>CAVXPU010000018.1:0-29367 GCA_963763855.1 Pyrinomonadaceae bacterium | reverse complement strand
GGGTCATGACTAGATAAGAGATGATGTATCATACTTAAATCTAGATATGACAGTTAGTTACAAGCGATTTGTTCGTGCCAAGATTTCCAAGGCGAAATTCCGACAGATTTTACGGCTTTTTGCCGTTGATTTGACCGCTTCTCAAATCGCTGTTTTGGTTAAATTAAACCGCAATACGGTTAATCGTTATTTGACATTTATCCGCCAAGCTATTGCTGACTTCTGTGAACTCGAATCGCCTTTTTCAGGAGTCATCGAATTAGATGAATCATACTTTGGTTCACGCTATGTTCGTGGCAAACGCGGTCGTGGAGCATTTGGTAAAACCATCGTTTTCGGCATCTTCAAACGCAACGGAAAAGTCTATACCGAAGTTGTTCCTGATGTCCGTAAAGCTACGCTTTTACAGATAGTTACAGGAAAGGTGGACAAGGAAAGTATCATCCATACCGACGGTTTTCGATCCTACGATTCGATTGTTCATCTAGGCTACCAAAAGCATTTTCGCATCCTTCATTCCGACGACAAATTCGCCGAAGGAAGCAATCACATTAACGGCATCGAAGGCTTCTGGGGCTATGCCAAAGTCAGGCTTTCAAGATTTCGCGGAATGTCAAAGAACACGTTTTATTTACACTTGAAAGAGTGCGAATTTCGCTTCAATTATCGAAACGAAAATCTTTACTCTTTACTTATAAAAATTACTAAGCATAATGGTCTTATCTAGTCATGACCCAAAATTTTATAGTTGTCTGAATAGGAAAACTGAGGTGATCGGCTACAATCCGAAATCCAAAATCACCGATCCAAAATCAACGGATGCTTTATCTTTCGCAAGTTTTAGGTCGCCCGATACATGATGTTGAGGGCGAAAATATCGCGACGATCAAAGATGTCGTCGTGCGATACGGCGTTGACGACTATCCGCCGATTGTCGGCGTAATGGCACGCTATCGCCGCAGAGATTTCTTTATCCGGCGTGTGCAAATTGCCGATCTCAATGAAACTGGTGTGAAATTAAATATCGACGTTCTCGATTTACGACCGTTTACCAGACGCGAAGGTGAAATTCTCTTAGCAAAAGATGTTTTGGATAAGCAATTAATTGATATTGACGGCAAAAGAGTTGTTCGCGTTAACGATGTTCAGATCATCCAAGTTGCCGATCAATGGCGGGTTACAGGTGCAGATATTAGCCTTCGTGGTTTTCTTCGACGGCTGATGCCAAAAGGTTTTTACAGCAATCGGGCTGTTGAAGTTATTGATTGGGCAGACGTTGGATATTTGGCTACTGATTCTGCTTCCGCCGTTAAACTAAAATCTTCAAAAGACAAACTTTCGCGTCTTCATCCAGTAGAGATCGCACAACTTGCAGAGGCACTTTCGCCTGTTCATCGCACAGAAATAGTTGAATCGCTCGATGATGAAATCGCCGCCGACACGCTCGAAGAAATGTCCACCGAAAATCAAGCTCGAATCCTTGAGGAAATGGACGAAGAGCGGGCAGCGGATATTTTGGAAGAAATGTCGCCTGATGATGCAGTAGATGTTTTGGGTGAAATGGATGAAGAAAAGGCTCAGGAACTTTTCGATTTGATGGAAGATGAAGAAAAGGCGGATGTTGCGGAATTGATGCCTTTTGATAAAGATACGGCGGGCGGATTGATGACCACGGAATTCGTTACCTTGCCACGGGATTTAACGGTTGCACAAGCGATTGCCAGGCTTCGCGAGATGGCTGAAACGCCGAACATGATCTATTACCTATACGTTGTGGAAGAAGAGGAATCTTGGAAGATTGCGGGAGTTATCTCGTTGCGAAGCTTGATTTTAGCAGATCCTACTTCCCAACTCTCCGAAGTTATGCGGGGGCAATTTCAATATGCACACCCAAATGATTCTGCCGAAAATGTTGCCCAAACCATTGCTGAATATAATCTGCTTGCTTTGCCAATTATTGACGATTTAGGCGAAATCGCGGGAATCGTAACCGTTGACGATGCAATGGAAATCTTGCTGCCGAAAAATATAGACCGCCGATTGCCCCGCTTTTTTGGTTAGGTTTATTGAAACAGTTGGGTATTTAAATTAGCTTTCTCGCCTGTGATTGAACCGCTGTAATCGCCACCGCATCTACAATATCTTCAGCTTTGCATCCGCGTGAAAGATCATTACATGGTTTGTCTAAGCCTTGGAGGATTGGTCCGATGGCAGTTCCGCCGGTTAGGCGTTCGGTGAGTTTGTAGGCGATATTTCCGGCATTTAGATCCGGAAAAATAAGGACATTAGCACTTCCGGCAACGCTCGAACCCGGTGCTTTTGATTGTCCAACGCCGGGGATTAAAGCGGCATCCGCTTGCAATTCGCCGTCAACCAATAATTCCGGCATTCTAACTTTTACAACCTTTGTGGCTTCTACAATTTTGTCAACAAACGGATGTTTTGCACTTCCTTTGGTCGAAAATGAAAGCATCGCAACTTTTGGTTCGACATTGAGCAAAGTCCGGCACGAATCCGCTGAAGCGATAGCGATTTCGGCAAGTTCGCCCGAATTTGGATCAATCACAACGCCGCAATCGGCATAGATCATTGCTCCATTTGCACCAAATTTCTTATCCGGAACAACCATCAGCATAAATGACGAAACGGTCTTGAAGCCTTCGCGAACGCCTATGCATCGCAACGCCGCCGCGACAGTATGAGCCGTTGTGTTGGTTGCACCCGCGACCGAGCCATCGGCTTTCCCTAATTTTACCAACAAGTTAGCGAAGTAAAGCGGGTCTTTAACGGCTTGCTCGGCTTCTTCAAGCGTCACGCCTTTAGCACGCCGAAGCTCGTAATAAAATGAAGCGATCTTGCCAAATTCATCAGCTTTTCGATGGTCGAGAATTTCTACACCGTTCAAATTAGCATTGGCTTGCATCGCTAATTCTCGAATTTTTTCTTCGTTGCCGAGAATCGTGATCTTCGCAATTTTATCTTTCGCACAGATCGAAGCCGCTTGAACGGTGCGAATATCTTCGCCTTCGGGCAAGATGATATGTTGAATGTTTTGGGCGGCACGCTGGCGAATTTGTTGTAGAATCATAGTTTAATTGAGTTTATTACATATTTATTTTTTCAACAAAAAATATTGACTCTCTCTCTCTCTCTCTCTGTATAATGCGATTGCTTAAGCGAACTAAATTAAAAAACATTTTACCGGGACTTTGTTGGGAATAACCTAACTAACTATATAGTTTGTAGTCGTCGCCGATTTAATAATCACCTGATTTATTTAGGAATTTCTAGATCATTTCCTCGACCAAAGGTTAAAAATTTTCTTGTTCCAACCGAACCCCCTGTAGAAATACTGGAGAAGAGAATTATGAAAAAAAATATCAAAATACTCACAAATTTAAGTATTTTCATTTTCGCTGTGTTGCTAATTTCGACTGTTACAAACGCTCAAACGAATCGCGAAGTCTTAACCAACATAAAAATTATTGACCTCTTCAAACTAGGATTAGGTGAAGATATTATTGTAGCGAAGATTCGACAATCAACCTGTGACTGTCAAATAGATACAGATTCTCTTACCCAATTGAAAAATGCCAAGATTCCTAATTCAATAATATTGGAAATGCTGAACGCAACATCAGGCGGCAAAGTTTCCGGTGACGGAAAGAGCGAAAAAAGTAAAACAGAATCGGCTCCAATTCAAACCACAGATAACAAAAACATCTTCAGTAAGCTAAACGAACCAGGTATTTATTTGAACGATAACGGTGAGTTGAAACTAATTGAGCCTAGTGTTTTTAGTGGGACGAAATCAAATTTTCTTTTGGGAGCGGTTACATACGGGATTAAGAAAACGAAAATGCGTGCAATAGTTCGCGGGAAAAGTGCAAATATGGTTGTTTCAACCACTAATCCGGAATTCTATTTTGTCTTTAATCCGGAAATGCAAAGTTCCGGGGCAACAATGACCGGACTTTTTTGGGGTATGCCTGCAACTTCGCCAGCAGAATTTATGCTGGTGGAAATGAAAGCTAAAGGAAAGACACGTGAAGCTGTAATTGGTGAATATGGTCTCTTTTCAGGAGTGTCAACCGGAGCTTCGGATAGTGAAATTCGTGACTATACATTTGAAAAACTCAAACCGGGAATTTACAAAGTAAACCTTAAACAAAGCTTGGCGATTGGCGAATACTGCTTCTACTTTGCTTCAAATGTTGCTGGTCTTGGAATTGGCGGAGGCAAGATTTTTGATTTTAGTATTGTTGGTAAGTTATAGAAAAGAATAGAGAAAACAGGAAAAACAATTTTTGGAAGTATAAGATTTAGAAAAATAAATATTTACAAAAATAATTCTTCGTTTTGTGTGTAGTTTTTTCCTCACCAAATTGATGACATTAGATATCCCATGACAAGAACTTGCACAAATTGCTCACTAAAATTATCGCCAAATGACAATACTTGTCCGATTTGCCAATCCCCTGCCGACAATACTTGTGCGAATTGTTCGAATATCTTAGCGGCTGATATGAGATTTTGCGAAAACTGCGGGTCGGCGAGTTCGATGCAGACCACCGCTTTTCCAAATGCTTCTCACTCATCAAAGAATACCTTGAAGTCAAATAATAACCTGACTATTTTAATCGGTTCAATTTTTGCGGTTTGCATTGTAGGTGCGGCTGGTTGGTTTTTTATTCGCAAGCCGGATGTTTGGATTTCTGCTTCGAATAATGTGAGTCAGAACGATCAAAATGGGCAGCTTGCAAAATCTAACTCACGGAATGAGACTTCAGCGATAAATGTAGCAAATAAAGCATTTAATACTCCTAATCAATCATCAAAAAACATTGTATTCACAAAAAACTTTAGTGGCTATGTCAACAATACATATGTTGAAGTTGAAATTCATCGTGACGGAAATACCTTGACCGGAACAATCAACGAAAGCGGGCGACAGATTCAAATTGAAGGAACAATAGATGATGGCAATAATTTCAAGCTAGATGAGCTTGATGATTACAGCGAAAAAACCGGCATCTATCGCGGGAAATTTAATTCTCAAAACGAAATGGAAGGAAACTGGTCATTGCCAAATGGAGCAAAGCCAAGGTCTTTTCTTTGGAGCGAAAACTAATTAAATTGGAATGAAAACTAATTAAATAAGGACGGAAAAACGATGAACACATGCACAAATTGTGGAACACAAAATATGCCGACAGCAAAATTTTGCAAGAGTTGCGGAACTCCAAATACGGCAACTTTAAATACGGGTTCTTTACCGCAAAATTCAGGAAATTTGTCGCCAAGCCAAAATAATCCGTATCCGGTAAATACGGGTTCTTTATCACAAAGCCAAAACATCCCTTATCAAAATCCTAATCCGCAATCTCAGCAATATTCAACGGGGCAATTATACAATCAGCCAAATACGCAGAACCTATCGCAACCCCAACAAATGATGCCGTATCAGCAGGTTCAACCTAATCCGCAATCGCAAATGTCGGACGTTGGTAAATTGATGATGTTTGAATCAAACAAAAAATCAGTCGGTGCTGCATTCCTGTTGTGCTTCTTTTTGGGAATGTGGGGAGCACATCGTTTTTATTTGGGACAACAAGGTTCGGCGGTAGCAATGCTGGTTATTACTATAGTTTCTTTTCTTCTAATGTTTGTTCTGATTGGATTCTTAACAATTTGGATTACGATTATTTGGCAATTTGTTGATTTATTTTTAGTTTCAGGATTAACACAACAATATAACAACCAACTAGCAGCAAGAATGAATGTTTATAACTAAAAGAATGAAAAGAAGATCAATAACAATTCTTACTATTATTGTCGCTTTAGCCGCATTTGGCTGTGGTGACGACATCCCGAAATGGGAGACTTGCACCAATCTTCAACCCAAACAAAGCGAGGTTGCAACAAACATCGCTACAACCGATAACTTGGTAATCTATCTCGACACAAGTGCGAGTATGGCGGGGTATGTTTCTCCAAATGGTAAGGCTGCGTTTGCAGTTGCACCCGAGGGACAAACAATTTTCAGTAAAACTTTGCTTGAATTGCGGAATGTAGTAACAACCTTGAGTCCGCAACCTGCTGTTGCTTTGCGAAAAGTTGATTCAAATGTTTCTGCTCCGTCGTCTTCAGATTTAGAATTGTCGCAAGCATCAATAAATCGTTCAACTTACGTTGGTAAGGAAACCAATTTAGCAGGTGCCATAAAAGCATTCTCCGAACCGATTGATAAAGATGCCGAAGTTAAAACTCCGCCGAAATTTCATATTTTGATAACTGATGGCGTGCAATCTGCCAACAAACAAAATGCCGACACAGCTTGTTCGCAAGGTTCGGATTCGTTTTGTGTCAAAAAACAAATTTTGGAACTGCTCAATAATGGCTGGGGCGGAACGATTATCGGAATTCGGAGTGAATTTCAAGGAAGTGTTTTTTCGGAAATTGCCAAATCAACTTTGACGTATTCATCCGGCAAAGATTCCGCTAAATTCCGTCCGTTTTATCTCTATATTTTTTCACCCGATAAAGTTGCTTTGGATAAATTGACCGAAACATTAAAACAGCGTTTGAGTTTGCTAAATGCCAAGCCTGATTCGTTGCACGAATTTGCACTTTCATCAAATTATGCCTCCGGAATACCGGAAATTGAGATTGATAATCCATCAAAAAACCTGATTGAAATAAGACCGGAAAAATTGAAAGAAGGAATGAATCCTCGATTCACAGTCAAGACTAGCGTCAAAACTGAATCTGAAGGTGCAAAAGAATTTACGTTCAAAGTTAAAATCCCTTGGTCAAGCCACGCCAACACCGCTGGCACTCCCGATGAACTTCTTGGTTTGCTCAAATGGCAACTCGCTTTAATTGATGGCGACAAAGAAAAAGACAAACTCAGGTATCCGAATTTCAAACTTTCCAAACAAGAGATTAAAGACGGCATTGCATATTTAACCTTTGAAACAGGTTGGAAAAAGGATGCTGGAGGTTTGGCATGGCGAATGTATCGTTTGATCGGGCAAATAGACGAATCAAAATCCGTGCCGCCGTGGGTGAAAAATTGGTCGACTGATGTTGACACCACACTTGACTCGGCAAATAAGACATTGAATTTGGAAAGTTCGTTTGGCAATTTGTGGAAAAATAATGCTATGCAGTCGGCGGCGATTGCTGATAATTGCATCAGAATTGGCGAAAAGTAAATGTTAGGAGAGATTATGGAAAGTATTTTGGAAGCGTTATTTAACGATGTCATCAGTAAAGCGGACGATGATTCGCAAACCGCATTGAACTGGCTGATAACCGCAATTGTCGTTGCAGTTGTAGTTGCGGGTTTGTCGTTTGGGTATAAAGCGTTGAGAAAGTCGATGGCAGCACATTTAGACCAAAAAATTTGGAGTCGCGGTCAAACCTGGCTTTCGTTTTTTATCGGATTATTTCCTGTTTTTATTGGGTTGTTAGGCGTTTGGTATCTGACCCGCGATTTCTTTAACTTTGTTGACGTTGGTCCATTATTTAAAGGTGTAGTGGTGGCTTGGGTATTATATTTGGCACTTATGATTATCGGGCATTTGGTTAGTCCGTGGCGACGCGAATTACTTTAAGGGGAAATTTATGAAGCATGTTTTTATTGCAGTTGGCGGAAGCGGAACAAAAGTGGCTGAGGCTTTGGTAAGGCTTTTAGCTGTCGGTTTTCCGACCAAAAATGAAAATAATATTTATACGAGTGCAGGCGACAAACTTGAAATTTGGCGGGTTGATCCTGACCGAAGTTCGGGTTCGGCGGAAGATTTGAAAGATTGCCTTCGTGAATACATCCAAATACAAAGCTGTTTAAGTGATGGAAATAATTCGACAACTTTAGCGAGCAGTCGTTGGGCGATGGATATTGAAACAAATGTCCGCGACCTTGATCCTTTGGATTTGCCGCGTGCTGATACCCAAGATAATGAAATTAAGACATTGGGCGGCATATTAGATTCGCAGTATGGCAAGTTAAGCAAAAGTTCGTTGGCACTTCTCTCTCCGTTTTTTGAAAAAAAAGATTTAGAAGTAGTTATTGATAGGGGTTTTTATCAAAAGCCATTTATTGGTTCAGCAGTAATGTCAATTTTTGCGAAATCGCTTGAGGACGATAGCACTCCGGCGGGTAAAAAAGCCGGTTTAACCGCATACAGCAATACTCCGACAAATTTCTTTTTATGTGGAAGTTTGCACGGCGGAACAGGTGCTTGCGGAGTTCCGGTTATGGCTCAATTTTTGAACCGCCGCAAAAATGAAAATCCGGGTTGGGGATGGAATATTGGTGGCTGCATGTTAGCTCCGTTTGTAAAACCTCCGAATCCTCCATTTCAGCCACTTATAGAGGGCGAAGCTTATTCTGAATTAGACATTAATGGTTATTTGGAAAGTTTTGGAAACGAACCCGCCTTTCAAGGATTAAACGACGACGAAAAACGCGAACTCGTCAAACAAATTTTATTAGGTTTTTTTGCAGATCCGAATGATATGGAATTGCGTTCGCGACAAGGTCTAACATATTACAAAGACCATACCGCTGATTTTTTCGATGAATTGTATTTGGTTGGCAAACCTTTTCCGAATCAACTAAAAACTTGGAGTAATGGAGGTAGAACACAAAAGAATCCGCTCAATTCGGCGGATTTTGTCGGTGCAATTTCTGCTTTAAATTTCTTTTCACAAGCAAATACAGGCAGACCGGATTCATATACTATCGGAAGTTCAAACTTTGATATTCCGCAAGACAATATGCGGCTTGGACATCTGCCTATTTACAAGGTTGGAGCAAATGAAATTGATGCGGAAAAAGTTTTGTTATCAATTGGATTGGCAAATCATTTGATTTCTCACCAGATTCCTTGGAACAAAATTAAAGAAAGTGCCAGAGATTTTAAACTTTGTGCATATTACGAAAAAAGGAATTTACAAAAAGATAGCGATTTTGGGTTTTACCAAGAATCGTTGCGAATAATTTCGTCGTCAATCGTCAATCTTATGCGTCCGCACAACGAGCAATTTCCAACTGGTTGGAGCAACGAAGAAGCTCAGCAAATTTGGAAATTTTTATCATCCGAAGACGGTCATAAGAATGAAGTAAAGGCAAATTTAGGAAAGAAATTTATGAGCAAAGAAGCAAAAGGCACGAATAAACTTGGGCTTTCCGAAGTAAAATTTACTGATGTAGATTTTGGCTCGTGGTGTCCTGACGGTGACCAGTTCACACGCGGCGAATATTTACGGCAGGTTTGGCAGGAAATTTATTCGCGTTGCACAAATCAATTGGGAATTTAATATTTCGTTTGGGAAAATATATGGCTAAAGACTTTTTAAATCAAGGCATTTTAGGCGGCGGAGCAGGAGTGGCAGATAAACGCGGATTCCGCACGATAAACACAGGTTATATTGGAAGCCCTGAATATGATGCACGTTTTTTTGAAACTTTCCCAACTGTTTGGGCAAGTGGTTATGCGTTTCGCAAAGCTCTGGAAAAAGGTGAATCTCACGCAATTGAAGAATGGGTAACTATCTTTTTGCTTCATTATTTCGGAATTCTTCACATTAAAGAATTCGACAAGCAAGAGCTCGATAATGAATACGACAAAGATTTATGGGTTGCTCTTTACGGAACTTTTCCACGCCCACGTTCAAATGACGAAGGCGATTTTCAATCACTTTCGATTCTGCAAACTAATGATCGTGTGACTGTTGGAGCATATTATCCGCAAGTCGTCTTTTTTCCGAATCGGGGACGCGAGGCTTGGTTTCAAAGTGCCGAATTGCAGCCATTTTTGGAAAATAACCGACTATCTTGGGAAAAGGCTCAATATTTGCTTGAAGACGAGCTTGAAAATAAGAGATTTCAACTACATTTACGCTCCGTCACTCAGGTTTTGCAACATAAAATTCTCAAAGACCGAATTGTGCAATTTTGTAACCAAACATTCGGTGCATTTCACGGCGATCTCAAATCAATTGACCGACACCCGCGAAGTTGGGAAACGATTGTTCCTCCAGATTCGAAAGATATTTCCGCAAATGTCTTAAAAGACTATCCCTTAAAAAAGGAAGATTCATTCGGTAAAATTACCTATTATCTATTAAACGATATGGATTTAAGCTATCAGCCAAATTGGATGACGCAAAAATCTGGTGTTACATCGCCTTCAAATTATATTAAAACTGCACCTCGTGAAATTTCTGTAAAACTTGGCGGCAAAATGATTCCTTGCCAATTAGCTGAAGCCGACGAAATTGTAATGCTCAAGGATTTATTCCTAAAAGACAAGCCTTGTTGGGCGAAAATTGGCAAAAATCTTGAAGGATTTGTCACTCATATCAGCACAAAACACGAAGTTAATCTGCAAGATAACACCCTTAAACAAGATGACAAATCAGTTTGTTTAGCACCCGTGACATCGGACTTTTTAAACCACTTTCCGGAAGTTTTCAATGATCTGAGGAATGTCAAAGCAGAGTGCGATCCAGATGGAAATGTAAAGTGGACATTCTATATTTTGGGAAAAGAAGTTTGCTGGCAAAATAAACCGTTCAAACAAGATGGTTTAGTAAATACAACGCTCGCAATTTATCCACCGAAAGTGTCAAAGGAATGGAAATTTTATTCGATGTATGGGACAGGTGATAGGGAATCGTGCGGACGCTGGTATTTGATTGACGAAAATGGTAACTCCGCTAAACCGACCGAGCTTGAAATAGATGAATATGTAAGCGTTTTGAGTGCAGAAGATAAAGACGAGAAAGAAGCAAAGTTACCAAATCGTCCACGTGCTTTGGGTTATGTGGATGCCGGAAATAAAGATCGTGGAGTATTTTTCCTCGCAGATTTTATTGATGTTGATTCGGATAACGCAATGAGCGGAACATTAGCGATGGATTTTGGAACCAGCAACACCTGTTTAGCTGTAAATACAGGAAAACCCGAGACTCTGACGTTTACGATGAGCCCCAAAATGCTTTGGGGAAGTCCGCCGCGTTTAGAAAATCCTGGTTTTGTGCCTCGTCAATGGAGTGGTGAAAAAGGTTTTTTTCCGACAATTTTACTTTCACGCAAGAGCGATGGCAAACTGCCGGAAATTGAGCCAAACAAAATTCGCCTTGAGCATTTATTGAAAGCCGATTTGCCTTGTCTTCATAGCAAAATGAGTGATCGGTTAATTGCGAATAATTATGATTCTCAATGGCGTGTTCACGACAATCTAAAATGGAACTCTGACACGCGAACTCCCTGGCGTTCGTTATTTTTGCAATCGGTTTTGCTGTATGCACACGCTGAGACATTCTTTACCCGAAAATCGAAATTTGCGAAATATGCGTTCACTTATCCACTTGCATTTTCTGATAATTACGGCACGACCTATCACGAAAAAGCCCAAGATTCGATCAAACAAATCAGACATTTTTGTTATGGCGAACCGAGAAACGAAGACGGAAACTTCAAGTATTTCAAGATGGATGAGAGCACTGCTATCGCTAAATCTTTGAAACAAAGTGGTTTGACGGGCTTGCTTGAGGTTTTTGTAGATATTGGCGGCGGAACCGCAGACATTGCGATTCGTCATCAAGATAAATTCGTTGTCCTTGATAGTATAAAAGTTGCGGGTAAGAGTTTCTTTCAAATCGCCGAAAAAACTCTAAATCAGTCAGAAATATCAGGAAGCTCGCAATTGAAGAAACATCTCCAACAGTTGCTTGGAAGAGACCAGAAAAGTGCTGATATTAAACTCAAACTTCCGCTCGGTGCATTGTATTCGGTTCAAATTAACGAACTTGACGACCGCACTTTTAAAGAACGTGAGGAAAGTATTATCAAACAGGGGATGGGTGAAAAATCCTTCAGTCGTTATCGTTCACAGTTATTCTTTCACCATTTGTTGAGTTATGCGTTACTTCAGGCATGTGCGGCGGCGGTTGCTCAAAATCTTCATTTAAGTAACGGAATTAAACTGATTTTGGGCGGAAACGGTTGGGGCTTACTTTTGTTTGCCGAATGGAAACGTTCATCGAGTTTTCTTCAATTGGAAGCTGAATATATTCTTGGTTTACTTAAAGAAAATTTACTAAAAAAAGCGAGTGAAGCTGAACGGCAAATTATTGAAAAGATTCATATTAGCGGTTTAAATTTGCTCAATGAGAGGAATTTAAGCGAAGCAAAAAATAGCGTAGCACTTGGTGCATTGCAAGCGGTCGAAACCGAACCTATTTTTGATGATACTGAGCCATATTCAGGAATTGATATCAAAAATCTAAAACTAAACATGGCTGAACCGCAGAATATTCGTTGGTTTGAGAAATGGAGTCATCCGGCGTTTCAAACCCGATTTGGAAGGTTGCCGAATCTTAACCATATTAGCTTTGAACATCCTGAAAATCTAGGCTCACCGATTGACCTAAATTTATCGGCATTTATCGGCTTGGGAAACACGAACGATGGAAAAACCGATAATATGCCCGCTGCGACTTGGCAACAAATGAATGGAAATCTGATCAGCGGAATCAGAAATATGTCTATCGAAGGCGGACAACTTGTGGTCGCGGACACCCACAATAATGAGGAAAAACATTCGGCAGCTCCATTTAATTATTTTCTATCAAGCATTCTTTATCCGTCTGATGGGCAACGCGATTTCCTTGATGTCTTAGCGGAGGAAAACGGTAATTTGTAATTATTGTGAGGATTGATTATATGAAGAAATCTATATATGTTTTGCTAACTGTCTGTTTTGTGATGTTTAGCGTATTTTCCGTGGCTAACTTCGCTCAAACATCAACACCTAAAGGCGTTGATGTGGAAAAAAAAGAAACACCTCGGAAAATCGACGATGATGACAAAAAGCCGACTGCGTCAGCCTGCAAAAACGATAACGAAGCCGAATCCTCCCGGCTTTCAAACCAAACCAAACCCGAAAGTTGAAAATGAACCAAGCGAAGACACTTCTAAACAGAACGATTTAGATGACCCTCCTCGAAATTCGAATCAGTCGTTGAATAAAAAATCAAAAGAAGCGGAAAAGGATAGTTCATCTTGGGATTGGCTAACATGGATACTTAGCGGATTATTTGGATTGATAATTCTTGGCGGTATGGGATTTCTCGCTTATTTCATTTTCGGTTCAATAAAACGCCGCAGAATCGATACCGATCAAAAATTTAACGCAGTCAAAAGTAGGCAATTGCAAATTTCGAGTGAGGTTGAATCATTGAAGCGAACGATAAGCTCGCTGAGTGGGCAAGTGTCGCAGCAACAGCAGTCCGTTTCCGCACTCAAACGCAAACTCGGTGAAGTTGATAATATTGCTCCGCCAATTCAGCAAAGCTACACGCCAAGCGAACCAAAACCTGAGTTTCCGGTTATGGCAGATGAATATCTAGCAAAAAATCGCTCGCAATCAACGGTGGCAACGGTTGATTCATTTACAGGAAATTTAATTGAAGATTCAGACGGAAACGGAGAGTTTTGTTTGATCAGAAGCGGAAATTCAACGCTTGCTTTGCCGAGTGTTTCCCGCTTCAGCACAAGAAGTGATTATCTAAATTTCTATCAAAATTACTACCGTTGCGACCGACCTGCGGGCGGCGATATTTGGATAAAATCTCCGGCTAAAGTTCAAAAAACTGAAAGTGGTTGGCAACTTATTGAAAAAGGCGAACTTGAGGTTAGGTAATAAAAAATGGCTCGTGAAATAAAAGTTTTTTGCAACGAACACCAAGCATCATTTGATGTTGAACTAAAACCACACCTTGTTTGCGAAATCCGTGAACATTCGCTTTCCGGTGGTTTCCCAAACTCTGAATTTTGGCAATATTGTTGCGACTGTCAAACATACTCGTTAAGCGATTTCGAGACCGGTGGAACAGCAAAGACGGATTGTGGGCATTGTGAAAGAGAAACTGCAAGGTTTTTTGTCTGTTCAGACTGCAAAACCGTATGTTACGATTCAGATGAAGATACAAAGGGAAAAGGGGTTAGTGTTAGCTTTATAGGTGGACTCAAGCCAAATTGCCCGTCGTGCGAAAACCCGTCAAACGGTAATCTCTTCCAACATTCCTGCGATTCTGTGAAAGCGATCATTTTGACCAAACGCTTGGAGTGTCCATTTTGTCAAAAATCTACTGGTATCAAAAAGTCTGAACCGATTGTCGCAATAAACCCTTCGGAATCAGCAATCGAAAACAGATGCACAATGTGTTTCACTCCCCGTGAACCCGATGCAAACTGTTGCACTGAATGCGGTATGGCTTTTGGTAATGGTCATACGACTCCTCTATCGACTAACCAAAACCTTGTAGAACCGAAATTTGCAACAGATAGTTTGGGAAAGACGCAGGTGAGTCAGTCAACACAAAAATATTGTCCCAAATGTGGTGCCAAATGTTTTTCCGGAAGTGAATTTTGCGATGACTGTGTCCAGAAGTCGGATATAAGTTTATCAAATACAAAAACTGATCCTCGGGTTTACTTAGGTGGAGGAATTGTAATCATTCTAATTGCAATAGTCCTTATTACCATAAATTCAAATCGTCCAACGACTTCTCCGAACCGTCCGGCAAACGCAGCTGCCAACGCGAAAACGCCTTCTGTCTCCACAACACCAAATAAACAGAATTCAGACTTTCGCATTGGCAAAAAAGGGGTGCTAAATTTGGATGCGAATCTCAGAAGATACTCTAATAAGGAAGCTGATTGGTTAGGAACTCACTATAGAGGGGCTAGGATTGAAATTCTTGATATTGATTCCAGCGGTAGCCAAACTTGGTATAAGATTAAGATAATTTCTTACGGAACAAGCATGGCAACTGGATTAAACGGCAAAGATCCGAATAGCGAAGACGTTGGTTGGGTTAATAGTTTTCCGATGTCGAGAGATGGACGGACAAGGATAGACCTCATTAGCTTTGATTGAAACTTAAGAGAAGTTACCATACAACTTTTTCATTTCAAACTTGCTCTAATGCACGGTCTTATTTAGACTCGGAGAAACGGTTCGGAGGAAAATTATTGTGACGCAAACAAAAATGGTATTGGCTGAAGAGGTAAAACCTACCCGGCAGGAAAAAGTGCAGATCAAATCACGGATGAAAAACATGCTGATGTTTTTGCCAAATATGGTCGTGCTTTTAGGCAGACTTTTGAAGGATTCACGAGTGCCTATCGTAGAAAAAGGACTCTTTCTAGCTGCCATCGTTTACGTAATTTCTCCGCTCGATTTTATTCCCGACGTTTTTCCTTTTATCGGACAAATTGATGATCTTTACATGGTTGCTTTAACGCTGCTTCGGCTCGTAAATCGAACCGATGAAACCGTGATCCGCGAACATTGGTCGGGCGGCGGCGACATCGTTTCGCTGGCAAATTCAATCGCTGGGCTCGCTCCTGCGTTGTTGCCAAAAAGAGTTTCGAGAGTGCTATCTTCAAGAGTAGAAATGGGTTCGGCAGGTAAAATAATGGAAACAATCAAGAACCGGAAGGGCAACGTTTTGGTCGAGATTCCAGAAGAAAGTGTGAAGTAGGATTTTTTTGCCTACGAAAAATACGAAAAAAAGAGTGTTGTGTTTTTACTTTCGTGTCCTTTAGTGAATTTCGTAGGCAAATTCTTACTCCTTCTTAGCCTCATTCCAAAGCAAATCCATTTCTTCTAAATTACTTTCTTCCAAAGCTTTACCTTTTTCTTTCAAGGATTTCTCGATAAATCCGAATCTTTCGCGAAACTTCCGATTCGTTTTCTTTAAAGCGGTTTCCGCATCAATGTCCAATTTTCTCGCCAGATTCATGACCACGAAAAGCAGATCGCCGATTTCTTCTTCGATGTTCGAATTCTTTGCGATGGCTTCTCTTAATTCTTTTGTTTCTTCGTCTAATTTGTCGAAAATCTGATCGGTATCCACCCAATCGAATCTTACTTTTGCGGCTTTTTTGGTTAATTTTTGACCTTCAAGAAGTGCGGGAAATGTAACGGGAACATCGTCTAAAATAGAATCTTTCACTTTTTCAATTTTGCCGGAAGCTTTGCGTTCGCCTGCTTTTAGGCTGTCCCAATTTGCCAAAACTTCACCGGCAGTTTCCATCTTTTCATCACCAAAAACATGCGGATGTCGCAAAATAAGTTTGTTTGCGACCTCGCCCACTACATCGTCAACCGTAAAATCCCCAAGTTCCGCCGCAATTTGCGAATGAAATACAACTTGCAGTAAAACATCGCCCAATTCTTCGCGGATATGTGCGACATCACCCGATTGAATCGCGTCAAAAGCTTCGTAACTTTCCTCTAAAATATAAGGAGCGAGCGATTTGTAATCTTGTTCGCGATCCCACGGGCAGCCTTCGGGCGAGCGAAGTTTTGCCATTACGTTTATCAATTCATCAAAGTTTTTGCTCATAATTTTGTTGTTGGTAAATGTTAAATGGTAAACGGTTAATTGAGCAAACAACACAATTAAGAATTTCCTATTAACAATTAACAACAGTTTTTGAACTTTCTTTCCGCAAAATGCTAATATCAAAGTAACAAAAAGAGGAATTATGATTGGAAAAGAAGACAACGAAGAAGTAATTTTGAAAGTAGTTGATAGACGCAAGTTTAATTTTGATGGAAGCGTAAAAGAAGGCGTTGAAATTGAAAAAGAGGTTCCGAAAGTAGCGGAGCCAAAACCTGCTGAGCCAGTAGAAGTGGCAGCAAAAACTCCGAAAATGGTTGAAATGGAAGAAATCGACGATATTCCGGAAATGGAAGACGAAGATTTTCCCGATGCTGAAAATCCCGCGAGTTTCGTAAATTTCTTATCAACGCTCGCCACTAATGCCGCCGCGAGTCTCGGTGCAATGCCACATCCGGCGACCGGGCAGAGATCGCTTGATCTGGAAAGCGGGAAGTATTGGATCGAAGTGCTTTCGATGCTCAAAGACAAAACAAACGGCAATCTTCGTCCGAAAGAAAACGAACTCTTAACCGGAATTTTGTCTGATTTGAAAATGCAATACGTTCAAATAAATCGCATGGCGGAAGAGAAACTCAAAGCTCAGGCTGCTCAGAAGTTTTCGGGGAATGATATTTTAGGTAGGAAATAAAATTATTTGCGATTTTCGATTGCCGATTTTCGATTGAATTGGCTGTAATCAATCGAAAATTGCAAATTGCAAATCGTAAATGAAACTAACTTTTCTTGGAACCGGAACTTCGACAGGTGTCCCCTCAATAGCATGCGAATGCGAAACTTGTTTGTCTGAGAATCAAAAAGATAAACGGCTTCGCGTTTCGATCCTCATCGAACACGCCGGAAAAACGATTTTAGTTGATACTTCTTCCGATTTTCGCCAGCAAGCCTTACGGGCAAAGATCAAGCATCTGGACGCAATTTTAATTACGCATTGTCACGTTGATCACGTTTTCGGGCTTGATGATATTCGTCCTTTGAATTTTCGTTACGGAGCAATCGGCGTTTATGCAAACGAAATCGCTTGGAAAGATTTGAAGCGGATTTTTCAATATATTTTTCACCCGGTTCATTTCGGCGGCGGACTTCCGCAATTGATCCCGCACACCGTAGAACCCAATTCGCCATTTTGCATCGGACAAGACTTAACTGTTACACCGCTTGAAGTTATCCACGGAAGACTGCCCGTTATTGCCTATCGTTTTAATGATTTTGCTTACTGCACCGACTTAAAAACGATTCCGCAAAAATCGCTCGATCGCTTGCGAGACTTGGATGTTTTAGTGCTTGATTGCGTAAGAATCAAGCCACATTCTACGCATTTATGTTTAGAAGAAGCTCTTGCTTACATCGAAGATTTGAAGCCGAAACGTGCTTATCTTACTCATTTAAATCACGATATTTTGCACGAACGCGAATCAAAATTGTTGCCTGATAATGTGAAACTTGCTTATGATGAATTGATTGTTGAGGGTTAGGTTATGAAATGGCATCTTCCGACTTTATTATTAATTGTTGTCACTCTAACAAGCTGCAAGACAGAGCAGATTCCCGAAGTTAGCTATGGAACTAACACAGGACTGACAACTAAAAATATTACTCAAGGTCGAAATATGGCTGCCTACAATCAAGGAGGGCATTTTTATTGCCGCACACGAGTTTCAGGCGTTTATGGAAATGAAAACGATAAATTGGAAGGCGAGAAGAAAGTTAGAGATTTTATATGGCAATATTTAGTTGATAAAAAACTAGGTTATATTCAACTTTCTTGTCCCGGCACGGATACAGGATGGACAACTCACTATTTTATTGAATCCAATGAAATAGGCGTGTGGAATATTGTAGAAAGAAGTATTTATCAATCCTCTGATGACAAAATTATAATGCAAGATACGATCTTTAATTCCTTTGAACGGTTTGAAAGTAAAGATAGTGAAAATTGGTTCTTAATTATAAAATCTGCTGATACTGAAGTTACACGAATGTTGCCAGTTTATTGATATAGAATTCTGGAAAACACGTATCAAAGAAGTTTAGGCAAATTTCAGCGTTGTCACCTTAAATTATACCTGCAAGAAATCCCGCCACCTTCCGTTCCTCAATCAACAAAACTTAAAAGGACACACAAATTATGAGCAAATTTCTACTTTCTTTCGTGACGATTTTATCAATCGTTTTTCCGCTTTTCGCCCAAAATCAACTGTCGAAATTTGAGCCTGAAGTTAAAAGAGTTGCGGTTTTCAAAAACGGTTACGCTTTTACATATCGGGAAGGCGAAGCAATTCTCAGCAATGGTTGGGCTTATACAAATCGTGTTCCGGTTGGCGTATTGGGAACGGTTTGGGGTTATACAACTTTGCCGAATGGGAAGGTTACGCAATTATTGGCTTCGGAATCCGAAACAGAGAAAAAAGAAAGCGTTCGGATGGCGAGTTTATTGCAAATTTTGATGGCAAACGAAGGCTCGCGGATTCGTTTTCAAGCGGGCGATTACAACGAGAAGAAGATTTACGAAGGAGCATACAAAGTTATCGGCACTGATTCGCAAGCCGTTATTGCCATAAAAACCGAAACGGGAACTTTATTCGCTCCGTTTGGCTCAATTCGCAATATTGAATTGCTCGATAAATTTGAAATCAATCAAATCGTTAAGACTTTGGAAAAAGAAAATCGCTTGAGTTTAAAGGTTGATGGGGCAAAAGACGGCGAAAAGTTGAATCTCGGTATTGCGGCTCTGGAACGCGGACTTCGTTGGATTCCGGCATATCGCGTTGAAGTAAAAGGCGAACCGATTAAGGAAGCTAAGCTCGAATTAGAAGCGATGTTGGTCAACGATTTAACTGATTTGAAAAATTCAGACGTTTATTTTGTGGTTGGCGTGCCGAGTTTTATGTTTCAAAACGAAATTTCGCCGCTTTCTCTAAACTCAACATTTGCTGGAGTTTCCACGGGATTTCGGCGGGATGCTGGCTATAATTCCAATGCTATTATGTCGCAAGTTTCATCGAGGGAAGCAACAATGGATGGATCAGATATTTCGCCAACTTCACCCGATGAAGAAAAAGTCGCTTCGTCATCTGCCGAACAACTTTATCTGTATCAAGCCAATCAGGTAAATCTCAAAAAAGGCGAGCGAATGAGCCAACGTCTTTTTTCGCTTACAGTTCCGTGTTCGGAAGTTTTTGAATGGACGATCACCGATTCTACCCAAGCTGAAGCAAATTACGCTCGTTCGGCTCCGATTACACAGCCTCTAATTAATCAAGTTTGGTATGGGTTACGACTCAAAAATACGACCGGAATGCCTTGGACAACTGCTCCTGCCATCGGTTTTCGAGATTGGAAACCGCTTGGTCAAAATCTGATGACTTTTACGCCAACGGGCGGCGAAAATATTTTGCGAATCACGCCTGCTACGGAAGTTATCGGCACGCATAATTTAGAAGAAAAATCGCGTGAACCTAAGCAAATTCGGCAAAGCGGCAGTATTTACGAATATGATTTGGTAACGGTTGAAGGCACGATTAAGCTTAAAAACGTCAAAAAACAACCGATTGAATTAGTAATGACCCGAAACGTGACTGGCGATGTTACTTCAGCAACAGATGCGGGAAAAATTACCAGAGAAGGGTTTAATCTCCAGGCTGTTAATCCTAATTCGCTGATTAAATGGAACTTAACACTGCCAACTGGTGAGAAAGAAATTAAATATTCGTATAAGATTTTTGTCAGAAGATAAATTTGATAGGAGGGTAAGCATCCCTGCTTGCCAATAATTCCGATTTGGGAACAATTTAATTTAACACTCGTTTTCGGGCAAGCAGGGATGCTTGCCCTCCTTTTTATGCCGTAATAATCCTTCCGATCTTCTCGTTAATTGTATTTAAGCCTTCAAAACCGGCAAGTTGTTGGATGCGGCTGGAAACATTGCGTTCGATCCAATCCATCCCTTCTTCACCTTTGAAAAGCGTGGCAATGGTGTAATTTGATTCCTTCACAGGCTTTGCACCTTGCCCAACCGGAGCCCAAAAATTCTTAACTATGAATCGGGCAAGTTTTTGAGCAAATGGCGAATCACGAAGTTCTAATTTTGCAACGCTCCAATAAAATTGTGTATGAGCCGATTCTTCACGCATGATCGCCCGCAAAATTTGGGTCAATACCGGATTATCAGCTAATTCGATCAATCTGCGATAGCCTTGTCCGGTTGAAAGTTCGTTAATCGCTCCGAAAGTCATGTGCGTAGCGGTAAATTGCTTGCCGACCAAATTGGTTAAAGTCGTAATGATTCGCGTATTGAAAGAATAGGATCTAGGTACTTTCTGACGAACTTCAGTTTGCCAATTTTTGCTCGTTTCAAATCCCGCTTCGTTCAAAAAGCGATCTATTATCTGTCCGTGAACCAATTCTTCTTGTCCCCAACGTTCCATAAATTTGCTGATCACGGGGTCTTTACCCGTCGGCGTTCGGCGAAGTTCGGCGTAATACATATCTGTCAAAATTTCCACATCACGCATATAAAGCAATACCGGGACGAATTTCGCATCAAGTTGATGATTCTTGATTTCATGCCAAGGAATATTGCTAATAAATTCCGGCGTTAAAGTCTGCGGTTGGCGTTCGTACCAATCCAATACATCTTGCTTCGTTTCAAATTTCATAATCCCTCTCCATTTTCGAAACAAACATTAGTTTCGAGATGTTACTAAATTCGCCAAACTTATCTGTGTGGATTCAACAAAATCACAAAATCAAGTTATTATTTTGAAATGAAGCTATTAACGTTAATTTTCGTACTTATTTTTTCGGCAAATATCTTTGCCCAAAGTGACCTAGCATTGCCAGGCGAAAAACGCTTGAAAAACATCAAGCAATTGACCTTCGGCGGCGAAAATGCCGAAGCCTATTTTTCATCAGATAGTAAAAAATTAATCTTTCAATCCAAACGCGATCAATTGAAATGTGATCAAATTTTTACAATGAATGCCGATGGCTCCAATGTAAAAATGGTCTCAAATGGTGGAGGGCGAACGACTTGCAGTTATTTTCACAAAGGCGGCAAGAAAATTATCTATGCTTCAACCTTTGAGGGCAACAAAGAATGTCCGCCAAATCCTGATTTTTCGCAGGGTTATGTTTGGGCTGTCTACCCGGATTTCGATATTTACGAAGCCAATGCAGACGGAAAAAAGATCAAAAAATTAACCAATACTAAAGGTTACGATGCCGAAGCAACAGTTTCGCCAAATGGCAAGAAAATCGTTTTTACCTCCGAACGAGATGGCGATCTAGAGCTTTATTCAATGGATAAAAACGGTAAAAACGTCAAACGACTAACAGACGAAATTGGTTACGATGGCGGAGCTTTTTTCTCGCCGGACGGCAAGCAGATCGTCTATCGCCGCTCAAGTGTGATAACGCCCGAAGAAATCACACGATACAAAGACCTTTTAGCAAAACATTTGATCGTTCCAACCGTTTTTGAAATTTGGGTGATGAATGCTGACGGCACAAATAAACGCCAGATTACAACGCTCGGCGGGGGTTCATTTGCACCATTTTTCACACCAGACGGCAAGAAAATCATCTTTTGCACCAACTATTTTGCCAGCGATCCACGCAAGAGAAATTTTGATTTAGCCTTGATAAATATTGACGGAACAGGACTTGAACGAATTACATTTAACGAAACTTTCGATGGCTTTCCAATGTTTTCGCCGGACGGCAAGAAGTTAGTTTTCGCTTCAAACCGCAATGCTAAAAATACTGGCGATACGAATGTTTTTATCGCTGATTGGGTGAATTAGAAAGGCAAAAGTAAAAAGGTAAAAGGCAAAAAAGAGAAGTTTATGAACAAAGCAATTTTAGCAATAAGTTTTGGGCTTCTCTTTTTTGCTGTTTCGGGATTTGGGCAGGAAGCGAAAAAGATAGAAGAATTTGGTTATTTATTTTGCGATGATTTCCTCTCTAGGGCAGAAAGTATTCGAATGGAACTTAACGCTGACCCTGAAGCATTCAGCTATATTTATGTTTACGAAGGAAAAATATTAAAAACCGATTACAATCAGAATAAAAGTTATTATGTACTGCCGAGAATTGGAGAAGCAATAAATTACTCAAGAACAATGAGAAAACGTTTCAAAATGCTAAATATTCCGTTAAACAGAACAAAATTCATCCTCGCAGGATTTCGTGAAAAATTTACCGTTGAATTTTGGTTGGTTCCCAAGGATTCAAATCCGCCGAAACCAAAGCAAACTCTAAAAGAAATGAAACATAGAAATATAATGGCTAGGGGAGATTTCTGCGGCAATCTCTAGTTTACAATTTATCAAATCCATCTTCCGCCCTTCCCTCCGAAACGTTAAAAACTTTCCCATCCTTCCCGAATCTCTCAATAAAACTCTCCTTAGAAGTCGTTACAAAAGTCTGCGTTTTATCTTCCAAGAATTCCAGAAGCTGTCCTATTCGTTTGTAATCGAGTTCGGCGTCGAGGTCGTCGAGCAAAAAAAGCGGGTACTCGTTATGCTGCGAATGATAGACGGATAAATTGGCTAACTGTAATAAAAGCAAGGCACTACGCTGTTGCCCCGAACTTCCGAACGAACGCAAATCTCTTCCGTCAAATAGAATTTCGAGGTCGTCGCGGTGCGTGCCAATTAATGAATAACCGCTAGCTAGTTCGGCTTGAACACGGAGTTTTAGTCTTTCCGTCAAAAGTGCAGCGTAATCGGATAAATCGCCTTTTCCCTCTAAACTGGAAGCATATCGAATGGAAATTTCTTCCTTTCCAAAGAGCTTTTTCTCCAAAACCTCCTGCAAACGTTCAACATAGCGGACTCGTGCTTTGTGTGTCCGAGCGGCAAATGACACCAATTGTTCATTCCAAATTTCAAGCAACCCGGATGTTTTCTCCAAGCTGTATTCCTTGTCCCTTGCAGTTTGCAGAAGGGCGTTTTTTTGCTTGATGATGCGATTGTAATCAGCCAAAGTTTGAACAAAAGCCGGATAAATGCCAACGATCCCGGCATCTAAAAACTTCCGACGATTTTCCGGCGTACCGCGTACCGTTTCGATTTCTTCAGCATTAAAAATCACCGTATGAAGTTGTCCAAGATAGCTATTTACGGTTTCCTTTTTGCCGTTAACAGAGAGAGTTTTCGTATTACCTTGCAGTGTAACTTGGATTGTTCGATGAATTTCCGCCGATTGTCGGACAATTCCGCGGATGTAAGCAACTTCATCAGTATCAAATTTAATCGCCTCTTGGAGTTTTGACGTTTTGAAAGATTTTGAGGTCGCAAGTGTGTAAATGGCTTCTAGGTAGTTAGTTTTCCCCTGCCCATTGTCGCCAAAAATTATGTTTAAGCCTTTATCAAATTGTAGTTTGCCCTGTAAATTACGAAAATTTTGAACTTCGAGCGATTCGAGAAGCATTTCGAGATTTTACCATATCCAATTCTCTGAAGCAGTAATCACAGATTTTACATAATTTACTTGTTTATTTTGTTCAAACTTGGTAAAACTTAAATGCAGTTCGTTTCCCCCCCCTGGAAATCCCCGAATTAGTTTGAAATCGTGAACGAATAAACAATCCATACAATTTGTATTCTAAAAATCTTCTGAATTTTGGGAATATTAGACCATTAGTATTTTATTTAAAATGTGTTGAACAATATTCAACATTGTTATAAAATATTTTGGGGGAAATATGAAAGTAGTATTATCAATATTTTTAAGTTTATTATTTGCTCTTACCGCATTTGGTCAGCAAAATGTCGGCACGGTGGCTGAAAGTTTTAATGGAACAACTTTAGAAGGCAAAGATTTCTATTTAGATGATCTTCGCGGAAAAGTTATCGTAATGACATTTTGGTCAACACGTTGTGTGATTTGCCATGAAGAACAGCCAAAACTCAACAAATTAGCAAACAAATATCAAGGCAAAGATGTAGTGTTTATGGGTTTGACGATGGAAAATGAAACCAAAGTGAGCCTTTACTTGCAGAAAAAACCATTCAATTTCACGATTGTTCCAAATAGTTTGGGCGTGATTTTGAAATATGCAGATCGGGATAATCAAGGTAATCCAAATATGGGATTTCCTGCGTATTTTGTTATCAATCAAACCGGAGAAATCATCTATAAATCAAATGGTTGGGACAAAACCGGAAAGATTGACTCAGAAATTAACAAGCTTTTAACGAATTCCGCATCTAAATCATCTGCTCAACCAAATTCAACTGTTGTTGCTTCCGTCAAGGCAAACTAATCATTTAGCATTTGTCTAACTCGAAACTTTACGATATATTTTTCTACGGAGGATTAGTCTAATTGGTAAGGCAGCGGTCTTGAAAACCGCCGGGAGTGATCCCTTGTGAGTTCGAGTCTCTCATCCTCCGTTCTGAAATTATTAAGGATTTGCAAATATTTGCGAGTCCTTTTTTCGTTTTTCTGACAAAAATATTACACAAAATTTACGGATTTTTATTGATTTTTTCGGCACTTCTGTTGTACCTTTGAGCAAACTGAATGAATAGTCATTCATTACCGATTATAGGTTTAAGAAATTTTAGTATGGCTCGACAAATACGTTCAAATGGTTCGGTTCGTGCGGCGGTGGCAGATAAGCGGGAAGCTATTCTGCGGGCGGCGATTAAGGTTTTTGCCCGAAATGGCTACTTCAATTCAAAAGTTTCAGATATCGCGGGTGAGGCTGGAATCGCCGATGGCACGGTTTATCTTTACTTCAAAAGCAAAGAAGAAGTTTTGCATTCGATTTTTGATCGGGCGATGGAAGAATTTATTAGTCAGGGGAGAAAGGAGATCGCAGAGATTGCGGATTTTCAGGAGAAATTGCGACGAATTGCCCATTTGCATTTGGAAAAACTCAGTGCTGATCGGGATCTTGCAATAGTTTTCCAGGTTGAGCTTCGTGGCTCTACGAAATTCATGGAAGAATTTTCGGCTGCCGGATTTGCCGAATATTTAGACATTATTCGCCAGACAATTATTGAAGGACAGCAAACGGGTGTTTTTCGTAAAGATTTGAATTCCACAGTTTGTTCGAAGATTTTCTACGGTGCTTTAGACGAAATGGTAACGAATTGGGTGTTATCCAAAAAATCATATCCACTTCAACCGATGGCTGAAACGGTTTTGGAAATCTTTTTGGGAGGCATGTTGGCAAAATGACCCAAGAATTAGATATCAAAAAACCAAATATTTCTTCCGGTAATTTTATCGTAAAAAACACCCATCCGCGAAATCCGCTTAATCAAAACGAACCGCAAACTTTAGGCGAACTTTTCAGAATTGCCGTAAGGAAACATCCGCGAAAAGACGCTCTGAATTTTAAGCAAAATGGTGAGTGGAAATCGATTTCCTCAGATGAATTGATTTTACGTGCGGAAAATATTGCCCTTGGGCTAAATTCTATTGGGCTCAAAAAAGGTGATCGAGCGGGCATTCTTTCGGCAAATTCGCCGGATTGGACGATAACTGATGCGGGCTGCCAATTGACCGGAATCATCGACGCCCCGATTTATACGACGCTCGCACCGCATTCCATCGAATACATTATTAATGATTCGGGAGCGAAGGTCTTTTTTTTGCAGGATTTAGCTACCTATAAAAGGCTCGCCGAAGTTTTGCCGAATTGCAAAACAATAGAAAAAATTGTTCTTTTTGCAGATACAGATTTTCATGCTGAAAATTTAATTTCTCTTCAGAATCTGGAAAAACTGGGAGAAGATTTGCGTAAAATCCAACCAGATTTGCTTGATGAATTAAGGCAAAGTGTTGAAAACGAAGATGTTGCAACGTTGATTTACACTTCCGGCACAACCGGCGAACCAAAAGGCGTGATGCTTACCCATCGTAATTTGATTTCGAATGTGATTGATTGCGGAGCGGATTTTAATTTTTCGGAAAAAGATATTCCGCTATCGGTTTTGCCGCTTTCTCACGTTTTTGAAAGAGCTGGTATGTATCTCTATATCCACAATGGGATGGGAGTTTTTTTCGCGGAATCAATTGATAAAGTTGCCGAAAATTTGAAGGAAGTTCGTCCGACAATCTTTGTAGGCGTGCCACGAATCTTCGAAAAAGTGTATTCAAAAGCGAGGTTAATGGCTTCGAAAGATAGTAGTTTTAAGGGAAAACTCTTTGATTGGGCGATAAACGTTGGCAAAGAATATGCTCGTGCGATTGAAATGGGGCAAAGTATTTCTCCGTTTCTGGCAGTTAAACACAGCATTGCCGATAAACTCGTTTTTGCTAAACTACGCAATTTTTTTGGCGGCAGACTTCGTTTTTGTATTACCGGTGGAGCGGCACTTTCCGAAAGTATAAATTATATTTTCAAAGGGTCGAACATTCTGATAATGCAAGGCTACGGTTTAACCGAAACTTCGCCTGTTATTACAACAAATACGCCTTTGTTTTCGAAGGTTGGAACAGTTGGAAAGCCCATTCGAAATGTGGAAGTACGGATTGCTAAAGATGGAGAAATTGAAGTATCGGGTCCAAATATTTTGATTGGATACTACAATAAACCCGAGGCGACTAAAGATACTTTTACAGCAGATGGTTGGTTTAAAACAGGCGATATAGGAGAAATTGACAGTGAAGGGTTTTTGAAGATTACCGATCGCAAAAAAGAATTGTTCAAAACTTCCGGCGGAAAATATATTGCTCCGGCAATGATCGAGCAAATGATTAAAGGTTCGCAATATGTGAATCAGGTTGTATTGGTTGGCAATGAGCGGAAATTTGCGGCGGCTTTGATTGTTCCAAATTTTGAGCCATTGAAAATTTACTGTAAATCGCACAAATTAAACCTGAATACGCCGGGAGAATTTTGTAAAAGTGATGAAATTATCAGGTTAATTGAAGATGAAGTGAAACAACTTACTCAAACTCTTTCAAACTATGAAAGAGTTAAGAGAATTGCACTTTTAGAGAACGAATTAACGGTCGAAAGCGGAGAATTGACCCCAACTTTAAAGGTAAAACGCCGAGTCGTTGACGAAAAATTCAGGTATATTATCGAAGAATTTTATGCTGATTAGACCTATATTACGCTTTAGAACCAAAGCCCTTCCTAACGGTCGGGCTACTGAAACAAGAAAAGAAGCTGTCTGAAAAGCAAAACTTTCAGGCAACCTCTTTTATTTATATTTCTTTTCCGGATACAGTTACTTTTTTGATTTTTCTTCTTTTCGGGATGGACTGAGGTGTTTTTTTGAAGTTATTGCAGTTTATTTTGGATTTAATGACCTCTTTCTAACCCAAAGTGGTTGAGATTGTGGGCGATTCCAATCAATCCGACTTCGGTTTCGGCTTTTGCCAGTCCTCTTAAGTTTAGTCTCTTGAATCCTTTGTTGTGTTTGATGTTGCCAAATACTGCCTCAACTTTCCAACGTTCTCGTCTTTTGATTATTCCGATTTCGCTTTCCATCAATTCTTTGACCTTTTGCCGATGCCGATTTAGGTTCTGATTCCGTTCGATGATGCGATTTCCTTTGGCTTTGTGACACCTCGAACGCATCGGACAATTTTGACAATTTACGGCTTGATACAATTTTAACTTTTGTTTATAACCGTTTGCCGTCGTTCGCTGTTTCGTCCCGATATTCTTCATCGGCTGTCCGATCGGGCAGTAATACGTGTCTTTTTCTTGATTGTAGTATAGATTATCGGCTAAAAACGGATTCTGCTGATGCTTTTTGCTGGTCTGTTCTTTCTCGAAATAATTGTATTTGACGAACGCTTCGATTTTATTTTCCTCTAAATATTGGTAATTTTCTTCGCTCCCATAACCTGCGTCAGCCGTGATATTTTCCGGCATTTGACCGTAATTTTCAACGTGTTTTTCCAGATGATTTTTGAGCAAATTCGTGTCCGTTGTCGTTTGTCCGAGCGTGTAATTGACGAGGTAATGTCCGCTCGTTGAGGCTTGCAGATTGTAGCCGGGTTTGAGCTGTCCGTTCATCATGTGATCGTCTTTCATCCGCATAAACGTTGCCTCTTTATCAGTTTTTGAATAGCTCTTTCGTCCTTTTAGAATCTCCTCTTTTTCGTCATATTCAGACAACTTTTTTGTCCAGTTCTTCCTCGCATAATTTAGTTTTTGTTTGACTTTTGGCTTAATTTCTTTGGCTTGCAAGGCTTCGTTTATTTCTTCGATCGCTCGTGAAACTGACTCCGGATTTATCTCTTTGAACTCAGGTTTGGTCGGTGTGTTTTCTTCGTCCTGATAAACTTCTTCGACATATTTCCAAAGCTCTTCCAACTGCTTTTCGATTCGCTCGCGGCTCGTTTTTATCGACTTTCCCCAAACAAATGTGTATCGATTCGCATTTGCTTCCAACTTCGTTCCGTCTATCGTGATTTCCTTCAAACTGAGCACGCCTTCTTCCGCTAAAAGCACGACAACTTGGCTGAATATCTTCTGTAAATGCTCTTTCAAACGCTTCCCGCGAAAATCGTTTATAGTGTTGTGATCGGGTTTTGCTCCGCCCGTAAGCCACATGAAATGCACGTTTTCAGTTAACGCCTGTTCAATCTTACGCGATGAATAAATGTTCCTCAAATAACTGTAAATCAGCACTTTCAACAACATCCGCGGATGTTAACTCGACCTCCCGCCGCCTTTGTAACTCTGCTCTAACTCCTTGATGTTGATTCGCTAGACTATCTCTTTAACCACCCGCACCGGATGCTTCTCAGGTATCAATTCATCCAAACTCGGCGGCAACAACATCGGCTGATTCTGCACGTATCTCTTGAATACAACTCGCTTTCTCATTTTTCTATTTTACCAATTCTACCGCCAAAAATAAAAAAAGACTGCCTTTTCAGACAGCCTCTGGAAAAATT
>CAVXPU010000017.1:0-38974 GCA_963763855.1 Pyrinomonadaceae bacterium | reverse complement strand
CTTCCATTCGGGCACAATATCTTCCGCCGATTTTCATGTCGTTTTCCGCAGAAGGACAATGCCAACTCGGGTCAGCGAAGTTCCAATTTACGATGTGTTTTGGGTTCGTGTAATAATCCCAAACCTTGTTTTTATAGGCGTTTACCGCTGCGAGAACCGTAATTTTATTTTCGTTCATATTTACCCCTATTTCAGTTCCGAGATAATCAACTTTGTTTGTTTAAACGTATTCATCATTGCCTTTCCGCTAACTGCCGGATCATAGCTGTGAATTTGGATCAGAGCCGTCGCCATTTTTTGGCATATTGGTAAATAGACGGTAATCTTTCAATTTACCACCCTTGAAAATTGACAGGTAATACTTAACTACCGCTTTCGCAACCTTTCCCTACCCAAAGACAAAGCGGATTGTCTTGACACATCTGATTTTCCTGTTTGTTGATTTGCTTACTAAATTCTGTAGTTTTTGTCGCATACAAAAACTTTTATTTCAATCGTTCAAGTTTTCCACTTCGTTTGACGATATTTTTGTAATCCCATTGAATTTCTCTCGATTTTTTCAGCCACCGTTTAAGGTCTTTAGTATTAATCTGATCAACTGAAATCTAAAATCACGAAGGCATCTTTAATTTTTTTACCGACAACATTTAACGCATTTTCCTCAAAATCAGCACCGCTCCAAAACATTCAAACACAAAACTCTGCTTTTTGCTTGCTGTAGCCGACAATCGGATTTCCATCCAAAAACCAAACTGGATGTGTGTTGCCAGATCCTCTGCTTCGGCTTGCGGCAAAGTGTCGGTAATCGTTGTCGCCAGCAGTACGCAAATTTCTTTGCACCTCCGGCGGGCGATTGTTTGTCGTTGTAGTTTTGAATGTCGATCCTCATTATTTCTCCAGTACGTATGGCAAGTTCAGCTTCAAGTCTGTCAAAATTCTCTTCATCTACTAGGGACCACGAACGGCTTCAACTTACCACATTCTTCCGCCGTATCAAAATTCATTCTAAACACGATTTTCGTTGACTCCGGCGAAATTTCTTCAAAAGCCGCAACTACCCTGAAAAAGAGCAAGCAAATGTATTGGGTTTCAAGGGGGTTTTTTTTTTTTTTTTTTTTTTTTTTTTTTTTTTTTTTTTTTTTTTTTTTTTTTTTTTTTTTTTGGGGGGGGGGGGGGGGGGGGGGGGGGGGGGGGGGGGGGGGGGGGTTTTTTTTTATAAATAAACCAATCGGTCCCCACCAGTTTTTCAGGTGATTCGGATCAGTCCAGGCTCGGTAAACTCGCTCGATCGGTGAGTTTACAATTCTCGAACTTACGATTTCTCATTCAGGGGTTGTGTTCATAATCAATCATTTTTTGTCCCTTCATAGTAAAGAATGACTGCACCGCCATTAAAGGTTTTAGTCTTTATTAGTTTCAAAATAGTCCTGTCGTTTATATTTTCAAATAATGGCAAACCGCTTCCAACAACAACAGGGTGAACACAAAGTTGGTATTCATCAATCAATTAAGTTTCATTAGTTGTATAATCAAACCCCTACTTCCAACAAAAATGTCATTACCTGATTGTTGTTTGAGTTCTAAAACAACTTCTTCAAGAGTTTTGTTTGCTAGCTTTGCACTTTCCCAATCTGTGTCTTTTAAGTTATGTGAAAAAACAATTTTTGGAACTTTGTCTATTGCCATTGCAAAGTCGTCCATTGATTTTTCACCTGAAGGATTTTTTATCAGAGTTTGCCAGAATTGCATAAGTTGGTAAGTTATTCTGCCATATAGAATTACGTCTGCATTATTTAGCAATTCCGCATAGTGACTATGAATTTCTTCATCTGCGATACCTGCTGTATGGTCGCAAAATCCATCAATTGTCATGTTGATTGCTGCAATTACTTTTCTCATAACGTGTTTACCATTCCTGAATAACTACGCCCAATTGCTTATGATCCATCAACGCGAATTCCTTCGCTCCCCACGGACGAAGCGTAATTTTCGGAAGATTCGGATGAAGGAATTCCGGATGAGATTTAGAAACTTTCGCAAAAACTTCCTCAATATTTTTTGTGACCAATCTAAATTCCGGGTTGTGTTCCTTGGCGAGTTCGCATTTTGGAAAAGATTGATGCGTAAACCGTCTTTTTCCAAAACACAAAAAGGACTACGTGAGTTTCGCTCATCGTGCCCAACAGCGAAGTCTAAACAATCGACAAAAAATTTCACGCCATCGTTAATATCGACATAAAAAATATTTGGCACAAGTTTTTCAAAAGTCATCTATTGCTTCTCCAAAATCGATTTCAAATTCCCTAAACCTTCGTCAAAATCCTTGCCGACCTCTTTATCCATATCCATTACGAGCATCATCAGATTCATCGGTTTTGCGAATGATCCTGTCATGCCCCATTTTACTTTGGTTTGCGTGGGTGAAATTTCGTCAAACATCATGTAACCTTGATTGGTTGATTCAAACGGCACTTTGAAACGGATTTCGGTATTGATTTCGTTGTTCGTAAGTTTTTTAATTTCCTGCTCACCAACGCCAACGTCTTCCATTTTGCTGTCCCAAGCCGAAACGAAGCCAACTTCGCCGTCGGTGCCTTTGTAATTCATCTTGATCGCCGGATCTTTTTTGACCCACGGACCCCAATCGTTTTGATTTTTGAGCATTTTCGCATACGCGAGAACGTCCGCACGAGGTTTGTTAATTGTAACTTCGCGTTCGACATTATAATCGGTTGGAGTTGTAAAAACCAAAACCGCCAAAATGATAACGCCCAGCAAAATCAAGCCACCTAAAATCCCAAGTATTTTCTTTATCATATTTTTTCTCCTAACTAAATTTTCAATCTAAATATTTCGAAAGCGGTTTTTACCAAAGATAAACACAGATTTCGGAAGATAAATCTAGGATGAAAACTTCATCCAAACATCTTCTTCCATCCTGTTTTTATCGGTGTTCATCTGTGGTAAATGTTTTCAGTTCTTTGGTTTTTGAATCGAATTATGAATCCGATTCAATTCCAACAATGCCGCCGAGCCATACCAAAGCCGCATTTCGAATTCGAAAACTCCTGCTTTCACCGCCGGATCGGTTTCAACCAAAGCCTTTGCCTTATCCAGCGTATCAACATCAAAAACGTAGATTCCGCGAATGTCGTTGTCGTCGAAAAAGGGACCAGCCACGATCAATTTGCCTGATTCTGCGAGCCGACCGATGTTTTCCATGTGTCCGGCGATGTATTTATCCCGTTCGGCTTTTTCGTATTTCGCCTTTCCGCGAATTAAATTAACGAAAACATACGTCTTCATCCCGCGTTCGTCGGCTCCGAGCTTTTTCGCTAAAGCCTCATCATAGTTGGACTTAGATGGTTCGCCGTAATAATAAACCCGTGCAATCTTGCCACCAACAAATTCATAAACCGCAAAACTATCGTTTGATTGTTTACCTTTCGCAGTTTCCCAACTCGCGGTTTCCGTCATCGTGACGCGGCTGCCGTTTTGATTGACGTTTGTAATTTTGTATTTACAAGTTGGGCAACTTTTGAAATAACCTTCCATGAATTTTCGAAGCGACATTTTATCAGCCGTTTCGGTCGTCAGCTTGTCGCCCGCGAGGGTAAACCATTTCACATTATCAGTTGCGAGATTCATCATCGCGTCAATATTTCGAGTATTAAACGCTTCGATAAATTTTTTCGTCGCTTCTAATTCATTCATTTTGGCAACGCTTTGCGGTTTATACTCCACAAAAACCGGCGATTGCTGATACTTAAAATCCTTCAAATCGGTCAATTTTTTGACTTCCTTGGTTTTCCAATTCATCAAATGGATACCAATCTCTACCGCGTCGTTTTCATACATATCGATCGCCAGTGAATTGCCATCCGGCGACCAATCGTGCCAGCTTTCGCTCAATTTATTATCGGTCAATTTCCATTGTTTTTTGCCATCAGGCGTAACCGCATAAAGTGAACTTTTGCCCTTTTGCACCGATTGATAACTGATAAAATTGTGTTTTTTGACCCAACGCGGCGGTCCGGCGTGATAATTATGCCACTCGGAAGTCTTGTCGTCTTTCGGATAAGTGGTTAAACGTCTGCGGTTTGAGCCATCGGCATCCATAATCCAGAGGTCTTCATATTCCTCGCGATTCGTGCGTTGTTTTTTGTAAACGTAAATAATATGCTTGCCGCCGGGCGAAAAACTCGGATCGCGGAAAGCCGCTTCTTTCTCGTCGGTTAGCTGCCGATATTTTCCCGTTTTCAAATCGATGATAAAAAGCTGATACCTTGTTTCGTTGCCGATTCTGCCCGATACAACCATCTCCGAGCCGTTATTCCGCGTTCCCATCCACGAATCTTCAAGCCGTAAATCACTGAGTTTCTTGACGTTATTGCCCATCGCGTCCATTTCATACAACGCGTAACAACGCTTACAAGCATCTCGATCGCTGACGAAAAACAGACGACCTTTATACGCGTAATATGTCCACGCGACGTCTTTGTGGTTCGTGATATTTCGCTTATCCGAACCGTCAACGTTCATCGAATAAACTTCATAATCGTCGTTCTTCGAATCTTTAGCAACGTTGTAAACAATTCGATATTGTCCGAAAACACTCGGCAGAGTAAGTAAAATTAAAAATGTTGTAAATAAATATTTTTTCATATTTTTAATGAGCACGATCATAGGAATCCTGCAAAAGTTGGACTAAGTCGCCGTTAAGCTGGCTCGTTTCAGTCAAAACAAACTGATGCGAAATACGCGGCATCGGACCCGTAAGTTTCGATTTTGTAATGGTTTCGTCGAAAGGTCGGTCACCCAAATCAAACCCGACGCGAAGTTCCTGCTTTTTGATATTTATCGCCGCAAACTCGCGATTTTCCAGAATTGAAACATAAGTTTTCTTCGGCAAAAACGACGAATCGGAAAAATGCTTTTTGGTAAAATCCAAAAAAGCCTCAAAAAGCTGACGCATCTCCTCGGCTTTGGCAAACTGATTGTCTAAAAGTTCGCTCGTGTCGCCATAGACTGGCTTTCCGCCGTTAAAATAAATTCCCGCCAAAAGCGAAGCATTCATATGTCCAAAACCGTGTTCGCTTTTTAGCAAATTGATTACGTCATTTCGTTTTTGACTACTGAAAGACTTAATATCGTCCAGCCAGCCGTCCAAATCCTTGCCGCTCGTTGATTTCAAATCGCCGATAAATTCTTTTTCTATTTCACCTGATGTTTTTGCTGCCATAAAATTCTCCTTTTTTTAGGTCTTGAGGCTCAATATTAATCGGCAAATTTGTTTTTGTATTGGAAAAAACTTACCTAATCAATCGGGATATAATTCAAATAATCGCCTTTTCGGTTTGCGTATTCATTCGGAGTAAAGCCGGAAAAATGCTTGAAATCATTGATAAAATGAGACTGATCGTAAAAGCCGCATTCGTTAGAAATTGCAGTCCAATTAATTACTTTCGAGTTCTCAATGTCGCTAACCGCCTTTTGAAAACGGAGAATTTTGAGATAAGTTTTCGGTGTCACACCAACTTGATGTTTGAACATCGCGATAAAATGTTTTTCGGAATAACCGATTTTAGTATTCAGTTTTGATAGGCTAATTTGATCGGGTTTACGGACAATTTCCGTCAAAGCGTATTCAACACAAGGGTTTAGAACGAGGCTCGACGAGAAGTTTCGCCACAAAAAGTTTTCAACAATGAGGAATTTATCTTCAACATTTTCCAAGATCTGTTCTCGTAAATTCGCAAATTCATCTCCCCACAACAAATCCGCATCTACCACGCAATCCGAAATTTCATTCATCGGCAACGGGAAAAACGGATAAGCCATTCCTTTTTTGAAGGCGATTATAAACATTGCCGATTCTTTACCCGATGGAATCGTGATCGGCTCGGTTCGCACCCCGGATGCCCAAACGTGATGACAAGTTTGAATCTCTTTAAGCGTTTGATTGTCGTAAATAAACTGCGGCTTATCGTTCAAATCAATAATGATCTCGACGTTTCCATCCGGCAAAAAACGGTCAACTTTATGTGCCGGAGAATACCCTCTGTGATAGATAAAGCAATCAACAAATTGCGACAGCGGAAAGCTCGGAATGTAGGTTTCTAAAATCATCACAGATAATTAAATCTTTTCGTAACTTCTTCATTTAAAGCGTCTTTGTGCGTGTGGCAAAAGCAATTATATGTCCATCCGGATCGGCAACGTAGCCGACCGTGTCGCCCCAATCTCGTTCTTGAATCTTGCTGATTTCTTTCGCTCCACATTCCAACGACCGTGCGAAAAATTCGACAAAATCGTCTGTAAGCAGATACAATTCGCATCGCGGAATTCCATTACCCGACGACGGATGCGGAGTTTGGTCCGCCAAGATTTTCGCAATTCCGTTTTCCGGCATCAGTCCGAGTTTCAAATCGTTGCTCAGTGTAAATTCAGTCATTCCGGGAACATCAAGAACTGGCTGCCGGTGAAATAGCAACGAGTAAAAATCGCGGCTTCTTCTTTGATCGGCAACGTAAAGAATAACTTCGAATTTGCAATCCATTTTAATTCTGTGCATGAACCGCAACGCGATTTCCTTCCGAATCAAGGAAAACGCACATATAACCGATCTCAGGGGAAATCTGAGTTTTCGGAATTACAATCGTGCCGCCCGCAGGCTCGATTCGATCAACAACAGTTTGAATATCAGGATTCGCGTTCAAATAAATCAACGCTCCATTGTCACGCGGCTCATACATTTCATGCTTGCACAAAGCTCCGCTCACCTTTCCGCCCATCTCGTCGCCCGGAAATGAAACCATAATAAAATCACCCATTTCCATTGGCGTCATCGTGATTTGAAAAATCGTTTCGTAAAATTTTTGAGCCCTCGCGATGTCAACCGCCGGAATCTCAAACCAGTTTAGTGCATTTGTTGTGTTATCCATATAGTTCTCCTTTTAGTTTAGTTTTTGCTGTGTTTTTCGAACCATTAGCGTGATCAATGCCAGTATTATGAAAGTAACGGTTCCGAAAATTATCCACAAGAATAAATTGTTCGATTTCGGCTCTTCAGCAACCGGCGGCTTTTCCTTAATTGGAATTTCTTTCGCTTTTTCAATTCTAGCTTGTATAATCGGGTCGGAAAATCCGTATTCGCGTGCTTTTTCGTAAATCGTTACTGCATCTTTTCTTTGACCTAAAAAATAATTGGCGTTTCCCAGATCAAACATCAAATTTGCGATAATTTTGTCCGGTGGTTTGATAAATGTAACACGTTCATTTAGTTGAAAAAATATCGCATCGCGAAGTTGAATTAACTCCTGCTGCGACATATTATTCTCCGGCACCGGATTCACGCCAAAGTTTGTGTTTATTAAGAACTCGCTTGATATTGATTGGTCGCCGTTGATTTTTGCTTCAAGAACTTTGACGTGCAGCCATTCTGAACCGTGATGGGATTGCGGATTTATTTCTATCGCTTTTTTAATCCAGACAATTGCATTTTGATTATCTCCGAGCAGTTCATAAACTGTTCCAAGGTTCGACGCTGTCGCGTATCGCCCCGGTTCAAGCCGCTCGATTCTTAAATACAGTTCCTTTGCTTCTCGATATTTAGCTTGCAAAATTAAGACGATTCCGGCATCAGAAAGAAAATTTACCTTTTTTGTTTGTTCATACTTGTTCTTCAACTCTAAGACTTTTTTAACATAATTAAATTTCTCAATTTTATGTCCTTTCGGAACTAAACCCTCTTCATCAACCCATAGAGCTGTGCCGTCGCTCAATCTTTTCATTTCAGTATTTATGCAGGCAAGCGAATCAATTCCGCAAAATAACGTAATCAAAATAATCAACGATAATGTTTTAATCATATTTTTTCCTTAGTGATTTATGAGCGATTTATGAATTTTCCCAATGAAAACAAATCGCGTAACCATCAGGATCGCTGAAAGTAATCGCTTTGAAACCATACCCTGTAATTTCAGGCGGACTAACATTCAAACCCTTTTCAGTCAATACTTTATGAGCTTCCTCAACATTCGGACAGCCAAAGTATATGATCGTGTCTCCATGATTTTTGTCGCGAATTGTATCTCGCTCAGGCGGACGCTCGCCTTCGTCAAACGCTGTGTTGAGCATCAATTCCGCGTTATTCAACCGCAGCCAAACCCAACCCGATTCATCGCCTTTTCCTGAATCGCTGACAATTTCAAAACCCAGAATATCACGATAAAACACGAGCGATTCCGGCATATCAAAAACCATCAAAAGCGGACAGATTCCTTGTAAATCAATCTTCATTACTCTTTTTTGGTATCAAAACTGACCATCCATTGAACGCCGAATTTATCGGTAAACATTCCGAAATAATCGCCCCAAAATGTTTGATTCATCGGCATTGTGACGGTTCCTCCCGCGGAAAGTCCGTTGAATAATCGATCTGCTTCTTCGCGGCTTTCGGCTGTGATCGAGATCGAAAAATTGTTTCCTTGTTTATAGTTCGTCGCCCATTCGCCGCCGGTATCGCTACCCATAATGATCGTTTCCTTGCTGATCGGAAGCGAAACATGCATGATTCGATTGGCATGTTCGGGCGACATTTGATGTTCTTCCGAAGGAGGCATTTCGCCAAATCTCCCCATATACGGAAATTCGCCGCCGAAAACCGATTTGTAAAAATTAAACGCCTCTTCGCAGTTCCCGTTGAATGTTAGATATACATTTACTGTTGCCATATTTTTATCTCCTCAATTCCTTTTACTTTCGGGCAAAAAATCGCCCAAAAAATTCCGTTCCATTGAATTTCCCCAGCCTGCTCCGTGATCGCTCGTATTCATTTCAATATGTTTCTCGCTTACCCGAAATTCGCCAAACTGAAGCAAATAAAGTATGTTACCCGGACGTAGATGCTCGCTCGCCCATGTGAGCGGAGAATCGCCATTGGCATCGCGTGCGGTTTTGTCGGCACCATTTTCGATCAGATATTTGATTGTTTCGGCATCCGCATAAGCCGCTGCACGATGTAGCGGAGTTTCGCCTTTTGTCCGCACATCACGCATAAAAGCTCCCGTTTCTTTGCCCGGAATCGTCGTTGCATTTACGTCTGCACCGTTTTCGACGAGTAATTTCACGACATACAAAAAATACGGACGACCTGCCTTTGCAAGCGAACTGTGCAACGCAGTTTCGCCGGTGTCAGGCTGTGCAAAATTGACGTTGGCACCGTGCTTTATCAAAAAATCGACGACTTTCCAATGTCCGAAGAATGACGCGTGACCGAGTTCGCCGTTTAAGTTAATACTCGATAAATCGCCGCCCGCATTGAGGATTGCTTTGAGAGCCGTAACGTCATTGTAATAGACAAACCATTGCAATAGCTTGATTTCGCCTTCATACAAAATCGCTTTCCAATCAGGCAACGCGACGAGATCAAACACTAAATCGGTTCGTCCGCGACTGATTCGATCAATGATTTCGTCTTTGGTCATGCTTCTGAAAGTTCCTTCAAAATCGCAAACGCCCTCGGAAATGCGTCGCCCATAAAGTCTACGAAATTATCATCAACATCAACTTCGCAGGTTACTTTCGTCTTTCCGTTTTCATCCGTCAAATAGTATCTTTCGAGCGAATTTGCCCAACCGGATTCGGGAGCAAACGGAGTTTCTACGCCGTCTTTTAGTTCGCCTAAATGCCTGAAAATCATCGTGTTAGGAGCGTCTTTTTTCTCGATTACGCTAAACATTCCGTTTCCTTTGCCGTCGCCAAAAATGATTCTGCTTCCCTCTTCCCAATCGGATTCGGCGGAGGAGATTTCGGAAAAAGCACTTGTCCATTTGCGATAGGTTTCGTCCGTCCAAAGAACTTCCCAAACCTTTTCTTTGGTTGCGTTTATCGTTATTTCGTATTTTTGTGTTTTCATAATTTTTGATCAATGCTGAAACACGCACGGAGTAAGTGTGTCTTTTTCTTCAACGTTTACGCCCTTACTTCGTGCGGGCTTCTGCAATTAAGCCTCTAATAATTTCTGAATATCAAACTTTTTCATCTTCATAAAAGCCTGAACAACACGCGGCGATTTTTCGGGATCCTTTATTAATTCTTCCAAAATTGTAGGGACAATTTGCCACGAAACGCCGAATTTATCCTTCAGCCAACCGCATTGGCTTTCCTCGCCGCCGCCTGCTGTAAATATGTTCCAATAATAGTCAATTTCGTCCTGAGAATCACACTCGACTACCAATGAAACGCCTTCGTCACACTTAAATTGATGCGGTGCGGAACTGTCAAGAGCGACAAAAAACTGTCCGTTGAGCGTAAATTGAGCGTGTTTTATCGTTCCTTCTACATCGGGTTCGCCAGCCTGATAACGGCTGATGCTGACAATTTTTGAATCGGCAAAAATCCTCGTATAAAAGTTGATGGCTTCCTCAGCATTTCCCGCCTTATCCTGTGTAAACATCAAGGCAGGAACAAATTTCAGTCCGTTGATACTGGCTTGCATAATCTGCCAGCTAACGCCGAATTTATCCTGACAAAATCCGTATTTTTCCTTGCTCCAAGGGTAGTAATCCAAAGGCATCATAACTATTCCGCCGTCTGAAAGTGTCTTCCATTTCGCATCAATCTCTTCAGCCGAATCGCAGTTGGCAAAAAATGAGATGGACGGATTGATTTTGAACATTGGTCCGCCATTTAAACCCATAAATTTTTGTCCGCACAGTTCTGAAACTACGACCAACGGGTTTTCATCTGTGATTCTTGAACCGGCGAAAACATCGCAATAAAACGACATCGCTTCTTTTGCATTGCCATCAAACCAAAGGCATGGATAAAGTGAGTTTTTCATATGTAAGAATTATTTCGCCCGAATCATATTTCCGCGTTTTTCGTGGGTAACTTCCGCCAATCCCAAAGCTTCCATGAGCGGCGGAATATACATCCCAAAGCGTCCGCGGAAACCTTTTTTCAAGCCATACCAACCGCCGACAGGATTTGATTCCGAACGTCCCCAAGCTTCAAAAGTGCCGTCTTTAGCGGGTTTCTGTTCATCAGCACTCCCGAGTTCCATCCAATCGCCGTGCTCTTTAAGCATCGCGTGTGCGTCGTCCAGACAGCGAATGTCGTAATGCAAAATCGTTTTACCAACCGTGCAGACCAGAATTTCCTTGCCGTCTTTCGTGTCCGTGTGCATCGTGTATTCGGACGATAGAGGTGGCGTTTTTAGCGTCATTGGTTTATCTTTTGTGCCGATTTCATATTTCATCTTAGTCTCCTTTTTTGAATTGAATCATCGAAAAATGTGCACCGCTCGGGTCGCTCACCAAACACATTCGACCAACGTTCGGTGCATCAAAAGGCGGACAGAAAACGTTGCCTCCATTGGCTTTAACGGCTTCAAACGCGGCATCGCAATCGTCAACCGCGATATACGTTCCCCAATGCGACGGAATATTTTCCCAAACTTCGCCGAAACCTTCGTTTAGCTCCATCATGCCGCCGACTGCGGTTCCGTCAACACTAATTTCCGCGTATTCAATCGGCGAAAGTTTACTCTGTTGGAGCTCCCATCCGATCAATTCTTTGTAAAAAATTTTCGCCGCCGACAAATCTTTTGTTTGCAATTCCCGCCAGCAAATTGTGCCGTGTTTTGGCGTTGTAAATTCTGCCATTTTATTTTCTCCTCGCAAATGTTGACTCAACTGCAACCGCTTCGTTGCCGTTGGGTTCAACGTTATACATCGTAAATTCAAACGCATTTTCGCTGATGAATTCGACCGTTGTCCGCCACGCCCAATCGGCGTATTCGGGTTGGGTGTAATGTGATTTGACCGAAATTTTGTCGCCTTCGATGGTGCCGACGCAGTTCATAAAATCGCCGCTTTGATGGAATGAATCAATCCAAACCGACGTCATTTTCGAATCTTTCCCAAAACCGTAGATCATCAATCCTTCGTGCGGTTTGCCGTCAAAACTCCATTCGTAGTTGATCTTTAGGAACTTTTTGTTTGCTTCGAGCCCAACGCAAGCCGTTGATTTTGAATCTCTTACGGGCTTTTCAGGCTCCAACGTCAAGCGATTGCTGCCATCCCACATTCCGACTAATTTTTGAAAATTTTCTGTTACGCTCATAATTTTTTCCTCGGCAGAAACGCTACTGTTAAGGAGCGTGCCTCGTCCTGAACATTCAACACGCTTCCTCACGGTCGCGTTTCCGCCTGCTCTTTCAAACTTGCTTCAAGGTCAATAAAATAACCATCGCTCCGGTCGGATCGATGATCGTTACCATCCGCCCGACGTTCGGAATTTCTTTCGCAGGATGACAACATTTCCCGCCCAAGGCTTCGACCCGTGCGGCAACCGCGTCGACGTCGTCAACTGCGATGTAATTCACCCAATGAGGCGATGTCGGATTGTCGCCAAAAATATGCTTCATGTCATACATGCCGCCCATCGGGTATTCGCCCGCGTGTCCGAATTCCTGATATTCCATTTCGCCAACACCGCTGTTTTTACTCGGATCCATTTCCCAACCGAAAACGTTTTTGTAAAATTCGCGACAGCCGTCAAGATTATTCGTCGCCAATTCCGACCAACAAAACGAGCCGTGTTTCGGCATTCCCGTTTCAGGTGCAGCTGCTTCCGCCATAGTTTTATTCTCCTTATTTTATTAATGGAACGCAGACACTCATGTCTGCACAAACGCAAGGCGTTTGAATAGCGACTAATCTAAATCCGCGTTGAGGTTGCCGAAGCAACCTTTCGGACAAGAGTGTCCGCGTTCCAATTATTTCTTCTTCGAAGACTTAGCCTTCGGGTTAAAGTCCAAGGCAATCTCAATCCAATCGCTCAATTCATCATCCGTTTCGATCGCCCATGAATCGACGTAAACCATTCCTTTCATTGGTCTTTTGGTAAAATCCATTTCGCGACAGCCCTCTCGTTTCAACAAATCTCCCTGCATTTCAGGGTCGATTCGAAGCATCATCGAATCTTTGATCACGCCAACACACATTTTGTCGTCGACAAGAAAACAGATGCCGCCAAACATCTTTTTTGCTTCAAAAATTACGTTTCTCTTTTCAAGTAAAAACGCAATTCGTTCGGATAATGTTTCATCAAATGCCATATTCTAGTTTGTTTGGCGAACTGATTCAGCCAATTTTTTTGGTGCAATATTGCAATATGCGGTCGTCAAAGCATCTTTGAAAATCTCTTGACCGACAGATTTGAGCTCGATGAAAGTTGCTCCTTTCTCACCCCAACCGCCTGGAACCGGCAAAAAACTCTTTGGGTCTGTATCACAAAAAACGGATTGGTCAATGAGTGTGAGTTTAACCATCGCCCGATTATCTTTGATCCAAATTGTCGAAAAAATCTTCTTGTTCACGCGAAACGATGGCAACCCGAAATGCTCCTGTTCGTAAGTGTCAGGAAATGAAAGTGCAAGTTTTCGAACTGCTTCAATCGTAATCATCTCTTTCGAAGTTATCCTCTTTCTCAAGGTTTAGATGGATACATATCAACTTTTTGCGTGGCAATCCACCACGAATTTCCGCACGGATCAGTCACGCCGCCCGAACGTTCCCCATAAGGCATTTCGGTTACTTCAAAAACCGACTTTCCGCCCGCCGCAATCGCTTTTGCGTAAACGGCATCGCAATCGGGAACGTATAGGTGAATCGAAATTTTGGTCGCTCCGTATTCGTCGCTCGCCTGACTGCCTTCGATAACTGAGCCGAAAACCTTGAAACCGAAATGACGAATATGTCCGTTTTCACGAGTCATTTCAAACTCTTTCGCGTCGAATGCTTCGGTTATGAATTTGATGAACGCCTCCGCGTCGGTGCAAATAAAATACGGCGTGATACTCGTAAATCCGTTTGGAATGTGACTGATTGACATAATTTCTCCCGTTTAAGCTGAAATCTTCTTTTTCGCCAGCGATGCTCCTAATAGCGAAGCACCCAATTTCGTTGCCATCGAGACGAAAACCAAAATTGAAAAAGTAATGCTTCCCCAACCCGATATCACTAAAATTGAAACATCAACAATTGCGTATAGAAGCCAAAAGGCGAACGCTGCAACAAACGCAAATCCCGCTTCCCATTTTCTTGTCAAAAAATACGAAACGGCAAAAAATATCGGGATTCCCGAAACAATACTGCAATACGGTCCCATTTCCTGAGCCCGTTGCTGATAAAACGAATCCGGCTGACCTGGATTAACAACGTAACCGTAAATCACCATCCAGAGCACAAACGCCAGAACATTTAGAATCATTGCCACGAGCATTGCCCCAGCAATCCATAAAATTCTACTTGTCTTCATTTGTTCCTCCGATTCAATTTTTGCCGTATTTATCGTTGAAATGTTTTACTGAAAGTTCGATTAATTCGTATAAGACGTTTTCGTCGATATCGCTTAATCTTTTGACGTAAAGACAGCTCTTTCCAGTCTTAAATTTACCGAGTTTCGACATCAGATTTTCGTATTTTTCAAAACCGTTTACGATATAAAGCGTCAGATTTTGCTTTCTCGGCGAAAAACCGATGCGGCACATATCGCCTTCGCGTCCCGATTCGTATTTGTAATGATATTGGTCAAACCCGACGATCGCAGGTCCCCACATCTTCGGCTTTTTACCCGACGCTTTTTCCATCAGAGCAATCACTTTTTTGCAGTCTTCGCGTTTTATCGGGTCTTCAACCTGATTGATAAAATCTTCAACGCTCGCATCATTTACCTTCGTTTTCAATTCTGCTTTTGCCATTGTATTTATCCTCCAATCAAAAGCCTTTCATTCCCGCTTTTGATTTCGTAAACGTAAAGTCCCCATTTTCCTCCAACTTCTTTCGTGTATGCAAAATGCTTTTCATCCGGAGAAATAAAAGGATTTGTAACGATCTTTCCATCGGCAATTTTACGAACTTTTGTTCCAGCTGCATTCATCGCGTAAATATTTGGCGAGCCGTCTCGGTTGGACATAAAATAAATTGTTTTGCCGTTTTTAGACCAATGAGGCGTAGAATCTTCAAAATTATTATTGGTCAGATTTTTGAGGTTTTTGCCATTCTTATCCATCACGAAAATCTCCGTCGAATTCTTCATTTGATTCATTTCTTCCCGAGATAATTCGCGATAATATTTCTTTGTAACGATTGCTTGCTCAAAAACGATCTTCTTTCCATCCGGGGACCATTTCGGACTCGTATAACCATTTTTCCCGTCGGTCAAGAGAGTTCTATTTGTTCCATCCGAGCGAATTATGTAAATATCATGAGCAATTGCCGGGCGTTCTTTTCGCGATTGAAAAACAACATAATCACCTTTCGGCGAAAAATCGGGGAGATAATCAAAATCGGCGTCGTTGGTCAATTTATGCTGATCAGAGCCATCCGCATTCATCAGAAACAACTGCATATGTCCGTCTCTTTGCGAATAAAAAACGATCTTTTTTCCGTCGCGAGACCAACGCGGTTGTCCATCTTCTCCGCCGTCGGTTAGCTTAAGAAGATTTTTGCCGTCTGCGTAAATTGTGTAGATGGCTGATTTACCATCTTTGGTTGATTCAAAAACGATCGTTCTACCATCGGACGACCAATGCGGGTTGAAATAATAAATCGGAGTCGGCTTTTGCTGAGCTTGAGCGTAAGTTGCCCAACCTAAAAAAATGATCGTTATTAAAAATAAGTGTTTCGTTTTCATATAAATCATCCTTTTCAATATTCTGCCCGATCTACAAAATGTCACCATCGCAGTCCTAACAATTCTCGTATTTCCAATTCTTACGCTTTCCTTCGGCTAGCCATTCGATAGTCGTCGCAAGCCTTTTATCGCGGGTTGCGTCCGATTTTGCGTCCCTTATCCATTCTGCGTATTCCTTTTTCGCTGAATACGGAAATGCGTCAAATGTCTTCGCGGCGGCTTCGTTTTTCGCCAAAGCTTCGAGCAATTCTTGCGGAACGATCAATTCTTTCTGCTCTTTTTTGGGTTTCGAGGGAAGTTTTACATCTTCGTCATTAAGCTTGCAGGCTTCGCGGATATACTCAAGCATCACATCGTCAGTTGGCAAATCTGCGAGCGACGCAATCTTGCCAAAATGTCCCATGCCATCGCGTTCACCGATGTTAAAAAGCTTTGCTTCATCTTTCATCAAAGACGCTTTCCAGAATCCAAACGAACAATGCTCCTTAAAACTCGCCATGCTGCACATCATTCCTTTGTAATCAAAATGCGGAAAACTCCACTTCATCGTTTCCTCAACTTGCGGACACGCTTCGTGAACTAACTCACGTATATGCAGCAGGATAGGTTTCGCAAACGGCTGTGATTTTTCGATGTAGTTGTCTATTCTTTCGTCTTTTTTTAGCACGGCAATCCTCACGGTTTAGATTTTTTATATCAACGCACTTCTTGGCTGAAATCCATTTGTTATCGCACGAACTATAGAAAGCGGCGTCAGTATTTTAAGAAACACATCTTTCGGTTTTGCTACTTTTCCCCGATAGCCCGCGAACGACCATTCAATGAGTTTTTCATCGAAAACTAAATATGGTTTTTCGTGAAACTCAACAAAAACACCGTCTGGAATGTCACTCATTTGTAAAAACGGTTTTTCGACGGTCATTCGTTCATCATGCAAAATGTTGTCAATCGCATCAACTTTAATGTCAGATATGCCGAAAAACTCTTGATTTGCCGCCACCCAATGCTCACGAAACTCAATCGAACGATCTCTTTGACAAAAAGTGCATGGGCGATGTCCGGCAGCCAAAGCCGTCGCTTCGTCAAGAAAGAAAAGCTCTGTCCAACGCTTCGGAGTCATAACTTTTCGCCGATAATGTTTGTATTTCAACAGAGCAAATTATCCAACGCTTTACGCGGAAATTCTTCACAATTTCCTGCTTTTCATTATGAATCACGCCGCGGTTTCCCGTTAAAGTTCCACGAGTTTCGCGAAAAACATATCTCGCCATATGGATTTACTCGATTTTGTAAAGGCATATTCTATTCCCAATTCCGCAGGCGATTATTATTTCGGCTTTTTGTGCTGCAAAAGCTTTCTGATTCGAATCTTCATTCCGGGTGTCGGGTTTGGCATATATTTATCGACCGTTAAACAAAGTTCGTTGATCAATTCAGATTCTTTCTCAGCAATCCGAGTTGCGACTGTTATCGCAAACGCCCGAATCGCAATCGGCTCGCTCATATCTTCAATCAAATCAACACAATGCGAAAAAATTCGTCCTTCCAGATTTTTCGGAATATCAATGAATTGCAATGCTCGAACAACATTTCGCCGAATCGAATCATGAACATCTTTTCTATCCAATTGATGCAACCAATTTTTTCAAATACGGCTTTATCAAACTACGGATGACGATCAACCGAAATCATAAAAACATAAGCCGCACGCTGCGATAAACGATATTCTTCGTTGAAAAATATCTTCATCAAATCAGCAAATTTACCAGCATCGTCGTCGATATAATCGGCAATTTTCAAAGAGTTTACTTTTGAATGTTCGGTCAAAAGATTTTCACGAATATCCATCACGAATTCACAACATTTTTAATATTTTCGTCACTATTCCGCAAATCCAATCCCGCCTTCCAAAACTGATTTCAAATTCGCCAAATAAAACGTCCAACCTTCACCGCAACCGACAAAATAATTCCTTCGTGAATCTTCGTCAAGTTCAATATTTGTTTGAACCAATTCCACGATATTCGTTGCTTGTTCTTCAAGAATTCGGACCGTGACGATCATCGGATCATGAAAAGTAAATTGAAAACAGTCGATGCCGTTTGCTTCAAGAATCTCGCCAAGTTGAACGGTTTCATCGCTCCAACCGTGCCATAGCCATCGATATTTATCACCTTTCTGGGCAAACCCATCGCCGCAGCGAAGCGTTTCGTTACACGTAAACTCGGATGTTCGTAAAAACCAACTTTCGATGCCGGTTCGAGTCGCCCAAGCTTTGTAAATTGCTTCCTTCAAGGCATTTACGGGTATTCGTTTTGTGAATTTGCTCCAATCGCTCATTCTTCCAAATCAAAAAATCGCAAGTAATCTCGCGAACTATTAAGAATTCGCACGATGGTGATCTCCTTCGGCGATTCAATATAAAAAATCAAACATTTTTCAAAACCCTTTACGAACCACATTCGAAGGTTTGAAACTCCTGTTGCCTTTTTCAAAGTTCCTATTTTCGGATTTTTTCTTAGGCGTTCGATTGTCTCCTCAAACGCGTCAAAAAATCGGTCGGCAATTTCGATGTTGTCCTCGGCTATAAACTCGCCAATTTCGATCAAATCGCGATACGCTTTCGGTCGCCTAATGATCGTCATTTAGTTGATTTTCCGCGATTTAAGATTCTTTCTTTGACGATTCTCCGTGCTTCTTCAATGTCGGCTTTGGTCAATTCGGTCGCCTCCCCGCTATTGATTCCTTCCAAAATCATTGCGTCAAACTTGCTTTGATCGTTTCTCTGCTGCTCACGAATCAATTCGCGAACATATTCGCTAATCGTTCCGTAGCCTTCGTTTTTGATTTTTTCTTCCACAAATTCCCGCATAGTTTCGGGCAGTGAAATGTTTAATGTTGATGTTGCCATAATTGTAAATTCTCCCATTTAAGAGGATAGCAATTTATCAATTCTTGTCAATAAATATTAATAAATAACATTATTTGATATTTTCGATATGGGCTTTCAATTTGTCATACGCTTTTTGCGAATTACCCGCAATACTCGATTTCATCAATACAAATAGCGACTTCCAAAAGATATTGCCGCCTTCAAATGTATTATTTTCAACAACTTCCGTCTGATTTCCTTTATCGATGAAACTTATTCTGGCATTCGCTTTCATCACTTCATTCTCCAAAATGAATCCGAAAACTTCTTTTTCCTTAACCTCGGTCATCGTTTCGGTCATTACAATTTCGCGTCCGTCTTCTTCGAAAGTTATCTTGAATTTACTGCCCGCAGTCATCGGTTCGCCGCTGATATTTTCTATGGATTTTACGTTCGGAAGCCAATTACTTAGGTTCTTTTGATCAACAAAATACGCCCAAACTACCTCGCGTGGTTTGTTGATTGTTACACGCGTTTCGGACGTCAGCGTCGGATACATAAAACCGAGTGTGAAGAAGCAAATTGCCAGCAACAAAATTATTCCCAATAAACCCAACAATATTTTCTTTAACACAAATTTCCCCTTAGTTTTTTCGGCAATTTCGCGACCGTTAAATCGTAACTTGTGCGAATTCGTGATTTCCATTCCGCATCAGAAAAACGCGACATTTCGCTGATTGTAACGTGTCCGTAGCGACCCGTATATTTCGCGGGATTAATGTTTTCGCTCTCGCAAAGTTCCGCAAATTCGTCTTCGCCGACCTTTATCGTAACGGTTAAATCCGACGCTAAATCACAGACGCAAAAGAGTTTGCCGCCGATTGAAAAACATAAATCGTTTCCCCACTTTACGTCTTCGGTCGCGTAGGGAAGCGACATGCAAAACTCGCGAACCGTTTCAATATCCATTAAAATCCTTAACTGTCGCGTAGCGACTTGTTGAATTTAGCCGTGCGTTGCAACGCACGGTCAAGTGTTGTTTTATTTCTGTCGCGTCAGCGACAATTGAAAAATAGAACCGAATTCAGTTGTCGCTGACGCGACACGCGATCACTTTCATCAATCTCCGTGCGTTGAAATGCACGGCTAAATTCATTTAATCGCTACGCGATCTCTAAAGACCATTACCTATGCGAAAAAAAATTTCACTATTTCTTTTTCATCAAATTTCCCATCGGAAAAGTCATCGGTTTAGTTCCATCCATCAATTCGATTCGAGCCGCAATATCACCTTTTTTATCCTTCGTGTAAATAATTCGCTGCGGGTAATCATGCTTTGGGTTTTCAAAAACGAGTTCGGTTTTCGACGATTTCGTAAGTTTGAAGGGCATTGGTTCTTGCTCAGCTTTGATTTTTGCACCGTAATTTAAGACATACATCACCAGATCATCGCCTTCTTTTTCAATAGTGATATGCTCACGCATCAAAATTTTGTCGCCTTTGACCATTCTGCCCGAGCCTTGCATAAAATTACCGAATGGACGCGTCCAGCATTCTTCGTAAACTGATCCGCCCTTCATATCGCCGCCCCAGCAGCCGGTTAGCCAAGAGACTTTGTCGAACGAATTTTGGGCAAAAACTCCCGTAGAGAGCAGTAAAATTGTTAGTAATATTTTCATAATGTTATTTTCTAATGGCGGATTCGTAGCACTTGATCCAATCTTCAACCGTGACTTTCCGCATCAATTCGCCGATTAGATCATAGGGAATTTGGTCAATTTTCTTGAATCGGACGCAGCTTTTCCCCATGTCTAATTTCGATTTGCAATGCTTAGGAAATTCGCCGACGAACCAATCGAGCAGTTTCTGGTTGCCGTAAATTCCCATGTGATAAAAGGCGATAAAGTTTTTTTGCGACGCGATATTTACGAACGGCAAAGGCAATTCCTGCGAGCAATGATAGCCGTTCGGATACGTTGAATGCGGCACAACCCAACCGAGTGAACCGTAAATCATTTGTTCATGAAATCCGTCCGGAATGTTTGCCGCAATCACATTGCGAAGCTCGCTCATCGCAGATTTGCGGTCTTCGGGAAGAGATGAAAAATACTCTTCAGGAGTTTTTGCCGTTGATGTCATAAATCAACCTCCAAATTTATAAGTCTTCCCTTGCTTGTTCGTTTTTATTTTTTGTACGTGAATTTTTAAATTCTAACCGCCACTAACAGCCGTAAAAATGCTGATTTCTTCGCCGTTTTCGACTATAGATCGCAGACCATCGAGTTTTTTTATGTTAGTGCCGTTTTTGTAGATGTTGATATGTTTTCGCACTTCACCGCATTCGTTAATTATTCCGAAAAATAGGTTTTTTTCCTTTGCAAAAGTTTTTTCCAAAATCTTTCCTAGTTCATCTTGTCCATTTTCAGACTCAAACTGCCAATCTAATTTATCATTAGCAAGCCTTGCGATATTTGAATGTATCCAAATATTAATCATTTAATCAAAAACTCTGACGCAAGAAATTCGCGGTAAATGTTCCGTTACACATTCCCAATTTTCACCATCATCTGCTGAAAAATAAGCTTTTCCGCCGGTTGTTCCAAAGGCTAAATTATTTTTGTTTGAATGAAAAGAATCACGCAAAACGCAATCAAACACTCCTTCCTGCGGCAATCCATTAGCTAGCGGATGCCATGTTTCGCCGGCATCGCGAGTGCGATAAACACGCATTTTTTCTTCAGGGAAAAAGCGTTCGGCATCAGCCTTAATCGGAATGATAAACGCCGTATCTTTTGCGTTCATTACGCTTACAAACCCAAAATCGGACGGCAGTTTGTTTTCACCAACATTTTGCCACGATTTTCCAGCGTCCGTGCTGCGATAAACGCCCCAATGATGCTGCAAGATCATAACATCGGAATTGGTCGGATCAACCGCAACTTTGTGAACACATTGCCCGAATTCGGGAGCAACCTTAGGATCAGGAAAAAATGGTGCTAAAATTTCGTGATTGCAAGCTTTCCAAGTTTCGCCTGCGTCTTCGGTTCGATAAACTCCGCCTGTCGAAATCGCGACGACCCAAATCTTTTTAGAAAGCGGCAAAATCGTGTGTAAACCAAGTCCTCCAAATCCCGGCATCCATTCTTTGCGATGCGGATGATTCCACAAACCGTGACACAATTCCCAGGTTTCACCATTATCATCGGATGTAAAAAGTGCCGCCGGCTGAACTCCGCAAAACAATTTACCGTTTGAGTCAGACGTAATTTGCCACACTTTTTCGAGTGCGGTTTCGGTATCTTCGGGAAATGAAAGCGGAGTTGAAATTGCCGCCCACGAATCGCCTCCATCATCGGAATAAGAAAGCTGTGTTCCCGTCCATTCGGTAAATGGTGCCGCCCAAAGACGCTTGCCGTGTTTCGCAATGGAATAGACGGCTTGACCTGCAAATTGTGGTGGATCGATCTTCCACTTTCCGTTAATCAAAGTTGCCCGAAATAATCCTTTTAGCGTTCCAAAGAAAATTTTAGAATTGGATTGATTTGCCATAAATTTAAATTATTTAGTGTCCGACAGTAAGAAAACGACCCAGATTTTGCGGAAGTTTTTACTGTGTAAAACTGACGTAAATCTCGCCGGAATGCCTTTAATCTACGAATGCTATCATCCTGCTTTTTAAATAATTTACTAGATACTCTTTGCCACTATACTCCAAAATAACGATTTAGTGAACAATTAATTTACTACCTTTTACAACTTTATTTTGCTTTTATCAAGCAACAAATATTGCTTGAAAATATTTTGTTTACTTCTATGTATTTAACCTAAAAACGTGTATTTTCATCTATCAACTAGCAGGTAAAGCACGTTTTTTCGTGCAAATAGTATGATTAGGAATTCACACTATCAAACTGTCTGACTGGAAATTAAATTCTGAAAACGAATTCCATTTTTTACCTTCTGAACCAAACCTTGTGATTCCAAATCGGAAAAGATATATTCATTCCAATAATTCAAAGTAAGGTTTTCCGAAAAAGGAATTGGAGTAATCAAAATCGTGATAGGAAAATTATTCATAGCCGGCTTAATTGTTCTTATAAATCTGAGCAGTTGTTGGAATCTTACCAACTCAAAGCCGGATGAGCCGCCTCCCCCAACGCCTAATTCTATACCACCAAGCCCTACTCCGACTGTACAAAATGACGATGGATTTTTGGCAAGAGTTAAGTTTCTTTCTGATGGCGACAGTTTTGTTATTTTCAAGGCTCAGGAAACGCTGAAGGTTAGAATTTACGGCATCGACGCTCCTGAAATACACCAGAAATCGGGTAAGGAAAGCCGTGATAACCTGAAAAAGATAATTGGTCGGTCGCAAGTTTTTCTGATTCCAAAGGCACGCGATAAATTTGGAAGAATGGTCGCCCAGGTTTTGGTAGATGGTCAGGATATCGGGCAAAAACAAATACAAGACGGATACGCATGGGCTTATCGTCCCGAATGGAATGATTTAGACTATGAGACTGCTGAAAATGAAGCTCGGACGCAGCAAAAAGGCTTGTGGTCGGCATCCAATCCGGAAGAACCTTGGGAATGGCGGTTAGAACATCCGCGAACAAATTTACCGCAATAGAAGCTATTGAATTTTAGAGAATTTGCGTGACAATTTGAGGATCAAGACTCATCTTGCACTTTCAAAAATCGCTTTCTTGTGGGATATATGCTTAATTCGGCTCAGAAAATTGGAGAAAATTATGGTTCAACGATTATGTGGCAAAACGATTTGCTTGCTCTTTTTATTGACAATTTCACACCTGGCTGCTTTTTCGCAGGACCTAATTGCAAATACCGCAAACCGCCAGATTACTTCGCTTAACGGCACTTGGAATTACATAATCGATCCGTATGAAATGGGTTATCTCAGCTTTCATCAAGACGTTTACGATCAGAAAAACCCAACTTCGCCATCGGCTTTTTACAACAATTATCATCCGAAAAATAAACAGGAATTGGTGGAATACGATTTCGATAAATCAGCAAAAATGACCATTCCGAATGATTGGAATTCGCAGGATGCAAAACTGCTTTATTATGAAGGGAACGTCTGGTTTCGTCGGATGTTTGATTACGATTTGAAGGCGAAAAAGCGTCTTTTCGTGTATTTTGGAGCGGTTAATTACAAAGCGGAAGTTTATCTCAATGGCAAAAAACTCGGCACGCACGAAGGCGGATTTACGCCGTTTAATTTTGAAATTACCGGTATCGTTAAGCCGAAAGATAATTACTTAATCTTGAAAATCGACAACTCTCGCCGCAGAGATGCCGTGCCGACGACCAACACCGATTGGTGGAACTACGGCGGAATCACGCGAGACGTTTTGTTGATTGAAGAACCCGAAAAATTTGTTCGCGATTACACAATTCAACTTAAAAAGGGCGACAAACAGCTCATTTCCGGTATTGTAAACATTGATCAATCATCTAATCAGACCGTAAAGATCTTAATCCCCGAATTACGAATCGAAAATGAAATCACGGCTAATACACCGTTTGAATTCAAAGCGGAAAATATCAAATATTGGTCGCTCGAAAACCCGAAACTTTACGATGTTTTCATCAAAACAAATTCGCAAACGATCAAAGATAAAATCGGTTTTCGCACAATCGAAACCAAAGGATCGGATATTTTGCTCAACGGAAAATCAATCTTTCTAAAAGGAATTTCGATTCACGAAGAGAATGCCACGGGCGGTCGCGGATCATCCGAAGCTGATGCGTTGCGGCTTCTGAATTACGCAAAAGAACTAGGCTGCAATTTCGTTCGGCTTGCACATTACCCGCATAACGAAAATATGATTCGGCTCGCCGACAAAATGGGAATTCTCGTTTGGGAAGAAATTCCCGTGTATTGGACGGTCGATTTTACGAAGGAATATGTGCTTGAAAACGCCAAAAATCAGATGACGGCGGTCGTTTCGCGAGACAAAAATCGAGCTTCGGTAATTATTTGGTCGGTCGCAAATGAAACGCCGCTTTCAGAGTCGAGAAATCAATTTTTGAAGAATTTGGTGTCGCACACAAAATTGCTCGATTCAACGCGTTTGATTAGTGCCGCATTGCTTACGCGAAACGAAAAAGGCGTCGGGATGATTGACGATAAAATCGGCGAAGAACTTGATATTGTTGCATTTAACCAGTATTTAGGCTGGTATGGCGGCAATTTAGACGATGCCGAAAAAGCCGTTTGGAAAACTCCATACAATAAACCAGTCGTCGTTTCTGAATTTGGCGGCGACGCAAAACAAGGTTTTCACGGTGCAAGAAATGAACGCTGGACCGAGGAATATCAAGAATATTTGTATCAGCAGAACCTAAAAATGATCGAGAAAATGCCCAATATTCGTGGATTAAGCCCTTGGATTTTGGTCGATTTTCGCTCTCCTCGACGCAATCTACCGGGTATTCAAGATGGTTATAATCGCAAAGGTTTGATTTCAAATGACGGAATTAAAAAGAAGGCTTTCTTTACTTTGCGAGACTTTTACAGACGGAAATAAATGATGAAAAGATTACTATTTACCTTGGTTTTGCTGATCTTCGCGGGTTTCGCCAATGCCCAATCGTTAAAGGTTATGACTTACAATATCCGCCTTGATGTTGCGGTTGACGGCGAAAACGATTGGAATCATCGACGCGATTTTTTCACCTCGCAGATTCGGTTTTACGAGCCTGATATTTGGGGCGTTCAAGAAGCTACGCCGAATGAGATGGACGATCTGCACAGGCTTTTACCGGAATATTTGAGCATCGGGACTGGCAGAGACGGCGTTGGAAAAGGCGAGGCTTCGGCGATTTTTTATAAAAAAGATAGGTTCAAAGTTTCAAACGAAACGACTTTTTGGCTTTCGGAAACGCCTGACAAAATCTCGAAAGGATGGGACGCTTCATACATCCGCATCTGCACTTACGGATTGTTTAAGGATTTGAAAACGAAAAAAACATTTTGGGTTTTCAATACTCATTTGGACGACAACGGCGTAATTGCCAGGACTAAAGGAGTTGAGTTGATTTTGGCGAAAATGAAGGAAGTCAACAAAAAGAATTATCCAATAATTTTCACGGGCGATTTCAACGCCGAACCTGATTCAGAACTCGTTCAAAACCTACGAAAAGTGATGACAGATTCGCGACTCGCAAGCGAACAAAAACCTTTTGGACCAAGCGGAAGTTTTAACGGTTTCAAATATAATGAGCCCGTAACTCGTTTAATTGATTACATTTTCGTCGATAATTCGGGTCGTTTCAAAATCAAAAAATACGCAATTTTGAGCGATTCGATAAATCTTCGCTTTCCATCGGATCATTTTCCGGTGTTAGTTGAAATTGAATTGAAAAATTAGGAATTAGACACGGACAGACGCGGATTTGGCAGATTTCCACGGATTTTTTTAAATCATATCTGTGAGCATCCGCTTAATCAGCGTTTTTCCGCGTCTAATTGATTGCTAAATTAACCAAATGACTTTAACTAAATCGCACAAACTTCTGTTGCTCGCAATCATTTTGCTTTCTACAATCTTCGCCAACGCAAACTCGAAATTCGTTTCAACCAAAGGTAGAGATTTTATTGCTCCTGACGGTAAGCCATTGCGTCTAAAGGGAATCGGTCTCGGAAATTGGCTGCTTCCTGAAGGATATATGTTTGATTTCAAACGTGCTGGCTCTCCGATTCAGATCTATGCGATGACAAATCAATTGATTGGCGAAGCTGAATCTCGCAAATTTTGGAAGGCTTTTCGCGACAATTATATCACCGAAAAAGACATAAAATTTATCAAGCAAGCGGGCTTTAATTCGATTCGCGTGGCGTTTAATTATCGGCTTTTTGTTTCGTCCGATGATCCAAATAAATTGGAAGGCGTCGGCTACGAATTAATCGAAAGGGTTGTGAAATGGTGCAAAAAGGAAGGTTTGTATGTGATTTTGGATATGCACGCGGCTCCTGGCGGGCAAACCGGCGACAATATCGACGACAGTTACGGCTATCCGTTTCTCTTTGAAAACGCCGAAGATCAGGAATTAACCGCCAAAATCTGGGGCAAACTCGCCAAGCAATATCGAAATGAACCCGCGATTCTCGGTTATGATTTGCTCAACGAACCAATCGCACATTATTTCGATAAAGAAGCTCTCAATCCTAAACTCGAACCGCTTTACAAAAAAATCACCGCTGAAATCCGCAAATACGACAAAAATCACATCATAATAATCGGCGGAGCTCAATGGAACAGCAATTTCACGATGTTTGGAGAGCCATTCGACAAGAAGATCGCCTACACATTTCACATTTACGGCAATCGTGTTGAGCAAAAAACCGTTCAGCCTTTTGTCGATTTCGGAAATAAATACAACGTTCCTATGTGGCTCGGCGAATCGGGCGAAAACACTGATGAATGGATAAAAAACTTCCGCGAACTAAACGAACAAAACAATCTCGGTTGGTGTTTTTGGACTTATAAACGGCTCAATTCAACCCGCACAATCGCTTCGATCAAGAAACCGAAGGACTGGGACGACATCGTAAATTTCAGTGCCGCACCGCGTTACGGTTTTGACGAAATCCGCAAAGCGATGTTGCCAAAAGCAAAGTCTGAAGCGATTTTGAAAGAATATTTAGAGAACATTAAATTCGAAAATTGCACGGTAAATGCAGGCTATTTGAAGGCTTTGGGGCTGAAATAGTTTTCACTTCCGTAGATGGAAAAACCGAGAATCTTCGCGATCGAACGAGTTTCAAGTGAAAGCATCGCCAATCCCGCTCGAGAAGTGATTCGTATCACAGACTTCAAGCGGTGAAAAGCAGACAATTAATCATACAATCTCAGCGGTAGGTCACCGCCTATCAAAGGAGGCAAAAGCAATGAGATTTCTTATCGGAACATTGATTATCTTGATTCTCCTTTTCGCCTCTAGTTTTGCCCAATCAAAAGGCTCTTCCATCGTCATCCACGATAATACAAGTCAAGCTAACGGCGGCGAAAATGCCACATCGAATCTCAGAAGTGAGATTGAATCTGCTCTGCAACGCGAAAAACCTTGCGTTGACACAATGGACGATCAAGATATTCGTGATGTTCTTGAGAGTGAGAGTGAGCGTGAAAAGAATTTACTCGAAGGTGGCGATCCACAACAGGTTTTGACGGACATCGGAAATTTGATGGGAGCTAGCTATGTAATGAGCGTTTCGGCAACGCCCGGAGTCGGCGGCTCCACATTTTACAATGTTTTCGTGATGGATCCGCAAACGGGAAAAACCATTGCCCGTCAGACAGGCACCGATGCTAAACAAATTGCCGATAATATCGTCCGTCAAATGGGTTCTAATCTTGCCAATAACTGCAAACCGCATTGGGTTGGGACTGTAAAGTATGAATTCACTTGGAATGAATCAAAGACGACGAATGATGAAGGTGCGGCTCATGCCAGCACAAGAAACACCAAACGAACCAAAACCGAAACTTACACGGCAAAAAATTCAGTTGTCGCAACACTAATGCCGCCAAAACCGGGTGGTGATGCTTCTGCAAGTAAAGCGATGGCAAGAGTTTGGATGCGATCAAGCGTCGTGTCTGAAAAGAAACACGAGACGAATGGCGAAGTGCGATGCCGTCTGCCGGGGCGAAATCCCTTTTGGGGAGGTTACAATATGACTTATTCAGAAACTGTAACTCAAATAGGGGGCGGAGCAGATAATTTGCCGGTTCATATTGCAATTGACAATGACGGTTTCTACAAAATCACCGTGTCGAGCCCGAGTGGAACGATGTTGACGAAAATTGAGACCAATAGAACGGAATCAAGTTGCGACAACAAAAAACCGCCCGAAAAAGATGCCCAAAGTTCACCCGAACAGAAAATTGATTCATCAAGTTTTACTGTCGAAGGAAAAACGGATGCCAAGAATCGGGATTCGTTGGCAGGCTCTAAAACTATGCCGGACGGAAAGACAAAAATTACCTGGAATCTACGCCTGGTGAAGCCAAAAGGGACGAAATAGGATTTGTTTGCTATTTGATTTCGACTATCGAATATTCTGCATCTTTCGTGATGGTTTTCCAATCATCTGTGCGAAACGGCACGGCAGGGAAACCCTCACGATTGAATAAGTTACAAGCAGACGCGTCGCCAATCCAGCCGAAACGAATTGCAATTGGAACCGCCACTTTATCGCTCAAAATCTCAATCGTGTTACCAACGATTTTTGCTTCAACGGCGTTGAATTTTTGATCGCTTGCGGCAATTTCAAATCCTTTGACGATACCGTCTACATCAGTTGCTATTAATCCGCCGCCGATATTATCAAACTTGATAACTATTTTGTTTCCAACGATATTCAACGATCTAAACATCGGTCCACTATCTATCATCCGCTTTTTGTAGATTCGATTAAATGCGATTGCGGCTAATCTTTTTCCGACCGTTTGTTTATTTGTCGGATGAATATCTTTGGGATTTCCAACGTCGGTTGTGACAGCCATTCCGGTTTTTGAAACTTTCAGCGTCATTGTTTGAGCTTCGCGGAGCTCCGCCCAATCGCTGCCTTCGTTCGAATTTCCCTTGGTTGCATATGTCGCAAGCTGAACAAAATAAAAGGGAAAATCGCTCTTCCATTTCTTTCGCCAATCATTTATCAATAGCGGAAACGCCTTTCGATATTGATACGCACGTCCCGCATTTGATTCGCCTTGATACCACAAAACGCCGCGAAAATTGTATGGAATCAGTGGATTTATCATCGCATTATAGGCAAGCGACGGATATTCATTGACGGTCTCACCGGTTTGGACGCTTTCAACCTGAAACTTCCATTTCCCCGCAAGCGAGATTTTTTCGTCGCCGAGATTGATTTCTAAATCATTTGCATCGCCGTAAATTCCACCGCCTTGTCCTGTATCTGTAATTTTTACAACAATTAAATTCTTTCCCGCTTTCAATATGCCACTCGGAATTTCGTATTTTCGTGGAGCGTCCCATTGATTCGTTTTGCCGATTTCGATGCCGTTTATATAAGCGATATCGTTGTCGTCAATTTTTGCGAGTTCTAAAATTGCAGGTTTTGCCGCTTGTTTTTCGGTTAATTCAACGATTTTTCTAAGCCACACAACGCCGTCAAAAGTTCCTAATTGTTGCGAATCCCAAAGTTCGGGCGTGTTCATTGTTGGCAGTTTTGAATCGTCTAATGTAAGTTTATTAAAGGCTTCGGCATTGAAATCGCTGAGCTTAACTCCTTGCATTTGTTCGATTTGTGCTAGCTTTCCGCCGACCTTCAACTTGGTAAATGATTCCAAATCGACCTTCGGCATTTTGGCGATCATCTCGCGAAATTCCACGCTCGATTCAAAACCTTCGCGGCTGATCCACGTTTCGATATTTGTGCCGCCCCAAGATGCATTGATCAAACCGATTGGGACTTTCAATTCGTTGTATAAATCTCGTGCGAAAAAGTAGCCGATACCAGTAAAGTCTTTGGTATCAATAGGATTGCTCATTTTCCAACTGTCTGACGAAACGTCGGATTGCGGCAAAGTGTTGATTAACTTAGCGATTTTGATATGACGAATGTTCGGATTTTCAGACGCCGCGAGTTCCTTTTCGGCGTTCAACGACTGCCCAACCGTCCATTCCATATTCGATTGTCCCGAACAAAGCCAAACTTCACCAATGGCAACATTGTTGATTTCGATGGTATTTTCACCGCTGATTTTGAGCGTTAAATTCGTCGCAGCTTTTTCAGATTTGAGTTTTACCGACCATTTCCCGTTCGCATCCGCAATTGAGGAAACCTTTTTTTTATTTAGAGTTACGGTGATCTTTTCGCCTGCGTTTGCAGTTCCCCAAATCGGAATTGAAGTTTCACGCTGCAAAACCATGTTGTCGGAAAAAATTTTGGGAAGTGAAACTTTTGCGTGGGCAGAAACGACAAGAAATAGCGACAAGAATATTGTTTTGGAAATGTTCATAAACGGAACGCAGGCTGCCAGCCTGCACGGATGCGAAGCGTCCGCAAACGCTCCATTTCAATTCAATTCGGATCTTCAAAAAGACTCGCAGGCAGGCTGCCTGCGTTCCGTTCGTTCACCAATTCAAAAGTCTCTTTCAAGCGAATATCCGCCGACGATGAGCCAATCATCAAATCGAAATCGCCAGGTTCAGCAATCCATTGCAGATTTGCGTTGTAGAACGAAAGTTTTTCTTTATCAATCGTGAATTTTATCGTCTTGGTTTCGCCGATATTCAAGCGGATTTTTTGAAAATCTTTCAACTCTTTTACGGGACGAACGACCGACGCAAATCTGTCTTTAAGATACAATTGGACGACTTCTTCCCCGGCGTATTTACCTGTGTTTGTTACGTTTAGCGAAACTTCGATCTTTTCGTTTTGACGCACCTTCTTTTTGTCGAGCTTTAAATCAGAGTATTGAAAACTGGTGTAGCTCAAGCCAAATCCAAACGAAAATTTAGGTGAATTTTTCAGATCAATATATGCTGAAACATAATTTGTCGCATCTTCATTTCGAGCCGGACGACCTGTGTTGAAATGGTTGTAGTAGATTGGAATTTGTCCTTCGCTACGCGGAAAAGTCATCGGCAATTTGCCCGATGGATTGTAGTCTCCGAAGAGAGCATCGGCAATTGCATTTCCCGCTTCTGTGCCGAGCCACCATGTGTATAGAATCGCGTCTGCATTATCCGCCGTCCAATCAAAAACGAGTGGTCGCCCTGCATTTATCAGCACCACAACGGGTTTTCCTGTTGCCTTAATCGCTTTGACCAAATCTTCTTGCATTCCAGGTAGATGAATATTGCTGCGGCTTTTTGCTTCTCCGCTTTGATTCCACGCTTCGCCGATACTCAATACCACGACATCAGCTTTCTTTGCTGTTTCAACCGCTTCCGCAAACCCCTCATTCGAATTGCAGTCGATATCGCAACCTTTTGCGTATAATAGATTTGTAGCTTTTCCAATATGATTATTAACGCCGTCAAATTGCGAAATGACGAATTTTTCGTAATCCAATCCGGGAATATCAACCGCCCAAAAACCGTGATTATCTTTCGTTACTTTCGCCATGGGACCAATCATTGCAATGGTTTTTACATTTCTCGAAATAGGCAAAACTTGGCTTTCATTTTTCAGCAAAACGATCGATTTCTTGGCAATTTCACGGGCGAATTCTCGGTGCTTGGGATTGTTTAATTCTTTTTGTTCGCGGTCAGGATCGGAAAATTTATATGGATCATCGAATAGTCCGAGTTCAAATTTTTTGCGTAAGATTCGTCGGACTGCATCGTCAACCAAAGCAATCGGCACTTTTTTATCTGCAACCAATTTCGCCAGATTGTTGCGGTAGGCGTTGCTTTCCATATCCATGTCGCTTCCGGCGGTTATGGCAGAAAATGCCGCTTCCGAGCCGTCTTTAACGTAGCCGTGGGCAATCATTTCGCCGATAGAACCCCAATCGCTGACGACAAATCCATCAAATTTCCAACGTGTTTTTAAGATATCGCGTTGCAAATATCGGTTGCCCGTCGCGGGAATTCCGTTTATGTCGTTGAAACCGTTCATAAAAGTTGCGACACCCGCATCCACAGTAGCTTTGAATGGCGGAAGATAGGTTTCCCAAAGCTGACGCTCGCTCATATCAACCGAATTATAATCACGACCGCCGACCGCGGCACCATAAGCCGCGAAATGTTTAGCACATGCCATAACCGCATCAATATGCCCTAAACCATTACCTTGAAACCCTTTAACCCTCGCATAGGCAATCTTTGAACCGAGATAAGTATCTTCGCCCGCACCTTCCATCACACGCCCCCAGCGAGGATCGCGTCCAATATCGACCATCGGTGCAAACGTCCAATGAATTCCAGCCGATGATGCTTCGATCGCCGCAATTCGAGCCGATTTTTCCATCGCGTCCAAATCCCAGCTTGCCGCTTCGCCCAATGGAATCGGAAACGTTGTTTTGTAACCGTGAATTACATCCTGACCAAACAAAAGCGGAATTTTGAGACGCGACTGCATGGCGATTTCCTGATACTGCCGCGTATAATTTGCCCCCAAAATATTAAGCATCGATCCGATTTTGCCAGATCTTATTTGATCTTTGTGATCGCCTTTGAATGTAACGGGACCGGTCGCACGATTATCTCCCGAATATTGCGTCAATTGCCCAAGCTTTTCTTCAATCGTCATTTTCTTGAGCAAAACGTCGATCTTTTTCTCGATGGATTTATTTTGGGCGAAAAGGGTTGTTGATAGAAAGAATAGAACGGCGATTGTTTGCAGTTTTTTCATAAGCTCCGAAGTGCAGAAACACGCACGAAGTAAGTGTGTTTAACTCCTCTGCTTCATGCGAGCCTCCGCAAAATACTCTAATATACCAAAGTTTGAATAGCATGTGCCGGAATCGTTGCTTCGGCTGCATTTATTCCGACGCTCAAATTGTATTTCACGGCGGCATCGCTTTGATTCATAACCACGGTAACAACCTTTCCATCAGGATTCCTAAACGATGTCGTCAAAAGCTGACTGCGGCTCGCGACGCTGCTAATTCGTTTGGCTCCAACAGTTATAAACTTTGAAAAATGTCCGATGTAATAATAAGACGGGGTGTAAATCAGTTCGCCGGTTTTTGTGTCACCGTGAATTGGCGAAAAGCAAAAATTTTGAACGTGATTTGGTCCGCCGGTTTCGTCGAGCAATAAATTCCAATCTGTCCAACCGACCGTTCCGTTGTTAAAATCATTGATCATCGAGCGTCCATAGCGTTCGCCGTTGCCCCAAAATTGATATTTTTCTGTTGTGAAATTTTCAACCGTTCCTTCAGTAAATATAAGATTCTTATCGGGATAGCTCGCGTTAACTTGCTCAACATTTTCAAACATCGGTTGTCCGCCCGACCAAGTTTCATACCAATGATAACCGATTCCCCAAACGTATTTCGAGGCTTCAGCATCAGCTAAAATCGTATCAACACGCTGATTTATCATGTCGCGATTGTGATCCCAAATGATGATTTTCTTATCTTTCAAACCATTTTTCCAGAATGTTGGACCGAGATAATTTTTCAAAAAATCGCGTTCTTCTTCGGCTGTAAAAATGCACGATTCCCAACGCTGCGTCGCCATCGGCTCATTTTGAATTGTAACGCCCCAGATCGGAATTCCTTCCTTTTCGTAAGCACGGATATATTTCACGAAATAATTTGCCCAAGGCTGATAAAATTCGGGCAAAAGCGAACCGCCTTTGAGCATCGATTTATTCGATTTCATAAACGCCGGCGGTGACCAAGGACTCGCGTAAAGCGTCAATTTTCCGCCGGCTGTTTGCATCGCTTGTTTAATAAAAGGAAGCCGAAATTGACGGTCGTGATCGATGTTAAATGATTTAAGTGCTTTATCACCATCATTTATGTATGTGTAGCTGCCGCTCGAAAAATCGGATGAATGAATCGTTGTGCGTCCGAGTGTGTAGCCGATTCCTTTAGTTTTGGAGAAATATGCGTCTAGCAATTCGCGTTGTTTTGCTTTAGAAAGTTTGGCGAAAGTTTCGGCTGAAGCGTCTGTAAACGATCCGCCAATGCCGAGAAATGTTTGAAATTGCTTATTTGGATTTACAAAAATGCTGATTTCGCCTTCGGTCGGCTGGCGTTTTTCGGTGAATTTCAATGTGTCGGTTTTCGATAGACGCAAGTTTGTAGAATCTGCGGTTGAGTAAACAGTAACCGTCTTTCCGTCGGTTGAATATGCCTTAAACGAAGTTCGTTTCTGCCCAAATAACGAGAGCGAAAGCAGTAATAAGAGAACTACGAGATTAACTTTTTTCATTTTTTCACCAAATAAACGTCCCGACTGAGCCAGCCGGAAGCGATATGTTTAAACCTTTTTTCTTAAATTTAATGTTGAAATTTACCGTTTCTTTACCGTCGTTTTCAACGATCAAAACTGTTTCTCCGTTTGGCGTTTTAAACGCTACATTTTGTAAATCTCCAGCGATATTGCTACCAATTCGCACCGAGCACGGCGGAACGAACTTTGCGGCGTGAGCGATAATATAATACGACACATTTCTTGTAATCGTATTATTTGCAATAGTTAAAGCACCTTTGCAAGTTGTGCAGCCGCCAATGGTGTGCGGCTCAAATTTTTCGTCATTCGCCAAATTCCATTCTAAAGCATTTTTGCTCCAATTCCGCATGGAACCGATAATTATGTTTTTCACGTGCCATTTTAGATCGCTGCCAAAATCGCCTGTCGAAGCTGTATATTGCTCTGTAAAATAAATGTTTTTATCAGAATGAGCCTCGCGGACTTTGCTCAAACAACCGATACTACCCCGATAAAGATGAAACGCAGAACCATCTATAAACTTCTTCGCGTCAGGATCGTTCAAAACCTCAATCGGATATTCGGGTTTGTCGCAATTATGATCGTAAATAATGATCTTCGTCTTGAGTTTAGCCTTTTGAAACGCAGGACCCAAATGATTTTTTATAAACTCAGTTTGCTGCATTGCGGTCATAATCATGCTCGGATTATTCCCGTCATGAAGCGGCTCATTCTGCGGCGTAATTGCTTCTATTCCAATGCCTTGCAGCTTCATCGCACGGATATATCTCACAAAATATGCTGCGTAAACTCCGTAGAATTCCGGCTTCAAGCTTCCGCCAACGGTGCTATTATTGTCCTTCATCCAAGCCGGAGCCGACCACGGACTCGCCAGAATTTTGACCTTCGGACTGAGGCGTAAAATAGCTTTCAGAATTGGAATCAAATCCTTTTTGTCCGGCGAAAGACTAAATTTCTTGAGTTGTAAATCGGTTTGACCGTTCGGCAAATCGTTGTAGCTAAACGTTTTTTCGTCTAGATCCGATGAACCGATGCTGATTCGCAAATAGCTGATCGCAATAGAATCTTTTCCTTTGCCAAATAATTCTGCGAGCAATTTAGCTTTGATTCGTTTTGGCAACTTATTGATAAATAAAGCACTTCCGCCTGTCAGCGAATAACCGAAACCGTCAATCGTTTGAAAAGATTTTGTTTCATCAACCTCAATCGTTGGCAAATTGTTTGTCAGAGTTTCAAATAACAATTTTTGATTTTGCTTCGCGAGCAAAACGGATTGGTCGTCTTTGGTAAGCCAAAATTCAGCAGATTGAGCCGAGACGAATTGGTTTAACAAAAGGCAAATAAGTGTGAATAAAAAAATTCTCATGTTCAGAGTTACGCCTTATGTTCTTTGAAAAATAAATACCGTAAAAATCGGAACTCGGACACTCTTGTCCGAATGCCTTTGCAAAAGGCAAAAATGTTGGTAAAAAATCAAGTTGATTTATTTGTCAGGAGCGTTTGATTGCTCCGCAATCATTCGGACAATAGTGTCCGAGTTCCAATCTCAGCACAATTTCTTTTACGGCTTTAATTTTTCAAAGACAATTAGGCGTGATCACGTTGCGTTCACTCAACTTACTCGGGAACGGCTCGGGTTGAATCACGTGTAAACGCGTAACTCTAACGGTTACTCATTTTCCCAATTCATCGTCCGTTTTACGGCTTTTCTCCAACCGTTATAAAGCTTCGTTCGTTTTGCTTCGTCAAAACTTGGCTCAAACATTTTCTCAATTTTCCGATTATGAATGATGTCCTCTTTTTTCCAAAGTCCAACCGTGATTCCCGCTAAATACGCTGCTCCAAGTGCTGTTGATTCAATAACTTCCGGGCGTTCGACTCGTGAATTGAGAATGTCCGCTTGAAACTGCATTAAGAAATTATTCGCACACGCTCCGCCGTCAACTTTCAGTTCTGCCAATTCGATTTTTGAATCTTCCTGCATCGCATTCAAAATATCTTTTGTTTGATAAGCAATCGATTCGAGCGTCGCTTTCGTGATGTGATTTTGCCCCGTGTCGCGAGTCAATCCGAAGATTGCACCGCGGGCATACATATCCCAATATGGTGCTCCGAGACCGGCAAATGCGGGCACAACATAGACATGATTATCGCCAACGGCTGCGAGCGCCATTTTCTCAGATTCAGAAGCCGACGCAAAAAACTTCAGACCATCTCGGAGCCATTGAATCGAAGCTCCTGCAATAAATACACTACCTTCAAGGGCGTAATTAACCTTGCCGTCCAATCCCCAAGCTATTGTTGTGAGCAGACCATTTTCGGAATACTGAATCTTTTCGCCAGTATTCATTAACATAAAACAACCTGTGCCGTAAGTGTTTTTCGCCATTCCCGGTTCAAAACACGCTTGCCCAAAAAGTGCCGCTTGTTGATCGCCAGCGATTCCCGCGATTGGAATTTTAACGCCGTCGAGTTCGTAATCGCCAAAATGATAACTCGATGGTTTTACCTCAGCAAAACAGTCTCGGGAACATTCAATTCCGCTAACATTTTCTCGTCCCATTTTAAATCGCGGATATTGTAAAGCATTGTCCGCGAGGCATTTGAGTAATCGGTAACGTGTGATTCTCCTTTGGTTAAATTCCAAACCAACCACGTATCAATCGTCCCGAATAGGATTCGCCGTTTTTCGCTTTTTCCCTCGCACCTTCAACATTTTCCAGAATCCATTTAACTTTTGTCCCCGAAAAATACGAATCGATAACTAGTCCGGTAGCTTTGCGGACGTAATCTTCCAACTCTTCTTTTTTAGATTTTCGCAAATCGGAGCCGTTCGACGATCTTGCCACACGATGGCGTTGTAAATCGCTTTGCCAGTATTTTTATCCCAAACGACGGTTGTTTCACGTTGATTCGTTATTCCAATGGCGGCAATTTCATTGGGCGAAACGTTATTTTTGGCAATAACTTCGGCAAGCGTCGCGAACTGCGTTTTTAAGATTTCAGCCGGGTTATGCTCCACCCAGCCCGATTTCGGATAGATTTGCTCAAATTCTTGCTGAGCCATATCAATTAGCTGTCCTTGCTCGTTGAAAAGAACGCTCCGCGAACTTGTTGTGCCTTGATCCAATGCGATGACGTATTTTTCTGTCATAAGAATTACGCTACCTGAATTTTCTGTCCTTTCACGAATGCCATTGCCGAAACAACGATCGCCGCAATCACCACGACCACATATTGCACTTGAAAGTCGTTTTTATACAACATTTTATACAATGAAGTGCCGAGTAGACAACCCAGAATTGGTGCAAATAATTGGAATCCACGCGTAGCCCCAATCCGAATGACCTTTTCCGCTAATCGGGAGAAGAAAATGTGCTCATCGCGGACCTAGATCTCTCGCTGGATTGATCGCGTAACCAGTAGTTCCGCCGAGTGAAAATCCGATGATCGCCACTAAAGCCCCGACAACCAAAGGCTTCAAACCATTGGCGTAATCAGTTCCGAGAGAGTGCAAGCCGAATAAGAGAACCGCCGTTCCCGCCATTTCACAGAAAAAAATTATTGGCAAGCGAACGAATCGCGGGTGCTGTGCAAAATACTGCTGGTTTCGTTTCAATATCTTGGGTCTGCATTCCTCCAATGCGGCGAGTAAAAAATCCAGACTATCGTCGCCCCTGCAAATGCACCAAGAAGTTGGGCAAACGCATATCCGGGAACATCTTTCCAAGGGAAATCGCCGCCGAATGCTAATCCGATAGTTACTGCCGGATTAAGGTGTATCACCGCTGATTGTGCCAACGGCATAGAATCGCAAACGTAACCGCCAAACCCCATGCGACTACGATGTTTATCCAACCGCCTCCTTCAGATTTTGTGCCCTTAAGAATCGCCCCGGCAACGAACACCGCCACCGGGAAGAAAATTACGTTCAAAACATTTCCGACGAATTCTGCTGAATAATTTGACATAATGTTTTTTCTTCTTTAACAAAAAAAGCAGAAACGAATGCCCGCAACAAGATTTTCGCCTTACCACGATACGTTTCTCGAAAGATGTTTCAAAAAGAGCAGATTTCACCCCCGAGAAATCCGCTCCTTTCCTGGTCCAGTTGATTAGAACCAGAAACTCGTAACATCAACTGCATCGTTCGGTTTGGTCTGTAGCCGCTGACTGCACCCATAACCGGTTCGGTTGGACGTAGTAGCATTCGCCGCATTTGTTATTAACAAGGGTTGTTTTTTGACTACCCCGGGAGCTCTGTAACCTTCGCCACCAAAGAAGTTAAGAAAACCGACCTCGAGCAAGAATTTAAAGGCATTAAAAGCATCTATCCGAGTTTCAAGATTGAATTTTTCCCAGATAAAAAACTTTTTGGAAAGCGACAAATCCCAATTATTAATCGGGGTCGAATTAACTAAAAGTTGATCCCTTTTTTGTGCCTCCAATCCTCGACTCCCAACTACGGGAGCTTGGAAAGCGTTG
>CAVXPU010000016.1:0-58680 GCA_963763855.1 Pyrinomonadaceae bacterium | reverse complement strand
TGACCATTAATTTAACAATTTAGCCGTAGATTCTCTTATCACCAGTTTAGTCGGGATATGAAGTTCAACCCCTTTTTTGGGATCTCCGTTCATTAATTTATAAAGGGATTCAAAAGCAAATTCGGCAACTTTCGAACGGGAAATGCTGACAGTTGTCAGCGGCGGATCAGTTGATTTTGCAAGATCAATGTCATCAAACCCAATTAATGACATATCTTGCGGAACGTGAAGTCCGCGACTTCTCAAAGTTTGCAAAGCTCCGATTGCGGTTAAATCATTGGAAGTTAAAACGGCTGTTGGCGGCTCCTTTAAGTCCAAAAGCCGATTCATCGCTGCTCTCCCGCCTTCGATTTTATAATCGCCGTTGGTTACTAATTCATCTCTTTCAATAATCCCTCTTCGTTTCAGGTATTTGAGAAAAGCAGTTCGGCGGATTTTTGATGATTTTAAGTCCAAAGGTCCACTGATAAAACCAATCTGCCTATGTCCTAATCCCAACAAATGGTCAACCGCTTCGCTAATTCCTTGTTCATAATCAATCCGAACATTGCTAATGTTTTCGGCAACTTTTCCGGTATCTAAAAACACGATCGGAATATCACGATTTGACAGTTCGTTTATTAATTTCTGATCCATTTCCGATGTCATAATTGCCACGCCGTCAACCCGTCTTTCGATCATTCGACGCACTTTTAATGCTGTTCTTGTAGCATCGTAATTAGTGTTTGCCATTATGATTTCGTAATCTTTAGCCATTGCCGCTTCTTCAAAGCTTTTGACCAATTCCGGAAAAAACGGATTCACAATATCGGAAACTATCAAACCGATCAACAAACTCTTCCCCGATGCCAATCCGCGTGCATTTACATTTGGATAATATCCAAGTTCTTTGATTGCCAACCAAACTTTTTTTGCTGTCTCAGGGCTAATATACGACGTTTTATTGATTAGGCGAGACACTGTTGCAGTTGAAACATTTGCTCTTTCGGCAACTTTTTTTATATTCATAAAGCGTTACTATTGGAAGACGAAAATGCAGTCAATCACTTGATCTTTTGTTCAAATTTATTGTGCCGGAGTTATCACGCTTGCCATATCCCATTCACTTTTTGAGGTGCCGAAACCATAGAGCATCACTTTGAAATTTTTGGGAACGCTGGGAATTTTCTTTTGCATCCCCACTTCACCATTAAGCATAAAGAAAAATTCGTCGCCTTTACGGGCAATTCCTAAAGTTATTATTTTTTCCTTCGTGCCTAATTTACGATTATCAATCCGTTCAGATTTCCCTTCTCGGATTATCCACGCTTCAAAACGTCCGTCACTTTTTAATAACCATTCAATTCGAAAAACGCCGGTGTTATCAAAAAAGATAGATAAAACGGCATTGCCCCAATCCATTCCGATTCCATTTTCGACCTTATTTAATTTAGCACTAACCAAAAATCTTTCTGCTTTGAACATGGTCGTCGTGCGAATTCCTGCCCTTGACCCGTCACTTCCCTGGATTTTAACTTTATCGTTTTCAACTTTTACGTTTCCCGTTCCTTCGATTGAATATTGCTCCCAATTGTTTTCATCGAGTGATTTTCCTGTAAACTCATCTTTCCATTCGGTTAATGACGCCTGTGTTACCGCAGTTTTCTCTTGAGCCAAACAAAATGTTGATGCAGCAATAAATAAAATTAAATTTCCAAGTATTATTGAAACTCTCATATTTCCCCTCTTGTCAGTCGTAACATTTGCAAACACTACTCACCCGAAGGCACGGACAAAACTTTTCCTGCCGGGATCGGGCGACCGAAATCCGGAGAATCGTCATTTTTCCAAGAAAATTTTTGTGCTCTGGAACGTCGTCCTTTATACGTGTAATCACTTATTTCTTTGGCGTGATAAATGATCCAATCTTCTTGACCATCGGGCGATTTGAAAAATCCATTGTGACCGGGACCAAATACATTCCCATCAGCATTTGATAATTTTGAAAATACTGATTCAGGCGATTTTATCCATGATTTTTTATTTAATAGATCTTTACCTTCAAGACTTAACATACCTAATGAATAATCTGGAGTTCCCGTATCGCTGGCGGAATAAATCAAAAATGTTTTTGATTTATTCGTCAACATTTCCGGGGCTTCATTTATTGGATACCGAACTTTTTCCCACGCAAATTCAGCTTGCGAAATCAAAACCCTTTTGCCTGAAATTGTCCAAGGATTCTTCATTGGAGCGATATAAATTCCATTTCCATTATCAGGAACGTGTCCGCACCAAAAAATATACAATTTTCCTTTTTTATCCCGAAAAACTGTCGCATCAATCGCCCACCCGTCGTTTTGTTTATCAAATACCTTTGCCTTAAACCTATATTCGCTCCACGGATCGTCGGTTTTGCTTTCAAAAACATAAATTCTATGATTTTCATCAATTCCATCAGAGGCAGTTACGTACAAATACCAACGATTATTTAGATGATGAATCTCAGGAGCCCATATTTGCTTGCTTCTCAAGCCATTTTTCGGAGCTGTGTAAATCTGTTTTTTCTCGCCCGAATCTATTCCTGCAAGTTTTTTTGAACGCCATAACCAAACTCCGTTTTCGGGATCAAGGGTTGCCGTAAAATAATAATAACCTTCGTGATAAAACATCCACGGATCGGCTGAATCTTGAGAAATAACGAGTGGATTAGTAAAAGTTCCCTCCGAACGATTGGCTTGTGCAAATAAAATCTGGGCGACAATCAGCAATCCAAACACAACCACAATTTTCTTTGAAATGGCGTTCATCACTTTTTAGCAGAATGTTTCTATTTCATTGCGTTCTTAGCTTTCTTGCCGGTCAATTCCATAATTAAATCAACTTCCGCTTGGATATAAGGAGTTCCGTCAACCCGGAAAACTTCGTGAAACCAAATTTTGGGTTGTCGTCCGATATATGGTTTTTCCCAAGAATCCCATGGCAAATGGGTCTGAGATTTGCCGCCGACCAAGCCCCAGTTTATTGCCGCTACTTTATATTTTTTGGCAACCGGCAAACTCCCTTGAAATGTTGAATTATTACCACGAGCCATATATTCGGTGCATAAAATCGGGCGGTTGTATCTCAAAAGCCACTTGATGCTTCGTTCAAATAATTCGGCATTGTCATAATTGTGAAATGTAATAATGTCGGAATTTTCCAATTGAATTTTTTGGGTAGTATCAAGTTTTTCGTCGGCAGAATAATCGCCTTTCCAAACTCCTGAAGTTATAGGCTGCGAGGGGTTTGCCGCCCTTGTCCAGGCAAATACTTTCGGCAAAAGTTTATTAACATATTCCAATTTATTGACTAATTCGTTAGCCGCATATGAACTTCCATTCTCATTATCCGGTTCGTTCCAAACATCCCACGCCAAAATTCTTTTATCATCTTTGAATGCACCGACTAAACCTTTGACATATTCTTCTAAACGCGGATATTGCGATGAATCGGAAAGTGCCATCGCACCCGGTGATTGAACCCAGCCGGAATTGTGATATCCCGGACGCGGATCACGCTGTTTACCCAATGCCGGATATGGATCCCAACAGGAATCGAAGATAACCAACATTGGTTTGATTTTATGTTTTTCGGCAATTGCTAAAAATTGGTTAAGTCTTTTTTTGAAACCTTCGCGGTCCTGTTTCCACAACAAATCGTGAAGATAAACACGCATTGTATTCAACCCGATATTGGCTGCCCAACCTAATTCCAAATCAATTCTTTGCGGGTCAAATGTTTCGGCTTGCCACATTTCCAGTTCGTTAATGGCAGTTGCCGGATTGAAATTCGCCCCAACCAGAAAGGGTTGTTTTTCATACCAATCATTGGCTTTTTTGTTTGTCCAGCGTTGTTGTGCCGCGATGTTAAAAAAGCTCAAAGTAATTAAACTTAAAAGAACGGTGATTTTTAAGACCTTGTGATTCGTAATTTTCATAAGTTTTAACTCAATTTAAAGAAATAATCTGTTCAAAAATAGACAGTTGACAATCGTTTAACTAATTCACGCAAATCACTTTCCGATTTGGTTTTTTGTGTTTCGTTCAAAATCTTAAATTTGGCTAAAGCCTCGCTAGCCTCCGTTTTTCGTTTCAAACGGGTATAAATTCTGCCTAATTGGTAATAAGCGTCGGCTGAATTGGGATCAATTTTGAGAACTTTATCAAAAGCATCTAATGCTTCCAGCCATCTTTGATTTCTGATGTAAAATTTCCCAAGCAAACTGTAAGCCGGAATGTATTGAGCATCAGCCGCGATGGACTTTTTTAATTCTGATTCAATTCTCGGATTATCGGCATCAGTTTTTTGTAAAAGTGCTTCGGCAATCATTTGATGAACAATTGAAATATTCGGATTAAGATTTAAGGCTTTTTCATATTCAATTACTGCTTTATCATATTGAGCAATTTGCATTTGAGCTAAACCCAAATACGCGTAGGCTTGGGCAAATTTTGCATCAATGCCAAGTGCCTTTTCAATTGACTGAATCGCTTCTACATTTTTGTTATCTTTCAAATAAGCAATTCCTTTTGCCAACCAAATTCTCGAAGAATTGGGAAAAGCTTTTAAAGCTTCATCCAGCCGGATAATCGCTGCAGCAGGTGCTTCGGCATTAGTCAGAAGCAAACCATATTGAAATCTGTAAATTTCAGATTCCGGCTCTAATTGTATTGCCAAACGCATTGCCGGTATCGCATTTTCAAAATGCCCGCTTTTTTCATAAACCGTTGATAAAAGCGAATAAATCGCGGCAGTTGCATTATTTTGTGCAACCGCCATTTCTAAAGTTTTTCCGGCAGAATTAATATCTTTGCGAGCCAAATAAATATTGCCCAATAAAAGAATCGCCGTTTTATCATTTGGCGTGATTACTAAATATTCTTTTACTTCTTGTTCGGCAAGTTCTAACAGTTTAGCTTCATATAAAACCGTTCCGATTTCTAGCCGTCCCGACAAATCATTTTTCGCTTCAACAGATTGTTCCAGACGAGTTTTATATTTCTCATAGTAACTATTTGCCAATTCATTTTTTTTTAGTTTGAGCGAGGTGATCAGTAATGATCGGGCAATCAAAAAATCCGAGGTTAAGGCATCGGCACGTTCGAAAAGAATTAGCGATTCATTTAAACTGGCGGTTGTATTTTCCTCAAATTTGATTTGAGCCAAATTTATTAATGCATTAGATTGATCCGGGTTAAGCCGCAACGAAGCTGTAAACTCGGTTTGAGCTAATTGGTTTTTTTTCTGCCTTAATAAAATTGCTCCGTAATTATTTCGTGCCGACGCAGATTTTGGATTATATTTAGCTGCTAATGAAAAGTGTTTTTCGGCTTGCTCAAAGTCTCCGCTTTGGTCGGCAATTATACCAAGATATGTATGAGATTCAACATTTTTAGGATTTTGTCTTAACGATTTTTCAAACATCAAACGAGCATTAATCAAATCTCCGCTTTTAAAATACTCAATACCTGATTGATTAAAGTCTTGACGCAAAACTGATTTATTTTGCGATGGTTTAGGGATAGATTTGTTCCCTTTTGTTTGGGAAATAACGCTCACACAAATTAACGAAATGAGTGTTAAGCAAAAAACAGATTTTTGAAAAATATATATTGGTTTCATATATCAAAAATCAAAGCATACTCAATTTGGGTAGAGAATAGAAATAAATCAAATCATTATTTCTATTCTCTTTCTATCCAAAATTAGAATATAAATCTAGCCCCAAGCTGCACTCTTCGAGGTTGATATACATCTGAGTAGAATCCTGAGAATCCAAATATTCCCGCATTATCAAGATTTACTTCTGCCGGAGTTCGTCGTGTGCGATTCAGTAGATTGAAAAATTCTATCCTCAATTCCAAGAAAGTAGTTTCCGTGATTCTGGTCTTTTTCAAGATATTCAAATCTTCGCTGAAAAATCCTTGAGTGCGAAGACCATCAAATGTCGGTGCTGCCGTGCCTAAAAATACATTAGGATTAGCATAGAAGGATGCGTAAGCGGCACTTCCAATTGGTGCTGCGGTTCCTGAAAAAGAAGTTGGACGACTGAAAGCTGCCGGATTTATATATCTGGTTTGAGACAGATTTCCGGGGATTGTTGGATTATCCGCATAAAAAGATTGTCCGGTTGCATTAGGACGCAAGTTTCCGCCCCAACCGAGCAGATCAAGAAATTCTCGAGGTCCGCCGCCAATAAAGACAGTCAATGGAGTTCCGCCTCGATACCTTTGGATTCCGCTGATTTGAAATCCTCCAACCAGACGATCTACCCACGGATTACTATTTAGAAAAGGTTTTCCCTTGCCAAATGGAAGTTCAAGCAGATAGCTGAAAACGACCGAATGTTTGACATCATCAGGTGAAATTGACCTTAGTGATTTTCGATCTGCCGGATTTTGCAAAACTCCGGTCAAAGCCGAACCGCCATATAGATCGCTGGCTGCGTCGGTGATCTGTTTGGCAAATGTGTAGGAAATTCCAAATTGAACGCCCTGGCTAAAACGTCTTTGTAAATCAGCTTTCAAAGCGTTATAGCTGCTTTGTCCCTGGCTTTCCAAACGATTGTTGATCGCTCCGTATTGTGGAAAAGGACGCAATGCCTGTGCAACGGATCTTTCTAATAATCCGCTTCCGCCCTGATTGTTGAATCCCGCATAAACGGCATCTGCACTTGACGGCAATGTAAATCCAACGCTGCTTGCGTATGCTCTGTCTGCAGGGGTTAGATCAGCTACTTTCTTTCTCAAGAGAGCATCCCCAAGTTTCAAAGCCTCGATCGGAAGTGAATTAAGCGGATTGAAACTTGAACGAAGCCTTGTTCCTTTATTGCCGATATAGCTTAACGAAGCTATGAAATTGTATGGCAATTGACGTTGAAGGTTTAAATCATATTGAGCAACTCTGCCTAATTTGAAGTTTAGGTCGTAATAATCTTGAGTAATAGAAAGATCATTAACGTATTGACCTGTCGGATTTACAGTTGGTAATTTAGGGAAATTATCGAGTGAAATGTTGGTATCCAAACCAAAGTTAATAACGGTCGAGCCTGAATTGTAACCCTGCAAACCGTCGCCGCCATTTCCGTAAAAAACCGGCGAATAATAGAGTCCGTAGCCGCCTCGAACTACAGTTTTTTCATTAAGTGCATAGGCAAATCCGACTCTAGGACCAAAATTTTTCAGATCAGGTTTGGCAATTCCTCGATATTCTGCTTTCAAAGCACCTGTTCCGCTCGGACTAACTAAAGCACCAAGTCTGTTTACTTCCGGATTACGGACATTTGGATCAAATCCGCGAAAACGGTCTTGGCGTTCATTTCTAGGAGCATTATAGTCGTAACGAATTCCAACATTTAACGTCAGTTTTTGCGTTAATTTGATATCATCTTGGACAAATCCTGAAGCAAACAAATATTCATACGCCGGCTGGATCGCCTGTAAACTATTGAATGCAAATTCAGTTCTACCGGTTAGCAAACTGGCAACCGGATGACCTTGGTTACCGTCATTATTATTAGCAGTTTGATTGCTTCTGAAATTGAATTGTCCGCCAATATCAAAACGAGCGTCCAAATTTAATTGCTGACGGCGAACATCACCACCAAAACGAAATGTGTGTTTTCCGCGAGTATATGTAACAGAATCTGATAATTGCAGTGTATTATCATTTGTCACATTATCGAAGAATGTTGAACCGCCCGGATTAATTGCTCGTGGATCACCACTAAAAATTGGGTCGCCATAGCCCGGAAAGCCAACCATCGGCAAACCTTTATCTTGGGTTGAACCAACCGGAACTCCGAGAGCGGTTGCTCTGCCTTCGCCACGACCAAAGTTAAAATTTTGGACGCTGGTTCTGTTCCAACCAACTAGAAAATGGTTGAGCAAATTACCTGTAATTGAATAATCGTGCTGAGAACGGACATAATACGAAAGAAACTTTTGATCCCAAACCCCTTGATTAACAAAACCGCTTTCTGTCGGAAATCTTGGAAATCCGCCTTTTGTGCTTGGTAATTCACGATAAATAAAACTGACATTAAGTTGTTGTTTTTCAGTTAAAGTTTGGTTGATTTTCGTAGTATAAGCTTGAGTCTGTGAACCCGCCTCGCTATTCGCCAGATAATTCCGAAAAACCGTTGAACCGTTCGGTCCGGTGCGATTAGGCAGCGGAAATAAATTGACCAGATTTGCACCGACGCGACTAATTGAGCCAGCCGGAATAATATTTCCTGCAAATGGCGAACGTGCCCCCACCGGTTGACCTGGGTTATAGATAAGTAACGGTCCGCCGAAAAAACCAAGGATGTATGGATCGGTCAAAAGTTCGCTGAAATCTCCGCTTCGCATCTTAACGGAAGGAACGGTAGTTATCACGCTTTCAGTTTGTTTAATTCTATAGGCTTCATAATTAAAAAAGAAAAATGATTTGTTGCGTCCGTTATAAACAAAAGGTCCGCCTTCGTTAAATGCCGGTAAAATAATTGGTCCGCCAACTGAAAAACCGTAATTTCGTTGTCTGTCTAACGGTCGGGGATTTCCGTCAAGTTTGGTCAAAGTGCGATTTGCATTAAGTGATTCGTTAATATTCAAATAATAACCTTCACCGTGAAAATCGTTTCCGCCGGATTTGATGGTAAAACTAATAACTCCGCCGCTTGAATTACCAAATTCCGAGGAATAATTGCTTGTGTTAATTGTAAATTCTTGAAAAGCATTAGGACCTGGAGCAACTTCCGTAAAAAATGTGCCATTTTCGCCGCGTCTTGTTCCGGCTCCATCAATCAAAATATCTTGTCCGAGACCCTGACTGCCGTTGATCTTAAAGTTTGTCGCATTCAATCCTGAACTGTTATTTCCGGTCGGCACAACGCTGCTGTCCAAAAATATAAAGGATAAAGGGGAACGACCACCCGCTTCAGATGCAACCACTAGTGGAAGCTCTCTGACTTCCCTTTCCGTCACATTTCTTTGCTGCACGCCTGATGAATCCGCACTAATTGCAGCAGGTTCAGTTGTAATGGTGACGCTTGCTCCGACACCGATTTCAAGAGTCACATTGACAGTTCTGGTAACCTGAACGCCAACGGAAACATTTGAAAGGGTTGAGCTCTTAAATCCTGAACTTTCAACAACTACGGTATAATTTGAGGCTTTTAGCTCAGGAACATTATATATTCCTTCGTCATTGCTGACGGTTTCACGTTTCTCACCTGTGTCGTTATTGGTCACAATCACTTTTGCATTTGGGACTAATGCTCCACTTGGATCGGTAACTGTTCCTCTAATAGAACCTCTGTCACTTTGCCCAAATATCGGTGATGCGAATAAGCCACAAGCTAAGATAATCACGCCAAAATGCAAAAATCTTTTCAGCAATTTCATATTTCCTCCAAATTTTTAAACCGGATTTCCTTCTTTTTACTGGAAATGTAACCGCTTACATCCCATCTCAAAAAAATTTACTTCCGAAAGTATGTAATCGTTTACATCAATTGTGTGGAGATTCTAACGTAGGTTTTTTTTTATGTCAATGAGTTATTTTAATTAAACAGATAATAATTACTAATGTTTAATTTTAGTGTAAAAATTGCAGTAAGGCATGAAATTTAACAAAACCTTAAGTAAATACTAATTAAAAAAACATTTGAAAAAAAGTTTTAGGAGTTAATCAACATTTGCTTTTCTGAATTTTGCCTACAAAGAGCGAAAAAAAACAGTAGCATTTTGAGAAGGTTTAATTTATTATGTAACCGCTTACATCAGAAAATCAAAAACAAGCGAAATTTTCAACTTATGTCTAAAGATAGAATTGCCAAAACCTTAAGTATATTATTTGCCACGTCTTTCATTTTAATTAGTTTCCAATTAGCCAACGCTAAGGAGCAAAATATTCCACGTCCGGAATATCCGCGACCTGATTTTGTTCGTGGCGAATGGCAAAATCTCAATGGAAGCTGGCAATTTGAATTTGACGATTCAAATCAAGGAATGAAAGAAGGTTGGTATAAAAATCCGGCGGTTAAATTTTCAAAAATTATCAATGTTCCATTTGCATTTCAGACAAAACTTTCGGGCATTGGTGAGACCGGATTTCATGATATTGTTTGGTATCGGCAAGAAATAACTGTGCCAAATGCATTTAGAAGCGAAAATAAACGCGTGATGTTGAATTTTGGAGCTGTTGATTATGAAGCGACAGTCTGGGTAAATGGAGAGCAAGTCGCTACCCACCGCGGCGGACACGTTCCATTTTCCGCAGATATTACCGATGTTTTAGAGAATCAGAAAAATTCAATTATAGTGCGGGTTCTTGACCCTTCGTCCGACCGCACAATTCCCCGCGGCAAACAATTTTGGGAAGAAAAATCAGCAGCCATTTGGTACACACGCACTACCGGGATTTGGCAAACCGTTTGGCTTGAAACAGTTCCTGTGCTGAATATAAAGCGATTCAAGATCACTCCCGATATCGATAATTCCAAGGTTAAGATCGAGACTATTCTAAATAAACCCGCCACATCCGGCGAAACTCTCAGATACACGGCTAAATTGAATAATATTGAAGTTGCTTCGATCGAAGATTTTGCCGAAGCAAAAGCCGGAGCTAATCCATCGGCAAGACTAAAAATTAAAGACCAAAAACTTTGGAGTCCCGAAAATCCGACGCTTTATGATCTAAAGGTCGAATTACTCGATTCCGATGGAAAAGTAATTGACAAGGTTGATACTTATTTTGGACAACGGAAAATTTCAACCAAAGACGGGCAAGTTTTGTTAAATAACGTTCCCTATTTTCAAAAACTGATCTTAGATCAGGGTTATTGGCAAGATAGCACGATTACTCCGCCAAGTGATGAAGCAATTCAATACGATATAAAAATGACTAAAGCCTTTGGTTTTAACGGAGCGAGAAAACATCAGAAGGTTGAAGATCCGCGTTGGCTGTATTGGTGCGACAAACTGGGTTTATTGGTTTGGGGCGAAATGGCGAATGCTTTTGATATTTATACAGATGATTACGTCGCCCGTTTTGCCGATGAATGGCAACAAGCGATTGCCCGCGATTACAATCATCCTTCGATAATTGCTTGGACTCCAATCAATGAAAGTTGGGGGGCATTTAAAATCGCGACAGACAGACAGCAACAAGAACACGCTAAATCAATGTATTACTTTATTCGCTCGCTCGATCAAACAAGGCTTGTTCAGGATAATGATGGTTGGGAGCACACTGATATAACGGATATCTTTGGAATTCACGATTACGCAACCGGCGAAGAGTTAGCAAAAAAATATAAAATTTTGGAAACTGACCGCACAAATTTTCCCAAAAACGGGAAAGAAGCCTTAGCAAACGGCTACAAATATAATGGTTCGCCGATTATTGTTACGGAATTTGGCGGTGTTGCCTACCGCATCAACGAAGAAAAAAAATCCAATGAATTTGGTTATGGAAATATTGCTCCAAATAAGGACGATTTTTTGCAACGAATAGATTCTGCGGTTGTCGCCTTGAGCAATAACAGGGCGATCGTAGGCTATTGCTATACCCAATTAACCGATGTCGAACAGGAAATTAACGGATTGATGACATACGACCGCAAACCTAAAGTTAAGCCTGAAGAATTTGCCAAAATCTTTAATAAATAATTCTATAAATCGGTGAAAGATCGAGCAGATTAACGGAACTACATCAAAAGCCGCATCGGCGTTTTAATCCATTGATCGGCGAATAGATTCTAGTTTCACCGCATCGCACGCAGCGACCTTGGCAAGGGCAAATGGAAGATTCACAAAAAGAGTCGCAACCGGCTTTTGATCCTACCTTCTACCTGTGTCCGGGAAATACAAGAGCCGGCGGAGCCAGCAATCCACATCCGCACGGACAAGTTTGGGCGAATGAAAACATTCCAAATGAACCACAGAAAGAATTGAATTTCCAGGGGAAATACTATGAGAAAATGGGACGAAGTTTGCTAAGCGATTATTTACAAGTCGAACCTAAAAGTGAAATTTGAATCGTTCACGAAAACAATGATCTTGTGACACTAGTTCCTTTTTGGGCGGTTTACCCGTTTGAAACAATAATCATCAGCCGTCGTCATTTCGGTTCGATTGATTAGTTAAATGATATAGAACGCAATAGTTTAGCGGAGATTCTGCAAGACACGACTGCTAATTATGGCAAACTTTTTGACACGCCGTTTCCCTACACTTTTGGATTTCATAAAAAGCCTACGGACGGGAAAAAAACATCCGGAAAATCACTTCCACGCCCATTTTTATCGGACATTATTACGTTCAGCTACGATTCGTAAATTTATGGTTGGGTATGAGCTTTTAGCCTCAACGCAGCGGGCTATCACGCCGGAATCAGCTGGGGATATGCTCCGAAAATTCGTAAGTATTTACGAATAGACAAACTTTGAAACCAATTAAATCAAGAATTTACTCTAAATAACGAGAATTATTTCGAAGATTTTAGGTGGATGCTGATGACACTATCTGGATAACTTTACAAGGTTTACCGGCATTCATAAATAAAATGATCGTCTCGTAATAAGTCTTTCAGTTACCGTCAATCATCTTCTACACGCGGTTGGATCAACCCAGTAATCCGGAGCATTATTTGTTACAAATGCAAGCTTTATCGTTTTTGCGTCGGTTTTCTTATCGCCCGCTGAATTCGTCTGCGTGGAGGTTGTCGTGTTTGTCTCAGTTTTGCAAGCAACAAAAACGGCGAAACCCATTGTCCATTAAATCTGCTTTTTGCGGCGTTTCGGCACAGTTCAAAATAAAACGACAAACCGATTGAGCCCAATGCTCGGTAAAGAAAAACGTCCGATAGTATTTTTTCCGTTTATTCTTCAATAGTTCGTTCCACTCTTCTTTCCGAATGATCCAATGCTTGTTTCGTTGTATTTTCGTTCAATATATTCTACTCATCGTAATTTCTTTCTTTCAGCCTTTTTCGATCAATCAATGTTTGATTAGTCAAACTATTTAACCGACTAGTTTTTTTCCTTCCATTTGTTCCAACCATTTGTTCCAAATCGAAAAAATAATCCGATAAGTTGAAAGTTTATAGTATGGGTAAATCGTAAACCATACTTGCAACGTAGGATGAACTACCAATATGAGAATTGACTATTGTCAAAAAAGCCTTTGTCAAAATAATTTGGCTAACACGAGAATGCTATCTGAATGTTAATTTGGAAAGACACTCAGCTTCCATCCTTAATTGACTCTGGCAAAATTTCAGCTTATCGGATTCAGTAACTACATGCATCTTTTGAAGGATTCCTGTGGTTAAGTTATTTATTGGTTTTTAGCCAATAAATAATCAGAAACTTGAAGGTTGATTACTCGTGTCCTTCGGTTTGATGGGTGTATTTCTCCGGTTCTTCATCGAAACGAATTTTGCACGCCGTCGCACAAAAATAGTAGGTTTTTCCCATATAATCTGTTTGTGCAACAGCTTCGGATTCTTCGATTTGCATTCCGCAAACCACGTCTTTTTGTAATGACATATCAAAATCTCCTTTTTTTAAGAAATGTTCCCCAAATTGTACGATATGGACATTGCAAAAGCTGTGCCAATATTTTTGGTAATAACTGAAAAGCTTGTTTAGATAATAAATGTTGATTTTAATGAAGTTAAAGTCTTATCGTACATAATCTGTCGTTTATATGGTTTGCAAAATGTGTAATGTTTCATTACAGTTTGGATGTTACGCGTTCATTCAACTTACTTTTTTAGAACGCCGAAAAATAAGGAGATTTTATTTTGACAAAAGCAAAAGTTCTAATAATTGACGACGATGTTTCAACCATTGATTTCATGGCTTTTAACCTCAGAAAGCGAGGGTTTGAAGTAACGACGGCGATGCTTGCTGCGGATGGAATTAAAGCTGCGGAAAGCGATAAATTCGATATAGTTTTGCTGGATTTGCGTCTGCCGGATATGGATGGACTCGAGGTTTTGCAAAATATTAAGAAGATTTCGCCGGAAACTGAAGTTATTGTAATTTCAGGGTTTGGAACACTTGAAATCGCCGTTGAAGCAACTAAATTCGGAGCATTTTATTTCGTTGAAAAGCCTTTGGATATGAATCGGCTTGTAGTTTTGCTCGAAAAAGCTCTCGAACTTGGCGGCAAATCCAAAGAGATTCAGCATTTGCGGAGCAAGCTTTCAACGCGTTCTACTTACGAAGAAATTGTCGGAAGCAGCAAGCAAATGCAAGACATTTTTGAAATGATCGACAGCGTAGCAACTTCCGATGCAAATATTTTGGTTCTTGGTGAAAGCGGAACTGGCAAGGAATTGATAGCCAACGCGATTCATTACCGCAGTTTGCGGGCGAAAAAGCCATTTGTGAAAGTTAATTGTTCGGCTTTACCAAAGGATTTGATCGAAAGCGAACTTTTTGGGCATACAAAAGGCTCATTTACCGGTGCGGTCAACGAACGAAGCGGACTCATTGCACAGGCGAGTGGCGGAAGTCTTTTGCTTGATGAAATTGGCGAAATGCCGATTGATTTACAACCAAAATTACTACGTGTTTTGCAGGAAAGGGTTTATACGAAGGTCGGCAGCGATAAACCTCAAACGGCAGATTTCCGTTTGATTTGTGCAACGAATCGCGACCCTTGGAAGGCTGTCGAAGATGGGAAACTTCGCGAAGACCTTTATTTCAGAATAAACACGATTTCAATTGAAGTTCCACCGCTTCGCGAACGCCCGGAAGATATTCAGCGTCTCGCAGAACATTTTTTACAGATTTTTGCCGAAAAATATAATCGTCCGGTGAAAGGAATTTCCCAAAAAGCTTACGAAAGAATTTTCGGACATAGTTGGCTGGGTAATGTCCGCGAACTTCAAAATGCGTTGGAACGTGCTGTTTTACTGTGTAAAGGCGATACTATCGAAGTCAAAAATCTTCCGTCTTTGGATGGTTCAGGCTCGACTGTTTCAAAAAGTGACTCTCCGAGAATAACGCTTCCCGCGTCTGAAATTTTCGACGAACAAATGTCGTTTGAAGAAATCGGTGAGCTTATAGTCAAAAAAATTCCGGATCCGACACAAACTCCAAATCTAAACGATGTATTTGAACAACTTGAAGAAAGCATCGTGAAAGCCGCACTTACGCGAAGTAAAGGCAATAAACAGGCGACGGCAAATCTTTTGGGTGTTTATCGTCCGCGGCTTTACAATATGATTAAGAAACACGGGCTTTAATGTTTGCCGTTCATCAACGGAATTTCAACGACGAAAGTTGAGCCTTTGCCAATTCCATCACTGACGGCATTCACCGTGCCGCCATGGAGTTCTACCAGATTTTTCACGATTGCCAATCCAAGACCTAACCCACCATATTTCCTTGTAATTGCACCATCGGCTTGGCGAAACCGTTCAAAAATCAGAGTAATAAATTCGTCTGAAATCCCAACGCCGTTATCATGGATAGAAATCCTGGCGTTCTTTGTGTTTTTTTCCAGCAAAACTTCAACAGTTCCGCCTTCCTGAGTAAATTTAACGGCGTTAAATAACAGATTCCAAAAGATTTGCTGCAGGCGGTTTGGGTCGCCGGCGATGAGAAAATCGCTCTTCTCAAATCGCTTTTCGATTTTTATTTGTTTTGCTCTTGCCGCAAGTTCGATTGCATCAATCGCAGAGTTGAGCATTTCGGTCGGGTTAACTGCTTCACTTTTAAAAGACTGCCTGCCGGAAATTATTTGGGAAACATCCAATAAATCTTCCGTCAATTTGAGTTGGATTTGAGCGTTGCGTTCGATTGTTTCAAGTGCTTTGCTTTTGGTTTCGGCATCAAAATCTCCGGCTCTGAGCATTGTCGCCCAACCTAGAATTGCATTGAGCGGCGTTCGCAGTTCATGCGAAATCGTTGCCAGAAATTCATCTTTGGTGCGATTTAGATTTTCAAATGCGATGCGGGTCTCGATTTCGAGCTGCAAAACTTTTTCGCGTTCTTTTTCGACATTTTTCATAGACGTAATATCGGTTTGCGAAATAACAACGCCGCTTTTTTCCAGTCTCATAGGCGTTACATTCACCAAAAACCAATGCTCGCCTGCTTTCGTTTCGCAATGATATTCAAAAATTAATTGATCTTTCTCTCCATTCAAAACTTCGCCGATTCCTTTAATCGCAGTTTCTAATTCTTCTTCGCTGTGTTTTTTACCGATTTGATAAATGTCTTTATAGCTTAAGCCGATAGTTGCCTCGTGAACTTGGCACAAATCATCGGCATTTTCTTTGACAAAATTTTCCCAAGCCTTGTTGATGACGATAATATTGCCTTTTTCATCAATTGCGGCGATATGGGCATCGAGTGAATTTATGGTTGCTTGAGTCAATTCCTGGCTGACACGCAGATTTTCGGCAAGTTTGACCCGTCCGGAAAGATCCCGCTTGATATAAACGAAAAGGAAAACGATGAATCCGAAACTGACAAGACTTGTTATAGCGATGGTAATCCACGTAGTAAATCTTCTTCGAGAATTTTCGCTTAAACGTTGGTTAAAAAGGTTTAGTTCCTCAGCTTTTATTTCTGCGACAACGGATCGCACATCGTCCATTTCCTTTTTGCCGATTCCGGTCAAAACGATATTTTGAGCTTCGATAAAACCTTTGCTGCGTCGCACACCCGCTACGTCCTGAAGGCGATTAATTCTTAGCCGCACTTTTTCCCGAAGAATGCCAACTCTCTCATGTTGCAATTGATTATCTTCGGTTAGCAATTGCAGTTGATTGATTGAAGAATCGATGCGTGATAATGCTTCGTTGTATGGTCCGAGATATCGTTCCTCACCTGTAATAATGAAACCCCGTTGTCCGGTTTCTGCATCTTTAACTAAGGAAAGCACTTCATCTACTTGCATCCGAACTCTGTATGTGCGATCTACAACATCTTCGGCTGAAATAAGCGACTTTATAGATTGCACCAGAAACACACAATTTAAGATCAACAGTAAAAAAGTTGCCGCAAAGAAGATGTTAAGTGTTGTTCCTTTTGAGAACATAAATTTTTATGCTAACTGCCAAGTCCCAATGCCATTTCGGCGATTACTTTAACGAAAGCCGTCGGGTCAATCGGCTTTGCAATATGTTTTTGAAAACCAACGGACAAAGCTTTTTCGCGGTCTTCAATTTTTGCAAAAGCGGTTAAAGCAATTGCGGGAACGCTGCCGCCTTTTTCCTTCGATAATTTCCGCACCTTGGTCATAAATTGATAGCCATCTTCATCCGGCATACCTATATCCGAAATCAAAATATCAGGCTGAGAATTGAGCAAAATCTTCATCGCTTCTGCCGCCGAACTTGCCAAAGTAACAATAGCTCCGTAGTGCGAAAGCAAAGTCTTCAATAAATCACGATTGTCTTCATCGTCGTCCACCACAAGCAAACGTATGCCATCAAGCCGCAATTTTCCATCATTTATTTTTGGTAACACAGCAGGTTGAATTGCCGATTTTTGTTGTGCAATAGTTGGCAAACGCAAGGTAAATGTCGAACCCTTACCTTCGCCTTCGCTCGTAGCTTCAATTGTTCCGCCGTGAGCTTCCGTTAAATGCCGGACAATCGCGAGTCCTAATCCTAAGCCGCTATGGCGACGGGTTTTCGTTGCATCAGCCTGACGAAAACGCTCGAAAATCTTGGTTAAAATTTCTCTTTCAATACCAATTCCAGTATCCTTTACACAAATCTCAAGCCAATTATTCCTCTCGCTCAGCGAAACATTAATTTGTCCGCCTTGAGGTGTAAATTTCACAGCATTTGAAAGCAGATTCCATAAAATCTGCTGAATCCTTCGCGGATCGCCCGATATTTTCGAAGTATTCGCCTGCATATGGCTGATTACTTGAATTCCTTTTGCTTCCGCGGATGGCAGAATTGAATTTAAGGCAGTTTCGATGATGGATGATGTCTGAATTGGTTGAATTTCAAGAAGAATTTTTCCTGAAATTATCCTTGAAACATCGAGTAGATCTTCAATTAGTTGGTTTTGAATTTCTGTATTTCGTTCGATGGTTTCAAGTGCGTGCGGAATCTCTGCATCGTCAAGTTGTCCGGCACGAAGCATTTTTACCCAGCCAAGAATTGCTGTCAGAGGTGTGCGAAGTTCGTGTGAAAGAGTCGCCAAAAAATCATCTTTCAAACGATTGGCTTCTTCTGCTTCTTTGCGGGCAGTTTGCTCTCGCCGTAAAAGTTCTTCACGCTCAATTGCAGCTTCTACCAATTTGAAGTCGCTGTTTTTCTGATTTTCGATGTCAACATTAACACCAACCCATTCCCGCACTTCCCCATTCATGTCAAGCACAGGCAACGCCCGCGAGAGAAAATAGCGATATTCACCACTCTTCATTTTCAGGCGAAATTCTGATTCGTATAAGTTCTTCTCTTGAAGTGCTGTCTGCCATTTTTGTGCAGTTATCTCAACGTCGTCCGGATGGATAACATCCTGCCATCCAAGAATCTTGCATATCCGATGTAGATTGCCCGGTCAGTTTATCCCACATCGGCACATCGTCAATTATTTCGCCTTCGGCATTCGCACTCCAATAAGTAGTTGCCGTTGCCAAAATCAATGAATCAAATTTTGCTTCCCGATGACGCAATTCTTCCAAAATCCGTAGATTTTCAGTTTCAATTTTCTTTCGCTCTGTAATGTCTTCGGAGGAAGCTAAAACACCTTCAATTTTTCCCTCATCATAGAAAGGATGATAGCTTACGAGCCAAGTCCTCGAATCATTTGAGTTATGTGGAAGACTTCTGGTAATTTCACGCCCGATCAAAGCCTCTCCCGATGCAATAACTTTTTGCATGATAGAAATGGTTTCTTCGGAAATTAAATTTATATCGCTGCGGGCAATTTTTGATGAGTAAGTTTTTTCTGGAAAACCATTCATTTTCGCGAGAGCATGATTGATTCGCACATATTTCAATTCTTTATCCCACAAGGCAAAACCAATCGGCGAATGCTCAAAAATTGTCTTCCACACAGTTTCTGAGATCTTTTCGTTATTATACTGAAATCCTTGACCTGTATCTTTGGCGACTTTTACATCTGTTATAGTCATTTTTTTACCCGTTGGTTTTATTTGTCAGAGAAACAAATAGCTCTAAACCCTTATTTTGTTGCAATTACCGTTCCTCTTAACGTTAATCTGAAAGCCCTTATTTAACAACTATTTAACCTTATCATACACAAACTGCCTTCTTCTGATACGAATCAAAATCGAACATAGTTTAATGCTTGATCCTTAATCCCAATAATTTATAACACGGCGAATAGATTATTTATTATTTTACTCTTTCAAGCTCTTATGTGTGCTAACGCACATACGAATCCATTTTTTCTGTTACGATAATCTGTTAAGAATAATTTCTAAGAAGTTTTGAGGTGTTTTATGTATCCTGTCTCCGATCTGATCGATAGCCGGAAAAACTTCCTGCTTGCTTCCCTTCCGCCGGTTGAAGCGGCTCGTATTCAATCAAAGTTGGAATCGATGGAATTTGAGCTTGGAGACGTTCTTTATGAATCAGGCGATACGTCTGCGTTTGCATATTTCCCGACAACGGCAATTATCTCACTTCTTTATATTATGGAAAATGGTGCAACTGCCGAGATCGGAGTGGTCGGAAACGATGGATTGCTGGGCGTTTCACTGTTTATGGGTGGTGACACAACTACAAATCGAGCCGTAGTTCAAAGTGCCGGAATTGGTTTTAAGATGAAGGCAAAGGATGTGAAAGCCGAATTTGCACTCAGCCGAATGTTTCAAAATGTATTACTTCGCTACACACAAGCATTTCTAACACAAATTTCGCAAACTGCAGTTTGTAATCGTCTCCATACCGTTGAGCAGCAGCTTTGCCGTTGGCTATTACTTAGCCACGACCGTTTAGATTCGGATGAATTAGTGATGACGCACGATTTGATCTCGAATATGCTTGGCGTTCGCCGCGAAGGTGTAACACTTGCGGCTCAAAAACTTGCGAAAAAGAAATTGATTACAAATGTTCGCGGAACAATTACCGTTATAGATCGCGAAGGATTGGAAAAGGCTGTTTGCGAATGCTACGAGGTTGTAAATGAAGAATACAAGCGTTTGCTCGGCAGAAACGTTTCCCGAACTTTCGATAAAACTGACGACATCAATTAATCTTTGTGATACTGTAACCGCTTGGAAACTTTTAGTTCTTTAGAAATTCAACATTCGACATCGGGATTGGTCTAACCAACTTCTTTTTGTGCCGTCTGCTGTCTTAATTCAAGACGCGACCGAAATAAGGAGATTTACGATGCCCGAAACAACTAATCCAGCTAACCGAATACTAGCCTCTTTATCTGCAACAAACTATCAACAATTGATTCCGAAATTAAAGCGATTTGATTTGATCTTTGGCGAAAACATTTACGAAATAAACGATGTTATCAGCCATGTTTACTTCCCTGAGATAGGAATTATTTCATTGCTGTCTGCCGTTGGAGAGCGTTCAACTCTTGAAGTTGGAATAATCGGAAATGAAGGAATGGTTGGAGTTGCCGTGTTTTTGGGTGTAAAAACTTCCGGCAATGTGGCTCTCGTGCAAGGCGTCGGTTCTGCATTGCGAATGACTACTGCCGATTTTCTTGAAGAATGTAATCACCAAGGCGAATTACCTGCTATTTTGCAACGCTTTACACATTCTCTAATGACTCAAATCACACAATCCGCCGTTTGTTATCGTTTCCATAGAATCGAAGAACGCCTTGCCCGTTGGCTTTTGATGACCTCGGACCGAATGCAGTCTGACAAATTTCAAATTACACAAGATTTTTTGTCGAATATGTTAGGCGTTCGCCGCGAAGCCGTTAATAAATCAGCAACAATTTTGCAGCAGCAGCAATTAATCAGCTACAGCCGGGGCAGTCTCGAAATTATCAACCGAAAAGGTTTAGAATCAGCGACTTGCCTCTGTTACAACATCATTAAAGCCGAAGAAATTAATGTTTCAGATAACTAAAATTATGGAAAATACAGCTAAAACAAACACAAAACTTCCTATTCCCGAAACTTCCGGATTTGAACACAAAGAAGCCGTTGACGACGATTGCGGATTGCCGCAAAACCCGATTTATGCAAATTATCCAAAATATCTTTGGCGGCGAACTCATTCCAGGTTTCACCCAAACGAATCTCAAAATACCAAAGATAAACCCAAAATTGCCGCATAATTTCTTCTGTGTGTGTCCTACCGCACAGATGTTTGCTAGTAAATACTTTAGATTTATATTTCGAGGAAAAAATATGAGTATTAATAAAATAATAAACAAAATTAAGATCATCGGATTTGCCTTCGCGTTATTGGTCAGTTTCGTTGTTTTATCAAATCTAAACGTTCAAGCCCAACGAAATCGGCAAGACAATCGTAATAATAAACAAAAGCAACGAAACAACAATCGTTATGAAAATAACGGCAGCAGAATGTGGCAAACTGCTTGGCAAAAAGGCTATAACGACGGATTTAAACAAGGCGAAAAAGATGCACGAAAGCGACAACGTGCAAACGCCCAAAACAATCAACAATATAGAAGGGCGAATGATGGATACAATCGAATGTTCGGAAGTGCGTGGGGTTTTCAACAAGCGTATCGCCAAGGATTTATTCGCGGCTATAATGATGGATACAATCGAAACCGTAATTGGAACCGCCGTCGTAACAACTAGAAAAACGGAAAAATTTAATCTGTAAAATACAGGTGACTGCATAAAGTTAGCGTGAAATCACGCAGTTACTTTGTGCAGTTTTTTTTTGCGAAGTTGCATGGAACCGAATTAATCAAATTAACTTGATGAAAAAACAGATTCGGCACAACAGTTGCAGTTGCATTTGTAAATTGAAAAGGTGAAATTATGAAATCAGCCAGCCCAACTTTAGGCTTAACAACTACTGAAGCCAAAACGCGTTTGAAGAAATTCGGTTTTAATGAGCCAGTTACACGCCAAAAAGTCTCACCAATGTTTCGCTTCTTTCGGCTTTTCAGTGAGCCTTTAATTGCGATTTTGCTTGTTGTCAGTTTGGTTTCGGCTATTATCGGCGATTGGATAAACTCCGGAATTGTTTTTGTGATGGTGCTTTTGAGCGTGATCGTTAACTTCGCTCAAACATTGCGTTCGCAGCACGCGGCGGAAAGTCTCAAACAATCAATTTCTCTCACAGCAGCAGTTTTGCGTGACGGAGAATGGCGTGAAATTCCCCGCCGCGATGTTGTGCCGGATGATGTAATCCAATTAGTCGCCGGCGATTTAGTTCCCGCCGATGCCCGGATTACTGAGGCAAATGATCTACATGCTCAGGAAGCCTCTTTAACCGGCGAATCCATGCCTGTTAAAAAAGACGCAAACGCTGTAAACACAACGCTTAGCAAAGTTTTTCTCGGAACTTCAATCGTCAGCGGAACAGCGACCGCAATTGTTACCGCCACAGGCAGTCGAACCGAATTTGGTGCAATCGCTGAACGTTTAACCGAAAAAGTGCCCGAAACTGATTTCGAACAAGGAACGCGAAAATTCGGCTATTTGATAATGCGTGTCGTCTTTTTACTCGTTATTTCCGTCTTTTTTATCAACACAATTCTGCAACGCGATCCCCTTGAATCATTGTTTTTCTCGATTGCCCTTGCCGTTGGGCTAACACCCGAATTTCTGCCGATGATTACCGCCGTTACGCTCGGAAAAGGTGCGGTTAAAATGGCAAAACAAAAGGTAATCGTAAAACACCTTGCGGCGATGCAAAATCTGGGCAGTATGGACATTTTGTGTAGCGACAAAACAGGCACATTAACTAGCGGCGACCTTTCTTTGGAAAAGCACTTAAACCCTTTCGGCGAAAATTCCGAACATACTTTTCAACTGGCTTTTCTCAATTGTTTTTTTGAAACCGGCGTCAATAATCCGCTCAATTACGCGATTAAAAATAAAGCCAATCCGCTTGACGACGCGATCATAAAACACGATAAATCGCAGGTTGAAAATTTTAAGAAAGTTGACGAAAACCCGTTTGATTTTGAACGACGGCGAGTTTCCATCGTGGTCGAAGAAGCTGATAAAAAAAGGACTCTAATCAGCAAAGGTGCCCCCGAAAGTATTTTTGCAGTCTGCACAAATTATGAAATTGACGGGAAGGTTTTGCCTTTTAACGCCGAATCAAAAACTAAAAGTGAAGCCGTTTTTCAAGATTTCAGCCGTCAAGGTTTGCGTGTTTTAGGCGTTGCTTACCGAACCGTTGAAATTCAGAATAATTATCAAAATGATGCCGAGATTGAGATGACATTGGCAGGTTTTTTGACGTTTGCCGATGCTCCGCTCGAATCTGCAAAGACAACATTGGAAGAATTGGCAAAAGACGGCGTAAAGGTGAAAATCCTCACAGGCGACAACGAACTCGTTGCCCGGCACGTTTGCGAACAGGTTGGTTTGGCGAGCGAACGAATCGTTTTGGGCGATGAAATTGAAAAAATGAGCGATTCCGCACTCGAGCATATCGCCGAAAAAGTTGACATTTTCGCCCGCGTTTCGCCGATGCAGAAAAACCGGATTTTGCTTGCCTTGAAACGCCGCGGACACGTCGTCGGCTATCTTGGCGACGGTATCAATGATGCACCGAGTTTACGCACGGCTGACGTAGGAATTTCGGTTTCAACCGCGACCGATGTTGCCAAAGATGCGGCGGAAATCGTCTTGATGGAACGCAGTTTGAGCGTTTTGCATGGCGGGATTATCGAAGGTCGAAAATCCTTTGGCAATGTAATGAAATATCTCTTGATGGGAACAAGTTCCAATTTTGGAAATATGTTTAGTATGGCTGGTGCGGCTTTCTTTTTACCGTTTTTGCCGATGCTTCCAACGCAGATTTTGCTCAACAATTTTCTCTACGATATAGCTCAAGTCACGATTCCAACCGATAATGTTGACGATAGTTTTGTCCGCAAACCTCAGCATTGGGACATAAAACTCATCCGAAATTTTATGCTTTATATCGGACCAATTAGTTCGATTTATGATTTTTTAACGTTTTATATTCTGCTCTATGTTTTCAAAGCGGGCGAAAAAGAATTCCACACAGGTTGGTTTGTTGAATCATTGGCGACGCAGACTGCCGTCGTTTTCATCATCCGCACAGTCGGAAATCCATTCAAAAGCCGACCAAGTTTAGCGTTGAGTTTAACGGTTATTTCGGTAATTATAATCGCAGTAATTTTACCGTTTTCACCGCTCGCGGGAATTCTCGGCTTCGTGCCGTTGCCGCCTGCATATTTTGTCTTTTTGACGGCTGCGACTGTTACATATTTATTTTTGGTTGAACTTGTAAAAAGGCGTCTGATGAAAAAATAAAGACTTCAAACTAGCCTAAAATCACGCGAACATTGTGCGTCAAATTATCGTCAGTAAGTTCGATTTGATTCGATAGAAGTAGCACTCCGTCCAATTCTACACTCTTTACGCCGCTGCCACCGCCGTCTGGATTTTCGATTTTGATATTGTAAGTTGTTGATTTATAACGATAAATAAGTTCAAATTCTTTCCAATCCTGCGGAATGCAAGGATTAATTGTTAAAATTTTGCCGCGTAATTCAAAGCCTAAAATATTTTCAAGTGCGGCACGATAAAGCCAGCCCGATGCACCTGTGTACCAAGTCCAACCGCCGCGTCCGACGTGGTTTGAGTTTGAATAAATGTCTGCTGCTACTGCGTAAGGTTCGGTTTTGTATGTGTCAATTTCCTCGCTTGTTCGTGTGTGATTTATCGGATTCAACATCGAAAAAAGTTGATGTGCTTTATCGCCGTCGCCCAAAAGTGCAAACGCAATCATCGCCCATGCCGCCGCGTGTGTGTATTGTCCGCCATTTTCGCGAATTCCCGGCGGATAACCCTTGATATAGCCCGGTTCTTGTATAGTTTTATCAAAAGGCGGCGTGAGCAGTAAAACGAGTTTTTCGTCAATGTTTATCAGCTTTTCATTAACTGCTTGCATCGCAAGTTCGCTGCGGTCTTTTTTGCCTTTGCCGGAAATTATGCTCCAGCTTTGGGCAATCGAATCGATCTGAGATTCATCGCTGAGATGCGAACCGAGCGGCGTTCCGTCGTCAAAAAAGGCACGCAAATACCAATCGCCGTCCCACGCATTTTTCTCGATGTTTTTAACTAAAAGCTTTGCGTGTTGGCGATATTTTTCAGCCCGTTCAGTCTCGCTCCTCGCATCGCAAACATCGGAAAAATCTTCCAAACTTTTAGCAAAAAACCAACCTAGCCAGACACTTTCGCCGGTTCCCGCTTTGCCTACACGGTTCAAACCATCGCTCCAATCGCCGGCACCAATCAGCGGCAAACCGTGCTTGCCAAGCGGCAAACTCTTTTCAATTGCACGAATGCAATGCTCAAATAGAGTCGCCCGTTCGTTTGAAACAATCGATTTCAGATACGTTTCAGCTTCGCCGCTTGCCAGCATCGGTGCATCAAGAAAATTGATGATTTCATCGAAAATACTTGTGTCCGCAGTTTTTTCTGCGTAAAAACACGTTACAAAAATCAGCCAAATCAGGTTATCGGAAATCCGTGTCCGCGTTCCTGCGTTTGAAGGTTCGTGCCACCAATGCTGCACGTCCCCTTCTTTGAATTGATGTGCGGCAGCTCGCAAAATATGCGTTCGTGCCAAATCGGGTCGCGTGTAAACGAGTGCCATCGAATCTTGCAATTGATCGCGGAAACCAAACGCTCCGCTCGATTGATAGAAAGCCGTTCTCGCCCAAAATCTACACGCCAAAGTTTGATACATAAGCTGCCGATTCATCATTTGATTCAACGATTTATCGGGTGTTTTTACTCGAATTGTGCCGAGCGTTTTGTCCCAAAATTGATTCAAACGATCAAATTCTTCGTTAACCTTTAGTTTTTGCCGATGATGAAGAATGCTCCGTTGTGCATTTTCGAGAGAATCTTCTTCACCGAGCATAAAAGTAATTTCGCGTGTTTCATCGGGTTGAATTTCAATTTCAGTTTGCATTGCAGCACAGGGATCAAAACCTGTGCCAATCGCACCGGAAAGATGTGTTCGGAGCATTGCAGCGGGACGCGTTGAAGTGCCGTTAGAGCCGATAAATTCGCGTCGATCGCACGTCCAAGTTCTCGTATTTGCTGAGGTTGCGACAAAAGCCGTGCGGTCGGCAAAATCGTTGTTGTAAGGATTTCGGACAATGATTGCACCCGTTGCAGCGTCAATTTCGGTGATAATAAACGGAGCGGATTTTGCACGTTCGACGCCCAAAACGAGTTCGGCAAAATATGTTACCGATAATTTTCGCTGTCTTTGCGTTACGTTTTTTATCCGCAAACGCGAGATTTTTACGTTTCCGGTAACCGGTGCGAAGACTAATAATTCCTGCTTGATGCCATGGCTCGTGTGTTCAAAAATCGAATAGCCGCTTCCGTGGCGGGTTAAATACGGCGAATCTTCGCGAATTGGAAGGGCGGTTGGCGTCCAAAAACTGCCCGTTTCTTCGTCGCGAATATAGATGCATTCGGGCGGCGAATTGCTCACTGAATCATTTGACCAACTCGTCAAACGATTTTCGTGGCTATTGTTTGACCAGGTTACGCCGTTGCCGGTTTCGGTTGTCAAAAAACCAAAACCGCTTTCGTTGGCGATAACGTTTGTCCAAGGTGCAGGCGTCGATTTTCCTTTTTCGAGTTTGATGAAATACTCCTTGCCTTCATTCGTAAAACCACCGAATTCATTGGCGAATTCTGCTTCCGGCATATTTTCGAGCGTGTCCCTATAAGTATGCGAAGACTTTTGCGGCACAAAATGCAGAGGCAATTCGGCTTGCTTTACGTTTCGGGCAAGCTCTTCGGCAAGCGTTCCGCGTTCGCTGACGAACGTTACGCGAGCCGCGGTGTGAAGTGTAATTCGGTCTGCTTCCGACATTATATCGGTGCGTCTGAGGAAAATTCCGCCGGGCGTATCAATCTGTGTTTGCATTCCGCCGGAACGAATCATCGCCAGCAATTCTTCGTTAAAAGATTGCTCGTAGCTTGAAGGCTGATCGTTCAAAATCAGCAAATCGAACAATAATTGTTTGCCGTGCAGGTAGGCATGTCCACGCAAAATTTGGCGAATTTCCGAGCGTGCTTCTTTGCCTTCGCTGATTCGCACGATCATCAAAGGCAAATCGCCGCCGATTCCGTATTTCCACAAATCTTTTTGCGTGCCCTTATTGAGTTTCAAAATTCGCTGCCGCGGACGCAGAGTTTTGTCGGTATAAATTAAGTGTCCGGCTAATTTTTGAAACAAATGGGCTTCATCGGTTGAAATACTTAAATGCCGAAGCTCAACTTGCGAACGAATCCATGCAAGTTTTTCTGTGCGTTCGAAAGCGTGCAGATCGCGGTATTTATCGGAAAGTGCGAGAGCTTTTTCGCGTGAATCAGCCACTGCGGTTGAGAAAAATAGAACTGCTGATTCATTCGGTTTTATCAAAACACGGATTCGCAAACTGAAAATCGGATCAAGCGGAACGCCGACCGTTCCTTTCGTTTCACCATCAACCAAAACGGAGATCGGATTTTGAATCGTTCTTGTTCGACCGATAAATTTTTCGCGATCAGTTTCAAAACCGATTTCGCCGACCAGTTCGCCATGCCTAGCAACCGTGTGAGCCGCCCAAACTTCGTTTTCTTCGGCAGAACGCTTGCGGCGTTTGGCAAGCAAAGTGTGCTTTTCTGGAACATATTCGGTTTCGATAAACATATTGCTGAATGCACGGTGCGATTCATCGGCGGCTTGCTCATTCAATACAATTTCGGCGTAACTCGTAATCTCGATTTCTCGCGTCCGGCTCGATTCATTGGTCACAGTAACCCGCCGCAATTCCGCATCATCTTCGGTCGCGACAATAATCTCAGTATGCGTAAAGATTCCCGCATCGCGTCGCTTAAATTCGCCTTTGCTTTCGGTAAAAACCGCTTCATAATTTTGTGGTTCACGTAAGGTAGGCTGAAAACCGCTCGACCAAATCGCCCCGCTTCTGACGTCACGTAGATAGAAAAAATGTCCCCAATCATCGCACATTGCGTCTTCACGCCAACGCGAAACGGCACGATTTCCAACCCGCGAAAACCCGCTCCCTGATGTCGTCAGCATCACCGTATAATTTCCGTTTGACAGCAAACAAACTTGCGGAGTCGGCTGATTCGCTGATGTAAAATGCCTTGGAAATGGTGCAGTTAAAGCAGTTGAACGATTAATATCAATCCCTTTTCCATCAATCTGCGGACGCTCGATCTCTTTCGTCAAACCCGGCACACGCTCTTGCAGCAGCATCTCTGCGGATTCGATCATCGGATCGCGGTGAAAACGATTTTGCATCACATCGCCATTGATGAAATTATCAATTGCAACAAAAATCATTCCTTGATGATGCGACATGTAACTTTCGATTTTGGCAGAAATTTGCTTCGGCGGAATGCGATTTTTTGTGTAATCAACCGCTTCATAAAATCCAAAACGGGCAAACATTCCTTCATTTGCAAGGCGTTTCAGGTTGGCAATCGCTTCTTTTGGAGCAAACGGCAAAGCGAGTGCGGTGGAATATGGAGCAATCACCAGATCTTCCGATAAACCACGTTTTAAGCCTAAATCGGGAACGCCAAAAGGTGCATATTGAAAATTCAGATGCAGATCGCGGGCATTGTAAGCCGATTCGGAAACGCCCCAAGCAACACCCGTTTCAACGCCGTATTTGATCTGCCGTTCGACAATCGCACTGTAAGTTTCATCCAGCAAAGTCTTTTCATAATTACGCATTACGAGCAGCGGCATCAGATACTCAAACATCGTTCCCGACCAGGAAATAAGCGAACGATTGCCATTTGACGAAACCAAACTGCGTCCGAGCCGAAACCAATGTTCCTGCTCAACATCGCCTGAGGCTATCGCCACAAAACTGGCAAGTCGTGCTTCGGATGCGAGCAAATCGTAAAAAGAATTATCGAGCGTTCCTTCGGTTGGGCGATAGCCGATCGTCAAAACTTTTTTCTCGTCGTCGTAGAGAAAATTAAAATCCATTTCATGGCAAATCCGGCGACAAAAACCTGCGATGCTTTCCGCCCGAAGTTTGAAATTTTGCCGAGCCATTTCAATTTGTGCAAATTTTTCATCGCTTTTATCGGTTGGAAAAAGCGTTTGCAAATCGCGTTCGTAATTTTTAGCCAAGTTAAGTAGTGCCGTAGTCCAAAAACTCAATTCCACGAATTCATTTGGCTTTGCCCAGATTTCGGCTAAAATTTCGGCAATCTTTTCGCTTTTTATTATGAAAAAAGTAAAAAGTTTATCCCATTCGGAGCGGCTTTCCGGTAGGTTTTTTGCAATCTCAATTTCGCAAGCGGCGACGGCGGTTTTGATCGTTTGTAATTTGTCCGAATCGCTTATCAAACTAGCCTTTTCAATTTCTACGATTTCACTTTTGATAAAATCGAGCGTGTCGGAAAATGCGTGTTGTGTGCGTTCGCCAAATAGCGGTTGATCGGCAAATTCCAGGCAGCCTTCGGCAACCACGATCAAATGTCCCGCGAGATTTCCGCTGTCAACAGTGGAAACATACTGCGGAATCAGCGGCTCTAAAGTTTGTGTATCGTACCAATTTAAAAAATGTCCGTGAACACGTGTCAGACGTTCCATCGTCATACACGTAAGCTCAATGCGTTCAATAGTTTCGAGCGTTCCTGTGTAACCAAAATCACGAGCCGCAAGAGTTGAAAGGAGCAGCAAACCGATGTTGGTCGGCGATGTTCGATGAGCAATTACGTCTTGCGGATCTTGCTGAAAATTGTCGGGCGGCAACCAATGTCCGCTTTCGCCAACGAACGTTTCAAAATACCGCCAAGTTCGCCGTGCAGCTTGACGCAGCCATTTGATTTCGGCTGAATTCAGTTCGATTTTCTCAACATTTTGTGGAAAGCTCAGACGAAAAGCGATGCTTGGAGCAAACGCCCATGCAATCAAAAACGGTGCGGCAATCAATAAATTTTTCGGATTAAAGGTGAGAATAAGCACGAAAATTACTGCCGCGATAATTGGCGAAGTTGCCATAAACGAGTAGTAGCCGCTTAAATTTTTCGCACTGCTTTGTTCGCTTTGTGCCGCCGTAACCCATTCGAGCAAGCGTTTGCGTGAGATAAATTTTCGATAAAATGTTCGTATAATCGCGTCAATCGTCAAAAATGCTTCATCTGCCAAAAAAGCGAAACGAAAAAATGTGCGGGCAATTGTCGTTTTTGCATCGCTCCAAAAATTAGCAAAATAGATCTTAAAAAGCTTCCAACTTTCCTTTTCTACCGCGTCAACCCAAGTTGTTAAAGCTTGCAGAAAAAGGGGTGCAGTCAAAATAATCAGAGTGAAAATTGTTACAAAAAGCGGCGAAAGATATCCGGAAATCCACGCGAACGCGAGCCACAAAACGAGCACCGAGGCAACCAGACTACGGCGTAAATTATCAAAAATTTTCCAACGAGCAATCAGCGGCAAACGATTTCGCACGATTTTTCCGCCGGAATCTGAAACAAACGGCAAAAGCCAACGCATTATTTGCCAATCGCCGCGTGTCCAGCGATGCTGACGAAGGGCAAAACTTTGATAAGATTTCGGATAATCGTCATACAGAGCAATGTCTGTGAGCAACGCGACGCGGGCGTAAAGTCCTTCAAAAAGGTCGTGACTAAGCAACTTATTTTCAGGGATCCGGCGGTCGAGTGCGGCTTCAAAAGCGTCAACATCATACAAACCTTTGCCAACATAACTTCCCTCTACAAACAAATCCTGATAAACATCGGAAACAGCGTTTGTATATGGATCAAAGCCTTTTCCCGCCGAGAAAATCTGCGAAAACTTCGTTTGCAAACTGCTCGTCAGGCTGATTTCTACTCGTGGCTGCAAGATCGCATATCCTTTTGTAACGCGTCCGCTGAGGCTATCAAAAATCGGTTGATTCAAAGGATGTTCGATTGTGCCAATCAATTTTTTAGCCGCATCACGCGGAAGCTGCGTATCGGCATCGAGCGTTATAACGTAGCGAATTGTTTTGAGAAAATCAAAATTTATTGTTTCGTCCAAAACAAAATTTGTGCTGGAACTTCCGCGTAAAAGCTGATTAAATTGGTGCAGATTTCCGCGTTTGCGTTCGCGGCAAATCCATTTTCCTTCGCCAACATTCCATTCACGCCGACGCGTAAAAAAGTGAAAATACTTGTCGGAAAGACTGTATTTTTCGTTTAATTGAGCCACAATCTGCCGTGCGGTTTCACAAAGTTCGCCGTCTTCGGGCATCGTTTCGTTTTCGGCATCTTTCAAATCTCCAAGCAATGCAAAAAATAAATTTTGGTCGCGATTCGCCAGATAAAAAACTTCCAATTTCCCGTAAAGTTCGGCGATTGTTTCGTTATCTGTCAGCAGAGTCGGGATTACAACAATGGTTCTCGCAGTTTCGGGAATGCCGTTTTTCAGTTCCATTTTCGGCAAAAGTCGAGGTTTGACAACAGCATTAACGAGCCGGTTAACCAAAATTATTGCCAGTTCGCTCGCCGGAACAAAAGCCAGCAAAACGATAAAACCCAACGTTAAAAAATCAGACGTTTTTGCAGCAAACAAAACAATGATTGTGAGAAAAAAGATTACTAAAAAGGTGATTGCCGATAAATAAAAAGCAGTTGGATGGCGATGCAAAAAACGCTCAATTCGCTCCGAAATTCTTGGCGAATAATTAACCACTTTTTCGAGTTCGGCTAATCCAATGGCATTATTAAAATAAAAACCGACGTGCTTTCTGCGTTCGTCGTTTAAACTATTTTCTGTAAAAGCGATAGCGATTTCCGCAACTTCAATCTCGCTTGTTTGTGTCCGTTTGGCAAGGCGTTCAATCTCGCGTCGGTAGCTGTTTCGGGTTGCAAAATCCATGTTGCCATAGGCTTTATCAGCCTGCAAAATGCTGTCAACAAGGCTTACATTTTCAAAAAATTTGTTCCAATCAAGCGTCGAAAGCAGACGCATACTGGTAATTATATTTCCCACCGAAACTTGTGCGGTAGCTTGCCGGTTATATTCCTGATGAGCGAGATTTTCCAGCGTAACGCCTTCCGGACGCAGCCGGCGTTCCAGCTTTTCGAGAGCATATCCGACGAATTCATCACCTTCATTCAATCGTGCGGCGAGCTGAACCAAAAATGACCTCGAGAATTTATCGGTCAAACGACCGCCATCGAAATTTGAGGCAAGAAGTTCGAAGGTTTTGCCTGAAGATTCTCTGCCTGAGATTCCGGATAATTCGTCTGCGAGTTTGTCGGCGGCGGTTCGATCCTCACGAGCTTGCAGAATCTTTACGGCAAAGCGGCGAAGATTTTCGATCAAAGCCAAACGCAAAGAGATTGGAAACGCCCAAATTTCACCGATAGAAAGCGGCAATTTCGTTTGATAAGCCTGTAGGAAAGATTCAAGCGAAGAAGCCTCAAGCAAATTGTCTGTATTGGCAACAACTTCGTAAGCGAGCTGATAAATTCGCGGATAATTTTCAAACGAACCGGAATTAAGTTTTGGAAGTTGACGATAAAATTTACGCGGTAAATCCTGTTTTACTTCTCTTAACTGTTCTTCAACGATGTGAAAATTATCAACCAGCCATTCCGCAGAAGGAGTCAGCGGATTTTCTTGCTCGGTATTGCTAAGCTCGCGATAAACTCTGGTTAATTCATTTTTATTATCTTCAAGCCGGGCTAAAAGATTAAAACCGCGTTTTTCTCTGGCGGTAACGCGGTTATTTAGAGGAAGGTTTAATGCAGGTGCCTGCAATCGCTCAAGGCTCAGAGCTTCGCCGTCCAACGGAGATTCATCATCAATTTGTAAGTGCAGCGGAATCTTTTGATTGGTCAGAAATTTCCATAAATTAAACCCGTTTTTGCTCATTTTATTTTTTACGGACAATTTCTACCGTGCAGTGCGATCTCCCGACTATTGCTGTTGAAACACTGCCCAGAAGCTGATTTTCAAAGAAATTATCCGAATCGTTTGCACCAAGAAAAATACAATCCGCTCCCCATTCTTCGGCTGCCGAAACGAGTAGCTGCTTTGGATTGCCTTCTTCGATCAATTCGGTAACGGAAAGCTCGGCTCGCTGCAAAATTTTGGCGGCATTTTCTACATATTTGCAGAGATTGCCAGAATTTTTGTTTGCTTTATCCTGCACCAAAACCAAGCGAGCTTCGCTTCCCATACTCCACATTCTTCCGGCAACTTCTTCAACTGCCAACATCGCTGAAGTTGTTCCGTCTAAACCAATTAAGAGCCGGCTCGGTGAACCGTTTTTCCACGTTTCTCCACGCACGATACGCACGGAACATTCCGCTTCGTTAGCAATTTTCTGCGAAACGGAACCAAGACTAAACCGTCTCGTTTCAGTTTGACTATGTGAGCCGACCACAATTAAATCTGCATTCCACGTTTTAGCCTGATTCAAAATTTCGCGTGCGGGTGAGCCTTTCGTCTGGACAAATTCCGTTTTCCATTCAGGAAAATGTGCATTTATCCGCTCTGCAGCGGAATTCAACATTTCAAAATTGAGTTCATTTTGCGGTTGAGTTTTTTTTGGTTGTCCTCCAACCGAATTCACTAAAACAGTCGCCTCCTCATTAATCTCGTCACCTGACGAATACGGCAAACAAAGCTCATTTACATTAACGAGTAGTGCTTCTGCCTGACGAGGCAAACCGGCTCGCGGCAAATCGTTGAGAGCTTCATTTGCACAAGTTGAACCATCATAAGCAATCAAGATTTTCATAAAAATTCCTCCAATTTGATAATCAAAAATTTCAAGCCGTAGTTGAAATTCCATTGAAGAACACGCTGTTTGTTCTGTTTCAAAATCGGCTAAATTACCGTTTTACGTGACGTTACTAATCGCAACAAACCATTAATGCCAAGGTGAATCAATGCATAAACGATAAGTGCAATGACAATCGGCAAAACCAGCGTATAACCGCCTTCGACCGTTGGGCTCGCGACAATTCCGCGAAATGGTTCGTAAAGCGGATCGGTTACATTTCTAATAAATTGCACGAATCCGGCACTCGATTTGGCGGCTAATAATGCCAAAAGCAGACGAAGTGCGAGCAACGCGTAAATCACATAAAAGACGAAATCAATAACCTGCGAAATCCGAGCCGCAATCCGCGAACGTCCAACTTCCCTTTCAGTATTAACAACCTCATTAATTGCTTTTCCGCGAAACTCTTCCGCCACGCCTTCCATTTTTTGTGCTTCCGCTGATGTTGTATTATCAGCCCGGGCAGCGATTTCAGCATTTACATCGCTTTCTATTCGCGATTTAACATCGATATGTTGTGCCTCGCGGCGGGCTTCGTCGGCACCCAATTTGTTATCGTTCATTTAATTAACTCCATATTCAGGTCGTTTCGATTCATAGATATAATGCCGTTTGCGTCATTTTGCCTACAAAAATAGGTAAAAATCCCCACTCCAACGCTTAATATCAAGCCTGAAAATATACGTTTGTGCATTTTTTATCCTTATAATCTATTATTTTTTTTAATAGCGATTTTCAAGTTTCTAAAAAAGTAATGAGTGCAAACGGTATGCCAAGAGCGTGAAGCCCAAAATTCGTGAAGTTTTATCGCCGAGCGGGCTTAATTAGGGGTTACTGATGAAATTCGCATACACCAATCCCTTGAATGTGCATCATTTTAATACAATGTTTTGTTTGCATCTTTCAAACGATCAACAGTTGTTCTTCCGGTAATAATTGTCGGGGTAATTCGATAAACAACACTGATATTTGAACGAATCCATTGATCCATCCAACGGATACTAAGTGCCGGCGTTAAGTTCGGATTTTTGGCTAAAATCAAGTCCATCGCATGTTTTGTTTCGTCAGCATCGGTTAATAGAATTGCTTCGCCGGAAGCAATTACGCTCTGCCAATGCGTTTCGTCAATTAATTCTTCAACTTGCAGACAAACTTTCGGATTGACTTTGATAATCTCAGTTTTTTTGCCTTCAGTTGTAAAAATAAAAATATTTGGATCTTCATAAGCATAGTGAATAGGCACGACATACGGATGGGCTTCTCTAAACAAACCAAGATGCCCGTAACCAACACGCTGCAAGAGTTTTTTGCTGTCATCGGCGTCCATTTCTTCAACCTGAATCATTGTTTTTGCTTCAATCATTTTTTGTCTCCTAAGTAATCTAAACGGCAATGACTGTGCCAAACTTTGGGTAAATGCGAAAAGTGGACTTTTTAGATGAATTAGAGAGTTGAGTGAAAGATTAAAATCAAGTTTTGATGACCAAAAAACCTGAATTTGTTAAGGTTTTAAGACAAGGACAAATTGTGGAACGAATGGCTTCGGATTACTTATCGGCAAAAGTATATTCCGTTGCTTCCGTGTATTAATGGGTTTTGGAAACGTTTTTAGTGAATTAAATCAATGCACAACAAAATAATTTCCGGATTGGCTTTCCAACTTAAATCGAACCAACAAATAAAATCTTCCATAAATAAAACTGACTTATTTGGAAGCCGTTTCCTAGTGTTTACTCAATAAATTAGACGTACTGCGTAAATTTCCAGATCCAAACGTTTCCTAATTTCCAACCACGGCACATAGCTTGCAGTCCTTTTAATTGATTAAGCAATTCAGTCGATTGAGGAAATCATTATGGAACATATTATTGTCGCAACATTTATTAACGGAGCGGATGCAATCGAAGGACTTCACAAAATAAGCGAGCTCGAAGAAAAAGGCGACATCAGCGTTTATGACAAGCTTTTAATTCGCGAAGGTTCAAATGATGAGTATGAGATCTTCAAAGAGGACAATACAAACGGTTGGCAAACTATAGCCGGAATGGCATTTGGCGAATTAATTGGATCTGTAGGAGGACCTGTCGGTTTAGCAATTGGACTTTATACCGGAACTGTAATCGGTGCGGTTTTTGATTACACTCATTATTCGTTTGACCAAGATTTTGTAGAGACAATCACTAAAAATATCCAAAGCGGTTCAACTTCAATTATTGCTGAAGTTGACGACGCAAGTTCGGTATTTATCGATGAGTATTTAAAACCACTTGATGCTGTAATTTGGAGATCAAATGTATATGAAGAACACGATAAATTTGTTGAAGATCAAACGAATTCCTTACAGGAGGAAATACAGCTTGCCGAAAGTGAACTGGTTTCGGAGGCAAACGCACAAAAGGCAATAATAAGTGCGAAGGTCGCTGAACTACGAAATAATCGTAATGAAAAAATTGCCGAAATCGACTTGAAAAGTAAAGAACTGCTTAGTGATCTAAGGCTTAAAACTGAGGCAAACAGAGCAAAACTGCATGCCCAGCTTACAAGACTTGAGAACCGGGCTTCAGACGAATTCAATTTAATTCGATTAGATCGAACGAAGCAAAAACTCGAAAAATACGACCTTAAAATCCACGAACTCAATAAAAAACTGACGGTTTCTACACACGCAAATGTTGTTTAGAAATCAATTGTAAATTGTGAGATTTGAACGTGATTTTCGGATCGCAAATAGCAGAGAGATTAGCAAAAACGAGAGACAGGAGAAATAAAATGAAAAACCAAACAAATGAAAACACAGCAGCAAAAATGGTTACGGAACAAGGTAAAAATATAACAATTGAAATCCCGAAAGATAAATGGTCGGAATTTCTAAATGATTTTACTAAACGGCGTTTCGGTTGGGGAACGAAAGTCGAGGTTTTGGACAAATCGGTTGGCGATCAAATCTTATCCGAAGGTCTTGTGCTAAATGGAGTGACTTATGAGGACAAATCGGGAAACGTCAAAATCGAAATTTCGCTCGGTGAAAATGTAGAAAAACATCAAACCCATACCATTTCAAACCCCGTAAAAATAGCGTATTTAAGTGAAAACGATTCGCATTCGGGAGTTCTCGAAATAGAAGAAGAAAACGGCACAAAAACATTAATTGGCTTGATTCAGCCGATGCCAGTTTACTTTGGATATGCTTCGTTTGAAGTTCGCACAACAGCGTAAATTCATCATCTAGAGGTCATCAAATGGAAGCTCTAAAAATTCCTGTAACGGGGAGAGTAGAAACCAAACGGGTAACTTTGCCACCAATAATTCCAGCCGTAATTAAAGCGGAAGCAATTGAAAGCCCAAAAGATGCTAAATCCAAAAAAGATTCTAGAAAATGGATCATTAGAATCGGAATTTTGTCGGTAATCGGCTTGGCTATTTTGTTAATTTCGTGGTTTTATTTGCGTCCCGTAAAGGTTGAAATGGTTCAACCGAAGCAGGTTGTAATTACTGAAACTATTACAAGTAGCGGAGAGTTGGCGGAGTTACGGAAACAAATGTCGGCTCGCAGATCGCAAGGAATTGTCGAAACACTTTATGTTGAAGAAGGAGCAGAAGTCATTCGCGGACAACAACTTGCGTTAATCAAAAATGATGTTGCCGAGGCTCAGATTTCACAGGCTCAAGCGGCAGTTAATACGGCACAATCACAACTCGAACTAGCTTCACGCGGAGCTTTGCCGTCTGATGTTGACGCTTCAATGGAACAAGTTCGGCAAACTCAAGCTGTTGTTGAGCAACAAAATGCGTTGATTCTTCAGGCTCAAAAAAATGTCTTACAAACTCGTTCGCTGCTTTCACAATTTGAAGCCGAACGCGATTTGGCAAAAAAAGAACTTGCTCGGAGTAATAGCTTGGTCAAAGACGGCGTTATTTCGCGTTCTGAAAATGACAAAGCTCAAACTACTTTTCGCGTTGCAGATAAAAAAGTTGCGGCTCAAAATCAAGCGATTGCCTTGGCACAATCGGGCGTTTCATCTGCACAAGCAGCCTTAAAATCAGCCCAAGCAAATGTCAGAACTCAACAAGCACGCCTCCGCACAATTCAATCGGGAGCAAGACCCGAAGATATTTCGGTTGCTAGTCAGCGTGTTTCGGAAGCTCAAAAAGCACTAGGCGTTGCTCAAGAGCAAGCCTCGAATGCCAATGTAATCGCTCCATTTTCCGGAATTGTGACGAAAATTAATTCGGAAGTCGGTCAAACGGTTGGTTCCCAAGGAATTCTCACTTTGGTTAGTATTTTTTTGGAAATACGCTTAGATGTTGACGAAAATAATCTTTCAACGCTAAAAGTTGGGCAATCTGCCGTGATTTCTTCCGGAACATTTACCGATAAAAGTTTTAATGGCAGCGTTTCCGAACTCGGTGCGGCAGTTGACCAAACACGCGGCACGATTGAAATAAAAGTTGTTCCAAATAACTCGCCCGAATGGCTGCGTCCCGGGCAAACCGTTGATGTCAACATAATTACAAACGAAAATGTGAATCGGCTTTTAGTGCCGCAAACTGCTCTGGTTCGTTCGGGTGACGCCACCGTAGTTTTGATGATTGCAGACGGAATAGTTGTGCAAAAACCGGTTATTACACGTCCGCCGACAAAAGAAGGTGTGCCGATAATTTCCGGAATTAACGCGGAAGATTCAATTATCAGCAATGCTTCGGCGGTGAAAGTCGGCGATAAAGTGCAGGCAAAATAATGCAGTCAATTTTCAACATTTTCATTTCAGCAATTATCCCGCGATCCCGTCGGTTTGAATTTCAAGTTGCGATGCGTCATCTGCTTTCGGGCGGCTGGCAAACTTTGATGACGATTAGTGCAGTTACAACCGGTGTAATCATCGTTATTTTTATCACCTGTTTAATTTTTGGATTGCAGGATAGAATTTCCACACTTTTGACCAATGCAATCCCGCATATCACAATTCGAGTCGCGATACCGACACCCAAAACCTTGGAAGACTTAGGCGATAAGATCGTTAACTTCAAGCAAAATCGAACAACAAGCACCGCAACTAAAATTGATTGATAATTGGGAACAAATCGTCAGCACCGTCAGTAAATTGCCGAATGTAAAGGCGGTTGCTCCGCTTGTTTCCGGGCAGGCTTTTGCCTCAAAAGGTGCAAATCCAAAAGGCGTTTTGGTGATCGGAGCCGATCCGGTTTTGCAGGATAGCGTTACGCCCGTTACGCCGGATTTGATCGCGGGAAAATATCAGGGTTTGGGCAGCGATGAAATCGTGATTGATTACCAACTCGCCACGGATTTAAACGTTTCGGTCGGCGAACAAATTCGTTTGAATTCGAGCATTGGAATTTCACAATCTCTGAATGTGGCAGGAATTTACAGTTCGGGGCAAGGTCGCGGAAGTGCCTACATCACATTGCGAAACGGGCAGAGTTTTTTCGGCTACGGAAGTTCAGTAAATGCAATCTATGTAAAGGTTTACGATATTTACGACGTTGATAATTTAGCGAATACGATCATGGCGTTGGTTCCGTATGAAGCGAGACCTTGGACTGCGGATTTCGGTTCATTTCTCACAAATATGAACGTAATGGGAGCTTCCGCGTATCTGATTTCCGCGTTTAGTTTGATTGCTTCTGCGTTTTCAATCGCCGCCGTTTTGATCGTCTCAGTTCTGCAAAAATCTCAGCAAATCGGAATTTTGAAAAGTATGGGAGCGAAACAATCGCAAATTCTGCGGATTTTTGTTTTTGAAGGTTTAGGCGTGGCTATTTTCGGCAGTTTTCTCGGTGCGGTAATCGGCACATTAGTGGTTTTTTTGCTCGGACTTTTAACGCGGGCTTCAACCCAAATCGGCAAACCGCCCGACCAACTTTTCCCTGTGAAAATTTTGCCGACATACATTGCATTGGCAGTTATTGCCGCGATTATTACTACCGTAATTGCGTCCGTTCTTCCCGCGAGACGTGCGGCAAAACTTAATCCTGTTGATGTGATGCGTTAAGAAGATGACAAACAAAATAAACAACATTCCGCTGCTCAAAACATCAACAAACGGATTTCACGCACCGACTGAAACTCGGCTTGTAATTGAAACCCGCGGACTGGAAAAAACATATTTCGGCAAAGTAAATATTCCTGTTTTGCACGACATAAATATTCAAATCAGAGAGCAGGAATTTGTCGCGATTATCGGACAATCAGGCAGCGGAAAATCAACTTTGCTCAATATTCTCGGTGCTTTAGATGTGCCGACAGGCGGAACAGTTTTAGTCAATGGCGTTGATATTTCCACGCTCGATGAAGACGGTTTGGCGATTCTGAGAAGCGAAGAAATCGGGTTTATTTTTCAGGCTCATTTTCTGCTCAATGAATTTACTTGTTTAGAAAATGCACTGATGCCGATTACGATTCGTCACGGTGAAGCCGATGAAGAACAAACTTCGCGAGTTTTGCAACTGCTTGAAAGAGTTGGTTTAGGCGACCAAATCAACAAACATCCGGACGAAATGAGTGGCGGACAAAATCAACGCTGTGCGATTGTTCGATCTCTGGCAAATTCGCCGAAAATCATTCTCGCCGATGAACCGACGGGAAATCTCGACCGAAATTCAGGCGAAGAAGTTTTTGCATTGATGCGAGAAATGAACCGTGAAAGCGGCGTGGCATTTGTGATGATTACCCACGACGACCGCTTGGCACAACAGGCAGACAGAATTTTATTGATTGAAGACGGCGGAATTATTGAAATGACAAAGGAAGCTCACGGTGAAAAATTTGTAAAGAATAATTAACGATTTCAATTCATAATTTCCGGCATATCGTTGCCAAATTATTCAACATATTCTTTTGTTTGATAAATTAACCGTGCAGAAATCAAGAATATCTAAATCGAGTTAAAGTCTTTGAACCCCACAAAATGACCACAATAAAAGCCACAATTGCAATTGATGAGTAATGAATTTCAGGATAATCAACCAACGGATTGTGCATTTCATCCTTTGGAAATAACGGTCTTCCGAGATTCAACATCGTATGAAACAGGATGCAGGCAAATAAACTTTTTCCCGTGTTGTTGTAAATCCAGACAATCAAAACTCTAACGGCAACTGTTCCGAGCGTTGCCCACGCGATAAAAGTCAGACCGTGACCTTGTTGAATGATTGACGGATAATGCCAAACTGCCCACGGAATTCCGATCAGAATACTTGCCGCTAATGCTCCGAATCGTTCTTGCATCGGTTCAACTGCATAACCCATATAGCCTGTTTCTTCCGCCACAGCTCCGATAAAAAAGAGCAAAATTAAGATTGGAATCGAAATAAAAGAAATATGCCATTCGCTTGGAAGTGATAATCCCAAAAGGCGTATCGCTAAATATATCAACAAATACATTAAAAACGGCAGCAAAATAATCGGCACATACCATATCTTTTTTGTAATTCTTTTATAATCTAAAATTCGCGTTAAATAATTCGCAACACCAACGTATACCTTCTGCTTTGTGAACGAGAATCGCGGCCGGCAATTATTGGTATGAAAGCAGTTACAATATCAATTGTAGAAAAATTCAACGACAACGTTCGTTTTGCATCAATCATTAAATCAACAATCCAAAATGGAATCGAAAGACCGAAAACTAACAGAAAGAATTTTAAGGGAGATTTATTGTTACTCATTTTATTCTACAATTTGCTTATTCCTCTTGTTAGTTTTGTTGTTATCGACTGCTCTTCCTTCGACTGTTTTATAGTTTGTCTGTCTTATATTCAGAAAAGCCTGACCGTTTTGCAGTCTAGGCTTTCTTTTAAAGTTTGTGGATATTAGAACTTTCCGTTATTGTTTTTCCAATTTTCTTTTGCGGGTATTGGTGCTATTACGTCCCAATGCTCCGCAATCTTATCGTTCTCAACTCTATATAAATCGTAAAAAGCGTTGTAGTCCTTTCCGAAATGTCCTTCACTCACAACCAACACATAATTTCCTTCGCCAAGCACTTTGTGAATTTTGTCGTATTTCAAAAAGATACCTTGTTTTCCTAATGCTTCAAGTGATGTTCCAAGTCCTGAAAGTTGGTCTGGAATGTTCGGGTTGTGTTGAATATAATTGTCACCGTCAAAGTAACCTGCGAGTTTCTCCATTTTACCATTCACTAAAATGTCGTTAACGAAACGTTTTGCCATGGTTTTGTTGGCTTCTGTTTTTTCAAGATTTTTGATTTCCGTTGCTCCATCAATCATTGAATGTCCACTTGGGTTGGGTTTTGCAGGAGTTTCTTGCAAATTGTCCCAATGCTCTACAATTTTACCGTTTTCAAAACGGAAGATGTCAAAGCCAATTTTTGGTCCGAAAAAATTGTAGTCTGTATGAGTGAAAACAAAATCTCCGTCTTGAAACGCACTAACAGTATTCACTTTTGCCGAATTCGGTGGAAGTGTTTGCAACAAAGCACCAAAGCCCGCAAGCCCGTCTGCTTCATCTAAATTGTGCTGAATGAATTTGTCAGGGTTAATGAAACCAACAGGTTCTTGTTCGCCGGTTTCTATGCTTTTTAAAAGAGCAACTACTTTTTCTTTACTTGTGATTTCCATTTTTTCTCCATTTTAAGTTTGTAAATTAGAGTTGTTTAGATTGGTGCAAGCTGAAAATCCAACTCCGACAATTATCGCTGCACTTAGGAAATCGAAAGAATTTTAAGGGTGATTTAGTGTCATTCATTTTCAGAACTTCTCCGCCGTATCAAATTCAATCTTTTTCACATTAAACTTGGCATAGCTGACTTCGCCTTTTTCCAGTTTCCAAATCACTTCAGCCTGCATCGGAACAATCACGCCGTTTATTTCTTTGTAATCTGCCACCAACGTCGCCCTTTTGAGGTTTCAATTGAGTTTGTTCCATCACGAAGTAAGCGTTTTGCCGCTTCATCTTTTGATAAACCTTGCTTGGCATTTACACCAAGCAAATTCGCAATTTTTTCCGACGAATAAGCGTGTGGAGAAAGCAAAAAGGCATCGCGGGAATTTTCATTCTGCAACGATGCCGGATTTAGTTTAGCGACCAAGTTTTTCTCTGGTTTTATCGACATTTTAACTCACATTGGTTAACTCTTTTTAACCAACAAATATATCAGCGGCAATGCGATAAGCAGCCCGAGACAAATCATCAATGTGTTTTGTTTTTTCGGCTGTAAAGGTTGTGGTTTTAATGCTCCGCCTTCGTCTTCCCAAGTTGCGATGTCAATTTCTTTGTTAATGTAATTTTCAAATTCAGTCATATTTTATCTCCACTCTTTTGTTCATCAAGCAGCGTTTGCTTGTTCCAAAAAAGGATAATCTGTGTAGCCTTTTTCGCCCGGCGTGTAGAAAGTTGATTGATCCGGTTCGTTTAATTCAGAATTATTGGCAAATCTTTCGGGCAAATCAGGATTTGCCAAAAATTTTGCTCCAAACGAAATTGCATCGGCACCATTTTGTGCTAAAAGTGCGTCGGCTGTTTCCTTTGTAAAACTTGCGTTTGCGATATAAATGCTGTCATAAATTGGTCGGAGTTTCTCGTGCCAATCGGTTCCGGGCATTGCGGTTAGCTGAACATAAGCCACTTTTTTCTCATTTAATTTCTCGAAAATATATCGGTAAACTTCATCCGCATCAGGCTCTTGAATATCGTTAAATGCCAAAGCGGGCGAGAATTTAACGCCCACTTTTCCTGTGCCGATGGTTTGCTTCATCGCGTCTAAAATCTCAAATAAAAAACGCGTCCGATTTTCGATCGAACCGCCGTATTCGTCGGTTCGCAGATTAACGGGTTTCATCAAAAATTGATGGACGAGATAACCGCTTGCCGCGTGAAGCTCTACACCGTCAAAGCCAGCATCGTCAGCATTTTTCGCCGCCGCCGCAAAATCCCGAACGGTCTGTTTTACTTCCTCATTCGTCAGCGGAACGGGTTCGACAAAATCTTTCATACCACCGTCGGCATGATTTTGCCCTTTGGCTTTTACGTTTGACGCCGAAACGGGCGGCTGATTATTCGGCAAAAAATCGGGCAAAGCGATGCGTCCCGTGTGGAAAATCTGCATAAATATCTTGCCGTCTTTATCGTGAACCGCGTCCACAATTTTTCGCCACGAAATTATCTGTTCCATCGTGCAGATTCCGGGCGTGCGAACATAACCTTTCGCCATCGCAGAAATATTTGTAGCCTCGGTGATTATCAATCCGGCTGAAGCACGTTGGGCGTAATATTCCGCCGCGTAATCTGGCTGAATTCCCTGCTCATCCGCACGGCTTCGCGTCATCGGTGCCATTACGATTCGGTTTTTTAGCTCCAAATTTCCGATTTTCAAACTGTCAAAAAGTGCCGGCATTTGTTTTCTCCTCCTTAGATCTTATTGTTTTTAAGTGGTTGCAGTGGGGTGCTGCGAAAAATGATTTCTCACTTTTGCCGCGATTTGAGGCTCAGTCATTTTGTCGGCTGTTTCAACGAATACGTTTTTCCCGTTAAGACTGCCTTCAAAACGTTTTTTAAGTTCGCCTTTCGCCTCGCCGGGACCAAAAACAAAGACAGATTCCGCCTCGCTGACGCACTCAATTATTTCGTCATAATATTGGTTAAGATATTCGGTTTTCACGCTCAGGCGAATATTATCCGCAACCTCATTTGAATGCGGGTGATTTCGCGTGTCGGAATCAATATGCTTTATTTCTTCCTCACCATCCTTCAATAAAACGATCACTGCATTCGCACGATCAATCCATAAACCTGCATTGTTTTTCATAATTTTTACCGCCTATTTTAACTTTGCATTCAACGTAATTTCTGCACTTGCCAATACTTTTGAAACGGGGCAATTTTCCTTCGCACTTTTAGCGATGGCTTGAAATTCTTCGTCGGTAATGCTTGGAACTTCCGCTTCGGTTTCCAAATTAATTACCGGAATGACAAATACTTCGCCTTGTTTTTCTAATTTAACAGTTGCTTTGGTTTCAATTTTTGTCGGCGGAAACCCTGCCTTGCCAAGTGCTGCACTCAAAGCCATCGAAAAACATCCCGCGTGTGCCGCCGCGATAAGTTCTTCGGGATTTGTGGCTTTTGTATCGTCTCCAAAACGTGAATTAAAAGAATACGCACCTTCAAATGCACCGCTTCCCAGTTTTATTTTGCCTTTTCCTTCAGTTACGCTTCCGTTCCATTCTGCTTCTGCTCTTCGATTAATTGCCATATTTTTTCTCCGTTTTTCCAAACCTTCAAACACCGATTCGCCGACTAAAAGACTTTTACATTTTCATTTTCTTATCAGACATACCGGACTTTTTCTTGTCCGGCGTATCCATTTTTTCTAGCTGCTTAGCAATTTCAGCAGCGTGTTTGTAAACAGTCGCGGCGTTCGGCGTTGCACCTTCTAAAGCCTTTTCGAGTGCGGCAATATGTTCTTTGACCAAAGTATTTTCCGCGTGCATTTTCTCCATCATCGGAAACATTATTTGGTTCATTTCTGAAGTCATAGTCTCCATATGCAAAAGATGCGATTCTTCTGTCTTCGCCATATTTCGCTTCATTTCTGAAAGACATTTGCGAGCCATTTCAAGATTGTCCAATTTTCCGCCTTTCGACATATCTCTTAATGATTTGGCAAAAGTCTTCACATTTTGCCGATACGCCATTGTCATTAAATGCTGGGGACTTTTTTCCATTGCCGCCATTTTCATCTTTATCACTTCAGAGTCTTGTGCAGCAATAGATATTGAACCCAAAATAGCGAACATAATTAACGCGGAAATTTTTAACATCAGTTTCTTCATAATTATTTGTCTACATTTCACGCGGTTTGATGCGAAACCGAAACGTCTTGAACGAGTTCGGCAGTCGCTTCTGACGGAGCCGTCCGGGCGATATCGGCTTGTGCGACGATTCCGCAACAACATCCTGAATCATCAACCACAATCATTCGACGGACTTTGTTCTCTTCCATTGTTTTGCAGCATTCATCCAAATCTGCATCGTGTTTTACACTAACAACCGGATAGCTCATTACTTCCGCCACCGTCATTTCAAGTGCATTTTTCCCGTGCGGCAATGTATTGACCGTAATATCGCGGTCAGTAATAATGCCGACCGGCTTATTCGTTTCAAAATTTTCAACTACGGGAATCGCCCCGCAATCATTTTCCACCATTAAATGTGCCACGTCTTGTAAACTCGTTTCCGGCAAACAACAAGCCGGTGATTTTGTCATAATTTCATTTACTTTCATTGCAATATCTCCTTTGATAAAATTCAATTTCAGATGCAAATATATCTCTCTGCCAATTCTGAAATACTAAAAAACTGCAACACCACAACCGTTGAAGTGTTGCAGAAAACAAATAATTACCGAGCCATTCACTTATTAAACAGCCCGTTTTAATTCATCAACAAACTTCAAAGACTCTCGTCGAACATGATCTGCCAGACGCGGATCAATAATGCTCTTGATACGACCTGCTTCAATATCGCGTGCCGCTTTCGTTTTGAAATCAAGTATCGTTTTCGCCGCACTCAAAATCGCATTGGTTTCGGGGTTTTGAACGAGCGAACCGACGACCGTTGAAGGTTCGTGTGCAAGTGCTACCGCCGCTCCGGCAATAGCTCCGTGATTGTGCAAAGCAGCGAAAACACGGCTGGTATTCATCGCCGTTTCAATCAATTCGGCTTCTGCCGGATCAAGCAAATGGGCGACAAATTGGGCGTGTTCATCCATAATGTGCGTCCAAAATGTTGATACTTCGTCTTTATCAAACTCCGATTCGCCGCCTGCCAGCATTTCGAGCCGCCGATTCCAGCGTTCGGCTTCGTCTCGCGTGTGGTCAAAGAACGTAGCCCATACCAAGCTCCGCAATTTTCCGGTAGCCTGTGCTTCACCCAAACGGGCTTTGTATTCGATAAACGGTTTGATTTCTTCCGTTACTTTGCTGACAAAACTCTTCAATTCGTTTTGATGCGGCGGAGTTTCGCCGATAAATTGATACAAATTTGTAAAAGCTTCGTTGAATTGAAGTGCTTCCTTGCGTTCCTCTCCGGCGACTTCGGGCGGCATTAACAACGCAAAGAAAAGTGCGTGTTCCGACATAATGTCAACCGCAAAACGGGCATCCGCCCAGGCGTGCGTCGCCGCGTCATTGTTTTCAAGAGCCGGAACAATCACCGCTTTTTCAAACGGTTTTTCCAGCTCGTTGCCGCCACTTCGTGTATAAACTTTAAGACCGCTTTGATCTTGAGCTTCGATTGTTGCTTGTGCCATTTTTTACTCCTTGTAATTTTCAACGCCAAAATCGTTGATGGTAAATGAAAAAAGCGTCGGGCAAATCTTTGTAATTCGCCTCAACGCTTTTTAAGATTACTTAACATACGTAGCAGGATTTTCTTCAAATTTCTTTTGACACTCTGACGCACAAAAGTAATAAGTCGTTCCTTCGTGTTCAGTATGTCCAACGGCATCCTTTTCTTCGATTTCCATTCCGCATATCGGATCTTTATGTGTTGGTGTATCCATATTGTTATCTCCTTTTTGAATCTTTACATTTTCATTTTCTTATCAGGCATCTCCATTTTTTCGAGCTGCATAACGAGTTCTGCTGCGTGTTTATTCACGTCCAAAGCGTTTGGTGGGGATGCTTGGAAAGCCTTTTCGAGAGACGCAATGTGCTCTTTAATTGACATATTTTCCACTTGCATTTTCTCCATCATAGGCTTCATCATTGTCATCATTTCCGGCTTCATTTTCCCCATGTGTGATTGATGAACCTCGTCCATTTTTTCCATACTTCGCTTAATTTCAGCAAAAGCATTTCGTGCGAGATCAACATCTTCCAGTTTTCCACCGTTCGACATATCTCGTAACGCCTTCGAAAAAGTCAGCAAATTATGTTTGTATGCCATCATGACGAGGTGATGCGGACTCTTTTTCATCGCGTCCATATTCATTTTCATCTTTCCGCCATCTTGAGCCACGATAGTGTCGATGCTCAAAAATCCGATTACCATTACCATCGAAATCATTAATATTTGTTTTTTCATTACGAACTCCAATCTATTTTTTTATCTATAAATTTGACCTTGAAACGACTAAGTTTTATCAGTTATTTCACCCTTTTTTCTGACAACCAACACGGAACACGGTGCGTTATGAACCAGTGAATCAGACACTGATCCAATCATCACGCGTCCCCAAAAACCACGTCCGTGCGAGCCGACAACAATCAAATCGGCATTCCATTCTTGAGCAGTTTCTATTATTACCTGGTCGCTCGTACCCGATTTTACTAGACAACTTACGTTGATTTCGCTGCTTGGAAAGTATTCTTGAATCGCTAGAACAGCTTCATTAGCTGATTTGTCCGCAATCGTTCGCATCGCTGTTTCATAAACGACTGAGTATTCCGGAGATTGCGAATAGGCATCAAGCGGAAAATATGTTTGAAATACGGAGATAATTTTAACCTCCGTATTTGCAGGATCAGCTATTGTTTTGCACGCCATTGAAACGGCTTCGTGGCTGAAATCAGAGCCGTCTGTGCCAATTAATATCTTCATTTTTTTTCCTTTTTAGGCAGCAATAAAAATTTTAAGCTGCAATATAAATGTCTTCGCGGGTAAGCGGCAGATTTGCCGGCTGTCCGTTTGAAACTAAAATTTGATGAACCTCGACCGCACCTTCGCGGAAAGCGGCAGAAGAAGTTCGCAGATAAAGCCGCCACATGCGAATAAATCTTTCGTCGAATTTTTCCAGAATTTGCGGAACAGCTTTTTCAAATCTTTCCGACCAATTATCAAGCGTCAAACGATAATGCGGAGCAAGATTTTCCACGTCCCAAACGCTAAAATTATTTGCTTCTAAATGCGTAATTACTTCGGGAAGTGTCGGAATATAACCGCCGGGAAAGATGTATTTATCGAGCCAGCGATTAACCGGGTCTTCTTTTAAGCCGGAAATAAAATGGAGCAATGCCAAACCGCCCGGTTTTAGCAATGTTTTCACTGTTTGGAAATATTCCGACAAGTTTTCCTTGCCGACATGTTCGATCATTCCGATACTGATTATTTTGTCGAATTGAATACCTTCATCGGGCAACGTGCTGTAATCAACAAGGCGAACACTCGCTTTTTCGCCCAATCGGCGTTCTTCGATCTTCGCGTTTGCGTGGGCAAATTGTTCTTCGCTCAAAGTTATGCCGATTGTGTTTGCCTCGTAAGTTTCGGCGGCACGCATTACCAGCGAACCCCAACCGCAACCAATATCAAGCAAAGTTTCGCCTCGTCTAAGTCGCAGTTTTTTGATTGAATGATCGATTTTTCGCAGTTGAGCAAGTTCGAGCGTATCGTTTGGATTGTTGAAATAAGCACACGAATAAGTCATTGAATCATCTAGCCAAAGACGGAAAAAATCATTTCCCAAATCGTAATGACGAGCAATATTTTCTTTCACCGTTTTGAGTGAACGTAACTTTTGTGCAACCCGCATCGCAGTTCCCGCAAAACCTTTCGGTTGCGTAACCGACATTAACCCGGATTTTAATGCCAGCGAAAATAAATCGGCAAGATCGCCTTCAACGTCAATTTCGCCGTCCATATACGCTTCGCCAAAACTTGATAGCAGATCATCGCTGACTAATCCTAAAACATTGTCGTTATTAAATTTGAATGTGAAAGTCGGTTCATCTGAGCCGTAATTTTCGGTTGTTCCGTTCTGATATTTAACGGCGAAAGAGCCTCCTTCAACGCGTTCGAAAAGGTTATTCAATGCTTTTTGTTCTAATACTTGTTTTACTTTCATATAGCTTTTTGGAAATTTTATTCTGCTCTGTACGCACCTTGAGGAAACTGGCTGGTTCCACGATGCTTCGTTTTTGCCAACGTTCCTTCAATTTTGCTCACTTCTTCCAATGTTCCGTGTGCGATTACAACAAATTTTCCGGCTCTGATATCAGTTTCATATTCGATGATGCTGTTTTCCGGAATTCCAATGCTGAATAATGCGGCACCCAAAGCACTCAAGCCTCCGCCAATCGCCATGCCTTCCACAACGCCAACTATCCATCCAACAATTGGTCCGGCAGCTAAAATTGGTCCGATTCCGGGAATTATGAATAAAGCCGACCCAGTTAATAATCCCCACAATCCGCCCCAAAATGCACCGGCTTTGCCCCACGATTTCATGCGATCGCCAACTGTGTAGTAGCCGATTACGTCTTCTTCAAGTTGATAATCCTTGCCGATAATTGATAGTTTTTGCATATCAAATCCGGCTTGCTGCAAATCGCGAACGGCTTCTTCCGCTTCCTCGTGCGTTTCATAAGTGGCGACTGCCGCATTCTTTTCCAATGCTTCTGCCATATCTAATTTGGCTGTAACTTGTCCTATATTTGATTGCATTTCGTAACTCCTTCATCGGATTTTTTCAACACCAAACCGTTTATTGCTTGATGATTTGTAAATGAGGCAGGTTTCTATCTTGACTAAAAACCTGCCTTTTGCCCCTTTTTCATTAAAACATTTACGCTGTTAAGCCATCATCTTTCGCCAAAATATCGCGTAACCACCATTCATGTTTTTCGTGAATCTGGACAAATCTTGTTAAAACATCAGCCGTTCCCGGATCATCATTGTCGTTGGCTGTTTTTATTCCATCACGCAATTCTTTAATGATCTGAATTGCATTTTTGTCAGCTTCGGCAATCATTTCGTTCATATCAGTTTTCTTGGCGGCAGATTTGATTGTTGCCGTCGCGAGAAATTCTTCGATACGCGAAACAGGATTTTGCCCGATCATCCGTACTCTTTCTGCCAAAACATCGATGGTTTCATAAATTTCTTCGGCAAATTCGTCGAAAAGCCGATGAAGATCGCGAAATAATGGTCCGAAAGTTTGCCAGTGATAATGTTTGTAATTCAAATAAATGACAAACGCGTTGGCAACTTGCTGCTGTAAGCATTTAACGACCTCATCATTCGGGTGATTATTTGCGGAAATTTCCGCTGAAATTTTTTCTTCAATCTTCTTAGATCCTGTTTGTGTCATTATTTTCTCCTCAATTATTTTTTAGTTTTTGTGTCAGTAGCCTGACCGTTAGGAAGGGCTAAATATTTTAGAAACAAAGCCCTCGTTTGCAGTCAGGCTACTGACACGAATTATTTTTATAAAGAGTAATCCCGCATTAATAGACTACTTTTTTAGTTTTGCTTGCTACTTTTTTGCTTACTCTCCAGGTTTTTTTACCGGTCCATTTTGTACCGACCCAAACTTTTCGTGAGACCCATTTAGTACCATCCCAAGTTCGTCGGACAACGTATTTACCGCCTCGATATGTCTTTCGGATGACTCCCACTTTTCGTTGTTTTACTCTTACGGTTTGAGCCTGAAGAGATAAATTTCCATTTGAAGAAATTGCTTCGCCAATAAAACCAATTGAAAACATCATCACACCTGCAAAAAATATATTTATTACTTTTTTCATATATTCACTCCTTAATTTTTTTAATGGATGCAGAAACTTGCGTCGGATAAATATCTATTCCAAGCAGTTTCTGCATCTCAAATTCAACCTATTTTCCGTCCTTCGGATTTCCCGAAGTGTTAGTTTCCTCATTCAATTTTGGCAATGAATCGAGCGGAACAAATCTTAAAGCCAAAATAGCTACTAAAAGTGTCAGAATAATGAAACCGAAGCTGATATATGCCCAATTCAGTCCATTAGTCTTCTTGATCTCACCCTCAGTTTCAGCTTCTTTCATTTCATTATTGAAGGTTTCCGGCTCTATCGATTTCATAATACTTCTCCATAATTTAACGGATATCGGCTACGCTGGCTGGCGAACTTGATGTCATTTCAAATGTCGTTCCGTTATTAAGTTCAATGTCGTCACGTCCTTGAAGTAAAACCGTACCGCCGCCGGCACCTGCACCAATTACGCCGCCGATTACCGCACCTTTGCCACCACCGGCGATCCCGCCGATAATTGCACCGATTATTCCGCCGATACCGCTTCTGACAACCGTATCTTTGGTTTGACTCGAACCTTGGATTGCGTCTTCATTATTTATGTTGATTGTTTTACCGTCTTGCGTGGTGATTCTATTAATCAAGGCTTCAAAGCGATACGGAGTGCCATTTCGTAAACGAATGGTTTCAAAATTCAAACTCATTTCTGCACGCCCGGTTAAACGTCCGGAACGCTCCACTTTATCGACTCTTCCTTCGATAACGGCACCTTCGTATCTGGCAGGCTGATTAATTATTAAAGTAAATCTATCGCCAACCACCGTTGTTTTCGTTGAAAGATTGTTATTCAAAACCGCTCTCAATTGAGTGCCGTTTGGAATGTAAAAAGCGTTATCGCTGGTGTTAATGATATTTGGATTACTATCAAAATTTCCGTTCCATTGAGCGACATTTGAAGTTCTGTTATAGGTACTTACAACAGTTAGCGTTTTGTTGCGTTTTTCCAAATTTAATCTTCGTGTGACACGCAATTTATCGCCGTTATTGATTGGTTCAAATGAAACATAAAACGCATTGCTTTTGTCTCCATCCGAATTAATAACCAATTTATCGCCGTAAAATGTTGCATTCGTATTAACTCTGTTTCCGTTTGGAAGCTGCTCTGAAGTCGTTCTTCCGGTCGCTTCAAATGTGTGTTTTCCGGCGTTTGTTGAAGCCATACTCACCGTATTGTTTCGTCTTTCAATCGCCAGATATTCAGGAACGGCAAGTCTGCGTTGCAAATTATCACGCATTCTCTCGCGTTGATTACTGTTGGAAACATCATTCAAAGAAGCTTCAATCACAGAATTTACATTGTCGCTTTGGTTCAGATTTAACTGATACGTTCCATTTAAACGATTATTTCCCTGCGGCATATTTGGGTTATTCCAATTCCAAGAAACATTGTAATAACGTGAAAGCGTAGTTAGATCTGTCCGCAAAAGTCTCCATGTATTCATGGTTCTGGCGTCAAAACGATAATCACGCATCACATTTTCGATGTAGCTCGCTTTGGTCAAAACATCGCTAACATCAGCAGAAATGTTGCTGTTATTGCTGTAATTTTGTTTCAGTCGGTCAGCGGCATTTTCAAAATCTGAAACCGCAGAATTTATGTAATCTTCACTCGATGTGTTGTTCAAAGAACTGTTGTCGAGTGACGTGTCCAATTGGTTTTTGAACGTATTGGTCCGTTGCTCGATTCTATTCAAAAGGTTTCGAATTTGTTTGTCGGTTGCTCTGCTGTTTTGTGCAAGTGCAGGAACAATGCCGATTCCGACCATTAGTAAAAAAGCACTTAAAATAATTGTTAGTTGTTTCATATTTTCTCCTTAAAAAGTTGGCACCCGCTGTATAAAAGCGAAAATTTATAAAATTTGTCTGCCAATCAATTTGTTAAATTTTTCGCCGATTCTTCTAAAGTAAAACAAATCAGCCATATACAATTACCAATAGTGCAACGACCGTGCCAAGCTTTCCTAAATACCGTAACCTCAACTATTACTGTAATTAGACTTCATCTCTGAATGCTTTCTGAAAAAAACCTTTTGAGTAAAAACCCCCAATTGTGTTTGTTTTCAATACACTTTTTACCGTAGTCAATAAAACTGAACCTCGATTTCTCGAAAATCTGTCTTTTATCAAATAAACAAAAGTTATTATTCACCTTATAAACATTGGTCGAAATGAATTTTTATCGCATGAGTTTTTAGTATTGATCAGCGAAAGGCACATAAGTTGCAAACCAACAGATTAGTGGCTTTATTTTTTATTTAAGGAGTAAAAATTATGTTGTGGACAATATTTTTGGTGCTTTTGGCACTATGGTTTTTAGGATTGGTAACAGCTAATACGATGGGTGGGTTTATTCATGTGTTATTGCTGCTTGCCGTGGCAATTGTTGCACTCCGGCTTATTCAAGGTCGAAAGGCAATTTAGTTAATTTTTAATAAGGAGAAAATGAAATTATGAATAGAGATCAAATGATGAATCAAAATAGCAATAGTTTACTTTATTTAATTGCCGGCGGAGCAATTGGAGCCGGATTAGCATTACTTTTCGCACCAAAATCAGGCAGAGAAATGCGTCGGGATATCTCGGAAGTAACAAATAGCAGCTTAGAAAAAACACGCGAAACAGTAGATAAAATCCGTGAAAATGCGAGTGGCTATTACGAAACTACGAAAGATAAGGCAAATGAGCTTTACAATGCAGTTGCAACGAAAGCCGAAGCCGTTGCAGACGATTTGAAAGCATTACCCGAAACGGCAGAATCTGCAATTTCCCAAAAAGTGAATCAAATAAGTTCAGCGGTAGAAGCAGGACAAAAAGAATATAAAAGCAAATCAAGCAATGCTTAATGATGGATAATTGTTAGAAAAACCGACTGCGTTAGTTCGAAAGGATTAACGCGGTCATTTATTTATATGAAAATTTTAGTAACAGGTGCTTCGGGTTATATTGGCGGAAGATTAGTGCCAAAACTCCTTGAAAAAGGCTATCAGGTAAGAGTTTTTGCCAGAAACGAAGACAGATTGAAACGCAAAAAGTGGCTATCAAAAGTAGAAGTTTCGATTGGTGATCTGGAAAAACCTGAAACTTTGGACAAGGCTTTGGAAAATATCGATGTCGCCTATTATTTAGTTCATTCAATGTTTGACGGCAGCGATTTTGCCGAAAAGGATGCGGAAATTACCGCAAATTTCGCCAAAGCGGCAAAAAACGTCAAACTATTGATTTATCTCGGCGGTTTGCTGCCTGATGAAGAAACTTCGGAACATCTGGAAAGTCGTGCCAACGTTGGAAAAATTTTGCGGGAAAACTGTCCGACTACAGAATTTCGTGCAGGACCGATTATTGGTTCGGGTTCGGCATCATTTGAGATGCTTCGTTATTTGTGTGAGCGGCTGCCAATCATGCCGGTTCCGCATTTTCTGCAAAATAAAGTTCAAACAATTGCCATTGACGATGTTTTGAAATATCTCGGTGCGGCTATCGATAAAAAGCCTCTCGGTATTGTTGATATCGGTTCTGATCCGTTGCCGTTTAAAGAAATGCTGGAAATTTATGCTAAAGTGCGTGGTTTGACTCGTCAAATTTTTCTTGTCCCGTTTTTTCCCGTGAAATTAGCAGGTTGGGGGATTAGTCTGCTTACACCATTACCAAGGTCTTTGACGATGCCTTTGGTTGAAGGAATTGTGCATCCGATTGTCGGAAAAGCATTGCAAGCCCGGCAAAATTTTCCCGATATTCAGCCAATCGGCTATAAAGACGCCGTCCAAAAAGCACTGGAAGAAATTACTAATAAAGCGGATATATCCCGCTGGCTATCACCGCGGCGGCGTTCTGAAGAAGAAGACACATACGATGTGACAAATAAAGAAGGCGTTGTGCAGGAGGTGCGAACACTAACCACGAACTCATCGCCTGAAGCTCTTTTTCAGAGTTTTATTCGGGTCGGCGGTGAAAAAGGCTGGTTGAGCTGGAATTGGGCTTGGAAAATTCGTGGATGGATCGATTTGTTAGCCGGCGGACCCGGATTAAAACGCGGACGACGCTCTGATGATGATCTGGAAACTGGCGAGGTATTGGATTTTTGGCGTGTCGAAAAAATTGATGAGCCAAAAATACTGCGATTAAAAGCAGAAATGATCATGCCGGGAAAGGCTTGGCTGCAATGGGAAACCAAGGTCGTAAACAGTAAGACCAATTTAATTCAAACCGCAATATTTATTCCTAGAGGACTTTGGGGACAGATCTACTGGTATTCGCTTTATCCCGTTCATTTCTTTTTGTTTGGAGATATGGCAAATAAAATTGTTAAATTAGCTGAGAAATTCGAGAAAATTGAAATTCCGCAAAGTGTTTCAAACTAACTTTTGACTATTACAGTTAAACCATCCGCTACCGCAGACGGTTCTGACAAAATGCAAAAAAGGCGTGAAAATTAGTTTTTCCCACGCCTCGTTTTAAGTTTGTCAGCACTTATCAATAATTGACTCTTCTATAAACTCTCTTATTTTTTCTGATTACATAGCTGTAAAGTGCCGAAGTTCCAAGACCTGTTCCGGCTCCGATTAAAGCACCTTTTTTGCCTCCGACAAGTCCGCCAATTACAGCTCCGGCACCAGTTCCTACCGCTAAATTAATGGCATTGCGATGCCGCCGGTAATAACTCGGACTCCGAACCGGCACCCAACGAACACGCCCATTTCTATCAACGACCCTGGCAACGTATCTCGTTTGAGCGGCAACCGAATTCGTTGTTGCTAATGTTATCGAACCAATCATCAATACCGCGAAGATTAATCCCAAAATATATTTTTTCATAATTGAATACTCCTAAAATGCATGAAGTTATTTCTAAAAAACTTCGTTTCATTAGGAACATTGCAACTTTGATACCGCTGTACTTTATATTAACAAAAATGAACTATTGCTAAACGCCGAGTCCGTTTATAAGTATTTAGTGTATCGAAATCGATACATAATTTAAGGTCTAATCTTAAAATTGAAATTTTCGGGAATAGTTTCGATAGGAGAAACGGCGATGAAGGGCAAATAAAACTGTCAACTTAGCTGAGAAATTCGAGAAAATTGAAATTCCGCAAAGTATTTCAAACTAACTTTTGACTAAGATAAATAAACTCCAGATTTTTCTTGTCTCTTAATTCCGAAACCCAGCTCAATATATTCTTCCGAACTTTCCTGTCCTTGTTTCTCGGACTAACTTGATTCGGGTTAATTTCGCTGGCTTTTTTCAATGGTTCTGCCTTTGCTTCTCTTTTTATTATTTTGATTTTCATTCTATTCTCTTTCTCTGTTAATTCTTGAGTTTCAATTGGGTTGCTCACAATCTACGTACCAAAATCTTCATCGATCAATCAAAAAGAGCCGACTGTCTGTCGCCGGCTCTTTTCTTCCCCCCAATCGCAAACCTAAAGAACTCTGCGACCTGTAAGTAATCTATAAACGACCAAGACGACAATTGCACCAATTACCGATGAGAAAAAGCTCGGAATCGAATTTCCAATATTATTAAAGTTGCTAATCATTGGATACCCTAAAAATGTTCCAATAACACCGCCAACTACTGCTCCAACAATGCCCAAAACTATTGTTAAAACCACTCCGCCCCCATCACCACCCGGCATAATCAACTTCGCAACATAACCTGCCAAGAAACCCAATAGCAACCAAACTAATAATGAAATCATGTTTACCACCCCTTTCGGAAAATTTTATTAAAGGATTCATCCTTGTATAAGGTAGTAACTCAATTGGCGTGCCAAAACTATTATGAGACGGTAAATAGCTGATAACATTATAATTCTAGCAAAATCGCGGTAAAATGTTTCTAACTGATATTAAGCATACTGTATGATTTCATTTCACATTTTATTTGTCATTCAAGACTCCGTTGGTTTGCTAGCGTATCTGTATTGATTTGATACGTTCGAAGCTTCTTAGCAATCGTAATTATTCTAAACTATTGTGTACACACGAGTTGTGAATACTGATTCTTGTGGCATATTGATTGCTCTAACGGTGTCAAGAAGTAAATTAACCAGATCGAAATTGATTTCTACACAGCAACAAGAAATTATTTCGTTTTACCAGTGAAACTTCTTATTTATAACAAACCGGGAACGAATTCTTTAGGCGACTTTCTTATATCATTTTAATATCACGTTTATAATAATTAGTTCGTTGGATACGTTTCCCAGTTTTTTTTACCCTTCTTGATCTACAAAACAACATTCCTGAATTTATCGTTTTCAAAATAAGCTTCTGAATCGCCATGGAAAAAGGCATCGATATTCTCAATGCCTTTAAAATAGAAGCTGATTTAAGATTACTCTGAGTCGCCGCTAATTTCGTTAAAACTGGCGGGAGCAAGATTTAATATATTTTCACCCGGATTTATAGTTACTGGCGAATTCCAGAATGCAAAACCCGTTGTGGATTTTGCAATTCCAAACAAATAATAATTATCGACTTTTATGTTATTTATCAATGCTTTTCCCGACGCATCAGTTGAAATATTATATTTGGCGTGCTTTTTGATCGCTTCTAAAGCTTTTTTGTGAAATTCCGAGTAACGCTCCGGATACATCATCGCCAAACCAAGACTGTTAATCATTGAATTTGATTCAATCTGCTCAAGGTTTGCTGCTCTCAAAATTGATTCAACATCCTCGTCCAAAAAATAAAACTTTTCATTCTTTACAGCTTGAGTGCTCCCATTTTTAGCTAAAATTTTCGCATCCATCTTTACAAGTCCTTTGTCTTGCTCGGTTTGTTTAACTGTTGTTGCAGAATTTGCCGGCACATCTTGTGTGGTTTTTGTAGCAACTTGTTCAATTGGTTTAGACGGTGGCGGTGCATTAATTGTTGTAGAATCCGCTGGAACCGTAATTTGATTCGGCGGACTACTCTCAATAGTTTTCACGGTAGTTTCGCGATCCATCCGTTTATTATTTGTGTTAGAGATTTCAACATTGCTATTGCTTCCATTTGAAGCTTCATAATTTCGGACAAGCATAAAAGTAATAATTCCTATCAAAGCAATTATCGTGATTCCGGGAATTATCAACCATTTTGGCATGCTTTCATTTTCAACTGGCTGTATTACATTTCGAGTAATAACAGGTTGGTTTTGGAAAGCAAAACCACAATTTGGGCAAACATCCTCATTC
>CAVXPU010000015.1:0-11876 GCA_963763855.1 Pyrinomonadaceae bacterium | reverse complement strand
TACTTCGATTAATCTAGCGTTTTGTATTTACATTGGAAGAAGACTCTTCTGGTTTCTGTTAAAACCTTAATCCGACTTATTGTTAAATCGTTTGAAAGGTGCGTTTGCGGGTTTGATAGATTTATTGCAAGACGCCGATACCAAACCGACGACGCAAGCAGTCAAAACGGCTCAGGATTTGCAGATTGCTTTGGCGAAAAATCGGAAGCTTTGGATTGGAAATAAAGGGGGGGCGGATAAAAATATCAGTAGTTGGACTGGTTTAATGATTGGTTGAAGAATTTATTCGAATATTGACCTAGGACTATCATTGAATGATAGGAGATTCTATAAATACCTTATAAACAAACTCTTGGAGAAATACACCAACGTTGTTAAACTAAGAATAATTTATGCAACATATCACCTCAATCAAATTCTACAACTACAAGAGTTTTAATCAATTCACTATCTCACTTAATGAATTCAATATTCTCGTCGGTCCTAACAATGCTGGCAAAAGCACCGTTATTGGATCACTTAAGATTCTTGCTGAAGGCATTAGAAAAGCCAGAGCACGTAAACCTATTTTTACTCATGACCCAAAAGGCAAACAAATATATGGCTATGAAATTGATTTGAACGATGTGCCAGTCGCCATTGAAAATGTTTTTCACGATTACGATGATGATTCGCCCGCAATTATACGATTTAGGTTATCTGACGGTGCCGTTTTACAAGTCTTCTTCCCACAAACTGGTGGTTGTTTCTTAAACTATGAGTCGGAAAACGCAGTAGTTAGATCGCCTGCAGATTTCAAAAAACGCGTAACCATTGAGATCGGTTACGTGCCAATTTTAGGTCCCGTTGAACAAAAAGAGAAACTTTTTCAGAAAGAAGCTGCGAGACTAGCCCTATTGACACACACCGCCTCGAGAAATTTCCGAAATATTTGGCATCATTATGGGGATGATTTTGAGATTTTTAAAGAATTGGTAAGGTCAACTTGGGCAGGTATGGATATAGCCAAACCAGAAATAAATCAGTCAAGGAAGGATGCCACGCTTGACATGTTTTGTCCAGAAGAAAGAATTCCGCGTGAGATTTTTTGGGCAGGCTTTGGATTTCAAGTATGGTGTCAAATGTTAACGTATATTGTAAAGAACAAAAACGCGACACTTTTCTTGGTTGACGAACCTGATATTTATTTACATTCTGACTTACAGCGACAGTTGTTAGGCATTCTTAAATCTCTTGGTCCCGATATTATTATTGCAACTCATTCAACCGAACTAATAAGTGAGGCGGAACTTAACGATATTCTACTAATTAATAAGTCAAATCAGTCAGCTAAACGAATAAAAGACCCTTCTCAATTGAGAGACATTTTTAAAGTCTTAGGATCAAATCTAAATCCGGTCTTAACTCAAATTGCAAAATCTAAAAGAGTCCTTTTTGTTGAAGGAAAGGATTTTTCAATATTTTCAAAAATTGCAAGGATAATGAAGAAAGATCAAGTTGCGAATCGCTCCGATTTTGCCGTCGTTCCGATTGAAGGCTTTAATCCAACCCGTCTTCGTGCTTTTAAGGAAGGAATTGAAAAAACGATTGGGTCAAAAATACTCTCAGCCGTCATTTTTGACCGAGATTATCGTTCTGCAAGTGAAGTTGCGAAAGAAAAGGCAGAGCTAGAAAACGGTAATCATTTTGCACATATTCATTCATGTAAAGAAATTGAGAACTTCTTGCTGGTGCCGGAAGCTATTGAAAAGGCACTAAATGATCGACTTAAAGAGTCCAATCTGAGGAGCGGCAGTTCAATGGAATTTAAGGATGATATCAATGAAATTATGGACTCTATATCGGATTCCTTTAAACATCAGACCCAAGCTCAACTACAATCTCACCGTGGAAAATTTGAAAAAAGCATTAACCCTAGGACAGATGACTCGACAATTCTTGAAAAGATTCTTCGGGAATTCTACGAAACTTGGGCGAATCTTCACGAACGACTTACTCTAATATCTGGAAAGGATTTTCTTTCTAAATTAAATGAGCACTTTCAGTTGAACTATAAAGTAAGCGTGTCACAAGCAAATATTGTCAATAGCTTTGGAAAAATCGAAGTGCCACAAGAACTAAGGAAATTGATTGAAGAAATTGACAGATTTAGGCAATCTCCCGTTCCGAATAATACAGAATGAAGGAGCAAATTGGATTAAGATTATGTTTCAGAAATTCTTACCTTAAGAGTTAATGTTGCAATTAGGTAAGAAGTAAAAGCATAGGTCATAAATGATGAGCGAACTACTAACCAACAAAGATTATAAAAATTGGCTATTCGAACTCAAATCAACCATTCAGCAACGTCAGATAAAAGCGGCATTGGCGGTGAATAGCCAGTTGATTCAGCTTTATTGGGATTTGGGTAGACAGATTGTTGAGAAACAGGAAACCGCGAAATGGGGAAGCGGTTTTATTGACCAATTGAGCAAGGATTTGAAGGAAGAATTTCCTGAAATGGGTGGCTTTTCGGCGTATAATCTACGAGTTTGTAAAAACTTCTATTCCTTTTATTCGCAAGAGTTTATAAAAGCGGAGCAACCTGTTCCCAAAATTCTTTCGATACTTTTTCAAGCACCTTGGGGGCATCATCTTCTAATTTTAAAGAAAATCAAAAACCAACCCGAAGCCATTTTTTACGTCAAAGAAACCATCGAAAATAATTGGAGTCGAGCGGTTTTAGAGATGCAGATCGAAACGAATTTGTATGGTCGGCAAGGCAAGGCGATCACCAATTTTAAGAATACGTTGCCCGAAATTGATAGCGATTTGGCGAATGCACTTTTGAAAGATCCGTATAATTTCGATTTTTTGAATCTCACTAAAGCGGTTAAAGAACGTGATTTAGAAACTCAATTGGTCGCGAATATTACGCAGTTTTTGTTGGAATTGGGCAAAGGTTTTGCGTATTTAGGCAGACAATTTACGATTGAAGTTGGCGGAAAGGAATTCAAAACCGATTTGCTTTTTTATCACATCAAATTGAAACGCTATGTTGTTATCGAACTTAAAGTTACCGAATTTGAACCCGAATTCCTTGGCAAACTCAATTTTTATCTGACTGCGATTGATAAATTGGTAAAAGCGGACGATGATAAACCGACGATTGGTATTTTGCTCTGCAAAAGTAAAAATAGCGTCGTGGTAGATTTCACTTTGCAAGACATCAAGAAACCATTGGGCGTGAGCGAATTTACATATACCGAATTGCCCAAAAATATCCGCGAAGCCTTGCCGACCGTTGAGCAATTAACCGAACAATTAAACAAATGACTGAGAAATATATAGATATAGGAATAAACCTTACCAACAAACAATTCCAAAACAACATTCCGCAGATTATTCAAAACGCGGTTGACGCAGGTGTTGAACAGATGATTTTGACGGGAACGAGCGTCGGAAACAGTGAAAAATCTGCGTTTTTGGCGAAGAAATATCCTGATAACTTGTTTGCAACTGCGGGAATTCATCCCCACGATGCGAAACATTTTGACGGCGAAAGCATTGCTAAATTGAGAAAGCTTTTGCAGGAATCGAACGTTGTTTCTGTCGGCGAATGCGGACTTGATTTTGACCGCGATTTTTCACCGCGTCCGATGCAGGAAAAATGTTATGAAGCTCAATTGCAGCTTGCAGTAGAGATTCAAAAACCGCTTTTTCTGCACGAAAGAGCGGCGTTTACGCGATTCAATTTTATTACCGATAATTTTTTGTCGAAACTCCCGAAGGCGGTTGTTCATTGTTTCACGGGAAGTTTGCAAGAGGCTAAAACCTATTTGGACAAAGGCTTTTATTTGGGTTTTACTGGAGCAATCAGCGATGTTCGTCGGTTTGAACATTTGAAAGAAGTCGTCAAATATACACCGTTGGATCGTTTGATGATTGAAACGGATTCACCGTTTATGCTGCCGAAAAACGTTCCGAAAAATTTGCTTGCAAAATATCACGAACGCCGAAATGAACCCGCGTTTTTGCCTTTTGTTGCGGAAACAATTGCACAATTTAAGGGTATTTCAGTTGGAGAAATTGCCCGACAGACGACGCAAAATGCTAAAATTTTCTTTGGAATTAAAAACACATTGAATGCATAAAGAAAAGAAAGAGCATCCCGAAATAAAGACAAAACTTCACCCGCGAAACCGCAATCGCGAGCGTTATAATTTTGCGGAATTGATTGCTGTTTCGCCGGAACTAGCAGATTATGCCGCGACCAATATTTATGGCGATGAATCGATTGATTTTGCAAATCCGGAAGCTGTAAAAACACTAAATCGAGCCTTGCTCAAGCATTTTTACGCAATTGAAAATTGGGATATTCCGCCAAATTATCTTTGCCCGCCGATTCCGGGTAGGGCAGATTATATTCATTACATTGCGGATTTATTAGCGAGCAGCAACGGCGGAAAAATTCCAAAAGGAAAGCACGTAAAGGTTGTAGATATTGGAGTTGGGGCGAATTGCGTTTATCCGACTATTGGAAGTAAGGAATACGGTTGGTCGTTTATCGGGGCAGATGTTGATCCGGTTTCGATTGCGGCTGCGAGGCGGATTGTTGACGAAAATCCGCGTTTGGAAGGACTGGTTGAATTGCGTTTGCAAAGAAACGATCAAAACATTTTTACAGGAATTATTGATAAAGATGAATTCATTGATCTGACGATTTGTAACCCGCCTTTTCATGCTTCATTGGCTGAAGCAACTGCGGGGACGCTAAGAAAATTATCGAGTCTGACGAAGAAGAAAATCAAAAATCCGAAGCTGAATTTTGGCGGACAAAATCGCGAACTTTGGGTTGAAGGTGGCGAAGCAAAATTCGTTGGGAATATTATCCGCGAAAGCCGCGAATTTTGGAGTTCGTGCCTCTGGTTTTCAACCAATGTTTCAAAACAATCAAATCTCCAAGGTATTTATGCTGCTCTCAAAAATGTTGAAGCGATTGAAGTTAAGACGATTCCAATGGGACAAGGCAACAAAATCAGCCGCATTGTAGCCTGGACTTTTCTTGATGAAAAGCAGCAAAAGGTTTGGCGTGATTTGAGATGGAATCGCCGCTAAGGTTAAACTCGATCATATGAAAATTTCAGACAACAAAATCCTAATCACAGGCGGAGCAAGCGGAATTGGGCTCGGACTTACGGAGCGTTTTTTAAAGGAAGGAAACACGGTTATTGTCTGCGGTCGGCGTGAAAATGTGTTGGCGGAATTGCGAGAAAAACATCCGAATGTGATTACAACACGGTGCGATTTATCGTCAGCTGACGAACGCGAAGAGCTTTTTGGATGGATTTCCGCCGAACATTCTGACTTGAATGTTTTGGTCAACAACGCGGGAATTCAACAATGGATGTCCGTTGAAGATTCGGATTTTTTCGAGCGTGCGAAGGTGGAAATTGCAACGAATATAGAAGCACCGATTCATCTCGCGTCTCTTTTTATCAAACTAAAATCGCTTGATACAATTATAAATGTTACGTCGGGTTTATCATTTGTTCCGTTTACAAAAGTGCCTGTTTATTCGGCGACGAAGGCGTTTTTTCACTCTTTTACCCTTTCGCTTCGGCATCAGTTAAGAGATGCAAATATTGAAGTTATAGAGATAATTCCGCCGGCGATTAATACCGATTTGGGCGGAAAAGGTTTGCACGATTTTGCACCGCCCGTATCGGATTTTGTCGAATCGGTTTTTGAACAATTGAAGGACGGAAAAACCGAAATCACTTTTGGAATGAGCGGGAACATGACAAACGGCGGACGCGAAGATCTACAGAAGATTTTCATGATGTTGAACCCATAGAATGTAAAAGTATAATTTTGTAGGATCAACTCTTTTCTCTCAAAAAGTTCTATATCTAGAAACCCTCAAATATTAGCCCGACTTATTGATCAACACCACATTTATAATATTTCGTTTTAATGGACTTCACTTCTTATTAGTGTAAGCTTGCGTTGAGAAGCGTATATGCCGACAAACAATAGTTTTAAGCAGAGAAGCACCGTAGAATGTTAAAAACCGACGAAACGTTTAAGCTAATTTACCAAGCGTTTTTTTCTGAAAATACCAGAAAAAAAAGTGAATTAATAATTGTGTCGATTGCAATAATCAGTTTTGTTTTGCATCTGCTGGTAATCGGATTAGTGGATTCAAATATCTTACAGATAAATGATCCGTCGAAATTACTAACAAATCCGATTGCTGCAATTTACACGCCATTTTCGTTTATCTTAATTTACGAAGTTTATCTGCTTGTTTTTTATCTGCCAAAATCAACGTCGATTTACATCGGAAAGCAATATGAAATTATAATGCTGATTGTCATTCGCAGAGTTTTCAAAGATCTTTCCCAACTAGAATTTACCGAAGATTGGTTTAGCGTGAAAGCGGACCTTAATTTTACCTACGATTTAACAGCAACTATCATACTCTTTCTGCTAATTTTGATGTTTTACAGGCTTAATCAGACGAGAATCACAAAACCCAAAAAAGAGATTCCGGCGGATTCGGAACTTGCGAAGTTTATTAAAATCAAGAATATTATTGCGACGCTTCTGATTCCAATACTTTTTGTTTTAGCGGTCTATAGCTTTGGTCATTGGGTTTATGAAAGTTTTTTTTCAATAAAACAGGCTGTAACCTCCATCACTGATATTAATAAAATATTTTTTGACGAATTTTTTACCGTCTTAATCTTAATCGACGTTCTCTTGCTGCTTTTCTCATTCCTACACGTTGCTAAATTTAACAAAGTGATCCGGAATTCGGGATTTATTATCTCAACTATTCTTTTGAAATTATCCTTTTCAGCCGATGGACTATTGAACATTATTTTAATAATTGTGGCGGTTCTATTTGGGGTGATTATTTTGGCGATTCATAATCAATTCGAGAAATTGGACGACGTGGTCATCAACTAATAATTTGTGTAAAATCAAATACGTTTGGTAAGAATGAGCGGTTTGAGCGATTTACAGTCATCATATTTAGCCTAATTGCGATGTGCTAAGTCTATTCCATTCATATATTAAACACTGATTATTAGTAGAACTTATTAGTTAAGCTATGTTTTTTGATGTGCGGATTGAGCGATTTTGATTGACATTCAAAATTATTGCTGATAATTTTCTTTCCATAATATCTGGAAGTGGTTTTGGTCACTGAAATCGAGTCGAAAGTGGGAAAGCGTTTATTTCCCTTTGCAAGCTGAAGCCATTTTTAGTCTGGTCGTTTCGGATCTGAGTTTTATTTCTTGAAACGTAAGTTACGGCAAGGAGCAAGCCGCTTGCTTTTTTACTTGTCAGCATAGTTTCGGTCAAAACAATAACGAACAAGGGAGATTAAATATGTTAGGAGCATTACTTAGTCCGGTAACTTTAGGTTTTTCAACCACTTTGATTACCGCAGAGCAAGTCGGCATTTTGCCAATGATAGTTGAGTTCACGTTTTTCGTCGCATACATTTCAATGGGTGCGGCGTTTGTTTTTTTTCTGGCACAAAGAAATAGTGTCGCACCCGAATACCGCACGGCACTTACGCTTTCGGCGATAATTGTGGGTATTGCCGCCTTTCACTATTTCTACATGAAAGGCTTATATACAGATGTCACACTTCCGTTATTGGCTCAAAACGGTGCCGATTACGCGAAAATTACCGCCAACTCATTTTTCGGAATTATTAACTTCCGATACATGGATTGGTTGATTACGACACCGCTGTTGGTCGCTAAAATTCCGCTGGCAGTTGCCGCGGGAAGAAAAGTCGGCAAGGTTGTTGTTTATCTGATTCTATTCGATTTGCTAATGATCGTTGCAGGATTTATCGGTGAGCAATACGTTACAAACACTTCAATGCACTTGCTTTGGGGAGCAATTTCCACAATCGGTTATGTCGGGATCGTCTATCTTCTCTACACAACAGTTAAAGAAATGGCGAAAACCGCCGAGCCGGAAGAGCAGTGGGCAGTTAAATGGATGTCAATGTTTGTTATCACCGGCTGGGGAATTTATCCGATTGGCTATATGATTCCGTCGTTCTTTCCTACTTTAGATTTGAATATCGTTCACGCAGTTTACAATTTAGGTGATCAGATCAACAAAATTGGACCGGGAATTATCGTCTATTTGGCGGGTGCCGCTTCACTTGCACGCCGACAAAAAGAAGGTACGGCAGCTTAGCCGCAGGTTCTATTTTAAGAAACCTAAGTGTCGCAACTTTTGGAGTTTTGAGATTTTTTGAAAACTCCAAACGTTTCTGAAATTGAAAAAGCAGTTGGGAGCAAAATTGTGAAGAAAACTGATATTTTAATACTCGGTGCGGGTTGTTCGGGAACATCTTTGACGAATTATCTGGAAGATTTTGGATACCAAGGAAAGGTTGTTTTGCTTGATTTACGAACAAATTTTGATCGCGAACAACGCTGGTGCAGTTGGGCTAAGATGCCTGATTCTATTGCCCATTTGGTTGAAAAATCTTGGGATGAATGGACAGTTTGTGATGAGAGCCGCACGAAAACCCAAACCTCCGAAAGCCTTTCATACAAGCAAACACACGCTCCAAAGTTTTTCTCGCATTTTCACTCAAAATGGCGAAAAGATAAATCAAATATTGAACTAAGTTTGGGCGAGAAGGTTGAGCAGGTTACTGAACTCGATAAGTTTGTGGAAGTTGTTACGGATAAAGAAACGTGGCAGGCTCAAATTGTTTTCGACGCTAGAAATGAAGGAAGTGATAACCTTAAATCGATCAAAAAAGATAACGAAGTCTATCTTTTTCAAACTTTTTTGGGTTGGGAAGTTGAATTCGCAGGTGAGGTTTTTGATGAGCGAAAAGTCACGTTAATGGATTTTCGGACTGACCAGCTAGACGGTATTAATTTCATCTATGTCTTGCCATATTCCAAGAGCCGGGCTTTGATTGAAAGCACATCATTCAGTACAAGACCTCAGAATTGTGAAGAACATTCGCAATCTGTCAGAAAATATATTGCTGAAAATTACCACGGTGACTTCAAAATTAAGGCGGAAGAATCAGGTCAACTTCCGATGACTACAAGAACGTTTCCGACGAAATCAGGAGACAGAATTTTTAATATTGGAATTGCCGGCGGAAATGCACGTCCTTCAAGCGGTTATGCCTTTCATCGTATTCAGCGTCATGCCTCAAGCATTGCAAAGGCGATAGTTAGCAGACAAAATATCCCGACCACTTTTGCAAATCCGAAGTACAATTTCTTTGACGATGTATTTCTCAATCTAATATCAGAAAATCCTATTGCCGCCAAAGACGCCTTTTTGTGTTTGTTTGAAAAGGTTCCCGCAGATATTTTGATTAGATTTTTAAGTGACGAAAGCTCTTACGCAGATGATCTGGCTATTATTACTGCTCTGCCAAAGATCAGTTTTGGTAGACTGGGATTGAAAACTATTTTGAAAAAATTGATTGCAAAAAATGGAACGGCGAAGCCACTTACAAATATACATAATCCCCTGGTTGATTCTGCTCGGCGGCTGGATGCTGGGCAAGTTAGCAGGTGAAAATTCGGAAACCTATGGTGCTTGGCTCCTGGTTGCTAGTGCTTTTTTCCTTGGTTTGCCCCATGGTGCTTATGATTTTTGGATATTGAAAGACGCTGCACGTCAAGAAAACAAAACCTCAGGTTGGCTCATAAAATCTCTCTCAATCTATCTGCTCACAGCCCTTTTTGTTGTTGGGATTTGGTATTTTCTTCCTTTCGTAGCATTGATCAGTTTTTTAGGCTTAACCGTTTGGCATTTCGGGAGTGGAGACGCAGTATGGGAAAATAACGGAAAACGCGATTTGATATTTAATTCTCTAGGACGCGGTTTGCTTCTGATATTTGCACCGCTAAGCTTTTTTCCGCGAGAAAGTGGCAAGGTTTTATCAGAACTTATATCCAATAGAAATAATGAATTGATAGTGTTTTTACTTGATTCTTCTCCATATATTTTAACTCTCGGACTACTTTTAGTTGTAATAAATTGCATTGCCTTTAAGCCTATAAATACTAAGGTATTCTCCAAAGGAAATCTATTTATTTTGCTCGAAACCGTTTTACTGCTTATATTTTTCTTTCTAACCACACCATTACTTGCCCTGACGATTTACCTCGTTGGCGTGCATTCATGGCGGCATATTTTGCGACTTAATTTATATGAAAATGGCAAAGAATCAATTGCAAACAAAGACCTATGGAGAATTATTGGCGGATTTCATAAGAGAGTTTTGCCAATTACCATTGTCTCTCTCTTGGGTATTGGGCTTATATTTTGGCTGTGGCAATTCCGAATTTCCGAGTTAGCCAATTACACGTCAGCTTATTTGGTTTTGCTGTCCGCCTTAACAGTCCCGCATTCGATTCTCATCACGCTAAGCGAATATCGTTTCCGGCGATTAAGTTCAATTTCTACTCAGTGATCTTACTGATATTCGGCAGCATTGAATTCTCCCGAATTGGTTACTTTTGATTTCCCAAGTATAATTATGCTTTACCAATCAATTGATTTTTTAGAACAGAATTTTTATGTCAGAAATAAAACAAAACACACGCATTGAAACGGATTCGATGGGCGAAATCGCCGTGGAATCAGACAAATATTGGGGAGCTCAAACCGAGCGAAGTTTGCATCATTTCGACATCGGATTTGATGTTATGCCGCGAGAGATGGTGCGAGCTTTGGGCATTTTGAAAAAAGCTGCCGCGATTACGAATCACGAACTGAAATCGAACCTTTTGACTAAGGAAAAGCTCGATCTAATCGTAAAAGCTGCGGACGAAGTGATCGAAGGCAAGCTCGATGCACATTTTCCGCTCCGCGTTTGGCAGACGGGCAGCGGCACGCAAACGAACATGAATGCCAACGAAGTGATCTCCAATCGGGCGATTGAAATTCCCGGCGGCGAGATGGGAAGCAAGTCACCCGTGCATCCGAATGACGACGTAAATATGTCACAATCGTCGAACGATACTTTCCCGACGGCGATGTATATTGCTGCGGCAGAACGACTTAACGCTCTGATTCCGACGGTGCAAATTGTTCACGATGCGATTGATGCAAAGGCGAAAGAGTTTGCCGATGTCGTAAAAATCGGCAGAACGCACTTGCAAGACGCAACTCCTTTGACCGTCGGACAAGAATTTGGCGGTTGGGCAAGTTTAATCGAACGAGATATTGAACGCCTGAGAATGGTGATGAACGGTTTGCTCGATTTGGCAATCGGCGGAACTGCGGTTGGCACAGGTTTGAATTCGCATCCCGAATTTGCGGATAAAGCCGCCGCGAAAATCGCCGAATTTACAGGTTTGCCGTTCAAAGCTCATCCGAATAAATTCGCCGCACTTTCGGCTCACGACGAGGTCGTTTTTGCATCAGGAGCGTTGAAAACTTTGGCGTGTTAGCTTGATGAAAATCGCCAATGACGTTCGCTGGCTCGCTTCAGGTCCGCGTTGCGGAATCGGCGAAATTACGATTCCCGAAAACGAACCGGGCAGTTCGATCATGCCGGGAAAAGTTAACCCAACCCAATCGGAAGCCATCACGATGGTTGCCGCACAAGTTCTCGGAAATGATGCAGCAATTGGCTTTGCGGGTTCACAAGGTAATTTTCAGCTGAATGTTTTTAAGCCTGTGATGATCCACAATTTCCTGCACTCAGTAAGATTATTGAACGACGCGTGTAAAGGTTTTGTCGAATTTTGCCTTGAGCGGAATCGAACTGAATCGTCCGCAAATTGATGAATATTTGAGCGAATCTCTGATGCTCGTTACCGCTTTGAATCAACATATCGGCTACGATAAATCTGCAAAGATCGCCAAGAATG
>CAVXPU010000014.1:0-42049 GCA_963763855.1 Pyrinomonadaceae bacterium | reverse complement strand
CCGTTTCCACCAAACTTTTAGAGGAAAGATTGAAAGAATTTTAGACACAAAAAGATGATGTCTTAAAAGTCCTTAAATTCGCTGAAAGCGAGACAGCATCTATTTTCTTTGTCCCCGTTGGGGGACTTTAAGGAAGTTACTTTTCGGACGACCTCTTTGTTATTTGATGTGAAAACAACTTTTCTACTTTTTAATTTTTCACGTTCTATCCCTTTGGAAACGCCGTTTTATAGGCTTGAACTGATTCCGCAGCTCCCGCGTGCATGATTTCCGGACGATGATATTTCCAATATTTGGCAAATTCTTCGTCGTTCATTTCCGGTTTGTTTACGCGTTCTTTTTCTTTCAAATATTCTTCGCACCATTCGCGAATTTCGGGGTTGTGGTTGAGAGCAGTTCTCGCTCCATGCATTAAATTATCTCTTTCCATTAAAATTCTCCTTGCCGAAAAAACTTATCCAATTTATTTGCGTAATAATAAATTACTTGTTTAGATGGTAATTGTTTGAATAAATTAAACCATTTTTGAGTATCCAACATCAAACCTTTGACACAATTTCTTCTGGAGTTTTTTGCGTGAAAAAAATTATTTACCTTCTTCTAGTTTTATCAGTCTTTATTTTCCCGGTTTCCGCCCAAAGGAAAAAGCCCAAAAAAGCACCTCTTAAACCAAAGACGAATACCACTATTGTTACGCAGCCGACTAAGCCTGCTCAGCAAGGAATTGAAGTGCCGTTTGTCAATAAAGTTTTGGCAAATGGGCTGGAAGTTATTGTTTTGTCTGATTCAAGCGTACCTATTGTATCGGTTGAATTAGCTGCACGAAACGGCCCGTTCACGGAGCCGCCGGAGCTAAATGGCTTATCGCATCTTTACGAGCATATGTTTTTCAAAACAAATGACGCGATCTTAAAACGCGAGCCTTATTTGCGGGACATCGGGCAGCTCGGGATTACTTACAATGGCACAACCCGCGAAGAAGTAGTGAATTATTATTTCACGACAACCAGTCCATATGTTGGCACAGCGATTCGTTTTATCAAGGATGCAGTTCGTTATCCAACATTTGATGAAGAAGAATTTGCCCGCGAAAAACAAATTGTGATCGGCGAAATTGACCGTAATGAATCAAATCCTTTTTTCTATTTGGATCGAACTTTGAAAGATAAGATGTTTTCCAAATATCCAACCCGCAAAAATCCGCTTGGCACCCGCGAAACGGTTTCCACCGCTACAACAGCTAAAATGCGGATTATCCAAGATCGCTATTATGTTCCGAATAATTCGGTTTTAGTGGTAACAGGCGATGTTAAAGCCGAAGAAGTTTTCAAATTCGCCGAAGAGTATTTTGGCGATTGGAAACGCCGCGAAGTTGATCCATTTAAGGAATTTCCGCTGGTTGAGCATCCTCCTCTTACCAAAAGCGAAGGACATATAGTTGAGCAGCCTGTCCAAAATGTTTTGGTGCAAATTGGCTGGCACGGACCTTCGATTGGTAAAGATAATGCTTCAACCTATGCCGCAGACGTTTTTTCTTACATTATTACCCAGCCGGATTCGCGTTTTCAACGGAACTTGGTAGATTCAGGATTAGTAGCCGGCATTGATTTTGGATATTATACGCAACGAAATGTTGGTCCGATTCAGGTAACGTTAGTAACAACGCCCGAGAAAGCAAAGTCGGCTTTAACAGCAGCTTACGCCGAAATTGCTCAATTTGATAAACCGGACTATTTCACTGATGCCGAACTTGAAAATGCTAAAACGATTCTGGAATCCCGCGATTTATTTGACCGCGAAAAATTGAGCGAGTATGCACATACATTGAGTTTTTGGTGGAGTTCAACCGGGATTGAGTATTTTCGCGGCTACCATAAAGCCTTGAGGGCAATCTCCCGCGAAGACACAAATCGATACATCAGAACGTATATTCAAGGAAAACCGCATATCGGAGTTGCCCTGATTTCGCCGGAATCGCAATCAATCGCGAAATTAACGCCGCAAGATTTGATTGGAAAATAGAAAGTTTGCAAAAGCAGCGGCAGTTTGCAGAAGTCCGCTTAGATTTAGAGTAATTTTATGAATAGTTATCAATTATCGGCAAGTAAATTTATTTTGTTGGCGTTTGTCATTTTAGCCTTCACTTTTAGCAGTTTTGCTCAAAGTTCCGGAACAAATTTAGCTTCCCAAGCAGCACTTGTAACTGAATTGGACGTCAATGGATTAAAAGTTTTAATCAAACGCCGTCCAAATAGCCAAACCGTTTCAGCCGGACTTTTCTTTCGTGGCGGATCCCGAAATTTGACGGCTCAAAATTCGGGAATTGAAAGTTTTATGCTCAATGTCGCAACCGAAGGCAGCACAAAATTTCCGCGTGAAACCATGCGTCGCGAACTTGCCAGAACTGCCGGCAATATCGGATCCGGCTCCAATTACGATTACAGCGTTTTATCTTTAGCTTCAACCAGGCAAAATTTTGATCGTTCATGGGAAATTTTTACAGATGTCGCCTTAAACCCTGCTTTCGCGGCTGATGATATTGAATTGACGAGGGAAAAAATTCTGACCGGTTTGCGTAGCGACGAGGATGATCCGGATGGCTTTCTGCAAGTTTTGGTCGATAGAACAATCAATGAGAAAACCGCATATCAAAATAAACCCGGCGGAACAATTGAAAATATTACTAGATTAAAGACAGAAGACTTGCGGGCTTATCATCAAAAAGTAATGCAAACCTCGAAGCTTTTGTTAATTATCGTCGGTGATTTGGATGCAGCCGCTTTGAAGCAACGCATTGCAGATTCTTTCGGCAAACTTCCGCGTGGAGATTACAAAGAAGCTGCTCTGCCAGCTTTCGATTTTTCAAAACCAACTTTAGACATAACTTCCCGAAATTTGCCAACAAATTATATTCAAGGAATTTTCGACGCTCCTTCAATCAAAAATCCTGATTTCTATGCAATGCGGGTTGCCACTACGATTTTGCGTGATCGGGTTTTTGAAGAAGTTCGGGCTAAACGAAACTTATCTTATGCACCAAGTGCCGATATGGGTTTGCTGGCGGCAAATACGGGTAATATTTACGTTACGGCTGTTGACGCAAATCAGGCGATCAGTGTGATGCTCAATGAGATTAATTCTCTGAAAACAACAGTAGTTGACGATAGAGATATTTCAGGCGTTACCGGACAATTTTTAACAACATATTTTATCGGACAAGAAACAAATGCCGCTCAAGCAGCAGAACTCGCCCGTTATGAATTAATTGGCGGAGGCTGGAGAAACGCTTTTGAATTTCTTAATCGAGTTAAGCAAGTTACATCGGCTGACGTTCAAAAAGTTTCGCAAAAATACATGAAAAATCTGAGATTTGTGGTTCTTGGAAAGCCTGAATATATAAATCGGCAAATATTTCTCGGGCAAAGTGAGTAGAATAAGCGGCAGAAAAAATAAATGCGGAGAATTTTGGTTCTCCGCATTTTTTGTTTTTACGTCAGCTTAATTGTCTATCGGGTCAGTTTTCCTCGGCGTTGAACGTCTTTCTTCTCTTTCACGCCGAGGCTGTTCTTTTTGCTCAACCTTTGGTTGTTCGCGTCGTTGTTCTTGCCGTGGCTGTTCCCTACGCTCTTCAGATTTCCGCTCTTCCCGGCGAGTTTCTTGGCGGGGTTGTTCGCGTCGTTCTTCCCTTCTCGGTTCTTGTCTCTCCTGTCTCGGTGTTTCAGGGCGAGCTCGAGGTTCTTCAGTTCTGGCAGGCGGATTCGGACGACGATTTTCATTGTTTCGCGGCGGATATGTAGGTCTGTTTTCTTGAGAATTATCGGTGCGAACTTCATTATTTTCCGAATCTTTATTTCGAATTCTAGAACGCCGACTATTCTCTCCAGAATTATTATTTTGCGGAATGTTAACCCGTCTTTCATCGTCGCGATTTCTGTTCTGACGCTCGGCATTTCTTCGTTCGGAATCATTATTTGTTGGATTCTGCCGAGTTTCAGGCATTGGAACAATTATCCGCGTTGGTGGATTCTGCCTCTCGGAATTTGAATCGCCGTTGCGTCTCTCACTTCGTTCAACGCGTCTAGAACCATTGTTTTCAGGCTGATTCGGGATTTCAATAGCTGTATTTTCGGGTTGGCGTCTTCGTTCTTCCCGCCGGGTATTGCGGAAGCGTTCGTTTTGCAGATTTCGATCCGATTCCACCCCCGCTTTTCTGAGCATTGCTCCGGTTCTGGTTTGAATATTACTTTGCGAACGTCGTATTCCCGAATCACGCCGCATATCTTGTCGTCTGTCTTCAAATCGCGGCAAACGTGCTATTTCATTGCCATTTCGTTCAATTGTTTGACGGGCAGTTTGCGAAGAAATTGAGCGGACATTGTGTCGTCTCCTGCCGAATTCATCTGAGCGAATTCCCACAATTGAATTTTCGGGAAGTCTTCTAAAATCAGGTCGTTGGTAATTTCTATCGTCTCTTCGACTGCCGAAATCACGATTTCCATTGCGTCTGTAATGGCGATTGTAGTCGTTATAACGATCACGGTGTGAAAGCGGATACCAGCAAACATCGTTTCCGATATTGAAAATTGCAACGAGTGCGGGCTGCCATCTGCTACGCCTAGGGCGATTATAAGAATACGGTGTCCAAAACCAACCTCGATTATCGCTTACCCAACGTCCGTGGTGATAAGTTGCCCAACCCCAAGGCTCATCATTTACCCATGTCCAGCCGTATGGATTGACCCAAGTCCAACGTCCATAACGATACGGCGACCAATTGCTATAGCTCGAAATCGCCGATTGGTTCGGTCGCCAAACCCAACCGTAATCATCGGAACTGCTCCACGAACCATAATCGTTCAGCTCCTCTGCTCCATAAATATCGCGGTCGTAATATTGATCGTAGTAAGAATTCTTGAGCATTGAAGAGAGTTTGGCATCTCTTTCTGAAACCCAATTATCCCACTCGTCAAAATAGCTCGAAACATTAGCGGTTTCCCATTCACCTGAGCGATTTTCGTCTAAGAATACTTTTGCACTCCGTCCGCTGCGAAGTGTAAAACCTACGCTATCGGAATAAACGCGGGCTTCTCCGCCATCATTCGCCAAAACACGAACTTCATTTCGATCTGTCGCATCAACCCGATATAAACCTTCTTTTTGTATTGAAACAGTAGTTTGCGGAGCGTCAATTTCAAAAAAACCTTTATCCTTTTCAAAATCAAAAACCCGCAAACTCAAAATCCCTTGCGACAGAGTAATTGCAATACCTTCATCGCGTAATGTCGAAACAACAAGGCTTGAATTTTCTGCTAAACGCAAAAATTTTTGGCTGTCGAACTGTATTTCGAGTCGTGCATTTTGATTTGTCTCAAGCTCATCGCCCTCTACTAAAGGCATATTCAGCGAAGCGGCTTCCCAATCTTGATTACCCGACCTTTTAATCTGAGCGTCTCCCCGAATAAAACTGATTCTCGCAACTCTGGCGGTAATTTCGGGGGAATTTTCGTCGTCAATTTCTATTTCTTGTGAAAAAGCGAAATTTGCAGAAACAAAAAACGCGAGTATGAGAAAGAACCATTTTACTCTCTCGATTGAAGGCATAAATTTATTCTCCTAAAGGCTAAACTTTTAGATTACGGGAAGAGTTGTCAATTTTCTCTTAGCAATAATTATGCCTATTAATGACAATGATTTATGGTGCTTTTTTTCGCTTTTTATTGGCAAATTATTTGGCTTGCTACTCAAATGGTTGAACGCCATACGAAATCGTGCAAAAAGAGTTTGTGAAATTTCGCACTAGCCACCGCTTGACCATATAAATAGGGAGTGATAAGCTAAATACTTTTGATAGCAGGCGTTTTGTTTGCTACCTTTAGCAGTCATCCAAATACAAACTACTAATTTTTAGCTATGGTCGCTTTAGCATTTGCAGTCGAAGTAAAACTCATTCCCGATGGTACGTTATTTATTCATATTGCGTTGATTTTATTGATGATATGGATTTTGAACCGCACTTTTTTTCGCCCAATCAACAAAGTTCTTGAAAAACGTCAAAAAAATAGCGGCGGACGCAGTAGCGAAGCACAGCAGATTTTAAGTCAGGTTAATGAGAAAAACACGGCTTTTGATTTGGCGATTCGCGATGCTCGCAGCGAAGGTTACGAATTAATCGAAAACCAACGTTCGCAAGCGGTTGCTGCACGTCAGGAAACTGTTGAGGCTGTCAAATCCGAAGTAAATACGCTTATTGCTACGGGAAAAGAAGCGATTGCCAAGCAAACTGCTGAAGCTCAAAAATCAATCTCTGCCGAAGCTCAGAAAATGGCGGAACAAATTAGTGCAAATATTTTGAAAGCGTAAGATTATGTTAGCTTTTATTTTTATACTATTCTCCGAAACGGCAACTGCGGCTAGCGGCGGCTTTAGTGAATTTTGGAAAACATACATGAATTATCCCGGCTTTCAAGCCTGGAAATTCATCAATTTGGCAATTTTTATCGGCTTGATCGTTTACTTTGTAAAAAAGCCTTTGAGCGACTCATTCAAAGCAAAACGCGAGCAAATTCGTGCGGAATTAATTCAGGCAGAAGCTGATAAACAAGCGGCTTTGGCAAAATTGACCGAAACCGAAGCGAAACTGGCAGGACTTGAAGCAGAAAAGAAAAAAGTTTTAGTTCGTGCGAAAGATGAAGCGTCGGCAGAAGAAAAACGCATTGCCGAAGAAACCGAACGTGAGGTAAGCAAGCTTCGCGATCAGGCGGAAAATGAAATCAGCCGCAGTACTACTCAGGCAAAACTTAATTTAAGAAGGCTTTCGGCTGAAGAAACGGTTCGCCTGGCAGAAGAAATGCTCAAGAAAAGCATTGGCAAATCGAATGATGCCGACATTGTAAAATCCGGAATTAAAAGCCTTGGAGGTGCGAAATAATGAGTATTGAATTAATTTCACGCCGCTATGCCGGTGCTTTGGCAGATTCAGTAAACAAAAATGCGAGCGAAGTTCAGAGTGAGCTAAAAACTTTTGAAGCTATGATGCTTGAAAATCCCGAACTTTCGGGAATGTTTGCAAATCCTGCGATTAATCACGAAGGCAAAATAAAGGTTTTGGAAAGCCTGATTGAAAAATGCAAGCCAACAAAAACTACTGCTAATTTCCTGCGGATTTTATTGGAAAATGGGCGAATCGTAAATTTAGCAGATATCAACAAGAGCTTTGTCACAGTTTTATCCGAACGCTCGGGTGAAGCTACGGCTCAAATCACATCGGCTCGTGAATTAACAGCAAAAGAGCAAAAAGATTTAGAAGAAAATCTGGAAAAGATGACAGGCAAAAAGGTCAGCTTGAATTACGAAATTGATAAAGAAATAATTGGCGGAATTATTACCCGAATCGGTTCAACCGTTTACGATAGTTCTGTCAAAACACAGTTACAAAATTTGAAACAACAATTGGTTAATGGTTAGTATTTAATCGCAATTTATATTTATGGAACAGATAAAAGCCAACGAAATTAACGATATTATTCGCAAACAAATTGAAAATTTTGATGCGAGTATGACTGTTTCCGAAGTCGGAACAGTTATCAAGGTAGGCGATGGTATCGCCCAAATTCACGGACTCGAAAAAGTAATGGCGGGCGAACTTCTCGAATTTCCGCATGGAGTTCGCGGTCTTGCACTTAACCTCGAAGAAGATAAGGTCGGATGCGTACTTTTCGGAGATTCGCAAAAGATCAAAGAAGGCGACGAAGTAAAACGGACAAAACGTATTATGAGCGTGCCTGTTGGCGATCCGATGATTGGTCGGGTGGTTGACGCTCTTGGAAATGCAATTGACGGCAAAGGCGATATCATTACTGATAAATTTAATCCGGTTGAAAAAATCGCACCGGGAATTATTGATCGTCAGCCTGTGAAAGAGCCACTCCAAACCGGTTTGAAAGCTATCGATGCGATGGTGCCGATTGGTCGCGGACAACGTGAACTTATCATTGGCGACCGTCAAACTGGTAAAACTGCCGTAGCGATTGACACGATTATCAACCAAAAAGGCAAAGACGTAATTTGTATTTACGTGGCGATTGGGCAAAAGGCTTCAACTGTTGCTCAGGTTGTGCAAAAACTTGAAGATTTCGGTGCAATGGATTACACCGTTGTTGTTTCGGCAACCGCTTCTGATCCGGCAGCGATGCAATTTTTGGCTCCATATTCGGGCGTTGCGATTGGCGAATATTTCCGTGATAACGGCAGACACGCACTAACGATTTACGATGATTTATCAAAACAAGCAGCAGCTTACCGTGAAATTTCGCTGCTTCTTCGTCGTCCTCCGGGTCGTGAAGCTTATCCCGGCGACGTATTTTATCTTCACTCAAGATTGCTCGAGCGTGCGGCGAAAATGTCAGATGCTCGCGGCGGTGGAAGTTTAACTTCTTTGCCTATTATCGAAACGCAAGCCGGCGACATTTCAGCCTATATTCCGACAAACGTAATTTCGATTACTGACGGACAGATTTTCCTTGAATCAGATTTGTTTAACTCAGGTGTTCGTCCTGCTATCAACGTTGGAAACTCAGTTTCGCGTGTGGGTGGTGCGGCTCAAATCAAAGCAATGAAACAAGTTGCAGGAACACTTCGTATCGATTTGGCTCAGTTCCGTGAGTTAGCAGCTTTCGCACAATTTGGTTCTGATTTGGATAAATCTACACAAAATCAATTGGAACGCGGTAAGCGTTTGACCGAAGTTTTGAAGCAAGGTCAATACATTCCGATGGAAGTTGATAAACAGGTTTTCATCATCTGGACGGTTTCAAATGGCTTGGCAGATGATATTGAAGTATCTGATTTGAAACGATTTGAAGAAGAATTATTTAAATTTGTAGAAAATTCGCATCCATCGATTTTGGAAACAATTCGTACGAAAAAATCAATTGACGACGGTTTGAAAGCAACAATGAAAGAAGCAGTAGAAGATTTCAAATCAACCCGCTGGAGCGATAAGGTAACAACAGCAAAAGCCTAACAATTTAGGATTTAGGAATGCGGATTTAGGATTTAATTTCCTTTAATCCGCAATCCAAAATCCAAACTCCAAAATCGAAATATGGCAAGCCTTTTAGATATGAGACGACGGATTAAATCCGTCAAGAATACACAGCAAATCACCAAAGCTATGAAAATGGTGGCAGCAGCAAAGCTCAAACGTTCGCAAGATCGCGTAGTTGCTGCTCGTCCGTATGCAAAAAAAATGTCGGACGTTTTGGGTAATTTGAGTTCGAAAGTTTCGTCGGATTTTTCGCATCCTTTGCTTGATTCTCGCGGTGACGAACGTTACTTAATTATTTTGGTAACAGCAGATAAGGGTTTATGCGGCGGTTTTAATGCAAATATTATCAAAGCCACGCAAGCTTTTATGAAGGAAAATTTGGATAAAGTTATCGAAATGATTCCGGTCGGAAGAAAGGGGCGTGATTTTTTCAAACGACGAGAAGTAGCTCTTCCTCAGGAATATATTGGTTTAACCGGACAAGGACGAATTGAATATGCCCAAGCCAAAGAAATTGCCGATTTTGTAATCAAAACATTTGTTGAAATGGAGAAAATCGATAAAGTGTTCTTGGTTTACAGCGAATTCAAATCTGTTTTATCGCAAAAGCCGGTCGTTCAGCAACTTTTGCCGATTCCAAAGGTGGAAGAATCTGAGGAAAATACTGCGAAAGCGGAGTACATTTACGAACAACCTGCCGCAGAGATTTTTGGCAAATTGCTTCCAAAACAAGTGGAAACGCAAATTTATAGGGCAACACTCGAATCAATTGCATCTGAACAAGGTTCTCGAATGACTGCGATGGATTCGGCTTCGAAAAATGCCGGAGAATTAATCGGAAGTTTAACTTTGAATATGAACCGTATTCGCCAAGCAGCGATTACGAAAGAAATTATCGAAGTTGTTTCGGGTGCAGCTGCTTTGTAAATTGTTTGCAAGTTAATTTTAGGGACGCAATTCTTCGGGATTGCGTTTTTTTATTTGTTTGAAAACTAATGGTTTTTCGGCTATGCTTGGCGAGATAAAACAAAAAAACTGGAGGAATTATGGAACTAATAGGTGGAATAGTAGCTCTTTTGGGCGGATTAATTGCGGTTATCGGTTGGGTTTGGCTGATAATCATCGGTTTTCAAAAAGGCGGGGCATTGTGGGGAATATTGATTATTTTTTTTAGTGGGTTGGCGGGATTGATTTTCTGTATAATGAATAAAACCGGATGGATGCAATTCGTGATGATGATTGTAGGCGGTTTAATTATGGGCATTGGTTCAGTTCCATTAGTGATGAAAGCACTTGAGCAAATACAGAATATGCCGAGATAAATGAACGATAGTAAAAAATCAATTTGGCACGGACGTGTAATGCGTTTCGTGCCGCTAATTTTGTGGATTGCGATAATCGGCTTTATGTCGAGCGGACAGGCTTCGATGTCTGAAACTTCCCGTTTCATTCGTCCACTTTTGGAATTTCTTTTTCCAACAACGCCGGAAGAAATCTTGCAAATTTATCATGGCTATATCCGCAAGCTCGCACATTTAACGGAATACGCGATACTTGCATTTTTCGCCGCGAGAGCGTTTTTTTATTCAAAAAAGGTGTTTGCACAGAAAAATTGGTTTCCTTTGTCACTTGGATTGGTCGCACTTGTTGCGACAATTGATGAAACAAATCAGAGTTTCAATTCCGCACGGACAGGTTCGCCTTATGACGTTTTGATCGATTGTTTTGGCGGATTGATTATGCTCAGTTCCTTGTTTGGGGTCAGATATTTAAGAAATTCTAATCGGTCAAATTAACCGAAACCTTGTGTGGCTTTTTTACGTTTCAATGAATGAGGGTTTAATTATGTTTGAATACGAAAAGGAAACACTAAAGGAAGAAGCGGCGGATGCTGTTTTAGAGATCGGTTTTGAGATGCTTTTTGAGGTTGTCGGCGAAGTTTTGTTTTCGGTATTTGACGGCATTTAAGCATTTGATACGGGCATATTTACTTGGTTAAAACGCCAATTGTAAAAATTAACCTTTATTTTCGCATGAGATTATGAGATATTTTTTGTAAAGGTTTTTTAGATTGAAGGAGAATAAGAATGAGTATTATTGATAGAATTAAACAAGAAGCTTTGAATCAATTTATTGAGGTAATCGAATGGCTTGATGAATCGGGTAATACGATGGTCTATCGTTTTCCGGTACATAATCAAGAAATTAAGAATGGTGCACAACTGATCGTACGTGAATCGCAAGCGGCGGTTTTTGTTTATCAAGGACAGGCAGCAGATGTTTTTAGTCCCGGCACTTATACCATTGATGGCGGAAATACGCCGATTTTATCCAAACTCGAAGCTTGGAAATTCGGATTTAATTCACCGCTCAAAGCCGAAGTTTATTTCGTAAATACAAAGAATTTCACTGATGCCAAATGGGGAACTGCTAATCCGATCATGCTTCGCGATGCTGATTTCGGCATTGTTCGCCTGCGTGCTTTCGGTGCATATTCGATGAAAATTGCCGATCCGCAAACATTCATCAAAGAAATTACGGGAACAAACGGACATTTTACAGTTGAAGATATTGACGGACAATTGAAGCGTGCGATCGTCTCGGAATTCTCCGATATTTTAGGCGAAATGAAAATTCCTGCTCTTGATTTAGCAGCTCAATATAAAGAACTCGGCGAACAGATTCGGGGTAAAATCAACGAAGATTTCAAGACATATGGACTCGAAGTAACAAAATTCTATGTTGAAAACATATCGTTGCCTGAAGAAGTTGAAGCCGCAATGGACAAGAGAGCTTCGATGGGAGCGATTGGCAATGTTGACCAATATATGAAGTTTCAGGCTGCCGATGCGTTGCGTGATGCCGCTCAGAACGAAGGTGGCGGAGCAGGACTCGGAGCAGGACTCGGTGCAGGCTTTGCCGTTGGTAATCAGATGGTAAATGCTTTTGGCGGTCCCGGTCAGCCGCAGCAGGTTCAACCGCAAGCCCAAATGATCGCTTGCCCGGGCTGTGGTAAGTCTAATCCCGTAGGAACAAAATTCTGCGGCGATTGCGGCGGCAAGATGGAAGTCGCGATGGTTCCTTGTACAAAATGCGGAGCAAGCTTGCGTGATGGTGCTAAATTCTGCAACGAATGCGGAACAAAACAAGAGAAATTGGCTTGTAAGAAATGTAAAGCAGAACTAAACGCAGGTGCGAAATTCTGCAATGAATGCGGAACGAAGACTGAAGCAAGCTAAAATCAGTAAACGAAAATGCAAATTTAAGGCGGATAATTACTAAAATATTGTCCGCTTTTTTTGTATTTTGAATCTGCAACTTTTAGGCTGTGTGTTTATAATCAAATCATGCTGAAAAACTTCAAAGAGCCGCGTCGGGTAGTAATTACGGGTTTCGGATGCGTTACTCCAATCGGAATCGGACGCGATAAATATTGGGAATCCTTACGAAATGGTGTCAGCGGAATTCGCCGAATTGAGAGTTTTGATGTTTCCGATTCGACCGTGAAAATCGCGGCGGAAGTTTTAGATTTTGATTGGGAAGCCGAATTAAATGTTAAAGACCGAAAGCACGTTCCACGCACAGTGCCACTTGCATTATGTGCTGCTCGTGAAGCAATGGAAGATGCAAAAATTGACGCGGAAAATTTAAGTTTGGAAGAAAAACGTAATTTCGGCGTAGTTTTGGGAACAGGCGGCGGCGGGTTGAGTTTTACGGAAAGGCAATACGTTTACTGGCTCACCGGACAAGCCAATAAAGCGAGTCTTTACACAATTCCGAGTTCAACTCATGGTGGTTTATCAAGCGAACTTTCAATGATTTTTGGGCTTCACGGACTTTCTCACATTGTTTCCACAGGCTGCACAAGCTCGACAGACGCAATAGCTTACGCGGCTCAACACATTGCACTTGGCAAAACAGACATGATGCTAACAGGCGGAGTTGATTCTCCGATCGCACGCGGAATTTTGGAGGGTTTTAATCTGATGACAGTTCTGACAAAAGATTGGAACGATGAACCGCATCGAGCTTCGCGTCCGTTCGATAAAAACCGTTCAGGCATTGTTTTGGGCGAAGGTTCGTGGATTTTTGTGCTTGAAACATTGGAAAATGCTTTGAATAGAAACGCCAAAATTTACGCTGAAATTTCGGGTTACGGCTCAACGTGCGATGCGTATCACCGCGTCCGTCTGGAGGAAAATGGTCTTGAGCCCGCTCGTGCAATGTCGCTTGCACTTGCTGACGCAGGAATCGAAGCGAGCCAAGTTGATTATGTAAATCTTCACGGAACTTCGACGCAATTAAACGACCGAATTGAAACTCAAGCCTTAAAGTTAGCTTTTGGCGAACACGCGACACGCATTCCGATGTCGGCAACTAAATCTCAACTCGGACATCCGCAAGGTGCGAGCGGAGCAGCAGGAATCGGTGCAACGCTGATGGCAATGACTGAAAGTGTAATTGCTCCAACAATTAACCTTGACGACAAGGACGAACTTTGCGACCTAGATTATGTTGCCAATCAATCAAGAAAAGCCGAAGTCAAAACAGCTTTGTGCAACTGTATCGGGTTTGGCTCTAAGAATTCAGCCGTGGTTTTAGAAAAATTTCTATCTTAAGTAAGATTACTTACGTTACCAAACCCAATTAAAATCATTGCAGGTCAGAATTTTCCTTGATTAGATCAATCATTGCTATCTCGCCCTTGAAATAAGCCCGTTTAACCATATCATCGGTATTTACGCCTCTGGCAGGATCGTGCATAAAATTTGGGTTACGTTGTCTTCCAAATCCCCCGGTTTGTGCTCTTATCGCTGGCAACATTGGATTTATTACATCTTTGATATATCCGCGGGTTGCTCCAATACTAGCCAATTCTTTAGGGTAGATATTTCGCGGCTGCCTAAATCCTAAAGTGTCTTGATCGTTTGGGTCGATTGCACCTTGGACTTTCCTAGTAAAATATTCGGTTACACCTTCTGTAAGTCGGCTTGAAACATTTCGACGAAACGTCTCGTGCGTAAGGAGATGTAGAAGTTCGTGAACTAAAGTAGAGTCGCTTGCTCGCGTTCGATTGATATAAAGTTCAAAGGGCTTAACCAAGGCGGTGCTAAAGAATCCGTTAACATAACATCCAACAGCAAGAGCTCCGTTGGTTAATTGATAATTAGGCATAAACTGTGCTTCATCCAAAAACTTGACTAGTACATCAAATTTAATGTCAGTACAGCCAATAAGTGCAAGCATTCTCTCATTTCCGCCTATCCAATTACCATATTTATTGGCTATTAAATGTAAAGCTAACTTTAGTTTATGTCTGTCTGCGGGGGTATTTGGCATTATTAATCTCCTTTTATTTGGTTGAGTGCCGTTAAAAAAACTTTCGACACGAATTGATTGAATTGTAAATTAAATTTTCAACTGTTTAGGGTCGTATTTCAAGACGCTTTCGAGATCGGACAAAAGTTCTCAAACACGCCTGTTAAGATGCATGCCAAACACTGAAAATTATTCAACTTTGGCACCAAGTTGGATGCGAGTACTTCTGCCTTATATCAAAATCAAAACACCATTGAATTTAAGAATTGCTCTACTGAAGTTTTCATTACAAGATCTAAAGTAGAAAGGCATAGATAGTCGCTCGGAAACGGTATTATTCATTAAACGATACAATTATTATTGTAAAAACTGCAAGCAAAACGATGGAAATTCGATTTAGATTATGTAGCCAATCAATCAAGAAAAGCCGAAGTCAAAACAGCTTTGTGCAGCTGCATCGGCTTTGGCTCAAAAAATTCCGTTCTTGTTTTGGACAAAATTGTTAAGTAGTGAAAAGTTGTCCGATTTGATAACCCAAAAAGCCCAAAATAAACAAGCTAATAAAGATAGAGCCAACCAAAAGCCCGACCAAAACCAAAATAATCGCAATCACAAAAAGCCAGTCGCTGGTTGTACCTTTTCCGTGTCCGGCACCGCGTTCGCGAATGAGATCCATGTTTTGTTTATTTGATTTCCAGAAAAAATCGAAAGCATCGCCAATGAATGGAATTGAGCCGACAACGTAATCCAAACCGATATTAAACGCCATTCTGAGGAGCGTAATTTTCGGCACGCCATAACGAACTCCGGCAATCAAAATATAAAAAGATACGAGCGAAGTCGCCATATCTCCGACGTTTGGAATTAAGCCGATCAGCGAATCGAGACCAAATTTCCAACCCGTGCCGGGAATCTTGAAAAGTCCATCCAAATACCGCGAAAGACTTTCCAAACTCTCTTCAATCTCAATCTTTTTTCGTTCATCTTTTGATATGCCGAAAAGACTTTGCTGACGGCTAACCTCAATTTTATCAATATTTTCCATAATTTTGACTAAGAATTTATCACACAACTCGCGTGACCTAAAGAATAAAACGGATTTCAATGGAGTTTTGTTCTGAGCTTTCCGATGGCTTTCAAAATTATTTCGCGATTTTTTGCTGATTTTAACCAAGTTGGCAATTTACTCAAGAAAGAATTTCTACCTTTTTTTGTTCGCTCGCGTAATTTTGCGGAAACATATTGTTCGATAATTTCAAGATGATTGAGATTATACGCCCAAAGAATTTCATTGCAACAATTAATCCGGAGCCATAATGGCAAGCCAAAATACCAATCAATATCTGAACCAACGGAAATTTTGTTTCCCTTCCAACTATTTTGATAAACGCAGCTTAGACAAATCAATTTACGTGGTGCAAAAATTTCATAATTCAATTTGTTTGTCGGGGAACTTGTTGGAATAATTTTCGCCATCTCCCCGCATTTCGGGCAGTGGACCAGAAATTCGTTGCTAAATTCATGAATCAATTTACCATTATCAAGAAATCTATCGTTTTCAGACTTATGTTGCATCATTACTCAATTTCTACACATCTTAACATTCTCCAAGAAAATTGCTAAAAAAATTTAGTAGGGTTCTTGGATTGGAGAAACTAATTTCGAACAAGAAGGGTAGATATGAAAAAAAGGTTTTATTTAGTAAGTCTCATAGCAATTTTGTTGGTTGCCTCCAGCGTTTTTGGTCAAGCAAATAGTGATTTGAAAACCGTGTCATCAGTTGATCTAAAGAAATATGTTGGGAAATGGTATGAGATAGCCAAATATCCCAATCGCTTTCAGAAAAAATGTTTGGCTGAAACTTCAGCAGTTTATACGCAAAAAAGTAATGGACGAATTGAAGTTTTAAATTCCTGCCGGGTAAAAAACGGCAAGATGGACGCGGCAAAAGGTGAGGCAAAAATTATTGATACGGCAACTAATGCAAAGCTAAAAGTTAGATTTGCACCTGGGTTTTTATCATTTATTCCATTCGTTTGGGGCGATTATTGGATTATTGATTTAGATGCAAATTACAATTATGCGGTAGTTGGTTCGCCTTCGAGAGATTATCTTTGGATTTTAAGCCGAACGCCCGAAATTGATGCAAATACCTATCAAGATATTTTGCAAAAAATTAAATTAAATGGGTTTGAGGTGAATATATTAGAAAAAACAAAGCAAAATTAAAGGTGGAAAAAGGTAGTGAATTATAAAAAGTCACTACCTTTTTTGCTCAATAATTTGTTGCCGTATTTTTCTCAGCTTCACCGTGTTCGGCTAAAAATCTTTCTGCATCAATCGCCGCCATGCAGCCAGTTCCCGCGGCTGTAATTGCCTGCCGGTAATAACTGTCTTGGGCATCGCCGCAGGCAAAAACGCCATCAATTTTTGTCTTCATCGTTCGTCCTTCGGTTTTCAAATAACCAATTTCATCCATTTCAAGCTGATTAGCAAAAAGTTGTGTATTCGGCTGATGTCCGATGGCGATAAAAACGCCTTGAGCTGGGAAAACACTTTCTTCTTTGGTTTGATTATTGAAGATTTTGATACCAGTTACGCCTTCTTCTTTTGAACCAAGAATTTCATTTACTTCCGTATTCCACATCATCTCAATCTTTTCATTGGCGAAAGCCCGTTCCTGCATGATTTTTGAAGCACGAAGCGAATCCCGTCTGTGAATTAGCGTAACCTTTGAAGCAAACCGCGTTAGAAAAGTTGCTTCTTCAACTGCTGTATCACCGCCGCCAACAACGACAATTGGCTTACCGCGAAAGAAAAATCCATCACATGTCGCACAAGCAGAAACCCCATTGCCGCCTAATCCTTCGGGAACGGGAGCTTCCCCCGGAATGCCAAGCCATTTCGCTGATGCACCAGTTGAAATAATCAAAGTTTCGGCTTTAATGATCGTTGTAATTTCATCACTATCCTGGCTGGCTTTGCCATATAGTGTGAAAGGACGATTGCTCAAATCAACTTTATCAATCCAAACATTCATAATTTCGGTGCCAAATCTCTCGGCTTGTCCGCGGAATTCGTCCATTAATTCAGGACCCATAATTCCTTTGGCAAAACCCGGATAATTTTCCACATCGGTTGTAATGGTTAATTGTCCGCCAGGTTGCGGACCTTCAATAACTAAAGGCTGAAGTTCTGCTCTGGCAGCGTAGATTGCAGCCGTTAGTCCCGCCGGACCCGAACCTAAAATAACTACTTTGCGTTGAATTTCTGTTTGCGGCATAAATAATAATGATTACTCCAAATTTAATATTGTTAATAGTTACAGTATAGCTATCAGTGTAGAAAATAGTCGAATTGCGACAATTTATTCCCAAATAAATACGAAAAAAATTGTTAAAAGTCTCGAAAGAAATAAATTTTTGTGGTAAAGTAATTTTCTAGTTTCATTGAATTTAAGTAAACTCTGACTTGTGATGACCACAAATTTACCACCTCAGTTTGAGGAAAAACGGTTTGCCTTGCGAATGGCGTTGCGTCTGCCGATAGTTGTTTCCGGTCGGGCGGACGATGGTGCGGCGTGGAGCGAACCTACTGAAACTGATGATATTTCTACAACGGGAGCTTTATTTCAAATAAATCAAAGGGTTAAAGTTGGGGAGAATTTGTACATTCGTTCGCATCGCCCTGATGGAATGCCCGTTGAAACAAAAGCCGCAGTTGTCAGAGTTGCTCCGGCAATGCACGGAACTAACCGGATCGGAGTAGCAATTACTGAGCCTTTGGAGCATTGGTTAAGACTTTTTGTGGCTTGGGTTGCAGACGATCAGGCGGTTGAAGAAGAAAAGTAAGAGAGAAATACACGTGAAAAAGTAGAAAGGTGAAAAGGTGGAAAAGTAAGCAAAAAGCTTTTTCACTTTTTGACCTTTTTTATATTAAAAAATATGTCGAATTACGAAACTATTTTAATCGAAAAACGCGGAAACGTTGCAATTGTAACAATTAATCGCCCTGAAAAATTAAATGCTTTAGGTTCTAAAGTTCATCAGGAAGGTGTACACGCCTTAGAGGAATTACGAAAGGATTCGGAAGTTCGTGTAGTTGTGATCACAGGTTCGGGCGAAAAAGCATTTATCGCGGGTGCGGACATCAGCGAATTTGCCGGACAAACTCCCGTCACTCAACGCAGCGGTTTTCAAGAAAAAACGCTTTTCAATTCAATCGATACTTTCCCAAAGCCTGTGATTGCAATGATTAATGGATTTTGTCTCGGCGGTGGCTGCGAAGTTGCTCTCGCTTGCGATATCCGAATTGCGAGCGAAAAAGCACGTTTTGGTCAGCCCGAAATTAATCTCGGAATCATTCCCGGCGGCGGCGGCACGCAGCGTTTAAGCAGACTCATCGGCGAAGGAAAATCGATGGAAATGATTCTGACGGGCGATATGATTGATGCAAATACTGCTCTCAATCTGGGATTGGTAAATAACGTCTACGCTGCCGAAGAGCTTGAGACCAAAACGATGGAATTAGCGAACAAGATTGCGGAAAAAGCTCCGATTGCTCTGCAAATGGCAAAAGAAGCAGTGAAATTAGCGTCGCGTTCGAATTTAGACGAAGGCTTGCGGCGAGAAGTTGATCTTTTCGCAATTTGTTTTTCTACTGAAGATAAAGAAGAAGGCGTGGCAGCATTTTTGGAAAAACGCAAACCTGTTTTCAAGGGCAAATAAGCTGTCATACTTGACGCTTTCGCGCATATCAGATAAATTCAAAGTCGGTAGGGTTTGAAAATTCGGGGACATAGCTCAGTTTGGCAGAGCGTATGACTGGCAGTCATAAGGTCAGGGGTTCGACCCCCCTTGTCTCCATAAAATGCAAAAAAGGCAGCCGTTTTGGTTGCCTTTTTTGTTTCTGTGTTTCGTCCTCGCATTAAAATTCAATTCTGAACTTAAATTGGAAAACTCTCGGCAAGTTGGCTTGGGATGTAACTTTACCGAAAGCAGCGTTGTTGATGTTCGTGTTGATTGCACCAAAACGAACATAGTTGAATATATTAAATCCATCAGCTCCAAAGACGAATTTGATGTTTTCACGAACCTGAAAATTTCGTGAAACGTTCATATCCGAATTCCAAAGATGCGGATTACGAAGTCCGTAGGCTCCAAAAACAGGAGTGTTTCCGTAGGTAAACGGTGCCGCTGAAATAAATGCATTTCTGTCGATAAACGGCGTCGCATTTGCAACGGCTGCTTTTACATCGCCATTGCCCCAATCACCATTTATGCGAACCGGACCGGTAAAATTAGGATTGTAGCTGGCATAGCACGTTCCCATCGTCGCAACCGAACAAGCATTACCAGTAATTGGACCAAGCGGCGTGCCTGAAGCAAATCGATTGATGCCGGAAATTTGCCAACCGCTGACCAACGCACTGACAACTTTATTTTCTACATTAAATTTTCGACCTTTTCCAAACGGCAATTCATATGCAAAAAATGCATTGAAAACATGTGGCATATCAGTATTGGAAATTGATTTATCCCAACTGCCTATATATGCACTGCGAACGCCGAAAATATTTCCGATTGCTTTGCTAAAAGTGTAATTTACGTTATAGGTCAGTCCGTTAGTCAGGCGTTGCTGCAAAGAAGTTTGCAACGCATGGTAGTTTGTTTGACCAACGTTTCCGTAAGGATCGGCAACTCCGCCATATTGTGGAAATGGACGCAGCATTTGAGCGATCGTTCCTGAAAATGTGGCATATGGAAGAGCAACAGTCGAAACTATCGCTTGAGCCGCTGTAACATTAGCCGGAGTCGCCGTCGCATTAAGCAAATTGCCTAAAACCAAGAATTTCGGATCAATTTGATTTGACCAGGTTCCATGACCCGCACCCGCCAATTGTTTTCCATTGCTCCCAACGTATGCAATCGTCGCCACCAAAGAATTTGTTATTGAACGCTGGATCGAGAGATTCCAGTTTTGATAACGCGGCGGCTGACTATTCGGATCGCCGTAAGTTACCGTTCCGCCGGCACCACGCCCTGTTGCAAATCCACTTTGATAGGTTTCATCATAAATCGGACCTTTTGCATAAGCCGGAATTCCATTTTGCCAATAAAATGCAGGATCGTAAGCATTTGTAGCGGCGAGAGGTGCGTTGGCATTGATTCCTACAAATCCGGTTCCAACTCTGGCATTTTCACGTCCGCCAACAGCTCCGCGACGCGTGTACATAATTCCATATCCACCGCGAATCACCGTTTTATCATTCCAAGCGTAGGCAAATCCGACTCTCGGACCGATTGCATACGGATAAGTATTGATAATCTGGCTGCAATTACAGCTGATTGCTGATGGTGCACGGCTTCCCCCAAAACGTAATGCTCCCGGTCGTCCTCCTGCCGCCGGATTCGGAGCAGTTGGGTCAAGATAGGTGAAGTAATCGTCTCCTTCCTTGTAAGGAAGCATATAGTCGTATCGTAAACCAAGATTGAGCGTAAGTTTTGAAGTAGCTTTAAAGTCATCGGCTACCCAACCCGAAAAGCTTGAAAACTTTGCTTGGGTAGTAACGACAGAATCATCATTAACCGTTGCAGAATTTAAAGCACCAAGCAAGAAACTGGCGTAGGAATTTCCAGAATTTGCATTTACAGTACTGCTGTTGGCTGCGAAAGTTGCAGTTTGGTTATTGCTAAAGTTTGCCGTGAAATTACTTCCGGTGTCATTCGTCTTGGTTATATCTTTTGTTTTTTGATACTGGAAACCAAACTTAAAGGAATGCCTTCCCGTTACCCACAAAAGACTATCTTGAACGGTGTAATTGTAATTATTATCTTCGAAGTCGCGTGAATTTAATGCTCTCCAACCCGCTGGAGCATTTGGTCCGGCAAATACCGCTTCGAGAAACGCATCGCTCGCGTCGCCTGCGGGCAATCCCGTAAGCCCCGATTTACTCGCCCATTTGCCCTCTGAGGTAGCATTTGTAATAGGTACGAAAAAGTGATTGTAACCAAAACTCAGTTGATTAACTAAATTTGAAGTAAGCGACCAACTGTGTTTCATCTGAAATACCTTGGGAATTTCCGCAACAAGCCGTGTATCCGTATATGGCAATGGCAAGGCGGATTGTGGAAATGCAGTACTGGTTTCGCGATATGGTGTTGATTGACTTCGCTTGCCGTAGGTATAGATTGCCGAAAGTCTTTGCGAAGCCGTCAAATTATAATCAATCTTCAAATTAAAACTATTGTTATCGTACCCGACTGGTACTGACCCGAGATAATTATTAGCAATTCCGCTACTTGAAGGAGCAGGCAAATCGGCTTGATATATTTTTGAAATTGCCGAAATACGATTTAGCGGAATAATATTGAGACCTAGCGGATTTGCCGCAGTCGCACGCGTTGGGTCGGCAAATTGCGTTCTCGTGCAAACACCGCCAACGCAAACAGTTGTAAGCGGATCGTAAATGTTAACCGGAAGTTCGCTAAAATCACCCTGACGTTCTTTCAAAGTTGGAATCGAAACTAACTGCGAAGGAGTTGTCACACGGTAACGCCAACCATCGTAAGCAGTAAAAAAGAAGAGTTTATCTTTCCAGATCGGACCGCCGACAGTAAATCCAAATTCATTTTGTTTTTCAATCGGACGAACGTTTGGAAAAAATCCTCGTGCGTTGAGCTTTTCATTTCTCAGATATTCAAAAACTGACCCATGAAATTTGCTACCGCCTGATTTTATAGTGTAATTTTCCGAACCTTGCCCATTAAATTCAACGCCCGTTCCGCTCGTTTCAACCTGAAATTGTTCAACGGCTTCAACCGAAACACCAAGAGCAATCGTTCGTCCTTCGCCCTGTTGAATCGGGTCGGTAATCGGAACGCCTTCAATAAAAACATCTTTCGAAAATCCTTGAGCACCGTTTACCTGCCCCCAGCGATTTCCTTCTGTCACACCCGGCAAAAGAAAGATAAAAGCTCCCGGATTTCTTGGACCTTGACCGATTCCCGATCCGGCAACTGCAGTTCCCATAGCCAATGGAAGATTTGTGTAAAGTTCATTACGAATCGTCGTCCCAAGCCGTGCGTCAGAAGTATTTAACTGCGGCGGAGTTGATTCGATTGTCACCGTTTCAGCAATATTGCCCGCTTTCAGAGCAAGATTTACAGTAGTCGTTGTTAGTGCGTCAACAATTACGTTTTCCTGCACCAGAGTTTGAAAATTCTTCAATGAAACAGTTACTTTGTAAGTTCCCGGCGGTAGCGGCGTAATGACATACAACCCCGCATCAGTAGTTTGCCGCGTAGTTTCAATTCCGCTCGAAATATTTTTTGCTGTAACGGTGGCAGCAGGGACAACTGCTCCTGTTGAATCCGTAACACTTCCATTAATCGTGCCGTTGCCTCCTATTTGTGCAACACCATTTACAACCATAAACATTATGCTGAAACACGCTGTAAACAAACAAATCGTAACTTTTTTGACTAATTTTGAATTCATAGAATCTTCTCCTCCAACCATATTTGTAAAATAATTATTCCTTTTATAAATCTCTGCTCTGATCATATAAATTTAGCGGTTAATCGCTTAACCACTAAACCGAAGCGAGCGGGTTAAGCGGTTAACCTTTACTTAAAGTTAAACAATTTTTGTTGTAAAAATAATGACCACCTATGACAAAGACGATGTTTGTTTTTATAAAAGACAGAAATTTAATAGAAATTAAACAACATTCCCGTATTGCAAAAGCTGCACAAACAAAATCGATGTCAAAAAATGAAATATTTTTGAAAATAGTCCATTCCGGAACTATTGTCAAGACTTTTTATCCAACCGAATGCAATTCACCAGAACTGAGATAACCGCTTACCTAGAGTTATGGGCAGATCATCCAATATAAAAGCTTTCGTTAAAGTACAACTTGACATTTTATAAGTGTGAAATTAGTCTAAAATGTTTTGCGACAGGCAAAATTCAAACATTATGAAACTTCGCTTGCTTTATCATGGAAACTGCTTTGATGGCGTTTCTTCAGCCGCATTTTTTACCAAATTTTATCGTGCGAAATTTAATCGGGAAACAGACATCGAATATCTTCCCGTAATGCACCAAGCCGGAAATTTTTTCGACAAAAATCTGTTGATCGACGATGGTGAGAATGCGATTGTCGATTTTAAATATTGTGCGGACGATCGTTTAACTTGGTGGTTTGACCATCATCAATCGGCGTTTTTAAATGAAGCTGACGAAAATCATTTCAAAACGGATATTTCGGGACAAAAATTTCTAGATACAAACAGCAAATCTTGTGCGGAATTTATCGCCAAAATTGCCAAAGAAAAGTTTGATTTCGAAGACGAATCGCTCGCGGAATTGATTCATTGGGCACATATTATCGACGGAGCTTTATATGAGTCGCCCGCTCAATGCGTTGAGCTACGTTCGTCTGCGTTAAAATTGATGCAGGTTATTGAAGGCGAAAAGGATGTGAAATTTGTTGAGCGAATCATCAAAAGTTTGACTCAAAAATCGCTGGATGAAATTTTGGAAAGTGATGAAATTCAAGCAAAACTCCAACCAATTCAGGATCAACATTGGCAAATGGTAGAACTCATCAAAACAAAAGCTATCTATGAAAAAGGAGTTGTCAGCTTTGATCTGACGGACAAATTAGTTGATGGCTACAACAAATTCATTCCGTATTATTTTTATCCTGAAACAACTTACAATGTTTCTCTTACACGCGGAAGCAAACGCGTAAAAATCTCAGTCGGCTCAAATCCTTGGGCAAAACGTCCGCGAACGCACAACATTGCCGAAATCTGCGAACGCTACGGCGGCGGCGGACACGCAGTTGTCGGAGCAGTTTCGCTCGCACCGGATGACATTGAAAAAGGCAAACAATTTATGCAGGAAATCATTGAAGAACTGCAGTTTAAGGATTAAAAAACGGATCGCAGGCAGCCTGCCTGCGTTGGTTTCACAAATGTCTAATTCACAAAATAACGCCGCAGAATTCACCTTGAATCGGCAGCTTAAGCAAGACACAATCCACATCGCTTCGCTCGAATTATCCGAGATTTTGCTGATTAACGACAGTCGATATCCGTGGGTAATTCTTGTTCCAAGCTGCCCGAACGTATCTGATATTACAGACCTCACTTCCGAAAATCGAACTATTTTCACCGACGAAATCAACCGCATTGCATCGATAATGAAGAAGCACTATCAGCCCGACAGATTAAATATCGCAATGCTCGGAAACGTTGTCCCGCAACTCCATTGCCACATTATCGCCCGTTTCAAAAATGATTTTGCATGGGCAAAACCTGTCTGGGGAATCGGCGAAGCTATTGCATATACAAAGCAAGAGCAAGAAAACATTATCCTGAAACTGCAAACAGATTTGTTTACTTGATTTCAAATTTCAATGGCGAAACTACACCTCTCGATTCTTCATTATAGTAATCATACACAATAGACATCGGCGTTTGAGCATTAATCGCATAACGCGGTTTGAATGAGAAATTGAATTTGCTTCCTCCCGCTTTTGCCCACATGTAGACGACGATTCTATCAGGCAAAACATCGTAACGGCTCAAGCTCCAATCACCTTCAAACGCCTTTTCGAGTGATTCGCGTGAAACATCCGCACCGGGAGGAATCCCGATTTCTGCGAGGAGCATTCCGTAGCCTTGAAAACCGATTCTTTCTGCTTCGACCGTGCAATTTATTGATTCCATTATCTTTGCGTTCAGCTTATCGCATTTGTAATCGAGACGGATTGCCCGTGAATCGTTAACATTTCGTTTGGTTGAGACTGAATCCTTCCAGTCAACATAATGAGTTTTGACGACTTGAGCATTGACGTAATAATCCTTAGAGCTTGTTATTTCTAAACGATTTGCGTTGGCTAATTTATCAGTTAAGGGAACGATTATCGGCTCAATTTGGTCGGCGGAAACAATGTAATCCTTTAGCTTTTCACCGTTGAATTTAACGGAAATTGTTTGCTGTTCTTTGCCAGTAGTAAGACGTTGTAAAAATGCGTCAAGAACATTAATCGTGGTCTGTGTTGAATACCAAACACCATAGCGGTCTTTATTTTTAAGTATAAACAGCATTCCCTTTCCACTTAATTCGGAGTAAGCCAATTCACGCGAAATTCCACCTGACTCCATGTCGATTCTCCACAAAAGCTGAACAACCAATGCCGTTGTTTCTATTCTTCCAGCCGTTCCCCAACCGTAAAAAGGGGTGTTGATTTCCAAATTCCAATACGATGTTCCGCCTTCATCTTTGGCTAGAGTGCTGAGCCTTTTGGCAATATTTTTAGCCTCATCAAGTTTTCCTGCATCAAAACTTGCTAAACCGTAAAGTGCAAGTGTGTAAGGATCATCAATTTCAGAATTACGGGTTTTGAGATAGGCTAAACTTTTGTCCAAGCTAGGTTTATCAGTCTTTAGCATCGCCAAAGTTCGGGCAATATATGTCGTCAGCATTTTCACCCGATTCTTGTCTTCTTCTTTTTCCCAGTAATATTTCTTGTAAAAACTTCCGTCTTCGCGTTGCTGTTTGATTAAATAATCCGCCGCTTTTTCGATTATGCTTTCATCAACTTCAATAAATTGCTTTGCGTCATTCAAGAAACGAAGGGCGTAAGCCGTTAGAGCAAGATTCGATTCATCTTTACCGCCCCAATATGACAAACCTCCATCCGCAACTTGATAGCCCAATAGCCTTTCGTAGCCTTTTTGCAGATTTTTGAGGGCTTTTTTCCCGAGTGGTGAATTGACAGACTTTAGCCCACCCGCTGACGCAGGCGGTTCTGACTTGAACTTCAAAATCATCAGATTCGGATATGTTGAAGAAATCGTTTGTTCGCCGCAGCCGTAAGGTCTTTGCAGAAGTCCTTCAACCGATTCGGTAACGTGGGCAAGCAAATTTGGGTAAATTTTAAGTTCGGCTTTTGGCGTTTTCGGTAATGCGTTGGTCGGAAAATTGACTTCAAACTGAGCCGAGTTTGAAAAGAGCCTCGAATCCGTCTGGACGATTTCTTCGCCGTTTGGACGAACTGTGACAGGCTTTTCGATTGCGTCAGAATCCTTTTGAGCAATCGCCGTAACTCTTTGTTTGCCGTCTTTTATCGGAACATCTGCCTTGAAACCAAAGATCGCATTTTTAGCTGCGTTTTTATCGACTTCGATCTTCTGCAACTCAGGGGTGAGGAACGAAAACCAATCCGATTTCGACATTGTTACGTCAACCTTTTGTTTCGTCGGCGTATAATTTCGCACCTGAGTCGGCAGATAAATTTCGTCGCCTTCGGTCAGGAATTTCGGCGGATCGAGGTCAACGAAAAATGGCTGAAACGCCGTTACTTCTTTTTCCGCGACGCCGAATTTTCCGTTTTTGGTCGAGGCAATCGTGTAGAGCTTCCAGGTAGTGATGCTGTCCGCCATTTTGAACGTGAGCTGGGCTTTGCCGTCTTTATCGGTGATCAGTTCAGGCTGCCAAACGAGCGTTTCGGGGAAGTATTCGCGGAGCTTTGGGGTGGATCTTTGTGAGGAATCTTGTTCTGCTAAAGGGTTAAGTAAATTAAGTGCTTTACCTTTTGGCAATGCTGCAACATCCACTCCATCAATAGTTATCTTGCTTTGATCGCTTCTACTTCCCGCAACGCTTGCAGATGAAGTTTGAAGTTCGACCACCCCGCTTGAAACAGTAACTGTTTCACTTATTGTTCCAACCTCCAAAGCAACATCATATTTTACGATTCCATCCGCCGTGACTGGAACGTTTTGCGTTACCCAACTCTTGAAACCGTTGGTGTCAACTCTTAAGTTATACGTTCCCGCCGTCAAATTACCGATCAAATATTTTCCGTCTTCATTGGTGGTGGTGCTTCGGCTGTCTGAGGTTGCAGTATTGGTCGCCGTTACTGTAGCACCTGCAACCACCGCACCCCTTGAATCCGTAACTGTTCCACCAATTGAACCTGCGGCATTGGAAAACGAAATTGGCTTGATGATAGGTTTTGGTTTTTCGTCATCTTTACTTTGTTCCCAAATCGCTTTGGCAAATTCAGCGAGAGTATAATCGTCGTAAGTCGCTTCTTTTTTATCAGCACCTTTACTCCTCAAAGTGAAGGAAACAAATCCTCTGGTAACAGGAGTTATAACTTTTCGAGTAGTGGTTCCTTCCTTGCCGTATTCGCTGACGATTTCTTCTTTATAAACATTCTCAAAACGCGAAAATTCCCGTTTGTAAAAGTAAATTTTCTCGCCCCATCCGTCGCGGATTTCGTCTAAATCAACTCCGTTTTGTTTGAGCAAAGATTTCAATTCTGCTTCGGTCATCGGAGTTTTTTGAGTATTTTGGAGAATGCTATTTATTTTTAGTTCGGTTTCAAGAAAATAATTTTGATAATTTGAATAAATCTCAAAATCATCATAGTAGTCGTTTCCCAGCGTTTTACCATCATTACCTAAACTCCAGATACGAATCTTGTAATTTCTTCCTTCAATCGAAAAACCAATTTGATACGGACGATTGAAACGATCCTTTAGTTCAGTAATTCCTAATTCTTGAAAGAGAGTTTTTTCGTCACGGATGTAACCGCCCGTTCGTGCGTGAAAATCTTTAACTGCTTTATCTATTTTATTTGCGGTCGGAGTGAAATAGAGAAAACTTAAACTCGAAACAGTGAAATCATCGTCAGTGTCAAACTTTTTATCAGCTCCTGCCGAGATGATCCGCAGCACATCAGTAGTTTTATCAACTTCAAAAACTGCCCGATAATTCTGCCTCCAAGGATCGCGTAAATCTTCAAAAACTACACCGTTTTCTGCCAGGATTTTATTAAAGCTGTCAGCATCGGTCGGGTGTTCGGAATTGTGAGTTTTGTAATGTTCGGTCAGTTTTTTCTCAATCGGGTTAAGCTGCTTTGTAAAGAACCGGGCATAGAGGGATTTTGCGTCGGTTGCCGTTATCTGACTCCGAAAAATGTTTGGATAATAGTAATCATCGTAAAGCATTATCTCGGCGGCAAGCTGCATTTCGTCGGAAATTGGTTTTGATAAATCTAATTCATTCAAATCTTTAACGTTAATTCCGCCAAACGAATCGCCGTAGCCGAGCCAGTTGTAATAACTTTTGAGAGTTCCGTTAAACTCACCTTCGGTGCGTGCACGTTCTTCCACAGCTTTATCAAAAATAACGATGCCCAGCACCGATTCAACCGCTTGTCCGAGCGAATCCAAAACACTGAAACTTGCCTTTGCATCTTCGGCGGGCTTGTAAGTTGCTTTATCAAATTTGGCATCAAGTGTCAGATTTTCCGAATGCGGAAAAATTATCCCGCGTGAGGTTTTGATGAGTTCAATATGTTTTTTATTTTTAATCGGTTTATAGCTTCTCGTCTCATAATCCCAGCGTGTTTCAAGCTTTTCTTCTTCAAAATATGCGGCAATTTTTAACGCACCCTGAAATCTTGGCTGATAAGGAATTTTCAGTTCGCCTTTGCCGTTTTTGAGCGTGACAAAATACGATTCTACGACCGACCAATCTTTGACAACATCAACATAAACTTTCGCTGAAGACTGTTCTTTATCTTCTTCAAACACAGCATTTAGATTAAGTTTTACCGACTCGCCGGGCTTGAAAATCGTCTTTTCTATTTCTATCTGGAGTTTACTGTCGTCATCGAACCTAACTTCTTTGTCGTAATAAGAACCACCATCATCATTGCCAAAAGTGCCTTTCAAACCGTTTTTGTCTTTAGCAATAATTTGAATTATTAAATCATTGTCAAAATCACCATATTTGGGACGTATAAAATTCAGTCTTCCGCCGCCGAGAGAATTTGTTTTGGTTTTCAAGAGTGTCTTAAATTTTTGGTCTGACGCATCAATTCGTCCCTTCAATTCAATATCGCATACGCAAGAAGAGCCATCTGCATAAAAAGCCGAAACATAAGCGTTTATCGGCAAATTCGCGTGATTATCGTTTTCGTTTCCAATAAAATAAACGTGGATCGGCTCTTTCGTAACGCGGACATCAAAACGCCGTTGCTCAGTGCGGTTGGTCGTTAAATCGGTAAAATATGCGGTGAACGATAGATCGCGGAATTTGTAGTAACTGCTGTCTTTCAAATCTTCATGGTCATCTTCCAAATCAAATTTAGCTGTGAATTTTCCGTTTTCATCGGTTTTTCCATCGTGAGATTCGCCTTCGTCAATATCATATTTTTGCTCTTTATAATTCCACCTTCTTTCGTTTTCCCGAACGACGCGAACCTTTCCTTTCGTGACGGGTTTGCCGAAAAGATAATCTGCCGAAACTTCCACTTCCGCCTGATTCTCATTCGGTAAGTAATACGCTTTCAATGCTTTAGCGTTGACTGCAAAATTCGGCAGATCATAGCGGGAAACTTTGACGGTCTGATAGCCAACGTAATAGCTGTCATCAGTATTTTGATTTTTAACGCGAATGCGATATTGCCCCAATTTGGCATTTTCGGGAATTTTCCAAGACATTGAAGCCACGCCGAAAGCCGAAGTTTTGACCTTCTCCCGATACAAAACAGTCTCTTCTTCATCCTCAACCCGGAATTCGACTTCCGAATCAGCGACAACCGTTTTACTTTCACTGCCTTTCAATAAAATTCCGCGAACATTGAGCATTTGTTCGGGTTGATAAATTGGTTTATCTGCCATCATCGGAAATTGATAATCGTCGCCGAGTGTCTGCAAATCTTCCGTTGCCTCGCGAATAATGCCGTTTTTTCTGCCCGTCACCTTTATTTCACTGTCGCCGTCATTCTCAAAATTGGCTTCAACGGGAATTTGAAATACGAGTTCGGCAAAACCATCGCTGTCAGTTTCGGCGTTTGCATTAAAGGAGAGTTTCTTTTCATCTTTCAGTTCTAAATTCAAATCAGCACTTACTTTAACGCCCTGCACAGCCTGATTATTGAAAGGATTTATCGCTCTAATGCGGGTTCGATAGGTCATTCCGGTCAACAAATTTTCCGAAGCAATCACTCGAATCTCAAAAATATCTTTAACGATCTGCGAAAGCGAAACTATTCCGCGAGTTTCTCCAATCTGATAACGAAGCCGAAACCAGGAAATATCCGCCTGATTCTTCTCCAAAAGATCGCCAAGCGGCAAAGAGAATTTATAGCTTTCCTTGCCGCTTTTTATCACTTGGGGTGAAGAAATCGCTGCCTTTACCACGCCTTCCGTATCGAGAATTTCCAATGAAATAGTGCCATTAAATTTAGCCTCTCCATTTTCTATAACCAACAAGACATCCGCCGTTTTTTCATTCAAAACGATGCTTGATTCATTTTCAATAACCGTTTGAGCTCTGACAGAAAATAGACACACTACGCACAAGACGAAAAGAGAAATTACTCGCCACATATTCCGTAACTCCAATATTTTGAATGATTTTGAGATTTAAGCTAAACCACTCTAATTGATGCAGTGAGATTTTGAAAAGGTTGCTTGAGGCAATAATTTTAGTTCGAATCTCTTGCGAAACAAATAATTTAATGACAACATTTAATCATGATTATGGGCAATGAAATAGTAATTCGTCTTGCGAAAAATTCGGATGCTGCTGATTTAATTGAATTCAATCAAGCAATGGCACTCGAAACAGAAGGGAAAACGCTTGAACATGAAAAGATAACAAATGGCGTAAGTGCTGTATTTATAGATGACAAGAAGGGTTTCTATGTAGTGGCTGAAAATGATGGGAAAATTGTTGGCGGTTTGATGATTACGTTTGAATGGAGCGATTGGCGAAATGCTTGGTTTTGGTGGATTCAAAGCGTATATATTTTGCCTGATTTTCGCGGACGAAGCATTTATCGGCTGCTTTACGAATTTGTTAAAAGCGAAGCAAATAAAGAAAAAGTTTGTGGCATCAGGCTTTATGTAGAACAAGATAACATCAATGCTCAGAAAGTTTACGAGAAACTAGGGATGGATAAGTCGCACTATTTGATGTATGAAGAAATGATATGACAAAGATCAGCGAGGCAGAGTTTGTACAAATTTGCGATGGAATTTACGAAGACCGCGAAGCGATTTGCAAACACAATCCGATTGGACCACGGGGAGAAATTCTTTTATGGATGCTTTTGAGTATCCTGGTAAGCTATTTGAGCTTGGACGAAAAGGAAATCCCCTGTTTCCCAAATGAAATTGGCAGCGAAACATATCGGCAGGCAATTTTATTTGTTTTAGAAAAAAGAAAAATAGAAGACTTTAACGTTGAAAATTATCTCGAAAAATTATGCTCATAGAAACTTTTCCTTTAACAACTTTTCAGCAAAATACGCGGATTGTTGCCTGTGAAGAAACTCGCAAGGCAATCTGTATTGATCCGGCAACAAAATCTGATGACTTGGTTAAGTTTATCTATGACAATGATTTAGAATTGCAAGCTATCACCTTAACGCACGGGCATCTTGATCATGTCGGCGGAACAACTGATTTATACAAAAGTTTTCCACATGTGGAAATTTTACTCCACAAGGATGACGAGGATTTGTACTACGGCTTGCCTCAGCAACCTTTAATGATGGGAATTCCGCAGTTTGCCCTAGCCCAACTTGGTTTTGCTTACGAAAATCCACCAAAATTAACACGAAACTGGCAAGATGGTGAAATTTATGAAGTTGGTGAGCTAAAATTCAAAGTTTTGCATTGTCCGGGTCATACTCGCGGGCACGTTATCTTAGCGGAAGAATCACAGAAAAAAGTCTTTGTCGGTGATTGCTTATTCGAAGGCTCAATCGGGCGAACTGATTTGCCCGGTGGAGATTATGAGCAATTGATCGATTCGATAAATAGGAATATTCTTTCACTCGGCGATGATTTCACAGTATATTCGGGTCACGGACAGGAAACGACGATCAAACACGAAAGAATGACAAATCCTTTTCTGACCGGAGCATATCAGATTAATCGAGGCAGGTTTTTATAGACTTAAAATCATTTCTTCCGGAATTCGATTTATTGGAAATTCTGCTAAACTAGCTGGAAAGATTACTCTTTGTATAACTATTTTTGAGGTTAATTTAATCGAATGAAAGGTGTTGTTTTAGCGGGCGGATTAGGCTCAAGACTTCTTCCGCTGACGAAAATTACGAATAAGCATTTACTGCCGGTTTACAATCAGCCGATGATTTATTATCCGATAAATACATTGATAAATGCGGGAATTGACGACATTATGATCGTCACGGGGGGCAATTACGCAGGTCACTTTTTGCAGCTTTTGGGAAATGGTAAAGACTTTGGTTTGAAGCATTTGAACTATACTTATCAGCAAGGCGAGGGCGGAATTGCCGATGCTCTGAGTTTGGTTGAACATTTTGCGGATGATGAACCGATCTGCGTCGTATTGGGCGATAATATTATCGAAAATAATATCAAGCAAGCTGCTGATGATTTCAAACAGCAAGGTAATGGAGCAAGAATATTGCTTAAAAAAGTTCACGATCCGCAACGTTTTGGTGTTCCTGAAATTGACGGCGAAAAAGTGCTAAATATTGTGGAAAAGCCGCAAAATCCGAAGTCTGATTTTGCTGTTATCGGCGTTTATTTTTACGACAATACGGTTTTTGACATCATAAAAACCCTAAAACCTTCAAATCGCGGCGAGCTTGAAATAACTGACGTTAACAATCATTACATCAGACGCGGTGAGATGACATGGAACGAACTCGATGGCTGGTGGACAGATGCGGGAACTTTTGAAAGTCTGCTTTACGCTTCGAAATTGGTCTCCAAAACCGGTGCAAATAATTTGGAGGTTAAGGGTGCAAACAAGTAAAGCTGCCTCTCCATTTACGAAAGGTAAAATTAAAGATGTTGTCGTTTACCCACTGAAGAAATTTGTTGATGAACGCGGTTGGCTCGCAGAACTTTTCCGGCATGATGAAATAGCCGAAGAATTCTATCCGGCGATGGCATATATCTCGATTACAGAACCGCTTTTTCAGAGAGGTCCGCACGAACACGTTGATCAGGCTGATCTCTTTTGTTTTATCGGAAGCGGAAACTTCAAAATGCGTTTATGGGATAATCGGGAAGATTCTCCGACCTATAATTACGAAATGACGCTTTTTGTAGGGGCGGATAATCCGCAAGCGGTTATTGTTCCGAAAGGAATTGTTCATGCTTATAAAAATGTTAGTTTGATTGAAAAAGGAGTCGTAATAAATTGTCCAAATCGACTTTTTATGGGCGAAGGCAAGAAAGAAGAAATTGACGAAATTCGCTACGAAGACTACCCAAATACAATCTATACAATGGATTAGAGGGGATTAATAATTGGATTAAGTTTCAGCAGTTGGCGGCGGCTTTCCCGCACAGCCTTATCAAATGTCTCTTTTGCCAAAAGCAAAAGCACAATGATTTGCCAACTGCTGAATTTTTGTTTATGAAAATTGTTCGCATCATTGCCAGATTAAACGTCGGCGGACCCGCCCGTCATGTGGTTTGGCTCAATCAGGCATTACAAAATGATGAATATAAGTCAATTTTGCTGACGGGAACAGTACCCGAAGGCGAAGAGGATATGGGTTATTTTGCTACTCAATACAATGTTGAACCAAGATTTATTCCCGAAATGAGTCGCGAACTTTCACCAAAAGACATTGTTTCGCTTTGGAAGGTTTTCAAAGAATTTTGCCGCGAAAAACCTGATATTATTCATACACATACGGCAAAAGCAGGAACGATTGGACGGGTGGCAGGCTTTTTTTATTGTTGGCTCACCTGGCGTAAAGTGAAAATCATCCATACTTATCACGGTCATATTTTTCACAGTTATTATGGAAAGCTTAAAACCAAATTTTTCCTTTTTATTGAGAAAACGTTGGCATTGCTCGCAACCGATAAAATTATCGTGATAACGGAGCAGCAATTTGATGAAATACATAATCAATTTGGGGTTGGAAAGGCAAAACAGTTTGAAATTATAACGCTCGGAATTGATCTCGAGCCATTTCAAAGTTGGCGGGAAAAGAGAAACATTTTGCGTGAAGAAATCGGAGCGAAAGACAATGAAATATTGGTAGCACTCGTTGGTCGTTTGACCGAAATCAAGAATCATTCTTTTTTTTTGCAGGTCGCAAAGCTCTATAAGGAGCGTAAAAATTCAGATTCGCCTAAGTTAAAATTCTTGATCATCGGCGACGGACATTTGCGAAAAGATCTTGAAAAAGAAGTCGAAGATCTTGGAATTAATGAGCTTATTTCGTTTCTTGGTAATCGAAATGACGCGGACGTTTTCTATTCGGGGATTGACATCGTAGCCTTAACTTCTTTGAATGAAGGTACGCCGCTTTCGCTGATCGAAGGAATGGCGAATTCACGTGCGGTTATTTCTACTGAAGTTGGCGGGGTAGTCGATTTACTCGGGAAAATTGAGAGAGAGGAAGAAAATCTCACATTTTGTGAACGCGGCTTGCGTGTTCCGCTAAACAATCTCGAAGGATTTTACAAAGGCGTAATACACCTCGCGAATAATGAAAAATTGAGAGAGGAATTTGGCGAAAAGGGACGTCGATTTATTTTATCGAAATATTCAAAAGAAACGTTGATTAGGAATATAAAGAACTTGTACAGCAATTTAATGAGTCAATAATTTATTGGTTAAAATTGTGTTTTTTCGCTTTTTTTGAAACAATGATGAGCGAGTTAGGTTTAGTTTCCACGCGATGATTGGGTAATGCCTGAAATATTAAAAAATTATTTATTTGTTGGTCTGATTGCTTTTGGGATATCGGTTCTTTTAACCTATCTGACGAGAGAATTTGCACGAAAGTTTGGCTATGTAGCCAAGCCAAAATCGGATCGCTGGCATAAGAAGCCAACGGCTATGCTGGGCGGTGTTTCCATTTTTCTCACAACAATAATCGTTTCATTGTTGTTTGCGGAGCAAACAATTGCGTCGTTGATAATTTTGGGAAGCAGCAGTTTTCTCTTTATTGTCGGGCTAATTGACGATATTTATCACATAAAGCCTTATCAAAAGTTATTCGGACAAATCATTGGCGTGGCGATGGTCATCAGCGGCGGATTAGCACTTTCTTCGAATTCTCCTGATTCGCTCAATAGTGTTTTGATTCCGATGTGGACGAGCTCACAAGTAATAAATATTCTAATCACGTCATTTTGGTTGATCGGAATTACCAATGCCATCAATCTTTTGGACAATATGGACGGCTTGGCGGCTGGGATCTCGGCTATTGCGACGATTTCATTGGCACTCGGATTCGCTTCGAGCGGACAAATGCCGGAATTGTTGATAGTCTCTATTTTTGTTGGGGCATTGATTGGTTTTTTAGTCTTTAATTTTAATCCCGCATCAATCTTTATGGGCGATTGCGGCTCAATGTTTGTCGGATTTTTTCTCGCAAGTTCCGTTTTATTAACCCAAGTTGGCGGACGCTCCCGAAGCCTCTTGTTGGTCTTGGCAGTTCCCGTTTTAGTGCTTTTTGTGCCAATTTTTGATACGACTTTTGTAACAATTCTGCGAAAAATATGGGGTCGAAAAGCTTCGCAAGGTGGACGAGATCACACGTCGCACAGGCTCGTAGCACTCGGGCTTTCCGAACGCTCCGCAGTTTTAATGCTCTATGGATTCGCTTTCTTGGCAGGACTACTTTCCTTAATCGTCCGCGAAGTTGATCTGACAAAAGGCATTGCGTTAATTACTATTTTTGCTATTGGACTGACAATAATCGGAGTTTATCTTGGTAAAGTAAAAGTTTATGAAGAACAAGAAGAGGAAATTGCACTTCAGAATAATGCTGTTTTTGGATTTATATTCGATTTTTCTTATAAACGCCGGATTTTTGAAGTAATCCTTGACCTTTTCCTAATTGTTTTGGCTTACTATAGTGCTTACGCCACTCTTTTTCGCAATTTCGAGAATAGTAGAAATTGGGATTTATTCATCAAAACCCTGCCGATCTTAATTGTACTGAAAATGTTTGCTTTATTAATTAGCGGCGTTTATCGGGGAATTTGGCGATACACAAGCATTGGTGATTTGGTTACTTTTTCGAAAGGCATAATTTTTGGTTCTATCCTGAGTATTTTATCGATTCTATTAATCTATCGTTTTGTAGAATTTTCGCGGGCAGTTTTCGTTCTTGATGCAATCTTTCTTTTCTTGGGGATTGCAGGAAGTAGAATGGCATTTAGGATTTTCCGTCAAATTTTGCCAAATCCGATGAATTCTTCAGGAATTAAGGTCTTGATTTATGGTGCGGGCGATGGCGGTGAACTTGTTTTACGTGAACTTCACAATAATGTCGAATGGAACTACAATCCAGTTGGCTTCGTCGATGATGATCCTTTGAAAAAAGACAAAGTTATACGAGGGCTGCCTGTTTTTGATGGAAATGGTTCGCTATTGCAAACTTGTAAAGATAATCAGATTCAGGAAATCCTTATTGCCAGCCGCAAAATTCCGAAGCATAAAATTCGGGAAGTCAGGGAAATTTGCAATGACGCAGACGTTTTGCTCAAGAAAGCTTTCCTAAAAATTGAACCGATAGATTTTGATTAAAAGTTTCGGTTATAACTAAACAAACATGTCGATTAAATCTTTCAAATTCAACTCGCTTGCAAATCGCTTAATTCTTTTAGTCGCAATACTTTTCAGCCTATTTTTTGTCTTTCTTTCGCTAAAATGGACATTTGGAAACACTATTGCGAAGCAAGCCCCAACTAAAGAGGTAGCCGAATTATCCACGAAATTTGCTCCAAATGATCCGCAGACATATTTTTCCTTAGCCGCTTTAACTGAAAAAGGATTTTTGCCGGAAGATTTCACAAAGGCTTTGGAATACTACGAAAAAGCCGCGAGTCTTTCGCCAAATGATTTTCGTTTATGGATGTCTTTGGGTAAAGCGAGAGAACGATCAGGAGACGGAAAAGGGGCTGAGAAAGCTTTTCGCAAAGCTCTTGAGCTAGCTCCGAATTATTCGGAAGTTCATTGGACTTTGGGCAATTATTTATTGCGGCAGGGCAACTCTGAAGAAGCCTTTCTTGAAATTCGCAAAGCCGTTGAGCAAGACGAAAAATACGCCAATCCGGCAGCAATGACGGCATGGCAGATCTTCGATGGAGATCTAACCCAGATTGCTAATAAAATTGGCGATTCTGCTTCGATAAAAGCCGGACTCGCACCTTTTTTAGCGAAACAAAAACGCTTTGATGAAGCCGTTTCCTTTTGGAACACGATTCCCGATGCTGACAAACGAGATAAATACAAAACGAATGGCGAAGAGCTTTTTAATCAATTGATTGAGGCAAAAAGTTTCCGAAATGCCCTGACTTTGCAAATGCAACTTTCTGCAGTCGAAGATGAAAAAGCTGAGGTTGGAAAGATTTTTAACGGTGGTTTTGAAAAAGAGATCAAATCTGCAAACGCGAAGTTTTTTGATTGGAAAGTCGGCGATGCAGGACAATCTCAAATCGCTCCTGATGGCGGACAGAAACATGGCGGTGAAAGAAGCCTGATTATGCTTTTTAATTCAACTACCGGAAAGGATTTACGCACAATTCAGCAGACTGTTGTAGTTGAAGGAAGCAAAAATTATAAATGGGAAGGCTTTTTTCGGGCAGATTTGAAAACATTAGGAACTCTAAAATGGGAAATTGCTGATGCAAATGATGGGAAGATTTTAGGGTCGAGTAATTCCGTAACCAATTCAGCCGAATGGTTGCCGATTTCAGCCGATTTTACCACGTTGCCAGACACGCAAGCCGTAATTATTCGATTGGCAAATATCAATTGCAAACAAGGAATTTGTCCGATTTCGGGAAAACTTTGGTTTGACGACTTCACTTTGAGATAAAAAAATGGATAAAGACAGAAATATTGAAACAACCAGCAGTTCCGAATGGTTTGACGCGACTTTGGTCAATGAAAAACCAACTCGTTTGAGCGGAATTGTCTTCGCCTTTTTTATTGTAATTTTAGTGTTTGCAACAATTGCTTATGGCGGAGTAGATGCTTCATCGACCGGTATTTTATCGATTTTTGTCGGATTGATTACGATTTTATGGTTGGCGGATGCATTTTTCAAAAAACAATTTTCCTTTAATACAAATTTGCTGCAGCTCCCGATATTGGGTGTGATTTTGATTGGATTTGTACAACTTCTACCTTTTGGCGATCCTTCAATACCAAATGATCTGCTTTCAATTCCTGTAGATAATTCGCTTTCACTTGATTCGAATACAACTCGACTGGCTTTGGTTCAGCTCGTAAATTTGCTTTTGTTTTTTGCTGCGGCGTTGGTTTTTGTAAATACGCAAGGTCGTCTCAGAAAAATCGTTTTTGCTATCATAATTTTTGGATCGATCATGGCGTTTATCGGAATTCTTCAGTTTCTGACAGGAACAACTTCGATTTACGGAATTCGCCCGAGTAATCAAACGTTGGCATTCGCATCATTTGCCAATAGAAATCATTTTGCCGCCCTTTTGGAGATGATTATTGGGCTTACCCTAAGTTTGCTTTATGGCGAATCTACGAAAAAAGATAAACGTCTTTTACTCATAATCGCTATTGTTTTATTAGGGATTGGGATAGTTTTAACGGGTTCTCGTGGCGGACTTTTGAGTCTTCTCGGAGTTGTTGGATTCGTGACGCTTTTTAACCTTACCAATAAACAAGCCAAACCATTTTCCGATGAAGATTTAGAGCCGAAATCAAAGAATAAATTTTTATTGATCGGAGCGAGTTTTGCTTTGATCTTGATATTGTTTGGATCGGTTTTGTTTCTCGGAGCAGATAGCTTCTTGATGCGTAGCACGGGCTTGGCAAGCCAAGCTGACGTTTCAACCGGTAGAAGTCATTTTTGGCAAGTCGCTTTGCAAGTTATTAGAGACAATCCGATTATCGGAACAGGACTCGATACTTTCGGAACGGCTTTCACCAAATACGATACCTGGAACGGAAATTCGCGAGTCGAGCAAGCTCACAATGAGTACCTACAGATATTATCTGATGCGGGAATACTTGGATTTATTTGTGTTGCAGCCTTTATCTTCTTGCTCTTCAAGCAAAGTCTGCGAATGATTAATCAAACCAGCGATCGTTTTCGGCGGGCGGTAGCAGTTGGTGCATTGGCGGGCTGTTTCGGAATCATCATTCACAGCTTTTTTGATTTCCCGCTGCGAACTCCGGCGAATTTCTACTTCTTCTTAATGTTTGTCGTTTTGGCGACAGGTACCATTCATTATCCAAAACTCTATCGAAAAAGAAATTTAGCAGTTTGAAGAAATTCATTAAAAAAACAGCCGCACATTTCGTCCGGCTGTTTTAGTGAAAATGCTTGGATTTTAAGCAATCGTAACTTCTTTCGTCAGATAAACATCCTGAATCGCATTGAGCAATTCAGCGCCTTCATTCATCGGACGTTGAAATGCTTTGCGACCTGAAATTAGCCCCATTCCGCCGCCGCGTTTATTGATAACGGCCGTGCGAACCGCGTCCGCCATATCGCTTTCGCCTTTTGATTCGCCGCCCGAATTTATCAATCCGCACGTCCCATATAACAATTGGCAACCTGATAACGAACCAGATCAATCGGATTATCCGAACTTAATTCCGTGTAAATTTTCGGATTAGTTTTGCCGTAGCTGCTTTCAACATTGAGCATATTGTAACCGCCATTTCGTTCGGGCAATTTTTGTTTGATGATGTCGGCTTGAATCGTTACGCCGAGATGATTTGCTTGTCCGGTTAAATCAGCCGACGTGTGCATATCGCCATCTTTGCCTTTGAATTTATTATTACGCAAATAGCACCAGAGAATTGTTGCCATTCCGAGTTCGTGTGCGTAGGCAAAGGCTTCGGCAACTTCAACGATTTGCCGGGTTGATTCATCCGAACCGAAATAAATCGTCGCGCCAACCGCAACCGCGCCCATATCTTTGGCTTGCTCAATCGTCCCAAACATCACTTGGTCAGATTTATTCGGATAAGTTAAAAGTTCGTTGTGATTTATTTTGACGATGAACGGAATTTTATGGGCGTATTTGCGGGCGACCACGCCCAGCACGCCGTAAGTTGAAGCAACCGCATTACAACCGCCTTCAATCGCTAATTTAACGATATTTTCGGGATCAAAATACGCCGGATTCGGAGCAAAACTCGCGCCTGCCGAATGTTCGATGCCTTGATCCACCGGAAAATCGAAAGATAACCTGTTTTTTCAATCGCCCATTATCGAAAAGCGTCTGAAGCGACGCAAAACATTTGGGTTACGGTCTGAATGCATCCAAACTTTGTCAACAAAATCGCCGCTCGGAAGATGTAAATTTTCCTTTGAAATTTTTGGATTTGAATAATTAAGAAGTGTTTCTGACATCTGAGCCTAAAAGTTCTTGAATTTTACTATAATCAACAGCCATTTCTTGTTCTCCTGTAAAAAGAAATTATTTATGTAAAAATACTTAATAAATTCGAAATTATACCATAAACGAAAATTTTTCTTTGCAAGGATAAATGCCTTCTTTTGTTAAAACGAAATTTACTACTAATTAACAATCATTTAACTTTTCGTTCACTTGAATGAAACTTTACGCATTACTATTTCTATTTGAAACTGGCAATTAATATTTTAAATAACACATCGATGACTTAGAGATTCTCTATCAAGCCGATTTGTGGTCGAAAAGTTTTTAGATTAGGAGATTTTATGAATTACAATCTTTATTCAAAGATTTTAGTTTAGTATTTAGTATGTTTGGAATATTAAATGTTTTTGCACAAACCACAGGTAGTTTGAGCGGAACGGTTACAGACCAAACAACTGCAATTGTGCAGGGAGCAGCTGTAACAGTTAAAAATAACGCAACAAATTTAACTCGAACTTCAGTAACAAATGACGAAGGGCGATGGAATATCCAAGTTTTGCCTGTTGGCATATACACTGTTACTGTTGAAAAACAAGACTTTAAGAAAAGCGTTAATCGCACGGTTGAGGTTGAAGCCTCTGTTCCGCGGTCGGTTGACGTTCAATTGGAAGTTGGCGGAGCAGACGCGGTTGTAAACATTACGACCGACCAGCCTTTAATCCAAGTTGAATCAGCCGCAGTTTCGAAACAAATTACGGGTGAGCAACTAACGAAAACTCCGACTTCGACTCGTAGTTTTACCGGACTTTTATCTTCAGAAGCAGGTGTTTCAAGCGAACTTTCGCCCGTTGGCATAAATGGTAACGGAAACATATCACCATCTGTAAATGGAACCAGAACAACTTCGACCAGTCTTTTCTTTAACGGAATTGACGCAACGAACATTACAAGTAACGAAGGTTCTTTGAGCGATAATATTTCGCCTGCCCCTGAAACTCTGCAAGAAGTTAAATTACAAACTTCGCTTTACGATGCTTCGACAGGTCGTAGCGGCGGTGGTGATTTCCAGCTCGTTACTAAATCCGGAGGCAACGGTTTTAATGGATCAGCTTATTACTACTTGCAAAATAAAGCCCTTAACACCAATGAATTTTTCTTTAAGGAAGCAGGTGTTGAAAAACCCATAGCAGACCGAACCGAAGCAGGCGGAACATTTGGCGGTCCGGTTGTCAAAAATAAATTCTTTTTCTTTGGCGGTTATCAATATACAAAAGCT
>CAVXPU010000013.1:0-198281 GCA_963763855.1 Pyrinomonadaceae bacterium | reverse complement strand
GGGATAAGCTTCACGACCCGGAGGACGACGAAGAAGCAGCGAAATTTCACGGTAAGCTGCGCTTGTTTTGATAAATCATCGTAAATCGTTAGTGCGTGTCTGCCGTTATCACGGAAATATTCGCCAATCGCAACGCCCGAATATGGAGCCAAAAATTGCATCGCTGCCGGATCAGAAGCGGTTGCCGAAACAACAATCGGTGTAATCCATTGCACCGAAATCTTCAAGTTTTTGCACAACCTGAGCAACAGTTGAAGCCTTTTGCCCAATCGCCACGTAAATACAAATTACGTCTTTGCCTTTTTGGTTGATAATCGTGTCAATCGCTACGGCAGTTTTACCAGTTTGACGGTCGCCGATGATAAGTTCACGTTGTCCGCGACCAATCGGCACCATCGCATCGATAGCTTTCAAACCGGTTTGGAGTGGCTCTTTCACAGGCTGACGATCAATAATTCCCGGTGCGATTTTTTCAACCGGATTAAATTTATCAGTAATGATATCGCCTTTGCCGTCAATTGCATTTCCAAGAGCGTCAACCACCCGACCAATCATCGGATCGCCAACAGGCACGCTCATAATACGTTTTGTCCGTTTTACTTCGTCGCCTTCTTTGATCTTTTGCGAATCTCCGAAAAGTACGCATCCGACCTTATCTTCTTCGAGGTTAAGTGCAAGACCGCGAACTCCATGCGGAAATTCGAGAAGTTCGCCCGCCATTACTTTTTCGAGTCCGTGAATTTGGGCGATACCATCGCCTACCTTGATAACTGTTCCGACTTCGGAAACAGTCATACTCGCATCAAAATTTTCAATTTGTTTGCGAATAATATCGTTAATTTCGTTGGCTTTTATCTGTTCCATAAATATAAATTGCGATTAAATACTAACCATTAACCAATTGTTGTTTCAAATTTTGTAACTGTGTTTTGACAGAACTATCGTAAACGGTTGAACCGATTCGGGTAATAATTCCGCCAATTATTTCTTTATCAATTTCGTAATTCAAGCTGACCTTTTTGCCTGTCATCTTTTCCAGATTTTCTTCTAAATCTTTTGCTCTTTTGCTGTTAATTCACGAGCCGATGTGATTCGAGCCGTAGCTTTACCTGAGCGTTCGGATAAAACTGTGACAAAGCTCTTGTTGATATCTGCTAAATTTACGATTCGCCCATTTTCCAATAAAATCCGCAGGAAATTAGCAGTAGTTTTTGTTGGCTTGCATTTTTCAATCAGGCTTTCCAAAACCTTTATTTTGCCTTCGTGATTAATCGCAGGATTTGCAAACATTCCCGAAAGTTCGGGATTTTCAAGCATCATAGCTTCAAAAGTTTTTAGCTCACTCTGAACTTCGCTCGCATTTTTGTTTACTGAATCTGCCAAAGCACCGGCATAGCGGCGTGAAATTAATTCAATACTCATTATTTCGCACCTCCAAGGCTTTTAATTCCGGATTTTACAATGTCGGCATCATTTGATTTGCCAATGCTTTTCTTGAGCATTTCTTCTGCCAGGCGAACCGTTTCTTCAGCCGAAAGCCTTCTTAAATTAAGTTTTGCCTGAGTAGTACTGCGGCTGATTTCATTTTCCGCCTGATCGCGAAGCTTGCTTACCTCACGTTCGGTTTCTTCGGCAATGCGTTTTTCTTCTGCCGACGCTTCATCTTTCGCACGAACTAAAACTTTTTTCTTTTCTGCTTCAAGTCCTGCCAGTTTCGCTTCGGTTTCGGTCAATTTTGCCAAAGCCGCTTGTTTATCAGCTTCTGCCTGAATTAATTCGCACGAATTTGCTCGCGTTTTGCTTTGAATGAGTCGCTCAAAGGCTTTTTTAGAAAGTAAACGATCAAGCCGATAAAAATTGCCAAATCGATGAATTTCCAGGCTTGAAAGCCGGGATAATTCATGTATGTTTTCCAAAATTCACTAAAGCCGCCGCTAGCCGCAGTTGCCGTTTCGGAGAATAGTATAAAAATAAAAGCTAACATAATCTTACGCTTTCAAAATATTTGCACTAATTTGTTCCGCCATTTTCTGAGCTTCGGCAGAGATTGATTTTTGAGCTTCAGCAGTTTGCTTGGCAATCGCTTCTTTTCCCGTAGCAATAAGCGTATTTACTTCGGATTTGACAGCCTCAACAGTTTCCTGACGTGCAGCAACCGCTTGCGAACGTTGGTTTTCGATTAATTCGTAACCTTCGCTGCGAGCATCGCGAATCGCCAAATCAAAAGCCGTGTTTTTCTCATTAACCTGACTTAAAATCTGCTGTGCTTCGCTACTGCGTCCGCCGCTATTTTTTTGACGTTTTTCAAGAACTTTGTTGATTGGGCGAAAAAAAGTGCGGTTCAAAATCCATATCATCAATAAAATCAACGCAATATGAATAAATAACGTACCATCGGGAATGAGTTTTACTTCGACTGCAAATGCTAAAGCGACCATAGCTAAAAATTAGTAGTTTGTATTTGGATGACTGCTAAAGGTAGCAAACAAAACGCCTGCTATCAAAAGTATTTAGCTTATCACTCCCTATTTATATGGTCAAGCGGTGGCTAGTGCGAAATTTCACAAACTCTTTTTGCACGATTTCGTATGGCGTTCAACCATTTGAGTAGCAAGCCAAATAATTTGCCAATAAAAAGCGAAAAAAAGCACCATAAATCATTGTCATTAATAGGCATAATTATTGCTAAGAGAAAATTGACAACTCTTCCCGTAATCTAAAAGTTTAGCCTTTAGGAGAATAAATTTATGCCTTCAATCGAGAGAGTAAAATGGTTCTTTCTCATACTCGCGTTTTTTGTTTCTGCAAATTTCGCTTTTTCACAAGAAATAGAAATTGACGACGAAAATTCCCCCGAAATTACCGCCAGAGTTGCGAGAATCAGTTTTATTCGGGGAGACGCTCAGATTAAAAGGTCGGGTAATCAAGATTGGGAAGCCGCTTCGCTGAATATGCCTTTAGTAGAGGGCGATGAGCTTGAGACAAATCAAAATGCACGACTCGAAATACAGTTCGACAGCCAAAAATTTTTGCGTTTAGCAGAAAATTCAAGCCTTGTTGTTTCGACATTACGCGATGAAGGTATTGCAATTACTCTGTCGCAAGGGATTTTGAGTTTGCGGGTTTTTGATTTTGAAAAGGATAAAGGTTTTTTTGAAATTGACGCTCCGCAAACTACTGTTTCAATACAAAAAGAAGGTTTATATCGGGTTGATGCGACAGATCGAAATGAAGTTCGTGTTTTGGCGAATGATGGCGGAGAAGCCCGCGTTTATTCCGATAGCGTAGGTTTTACACTTCGCAGCGGACGGAGTGCAAAAGTATTCTTAGACGAAAATCGCTCAGGTGAATGGGAAACCGCTAATGTTTCGAGCTATTTTGACGAGTGGGATAATTGGGTTTCAGAAAGAGATGCCAAACTCTCTTCAATGCTCAAGAATTCTTACTACGATCAATATTACGACCGCGATATTTATGGAGCAGAGGAGCTGAACGATTATGGTTCGTGGAGCAGTTCCGATGATTACGGTTGGGTTTGGCGACCGAACCAATCGGCGATTTCGAGCTATAGCAATTGGTCGCCGTATCGTTATGGACGTTGGACTTGGGTCAATCCATACGGCTGGACATGGGTAAATGATGAGCCTTGGGGTTGGGCAACTTATCACCACGGACGTTGGGTAAGCGATAATCGAGGTTGGTTTTGGACACCGTATTCTTATAATCGCCCTAGGCGTAGCAGATGGCAGCCCGCACTCGTTGCAATTTTCAATATCGGAAACGATGTTTGCTGGTATCCGCTTTCACACCGTGATCGTTATAACGACTACAATCGCCATTACAGACGCAATGGAAATCGTGATTTCGGCAGTCGAAGAGACGATAGAAATTACCAACGACCTGATTTTAGAAGACTTCCCGAAAATTCAATTGTGGGAATTCGCTCAGATGAATTCGGCAGGAGACGACACAATGTCCGCTCAATTTCTTCGCAAACTGCCCGTCAAACAATTGAACGAAATGGCAATGAAATAGCACGTTTGCCGCGATTTGAAGACAGACGACAAGATATGCGGCGTGATTCGGGAATACGACGTTCGCAAAGTAATATTCAAACCAGAACCGGAGCAATGCTCAGAAAAGCGGGGGTGGAATCGGATCGAAATCTGCAAAACGAACGCTTCCGCAATACCCGGCGGGAAGAACGAAGACGCCAACCCGAAAATACAGCTATTGAAATCCCGAATCAGCCTGAAAACAATGGTTCTAGACGCGTTGAACGAAGTGAGAGACGCAACGGCGATTCAAATTCCGAGAGGCAGAATCCACCAACGCGGATAATTGTTCCAATGCCTGAAACTCGGCAGAATCCAACAAATAATGATTCCGAACGAAGAAATGCCGAGCGTCAGAACAGAAATCGCGACGATGAAAGACGGGTTAACATTCCGCAAAATAATAATTCTGGAGAGAATAGTCGGCGTTCTAGAATTCGAAATAAAGATTCGGAAAATAATGAAGTTCGCACCGATAATTCTCAAGAAAACAGACCTACATATCCGCCGCGAAACAATGAAAATCGTCGTCCGAATCCGCCTGCCAGAACTGAAGAACCTCGAGCTCGCCCTGAAACACCGAGACAGGAGAGACAAGAACCGAGAAGGGAAGAACGACGCGAACAACCCCGCCAAGAAACTCGCCGGGAAGAGCGGAAATCTGAAGAGCGTAGGGAACAGCCACGGCAAGAACAACGACGCGAACAACCAAAGGTTGAGCAAAAAGAACAGCCTCGGCGTGAAAGAGAAGAAAGACGTTCAACGCCGAGGAAAACTGACCCGATAGACAATTAAGCTGACGTAAAAACAAAAAATGCGGAGAACCAAAATTCTCCGCATTTATTTTTTCTGCCGCTTATTCTACTCACTTTGCCCGAGAAATATTTGCCGATTTATATATTCAGGCTTTCCAAGAACCACAAATCTCAGATTTTTCATGTATTTTTGCGAAACTTTTTGAACGTCAGCCGATGTAACTTGCTTAACTCGATTAAGAAATTCAAAAGCGTTTCTCCAGCCTCCGCCAATTAATTCATAACGGGCGAGTTCTGCTGCTTGAGCGGCATTTGTTTCTTGTCCGATAAAATATGTTGTTAAAAATTGTCCGGTAACGCCTGAAATATCTCTATCGTCAACTACTGTTGTTTTCAGAGAATTAATCTCATTGAGCATCACACTGATCGCCTGATTTGCGTCAACAGCCGTAACGTAAATATTACCCGTATTTGCCGCCAGCAAACCCATATCGGCACTTGGTGCATAAGATAAGTTTCGTTTAGCCCGAACTTCTTCAAAAACCCGATCACGCAAAATCGTAGTGGCAACCCGCATTGCATAGAAATCAGGATTTTTGATTGAAGGAGCGTCGAAAATTCCTTGAATATAATTTGTTGGCAAATTTCGGGAAGTTATGTCTAAAGTTGGTTTTGAAAAATCGAAAGCTGGCAGAGCAGCTTCTTTGTAATCTCCACGCGGAAGTTTGCCGAAAGAATCTGCAATGCGTTGCTTCAAAGCGGCTGCATCCAAATCACCGACGATAATTAACAAAAGCTTCGAGGTTTGCATTACTTTTTGATGATAAGCCCGCAAGTCTTCTGTCTTTAATCTAGTAATATTTTCAATTGTTCCGCCGGGTTTATTTTGATATGCGGTTTTCTCATTGATTGTTCTATCGACCAAAACTTGCAGAAAGCCATCCGGATCATCCTCGTCGCTACGCAAACCGGTCAGAATTTTTTCCCTCGTCAATTCAATATCATCAGCCGCGAAAGCAGGGTTTAAGGCGACATCTGTAAAAATTTCCCATGAACGATCAAAATTTTGCCTGGTTGAAGCTAAAGATAAAACGCTGTAATCGTAATTGGAGCCGGATCCGATATTGCCGGCAGTTCTGGCAAGTTCGCGACGCATGGTTTCACGCGGAAATTTTGTGCTGCCTTCGGTTGCGACATTGAGCATAAAACTTTCAATTCCCGAATTTTGAGCCGTCAAATTTCGGGATCCGCCACGAAAGAAAAGTCCGGCTGAAACGGTTTGGCTATTTGGACGGCGTTTGATTAAAACTTTTAATCCATTGACGTCCAATTCAGTTACAAGTGCTGCTTGGGAAGCTAAATTTGTTCCGGAACTTTGAGCAAAACTGCTAAAAGTGAAGGCTAAAATGACAAACGCCAACAAAATAAATTTACTTGCCGATAATTGATAACTATTCATAAAATTACTCTAAATCTAAGCGGACTTCTGCAAACTGCCGCTGCTTTTGCAAACTTTCTATTTTCCAATCAAATCTTGCGGCGTTAATTTCGCGATTGATTGCGATTCCGGCGAAATCAGGGCAACTCCGATATGCGGTTTTCCTTGAATATACGTTCTGATGTATCGATTTGTGTCTTCGCGGGAGATTGCTCTCAAGGCTTTATGGTAGCCGCGAAAATACTCAATCCCGGTTGAACTCCACCAAAAACTCAATGTATGTGCATACTCGCTCAATTTTTCGCGGTCGAATAAATCGCGGGATTCGAGAATCGTTTTAGCATTTTCAAGTTCGGCATTAGTGAAATAGTCCGGTTTATCAAATTGAGCAATTTCGGCGTAAGCTGCTGTTAAAGCCGACTTTGCTTTCTCGGGCGTTGTTACTAACGTTACCTGAATCGGACCAACATTTCGTTGCGTATAATATCCAAAATCAATGCCGGCAACTAATCCTGAATCTACCAAGTTCCGTTGAAAACGCGAATCCGGCTGGGTAATAATGTAAGAAAAAACGTCTGCGGCATAGGTTGAAGCATTATCTTTACCAATCGAAGGTCCGTGCCAGCCAATTTGCACCAAAACATTTTGGACAGGCTGCTCAACTATATGTCCTTCGCTTTTGGTAAGAGGAGGATGCTCAACCAGCGGAAATTCCTTAAATGGATCAACCTCGCGGCGTTTCCAATCGCCAAAATACTCTTCGGCGAATTTGAAAACTTCTTCGGCTTTAACATCGCCTGTTACCACTAAAACCGAATTATTCGGAACATAATAGCGATCTTGGATAATCCGCATTTTAGCTGTTGTAGCGGTGGAAACCGTTTCGCGGGTGCCAAGCGGATTTTTGCGGGTTGGATATTTGGAAAACATCTTATCTTTCAAAGTTCGATCCAAATAGAAAAAAGGATTTGATTCATTACGGTCAATTTCGCCGATCACAATTTGTTTTTCGCGGGCAAATTCTTCTTCATCAAATGTTGGATAACGAACTGCATCCTTGATAAAACGAATCGCTGTGCCAACATATGGACTGGTTGTCGTGAAATAATAATTCACTACTTCTTCGCGGGTTGTGCCATTGTAAGTAATCCCGAGCTGCCCGATGTCCCGCAAATAAGGCTCGCGTTTTAAGATCGCGTCATTTGTTTTGAAAAACATATGCTCGTAAAGATGCGATAAGCCATTTAGCTCCGGCGGCTCCGTGAACGAGCCGTTTCGTGCAGCTAATTCAACCGATACAATAGGTACGCTTGAATCAGACAAAACAATCACTTCCAGCCCATTTGCCAAAACTTTATTGACAAACGGCACTTCAATTCCTTGCTGAGCAGGCTTAGTCGGCTGCGTAACAATAGTGGTATTCGTCTTTGGTTTAAGAGGTGCTTTTTTGGGCTTTTTCCTTTGGGCGGAAACCGGGAAAATAAAGACTGATAAAACTAGAAGAAGGTAAATAATTTTTTTCACGCAAAAAACTCCAGAAGAAATTGTGTCAAAGGTTTGATGTTGGATACTCAAAAATGGTTTAATTTATTCAAACAATTACCATCTAAACAAGTAATTTATTATTACGCAAATAAATTGGATAAGTTTTTTGCGGCAAGGAGAATTTTAATGGAAAGAGATAATTTAATGCATGGAGCGAGAACTGCTCTCAACCACAACCCCGAAATCCGCGAATGGTGCGAAGAATATTTGAAAGCAAAAGAACGCGTCAACAAACCCGAATTGACCGATGAGGAATTTGCCAAATATTGGAAATATCATCGCCCTGAAATCATGCACGCAGGAGCTGCGGAATCAGTTCAAGCCTATAAAACGGCGTTTCCAAAGGGATAGAACGTGAAAAATTAAAAAGTAGAAAAGTTGTTTTCACATCAAATAACAAAGAGGTCGTCCGAAAAGTAACTTCCTTAAAGTCCCCCAACGGGGACAAAGAAAATAGATGCTGTCTCGCTTTCAGCGAATTTAAGGACTTTTAAGACATCATCTTTTTGTGTCTAAAATTCTTTCAATCTTTCCTCTAAAAGTTTGGTGGAAACGGTAAGAAAATCATGGGCGGTAATAAGTCCTATTAGCTGCTTTCCTTTAACTACGGGCAGGCAACCGATTTTCTTTTCACGCATAATAGTCAGGGCTTCAAGAGTTGGCGTTTGCGGCGAAATCGTGATCAGATCTGTCTTCATTATCTCTTTGACAATAATTTCTCTATTCGACTTAACTCTCTCTGACGCAACGATTTCCAGTAAATCTCTATAAGAAATAATACCAATCAGATTACCGCTATCGTCTTCAACCGGAACGTGACGAATATGTTTCCAACTCATTAAATTCGCCGCCAGGTCAATCACATCCTCAGCTCTAACCGTGAAAAGATCTTTGGTCATAAATTGCTCAACGGTTCGATAATTATCAACCCAATCCGTTTTATCCAAAACTTCAGCTAATTCCCATGTGTGAATTGGCTTATTTGTCTCTTGATTCTTTTTCATCTGAGCAGTTAAAGCCCGGGTTCTGACATTTGCTTTCGCGGCGGGATTCATTTTTGCCCATGAATCAAGTACCCATTGCGAACCGGTTTTCCCAGATAAAACTCTCTCTTCAATTATGCCGAGATAACGCTCGATATCCGCGGAGTCAATTCCAACGCTTCGCAACCCGTGCCTCGCACGCGGCAATAATTCTTCCAAAATAAGTTGCGAGGTAGCATAATTTTCGCCATCGAGCCACGTCATTTGGGATTTCAAGCCATAGCGGGCAGCATTAAAGAAATTGTTGCGTGCATCATCAAACTCCATTCTTTGACTCACCTCACCAAATTCCTTCGGCAGCGACATCATTAAACCCAAAAACAACGCTGAGTTAGCTATTTCATCCGCAACGCTTGGACCAGCCGGTAAATATCTAACTTCGATTCGCAAACTTGGTTTACCATTTATAACGCCATAACACGCCCGATTCCAACGCCATATTGTTCCATTGTGCATTCGCCACGAAGAGAGTTTTGGAATCTGCCCCGCTTCCAAAGTTTCAAGCGAATTTTCTTCCACTTCTCGTGTAAAAATGATTCGATATCGAGCTACGTCTTCGTGAAAAATCTCCAAAATTGATCCCCTCACCCAATCGCGACCAAATGTTACCCGTGGAGTTTGATTTCGTGCCTGATGAACGACAGAGCGGGTATCGGTTGACTGCTGGAAAAGTGCCAAACGCGTTTCATGCCATAATCTGCGACCGAATAACATCGGTGAATTAACAGCACTTGCCAAAACCGGTGCCGCAACTGCCTGCGACCAATTATACGCATTGACCAAATCCTTTGGATTAACTTGTAAGTGCAACTGAAAACTGGTGTTACACGTCTCGCTCAAAGCATCCGGAAGCGTTAGAAGCAATTCGTCCAACCCTTTGATTCTGACGTGTCGATCACTGCCGTGAAGTTCGGTCAAAATGCGATTAAGCTCGTGATACCGCGGTAGTGGGGTGAGATTTTCCATCGTTAGATCGGAATGTTGAATGGTAGGTAAAATTCCCGCCAAAACAACATCGGAATTCATAAGATTCGCGGTTTTTCTAGTAATTTCAATAATCTCCAAAGTCTCTTTTTCGAGGTTGCTGAGGCAATTTCCACTCAGTTCAAGCGGTGTTAAATTCGCCTCCAAATTAAACTGTCCGATCTCCGGAGTTAATCTGCTATCTTGAGCTTTCTCAATTACTTGCAAAGCTATCGATGCGGGATGCATTGAGGAATCGACTAAAAACATTTCTTGCTCTGCACCGATTCGCAGAACATTTTCCTCCAAAATTCCGCCCTCAATCATCTTTTCCAGAGCTTGCAGATCATTCAAAATCGCTTTCGTAAAAAGTCTGAATTGATGCTCATCGATTTGAACTGAAACTTTCTGCTCTCCCATAATGCTTCACCGAACCGCGTGGGAATTACGCAATTTCTTAGATAATAACTCCGTTTTTAACGAAAAGCGATAAAATTTTGAAATCGTTTTTAAGTAGGTCGGTAGTTTTCAAAATCAAGAAATCCGTCTAGAATCAATTACAACTTTTATTGGAATAAAATTAATGAAAATCGCAACTTGGAACGTAAATTCAATCGCTATCCGCCTGGAAGCAGTCTTAAATTGGCTTGACACCACAAAAACCGATGTCCTTTGTTTACAAGAGATTAAGTGCGTTGACGAAAAGTTTCCGCGAGATGAATTTCAGCAGGCAGGTTACAATTCAGTTTTTATGGGACAGAAAAGTTACAATGGCGTGGCGATTCTCTCAAACCGTAAAATCGAAGATCCGCAATATAATTTCCCAGACGATGCGGAAGACGCTCCAAAACGTTTGATTGCCGCAACGATCGACGGCGTAAGAATCGTAAATACATACATTCCAAATGGAACCGAACTTTGGACGGATAAATTCACTTTCAAGCTAGATTGGCTGCAACGCCTTCGACGATATTTTGAGGAAACATGTCCAAAAGATTCTCATGCTTTACTTTGCGGTGATTTCAATGTTGCACCGGATGAAATTGACGTTTGGAGTGTGAAGGCATGGGAGGGAAAATTGCATTTTTCCAAACCCGAACGTGCCGCAATTTATCACGTCAAGCAATGGGGTTTTACCGATGTTTATCGTCAAATCAATCCTGATCTTCAAGAATTTTCTTGGTGGAATTACCGGGAGGGAGCCTTTCCCAAAAATCAAGGTCTGCGAATTGATCATATTTGGACGAGTAAATCTTTAGCAGAAAAATGTGTCGGAAGTTGGATTGATAAAGAGCCGCGAACTTGGGAACGCCCGAGCGATCATACGCCTGTGGTGGCGGAGTTTAAGATTTAAGTGATGTTACGCAAAAACGGTTTGAATGGAACTCGGACACTCTTGTCCGACAGATTTTTGCAAAAAATCTAGCGGTCTTTAATTAAGTTCAAGTCGATTTTTAGCAAACATAATTCAAATGCTCTGCATTTGTTCGGACAAGAGTGTCCGAGTTCCACTTTGCGTAACATCAAATTTAAGATTCAAGATTCAAGATTTATGAATAATCCAAAATCGCTCTGGCTTGTTCGTCACGGTGAAAGTCTGGGCAATGTCGCTCGTCAATTTGCTGAAAAAACTCAAGCAAAATTTATCGAAAGTCCCTGCCGGGAACCCGATGTTGAGCTTTCCGAATTTGGCAAAATTCAATCTGCCAAGCTCGGTAAATGGTTTGATTCGCAGGCAAAAAAACCAACTGTCATCTACTCATCGCCATATACACGAACGAGTGAAACAACCCGAATTTTGTTGGAAACTTCAGATGTTTTGATGAATATTCCGCTTAAATTTGACGAACGTTTGCGTGAGCGAGAACTTGGAATATTTGATTGCTTGACGAAGTTTGGAGCGATTGAAAAATACCCTGAATTGTGTGATCTGCGAGAGCGTTGGGGGAAATTTTATTTCCGTCCGCCCGCCGGTGAAAGTTGGGCGGATGTAATCGTTCGGCTTCGTTCTTTTGTCGAAACCGATCTGTCAAAGTTACCCGGAGAAAACGTTTTGATTATTACTCATGAAGTCGTTATCCGTTGCTTTCGTTATGTCTTGGAAAACTTGTGTGAGGACGAGATTTTAGCGATAGATAGGGCTTCAGATGTTTTGAATGGGGCAATTACAAGCTATGAATTTTGTGAAAAAGGGAATAAATTGCTTCTCGAATTGGATAATTATTTACCGCTATGACCAAACTCAAATTTATTGAACTAAACTTTCATAAAGTCGCCGACGATGAACAAATTAAAAGAGCCGACGCATTTTTTGAATTGCTCAATTCAAGGCGAACGGTGCGTGATTTTTCGCCAAAACCCGTAGCACCTGAAATTATCGAAAAAGCGATTCAAGCCGCCGGAACTGCCCCAAGCGGAGCAAATATGCAGCCTTGGCGATTTATAGTAGTAAAAGATCCCGAGGTAAAACGGAAAATTCGCGAAGCGGCTGAAAAGGAAGAATTTGAAAGCTACCACAATCGCATGAGCGAAAAATGGCTCAAGCGTTTAGCTCCAATCGGAACGGACGAAAACAAGCCTTTTCTCGAAATCGCACCATATTTGATAGTCGTTTTTCGAATTACCTCAATTGTAGAAAATGGTGAAAGCGAGCCGACTTATTATTCGCAAGAATCGGTAGGAATTGCCGTCGGCATGCTTTTGGCGGCTTTGCACAATGCCGGATTGGCGACGCTGACTCATACTCCAAGCCCCATGAAATTTTTGCAGGAGATTCTTGGTCGCCCGAAAAATGAAGTCCCTTTCGTACTGATTCCGGTCGGCTATCCCGCTGAAAATACGAAAGTTCCAAACATCAAACGAAAGCCGCTTAATGAAATTATGGAGACAATTTAAGCTGCCCTGCCGATAACAGAAAGCAGTCTTCCGGTTTTTCCAAGCGTTCTTTTTTCCACCCGATACGAGAAAAACAAGTCAGTTCGCTCCATCGTACAAAGTGGTGCAACGTGAATATTTGCAGCATTTACGCCGATTGATAAAAGCTGCTCGCAATTAGCCGAATGCAAATCTATCCTTGCGTGCCCGTCACGAGTCGGCTGGAAAATCTGTTCAATATTTGTGAAATTCTTCCGAAAATTATCAATCACATCCTGCCCAATTTCGTAATTTTTAACAGTCGCCGCAGGACCAATCGCACAAACTAAATCTTCCGCTTTCGTGCCGAAATTCTCACTCATTTTCTCAAAAGCTTTTACAACAATTGATTCAACCGTTCCACGCCAACCCGCATGAATCGCCGCAAAAGCTCCCGTTCGCGTATCGCCGAATAAAACAGGCACACAATCTGCAGTTTTTACACCGATCAGAAGATTTTCTAGATTACTCGTCAAAGCATCCACTTTATCTTCGGTATTTTCTATATCTTCCTTATTTGCAACAAGTTTAACCAAATCGCTATGAACTTGCCAAACGGTTGAAAGCTGATAATTCGCCGGAAACACATTCATAAATCTGCGACGATTTTCAAAGATATTTTCGTCTGAATCTTCATCGAATCCAGCCAGATTCAAATCATTTGCGGGAAATGGCGAAACTCCGCCGAGCCTCGTTGAAAATCCATTTACAAAGCCGTTTTCTTCCAGTTTTTGGCAGACCAAAACTTTTACGCCGTCTTTTTCCCGCCAATAAAATCCGTTTTCTGCTAAAATTTTCTCGCTGGACTCTCGACTCTCGACTCCAGACTCTTGACTAATGATTATTTCCATAGGTACTGACATAATTGAAGTTTATCGGATTCGCGAGACGTTGGAAAGAACGCCGCGATTTACCGAGCGTGTTTTTACAGAAAATGAAAGGATTTATTGCGATGCAAAAGGAGCCGCTTCAGCACAGTCTTATGCGGCTCGATTTGCCGCTAAAGAGGCTTTTCTAAAGGCTTTACGAACCGGCTGGCGTGGTAAAATAACGTGGCAAGATATGGAAATAAGAAATGATGAATTCGGTGCTCCGTATTTTGAAATCAGCGGAGAAGCGAAAGATATTTTAGAAAAACTCGGTGCAAATAAAGTTCATCTTTCGATGTCCCACACGAGCGAACACGCGATCGCTAATGTGATTTTGGAGCAGGTTTAAGTTCTTTTAACTATTTTATTGAGAATTGCAAGGTCTGGATTATTACCTAAAATATTTGTTCTCAGGCAAATATTTGTGACTAGCCAATTTTGTTCAAAATAAGAATAAACTAGATAGCCTTGCCCTGCGACAAAAGGAAATTTGCAGTCGGCATCTCGCTTTCCGGTTTTAATAACTATTCTTGAGGAAACCGCAACCGGACCTTTCCAAACTTCTAAAACATCTATCGTTACCAAATTGCTGAGTTCATCGGAAGTCTCATCTACACCGACAATTGTTCCCGAAAAAACGGCACTTGCACCTTTATACGCATCTCTAACTTGTTGATTCAACGATGCATTTCTGTCTTGAGGAACACAAACACAAGCCAATGAGTTTTTGGCTGAACCAAAAAAAAGTATAAGGAAAAGCGACAAACTAATGATGAAGGTTTTCATACTATAAATTCTCCTTGTCTATCCATTTTATTGTAGTGACGGGTTTGAAAGTCAACATTTGCTCAATCAGCGAAAATGGCGTGGAATCCTCGATTATTAATTCCCGATGCTCTGCCCGTAAAAACCCTTGATTGACGGCATTATTGCACAGTTTGAGCAAATCATCATAGTAATTTTTGACGTTGAGAATTCCACAAGGTTTATCGTGAAAACCAAGTTGAGCCCAAGTTAGAATTTCAAAAAATTCTTCAAACGTTCCGATTCCGCCGGGCATCGCGATAAATCCATCAGCTAATTCCGCCATCAAAGCCTTGCGTTCGTGCATCGAGCTAACTACTTTTAATTCAGTAATTCCACGATGCCCAACCTCTTTTTTATCCAGCGATTCAGGAATTATCCCAATTACTTCGCCGCCTTGCCTCATCACCTCATCGGCAATAATACCCATCAAACCTACATTTCCGCCACCGTAAACCAAGCGAATATTTCGTTTGACTAATTCACAAGCTAAATCTCGTGCAGCTTCCGCATATTCAGGCTGAAAACCGCTACTCGAACCGCAAAAAACAGTGACGCTTTTCATTGAACTGTCCTTTCTCTTTCGGATGGCAATACCGGTCTATCGGATTTTGGCAAATCGGGCGATGTGTGCAGATGAACAATTTTCCAATCCTTACCAATTTTTCTGAAAACCAAAGTCATTCTGCCCGATGCACTTTCTTCATTTCCTTCAAAATCCTGCGTTTGTTTCCATTGGCAAGCGACGACCGCACCATCTCTGCCAAGCAGCATTACATTGGTATTTCTGACATCGAGCTTTACGTTTGAAGTGCGTGGATAACGAGCTTCACGATTTTTCCGATCCTGTTCCCAACCAATTGTGACCGAACCGTTATTGTTGTAATAAAGAGTTTTAGGCGAATTCCAATAGACATTTGTGACACCATCAACGCTGGCATTACGCAAACCCGTCAGCAAATCTTCAAAAGCAGTCCGCACCGCTTTTTCGTCAGCGGCAGCTTGAGCAGCGGCGGCTTTCGCGGCAGTTTTTGATTTTTGCCCAAAAGCAGTAAAGCTAAAAGCCAAAATAATTAACGAAATAACAGCAAATTTTCTCATCTTTTTTAGTCCTTTCTAAAGTAAAATGTTTATGAAAATGAGTTTATATTCTAAAATCCAAATTGCAAAATAAAGTATGTTGAAAGTAATCAAATGTCCTAGCTGTGCCGCACCTTTGGAATGTGATGGTGATGCTTTTGAGAAATGTGATTTTTGCGGCAGCCAAGTTGCTGTCACGCAACAAAACAGTTTTTCCCCCAATTCTGTTGGTTTTGACGGGCTATTAAACCAAGCTCATAAACTGAGAGAAATACTGGGTTTAGCCCGAAGCGGCAAAAAAATTGAAGCCATTAAGATCTATCGGGAAACATTCGGGGTTGGCTTGAAAGAGGCAAAAGATGCCGTTGAAAGATTAGAACTCGGGCAGAGTGTCAGCTTTCAAAATGTTCAATTTAGAAGTGCAAACGTCATCTCCCCGGAAGCTGCTAAAACTGCTTTGAAAGCTTTCGGAATTTTTAGCGGTTCAATGCTTTTAATAAGCGGAATAGTAGTTGTATTTATTGGATTGATTGTAGTTGGCGTATTGTGGACAGTGAGAAATAAGATTAATCAAGTTTCAAATATTTCAATCCCAACAAGTTCTACTCCGAAACAAACTGGAAGCGAAAAACCTTCATTTGCAAAAGAGATTTTGCGTTTTGGCGGCGAAGGCAATGGAGCTGGAAAATTTAAGGATAATCGAGTAATTGCGGTTGATGGCGAAGGCAAAATTTATTCAGCCGATTATGAGGGCGGACGCGTTCAAGTTTTTGATAAAGATGGGAAATTTTTAACTCAATGGTTTGTAACAAGAAGAGATTCAGTCATTTATTCGCTGGCTGTAAATCGCAACGGTACGGTTTTTATTACCCAGCCAAGCAAGATTGCAACTTATGAAGGAGCAAGCGGAAAACTTTTAAACGAAGCAAAACTTGATATCACGTCTGCTATTTATCCAACTGCTGATAATAAAATTATTGCAGCGAACAAAAATGACATTTTAATCATTGATGACTCGTTGAAAATTGTTTCTACCATCAAAAATGCGTCACAAAACGCGGGAATTAAAAATGGGTTTAATTATTTAGCTGTCAATGGTTTAGGCGAGATTTTTGCAACCAGTGATGGTGGAAAAGATTTAGTTAAATTTTCAGCCGATGGCAAATTCCTTGATCGTTTCAAAATCAAATCAACCTCAATTCAAGATATGGCGATTGATGCAAAAGGGAGGATTTTTGTTGCTGAAACGAGCAAAATTTGGATTTATCAAGCAAATGGCGATCTGATTGATTCTTTTGATAGCAAACAATCTTTTGCCATAATTTTTGATGAAGCAGACGAGCTTTTGATGGCTTCGCGTCCGTTTATTGTTAAATATTCAATCAATCAATAAACCATGTCTTGACATAATTTAACTCAAAAGTTTAGTGTAAATTACGCTTAAATGCGGGGGTGAATGCTGTCGGGTGATGGTCGCGGTCTTCAAAACCGTCTGTGAGATTGTGAGAGCAAGCTCAGGTAGGTTCGACTCCTACACACCTCCGCCAATCGATTTTGGATTGGTGATTTTGGATTTTGGATTGGTTTGAGTTAATTTAATTTTTGCCCCTTATTCTTGCGTTTTGGAGAAAATATGACCTCAGATGAAATGAAGTCTCGCACCAAACAGTTTGCTTTGCGAATTATAAAATTAGTTGAGAGTTTGCCAAATACGAAAACCGCAAATGTTATCGGAAATCAACTCTTGCGAAGTGGAACATCCGTTGGTGCAAATTATCGGGCAGCCTGCAGGGCAAAATCAACGGCAGATTTTATCAATAAACTAGCAATTGTAGAAGAAGAAGCCGATGAATCAATGTATTGGATTGAACTATTGATTGAATCAAATCAAATAAACAAAAATCTAGTAGAAAATTTACTCTCTGAAACAAATGAAATTCTTGCAATTGTTGTTTCAGCCATTAAAACATCAAAGGAAAAACGCAATCCCAAATCAGCAATCCCCAATCCCAAATCATTATGAAAGAATGGATTTCCCTCAATATGACACCCCAGATCGGACCTCGTGCGTCGGCAAAATTGCTGGAAAGATTTGGTTCGGCAGAGAATGTTTTTCATGCAACGAGAAGTCAGCTTGAATCGCTTCGGCTTCGTGCTGAATCTATCGAAAGTATTCAAAATAAAGAGTTTCACGAAAAAGCTGAGAAAGAATTGGTGTCGGTTAAAGCACTTGGCGGCGACATTTTGATTCTTGATGACGGCAGCTATCCGTATCTTCTACGGGAGATTTCCGATCCGCCGATAACGCTTTATGTGACGTGGAGATTGGCAAGCGTGTTTTGAGGCTCCTTGCGTTGCAATTGTCGGCTCAAGGCGATGTTCAACTTACGGCGAGAATGCCTCAAAAATGCTTTCGCGTGATTTAGCGAGACAAGGAATTTGCATTGTTTCAGGGCTAGCCAGAGGAATCGATTCGGCGGCACATCGCGGAGCAATTGAAGCCAAAGGCAAAACTATCGCGGTTTTAGGGACTGGTTTTGACAACGTTTATCCGCCGGAAAACGCTAAATTGGTTGACGAAATTCTGGCTTCGGGTGGAGCTGTTGTCACACAATTTCCGCTTGGAACTCCGCCGCTTAGAGAAAATTTTCCATATCGAAATCGCGTAATTTCGGGCTTGAGTTTGGGTGTTTTGGTGATTGAAGCATCTGAAAGAAGCGGTAGTTTAATCACCGCCAGATTGGCTATCGAACAAAATCGTGAGGTTTTTGCTGTACCCGGCAATATAACTTCGAAAAATTCTTTCGGAACAAATTATTTGATCAAATCCGGTGCGAAACTCGTTCAGCAATACCAAGATGTGATTGAAGAATTGCCAAAAGATATCTCTGTAGGGATTTTACCGCCGAAAATGGAAAAAGATGCTGAAATCGTAGTTCAACCAACTCTTTTGCCGGCTGATTTAACACCCGAGGAACGCAAGATCTGGTCTCTGCTTTCTACTGATGAACCAGTTCACATCGATATTTTGGTTGAAGCTACCGGCTTTGCGGTTGGCGATATTTTGATGAGTCTGCTTGCTCTAGAAATGCGGGATTTGATTCGCGAAGTTACTGCAAAACGTTATGCAAAGCGAATATAGATGCAGACATTCATCCCCTACACTACGCTGTTTTCCAATAATGTTATCGTCGCATTTTCCATATCAATTTGAGCTTCAATGCCGATTGGAAGAGTAAATTGATCGCGGATGTGTCCGAAGGAAAGTCCGTAAATTACCGGAATTCCGAGGTTGCCGAGCTGATCTTTTACGACATCTAAAACTGTTTGAGACGTAAGATTTGGTGCATCACAATTTTCGAAAACGCCGAGTGCGATTCCGGCAAGTTCGCGTAAATTGACACTTTGTTTTAGCTGCACAAACATTCTATCCAACCGATACGGCTTTTCGCCAACGTCTTCGATAAACAGCAGTTTCCCTCTCGTTTCCCGCAAACCAAAAGGCGTTCCCGACATTGCCGTCAACAAGGAAAGATTGCCGCCGATGAGTTTGCCGCGTGCTTTTCCTTTTGCGATAATTTCGGTCTTAAAATGCTTTTCCTGATTAGCGACATTTTCGGGTGAAAGCTCAATTTTATAATTCGCGGAAGGATTCATCAGGGCATTTATAACGTGCTTTTTTGTGTAATCCGAAAATGTGGATGTCGCAACCGGTCCATGAAATGTAACTAAGCCGCAATTCTGATAAATCGCTGTGTGCAAGGCTGTTATGTCAGAATAACCGATAAAAACTTTCGGGTTGTTTTTGATTAATTTGTAGTCAATATTCGGCAAAAACCGGGTCGCCCCATAACCTCCGCCAATACACCAAACCGCATCAATCTCTTTATCTCTAAACGCCCAATGAAGGTCTTCGAGCCTTTCCTTATCAGTTCCCGCGAGAAAACCATTTACCGATTTTGTATATCTACCAACCTTCGTTTTGAAACCCAAATCAGTCATATTTTGCATGGCTTTGGCAAAATCTTCTTCATCAATCCCGCTCGAAGGTGCAATCACGCCAACCGTATCGCCACTTTTCAAACCCTTCGGCTTGATGTGTTTTGGCTTTGTCGTTTTTTGACCAAATATTCCTTCGGCGAGGAGCGGAAAAACTGCCATTCCTTTCAATAAATCTCGTCTTTTCATAATCGCAAAACAAAAATTTGTACCATATCGTAGATTTTATAACTCTCGCAGTATAGCAAAAACTTGGATTACTTAAAGAAAATGTTGTTTTCAAATCAAGTATGAGAAAATAGCTGCTAATCTTTGACGAATCAGCTCAAAGTTCGCGTTTTGTTAAGAATTTGCTGTTTAATTTTAAGGCTGATGTTAGCAAGCAATATTTTGATATTCATCAATTAATTAAAAATATGGAAGAAGCGAAGTTTATTTTAGATAAAGCTGAAAATCCGAATTTTGAATACGCTGAAATGATTTACAAAAAAGAAGTTATTTTTACTCTATAATTAATATTGGGAGTTCGTAACTCCTTAAATAAATAATGTTTTTTTTTTTGGGTTTTTTTTTTTGGGGGGGGGGGGTTTGGGGTTTTTTTGTTAAATTTATTTTTCTGGATTTTCAGTCATTTTTTATATTTTGGGATTTTGTCTATAATAAATCATATGAATAATCAGATTTTCGGCTTTGTTTCAATCGCTGTCGGTATTGGTATCGGAATTTATTTCGCGTGGACATTAAAGCGGCAGCTCGCGACTAGCAAATGGATTGCGGCAAGCGGAAAGGTTTTGGAAAGCAGAATTCTAGACCACGGAAGTTCGCTTGAGCCTTACGTGAAATTTAGTTATGTCGTTCGTGGCGAGACTTTTATTGCAGACAAACTTTCGCCAAATCCACAGGTTTACAGCCAACCGGCGAGCGTTTCATCGCTAAAAAGAATGATTGCACCTTACGCGGTTGGCAAACCTGTGAAGGTTTATTTCAATCCTGAAAATCCGCAAGAAGCAGTTCTGAAGAAAAACGATTCGATTTTGGGGAATATTATAATCGCGGCGGTTAGTCTTGGTTTTATTATTGCCGGTTTGGTATTTGCAATCGGCAAATAACGAATTTATCGGAATGTGAATGTTACGGAGCGTGTAAATCTAAGGAAATCTTATTTGAAGCCGCGTAAATTCTTATACTTCAATCCTCACCAAACTTCGCTTAATCGCGGTTGTCGTTGCGGCAGTTCGATCCGAAACGCCTAGTTTTTCGAAGATATTTTTTACATGAGTTTTGACAGTATTTTCCGAAATATCCATCGAGAAGGCAATTTCCTTGTTCGACATCGCTCCAACGATCTGCAACTATCTCAAAATCACTTTCGGCAAGTAAAGTAGTGCGAATTCCAATACGAACAAGGGTTTCATTTTCGATGAGTAAAATTTTCATCGGAGCTATTTGTCTCACAAAAACGTTATATTTTCATGTTTTTCTGAGCCATCGCCATCAATTCTTCCGGCATCCATTTGTCCATGTTCTTTTTCTCGGCTTCTGCGATGCCTTTGTTTCTATCGTGCCATTCTCTTTCAGGTGCATCTTCACGACCTGTGTTTTTCGGAAAATTCTCAACCTGCTCGAGACTTATGATTATTCCGTGTGCGATTTCGTTCCAATCCTCAGTTTGAATTCCGCGTAAAACAACGGGCAAGCCGGCAGTCCAATCCTCTTCCGGAGCAATATTGTCATACTCGGGAATCGTTAATTTACTTGGATTCGGAAAAGGCATCCCGCCAAATTCGCTTACCAAACGCGATTTAATGTCAACGTAAGAAATACCCGAATTGCCTTCTCTAATAGCCAAGGCTCTACGAAAAATGTCTGAAACTGTCGGTTGATTACTCATTATTTAGTGAAATTCTCCTGAAAAGTTACTGCGGAGAATTATAACTTGTTTGAAAAGATAAGCAAAATTTGCTTGTTTTTCAGCATCTGAAAGTTTAGTCTTTGTATTGGAGAAACTCTTAGGAAATGAAATTATTTATATCGTTAATCATACTATTTTCATGCTTTAGCTTGGCTTTTGCACAAAACGAACAATCACCTTTGGTGGAAAAAGAATTCAAATATAAGGATTGGACTTACAAAACGATTCGGGACGGAAAGAGTGTAAATTTACGCCAATTTGCCGCTGGTAAAAAACTTGTTTTGGTCGTTTATTTTGCACCGTGGTGTGGAAATTGGAAGCATGAAGCACCTTTTGTTCAAAAAATGTATGAGAAATATAAAACGGCGGGTTTAGATATCATTGGAGTTGGCGAATATGGAACAATCGAGGAAATGAAAGCCAGCCTCGATGAAAAAAAGATAACCTTTCAAGCTGTTGTTGAATCCGATTCTAAAGAACTCCGCGAGAAAACATTGCACTACAACTATCGCAAAGATCTTGGCGACACACGAAAATGGGGTTCGCCTTGGAATCTCTTTATCGAACCTTCAAACCTGAGAAAAGACGGCGATGTTTTACTCAAAAAAGCTTTCATCGCCAATGGTGAACTAATCGAAATTGAAGCCGAAAAGTTTATCCGTCAAAAACTTGGTTTGCCGGCTGTAGAAGCAAAAGGTGCTAACGCAAAGAAAGAAATCGAAGCTTGCGAAGACGAAAAGAAAACGGTTGTTTTTAAGAAGCCTTAAAATCAGTTGAATCCGAACCTGAAGTTTCAGCGAATATCATCTAAACAAGAGCAAGGGGGAGCAATGATCGAACGTTTAACTACCGTTGCGAAAGCAACAACAACCATTTATCCAACAATAAAATCAATAGAAAAAGTAGCCGAAGCCCGACTTCCGACCGAATTCGGAGAATTTCGTATCGCTGGTTATAAATCGCTGACGAGCGTCGAGGAATTCGTCTGTGTTTTCAAAGGTGAATTGAATGAAAATGTGGCGGTTCCGGTGAGAATTCACTCGCAATGTTTGACCGGCGACGTTTTTCATTCAATCAAATGCGATTGCGGTTTGCAATTGCAAAGGGCGATGGAAACGATCGAAAAAGAAGGCTGTGGCGTAATTGTTTACCAGCAACAAGAAGGTCGCGGAATCGGAATAATCAACAAAATCCGGGCTTACGCACTGCAAGATGAAGGTGCCGACACGATTGAAGCGAATACCCAACTTGGTTTAGAAGTTGACCTGCGAGAATATCATCAATGCGTAGAAATTTTGAAGGATTTGGGCGTGAAAAGGGTGAAAGCAATGTCTAATAATCCTGAAAAACTGCAAGCAATGCGTGACGGCGGATTGGAAATCGTTAAACGTCTTCCGATTGAATTCAAACCTTCGAAAGATACGCAAAAGTACTTAAGTGTGAAGAAATTCCAGATGGGGCATTTGTTAAATTTGGTAAGTTAATTATGAAAATTTCCACAGAAATTCTCCAACGATATAAATCGCAAAGCGAAATAAGTTTGGCTAAATTAAACAGCAATTCGCCCGTTTTGTTGATTTTCTTACGTCATTTTGGCTGAACATTTTGTCGTGAAGCTGTCAGCGAAGTTGCGAAAAAACGTGAAACCTTGACAGCAAACGGAACGCAGTTAGCGTTTGTTTCAATGGCAAATGAAGAAAAAGCGAAAGATTTTTTTGCTCAATATGGTGTGGCAGATTTGCCGCGTTTTAGCGATCCTGAAAAAAAACTTTACAACGAATTTGGATTGGAAACCGGCAGTTTTACACAAGTTTTAGGAATAAAAAGTTTTGTTCGCGGTCTGGAAGCGTTTAAACACGGAATTGGTAAGCCGATTGGTGATGTTTGGCAAATGCCCGGCACATTTCTGATTCACAAAGGCGAAATTATAGGTGCATTTATCAATGAAACTGTTTCGGATAAACCTGATTATGAAGGAATGGTTTGTGCGATAGGTTAATTTTCTTGAAATAAAAGTTAAACAGACGTAAAGTTATACAATGATTGCAACCGAATTAGATTTATTTTCAACCGTCAAAACACTTCCAAATAATTCTGTGACAAAGGTTTATGGTGTTTCGTGGGAAGACTATGAAAATTTGGTTAGCAAGATGGAAAATTTCCCCGCCCGCCGAATTTGGTTCGATAACGGAAAACTTTCAATTACAACTCCAAGACAAAATATTGAGAAATCAAAAGCTATCTTTCACAATTTCGGTCAAATTTTGTCTGAGGAATTAAATTTAGACCTTGAAGACTTTGGCTCTACTACTTATAAATTAGAATTCGAGAAAAGAGGAGCAGAACCCGATGTTTGTTTTTATGTCGAAAATGCAAAATTTATCATAGGTTTAGACAATTTTGATACATCGGTCGTTCCGCCGCCTGATGTGGTCATCGAAATTGATACAACCAACGATTCTTGGGACAAATTCCCGATTTACGCATCTTTTGGAGTCAAGGAAATTTGGCGTTATGTTGGAGCGGAAGTCAAAATTTATCAATTAGTTAGTGGAAAGTATGAAGAAATTTCGCACAGTCTTTCGTTTTCAATTTTAACTGCTGAAGTTTTAACCGAATTTGTTTTACGCACCAAAACCGAAGGTCAAACGGCGATTTTGCGAGATTTTAGAAATTGGATTAAGAGCCAAATTTAACTTTTCTTCTCGAAAAAAATTTTCAAAGCCGCCAATCTTTTCTTAGTTTCCCAAACCAAAACAACTTTCATAATCGGATGCAAAATCGGTCTGAGGAATTTTGGTTTAGACGTAAAATTAACCCGATAAACAACTTCCGAAATATTTTTGTCAATCTCAAAATGTCTGATTGATGCCGCAAAAGTATCGAAAAAAGGCGGTTGATTGAGCATTTTAATCGCTGCAACTTTTCCGCGTTCAAAGGTGATGTATTGTGTTCGCAAAGCAAATCCGCCGAGAATCATTTTGCCTTGGCAAACGGAAATTGCGTCTTTTCCAGCGGTTGTGAATTCCGCTTCAAGGTAGGCTTTTTGCAAAAGAGTATCCCATTCAAGCCGCCGTTTGTAATCGTGAATCAAATCAAAAACGTCAGCGGCTGATGCATTGATAACTTCTTTTATTTCCGCAGTTGGCAACTAAATTTAACCTTCTTTCAAAACATTCAAAACTTTATCGTGAATTCCGCCGAAACCGCCGTTTGACATGATTGCAACCACATCGCCTTCCTTCATTTCAGGAGTTAAATGTTCGACAATTGCGTCCGCATCGGGCAGACAAATAGCCGTTTTTCCTTGCATCTTTATTTGCTGAACCAATTCTTCAACGTCCAAAACTTTTCCGAGTTCACTCGCTTTCGCGGTGTTGTAAACTCCGGCGATAATAACGTAATCAGCGTAGTTAAAAGCTTTAGTGTAGGGTTCTTGAAAAATTCCGAGACGCGACGACCAACTTCTCGGTTCAAAAACCGCGATCAGACGCTTGCCTTCATATTTCATCCGCAAGGCTTTCAAAGTTTCTTCAACGGCGGTCGGGTGATGTGCAAAATCATCGATTACCGTAACGCCTTTTTCGATACCGCGAATTTCTACGCGGCGTTTTACCGATTTAAATGTGCGGAAGGCTTCCTGCATTTTTTCTTTGGAAATTCCCCACGCGTCCGCCGCGATAATCACCGCTAAACAGTTGCGAACATTGAATTCGCCGATCAAATGCGTTTCAAATTCGCCCCACGAATGTCCTTCTTTGAACACGGTGAACCTTGTTACGTCGCCCGAAAAATCGATGTAGCGAGCTTGCCATTTTGCTTCGTCAGAAGTGCCGAAAGTTTCAACTTGCGTGTGCAATTTTCCCTGCATTTCATCCAAAACTTCTTTCGCAACCGGCGAATCAATCCCGACGATCAAACGTCCATTCGACGGCACCAAATTCATCAAACGCGAGAATTGATATTTGATTTCCCAAAGATCTCGGTAAATGTCGGCATGATCGAATTCGACGTTGTTGACAATTGCAATTTCAGGCAAATATTGCATAAATTTCGGCTTTTTATCGAAATATGCGGTGTCGTATTCGTCGCCTTCGATTACGAAATAATTGCTTTCGGTTACGCGAAAACTTGCACCAAAATTCTGCACAATTCCGCCGATAAGGAAACTCGGATTAAGTCCACCGACTTCGCAAACCCAGGTCGCAATACTCGTTGTCGTCGTTTTCCCGTGCGTGCCCGCAATCACAAGCGAACGCCTTCCACGAATGAATTCTTCTTTAACAATTTCTGCTTGCGAACGATACAAAAGTTTGCGATTCAAAACTTCTTCAAGCTCAGGATTTCCACGCGAAATCGCATTGCCGACAACCGTGCAATCCGCTCCGATGTCCACATTTTCAGCCTTATAGCCATTCAAAATCTCGATCCCGAGAGCCTCAAGCTGTGTTGACATCGGCGGATAGACGTTCTGATCCGAACCCGTAACCTTGTGTCCACGTGCCTGCAGCATTCCCGCCAGCGAAGCCATCGCCGTTCCGCATATTCCGATTAAATGATAGTGCATTTTTCTTGATTTCATTAGCGATTAATAAAGAATTATTATTTTAGCAAGGCAATATATTTTGACCAAATTTGCAAATTGAGTTTATCATAAACCAATGAAATCTCTTTGCTTTATAACCTTTCTTCTTATCTTCTCTTTGACGATATCCGCTCAAAATAATAAGTCTCAAGAACTATTCAAAAATGGTTTCAGTCTTTTTCAACAGGGACAATATGAACAAGCAATTTTGACTTTTGATGACGCGATTAACATAAATCCGCAAGCGTTCGATGCAATTTATTACCGCGGTATCGCAAAAGTTATTTTAAGAAAGCCTCTCGAAGCAATTTTTGATTTTAATGCAGTAATTGACAGATTCCCAAATATGAAAGGGATTGAGGAAGCTTACCAACACCGAGGAGTTTCATACTATTTCTTAAAGAACCATGACAAGGCATTGGCGGATTTCGAGAAAGCAATCTCAATAAACGCTAATTATGCAGAGCCTTATCACGGAAGAGCAAATATTTTTTCTGATAAAGGAGAAAATGAAAAAGCGTTGGCGGATTATGCTAAAGCCGTTCAATTAAAACCGAATTTAGCTGCCGTTTACATTGATAGAGCGATTCTTTATTTTTCAGTTGGCAACTTTGAAGGGGCGTTAAAGGATTATAATAAATCAATCGAAATGACACCGAATGTGCCTTCAGGTTACGTAGATAGAGGAATAATCAAAGGGTTGGGTGATGATTTGAGCGGAGCAATCGACGACATTTATCAAGGTTTTTATTTGGAGAAAGAATCTGTGAATGAAAAGCCAAATGAAAGTTCTACCAGCTCGTTTATCAGGCTTTCAAAGTTTATTGAACAAAATCCTCAAAATTTTCGGTCGTTTCAGGTAAGAGCTATTTTGAGGCTATTTCAGGGCAACAAAGAAGAGGCTCAAAAAGATTTTCAAATTTCAGAAAAACTTGATAAGAAATTGAACAAGGAAAATTCAAAGATTTTGTCTGAAATTGATTTGATTATGAAATTGCCTATTGAAAAAAGACCAAAACCCAAATTCTATTTGAATCCCCGTTTATAGGTTACGTTTTTGATTTCAGACTAGTTTTATGAAATTAACGTCAAACCGCTAATTCTCTGAAAATCCTTATCAGAAACACGAATATCTTTGAGCAATTTTTCGAACTCTTTGAATTCGCCGTTTTCCAAAGTTGCGAACGTTCGCCAACGGCTTCATCAAAATCAAAAGGTTTTTGCCCTGTAATTTCGCAATTCTTTCAATTTCAGCATCATTTGGTTTTAATTGTTTTCCTTTTGGTTACCGCAAACTCATCTCGTTACCTCGCTAAAATGATATGCAAATTAGGTAAAGACTTCAATTCTTTCATTTGGTCTAACTTGGGAAAGGTGTACTCGATATTCCAATCAAATGATAGTGCATTGTGATATTTTCGATTTTAGATTTCCGATTTCGGATTATTGATTTATTTTCAGACACTTAGACAAAAAACGCAATTTTGCGAAAACTATTTTCTCCGCAGAAAGTGATAGACACGAAACTCCTTGTAGTTATATGATTTAAATGTATGAAAAAAGGTATCCAACGATTCGATTTTTACTTAACCCAACTTGAAAAACTATTGTCCGACGCAGCAAAACAGCCTGATGCAGCACAATGGCTTTACGCTAATAACGCACGCACGACAGTTTTTATGCTCGAAGGGCTCGCGAAAATTTACAGTGGTTTACACGACAAAAAGACTTTTTCGGAGATGAAAGAGAGTTTCAAATCGCTCGAAGATGGAATTGGTGCGATCGATTATTACGATAATTTCGCCAAGGAATTTGCCGCGAACAAGAAAATCTCGGTCTCAATCACGAGATATTGTCGTGAAAAAGCTGTGGAAAGCATTGCGGAATTTAATTCGTTATTAGTTGAAAATAAATGGCTTGGCGATACTGCGACCCAGTTAAAATCAATTCGCAAAAAGCTGAAAGACGTAAAATGGCTCAAAGGAAAAGACGAAGTAAAAGAGATTGATGCCTATTACAAAGAAGAGATTGCCGAAATCAACGAGTTTTTCGGCGAACACGCAAAAGGCTTCACCGATCTTGAAACGCAGGTTCATGAATTACGCCGCAAGTTGCGTTGGCTGAGCATTTATCCGCAGGCATTACGCGGCTGTATCCAACTTTTTGATACAAATCAAAAAAGCGATGATTTAACAAAATATCTCGTTCCCGAAATCGTTAATTCCCCGTTCAATAAAATGCCTGATACCGCTGAAAATAAACATCTTTTTATGCTCAATAAGCCTTATTTTCTCGCCTTAAGCTGGCTCATCGCAGAACTCGGAAAACTAAAAGATCAAGGCTTACGCATTCATTTACTCGCCGAAACCTTGAAAGAAACGAAAGGTCTTTCCGATGCAGATGCTTTATCGCAAACCTATAAATTGCTTACACCTGTTTCCACAACTTTGGAGGAAATTTTAGCGAAAGCTTCGGAAATTTGTGGTCAGTTTTTTGCTGAAAAGATTCCCGATAAATTAATCTATGGAATTTCCAAGACGAAAAAGAATTAGACTTCGCTGAATTGACCTACACGTGAATTAATTTAGCTTTTTTCGATTGAGTAATTCAAACAAACGATCTGGATAATCCGTCATAATTCCGTCCACTCCTAAATCGATAAGTCTTTGCATATCAATAGTTTCGTTAATCGTCCAGACGTGAACTTTGAGATTCATTTTGTGTGCAGATTCAACAAAGTCTTTGGTCACAATTTGCAAACTACCAATCGATTCCGGAACTTGTAAGGCTTGCATCGGCGGACTGTATGATTGGCTCAAACCCGATTTTTGATAAGCAACGAATTCGCTCACTTCCGAAGGGCTCGCAGATGTGGCGAATTCGGGGCATTCGCGGCGAAATTCGTCAATTATGGTCTGATTGAATGAGCCGACCATTACTTTATTGGTCAAATTCTTTGCTCGTAAAAGGCTGCAAAACGGCTTAATAATCGAAGGTTCGGCTTGTTTTGGTTCAATGTTGAAGGTCACTTTTGGAAAAGTATCGAAAATTTCTTCGAGCGTAGGAATTGTGACGCTTTTGCCTCGAAACGGAAAAATTTGTCCGCTATCTATTGAAAATTGATAACCTGCGTCGAGTTTTTTCAATTCGGCAAGGGTAATTTCTTTGATATTTCCGGTTCCATTGGTTGTGCGGTCAACGCTTGAATCGTGAAATACCACGAGTTTTCCGTCCGCAGTCGCGTGAATGTCCAGCTCCAAAACATCCACATTCATTTCCACCGAATAGCGAAACGCCTCAAGCGTATTTTCGGGATAAAGTCCGCCGCCGCCGCGATGTGCAAAGACTAAAACTCTCTGCTTATTATTTTTGAAAATCTCTTTTTCGACCGCTTTTTCACCTGATTGCGAGGCAAAATAAACATAAGTAATTCCTAAAATCAGCACGCAGACCATCGCCGCAAAGCCTAATACTTTCAATAGGTTAAGTAAAATTCTTTTCACCTGTTTAACTCAAAACCGATTTAATTTTCCCCATCGCACCTTCCAAAATTGAATCCTCGCGGGCGATGCAGATACGCATATAGGCGTCCCAATCGTCGGAATCTGCGAAGGCACTTCCGGGTGTTGCACCGACTCCGGCTTTCTCCATCAGCATTTCGTTGAATTTCAACGCATCGTCGAACTCGTCGGGAATTCGCGTCCAAAGATAGAACGCCGAGCCCGAATTGTAAATATTAAACCCAAGCGATGTCAGTTCTTCGGAAACAAAACGTCGTTTGCCATCGAATTTATCACGCAGTTTGTCGTAGTAAGTATCGTCTGCCATCAAAACCTTTGCAAGTGCTGATTGCAAAGGAGTTGCGGGACAAACGTTGACGATATTCGCGACGTTATTTATCGGCTGAATCAAATTTCCCGGACCGTATGCGTAGCCCAAACGCCAGCCGGAAATGTTCCATGATTTCGAAAACGAGTTGACCGTAATCGTCCGCTCCCACATATCGGGCAACGTTGCGATTGGCGTATGCGGATTTTCGCCGTAAACGTAATGTTCGTAAACTTCGTCGGAAACCACGAGCAAATCGAGTTCTTTGGCGATGTCCGCAATCGCTTCAAGTTCAATCTGCGTCATAACCTTCCCGCACGGATTCGACGGCGTGCAGACGATGATTATTTTGAGCGGAAATTCGGCACGATCTTTTAACGATTTACAATGTGCAAGCAGATTGTCTTTCTCGAAAGTTAAGTTTTTATCGAGTTCAAAGACTTCGGTTTTACTGCCGAATTCTTCTAAAATTTTGCGGTGATACGGATAATACGGCTCGAAAACCAACGCCGATTTTCCGCGTAAATACGATTGTGCAATGCCGATCAACGCACCCGTTCCGCCGTTTGTAATCATCAATTGATAAGGCGTTGCGTCAACATCAACCTCAACGTTGTTATACTTTTTAATCTTTGCGGCAACTGCTTTTCGCAAGTTTACATCGCCTTCCGAACCGCCGTAATGATTTTGGCTCGCAGCTATAATTTCAGCCGCATATTTGGCTAAATCGGGATTGATTGGAAGCTCGGATTGTCCTTGAACCAAGTTGCCGGAAGGCGGAACCAAGCGGGTGATCGCACGAATATCGGGTTTTACTTTTGTTGTCATAAAGTAAAAAGATACCAGTTTTTGCGAGAATTTTCACCACAAGGACAACAAGGCAATGCAGACAGCTCGTCAAACTTGGTATTTTCTTTGATGTGTAATTCCGTTGACAAGATATTTTCACTTCTCAACCGTCTATAGAACTGCAATTATCGTATCTGCTGAAGCATCTCGAAATTGGGTGCTATTTGGCTAATTAAGTCGCAAAACAATTTAACAAACATCCTTTTTTCATTGGCATTTTATTCTTTTCCGGTATAAATAAACTTTCGCCAAAGATTATCCTAAAAAACCTATTTCAGGCATAAATAAATCTTGACAATTTAAATAAGTTGTATTACCTTTTGCATGGTCATACAACAAAGTGTCTACAACTTTAAATCGAACCAATCGTGAAAATCGAGTTAATTTCTTAGCTTTGTACTCATGAAAGACGAGTAATTTAAGGCTTGAGGAGCAAGGTCATATGTTTTATTTAACTATGATGGGGTTCTTAAACACTGAATTTACAGCAAAAAATCAAAAAGTAAATAAAAGGATAGGAGGAGTTTCTATGTTTAAATTAAATCCGCCTGTGCAAAATGATGTTCTTCAAGCCGCAAGCCGACAAAAGAATTTTGCAATGCATACAGGTTTAATTTTAGTAGCAATGATTGGAATGTTTCTGTTTCCGATAGTGCTTTCGGCACAAACAGGTACGTCCGGTCAAATTACAGGTACTGTCACCGATCAAAATGGTGCCGTTGTTCCAGATGCAATGATCGTTATCACACAGACTGAAACTGGTTCAAAAAGAACGATTACTTCAAATGATGATGGTAATTTTTCTGTTTCAAATCTAGCAATTGGCGTATATCGCATTGCTATTACTAAAACCGGCTTCAAAGAAACATCAATTTCAAATGTAGTTGTTAATGTTTCAAGCACAACGCGGCAAGATGTTGTTCTTCAAACAGGTGCCGTCAACGAAGTAGTAAACGTGACAGCCGATAACATTCAGATTGAAACACAATCAGGAACAGTTGGGGAAGTTGTTTCGGGTGAGCAAGTTCGCGAACTTCCGCTTAATGGAAGAAGCTTTGTTCAGCTTACTCAGTTACAGCCTGGAGTTTCTGCTGCAAATAACTTCGACAGCAAAAGCAAAGGTTTATTTGGTGGCGTTGACTTTTCAGTAAACGGAAACTCGGCACAAAGTAATTTGTTCTTAACTGATGGTGCCAATAACAATGATACGGGATCGAACCGTACTATTCTTTTATTTCCTTCAATTGAAGCGATTGCCGAGTTTAAGTCATTGCGTAACAGCTATGGTCCTGAATACGGACAGGCTGCCGGAGCTATTGTTTCAATTGCGACGCGTGGCGGAACTAATAAGTTTCACGGAAGTGCTTTCTATTTTGGACGGAATGATAAGCTTAATGCTGCTGATTATTTTGCAAACGCTACCAAATCAGGCAAAAATCAATTACGCCGAAATGACTATGGGTTTTCCCTTGGAGGACCGATAGTGAAAGACAGATTATTCTTCTTTTATTCACAGGAACAGAACAAAGAAATACGTGGTTTAACTCGATTTGGTAGTGTTCCGACTACTTTAGAAAGACAGGGTAATTTCAGCCAGCCGAGAATCTTGACTAACGGCACACGTTGTTCACCGGCTGATACGCCGATAATTCCTCAGGCGGACCTAAGTCCTGCAGGATTAGCTGTGATTAAGTTATTCCCTTTATCGAATACAAGCAGTTCAACTAGTTGTGTCAACTGGAGCACTTCGGCAAACTCGCCAATTAATTTCCGCGAAGAAAACATTAGGATTGACTACAATATTAATTCCAAAAATAAAATTTTTGGGCGTTACACCCAAGATCATTGGTCAAATCCTTATCCAATTTTGTTTAGTAATTTGTGGGGAGACGATGCTTTCCCAACCGTCGAAAGTAGCTGGACTCAGCCATCAAGGCAAGCTGCTTTTAAATTAACGACAGAACTCGGTGCAGCAGCCATCAACGATGTCCAGTTTTCATATTCCGCAAACCGAATTAATGTTGATCCGGGTGCGGGAGCTGACATCAATGCCCAGATAAACACAGCTGTTCCGGGATTTTTCCCGACATCCGGTAAGGTAAACGGGATAAACCGTCCGCACCCCGTATTCTGGGGCGGAGTTTCTCCTTATTTCAGCAATTCCGGTTCTGATCTTTGGACTCAAACTCCATTTAGAAATTCGCTTGATATTTATTCTGTCAGAGATGATCTTTCGATGGTTAAGGGGAATCATACCCTTAAAATGGGTTTTCTATATGACACAGCCGCAAAGGATGAAGATTCCGGTCCGAATAATGAAGCAACTCAATTTTGGGGACCTTGCTGTCAAAACAATGCGTCTTGGGGCGATGGCGGCGGAATAATTAACCTTTTAACAAAAGGTGTATTCTATGGTTTTAGTGAAACCGATACTCAAGCAGTCGGTCAAAACCGCTATGAAAATCTTGAATTTTATTTTGGTGATACGTGGAAAGCACGACCGAATTTAACTTTGGAATTGGGTGCCAGATATTCGTTGCTTTATGAACCAACGGATGCTCGCGACAAAATTAGTTCTTTCTCGCCGGCAGCTTATAGTTCGACGAGACTTGCAAGCGATCCTTGTAATGGATTGGTAGTTCCAAAAGGGACAAACCCATGTGCAGGAATTGCAGGTGCCACGACGCCAATTCAATTTTCAAATCGCTCCCTACGGGAAAATAATTACAAAAATCTTGCTCCCCGCTTAGGCGTGGCTTGGGATGTTTTCTCTGATGGAAAGACTGCAATTAGAGGCGGATTTGGATTGTTTTATCTACGGGAAAGAACCAGTCCGTATTTTGCCGCGTTAACGCAAAATTCTCCGTTTTCAAGATCAATTGCTGGTGAAAGAACTTTAGACGGAACTGGTACTGCTAATCTTAGTGCAGCATCAAATGGTTCTCCAAGATTCGGTGTCAGTCCGGAGGCAGCGACGCCTTATTCGATGCAGTTTAACGCATCGTTGGGTCGTCAATTGTGGAATGAAACTGTCTTGGAAGTTGGCTATGTTGGAAATCGCTCCCGTAAACAGCTCACACACAGTGACGTCAATCAAGTGACAAACGCTAATCGGAAAGCTGCCGCGTTTGCCACTACGGGAAACGAAGTTAATGCTCTACGTCCCTTCAGCAACTACGGTTCGATTTATATTTTTGAACGTGCTGGGAAAGGCAACTACGATTCGCTACAAATGTTGTTTAGAACAAGATTTACCAAACGTTCTTCGCTTCAAGCAGCTTATACCTTTTCAAGATCTCTGGCTGATTTTGGTCTAAATGATTCATCGGGTACAAATAGTGCATTCGGCGTGTTGGACAGAACAAATCGCGGATTGGATTTTGCTGAATCGGATATCAATCGTCCGCATATTTTCGTGGCAAATATGATTTACAATATGCCAGAATTTAATGGACGAAATGGGTTTGTCAAAACTTTGCTTGGTGGTTGGGAAATAGCAAGTATCATTCAGCTTTCGAGCGGAACTTCCTTGACTCCTAACTTAAATTCGACAGCCATTGGTCAAAGACTTTCAGATGGAACAAATCAAAGTTTCAATGGAGGTATTACCGGGCTCGGATCAGGAGTTGCTAACCAAAGACCGATTCGGGTAGAAAGCGAGCCTTGCTACCTTGAAGGAGTAAAAGGAAATTATTTCAATCCAAAAGCTTGGACATTGGTTGGTTACAAGATCGGTGAAACAATTCCGAAAAAATCAACTTGTTTAGGACCGGCAAACAGAAATGTGGATTTCTCGGTCTATAAGAATTTTTCACCTTCCTGGTTGACAAAGAGTTTCCTTGGAGAAGGAGCGAGAGTTCAATTCCGTTTGGAAATGTACAATGCTTTCAATTCTACAAATTTCCGTGGGGAACTGCCGATAACCTTTTACAATGGTCAAGTTACTTGTGGAGCTAGTCCGTGTAGTCAAACCAATAATACGATCACTTCAATTACTAATTCACTTGAAGGGAATTTTGGCGTTGCAAATAGGACGAGAGGATCAAGGGAAATACAATATGCTTTGAAACTTTATTTCTAAACTTCATCGAATAAATTGTGGCAAGAAAATAAATGCTGAAAAGCAAATATTTTCTTGCCTTTTTTATTTTGTGTTATAATTTTCTCCACGTAAAAATAAACGTCAAGGATTTTATTTACCATTTTATGATCACAAAAATATTGATTCTTGTTGTATTTCTTTTTGGCTTCAATATTTACGCTCAGAAGATAAATCCAAAAAACGAATCTACTCGCAATAATCAAACCGATCAAATAAAAGACGAATTGTTAGAGCACTTAAGTGCTGCGGAAACCTATCAAATATCTGGGGATTTGGCTAACGCCGCTGTTGAAAACCGTGCCGTTATCGGAATTGCATTGCAACGGGTTGGAAACATTGCAATTGAAGAAGGTAATTACGATGAAGCAGTTACGCTTTTATCAGAATCACTCATATATCAAGATACTGCTCCAAACCGAATTAATTTAGCTGTAGCTTTTTTACGGCAAAATAAGCTGGATGAAGCAATTGCTGAAGCTCAAAAGGCAAACATACTTGACCCAAATTTTTCAGGAGGATCTTACATTTTAGGTAACATCTTATATCTTAAGGAAGATTATCAGGCTGCACTTCCGCATCTGGAAAAAGCCTTCCGGAAAACTCCTAATTTCGAAATTGCCGAAGCCCTAGGGGTAACTTATCTCTATCTTAAGCAACTCGAACGTGCCAAACTGCTCTTTGATGAAATCCAGATTGCTCTTGGAAAGGACACTGCACAATTACATTTATCGTTTTCGCAGGCTTACCAAAAGACAAATTATCCGCTTGAGGCAGAACGCGAAATTAGGCGTGCTTTGGCGATCAATCCAAAATACCCGAAAGCCAACTTTTTTCTTGGATTTCTGATTCTTGAGCAGGGTGGAAGTGAACGATTAAAGGATGCGGGGGCTGCGTTTGAAGATGAACTAAAACTGACCCCAGAAGATTTTTACTCTAATTTCTTTATTGGCGTCGTTGCTTCATCAGAAAACAATCATGAGAAAGCTGTTAAATATTTGCAAAAGGCTTTGCAATTAAATTCGAAAAAGAGCGAAGTTTATCTGTTTTTAGCACAGTCGCAAATTGAATTAGGCGATTTAGTTGAAGCTGAAAAAAGCTTACGTCAAACGATCGCTTTAGAAGCAAAAGAACCGGAGGATGCTCTACAGTCTCGTAGAACACACTTCACACTCGGTCGTTTGCTCGTTAAGACCGGACGACGAGAAGAAGGTGAGAAGGAATTAAAAATTGCTAAAGATCTTCAGGTAAAGTCAATTCAATCGGCTCGGGATGAAATTAATCAAATTCTTGGTAATGTCGCGAAAGAAACAAATACGATCGCAAATACCAACGCAATAAAATCTAAACTGTCGCCAGAGCGAACAGCAGAAATTGGAAAATTCAAAACGTACTTGAGCGATATTTTGGCTCAAAGCTACCATAATCTTGCCGTTATTGCCGTGCAGACAAATCAAACGGATGAAGCTTTGGCGAATTTTTCGTCAGCGGCTAAATGGAAGTCAGATTTTCCAGGTTTGGATAGAAATTGGGGGATCGTCAGTTTTCGATCAACGCAATTTGAAAAAGCTGTTTCTCCTCTTTCCCGTCATCTAACGCGAAATCCGAAAGACAATTTGGTCAGGCGAATGCTAGCTGCGAGTTATTATTTTACAAGTAATTTCGGCAAAGCGGTTGAGACGTTGAAACCGATTGAAGCTGGATTGACAAGCGACGCGGAGCTTGCTTATTTTTACGGAATTTCGTTGATTCAACTAAAGCGAAATCAGGAAGCGATTCCAATGTTTAATAAGTTGGCATTAATTTCGCAAACAACTCCTGAAGCCTTATTTTATGCTGCTCAAGGTTTTATGATTTTGGGCGATTATGAAAGAGCCGCAAAGGAATTTCGCACCGTAATAGCTCTGGCTCCGAATACTGCGAAAGCCAATTATTTTATCGGACAAAGCTTGATTCGTCTGAATCGGTTTAATGAAGCCGAAAAAGCGTTTAGCCGTGAACTTGAATTAGATTCTAATGATGTATTGTCGAAATATCATCTTGCTCTGACGTTTATTGAGCGAAAAATCGAACCTGAAAAAGTAATCAATATTTTAGAAGAAACTATCAATCTGAAATATGATTATGCCGATGCACGGTATCAGCTTGGCAAGATTTATCTCGAAAAAGGCGAAACACAAAAAGCCATTGACCAACTTGAAATCGCGGCGGCATCTGATTCAAATAAAGATTTTATACATTATCAATTGAGCATCGCTTATCGAAAAGCTTCGAGAAAAGATGATGCTGATCGCGAATTAAAACGCTACCAAGAATTAAAAGCCGCCAATCGCAAAACCGATTCGCCGATGTGAAACAGTGAAACTATTCCAAAACCATAAAACTAAAATACTTGTATTTTTTCTAATATTCGCGGTTTCATCATCAGTTTTCGCACAAAATGAGAAAATTACGGTTCGTTTCGATCAAAGCATTGAGTCAGGCAAGCTTTCTGAAATAGAACGGGAATTGTTTAATTATGTCGTTTCTAATCCCAAAGACGCAGTAGGCTTTTCATTGTTGGCAAAATTGCGGCTCAAGCAAAATCGCCTAAATGAGGCGAAATCCCTTGCGAACAAGGCTTTATCAATTAATCCAAACTTGATTTCTGCTAAGTTAACGCTTGCGTCTGCACTTATTCAAACCAGTGATTTAGATCAATCACGCACTGTTTTAGACACAATTTCTGAAACTGAACTTACGGACAATGCCATCCGTTTGAAGGTTGCAGATAAATATTCCTTAATCGGTGATTGCCAGAAAGCTTTGTCATTAGCCGCGAAATTTCCGCTTCAATTTAAGAACACAGAAGCTTTACCACTTCGTGCGAGCTGCTATTTAACTGCAAATGATAAAAAGAATTTCGCCTTGCTGTTACCAATTGCGAAATCTTTGGCAAAGCAGAATCCGCTTATTTTAGTTGAGTTTACCAAGGTTTTGAGCAAAGCTTCTATGCACAAAGAGGTGGTTGACTTGCTGCGTTCCGTTAACTTTGCGACTGCGAAAAATATTGACGCTTTGTTGCTTTTAGCGAAGTCTGAAAGTTTTCTAAAGGATTTTGCCAACGCGAAAATTCATCTCGCACAGGCTGAGAAAATCCAACCCGATTCTACGGAATTGCTGTTGGCGAAATCCTTTGTTGAGAGCGAACAGGGCAATCCCAAGCAAGCCCTTGATTTATTGGAAAAAGCTCTCGTCTCAGCTCCAAACAATACCGAGCTTTTAGCTAATCTGGTCGTTTCCGCAATGCGATCAAATCAATCGGGAAAGGCATTTCGAGCAGCTGAAAAACTAATTATCCTTGAACCGCAAAAGCCGGAATTTCTATACCTTTATGGAGCATCGGCTCTGCAAAACAACAATTTGCAGAAGGCTGAAAGTGCTTTAACAAAATTCCTCGAAATCCGTCCGAATGATTCGCGTGGATGTATCGCTTTGGGTTTAACTTTTGCCGCTCAGCCAGAAAAATTGGATGCGGCACGCCAACAGATGCAAAAATGTCTGGATACCAACCCCGAAAATTACGAGGCTGCATATCAACTGGGTCTTTCATATAAAACAAACGGCGAGACCGCAAAAGCTATTGAGTATTTTGAAAATACTGTAAAACTTTCGCCGGATTATGCGAGTGCATTGCGTGATTTGGGAGCGGTTTACCTGCAGGCGGGAGAAGAAGCGAAGGCACGTCCGGTTTTGGAAAAAGCAGTTTCACTCAATCCGAAAGACCCCGATACCCATTTTCAAATTAGCCGTCTCTATAACCTGATTGGTGAATCCGCCCTTGCAAAAAAACATCTCGAAATTTTTCAAAAGCTAAAAAATCCAAAGGGCGAAGGAATGTAACCCAGTCGCTTCGGAACGCCGTCCATCTTGGCGGCATTGAGCGTCTTACGCGAATCATTTTCAACCTCAAATTCAGCACTTCTACGCCGCTTTTGCGACGTCTGCCGTCAGGATGACGGCGTTCCATTCACTTCATCTTTTTGAGCGTAACTAGAAAAACATCATTTTCGCGAATCGGAATTTCTTTTGTAAACGGTTGTTTTGGGTTGATGCGAATCTTCGAAGTTTCAATCGGTTTCCCGCTACTTTTCGTAGCCAATTCGGTAACCTGTTCGCGTTTAAGGTTTTGCGGCGAGCCCATTTTTAGATAACTCGTGTAAACGTCATTCACGTTATAACCGACCTGAAAAACACTTAGTCGATAATTTCCTGTGGGCACATCAGAAATCTTTATGATTGCTTTGCCAAAATCTTTTGCCAGCAATTCTTTTTTATAAAAAACCTGATTACTTTCTTTCGTAATCGGCGGCGTAAAATTCCACAGTAAAACTTGCACGCCGTTTCTCGTTCGAGTTGCCCAACTCTCTGCATCTGTTGATTTTAGCTCTTCATCACCGAGCCGGTTTAGAAATTGATAAGCATAAAACGAAGGTTTTTTTAGACCTTGAAAATTCATCATCCCAAATCCGCCATGAAAAGGACTTGGAACAGTTCCGCTTTCCTCAAAAATGTCTGTAAAAACCCAATACGACATCGAATCGATAAACCCTTCCGACCCTTTCAATTTCGACAAAATATAAGGTGCGGAAATATACGAATCGTGTACTGGATCACGCGGTGAGTATGATGAACTCCACTCGGTATAATGAAGCGGCAAATCAGGCATCGCAGACGCCTTAATTTGTTTATTTACTTCCTTTACGCCGCCAATAATTGCGTTTGGGTTCGTATCTAAAAAAAGTTTTTGACCGCCGTTTTCATCTAATCCGATCCCGCTTACGCCGTAGTCATGCGTGGTAATAAAATCAAGCGGAACCTTATTTTTATTGGCGAAATCGATCGTTTCGGTAATCCAACCGCGTCCAGCCGTGGCGGGTCCCCCGATTCGATATTTCGCTGAAACGCTTTTCACGGCTTTGGCTGAATACTCATACATTTTGAAATATTCGGCTTGCGTTCCCGAAAAGAAAAAATCAAGATTCGGCTCGTTCCAGACTTCAAAATACCATTCCTTTACTTCGTCTTCCCCATAGCGTTCCGTCCAATGTTTTGCGAGTTTGTGAATGAGTTTCTGCCATTTATCATAATCTTTTGGCGGCGAAATATTGCCTTTCCACCAGAAAATCGTTTTGTCATTGCTTTTTAACTTTTCCGGCATGAAAGCAAATTCAACAAATGGCTTCATTCCTTTATCCAAAATAGAATCGTAAAGTGCGTCAATATACTGAAAATTGTAAATCGGATTACCATTTTTATCTTCATCATAAACTCCCATTTCATCGTGCAGAAGTCCGTGAAAACGGATGTATTTAAAGCCGCACTCGCGTTTTACGATTGCCAGGTCGCGTTGCCAATCTGCCCGCAAACCTTCGGATGCCCGTCCGGCTCCGATAACTTCCTGATAAAATCGATTTGTCTTGCCTTTTACCTTTGTGAAATCTACTGAAATCGTGCGTTTCGGGTCAGTTTGAGCATAGTTTTGGGCAACAAATGTCAGGCAAATTAGAAGCAGAATGAATTTTACTTTTCGCATTTTTATTTATGCTTACGGAATTTTAATACTGAAATTATCGATATGAAATGACGTAGCAGCACCAGCCGCTTCAACATAAACCAGAAGATTATTATCACTTGTCGTAACTTTGTATTCGCCGGATAAAGTTACCCATTCTCCATCATTCACCGGCGTAAAATTTGTCAGAGATTTATATTTTGCCTCACCTTTCGGAGGCGTTTCCAGCATCGTAATTTTGAGAGTGTCAGGCTTCTGCCCTTTCACTAATCTTGCAGAAACGGTGAAAATATATGTTCGTCCTTTGAAAAGGATCGGTGAAACATCCAATGCCAAACCATGCCAATTCGCAGATCGTCCGGAAACTTTCAAGCTGTTTGCACCGAAAGCATTCGAGCTAAACATACCAACATTCTCGCCGCGAACAATCCAATTTTGTGCGGTTAAATCTTCAAAATCATTTTGCAAAATAACGCCTTCCTGTTTCGGAATGCCGTCGCCTGCGAGTTCGATTTTGAAATCGTCTATGAAAAAAGACGTACTTGCCCGATCCGCTTCAAAATAGACGAGAATGTAGCCATCACTGCCGTTTGGTTTGAACGTACCCGAAACTGTTTTCCATTCATCCGCTGTAGCATTTACGACGGCAAGATTATCGTAAGTGCTTTCGCCTCCTCCGCTTCCCCGCTGAATTGTCATCTTTAAATTGTCAGGTTTCTCGTTTTTTCCTAATTTAACCGAAGCAGTAAATCTATAAATTTTCCCGGCTGGGAGTAATTTTATGATATTTAATTGAGCTCCTTGCCAAAAAGCACTACGCCCCGAGACTTTAAGACTTTTTTCTCCGCTTGCAGCGTGATCTTTTGAGCTGCTAATCGAAACTCTGTCGCCACGTGCTTCCCATTTCTGCGTACCCTTTTCGAAATCATTTTCCACTACAACATCAGATTGAGCGGAAACCGTCCCAACTGACAACAGCAAAACGAGCGAAGATAAACAAAATAAAGAGTTTAGCTTAACAATAACTAAAGCGAACATTTCATAATCTCCTAACAAAATTAAAGATTTTTTAACTTCAAGTGAATCAAGTTTTGCCAATATTTATATTGATTTTTTCTACTTTTGTAAAGTCGTACAACAAAGTATTCAGTTTAGCTGACAACCCATTTCAAATTTGTTATTGTTGTGTGTTTTTATAGGTAACAAATAGTAGTTTTTGGGCATCTGAAAAGTTGCCCTAAATTAACGACAAATGAAATTATATAACCTTTTAGCAGCAATTATTTTTGTCTCGGTGTTTTGCGGTCAAATCACGTTGGCACAAGACAACGTTTGTAACGATCGCAAGATCCCGCAGTTGACAGATATTTATGCCAAAACCAGCATCAAATTTGTTCACACTTCCGCTCCTGAAAAGAAATATATCGTTGAATCAATGAGTGGTGGCGTTTTGTTGATCGATTATGATCGCGATGGCTGGTTGGACATTTATTTTACAAATGCTCCAACAGTTGAAATGGCTTTGAAAGGCGAAAAATCGAAAAGTCAACTCTATCGAAACAACGGAAACCTAACGTTTACTGATGTTACAGACAAAGCCGGAGTTGGTTTTCCGGGTTACGCAATGGGCGGAGCGGTTGCTGATTTCAACAATGATGGCTTTCCCGATATGTATATTACATGCCTCGGCGGCAACGTTTTATATCAAAATAACGGAGACGGAACTTTCACGGACGTCACGAAAAAAGCGGGAGTTGCAGACGGACGTTGGTCTGCGGGAGCGGCTTTTGCTGATTATGACGGCGACGGCTTTTTGGATCTATTTGTCGCAAATTACGTCGATTTCAAGTTGAATGATTTGCCCGGTTTTGGTTCGCTGCCGACCTGTAAATTTCGCGGGATCGATGTGCAATGCGGTCCCCGTGGTTTGAAAGGTGCAGGCGATAGTTTTTTCAAAAATAATGGTGACGGGACTTTTTCAGACATGACGAAGCAGCTGGGAATGCAAGATTCCGATGGTTTTTATGGAATGCAACCTATTTGGTCAGACTTTGGAAACGATGGAAAACAAAGTGTTTATGTCGCCAACGATTCTACGCCAAACTTTTTTTATCAAAACAAAGGCGACGGAAAATTTGAAGAAATCGGTTTAATTTCTGGAACGGCGGTCAGCGGAGACGGTTCGGAACAAGGTTCGATGGGTGTTGCGGTTGGCGACTATTTACACACCGGAAATTTTGCGATTTATACGACCAATTTCGTTGACGAATACAATACGCTTTATCGAAACAACGGAAATTTCGACTTCACAGACGTTTCTTTCAACGCGAAAGTCGCACAAGCAACGCGTCCTTATGTTGGATGGGGAACAGGATTTTTCGATTTGGACAACGATACTTGGCTCGATTTATTTGTGGTAAATGGACATGTTTATCCGCAAATGGATCAGATTTCTTCTGGTGCTAAATATAGGCAAGGAAAGCTTTTGTTTATGAACCAAGGCGATACGACTTTCTGCAATGCGACAACACAGGGCGGCTCGGCTCTGACCGAACTTCGAGTTTCTCGCGGAGCAGCTTTCGGCGATTTAGATAATGATGGAAATGTAGATATTGTAGTTGAAGATTTAGACAGCTCGCCGTCGATTTTGAAAAATGAAGGCGACAAACTCAATCATTGGATAACGCTCGAACTCGGTGCGAAGCAAGGAAATCCGCTGGCAATTGGTGCAAGGATTAAAGTTACGACAGGCACAATCGTGCAAACTGAAGAGATTCGGAGCGGCAGCAGTTATCTTTCGCAAAATGATTTACGGGTTCATTTCGGACTCGGAAAGGCGACTAAAGTTGATTCGATTGAAATTCGCTGGAATTCGGGCAAAGTTGAGACGATAAAAGACGTTGCGGCTGACAAATTTTATGCAATTTTGGAAGGCGAAGGTTTGGTTGGATTTGAGAAAATTCGTCCGAAAATGAAGAAATGATGCACCACATAGAACACAGAGGAAATAAGTTTTTATTTTTTTTGAATGCACTACAATCTCTCAACTCTTCCCATAAAAACTCTGTGTTATCTGTATCTCTGTGGTGAAAAATCCTTATGAAATTTTTATTCATAATTACCGTTTTGTTCGTGACGCTAACACACGCGTTTGCACAAAAATCTCCGATTTCATTCAAAGATGTTTCGGCGGAAAGCGGAATCAATGTTCCAAACATTTCGACTGCTGAAAATCGCTATATTATCGAATCGATGAGCGGCGGTGCCGCGGTTTTTGATTGTGATAACGACGGTTTTCTTGACGTTGCAACGATAAACGGTTCATCCGTCGAAAATTTCAAAAAAGGCGGTGACTTATTCTTCACACTTTATAGACAAATTGACGGTGCAAAAACGTCTGTTCCAAAGTTCGAAAACATTACAGATTCTGCCAATTTGACGCGAAAAGGTTGGGGAATGGGAATCACAGCGGTCGATTTTGACGGCGATGGAAACTTGGATTTATTCGCCACAGGATTCAATGGAAACGCACTTTATCGAGGAATAGGCGGCTGCAAATTTGAAGATTCCACCGAAAAAGCAGGCATCAAAGGAATGGGATTTCAGACAGGTTCGGCGTGGGCAGATTACGATCGTGACGGCGATTTAGACGTTTTTATCGCTGGATATGTTTATCTGGATTTAAATAATTTGCCGATTTTTGGCAGTTCAATCACATGTTCTTTCAAGGGGATACGAGTTCAATGCGGACCGCGAGGGCTTCCCGGAGAAAAGGATTTTCTTTATCGAAATAAAGGGGATGGAACTTTTGAGGAAATCGCTACTAAAATCGGTGTTTCGGACGAGAAAAAATATTATGGGCTCGGGACGATTTGGGGCGATTTCGATAATGACGGATGGCTTGATCTTTACGTTGCCAATGATGGAACCCCAAATTATCTTTTTAAAAACAATCATGACGGTACTTTTGAGGATGTAAGTTTTGAAACTGGAACTGCTTATAGCGGCACAGGAGTTGAGCAAGGTTCAATGGGGGTAACCTGGGGCGATTACGACAACGATGGAAATCTTGATTTATTTACAACGAATTTTGACAACGAACATAATACCCTCTATCGAAACAATCAAAGCAGAGGTTTTCTGGATGTTTCAGCAGAATCAGGTGTGGGTCAACCCAGCATACCTTTTGTCGGCTGGGGAACTTCTTTTACTGATTTTGATAATGACGGATGGCTCGATCTGCTAGTTGTCAATGGTCACGTATATCCGCAAGTGGAATATGTTAAAAGCGAATCTGCCCAAGGTTTTCGACAGCCTTTATTGCTTCACCAAAACTTAGGGAATGGGAAGTTTTCAGATATTTCTAAAGCGTCAGGTTTAAGAGAGTTACCAGTATTTTCGGGTCGTGGTGCGGCTTTTGGAGACTTGAATAATGATGGTTTAATTGATGTTATCATTTCAAATCTAGGCGAAAAACCGACGGTTTTGCTCAATTCGTCAAAAAGTAATAATAGCAAAATCACTTTTGAATTGATTCAAAGCGGTAGAAACAAAGATGCTATCGGCTCAAGAATAATCTTGAAAACCAATAAACGTTCACTTATTCAGGAAATTCAAGCAGGCTCAAGTTATTTGTCACAAAATGATTTCCGGTTACATTTCGGTTTTCCTGCTAGTGAGAAAATTGAATCGGTAGAAGTTCGTTGGAGCGACGGTAAAATTGAAACAATTTCGGGTGTTAATCCTGACCAAATTGTCGTTATCAAAGAAGGCAAAGGTATCGAAAGCTCATCAGGTTTTCGTTAAATTTAAGACTTTTGTTGCGTCATACAACAAAGTTGAATAGAATATAAGAAGTATCCCTTTGGAGGTTTAGTAAAATGAAGAAAATTGTTTTTTTAGTTGTCTCAATATTGTTGGTTTCGGCTTATGGCGGTTTTGCCCAAGATCTCCCGGGTGCCCCTCCCGGAGCGGGAACGCCGGCTGGTGCAGGTGACAAGAGTTTGCAAAATGCCGATATTAAATTGCGTTCGGTAGAATTAGAAAGAATGAAACGCGATTTGGAAAAAGGTAATACTACGACGGTAAATGCTAAGGTTGATACAAAATTTCCTGAGATTAAAGAGGATTTCGAAAGCATGCAAATCTCTCAAGCGGCTATTATCAAGACCTACACAAAAGATAAAAAGATTGATTATGCTTTAATCGAAACGTCATGTGAAACAATTATCAAAAACACTAAACGGCTTGATTTGAATCTCTTTGTAGATAATTCTAAAAAGAAAGATAAAGAAGCGGATAAATCATCTACAGAAATTGAAAAGAAACCAAAAAGTATTCAGGATTTGATTGTTGATTTAGATACTGCTCTCGGCAATTTTATCTCTAGTAAACTTTTTAGCAATTTGAAGGTATATGATGCAGAAATTGTTACTAAAACACGTAATGATTTGCTTTTGATACACCAATTAAGTGAGAAGCTCGCTGCTGAAGCTAAAAAATTAAAGTAGCAAATAAAACGGAATACCTAAGATAATATCTAATCGTACTGAGCGAATTTGGAGGTAATAAAAAACATGAAAAGCTCAATTATTGGTGTTTTATTTTTGTTGATTTTTACCGCCTCTATTTTTGCTCAAGTTTCGCCGACTCCGGTCATCAATAATGAAATCCGTGATGGAAGTTCCATTCGTCGGCGTTCAATGGATCTTGAGACTTTTAAAAGAGATGCGGATCAACCCAATCTTCAAGCGAAGTCCAAAGACCAGTTAGCCAAGTTTGTTCGAATTAAAGAGGATTTTGAGAACATTCAAAAACTCGAAAATGAAATTGTTCAAACTTATACATCAGGTAAACAAATAAACTTTAAGAAAATTGGCGAAATAGCTAATGAACTTTTCAAGCGAGCCTTGCGTCTAAACTCTAATCTTTTCATCCCCAAATCTGATAAACCTAGTAAGATAAAGAAAAATGACGAACAGAACCCAAAGAGCGTCAGAGATTTGATAGTCGAATTAGACAAGGCAATTGGTAATTTCACCAGTAGTCCGATTTTCAAAGAAACAAAATTAGTTGACCAAAAAACCGCTGAAAAATCTCAGATTCAGCTTGAAAAGATGATTTCGTTGAGCGAAATGCTCTCCCAAGAAGCTAAAAAGCTGTAATAACTTAAAATCCATTTCCATAGCGGGTTAGGTTGAAATATGATTAAAAAAATCCGTTGGGGAATTTTGGGGGGAGCAAAAATCGCTGTCAAAGATGTTATTCCAGCGATGAAGTCTGCTAAAAACTGCGAAATAGTTGCAATTGCTTCACGTGATTTTGCAAAAGCCAAACAAATCGCCGACGAATTAAATATTCCAAGATTTTACGGTTCTTATGATGATTTATTAAATGATTCAGAGGTTGATGCCGTTTATATTCCGCTTCCAAATCACCTTCATGCCGAATGGACAATCAAATCTGCACAAGCTGGAAAGCACGTCTTATGCGAAAAACCGATTGGAATGAACGCTGCGGAAGTTCGTCAAATGATTGAAGTTAGAGATAAATTTGGCGTGAAAATTCAAGAAGCCTTTATGGTGCGAACTCATCTAACTTGGCTCGCTGTCCGCGAAATTGTTAAATCTGGAAAAATTGGCGATTTACAATCAATTACGATGTTTTTTAGCTACGCAAATTTTGATAAGTCTAATATTCGCAATAGATTAGAAATGGGCGGTGGAGCATTAATGGACATTGGCTGTTATTGCATCAACCTTTCGCGGTTTATTTTCGACGAGGAGCCAATTCGAGTTTCGGGTTTGATTGAACGAGATTCACAAACAAATATTGATAAATTGACCTCGGCAATGCTCCAATTTCCCACAGGACACGCGACCTTTACCTGTTCAACCCAAGTAGTGCCGTATCAAAAAATGCAAGTTTTGGGAACGAACGGCAGAATTGAAATTGAAATTCCGGTTAATTTTCCGCCCGATAAACCAACCCGAATTTTTATTGATGACGGCTTAAATTTGTATGGCGAAAATGTTGAAAAGATTGAGTTTGAAGCCGCTAATAAATTCACTATTCAAGGTGATTTGTTTTCCCAAGCGATTTTGGAAAACTCAGATCAGGCGATTTCGCTAGAAGATTCATTTGCAAATATGGCAGTGATTGATGCCGTTTTTCGCTCGGCTGAAACGGGAAATTGTGAGGTTCCCGAAACCCTATAAACTGACTATTTTGCCACAATCAAAACATAGATTTTTCCTTTATAGAGCCGAATTCCTTTGTCATTCGCCGTCATCATCAAAGGACGCGGACGTTTCATCTCCGCGTCTTCATTTACTTTGACTGAAAGAATTTGCTTGCTGCTCAAATCGAAAATATTTACTCTATCTTTAGCAAAACCAAAACCGTAAGCCCCTGTATTCAATAGCTTTCCGCCGATTTTAACAGGTGAATCGGTAATCAAAAAGCCTTCGTATATTCCCTGAATTTCAGTAGAATAGCCCGATGTATCAACCAACCCCGCGATGACAAAACGATTTTCTCTAATTTTAGCAGCGGCGGAATTTCTACTTTGAGTTTCAGCAGATTGTCCAGCGAAATAAAAACTCGTTGGGACAATTCGTTTCAGTTCGTCTCCCGACAAAATTTCAGGTTTAGTTTGGGCAAAAGTAATGGTCGAAAAACAAACTGTTACAAACAAAAAAAATGCAAATTTTACAAAGCTCATAATTTTCTCCAACAAAAGCGTAAGTATTTTAATTAGAAACACAAATCGTCAAAATACTTCTTGAAGATTTTGCAATTATCACATAGAATACTCTCACAAGTTTTTCAAAAAATCTTTCAACAGGTCAACCAATAAAAATGAAAATCAATGCACTAATTCTATCATTAGTTTTAACATTTAACTACTTTTGTCTGCCACTACAACAAAGTTTTGCTCAAACAAATAGCGATTTCTCTGATAGCCAAAATCAGTTAATTAAAACCACACAACGTCCTAAATCGAAAGATCGATCTGCAGAGATTGAGGCGTTGCTCAAGAAGATGACGATCGAAGAAAAAGTCGGTCAAATGACTCAGCTTGAAATCGGTCAGATTACTTCGGGCGGAGATTCAAACATCAACATTGATGCGGCGAAATTGCAAAAAGTGATTGTTGACTACAAAGTCGGCTCGATTTTGAATGTTAATGGACACGCTTTGCCTGTAGAAAAATGGTGGGAAATTATTGGTGCGATTCAAACTGCTTCGGCGAAAACTCGGCTGAAAATTCCAAATATTTACGGGATTGATTCGATTCACGGTGCGAATTATGTGAAAGGGGCGACTCTTTTTCCACAACAAATCGGAATGGCGGCAACTTGGAATCCGCTACTAATGCAAAAAGCGATGGAAATTACCGCGATGGAAACTCGTGCGGCGGCGATTCCCTGGAGCTTTTCGCCAGTTCTCGATGCCGGTCGGCAGCCACTTTGGGCGAGATTTTGGGAAACATTTGGTGAAGACCCTTATTTGATCAAAGTGATGGGAACATCTTTTGTTCGTGGTTTGGAAGGTAATGATGTCAGTAATGATAAAAATGTTGCATCGAGCCTAAAGCATTACGTCGGCTACGGTTTTCCGTTTAGCGGACGCGACCGAACAACTGCATTGATTCCTGAAAATGTCCTTCGGGAATATCATCTGCCGCAATTCAAAGCCGCAGTTGATGCCGGTGCGAGAACCGTGATGGTCAATTCGGCGGAAATCAACGGCGTTCCCGGGCATATCAATAAATATTTGCTGACTGATGTTTTGAAAAATGAATTTAAGTTTGACGGATTTATCGTTTCAGATTGGGAAGATATTAAGAAACTTGTGACGCAATGGAAAGTTGCCAAAGACGAAAAAGAAGCGACGATGATGGCGATAAATGCCGGAATTGATATGAGCATGGTGCCGTATTCATTGAGCTTTCGTTGATACTTTGCTTGAACTCGTTAAAGAGAAAAAAGTTTCGATGGAACGGATTGACGATGCAGTTCGACGGAATTTTGCGTGTGAAATTTGAACTCGGGCTTTTTGAAAATCCGATGCCGAATCCTGCTGTTAAAAGTAATTTTGGCAAACCGGAATATGCACAAGTTAGCCTCGAAGCTGCTCGTGAATCTTTGGTTTTATTGAAAAATGACAAAGAATATTTTACCGCTCACGAAGAACAAAAAAGTTCTCGTAACCGGTCCGACCGCTGATTCGTTAATCTCGCTAAACAACGGCTGGACTTGGGTTTGGCAAGGTTCGGAAAAATCACTTTACCCTCAAGATAAGATGACGATTCAGCAAGCAATCAAGTCAAAACTTGGCGGCGGAAATGTTGAATTTGTTCAAGGAACAATGCTCACTCAACCACCAAATACGACCTCGGTAAATACAACGCCGACAATGTTTGATAAAGAAATTGACGTTGAAAAAGCGGTCGCTCAAGCAAAAAATTCTGACGTTGTTGTCCTTTGTCTCGGCGAAGGTTCTTACACCGAAACGCCCGGAAATTTGACCGATTTAACACTTTCGGAAACCCAATTGAAATTTGCGGAAGCAATAATTGCGACCGGCAAACCTGTCGTTTTGGTAATGGTCGAGGGTCGTCCGCGAATTATTAATCGCATTGCGGATAAAGTTTCTGGCATTCTGCTCGCACTTAATCCGAGCAATGAAGGCGGAAAAGCGATTGCCGACGTTCTATTCGGCGACTACAATCCAAACGGTAAACTGCCCTTCACATATCCGCGTAACCCAAATAATTACTTAACTTACGACCACAAACTCTTTGAAGTTGAAGAAACATCTTTCGGAAATACCGCGACAAATCCGCAGTTTAATTTTGGACACGGTTTGAGTTATACCAGTTTTGAATACAGCGATTTGAACGTAAATCTTGAAAACAGCTCAGTAAACGTAACATTTCAAAATCAAAAACACAGGAAAAATTGCAGGCAAAGAAACGGCGATTTTGTATATGCGTGATGAGGTTGCGTCGCTCTCGCCCCCGGGCAAACGCGTAAAGCGTTTTGCGAAAATTTCGCTTGATCCCGGACAAAGTACAACCCTGAATTTCAAATTAAATATCTTTGATTTGACGTTCATCGGTGCGGATAATAAACCGGTTTTTGAAGGCGGCGATTTTACCGTTATGGTCGAAAAATTGTCGAAAACATTTAACGTAAAATAGCGACTTCCTGATGGCAAAAGCAGCTTTCATATTAATAATCTTGGCGATCTCGGTGAGCAATTCCCTTTCGCAAAGTATTGCCCAAAAGCGTGCGGCAACGATGAAATTAGGAATGAATGTTTCATATCTTGAGCATTGGTGGCAAGGTTCGAAGGACAAACATTTTTCGGATTTTGCCAAACCCAGAAGAAGCCGCGAAACGCCAAAAGATGTTTGCAGATATTGCGAAAGCAGGTTTCAAAACGGTTCGCATTCCGATTTGTTTTAGTGCCTGGATGGAACTCAAAGAGCCCTATAATTGGGATAATCCGAGGGCTTTAGAAATGGCGGACGATTTTGTTAAGTGGGCTCTGGCAAATAACTTAAAGGTGATTATCGACCTTCATCACGCCGAATTTGACAACACAATTCCCGAAGCAAAAAATGCGGAACGCACTGTCAATTTATGGGTAAAAATTGCCGAAAGATATAAAAATACCGATCCCGAAAAAGTGTTTTTTGAACTCAGAAATGAGCCGCGTGATATTACCGCTGAAGGTTGGCGTTGGGAAGCGGAGCGGTTGATCAAATATATTCGCCCGATTGCACCTAAACATACGCTGATTGTTGGGTTTGAAGAATGGAACGGACGCAAACAAATGATTGCCTCCAAACCGTTTGCCGACCCGAATATCATCTACACTTTTCATTATTACGATCCGTTTCTTTTCTCGCATCAAGGTGCAACTTGGGCTGGCGATGGTTTGCCTGAACTAAAATATGTGCCGTTTCCATGGTCAAAAAATAGCAAAATTGAAGTTCCGACAACGGCGAAAGGAAAATGGGTTGAAGGCTTGATTGGCAACTACGAGAAAGATTCGCAAGCCGAGAAAATGTTTGCCGATTTGAAGGAAGCGAAAGATTGGTCGTTGAAAAATAAAGTGCCGATTTTTCTTGGCGAATTTGGTTCATATAACTTGAAACCGACGCTTGAAGATCGTTGCCGACACGCTGAAGTTATCTATTCGGCACTCGGGAAATTAGACATTCCAAGTGCTTGGTGGGAATGGGACGGCGGTTTTTCGATGTTTGAAAAAGGCACTACTAAAATTGCGGATTGTATGCAAAAGGCGATTGATTCTTACAGTTTGCAGGTCGGCAATAAATAATTCTATGCAAAAAATTTCGAAGATATTCATTTTTTCAGTCATTTTGTGTGGTTTCGCTTTCGCACAGGATTTGCAAAATCAACGGCGAAATTTGATGCCTGTTCCGGCAAGTGTAGCGTGGAAAAACGGACGTTTGGCAGTCAATAAGAGTTTTAGCGTTGCCATTTCGGGCAAAACCGATGAGCGTTTAAAATCATATCTTTCTCGCGTGATGAGACGACTGGAAGGTCGGACCATTTTTGAGTTTTCGCGGGAATTTTCTAATGATTCAGCAAATTCAAATCTTTTAATCGAGACACGATCAACCGGAAACGCGATTCCAAAACTAGGAGATGATGAATCTTACACGCTTGAAATCAACGACAAACAAGCTAAATTAACTGCGACGACAACGGTTGGTGCAATGCGTGGATTCGAAACGCTTCTCCAATTGCTCGAACGCGACAAAGATGGATTCTATTTTCCGGCGGTTTCAATTCAAGATAAACCGCGTTTTCCTTGGCGTGGATTAATGATCGATTCCGCCCGTCATTTTCAGCCGATGGAGGTTTTGAAACGAAATCTTGATGGAATGGCGGCGGTGAAATTAAATGTTTTGCATTGGCACTTGACCGAAGATCAAGGCTTTCGCGTAGAAACGAAAAAGTTTCCCGAGCTTCATTTGCAAGGCTCAGACGGCGATTTTTACACACAAGATCAAATTCGCGAAATTATCAAATATTCTGCAGATCGCGGTATTCGCGTGATGCCCGAATTTGATATGCCGGGACACGCAACGGCTTGGGTCGTTAGCCATCCCGAGATTGCCAGTGCTCCCGGTCCTTATAAAATTGAACGTCAGCCCGGAATCTTTGATCCCACTTTAGATCCGACCAACGAAAAAACATACAAACTGCTCGAACCGTTTTTTGCCGAGATGGCGGCACTTTTCCCCGATGCCTATATGCACATCGGCGGCGATGAAAATGAAGGCAAACAGTGGAACGCAAACGCGAATATCCAAGCCTTTATGAAGAAAAACGGTATCAAGGATAATCACGAATTACAGACTTATTTCAACAAACGGATTCTCAAATTCTTACAGAAGAACGGCAAAATTATGATGGGTTGGGATGAGATTTTTCAACCTGATATTCCGAAAAATATCGTCATTCAATCGTGGCGTGGTCAGGAAGCTCTGGCAAAAGTCGCCCGTCAAGGAAACACCGGAATTCTCTCGAATGGATACTACATCGACCTGATGCAGCCGGCATCCGATCATTATGTTGTTGATCCGCTTCCAGCAAATACAACGCTGACTGCCGAAGAGCAAACGCGGGTTTTAGGCGGCGAAGCAACAATGTGGAGCGAATGGGTTTCGCCCGAAACGATCGATTCGCGGATTTGGACGCGAACTGCCGCGATTGCAGAGCGTTTATGGTCGCCGCGTGAAATTAATGATGTTGATGATATGTATCGCCGTTTGGATGTGATCAGCCTTCAGCTTGAAGAATTGGGCTTAACGCATCGTAAAAATCAGGCGATGCTGCTTCGTCGTTTGGCAAACAGCAAGGACATTTCCGCGTTGCAAACTCTGGTTGAGCTTATCGAACCTGTAAAGATTTATAAGCGATATCAGCAGCGTCCGCAATCGATGCTTTCGCCATTGACCGGATTAATTGACACTGCTCAAGCTGATGCTCCGAAAGCCAGACTTTTCAACAAATTAGTGCAAAAAGTGATTCTTGAGAAAAATAATAAATCGCTTTTACCGCTTTTGAATTCATTTTTTAGCGAATGGCAAAACACAGGTTTTCAGTTAAAACCGACTTTTGAAAATAATCCGGCATTGTTTGAAGCAAAGCAATTGCCAATTGATTTGCGTAATTTAGGGGAAATTGGTTTGGAAATTACAAGTTTGATGGAAAACGGAAAATCAGCCAATGCGGAATGGCGTGAAACAAAATTAAAGCGATTGACCGAAATCGCCAAGCCGAAAGCCGCTTTGGAATTTCAGGTAGTGGAAAGCATGAAGAAATTAGTATTGGCGATTAGCGAGAAGTAAAGATCTAAATGGTTAAAAACAATAACTTTACAAGACGGGAATTTTTAGAAATTAGTGGTTTAGGAGCAGTCGGCTTGCTGCTTGCACCAAACGCTTTTTCGCAAACCAGCAATATGTCAAAAAATATGCTTCTCTACGTTGGAACATATACAGAGAAAGGCAGTGAAGGAATTTACGTTTATAAATTTAACGCCGAATCAGGTAAATTGAGCAAACTTCACACTGTGAAAGACGTTGTTCAGCCTTCGTATCTGACTGTAAATAAAAGCCAAACTTATCTTTACGCGGTGAATGAACTGGTGGAATATGAAGGCAAAAAAAGCGGCAGCGTAAGTGCTTTTGCGATTGACCAAAAAACCGGAAATCTGACCCAGATAAATAAACAACCGAGCATCGGGGACGCACCTTGTCATATTTCGATTACCGATAACGAAAAATTTGTTTTAGTCGCAAATTATTTGGGTGGAAATGTGTCGGTTTATCCGATTGAATCCGGCGGAAAACTTGGTGCATCTGTTGATTTAGCTCAACATACAGGTTTTGGTCCAAACAAAGCCAGACAAGAAGCTGCCCATGCTCATTCGATTAATTTAGACAATAAGAATCGTTTTGCAGTCGCCGCAGATTTAGGCATTGATAAGGTAATGATTTATCAGTTTGACGATAAAACAGGTAAATTGACTCCAAATTCTGCCCAACCATTTTTCCAAACAAAAGCCGGAGCTGGACCAAGGCATTTTGCTTTCCATCAAAACGGTAAATTCGCGTTTGTTATCAATGAATTAACTTCTTCGATCACTTCATTTGCGTTTGATGAAAACAACGGAACGTTGAGCGAACTTGAAACCATTTCGACTTTGCCGAAAGATTTTGACGGTGCCAATACTTGTGCAGACATCCACATTTCGCCAAACGAAAAGTTTTTATACGGAACGAATCGCGGACACGATAGTCTCGCCGTTTATCAAATTGACGAACAAACAGGCAAGCTAAACATCGTCGAACACACTTTGACTCGCGGAAAAACTCCGCGAAATTTTACGATTTCACCAAACGGTAAATTTCTTTTGGCAGCAAATCAAAATTCTGATTCGATAATCGTATTCAAAATCGACGAAAAAACGGGCAGATTGAAACAAACGAAAAACAGAGCGAATGTTTCAATGCCGGTTTGTCTGAAGTTGATTCCGGCGTTTGCGTGAAGGTTTTAGAAATTATGACGAGAGGAAAACAACTAAAATCAGCGACATTTTTTTGTCTCACGTTTTTGATTTTGGGAATCTCATTCGGTCAAGCTCAAGTAGTCTATAAAAAAATGACGTTCAAGGATGAATTCAATAAGGCGGCAAATTCGCCCGCAGATTCAAGCAAATGGACAGCCGAAATCGGCGGACAAGGTTGGGGAAATCAGGAATTGCAGTATTACACAAATTCGATTGAAAACGCTTATCACGATGGAAATGGTTCGCTTGTAATCAAAGTAATTAAACTTACGCCGCCGTTGAATTTGAGTTGCTGGTATGGTCCGTGCCAATACACATCGGCACGCCTGATTACGAAAGGAAAATTCGACCAAAAATACGGCAAATTTGAAGCGAGAATAAAAATTCCACGCGGACAAGGAATGTGGGGAGCATTTTGGATGCTCGGAAACGATATTGATAAAGTCGGTTGGGCAACCTGCGGTGAAATAGACATTATGGAAAACATCGGACGCGAGCCTTCGATTGTTCACGGCACAATTCACGGTCCCGGATATTCGGGCGGAAATGGAATCGGAGCACCGTTCAGTTTGCCGAATAATCCCGCGTTTGCTGATGATTTTCATGTCTATTCAACCGAATGGAGCGAAAATCTTATCAAGTTTTTTGTTGATAAAAAGCTTTACAAGACGATTACGTCGTCTGATATTCCCGCGAATTCGCGTTGGGTTTTCGATCATCCATATTTTATGATTTTGAATTTCGCCGTTGGCGGACATTGGGGCGGAGTTCCTGATAACACATCGGTTTTTCCGCAAACGATGTTGATTGATTACGTTAGAGTTTACAAAAAATAAGTTTTTAAGTTGAGCGAAAACAATATGACAAAGGTAAAAACACCAACTTACAGCCGAAGAATTTTGCTGATTTCCGCAATTCTTTCAGTCTTTTTAACCGGATTAAATTTTCCAACGCAAACAATTCATGCGGAGACCGGACCGGCTTACCAAAACCCGCAACTCTCTATAGATGAACGAGTTAAAGATTTATTGGCAAGAATGACGTTGGACGAAAAAGTTGCTCAAATGATGTGCGTTTGGATGGAAAAGCCGAATAACAACACAGGAATTCCAAAAGAACAATTGCCTTTTGGCGGTAAATTTTCGCCAGAACTAGCCAAGCAGAAAATGCCAAATGGAATTGGGCAATTTGCCCGCCAGCGTGAATTATTAACTCCGAAAGAATCTGCCGAATATGCCAATGCGGTGCAAAAATGGCTCAAAGACAATACTCGTTTGGGCATTCCCGCAGTTTTTCACGATGAAATTTTGCACGGCAATATGTCGAGTGGTTCAACTGTTTTCCCCGTTCCCGTGGCACTCTCTTCAAGTTGGGATACTGATTTAATTACGAAAGTTTTCACAGTTTCTGCAAAGCACACACGCCTTCGCGGAACGCATCACGTTCTCGGACCAAATATGGATTTAGCCCGCGAAGCTCGTTGGGGACGCACCGAAGAAACTTATGGCGAAGACCCGTATTTAACTTCGAGAATGATCGTTTCGCTGGTTAAAGCGATTCAAGGAAATGCGACCTATGCGAATCCAAAACTCAGTGAATATTCAGTAATTGCAACGGGCAAACACTTTGCCGGACACGGTCAACCTGAAAACGGGACGAATATCGGACCTGTAAACTTGTCTGAAAGAATCCTTCGCGAAACGCATTTTGTGCCATTTGAAGCGGCGGTGAAAGAAGCGAGTTTGTTTAGCATTATGCCTGCTTATCACGAAATTGACGGCGTTCCCGTTCACGCAAATAAATGGATGCTCGAGACGCTTCTGCGTAAAGAATGGGGTTTCAAAGGCACAGTTGTTTCAGATTATTACGCGATCAAAGAACTTAAAGAAAGACATAAGGTGGCAATTGATTTAGCTGACGCGTCTCGTCAGGCTCTCGAAGCAGGTCTCGATATAGAATTACCTGACCCGGAAGCCAATAAAAATATAGTTGAATTGGTCAAAGCCGGCAAAGTTCCCGAAAGCTTGGTTAATCAAGCCGTTTCGCGGATTCTCTATCAAAAATTCCAATTAGGACTTTTTGAGAATCCTTATGTTGACGTTAATAAAGCTGTGCAAATGATTGACACCGCAGAAGATAGGGCATTGGCGGCAGAATCTGCACGGCGTTCAATCGTGCTTTTGAAAAATCAAAACAATACATTGCCGCTGGATAAATCGAAACTTAAATCAATCGCCGTGATTGGTCCAAATGCCGATAAAGCCCATCTCGGCGGATACACCGATCCGCGTCCGCCACGCACCGTCAGTATTTTGGAAGGTGTCAAAAATAAGGTTGGAAATGCCGTCAAAGTAAATTACGCCGAAGGTGTCAAAATCACCAAAGAAGGCGGAAATTGGTTTGGCGATACGATTACTTTGAACGATGCGGCGAGCGATCAAAAATTGATCGATGAAGCAGTAAAAACCGCCAAAATGTCTGACAAAGTGATTTTGGTTATCGGCGGAAACGAAGATACAAACAAAGAAGGTTGGGCGGAAAATCATCTTGGCGACCGCGATTCGCTCGATTTAGTTGGGCGACAAAATGACCTTGTGAAAGCTGTTTTAGCGACAGGCAAACCGACTGTTGTTTTCTTGATAAATTCAGGTCCGTTATCAATAAATTACGTTGCTGAAAATGTTCCGGCGATTGTCGAAGGCTTTTATCTTGGTCAAGAAACAGGAACTGCGGCGGCTGATGTTTTATTTGGCGACTACAATCCGGGCGGAAAATTGACCGTTTCTTTTCCGCGTTCGGTTGGTCAATTGCCGATTTATTACAATTACAAACCGACTGCCCGACGCGGTTATCTTTTGTCCACAACCACTCCGCTTTTTGCCTTTGGACACGGTTTAAGTTACACGACTTTCAAGTATTCAAACTTAAAAATTACTAAGCCAAAAATCAAAGCAGACGAAGAAACAACGGTATCGGTTGACATCACAAACACCGGAAAAGTCCGCGGTGATGAAGTAGCCCAAATGTATATCCGCGATGAAGTTAGCTCTGTAACTCGCCCGATTAAAGAGCTTAAAGATTTTGCAAGAGTTTCAATCGATGCGGGACAAACAAAAACTGTGACGTTTACAGTTACACCTGCGAAACTGCAATTTTACAATCGTGAAATGAAGCGAGTTGTTGAGCCTGGAGCTTTTCAAATTATGGTCGGCGGAAATTCGGTTGATTTGATGAAGGCAACGCTTGAGGTTGTGGAGTAATTTTTAGCCGCGGATTTCGCGGATTAACGCAGCTTAAGAAGAAAATTACCTGATTTATTCGCGTCATCCGCGTTAATCCACGGCTAAAAAAAGTGTTATGAAATTTCTTGGAATAGACATTGGAACGGGCGGTTCGCGGTCGGTTGTGATTGACGAAAACGGTAAAGTTATCGCGTCGGCAACAGCTTTGCACGAAGATTTTGCGTCGCCCGAAATTGGTTGGGCGGAGCAAAATCCGGATGATTGGTGGCGTGCGTGCAAAGAAACAATTGCCGAAGTTTTGCAGACTCTGAAAGCTGAAGAAATTGCCGCCGTTAGTTTTTCGGGACAAATGCACGGCTCAGTTTTTCTCGATAAATCCGACAAAGTTATTCGTCCGGCGTTGCTTTGGTGCGATCAGCGAACTGAGAAACAGTGCGAAGAAATTACGGCAAAGATTGGTAAAGAGAGACTTATCGAATTGGTCTGCAATCCTGCAATAACGGGTTTTACGTTTCCGAAAATGCTTTGGTTGCGTGAAAACGAACCGCAAAATTGGGAGAAAGTTAGAACAGTTTTGCTACCAAAAGATTATATTCGCTTGAAACTTTCGGGCGATAAAGCATCGGACGTGGCAGATTCTTCGGGAACGCTTTTGTTTGACGTGCAAAATCGAAAATGGTCGAACGAAATGCTTTCGGCGTTTGGAATTGATCAATCGATATTGCCAAAAATCTATGAATCGATTGAAGTTACAGGCAGAGTTTCCGAAATTGGTGCAAGCGAAACTGGCTTAAAGATTGGAACGCCAATCATCGCCGGAGCAGGAGACAATGCTGCTGGAGCAATCGGAATGGGGATCGTTGAGGTTGGTAAAGTTTCAGCGACAATCGGAACTTCAGGCGTAATTTTCGCGGTTTCCGATCAGCCAAGATTAGATTTGCAAGGCAGAATTCACACGCTTTGCCATGCGATTCCGAATCGTTGGCACAACACGGGTGTTACGCTCTCCGCCGGGCTTTCGTTCAAATGGTTTCGCGAAAATTTTGGTGAAGGCAAAAGTTATGACGAATTGGTCAGCGAAGCCGCGAAAATTCCATGCGGTTCGGATGGTGCAATTTGGCTGCCATATTTGATGGGTGAGCGTGCTCCGCATTTGGATGCAAACGCCCGGGCGGCTTTTATCGGAATCACGGCGAGTCATACAAAAGCACATTTTACGAGGGCAGTTTTAGAAGGCGTAGCGTTTTCGTTGCGTGATTCGTTGGAGATTTTTAAAGAATCCGGAGTCGAAATTTCGTCAATCAGACTCGGCGGCGGCGGTGCAAAATCGCCGCTTTGGCGGCAAATTCAGGCAGACATTTACGGCAAAACTGTCGAGATTATTGAAGCAGATGAAGGTGCGGCATTTGGTGCTGCAATCCTTGCAGGAGTTGGCGTTGGAGCGTGGAAAAGTGTTGAAGAAGCGTGTTCAAAAACGATTCGCGTGGCGGAAACGCTTGAGCCAAACGGAGATTCGGTAGAAGTTTTGAATCGGAATTACGAAGCATATAGAACGCTATACGCGGCACTTCGTCCGATTTCAGCGATAAGAATGCCTACGAAATAAACGAAAGGCACGAAAAAAATACGAATGAATTCAAAGTTCGATGCTTTTGTATTAGATTTTCGTCTATTTGGTGTCTTTCGTAGGCAAAAATCCTAATACAATGCAGATTTTGAGAAGTAACTTTTGGAGAAAAATATGAGCAATGATAAATATACACCGAAACCCGAACATAAATTCACGTTCGGGCTTTGGACGGTTGGAAATCGCGGAGCAGATCCGTTTGGTACACAAGTTCGTGAAAAATTGTCGCCGCAGCAAATTGTTGAAATGCTAGGCGAAGTCGGAGCTTACGGAGTTAATTTTCACGATAATGACCTTGTTCCAATTGACGCGAGTCCAAGCGAAAAAGCTCAAATTGTAAAAGATTTCAAAACCGCTCTTTCAGATAATAATTTGAAAGTTCCGATGGCGACTGTCAACCTGTTTTACGAACCAGTTTTTCGTGATGGTGCTTTTACTGCAAATGATGCAAGGGTAAGGGCTTACGCCGTTCAGAAAACGATGCGGGCGATGGATTTGGGTGCCGAATTTGGTGCGGAAACTTTCGTGCTTTGGGGTGGACGTGAAGGGGTTGAAACTGATGCTTGCCGTAAGGTTGAGGATGCGATTAAACGCTTTCGCGAATCGCTCGATTATCTTTGCGACTACAGCAAATCACAGGGTTACGGATATAAATTCGCACTCGAAGCCAAGCCGAATGAACCGCGAGCCGACATTTATTTTCCAACGACAGGTGCGTATCTCGCCTTTATCGAAACGCTGGATAACAAAGAAATGGTCGGCGTAAATCCGGAAGTTGCTCACGAACAAATGCCCGGACTTTCGATGATGCACGCGTGTGCACAGGCTTGGGAAGCGGGGAAATTATTTCATATTGATTTGAACGACCAATATCCGGGACGCTACGACCAAGATTTACGATTCGGTTCGGTTTCGCCGAAACAGTCGTTTTGGTTGGTGAAATTTTTGGAAGACGTTGGCTACAGCGGAATGCGACATTTCGACGCACACGCTTATCGAACCGAAGATTACGACGGCGTAAAAGATTTTGCACGCGGTTGCATGAAAACTTATTTGATCTTCAAAGACAAAGCCGAGCAATGGAATAAACACGCGGAAATTCAGTCAATTTTGGCGGAAATTGAAGAGACGAATAAGAATAATTTGGTCGGAAAATTCAACATAGATGGTGCAGCAACGCTCTTATCGACTGAATTTGACCGTCACGCACTCGCATCGAAAGGTTTGAAATATGAAAGATTAGACCAACTGACGATGGACATTTTGTTTGGTGTTGATTAAATGTTCAACCGTTTAAAAAGGAAAATAAATATGAATTTCAATAAAAATTTACGTGGCATTCTAACGCTAATTGTGATTTCTTTTGTCTTATTTGCAATGGCATGTGTTCAAGCACCTCAGCAAAATGCGGAGAATTCTACTGTTAGTCAAAATAAACCCGGTAAAATCCGCATCGGTTTATCGATGGACACTTTGAAGGAAGAGCGTTGGCAGAAAGATCGTGACATTTTTGTCAAAAGAGCTGAAGAATTAGGAGCCGAAGTTTTCGTTCAGGCGGCTGACGGCAAAGATGAAACGCAGGTAAAACAAGCCGAAAGTCTTTTAACTCAGGGAATTGATGTTTTGGTCGTAATTCCCCACAATGCTGAGATTTCGGCTTCGATTGTTGAAGCAGCAAAACGAAAAAATGTGCCGGTTATTTCATACGACCGTTTAATTAAAAATAGTGAACCCGATTTATACATTTCGTTCGATAATGAAAAAGTTGGGATGATGCAAGCTCAATATTTGGTTGAAAAAGCACCTAAGGGAAACTACATTTTGATTGGCGGAGCTCAAACTGACAACAACGCAAAACTCTTTAGACAAGGACAGATGAAGGTGCTGCAAGCCTTTATTGATAAAGGAGATATCAAAATTGTGGCGGACCAATGGTGTAAAGATTGGCAACCGGAAGAGGCTTTGAAACACACCGAAAATGCGTTGACGATAAATGCCAACAATGTAGTTGCGGTAGTTGCTTCAAATGATGGAACGGCAGGCGGGTCGATTCAAGCTCTCAACGCTCAGGGCTTGAATGGAAAAGTGATTGTTTCGGGTCAGGATGCTGATTTGGCAGCACTTCAAAGGATTGTTGCGGGAACTCAAACAATGACGGTTTACAAGCCGGTTTCAAAGCTCGCCGCAAAAGCTGCTGAAGCCGCAGTTGCACTAGCTAAAAAGGAAAAAGTGGAAACAAACGGGAAGATCAATAATGGTAAGATTGACGTTCCTTCGATTCTTCTCGAACCAATTTCCGTTGACAAAAAGAATCTTGATGAAACTGTAATCAAAGATGGTTTTCAAAAACGGGAAGACGTTTATAAAAACGCTCCGAATCAATAGAAAGCCGCTGTAAACTTAATATTTGAAACGCCTTCATCTCGTTGGCGTTTCAGTTTATCGATAATCAACCATGAAAAATACAACAATTTTGCCAATATTCTCGTTTGTTTTATTAACTGTATTTTCGGTCAGTTTACAGGCACAATCCATGCTCAAAGATACTTTTAAGGATTCATTTTTGATAGGTGCTGCACTCAATCGCGGGCAGATTTTTGAGGAAGATAAAATCGGCAGCAACATCGTTAAAACTCAGTTTAATACGATTTCGCCTGAAAATATCTTAAAGTGGGAACTCGTTCACCCGGAGCCAAATCGTTACGATTTTGAAGCCGCAGACAAATATGTGGCTTTTGGTGAAAAACATGGCATGTTTACAGTTGGGCACACGCTCGTTTGGCATAATCAAACACCTGATTGGGTTTTTAAGGATGATAAGGGAAATTTAGTTAAACGCGATGAATTATTGAAGCGACTTCGTAAACATATTCAAACAGTGGTTGGACGCTACAAAGGTAAAATTAAGGGTTGGGATGTTGTAAATGAAGCATTGAATGAAGATGGGACGATGCGTGAATCACTTTGGCTGAAAATTATCGGCAAAGATTATATTGCCAAAGCATTTGAATACGCACACGAAACTGATCCGAATGCGGAACTTTATTACAACGATTATTCGCTCGAAAATACCCCTAAACTTAATGGAGCAATTGCACTTATAAAAGATCTTTTGGCAAAAAAAGTTCCAATCAAAGCGATTGGTTTGCAGGGTCATAGCAACCTGACTTTTCCATCGGCAAGCCAACAAGACAACGCAATTACCACATTTGTAAAACTCGGCATTAAAGTAAACATTTCCGAACTGGACATCAGCGTTTTGCCTGATCCCGAAGGTTTTTCAGGTGCTGAAGTTACGATGGATTTTGCAATGCAGGAAAAGCTAAATCCTTATAAAAATGGATTGCCGTCTGAAATTGATAAAGCTTTAGCGAACCGCTATGTCGAACTTTTTGGCGTTTTTCTCAAACATCGTGAAAATATTGACAGAATCACTTTCTGGAATGTGACCGATCGCGAATCTTGGCTCAATAATTTTCCGGTCAGAGGAAGAACAAATTACCCTCTGTTATTTGATCGAAAAGGCAATACCAAATCTGCTTTTGACGCTGTAATTCGTTCTGCGAAACAATAGATTCTGTTTTGCGTTTCATAATATTGGTAGAGCAAATCTATTTCGAATATCATAACTATTACCATATCAAAATAGTTTTTTGATAATGTTCGGCTACTGTTTGAAAACCATTCTTTTTGGAATATAATCAAATTTCTTTGATATATTTGTGTTGGAAGCATAACAAACGCTAATTGCAATTTAGCAGAACTCTAAATGAATAACAATGGCTAGACGAATAAATCTCAAAAGTATAAATGTAGCCCGCTCTAATACGATTCGCGATATTAATCGTCAGATAATTCTCAATTATGTTCGCGAAGAAGGTCCGGTTTCCCGTGCCGATATTGCAAAGATTACTGAATTACAACGTTCAACTGTCTCAATAATCGTTGATGAACTAATAAAAACAGATTTAATTAAAGAAATTGAGGGTGAATCGTCAGGCGGCAGACCGCCGCAATTGCTCTCTTTAAAAACCGTAAACCCGGTTGCGATTGGCATAGATTTAGGAAAGAAAACTACAATTATCGGAACGAGTGATTTAAGCGGCAGACTGCTTGAAAAGCTTGAATTTCCCACCGACCCTGATTTTGACCAGTCAATACATCAGATAATTAAAGAAATCAACTATTTTATCGGTCGTAGCGAAGGTTCGATTGAAGGAATCGGAATCTCGCTCCCCGGATTGGTAGAATCATGGAAAGGTAATGTTTTGAGCATTCCGCATCTTAATTGGCACAATCCTAAAATCGTTGAAAGAATTGAACTTGCAACAGGTCTTCCGGTTATCGTTGAAAATGATACAAATGCTGCGGCATTGGCAGAATTGTGGCTCGGGCGACCGGAAATCAAGAATGTGCGTGATTTCGTTGTTGTTTTGATACATAACGGAATTGGAACAGGAATTGTTTTTGATGGACAAATATATCGCGGTAAGGATGGCGTTGCCGGAGAATTTGGACATATGACTATCGGGAGCAACGCCCCAATTGCATGTGCCGCTGGAAGTTATAATTGCTGGGAAGCATTTGCATCCGAACGCTCTGCAATTGCCCGTTATGTAAATTTATGCGGAAATAATAATGGAAATCCCAAAATAAAGTTTTCCGAATTGATAGATTTGGCACTCAATGGCGATAAAAATGCTCAAGCTGCTCTCAAAGAAACGGCACATTACATCGGTCTCGGAATTTCTAATCTTGTTCAGGGAATGTCGCCTGAAGTTACAATTATCGCAGGAACCATCGTTCAGGCATGGTCGTTAATTTCCGAAGATATTCAAAAAGGAGCTGAAAGCGGAATGTGCCAAGGCTTTCCGTCGGTTAATATCATCCCGTCCACCCTTGGAGTTTATCCTCAATTAATGGGAGCATTTAGCCTGATTTTAGCTAAGAAGTTCGCTTCTTTCCACATCAATTAATTTACCTTTAATACAGTATTTTTTGTATATCGGCTATTAAGCTTGTGTTAGAATCTTTCTGCAAACCAGATCAAAAACGTATGCGAAAACTTTTCATTTTCTTAGTAATTTCAATTATATGCACGTCGCAAATCTTTGCACAGAAGACGTTTAAGGTGTTTGATTACATTCCTCAAAAGATTGGTTTGGAGTGGCAATTTAGAAATAATGTTAATGATGGATTGTCGCCAATAATTGTAAAAAACGCTGAAATAAGTCTTTTTGGAAAGTATAAAAACCATCAAACGAACTGAAAATAACGGAGACTATCGGCTACAAAGTATAACAAATCGCGGACTGGAAATTTACCAACTTTATTTCATCGGAAATCGTTTCATCGACTACGAAAAACCTGTTCTTTTAATGCCTGAAAAAGTAAAAATCGGCGAACTTTATAAAAGTGAAACTCAGTATAAAACCATAGTAAATAAAGAACTTAAAGAAACAGGGACGCAAACTTACGAGGTAAAACCGGAACGCATTGAAGACCTCGAAACTCCATTTCGCAAATTCACAAAATGCTTGGTAATTCGCACAATTGCCTTACGAATTGACGAATCAGGATCGCAGAAAGGCTATGAATTAGAAGAATGGTATGCGAAAGGTTTTGGTGCGGTAAAAGTTGTCGGCACTCTTTTTTGGAAAAATGCAAAAGGTGAAATTACCCGAACTTTCAAAGTGGATGCAGAACTTGAAAAACTTACAAGATAAAGAAAAACAATGCCCATTATTAAGAAAAGAATTAGTGAATAATTTTTAATCGATTTAGAATTTAACAATAATCGCGAATGGTTTTTAGCGAATAAACCGCGTTACGAAAAAGACGTAAAAGAACCATTTCTGAATTTGATCGAAGAACTTCGACTTCGGCTTCTGCCGACCGAGCCTTATTTGGCAGACATTGAAGCTAAAAAAATGATTTTCAGGCTTCATCGCGATACGCGGTTTGCGAAAGATAAATCTCCGTATAAAACTCATCTTTCTGCGTTGATTTCCCCGCATGGAACAAAGGATAAGTGCCTTCCTTCGCATTATTTACAGATTTCATCGAAAGAAGTTTTTGATTGCTGGCGGAATTTATTGGTTTGAGGAAAAAGAGCTTCTAGAACGCGTGAGAAATTACATTTTGAAAAATAGCGACCAATTTTCGAAGCTCATTTCAGATAAGAAATTTGTCGAAAAATACGGTGAAATAAAAGGCGACAAGAATAAACGTCTGCCAAAAGAATTTGTCGAATTTGAGAAAGTTCAACCGCTTATTGCGAATAAACAATTCTATTGGGCAGCGACATTTGATCCGAATTCATTGCTCAAAAACGATTTTACGAATGTGCTTTTGGATCATTTTCACGCGGCAAAGGCTCTGCAGGATTTCTTCAAAAGTGCTTTAATATCTTACGAATTAGCCACCTGCTATTTCGCAGCTTCAAATATCATGCGAAATTTCATTTTGACTTTTTGCGGTTCAAATTTTCCTCGACCCTAGCTTCAATAATGCGTTTCAACAATTCATCCGGAATCGGTTTATCAACCAAAAACTGAATCGTGCCTTTCGACGTTTTGAAATCTTTCAATTCATCCGCAAACCTTTCGACAATCGCACCGGGATAAAATCCGATGATGATTTTTGTAACCCGCGAATCCGACCAGCATGCCGTGAAATTTATACATCGGCATTCCGTAGCTAATTTTTTCCTCGGCTTCTGGCACCAGTTTTCGCACAAGTCCGCGTAATTTTGCCAAAGCGCTCGGTTTTTCTCAGGCTGATTTGCCAAATATTCGTCAACATTTTTAATATTAAATCCATCGTAAACTATTTCTCCACATAATTTTTCAAGCCGATATTGATGATGTGATTCCAACCTTCAACAAAATTCTTTCGTGCCAAATCAGGATTATCTTTCAGGAAAACTTTCGACACCTGAATGTGAAAAATTTCAGACAGAGTTTTGCCGTCTTGTTCGCTCAAATCAAATGTGACAAACGAATTTCCCGCGTAGCCATCGTATCGCCAACTATGCGTAAGTCTTTGTTTCGGCAATGACTTCCGTTACTTCGCAAAGATGCTAAATATTGATGATTCGCATCTTCCTGTCCGCCTCCAAATTCGAACTTACAGCCGACTTCCGGTTTGAATTTGGGAATGTCGAAATACCAATGTTTCATCTCGTCTTTATCGGTAATCGCCGTCCAGACTTTTGAAATCTGGAGCATCGAAAATGCGTTCGATTTTGATCGGTTCTTGTCCATTAAACCTCTGCTTTTGCAACAAATAACTGCTTGAAACTATTCCAATAATAATAGCCAAGAAAACTATTTGCAGCGATTAACCAAAATCGCAATCGCCATTCCGGCAAACCTGAACGCTCCAAAAATATGTGAACGCCCAAAATATTCACAATAATCGGCGACAAAATTATCAATGCCAGCGGACACATATCGCCCTGCGACCAACGCAATTCCGCAAACTAATTCCGTAACTTTCAATAACGGTAAAGAAATAACCTGAAGCAGCTAAACCTTCGAAATAAGTCTTCATATTTCCATCGGGAAGCTGAGGCGGCGGACTCAAAAAGAACGCAACCGCTCCAAAAATAAACAAAAGTCCCATCAAAATTCGGACGATTATCGCTGCAATTTTCATATTTTTTCTCCTAATTCTTTTGCAAAATAGTTACAAATCCGAGTTATCCTTGAGGAAATTTAGTCACATCCATATACAAAACTTCCCAAAGGTGCCCGTCTAAGTCTTCAAAACTTCGTTGCTGCATAAAGCCATAATCCTTTGGATCATCGGTTTCTTTTCCACCCGCTTTCAACGCTTTTTCGGTCATCGCGTTTACTTCGGCAAGGCTATCAACCGACAAACAATTAATGACTGATGCGGTTTTGAAAGCGTCGCCGATGTCTTTTTTCGTAAATTCCTTAAATTTTGCGTGGGTCAAAATCATCACATAAATTTCGTCGCTTATCACCATACAGGCTGCGGTTTCGTCGGTAAACTGCGGATTGTTTGTAAAACCAATTGCGGTGTAAAAATTCATTGCCGCGGTTAAATCTGCAACGGGCAGATTGATGAAAACCTTCTTAGCCATTTTTTTTTCTCCTTTTTCTTTTAATTAAAAAAGTTTTATGTGATTTTCACTCAATTTTATCAATTTTTCGAGCCGAGCCAAACGCGTTTCGTCCTTTTTCGCGGACATCACCCAAAACGCCGATGTTCGCAGATAATACGGCGGCAAGTTCGAATAAAAATCCCACGCGGCATCATTTTTCTTAAAGGTTTCGATGAATTCTTCGTCCAATTTCTTCTCTTCATTTTCGAACGCATAGACCGCAGATTTATGTTCTTTTCGTTTTGAAAACGCCGCAATTCCCGCCGGATGAAGCAATCCTTTCGCTTCTAACTCATTCATTTTATTGATGTTTACTCTGCTCCAAATGCCCGTTGCACGACGCGGCGTGAATCGGATCGAATAACTTTCGTCGTCAACTTTTCGACGAATTCCGTCAATCCAACCGAAACACAACGCTTGATCGACCGATTCCGACCAAGTCATCGAAGGTTTTCCGCTTCCTACTTTGTAAAATCCGACCAAAAGTTCGGTTTCGCTTTTGTGATTATCTTCGAGCCATTTTCGGAAATTAGCTTGGTTTGCAAAAAATGTCGGTTTCATTAAATTTAGTCTTGAATTGGAGTCGAAAATCTCAACGTATTTCCATCAGCATCGGTTACATAAAATTCCCGAAAGCCCCAAGTTTGATCAATCGGACCTTCGTGAATCGGTGAATTTTCCTTTTTCGGGGTTATCAAACCTCGCTTCAGATATTTTTCAAATAAATCGTCCACGTCGTCAACCCGAACAGTTACCGCAACGCCGTAAATTCCATCCACCTCTGTAAGTTGAAATTCCGCATCGCCGTTTATCAAATCAACGCAGAATGGATTCAATTCCTCATCAGGATATTTCAGTTCGAAATCGAGAATTTTTGTGTAAAACTCAACTGCATGTTCGATATTTCGGACTTTTAAGAGCGGAATTATTTTCATAATCTTTTCGATTTCGTGACAATCTTGCGAGCGTCATCGGGCGTTCGATTTTTAATTCGTTTGGCTGGATCATTCCCAAAACTTATCATTTTGGCTTGTAAGATTCAACAGTCTCTTATCAACCCACCATTTTCAAATTATGTTCGGCACAGTCAATTCGTAGTTCCGAGTCGGCAAGGTTTTGGTTTAGAAGCTTGCAAAAATGAGGTTGCTCGTTGTTTTTCGGTTGGTAATACGAGCAAGTTAAACACATCCGTTGGATGGTGATGATTCCTGATTTATTCAAATGATGAATGATGTCGAGCAGACTTAAGAGCAAATTTTCTTTATCGGATGAAGGCAGTTTGTCTATCGGAACTTGGATTTGAGTGGCAAAAAACGACGTCTTTTTCGCAACATCTTCGCCCTTTTCGGTCAGATGGATGATGTAACTACGCGTGTCGAGAGGTTCGTATTTTTTTTCGATAAGTTGTTTTTGTTCAAGGGTTTTTATGGTGTCGCTGATTGTCGGTTTTGCGACGTTAAATTCATCCGCTAAATAACTTACCTTCCTTTTGTCGTCGGAATGGTGAAGCAGAAAAATCAGCACTTGCACCTGTATCGGGCTCAACGAAAACTCTTTGCTTTCATTCCAAAGCAAAACCCGAAACGCCTGTGAAACTCTTTCCAGCGAAGCAATTATTTTGCTTTCAACACTCGAATTTTGGTGGTCTAAGTCAAAGGCAGATTTTTTCATTAATCGCAATTTTCCATTTCAATAATATGGTTGCCTTGGCTTTTAATCGATTCTTCCCATTGCGGTCGCATCGTTTCCAGATGGCAAAATCTGCATTGTTCTGAGGTTAAACTTTGCCCGGCTTGTCCCTTCGTTTTCAAGTACTCGCTTCCGAATCGATAAATTGTCGAACTATCTTCGATCTCAGCGGGAGCAAGTATGTCGAAATGCATCACTCGACCATCTTTTCTCGTAACGTATGTATCCCAAACTGCTACTGGCATAGTATCCTCACTTCCTGATTGATAGCAGAAACGCAACCGTTAGGGAGCGTGACGATATATGCTAAGAACACGCTCCTTAACAGTCGCGTTTCCGCCATTCAGAACTAACCTTTTACATCTGCCATCGAAGCACCAAAATTGATATGAAGCACGTTGCCGTTTGGAGTTACCAACGCCGGAACAGACTTCACGCCCGCTTTTTCCGCTTCCTCAAATCTCGACATATCGTTGCCAAAATGAACGATTTCAACATTTTCCGAACCGACAAGATTAACAATATCGTGCTCCGCACTTACGCAAACAGCACAACCCGCATGATAAAAAACCGATTTACTCATCTTATTACTCCTTGAAATTTATTTGACATAGTGTCAATTCAAATATAGTTAGGATTCCTAACTATGTCAAGATGAAGGTTGATTTTTAATGACGATCTACGTTAGAAAATGCTTCCTTTGCGAACTTTGCGTCTTCATCTTCGCGTTCTTTGCGATAAAAAAAGTCGCTTAACCGCAAAGGTTTACGCAAAGAAACGCAAAGGGATTACGAGAATTGTTTACTCATCAAGCGTCTTTCGCAAACGTTCCCGCAACACGCGAGCCAAGCAACGCCAACGGAATCGGCAAAAGCAGCGAAACGACGACAAACCAAATCGGATGCGGCAGCAAAAACGCATTTAAACCAGCCATCAATAACGCCAAAACGCCGTAAATCCAAGCCGTTGTGTTTTTTGCAATTGCGATTAATCCCGTCACCAAACCACCAAAAAACGAACCCAATGTTTGGGCAACAATTACCGCTACTAACGCCCCGAGCGGTGCGGTTTTCGTATATTCTCCCAGCGAAGCCAAATCGCTCTGATTTATGTTCGCGGGAATTGGGAAATATCTGATGTCCAACCCATTGAAACAGATTTACAAAAATTCCGCCGACAATAAATCCTGCAATTACGCCCAAAATATTTCTGACCATATTTCCTCCAAGTCTAATTTAAAATCGCTTACTACCCAATATACGTCTAAGCCGTGTATTAAGTTTTCGACGCATTTACTGCCCTGAATCTGCTCTTTGTTTGTTAAAAAAGCCAATTTTAGACTGATTTCCTCCGCGAACTTCGCGTCCTTATCTTTGTTCTTTGCGGTAAAAAAATCGCTTAACCGCAAAGGACGCAAAGGTTTACGCAAAGATCCGCAAAGAAGAACTATTTGGTTTTTCCTCCGCGAACTTCGCGTCCTTATCTTTGTTCTTTGCGGTAAAAAAATCGCTTAACCGCAAAGGACGCAAAGGTTTACGCAAAGATCCGCAAAGAAGAACTATTTGGTTGTCAGCTTCTTAATCAATTCATCCTCAATCGGAGTCTTCATTTTCGTCACCGCATCGGAATTATCGTTTGGAATTGTCATGGATAAAACATATTGCTCAATTTTCCAATCGTTTCCTTGTTTGCGAAGAACGCCCGAACCGCGACAGATTTTCATCTGCGTGGATAAAAGTTCGTCAAACCACGCAATCTTGCCCGCTTCATCGAAAAAAATATGACGGTCGATTGATTTGAAATTCCAAGTCTTCTTTTTGTCGAAATGCGGTTTCGCGTATTCTTTGAAGGCATTTTTGTCCCAATGCTCGGTCGCATCAGTGCCGATAAATACTGCATTTTCAGCGAAATAGCCAAAATAGCGTTCGAAATCGGCTTTGGCGGCGGCATCGTTGAATGAATCGAGCAATTCGGCGATTTGCTTCTTTTGAGCGTCGATTGTTGCCGCCTCGGCTTTCGAACTCGGAACATTATTAATTACTTTTTCTTCGTTTTGACGGCAACCAAAAAGCATCGCGACTAACGCAATCGCGATAATTATTTTCGTTAGTTTTTTCATCTTATTTACCCTTTCCAAAAATCAATCCGCCCAAATAAGCCATCGGAATATACGCAACAATCAAATCCAACGCAATAAACCAAACAGGTGCTGGAATCATAAACGCCGCCGCGATTCCCCCGATTAAATGTAGGATTCCAATAACCATCGCAAACGTAATTTTGCGGTTCGCGGCGATTAATGCGGCAACCAATCCGCCGAAAAAGCTGCCGAAGACGTGATCCATAAACGGCGTGACAAGATGCTTCGCCTGCAATACAGGACCAAACGTCTTCCAGTCTTCAAGATTGTTCGGGTTCATTCCATCGGGAAACGGAAATATCGACGGACCAAATTTCATAACCGCCATTTTCGCTACAAAACACGCGACTAGTCCCAAAACTACAGCCAAAATTCCACGGATGATGTTCATATTTCTCTCCTGTTATTTTTAGCAAATCATACGCTATGATACGCAAATATGCGATTATGATACGATAAAAATATGCCGACTGAAATTGAAATTACTTTGCGAATAATTCTCGAATCACCGCCTGCGGGTGTCGATTTCGCCTTGCAAAAAGGCAGCGGAGATAATTTTGAATGCCTTCAAAAACAACGCTCGGACGGCGGCGATTTAACGTTTGAGTTTCCGCTTCGGGTGAAAATGGCTGACGGCGAAACGCCAAATTTCCTCGGGCATTTCGCACAAGGCAAACGCGACGAACGCTTCATCTATATCGATATCGGAACGATTGCCGGACAGATATTCTCGCCGTGGTCGCGTAGGCTAAAAGTTCCATTAAAAGGGATTACCGACGAAATGATCGCCGAGTTTCAAAGCGGAAAAGGTCTGATTTTCGAAACAAAAGTTGCCGGAACCGGTCGCGACGGCGGACCAAATTGTGCAACGGTAAAGCCTTTTGCGGGTTGGACGGTTGCTGGTTATTAGTCATTTGAAATAACGAAATTTCCACTTGCTTCAAAATTTCTCTCAATTTCACATCGCCATCATTCAATAAAACAAAAACGGCTGGCAATACCGTTTCGCTTTTTCTGCGATAAACTTTATTCTTATAGAAAAAGTTATGAAACAAATAAGTGAACGAATCCAACTTTTAAACCAAAAAACTCCTAATAATCAAGCCAAATATGTTCTCTATTGGATGCAAATGTTTAAGCGAACTTCGCATAATCACGCACTAAATTTCGCAATTCGCGAGGCTAATGAGCGTAAAATTCCACTTGTAGTTTACGAAGGTTTAAAGTTTTATTATCCGTGGGCAAATGATCGGATTCATACGTTTATTTTAGAAGGCGTTGAAGAAAAACGTGCTGAATTCGCAAAACTTGGAATCAAATATCTCTTTTATTTGCAGCAAGATGAAACGTTTCCTAAAAACACAATCGCCGAACTTTCTAAAGAAGCAGCGTTAATTGTAACCGATGATTTTCCATGTTTTATTATTCCAGAACACAATAAAAGAATTGCCAAAAGGGCGGAAATTCCTGTCTATGCAGTTGATTCAAACGGGATAATTCCGATGTCGAAATTTGATAAAGAAAATTACGCGGCTTACACAATTCGACCGCGAATCAAGCGAATGCTGCCTGATTATTTGACGTGCGAACCTGACGAAAAAGTTATCGTTCGGGCTGATAATTTACAGGTAAATTGCCCTGAAACACGTGTTGAGAATATCGCCAACTTGGTTTCAAGATGTTCGATAAATCACGAAATTAAGCCGTCAAATATCTATCACGGCGGAAGTTTGAACGCACATAAAAGACTTAATTATTTTATCAAAAATATTTTTCCGAATTACAAAGATACGCGAAACGAATGTTCGGTTGACGGCAGTTCGCGTTTGTCGCCGTATTTGCATTTCGGATTTTTATCGGTTTTTGAGATTGTCGAAGCGGTAAATAATGCGGATGTTCCAACCGAATCGAAAGAAGTTTTTCTCGAAGAATTAATCGTCCGCCGAGATTTGGCTTATAACTTTACAAAATTTAACGATAAATACGATTCGCTGGAATGTTTGCCAAATTGGACGCAAGAATCGATGCGTAAACATGCCGGCGATACGCGAGATTTTGTTTATTCGATTGAGCAACTAGAAAACTTCAAAACGCACGATGAAATTTGGAACGCTGCACAGCGTGAATTGGTTGAAACGGGCGGAATGCACAATTATGTGCGAATGCTTTGGGGCAAAAATGTGATTGCTTGGACAAAAAGTTACGAAGAGGCTTTCGCGATTCTCGAAGATTTTAACAATAAATACGCACTCGATGGCAGAAATCCGAATTCGTATGCCGGAATTCTTATGGTGCTTTGGCAAACACGACCGACCTTGGTTTGAACGCAATGTTTTTGGCACAATTCGCTATATGACTTCGGGTAGCTCGGGCAAAAAGTTTAACTCAAAAAAATATATCGAATGGACAAAAGGTTTTGGTCAGCCGAGTTTGTTTTAGCGATTGCGTTTGATTGGTTGAATTTGAACCATTTTTCCTACTTCATATTCGCCTTTTTCTTCTCTTATCGGTAAAGGTGTTCCCATTGTCGCAACATTTCCCATAATTGCAGGCGAACGATTATTTTCACCTTCGTCAGTTTTTACATTAACCGGAGCAATTTTCCCCATCGTATGATTGTCTGTTTTTCTGGTCGAATTAAAGGCAAAGAGTCCACCGAATGCTCCAAAGACCAAGGCGAAAATAGCCGTTGCAGCTCGCGAGAGATTGCGTTTAACTTTTGCCCAACCGACGGGACAATCTTGCGTCAAAACTGTTCCATCCGCACGCCGGAAAAATCGAACGCACAAACGACCTTCTGATTCCAACAATAAAGTTTCCGCTTCATCTTTGGTCATTCCCGACAAATTATAGACATTTAAGTTGCACTCGCCGCAAAATTTCTTACGTTCATCGCCATACATTGCGTTCCAATCTGCTGAGCAAGGCGACGCGATTTTGATATTATTTAATGGATTCGTTTTCATCTTTCTTACGACCTCAAATTGAAGAATTACTCATTCAATTTATCGAACGAATCAAAGTGAAATTTCTTGCAAAATTATTTTTTTGGATACTTTTCGGTAAAAATCCACATCATTGAATCGAATGGACTTGAGCCGATTCCTCCCATTAAGGTGAAATCTATTCCATTAGATTTGCTCGGTTTTGTGTCTGATAAATTAATGTCGTTTAATTCATTCATTTCACCAGCAACAATCTCTTGAAATGTTTCTTTCTCAAGTGAAACATCCTCAATCAATTTTGAGTTATCAAATGGAGTTTGCGAAACGGCAAAGAGTCCGCCGAAAAAGCCAACGATTAGCGAAAAACTTGCGGTTGCCACACGCGAAACTCTCCGTTTAATTGCTGCCCAGCCAATCGGACAATCTTGCGTGATAACTGTTCCGTCAGTGCGTTTATAAAGCCTGACACAAACTCGTCCTTCGGCTTCAAACAAAAATTTTTCAGCCTCACGTTGTGTCATTTCCGACAAATTATAGACATTTAATTTGCATTCAGTGCAAAAGCGTTGGCGTTTATCGCCCAACATTTCATCCCAATTTGCGGAACAAGGCGATGCAATTTTGATGTGATTAAGTGGATTTATTTTCATAAAATTTGTCTCCTGATGTTTTAGACACCAAAAGACAAATTTTGTTCCGAAGTGAGTTAATCAATAAATTTTTTAAAGCAAAGATCGCTTTTCAATCGGGCTACTGACACAAAAACTTATCTCACAGGTTTTGGAAAACTAACCGGGCTTTTATTTCCGTCTTTATCAACTGCCCGAATGCCGAAAAAGTAATTGTCTTTCGACATTTCTTTGGCTGTGAAAGTGGTAACGTTGCCGACATTAATGGAATTCGTCCAATCGGCGGCGGTTGTATCACGCCAAACCACTTCGTAACTTGAAATATCGCTATCGGTATTGGCATCCCATTTCAAATCAGTATCGTTGGTCAGCCGAGTCGTTAAAATCGCCACATTTTGGGGTTTGGCAGGTGCATTTGCCAGACTCGCCAGTGAAATCATATTCACCCGCGTTACATTTGAAACGTATTCAAAATCGACAAAGTCGGGTAAATCGCCGTAGTTTATTCCGTCTTCAGTTCTGAGATTTTGATGTTGGCGGGTGTAATCTTCATTAGATTCGGTAATGCGTATTGCCGCAAAACCGCGTTCGAGAAAGGGAATATGGTCGCCGCCGCGTAAATATCTATCTCTGCGATAAATTATCCACGGCGTAAATTTTTTCAAATATTTATCGGATTGTTCCTTAATATATCTTGCCAATTGACGCGAAGATGAATCATTTTCGCCGCCAACGCTTCGCCGTGTATTTCCCTGTTGCGGCGTTTCGTCCGAAGGAACGCCTTCCGCAAAGATGCGAACTTTACTTCTATCAGGCGAATTTTTAAATTTCAACGCTCCGCCGACAATATCATTGGTAAACATTGCCTCAATATTAATCTTATTTACTTTCGCTTGTTCGGCGTAATATGTCGCTCCTAAAAGCCCTTGTTCTTCGCCCGGAACTGCCATAAAGACAATAGTTGCATCAAACTTTTGTTTGGACATCACGCGTGCGAGTTCGAGACTTACGGCAGTGCCAGACGCGTCGTCGTTTGCACCCGGAGCATCGCATTTTGCATCGGTCGGCGAAGTACACATTGAATCGTAATGTCCGCTGACAACGTAAATTCTATCAGGATTTTTCGTGCCTTTAAGTATTGCAAACACATTAGTTAGATTGGTAGGTTCAGGAATTCGATTTGCTTTTGGTTGGAGAAAAGTCTGCTTTTGCACGTCCAAACAGCCACCGCAGTCTTTAGAAATCCGAGTAAATTCGTCGAACAACCAATCGCGTGCCGCACCAATCCCGCGAGTCGGATTATCCTGCTCAGAAAGCGTATTTCGCGTTCCAAATGAAACGAGTTTGCGAATATCAGCCTCGATTCTTTTAGCCGAAACTTCTTTCAGCATTTTGACGATTTCAGGGTTTGGCTTCTCCTTCTTTTGGGCGAAAATATTGACCGCCGAGATACAGAGACACAGAGACATACAAAGAAAAAGTTTTGGGTTCATAGTAAGCAAAAGATTACCATAAAACTTTCGAAAAATGTTGGGGAATTTAAGCTGAGAGCAGTTTGCAATTGAGTTTTTTTGCTAGCCCTTTACCGCCCCAATTCATGATCGTATCGTGATTCCATTTGAAAAACGGTTTGGCAATCGGTGAGAGATAATTCATCCACGATTTCGTTGTTTTAACTTTCCAATCGTAACGGACGTGAGTTGTCGTCTCATTTTCAGCCGTAAATGTCCAAATTCCAACGCCTTCGAGTTCGCCAAAGGCTCTGGCTTCGATCAGTTTTTGCGGCTCGATCTTTACGATTTCAGAATCGAATTCAAGTTTGTAGGGCAATGCACTTTTCCAAGTGGAACGCCGGATGCTTCCAACACCGTTTGAGTCGCCCGCTTTCAATTCGACAACGCCCAACACGCCTTTCCACCATTCGTGCCAAGTCTCGGAATGTTTGATGGTTTCCCAAACCTTTTCGATCGGTGCGTCAAAACGCCAAACTGTGACAAATTCGTAATATTCAGCCATATTTTTAGACATTAAAAAAGCAATCGACAGCTAGAATACAACTGCCGATTGCTCAAATATAAATTCCAACTTACCTAATTTTTCGTCTTTTTAGGCGAAGCGGATTCAGATTGTGCAAAATAACCTTGCCGATGCGTTACTTTTACTTTTTCTTTCGTCAGATCATTATTAGTTAATTGCACTTCAACCTTGCGATAGGAGCCATCTTTTTTCGGATTTGAAGGCTCATAAGCGATCAAATATTGCGAACGCATTTCGACCTGAATCTGCGTAAAAGCATTGCGTAATTCGCTTTCATCACGTGGAAAAAAAGCACGTCCGCCCGTTCGCTCGCTGACTTTTCGCAAATTTCCTTCATCAATTCCGCCATAAAAATTATCACCAATGCCAATCGAATAAATTACGGCATCAGCTTTTAACGCAGCCTGCACGGCATCGTCTAACTTCTTGTCTCCAAAGGTATTTACACCGTCTGATAAAAGAATGATCGCTCGTCGTGTTTTCTGTGGAGATTCGCCCAAAACTTCTTCGGATGTCACCCAAATTGCGTCCCAAATCGCCGTCGATCCGGCGATTGCACTATTTCTACCCGAAATTGGAGGAGTTCCCGCAATTACACCGCCGCCAACATAACCCGAAGGCGGCACAAATTGAACGCGGTCAATCGCTCGTCCGAGCCTTGCAATATTGCTTGTCAAACCCTGTTCGAGCGTAGCTTCACCCGTAAAAGAAATGATGCAAACTTCGTCCATTTCAGGGCGAACTACGTTTTGCACAAATGATTTCGCCGCCATTCTCTCTTCCGGCAAAGTACGCTCTTGTGAACCGCTAACATCTATCAAAACCGCCAAACTCAGCGGTAAATCAACTTGCCTTTGAAAAGTAAAGATCTCCTGCGGCTGCCCATCTTCGAGTATACGAATATCCTCTTTTTTTAGTGTTGTCAGCAAACGACGATTTTTGTCCTGAGCAGTGAAAAGCAGATTTACGAGTTCGGTATCGATTTTCAGTATTTCAGTATCTTCTTCAATATTCGGAGTTGGAGTTGGCTTTGGAACATCTTGGGCAAAAGTAGCAGACGATGCTAAAAGAGCAATGCCAATAAACATCAAACCAACCGCAAATATTTCTCTAAATCTTTTCATTTCTTTGCTTTCTTAACTATTGTTTCAAACTCTCGCGAATCGCCCGATAACCATTTTTGGCATTAATTTTGTAGCTTTTTGTTTTTTGACTGTCAGTAAATTTAACTTCGATCTTGCGATTTTTACCGTCGTAATTCTGATTGATCGGACGATAAGTAATGATATATTGCGAGCGTAACTCTTCAGAAATCTTTTTGAAAGCTCGCTCCAGAGCAAGTTGATCGCCCGTAAAATAAGCCGACCCGCCGGTTTCTTCGCACAATCTAACCAAATCTTTGTCGCCTTTATCATTCACAGTTCCGGCTTCTACTCCCGGCACAACTCCGCCAAAACCTGCTTTAGTTGAGATGGCAAAAATTGTCGTTTCGGTTCGCTGTGCGATATCAATCGCGTCATTCAAATCCGCACGGCTGAATGTATCCTCGCCATCCGTGATTATTACGATAACCCGTCTGCCCGGAGCATTCCGCAATTTTTCATCGGAAAACTGCCAAATCGCATCGTAAAGCGAAGTCTGCGAACCCGATTTTTTTACCCCGTCAACAGCTCTGTCCAATAGATCCAGCTTATCCGTAAAATCCTGAATCAGATTTATTTCATGGTCAAACGTCATAAAAGCCGCTTTATCTTTTCGCAATCTCGTTACCGTATAAATAAAGTTTTTCGCAGATTCTTTTGAAAATTTAAGCTTCCCGGCAGTCGATGGCGAAGTATCCATCAAAACTCCGACGAAAACCGCCGGATTCGTTTTTTCATCACTAAAAAACGTTACTTCTTGCTGAACACCATCTTCCAAGATCAAAAAATCACCGCGAGTTAAACCCGTGATCAGATTTTTCTTTTTGTCCGTAACTTTCACGGGCAAGCGGACTTCCACGGTTTTGGTCGCACCATCGTCATCAATTTTAGGACGCTGAGTCGGCGTTGGAGTTTGTGCTATTGCCGCCAAACTAAATGCAAAAATCAAGGTTAAAAAACCAAAAAAGCGAGCTGAATTTTTCATAGACTAAATATCGGAAAAGAATTTGATTTCCAATGTGTTTTCGATGCCACATTGCCCCCAATTGTTGCCCAAAAGGATTTTTCAGTATAGCAAAATTGGGAATTTGTGACACGCTCACGCCCAAGCGATAAATATTTTCGTAACCAATAAAAAAGCAGAGCGTTTGACTGCCCTGTTTTCGAAAAATAAATGTTCTTTTGTTTAAGGTTCTACACTTTATTGCTTTTCAATTTCCCTAAATTGAAAAAAGCATCCATAAAGAGTTGCCGGCGATGAACTTACGCTATAACCGACCGAAACAATTCCGCGGAGATTGTTGAACAATAAAACGGTATATTCTTAAAGATTCCAAACAACCTGACTCTTTAACCGCAAAACGCATTTTTCTTTCCCAAGCGTTTCAAGCACCGCCAACATCGAGGGTCCAACGCCTTGTCCGGTTAGCAAAACTCTTGCTCCATTTAATAAAACACCTAGTTTTGTGCCTTTGGCTTCGCAGAATTCTTTGACGACTTCCTGCAGATTATCGTGCGTAAAATCTTCGGTTTTTTCTAAAACATCAGCTAATTCGGGCAACCAAGTTTTTAGATTCGGCTCTTTGCCTAGATTTTTTTCAATTGCGGCATTATCGAAATCGAAGTCTTCGCTAAAGAAAGCTCTGCCTTGACTGGAAAAATCTTTGAGCGTGAAAAAGCGTTGGCGAATCAGGTTTATTGTATTTTCAAACCAAATTTTGTCGTCGTCCTCATATTCATCACGCCAAAGCTTTGCGGATTTCAGTTCGGCTTTCACGAGCGGCAGCAAATCTTCAACCGGCATTGTGCGGATATATTCGGCGTTCATCCAGATTGCCTTGTCGTCTGTCCAACGACGCGGATCTACCGCATCGAAATTGAAAACGGCATTACTACGGTGAATTCCATCAAGCGTAAAATGCTCAATAAGCTCTTCCAAAGTCATGATTTCCTGTTCGGTTTTCGAAGACCAACCCAGGAGTGCGAGAAAATTCCGGAAAGCACCGGCGACGAAACCCGCGTCACGATACGTCGTCATCGAAACAACTTCGCCGTGTTTTCGTTTGGACAATTTGCCTTTATTCGGAGCGAGAATCAGCGGCAAATGAGCGAATTCCGGCGGTTTTTCGCCGAGAGCTTCATAGATCAGAATCTGTTTGTGCGAATTAGTAAGGTGATCTTGCCCGCGTATTATGTGCGTAATTTTCATCTCAATGTCGTCGCAAACCACCGCGAAATTATAAAGCGGATGACCATCAGTGCGTAGCAAAACGAGGTCTTCGATTTCGCTGTAATCGCGTTCGAGCAAGCCGTAAACCAGATCTTCGAATGAAGTTTTACCTTCGCGAGCCACTTTCAAACGAATCGCAAAAGGCTGAGTTTTCGCTTTTTCGTCCGATTCTTCTTTCGATAGATCTCGAAAAGGATTCGCCCGCATGTCCAGATTTTCGCGTGCTTTTTCTTGAATCGCCGCTTTCACATCTTTATCAGAAACTTCGGCTTTTGGCGTAAAATCGCGATAAGCCTTCCCTTCTTCGAGAAGTTTTTGAACCGCCGCACGATGCTTATCAGCATTATTTGATTGAAAAACAATTTCCTCATCATGCGAGAAACCAAGCCATTCCAAACCTTCCAAAATCGAACGAGTCGATTCATCAGTCGAACGTGCGAGATCAGTATCTTCAATGCGAAGCAAAAATTTTCCGCCCGTGTGCTTGGCGAAAAGATAATTAAAAAGGGCAGTTCGGGCAGAACCAATGTGTAAATAGCCTGTCGGCGATGGTGCAAATCTTACTCGTGTTGTCATAGTATTGATTTTACTTCAGAAAGTTGGTGATGTAGAAACGCTTGGTTAATTTTTCGGCAACATTGGGAAAAAAGCACTCGTCCGCTTTTTATACTCGATGAATTCCGCGTTGTTTTCGTATTTTTTCTCAAGCATCGGAACGCCCGAAACATATAGAATTAAGACGGTTATCGTAATCGGGCTGAGAATCGTCCAATAGCCAAACGGCAATGCGAAACAGAAAATTCCCAACCATAAAACAACTTCGCCGAAATAATTTGGATGCCGCGTGAATTTCCAGAGTCCGTTTTTGATAATTTTTCCTTTGTTCTCGGGATCTTTTGTAAATTGCAGAAGCTGATAATCGCCGATTGTTTCAAATAGAAAGCCGATGATCCAAATGGTTATTCCCAAAATGTCAAAAACGCTAAACGCCGTGTTTTCTTTATTTACGAAGATTATTGGTAGAGAAATAATGAAAAGTAGAAAACCTTGCAGAATAAAAACTTGAAAATACGAACGGACAAAAAACGTTTTGCCCCAACTTTCTCGCCACGTTTTATAGCGGAAATCTTCGCCTTTTCCACGATTTCGCAAACCGATATGCAATGCCAATCGCAAACCCCAAATCGTTACCAAAATGTTGACAAAAATACTGCGAATGTTGAAGTTATCAGGAAAGAAAAACGCCGTCCAGGCGACCAAGATAAATCCAATTCCCCAGAAGACGTCCGCAACATCATTGCGTTTTTTTATCAGCGAAACAACAAAACCGACATTTGCGAAAACGAACACAACCAAAATTGCCGCGACAAATTCGTTCATACTGCATATCTGGACGAGATAAAATAACTAATCGTAGAAACCGAAGCCGAAAGCACCATTCCCCAAATCATATCGACAATTACGACCGTCAACGACCAATCTTTGAGAGTCGCGAGGTTTGTTAAATCGTATGTTGCATATGTGATCAGCCCGAACATCGCACCGTAAATTAAGGCATAAGTCCAAGAACTTTTTTCAATCGCCGGTGAAATCACAAAAATCACTAATCCAGCGATAAACATAAGGTAAAACACGATTGCGGCAGTCCAATTAACATTTGGAGCAAGTAGCGAACCAATGTGTTCGCGATAAAAAATTTTGGCTATAAATCCGAGCCAAATCATATCAATCGCAAAGAAAACGGGAAGCGTAATTAAGTAGATTTTGATAAACGTCATATTTATTTTTTCCAATATTAAATCTCTTAAAATGAAGAAAGGCTATCAAACCGAAAATTTGATAGCCAATCTAAAATATATGGCGGAGACGACAGGATTCGAACCTGTGGAAGACTTTTGATCTTCAACAATTTAGCAAACTGCCGCTTTCAGCCACTCAGCCACGTCTCCGCAGTTTGTGTAAAAACACAAGAGTTATTCTAACCGTTGGGGCAACTTTGTCAAGTTTACGGCATCATAATATACACGAGTTAATGTCTGTCAACTTGACACAATTGACAGATAGAAAGAAAATACGAAATTGGTCTGAAAAGTATCTTTTCAGTATATTTTGCTAAATTTCCCCTCCTTTATGATGGTTTTTGCATTTATTCGGAGGTTGTTTATTCAAATGCTGTTCAATACTACCCTTAAAAAAAATCTGCTACGTACAAGTTTTATCTTGCTTGCACCTATTGCTGTATTCTTTACGCAAACATTCAAAATTGAAGCAAAAATCGTAGTTGAACAAAATTCCAGCCTCGGAATTATTAAGGGAATTGTGCGTGACGAACAAGGAAATCCGATTTCAAATGCGATTGTCGCAGTTTTTCAAATTGGTTCTTCGAGAGCATTTAAGCAAGTGCGTTCGGCATTTGACGGCAGGTTTTTAACAAAGGTTTTACCTGGTAAATATACGATTTTAGCAGTAGCACAAGGTTATAATGCATCAACTGTAAATGATGTCCAGATTGGTCGTTCGACGGAGTTAAACTACGGTTTTAAACTCGAAAAAGTTGGCAGCGGAAATACTCTTCCTGAAAAAACAATAGATCGAAATAGTTCAAAATGGCGGATCAGGGCAGCTCAAAGCAGACGTTCGATTTATCAAAACGATGAAGGCGATGCACCCATTGCTGAGAATAAACAAGATACTGAGGAAACGATAAGCGTAGCCGATGATCGCGAAACCAGGTCTAAACGCCACGTGCAAAGTGTTGTTGAAACGTACTTTGCCGATTCCGAGATGGGCGGTTTCACGGGCTTTAATTTTGCAACTATCCAACCTCTAAACGATAACACCGAAATTATTTTTGCCGGGCAAACGGGTACAAAAAGCTTTGCTCCGGGCAGACTAGAAGCAATTGTAAAAACTCGTCCAAATGATAATCATCAAATAAGAATTTCAACTTCGGTAAGTAAAATAGGTACGATGAAAATTGCCGAATCTGAAAAACAACTCGGACAAGTTTCTCTCCAAGCCCTTGATGAATGGAAAGTACGCGAGGGTGTAATCTTGGTTTTCGGCGTAGATTATTCCCGTTTCTTTGGTGCAGGTGATGATTCGTCATTGACGCCGCGTTTTGGCTTGCAAGTTGATTTGAATTCAAAAACTCGTGTGAAAACGGCTTTTACTACCCAGACCGAAGAGAAAACATGGTCGGATGCGATTGAATTTGAAGGAAGTCAAGTGCTTTTCCGTCAACAATTTGAACCAAAATCAATTGCTTTAGAAGAAGGCAAGCCTCAAATGAATAAAACCCGTCGGCTTGAATTTGGCTTGGAGCGGATCTTGGATAATAAATCAAGCGTTGAAACAACTGCCTTCTTTGATTCGGTCGTAGGACGAGGCATTGGGCTTACAAATATGCCGATAAATGCTTTGAATGCTGAGAGTTTCAATCAGATTGATGCCACCCAGCAAGGAAAATCACAAGGATTCAGAGTTGTGTATAGTCGCCGAATAAACAAGCTTTTCAGCACATCTGCAGGATATTCATTTGGAACGGGTCAGAAATTATCGCCTGACGCTGTCACAAATCCGGCAAATATGTTTGAAGACGGATTGTTTCAAACCTTTGTTGGTCAATTAAATACAGACTTAAAAACAGGAACCAACGTTCGCACAATTTTCCGGCTTTCACCGCAAGCAACAGTTTTTGCGATTGATCCTTTCCAAGGCAGACTCGCCATATTTGATCCGGGCTTGAGTGTTTTGGTAACTCAGTCGTTGCCAAATTTAGGGCTTCCTTTCAGGGCAACTGCGGTAATCGACGCCAGAAATATTTTAGATTTTCAAATTGGGGTTCACGGCGAAGAAGGAAGCTTGAAATTGAGTTCGCAAAGAAGAATTTTGCGGGGTGGGATATCCGTTAGATTTTAGAAAGAAATACATAAATTTGAAATTAGGAATCTGCCGCAGAGAGAAATTTTGATCTGCGGTTTTTTTGTCTAAAAAAGTTTTTCTCCAAAATCTCGGATGTCATAAGAAAAACTTGAATAAAAATTCGTCTATTATACGTATATCTTAGTGGAAGGCTTGTATTTGCAGGGATTAAATGCAGATTTAGCAGATAAAAGTATTGGAACAACTTTTGCGTTAAATTAATTTGGTTTGGTCCGTCAAAAAGATGAAAGGCAAAGTACTCACAAGTTGGAGTTTGATATGGCTTTTAGCATTGGTTATGCTAGTTGGCGGAGCAGTCTTCAATCTTTCTCAAAGGGCAAATAAAGACTTCCCGCCAAACGATGGCGTAACGTGGATTCAAAAAACTGATGGCATTTACGCCGAAAGAGTTGATCCGGCAATGGCAGGCGGACGTGCAGGATTGCTAGCCGGCGACAAACTCATTGCAATAAGCCTTGATGAAAAGACTTTTGAGGAAATTGATTCGCCTTCGGCTCCTCAATTGTATCTTGAAAAAGCCGGACTTGACGGCGATTTAACTTACTTTTACCAACGCCCTGCTTATTCTTTCAAAGATAATTTTTACTACGCCGATTTACACAACATTGAGGCTAAGGATCGCTGGACTCCTTCGATTGTTTTTCTCTCATTTGTAGGAGTAATTTGGCTTTTAATTGGGCTTTTTGTTCTTTTCAAACAAGGCAGCAATGCTCCTTTTGTCCTCCATTTTGCAACGCTTTGTCTCGCTGCATTTACTTTTCATCTTTATAAACCCATCGGCTCTGGTGAAGATTTTGATCTTGCCGTAAATATTATCGACGATTTGGCGTTTATATTTTTCGCACCGATTTTCCTTCATTTTTGTTGGCGATATCCAACGAGAAGCAATGTTTTCGGCGAAACACGTTGGAAAACCATCGCTCTATATATTCCTGCAATTTTGATTTTTGTCAGCACTATAGCGTGTTATGTCAGTTTTCGCTCTGAATTGATGGACGAATGGGCAAAGCTAATTGATAAATATGATTTGCTCGGCAATCTTTATCTATTGGGTTTTGCAAATTTCGCGACCGGCATTGCTATCGGAGCAGGTGTTTTGGTCTGGCGATTTGCTACGAATCAGCAAACGGTTGTCCGGCAAAGACTTAAATGGACTGTTTGGGGAACCATTGTAGCTATTTTCCCAATTATCGCTTTTCAAATTGGCAAACGATTTATTTATTTACCTGAAGATATTTCAACTACGGCTCTAACCACTCTTCCTTTAGCCTTGATTCCGCTGAGTTTTGGGCATTCCGTCGTCCGCTATCGTTTGATGGATGTGGATGTGGTGGTCCGCCGTGTTTTCGTTTATGCCTTAACGACGATTGCGATAGCGATGCTTATCGGAGCGGTTGCTCTAGCATTTGTTTTCTTGATATTTAGAGTTGAATTTAATACAGCAAATCTCATTAATGGCTTGATCGCTGTCGTCGCAATGTCCGCGATCATATTACTTTCCGAGCCCCTGAAGAATTTTTTACAAGAGCGTGCTGACCGTTATTTTTATGGCGAACGTTATGATATGCGACGCGGACTGCTTGATTTCGGGCGAACTCTTTCTGCCACGAGCGGAATAGAGCCGCTGACAACTGCTTTGGTGCAACGCTTGCAGCAAGTTTTAGCAGTTGAAAAAATCGCTGTTTTTATTGAAGACCAAAATGCTTTGGGTGGATATAGGATCGCAAAATCCGTCGGTGTGAATTCGGCTTATACGGTTCCACTGGATTTTAGAACAATGATTCGAACCAAATCAGCCAGTTCCGGCATCGTGCGGGCAGATGAACTTGAAATTTCCGAACACGAAACTAACGATGGACAATTATTTTCTCCGCAAGAATTGCATTATTATGCCCCGTGCGTTGTTCGCGGAAAAATGGTGGCTGTGATTGGGCTTGGGCGTGGGATTGACGGCTCTCTGCTTTCTTCTGAGGATTTAGAAATCCTTCAAACTGTTTCCGGGTATGTCGCGGTCGCAATCGATAATTCGTTGCTTTATGAAGAGCAAGCGACCCGTGCAAATGAGTTGGCTTTGCTCAAGGAATTCAATGAATCGATTGTTGAGTCTGTCAACGTTGGGCTTTTGGCGGTTGATGAAAACGGAAAGGTAACACGAAGTAATACGACATTTGAAGAAATGATGGAACTTTCGCGAGATCAGGTTGTCGGCAAAATGGTCGTTACATTATTTGACGAAAACTTCTCTGTAAATCTTTTGCAAATTTTAGGCAAATCCCGCTGGCATCTGCAAGAATTGAGGCATGCTTATAAGCTTCACACAACAACAACCAGCGGAAAACGTTTGATCTTAAATACTGCGGTCGCCCCGCTTCGAACAGTTTCTCAAGGTCAAACCGGTGCAATTATCGTGATGGAAAACGTCACATCACGCGTTAAACTTGAAGAATCCTTGCAGCAAAGTGAAAAACTTTCGAGCATTGGTTTGCTTGCCGCGGGTGTTGCACATGAAGTTAATACGCCTTTAACAGGCGTTTCGAGCTACACACAAATGCTTTTAGGAATGATTCCCGAAACCGATCCGAAGCATAAACTGCTGCTTAAAGTACAAAAGCAGACCGAGCGTGCCTCTAATATTGCAGGAAATTTACTCAATTTTTCGCGGGTTGGCAACACGACTGAATTTGTTGAAATTGACATTAATAAAACGTTGGACAATACCTTGCAGTTATTGGAGATTCAGTTTAGACAATCTAATATCAAAATTGAGAAAAACTACGAAAAATCGCTCCCGCTCGTTTTTGGTAATGCGGGCAAGCTTCAGCAAGTTTTTACTAATTTGATTCTTAATGCCCGCGATGCGATATTTGCCGAAGGCGAGATCAAATTAACTACTAGAATTGAAGACGATGATTCCGTGATTATCGAAGTGAAAGATAATGGAATTGGGATTGAACCGGAAAATTTGAACAAAATTTTTGACCCGTTTTTTACAACAAAAGGGGTTGGAAGCGGAACCGGATTGGGCTTAGCGGTAAGCTACGGAATCGTCCAGGAACACTCGGGAAGTATTGAGGCTACAAGCATTGTCGGTGAAGGTACAAATTTCCGGCTTGAATTTCCGATGGCTCAAAAACGCCGCAAACGTGCTGTGAGTTAAGGCAAAATTAAAGTTCTGATGCACAAATTTGTCTCCTTTAATCATCAAATTACTCTCGCGTCGCAAACAAAACTTTCCGCAATTTCATCCGCAACTTTTTATGGTAAAGGAATTTTTACTACCTTAGCTGTTTATGATTCAAAACCTTTTTTATGGGAAAAACATTGGCGGCGTTTGAGCGAAAATGCTTTCCGCATAAATATTGATTTAACAGAGTTTACCGAGCAAATTGTCTATAATTCTCTGCTCGAAATAATCGCCGAAAATAAAGTGATTAGCGGACGCTTACGAATCACTTTTTTTGACGAATCTGCAAGTCAGATTTGGCATTTGGATACTGCAAATAAGACGAGTTGTTTGATTACTACAGGAGACCTGAGAAAAGCCTCAGCAATAAAATTAGCGATCTCACCCTTTTTAATAAATTCAACTTCACCGCTGGTAAACATCAAATCTTGCAACTATTTAGAAAATATTTTAGCCCTGAAAGATGCGAAACAACTCGGATTTGACGAAGCGGTTCGGATCAATGAACGCGGTGAAATCGCATCAGCGTGTATGGCAAATATTTTTTGGCAGAAGGATTACAAACTTTTTACGCCAAGCTTGAAAACCGGATGTTTGGCGGGTACGGTCCGCGAGTCTATTATTGAAAATAATGAGGTTTTTGAGGTAGAAGAACCAATCGAAAGTCTGCAAAATGTAGAGGCAATTTTTCTTACTTCAAGCGGAATTGGTTGTTCGCCGGTTTCGGAACTCCTCGGAAAGTCTTATCAAGCAACTGCTCCGCCGCAACTTGAACCACTTCCTGCCGTGCAACCAAAACAATGATTTTCCGTCACGATTTTGCGGTTTTTCAGCGTTTCAAAATCAAAGTTAAATACAGTTTGTTTCGTATCAACCGGCATTTCGAGCATTTGGTTAAAATCGCAATCGTATAAATTTCCGAGCCAGTCAACGCTGATGATGTTTCGGCACATTAAGCCTTCGATTGTTGCCGGATTGAAGGCATTAACGAGTTTTTGCATATACGATTCTTCGTTTTTGGTGCGTCGGAGCCAATCTAAATATCTCGCAATTGGCATATTTGTAATTGCATATAAGTTGTTGAAAACAATGTCGTAACGCTGTTTTAGTTCTCGCTTAAAATCATTTTCAATGGCAGATTGTTCGGGCGGTAAAAATGCTCCAACCGGATTATAGACAAGATTCAATTGCAACTTTTTAGCAATTCCGTAACCGACAGCGTTGAGCTTTTTCAAGGCTTCGATTGACTTATCGAAAACTCCTGTTCCACGTTGAGCGTCAGTTTTTTCGGCGAGGAAATATGGCAAACTTGAAACAACTTCAACCTCATTTTCAGCAAAAAATTCTGGTAAATCTAGCTGATTTTCTTCAAACATCACGGTCAAATTATGTCTAACAAGAATGTGAACGCTGAGTTTTTTCGCTTCGGTAACAAAATATCTAAAATCTGGAATCAATTCGGGAGCTCCGCCAGTTATATCAAGCGTTTTAATATCATTTTCACGCAGAACTTTGAGACAAGCATCCACTGTTTCATGCTGCATAATCTCTGTCCGAATCGGCGAAGCGTCAACGTGGCAATGCTTGCACGCTTGATTACAAAGTTTACCAACATTAACTTGGAGCGTGTCAATTGTTGCAGATAGGAGGTTTATGTTGCTTGCCCTCAGTTTGTCAGCAAACGAAATGGTCGCTTTTGGAAATTCAATTATTCTTTTTAAACTTTTTCCTTCCATTTAATTTGATTATTTTTCTTAACCCAAACAAAATAAGTATGTAATGAATGTTGAAAGTAAGCGAAAGCGTCAGGCAAAATTATTGCGTTTGTTCCGAAAAATTCACCGAATTACAGGTGCTTTTTTATTTGCATTTTTCTTTTTGGTTGCCATAACAGGTCTGTTGCTTGGCTGGAAAAAAAACAGCAATGGTCTGATCTTAGCTGATTCATATAAAGGAACTTCCAAAAACCTCCAAGATTGGCTTCCACTTGACCAACTTCGGCAAAATGCCGAAAGATTTCTGCACGAAAAAGTCAATCCAAATCTTTCTGTTGAACTCGACCGGATTGACGTTCGACAAGATAAAGGCATGGTGAAATTCATTTTCGTCGAAGATTATTGGGGAATTCAGGTTGATGGAGCGACAGGCGAATTGCTTCATCTCGAACGCCGCAATGCTGATTTCATCGAAAATATTCACGATGGTTCGATAATTGATAAATATCTTAATAGCAACGGCTATTTCAAACTGTTTTACACCTCTTTAATGGGATTTTCCCTATTAGTTTTTACGATAACTGGTTTTTGGCTCTGGGTCGGTCCAAAAAGAATGCAAAAACCTGAGAAAGCGTCTTAACTTTTACATCGAAACCTTGTCGTGTGCGTTGTGAGATTGAATACCGTGAATCAAACTTGCACCACCGCGAATCGCCGAAGCTAAGTGCATTGATTCCGTCATTTGCTCCATATTTGAACCATTTTCCAAACACGAATTCGTATAAGCATCAATGCAATACGGACACTGAACCGTAACGGCAACTGCTAAACCAATCAATGCTTTTTCGCGTTTTGATAACGCACCTTCTTCCTGGCAGGCTTGATACCAAGCCATAAATTTTTCAAATAATTCGGGTTTGTGCTTGGCAATATCGCCGAATTTTCCTAAGTCTTCTTCGTTGTAATAATGCATAATTCGGTATAATTAACTGATGAAACGTGCAATTGTTATTATGGCAAAAGTTCCAAAAGCGGGAAAGGTGAAAACCCGTCTGCAACCTTTTTTTACTCCGCAACAATCTGCCGAATTTGCCGATTGTTTACTGCAAGATGCGATAAATAAGGCAACTGCTCTGAAAAATAAGCTGATAATAGCTTATTCGCCAGCTGACGAACGAAGTTTTTTTGATAATTTTACGAATCATAATTTTATTTTGGTCGCACAAATTGGGGAAAACTTGGGCGAAAAAATGTTCAATGCTTTTCAATTCGCCTATTCGCAAGGTTTGGATTCAATTGTGATGATTGGGACAGATTCACCAACTTTTCCGAGTAATTTTATTGAAAAAGCGTTTGAGATCTTACAAGCAAAAGATGCAGTTTTAGGTAAAACTTATGATGGTGGATTTTATCTGATTGGTTTGAGAAAAATTAATAAGGGATTGTTTGAAAATGTCGAATGGAGTTCCAAAAAGACGTTTGAGCAAACAAAGAAAAATCTCGAAGCTTTGGGTTTTAGTCTTGGAGAATTGCCGATTTGGTACGATATTGATGAACCGAAAGATTTAGATAAATTACGCCAAGATGACTATTTACAAGAGTTTGCACCGATTACGGCGAAGTGGTTGGAGGCTTTAAATTAAATCTTGATATGTCTTTTCAGTTTCATCAATCATTTTTTGCAGGCTAAATTTTTCCTGTGCCCGCAATAAGGCGTTTTCACTTAATTTAATTCGCATATTTTCATCAGCCAATAGTTTATTAACTGATTCTGCAAGACTTACAGGGTCTTTTATCGGCACTAGCAAGCCGCTTTCGTCATTTCTCAACAGTTCTTTCGTGCCTGCCGTTTCGGTCGCAACAATCGGCGTTTGATCAGCCATCGCCTCCAGAGTCGCCAAGCCAAACGATTCCGAATGCGAAGGCGAAACGTAAACGTCTAATGCACTCAAAAAATTCGCAGTATCTTCAACCCAATTAAGCCAAATAAAATGATCCGTCAATCCAAAAACTTTTACCAAACGCTTTAATTCCCTCCGAAAGGATTGATTTGAAGAGTTATCCTTTCCGACGATCGCAAAGTAAGCTTGAGGGAATTTTTCAGCCGTAATTTTTGCTGCGAGTACAAAATCACGCTGACCTTTTAGTTCTTTCAATTCACCCAGAGTGCCAATAAAATGGGCATCAAATGGAATATTATGTTCAAAACGAAAAGCATCGCGTTGCTTCTGCCTATCATCCTTCGAAAAGCTTTTTGTCTCAATTCCATTCGAAATTATCACTACCTTTTCCTTTGGAAACAAAGCTTGTAAATTTTCCTCAACGCCTCTGGAAACCGCAATCGCCTTGCTTAGATTATTAAGAGCAAACCTATAAAAAGCCTTCATCGGAAAAAGCACGTGCCGAGTTAAGACAAATTTGGGACCTTTTACGATCCGGCAAGCCAACCCAACGGGAAAGTAATCTCTCGCAACGTGGGCGTGTACGATCTCGATATTTTTTCTGCGGATGACATTAGCAATTCTCTTCGAACTAAAAATTCCAAACGAATTTCGAATCGAAACCGCAAAGATATTCTCTTTCGGCAGAAAATCGAGTCTGTCTTGCCACTGGCAAGTTGGACGCAAAATCGCAAATACTTCGTGTCCTTTTTCCTGCAAACCCCTGCATAAATCAACAAAATGCCGCTCTCCGCCACCATAATGCTTTGCCGAACTGATTTGCAATATCTTCATAACAAGTCCGATTAAACAAAAAAATGGCGTGATTCGCAATGAACCACGCCATAAAAGTCTCAAACTTCGAGAGAAATTAAAGCAATGAACTACTTGTTGAAAGTATATCGAAGTCCAATTTGAACTCGATACACATCAGTAACACCGGCAGTCTTTACGAAAGAATCTGCAATAAGATTTCCACCAACTCGCTGTAAACAATAGGTTGCTGCGGTTGTCACACTTGTGGCTCTACAGGTCGCTGTACCGCTTGTGCTTGTAGGTACCAAAACTTGAGTGTTATTGAATCGTTGTCCTGTACCCCAGTTCTTATTAAGTAAATTACCGAAGTTTAGAACGTCAAATCTCAATTGGAATTTCTGTGTTTGGTTCTTAACTTTGAAGAACAAGTCTTGAGCTAAACTGAAATCAACACTTGTCTGCAAAGGAAGGAAAACACCTCCGCGTTGGGCGAATTTACCACGATTCTTAGACAAGTAAGGATCTTGATTGATATACGCATCAAAAGCAGTAGCCTGCTGTGCAGCCGTAAAGAGAATTCCGTTGGTTGCGGTTGTGATATTACCGAAGTTCATTTCGGAAATATCCTTCGGGATATAAATGAGATCGTTAGTTGTTCCACCGTCGCCATTTAAGTCACCGCCGAATATATAGCTACTGTTTCCGCCCGTTCTTGTTTCATAGAACATCGAAACCGTTGTGCCGCCAAACTTGAAGTATTCTTTGCTGTACGAGAACGTTCCAAATATACGGTGTCCGGCAGAAGCTGCACTAAATCCTAGTCCTGGATTGTTTGGGTTGCTCGCATGTTGGTTGTTATTCCACGAGCCGAAAGCGATCGATCCCGGATCTACAGTATTCCTTGAATCACCGTAGCTGTAAGCTCCCTTAGCCCAAAATCCATTTGAAAAAGGCTTTTCAAGCGTAAACGCAAGATTCCAAGTTTTACCAATGTTTTGGTTCTTGAGTACTACGGCACTAGTGATTGCACTATTGATTCGGTTTGTGGTTGTCCATCGCGGTCTATTATCCGGACCTGTGAATGCAGTATTCGGAGCAGTTTGGTTTGCATTGATGTAGTAAATACCATTTACATCCTTCGACAACGAATAATCAACACCGCCAACTAAACCAAACGGTAACTTAATGTCAGCCGCAACGCTCGTACGCCAAATTTGCGGAAACTTGAAGTTATCTTGCGTCAAAGCAAGTTCATACGAAGCCGCTGGAGCACCTGTTACGGTTGTCGGTTTATAGCGATCCGGATTCGGGTTAAAAGGTCTCGTAAGTGTGTTGTCCACTTGCTCAAACCCAGTCAAAATACCATTGTTTCCAATTTGATTTGAAATCCAAACATATGCCGGTCGAGCAGTAAATACGCCCGTTCCACCGCGAACCTGAACTCTTCCGTTGCCTAACGGGCTCCAGTTGAAACCGACTCTTGGTGACCATAGGAAACTAGAATCAGGAAGTTTTGCCGTGCTGTATTTAACGGTTTGACCGTTTTCATCCAAAAAGTTCAAACCATCAACTTGCGGATTGGAAAAGCCCGTTTCCGCAAAAAAAGGAATGTCAGCACGCAGACCGTAAGTCAATGAAAAGTTATCACGAAGTTTCCAAGTATCTTGTCCATAAAAACCATAATAATTGACCTCAAGAGGTTGGGTTGGTTTTTCGAGTCCTGGGATATTTGACCAACGAACTTGAAAACGTCTCAAGCTGACCGGAGAAGCCGTTCGACCCGGATTAGCCAAGAAGCTATTTGCGTCCGCATAAAAATCAGCAAGCGAATTATAAACGTAAACGCTTTGTGCCCCTGGGAAAAACACGTTCTCAGATTTGTAATTTTCGTAGCTCATGCCAGTCGCGATCGTATGGGAACCACGATAAAAGGTCAGATTGTCTTGAACTTGGATTGATTCGTATCGAAGCTCATTATTCGGCGTGAATGGTTCAAAACCGAAACTTATGTAGTTAGTGCCGCCTTGGAGAATATCAACTAAAGGAAAGAAATCTCCTTTATAGCCTCTGCTTTCATCCTGCTTTGTATAGCCGACGATGAGACTGTTTGATGCCTGGCTTCCAAAAGCTGCATTCCACTCACCAACTACTGAGCGGATATTTTCGAGGATTTGGTAATTCGAATTTTCATAACTTAGCGAATTCGAATTCGATCTGCGATTGCCTAAGCCAAGTGACGATGAGTTTGAAATCAATACATCGGTACTGGAATCAAGTTGGATATATCTAAGGCTCAATCTGTTTGTAGAATTGATATTGTAGTCGCCCCGAAGCAAAAATTTCTTCGCCGGAGTAGCTTGAGTGTAGTCTTGATAAGGTCCAGTTGTATATTTGAAATTCGTAGCCAAATAGCTGCTCAAGTTGTTTAGATCAGATGCCAAAACACGGGTTTTATTACCAGCGATTGGTTCAGTTCCAGAGTTCGCGGTAAATGTTGTGCCAGGTTGTGTAAGTTCTTCTTTTTCATAGCTCGTAAAGAAGAATAGTTTGTTCTTACCTGAATTAAATATCGGTCCGCCTTCACCAAAATGAGGGAATGGCAAAGGACCACCAACACGGAAACCCCAGTTTTTGTAATCAAAAGTTCCTGTTGGAACTGGAGTAGCTCCAGCATTTTTACCGACGAGACCTGGTTTACGGAAAAGGTAGTAAACCGAACCATTATATGAGTTCGTTCCGCTTTTCGTAATCGTATTAACACCTGCTCCGACGAAGTTTCCCTGACGAACGTCGTATGGCGAAACGTTTACCTGAATCGCTTCAACAGCGTCGAGTGATATCGGCGAAACTCCGGTACGGTCTCCGGGTTGTCCACCGAGTCCGAAAGAGTTGTTGAAATATGATCCGTCAATCGTAATATTGTTAAGGCGATTATCTTGTCCGGCAAATGTTCCGCCGCCGCCAGCTTGTGGCGTTAATCTTGTAAAGTCATTGATTCGTCGCGAAATCGTAGGGAGCGATTCTACAAGCTGATTATTTACAACAGTTGCTGCTCCTGTACGTGATTCGCTAAAAATCTCATTATCGCCGCTTTCAACGGTCACTGTTTCATTGATCGCCGTGCTGAGGGTAAAGTTAAGCGTAGCCGCCGTGCCTAAGCTAAGTTGAAGATTGTCAACGGTTTGCTCCTTAAAGCCCGCTTGGCTTACCTTAACCGTATAAGGACCACCTACACGCAATCCCGGCAGCGTAAATCGACCTGCATCATTTGTTACGGCTGTGTAATTCGTTCCCGATGGTTGGTGAATTGCCTCTACAACAACTCCTTCAACCGGAGTTCCTTTCCCATCTGATACGCGTCCGGTAATTTCCGAAGTCGTGGCTTGGGCACTTACCGATACCGTAAAAATGGTCGCCAATAGTAAGGCAAGTATCGATCGCATAATATTTTTATTTGTCATAGTCTTTTTTGACCTCATTTATTTTTTGAAAAAGTTATTTTTAAAGAAAAATTCCATGATAAAAATGTTCCAAATTACGTAGAAACATTTCGATTTTTGGATTTTTAATAAATCATTTTGGATTTACCGCAAACCGCTTATTAATCTTTCAAGTGTTACAAACTATCATTTTGTAACATTAAACTATTGATTTTCCACACCCTCACCCTTCTTATGTTAAATTTCATGAAATTAACTATAAAGGGAATGAAAATAATCAATGTAGCCTTTACCATTTAAGGCAAATTCAGTTCCGCAAATTTCGGTTTGGATTTACGAAACTAGATTATCTTTCCTTGTAGTTAAATCCCTGTTACCAATCTAAATATTTTCCACAAACAACAAACTAATGTTAAACTTCTCGCATCTTTTCGATTGATGCTTCAGGTGACGGAAAAACACAAAACCACGATTGATGAATCGGTAGCACGTTTGCTAGGGCGAGCGGGCAATTCGCGGCGTTTGCAGGCGGATGATATTCTGCCGCGTGTTTCGGGTACGCTCGATAAATATTTATTGAAAGATTCCTCAAGTGTCGCAAATACTGAAATCATTGAGTTTATAGATTTATTACAAGCTGACGATCTCTGCCTGATAATCGCCTGTGAAAATGGCGACGAAATGGCGTGGAATGATTTGGTTGCGAATTTTGATTCGACGGTTAAGCACGCTGCCAGAAAAATGTCTAACAATTTGGAAGACGCCGAAGACCTCGCAAGTTCGATTTGGGCGGAACTTTATGGTTTGAAGGAAAAAGACGGAAAGGTGAAAGGCAAACTTTCGTATTATTCGGGAAGGGGAAGCTTGGCGGGTTGGTTGCGGGCAGTAGTATCCCAGCTAGCCGTAGATCAATATCGCAAGCAATCAAAGTTTGTTCAAATTGAAGAAGCTCGTGAATTTGAAAATCTAGCCAATGAATCTTCGGAAAAGGATGAAAACGCAATACTTACGGCTCATCATGAAAGTCCGGAAGAGATTTTGAGCAGGCAGGAAACGCAAAAAGATGTAGCTGATGCCTTTAAAAATGCCATCCAAAGTATTGAAGCCGAAGAACGTTTGATCTTGAAACTTTATTATTTTGATAATCTAAAGCTGAAAGATATTGGAAATATGCTTGGTTTTCATGAAGCGACCGCAAGCCGCAAACTCGTTAGAATTCAGCAGGATCTACGAAAATTGGCGGAAAAGAATTTAGCCGAGAAGCACGGTTGGAAAGTTGACGAAGTTAAGAAATACTTGGCAGAATCGGCATCAAAACTCGATCTAAGCCTGGAAAAAATGTTTACGGCTTTGGTTTTTGCCGCGGTAATGCAAGAAATTTTAATGCAAAGCGTTCTTTAGATTGAATCATTGATTCAAGGGGTCATTGATTCATTGAAGAGCGAGATTACAAAGGGAATTGAAAATTGGTTGAAATGAATCAATCATTCAGTCAAAAAATGGGTAAATAAAAACGTGGAAGTAGATTTCGACAAACAAACAGATGCGATATTGCGGGATTTGGCAAGAGGAAATTCCTTTGCCGAAATTCCGCAAATTGGGCATCTCGATGCCGATGAACTTTCCGTTTTTGCAGAAAACGCACTGCCTGCAAAGGCACGTTTGCGAATGATCGAGCACCTGGCAGATTGCACTAAGTGTAGAAAAACGCTCGCCAATCTCAATGATTTAAATTCCGAAACAGAAAGTGAAATAATTCACGAAGAGATAAAACCTATTGCTTTACTTCCGCAGATCACTTGGTATAGCAAACTTTTTGCTTTCCCGAATCTGACCTACGCAATGGGAGCTTTAACCCTGCTTTTAGGTGGAACGATTGCTTTTTTGGTGTTCCAAAATTCTCGCGATGAAACAGCGAGCGTCGCTCAAGCAGATAAAACTTACGAGAAGCCAACTGAAACTAGCGGAGCAAGTTCGGAAGGTGATGCACCGATAAACGAAAAATATTCAGCAAATACTTCAACGACAGCAAATGTTGCCTCGCCGACGGAAAATAGTTCGGCTAATTCCTCGGCACCGATGGCTCCTAAGAATAATGGCGAAGCTTCGCCTGACATTGCTACCAAACCACAGGCAACTCCCGCGATGACTACGGATGAACTCAAAATAGCTCCAAAGGACGCTGAAAAATCGGCAGATGAGCCTAAGAGCGAGCTTATGTCGAAGGGCGGCGAAAGAGGTGATTCTAAAAAAGATGCTGATGTAGTTGGTAAAGTAGAAGACACGAAAAATAAAACGGTTACAAACGAGCAGGTACAAACTGACGGAGTTGACAATAATATTTCGCAACGGCAAGTGCAAGAGATGCCAAATGTCGCTAGAAATCAAAGCAATATCATAACGCCTGATACCGGGCAGACTAGAAATTCGCCTCCTCCAGCACCGATGAAGAAAGCCGAGCCAAGACGTGAAGATGCTGAGGTCAGGTCAAATAAAACTCAGAATGACAGAGCGAAAGAAAGTGATAAAGGCAGTGGTTTTGCTGTTGTTACAAAAACAGCTGGCGGAAAGACTTTCCAGAGCCTCAACGGTGTTTGGACTGATTCTGCTTACAAAGGCGGCGGCACTAAAAACGTCAGACGAAATTCTGATGAATACAAAAAACTTGATTCAGGTCTGCAAAATATCGGCAATTCTTTCCGCGAAACTGTCATCGTAGTTTGGAATGGCAAAAACTATAAGATCCAATAGTTGTGTTACGAGTTCACGCTTCAACGTGTATCGCCAGCGAACTCGCAAAAATAACTCCCTCCCTATCGCCTTAAAATAAACCTATGAAAGCGTTTTTTCTTTTATGTTTTTTGTGTCTTTTCGCGGCAATTCAAATATCCGCCCAACCCGTTTGGGAATCTAAATTCGATTCAAAAGTTCAGTTTTATCAAACAACTGATTTCGGCGTAATGATCGTTGGAACAGACAAATCGCTTTATGCGGTTGATGGACAGACGGGCGAAATTGTTTGGCGAAGAAAGCACAAAGGCTTAGACGAAACTTCGATTTCGCCAATTCCGGACACTGATTTAATTTTGCTTTCTCTGGATGAAGGCGATAAATCGCGGCTCGAAGCCATTGATTTAATTTCGGGCGAAACGCTTTGGCGGAGCGAAAAGGTAAAAGGCGATGTGATGCAGCTTGCAATTGATGCTTCTCAGGATTTGCTTTGTGTTGTTTTGGTGAAAAAAGCGAAGGCGAAAATTGGTGATGAATTGAAACGCAAACCATTGATTCATACCCTTCAGCTTTCAACCGGAAAGCAAATTTGGAAGCGTGAAATTGACTCCGATGTGGTGATGATGCCCGCTGAATTTGTTGAAAATAAAGAAAGAGTTGCATACACACTCGATAATTATCGTCCGCCGATGATCCTCGATGGCAAAATGTATATTTTTTACGAAGGCTCTACCATTCTCAATGCTCAAACCGGCAAAGAAATCGAACGCGAAAAATTCAAGGTAAATGAAGACGGCTTGGCTTCAACTGAAGCAGATGTTGTTGTTGATCAAGATAATGTTTATTTTTCAGGACGCGGTAGGATTCGTGCAGTCAATCGTCAAACCGGAAAAACTGTCTGGAAAGCCGATGATTTAGGCGTAACACCGGAAATGGTGATAGTCGCAAACATCCTTTATGTTCGCACAGGCGGACAGTTTACGAGATTGAAAGACGGTCAAATTGAAGAAAAAGGGAAATTTGGCGTTTCGGCGATCGATACGAAAAACGGCAAGGTTTTATGGCGTTTTCAGGGTGCCGACAGAGGAATTACAAATTTTATAGTTCAAGAAAGATACAAACTTTTGGTTGCCGATAGAGATGATTTGATCCAAATCAACACCGAAAACGGCAAAATTCTGAGAAAATGGGAACACAAAATCGAAAAGGCTCAATTCATTATTAGAAACGAACGCGGTCATGTCGTCGTTGGCGGAAGCGAGGAAATTGCTGCTTTTGACGTTGAAAATACGCAAACGAAAAATCAAAATCAAGCCTTTTGGCGGGTCAAACATAAAGCTCCGGGTCGCGGAATTCTTCGCATTGTTGGAGCAGTCGTGTTGAGAGCAACCGCCTTATATTTTCGTTATGGCGGGTTCGCAGTTGGGATGTACACATTCGCGTCGAACAGCATAAGTCTTGCAAATACAATAGGTTCGTTCCGACTTTCGGGTTTGAAAACGCGATTTGGTTCTTATGATTTAACGAGTCTCGCAACGAATTACGCACGAAATTATGTTTCTGATCAAATCCGGCTTTATGGAATCGCATCCCGCGTTCAAGACATTAACGGATTAAGGATTCAGCGTCCGAATTTAATTGGAAGATTTACGCCTACGCGTGCGGAAGTTGAGGAAAAACTCTTTGATCGACTCGATCCTACGCGGCAATTGGATAAGCTTTCGGGTTATTTGTTAAAAAGAAAAACACTCGCTCAATTTCGCGGAAACTTTATGTATTTTTATACTGATTTGCCGAAGCGATTTGATAAAAACGGACTCATCGGAGTGAATGTGCAAACCGGTGAAGACACCAGATTCATTCCTGTTGGCGAACCTGATTCGCGTTTTACAACTGATGAATCTACCGGATTATTTTACACCGCAGATGGCAATAGATTACGGGCATTTGATTTGCTCAAACAATAATTCAGCAATTAGAACCAAGTTTTTCGCCCAATAATATAAGTCTGAGAAAATTCTTCATCCGATTTTGTCAGATACATAATTCCTTCAATAATGCCGACAATTGACATTGCCATTGAAGAAATCCCGCAAGTGAGAAAACCACCGACCAAGCAAACTAAAAGCATAATAACCCCTTCGGTTTGATAGCCTAAAATGAATTTGTGAATTCCTAATCCGCCCAATAAAATTCCGCAAATTCCGGCGACAACTTTCTTATCCGCTCCCGGTGCTTGATTTGTTTGCATCGCACCATAATTCGGAACATAATTCGCTGACAAAGCCGTTCCGCAATTTCGGCAAGCGTTGTCAAAATTCGAATTTTGAAAAGCACATTTTGGACAAGTAGTTGTGGTATTCATAGTTTTCAATCCCTCTTAATAGTCTATTTCTTATTTTTCGTCTGAAAATAAGTACGGTCAACTGTTAGCCATTTTTCCGTTTCGAATAGGTTTTTGTCAAGCGAAACGTTAGTTCTAACGTCGTAATATTCTTCGGTCTGAGTTGGCTTTCCATCCACAGTTACTATCACCTCGGGCGAAACCCAGCCGCCGCCTTTCACCTTGTAGTATTTTTTAAATAAAATTTCCTGGCTGCTTGCGTTATCTTTTCCAGTCGGCTCAATCAGGCGAACAAAATATAGATTTTTCTTGTCTATCCAAAATTGCGGAGATTTCAAATCACCTGCTTTTGCTCCTACGACATAAGCTTTTCGACCCTGCCAAACGTCTTCGCGAAGAATCGACATATCCATTTTCAATTCTTTCAATTCACGGACAGTTTTTTCTACCGGCTGATGATAAATATCAAAACCCAAAACAAGCAAAGCGTGAATAAACGGCGTGCTTCGGGCAAGTTTCCCGTCGCGAAATGAGTGAATTGTGCCGTCAACAAAAAGCATTCCGTTATTTTTTTCGAGCGGTGCAATATCAATTCGGAGTTTGCCCGGTATGCTCATCGCTTCGTGCCAAGTTTGAATCTCTGTTTTCCCATCGAGTTTGTAAAAAACAGTTTTTTGCGTAAACGTCACCGTTTTATACCACTTATTGGCGTATTTTTTCTGCATTGCCGCAATTAATTCCTCACCATTTTTCGGGCTTCCCGCAAAAACGCTAATCGATAGTAAAAGTAATAGAACAAATGTTGTAACTGTTTTCATACGCTTTCTTCACACTTTTTCAATTTTTGATAATTTTCTGACGTTAATTGAAATTCGCTCACCGCTTTCTATGTCGTTGTAAATATTAGCGAATTTATATCCAAATTTCACTTCACTTGCTTTATACGAAGTTCGCGTGTGAATAGTTTGGGCATATGTTTCATCCATTGCTGAGAGTAAAACAGCGATTTCGGTGTCTGAGTTTTCAAAATCCTGTTCGCTCAAGCCAAACATCGGACTCTTTTCGTCAATCGGGTGAACAATTGTCCAGGCTAGAGGCAAAAAGCTAACACTATCGCGTTCGAGTTCAAGCATCTCGAATCGTCTGATTTTCTTGCCGTTTTCATCGACAAATCTCGAAAACATCAATTTCGCTCCAACTTCTATAAGTTGATTGTTTCTCGAGTTTACAAGTCGCAACATAAATGCTGTTTTGTCTTGGTAAGGAGCGATTACGGCGGTTTCACTATACAAAATTCTGGCTGTGGGGCGGGCAAACCTTGCAAAAACAATTCCCGTAACGAGTGCTGTCATAATCATCGAATAGTATGATTCGATGGCGACCAGAGAATTTGCAATTAAGCCGACAGGATGAATTGTGCCATATCCAATAGTCGCAAAAGTTTGAACGCTAAAGAAAAATCCGCGTAAAAAGATATTTTCCGTAGGCGTTGAAGAAGTATCAACCAAAATGTCGCTGCCAAGCGAAGCATAAAACAGACCAAAAATAACATTGCTCAGAAAATATACAAGGAGCGTAAATCCGATAAATTGCCGCCAGCCCATGGTCAGCAAAAAATGGTATGGATTAAGCCACGAAGTTACTTTAAGTCCAGTCCGCTCAACATTAAAAGTGCCGTCACGATTAAGCAAACGCTGCTTACTTTCGCGTGAAACCTTCTCGCCAAAACCTAAATCTTTGTCTTCATCCTTTTCAAAACGCGATGTTGAAAATCTGATTTTTGATTCATTCTGCATTCTTTTCGTTATTTATAGTTTCAAGCAAAGCTTCTAATTCCGGCAGAACCAATAAATCTTTTGGGCGACCGGCAGCACGTTTTGCCAGAATCAAGCCTTCAACTGAAAGAACTCTCAAATCACATCCAAAAATCTGCATTGAAACAGAGGTGTTTTTGACCGCTCCAAAATCTCCGATTCCGGCAACTTCGCCCAGCAAGTCGATGTCACCAATATTCGTCTCAAAAGTGAAATTTGTCGCATTTTGTAAAGTTGTTTCATCAAAAAAGTATGGTAAATCTTCTGGAAAACCACGTGGACGAGGGTTAAAAGGAGAAATTGCCGCAACAATTTTTTTTAGATTTTCTTTGCGTCTGGAATAGCAAAAATCGAGATCCTGGGTAAGATATGCAGAGCCATGAAAACCAATCGCCACGCCACCTAGAATTACAAACTCAACCTCATTTTCAAATAATGATCTTAATGCTAATTGTAAATCTACCATTACTTTATCTTCTCTCTTTGCATTTTACCTTGCAGACTGATTTCGTAGTTAAAACGCATCAAACTCTGTAGATTTTCTGCCCGTTCTTGCGGAGTCAAACGCAAGTTGCGTAGCAGCAATGTCAAATCAATTCCAAACTCTTTCGCCGCTGCCGCTTTGCTGCCGGGTGGTGGGTTCAGCAACCATTCTTCAGTTTTAGGATTTAGTCTTGGCATACCTCACATTCTAGCAGATTTAATCTGCTTATTTCAGCAATTTATCCAGCATCAAATTCGAGATTTTTTCTTGAACACTGTTCATCCGCAAACGATCATTCAGATTCTTAAAGTCAACAAAATCAAGCTCTTGATCTTGGTTATAACAAGAGAAAATGAACGTTTCTTCGCCGGTATGCGGGTTCACATGGCGTTGCAGGCATTGTGCACAAACTTCCTTCATCATACATTGCATAGGGCTATTGATTGATCCAATCGCGATATGATTTGGTTTCAAATACGGCTTTAAGATCGTGTAACGAGATTCTTTTACACCATTCATCATTCTATCCGAACCAATCGCGATAATTCGATCAACATCCGACAATTTTACGGTTTGGTCGCCCAATTTCCCTTCAGCGTATGCAATCATTGCCTGAACGATATTGCCCCTAAAATGAGCATCTTGCGGACGCTGAGGTTCGATTTCAACACCGTAATCGGTCGCCCAAATCACTTGATCGGTCGCATTTTCGATTTCCTCGCGTTTGAATAAATCCGCTCCATCTTTGTACCCCGCAAAATAAATCACCTTGTTACTTTTCTCTTTCATTGCCTTTGCAATCGAGAAAAGCACCGCGTTTCCTAAGCCTCCACCAGCCAGCAAAACTGTTTCATTTTCAGGGATTTCGGTTGGAGTTCCGGTTGGTCCCATCACCAAAACTTCTTCGCCTTCTTTCAATAATCCGCACAATCTCGATGAAGTTCCCATCTCTAAAACGATCATCGAAAGCAAGCCTTTTTCTTTGTCAGTCCACGCACCAGTCAAGGCTAAACCCTCCATTACCAATCGTTTACCGCCAACACTCGGAGCAGTTGCTTCAAAATTTTGTAGTCGATAAAACTGTCCGGGTTCAAATTTTCGGGCTTGAAGCGGAGCTTTTACAATAACGTCAATAATCGTCGGTGTTAAGCGATCAATTTTCACAACGGTCGCGGTGAATTGTTCGTTTAAAGTAGCTTCAAGTTTGTCGTAAATCGCATCTTTTTCATCCTGCGAAAGAAGACCTTTCTCTGCAACCTCATCAGCAAAAAGCTCTGCGACTTTTGAATAGCCGTGTTTGGCTGAAGACATTGCTTTTACAACATTTCCGGCATATTGCGGATGATTATCACCGTAGTACGAAATAAATCTTCCGTCCGATTCATATGATGTGAAAAAGCCGGTCTCGCCTTTTTCAACTGCGGAAATATGCAATTTTCCGTCACCATTTTTCACAACCTTATGCGGTGAAAAGTATTGATTCCATTCGTCTAATTTGAAAGTGCCTGGGTTTTCTTTTTCATAAATTACATTCGGAGCAGTTCCCGCCGCAACGCAGACAGTTTTTGCCGGAAGCGTAATAAATTCACCGGAATTTGAGAATTTCCCTGTTTCGGGGTCATAATTCTGACGCTCAAAGATCAACTCCTTGATCGCACCGAATTCATCGGGAACAGCCTCGCTCGGGTTCATCAATTCGATAAAATTAATGCCTTCTTCAAGTGCCTTTTCGATCTCTTCATGATTCAGGCGATACGCGGGCGAATCCTGCATACGCTTTCTATATGCAAGACTTACGCCGCCCCAGCCTCTGACCAACGGAACAAAATTCGGCTCTTCATTGGCAGCTTTCGCACGAGCTCTTTCGGCTCTAACGGCTTTTCCGTGTTCTAAAAATTCCTTAAAAACATCTTTTTCTTCATCGTCAAAACGATTCCAAACCGCTTCTTCACCGAATTCGGCAATCAGTGTTTCGTAATTTTCCAAAGTCTTTTCGACTTGAACCGGGTAATACGCAAAAAGTTCCGTTGCTGTATCAATTCCCGTCAAGCCTCCGCCAATCACAACAGCCGGCAGACGGACTTGTAAATTCGACAGCGTGTCTTTTTTGAAAGCTCCCGTAAGTTGCAGAGCCATAAGGAAATCCGATGCTTTGCGGATACCGCGGATGAGGTTGTTTTTCATTTTTACAACCGTCGGACGACCTGCACCCGTGGCAATCGCGATATGATCGAAACCAAAATTCCAAGCGTCTTCAATTGTTAAAGTTCCGCCAAAACGAATTCCGCCATAGGCACGAAAACGTTTGCGGCGAACCAGCATTAATTGGAGCATCGTTAGGTAATTCTTATCCCAGCGAACCGTGATCCCATATTCCGAAACACCACCGAAGCCGGACAAAATTCTCTCATCCAATTCGCCTTTAATCTCGGAAATGTCTTTTACGGGACGTGGGGTAAATTTCCCGTTTTTGCCCGTAACTTCGCTCGATAATGGTTCAATTTTTAAACCATCAATCCCAACAACACCGAAACCTTCGTTCAAAAGATATTGCGACAAAGTATAGCCCGCCGGACCCAATCCAACTACCAAAACATTTTTCCCATTAAACGGTAAAGCATATGGACGCTTACAGTTAAGTGGATTCCAGCGTGTCAAAAGCGAGTAAATTTCATAGCCATAAGGCAAATCTAAAACATCTTTCAGAGCGGAAGTTTCCGCTTGCGGGATATTTACCGGGTCTTGCTTTTGAAAAACGCACGCTTTCATGCAATCGTTGCAGATTCGATGCCCGGTTCCCGCACACATCGGATTATCAATAGTGACAAGTGCCAAAGCTCCAATCGAATCGCCTTGTTTTTTCAAAAGGTGCATTTCTGAGATCTTTTCATCAAGCGGACAGCCTTCGAGCTTGATTCCCAGAGGATTTCGCTTTGTAGAGCCGTCTTTTTCGTGTAAACCAGTTGAACAACTATCTTTAGAGCGTTCGTGGCAGATCAAACAGTAGTCAATTTCCGCCAAAGATTCGCGTAATGTCGCACCTTTATCGGTTAATTTGAAACCATCACGGCGACGCAAATGACCTTCACCAAAATTCATTTTTTCGGGAATAATCTCGCTCGGGCGATCTATATGGACGAGATGCTGATAATCCAAAGTTCGCGGCGTATGAAATGCGAGCCAGTTTTTCGTCTTTTTGAAGAATGCTACGGCAGACCACGCTTCGATAAGTCTAAGCGTTGCTTGGATTTGCAGAAGTTCACCAGTTGCATCGATCTCCAAAACATTGGCAGAAAAAACCTTGCCAAACGTAGAATCTTTGAGTTTTTCGAAGGCGGTGTGAATTGCTTTTAACGTAAGCTTCGCAGAATCATTGAGCGGTTGTTCCTTGATCAAAAAATCTTCGAGTTCGACTAAATCAGAGGTCATTGAAGCGATGCCCAGCTCATCATCGAAACGCAAAGTATCGCTAAAAGCATTGTTTCGTAATTCTTTGATAGCAGAATCTAACTCATTGTAATTCAGATCATTTACGGCTTCAGCGTTAAACTTTTTGATCGCCCGTCGTTGGACAAAAAACTTATATTTCCAGATCGGATCAACCTCTGTGATTTCCGAGAGCAATTCGTTTCTTTTGCCTTCAATCTTAAAGAGTTTGGCGATAAATGCAGATAAATACGGAGCTGAATCGGTTAAGATTTTAGATTCAATTTTCTTTTCGTAGCCTACTCCGCGATCTTCGATGTACTGAATTAAAGTGTCGTGCAATTCAAGGTTTTGCGATTTAACCTCGTCGTAGAAAGTTTCGGCTAAAACCTTTAGTTTCGAAGGATTATGAAGGTCTGCGTAATTAAATCCGCTGATGCCGAGTGCAAAATCAAAATTTGGAAGAGTGCCGGAGCCGTTATTTTCTTTTGATAAATTTGTAATCATATAATGCTTAGTCAATCAATTGGTTATAAATGTAAAAGAAAAATATAACATTTCAAATTAGCTATAAACAAAGGCTAAAACTTTATAAATGGTCAAATTTCTATTACAATGAACTGAAAACTTGAGCATTTGCGGAAATTAAGTGTTTAGTTAGGCAGTTTTTTGTGGTATAAAGAAGGTTTGTTTTTATACAATTTCCGATAAGTTTTTATCAGATGAGGTTTTTATGAGCAGTATTGAAAAAGACGAACGTTTATTACCCTTGCCGGTTGTAAATGATTTGCAATTAAATCATCCGCACGATATTCCGGCGAATTATTCGCCGATTTACGAAGACGAAGTTTTTGGCGAAGGACGCTCTCTGCGTGATTATTTTTTGGTCGTTTACAAAAGATTACCGATTATTTTGGCACTTACGATTTTGGTAACGGCTGTGGTGGCGTTTTATATGTATCGCCTGCCTTCTATGTATGAAGGACAAACAGTAATGGTTATCGAACCGCCGAAAGCCAAAGCAACGCAAAAAGATTCTGTTTATATAAATTTTGGCTACGATGGCAATTATAGCAATACCCAATTGCGTCTTTTGAGGAATCCTGAACTAATGCGGGATGTTGTAATCAAGCTTGGACTCCATAAAGACCCGAATTTATTTAATAAAGGCAATAAAGGAATCATGGATTCATTGCGGGCAATGTTTGGCGGAGAAAAAGCTGGTGAGAGCAAAGATACCTTGCCTGTTTTGACTCAAGATAGCGATTACACCAATGTAATAGATATTAATACGTTAACTGCTGAAGAAAGATCGCGAGCTGATCAGTATGCGAGTATGTTGGTTGGCAGTTTGAATGTCGCAACTGAAAACAATACTGATTTGGTTAATATTAAGTTGCAAAATACTAACAAAGATTTGATTCCTCGAGTTACAAACACCCTCGCGGAACTTCATATAATTGCAGATGCCGAACGAGCGGTGCAAGGAAGCAAAGGAGTTTATCAGGATCTGAGTACTTCGATTGAAACTTTGAAATCTACGATTGCACAGCAAGAATTAGAGCGAATCGCGGAAATGGAGCGAAGCAAAATACCTGTTACCGGAGATAAAGGTGCCGATTATAACGCACAGAGATTAAGCACATTGAGTTCGCAATTTTTGGAAGCTGAAAATGAAAGGAGAAAGATTCAAGCGGATTTTGAAGCTGCTGCTGCTTCAATTAAAAGAGGCGAAATTTATAGTGCGGCGTCCAAGGAAGGTAGTACTTATATCAATGATGCTCGCAGTAATATTCTCAAGATGAAGAATGAGCTTGATAATCGAATTGCGGCTATTGATAAACAAATTGAAGATGCTGAAAACAAACGCGGTCAGCTTTTAGTTAAATATACTGAAGAAGTTGCGGAAGTTAAGCAAGTGAATGCTTTGCTAAAAAACCTTAGGGAAACAAAACCTCGTTTGCAAAAAGAATACGATACGAAAATTGATAATGAGGAAAAGAAATTAGCGAAAAACGCAGGTAGTGAAATTTTAACAGGTTTGCAGTCAAAACTTACCGCCGCCCAGCGTCGTGAAGCTGAATCCAGAACCGCTTATCTCAATGCAATCGGTGTTTCGCAAAATCAAGGTGTGGCGGCAACTAAACTCGTCACGCTGACCAACGAAATTGACACAAACCGCAATCTTTACAACACCTATATACAACGTCAGAAAGAAATGGAATTAACCATCCAAGGCAGTCGCCCTGATAATATGGTTATTTCAACCCGGGCGATGGATGCGACTTTAATCGGTCCGCAAAGAAACCGAAATATTTTTATCGCTTTCTTTTTGACCTTCGCGATGGGAATTGGTTTAGCCTTTTTGCTTGATTATTTGGATGATTCTGTTAAAACATCCGACGACGTTGGCAAATATCTCGGATTGCCTACACTTGCGATTATTCCGCATCAAAGTCTATTGGAAAAACGCAAAAAAGGTTCATTGGCAAGCAAAGCGGGTACAACTACTTCAACGGCTCTGATTGCAATTGAAGATAATCGATCCGCAATGGCGGAGGCATATCGGCATTTGCGAACATCGTTGCTTTTCTCTTCAGCCGGCAAACCACCGCAAACAGTTTTGGTAACGTCGTCTCAGCCATCTGAGGGTAAGACGACAACTGCAATGAATACAGCACTTACCTTGGCACAATCGGGTGCGGATGTTGTTATCATTGACTGCGATCTTCGCCGTCCGAGATTGCATAGCCATTTTGAGATGAACAACGATGTTGGTTTAACGAATTATCTTTCAGGAGAAAGAAACGTTGAGATCTTGTTAAAACCGTATCATGCTTTTCCAAAATTAAATGTAATTACAAGCGGTCCGATTCCGCCAAATCCGGCTGAACTTTTGAGTTCGGTTGAGATGAAAGATCTTTTGAGAGAATTGAAAGGCAGATTCAAGCATATTGTGATCGATTCACCTCCGGCGATTTCTTTTACCGATGCGGCAATTCTCGCAACTTTGGTAGATGGCGTGATATTGGTAGCAATGTCTGGCAAGAGTTCGATTCACCTTATCAAACGCTTCAAACAACGTCTCAATTCGATTGGTGCAAGAATTTACGGAGTGGTTCTCAACGGGATCAAGCCCGATTCATTTGAATACGGATATTATGGCTACGGCTATGATTACGGCTATGAATATGACGAGGAAGATGATGATTCAACGCCTAAAATGCAAAATCCGTAAAGCGTAATTTAACTTAAAAATTCACCAAGGGCTTTTTCCCAATTTTGTATGGGAGAAAGCCCGATTTTTTTACTCAACAAGCATTTCAGACGTGAATCACGTGGACGCGGTGCGGGACGCGAGAGCGAATCCATCAAAACATTCTGAACCAAGTTCTTATCAAAACCCTTTAGTGCACAAACTTTACGGGCAAATTCCGCGAATGAAGTTCCATCACCGGAATTGCAGACGTGGTAAATTCCAGGTTTATCAAGCTCCGCCAATTCCCGCAGGCTTTTGGCTAAATCATTGGCAAAAGTTGGTGTACCGTAAGAATCAGAAATTGCCTTAATTGATTTTCCTTCACCCAAAAGTTTGTGCATGACGCTCAAGAAGTTCGTGCCGTCTTCACCAAAAATCCAGCCTGAACGAACAATTATCGAACGATCATAAGCGGCAAGAGCTTTATTTTCACCTTCAAGTTTGGATTTGGCGTAAACGCCTTGTGGATTTGGAGTGTCTTGCTGCGTATAAAACTCGCCTTTTGTGCCATCAAAAACGTAATCAGTAGAAATCGTCACAAAAGCCGACGCAATTTGCTTAGCCGCCAATGCGAGATTTTCAACTCCTTTTGAATTCGTTTGGAAGCTAATTTCCGGATTCGCTTCCGCTCCGTCAACATCGGTATAAGCAGCACAATTCAAAACTGCATCAAACTTTTCGCGTTCAAAAAGCTTTATGACTTCTTCGTAGTCCGCAATATGAAGCTCTTGACGGGTTTTGGTAATCACGTTGTCGCCGATAGATCGACAATAGGCAGTCGCGGCTTTTGCGACCATTCCATTTGCACCGGTTATTAGGATTTTCATAAATTTGAGGTATCGCCCTTACTTACGTGCGGGCTTCCGCAATTATTTCGCTCCAACTTCCATTCCGTATTGGGTTTTGTAGTAATCACGATAGGCACCGTTTCGAATACGATTTGTCCATTCTTGATTTTCCTGATACCAGCGAATCGTTTTTTCCAAACCAGATTCCCAAGTTGTTTGGGTTTTCCAGCCAATTTCCGTTTCTACTTTATTGGCATCAATTGCGTAACGGCGATCGTGTCCGAGACGGTCTGTCACGTATTTGATAAGATTATGCGGTTTGCCTAAAGCATCAAGAATTGAGGTTACAACTTCGAGATTTTGGCGTTCATTTCTCGCCCCAATGTTATACGCCTCGCCCGAATTTCCTTTCTCGTAAATCATCCAAATCGCCCGGGCATGATCCTCAACATAAATCCAATCGCGGACATTCTTTCCATCGCCGTAAACCGGTAAAGGCTCATCATTCATTGCATTAGAAATCATCAGCGGAATAAGTTTTTCAGGAAATTGCCGTTGTCCGTAATTGTTGCCGCAACGGGTGATTACCGCATCAATTCCGAAGGTTTCTTGAGCCGCTCGGACGACTAATTCGGCTGAAGCTTTCGAAGCGGCATAAGGCGAATTCGGTTGAATCGGCGAGTTTTCAGTGAAAAAAGCAGTATCGTCTTCGGGCAGAGTTCCCATTACTTCGTCGGTTGAAACCTGTACAAATCGGCGGACATTTTTCGCTCGTGCGGCATCCAGCAATACTTGCGTTCCGATAATATTTGTTCGCAAAAATTCGTCTGCCGAATGAATACTCCGGTCAACGTGAGATTCTGCAGCGAAATTAAATATCGCATCAAAATCTTCGGGCAGAGAATGTAAAACCGCTTCACGATCGCAAATATCGCCGTGGATAAATTTATGACGTGTTTCGTCTAAGCCGACTAAATTATCCAGATTTCCCGCGTAGGTTAGTCCATCATAATTGATAATTTCAGTATCGGAAGTTTCTTCTAAAACTAAGCGAATAAAAGCTGAACCGATAAATCCGGCACCGCCTGTAACAAAAATTTTCTTCATATTTATTTATTCAAAAGCCGCATTTCTTTGAGCAATTCGTCGGCATATTTCTTTGGCGTATTAATATTTTTCAAAACAATTTTGCCGCCATCCTCGCTGGCGTTATCGATCACCAAATTACCGAAACCCAAAATTCTTTGCAAAACGCCGGAAGAAACCGAGACATCCTGAATCGAGCGAAGCGGAACATTCCGTGAGTTTTGAAAGATAAAACCTTCGTCAATTTCAATTTTGGAATCGGTTAATGTGTAAAGTATCGTCTTTTGTTTTAGGTGATAATAAGCCGGAATCAGAAGCAAGCCAATTCCAGCCAAAATCGAAAGCCACCAAGGAATATCGATGCCAATAAGTTGCCCCAAATAATAAAGTACAAAAACCAGCAAAAAAGCCGAAACGACCGCCGCAACATAGCCAACCTTTACAAACATTAGAGTTGGACGAATTGAGAAAATCTTTACTTCATCGCCGCCAACCAAGTTTCTTGGAGTTTTGGCGATTCGAGTTTCTTCATTATCATTAACTTGAAATCCGCACTTCTGACAAAAAACCGCTTCGTCCGAATTATTTGCACCGCATTTTTCGCAAAACATATTTTTCGTGTTCCTTTCCAATATCTGCATATCATACAACAAAAAAAGCGGTCAGAAAATTCTGACCGCATAGGTTTTCGCAACCAAGAGGAGTAGAGACGCGAACAAATTTATTGATTGACAAGCCGAACTCTGCCATCAGGCAAGCGAACTGTCAGCGGATTGCGTTCATAAACCGTCAACGGAGCCGACCCCTTTTTATCAAGTTTTGCAACTTCGTTATTTGTAACTTTTTTCACAGTTCTGACATAATCCGGATTCCTGATAGCATTGTAACGGGCAGTAATTCGCCGAACGTATTCACGCGTTTCATTGTATGGCGGAATCGTATTGCCGTATTTCATCACAGCACCTTCACCCGCGTTATAACCTGCTAAGGCAAGATTTACATCACCATTAAAAGTATTCAGCAACCAACGCATATATTTGATTCCTGCATCAATATTTTGGCGTGGATCATAAATATCAGTAACGCCAAAACGTCGGGCAGTTGGCGGCATTAATTGCATCAAACCGCTCGCCCCTTTATGCGATGTCGCCTTTAATTTGAAAGCAGATTCTTGATGCATTTGTGCGTAAATCAAAAGCGGATCAATTCCGTATCGCATGCTTGATTCAACAATATATGAATCAAATAAAGGATTTCCCGTAGTAAAACTGCCCATCGAATTTCCACTGCTCATAAGCGTTTTTACAGCTTTCGAATTTGCCGGATAATCTTTTAGACTAACCGAATCTTGCATGCTCATTGAAGTTTGAGCGGTTTTTTTCACTAATTTTTTCGGAGCTGGGGCGGGGGCGACCGGGGTAGCCGGGCTTATAACTTTAACACCATTTGCGAGGTCAAAGTTGTCGGCAAATCGAGTGCGAGTCTGTGCGTCCACACCAATTATGAGTATTGAGATTACTAGTAGGATTTGCGGAATTTTGTTCATTAATCTTTTACCTTTCTTCCTGAATTTTTGCTGAGACATTATTCAATTTCTCAAGTTTTGCGAGTGGGGCTCTATCAAATCGCTCAAACATGGTCTGAGCTTGTACTTTAATAAAAAGAAACAAAAGTTAAACAATTCCACAAAAATTTATAACAATAATAAAAAAGTTTTAACACAATCTTGAAGGTCTAATAAATCGTCAATAAAATAAGGCTCTTTACTGAAATTTCTGATTTTGGATTTTGGATTTTTCAATTAAAAATTTATAGTTGTCTGAATAGGAAAACTGAGGTGATCGGCTACAATCCGAAATCCAAAATCACCGATCCAAAATCAACGGATGCTTTATCTTTCGCAAGTTTTAGGTCGCCCGATACATGATGTTGAGGGCGAAAATATCGCGACAATCAAAGATGTGGTCGTGCGATACGGCGTTGACGATTATCCGCCGATTGTCGGCGTGATGGCACGCTATCGCCGCAGAGATTTCTTTATCCGGCGTGTGCAAATTGCCGATCTCAATGAAACTGGTGTGAAATTAAATATCGACGTTCTCGATTTACGACCCTTTACCAGACGCGAAGGTGAAATTCTCTTAGCAAAAGATGTTTTGGATAAGCAATTAATTGATATTGACGGCAAAAGAGTTGTTCGTGTAAACGATGTTCAGATTATTCAAGTTGCCAATCAATGGCGGGTTACAGGTGCAGATATTAGCCTTCGTGGTTTTCTTCGACGGCTGATGCCAAAAGGTTTTTACAGCAATCGTGCTGTTGAAGTAATTGATTGGGCAGACGTTGGATATTTGGCTACTGATTCTGCTTCCGCCGTTAAATTAAAATCTTCAAAAGACAAACTTTCGCGTCTTCATCCTGTAGAGATCGCCCAGCTTGCCGAAGCACTTTCGCCTGTTCATCGCACAGAAATCGTCGAGTCACTCGATGACGAAATCGCAGCCGATACGCTCGAAGAAATGTCAACAGAAAATCAAGCTCGAATCCTGGAAGAAATGGACGAAGAGCGGGCAGCCGATATTTTAGAAGAAATGTCGCCTGATGATGCAGTAGATGTTTTGGGCGAAATGGACGAAGAAAAGGCACAGGAACTTTTCGATTTGATGGAAGATGAAGAAAAGGCTGACGTTGCCGAATTGATGCCTTTTGATAAAGACACAGCGGGCGGGCTGATGACTACCGAATTCGTTACATTTCCGAAAGACTTGACCGTTTCGCAAGCAATTGCAAGGCTTCGCGAGATGGCAGAAACGCCAAATATGATCTATTACCTCTACGTTGTAGAAGAAGAAAATTCCTGGAAGATTTCGGGCGTTATCTCATTGCGAGGTTTGATTTTAGCTGACCCAACTTCGCAACTCTCCGAAGTAATGCGTGAACAATTTCAGTCTGCACATCCAAACGATTCCGCCGAAGATGTTGCTCAAACCATTGCCGAATACAATCTGCTTGCTTTGCCAATTATTGACGATTTAGGCGAAATTGCTGGAATTGTAACAGTTGACGACGCGATGGAAATTCTGTTGCCAAAAAATATTGAACGACGCTTACCGAGACTTTTTGGATAGATTTATTGAGTACAAAAATTACCTTAAACCCGCTTCCGAGCCTGTGATTGAACAGCCGTAATCGCCACCGCATCTACAATATCTTCGGCTTTGCAACCACGCGAAAGATCGTTGCACGGTTTGTCCAAGCCTTGTAAAATCGGTCCAATTGCAGTCCCGCTAGTTAGACGTTCGGTAAGTTTATATGAGATATTTCCGGCGTTTAAGTCTGGGAAAATAAGGACGTTAGCACTTCCGGCAACGCTTGAACCAGGTGCTTTTGATTGCCCAACGCTTGGAATTAACGCGGCATCAGCTTGCAATTCGCCGTCAACCAATAAATCCGGCATCCGTACTTTTACAACCTTTGTCGCCTCTACAATTTTGTCAACAAACGGATGTTTTGCACTTCCTTTGGTTGAAAATGAAAGCATCGCAACTTTCGGTTCAACATTCAGCAAAGTTCGGCAAGAATCTGCCGAAGCAATCGCGATTTCGGCGAGTTCGCCCGAATTTGGATCGATCACTACGCCGCAGTCGGCATAAATCATCGCTCCATTTGCACCAAACTTTTTATCGGGAACGATCATCAGCATAAACGATGAAACGGTTTTGAAACCTTCGCGAACTCCAACGCAACGCAACGCCGCCGCGACCGTGTGAGCCGTCGTATTGGTTGCACCCGCGACGGAGCCATCGGCTTTCCCCAATTTTACCAACAAATTAGCGAAATAGAGCGGGTCTTTCACGGTCTGCTCGGCTTCTTCAAGAGTTACACCTTTAGCCCGACGCAGTTCGTAATAAAATGAAGCGATCTTGCCGAATTCGTCTGCTTTTCGATGGTCGAGAATTTCTACTCCGTTGAGGTTAGAATTGGATTGCTGTGCAAGTTCGCGAATTTTTTCTTCGTTGCCGACAATCGTAATCTTCGCAATCTTCTCTTTCGCACAGATCGAAGCCGCTTGAACGGTGCGAATATCTTCGCCCTCAGGCAGGATAATGTGTTGAATATTTTGTGCGGCACGCTGGCGTATTTGTTGTAGAATCATCTTAATTTGAAATTTGAAATTTGGACTTTGAAACTTGAATTTATCATACAACTTTTTCATTTCAAACTTGCTCTAATGCACGGTCTTATTTAGACTCGGAGAAACGGTTCGGAGGAAAATTATTGTGACGCAAACAAAAATGGTATTGGCTGAAGAGGTAAAACCTACCCGGCAGGAAAAAGTGCAGATCAAATCACGGATGAAAAACATGCTGATGTTTTTGCCAAATATGGTCGTGCTTTTAGGCAGACTTTTGAAGGATTCACGAGTGCCTATCGTAGAAAAAGGACTCTTTCTAGCTGCCATCGTTTACGTAATTTCTCCGCTCGATTTTATTCCCGACGTTTTTCCTTTTATCGGACAAATTGATGATCTTTACATGGTTGCTTTAACGCTGCTTCGGCTCGTAAATCGAACCGATGAAACCGTGATCCGCGAACATTGGTCGGGCGGCGGCGACATCGTTTCGCTGGCAAATTCAATCGCTGGGCTCGCTCCTGCGTTGTTGCCAAAAAGAGTTTCGAGAGTGCTATCTTCAAGAGTAGAAATGGGTTCGGCAGGTAAAATAATGGAAACAATCAAGAACCGGAAGGGCAACGTTTTGGTCGAGATTCCAGAAGAAAGTGTGAAGTAGGATTTTTTTGCCTACGAAAAATACGAAAAAAAGAGTGTTGTGTTTTTACTTTCGTGTCCTTTAGTGAATTTCGTAGGCAAATTCTTACTTCTTCTTAGCCTCATTCCAAAGCACATCCATTTCTTCTAAATTGCTTTCTTCCAATGATTTACCTTTTTCTTTCAAGGATTTCTCGATAAATCCGAATCTTTCACGAAACTTCCGATTCGTTTTTTTTAAAGCGGTTTCCGCATCAATGTCCAATTTTCTCGCCAGATTCATCACCACGAAAAGCAGATCGCCGATTTCTTCTTCGATGTTCGAATTCTTTGCGATTGCTTCTCTCAATTCAATAGTTTCTTCGTCAATTTATCGAAAATCTGATCGGTATCCACCCAATCGAATCTTACTTTTGCGGCTTTTTTGGTTAATTTCTGACCTTCAAGAAGTGCGGGAAATGTAACGGGAACATCGTCTAAAATAGAATCTTTCACTTTTTCAATTTTGCCGGAAGCTTTGCGTTCGCCTGCTTTTAGGCTGTCCCAATTTGCCAAAACTTCACCGGCAGTTTCCATCTTTTCATCACCAAAAACATGCGGATGTCGCAAAATAAGTTTGTTTGCGACCTCGCCCACTACATCGTCAACTGTAAAATCCCCAAGTTCCGCCGCAATTTGCGAATGAAATACAACTTGCAGTAAAACATCGCCCAATTCTTCGCGGATATGTGCGACATCACCCGATTGAATCGCGTCAAAAGCTTCGTAACTTTCCTCTAAAATATAAGGAGCGAGCGATTTGTAATCTTGTTCGCGATCCCACGGGCAGCCTTCGGGCGAGCGAAGTTTTGCCATTACGTTTATCAATTCATCAAAGTTTTTGCTCATAATTTTGTTGTTGGTAAATGTTAAATGGTAAACGGTTAATTGAGCAAACAACACAATTAAGAATTTCCTATTAACAATTAACAACAGTTTTTGAACTTTCTTTCCGCAAAATGCTAATATCAAAGTAACAAAAAGAGGAATTATGATTGGAAAAGAAGACAACGAAGAAGTAATTTTGAAAGTAGTTGATAGACGCAAGTTTAATTTTGATGGAAGCGTAAAAGAAGGCGTTGAAATTGAAAAAGAGGTTCCGAAAGTAGCGGAGCCAAAACCTGCTGAGCCAGTAGAAGTGGCAGCAAAAACTCCGAAAATGGTTGAAATGGAAGAAATCGACGATATTCCGGAAATGGAAGACGAAGATTTTCCCGATGCTGAAAATCCCGCGAGTTTCGTAAATTTCTTATCAACGCTCGCCACTAATGCCGCCGCGAGTCTCGGTGCAATGCCACATCCGGCGACCGGGCAGAGATCGCTTGATCTGGAAAGCGGGAAGTATTGGATCGAAGTGCTTTCGATGCTCAAAGACAAAACAAACGGCAATCTTCGTCCGAAAGAAAACGAACTCTTAACCGGAATTTTGTCTGATTTGAAAATGCAATACGTTCAAATAAATCGCATGGCGGAAGAGAAACTCAAAGCTCAGGCTGCTCAGAAGTTTTCGGGGAATGATATTTTAGGTAGGAAATAAAATTATTTGCGATTTTCGATTGCCGATTTTCGATTGAATTGGCTGTAATCAATCGAAAATTGCAAATTGCAAATCGTAAATGAAACTAACTTTTCTTGGAACCGGAACTTCGACAGGTGTCCCCTCAATAGCATGCGAATGCGAAACTTGTTTGTCTGAGAATCAAAAAGATAAACGGCTTCGCGTTTCAATCCTCATCGAACACGCCGGAAAAACGATTTTAGTTGATACTTCTTCCGATTTTCGCCAGCAAGCCTTACGGGCAAAGATCAAGCATCTGGACGCAATTTTAATTACGCATTGTCACGTTGATCACGTTTTCGGGCTTGATGATATTCGTCCTTTGAATTTTCGTTACGGAGCAATGGGCGTTTATGCCAACGAAATCGCTTGGAAAGATTTGAGGCGGATTTTTCAATATATTTTTCACCCGGTTCATTTCGGCGGCGGACTTCCGCAATTGATCCCGCACACCGTAGAACCCAATTCGCCATTTTGCATCGGACAAGATTTAACTGTTACACCGCTTGAAGTTATCCACGGAAGACTGCCCGTTATTGCCTATCGTTTTAATGATTTTGCTTACTGCACCGACTTAAAAACGATTCCGCAAAAATCGCTCGATCGCTTGCGAGACTTGGATGTTTTAGTGCTTGATTGCGTAAGAATCAAGCCACATTCTACGCATTTATGTTTAGAAGAAGCTCTTGCTTACATCGAAGATTTGAAGCCGAAACGTGCTTTTTTAACTCACTTGAATCACGACATTTTGCATGAGAGAGAATCAAAGTTATTGCCGGATAACGTGAAACTTGCTTATGATGAGTTGGTTGTTGAAATGTAACGCAGGCATCTTGCCTGCAAACATTGCGTAAGCGATGTAGAAAGAGCTTAGCATTTACAATCGCGAGGATTATTCGCACTAATGTGCTCAATGCCGCCAAGCTGGACGGCGTTCCGTTTGCAAGAAATCTCATCACCCACCGTTCCTCCATTAACAAAACTTAAAGGACACACTAATTATGAAAAATTTCCTACTTTCTTTCGTTACGATTCTTTCAATCGTTTTTCCACTTTTCGCACAAAATCAAACTTCAAAATTCGATCCCGAAGTCAAAAGAGTGGCGGTTTTCAAAAATGGTTATTCATTTACCTATCGGGAAGGCGAAGCTAATTTGAGTAATGGTTGGGCTTATACAAATCGAGTGCCGATTGGAGTATTGGGAACGGTTTGGGGTTATACGACTTTGCCGAATACAAAGGTGACGCAATTATTGGCTTCGGAATCTGAAACCGAGAAAAAAGAAAGCGTTCGGATGGCGAGTTTGCTGCAAATTTTGATGGCAAACGAAGGCTCAAGAATTCGTTTTCAAGCAGGCGATTACAACGAAAAAAAGATTTACGAAGGTGCCTACAAAGTTATTGGCACTGATTCGCAAGCTGTTATTGCCATAAAAACTGAAACGGGAACTTTATTGGCACCATTTTCTTCGATTCGCAATATTGAATTGCTCGATAAATTTGAAATTAATCAAATCGTTAAAACTTTGGAAAAAGAAAATCGGTTAAGTCTAAAGGTTGAAGGGGCGAAAGACGGCGAAAAAATGAATCTTGGCATCGCTGCTTTGGAGCGTGGAATTCGTTGGATTCCGGCATATCGCGTTGAAGTAAAAGGCGAACCGATTAAGGAAGCAAAGCTCGAATTAGAAGCGATGTTGGTCAATGATTTAACCGATTTGAAAAATTCGGACGTTTATTTTGTTGTTGGTGTGCCGAGTTTTATGTTTCAAAACGAAATTTCACCGCTTTCTCTAAACTCAACATTTGCGGGAGTTTCCACAGGTTTCCGGCGAGATGCGGGCTATAATTCTAATGCAATTATGTCGCAAGTTTCATCAAGAGAAATTGCAATGGATGGAGCTGATATTTCGCCAACTTCACCGGATGAAGAAAGAGTCGCCTCATCATCTGCCGAGCAGCTTTACCTATATCAAGCCAACCAAGTGAATCTCAAAAAAGGCGAGCGAATGAGCCAACGTCTTTTTTCGCTGACAGTTCCGTGTACAGAAGTTTTTGAATGGACGATCACAGATTCCACACAAGCCGAAGCAAATTACGCTCGTTCCGCTCCGATTACGCAGCCTTTGATTAATCAAGTTTGGTATGGATTACGGCTCAAAAATACAACAGGAATGCCTTGGACAACTGCTCCTGCCATCGGATTTCGAGATTGGAAACCGCTCGGTCAAAATCTAATGACTTTTACTCCAACGGGCGGCGAAAATATTTTGCGAATCACGCCTGCAACGGAAGTTATCGGCACGCATAATTTAGAAGAAAAATCGCGTGAACCTAAGCAAATTCGGCAAAGCGGAAGTATTTACGAATATGATTTGGTAACGGTTGAAGGCACGATTAAGCTTAAAAACGTCAAAAAACAACCGATTGAATTAGTAATGACCCGAAATGTAACTGGCGATGTTACTTCAGCAACAGATGCGGGAAAAATTACCAGAGAAGGGTTTAATCTCCAGGCTGTTAATCCTAATTCGCTGATTAAATGGAACTTAACACTGCCAACTGGTGAGAAAGAAATCAAATATTCGTATAAGATTTTTGTCAGAAGATAAATTTGATAGGAGGGTAAGCATCCCTGCTTGCCAATAATTCCGATTTGGGAACAATTTAATTTAACACTCGTTTTCGGGCAAGCAGGGATGCTTGCCCTCCTAATTTTATGCCGTAATAATCCGTCCGATTTTTTCATTAATTGTATTTAATCCTTCAAAACCGGCAAGTTGTTGGATGCGGCTGGAAACATTGCGTTCGATCCAATCCATCCCTTCTTCACCTTTGAAAAGCGTGGCAATGGTGTAATTTGATTCCTTCACAGGCTTTGCACCTTGCCCAACCGGAGCCCAAAAATTCTTAACTATGAATCGGGCAAGTTTTTGAGCAAATGGCGAATCACGAAGTTCCAATTTCGCAACGCTCCAATAAAATTGTGTATGAGCCGATTCTTCACGCATGATCGCCCGCAAAATTTGGGTCAAAACTGGATTATCAGCTAATTCGATCAATCTGCGATAGCCTTGTCCGGTTGAAAGTTCGTTAATCGCTCCGAAAGTCATGTGCGTAGCGGTAAATTGTTTGCCGACCAAATTGGTCAAAGTCGTAATAATTCGGGTATTGAAAGAATAAGATTTAGGGACTTTCTGACGAACTTCAGTTTGCCAATTTTTGCTCGTTTCAAATCCCGCTTCGTTCAAAAAACGATCAATCATCTGTCCGTGAACCAATTCTTCTTGTCCCCAACGTTCCATAAATTTGCTGATTACGGGGTCTTTACCTGTCGGCGTTCGGCGAAGTTCGGCGTAATACATATCTGTCAAAATTTCCACATCACGCATATAAAGCAATACCGGGACGAATTTCGCATCAAGTTGATGATTCTTGATTTCATGCCAAGGAATATTGCTAATAAATTCCGGCGTTAAAGTTTGCGGTTGGCGTTCGTACCAATCCAATACATCTTGCTTCGTTTCAAATTTCATAATCCCTCTCCATTTTCGAAACAAACATTAGTTTCGAGATGTTACTAAATTCGCCAAACTTATCTGTGTGGATTCAACAAAATCACAAAATCAAGTTATTATTTTGAAATGAAGCTATTAACGTTAATTTTCGTACTTATTTTTTCGGCAAATATCTTTGCCCAAAGTGACCTAGCATTGCCAGGCGAAAAACGCTTGAAAAACATCAAGCAATTGACCTTCGGCGGCGAAAATGCCGAAGCCTATTTTTCATCAGATAGTAAAAAATTAATCTTTCAATCCAAACGCGATCAATTGAAATGTGATCAAATTTTTACAATGAATGCCGATGGCTCAAATGTAAAAATGGTCTCAAATGGTGGAGGGCGAACGACTTGCAGTTATTTTCACAAAGGCGGCAAGAAAATTATCTATGCTTCAACCTTTGAGGGCAACAAAGAATGTCCGCCAAATCCTGATTTTTCGCAGGGTTATGTTTGGGCTGTCTACCCGGATTTCGATATTTACGAAGCCAATGCAGACGGAAAAAAGATCAAAAAATTAACCAATACTAAAGGTTACGATGCCGAAGCAACAGTTTCGCCAAATGGCAAAAAAATCGTTTTTACCTCCGAACGAGATGGCGATCTAGAGCTTTATTCAATGGATAAAAACGGTAAAAACGTCAAACGACTAACAGATGAAATTGGTTACGATGGCGGAGCTTTTTTCTCGCCGGACGGCAAGCAGATCGTCTATCGCCGCTCAAGTGTGATAACGCCCGAAGAAATCACACGATACAAAGACCTTTTAGCAAAACATTTGATTGTTCCAACCGTTTTTGAAATTTGGGTTATGAATGCTGACGGCACAAATAAACGCCAAATTACAACGCTCGGCGGCGGTTCATTCGCACCATTTTTCACACCAGACGGCAAGAAAATCATCTTTTGCACCAACTATTTTGCCAGCGACCCACGCAAACGAAATTTTGATCTGGCCTTGATAAATGTTGACGGCACAGGACTTGAAAGAATTACATTTAACGAAACTTTCGATGGTTTTCCAATGTTTTCGCCTGATGGCAAAAAATTAGTTTTTGCCTCAAATCGCAATGCTAAAAACACCGGCGATACGAATGTTTTTATCGCTGATTGGGTGAATTAGAAAGGCAAAAGTAAAAAGGTAAAAGGCAAAAAAGAGAAGTTTATGAACAAAGCAATTTTAGCGTTAAGTTTTGGGCTTCTCTTTTTTGCTGTTTCGGGTTTGGGCAAGAAGCTAGAAAGATTGATGAATTTGGTTATTTATTTTGTGATGATTTCCTCTCTGCAGAAAGTATTCGAATGGAACTTAAGATGACCTAAATTCAGCTATATTTATGTTTATGAAGGAAAAATATTAAAAACCGATTAAATCAGAATAAAATTATTACGTACTGCCGAGAATTGGAGAAGCAATAAATTACTCAAGAACAATGAGAAAACGTTTCAAACTGCTAAATATTCGTTAAACAGAACAAAATTCTTTCGCAGGATTTCGTGAAAAATTTACCGTTGAATTTTGGTTGGTTCCCTAGGATGCAAATCCACCAAAACCAACGCCAACTCTAAAAGAAATGAAATATCGAAAAGGTAAAGGCTAGGGGAGATTTCTGTGGCTATTCTCTTGTTTACAACTTATCATATCCTATCTTCTGCCCTTCCCTCCGCAACCTTAAAAACCTTCGCATTCTTTCCAAATCTTTCAATAAAACTTTCCTTCGATGTCGTCACAAAAGTCTGCGTTTTATCTTCTAAAAATTCCAAAAGTTGCCCGATTCGTTTGTAATCTAATTCGGCATCAATATCGTCAAGCAAAAAAAGCGGATATTCGTTATGCTGCGAATGATAGACGGATAAATTCGCTAACTGTAATAAAAGCAACGCACTACGCTGTTGACCCGAACTGCCGAACGAACGCAAATCTCGTCCGTCAAATAGAATTTCGAGGTCGTCGCGGTGTGTGCCAATTAATGAATATCCGCTAGCGAGTTCGGCTTGAACACGCAATTTTAATCTTTCCATCAAAAGTGCAGCGTAATCCGATAAATCGCCTTTTCCTTCTAAACTTGAAGCATATCGAATGGAAATTTCTTCTTTTCCAAACAACTTTTTCTCTAAAACTTCCTGCAAACGTTCAACATAGCGGACTCGTGCTTTATGTATTCTTGCTGCAAATGACAACCAATTGTTCGTTCCAAATTTCGAGCAATCCGGCTGTTTTCTCAAGCTATATTCCTTTTCCCTTGCAGTTTGCAGAAGAGCATTTTTTTGTTTGATGATGCGATTGTAGTCTGCCAAAGTTTGAACAAAAGCAGGATAAATTCCGACTATCCCGGCATCTAAAAACTTCCTGCGATTTTCCGGTGTACCTCGAACGGTTTCGATTTCTTCAGCATTGAAAATCATCGTATGAAGTTGTCCGAGATAGCCATTTACGGTTTCTTTTTTGCCATTAATGGAGAGAGTTTTCGTATTACCTTGCAGTGTAACTTGGATTGTTCGATGAATTTCTGCCGATTGTCGGACAATTCCGCGGATGTAAGCAACTTCATCAGTATCAAATTTAATCGCCTCTTGGAGTTTTGACGTTTTGAAAGATTTTGAGGTCGCAAGTGTGTAAATGGCTTCTAGGTAGTTAGTTTTCCCCTGCCCATTGTCGCCAAAAATTATGTTTAAGCCTTTATCAAATTGTAGTTTGCCCTGTAAATTACGAAAATTTTGAACTTCGAGCGATTCGAGAAGCATTTCGAGATTTTACCATATCCAATTCTCTGAAGCAGTAATCACAGATTTTACATAATTTACTTGTTTATTTTGTTCAAACTTGGTAAAACTTAAATGCAGTTCGTTTCCCCCCCTGGAAATCCCCGAATTAGTTTGAAATCGTGAACGAATAAACAATCCATACAATTTGTATTCTAAAAATCTTCTGAATTTTGGGAATATTAGACCATTAGTATTTTATTTAAAATGTGTTGAACAATATTCAACATTGTTATAAAATATTTTGGGGGAAATATGAAAGTAGTATTATCAATATTTTTAAGTTTATTATTTGCTCTTACCGCATTTGGTCAGCAAAATGTCGGCACGGTGGCTGAAAGTTTTAATGGAACAACTTTAGAAGGCAAAGATTTCTATTTAGATGATCTTCGCGGAAAAGTTATCGTAATGACATTTTGGTCAACACGTTGTGTGATTTGCCATGAAGAACAGCCAAAACTCAACAAATTAGCAAACAAATATCAAGGCAAAGATGTAGTGTTTATGGGTTTGACGATGGAAAATGAAACCAAAGTGAGCCTTTACTTGCAGAAAAAACCATTCAATTTCACGATTGTTCCAAATAGTTTGGGCGTGATTTTGAAATATGCAGATCGGGATAATCAAGGTAATCCAAATATGGGATTTCCTGCGTATTTTGTTATCAATCAAACCGGAGAAATCATCTATAAATCAAATGGTTGGGACAAAACCGGAAAGATTGACTCAGAAATTAACAAGCTTTTAACGAATTCCGCATCTAAATCATCTGCTCAACCAAATTCAACTGTTGTTGCTTCCGTCAAGGCAAACTAATCATTTAGCATTTGTCTAACTCGAAACTTTACGATATATTTTTCTACGGAGGATTAGTCTAATTGGTAAGGCAGCGGTCTTGAAAACCGCCGGGAGTGATCCCTTGTGAGTTCGAGTCTCTCATCCTCCGTTCTGAAATTATTGAGGATTTGCAAATATTTGCGAGTCCTTTTTTCGTTTTTCTGACAAAAATATTACACAAAATTTACGGATTTTTATTGATTTTTTCGGCACTTCTGTTGTACCTTTGAGCAAACTGAATGAATAGTCATTCATTATTTTAAGCATAGATTTTCGGAAAATTTTAGTATGGCTCGACAAATACGTTCAATTGGCTCAGTTCGTGCGGCGGTGACAGATAAGCGGGAAGCTATTCTGCGGGCGGCAATTAAGGTTTTTGCTCGGAATGGCTACTTTAATTCAAAAGTTTCAGATATCGCGGGTGAGGCTGGAATTGCCGATGGCACAGTTTATCTCTATTTCAAAAGTAAAGAAGAAGTTTTGCATTCGATTTTCGATCGGGCGATGGAAGAATTTATAAGCCAAGGGAAAAAGGAAATTGCGGAGATTACGGATTTTCGGGAAAAATTGCGGCGAATCGCACAGTTGCATTTGGAAAAACTTAGTGCCGATCGGGATTTAGCAATCGTTTTTCAGGTTGAACTTCGTGGCTCTACCAAATTCATGGAAGAATTTTCCGCTGCCGGATTTGCAGAATATTTAGACATTATTCGCCAAACCATTATTGAAGGACAGCAAAATGGCGTTTTTAGAAAAGATTTGAATCCAACGGTTTGTTCGAAAATTTTCTACGGAGCTTTGGACGAAATGGTAACGAATTGGGTTTTATCCAAAAAATCATATCCACTCCAACCTATGGCAGAAACGGTTTTGGAAATCTTTTTGGGAGGCATGTTGGCAAAATGACCCAAGAATTAGATATCAAAAAACCAAATATTTCTTCGGAAATTTTATTGTAAAAAACACCTATCCGCGAAATCCGCTTAATCAAAACGAACCGCAAACTTTAGGCGAACTTTTCAAAATTGCCGTAAGGAAACATCCGAGAAAAGACGCTTTAAATTTTAAGCAAGATGGTGAATGGAAATCAATTTCCTCAGATGAATTGATTTTACGTGCGGAAAATATTGCCCTTGGACTTAATTCTATTGGGATCAAAAAAGGTGATAGAGTTGGCATTCTTTCGGCAAATTCGCCGGATTGGACGATAACTGATGCGGGCTGCCAATTGATCGGAATCATTGACGTTCCGATTTATACGACGCTTGCACCACATTCCATCGAATATATTATTAATGATTCGGGAGCGAAGGTCTTTTTTTTGCAGGATTTAGCTACCTATAAAAGGCTTGCCGAAATTCTTCCGAATTGCAAAACAATCGAAAAAATTGTACTATTTGCAGATTCAGATGTTTCATGCTGAAAATTTAATTTCGCTTCGGAATCTGGAAAAACTGGGAGAAGATTTGCGTAAAACCCAACCGAATTTGCTTGAAGAATTAACGCAAAGTGTTGAAAAAGAAGATGTTGCAACTTGATCTATACTTCCGGCACAACCGGCGAACCAAAAGGCGTGATGCTTACCGCATCGTAATTTGGTTTCGAATGTGATTGATTGCGGAGCGGATTTTAATTTTTCGGAAAAAGATATTCCGCTATCGGTTTTGCCGCTTTCTCACGTTTTTGAACGATCAGGAATGTATCTTTATATTCACAATGGGATGGGAGTTTTTTTTGCGGAATCAATTGATAAAGTTGCCGAAAATTTGAAGGAAGTTCGTCCGACAATCTTTGTAGGCGTGCCACGAATTTTTGAAAAAGTGTATTCAAAAGCGAAATTGATGGCTTCGAAAGATAGTAGTTTTAAGGGAAAACTCTTTGATTGGGCAATAAATGTGGGCAAAGAATATGCTCGTGCGATTGAAATGGGGCAAAGTATTTCTCCGTTTCTGGCAGTTAAACACAGCATTGCCGATAAACTCGTTTTTGCTAAACTACGCAATTTTTTTGGCGGCAGACTTCGTTTTTGTATCACCGGTGGAGCGGCACTTTCCGAAAGTATAAATTATATTTTCAAAGGGTCGAACATTCTGATTATGCAAGGCTACGGTTTAACCGAAACTTCGCCTGTTATTACAACAAATACGCCTTTATTTTCGAAGGTTGGAACAGTTGGAAAGCCCATTCGAAATGTGGAAGTACGGATTGCTAAAGATGGAGAAATTGAAGTATCGGGTCCAAATATTTTGATTGGATACTACAATAAACCCGAGGCGACTAAAGATACTTTTACAGCAGATGGTTGGTTTAAAACAGGCGATATTGGAGAAATTGACAGTGAAGGGTTTTTGAAAATCACCGATCGCAAAAAAGAACTTTTCAAAACTTCCGGCGGAAAATATATTGCACCGGCAATGATCGAGCAAATGATTAAAGGTTCGCAATATGTAAATCAGGTTGTATTGGTTGGCAATGAGCGGAAATTTGCGGCGGCTTTGATTGTTCCAAATTTTGAGCCATTGAAAATTTACTGTAAATCGCACAAATTAAACCTGAATACGCCGGGAGAATTTTGTAAAAGTGATGAAATTATCAAGTTAATTGAAGATGAAGTGAAACAACTTACTCAAACTCTTTCAAACTATGAAAGAGTTAAGAGAATTGCACTTTTAGAGAATGAATTAACGGTCGAAAGCGGAGAATTGACCCCAACTTTAAAGGTAAAACGCCGAGTCGTTGACGAAAAATTCAGGTATATTATCGAAGAATTTTATGCTGATTAGACCCGGATTACGCTTTAAAAAACGACACGTGTCGTTTGCCTGACTGTAAACGAGGGCTTTGGTTCTTAAACTTCAAGCCCTTCCTAACAGTCGGGCTACTGACAAAAAAAAAGGCGACTAGTCATTCAAACTAATCGCCTTAAAAAATTTTAACAAATTAATTTAGTAAAGAATCCTTGTTGGAACTCCGGTTGTAAAAGTGCTGAATGCTGTTTTTGCACCGCCAACCGCTAAATCCATTATTACCTGCTTCCAATTTTTCTTTGCTTTATCTACTTCGATAACATCATATGGCTCAAGCATTATGTCTTTTTGCTGACCCTTTTGAATGAGTTCATAATTAGCCGAAATTATTTCACGGTCAACCGAATTGGCTTTCAAACGATATATTTTAACCTCTTTGGTTTTGGCTTCCCGATTAACGCCACCCACCATTCCAATTGCGGTAAACAAACTCAAACCGTTTTCCTTAATGTATAATCCGCCCTGTCCGCCTTTAACTTCGCCTATCAAATAGACAGGCTTTGCCTTATCAACAGTTACGATGTCGCCTGGATATATAATTGGGTTTGCTTCAATACTACCAGCCTTAATGCTGCTGATACTAAACAGTTTCATTGGTGCTGATTTAGTATTAGCAGCTTGGGTATTCCATTCAGTTACTTCTTCGGTATTTCCGCACATAGGGGCTGTCGGACGAATAACCTGAACCAATCCACCCGCATCAATTGTTTCTCCACCAGCTAACGCCAAAAGCTCACTTAATCGAGCCTGGCGATACAAAATAACTTGCTGCGGACTCTTAACTTCGCCGTAAATAGAAGTTGGCGGACGACTTTTACGTTCTTTTGTACGAAGGCTAACTTGCGGATTTCGCAAATATTTGCTCAAGGCAGCGGTTACTTCTGCTTTCAATTCCCTTTCGCTTTTGCACATTGCCATAATTGGCTTGTCAAAAAATGGGACTTCGATATTGCCGTTTTCGTCAACCGAAGCTTCAAAATCAAATTGCGGTTCGCCCAAGACTTTGGTGACGATTTCATCACCGGGTCCTAGTAAATAGCCGCGTGAATTCGAAACGTTAATCGTTTCTTGGGCAAATATTGCTTGAATAAGACAAACCGTTAAGATCAGAAAAAGAATTATATTTCGTCGCATAGTATTACACTTCCTAAAGAGGTTTTGCATTGCTTAGATTACTCCACAAAGGCTTTCGATTCAACCTTTTATTCGTTGGTTGTCTAAGATTTCGGCATATCCTTCCTAAATTCTGTAGTTAGTAAATTTCTAATTCGGGCAAATATTTGTAAAATAGCCAGATGACACAACCAAAACTGACCAAAAATCGAATTTCCAAAAAGGCAGGAAGCTTTTCAGAATCCGTAATCCGCGAGATGACACGTGAAGCTTTGAAATATGGAGCAGTGAATCTCTCACAGGGTTTTCCTGATTTCCCTGCACCTTTCGATATCAAAGAAAAGGCGATGGAGGCAATTGCGGCTGACAAAAATCAATATGCGGTTACTTGGGGCGTAAAGGAACTTCGCGATTCGATTGCCGCTAAGACTAAGTGGTTCTTAGGTTTAGAGATTGATCCGGAAACTGAAATTACGGTAACTTGCGGTTCAACCGAAGGGATGCTGGCGGCGATGATGGCAACGGTTGACGAAGGCGAAGAAGTAATCGTTTTCGAACCGTTTTACGAAAATTACGCACCTGATGCGATTTTATCATCCGCTAAACCTCACCACGTTACGCTTTACCCGCCCAAAAAAGATGGTGAAACGTGGACATTCGATAGAGAAGAATTGCGTAGTGCTTTTAATGAAAAAACGAAAGCGATCATAATCTGCAATCCAAATAATCCTACTGGAAAAGTTTTTACCCGCGAAGAATTGGAATTTATCGCAGATTTATGTCAAGAATTTGACGCACTCGTTTTTACAGACGAAATTTACGAACACATCATATACGATTTTGGATTTGGGATTGGGGATTTTGGATTGGCTGAGGATGAAAAATCAGCTCTGACTGCTCATATATCAATGGCACAAATCGAAGGAATGCGTGAGCGAACCGTGATCGTAAATTCGCTTTCTAAAACATATTCCGTAACGGGTTGGCGGATCGGATATTGCATCGCTCCAACCGATATTACATCCGCAATTCGCAAGGTTCATGATTTTCTGACGGTCGGAGCGGCTCATCCGCTTCAAGTCGCGGGAGCGTATGCTTTGAGCCTTCCGTCTAGTTATTACGAAGATCTAAAGAGTGAATACGCTCGAAAAAAAGATATTCTCTTCCCGGCTCTGCGTGAAGCCGGCTTCAAATGTTTTTCGCCCGAAGGGGCGTATTACATTGTGACCGATATTTCAGATTTTGGATTCGCCAACGATGTTGAATTTACTAAACACCTTATCCGTGAAGTCGGCGTAGCAGTAGTTCCGGCATCGAGTTTTTACAGCGATAAGTCAAAAGGTTCACAGCAAGTTAGATTTTGTTTCTGCAAAAAAGACGAAACGCTTTTGGGAGCGGTGGAAAGATTGCAGAAGTTGAGATAGGTATTAAATTATTCGTTTAAAGGCGTGTCTCTACCGCTGTTTGATAATCAAACGGCACGCCTCTAAACGATTACGAGTTTTTTATTTTTGAATACCCGTCTTCAAAAACTTTACATATTCATTTTCGTCACGAGTTAAACCGGGAAAAGTCGCTACCGTTTTACCATCAGCAGTCAGGATTGCGTAAAGCGGCAGAGCAACTGTTCCGAATTTCTCTTCCTGCATTTTTTGAAAACCTTCATAGGGCTGACCTTCGCCATCAGTAAATAGTTTTACTCGCACAAATTTGCTAAGTTCTTCTTTTACAATGGGTTTGGGAAACATATTTGCTTCCATCCAGCGGCAATTTGTGCAAGTGTATCCCGTAAAATCTATAAAAATTGATTTATTTTCAGCTTTCGCGGTTGTCAGAGCTTTTTCGAAATCGTTTGTAATCCAATTTAGTTCGCCGTTTGAATCAGTATTATTTCCTGAAACTGCGGAAACAGCATTTTCCGTTTTCGGCGGTAAAAATGCTTCCACACCAACCAATGTTTTGCCGAATAAACCTGTAAAAAAGTAAAATCCAAACGACAAGAACATAAGTGCGATCATGACGCGTACCGCTCCGAGTCGTTCCGGCTTGGTATCGTGCGAAAGCTGGAAAAAGCCCAAAAGATATACCGTAATAAGCAAGCAGACCGCGATCCAGCTTGCTAAAACAACCTCACGTGTAAAAAATCCCCAACCCCATACTAAATCTACATTTGAGATAAATTTCATCGCGGCGGCAACTTCCAAAAATCCCATTACAACCTTGACGGAATTGAGCCAGCCGCCCGATCTGGGCAATTGGGAAAGCAGTTGCGGAGCTAGTGCCAGTATGAAAAATGGCAATGCGAAAACTGCTGAAAATACAAGCATTCCGAGTATCGGATAGAGCCAACTTCCTTGAGTTGCCAAAACTAGCAAGCCGCCAACGAGCGGTGTTGTGCAGGTGAATGAAGTAAGCGAGAATACCAATCCCATCAACAATAGCCCAATGTATTGGCTTGATTCTTTTCCACGCTGAAAGCTGTCGAGTTTAGTTAAAACCGATGTTGGAACGCCCAATTCGTAAGCTCCAAAAAGACTCATCGCGAAGGCAAGAAAAAGTCCGCCGATAAAAATATTTACATAAGGATTCGCAGCAAATTTATTGATTCCCGCCGCTCCAAAAAAAATTGCTAATAGAAATCCGACAATTGTAAAAGTGAATATAATTCCAAGTGCAAAGATAAAAGCATTTCGGGTTGCTTTAGCCCGACTTCCCTCTGAATGATTCGTAAAATACGAAACCGTAATTGGAATCATCGGGAAAACACACGGTGTTAAAAGAGAAATTAAACCGGCTCCGATTGCTGCCCAAAGAAATGTCCAAAGCGGCATATCATTGGTGAATCCACCATTGCTAAAATTGGTCGGCGGAGGATCATTTGGATTTGTCGTCGTTGCATAAGAAACCGAATTGGCGTTTGAATTTTCCGTATTTACATTCGCCGCTATATTCGTGTTTATGTTGGCATTCAAATTGCTAACTACATTGGCATTAACATTTGCCGGAGTTGGAGTAAGGGTTGGCGAAACTGTCGGCGAAGTAGTCGGGCTTGGAGTTGGAGTTGCTGAAGGAGTTGGCGACGGGCTGTTTTTTGGTGTCGGACTCGGGCTTGGAGTCACTTTTCCTGCAGAAATTGTTAAAGGAGCAGAAGTTTTAATGCTTTTTGGTGGCAAGCAAACTGAATCGTTACAAGCCTGATAACGAAAATTTACATTGACAGTTTGTGAGCCTTCCGGAGCGTCCGCCGCAACTGTAAAAGGAATATTAAAAGCTGCCCCGCCGGAATAAGATTCGGTATTCATTTGAAAATTCTCGTCAAATTTAACCTTTGGTTTTGGACCGCTTATACCGCCTGCCTTAAAAGGTCCGCCTTCGAGCGAGATCTTAGTCGGATTCGGTCCGCCGCCGCCTTGAGTAACCGAATAAATATACCAACCGCTTTGAATACTCGCGGTTACTTTTGCGGTTGCTTTGCCGCCCGCCGGAACACTGTTTGGCGAAACGCTCATTGAAACCGAAACAGGATTTTGGGCATTTGCGGCAAAAACACAAAAAATAAGCAGACAAAAGATCCAACCAAATTGACGAAAAACTGTTTTCAAAATTAAAAATCCTCCGAACATCTCATTTTACAGTAAAAGTCAGGAATGTGTCTTGTACTTTATAAGTGATGTATAAATTGCCCAATCTTATTCCAGCCTTTCAAAAGTTACTGGCTACTCTTGCTTTCGTTTGATCAATTGAAATAGATTTAAAACTAAAATATTGTACGGTTGTTAGTAGTTTAGAATTCTTTAATCTAATGAAATATGACGTAATCGTAATTGGATTGGGGGCAATGGGATCTGCTGCTCTTTATCAGATTGCGAACAAAGGAGTTAATGTCCTTGGTATCGACCAATTTTCACCGCCGCATGAGTTTGGCTCAACTCACGGGGAAACTCGCGTAACGCGGCAGGCGGTTGGTGAAGGTGCAGAATATGTGCCGCTGGCTTTACGGAGTTATGAGATTTTTCGCGAAATTGAAGCTGAAACAGGTGCCGATTTACTGACGATTACCGGTGGCTTGATAATCTCGAATCCAAGCGGAAACGCGAGTCTTCACGGCAACAGCGGATTTATCGAAGAAACCGTTTCGGCTGCCAAGAAATTTGGTGTCAAGCACCGTGTTTTGAATACCGACGACATCGCTAAAGAGTTTCCGCAGTTTAATTTAGACGGCAATGAACTCGGATATTTTGAAAACGAAATGGGCTTTCTGCGTCCGGAAAATTGCGTTTCGGCACAACTTGGTTTGGCTGAAAGATATGGTGCGAAAATTCAGCGAAACGAGAAGGTTCTCAAGATAAGGCACAACGCAAATTCGGTTGAAGTAATTACCGGCAAAAATAATTATTCCGCAGAAAAATTGATAATTTCCGCAGGTGCTTGGGTTAAGAATTTTGTGGAGAATCCGCTAAAAGACGTATTCAAAATTTATCGGCAAGTCTTTTATTGGTTTGATATTGCGGAGAATTATCAGCAGTTTAAGCTCGGTAATTTTCCGGTTTTTATCTGGGAATACGGACGCTCAGAAAATGATTTTGTGTATGGTTTTCCGGCGATAGATGGCGAATCTGGTGGCTTCAAAATTGCCACTGAAACATATTTTGAAACAACAGATCCCGATAATGTAAATCGTGAAGTTCCACAAAACGAGATTGACAATGTTTTTGAAAAATACATTGAAAATCGAATTTTTGGCGTTTCGAGAAAATGTGTAAAAACCGCAACTTGCCTTTATACCGTAACGCCGAAATCACGTTTCATTATCGATAAACTACCCGAAAACGAGAGAATAATAATCGCTTCTCCATGTTCGGGGCATGGTTTCAAACATTCGGCGGCGATTGGAGAAATTCTGGCAGATTTGGCATTAATCGGCGAAACGAAAATTGATATTTCGTCATTTTCGTTTTTCGGGCAAAAAATAACCGTATAAATGAACGGCAAAAAGGCTTTTGCGACACTCCCCACTTGGATATTTCCTTGAAAATGAGAGATAATAGGCGTTTTTGAATAGACCCATATCGTCAACATTTAGACAAACATATAAAGAGGTTTATTAAACAGGGAACTTTGGCTGGTTCTTATTAACAGAGTTTTGGCTATCGATTTTGCATTTTGGCTGATAAAGAATAGTGAATCGTTAAATAGATTCGCCTTAAATGCAAAAGATTTTTAACACAATAATTTATTCATAGAAATAGGTGGTTTTTTGATGGAATCTACAATTCTTTTTCTCATCCCGGCATTAGGCATTTTGGGGTTAGTGGTTATGTTTTTCAAGTCTTCATGGGTTACCAAACAAGCGACCGGCGATGACAATATGGTCGAGCTTGCAGGCTATATCGCCGTAGGTGCGATGGCGTTTTTGAAGGCAGAATGGAAAGTTTTGGCGTATTTTGCAGTCGCTGCGGCGGCGATTCTCGGTTGGTCAGGGACGTTGATTGAAACTTCTTCGCCTGTGATCGCAATTTCGTTTCTTCTCGGTGCAGTTTTGAGTGCGACGGCAGGATACATCGGAATGAATATCGCAACCAAAGCGAATGTGCGAACGACTCAAGCGGCACGAACCGATTTGAAATCAGCCTTGCAAGTTGCTTTCACTGGCGGAACCGTGATGGGGCTTGGCGTTGCGGGACTTGCGGTTTTGGGTTTAGGTTCTTTGTTTCTTGTTTTTTATAATATTTATGTCGTGAATGTTGTGGGTGCAACTGTCAACGGTGCGGCGATGGAAAAAGCCATCGAAGTTCTCGCAGGTTTTTCACTCGGTGCTGAATCGATTGCACTTTTTGCACGCGTTGGCGGCGGAATTTATACAAAAGCGGCAGACGTTGGAGCAGATTTGGTCGGAAAAGTTGAAGCCGGAATTCCTGAAGACGACGTTAGAAATCCTGCAACTATTGCGGATAACGTCGGCGATAACGTAGGCGACGTTGCTGGAATGGGAGCAGATTTGTTTGGCTCTTATGTTGCAACGATTTTGGCAACGATGGTTCTTGGAAGAGAAATCACAGTTACCGATAATTTCGGCGGACTTTCTCCGATTCTTCTTCCCATGTTAATCGCCGGACTCGGAATTATCTTTTCAATTATCGGTTGTTCGTTAGTCAGAATTTCAGACGATAACGGCAACGTTCAAAAAGCCTTGAATATCGGAAACTGGACTTCGGTTATTATCACGACAATCGCTTGTTACTTTATTGTGATGTGGATGATGCCCGCAAATATGACTTTGCGTGGACATAATTTCACTAATACGGGTGTATTTTTGGCGATTTTAGTCGGCTCGATCGTTGGTGCTTTGATGAGTATCGTCACCGAATTTTACACCGCGATGGGCAAACGTCCGGTTAATTCGATTGTTCAACAATCCGATACGGGTGCGGCGACAAACATCATCGGCGGACTTTCGGTCGGCATGGAATCGACGCTGATTCCAACACTTGTATTGGCGGCAGGAATCTATATGTCGCATTATTTTGCTGGACTTTACGGAGTTGCAATCGCCGCCGCAGGAATGATGGCGACAACCGCGATGCAGCTCGCAATTGACGCTTTCGGACCAATCGCGGATAACGCAGGCGGAATCGCGGAAATGAGCCGATTACCGAAAGAAGTTCGCGGGCGAACGGACATTTTGGATGCCGTCGGAAATACGACAGCCGCAACCGGAAAAGGTTTTGCGATTGCTTCAGCCGCACTTACAGCGTTGGCGTTATTTGCTGCATACGTTGGACTTGCGGGAATCACTTCAATTGATATTTATAAAGCCGATGTTTTGTCAGGCTTACTCGTTGGAGCAATGATTCCGTTTATCTTTTCGTCGCTCTGTATCGCAGCGGTGGGACGTGCAGCGATGGCGATGGTTAAAGAAGTTCGCCGCCAATTTAAAGAAATTCCGGGCATTATGGAATATAAAGCCAAGCCCGAATACGATAAATGCGTGGCGATTTCTACCAAAGCATCGCTTCGGGAAATGATGCTTCCCGGTGCAATTGCTTTAACTACGCCGGTTGTTGTCGGATTTGCTTTTGGACCCGAAGTTCTCGGCGGATTATTAGCAGGCGTAACCGTTTCGGGCGTTCTCATGGGAATGTTCCAAAACAACGCGGGCGGAGCTTGGGATAATGCTAAAAAATCGTTTGAAGCAGGCGTAGAAATCAACGGCAAGATGGAATACAAAGGCAGCGAAGCTCATAAAGCGAGTGTTACCGGCGATACTGTCGGCGATCCTTTCAAGGATACTTCAGGTCCTTCGATGAACATTCTTATCAAACTTATGAGTATTGTTGCTTTGATTATTGCTCCGCATATCAGTGTCAATAAAACGGCTCACAAGGCGGAAATAATTCCCAAAGTTAGCGTCGAACAAACAGTTAAAGTTCCTAACGAAAAGAGATTGTAAAAGACGTAGAATAGGAATAAAAAGATATGGAGGCGAAAATTTTGACATTAGAGATCAATGAACAGGAAAGAGAACTATTATTGGGGATTCTGAATGCGGAGCATTCGTCGCTACTCGATGAATTGCACCACACGGAATCATATGATTACAAGCAAATGATCAAGCAGAAGGATGAACAACTAAAAAATCTACGTGCAAGAATCGAATCTATGGTTTCTGACGATGTGAGTATTTAGTTTTCTCCAAGCTTGAAGTTAACTGAATAACGAAACCTATTAAAAAGGCTGTCTGAAAAGCAACAATTTTCAGGCAGCCTCTTTTTTGGAGCGACCACTCGCAGGCTGGCAGCCCGCGGTACCTTATGTTAAATATTTAAGTGCGATGAAAATCTTTCACGGAACCGAAAATGCTAATATCTTACGTCCAACAGTATTAACGCTCTGTGTTTTTGACGGACTTCATCTCGGACATCAAGCAATTATGAAAACTATGGTTGAGCGTGCTAAAGCAATAAATGCTGTGCCGACTGCGATTACATTTGATCCGCATATAAGTTTGTTACTCAGTAAAAGCACATTGAGTAAGTATTCTCGGCGGATCAGATTCAGTTTTGCTTAACGAGCTGAACCCCCCTCGAATTCCGCCAAGGTTTTATCGATTTACCTTTAACAAACGTATGAATACAAATATTTTTCGTGAATATGACATCCGCGGAATTGTCGGCGACGATTTGAATGCAGACACGGTTCGGCAAATCGGGTTGGGCATTGGAACTTATTTCCGAAAAAATAATGCAAAACGGATTGCGATTGGATTTGATGCTCGCGAAAGCTCACCTGAATTTTGCCAAATTTTGGTTCAAAGTTTGAATCAAACAGGTTGCGATTGTGTAATTTTTGGCAAAATCCCAACACCCGTTTTATATTTTGCGACTTACACCAAACAGGTTGACGGCGGCGTGATGATAACGGGATCGCACAATCCTTCAAATCATAATGGCTTCAAAATTTCTCTCGGCAAAGAATCTCTTTATGGTTCGCAAATCAACGAAATAAAGGAAATAGCGTTTTCAGAAGACTTCCTCGCAGATGATGGGACAAATGAAAATCTCGGAATTTTAGACGATTATCTCACCGCACTTTCACAAAAAATTGATTTTGGAAATCGCAAGTTGAAAGCTGTAATTGACGCTGGAAATGGAATGGGCGGCTTAACGGCAGTTCCGCTTTATAAAAGTCTGGGCGTTGAGGTTGTCGAAATATTTTGCGAACCGGACAGCAGTTTTCCCAATCATCCCGCAGATCCTTCGCAAGAAGAAAATTTACAAGATTTAATTGCTAAAGTCATTGAAACCAAAGCAGATATTGGGATTGCATTCGATGGCGATGCCGATAGAATCACGATAATCGACGATACTGGACGGATTATTTGGGGCGATGAATTGATGATCTTGCTCGCTCACGAAGTCCTGCGAGAGAATCCGAATTCAACGATTATTGCCGAAGTAAAATGCACTCAAATTCTCTTCGACGAAATCGAAAGATTGGGCGGGAAGGCGATAATGTCAAAAGCCGGACATTCGATAATTAAAGCGATAATGAGAGATACGGGTGCAATATTGGCTGGCGAAATGAGCGGTCATATCTTTTTTGCCGATAGATTTTATGGTTTTGACGATGGGGCTTACGCAGGTGCGAGGGTTTTGGAAATTCTATCGAAAACTGATAAATCGTTGTCCGAAATCTTCAGCAAATTCCCAAAAACGTTTTCGACTCCCGAAATAAGAATTAACTGCCCTGAGGAAAAAAAGGCTGTTGTTATAGAAAAATTAATCGAGGAATTCTCTAAAACTCATGAAATCAATGTGATAGACGGAATCCGAATCAAATTTGAACACGGTTGGGGGTTGGTTCGTCCCTCAAACACTCAAGCCCTTTTGATTCTGCGTTGCGAAGGGGATTCAAACGAAAGTCTAATGAAAATTCGGGCAAATGTTGAAGAAAATGTTCGGAATATTCTTGCCTAATTCTTCACGTTTCGTTTAAAAAACTCAACCATTTTCGGAATCGATTCTTGCGGAAATTCGTGCCCGGCGTTGCGAATCTCTAAAATCAATTCTGTGTCTCCCTGTCCTTTGTAAGTTGTTATTTCGCCATTAGTTACGCCATTCGCTGCGTCAATTCCGAGCACTTTTTGAACGAGTGGAATTGCGAGTTTCTGCATTTGAGCCGGTACAATTGGATCATTTTCACCCATGCTCATCCAAATTGATTTGGGCGGGGCATCTTTGATTAACCTACCGCCCGGACCGGCGACTCCACAAAATGCTGCAAATTTATCCGCCCGCATCGCCCATAAAACATAAACAAATCGCGAACCATTTGAATGTCCAACCGCGTAAACTCGATTGTCATCAACTTTGTAATCTTTCTTTAATTGTTGCAATACTTCGTCAAAAAATTTGACGTCACGATTTTCCAAATCATTAGGGTTCATCTGCCAACCATTTTTTGTCCCCGCCGCATCCGTGATGCCCACGACTCCCGGAATCCCTTGCATATAAACGACTAACGCCTCTTTCCAAGCACTGTGAAAATTCAAACGACGCTGAGCATTGCGGACATTTCCGCCGTGTCCGTGAAACACAAAAACGACAGGTGATTTTTCACTTTTGGCGTTGCCTTCGTAAATGACGGCAGTCCGCTTAACGCCTTCAATATCAAATGAACGCTCAGTTTGAGCAAAGCAACTTGTGGCGAAAATAATAGCGGCGAATAGAATAAATAAACGTTTCATAAATCCTCTGCAAAATTAGACGACTTGCGAATCATTTTAGCCGAAAATAATTCTGATTGTGGAGTTTTGATCTAACTTAATCGCGAAACTTGATAAAAATTACACTTTAATCCGATAATCACTTCGTATGAAGCTAACGAGTCTTTCAATTATTTTAGCGATTTTGCTTTTTGCCTCAATAATGACGGGGCAAACGCCAACTCCTACGCCAATTCCTGAAGACGACGAAATTATCAAAGTTGAAACTAATTTGGTTAGCGTTCCAGTTAGTGTATTGTCGAAATCGGGTGTTTTTGTGCAGAATTTGAAAAAGGAGGATTTCAAGATTTTCGAAAATGGAATTGAACAGCAGATTGAATATTTTGCTCCGGTTGATGAGGCTTTTACAGTTGTTTTGTTACTCGATCGGAGCGATTCCGTTGCCCCGATTATCGACGATTTGAAAAAGGCAGCGATCTCTTTTGTTGACCAGCTTCGACCAAATGACCGTGCCGTTGGAATCGCTTTCGACCGCAAAGCTTATATTTTGAACACAAAAGTTCGCGATCGCGAAACGCTTAAAACTTCAATCCAAAATATGACCACCGGAGCCGGAACCCATTTACATTCAACGATTGAAGGAGTTATCAATCGAATTTTCAGAGGCTTGAAGGGTCGTAAAGCCTTAATCGTTTTCACCGATGGACAAGAAGCTTGGAGCTGGGATCAGCCAAAGGGAGCGATTCCGCAATTTGCTGCCGAGACCAATATCAAAGCCGCCGAAGAGACGGGAACTCAGATTTATTCAATCCAATTTGACTCAAATTTTCGTTCGAGGGAAGGCGATAAATTTATGAAAGAAATTCCCGCAAAAACAGGCGGACTTTTCTTCAGAGCCGATAAATTAAAAGACTTCAACAAAGTTTTCGCTTCAATAGCCGACGAATTGCGTTTTCAATACAGCATCGGTTATTACCCAAAAGACGAACCCAAAAAAGGCGAACGCAGGCAAATTAAGGTTACGGTCAATCAGCCAAATGCCAATGTTCGCAGTCGTTCCGATTATGTTTTTGTAAAGTAACTTTATGGAAAATCTCAATTTATTGTCTCAATGGGCTTGCGTATCTCTTTTCACATTAACGTTCATAAGTTTTTTTGGAAGGTACCCTTACCTCGAACTCGCTACCCATTTCAGATTTCAATATGTTTGGATTTCAATAATTTGCTTAGTCTATTTTCTGTTCTTTGGCTTTTGGAGTTTCGCTTTCTTGGCATTTACCTCAATTTTGGTTAATGGATTTTCCATTATTCCATACTATTATTCGAACGTCCGCAAAGAGAAAACTGCTTCCGGAATCAACCTCAAAATAATGCTTGCAAATGTTGAATATCGGAATGAATGCTACGATAAATTGATCAAATCAGTAAAATTGGCGAACCCAGATATCCTGATTTTACAAGAGCTTACAGAGAAATGGCGGGAAAATATTGAGAGTTTGAGAGTCAATTATCCATACATTGTAGTAGAGCCGCATGGGCGTGGTTCGGGATTGGCTTTGCTCAGCCTGTATCCGATTGAATCCTCGAAAATTTTGAATCGTGGTGAGCCGATTCGCCCTTCGGCATTTTGTAAAATCAATTTAAATGGAGTCATTCTTTCAATTTTGACAATTCATCCGCCAACTCCGATGACTCGGACAAAATTTGCTAATAGAAACGAAAATTTTGCTCAAGCCGCAAAGATAATAAAGGATGCCGCCGAACCCAAATTATTGATAGGTGATTTGAATACAACGATGTGGTCGCCTTATTTTTCAGATCTAGTGAAGGCTTCGGGTTTGCGTGACGTTAGAATAGGAAAAGGTCTCAAAACCAGTTGGATTTCATTTTTTCCGGCACTTTTTCGAATTCCAATTGACCATTGTTTGGTCGGCAAAAGTATAGAAGTCGAAACTGTTGAAATCGGTAATTCTACGGGTTCAGATCATTTGCCGCTGATCGTAATTCTGAAGATTGAAATGTCCGCGTACTGATTTGTATTGACTAAATCCACTAAAATTGCGATAAATAAAGCGATGAGAATTTTTAACATTATAATTAGCAACATTATTTTGGAGGACAACGGCTAAAAAGTTGGAACGAAAAATCTTGCTTGTGCCGCGTGTCCTTAGTCGAAATGATTAAGGATTTTTTTTGCCCGCGAATTTACGCGAAAGTACGCGAATCAAAACGGATTGGTTTTATTCGAATCGTAAAAAGCAAGTCCTTTGTATAAGTATTAGCGACTATTCGTGTAAATTCGCGGGCAATTTTCCCGATTTTAGCGTCTTTTGGCGTATTTCGCGGGCACCATCTTTTTTAAGTATTTGAGTAGTGATAACATTACCCTTTTGAATATATGAGCGAACCACTGGAACTGAAAAAAACCGTAAACTTACCAAAAACCGACTTCTCGCAAAAAGCGAATTTGGGGCAATCTGAGCCTGCTCGCCTGAAAAAATGGACCGACGCAAAGCTTTACGAAATGATTCAAAATTCCCGTAAAGACAAGCAAAAATTCATCTTACACGATGGTCCGCCGTATGCGAATGCGGATATTCACATCGGCACGGCACTAAATAAAATTTTGAAAGATTTCGTTGTGAAATCGCGGACGATGATGGGATTTCAGTCGCCATACGTTCCCGGTTACGATTGCCACGGTTTGCCGATCGAGAATTACGTTGAGCGAAAACTAAAGGAAAAAGGCAAAAATAAGGAAGAAATTCCGACCAATACTTTCCGCAAAATATGCCGCGAACACGCTTCGACTGCGATGAATAATCAAACTCGTGATTTTCAGCGACTCGGAATTTTAGGCGAATGGAATACGCCGTATCTCACAATGTCACACGAATACGAAGCGGAAACTGCTCGGCTTTTTGGCAAATTTGTCGAACGCGGCTACGTCTATCGCGGTGCGAGACCGGTTTATTGGGACGTTTACGATCAAACGGCGTTGGCGGAAGCAGAAGTTGAATATGCAGACGTTGTTTCGCCGTCCGTTTATGTAAAATTTCCGCTCAAATCAGACGCAAGTGTAATAGATTCGGCACTTTCGGGTAAAAATGTAAAGTTCATTATCTGGACGACAACACCTTGGACTTTGCCTGCAAATTTGGGAATTTCGGTGAATCCGAATTTTGAATATTCAGCCGTTGAAGTTGGAAATGAAGTTTATGTAATTGCAACTGAATTGGTCAAAGAGGTTGCGGAAAAATGCGGGTTTGACGGAAGCAAAACGCTTGCAAAATTTAAGGGAAGCACGCTTGATAAATTGCTTTGCAGACACGCTTGGCTGGAACGCGACTCGCTCGTAATGTGCGGGGAACACGTTACTTTGGGCGACAACTCACCCGGTGACGACGAGCAAAAATCTGATAAATTTGCGGGAACAGGCTTGGTTCACACTGCTCCCGGACACGGAACGGACGACTTTTATATTTCGCAACGTTACGGTTTGCAAACATATTGTCCCGTGGATAACGGCGGAAAATTTACCGCTGAAGTTGAGCAATTTGCGGGCGAATTTGTCTTTAAGGCGAATCCGAAAATTGTTGAATTTATGCGTGAATCGGGTGCGTTGCTTTTTGCCGAAGATTACTCGCATCGCTATCCGCACGGCTGGCGTTCGCACAAACCTGTCATCTTTCGGGCGACGCCGCAATGGTTTATTTCAATGGATAGTAACGCAGGCATCCTGCCTGCAACTGAAGGGGAAAGCAGGCAAGATGCCCGCGTTACGTCGCTGCGTTCACAGGCTTTACGCGAAGTCGCAATCACAAAATGGCACCCAAATTGGGGCGAAGGACGAATGGCGAATATGCTCAAAGGTCGTCCTGATTGGTGTGTTTCCCGGCAGAGAGTTTGGGGTGTTCCGATTGTCGCGTTTCATTGCGTTGATTGCGAAAATGTTGTCATTGACGCAAAAATCATCTATCACGTTGCCGATATTTTTGCGAAGGAAACTGCTGACGCTTGGTATAACAAAGAAGCATCTGAATTATTGCCCGAAGGTTACAAATGCGAAAAATGTTCGTCAAATAACTTCAAAAAAGAGACCGATATTTTGGATGTTTGGTTTGATTCAGGTTCGTCTTGCGTGGCGGTTTTGGAAACTCGCGGCGAAACATTGCGTTTTCCTGCGGACGTTTATTTGGAAGGCGGCGACCAATATCGCGGCTGGTTTAATTCAAGCCTGATGTGCGGAATCGCGGCTCACGATCAATCGCCTTATAAGCAAATTTTGACGCACGGTTGGGTTGTTGACGGTGAAGGACGCAAGCAATCGAAATCTCTAGGGAACGTTACATCGCCGAACGAAATCGTCAAACAATCGGGTGCGGAAATTTTACGATTGTGGGCGGCAGCGGTTGATTACACCGAAGATATGCGTTGTTCGAAAGAAATTTTGGATCGCGTAACGGACGCTTACCGCAAGTTTCGCAATACTTTACGTTATGCGTTGGGAAATCTTGACGGCTTTAATCCCGAAACTGATTCGGTTAAGGATTTACTCGAAATTGACCGTTGGGCGTTGGCGAGTTTGAATGATGTAACCGCAAAAGTGTTGAAAGGTTACGAAACTTATGACTTTCAGACGGTTTATTCGACTATTTACAATTTCTGCACAGTGACGCTTTCGGCTCGATATTTTGACATCATCAAAGACCGTTTGTATATCTCTGCACCGAAATCTCACGCTAGGCGTTCGGCTCAAACTGCGTTGTATAAAATCGCCAATGATTTGTCGTTGTTAATGGCTCCGATTTTGGCTTTTACGGCTGACGAAGCGTTTGAAAACTTGCCGAATCAGCAACTTGCGTCTATCCATTTAGCGGAATTTCCGAAAGTTGAAAGCGTAATTGATACAAATTTGCTTGATAATTGGGAAAAGATATTCGCAATCCGCGATGATGTTTTGAAGCAATTAGAACTCGCGAGAATCGAGAAATTGATCGGCTCGGGTTTGGAAGCAAAGGTAATCGTTAAAGCAAATAAGGAAATGACTCGATTTTTGTTGGAATATTTCAATGATCTTCGATACATATTTATTGTTTCGCAAGTCGAAGTTCACGAAGCCGATTCGTTTGCCGTCGTGATCGAAAAGGCGGACGGTGAAAAATGCGATCGATGTTGGAACTATTCAACCCGCGTCGGAGAATCGGAACGTTATCCAACCGCTTGCGAACGATGTTTGGAAGCTTTGGTTGAGATTGAGAAAATGCAATGAATATAATCCTCTCAGCCGTTGAAAAAGAACTTTACGAAGCGTGGAAAACTTTTTGCGGTGATTTGCCGAATGTAGAAGTTTTTCACGGTTCGATTTTAGACTTATCAGTTGATGCAGTTGTAAGTCCTGCAAATAGCTACGGATTTATGGACGGCGGAATTGATTTGCTTTATTCGCATCGTTTCGGCTGGCAAGTTCAAGAAAAACTGCAAAAACTTATCAAAGAAAAACATCACGGCGAACTTTTAATCGGACAAGCGGAAATTGTTGAAACCGATGCCTCGCAAATTCCGTTTGTTATTTCCGCACCGACAATGCGTGTTCCGATGATTTTGAAAGATTCAATAAATCCATATTTAGCGGCTCGTGCGGTTTTTCTTTTGATCAAACATGGAACATTTTTCAGTGGAAATTATAAAGGCGAGCCAATCAATAAATTTGTCCAAAGCGTTGCATTTCCGGGTTTAGCGACAGGAATCGGGCGAATTGGTTTTAATACTTGTGCCAGACAAATGCAAAAAGCAATTGAAGACGTTTTTTCGGAAAAGCAGTCTTTTCCGCTGTCTTGGGTTGATGCTTCTGCCAAACATCAAGAACTTTACACAGACAGAATCAGAAATCTGCAATATGACGAATAAAAGTGCTAAACTGGGCTAAAGCAGAGGTGATCATGGTTAAACTTTCAACTAAAAAAGTTACGAAGCTGACTAGTCATAAGACTTACAAAACGGGGAAAAATGATATGGGATTAGTGTATGCCGAAATTGAGCTGACCAATGGCGGAGACGCTTATATGTTTCGTCAAGGAATGATTGAAGAAGCTGATATTAAGCAAGTTATGGTGACTGCGTTGGTCGATAGTGGTGCTTATATGTTGACAATTAACGATGATGTAAAAAATCAACTGAATTTGCCTTTGATTGAAAAGCAGCTCGCGACGCTTGCGGACGAAACGCAGGTTGAGATTGATGTGGTTGGACCGGTAGAAGTTCGCTTTGAGAATCGTCGAACAACCTGTAATGCTGTTATTTTGCCAAACGCAAGTGAAGTTTTGCTTGGTGCAATACCAATGGAAGATATGGACGTTTTAATTCACCCGCGTGAAGAAAAACTCGTCGTAAATCCGAAGCATCCATACATTGCCAATAAATATTTGAAGTAAATTGATGTTAAAAAAAGTAGATATTTTGTGGAAAATAGGATATCTGGCAGCAGCCGGAGCGGTTTTTCTAATTGACCAAGTAACAAAGGCTTGGGCGATTCGCAGACTGAAATTTGGCGGCGATCAAGAGATTGTTTCGGGTTTTTTGAATTTTGTATATGCACAAAATCCCGGCGTGGCTTTTAGTATGTTTGACGACCACGGCGATACGGGACGCTGGGTTTTATCATCAGTTGCAGGTATCGCAGCCGTTTTGGTCTTGTATTATTTTTGGCGAGTTCCGCGTATGCACGACCGACTTTTAGGGGCTTTAGCATTATTGCTCGCAGGAATTATCGGGAATTTAACGGATCGTGTAAGGCTCGGTTTTGTCATAGATTTTATCCAAGTTCATTACAAGGATTGGTATTATCCGATTTTTAATGTGGCTGATATGGCAGTTTGTGTTGGAGCGGGCTTGCTCATTATTGATATGTTTTGGACGAAAAAAGAGCCCATCCAAAATCCAAAATCAGAAGTCCAAAATTAAGATATGTTTCCAGAAATTTTTCGCATCGGTAGTTTTCCAGTCACGACATACGGCGTAATGTTAGCGATTGGAATGATGCTCGCACTTTTCGCGTCGTCACGCTTGGGCGAGCGTGATGGCATAAAGCGTGATCGCCTTTTCGACCTCGGTTTATGGACTCTTCTGGGCGGGTTGCTCGGCTCGAAAATGCTGATGCTTTTTACTGATGATAATTACGCAGGGAATATTTGGAATATTTTTTCGCTTGATTTTTTGCGTTCGGGCGGAGTTTATTACGGTGGATTTATCGGCGGATTTTTAACGCTTGCCGGGTTGATGTATTTCTATAAATTAGATTTTTGGAAGGTTGCAGACGCTTTTGCACCGGCGGTAGCCCTCGGACAATTTTTCGGAAGACAAGGCTGTAATGCCGCCGGATGCTGCTGGGGAAAAGTAACGAATCTGCCTTGGGGCGTGCAATTTAGCGAGCTTGGACACGAATATACGGGCGTTCCGATATACGATGATCACGGCGGAGCATTGCATCTCCATCCGGTACAGCTTTACGAATCTTTTGCGATGCTAATAGTTTTTGGGGTTTTATTCTACTTCCACCGACGCAAAAAATTTGACGGACAAATCCTCATAATGTACATGATTTTTTATCCGCTGATTCGCTTTACGATTGAATTTTTCCGTGACGATCCGCGTGGTAATTTATTTGGCTTAGGGGATTTAACGGGATTTTCTACGTCGCAGATTATTAGTCTTATTGGTTGCGGGATTTGCGGTTTTCTTTTTGGTTTTGCGTTTAAGAAAAAGAGAAAATACATAGTTATGGCGTCCTTATTTGAAGATCAAGAGGAAATTCTAAAAGACGTTATAAAGCGTCTTGAGCATCTGGAAATTCCATATATGCTGACGGGATCGATGGCAATGATTTGTTATGCGATGATGAGAATGACCAATGATATTGACATAATTATTGAAATTAAATCTAAAGATGCCGAGAAATTTATCAAGGAATTTGAAACAGATTATTATGTTTCACCAAACAGAGTGCGGGATTCAATTTCCCGAAAGTTTATGTTTAATATTCTGCACAATGAAAAAATTGTGAAAGTTGATTGTATTGTTCGAAAGGATGACGAGTTTCAGAAACTAGCTTTTTCCAATCGGAAAAAGATTCAGTTCACCGACTTTGATGTATGGACAATAGGTCGTGAAGATTTAATGTTGTCAAAATTGAATTGGGCAAAGATTAGTAAATCGGAGATGCAAATGCGTGACGTTTGTAGTATTTTACGCAATGGTTATGACGAAGAATACGTAAACTATTGGGCGAAAAAGCTTGGAGTTGAAGATATTTTGCAAGAATGTTTTATCTTATTGGAGAAAAATTATGTTGATGGATACGACGCGTGAAATGGAAGAATTGCAAAATGAATTGTGGATGAAACGCACAATTGGTGAACGTGCGAAATTTATGTTTGGGATGTTTGCAACTGCCAGAAGAGTAATTATTGCCTCGCTTCCCAAAAATCTCTCCGAAAAAGAATTTAAAAAACAACTATATTTCCGCACTTACGGCGAACATCTGCCCGATGATTTCTTCAAAGACCAAGCATAATCCCAATGAATACTGAAACAAACGACGAAATTTCATCCCTCATCCTTCATCCTTCATCCTTTGAAAATGGTCAGCGTCTTGATGCTTTTCTAGCTGAAAAAATTGAGAACCGATCGCGTTCGCGTCTGCAAAAGATGATTGAGGATGGCGATGTTTTGGTTAATGGAAAAACTGCGAAAAGCTCACATAAAGTCGGTGTAAACGATGAAATCGAGGTTGAACTAACTGAGATTCCTGCCGATATTTTTGAGCCTGAAGATATTCCGCTGGATATTGTTTATGAAGATGAATTTCTTGGCGGTGATAAATAAACCGGGCGGCATGGTCGTGCATCCGGGAGCCGGTGTTCCGAATGGAACTCTGGCAAATGCAATTGCTTATCATTTCGGATTTGGATTCGATCGCGGATCAGAAGACGAAAAAGAAATCCAAAATCCAAAATCCGAAATCCAAAATCGAGTTGGTATAGTCCATCGGCTTGATAAGGACACATCCGGCTTAATTGTTGTAGCGAAAGACATTGACACTCATGAAGCCTTGAGCGAACAATTTCGAAACCGGGAAGTTTTTAAGCAATATATTGCTCTCGTTCATGGCGAAATCGAAGAAAATAGTGGAAAAATTGACGCACCGATTGCTCGAGAAAAACATAATCGGACGAAGATGGGAATTCGCGGACACGGGCGAAATGCCTTGAGTTTGTGGCGAGTGAAAAAGCGTTTTGAAAGATTTACGCTGGTTGCGGTTGAAATAAAAACCGGGCGAACTCATCAAATCCGGGTTCATCTTGCACATATCAAACACCCTGTGGTTGGCGATGAAACGTATAATAATGGACGCGATAATAATATTCCTGACGCTAAAGCTTCGCAAATCCATCAAAGAGCTAAACCGCTTTTTTCTTCATGCTGAGAAATTATCTTTTACACATCCGAAAACCAATGAAAGATTGAATTTTGTACTCGAACTGCCTCAGGAATTACTAGATTTTCTGGCAATCATCGAATAACAAAACTGCCAATTTTCTCGCGTGTGCTTAGCCTATAATCCCATAATTTTGGTAAAATCAGCCATACATTTTTGCCGGTAAAAAAACATGGGCGTTGTTCAAGTAAAACTATCAAGTTCATTTAAGAAATTTTTCGAATCCGAAAAGTCGAGCGGAGTTTTGCTGATTATCTGTACGATTACTTCGCTTATGATTACAAATGTCTTCATCGGTGAAAATTACCTTAACATTTTGGCAGATCTTTACCTCGGCGGATTGAGCATTGAACATTGGATAAACGATGGTTTGATGGCGATTTTCTTCCTCCTTATCGGGCTTGAGCTTAAACGCGAACTTAAGGAAGGCGAGCTTTCAAACATCAAAAATGCACTTTTGCCAATTGTTGCGGCTGCCGGTGGAGTTATCACGCCGGCGTTTATTCATTATTCGCTCAATCGTGGAAGTGATACGCAAGCAGGAATCGGCATTCCGATGGCGACCGATATTGCTTTTGCACTTGGTGTATTAGCACTTTTGGGTAGTCGGATTCCAGCTTCCCTAAAGGTGTTTCTTACGGCTTTAGCTGTTATGGATGATCTGGCAGCAATTTTCGTGATCGCAATTTTTTATACCGCTAAAGCTTTCAACGGGTTATCTTTTTGCTGCAATAGTAGTTTTCGCCCTGCTTTTCTTGCTTAATAAAGCCAAAGTTTTGTCACTTATTCCTTATCTGATCGGCGGTGCGATAATGTGGTTTTTTATGCTCAAATCGGGCGTTCACGCAACAATTGCCGGAGTAATTTTAGCATTCGCCATTCCTTCAACGGGCAAAGCTGATGATTCAGATTCGCCTTCGCACAATCTCGAACATTTTCTGCACAATCCGGTAGCATTTCTGATTTTACCGGTTTTTGCCCTTGCTAATACCGGAATTCTTTTGAGCGGCGAAGCAATTCAAAATTTAACTGAAGCTAACGAACTTGGAATAATGGGCGGATTAATTATAGGCAAACCCATCGGAATTACGCTTTTTAGCTTTATTGCAGTTGTAATTGGAATTTGCAGGCTTCCGCTTGATCTGAATTGGAAACATCTTTTCGGAGCAGGTATTTTGGGCGGAATTGGCTTTACAATGTCGATTTTTATTACGAATTTAGCGTTTGCAAACAATCCGGTAGAAATTAATGGTTCTAAAATGGCGATTTTGCTTGCTTCGCTAACTGCCGGAATAATTGGATTTTTGTGGCTTAATTGCTTTGGTCAGCCCAATGAGACTGATGACGATATGGAGACGATGGATTTTGAGGCTACTGAAGTATAATCAGATTTATGAAAAGGAGTAAAATTTATGGATTTTAATGGTGGAACTATACAGCCGTCGGGATTTGAAAATTTATTGCCTGACAGAACCGAATTGGAATGCGAAGAGCTATTTGCCCAAGCCGATAAATTGCTGAATGACGGAGTTTTAATGGAAGCGGTTGATAAACTTTCAACCATTCTCAAACGAAATCCGCGTTTTGGCAAAGCCTATAATCACCTCGGTTGGGTTTATGAAACGAAGTATAAAAATTACGCTCGTGCCGAGGAATATTATCTTGCGGCAATGCAATTTGCCCCGCATTACAATGCTTCTTATTTGAATTACTGCTACTTTTTATCAAACCAAAATCGATACGATGAATTGAAAAATCACCTCGATAAAATGTCAGCCATTTCCGGAATAGCCAAAGACACGATCGCCAATGAATACGGCATATTATTTGAATTGCAAGGCAATCTTCAGCAAGCAATAGACTATTATCAAAAAGCTGCGATCGTAACGCTCGATAACGGAAAACTCGATAAATATAAAGAAGCAATTGACCGCTGCAGAAAGAAACTGGAGATTCTGAATCCGGCTTTTTAATTCCAAATTTGAAATCTGAAATACGGCATCGAAACTAGAATATGAATTCAACCTTTATCAGCGTTCCATTCAAAATAGACAATGATTTTTCCTCGATTGCGGGAATGGGTAAATTTTCGTCTGCCGGAATCATTCTCGAATACGAAACGAAACTCTTTGGGATTATTAAAAACGGCATTAAAGAATCACGCATTTCGCTTGAAGACATTCTTGATGTGAAATTCAAAAAAGGAATGTTTAAGGTTGGTGCGAAGATTGAAATTCGTTTGAAAAATCTATCACAATTAAACGAAACACCGAATAAAGACGGGAAAATTTCACTAAAAATTGAACGAAATGATTTTGAACTTGCTCAAACGGCAGTTGAGAAGATTAACAAAGATTTGACTGAAAAAGTGAATAACCCAAAAGTTGAATCCTCGCCGGTCAGCCGTTTGTTTGAGGAGAATGATGATGACACGAAAGAACTAAATGAAAAGAGATGAGGGACGAAATTTCATCCCTCATCCTTCAAATTTCCTACTTCAATCTCGGATCCTGCTTCGGAGTGATCTTATATTCTTTCGGCGGTTCCATGCCCAAAAGATGCTTCACAAAATAGTCCCAACGCCTTCGCATCATATAAAAACTATCTGCTCCGTAGCCGTGGCGGGCATTTGGGAAAATCAGTAAATCAAAGTCTTTATTGGCTTTAACGAGTGCGTCAACTACCAAATAACTGTTGTAAGGCGGCACATTATCGTCAATTCCGCCGTGTGCGATCAGAAGTTTGCCTTTCAAATTTTTGGCAAAAACCTGATTCGCCTGATTCTCATAATTAGACTTCCCATCCGCACCTTTTACTTCCAAGCCGATATATCTTTCGCCCCAATCATCTTCGTAATTTCGGTTGTCGTGATTGCCGGATTCTGATATTCCAACTTTGTAAAAATCTGGATAACGAAACATTGCTGCCGCTGTCGCGTAACCACCGCCCGAATGTCCCCACACGCCAATTCTGGTCAAATCAATAAACGAATGTTTTGCCGCAAGTTGTTTAATTCCAGCAATTTGATCGGGCAAAGTATTGTCCGCCATATTGCCGTAGCAAGCATCATGAAAAGATTTCGAACGATCCGGATTACAAGTTCCGTCAATGATAATGACTACAAATCCGAGTTCGGCTAAAGCTTGGTGGTCGCTTCTTGAAGCACCAAACGAACGCGTGCCGACTCCGCCGCCCTGCGGACCCGGATATATGTAATTAACCACAGGATATTTCTTGCCTTTAACCATTTTCGTAGGCGTAAACATCAAACCGTATAAATCCCATTTACCGTTTCGATCTTTAACCGTGATCGGAGTTGGCGGTTTCCAACCTGCTGCAACTAAACGAGATACGTCTGTTTTTTCAAGCGTCGCAATGCTTTTTCCGCTCAAATCACGCAAAATAGTTGTTGCAGGAACATCGGGTTTTGAATACGAATCAATAAAATATTTTTCGTCAGGCGAAAGCGAAACTTGATGATTTCCGTCTTCCGGCGTTAACAATTTCAAATCGCTTCCATCAAATTTTACGCTGTAAAAATGACTAAAATACGGATCGCGTCCGGCTTCACGTCCATTTGCATTGAAATACAAAATGCGATTTTTATCGTCAACCTTTACAAGTTGCGTAACGACAAAATCGCCTTTCGTAATCTGATTTTTGAGTTTGCCCGTATTCAAATCGTATAGGTAAAGATGTCCCCAATCGTCTTTTTCCGAATACCAGATAAACTCATTTGTCGCGGGCAAATAACGCCAATTTACCGCTCCTTGCCCCGATTCATATTGGGTAGCAACCTTTTCTTCAAAAATGTTTTTGACTTCGCCGCTTGTCGTATCGGCAACTCTCAAATTCGCTTGTTTATGGTCGCGAGTCGAAGAAACGAAGGCTAATTTGCTCGCATCATTACTCCATTCAACGTCCGTAAAACCGCCATCGCACGAAATATCATCGCAAAGCGTTGAGCGACGGTCATCAGGCGACATTTTCAAGCGAACAACTTTCACCGCATCAACATCAATAATTACGCGATGAATTTTGATGATTTCTTTGTCCTGCGGAAGCGGATATTTCCATGCTTCAAGCTTCGGTGCTCCAACATTTGTCGTCACCAAATACATATCGCTGACATTGCGTTGATCTTGTTGAAAAGTAGCAATCTTCTTTGAATCGGGCGACCAGGACAAAATCGCACGGTCGCTGTGAACCCAACCCGCATTGTCTGTCGCATAGCCGAAATCTTTCACGCCGTCCATCGTCAATTGGGTTTCTTTGCCCGAAGCAACATCTTTTACCCACAAATTCCAATCCTTTATATATGCAGATTTTTTTCCGTCCGGCGACGTTACGCCTTCGCCGCGTCTTTGTGGAGGCAGCGGAGCTTAATCCCAAGCGATTTCTGGTCAGTCGCAGTTTTTCGTTCTCCGGTAGCAGGATTTATTAGAACAAACTCTTTACCTGTCGGAGTTAAAACTTGATACCAAAATCTCCCATCAGGCAACCAATTCGGGCGAATTCCGCCGCGATCAACCAATTGCGATGTATTAAAGCCCAACATTTTTTCCGCACGAGCATAGTCCTCAGCGGTTAGAGCTTTAGATTTTTGTGCGAAAATACTCGTTGAAACTAAAGAAAAGACGAAAAGAAAGACTGTAATTTTTTTCATAATTTGGCGATATTCTAAACCTCAACTGGTTTAAAAACAAATGATTTGATTACCCGAAGTGGTTTTTGTAACTGAATTTTCATTGTATCATCAGTTTTACTTTTTGAGTGAATTTCATTACCTGCCAAACGTAAGTCAAACAAACCCAAATCAATCATTAGAAAATATTTTTGTGTGTCAGTAGCCTGACCGTTAGAAGGGCTTGATGTTTTAGAATCAAAACCCTCCTTTACAGTCGGGCTACTGACACGAGCCACTTTTTCTAAAGCGTACTCTGGGATAAATCACCAATAAAAAAAGGACAAAGCCGAAACTTCATCCCTCATTTTTTGACCTTAGAAAAGGCGAAATTTTGGTAATCGCTTATTCAGTTCACCGATCTAATCTGTCTTACAGATTAGATCGGCGAACTGATACTTTCAAAATTAATGAACGAAACCGGTCTCACAACTGCTCCAAGATGCGTTTTTTCTTTCAAAAACCTTACACGAACATTAAATTATCAATAAATTTCCCACCAAACCTACCTGAATGTTTAGCTTACACCTTTTAATCTTCGCCCAAAATCGTCACAAATACTTTTTTATTATCGCTATTCGTTACAATGTCTAAAAAATCATCCTTACGCGGTAGATCGCCTTTTAAAAGCTCGCTCACGTTCAAAATAATGATGCGGATTTTTTCTTCTTTCACCCAATCCAAATCCGCCAAAACTTCCTCAAGTGCGTCCAAATTAAACCCAAAATAATCCGGAAAAGAAAGCTGCTGCACAAGACTCGCGTAACATTTTTCCAACGTATCGCAAGCATTTCCATCAATAAAAACAAGGCGTTCATTATTGGCTTTATAGTAGCTGTTAGATATTTTCTTAACGTTGCTCATAGTTTTCTCAAGCTTTCCAACGATTTTTATTTCCCGCGAATCCTCGCCAATTTTCGCTAATAAATTGCGGAATTATCTTTTTTCATTGTCTTTGATTCGCGTCCATTCGCGAAAATTCGCGGGCAAAAATTCCAATTGGCGTCTGCCTTTATGACTTGGCTTCTGCCTTTATGAATTGCCGTCTGCTTTAGCGGACGGACAGATTCAAATCTAAGAAAGTGCTTCAGCCAAATTTCAAAAACTAAAATTAATTCCTTACAGCTTCAGCTAAAGCATTGCGGATGATTGGTTTATTCCGATAATTTTGGCTAAAGCCTCACTTTTCCAAGTCCCTTTCCTCCAGCTAAAGCAGGAGGCAATTCATAAAAGCGGAGTCCCATTTTGAATTTTTAGAGTTGCCGTCAATTTGTGTGTTGCCAAACAAGTTCCTTTATTTCCCGCTAATCCTCGCCAATTTTCGCTAATAAATTGCCGAATTACCCTTTTTTCATTGTCTTTGATTCGCGTCCATTCGCGAAAATTCGCGGGCAAAATTCCTAGCCTATTTGATTTCCGTAAACGTCCTATAATGATCATTCGTGTACCAGCTCCGACCATCGCTGCCCGTGCAAATTCTCTCCGTTCCCCGATTTTGTCCTTCCGTTTTTGGGTTTACATCCCATTCCTGATATTTTATCGAGCCGCCCCGCTCATCCCGCTCCGGCAAAATCTTTTCCCGATTCCCGAAAGTCTGCCCCCCAACATACCCATCCATCGCCCGTCCATTGGCTTTAATATATTTCAAAACATCGAAAACCTTTAGCGGAATTCCAGAATCTCCTGTCCGAGCGGCTTCATTGTTTTGCCGTTTTTCCGTCTGACGACTCTGATCCTGAGCAACCGGAAGCGACGAATTATTCACAAGAACCATCTTCGCGATCAACAATCCCGCAACCAAACCAACAATGATACCAATCAAAAGCTGCGAATAATTTTTTATCATAGATGAAGGATAGGATGAGGTATTTTTTGAGTCAAACGGGTAACGCCGAAGCCGAAACTCCATTCTTAATCTTCTATTTCTTCTTCGCAGTTTCCAAACTCTTTATAGCCTTATCAAAATCGCTTTCAAGCAGCTTGTCCTGCAAAACGCGATATTTCTCAAACTCAGTTTCGGCGAGTGTCAAGGCTACTTCGTGCGAGATTTTGCCTTGATGTTTCAGTACAGCTTCTTCGTTAAATTGAAGAAAAGCTTCCAACTTCGCGATCCAATCTTTCATATACATTACAACGCCTTTTTTAGCTTGGTTTTCGGCATAATCAAGATACATGGTTACAATTCGATTCAGTCCGTCCAATTCTTTTTCGTTTAGATAATTTCTTGCAATTCCAATATCGGTTTTACGAATTTTTCCTTTTGGAGCATTTTTCCAAGTAGTTAAACCCATATTTTCTTTAGTGCTGTCCGCTCTTTCCGCGACCAATTCGGCAGCAGTTTGTCCCGTAATTGTCCAATGAAGTTTGTTTTGAACCGTTGCAAAAAAATCTTTCGTGGCTTGAGAGTTTACAGAATAATCAGCACTGCATTGAGTATAGATATCGGTTATTTTTTGATAAAATCTGCGTTCGCTGCTGCGAATGTCGCGGATGCGAGCGAGCTGTTCTTCAAAATAATCTTTGCCGAAAATGTTGTTTGGGTTTTTCAGCCGTTCATCATCCATCGTAAAGCCTTTGATGATATATTCTTTCAGCCGTTCGGTAGCCCAAATGCGAAAATGCGTCGCCTGTATGCTGTTTACACGATAGCCAACGGAAATAATTGCATCAAGATTGTAGAGTTTAACTTTTGTTTCCTGCGTTTTTCCGGCAATTGCTCCATGTTGAGTGGTATGTGCAAAATATGCACATACCACTTGTTCATCTAATTCGCCTGATCGAAAAATATTGCCGAGGTGTTTAGTAATCACAGTTCTATCAACCCCAAATAAATCGGCAATTTTTTGCTGAGTTAACCAAATGGTTTCATTCTGCAGATAGATTTCAACCTTCACGCTCCCATTTGGTGTGGTGTAAAGCAAAATTTCATTGAAGCCGCTTTCCGCTGGCGTGTTCTTTTTCATCTTAAACAACTCTTTTGTAATTCTTAATTTTTACATAAAAAAGGACGAAGCCGAAACTTCATCCCTAATCATTCATAATGTGGCAATTAAATCGCCCTCAACCTGAGGACGAAGTGCTCACCATATTGCGTTCAATTTCTTTCCGCATCCAAACCAATCTTGACCATTTTGTTGACATCAACAAAATGATCCGAAACCGCCGTATTTCCGCTCTCAGCCAAACTCGGATTATTAGAACGCTTCGCAGTTTCAGTCTGACGATTTTGATCTTGGGCAACCAGAAGCGGCGAATTATTCACAAAAACCAACTTCCCAATCAACAATTCCGCAACCAAACCAACAATGATCCCAATCAAAAGCTGCGAATAATTTTTTATCATAAATGAAGGATAGGAGGAGTTATTTTTTGAGTCAACTGATTTGGGGTGATTGATGTAAGCATCTCGGGTCAAAATTTGACTGCCGTGTATAGCGTTAACTCCAACGACAATCGTGACAATGAAACCCAAAGCATTCACATTCCGATCAATGTTTGGCATTGGTCAAGAAACCGCAGTTGTCCGTGTACGTATCGCCAGCATCAAACAAAAGGTCTGCACTTGTGTCGTACCATCGGGTTTGAGTGTTCCCTTCAGCCAACGTACCGGAATCGGATCAAACGTCGAATGAAAATAGTTTGTGTAAAGTATAGTTACGAAACAAGTTGAGTGAAAGCAAAAAGGCTCAAGGCGAACATCAGGCAAATGGAAATAATGAATTTTTTCATGAGGTAATTTTAGACGGATTTTGGGGAAATAAAAAATGAAGGGTGATTTTATTAATCCTTCGTTTTGATTTTTCGAGACGAACAAACGAGCTATCGGCGATTTGTTTACTATGTTAATCAGCAAATTCCAAAACTGAACTAAAATGACTATCCTATGCGAGACATTATGCTATTTGATTTTTCCCAAAATTTATCTATTTCTATCTCTGCTTTTTTGTTGTAACTCCATAGTGTAGATTTTAAATAATCAACAATAAATTGTTCGTTTGATTCTATATTGTCAATGAAATAGGATAGCTCTTGTTGCTTAGTATTATCTAGATTATTTAGTTGCAGAAGAAGTGCCTTATAAATAATTTTTGCAACAGAATATAAATCTGAATCAAGTTTACTTACACCCAGATTTAATTTTTCACGATCATTTCTCTCAAGCAATCGCTCGGTAATTAAAAAGGCATTTTTATTACTGAATCTTTTTATTAAATCCATCATACTGTGAAAAATCTTAACATAATGTATGTAAAAATTAAACCTACAACTAAGCCAATAATTATCTTGACAGCCCATACTGTAATCCCGACTACAATTTCACGTTTAACCTTGTAGTCGGACATATATCTGTATTTATTTGAAAAGAAGATACCAATAAAACCTACCGCACCCGATGTAGTAGGCTCCATCGTATCATCACTCACTATATCAATTTGTTCATTTAGGTCATTTGTAATACCAATTCTATTTTTTGACAAGTTTTCACCTTTAAACTCAAAATACGATTTTTCGAAAATCTCATCTAGATTTACAGAACTGGTTTCAAGTATCTTAATAAATTTTGCCTTAGTATCTTTTGTCGAAACATCTTCTATAAGTGTTTCCAAGTTATCTGCAACAATATCGCTACTCACTTGAAGAAACTCAGATAAAAAATGTTCAAAGAATTCCTTAAAAAGAGTTATTAGCATTTTTTGGTCTTTTTTCTTGCTTAGATCAAGTGAAAAATCTTCTAAGAGAAAATGAATTATTGATATTTCGTCCTTATACAGAACAATAGATGTGTCTTCGTTAGAAATAAATTCTTCTTTAAAAGTTATCATTATTTTATTTATTCCATTGTTTCGAGCTTTTCAACGAATTTGGCTTTTATGTGTTAGTTTGGCAATTCAATGCCTGATGCTCACGGACTTCGCTTTAGCATTTTTGTAGCTCGTAAATACGCACATTTCGATTTGATACAAATATAAGAGATTTAAGTTGCATAAGCAATAAAGTGTACGAAATAACAAAGTCAAAACTGCTCAATCAAATTATTTCTACGCTTTCAGCAATTCCACAAAACCCAACCAAATCTCGTATTGGTCTTTTTCATTTAATTGGTTCAGAAGATCAGTAAAGATTTGCTCTACTTACGTTCTAATGGAAACAACCTGAAAATTGTGCTGAACTGAGGTGGTCAGCTCTTCTCTTGGGCAAAAACCAAAACGCTTATGGCGAAAATCAAGCAAACAAAATTGATGATTTTTTTTCATGAGATTATTTAAGACAGAATTTGACTGAATTAAAAAAGGACGAAGCCGAAACTTTGTCCTTCGTCTAAGGAAAATGAAAACAATTCGTAGACTCTCACTCATTATCATTTGCTAAATCTTCCGTTGCTTGTTTTAGTTGTTTGGACGCTTCTTTCATTTGCAACTTTATGTTATCAAGTCCTTGCGGTATTGTATCCAAACTACTATTCACATGTTCAATTATACTATTCATTTGTTCGCTGATTTGTTGTTGTGTCAATTGTTTTACATCTTTTTTAAATTTTCCGATCATTGCTGGCAATTCTTCTCCAACTTTGAGTTTATATTCTTCTGCGTGTATTGAGTATAGTTGGTTAAAGAACTCCAATTTTTGATTGAAAATATCAAGTTTAGTTTTGTTAACTCGACTATTAAATTCAATTTGTGTTGAGCGAATTTTTTGCAGCTGTTTACTTATTTGAACCTCGTTGTCGAGTTTTTGGACTGTTCGCTCCATCTCATTTTCACGTTTGCCTACATCAGTTTCCGCTTCCTTTAGTTTTATTTCGTTTTCTCTATTTGAGACGGTGGTTATCTTATCAGCAATTTTATTGTCAATGTCGTAAATACAAACTCTCCGTGCAATTTCACCCAAACTTTCAGACGATAACATTAGAAACATCATCATTCCCAAAACAGCAGCATAAGTGACCGTTCCGAAACCTAAAACATAAGCAAAAAAAATTGTCGTATAAAGAAGACTCGAAAAAATGGATAGATGAATTACAATATACCTAAAGGGAATAAAATGGATTGATGCCCAAAGAGTAATCCAAACTAAAAATCCACCGCATATTATTATCAACGCGTCATTGATAGTAAAATTAATTACAATTGAAGACGTTGTCTGTGGAATATTGGAAGCAAAAATCGCAAATACTATTATTGGGAAAAATGTCACAGCAAAAAGTTGTATCCATTTCGAGCGATTTAGACGTAAGGGGATTTCGACTTTTTGAGAAACTTTGTATGCTTTTAATGCTATGTAAGGCACAAAAGTTAAAGCCCATACAGCGAAGATTGAATTTACAACATAAGCAACAATCGTAAAGAATATGGATAGAATTCCACCAATGGTCGGACTTTTCAACGATTGAAAAAGTTGTAGTTGGTTATTAGGTATACTTCCTGAAACAATTTGAATAAATAGCCCAGAAACTAAAATTACTAATGAAATATAGAGAGTTATTTTCCCATATTTTGGCAGTTCTTTTAGTGTTTCTCTTTGACGCTCTTCGAGTCCGTTTATAAGCTTTTCCGCCATTGTGGTTGGCAAAATTCCTAATAAAGAATCCTCAAATTTAGCTATTTTTTCTGGCTCCATAAAGCATTCCTCTTTATTTATAATGATAACGGAAATGCTATTGATGTCAACTAATTTTGGGTTTTCAGGAGTTCGTCAAAGTCCAGCAAAATCTCGTATTGGTCGTTTTAGTCAGATTTGGCTGAGAAAATCACTAAGTCAATAATAGGTGAGAATTTGTCTGGCGTTATTTTAACCCACTTAGAAGAAGCACGACGCGGAAACTTCCTCCTTCAATTTTTTTGCCATGAGCGGAATTTCATCAAAATTTATGGTTCGATGCCCAAAATTAGCAAAGGAACTGGTGGACTGTTCCTACCTTGTCGCATTACGTTATAGACTTCTCCTTCATAATACGCGACCCCGCTACTCATCTGTGCCTGCATCTTCTTAGTTGGCAGAATTTCGATACCAAGATTGATTACGCCTCCAGAGTAAAACAGCATGTGCTTTACAAAAAGATCAAACGCTACAAAAGCGTATTTGCCAAATTGAACCTCAACGGCAATTTTGTCTTTCACGAAATCAGTTTGGTTGTAACTGTAAATTGGTGCTTCCTCGCCATTTGCAATCAAGAATTCCTTTTGCTCTTTGGCGGACATTAGAACGCTTTTTTCCATCAATTCTCGGTTAAGCGTAATGTAGTAATTATATCTACTTTCAGCCCATTCCCGCTTACTAAACTCCTTATTGAACGCTTCGTTTAGATCAATCGGAGACAACAGGCTATTGCCAATTTTCCTCTTCTCTTTACTGATTTTGGTTCGAAATTGATCGGCATCAATATTTGCAATTACTTGCTTAATTTCTTTGTACAAATTGTTGTGATGAACGATGAGATACTCTTCTCCATTCAGATGGGAATATTTCTGTGCTATTTTCATTTGTGTTTTCCGTTTTGGATTGCAATGTTGCCGTTTACCGCGTCAATTGCCAACCACTCCGTCGGGATTTGGGCAATCTTATCTTTTAACGTAGGTTTATGAATTACCTTATTGATTGGTCTGAATTTCAACTTTCCCTCGTTTAGGTCATTTATTCTCTGCCTTGCTAATCTGCAATACTCTTCATCTTTTTCAATTCCAATTGCATTTCGATCATTCTTAATCGCCCCTAAAACGGTTGATCCCACACCTGAAAATGGATCCAAAACCCAGCTTTTCTCATTTGTTAAAGCCAGTACGCATCTCTCAACGAGTTCAATTGGAAATTGACACGGGTGATCAGTCTTCTCGGGGTGATTCGATTTAACATTTGGAATATTCCACATGCCGCTTTCCCAATCTTGCCGAACAATTTCCCAGACATCACTTGGGTTCTTTCCAAGTGGGTTACCGGAAGGTTGTCCTTTCTTTGGTCCTTTGAAATGGAGCTTGCCAGGGTATTTGGAAGGAACTCTAACATTGTCAAGATTAAAAATGTAATCGTCCGTTTTGCTAAACCAAAGTAGCGTCTCATATCTACCGCTAAGACGGTTACTAGCGTGCAAACCATGACCGAAATGCCAAACAACTCGATTTCGGAGTTTTAGTCCATGCCGCTTAAAGATTTGATAATAGAAAATATCGAGTGGAAAAATTTCCCCTTTGTTTACGTAATTGCCTACCTGCCAACATAGATTTCCTTTACTCGAAAGGGTTCTAACTAATTCATCAATGATTTCCTCTTGGGTTTCTAAATATTTCTCAATGCTGGTCTTCGTTTCATAGGATTTGCCAACGTTATATGGAGGTGAAGTCAAGACTAGATCGAACTTACCATCTTCAATTCCCTTTAAAATACTCAAACAATCGCCATTTTTGATTTCATATTCGATATCGGGGCTAATATCATCGAACAGTCTGTTCTTTTGTTTTATCGACATAATTTACTCTAATAGTGCTTACCCAAACTAGTTGGACATACCTAATTCTTTACTCAAAATACAAATCTTCGTCCTTTAGTCCTGAATCACCAGATTGCTCACGCTAGCATTATTTTTAATCTAATTGAAACAAGATTAAGTTTGCTACGATTTCGCCTTTTTTTCAAACCAATTACCAAAAATCGATTTCCTCTATTTTGGCATAGAGAACAGGTTTAACCCAAAAGATTATAGGAATTTAGTTCGTCGGCGGTTTGGATTTGGATTGAATTTAAGCAATCGACGAGAAAGGATTCGATCTCATTTTCGGGGATTAAGAAGATATGCAAATCGGGCAAGGCGTTTGGGGGTTGCAAAGCGGTTTCCTCGGAGCCTAAAAAACACGATTCCTCAAACTTCTCGCGTTTCTCTCCGGAGTTTCATGCGGCAACGTAATTCATAAAACACTCGAGAAGAAGTTGCTGCTGATCCGGTTCGTCTTGGAAGCGATAGACAACGCTCTCGCCATTTTCGATTACGTTTAGAGACAAGCCCGAATGATATGGAAGGTAGTCTATTTTGACAAAAATCCAGCGTTCGCCGGCTTTGTGGAGATTGCCGTCGTGGTCGGTAAATTCTTTGATTACTCTATAACTTTCGCCGGGTTTTAGTTTGTAAATATCAGACATTGTTGATTGGATTGCGGAAACACGAACGAAGTAAGTGTGTTTGATGCCAAGCATTTACGCCCTTACTCACGTGCGGGCTTCTGCATAACTCGCTTGTTTACGCAGGCGGTACTGACTAAGGGAAACTTATTCTCCGGCTTCTTTTAACGCCATTAATTCAATTTCAGCCGAAAGACGAAAATCGGTTTGTTTTATCTTTTGGAGGAGCGGTTTGACCGTTGGAATTATTCCGTTCAACTTTGCTTTGATAATTACGCCGATTGTTCCTGTGTAAATTAAACCGAGGTGTTCGGCTATTTTTCGGGCTTTGTAATCATCAAGAATAATTGTGCTGTTTGGCGTTTCGAGAGCCAACGCGATGGCACTTGATTCGCCTCAATCTGCATTTCCAATAGTTGCTGTCGGTATTTATCTGTTACGGCTGCGACTTCTACCCAGTCTGGAAGCGGTTCGCCAAATTCTGCGGCAATTTCGGGAGTCGTTACGATTTGTCCGTAAACTTTATGTAAAAGGTCAAGTTCGCCAATGTTAGTCAAAATGATAAAACAACTCGTGTCGGAAATAATTGTTTTATGCATTGGCTACGTCTTTGGATAGGTCAGATGCGGGAAAATTAAATATCGAAACTTCGTATCTGCCTAATAATTCGGCGAAAGTCCGTTTTGACAAACCCGCGACTTTGGCAGCTTGACCGAGCGAAAGTTTGCCCTGTTGATAAAGCCGCGTAGATACAAGCATCGCAAGGTCTCGATTGTCCACATCCACGCTGTCCGGTATTTCAAGAGTCAAGGTTTTCATAGTTAAAATGTAACAGATTTTCAAAAATGCTCAAAGGTTTTTGTTCGGTTTTAAGGTAAATTGCTATTGCGTTTCGAACTTTAAACAAACTGTTTCCGCCTGAATGCTTATGCGGCAACGTAATTCATAAAACACTCGAGAAGAAGTTGCTGCTGTTCCGGTTCGTCTTGGAAGCGATAGATAACGCTCTCGCCATTTTCAATTACATTTAGAGACAAACCCGAATGATATGGAAGGTAGTCTATTTTGACAAAAATCCAGCGTTCGCCGACTTTGTGAAGATTGCCATCGTAGTCGGAAAATTCTTTGATCACTCTATAACTATCGCCGGGTTTTAGTTTGTAAATGTCGGACATTGCTGATTCGATTGCGGAAACACGCACGAAGTAAGTGTGTTTGATGTCAGGCACTTACGCCCTTATTCACGTGCGGGCTTCTGCATCTGAAAAACCACCCGCTCACGCAGGCGGAATTGACTTAAAATTCGTTTACAGGCTAATTTCAAAGAAGGATGAAGCCGAAACTTCACCCTTCTAGTTTTCATTACTCAAACAAGCCGCTGCCCTAAGGAACATTGACCCCTGACATTTTGATAATGTCTGTAACAGTAAAATCACCAGTAGTATCAGACGGCAGAAATGGGACAAACCCACCAGATTTGTTCAGGTAGGATTCACCGTCTCGCTTAAGCATTCTGACAAAAGTCTCCGCAACAATTTTTGCTCCAAGAGGTCCGAGATTGTTGCCTACGCCTAAGACTGCCGCTTCTCTTAGGATGTAATACCAGAGAGGAGTTTTAGTCAATAGTAATCCGCCATTGGAGTTTAGGATAGCTGCTTCGTTTGCCGGAAGATTTTGGGTTAACTCGGCGGTTGTCATTGGCGTAACGCCTAGTGCGGTGGCGGTCGCTTGTCCGCTTGGAAGTCCAAAAGCGAGTCCACGTCTTAAGTTTCTTCGGGCAAGAATTGCCATTAAACCGCTGAAGCCCGGAATGCTCTCCAAACCATTCGCTAAGAAATTGTCAATCTTTCTTGCAAAGTTAAAGACCGGTACATTGATACCTGTTTGGAAGAACGCATTGAAATCAACCACCCGTTTCGAAAGAACAGGAACATTCGGATTTCTTACCATACTAAAAGCATCTGCCAGCGAGTCATTTGTCTGAATATGGTTAACCCAGTACCGATCCCTGACCATGCTGTGACCGAATCTATATGCTGCGACAGAAAATTCCACCGGCATACTAAACGGGCTACCGACGGGGGCTGCAATCGAACCTAAAGCATTACTAACTGCCGAAGCTCCGCAAATTCTCTTTAAATAATCATTAACGACTGCCCACTGATAGTGATGTGTAACTATCTTTTTCGCTTCAACAAAAATATCTCCGGTAAAACCAGCGGCGACAACCAGATCAACGACTGCATTATGAAATCTCAGCATTGCCATCTGAAACTGAGAAACAAACAAATTTTCATCGTTTCTCGGATCACCAATAACTGCGGTATTGGTGACCTCAATTCGCGGAACATCGAAATCCGTTTTGACGACCATTCCCGCCGAACCACCTCCATTGGTAGAAGGTCCTCCGGGACCGTTAGCGGTATTTTTTCCTAATTTGAATTTGACTGCAGTGCTTGGGGAATTAGGAAATTGATATAAATACGGATCTAATGCCGGACCTCTGCCGTATACATTGTCCAAATCCAACGTAGGCGAACGCATATTGCTTATAGAGGTTGCGTCGGTTGCGACATCAAGCGATGATGAAACATCCAAAGTAATATCGTGATCTACAAATTGACCGAAATATGTGAACCCCGCCGGAATATTCGAGTCAGGACCTACATCCCTACCTGTATCTCCAAGCAAATCTCCGAGCTGATTCATTAAACTCATCGTTACTACGTTAAAATCAAGTTTGCTTGATTGTCTGACTGTTTCCGAGGTTAAATATCCAAATTTATCGCCGCACGGCGAGTCAATCATCGAAAACGGAAACCACAATGGTGAAATCTTGCTCCCGTGAAATCTCTTTTCTTTTTCCTTTAGAGCCTTCACGGATGCCTTGATTTCTTCGGGCAATTTTTCAAAGGGTATTAAGGCATTTGGATCAATGTTTTTTACCGCTTTTGCAAAGTCTTCTATCTTTACTGTTGGAGTTATTTTCAACGATTTTAATTTTTTTGAAAGTTCGGCAACTTCAGCTTTTGAAATCTTTTCGTTCATGTTTTTTGCACCTCTCCTTTTCATTTCGATCTAAATTTAATCTCGGGGACTAAATCTTGTTTTCATAGATATATGAATTTTTTTCCTGAAATATTACAGATTAATTTTCACACTTTCACCACAAATTAAAACTTTGCGTTTTTGACGTTACTTGCTCTTCCTCCGGATTATTGATTATTCAAAAAAACGACGAGGGCGAAACTTTGCTTGGTCTAAAAAGATTAAAGCTCCTAAAAGATCATAGGAATTTAGTTCGTCGGTGGTTGGGATTTGGAATGAATTGAAGCGATCGACGAAAAATGCTTCGATCTCTCACAGCTATGCTTTTCAGCTAGTGAATATTCGGCAAAACCTACTCAGGAGATACTCCATTTATGATCGGTACCATTTACGGAAATTTAACATTCGCATAAATAAATTTTTTTTGTAATTTTTTATCAAAAAAACTCATATGTTAATGACGGCAAGTTTTTTAAAGATAGTTTTAGATTTACGAGAAATCTAATCAACATCGATTCTTTAATTATGAAATTTGGTTAAGTGAGGTGTCTAAGATGAATGCAAATATTAATGTAAAATCAACCCAAGAAACGTTTTTTGCGAAAAACTTAATTATTCGTTTTATCTGTTTTAAAGCTGTAGCTATTAGTTTAATTTTAAGTAATTTCGCCGTTTTTGTTTCTTTACCGGTGCAAGTTCACGCCCAAGTCCCAATTGTTATCACCGCTGATCAACCAAACGTCTGGACATTGGAGCAGGCTCATTACTTACTTGCCCAAATGCATCGTCGCAATCTTGATTTAAAAGCAAAAGGCTTAACCGAACTTGATGCTAATGCTATCAATGGCGTAAGGCTTGACATACTAAAAACTTTGTTGGAAGTAGGCGTGGAATTTAGTCAAGAAGACCTTTTTAATAATCGCCAAGCAAAAAGTAACACAGTCTTTAATAACACTCGCAGACAAGCCTTGACTAAGCAAAATGATGAATTAAGACTTACGAGTTTACAATTAACACAAGACATCTCGATATTAAACTCAAAATTAAAACTGGCACAATCAGAAGAAGAAAAAGCCCAAATAAATGCTGAAATCGAGCAAAAAACTGCGGTTCAGGCTCGCGTTGATAAAGAAATTGCATTTAATTACGATGAATTAAAAACACTTAATCCAGCAGACTCCAAAGTCGCCGGCACATCCTCAAGTGCTTCATTTAATAAGGACAAGCAAGGCGGCATGTTAGATGAGAGTTTTAAAGCTGCGGCAAAAAAAATTATTGAAAATGCTGACAAGCCTCCGCAACTAAATGCCACTCTCCAATTGGATAATTATTTGCAATTGCAATACGAAATAATTTCTAAGCAGCTTACATTACTTCGTGACGAAGTGGGTCCCGGCGAACGTCTATTATTTTTGGAATTACCTCAATCCATCAACGCTTCTTATGACAGAGCAAACAATAAATGGGCTCAGTCGTGGTGGAAGGTTCGAGGATATACAAAAGCGGTTTGTAACAGGAAAGGGCAAGAAACCTCGATTACATGCCCCTCTACGCCTCGCGGAAGAAATAATCGCCCAAGATCAACCTCTGATTTTTATAAGTCTATTCAAAGTGAGAGTTCAAACGACAATCGAATAGAACTTTACGGTCAGTATAAACTTGAAAGAAGCGACATCCTAAGCGTTGACAATTTATTAAACAAATTCAAGTTTAGTGAAAGGTATGACAAATCAGCCGATAGATTGTATGAGCTACTACCTGAAAAAACTAAAACTTTTTTAGAAAAATCCGATTCTACTTACCAATCAGAGAAAAACAAACAAATCAATGATTGTTCGCAACAAAAATCAACCAATCAAAATAATAATAATCCAACCCCTTGTCCAACCCCGAATCCTCCGCCACCTTCGAAAGGTGAAGAGTTGACCGCTCTCATCAATGGTATAAATTGGATAGTTGAAGGAAGTCCGTTGTATGAACTAAATGACGAATTATCTCTACCTGTTCGAGTTATTGAAGATGCGAGCGATGAAATTAATGGTGGAAAAATCCTGAAATTTAATCGGCAAGTTGTTGAGAAAATACTTGGAGAAGATATAATTAAACCGCAAAGTGAAATTTTTGAGAAAACGAATTATGTCGGATTGGAATCAGGTTGTCTTAATACCGAAATCTTTAAAACAACTGATTGTAAGAAAAATTCCGGAGGAGACGATAAGTCCAAATCCCAAGATGCTGATAAAAATTCAGCGAACTGGGCGAACAACTTCCAAAACCGCCAAGTAAGAACCGTTGAGCTCATTCCTCGTCAAAGCTCGTTAAATGTAAATGATATAAAATTGAGTAACAAGGCAGGAGTGTTCAATATCATTGCATCTTTCCTTTTTGGCTTAGGTGCAAACGTCAATTACCAACGCCAACGCGAACAGTATTCACAATTTGTCCAACAAGAACTCTACTCATCTGCATTTGGAAAAGGCTCTACTGAATTTGGTTGGACATTTACTCCGATGCCTGGGACTGACCGCATTTCCTCGGGCGTGCGAACAACCTACGCAGTCGTAATTGTTCCCAAAGAAGCTACCTCTGTAATGGTCGAATCAACCGGTTGCTATTTCCGCCGTTCAGATAGTCAGCCGGAGAATTTCACTGTAATAGATTCATTTAGGAGAAACGGAAATCAAGGCTGCGGAGTAAAGAAAACTTTCGTACTTCCAATTCCAGGTGGAGGGGATGATTCTAATATGGATTTTTATATTAGTGGTTTAACCTACCAGTCGGTAAAAAAAGGAAAACGCGTTGTAGTTTCAATTTACGGAGAAAACTTCTCGTCACAAATTGGTGTTTTGGTTAATGCAACCCCATTAAAACAATCCGTTGGACTTGCTCAACCATTTATTTTGGATGATAGTAAAGCCCGAAAAATTGTTGATGATGAACTAGGTAGAGAGGAAATAAAGGGTAGCTTTGAGAGAATTGACTCCAACCAAATCATTGCCACTTTTAGCATTCCTGAATTCGAAGGAACTCCAACCATTACCTTAGTTGCCCCCGGGGCCGGGATTGACATAAATCGTTTGAAGAATCTTTATATCAATGGAAATCGCTACACTTCTCTCTCACGGTCGGAGTATATGTTCGGAAGACGAATCTCTGAATCAGAGAGGAGGATTGATAGCATTGAATTTTACAAGGATGGCAATTCAATTTTGAGGGCTTTTGTTTATGGTAGTGGGTTTAGCGGTGACTGCAAAACTGTTTATTTTAACAGTTCGCAACGGGATAGTTTGGCTAAACCAGTCTCGAAAGTTACACCAAATTTAATCAATGCAAGTTTATTGGAAATTCCATCATTCAATTCCTCAACTAATGAAGAAACGCTCCAAGCAACAATAATTTGTGGCAATGATATTCTTAAATCTTCCGCGGTAAAAAATCCTGCGTATATTAAGCCGAAGGTGCCCAATAATCAACCAGCTTACGACGCGAATAAGCTACGAATCGAAAATGTTAATTTCATAAGTTATGAAGGTTCCACCCTTGTTGTCGAGCTTCAAGGAATAGGGTTCACGATTGAACTAAAATCATCGGTTGGTGATTTAGTTATCCAAACACCGACCAATGCAACCTTAATGATTCCTGATTTTAAGGCAACCCAGGCAGTTACTTTTACTGATGAAAAGCAAAAGCTATTTGTTAAAAAGGTTATTACCCGCACGCCGCAACCTGTTACCAATGTTACTAAAACTGTCAGTGAAAAAGGAAATAACTAAACAAATTTGGGACGGAAAAAAATATGAAAAGAGAATTTGATATTAAACAACCACTTTCAACCCGTCGCCCGTTAAAGGTTTACGCCTTTGACCCGATGCTAGGCAAAAGGCAAGGCGGACGGATTACCTTGGATATTCCCAATGAAGCTGATTTAAAAAAAGGTCCGATTGGAGAAAGAATTGAGGTTATTGATTATGATGGTGCAAATGACGTTTTATATTCGCCCGTTAACTTGAATGACGAAACTATTTTAATGCAGCATGGTTTAGAACCGACTGAATCTGATCCGCGTTTTCATCAACAAATGGTATATGCGGTGGCGATGAAGGTCTTGGAAAATTTTGATATTGCTCTTGGTCGAAAACTTTTTTTCCTAAATTCTGGCGGGAATCGTCGGAAAAAACTCACCATCTATCCACATGCTTTTCAAGGTGCTAATGCCTTTTACGATCCGGAAATAACTGCACTTTGTTTTGGGTATTTTAAAGCAAGCGAAACAAATCCAGGTCCGAACTTGCCCGGACAAACTGTTTTTACATGCCTTTCTCAAGACATTATTGTTCACGAGATGACTCATGCAATTGTTGACAGATTACGCCCTTCATTCAAAGAACCAACAAACGTTGATGTTGCTGCTTTTCACGAAGGTTTTTCGGATATCATTGCAATCTTTCAACATTTCACCTTTCCTTCTATTCTCCGCGAACATATCCAAGAGACTCGCGGAAATCTAACTTCACCGAACAATTTGATAAATTTAGCGAGTGAATTCGGCTATGCGACCGGACAGGGAAAAGCATTACGCTCGGCAATTGATACAAAAAATGGCACAAATGTACCCGATCCTACGCTCTATAAAAAGGTTACCGAACCCCACGAGCGAGGGTCTATTTTGGTTGCCGCCGTTTTTGAAGCGTTCTTTAATACTTATCAAACCAAAATTAAAGACTTAGTCCGAATCGCAACGGGAGGAACTGGTAGATTACCTGACGGAGATTTACACCCTGACTTAGTAAATCGAATTGCCAATGAAGCATCACGGACCGCACAAGCAATTCTCAATATGTGCATTCGAGCCTTTGAGTATTTACCGCCGGTTGATATTACGTTTGGCGATTATTTGAGAGCCTTGGTGACCGCTGATTATGAACTTTCCCCAAATGATGAAAGCGGTCAAAGGCTTGCACTGATTGAGGCTTTTCGTTCGAGGGGGATTTATCCTGAAAATGTTACCTCATTGGCGGAAGAATCATTGCTTTGGGAAAGTTTTGAAAACACTACCAACACTCCTAGATTTCCTATTTTCAATGACAAAGATTTTATGATGCGGGAAATCATGATAAACGCAATTGAATTTAGCAGTTTAGGCAACCCTGACCCGCTTGGATTAATGGATATTCAAAAAGATGAGGCGGGAGATATCGCTAGAATGTTAGGAAATTTTGCTAAGAGTAACGCAAAACTTTTGCATTTAGACGACACACGCCCTATTCAAGTTCGCGGTTTCCATACTGTTTTCAGGGTTAACAATCGCGGACAACTGTTAGTTGAAATGGTCACACAATTTATTCAGGAGGATGCCGACTTTAAAAATGACTTTGAAGTCTCCGGCGGACTGAGCTTAAAGGGAGGAACTACAGTTATTGCTTCTGCAAACGGAGAAATTCGTTACGTAATCTCTAAACCGCTCGAATCAAAAAATATTAGTAAAGATAAAAATCGAGAAGCTAAGTTACGAAGAGAAAGACAAGAAAAATTTGTCCAAGATTGCGACAAATTTGATTCTCAATTTGCTTGGTCTGATGAATCGTATTTCAAAGAACGAATGATGCTGAATTTTAGTTTCAAGGCAACACACAATCATATAAAACGATAATAAAAGGAGGATTTATGGCAAACGAAAAAATTAAACCGGACAATAATAATGTAGTTATCCGAATGTATAACATCGGATTTGGAGACTGTTTTCTTCTTTTAATTCCAACTGAATTTGGTACCAAAAAAGTTTTAGTTGATTGCGGAGTTCATAACTCAGGTCACAATCCAAACTCAAAACTTAAAGATGTCATCAAACAGGTTATCGTTGATGTTTCTGACGAAACTGGTAATAATCCGCAAATTGATATTGTTATTGCGACACATCGGCATCAAGACCATGTTAAGGGTTTTGAAAGTTCTGAATGGGAAAACGTAGAGGTCGGCGAAGTTTGGATGCCTTGGACCGAAAATTACAATGACTCTAAAGCCGTTAAAATTTTGAACGAACAAAGCAAAGCAGCCGAAAAAGCCAAAAAAGCTTTCGAGCTAATGCTAAATAACCGAACCCGCTTTGGAATTGATGACAAAAAGGCGGAAGAATTAACCGCAATTGCTTCCGTGGTTGAAAATAACCTCAAAAACGCCGTAGCAATGAACACCTTACATCACGGATTTAAGAGCGGAGATAAGGTCAAAAGACGTTATTTACCCTTTGAAGACAGAAAATTCAACACTCATCAATCAAAATTGCTTCCGGGTGTAAAAGTTCATTTTATGGGACCTTCACGGGATGAAGAAGTTATTCGGGATATGGAGCCTTCATCGAGTGAACAATGGTTCACCCTGATTGATGAGATGAGCTCTGATGATTTTCAAGACCACCTTCCTTTCCATACAGATTGGGCAGAAAAGCCTTCTAAAACGCGGCTAAAGATGTTTAGGAATGATAGCGAAATTGATAAATTATTAATTGAATTTAAGGAAATTAGCGAAATTTGGGAGGGAAATAGTTTTAGTATTGCCGCGTCGTTGGAAGGGGCGGTCAACGGCACAAGTTTAATGATCATGTTTCAAATTGGAAAAGCGTATTTGTTTTTCCCCGGTGATGCTCAAAACGGAACTTGGCAAACCGCCTTAAACGACGCAGAATGGCGTACCTTATTGACTAAAACCAACTTTTACAAAGTCGGACATCACGGAAGCCACAATGCAACTCCAAAAGAGTTTGTTTTTGATGTCCTTACCGCTGATTTTAAGGCAATGATTCCAGTTTATCCAATAAAGAAATTCGACAAAATTCCAAAAGAAACGCTAGTCGCCAAATTATTGGAAAAGACCAAGGACATAATCCGAAGTGATAAACCTATCGAGAATCATCCTGATACAACACGTTTTGTGCGACAACAACTATATGTCGAAACAAAAATTCCAGTTTAGGTCAGAAATGTCTAAGCAAAAAGCTTTTAGAAATCAATTTTGTCTGGAGCTCTAAAACTATTGTCTATAAAATTAAGGCGTTTCTACAACTGAACTAACAACTTTATTAACGGATGTACTTTTTATAGCCCTCGGCTTCGCGTTTGAGTTGCATGGGCTTTTGGCGAAGATTTCCAAGCTGACTGTTGCTTCCATCTGAAAGCGTTCGTTACTGGCTGGCGAACTCGTTTTCTTCAAACCAAAACCAGAAACCGTTTTCGTCTATTTCGACATCTGTAAAATGTTTAACCCAAAAGATCAAAGGAATTTAGTTCGTCGGCAGTTGGGATTTGGAATGAATTGAAGCGATCGACAAAAACGCTTCGAACTCATTTTCGGCGATGCGGAAATCATAGAAAGCGGGCGTGGCGATTTGCCTTAGTCCGTTTGCGGACGGGAGATTTTAGCTACGGGTGCAGCAAAGCGAAACCTGTAGTTTTGGATAAGTTGTGATTTGGAGTCCGTTTGCGGACGACAGAAACCTCTGCCGCCTGCAAACAGGCTCGTCGCGTTTTGGTTGGTTTCTACACGCTTACACATGTAGGTATTAGCTTGCGTCCGCAAACGGACTCGGTTCGTAATGAGGCGTTGAGCCCACCCGCTCACGCAGGCGGTACTGACATAAGCAAGATCCTGCCTATATCCTTCTGAACTTTCGAAACTCATTCCAACACCTTGTCCGCAGGAATTAAGGTTAATCAAAGCGGTCTAGATTCATCACCTTGTTCCAGGCAGCGACGAAATCGTTTGTAAACTTCTGCTTCGCATCATCAGAGGCATAAACTTCTGCAATCGCACGCAACTCTGCGTTAGAACCAAAGACCAAATCGACCGGAGTTGCTGTCCATCTGACTTTTCCTGTCTTGCGATCGATGCCTTCGTAAATGCCGTCAGATTTGGAAGACTTCGACCATTTCGTAGACATGTCGAGCAAATTGACAAAGAAGTCGCTGCTCAAAGTTCCGGGTCGGTCAGTGAATACACCATTCGCCGAACCATCACTATTCGCCGAAAGCGAACGCATTCCGCCAATGAGTACGGTCATCTCCGGAACGGTCAGCGTCAGAAGACTAGCTTTATCGACCAACATATCGCCGGGAGATCTGCTGTTATCTTTGCCGAAAAAGTTTCGGAAACCATCAGCAGTTGGTTTTAGCAAATCAAACGAGGCGACATCGGTCTGCTCTTGCGAAGCATCTGTGCGTCCTGCTCTGAATGGAACAGTCACATTTTGACCAGCCTTCTTGGCAGCTTGTTCGATGGCTACGGCTCCGCCCAAAACTATAAGATCGGCAATCGAAACCTTCTTTCCGCCCTTTTGTGCGGCATTAAAGCTTTTTTGGATACCCTCCAAACGGTTTAACACTTTATTTAGTTCCGCCGGATTATTGGATTCCCAATCTTTTTGAGGAGCAAGCCGAATACGAGATCCATTAGCACCGCCACGCATATCAGTTCCGCGGAATGAAGCAGCCGAAGCCCATGCAGTTCTAACTAATTCTGGAATACTCAATCCTGAATTTGCGATCTGGGTTTTAAGATTCGCGATATCGCTAACACTAACCAACGCATGATCGACTGCGGGAACAGGATCTTGCCAGAGTAGCGTTTCTTTAGGCACATCAGCACCGATATAGCGTGCACGCGGACCCATATCGCGATGTGTAAGTTTGAACCAGGCTTTGGCGAAAGCCATTTCAAATTCTTTCGGGTTTGCCATAAAGCGTTTTGAGACCTTTGCGTAGTCCGGATCCATTCGGAGTGCCAAATCTGTGGTCAACATTACCGGAGGAACTCGTTTGCCTGCGACGTGGGCATCAGGCACTAAATTCGCCGCTTTGTTGTTTTCCGGAATCCATTGGGTCGCACCTGCCGGGCTTTTCGTTTTTACCCAATTGAAGGCAAACAAGTTTTCGAGATATTCCACGCTCCATTTAACCGGCGTTGAAGTCCAAGCACCTTCCAGACCGCTGGTAATAGTGTCTTCTGCGTTACCTTTTCCACACTTGTTTTTCCAGCCAAAACCTTGGTCTTCCAAAGCAGCAGCAGCAGGTTCGGAACCTGTGCAATCGCCAGGATTTCGAGCTCCGTGATTTTTACCAAAAGTGTGTCCGCCGGCAATTAGAGCAACGGTTTCTTCGTCGTTCATCGCCATGCGACCAAATGTGTCGCGGATATCTTTGGCGGCTAAAAGTGGATCAGGATTTCCGTTTGGACCTTCCGGATTAACGTAGATCAGCCCCATCTGCACGGCGGCTAATGGTTTTTCGAGCTTTCTATCACCTTTATAACGCTGATCGCCAGCGAGCATTTTGGCTTCCGGACCCCAATACACCAAATCAGGTTCCCAATCGTCTTGACGACCACCAGCGAAACCGAATGTTTTGAAACCCATGTCTTCCATTGCGACGGTGCCTGTTAACACCATCAGATCAGCCCACGAAATCTTTCGACCGTATTTTTGCTTGATTGGCCACAAAAGGCGTCTCGCTTTATCGAGATTTGCGTTGTCTGGCCAGCTGTTAAGCGGTTCGAAACGTTGCTGACCGCCACCCGCACCGCCGCGACCATCTATGGCTCGGTAGGTTCCGGCACTATGCCATGCCATCCTGATGAAAAAAGGACCGTAGTGTCCGTAGTCGGCAGGCCACCAATCCTGCGAAGTCGTCAGTATTTTTCTGACGTCTTTCTTTACTGACGGTAAGTCTAGTGTTTTGAACTCTTTAGCATAGCTGAAGTCATTGCCCATCGGATTCGATTGGGAAGAATGCTGACGCAGCGGACTTAGATCAAGCTGGTCTGGCCACCAAAAATTGTTGGGTTTAGGGGTTCCCTGCGAAAAACTTGGGATTGATAGTGCTGATAATATTACCGCAACTGCGGCAACCATAAGTTTCGTTCGTTGTAACATTATTTTTCCTCCTGAAAAAGATCTTTCCACCTCTAAAAAATTAAAGGTATCGCTTAAGTCATGCCGTAAATCTAAGTCTTTCAATAATTTTTCGTCCAACTTACGTCGAATTTATTATGAAATGATGTTGTTCACTTTAATAAATAGAATTACTCTAATTCCAACTATTTTACAAGTTGAATGTCATTCTCTTTGAAACGTTGAGCGTAATAGAAGTTCTCGCATTAATTAAGGATCCGAGCGAGATAATTTTGGGGAATCCCATTTCGATGTTGCAAAGCTATTTTTGCCATCTCATTTAATTTTTCATAGGCGGACACAAGTAGTTTGATATAAAGATTTCTGTCGCTTTTTGATCAGAATTCACCTTTACATTTCGCATTCCGTAGGTGATATCCCAAGGAAGAATATTTGCGAATGAGAATAGATCGCGGATGTATTCGCTGTCGTCATAGGTAATTAGCCATTTGTGTTTGCAGCTTTTCATTGATTCGGCAAACTTGATATGGTCGAAAGATTTGTGAAGATTTCCGTTTTTGCCGTAGAGTGCGGATTTAGTTGCTGAAAAGTATGGTGGATCGAGATAGAGAAAAACATTTTCGCCTCCGCGGTTTACTAAATCTGCGTAATCGAGATTTGTGATTCGAGTTCCATTTATAACCGAGGCGAATTGATTGAGTCGCTGAATACTGCTTTCGGTAAATCTGCCGCTGAAAGCACCTTCGCTAAAGCCGCCGCTTAATGTTGTTCCGGAAAAGGTGATGCGATTGTAGATGAAAAAGGCTGCCGCTCTTTCGAGGTCGTTAAAACTTGCAAGGTTTTGATTGAGGAAATTAAACAATTCCTTTCCGATTGGAAATCGAACTCGCCATTGATAAATTTGGTCGATTAGTTTGTCAACGTCTCGCTGTGTCATCTCCCAAAATTTAAACAGTTCGAAATATAGATCGTTTACCCAAAATGATTTATTTGGAAATCTCTGCTTCACATTAATAAACACCGAACCGCCGCCGAGAAATGGTTCGCGGAATTCATCGAAATCGGGCATAAGAGAGGCAATCAATTCGACCGCTCTGCTCTTTCCGCCCGGATATCTCAATGGACTCTTTATCATTTTGAAAATTGAACCTTAACGATGAATTTATTTTGGTTTGCTTCTGCGAAAGGAGTTTTATCAAATACAAAATAACCGTCAATGATTACAAATGACAGTTTCTACTCAGCAACGTAATCCATAAAACACTCGAGAAGTTTCTGCTGCTGATCCGGTTCGTCTTGGAAACGATAGGTAACGCTTTTGCCATTCTCGATAACATTTAGAGACAAACCCGAATGATATGGAAGATAATTAATTTCTTCAAAAATCCAGCGTTCGCCCACTTTGTGAAGATTGCCGTCGTAATCGGTAAATTCTTTGATTACAATATAACTTTCGCCGGGTTTTAGATTTGAAATATCTGGCATTTAGAATTTACGCTCGCAATTTGACGATATCTTGTTCGATTTCTCTTAGGCTTTCTTCTTTTTCTATCTGCTTTTGGAAGGCTTTGTATTTTTCAAATTCGTCGCCGGATTTTTCCAACGCTTTTTCGTGGCTGATTTTTCCCGCATGTGTGAGCAGTTCGCGTCCGTTTAATTGCAAAATTGAATCAAGGCGTTCAATCCAATCTTTCATATACATCGGAGTTTGCTGCTGTGCCATTGTCTCGGCGAAGGCTAGAAATTGCTCGACGAGCAAACCAAGCAACCTGATTTCATCTTCATTTAGATAATTTTTGGCGATGCTAACATCAGCTTTTTTAACATTTTGCGGTGTCTTCTTGTCGAAAGATTGCATTCCAACTAGAGGCAAATTCGCATCAGTTCGCTGATAAACCAATTCCGCCGCAGTTTGCTCACTGATTGCCCAAAGCAGCTTGTTTTGCACAATTTTGAAAAAAGCGACGGTCTTTTCTTCCTTCGGATCGTAGTCGATGCTGGTGGTGTAAATATCTTTGATTTTCTGATAAAAAAAGCGTTCGGAAACACGAATTTCGCGAATGCGTTCCTGCAATTCATTGAAATAATTCATCGAATTGCCAGACTTAAAACGTTCATCGTTCAAAGCAAAACCTTTGACTATATATTCACGCAAACGCTGCGTTGCCCAGATGCGAAATTGCGTCGCGACATTCGATTTTATGCGATATCCGACGGAGATGATTGCATCGAGATTGTAGAATTTCGTTTGATAATTCTTGCCGTCAGCGGCAGTTGTTAAGAAATCCTTAATAACTGAATTTGAGTCTAATTCGCCTTCGTCAAAGATGTTTTTGAGGTGAATATTGATATTCGGAACGGTCGTCTGAAACAATTCTGCCATCAGCTTCTGAGTAAGCCAAACAGTTTCATCTTCAAGCCGAACATCCAATTTCGTCCGACCATTTTCGTCGTTGTAAATGAGTATTTGAGAAATGTTTTCCATTGTCGTGATTTTATACGAAAAAAGGACGAAGCCGAAACTTCATCCTTAATCATTTGTGTATTGACAACTAAATCGTCCTCAACTTGGTGACGAAATTCATCCCGCATGTGAACTAATTCTGACAATTTTGTTGACATCAACAAAATGGTCAGCGAACGCTGTTTTATTGGCTTTGCTGCTTTCTTTCCTTTTCAATCGCGTTTGAAAAATTACGGCATTCGGCATAACCCAAAACTGTTGCAATTCTCTGACAAGCCAATATTCTACGCGGTCTTGGTCTTAGGCGGATTCTTCAAAGGTCCTGTTGAGGTTGGTGATTGTTTCTTCTTCCTTGTTTCTGATAGGCAAAGCCGAAACGTAATCCTATATTTTTCTAACTTCGACAGACACCAACGAATGTGAAATTCACTAGACTTCACATGACAATTTTCGGAGTTTGAAAATATAAAACGGGGAGTATTATAGATTTTCAAGTTTGCTTAACCAACTATTAAATCGCTGGCTTTTGCTTCGCATATTTTCAAGCCCAATTGCTTCAGCAAGTATATTTCCATAAACGATTTTATTGTATCCTTTAACGATACGCTCTAATCTGTGTGACGCTGAAGTTTCTTTCTTATCGTTTATCATTTCAGGGTTTTCAAATTCATTGAATGTAGCTTCCAATTCTTTGATTCCTACCAACTCGTTTTTTGGTATTTGCTGATGAAACACTTGAATATTATTGAACAATAGTCCTTCAAATTCATGTAGTTGGAGATATGGTAAAAATCTGTATCGATAGGCGTCATCAATATCTTGCGACATTGCTTCTTCAAGAAAATCCATTCTTTCGTTTTTGTCAACTATCTTCAAAGATTCCTCCCAACTAGGAAATTGGTATTTGTTATAAAGACCGTAATAATCAATAAACATTGTAACAAACGCAGTAGTGTCCGTTTTCAAATGAAGCATAATTTGCTTTCGCAATTCGCCCCATTTTACAATTCCACCCATTGATTTCTTTATCAGTGGAGATTGAATAAAAACATGTTTTGAGGCAAAAATAGGACTCAAAAGTTTTGTGCAAAATTCTTTTTCAGTTTGTCCTTCGCATATGATTATGACTCGCTTCATATCAAAAATTAGGTTGTCCTGTCGTAATAATATTTCTTTTCCAAAGATCATCAATCGTATAATCTTCAAGCCATTCAACAAGCGAGTCACTACTTAAACGCTCAAAAACGCTCTCGCCGTTTTTCTGGTCAACCGTAATTATGTCCTCAGGCTCAAAATGACTAATTAGGTCTGTTGACTGAGTTGCAATAATCACCTGGCATTCTCGAGAGGCAGCAGATCTTATCATTCCGCTTAATTTGGATATCGCAGTAGGATGCAAACCAAGTTCCGGCTCGTCAATAATAATCGTGGCAGGTAAATCTGGCTGCATGAACAAAATCGTCAAGGCGATAAATCGAATCGTTCCATCAGATAAATCATTTACCCCATAAATAGTGTCGCTATATTTGTCCGTCCACTGTAATCGAACATAGTTTTCGCTGTTGGGTTGGAAATAGAAGTCGGAGAAATATGGAGCAATTGATTGAATAGTTTTGAGTATTCTTCCATATACCATTTTGTTGCTTTGGTTGATCCCATAAAGAAACGCAGCAATGTTATTGCCTTTTTCATACAACTGAAGCGAGTCGTTTTCAATATGGCTAAGTTGGGCAAAAGGCGAGTTTTTCCCAGTATCATGAAAATGATACTTCTTGAAAGAATTTAGGTAGTGCCTGATAAATCTCGCCCTTGGCATCGCATATGATTTAACCTTGGATTCCGTGCTAAAGTCAGCAATATCGACTGGGTTATCGGCAAATGGATTTTTGTCATACCACAAACCTTCCGATGTAAATATAAACGCCCCCTCACCTTTCTTCAACTCAAAGGAGTAACCATTGAGACCATGCTTTATTTTGGAATAAATGCTAGACGTTGTCTTACCACCTTTGTGAAGCATCTTGTCCTCACCTCCGGAAAGTGCAACGTATTCAGAAAGTTTTTGTTCATAAAGTCGATTCAAAAATTCAAAGAATGAAAGGAAATTACTTTTTCCACTGCCATTTGCACCGATCAGAATATTGATTGGACGGAAGCCTATTTTTGCTGATTTAATTGACTTATATCCTTTTATTTCGATGTAATCCATTACCCACTATTTTACATTAAAAATGACAAAGCCAAAACCACGCCCACAATCTTTCAATTCATAAATTTTTCGTGCTTGTTCGTGGCTAAACCTGATCTGAAATTAAAAATCCACGAAAATTTCAACATCCCAATTTACCTTTTCCCCCAAACCCGATTAGAATAATAAACACAACAATTTGAACTAAAAACTAACAAAAAAATGTCAAAAATTTACTACACTTTAACCGATGAAGCCCCGATGTTGGCGACTTTTTCTTTTCTGCCGATCGTGAAGGCTTTTACAAAATCTGCAAATATTGAAATTGAAATTCCGGATATTTCGTTGGCTGGGCGGATTTTAGCTAACTTTCCTGAATGTTTGAAAGACGACCAAATGGTTCCGGATGCACTTGCTGCGTTGGGCGAATTGGCGACCAAACCTGAGGCAAATATCATCAAACTTCCAAACGTTTCGGCGTCTGTTCCGCAGCTTGAAGACGCGATTGCGGAGCTTCAGAAGCAAGGTTTTGCGTTGCCGAATTATCCGGTTGAACCAAAAACGGACGAAGAAATCGCCATCAATAAAAAGTATGCGAAAGCTCTCGGGAGTGCGGTAAATCCTGTGTTGCGTGAAGGAAATTCTGACAGACGTGCCCCGAAAGCTGTGAAGAATTATGCGAAAACAAACCCGCATCGGATGGGAGTTTGGGCTGCGGATTCTAAAACTTCTGTTGCAAATATGACCACGGGTGATTTTTACGGAACGGAGAATTCGACAACAATTGAAACTGACGGAAAATTTAAGATTGTATTTTATTCAAATGACGGTTCCGTGAGTGTTTTGAAGGATTTTTCGCCGCTCGAAGCGGGCGAAGTGATTGATTCTTCGGTTATGAATCTTGCGGCGTTGAAATCTTTCGTAAAAGATGCGATTGCCGAAGCCAAAGAGAAAAACGTTCTGCTTTCCGCACATTTGAAAGCGACGATGATGAAGATTTCCGACCCAATTATTTTCGGTGCAATCGTGGAAACTTACTTCAAAGATGTGTTTGAAAAATACGCAGATACGTTTAATGAATTAGACATCAACCCAAACTACGGATTAGCGACGCTCAACGAAAAGATTGCCGGACACGCCAAAGAAGCCGAAATTAAGGAGGATATCGCGAAAGCAATCGAAAACGGAGCAAAAATTGCGATGGTGAATTCTGACAAAGGAATCACCAATTTCCATGTTTCTTCGGATGTAATTGTGGATGCTTCGATGGCGGCACTCGTTCGCGGCGGCGGAAAAATGTGGAATACCGCAGGCACGGAAGAAGATACGGTTTGCGTGATTCCGGACAGAACTTACGCGGGTTTTTACGACGCGATCGTGCAGGATATGAAGAAAAACGGAGCGATCGATCCGAAAACTTTCGGCTCTGTTCCGAATGTCGGTTTGATGGCTCAAAAGGCAGAAGAATACGGCTCGCACGATAAAACTTTCCAAATTTCGGGTGAAGGAACTGTGAAGGTTGAAGACGAAAATGGAAACACGTTGCTCGAGCAAAAAGTGGGTAACGGTGACATTTTCAGAATGTGCCAAGCCAAAGATGCACCGATTCAGGATTGGGTAAAATTGGCTGTAAATCGGGCGAGACTTTCCGATACACCCGCGATTTTCTGGCTCGATAAAGGCAGAGCACACGATTCGCAGATCATCAAAAAGGTAGAAAAATACCTGAAAGATCACGATCTGAGCGGTCTCGATATCCGCATTATGGATGTGAAAGACGCAATGACCGAAACGCTCAAACGGGCGAGAGAAGGAAAAGACACGATCTCGGTTTCGGGTAATGTTTTGCGTGATTATCTGACCGATATGTTCCCGATTTTGGAACTCGGCACGTCGGCAAAAATGCTCTCAATTGTTCCGCTGATGAATGGCGGCGGATTATTTGAAACCGGTGCGGGCGGATCGGCTCCGAAACACGTTGAACAGTTTACAAAAGAAGGCTATTTGCGTTGGGATTCGCTTGGTGAATTTTTGGCGTTGCAAGCAAGTTTGGAGCATTTGGCTCAAACTCAAAGCAACAAAAAAGCTAAAGTTTTAGCAGACGCTTTGGACGAAGCGAACGCGAAATTTTTAGCGACCGACAAATCTCCGGCAAGAAAAGTCGGGCAGATCGACAACCGCGGTTCGCATTTTTACTTAGCAATGTATTGGGCAGAAGCCTTGGGAAATCAAACTGCCGATGCTGAAATGTCAGCAAAATTCGCTCCGGTCGCTAAAGCAATGAAAGAAAATGAAGCGAAGATCAACGAAGAATTGATCGGAGCCCAAGGCAAACCGCAAGACGTTGGCGGATATTATCAGCCAATTTCTGAAAAGGCTTATGCGGCAATGCGACCTTCGGCTACTTTGAATGCGATTGTTGATGGGATTTAAGATTTTAGAGGCTGTTTGAAATCTTTTTGTTTTGGACAGCCCCCCTTTCAATTATCTTCGTCGAAATCGTCAACACCGTAAGCACATCTGATAATATCGACAACCTGATTCATTGTAGGTGGTGTGGTAATCTTAAACGAGACTTCTAAAGTTTGTTGTTCTCCTGTCGGCACAAAATTGTAGAAAAACTCGTCAATTGTCTCGTAGAATTTTCTCAATTCATCAATCAAATATCTTGACCAATTTTTCATAATTTCTTTCGCCTCCAAAACCTCTTCAGGGGGATTTATGATCCGAATTTCCTTTTCCCATTCAAGCAAACTTAGCGACATATCACGTAACTTGTCTATACAGTATTTCATTGAAGCAATATCGCCTGGCTGACCAGGTTCTCCAAACGACTTCTCAAGTTCGACATTAATTACTTGGTCAAATAATTGCAGCAAGTTGGTATAGTCCCCCAGATATTCCCGAAACCAAGATCTTAAATTCATCCAAATTCATGATACGGGTTCGTTTAATAAAAAGTCCGTTGTCCAATTCATAATAGATGCGGTCAATTTCTATAAATCGGTTCTTTAGCAATGCAGCAGCAAACTTCTGTTCCCAAGCAAGTGGGCGTTCAACTGCAATTTTTTTGATCTCTTGAGGTTCACCTGCGAGAATATCTAGATTTTGATAAACAAAAGCCTGAAGTTTTCCCCTTACTTGATTACAAAATGTGCCAACTGCCGCTTGAATATTGCTATGTTCGGCATCGTAAGAGCCAGCGACTATTCCGAGCAAATCGGATGGAAGATAAAGTTTTTGTGAGTTTCGTGGAGTGACGAAAAAAACTCGGTCGCGTCCCAATTTTCCAATAAACAGACCGAACTCCAAAATTACATTATCACGCACGGTATTTTTTTGGTCATCTCGCATTAAAGTAATATCGTTGGGTTCAAATACAAAAACTGCGAAATCGAAATTTTCAAGGGCATTCAATAAACTTTCTAAAGCACTTCTATTAAGATCAAAAACGCCTTGATTCCAAATTGTTGGGTGGCAATCGTATTCGAGATTGTCCTGTATTGCTCTTGCCGTTTTAAGTGATTCTACTGATGAGCCAATAAATAATCTAGGTTTCAAAACTTTGTTACCTCATTTGAAAAATATTTAGACTTTCATAATATACTCAACTTTTTATGCGAATAAAAATATTATAAAATCTATGTAGAATCTGCCAATCTTAAGCCGCTTACTCGTTGCCGGATTTATTCTTTTGGGTCATCTCGTTTGTCGTATCTGTTTCGCCGATTTCGTAAAGACTTATTAAACCGTTCTCAATGGTAAAGATTTGCTGACCAATAAAAAATGAATCAGCGAATGAAAATGAATTTTTGCAAAAATTGAAACTACTCTATTTTTTCCGTAATTCCACAATTTGGGCAAATGAGTGTCGTTTGGAGTTTGTCGAGCCATTTTGCCAAAGCCGTGTTTGAGAGAATTGGCTGCTTACTTTCCGATTCACCTTCACGCATAAAGCGTGAGTGTTTGTGCGGCGAAGGACGTTCTTTTTCCTTCAAATCACGCTCACAGCGTCTGCAAATATAGCCGAAGCCATCGTTGTAAAATTCGTTATATTCAATCTGCGGCATCGATTTAGTCTAGCACAAAAAATAGGACGGTCAGCAATTAGCTAACCGTCATAAATTACTCTCAATTTTAACTAAAATCGTCGAGTTGGGCGACTTTGAACAGGTTGATTTGAAGTTGGTAAAAGCTTGATCGGAACAGTTATTTCTTTGCTGTTTCTGATTATTTTTGCCTGAACTGTGTCGCCAATCTGCTTTTTGTCTAAGTAGCGATAAAGATCGTCAGTATCCGCCATTTTTACTCCGTCAATCGATGTCAAAATATCGCCCAAAACAATTTCGCCATCGCTGCCTCGCGAAAGCCCTTTGATTCCGGCTTTTTCTGATGAGCCGCCAGCCTGAACATTTCGCACCAGTAAACCGCTGTCAATAGGCAGCTTAACTCCTTGTTCGGCTAATTTCTCGATGCTCAATAAATCTGCTCCAATTTTCGGACGTTTCACTTCGCCAAATTGAATCAACTGAGGAATAATACGCTTTGCAATGCTCACCGGAATCGCAAATCCAACACCGACCGAACCACCCGCAGGCGATAAAATCTGCGAATTTATGCCGATCATTTTGCCGTATTTGTCCAAAAGCGGTCCACCGGAATTGCCCGGATTGATCGAAGCATCGGTTTGAATTGCACCTTCGATCGGACGACCGTTTCTTGCACGAATCGGACGCTGCAAACCCGAAATAATTCCGGTTGTCAGCGTTCTATCGAGTCCAAATGGATTACCGATTGCCAATACCTTTTGCCCTACGACAAGTTTTTCCGAATCACCAATCGGAATTAAAGTTAAGCCCGTTTGCGGCGGATCGATTTTGATAATCGCTAAATCCGTATCAGGATCGCCGCCGATCACTTTTGCCTGATAAGTTTTGTCGCCGCCAAGGCTTACGGATAATTTTTGAGCTCCTTCGATAACGTGATAATTAGTCAAAATATGACCTTGAGCATCAATTACCGAGCCGGAGCCGGAGCCTTTTCCTTCTTCCACGTCGCCCCAAAAATCTTGCGTGTAAGAAGTTGTGTTAATAAAAGCCACGCCGGGCGAAAGTGTCCGGTAAACTTCAATACTGTTTTGCTCATCATTAACGGTATCAGGATTTGTTAAATTCAATTGCGGAGTTTCCTCTGCCAAAACATCCGGCGAACTGCTATTTTTCAAAAAACTACCGTAGTTAAATAAAACTGCTGCCAGTCCAACGGCAATCAAAGCCGAGGCAAATGCGATTACTAAGATTTGGCGTGCTGACAATTGATAAATTATTTTTTGCGACATATTTTTACTTCTTATTGTACAAACTTCTAGCCTTTTGATGCTCCGCGTAAAAGGTTCGTTGTGCTTATTAAGATACGACAAAAATAAAACTTCGGTTTCAGCTAATCAAGCTAAAACCGAAGTTTTTACAATTTTAACAAATTTGATTATTAACTTAGAAACCAATAAAAACCGCGAAAACGTTGCTCGTCAATCGGCTAAATTCGTTTATAAGATGTTCTGATAAGAGTCCAGCCGCCGAAAGTCCGGTAAGAAAATGCACCACCATCAAACCAAGATATACCACCAAGCCCAAAATCATGCCATATTTCGCAAGTTTGAAATCGTTCCAACGCCATAAAACAAATGCGGTCACGGCTCCGACAGCGATCTTAACTCCCAAAAAAGGCGTATTTCCCAAATCCAAAAGGCTCGCCATTAAATGATTGCCTTCAGTTGCATAGCCATTGCGGACCCAAATAATAGTCAAAATTGCATCCAAAAGATTTAGTAGAAAAAGTAACAAAGCTTGCTGGGGGAATTTCATGAATAACCTCTCAAAACAGAGTAAAAAATTGTTAAACTTGTCTCTTTAATCAACTTACCCCCAGTCGCGATAGACTAGGGGTAAGCTCAATTTCGTAAAAGAAACTATATTTATTTAGTTGCTAAAATATACGCTCAATAAGTCGTAATTTCAAAAAAACTTTGAAATATTTTTAGGAACTTGTTTTTTTTAGGTTTAGTGATAACTTTGGAGTTAGAAACTATATAGATTTACTGCCCAAAGTGTTAGGACAACGATTTAGCCTGTTTTCAGCGTCTGAGGCTTTGGAGTCCCCGCAATAAAAAGTTATTGAGGACAAAATACGAGGTGAAAATATGAAAAACTTAAAATTTATTGCAATGTTGTTATCGTTAATCTTACTGATTGGAACAGCGGATTCATTTGCTCAAACGAAACGATCAACCCGCAAAAAACCGATTTTGAAGAGATCGACTGTTCAAAAAACTACAGTTGCTGCAAAACCTGCGGTTAAGCTTTATACGGTTGAACAAGGACAGGTATTCCGCGTTAGAATGAATAAAACGATTAATTCAAAAACGTCGAAAGTGGGCGATACTTTTTCAACAACTGTAACTGAGCCGGTTTATTCAAATACGGGTGTCATCGTGATTCCGGTCGGCTCAACGGTTTTGGGACAGATTAATTCCGTGACACCTGCGGCAAAAGGAGGAAAACCGGGAACAATCGACATCAGTTTCATCCAAGTAAAAACTCCAAATGGTGCAAAATATGCAATCGCTGGAGATTTAACCGAATTGGAAACCAAAGGTGCGACGAGCGACAATGAAGGAACTGCTTCGGGTAATAAAATGAAGCATCGAAAAGTTATACTAATCGGCGGCGGTGCCGGAGCAGGTGCGGTTTTAGGCGGATTAATTGGCGGCGGTTTGGGAACTGCGATTGGTGCCGGAGCGGGAGCAGGTGCCGGAATTTTGGCAGATAGATGGACGAAAGGTCCTGAAGCCGACGTAAAAGCGAATACGGAATTTGGTGTTTACCTCAATCGAGCGGCAGCTTTACCGAAATTCATCGAACCTGTTGACTAATTGAAAAGCTTTTAAATATGAAAAAGCATCAGTCGAAAATGGCTGATGCTTTTTTGTTTGAAATATTGGAAAAGGCTACGGTTTGTTCTCAATAGCGTACCGCTGAATCGTAAATAATTGATTAATACCTTTCTCGGCTAAATCGAGCATTTCGTTCATTTGATCGCGGCTAAATGGTTCGCGTTCTGCTGTTCCCTGGAGTTCGATAAATTTTCCTGCTCCGGTGCAGATCACGTTCATATCAACTTCTGCCGTCGAATCTTCGTCATAGCAAAGATCAAGAATCGCCGTATTATTGAGCATCCCAACGCTAATCGCCGCCACTTCGCTTATAATTGGCGATTTCTTCAAGGTGTTTCTCGCAAGCAATTTCTTAATCGCCAAAGCCATCGCAACATAAGCCCCGGTAACTGATGCACAGCGAGTTCCGCCGTCGGCTAAAATTACATCACAATCAATAAAAATCTGGCGTTCACCAAGTGATTTCATGTCAACGATTGCACGCAGGCTTCGACCGATCAATCTTTGAATTTCTTGAGTTCTTCCGGATGGACGCTGATTTTCACGCTGCGTACGCGTTTGCGTTGCTCTTGGCAACATCGCGTATTCCGCAGTTACCCAACCCGTACCCTTATTTCGCAAAAACGGCGGGACTTTTTCTTCAACGGTTGCGGTGCAAATTACCTTTGTATTGCCAATTTCGATCAAAGCCGAGCCTTCCGCATATGGCGAAATATTCGGCGTAATTTTGGTATTTCGAATTTGATCGATTGCACGTTTATCTTTTCTTTCCACTTAAATTATCACTCCCCCAAAGCTCTATGGCTTCCAATTTTGCCGGCTGGCTTCCTAAAAATCTTTCAGCTACACGAGCAAATCTTTCTGCGGCATCAGTTACATAAAAATGGTCAATGTCGTCGCAAAGTGTACGTTTGCCTTCAATTTTGTTTGGATTTGCCAAATTCTTTTCGGCTAAAAGTTTTTCTACTTCCTCCGCACAAGCCTCACCCGAATCAATAAGTGTAACATTTTCGCCAACCGTTTGCTGAATCACTTCCCTCAAAATCGGATAGTGCGTACAGCCCAATACCAAAGCATTCGGCTTGAATTCATTGATTTTCTCAAGATATTTTTTGGCGATAGACTTCGTTTCGGGTTCGTGTAGCCAATTTTCTTCAGCCAGCGGCACAAACAACGGACAACCCGCCTGCATAACTTCAACATTTTCGGAAGCCTGCTTGATCGAAGCCGCATAGGCATTGCTTTGAACAGTCGCTTCGGTTGCGATAACGGCAATCCGCGGATTTGGTTGGTTTTTCGTAAGATCTACCGCCTTTCTTGCACCCGGACCAATTACGCCAACCACGTCAATTCCGATATTTTCACGTATTTTTGGTAGTGCCAAAGCCGAAGCCGTATTGCACGCAACCACCAAAACTTTAATGCCGCGAGCCGCCAAAAACTGCGAATTTTCTATCGCGTAGCGTTCTACAGTTGCCAAAGATTTTGTGCCGTATGGAACTCGTGCGGTGTCGCCTAAATAAATAAATCGTTCATTTGGAAGACGATTGTGCAAAGCACGATAAACCGTTAAGCCGCCAACTCCGCTATCGAAAATCCCAATCGGCAAATTTTGTATTGAATTGTTGTTAGAAATCTCTTTCATTGAAATGAAAGAGCAAGAATATGGTTTGACCTGCTAAAAGTCAAAATCTAAGCTTCTTAAAATGGTGCGAATGTAAGGAAAATAGTTTGCCTCGCTAAAAACAACTACTTTCGCAAACATCCGCACCGCCGGGGGGTTAACTTAACGATGAAAAATCATCAATTAAGTCTCGTAGAAGATTAACAAGCTGCAACTAAAAGTCTTTCTCCCTGCAAACGATTTAATGCGTGTAAAATTACATTTTCGCTAACCGTTACGCCGAGTTCGCTACCCATTTCAGCAGCGATTTGGCTCGAATCTTTGCTGCCATCGCATTTTTCCCAAACGTAAGCAGAAGTTGGATTAAGGTGGATATAACTGTGGTTCAAAACGTCTTCAATAAAAAGTTCACCTGTATCTCGTTTGACTACTAAATCATTTTTTCTGGCAATCGGTTTCATAATAATAATCCTCTCGTAATAATCATCTGCCTTCCGGCGATTACTATTAGGGCAATGCCCGTGCCACAACCATAAAAACACTTGAAGTGCCGATGTTTATTGGAGAATATTAATATTTGCTGGTTTTTGTGAAAAGGCAAATCGGTCAAATTGACGGATGACTTCAATCATTGAGAAACGCTTTCAAGATTGATAATCAGTCAATTTGACCGATTTGTAATTTTAATAAACTAAACTTTATCGATTGACCAACATGAAACTTGAAATCGGTAAACCGTCAGGATTCGGAAAATCTCGCAATTTTATTTTCAACGCTTTAGATTTTCCTCCAGTATTTGGAATCAGGACAGTTTCTAAACCATTTAATCCAGGTTTTGAGACTAATCCTGTTGGTTCTTGCGGAAACCAAGTAGTGCCGTTATCAGTTGATATTTGCTGGATATAGCTAATACCCTTACCGCTCAATTGACACTCTTTATCTGACTGCGGCGGACAACTAAATGAACTAATTTGCGGCATTCTAACGAAAGTCTGTTTTATTGAATACCAATCGGAATCACCCCTCTTGCTGTCGCGGATTCTAAACTGAATTCTTCGCCCACCCAACATTTTTTTAGCTTGCTCAGTCAATTGGATGTTGAGCCGCATACTGTGCCAATCGAAAACTTCAAAGCTAATATGATTTTCCTGAAACGGATTGCTTTCAGTATTTTCGATTCTAGTTTCAACCGTCAGGTTCTCGATTTTAAGGTTATAATCAGTTAAAGCATTTTCAATATTAACCCCAATTTTATCAGTTTCCATGGAAAAAATTGGTAGATCTTTTAAGACATCAGCCGACTTATCGACTATAAAACCTTCAATCTCTCTCGCTTGATTCGCAGCAAAAACGGGACGCGAAGCAGATACTCCAAATGAACTAGAAGATTCAATCATCCGTTGACCATCAAGTTCTAATTCCAATGAAAACCTATTTGAATCCTGCCACTGACCCGAATTCTCAAAAACAAATACTTTTTCTTCATTAATTGCGGGACTCGGATTCATATTATTGCTTTGAGTCGCCGCCACTGGCTGGCTGGTTGCTGAATCAGGATTCTTGGCAAGTGCCCGTTTGCCATTGATTCGAATTGCCTGAATTTGCTCCAACCTTTCGCCGATAATTATAGCTTGCCTATCGCCTTTGAAAACTTTGACATTGGTGATATTCGGAGGTACGGGATAAAGATTTAAGTTTACTTTAGCTAAATCTCCACCATATTGGCGAAGTTCGAGTTGCCCCATTCCGCTTGGAAAACCTGTTGTATCAATTTCAAAGGATACTTCTTTTCCGTCAGGTGAATACGCCAGTTGTTTGGCATTAAAGAGTAATTCTTTTACCCGCCGCCCACGCTGCGTAGTAGGCGGCGTGTTGTACCGTCGGCTTGCCGTCGCGGGCGTAGTTGGTGAGATGGGCGCTGAAGACGATGCGGTTGCGGGCGGTGATCGGGCCGAGCGCCAGCGGGGTCCACAGATACCGGTACGCCATCGATCGTAGCACTTGCACCGAGGCCGGTATCGCCCGCCCACGGGCACGGGGCGCGTAACGTTGCCGCGTGGAGGCACAGGCCGGAGCGGCTTCGGCAAAGCGACACGGCACGCGCACCTCGGCATTCGGCGTCGGTCGACGTGAAGGCCACGATGCTACTGCCTTCTACGATCGCTTCCCTCCGCCCAACCTGTCGACGGACGATCAGTGTCCGCACAAGTGTGTCGATCAACTGATCTTCGGAGATGCGCGACACATGTCCCACGTGGCCGACAACTCGGTCGCGCTGGTGGTCACGTCGCCGCCGTACTTCGCCGGCAAGGCGTACGAGGAGGAGCTCGGCGAAGGGCACATCCCGGCCGACCTATCTCGAGTACCTGCAGATGTTCCGCGACGTGTTCGCCGAGTGCGTGCGCACGCTGGAGCCGGGCGGCCGCATCGCGGTCAACGTCGCCAACCTCGGCCGCACGCCGTACCGGTCGCTCTCGGCCGACGTCACCACGATCCTGCAGGACGACCTGCGCCTGCTGCTGCGCGGCGAGGTCGTGTGGGTCAAGCAGCGCGGCGCCGCGGGGACCTGCGCGTGGGGCTGCTTCCAGCGGCCCGACAACCCGGTGCTCCGCGACCTGACCGAGCGGGTGATCATCGCCGAAGGGCCGCTTCGACCGGGCGGTGCCGCAAGCGACGCGCCGGCTGGGCCTGCCATCGAGCCTCACGATGTATCGCGACGAGTTCATGGAGGCCACGCTCGACATGTGGGAGATCCCGCCCGAGTGCGCCAACGCGTCGGTCATCCCGCGCCGTTCCCCGTCGCACTGCCCGAACGGCTGATCCACCTGTACACCTACGAGGGCGACCTGGTGCTCGACCCGTTCATGGGTTCGGGCACCACGGCGGTCGCCGCGGTGCGCACCGGCCGGCACTTCGTCGGCTACGACACCGACGCCGCATATGTCGAGGAGGCCGCGCCAGCATCGATTGGCGAAGGAAGCATTGGTGCCGGCGGTCGAACCGCGGCCGACGACGGTCGCAAGACCGACCCGCAGCGCGGCGGTTGGGCCTCGAAGGAGCTCGCCAAGTGGCTGCTCGGCGAGGCGGGCTTCACCGACATCGACGATCAAGCGACGGTGGTGCCCGGTGTTGCTCCGACTCTCCGCCGCCATGTCGCCAACCGGGAAGGTGTGGTGGTTCGAGGTCGTCGGCGGGCGAACATCGAATCGACCCGGCGCGCAGCGCATCGAACTGTTGTGGCGGGCCATCTCCAAGGGAGCGATCGTCCGCGAGGTCGAACCCTCCGCGGGGTATGCCGTGTTGACGGTCGATCGGCCCGCAGCCGCGTCGGGAGGACGAGCGTTTGGCCGCTGTGACAGGCCGTGACAAGCCGGTGCTCACGGTGATCGACATGCTCTCCGACGATGCCGTTTCGCGCGTCAGTCGAGTTGGGAACGGTGTCATCTCACCCCAGGTGAGAGCACGGTTCTCGGGGACCTCGATGACGGTCCTAGTCTGGGCACAACTCAATAACGAGGTGGTGAGATGGTTGCGCCAGCCCAGACCCCGCTGACACACGACGTCACGACAACCGCACGGCAGATCGATACCGACGGTCCGATCGCCGCTGCCATGAAACCTGTCATCGAAGGCAGTTTCGGAGCGAAGATTCCGATCCGCTTCGAGTTCTGGGACGGATCGACTCGAACCATCGCGATCAGACCGTGGCGCGATGTCGGTTCAACTCGCCCGACACGTTCCGGCGAGTGCTGTGGATGCCCAACCAGCTCGGACTCGGCCGGGCGTACGTGGCGGGCGAACTCGAGCTCGACGGCGACATCTTCGACGTCGTCACGGCCCTCCGCGACGCCAACCGGGTCGCCGTGCCGGTCGGGTGTGGAAGACACTGCCCGCCGCGGTCATGGCCGCGAGCCGCATCGGTGCGCTCGGACGACCGTTCGCCTCCGCCCCCCGAGGAGGCGCGGCTGCAGGGCTGGCGCCACTCGCTGCGGCGCGACTGCGCAGGCGATCACCCACCACTACGACGTCGGCAACGACTTCTACCGCCTGGTGCTCGGGCCCGACGATGACGTACTCGTGCGCCCGATTCGCGAGCCGACGACGTCACGCTCGAGGATGCGCAGGCCGCCAAGCACGAGCTGATCTGCCGCAAGCTCGGCCTGCACGAGCACGCCGGTGCGCGGCTGCTCGACGTCGGCTGCGGGTGGGGCTCGATGGCCATCCACGCGGCGACGCACCACGGCGCTCGGGTCGTCGGCATCACGATCAGCGCGGCGCAGGCCGAGCTCGCCCGACAGCGCGTCGCCGAGGCCGGGTGTCGCCGACCGGGTCGAGATCCGGCTGCAGGACTACCGCGAGCTCGCCGGGCGAGCAGTTCGACGCGATCTCGTCGATCGGCATGTCGGAGCACGTCGGCCACGACAAGATCGACACAGTACTTCGCCACGCTCCGTGCCGTGCTGGCGCCCACGGGCGGCTGCTGAACCACGCGATCTCGTCGGTCGGCGGATCGACGCTCGGCCGCACGTCGTTCGTCGGCCGCTACGTGTTCCCCGACGGCGAGCTGATCGACGTGGGCGACACCGTGGTGCTGGCGATGGAGCGCGCCGGGTTCGAGGTGCGCGACGTCGAGTCGCTCCGCGAGCACTACGCGCGCACGCTGCGCTGCTGGGTCGCCAACCTCGAGGCGCGACTGGGATCGAGCCGTCGACTGGTCGGCGTGCCGCGGGCCAAGATCTGGCGGCTCTACATGGCCGGCTCGGCCGTCGGCTTCGAGGATGGTGGCATCGCCATCCATCAGGTGCTCGGTGTGGTTCCGAGCGAGTCGGGCAATGCGGCGATGCCGGCCACTCGCCACGACTGGGGCTGATCCGTCAGAACAACAGTTGGCTGACCGTGTAGATCACCAGTCCGGCCAAGCCCGCCGACGATCGTGCCGTTGATCCGGATGAACTGCAGGTCGCGCCCGACCTGCAGCTCCATCCGCTCGCTGGTCGCCTTGCCGTCCCACTTGGCGACGGTGCCGGCGATGAGATCGGCGACCTCGCCGCGGTAGTGATCGACGACGTGGCCGGCGGCGCGCATGCACCCAGTCGTCGACCTTGGCCTGCAGTTCGGCCTCGCTGGCCAGGCGGCGGCCGAGGGTGGCCAACGAAGTGTCGACCCGCTGGCGCAGCTCGCTGGTCGGGATCGTCGAGCGCGACGATCGTGTTGTGCTTGACCTCGCCCCACAGCGAGCCGAGCCAGGCGCGCACATCGGGGTGGGCCAGCAACTCGTTCTTCAGCTCCTCACCCTTGGCCAGCAGTTCGGGATCGGTGCGCAGTCGCTCGGCGAAGGCGACGACGCGGGCATCGATGGAGTGGCGCACGTCGTGGTCCGGAGTCGGAGCCGACATCGGCGAGGAAGCGGTGCACGGCGTCGTAGATCTTGGCGAAGATCTTGTCGTCGATCGACTCGGGTATCCACCACGGCGACTCGTGCTCGAGTCGCTGACCGGAACGTCGCCCTGTTGTCGTCGAGGAAGCCGCCGAGGCCAGTGAGCACGGCGTCGAGCAGCCGCTGTTGGTGGCCGCCCTCGACGGCCAGGTCGATGGCCTTGCCGACGAGAGGCGCCACCGGCGTGGCCCGCACCCGGCGCTCGACCAATGTCTCCAGCGCCGAGGCGCACGTCGCGTCGTCGAGCACCTCCAACGCGCCGCGCAGCAGATCGCTGACAGCCTGCGCCGGCCTTGCCGGCGTTGCTGTTCGTCGGCCATCCAGTCGCCCAGTCGCTGGCCGACGTGGGCGCCCGCCAGTCGCTCGTCCAGCACCTCGCGGGTCAAGAAGTTGGTCTGCACGAATTCGCCGAGCGACCGGCCGATCTGATCCTTGCGATTGGGGATGATCGCCGTATGGGGGATGGGCAGCCCAGGGGATGGCGGAACAGCGCCGACACCGCGAACCAGTCGGCCAGCGCGCCGACCATCGCCGCCTCGGCGAAGGCGCGGACGTAGCCGACCCAGTCGTGGACGTCCTCCTCAGCCAGCGGGCGACGAAGAAGACGACGGTCACCAACGCCAGCAGGCCGGTGGCGAGCAGCTTCATCCTGCCGCAAGGCGCCGTCGCCGCTCGAGGTCGTGCCGCCGACATCACTTCCATCGGGGCGACGCTACCAGCGCGGTCATCTGCCGATCGGGGTGACCACCAGATCGAACCGGGCGTCGGTCCACGATCCAGAGCGCGTCCAGCGGATGACCTGCGGTGGTCAGCAGGTGGCGTGCCAGGCGACCCTTGGCCGCCTTGGCGTCATGCCCGGCGACCTTTCCGTGAGCGCTCCACGAACGTCACCGTCACGCCCCCGAAGATCGGCGGCGGTCGCAGGCAGCCCGATGCTCGTTGCGGCAGCAGGTCGACGACGAAGCGGCGGCGCTGCCCACATGGTCAGCTGCTCGGCCGTGGCCGGCCGCCACCACGTGCTGAGCTTGCCGTAAGGGGCGAGCGAGGCCCCGATCTTCAGGCGGTACTCCGGCGTCGGATCGTCCAGCGCAACGAGGCCGAGCAGCCCAGACACGACGACGGCCGACGACATCGCCCGCCGTCGGGCCGCTGCCGGCAGCGAGGCGACGTCGAGCCCGCCCCAGACCACGCCGGTGTAGCGCTGCCACGCCGGCAGCGATGGGCGGAGCGAGGTTCGGTTGGCGAGGCGTGCAGCGACGAGGTGATCGCCGCCGACGCCGAGCAGCTTCTCGTCGCCGCCTCTTGCCCGTGGCCAGGGCGTGACCAACGCCGGCGCGTGCGCTCGAGCTCGGCGAACCGCCCGAGTCCGGCCGCCCACGGCGGGCCGTCGCCGCCGGCCGCCTTGCCCTCCGAAGGTGGCAGCAGGAGACCCGAGCGGACCGCCGCTGACGCCATGGCGCATTCTACCCGCATGTCTACATGAGGCGCGGCGACGAGCGGATTCAGACCGCGGCCATCAGTTCGGCAACTTCTGGGTTGGTTCGCAGCTTGCGGATGATCCGCTCGCGGGTCGGGCCGAGGCTGCCGACCGGGCGCCGCTGATCGAGCTGATCTGGCGGTAGTCGTAGCCGCGCTCGTCCATCATCAGGCTCAGCACCTGCTGGTCCGTCTCGCGCATCTCGGCAGCTGCCGACGCACGGCGGTGACACGCTCGCAGCGCTGCATCGCCTGGTCGGGCTCGGGCGCCTCGTCGGCCATCGCGTCGGCGAGGTCGACCACGTTGTCGGCAACGATGCAGCGGCTGTCCCGGCGTTGGATGCGGCGTGCCGAGTTGAGTGCCACCGTCCACAACCAGGCGCCGACACGCTCCGGATCGGCGATGCGATCGCCGAAGCGGACGAAGTTCAGCCATGTGTCCTGCACGGCGTCGTCGACATCGCTGGAGCAGCGCAATACCCGGCGCGCCGCGGCCTTGACGAGCGACTGGAAGATCTCGATCAGCTCGCCCAGCGCCTTGGCGTCGCCATCGAAATGGCGCTGGACCAGCACTGCGACTTCTTCAGATGTTGCGTTCGTCCTCATGGAGTGAACGAAACCACGGATGCTGTCACTGGTCCACGCTGTTGTGCGTGTTGGAACACGCAATTGTGCGTGTTCGTGTATCTTGTGGAATGGCCGAGACATCGCCCTCTTCGCTTCGCTCCCGGACGCGAACGCGCCGCGCTCGAGGCTCGGTGCCGCCGCCTGAAGGTCCCCCCGCAGGCCTATCTGTACCACGAGGGACAGCCGGGCGACGCGGTGTACGTGCTGGTCAGCGGGCGCGTCGGGATCTGGAGCGGTGGCGAGCGCGGCGACCCGGTGCTGCTGGCGATCCTCGGTCCGGGCGAGATGTTCGGCGAGATGGCCATCTTGTCGACCGAACGGGTCCGCACGGCCAGCACCCAGGCGCTGTCGAACGTCGAGGTCATCCAGATCCTGCGGACCGACATCGATGCCCTGCGCCAGCGCTACCCGCGCATCAACGAGGTGTTCATCGAGGCCTTGATGCGCCTGGTGCAGCGGCTGACCACCCAGGTCAGCGAGCTGTCCGAGCTCGACGGCTCCACTCGCTCTTACCGCCAGTTGTGGCGACTCGGCGGGGTGTACGAGAAGCGCCGCGCCGGCGCCGAGCTCCCGCTCAGCCAGCAGCAGTTGGCGTCGATGACCGGCGTCGGGCTGCGGATCACCAACAGGGTGCTCAACGAAGCCCGCGCTGAAGGGATCCTCGAGACCGGCAAGCGGCGGATCATCGTCAAGGATTGGGCGACCGTCAAGCGCCGTGCAGGACTGCGGTTTCGTCCCGGTTGACGTAGAGGCCCTGCGATCCAACGCTCAGGTGAGCGGCGGCGGCGACGATCATCGCAGGGATCGTCGCGTTCCAGCCGAACAGCTCGGTGGCGATCACGACACCCGTGATCCCGATCTGTGCCGCTGCAGTGAACACCACTGCGAGACCGCAGGCGCCCAACAACAAGGGCGAGACGTGCAACGGCGCGGCAATCACCGAGCCGAAAGTCGAGCCGATCACGAACAGCGGGATGACCTCGCCGCCGACGAACCCGGAGCCGATCGCGATCACGGTGAACAGCAGCTTCAGCAGCGGCGTCCACCACTCGAGGTGCATCCCGCCAGTTGCCTGATCGAGCAGTGGCAAGGAGAGCCCGAGGTAGTCGCGGCCGAAGAGGGCAACGAGCCGATCGTGGCCAGTCCACCGACGACGGGGCGCAACGGCGGCCAGCCGACGCAGTGATCAGGCGGTGACCGAGCTGGTCGCCCGACCACATGTACAGCCGGCCGATCGCCCCGAACAAGCACCGCCGGCGATCAGCAGCTTGCAACAGCGCGGCGGTCCATGCCGGTGCCGACAGGTTCGGGTAGATGGTGGGCGCATGTCCGAGCCACGCCACCGTCCCCTCGCCGACGCTGCGGCCACCATGCAGGCGAGCACCGGCCGCACCGGCGGCGCCTGGTCAGCTCAGTGGAGAACGCCAGTCCGGCGAACGGGGCGCCGAGGATGGCGGCGAAACCCCCGGCAAGCGACGCCCCGAGCAGCACCTGGCGGTCGTCATCCGCCAGCCTCAGCAGGCGCGGCGCCACTGTCGGTCAGCGACGCCGACATCTGCACGGCGGCGCCCTCCCGGCCGACCGAGGCGCCGAACAGGTGCCCGACCACCGCGCTGGCGAAGATCAGCGGCGCCATCCGCGCTGGAACGCCACCGGCCAACGACCGCGCCCTCGTGGACGGCCAGCCGGGTGCCGCGGGTGGCTCGGCCGCCGAGGTGGTAATAGGTCGCCCCGATCGCCAGCCCGGCGATCGGAAGCAAGACACGAGCCAAGAGTTCTCCACCCTCGTGGCGTGGCCCAGGTCAGCGACTCGGTGAAGGCGAACGCCGCCACACCGGCCAGCCCACCGCTGAGCGCCCCGAGGCCAGCAGGCGAGCGAGGCGGGCCACGGGGCCACCATATTCGGCGGTGCCTGGCCGTCAACGTGACACCCCTTCCGTAGGATGGCCGAACCATGACCTTGCCGTTCGAGATCGTTAC
>CAVXPU010000012.1:0-21356 GCA_963763855.1 Pyrinomonadaceae bacterium | reverse complement strand
ATAAATTTAATATTCTAATCTTACCATTCGCTTGAATTTATCGGCAAATAGGTAATTTGCAGGAGGCGGATAGCTTTTGCAATTCGAAAATCGTGGATTTACGGAAAATCGCAAAAAGCTTTAAGTGGCTTTTACATTGCGGGAGAAAGAGTTTAGTTGACGAAAGAGACTTCAGATGTTGAGTTTCCAATGAGCCTTTCGGGTTCAAAAACGGGTACGGCTTGCTCTCTGGAGAAGTATTTAATCGACCAAACATCATTAAAAAATTCCAAAGCGGTCAAATTTTCAACCCAGTCGCCGCTGTTAAGGTAAGTAACTTCGCCATTTTTGTTTGCCATCTTTTTGATAACAGGTTCGTGGATATGTCCGCAAACAACGTAGTCATAACCATTTTCAATCGCTATGTCGGCAACCGTTTGTTCAAAATTATTTATATGTTTGAGTGCGGCTTTTACGCTTCCTTTGACCTTTTTTGAGAACGAATATTTTTCATAACCAAATTTCTCCAAAAGTGAATTTACAAATCGATTGAAGCCAATCAGCAGATCGTAGCCAAAGCCGCCTAATTTCGCGAGCCATTTTCCGTGCTGCATGGAAAGATCGAATACATCGCCGTGAAAAAACCAGATTTGCTGATTTTTGATCGTCAGTAAAAGCTTGTCTTCTAGCGAAAAATTACCCAACGAAAAACCGCTAAATGGTCTCAGCATTTCATCGTGATTACCCGTAATATATACAACCTTCACGCCTTCCGTCATCATTTTCAAAATCTGCTGGAGAACTTTTGTATGGCTATCCGGAAAATATCTCTTGCTAAATTGCCAGCCGTCAATAAAATCCCCGTTAATGATCAACCATTTTGGCTGAATCGATTTAAGGTACAAATATAGCTCATCGGCGTGACATCCATATGTCCCAAGATGAACGTCTGAATCACCGCAATATCTAATTGTTGTTTTAACATGTTTTTCAAAACAAATGCTCTCACAAAGGTCTGAACACCGCATTAATAAAAGGTTAAACTTGAGTTAAGGATTTTGCTACAAACTTCTCAAATCAAAAAAATTAAGAAAATGTTCAGAATCCCGTAAAACCTTTTTCTTACGTATGGATCATAGTTGGCAACAAATTCTTAACTTGGAGAAATATTAAAATGAAGAATGACGCATTACATACGAGTCCGCGTAAATTGCATAGAATCAAATGCGCCAATGTGGAAATGAAAGAAACAAATTTTACCTCGTATCGTCAAATATAGAGGAGCTGACTGACAAAACTACTTCGTTTCGGCGATCCGATGAAAACGAGCTTAGTAAAAAACAGAGGTATTTAGAGCATATTGCCGAAGCACAAATGCGATTTGGCGAGTAGTTTTTACCATCAAAAAAATCCGGCTCAATTTTCATATCAAGCCGGAAGCTTTTAATTCAAAGTTAAATAGTCGTTACAAAATAGAGTTGTAACTTAAGATTTGTGAAATCCCTTGTTTTGCCAAAGCGATCAAGCAGAAATTCTAACTACTTCGGAAGGTCTAATTTCTCTGGCTGAATTCTCAAAGATTCTCTTGACCAGTCGCAAGACTTTGTATTCAGTAATTTGAAAACAGGCTGATTGATTGATCGGCGTACGATTTGGAACGTCCCAGAATTCGATAGCGGGTAAGTAATTTGGAAACTGGCATTTCACGATTTCACTTTGTTCCACGTCGCCAATCGAGATTATTAACTGCGGAAAGATGAAATCAGACTCCGAAAGTAACCTCGGTGCTCGCATTTGAGATTCGCGAATTTCGATTCCCATATCATGGCATTTGTTGAGCACAAATGGCGAAATGCGTCCGAGATTTCGGTCAAATGGTTTCAGACCCCTTGAAAAAGCATATGAACTCCCACTCGAATCTGTTACAAGATGATTGTAAAGTAACTCAGCAAATCTACTTCTGCAGTAGTTGTTTTTGCTCAAGAAAAGTATTTGACTGTTTTTCTGAATTTCAAACATAAAACTATTATTCATCTGTCAGTGTTAAATTCGGCTTAATTTTTTCCGGTAAGGCGTTGAAATCTTCCAGGTTTGTTGTTAATTCCGTCGCCTTGGTCTAGCATGTCTTAAAAAAAATCATCAAAGGGAAGATAACAAAAATGGCTCTCGAAAAATTTGTAATTAAAAATAACCGACACATCGCGATAGAAACGGATCAAATTATTGCCCTGGATTTCAATGAGTCTTTAAAGGAAATAGTTATTTATCTAACCGGTGGTTCGGCAATTTCCGTCCAAGGTAAAAAAGCCGCCGTGCTTTGGAAACATTTTTCTCAAGATTTGTCTGAGCTGCTCCACGGCGAAACTGATGAGCCAGTCTCATAATATTTTTCATAATCTTGAAAAATCATGCACCGCAATAGCTCCGCTGAATTTGGATTTTGGGAACGGTCGATATTTGGCATACCAACCGTTAAAGTAAATATTTCACTCAGTGAATCGCCTCGTGAAATGAATAAATTGAAAAGTCCTAACCAAATATTACCCATATAATTCATCTACACCTTTCTGTTTCTACTTTTTCAAAGCAGGAATTTACTAATTTTGGAAGTATCGCTCTCAAGAAAACTCCTAAACCATACCAAGCTCGTATTACATCGATATTCCAGCCGACTTACATAAGCGTTAAATATTCGCTTTTTATAACGAAATGACAGCGGAAGATCGCTCCAAAAAAACTTGCTAAGTTGTTAAATTGTTGTAAAAAGCGTCAGTTGATTTGAAATCGTTTCCATTCGTAAGGAGTTAAACTCTGCTTATTATGAATCGAAGGAATTTTCTTTTTCAAACCGGCGTAAGCGGAACGGCATTGTTGATGAGCGGATTTTTGAAACGGGCAGAGATCTTCGGAAAAGATTCTCTGCGAAGTATTGGCTTTGGCGAACTCCTTCCAAAGGCATCTCAAAATACCGCGGAAATTTGTATCGACCTGCCGAAAGGCTTTGAATACAAGGTTATCGGAAGGGTTGGCAACGTTCTTACCGACGGACAACTAACACCTCCGGCTCATGATGCGATGGGCACTTTTAAGTTAAACGGACAAACGCGAATCATCCGAAACCATGAAATAAATGACAAAATTGGCAAGGAAAACGTCGCCATTGGAACTAAGAATCATTACGATGAATCTGCGGGCGGCGGAACAACGACGCTCATCGTCAATCCAAAAACTAACGAAATCGAGCGGTCTTTTGTAAGTTTAAGCGGAACTTTGAATAATTGTGCAGGCGGCGTAACTCCCTGGGGAAGTTGGATTTCTTGCGAGGAAACTACTTTGGGGAAAACAAAATTTACGGATTTGGATGGGGTTCAAGTTGGAGGCTTCCTTGAATCTCACGGGTATTGTTTTGAAGTTGTGGCATCGGTAGATGCAAACTTTACGCCTCATCCGCTAAGAGAAATGGGACGTTTCGTTCACGAAGCAGTTGCCGTTGATAAAAAGCGAGGCATTGTTTATTTAACCGAAGACAATGATCCATCCGGCTTTTACCGGTTTTTGCCGAAACGAAATAAAAGACTCGCTGAGGGCGGAACGCTTCAAATTTTAAGTATAAAGAATCAAACAAACTACGATACGAGAAAGAATCAATCCATCAGAGCTTCGTTAATTGCTAACTGGATTACGATCGAAAACCCGGATCCGATTGAAGCAGATACTGATTCGCTCGCTGTTTTTAATCAGGGAAGCAAACTTGGGGCTGCGAGTTTTGCCAGACTCGAAGGCTGCTTCCCAACCGGGAAAGGCGAAATTTACTTTACTTCAACCAGCGGGGGAAACAATGGCGGTGGGCAAATTTGGCTTTATCAGCCAACGGCAAAAGATGAAGGAAAACTTACGCTAATTTATGAATCGCCGGACCGCAGCATTCTCGATATGCCTGATAATATTTGCCTTTCGCCTAAAGATAAGCTGATTTTCTTGTGCGAAGATAGCAATTACGCGGTAACCGGCGGCACTACCGATAACTACATTAGAATCCTAACGCCGGACGGTCGAATTTCAGATTTTGCGAAAAATGTAATGCCGGGATTTGAAACGAGCGAGTTTGCCGGAGCGGTGTTTAGTCCTGACGGTAAAACACTTTTCGTTAATATTCAAACTGCCGGAGTAACCTTGGCAATATGGGGCGACTGGAAGAATTTCAAGAGCTGAAGAATCAATTCAGCTTAACTTCAAAATTCGCTCTTTCGCCGGTCTTTCGATTACTTGGTTTTTCGTCTATTTTGAATTCTCTCGGAAAATACTTTTCATCGAGTGCGACTATTTTTAGCAGATTTACGTTAGTGCAGCTTCCTGAATCCGGGCTTTTTTGATGACAAACGATCGAAAAAGTAAGGTTGGCGTTGCCTCGAATCATCCTCGGCAACTGCATTGCAATTCGCGAATAACCGGTTTTATCAACTCTCAAGAAAACGCTTCCCTTATCGGATCTATAGATGTTTCCTTTTGAATCCTTTGCTTCGATCGAAATTGCCGCGTTATTCGGCTCGTAATAAACTTCCACAAAAACATAGTCCCGAAGATCAGCAATCGTATTTTCACCCAATTTTTCAGGATTTATGCGACCTTCGCGAATCGCCTCTTGTGCCATTATTCGATAACTCCAAGGACTTTCATCCATCACCGTTTCACGCGATTTTTTTGATAGATCAGCTTTAATCGGAAGCTGTGCAGTTCGCAATTGGGAGCAGCCTTGATCAGTAAAATTATTGTTCACGGTGATATTGTAAATTAATGGATGACTGCCCAAAATTCGCTCTCCACCAAAATTTTTCGTAATGTGACTAGCTCCCTGATAAATTTCGGAAACTTTTTGACCATTCACAATTTCAATCTCATAAACCCATTCAATATCTGTCGTTCGTCCCCAACGTGCCATTAATGCTGCCGTTCGCGTTCCACCATCTTCGTTGGTAAAAATTGCGGTGTAGCGAATCTTTGCCGAATTTTCTTTGTGAGGAATGATCTCGTAGTATGTAAGCATGGGAATATCGGAAAATTTATCAATTGTATCGCGGCGAACGTAAATAAATGGAGTATTGGCAATTGCTAGATTTTCTTCAACCGTTTGAGTAGAAAACGGATAGATTTTGGTTGCGGAAAGTTTAACTTTGCCGATATTTTTGGCAGATCGTTGCTGATTTAGAGCAACTTTTAATCGATGTTTTCCTGCCGCAAATTTTCCCAAAACAACTTGATAGGAAAACCTTGTCGAGCCGTTAAAAAGTAAAATATCCTGATTGTATTTTCCATCTACGAAAACCGTCAAAACTCCGGCTTCCGATCCTTTCGTTTCCCACGACGAATTTTCAACTAAGGCTTCGACAGATAAAACAAAGTCTTTTTCTTGCTCATTGTTACCGACCGCAAACTCTTTATTGACAAGAACTTTGTCTGAATTTTGCAAAAGAGGTTCGGGACAATTGGCATTGATTCCGGCAGTTACGGAAAGAAGAATTACGATGATCACAAATAGTTTTTTCATTATTTTTTGCTAAAGAAAATCGGATTGGTCAAAGCAAGCATCTTGTTTTCGGAATCGCGAATTTCAAATCTGAAATAGGAATTCTTTTCAATCTTCACAGAATTCTCAAAGCTAAATTTAATATCGGTTATTTTATCATTGTGAATAATTTGACCATTAGAAATTAGCAAGACGGAAGCTCCAATTGGGAAATTTTCGGCATTCATTTTCAAATGAATTTGCTGATTCAAAACATCGCTTTTTTCTCCCAAATTCAAACGCTTTTTGCCCACAACAGCGGAAAATTCAAGCTGATAGTTTTTTGGCAAATCGCTTATCCAAACTCTTCCTGATTTTATTGCAGTTAGAATTTCCGATTGCGAAAGCCTTTTTGCACCTACGAAATTTGTTGGCGAACCAAGACCGAGATTCGTTTGATAGGTATTCGGCATTGATGGAGGCGAGTGCGTATCGCTCGAACCAATCGCGGTGGTAAATTTTCCTTCCTGCAAAAAGGCGTCCCACTTTTTCAGTGCCATTTCGTCTTGCACATCCCAGCCGCCATTCCAGATTTCAACCGAATCCATCTTGCCCCAATCGCCATAACTCCAATCACATCCGCCACATAGAGCGGTCGGATGATTTATTGAAGCGATCAAATTAAGCTCACGAATGCGATTAAGCGGCTTTTGCAGTTTTGCGAAATCACCTCGCTTAACCCGGAAATCAATCACCTCGCCCTTTGGCAGTCCCCAAACATTTATATGCCCGCCATAGGTTGTTACTTCTTCGCCACGCATTGCCAGCAAATTCTTATACCTCGGGATTAACTTATCAATTTCGGTGTGATGGCTCGAAGTATTGTGTTCGGTTAAACCAACAAAATCGAGTCCAATTTTACTTGCCCAATCAAAAATCAAAGGGAAAGTCCAACTTCCATCGCTGTGAAATGTATGAATATGGAGATCACCGCGATACCATTTGTAGCCATTAAAAGTCTTTGCTGGCTGCAATTTTTCAACCTTCGGCATTGACGTAGTTGTCGCAGATTCTTCAGCAAGCTGATCCAAAAGCCTTGGGTCAATTTCGTTAAATCTTACTTTAACCGCGACTTCCACACCTTCTGGTGCAACCTTGTAAAGCCCGAAAATTATTCGCCATTTTCCGACGGGAATTTTTCCCGGTAGATAACCATTTGTGGCTTTTGTTTCAGAGATAAAAACTTCGTTTCGTCTGCCGCCGCTCCAACCGCGAAAGCCTGAGATACTAGCTTCCGATTCATCAAAACCCACATCAAAAACTCCCAAATCCAAGGTATTTGCTCCCCCTTTTTTGTTATAGCTATACGAAATACTAACGCTTTTTGTATTAGCCGGAACATCAAAAGGAACATAATAATAGGGTTGCGAATCTTGATTTGGGGTGGGAATAAAAACTTTCTGTTCGAAGTCTTGCGGTAAACAAATAGTAAAAGATATTAAGATAATAATTAAGGATAAAATGTTTTTCATATCGAATTTAGAAAAAAACGGGAGAAGCTTTTTGAAAACTTCTCCCAACGCCTAAGCAAGGTAGTTATGACTAAAAACTAAAGCGTAAAGCGAATTGCATTACTCGCGGATCGCCTTGCAATGATGTAATCGTGCCGAATCCGCCTCCATTTACTGTTCGATTGGGAAGACCAAAATTCGCTTGGTTTAGTGCATTGAAAAGTTCCCAACGAAATTCGAGTTTGGTATTTTCGTTCCACAAATCAAATCTGCGGTGAACAGCCAAATCAAGCGATGTGAAATTTGGTCCTCGCAGAGAATTGCGTGGTTGTATTCCAAAACGAGTTGTGGTTCCGGTTAATGGTTGAAAAGCTGTTCGCTCAAACCAACCATCGACATTTGGATTTGCCAGTGTCGGATTACCGGTCAAATCAGCCAAAGTCGTGGTCAAAGAACCCAATCTCAAAGGATCGCCGCTTTGATTTACGGTAAAGGGTCTGCCCGAACGAGTGTTCAAACTTCCTGTAATATCCCAACCTCCAAGTATCGCTGCGGCTACACCGTTTTGGAAAAATTGCTTTCCTTTTCCAAATGGCAGTTCCCAAATTCCATTGATTACGAGTCGATTACGAACGTCGAAATCCGAAAAGCCATACCAATTGCTTAAGTTTCTGGCATTATCAGGAAACGAACTCGAACCACCGCTTGTTAAATGTTCGCCCGAATTATCTTTAGATTGCGAATGTGTAAAAGCCGCTCTAATCGTATATCCATTAGAAAAGCGTTTATCTAGCGTGGTTTCAAAAGCGTCGTATTTTGAAACGCCGTTATCGTCTCGATATTCGACCAATCCGAATTGTGAAAACGGTCTCGAATTCGCCACGTTTGGCAACGGCTGATTCAAATCTCGAAGCGTATAGAGTTTCGTTCCTTTAGTGTGAACGTAATTTGCTTCGACCATCCAATTGTTGGAAAGCTGGTATTGCATGCCGATACTCATTTGCTGAATATACGGCGTGACAGCATTGGGATTCGCGGCTCGAACTTGGATATTTCTTATCGATATATTATTTGGATTCAATAAGTTAGCTGGAAGTCCGCCGTTTAAAGTAACGCCTGCAACTGCCGAACCCGGTGCATCTGTTCGAGTGTTAAAATTGATAATATTTGGCGGATTGAGTGCAATTTGATCTTCCGAACCGATTCTATCGAGCAGATTAAAATACATTCCATAACCGCCGCGAATTACCAATTTATCGGTTGCCGAATAGGCGAATCCAAATCTAGGAGCAAAATTGTTTCGATCGGGTTTGATCAGCGAACGGCTTTCCAAACTGCCGTCTTTCGCCAAGTTCAATGATGCTAAGGCTTGGGTTTGATCTGTTGCTGCCAATGCTTTTACAGGGTCAAAATTCGCCAGCTTATTTTTTTCTTCGTATGAAGGCGATCCGAAATCGTAACGAAGCCCGATATTTACGGTTAATTTCGGTGTAATTTTCCAATCGTCTTGCCCGAAGAACGAATACATATAGCGACGTTGCTCAACGACTCCGGCATTGGTCAATAAAACATTGATTGGTGTTCCGGCTAAGAATTCCGCCAGCGGGTTTCCAGTTCCGCTAACGCCTAAATACGAAGTATAAGCCGCCGCGAAATCAAATCTGCCGCGAGTTCCGGGAACGTCTATATAATCAAGTTTTAGCGGAGCCATGATATCCGTTCCAAAGCGGAAAGTGTGTTGCCCGGTTAAGACACTTGTATTATTTGTAAACTGAAATTGTTTCGACTTTTGGAATTTCGGTAAAAAATCCGGCGAACCAAGTCGCGGACTAAATCCTGCAATAACGATGGCAGGAATTCCGCCTTGATTTACGTCAGGCGAACCCTTGATGAATGATGAGCTATTTCCTTCGTTTGCAGGTTCTTGAGTTGAAGTTGCATCGGCGAAATTTAGCCCAAAGCGAAATTGATTAAAGATATTTGAGGAGATCGAATAGTTCCAGCCTGTCAAAAAAGCATTAGTTTTAACGGTCGTTAAACCCCAAGCTGAAGTATCGGTTCCATCAGCTACGCCGCCAAAAAAGCCGGGAACAAATCTATCTCTTTTGCTATAAACGTAACGTCCGAAAATACTGTGTTTTGAATCAATTGAGTAATCGATCCGGGTAGTGAATCTATCCGCATCGTCAGTTAAAGTCGGGGTTCGTGCAAAGTTATTTGATGTTCCGCCTAAAGTTGGATTCGGATAAAGTGCCGCGAATCTGGCTGAAACCGGATCAATTGTTGAAACAATGTTTCCTACATAAGGTTGCGGAAAATAAGGTAAATTCGTCAAACTCGGGGCTGCTGCCGGATTAAACGCCGGATTCGGGCAAAGCGTTCGACTATTCGGATTAAAGATTTGTCCGGTTCTAACGAATTGACCGGAAGGCGTGCCGTTGCAATTGAAAATAGGAATTTGAGCTCCGCCAACTGTTACCGGAGTTCCGAGTCTGGCTGAAAAATCTCCGGCTTTTTCAGTTGCAAGAGGAACTGAAGCAATTCTCAAAACGCCTTGGCGAATCATAGTTCTTTCATAATCGGCGAAGAAAAATGCTTTATTTTTCCAGATTGGTCCACCGACATTTCCGCCAAATTGATTTTGAACTCGCTGGGGTTTCGCACGTCCAAGTCGATTAGAGAAAAAATCGTTTGCGTCAAAAACTCGATTTCTCAAATATTCGTAAGCGAGTCCGTGAAAATTGTTAGTACCTGATTTAGTGGTTGCTGAAATTATGCCGCCTGCTGAACGTCCTGTTTCTGCTGAATATTGGGCGGTAATTACCTTAAATTCGCCCAAGGAATCAATCGAAGGACGCGAAACCTGCGTCGAGAATTCCTGAACGTTGGTTGAAATCGAATTATTATCCTGACCATCCAAGATAAAATTATTTTGCAGCGAGCGAACACCATGAACGTTTACAGAACCCGTTCGTCCTGATGCTGTTCCGCCGGATTGCTCAGTATATGGATCGGCTTGCGTCCCCGCTACTTGAACAATTAAATCGTCCCAGCTTCTCTGCGGAAGCGGCAATGTCGAAATTCTGCGATTATCAACCACATTTCCGAGGGTTGCATCATCACGCTGCAAAGTAGCCTGGCTATCTGATGTAACTTCAACATTTGCAGTTGCAGTTCCAACTCCAAGTTCGAAATCCGAACGCATCTTTTGTCCAACATTCAACTCGAAATCTTTACGGGTTTGTTGGGCAAAACCGCTTTGCGAAACTTGAATCGTGTAAAGGCTTGGTCGCAAGCCTGTAAAAGTATAATAACCATCACTATTTGTGGTTATTTCGATTGAAATATTTGTTGTTTGATTCGTCAAAACCACTCGAGCGTTTGCGATTACAGCACCTTGTGTGTCTGTCACCTGCCCGGTCAATGATCCTGTGTCAACTTGCCCCAAACTGCTTGTAACACAACAAACTAAAGCAAATATCACTAAGCAAAGGTATTTTATTTTTAATTTTTTGCTAAACATTTGATCTAACTCCGTTTAAAATTCAACCCCGAAAAGTTGTTTCTCCATAAAACTTTTCATCGTGCAACTACTACTTTTTTCTAATTTTCTGTTTAGAAGTTAGAGGGTATCAAGCAGAAGTTAAGTAGGTATGACGTTAATATTTCCTTCGAGTTAAACTTAAGAAAACTTTATGTAAACAAAACTGCGGGATTTAGATCAACTGTAGCCTAGCAACCAATACCAGGTTTTTTTTATCGATTTTAAAAAGTGTGATTTTTTAAGACGATTGGCACAATGCTGGCATCTTTTGCTCTGCAAAGAGTTTTTTTGACCGCATGCCGAACAGATTTTTAACTTTAAGTATTGCCATCAAATCGATTTTAAAAGTGGCTTGTAAATTTTGGGTTAAGGAAGTTTTAATTCTTCGTTATGCATTGAGCAAAGTTTTTGTAAAAAATGTAATTGAGAAGATTACGATTTTTTAGCTACTCACTATTTTTCAATAAAGAAATATTCATGATAGGATTTTCTTTTCAATACTATAAGGAAATCTTGTATCAAAAATGGATAAATTTTTAATTCGCGGTGGAAAGTCATTGCGAGGAAAGGTCGCTATCAGCGGAGCGAAAAATTCGGCTTTGCCATGTTTGGCGGCTACGCTTTTGTCGCCGGAAACCGTTATTTTGCATAACGTTCCGTATGTTAAAGACCTCATTACGCAAAGGCGTCTTTTGGAGGATTTGGGAGCAACTGTTCTAACTCCGGAGTTGCGGACGCATAAGATCAACGCTGCAAATGTGGAAATTTTCGAAGCTCCATATGAATTGGTTAAGACAATGAGGGCAAGTGTTTTGGCACTTGGACCATTGCTTGCACGCTTCGGACAAGCCAAAGTTTCACTCCCCGGAGGTTGTGCGATTGGGACGCGTCCGATTGATTTGCATTTGAAGGCTTTCGAAAAGCTCGGTGCAGTCGTTTCGCTTGAAGCTGGTAACGTTGTTGCAAGGGCTCCTGAAGGACGACTTATCGGAGCCGAAATCTATTTCGATAAAGTTACCGTTACGGGAACTGAAAACGTTATGATGGCGGCGGTTTTAGCCAAAGGAAAAACAAAAATCGTAAATGCTGCTCGCGAACCTGAAATCGAAGATCTTGCCGAACTTTTGAATAAAATGGGTGCGAGAGTGAAAGGTGCGGGAACGGAAACTATTGAAATTGAAGGGGTTGAAGGTTTAAGCGGAGCAGAGCATACAATAATTCCTGACCGCATCGAAACGGGAACTTTTATGGTTGCAGCAGCAATTACCGACGGCGAAATTGAAATTTCAGGATGTCGCCCAGATCATTTAACGGCTGTTATCGAAAAATTACGGTCGGTTGGCGTGGAAATTGAAGAACTTAATCCAAGCACGTTATTGGTTAGACGAGGTTCGAATGGTTTGAAGTCGCAAGACATGACAACCGAGCCGCATCCGCTTTTCCCGACTGATATGCAGGCTCAATACATGGCTTTGATGACCCAAGCCGAAGGCGTTTCGATCATTAACGAGACCATTTTTGAAAATCGTTTTATGCACGCTTCGGAATTGATCCGGTTGGGTGCAAATATTCAAATTTCGGGAAACAAAGCAATCGTTCGCGGTAAAACAGAATTGGCAGGAGCTCCGATTTTAGCTTCCGATTTGCGTGCTTCGGCGTCGCTTGTTTTGGCGGCTCTTACGGCGACAGGCGAAACGTTGATCGATCGTGTTTATCACATTGATCGCGGCTATGAAAATATCGTCAGAAAACTTCGCTCGGTAGGAGCTCAAATCGAAAGGATTACTGAAGATGTTGCGAAAACTGCTGAAAGCGAAGCGTGAAAATTAAGAAAAACACTAAAGCTACCGTAACGTTGAGTGGCTAAACATCCCCGTCCTCCACAAATTCCCCTTCTGAAACAGGAGGGGAATTTTATTGAAAATGGGTAGGATCAAAAAAGAAGTGCTGTCGCTTTTGAATTAAAGACTTTTGCCTTGTGTCGTCGTTTTATGATTTAATAAACGCATCCTATGAGCCAAGAAACTTGTATTTTTTGCAAAATTATTGCGGGAGAAATCCCCTCCGAGATGGTCTATGAAGATGAGGTTTGCGTTGCATTTAATGATATAACGCCGCAAGCACCAAATCATCTTTTGGTCGTTCCGCGGCAGCATTTCGCGTCACTTGATGAAGCCGAAAAAAGGCATCAGGAAGTTTTGGGGCATCTGCTCATAACTTGTGCAAAGATCGCACGCGAACAAGGCTTTGCGAAAAAGGGATATCGAACAGTGATTAATACCAATGATGATGGCGGACAGACGGTTTTTCATCTGCACGTACATCTTTTGGGTGGTCGGCAATTTATCTTTCCCCCGGGATAAAATTAATAACAAACAAATTGCGATTTTTAGCTTCTAAGGAATGTTTTGCCGACAATCAGGCTGTTTTACGAATTTGTTTTCTAGGAAAGCGAAATGAAAAGGTTATCAACAATATTATTTGCAGCGGCTTGTGCAATCGCAAGTTTCGGCTGCGGTCCAACAGCGGACAATACCAACACATCAAAAAATACTACAAATATTTCTACACCAACGACAACCCCAACCGTTGCAACAAATACGAATCAAGCAAATGTTAATGCGACCAATGCAAACGTTGCTAATTCAAACTCAAATACCAAACAGGCAGAAGCAGTTCCAACATTTACAGACGCAAACACAGCTTTGACCGAAGGCAATAAATATTTTGACGCTAATGAAAATGAAAAGGCGATTGACGCTTTTAAGCAGGCGGCAAAATTAAATCCAGATCTGGCTGAAGCCTTTTTCAAACTCGGTGTGGCATACGCTCTAGTTGAAAGAGAAAAAGAATCGCAGGTTGAAGAAGTAAAAGCCGATGCTACGCCCACACCAAAAAACGTAAAAGTTTCAAAGAAAGGCGGTGGAACTATTCCTACCAAACCTTCGGAAAAATCTTTTGCTGAAGCAATCAAAGCCTATAAAAAGATTTTGGCTAAAAATCCAAAAGATGACGTAGCACATTTTAATCTTGGACGCTCGTACAATAAGTTAAACGAAGATAAAGATGCCGAAAAATCATTGCGGCAAGCCGTTAAATTAAAACCTGATGATACTGAATATCAAACGGAATTAGGAGCGATTATGATTAAATTTGCCAAATACGACGAAGCCATCAGCGTTTTGAAAAGAGCCTTAAAACTTGATGAAAGCAATTCGCAAGCTCAAGACCTTTTGGACAAAGCAACCGCTGGTAAAAAACGGCAAGAGTTTGGAATACCGAAGGATAAATTGGTTCAAAAATAGACGAAATCTAAGAGTCTAAAAAACTTCAAAATCCATAACCGCCTTTTGAGCAATCAATTGGCGGTTTTCTTTATTCTCAATCGGAGCTTTCTCGGAAACCGCTCAAAGAATAGGATTCATTTCGTTAAAACTCAAAATCGATTTAAGTCCGCTCACTTAATTAACCTTAGTTTAAGGTCAATTTAAGCAAAGGTTCAAAAGAAATTAAACTTCCCGACATTTCAGACCTTCATAGTTTAAAAATTCAAGCTAAAAACAAGTTCTATAAATCTTTTGGCGAAATATCGCTGCGATTTCAAATAAAAACAAAAAAGGGAAATATTTTATGCAAAACTTCGTGAAAAATCTTTTAACTACCGGATTTCTATTATTGATTTCATCATTCAATAATTTTGGACAGTCCACCTTTGGGACAATTCGTGGAATTGTTTCGGATTCGAATGGGTCAGCCGTCGCTGGGGCGACTGTGACAGTAACTGAGGAACAAACTAAAGTCACTTTAACGCAAATGAGTAAAGACGACGGTTCGTTTGAAATCTCCAATCTTAAAGCGGGAATTTATAGCGTAACCTTGAAAAAAGATGGATTCAAGGAATTTTCTCAATCAAAAACAGTGCTCAATGCCCGCGAAGTATTGCGGATAGAGGCTCTTATGCAAACTGGGCAGATAAGCGAAATTGTTATGGTTCAGGGCGGTGAAGCCGTTATTAATACTGAATCGCAGACGATTTCGTCAGTCATTAAGTCAAATCAATTATTAGCTTTGCCAACGAATTATCGGGGATCAACTTCAACTAGTCCATATCCTACAATCGCATATCTACCGGGAGTGCAGACCGATAATAGTTTCGGTTTTCAAATAAACGGAGCCTTGCCAGGACAAACCGAATTGACGGTTGACGGTATTTCAACGGTCAATATTAGAAGCAACGGACCTTTGCGTGAAAACTTTCCTTCTTCGGAAACAATTTCGGAGTTAAAGGTACAAGCAGTAGGAAACAATGCGGAATTTGCCCAGCTCGGTGATATCACTACAACGACGAAGGGCGGAACCAATCAGTTTCGAGGCTCTGGGTTTTGGTATCACCAAAATGATGCATTAGATTCCCGCAATCCTTTTTCCTTCGCGGCTAAGCCGTTGAAAAATGCAAATACGTTCGGCGGAAGTCTCGGTGGAGCGATTATAAAAGACAGATTATTTTTCTTTGGAGCCTATGAAGGCTTAAATTACAAACAAGAACGGACAATCCGAAACACTGTGCCTACGGCGTCAGCGAGGGCGGGACAGTTAGCCTCAACAATTCGAAATCCTTTTTCGGCAACGGCAGGCGTTGGCGGCTTTACCTATCAGAACTTCGCGAACAATTTGATTACACCAAGCTTGATCAGTCCGTTTGCCACTAAAATCCTGGAACTCTATCCACTTCCAAATACACCGACAGTGTTAGCGGGTGGAACTCAAGGGGTTTTTGAAGAAAACAGACAGGCACCCATTAAATCCAATCAATTCGATATCCGCATTGATGCTGAATTAACTAAAAGCCAGTCAATTTTTGGAAGATTTAGTTGGAAAGACATTGATTCAACTAATCCGCAAAATTTACTGTTGCCATCGCGAATCGCAGCCGAGAAAAACCGCAATTTAGTGGTTTCCCATAACTGGCGGGCTACTCCAAACGTCCTAAACGAATTTCGCGTGGGTTATACGTTTCGAGAAGCAATATCCCTTTTGCCGCTAGATGAAGTCGCATTTGTAAATTCATTAGGTTTAATCGGTTTGGGCAATTTGAAAGACGACCAATTAACCACGGTAAGTATTGCTGGCGGAGTTAATGGAATCGGGGCAGACCGAAGTGCGGTAAATTCTCGTAATACAGTTTAACAACAATTTAACCTGGGTAAGCGGCAAACACACGCTGAAATTCGGAGGAGACTTCAGAAGAATCGGCACGAAAGACACCCTCGGATTTATCGGCGGCGACGATGCGGGTTCGTTTAATTTCGACGGAACTTTCACGGGAAATGGATTTGCTGATTTCCTACTTGGAGTTCCGGTTACTTCGGCAGTTGCTGTAACGACTAACGATGTTGATGGAAACAATAGCCGCTACGGATTCTTCGCTCAAGATTCTTTTCGGGTTTCGCCAAAATTAACCCTTGAATACGGATTTCGTTATGATTATTACCCGCCATTTGTTGACGCAAATTTTAATATCGGAAACTTTGACCGTGATTTTGGCAGAACCGGACGAGTAATTATTCCGTCTGACCCAGCGGCAGTTAAGTTGATTCCGCAAAGCGTTTTACAGGCAATCAATGCCTGTCCGATTGGACAATTGACGGGACCATCGAACAATCCCGGAGTTGGTTGCACACCGGTTGTAACCGCAGAATCGGCAGGATTTCCTGAAGGTTTACGTCGAAACAACTTTAAGAATTTCCGACCGCGTTTAGGGTTTGCCTATCGCCTATCTGATGATAATAAGACCGTCATTAGAGGCGGATTCGGCGTTTATACTTTCTCAACTTACGGCTCAAATTTCTATTCACTAACGGGAACGATTCAATCCGACGTGAGGCTCTTCGGAAATGCGTTCAATCCGGCTACCGGGTTGCCGTTTTATTCTTTTCCAAATACTAGAGCAACCGGACAATCACAGGCGGTTGCTTCAATTGGCACATTTGAATTTCGGACTGCAAATCAGACGGACTTGAAAGATCCGTACACAATGCAGTGGAGTTTGACATTTGAAAGAGAATTGCCTTTAAGACTTGGAATGAGAGCTAGCTATATCGGAAATCGTAGTGTGAATTTACCAACTGCACCTGATTTGAATCAACCTCAAACTAGTTTAACGCCCTTTACTAGTCGTCCGCTTACGGATCGCCCATTTCCAAATTTCGGTTTGATTTTCAGTCGCGATACAAGCGGAATCAGCACCTACAATGCACTGCAGATTGAAATTACCCGACGCTATGCAGATGGCTTAACTTTTAACGGAGCCTACACACTTTCCAAAAATGTTTCTGATGCAGCGGGTCCGGCACCGACTGGGTTTTTAGGTGAAAACGGCGGCGGTCGTCTTTCAAATTCTTTAGACCGCAGCTCTGATAAGGGTGAGGTTGTTTTCAATCGTCGCCATCGGGCGGTAGCAACTGCCGTTTATGAATTGCCATTTGGACGAGGCAAAGCATTTGGCGGAGATGTTAATACGATAGTCGATTCACTTTTAGGTGGTTGGCAATTAAATGGAATCTTCGTATCTCAAAGTGGGGCTTTCTTAACTCCAACCTTTGGCGGCGGCGATCCTTCTGGAACGGGTGCGAATCGTTTAGGGTCACAAAGACCTGATTTGGTTAGCGGAAGCACAGGCAATCTCGAAAATCCAACGGCAGCCCAATTCTTTGACCGAAACGCATTTACTTGCCCGGGACAGCCTTTTGCAATTCGTGGTAGTTGTGCCGGGTTTGCCCCGATCGGCAGATTCGGAAATGCTAAGGTTGGTTCGCTCATTGGACCAAGTTTAACTACAGTTTCCCTTGGTTTAGGTAAGGCATTTAGATTTACTGAAAGAGCCAAACTTCGTTTTGACATGTCTTTTACCAACGCTTTCAATATCGTTAATTTTGGTGATCCGAATACCACAATTACGAGCTCTTCTTTTGGTACAGTGACAGGAACACGAGGCGGAGAGGGAGCTCCAAGAACAGGACAAATCTCTCTTCGTTTTGATTTCTAGATAAAACAGTCTAATCTTGCGAAAAGCTGAACCATTAATGTTCAGCTTTTCGCACATCGATCTATTTATGAAAAAATATACCCTAGCTCTAATCCTGGTTTTAATTTCGACGGTTTTTTCTTTTGCACAACTAAAAACGCAAAACTTAATTGTGATTACTTTGGATGGGGCTCGGAATCAAGAAGTTTTTGGTGGTTTGGATGCCGAATTATTTAAGAAAATTGATGAAAAGGCAGAGAAATCGGGCGTCTTTAAGACCTATTTTTTGTCAGATGCCGAACAACGCAGAGAAAAGCTAATGCCCTTCTTTTGGGGCGAACTGATGAAAAAACACGGTTCGATCGCAGGTAATCGTGCTTTGAATAGCGAAGTTAAAACGACTAATAACCTACTTTTCTCTTATCCGGGTTATTCCGAAATACTTACGGGTGAAGCACGCGACGAAGTAATCAAAAGCAATGATCGGATTCAAAATAAATTTCCTTCAGTGCTGGATTTTGTTCAGAGCAAACTGAAATTGAGCGAAAAGAAAGTGGCTTCATTCGCGTCTTGGGATGTGATGAATGAAATCGTCACCTCCAAGCCAAATTCCTTTCCGGTTAATGCTGGTTTTGAAGCCTACCAAAGCGACAATAAGCTTATAAACCGTCAAAGTTTGGCTCAGTTTGAAACTCCAACCCCTTGGAATTCGGTTCGTCACGATTTTTACACATTCAATTTCGCTATGGATTTTATTAAGAAAAATCGCCCGAAAATAATTCATATTGGATTGGGCGAAACCGATGATTGGGCACACGACAGACGATATGATCGAATGGTTGAAGCCTTGCGTAGGAATGATGATTATTTCCGCGAATTATGGCAGTTTCTTCAATCTGATCAGCAATATAAAGACAAAACTTCGATCATTATAACGGTTGATCACGGAAGAGGAGCGACTACGGCGGACTGGCATTCGCATGGTAAAGATGTTCCTGAAGCTCGTTGGATCTGGATGGCATTCGTTTCACCTGATTCCAAATTGAGAGGCGAATGGAAAAATTCAGAAACGATTTATCAAAATCAAGTTGCCGCCACTCTTTCTAAATTTATCGGATTGGATTATTCCGAGCAAAACCCAAATGCAGGCAAGCCGATTGCAAAGCTTTTCAGCCGTTCGTTTTAGAACTGCTTTCAAAAATGCACGAAAAACCTGAGTTTGCCTAAATCACTTCGAATTCTAAACGAACCAAAAAGCCTTTTCTCAATCGAGGCTTATGATGGCTTGTGCAATTTCATTTTCAGCAAATTCAGCGGCATGTCTCCGCTAAGCTTTTAATCTTGAGCGGTGAATCAAGAACTCAAAAACGTCTAAAATCCAAACACCATTGTTGTTTCTAAATTACACAGCTAGTTTTTGTGCTGTATCAACTTGACACTCGCATCCATTTTCAGTTATTTATATCTGTGTTGACAGACCTTTCCTAAATCCCATCATATCTGCAAATAACCAAGTTTTATGAAAATCGAAATCGAAAGCACAGCCACATTACCAATCGAAAGAAAAATCAGGATGCACGAAGCCCGTGAGGGAATTATCAATCGTCTCGCAATTGATTTGCCGACGAATATTGACCTCGAAAGATTTCTAAACGTCATTGTTTCGGAAATTGGAAGAATGATGGAAGCTGATCGCTGCGATCTTTTGCAACTTTCCGAAGAAAATGAACTGCGGATCAGTCACGAATGGCGGGCTTCGGAAGATATTTTGCCAAGCGAAGGAACAACAATTCCCATTGACGCTAAAAAGCTTTTAGAACATTTTGACCTCACCAAGCCAATCAAAATTAACGACACTTCCAAATCAAAAGACGCAACTGTTCGATTTTTTACGAAGGCTCTGGAAACGCAATCGCTGCTCGTAGTACCGATAATTTTGGGCGGTAAAGTATTTGGTTTGATAGGTTTACATGATGTTCACGCCCCTCGCGAATGGTTTGATGAAGAGGTTGCTTTTCTCGAATCTATAGCACAGCAGATTGCGGTCGGCTATCAATACACACGACTTTACGTTACCCAGCAGCAGGAGACGAAAAGCACTAATGCCTTGCTCGAAATTGCCAATACGCTTAATTCACGTTCTGATTTCCGAGAAGTTTCGAGCAACGTTTTGGAGCGGGCAATTGAGCTCGTTGGGGCAGATTACGGTGCGTTGGGAGTGCTGGATCAATCGGGTAAAAAGATTAATCTCGTCGTTTTCAAAACTGCCCAAAATGCTCCGCCAAATGCGATTTGGGGTTTGATCGAAGAACACGGCGGCTCGCTTGATCTCGAACCATTTCCGGCTTTGAGCAACATTTTGAAGGAAGGAAAAACGCTCCAATTAATTGATAAACAACTTCCTTTCGCGATTCGTCTGATATTCAATTCGCAACTTGGCGGACGTGCCGCGTTGGTCGCTCCTGTGCAAGTTGTCGGGCAATCCTTCGGACTTCTCGGGTTTGTTTGGGGAAATGAGCGGGAAAATGAGTTTGCCGAACACGAAATTGCCTTGGTTGAAGGAATTGCACATCAGATCGGAACGGCTTTGGAGCGTGACCAGCTTTCGGCTGAGGTCATGCGGCTTAAAAGTGAACTTCATCAAAAACATCAAAGCGAGATCATCGGACAAGCTCCGAAAATTCGTCGTGCAATCGAACTCGGTCTGAACGTTGCCGACACGAATACAACGGTTTTAATTCAAGGCGAAAGCGGAACTGGTAAAGAGCTTTTGGCGAATTTAATTCACTACAATTCGGGACGCGAAAATAAGCCTTACATTAAGCTAAACTGCGGTGCAATTCCCGAAAGTTTAATCGAATCAGAACTTTTCGGACACGAAAAGGGAGCATTTACAGATGCTCGAAATCAGCGAAAAGGGCGTTTTGAAGAAGCGGATGGCGGAACGCTTTTTCTTGATGAAATTGGCGAAATGCCACTTTCCGCACAGGTAAAACTTTTGCGGGTTTTGCAAGATGGTGAATTAACCAGGGTTGGCGGAAGCGACGTTGTTAAAACTGACGTTCGCGTAGTTGCCGCGACCAATGTGGATTTGGAACAAGCGATTGAATTAGGTAAATTTCGTAAGGATCTATTCTTTCGACTATCGGTTTTTCCCATCACGATTCCGCCTTTGCGGGAGCGTCCTGAAGATATCAATTTGCTCGTTTACCATTTTCTCGAACTCTACAAACAAAAAACCGGACGATTTGTTTCAGGTATTTCAAAAGATGCTCTTCGTGCTTTTCTTAATTACGAATGGTATGGTAACGTCCGCGAACTCGAAAATGCTATCGAACGTGCCGTAATTATTGCCTCGGGTCGGCAAATCGAAGTTGACGACCTACCCGAAGCGATCAGCAAAAAAGCTTTTGAATCGCACGCACAAGCCCGCCAGGAACGCACCAAAGCAGCCAGCGAAGGAAGATCGCTGAATATGGAAGTCGATTTTCCGGCTACAATGGAAGAGATCGAAAAACACGCGATCGAAATGGCTTTAGATTACACCGCCGGCGATAAATCACATGCCGCCCGTTTGCTAAATATTGGCAGAAAAACACTTTATCGAAAACTTGACGAGTATCAAATTTCACGGCAAGAACAATAAACTATTTTCAATTTATGGACATCATCATCGGCACCGCCGGACATATTGACCACGGGAAAACGGCTCTAGTTAAGGCTTTAACAGGGGTTGATGCGGATCGCTTGCCGGAAGAAAAAAAGCGTGGAATTACGATTGATTTAGGTTTTGCT
>CAVXPU010000011.1:0-70389 GCA_963763855.1 Pyrinomonadaceae bacterium | reverse complement strand
GGCAAGAGAATCTCAAATTATTCTCTTGCTTTTTATTTGTCTAATCGTCTAGGCGGTCTATAATTTTCTGTTATTTGTCGCTCAAATTTCTGTGATCGAAACCAAGGGTAAACGCACTTTATCCTGAATCAAACCCTTTTCTTTCACCACAAATTTACAGGGTGCTACGATGCAGAACTTTGTCGTAGGATAAATTTCCGATGAAAAGTCTTACTCAAACCAAGTGCCACAACCACATAAAAGACTAAATTCGCACTAAACCATAACAATCCTACAAAACGATCAGCCCAATGATAAGTCTCGTGAACGGTATCAAACATCATGTAATCAATTAGTATTTGTTTTAGATAATCTACAAGAAACAAAGACAAACCTACCATTGGTAAGGCAAGAATTAATTGAACCAAAATCGTTAATAAGCCAGCGTAAGTAAACCTCTTTGCCCAAGATTTCAGTTTTATCTCATTTGCACCGGTAGCAACAAATATTACTCCACTGACTACAAGAAATGCGACAAAGACCATAAAAGTAAGGATTATTCCCGGAGCTTCGGGCAGATCAAAATTTGAAAAGAGTAATATCAATTCAATTCCTCCAAAATATGCCTCAACTTCTCTCTAGAACTTTCTGTAATCGAAACCAAAGGCAATCTTAACCTATTCTCAACCAAACCCATTTCCTTCATCACGAATTTCGCAGGTGCGGGCGAAGATTCGACAAAATTCGCTTCCATCAATGCTAAAAATTTGTAATGAATCTGACGTGCGGTTTCCCAATTTCCCGACAAACAGGCTTCTACCATTTCGTTAAATTCCTTGGGAAATTCGTTTGAAATTACCGATGTAACGCCGTCTGCTCCGAGTGCGATGAGCGGCAAAGTTATCGCGTCATCGCCCGAAAATACGGCAAAGCTTTTTGGTCGGTCTCTAATAATTTCCATAACTTGCGAGAAATTTCCCGAGGCTTCTTTCGTGCAAACTATGTTTTCGTATTTATTGGCAAGCGTGATTGTTGTCGCGGCGGAAATGTTTGAAGCTGTTCTTCCCGGAACATTGTAAAGCACGATTGGGAAACCTTTAACCGATTCCGCGATTGCCGAATAATGTGCAATCAAACCTTCTTGAGTCGGCTTGTTGTAATATGGCGAAGCGATAAGTGCCGCATCCGCACCGAGTTCCATAACTTTTTGAGTATTGCGAATCGTCAGAGCCGTATCATTATTTGATGCACCTGCGATAACTTTTGCACGACCTTTGGCGACTTCAATCACCGTTGAAATGACCAACCAATCTTCTTCAGGAGTCATCGTCGCACTTTCGCCAGTTGTTCCGCACGGCACAAGAATTTTCACGCCATTTTCGATCTGGCGATCTGTCAATTTCCGCAAACAATCCAAATCCAACAGAGCCGTCATTTCGCAAACGGCGTAACCAAAGCTGTGGCACAACCGCGTAACCAATCAAGTTTCATCGTCATAACTTTTTGTTTTTACTCCAACAAGAAACGCTTATTGTAACGTAAATTTAAAACTTGTCGAAACGGATTATCAACGATTTTTAACCTTTCATCCGAAATATTAACGATTAGTCGGAAAGTTGAAATGTCTTGCTCAGAAATGTCGTTAGATTATTATTCGAGGAGCAATTATTATGAATTTTTCAAGACGTGATTTTACAAAAATGATATTTAGTGCGGCGGCAATCGGATTAGTTGAATCGGCGAATGTCAGCAAAATTTTCGCTCAAACAAAACGGGTGATGCCTTGGATTTCGGCACAAACGGCAAGTGGCGAAGGCGTTTGGTCAAACTTAAAAATTGAAGGGAAAATTCCGCAATCGTTGAGCGGAACATTATTCAGAACTGCTCCCGGCGAAACTGAAAGATTCGGCGTGCAGATGAATCATTTGTTTGATGGTGATGCGTTTCTAACTTCGTGGAAATTTAACAACGGCAAAGTTGAATTAAAAGCCAAATTCCTCAACACGCGGCAGAGAATTGAGGAACAAAAGGCAGGCAAAATGATTTATAGCGAATTTGGCACGAATGCTCCAGATTCATCAAAAGGCGGAAAAAATCAGCCGAGCGTCAATGTTATCGAATGGAACGGCAAACTTTTGGGCTTGAGCGAAGGCGGTTTGCCGACTGTCATCAATCCGCAAACTTTTGATTACGAAGGCGAAACAAATTTCGGCGTAATTCCACAAAATTTAACCTTTACGGCACATCCCAAAATTGATGCAAAAACAGGCGATTTGTTCGCTTGGGGTTTTGAAAAATCCGGCGATAGTGCAACTCATATTTATCAAATTGAAAGAAAATCGAATCAGGCAAAACTGCTTTATAAATTCACGCCGGATGGTTTTTATATGGTTCACGATGCAATTTTGACCGAAAATTATTTTATTTTAATTATTCCGCCGATGAAATACGACATTTCCGCGATGATGATGGGCAACGCCGCCACAATGGGCGAAGCGGTCAAATATCTCGAAAATGAACCGACCAAAATGATGCTTTTTCCGCGAAATAATCAAAACGGAACTGCCAAACCAATCGAAATTTTAATGCCTTCGCAAGTCGTTTTTCATTACGGAAACGCCCACGAAACGGCTGACAACAAAATAGTTTTTGAGGCAATTTGGGGCAAAGACGGACAGCTTTTGAAAGTTTTGGACAATTGGAAACGCGAACAATTTTCCATTGAACAATTCAAAAAATTAACTCAGCCGAATTTGCAACAAGTTACGGTTGATGTCGCCAATAAAAAATTTGTCGGTGCGGTTGATATGGCAAACGATGTTGAATTTCCGCGTTACGATTCGCGTTTGACAGGACAAAAATCACGTTATTTGTTTGCAACGGAAAACGGTTATCACGAAAACGCAGCGATTGTTCGGGTTGATTTGCAAAGCGGAAAAACGCTCAAAGCCAACGCGGGAAATACTCGCACTTTCGGCGAACCTGTTTTTGTGCCGACCACTTCCACCATCAACGAAGAACGCGGTTTTATCCTTGCACAAGGTTACGATGCCGCAAAAAACGAATCATTTTTAGAAATTCGAGACGCTCAAACGCTTGAATTTGCCGCTCGAATTTGGGCAAATAAACAACATTTTCCGCTCGGATTTCACGGAAATTTTTACGCGGGGATTTAAGTTCGGAGTCCAAATTTTAGTTTGCTAAACCATCAGCGAAGCGAAACGGTTTCACGCTGAAGCGTGGACTCCAAGCAAAAAATTAGGAGAACAAATCAATGTTAAAAACTATAACGCTATTATTTACAACACTTTTACTAACTACAACTTTTACTTTCGGACAAACTTTTGAGGCTCTGCAAGCCGAATTTAACAAAGGAATGCAAGGTGATGAAAAAGTTTTTGAAACTGCAATGAAACAGAGCGAAGAATTGCTGGTCAAAAACCCGAAAGATGCCGAAATACTCGTTTTACACGGTTCGGCAATGCTTTATCAATCGGGCAAAGCCTTTCAAACCGGAAACTTTGGCGAAGGTGGAAAACTTTGGAAAAAAGGTCAAACCGAAATGGACGAAGCGGTGACAATCGCACCCGAAAACATCAAAGTCTTAATGACTCGCGGCACAACGTATCTCTCTGCATCTAAACAGTTTCCTGTCAAAGAAGAAGCCGACAGATTGTTAAAAATCGGCGTTGGAGATTTTGATAAAATCGCGGCAGACAAAAATTTCAAACAGTTTCCCGAAGGTTTGCGTTTCGATGTTTTACTGAAATTAGCCGAAGGTTACGAAAGGCTCAAAGAAACCGAAAAGGCGAGAGGTTTTTATCAAACTTTATCAACCGAAGCAACGGGCAAAATCAAGGAAAAAGCAGTAAAATGGTTGGAAGAAAATAAGCAATAGGTGAAATATGAAAAATTCGCCATCGCCAATCAAATCAATCAATTACCGGCGTTTCATCTGGCAAACTTTTTTAATTGATTCGCTGGCGACACTTTTTGTCTTTGGTTTAACCTATGTTCGATTCGGTTGGAAAGAAACTTTTTCAACGCTAAATGCTGTATCTTCAATTATTTACTCGTTTTCAATCGGGACGCTGTGCGGAATTGTTATTACGCTTGGCGTTCCGTATTTTTACGGAAATTCGCCGTTTGTCAGGTTCATCAAATTAACAATTTCGCTGTTTGTGGCAACTTTGCTCGGCATTACAATCGGTAATTTTTTGTTGAGCGTTTTGGGTTTTTCAAGTTGGAAATCCGTGCTTTCGCCAAGTATTAGCGATATAGTTTTTTCTTCGCTAATTGCTTTCGGATTTGGGTTTAGCGTATTTTTCTACGAATTTTCGCAAGCCAAATTACGCCAAAAAGAGTTGGATGTGGAACGCTCGAAAACTTTGGCAACTGAAGCCCAACTTGCGTCGTTGGAATCCAGAATTCATCCGCATTTTTTATTCAACACGCTCAATTCAATCGCCGCTTTGATTCGTGAAGAACCGATTTTAGCGGAAAAAACTGTCGAAAAATTATCCGCATTGTTACGCTATTCGCTTGATTCTAATGCGAAAAGTTTGGTTAAGTTGGAGCAAGAATTGGAAATTACCGAGAAATATCTGGAAATAGAAAAAATCAGGTTTGATAAAAGATTGATGTATAAAATTGAATGCGAGCCGAAGTTTTTAGGAACAAAACTTCCGCCGTTGTCTCTGCAAACACTGGTCGAAAATTCGATAAAGCACGTTGTTTCAGCAACTTCTGCACGAACGGAAATTACAGTTTCGGTGACAGAAAACGGCGAATTAATCGAAATAAAAGTTTGTGATAACGGCACAGGTTTTAGTGAAAATGATTTGAAGGAAAATCACGGTTTGGATAATTTGCGAAAGCGTTTGCAGACGATTTTTGATACCAAAGCGAGTCTGCAAATTATTGAAAATCAAGCAGGTTGCGTGATTTTAAGATTACCGGGAGATTAGATTATCCGCGAGTTTCTGCGAGTTCTGCGGGAGAAAAACACAAATTCCCCGCAGACTTCGCAGATTGAAGCAGAAAAGGAATTTTGTTCATTTATGTCAAACAAATTAAAAATTTTCTTGATTGACGATGAACCTCTCGCACTCAAAAGGTTGTCGCGTCTTTTGTTGGAAACCGAAAAAGTTGAAATAATCGGGCAAACTTCCGAGCCACTCAAGGCTCTGCAAATTATTCCAACGCTTACACTTGACGCAATCTTCCTCGATATTCAAATGCCCGAATTGACAGGTTTTGAACTTTTGCAAAAGCTCGAAAATTATCCGCCCGTCATTTTTACAACCGCCTTTGATGAATTTGCATTGAAAGCGTTTGAAGTTTATTCGATTGATTATTTGCTCAAACCGATTGAAAGTGAACGGCTCGAAAAAGCGTTAGAAAAGCTCGAAAAAATCGTTGCAGAAAAGTCCAATGAAACGAATTTGAATCTGCAAAAACTGCTGGAAAATCTAACCCCGAAACCGACCCTCGAACGTCTGCCTTCACGCATTGGCGGAAAGGTGCAAATTATTGATGTAAAAGAAATTACACATTTTTTTGCGGAAGATAAAATGACTTTTGCCAGGCAAATTGAAGGTAAAAACTTTCCGCTCGATTTCAGTCTAAACGAACTGGAAAATCGGCTCGAAAAGCGAACATTTTTGCGGGTTCATCGTAATTCAATTGTCAACGTAAATTTTATCGAAGAAGTTCACGGCTGGTTTTCGGGGCAAGTAGTGATTCGCTTGAAAACTACGAAAAAAACCGAAATAATAGTCGCCCGTGATCGTGTGAAGATTTTGAAAGAATTTTTAGGTCTATGAAATTCAACATTTCAAGATTTCAAATTCCAGTATTAGTCCTTTTGATGTCAGCTTTCCTTTTTTCCTGCACGACTCAAAACGCATCAAATCAAAACCTCTGCAAATAATTCTGCAAATAAGCCTGTAATTATCGCTGACAAATTTGCGTATCCTGTTGGTAAAACAAGAGTTTTTGACCGAAGCAAAAGATACCAAAGATGATTGGTATAACGCGACAAATTTTGGTCAAGACAACTCATCTGGGCGAAGATTGGAACAAAAATTCGGGCGGAAATACCGATTGCGGCGAACCTGTTTATGCGATTGGAAACGGCGTTATCACTTACGCCCAAGATGCCGGAACAGGTTGGGGAAATGTTGTCATCATTGAACATACGTTGCCCGACGGCAAAAAAATCCGAATCGCTTTACGGACATTTGCAAGAGATTTCAAAGACTTCCGGCGAAGTAAAAAAACGCGAAAAAATCGGCAAAGTCGGCAATGCCAACGGACAGATATTTGTGTCATTTGCATCTGGAAATTCGTGAAGAAAGTTGTCCGATGTGGAATCAAGTCGGCGTTGGTTATTCGAGTGAGAGAAACGGCTGGGTTGATCCTTCGGAATTTATTGATTCTCATCGTTAGCAAGAAAGTGAAATTAACTGAAAATTTCGTCTAAATCTCTTGCACCATGCAAAACACGCAAAATTTCAACATCATTTGAGAAGAGAATGCGATAGAAAATGAGATAATTTCCTTCGGGAAAACTTCTTGCATCGTGGCGAAATTCTTTGCGTTCGCGTCCAGCTTTTGGTGTTTGGGCAAGCATTTCAAAGCAATGCGTGAAACGGTTATAGACTGACATAGCGGCATCCAAATTGTCGTCTGCTATGTAAGAAATAATTTCGTAAACATCGGCTTCGGCAGGTTCGGTAATGAGGTATGCCATTTAGCTTGCTTTCCTTTCCAAAAGACGGTTTTTAAGTTCTTCCATTACTTCTCGCCCGTCTCTTACTCGCCCTTCTTCGCTGGCTTTAACGCCTTCCTCTATATCCCGACGCAAGGCTTCTAATTTAATCTGACGCATCTCGTCACGTTGCTGCAACAACCGAATTCCATCACGCACAACTTCACTCGCAGAATTATATAAACCGCTTTGCACTTTGGTATTGATGATTTGTTCAAGTTCAGGTGTTAGTGAAACATTCATAGAAATACTCCTCTCAGATTCTGATCTTAGCATTGATTGATATGGATAACAATCTTTGTTATCAGCACTAAACAGGTTCGAATATTTGTATCATTCACACCTAGAAATTCGTGACGAAACTTGACCAAGCCGGCACCAAGCTGGCGATGGTTATTCGGGTGAAAGAAACGGTTGGGTATATCCTTCGGAGTTTATTGAAAAATCTAATAGTTCATAAAGCGAATCGGTCTTTTGTGAAAATTGATGGAGAAAATGAAGGTTTTTGAGACTTTGTTTAATTGGACAGTTCAACCGATTTGAGCAATTACCTTTGACAAACCGGGGCTTTTATCTGCAACTTCGTTTAATTTTTTTGCCATTTCAGCTAGCAAATTAGTCGGGTCGTTTCCTACGACTACAAAACCAATAAATTCACCAAAAGTTACATCCGGTGTCATTGCCATCATTCGTAAAATACTTGCAATTACAGTAGTATCCTCCAAATCCAGTTTCGCCCAAGATTGTTCCAAAAATGTTTTTGCAAATTCATTGTGCTCTCGATGGTTTTCTAATGCTTCAATTAATCCGCTTATCTTTGCCAAACCCAAACTAAGATTCATCAATGATTTCGTAACAGCCAGTTTTCTATTAGAATAAATTTGCGGTTTACCCGTCCGATCAATCCAATAGTGCAAATGGATTCGTTCACGCAGTCCTACATTCATCTCGATTATTGTGTTGGCAGGTTTTAACCAGTTCCGGTCTCCGATATTTGCGACTCGCTCCTCGTGGGTATTTTTCATTTCCACGAGAGATTCTGTTGGGAAGATATCCTCCCTATCATCGACTATCTTATGATGCTTTTTACACAGGGCGAGGCGATTGCAAGAATGCCGACGTTCATCATCTGTTTGAGTTTCATCATACCTAGCTGAGGTAGGGTTTTCACCTTTTATGTGAGCTAAATCTCCAATCAAGGATGCATGCTCTAAATCAAATATCAAGGCATCACATCCCGGAAACGCACACAAATTACCGCTTGCGGCAAGCAAATGTTGCCGTATTGTTAGCTCTGATTTTACTTTAATCGGCATTTATTTATAATTCAATAATATAGTCTTATCCCCATTAAAATAATGAATTAAGCAACTGTCCTACAACTTCCCGCCACCTTTCTTCAATTCTTCCAAAGTCCGTTTCAAATCTTCGAGTTTCTTTCCTGCATCCGCAAATTTGCCTTGTGAATTTAGTTGTTGATAATCAGTAAATTCTTGGGCGGCTCGGTTGATTAGTTGTTGGGTGTTTGGCGATAAAGTTGTGGTTGTCGGTTCTTTTTTATCGTCTGTTTTCGCAACTTTCGGGTCTTCTTTTTTACCTGCGGTTTCGCCAAACATACTGGCTAAAGCGGCGGCGAAATTTGGACCGTAGGCGATTCGTTCTTGGGTTGCGAGGACGACCATTCGGAGTTCGGGCATTGGGCTGCGGTCGGCTTGGAGGAAAATCGGTTGAACATAAAGCAATCCTTTTCCGACCGGAATTACCATCAAATTCCCGCGTTCAATTTTTGAACCTTGCTGATTCCAAAGCGTAAATTGCCCCGAAAGTGTTGGGTCTTGATCAATGCGGGCTTCGATTTGAAGAGGTCCATCAATAAACCGCGATTTCGGCAGAGAATAGACCAAAAGTTTGCCGTAATTTTCGCCGTCGCTGCGTCCAGCCATCAAGGCGATCAAATTATTTCGATTTGCCGGAGTGAACGTCACGATCTTTACAAACTCGAGTTCGTTTTTATTATTCGGCAGTTGGGCTAAGACAAAATAAGGCTTCAGCGGCTGGGCTTGATTATTGTTTTCGCCCTTTGGTTACCACGCTTGCTTGCGTCCAAACGTCTTCGCGTTGGAAAAATATCTTCGGATTTGTCGTGTGATAAAGTCCGTAAGCCTGACCTTGAGTTTCGAGCAATGTTTCAGGAAAACGGACATGTTCACGCAAATCAGCGGGCATTTTGTTTGCCGGTTGAAACATCGTCGGAAACATATTTTGATAAGTTTTCAAGAGCTCATCTTCTTCGTCAAAATTGTAAAAATTGACATCGCCATTGTAAGCATCAACCGTAATTTTAACGCTGTTGCGGATGTAATTTATGTTTTGTCCTTGGGCTTGAAAGTGCCTCGAATATGGATAACGGTTTGTTTCGGTAAACGCATCAATTATCCAAACCAATCTTCCGCTTGCGTCAACAACGATGTATGGATCTTCGTCTAAAATCAAAAATGGTGCAATCGTTTTAACTCTTTCCGTGATGTTGCGACGCATCAAAACGCGACTTTCGCTCGTTACATCGTCTGAAAAAGGAAGTTTTGTCAGATCGCCTAATGTCGTTGCCAAAATCAGACGACGCAAACCGCTTCCGATGGCAATTCCGCCCGTGCCTTCGTAAGTTGTGTAAGTATTTGAATCGCCTTGCGGAAAATCAAACTCTTTTTGATTCGTCATGACATAAACGTCCGAATCGGTTTTTTGCCCAAAATAAATCTGCGGACGAGTTAATTTTAATTCGGGTGCGGTTGATTCAACCGGCATATTTGAAAGAACAAATTGCGGACGACCTTCGGTTGTAAAACCATTCGCCGTGTTCATCGTAACGCCGTAACCGTGGGTGTAAGTCAATTTTTGATTAACCCAATTTCGCGATGCTTCGGGCAAATTATTGACATCTAATTCACGGGCGGCAACCATCATCAAACGCTTTTGTCCGTCAATTTTGTAACGGTCAACATCAACCGTCGTAAAATCATAATAATTGCGAATTTCTTGCAATTGTTTAAGCGTAGATTGCAATTCGGGACGATCCCAAAGGCGAATATTATCAACCGTTGCACGATTTTTTTCGATGTCGAACGAAGCTGTTGTCGTATCAGCTTGAAAATCTTGAACCTCAATTTTGTCTAATTTAAAGGCGGTTCGCGTCCAGGCAATGTTGTTTTCAATAAAAGGCGTTTCGCGGTCTAATTCATTTGGTTTGACAATAAAGCTTTGGACATAACCCGGAATCAGCACCAATCCAATCACATAAACCACAATCGGCAAAGCAATTGCACCGATTACGATTCGTAAATTATTCATCACAAAACCATTGATAAGTGCAATGACGGCAGCAACTACCAAAACAATAGCGAGAATAAACGAAGCAGGTAAAATATAGTGATACTCGGTATAATTTACGCCTGTAAAAGTTTGATGGTCTCGCCAAAGATACGCATAACGCCCGAGGTAAACCCCGACCGAAAGCGTCAACGCAACCAATGCCAAAGCGATTGACAAAACCAAATAGCGAGTCTTTTTCGCCGTATCTTTTTTGCTCAGCGTAGCCAAAGAATAAACAACACTCGCAATCAAAAAGATAATCGTTAGCCTTGAAAACCAACTGCTCAATACTTCAAACACCGGCAATGTAAACAAATAAAAACTGACCGGATTATTAAAAATCGGATCAGTCGCCGCCATCGCTTGCTGATTAAAATAGAGTGCAAATGCTTCCCATTGATTGCTGAAATAAACACCGTAACCCAATGCAAAAATAATCGAAACAACCCAGCCGACAGGTTTTAGAAAAATGCCCGGATCAAACATCACGGTTTGCTGTTCATTAACAACAATTGCTCTCGGAGCAACGGCGTGAGATGCAAAGAGACGAGCCAGAATACTGAAAATCGTACGCAAAATGAAAAACGTCAGCAGTCCAAAAACAAAAAATAGAGCGAGTTTTATTTTGAGTTGATACCAATAAACGGGCGAATAACCGAGCGAATCAAACCACAAAGAATCAACATAAATCCCGACCAATCTCGGCAGAGTAAAAATCGAAACTAATACGGCAGCCAAAATAATCCACAAACCCCAACGTCGTTTAGATTTAGGCTTTGGAGTAACGTCAATAATTTCAAAATCGGAATCGTCAAGAATTTGTTCGCTCATAGATGGAAGCATACGCCCAATTTGGGGATTTCTCAATTACAATCAGTACACGGAGCGGTAGCGACCTGATGCTTGCCAAGTCGCTACCGCTCCATGTACTGATTCAAGAAACCAAATCGCTATCGATCTGTGTGCCGATAATTTCGTCCATAACTTCCGTAAATTCCCAGAAGCCTTTCTTCCCGATAATCCATTTCGCCGCAACAATTGAACCCGAAGCAAAACCTTCTCGTGAACGTGCTGTGTGAGTCAATTCAATTGTGTCTGCCGTGCCGTCAAATCCGACAATATGAGTTCCGGGAATGTTTCCTGCACGAGTTGCCGCGACTGAAAATTCTTTTGTAATATGTTGCGAAACAATGTCTTGCAGTTTCAAAGCAGTTCCTGAAGGTGCGTCTATTTTGCGTGAATGATGACGTTCTTCGATGAAAGTTTCGTAACCTTCAAACTTAGAAAAAAGCTCGCTGGCTTGAGAAACAATTCGATAAAAAATATTTACGCCGACCGAAAAATTTGCTCCGAAAACAAAAGCTCCGTTGTGTTCTTCGACCAATTCGCGAACCGCGTCTTTCTCGTTATTCCAACCGGTTGTGCCCTCAACCAACGCGACATTTGCGATCATACAGGCTTCAACATTCCGCAAAACAGCTTCGGCAGTGGAGAAATCTATCGCAGCATCAACGCCTTTTAATTTTTCGGCAAGTTCGCTTGCGGAAAGATTTGCGTCTTTATCATCAATAATTACGGCAACTTCATCACCTTGTTCGTGTAAAAGATTGGCGATAAGTTTGCCCATCGCACCGTATCCGATCAATGCTATATTCATAAATTATTTGGATCAAGGGTAGAAAAATCTCAATATTTCTATTTAAATAGCCACGTCATTTATGGCGTGGTGACAATTGATTAAAACACTAAGGGCGTTTCAACGTCCTTTTTATTTTGGCTTGAGCCGATTGAATTAAAACTATCAATCTATGTAAGGACGTTAAAACGCCCTAAAAAACTTTTGTTTATCACTACCACGTCATAAATGACGTGGCTATATTGTAAGACAACCACTTAAATCTTACTCTTGATTCACTTACTTTTAATTCACCATAGAAACACGGATGTCAATTGGTTTCGGGAAAAACAAATCTAACTCTGTGCCCTCTGTGTCTCTGCGGTGAGCAATTTCTTCACCAAATTTACATACAATCCAACCGATTCTTCCAAATCTTTTTTCAGCACAAATTCGTTCTTTGTATGTGCAACCAAAATCGAACCTGCACCGAGTAACAGCGGAGTTCCCCAATTTGTCAGATGTGGAATGTCAGTCGTAAATCTCACGACTTTTTGCGTAAAGCCTTCTACTTGCAACATTTTAACCGGCAAACTAAACGAAGCAATTTCTAATTCGCCACGTTCACCGATAACTTTTTCTAATTTTTCGACAATCGGTTTTTCGTCTGTCACCAAGCGAACGTGCAAACCTGCTTCAGCATTTGGAGGAATAATATTTGTTTTTAATCCGCCCGCAATTGTCCCGATATTCATTGTCGTTTCGCCAAAAAATTCATCATTTGGCAATTCAATTTCGCGTAAATCAGTCAAAACATCAAGTAATTTTTCGATGGCAGAATCGCCTTCTTCGGGATATGCCGAATGTGCCGCTTTGCCCTTTGTCCGTAAAAACATTCGCAAACTTCCCTTCGAACCAATCGCCAAATCGTTGTCAGTCGGTTCGCCATTGATCAAAAATTCACATTTCTGGGCAATCGGATGTTCATTTGCTACCTTCGCACCAGTTGAAGACTGCTCTTCGTCCACAGTAAAAAGCAGACCAATATCATTTATTCCCTGCTTTCGAAGATCTTCCGCCGCCGTGATCTGAGCCGCGATAATTCCCTTCGCGTCACACGCTCCGCGACCGTAAATCTTTTCATCATCTTCGGTTGGCGAAATATGCGGCGGAACGACATCCATGTGAGTCGAAAGAAAAACTCTTGGCGTTTCATTGAGCCAGGCAATCACATTGCTCTGATTTTCCGAAACAGGCTGAAGCTCAACATTCCAGCCGAGCCTTAATAAATGCCTTCCTAAAAATATCCCCACAGCCTCTTCTTCACCAGAAACAGAAGGAATATTCATCAAAGTTGTCGTTAATTCGTAAAGATTCATAATTATTTATAACTCAGCTTCATCTATTGCTACAAAAATCGGGTAAACGACGTTTTGCTCGCCAGGGCATCGCACAAAAAATTACTTCGTCCGCCGTTGACGATAATTGTTTCTATATTTTGACGCTGGCAAATGATCGCGGCTTCGAGTTTGGAATTCATTCCACCCGTGCCGAGACCCGAATCCCGTTCTTCTACAAGTGCTTTTGCTTCCTCGATATTTTTGATTTCAGAAATCAACTTTGCATCGGCGTGAAGATGTGGATTCTTATCGAAAACTCCATCAATATCGCTGGCTAAAACGAGCAAATCTGCTTCGATAAGTGTTGCAACCAAAGCAGATAACTTATCATTATCACCCAAAATAATTTCTTCGACGGCGGTTGTATCGTTTTCGTTGACGATTGGAACATAGCCGTATTTGATTAGTTCGTTGATCGTATTAAGTGTATTCTGCCGTGAAGTTTCATTTTCAAAATCACGATAAGTCATCAAACATTGGGCGGAATTTATGCCAAAATCGGTAAAAATTTCGTGGTAAATTCGCATCAAAAGCGGTTGCCCGATTGCTGCAAGTGCCTGTTTGGATTCGACCAATTTTTCTGATTTGATATTGATAAACTGTCGTGCCGTCGCAATCGCACCCGACGAAACGAGGACAATATCAAATTCATCACGCAACGCCAAAATTTGCCGCCCGATATCTTCGACCTTGCCGCGAGAGATTAATTTCGTGCCATTTGTAAGGGTTGATGTGCCAATTTTTAAGACTAATTTTTTCTTCATTTTTTTCTACCACATAGGAACATAGGGCACATAGAAAACCTTTTTCCTAACATAACCTATGTGATCTATGTCCCTATGTGGTTAAGAAATTCTTACTTCCTAATTTGCCCGTTTCCAAATATAAACCATTTATTTGTCAGCAAATGTTCGGCTCCAAGCGGTCCGCGAAAGTGCAATTTTTGTGTTGAAATTGCAATTTCCGCTCCCAACCCAAATTCGCCGCCATCCGTAAAACGGGTTGAAGCATTATGATAAACTGCCGCTGAATCAACTTCGTTCATAAACTTTTCTGCAGTTTCAGGATTTTCCGTGATGATCGTTGCCGAATGTCCGCCAGAATATTTGTTAATTTTTTCGATGGCTTCGTCAAGATTTTTAACGATTCCAACGACCATCTTCGCTGACAAAAATTCTTCATACCAAACATCTTCAGCAAACAAATTGGTAGAAGGATTAGCGTAATGAACTGACGAATCGCCTAAAACATCTATGCTTTTCGCGTGCAAAGCGTCAACAATTTGGTCAACTTTTTCGGCTAATTCCGGCAGTTTTTCGTCAATCAAAACTTTGTCGAGTGCATTGCAGACGCTCAAACGTGATTTTCCGTCCAAAATTATCCGCAACGCTTTCTCAAAATCTGCATCTTCGGCAATGTACGCAAAATTATTTCCGCGACCGCTGACAATGACCGGAACTTTCGCGTTTTTCAACACAAAATCAATCAACGCTTCGCCGCCACGCGGGATTACCAGGTCAAATTTTTCAGTTTCGCCAGCAATTAGCTTTTGAGTTTCTTCACGAGAAATATCCAAATATCTGACAAAATTTTCGTCAGCATTATTTTCATTTAAGGCTTTTCGCCACAAATCAGCCAAACATAAATTCGTATTTCTTGCTTCTTTTCCGCCTTTGAGCAAAATTTTATTTCCCGCTTTTAAGGCAATGATCGCGGCTTCAATAGACACATCGGGGCGAGCTTCGTAGATAATCAAAATCGTGCCGAAAGGAACTGTGCGGTTTTCGATTCGCATTCCACTTTCGTGAGTGTGAGTAGAAATAATTTTTCCAATCGGATTGTCGGCTGAAATTACTTTTTTAACCGAATCAATCATTTTTTCGATCTTTATTTCATCTACTTTCAGGCGGTCAAAAATTACTTCGTCATCTTTCGCACAAGTTTCAATGTCTTTTTTGTTGGCTTCGATTATTTGCGACTTATTTTCAGCCAGCATTTGAGCCAGAGTTTTCAAAACAATATTTATTTTTTCTTCGTTCATTTTCTGAAAATTATTTTCTCACAATTCCTAAATATAGATAAATTGTGTTAGTTTTTTGTTATGAAATGTTTACTTTCGTTAGCTTTTACGTTGTTATTTTGCGGTTTAATCTATGCTCAGAATAAGACGATAATTTTGGTTCGCCATGCAGAAAAAGACACGTCTGCTACGCAAAATAAGTCTGACCCGGATTTAACCGATTCAGGTAAACAAAGGGCGGAACGATTGTTTGCACTATTAAAGCCATACAAACCGCAACATATTTTTTCCACGAATTATAAACGGACAAGATTCACGGTTGATCCTTTGGCGACCAATCTTAACGAGAAGTATCGAATGTTCGTTGAAGCCTATAATCCGTCAGATTTAGGGAAATTTGCCGAATATTTAATGTTTCTTAATAGCAAAGTAATACTTGTTGCCGGACATTCAAATACGACTCCGCTATTGGCAAATCTTTTGATCAAACAAGAAAAATACAAGGAATTACCCGATTCTGAATATAGTAAAATTTTTATAATCAGGTTTAAGAAAAATCAAATTATTGACGAAGTAATTACCTATTAATGCAAATATATGAAAGCTATTTTAGTAATTCTAATTCTTTCGGTCAGCATTTTTGCTCAAGCAAAACAGCCTGATAATGCGTCGCAATTTTGGAACTCCTTACAAAAATTGTGCGGCAAGGCTTTTGCCGGAACGGTTGCCGCCGCACCTCCTGAAGATACAACTTTTAAGGATAAAAAATTAGTAATGCACCTTCGTTCGTGTGAAAAAAATGTTATCCGAATTCCCTTTTTTGTCGGCGAAGATAAGTCTCGAACGTGGGTTTTGACAAGGCAAAAAAATGGTCGGATATTACTAAAACACGATCACAGACACGAAGACGGAACGCCTGATAAAGTTACGATGTATGGCGGTTTAACCAGTAATTTTGGTTCGCCAACTCGGCAAATCTTCCCCGCTGATGATGAAACGGTCAAAGTAATTCCCGCCGCGAGCAATGTTTGGTGGATTGATTTGGTTGATGGCGATTATTTTTCTTACAATCTTCGCCGAATGGGAACAGATAGATTTTTTAGCATCAAATTTGATTTGAGAAATCCGATTCAATTTTCTGAAGTCCCCTGGGGTTTTGGAAAATCCAAGGCGAAAAATAGCGTGATAAAGATGTAAGTGAAGTTTTGGAGAGCAAGCATCCCTGCTTGCTTAACTTGATGGCTCGATTGCGTTCCGGTATTTTACGGCATCAATGATTTAAGTCTTTGTTTTTCTTAATTTTAAGAAATCAAGCTCTATTTCGCATTGAAGTATAGGTCAGTGCAAGCAAGGATGCTTGCACTCCCGTTATTCTTAAAATTACTTGCCTTTCCCTTTGGCTTTTCCTTTAGCTTTGCCTTTTGGTTTCATTGAAGATTTCTCGGCAAAACCGCGAGCTTCCATTAAAGCCTCAACCTTTGGATCACGTCCGCGAAACTTTCGATATCCTTCCGCCGGATCAATCGTATTTCCAACCGAAAAGATGTATTTAGTTAGTTTCTTGGCAACTGCTTTATCGTACGGACCTTTTCCTTCCTTAAATGCTCCGAAAGAATCGGCGGTGATAACGTCTGACCACAAATAGCTGTAATACCCTGCGGAATAACCATCACTTGCAAAAACGTGACCAAATTGCGGCGTTCTGTGTCGCATCACAAGTTCTTTTGGCATTCCAAGTTCAGCCAAAGTTTCGCGTTCAAATTTGTCAGCATCAATTTTTTGCGAACCTGCCAAATGCAATTTCATATCAACCAAAGCACTCGCTAAATATTCAACCGTCGCAAAACCTTGGTTAAATGTTGAGGCTTTTTTTATTTTATCGACGATTGTTTTTGGAATCGGTTTGCCTGTTTGATAATGAACGGCGTAATTATTCAAAACTTCCGGCGTATCAAGCCATCTTTCCAATAATTGCGAAGGAAATTCGACGTAATCGCGGGCTACTCTAGTTCCGGAAAGTGATGGATAAGTAACGTTTGAACTTAATCCATGCAGTGCGTGTCCAAATTCGTGAAATAAAGTTTCGGCGTCATCCCAGGAAATCAGGACAGGCTCGCCCGGTTTTCCTTTCACAAAATTTGAATTATTTGAAACGATCGTTGTAATTTCACGATCCATCCTCTCTTGACTGCGATACGCGTTCATCCAAGCACCCGAGCGTTTGCCTTCGCGTGCATACGGATCGAAATACCACAAACCGATTAATTTATCAGTATTTTTGTTGGTAACTTTCCAAACCTTAACGTCAGGATGAAAAACCGGAACATCGTTAACAGGCGTAAATTTGAAATCAAAGAGTTCGCCGGCAACGAAAAACATTCCTTCACGCAATTTATCGAGCTGCAAATATGGCTTAACTTCATTAGCATCCAAATCGTATTTAGCCTTGCGAACTTTTTCCATATAAAAGCGATAATCCCAAGGTTCAATCGTAATATTCGCTCCTTCTTTATTGGCTAAAGCTTGCATGTCAGCAACTTCTTCTTTAACTCTCGCAACCGCTGGCTTCCAAACTCCCTCCATCAATTTCATCGTATTTTCAGGATTTTTTGCCATTGCATTTTCAAGTCGCCAATGTGCGTGTGTTTCATGTCCAAGTAATTTGGCACGTTCAGCCCGAAGCCCTAGAATCTCTGTAATGATTGCGTTATTATCAGTTGTATCGCCATTATCGCCGCGATTAACAAACATTTTCCAAACTTTTTCACGCAGATCACGTCGCTCTGAATAAGTTAAAAAAGGATCAACCGACGAGCGAGTATTAACAACTACCCATTTTGCAGTTGTTTTGCGTGCAGAGGCTTGGGCAGCCGCACCGTCACGCAAAGATTGTGGTAAACCTGCTAAATCCGTTTCACTTTCCAAAACCAAATACTTGCCTTCGTCGGCTAAAAGATTTTGGCTGAATTTGGTATAAAGCTTGGCGAGCGATTGATTAATTTCCGCCATTCGCGTCTTTGTTGCCGAATTAAGTTTTGCTCCGGAACGGACAAAACTCTTGTAATAATCTTCAACCAATCTGACCTGCTCAGAATTTAATTTAGACTTATTTCGTGCTTCGTAAACGGCTTCGATTCGTTTGAAAAGTTTTTCGTTTTGAATAATTTTATCGGAAATTTCAGCAAATTTGGGATCCATTTCGCTTTCCACTTTGCTATATTCGGCATCATTCATATTGCCGCCCCAAAGATAATAGATCGTCCCGACACGATTCAAAGCATCACCTGAGCGTTCTAATTCAGCAATTGTATTTTCAAAAGTTGGAGCAGCAGAATCATTAGCAATTTTGTCAATTTCCGCCAAGTTTTCACTCATTGCCGCTTCAATTGCAGGTTTGAAATCAGCAATTTTTACCTTATCAAATGCAGGAACTCCGCCATATTGCCCAGTCCATTTGGAAAATATTGGATTATTATTCATAGTTTGAAATGCTTTGGAATCAGTCGCAGAAAGCAAACTAATCGCCAAAGCCGTAAAAGTTAAAATAAAAAAACGCATAATAAACGTTCTCCTTAAAGATGTTGTTGTGCTATCGGGAAAGCAATTTTTATTGGATTATAACAAAGTTTTATTCGCAAATCTAAAACCAGAGATTTAGATTCTCAAAATTGGGCTTGCGATGTTTCTAAACTAATTCTTTTCGTTGTTTTGCAACGTAATAGATCGCAACCAAAAGAGCGATAAACATAATCGCGGCAGCCACCCAATAATTTCTTTTAAGTGTAGAATCATCGATCTGATTCATGGCGTTATTAAGCAAAAATCCACAGAAAAGCGGTCCGATGACACGTGCCAGGCTTGCTCCCGATTGCATAACTCCAAGTGCTTTGCCTTGATCGCGTTCGCTGGCATTTTTTGAAGCCAAACTCGTCATAGAAGGCGACGCAAGAGAATTTCCAATTGCAAAACAAGCCGAGCCAATCAATAATCCCGCCAATCCGCCGAAATCTTTCGTGATAAAAGGAACGATTACAAACGTCAGGGTCAGCATCGCACAGCCTAAAATCGCCAAATTTGCTTCGCCAAATTTCTTTGAGAGCGGTCCAAATAATCCGCCTTGCATTATCACAGCCATTGCTCCAACGAAAAACAAAATATAGCCCGTTTGAGCCGCATCGTAGCCAAAATTATGCTGGGTAAAATAGGCAAAAGCGGTTGTCATCATTGAAAACGCCGTTACTAATAAAAAGTAGTCGAAAGTGATAATGGCAAATCGGGAATCTTTTAACGATTCAAAAAGTTCGACAAAACGATTTTTTCTCTCAATTGATGGTTCTGTGAATTTCTTTGATTCGGGCAAAAGGAAGAAAAGCAAAATCGCATTAAAAAAACTCAAACCCGCCGCGAAAACGAATGGAATGTGATGTCCGTATTGACTCAAAACGCCAGCCAATGCCGGTCCAAACATAAATCCGAGTCCAAAAGCCATCCCGAAAAGCCCCATTCCTTTGGCACGATTTTCCCGTGTTGTTACATCGGCGATATAAGCTTGTGCGGTTGAAAGATTCGCCCCTGTAATTCCACCCAAGATTCGTCCGGCGTAAATCATCCATAATGCACCTGCAAAACCCATCATTAAATAGCCAATTCCGGAACCGACTATGCTGAAAAACAAAATCGGTCGTCTCCCTATTTTATCTGACCAAGCCCCTAATATCGGTGCAAATAAAAATTGCATCAATGAGTACGAAGCTACTAAAAGCCCAATATCTAGAGGCGTTGCATGAAATTCTTCGGCGTAAAACGTGAGAAGCGGAATGACAATTCCAAAACCCAAAAGGTCAATTAAAATCGTCAAAAAAATGATTAAGAGCGGTTTGGTGAAAAATTTTTCTTCTTTATTCGTCGTCTCGGTTTGCATTTGGTTCAAAAGTAACTCGGCGGTAAATTTCGGGCAAAGGAATCAGTAAATCAACGGAGGTTAGCTCGACAATATCGCTGCTTTCATTAAAAAAATAGGTTATCCAACCTCCATTTTCTTGTCTGCGACGAACCTGGACTTCCATTCGGTATTGGTCAACTATTACATACTCTTGCAAACTCGGAATTTGTTGGTATGCAAAAACTTTTTCACGTAGGTCAATGCGTTCGGTTGATTTGGAAATAACTTCGACAATTAAAATCGGATAGTTGCGAAAATGTTGGTTCTCAGGATTTTGCTCACAAGAAACCAAAACATCGGGATAATAGTAAACATCTTGCCTGACTCTAATTTTGATATCCCCAATAAATGGCTGACAAATTGAATCTCGCAAATGAACGAGCAAAGATGCATAAATATCACCGGCAATAAAGTTATGATTATCACTTGAGCCAGCCATTGCAAAAATTTCGCCTTCTACGTATTCGTGTTTGCTTGAACTAAGTTTTTCGCTGCTCAAATAATCTTCAACGCTGATTTTTGTCTTAAATTTCTGCAATCCCATACGGCAATTTTAGCAAATAAATGTTTCGTTGTAATATATTAGCAGACAAAATAACTTTCGAAATAAATTTGCCAAAATTATGCGACCAAATTTCAGCCTAAAAACGATTGCAATATTAATCGTCACCCTATTTCTTATGTATCAAGAAAATGTTATCGCCCAAACGAAGAAGCCGAAAGGCAAAAAAACTATTGCGGCTGTTGAAGTTAAACCTGTTCCGCCGGAAGTCAATTATACCGTTTCGATGTCAAAACCTTGGACACATCTTTTGGAAGTTGAAATGCGGATAAAATCTGCCAAAATGCCGGATAAAACTGAAATTGCGATGCCAGTTTGGACTCCGGGAAGCTATTTGATTCGTGAATATGCTCGTCACGTTGAAGATTTTTCGGCAAAAGATTCGAGCGGAAATTTTTTAAATTGGACGAAGATCAACAAGAATAATTGGCAGATCGATTCGAAAGGTTTAAGCGAATTTGTAGTCACTTACAACGTTTATGCCAATGAACTAACTGTTCGTACCAATGAACTTAACGACCAACATGCTTTTTGGAATAATGCAGCTTTGCTAATGTTTCCCAAAGGACATTTGAATATTCCGACAACCTTGACGGTTAAACCTTTTGGAAACTGGAAAGTTGCAACCGGACTGCCGAAAATTGGTGAAAATACATTTCAAGCAGAAAATTATGACGTTTTGTATGATTCGCCGTTTGAGGTTTCGGATTTCAAAGAAATTGCCTTTGAAGTGCAAGGAAAACCGCATCGTTATGTAGTCACAGGTGATGGAAATTACGACCTCAATAAGCTTGCGAAAGATACCGCAAAGATAATTGAAGAAGGATATAAAATCTTCGGGGAATTGCCTTACAAAGATTATCTTTTCATCTTAAATACACGCGGCGGCGGCGGCTTGGAGCATCTCAATTCGACTGCCCTTCAGTTTAACAAAAATGCCTTTTCGACGAGGTATAACGACTTTTTAGGTCTCGTAGCTCACGAGTATTTTCACCTTTGGAATGTAAAACGCATCCGACCCGATGCCTTAGGTCCGTTCAATTATGAAGACGAGAATTATACAAAACTTTTGTGGGTTGCTGAAGGAAATACCGCTTATTACGAAGGCGTATTAATGCAGCGTGCCGGACTCATTTCGGATCGCGAATTGCTCGCGACTAAGGCAAATCAGATCCAAGCTTTGCAGGAGCGTCCGGGAAGGTTTGAAACGAGTTTGGAAGAAGCGAGTTTTGATGCCTGGGTAAAATATTATCGGCAAGACGAAAATTCTGTAAATAATCAAATTTCATATTATGACAAGGGCGAAATTGTAGGATTTTTGTTGGATTTACAAATTCGCAAAGATTCGGTTGGAGCTAAATCACTCGATGATGTTTTCCGATATCTATACGCGGAGCATTACAAAAAGAACAAAAATTACACGCCTGAAGACTTTCAGAAAATTGCTGAAATGATGTCAGGAAAGAGTTTAGAAGATTTTTTCAAACGTTATGTACACGGACGCGAAGAAATTGACTACGATTCGATTTTGAATAGTTTTGGGTTGCAAGTGGCAATTACGAAAAGCCGCGAACAATCGTATCTGGGAGCAACGCTGGCTCAGGAATCGGATCGTTTGGTTGTCAAAGGTGTTCCGCAAAATACTCCGGCTTACGATCAGGGATTGAATTTCAACGATCAAATCATTGCCATTGACGGACAGCGAAGTAATCTGCAATTTTTGCAAAATTACCTTGGCGAAAAGAAGGTTGGCGAAAAGGTGAAACTAATGATTTTTCGTTTCGATCAATTAAAAGAAATTGAAATTACACTTGGCGGGAAAGCAACCGCAACTTATAAAATTGTTCCTGTTTCTGCCCCGACTGATGCTCAAAAGGCTCTCTATAAAGGCTATTTCGGAACGGAATTAAAGTAAATAATGAAACTTAAATTATTAAGCAAATCACCGGTTTTATTAGTCTTTCCGATTATTTTCGCTTTCCTGGCTTGCCAGAAAAATCAGGAAGAGCTGAAAACGGTTGCGTCTTCTACTTTGCAGGGAGTTCCTGCTCTGAAGCTGAATTTTCGTTTTGAAAACGATGTTCCCGCACCAGCGGCTGATCCGGCAAAACCTGTGCAACCCGAAGAAAAGAGCAATGCTCTTCAAGCCGATTTCGATCAAAATCGTCCTGAAGAAACATTGGAACGGACAATTTTTTCGCCCGATAAAAAACGAATTTTAGCGGTTTACCAAAAAGCAGACGATTCACAAGGCAATTATCGGCTTGATATGTATTCTGCAGAAGGTGCTTTGATTAAAAAAATTACGCCAAATGGTTTGGCGGTTAATTTTCCGGATACGATTGTTTGGTCACCCGATAGTAACAATTTGGCGTTTATGGGAGTTATTCGGCTTAATCAAATAAATGCCGCACCCACACCAACTCCGGACGCACCCACTCCTCCGAGTTTAGATAACGATAACACCAATTCGAATGCAAACGGGAATACTGCGGAACCCATTGAAACTAATGCAAATACGACATCGCCGGTTGACCAAAACGGGCAGGTTTTAACCTTTCGCACACAGCAAATTTATATTTGCAATGCCGACGGCGGAGATTTGAAACCATTAACGCAAAATGAAGGATTTATCTATTTTTACTTTGTTTGGTCGCCTGATAGTTCGGCTTTGATTTCACTTGTCGCAACTTGGAAAGAATGGCAGTTTATGCAATATCAGGCAGATCAAAAAGGGGAGTTTTTCGTGCCTTTTGGCAGACCGCGTTTGGTTGAAAAAAGTGGCAGAATCCGTTTATTGGACGATAATTTAACGTCAGTTCGCCCGGTTTGGTCGCCGGATTCAACCAAAATTGCGAGCAGTTTTGATAAGGAAGTTCGAATCTACGATGCCGTTGGCGATTCACCAACTCAAGCGGCGATTCCTTTGCGAAATCAATTGCTGATCTCTTCGCAAAAATATGATGACGACGCGAAACAAAAAGAGGCTTCAAATACCAATGCGAATTCAAACAGCAATACAAAAGCGAACACAAATATCAACACAAACATTAATTCCGCTCTGCCAAAAGACGTTAACACATTGCCCGATGAAAATACTCTGATCTCGTTTTTACCGATCATTCAGTTAGAGTGGACGGAAGACAAAATGCTGTATTTGCAAACCGGTTTTGTCAAAGAATTTAAGAATTCCGCGGAAAATACGCGAAGCAATTTACGTTGGCACCGTTTGTTGCTGAGTCCGCAAGCTATTAGGTTGAACTAAAAATATGAACTACCAAACAATCGACGAAATTTACGAAGCGAACGGCAAAATTCGCGAAAAATTAAAAGCGACAATCAATAATTTGAGCGACGAACAAGTCAATTTTCGCGTTGACGAAAACACTTGGACGATTGCTGAAATTGTCGAACATATTTCAATTGTTGAAAATGGAATGTCGAAAATTTGTGCAAAACTTCTGCACAAATCTGCTGAGGAAAACTTGCCGAATAGTGGTCAGGCAAATTTGTCTGCGGAGTTTATCGAGAAAGTTTCTGCCTTGTTGGCTGACAAAACCAGAAAGGCTCAAGCTCCCGAAAGAGTTTTGCCTCAGGGTAATGTAAAGATTGCTGAATCTTTGGGAAAAATGAACGAAACCGCCCAATTATTGATTGAATTGCGTCCTGCTTTTCAAACGATTTCGGCAGTAAAAAACACATTTCCGCATCCATTTTTTGGTGATTTGAGTGCAACGGAATGGCTTGCGATAATTGGCGGACACGAATTTCGACACATCAATCAAATCGAACGGATTTTGTCGCAGCAGCAATGAAACAAAAAATTAAAGTGTTGTTGGCAGATGATGACCCAATTTTACGGAAGCTTCTGCCGCATCAATTATCAACCGAATATTTTGAAATTTCGACGGTAGGAAATGGACAGGAAGTCTTGAATTCACTTGCCGAGGAAGATTTTGATATCGTTCTCTTAGATGTAAATTTGCCCGAAATATCAGGTTTAGAAGTTCTCGCCACGATTGGTCAGATTCAAAATGCACCGGAAGTAGTAATGCTCACAGCCGATAGTTCGCTGCAAACTGGCGTTGAAGCGATGAGGCGTGGTGCTTTTGATTATATTACGAAACCTGCTTCACCCGAATTAATTGAGGCGATACTCCTCAAAGCCAACGAAAAGCACGGCTTAGTTAAACAAAATCAACAGCTTCGAGCTGCCGTTCGCTCGCAAAATAAAAATTCCACAACTGAGCCTGTTCATCGTAGTCCGGCGATGAAAAAGATTTTTTCGCAGTCAGAAATCGTTGCCCGAACCGACACAACTCTATTAATTACGGGTGAATCCGGCACGGGTAAAGATGTTTTGGCACGCTGGATTCATTCGTGCAGCCAGCGGGCAGATTTGCCTTTTGTCTCAATAAATTGCGGTGCCTTACCGGAAAATCTTTTTGAATCGGAATTTTTCGGATACGAAAAAGGTTCGTTCACAGGTGCAAACTCACAGAAAATCGGATTAATCGAATCAGCCGATAATTCGACGCTTTTCTTAGACGAAATTGGTGAAATGCCGCTTTCAATGCAAGTTAAGCTTCTTCATTTTCTCGAAAACGGATCATTTCGCAGAGTTGGTGCAAATCGTGATAGAAAAACAGACGTACGGGTCATCGCGGCTACCAATCGTCCTTTGGAAGAAGACGTTAAGGACGGAAAATTTCGTGCAGATTTATATTACAGATTAAATATTATTGCTTTCCATTTACCGCCTCTGAGAGAGAGACTTGAAGACATTCCCGAACTTATAGAATATTTTTTAGATAGCCTGAGAACCCGTTTTAAGCGACCAAATCTCGCATTTTCAGAAAGTGCGAAGCAGATACTTAGTATCCACAAGTGGTACGGAAATATACGCGAGCTAAGAAATACTTTGGAGCGGGCTGTCGTTTTATCGCCAAGCGATTTGGTTGATGAAATTTATGGACTCAACGATTCGCTTGAATCTAAATCTAAAGAATCAGTTCCGGCTCAATCGGACGAACTTATTCCGCTTGAGGAAATTGAGAGACGACATATTTTACACGTTTTATCTGCTGTTGATGGAAAACGCGAGAAAGCGGCTTCAATCCTTGGAATCACTTCCAGAACTCTCTATCGAAAACTAAAAGAACTCAAATTAGCGGACTGACATTTTGTCATAATAATGAAAATTATGACTGACATTTTGTCATGATACACACAACATTCCTTTCATCCAACTTTCGTTGTAAACCAATAAACTATGATAATACTTGGAGTTAGAGAATCCCTGGAAAATCTAATAGTTGTGGCACAGTAGTTGTATATGTACTTAATGTGTAAGGGTGCTACTTGCTAAAATAACCTACGGGGGCAGGGAATTTTGAAAAAGTAGCAACCTTACCAAATTCAAAAAAAGTTTTATGCAATAAGCCTATATTGGTTACAAAACCAGATAGGCTAGAGGTCTAAGGGGAATGACCTAAGATGCGGAGAAGTGGGGACGGGGGTAGCCCACAGATACCGCTGGCTCAGTCTTAAAAGGACCCTTTGGGACTGAGCAGTATCTAAGGCGAGGCAATTTTGTCTCGCCTTTTTTCGTTTTTTCAATTTATACTCTTTAAGGAAAACACATTGTTTATGAACAACGGCAAAGCAAAAAAGGATAATGACTTTTGGCAAAAAGAAGTTGCCAGAAATGAAAAGATTCTGCAATCAATTGGAAATGGGGTTTTTGTAATAGATAAAGAGAATCTGATTTCTTTTGTAAATCAATTTGCCGTAAAACTTCTCGGTTGGGAAATTACAGATTTAATTTCGGAAAGATACGAAGTGATTCTATTTGGCAAAGATAAAGATTCGGAAAATATTCCGGATGATGATTCGATTATCAGTCCTATTCAATTTGCCTTGATCGAAGGCGAAACTACTCACGTTAATGCGGAAACATTTTACTGCAGAGATGGATCAAGTTTTTTGGTCGAATATACTTGCGTTCCGCTACTCGAAAACGAAGAAATAATTGGTGCTGTCATAACTTTTCAAGATATAACGGAACGTCGCGATTTAGAAATTGCTGTTTCCGAAGCCCGCGATACCGCTCTTGAAATTGCCAAAGAAAAAGCAAATTTTCTGGCAAATATGAGCCATGAAATTCGCACTCCGCTTAACGGAATCATTGGAATTTCTGAGTTTTTAGGTGAAACAAATCTTTCGGTCGAACAACAGGATTATGTCGGAACTTTAAAAATCAGCTCTAAGTTACTGCTTGATATCGTCAACGATATTTTAGACTTTTCAAAAATTGAAGCCGGCAAACTGGAGCTTGAGGAAAGTGATTTCGATCTTCGCGAAATAGTTGCTGAAACCATCAAATTATTTATTCCCGAAGCTTATAAACGAAAAATAAATCTTGAATTTGATATTCAGGAAGATATCGACAACGAATTACACACCGACGCAGGTCGCTTACGTCAAATTTTAAACAATCTTATCGGAAACGCGATAAAATTTACCGAAAACGGAAAAGTTTCGCTGATTGTTTCGAAAAAAGATGTTGGGATTTTGCATTTTGAAGTAATTGATACGGGCATCGGAATTGAACGTCGGAAGCAAAATAAAATCTTCGAACCCTTTTCGCAAGCTGATATTTCAACCACGCGTCAATTTGGCGGCACGGGACTTGGACTGGCGATTTCAAAGCAGCTTGTGGAAATGATGGGCGGAAAAATCGGAGTTGAAAGCGAAATAGGCATGGGTTCAAAATTTTGGTTTACTATCAAACTAAAGGAAAATTTGAACGCCGCAGGTAAATTGTCTGCCGACATAGATCTCGTAACGAGCGTTTTCCCGTCGGATCCGCATGATTTAAAAGTATTGGTGGTAGATGACAATCAAATTAATCAGGAAGTTGCTTTGGGAAGATTGCAGCAACTTGGAATTTTCGCCGAGGTTGTCAACAATGGCAAAGAAGCGGTTGAGATTTGTGAGAAAAATGAATTCGACTTGATTTTGATGGATTGCCGGATGCCGATAATGGATGGCTTTCAATCTACCGCGTTGCTACGGCGGCTAAAAGCTCCTTTCAAACAACCCAAAATCATTGCCATGACAGCGAGCGTAACTGCTGATGAAAGAGCCAGATGCCTGGCTTCAGGAATGGACGATTATTTGACTAAACCAATGACAATAGACGCTTTAGAGCAAACTCTCAACAAGCATTTTTCGCTTCAAATCACGCCGCGAAGGCTTGACGTAGAAGCAAATTTCATTCAACATCCTTTAGCACAAATCATTGACGAAAAAACGCTGAAGAGCTTTATTGAAATTGAAGAACGCGGAGAGAAAGATTTTACCGCCGAAATGCTAAGCCTTTATTTGAAGCATACGGAAACGCAACTTTCAGAATTAAATACCGCTTTTTCCAATCAAGACATTGAAATCGTCAAAAATAAAGTTCACTCTTTACGAGGAAGTAGTGGTAACATAGGACTAAACCAATTGTTTCAGGACTTTATCAATTTAGAAGAAGTAGTTGAAAATAATTGGCTTGAAGCAGCGGTAATTTTGAAAGAAATCACCGATAAATTTGCAATATTGAAAACGAAAGTTTCATATCTATCTGAATTTGGAGATTAATAATGAAAGCTGAGACGATGAAAGCTGAGACTAAGAAAAACGCCCCTTCTGAAGTTCAGGAAGACGGAAACATTGATAAGATTCGGGATATTCTTTTTGGTTCACAAGCGAGAGATTTTGAACGCCGTTTCTCTCGATTTGAAGAACGCTTGGTCAGCGATATGACCGATATGCGTGACGAAAATCGTCAAAAACTTGATGCCCTCGAAGAATACATTAAAAACGAACTCAAATCTTTGACCGAACGCTTAACAACCGAGCAAAATGCCCGGGCAGATTCCAGAAAAGAACTTTCAGGCGAATTGAAAGAACTTTCTCACAATTTTGACCGGAAAATAACTCAAATTAATGAGCAATCGGCGAAGCATGAAAGTGATTTACGCCAGCAGATTTTAAATCAATCGAAAAATCTGAGCGAAGAAATCCAAAAACGTCACAACGAAGCATTGAGCAAACTTGATCGCGAATCAAATGAAATCCGCGATGACAAGGCAGATCGGGTTGCTATAGCCAATATCTTTACGGAAATGGCTATGCGTTTAACAGGCGACTTCAAGCTTCCTACGGAGAAGTAAGTTCAAAGTCTTGAGGCTGTTTTGCACTAACAGCCTCAAGCCCCAAAAAGACTTGAGACTTGGAAAATGGCATTGAAAGCTCTGAAAATGGAGAAAGAAAAAATTCCTTCCGTAGAAGCCGAAATGTATGAAAATTCTTCTGCCGAAAGCCGGGCTAATGAACTTGCGGAACTGCGTAGGTTGCTTATTCAAGCTGAAGAAGTAAGCGAAGTTTTACCAAACGCGATTTCCCACAGCACTCAAAAAGACAAACAATTAGCCAATGCGACCCTGCCTTTGGTTGAAGACAATATTCGTCAATCCGTTCAACAAAATCCTGAAATATTAGCCGAAGCATTATTTCCCGTTATTGGTCCTGCCATCCGCAAAGCGATTGCCGAAGCCTTGAGCCAAATGGTTCAATCGCTCAATAAAACATTGGAAAATAGTGTTTCGCCAAAGGGATTGCGTTGGCGATTTGAAGCTTGGCAAACGGGAAAACCTTTTGCTGAAGTTGTGATGCTCAATTCCCTCCTTTATCGCGTTGAAGAAGTTTTTCTGATTCATCGCGAAACCGGCGGGTTGCTTCAGCACGTTTCTTCGAGCAATAAAGACGCTTCGCAAGATGCAGACATGGTTTCGGCAATGCTTACTGCGATTCAGGATTTTGCCCGCGATTCTTTCAAAGAATCTGAAAATGCAACGCTCGATTCACTTCAGTTAAATGATCTTTCCGTTTGGCTTGAGCGAAGTCCTGATGCGATTTTGGCAGGTGTTATCAGAGGAAATCCGCCATTAACGCTGCGGGAAATTTTCAAAGAAGCGATTGAAGCAATCCAATTTGTTCAGCAGGAAGACTTTGAAAATTTTAATGGCGACATCGATATTTTCGAAAAAAGCCGCCCAATGCTCGATAATTGCCTGCAATTTCAACTCAGTAATTCTGAAACCAAAGATAATTCTTCTTTCCTCAAGCCGTCTAATATTTTACTGGGAAGTGCCGGAATTCTGATTCTGGTTTTGGGATTTATTTACGTGCTTGATTATTGGCGTTGGTCTTCTTATCTAAATCGCTTAAAAACCGAATCCGGAATTGTCGTAACCGAAACAGATCGGGGTTGGCTCAAAAATTCGATCACTGGTTTGCGTGATCCATTGGCGATTGATCCGGAGAGTATTTTAGGTGAATATAATCTGGAAAAAGATGAAATTGATTCAAATTGGAAGGCTTATCAGGATTTAAGTTCAACGATGGTTTTGGCAAGAGCAAATCAACTTTTGAAACCGCCCGATGGGGTAAAATTAACCCTTGAGAATAATTTTCTGTTGGTTAGCGGTAACGCCTCGAACCAATGGTTTAACGAAGCCAAAAAGCTTTCAGCGGCACTCGCCGGAACAAACGGAATACGTTTTTCCCCTGAAGCTTTGAAAACAAAAATCGAATCTCAATCCATTTATTTCAATTGCAGAACTACCGATTTTGCCAAAGGCGAAGACTCAAAGATCGACGAAATCGTGAGCGATTTAGAGATTCTGAAAGACTCTGCGGATAACTGGCAGCTGGAAATTGACGGCATGGCTGATAAAAGCGGAACACCCGAGATGAACGAAAAAATTAGCAATTTGCGGGCAATAAAAATTGCAGAATTATTGAAAAGCAAGTCAGAAAAATTGAAAGCTGCCGGTCAATCAATTAAGCCCGTGGGAATTGGCACAAACAATGGTTCTGCGTGTAAAGTAGATTTTAATGTTATTTTAATAAAGCAATGATTCAAAAAAAGATATGTATGCTTGGAGCTTCCGGAGTTGGTAAAACGAGCCTTGTGCAGCGTTTTGTGAAGAGCATTTATTCGGAAAAATACTACTCCACAATCGGCTTTAAAATCGACAAAAAAACATTTTCCGTTTATGGCAAAGATGTCACGCTTTTGCTGTGGGATTTGCAGGGGGAAGACAATGAATTTAAGATTCGCCCATCATTTCTGCGTGGAGCATCCGGTTTGTTTATGGTGGTTGATTTAACTCGTCATGAGACCTTTGTTACCGCATTTTCGATTCAGCAAATGGTAGAACACGAAGTAGGCGACATTCCATTTTATGTTCTATTAAATAAAAATGATTTGGTCGATCAAGTCGCGATTACCGATGAAGAAATTGAAGAAATGCAGAAAAAACACGGTTGGAGAGTTTTGCGGACGAGTGCCAAAACCGGCGAAAAAGTAGAACAAGCCTTTTACGAACTCACAGAATTGATGCTGGAGAAAAATTAGAATTTGCCATTTGCGGCGAGCTACACTTTTTACTAAACTAAATTAGCTCAACGCCCTTGTAGCTCAACGGTTAGAGCAGCGGACTCAGAAATAAAAACCTACTTCTAAATTGATATGGTTTTTTGAAAATTGGGTTGCTAATTTGTTATCGAAGGTTAGCATTTTAGTAGAATCTGTCAAATTCGGGGAAGCCTAAATTATGAAAATAATATGGTGATCCCGAGCAAAGCTGATTATTGATCAGAATGTGTAGAGACTTGACGGCAGACGCGTAAAGCGAAGAGAAAGTCCAGACCACAAACTCGAAAGAGGCGGCGAAAGCCGTAGTAGGTAAGCATAATCCGTTGGTTATAGGTTCGAATCCTATTGAGGGCATAAGAAAAAAATCGGCAAGTATAGCATTTACGCTACCTTGCCGATTTTTATTGTTTAAAAATAAAAATATTGTCTGTGACACTTACGGATAGAAAAATGCAGAAAAACGATGGTCATAAAAAAACTTGGCAATATTGGGTGAATGTTTTATTATTTCCAAGATGAATTATTAGCCAAATCAGGTTCGTCTTCGGAAGTAGTGAAAACAATGAGTTCCACGTAAGAAGATAAATATCAAAAAGGATTGATAGATAAATTAATTTAGAGGTTAAAATGAAAAAATACTCCACCCCCATTTTATTGATATTATTACTTTCTTTTACTTTATTAGCACAAACTCCAACTAACGAGCAATCAAAACAGACAATAATTTCAGGAGATAATCCCGCCGAAGTTATTGTGTTTACTGAAAGTCTTAAAGATGAAGTTATTCAAACACCGAATGAAACGGACGATGCCTACAAAGTCCGCTTAAAGTCATTTCTGCTAGAAACAAAATACCAAAACAAACCTCTATCGGAAGTAGTTTTTATTGTACAAGAGGGGCTAAATTACGATAAAGGTGTAGGTGAAATAACATCCGATTTCTACAATCGCAAAATTGCCGATTCAGATTATGTTTTGAATGTTGTTTCTCCTGCTTATGAAAAACTTTCCAAGGGTTTGGAAGTAGCTGTTTTGAAGGTAAATCCTGAAACGGTAAACTCAATCAAGCAAAATCTACGGCTTGCGGTTTACGGCTTTCCAATCAGATTTGATAAACGATTTAAGTCAATAGATTTCATTCCTTTGAAATATGTGTTTTTCAATGGATCGTCGGGCGAAATTTATGCCGTTGTTCCTGCTGTCAACAAATTCTCGAAATATTTTTCGGGAAATCCTAAAAGTGAGCCTGCCACATCTGTTGTCTCTCCTTCAAATCAAAAATCGGTAACTTCTCGAAGGATAGAATTTATCGGCGATTCAGAAAGTAAGAATTACTACTCTTTTAATTGTGTCGAATCCACGAAAATAAATGATTCGACTAAGGTTTTATTCAGTGGAAAAGAAGAGGCGGAGACGAAAGGCTTTAAAAGCGGCTCACAATGCACACCGTTCCCCAAGCCACCGAAGACTGATTCGCTCAAGCCATTGAACTTATTGCAAATTGATACTTATGCGGAAAATTACTACGGAAAATTAGTTAGTGTTGTAGCCAGCATTCGTAATATTAGTCAATATGAAAGTTGTATTGACGCGGATATGTTTCGGTTTGATATTTTTGAAATTATAGATGAATCAGTGGGACATAAAAAATTCTTCCTTCTGATTAGAAACGAAGAATTAAGAAATACGGTTAGATACGCTATCGTCAAAAATAATGGAGATTCGGTAGATGGAAAATTTACGTTTGCTCTTTCGCGTAATTTGAGCAGCAAGAATTGTTATATCGGCGTAGTTAGTTCGTTTACTTTATATTAAACAATCTTATTTTACTTTTAGTTTTCACAAATAAAACTATTTCCTAACTAGATGTCTGATTTTTAATCTCATATAAAAACTTTTACCTTCATTGAATCAATGCAAGCTAAAGTTGCGAATAATCGTTAGAGTTGGAATTAAAATTAACGCCAATTTTTTTGTGTTCCGCTCAAAATAAACTACTACTTCATTCAGCTGATAATTTCAATTTATTCACATATGGAAATTTATATCAATTCCAATCTTTCGGCAGATTTACAAATAGCCACAGCTGTCAACGAACGCAAACACGTTGCTTTTAATGTTCTCTGTAAGGATGTAAAAAAGACAATCACTAACTGGCTGTCTTCTTCTTATTCTCCAAAAAACATCGCACGGTATTTTTTATTAAGGGTTTGCAGATCAAAGATTACAAAATAATCAATCGTACCAAATTTACGATCTATCATCGGTTTGCTGCAAATTTTTGCACCAATTTTCAGATACATATTAAAGAGATTCGGTAATTCAATTTCCTCATTACGCATGACATTTTCTTGTTCGCTAATTTCCTCTTTACGCGGTGCTACACGAAGATTCCGGTGCAGAAAACCTTTATTTTCCAACTGTTTAAATACTCTTGAACCGATTTCAGCATCAGTCGTAAAAATTGAACAACACCCAAATAAATATCGTTTTTTTGCCTGCTTCAGAAAATCCGCTAAACCCTTCCACAAGAGAAAAAGAACCTTTGTATTTCGATGTTCCCGGGCAATACAAGCTCTTCCAATTTCCACCGACTCTGCCAAGACTTCCGACGGCAAATCCTCAATACTAAATTCTGTGAAAGAATAAAATCCGCTTGCGGTTCCGACCGTTTCCAGGCAATTAAGCCGATATGTTCCAACAGTTTTGCCGCTTGCAGTTTCTATTACGATCAAATGTCGGCACTTTGCGTCGAATTCATCAAACTCAAGTTTTATAGTGTTTTCGTCAACTTCCTGATTTGAGAATTCGACATTAAAGACTTCGAATCTAAGCCGCAAAGCCGAATTTATCTCGTCAAGCGTTTCGGCGATTTTCACGGTGTAACGAAGTGCAGACTTCCCGTTTGAATCGGATTTAACCTCAGTAATATTTGGAGACGGCTTCAACATAAAACATAAACTATCCTTCTTTAAACACTGCTTTAACTTCCTCTAAATTTCTCGGCACACGCTTCTTCAAGCTTCGCATTATTTCCGGATTTTTCTCGTAACCCTGAATGATAATTTTTAGTTCTTCCGGCGTAAAATAATTACGCTTTTTAATCGTGATTTGTTTCTCCGAGATAACGCTATAAAGCCATTCTCGATAGCTTATCAAACCTGATCCATAACCTTTTTCAATCGCGACAAGGTCTGCCGTCCGTTCAAATTTAGCCGTAAAATCTCTATTAATTAAGCTTACGAGTCCGAGAAGCTGAAAGCGATTCTTCCTTTCATAATAAATTGCATGAGCCATCTCATGTGCCAAAATCGCCCGAATTCCCCCCTCGGGTGCTTTCCCTTCATAAACGATAGGATTAACAAAAATCGTCGTCTGCATACGCCGAAAAGTAAGAAAACGGCTAATTGAAAATTGTGCTTTGAAAAAAGTATCGTTACTTTGAAACGCTCTAATCTTTATCTCTTTAGCATCAAGCTCAGGAAACGATTTTCCTAAAATTTCGTTAAGTATTTTTTTGGTTTCTTTGATCGCAAAGTTTGTACTATTTTGCGTTTTTACCTGTGCAAAATTTGCCGGGACAATAAAAAACATCACGAAAAGAACCAAAATAATGTTTTGTTTAATAAGCTGCATTTGTTTTATTTACAATGCAAAATTGAAAATTACGCTCATTTTATCCTTTTCCGGGTTTTTAATAAATAACATTTAGTTTTATGCTCGAAATAACGACTTTTATTCCAAAACAATTGTAAACTCCTGTCGTAAAATCTATGTTAATGAAAATTCTCAAATGGTTTTTAGTAATTTATGTTCTGATTTTGCTTGGTTCCACATTTGTAAGACAGGCAAATATTGAGTCTTCATCGGATCAGAATAAATCTTTTGTAGAACTTCACTCCATAGAGAATCAACGGGCTACCGACAAATTTATCCAACTCGCCTACAATGATTTTCGCCAAAAACATCAGGCAAACACGGCACCTATTGTCTTGGTTCACGGAAGCCCGGGCGACGGCGGATCATTTGACGCACTCATTCCAGTACTCAGCGAAAATCATCGCGTAATTGCGATAGATTTGCCCGGTTTTGGCGATTCAACCAAACAAATTCCAGATTATTCATTCCTCGCTCATGCCTATTACGTGCGGGATTTTTTGGACAAGATAAATATTGAAAAGGCTCATTTCGTCGGTTTTAGCATGGGCGGCGGTGTTGTTTTGAGTCTCGAAAAGATTGCTCCCGAAAAGGTCGCGTCGATAACTTTGCAATCGGCGATCGGCGTTCAGGAATATGAACTTTTGGGTGATTATTCGCTAAATCACGGAATTCATGGGTTGCAGTTGGCGGCATTTTGGGCATTGGAAAACTTGACACCGCATTTTGGGATTTTCGATGACGTTTTCACGCCTTTTTGCAGGAATTTTTACGATTCCGATCAGCGACCTTTACGTGACATCTTAGACAAAACCGACAAACCCTTTTTGATAGTTCACGGTAAAGACGATTCGCTTGTGCCTGTGGAAACCGCCCGCGAACACGCGAGAATCGTTCCGCAAAGCGAGTATCACGAGCTCGACGATAATCACTTTTTTACGTTTATGCGACCTGAGAAAGTGTCGCCGTTACTGCTTGATTTCTTTGCGAAAGTTGAAAGCGGAAAAGCTGTAATTCGTTCAAACGCTGATATTTCAAGGACAGAAGAAGCAAGGAAACCTTTCACTTTCGAAATGTCCGAAGCAAAAGGTGCGACGGCTTTTGTCTTCTTTTTGCTCATCGTGCTTTCGACAATGATAAGCGAAGATTTAACTTGTATAACCGCCGGAGTCTTAGCGGGACAAGGTAGAATTTCGCTGACTTTGGCGATTTTTGCGTGTATTTTCGGGATTTATCTTGGCGATTTATTGTTGTTTTTGGCAGGCAGATTTTTTGGAAGAAAAGCACTGAAATATGCACCGTTGAAATGGTTTATCAAGGAACCGTCGGTTGAGCGTGCGTCTGATTGGTTTAAGAAAAAGGGTGCGTGGGCGATATTTTTGAGTCGTTTTGTTCCGGGATTGCGTTTACCAACGTATTTCTTTGCCGGAGTAGCGAAAACGAATTTTTGGCTGTTCGCCTTGTATTTTCTTCTCGCAGTTTGCGTTTGGACGCCGCTTTTGGTTGGGCTTTCGTATTGGCTTGGGGCGGAATTCGTTAGAAATTCGCTGATGACTTCATGGTGGCAAATCGCGATTTTTATCGTTGCACTTTACTTACTCGTGCGTTTGATTTTGCAACTTTCAACGTGGCGTGGCAGAAGGCTTTTCGTAGGCAAACTTGGGCGATTAAGGCATTGGGAATTTTGGTCGATGCAAATGTTTTATCCGCCAGTTTTGGTCTACGTTGCGTGGCTGGGGACAAAATTTCGCGGTTTGAATACATTTACGTGTGCAAATCCCGCAATTTACGCGAGCGGTTTTATCGGCGAATCAAAGGACGAAATTTACAAAGGTTTGTATGAATCCGAAGCTGCACAACCTTATTTATTAAGACATCTTTTTTTGCCGAAAGACGCTGAAAATATTGAATCTGCGAAACGCTTTCTTGACGAAAATGATTTGAATTTTCCGATTGCTTTGAAGCCCGATGTTGGTGAACGCGGTGCGGATGTTTTTATTGTCAAAAATTTGGACGAACTGGGACAACGTCTTCAGGAATCCATGCAAGATGTTATTTTGCAGGAATTTGCGGTCGGTGATGAATTCGGAGTTTTTTATTATCGCTATCCAAATGCGGAAAAAGGCAAGATCTTTGCGATAACGGAAAAGCAGTTTCCCAGCGTTTCGGGCGACGGAACTTCGACGCTTGAAACGTTGATTTTGCGGGATGAGAGAGCGGTTTGTATGGCGGAAAAATATTTCGAACGCAATCACGAAAAACTTGATTTTGTACCAAAAAAGAACGAAAATTTCCGCATAGTTGATATTGGAACGCATTCACGCGGAGCGATTTTCCTTGATGGATCTTGGATAAAAACCGTCGCACTTGAAGAGAAGATCGACCGTATTTGTAAGGGTTATAAGGGGTTTTATTTCGGGCGTTTTGACATCCGCACTCCGTCAGTCGACGATTTCAAACGCGGCGAAAATTTCAAGATCATTGAGTTAAACGGCGTAACATCAGAAGCGACAAGTATTTACGACCGCAAGAATAGTTTGTTTTCCGCGTATAAAACCTTGTTTGAACAATGGCGAATCGCTTTTGAGATCGGTGCCCAAAATCGTGCGAAAGGTGCAAAACCGGTAAAAATAAGAGATTTAGTAAAATTATTGATAAATTTGGAATAAATTCGGCGGCAAAGCCAATATATAGGGCGTAGAGCGAAGTTGCTATGAAAGAACATCTATTAATTCAAGATTGCATAACAATTCTCCGGCAAGGTAAAACCATTTTGCAAGAGGTTGAAAACAAAGGTGTTTATGAAGATATTGGCGGACATATCAGGCACTGCCTTGATTTCGTTGATTGTCTCGCTGCCGGACTTGAGGCGGGGCGAATTGACTATAATCAGCGAAAACGTGATGTCCGTATTGAGCGTGATTGTGAGTTTGCGTTCACCAAAATTGACGAAGCGATTGCGAAACTGCAAAGCCTTGCAAACGCTGACTTTAATCAAACACTTTTGGTCAGACACGAACGTGCGAACGACATAACAAACGAAGAATCCTGGTGTGGTTCTACGCTCGCCCGTGAGCTCGAATTTATGCAAAGTCACACGGTTCATCATTACGCGATCATAAATTTGAAACTAGCGATCTTGGGAATAAAGATCGATGAAGATTTGGGCGTAGCGGCTTCTACTCTTAAATATAGAACACAAAATACTTAGAAGAATTTGAGGTTAAACATTATGACTATTTTAAGCTGGATTTGCCGCGTAATTATCGCAATTATTTTATTCCAAACGCTATTTTTCAAATTTACGGGTGCGGAAGAATCGAAGTATATTTTCTCTACCTTAATGGGCGAAAATGAAGCAATCGGACGAATCGGTTCGGGTATTGTAGAGCTCATTGCCGTAGTTTTACTTTTAATACCAAACACAGCGTGGCTTGGTGCTTTGCTCGCCCTCGGAACAATTACGGGAGCGATTTTTAGTCATTTAACGAAGCTCGGAATCGTGGTAAAAGATGATGGCGGAACGCTGTTTGTTTTGGCATGTATAGTCTTTGTGTTAAGTGCTTTATCACTATTCATACATCGCTCAGATGTTCCATTTATCGGATCGTTTTTTCATGCCCGTGGTATTCAAGTCTAAATCGGGGATTTTACAAAAAATTTAAGAAAATCGTTGAAACACCGGATTATTTCGGTGTTTTTTTTTTGATCAAGCCATTAAACTTTTCGTAAATCGATCAGCAAAATATGGTAGAATTTAACTAAATTTATTGAAAAAAAACTAGCATTTGCTGAATAAAAATGGAAACGTCGCACGATGTAACGAAACTTTTGTTGAAATGGAGCGACGGAAATAAAGAGGCATTGGATGAACTCATGCCGCTGGTTTTTCGTGAATTACACCACATTGCCCATCGATATTTAAGGGGCGAACGCGAATCGCACACGTTGCAAACGACGGCTCTCGTCAACGAAGCATATTTAAAATTTATTGATCAGAGTCGTGTAAAATGGCAAAATCGGGCTCATTTTTTTGGCGTTGCTGCACAGGCAATGCGTCGAATTTTGGTTGATCATGCCCGCCGACATTTAGCTGACAAACGCGGTGCGGGAGTTGAAACAATCTCGATTGATGCGGGTTTTATTGATGTTTCGACCGAAAAGGCGAGCAGTTTGATCGAACTTGATGCCGCGTTAAACAAACTTGCGGAACTTGAACCAAAGCGAAGCCGTTTAGTTGAATTGAGATATTTTGGCGGACTTTCAATTCCTGAAACTGCGGAGGTTTTGGGTGTCAGCGAAGCGACGGTGATTAGGCAATGGCGTGTCGCTCGAGCTTGGCTTTATCAGGAAATTAGCGGGATTTGAAACGAATTCTGCCAATGGGAATGGAAAATTTGGAATGGCAAAAAATCGATGATATTTTTGAAAAAGCCGTCGAACTGCCCCCAGCGGAACGCGTCGCTTACCTTGTTGAAGTCTGCAAAGGCGACGAGGTTTTACGCCTGAAAATTGAAAAACTAATTCTTGCAGATGAAAAAGCCGTGGATTTTATCTCCTCACCTGTTTTTGATACCTCTCCGTTTCACCAAATTCTTGACGACACCGAAAATCCTTCTGTCCCAACATTAATCGGAAAACAGGTCGGAAAATATCGCTTAATCAAGGAGCTTGGACGCGGTGGAATGGGTGCCGTCTTTCTTGCCGAACGCGACGACAGTGAATTCAAAAAGAAAGTTGCGATCAAACTAATCAAACGCGGAATGGACACCGATTTTATTCTCAAACGCTTTCGTCACGAACGGCAAATCCTTGCTACGCTTGAACATCCGAATATTGCACATCTGCTTGACGGTGGCACAACCGACGATGGCTTGCCATTTTTTGTGATGGAATATGTTGAAGGGCAGCCGATAAATCAATTTTGTATAGAAAGAAAACTCGCGGTCCACGAGCGTTTGGAAATTTTTCTCTGGGTCTGTTCGGCGGTTGAATATGCACATAAACATTCGATCATTCACCGCGATTTGAAGCCCGCGAATATTATGGTAACTAGCGATGGAACGCCGAAACTGCTCGATTTTGGAATCGCAAAAATCCTTGATCCCGAACTTTCGCCCGACACAATTGAGCCGACGGCTTCAGTTTGGCGTTTGATGACGCCCGAATATGCTTCTCCAGAACAAATTCGCGGAGAAACTCTGACGACTTCCAGCGACATTTACAGTTTAGGCGTTTTGCTTTTTGAGCTTCTGACTGAAAATCGTCCGTATAAATTTCCGAGCCGGGCACCGCATGAAATTGCCCGCGTGATTTGTGAAACCGAGCCACAGTCGATTGCGGATTTGGGTTTTGAGATTGGTGATTTGGAAAAGATTATTCACAAAGCCATGCGGAAAAAAACATTCGAAAGATATGATTCAGTCAAGGATTTTGCTCGGGATATTCAGAATTATCTAGTCGGTTTGCCCGTTTCCGCTCCGTTTTATTCTCCGATCTCCGCTGATAATCCTGCCGATTCTGACGGCAAAACCCGCGAAGTAAAACATCAAACTTCAAACGTCGGGCGTTTCGCAAATTGGTCTGAATTCACTAGGAACGCTGTGTTTACAGCGATTTTTGTCGTTTTAGCGGGCATGATCGGTGTCGGTTTTTATCTTTTCAGTTCGCAAAATCCCGCACGGACGGAAATTGATTCGATAGCCGTTTTGCCGTTTGTAAATGAGGGCGGCGACCCGCAAATGGAATATCTTTCCGATGGTATTGCGGAAAGTTTGATAAACAGTCTTTCGCAGTTGAAAGGCGTTAAAGTCATCGCCCGTAGCTCGGTTTTTCGTTACAAGGGGCAAGCAATTGACCCGCAAGCCGTTGGCAGGGAAATGAATGTCCGAGCCGTTTTGACAGGTAAAATTATCCAGCACGGAGACACGCTTATCATCAGTGCGGAGTTGGTTGATACGCTTGATAATCGGCATTTGTGGGGCGAAAAATATAATCAGAAAATCAAGGATCTAGTTGTTATTCAAGAAGAAATCGCACGTCAAATGTCGCGGCACTTACGGGCAACTTTGACCGAAGAAAAACTCGTTGCCAATCGCTATACGGAAAATACAGAAGCCTACCAATTTTACTTAAAAGGTCGTTACTATTGGAACAAAAGAATTCCGGAGGCAAACAAAACTGCGATTGGTTTTTTCCAGCAAGCCGTTAAAGCAGACCCTGATTTTGCCCTTGCTTATGTCGGACTTGCCGATTGTTACATCGTTGCTTTTGGTTATCAATTTATGTCGCCCCAGGAGGCTTTGGACAAAGCCGAAGAAGCCGTTCAGCAAGCCTTAAAACTCAACAATAATTTGGGCGAAGCACACGCCTCGCACGCCTTTATCGAAGGTTTTGGCTTTGCTCATTACGAAGAAGCGGGGCACGAATTTGCCAAAGCCGTCGAATTAAACCCAAATTATGCCACCGCACACCATTGGTTTAGCATGTATCTCGCAGCGATGGGCAGGCGTGAAGAGGCATTGCGTGAAATCAAACTGGCGATCAACCTTGACCCCGTTTCGCTGATTATCAATTCGGACGCGGTTTTGGTTTATTACTACATTGGCGAATACGATTTGGCGATGGAGCAGTGCCAAAAAGTTCTCGAAATGGATGAAAAGTTTTGGATTATTCACTCCTACCAAGGCTTGATTTATGAGCAAAAAAAAATGTATCAGGAAGCCATTTCGGAATGGGAAGACGTGCTCAGATTTAATCCGAAAGACCGTTCGGTAATTGCCGCACTTGGTCACATTTACGCCGAAACGGGCAGAAAAAAAGACGCTCTGAAAATGATTGAAGAACTCAACAAACTAGCTACCCCAAACGATGATCTATCCGAAGAAAAATCGCTAATTTTATCCGGTTTAGGACAAAAAGACGAAGCCTTTGCATTAATAGAAACCGCCATCCGCAAAAACTCCAAACTCGGCATTTTTTTCAAAGCCGACCCGCGATTTGAAAACCTCCGCAATGATTCAAGATTTGCCGAACTGATGAGACGTGCAGGTTTTCCGCAATGATTTTTATTTGCCCGCGAAATACGCAAAAAGTCGCTAAAGTAAAACCAAAACCATTGAAACTTCTCTTCTTTTTTCGTGTTTCGCGGGCAGAAAAATAAATTCAAAAAAAATCTTTTCATTGATGACTGTCTTTCCTTAATTTCTACGCGTTAAGGATTGGGAGGCGATTTCAAACGAAATCGAAAATTTATATGAAAAGATATTTATTTTTATTTTTAACGGCATTTTTGATGTGCTGTTCGGTTAATGCACAAAAGAATAATGACACAATTTTGGCAAAAGGTAATCCGCCTTTAACGCAAGCATTATCAGATGAACTGCGGGTCTTCTTTGAATGGACTTTGGATCGAAAGTTTAATCAAACACAAAGGCAAACGCTGAATAAACTGTTGATTACACAATGGAAAAGCGGCAATAAATCCGAAATCAAAGAGACTTTGAAACTAATGGCAATTCCGAGCAATTTGAATACATTCAACGCAGAACAACAAAAAGAATTGCACGATAAAGTTCAAGCCGGATTACTCGAACAAATCCAAAACGACCCCGATAGTGAACTTTCAAAATTGCTGGCGGATGTCCGAAAAAACGACGATATTTTGAATCAAACAAGCAGCGAGGTGATTTCCGGCAAAAATGGATCGAATACGACAACCGATGCGAAAAATTTGGTCGGCGAATGGCTTTACCGAATTCGTGGTTCGAGCATCACATACACAGACGGCACGGGAGGATATGCAGATCCAAGCGGTGATTTGAGTGGTTACAAACTCCATGCAAACGGCACATTTGAAAACGGTTATTTGCTTTCGCAATCGCTCTACGGTTGTAATCTCAAGATTTTCGGTTATGCAACCGGAAACTGGTGGGTTCAAGGCGATAAACTGGTTTTCAAGGAGAAAACCTCTACTCTAACTAGCAAAGATAATTGCCGGGCTGCGGGTAACTATGAGAAAAAACGTGAGTTAAAACACTATTATTACAATTTCCGACTTGAACGCGATGAATACGGACTTAAAATTGCGTTTCTCAGAACCGACGGGATGCAAGAACCATATTACAAACAAGATCCGGGTCAGCTTGGCTGGTAAGGAGACTTGATTCTTCCGCTGGGGGAAATTCACAAAAAATAGCGTTGAGATTGCTCAGGTCTCAACGCTTTCTAGTTTTACAAAAGGAGGAAAATGAATAATTTATGCAGCCGATGCAACTCCAATTCCGTAGGCTTTCGCCACTCCGACGAGAGATTTTTTCAACTGAGTTCTGGCTCGATTCAAACGCGACATTACGGTTCCAATTGGGATTTCCAAAACTTCCGCAACTTCTTTGTAGTCAAATTCGTGAACGTCCGCCAATAAAATCACGCTTTTATAATGTTCAGGTAATTTGTCTAATGCAGTTATTACTTGCTTATCGGTCAAGTTTTCTGGAATAGGTTCGTTATACGCCGCACTTAGAAAAACCAGATCATCGGCTTCTTGGATGTATTTGGCTTGCGTGTATTTTTTGCGACGTTGATGCTCGAATTTATGAAATAGGATTTTGTATAACCATGCCCGACAATTCGTTCCCAATTCGTATTTATCAAATGATTTCCAGGCTTGCATAAACGTTTCCTGCACTATATCTTCGGCGTCCACTTCGTGCATCGTCAAACGTTTTGCAGTGCGAAATAAATCGTCGATATGCATCATTGCTTCAGCTTCAAAGATTTCGGGGGTAATTTGCGTATTCATATTCTAACTCCTATTTATATTTTTTTATCGTAAAATAACGGCTTACACTCATTTGTCGTTTGAAAACGAAAATCCTTACAAACTTTTTATAAAAAACAGAAAATATGAGAAAATATCAATAAATATATGGCGTTCAGTAAATTTTTTTTCGTCAAAACCTTTCGTATTCGTGCAAGCTAAAAAATTGGAATATAAATTTTGATTAGCGGAATTAAGAAAGCGGGTATGGAAAAGACGATAGGAAAAGGTGAGAGAAGAATGATTAACGGGAATAAAAATAGTCTTGACGAATTGGATCGCGTAAAGCTTAGAGCCGAAAACGAAAAACTGAAAAGAATTTTGAAAAAGGCAGTCAATTCGGAAAAGGCTCCCGAAAGCCTAAAGCAAAGAATAGGCAAGATGATTCGCGAAAAATGATCTCGGCAACGGCAAAATCCTTTAATCCATCGGTTTGGGTGGATGAATATGGCGATTACCTTTTTGGTTTCGCGTTTTCGCGTGTTCGCAATGAGGCAACTGCTGAAGATTTGGTTCAAGAAACTCTGCTTTCAGCGATTCAATCCGTGGATAATTTTGAGGAGAAATCGTCAGAAAAAACGTGGCTTTGCGGCATTTTGAAACATAAGATCATCGATTTTTATCGCAAATCGAGCCGCGAAGTTGAACTAACTGAAGAAGAAGCCGATATGTCGTCATACGATTATTTATTTCGCGAAGAAGGCGTTTGGAAAGGACATTGGTCGGCTGACGTTAGACCAATTGTCTGGAACGAAAACCCCGAACAAGTTTTGGAACACGCGGAATTTCGCGATATTTTAACTCATTGCCTGAGCGAATTGCCCGAAAGAGTGGCTTACGTTGTTTACAATGCGTGAGATGGACGGTTTCACAGCCCCCGAGATTTGTAATTTTCTAGATATTTCATCAAATAATTTTTGGGTTATGATGCATCGTGCACGATTGCACCTGCGTCGTTGCATAGATTTAAATTGGTTTAGGAAGGCTGGACAATAATGGGACTAAATCTCAGAAAAACTATCAAATTCTGGATCGCCAGAAAAACGGAGGACTGCAAAGCAATATCTCCGCTTTTTTCCTACGCCCTCGATCGCAAACTCGCTTTATCAGAAAGAATTCGAATCAAAATTCATCTTTTTACCTGCTCGGCTTGCGAAAACTATGTTTCCAATCTCGGCTTTATGCACGATGTTTTCACCATTCAAAACGAAAGAATTGAAAACGAAGAAATTCACCTATCACTAACTTCCGATGCTAAAGATCGACTGAAAAAAGCTCTCGAATCCGTCGAATAATTGGAATAATTAAAAACCGAAACGGAATAAACGTCTTGAAAACAATTTTTCAGGACGTTTTTTTTATGTTTGGAATAAGAATGGCTACACACAATCATTTACACGGACAAAATCGCTTTGCGGTTATTCCGACGGCGGAGAAATTAAATGCGAAAACCGAATTTACGGGCAAAGACGTGACCATTGCATTCTTGGATTCGGGCTTTTATCCGCATCCAGATTTCGCAAGTAGAATCGTAAAATTTCACGATGTTTCGGGGGAAGAAAAATCGCTCGAAAGCTTGTGGGTGCAATCGCATCATTGGCACGGAACGCAGACGGTTGCTGCATGTGCGGGCGACGGAAATCTCTCCGACGGCATCTATCGCGGACTCGTTTCGGAAGCGAATTTAGTTTTGGTAAAGGTTTCCAAAAGCGGACGGATTTCTGATAGAACGATTGAAAAAGGATTGCTCTGGGTAATCGAAAATCGTGAGGAATTCAATATTCGAATCGTTAATATGTCGCTCGGCGGTGATATGGATGTTTCGTTTAACGAGAGCAAAATCAATCAGTTAGCGGAAGAACTCGTGAAACTCGGAGTGGTCGTAACGGTCGCTGCGGGGAACTCGGGCGAAATGCGTTCGATTCCGCCTGCGAATTCGCCATCGGTTATTACCGTCGGCGGTTATTCCGACGAAAATCAGTTCGAAGATAATGGATTCGACCTTTATCACTCGAATTATGGCGAAACGATTGATGGCATAGTAAAGCCTGAAATTATAGCACCTGCGATGTTTGTTGCCGCACCGATTTTACCCGAAACGAAAGATTACGAAATGGCTGAAAAACTTTCGCTGATCGCACACACGCCGAATTACGCTTTTCGAAAGATATTCTTGGAAAATTGGGAACGAGCCGAGCTGCCGGAATATATTTTGTCGACCGACATCGATACCGCTAAACAATTGGTAGAACTAGAATTACACGATCGACAAATCGTTGCAACGCATTACAAACACGTTGACGGAACAAGTTTTGCCGCCCCGATAACCGCATCAGTTATCGCCCAAATGCTCGAGGCAAATCCAGATCTGACACCGACGAATGTGAAAGGAATTCTAGTTTCAACCGCTTCACGTCTAGCAGATTTTCCAGCAGTCCGACAAGGTTTTGGAGTTTTGAACGCAAATCTGGCGGTTGAAGAAGCCATCAATGAAATGCATTTTTTCGACCACGAAATTCTGACACCGCCATACATCGAATCTGACAAAATCGTTTTCCTTCATCACGACGATTATGCTCGAAGCGTTTGTTTATCTGGCGATTTCAATGGTTGGAATTCGTCGGAAACGAAGTTCGCGTTAGGCAAAAACGGAATTTGGCGTGCGGAAATTCCAATCCTTCCAATCGGAAAATATCGCTATAAATTTGTCGTAAATGGCGAACATTGGATCGAAGACCGCTTCAACGGAATGAAGGAAGAAGACGGCTACGGCGGATTTAATTCCATCTTGCAGATTAGTTAGATTATTCACCACAGAGGCACAAAGTTTTTTAAGAAATTGCCTGAATTCTCATTGTGTCCTCGGTGTCTCTGTGGTGCAAATCTTTTGGAATAAATAACTGCTCAAACGCGATTCAAGAATTGAGATAAACGATGTTGGAATCTTTTCGAAATCATTGGTTTGAATATTTTTGCGAGGCTTGGGGCTTGGGTGTCTTTATGATTTCGGCGTGCTTTTTTGGCGTGGCACTGTTCAGTTCAGAATTGCCGTTGGTCTTTGTTAATCCGTTTGTTCGCAATGTTTTAATGGGTTTGGCGATGGGAATGACGGCAATCGGAATTTTTCTGTCGCCGTGGGGAAAGCGATCTGGTTCACACATAAATCCCGCGGTAACTTTGACATTTTGGCGGCTGGGAAAAATCAAAAATTGGGACGCGATCTTTTACATAATTTTTCAGTTCATCGGCGGAACGATTGGAGTAGTTATTTCGTGGCTGATTTTGGGAAAAAGGCTTTCGGATTCGATGGTGAATTTTGTTGTAACCGTGCCGAATAATCAGGGCACAAGCGTTTCGTTTGCAGCGGAATTTATCATTTCGTTTTTGATGATGACAATGGTTTTGGTTACGACAAATTCAAAACGATTATCGCGTTTTACACCGTTTCTGGCAGGATTTTTGGTTTTTGCCTACATCTCGCTTGAATCGCCGATTTCGGGAATGAGCATGAATCCTGCTCGAACTTTCGCGTCGGCAGTAATCGCGAATAGTTGGACGGCTTGGTGGGTGTATTTCACCGCACCACCGCTCGCGATGCTATCGGCGGCAGAGATTTATCTGCGTTTTAAGAGTTTGAAAGAGGTCTATTGTGCGAAATTTCATCATGCAAATTCGCAGCCGTGTATTTTCAACTGCAATTACGGAGAAATGGTCTAAATATATGAAATTAAAAGATAAAACAGCAATTATTACGGGAAGCAGCCAGGGAATTGGACGCGGAATCGCCGAAAGATTTGCCCGCGAGGGTGCAAATGTTGTCATCAACTACATCGGAAATATGGACATGGCAAACGATGTGCAAAAAACCATCGAAACGGATGGCGGACGTGCAATTGTCGTTCAAGGCGATGTGTCTAAAGTGAATGATATCAATAGTTTATTCGATGCCACGATCAAAGAATTCGGGCAAGTTGATATTTTGGTCAACAACGCGGGAGTGGAACGCCACGCACCTTTTTGGGAGGTTACGGAAAAGGATTTCGACTTCGTGATGAACGTTAACACCAAAGGCACATTTTTTTGCTCTCAAGCGATGGCGAAACATTTGATCGAAACGAAACGACGCGGAAAAATCGTCAACATAAGTTCGGTTCACGAAGACCTTCCATTTCCAAATTTTACGGCTTATTGCGTGAGCAAAGGCGGCGTGAAGATGCTGACGCGAAATTTGGGAGTTGAACTCGGACAATTTGGCATCAATGTCAACAACATCGCACCCGGAGCAATCGAAACACCGATCAACAAAAATCTGCTCAACGATCCGAATAAATTGAATTATTTGCTCGGACAAATTCCTTTAAAACGGCTCGGACAACCCGAAGACGTTGCGGGAATGGCAGTATTTTTATCATCTGACGAAGCGGACTATATAACAGGTTCTACGTTTTTTGTTGACGGCGGGCTTACTTGGTTTTATGAGGAACAGTAAGAAATTCACCACAGAGCACACAGAGAACACAGAGTTCTTTTCTAATTTTCTCTGTGACCTCTGTGAACTCTGTGGTGAAATTCTCAGGAGTATTTTATGGCACATTACGATTTTATCATCATCGGAACGGGTGCAGGCGGTGGGACATTGGTTCACAAACTCGCACCTTCTGGCAAAAAGATCTTGGTTTTGGAACGTGGCGATTTCGTCAAACGCGGGCTTGATAATTGGAATTCGCGAAAGGTAAATGTTGAAGGATACTACAACACGAAAGAGACTTGGTTTGATAAAGACGGTAAACCGCTTCATCCACATACGAACTACAACGTCGGCGGAAATACGAAATTTTATGGTGCGGCACTGTTCCGTATGCGTAAGGAAGATTTCGGCGAACTCAAACATCTCGATGGAATATCTCCTGGGTGGGCAATCACTTACGACGAACTTGAGCCATATTACGCACAAGCCGAAGCGATGTATCATGTCCACGGCATACGCGGTGAAGATCCGACCGAACCTTGGTCAAGCACCGAATTTCCGCACGAAGAAGTTTCTCATGAACCTCGAATTCAAGCACTTGCCGAGGATTTTGAAGCTTTGGGCTGCAAGCCTTTTCACGTTCCGCTTGGCATTCAACTTAAGGAAAACGATCCGCGAAGTAAGTGTATTCGTTGCGGCACTTGCGATGGTTTTCCGTGTCTCGTAAATGCCAAAGCCGATTCGCACATTTGCGGAATTGAGCCTTCACTTGAATATGAAAATGTAACGCTTTTGACGAACGCGATGGTGACGAAACTTGAAACCGACGAAACGGGGAAAACCATCTCTAAAGTTTCGGTAATACGAAGCGGAATTGAGGAAAGTTATTCGGCTGATGTCGTTGTCGTTGCCGCCGGTGCGATAAATTCCGCCGCGTTGCTGCTTCGTTCTGCCGATGAAAAACATCCGAATGGGCTTGCCAATTCGAGCGATCAAGTTGGGCGAAATTATATGGGACACGTTAATTCCGTGATGCTCGCCGTTTCAAAATGTCCGAATCCGACAATTTTTCAGAAAACTCTCGCGGTCAACGATTTTTATTTCGGTTCCGAAGATTTTCCGTATCCGATGGGACATATTTCGTTTGTCGGAAAACTCGATGGCGTTACGCTTTCCGCAGGTGCTCCCGCGATTGCTCCCGGTTTTACGCTCGATCTTATGGCGAAACATTCGCTCGATTTTTGGCTGACTACGGAAGACCTTCCGCGTCCTGAAAATCGGGTGACGATCAATAAAAACAACGATATTGTGTTGCACTACACGCCGAATAATGTAGAAGCACACAAGCAATTGCAAAAGAAACTGAAAGATTTGATGAACAAACAACGCAGGTGCGACATCCACGGTGGCGAATGTCATCAAGGAATTTTTGCACGAAATTTATACTTGGCAGAGCAAATTCCGCTTGCGGGCGTGGCACATCAAAACGGCACAGTGCGTTTCGGCGACGACCCGAAAACTTCCGTTTTGGACAGGAATTGCAAGGCACACGACGTAGATAATTTGTATGTCGTGGACGGCTCGTTTTTCCCTTCAAGTTCGGCGGTAAATCCCGCGTTGACGATTATGGCAAATGCTTTGCGGGTGGGCGAACATTTGCTCCAAAGGACGGGCTGAATTTTGCAATCTCAACAAAGAAAGCGGTGTGGAGGTTTCTCGGCACCGCTTTTTCTTTGCGATAAATTGGCGAAAGTTTTATGATGGAAAAATCGTAAATGATAAAGACTTAGTTTTTTGTGTTTCGGTCTTTTCTATTCCGTTTCAATTCGCTGCGTAGTCACCTCTCCGAATTCTAATTTAGAATTAAGAAAGCCAAAAACCCCTAAACCAAAGCCCTTAATAATTACGAAAATCGTAATACAGATCAATATAGGAGGTAAGTTATGAGTGAACCGAAAGCAGCAATGTCTTCTGATATGGAGACTTTGAAAACGAAACTGAAAGCTACTTGGACGGCGGGAGATTTTGGGCAAATTGCCCAATCATATGAGATCGGAGCGGCTGAATTTATTGAACGGCTTGATTTGAAAAAAGGCGAAAAAGTGTTGGATGTCGCCTGCGGAACGGGTAATTTAACGATTCCTTCTGCCCGAAAAGGTGCCGTTGTGACCGGCGTTGATATTGCTCCAAATTCGCTTGAACAAGGACGAAAATGGGCAGAACGCGAAGGATTAAAATGCCAATTTGATGAAGGCGATGCTGAGGCACTGCCCTACGCGGATGGCAGTTTTGACACGGTGGTTACTATGTTTGGAGCGATGTTTGCACCGCGTCCGGAAATGGTCGCCCGTGAATTAACCCGGGTTTGTCGCCCCGGCGGACGCATTGCGATGGCAAATTGGACGGCAGCCGGATTTGTCGGAAAATTGTTCAAATTGATGTCTTCATACGTGCCGCCGCCGGATATGCCTTCCCCGATTTTGTGGGGCGATCCCGCAACGGTTAGCGAAAGACTTAAGAGCGGAATTGCTGATTTGCAGCTTAATCGGCGAATGATCACATTTAATTATCCGTTTTCACCAAAAGAAGTAGTCGAACATTTCCGCCAATTTTACGGACCGACGCAAAAGGCTTTCGACGCTTTGAACAGTGATATGGATAAACAAACGGCTCTCCGACGCGAATTGGAAAATCTGTGGACTGAACATAACCAGGCAACCGACGGAACCACAATCTATCAATCTGAATATTTAGAAGTGCTCGCAAAACGCGACTAACTGTATTTTTTTGTAAAAACTTAACGGCAGACTGTATGGAATAAAACATCGGTCTGCCGTAATTATTTATTGTAGAGAAATTAATCTATGAAAAGTAATTATAAACAAATTATTGATGTTAGGATTGCCCGGCAAAACGCCTTTCCTTTTGGCTGGCTAATTATCGGTTTGCTGACGCTGTTCGTCATTTTTTCGAGTAATGCACGCGGTGAAACGGTTTCAAAAGTTGAATCTGTAGGATTTACGGTTTCGGATATGGACAAAGCGATTGATTTTTACACACGCGTTTTACCCTTTGAAAAAGTTTCGGATCATGAGACTTTTGGCAGCGAATTTGAACATTTGTCTGGTGTTTTTGGGGCGAGAGTTCGAATTGTTCGCCTGAAACTTGGCAGTGAATTTCTAGAACTTACCGAATATTTAACGGCAGGCGGACGTCCGATTCCGGTCGATTCGCGAAGCAACGACAAATGGTTTCAGCATATCGCGATTATCGTATCGGATATGGACAGAGCGTTTGAAATATTGCGTAAAAACAAAGTTCGATACGCGTCAACAGCCCCGCAAACACTGCCCAAAACGATTCCAAACGCCGCGGGAATAAGTGCGTTTTACTTTCGAGATTTCGACAATCACATCTTAGAAATCCTTCATTTTCCTGCCGATAAAGGTGCGAAAAAATGGCACGAGCTAGCGAAAACCGATAAATTATTTTTGGGTATCGATCACACCGCGATCGTCGTCAGCGATTCGGACGAAAGTTTGAAGTTTTATCGAGATTCGCTCGGGTTAACCGTTGCCGGAACGAGTGATAATTTTGGAAATGAGCAGGAACATCTCAACAACGTTTTTGGTGCGAAATTGCACATTACGGGATTGCACACTCCGCAAGAAGGAATCGCGGTCGAATTTTTGGAGTATCTTGCTCCGCGTGATGGAAAACCGTTTCCGAAAGATACAAAAAGCAGCGATCTGTGGCATTGGCAGACTAGTTTTGAGGCAAAAGAATTGAATCCAATCGCCGAGGTTTTGTCGAAAAATAAATATGATCTCATTTCGAGTGGTCTCGTGAGTTTTAATGGGAATAATTTAGGGTTCAAAAAGGCTTTATTGTTAAGAGATAATGTTGGACACGCAGTTCGTGTAGTTGAGAAATAATTATGAAAATACTTCTGTTGAGTTTAGTTTTAGTTGTCAGTTTGTTGGCATCTTGTTCGAATACGGACGATCTGAATCCGATCTGTGCAACGAAGGAAAATGTTGCAATTAAAGGGTTTGACACGGTGTCGTATTTTGTTTCCGAAGGTGCAGTGAAAGGAAATCCCCAATTCGAATTTGTTTGGAAAGGTGCGAAATGGCTTTTTTCGAGCAAGGAAAACATGGAGAAATTCAAGCAAGAACCAGAGAAATATGCTCCGCAATTCGGCGGATATTGTTCATTTGCGGTCTCGAAAGGTTATACCGCAGACGGCGATCCGAACGCATGGAAAGTTGTGGACGGCAAACTTTATTTGAATTACAACCCGGAAGTTAAGAAAAAATGGGAAGCCGAGCAGCAAAAACTGATCGAGGATGCGGAAAAAAATTGGAAGGGTTTCGAGACCAAAAAGCCTGAGCATAAAGGCTAAGATACTGCAGAAGCCCGCACCGAGTAATGGCGTAATTATTGACGAAGAGACACACTTACTTCGTGCGTGTTTCTGCATCTTTTAATTGGAAAGTTGGAATATTCTTCACATTCTGTGGAATAAAGTTGTATGAAAGCAGAACAAAAGCGACTAAAAGAGAAGAATTGGAAACATTGGGGACCATATTTAAGTGAAAGGGCTTGGGGAACAGTCCGCGAGGATTATTCGGATTTTGGATCAGCGTGGGATTTTTTCCCGCACGATCAAAGCCGCTCTCGTGCGTATCGTTGGAATGAAGACGGCATCGCGGGAATTTGTGACGAAAATCAGCATGTTTGTTTCTCCGTCGCTTTCTGGAACGGCAAAGATCCGATCTTGAAGGAGCGAATTTTCGGTCTGACAGGCAGCGAAGGCAATCATGGAGAAGACGTAAAAGAGTATTACTTTTATCTGGATTCCACGCCGACGCATTCCTATATGAAGTATCTTTACAAGTATCCCCAAACGGAATTTCCTTACTCACAGTTACTCGAAGAAAATCGCAACGCGGGAAAGTTGAAGGGCGAATTTGAACTTCTTGATACCGGCATCTTCAATGATAACAAATACTTCGACTGTTTCGTCGAATATGCGAAGGAAGACGCGAACGACATTTTAGTTAAGATAACCATCGCAAATCGGGGAAACGAAACGGCGAAAATAAACGTTTTACCGACAATTTGGTTTCGCAATAATTGGTCGTGGGCGGGTAAACCGACGGGAAATTACTCTTTGCATTTGGCGGAAGAAAACGCGATCGATGTTAGCTACAAAGACACGCCGAAATATACGCTCCATTGCGAAAACGCTGATGAATTGCTTTTTTGCGAAAATAATACCAATAAACAAAAACTTTTCGGTGCGGAGAATGAATCAGAATTTGTAAAAGACGGGATCAATGATTACATCGTAAACGGCGACAAATCGGCGGTGAGTCCCGAAAGAAAAGGGACAAAAGCCGCGGCGAATTATTTATTGGAATTAAAAGGCGGCGAAGAAAAAACGATACGTTTGCGGCTCAAGTCAGTGCCAACTGAAGTTGGAACTCAGAACGCGTTCAAAGACTTCGACAAAATATTTACGCAGCGTCAAAAAGAAGCCGACGAATTTTACTCAAGCATTATTCCCTCAAATCTTTCGGCAGACGCAAAAAACGTTATGCGTCAAGCATTTGCGGGAATGCTTTGGTCAAAACAGTTTTATCATTACGACGTAGAAAAGTGGCTCGAAGGCGATCCCGGACAACCAAAACCGCCCGAAGTTCGCAAAAAGGGTCGCAATGCAGAATGGCGGCATTTGAACAATGCCGACGTGGTTTCGATGCCCGATAAATGGGAATATCCGTGGTATGCGGCTTGGGATCTGGCGTTTCATTGCATTCCGCTGGCGTTGGTTGACGCGGAATTTGCCAAAGAACAACTGATTTTGATGTTGCGAGAATGGTATATGCACCCGAATGGGCAGATTCCCGCGTATGAATGGGCGTATGGCGACGTTAATCCGCCGGTTCACGCTTGGGCGGCGTTGCGGGTTTATCAAATTGACAAGAAAAATACAGGCAAGGGCGATACAAAATTTCTGGCGAGAGTTTTCCAAAAACTACTACTCAATTTCACCTGGTGGGTTAACAGAAAAGACGCGGAAGGCATGAACGTTTTTGAAGGCGGCTTCCTAGGGCTCGATAATATCGGCGTTTTTGACCGAAGTCAGCCGCTTCCGACGGGCGGAAAACTCGCACAATCAGACGGCACAAGTTGGATGGCGATGTATTGTTTGAATCTGCTGGCAATCGCTCTTGAACTCGCCGTAACTGATGACACATATGAAGATGTAGCGACAAAATTTTGGGAACATTTCATCTACATTGCAGACGCGATGAACAACTTAGGGCAGGAAGGAATCTCGCTCTGGAACGATGAAGACGGTTTTTATTACGACGTTTTGCACCTTCACGGACAAGGAAATATGCCGCTCAAAGTGCGTTCAATGGTTGGACTGATTCCGCTTTTTGCTGTCGCGACCATTGATTCTGCAACTTTGGATGCGTTGCCCGATTTCAAAAGTCGCTTTGAATGGTTTCTCAAATATCGACCGAATTTGACCGCAAATGTTGAACATACAGGCGATAGACGTCTGCTTTCAATCGCTTATCGTGAAAGATTGGAAAGAGTTTTGAAAATAATGCTCGACGAAAATGAGTTTCTTTCACCTTACGGAATTCGGGCACTATCGCGTTTCCACAAAGATAATCCGTATATTTTGAACGTAAACGGACAGGAACATCGGGTCGATTACGAACCTGCGGAATCTTCGAGCGGGCTTTTCGGCGGAAATTCCAATTGGCGAGGTCCGATCTGGTTTCCCGTCAACTATTTGCTGATCGAATCTTTGCAGAAATTTCATTATTTTTATGGCGACGATTTGAAGGTTGAATGCCCGAGCGGTTCGGGAAATATGCTGGATCTTTGGGAAGTTTCGCAAGAATTATCGCGTCGGCTTTCGCGAATTTTTCTACGTGATGACAATGGCAACCGTCCTGTTTATAATAGTTTAGATAAATTTCAAACAGATGAAAATTGGCGGGATTTGATTTTATTCCACGAATATTTTCACGGCGACACGGGTGCGGGAGTTGGTGCGAGCCATCAAACGGGTTGGACGGGTTTGGTTGCAAAACTCTTGCAGCAATCGGGCGAATAGGTTTATTTTTAGATATGCTTTTAGCTGAAATAATCGTCTATGCAGGTTTCGCCTATTTGGCAATCGGTTGCCTGTTTGCCGTTTGGTTTGTTGCATTTGGTGTAACAAAAATGGACGAATCGGCTAAAGGAACGAGTATATTTTTTCGAATTATCATATTTTTCGGAACAGTCGCATTTTGGGTTTTTCTGGCGTGGCGATTATTTAATCGCGAAAATCTTCCGATTGAACGAAATGCTCATCGAGATTTGACCAATGATTAGTTCAATTCGAAGAAAACATAGAATAATTTGGTCGGTTTTGGCGATCGTTCTGAGCCTGCTATTTGTTGCGAGCATTGCATTTAGGCACAGCGAACCAATCAACGAAAAGATTCCGCAAATTCAAACCAAATGAGCGAAAAATACTCCGCAATCAGCTGGAACCGGCAAAAGAAAATTTACGACGCGATCTTGTGGTCGGGCGTTGCGGCATATCTTTTGCTCTTCATCGGCTTTGGAAGTATTTTGCAGCCAAATGCGACTGCCGAAACACTAATAATTCGTGGATTCGGAACGTGTGCGATATTGCTTTTGCATATTGTTTTGATAATCGGACCGCTTTGCAGGCTTTCGCCGAGATTTCTGCCGCTGCTTTATAATCGCAGACATTTGGGCGTTACAACGTTTTTCATCGGAGCTGTTCACGGCGTTTTTTCGATCCTTCAGTTTCATGCATTTGGCGATGTAAATCCAATAATTAGTTTACTTACAAGCAATACCAGGTTTACCAGCGTCGCTGATTTCCCTTTTCAGCCGCTAGGATTTTTCGCATTGATAATTTTATTTTTGATTGGCGGCTACGAGCCACGATTTTTGGCTGAAAAACTTAACGGCACCTGTTTGGAAGACGCTGCATGGACTCGTATATGTAGCGTATGCGTTGGTGATCGGACATATCACGCTCGGAGTTTTGCAGGCGGAAACCAGTCCGATATTGACCGTTGCTTTGGGAATCGGAATGTTTTCGTTAATTGCCATTCACTTAGTTTCAGGTTTTAGCGAACGGGCATTAGACACCGAGCAAGCTATTGACAACAAAGACTTTATTGACGTTTGCACGGTTGATGAAATTCCCGAAAAACGTGCGTGCATCGCGACAATTTCGGGCGAACGGGTGGCTATCTTCAAATATGACGGGAAGATTTCCGCTGTTTCAAACGTTTGCCAACATCAAAACGGACCGCTGGGCGAAGGCGAAATTATTGACGGCTGCATGACGTGTCCGTGGCACGGCTTTCAATATTTGCCAGAAAACGGACAATCGCCGCCGCCATTTACCGAAAGGATTCCAATATTTCGGACTAAAATTGTGAATGGACGAGTTTTCGTGAACGTGAAACCTGAAAAAGCGGGAACTTTTGTCAAACCGACGGAGATTTGAGTTCCAGCTTATGTTCTTTGAAAATTTAAAGCCGTAAAAGAAATTGCGTTGAGATTGGAACTCGGACACTCTTGTCCGACTGATTGCAGAGCAATCAAACGCTCCTGACAAATAAATCAACTTGATTTTTCAGGCACATTTTTGCCTTTTGCAAAGGCATTCGGACAAGAGTGTCCGAGTTCCGGTTTTTACGGTATTTATTTTTCAAAGAACGTTAGCTGGCAAAACGAAGTGAGGATTATTGTTATGAGCGAAGATTTTTATATCGGATATTTGCCGAAAATGTCGAAAGACGTGGCGAAGCTTGTTCGTTCCTTCGTGGTGTTTGCGTTTGCGGTCGGAATAATTTTGGCGATCACTCTTTGGTTTGGTCAAAAACCTTTCGCCAATAGTTTTTTTGAATTTACTGAAACTAAAGAATTTACAGGTACAATTCAAGCTGAACCAATACCATTTTTACTGGTCGAAAAGTCGGAAAGGAATGGAACTTTGCCGCTGTTTGAGAGATTTCCGCTCGTTTCCGAAGGAAAATTCGGGGTTGACGTTTCTGCATACAAAAATCAATCGGTAAAATTGAAAGGTAAGCTGATCTACCGCGACGATTTGAAAATGATCGAGGTCGTTTCCGATTCAATTCGGGGAAACGAAACGAAAGAAACTGCGAATACTGAATCGATGGAAAGCCTTGGCGTGCAAGCACTTAACGGCGAAATTGTCGACAGCAAATGTTATCTTGGCGTGATGAATCCGGGGCAATCGAAGCCGCATAAGGAATGTGCGATTCGTTGCTTGAGCGGCGGAATTCCTCCCTTGTTTGTCGTTAAAGACCGCGACGGAAACGTTTCCGAATTATGGATTGTTGCAGATAAATCAAAGTTTTTAGATTACGTTGCTGAGCCGGTAGAAATTAGCGGCGAAGTGAAACGGCAAGGTGATAAACTGTTTATTTACTTAAATTCCATCAAACGACTTTAGAATGTGTATAATTTTATTTGCGATAGATCAGCATCCGAAATACAAATTTATTCTCGCCGCAAACCGCGATGAATTTTATGAACGTCCAACCGCACCGACAGATTTTTGGGCGGAAAATCCCAATATTTTAGCTGGAAAAGACTTGGTTCACGGCGGCACTTGGCTAGGCGTTACAAAAACAGGACGTTTCGCGGCGGTAACAAATTTTCGTGATCCGAATCAGCCGAAAGGCAGGCTTTCACGCGGAAATTTGGTTAAAGATTTTTTGTTTCGCGGAGATTCTCCGCAACATTATCTTCAACAGATTCAATCAGATAGGGATAATTACACCGGCTTTAATTTATTGATCGGCGAACTTTCACACAATACAAATGTTGCGTATTACTCAAATATTTCCGATGAAATAATCACGTTAAATTCGGGCATTTACGGCTTGAGCAATCATTTGCTTGACACGGACTGGCACAAAGTTAAAAGCGGAAAAGCAAAGCTGCAAAATAGTTTGAATGAAATAACCACAGATAATTTGCTCGAAATTTTAGCCGATAAAACTGTGGCAAATGATGAAGATTTACCAAACACCGGCATTGGATTAGAACGCGAGCGTATTTTGTCTCCGATTTTTATAGAAACGCCAATTTATGGAACTCGTTGTTCGAGTGTTTTACTAGTTGCAGACGACGATGAAGTTACATTTAATGAAAAGAGCTATGACAATAAATTCCTCGATTTCGCTGAACAACGTTTCACAATAGTCGCCTAAAATGAATAAGTATAAGTAAATCCCGGATTCTTCCCGCGAATCATTAAGAAAGTTAAACCGTGTGTTTCGTTAAAGTTATATGTCAGAGTTGGGTGAACTTTTACACCGTCGAACTGAATCAGCGACGTTAAATTATCCCGAATTCTAATGTTCAAACCGCCGATTGCCCGCCATTTTTTTTCGTAAGTTCCATAAACAATTCCGCCGTATGGTGCGATTGGCAAGCCTGTCCAATTGGTTAAATCTTTGCTTGCGGTCAGGTAAAACGAACTTCCGCTTGGCGTGCCGATTCGGTCTGAACTGAATCCGAAAATAATAGCCGGACGATTTTTCGTTTCTTTCAATGGAATCAACGTCAAAAGCGGGCGAACTTCGCCGACGTACGGATTATATTCAACTCCGATATTTATCTGCGGATGGGGACGATACATTAACGTTGTGCGGACCTTCGCCCGTTCAACTTGTCCCGGAATTACCCGCAAACCCCATGTGAATTTTTTTGCGTTTTGAGCCGTTCCCCGAACAGCCGAGCCTTCGCCCGGTCAGACCGCTCAGGCAGGCACAAGCGAGGTATTATCAGCCTTCGACTTCTTCATTTTGACGTGTGCAACTTTCGAATCAAGCAATTTGTCGAGTTCTTTTCTCAGCTCAACAGCGTCAATTTTGCCAACCTTTCGCCAAACTATTTTGCCTTCACGATTAACTATAACTGTTGCAGGCAGAGCTTTTCCAACTCCAAATGATTCCATTTGCGGGTTAGTCAACCCAAGCCAAATCGGAAAATTTACTTTGACGTCGCGGACAAATTTCAGCACTTTCGCCTTATCTTTTTCGGTGTCGGCAGTTACGCCGATTACCTGAACGCCAAGCGGTGCATATTCGTTTTGAATCGCTGCAAGATCGGGCATTTCCTCTTTGCAAGGCACGCACCAAGTTGCCCAAAAATTGACGATGGCGAAACGTCCGTTGAACGTTTTCAAATCTTGGGCGACACCGGAAAGATCATTTAATGCAAGTTTTGCGTCAACAATTTCGTTATTAACCTCGGAGGCTTTCAAAACCTTCAAGGCATTAACTTTGACAATGTATTTATCCTTGTTTTTGCGAACAACGCCTTCAATTTCAACCGTTTTGGGTACGAATTCCAGAAAGTTTTTCGCCTTTAAGTCAAACGAACCTTTTTCTAATTCATACAAAAGGAATTCGCCTTTTTCGTTTTTAACGGCGATAGATTGTCCCTTGCCGTTTTTCGCACAATCGGCAGCACAATCAATATCGGCGGCGTTTCCATAGGGCGATTTGTTGCGGTCTTCTTCTTCAAACCAACAAAGCGAGCAAACGACTTGTCCGGTCAATTTTTCGGTTTTTGCTTGAGCGAAAACGGCAATTTTTAAGGTCAATAAAACGATCAATAGTAAAATATATTTTTTCATAGTTATTTAATCGTGATCACAGCATATCTTATCGCTGCTCGCTTTTTCAAAGCACTCTTTTCCTTCTTTCAAAGAAAAATATGCGAGTCCCAGAGTGCCGATGCTATCAATGTATGCAAAATTTGTCAGGGTATAAATCCCGCTGCTAATCAGCAAGATGATTGACATATAAACGCAAACTTTGGTGCAATTTGCATCGGCAAGAATCGCTTCGGAATTTAATTGGTTTCCGACATTTCTTTTGCCGATTATCAATAACCACATGACGGCAATAGAAACGGTAGAAATTATAATTCCCGCCAACGTTGTTTCAGGACTATGACCGGTCCAAATATTGTAAATGCTTGTAGTTATTAGACCTAACACAAGCAAATAGAAAGCCATACCCGTAATTTTCAATGCGGTTCGTTCAAAATTATCGCGGTTGCTATTCGGATTCCATTGAATCCGAAGGATCATCGAAGCAATTCCAATTCCTGAAATTACTTCGATGAAACTATCAATGCCGAAACCAAATAATGCCAAACTTTCATCAGTGTAGCCAAAGTATGTCGCGACCAAACCTTCGATGATATTGTAAAAAATAGTAAACGCAGCAAGCCCGAAAGCGAGTATGTAGAGCTTTTGTTTAGTGTGATTTATGTCTGCGATATTTTCCATCTTTTGCCGCTAGGCTTTTTTCAAAGTCTTTTTAGTAGAACCGCAATCAAGCATTTTATTGCCGTAATAGGGATTGCGAATCTCTTTTTTATCAGAAAGCCACGAAGCTTTTTTCATCGGACAATATTGCAGATAAGCCTCTGTTTCATTGGCTTTGAAGTTGAAAATCAGTGCATACATATTGTTTGAAAGTTTTGCAAAATGTCCCCGTTGATGCCCGACTTCTTTGTTGTCTTTAATGTGCTTTGCGTCAAGACGGAGCAGTTTTTCGAGTTTTCCCCACATCGTCTTTTGTGCGTCGGTCATTTTGCTGACATCAATTGCATCAAAGGTTTTGTCTAATTCTTCGGCTTTGATACTTGCTTTTTCAGAGTCCGAATCGATCAAAGAGTTTGACAAAGCGTAATAACTCGTCAATGACGCACCTATTTGTTTTTGCACGTCCGCATCAATTTTGCCGAAGTCTTGTGCGTTGGCAAAAGCCGTAAATAAAAGTGTAACTGTAATAAATAGAATAGTTTTCATAATTTTTATTCACCACATAGAAACATAGTTCACATAGTTCTTTGGATAATTTTTTCTATGTGTTCTATGTCCCTATGTGGTTCAATTCCCTAATAATTGAAAGTCAATCCTGCACCGAAACCATAATGATTATAATAGTTTCCCGAAAGTTGCCAGCGTTTTGTCAAAATGTATTTCAGACCGACCTCGTATTCTTTGTCGGTATTCCACATTGCATTAAACCGCAGTCGCTTTGACAATGCCAGATCGTCTCGCTCAAATTGCAGACGAAATTTTCCCTTGTGATTCACGCGAACATCGGTTTTAACAAACATCGGCAAAGTATATTCGAAACCTGCCGTGCCTAACACTTCATTTTCCCAACGATTTTCTGCATGATTTTCCTCGCGATTGAATTCAAAGCCGACATAGGCATTAAAAAATTGACTTTTGCCGAATAATCGTCCGAATTTTTGTTCGGATTCAAAACCGTGTTTCGGATTAAAGTGAAACTGAGTTGCGGCAAAGTAGTAATTATTCATCACCATTCCGTGTCCGAAAAGCCCGTTTGATTGAGCCGAAACTTCAAACATCGGGTGAATCATTCGTGCATCTTCGTTTTTGAAATAATTCCAATTCTTTTGCGTCGGGGCAACTTGAGTATTCGGCGGCGAATTTTCATAACTAAAAACTCTGCCCATTCCCGCCATCATATGATAGAGAATGTGGCAATGAAAAAACCAATCCTTTTCCTCATTCGCATCAAATTCGATGACATTTTCCTCCATCGGCATAATGTCCATGACGTTTTTAAGCGGAGAATACTCGCCTTGACCATTCAAAATCCGGAAAAAATGACCGTGCAAGTGCATCGGATGACGCATCATCGTGTCGTTATAGAGCGTGATGCGGACAACCTCGCCTTTCCTTATCATGATTTTGTCCGATTTTGAAAGCGGTTTATCATCCATGCTCCACATATATCGGTTCATATTTCCGGTTAATTTGAATTTAATTTCTCGCACCGAAGCGTTCGGATCAAGTGACGTTTTTCTCGGCGATTTGAGCATCGCATAATTCAAAGTTACGGGCGGAATGAAAGGCTCGTCAGTAATTTTGGTCGGATCGGGTGTGGTTTCGTCATACATCACCTCATTCATATCCATCTGCTGATACGACATTTTCATCGTGTGATTGCCCATATCGTTCATCATTTTCATGCCTTCAAAAAGCTTGAGTTTTGGCAAAACGGGAGCGTTCACTTTGTCGCCGCTTCCGAGCCAAAGCGATGTCGCTTTCGTCCGATCTTCGGCGGTTGAACGCAATTCAAACGATTTATCTTCGGGAATCGTGACGATTACATCGAAAGTTTCCGCAACCGAAATTATCATGCGATCAACATCCACGGGTTCAACATCCATACCGTCCGATGCGACAACCGTCATTTGTCCGCCCGCAAATTGCACCCAAAAATATGTCGAAGCCGAGCCGTTGATTATTCGGAGGCGAACTTTTTCACCTGCTTTGAATTGTGGTTGAACGTCGGACTTTTTTCCATTAGTCAAAAACGCATCGTAATAAACGTCCGAAACGTCCATCGCATTCATCCGTTGCCATTCTTGCCGAAATTTCTGTTTGATTGCTCCAGCCTTCGCCGCTTCGCCATAAGACTGCACCGCATCTTTTTTGATGGCGTAATAATCGCTGGCATTTTTCAAAGAACGATGAACTTCATGCGGACTTTCATCCGTCCAATCGCTCAACAAAACAGTGTAATTCGGGATTTTCGGTTCGTCTTTTTTGTTGATAATAAACGCACCGTAAAGTCCGCGTTGCTCTTGCAAATTGCTGTGCGAATGATACCAATATGTCCCGCTTTGCTTGATTGGAAAACGAAAAATATGCGTGGACTTTGGAGCGATTGGCGTGGTCGTCAGATACGGAACGCCGTCTTGCTCATTGGGCAATAAAATGCCGTGCCAATGTAGCGACGATTCTTCATTCAGGTTATTGAAAACGTGGATTTCGGCAATGTCGCCTTCTGTAAAAGTCAGAGTCGGAGCAGGAATTTGTCCGTTAATTGCCAACGCTTTAACAGTTTTGCCCGAATAATTGACGGTCGTTTCGTCAATTTTTAAATCATAACGAACGACGTTTTGAGCAGATGCGACAAAAGACAAAATCGCCACGAAAATCATGGTCGTTAAAAATTTCATAAATATTTTTTGCCTACGAAAAACACTAAATAAACGAAATATTCAAAATTCTTTTTCGTAATTTTCGTATTTTTCGTAGGCTAACTATTTCCTATTGATTTAGTTGTCTTTTGGTTTGTCTTTATTTTCACCTTTGTGCATCGGGCAAGAATCTTTGCCTTTGCAGCATTCAGCCTTAGCTGTGTTAGGTTCTCCGTCCTTCTTTTTCATGTCGCATTTACCATCTTTACAGCAGCCCATCGTACACTTGCCGTCTTTGCAGCAATCCATCGTGCATTTGCCATCTTTACAGCAGCCCATCGTACACTTGCCGTCTTTGCAGCAATCCATCGTGCATTTGCCATCTTTACAGCACTCGGCTTTATCGCCGTGATTCATTGCAGTCATTTCTGTGCTGTCTTTTTGTTTCACTTGGCTGGAATCGTGTTTTTTGCAGCATTCCCCGCCCATCTTGCATACTCCGTCTTTACAACAATCTTTCATTGCACAGCACGATTCGGAAGTGTTTAGGAAAGCGGTCGATTTAGTAACGGAATAAGCAACAATTGCTAATCCAAAAACTAAAAGAGCAGATATTAAAATTATAATTTTCTTTTTCATTGTCTCTTCCTCCAATAATTTTATTGGTTAAATTTAAGATTTGTCGAACTTTAGATAAAGTTCGAACTAAAAAGTGCGATTTTCAGACATACTTCGCCTTAAATTCGGAAAACACAATTCTGTAGATAAGTGCTGCCGCGATTGCGGATAGCAGAATGATAAACTTTGGTAGGTTTATAAGAATTTTTGATGAAATAAACGGGTTTTGGCTTTTCAGTTTTTTCGGTAACAGCTAATGTCTGTCTAACGTCTTGCTGTTTTTGCAAATCTGTTGATAAAATTTTGGTCGGTTTAAAAACACAACAATCATCTTTATTTTGTTCAGATTCTGAAACATTTGTCGCATCTTTATCTTTTTTACAACAATCGTGTCCGCCGTCCATTGGACAACTCATTTCTTCTTCAACGTTTGAAGCCGAAACAGTAAAAAGATGCGAACCGCAACAAGCCAAAACTAAAACGCTACTTAACCAAAATGCTAAAAAGCCAGAAAGACCTTTCAGGAGAATTTGGTTAATCTTTGAGCGTATATCTTTCATCACTCTAATCTTACTACTTTGGATTATGAAGTCAATCTAATTTTCGTAATCTGAGTAGTTAGCAATTCTAATTATTAAACATTAAAGCGAAAATCAACAACATCGCCTTCTTGCATTACATATTCTTTACCTTCGAGCCGTGCTAAACCTTTTTCTGATGCTGCTTTACGTGTTCCGCAAGCGACTAGATCTTCGTATCCGATAATTTCCGCACGGATGAATCCTCGTTCGATATCGGAATGAATTTCACCTGCTGCCCTTGGTGCTTTTGTGCCAATTGGAATCGTCCATGCACGAACTTCTTTCTCGCCGGCGGTTAGGAAAGACATCAAACCTAGCAAACGATATGCGGATTTGATCAAACTATCAACGCCGCTTGAATCCACGCCGACGTCTTTCAAAAATTCCGTACGCTCGTCTTCTTCCAAAGCCACCAAATCTGCCTCTAATTTTGCACAAATTACAACCGTTTCGGAATTTTCAGCGGTTGCAAAATCTTTAACCAATTTAACGTATGGGTTTTCGTCCGGGTTCATCAGCGAATTTTCGTCCACGTTTGCGGCATAAATTGTCGGCTTCGAAGTTAGTAAAAACCATTTTTGAACGATTTCTTTTTCATCCGCGGTCAAATTCATACTGCGAATCGGTTTGCCGTCTTCCAAAACAGGTAGAAGTTTCTCGATAATTTCGAGATCTCGCTTGGCTTCTTTATCACCCGATTTCGAGCCGCGTTGAGCCTTATCACGTCTTTTTTCAAGACTTTGCAGATCCGCAAGTGCAAGTTCGATTTGAATCGTTTCAATGTCGCGAATTGGATTAACCGAGCCTTCGACGTGAATGATATCGTCATCATCAAAACATCTGACAACCTGAACAATCGCATCCGTTTCACGAATATTTGCAAGGAATTGATTTCCGAGCCCGGCACCTTCCGAAGCACCTTTTACCAAACCCGCAATATCAACAAATTCAACAGTTGCAGGCACCACGCGTTGAGCCTTGATCATTTTTTCTAAAACGCCTAGGCGTTCATCAGGCACGGCAACAACGCCAACATTCGGCTCAATTGTGGCAAACGGATAATTTGCCGCAAGTGCTGCTTCCTGAGCGGTTAAGGCGTTAAAAAGAGTTGATTTCCCGACGTTGGGCAATCCTACGATTCCTGCTTGTAACATAAAATTAGTTCAAAGTTCAAAGTAAAATCAAAACAGGTATTGTAACCTCTATCTTGAATTTTGAGAAATCAGCAACTTATGGCTTAATTTGATTGTAAAATATGCGTCTAAATTTCTTACTATTTTTGTTTGTGATTTTCACATTTGTTTGTTTTTCAAGCTGTTCGGTTCCTATTGAGCAAGCACGAAATAGGATTCAGCCTAAAACTTTTCTGAACGAAAATTGGAATGATGACGATTTCAGATGGACTTACCGTCCGGGCATGGCAAGAGATTTAATAAAAAGAAATGTTCTAATTGGCAAGACCCGAGTAGAAGTTGTTGATTTGCTTGGTAAATCTGGCTTGGATGTGGATATTAATTCAAACAAAATGACTTATGAACTTGACCAGTTATTTCAACGAGGTGTTGATTTAGCGGCTGTTGAAAATTTAAAAATAACATTTAATTCAAATGATACCGTAGAAAAAGCTGAGATAGAATTTATTAAAGTCGATTGGAGATAATTTATTAAATGCTCATTTCTTTAGCAATCATCTTACTGATAACGATTGGCGGAACGCTATTAACCTATCTTTACGAAAAAGAAGAATCTTTGCTTGGTCGTTTGTCCGCTGGAAACGTGATTGGTTCGGCAATTTTCGGCACAATCACTTTTTTACTCGCTTGTTTTTTCGGACTCCCTGCCGGTACAGTTCTTTCCGGATTATTTGTAACACTTTTGCCGATTGGTCTTCTTTCGCAGACAAATATTCGCAAACAATTTACCGCTAACCTCAACAAAGCAAGGGGAAAACTCGAAGGAGCAAATCTTAGAAAATTTCTGGTTTTTACTTACTACGTTTTGATTTTCCTGCTGCTTTGTCTGTTTTTTGACAGGGCGATGTTTGAAACGAAAGACGGAATTTTCACCGGCGGTTCGCAAAATTTAGGCGATTTACCATTTCATCTGGGAGCTATTTTCAGTTTTACCGAAGGCAACAATTTCCCGCCTGAAAACCCATCTTATGCGGGAGCAAAATTCACATATCCATTTATTGTCGATTTTATTACAGCTTGTTTGGTCAAACTTGGTGCCAACGTAAAAGACGCGATGTTTGTCCAAAACGTGACGTTAGGCTTTTCGTTAGTCATTTTATTAGAACGCTTTACCGTCGCCCTAACAAAAAATAAACTCGCAGGAAAAATCGCACCGCTACTCCTGCTTTTTAGCGGCGGAATGGGATTCGTGATTTTCTTTCGGGACTATTGGCAAGATGGACGCGGCTTTTTTGAATTCATATGGAATTTGCCGACGGATTACACAATTAAGGGCGAATTATTGCGTTGGGGAAATTCACTAATTGCATTATTTTTAACGCAAAGGGGCTTTCTGCTTGGAATGCCGATTGTGCTGATTGTTATGACCAAACTTTGGCAGATTTTTACCGAAGAGCCGGAATTTGACAGGGATGGACAGGATAAACAGGGTGCGAAAGTTGATACGGTTTCAATGCTCGTAGTTGGACTCCTCGCGGGAACGCTGCCGCTAATTCACGTTCACAGTTTATTCGTTTTGTTTATTGTTTGTGCATTTTTGTTTTTCTTTAATATCAAAAAAGCAAAAATTTGGCTCACCTTTGGATTGTCGGTAGCACTTTTTGCAATTCCCGAATTAATTTGGTCGCTAACCGGAAGTGCGACGAATTTAAGTAAATTTGTCGGATGGCATTTTGGTTGGGATTCCGGGCAGCAAAATTTTATCCTGTTTTGGGTGAAAAACTTAGGGCTTTTTATTCCGCTCGTCGTAATTGCTTTATTTTTAACGCAAAGACGCAAAGACGCAAAGACGCAAGATAGTAAGGAGCAATTCCAAAATCCCAAATCCCAAATCCTTTTTTACGTTCCATTTGCGTTTATTTTCATCCTTGCAAATACCGTCAAACTCGCCCCTTGGGAATGGGATAATATCAAAGTTTTGATTTATTGGTTTATCGGCTCGCTGCCGATTTTGGCTTGGTTTCTGGCGTTTCTATGGGAAAAAGAGGTTTTCTTCAAATTGATTGCGGTCACGTGTTTTATTATCCTGACATTTTCCGGTGCATTAGACGTTTTTCGGGTTGTTTCGCGGCAAATAAATTACCAAGTTTTTAGCAGCGATGCTGTAAAAATTGCCGAAGAAATTAAACAAAAGACCCAACCGAATGCTTTATTTCTGAATGCCCCAACATATAATTCCGCTGTTGTTTTATCCGGCAGACGCTCGTTAATGCGTTATAGCGGACATCTTTCGTCTTATGGAATTGACTATGTTACGCGTGAAAATGAAGCTAAAAGAATTTACGAAGGTTCGGCGATGGCGGACGATCTATTGCGGAAAAATGATCTCGAATATGTCATAATTTCGCCTGAGGAAACCGGCAGCTTGACCGTGAATCAGGAATTTTTTGAGAAATATCCTAAAATTGCGGAAGTTGGTCAATACAAGGTTTACAAGATTCGCTGAAGTTGAAGAAAGTTACTACGATATGGACAACAATTTAGAGGTCAATCCTACATCTGAAATCAAAAATTCGAATTCAACGTGGTTAATTTGCGGAATTATTATCACGTTACTAGCCGCTTTTTGGCGTTTCTATGATCTGGCACTCAAACCCTTACACCACGATGAAGGCGTAAACGGTTATTTTCTTGTAACTCTTTTCAGAGAGGGGATTTACAAATATGATCCAAGCAATTATCACGGTCCTACGCTCTACTATATTTCGCTGGCATTTACGAAATTGTTCGGCTTGGAGACTTTTTGGATTCGGGCAAGCGTCGGCATTTTCGGTGTTCTGATGGTCGTAATGGTATTGTTTTTAAGAAAATATATTGGAACAGTCGGAAGCCTTTGTGCAGCTCTATTTCTCGCTCTCTCGCCCGGAATGGTCTATATTTCACGCTATTTTATCCACGAAATCTTCTTCGTTTTTTGTAGTCTGGGAATCGTTTTAGGTGTTTTATTTTTCATTGAAGGTCGTAAACCCCAAATTTGGGCGACTGTTTCGATGACCTTGCTTTTGCTCGTCTGTTTTATGCCATCGGTAATGAATGTCGGCAATATTGTCGGTGATGATAATGCGACTTTATTGTGGATATTACGTATTGGAGTTTTCGCTATTGAAGCATTTTTAGTCTTCTTGGTAATGCGAATGCTCTTAAATTGGGACGATGGCAAGCCAATTTATCTAATACTCGCATCGGCTTCTACGGCACTATTTTTTGCGACCAAAGAAACTGCATTTATTACGCTTGGAACAATGATTATCGCGTTTTTCTGCATTTGGATTTGGCGGAAAATTTACGTCAGTTTCTTTGGCAAGATCAAAATTAACGAACTCGAACCGCTTGAAATAATAACCTGGAATCGTTTTATCGAGCGTTGTAACGAATCGGATATGCGACTGATAGTTTCGGTTGTCATTGTTGTTTTTATTTATGTGAGTGTCTTGTTCTTCTCTTCATTTTTCACTTATTGGAATGGCGTTTCAGGAGCTTTTGAAGCTTACGCTTTTTGGACAAAAACCGGAACGGACGACCACACGCAAAACGGCAACTTGGCGTTTGTAAAATGGCTGGGCAAGGTTGAATCGCCAATTTTAATCCTATCTGCCGTTGGAACTTTGATTGCATTTTTCAAAGGCAGACATAAATTCGCAATGTTTGCAGGGCTTTGGGCATTTGGACTCTTCGCTGCCTATACAATAATTCCCTACAAAACGCCTTGGCTTGCCCTCTCATTCGTTTTACCGATGTGTTTGGTTGCAGGATATGGAATCAACGAAATAACCAGACAGAAAGACGTTGCATTGCAAGCATTTGGCGGATTATTAATTTTTGTAGCTGTCGGGGTTTTAGGCTATCAGACTTATGATTTAAATTTTCAACGCTATGATAACGACGAAATGCCTTACGTTTATGCCCACACAAAACGAGGTTTTCTTGATTTAATCAAAAAAATAGAATATTACGCCCAAAAGAGCGGAAAAGGTAAAGATGCAACGATTGAGATTGTTTCGCCTGAATATTGGTCAATGCCCTGGTATATGCGTGAATTTCCGCACGCTAATTTTCAAGGCAAAATAGTAGATGCTAATACCGCAGAGATGATCGTCGCGAAAAAAGACGACCAAGAAGCCGATATCGCCATTAATTACGCAAGTCATTACAAGAAAGCTGGCGAATATCCGTTGCGTCCGGGAGTTGATTTAATTTTGCTGGTTAGAAGCAATCTGGCAGATTCCGATGCAAAAACGATTTATCCAGAAGAAGTAAATCCATAATGTACATCCTTTAAATAAAAAAATCCGCCTCATTATTTGAGACGGAAAAATTTATACTACTAGAATAAAAATTGCGTAAAAATTAAATTTAAGCGGCAAGAAGATCGTTTGAAGTTTCTGCAAACACTCTTCTTCCATTCAAAGCATCGTCAATAATTTCTCTGACTGCTGAAGCATCAGGATTAACGTCCATTCTCGCACATGCTCGTAGATGTCTGATAATTCCCTCTGATGCAATCTCCACGGTCGCCCCGTTTAATTTTGAAAAACGACGTGCCTGGATATGGTCAATTTGCAAAATCCTATCTTGCAAAGTCATTGGTTTAGCTGCTGCCACTGTGTATTTTCCCCCTTCGTTTGATAAAAAATCAATAAATCAATTCATAACTGAACGCTCTTAGTTGCATTGACTTAATAAAACGTTGTCAAAAGAATCGTCAGTTAGATATTTTTGTAACAAATCAAAGAGAAATTGTAACAAACTTTTAATCCTTTGTCACTACTTTTTTTCACGCTTGTAACTTTTTTCTCAAAGTATAGAAAATAAAAAAGAGGCTGTC
>CAVXPU010000010.1:0-89431 GCA_963763855.1 Pyrinomonadaceae bacterium | reverse complement strand
GGCGGCATGATGGAGCTAAACGAAGGTTTCGGCGAAGGTTGGGAAAATATTCCGTCGCATTGGGGGAACGTATATCGCGGTTGACGATTGCGATGCCGCGTTTGAAGCCGTTAAAGCCAATGGAGGCAACGTTTTCTGTCCGCCTTTTGATGCACCGAACGTTGGTCGAATGTGTTTGGTGAGCGACCCGAGCGGTGCACATTTTTCAATGATTCAATTCAACAAATCGTAAATGGAGAAACAGTTATGAAATACGAAATCGGCTCAAAAGATAAACCAATGACGCTAAAAACGCCAACTCTATCGTCTGAATACACGATGCATATGGACACGAAAGACGGCAAGGAAATTCTGGTCTGCACGGTTGGGAAAACGATTTTGCATTACGATATTCGATGTCTTGACGACGCACACGCGATGCTTAAAGAGCACGGTGATTGGATGGAACTCGGGAGTGCTGATGAACAGAAACCCGCTAAAGACGGCACTTTTGAAGCTTGGGGACGCTGGAATCAAATCCTGTCGGCGGTTGGTATGGCTTGAAAAAAGGTTTCCGCGGACGCTTTGGGATGTATATTCCGCCGCTCATGGAAGCTTTGGGATTGGCGGAAGTTACCCACGAAAAACGCGGAAATATGATTCGGGCGAAATAATTCTTACATATGAAAAACTCAATTTATCCATGCCTTTGGTTTGATGGCAATGCAAAAGAAGCGATGTCGTTTTATTGCGATGTTTTCGCCGGTTCAAGAATCACGGATGAAAACCCGTTGGTCGTAGTTTCAGAACTGTGCGGACAAAAATTTATGGGTTTAAATGGCGGACCAATGTTCAAAATCAATCCGTCCATCTCATTTTTTGCCAACTGCGATTCGGCTGAAGAGATTGATGCGAAATGGAAGACATTTTCAGACGGCGGAATAGTTATGATGCCTTTGGATTACTACCCTTGGAGCAAGGAAAAATACGGATTTTGTCAGGATAAATTCGGCGTTAGCTGGCAGATTATGCAAGACAGTATCAACGGATTGAAATTTGTTCCTGCCTTGATGTTTACACAGGATAAGGCGGGAAATGCTGAGGAAGCCATCAACTTTTATACGAGGATTTTTGCCGATTCAAAAATTGTCAGCATCAGCCGTTATCAGGCTGGCGAACCCGATGTAGAAGGAACGATAAAACACGCTCAATTTACGCTCAACGGACAGTTTTTTGTCGCTCTTGACAGTTCCGCACCGCATCAATTTAAGGTTGACGAAGGCGTTTCATTGGTAGTGGAGTGTGATTCTCAGGACGAAATTGACTATTATTGGAACATATTTACAGCAGGCGGCGGCGAGGAAAGCCAATGCGGTTGGCTGAAGGATAAATTCGGCGTTTCGTGGCAAATTGTCCCTACAATTTTGGAAGAATTAATAAAGGATCCCGAAAAATCGCCGCGTGTTGTTCAGGCTTTTATGAAGATGAAAAAGTTTGATATTCAGAAATTATTAGAGGCTTAATTGCAGAAGCCCGCACGAAGTAAGGGCGTAAACTTTGAAGAAAAAGACACACTTACTCCGTGCGTGTTTCAGCATTGATCAAAAATTATGAAAACACAAAAATACGAAATAACGATAAACGCAACCAAAGAAAAGGTTTGGGAAGTTCTTTGGACGGACGAAACCTATCGCAAATGGACAAGTGCTTTTTCCGAAATCTCCTCCGCCGAATCCGATTGGGAAGAAGGAAGCAGAATCATTTTTGGCGACGGCAAAGGAAACGGAATGTTTAGTGTCATCGAGAAAAAAGACGCTCCTAACACGATGATTTTCAGGCATTTAGGCGAACTCTGAGACGGCGTGGAAACTCCGTTTGCTCCCGAATCGGGTTGGGCAAATTCGCTCGAAAGATACTATTTGACGGATGAAAACGGAAAGACGAAAGTAACCTGCGAAGTTGATGTTGATGATAATTTCGTAGACTTTATGGGCGACGCATTTCCGAGGGCGTTTGCGATTTTGAAGGAACTTTCAGAAGCATGACCAAAGACGAAATCATTGATCGAATCAGTCGCGGACGAACCGATTTAGTGTTTGATCTCGTCGCGTTGCCTGATTGGAAAGCGATTTTGTATGAAGGCGAAATCAAGCTATTGCAATGGTTTGTCTATTACAATGACGTTACGGCTCTCAAAGCAATCCTCAATGCGGGCGGCGATTTATCGAGTATTAACTTAAACGGCGAACTCGGTCACGCGTCATTCTTCGGACATTGGAAAGTCGTCGATTTTTTGATAAAGCACGGTGCCAACGTCAATTTTGCACAGCCTGACACCGGCGAAACTGCGTTGCACAGTTCGCTTGCAAAGGCAGGTCGTCCGTATTTTTTGTATGTCGTGAAGTTACTCGTCGAAAACGGTGCAGACGTAAATGCAACGACGATTCCGGGCAAAGAAACGGGAGCTTTTATGCGTGATGTGCGGACAAAAGGCGAAACTCCGCTACATCGTGCAGCGGCTTATGCGGATGCCGAAACAATCAAATATCTGATCGAAAATGGTGCCGACAAAACCGCACGCGATGCCAATGGCGATTCTCCGCTCACATGGGCGAGCGAGCATCTACGTCCGGGTAACATACTTTATTTGCTTCAGTTTGGCGAATTTCGGGTAAGCGAGAAACATATTGAAATGAATACGAGCGATCACGGAGCAGGCTGGGGAAATTCAATGGAACGGAATTTTTTGGGCGATTTTTTGCCCGAAAGTAAAAGGAATTGAGGAGATAAAAATATGGCAACAGTAAATGTATATCTAACATTCAACGGGAACTGCGAAGAGGCGTTTAATTTTTACAAATCGGTTTTCGGCGGCGAATTTCCGTATATGGGGAGATTTGGCGAAATGCCTCCTTCGGAAGAACATCAAATGTCGCCCGAACATGCCAATCGAATCATGCATGTTTCGCTTCCGATCAGCAAGGAAACGATCATTATGGGTAGCGATACCGGCGGCGAATGGGCGACGAACTATAAACAAGGAAACAATTTTTCGATCTCGATCACCGCAGAAAGCCGCGAAGAAGCAGATCGCCTTTTCAACGGACTTTCCGCGGGAGGAACCGTCACAATGCCGATGAATCAAACCTTTTGGGGTGATTATTTCGGAATGTTTACCGATAAATTCGGCGTTCAATGGATGGTCAGTTTTGATACCAAAAAAGAGTAATGAAGATTGATTTACAAGGAATCTGTCCGCTTTTGATGGTTTTTGATATGCCGGAATCGCTCGTGTTTTATCGTGATATTCTGGGTTTTGAAATTGTCAGCGATTCAGGAAAAGGCGATGAATCGGGTTGGGTTTGGCTGCGGTTGAATAACGCGGAATTGATGCTCAACACAGCGTTTGACGAAGGCGAGCGTCCGCCTGAGCGAGATACAATTCGCGACAAAAATCATGGAGACACGATCATATACTTTGGCTGTCCGAATGTTGAGGAAGCTCATAAAGTATTGACTGAAAAGGGTTTGAATGTTAGTCCGCCTGAAATTACAGGGTATGGTTTCAAAGCGATTACTTTCAGCGATCCTGATGGTTACGCGATTTGTTTTCATTGGGAAAATTCATAAATCGCTCATAAATCACTAAGGAAAAAATATGATTAAAACATTATCGTTGATTATTTTGATTACGTTATTTTGCGGAATTGATTCGCTCGCCTGCATAAATACTGAAATGAAAAGATTGAGCGACGGCACAGCTCTATGGGTTGATGAAGAGGGTTTAGTTCCGAAAGGACATAAAATTGAGAAATTTAATTATGTTAAAAAAGTCTTAGAGTTGAAGAACAAGTATGAACAAACAAAAAAGGTAAATTTTCTTTCTGATGCCGGAATCGTCTTAATTTTGCAAGCTAAATATCGAGAAGCAAAGGAACTGTATTTAAGAATCGAGCGGCTTGAACCGGGGCGATACGCGACAGCGTCGAACCTTGGAACAGTTTATGAACTGCTCGGAGATAATCAAAATGCAATTGTCTGGATTAAAAAAGCGATAGAAATAAATCCGCAATCCCATCACGGTTCAGAATGGCTGCACGTCAAAGTTCTTGAAGCAAAAATCAACGGCGACCAATCAATATCAAGCGAGTTCTTAATAAACACAAACTTTGGCGTGAATCCGGTGCCGGAGAATAATATGTCGCAGCAGGAGTTAATTCAACTTCGCGATGCGATATTTTTTCAACTAAATGAACGTGTTACATTTATCAAACCACCGGACAAAATTATCGCAAATTTGATGTTTGATCTGGGAAACGCCAATTATTTTTTAGGTCAAAGAAAAGATGCAGTAACGATTTACGAAAAAGCACGCGAATACGGATTTTCCGACCCGATTATACAAGCTAGAATTGAAAAAGCGAAAGAAATTCCAATTAAGGAAAAGCCGCCGGTTGCTGAAGAGCCGAAATCGAACAATTTATTCTTGTGGATAATTTTCGGAACCGTTACTTTCATAATACTGGCATTGATCACGCTAATGGTTCGAAAAACACAGCAAAAACTAAACTAAAAGGAGAACTATATGGATAACACAACAAATGCACTAAACTGGTTTGAGATTCCGGCGGTTGACATCGCGAGGGCTCAAAAATTTTACGAAACGATTTTTCAAATCACGATGACGCCAATGGAAATGGGTGATTTTATTATGGTTTCATTTCCGGGCGACGAGATGGGCGGAAAGGTGAGCGGAGCTTTGTGCAAGCATGAAATGTATGAGCCGCGTGACAATGGAGCGTTGATTTATTTGAACGCGAATCCTGATATTCAAACGGTTGTTGACCGCATCGAGCCTGCGGGCGGCACGATTGTAATTCCGAAAACTCAGATTTCCCCTGAGATCGGTTATATGTGCGTTTTCCTTGATTCGGAAGGAAATCGCGTTGCGGTTCACGCACAGAATTAAAATGGATTTCAAATTCGAAGTTATTCTTTACGTTGCCGATCAAAGAAGAAGCCGCGATTTTTACTCGTTGCTTTTTGGCCGGCAACCGGTTTTTGATGTTCCCGGAATGACCGAATTTACACTGAGCAACGATTTGAAACTCGGACTGATGCCGGAAAACGGAATTGCGAAAATCTTGGCGGACCAAACTCCGCATCCGTCGTCGGGTAATGGAATTCCGCGATGCGAATTGTATCTGCTTACAGACGATTTTGTCGAATTTTTCGCACGGTCGTTGGAATGTGGAGCGAAAGAAATCAGCAAGATTCAAGAACGAGATTGGGGCGACACGGTCGGCTACGTTGCCGATCCGGATGGACATATAATTGCTTTTGCCACACGCACAAAGACGCTTTAAATGAAGAAGTTACGAAAAGATTTAATTATCTGTGATGATTTTAGAAACCTACATTCCGAGCTTTCCGCTGTCGCAATTTGTTGATTGCTTTATCTATCACAGAGGGTATTCTCCGGCACATAAAGTTGACCGTTTTTTGCCGGATGGAAACGTCGAGATCATTATTGATTTGAACGATAAGCCGCAGTTTATTTACGACAATCAAACGCTTAAAGAGATTCAAACTTGTCATCACGTTTGGGCATCCGGGGTGCGAACCGAGCCGATCACGATTCCATCGGGTAAAGAATCGGCAATGTTTATAATCGCCTTCAAAAAAGGAATGGCTTATCCGTTTTTCCCGTTGCCGATGAATGAAATTTCGGATTGCGTGGTAGATGCGGATTTGTTGTGGGGAGATGAATTTGCGAATTTACGAGAACAGATCTTGGAAAATGTTGAAGATAAATTCCTCATTGTTGAAAACTTTTTGTGGCGAAACTTCTCGTCGAGCCTCGTTCTAAACCCTTGTGTTGAATACGCTTTGACGGAAATTGTCCGTAAACCCGATCAAATTAGCCTATCAAAACTGAATACTAAAATCGGTTATTCCGAAAAACATTTTATCGCGATGTTCAAACATCAAGTTGGTGTGACACCGAAAACTTATCTCAAAATTCTCCGTTTTCAAAAGGCGGTTAGCGACATTGAGAACTCGAAAGTAATTAATTGGACTGCAATTTCTAACGAATGCGGCTTTTACGATCAGTCTCATTTTATCAATGATTTCAAGCATTTTTCCGGCTTTACTCCGAATGAATACGCAAACCGAAAAGGCGATTATTTGAATTATATCCCGATTGATTAGGTAAGTTTTTTCCAATACAAAAACAAATTTGCCGATTAATATTGAGCCTCAAGACCTAAAAAAAGGAGAATTTTATGGCAGCAAAAACATCAGGTGAAATAGAAAAAGAATTTATCGGCGATTTGAAATCAACGAGCGGCAAGGATTTGGACGGCTGGCTGGACGATATTAAGTCTTTCAGTAGTCAAAAACGAAATGACGTAATCAATTTGCTAAAAAGCGAACACGGTTTTGGACATATGAATGCTTCGCTTTTGGCGGGAATTTATTTTAACGGCGGAAAGCCAGTCTATGGCGACACGAGCGAACTTTTAGACAATCAGTTTGCCAAAGCCGAGGAGATGCGTCAGCTTTTTGAGGCTTTTTTGGATTTTACCAAAAAGCATTTTTCCGATTCGTCGTTTTTGCCGAAGAAAACTTATGTTTCAATTCTGGAAAATCGCGAGTTTGCGGCGATAAATATCAAAAAGCAGGAACTTCGCGTCGGGTTTGATTTGGGTGACCGACCTTTCGACGAAACCATTACAAAATCGAAACTTACGGGTCCGATGCCGCGTATTTCGCATCAGTTTGTTTTGACTGAAACGAGCCAGCTTAACGGCGACTTAGTCCAACTTTTGCAGGATTCCTATGATCGTGCTCATTAAAAATATGAAAAAATATTTATTTACAACATTTTTAATTTTACTTACTCTGCCGAGTGTTTTCGGACAATATCGAATTGTTTACAACGTTGCTAAAGATTCGAAGAACGACGATTATGAAGTTTATTCGATGAACGTTGACGGTTCGGATAAGCGAAATATCACGAACCACAAAGACGTCGCGTGGACATATTACGCGTATAAAGGTCGTCTGTTTTTCGTCAGCGATCGAGATGCTTGTAAGCGTTGTTACGCGTTGTATGAAATGGACGCGATGGGCAATAACGTCAAGAAACTCAGTGATTTACGGCTTGAAGATTCGTGGATGGGAACGCGGAATAACGGCTCGGAGATGGTTGTATCGGGCAGAATCGGCAACGAAACAAGGTATCAGCTTTTTATCATCGATTTGAAAACGGGAAAATATCGGCAGCTAACCGACGAGAAAGAAGCGGCTTTCCGCGATCCGAGTTTTTCGCCCGGCGGCAAGCATATTATTTACGTTTACAAAAAACAACGCACGAATCGCGAGGAATATGAAGACCTCTGGATTATGGATGCCGATGGCTCAAACCGCAGACGTTTAACCACTTATCCGAAAGACGACAAGACTTCCGAGTGGCATAATTATCACGCCGGACCGCCGCGTTGGGTCAAAAAACACAATTTTATCAGTTATCAATCGGTGCAAAAGGGCAAAAGTTCACTTTATGCGGTTACGCCTGATGGCAAAAAACAATGGAAATTGACCGATAATAAATTGAGCGAAAGCTGGCACGATTGGTCGCCGGATGGCAATTCACTGGCGATCGATATGTATGAAAACGACGCGGTAGAGATTGGTATCCATTTGATGAATTGGAAAACCAAGGAAGTCAAAAAATTGACCGATTTGAAGGATTTTAAGTATCAGCAATCGCCGGTTTTTGTGGAGTATAAACCGCAAAGCGTTGCCAAAATGAATGAATTAGAAGCGACGAAAAAATTTATCGAAGCGTTTAATACTCGAAATATTGACGCGATGATGAATCTCGCAACTGATAATGTGAAATGGTTTACCCTCGCGGGCGACAAGCTGACGACCGAAACGGCTGATAAAATGTCGCTTCGAAAATTCATGGAAGGTTATTTCAAAAGTTGCCCAACTTGTAAATACAAAATTACAAACGTCAATCAAAACGGCAGCCGCGTCACGATGACGGAAACCGCGAGTTGGGAAACTGCGAAAGGTAAACAATCAAACGATAGTTTTGCGGTTTATGAATTTGTTGGTGGCAAGATTGCACGGGTTTATTATTACGGCGAACCATCTAAGTCCAACTATGATGAGGCTTTAGCGAAAAAGCTCGGAGCCGACGAACGCGGGATGAAGACGTATGTTTTCGTTAATTTAATTCGCGGAAAGGCGAAATACGAAAAAGCCGAACGGGATAAATACATCGCCGGACACATGGAAAACATCGGTCGGCTCGCAGAATCAGGCAAATTGATCGTGGCTGGTCCCTTTTTCGACGACAACGACATTCGCGGAATCTACGTTTTTGATGTTGATACGCTGGATAAGGCAAAGGCTTTGGTTGAAACCGATCCGGCGGTGAAAGCAGGAGTTTTCGAATTCGAAATGCGGCTTTGGTATGGCTCGGCGGCATTGTTGGAATTGAATCGGATTCATAATTCGATTCAAAAACCAAAGAACTGAAAACATTTACCACAGATGAACACCGATAAAAACAGGATGGAAGAAGATGTTTGGATGAAGTTTTCATCCTAGATTTATCTTCCGAAATCTGTGTTTATCTGTGGTAAAAACCGCTTTCGAAATATTTAGATTGAAAATTTAGTTAGGAGAAAAAATATGATAAAGAAAATACTTGGGATTTTAGGTGGCTTGATTTTGCTGGGCGTTATCATTTTGGCGGTTTTGGTTTTTACAACTCCAACCGATTATAATGTCGAACGCGAAGTTACAATTAACAAACCTCGTGCGGACGTTCTCGCGTATGCGAAAATGCTCAAAAATCAAAACGATTGGGGTCCGTGGGTCAAAAAAGATCCGGCGATCAAGATGAATTACAAAGGCACCGACGGCGAAGTTGGCTTCGTTTCGGCTTGGGACAGCAAAATGGAAGACGTTGGCGTTGGTGAGCAGGAAATTAAAAAACTTACGAACAACGAAATCAATACCGAAATCCGTTTCAAAGTGCCGTTTGAATCAACCAATCAAGGTTACATGATGTTTGACGAAATTTCACCCACGCAAACCAAAGTAAAATGGGGCATGACAGGATCATTCGCAAAACCGATGAATCTGATGATGCTCGTAATGGATATGGATAAAGAGGTCGGCAAGGATTTTGACGAAGGTTTAGGGAATTTGAAATCGATTTTGGAGAAGCAATAGATGACTTTTGAAAAACTTGTGCCAAATATTTTTTATGTCGATATTAACGATGGCGTGAAATTTTTTGTCGATTGTTTAGACTTCGCTGTTGGGCACGATGAGCGAAACTCACGTAGTCCTTTTTGTGTTTTGGAAAAAGACGGTTTACGCATCAATCTTTTCCAAAATGCAGAACTCGCCAAGGAACACAACCCGGAATTTAGATTGGTCACAAAAAATATTGAGGAAGTTTTTGCGAAAGTTTCTAAATCTCATCCGGAATTCCTTCATCCGAATCTGCCGAAAATTACGCTTCGTCCGTGGGGAGCGAAGGAATTCGCGTTGATGGATCATAAGCAATTGGGCGTAGTTATTCAGGAATGGTAAACACGTTATGAGAAAAGTAATTGCAGCAATCAACATGACAATTGATGGATTTTGCGACCATACAGCAGGTATCGCAGATGAAGAAATTCATAGTCACTATGCGGAATTGCTAAATAATGCAGACGTAATTCTATATGGCAGAATAACTTACCAACTTATGCAATTCTGGCAAACTCTGATAAAAAATCCTTCAGGTGAAAAATCAATGGACGACTTTGCAATGGCAATAGACAAAGTTCCAAAAATTGTTTTTTCACATAACTTAAAAGACACAGATTGGGAAAGTGCAAAGCTAGCAAACAAAACTCTTGAAGAAGTTGTTTTAGAACTCAAACAACAATCAGGTAATGACATTTTTGTTGGAAGTAGGGGTTTGATTATACAACTAATGAAACTTAATTTGATTGATGAATACCAACTTTGTGTTCACCCTGTTGTTGTTGGAAGCGGTTTGCCATTATTTGAAAATATAAACGACAGGACTATTTTGAAACTAATAAAGACTAAAACCTTTAATGGCGGTGCAGTCATTCTTTACTATGAACCGACAAAAAATGATTGATTATGAACACAACCCCTGAATGCGAAATCGTAAGTTCGAGAATTGTAAACTCACCGATCGAGCGAGTTTACCGAGCCTGGACTGATCCGAATCACCTGAAAAACTGGTGGGGACCGATTGGTTTTACAAACACATTTCACGAGTTTGATCTTCGTGTTGGCGGAAAATGGATCTTCGTAATGCACGGTCCCGAAGGCGGAAATTATAACAATGAAGTTGAGTTTACGCGTATCGAAAAACCGACGCTCATCGCCTGGAAACGCCATTCAAAGCCGCTTTTTCAGGTAGTTGCGGCTTTTGAAGAAATTTCGCCGGAGTCAACGAAAATCGTGTTTAGAATGATTTTTGATACGGCGGAAGAATGCGGAAAGTTGAAGCCGTTCGTGGTTGATAAAAATGAAGAGAATTTTGACAGACTTGAAGCTGAACTTGCCATAATGACCTGAAAAATAATGAATATCGACATTCAAAACTACAACGACAAACAATCGCCCGCCGACAAAGAAATTTGCGATCTGCTGGCGACAACGATTACCGACACTTTGCCGCAAGCCGAAAATAAGATCTGGCACACACATCCAGTTTGGTTTTTGGATGGAAATCCGATTGTCGGCTACAGCAAGCAAAAAGCAGGCTTGCGTTTGATGTTTTGGAGCGGTGCTGATTTTGAGGAAAATGCGTTAAATGTTGTCGGTAAAAAGTTTAAAGATGCCTCGATTTTTTACACTTCAGTTGATCAGATTAATACTAAAGACCTTAAACGCTGGCTGAAAAAATCGAGAGAAATTCAATGGGATTACAAAAATATCGTCAAACGAAAAGGAAAACTTGAACGATTGAAATAAAAGTTTTTGTATGCGACAAACTTAGATAATTTAGTAAGCAAATCAACAAACAGGAAAATGACTATGCAAAAAATAACGCCTTGTCTTTGGGTAGAAAAAGATGCGAAAGCGGTAGTTAAGTATTACCTGTCAATTTTCAAGGGTGGTAAATTGAAAGATTACCGTCTATTTACCAATATGCCAAAAAATGGCGACGGCTCTGATCCAAATTCACAGCTATGATCCGGCAGTTAGCGGAAAGGCAATGATGAATACGTTTAAACAAACAAAGTTGATTATCTCGGAACTGAAATAGGGGTAAATATGAACGAAAATAAAATTACGGTTCTCGCAGCGGTAAACGCCTATAAAAACAAGGTTTGGGATTATTACACGAACCCAAAACACATCGTAAATTGGAACTTCGCTGACCCGAGTTGGCATTGTCCTTCTGCGGAAAACGACATGAAAATCGGCGGAAGATATTGTGCCCGAATGGAAGCCCGCGACGGGAGTTTCGGCTTTGATTTTGAAGCCTATTACACGGAAATAGTTGACGGCAAAGAATTTACCTACGAATTCGGCGGACGCGTTGCAACGGTGAAATTTAATGGTTTGGGCGATCAAACGGAGGTAATCGTGACCTTTGATCCCGAAAATGAAAATCCAATCGAAATGCAAAAAGGCGGCTGGCAATCGATTTTGAATAATTTCAAAAATTATGTTGAAAGAAACTAAATTATAAATGATTTCAATCGCGTAGCGATGTCTTGAATTTAGATACTGGCTTGAAAATCAACCATGAAAAGCCAAACTCGGATTAAACGGGGTTTGGCTTTTTAAGACACCAAAGGCGATGTGCAGCAGTTTTCTGATTGAGGCACAGACGATTTGCATCTTTGATTTCCCGTTATTTTCCAGCCGTTTGGCGAAGGCTTTGATAATTTGGTTATGCTGACCGGCGACGATCGCCGGAAAGTAGAGACCTTTTCTGAGACGCGAATTACCCATTTTTGAAAGTCTGGTGAAATTCAAACTGGTGCCGGATTGGCGTTGCTTTGGAGTAACTCCGGCGAAGGCGGCAACATCGCGGGCGGAGGTAAAGCGTTTGAATTCGACTTCGCCGAGAAGAAGGTTTGAAGTTTTCTCGCCGATTCCCGGAATGGTTTTCAATAAGTCGCTCTGATTCTTCAGTTGCGGGTCTTGATTGATATGTTCTTTGATTTGTTTTTCCAAATCCTGAATCTCTTTTTCGAGAGTTTTGATGATTCGTTTGATGCTCGGTTTGGTGTCTTTGGGCGAAACATCAAGGCGGTTTCGTTCTGCTTGAAGCATTTCTTCGAGAGCCTCGATCCGACGCGAAAGTGCTTGAATCTTCACCATTTCGGCTGATGGCGGAAACCATTGTTCGGGTTGTTGAGTCAAACAAAAGTCGGCGATGACGCGGGCATCCGCCTGATCGGTTTTGTTGCGACGCAAGGTGGAAGCCGCATAAGCCTTAATCCGCAGCGGATTGACAACTGCCACAAGATGACCTGATTCGTGCATAATTTGAGCGACCAGATCACCGTAAACTCCGGTCGATTCAAGACAGACGTGAACCGTTTCCAGATGCAAAGACTTCAGCCAGGCGGCAAGGAACATGCAGCCTTTTGGAGAATTATCGAATGTTTTGGTTAGTGTGCTGTCGTTAATAATTAAAGCTACGTCCAGCTTTCGTTTGGAAACATCAATCCCTAAAATACTTTTTGACATACAATTAACTCCTTAAAACATGTTCCCACGGTCAACCTTGTCATATGCAGACTCTTTCGTCTTAAGATACTGTCCGACCTCAAAAGGAACAGTGGAAACGGAAAAGAGGTCTCGTCTCCTTACCAGACTCGCTCGTCTCAGGGGTGTCACAGACTCATCTTTTCCAAACAATTATCCAGCGTCCAAGATAATTGCTAAAGGGGTTGATTATCAAGATACAAGCCTAGGGGTAAAGCGAATGATAATGAGGGACACCCTAGGTCGTCAAAAATAAAATTTCGACTCTGAAGGAGTCGAACAACCAATAATTTGTGTTCGACTCATTCAGAGTCGGATTGTAATTTTAAAGCAACCTGGGGTGTCGCTTTGCTTTACCCCAGGCTATTATCTTTTTCGCTTTCAGCGAATTTAAGGACTTTTCAGACAGCCTCAAAACTTTTTCACTTTTTCTACATTTCACCTTTCTAGGCTTCAAAAGGAATCTCCGCATTTTGTAGGAGCGAAAGTTCATTGCGGGTAACTTTTTCGAGAAGTTCAGGTTCGTCAAACATTTTCAAAAGTCCGCGAACTGTTGCGTATCGAGGTTCATCTGAGAGCAACACGGGGAGATTAACGATATCGCGTAAATATTGATCAACGCCCGTAAATAAAGCACCGCCACCGGTTAAAATAATTCCTCTGTCAAAAATGTCTGCCGCAACTTCCGGACGAAGTTCTGTCAAAGCGTCCTTTATCAAATTAGCTATTCGGCGAATAATTGCTTCGACAACCGGATAAAGCTCACCCGCAGTCATTTCAACAGCACCCGGACTTCCGGTTTGCACATCGCGTCCACGAATTACGACAACTTTAGCTAAATCTTGTGGAACAGTAGCTTGAGCAAAGCCCGTTTTTAAGGTTTCGGTAGTTTCATCGCCGATTTGTAAACCGCGATGACGGCGAACATGAGTTGCCATCGCTAAATTAATGTCGTTGCTGCCGATTCTTTCTGATTTAGAAGAAATAATAGTTCCTTTGGCAATAATGGCGATATTTGTTGTGCTGGCACCGATGTCAATCACGGCAGAAGCACGTTTGTCCCGTGGGCTAACTCCCGCCCCGAAGGCTGCTGCGATGCCTTCTTCCATCATATTTACTTTGCCGATATGAGATTCTTCAGCCGCATGGAGCAAAGCACGCTGCTCAACATGTGTAACATCTGAAAGCATGCTCATCACAGCTTGGAGAGAAACTTGAGAACCGCCTGTTTTCGCTTTTTTTACAAAATGAGCCAACATTTTCTTGGTTCTTTCGAAATCCGCAACTACGCCTCCGCTCAAAGGTGCAATTATAGTTACATCCCGAGCCTCACGCCCGAGCATATCAAAGGCTTCTTGTCCGTAAGCTACAACTTCATCCGTCAATTCATTAACGGCGACCAAGGTTGGTTCGTCCAAAACCACATCACGCCCTTTAACGGCGATAATGGTGTTGGCAGTCCCCATATCAATTGCCATCGAATCTGTAACTAAATTTCTAAGTGATGAAATTCCCATCATAGAGGTTATCTTTCCTAAAGAGACGCAATAAAACGAAGTTTCCTAGTTTGGGGAGTGACTATTCAAAATATTTTTTTCTCTGACATTTTAACCTAAATCCATTTTACCTCAAAGGGCGATACGGGTTGCAAGCGATTTTTTACGATCAAAGGCTCGCGTTCGACCATCGGATATAGATTTTCGCATAATTTTGCAGTTGCTTCACTAATCAAAATTTGTCCAGAAAGAGCATTTGATTCAAGCCTTGCTGCAAGATTTACCGTGTCTCCGATTGCTGTATATTCGGAACGTTTTTCCGAACCAATATAGCCTATTGTTGCTTCGCCTGTGTGCAATCCGATACCGACATTTAATTCCGGAAAGCCTTCTTCTCTGAGTTCCCGGTTCAAAATTAATATCCTTTTCTGCATTGCCACGGCACTCTGCAAAGCATTTTTCGAATCATCCGGAGTAGCCGTCGGTGCTCCGAAAATCGCCATCAATCCGTCTCCGATATATTTATCCAGTGTGCCGCCAAATTCAAAGATTATTTCAGACATTGCCGTAAAATAACGATTTAAAAGCCTGACAACTTTCTCAGGATTTTCGTGTTCCGAGATTGATGTGAAACCACGAATATCGGCGAAAAGTACCGTAATCACTTGATTTATTCCGCCAAGTCTAAACGAATCGGGATTTTCAAGCAACTGTTTTACGACATATTCGGGCATGAAACGACTGTAATTTGCCCTCGCAACTTCTTCTCGTGCGAGCCTCGTATGAGCCTTAACCATTTCCACCGTCACCGCAGTTTGTGCTGCCACCGCACTAATTAATTCCAGATCTTCCTGACTAAATGTGGCAAATGGATCAAGCCGATCGGCATAAACCACCCCGTGAACATTTGATTCAGTTATCAACGGAGCACAAATCGTCGAGCGAACTCCTTGTAAAACAATCGATTCCGAACCCGAAAATTGTGCATCGCTTCTGGCATCTTGCGACAATAGTGCGACTTTTTCACGCATTACTTTTTGCGTAATCGTTCGCGAAATCGTTAGTTTCTCGGTTAAAGATTCCATGTGCGAATCTCTTGCTTTAACGGCGATTGGCTGCAAACTATAGTCCAAAATCTTGCCGTCAATTGTTTCATCGGCAATTAAAGCAACCACTCTGTCCGCCGGAGTTCCCCGAAAAATCAGATCCGTTGCTTTAACGAATATTTCCTTCAAGTCAAAGACCGTGCCAAGAGTTTTGCTCATTTCGTAAAGTAGTTCTAGAATCTGTGCTTTACGTCGTAATTCCTTGATTTCCTCGGGCGTTGCGAAGTTGGATTCTATTGAAATATTTGAATGTTTTCCTATAATTTCGCTTGCCGAGATCAGCATTTGGGTTTGACCAAGCGGCTGATCGTCGAAATTCACCTTTTCATCAGATTTTTCACTGATTACAGCAGGTTCATTTCTGCTAAATTCTAAAACGCTGCCGCCAATGGTGATTTTGTCGTAATTTTCGAGAGGTTTTTCGAAGTAGCTTTGACCATTAACAAAAACTTTATTGACGCTTCGCATGAGCTGTCCGCCCGCGTAATATCCGTCAACTAATGTAAAATTTTTGTCGTCCGTTTGAATATGTGCGTGATGACGCGAAACCCGCTGATCGTTCAAGATAATATCGTTATCTTTTGCCCTGCCGATTTTATAGACCGTATTCGGCAGCAAAACCAATTCCCAAGTCTTGCCCGAAACTTCTGTAATTTTAATATTTACTTCAATCATACTAAAATGAACCGTGAGAAATTTGCATTTATTTGTTTGACATTATCATTTAAGAACCGATTATTATCAATAACAAAAATTATGATTTATCTAGATAACAACGCCACGACACAGATCGCACCCGAAGTTTTTGCGGCGATGCAGCCTTTTCTGACCAGTTCATACGGCAATCCTTCTTCCGCATATAATTTTGGACGCGAAACCCGTGAAATTATCGAAAAATCCCGTGAACATGTAGCAGATTTGATCGGTGCAAATTCCGCAAACGAAATTATTTTTACGTCCGGTGGAACTGAAAGCGACAATTGGGCGATTTTGGGAACTCTGGAAGCAAATCCGAACAAAAAACACATCATTACAACTTCAGTCGAACACCAGGCTATCCGCAAACTTTGTGAAAAACTGACAATCAAAGGCTACGAAATTACTTGGCTTGAAATCGATGAAAACGGCTTTCTTGATTTAGCCGAATTGAAGAATTCTTTGCGGGAAGATACTGCAATCGTTTCGATAATGCTTGCTAATAATGAAACCGGTATTTTGTTTCCTGTCAATGAGATAGCAGAAATTGTCAAAGCAAATTCAAATGCGAAATTCCACGTTGACGCCGTAAATGCGGTCGGGAAAATACCGATTGATGTAAATAAAACCGAGATAGATTTCTTGTCGTTTTCCGGACATAAGTTTCACGCACCAAAAGGTATCGGCGGACTTTTCGTCAAAGAAGGCGTAGAACTTCCATCAATGTTTATCGGCGGCGGACAAGAATCGGGAAGACGTGCAGGCACCGAAGCGGTTCATCAAATCGCGGGAATTGGAGCGGCGGCAAGATTAGCTAAAAATATCGAGCCAAAAGTTAGATCATTACGCGACAAACTGGAAGATGGAATACTGCAAACTATTCCAAAAGCGAAGCTTAACGGAACAGCAGATCGCAACAAACGGTTGCCGAATACCTCAAGTATTGCATTTCCAAATTTGAATGGTGAAATTATTTTGGCGAAATTGAATGATTTGGGAATTTGTGTTTCTACTGGTTCGGCGTGTAATGCGGAAAATCACGTTTCATCTAATGTTTTGCGTGCTTTGAACGTTCCATACACAGACGCGATGGGAACAATCCGTTTTTCGCTCGGACGTTATAATACTGAAGATGAAATAGATTTCGTTTTGGTAAATCTCCCAAAAATTATCGGGGAATTGGAAGGCTTTGCTCTGTAACGCAGGCATCTTGCCTGCTTTTTGTCGATGACAATAAGATGTGTTTACCATGGCAACCAGAGCAGGCAAGATGCCTGCGTTACGCTTCTGCGGGATTCAAAACAATTCCTATAAACGGCAAGTTTCGATAGCGATTTGCGGCATCCAATCCGTAACCCACCACAAATTTATTAGGAATCACAAAGCCTGTGTAATCAACCTTTAAGTCTTTTTTGATACGAGGTTCGGGTTTATCGAGAAGCGTTGCGATTTTTAGAGAATTTGCCCCGCGTGAGCTTAAAATTTCGGTCAAACGAAAAAGAGTTAAACCTGTATCGACAATATCTTCAACAATAATTACGTCTTTATCACGAATCGGATTGGTCAAATCTTTCAGAATTTCAATGTCGCCCGTCGAAACCGTGCCGTCTTTATAGCTTGAAACCGCCATGAAATCAATGGTCAGTTTGAGGTCAATTTCACGCATCAAATCCGCCAGAAAAATTACTGAACCCTTCAAAACACCAATTAATACAAGGTCTTTGCCGGTATAATCAGCCGTAATTTGTTTGCCTAATTCTTTGATGCGAGCTGAAATATCGTCCGCCGAAAACATTACTTCTAAGTTTGGATTGGTAAATTCTGTAGTCATATTTTTTATGAAATCGATAGTATTTGAGCAAATGCGAAAGGTCAAACGTTACTTTTCAACATTGCGAAAAAATTCGACGAATCTTCACTTAAGTTACTTATCGTTTTCGCAAAATCGAATCAAAAAGCTTCGTCTAGGAAAAACAACTTAAACTTGTTTTTCATGAGATTAAAAGAATTAAGGAGAATTATTTAAGATGAGTTATCGCGACACAGTTTTATACACCGCTTATCAAGAATTACAAAAACCTGTTCATTGGCGACAACATGAAGCCAGGATACTTGAGTATTTTCAGGTTTCTACCGGGCTACCGTATAAGAAAAAAGAGGCACTCCAAATTAGCTGGTGCAGCTATTTTGTCCATTGGTGTTTGGTTCGCGGTGGCATGAATCCTCTGCCCAAAATAGGAACTGCGGGAACGCTCGGGAGTATGGGTTCAATAGGACGCTTTATGGATGTAAATGGCGGTGCTTATAAGTCGTATTCCGTCGGGAAAAAGCAGTATGTGCCGAAGCCCGGCGATATGTATAATCGCCCGAAGCCAAACAATCATATCGGATTTATTTCGGATGTTCGCAACGCTGGAAACGGTAAATACGAAATTCGATCAGTTGATGGAAATTCGGGTCCGAAGAACTTTAGTTCGTTTTTTGATGGCACCATAAATCCAGCAACGGGAGGGACTTGGATTGGTAAGGGCTTTATCTTTCAACCTCCGGAATGGCGAATTTTGACCGATGATTGCTGGTATATCCAACTTTGTGATTATTAACTAAACGTGTATTCTTAAAGCGAAAATTGCTTTATGAATGACGAACAAAAAGAAGCTCGCGACCGCGTACGTGAATTAGTCAAACAAGTTTTGGCAAACGCTCAGCCTGAAGCCGAAGAGCCCAAAAATTTCCCGACCCGTTTTGTAGTAAATTCACTAAAAGACGAGGTCGGCAAGCTATTTGACCGCGACGAATCTTCGAAGAATTTGATTACAGAAGATGACCTACGCGGACTTGATTTTGGTGCGAAAGTTCGCGTAGCCGAAAATGCCAAATTCACACCTCTTGCAACTGATATTATCAACGAAAAAGGCATCGAATTAATCCGCAAAACTTCACATGGAAGCTCAATCAAAGTGCGAAGCATCGCGATTGGGTGCGATCACGGCGGCTTTGAAATGAAAGAAGAATTGAAAATATTCCTCAATCAACTTGGCTTAAACGTCCGTGATTACGGAACAAATTCAAAAGAAGCTGTTGATTATCCTGATTACGCACACGCGGTTGCGGTTGCCGTTGCAAATCGAAATTGTGAAGTTGGAATTATTATCGACGGAGCCGGAATCGGTAGTGCGATGACGGCAAATAAAGTACCAAATGTTCGTGCGGCTGCGTGCTATTCAGTTGCGTTAGCCAAAAATTCACGCGAACACAACGGAGCAAATGTTTTAACGCTCGGAAGTGGACAAAATAGCATCGCAGAAGTTAAGGAAATTGTCACCGCGTGGCTAGGAACCGAATTGACGGAAGAGCGACATCAAAAACGTGTCGCGAAGATCAATGCCATCGAAATGCAATATAAAAAGTGATAACATAAGCATTTATGACCAAGGGAAATTACGAACAATTAGTCGAGCAAATCACGGATTTAGTTTTATCGAAGCTGGACACGAATTATTGTCCAACGTTTTGCAGTGCTGATGTGCAGAGAATGGTGGACGCGGGAGCGGCTCGGATCGGGACGGTTTTGGGCGAAACTGCAACTGCAAAAGATTGGGCGAGCCTGATTGATCACACACTCCTTAAACCTGAAGCATCGGAAGCCGACATCAAAAAGCTTTGTGAAGAAGCAGCACAATTTGGCTTTGCATCCGTTTGTGTTAATCCTGTTTGGGTAAAAAAGGCTTCTGAATTCTTGCGAGGCTCAGGCGTTCCGGTTTGCACTGTGATTGGCTTTCCGCTTGGTGCAACTCTTGGTGATGTAAAGGCTTACGAAGCTCGCCGGGCTATATTTAATGGTGCGACTGAGGTTGATATGGTTATCAATGTCGGTGCCTTGAAATCAGGCGATGATTGCACGGTTGAAGATGATATCAGAGCAGTTGCCGATGCCGCACATGAGAATGGAGTTTTGCTCAAAGTTATTATCGAAACGGCTCTTTTGACTGATGACGAAAAGGTGCGTGCGTGCGTTGCGTCAAAAAATGCGGGAGCAGATTTCGTTAAAACTTCCACAGGTTTTGCCAAAGGTGGTGCAACGGTTGAAGATGTTGCTTTGATGCGTCGCACCGTTGGCAGTTCGTTGGGCGTTAAAGCTTCCGGTGGTGTAAAGGGAATTGATGATGCAAGAGCGATGTTTGAAGCGGGAGCAACCAGAATCGGAGCTTCAGTTGGCGTGAAGATCGCACAAGAAGCCAGCGGAATTAAGTCAACGATTGTCGCAGGTAATTATTAGTAACGCAGGCATCTTGCCTGCATCTGTTTTAACGAAATAGGTTCGCAGTTTGTAATTAAATTAGGCGAAATAAAATTATTGTTGCAGGCAAGATGCCTGCGTTACTTTTTGCCGAATCTTGAAATCATTGCAATCACAAAAAGCGTCAAGCAAACTCCAGCAGAAAGCAGACAATATAGGCAAAAAGCCTTTATCACAAACGCTTGTAAATAAACGAAATAACTTGATGCGAGAACCATTAGCGTTACTTGAATCGTAAAGAAAGTCCAAAGTGTGCGGTAGCCGAATGCCGCCAATATCGCCAAGCTAAAAGCCACAAAATAAGCAAACAATCCAAAAGCCGCTACTGGAATTCCCGCGATTTCAGCGTACTGACTCGATAAAACAGCTCCGCAATCAAAGCCTTCGCCGCATGGAACTATTTCCGCGGTAAAGTGATGAATCGTTAAATAAACCGCGTCAAATAATCCGACAAGTGCAACTACAGCCGCCAAAAGTGGGAGTTTGGCGACTGCGTTATTATTATTTGTTGATTCAGAATAGCTCATTTGTTGGTGGCATTTGTGTTAGTCGCTGAATTCGAATTGGCGGTAGATTGCTTTGCACCCTCAATTCTTTGCAATTCTGCATCAACCATCGAACGCAATGAATCTAAATCTCTTCCAAGCGGTTTTCCATTGATATAAAACGATGGAGTTGAGCCAACATTAACGCCGCGTCCGCGTTGCAAATCCGCGTCAACCCGATTTTTTACAGCCAATCCAATCGCGTCATCACTAAATTTTTGAACGTCTAGACCAAGAGTTTTCGCATATTCCGCAAAAATCGGTCGGGCATTGGTTGAATTAGCCCAGCTTTGCTGATTTGAGAAGATCATATTTTGCATTTCCCAAAATTTGCCCTGCATTCCGGCGGCTTCAGTCGCACAAGCTGCATCGTAGGCGTATGGGTGCATTTGCAAAGGAAATTGCCGGAAAATAATTTTTACACGATCACCGTATGCAGCACGGATTTCATTGACCTTTGGGTGCATTGTGGCACAAGTAGGACATTGAAAATCGGCAAATTCTTCTATAGTTACTGCCGCATTTGGCGAGCCTTTTGTCCAAGCAGGACTTGCTCCCGGAGGTGCATTCGGAGCAATTCCGGCAGTAGTTTTGTTCGCGTTACTTGTCGTATTTGAACTGACAGCCGGACTTTTAGAATTTGTGTAAAACCAAAATCCCAAACCTACAGCGACCAAAAAAACAATTCCGATAATAGCGATCGGAAGACCAGATTTTTTATTATTTTCCATTTAACTTAAAGCTTTGAGCCGTTTTTTTCCGGCACGACGTTCCTCTAAAATTTCAATCGTTTCCCTAACTTTATTATAAATTCCGTCCGAATCCAAGCCATATTTGGCTAAAAGCAATTTCGGATCGCCATGAGTTACGATGCGATCAGGAACACCCATTCGCACAACTTTAACCGAATCAAGCATCTCATTTTCTTCGAGGCATTCCATCACCGCCGAGCCAAATCCGCCCGCGAGATACGCTTCTTCAACCGTAACGATCAAACGCTTTGATTGAGCAAGTGCCATTATCAATTCGGTGTCGAGTGGTTTTACCCAACGAGCATTAATTACCGTCGTTTCAATTCCGATTTTCGCCAAATCTTCAGCAGCTTGCATTGACGGGTAAACCATTGAGCCGTATGCAATTATCGCAATCTCGCCACCATCCCGCAAAAGTTCGGCTTTGCCAACCTCGAGCATCTTCGGAGCTTCGGAAATGTCAACTCCATGTCCATTCCCACGCGGATAACGAATCGCAGCTGCACCTTCAGTTTCAATCGAGGTTAGAAGCATATCCCGCATTTCGGCTTCATCTTTTGGCGAACATAAAACGATATTCGGATAACCGCGAAGATACGCAATATCAAGCAAGCCATGATGCGTAGGACCATCAGCACCGACAATTCCGGCTCGATCCATCGCAAAAGTTACGTTTAGATTTTGCAAGCAAACATCATGAATAATTTGGTCAAAACCACGTTGTAAAAATGTCGAATAAATTGCCGCAACCGGCTTCAAACCCTCGCAAGCCATTCCCGCACAAAAGGTTACGGCGTGTTGCTCCGCGATTCCAACGTCGAATGCTCGATCCGGAAACTTCTCCAAAATCTTGTCAACCCCGGTTCCATCAGGCATTGCGGCGGTCAAAGCAACAACGGATTTATCCTGTTCCATTATCTCGCACATCGTTCGCCCAAAAATCTCTGTATAAGTGGGAATTGCAGACTTACTCGATTTGATCGCCAAGCCGGTTTTCGGATCAAAAGGTCCGGTTGCGTGATAGGCGTAATAATTTTTCTCCGGATTCGGAAAGCCTTTTCCCTTGGTCGTTAAAGCGTGAACAATTACAGGTCCGTCGTCAACTTTCTTAGCCTCTTCGAGAGCTTTTACGAGCATCGGAACATTGTGTCCGTCAACGTATCCGATGTATCTGAATCCAAGTTCATTAACCAATGCTCCGGGCAAAACCGCAGCTGCAATCGCATCTTTCACAGTTTTTGCCATACTTCGCAAACTATGCCCAACTCCGGGAACGGATTCCAAAGTGTCACCGATTTCTTCTTTTAAGTGCTGATAACTTTGAGCTTGCTTGATACGATTGAGATAACGGGTTAATGCTCCAACCGCAGGAGCGATCGACATATCGTTGTCGTTTAAAAGCACGATCAGACGGGATTTCAGATGTCCGGCTTGATTAATTGCTTCCATCGCCATTCCGCCGGCTAAGGAAGAATCACCGATTAACGCACAAACATTAAAATTTTCGCCCTTTTTATCCCGGGCGATCGCCATTCCAAGTGCTGCGGAAAGGGAAGTTGAGGCGTGTCCGGCACCGAAAGTATCGTATTCAGATTCGTCGCGTCTTAAGAATGGAGATAATCCGCCATATTGTTTGATGGTCGGCAATTCATCGCGTCTTCCGGTCAAAATCTTATGTGCATAAGCCTGATGCCCTACGTCCCAAACCAATTTATCGCTTGGCGTATCAAAAACATAGTGCATCGCAACAGCCAGTTCTACTGCACCAAGCGACGCTCCGGTGTGCCCGCCAACCCGCGAACAAGTTTCGATAATAAATTGCCGGACTTCATCCGCAACTTCTTGTAAATCCTCTACCCTTAATCGACGTAAATCTGCGGGTGAATTGATCTCCCCTAAAAATCTCATTGTGTTTCCCTATTGTTTCTGAAAATCAAACGCCTATCATACCGCTTTCAAAGTTTTTCGTAAAACAAGGTGAATACTTGTTCACTATTCTGAACTCGCTTTTGCATGAAAAACGTAAAGAATTGTAAAGCCTTAAACCATTTACAAGAAAATTGCGTCTAACAAATCAAACGTGCTAGATTTACGTTAAAACTTAGAAAAATAAACGTTTGGTATTGGAGTGATTATGAAAAAAGTTTTTGGATTTACAGTATTGATGGGCTTACTTTTTGGAGTAAATTCAGTTTTATTTGCTCAAGGCGAAGGTAAAATGCCGCCACCTCCTCCACGAATGGAAGGCGGAAAGATGGGTAAACGCGGCGGATTTGACGGGCGAGACGGTCGGGGCGGCGGCATGCGTGGAATGAGACGTGGCGGAATGCATCGCGGCGGCATGGGAATCAGCGATGACGAACTTTTCAAACTTAATTTAACTAACGATCAAAAGGTTAAATTGTTTGATTTCAGAAAGAAAATGTTCACCGAAAGAGAAGCGATGATGAAGGATCGCAAGCCGGGCGAAGGCATGAAGCATTCTGAAGGCATGAATCCTGATGAAATGCGTCAATTGATGTCGGCAAAACAACTCGGAACACTAACTGCTGAGCAAAAGACAAAACTTGATGCGATGGAAGCTCAACACAAGCAAATGATGGAAAAAAGAAAGACTGAGATGGATGCCATGAAAGCCAAAATGGAACAAACTCATCAAGAATTCTTAAACATTTTCACGCTTGATCAACGGAAACAGCTTGAGCAAATTCGTGCCGATAGAATGAAGCAAATGCAAGAACTTAGAAAAGACGGCGAAGGAATGCGTAAAAGAGGGCAAAAACCCGATGCTCCAAAACCGAATATGTAGGGTTCGAAAGAATTCTCTATTTAGCCACGTCGTTTACGGCGTGGTAAATTGCGATATAGATCGAAGGGCGTTTTAACGTCCTTTTTTTGTGCGAATTGTAAGGACGCTAAAACGCCTCGTAAATCACTTCGTTTCTGTCCACGCCGTAAACGACATGGCTAAACATTGGAATCAGGCAGCAAGGGAAAGTACCCCATCAAACTTCTAAAATTAATATTTTTCTAAGATTACCTTTGACAAAGATTTGATTTAAGCGAAAATGGCTTAAATTCAAAAAAAGGAAAACTTTAAAATGTCTGAAACGGTAGAACAAAAACGCCTTATTTCGCTTGACGTTTTTCGCGGAATGACCATTGCGGGAATGGTTTTGGTCAATAATCCGGGAAGCTGGAGCACGATTTATTCACCTCTCAAACACGCCGATTGGCACGGTTGGACACCTACGGATTTTGTCTTTCCTTTTTTCGTTTTTATCATGGGAATCGCAATACCAATCGCACTTGGCAAGAGGCTCGAACAAGGGGTAAATGCCGAAGTTTATTGGAAAATCCTCAAACGCTCGGCTCTCATTTTCTTGCTTGGCTTGATCCAAATGGGCTTTCCTTTTTTTGACACAGCCAAAACTGAATTGCCGCTAGCTGTGAAAATCGCTGCACTAACCGACCTCGCCGCTGCCATATTTTTCTTTTTTACAAATAGATTTAGAATGGCGACCTACACAATTCTAGGTGTTTTCGCTTTTCTCGGGATATTTTACTTTTTCTATCAAGGCTTCCCTTACGAGAGTTTTGCAAAGCTACGGATAATGGGCGTTTTGCAGCGTTTGGCTCTCTGCTACTTATTTGCGTCGCTGATTTTCCTGTGGACGAATTGGAAACAGCAAATCTATGTTGCCATCATTTTACTGCTGTCATATTGGGTTTTATTGCTTTACGGCGGAAATGGCGACCTAACCGCTGAAGGCAGTTTTGCTGGCTGGATTGACAGATTTGTGCTGACCGAATGGCATCTCTATAAACCAAAACCGATGGGGCAAAATTTCTATGATCCGGAAGGCTTATTGTCAACTATTCCAGCAATTTCGACGTGTTTAATCGGAGTTTTGTGCGGACATTGGCTAAAAACAAATCGAAGCGATAACGAAAAAGTCGCGGGAATGTTTTTCTGGGGCGTTGTTTTAATGTCAGTAGGTTGGATTTGGAACTTTTGGTTTCCGATTAACAAACCGCTTTGGACAAGTAGTTATGTCGCCTTTATGGGCGGGCTTGGACTCCTTTATTTGGCACTTTGTTATTGGTTGATTGACATCAAAGGCTATCGAAACTGGACAAAACCATTCGTAATTTTTGGCACAAATGCTCTCGCTTTATACTTTGGTTCAGCGATATTCTCTAGAATTTTATCGCGAATCCAAGTGCCAGCGGAAGGCGATAAATTTATTAACGCACAGCAATGGATCTACCAGACTTTTTTTACACCACTCGCCGAACCAATCAATGCTTCATTGGCTTTCGCTATCTTTTATATTCTCTTTTGGCTCTTTTTAATGTGGCTGCTTTTCCGCAAGAATATTTTTATAAAGGTTTGATTTAATGGTCTTTAAAACTTGAATTTTCTCCTTGATAATGTTTCAATCAAGTGGACTAGACCACCATTCGAAAACTAGCTATGGAACATGAAATTGACCGACATTGCCAAACCCCGATTTACGAGCAAATTTACCAGAATTTGCACGATAAAATTAGCAAGGAAGAAATCGGTAGCGGCGAGTTATTCCCCTCCGAACGTGAGCTTGCGGAAAAATTCGGCGTCAGTAGAATGACGGTTCGCCAAGCTCTTAATACCCTAAAAAAAGAAGGCTTAATTTATCACGAACGCGGAATCGGAGCCTTCGTTTCCAAACGCAAACTCGACGTTCACACGCGAAATTTAGTCGGCTTCACCGAAGAAATGAAGGAACGCGGACTTCGCCCAAGCTCCAAATTGCTATTGGCAAAAATCGAAAAAGCCAATGAAGATGTCGCCAAAGATTTGGGCATCGAAATTGGCGAGGAAGTCTTTCATCTGCAACGTTTGCGGCTTGCCGATGATTCGCCGATGGCTTTTGAGGATGCATATTTACCCGCCAGCCGCTACCCAAATCTCGATAAATTCAAACTAGAAAATCATTCGCTTTATGAAATTCTGGAGAAAGAATATGGCGTGAAAATGTCGCACGCCGAAGAATTTCTGGAAGCGATGGCTGTTCCAAAATCAATTGCCGAAGTGCTTTCTGTTAAAAATAATTCACCCGTTTTAATGGTTCATCGAGTTGTGTTTTCCGAAGGGAATTTAGCGGTTGAATCAGTCAAAACTTTCTATCGTGCCGACCGCTATCGGGCAACATTTTATTTAACAAAAAACGGCTTATGATCTTAAAAGGCAAAAGGCAAAAAGCGAAAAGCAAAAATTTTCTTTTTTTAATCTCCGTGTCTCTGTGTCTCTGTGGTTTATTATCCTTTTCGGCATTTGCTCAGAATGATTTACAGAAAATTTCTGATGGCGGATTTATCGAAAAATGGTTGATTTCAAATGAATTTCCTGCTGAAATTGATGCTGGAATGTGGGAGAATTTCAATCGTTTTAACATCGAAACTCTGCCGCAAAAAGATTGGCTCAAATCTTTTCCGAAACCTCAATCGGGTTCGTTCAAATCGGCAAATCAAACTCAAGAAAAACCGAAAGCAGTTGATACAAACGGCAATCCTTTGCCCGAAATCGGTGCGGCTTCAACAACTAAAATTTTCCCCGATGCAATCAATTTAAATTGGACCGAATTTATTGAAAAAGATGCTGTGATTGCGTTTAATCTTTTTCACGAAGGCAAACCAATCGGCACAAGTTACGCTGCAAGTTACATAAATTCTGCAAATGAAGAGGTTAAATTTATTGAAACCGATGGTTTTCTCGGTTCGATCTGGCTTAATGGAGAGAAGATTTATGATGGATATTCGCTTACTTTGAAAAAAGTTGCTATGGCGAAATTTCGCAAAGGCGAAAATACTTTGCTCGTTCGTGCGACGGGAATTTCGGGCGATTATTGGCGTAAAGATGGCGGTTGGTCAGCGACAATTCGGTTTTGGAATGATAAAAAATCTGCTGAAAATGCTTCAGCGTATAAATCTATAAACCAAACGGGTTCAATCTTTTATCTTGAAGGATTTCACGTTGATCCGGTTTATTTGCAAGACCAACGCGGCTATTCAAAAGTTACGCTGGCGAATATGAATCAGTATGTTTCGTCGCTTAAAGCTGATCCGAAATACGGCGTTTTTCTCTCGGAAATTGATTATTTGAAACCTTATCTCGACACGCATCCGGAAGACCGCGAATTTTTGCGGCAAGCAACAAAAGACGGACGAATCGGTTCCGGCGGTGCGTATAATCAGTTCAACGAAAATACGATTGGCGGTGAAGCAATCATCCGAAATATCCTTTACGGACAGGAAATGCACAAGGCGATTTTAGGTCGCAAAGCTGAATCACTAGCACTTTGGGACGTTTTCGGACACGCTCCGCAAATCTCGCAAATCGCACAAAAATCAGACTTTACTGGAATTGTTTGGTCGAAAAAGATCACAGGTTTTCAACCGTTTTTTTACGATTATGCGTTAGACGGCTCAAAACTTTTGCACAAACGAATTGATTACGCTTATTCATTTTCGGGTTTTGGCAGCGGAAAAAATTACACTTTCGATAATTTCCGAAAGATGACGGAAAACAGATTTAAGGAAACTCAAAGCTTCGGTTCAGGCGTCGATTTGCGAATAAACGCGGCTGATTTCACTCCGCCTTGGACAAACCTTGCGGGAAATGTTGAAAAATTAAATCAAAACAAACCGCAAATTCGCACAACTGGACAAGCTCAAGACCTTTATTTTCATGCATTAAACAAAGAAATAGCCGATAGAAAAGTTAAGCCGCCGATTACATCACGTGATAAATTATTTTTCCACGTTGGCGTGAATATGGCTCGGTCTGATCTGAAAATCGGTCAGAGGCTTTCGGAAAATGTAACGTTGAACGCCGAAAAATTCGGTTCAATCGCTTATTTGCTCGGTGCAAAATACCCTGATTTGGCACTTGATAAAGCGTGGCGGCAAATCTTTTTCGGCTCGCATCACGACGCAATCACGGGAACGCCAAGCGATTCGGCTTTTTTGGATTTGGTTTTGGGGTATCGAGAGACAATTGAATTATCGAAAGGTGCTTTGGATGATTCGCTTCGGTTTATTACGAAACAGATTGATACAAAGTCCAAAGTCCAAAGTCCAAAGTCCAAAGTCATTCCGATTGTTGTGTTTAATCCAATGAATTGGAAGCGGAGTGATGTTGTAAAAACAACTTTTATTCACCCTAGTTATAGGCATCCTGAAGTCCAAATAAAAGATGAAAAAGGAACAATTATTCAACATAAGAAAAATTCAAATTATGAGATTGAATTTGTCGCAAAAGATATTCCTTCGCTTGGCTATAAACTATTTTCTTTAGAAGACTTAACCACATTTGGACGTTATTCAATTCGGACTGGCAATATCTCAAACATTGTCGAAAATGAATTCTACAAAGTCACAATTGACGCGACCAAAGGCGGAGCAATTTCAAGCATTTACGACAAGCAAGCAAAACGTGAAGTTATCAAAACCGCGAATGGACAATACGGAAATGAAATTGCGAGTTTGAAAGAAGAATTGACACGCAAAAACGTTATTTATCCCGCTTGGGAAATGTGGACGACGGGCGAGAAAAAATTTTCAACCGAAAAACCTGCGAAAGTAGTTTCAGCTAATAATAACGAAATAATTCTGGAAGGCGAATTGCCGAATATGCAGAAGTTTCGACAAACAATCACGCTTCGCAATGGCATCAAACGAATTGATTTCAAAACTGAACTTGTTGATTACACAGGCTATAACGAACTTTTCACCGTCAACTTTCCGCTAAATTTGACAGGTGGTGCTTTGGTTACAGAAGACAGATTCGGCACAGTCGTGCGAAACGGCAGCAAAGGTTTTCTCGATTTTCGCACGAATACCGACAAATTGGTTTCGGGTTCGCCGGTTTATTCGGTCAATAATTGGGCAGAATATGGAAGCGTTTTGAACCTGAATTTTGTCGAAAATAATGCAAATGTTGCGTCTGTTCCGTTTAAGCCTTCGGCGTTAGTTCGTCCGCACGGAGACATTTACGAATCTGCGACCGAAAATCTCGTGGCAAATTTCATCAAACGCGGAGTTTCAATTACACCTCTTTACGATGATTTTGAAGCCGAACGCCGAAAAAATTTAACCATTGAAGATTCGACGATGCCGAAAAAATTGAATGACGACATCGCCTATCACAATTTCAGAATTTCGCTCGGGGGAGAAAAGGAAAATGTTTATACAAAAGAACTTTTCAAATTGCTTTCTACTGAAACCAAAGTGAAATTTGCCGACAGATTAGCCAAAAACGGTTTTGCGTATCTCTTCCTTTACGACAAAAACGTTCCAGAAGGTTGGTCTGCAATGCCCGTTTTGGTAATTGCAGGTGATGTCCAAAAAGCAATCGAAAACCTAGTTGCACCGATTGGAAAAGGCGAATTTGCTATAAATATTTCAGCGGAAAGTTTTGCAGTTGAGACAAATCCCAACAAAGAATTGCCGAAAGTTCCCGATTACGGTGTGGCGTTGATAAATAATGGAACGGCGGGAATCTCGCTTGAAAATCCAAATACTTTGACGCTTCATTTAACGCACACAGCGATTTTTCCGGCGGTCAATTTACCGTTTGAATTCGTGCCGGAAAACAAAACGCACGTTTTCACATATTCGCTCTATCCGCACGAAAAAGATTGGCGTGAAGCCGATACGGTTAAGGTTGGATACGATTTCAATAATCCGTTAATTGCTGTTCACACTGATATTCACGATGGAAATTTGCCGAGTGAAAAGAGTTTTGTGGAAATTCAGAATAAAAATTTCATTTTATCTTCTTTGAAACTGAGTGGAAATCCACAGGCAACATTCAAAACGGATGAAATTTATAACTTACATCCATCAACTGGATTGAAGTCCACTAGAAACAGACCAATTTCTCTAAGAGCTTATGAATCAGAAGGAAAAGCCAATTCGATAGTTACGAAGTTTGGCTTCAATTTTGAGAGAATGAATGAAAGCGACATGCTCGAACAGGAAGAAATTGGAACGGTTAGCGTTTCAGGTTCAATTTTGGGTGCACAATTCATTAAACCGTTTGAAATAAAAACCTTTCGGCTTTATCCAAAAGAAACACAGCAAAATTTATCAACAATCGGCACAACCAAAGAGCCAATCCAACCTGTTTTTTCCCGCTATTGGATGCACAATATGGGAGCCGCACCGATTGGAAATGATGCGGTCAAAGTTTCGCTTCGCCCTGTTGAGCAGATGGGAAATCTTTCGAGTTTTGCTTGGGAAGACCCGTATAATCAGGGCGGAATCACGACCAATGCCGTCCGCGTCCAGGTCGTCAACAATTATCAAGACCGCAAAATTTCGGGCGAAATTACACTCGAAGTTCCCGAAGATTGGCGGGTTGTGCCTGAGAAAATCCCCTACGAAATTGAGCCGAACGGTTCGTTTGTCAAAGATGTCATTGTCAATGCTTTTCCGGTTAAACGAAATTTAGAATTTGAACGTGCATCGGGTTTGGTAAAAGCGAGAATCGAACACGACGGGCAGATTTTCCAAGACGTTTTGCAAGTCGGCAAGCCCTACAAACTCGAATGGCGAACTGAGCAAACCGCAGATAATGTAACAATTTACATAAAAAATCCGTATCGCCAAACGATTGAAGGAGCAGTCGCCCTGATAACTCCGCCCGAAACCTGGGCTGGCGGAATCTATTCAACCGATCCGCTTTTCCCGCGAGAACAAGGCTTTAGCGTTCCGCCGAATTCGGAAATTAGTTTGAAATTTGCAACAGGCATTTTGCCGGAAGGGAGTTGGAAAATTGCGAGGCTGGCGTATTACGGAAATATTGATTATAAGCGTGCTGATGGAAAGTTGAAATGAATATTGAAGTTATGACGTGGCAAGAATATCAAGATGCTGTAGCTGATTTATACGAACGATTAGAAAGGCTTGGAGTCGTCTCTCGTAATGTTTTCATACCAGACAAGGTTACTGGTCAAAAAAGGCAAATTGATGTTTGGTGTGAGATTGAGTTCCAAAATCATAAAGTGAATATACTAATCGATGCTAAGAGTAGAAAAACAAAAATAGACGTAAAAGATGTCGAAGAAGTCCTTGCATTAGCTGAATCAGTAAATGCTGACAAAGCTATTATTGTTACAAACGAAGGGTGGACGAAACCTGCAAAAAAGAAAGCTGAGTTTTGTCGTTTGGATTTGAGATTGCTTTCTTTTGATGAAGCAACTGACATACTTGAGCGTGACAGGTGGTTTTGGTGTCCAGAATGCAACGAAGACTTTATTCTAATGGATGGAGCATTTGGGTTAGAAAAAAATCAAATTACTACAATTTGTTTATGTGGCAAATGCCGAAAATGTAAGACATTACGCGTTGATTGTGGCGGATGTGGCAGAATTTTATCAATAAAAAAAGATATGTGTGATGAATGCGTTTGTAAAAATATCTGGAAAAATGAAGCCCACGATTTCTTGGTAAGTCCATTTGGTATTGACGCTTTTACTTCAATAAATGAAATATAAAATAGTTACAAAAATTTTGCCTTTTGCCTTTTTACTTTTGCCTTTGCTTTCGTTTGGGCAAACGAAAGCCGTTTGGATTCGCCCATTTATCAATGCCAATCTCGAAACTCGCAAAAATCCTGTTGAAGCCAGAAAATATATCAAAGCCGAACTTGAACGGATGAAAAAGGCTGGTTTTGATACGGTTTTTCTCGAAACATTTTGGGACGGCTACACGATTTATCCGTCACGCATTGTGCCGCAGCGTCCGCTTTCGATTGCTTACGGCGTAGCTCGCAAAGATGAAGCGGGACAAACTGAAACGTATGACGTTTTACAGTTTTACATTGATGAAGCGGAAAAACTCGGCATCAAAGTTCATTCATGGATGCATATTTTTCATCAATGGAATACGAATTTGGGCGACTTTTCGAAATCGCCGATTTTTTCGAAATACCCTGAATGGATGGTGCGTGATATCAATGGTTCGGAACTCGTCCGCTCCGAAGCCGAAGGTGCAAACCGCGATATTTTTAAGGTTTTTATGTCGCCGTCGCATGCGAGCGTGAGGAAGTTACTGGTTGCTGTGATGCGTGAAATGGTCGAAAAATACCCGAAGCTCGGCGGCGTTCAGCTTGATTATATCCGCTATCCTCTGCATTATCCGGAAACGCCTTTTGATTATTCGGCGGACGCTCTTGCACAATTTACGAAAGACACAGGATTAAACGCTAAATCGTTGAAAACAAAAGAAGAACAGCAAAAATGGCAAGATTGGAAAACTTTGAAAGTAACCGAAGTCGTCAAACTTTTGAGCGATGAAGTGAAGAAAAAACGCACCGATTGGGAGATTTCTGTTGCAGTTTTTCCTGATTTTGCCAACACTTTGAAAGTAAAAATGCAGGATTCACGCGATTGGGCAAACAAGGGCTACATCAACGCTTTTTACCCGATGTGTTACAGTCCGAATTTTGACACAGTTGAGAAATGGGCAAAGGAATTTCGCGGCGATATCAAGCCGCCGATGAAAGTTTATTTAACGCTCTATGTCACGCATTTTTACAAAGACGGAAAATTGGATGAGCGTTTCTTAAATCTTGAAAAGAAATATAATTACAGCGGTTTGGCGGTTTTTGCATCGCAGTTGGTGACGGACGATTTAGCGGAAAAATTGGGTAAAAAGTAAAAAATTGTGTTCACAGATTAACACGGATGGACACAGATTTTTAAAGATATGATTCAACACAAATTTAGCAAAACAAAATCTCAAACAATCCAAAAATTATCCGTGTTTATCTGTGTGCATCTATGGATAATTTTTCTCTGTTTTACTGCAAATGCACAGACCAAATTGACCTCGCGTGTCTTGCTGATTCCGCTTGATGATCGTCCGCCGTGCCTGCAAATGCCTGTCAAAATGGGGCTTATCGGCGATGTGGAAGTCGTTACGCCGCCGAGAAATTTGCTTGGGCGTTTTACCGAATTCGGCAAATCGGATGAGATTATCAAATGGATCAAAACGCAAAATTTGAAGTCTTTTGATGCGGCAATAATCTCGCTTGATATGCTGGCTTACGGCGGATTGGTGGCGATGCGTGAGTATGAAACGACTGAATCCGAGGCACTGAAACGTGCCGATTTTATCCGCGAACTTCGCAAACTTGCTCCGAAAATGCCGGTTTCCGGCTCAAGCGTGATTATGCGGCTTGCTCCGACGGGCAATGTTGTCAACGAATCCTATCGTGCGAATTTAGCGAAATGGGCAGAAATTTCGGCGGACGAATCGAAAAAGGCTGAAACCGCCGAACTTGAAAAGAAAATCCCTACCGAAGCGTTGGAAAAATACAAAAAGGCTCGGCAGAGAGACTTAAAGTTGAACCTTTTTTCAGTTGATCTGGTCAAAGAAAAATTTATTGATTACCTTATTTTGTCGCAAGACGATGCCAAACCAAACGGAGTTCACATTGCTGATCGTGAAAAATTAATTGAGTATGTCAAAACCAATAATTTAGGAGAAAAAGTGGCGATTCAGCCCGGTGCAGATGAAGTTTCGATGCTTTTATTGGCACGAACTATGACCGATAAATACAAGTATCGCCCCAAAATTAAAGCAATTTATTCCGACGAAAAAATCGCCGACCAATTTATGCCTTACGAAGACCGTCCGCTTCGCAAAACCGTAAGTTTTCATATCAAAGCGGTTGGGGCGACGGAAGTAATGGACGAAAAACAAGCAGATATTTTGTTTTATGTGTTTGTTTCAAGGTTTGAAAGCGGAAAAGCTGAGCGTTTTGCAAATGAAATAAAGAACAAAATTGAGGTTGCAAACGATGGAACAATTTTTCAAAAAAATAAGTGGAAACCTTTTATCATTGCTGACATTGATATAAAAGGCGAAATACAAGGGGCAGATTTAAACTTTTCTGAAATGTTGAGAAACAAACTTCTTTTGCGAGATGCAATGGGTTATGCCTCTTGGAATACCGCGGGTAACACGATTGGAACAGCATTGCCACATGGTATTCTATCTGGCATTTCCGAAGTTCTTTTTAACGAGGATGTGAAAAAACAATATCGTCCTCCCAAAATATCCAAAAATAAAACAGAAAGGGCTTTTGGAGTTTGGACGAGTGAAAGAAAGAAGAGAATGGAAAAGGCTCAAACTTGGTTTATGTTAAACCGATTGCTAGATGATTATATTTACCATTCAATTGTTAGACCACAAGCAATAAAATTCGCTCAAGGTAAAGGCTGGAATGTTTTTCGTTTCGAATTAGAACAAACCAAGGCAGTTGAAGAATTAAGTTCACAAAAAGTGAAATATGAAATTTGGAAAAATCTAAATAGTCTTTCTGTTGATTGTGAAAGGACCAAGATGTTTAATTTTACACTTCCTTGGGGCAGAACGTTTGAAGCAGAAATTGATTTCGAACTAGATTGTAAATAACAAAACTTATGAAACTTAAACTATTTATTCTACTAACTTTAACATCACTTTTCGCCATTGCCTGCAATCAGCAAACGGCGACAAATCAACCGTCGAATTCATCGAATTCGACTACGACAGCCGCAACCGACAAAAAGAAGATCGGCGTAACGCTTTTAACCCGCGAACATCAATTTTACAAAGATTTGGAATCTGGTTTGAAAGCCGAAGCTGAGAAAAACGGCTTTGAATTGCTCGTTCAATCGGGCGATATGGATTTGGCGAAACAGCAATCGCAAATTGAGAATTTTATCGTCCAAAAAGTTGCGGCGATTGTCGTTTGTCCGGCTGATTCAAAAGGAATTGCCCCAGCGATTGAAAAAGCAAACGCGGCGAATATCCCGGTTTTTACGGCTGATATTTCGGCAAGCGGAAATGGCAAAGTCGTTTCGCATATCGCTTCGGATAATATGCTTGGCGGAAAGATGGCGGCTGAGTTTATTGCCAGCCAACTCAAAGACGGTGGCGAAGTCGGTATCATCGGGCAACCCGAAGTCCAATCCACCATTGACCGCGAAAAAGGCTTCAAAGACGAGATGGCAAAGCATCCGAATATTAAAGTTGTAGCCACGCTAAATGGTGGAGGCGTTAGAGATAGAGCTACCAAAGCCGCAGACGATATGCTCCAAGGCAATCCGAATTTGAAGGCGATTTTTGCCATCAACGATGATTCGGCTCTCGGTGCATTGGCTTCTGCCGAAACTCGCGGCAAGAAAGATTTGATCATCGTCGGCTACGATGCCACGCCCGAAGCTGTCACGAAAATTCAAGCCGGAACGATGCTTAAAGCCGACGTTGCCCAAGACCCGAAATTGATTGGCTCAAAGACGATTGAAACGATTGCCAAACATTTGAAAGGCGAAAAAGTTGAGGCAGTTGTGGCAATTCCTGTCAAGATTGTTGATAAGTAAGGAAATTGCCCGCGAAATACGCTAAAAGACGCGAAAAATTTTATAGTTTTTTCATGTGTTTCGCGGGCAAATTAAAAATCCGTGAAACAAATTCAAAAATACATTATCGTTCTGGCAATTTTCGCGGAAGTAGTTGTGTTTTCAATGCTTTCGCCGCAATTTTTGTTGGTTGACAATCTGGTCAATGTTGCTCTGAGCATTGCAATTACGGGAATTTTGGCTGTCGGGATGACCTTTGTGATTCTGACGGGCGGAATTGATTTGTCAATCGGTTCGGTGCTGGCGGTGGCGGGAATCGTGGCGGCAATTTGTGCTAAAAGTTTTGGTGATGCGGGTGTTTTTATCGGAATTATTGCGGCGGTTGTGGTTGGTGTAGTCAGCGGTTTGTTTAACGGAATCACAATTTCGCGTTTCAAAGTTCCGCCGTTTGTCGTGACATTAGCAATTTTGACGATTGCACGTGGTTTGTCATTCATCATTGCCGATAAATTTGCGGGTTCAACGTCGGTCAGTGATTTGCCAAGCACTTTCGCTTTTCTTGGACGTGAGAAAATTCTCGGTTTGCCTGTTCCGGTGATTACGATGCTGATCGTTTTTGCGATGGGCTGGTTTATTTTGACGCAAACCCGTTTCGGGCGTTATGTTTACGCGATTGGCGGAAATTCGGAAGCATCATTCTTGGCGGGAATCAACGTCAAATCCGTGACGACGTGGGTTTACATCTTGAATGGAGTTTTGGTTGGATTGGCAGGTGTAACACTCGCTTCGCGTTTGGGAGCAGGTTTAGCAAACGCAGGAATGCAGTATGAATTGGATGTCATCGCGGCAGTTGTCGTCGGCGGAACTTCGCTGATGGGCGGCAAAGGAAGCGTTATCTCAACTCTTTTCGGGGCAATATTTATCGGTGTTTTGAATAACGGTTTGAACCTCGCGGGAATCGACCCTTATTTGCAAAAAATCGCACTAGGTGTAGTGATTTTGTTGGCGGTTTTGGCGGATCAGATTAATAAGAAATAGTTTGTAGTTCCGCATTTATGCGGTTTCAGTGTTTTGCGAAATTCCGCGTGAACGCGGGACTACTAACTCTTTCGGCGTAGCTTCAACGAATTCCCTTACCAGCCAATCTGTTCCCGTAATCGCATTTCCTACAACGACGGCAAACGCTCCGCATTCAAACGCTTTTGCAACATTTTCGGGTTTCCGCAGGCGACCTTCGCAAATTGTTGGAACAGATAGATTTGAGAGTTTTTTAACCAGTTCAAAATCAGGTTCGCTGATGTGTTTTGTCTCGTCTGTATAACCCGAAAGCGTTGTGCCGATAAAATCACAGCCGATTTTTGCGGCATTCAATCCTTCTTCAAAAGTTGCTACGTCCGCCATCACGGGCAACTGTAATTCGTTGTGAATTCGTTCAACAATTTCGGCTAGATGTTCATCATTCGGACGGCTTCTAAATGTTGCATCTATGGCAATTATGTCTGCTCCGGCTTCGGCGACCTGTTCGGCTGACGCAAAAGTCGGCGTGATATAAACATCGCTTGATTCCGACACAATTTTGAAAATTCCGATGATAGGAACATTGACGATTTTCTTAACCGCACAAATATTTTCGGGTGAATCGATCCGCACGCCGACTGCTCCGTTTTGGACGGCAGTTTCGGCAAAGGCGGCAATGATTTCGGGTTTGGCAAGCGGCGAATTCGCGGGGGCTTGGCACGAAACAATCAAACCATTTTTGATTTTAGATTTCAGATTTTCGATTTTGTTTTCTAACGAATTCATTTATTCTGAGAATTTTCTAAATTTAATAACAACTGCTCGCTAAGTTCAATTTTAGCATTACGATACGCCAAAAGTAATGCCCCGATCGCGGGTTTGAAACGCGGTTTGATAAAATTTGCGTTTGGCACTTTTTCAGCCAAAATTTCCACGAAAAAGTTCCGCATCAACTCGCCCTGAAACATTCCGCCCACGCCCACAACATCAAACTGTTCAACGAATTGCAGACGTTTTGCCACGCTTTTGACATTTTCAACTAAACAATTCGCCCCAAATTTTATCTGGTCACGCAAAACTTCATTTCCGTTCGCGGCTTCATCGTGAACAGTTCGGGCAAAACTTGCAATTTCATCCCGCAAAACTTTGCCGTTATAAAAAGGCGTGGTCAAATCGCGGATTGTTTCGACCTTGAAATAATCCAAGACTAATTGCTCCAAGCCTGCATTTTCAATCACATCGTCCTGTTCCTTGATAGCCAGCCGAATCGTCTGCGTGGCGAGCCAAAATCCGCTTCCTTCATCCGAAAAAAGGTAGCCAAGTCCACCGGATCGAGCTTTTTCGCCACTTTCATTTTCGCCGTAAATAGCTGAACCTGTTCCGCTTATCACAACGATTCCCGGTTTGCCGTCTGTTCCGCTTGCTAAAGCTGTGGGTGCATCGTGTCCGACCGTTAAGGTTTTGGCGTTGATAATTTCACGGATAATTTCCTCTTTGTAATCCGCTCCGCCAGTCATCCCGAAATGTGCCGATTCGAATTGCGAATTGCGGATTGCGGATTGCGGATTGCTGTTTAAGGCTTCTGAAACTGAATCAATTACCGCATTTTTCAAACGCTCTCGACCGCCCGGAATTTCGGCGTGATTTGATGCACCGCCGAGTCCAAAACCCAAAATTTGCCCGAATTCATCAGCAACAACGGCTTCGGTGTGGCTTTGCCCGCCATCAACGCCGAGGAATATTTTCGATTGTCGATTGTCGATTTGCGATTTATCCATGTGCTAAAAGTTCATCTGCAAATTCATCACAGATTTTCTCTGCGTCTCTGTGTCTCCGTGGTAAAAATTCTTCCAAAAAATAGTGTCCAAGTTCGTGTGCGATGATTTTTTCAAAGGGAATTTCGGCATTTTCATTGACCGTAATTCGCCTCTTTTTCTTATCAAATTCGCCCAAAGTAACAGGAAACCATTTCTCGTAAACTATTGAAATCTCTAGTTTTTGTGCGATTCGAAAAACATTATTCGTCCGAAATTGATTAGTAACTTTCTCAGCTAATTTTGAGCCGCTAAAGCCTTCTTCCAATCGAAAATCGTAAATTGAAAATCGCAAATCACATTGCATGTCTGTGCGGGTCTCCTTCGCTCAAAATCAAATTTTTTCGCCACTCTAATTCAAGACCGTTTTTAACCAAAATCGACTGAAATTCGCTCAACAGTTTTCCATCATTTCTAACCTGTTTCGGCTCTAGATTTCTCTCCAAACAAAACGCCAAAAGATTACCAACTGCTTCGCCGATGTTCCATTCAATAGGGTGTAAACGATAGCAACCATTGGTGATATGCGTTGTGCCAATGTTTTTACACGCTGCTAAAAGATTAGTCATACGCTCTGGAATTAACGCTCCGAGCGGAATTTGGAACGGCAAGCTTTCGACGTCTAAATAGTTATCCCCGCCGACCGTCGGATGCAAATCAATCCGATAAAATCCAACCCCGATTGAATCGTGAAATTGCTCCGAAAGCGTTTGATTCGGGCGACACTTTGCCGAAACGTGCTGTTCTAAAATCGTAAATTCCGCCTTTATTCGCCGCGACTCACGAATATATGGCATTTTCGCCAATCCATCGCTTGTTCCAACCACATCAGGACGAAGTTTTAAACCTTTGAAACCGAGTTCGGTCTGCAGAAAGTATAGAAAAGAAGGGCTTTGCTGTTTCGCTTCATTAACAAATTTATCTCTCCTTGTCTCTGTGCCTCTGTGGTAAAAATCTTCCGCTTCGCACAAATCGCCAAGCAAATAATCAATCTGCGGATAATTAACCAGCGTGATATCCGAATCGAAACTGTCTTCGATAAAGTTCTCTTTATGCAAAATTCGGCGATAAGTCCACAATCCCGCAAAGGCTTTGTTCGGTTCGTTATTCGGCTGAAAATTATATGAAACTTTCTCCAATGTTCGCGGACTTAATCCGTCTAAACTTAATAATTTTCCGCTCCACTTTGGCGTTAAATTTGGTTCAAAATTTCTCCAAAATTCGTAATTCTTTGGCTTTTCAATTGTCCAATCTTCGCCCACGTGATGCGACATCGCAAAACACATCGAAAAGGCTTGCACATTATTCGGATTAGCAACCGCTTTCGCCGAAGGTTCGCCTGTTTCGCTTGAACTTTCTGAGCCTGTCACAAATTCAGTTTTAGTCAACGGAAGCAAATCGCCAAGTTCAGTTGCGTCAACAAAATACTTTGCTGAAACAAAAATTTCTTCGCCTGTTTTTTTATCAAAGAGCTTAATATTACTTACTTTATCGCCGTTTGTTTCGGCTGAAATCGGTATCGTTTCAGTCAGAATCTGCAAGTTTCCTTTTGCAACAAATTCGCTTAATAGTTCCTCGAAAACTGCTAAAAAAACTTTTGGTTCACCGCAAAGCGGAGAAACCCACCCGTTGCCCGGATTCAAAATAGGATTCGCCTTTGCCTCGACAGTCAGCGGATAATTTTTTCGATAAAATGACCGAACGCTTTCTCGAAATTGTCTGTAACTCCTTGTGCAACCGAAACTTTCGATCCAACCGTGTTCGTCCGGCGGAGTCGCTTGCGAAGTAAATTGTCCGCCAATCCAATCGGATTCTTCGGTCAGAATTACTTGCAAACCAGCCTCGCACGCCGCCAATGCACACTTACATCCGCCGATTCCGCCGCCAACTATTAAAATTTGAGTCTGCAAATTTTTCATTTTCTGCTGGGAACGCGGACACTCTTGTCCGCAAGATTTTTGCAAAAAATCTAATAGTCTTAACTATCGCTCAAGTTGAATTTGACCTAGCATTTTTAGCGTTTTGCAAACGCTTGCAGACAAGAGTGTCTGCGTTCCATCCAGTCAATTCTTCGCCGTTGCTACAATCGCAACTCGTTCATCTTCGGACAAATTTTCCAATTCGGTCTTCGCCAAAGCAATCGCCTGTTCCATTTCTGCAAGTCCCGATAAATTGATAATTCTACTTCCAAACAATAGATGAATGTCAGGCAAACTCCGTCCCGCATCGCCAAAATCAGTTAATTTAGTAATGATTTCTTCCAAAGTTTTGACGGTTTCGGAAACCTTTGTTTCAATAACTTCGGCATTGCTTCGTTGCAATAAAATAACGCCCGTTTTGTCCGTAACTCTAGCTAATTGTGCAAGTTGTGTAAACAAACCGAAAAATGTTTTTGTCTGTTTTTCGGCGGAAAAAACATAAAGTGCCGAAGTTTCACCCGCGAGTTTGACGTTTTCGGCATCAATTTGCATCGAACGTGCCGCTGATTTTTGGCATTCGTCAACGCCTTGAACTTTTGTCAAATTTTCATCTTTTTTAAGTTCGGTTGTGCCGAAAGCGGTCGCCCGGACAAGATTTCGGCGTGTATCTACTTCGATTTGCACCTCAACCGTTTTGCGAACCGCTCCAATTTTGCAGACGGCTTCAACTGCTTCACGGCGGACTTGCAAAATCTGTTCGGGCGTTGGATCGACGATATTTCGCTCGACCGTATCACGCACCATCGCCAACGCAACTCCAATGGTTGAAATAACTTCCGCGTTCTTTGCGAGTCTCGCAGGGAGATTCATCAGCTCGCCTGTGAATAAAACCAGAGACGCAGAACCGCCGCCGCCGCCGACTAATTCGACCGTATTTCTATCCAAATTATATTCAAAAATCAGCTCGTCAATCTGCTTTTGCACTTTTCGACACGAGATTTCTAAAACTTCTTTCGCGGTTTCTTCGATGCTTTTACCGATTTTTTCTGCCAAAGGTTTGAAGGCTAATTGTGCCGCTTCTGCATTCCCAAAAGCAAAAGCATCCATCGGAACAATTTCCAAAAGATTCGCAGCACAAGTTGGAGTTAAACTAAATTTTTCGCCGTTTTCACATTCGATTGCAGTGTAATCATCTGCATCTTTCTCGGTCGGGCGAAGATGAATAAGTTTCGCGTTTACAAAGACTTCGGGCTTTTGAAAACACGCGTAATGTAAGCCCGCGATATGTACGGAACGCGAGCCGACGTCAATAATTTTCCCGCCCGATTCACGAATCATCGAACCGCCCGCAATCGCCAAAGTTCGGACATCAAGCGTGTTCAAATAAGTTCGATGTCCGCCAACCCGTGCGGCTTTTGTCTGCGGTTGACCATCTCTAATTACTGAAATATCAGCACTTGTTCCGCCGACTTCGATAAAAATCCCGTCCGAAATCCGCTCGTGCATCAAGGCACCCGCGATTCCCGCCGCCGGACCCGAAAGCATCGTCATAATCGGTCGCCGATGCACTTCTTCCACCGACATTACGCCGCCATCCGAACGCATTATCATCAGCGGGGCTTTGATTCCCGCACGTTTCACGCATTCATCGGTCATCGTTGCGGTATGAATCATTTTCGGCAAAATCGCACCGTTGATTACGGCGGTTCGAGTGCGTGTGCGAAGTCCGTAAAGCTGCGAAACCTCGTGTCCGCTGGTGGCGAAAAGTCCGTGTTTTCGTGCCAGTTGCGAGATATTTTCTTCGTTCGCGATTCGATCAACACCAAACGCTTCAGACGTAACGACAACCTCAACACCTTTGCTTATAAAATTCGAAATTATTTCAGAAAATCTCTGTGTCTCTGTGTCTCTGTGGCTAAAACTTCTGACAAACTCAAATTCAGGTTTCAGGAATCGGTTCGGAGCAAGTTCGATCTGCGGAATCCGAGTATCAATTTTTGCTTTGATTCCTTCCAGCCCGCTTCCAAGTCCAATTATTCCTACACTTGCAACGTCACCTTCGAGTAAAGCGTTTGTCGCTTGAGTGGTAGAATGAGCGATGAAAATTACGTCGTCGGGTGAAATGCTGAGTTCTGAAAGTGCACGTTCAATCGCCTCAATTATGCCAAGTGCAACACCTTCTTTAGCCGAATGAGTGGTCGGAACTTTGAGCTGCGAAATCACTTCACGGGTTTCGTGATCGATCACCACGACGTCCGTAAAGGTTCCGCCAACATCGATTCCTATTCGGACTTTATTCATCGCACAATTCCGCTTCCAATTGGAAATAAATCCGGTATCGAAACTGGTAATTTTCCTTGAAAGTTTACTTCGCCGAAGATTGTTTTCGCTGCGGCAAATTGTGCAACTTCTTCTATTGCATAAGTTACGGCGTAAGTTTTGGCTTCGGGAAATTGCCGGATTAGATACGGCGATCCGAAAGCAAAGATCGCGACTTTCCTGTCGGTCGCGATTGCTTGCTTGACAAAATTCGTCTGTAAATCGGGCAATTTCACAGTCCCTTTATTTGCTGCACGTTTGACGAAAACTGCTAAAACCATATTGCTAAAAGCCCTCGAATCAGACAAAACTTGGTCGTAATCGCTCTTTGTCGAACGTAAATCAAGGCGAACTATTTTCGCGTTTGGAAGCCGTCGCTGAACCTCAGGAATAAACGCGACACCTTCGACAATCCGCTCAGGTTCATCATCCGCCGCAACGACAACGAACATTGTATCCTTCGCGGTTTGGGTGGAAAGCGGTAGAAAGTCGCGGTCGTTTCTGAGCAACGTAATCGATTTTTCGGCGATGTCATTTGCCTCTTTGACGTTTTCGGGTTTTTCGACAATTCGTGCGATATTTGCAGAATCAACGAATCGATTTTGCACTAATCCGAGTTTATGTTTTGCCGCTAAAATTTTGCGAACAGACAGGTTAATTCGATCTTCAGTCAAATCTCCATTTTTTACGGCAGATTCAATCGAATCAATCGCACCCGAAACACTCAATGGCAAAAGCACGACATCGGCACCGGCTTGAACTGCCATCACGACCGATTTTTCACGCGAATAATTTTTTTCAATCGCACCCATTTCCATCGCGTCGGTTACGATAATTCCGTTAAATCCAAGTTCCTTGCGAAGTAAATCCGTCGAAATTTTCGCGTTCAAAGTTGCGGGAATTTCGTTTCCGGTAACCTTTGGAACGGCTAAATGTGCGGTCATAACTGAATCGGCACCTTGCTTTATCGCCGCGTTAAAAGGCACAAGTTCAAGCGAATCGAGCCGGGCTTTATCGACACTTATCACACCCAAACCGATGTGCGAATCGGTCGCGGTGTCGCCGTGTCCGGGAAAATGTTTGAGCGTAGAAAGGCAATTTGCGGCTTGTGTGCCTTGCGAAAAAGCTGAAACCATCTCGCCAACTTTTTGCGGATTTTCGCCGTAACTGCGAATATTTATGACGGGATTATCGGGATTATTATTCAAATCTGCGACCGGTGCGAACTGCCATTGAACGCCGATTGCACGCATTTCTTCGCAAATAATTTTACCTTGGCGGAAAGCTGCTTGACTATCGCCGGTTGCTCCAACGCCCATTGCGGTCGTAAAAGGCGTTCCCGTCAATGGCATTTGCATTCGCAAACCACGTTCATAATCAGCCGAAAAAAGCAGCGGAAGATTTGAAAGTTTTTGCAATTCGTTGGTCATCAAAGCGACCGAATTAGCATTTCCACGATAAACAGTGAATCCGCCAATCCCTTGTTTTACAATCATTTCCGCAGATTCTTTGAATTTTTCGCTATTGACATTATGAAACTCACCTGTCAGACGAAAATTTATCATTTGCCCGATTTTTTGTCGAAGTGTTAATGATTTTAGAGTTTTTTCAACCCATTTTTCAGACTTTTTATCAGCTTTTTGAGCCAATAAACTTTGGGAAAATAACGAAATTACTGCAATTAAAACGATTATTTTTTTCATACTAAAAATTTAACACAAATTAGTTTTTCGGAGTTCCGAAAATATCAATTTTTTCTGCACCTTTTGATGAATCTGCACCTGAAATCGCGATGTTTTTTTCGCTACAACGCATATCGGTAAAACGTGCGGAATTCATAGGAAGTTGTTGAACTGAAACGCCTTCGCCGCGTAAAAGAATTGTTTGCAACCATTCCGAACCCGTAATTTCGGCTTTGGTTGGTTGGACAGGTTTGCCTTCATTACCAACTTGGTCAATCGCATTTACACGCTTAAATTGACGCGGCAATCCGGCGACAAAACCTTCCGCATCAAACTCCTGCTGAAAAGTTTTCGACTTACCGTCAGAAATAATGAGCTTCAATTTTTTCGGACCCGAAACTAAAATTGCCATTTGCACGGTTTCGCCCGGATAAAAGTAAAATTCTTTTTTCGCGGGTCCGGAATTCCAGGTTTTGGTCCGCCAAAATGGTCGGAAAGCGTTGCGTTTTTCACTCTTTTTACCGTTTTCATCAAGGGTAAATTCCCACGTCAGCCCAGCGTCAACTTCAAATTTTCCGCCTGCGTTTCCACCCATGTAAATGCTGAAATTATCGAGAGGTTGTTTATTTTCTCCCAACCGTTTTTCGTCAATTTTCGGCGTTCCGAGCTTGAGCATTCCGCCGATTCCTGTCCAGGAATCGAATGAGGAAGCGGCTTTTCGATAATATGCTCCGGCAAAACACGGCGAACTTGAAAGCGGCGTAACTTCTTTGCTGTCAATACCGCTGACCCGAATTTCTTCGCCGATTTTGATGTTTTCAACTAACCATTTACGACCTTCGCCGTTACCTGAAATGACAAAAGAACTTGCCGCGTCAGCAATTTTCAAAACTCCCGGATCAGCCTTTTTTTGTAGGAAAACAGCATCGGCTCGATCGCGGATTTCAGCGACTTTGTTGTTCGTAATCAAAATGTCAACACCTGCTTCGTTTGGCGGTGTTTTCGCATAAAAATCAGCGGTGTAATAAATAATTAAATTGTTGCTTCGATTGATGTTTTTGCCGTTGAAATAATAAGTTTTGTTTGATTGAGTTTGGATAATGCCGTAGCCGTAATAGGCGTATGGATCGGTTGAAGAAACCGGAATTTTACCGTCTAAACTAACTGAATCGCCGACCTTCAAATTAGCTAAAATCCAACGCCTTGCCGCACCGTTTCCGCTAATCACAAAACCCTCTTTACCAACATTTAACGCTCCGGGATCAGGTTTATTCTGCAAAAAAACAGCACCTGCACGATCGCGGATTTCGACGATTTTATTATCTAAAACGTAAACGTCAACGCCAGAATTGCTGGTCGGTTTTTGGGCGTAATAACCTGTGGTGTAAAGCCACATTTCATCGTTGCCGCGAAAGCCGTCAGTGCCGTCGAGTTTGTAAGTTTGACCATTTTGAGCGGTCAGCGTTTTACTCTGGGCAAACGCCAAAATTGGTAGAAGCAAGATGAATAAAAAAGTTAGTTTACGCATAAATCTTATTCACCACAGAGACACAGAGTTCACAGAGAAAATCCCTAGAAAAAACTCTGTGTTCTCCGTGGCTCTGTGGTGCAAATTATTCTTAAAAAAACATCAAAGCTGCAATTATCAGCCCGGTAATACAAACCAAAATGATTGGTAAAATCGTCGTTTTCGTTAATTCTTCTACTCGGACGCCGACGAAATTTGCGATCCAAACATTGTGCGTATTGGTCGGATCGCAGACGTTTTGCACTTGAACGACACACATAATTGCTGCAAGCAAAGCCATTGCAGGTAAAACTCCGATGCCAAACATAATCGTAAAAAGTCCGATTCCGATGCCGAAAATATTGAGCGGTCCGCGATACAACGCGAGCGGCGAAAGTAAACCGAAAAACGCCACATAAAATATCGGAGAATCAAACGGCAGCGATTTTATCAGCGGTTCGAGCGAGCTTTTGATAATCGGCAAATTCAATGCGTTCAACAGCATACCGATTCCCATCATCAAAATCGCGGCTGGTGCTCCGTCTTCAATTCCTTTGATCGCGGACGAAGTAAGCGTTTTAATCGCGTTTCGCCAATCGACCAAAAGCACGGCGAAAAGCGAGCCGATTATGAACGCGGCAATAAAATCGAGCTTGATTCCAAAGTAGTTAAACCCGAAAAACAACGCCAGCGGAACGAACGGCGTGAGCATCGCGATCAGCGGAACTCGTTTTGTGCGTTTCAATAAATCTTCGGTTGAAACTGCCGACATCAGCAAAATTTCGCCCGAACGTTTCGCTTCGATTATCGCGTAAATCACGACCATTACCGCCATCAAGCCAAGTAAAATAAATGCGAAAGTTGAAACTTGATTCGGCAAAAGCTCTTCGGGTTTTAAGCCGAGAAGCTGCCGGTAAAGCGTAAAGAGAATTGGATTGAAAATAAATCCTGTCGCGAATGCAAGTAGAAAAAGTGTTCCTGCAAGTTTACGAGGAATTCCAAGGCTCATCATTATCGGCAAAACAAGCGAACCAACTGTGATTATCGCTCCCAAACCTTGCAATGTCGTGAATAAAACTGCGGTTACAATCATCAACCCAAACGCAACAATCAAAGGTTTTTCACCGCCAAATTCAGCCGCACGTTTGATAATTTCTTCAGCAATTGCGGTCTGAATCATCACACGTCCCATCATCGCACCCGCAAAAACGGCGACATAAACTGCGGCGAGTTTGACCGAACCTTGAGCAATTATTGTGTTTAGAATTTCTACCGGAGAAAGTTGGGCGAGTATCGCAATCAAAATCGCCATCGCGGGCAAAGCGAGAAGTGCGGGAACTTTCCGTGTGAACATCAGCACGGCGAAGAATGCGAAGATTATAAGTAAACCGATTGGAATCATGTCTTAGAAGGATAACGGAAAAAGGATGAAGGATGAAGCAAATATTCAGCCTTCATCCTTCTAATTTTATCCTTGGTTTAGAATGTGTAACGAGCCACAAGTTGGATATTTCGCGGCGTATTGCCCTGAGTTCTGATTTGCCCAAAACCGGTTAAGCCTGAGTTTGCAGCTCCTGATCCAACAGTTGTGACAGGTGTTCCCAAGACAACCCAGTTGAAGGCATTCAAGAATTCTGCACGAAGCTGAACTTTTTGTTTACCTTCATCCCAAGCAAAATTCTTGAGCAATGAAAGATTTAATGTTTTGTAGTTGTCGCGTCTTACGTCATTAAATGTTCTCGCTCCATTTCCATAAACAAAGTCAGCAGGCGTTTGGAAAAGAGTTGTGTCAAACCAAACTCCGCCATTTCTTGCATTTTCGCGAGCCGTATCAATAGATGGAATCGCATCGCCCGGCAATCGATTGGCACGGAATGAGGCATTTCCCAAACCGACAGAAAACGCGGGAACTGTAATGGCTAAAGGAGTTCCTACTTGCCATGTGTAGCTGCCGGAAGTTTGCCATCCGCCCAAAATTGCGTTGGCAAACCCGCCCAAATTTGAACCGAGCCATTTCTTTTTGCCAATCGGTAATTCGTAAGACCAGCTGGCAACAAAGCGATGAGGCACATCGAACGTAGAAAGTGATTTTTCGCGTTTGAAATTGTAAATATCTTGAATCGCAGTTGAATCCAAGAAAGCTGCACCGTTTCCTACGCCGCCTGTATCCAGTGATTTAGACCAAGAATAATTGACCGTTGCTGAAAGTCCATTTGTAAAACGGCGTTGGAGATTTACTTGCAGAGCGTGGTAATAACTTTCTCCCCAATGCGGGCGGAAAAGCTGAACGCTAGTGTATTGTGGGAATGGACGTAATTGAGCAAGTCGTGTTGTATTTGTGGTGTTCAAAGCCGACCCTGGGACGTTCAATAATCCGGCAAAAGGATTAGCCAACTGTTGGTTAAAGAAAGCAGCAACTGATGGGCAAGCAATCGTTAGAGCCAAAGTAGCGGTTGTCGCTCCGCAACTATTTGGTCGGGTAAGACTTGCTTGAGCAGCAGCCAAAATAGTTGGCGATATTTGATTTAATTCAGCAGTTTGGATTGGCAAATGAATACCGCGTCCGCCTACATAACCAATATCCATTACGGTATTTTTGAACAATTGACGTTGGAAAACCAAATTCCATTGTTGGCTATATGGTGAATCGCGTTTTGGTTCTACTGCAAAAACTTGCTGACCAATGCGGGTAAGATTTCCCAAGCTGATTCCTGGAGCAGGTGCTAATCCGGTCGGGAAAGGATCGCTCAAATAGGTTGTGTTTTGAGATGTTAAAGAACCATTCAAAATCTGCGAAGTTTGTGTAGATTGAGCTAAGTTGGTCGAAAAATTAGTACCTTGAACAGTTGTTCCTTCCAAAGAAAGCGGAACATAAAATAATCCGTAACCACCACGAATCGTCATTTTGTCACTTAAACTATATGCAAAACCAACTCTTGGAGCTATTTTTGTACCCGTTGTTTCAGACTGCGGTCTATTTTGGAACGAAAGCAATCCTTTCAAATTTCGAATATTCGGATTTAAAGCCAAAACCTGCGGATCAATCGTTACACTTGATAATGCCTGCAAAGGAGCAGCTGCATCCAAGTCAAAATTTGTGATTAACCCATGCGTTTCTTCCGTGCCTGTTTCATAATCCCATCGAACTCCCAGATTTAAGGTTAAGTTACGCATTATTTTCCAATCATCTTGCACGTATCCCGCGTAGTATTTATGGAAAATGGTTGCCGCCGCTACTGCTTCTTGCGAACCTGATGTTGGCAAGCCTAAGAAGAATGACGCTAATGATGAACCTGAATCGGCGACGTTTGTAGGAGTTGTCGTACCAATCGGACCTCTCGTCCAAGTTCTATTGAATGAGAAGCTGCCGGTTGGGGAGAAAAATTGGAAAGGATAAAAACGATATATGCGGAATTCACCGCCGAATTTTATCGTTTGATTTCCGGCGACATAAGTCATGCCATCAGCAATGGTAATAGTGTCACGCGGCTGATTATTACCTGCACCGCCAATCTGACCACTCGTTACCTCACCTGCCAACGTTGCACTTACAGAGCCTCCGCCAATAGTTAGATCAGGGAACTTAAGAGCCGCTGCACGGTCGCGAAGATAAGTTGGCAGACCAAGAAGAGTTGGGTCAAAACCAAGACTTTCCGGAATTTGATTCGCACGTGCACGGGTGTATCCAACGCGAAAATTGTTGATCAAATTTGAGGTTAATGAATAAGTGTCGTTAATCGTAAAATTGGTAAAAGTATCTCTTACTTTTCTGACGTTTGCCGCCGGGCTGCCGTTAAAATAATTAGGCTCCGAGGTAAATCTGCGTTCCCAGCTAAATCTGCCGAACATACTGTGATTATCGGAAAACGTGTGATCCATTCTAGCCGCGTGAACTTCACGATTAAATATCGCCAGATCGGAAGCTACGTAATTATTTGCAGTTCCGGAAACATTCGGGCTTGGCAAAAATCCAATAACTTTCAATGCCGCAGGATCTAAGCAAGCTGTTGTTCTTACGCCGGAGCAAGTTGGCAATGAACTGATATTGTTTGCAGCAAAAGCGGGTCTGCCTTGGACTGTAGAAGTCGTTACGACTCCGGTTGCAATGTTTGTTACGGTTTGTGTATAAGGAACTAAGGCACCAAATGGATTGAAAATTTGACCTGTCAAAACAGGGGCACCAGCTACTCCGCCCGGATTACCTGCTTGATATGCCCAAGCCGTGCGGGTAGTTGCAGAAGTTACGGTTGCAGCAGAAGTTTGTAGAAGCTCGCCTAAATCTCCGGTTCTCATACGATTTGTAGGCAAAGTAATTTCACGCGAAAAAGGATTTTTCTCACGGCGACCTTCGTAATTATAAAAGAAAAATGTTTTTTCAAGTTTCTTAAACATTCCGCCCGGAGTGCCTTCGCCAAAATTGAAAAAGTGCATCGGACCGCCGAGAGCAAAGCCATATTGATGTCTCGAAATATCTTGTCTTGGCAAAACGAGTGTTCCATCGGGCTTCAGACCGCGTCGGTTTCTTTGCCAACCGTTTGCGTTCAAGCTTCCATCTTGAAAATACTCGTAAACGGCTCCATTGAATTTCTTTCCGCCGTATTTCGTAGAGATTGAAACAATACCGCCGCCGCTTCTGCCATATTCTGAAGAATATGAACCCGCGACAACCTTAAATTCACGAATAGAATCTTGCGGAGGCGAAATCGCGATACCGTTAAAGTCACCGATTGTATTAGAAACACCATCGAGCAAAACGTCATTTGTCGCCGAACGTCCGCCATTAACCGAGAAATTTGAATCAAAAAAGTTTCTGTTACCGGGTGAACCAATCGGTCCTTGAGCATTTCCGTTTTCATTCAAACCTTCACCGCGACCTGCTGCAAATCCGCCATCAATCGCCCCGGGCACGAGATTGATAAATGCCAAAGCACTTCTTTCGCCTGAAGGTAGATCTTGCACCAACTTATTTTCAATCGTAGTGTCCAAAGCCGAACTTTCAGTATTTAGTAATTGAGTTTGGTCTCCTCCATCCACATCTACCGAAACTTGCCCTGCTGTTACTTGAAGCGTTAGATTAAGTGAAGCACTTTGTCCGGTTTCAAGTCTGATATTTGGCGTTGTAGTTGCTGCAAAGCCCTGCTTATCAATTTTTATTGTATAAGCTCCTGGTTGAAGGGACGTGATGGTATATCTTCCGTCATCGTTGGTTGTAACGCTTTTGGAAAGACCTGTTTCATTAGAAGTTGCCGTAACAGTAGCTCCCGGAACGATTGCTCCATTTGGATCGCTGACGATTCCTGCAAGCGTTGCGGTAATCGTTTGAGCATTAAGATTAACGCTCATTGCGATTGAAAAATATACCAGTAGTAAAATACTTAAGTTCTTTAGACGTTTCATATAATTCAGACCTCACAATTTCTAAAACGAAAATGTCGAATGGATGTGCCTTGTTTGGTTTTTAGTTTGAAATTTTAAGTGGACTAGACCACCGTTTACACAAATTTAACCTTAAAATGATTTGAAAGTCAACTATTCGAAAGTATTCACGAAAATTGATTTTTAAGAGATGGCAAGTTGGCTTTATGAGGACTATAATTCTATTGAAATATATTTTTTAGGTGGGAAAATTATGGAAAACGAGATATTCAATTTTGTGACGGCAAACGGAATGTCAACTGCCTATGTCGCCAAGCCGGATAATATAGAAGACGCAAAAGTCGTAGTCTTAATTCACGAATGGTGGGGATTAAATGAGCATATTAAAGATATTGCCAATCGTTATGCTGATGAAGGTTTTATCGCAATTGCCCCTGATTTGTATCGCGGTAGATTAGCGACCAATCCTGAAGATGCCTCAAAAATGATGAATGCTTTAGAAATTGACGATGGGCTGAATACGATTGAAAGTGCTATGGATAAATCTCGTGAAGTATTTGGAGTGAAGCATTTCGGTATAACGGGGTATTGCATGGGAGGTACTTATGCTTTGCGTGCGGCTTGTGAAATCGAGGGCATAAGTGCGGCGGCTCCTTTTTATGGCGATATTCCGGAGGAAGAAGTTTTAGCGAAATTGAAAGCTACGGTTGTTTTTGTTTCGGGAATTCACGATGGCTGGATCAATCCTAAAAAGGTTGCCGAATTGGAAGCCGCAGCGGATAAATATGGATTGCCCGTAGATACTCTCAAATACGATGCCGATCACGCTTTTTTCAATAATACCCGTCCGGAAGTTTATGATGAATCGGCAGCAAAAGATGCGTGGGCAAAAGTGATTGGTTTTTTTAAGGATAATTTATAGGTTTTTATTTTCTCAACAATTCTTTGAGTTCATTTGCATTTGGCAAAGCCGTTCTCGCACCGATTTCGCGACATTTAAGAGCGGAAACGGCGTTTGCCATTTCCAACGCGTTTTCCAAACTTTCGCCTTTTAATAACCCATAGATTAGCCCAACCCGAAAAGCATCTCCGGCTCCGGTTGTATCTTTGCAGCCATTGGGAACGGCATAACTTTTCGTTTCAATAAATTTATCTTCACACAAAACAAGCGAGCCGCTTTCGCCTAAAGTCATTCCAACAACAGGGCAGCCAAAACGTGACTTGATCTCTTTCAAAGCTTCGCGTTCGTCTTTGATGCCGAGCAATTTTTCTGGAAATTCTCGCGATGAAATAAAAACGTCGACCAGAGGAATCATTTCCAAAACTCCTTCAAATAAATTATCAATATCAATCGAAATAATCGCCCCATTTTGTTTGGCTTCGCGAGCGAGCTTTGCACAGGCGAGAGCATCATGCGGAGTGGCATGAAAAACCTGAGTTTTTTTTACGAAATCGAGCGAAACTTCTTCGGGCGTGTAAGCGAGTTTGCTGTCTCGTTTCCAAATCACGGTTCGTTCGCCATTTCTCTCGTCGATAATGATGAAAGCAATTTGGGTTGTCGCACCTTCGATCTGTTCGGCAAATTCAATATTAACACCTTCATCCCGAAGAGTTTGCAGACCAAAATCGCCTGCCGAATCGTCGCCAAATCTTCCGATGTAAGCCGTTTTCATCCCTAAACGACGCAATCCAGCCATTGACGACGCAATTTCGCCGCCCGCAAGCTGTCGATAATTGGTTAATTCGATTTTTGAATTAAATTGCGGATATTCGGGAACAACAATCAAATAATCGACCGCGTTTGTACCAAAACCGACTGCGTCGAATTCTTTATCTTTTGAAATATTTAACGGAAAATTCATCTCTAGAATCAAACCACATTTCTCTGAAATTAGACAAACCACCAGAGTAAAACAGGCATCTCAAAGTTTTTTCTGATTTACGATGAATTTCTGCGAATAATTCTTGCAAAAACGTGTTGAGTAGAGTTAGATTTTTTAACGTAATAATTTTTTGCCACTCATTATGGCGAAAGAATCTTAAAAAATCATTTGAAATTTATTTGGAGGTAAGTGGATGCCAGCAGCAGCCTGTCCGGAATGCGAGGAAAAAGTTTATGTAGATGCCGAATCGGAGCAGGGAGACGTAGTTTCCTGTGAAGAATGCGGGGTCGATTTAGAAGTTGTCGGACTCGATCCGGTTGAATTAGATCTTTACGAAAAAAAGACAAGCAGTCGAAACGACCCTGATAGTTTTGACGCTTTCGATTATGAAGATGAGCGTTATTAAATATTGATTTTTGCAAAAATGAGAGATAACGGGCGTTACCTCTCATTTTCATTGGTCTTTTAGTTGATACCCAGTTCGATTTTGCTTCACTTGTAAATCTTTGGAAACCTCGATTTTTACTTCATAAAATTTGCCATTCTTTTTTGCTTCTTCACTTGGATAAAAAGCCAAACTATAAGAAGCCGTAATATCTTCCGCCAAAGATTTGAAGAGCGGCTCAAAATCCTTTTGATTGGCATAAAACGAACTTCCGCCCGTTTTTTCCACCAAACCGCTTATTTCTAAAGGAGTTGGTAATGGTTTTTTGTTGCCTTGCAAGCGGGAATAAGAAGGCAGAATTATCGTGTAAATGCTTGTTTCAGAATCATTTGCTCTTTCAATAACAGTTTGCGGCGTAACCGTATCGCCAACCGGAAATCCATCTGTAATCAAAATAACCGCTCGTTTCATCGGTTTATTTTTAACGGTTTGCGGAGCTTTTTTTCGCAACAAGCGAATCGCATCGTCAGCCGCGTCGTAGGCGTGTGTGGAAAGTCCTTCTTGATCTTTCAAGAGTTTGCTGAAAGTTTTTTCCAGCTTTTCCGGTTTATTTGTAAAACCCTGAAGCGTTTTTACTTCCATCCCAAAGGTCATTACGGCAAAATACGAATCATAATCAGCCAAACGATTGATAAAATTCTGCATTGCTAACCTCAAATTGCTCAATTCTTCGGCGGTAACGCTACCCGAAATATCCAATGCAAAAACGATCGAAAGTGGACGATTACTTTCATTTTTCTTTCTCAAAGGCTCAAAGAAATCGATGTTTCGCTTGATTCCATCTTCGAAAACCACGAAATCTCTTGCCTGAAGTCCTCGAATCGGATTGCCATTTTTGTCCATTACCGTCACTTCAAATCCAATTAAATCAGTATTTACACGAATTATGTCTTCCTGAGAAAGCGAGGTAGAAACCGAAATCATCAATAAAACAGAAAGCAATAAAAAACGTTTGGCAAGTATTTTGAATGAAATTTCTAAATCGATAATCATGGCTACTTTTTACAGATTTTGAATTGTAGATTAATTATAGCCCTAACTAAATTAATAACAATAAAAAAATCATGTTAGCAAAAGAACTTGAATTAAAACTTCTTTAAACATTTTGAAAGTTTTTGTTGCGTTTTGTCCCGTGGATGGCTTAGAATTATAAATTAGTATTGGCTTGAAATGATTTTAAGCTGATACTTCAGATGCCTCCCGGAAACTCTTAAAGTCTTTTACCATAAAACCCCTCAATTTCTATAAACAATTCAAAATGGAAGAAACACCAATTAAATTAAATTCTGAGAAGAAAGTAACGCCATTCAGTCTCGCCAATTGTAATTCGCAAACAAAAATATATTTAGTTTTGCTGATGATTTTAAGTATTGCCGGGCTGATTTCCGGAGCGATTGGTTTATTTTCGTTTTCACTAAATCAATTTGCCGTTCTGGCGATTGGAATTGTTGTTACAGGTATCTCAAATCTTCATCAGCCGCGATTGCCGGGATCTAAAATAACGATTTCAGCCAAAGAAGTGGCGGCTTTTTGGGGCATTATCTGGCTTGGAGTTTCTGGTGGTATTTTTCTCAGTTTAGCCGCTTCATTGGCAGCTTATTGGTGTTATCCAAAAGATAAAACCCGCTGGGGTGCAGATGTCTTTTTTAATATTATCGCCACTTCCATTTCAGGTTACGCGTTTTATTTCTTTCTAAATAATGTTGCCGGTTTTGAAGGAAATGTCCTTGCAAATAATCCGTTGGGAATAGTTTCACTGATCTCGGCAGTTGCTATAATGGGCGTTATACACTACGCAATCAACGGAGTTTTATTTACAGCATTTATTAAGTTTGACAGCCAATATCAGGCAACTGATTCTTTCAAGAATTCGATTATAAGTCTTTCAATGAGCTACGCGATTGGGCTGGCGATTTTCCTTTCGCTTCATCTTGCCTTCTCATATTTTGGCTTAATGTTTGGTTTATTGATGCTGCCATTAGCCTTCGCAGGATGTTGGGGATACCGCTTTCATTACCGTACTTTGGAAATCAAAACGAAAGAAATTTATGAATCGAGCCGAATTCACATGGCAACGGTTGAGGCACTTGCAACTGCGATTGACGCACGCGACCAGGTAGGAATCGGTCACGTTCGCAGGGCTCAAATTTACGCCGTGGGAATGGGCGAAATACTCGGATTATCAGAGGGTGAGATTCAAGCTTTAACAACCGGAGCATTGTTGCACGACATTGGAAAGCTTGGCGTTCCCGATCATATTTTGAATAAACCCGGCAGATTAACTCCGGCAGAAATGGAAAAGATGAAGATTCACTCACTCGTTGGAGCTTCAATCTTAGAAAAAATTAATTTTCCATATCCGGTTATTCCAACCGTAAAATATCACCATGAAATGTGGGATGGAACAGGGTATCCGGAAGGCTTAAAGAAAGAGGAAATTCCGCTAACTGCAAGAATATTATCAGTTGCGGATGCTTACGATACTTTGCGTGGAGCAAGACCGTATCGTCCGGCGATTTCGCGTGAAGAAGCCCGACGCTACATCTTGAATGGTTCAGGCAGCCAGTTTGACCCAAAATTGGTGGATATTTTTCTCAGAAACCTGCGTCATTTTGAAATGGAAGTTGATTCGGAAGGATTGGCTTACGAGCTTGATTATGAATCGCCCGATCTATTCGTGGGTGAAGATGGCGGTTTGAGCGAGGCAAATCAGGGTTATGTAGAGCATATCAAACGGGCAAATCGTGAAGTATTTGCACTTTACGAATTAGCCAGAGTTTTTAGTTCGTCGCTAAATCTGCAAGATACACTTTCGCTATTTGTTAAAAAAGTAGGCGAATTAATGCCTTTTGAAACCTGTGCGGTTTATCTGCTCGATAAAACTCAAGAATTTGCCAAAGTTGCTTATGTAGAAGGGCTTAACGCCGAACTTATCAGAGGAAAGCAAATTAAAGTTGGCGAGGGTGCCACGGGGTATGTTCTCAAAAAACGTCAAGCTGTTTACAATATCAATCCAGCCCTCGATTTTTCTTTCTACCAAGCTGATTCAATACAAGATTACACCGCGATGGCGTCTCTTCCGTTGATTGCGAATGAACGTTTGATTGGAGCAGTTTCACTATATTCATGCGAACTTGAAATATACGAAGACGAGCATATGCGGCTTTTGGAAACGATTTCGCGGATTGCTTCTGATGCGATTTCAAAATCGGTTTATCACGCCGAGACTGAAACAAATGCTTTAACCGATCCAATGACCAATTTGCCAAATGCCCGCTGTTTGCAATTGCATTTCGAAAACGAAGTGGCTCGGGCGAATCGAAACGGCAGCGAATTTCAGTTGATAATGCTCGATCTTGATGGCTTCAAAGCGGTCAACGACAGCTACGGGCATAAAGCCGGTGATACGCTTCTTCGTGAGGTCGGAAAAGTGATGCGTGGGCAACTTCGCGAGTACGATTTTCTTGCCAGATATGCGGGAGATGAATTTGTCGCTATCGTTCCTGATACTTCAAATGAAGGAATTCAGGAATTGTGCCAAAGGCTTGAAAAAGCGATTCTAGCTTTCAAATTACCAATCGGAGATGGCAGATTTACGGGAGTTGGGGTTAGCGTCGGTTCGGCTTCGTTCCCAACTGCAGGTGAAACGCTCGATCAACTGATTATTATTGCCGATAAAGCCATGTATTCGGTAAAAGCTCAACATAAAATGCGGCGAAATGTTCCAACCGAACTCAATCTGCAACCCAACACTTTAGAAGAATGGAGAGAGGAAAAGCCCGCTACTGTCACTTCGAGAGTGCAGCAAATTAACGTGGAAAATATAGAGATTGACGAACTGGAAATCGAAGAAATTAGTCTCGAAGCTGTAGAGTTGAATGAAGATGCCTTTATTGTCGAACTTGATGAAACAAGCATAATCTCTTCAAACACAATTAATTAGCTTCAAAAAAATATAACCGATAATGATAGCGATTAGGCGAGAGTCTGATCGCTATCATCATTTTGCAATCAAATAATGCCTCGCAATTTCTGTGAATTTCACAATCTGATCTTTTTGCCAATCAACATCTCTGCCTAATTCATTTGCCATAATTTCCGCAACTTTTGGAGCAATTTCAATCGCAACTTTAGCATTCAAAAACAAAATTCTCAGACGACGTGCTAAAACATCCTCCACAGTTCGTGCCATTTCGTCGCGAACGGCACAAATGACATCTTCGACCGTATATTCAAAATTCTCATGAAGCTTTTCGCCCGAATTAATTGGAGTTTGATAAATTTTCAATTCTTTTGTAACGCAATTTTTTTCTGTCAATTTGCCCAAAGTCGCCGCATGATTCACCGCATCCTCTGCCATTCTCCGATAAGTCGTCCATTTTCCGCCCGTAATTGTCAGCAATCCCGAATTATCAATTTCAATCGTATGATCCCTTGAAAGACTCGACGTATTTTTTGCATCACCAGCTTTTACCAAAGGACGAACGCCAACAAAAACGCTCAAAACATCATCGCGAGTTGGCGGTTTGCTCAAATATTCGACGACTGTCGCCAAGACAAATTCGATTTCTTTTTCAAATGGACGCGGTTCTAAACTTGCAGATTCAATCGGCGTATCAGTCGTGCCGACGAGAGTGTGATTGTGCCAGGGAATCGCAAAAAGCACGCGACCATCCGTTGTGTGCGGAATCATGATCGCCGTTTCACCAGGCAAAAAAGATTTATCAAAAACGAGATGAATCCCTTGGCTCGGAGCAATTATCGGCTTAGATTTTTCAACCGAAAATTTACGAACCGTATCGCAAAAAGCACCTGTCGCATTGATTACAACTTTTGCCTTTGCCTGATGCAATTGCCCCGTTTCTTCATCGGTAAAATTAACTCCGTCTATTAATCCGTCCGCGTCTTTGGTCAGTTGAAAAACTCTCGAATAATTAAGAAGTGTCGCCCCTTGCTGGGCTGAAGTTTGTGCGAGGTTTACCAAAAGACGAGTATCATCGAATTGTCCGTCGTAATAAACAACACCGCCACGTAAACCATCGGATTTAATTGTCGGCAAACGACTTAGCGTTTCAGCTTTTGAGAGGATCTGCGATTTGCCAAAACCATATTTGCCCGAAAGAAGATTATAAATATTTAGCCCGATTCCATAAAAAGGCATCTCCCACCATTCATAATTCGGCACGATAAAACCCAATTCACTAACCAAATGTGGTGCATTTTGCTTCAAAATCCCACGCTCTTGCAAGGCTTCCATTACGAGTGAAATATTTCCTTGCTCAAGATAGCGAACTCCGCCGTGAACCAATTTGGTCGAACGGCTGGAAGTACCCTTGCCAAAATCGTGCTGCTCCAAAAGCAAAACATCATATCCACGCGAAGCCGCGTCCACCGCACAACCAATGCCAGTCGCCCCACCGCCTATAATTAGAATGTCCCACTCACTCTCGCGTTCAACAACCCGAGCCAGCATCTCATCTCGATTCATACATTTATTTGAAGGGAAAAATAGGGCAAGGTCAAGTGGAATTCTCCGGCAATATTATCAAGTCTGTTGAATTATTGTGAGCTAAACCTAATTCAGTTTACAAACAACTTTTCCGACTACATCATTTTGCTCAATTTCACCGAAATTTCGGCTATCAGAGCTTTCCATTGGATCGGGATTATCGCCTTTTAGGAAAACTTTTCTGGCGGTTGAGATATTTGTGATTCGTTTCATTATCGGAGTTATTCGGTAGGGATGTTTGGCGACAACAATGTCATCGATTTTCAAATTGTTTGGCTTCGCCACCAATACTTCATCGCCGTTTTTCAGGTTTGGGAGCATCGAATCGCCTTCTACGCGATAGCGTTCGCATAAGCCGAGCTTTAACATCAAAACGTCCATCCAATTCGCATCTCTCATAAAATAAAAAGCGAATCACAGATTTCTAAAAATCCGCAATCCGCAATTCGAATTCCAAAATCCTTAAGATGCTGTGTAATATGCTACTTCGCGACCTTTGCTTGCCCAGAAAATGTCGTGAATTTCTTTGCAAGACGCCATTAATTCTTCGCAATGCTGCAGGCTTAATTCATATTTGCAAGCCGAACAAAGCTTTGCCGCTTTCCAAAAAACTTCGTGCAGATTTGGAAATTGTTCCAAATGATTTGGTTTGAAATAATCAGTCCAGAGCACCAGAATTTCACGTTTTGCCAATGTCGCTTGTTCTTCTTTGATTGAAATAAAACGCGACATTGTGTTTTGATAAGCCTTATCGTCGCCTTCCGGTTTTTTCAGATCAAGAATTTTTTTCGTCATTGAGACAACTGCTTCCGCCGCAATCCGAATCGACGCTGGATCGTAAACGCCGCAAGGTCCATCGCAATGGGCTTCGGCAATCTTTATTTCGGTTGAACCAACTAAATAATTTTTCAAATTTTCTAACATTTTATTTCTCCTAAAAATAATTATGATTTTGCGAATGTTCCAAAAGTTGGAAACATATAATTCAGTCCTTTATCAAACTTTTCTTTCGGCGACAAGTCCTTAAAAATCTTACAATCTAAACTCATTTGCGAAATGCCAAATAGCTTTCCAGTTGATGTGATATTAACCAATAAACTCGAACTATCAAGCATCCAATTAGTCAACCCGCCCTTGCAGGCTCTAATATTCGTGATGCCTTTTTCCTTTGAGTAATCACCGTGAAATGTCTCTAAGGCTTGTGGAACAAAGCTCTTAACACGAAGCCAAGCGATGCGTTTTCCATCTGGGGAAACATAAACATCATTTGCCGAATCTTTATCATTCGTCAGTCTTTTAGCTTCCTTTGTTTTACGAGAATTCGCAGGAATAGAAAAAATTTCGTGATCTTTTTCTTTGCATTTTTTCCCATCGGGGCATCCAATAAATAAAATTTCTTGTCCGTCAGGCGTCCAGCTTGGGTCTGTGTTTATGCCTTCGCGGTCAGTTAATTGTTCAAGCGTGCCAGTTTCTATGTCGAGTAAATAAATGTTCAGTTCCGACATACTTTTACCGATTAGCATCAGAATTTTTTTGCCATCCGGCGACCATTCTCCGTGTCCGTGAACAGAAAAATTCATCTTCTTTACCCGTTCCAGACTTAAAAGAATTTTTTGGTTCGTCCCGTCTGCATTCATTACCCACAAGTCGTGTTTTGAATAACGACACAGTTCGCTCGTTACTCCACGCGGCGAACTATAAAAAATTATCTGTTTTCGATTCGGAGAAATTCTTGCCCAAAGTTCTTCATTTTCCGGCGTATTTGTTAGTTGTCTGACCGTTTTGCCATCCGCTGAAATCGAAAACAAATCAAAAGCCTTGCTTGTCTTTCCGATACAAAGTCCCGAAAGAAGCCCATCTTTTCCAACGCTTACCACCATTTCATTTTCAGCTATCTCTTTGCTTAACTCATTATGAAAAGGCTGTTGAAGCAAGCCTCCCTCATCTTCGGCACTTGGCTGCCCACACCCGATGATGCAGCAAGCAAATATCATTATGAATAAATGGAAGGCTTTCATTTTTTTTACTCTTCAGGACGAGTTCCGGGTTCGATTCCGGCGGTGCTGGCTTGTTTCAAAACCTTAAACGACAGATCGCCATCGCAACGAATCTGACATGAAAGCCGTGTTGCTCCGCCCAAACCTTTAGCTTCCAAAACTCCAATTTCGGCTTCTGTTTTCGCTGAAGGTGTTCCGGCTGTAACTTCGATCGCACAAGTTGTGCAGCGTGCATTTCCGCCGCAACGGTGAAGAATATCTACTCCGTTATCTTCTAATTCTAAAACTAATTTTCGTCCCGTTTTGGCTTCAAATGAGACTGTTCCCGCAGCTGTTTCCGCTGTAATATTTGCCATTTAGCTCTTACTCCTCAATAAATTATAATGAATTCTTCTTCATTGAATTTGGCATAAAAAAATGAAACTTACAAGTCTGAAGGCTCGTCAGATTTGTATAAAATCTTCTCCAAAAACAAGCCTGATGGAGGTGCCGTAAATTTCGCTAAGGTATTATTTGGCGTCTCAAGAAAGTTTTCAAAATCTTTGACCGAAAACTTTCCACGTCCAACTTCGGCAATCACGCCAACTATTCTTCTGACCATTTTCCACAAAAAATGACTCGCGTTAATTCGAAAATAAATCATACTTCCGCGAGTGGAAAGCGTAGCCGAATTGATTACAACAATCGTTGAATCTCTTTCGTCTTCAATCTCGCAAAACGAACGAAAATTACGTTTGCCGATTAGGGCTTTCGTTGCTTCATTCATCGCTTTTAGATTGAGATTGTCCTTTATCCACCACACATGATTTTTAGCAAAAGCTGTTCTTCGGGTGGAGATTTGATAAAGATATTGACGTGAAACTGCATTGTGACGAGCGTGAAACTCATTTGAACTGTTTGAAACTTTCAAAATGTTAATATCGTGCGGAAGCCTATCATTCAAAGCGAAAATGAGTTGATGCGGTTTGTAATCTTTTTTGCCGTCACGAACCCGTAAATGAGCAATTTGCTGCAATGCGTGAACCCCGGCATCAGTTCGTCCGGCTCCGCCAATCTCAACCCGCTGCTGAAAAACATCTTCAGCAGCAGTCAAGATTTCGCCTTGCACGGTGCGTTCATGCGGCTGAATCTGCCAACCACGATAGCGTGTTCCTTCGTATTCAATTTCCAATCTAAAAGTTTGCATCTTAATGTAACGCCGCCATCTTGGCGGCTGTCGCGGCGACATCTTGTCACCGCGTATATTTTTCGGAATTCAAGACTAGGGCAAGATGCCCTCCAGACAGCCGCCAAGATGGCGGCGTTACGCGTTTCCGATTCGAACTTTTTCCCGATTCTGATTAATCGCGACGTAAATAACTTCGGCTTCCGTCACTTTCACGGCATCTCCGCGTGAACCAAAACGTTCGGATTCGACCGTAACTTTTATCGTGATCGAAGTATTTCCCACCTTTATCGTTTCCGCGTAAAAACTTACCAGATCGCCGATAAACACCGGTTCGTGAAAGATAACTTCTTTCATTGCAACGGTTACGAATCTATCATGATGAGTATGACGAGCGGCTTCAACTCCCCCCGCAACATCGATATAACTCAAAATGATTCCGCCAAAAACGGTTCCGTGAGCATTTGTATCACGCGGCATCATCGTTATTCGAATCGCGGCATCGCGGAGGATTTCGGGTTTCGGATTTTGGATTTGGCATTGGTCTTTATTCATAAAATTATTCTACAAAAAGGAGTTTCAGCCAACTTATAAATTTTTGTGCTTCTGGTGCGTCAGGCTTAAAATATCTTCGTGTAATTGATTCACCCATTGGTCTGCCGGGCTCGTCTTGCCAAGCAAGAAAAGTATGAACTTGTGCTTTAATTAAGTCTTTTTCCGCAAAGAGTTTGTGTTCATTCGGAATATCGTTAACAGATGTTTCGACAATTTTCCAAAGAGGTTCTTTTTCTTTGGCTACTAAAAGTCGAATAAAATTTTCGATTTTCCCAACCAGTTCATTGTTTGGCATTACCCAAATACCGAGTTTTGGGAGAAAATCTTCAGATTCCAAAATCAAACCGCTTTTTAGCGGATTTACGGACGTTTTTGAATAACCAACTTCTTTCAAACGGTCAGTTAAACTTTGCCAACGAGAATCAAGACTTGCATTTGCATCAACAACGATTCCTAAAAAATCTTGATTTGCCTCAACTTCAATTTTTAGAGTTTCTAAAATATTAGTGATGCCTTGCTTATCTCGAATTGTAATTTCATCGGCAAGTTCTGAATTATGAATTTTTAGGAGGTTATTGATAACGTGTTTATCGTTTATGCCTTCAACCAAAAGAACTTTTTTTCTTTGCATTAACGCACCTCAATCTCGTCGTATTTTATGGTTTCAAGCTCTTTTTCATCAAATGTAAATGCTTTTATTTTATCGTCTTTTTTTACCAACCTGATCAGCATTCCTTCACTTTCTTCATCATCAATCGCCGCTTGCGTAAAGGCTTCGATACAATCTTTGCTGTGCGTGGTGGCAAAAACTTGAACATTGAGGTCTTTAGCTGTTTTGAAAATTAGTTTCCAGACATCGGGCAAAACTGAGTAATGTAAGCCGATTTCTACTTCGTCAATCAATAAAATACCATGTTTGCAATTGACTAAGGCTAAAGCAATCCCAAGCAATCTGTTCATTCCTTCTCCTAAACTGCTTAATGGAATTCTCTCTTCTATATTTTCTAGTCGAGCTACTGGAACTCGATTTCTACCGCCTTTCGGATAATTTATAAAATTTAAATCAACTAATCTTGGAGTGATAATTTTAAGAGATTTGACTGCCTCATCTTCTTCATTCTTTAGTATGACATCATCCCAAATTTCAGTAAGCAATCTTGTATTTAATCCGCTTGATTGAACAAATAAATTAACTATATCTTTGTGGAAGGTTTGAGTCACTATATTGGGAGAAGTAATTAAACAAGCATCTTGATGTAATTCATAATCAATTGTAACCCCATTTCTAATATCTTTTTTAATTATTTTAGAATTATTCGGCAAAAAATTTTCGATAACTATAGAAAATCGAGCTTTATTTTTTTGAGGTCTTTTGTTAAATAAATGTCTAAAATGCGAACCAACATTTTCATTTATTTCAAGTGGAATAGAGGTGATAGAATTTATTAAAGATCTTTGATTACCCTCTGATCTTTCTTTTTCATTTCTTAATTCTAAAAGTGAATTTAGAGTTTTAATCAATGAGCTCCAAGAAGTTGCCTTTGCATAAATCCACAAAGCCTCCAACAACGCAGTTTTCCCAACATTATTCTTCCCAACAATCAAATTCACCCGACCAAGTTTTTCAATCGTCAGGTGTTCAAAACAGCGATAACCTTTAATTTCCAATGAATCTAAAAGAAGTTCAGCCATACGTTTATCCTCAAGCAAATTTTATCACAAATTTCGTTAAATTCTTTCTTTCGTCCAATTAGCAATAGTTTCGCGTAATTGTTGCAGATGTTTATCGAAAAAATGTCCGCAATCTTCAAAAACGACCATTTCTTTATCGTCTGTTTCCGTCAAACTATCAAATAATTCTTTTAATTTCCCGACTTTGCCGAATTCATCATTGTCGCCGTGAACGAACAGAATCGGTTTATCGCAACCGTGCAAAAATTCGTAATCGTATTTATCTACGGGCGTTCCGATGCTGATAATACTTACGATTCTCTCATCGTGCATCGCAACTTCTGTTCCGAAACGCGAGCCGAATGAAAATCCCGCGAATGTGATTGGTTCATTTGGATAATTTTCCGATAAAAAATCTAATGCTGTTTTGATATCGTCTTGTTCGCCTTTCCCTTCGTCGTGTGTTCCGGTCGAAAGTCCAACTCCGCGAAAGTTAAATCTGAGTGCTACCAAGTCTGCGTCAATCAATCCGGCAGCGGCACGAAAAACAACTTTATTATGCATTGTTCCATCCCCAAGTGGATGCGGATGAGCAATCAAAGCCACGCCGCGAAATTTTCCGGCGGGTTCTTTGAGAATGGCTTCCAATCTGCCGTGCGGACACGGGATAAATAAATTGCCTTGTGGATACATTTTCTAAAGGATAAAAAGTAAAAAGGTAAAAAAGTGAAAAAGTTGTAATCTCATTTTTGACGCTTTCAAAACCGCTCAAACTTTTTCACATTTCCACCTTTAACCTTTTTCACTTTAAATCCGCGAATGGCTATTGGCAAATGCGTTTTTCCGAAAATCGTGGTATTTTTTTGACTTTGAAAGTATTTTTTAGGGCTTAATAATGGAAGAAATTATAGATTTAGAAGACAAAATTGAAGTGACTGAAAAACCACATGCAACCAATCAAACTCCTAAGCAAAGTTGGAAGACTTGGCTTGGAACTGATGAAGCGGTGCGTTGGGTTTATCTGGTTTTTGGCTTGTTGGCGATTGTGATGTTGATGATAATGCTGCAGTTTTCTACCGATGCGGTCTGCTGCGGCGATTGGGATGGCTATTATCACATTCGCTGGAGTGCGATGCTTTGGGAAAATTTCAGTCATGGAAAATGGCTGCCGGAATTTAGTTGGCTTCCGCTAACTGTTTTAGGTCCCGATACTTACGCCGACCATCATTTCCTTTTTCACCTTTTGCAGATACCGTTTTTGTGGTTTTTTGAGCCAGTCTTGGCAGCAAAGATCGCTTCGGTTTTTTATGCAAGCTTGGCGATTTTCTCTGTTTATTGGCTTTTATTTTATTACAAAGTCGATAATTTATTGCTCTGGTTTGGAGCGATAATCACGTGTGCGAATCCGTTTTTCTATCGGATGAACATGGGTAAAGCTCCGCCGCTCACGATAATTTACAGCATTATTGGAATTTATCTGCTTTTCGAGCGGAAATACGTTTGGCTTTTGCCTCTGATGTTCGTCTTTGTTTGGACATATAGCTTGTTTCCTTTGCTATTTATTGCGGCGATGATTTGGGTAGCCATAATCGCCTGGAATGAACGGAAATTTGAGTGGCAGCCGCTTGCATACACAGGCGGCGGCATGATTTTGGGCAATTTGATCAATCCATATTTTCCACAGAATTTAGGGCTTTTCATTGAGCATTTCATCGAAAAATTAAAGATCGGGGATTTTGTTGTACCGGTCGGCGGCGAATGGTATCCATACACCGGACTTGAGCTTTTAACGCATTTTCCGGTCGCACTGATCGCAATGCTGATCGGTTATATTTTGTTTGCTCCAAAAGGCGGAAAGTTGCCTGAAAAAGCTACGTTCTTTTTAGTTTTTGTATCGATTTTGCTGGTTTCACAATTTCGTTCGAAACGTTTTGCAGAATATTTTCCGCCATTTGCGATTCTCTTCGCCGCGTTTGCCTGGCAGGCTTTCAAGCAGCCGAATGTTATCCAATTACCAGATTATTTTCACAAAGATATTGAGCCTTTGCTCGATTCCGATAAAGCATCTGGCAAGCAGACGCTTATCAATAGTTTCACGCAAGCAGCTCAGTGGACTCTCGGTATCTTATTCATTCTATTGGTCTTCTACAATTTCAGAGGCGTAGATTTTGGCAGCGTCAAGCAAGAAGGAATGATGACGACCATCAAGAATAACGAGGCAAATGGGAGATATGAAGAAGCGATGAATTGGCTTTTGGAAAATGTTCCGGCGGGCGAGCGAATTTTTAATTGCAACTGGGATGATTTTCCGAAAATGTTTTTTTATGACCAAAAACACAGCTATGTTTACGGACTCGATCCAAATTACCTTTATTCGAAAAATCCTGATCTATACAAACGTTTGACGGAAATTACGGGCGGAAAAGTTGAAGATCCTGCTCCGGAAATTCGCGATAAATTTGGCTCAAAATATATTTTTACTGATGCGAAAGAAAATTCGGATATGATAGCAAAGGCACTCGAAAGCGGCTGGTGTGAAAAGGTTTACGACGATTCTGAAGCGATTATCTTGAAAATTCGCGATCAAAAAGGCGATGCTCCGTCGGAATCCAAAGACGACGATGACGAATCGAAGCTTACCGAAGAAGAGAAAAAACAGCTTGATGAACAGATGAAAAACGACGAGAAAAAGGCGAATTCGGAACCAAATGTTGAAGAGGAAGTAGAGCCGTAACCGATTTTGGATTGGTGATTTTGGATTTGCGATTTTTATTCGGTAATTTAGATAACTGAATTATTCAAAGACCAAAAGCCAAAGACCTTTCTGTAAAAATTATGAAAGCCAGATTACTGATTTTTATCCTCCTTTTGTTGGTTTCACTTGGTTGCCAGCCGAACCAAACTATTCTGAATGACAGACAGCCGACTCCCGCACCAGTTGAAAATACGCCTGAAATAATCATTGATGATCTGGAAGAACGTCTGAAATCAGTTCAAACGGGGAACTTTGAATTTATTTATGTCTTCAGAAAAAAGGACGGCGAGATTTTTAGCGGCGATGATAAGAAATATTTGAAAGATAATGCTCCTTTTGATACGAATCAGTGGGTTTTAACAAGTGATAAGAAAGGTGTAATTGCTGGCTCAAATTACACTTTTATACCTGAAAATCTTGAAGCTTTGAAAAAACGTTTTAGGATTGAAGATTACTCGCCAAAGCCTTTTGAACAGAAAATAGAACAAAATAACAACGTAAATCGTTAGGAAATTTATGGCTGAAAAGAAAATAAGAGAATTAAAAGATACTGCCCGCAGAGTTTTTCTGGATTCTTCGAGCCCTTCGATTGCAACTGTTGTCCGCACTACGGTTATCGTTTTGCTGATACTTTCGCTTTGGGGATTTCTCGGTAGCGTTTTGATATCTGTTACAAAACTTGCGTTTCTAATCGTTCTTGCTGTATTTCTGGCTTATTTGCTAAATCCGTTGGTTCATATAATTCGCCGTCCATTTCAAGAGCGTCACCTTGAAAAATTTATGCCGCGTGGCTTGGCAATCGTGATTGCTTATCTGCTTGTATTTGTTGTTTTAGGGCTGGCAATAACTGCTATCGCACCGAGAATTGCTGAGCAAGCAAGGCAATTGGCGAGTAATGTGCCAACCTATACCGCTTCAATTCAAACGTGGGTGAAAGACGTTAGCAATCGATACGAAAGATACAAAATTCCCGAACAAATTCAGGAAGAAGTGAATGTAAAGATCAGCTCTGTTTTAGGTGAAATTGGTACAAGTTTAACCGCATTTGTCGGGGAATTATTGCTCAATATTGTCACGTATTTGCCTTGGTTGATTTTAATCCCCATCTTTTCTTTTTTCTTTTTGAAAGACGCAAATATGTTTCGGGTGTCTCTTTTGCGGCTTTTTCCGGGCGGCACCTGGCGTTTTAGAGCCGAATCTTTTCTGAATGACGTAAACAATACATTGGCTGCCTACACAAAAGCTCAGATCATTTCATGCTTTCTAATCGGGACAATCTGCACGATCGGCTTCTACTTGCTTGATCTGAATTATGCACTTTTACTCGGCATTCTGGCAGGTATTCTTGAATTCATTCCGCTCATCGGTCCACTGACGATTGCCATAACAGCGATTACGATCGGTGCTTTTTATTCGACTTCGCAGGCAGTTTACGTCGCAATTTTCCTTATCGTTTTACGGCTTTTGCAAGATTATGTTTTCTATCCGCGAATTGTCCGCGAAGGGATTCATTTGCATCCGATGGCTATTATTTTATCTGTGCTGGCAGGTGAACAAATTGCGGGAATTACCGGCGTTTTTCTTTCAATTCCGGTTATCGCTTTGGCAACAGTTTTGCTCAAACACATTCGCGAACATCGCGGTTCGAAGGGAATTGTCGCTGATATAATTGAAGAGGTTAATGGAGGCGATGAAGCCGAGCCGCTTGCCGAGTAATCTAAAACATCTTTTAGTAAAGGTTTTTACCAATTAAATCGAAGATTGACATCAATTTTTCTTTGATTTTCTCCGCCGGAAAAACCGAAAAGGCTATTACCTGTATTATTTTTTCCAAACATCGGAGAACTAAGATTCGCAATTGGATTGCCTTTATTATTGATATTAAACAAGTTGTGAATATTGATGTTTATTGCAAAATTGTATGGTTTGCTGATTTCACGATTTGGAGTTTTGACGATTCTTTGATTTTTACCAAGTGCAAAAGTCTTTCCTAAACTCAAATTTACATTTGCTGCCCACGTTCCTCTTCCATAATTTCGCGGGATAATTTTTTCCAAGGAATTTGTAATATCTTCAATGTTACAAAAACGATTTTTCAAACTTAACATTTGGCAACGACGATTCAATTGTGCAAAGGTCGGGCGTTCGGTAAATTGAGTATCCAGGTTTGTATCTGCTCCGATAATAATGTTAAAAGGCGTTCCCGAAGTTATACTAAAAAAAGAGTTTAAGCTGAAATTATTGGGTAATTTAATACCGCCGCCAATAAAGAGATTGTGGCGAATGTCGAGTGAATTATACCCATATTCATCTTCCAATTCGTATGAATAAGCCGGAAAACTTCCGCCGCCGGAACGCCCAAAACTGTCCGTATCACCTTTGTTGACACCAAATCGATAGTTACTAAAAACTGAAAACTTTTGACCGAATCTGGTATTCAAATTGACATTCAGAAATTGCGAATTTGAATATCCAGATGATTCGGTTTGATAAACATTACCTTTTGTTAAAAATGGTCGCACGGAGTTGAAAGAACAATTACTTAATGGCGGACAAATTGGGGCATTAATATTACGGGTTCTGAAAAGATGCCAACTTTTTGCCAAAGAATATGTGACTGCCAAAACAGACGTTTGATTTAACTGTTTTTCAAATCCTAACAACGCCTGAATGGTGTAAGGAGCTTGAATTTTGGGGTCAATTGTTCTGGTTACATTAGTTAGCGGGGCAAGCCAGTCGATTTGTTCCGGTGTTGGTAAATTGCTTACGCCGTTTAATGTGAAAATTGGCTGACCGAGAATAGCCGGATTGTTGGCGACAACAAATTGTTTTTGAGTAATGCCATCAGACCTTAAAACTTGCAACGTGTTATTTTCGCCAAAACGATTATAAAAAACTCCCACGCCGCCTCTGATAACGGTTTTAGATTTTGTCCAAGGTTGCCAGGCGAAACTAAAACGCGGGGCAAGATTTAATTTATCGTTGATATTTGTTTGATTTTCATAGCGAACGCCAAATCCCAAAGTGAGATTTTGTGTAATTTTCCAATCATCGCTTATAAAAAACCCAACCTCGTGTTGCGAAACTTGAGCCAATGGATTTCCGTTTGTAATCGTAAATTGGTTCGGATTAAAACGCGGGTCAGGATTGCCCAATAATTTTTGCCGATATTGTTCAATCGATGAATACAATAAAACTTGCTCAAACCGATTAGCCACCGAATTGAAAACAATTTCCGATACACCAGCAAAAACAAATGTTCCGCCATAATTAAACTCGGATTTGTCTGTAATTACGATAGTTCGCAGCATTCCGCCAAATTTAACGGCGTGTTGGTTCTTCTTTCCAAGCGAAGTTGTGGTTAAATTTTGAATTTCCCAACGATTAGTAGTGTTAAAATTATTACCAACCTGGGGTCCACCTCCTAAAAAAGCACTCGAAACATTGACCGTTGGAATTGAATTATCTCCGTTTTGTCTGCGTTTGCTGAAATTATACTGAACCCGTGTTTCATTAACGGTTTTTGGGTTAAGAATTGCTGTTTCTGTAATTTGAAATTGATGTTCGTATCCATTATTTGAATATGAACGCGATGGTAAAGAGAATCCAACAAGTCCAAGATTTTGGGCGTAATTACTGGCAAAACTGTATCGGGCAACCAATGTATTTCTTGAATTTATTTGATAATCAAAACGCGGACTAAGTGAGAATCGAATGTTTGGAACTGTAAATTCTTGACTAAATTGAGTTTCGTTAAACGAATTATCAAGCACAGTAGCATTAACCGTTGAACCGCTTTTAAAACTTGAATAATTGGCATCTAAAAAGAATGACGATTTTCCTCTTTTAATTGGACCGCTGAGTGTTCCGCCAAAAACTTTGGTCTGCGAAGCGGCACGATTAAGCGAGAAAGGATTGCGGGCGTTCAAACTTTCATCGTTAAAATTCAAAAATGCTGAGCCTCGCCAACTGTCCGTTCCGGGTTTGGTCAAAATTTCGATTCGTGCAATACCTAACCTTTCAAATTCGGCTGAAAACGGATTGCGATTAATCCGAATTTCCCGAATTGCTTCCTTAGGCGGCATTTTGCCATTAGTAAAACCATCAATGATGAATTGAGCTCCGTCAGGTCCGCCGTTGCCCCCAACCAAAGCATTCAAAGCAGCTTGCAATGCTTCAGGATCACTTGGCAAACCATCTAAATCTTTTCCACCCAAAACCATCTGAGATTTATTATTGTCGGCATCAGTATTAACTTCGTTATCATTATCAATTTCAACCGCTTCATTAATTTTTTGCACATTCAAAGTTATTTTCAACGCTGATTTTTTTCCTGAAACAACTTCTATCCGGTTAATTTCAAAAGAAAAATCAGGTGCAGTTGTGGTGACAATGTATTTACCTGCCGTCAGGTTTTTAAAGCTAAACTCACCTTTTTGATTAGTAATGGTAACGTGTTTATTTTTGTTGGAATCAATAATCGTAACGGTTGCTCCGACAATAACACTGCCTAAACTGTCGGAAACCTGTCCGTTTAGATCATTAGTTTCCTGAGCATAAAGATTTAAATTAAATTGAGCGGTGATAATTAATAAAAGTGTGAATAATTTGCTTTTCATTATTTTTCTCCTGTTGAGTTAATTCTCGATATTTTCCAATCCGGGAATGTTAATTGTCTGAGGTTGATTAGTTGCATTATTTCCGCCTGTTTTAGCAATTTGCGGAGGTTTTAAGAATGGTTCAACCCCCGAAAGAAGTTTTACCGCTGTATATTTATCTGGCGTAGTCCCGATAATGCAGGAAATGCCGATAGCATCACCAATTTTCAGTTCGGAAATGTTCAGATTTGGCAGACGTTCCAACATTTCATCAAAATTACGGCGAGTTGGTTTTACGGTTTGAGGTTGAGCTTTTTCAGCTTGCATCTGCATCGCCATCATCTGAGCAATTTCAGGCGGAAATTTTTTCAAAACAGTATTATTTTTCAAGGAAATTACTATCAATTTTTTACTTTGCATATCAGTAATCGTCAGTTCATTTTTGGCTATATCAAGAGATTTTATATTTCCGGCTAACATTTTGAATGAACCAAAGAGATATTTTTCCGCCAAAAAAATTAAACCGTCTGCACTTTTTTCACCCATTGCCCGAAGTTGATTGCCAATTTTTACATCTGCCAAACTACCGGAAACCGCATCAGCAAATTTAGCTGAATCTGTTGCGTAACGAAGATATTCGGCATTTTCTTTTGGCAACAAAATAACTTTTATTTCCCCTTGCAGACTACGGATAGCCAAAGTAATCTGCTGAGTTATGAGATCAATTGCCACAACCTTTCCCGCAACCCCGTGCGTTTGCCACCGATTGCGTTCCACCGATAATTTTTGAGCAAGGTCTGATTTTGTCACCAAATAAATTGTTTGAGCAGTAATTGATTTTTTACCAGCAGAAACAATTCCGGTAACTAAAATTTTATCGCCTTTGCTGATTTCTGAGAGTGCAGATTCGATAGCGGCTGTGATCTTTGGATTTTCGGGTGAGATCTTTCTGAAAATAGTTACGGCTCCTAAATGAACGTCAATATATTCAGCGGTTATTTTTAATAAAATACTCTCGCCTTGTTTAACCTCTATAACTTCGCCCGAAGCCCAACCCGCCTTACTTTTTTCAATCGGAGTTTGAGCTTTTAGTGTGAACGAAAGGAGCATAATTAAAATGTATACGCTGATTTTTGGCATAGGAATCTCCGTTTACAGGCAACCTGTAAATTATTTAAGAGTTGGAAATTTTAGTTTTGTTTAGTTAGTTTTCTTAAAATGTGGCAAATGTTGCCTAGATCATCTTTGGAATTTTGATGGTCAAGGTATTAAATGCAAAGAATACGCTACTATTTATAATATTTTGGGGGTTGGTAACCCTATTTCTTAATGCTTGAGACTTTTCTTTTCACAAGAAATAACAAAATAGTGACCGAGAAAATTGCCGATACTCTGAATAACCATGATCCGATTGACTGGGGAATAAAAAGCAGAAACGCGTAAATCACCCAAAATCCTAATATCAGAAATAGTCTTAACTCTTTTCGTCGTATGCCTGGCACTTTCATACAATAAAGGCTAAAAATTATGGCAAAAAAAACGGAAATAAACTCAATCAGATCAATGCCATTGATTATGTTAATATCAGACAAATTCATTTTGTTCTCCTAATTATTAAATTCAATTGATATGCTTGAGGTTGATTGGTATCAACCTCAAGTAAGTTTTATCGTTTAAGGAATGTCGTAAACATCAGTAATATAACCCCAATCATCATCCAATAAATCATCGAAATCTAAGCCATTACCATTTGAGCTGGGACAGACTCTTTTCGAACGACATATTCTTATGGCGGCTCCGCAATTCAAACCGATTGCAGCTCCTCCAATCGTTACCCCTGCGACAGCAATAAGACAGCCTATGATGGTTGGACAGGTTGCAGCAGCAATAAAACCTCCAACAACTGTATATATTCCTCCGGCACATGCAACTATCTTTGTTGTACAAACTAATTTGTCAAAACACTCCTGATTTCCAGAAAACGAACCCAAGAATCCGCCGACACCAAAAGAACTTCCCATCCCTGCGAAAGGATCACAAAACATTTGGCTTGTGCTTAGGTCAAGCGTCTGATCGTTTACACTTGCGGTCGATGAAAAGGATCCGAAATTATCACCAAAAACACCGCACTGACTAAAATCGTCAAACTGCAGAGGTTCAGCGGAATAGTCGGCTTTTAGAAAAGCAACTTCTTTTGATTTCTGTGGGTTATCTCCTTTGAATATAACTCCTTTTGAACTGACTGCTGATTTTAGTTTCCCTTGTTCGGTATAGCTAAATTTGGTGACAACACCCTTGGAATTTGTATATTCCGTCAATGCACCGCGAGCGTCATAACCAAATTGTCGCGTTTTACCAGCGGACGATTCGACTTTGATAATCCGTCCGGCTTCATCGCGTGTATTTTTGATCCAGAATTTACCATTGCCGATTTTTTGCAATAATCCGCTTTGGTCATATTCGGCGGTAACTTTATTGCCTTTTGAATCAACCGTCCTTATGACTTTATTGTCAGCATTAAAGGTTGACTTATAAGTTGAACCGGATGGCATTTTTTCGATAGATTTTCTTCCAGCCGCATCATAGCCATACTCAAATTTGCCATTATCTGAATAAGGAAATTGTCAGATTCTTGTCCTTTGGCATTGCGTTTAATATTCACTTTTCTGCCGTTTGAGGCTTCAATTTCACTGTTTTTTCCGTTGGCATCAAACTTGGCTATGACAAAATTATCGCCATGTTTCGTTGTTCGGCTAACCGGATTTGATTGCCCGTCATACTCGATTTTGGTATATTTATTGACATCGCTAGATGTAGTCAAATTTCCTTCCGGGTCATATTCGAACTTGCGTTCGCCCTGACTTCGCATAAATTGTTTGGTCAATTTTCCCTTTGAATCGTATGTAAAAGAAGCATTTTTGCCGTTTTCGTCGTTAATTTCAGAAAGGCGATTTGATTCGTCCCATTTGAATTCCGCAAAAGAGCCGTATTGGTCAAGGCTTTGTTTGACGCTGCCGTTTTCATTATGCTCAATCATCAAAGCATATTTCATTGAATCGGTTACTGCCGTGTAATCTTGGTCATAGCGAAAAGTGTTTGTTCTGATCGCATCACCTGATTCAATTACTCTGCCGTTTTCGTCGTATTGAACTTTGAGCATTGTCCGGTTCATTCCGTCAACCGCTTGTGTCAGACGATTTTTTTCATAATTGTAATGCCAATTTCCGCCTAAGGCTGTTTTTACCTTTTTCAAATAACCATCGCGTTGTTCAAAGCTAACTTCACGTTTCGCACTATCTTTCAACCCTAATAAACGCGGCTTTGAACCATCAGACCATTTCAAGGCAATTTCACCGATTTTGTTAGAGATTTTGGCTAATCTGCCATCTTTATGTCGCTCCAAATTAATTGTGTCGTTATTGGAAAGTTTAATTTTGGTAACAAAGAATGCTTCGCCGTATTTTTCGTAAGTTTTCTCGGCAAACTCATTTTTTTCCTTTATAGTCGTTTGATTGATTACAATAAAACTTTCAGTCATTGCGGGTTCGTCGTTTTTCAAAACAAATTTTTCGGTATTTCCGCCTTTATCAACTCGCAGACCTTCGCCGATGAATTGATATTTTTCACCTGAACTATTGGTCAATGTGGCTTCAAAAGCATTTGCCTCAATTTTGTCGTTAAAGCTAAAGTTCCAGCCTTTGCCAAGCCCAATGTCTTGGGTGTTATTGCTCGAATAAATTCTTTGAAAAAGCAACGGTGAACTTCCGGCAAATAAAATATCGTTGATGGCGAAAGATAATTCGCCTGATTTTGAACTGACAAATTCAACCGGAATTCCATTAAAAATTGATTTTTTAACCGGCATCAATGGGTTTTGTTGAGTCTGTTTTCCAAGAGTGGCAAGTTTGCTTTGAAAACTCTCGCCATTGTCGCCGCAAGTGGAACAGCTTGTGCAGGAACCGTTGTTCGGTTGAGGTTGAGAAGCAGGTTTTGACAAAGGTGAAGCAGCCGCTAAATTTGGCAACGAAAGTGCGTAAACGGCAAACAGAGTCAAACCTGCCATAAATTTTTGTGTGAAATGACTTTTCATCTCTAGTCTCCTTAAAATTTGGCTAGGAAAAAAATTGAAAATGTTTTGGACATAGGCTTTTCATTTTTCAATTTTTACGATTACTTAGACATCTGCTGTTTTTTGCGTTAAGATACAACCTGTTTGAGGGTTCGCATCTGTTGTCCTAAACAACAGCAGAAGCACTTAAATTAAAGCCGAGATGTTACTGAAACTAACGTCGAGGCTTTTTTCATTGAGCAAAACTTCTTGTTCAATTTGTGGTTTTCTTTTGACAATTATAAAACCCTTTGAATTGGTTAATTGTATGAAAAGGCAGGAAAGATTTTTTAGATTAAATTAGCGGTAATCACCATTTAGTGTAAATTCAGCCCAAAAATAAGGCTCATTCATTTTTTTGTTAGGATTATTTATCATTTCAATTGAGGCTTTTTGCAATGCTTCGGCTGATGATATTCCTTGTTGATAATTTTTATAAAAGGCTTGCGTAAATTTGTCGGTAGATTCATCGTTGGCTTCCCATTGAGCCGAGATAACGGTTGAAGCCCCTGCACCCATCATCCCCCACGCCAAACTGACTAAACCCTCGCCATTAAAAACATTATTGGTATCGCACGAAGCTAAAAACACCAAACTGCCTCTCTTTAATTGCATCTTTAACAATTCATCAACGGTCAGCTTTCCATCGTCTTTGCCAATCGGCTTGAAGGCAAGAAAAGAATTAAATGCTTCATCATTATCCGCTTCCGCGTGCATTGAAAAATGAACAATATCGGATTTATCGGATAACTTTTCAAAAGACGAGACAGTTGAGTTTAAGTTCGGCTGAACGCGAAACATTTTGGCTAGATTTTGTGCTTCAACATCAGCATATTTGAGAAAAAGATTGTTATAAAGGGCGTTAGAAAAAACCTGAAATGTCTGACGATTGGGAGTTGGGTTATTAAGCTGGTTGACTAAAATTGCAATCGACGGAGCGTAGCTAATTTGCGTATTTTCAATTAAATATGTCTTTGGTTGCCGAAACGCTCCAGGTCACGGTCAGCGAACGTGGCGCCACGCGCATGGATGACCGCACGTCCGACTCGTCGATGGAGCGGCGCAAGAAAGAGGGCTACTTCTGATGAACCGATTGAATTCGAGCTCCGCCGCCGCTGCCGCCGTGCCTGACCACCGGGCGCTGCGCTTCCTGACCGCGGGTTCGGTGGACGACGGCAAGAGCACGCTGATCGGCCGGCTGCTGTACGACAGCCGCGCCATCCTGGCCGATCAGATCGATACGCTCGAAAAGCGCGCTGCGGGCTTGGCTCCGGTAGGCGGTGGGCCGGGTTTCGACCTGTCTTTGCTGACCGACGGGTTGGAGGCCGAACGCGAACAGGGCATCACGATCGACGTGGCGTTTCGCTATTTCGCGACCCCAAAACGCAAGTTCATCATCGCCGACGCGCCTGGCCACGAGCAGTACACGCGCAACATGGTGACCGCCGCCGCCGGCAGCGACGCCGCCGTGGTGCTGGTGGACATCACCAAACTCGACACGCTGGAGCAGCCCGGTGAAACTGCTGGCGCAAACCCGACGCCATGCCTTGTTGGCCGCCTTGCTCAGAGTGCCAAGCATCGTCTTCGCGGTGAACAAGCTCGACGCGGTCGCCGACCCGCGAGCACGCTTACGGCGCGGTGCGAGAGGCACTGTTGGCCTTTGCTGCCGATGCGGGCATCGCAGTGGCCGGTGTGGTGCCGGTCTCGGCGCTGCGCGGCGACAACGTCACCACGCCGCTGAATGTCAGCTGGTACAGCGGCCCGTCGCTATTGCAGTTGCTCGAAAGCCTGCCTGCAGCCCAGGAACGCCGCACGGGCCATCTGCTGCTGCCGGTTCAGTATGTGGCTCGCGAAGGTGAGGGCACCGGCAACCAGCCGCGCACGCTGTGGGGCCGCATCGCGCATGGCAGCGTTCGAGCAGGCGACGCCGTCGCGCTGCTGCCCAGTGGCCAGCGCGCCACCGTCGCCGAAGTTCGCCTGGCCGGCGAGGTGGTCGACGAAGTGATTGCCGGGCAGTCGGCGGGTGTCGTGCTGGACCGCCAGCTCGACGTGTCGCGCGGCGACTGGATCGCCACGCCCGACACGGTGCGCGAGGTGAACCGCTTCTCCGCCACACTGGCCTGGCTCGACACCGAGCCGGCCGTGGTGGGCCGAAAGTACTGGGTGCGGCATGGCAACCGCTGGACCCACGCACGCATCATCCGAAATCGAAAGTGTGCTGGACATCCACTCGCTGGAGGCAACCGACGCGCACCAGCTCGCCGTCAATGACATCGGCACCGTGGTGATGGAAACGCAGCAGGCGTTGCCGGTCGAAGCCTATGAGACGAACCGGGTGGGTGGCGCGCTGATCGTTGTCGACCCGGCGAGTCACCGCACCAGCGGCGCACTTGCTCGTCAAAGCACTCATCTGAGCGATGGGCCAGGTTTTCTTCATTGGTGCCGGGCCGGGCGCGGCCGACCTGATCACTCTGCGCGGCGCACGCAAGCTGGCGCTGGCACAGGTGGTGTTGTTCGATTCGCTGGTTGACCCGGCCCTGCGCGAATGGGCCCCGCATGCGCGCTGGATCAACGTGGGCAAGCGCGGCTTCGCCCAGAGCACCGGGCAGGCGACGATCAACGCGTTGCTCGTCAAACACGCCGGCGAATGCGAGGTGGTGGTGCGGCTCAAGGGGGGCGACCCGAGCGTGTTCGGCCGCCTGGAAGAAGAACTCGAAGCGCTCGCTGTGGCGGGCATCGCTTGCGAAGTGGTGCCCGGCGTCACGGCTGCGATCGCCGCAGCGGCTGCAACCCAACGGCCCTTGACGCGTCGCGGGCGCGGTCGCAGCGTCAGCCTGAGCACGGCCATGACGAACGAGTTCCGCCTGCTCGGCGGGCACCATGCCGACACCGAAGTGTTCTACATGGCCGGCAAACAGCTTGCGGCGCTGGCCAGGCGCCTGGTGGTTCAAGGTTGGCCGGCGGCAACACCGACCAGCGTTGTCTCGCGAGCGGGTTGGGCCGATCAACTGCACACCGAGCACGGCTCGATGCGATTTGGCGCACGCCGCGCTGCTGCACAGTGGCCGCCCGACCGTCGTGATTGTTGGCGCCGGGGCAACGCCGGTTGCGGCCGCGCAAGCTCGGCCCGGTGCGTTGGCCGCCCACAACCATCCGATCCGAGTGGCGACCTCGAAGCCCTAGAATTGGCGCTGGTCCTCGCGTGGGGCCTCGCCCAGTGCACCGATGGCATGTCGACAGCGGCCAGGTGGCGGCCCCTCAAACTACTCATTTGCTCTATGACCCACGTCGTTCTCGAATCGTGCATTCGCTGCAAATACACCGACTGTGTTGACGTGTGCCCTGTCGACTGCTTTCGTGAGGGGCCGAACTTCCTCACCATCGACCCGGACGAATGCATCGACTGCGCGGTGTGCATACCGGAGTGCCCGGTGAATGCGATCGTCCCGGAAGAAGATGTACCGGGCGACCAGCAGCACATGATCAAGCTGAATGTCGAACTGGCGAAAAAATGGCCGAGCATCACGAAGCGCAAGACGCCGTTGCCCGACGCCGATGACTGGAAAGACCGCACCGGCAAGCTGGGCGAACTGATCAAGTGAGGCCAGGGCGCGCAGCATGGAAGCGAAGGTGAACGAAGAAGTGGCGCGCACCGCGGGCGCGCATGACGGGCCGATCGAAACCGATGCCGTCATCGTCGGCGCCGGGCCGGTCGGTCTGTTCCAGGTCTTCGAACTGGGTTTGCTCGAAATCAAGGCCCACATCATCGATTCGCTCACCTACCCCGGCGGCCAGTGCATCGAGCTGTATCCCGACAAGCCGATCTACGACATTCCCGCCGTGCCGGTGTGCACCGGCAAGGAACTGACCGACAACCTGATCAGGCAGATCGAACCCTTCGGCGCCACCTTTCACCTTGGCCAGGAGGTGAGCGTGGTCGAAAAACAGACCGACGGCCGCTTCCATGTGGAAACGTCCAAGGGCACGCGTTTCCTGACGAAGACGATCTTCGTTGCGGGTGGCGTGGGCTCGTTCCAGCCGCGCCTGCTGAAGGTGGACGGGCTCGACAAGTACGTCGATACGCAGCTGTTCTACCGGGTGCGCAACCCGGTGCAGTTTGCCGGCAAGAACATCGTGATCGTGGGCGGCGGCGACTCGGCACTCGACTGGGCGCTGAATTTCGTCCTGGAAGGGCCGAACAAGGCCGAAAGCGTGATCCTGGTGCATCGGCGCGATGGCTTCAAGGCGGCGCCGGCGAGCGTGGCGCGCATGAAGGAGTTGTGCGACGCCTACGAGATGCAGTTCGTCGTCGGCCAGGTCACCGGCATCGAGGAGGCGGTTGGCCGCCTGACCGGTGTGAAGGTCACCGGTGGCGACGGTGTCACGCGGCTGGTGCCGCTGGACATGCTGCTGGTGTTTTTCGGCCTCAGCCCCAAGCTCGGCCCGATCGCCAACTGGGGCCTGGGCCTGGAGCGCAAGCAGATCGTCGTGGACACCGAAAAATTCGAGACCAACGTTCCCGGCATCTTCGCGGTGGGTGACGTGAACACCTATCCGGGCAAGAAGAAGCTGATCCTGTCTGGCTTCCACGAAGCAGCGCTGGCCGCATTCGGCGCGGCGCCCTATGTCTTTCCCGACAAGCGAATCCAGCTGCAGTACACCACCACCAGCCCGAAGTTGCACAAGGTGCTGGGCGTGGAGACGCCGACCTTCGACTGAATTGCGTGCCAGGCATGAGCCACGAAAGAATGGGCCCTCACCGAGGGCCCTTTTTCATGGTGCCATAATCTTCGCGTGACGCCACGCTGCGTCGCATCCGCTAGGGGTGTTGGGCCTTGTTCATGAAGGCTCGACTGAGAAAGTCCCTTTGAACCTGACTGAGGTAATCCTCGCGCAGGGAAGCTTGTCTGGCACGCCGCGTTCTGCGGCACCGCCGAACTGCCGACCTGCCATCGCAACGAGAAACGAACGATGGCAACATTCGACTCCTTCGCTCATTGCAGCGCATTCGGGCTGGCCCTAGCCTGCAGCTGCGCCTGCGTCAGCGCAATCGCCTTCGCAGGCGAGCCCGACCCAACTCGAGCCGGTGACGGTGACGGCGCGCCTGCCCGGCGTCGCCTCGGTGGCCGGCTGGGGCGACGTGCCGTTGTCGCGCGCGCCCTTGCAGGCCAGCGTGATCGGCGCAGAGCAGATCAAGGAACGCGGCGCCCACCGGCTGGCCGAACTGATCGGCCTCGACCCGGCTTTGGGCGACAGCTACAACACCGAAGGCTATTGGGACTACCTGAGCGTGCGCGGCTTCGTGCTCGACAACCGCTTCAACTATCGCCGCGACGGTTTGCCGATCAACGCCGAGACGTCGATCCCGCTCGACAACAAGGCCCGCATCGAAGTGCTCAAGGGGCTGAGTGGCTTGCAAGCGGGCACCAGCGCGCCGGGCGGGCTGGTCGAACTACGTGGTCAAACGCCCGACGGCGCAGCCTCTCAGCCTTGCCACGCTGGAATGGCAGGAGCGCGCCAGTGTTTCAGCGGCTGTCGACTTGAGCCGGCGCTTTGGCGACGGCGAAGCGTTCGGCGCGCGCCTCAATGCCGAAAGCGCACGGCTCGACCCCAAGCTGCGCAATGCCGCCGGCGAGCGCCACCTGTTCGCATTGGCCGCTGAATGGCGCCTTGGCGCATCGACACTGATCGAAGTCGAGGCCGAAACCAGCCGCCGCTCGCAACCCAGCGTGCCGGGCTTCAGCATGTTGGGCAACGCGGTACCCGATGCACGCAACATCGACCCGCGCATCAACCTCAACAACCAGACCTGGTCGCAGCCGGTGGTGCTGGCCGGCAACACGGCCTCATTGCGCGTCAGCCAGCGCCTCGATGCCGACTGGAGCGTGGTGGCGCATGCGATGACCCAGCGTCTTCGCAATGACGATCGCGCCGCTTTCCCTTTCGGTGTCTACGACCCGAACACATTCCTGTGCACGCTGTGTGACCGATTTGCCGCCGACGGCACGTTCACGTTGTGGCAGTTCGTCAGCGACAACGAACGGCGCCGCACCGACGCGCTCGACCTGTCGCGTATCGGGCCGATTGCGCACAGGCGAGGTGCGGCATCAGGTTCAGGCCGGCGCCTTGCACTCGACCTATCGCGCCCGCCTGGGCCAGCAGATCTTTGACATCGCAGGCACGGGCAACATCGAGGGAACGGCCATCACGCCACCGTCGTCGGGTTTCCTCGATGCAAACACCAACCGAGACGAACGGTCAAATGAACTGCAACTGCGCGACGCCATCAGCCTCGACGACAAGCTCACCGCTTGGCTTGGCCTGCGCCACACGCGGATGCAACGCGACAGCGTGCGAACCGATGGCTCGCGCCCGACAGCCTACACACAGCAGGTGACCACGCCATGGCTGGCGGCGAGCTACAGCCTGACGGCGCAGGACCTGATCTATGCCAGCTGGGGCAGGGGCATCGAGTCTGAGGTCGTGCCCAACCTGCCCATCTACACGAACCGCGGCGAAGCGCTGCCGGCACTGCGCAGCCGCCAGGTCGAGATCGGTTGGAAGCGTTCGGACGACAACATCGATTGGGCGCTGACCGGGTTCGACATCGTTCGTCCGGCGTTCACCGACTTTGGAACCTGCGACGGCAACGACAGCTGCACCCGGGCGATCGATGGAATGGTCGGCCACCGCGGCGCGGAGGCGAACGGTGCCCTTCGACAAGGCGCATGGACTCTGCGAGGCGGGGCCCAGTGGCTACGGGCGCGGCGCATGGACAGCCGGGTGACGGCGTTCAACGGCAAGCAGCCCATCAACGTTCCCGCGCTGACCTTGAAGGCCCAGTTGGGATACGCCGTGCCGCAATTTCCGGGCTTGAACCTGCAGGCCGGGCTGATTCGCGAGAGCCGCCGCATGCTGCTGAGCGACAACAGCGCTTCGATTCCGGGCTACACCCGGCTCGACGCCGGCATGCAGTTCGCGCGGCAAGTGGGCACCGTGCACTGGACCTGGCGCGTCGGAGTTGACAATCTGGCCGACACCCGAGCCTGGAAAGATTCCCCGCTTCAGTTCGGCCATGTCTACCTTTTCCCGCTGGCGCCGCGCACGTGGCGCACGTCGCTTCAAGTGGAACTCTGAGGAACAGACCGTCTGGCTATAATCTGCGGCTGTTCCTCGATAGCTCAGTCGGTAGAGCGCCGGACTGTTAATCCGTAGGTCCCTGGTTCGAGCCCAGGTCGAGGAGCCATATAAAAATCAACAGGTTAGCGACGCAAGTCGCTAACCTGTTTGTCTTTGGTGTGACGGATTTGTGCCGTGAGTTTCTGCGGGATCGAATCTTCCTCGGCGGGAAGGCGGCCATGCCGATCAGTCCGCCGTGGCGCGGCTGCCCTGCGGCACAGCGAGATACTTACCCTATGCTCGCTCAACGTCGCAACACGATGGCCATGTCCGACTCCCTCCGCGACCTTGCACGCAACTCGACCGGTTCGCCGGGGATCGGGACTGGCAGCAGTTCCATTCCCCGAAGATCCTCGCTTCGGCGCTTGTCGTTGAGGCCGGAGAGTTGCTGGAACACTTTCAGTGGCTGACAGAAGCGCAGAGCCGCGCACTCACACCAGTGAAGCGCGACGCCGTGGGTGCCGAGGTGGCGGACGTGCTGCTGTACCTGATCCAGCTGACCAGTGCGCTGGGCATCGACCCCATCGCGGCAGCGCGGGCCAAGCTTGAGCTCAACGAGCTGAAGTACCCGGTGGCCTTGGCGCGTTGCACCAGCAAGAAGTACGACGAACTTTGAGCGCCCAACCACGGTGATCATCTACCAAGCCAGCAAGAGCCAATTCCTGCACCACGCACTGCGCGACGACATCGAGGACGTGGTGTCGCGTCACTACCGCAGCGCGACGGGCCACAGCGTCGGTCCGTCCGAGATGCAGTCCTGGAAGCACTCGCTGCTGGAGATGGCCAAGGTGCTGGGGGACGAGGAGATTCCCGAGGACGCCGGCGTGGCCATCGAGCACCAGCTGCCACAAACCTCCAAGCGCATCGACTTCGTGATTACCGGCGAGGACGCCTCTGCATGAACGAAGGTCATGATCATCGAGCTCAAGCAATGGTCGGAATCCCGCCGCAGCGATAAGGACGCCATCGTGTGGGCGCGCCGCGGCGGCCGCGCAGGCGAACGCGAGGGCACTCACCCGTCCTACCAGGCCTGGTCTTACGCGGCCTACCTGCAGGACTTCAACACCGCTGTGCAAGACGGCGCCATGACGCTGCAGCCCTGCGCCTACCTGCACAACCACCCTCGTGACGGCGAGATTGATCACCCGCACTACCGCGAACACCTCGAACGCGCACCGTTGTTCCTGGCACGTGAACGCGCGAAGCTGCAGGCTTTCATCCGCGAACACGTACGCCACGGCGACCGCAAGGGTGCGCTCTACGCGATCGAGAATGGGCGCATCCGGCCGTCCAAGATGCTGATCGACAGCGTGGCCGGACTGCTGCAGGGCAAGCCCGAGTTCGTGTTGATCGACGACCAGAAGGTGGCACACGAGACCATTCTCAAAGCCGACGCGCGCGCAGCACAGAAGAAGCAGGTGGTCATCGTTCAAGGCGGCCCGGGGACGGGCAAGTCGGTGATCGCCATCAATCTGCTCGGGCCCTCATCGCACGCCATCGCAACGTGCGCTACGTGTCCAAGAACGCGGCACCTCGGGCCGTCTACGAGGCCAAGCTGACCGGCACCTTCACGAGGACGCGCATCAGCAACCTGTTCAGCGGCTCGGGCGCGTTCGTAAATGACGAGGCCGACAGCTACGACACCTTGATCGTCGATGAGGCCCACCTTCTTCATAGCGACGATGTCAGCGCCCAGCCGCCCGGAAGGCCTTGCGGAACTCGCGACCGGAACGATTGCGAAACTGCGGCTTGACCACGACGGCGCCCTCGAAGACCCGCTCCAACCACGCGGCCGCGTTCTGGTCGTCTTCGATGTCGCGGATCGCTGCCGCGATCTCACGAGTCGAACGACCGCCGCGCTCTTCGAAGAGCGCGTCGCATCCGGGCTTGTACAGAGGCTCGAAAACGTCGTCAGCGGACACGAATTCGACCGTCCCGGCATCGACCTCGGCAACCTGGCGCTTGAGGTCTTCCGAAACCTCCAACTGCTCTTGCGGCCCACCATGAAATGACAGTTCCCACACCAGGCCGTGGATGACCTGGCCCAGCGTCACGTCGGCGCATCTCGCGCGCCGAATCTCGCTCATGTATGCCTTGGCCGTGGCGTCTTCCTCGGTGATCCGAACCTCGTCCTTCACCCTGACCGGCAACGACAGCAGTTCGCGCAGTGGCGTCAGCGAGACCGACCATTCGATGCGTTCGCCTTTCTTCTTTCGCTCTTCCGGCAGGTCTTCCGCGAGTTCGTGGCCGATGCCGTGCAAGTGCAGGCGTTGCATGCCGGAGTACTCGTTCGTGCTCGTGTCCAGCCCCCATTCCTGATACAGCTCGAGGAACTCGATGCTTTCATGTGCCGCCCGCTCACGCGCTGGCGGCTCGGCGGCCCCCTTGCGCGCCTCCGCGCAGAGTTCTTCGGCGAAGTCCCGGCGGTAGAACTTCTGCAGCAGCGGGCTGGCCTCCATCAGCCGGAAGATGTCGGCCAACGTGGTCTCGGCGTGGACAGTTACGAGCTCGAACAGATGCTCGTGGGCGCGGCCGGTGACGTCGACCTCCTTCAGTCGGCTGCCGGTGTCGTCGGTCTCCGTCGAGAGGCTCGCATGACGAGTTGGGGGCCGGGGCGCAGGATCAGGTGCTGCATCGTGTTGGCATTTTCGCAGCGCGTGCGGGGTTGGGGCACGCCACCAGGCCTGGCCCGAGCTGAGGGAAGCAACTTGAGGGCGCTCATCCACCACCGCGCATGGAGGCACTACGATGACGTCCACAAGATCGGAAGGGAGCGCTAAGTGGCCACCGAAGACAACGACGACAGCCGATCGGTTGCCCTGTACTGGGACTTCGAGGACCTGCACGCCGGCCTCATGGAGGCCAAGTATGGCGAAGGTGCATACGCCAAGCAGGACAACCGCTTCAAGGTCCAGGAACCGCTCATCGACGTCCAGTCCGTGGTCGAACTCGGCGCCTCCTTCGGGCCGTCGCCATCAATCGCGCCTACGGCAACTGGCAATACTTCGGCCGCTACCGTGACGCCCGCTGCAAAGCGCCGTCGACTGATCAAGCTCTTCCCACGGCATCTGCCAAGAACGGTGCCGATATCAAGCTCTGCCTCGACGCCACCGAAGACATCAGCCGCTTCGCCCACATCGGCACCGTCATCATCATCGGCGGCGACAGCGACTTCATGCCCGTCGCCCAGAAGATCAAGGCTGCCGGTCGCACCTTGATCGGCATCGGCACCCGCAAGATGTGGCGCGTCAATCTAGATGAGAGGCGCGCGACAATCTGGATGAGAAGCGTGTCGCGGCGCGCCGATCATGCCCGAGATTTGATTGTCGCGGGGGCCGAGCTATGCCGAAGGTTCGCTTTCGCTGGGTTTGGGGACGCCGACATTCTTCGGCGTCGCATAGCCGGCCGGGCGTCCGGCACCGACTTGCTTGCGTTCGATGGCGGTACGGCGGCGGTAGCTCGGCACGTTCATCTCGAAGATCGTTGAGTGATGGACCAGTCGGTCCACGGCGGCCAGCGTCATGGCGGGATCCTGGAAGACCTTGCCCCATTCGCCGAAGGGCTGGTTGGCCGTGATGATCATCGAGCGCCGTTCGTAGCGCGTGCCGATCAGCTCGAACAGCGCCGACGTTTCGGCCTGATCCTTGGTCACGTAGGCCAGGTCGTCCAGGATCAGTACGTCGAAGTGGTCGAGCCGGCTCAGAGCCGCTTCCAGCGCAAGTTCTCGGCGCGCCACCTGCAGACGTTGCACGAGATCCGAGGTCCGCGCGAACAGCACGCGCCAGCCCTTCTCCAGCAGGGCCAGGCCGATCGCCGACGACAGGTGCGACTTGCCGCCGCCTGGCGGTCCCAGAAGAAGCACGTTGGCGCCGTTGCGCAACCATTCGTCGCCGGCGCACAGCGCCATCACCTGGGCCTTGGAGACCATGGGCACGGAGTTGAAGTCGAAGTTGTCCAGCGTCTTGCCCGGCAGCAGCTTGGCCTCGGCCAGGTGCCGCTCGATGCGCCGTCGGTCACGCTCGGCCAACTCGTTCTCGGCAATCACCGTCAGCAACCTGGCAGCCGGCCAGCCCTCCTTGTCCGACTGCTCGGCGAAGCTGCGCCCAGATCTGCTTGGTGGCCGGCAGGCGCAGTTCCGACAGCAGCAGCGTCAGCCGTGCCGCATCGAAGTTCTCGTTCATGCTGCGACCTCCATGCCCGAGTCCACCAGGACGTCGTAGGAGCTCAGCGGCGCCAGTTGCACCGAGACCTGCGGCAAGCGCGCCGGATCGGGCGCGAAGCGCTCCAGCAAGGCGTGGATGTCGGGCAGCCGCCGGTGATGCAGATCGTCCGTCAGCACGCCGGCCAGTTGCGCCTCGCAAGCTCGGTCATGCGCCAGGCTCAGCAGCGCGACCATCAGCTTGCAAGCAGCACGCTCGGCCAGCTCCTGGCACAGGAACTCGAACATCAGCCGGTAGGCATCGCGGGGGAAGAGCTGGTCGCGGTAGACCAGACTGAGCAGCGCCATGGGCTTGCGCCGAAGCGCGTGGATGACGTGGTGGTAGTCAACGACGTGGCCATGCTTGCCGTTGGCGCCGCCGCGGCCGCGCTGCAGCGTCATCAGCAAGGTCGCACCCAGCAGCAGCTCGAGCCGGTCGTCATACAGGCGCACGCGCACGCGATGCCCGATCAGGCGCGACGGCACGGTGTAGAACACCTTGCGCAGGGTGAAGCCGCCCGACGAGGTCACGTAGACGAAGGTCTCCTCGTAGTCGCAGGTGCGCGCCGGCGGCAGGGGCTGCAGCAGCGAGCCGTTCGGCGTCGATGCGCTTGCCGTTGCGGGCGTTCTTGCGGCTGACGATCTCGTCGATGAAGCGGCGGTAGGCGGCCAGGTCGGCGAACTCCACGGCACCGCGCAGCAGCAGCGCGTCGTGCACCGCGCTCTTGAAGTGCCCGTGCGCGCTCTCGATGGAGCCGTTCTCGTGGGCCACGCCGCGGTTGTTGCGGGTGGGCTCCATCCGGTAGTGCGCGCACAGCGCGTCGTAGCGCGAGGTCAAGTCCTCTCGCGCATCGGCGTCGAGATTGCGGAACGCCGCCGACAGGCTGTCGCTGCGGTGCTCGCGCGGCGCGCCGCCCAGCGCCCACAGCGCGTTCTGCAGGCCTTCGGCCAGCGCCACGTAGCTCTCGCCGCCCAGGATGACATGCGCGTGCTCGAACCCGGAGCACACCAGCCGGAAGTGGTACAGGCGATGATCCAGCGCAACGCCCAGCACCGTGACGCCAAGGTCGCCCATCTCGGTGAAGTCCGACAGCCCCATGCGGCCGGCTTCGTGCACCTGGCGGAACATCACCTCCCGCTCCTCGACCATGCACAGCACGCCATGTCGCGGATCCGGCGTTCGAGCGTTCGACGAACGCTCGGCGCGAGATCCACGTGACGCCGTCTCAACTCGTCGAATATCGCCACCGGTCTGATGCCCGGAGCGCGCCTGGAGCAGCGGGACGACCTCGGCCTCGAAGATATCGGCCAGAGGATCGGGCCGCCGTCGCTCGCGCGGCACCTTCTTGTCGGACGGTAGCCGTGGGTCATGCCCGAAGCGGTAGGCCGTGGCAACGCTGATTCCAGCCTGCGCAGCCGCCGCCGGCAGCGTCTTGGAGAACTTGAGCTTCATGAACAACCTCATCTGATGATCGTGGATGTGACTTCCCGGCATGAAGGCCTCGCAAAATCGAGAAACCCCTTCATACCGGACCCACCGCGATCACCGACGAAGCGCCCCAACGGGCAGCTCTTCGCCAGCGGGGGCGGGAGCCTGTCGGGCTACGCCCGCGCCTCCCGCCCGCCATCTTTCTCACCTTGATTGACGCGCTCTTCTCACCTTGATTGACGCTGGACACGC
>CAVXPU010000009.1:0-140237 GCA_963763855.1 Pyrinomonadaceae bacterium | reverse complement strand
TGACGCCAAGATTGATTGAACCTCAAGAGTTTGTTCGCAAGAGTTATGCCATGGAAATATTCAACGATGACGCAAAGATCATTTGAAATGGCATGTGCGGCTTTATTAACTATAGGCGACCAGCACCTTTTAAATTAATCCTTCAGGAATGCAAGAACCAAACAAATAATGTAAGGCGTCTTTAATCGAAAGCGAAAAACAGCCCATTTAATTTACCGCTCACTTCCCTATTCTTAACTGTCTGATTTGCTCTATGTTGCATAATGAAAATCCCGCTTTCGATTATTCGCTCTTTGCTCTTCTTTCATAATTTTTACTATTATTACGCTCTCTTGAAACAAAATTCTGAAGTTAAGATTCCCTGTTTCCTTCTAGCGAGATAATTTACAGCTGAAACATTGACTATTGAGGTTGAATTTATTCCAACTTATTATTTAACTTTCACTCATTATTATCTTGTATTAGCCTACATATTATACTACCTACTGGCTTACCTTTATACCTGTCTATACATCTCTAATTATCTAAGCCTAGATGCCCTAGTATATATCACTAGACACGTACACTTACCATCTGATATATTATTTTGGCTACACTAATACTTATCTTGCTACTGATATATTTATGGCAATTACAATTCAGATTCAAAATTTCAAAGGCGGGGTCGGGAAAACGACGACATCGATAAATTTGGCAGCTTCGCTCGCCCGAAAGGGAAGTAAGGTTTTGATTGTTGATCTCGATCATCAAGGCAATACGACAAAAGGTCTCGGTTATGTCGTTTCAGAATCTACGCCGACAATATTTCACGTCCTGAAAGACATTGATTTCGACTTCAACAATGCCGTTGCGACAGTCCGCGAGAATTTGGATTTGATTCCTTCAGATTCAAGAACGGCGGGACTTGAAGACATTCTTCACTCGATGCCGAGAAGGGAGGAAATGCTGAAAATAAAGCTCGCAGATGTATCTGAATGGGACATTATCATTCTGGATTGTCCGCCGGCACACGGTTTGATTCATCTCAACGCATTACTTTTTGCCGAACATATTATTTTTCCGGTTACGCCTGAAGTTTGGAGTTACGACGGACTTGAGGGTGTGCTTAGTTCGATCAAGCGGATGCAGAAATATTTCAACTACAAACCAAATATTATCGGAGCTCTGCCGACGATTGTTGACAAAAGGTATTCGCTGACAAATGAAGTCAGCCACTTGCTGGAAGAGACGTTTGGCAAAGATAAATTACTACCGGCAATTAGAACCGATGCCAAGCTCAAACACTCACAAAAGATTGGCGAAACGATTTTTGAATTCGCACCAAGATCGCGTGCTTCGAAAGATTATGAACGTCTGGCGGATGAAGTGTTGAAACGCGTCGGAATAAAGAAAACAGCGAGGGGGAAATAGCACATGGCAATCGAAAAAAAGAGAAAAATCACGCCGCAAAAGCCAAAAGCTGAGCTTCTTTGGAGAAAACCCATAACTTTGGACGTAGAGGAAGAGACAGATCCTTTGGCGACTCTTTACCGTGGCAGGGAAGTCAGCGAAGTTAATTCCACCAATGAAAAGCCAGTCCAACCTATTGAAAACAAAGACTTAATGGCTGCCGATCCGATTATCGAAAAAGAAGATGTTCCGGTAAAAAAAGAAATAGCAAAGAAAGCGTCGGAGACTGTTTCTAAAAATGCTGTGATTGATTTGACAGATAATCTTGCAGAACTTTCAAATCGAAAAGTTCTGGATTCCGACTTAAAAAATATTTTTCGAATAAAAAGCGAAACGTTTAATTTCACAGATATCAGAGAAATTCTGCGTGGCAAATCCATCGAAATTTATGCTTATTTGCTGCTGCTTTCCGCCGATAGAGGAAATTGCAAGATCAAACATCTTGATTTGATGAAAGTTTTAGATATTAGCCGCCCGACGCTTTTTAAACAGGGAGAATGGCTGACCAAGTTGTCTCTTATCGAAAAAAGCAGCGTTCCTGGAGATCATTTTGGAACTTCTTACAACGTTTACCGTCTGGAAAATACGTTGCCAATTGCAGATAGTCTGATCGAACAATTTAATGCCTATTTCGAAGAATTCCGGCAGACTATCGAACAGACATAAATACTGGATATAGCGTTTTTAAGAACGGTTTTGTCTGAAAAACCTATGGAATCTCGCTTAAGTAACAAAAAACACAATCAGAAGCCTTATACACGGCAATTTGAGTGTTTAGATTTAATTAGCTGGTTGCATTTTCGTTGTTCGAGCGATGAAAGCAGAAAATATTGTTTGATTTTATTATTTTTTTGATTCTGCTAAAAGCGTTATTTTCCAATTTCTTTTATTGCCGACTGTTTTCTGTTTTTTTTGCAAAATATTGAGAATTTATTGGTCGATTCAATAGAAGATTAAGTAAAAAGTTTAAAGAAAGGGTTAAAGAGAAAGGATAAAAGGATAGACTCAAGAAACGTCTTGTAATTGTTGTGAATACTGATGTTTGCCGAATTAAGAGGTGAAGTCGAAACTATACATTTGAGAATTATTAATGTAAAACGTGAAGTCAGAACTACATATCTTTCGATTTTCGTTAAGTCAGCACTACTGGTTTTTCTAAAAAAGGGAAGTCAAAGCTACATATTCGTTAAGTCACAACTATATATTTGCCTGTGGAAAACCCTATTTCGTGAAGTCATAACTACATATAAAATCGGGTTGTGAAGTCAAAACTACACATTTCGTGTAGTCAAAACTCTAGGTTTCGTGAAGTCATAACTACATATTTCGTGAAGTCAGAACTACATATAATTCTCAATAACACTTTGCCTGTGGAAAACTTCACAACCGATTGTGTGCGTTTCGTTCATATTGACTATATTTTGTGGTTTAAAGCCCATATTTATTGAATAAATTGCGGAATGTGTAGTTCTGACTTCACGATTCCTAAGAATTGGCGACGTTTATATTGGTCAGTTGGCGAATTTCTTTTTGCTTTTTGTTTGCATCGATTACTTCGCTGACAAAATTCGGATGCGGATAAAGAACCAAACGCACGTCTGCAATCTTATTTTTCCGTTTTTCATCGACAATTTTATCCAGAGTGTATTTAAGCAAAACTGTTTTTTCGACCATTTCTTTGAGAGATAATTCCACATCACGCAGATTATGTGAAAGCTTTTCGTAAGCGGTCAAACCAAAATCGCGGATCACAGTTGAAAGTAAAATGGTGAAAGGATGTGCAAAACTCGCTTGCGTAAAATGATGCGACATTCTCTTATGAAGCTGCCTCGAAACCACATTTTGATAACCCATGCTAATTTCGTAATTAAATTGTCGAAACGTATGATTGCGTATGCTGATCGTTACCAACGCGTTGAATCTTACAAAAGCCTTTGTTTTTTCGCCTTGTCCTTCCCAATCTTCTCGTGTCTGCAGTCCAATCGTATCGAAAATGCTTGACGCAAGAACGGCTTGTCCGCTTGTATCCGTCAATTGAAGAGTTGTTCCAACGCAGACCATCAAAGCTTCTTTGATTTGCGTTATGGAATAGCTGTGTCCGGTTCGTTTGAGTTCTTGTTGAAGCTGGTAAAGCGTAAAAGTAACACCGGCTTCGTTATCTAAAAAGATTCCTTGTCCAGCGGTCGCGATTTTACGCAGTGCGTCTTCGACCAATTCTTCACGTTTTCCCGGAAAATAATCGCGAGAAACGCCGTCGGAATCTTTAATTCTCGCCGGAGCGATTCTCACGCGATAGCTTTGCCCGCGACAATCAAAATCCCGCTCGATTGGTTCTAAAAACTTCTCCTGGATCCTCTCAACGCGTCCCCAAACGTATTTTGGAATAAAATCATAAAGTTCGACGGTATTTGAATAATCGCGTTCGGAAGGATGTACGAGTTCGAAAAGACTGAGCTGAACCGGTTTCGTCTTGTTAAAATCGTCAATTCTGGGTTTTCTTGAAAGGCTTCCAACAGCATTTTTTGCCGTTGATTTTTTTGGTTTAACAGACTTTTTGGCAGAGCTTTCTTTCATTGGCTTAACTTTTTTAAAAGGAATTTACCTAGCCTACACGCTTTTATTTTTTGTTTCAACTTAAAGCGAAAAGCACTTTTTTGTTGTAAGAAAAGTTGCCTGAAAATGTTATTTACAATTCACCATTCTCAAGTTCTTTTGTTTGAGCAACTTGTGCATTCACTAAATGTTCTTTCATGGCATTGCGAGCTTCATCGCTATTTTTGTTACGGATGGCTCTGTAAATGAGGCGGTGCATTTCGGCGGATTCTTTCAAATCTCTCGCTCGTTTGACAGTTTTGCTTCGCACATCAAACAAAATTGTCGCGACCATATTCATCAGCGATGTCAAAATCCTATTGCCAGATGCGGCTGCTACAAGCTGATGAAAATTCATGTCATGGACGAGAAATTGCTCGGGTTCGTCAATTGAGGCAAATATTCCGGCTAATTCTTCTGCTAAAGATGCCATTTGATCCGAAGTTGCTCTTTCTGCCGCCAATCCCGCCACCGACATCTCTAAAGCCAATCTGGCTTCAAACATTTCTGCGGTTGTAAAACCACGCAATGAAGCCATTAGCTTGAGCTGATTGCCATCCAAACTAGGCGGACCTTCAGCACCGATTACGAATGTTCCGGCTCCTTGTTTTGATTCCAAAACCCCAATCGCAACGAGTGAGCGAATTCCAGCCCGGAGAGTTGGTCGGCTGACATTCAATAATTTTGCTAAATCTCGCTCGGGCGGCAATCTATCGCCGGATTTTATCTCGCCTTTGTGAATCATTTCCCGCAAACGAACGACTACTTCTTGAGAAATACTTACTGTTTTTTCAGTCGGAATCGGTTTAAATTTCTTGTTCTTTGTAGTGGTCATACCTTTATTTAATCAAATCTCTAAAGCCTTCAAAATCATAGCATCATTTCGAAAAAAAACAAGAAGGTCAGGTATATTGGTCATACCAATCATTTGACAAGACGTTCAATAATATGGAAAATAACCCATAGATTTCGCAAGTCAAAATTAAAATAGCGGTTGATTTTGTTTGACCATATACCAAGAAAGACAATTCGAGCTATTTCTAATTGGTTATACCTTTATGAAAAAAAGAATCTTATTATTGAGTCTCTATATCGTAATTTCAGGTATTTTCGCCAGTAGCATTTTGGCTAATAAGTTCGATTTAATTGTCTCGCAAAACGGCAAAGGCGATGTCAAAACGGTTTCTGAGGCAATTGATAAAGTTCCAGCCAATAATAAAAAGCGTTTCACAATTTTAATCAAAGCCGGCACTTACGATGAACAAATTCGCATTCCGGCGAACAAACCTTACATCTCATTAATCGGTGAAGACGCGAAAACAACGAAATTACAGTTCAATATTTCAAATAAAATTGCGGGTTCGACATCTGCGGCGTTTGCGTTTTACGTTGGCGGACATAGTTTTACGGCGGAGAATTTGACGTTTGAAAATACTTTTGGGCAAGGTTCCCAAGCCGTTGCCGTGGTCGCAGAAGCTGATCGAATTACGTTTAACAAATGCCGATTTATTGGTTGGCAGGATACGCTTTATGCGAAAGGCGGTCGGCAATTTTACAAAGATTCTTACATTGAAGGTCATGTCGATTTCATTTTCGGACAAGCCGCGGCGGTTTTTGAAAATTGCGTAATCCACAGCAAAGCTGACGGTTACATCGCTGCTCCAATGCGTTTTTCTGATACAGAATCTTCCGGTTACGTCTTTTATAGATCGAAATTGACAGGCGAGAATATCAAAAAAGGCGTTTACCTTGGACGTCCGTGGCGTGACTACGGGCGAACTGTTTTCGTTGAAACCGAAATGGGCGAACATATCAAGCCCGAAGGTTGGCATCATTGGGAAATTCAACGTGAGAAAACTGCCTATTTTGCCGAATATAAATCATCGGGCAAAGGCGGAAATGTTGAAAAGCGTGTTGCTTGGTCGAAGCAACTTTCAAAGCTTGAAGCGAATCAATTCTTACCCGAAAACTTCTTGAAAGGGAATGACGGTTGGAATCCGCACAAACCAGATTCCGCTTGGCAGGAAAAGACGAAACCCGACTTCCGATTGGTAACGTGGAGCGAAGTTTTTCGTCAACAACCTCTTTGGTATCAAACAGATGAAGCCGCCCGGATTGCTGATCAACTCGTTTTATATCAAAAGGTAAATGGCGGTTGGGAAAAGAATTCGGATTTATCGCTGATACTAACTCAAGCCGAAAAGGACAAAATTAACGCGGCTAAATCGGACGTTTCTGAAACAACAATCGACAATCGAACGACCTTTACGCAGCTGCACTATTTGGGAAAATTAATTACGGCAAGCTTGCAAAAAAAGTCGCCGCCGGGCAGTCACCCTAAACATCTTGAAGCGTTTTACAGAGGTTTCGATTACCTGCTTTCGTCACAATACGAAAACGGTGGATTTCCGCAATTTTTCCCGCTCAAACAGGGCTATTACACTCATATTACCTATAATGATGACGCGATGGTCGGCGTTTTGGATTTTCTCAAAGATATTGTCTTGAGAAAACCCGAATACAAATTTGTTGACGAAGAACGCATCAAACGGGCGACTGATTCGCTGACTCGCGGGGTTGATGTGATCTTGCGAAGTCAAGTTGTAATAAAAGGGAAGAAAACAGTGTGGTGTGCCCAACACGATGAATTTACGCTGCTTCCCGCACCTGCGAGAACGTTTGAACCGATTAGTTTGAGCGGTTCGGAAAGCGTGGGAATCGTCCGTCATTTGATGGCGATTGAGAATCCTCCAAAGCAAGTAATTGAAGCGGTTGAAGGTGCGATAAAGTGGTTTGAAAAATCGAAAATCACAGGTATCAAAGTGGTTGAAGGAGCAAATGCACAAGGTGAAAACGACCGCATTGTAGTCGAAGACAAAAAAGCTCCGCCGATCTGGGCAAGATTTTACGACATTAAAACGAACGAACCAATCTTTATGGGACGTGATTCGATTGCCCGAAAAACTTTAGCCGAAATCGAACGTGAACGCCGAACCGGTTACGCCTATTACACAAGCAGTCCGCAGAAACTTTTAGATGTTGAATATCCTAAATGGAAGGAAAAAGTCCGATAAACTTTAGTTTGTCGAAACTTCGAGGCAATCAACAAACTGAAGTTTGTTGGACATTTCAATTTATGCAAAATCGTCGAGAATTTATTCAATCTTTAGCAATTAGCGGTGTCGCTTTATCTTTATTTCCTTCGTTGGCTTTCGGTCAGGCGACTTCCGATCCATGGAAAACCGAGTATCCGAAAATATTAAAACGTATCAAACCGCCGAAGTTTAAGAAAAAAGACTACTTAATCACCAAATACGGAGCGGTTGCTGATGGCAAAACTCTTTGCACGGATGCAATAAAATCCGCGATTGCCGAATGCAATAAAAAAGGCGGCGGACGTGTTGTTGTGCCAAAAGGCGAATGGTTGACGGGTGCGATTCATCTGAAATCGAGCGTCAATCTGCACGTTCAAAAAGATGCTACTTTGAAATTTTCGACCGATGCGAAAGATTATATGCCACTAGTTTTCACTCGCTGGGAAGGAATGGAATTGATGCATATTTCGCCGCTGATTTATGCGTATGAGCAAACAAACATTGCAGTTACAGGCGAAGGAACTCTTGACGGACAGGGTAAAGCCGGATTCTGGAAATGGCACGGCAGTCCGAGATTTGGCGGTGATCCAGCCGTCAAAGCTCAACGCCCTGATCGAGACAAACTTTACGATATGATGACTCGCAACGTGCCTGTTGCAGAAAGAGTTTTCGGCGAAACAAGCTGGCTTCGTCCGCAATTCATACAGCCTTATAAATGCAAAAATGTTTTGATCGAAGGCGTGAAAATTGTTGATTCGCCGATGTGGGAAGTCCATCCGGTATTGTGCCAAAACGTCACGGTTCGCGGTTTGACTATAATTACACACGGTCCGAATAATGACGGCTGTAATCCTGAATCAAGCAAAGATGTGCTGATCGAAAATTGTTATTTCGACACCGGCGACGATTGTATTGCGATCAAATCCGGCAGAAATAACGACGGACGGCGAGTAGGCGTTGCATCGGAAAATATCATCGTTCGTAATTGTAATTTCAAAGACGGACACGGCGGAATCACGGTTGGAAGCGAATGTTCGGGAGGTTTCCGTAATCTTTTTGCGGAAAATAATAAACTCGATTCACCCGATTTATGGACTGCTCTGAGAATCAAAAACAATGCTTCACGCGGCGGAAAAATCGAGAATCTTTACTTTAGAAATATCACCGTCGGCAAGGTTTCACGCTCCGTAATCGAAATGGATTTTAATTACGAGGAAGGTGCAAAAGGTGAATACACGCCAATTGTCAGAAACTTTGTGGTAGAAAATTTGGTTGCTCAGGATTGTAACAAAGCCGTTGATTTACAAGGACTTGATAAAGCTCCGCTTTACGATATTGTCTTTAAGAATTGCGATTTTGGGAAAGTTACGAATGCCAATATCGTGAAAAATGTTCAGAATTTGAAACTTGAAAACGTCAAAATGAATGGAAAAGTTGTTGATAAATTTATCTAATTATCAATGATTAATTGTTAATTGTTAATGAAGTCAACAAAGAGCAAATTTCGTTAAAACAACAATTAGCAATTAACAATTAACAATTAACAATTATGAATAAATTAAATCGTCGAAATTTTGTAAAAACTGCCGCTGTTGCTGCGACCGCAACTCTTTTTGCTCCGGCAATTGTCACCGCACAAGCTGCTCCGAAACGATACGCATTGGTCGGAACGGGGCATCGCGGAACTGGAATGTGGGGCAAGGATTTGGTCACAAATTATTCCAATGAATTGAAATTTGTTGGTTTGTGCGACATCAATCCGAAACGGGTTGAAGCCGGAAAAAAATTAATCGGTGCAGATTGTCCAACATTCACAAATTTCGACGAAATGTGTGCGAAAACAAAACCTGAAATCCTGATGGTAACGACGGTTGATTCAACGCATCACGAATTTATTACTAAGGCACTCGCCAAAGGAATTGATGTAATTACGGAAAAACCGATGGTCACGGAAGCGAAACAGGCTCAAGCGATTTTGGACGCTGAGAAGCTTCATAATCGTAATATCACGGTCGCATTCAATTACCGATATTCGCCTAAACATCAGAAAATGAAGGAGATATTAGATTCAGGCGAAATCGGAAAAATCACTTCGGTTGATTTTAGTTGGTATCTTGATGTTCGGCACGGTGCGGATTATTTCCGACGCTGGCATCGACTTAAATCGAAGGGCGGAAGTCTTTGGGTGCATAAAGCGACGCATCATTTCGACCTCGTAAATTGGTGGATAAATGCTGATCCGGTTGAAGTTTCAGCGTTGGGAAGTTTGAATGTTTACGGCAAAGCGGGAACGATTCGCGGAAAAAATTGTCGAAGTTGCGAACATAAAACGACTTGCAAATTCTATTGGGATATCACAAAAGACCAACGTTTAACAAAACTTTATCCTGAATGTGAAGACGCTGACGGCTATTATCGCGATGGCTGCGTTTTCCGCGAAGATTGCGATATTTACGATTCAATGTCGGCGATTGTAAAGTATTCAAACGGTGTAAATATGTCGTATTCGCTCAACGCCCACGAACCTTTTGAAGGTTATCGGATTGCATTTAACGGCACGAAAGGCAGAATGGAAGTCCGCGATTACGAAAAACAATCTTGGGAAAAAGAGCATAAAACGGATGTTTCAGTAGCAATAAATTTCGGAGAACGACGACAAATTGAAATCCCGATTGTCGCGGGCGGACACGGCGGCGGCGATGACCGTTTGCGAGACCTTATTTTCAAAAAAACAAGCGTGCCTGACATTCTAAAATTGCCCGGTTCGCGTGCGGGTGCAATGTCTTGTTTAACCGGAATAGCGGCGAGAACGAGCATTGAACAAAATCGTCCGGTGAAAATTTCGGAATTGATAAAGATTTAATTTTATTTAGCCGCGGATGGACGCAGATTTCGCGGATTTAATGCAGAAACACGCACGAAGTAAGTGTGATTTCGCCCTTACTTTGTGCGGGCTTCTGCATCATTCATCATTTCCTAAATCCGCGTTTATCTGCGTAATCCGCGGCGAAAACTTTTATGAAATTCGTCCAACTATTCATCATCATATTTGCCCTGCAAATTTTCGTAAATGCCCAGCAGATAACGGTTTATCTCGCGGGTGATTCGACGATGGCTGAGAAAAAAGCAGATAAACGTCCAGAAACAGGTTGGGGCGAATATTTGCAGATTTATTTTGATGAAGCAAAAGTTAAGATTGAAAATCACGCTCAAAACGGACGCTCGACCAAGAGTTTTATTAATGAAGGACGCTGGCAAAAAATTGTTGATGCGTTGAAAAAAGGCGATTACGTTTTTGTTCAATTTGGACACAACGACGAAAAGATGGATAAGCCCGGAACCGGTGCGGCGGCTAACGGTGAATATCGAGATAATCTTATTCGTTTTGTGAACGATGTTAGGGCGAAAAAAGCTAACCCAATTTTGCTGACTCCCGTGATGCGTCGCCGATTTAATGAAAAAGGCGAATTTTACGATACTCACGGAATTTATCCCGATGCAGTTCGCAAAGTTGTCCAGGAGTTGAAAGTTCCGTTGATTGATATGCACCGCAAGTCTGAAACTGTCATAAAGAAATTCGGCGAAGCAGAATCGAAAAAACTGTTTTTGCAGCTTGCTCCGAAAGAACATCCGAATTACCCAAACGGTGTAGAAGACAACACGCATTTTTCCGCGTTTGGTGCGGAGCAGATGGCTCAGCAAGCAATTAATGGAATTCGTGAAACAAAAATTGGTCTGGCAAAATTGTTAGTTAAACGCAAAACTGAGAAGAAATAGGAATTTAACCACGAAGTTTCACCAAGAATATACGAAGGAACACAAAACCTTAATGACCAGAATTTTAGTAAAACAAAACAAAAAACTTCGTGCAAATTTCGTGTTCCTTCGTGGTTTATTTCTTTTACTGCTTTTAAGTTTCAGCGTTTACGGGCAAGAATTTATTCCGATTTGGGAAAAAGGCAAAATGCCTAATTCCAACGGGTTAGACTTAAAAGACGACATTCGCAACGAGCGTGTTTACCAAGTTGGAACGCCCGGATTTTATGCTTATTTTCCGTCAAATCAGGATAACAAAGGTGCGGCGGTTTTGATTTGTCCGGGCGGCGGATATGAACGTCTGGCGTATGTCATCGCGGGGCATCAATTTGCTAAATGGCTCAATTCTATTGGCGTTTCGGCGTTTGTTTTGAACTATCGTTTACCAAATTCGCCTGATTTGAAACAGCGTGAAATCGGAGCTTTGCAGGACGGACAACGGGCAATGCGTGTGATTCGCCAAAATGCGGAAAAGTGGCAGATAAAGCCTGATAAAATTGGAGTTTTGGGAACTTCGGCAGGTGGACATCTCGCCGCAAATTTAGGAATTGCAACCGAAGATCACGCGAAAGTCGGCGATGATTTGGACAAATTTCCTCTTGAAACGAATTTTATGATTTTGATTTCACCTGTAATTACGATGGGCGAATTCACACACGCTGGCAGCAAAAAAAATCTTCTGGGTGAAAATCCGAGCAAAGAATTGGTTGAAAAATATTCGTTGGAAAAGCAGGTTACGGCGAAAACTCCTCCTGCGTTTTTGGCACACGCGACTGACGATAAATCCGTCAGCGTCCGTAATTCATTGATGTTTTACAATGCACTTTTTGATAAAAACGTCTCCGCGAGTCTTCATATTTTTCCGACCGGCGGACATAATATCGCTATCAGAAATAATCCGGGTTCGACCGAGGAATGGACGAATCTTTGCGAAATGTGGCTAATTGAAATGGGATTTATTCCCGATAGATTGAAGAAATAATGCCGAAGCTCACACGAAGTAAGGGCTTTAGTGTTAGCAGAAAGCACACTTACTTCGTGCGTGTTTCTGCAAATCCCTTGAAATTATGAAAAATACAATTTTTACATTATTTGCAGTTTTGCTATTTGCAATATTCGGTTTTGGGCAAGTCAGCGTAACCATTACAAACAGTTCACTTATTGAGCGAAAAGGTGAAACGGTTGTCGTGGATTGGGATGAATTGATCAAACTTAATCCGAATCTGAATCCGAATTTTTATACGGTGAAAGAAAACGGAAAATCACTTGCATCGCAATTAATTGACGCAAATAACGACGGCAAACCCGAAAAATTGGTTTTTCAAGTTGATTTCAAGACCGATGAGAAAATTAAGTCAATTTCGGTTGATGCTTCGCCCGTTCAAACATTTTCCGCCAAAACTTTTGGGCGTTTTGCTCCTGAAAGAATGGATGATTTTCTTTGGGAAAATGATCGCGTAGCCTTTCGAACTTACGGTAAAACCCTTGAAAAAGAATTAGTTAGCAGCGGAATTGACGTTTGGGCGAAACGCACCCGCGATATGGTGATAAACGATTGGCTGAAACAGGGCGACGCTTATTATCATACCGACAACGGCAAAGGTTTGGATTTTTATTCGGTCAAAAAATCTCGTGGCTGCGGCGGTGCAGGCATCTGGGACGGCAAAAAACTTCACGTTTCTCGCAATTTTGTTTCGCATAAAGTTTTGGCAAATGGTCCGATTCGCACACAATTTGAACTTCATTACGAGCCGTTTGATGTCAATGGCGTAAAGGTTTCTGAAACGAAAATTATTACGATTGATGCAGGACAAAATTTTTATCGGGTTGAGAGTTTTTACGATGCACCGGATGATTTACGCGACATTGATATTGCTGTCGGAATTGCCAAACACGAAGCCGATTTTAAAGGCGAAACTGACAAAGGCAGAACTTGGATGTCGCTTTGGGAAACCAACGAAAAAAACGGCAGTCTGGGCTGTGCCGTAGTTGCGGAACCCTCGACTTTTCAATCATTTAAGGAATATGGAAACGATTTCGATTTTCCGATGAATCTTTCGATAATCGCTGCGAAACCAGACAAAGTTGCTAAATATTTTGTCGGTGCAGGTTGGTCAAAAAGTGGAGATTTTGCTGATAAAAAAGCGTGGTTAGCGGCGGTTGAAAATATGTCGAACCGTGCTGCATCACCAATAATTGCCACAGTTACAAGTCCGGCGGAATTAGCAAAAGAAACGCAATCAGCCGCTTTCAAAACGGCTCGGCAATACTTTGATGAATCGCGTTTGGCTCGAAGATGACGGAACGCCGATTGGAATTCCGCGTTCGTGGACGTATGAACAAGGCGTGCAATTGAAAGCCGTCGAACAACTTTGGTATGCGACAGGCGACCAAAAATATTTCGATTTTATCAAACGTGGAACAGATTTTTGGTTTGATAAAGAAGGCAAATTATCGAATTACAAACTCGATGAATTTAACATTGACCACGTCACTCCCGGTAGAGCTTACGCCACAGTTTACCGCGTCACGAACGAAGCTAAATATAAGAATGCAATAGATTTAATCCGCTCCCAACTTGACAAGCATCCACGCACCAAAGAAGGCGGATTTTGGCATAAGAAAATCTATACTTGGCAAATGTGGCTCGACGGTTTGTATATGGGACAGCCGTTTTACGCCGAACATTCGATGATTTCGGGCGAAGATAATTGGAACGACATCGCCAATCAATTTGTTTGGATGGAAAAACACGCCCGCGATCCGAAAACAGGTTTGCTCTATCACGGTTGGGACGAATCGAAGGAACAAAAATGGGCGAATAAAGAAACAGGTTTGAGTCCGCACGTTTGGGGCAGAGCGATGGGTTGGTATGCGATTGCGTTGGTTGATACGCTGGATTATTTCCCGACAAATCATCCGCGACGTGCTGAACTGATTGCGATTTTGAACCGCGAAGCTGAAGCAATTACCAAATATCAAGATAGAAAATCTGGTGTTTGGTATGACATTATTGATCTTGCATCGCGTCCGAAAAATTATAAAGAATCTTCCGCGTCGGCGATGTTCGTTTATTCGCTGGCAAAAGGTGTTCGCAAAGGTTATTTACCTGAAAAATATTTGAAAACTGTCAACACGGGTTGGGCTGGAATCAAGAAAGAATTTATCAACGAATTGCCGGATGGAAATCTTGATTGGGAAGGCACAGTTTCAGTTTCGGGACTCGGCGGAAATCCCTATCGAGACGGTAGTTTTGAATATTATATGTCCGAAAAATTGCGGACAAATGATGTTAAAGGGTTAGGTCCGGCGGTGATGGCGGCAGTTGAGCTTGAACATCTCCAACGCGGTCAAAATGGCAAAGGTAAAACCGTAGTTTTGGATGATTATTTCAACCGCGAAATAAAGAAAGATGCGAAAGGCAACGAATATTCGTGGCACTACAAATGGGAAGAAAAAAATCACGGTGGATATTACGCCTTTGGACAGCAATTTGAATCATTCGGAGCAAAAACTGATTCGCTTTCAGTTGCTCCAACGGCTTCAAATCTTGCAAACGCAAGCGTTTACATCATCGTTGACCCAGACACCGAAAAAGAAACGCCGAAGCCGAATTTTATCAAATCTGAAGATATAAAAAACATTTCCGATTGGGTGAAAAAAGGCGGAGTTCTGGTAATGCTCGGCAATGATTTTGGAAATTGCGAGTATGAAAATTGGAATAATTTGGCAAAAGCATTTGGCGTAGAATTTAATAGAGATAGTAAAAATCGCGTTCTAAATGATGTTTACGAACAAGGTCGCGTAACAGTTGGGGACAATAATCCGATTTTCAAAAATGCTCGTGATTTGTATATGAAAGAAATTTCAACACTAAAAATTACAGGCAAAGCACAGACAATTTTGACCTTGAATAACGAGCCAATAATTGCCACCGTTAAACACGGCAAAGGGACTGTGTTTATTCTCAGCGATCCGTGGCTCTATAACGAATATGTTGACGGCAGAAAAATGAACGGTCTTTTTCAAAATCACGAGGCTGCAAAAGAATTGTCCGCGTGGCTTTTGGGAAAGGCAAAAGTAAAAAGGTAAAAGGTAAAAATTATGAAGAAGATCTCAGTTAGTTTATTTTTCTGTTTGGTTTGCAGTTTTTGTGCTTTTTCACAAGAACGCAAGCCGTCTGAGCCAATCAAACCTTATGTTTTCAAAACAAAGCAGGATGTTTCGGGTATAGAAAAGGCTTTGCATTCGATAAATGTTGATATCAAAACGAAAGATTTGGTGACAAAAACCGAAGACTTGATTGGCGGCGAAGGCTTGCAGGTTCGCGTGGCGATTCAATACGACGCCAAGAAAAATGTTGCAACCGCCGAAGTTCACGATGCTTCGGACGATGTTTTCTATGTTTTGGAAGGCTCAGCCGAGCTAACCTTGGGTGGAAAATTGGAAAACCCGAAAGAATCTGCAGCGGGCGAGTGGAAATCGGACAAAATAATCGGCGGCACGACTTACACCATCAAAAAAGGCGATTTAATTGTTATTCCACGCGGCACTCCCCATCAAAGAATAAACACTAAAGGTAAAACCTTTTCACTAATGTTGATAAAGATTTTCAAAGAATCATTGCCTGCTAAAAAGTGACGCGATTTTCGAAAGATTACGCATATGCTCAATGTTTCTCTCTTAATATTTTTTGGGAAGGCATATTTTTAATTGAATGATTGGTCATACCAATAATAAAAATATTTTGCAATTGGTATGCAAAACGCTTGACATCGATGTTTTCTTGTTACATTATTGCTATCGTCGATTATCGTATCGGCAATCAGCATAAAAATTATTTAGTTTTTGACAAATATATTCCAAAAAGCGGGATTCTTTCGGCGTCTTCGTTTTGAATTGATATTGGCATATTTTTCGACAGACAGATTGGAGGTTTTGAATGAGTTTTTATAATGTTCGGCAGAGTATTTTAGTAGCGATGATTATCGTTTCGCTATCGTTTCTCGCATTAGGTCAAGATTATCGCGGTAAATTGCAAGGCGTTGTAGCAGATGACAGCGGTGCAATTGTTCCCGGTGCCAAGGTTGTATTACTAAATGCTAAGACTAAAGTTGAAGTTACAACAATTTCAAATGATGACGGACGTTATAAATTTGATTTCATTGAGCCGGGCGATTATTCAGTAATTGTGGAAAAAGAAGGTTTCAAGAAAACCATTCAAGAAAATCTTGTAGTCCGAATTCAAGGCGATTTGACGGTTGACGTAAAGATGACGGTTGGCGAAGTAAGTGCGGTGGTAACCGTCGAAGATTCGCCGGCATCCGTTCAATTTAACACCAGCGGATCGGGTCTCACACTTGACAACACAACCATTGATCAAATGCCTGTTAGAGGACGAAACCCGTACAACATCATTACTTTAGATCCTTCAATTAACGGCGGTGAAAATAACAACGGTGAAAATCGTCCGTATCACCACGCATATGCCAATGAAGTGGATGCGGGCGGCGGAACGACCAGAGCTAACGAAGTTCAGCTAAACGGAGTAGCTCTTACTTCAGGTTATAAAGTTGCTTACACCCCATCTGTTGATGCGGTTAAAGAAGTAACATTTTCACGCAGTATTGTTGATGCCGAACAAGGTTTTAGTTCGGGCGGAACAATTGCCCTGAACATGAAATCAGGCGGTAGTAAATACAACGGAGCCGCTTATTATTATAAGCGTGATCCACGATTTAACGCGTTTGGAGACCCAACAATTGTAAGAACAGCTGGTGCTGATGAGAGAAATTTCCGCGGAACTAATTTGTCAATGGTTGGTGGAAATATCGGCGGTCCGATTATCAAGAAAAAACTCTTTTTCTTCTCTTCTTATGAATATTGGGATGATAAACGACCAATCACCGTGCGACTAAACGTGCCAACTGCACTTGAACGGGCAGGCAATTTTAGCCAGTCCGGTGTTAATGTTTACAATCCATTTACATCGACCAGCAACGCTTCAACCAGAACTCAATTTGCGGGAAATCTTATTCCGCAAACTTTATGGGATCCGGTTGCCGTAAAACTTTTGGCACGAATGCCGCTACCTAATGTTCCCGGACAAGACCTTGATTGGCAAGGCTCCAAAACCGAACAGACGAAATATTGGAACGCTTCAACCCGGGTGGACTGGAATATCAGTGAAAACTTGAAGAGCTATTTTTCATATGGTCAGTTTAAGGCAAGTCCTGAGGAAATTAATCCAACCGATGCTCCTCTTTTTCCGTTAACCGGTAGCAATCGTTTCGGACTTAATTTTTCAGGCGATGTAGTTTATACATTAAATTCAAATACTGTCATGAACATTCGCGGCGGATATTTTCGTTTGACCGACGAAGCTGCAGCTCCTAGCGTTTTGCTCGGAGCGAGTGGGTTAACAGATTTATGGGGAAGTAATACTTTTTATTCATCCGTTTACACTACGGATCAGATTTACTATCCGGCAATCGACGTTAGAGACAACGGTGGAACCACATATCGCTTTGGGCGAACAGGACGAGAATTTTGGCAGCACCCCGAAGGATACAATGGCTCAATCAAACTTAATACCTCGTTAACCAACCACTCTCTCAAATATGGTGGTGAATATCGTGTAAATAAAGGTAAAGCCGCTCGTTTTGAACCGTTGAATTTCACATTTAGAAGCGAATTGACCGCGATTAGACAAGGCGTTTCGGGAACTGAAAATTTGACGACGGGTTCTCCCTGGGCTTCGTTTTTGATAGGAGCTTTGCAAAATAGCAGTTCCGTTCGACGTGTGCCGATTCAAGAAGTTGTTCAAAAGGGTTATGCCCTTTATTTCCAAGATGACTGGAAAGTCAACCGAAATTTGACATTGAATTTGGGAATTCGCTGGGAATTTGAACCAGGTCCGGTTGATGCTCAAAACCGTTTATCGCAACGGCTTGATTTGACTGTTCCAAATACATTAGTCGCGGCTACTCCGCCGCCGGCGTTCGATCCACGGGTAACGACGATTTTGAATGGTTTAGGACAAGCTCCTAAATATAACGGAGCATGGATATTCGCTACTCCTGAAGAGCGTGGGGCTTGGAAGAGAAGTCCGACAGACTTTTTGCCCCGATTTGGGATTGCCTATCGGTTAAATGATAAATCATCACTTCGTATCGGATTTGCACGATATATTCAGCCTTCTGCCAGAATTCGTGACTCGCTCGGCGATTTCGTTGATGCCTACACCGGATATTCAACAATCACCAGCACCTTGAATCCTACGTTTTCAACTAATCCGGCAAACACCAACATTGCGTTGCTTTCTAATCCGTTTCCAACGTCTGGAGTAGGTTTCAACCCTGTTCAGCAGCCGACACAACAAACATTAGGAATATACACAGGGCTTGGAAATGCTGTTGCCTTTGATGAATATGACCAAAAACCACCACTTAATGACAAACTGACAGCCGTTTATCAACGTGAAATTTGGAATAAGATGGTCTTTTCAGTGGATTACTTCTTCAATTATGGAACGCGATTACCGCAAACGGTTGATTTGAACGCGGCTAATCCGGCATTTTTCTACAGCAACCCGAGATCAGCGTGGAATTTCAACGTAACAAATCCATTTCTTAACTACCTAACTTCCACGGTCTTTCCTGGAACACTTCGAAATTCAACAACGGTTGCAGTTTCGCAATTAATGCGTCCATTTCCGATGTATCAAGCGATCAATCAGACGAACACCGATTTGCGTAAGTCAGCCGTTCAATCGTTGAAGTTGCAAATTCAGCAACCGGCATATAAGGGTTTGATTTTCACGCTTGCGTATGCAATCAACGACGAACGGACGAAAGAAGCGTTTGATGATGTAGCTCTTTATAATCAGCAGTTTACGTGGATTCCAACAGATGCGGCAAGACATCGTTTTACCAATGTTATAACGTGGGATATTCCGATTGGAAAAGGGAAAATGCTTTTCGGCAATGCTTCAAAGGCTGTTGATTATGTCTTTGGAGGATGGAGACTTTCTAATTCATCGAGATATTATTCAGGACGACTCTTGAGATTTGGTTTTGGAACAAAACTGAATATTTCCGGCAATCCTGTTTTGGAAAATCCGACTAGAGATCGCTGGTTTGATACTAGTGTTTTCTCAGCCGTAAACGAAACAACAATAAATCAACTTAGAAGCAATCCGTGGACATTCCCGAAATTGGTTGGTCCTTCTACTTTCCAAACGGATGCAACTTTAACTAAAGGCTTCAGAATTAGTGAAAGCATGAAGATTGAGGCTCGTCTTGAGGTTTATAATCTCTTGAACAATATCAATTGGGACAATCCTAATACCACATTTGGCAATGCGAACTTTGGTAAAGTAATTGCAAAACGTGGTGCGTATGTCGGACGTGAAGTTCAATACGGACTTAGATTCGTTTTCTAAATTTGTAAGAATTTAGAATGCTAATGGGAAGATGTCGGGGGTCATCTTCCTATTTTTTTCTTCAAAAATATGTGGAAATTTTTAATCATAATTTGCTTGGCATTGAGCAGTTTTGCACAAACAAACACTGGCGGACGTTTTCGTGATGAGTTTGATCAGGCACAACTTAGCCCTGATTGGCAGTTTGTCAGAAACCTTGATAAATCTCGTTGGACACTGACCGAAAAAAAGGGTGTTTTACGTTTACGCGGTTCAACTGTAACCTTGGATGATCTAGAAGTTTCCCCAGTTTATGTTGGCAGAAAAATCGGGCAGACAGATTTTGAAGCAACTACGGAAATTGATTTTCAGCCGAAGAATTCCAATGAAACTGCCGGCATGGTTTTACGGCAGAATGAACGGCATCATTACGAATTTGGCATCAGAAAAAAGGAAAGCGGACGAGAATTGTTTTTGCGTTTTGTAATCGGAAGCAGTCGAAATACCTCGGTAATTCAAGCAATCCCAGAAGGTTCCGTCAAACTGCGAGTTCGCGGATTTCCAAAATATTATCGTTTTTCTTACTCAATCAATGGCGGTGAATTTACTGAAATTGGCGGAATTGAGACGAAATACTTAGAAGACAAAGATGGTTTGGCAAACGTTAATGTTGGGCTTTTTGCCAGCGGAAATGGTATCGAAAGCTCGACAAATGCAGATTTCAATTGGTTTGATTTAGAAACAAATCCAAAAGATCCTTATGGTGATCTAGTTACTTCCGATCCAAATTTGCCGAAAGGTTACACAATTTTTTCCGTCGGGGTAGCAGAGAAAGGAATTATTCAAAAATATCCATTTATTACTCGTCCAAGTGCTGAAATTCCGTCAGATATTGAGTATCAAAAAGGCTTGGTATATGCCAAATACGGCGAGCGGGAAATGCACGTTGATCTATTTAAACCTAAGCGAAAAGGGAAGTTTCCGGCGGTTATAATCGTTCATGGAGGAGCATGGATCACAGGGCATTACACAATGGAAAATCCTTTGGCGATTGCTTTGGCGAAACGCGGATATGTCGCCATAACAGTTGAACATCGTCTTTCCAATGAGAAAAAATATCCGGCACAGATTCACGATTTGAAAGCATCGGTTCGCTGGCTTAGGGCGAATGCAAAGAGATTTGGTATTGATGTTAATCGAATCGGAGCAGTTGGCGGTTCTTCGGGCGGGCATCTTGTCGCACTTTTAGGGGCGACAAACGATATGCCAAATTTTGAAGGCAATGGCGGCAACGAGAGATTCTCCAGTCGTGTGCAATCGGTGGTTGATATTGATGGCACAGCAACATTTATTGACCCCGGAAATATCGAAAAAGAGATCAAAGGACCTTGGAATACAAACACAACTTTGACCGGATTTACCTATGCAGAAAATCCAGCGATTTGGACTGAAGCATCGCCGATAACTCACGTTAATAAAAAGAGTTCGCCGATATTATTTCTAAATAGCAGTTCTTTCAGACCGTTTCAACAACGCGAAGAAATGGCAGCGAAATTAAATGCGTTGGGAATCGCTTCGGAGATTATTGTCGTTCCAGATACACCGCATCCGTTTTGGTTATTTCGCCCTTGGTTTGACGATTCGGTTAATCATATTCATGAATTTTTCAAGAAAACTTTACCAAGGAATTAGTTCAAAATAGTCTATAGAAAAATTCTTTAATTGCGACGGGTTTATTAATATGAAAAGGGACTTAACTTCAGCGATTTGTTTGTTGGCGTTTTTATTAAATTTTGCGATAGGATTTCCCACGAAAACTTATGCACAAAAAAAGCCCCAAAAGCCTAAGTATAATGTTTTGTTCATTATATCCGACGATTTGCGTCCCGAACTTGGCACTTATGGAACGCCGCAAATTCAAACGCCTAACATCGACAAAATTGCCAAAAATGGAACTCGTTTTGACAACGCCTACACGCAATATCCGGTCTGTAATCCTTCGCGAACCTCTTTCCTGACAGGTAAATACCCTACTCAGACGGGAATTATGAACAACAACGATTATTTTCGTCGCAAATTTCCCGATATAGTAACGCTTCCGCAATATTTCAAAAATAATGGTTACGCGACTTTGCGTAGCGGCAAAATTTTTCATGGCGGAATTGATGACCAAATTTCCTGGACGGAGGGCGGCGAACCGACCGATCCTGCGATAACTGAGAGGGGAAAAAATTTACCCCAACAACCAACTACTAAACAAGACCCCGACAATGCAATTTTGCCCGAGGACAAACCCGGCAGCACTAAGTCGAATAACTCCGACCGAATTTTGGTCTTAGATGGCGATGGTGAGAGCCATGGTGATTACAAAGCGGCGAATCGTGCGATAAATTTCCTCGAAAAATACAAAGACAAACCGTTCTTCCTTGCACTTGGTTTGGTAAAACCGCATAGTCCGCCGACCGCTCCGAAGAAGTTTTTTGATCTTTACGATGTCAACAAAATTCCGCTTCCGGTTGATTTCGGCACTACTCCCAAGGCTCTTGAAGGTTCGCCGGAAATCTCGATCGCACCGCGAAACGCCGATTTATTTATTGGTCGGGAATCAACGCCGGAACTTTCCCGCGAGATGAAACGGGCATATTGGGCATCGGTCAGTTTTATGGACGCACAAGTTGGTCGCGTAATGGAAGCACTCGAAAAAAATGGTTTGAAAGATAATACGATTGTCGTGTTTTTTGGCGATCACGGCTATCATTTGGGCGAAAAAGGGAAGTGGTCAAAGGCTTATTCGCTCTATGAGATCGGTTTGCGAGTGCCTTTGATCATCGCAGTGCCAAATGGCAAAAACCAATCTAATCAACAAGTTGTAGAATTAATAGACCTTTACCCGACTCTCGCGGATTTATGCGGTTTGCCGATTCCTAAAAACATCGAAGGCGAAAGTTTGAAGGCATTGTTGAAAAATCCAAAGAAGAAATCGGATAAGATTGCTTATTCAGTTACAGAATACAGAAAATCAATCGGAAAATCCGTCAGAACCGACAAATGGCACTATGTTGAATGGGACGAAGGCAAATCGGGAGCGATGCTTTTTGAACACCCGAAGGATAATTTAGAGTTGAAAAACCTCGCTCAAGACGCAAAATACGCAAAAGTAGTGGCTGAAATGAAAGTCTTATTGGCAAAGATGCCAACTGCAAAAAATTAATCAGACCACGGAGCCGGTTTGCGAACCCAACGATGATTTTTCAATTCCGCCAATAATTCATCTGAAAGCTTTCCTTTATCGCTTGCCGCACAATTTGATTCAACGTGATTCACTTTTCGCATTCCGGGAATGATTGTTGAAACGGCTTCGTGGCTCAAAATATGCCGCAAAGTCATTTCTGCCATTGTCGAACCCGCTGGAACTAAAGGTTTTAGAGCATCAGCACGTTCAACTGACGGAATTAAGTTTTCGGGAGAAAAATAATTGCTTCGCCAATCATTAGGCGGAAAAGTTGTGTCTTTCGTCATCGTTCCTGTCAAAGTTCCTTCGTCAAATGGCACTCGGGCAATCACGGCAACGTCGTTTTCCAGACACGCAGGAAACAAATCGTCTTCAGGATTTTGGTCAAAAATATTGTAAATCACCTGCACCGAATCGATCTTTCCGCTCTTGACCGCTGCAATTCCATTCCAAGGTTCCCAACGATTCAGCGAAATTCCGCACGCTCCAATCAAACCTTGCCGCTTGAGCGAATCCATCATATTGGACCAACCGTCGTCGTCTGCCCAATCGTCGTTCCAGGTGTGAATTTGCAACAGGTCGTAGCTCTCTAAATCTCCGTTTTTCAATGATTTATGAAGAAATTCTTCGATATGTTCGGGCGGATAACACTCCGAAAGCGGATATTCGGGAAGCGTTGGATACTGCATATTTTTTGGCGGAATTTTGGTCGCGGTGTAGAGCTTTTTGTCGGGATTTGCCTTGATTAATTTGCCCAACAACGCTTCGCTTCGACCATTCCCGTAAACGAAAGCCGTGTCGAAAAAATTACAACCCAAATCGACTGATTTTTGGAGCGATTTCAACGATTCCTCATCGTCCGAACCCGTCCAGCCGCCCATTCCCCACATTCCGTAACCGATATCGGAAACCTTCCAATCGGTTCTGCCAAATCTTCTATATTGCATATTGTTCCTTTGTATTTTTGCAGAAACACGCACGAAGTAAGTGTGCATACTTATCGCCCTTACTGCGTGCGGGCTTACGCAAAACGCCCCTTTATTTAAAATATTGAACGAGTCCAACCGCCATCAACCGCAATCGAACTACCAGTAATGTAACTTGCCCGTTCTGAAACGAGAAACGCGGCTAACGCAGCAAACTCATGTGGTTCGCCAAGCCTTTTCATCGGGATTTCCGTCTCCCAACGCGAAAATGCTTCGGATTTTTCGATTCCTTCGTTTTTAGCAATTGTTTCCGCTAACTGCCCGACCCGTTCTGTTCGAGTGTAACCCGGTAAAATGTTGTTAACGGTGATTCCAAAAGTGGCAGTTTCGTTGGCTAAAGTTTTTGCAAAACCAGTAACCGCCGCCCGTAAACTATTGGATAAAATCAAGTTATCAACCGGTTGTTTTGAGGCGATTGACGTAATATTCAAAATTCGCCCCCAACCGTTTTCTTTCATTTTTGGAAGAACGAGTCTCGTTAAATCCAAAACACTATTGAGCAAAAGTTCGGTCGCGTTTTGCCACGATTTGCGACTTAGATTTTCAAAAGTTCCCGCAGGCGGACCGCCGATATTTGTAACCAAAATATCAATCCGACCGAATTGTTCTATTGCCTCGTGATAAAGCCTTTCTATATCAATAGTTTTTGATAAATCGGCACAAATTCCAAGCATGGAAACGCTTGATTTTTCTCTAATTTCTTGGCAAGTTTTTTGCAGAATTTCATCGCCGCGAGCCGTCAAAATCAACGAAACGCCTTCATTTGCCAATTCCTCGGCAACAGCTTTCCCCAATCCGCGACTTGCGGCGGCGACTAATGCAACTTTTCCTTTAATGCCTAAATCCATAACTATTTTAAATAAGGAACTCGGACACTCTTGTCCGAACAAACGCGAAGCGTTTGAAAGAGCCTAACGTAAAACATAACCTGAATTAACTCAAGGTTTTGAGGTTCAAAGTGCAACCTTTCGGACAAGAGTGTCTGAGTTCCGCGTGACTTATTTTTGTCGCAAATAATCATCGGTCTTATCGAGCCAATCCTGCCTCGGCGGACTGAAAATATCAACATCGAGGGTGTCTTCAAGTGCCTCAGCTTTATGCAAAACGTTCGAAGGAATGACCAAAACTTCGCCAGCATTTACGACAATTTCATTCATCTCTTCGCCAATCCAAAACTTCAAAGCACCGCTCAAAATATAGGTAATCTGTTCGTTTTCGTGCGAATGCAGGGGCACTATGCAGCCCTTTTCAAGATAAACATGGGCGAGCATCATTCGCTCACTAGTTATCAAACGGCGTTCGAGCAAATCCGAAACGCGTTCTTTGGGCATATCTTCCCAACGAAAATGTTTTGTTTCCATCGTTTTATTTCACACCCTTTTGCTTCTTTTTCAAAGCCTTCGCAATCGCTTCCGTCGCCAATTTTTGCATAATTTTGTAGCCTTCGGCGTGCGGATGCAATCCGTCGTTTGCTAATTCGGTTTTCAGAAATCCTTTATCACCAACAGTTGCGGAAAAATAGTCGAGATAAACGAGACCTTTTTCATCGCAGTATTTTTTCATCCATTTATTTAACGCCAAAATTCTATCGGGCGGACGTTGAACGCTCCGCACGATTACTTCGCCATTTGAACGTTTGTTGTAATCGGAAATCGGTAAAATGCTTGCAAGTATTACGTTTATGCCGTTCGCGTGGGCTAATTCCACGATTGATTGAATATTTCCCGCGATAAATTCATTCGACATCACGCCCAAATTTCCTGCAATGTCGTTTGTCCCTGCCAATAAAACCATAACTTTCGGCTTATGAGCGATGACATCGGGACGCATCCGAATCAACATTTGCGGCGTGGTTTGCCCGCTAATTCCGCGATTTATATACGGCTGATTCGGAAAATATTCCGCTAATTTCCACGAATCTGTGATCGAATCGCCAAGAAAAACCACACGCTTTTCGTCTTTCGCAAGTGGCTGAACTTCGCTGTTTGCTTTCGCGTAACGGGCGAGTTGGGCGTAATCATTGAGCCGCGATTGCAAACGGTCAGCACGTTGTTTTTCAACCGTTAAAGCATCAGGCGTTGGAGTTGGAGTTTGGGCAAAAAGACAAACCACAAATGCGAAAATAGTTAAAATAGTTCCCGGAATTTTTTTCATAGTTTTTATTGTAAATTAGTCGCTGACTATCACAAATCCGCCATTCGGTTTGATGGTAATTTCGATTGTTTTATTTTTGTTTGAATCAAATTTTTGTTGCGTAAAAGACATATTTCCCTCGCCGTCGTTAATCAAATTCCACGATTTTCCTTTGGCAATTTGTTCAAGCGGAATCGTCAATTTCCTTTCGTTTAATTCGCCGTTGATTCCTGCGATATACCAACGATTTCCACTTTTTCTTGCCAAAACTGCGAATTTTGCAGGGTAGCCATCAATAAATTTTACATCTTCCCAAATGCTCGGAATTCCTTTGATAAAATCACGCACATAATTGGGTATTTTCGCCATTCCTTCGGGCGTTTCGGCGTAGTGTTGGATTCCCGAAGTGAACAAAATTGCGGTTGCTAATTCAAAACTGCTGGTGGTTTGACGTTTTATCCGATTATTTACACGGTCGAGTGCCATCGGCGTAAAATCCATCGGGTCAAAAACATTCCGCGTGAACGGCATCATTGCCGAATGTGATGCTTGCTGATCTGCATTTGCCTGCTCGAAAGTAACGAATTCAAAACCGCGAATTGCCTCCATTGTCATTAGATTCGGATATTTTCGCTGGATTCCACGCGGAAGAGTTGCTCCGTGAAAATTCATAGCGAGATCAAATTTGGCGGCATCATCAAGAATGTCCAGATAGTAATTCATAAAAGATTGCCCGTCTCCGCCGAAGAAATCCACCTTCAAACCCGCTACGCCGATTTCTTTGATTCTTTTAAACTCAAGCAGCCGGCTTTCTCGCGTAAGCATCTGATTACGCGGAGTTTGCGGCGTGGTGTTCCAACTTCCGGCGGAGTTATACCAAAGAATAATTTTGACCTTTTTAGTCTTGGCGTAATCAACTAATTCCTTAATTTTTTCGTAGCCGATTTGCTTATCCCAAAGTGCGTCAATCAGGCAATATTGCCAGCCCATTTCAGCCGCATAATCAATAAAACGACGGGAAGTTTCGTAATTAGTCTGTCTATCGCCCAATAAAACCCAACTCCAAGACGATTTGCCGGGTTGAACGGCAGACTTTTTGATAGATGGTTCGGCAAAGTCAACGCCCAACATTGATTCGGTAATTGTGGCGAGATTTCCAACCACAATCACACGCCAAGGTGATGCCCATGGCAGAGTTGATTCAGGATTGACGGGTTCAGATGCAGAACAGGTTTCTAATGCGTCAGGAAAAGTAACTTTGTATTCACCGTTTGGCGATTCATGGCTCAGTCGCGTTCCGCAATAATCCCGTTGCATATTGGTTTCGCTCAACAAAATCCAAGTCTTGCCGCTCCGGAATAACGCGGGATAAATCCAACCCACGCCTAGAGTTGAAGGCGTTCCAACAGGAATTTCCTTCTCATAATATTCTTCGTAAGACGGTTGCGATTTTTCCCAACCCGTTTGAGCTTTTGCCATCGGTTGCAACCACGCTTTGGTATCGGTTGAAAAATGAAAGGTCGTTTTTTCGTCTGTCAAACGATAAGTTTTGGCATCAGTGTTTGGAAAATAATATCGAAAAGCAACGCCGTCGTTTGAGACTTGAAAAATGATGTTAAGTTGTTTTCCGTCAATAGTTTTCAGCCGATAGACTACCCCATTCGCATTGTAAGAGTTGAATCTGCGTTTAGCTGTCAAAATTTCGTAATTGTCATTGACTTTAGTTTTCGAGGAAGAAACAAAACTCAAATTCTGCGAAAAATCGACATCATTTCGGACCAGCCCAAGTTTTGATTCAAGTAAAATAGTTTTGCCGTTAAACTCAACCGAATAAAGCGGCTCACCGTTTTTGCTCAAAGAAAAAAGAACCTTAACCTTTCCACTTGGACTACTAACACTCTTGTTTTCAATGGTTTCGGCGAGTATGTTGAGATAAAAGAAAGGGCATATTAAAAGAATAAATAAAGTTTGAAAAAGATTTATAGATTTTGCTTTCATCCGCGATTCCCCCAAAAATGATTAGTGTTTGCTATTTTGCCACAACGAAGAAATCGGCACGGCAAACAAATTATCGCCGAAAGGGACGGTCTGGTGACCGCTATACATCACAAATCCGCGTTTGAATTTGGTTGGCATTTCAGTTTGCAGCAGTCGCAAAGTTTTGAATGATTTATCGTTAATTGATTCGGCAGATTTCACTTCAATTCCGATGATTTCACCGTTTGGCAGTTCCAAAATAAAGTCAATTTCCAGATCACTTAATGTCCTGAAATGAAACATTTGCACTTTTGAATTACTCCAACCGATCTGTTTGCGAAGTTCCGTATAAACAAAATTTTCAGTGAAAAAACCCCCAAAAGTGGGGTCAGCTTGAATCTTTGACCACGTTAAATTGTGCAAATGTGCTAATAAACCTGTGTCTGAAAAAAACAATTTCGGCGTTCGAGTTAATCTTTTCGATAGATTTCCCGACCAAGCGGGGAGCATTTCAAACAGAAAAATATTTTCAAGCAACGCGACATATCGTTTAAGGGTGGTTTGCGGAAAACCTATGCTTCGCGAAATTTCGGCAAAATTGAGCAAACTTCCGGCTCGCGTCGCCAACATTTTCAGCAATCGCGGTAAATCGGTCAATCCTTCAATATTTGCCAAATCTCGTAAATCACGCTGTAAAAGTGTCAAAATATATGAATCAAACCACGCTTCCCGCCGTTTTTCCGTCTTTCTGCCGACAACTTCCGGATAACCACCAACCAGCATTCGCCTGAACAATTCCTCTCTGTTTTCAGGCGTGTTCGCAGTTGATATTTGATAATTATCTTGACAAATTTCGTCAACAAAATTGTGTTTAGTGCCTTCAATTTCACTTTGTGACAGCGTTTGCAGATGCAAAATTTCGATTCTTCCTGCCAGTGAATCCGCTACTTTTGGTAAATTCAAAACATTCGCCGAACCTGTCAATAAATAACTCCCGGCTTTACGTTCGCGGTCAATCTTTAATTTCAAAGGCAAAAATAATTCGGGAACACGCTGAATTTCGTCAATAATCAGCGGCGTTGGAAAATTTTCCAAAAATGCGGTCGGATTAGACTTGGAAGAACTTAAAAGAATCGGATCGTCCAGAGTGAGGTATTGCGGGCTAAAATCGCTGTTTATTGACTGCAAAGCCAATGTGCTTTTGCCGGTTTGCCTCGCCCCAACAACCATCACAACCGGTGTATCGCTCAGGGCTTCTTTCAAATTTTCGGCTAATATGCGTTCAAACATAGTCGGATTATAACCATATAATGGCTGATATTCAACCACTCAGTGGATGAATATCCACCAATTAAGTTATTACTTTACGCCGATTTTAGTCGTAATATTCGGCTTCGGCGGTTGTTTCATACCATCGCCGACAAAAAACGAAGTGTGCGGCGGCTGATTATACGCCACATTTTGCCACGCAATCGAGAGACGATATTGCGGATCGTGCATAAATGTATAGAAGCGATTTTTGGTCGGAATTATGGTCGTATAAATCCGTAATTCTTTGTTATCAGCCGATCGCAAAATGAATTCTTCACGCCAATCACCGAGAATATCCCCGCTTAAAGTTGGCGTTGATTTTGTGCCGTTATTAGACAAAGCACCTTCGGCTCGGAAAATTACGTCGTCAGTTTCTTTTTCCCAGTTCCATTTTGAAACTGTGTTGCGGTCTAGCAATTCGCTCAAAGTGTCGCCGTCCCAAAATATCCCGAAGTTGCACGAACGCGGATTTTTCTCGGTAATTTTCTCGCCTTTCACGCTAAAGAGTCCGCGAATTCCGGCACCGAAAACCCACGATTCAAAGCCTTTGTGACGCGGATCAATATCAATCGAAAGACCTCTGCCGGGACCTTCACCATCCTCGCCCGCTTTTACACTCGCTTTTTTCCAGAGATTTTCGCCGGTCCGTGCATCACGAAAATGTGCTCCGGCATCGTCGAATCTTTCCTGAATATCGAAAATCTCCAAACCCGGTCGACTTGGGTCTAAATCTGAAACGTGGAGGGCATCACCGTGACCTAAGCCTGTGGAATACAAACCTTTACCGTTATCGTCAATAACCATTGCCCCGTAAACAATTTCGTCTTTTCCATCACCGTCAACGTCCGCCACGCTCAAATTATGATTGCCTTGCCCTGCAAATTTCTTATTTTCTTCGCTCGAATCGCTGTCGAAAACCCAACGCTGAACAAGTTTCCCATTGCGGAAATCCCAAGCGGCTAAAACCGTCCGCGTGTAATATCCGCGAGCGAAAATCAAGCTTGGATGAACACCGTCAAGATACGCGACACCAGCCAAAAACCGGTCAACACGATTGCCGTAACCATCGCCCCAAACCTCTTTTAATTCATCACTTGTGGGATCTTGTTTAGTCGGATGACGAGACGGAACGTAGTTTGTTGTAACAATTTCGGCACCCGTTTCGCCGTTAAAAATCGTCAAATATTCGGGACCTTTTAAGACGTATCCTTCCACACTTCGCTTGCCGGTTTCGCCCGGTTTGTTGATTCCGTCCATAGTTTCGCCTGACTTTGCACGCCAATCAGCATTTTTGTCGCCGATAACTTTGCCTTTGCCGTCCGTCGTTCCATCGGCGGTTTTGCAAGCGAATTCGGCTTTGCCGTCGCCATCAAAATCGTAAACCAGGAATTGCGTGTAATGGGCACCCTCGCGGACGTTTTTCCCCAAGTTGATTTGCCACAACAACTTACCATTCAATTTGTAAGCCTGAAAAATCGGTTCGGTCGTAAATCCGGCATGGCTGTTGTCAGCACCTTTTCCGGTTTGATGTAAAATAATTTCGTATTCGCCGTCGCCGTCCAGATCGCCGACCGAAGCATCATTTGGCGTATATTTTTCAGGTGTTTGCAAAGGAATTGAGAGATATTGGCGAATTGCAGTTTCAGATTTCAGTGTAAATTTTTCACTCTCAGCTTTTTCCTTTTTATTGATCACAGGACGCACGAAATACGCATTTGATTTCGATAATTCCGCTTTTTCATCAACAAAAAAGGTGACGTCCGAGATTGGTTTGTCGTTTAATTTCAACGATTTGCGGTCTGTTTCCCGATAGACATTAAACGCAATCTTATCGTCATCCGTGCCAAACATTCGCCACGAAACCCAAACGTTTTTATCCTCAAAGCGAACAGCAACCATGCCGCGATTCAACTTTTCCATCTGACGCAAAACCCGAGATTCCCCCACGCTTACCGTAAGCAAAACCAGGACAAAAACAAACGTAAACTTTTTCATAATTTATTTAACCAAATATAGATCTCGTCCAGCATTTTCGACGATCAGGGTTTCTTTATCATCCAAATAATCGTTTAAATCAAAGTTTCTAAAATCGAAATGGTTTAGATTTACTTTCTCGCAAGTTGCTGCAGCTATTTGAGTTGCCAGCGTGATTTGATATTTGAATATTTTCGGATTTTCAGCCAAACCCGCGTATGAGAAATGTGCAAGATGAGCCGCGACGCAACGATTATTTTGCAATTCGGAAAAATGTTCGAATAAATCTTTTACTTTTTCGATGGGTGCATAACCATATTGTTCAATAATTTCACCGTGCGTTTCAGAAAGTTGCGTCAAATGCGGGGCGAAAATTATCAATTCACCGCCTTCTTCGATTATTCCGCCGAGTTTGTAGCTCGCCTTTCCGCCCGTCCAAAGTTCGGTGTAATGTTTGTCTAGAATCGCGACAATTCGTTTGTATTTTCGATCAACAAATTTGATATGAACTTGCCGGCTGATTTCGCACGCGAGACGGACGCTCTTTCGAAAATCGCCGACGAATAAAGCGTGTGTTTGCAAAAGATTAGCAGAATTTCGCGAACAAACGGAATTAAAATTGATAATTGGTTTTTGGATAAAATCCGTCGCTCTCTCGATTAAATGACGAGTCGGCGTTTCAACCTGACCAATTATATTTTCGATGCCAGCCAAGGCTCCAATCCAGTGTGTTGCATTAGTCAGATCAGCCCCTGAAATGCCCGGGAAAAAGTATTTCGCACCGCCGGCAAAACCTGCAACTTCATGCGGAACCGTCGCACCCAAAATCAGCAAAACATCATAGTCAAAAATCAGTCTATTTACCGTAATTTCAACATCTTGCGAGAAACTGCCGTCGGTAATTTTACTGATTTCATCGCCGGAAATTGTCCCAAGTTTCGTCAAAGCGTCCGGATTTTTCCATTTGTGGTCGAAGATTCTACCGTTGAAGTTATGCATGCCGATTTTTGCGAATTTTTCAGATTCGGAAATCGGCGGATGAGTTCCTTGTGCAACCAATGCGTCAAGATTGGGGAAAATTTCGGCTAATTTTGGAAAAATAATGTGCGTATTATCATCCCGTGAAGTATCCGGGATGATCGCTAACACCTTTGAATGCAATGAAATAGATTCGATTGATCGGGCAACAATCTCATACAATTCGGCTTCCGATAAACTTGAATCGGCAGAGCCTTTACCAAAAATTTCCGTGCTATTTTTCATTTTATCGGTGCGTAAAATTCTGCTTCCACAATGCCTAAAGTGCTTTTCCCACCTTTATTGGCGGAAGAATTCGGATCGGGAATTCCAATAATTTCGATGATATTACCGAAAGCATCACGGTTTGACGCTTCGCCGTTTAGTTTGATCGAAACCGTTTTGCCGAGCGTTGGCGGAAACGAAAATGTAACATAACCCAATGTTCGCGGCGTTGTGCCAAGATATACCTGTTTTCCGTCAACCAATATTTGCAGCGGATAACTATTCGTTCGCCAGCCGACCAATTTCAGACACAACTTGATTGATGGTTTCAGGCTTTGCAAACTCGAAATTTATCCAGCGCATTTTCGATTTGTCCATCGCTTAACCATTCAGTAAGTTCATTATCGTCAATCGTTTGCGATGTTTTGTCCTGATTAGAACCGGCTGTAATTTTAGCAACGTCAATCGTTTTTCTGGTAACTTTGAACGATTCGCCGAGCGGCGTTGCTCCGCGAGAAAGATTGACGGGCAAACTGCCGCCGAAAATTGTTGACGACAAGCCGTTTTCCGATTTGAACGGCAGGGAATTGAGCGAAATTTCCGCAGATCTTAAGCCATCCGCTGTTGCTTTCAAAGTTATCTTTCCTGCTTTCGTCGTCGAACGGATTAACACACGATTCACGCCGTTTTCAACCGGCAAAGTTTTAGAAAGAATGAAGTTATCTTTGCCTTGGGCAATTCCGCCACGCCATTCGGCTTCACCGGAAAGTTCAAATTTGATCTCATTTAACGCAATCGGATTACGGTTTCCGTCTTTATCTACCGCTTCAACATCGACCAAGGCAATGTCGTGTCCGTCCGCATAAAAACCGTTTGGCGATGTTCGTGGTGTCAATTTTATTGCGAAAGGTTCACCCGCAGTTTTTTTAATATTTTCGCTAACAATTTTTCCGTTTTTATCATATCCGACCGCCTTAATTTCGCCAGCCTGCCAGTTGATATTTTTGAAAGTGAATAAAAAACGATTGCTTTGTTCGCCAAAGCCGAGCGATTTTCCGTTCAAAAATAACTCAACCTTTTCGGATGAAGAAACAACGTAAATATTCTTCTTAACACCGTTTTTGTAGTTCCAATGACCTACGATGTGCGTTCGAGGTTTTTCAACGTCAACCCAGCCGTCCCACATTACTTGATGTGCAAAATAGCCGTCTTTTGGCAAGACGAACTGCGTCAACTTCACCCGAACGTCGATAGTTTTCGGCACCGCGATGATGCGTGTTAGTGTCGGAGAAAATTATGTTTACGCCGCCGGAACTGACTCGTTTTCCTGTTCCCGGACGTGCTTCCCAATAATCAAACCAGCGGACGATATTTTCAATCGCGTGACTGTCTTGATTGCGGTTGTAAACGCTGGCATCGGCATTTTTATAGAGCGGACCATCGCCGTCTTTGTGATATGGCGGCGAAAATTCGTCCCAATATTTTCGCAAGCCTTCATCACGCGAATATTCCGTCGCCCACATTGGCAAGCGGGCGGATTTGTTGATATACAGCATCTCGCCGCCGTATTCAGCAACCTTTGAATCGAGCATTTCACGCGAACCGGCAGCACGTCCGCCGTGTGGATCGTATTTGTCTCGAATCGCTTTCATTTCCGCCATATGAGCTTCAGAAATTGATTCGTTGCCCGATTCGTAAAAGATGATTGACGGATTATTTCGATTGTAAATTACGGCATCACGCATCACTTCCGTGCGTTGCACCCAACGTCTGCCTTCAACATCTTTTTCCGCATCGCCAGCCGGCATTGCTTGCATCAAACCGACTCTATCGCAGGATTCAACGTCCTGTTTCGCAGGAGTTGTGTGCATCCAGCGGACTAGATTTGCATTTGATTCCACCATCAATTTATTGGAAAAATCCGACAGCCAAGCCGGAGCAGTATTGCCCAGAGCCACCCATTCATTCGTCGTTCGCTGTGCGTAACCTTTCACATGCAATGTGCGGTCATTTAATTTGAACAAGCCCATTGGCGAATTCTGTTTTGCGGAAGCCTGTGCGGGTTGTAACGGAGTCAACGTCTTTATTATCAATCTTTAGCGTCGTAACCACGTCATACAAATAACCATAACCCCAGCTCCAAAATTCGAGATTTTTGACGAATGCATACGCTGAAATTTTCTTGATCTCATTTGGCTGAATCGTGAATTTTTCGCCGTTGAGTTTTTTGATTATCTTGCCGTTTAATTCTTTGATAGTTACTTCGTAAGTGATATTTTTGGCGGTTTCGGATTCGTTTTTTACTTCGCTCTCCGCGGTGATTTTTGCTGATTTATTTTTGATGTCGAAATCGCTCGCATAAACGTAAACGCCTGTCGTGCCCAGATTTGTGTAAAGCGGAAGCGTTTGATAAATCTTCTCCGAAATGTGCAGCCAGACGTTTTTATTGATTCCGCCGTAATTGGCGTTGAAGTTTCGGTCGTTCCATTGAAATTTTTCTCCGCTCGATTTTTCTTTGTAATCCCAATCGTTATTTATCCGCACGGCAATTACATTTTCGCCCTCATTTAACATATCGGAAATGTCGTAACCGATCGCCGTGATTCCGTTTTCATGCAAACCGATAAATTTGCCGTTCAGATAGAATTCTCCGGCTTGACGAATTCCTTCAAATTCAAGAAAGACCTTTTTTTTTGAACTATTTGCAGGAAGTTTGAAATGCTTACGATACCAAGCGATTCCCGTGGAGAGATCAACAATATCCTTCTTAAAAGCATCATCTTCATTCCAAGCATTCGGCGTGGTTACAGTTTTCCACGTTGAATCATCAAACGCAGGATTTTCTGAACCTTTTACATCGCCGACGAATAAACGCCAATCGGAATTGAAGTTATAGGTTGTGCGAGCCGAAACGCCGACCGCCAAAACAAACGAAATTAAAACCAACCGAATAAGCGTTTTCATATTTTGATTTCTTTCAATCTTTCCGCAGCAGATTCCGGCGTAATATCCCTTTGCGGAGTCGCCAGCATTTCAAATCCGACCAGAAATTTTCTGACCGTTGCCGAACGTAAAAGCGGCGGATAAAAATGTCCGTGAAAGTGAAAATCTCCTTTGTTTTCAACATTAAACGGCGATTGATGAAAACCCATGCTGTATGGAAACGAGACGTTAAAAAGTTTGTCGTAGCGTTCCGTTATCTGCTTTCAAAGCATCCGCAAGATCGGCTTTTTCGGGTTCGCCAAAATCCAAAAATGAACCGAAATGCCGCTTGGGAATGATGATCGTTTCAAACGGATAAATCGCCCAAAACGGCACGATTACGGCGAAATTGTCATTTTCACAAACCACGCGTTCCTGCTTTTTCGAGTTCTGCATTGACGTAATCGCACAAAAGACAGCTTTGGTGTTTTGTTTTGTATTCTTCAAATGAGGTAAGCTCTTTACTCAGTTCATTTGGGATTGATTCGCTCGCCCAAATCTGCCCGTGCGGATGCGGATTGCTGCACCCCATCATTTCGCCGCGATTTTCAAAAATCTGGACGGATTTTATAAAATCGTTGGTGCTCAAATCTGCGGTTTGCTGTTGCCAAACGTCCACAACCTGTTTAATATCAGCGAATTCCATTTTCGCGAGCGTCAGACTATGATTAGGGGAAAAGCAAATTACACGGCAAATTCCGCGTTCGCTTTTTGCAATGAAAAGATCGTTTTCCGATATTTCCGCCGGTTCAACATTTTCGTAAAGTGCGGCGAAATCGTTTTCAAAAACGAATGTATTGTCGTAATCCGGATTGACAATTCCGCCCGAACGCTCATTGCTTGGGCAGAGATAACACGTTGAATCGTATGGAGTTAAGTTGCCTTCTGCAACCTTTTCAACTTGCCCTTGCCACGGACGCTTCGTGCGGTGCGGCGAAACAAGCAGCCACTCACGCGTGAGCGGATTAAAACGGCGATGCGGATGTTCGTAGATCATAAATAGGGACCAAGGACACTCCTGTCCGAAAGCGTTTGCAAAACGCTAAAAATGTGAATAAAAATCCAAGCCGATCTGTAATTCGGCACGTTTCAAACGCGTTGCGTTTGTGCAGACAAGAGTGTCCGCGTTCCGTTTTAACTTCCTAAAGGTTTTACGTCTGTAATCATCGGACTCGCAGGAATCGCGAATTTTTCAAATTGATCAGGTTTGCTTGCGTCGAATGGTTTCAAATCCCTGATCAAAAACTTTGCTGGCGGTAATTTTTGACTTCGGATCGATTCTGCAACCATTTTAGCGAGTTGATACGCCCCGTAATTGCTATGATGAGTCACGTCGCCATCTTTGAAAGCAACGCCCGATTTTTCCTTGCCCAAAGCTTCGTAGAATATCTTACTCATCGCAGTAAGATCAATCATTGCAACGTTGTCCTCTTTCGCAGTTTGGCGAACGGCTTCAGGATAATCGCCGTGCGAATTTGTGATTTTGCCGTTATCATCAAACGTTCGGCGGTGCATCGGCGTGACCAATATTGGCGTTCCGCCCTTTGCACGAATCGCCTCGATGTATTGTTTCAGGCTCGCTTTATAGCTGGTAAATGCTCCGATTCCTTCCCCTTTTTCCTTTTCATCATTATGGGCAAATTGCATCATTACGTAATCGCCTGATTTTAATAGACTTAAGACCTTTTCGAGTCGTTTTGCACCAAAAGAACTTTTTAACGATTCGCCTGATTCGGCGTGACTCGCGATTGCGATTTTTGTTGAAAAGAAACGTGTTAGCATCTGCCCCCAACTCGCATAAGGCTCGCCCGGCTGATCGCATACGGTCGAATCGCCGAGCAAATAAATCGTCGGAACATCAACTTTTTCTATTTCAACCGCATTGATTACCGGGTGTTTTCCGTTGAATTCGAGCGTCAATTTTTCGTCCCACGCCCAGCGTTCCGAAGCCTTTTCACGATCTTTGAGCTTCACTTCGCCGCCCGTAGAAATTTTCGGCGTGCGGATATTTACGATAAAACTTTGCGTCGCGAATTGTCCCTTTTTAGTTTCCACATTCTCGAGCATTAAACGTTTAAGTTCCGCTTTTACAACGTTTTGCGTAGGGTTTTCAGCGTCGCCAAACGTAACTGTGATCTTGTAGTTTCCCTCAGGAACGGCGACCGAAAAGTAAAATGGATTGTCCGAAGTGCAGAAATCCGACCGCAAATCGCCGCCCTTTTTGCGATCGAAACACGCGATAACTTGTCCGGGCTCAAAACCGTAACCCGTTTCTTTTGAATAAATATCGGCGTTGTTCACTTGTTTGAAACCAGCCGCCGTCTTTCCGATACCCAAATCGAACTTTTGTGCAAACGCGGAAACGCCTAGCAATAAAATTAATAGAAATGTTCTCATAGTTTTTTCAACGCGATTTTGTCCATCACCACGCCGGTATCAACGGCGAAAATCCGTAAAACGTGCGTTCCTTTTTTTAGACTAATTTTGGCTTTGCCAAGGGTTGTTTCGTCCAGGATATTATACGACCATTTTATTGACGAAACTTCCGTATCTTTATCAACGACAACCGTTTGCGGCGTTTCTCCATCAATAGAAAAAGCGAACCGCAGACCATTTCCGCTAACCAATGGCTGAGTCGGAATTAAGTGAAAGCTCGCATCAAAATCTCCGGATTTATCGACTGAAAATTTGTAATCCATGCTCGGCGAATTGCCGGCAAAAGTCTTCGCGACATTTGGAAAAACCGATACCGAATCGCCTGATTTTCCAAGACCTTTGATAACTTTCCAACTGGAATTTTCAAAAGAATTTGATTTATCAAAATTTTCCGCTTCGACAGTTATGATTTCGTTTTCTTCATCAACTGAAGCCGGGTCAAAGATGAACTTATTTGCCTTTTCAAAATCCTTCAAATCAATTTTTGGCGGTGTGCTTCGCATTGACTTCCATTGACCGTCACCCATTTCGGGCGACATCATGTTTCGCCATTTTCCACCCGCCAAAACTTCATTGAAATATGCCGTATCTGCTGTAATTGCGTCATTTGCGGCGATTGAGCGTTTTGCGAATTCTAATGCTTGATCTGGAAACCATCGATTACTTTCCGCCAATTCCGCATAGAAACATCGTTCATTTGCGAAAGCTGCAGAGCGAATCGGATACAAAACGAGTTCGTAAAATGCATCCTTTTTTACGGTCGAAATTTGTTTGTAAATCGCATCCCCACGTTGGCGTAAGTCCGCGTAGTCGTTCAACTTTCGCAACTTTTCAAATTCGCTCAAATCACTTTTTCGCGGCTTTTCACTCGGCAAATACCATTGCAAATGTTCGGGTTTTCGCTGGAATCCTAGGCGATAATATTTATCCATCATCGCGGCAATTTCACCCGAATCTCGCTCGCCAAATTCACGTTTTGCCCAAGATTTTAGAAACTGATGTTGATTATCAATCGTCCATTTATCCGCATCGTAAGCCATCTGCATAAAGAATTCGATACCGATTTCCGCAGGCTTGATGTCGCCGACATTGAGCATCCAGAAATCACGCATTCCATTTTTGTAAGCCTTCGACATTTCCTCGAAAATCAAACTTGGCGGAGTCGTATTCAGCCACAAATACGACAGCGGACGACCGAGATACGAGATGTGATAATAAACGCCAAAACCGCCTTTCCGCTTGCGTTCTTGCGGATCCGGGAACGAGCGGATGTAACCGAAATTGTCGTCCGGAAAAACGATCGTCACATCGTCGGGCACTTTCAAGCCCGCACGATAATCAGCCAAAACTTCTTTATACGGACAGAAAAGCTGCGGAATTTGCTCAACATTTTCGTTGACGTTTTTTCGCAGAAGTCCACGTTGGGTTTGAATGATCTTTTCTAAAACGGGAATACGATCGGTCTGATTTTTTGTGCCTTGAATCGGGCTATCGTGGATTCCACGCATCCCGAGAGTGTAGATATTTTCAAATTTTCCGTTTGCCTTAACTCGTTCTTCCCAATAATTTACAACGCTTTCTTGATTGCTGACAAAATTATATTTCGCCTTATCATCTTTCCATTCACCGACGTTATTTCTGAGCATGGGTTCCGCGTGCGAACTTCCCATTACGATCGCATAATCGTCCGCTGTTTGAGCATTTCCTTCAATAAAATTGAACGGTTTTGTAACTTCGTGCATCGCCGACCAGCAAGTGTTCGCTTTCAAACGAAGCAGTAATTCAAAGATCTTCGAGTAAGTTTTAGGTCCGATATTTCGGACTTCCGGTTCAAAAGTTTTCGCCGCCCAAGGCTGCAAACCCCAATCTTCATCGTTCAAAAAGATACCGCGATATTTCACGGAAGGTTCTTTGCTGATGATTGTTTTCGACGAAACAGAGAGAGTTTTCCGCTTCTCAGGCAAAACATCTGCCCACCAAACCCACGGCGAAACACCAAGCATTTTCGATAATTCAAAAACACCGTAAGCCGTTCCGCGTCGGTCAGAACCAACGATAACAAGATTGCCTGAAACCGTTGTGATTAAATAGCTTTCGCGTTTATGTTTGATGGCGGAAACATCAATTTGTTTCGTTTGAATTAATTTTTCAATCTGTTCATTTCTGCCGAGCGTGCCGATTACGATTGAGTTTTTAGCAATTGAATTCGTAACTTTCGGACGTATGTCTGTAATTAACTGAATGTCATTCGCTAAAGCATCGGCGGCGATTTTGACGACCTTAAAATCGGATTCGGAAATGACGACGTTTGCGGTCTTATTGGCTGAAACGATTTGGAAATTTTGCGAAAATGCGGTTATTGAAAAGACGAAAATGCAGAAACACGCACCAAGTAAGTGTGCCTTCGACCGGAACGCGGGCTGCCAGCCTGCACAAACGCGAGAGCGTTTGAACAGACTTCGATTTTGCTCAACTTGAATAGTATTAAAGTTCATTAGATTTTTTGCAAAAATCTCGCAAACTGGCAGCATGCGTTCCATTCGTCACGGTTTTTTATCGTCCGCATTTACGCCTTCATCAATATCGGTTGAAGCAGATTTTACGCGTTTATATTCTAAATCGGTCGCGTCTTCGGGTAGTTTTGCACCTTCGTAAATGATTGCAAGTTCCGCGATTGCGGTAGTTTTGTCATTTCCAAAACCCGACAGAGATGTGAATTTCAGATACCTCGCGTTGAATGTTTTACCGAACAAAATCTTTTGCGGATCAAACGTCGAAACTAGCTCGCCGCGTTTGATTTCCGTCCAATTTTTGCCATCATCGCTTATTGAAATTGCGTATTCGCGGACATCGCCTTCGTGGTCGCGGTGATTTTGTCGCGGCATTAAAACTAAGCCTGAAAAGGGGACTGACTTTGGAAAATGAACGGCAAATTCCTGAATCTGTCGTTCTTTTTTCTGGTCGCCCGCCAGCCAAAATGTGCTTGGATCGCCGTCAAATGCAAGAACTTGTTCTTTAATGTCGGTTGTCGCGTCCAGTCGCCGCATTATGCGAGTTGGGAATAAAATTTCACGCATATTTGCAGACGAAACTTCAACTTTTGGAGCAAATTTCGCACTCGACATATAATCCAAAATCGATTTCCGAAGCTGTCGAGCGACGATTCTGTCGTTCAAATCGTTTTCCAAATCGGCAGATGAAACAAGGAGCTTTCCGCGTCCCACTTTCGCCTCAAAAATCATGCCGAGTTTATAATTTCGATTCCAATCGTCGATCGGCTGAACGATTGGCTGAAGTTCTTTCGGAAGGCGATCAAGATTGATAACTCTCGTGTTTTTAACAAGTTCCGTCCATTGCCAATCGTTAAAATTGTCAGTTGGGAACTTTGAAAGTGCCGGATGTTTTTTATCAATCCACAATCCCAACATTCGTCCCCAAGCCGGATTCATCAAACGAGTCCAAAAAACGGGAATCGTATCAAGCGGCGGTGAAGTCCAATCCAAATCGGCTTTTCGCGGCATATAGAGAACTTTCTCACCGCGTTTTAGTTTCGCTTCGGCTTCGTCCCACGAATGTGTGATCGTGATATTTTTTGGTTCTTTCGATTCGATTTTTGAATGATATACCCAGAAATTCCAGTCGTTTTCGATCTCACTTCCGCGAATTCCGACCACCAACTTAAATTTGAAAGCGGAGTCGGCAAGAGTGGTTTCAGTATCGTGATCAGAAATATTGTAGTAGATGTCTTGTCTCAAATAGTCATTATCGAGGCTTACTTTACCAATTGGAATGTTCTTACCGATTGGAATTGTCGATTTCTGAAACTCACCCTCTTGAACTGTCGCCCCAAAATAGGAAACAACTTTCCAATATGGAACTGCATTTTCAATCGGTTTTTCACCGAAATGAGCTATTTCTACATCAACTTCAAACTTCTCGTCTGATTTGAAAGTTCGTTTATAAAGCCTTGCGAGCGGAACGGTTTCACTATTAAATCGCTTGAATTCTTTGGCGGTTACATAACCTTTCTCTTCCCAAAAAGTATCGAGTAATTCCGACTAATGCCGTGCCTTGTCCGAGATAATCGTGCAGATCAAGGAGCTGAAAACCAAACATTTTCGGCGTTCTAAGGTTCGCTTCGATCTCTTCTTTATAAGCATTTAACTGAAATTTGCCGGAAGCGTAGGCGAAATCTTTGTTGCGGGCGAGCATTCCTTTTTTTGCCAGAGAATCGCGGAAAATTTCGTAATTTCCAGCTTTCAAATATCCGGTAAATTTTTTAATAACATCAAAATCGGGATACGCGACCCATTGTCCGAGTTCGTGGGAGGCGACGGGAATGTCTATTCCTTCCAACGATTTACCGTAATCTTTGCCAAACCAAGCCGAGTTGCCGCGAAGCATTTTTTGTCCGATTCGCTGCATTGTTAGGAAGTCTGTTCCTTTTTCCAGATCGGGAACTGACGGTTCGGTGTGTCCCGTTCCATTATTGTAAATCCGACGCGGATCTTTGACGCGATAAACAGCCATCCATTTGTCGTAAACCTCTTTCCAGCGTCCTTTCGGCTCATTCGCGGGCGACAACATAAAATACGAAGGGTGATTTCCATAAGCCTTAATCATCCGCTCAGTTTCTTCGTAAAGCATTTTCTCCATTGGAGTTCCGGGCGAAATTACATTCCACATTGCGGGTTCCGGTTGGATGTAAATCCCGACTTCATCAGCCGCTTGAAACGCTGCCTCAGGCGGACAAAATGAGTGAAAACGAATGTGATTGATACCCCAATCTTTGTTGATTTTGAAAGATCTTTCGCCAATATTCAACATCAGTCGGCGGATAACCTGTCAATGGAAAATCGCCGCCGTGATGCGTTCCGCGTAAGTAAATGGTGCGTCCGTTGAGTTTGAATTCGTTTTTGTCGGTGGAAATGTTTGCGAAACCGAATGAAATTTCTTTTTTGGCAGATTGCGGGAAACCACTTAATATACTTAGTTTGATTGTCTGCAAATTTGGACTAAATTCATTCCATTCTTTGGCGTTCGGGAAATTTAATTTTACTTCCGCAGTTCCGCCTTTCTCATCCCAATTAATTTTCTGCCCGTAAACGTTTCTATTTGGTAAATTGCCTTGTAAATCGCCTTCAATGAAAACCATTCCATCTCCAGTCATACCTGATGAATTTCCTATTTTAATTCTAACCGTGGCAGTTTTATCACTCCAGTTTGGATAAACTTGCACGTCTTCAAACCAAATTTTATCAGTCGCCCGAAGTTCAATTTTGCCAACAATTCCGTTCCAGCTCATTCCAAGTGAATCCGAAACACTGTGAGCATCAGGACGATATTCCATCAACATTCGGTTATCAACCCGAATCGAAAGTTTGTGTTTCCCAACAGGCAAAACGCCTAAATCGTATTCGTGTTCGGCAACCAAACTCATATTCGAGCCGATTTCTTTGCCGTCAAGATAAACGGTTGACTTCCATTTCGGACGTTCCAAAAACAACACAACTCGTTTATTTGCCCAATTTGCCGGAATTTCAATTTCGCGGTTATACCACGCGGCACCGAGATAATGTTTCGGCGGCTGCGAGAGAAAGGGAACTTTTACATTTCCGGGCTTGGTGTATGATTTGTAATCTTCACGAAGCGACCAATTTTTATCGTAAAGCGAAAGCACCCATGGCGTGTCCTTTGTTATGTCGTTGCCAAAGCCTTGCGAGTTCAAAATTCCCGGCAAAGAAATTTTGTCGCTCAAATCTCTATCGAACCATTTTTCGCTGATTCCTTTGTCGTCTTTATCGAGCGAAAATTGCCATATTCCGCTCAGGTTAAGCGTTTGACCGATGTTTATTTGGGTTAGAATGAATAAAAATAAAATTGTGTTCCAGATGCGAATATTCATTTTTTCATATTTCATCCATATTTTTATAGATTCGATAAAAATAGGTTGCATTTTTTGTTGTAATAATATAGAAACCTTATACCAAACAAAAATTGGTCAATCCAATCCAATAACCGAAAATTAAATTTGTCAAAAACAAATTATTTTGTTATCGTTCAATTTATAAGCTAGGTTAAGCGGTTTACCGATAGTTGAGAATGTAACACTAATTTTTTAATTAATCAAAATAATTGGTTACAAACCGCAATTTTATTGAATTTTATTTTTATTGGAAAGACAAGAGTTTTATGAGCAATCAAACAGCAAAAGAAGCAAAATATAAATTTGTAAAATATCTTTGGAACGACAAAGATGTCGAGAAAATGGATGGCGTTGATCGTCTTGTGTATCGTTCAAATCGTTTGGGCGACGATTTGACGCTGACAAATACAGGCGGCGGCAACACATCATCGAAATTGATGATGGAAGATCCGCTGACGAAAGAATCGGTCGAAGTTTTATGGCTGAAGGGTTCTGGCGGAGATTTGCGGACAGCAAAACGCGACGGATTTGCGTCGTTATATTTGGATAAAGTCCGTGATATGCGGTCGATTTACGAAAATGATCCGAACAACGGAGCGAAATCGCCGATTGAAGACACGATGTATCCGATGTATTCGCATTGCGTTTATAACTGCAATCCGCGTGCGTGTTCGATTGATACGCCGCTTCATACGCTCGTGCCGTTCAAACACGTTGACCATCTTCATCCAAACGCCGTAATTGCAATCGCTGCATCAGTTAACCAAGAAAAATTGACGAAAGAAATTTACGGTGAAGATGTAATTTACATTCCCTGGCAGCGTCCTGGATTTGATATTGGACTGAAAATTGAGCAACTCATAAAGGAAAATCCGAAAGCAAAAGGCATACTTTTGGGACATCACGGCATGAGTTCGTGGGATAATGACGACAAAACTTGTTACGAAACTGCACTTGAAATCATTGACCGTGCGGCTCAATATATCGAATCGAAAGACAAAGGCGAAAACACATTCGGCGGGCAAAAATACAAGGCTTTGGACGATGCGAGTCGTCAAAACTTGCAAGCTGAAATCATTCCTTTTATTCGGGGACAAGTTTCGATTTACAAACGTTTTGTCGGAACGGTTCAAGACGATTTCAATATGCTTCGTTTTGTTAATTCAAACGATGCACCGCGTCTTGCCGAACTCGGCACATCTTGCCCGGATCACTTTTTACGCACAAAAATCAAACCGCTTTTTGTTAATTGGAATCCTGAAACTGGCGATTTAGAATCACTTAAACTAGCAATTTCAGAAGGTTTAGTTCAATACCGTAAGGATTATGAGGATTATTACAATCGTTGCAAACATGCGGATTCGCCAGCGATGCGTGATCCGAATCCGACCGTCGTGTTAATTCCCGGACTCGGAATGGTTGCGTGGGGCAAAAATAAGTCTGAATCAAGAGTTACAGGCGAATTTTACAACTGTGCTATCGAAGTTATGCGTGGTGCGGAAGCGATGGACGAATACGAAGCGATGGATCAGCAAGAGGCTTTCGATATCGAATATTGGCTTTTGGAAGAGGCAAAATTGCAACGGATGCCGCCCGAAAAAGAATTGGATCGTCAGATTCACGTTATCATCGGTGCCGGTGCCGGAATCGGACGCGAAACTGCACATCGGCTCGTCAGAGAAGGTGCACACATTGTTTGCGTTGATTTGAATGAAGCCGCCGCCAAAGAAACTGCTGATGAAATTATCGCGAAATACGGCACGGGAATCGGCGTTTCTGGAACTGGAATTTCTAATTGCGGCGTAGCAATCGGACTCGGTTGCGATATGACGAATCGTGAATCTGTCGCCGAATTATTCAGCAAAGTAATGTTGGCTTACGGCGGAATTGACTCTGTAATCGTAACGGCAGGCGTTTTCGTTGCTCCTGATAAAACCGGACGCGTTGAAGATTCAAAGTGGGATTTCACCTTTGGAATCAACGTTAAAGGTGCTTACATCATTGCCGATGAAGCCTATAAAGTATTCAAAAAACAAGGCTTAACGGGCAATATCGTTCTAACGACTTCGGCAAATGCGGTCGTTGCCAAGAAAGGAAGTTTGGCTTACGATACATCAAAAGCCGCCGCGAATCATCTAACGAGAGAACTCGCAATCGAATATTCGCCACTCGTTCGCGTTAATGCGGTTGCTCCGGCAACAGTTGTAAAGGGCAGCACGATGTTCCCGCGTGATCGAGTTATCGCTAGTTTGACGAAATACGATATTCCGTTTGATGAATCTGAAGAATCTGAAGAGTTGACGGAAAAATTATCAAACTTCTATGCGAAACGAAGTTTGACACAAACTCCGATTGAGCCGAGCGATCAAGCTGAAGCTATCTTTTTGTTAGTTTCAAAACGCTTGGGGAAAACAACGGGACATATCATCCCGGTTGACGGCGGATTGGCTGATGGATTTATGCGGTAATTAAGAGTTTAACCGAGGATGAAAGCTCAACCAGATTCAAACGGAATTCCTCCGTTTGTTGTGTGACCAAACCGAGTTTTCATCCAAGGTTAATTTATTTTTTGAGGAAAATTTATGTCGAACAATTTCCAACTGGAGGCGAATTTTATCGCCGATCAAAACGCTAAAAAAGCGGACGAGCTTGCCGAAGATTTTGATTATTTGGCGAAGAAATTGAGTCGTCGAAATCTTGATATTCGTCAATTTGTCGAACGTGCTAAGTCGTTTGAAGTCGCGGTTCCAAGTTGGGGCGTTGGCACAGGCGGAACTCGTTTTGCACGTTTCCCGAACGTAGGCGAACCTCGCGGAATTTACGAAAAGCTCGAAGATTGTGCAACGATAAACTCCTTAGTTCGTTCAACTTCAGCAGTTTCTTTGCATATTCCCTGGGACAAACCCGAATCAGCCGAAACCTTGAAAAACTTTGCAAATGAATGCGGCTTGACGTTTGATGCGATGAACTCAAACACCTTCCAAGACCAACTCGGGCAAGCTCATTCTTATAAATTTGGTAGTCTCACCCACGCCGATAAAGATACTCGGAAACAAGCAATCGAGCATAATATCGAATGTATTAAACTCGGTCAGGAAATCGGTTCAAAGGCTTTAACTGTTTGGGTTGGCGATGGCTCTAATTTCGCCGGGCAGACAAATTTTCGACACACATTTGAACGCTATCTCGAATCAATGCGGGAAATTTACGCCGCTTTGCCTGATGATTGGCGAATGTTTATCGAACATAAAATGTTTGAACCGGCATTTTATTCGACCGTAATTTCCGATTGGGGAACAAATTATCTCGCCGCTAAAGAGTTGGGAGAAAAGGCTTTATGCCTCGTCGATCTTGGGCATCACGCTCCAAATGTTAATATTGAACAGATTGTTTCTCGGCTCATTCAATTCCAAAAACTCGGCGGATTTCATTTTAACGACAGCAAATACGGCGATGACGATTTAGATACAGGTTCAGTCAAACCTTTCCAACTTTTCCTGATTTTCAACGAATTAGTTGATGCCGAATTAAGCGGAGTTCCGAATTTCAAACCCGCGTATATGCTCGACCAATCGCATAATGTCACCGATCCGATTGAATCGCTGATGACAAGTGCGGTGGAAGTGTCGAGAGCCTACGTTCAAGCTCTGATTGTTGACAGAGACAAATTACTTGAAGCCCAACAAAACGGGGATGCTTTGTTAGCTTTAGCGACTTTGAAGGAAGCATTTACAACCGATGTTTCGCCGATTCTTGCTACTGCAAGAGTTGAACAAGGTGGAGCAATCGAACCGCTAAACACATACAGAGCAAGCAATTACCGAAAAATAAAGGCAAAGGAAAGACCTGCTCAAATTGGAGTTTCGGCGGGGATTGTTTAGGAAAATTTGCCCGCGAATAAACGCAAAATAACGCGAAAAAAGTATTGGAAGATAAATTATTCATAGCAATAGATTTAGGAGCAGGAAGCGGACGAGTTTTTATAAGTTTTTTTGGTGAAAACGAGTTTCTGCTCGAAGAATGTCATCGTTTTACCTATCCGCCGATTGAAGAAGATGGTCATCTACGGTGGGATTTTGCGAAAATTTTTAGCGAAATAAAATTTGGTTTAATTAAAGCAAGTAAACGTGCAAACCAATTAAATAAAGTAGTTTACAGCATCGGTATTGATTCTTGGGCAGTTGATTACGGACTAATTGATTCAAACGGCATTTTGATTGCGAATCCTATTTGTTACAGAGATTCACGCACCGAAAACACACAAGAAAAGGTCTTTGAAATTATTCCGAAACACAAGATTTTTGACAAAACTGGAATTCAATTTTTGCCGTTCAACACAATTTTCCAACTTCTTTCAGAAGACGAAAATTTGGAAAAAGCCGATAAAATATTGTTGCTGCCCGATTTAATAAATTTCAATTTAACAGGCGAAAAATTTGCCGAATATACAAACGCGACAACAACGCAATTGGTTAATGCAAATTCGGGTGATTGGGACACGGAATTGCTGCAAAAATTGAACTTAGATAAATCAAAGTTTCCTAACATTATCTCGTCAGGAACGGATTTAGGTTCTTTGAAAACAGAAATTGGTGAAGAATTAAGCTTGCAAAATGTTCGGGTAATTGCTCCCGCGACACACGATACGGGAAGTGCGGTTGCAGGTTTGCCGCTTGAAAAAGATTCGGCATATATTTCATCGGGAACTTGGTCATTAGTTGGGGTTGAACTTGATAAACCATTGATAAATGAACAAGTTGCAAAGTTTAATTTTACAAACGAAGGTGGAGTTTACGGGACAATTCGATTTTTGAAAAACGTGATGGGACTTTGGATTTTAGAATCTTGTCGGAAGGAATGGGAAAAACTTGGCATCAAAACCGATTATGAAAATTTGCTTAACGAAGTAAAACAAATCGAAGGCTTTTGCGGTTTTATTTTCCCCGATGACGAGAGATTTTTGAATCCGAATTCAATGCTCAAAGCGATTGAAAATCAATTAAATGAAACGAATCAAATTTTTAACGAAAAACCGAGTTTTGTTACGAAAATCATACTAGATTCGCTCGCGTTTCGTTACGCTTCGGTGCTTGAAACTATCGAAAATTTGACGGGCAAAACGATTGAAGGAATTCAAATTGCCGGTGGCGGCGGATTAAACAATTACTTGAATAATTTGACCGCAAATGCTTGTAATAAAACGGTTAAAGCAGGTTCGACGGAAGCAACTGTAACGGGAAATTTACTTGTTCAAGCGATTACGGCGGGGAGATTTGAGGATTTATCGGAAGCAAGAAACTATGTGGCAAAAAATGTCGAATTAAAAACTTTTGACCCGACCTCTAATGAAGAAATTGAAGCCGCCAAACAAAATTATTTACAAGTTGAAAGACGTTTTCTTGATAAAAAATGACCAAATTTCCGCTGACAATTTTACTGATTTTATCGTTTGTTTCTTTAGCTTTCGGGCAGAAAATTGACGACAAAAAACCGGCTCTTTTTTGCGTAGGCGATTCGACTGTCAACAATTCCGGCGAAGGAATGAAGGGTTGGGGAAACGTCATCAACGAACTTTTTAACAATAAAATCAATGTCGTCAATCGTGCGAGAGGCGGACGAAGTTCCCGGACTTTTTACACCGAAGGTTTGTGGCAAAAGGTTGTGGACGAGGTAAAATCGGGCGATTTTGTCTTAATTCAATTTGGACACAACGACGGCGGAGCGATTGATAAAGAAAAATTTCGCGGTTCAATAAGAGGAATTGGCGATGAATCGCAAAACATCACGGGACAAAACGGACAGCCGGAGACAGTTTACTCTTTCGGCTGGTATTTACGAAAATTTATCGCAGATGCGAAATCGAAAAAAGCTGCCGTAATTTTGCTTTCGCCCGTTCCGCGTAATCAATGGAAAGACGGAAAAGTTAAGCGTGAAAATAAATCTTACGGCAAATGGTCGCGTGAAGTTGCCGAAAAAGAGAAGGTTTTATTCGTAGATTTGAACGAAATCACATCTTTAAAATACGAAAAGGAAACACCGGAAGTTGTTGTGGCTAAATATTTTACTCCGAAAGATAACACGCATACATCGGAAGCCGGGGCGAAAATGAATGCTGAATCTGTGGTCGAAGGTTTGAAAAAATTGAAGGGAAATCCCTTGAAGAAATATTTCGGAAAATGAACGGTAGGGGGTGATCCCTTGTGGTCGCCCGAATATCTTTAGCAACGAAACGGGCGAGAACAAGCCGTCGCCCTTACAGAGTAACTTGAAAGTTTCCCTTTTTATCACCTGTTTAGTTGACCAGCTTTGCCCGAATGTCGGTGTGGCAACGGTCGAAGTTTTGGAAAAAGCAGGTTGCGAAGTGATTTTTGACGAACGCCAAACTTGTTGCGGACAGCCGGCATTTAACACAGGGTATCGCAAAGAAGCACGCAAATTTGCTGAGAGATTTATTGAGATTTTTGAAAGTTCGGACGCTGATGCAATCGTTTCGCCGTCGGGCAGTTGCACAGCGATGGTCAAACATTTTCACGAGCTTTTCCCCGATAATAAAAGTTGGCGTGAACGAGCCGAAAAACTTGCGACAAGGACGCACGAATTGAGTTCTTTTTTAGTTAATGTTTTGAAAGTCGAAAATGTTGGAGCAAAACTTTCGGGAAAAATTACTTGGCACGATGCCTGTCACGCGTTGCGGGATTTGGGATTGAAAAACGAACCGAGAAAACTTTTGCAAAATATTGAAAATGCAGAGTTTGTCGAGTTAGAAGGCTCAGACGAATGTTGTGGTTTTGGCGGAACTTTTTCGATTAAATATTCGGAAATCTCAAACGCAATTTTGGATAAAAAGATTGAAAAAATTGAAGCGACAGGAGCAGATTACGTTGTTGCTTGCGATGCGAGTTGCTTAATGCAAATCGGCGGGAAATTATCGCGGAACGGTTCAAAAATTCAGCCGAAACATATTGCCGAAGTCTTAGCATCTCAAGAAAATTAGCCGCGGATGGAGACAGATAACGCGGATTTAGAAAAGATATAGCGTTTTTATCAGCGTTAATCCGCGAAATCCGCGGCAAAATTTCCTAAATGAAGCATTTAACTTCCGAAACTTTTGGTCAAAATGCCATCGCCGCTTTGAAAGATTTGCAACTCAAAGGTGCGTTGAATAATCTTGCCAATACATTTGGTGAACGTCGGAAAATTGCGATTCAGTCAGTTAATAATTGGGAAGGTTTGCGGGAAAAAGCCCGACAAATAAAGGATGAAACGCTTTTACATCTCGACAAATATCTCGAACAATTTGCTGAAAATGCCGAAAAAGCGGGTGCAAAAATTCATTGGGCGATTGACGCAAAAGCAGCGAATGAAATCGTTTTGAACTTAATCAAAGAGCGAAACGCGACCAAAGTTGTCAAAGCAAAATCAATGGTTGCAGAGGAAATTCACCTTAATTCTGCCCTTGAAAACGCCGGAATTTTTCCGATAGAAACCGATCTCGGCGAATGGATTATCCAGCTTGCTGACGAAACGCCGTCGCACATCGTTGTTCCGGCGATTCACAAAACCAAGCAGCAAATTGCTGACTTATTTGTTGAGAAAACAGGAATTAGCCCGACTGATAATGTTGATGTTTTAACCCAAACGGCTCGAAATATATTGCGTCAAAAGTTTGCCGAATCAGAAATCGGAATCAGCGGCGTAAATTTTGGAATCGCCGAAACCGGCACTATTTTGATCCTTGAAAATGAAGGAAATATTCGACTTACGACAGGTGTTCCCAAAACTCATATCGCTGTCATGGGAATCGAGAAAATCTTGCCGAAACTGACGGATTTGGATGTTTTTCTAAAACTTTTGCCGCGGTCGGGAACTGGACAAAGATTGACGACATATCAATCGCTAATCACGGGAAACAAACGAGATGCACTCGCTGAAGGTCCTGAAGAATTGCACATCGTTTTACTCGATAATGGACGTTCGGAAATGCTTTCGCATCCGACAACGCGGCAGAGTCTCGCGTGTATCCGTTGCGGTGCTTGCTTGAATGCTTGTCCGGTTTATCAGCAAATCGGCGGACATGCCTACGGGTCGGTTTATCCGGGACCGATTGGGGCGGTGATTACGCCGCAACTGCTCGGAATTGAAAACAATAAGCAGCTTCCATACGCATCCAGCTTGTGCGGTGCGTGCCGGGAAGTTTGCCCGGTTAAGATTGATATTCCTCAATTATTGCTTCATTTACGGGCGAAAGTGGTCGAGGAAGAGCCGAAGTATTTGGAAAGTTTTGCATTCAATTTGTATCAGAAAGCGTGGTCGGGAAATAAGAGTTATGAATTGGGCATCAAGACCGCGAGATTTATGCAGAAGTTTATAGCGAAGGATGCAAAAGTGGGTGGAATTGTTGGGGCACTTGCTCCGCCTTTGAAAAGTTGGACGGAATTTCGGGACGCTCCAAGTGTTGCAAGTAAATCGTTTAGGGAGATTTGGAAAGACAGGTCAGCCACGAACAAACACGAAAAGAACACGAAAGAAAAATTATCCACAGATGAACACGGATAAACACAGATATTTTACAAATAATAATTGACGAGCATTTTTTCGTGAAATTTCGTGTTTGTTCGTGGCTAAAAATCAATGAATACATCAACCGCAAAATCAGCAATTCTTGATTCGATTCGCCGCAATTTGAAGGCGAGCGAGCCGTTTGATGCTGTTCAGACGGAACATTTTCACGCGGTTGATTACGGCGAAATCAAGCCATTTTTAGCGGAAAATGTTGCCGAAACTTTTTGTGAAAATCTTTTGCTGATTGGCGGTAAATGTAAGATTGTCAATAGTATAGCAGATGCGAAAAGCGAAGTTGAAGCAATTATCAGCGAGCAAAATGCCAAGTTGATTGCGATTTCGGATGCAAAAATTGTTGTGCAAATTGCCGAGCGAATCAACGCCGATTTTATTCAAAATGCGTCGGCTGAAGAATTGTTTGAATGCGACATCGGAATTACGTCGGCTCAGTTTGGAATTGCGGAAACGGGAACGCTTGTAATTGAATCAGATAAAGAGTTTAACCGACTGACTTCGCTGATACCGCCCGTTCACATTTGTATTTTGGAAGCATCAAAATTGCGAAATAATCTCGGCGAAGTTTTGGCAGAATTGGAAAGAAATTTGAGCAAAAGCGTGACGTTTATTACAGGTCAATCGCGAACTTCAGACATTGAATTGACGCTTGCACTGGGCGTTCACGGACCAAAAGAATTGTTTGTAATTATTGTCGAAAATGAGTAAAAATGCGGAAGCCCACACGGTGTAAGGGCGAAAACACACTTACTTCGTGAGTGTTTCTGCAAAAAAAAGATGAACGAAATTTTGTTAAAAGCTGAAGATATTCAAAAGTCTTACGCAGGGGTGAAGGCTTTGAAAACCGCTTCGTTTGAGCTTCGTGCGGGTGAAGTTCACGCTTTAATCGGCGAAAACGGGGCGGGAAAATCGACTTTTATCAAAATTTTAACGGGTGCGATTGAGGCAGATTCGGGCGTATTTGAAATTACCGGTAAAACGGTTTCCGAAAATTCGCCGACGCTTGCGAAATCGCTTGGAGTGGCGGCAATTTATCAGCAGCCTACGCTTTTCCCGGAACTTTCGGTCGCCGAAAATATTGCGTTCGGGGTGGAAAAAAAGGGACTTTTCGGACGTGTTGATTGGAAAAAACGCCGCGAGATCGCCAAGGATCTGCTCGCCCAAATTGGTGCGAAAATTGACGTTGATGCCGAAGCCCGAAGCCTTTCGATGCCGCAGCAGCAGCTTGTTGAAATTGCTCGTGCCTTGGGTGCGAATGCGAAAATTTTGATTCTCGATGAGCCGACCGCGTCGCTTTCCGAAGAAGATACAAACAATCTTTTTCGCGTGATTCGTGATTTGAAAGCGAAGGGAGTCGGGATGATTTACATCTCGCATCGGCTCGAAGAATTGCCCGTAATTGCTGACCGCGTGACGGTTTTGCGTGATGGCGAAACTATCGGAACACAAGATATGGCGGAGGTTGATAAAGTGAAATTGATCAGTTTGATGGTCGGGCGTGAACTCTCGCAAGTCTTTCCGAAGAAAGAGGTTAAGCTTGGCGAAATTGTTCTGGAATTAAAGCATTTAGGTTATCGAAAAGCAGGTGTCAAAGACATTAATTTGACTATTCGGGCAGGTGAAATTGTCGGAATTGCGGGATTGGTCGGAGCAGGTCGGACGGAATTTGCGAGGGTTATTTTTGGACTCGACACAGCCGATGACGGCGAAGTTTTGCTGCATGGGAAATCGATTCACAACACGCATCCGCAAGACGCTATTCGTCATAAAATTGCGTATTTACCCGAAGACCGACGCAAACACGGCGTGATTTTGGAAATGCCGATTTCGTCAAATATTACTCTGGCATCACTAAAAATTCTGTCAGGAAAATTTGGAATGGATTTCAAAAAAGAACGCGAATTGGCAGCGGAATATTCGAGTCGTTTGGGCGTAAAAACGGATTCGATTCACAATTCCGTAGCCACGCTATCAGGCGGAAATCAGCAAAAAGTTGCGTTGAGTCGTTGGTTAATTACGAAGCCTGATGTTTTGATTTTGGATGAACCGACGCAGGGAATTGACGTTGGAGCAAAATCGGAAATCCACGCACTTATGAATGAATTAGCCGAACAAGGCGTGGCGATTCTAATGATTTCGTCGGAATTACCTGAAGTTTTGGGCATGAGCGACCGAATCGCGGTGATGCAAGGCGGAACAATTGTGAAGATCTTGGATAGAAAAGATGCAACACAGGAGAATATTTTGGCAATCGCGTTGGGGCATTGACTGGAACGCAAGCGGCTAGCTTGCAAGCGTTTGAAAAACGCTAACGGTCTTAGCGAAAATTCGAGTTGAATGTAATTCGGCACATTTCATCCGCCTTGCGGATGTGCAGGCTGGCAGCCTGCGTTCCAGTCAGAAATATGAATTTCAACCAATATAAACGAGAAATTTCCGCTGCGATTGCTTTTGCGATTCTTTTAATCGTGGTTGGAATTGTGTCGCCTTCGTTTTTTACGGTTGGAAATTTGACCGATTTGATTGTCAATAATGCTCCTGTTCTTTTGATCGCAATTGGCATGACGCTCGTTATTTTGCTCGGCGAAATTGATATTTCGGTTGGTTCGCAGTTTGCGGTAATAAGCGTATTGGCGGGCGTATTGGCGAAAACCGGTTTGCCGATTCCGTTGCTTTTCTTTGCGGTTTTGTTTATCGGAATGCTGATTGGAGCGATAAACGGCTTTCTGATTGGTTGGTTTAAATTGCCTTCGATCATAGTAACGCTGGCGATGTTGGTCGCATGGCGAGATCTGCTTCGTTGGACGACGGAAGGTGCGTGGGTGCAAAATTTGCCGGCGAATTTTCAATGGTTCGGACTTGGACAAACGAGCGGACAAATACTGATCGTCGCGGTCGCAATCGCGATTTTTGGGGTTTTCGCGTGGGTTTTGCGGCATTTGAACATCGGTAGGGCGATTTATGCTGTGGGCTCAGATGCGGAAGCGGCGAGATTGGCGGGAATTGAACCAAAGAAAATCGTCTTTGGAGTTTTTGCGTTGATGGGCGGATTGGTTGGACTTGCAGCGTTGCTCAATGCGGCTCGATTCAACGAAATTCCGTCAAATTCAGGAATCGGATTTGAATTAAAAGCTGTTGCCGCAGTCGTCGTTGGCGGAGTTGCGATCACAGGTGGACGCGGAACGCTGTTTGGAACACTGATCGGAGTCGCCCTTTTGGGCACAATCGGCACGGCGTTGACATATTTGGGCATCAATCCTTTTTGGGAAAAGGCGATTCAAGGATTGATTATTTTAGCGGCTTTGGTGAGCGATGTTGTGTTGCAGAGGATTGGCGAGAAGAAAATTTAGCCGCGGATTAACGCAGATGACGCGGATTACAAAAGGATTAGAAAATCAATTGAATTATCGGCGTTTATCCGCGAAATCCGCGGCAGAATAGATGGAAGAAACGACAAATTTACAAACCGAACAACCATTTATCCAGCGGTTTTTTCCGAATGGTGAATGGGTTTTGCTCGCTGTTTTGGCGTTTGAGATTTTGCTTTTCGGCATCTTTGGCAGCAATTTTTTTACCTCACAAAACGGCTTTGAAATCACTCGTTTGGCGGTGGAAATCGGTTTGCTCGCACTAGTGATGACACCGATTATCATCACGGGCGGAATTGATCTATCAGTCGGTTCGATGATGGGTTTGTCGGCGGTTGTTTTCGGAAGTTTGTGGCGTGACGCACATTTGCCGATTCCTTTAGCGATTGCGATAACTCTCTTATTTGGAATACTTGGCGGATATTTGAATGCGGCGATTATTACGAAATTACGCTTTCCGCCGCTGATCGTAACTCTTGGAACATTTTCGCTGTTTCGCGGAATTGCCGAAGGTTTGACACGCGGTATCGAAAATTATTCAGGTTTTTCGCCCGACTTTTTGTTTCTCGGGCAAGGCTACATTTTCGGAGTTATTCCAACGCAATTGCCCATTTTTGTCGTCGTGATCATCGCGATCTATTTTATGCTTCAACGCACAACATTTGGTCGCAGTTTGTATGCGATCGGTTATTCGCAAGAAGGTGCGAGACACGCCGGAATCAAGGTAAGACGTTCGCTATCAATAGTTTATGTGTTGTCGGGTTTAATGGCGAGCGTTGCGGCGATAATTTATGTCGCCCATCTTGGGCAAGCGAAATCGGACGCGGGAACGGGTTACGAATTGATGGCGATCACGGCGGTTGTGCTCGGCGGAGCGTCAATTTTCGGCGGACGCGGAACGATTTTAGGAACGGTTTTAGGTTTATTTGCCATTGTTATTTTGCAAAACGGACTGCGGTTAAGCTGGTTTGCCTGCTGAATTTGCGGGGATTTTGACGGGCGTTTTGCTGATCGGCACAATTTTATTGGATAGGTTTTCAAAAACTGCGACGGGCGTTAAAAAAGTTGCGGCGACAGAGGAGGAATTTGAGGTGAAAAATTCACAAGTTGGATTTATTTGCGGAGCAATTTTGCTCACGGGTTTAATTATTGCGGGAAGTAATTGGATGTTGTTCGGTTCGTTAAAACAGGGCAACGCTGGGGTTTCGACTGGAAATTCAGCGGCCCGATCGCATCAAATGGCAAGAAAAAACTGTTATCGGAATGATGCCGAAAGCAAAAGGCGACCCGTATTTTATTTCAGTTGCAAGAAAGGTGCGGATGAAGCGGCGAAAGAGCTTGGAGCGGAACTTTTATGGGATGGTCCAACTGATCTTGATCCTGCGAAACAAAACGAAGTTGTCGAAGCGTGGATCACAAGTGGAGTTGATGCAATCGCCGTAAGTGTTGAAAACAAAGAAGCTATCTCGACAGTTTTGAAAAAAGCGAAAGATAAAGGAATCAAAGTTGTAACTTGGGACGCAGACGCGAACAAAGATGCACGCGATTATTTGATCAACCAAGCGACACCGCAGGGAATCGGCGAAACTTTGATGGATGAAGCCGCCAGAATCTTGGGCGGAAAAGGTGAATTTGCGATTGTTACCGCTTCGCTTTAGGCGGCGAATCAAAACGAATGGATCAAATATATCAAGGAAACGTTAGCGGCGAAATATCCTGACATCAAACTTGTTGCGATCCAACCTAGCGATGGCGACCGCGACCGTGCATTTCAAGAAACTCAGAATATTTTGAAGGTTTATCCAAACGTCAAAGTCATTATGGGAATCGCTGCTCCGGCAGTTCCGGGCATTGCCGAAGCCGTTAAACAATCGGGCAAAACTGATGTTAAAGTTACCGGTTTGATCGTCTGCCGAATATGTGCAAACCTTATATCAAATCGGGATTGTTGATAGCATCGTGCTTTGGAATACGGGCGATTTGGGTTATCTGTCCGTTTACGCCGCGAACGGTCTGGTCAACGGTAAATTGAAAAAAGGCGACAAAACGATCGAAGCGGGCAAACTTAAAAACATCGAAGTGGTTGATGATGAAGTGCGACTTGGCAAACCCTTTATTTTTAACAAAGATAACGTGGATAATTTTGATTTTTAGTTGCTTGATGTCTTGATGTCTGGATATAGACATCAAAACATCAAATTTGTATAATTGTTGCACTATGAGAACAACATTAACAATCGAAGAAGACGTTGCAGTTCGCTTAACTGAGTTGCAGAAGAAAAAAGGAATAAGTTTCAAAAATGCAGTTAATTTGTTACTGCGAAAAGGTTTATTGGCGGAAGAAGAGCCTCAGAAAGTGAAGCCATTTAAAATTAAAGCACGCTCACTTGGCAAACCGCTAATCGATGTAAATTTTGACAAAATCAGTGACGTTATGGACAAACTCGATGAATTGGAGGGCGTTTATGATTCTTTCAGACGCTAATATCCTGATTTATGCTTACAACACCGATGCGATTTTTCACGAAGAATGCAAATATTGGTTATCCGAACAGCTTTCAAAACCTGAGCCGTTTGCCTTTTGTTGGCAAACAATTACGGCGTTTTTGAGGATTACGACGATTCCCAAATTATTTCCTGATGCCTTTTCGCAGGCGGAAATTCTTGGTTTTGTGAATGATTGGCTTTCGAATTCGAACATTAGTATTTTGCTGCCGACCAAAAACCATTGGAAGATTTTTGAACGACTTTTACGCGAGACCAAAATCGTCGGAAAAAAGACGATGGACGCTCATCTTGCGGCTTTGGCGATTGAACACGGCGTTACGTTGGCAACAACTGACCGCGATTTTATGGCGTTCAAAGGACTTCGATTGGTAAATCCGGTTGATCTATAGGAGAAACTATGAAATTTGGAAGACGGGAATTTTTGGCGAGTTCGACAGCGGCGGGAGCATTCGCCTTGCTTGCACCTCGCACGGCAATGGCGGCAGATTCTAAGATTGAAATCTTAATCAATGAACCGATTGGGACGATTCACCCTGATGTTTACGGACATTTTGTGGAACATCTCGGAGCGGTTGTTTATGATGGAATTTGGGTTGGCGAAAAGTCGAAAATCCGAAATTACAATGGAATTCGTGCTGATTTGGTTGATGCTTTGAAGAAGATCAAACCCGGCGTAATTCGTTATCCCGGCGGTTGTTTTGCCGATCAATACGATTGGCGAGATGGAATTGGACCACGTGAAAAACGTCCGACAAATGTAAATTTTTGGGCAGATACGACCTACAAAGCTCCTGAAAATTACAAAAAGCTCGAAGGCGGACCGCAGAAATATGAAACCAATCATTTTGGTACTGATGAATTTGCGTCCTTCTGCAAAATGGTCGGTGCCCCCGTTTATATGGCGGCGAATCTTCGCACACGCGATGCGAGAGTTTTCCAGGAATGGCTCGATTATTGCAATTCGCCGGCAAATACGACCACTTGGTCAAAAAAGCGTGCTGAAAAATGGTTTTCCTCAGCCGCATAAAGTCGAATATTGGGGCATCGGCAACGAATCCTGGGGTTGCGGCGGCGACTTTTTGCCTGAAGAATACGCGACTGAATTTCGCAGATATGCCGCTTGGAATCCGACCTTTGGCACGAAGCTAAAATTTGTCGGAGCGGGTCCAAACGGTGCTGATACGAACTGGACTCGTCGCTTTTTCCAAAAATTAACCGAAAAAGGTTCGGGAATGGTTAACCGCTTATATGGTTGGGCATTGCATTACTATTCAGGTTCGACGGGCAAGCAGATCGCCAACGATTTTGACGTAAACGACTGGTATTTCTTGATTGATAAATCTGACCGAATGGAAACTTTGATCGAAGATCATTGGCAAGTAATGGGTGAATTTGACCGTAATCGTGTAGTTAAAATTTGTGTGGATGAATGGGGAGCGTGGCATTGGCAAGATCCTGATATGCCCGATGGCTATCTTTACGCTTATGCTTCTACGCTGCGTGATGCTTTGATTTCGGGCTTAAATCTCGACACATTCCAGCGTCACGCCGATAAGGTTGTGATGGCAAACCCTGCACAGTTGATCAACACGATTCATTCATTATTCATCGCTGCCGAAGATAAATTTGCTGTTACGCCGAATTATCACGTTTTTGAAATGTATATGCCGCATTCGGGGCGACCGCTTTGAAAACTGAGTTTATCTCGCCAAGAGTTGGATTCTCGAGATTTGATGCTCAAAACAAAGAAACGAAAGCGACGATGTGGGGCTTGAACGGTTCTGCTTCAATAAAAGGAAAAACTGTGACCATCACAGCAGTTAATCCCGATCATTTAAATGCTCGTGAAACTGAGATCAATCTGCACGGAGCAAAAATTGTTTCAGCGGATGCAAGAGTTTTGTCATCAAATAATTTACAAATTCGCAACACTTTGGCTAATCCGAATGCGATTGAGCCGCGAAATGAAGCCGTTTCAGTTGGAGCGGGCGGAAGTTTGGTTTATAAATTTGCACCCGCTTCGGTTACGACGATTGACCTTGCAAATTGCTTAATTGTTTATGAAAAAGGTATTTCTTCAAATGCTGATTTTACTGTTTGCTGTTTCAATAACGGCTCAAGAAAAGTCTGTAAATGAAGAAATACCGAGAATTATCTTTTCAAATATAAAGTGGTCTCATAAGGTAGATTGGAAAGTAACAGGTGCAGAAACTTACGGAACAGGCGATCAAATGCGTCCAAGCACAATGACCGTGCAAAAACGAAATTATTTTCTTTATCAAGTTTCAGTCAAAAATGAAACGGGAAGGATTGTAAAAGCCTTTAATTACGATTTGGTTTTTCTGAAAAAAAATGACGGAAAGGAAGCAGGAAGGTTGGATTTTGGTTACTTTGTGCCTTTGAAAAAGAATAAGAAAATCTCAACCCAAGGCTACGGAGGTCCGCCGAACAGATTGGTTGATGCGAAAGATGCAGAAAATAGCGACCCGACCGTCTCTTATGCTGTAAACACTGAATTAAAATGTGTTATGTATGATGACAACACAATTTGGAAAAGAAAAGAACTATCCGAAAACGCCTGTAATGAGTTAATTGAAACTGTTAAAAAACGAGAAGAATTCTTAAAAGGACGAGTGTTCTAAATTATGAAAAAAGTAATTGCGATATTGATTTTAAGTTTATTTGTGCAAAGCTCATTTGCTCAGGTTAATGATGTAACCACCCCTTTACATAAACTCGCACCAAATTATCCTGTGCCTTATGGAATTCCTAAAGACGCAGATGTAATTGCCGTAATTGATAGAGTTTACAACTATTTGAACGCAGTTACACCGACGGGTTTTATCAACGAAAAAACGGGTGAAGCGGTTACGGACTTATCGAAAGTTGATGCAAATACGATTCTTGCTCGCGGAGATTTTCGTATCGTGAGTTATGAATGGGGCGTAACTTATGCAGGAATGTTGCTGGCAAACGATGTGACCAAAGACGCAAAATATCGTGATTACGTGGAAAAACGTCTGACTTTTATCGGCGATTCGGCGGGCAAATTCAAGAAACCGGCGGGTTATGAAGAATGGGAAGCCCGAATGCCTTTGCGAAACTTGATTTCTCCGCGAAATTTGGATGATACGGGAGCAATGGTCGCCGCGATGATCAAGGCAAAACGTGGCGGGAAGTAAATCAGATATTCAGCGGATAATTGATACGGGTATTGACCACATAATGAACAAGCAATATCGCTTGAAAGACCGCACGCTTGCCCGTAACCGACCGCAAGCCAATACTTTATGGCTCGACGATATGTTTATGAGCCTTCCGGCGTTAGCACAAATGGGCAAAGCGACAGGCGATAATAAATACTTTGACGAAGTTGCCAATCAAGTTCTTTTGTTTGAAAAAAAGATGTTCAATCGTGAAAAAAACGTCTTTATGCACGGTTGGGTTGAAGGAATGGCGGAACATCCTGAATTTCATTGGGCGAGAGCAAATGGTTGGGCGTTTATGACGCTCGCCGAAGTCCTGGATGTTTTTCCGGAAAACCATCCGAAACGAGCTCAAATACTGAATCTTTTCCAGCGTCACGCAAAGGGTTTGGCATCATTCCAAAGCGGTTCGGGTTTTTGGCATCAGCTTTTGGATAAGTCCGATTCTTATCTCGAAACCTCGGCAACTGCAATTTATGCTTACGCTTACGCACGAGGTGTGAATCGCGGCTGGCTTGATAAAAAGGCTTACGCACCAATGACGCTGCTTGCGTGGAATGCAGTTTCAACCAAAGTTAATGCCAAAGGACAGGTTGAAGGAACTTGCGTTGGAACAGGAATGGCGTTTGATCCGGCGTTTTATTACCATCGCCCGACAAGTCCCTTTGCCGCACACGGTTACGGACCCGTTTTATTGGCGAGCTCAGAAGTGCTGCAGATGCTCAAGAATTTTAAATTTGAGATAAATGACAGTTCGGTTCAGTTGTTGGAGAAATAAACGAAGTTGTTTTGTTTGTCCGAAATCGCGTAGCGATAATGTGAATTTAGCCGTGGGTTTCAACCCGCGGAGAGCTAAAAGTTGTTATTGTCGCGTAGTGACAATTGGTGTTGCCATTGTTGAATCGATTTTCAATCGTCGCTGACGCGACGCAAGGAAAACTATAATTACCGTGGGTTGAAACCCACGGCTAAATTCAAGAAGTCGCTACGCGACACAAATACGCTATATGCTGAAACTTGTTGTAAACATTGTATTTCTTCTATCAATTGCCGTTTCCGTTTCGGCTCAATCCTATTTCAAAAACTGGGAAAAAGGAACTTCGCCGAAAGAGGTTGGCAAGCGTCTCGCGGAAAATTGGCAGGCTCGGACTTTTGAATTTGAGCAAATAAATCCTGCAACAAATAAACCTCGTCGGCAGTTTGTGATCTATCCCGAAATCTGCACTTGGTATGGTTCTTTGAAGGTTGCTAAAGCCATCAAAGATAGGGACTTACAAAAACGTCTTGTCGCCAAATGGGATCGGTTTATGACTGAAAAAGGACGCGAAAATATCAATCCCGTGGCTCATGTAGATTATTCTATGGTCGGTGCGTTGCCGCTCGAAATTTTCATGCAGACTAAGTCAAAACCGCATTTAGAATTCGGTCAAAAGATGGCGGATAAACAGTTTAGCGACAACACGCCCGACGGAATTACTAAAGAAGCTCGCTACTGGATCGACGATATGTATATGATCACGATTCTGCAGGTGCAAGCCTTTCGTGCAACAAAGGACAAAAAATATCTCGACCGAGCGGCGTTGGCGTCGGACACATATTTAGCTAAATTGCAGAAAGAAAACGGTTTATTCCATCATGCGGACGATTCGTTTTTCTATTGGAGTCGCGGAAACGGTTGGTTTGCGGCGGGAATGGCGGAACTTTTGAGCGAATTGCCAAAAAATCATCCGAGATACAATTCGATCATGAAAAGTTTTCAAAAGATGATGGATTCATTACTTAAATACTCAGATGCCAAACGGTTTATGGCGGCAATTAGTTGATAAGGATGATTTTTGGGAAGAAACTTCAGGAACCGGAATGTTTGCATTTGCAATGGTTCACAGGCGTAAAAAAAGGTTGGCTCGATAGCAAAATTTATGGCGAACCTGCCCGTAAGTCATGGTTGGCATTGGTCAGTAAATTGGACGAAAAAGCCAACTTCAAAGACGTTTGCGAAGGCACAAATAAAGGCTTTTCGGTGCAATATTATCAACGATCGCCTGCGAAAAACGGGCGATTTACATGGTCAAGCGGCAATCACGTGGACGGCGATGGCATTGTTGGCGAAGTGAAATTAGCCGCGGATTAACGCAGATAACGCGGATTAAATCGGAATACGATCACTTTCTTATCAGCGTTTATCCGCGAAATCCGCGGCAACGATTCTTATGATTCGAAAAGCCTTTGTAATGTCAGTTAACGCAGATTCGCACGAGGAATATGAGCGGCGGCATAATCCGATATGGAAGGAATTGGAAGACGTTTTGCATGAACACGGCGTTTCAAATTACTCGATCTTTCTTGAAAAAGAAACGAATAAGTTATTCGGATATGCTGAAATTGAATCGGAAGAATTATGGCTAAATATTGCAAATACAGATGTTTGCAGACGTTGGTGGGCGTATATGAAAGATCTGATGCCGAGCAATGATGATAACAGTCCGATATCGGCAGAGCTAAAAGAGGTCTTTCATATTGATTAAAATGAATAAAACTTTCCTATCGATTTTGATGCTTTTTTGCTTCGGAATTTTGGCGAATGGGCAGTCGTTCAAAATCGTTTCTGATGTTGAGAAGCAACGAATCGACATGTTAATTGACGGAAAACTTTTCACCTCATATCGCTACGAAGAACGAATACGCCGTCCGGTTTTGCTACCTATAATGTCGGCGGCTGGAAATTTCGTTACACGTGGTTTTCCGATTGAAACACGAAACGGGGAAACGATAAATCATCCGCATCAGGTTGGTGTTTCATTCGTTTATGGCGATGTTAACGGAACCGATTTTTGGAACAATTCTCCGTTTCGCACAGCCGAAGAATTGAAGCGAATGGGAACGATCTTTCACCGTAAAATATTGAAACAAAAGGCTGGTAAAGGAAAAGCGGAACTCGTAACGGAGTCTGACTGGATTAGTCCAAAAGGTGAAATCCTTCTGATGGAAACGTCAAAATTTACATTCCGACTTGAAGGAACCAATCGGATTATCGAACGTGAAACTTATTTGACGGCAAATGGTCAGGATGTAACATTTGGTGATAATAAAGAAGGTTTGTTTATGATTCACTTGAACCGCCAATTGCAGCAAAACAATCAGTTTCCGGTCAAAGTTACTGATGAAAAAGGCAATATTTCGGAAGCAAAAACCGGCGAAGATCTGACGGGTGAATATTTAAATAGCGAAGGATCGGACGGCGAAAAGATTTTCGGAACTCTTGGGCGTTGGGCGAGTGTTTCGGGCAAAATTAATGATGAAAATCTGACCGTCGCAATTTTCGATAATCGTGCGAATCACAATTATTCTTCGGCTTCGATGATGGTTCGTCCATATGGCTTGATCGCGTTAAATCCATTTGGCAGAAAGGCTTACGAGCCAAATGTTAATGCGAGAAAATTTGTTTTAGAAAAAGGTAAATCAATAAAGTTCAAACATCATTTGGTAATTTATTCAGAGAAAGTTAGTTCTCAAAAAATTGAAGGTGACTTTCAAAAATTCAACAAATAATTATGAAAAAACTATCCGCAATCGTTTTTATTCTGAGTTTTTCAATCACCGCTTTTTCGCAAACGCTGCAAAAAGGCTTTCAATCTCCGCCGAATGATTCGCGGATAATGATGCGTTGGTGGTGGTTTGGTCCGGCGGTGACGAAAGCCGAAATTGAACGCGAATTGAAGACGATGAAAGACGGCGGAATCGGCGGCGTTGAGGTTCAGCCGGTTTATCCGCTGCTTCCTGACGATGCGAAAGCGGGCATAAAAAACATTCCGTATTTGTCTGACGAATTCCTTGATATGCTCAAATTCACGGCGGATAAATCGAAGGAATTGGGGATGCGGATGGATTTGACGCTTGGCAGTGGGTGGTCGTTTGGCGGACCAAATGTGCCGATTGCTGATGCAAATACTCAGCTTAAATTTGAAAAAGCGAAAATTGATGCAAACACTCGCCGTGTTCCGCTTCCTTCGATGATCCACGTCGAAAAATTGCTCGGTGCGTTTCTGTTGAAGCCCGATAAAACCTGGGAAGAATTGACGAATATCAAAGAAGATAATGTTTTCTTAACTGCTGAAGATGCGAAGAAAGGAACAGAAGTTTTGTTCGTTGTGCAAAGCCGTAGCGGAATGCAGGTCAAGCGTCCGTCAGTCGGCGGCGAAGGCTATGTTTTAGACCATTTAGGCAAGCAAGCCGTGCAAAATTATCTGCGGACAATGGGCGACAGGCTTTACAGCAAATTTGATAAAACGAACGTCCCTTATTCATTTTTCTGCGACAGTCTGGAAGTTTACAACCAAGATTGGACCGACACATTTTTAGACGAATTCAAACGCCGACGCGGCTACGATCTGCGTCCGCACTTGCCCGCACTTTTGAACGAAACGGCAAATCCTGAAATTCGCTACGATTGGGGACGCACTATCACCGACGTTTTTAACGATAATTTTATGATTCCGATGCAGGAATGGGGCAAGAAAAACAACTCCAAATTCCGCATTCAAGGCTATGGAATTCCTGCTGCGTCAATTTATTCAAACCAATGGGCGGATATTTCAGACGGCGAAGGTGCACAATGGAAAGTCGTTCGTGCGGCACGCTGGGCATCTTCGGCAAATCATATTTTCGGACGGAATGTTACATCTTCGGAAACCTGGACGTGGCTTCATTCGCCGGCATTTCGGGCGACTCCGCTTGATATGAAAGCCGAAGCCGACATTCATTTTTTGCAGGGAATCAACCAATTGATCGGTCACGGTTGGGCTTATACGCCGCCGCAGGTCGAGTATCCGGGCTGGCGTTTTTATGCTGCGGGCGAATATTCCGAGCGGAATCCTTGGTGGATTGTGATGCCTGATTTGGCGAAATATCTGCAAAGAATGTCTTGGCTAATGCGTCAGGGCGAGCAGAAAAACGACGTTGCACTTTATATGCCGGATGCCGATGTTTATTCGGAATTTACGACGAATCACGTCCATCTGATTACGTCTGACCGCGAAAAAGTTGGTAACGATTTGATGCCGAGTTTGTTTGAGGCAGGCTACAATCTCGACTTTTTTGACGATGATGTTTTGAACAAATTCGGCAAGGTCGAAAAGGAAAGTTTGTCGCTTGGACAGAGCAAACATAAGGTTGTTGTTTTACCCGGAATTGAACGAATTCCGCTTGCATCACTCAGAAAAATTAAACAATTTGCTGACACCGGCGGAATCGTGATTGCAACCCGCAGAACTCCATCGAAAGTTCCGGGGTTTAAGGCGACCGAAGCCGAACAAACTGAACTTAAGTCTATTATTTCCAGTCTTTTCAATGGAAGCAATCCGCGTCTGAAATTGGTCGAAAAAGATGCGGACGCAGGTGCGGTTTTGAAATCGATCTTGCAGCCCGATGCCGAATTTTCAAACGGAAAAGACTTCGGTTTTGTGCACCGAAAAACGGCGGATTCTGATATTTATTTTGTCGCGAATACTTCAAACGTCAAGAAAAATATCGAGATCAAGTTTCGCTCAACCGCTCCGAGTGTGGAAATTTGGAATTCAATGGATGGCACTTCTACGGCGGCAAATGTTAAAACTCAAGCCAAAGATTCAACTTCAGTTGTTCTGAATTTTGAGCCGTATCAATCGCACGTCGTCGTTTTTTCTAAAAACGGCACGCCGAAAAACTATGTTCGTCCGACTATTGCAAATCTTTCAACGGTTGATTTGAGCAGCGATTGGAAAGTCTCATTTGGGAAAAATGCTCCGAAATCAATGCCAAAATTGACCGATTGGATTACTTCCGATGAAACGAAATATTTCTCAGGAACGGCTACTTACGAAAAACTATTCAACGTAAGTTCCATTAATAGTGAATTTACATTGGATTTCGGGGAAGCCGAATCGCTTAATTTTATCCCGCAAGCAAACGGAATGGCAACGTATCTAAACGCACCGATCAAAGAAGCTGCGGTTATTTATTTGAATGACAAACGAGTTGGTTCACTCTGGTCTCCACCTTACAAATTGGACGTTAAACCATTCTTAAAGATCGGGGAGAATCGTTTGAAAGTAGTTGTTGCAAATACAGCGGTTAATTATATGGCAGGAAGAAAATTGCCGGATTATAAATTGCTCAATTTGCGTTACGGCGAACGTTTTCAGCCGCAAGAGATGCAGAAAGTTATTCCGTATCCTTCGGGGATTACGGGAAATGTTCGCTTGATTTCGTTTAGATGACGGATGTTGTATTTATAAAATTTTCTTAGGCGGTGCAGTAGATTTTCGCTTAATCAAATATGTGGGAATTCTAACTTCTTCGCCTGATTGATTGGGAATCTTAATCGTTTTTATTAAAACTTCGATTGCCCGCCGACCAATTTCCAAGCGTGGCGAACAGACTGTCGTCAAAGGCGGATCGGCAAGCGAAGCAAAGGCGATATCATCAAAACCGATAATTGAGATGTCGTTTGGAATGGAAAGTCCCGCCTGTTTTAATTCCTGCATCGCCCCGAGTGCCATCATGTCGTTTGCAACGACCAACGCCGTTGGCAGTTCGCTCATTTTCAAGATATTTGTTGCCGCAAGCCTTCCGCTTTCAAAACGAAAATCACCTTCGAAGACAAGGATTTCCTTGGAATCAGGAAGAAAACGCTGCATCGCAGTGACAAAAGCTTCGCGACGAATAACGCCTGATCTGATCTGGCTGGAGCCGGCAATATGTGCAATTCTTGTATGACCGAGCGAAACAAGATGCCCGACCGCTTCTTCAATTCCTGCGGAATAATCCAACACAATATTGCTCATATATTGGCTGACAATTCCGATGTCGTTAAATACAACACGAACTTCCCGGCGGGCTAATTCATCAATTAAAGCCGGGTCAAGTTCGGCAGTCATCAAAGCAACTCCGGCAACCTTTAATTCAATTAATCGGCGAACGTAATCGGCAGCCCTGCCGGCATCGTAATTCGTATTGAAAAGCATAAGATTGTAGCCTTGTTCGAAAGCTGCTGCTTCAATGCTTTTTACAAGCTCCGGGAAAAAAGGATTTGAAATGTCCGAAATCAGAAGACCGATGATGTTGCTCCTGCCCGATGCAAGCGTTCGTGCGTTGGCATTTGGGTAAAAATTCAGCTTTTCAATCGCATCCAATACTCGCTTGCGGGTTTCTTCCGTTACAAATTTTGTCTCGTTAATTACGTGTGAAACGGTGGCGGTTGAAACCGCAGCCTCATTAGCTACATCTTTTATTCGCATACCTTTGAATAGAACCCAACGACTAATTTATTCATCTGAGTGAAACGCTTAAATGGTATTAGACTATTTTCGGAACAATATGTAAATTAAACAAATTATTCTCCGCGGAAAAATATAAGTTGCACGTTTACGTGTTTCTCGAAATATGATGCCGCTCGCCGTGTAAGTGTTGGAATTACTAATATTAAACTTTCCGGCTCGATTTATGTTGAATAGAATTGATAGCCCATATTAAAAAACTTACATTTTTTTCTGGACAAGCGATCATTTTAATGATATTTTACCAATCTGTTCATACTATCGTACTTATATTACCAATTTTACTCGGCATATTATTTTCAAATTTGTATTATAAACGCGGTTAAGCGGTTAAATAGGATTGAGAACAGGTGGCGAAACAAGACAGAAAAAAGTATAAGTATCCATAACATTGAGCAATTTTGCTTTAAAACTTTAATTTACCTACGAATAGCTTTTGCACTTGGGAAGAGCATTCATGAAGGAGAAACATGCGGTTAATTCTTGTATCAATTTTTATTTTTTTATTGGCAATAGTTAGCTTTGGTCAGACCAATCGAGGCGGCATTAGCGGAACTGTTACCGATTCAAAAGGATGGTGTAGTTCCTGGAGCAACAGTTACCATCACCAATGTTGGAACTAATCAAACGAGTGTTTTAGTGACTTCCAATAACGGAACTTTTTGTGGCAAATTCACTTGATCCGGTGCTTTATGACATTAAAGTTGAAGTTTCCGGATTCAAAAAGAGCACTTGTTGAAAAGGTAAAAGTTGATACCGCAACGGTTTCATCTGTAAATATAGTTTTGGAAGTTGGGGCGGTTGCGGAGCAAATTACGATTGAAGCTGATTCGCTAACCGATTAATGCCGATTCGGGAACTACCAGCCAAACCATCACCGAACGGCAGTTACGAGATTTGCCGCTTAAACAATCGAAGCGTTTTGGATTTGGCAACAACAATGCCGAATGTTTCCGGCGATTCAGGAAGCGAAGACGTCGACTCGGGTGTTATCACGCCTTCGCCGGGTTTTAACCTAAGCGTCAATGGCGGTCGTCCGGGAAGCACATCCATGCTTGCTGATGGTGTGAATAATACTGGTATTGGCATTGCCCGTGCAGTTGTAAGCTTTTCGCCCGAAACTGTGCAAGAATTTGCTGTTCAAAGTTCAGCTTATTCAGCCGAGTTTGGTACGAGTGGCGGCGGTGTAATCAACATCACAACTAAGTCTGGACGCAACGATGTTTTTGGAACGGCACTTTGGTATCATCGCAATCCGAAGACGAATGCAAAAGCGTGGAATCAAGGCACAGCTCCGAGACCGAACAATAATCTTCGTAGCAATCAAGCATCTTTCACCATTGGCGGTCCGATATATTTTCCTAACTTTGGCGAAGGTGTTCCGCCAATTTACAATGGACATAACCGGTCATTCTTTTTCTTTGCTTGGGAACCTCGTTGGCGAAACGACTTTACTTCGGGAGTGGCTTTAGTGCCAGGTGCTGCGGAGCGTTCCGGCAATTTCCGTGATTTAGTATTGACAACAAGTAGCGGATGGTTACCCAAGGCAGTTGCTACGCAGTTCAATCAGGCACTTGTGGCAGGTGCTGATAGTAACATCTATCAGCAATTCACTCTCGGTGCCGGAGGAACTCTTGTTCCTATAGTTGTTCCTGCCGTTTCAGGAAACCAATATTGTCCATTCGGTTCGGTTGCAACGATTAATGGTGTATCTCAAATGTCATTAAACGGACAAGGACAACCCTATTGCACAACCACCCAGGCTCAAGCACAAATCGCAAATGCCGCAAATAATAGTGCACTCAATGTTATTCCAACTGCATTTATGGATCCTACTGCACTTAAATTATTCCAATATGTGAACCCGGCAGGAGGTTATTTTCTTGATAACGGGGCTGTTCGTAACATGTTCACAGTCCGCGAATCAACACAAAATGAGGATCGCTTCACAGTCCGGCTTGATCACAATATTACATCAAAGGCAAAGGCAACTTTTCGTTGGACAAAAACGCCGGCGATTGGCGTTCGCAGATCAAACGGAAGCGATATTAACGGCAATCAAGGAATTTATAGCGATGCAACCCAATATCTCGGAACCTTAAACTATACATTTTCGTCGAACATAACCAATGAAGCCAGATTTAATTATACAAAGGGAGCATTTAGTGAAGATTACTCTCCTGAATATTCTATTATGGGCGGTAGAAATCTTTCTACAGAACTTGGCATCCGAAGTTTGACTGCGGGAGGGATGCCGCTGATGACAGGATTTGGTACTGATGGTCAATACGCGGCTCCTGATATTGGTTCAAGTTTGAGCACAAATAATTTCAATCAAGAAAGTCGTTATGAAATTAGTGATACTTTGTATTGGGTTCGCGGCAACATGATTTGGAAATTAGGCGGCAATTACAATCGTGCTCGGCTCGCGGTCACGCCGTTCTTTGCGGCTGCAGGCGGTCGTTGGAACTTCCGTCGGATTCAAACAAATAATAGTCCGGCTGGCGTTCCCGGAAATAACAATCTCAACGGTGTCGGAAATGGCGGAAATCCTTTTGCGAGTTTTCTTCTGGGAGTTCCAAACCTTGTAGCGTTTCGTCCTGCTTTGTTTGACTACAACTATCAGTGGGATAGTTACGCTGCATTCTTCCAAAATGATTGGAAAGTTAAGCCAAATTTCACGTTAAATCTCGGCGTTCGATATGCGGTTCAGATGCCGAGAACTGAGGACAACGACCTTCAAGGCGTATTTCGTCCCGATCTTGCCGTTGATCAAACATTAACCGATGTTCAACGTCGCACGATTGCTACGGCTGCGGGCGTATTGGCAGCAGATCCTATACCCTCGTTTGTCCCAACGGTTGCGAAAATAGTTCCTTTTGCATTTGCCGGACGCGGCGATCGACCGAGAAATATTGTCCCGGTAGATTATACCGGCATCGAACCAAGACTTGGATTTGCCTGGAGTCCGAAGATGAAAATTTTCGGTATTGATCTCGAAAAAAGAAGTCTGGTAATTCGAGGTGGTTTTGGAATTTCACACGCACCGATTAATGGGAACAATCGAGGTGCGTCGCCGGATTTCGGTGCATTTAACGAACCCGGAACAAGCAAGCCAACGGTAGTAGGCGGAAATGCATCAACCGGAACAGACTTCACTGCTCAACCATTTAGATTAACCGGCAACTCGCCGTTACAAGGTTCTTCAACACCATTAGACACATTGTTGGGAACTGATTCAAACGGGTTAGTTTATCTAAAATCACTTGCTATCGGAGGAGTCGCTGTTGATATCAACGACCCAACTTATGGCAAGGTCCCATCTTCACAAAGTTGGAATCTTGCTCTTCAATTTGTTCCTTTCAAGAATTCGACCCTAGAATTTGCGTATGTCGGGAATCGCGGAGTTAATTTATTTACGCCGCAGATTAATATAAACAAGCGTAATACAGCTGTAATTTCGACTCTTACGGCAAATAATGTGAACCCTTCAGGTGGCGTTGCCGCTGATATTCTCGGTCGAACATCACTTTTGGGCAGTAATATCGGATCGACTCTTGCTAGTTATTTTTCGGATTACATAGGATTTGAAGCATTAAACAAGTTCTTCAACGCAAATTCAAAAAGCATCCGACATGCCGGATACGTTGATTTCCGTCGAAGAGTCAGCCGAGGTGTTAGCGTAACCGCAAATTACACGTTCGCGAAATCACTTGATGACTCATCGGATGCGTCACCTGACGTGCGGGTTTTGACGAGTGGCTCGGTTAAAGGACAAGTTGCTCTCGGTGGCACGCTTCAGAACGATTACGCTCTTTCAGCCTTTGATGTTAAACACGCATTTAGTGCAACGTTTACTTGGGATTTACCGTTTGGAAAAGGTCGTAGCTTCTTTAGAAATTCTCCTTGGTATGTTAGCGGACCATTGGGCGGTTGGACGATCTCAGGGGTAGTCCGAGCCACCAGCGGCAATCCATATCAGCCATTTCTTACTGATCCAAATTTGTTAGGTGGGGCGGGCTTTAACCGTGTCGTTCGTCCTGACATCGTTCCTGGCGTTGCACTCAAAAATCCGCTCTATGACAAAGGATGCCGAGTCGGCACTGGGGTTGGGACTAACAGTTTCAATGTGTGCGAACCGTATCTTAATCCGGCAGCATTTAAGCGTCCACCAAAGGGGCAACTTGGCAACGCACCGAGAACACTTAGCTTTAGTGAACCGTTCAGAAAATATTTTGATATTTCAATTCAGAAAGATTTTCCAATGCCGTGGATTGGTGGAGAAGGCAAGCGAAAAATCAACTTCAGAGTTGATGCACTGAACGTGTTTAATATGCCGAATTTCTACTTCAACAGCCGGGGAAATACGCCATTCGGTTTTGGTGGATTTCCGACCGAGTTCAATGGAACGGAGTGCATCGCAAATTTAACGATCACTGCAATTACAACGGCAAATTGTCCGGGTGGGTCGCGTTCATCGGCATTGTCTCCGGCTGAGTATGACGCATGGGCAGCGTTTAATAATCAACCCCTCTCCAGCACAGCTGAGGGGGCTACCATAATGGGGCAAATCAGGGCGACAGTTGACGCTACCAGACTTGCTCCGCGTGCCGGACAGCCGGTTGGCGGCGGTGCGTTACCAGACAACTTCTTCAGCACTCAATTGCCTGAAGGGTTTGCGACTAGAAACCCATTAGCTTATGACATCAGAACATTGCAAGGTTTTCAAACTTGGCGGCTTCGCAATGCTTATGAGGCAAACTTTGGAAGTTTAACGAGTGGTGCTGTGGGGAACTCTTTTGGTAGTCCAAACCCGGGGACTAGTTCGAGATATTTGCAATTTGGAATTCGATTGATTTTCTAATTGAATGTCAATTTGAGAAAACTTTAAGTTGAGGCAGATTTTTCTGCCTCAACCTTTGTATTTTAATTTTGTATTAAACTGCTGTACCTACAACCAAAATTTATAATGAGGTAGAAACTCATCTTGCCGCAAGATTTTGCCATCATTTTATCAAGGGGTTGCTTAACGGCTTAATAGAATTAGTTTTAAAGGAGAAAAATGAAAATGAAGAAAAACATTTTGTTGACTTATTTTTCGATCATTGTACTTGTTTTTACTTGCTCATTTATTGTTAATGGACAAGAAACTCGCGGATCGATTCGTGGTTTAGTATTAGACCCAAACAATGCTCCGGTTGCCGGTGCAAAAGTAACTGTTAAGGATGCATCCAGCGGATCTTCTGTTTCTTTTACAACCAACAGCGATGGATTTTATCAAGTAAATTATTTACTTTCCGGCAAATATATGATTACGGTTGAAGCACCGGGATTTAAAAAACTACAACGTGAAAATATGTACTAGAAATCGGAAGCACGATTCAAGTTGATTTACCTTTGGAAATTGGTGGGGCTCAAGAAATTGTCACCGTGACGGCTTGATTTGCAACAATTAAACACTGAAAATGCGTTCGGTTAGTCAAACACTTGATGCCAGACGAATTTCGGAATTACCGTTGGCAAAAGGTGATCCGTATAAATTGATGGGAACTTCGACAGGTGTCGCGCACACGGGTTCGCAACGGCTTGATCGTCCATTTGAGCCAACTCATATCGTTGGTTATGCCATTGATGGAACCAGAGGTAATAGAAGTGATTTAACAATTGACGGCGCACCCAGCACTTCTACCGCGAACGCCAATGAAGTTATTGCTTCGTATGTTCCTCCGACTGATATTGTTCAAGAATTCAAAGTGCAAACCGCAACTTTTGATGCCCAATTTGGTAATACCGAAGGCGGCGTGACCAGTATCAGTATCAAATCGGGAACAAATTCTCTTCATGGCACCGGCTACTATTATAATGAACCATTAAGTTTGGCGGCCAATGATGTCTTTGGTAAAGGACGCGGTCAAGCAATTGTCGAAACAGTTTCTAAACGATATGGCGGAAGTATCAGCGGACCGATCAGTATTCCTTGGCTTTATAATGGTAAAGACAAGTCATTTTTCCTTTTTGGATACGAAGAAATTAGAGATACACGACCCAGATTTGATGCCTCGGCAACTTTGGGTTCCAACTGCGGCATTACGAAACGGTGATTTTACCGGTTTGGGAGTCACTATTTGGGATCCTGCAAGTAGAATTAGTACCGGAATTGGCACTCGCATTTACGGGAAATATTATCCGGACTGCCAAGAATCAGTCCGGTTGCGAAAGCAATTTTGGATTATTATTCGCCCAAACTGTCCGGCACAAACTAAATTAATAGGTAATATTTTTGATGCTACTTTGACTGAAAAAACCGATCCGTATCGAAACTGGACATTTAGAATTGACCAAAATATTACGTGCAAAAACCGAATGTTTGTCGCGGAAGTTGGTATGACCGAGATCAGTGTTTACAATGATTATATGGGAACCGCGGCATCCGGAAATATCTTTATTTTTATTTCACGCCAAGGCGTGATTGATGATGTTCATATTTTTGACGCTTCGACAGTTTTGAATATCCGTTATGGATTTAATCGATTTATCAGGTTGGGCAAGCAGCGAGAAGAAGCTCAAGGTTTTGATTTAACTCTATTGGGTTTTCCTGCTGCATATAATTCTTTGACTTCAGCCGAACTTAGACGTTTTCCAAGTTTTGATTTCACGGGCGGAATGCTCGGAACGGGATTTGGTAATGAATTTCGTCCAACCACAACCCATTCACCATCAGCCACTTTGAATAAAACTTTCGGTAAACATTCGTTGAAAATTGGGGCAGAACTAAGAATTTATCGGGAAGACAGTACATTTACAAGTAATGATCAAACTGGCAGTTTATTTTTGACAATACTTACACAAGACCTTCAACTGCAGCTTCCAATGATGTTAACGGCTTCAAGCATACGCATCATTTTTGCTGGGCTTGCCAACTACAGCACAATTGCCCGTCGGGCAGATTATTCAGAATATTCCAAAACCTACGGATTTTTTGTACAAGATGATTGGAAACCGACAAAAAAGCTGACTGTTAATTTAGGTTTTCGATATGAAATCGAAACACCTTTGCGTGAACGAAAAAATAAGAGTATCGCTATTTTGATCCAAATTATGTTCAACAAGCAGCTCAAGATGCTGCACGTGCGAAATTAACCTCAACTCCCGTTACCGGTTATACAGGCACAAACATTAACCCGCAACATTTAATGTCAAAGGCGGTTTGGTTTTTGCCAGCGATGCCGATCCGGATTTGTATAAAACGCCTAAAGATACATTTTTGCCAAGATTCGGGGTTGCCTATCAATTGAGACGACAAAACGGTAATTCGTGGCGGTTTTGGTATGTTTGCCGGATTTTTAGGACAAAGACGCGGCGATGTAATCCAACCGGGTTTTACCGAACAACTACAGTTTCTTTAGCCACTAATGCAAACGGTGCGCCAATTCCGCAAAATATGGCAACGGGTTTCTAAACACGGCAATTTTAGAACCTGTTGGAATTGCGCAAGGGTGTCAGACTGCTTTGGCGGAGGCATTTCTTTTTTCAATCCAAATCCAAAAGTTTCAAAACAAATCGTTTTCAAATTGGTTTCCAAAGAGAATTGCCCTTGGGATTGTATTTGGAAGCTATGTATGTTGGAAATTACGGATATGATATTGAAATTAATCGCAATATCAACGCTTTGCCAAATCAATTTTTGAATACTGATAATTCAAGAACGGCGGCAATGACAGCGAAATGACAAACTGTTTGGGCAAATGTCACCAATCCATTTGCCGGACTAACTCAATTTGCCGGAACGAGTTTTGTTCAATACGAACATTGCACGTTCGCAATTGCTTAGACCGTTTCCAGCTTTTGGCGACATTACCACCACCGTTAATGACGGAAAATCGTGGTATAATTCTGGCCAATTCAGCGTGTCACAAACGATTTTGCAAGGGTTTCCAAGGTCAAATGAGTTACACTTTGTCAAAATGGATTCAAGCGACTGAATATCTGAATGCGGCCGATGCTTTTCCAACTAAAATGATTGGTGATCAAGATGTTCCGCATCGGCTTTCATTCAATTTCACTTACTGCTTCCATTTGGAAAAGGTGCCAAATTTGCTAATGATGTCGGTAGTGTTGTGAATGCAATTATTGGCGGATGGCAATTCGGCGGCGTTTTTGCCTATCAAACCGGATTTCCAGTTGCTTTTGGAACTGATGCATTTTATCAATGGTGGAAATATTGGAATAAACAGTATGAATACTACAGCTTGGTTTAGAACAACTGTTTTTACAGCATTTTAACATCGCAACCTTTCGCCATGTCAGATCTTTGCCACTAAGGTTTAGCGATGTCAGTAGGGACAACATTAACAATTTCGATTTTTCATTGTTGAAAGATATTCATTTAGCGAAACAATGAAATTCCGGCTGACTTTGGAATTGTATAATGCTTTTAATCGAGCCTTATTTACCGGCACCGGAAACCAATCCGACCAATTCATCGTATTAACAATTCCGGTAGCTTCACGCTTTGGAACGTTTCCGTGCTACTCAAGACAACTATGCCAGAAGAGCTCAACTTGGAATTAAATTCATTTTCTAATTCCAATTTGAAGCTTTGACAATCGGGATTAAGAGGCTTGTAAGTTTCTTAATCCCTTTTTTAATTAGAGTCTACTCAGAAAATTTTAAACTATTGATATAATTATGGTTAGTGATAGAAGAAGGTCATACAAGTGCAAGGAAATCGCGAGAAAGTGTGAAAAAATCTTGCACTTGAAACTAAAGTTTCCCCCGAAGGGCAAATAGCCATCGTCCATTTATGGCGTGGTTCGGGCAGGGCAACAAATTCAGAGGGCGTTTTAACGTTCTTGCAAAAATGAAAAAAGTGGGCAGCATACAGCAATAAACGACGTTATACGCCCTTTCATTTTCCATACTTCTTCCACCCTAAACAACGTGGCTATTTGCCCTACGGGAATTATGAGATTCAGTGACGATTTTACCGATTTTATACTTTCTGAGCGAACTCTAAATAAATAAATGAATAAACCTATCGCCGTTATTGGCTTAACTTTACTGCTTCTTTCAAACATTTTTGCCCAATCCGAACTCCCAAAAGATTGGATTGACAAAGATACCGGACACAGAATCATCCGTATTTCCGAAGAAAACGGAAGCCAATCAGTTTCTATTTTCATCAAAACGGCTACGCGGGCGATAAACTCGTTTTTTCAACCCGAAAAGGTCTTTCCACTTACGATTTCAAGACCAAAAAAATTGAACAAATTGTCGAAGGTCGGGCCGGAAACGTCATTGTCGGCAGAAAAACTCATAAAGTTTTCTACACCAAAGGCAATGAGGTTTTTGAAACAAATATTGATACAAAAGAAACTCGTTTGATCGCCAAAACCGATAAAATCCGCGGTGGTTCGGGTTTTGCGGTCAATGCTGATGAAACTCTGTTGGGCGGAAGTGCGACAACAGGCGAAATTCCGGAAGAATTTCGCCCGCGAATTCCAGCAAACTCCAACGCCACACCTACTCCGAATCTCTGCCGAATCCAAATACCACGCCTAACGCCTGAACCGGCACGCGACGCTTATCCGGGCAAAGGCGAGATGATGGAACGCCGTTTGGCTGCAAAAGTTCCGATGTCGCTTTACACCATCAATATCAAAACCGGCGAATTGAAATTTTTTCATCCCGCGACTGATTGGCTTAATCACGTCCAATTTTCGCCAACTGATCCAACTTTAATGATGTTTTGTCACGAAGGACCTTGGCACAAAGTTGATAGAATCTGGACGATTCGGATTGATGGCAGCCGAATTGAAAAAAATTCACACCCGAACAATGGATATGGAAATCGCCGGACACGAATTTTTTAGCGAAGACGGAAAATATATTTACTACGATCTGCAAACTCCGAAAGCACAAGTTTTTTGGCTTGCTCGATACAATATTAAATCAGGCAAAATGGAAAAATTTAGTCTAACTAAAAAAGAATGGTCTGTGCATTTTAACGTCTCGCCGGACGGCAAATTTATGTCTGGCGATGGCGGCGGACCAAATAGTGTCGCCAAAGGGGATAACGGGCAGTTCATGTATAAATTTGTTCCAAAAGGCGGCAAATTAATTTCTGAAAAATTGGTCAATCTGGCAAATCATGATTACAGTCTGGAGCCTAATGGAACATTTACGCCGGATGGAAAATGGTTGGTATTTCGATCAAATATGCTCGGTCCAACCCATACTTTTGCGGTTGAGATTGCTAAAGCAAAATAGACGGAACGCGAGGCTGCTAGCCTGCAATCTGGACAATGAAATTTAACAGACGAGAATTTATCGGGGCAACTATCATTGCCGGAGCATTTGCCAAAACAGATTTTGCTGTAAATTCAAGCAAAATTGACCGGTTTGCTTTGGTCAATCGTCATAATCCTGTTTTGAATAAATTTGAAATCATGTCGCCGCTTTCGGTAGGAAACGGCGAATTTGCGTTTACTTGCGACGCAACAGGATTGCAGACTTTTCCCGAAATTTATCGTGAAAAATTTCCGCTCTGCACAATGTCGCAATGGGGTTGGCATACAATTCCGCGACCTGCTCACTTAATTGGAAAAGAACTTAAATTCTCTGAATATGAAACTTACGGTCGTAAAGTTGGATATATGACAAGCTCTGCTGACCAAAAAGAGTTGTTCGATTGGCTTAGGCAAAATCCGCACCGACTTCATTTAGGACAAATCGGATTGAGGCTTTTAAAGGCGGATGGAAGCGAAGCCAAGGCTGAAGATTTGACGAAAATTGAACAAACTCTCGACCTTTGGAAGGGAATTATCACAAGCAAATTTGAGTTTGAAGGTAAATCGGTTTTAGTTAAAACTTGCGTTCATCCGAAACAAGATTTATTGGCAGTTTCAATCGAATCAGAGTTAATTTTAAAAGGCAAATTAGCCGTTAAAATTGATTTTCCATATGGTTCACCCGATATGCAGGCTGCCGACTGGAATTCGGAAAATAAACATACTACTTCATTTTTTGCTTTTCCCAATAACGGCGGTGTTTTTGCCCGAAATTTGGATAATGATGAGTATTACATCGGATTAAATTGGACAGGCGAAGCCAGTTTGGAAATTGTCGAGGCAAATTCGTTTATTTTACAACCGAAAGGCAAATCAATTTTGCTCAGTCTAAAATTCTCTGATAAATCAACTCGATTTTCCTCCAAACAAGAAGCTGTTTTTAGCCAATCTGAAAAATATTGGAAAGATTTTTGGACAAACGGAGCAGCAATTGATTTAGGTGAAACTAAAGATAATCGAGCCAAAGAACTCGAAAGACGAATCGTTTTATCTCAATACTTGACGGCGATAAATTGCTCCGGTTCGCTTCCTCCAGCCGAAACAGGAATCACAACAAATAGTTGGTATGGCAAATTTCACCTCGAAATGCACTGGTGGCATTCGGCACAATTTGCCTTGTGGAATCGTCTGCCAATGCTTGAAAAGAGCCTGAATTGGTATCTGAATGTGATGCCGTCTGCCCGTCAAAGAGCGATTCAGCAAGGTTACAAAGGTGTTCGTTGGGCAAAAATGACTGAACCGGATGGACGAGATGCTCCTTCGCCAATCGGACCATTATTGATCTGGCAGCAGCCTCATCCGATTTTTTATGCCGAACTCGTATATTTAACAAAACCAAGCCGTCAAACGCTAAAAAAATATCAGCAAATGGTCGAGCAAACTGCTGTATTTATGGCAGATTTTGCTCATTACGATGCAAAAACTAATCGCTATATTTTGGGACCGCCAGTCATTCCCGCACAAGAAAATCATCTGCCGAGAGAAACCTGGAATCCAACTTACGAGCTCGAATATTGGCATTATGGATTAAACAAAGCCAATGAATGGCGTGAGCGTTTGGGCTTAAAACGCAACAAAAACTGGGACGAAATTGTCAGAAAACTTTCCAAATTGCCTGAAAAAGACGGCGTTTATCTGGCTCACGAAAATTGTCCGCAAACTTATACCGAACGAAATATTGATCATCCATCGATGTTGGCAGCATTTGGCGTTTTACAAGGCAAAATGGCTGATAAAGAAACGATGCGGCGAACGCTTAAAAAAGTTTTCAAAGAATGGAAGTGGGAAGACACATGGGGTTGGGATTATCCGATGACGGCGATGACAGCCGCCCGTTTGGGTGAACCTGAATTGGCGATTCAAGCACTTTTGATGGATACGCCCAAAAATCACTACGCCCAAAACGGACATAATTATCAGCGACCGAATTTACCGCTTTATTTACCTGGAAATGGTGGGCTTTTGTATGCAATTGCTTTGATGGCTGGCGGTTGGAAAAATTGTCCGAAAATTGCACATCCGGGCTTTCCTAAAGAATGGAAAGTTAGATCTGAAGGCTTTAATTCAAATGTTTTGCGTTTGCTTTGATTTTTGTTGGAAATTATTGACACATTGTTTCTAATTTAATACCTTTTAAGGAATAAATAATTAGTTTGATCTGGAGGGTTACTACGATGGTGAAACCGTTTATTCTTCTGAATTCGCTCGCAAAAGCAGTTCTTTTCGTTTTTCTGATTCCTATAATTACTATTGCTAATAATGGGTTTTGCGTCCAATACCCCTCGAATGACAAAACAGTACAAACTCCTTCAGATGGCGGCATAAAAGAAATTGTTCCGCTGGAGTTCCAAACCAGATATGCCAAATGGAAAGAGGAATTCCTTTCTAGCAATTTTGGAAAAGATGCCTGGTCTAAATTTGAAAATAGAAAAGAATTTGTTTTGACCATCAAGCTGGAAGATAAAGATAAAAAAGGAGCCGGAACAGGCGATTATCAATGGAATCAAGCCGGTGAATTAGTGGGTGCTACAATATTTTTGGGCGGTAAAATTGATAAAGGATTTCCAGATCCAATTTATTATCCGGTGATGAACTCTATTTCGGAATTCAATAGTCGCAGGGAAATCAGCGGCAATATTGTTGCCGCAACCAAATTTGCTCACGAATTCGGTCACATTAATTTAACCTACGATTCCAATCAAGAGAAAATAAAATTGGAGAATAAATTAATGCCTGTTTATAATTCGATTTTCTTGAAGAACGGCTACAATACTGCTGATAAAAAATTGATCGATTTGGCAAATCAAATGGGCGGAACTCCAACTCAAATTTGGGAAAATCGAGAATATTGGGGAGAGGCTTCCGCAATGCACTTTCTCTTGGAAAAAACTTCAGATCTGCCATTTCAATGTTCATTGATCAAAAAGATAAATGAAAACGTGGCGACTTTTGCTAAAGACTACGAAGAACGATTTAGCGGAATTTACGGGCTTCAAACAAGTAAAAGCTGCAGAAAGTAAATATTATTTGCCAATAATTTCAATGATCTTTGTACCCAGACGGGCGTGTTTTGCAGTCAAGCGAATCACGCCTTTTTTCATTGACGATTTCACCCAAACCGCTCCGCAGCCGCCGATTAAACTCGCAGGATTATCGCCAACGATTTCTCCGTTTTCGATGGAAAATTGAATTGCTCCAAAGGCAAACGGAAGCGTATTTTCAAATTCATCCGTTACGCGAAAAACTACGCGAGTCATATCGATTCCATCGGCGTTTAACTCTTTATCATCAGCATTTACAAGGAATTTTTTCTCAACTCCTTTGCCTGACATTTGCCGAGTTCCGACTAATTTTCCGGCGATATAACCTTCGATTTTTAGAACGCCCCACTTATCCAATAATTTCTGTTTCAAATTGATGACGAAAGGCGGATATTTCAAATGTGGGTAAGTTTTGCGGTCAGGCTCGACTTCGCCGATCAATTCATCAGACATATAAACCTTTAATTTCTCGCAATTAGAGCAAATCAGAGCTTCTTTGAAAAAATCGCCTTCGTCGCCCGTCGCCCAATCAAATGCGGGTTCGATGACGACTTCTTCATTCGGTTCACATTGTGATTTATAAAATCCCGCCGCCGGTTTTGGAATGCGAAAAATATCGGAAACGCCGTGATAACAAATCCGGTCGCCCGAACCAAAATATGAATGCGTGTTGTAATCAAAAGCACACCAGGTCAAACCTCCCGCATATTTCACGTCCGAATTTATCTGATCAAAAAATCTTGCGTGGCGATGCGTGTGTTCACGAATTCGCTCAACATTATCAAAACGCTTGGTCGGAAACATATGTCCGTTGTGTTCGGTAACGATGAAAAGCGGATGATTCGGCGGACGCAGCGGAAAACGAAAATCGTTCATCGTGAAAACGTCTTCAATCCTTTCGGAATCGTATTTGTTGCGGATTCCGCCCGTCTGACGTGAATCATCGAGCGATTTCGCCATTGCATTTGTGCGTGTATAAAATTCCCGATTATCGCCTGATTCATTTATTCGGGTTCCCCACAAAATTATCGAAGGATGATTCCAATCGCGTTTGACCATTGATTCGACATCACGCACCGCCAAATCTTGCCAAGCCTTGTCGCCGATATGTTGCCAACCCGGAATTTCTTCCAAAACTAGCAAGCCGTATTCATCGCAAGCATCAAGAAAATGGGGCGAATTCATATAATGCGAAGTGCGGACGATGTTGACTTTGAGTTCTTTTTTCAAAATCCAAGCATCTCGTTTTTGGACTCGTGCGGGCATCGCATTCCCAACATACGGATAAGTTTGATGACGATTCAAACCGCGTAATTTCAGATCTTTACCATTTAAGAAAAAGCCTTCAGGCGTGAATTTTGCTTCCCGGAAACCGATGCGAGTTTCGAATTGGTCAAGAATTACAGAGTTTCTCAAAAGCCTAACAGTTATCTGATATAAAGTTTCGGATTATCAATTTCCCAAAGTTTATAATTATTGAGTTTTAGAGAGATTAATTGTATTCTTTCCATGGGACAAATTTCCATTTGAATACTGTGTAACGCTTTTACCATCATATATTTGAGCGTTAATTCTCAAGATTTCTTTGACTTCGCCTTGCAAATAAACTTTTACTTCTAATTTCTTGTTATCCGACAAAACATCAACTGGCTTCGCAAAAACATTCTCAATAAAAGTCTGATTAACAATCCTTAACTGAACATCCCGATAAATTCCGCCAAACGTCAAATAATCAATCAAATTCCCAAAAGGCGGAATGTCTTTGCGTTCGGTTGAATCAACCTCAACCGCTAAAACATTTTCGCCTTTCCAATTCACAAACTTGGTCAATTCAAAACTGAAAATCGTTGTAACCACCTTTGTTTTCGCCGATATAGGTTCCCATTCAAATAAACTTTCGCCGCGGTCATCACGCCGCCGAAATCTATGAAAACTCGTTTATTTTCAATACCTTTCGGTAATATAAACTTCTTGCGGTAAATCGAAACAAAACAATATTCCTGTTCGTCAAAACCGTTCAAAGGCAACATTTTATTGGTGTGCGGAATGTTTACTACTGCAAATGATTTGTCGTTGAAATCAGATTTCGTCGCTTCTGGCGTGAATTTTTCGTTGTAGAGCCAATCGTGATTCAGCGGAATAATTTGCCTGCCCGATTCGCTGGGAAAAGCGACTAACTCTTCCGCAACGATATTGTTTGCAACAGTTAAAGCAGTGACACCAATTGCTGATGTCTTCAAGAAAATTTCGACGATCTAATTTTGAATTACTCATATTTTTCATTAGCCACTAACAAACACGAAATATGACGAACAAATAGATACTGTTCGTGTCTGTTTATGTATGTTCGTCGCTTAAATTTTCTTCAAAAATCCATGCAAACCAAGCCACGCAGTCAATCGATCTTTCCAAGTTGAAAGAATCGGGTCAGTTCCACCCAAACCGAATCCGTGTGGACCTTTTTCGTATAAATGAAACTCTAACGGCACATTATTTTTACGCAAAGACTGCACATATTGCAGACTATTTTCCATTGGCACGCTCTTATCTTCTACTCCGTGAACGATAAATGCCGGCGGAGTTTCCTTTGTAACTTGTAGTTCGTTTGAGTATTTTTTTATTAATTCTTCAGTAGGATTTTCACCTAAAAGATTCAATTTCGAACCTTTATGAGTAAACTCGCCCATCGTAATTACCGGATAAATCAATATCTGCAAATCTGGACGCGAACTTTGTTTTTCAATTTCGTCTTTTGATTCGGAAACGCCAGAATCAAAATGAGTAGCAAGCGTAGATACGAGATGTCCACCAGCCGAAAAGCCTAAAATCCCGATTCGATTTTCATCTAAATTCCACTCTTTAGCACGACTTCGAACCATTCGCATCGCACGTTTTGCGTCTAATAATTGATTTGGTTGCCCATATTTCGGACCCAAACGATATTTCAAAACAAACGCTGTAACTCCAATGGAATTAAGGTATTCCGCGACTGCCGAACCTTCTTTGACGTCAGACAAAGCCCGATATCCGCCACCCGGACAAACAATAATTGCGGCACCCGTCGCTTTATCTTGTGGGGCAATATAGGGCGTAATCGTAGGAACGTCGATCTGCTCGCTACCAACCGCATTCGGAGCATCTTTTTCCCAGAGCCGAATCGGCGTTTGTGCTGTTGTAACATTCATAAATGCTGCAATAACAATACTTAAGAAAATTATTTTCATTCGATTTACAATCCTTAACAACGAACAATTAACTGCTTTTTTTCCTCTGCAAAACTTGATCGGCAACGACGCCTAACAAAATTACAACTCGCATCAAACCAAAATTAAGCGAAATTGGAATACCCGAAGGATTTACCAAATTTTGTAAAACTTGCAAAAATGCGGTTCCAATCAAAATTCCAATGATCGGATGCATTATTTGTTACAACTGCGAGCTTTATAGCCTTCGCATCGGTTTTTTTATCGCCGTTTGAATTCGGCTGATTGGTCGCTGTAGTTTCGGTTTTGCACGCTGAAAGGGCAAAAATTGCCAACGCAAAAAGCGGAACAAGTTTCATTTTATTCATAAAATTTTCTCCAAATTATTTTGATGACGAGTTGCACTCAAATATAAACGGTTAAGCGATTTTCTCAAAGTAAAAACGGTATTTTCACAAAGTAATTTTCAAAACTCCGAACGCATCGCATCCATCAGACGAACCTTTGAAAATATGCGGCGTTTTTCCGGTCTCAAATTTATACTTTTCCACCAAATATTCAATCACTTTTTTACTGCCTTTTTTCGCCAAAACTGCGACCGTTCCGCCACTTCCGCCACCTGTGATTTTGGCACCAAATAAATCTTTCCCCTTATTTTCACGTACTAATTCGACAATTCGATTCGTTCCGGGCTCACCCAATCCGCAAGCAGAATAGCTCGCATGTGCCTGAAACATTAATTCGCCCAATAATTTAAGTTCAGGTTCGGAATTTTTCAAGATTTCACCAAACTTCTTTACTCGGAAATTTTCATAAATCGCGTGTTCGGTCGGCGTTTTGACGGCGTAAACTTTATCCGGATTGATGGTTGTAACTGCATCGGTTGTGCCTTGATATTCTTCTAAAAATTCGCTTCCCAAAATCTCTTTTGGCAATTTTGAAGCATAGAATTGTTCAAATTCCGCAGGTGTTAAATTACATAAATATCCGTTCCATTTTGAATCGAGAATTTCAACTAAACCATGTGTCTGCAACGCTTTAACCGCATAGCCGGCAAGTTCGCAAATGATTCTATAGCCTATAAAAGCACCGATGCGAACCGACGAATAATCCGCTCCGACAACTGCGTGGCGAATTCCGGAATCAATTCCCCAAAATTCAATATTTTTAGGAATTTCTACCCAACCCAGAATCTCTGCCGGCTGACACAGCAACGAAAAAAGTCTGTCCTTCTTGCCAAACATGACCGACATTTGATCCATCACGCCGCATGCCGCACCGACGACCGAATTCTCAACTTTTTGACATAAAATCGCCTTTTCGCGTGAATCAATTTCAATCTCAAAAGCCGCACAAACCGTCTGCATAACAGCAACTTCCAGAGCTGCTGAAGAACTAACTCCTTTTCCCAGAGGAATTTCGGACGAAATATAAATTTTAACGCCTTTTGCAAATTGAAATTTTTTTTCTTTGCCAAGAACAAGAAAAACTCCGCAAATATATGATGCCCAATGATTTTCGGTATTTTGGCTGAAATAATATTGAGCCTTTTCGTAACTAATTTGACTGCCGTTTTCCACAAAATCAGCTAACGGCATTTCAAATTTCAGCGTTTCGCCATTACTCTCGCTGATAATCTCAATTTGCCGTTTTTCACTTTTTTGCAAAGCAACTTTTGTCGCCTCGCTTATCGGCATTTCGAGCATCAAACTGCCGGAATAATCAGCAATTCCGCCTATCACATCCAAACGTCCGGGCGAACGCGAAACAAAAATTTCCTGACTTTTTTCGAAAAACAACAAGCCCTTGAGCGAATCCGTAAACTCTTTTATGTCAGGAAACTTATCGAATATATCTTGTTGAATCATAACAAGTTACGGCTATTTAAAGCGTGAAATAGATGCGTTTCCATTTGGTTTCTAATCTCAAGGTTTGCATATCCAATCCAAGCAACATCAACTTTATTATCGAGCAAATTCCGCAAATGTTCGCCTTTTTCATTTGTAATAATAACGCCAAATTCGCGAGCAATTAGTTCTGTGCAAAGATCATACGGATGGCAGCAAATGCTCAAATTTAAGCCCCTTTCGTTCATTATTTTTTGCATCAAAGGTCGCAAATCCGCACAAAAACGATCGTGTCCGCAAATTAATTCATAAAGCTGCCCACCGGTTGAAATATATTGATCTTCAAAACATTGTGCCTTGCCAAATTTGGGTTTCCCCAAAGATTTTTCGACTATTTCTTCGTCAATTTCGGCTAAAACATCTCGCACGCCCGGAAAAAATCTTGAAATCTGAGCAAAGCCTTGTTCGATTGAATCAGCTTTTGAAGGTTGAAGTTTTAACGAACAATTTTCACCTGTCAAACGATTGAATCTCTCGGCTTTTCCACCTTCGCCCTTAAATGCCCAAAGCGTGTCGGAAAGATGTTGTTTAATCAGCGGAATTTCAGTCTGAATTGCGAACTCAATATCATTTAAAGTCGTTTGTTTGCCTTTATTTACGGCAATTCCGGTGAGAATCCACGCGGATCTTTTTTGATACATCAAACCGCGAGTTCCATCAATCGGATCAACAATAATTATCCAACCGCATTCGCTTTCTTTTGCACCTTTCGGCAGAATTATTTTTCCATTTTCAATTCCTTCAGCAATCAATACAATAGGTGCTTTGGAAGCAATTTCGCGTTCAAAAAAATCGATCAAAAGCTCTTCGGAAACTCGGTCGATCGCAAAAATTGTGTCGCCTTCGTCGTCCGCAACAATTTCTGAAAGCTGATTTAAAGACGAATTTTCACACGCTTCGACAACTTTGCCGCGAATAATTTCATGCAGTCGTCTAATTGGCTCAAAAAATTCTTGAATATCATTCATTGTTTGTAATGAATCTCCGAACACATTTGTAATTCTTTTGCTTTTTCTTCCGGGGAAGTATCACTCAAAAAATTTCCTCCGCCGATCTCAGGTCCCGCTAAGTATTTCAATAAATTGGGCTTACGCAAAGGCGGGTGAAATTCGATGTGAAAATGAAACGCCGAATAAACTTCGCCGTCAGTAGGTGCCTGATGCAAAACCATGACATACGGAAATTCCATTCTCCAAAGATTATCAAATTTTATCAAGACGGTTTTTAGCACTTCTGCAAAGCCATTTAACTCATTTTCGTCTAAATCAGCAATGCTTTGATGCGTCTGTTTTGGTGCGACAAAAACTTCGTATGCGTATCTCGCAAAATACGGCAAAAAAGCGATCGCATTATCATTTTCGGCGATAATTCGTCTGCCATCTTTGATTTCAGCTTCGATAATTTCCTGAAAAAGTATCTTTCCCGTCTCGTCCAAATGCTGAGATGATACTTTAAGTTCTGTCTCTATAGTCTTGAAAACAAAATTATTAGCGTATATCTGAGAATGTGGATGCGGATTTGAAACGCCAACTGCTTCGCCTTTGTTTTCAAAAATAAGGACGTGATTTATTCCGTCTAAATTACCTAAACTGCGATATTGCTCGCCCCACGTTTTAAGCAAATTGACAATTTCGTCAACCTTTAACTCGGTCAAAGTAAGATTATGCATGGGCGAATAACAAACAACCCTTGAAAGCCCAAAAGCAGGTTTTGATTGATAAATTTTTGCTGCCGGAGTTTCGCTAGCCGGAGCATCAATTGAAGCATTTGGGTGATCGTTGTCAAAAACGAAAATTTGCTCGTAATCAGGGTTCATTTTACCGCTTATGCGAGCATTACGCGGACACAAATAACAATCTTCAATATAATTGGGTATCGTATCTTCTTTACCCTCAAGCACTTCGCCAATCCACGGACGACTTTGCCGGTGTGCGGCGATAATCACCCATTCTTCCCTTAAAGGATGCCAACGTTGTTCCCAGGTCATAAAATTATTTAAACTTTTTAATATCTATGGTATCGTAACGAAATCGTATTGTTAACCGCTTAACTTCAGATAAAGATAGTTCAAAACCAAGAGTTATGCAAACTTTTTTATACCGCCCGTATGGTACGCTTTTAAAATCTATAGCCTTTTTTCTTGATAACGCAAGAAACGTCAGAATTAAAAATGATTCGGACGAAAAATTTGATCTATAAATGGTTGAAAAAAATAATGAAAAGTAAAATTTATATCTTTTATTGTTTGATTTTATTAGGTTTAACAACGAATATTGTTGCTCAAAACAATGACGTATTCCAACGGAACGATATTAAATCGCGAATGTTAAAGGTCTCTTCATGGCAATTGAACAATCCAAAACACAAACCGAATGATTGGACCAACGGTGCATTTTACGCAGGAATTTTCGCTGCCTATGAAACCACAAAATCCCCCGATCTAATGAAGGCTTTGCTGGATCTGGGGACGAAAACCGATTGGAAGCCGGCAAGTCGTTTTGACCATGCGGACGATATCGTGATTTCCCAAACCTACATTGATACTTTTCGTCTGAAGAAAGAACAAAAGATGATTCAGCCGACAATTGATGTTGTTAAACGTTTACAGAGTGAAACCGGTAACGAGGTTGCCAAGCACGGCATTACCTGGTGGTGGTGCGACGCTTTATTTATGGCACCGCCAACGCTTGCAAAGCTTAGCAAAACGCTCAAGGAAAAGTCTTTTTTGGAATTGAACGACAAATTTTTCAAAGAAACTTACGATCTCCTTTACGATAAACAAGAACGTCTTTTTGCCCGCGATGCGTCGTTTTTAATTGACGAAAACGGCAAAGGTAAACGCGAAGCAAACGGGAAAAAGATCTTTTGGAGTCGCGGTAATGGTTGGGTGTTGGGCGGATTGGTTCGCCTCTTAAATGAAATGCCGAAAGATTATCCAAAACGCTCGTTTTATCTAAATCTTTATCGCGAAATTGCAGAAAAGATCGTAACTCTACAGCAATCTGATGGACTTTGGCGGGCTAGTTTGCTTGATCCTGATTCATATCCGGGTGGTGAATCAAGTGGTAGCGGATTTTACGTTTACGCACTCGCTTGGGGAATAAACAACAAAATTCTAGAAAGAAAACAATACCTGCCCGCTGTAAAAAAAGGTTGGATTGGGCTGAATACGCTCATACATGAAGACGGAAAAGTCGGTTGGACACAACCAATTGGAGCAGATCCACGCAAGAATTTTGATGCGGAAAGCTGGGAAGTTTACGGTGCGGGTGCTTTCCTTTTGGCAGGCTCGGAAGTAATAAAATTAAAAATTTAGTATGAGACAAAATATAAGTAAGTCATTATTTTCTTTGTGTTTAGGCGTAATTTTTTTGACAATTATTCCGCTTCAGGTTTTCGCACAAGCAAATGCGAAACTATTTGCCGCGAATTTTTACAGCGTCAGAAACTTCGGAGCAAAAGGCGACGGCAAAACGCTCGATACATATGCAATCAATAAAGCCATCGAAACTGCATCTGCAAAAGGCGGCGGAACGGTTTTTTTTCCTGCGGGAACTTATCTCTCATTTTCGATTCATCTGAAAAGCAACATCACAATTTATCTCGATAGTGGTGCGACCATTCTCGCGGCTGATCCTGCGATTCACAAAGGAAAATACGATAGTTTTGAGCCGAATCAATGGGATATGTATCAGGATTTCGGGCACTCGCACTGGAAAAATTCTTTGATGTGGGGAATCGGAATCGAGAATTTTGCGATCGTCGGACAAGGCAGAATTGACGGATTAGGACTTTCAAAACGAAGTCCCGGACCGCAAAAACCTCGAACTGAAGGCGAAACGCCGGCGAGCATGAAAGATAACGTTTCACCGCTTGGTGAGATGTCGCCGCTCAAAGAAATGGAAGGCTTGGGGACGAAAGCCATCGCACTTAAACTTAGTAAAAACATCACTTTAAAGGATTTTACAATTTATCGCGGCGGACATTTTGCACTGCTTGCAACCGGAGTTGACAATCTGAATATCGACGGGCTGAAAGTTGACACAAACCGCGATGGATTTGATATAGATGCTTGCCGAAATGTAAGAATATCAAATACTTACGTCAATACTCCGAATGATGACGCGATCGTTTTGAAAAGCAGTTTCGGGCTCGGATTTGCACGTGCGACCGAAAACGTGACCATCACAAATTCGCAAGTTTCGGGTTTTGATCTTGGAACAATGCTCGACGGAACACTTCAAACGACGCAAGAATTTGCACCGGATAAGGATCGCCCAACCGGTCGCATCAAATTCGGCACGGAATCAAATGGCGGTTTTAAAAATATTACGATTTCAAACATCAATTTTGTCCATTGCCGCGGGCTTGCGATTGAAACGGTTGACGGGGGAAATATTGAAGACGTTTCCATCACGAATATCACGATGCGGGATATTTTGACGGCTCCGTTTTTTATCCGCTTGGGCAAGCGTCAACGCGGTCCGGCAAACTCGCCAATCGCCAAAGTGAAACGGATAAACATAAGTAATGTAGTGGTTTACGATGCAATATCTGACTATGCATCGATCATCGCAGGTTTGCAGGAAAGCCAAATCGAAGATGTAAATTTCAGCAACATTTTGATCAATTATAAAGGCGGCGGCACAAAAGAAGACGCGATGCGAGAAGTTCCGCAAAACGAGAAAAACTATCCTGAACCGAGTATGTTTGGTGTGCTTCCTGCTTCCGTTTTTTATGTTCGCCACGCTAAAAACGTAACTTTCGACAACATCCGAGTTTCGTTCCAAAAGGAAGATTTTCGCCCGGCATTTGTTTTGGATAATGTTCAAGGGGTGGATTTTGATCGTTTGAAAATTTGGACAAAATCAAACTTGTTTTCGCTAAAAAATGTGTTCGATTTTAGTGTTACGAATAGCAAGAATGTAACTGATGTAACACTCGAACGTGTTGAGAAGAAAGAGTTTTAGGCGGAACGCAGACACTCTTGTCTGCACGGACGCAAAGCGTTCGCAAACGTTTGAGGTAAATTCAAGTTGAATTTTCGCGAATATTCTTAGCGTTTTGCAAACGCTTGCGGACAAGAGTGTCCGCGTTCCTTTATGAAAATACTTAATTGGGGACTTATCGGTGCGGGCGATATTGCTAGAAAAAGAATCGCACCAGCATTACGTGACTTGCCGAATTGCAATTTTGTATCAGTAAGTCGTTCAAAATCGGAACTTGCGGAATCATTCGCGAAAGAATTTGGGACGAAAAAATGGTATGCCGATTGGCGTGAATTGGTGAAAGACGATGAAATCGACGCGGTTTACATCGCAACGCCAGTCTATTTGCATGCTGAGCAAACTATCGCCGCTGCAAACGCCGGAAAGCATGTTTTATGCGAAAAACCGATGGCGTTAAACGTCAAAGAATGCGACGAAATGATTGCCGCTTGCAAGGCAAATAATGTGAGACTCGGAATCGCATATTACCGACGTTTTTATCCTGTAATTGCTAGAATAAAAGAGATTATCGAAACAGGACAAATCGGAAAAGTTTCAATCGTGCAGATAAATGCTTTTGAATATTTTGAGCCGAACCGAGAAAATCCGCGTCATTGGCTGATTGAAAAATCGAAAAGCGGCGGCGGACCTTTGATGGATTTTGGTTGTCATCGAATTGAAGTTTTGACCCATCTTTTTGGTGAAATTAAACAATTCAAAAGCATTGTTTCAAACAATATTTTCAAGCGCGAAGTTGAAGATACGGCGACATGTTTTATTCGAATTTTCAAAACGGGTGTAAATGCAACTTTGACAATTGCCCATTCAGCAAATGAACCGCAGGACACGCTTGATATTTACGGCACAAAAGGTTCTATTCACGTTCCAATTTTGAATCAAGGTGAGTTGAAATTGAGAATTGGAAACAATGAAATCTATCGAATATCATCCGCCGCATCCCAATTTTCATTTGCCTTTGATTGACGATTTTACGGAAGCCCTTTTGAAGGAAAAGCAACCTGAAATTACGGGCGAAACGGGAACGGAAATTAACCGAATCATCGAAGAAATTTATGCGAGTTAAATCTTTTTCACAACAAATCATTAAATTTATAATCTTGATTTTTGCTCTACAAATTTCCGTATTTCCGCAATCCAAAAAGCCCAATGTTATTTTGATTTTAGCGGATGATCTGGGCGTTGGCGATTTGGGTGTTTACGGGCAGAAATTCATCAAAACTCCGAATCTTGATGCGATGGCTAATGAAAGGCGTTACGTTTCGCAATTTTTATTCATCCGCACCGGTTTGTGCTCCTTCACGGGCGAGTTTGATGACGGGTTTGCATCAAGGACACGCACGGATTCGCGGCAACGATAATTACAAGGGCGAACGCGTTCCGCTTCGTGTGGAAGACACGACGATTGCGGAAATCGCTAAAACCCGAAATTATCGAACGGGTTTGATCGGAAAATGGGGACTTGGCGAAGACGGCACGACTGGAATGCCGAATAGGAAGGGCTTTGATTACTTTTTCGGCTACTTGAATCAGACGCTGGCACATAATTATTATCCCGAATCGCTCTATCGAAACAGCGAAATTGTGAAGCTGGAAAAGGGAAGTTACGCACCGTATTTGTTTCAAAAAGAGGTCGAAGAATTTATAAAACGCGAGAGATCTAAACCGTTTTTCCTCTATTATGCAACGACTTTGCCGCATGCGAACAACGAACTTAATCGAGCCAGCGGCAACGGAATGGAAATTCCATCAAACGCACCTTACGACAAAGAAGATTGGACGATACAGCAGAAAAATTACGCCGCGATGGTGTCGTTGCTTGATGAACAAGTCGGGAAAATCCATAAATTGTTGAAAGAATTAAAGTTGGATAAAAACACGATAGTTATGTTTATGTCTGACAACGGTCCGCAGGGCAAGGTTGAAGGCAGCTACGATCAAACGCTATTTCAGAGCAATATGGGTTTGCGTGGAATAAAACGGGCGTTGTATGAAGGCGGAATTCGTTCGCCGTTGGTCGTGCAATGGAACAGCAAGTCGCCCGCAAGCCGAACAAATTCAACCGCTTGGACGCAGTATGATCTTTTCCCGACAATCGCCGATATTATCGGTGCAAAGTCTACAAATCGAACCGATGGAAAGTCTTTGAAGAATGACCTCTTGGGCAAAAAATCTGCAAAACAAGATTTTCAATATTGGGAATTTTACGAAGGTGGTTTCGTGCAAGCTGTCAGGTTTGGCAATTGGAAAGGCGTTCGCAAACGGGTCAACGGCAAAGTCGAGCTTTATAATTTGGCAACGGATGAGAAAGAAACGACCGATGTTTCCGCAAAATTTCCTGATGTTGTGAAAAAAATCGAGGAAATTATGCAGCGTGAACATGTTGATTCAGAAGATTGGCGGGTGAATTGAAAAAGGCGGAAACGCGAGAAGGTTCAGGAAGCGTATCAAATGTTGGCGACGAACACGCTCGTTCACACTCGCGTTTCTGCCTGTTTTCTTAGAAAACTTTTCTAGTGTCACGAGCAAGTGAGAAAAAGATGAAAAGAATATTAACTTTGTGCCTGATCATTTTTGGAATCAACGGTTTTGCAAATTCTCAAACCTTTGGCGGAACAACTGAACCAACTCAGATAATTGACGTTTGGGCAGAAGGCAAAATGCCCGGAAAAGGTGCAAGCGAAGCTGAAGCCGATATGTCTGCAAAGCCTGACGGCGTGCAGAGAATTACCAATATTAGCCGTCCGACTCTTTCACTTTTCCCTGCGAAGAAAAAGAACGCACCCGCTGTAATTATCTGTCCCGGCGGTGGTTACAATTATGTTACATACAACAAAGAAGGCGTTGAAGTTGCTGAATGGTTGAATTCTTTGGGAATTACGGCACTTGTTTTGAAATATCGAACTCCGAAAAATCGTGATGGAGCGTTTCAGGATTTGCAGAGAGCGATAAGTTTGGTTCGTGCGAATTCTAAAACATTCAATATAAACCCGAAGAAAATTGGTGTTATCGGATTTTCGGCTGGCGGACATTTGGCGGCGAAAGCGAGCAATTTGTTTGAAACGCGGTCGTATTCGCCGATTGATTCAGTTGATAAACAAAGCAGTCGTCCCGATTTTGTAATTTTGGTTTATCCCGCTTATCTCGAACGCGAAGGCAAGATTGCCGCTGAATTGAATCTTAAAGCGAAGATTTCAAATACCTTAATCGTTCATAACGAAGACGACAAAAATTTCATTTTGGGAAGCAAAATTTATGAATCGGCTTTAACGGAAGCAAAGATCAAACACAAGTTTTTGCTTTACCAAACAGGCGGACACGGTTACGGATTGCGTTCGGACAAAGAAGCGAAAGTGTGGACAAAAGACACGGCGGAATGGTTTAAGCGAGAGAAAATTAATTGATAAATATCAAATACACAATAATTTTATGAAAAACAGCATTTTTTTAACCATTTTTATTTTACTTCTGTCCGCAACAACATTTGCACAGGAAGGCAATAACGTCCGCGTTAATCAGCTTTTTAATTTTGATTGGAAATTTCAAACGGGTGATCTGCCCGACGCGATAAATCCTGATTTTAACGATTCGGCTTGGCGAAAACTTGATATTCCGCACGATTTTCAGTTTGAGCAAGTTTGGGATAAAACGGCGAGTCGCGGTCGCGGGTTTAAGGCTGTGGGGATTGGCTGGTATCGAAAAACTTTCAAAGCAGATGCTAGTTGGAAGGGAAAACAAATATTGCTCGATTTTGAAGGCATTATGCTGAACGGCGAAGTTTGGGTAAACGGTAAGAAAATCGGAGCGGCGGAATACGGATATTTGGGTTTTGAATCAGACATTTCTGAGATAATTAAATACGATGCGGATAATGTTGTTGCAGTTCGTGCGACGACAGGGGAACCGGGAAATTCCCGTTGGTATACCGGCGGCGGACTTTTTCGTGATATTCATCTGGTCGTTAAAAATAGAGTTTCGGTTGCCCGTCACGGCGTTTATATCACGACTCCAAAAATTTCCGATCAATCCGCCGAAATCAGCGTTCAGGTGGAAGTGGCGGGAATTAAGAATCAAAGAACTTGAACTGGAAATCAACACCAAGATATTTTCGCCAAACGGGAAGCAAGTCGCTGAAACGAAAACATCAGCACCAAAAAAATCGAAACTTGTTGAAGTAGAAGTTCCGCTGCCAAAGGTTAATGTGGCGAATCCACAGCTTTGGTCGTGCGAAAATCCGAATCTTTACTTGGCGGAAGTTACACTGGTTTTAGACGGGAAAGTAATTGATAAAGTAACGGAAAAATTCGGAATCCGGACGATCGAATTTTCCAAAGATTTCGGGTTCAAACTAAACGGTAAAAAGGTTTTTCTGAAAGGTATCGCCAATCATCACGACCAGGGAGCGGTCGGAGCGGCTGATTACAGGACTTCGATCTCACGGATGATGGACAAACTTAAAGCGTTTGGATTCAATCATATACGAACTTCGCACAATCCGTATTCAGAGACTTTTATGGAACTCGCCGATGAAAAAGGGATTTTGGTTGTTGATGAACTCTACGACAAATGGGGCAGCAAGACGGCTTGGGCGGGAAGCAAGCCCTGGAATGATATTTGGTATGACAACCTAAAGGAATGGATTAAACGCGACCGGAATCATCCGTCGGTTATTATGTGGAGCTTCGGCAACGAATTGCAGTTTCAAGAAGAACGCTGGAATTTTCCGACAAGCGATTGGGGTGTAACGACTTATAGGATTATGGATGTGGTCGCAAAGCGTTACGATCCGACTCGTAAAACAACCGTTGGAATGTATCCAGCCCGTGCGAAAGGAATTATTAAAGCGGACCCCGATTTCAAAATCAAAGAAAATATTGTTCCGCCTGAATTAGCCACAAAAACCGAAATCGCCAGTTTCAATTACGTTTGGGACGATTATCAGGAATATCTCAAACACGCTCCCGATATGATCATTTATCAAAGCGAGGCGGTTACAAACGAGTTGGCTGCTCCATTTTTCGGGATGGACAGGGAAAAAATGGTCGGCTTGGCTTATTGGGGCGGAATCGAATATTGGGGCGAGTCGCAAGGTTATCCGACGAAAGGCTGGAATTATTCATTTTTCAATCATTCGCTCGAACCGAATCCGCAAGCCTATTTGATAAAGAGCATTTTCAATGAGAACGAACCGCTTGTGCATATCGGTATCGTTGACAGCGAAGCCGAATCTGTTCTTTGGAACGATGTGGTTGTGGGGCGAAAATATATTTCATCGCATTGGAATCGTGAAGCAGGGCGAAAATACGATCTTTACACTTATACCAATGCGGATTCGAAGTTGAATTATTAGTGAACGGACGAATCCATCGGGAAACAAAAAAATATCAAAGAAACCACCAAACGCAACGTCATTTTTTGGAAAGGCGTTCCGTATTCGGCGGGCAAAATTGTTGCGATTGCGAAAGATGTTTCCGGCAAAGAAGTCGCCCGTCACGTTCTGGAAACTACAGGCGAAGCCGTTGCTTTGAAAATGGTTACGGAAAACTCCGATTGGAAAGCTGACGGGATGGATCTGCAATATGTAAGAGTTTACGCAGTTGATAAAGAAGGTCGCATCGTGCCGACATTTAAGGGCGAATGCAACATTCGATGTTTCCGGCGAAGCAAAATTGATTGGCGGTGGACAACGGCGATCATTCAAGCGAAGAACTTTTTTCAGGCAATTAAAGACAAATTTTCAAAGGATTTGTGATGGCGATTTTGCGTTCGGGGCAAACGGGCGGAAAGGTGAAGGTAAAGGTTTCGGCAGCGGGATTGAAACAGGCGGAAGCAACTTTAACGGTGAAATAGCGGGAACGCCGGCTACCAGTCTGCCCGAATTCGAGCGAAGCAATGGATTCGGAACTCCTTTGGTAAATTCAAGTTGAACTTTAGCTGAGATTTTCGCCTCAACGCTCCGCTGGAGGCGAGGCAGACAATCTGTCTGCGTTCCAGTCGGAAAGAATCATTTTTATGAAAACATTTAATCTTAAATTTCCAAATCTACTCGGCGTGTTTGTTACGATTTTACTTTTTGCCTTTCCGATTTTAGCGGCAAAAACGATTGATATAACAAGCATTGGAGCAATTGGCGACGGCACAACCTTGAACACCGTCAAATTACAGAAAGCGATTGATGATTGTTCCGCGAAAGGCGGCTGCACGCTGAAGTTTCCTAGAGGCGTTTTTCTGACAGGTGCGATATTTTTGAAGCCGAAAGTAAATCTTTTTCTTGCCGAGGGTTCGGTCGTGAAGGGAACGACGAACCGCAAAGATTATCCGAAAATGATGACGCGAATCGAAGGGCATTTTGAACCGTGGCTTCCGGCGTTGATAAATGCTGACAAAGTTGATAATTTACGGATTTCCGGAAGCGGAACTTTTGACGGCAGCGGAAAACCTTTTTGGGAAGATTTTTGGGCGAGACGCAAGGAAAATCCGAAAACGACGAATCTTGATGTTGAACGTCCGCGTTTGATGTTCATCCAAAATTCACAAAACGTGAAAATAAGCGGTGTTACGTTTAAGGATTCGGGATTTTGGAATCTGCATATCTATAACTGCCAAAAGGTTTTAGTAGAGAATTCACGTTTTGAAGTGCAAGACGGTGTGCGTGCTCCGAGTTCCGATGCTATTGACATTGACAGCAGCCAAAATGTTACGGTTGGCGGCTGCAATTTTCGTGTAGATGATGATGCAATAGCTCTCAAAGGCACGAAAGGTCCGTTTGCGATGGACGATAAATTGAGTCCGCCGGTTGAAAATATTCGTGTTACCAATTGCAACTTTGAACGCGGTCACGGTGTCTTGACGCTGGGCAGCGAAGGAACAATTATCCGCAATGTCATTATCGAAAAAAGCAAAGTAACGGGACCAATTCCGCTCGTTCGGCTGAAACTTCGTCCTGACACGCCGCAGATCTACGAAAATATTCATTACCGCAATATTACGCTGGACAGCACGGGTTCTATTTTTGAAATTCGTCCGTGGAAGCAGTTTTTTGATTTGAAAGGACAGCCGCCGCCAAATTCGATCGTCCGAAACATAACGATCTCAAATATCAAAGGAAATTTCGGTTCGTTTGGCGAAATTCAAGGCAATGCGGGGCAAACGACGATCAGCGATATAAAGGTTGAAAATGTTGATGTGCAGGTTAAAGATGAAAAGCTAAAAACAGTTGATGTTAAAAATCTGACGATGAAAAATGTGAAGGTGAACGGAAAGCCTTTCAGATTAAAAACGGAATAATAGGCAATCTGTAATTGATTCTATTACTGGTTTTAGTGAATTGCCGTCTGCTTTAGCTGACGGACAGCATTGAAATTGACAATGGCTTAAGCCAAGAAAATTAACAATTTGGTTTAATCCACTTAGCTAAAGCAACAAGGATGATTGATGATTTCCGCTATTTTTGGCTAAAGCCCGCGATTTGTATATTTACCTGTCCGTCAGCTAAAGCAGACGGCAATTCATAAATCATTTTTCCGATAGTATCCGGTTAACTTAAGTAAAAAGGAGAAACTATGTCTAATAAAATCAGTTGGTTAGCAATGGTGTTGTTGTTTTCGAGTATCCCTATCCACGCCCAGATCGGCAAGCGTTTTCCGTCGGAAAAGAAAATTGTCAAAGACCCTGTAACGGGAACAATGCTGACTTTTTTAACCACTTCTCCGGTGAACGATTCCAAAATTTACCAGACGCATAACCAATGGACATCGGACGGAAAATGGCTGGTTTTTCGTTCGGACAGAGTGCGGAATGAAGCCTTAGCCGTCAACGAAGAATCGGGCGAGATCGTCCAAGTTACCGAAGGCGGATATATCGGAATGCTGAGCGTTGCCCGTAAATCAATGAAATTGTATTTTCTGCGAATTCCGAAAGGCACGCCGCGACCCGATTTTTCCGATCCGAGCTCAAGAATTCCGCGTGAACCGATTTCGCTGGAAGTTGTAGAAGTAGATCTGGCGAAAGTTTTTGCTGACAGCAAAGCCGGCAAAATGAAGTCGCCTGACGAATACCAGCGAATCTGCGGCAAAACCGACCCGAAAATTGGTGCGGGTGGCGATATGGCGTTGGACGGCGACGAAGAATGGGTTTATTTCAGATTAGGAAAAGAAGAATCAGCGAGACATTTGCCGAATGACGTGAAGATCGAACCGAATTTCGGTCCGCGAAATATGGGTGCGGGACCATCGGGAATTGGTGCAATGAACATCAAAACCGGCGAATACAAGCATGTAATTTCCGTTCCGTTTCAGGTTGGTCATATTCAAACAAATCCTTGGGTCGCGGGCGAAATAGTTTTTTGCTGGGAAACGGGCGGAAAATCTCCGCAAAGAACTTGGACGGTAAAGTCTGACGGCACAGGACTTAGACCGGTTTACCCAGAACCCGAAACCGATTGGGTTACGCACGAAGCTGTGATCGGTAAAGACGAAGTCGCCATCGCAATTATGGGACATCGCCAGATTCCGGGAAGCATTTTGAAGGTTGCCGAAGGAACCGCAGTTGGCGGAGCAAATCCGGGACAAGATACTGCTTGGGGACCATCAGGCACACGCGAGAAACCGACCGGTTTGGGAATTGTTAATCTGCGGACGAAAGAGATTGACCTCGTTGGACAAACCAAAAGCGGTAGCGGGCTTTGGCACGTTTCTGGCTCCGCAGACGGGCGTTTTGCCGTCGGCGATGATTTTGAACGCGGAATTTACCTGATTGACCGCAAAACCCGCGAAATGATCCTGCTTTCAGCCGGACACAAAACAACTGCCGCCGACCATCCGCATCCGACGATGAACGCGGAAGGAACGAAAATTCAGATTCAATCGGCAATGCTTTCACCTGATGGGAAAGCGATGGATATTTGTATAATTCCGGTGCCTGCGGAGTGGTTGAAACGTAAATAATTTCATTTGTCAATATGAAGCGAAGAACTGAAGTTTTATCTAGTTTAATAATCGGATGTTATATCTTCACGGCTTTTTCGGTGAGTGTTTTCGGTCAGGTTATTACTGCACCGCAAGGAAGTAGAATTGGAATTTTAACTGAGCAAACCTACCGACCGCTTCGCTATCAGCCTGTCGGGACTGATTTTGTAATTGAAAATGGTAAGGAGTTTTTTAATCGTCCGCTTTACGGAGGATACACCGCGTTTCGGGTTGATGGAGGCGATAAACCGGAATTTGTCCTTTATTTACCTGGACGCGGCGGCAATTTGCGATTTGGAATCAAAACCAAACAAGGCGAAAAATGGCTGCACGAAGCAGATAAAATTGTGACCCGATACCGTCCAGGTTCATTGATTTATGAAGTCCGCGATTCGCTGCTTGGAAAAGATGTGTTGAATCTGACCGTTTTGGCAATGTATGAACGAGAAGGGTTGATCATTCGCACGGAACTTAAAGGCAGTTCATCGGGGATTGAACTGCTTTGGGCTTACGGGGGTGTTAATGGCGTTCGCGGCAGACGAGACGGCGACATCGGCACAGAAAATATTCCGATTAGTGAGTGGTTTCAGTTCAGCCCTGATTTTGCCAAAGATAATAAATTTTCCATTGAAGCTAATAATTTTACGCTGGAAAGCAAATCCGCGAGAATTATCGGTTTAATGCCGAAAAATGCAAAATTGGCAATCGCTGACGGAGTGAAATGGAACAAGTTGAATGAGTTAGCTACTCCTTCAAATCAAACGTCAGACACGCCGATAATTTTCGGACAAAAGTATTTAGAGCCAAACAAAAGAGATTATTTTGCCTGGCAGCGTGTTAGCTTGAGCAAACCGCCGACGCAAGCAAGTCTCAATGAAACTCATCAACCTTTAGAAAATCCAACTCAGCAACAAACGGTTAGTTACAAAACTGAAGATCTGCCGAGAGTTTTTGACGAGGCTGAAAAGTATCGCCATACAATCGCCGCGAAAGTTTTGGTCGAAACGCCTGATCCTTTTATAAACGCGGCATCGGCGGCTTTGAATGTGGGAGCAGACGGCGTTTGGGATGAACAACAGTCCGCTTTTATGCACGGTTCGATCGCGTGGCGGACAAAATTGCTTGGCTGGCGTGGTCCTTATTTGGGTGACGCTCTCGGTTGGCACGAGCGGATGCGAAAACATCTGGAATACTGGGCGACGCGTCAAAATACGAAACCGATTACTGCTCCGCCTTTCACGCAAGACCCAACCGCAAATTTTGCCCGAAATGAACCCGAACTGCATTCAAATGGCGATATTTCCAATTCGCATTACGATATGAATCTGGTTTATATCGATGCGTTATTTCGTCATCTTCTCTGGACGGGGGACGTTGAATTCGCCAAAAAAATGTTTCCGATGATCAAACGCCATCTGGCTTGGGAACAGCGACTTTTCAGACGTGAATATGGCACGGAAAAACTGCCGCTTTATGAGGCATACGTCGCTATTTGGGCGAGTGACGATTTGCAGTATCACGGCAGCGGCGTTACTCATTCAACCGCTTACAATTTTTATCACAACAAATTTGCGGCACGAATCGCTAAATTGATCGGTGAAGATTCGACTCCTTTTGAGCAAGAAGCAGATCTGATTCTAAAAGCCTTGAACCAAAATTTATGGATCAAAAATAAAGGTTGGTTTGGCGAATACAAAGATTTGTTAGGTCTGCAAAGAGTGCACGAAAGTGCGGCATTGTGGACGTTTTATCACGCGGTTGATTCGGAAACGATGTCGCCCATGGAAGCGTGGCAGATGTCGCGTTTTGTTGATACCCAAATTCCTCATCTTCCGATTCACGGTGAAAATGTTCCAAAGGGTGATTTTCAAACAATTTCTACGACAAATTGGATGCCTTATACTTGGTCAACCAATAATGTTGTGATGGCTGAAGTTATGCACACCGCTCTCGCGTATTGGCAAAGCAGGCGACCCGATGAAGCATTTGAGCTATACAAATCAGCGATATTAGACAGTATGTTTATGGGAATCTCGCCCGGAAATGTCGGTTCGATGACCTTTTTGGACGCTCACCGCAGGGAATCACAACGCGATTTCGCCGATCCTTCCGGCACAAAATCAAGGGCGATGATCGAAGGACTTTTTGGAATTAAGCCGGACGTTTTAGCGGAAAAGCTTACCATTGAGCCGGGTTTCCCTACGGATTGGAACTTCGCAAACTTATCCCATCACGACTTAGGTTTTTCATTCAAACGCAATGGATTAAAGGATACTTATATAATTGAGCCAAAGTTTCCAATGCAATTAACGCTGCATCTAAAAGTTGGAGCAATGCGTGACCAAATCGAGAAAGTTTTGGTAAATGGAAAGCTCGGAAGCTGGAAAATTGATCAGAATTCAATCGGAAAACCCTTAATTGAAATAATTGGCGAAAAATCAGACAAAATCGAAGTTGAAATTGTTTGGAAAGGGAACAAAATCGAACAAATTTCTGTCCCAAAAGTGGCGGCGGATAACACAAAAGTTGAGATCAAATTCGGCAAAATGAAGCTCATTGAAATTTCTGATCCGCAGAGTTCTCTACAAAATATCGCAAAAGAATCTAACTCATTTTCGGCTATTTCAACACCTAATTTTGGTCATCGAACTGTTTTCGCCAAAGTTCAGCAAGGTGGTTTGATTTGGTGGCAACCGTTAATGTTTGAAATTCGCCCCGCATTTGAAATTCTGCCGAAAGAAAGTCAGCTTGCCGATTCACTGCGTTTTACGGTTCGCAATAATACGTCCGAAAATATTAATAGACAAACGGAAATTTCGATCAACGGGCAGACCGAAAAACTGAATTTGAAAGCAGCGTCGTTTGCTGAATCAGACGAAATTGTTCTGAAATCAAAAGCAATAACAGCGGGTTCAAATTCAATAAAAATTAATTTTGGGAATGGTAAGAATGCCGTTGGAAATGTCCAGAATTGGAAGATCAAAACTGAAAATTCAATGAAATTTGAACCGGTAAATTTAGCCGCGATTTTTAACGATAAAGTTACCAATATTTTCAAAAACGAATATTTATCTCCGCGTTCGCCATTTGTTTCGCTGGCGATTCCGAAACAGGGAATTGGAAGCTGGGCACATTTTGACGTGAAATTTGAAGTTGATGACGGAGGTTTGCGGTCAAATGCCGATAAAAATGATGGGAAAATAATTTTACCAAACGGCGTTCCATTAAAAACTGCCGGCTTAACGGAGGCGAAAAATATCGCATTCACCTCACAATGGGATAATTTTCCGAAAGAAATTTCAGTTCCGTTGAACGGCAGATCATCACACGTTTATCTATTAATGGCTGGCTCGACCAATCAGATGCAAAGCCGCATTGAAAATGGTGAAGTTATCGTCACATACACTGATAATTCGACCGAAAAATTAACCCTCGAAAATCCGACTAACTGGTGGGCGATTGATCAGGATTATATGATCGATGATTACGCATTTCGCCGTCCCGAAACGATCCCGCCTCGTGTGGATTTGAAAACGGGAAAGGTGCGAATCCTTGATTTAGCGGATTTCAAAACCGAAGGCGGAAAAATTGCAGGCGGAGCGGCAACTGTTTTGGATCTGCCGCTTGATCGCACTAAAGAACTTAAGTCATTGAAAGTTAGAACCTTAGCGAATGAAGTTATCGTCGGGCTTATGTCTTTAACTTTGGTGAGAAATTAATTCGGGCTATAAAAAGAGGTTTTTTCAATGTCTGTGGAAAGTATTTTTATTGAATAATCGGGTGGGATTAAATAAGATGTTTTAACAAATACATCGAATTGAACGGAGGTTATTATGCAGAGAATTAATCGTCGTGAGTTTATCGGAGCAGCTATTGGCGGAACTGCGGTAGCAGCAACTGCGGGTGCTTATTTATGGAGTATCCCAACGAGCAGGAACGAGCATCTTAGCCCGTCATTTACTATTGATCCTTTGATAAAAAGTCCGACTGACAAAGTTCTTTTGGGTAAAAGCGGAATTCAAGTGAGTTTAGTTGGGATTGGGACAGGGAGTTCGGGTTGGGCAAAGCGTTCAAATCAAACTAATCTCGGTCAATCGGAATTTACCAGACAAATGCGGTATGCTCTCGACAAGGGAATTAATTTTTTCGACCTTGCCGACCAATACGGAACACATCCTTTCTTTGAGAAAGCTATGAATGGAGTTTCCCGCGACAAATATGTGATTCAGACCAAATCAACCAGCCGCACGGGAGCAGAAGCGAAAGCAGATATTGACCGTTTTTTGAAAGAGCTAAACACCGATTACATTGATTCATTGATAATTCATAACGTGACTATCGGGGATTGGACAACTCGTTACAGCGAAGTGATGGAAGTTTTCAGCGAAGCCAAAAAAGCGGGGAAAATCAGGTCTCACGGCGTAACTTGCCATAGTTTTGAAGCACTTCAAGCGGCTGAAAAAAGCGATTGGGTGCAAATCAATCAGGTTCGTTGGAACAATTATCAGTCGAATATGGATGCAGACGTAAAAACAGCAGGTGCTTTATTTGAAAAGATGCGTCGCAAAGGACAAGGAATGATTGGGATGAAGGTTGTCGGAAACGGTTCACTGGTTCGTGGTGCAAATTCCGTCACACCTGAAGAATGTTTCAAATTTCAGATCGATTCAGGCGTAGTTGACGCTTTTGTGATCGGCGTGGAAAAAATTGAGCATATTGACACCCTATTAAAAGGGACACAAACAGCACTAAATCAAATCGGCTATAAAACTGTGAAAACTGCTTAATTGCCAATAAATAATGAGAAAATCTATAATTTTAATCGTTCTAATCTCACTGTGTATTTCAATATCCTTTGCTCAAAACTTAAAGATTTCCTCAAACAATCGTTTTTTTTCTGAAAACGCAAAGCCATTCTTCTGGCTCGGCGATACAGCATGGCTTTTGCTGAAAAAATGCACCCGGGAAGAAACGATTTCGTATCTCGAAACTCGACAGAAACAGGGATTTAACGTGATTCAAGTAATGATTTTGCACGATTTGAAAGACGCGAATAATTCGTTTGGCGATTATGCAATTCAAGGCACGGACGTTTCAAAGCCGATAGTTACAAATGGAAATAATTTCGCAAAACTTGAGGAATATGACTATTGGGATCATGTTGAATGGGTGATTGACGAAGCCGCTAAACGTAAGATGTATATAGCTTTAGTGCCGGTTTGGGGAAGTAATGTGAAAGCTGATTTGGTGAGCGAATCGCAGGCGAAATCGTATGCAGAATTTCTTGCAAATCGTTTCAAAAATAAGCCGAATATCATTTGGCTCAACGGCGGCGATCTGCGTGGCGATGATCATACAAATATCTGGAATGTTTTGGGAGCGACACTAAGAGAAAACGATAAAAATCATCTAATCACGTTTCATCCGCGAGGGGGTTTTTCGTCAACCGATTGGTTTCACAATGAAAAATGGCTTGATTTCAATATGTTTCAAAGCGGACATCGAAACTACGCACAAGACAATTCACCAAATGATAAACATTTTTTCGGCGAGGATAATTGGCGGTATGTTCAAACGGATTTAGCGTTTAACCCAACTAAACCGACGCTCGACGGGGAACCTTCTTACGAAAATATTCCGCAAGGTCTGCACGATCCGAAAGAACCGCGTTGGACTGATGCAGACGTTCGCCGCTACGCATATTGGAGCGTTTTTGCGGGCGGTGCGGGATTTACCTACGGCGAAAATTCGATGATTCAATTCTACACAAAAGGCAAGCCGAAACCTGCTTACAGTGCGGAAATTGACTGGCGTGAAGCGATAAATGCGAAAGGAGCGAATCAAATGAAGTTTTTGAAAGAATTGATGCTTTCAAAGCCGTATTTCGAACGCGTAAACGCGAATGAACTGGTTTCCAACCAAGGCGAAAAATACAACTACATCGCCGCGACAAAAGGCAAGAATTACGCACTTCTTTACACTTACACAGGACGCGAAATTGCTGTAAAGATGGGATTTATCCGCAAAGGAAAGCTAACAGCCTATTGGTTTAATCCGCGTGACGGCAGTTTTTCAACAAAGAATGCGACTGACAATTCGGGAATTGTAAAATTCGATCCGCCGGGCGAAGAAAAAGCGGGAAATGATTGGGTTTTGATCTTGGAAAAATGAAATTAATTATGAAAAAACTTCTTGTATCCATCGCTCTAATAATCGGGTTGGCATCAATCAGCTTTGCCGACGTTCGTTTACCTGACGTGCTTGCGAATTCCATGGTTTTGCAGCAAAAGCAGAAAGTTCCGATTTGGGGAACTGCCGACGCGGGCGAAACGGTCGTAGTTTCATTCCAAAAGCAAAAAATAACCGCTGTTGCAGATGCAAACGGAAAATGGAGGGTTGATCTAAAACCATTAAAAGCATCGTTTACCGCTGAAACTTTGACTATTCAAGGCAAAAACAAGATCGAGCTGAAAGATATTTTGATCGGCGAAGTTTGGTTGCTTTCTGGGCAATCGAATATGCAATTTACGCTGTTTCAATCGGTAAACGGCGAAGCTGAAGTTGCGAAAGCGAATCATCCAAACATTCGCCTTTTTAATGTTTCACGAGTTGTCGGATTCAAACAAAGAAAAGGAAAAATGGCGGAATGGAAAGTTTGTGATCCTGCAAACGTCAAAGAATTTTCCGGTGCGGGCTACTATTTCGGCGTGGATTTGCAGGAAAAACTGAAAGCTCCCGTTGGGTTAATAAATTCGAGTTGGGGCGGTTCGCAAGCTGAAGCGTGGACTCCGGTTGAGTATTTGCAAAATCATCCCGAACTGAAAATTACCGTCGAACGCACGAAGATTTGGGATGAAGAACGCCCGAAAGTTCAAAAAGAATATGATGAAGCGATCGCTAAATGGCGTATCGAATCCGAAAAGCAGAAAGCCGCGGGAGCAAGACCTTCGCCGTCGCCGGGCGTGCCTGATGCACTTCGAGATTATCGCGTTGCGGCTTCGATTTACGATGGAATGATAGCTCCGCTGATGCCTTTTGCGATCAAAGGGGCAATTTGGTATCAAGGCGAATCGAATGAAGCAAGAGCCGAGCAATACAATATTTTGCTGCCTGAAATGATTCGCGGATGGCGTGAAAAATGGGGCGAAGGGAATTTTCCGTTTGGCATTATTCAGCTGCCGAATTATCGTTCACCGAAGCCCGAACCCGTTGATGAAGCATGGAGTTTCATCCGTGAAGCCCAACGCCGAACGTCTCTAAATACTACAAATACAGGATTAATCGTGACGATTGATATCGGCGAAGCAAACGACATTCATCCGAAAAATAAACTTGATGTTGGTTTGCGAATGTCGCGTTGGGCATTGAAAGATGCTTATAAAATGAAGCTCATAAATTCCCCGGTTTTGAAAAGTTATGTGATAAAGGGAAATAAGATCGAGCTTACATTTGATGATGTTGGAACGGGTTTGAAGATCAAGAAAGGCGACAAACTGGAAGAATTTGCCGTTGCCGGTTACGATCAGAAATTCGTCTGGGCAGAGGCGAAAATAATCGGGAAAAACAAGGTTGAAGTTTGGTCGGATAAGATCTCAATCCCGAAAGCCGTTCGATACGCTTTCAATAACAATCCGAAAAATCAGAATCTGACGAATGATTCAGGCTTGCCCGCAAGTCCCTTTCGCACAGATAATTGGGATGATCCGACAAAAGGTAAAAGGTAGGATTCATTCGATTCTAAACCAGTCAATGTCGGCTGTTCCGTGGTCGTTAAATTTGCCGTTATGTGTGTAAAACAGTCCGACTTTTGCTCCAATCCATTTTGCTTCACGGGCTTTAAATGGAACTCCGATATTCAAAAAGTTCTTCCCATCTGTGCTGTAGCTAAACGTGCAAATAGCTCCTTTTTCAACATTTACACGAAGGTGGAAAGTTTTTGAAGCTAATTCAATTGCATCGCCTTCAGTTTCTTTTGCCCCTTTATCGGCATCTTTTACAATTTCTTGGGAGAGAAAAAGTTTATTGCTCTTGAAACTTACGGAAAGTGCGGAATAATCCAAACCAAATACTGCCAAGCCAAATCTTTCGCCTTCAAAACGCGGTTCAAGCGACACTTTTACGGTTGCGGTAAACCTTTCCGCGGGCAATTTTTGCATCAGCAAATTTGGTACGTCCCAAAGGCTTTTATAATCTTCAGGAATCTGCACGGAATTCATTCGCAAAACGCCACGCGAAGGAAACGGCATCGCCCAATGGGGTTGATAATTTGCGTGCCATTGCCATTGTAAACCTAATTTTGAATCATTAAATTCGTCGGATTCTGCCGGCGTTTCAATTGGATAAGTCTTGCCAACATTAGGTTTGCGGTAACTTAGAAAAGGTTCGCCGTTATTCCCCATAACCGGGAAATCGTCTTTCCAAGTCATCGGCTGCAGATGGACGATTCTCCCGTAAGCACCTTTATCTTGAAAATGCAGAAACCAATCTTCCCCCGTTTGAGTCGTTACCCAAGCTCCTTGATGCGGTCCATTAACGGAAGTTTTGCCTTGTGCGAGAACTATTTTTTCCTCATACTTACCATAAATATTTTTCGATTTCATCGCCAACTGCCAACCCGGAGTTACACCGCCGGCAGGTGCAAAAATGTAATAGAAACCATTACGTTTATACATTTTCGGACCTTCAATGACAGGCTGTGCATCGTGACCATCAAAAACCATAACCCCATCGTCAAGCAATTTTGTGCCATCAGGCGACATTTTATTGATCACCAAAATTGATTTAATTCCCGAACGACTTCCCGCAAATGCATGGACCAAATAGGCTTTACCGTCATCATCCCAAAACGGACAAGCATCAATCCAGCCTTTTGCTTCTTTGATCAACAGAGGTTTTGACCATTCACCCGCGGGATTTTTGGTCTTGGTCATATAAATTCCAAAATCGGGATCGCCCCAAAAGATAAAAAATTCGTTGTTGTGATACCGAATTGATGGAGCCCAAACTCCATTGCCGTGTTGCGGTTTGGCAAAAACGTCGAGAGGTTCTTGCTGGCGAAAAACGTGATTGATAATTTTCCAATTTACCAGATCTTTGGAATGAAGAATCGGTAATCCCGGCACATCCGAAAAACTCGAGGCGGTCATATAAAAATCGTCGCCAACCCTGATCGCGTCCGGATCGGAATAATCGGCGTGAATTATCGGATTTTTATAAGTTCCATCGCCATTATCAGCCACCCAAACTTTTGAAATATTCTGGGCGTAATTGACTGAAAAAAATAGCGTTACCGTAAACAATAACGCTTTCAAGAAATTAAATCTGTGTAAAATCATTTTGATCAATTATTTTCTGGATGCTTCTAATCCAGATCCGTTTTCCGCAAATTCAGGCTGAACATTGACAACACCAAATTGTCGGTCAATTTCCTTTCGATGTGCTGCCATCATCCATAAGAAATTTATTTGTCCATTTGGGCAGGCAACATTTGGATGATAGCCTTTCGGCATCACAACGACATCGCCTTCGTGAACGATTTGGGCAAGTTCAGGATTATGCAAATCGGTGTAAACCAATTGAATGCCGAAACTTGGAGCGGGCATATCAATATATAAATAGGCTTCTTCCAAAATCGAAGCGTGTTCGTGCGGCGGATATGAAGTCCAGTTTCCCTGTTCGCTAAAAGTTACTCCGGCAAGCAATCTGCCGGCTTCTACGTTTTTACCGATCAGAATATTTAGATTGCGTCTATTTGTTGATCCGCCCGTATCAAAAGAAAGCGAACTATCTTTCTTAACGTCCGCAAACAAAACAAATTGAAGTGGGTAGCGTTTTTCTACAGGTGCAGAAATTTCGGCTAAATCGCATTCGCCTGAAACTTCTACTTCTGCGTCTCGCGGAATGTAAAGTGCATCATATTGTGAAAGTTGAAAGGTTTGTCCCTCGGTCGTAACGGTCGCCGTCCCTTTCAGACAAATCAAACTTGTTTCGTGAGTTTTGGTCTCAAATTTAATGTTTGCTTCATTTGCCGAAATCGAAATTCTACCGTAATGCAAATATTGCGTAGCGGAATTTGCCGGCGAAACAGAAGTTCTGCGACCTTTGCCCTTGTTCGTTCCGAAAACTACGCAAGTTTCAGGTGTGATTTCTTGTAATTTTACTGCTTCACTCATAAGAATTTTTTTAAGCCATGAACAAACACAAAAAAGCACGAAAAGGAATCAAATCAATCTTAAAAAACGTTCGTGTTTGTTCGTGGCTAACCTTTTTATAAACTTACCGTCTGTTCTGCCCAAAATTGAAATTCACGATGTTTCAGAATTTCCGCTTTGGCGAGAATTTGACCGCTGGCAACCTTGCGAATATGTGCAAAAAGTCTGGTTCCGACCTGTTCAATCGTTTCCGTTCCGTCAATTACGCCGCCGGCATTTACATCTAAATCGCCTGACATTCTTTCAAAAATTTTCGTATTTGAACTCAATTTTATTACCGGAACTATTGCGTTACCGATTGTCGTTCCGCGACCTGTCGTAAATACAACAACCGTTGCTCCGGCAGCGACCAAACCGGGCGTAGATTCCTGATCGTATCCGGGACCTTGCATCAAATTTACGCCGCGATTTTTCGGAACTTCAGCGTAATCCACTACACCTTCAACCCGCGTTGTACCGGCTTTTGACATTGCTCCAAGTGATTTAATTGTAATGTTTAGCAATCCGCCTGCAATGTTTCCGGGTGATGGGTTTTCGTTCAAAACTGCACCAAATTTCGATGCGTAGTTTTTATACCAATCGATAGTTTCGTAAACTTTTCGACCCGTTTCCGCGTCCTTCGCACGATTCGCAACGATGTGTTCCGCACCGCAAAATTCGGGAATTTCGGTAATTAAAACCGTTCCTTTTGAACGCACCAACAAATCGGAAGTGTAGCCCAAACTTGGATTTGCCGAAATGCCTGAAAAACCGTCTGATCCGCCGCATTTGACGCCCAAAATCAGTTCGCTGACGGGGAAAGTTTCGCGTTTTGCTTCGTTGACGATTGGCAGCATTTCTTGGACGTATTTTAGTCCTAACTCAATTGCTTTTTCCGTTCCGCCTACTTCTTGAATACCTATTTTATAGACAGGTTTCGCAAAATCTTTGTCGCGTTTGAGCAAATATTTTTCAACGTATTGAAGATTTGTTTTTTCGCACCCCAAATCCATCAAAATCACGCCGCCAACATTTGGATGATCAGCATAATTCGACAAAGTTCGGAGCATTACATCCAAATTTGATCCGTCCTGACATCCGCAACCTTTGTTGTGAGGAAGTGCGACGACGCCGTCAACATTCGGAAACATTTCGCGTTTGTAATGCAAAAATTCCGACATCAAGGCAATGTTTGTCGCTTCATGCGAGGCACACATCGAGGTTGGCACAACCAAGATAAAATTTCGCGTTCCGATTCGTCCGTCTTCTCGCTTAAATCCTTCAAATGTATCAGTTACAGTAAAATAATCAGGTTCGGGATTGTGCAAATCTTCCGGTAAATCGCGGACAATCGGCACATCGTTTGACATATTTTGATGAGAAACAAGTTCGCCTTTTCCAATACCCAAACTCGTTCCAATCGGCTGCCCATATTGTAAAACGAATTCGCCGGCAGGAATTTCGCGAGTTGCAAAACGATGCCCGAGCGGGATTTCAGATTTCAAACTTACGACGTGTTTATTTGGTAAAACAACTGCCAAATCAGCCTCAGTTTTGCCTTTGACGACCGCCACATTATCTCGCGGGTCAACGATAATGGCGTACTCGCTGATTGGTGATGCTGTTTGTGTAATTGTTTCAGCTATTAGCATTTACGTTTGTTCCGCATGTATGCGGATTCTAATCCTCAGTCCGCTTGAAAGCGGAACTACTAACCCAAAAGATCCGGTAAAATTAATGTTCGGTAATTTGGATGAAGTCTAACCAGCAAACCCGGATTTTCGTCAATTTGTTTGGCTAATTCTGCTTTGTCATTGCTCAAATTTGTCTCGATGACTTTTTTAAAACTCGAAACTTTCGCCGGAGCAGTCGAAGCATCAACAATTGATTGCACCAACCTTTTCGCCGACAAAATCGCCAATGGTGCGAGTGTTAAAATAAACTTTGCATTCCGACATTCGGCTTCGTCTGCTTTGTTTGTAACTGCTCCGCCGGCTTTAAATTTGGAAATATGATGATCTAAAATACTTTCAGAAATTGGGATAACTCCAACATAATCAGCAATTGAAGCTCCTGAAAACGGTTTGATATAACACAAATGAGAGTTTTCATTAGCTTCAGGACCTAAACCGAGAAAGAAAACATCAATTCCGCCAAGCGATTCAATTTTTTCAAAATAACGATTCATGTCGCCCTGTAAATCGTCAGATTCAGTCTGCATCGGCGTAAAACTTTTTACTTTCTTGAAAAAATCTTCGCCTAATAATCTTTCAAAATCACGCACAAAACTAAATGAATTATTCATCCGCATCGGTGCCAGCGAATCTTGCGTAAAAACATGCAATCGTCCGAGTAAATCATCTATCTCATTAGTCTTCGCTAATTCACCAAGTTTTTTATGCAACGCCTGAGCACCGCGACCGCCGAGCAAAATATAGACAATATCGCCTTCTTTTTTTTCCGCAATATCAAGTAATTCCTGATACATTGCATTACCGACGGCTTCCTCATTGGCTAAAACTTCGTATTCTAGCGGATGCGGTTTGAACCTTGAAAAAAGGTTTTCATTCGGCAATCCGAGCCAAATGTTCTTACCAATTTCTCGGCGGATTAAATTTTGTAATTTTGGAACACCCATTTGCTGATAAAATCGCTAAATAACTAATAATGGTAAAACCAATTGCTATTTCTCTTATATTTTTACCATATCGATATTTTTTTTACAAGTGGAAATTGTTTGCCTGAAATACAAAGCAAAGTGCCTATTTAACTTTACTTGACAAGCAAAAGTTTTTAATGCTATAAAACTGAAATTGGTATAACCTTTAGAAATTTTACCATAACCAATAATACTACTAAATGAGTTTTTCTGGATTAGAATTAAACGGTAAAACTGCCGTTGTCGTCGGCGGAACGTCCGGCATTGGACGGGCGATTGCTCATGGACTTGCAGATGCGGGAGCGAATGTCGTCGCATCATCAAGACGTGCAGAGGAAGTTGAAAAAACTGCTGCTGAAATCGAAGCAAAGCAACGCAAAACTGTGCGGATTACTTCTGATGTTTCTGATAAATCGACCCTGCAAAATCTTCTGGATGAATGCGTTAAGGAATTTGGACGAGTTGATATTTTGGTCAATTCAGCGGGTGTAACGAAGCGAACTCCAACATTAGATTTGCCGGAAGACGAATGGAATTGGATCATGGAAACCAATTTGACGGGAACTTTACGTGCCTGCCAAGTCTTTGGTAAACACATGGTCGAAAATGGCTATGGACGTATTATCAACATCGCTTCATTGTCCACATTTGTTGCATTATATGAAGTTGCGGCTTATGCGGCGAGCAAAGCGGCGGTCGCGAGTTTGACTAAATCGCTGGCGATCGAATGGTCGCAGCACGGCGTAAACGTCAATGCGATCGCTCCCGGAGTTTTCAAAACTGCTTTGAACACAAAACTATTAGAAGAAACTGAAAGAGGACAAGAATTTCTGACTCGAACTCCGATGAAACGATTTGGAAAAGTTGAAGAATTGGCAGGTGCGGCAGTCTTTTTAGCCTCCGATTCAGCCAGTTTTGTCAACGGGGAAGTTCTGGTAGTTGACGGCGGATTTTTGGCTTCGGGCGTCAATCAATAAAATTTACATTGTGTGATTTTGTTAAAAGTTTTAACAAATTAGCTGGAATTTTGAAAAAAATAGTGATATTTTGTTTTTAAAGTTACTTCTTAAGGTCGTCAAAAAATACTTGTGAACGAAATAGTTGAAAAGACTAAACGTCTTATAGCTATGTTAAATAGCGAAAATCTTGGCGGAATTTTGCTAAATTCGCAACATAATTTTGCTTGGATGACGGCGGGCGGAAGTAACGGAGTAGATCTAAGCCGAGAAAATGGCGTAAGTTCTTTGTTAATAAGAAATGACGGAAAGCGATTTGTTCTTGCGAACAAGATTGAAATGCCGCGAATGCTGGCAGAAGAAGTTTCGGAAAAAGAGTTTGAGCCGATTTTATTTGATTGGGAAGCAGATAAAATCAATGGGAATTTTGTGGTCGAAACTGCTCAAAATTTGTTAGACAAACCTTTGGCAACTGATATTTTTTACAATCCGAATTTTCGCGTTATCGAAGGTTTGATCGCTAAATGCCGATATCAATTGACGACCTGCGAAGTTGAACGATTTCAACAATTAGGCAAGGATGCGGGTGAAATTGTCGGCAATATTTACGATAAGTTATCGGTCGGGCAGAGCGAAATTGAAATCGCCAATATCGTCAAATTTGAACTCGGAAAGCGAAATATCAATTCAGTTGTAACATTGGTAGCTGCGGACGAGCGAATCGCAAATTTTCGTCATCCGATTCCGACGGAAAATATTTGGAGAAAGGTTTTAATGATCGTCGTTTGTGCCAAGCGTGATGGATTAATCGCTTCACTTTCAAGGATTTTTTCGGTTGGAAATGTTTCTGACGATTTACGAAAACGCACAGACGCAGTTGCGAAAGTTCACGCCCAAATGATGCACGCGACTCGTCCGAATGCGACGGGAAAAGAGATTTTTGAGATTACAAAAAACGCTTATACCGATGTTGGTTTTGCTGGTGAAGAGATTAAACATCATCAAGGCGGAGCGTGCGGATACAAAACGCGTGATTGGGTTGCACATTCACAATCAGGCGAACAAGTTCAACTAAATCAAGCGTTTGCGTTTAATCCGAGCATAACCGGAACGAAATCTGAAGAAACATTTATCGTTAAAGAAGGTCGAATTGAATTAATAACAGCTTCGCCAAATTTTCCGACAATTTCAAACGTGATTGACGGAACTGAATATTTAACGCCCGACATTTTAGTTTTGTAGATTTCTTTTGAGTGCAAGCCAAAGTAGAACTATAAATTTTTAATATTATGGAAAATAGAACCGCAAGTGAAGCCCCTAAACCGAGAGGGAAAGTCCGTTGGATGATTTGTGCGTTATTGTTTTTTGCGGCAACCGTAAACTACATAGACAGACAAGTTATCGGAATTTTGAAGCCGTCTTTAGCCACCGAATTCAATTGGTCGGAATCAGATTACGCTTGGATTGTTTTCGCATTTCAGACAGCCTACGCCGTCGGACTATTGTTTGTCGGCAGTTTGATGGACAAAATTGGGACAAAAAAAGGCTTTTCATGGTCAATTATCGTCTGGAGCATCGGTGCGGTAATGCACGCCTGGGCGGTGCCGATTGGCGTTGGCGTGGTTGCGGCTTGCGGATACATTTTCGGTTGGGAAGCATCGGCTTGGACTTTGGGCGTTTCTGTTGTTGGCTTTATGGTCGCTCGATTTATTCTCGGAATCGGCGAAGCAGGGAATTTTCCAGCCTCGATTAAAACTGTTGCCGAATGGTTTCCAAAAAAAGAAAGAGCTTTTGCGACTGGCATTTTTAATTCAGGAACAAACATCGGAGCGTTGGTTACACCGTTGGTAGTGCCTTGGATCGCATACACTTACGGATGGTATGAAGCCTTTATTATTACAGGACTTATCGGATTTATTTGGTTGATTTTTTGGTTGATTTATTACCGCACTCCCGAAGAACATAAAAGCATTACTAAAGAAGAATACGACTACATTCAAAGTGATAAAGAAGAACCGCAACCGAAGATTCCGTGGCGAAAATTATTACCGCATCGCCAGACTTGGGCGTTCGCCGTTGGAAAATTTTTGACCGATCCGATTTGGTGGGTTTATCTTTTCTGGTTGCCCGATTTTCTCAATAAACAACACGGATTAGACCTCAAAACTTTTGGAATTCCGATTGCGGTTATCTATATTATTGCGGACGTTGGCAGTATCGGCGGCGGTTGGATTTCGGGATTTTTTATCAAACGAGGCTGGTCAATTAATAAATCCCGCAAGACTGCGATGTTGATTTGTGCGTTGGCGGTGATCCCGATTGTGATAGCTTCAACGACATCGAGTCTTTGGCTATCTGTTATATTGATTGGGATTGCGGCGGCGGCACACCAAGGCTGGTCGGCAAATTTATTTACAACTGCTTCGGATATGTTTCCGAAACAAGCTGTCGGTTCAGTCGTTGGAATCGGCGGAATGGCAGGAGCAATCGGCGGAATGTTCATTTCAAAATTGGTTGGATGGATCTTGGATTCGACTGGAAGTTACGTTCCGATTTTCATAATCGCGGCTTCGGCATATTTAGTTGCGTTGTTAGTTATGCACTTGTTAGCTCCAAAATTAGAGCCGGCAAAAATAGATTAGAAATAATTTTTAATTGAAATATGAGTTTAGAAATAAAAAGTAAAGATAAATGTCGTTGGGATATTGTCAGTCTCGGCGAAGTTATGCTGCGGCTTGATCCAGGTAATAAACGGATTCATACAACGCGTTCGTTTGAGGTTTGGGAAGGCGGCGGCGAATATAATGTAGCTCGCGGTTTGAAGCGTTGCTTCGGACTTGAAGCTGCGGTGGTTACTGCGTTTGCGGATAATCCGATTGGAAAACTTGTCCAAGATCTAATTTATCAAGGCGGCGTCGATCAATCGCACGTCAAATGGGTTAAGTATGACGGCGTTGGTCGAACGACTCGCAATGGAATGAATTTTACCGAACGCGGATTTGGTGTTCGTGCTGCTCTCGGTTGCTCTGACCGCGGAAATACTGCTGTTTCGCAGCTCAAAAAAGGCGATGTTGATTGGGAAAAGATCTTCGGCGAAGAAGGTGCCAGATGGTTTCATACCGGCGGAATTTTCTGTGCGTTGAGCGAATCAACGCCGGACGTTGCCAAAGAAGCAATGGAAATCGCCAAAAAACACGGTACAGTTATTTCATATGATTTGAACTTTCGTGATTCGCTTTGGAAATCAATCGGCGGACAAGCGAAAGCACAGGAAGTGAATCGTGATTTGGCGAAATATGTTGACGTAATGATCGGCAACGAAGAAGATTTTACCGCGTGTTTAGGCTACGAAGTTGAAGGTCAAGACGAAAATCACTCGAAATTAGATGTTGCAAATTTTGAAAAAATGATTCGTAAAGCGGTCGCGGATTTTCCTAATTTCGCCGTTGCGGCAACGACTCTCCGAAATGCTAAAACCGCATCAATTAACGATTGGGGAGCCGTCTGCTTTACCAACGACAAACTTTATCAAGCAACAATGCGTGAAAATCTGGAAATTTTTGACCGGGTTGGCGGCGGAGATTCGTTCGCGTCAGGGCTAATTTACGGATTTTTAAGCGGAGAAGATGCCCAATACGCGGTAAATTGCGGTGCGGCACACGGAGCCTTAGCGATGTCAACACCCGGCGATACAACGATGGCGAGCTTCGCGGACGTGCAACGAGTAATGAAAGGCGGGGGAGCACGCGTGGCTCGCTAAATCAAAATTGTCAGTAGCGTCGGGCGTGAGCCGATGCGTAACATTCAAGCTATGAAAAGAGACGAAGTAATCAGAATAATCAAAGAAATTGGTGTCGTTCCTGTTGTGCGGGCGAACTCAGCCGAAGAAGCGATGGAAGCCGTTGAAGCAATCAAAGCAGGCGGCGTTCCAATTTTGGAAATCACGATGACGGTTCCCGGAGCGATCAAAGTTATCGAAAAATTAGCCGATAAATTCGGTGACGAAATTGTGCTTGGGGCGGGAACTGTGATCGATCCTGAAACCGCTCGTGCGTGCATATTGGCGGGTGCAACATTTGTTGTCAGCCCGGCGTTAAATGTTAAAACCATTGAACTTTGCCGACGTTATTCAATTCCGATCTGTCCGGGAGCATTGACCCCTACGGAAGTCGTTACAGCATGGCAAGCCGGTGCCGATTTTGTAAAAGTTTTCCCGTGTTCGGCGATGGGCGGAGCGAGTTACATCAAAGGTTTGAAAGCACCTCTTCCACAAGTTGAACTGATTCCGACGGGCGGAGTCAATCTCAACACAGCCGCCGATTTTATTAAAGCGGGCTCAAGTGCCTTAGGGATCGGTGCGGATTTGGTTGATTTGAAGGCTTTGCGGGAAGGGAATGCAGCAAAAATTACTGAAAATGCGAAGCAATTTGTCCAGATTGTGAAGGACGCAAGAGGTTAAAAATGACAGCACCTGTTTTGCTTGGAAATCAATATAATTGGGACAAAATCCCGTTTGAAATAATTGGCGAAGGCATTGAACGACAAATGATCGTCGGCGAAAAGATGATGATCTGCCGACTCCGGTTTGCACCGAAAACCATTACGCCGGCACACGAGCATCCCCACGAACAGATGACGATCATCGAAAAAGGGAAGGTTCTGTTCACGCTCGGCGAAAATCAAAAAGTATTTGAGGCGGGTGATGTTTTGCATTTTCCGTCAAATTTTTGGCACGGTGCAACCATGCTCGATGAAGAAGTAATTTTGATTGATATTTTTTCGCCAATTCGTGAAGACTTTTTGAAATAATTGTCAGTTATTAATTGTTAATGGTTAATTCGTCAGCCGCCATAACACATTTATAATTAACAATTTACAATTAATAATTATGAAAAAACTACTTGTTCTTTTCTTGTTGCTCCCAACTTTCGCGTTTGCCCAAACAAAACAAGACGTTTTATCCGCAATGAAAAAAGCGACCGAGTTTTTTTCGACGAAAGTTTCAACTCGCGGTGGTTATGTTTGGAATGTTTCTGAAGATTTTTCGAAATATTACGGCGAAGTCCCTGCTCGAAAATCGCAAATTTGGGTTCAATCGGGAACGCCAATGGTCGGGATGACGATGCTTAATGCTTATCAAGCGACAGGTGATAAATATTATCTTGAGGTTGCCCAAAAAGCTGCCAATGCGTTGATTTTCGGACAAACAAAGGAAGGCGGTTGGCATTATGTTGTTGATTTTGAACCGAAAGGCTTGCAGGATTTTTACAAAAATCAAGCATCAAAATTCAAATGGGGAATGGAAGAACAGCGTTTTTACAAAGGAAACGCAACGCTCGATGACGGCAATTCACAAAACGCAACCCGTTTTCTTTTAGGACTTTACGTCGTTTCTAAAAACGAAAAATATAAAGCTCCTCTGCTAAAAGCACTAAACTTTTTTCTGACAGCACAATATCCAAACGGTGCATTTCCGCAAAGATTTCCGCTCAAATACGATTTTATCCATGACGGTTTTCCCGATTACACTTCATATTACACTTTGAATGACGGGGCGACCGTGACGGCGATTGACGTTTTAGTTGATGCTTACGAAAAACTCGGCGACAAAAAATATCTGGATTCGGCTAAAAAAGCGGTGGATTTTCTGATTGCGGTGCAAGGTCCCGAAGATCAAGGTTGCTGGGCAGAACAATATCATCCCGACACGATGCAACCTGTCAAAGCTCGCACGCATGAACCTGCGGGATTTGTGATTCGAGAAAGCGAACAGGTGATAGAAACACTTGAAATGTTTTACAAAATGACGGGAGACCGTCGTTATTTGCGTCCGATTCCGCTTTGTATTAGCTGGTTTGACCGCGTAAATAAAGAAGCAAGTGAGTTTAAGCGTCCGCCTGCCAGATATTACGAACTCGGCACAAATTTACCTGTTTACGTGATCCAGACCAATAAAACGAATGAAATTGGCTACGGACTTTATCAATGGAGTAATCAAGTTTCTGCAGATAGTAAATTGGGAACGACAGGTAATAACAGTAGTTTGAATATTCGCCAAATCGTCAATGTGGAACCTATTAGAAGAGAATACGAGCGAATAAAATCGCTCGATTCCAAAACCGCCCGAGCCGAATATGAAAAAGAACTGAGCTGGAACGGCGATTCTCCGAGACCGGATACACCAAATGTTGCCAACCCAATCAATGCAATGGATAAACGAAGTGCTTGGGTTACTGATTGCCGAGTTTTGAAATTAGACGCAAAGGAAAAATACGGAATGAATTCGGGTGAATTTGAGATTATTAAGGGTTATTCGACGGGTGTTTTCGTGCGGAATATAAGTGTATTGACGGCGTTTGTGAAGAAAAATTGAATTTCTACGTTGGTTGTTTATGAAAAAATTTTATTGTTTTAAAGCTTTCGCGGGACTGACAAATTTATTCCTATTACTGTCAATTACACCAACTTTTGGACAAACTTCTCAACCAATATACAAAAATCCGAAATTGCCCATTGAACAAAGAGTCGACGATCTCGTTTCGCGGATGACGTTGGAAGAAAAGGTCTTCCAGATGCAGAATGGTGCTCCGGCGATTCCTCGGCTTGGCGTGCCGCAATACGAATGGTGGAATGAGGCTTTGCACGGCGTCGCCCGCTCAGGCGTTGCGACGGTTTTTCCGCAAGCCATCGGAATGGCGGCAACTTTTAACGATAAATTGGTTTTCAATGCCGCGGATGTGATTTCAACCGAAGCCCGTGCGAAACATCACGAAGCCGTGAGAAAAAATGATTTCAGCCGTTATCGAGGATTGACGTTTTGGTCGCCGAATATCAATATTTTCCGCGATCCGCGTTGGGGTCGCGGGCAAGAAACTTGGGGCGAAGATCCATTTTTGACCGGGAAATTGGGCAACGCATTCGTGAAGGGTTTGCAAGGAAACGATCCGAAATATTTGAAATCTTCCGCCGCCGTGAAGCATTTCGCCGTTCATAGCGGACCTGAATCTGAACGGCATACATTTGACGCGATCACCTCCGAAAGAGATTTACGGGAAACATATTTGCCGGCTTTTCGCACCACGATCATGGACGGAAAAGCTACAGGCTTGATGTGTGCTTACAATCGTTTTCTCGGTTTACCGGCTTGTGCGAGCGATAAACTCCTTGTTGACATTTTGCGTGGTGAATGGAAGTTTACGGGTCACGTTGTGTCCGACTGCGGGGCGATTGACGACATTTATATTCGCCACAAATTCTTGCCGACCGAAGCCGAAGCTTCTGCTTTAGCCGTCCGCAAAGGGACCGATCTGACCTGCGGCGGAGAATATAAATCGCTCCCTGAAGCCGTTAAAAAAGGGCTGATAAACGAAAAGGAAATTGATACGGCGGTGAAGAATTTGATGAAGATCCGATTCCAACTCGGAATGTTTGACCCGCCTGAAGTAGTCAAATACGCTCAAATCCCTTATTCGGCAAACGATACGCCCGAAAATCACAAATTGTCGCTGCAATCCTCGCGTGAATCGCTGGTTTTACTCAAAAACGATGGAGTTTTGCCGCTCAAAAAGGACTTGAAAACGATTGCAGTAATTGGTCCGAATGCGAATGATAAAGAAGTTCTTTTGGGCAACTACAACGGAAAACCGTCTGTTTGGTCTACCGTTTTGGATGGCATCAAAAAAAGCGTTTCTCCACAGACAAGAGTTCTCTATTCGGCGGGAATGTATCAAACGGGTAACGATTTCGAGCCAATTCCGGCGGAGGCATTTTCACCCGGTTTGAAGGCTGAGTATTTCAATAATCAAGATTTGAGCGGTCAGCCTTCGGGCACCAGAAATGATGCACAAATTAATTTTGTTTGGGGAAACGCGATACCACCGAAAGGAGTGATCGAAAACAACTTTTCGGTTCGCTGGACAGGCAAACTTACTGCCCCTGAAACGGGCAAGTATGATTTTGGCTGGCGTGGACGTGGATTCGTTAAAGTGTATCTTGACAATAATTTAGAGTTGGAAGAAAGCACCAACAAACGCTCGAATAAGATTACCGCAAAGTTCGATTTCACAGCGGGTAAAACTTACGATTTGAAAATTGAATATATCGAAAATCGTAGCGATTCTTCCGCCTCAAGATTGGTTTGGAACCCACCATCCGCTCAGGCAAAATTGCGAGAAGATGCCTTGGCGAAAGCAAAACAGGCGGACTCAGTTGTGATGGTTATGGGTATAAATCCGTCGGTTGAGGGCGAACAAATGGATGTAAAAACCGAGGGATTTGCAGGCGGCGATAGAATCGAAATTGCTCTGCCGAAACCGCAACTTGAGTTAATTAAAGAGGTTCACAAACTCGGAAAACCGGTTGTTTTAATCACGATGGGCGGCAGTGCTTTGGCGATGAATTGGGAAAACGAAAACCTTCCCGCGATTTTGCACGCCTGGTATCCAGGGCAATTTGGCGGAACGGCAATTGCCGATGTCATTTTTGGCGATTACAATCCGGCGGGACGTTTGCCCGTTACATTTTACAAATCGGTCAACGATTTACCGCCCTTCAACGACTACAATATGGAAGGCAAAACCTACCGCTATTTTCGCGGAACGCCGCTTTATCCATTCGGCTACGGTTTGAGCTATTCCAAATTTGAATACAGCAATTTAGCCGTCAAAAAGAGTGTTTTGGCAGGGGCAAGTTTGACCGTAACTGCTGAAGTAAAGAATGTTAGCAAGATTAGTGGTGATGAAATTGTTCAGCTTTATTTGAGCGATACGAAGGCTTCTGTTCCCGTTCCGATTCGCAATTTGGTTGGTGTGGAGAGAATCAATTTGAAAGCCGGCGAGAAACGAAAAGTTACTTTTACAATCAATCCCCGGCAAATGTCAGTGTTTTTAGACATCGGCATGCGTGTAATTGAACCTGGCGAATTCTCGTTGAGCATCGGCGGCGAACAGCCGAATTTTTCGGGAAATGCGGACGCAAAAACTACAAATGCAATCCAAGGAAAATTTGTTGTCACGGGGAAATTATTTGAACTGAAAGAAAAATGAAATTTATACAAATTACAATTCTGATGCTGTTTGCCTCGATTGCTGTTTTTCCGCAATCAACTATTTGGAAAGTCAATAACTTAAAAAAGATTGGCAAACACAAAACCGAAGTTTTAGGCGAACCGAAAGCTGTTGATAAAGCAATCGAATTTGATGGGATTGACGATGGGATTTTCCTCGATACAAATCCGATCGAAGGATTTTCTGCCTTTACGATTGAAGCGATTTTTCGCCCTGATGCTGACGGAGCAAAAGAACAGCGTTGGTTTCACATCGAACAATATCCGGCTGCGGAAGTAAGGGTTTTGATGGAAACGCGTTTGGTTGGAAATGAGTGGTTTTTGGATACTTTTATGAAATCCGGCGACAATCGTTTCCCGCTTTTGGCTGAAAATTTTAAGCATCCATTGGGGAAATGGTATCACGTCGCCTTAGTCTACGACGGCAAAACGATGAGTCATTTTGTCGATGGAAAATTTGAAATGAGCGGCGAAATTGAATTTAAGCCGATGAAAAAAGGCAAAACGTCGCTTGGAGTCCGGCAAAATAAAGTTTATTGGTTTAAGGGTGCGATTAAGAAGGTAAGATTTACAAATAAAGCACTTACGCCTGATAAATTTGATAAGAGGTTGCCCGCAAATTGACGCGAATCTTCGCTAATAATTCAAATCCTACTTTTCAATCTTAAAGATTCGCGTTCATTCGCGTAGATTCGCGGGCAAAACAAATTATGAAATCTACAAATCTAAATCGTCGAAATTTTCTAAAAAGTTCACTTGCGGGTGCAACCGTTTTAACTTTTTCGAACTCCATTTTTGCACAAAATGAATCGCCTGTTGCGACGACCAAATACGGTAAAGTTCGTGGATACATTGATAATAATGTCAATTGTTTTAAAGGAATTCGTTACGGTGCCGATACTTCGACGGTTCGTTTTCAAGCCCCAAGATCGCCCGATAAATGGAACGACGTTCAAGAAGCAACCAAATACGGAAATTCTTCGCCGCAAGGCGGAAGAGGCGAAAATCAAAGCGAAGATTGTCTGTTTTTGAATGTTTTCACGCCGAAAATGCGAGATGGCGGAAAGCGTCCGGTGATGTTTTATATTCACGGCGGAGCATTTGCCACCGGTTCGGGTTCGAGTCCGCTTTACGACGGAGTTCGTCTTTGTAATCGCGGAAATGTCGTGGTTGTTTCAATAAATCATCGGCTTAATGCGTTTGGTTACTTATATTTAGCCAGATTTGGCGGTGCGGAATTTGCGGATTCCGGAAACGCCGGGCAACTCGATATTATTCTCGCGTTGCAATGGGTTAAGGAAAATATCTACGAATTTGGCGGCGACCCGAATAACATAATGGTTTTCGGGCAATCAGGTGGCGGAGCGAAAATCGCAACTTTGATGGCGATGCCTTCGGCGAAAGGTCTGTTTCACAAAGCCGCGACGATGAGTGGTCAACAAGTTACAGCTTGCGGTGCATTGAACGGAACTTTGCGGACAAAAGCGATCGTGGATGCTTTGAAATTAAATAATGTCCAGGAAATTCGGACGATTCCATTTCAGAAAATTCTCGAAGTTTTGAATACCAAAGACCCGGTTTTACCATCCGGCGGCGTAAATTTTGCACCAGCCTTGGATGAAAAAAATCTTTTTCGACATCCGTTTTATCCTAATGCACCAAGTCAATCGAACAATATTCCAATGATTATCGGCAATACTCACGACGAAACGCGGGCATTTTTGGGCGGTGATCCGACCAATTTTACAGTAACTTGGGAGCAATTACCGGAAAAATTGATTCCGAATATGCGGGTAGATATTAAGCCCGAAGAAGTTATCACAAAATACCGCCAACTTTATCCGAAATTAACGGCAAGCGATTTATTGTTCAAGATCACGACGGCTTCACGCAGTTGGCGTGGGGCAATTATTGAAGCGGAAGAACGTGCAAAATCAGGTTTTCCTGCGTTTGCTTATCAGCTTGATTGGAAATCTACTCGTGACGGCGGAAAATTTGGAGCTCCGCATGGTGCAGATATCCAACTTGTTTTCGACAATATCGGCAAACCAGGTGCAACTGCTCAAGGTTCGACTGCACAAAAAATGGCGGATATTATGAGCGAGACGTTTCTTGCATTTACCCGTAAAGGTAACCCAAACAACAAGTTAATCCCAGCTTGGAGACCTTATTCGATGGCAAAACGAGAGACGATGGTTTTTGACGTGCCTCCGCATTTAGAAAACGATCCGCGTGGTGAAGAACGCAAGATCTTCGAAAAAGTTCCTTACGTTCAACCGGGAACTTAAAAAATCCGAAAGACGGTTGCCTTTAGAGTAATCATTCAGTTGCTTCCTTCCTAATTCCAAATCATCGCATTGTCGAAATACCACCCGGCAATCCCTAAAATTGATAAGGTGAATATGGTGTATGGCAGCCTTTGCTTTCAGCTGATTGTTTATTGAGGTGTTTGTATTGTCTAGTCAGACGTTCAAGCTCCAAATGTGCCCGTGTTTCGTGCCCAAAACGACTCATGCTGCCTTCGTCTGCGACAAAATCAGCAGGAACAAGTTTAATGGCAACTTGACGATTCAACGGCGTGTCTTTCGCCGATTAAACTTCACCCTTTCCACCTTTTCCAATCGCGGAGATGATTTTGTATTGATTGATAATAGTTCCTATTTTCATTTTGATTTTTTTTCTAAATTCTATTCGGTCAAATTCATCGGTTGTTTCATAGATATTTCCTCACCCGAATCAACATTTGATGAAAGTTACTGTAATGCCTTCCACGCGTGATATTCGCTTGGGCGAACTTTGAACCGTGCGACGCTTCCTTCGTGCAAACTCATAATTTCTGTCTCGATCAGATTTATAAGCTCTTGGCGTTCGGATTCGTTAAAGTTTTTTGCGTCAATCAGTTCTTGGATTCTCTTTAAAACGTTAACTCCGTCGATCTTTTCTAGAATGATTGTCCTCACAATTTCCTGAATCTCCATTCGATATTTCAGTTTCAACAAATTCGGCTCGCCAATCGCTTGCTGAATAGAAGTATATCGCTGTGAAGAACGCCTGTAAGCCCAAAGATATAGGTCGCGAAGCAAGCTGATATTATTCGTTTCGTAAACCGCAAGCAGAGCAGTAACATAAGCATCTCGATTAACGTCTGTAAACGAAAGCGGCTTTAGATTTTGTTTGACCAGAGGAATATTTGCGACGAGCCGTGCCGTTCTCTTATTAACATCTTCAAACGTTTGCAAATAGGATAAATGTACAAGCGAAAAAAATGACGCCTCGAATGGGTTTTCGATCCGATTAATTTTTTCGGTGAAAATTGCAAGACATTCGCGGAGCAGATGAGGATTTTCGAGCGGAATGTATGTCGAACCGCCAATTGCAACTGCAATACTTCTAATACGCCCTGAAGCTGCCGGATCGCCTAAAAGATTTTCGGACAAAAGTGCGTGAATGCTACAAACTTCGTGAGTAGTGATTTGATCCTCTTCCGATGTTTCAACGATATACTCGATGGCAGCTTTATGATTCAGAATCATTTGTGCTTCTGATGCGTCTTTTCCAACCGCTGTTTCGCCAAGCTCAATTAAACGCTTTGTTTCAAGCAAAGAATAGGTGTTGCCCTCAAGCCGGCTTGAATTCCATGAAAGATCAATTAAGAGCCGATCAAGGATGTTTCGGGCGTATGTTCCCGCAGGACGCTCTGTTGCTTCGCCACGCCCATGTGCGAGTAAATTTTCGCGTTGCTCGGCAGTTAGATAAAAAGTTTCGTTCGGTTTGTATAACTCCAAGAAGTTTCGGTTATATCCGACAGGCGAACGCGTTTCAATAGGCTGTGAGACGCTTTTTAACAAGTTTTCAGATTCGGGTGATAGCGTGATTCCTCTGAAATAATCGCCGTCTTCCTTCTTGTCCCTTTCAGATACTTTTGTTTTTCCGGCTGCTGATAAAATATAAACACGTGAGCGTCCTTCACCTTCGGAAATTATTAAACCCTGCTCTTTGAGTGAGATAAACGCCCGGCGAATTGCTTTACGGTCGGTTTCGTCGTCCGGCGACAAACCTGCTACCGGGGCAATCGAGCGAATGCTGACCTCGGGCTGTTTGGTCAACAGTTGCAAAATAAGCGATTCTATTTCGGCTGTTTTCATTTTTCCAATTTCCTAATCTCTAATCGGGACATTTTTGTCCCATTTAAACCTAATTGGGACATTATTGCCTTTATTTTGTCCCGATTGCAACTAAATGGGACAAAAATAGAATAAAATGTCCCGATTAATCAATTCATGAGACTATCTTACGATTTCCTTCAATTCAAACTACCGAGAAATCGTCCGTAGTTGAGTCTTGAATAAGTTCGCCTTCTGCGTAGATGTTCTTTAGATAAAGTGCGATGTTATACGTTGAACACTGAAAAAGCTGAGCCTTATCGCTTTGTCTTAGCCGAAGCGTTTCATTTTCAAGACGAATATTTAGCTTTATATCGACATTTGCTGACTGATAAGGTAATGACCCGGAATGTGGTAATCGCATTTAATCGTGGCTATATCAGTCGCAGTCTGGAAGATTTTGAGAAATTGAGCCAAGAAAGCGTTAACATTTCGGTTTCGGAAATTGCAACAACTAACAATTTAATCATTCAAGGCAAAATCAAAAGTCCCGAAATTTCCAACGAGGGCGAAAACGTGCGATGTTTTTCAACAATTAAATGGATTTCTGAGCTAGATGGAGAAATAGCGGTTTCAACGAATTCGCAACATTTCCAATCGTTGGTTGAAACGAGTTTTCCAGCCGGTCACCCATCACGCTCGAACCTTAATAGGAGTTAGGCGAGTCCGATTTACGTTTTTACTCAATAAGTGAATTACCAAAATTATCGACAAATACAAAAGAGAGCATTTACATGATGCGTCCGATAACAGATATTATGTATCGGGCGACAACAAATAACACGTGCAATTCCATTTGCCGGACGATTTTTGTAAACACCAGCCGAAGAATCTAATTACAATCGTGGTTTGCACCAACTCAGGCGAATTGTTGTCTTCATAATTCGATGGAATTATCAAATTTTCGCGGCTCTTTGTTTGATCAATTGGTCAGCCAAAACTCCAACCAAAATGACTGCACCCATCACGGCAAAATTGAGTGATGAAGGAATTCCGAGCAGATTTACCAAGTTTTGTAGAATTTGCAAAAGTGCTGTTCCAATAATGATTCCAATTATTGAACCTTCGCCACCACGCAATGAACAACCGCCCAAAACTGCCGCCGCGACTGCGTAAAGTTCATAGAAATTGCCGTGGGAAGAAGGCGAAATCGAGTTGGTATAAAATGCCACCAATATCGCCGCAATTCCCGTCAAAAATCCACAGATCATATAAGCGGAGGTGATTACGGTTTTCGAATTAATCCCCGAATATCTCGCGGCATCTTCATTGCGACCAACTGCGAAAAGGTATCTGCCAAAAATTGATCTGTGAAGTAAAACCCACATAATCGCGGCAATTACTACCAACAAAATAAACGGTGCGGGAACGCCGAAAAAGGAATCTGTCGCCAAAGATTTCAGAAGTCCGAAGCCCTCGCCCGTTCCGAATCCTTTCGTTTCGTCATTGGCGATAAATCTCGCCATTCCGCGATAAAATAATAATCCGCAAAGCGTGACAATAAACGGCTGCATTCCGATCCTCGAAATCAAAGTTCCGTGCAGCAATCCCAGACCAATCGAAACGCCCAACACAATCACGATCGCTAAAATGCCTAGGACACCGTAATCTACCAATAAGAATGAAAGCAAAACACCTAATAACGCAATCATCGAACCAATTGAAAGGTCAATTCCGCCGGTGATAATGACGATCCCGACCCCGATGCTGAAGATGCCATACATCCCAATCAGGCGAGCCATATTTTGCAAGTTATCGCCGGACAAAAAACGCGGATTCAAAATGCTAACCACCGCACACAGCACCACGAGTAAAATAAATATGCCTAAGTCTTTTTTCATTAGTTTTTTGTGAATCTTTAATCTTAAGTTAAGAAAAACTCCTGACTTGCGGCTTGAGACTTAATTTAGGTTTCCTACCGCTAATTTCATCACATTTCTTTCATTGCATTCATCGCGATTTAGAATTCCGGTAATTTGTCCTTCGTGCATAACCGCGAGCCTGTCGCTCAAGCCTAAAATTTCTTCCATATCGCTCGAAATAACGATAATTGAGACGCCGTTTTTGGCTAAATCTCGAATCAAATTATAAATTTCCGCTTTTGCCCCAACGTCAATTCCGCGTGTTGGTTCGTCAAAAATCATCACTCTCGGATTTAGCTGCAACCATTTCGCCAAGACGACTTTTTGCTGGTTGCCGCCGCTTAAATTCTTAACTAAAGATTCGACGGAAGCCGTTTTGACATTTAACTGTTTGCAAAGCCTTTCGGATTCGGTTTTTTCTTTTGATTTGTTGACTAAACCGCTTGACGAATAACGATTTAAGGCAGGCAAAGTGATGTTTTCACGAACGCAAAGTTCGGTTAGTAATCCGGTATTACGACGATCTTCGGGAATTAAATAGATGCCTTTCTCGATTGCCTCGCGTGAAGATTTTCCTTGCAAAACCTGGTTGTCAAGCATAACTTGTCCGCCTTTTTTGGCATCAACTCCAAAAATTGTTTGTGCCAAATCGGAGCGTCCTGCACCGACCAGACCGGCAATTCCGAAAATTTCACCTTTCTTGACGGAAAAAGAAACTTTTTTGTTTGGATAACGGTTTGTAATTAAGTCTTTAGCTTCCAAAACGGTTTCATCGTGCCATTCTTCGGGCGGTAAGTAGCTATGTTTCAAAGCTCTTCCAACCATCATCTGCACCATATTCTCGTGCGTTAAATCGCTACGGTTCAATTCGCCGACGTTTTTGCCGTCGCGTAAAACAACGGCTCGGTCACAAATTTCGTCAACTTCGCCCAAACGATGCGTGATATAAATGACACTCACACCTTGATTTCGCAAGTCGCGGACAACAGCTAAAAGTTTTTCGGTTTCGGTGGTGGTTAAACTTGAAGTCGGTTCGTCCATTATCAAAAGCCGTGCTTTGAGCGATAAGGCTTTCGCGATTTCCACCATTTGTTGTTGTCCGATGCTGTGTTTGGCAAGCGGCATATCGGGTGAAATATTCAAACCGATTCTCCGCAAATAAACTTCCGCATCAGCATTCATTTTTTTGCGGTCAATCAGTTTTAACAATTTGAAAATGCCGCCTTGGCAAGGTTCACGCCCAAGATAGACGTTGCCCGCGACGTCTAAATTGTCGAGTACATTCAATTCCTGATGAATAAAGCCAAAACCGTTTGCGATTGAATCATTGACGTTATTGATTTTGGTCTGCTTGCCATCAACCAAAATTTCACCCTCATCGGGCTGATAGATTCCACCGATGATCTTCATCAAGGTTGACTTGCCCGCCCCATTTTCGCCCAGTAAGGCAACGACTTCACCCTTTCCGATGCTAAAACTGACATCATCCAATGCCACGACGCCCGGAAAGAGTTTGCCGATGCCCTTGAGTTCTAATAATGGTTTGGTTGTCGATTCTGACATTTACTTACCACGCAGTGTTTTTAGTTTTGCTGTAAATTCTTCAACATTTTCTTTTTTAATTTCCAAGGTTGAAACAAAAATTTGCTTTGATTCCGGCAAACCTGTTTTGTCGTTATTAAGAATTTGTCTCATATACTTAATAGCTTGATAACCAAATTCAAAGGGCTGTTGGACGACTGTTCCGTAAATTGCACCGTCTTTAACTCCCGCCAAAGTCTCATCTTCCTCATCAAAGCAAATGATTTTTACTTTTCCAACTTTATCGGCGTCTTTGACAGCGTTCAAAATAGCCGGACCATTGTATGACCAAAGCCCAACCAATCCGGCAACATCAGGATATTTAACTAAGGCATCCGCAGCATTCGCTTTTGCCCTTGCTCGGTCTGTGTCATCTGTTCTGGTGTCAATAATTTCCACATTTGAACCTTCCAAGGCTTCTTTGATTCCATCAGCCCGTTCTTTGGCGTTTTGGGCATCACTTTTGCCTACAAAAAGAATAATTTTTCCGCCATTTGGCAAGGCTTCTTTAATTAATTTACCGGCTTGTTTGCCAGCGTCAACATTATTTGTGCCAACGTAAAGCGAACGAGAACTATTTGGTGCGTCCGAGTCTTGTGTAACAATTAAAGTCTTTTTGGCTAATTCGTTAATATGTTCGGTTTGATTGGTTGGATCAACCGGACTTATCGCCATTCCGTCAATTCCCGTGGCAACGAGGTCATCTAAAACTCTTTTTTGATCAGCCGCTGTGCCTTCGGACGGAATTTTAAATTCAACCGAAATATCGCTAAATTCACCTTGGGCTTTTTCCACGCCTTTTCGGGCAATTGTCCAAAAATCAGAGGCATTATTGGTAACGAAAGCGAGTTTTTTCTGCTTCCCGGCGTTTGTTGAAACGGTATTTCCCGAATTGGTCGGGGCAGCATTATTTGTCCCGTTACTCGATTTATTGACCGTTGTGTTTGGTGATTGCGGACCGCAACCCGTAAGTGCAAATGTCGCAAATAATGCAACAAACATCATATTTCGATAGAATTTCATACATTTTTCTCCTCAAACTTTTAGCTCTGCAATTTTTTTTATTTAGACTATATCATTAATTAAAGATTCGCATTTTAGAATACTTTTGGTGTAAAACAATTCAAAAATCATTCAACGGAAAACTTATAAACTGTCGAAGTTTTATAAGTTTCACCTACTTTCAAGACGGTTGACGGATAATCCTTTTGATTGGGCGAATCAGGAAAACGCTGTGTTTCCAGACATAATCCAAATCTACGTCCATAAATCTTTCCTTCGCTATTTTGCAAAGTGCCGTCAAGAAAGTTGCCGGTATAAAGTTGAATACCGGGTTCGGTCGTCAAAACTTCCATTTTTCGTCCCGATTTTGGTTCGATCATAATTGCGGCTGTCTTCAATTTGCCAATTTCACCATTTAGTACAAAATTATGATCATAACCATTACCATTTTTAAGCTGTTCGTCATCGGCATTGATTTCTTTGCCAATTTCTTTTGGTTGGCGAAAATCGAAGGGTGTATTTTCTACAGATTTAAGTTGCCCGATCGGGATCGAAGTTTTATCAATCGGAATGAATTTGTCTGCCTCAATTTTAAGCATATGCGACAAAATATCGCCGTTTCCCTGCCCACCCAGATTAAAATATGAATGGTGAGTCAGATTTACTACGGTATTTTTATCGGTTGTCGCGGTGTAATCAATTTTCAATTCATTAGTTTCAGTTAAAGTAAAAATTACCTTAACGCTTAAATTCCCTGGAAAACCTTCTTCGCCATCCCTGCTTAGATATGTAAATTCAATTGCCGAACCATCTTCTGTTTGGACTTCTTGCCCTTGCCAAAATACCTTATCAAACGCTTTTTTGCCCCCGTGAAGATTATTTTCGCCATTATTGGCTTGCAGTTTATATTCGTTTCCGTCTAATGAAAATTTGGCTTTGGCAATCCTATTTCCATAACGTCCAATAGTTGCCCCAAAATACGGACCTGATTTCAAATACGCTTCGCTGGTATAGCCTGCAATCGAATCGAATCCTAATACAACGTTTTCAAATTTACCATTTTTATCAATTGTCTTGATCTTCGTAACTGTTGCCCCATAATTGGTTAGGCTGATTTCAGTGCCTTTTGTATTCTTTTAAAGTGTAAAGAGTTGCCTCTTGGTTGTCGGTCGTTTTACCAAAAGACCGTTGGGTGATTTTTGATATTGCCGGAACATTCTGCTTAGTTTCCAGGGATTTATTGACTTCGGTAGAATGATCGGTTTGAGTTTTGCAACTCATTAAAAAAATCAACAATATCAATATTTGTGGTTCCAATTTCCTCATTATTTTTCTCATTTAGCTTAAGAATCTACTTTCCTTGAATAACTTGATAGCTGTTTATTTTGGGGTTAGAAATTTTTTGAACTTCGCCGTTTGTCCATCGGATCTCGCAAGATTTAATTTGACTGTCGCCTAATCCGATCAAAATTCTCGAATCATTTGCCGAAAGATAACTGCCCGAATTTGTCACATCAAAAACTTGTCGGCGATCTTTATCATCAATAATCGTAATACGGGAACCTTCGCCACGCGGCGGATTTTTTTCCAAACCGCGTAAATCCAACCCTATCCAATTATTTTTTGTGCCGTTATTTTTAACAATAATGGGCGAATCATCGATTTGAGTAATAATAAAATCAACATCCCCGTCATTATCAAGATCGCCAATTGCTAATCCCCTCGCAGTGAAATCTTGTTTGAAAATTTCACCCGAAGCGTAAGATACATTTTGAAAAACCATCCCGTTATTTCTCATTAAAAGTATTGTCTGCTTATATTTAAGAAAAGAGTTAGTTTTCTCTATATTATCCAAAACGTGACTTTGTGCGGCGAAAATATCCCGCATTCCATCATTATCAACATCGGCAAATTTTATTCCCCAACCGGTTCCAAGGATCGTAATTTGGGCAACGCCGGAAGTATTGGTTGCATAATCAAAAATCCATTCGCCAAGATTGCGAAAAAGCGGATATGTTTCATTAGAAAGTGCTGTGATAATAACATCCGGGAATCCGTCGTTGTCATAATCTGCGGCATCAATACCCATTCCGGCAAATTTCCTGCCGTTTTCATCAAAGGCAACCCCGGATGTTAGTGCCAATTCTTCAAAAGTTCCGTCACCATTATTGTGAAAAAGTTGTTGATCCACTTTGTCATTGGCGACAAAAACATCAGTCCAACCATCACCGTCAAAATCTGCAAAGGCAATTCCCAATCCTTTCCCTTTTGAATCAGCAATTTTTGACTTTACGCTAACGTCTTCAAAAGTGCCGTCCGCTTTTTGGTGCAGCAAAATATTGGTTGAAGATTTAAAATTATCCGGGTGACAATAGGCACGATAGCCCGGACGGGGATCGCCACAATACACTTTCCCGCTTTCAAAATCCCAATCCGCATATCGAGCAACAAAAATATCAAGCCGCCCGTCTTTGTCATAATCAAAAAAACCTGTGGTTGTCGCCCAACCTTCTATTTTTAAGCCTTTTTCAACCGTGACATCGCTGAAAGTTCCGTTACCACTATTTCGGTAAAGTGTTGCCCCGCCTAAACGAGTAACAAATAAATCTTGAAAACCGTCTTTGTTAAAATCACCAACGGCAACTCCGAATGAGTAGCCATCACCTTTCAAGCCTGCTTTTTCCGTTACGTCTGCGAAGGTCCCGTCTTTTTGCTGTTGATAAAGTCGGTTCCAAAATTTGGAATCGGTTTTATCCAATACGGCATTTTTCAACATATTTTCATTTATCAACGCCCCATTTGAAAAAAACAGGTCTAATAATCCGTCATTATCAAAATCTATCAAACCAACTCCCGCTCCCATTGTTTCGGGTAAATACTTATATGAAGTTCGCGAAGCTGAATGCCGAAAGTTAATTTTTGATTTAGCGGTTGCGTCAAAAAAAGTAACAGGTGAGGGATATTGCGGTGCGACATTCGTCGTTCGTCGATTTTCGTTGCTTTCATACGACTTACCAGTTTGTGCAAAGACCTGTAAGATCTGCATCAACATGAAAATTGTAAGAATAAGCAATCTGAATTTCATAAAAGTTTAGCCAAATTGGTAAAACACTCTCGCCTTAAATTACTGTGCATCAGGGATTTACATCCAGACCGTTAATCTTAAACCAATCAAATCCCGCTTTCGAATTGTTGCTTTTCCCTTTTTCGATCAAAGCAATACGCCCACCTTCCAATCGTTCGTTTTTAACTTTATTTTTCACGAATTGCCAGTTCCCTTCGTCGAATTTGTACGAAAAAGAAAAACCGGTTTGAGAAGAATCTATTCTCAAAGTGATATTTTTACGACCTTTCGGCAATTCAGATGAAGCCAGCTTATTTTCCTTTCCGTTTTCTCTTTGCCAAACAAAAACTTCGCCTTTTCCCACACTAATTCCGATTGCATTATCACGCCAACTGTAAATCGAAATTCCTAACGAATTTTCATCTCTTATTTGGCGAAAATTTATTTGTGCGGAAGCCGAAAATTCATTTGAAAGCGAGCGTTGAGCAACGACAGATTCAGACGATTTGTTATTTGTCGCGTTTGTTGGCGTGATAAAGAGCAAACCACCATTTAGGTTACTTAAACCATTATCAAAAAAAGGCTTAGACCATTGCGGCGAGAGGATATTTGAGTTGAATGAATCGCTCGCGTTTGAAAAAATTGATTGTTGGAAAGTGTTACGAAACGGTGTAACTGCTGATTCCGCAGCACCTTTATTGCCGTTGATGGTTGCCCAACCATTTTCAAATTTTACTTCATCAAGCAATGCCTGCCGCCCGATTCCGAAAGCATTCGGCAGTTTGCTGTAAGCGTGATAGAGCAAAAAATAGCGATTATCGGCTGTTTCAACAATGCTTCCGTGACCCGGACAACGCCACAGATCATTTTCTTCAAGGATTGGATTCGACGGATTTTTCTCCCATGTTCCCAAAAGAGTTTTTGACCGTGCAACTCCTAAAGCGTATGTGCAACCTCTTCCGCAGCAACTATTTCCCGAATAAAACATAAAAAACCAACCGTCTTTTTGAACTACGAAAGCCCCTTCAACTACCCCGCCTTCCCACGGTTCATCATTACGAAAGAGTTTGTGGGGATTGCCTAACACTTTTGTTCCGCTTTCATCTAATTCCTGGGCGTAAAGCCAGGTCGGTTTTTGTCGGTCATTTCCGTCTTCTTTCCAAATCAAATAAGGCTTTCCGTTCTCATCCCTTGTAAAATCAGCATCGATCGAACCCATTTCCTGGCAAACCAACGGACCTTTATCTTGCCAAATGCCATCGGGCTTTCCGGCGGTGGCAACAGCGACGCAAAGCGTTCCTTTTTTACCCGCACCTTCATCCCGGCGAGCCGTATAATAGACGAAAAATCTGCCATTATCTTCCACAATTTCAGGTGCCCAAAAATCCCCTTTTGCCCATTTTGGCATTTGCGAAAAAACTGAACCGATTATTTTCCAATTGACCAAATCTTTTGAGTGCAATATCGGAAAAAACGGAGACCAACCGCCGCTCGTTGCCGTCGCATAAAAATCATTTCCAACCCTAATTACCGAAGGGTCGGGAAAATCTCCTGGTATTACCGGATTTTTATAATTTTGTCCTAAAATTAGTTGAAAAAGCAGAAAGTTTAATAAAAATATTTGAAGAATTTTTAATATAAACTTTTGCCTTACTTTGGTAATTTCAGGATTCATTTTCGCCTTCATAAACACTTAAAAACTTTGGAATCACGCTAAATTAAATTGCAGACGGGTAACTGAAGAAGGCGGAAACTTAAAAGTCAGAGTCTTTTTAACTTCAAATTTTTCGTCTTTTGGAACGACCGCATTAGGATTTTCAAATGAATTATGTGCACGAATGTCGCCCGCTAAAATCCTTGCCGTTCCGGACATTACAGTTGCTCCCTTTAGATCAATAGTAGCTTCATTAGCTTCGGAAATATGCGAATTTGTAACAGTTAAAGTTAGTGTTTTACCCTTTAAACTGGCTGCTCCGGCTAATGCGACCACAGTGGAAGGCAACGAATTTCTAACGTATGAAATTGGATCGGCAAAAAATTCCGTGCGAATTGATTGACCTTGCATATGCGGCATTTGCATTTCAAAAACGTGATAATTCGGCGTTAAGACAAATTTATCTTCATAGGCTAAAAATAGCGAATGAATGCAATTTATAACCTGTGCGGCATTTCCCATTGCTACTTTGTCAGCATGGCGAATAAAAGTATCAAGCGATAAACCTGAAACCAAAGCATCACGAATCGTAACTTGCTGACTCAGAAGATAGTTATCGCCAATTTCAGTTCCCGGACTATGCCATGCTCCCCATTCGTCAACGACCAATTTTGTTCCCCGATCACGGTCAAATTCGCCCATAATCCGCCAATGTTCTTTCAATAATCCATCCATTCTGTTGGCTTCTTGTAAGATATTGTAATACTGCTCGTTATCAAATTTGAGAGCGTCAGACTTGCCCTTAAACCAATCGTTTGTACGACCGCCCGAAGCATTCCACGTGTAATGATGCAATGCCCAACCCCAAATGCGATCAGCAACCCAAGGACCTTTTTCACTCATCGATTCAAAAAATCCTTGAGTCCATTTGTAATCATCGCCATTTGCACCTGAAGCAATTAATTTAAGCGGAACTCCATAACCCGGGACGCTGGCGGTAAACCGGCGAAATTCAGCGGCATATTCCTGCGGAGTAAAATCTCCACCGCATCCCCAAGCTTCATTGCCCACTCCCCAATATTCCACGCCGAAAGGTTGTGAACTGCCGAATTCACCGGATTCCCTGAGTCTGGAATTTGTCGTTGAATTCGCCGGAGAATTGCAATATTCTACCCATTCATAAAAATCATTCGCCGGTAAACCTCGCAAGTTAGCCGCCATATACGGTTTTGCACCGATTAATTGCACGAAACGCATAAATTCATTAGTGCCAAATTGATTTGGCTCATAACGGGCAGGCGAATTCGCTTTCTGCTTCATTGACGGATCATTGATCCAAAAATTTGTTCTGGTCGGGCGATCAGAGCGTTTGCCTATTCCGTCACGCCAGTTATACGAATCGGCAAAACATCCGCCCGGATAACGGGCATTTGGTGCTTTAATTCTTTTCAATGCATCAACTAGATCAGCCCGAAGTCCATTATAATTTCTAACTTTAGACTTTTCGCCAACCCAAATTCCATCGTAAACGACGCCCCCTAAATGTTCGACAAAATGTCCGTAAATGTGCGGACTAACTTCGCCGATTTTTTCATTTAACAAAATCTCAATTCTTGAAGCTGCCGATTTTGAAGATTGAGCCAAACCTGTAAATTGGCTTAAAGCCCCAATACTTGCACCTGCAAGAGCCGTTTTTATAAAATCGCGTCGTTTAAGTTTCATAAATTTTGGATAGACTTCTCTTCTGGATTTTTAAAATATTTCAAATTATTTTTGGTCGCGGAAAAATTGCAAAAACAATCATTAAGCAATAATTGGCACATTTTCCGAAAATTTGAGTTCGCTCGCTCCGTCACTTGCTTTGACACAAAAAGCGTCCGCAATATAGTTTGTTTTGGCTTGATATGCCGTCTTGATATAGTCAATAAATTCGTCCGCTTTTTGACGTTTGACCAAACTAATAATTGATCCGCCAAAGCCTCCGCCGGTCATTCTTGCCCCATAAACTCCAAATTTATTAGCTAAATTCACCAACAGATCCAGTTCATCACAGCTCACTTCAAAATCATCGCGTAAACTAATATGCGATTCACCCATCAATTTTCCGCCTAACTGCAAATCACCATTTTCAAAGGCTTTAACCGCTTCCAAAGTCCTCAGATTTTCGGCTATGATATGCCGACATCTTCGCATTATCACATCGGGTAAATGTTTTGAATATTTATTGAATTCTTGAATTTTAACGTCACGAAGTGAATTGATATTTGGCAGATAATTCTTCAATAATCGAACACCCTCTTCACACTCTGCCCGTCGTTGATTATATCCGCTGGTCGCTAAATCGTGTTTCACTCCCGAATTACAGACCACAATTTCAGTTTCTTTCAAATCTAAACGAACATTTTTTCCTTGGAGAGTTCTGCAATCGATCAAAAGTGCGTGCCCGGCACGACCAAAAACAGAAACGAACTGATCCATAATTCCGCTTTTTGTACCAACATATTCGTGTTCCGCTTGTTGTCCTGTTAAGGCGAGTTCCAATTTGTCGATCTTTAAGTTATTGATAGAAGAAACTGCCAAAGCGACTGCGACTTCTATCGCTGCCGAAGATGATAAACCTGCTCCAACAGGAACATCAGAATCAATCCAAAGATTCGCCCCGCCAATCTCAAAATTTTTGGCTTGTAAAATCCGGATAACACCTTCAACGTAGTTTACCCAATCAACACTCTTTTTATTTGCAGGATTTTTTAAGTCAAATCTTCTGAATTCTTTGAATTTTTCAGAATAAACATTAATTAAACTATCGTCTCTTTTTTGAGCGATGACCCTGGTCGCAAAATTGATGGCGAGCGGCAGGACAAAACCTTCATTGTAATCAGTATGTTCGCCAATCAAATTTACTCTGCCCGGGGCACGAAAAAATCGTATGTTTTGAGAATCTGCAAAATGCAGCTTGAACTTGTCAGTTAGACTTTTGAGCAAAAACTCGTTTTGATTTTGTACGACCATTTTTTTAAGTTTT
>CAVXPU010000008.1:0-136000 GCA_963763855.1 Pyrinomonadaceae bacterium | reverse complement strand
GAACGAACTCGATGGCTGGTGGACAGATGCGGGAACTTTTGAAAGTCTGCTTTACGCTTCGAAATTGGTCTCCAAAACCGGTGCAAATAATTTGGAGGTTAAGGGTGCAAACAAGTAAAACTGCGCTTCATTTACGAAAGGTAAAATTAAAGATGTTGTCGTTTACCCACTGAAGAAATTTGTTGATGAACGCGGTTGGCTCGCAGAACTTTTCCGGCATGATGAAATAGCCGAAGAATTCTATCCGGCGATGGCATATATCTCGATTACAGAACCGCTTTTTCAGATTAGTTCGCACGAACACGTTGATCAGGCTGATCTCTTTTGTTTTATCGGAAGCGGAAATTTCAAAATGCGTTTATGGGATAATCGGGAAGATTCTCCGACCTATAATCACGAAATGACGCTTTTTGTAGGGGCGGATAATCGCAAGCGTGTTATTGTTCCGAAAGGAATTGTTCATGCCTATAAAAATGTTAGTCTGATTGAAAAAGGAGTCGTTATAAATTGTCCAAATCGACTTTTTATGGGCGAAGGTAAGATGGAAGAAATAGACGAAATTGGGTACGAAGACGATCCAAATACAATCTATACGATGGATTAAAGGGGATTAATAATTGGATTAAGTTTCAGCAGTTGGCGGCGGCTTTCCCGCACAGCCTTATCATATGTATCTTTTGCCAAAACAGAGCACAATGATTTGCCAACTGCTGAATTTTTTTTATGAAGATTGTTCGCATCATTGCCAGATTAAACGTCGGTGGACCTGCCCGTCATGTGGTTTGGCTGAATCAAGCTTTACAAAATGATGAATATCAGTCAATTTTGCTGACGGGAACTGTACCCGAAGGCGAAGAAGATATGGGTTATTTTGCGACTCAATACAGTGTTGAACCAAGATTTATTCCCGAAATGAGTCGGGAACTTTCGCCAAAAGATATTGTTTCGCTTTGGAAAGTTTTCAGAGAATTTTGCCGCGAAAAACCTGATATTATTCATACTCATACCGCCAAAGCAGGAACGATTGGACGGTGGCAGGTTTTTTTTTATCGCTGGCTGATCTGGCGAAAAGTGAAAATGATTCGTACTTATCACGGTCATATTTTTCACAGTTATTATGGAAAGCTTAAAACCAAATTTTTCCTTTTTATTGAGGAAACGTTGGCATTGCTCGCAACCGATAAAATTATCGTGATAACGGAGCAGCAATTTGATGAAATACATAATCAATTTGGGGTTGGAAAGGCAAAACAGTTTGAAATTATAACGCTCGGAATTGATCTCGAGCCATTTGAAGTTTGGCGGGAAAAGAGAAACATTTTGCGTGAAGAAATCGGAGCGAAAGACAATGAAATATTGGTAGCACTCGTTGGTCGTTTGACCGAAATCAAGAATCATTCTTTTTTTTTGCAGGTCGCAAAGCTCTATAAGGAGCGTAAAAATTCAGATTCGCCTAAGTTAAAATTCTTGATCATCGGCGACGGACATTTGCGAAAAGATCTTGAAAAAGAAGTCGAAGATCTTGGAATTAATGAGCTTATTTCGTTTCTTGGTAATCGAAATGATGCGGACGTTTTCTATTCGGGGATTGACATCGTAGCCTTAACTTCTTTGAATGAAGGTACGCCGCTTTCGCTGATCGAAGGAATGGCGAATTCACGTGCGGTTATTTCTACTGAAGTTGGCGGAGTAGTCGATTTACTCGGGAAAATTGAGAGAGAGGAAGAAAATCTCACATTTTGTGAACGCGGCTTGCGTGTTCCGCTAAACAATCTCGAAGGATTTTACAAAGGCGTAATACACCTCGCGAATAATGAAAAATTGAGAGAGGAATTTGGCGAAAAGGGACGTCGATTTATTTTATCGAAATATTCAAAAGAAACGTTGATTAGGAATATAAAGAACTTGTACAGCAATTTAATGAGTCAATAATTTATTGGTTAAAATTGTGTTTTTTCGCTTTTTTTGAAACAATGATGAGCGAGTTAGGTTTAGTTTCCACGCGATGATTGGGTAATGCCTGAAATATTAAAAAATTATTTATTTGTTGGTCTGATTGCTTTTGGGATATCGGTTCTTTTAACCTATCTGACGAGAGAATTTGCACGAAAGTTTGGCTATGTAGCCAAGCCAAAATCGGATCGCTGGCATAAGAAGCCAACGGCTATGCTGGGCGGTGTTTCCATTTTTCTCACAACAATAATCGTTTCATTGTTGTTTGCGGAGCAAACAATTGCGTCGTTGATAATTTTGGGAAGCAGCAGTTTTCTCTTTATTGTCGGGCTAATTGACGATATTTATCACATAAAGCCTTATCAAAAGTTATTCGGACAAATCATTGGCGTGGCGATGGTCATCAGCGGCGGATTAGCACTTTCTTCGAATTCTCCTGATTCGCTCAATAGTGTTTTGATTCCGATGTGGACGAGCTCACAAGTAATAAATATTCTAATCACGTCATTTTGGTTGATCGGAATTACCAATGCCATCAATCTTTTGGACAATATGGACGGCTTGGCGGCTGGGATCTCGGCTATTGCGACGATTTCATTGGCACTCGGATTCGCTTCGAGCGGACAAATGCCGGAATTGTTGATAGTCTCTATTTTTGTTGGGGCATTGATTGGTTTTTTAGTCTTTAATTTTAATCCCGCATCAATCTTTATGGGCGATTGCGGCTCAATGTTTGTCGGATTTTTTCTCGCAAGTTCCGTTTTATTAACCCAAGTTGGCGGACGCTCCCGAAGCCTCTTGTTGGTCTTGGCAGTTCCCGTTTTAGTGCTTTTTGTGCCAATTTTTGATACGACTTTTGTAACAATTCTGCGAAAAATATGGGGTCGAAAAGCTTCGCAAGGTGGACGAGATCACACGTCGCACAGGCTCGTAGCACTCGGGCTTTCCGAACGCTCCGCAGTTTTAATGCTCTATGGATTCGCTTTCTTGGCAGGACTACTTTCCTTAATCGTCCGCGAAGTTGATCTGACAAAAGGCATTGCGTTAATTACTATTTTTGCTATTGGACTGACAATAATCGGAGTTTATCTTGGTAAAGTAAAAGTTTATGAAGAACAAGAAGAGGAAATTGCACTTCAGAATAATGCTGTTTTTGGATTTATATTCGATTTTTCTTATAAACGCCGGATTTTTGAAGTAATCCTTGACCTTTTCCTAATTGTTTTGGCTTACTATAGTGCTTACGCCACTCTTTTTCGCAATTTCGAGAATAGTAGAAATTGGGATTTATTCATCAAAACCCTGCCGATCTTAATTGTACTGAAAATGTTTGCTTTATTAATTAGCGGCGTTTATCGGGGAATTTGGCGATACACAAGCATTGGTGATTTGGTTACTTTTTCGAAAGGCATAATTTTTGGTTCTATCCTGAGTATTTTATCGATTCTATTAATCTATCGTTTTGTAGAATTTTCGCGGGCAGTTTTCGTTCTTGATGCAATCTTTCTTTTCTTGGGGATTGCAGGAAGTAGAATGGCATTTAGGATTTTCCGTCAAATTTTGCCAAATCCGATGAATTCTTCAGGAATTAAGGTCTTGATTTATGGTGCGGGCGATGGCGGTGAACTTGTTTTACGTGAACTTCACAATAATGTCGAATGGAACTACAATCCAGTTGGCTTCGTCGATGATGATCCTTTGAAAAAAGACAAAGTTATACGAGGGCTGCCTGTTTTTGATGGAAATGGTTCGCTATTGCAAACTTGTAAAGATAATCAGATTCAGGAAATCCTTATTGCCAGCCGCAAAATTCCGAAGCATAAAATTCGGGAAGTCAGGGAAATTTGCAATGACGCAGACGTTTTGCTCAAGAAAGCTTTCCTAAAAATTGAACCGATAGATTTTGATTAAAAGTTTCGGTTATAACTAAACAAACATGTCGATTAAATCTTTCAAATTCAACTCGCTTGCAAATCGCTTAATTCTTTTAGTCGCAATACTTTTCAGCCTATTTTTTGTCTATCTTTCTCTAAAGTGGACATTTGGAAACACTATTGCGAAGCAAGCCCCAACTAAAGAAGTAGCCGAATTATCCACGAAATTTGCTCCAAATGATCCGCAGACGTATTTTTCGTTAGCCGCTTTAACTGAAAAAGGATTTTTGCCGGAAGATTTCACAAAGGCTTTGGAATACTACGAAAAAGCCGCGAGTCTTTCGCCAAATGATTTTCGTTTATGGATGTCTTTGGGTAAAGCGAGAGAACGATCAGGAGACGGAAAAGGGGCTGAGAAAGCTTTTCGCAAAGCTCTTGAGCTAGCTCCGAATTATTCGGAAGTTCATTGGACTTTGGGCAATTATTTATTGCGGCAGGGCAACTCTGAAGAAGCCTTTCTTGAAATTCGCAAAGCCGTTGAGCAAGACGAAAAATACGCCAATCCGGCAGCAATGACGGCATGGCAGATCTTCGATGGAGATCTAACCCAGATTGCTAATAAAATTGGCGATTCTGCTTCGATAAAAGCCGGACTCGCACCTTTTTTAGCGAAACAAAAACGCTTTGATGAAGCCGTTTCCTTTTGGAACACGATTCCCGATGCTGACAAACGAGATAAATACAAAACGAATGGCGAAGAGCTTTTTAATCAATTGATTGAGGCAAAAAGTTTCCGAAATGCCCTGACTTTGCAAATGCAACTTTCTGCAGTCGAAGATGAAAAAGCTGAGGTTGGAAAGATTTTTAACGGTGGTTTTGAAAAAGAGATCAAATCTGCAAACGCGAAGTTTTTTGATTGGAAAGTCGGCGATGCAGGACAATCTCAAATCGCTCCTGATGGCGGACAGAAACATGGCGGTGAAAGAAGCCTGATTATGCTTTTTAATTCAACTACCGGAAAGGATTTACGCACAATTCAGCAGACTGTTGTAGTTGAAGGAAGCAAAAATTATAAATGGGAAGGCTTTTTTCGGGCAGATTTGAAAACATTAGGAACTCTAAAATGGGAAATTGCTGATGCAAATGATGGGAAGATTTTAGGGTCGAGTAATTCCGTAACCAATTCAGCCGAATGGTTGCCGATTTCAGCCGATTTTACCACGTTGCCAGACACGCAAGCCGTAATTATTCGATTGGCAAATATCAATTGCAAACAAGGAATTTGTCCGATTTCGGGAAAACTTTGGTTTGACGACTTCACTTTGAGATAAAAAAATGGATAAAGACAGAAATATTGAAACAACCAGCAGTTCCGAATGGTTTGACGCGACTTTGGTCAATGAAAAACCAACTCGTTTGAGCGGAATTGTCTTCGCCTTGTTTATTGTAATTTTAGTGTTTGCAACAATTGCATATGGCGGAGTAGATGCTTCATCGACTGGGATTTTATCAATTTTTGTCGGATTAATTACGATTTTATGGTTGGCGGATGCATTTTTCAAAAAACAATTTTCCATTAATACAAATTTGCTGCAAATCCCGATATTGGGTTTGATTTTGATTGGATTTATACAACTTCTCCCTTTTGGCAATCCTTCAATACCAAATGATCTGCTTTCAATTCCTGTAGATAATTCGCTTTCAGTTGATTCGAATACAACTCGTATGGCGTTAGTTCAGCTTGTAAATTTGCTTTTGTTTTTTGCTGCGGCGTTGGTTTTTGTAAATACACAAGGTCGCCTTCGAAAAATTGTTTTTGCGATCATAATTTTTGGTTCGATCATGGCGTTTATCGGAATTCTCCAATTTTTGACCGGCACTTCCTCTATTTACGGAATTCGCCCGAGTAATCAAACGTTGGCATTCGCATCATTTGCCAATAGAAATCATTTTGCCGCCCTTTTGGAGATGATTATTGGGCTTACTCTAAGTTTGCTTTATGGCGAATCTACAAAAAAAGATAAACGCCTTTTACTAATAATCGCTATTGTTTTATTAGGGATTGGGATAGTTTTAACGGGTTCGCGTGGCGGACTTTTGAGTCTTCTCGGAGTTGTTGGATTCGTGACGCTTTTTAACCTTACCAATAAACAAGCCAAACCATTTTCCGATGAAGATTTAGAGCCGAAATCAAAGAACAAATTTCTATTGATCGGAGCGAGTTTTGCTTTGATCTTGATATTGTTTGGATCGGTTTTGTTTCTCGGAGCAGATAGCTTCTTGATGCGTAGCACGGGCTTGGCAAGCCAAGCTGACGTTTCAACCGGTAGAAGTCATTTTTGGCAAGTCGCTTTGCAAGTTATTAGAGACAATCCGATTATCGGAACAGGACTCGATACTTTCGGAACGGCTTTCACCAAATACGATACCTGGAACGGAAATTCGCGAGTCGAGCAAGCTCACAATGAGTACCTACAGATATTATCTGATGCGGGAATACTTGGATTTATTTGTGTTGCAGCCTTTATCCTCTTGCTCTTCAAGCAAAGTCTGCGAATGATTAATCAAACCAGCGATCGTTTTCGGCGGGCGGTAGCAGTTGGTGCATTGGCGGGCTGTTTCGGAATCATCATTCACAGCTTTTTTGATTTCCCGCTGCGAACTCCGGCGAATTTCTACTTCTTCTTAATGTTTGTCGTTTTGGCGACAGGTACCATTCATTATCCAAAACTCTATCGAAAAAGAAATTTAGCAGTTTGAAGAAATTCATTAAAAAAACAGCCGCACATTTCGTCCGGCTGTTTTAGTGAAAATGCTTGGATTTTAAGCAATTGTAACTTCTTTCGTAAGATAAACATCTTGAATCGCATTGAGCAAAGCAGCACCTTCATTCATTGGTCTTTGGAATGCTTTCCTACCTGAAATAAGTCCCATTCCGCCGCCGCGTTTATTGATAACGGCTGTTCGAATCGCATCTGTCGTATCGCTTTCACCTTTTGATTCGCCGCCTGAATTAATGAGTCCTGCACGTCCCATATAGCAATTGGCAACCTGATAACGAACCAAATCAATCGGATTATCCGAACTCAGTTCCGTGTAAATTTTCGGATTAGTTTTGCCATAGCTGCTTTCAACATTGAGCATATTGTAGCCCCCATTTCGCTCAGGCAATTTCTGTTTGATGATGTCGGCTTGAATCGTTACGCCGAGATGATTTGCTTGTCCGGTTAAATCTGCCGAAACGTGCATATCGCCATCTTTGCCCTTGAATTTATTATTACGCAGATAGCACCATAAAATCGTCGCCATTCCGAGCTCGTGTGCGTAGGCAAAAGCTTCTGCAACTTCAACAATTTGTCGGGTTGATTCATCAGAACCAAAGTAGATCGTGGCACCAACCGCGACTGCTCCCATATCTTTGGCTTGCTGAATCGTGCCAAACATAACTTGATCTGCTTTATTTGGATAAGTTAGAAGCTCATTGTGATTTATCTTAACGATAAATGGAATCTTATGTGCGTATTTACGAGCGACAATGCCAAGAACTCCATAAGTTGAAGCAACCGCATTACAACCACCTTCAATTGCCAATTTGACGATATTTTCGGGATCAAAATACATCGGATTTGGTGCAAAACTCGCACCAGCCGAATGTTCGATTCCCTGATCGACCGGCAAGATCGAAAGATAACCTGTATTTTTCAATCGCCCATTATCGAACAAAGTCTGCAAACTACGCAAAACATTTGGGTTGCGGTCCGAATTTATCCAAATTTTGTCAACAAAATCACTACTTGGAAGATGTAAGCTCTCTTTTGAAATTTTGGGATTTGAATAATTAAGAAGTGCTTTGGCATCTGAGCCTAAATATTCCTGAATTTTACTATAATCAACAGCCATTTCTTGTTCTCCTGAATAAAAACAAATTATTTATATAAAAATACGTTAAGAAAATCGAAATTATATCACAAACCGAAAATTTTTCTTTGCAAGGATAAATGCCTGCTTTTGTTAAAACGGAATTTACTTCTAATTAACAATTATTTAACTTTTCGTTCACTTGAATGTCACTTCTGGCACTTAGTATTTCTACTTGAAACTGGCAATAAATATTTTAAATAACACATAGATGATTGTTAGAGATTCTCTACCAAGCTGATTTGTGGTTGAAAAGTTTTTTAGATTAGGAGATTTTATGAAGCACAATCTTTATTCAAAGATTTTAGTATTAGCATTAAGTATTTTTGGAATATCAAATGTTTTTGCTCAAACCACAGGTAGTTTGAGCGGAACGGTTACAGACCAAACAACTGCAATTGTGCAGGGAGCAGCTGTAACAGTTAAAAATAACGCAACAAATTTAACTCGAACTTCAGTAACAAATGACGAAGGGCGATGGAATATCCAAGTTTTGCCTGTTGGCATATACACTGTTACTGTTGAAAAACAAGACTTTAAGAAAAGCGTTAATCGCACGGTTGAGGTTGAAGCCTCTGTTCCGCGGTCGGTTGACGTTCAATTGGAAGTTGGCGGAGCAGACGCGGTTGTAAACATTACGACCGACCAGCCTTTAATCCAAGTTGAATCAGCCGCAGTTTCGAAACAAATTACGGGTGAGCAACTAACGAAAACTCCGACTTCGACTCGTAGTTTTACCGGACTTTTATCTTCAGAAGCAGGTGTTTCAAGCGAACTTTCGCCCGTTGGCATAAATGGTAACGGAAACATATCACCATCTGTAAATGGAACCAGAACAACTTCGACCAGTCTTTTCTTTAACGGAATTGACGCAACGAACATTACAAGTAACGAAGGTTCTTTGAGCGATAATATTTCGCCTGCCCCTGAAACTCTGCAAGAAGTTAAATTACAAACTTCGCTTTACGATGCTTCGACAGGTCGTAGCGGCGGTGGAAATTTCCAGCTCGTTACTAAATCCGGAGGCAACGGTTTTAATGGATCAGCTTATTACTACTTGCAAAATAAAGCCCTTAACACCAATGAATTTTTCTTTAAGGAAGCAGGTGTTGAAAAACCCATAGCAGACCGAACCGAAGCAGGCGGAACATTTGGCGGTCCGGTTGTCAAAAATAAATTCTTTTTCTTTGGCGGTTATCAATATACAAAAGCTAACACCGGCTTGGTTTCATCTGCCAGAAGTCGCACAGTTTTGCCCACGGCATTACTTGCACTTGGAACAGACCGTTCAAAAGCAGCTATCGCCAATGCTTTTAATGCCGCTAATAATTGTGCGGTTGTTAGTGCCGCACAATGTTTAGCAGCTTCAGATATTAGTGATGTGGCTTTCAGGCTAATGAATGTGCGAAATCCCGTAACTGGCGGGTTCATCATTCCAACTCCGGCAAGTTCAAGAAATTTAGGAATTGTTGACCAAACAGGTGCCGGAAGTTTTCAGTTTGGCGGAAACCCAACAGTTACTACTAAAACTTTATTACGAGCAAATCCATTAGTTGAAGTAATCAATGTTCAGCCATCGCGTTTTGAACAAAATCAGTTTACAACAAGACTTGATGGGCAACTTTCCGCCAACAATACGTTAAGCGGCACACTTTTTTACTCAAAGTTTCCGGGATTCGATTCATTCCCTGATCCAAATAGTTTGGCTTCGCCATTTACACTTCGCCGTGATGATAAAAATCGGACTATTTCAATTGCCGATACGCACGTTTTCGGCTCAAATTTGGTCAATGAAATCCGTTTTGGATATTTTAATTTGAATAACACACGCCGCCTTGATGATGATTTTCTAACAATCACGAATGAAAGCGTTGGAGTTTTTAATCCTGCATCAACTTTTGATTCAAGTATTGCCACGACAAGACTTGGGCATTATATCGGACGAAATAATCTTGCAAACTTTTCGTTCGGTGGTCCAAATGATTCATTTAACCGCAGAGAACAAACAACTTTCAGCATCGGCGACAATGTCACCTGGACGAAAGGAAACCACAATATAAAATTTGGCGGCGAATTCAAACGTCATCAATTCGACACAAATTTACCCGAAGAACAAGCTACTGAATTTGAAAAATTCGATAGTTTTACACAATTCTTGACAGGTAATGCAACCGAAGCAGATACGCAATACGGCGTTACGGATAAAAGTTTCCGTTTCCAGGATTTCGGGTTTTACATCACGGATGATTGGAAAATAAATCGAAAAATGACGTTGAATTTTGGGCTGCGATACGAATTATTTATGAATCCAACCGAAAAAGACGGACGCATCGGTAATTTTGACTTAGCTTCTTTCTTGCCTTGTTTTACCCGAACAGGCGGTTCGACCGTAAATTGTGATAATCCAACTCGCGGATTTATCGTTCCAAATAATGTTAATCTGACCGGAAATGCCGTTGTTGACGGAGCAATTACAGCGACAAATGTTGTAGATAATAAACATACACTTAACGGACAAGATAAAAATAATTTTGCTCCGCGAGTTGGTTTAGCCTACGCAGTCAATGACAAATTAGTTTTTCGCGGTGGTTACGGATTATTTTATGATCGCCCGTCAGCCGCGTTTATCAATACGGTTTTCTCAAATTATCCATTCCTGAGAGAAGTTGAAATTACCGTTCCGAGCGGAAATGTACCGATTGCGACTGCATTTTCAAATACACCGACAACGATTCCATTAAGTGCGTGGCTTCCGTTTAGAATTGTTCGCAGTTCAGGAGCAACGGGAAGCTATCAAATCCGCGACAATACTCCCGTTACATCTGACGCCCGCGGAGTTCCATTTGCCGCAGGTATCTTCGGAAACGTGGCTGAAACCTTTGAATTTCGGGCAATTGACCGTGATGTGCAAACACCTTTTGTTCATCAATGGAATGTTGGCATGCAGTATGAAGTAGTCAAAGATTTATTGTTTGAAGCCAGATATGTCGGCACTGCCGGACGAAATCTGCTTCAGGCAACTGCTTTGAATCAAGGCTACGATTTAAATGATACAAATACGCCTGACCATATATTTGAAAGGTTTAATGCTGCTTACGTTACCGCAGGCTCACCAAATGGAGCATTAAACGCGGGTGCGTCTGCTCGTGAACGAGGGCTTGGACGGGCATTTGGATTTTTGAATACAACAACAGGTTTAGTTGACTTGAATTTATCCAGCACAAATCAAACTATCATTGGTTTTGAGGCTCGTGTGCCGATTCTTGGATTCAATGTTCCCGAAGCTATACTTTTAAGGTCAAACGCTTATTCTGATTATCACGGCGGACAATTCAGTTTGACTAAGAGAATGTCAAAAGGTTTGCAGTTTAGTGCAGCTTATACTTTCTCAAAATCAATTGATATTATGTCGAGCGATCCGGGCAGCACTGCCGGAGGCGGAAAACCTGATGTGCCAAATACGGGTTTTATTGCTCAAGGCGATGCCAACAATACTGCCAATAATAAAGGACTTTCAGATTTTGACCGCACTCACCGTTTTAGCACAAGTTTCTTGTGGGAAATTCCAACAGGCGGCTCAAACAGCCGTTTTCTAAACGGTTGGTCAGTTTCAGGATTCTTTCAAACTCAATCAGGAACGCCATTTACAATCTTTGCTGCCGAACCCGAAGTTGCCACTGGTTCACAATTAACCAACTTGGTTCGCGGCTCAGGCGGTCTGTTTCGTCCAGGCTTTGGTCGTCCGAATATAGTTTGCTCGGCAGACCAAGTTGTTGGCGAATACAGCACTTCGAATTTAACGTCTTTCGACACAAGTTGTTTACGATCAGCACTTGGCGGATTTGGTAATTTAGGTCGAAATACTTTTAGAGGACCTGATTCAAAACGATTTGATGTTAGTTTTGTTAAAACTACACGCATTAATGAAAGAATGAGTTTTGAATTAGGCTTTGATTTATTCAATGTTTTCGATAGTGTTAATTTTGCCAATCCAACCAGTGATTTGCAGGATACTTTAGATTTTGGAAAATTAACAACCACTATTGGCGGACCAAGGGTAGGGCAATTTAGAGCAAAATTTAAGTTCTAAATCGCAATCCTTACATAGCAAAAGACGAGTCTCACGAGGCTCGTCTTTTTTACGTTTATTCAGGTCATAGACTAAATTTCTTTCAATCTTTCCTCTAAAAGTTTGGTAGAAACAGTTAGAAAATCATGGGCGGTAATAAGTCCAATTAGCTGCTTTCCTTTAACTACAGGCAAGCACCCAATTTTCTTTTCACGCATTATATTTAGGGCTTCCAGAGTCGGCATTTGTGGTGAGATCGTGACCAGATCAGTCTTCATGATCTCTTTGACAATGATCTCTTTGTTCGATCTAACCCTTTCAGATGCAACGAGTTCGAGTAAGTCACGGTAAGAAATAATGCCGACGAGATTACCGCTGTTGTCTTCCACCGGAACGTGTCGAATATGTTTCCAATGCATCAAATTGGCTGCCAAATCAATCACATCCTCAGCTCTAACCGTGAAAAGATCTTTGGTCATAAATTGCTCAACGGTTCGATAATTATCAACCCAATCCGTTTTATCCAAAACTTCAGCTAATTCCCATGTGTGAATTGGCTTGTTTGTCTCTTGATTCTTTTTCATCTGAGCAGTTAAAGCCCGGGTTCTGACATTTGCTTTCGCGGCGGGATTCATTTTTGCCCATGAATCAAGTACCCATTGCGAACCGGTTTTCCCAGATAAAACTCTCTCTTCAATTATGCCGAGATAACGCTCGATATCCGCGGAGTCAATTCCAACGCTTCGCAACCCGTGCCTCGCACGCGGCAATAATTCTTCCAAAATAAGTTGCGAGGTAGCATAATTTTCGCCATCGAGCCACGTCATTTGGGATTTCAAGCCATAGCGGGCAGCATTAAAGAAATTGTTGCGTGCATCATCAAACTCCATTCTTTGACTCACCTCACCAAATTCCTTCGGCAGCGACATCATTAAACCCAAAAACAACGCTGAGTTAGCTATTTCATCCGCAACGCTTGGACCAGCCGGTAAATATCTAACTTCGATTCGCAAACTTGGTTTACCATTTATAACGCCATAACACGCCCGATTCCAACGCCATATTGTTCCATTGTGCATTCGCCACGAAGAGAGTTTTGGAATCTGCCCCGCTTCCAAAGTTTCAAGCGAATTTTCTTCCACTTCTCGTGTAAAAATGATTCGATATCGAGCTACGTCTTCGTGAAAAATCTCCAAAATTGATCCCCTCACCCAATCGCGACCAAATGTTACCCGTGGAGTTTGATTTCGTGCCTGATGAACGACAGAGCGGGTATCGGTTGACTGCTGGAAAAGTGCCAAACGCGTTTCATGCCATAATCTGCGACCGAATAACATCGGTGAATTAACAGCACTTGCCAAAACCGGTGCCGCAACTGCCTGCGACCAATTATACGCATTGACCAAATCCTTTGGATTAACTTGTAAGTGCAACTGAAAACTGGTGTTACACGTCTCGCTCAAAGCATCCGGAAGCGTTAGAAGCAATTCGTCCAACCCTTTGATTCTGACGTGTCGATCACTGCCGTGAAGTTCGGTCAAAATGCGATTAAGCTCGTGATACCGCGGTAGTGGGGTGAGATTTTCCATCGTTAGATCGGAATGTTGAATGGTAGGTAAAATTCCCGCCAAAACAACATCGGAATTCATAAGATTCGCGGTTTTTCTAGTAATTTCAATAATCTCCAAAGTCTCTTTTTCGAGGTTGCTGAGGCAATTTCCACTCAGTTCAAGCGGTGTTAAATTCGCCTCCAAATTAAACTGTCCGATCTCCGGAGTTAATCTGCTATCTTGAGCTTTCTCAATTACTTGCAAAGCTATCGATGCGGGATGCATTGAGGAATCGACTAAAAACATTTCTTGCTCTGCACCGATTCGCAGAACATTTTCCTCCAAAATTCCGCCCTCAATCATCTTTTCCAGAGCTTGCAGATCATTCAAAATCGCTTTCGTAAAAAGTCTGAATTGATGCTCATCGATTTGAACTGAAACTTTCTGCTCTCCCATAATGCTTCACCGAACCGCGTGGGAATTACGCAATTTCTTAGATAATAACTCCGTTTTTAACGAAAAGCGATAAAATTTTGAAATCGTTTTTAAGTAGGTCGGTAGTTTTCAAAATCAAGAAATCCGTCTAGAATCAATTACAACTTTTATTGGAATAAAATTAATGAAAATCGCAACTTGGAACGTAAATTCAATCGCTATCCGCCTGGAAGCAGTCTTAAATTGGCTTGACACCACAAAAACCGATGTCCTTTGTTTACAAGAGATTAAGTGCGTTGACGAAAAGTTTCCGCGAGATGAATTTATGACAAAATTAAAGGAAACTGTCGTATGCTTTCAGCAAGACTGTAGAAAAGTTTTCGATTTAACTGTTGAAATTAATATAATTAGCGAAACGAAGTCATTGAAAATGACGTAATATTTGTAGCCCATTGCAAAGCTAGGGGTTAAGTTTAAGTCACGCCGATAAAGTTCTCGGAGAGAACGACATAAATTTATGCCGCCATCTTCAATGGCTCAATGATTATTTGCATCAATTTACCCACAGCTTCGCTATGGGCTACAAATATTTCGCCAACTTCGTCGGCTAAAAAAGACAAATTATTTAGAATAATGAACAAAACAAATCCAAAAGTTGACGCATATTTAGTAGATGGCTGCGGACGCTGCAACCTTTTTAGAACGCCACAATGCAAGGTGAATTTCTGGCGTGAAGAGATGGCGTTGCTGCGGCAGATCGTGCTCGAATGTGGATTGACGGAAGAACTAAAATGGAGTGTTCCGGTTTATACTTTTGAGGATAAAAATGTCTTGATCGTTAGTGCCTTTAATGAAAATTGTGTGCTGAGTTTTTTGAAAGGTGCATTATTAAAGGACGAAAAAAAGATTCTAGAAAAACCGGGCGAAAATACGCAGTCCGGAAGAGTTGTTCGATTTACTGATTTGCAGAAGATTGTCGAACTCGAATCAACGTTGAAAGCTTATATCCGCGAAGCAATCGAGATCGAAAAATCGGGCGAAAAGGTTAAGTTTAAAGAAATTTCCGAACACGAAGTCCCCGAAGAATTGGAAGCAAAATTCGCCGAAAATCCCGAATTCAAAACGGCTTTTGAAGCTTTAACGCCCGGACGCCAGCGAGGTTATTACATCCATTTTTCACAACCGAAACAGACCAAAACCCGCGTCGAACGAATTGAAAAATGTATGCCGAAAATCTTTAGCGGGAAAGGGTTTTTCGACCGATAAATCAATTGCAAATTTATACCACGACCCGGTTTTTATCTTGGAAGATTTAGAATAAAATAAACTTCATAAAGGGGAAAAAATGAGCAAGTTAGTATTATTTGAAAGCAAGAAAATTCGACGACATTATGACGAAGCGATTGACACTTGGTTTTTTAGTTTGGTTGACATTGTTGAAGCCTTGACCGATTCTGCGAATCCCACCGATTATTTGAAAAAGCTGAGAAAGCGGGATTCCGAACTCGCATCCTACATAGGGACAAATTGTCCCCAGGTAGAAATGCTCACAATTGAAGGGAAAAAAAGAAAAACTCTTGGCGGAAACGTCGAACACGTTCTTCGTCTAATCCAATCAATTCCCTCACCAAAAGCTGAACCTTTCAAACAATGGCTTGCGAAAGTTGGATACGAGCGGATGCAGGAAATCGCCGATCCATCACAAAGTATCGATCGTGCCAGAGAGAATTGGCAAAAACTCGGTCGAAGCGAAAAATGGATTCAACAGCGGATGACAGGTCAGGAAACGCGAAATAAATTGACCGATTATTGGAAAGAAAGCGGTGTTGAAAAATCGGACGAATTTGCACTTTTGACAAACATTATTCATCAAGAATGGACAGGTTTGACCGTCAAGAATCACAGAAACATCAAATTCACAGACAATATCAAATCGTTATGACAAAAATTTCTAACTTAGACTATTTAATGCGATTCCGACGACTTAAACAGCAGCATTATCGAACTTGATAATTTCATTTGTGAACGCTGCAACTATGGCACAGAAATGGATAAATTGACCGAGCCGCAAAAATTATTTTACCTGAATCAAAATTTGGAACGAGAAGTTAATAACGGCGGGTTTCATCAGTATTTCATTAACTCAAGCGGCGATTATTCACACGAAACGATTCAATCTCTTAAATCTATTGGTGCTACCACGACCGCCCTAATATTGCAGCGAGCGACTGACCAATTTCCGAATAAAACCGTTCCAAAAGATGAGATGACCGAAGTGAAACAGTCTTCCAAATTGAAGAAGTCGCTGAAGAAGTTTGGAGTCAACTTGAACAAAAATTCTATGAATACGAAGACGACCTCAATACTTTGAATATTGAGTATGTTAGAGCAAATAAGGAATTCTTTTGACAAAATCAACTTATGGCAACCGATAAAACTTTCCGAGACTTTGTTCTCGATCAACTCGAACACGCGGGCGAAATCACTGCAAAATCAATGTTTGGCGAATATTCACTTTATTCCGGCGGAAAACTGTTTGCAATGTTGGCTGACAATCGTTTACTGATCAAACCGACCGAATCAGGCAGAGCGTTTATCAAAAATGTGGTTGAAGCGGAACCGTATCCGGGTGCGAAACCCTGTTTTTTGATCGAGAATTTCGACAACCGCGAATGGCTCGGCGAATTGGTGCGAATTACGGTTAAGGAATTGCCCATACCGAAACCTAAAACGAAAAGAGTTAAGTAACAATATGGAACTCAAACCAATCGAACTAAATATCGATAAGTTACAGGAAATATATAGTTCCGCCGATTGTCAGATGTTGTTGAACGTGTATGACGAATACTACCCAAAAATTGGCTACAATTTGCCGTGGGTTGGATATTTTGTTGTAAGAGATGGGCATATTGTCGGCTCGTGCGGATTCACGGGGCAGCCGACTGACGGGAAAGTTGAAATCGCTTATTGGACATTCAAAGAATTCGAAGGACAAGGAATTGCTTCTTTTGCCTGCAAAACACTCGTCGAAATTTCTCAAGAAACCGATCCGACGATAATTGTAACAGCCAAAACCAAACCCGAGCATAACGCCTCAACCAAAATTTTAGCGAACAACGGATTTAGTTTCTGCGAGATCGTTCAGGACCACGAAATTGGCGACGCTTGGTTTTGGGTTCTTGATAATTAGGGAAAATTTAGACAGCGAATTATGGACTATCTGCAAAAAATTTTGGTAGATTTCGAGATTCATTCTGCGGAAGGAATCAAGGAATGTTTTGAAAATGGCGTTGACCCGAACTGCGAATTCCAGGGCAAGCCGCTCGTTTATTCGCTGATCAATATGTATCTTCGCGGACCGCGTTTTCGTGAGTGCATGAAGGTTTTTGTTGATTATGGCGTTGAATTTGAAGATCGGGCGTTGCTGGCGGTTTTGTTAGACGATGGCGTTTCGCTTGATTCTCAATTGACTGAAAACCGCCAGCTTTTATCAAAAACTTATTCGCTCGATTGCACTTTTACACCGCTTTTTGAAGCGACTTTGCTACACATTTGTGCCGAATATAATCACCTAAATTGTGCAAACGTCTTGATAAAATACGGTGCCGACATTAACGCAAAAGCGGGTCTCGACGAAAACGGTTTCGGCGGGCAAACTCCGATTTTTCACACGGTAAATCAGGACGCAAATAAATGTCTCGAAATGTTGAAATATATTGTTTCCCAAAACGCCGATTTGGAGCTTACCGTCAAAGGTTTGATTTGGGGCAAGGGTTATGAATGGGAGACATTTATTCCGTCGGTAAACCCGATAAGTTATGCAATGATGGGGCTTCTACGTCAATTTCAACGAACCGAGCCGCAGATTTATGAAATAGTTTCAATGTTGCAAATGGCACATTACGGAATTGATTACGCTCCGAAAAACGTGCCGAATCGGTATCTTAACAATTGAAAATTATGAATAATCACGACGAACGAATCGCAAAAATGACGTTCTCGTCGGTTTACCCGCATTACGTGACAAAAGTGGAGAAAAAAGGCAGAACAAAAGAGGAATTGCATCAGGTCATCGAATGGCTAACCGGCTTTGATAACAACAAATTGCAAGAATTAATCGACCAAAAAGCGACGTTTGAAACGTTCTTTCAATCTGCCGACTTAAATCCAAATGCACATCTGATTACAGGCGTAATCTGCGGTTATCGGATCGAAGAAATCGAAAATCCGTTGACGCAGAAGGTAAGGTATTTGGATAAATTGGTCGATGAATTAGCGAAAGGTCGCAAGATGGAAAAGATTTTGCGTGTCGGTTGAGGTCGGAAGTTGGTCAAATTCCGCAAGATGGATTAAAAATATATTTCTTGAGGATAAGTATGAAAAATTTTAATTGGCAGATTTGGGTCGGATTGATAATTTGCATCTTCGCATTTGGTAGTTTTCCAATGATCTTTGGGCAATTATCGTTGACGCGTAATGCACCGTGGATCAGCTTTATTTTCTTTGCTGTCGGGTTGGGTTTTGTGGTAATCGGCTTACGGCGGGCATTTGCCGTCGGGCGGAGCAGATTGTCGAAAGTGAGTGCATCTATACTTGCCATGGTTAGTATGCTGGCACTCGTCTTTTTTATTTTTGCCGCATATGTTGCGTCAACCTGGCTTCCGAAATCGAGCGGTGCTCCGCAGGTTGGACAAAAAGCACATGAATTTAATCTCGCGGATTCGAGCGGCAAACAAGTTTCGCTTTCGGGTTTGCTGACCGACAAAAAGAAAGTATTGCTGGTTTTTTATCGGGGTTACTGGTGACCATTCTGTATCTCCGAGTTACGGGGAATACAGGCGAATATTGATAAATTTACCGAGGCGGGAATAACTCCCGTAGCAATCAGCGTTGACGGAATTGAGACCAACCGAGACCTTGCCAAACAATACGGATTGACGTTTCCGATCCTCTCAGATCCAAATCTCGAAGCAATCCGACGATACGATCTGGTGCATGCCGGACAAGGCGAAGAAGGTCGGGATGTGTCTCGACCGGCGGAGTTTTTAATTGATTCATCGGGAACCGTTCGATGGTTGAATCTGACAGAAAATTATTGGTTACGTGCCAATCCCGAGGAAATGATTGAAAAGGCAAAGGCATTAAATTAGTCCAACCAAATCATAAAACTGTGCCGAGACCAACAAGCAAAACTGAATTGGAAGATTTGAGTTCGAGGAAGTTCGATGAACTCATGAAGCTGCTCGCGAATCTTTCGAAAGAGCAGCTCAATAAAGAGTTTCCCGAACAATTTATGAATCGTAACGTTCGGGACGTGTTGGCACATTTGCATCATTGGCATTTGATGTTCTTAGATTGGTATCGCGTGGGAATGGGCGGCAGAAAACCTGAAATGCCCGCGAAAGGCTACACTTGGAAAATGAACGCCGAACTCAATAAAGCCATTCAAAAACAATATGCTAATACTACGCTCGACGAAAATCGCACCCAACTAAACGAATCGCACGAAAAAATCCGGCGGATTATCAACAAACACACGGACGAAGAACTTTTTGAAAAGAAAAAATACGCCTGGACGGGTTCAACTTCGCTAGGACAATATTTGGTCGGGGCATCATCAAGCCATTATGATTGGGCAATTAAGTTGATTAGGAAGTGTTTGAAGGTAAAATGATCGTTAAAACTATGAAAACAAAAACACCCAAAGAATTAAAAGACGGCGACCAATGCACCGTAATCGGCGGAACGCACAAAGGAAAATCCGGCACGGTTCACGACATAAAGACCAGCAAATTAGGACATATTTCGATAACCGTGAAGCAAGCAAACGGCGTTCGATTCAAAACGCTCGGGCAAAATGTTGCGGTTGAGGTAAATAATTTATGTTGAAAAATAGACGAGAAATACATCCTGATTTTCTGAAACTTTTGCAGTTGAAAGAGCAAGATTTGATCGACCTTTTCAAAGATTTGCGTGAATTCGTTCTCGAAATTCATCCCGATTCCAACGAATTGCTCTATCACACGCACGCTCTGACCGCGGTTTTTTCGATTTCCGAAAAATTGGGCGACGCGTTTTGTATGCTCCCGATTTACACAAACCACGTAAATTTGGGATTCAACAAAGGCACTTTGCTCGATGATCCGCACAAATTTTTAACCGGAACAGGTAATCTGATACGCCATATTCCGGTCGCCAAACCGAGCGATTATCGCAATCCGCCAGTTAAAGATTTGGTAAAAACAGCAGTAGATTTTGCGATTGCCGATATGGAAAAACCGACAAAATCCATTGGCAAAACGGTTTCGAAAATAAAATGATAGATAACGTAAAAGAAGCGGTCTGGAATCAGTTCGGAGCGAGCATTGATATGCTTGAAAACGCGATCAACGCCTGCCCCGACGAGCATTGGGCGACCGACACCAGGTTTTGGTATCAGGCGTTTCACTGTTTGTTTTTTCTTGATTATTACCTCACGCGTGAGCCGAAAAATTTCGCTCCGCCCACACCGTTTACGCTTTCCGAATTCAATCCTGATGGCGAAATGCCGGAACGCATTTACAGCAAAGCGGAATTGCTCGGCTATCTGCAATTTTGCCGCGAAAAATGCCGAAATTTGCTCGCCGATTTGGAGGAAGCCGGTTTCAAAGCCCGTTGGATAAACGAATCGGGCACGATGGATTTTTCGATGGCAGAACTTTTGCTCTACAATATGCGGCACGTTCAACACCACGCGGCTCAACTCAATTTGATTTTGCGGCAGACGATTGATAATGCCCCGGATTGGGTTTCGCGAGCGGATATTAAGGCGTGATTATCAGCAAAACGATTTTTAAGAGGTTGAAATGAATTCGAAAATCAAGGCGAAACAGAGCCTTTGCAAAACGCAATTGCCGAACAGATAGATCGCAATATACAATTTACAGATAGAGTCGATTACAACTTCAATTATGAAATTCAAAATACTTGATACAGTTCAGAAACCGCCTGAATTTGCAATTTCGGAAGCGTTCTTAATTTGGGACAATTGGAATGATTTCTCATTCGTTACCTTATTCGAGCTGGTTTATGTTGATGATAATTTGGTAACACATGAAATCGGCTCAGTAAAAATTGGCTATTTTGGTCAAAAAGAAAGTGAAAGAAATTTATCAAAGGGCGAATCGTTTGAAACCTTACCATCCAATTCTTTTTCATTGGGGCAATCAGATAGTTATTACGAAAAGTTAAATGAACTGGGCGAAGCAGTTAGAGATGACATACTTAAATCATTGAATGATATTGCTAAATTTCCCGAGATTTATGAAAAAGCTAAGAACGAGCGTGTAACAAGAATATCGCTATTGCGGTCAATAAGCCAAACCTCAGTAACCGGACAATTTCGGAGAATTGCCTCCGGAGGTGCAAAACTAACAGCATATACCTTCCGATTTATTTGTCCTAAAATGAAGGGTAATGCTGAAAGTATGGAGCTTGACTTTGACGTAATTCCAGAATCTTTTCCACCAACAAATATTCATGTAATTATTGGCAGGAATGGAGTTGGAAAAACTCATCTCATCAACAATATGATAAGTTCTCTGATAGATGATGAGTCAACCAAACGCAAATTTGGAAATTTTGATTCACGGACGACGATGACTGGTGAACAGATATTCGCCAACCTTACGTCTGTAACGTTTAGTGCGTTCGATGAAACTGAACCCAAACCCGAAAGAAAAGACAAATCAGATGGCATACAATTTTCTTACATTGGACTTAAGCGAATACAAACAGGTAATAACGTTTCACTACCGAAAAGCCCAACAATCTTTCGAAATGAGTTCATCAAGAGTCTGAAAACTTGTAAGATAAACTCTAGAACAACTCGATGGAAAAAAAGTATTGAGATGTTGGAGTCTGACCCTAATTTTCAAGACGCTGGAATTAGAGATGTGATTGACATAAAAGACCAGAAAACTTTCGAAAATACCGCATCTGAAATTTTTAGGAAATTGAGCTCGGGTCATAAGATAGTTTTACTCACGATCACTCGACTGGTCGAAGCCCTACAGGAGAGAAGTCTAGTTTTAATTGACGAACCAGAAGCTCATTTACACCCACCATTACTCTCCGCTTTTACAAGAACTCTTTCAGACCTGCTAATTCAAACAAACAGTGTTGCTATCGTCGCAACTCACTCACCAGTCGTTTTACAAGAAGTTCCCAAAAGCTGTGTTTGGAAATTGAGAAGAGTAGGTGAACAAGCCGTCGCTGAGAGATTGACCATTGAATCATTTGGCGAAAATGTTGGAACGCTGACCAACGAAATTTTCGGATTGGAAGTAACTAACTCAGGCTATTACGGAATTATAAAACAAGCTTTAAAGCAAGTAGATAGTTACGAAGACGTGATCGATTATTTCCAGAATCAAGTTGGAATGGAGGCACGTGGCATTATTATGACATTGACAGCAAACAAAATTAATTCGAAATGAGAAGTTTACCGATGCCAACATATAATTCAGGTGACGTGTTTATTGAATGCCTTACAATTGTCAGAAACGCTGATCTCAGAACCCGATTGACTACAGCAAGAACTTTGATTGAGCAGGCAGCAACTGAATTTGATACAAAAGCAAAAACAGGATTACTTCATACTGTTGTTAGGGAAACTTTAGTAAATGGCAATGTAACTTCCAAAGAGCTAGAGGATGTTTATACTTTAAGAATGGCGAAACAAGGAACGCCAGGCAGAAGAATTTATGACGAGTTAAAAATTGCAGCACCTAATGGCATCTGCCCTCTTTGTTCTCAGAGAATCGTGAAGACCATTGACCATTACTTACCAAAGGCAGAATATCCCAGACTTTCAGTTGTGCCGATCAATTTAGTTCCTTCGTGTTTGGACTGCAATTTTTCAAAACGCACTAGGTATCCTACCGCAGCTGAAGAAACAACACTTCACCCATATTTTGACGATATTGAGAATGACCTTTGGCTGGAGGCGACAGTTACACACTCAGCTCCACCATCAATTCAGTTTAAAGTTGCCCCGCATTATACTTGGAGTAAACTTCTTTCTGACAGAGTTGCGTTTCATTTTGGATCTTTAGAGTTAAACGCTTTATATTCCGCACAAGCTGCGGTTGAACTTGCAATGATAAATTTGAGACTAACAAAGATTCATGCTGCTCTTGGTGCGGCAGGTGTAAGAACACATTTATTCAATGGTGCGGAGACAAGAAGTCACGCAAACATTAATTCGTGGCAAGCCGCTATGTATAGAGCAATTGCTAATTGTGATTGGTTTTGCGAGGAAGGATTTAGGTTGTAAATCCATGGAAAACACCAACATAATCATCTACCAAACCGAAGACGGCAACACGAAAATTGAAACTCGTTTGGCGGATGAAACTGTTTGGCTCACGCAGGCTCAGTTGTGCGAACTTTTTCAAAAATCTAAAGCAACAATCAGCGAACACATCAAAAATATCTTTGACGAAGGCGAATTGGATGCAAATTCAGTTGTTCGGAATTCCCGAACAACTGCGGCTGATGGTAAAAATTACGACGTTGGCTATTACAACCTCGACGTAATAATTTCAGTCGGCTATCGCGTAAAAAGTCATCAAGGAACAAAGTTTCGCCAATGGGCGACGGCACGGCTGCGGGAATACATTGTAAAAGGTTTTACGATGAACGACGATTTGCTGAAAGAAGCGGGCGGCGGTAATTATTTTGAAGAATTATTGGCTCGGATTCGTGATATTCGGTCGTCCGAAAAGGTTTTTTGGCGAAAGATTTTGGATATTTACGCGACCAGTATCGACTACGATCCGAGGTTAGAAATATCCGTCCAGTTTTTTCAAACCGTGCAAAACAAAATGCACTGGGCGGCACACGGACACACCGCCGCCGAGATTGTTTTCGAGCGGATTGATGCAAAAAAGCCGAATCTCGGTTTGACCCACATCAAAGGCAGCAAGCCGACAAAACAGGAAACCGAAATCGCCAAAAACTATTTGGACGAAAACGAACTGAATGTGCTGAACCGAATGGTCACGGCTTATCTTGAATTAGGCGAATTGCAGGCACTAAACCGCAAGCCGATGTATATGAAAGATTGGGTCGAACGGCTCGACGATTTTGTGAGAATGACTGGCAATGATATTTTGGAAAATGCCGGAACAATCAGCCACGCAGACGCATTGAAAAAAGCGACTGCCGAGTATGAAAAATACAAAGAAAGAACGAAAAATGAGTTGTCCGAAGGCGAAAAAGATTTTGTAAAATTGATTGAAACAACCGCGAAAAAACTTAATCCAAAGAGGAAAGATTGAAACTTTTTTTGATAGCAAACGATCGGTTACTCAGCGGATAGATTTTCGCGTGCAAACTAACATAAAATTGAGGCTTTAATCAATTCGAAAGGTGAAAGTATATGAAATTTTTACAAAATATTCTTGGTAAAAAAGATGTTCCGATAAGCACTTACGCTGATTTTTGGGATTGGTTTGCTAAGAATGAGCGAGCATTTGCGAACGTCGTCAAAAAGCAAGGAAACATCGAAATAGATTTTTTTGATGAGGTCACACCAAAACTAGACCACCTTCGATCAGGCATTTTTACATTGACCGGAATGCTTGACGAAAACACCGTCGAACTTGTTCTTACGCCCGACGGCGTGATTGAAAACATCGTTTTTATTGAGGAACTTGTGGATTCGGCTCCCGCAATTCCGGGTTGGAAATTTACCGCTCTAAAGCCAGCGATGGATCGCGAATCGTTCTCAGTTTCGATGGCGAACCACAAGTTTTCAACTGAAAATATCTTGTTTTATCCGACCCAAGACAACATTTATCCTGATGAAATCGACATCAGTTTTTCACACAAAGACCTCAATGATTCGAACAGAACGGAAATAATTGGAGGTTGTCTTATTTTTCTTGACAATTATTTGGGAGAATTGACCTTTTTAACGATGATCGACAGTTGGAAATTTGTGAAGGAAAACGAAATTGAGCATCCGATGAAATCTGTTACTGAACTTAAAGAGTTTTTGAAACGTCGCCAGTCCGAGTTTGTTGAAAAATACGAGGGAATTCGAATCAATACTGAAAACGACACATTTGCAATCATGGAGGCAGAAATGGAAAATGGCGACATATTGATTGCAACAATTAATACCGAACTTTTGAATTGGGATAGAAAGGCTTCGCACCCTTGGATTCTGAATTTCCACTTAAAGTTTCAAAGCTCTTTGGACAATGGAATGCCTGACCAAAACACCAACGACTTACTCTATCAAATTGAAGATGATTTGCACTTGGAATTGAAAGATGCTGATGGTTTTCTTAATATCGGCAGACAAACCTCAAACGGGTTGAGAGAAGTGTATTTTGCCTGCAATGATTTCCGAATTCCATCGAAAGTTGCAGAATCAATTAAGCGAAAGTATTCCACCAAGTTGGAATGCAGCTTCGAAATTTATAAGGATAAATATTGGAAATCGTTTCATCGTTTTATGGCTAATCCCGAAACGGAAATTGTTTCGTAACTATTACAAAACGATATGAAAAACCTAATCGAAACCAAAAACTACATCGCCATCAAACAAGCACTTTCAAACAATCCGCAGATTGCGAATGAAGGCATTGCGTTAAATATGTTTTGTAGCGACAAGGCTCATCCGCTCCATCGGATTTGTGATGCGGTTTTTGCGAAAAAAATTACTGACGACGAAGCGGTGGAAATCGCGAAGATTTTTTTGGAATTTGGGGCGAAGGTTGATGGCAATGAGCTGGTTGAAAAGCACGATTCGCCGTTGGTTGCGGCGGCTAGTTTGCATGCGGATGCGGTCGCGTGTTTGTATGTGGATCACGGTGCAAATATTCATCATAAAGGTTGTCATGGCGGGACGGCGTTGCATTGGGCTGCGTGGTGCGGGCGACCTGTGTTGGTGCAAAAACTGATCGAAAGCGGTGCGGAAATCAATAGAATTTGTATCGATCACAAGGCAAGTCCGCTGTTTTGGGCGATTCACGGTTTTAAGTTTGGCGGCGGTCAAAATCTAGGAAATACGGTTGAATGCGTGCGGCTGCTCGTTGAAGCAGGTGCGGATAAAACAATTCCGAATCGCGGAGGTGAAACCGTTTTTGATTTGCTCACCGACGGCGATTCGGAATTAAGAAAACAACTTGGATAATTGAATTGAAAAAATCTTCCGATTACTTCTTCGATTTCGCCAACTTGATCTTTGCCTCGACCTTGCCCTCATTAGCAATGCCGTAATCTACTATTGCGGTGAATTCCATCTCGGTGATTCCGTTGTCTGCCGCGATGGTATTCTGTTCTTCCCGCACCAACATTCCATCGGAAGAAATCCAGCTTCTTTCAATATATATAGATGTTTTGCTGCCTTGCCGATAATTTCGTTCGCTGATATACACGCTAAATTCCTTTCCGTTTAAGAAGCCGGTAGTTTTTCGAAAACTATCCTTAATTTCCACTCCCGTTGAATCAGCGGGTACCTGCATAGTTGTCGGATATCGGACAGTTTTTCGCCACTTACCGCCATTTATTCGGACGTATTCCTGTTCCCCGATCTTCACATATTCGTCGGTACGCCGTTTTTTTGCGGAATCTTCTTCAATATCCAAAGTCCAACGGCGGTCGGGGCTATGATAGAGTCTGGTATGAGTGAGCGTTTTTTGCAGTTTTCCGTTCGCGAAAAACCGGGTTAGTTCACTTGCTCCAACATTTGCCGTATCAGACTTGCGTGAAGCCGCACGAACCGCTTGAATCCATTCAGCTTCAGTAATCGCTGTTTCCAATTGCTTTTCCTGTGCTGAAACAAACAAAGAAAAGATTAAGCAGAGAGCCGTAAATGTTAAAATTCTCATAGCTAAAAATTATAATTCAACAAATTTCGGAATTCAAGTTCCAAGAATAAAGCAATTTTTTATCATTTTGAAGTAGAAAGTGCTGCAAGAAATTTAACCAATTTGCGTATCATAATCGTAGTTTTACTTATCATTGCGGATTATTTTTTGCTCGAAAAGCGATAATTTATCAGTTAAAACCTTTGTAAAATCGAATCTGCATCAATCATCAGGCGACTCCACTATTTTGGGCGGTTCACGGACTGAAAAATGGCGGCGTCGATTCGATGTTGAGTATGTTAAATGATGATGACGTTGAGCTTTTGAGTTTTTTAAAATCGTGAATTTTATCGATTACACAAGTAATTAAGCCAAACGTCCCTCGAGCTCTGCCCAACGCTCGATTGATTTTTCCAAATCTGCAGTTAACTTCTTTTGTTCATTGATCAATTCATTTAATTTATAAGAATCGGTCGCGAATTCAGCGAGTTCGTTTTCGATTTCTGCCAAACGCTGCTCGCTTATCGGAATCTTAGTTTCAAGCTTTTCGAGTTCGTGTTTTTCTTTGAATGAAAGTTTGTTTACCTTTTGTTTTTTGGGTTCGTCAGTAGTTGGCACACTTACTTTCGTGCGTGTGTCTGCATTTTTGATTTCAGCTTCTTCACTTTCAATTATTTCCAGATACGCCGAATAGTCGCCCGCAAATTCGCGGATATGTCCGCCAGCTTCAAATCTGAAAATCGAATCAATCGTTCGATCTAAAAAGTATCGATCGTGGCTGACAACGATTAATGCTCCGGCGAAATCGTCTAAATATTCCTCCAATGCAATCAAAGTTGGAATGTCCAAATCGTTCGTCGGCTCATCTAACAGCAAAACATTTGGAGATGCCATCAAGATTCGCAAAAGATACAAACGCCGCCGTTCGCCGCCGGAAAGATTTCCGATTATTGAATATTGTGCGGCTGGCGGAAAGAGGAATTTTTCCAGCATCTGTGAAGCCGTAATCTGATTGCCGTCAACAGTTGTAACGTATTCGGCAACTTCTTTGATGTAATCAATGACCCGCAAATTTTCGTTCAAAGCACGACTTTCTTGGTCGTAATAACCAATTTTCACGGTCTGCCCGATCTCGATCTCACCCGAATCTGCTTTAAGTCGATCCGTCAAAATTTCCAAAAGAGTTGTCTTACCCGAGCCATTTTCGCCGATGATTCCGATGCGGTCGTCGCGTTTAAGTAAATATGAAAAATTATCAATAAGTACGCGTTCGCCGAAAGCTTTTGAAATGTTATAAATCTCAACGATTTTACTTCCCAAACGCTTCGAGCCAATCGCAATATCAATTTCGGCTTTTGCCCTTTCTTTCGGTTGAGCCATCAATTCATGGGCGGCATTGATTCGATGTTTTGACTTACGTGTTCGTGCCTTTGAGCCACGCCGAAGCCATGCTAACTCCTTTTTAATCAACTGTTCGCGTTTGTGTCCTTCAACTGCCCGGAGCGAATCTTGCTCTTCTTTTTTCTCCAAATAATAGGCGTAATTCCCTGCAAAAGTTTGCACCGCACCACGATCGATCTCAAAAATTCGATTGGTAACGCGATCAAGAAAATACCGGTCATGCGTAACAAGCAGCAACGCACCTGTGTAACGCCGCAAGTAATCCTCAAGCCATTCGATCGTGTCCGCGTCAAGATGATTGGTCGGTTCATCGAGGATCAAAATATCGGGTTTAACGATGAGTTCGTGTGCCAGTGCAACCCGTTTGCGTTGTCCGCCGGAAAGCGTTTTCATTTGAGCAGTTGTATCAGTAATGCCAAGTTTCGTCAGCACATTTTTGGCATTTGTTTCAATTTCCCAACCGCCGCAAATTTCGAGTTCGTGTTGTAAATCGGAGACTTTTTCGAGCAATTCATCTGAATATTCGATCTGCCAGATCATGGCAAGCCGTTTCATAATCCTGAATCAATTTCATGACCCGCGAACTTGAAGCGAAAATTGTTTCGAGAACGGTAGCTTCTTCTATAAACTGCGGATTTTGTGATAAATAGGCGACATTTTTGCTGGCGGCACGGACGATTCGACCCGTATCAGGCGTTTCTTTGCCAGCAATTACCCGAAGCAAAGTCGTTTTCCCCGAACCATTTGCACCGATTATGCCAATTTTATCTGAGTCTTCGAGCCCGATGGTGACATTTTCAAAAAGTGGTTTGATACCATAATTTTTACTGACATTTTCTAACGAAAGGATATTCATAAAGTTGTAAATAATTAGTATAGCGAACGATAGCGAGCATTTGAAAGTGAGGATTTTTGAATTTAAAGCTGATTGCTGCGGCTCGGTACACTGATTTTCGCCAAGTTGAATTTCCACAACAAGTCTTTATAATCAAAAAATGCGAATAAAAACCTTGTTATTTACTTTTGCGATCATCTGTTTTGCGTCGCTTTCAATCGTCGCGAAATCGCCCTTTGTTACGGTAAAAGGACATCAATTCATGATCGGTGAAACGCCTTATTATTTCATCGGCACAAACTATTGGTATGGCTCATATTTAGGTCTCGAAAAAGACAAAAAGAGAGGCATCAAACGGCTTCGTACGGAACTTGATTTTCTCAAAGCAAATGGCGTCACGAATCTGCGGATTATCGCAGGTGCGGAAGGTTCCGGGTTAATAAATGGTGTAACGCGGGTTGGTCCGCCGCTTCAGCCTGTGCAAGGCAAATTTAATACGGAAGTGTTGAATGGATTAGACTTAGTATTGCACGAGATGGGCAAACGGAATCTGAAAGCAATCGTCTTTTTTAGCAATAATTGGGAATGGAGCGGCGGTTTTCAGCAGTATTTGATCTGGAATAAACTTGTGCCAAAAGATCAGGAAACACGCAAACTTAGCTGGGATGAACAACGCGATATTGTCAGTAAATTTTACAGTTGTTCGCCGTGTAAAGCCGCATATAATGAACAAGTTAGCGTCGTAATGAATCGCACAAATAAGTTTAATAAAAAGCGTTATATTGATGATGAAACGATTATGGCATGGGAACTCGCCAACGAGCCTCGCCCGATGCGTGCCTACGCGAATGCCGACTACAAAAAATGGATTTCAGATGTTGCCGCGATGATTAAAAAGAAGGACAAAAATCATCTCGTCACGCTTGGACATGAAGGTTTTATGGGAACGGAAAGTATGCCGCTTTTCGAGGAAATTCACGCGGACAAAAACGTTGATTATTTGACGATTCATATTTGGGCGAAGAATTGGAGCTGGTTTTTGGGCGACAAAATCGCGGAAGGTTATCCGAATGTCGTCAAAAAAGCAACGGATTATGTCGATGAACACATCAAAATCGCGGAGAAACTGAACAAACCTTTGGTCATCGAAGAATTCGGTTTACCACGCGATGAGCAATCTTTCGACATCAATTCGCCTACAACTTTCCGCGATGATTATTACTCGAAAATGTTTGCGTTTGTCGCCGAAAGCAAGAAATCAAACGGCGTAATCGCGGGTGCAAATTTCTGGGCATTTGGCGGAACTTCGCGTCCAATTATAAATCAAATCTTCTGGAAAATTGGCGATGAATTTATGGGCGATCCGCCGATGGAAGAGCAAGGTTTGAATACTGTATTTGATAGTGATAAAACGACTTGGACGATTATCAATAAGTATGCGAAAGAACTCCGTTAGAGGCAGAAACGCGACTTTGAAGGAGCGTGTCGAAACTTAACATTTGGCACGCTTCCTCACGGTCGCGTTTATGCCTATTCATTCAAAAAATTCAAAATCGTCGTTTTCGTAATTTGCGAACCCCAACCGTTGAAATTGTAATCAAATCCGTGTTGTGCATAAGGAATGTAAAGCGTTTTGTTTCTTACGTTTGACTCATTTAATTTATCAGCCAGCCGATACATATTTTCCAGACGAACAAGTTGATCTTTACCGCCGTGAATCAATAAAGTTGGCGGAGTTTTCGCCGAAACATTTTCAATCGGCGAAGCAAACAAAAATCTATCACGGATTTCGTGCGATTCGTTCGGATTTCCGCCGAGGAAATTGGCAAGCGTTCCACGTCCATCAATCACATATTCGTTCGACAAATTTGCGTAATCCCAAATCAAATCGGTCGGAGCATAAAATGCAATAACCGCCGAAACACGTTCCAAATTCTCCGTCGGACTTACTTTATGACCGCCTGTATAAGCGGCAATCAACGCCAAATGTCCGCCAGCAGAACGCCCGAGCAAAATAATTTTATCAGGTGAAATATTAAATTCGGTGCTGTTTTGCTTAACCCAACGAACCGCCGATTTTATGTCAGTAATCGCACTAAGATAATTCGGTTGCGGGGCAAGGGTGTAATCAATATCAAAAACGGTGAATCCGTTTTCTGCAAACCATTGATTCCATTGAGGAAAATCGTTTCTCACGCCGCCGCTCCAAGAACCGCCGTGGATAACTATAATGCTCGCTCCATTACTCGGCGTTACGTTTGGCGAATAAATATCAAGCTTCAACTCGGCATTCTCTGTCTTTGCAAAAACGCGAGTTTGAAATTGAATTTCTTTTGGTTTGTCGCCAGTAATTGCGGCGAAATATTGACTGATTGAGAGCGAAATTCCTTTTTCTTGAGCTACTGAAAATGATGTAAAAAAAGGATAAAGCGTGATTACGCAGGTAATTACGCCGACAATAATAGACGAGTAAATGATCGTTGGACTTTTACCCAAAACGGCGAAAATTACGCTTGCTATCGCAAATAAGACGAACCACAAACTCCATTCGCTGACGGCAACTGAATAAAGCCAAATGTAATATGAAGGTGCAGGAAATATTACCCAAATAACAGAAAGTAACGCGAATAAGCAAAGAAATATTGATATTCCGCCCCAAACATAATTCATCTATTTCACGCCAAGAACTTCGATAATGAAGATAAGTGTTGCATTTGGAGGAATTACACCACCGGCACCGCTTGCTCCGTAGGCGATTTCAGGCGGAATTATGAGCGTTGCGTGGTCGCCGATTCGAAAATTTACCAAGCCTTCGTCCCAACCTTTTATAACCATTCCCGCACCAACCGGAAACGAAAATGGGTCATTTCTCGTGATCGAACTGTCAAACATTGCACCGTTTGTTAAAAGCCCTGTGTAATTGACGATTACGTTGTCGCCTTTTTTAATTGCCTCACCATCGCCGTGTTTCGTGATGGTATAAATCAACCCAGAATCGGTTGTAACTGATTGCATCATAATGTTTTACGCTTAATCCTCGACTATAATTTCCTGCACCCGACCGACTTTTCCATCAGTCAGACGAACTTTGATTCCATGCGGATGATTCGACGAATTCGTCAATAAATCTTTAACGATCCCAACCGTCCGCTTTCCCGTCCGCTGATCTTCTTTCAAAACAATAGCGACTTTTAAGCCGGCTTTGATATTACTTCGATTTTGTCCGTTCATTTTTTTTATCAATCCTTTGAGCCACAATTTCAGCTAAATCTTTATAAAATTTTGGCGAACTTAAAATATCGGGTAGATTTTCGAAGTCTTCAATCTTGGTTTTCGCAATTTGCTCGGATTGATCTGCATTTTTCCCTTTTTGATTTTTGATTTCTTCAATCATTTGCGGAGCATTTTCAATTAAAGCCGCAAGTTTTTGCTTCTCAAACTTAAAACTCATCGAGACTTTATAGGCTTTGAGTGTGTTTAATAAATCGTAAAAAATCGCTTTACTGATTTGATAATCGCCTAATTCTAAAACCGAACTTTCCTCTTCCAATTCTTTCGCGTCAAAGATTTCTTCAACCCTATTTTTTGTAAAACCGAGCGAGAGCATTAGATCATTAGTTGCCGTTCCATCGCCGTCAAATTCGACCGAGCCAAAAATATTAACATCTCTGAAAAATTTATCAGTCGGCGACATTTTTTTCTTTTCATCGTCTTTTTTAGCTGCTAGTGTTTCAAATGTTTTAGCCAAGTTTTCAAAGATTTTGGAATTTGTGGCAAAGGAAATCAGCGGATTTTTAAAGCTGTTGACCATTTCGGCGGCTTTCGGATTTTTGTATTCGCTTTGCCGATTCAAAATTTCCTTAATTCCGTTTTCAAATCCCATAACCATTGTTGTATCGTCTAAAAATCCGACAGCAAAAAGTTCTTTTTTCTTCTCCGGTTTAGCTATTTCGTCCTTTTGTTTTTCGTCTTTTTTAGCTTGTTCAGCCGCGATAACTACTGTCGCTATTGGTTTTTCCTTGGTTGGTTCGGCAATTACTGGTGCTTGTTTATCTTTTTCAATTTTGGCAATCTCTTTATCATCTTCTTCAAACGAAGGTCCCCACAAATCAACTTTTTCAGGGTCAATTGTCATCATTTTTTTGCCGTTGATCTCAGCGATTTTGACATTTTCTTTGATCGATTTGGCAACGCTTTTCAGCTTTTTAGGAGTTGGATTTTCTGATTCTGTGATTTCATCAAATTTCATTGCATCTTTCAAAGGAGCAAGACGAATACTCATTGCGTCCTCCAGTCTTTGCAATTTACTGACGATTGATCTTAAGTCTTTATTTTGCTTAGTTTGAACTGTTGGGAAATTGGCGAGAAGATTAATTATGTCGTCAAACTTTTGCTTCATCATTTCGTTTGGCGATTTGCATGGTGTCTTCGTCGAGAATCGCCGAAATTCTTTTTCGATAGTTTCTCGTAAAATTCGTAATTCATTAAGCCACAACAGAGAATTTATTTTGGCGATATTTTCAACTCTTGTCTTAAAATTCGGATGAATTCGCCTTCGCTTCCTTTAAAACGATCCGCCAATTTTTCCGCTTTTTGCGAATCATCCAGCGAGATTTCGTTCCAACGATTTTGCAATTTTATCAGTTGAATCTGAAATCGTTTTAACATCTGCGTCAAGTTTCAAAACGTCTTGAAATTGCTTAATTGATTCGATTAAAGCCTTATTTTTCTTGATCGAGTCTTTATATAACTTATTGTTTTTAGAGCTCTTTAGGCAATTCGTTAAACAATTCGCTCATCGTTTTTGCCTTTTGCAAAATTTCGTCAAATCCTTTGTTTAATTTCGTGATGTCTTCGGTATGCTTTTTTACTCATTTTGTAATAACGAAAGCGTTTGAAAGCGTCAATATATTCTTCGGTCGGCTCTTTTTCCAGATTGAATGCATTGATCGCATCCATTTTTTTGCTCCAATCTTCGAGCATTGCCGAATTAGAGCGAGCCGTTCGCATAATCACGGTAAAATTCAAATCATCAGTAAAATTTTTAGCATCCGCCGCCGGAACTTTCATACCCGCCACCACCTGCTTTACATCATAAAGATTTACTCCGATAACATTTTCCAAAGACTTCACTAATTTTCTCAAATTCTCAATCTTTTTCGCGTCTTGATTAAGTAAAATCGGACCGACAACATTCAAAGTCTGATTCATATCAAGTGCCACAATTACATCTGATTCAGGCAGCATCAAAGCCAAATTTGCTACATCATTATTTTCTTTGGCAAATTGTTGTGGCGTAAAAATAGCCAACGATGTGATAAATAAAGCAGCAATTAAAAGTGCGGAGAATATTTTTTTCTTCATCGATAAATCCTTTGTTTAATAAAGATATGAGCCTTTGTATTTATAGCATAATTAAGGATTTAGGATAAAGAAATTTGTGGGAAGCTAAACAATATGCAGAGAAACTATTTAGCTAAATTTACCAATTATTATGCTTTTTTCTTTGCTTCTTTAACAAATTTTAGAGCCACGCCATTGATGCAATAACGCAAACCTGTCGGCTCCGGTCCATCATTAAAAACGTGTCCGAGATGAGCATCGCAACGATTACACAAAACTTCCGTCCGCTTTTCAGAAAGCAAATTATCCTCTTTTTCTAGGACGTTGATTTTCTTGATCGGAGCATAAAAACTAGCCCAACCTGTTTCCGAATTATACTTATTTTTTGAACTAAACAGCAGTAAATCACAGCAAACACAGGTAAAAGTGCCTTTTGCTTTCAAATTTGTAAAAGAATGTGAATAAGGTGCTTCAGTTCCGGCTTCTCGCGTAATTCGATATTGTTCGGCAGTCAAAATCTTTTTCCATTCGGCATTTGTTTTGACAATCTTTTCAAAAGGCAAATCATCCGTTTGCCCAAACGAATTAAACGAAAGCCCGCCAACAGCAATAAATGCCCCAAATATTGTTCCCGATTTCAAAAAGTCACGTCTGTTCATTTGTTTATCTCCTAATTTCTATTGTTGATTTCGCTTTCACATTGAATTTGGATTCATTTTCAGTTGGACTTACTTTAAATTTCAGACTATCAAAAAATTGGTGTAAAATTCTAATTCGAGGAAAATAAAATATGTCCACAGTTTTAGACAGAACAATTCCGAAAACCGAAGTTTATCAAAACGGTCAAGTTTTCAACGCCAGACTCATCAGCGTTACGCAATATGACGAAATGATTGAACACGGAATCCTAACAACCGAAGACAAAGTTGAATTGTTAAACGGAGTAATAATCGAAAAAATGCCGAAGGGAATAAAACACGCCGCTATAAATGATTTATTTGCCGAAATCCTGAGAGATGTCTTGAGAAATCGGGCAATTATTCGTAATCAAAATCCAATAGTTTTGGATGATTATTCCGAACCCGAACCTGACATCGTGTTAGCCAACCCGCCGCGTGAGATTTATTTGGAAAGACATCCGACTCCTTTAGATATTTTATTAATCGTTGAAATTTCCGACACCACCCTTGGACGTGACCGTGTAACTAAAAGTCTGGCTTACGCAAAAGCCGGAATTCAGCAATACCTCGTGTTAAATCTGCAAAACGAAACCATAGAAGACCTCCGCGAACCAAGCGAAGACGGCTATCAATTCAAACGCACTTTGCGAAAGGGCGATTCACTTAATTTAACGGCATTTCCCGAAGTTGAGATTAAGATTGACGATTTATTTTGATTGTTAAAGAATAATTATTTCGGCACAAAGAGCAAAACTCCAATGTTCGGCAAATCACTAAAAGCCTTTCCAATCAACGGTTTAACTTCCATATAATCCAAACTGCCGAGTTCGCAACCGAGAGCCATCATTGCGATTTTGGATTTCAGATTTAGTATTTTGGATTAATCGTTAGCCAAGGTGAAATCCGCAATCCGCATTCCCAAATCCTAAATCGAATACCGATTGCCGATTCGCCGTTTTGACAAGCGAGTTTGTAAGCATTGAAATAATCGGCGGGAAACTTTTGCTTGAACTGCAACGCGATTCCTTTGCCCATTACGCCAATGCAATTGACGGCGTTTATTAAGGCTTTGGCTTTTGTTTCAAATAGGTTTTCGGCGGTTTCTTTTATCATTTGTGTTTGAATTTCTAGCAAATAAAACAGTAAAATTATTTTAATTGCAATACATGGTCAAATCAAAATAAATTAACTGTATAATTTAAGACTCGCAAATATAAAAGACTTGGTGAAAAGTATGAGAATAAAACGGTTTCGAGCAACGGAAGTTCATGGGTATTTGAATTTCGATATTAAGTTCTTTGAGGACATAAATTTCTTGACAGGAATCAATGGTTCGGGAAAAACAACCGTTGTAAATGGTATCTCATCTTTAATTTCACCGTCCTTGATAAATCTTGCGACTTCAGACTACAGAGAGATGGAAATAGAAATTGATAATGATGGCGATCATTCAATTAATATTTGGGCTAAAAAAGAAAATGGAAAAGTCCAAATTGGAGCTAATAAGTTTGACGATGTATTGGAGTTACCAATACTTTCTGAAGATGTATTTGATTTTACCCCAATATTCAAGATTAGAGAGGAGCAGGAAACTTTTTATAGAGAATTAGAAGCTAAGTTTTCAGACCATCCTGTTCTAAAGCTAATAAAAGACTTACCAACTCCAATGTTTCTCGATATTGAAAGACGGTTAGATTATTTTCACGAAAAACGAACAGTTACATCGCAGCAAGTTTTTCGACGAAGAAATCCAAACATATTCAAGTTATTTTTGCATCGAAGTTTAGCTGAAGCCTCTGACATGGCTGAAAGAAATTTCCGCCAAATTAAAGCAAGAAGAGATAAATTAACTGATGATTTTAGAAAGAAAATTATTTTAAGCTCTATTGAATTTGAAAATACGTCGAGTAGTTTCCCCAAGATTTTTCCGATTTTGGATGAAAAATTCTTTGGAACGAAGGACCAAATTAAACAAACTTTGGTTACACTCGGTTTACAAGAAAATGAAATTGATAAGTCCTTAAATCCTTTTTTTAAGAGATTAGAAGACTTGTCCAAAATTCTTCCTGCTGGTGGAAATGTGGAAAAATTCCTAGAAGCTGATCCGTTTTCAAGCCCTAGTAAAAAAGCCAAGAAAACTAATAATGATCCGATGAAAAAAATAACTGCCTTTATGGATTGGATGGTTAATAGACCACAGTATGATCGAATAATTAAAATTAAAAAGCATGTGGACGAATATATCGAAAACAGTAAAAATTTAAATGAAACAATTAACAAATATTTGGAAACTGTAAATGCTTTTTTATGCGACAGCGGAAAAGAGATAAAATTCAACGAGACAGCTAATTTAATTGTGAAATTTAAAAATAGTGATGAGAAATCAATAACTGCACTCGCTTCTGGCGAAAGCCAAATTGTTGTTATCCTTACACATTTGTTTTTTAATCCTGATGCGAAAACTGCCAATGTTTTCATTGTAGACGAGCCAGAATTGTCGCTTCACGTTCGTTGGCAAGAGTTGTTCGTTGAAGCAATACGAACTGCAAATCCTAATTTACAACTTATTTTAGCAACACATTCTCCATCAATAATTTTAGGAGACATTGAACACTGTATTGATTTGAGTGGAGGTAATAATTAGTGATACCTAGCTACTCACAAAAAGCCTTCAAAGCCCTTACATATCTATTTAGTCCTTACAATGACATTGAGATTTATGTTGAAGATGATTTGAATAGGAATATGTATGAAATTCTTATTGAAAGAATCCTCGAAGGTAAAGCTAAAGTTAAAAGAATTTTCCCCTTAAGTGGCAGACATGAAGTAATTAAAGCCTGTATAGCTGATCAAATTGGATCGCGTAAAAGGCTTTATATTATTGATGGCGATATAGATTTATTAATTGGTAGGGAAAAACCGGAGTTAAGATATTTATACCGACTTGGAGTTTACACCTCGGAGAATTTATTACTTAGTGAAATCGCTGCTGTCGAAGTTTCTAGGGATAATCTGCCAAATGCAGATAAATCAGAGATAAAATTGCTAATAGAAATTAACACCTTAATACAAGACGCGGTTGAGAAATTGAAGCCTCTATTTATCATATATGCAGTTAAACATTTGTTAGAATTTAGAGACAGTAATCAAATACAAATTGAGACAACCAAATATAAGGTAGAAAAACTTGGCGATGACCAACCTGATGGTATTTGCATATCAGAAACAAAAATTTCTAAAAGAATAAGTGAAATTAAGACTCAACTAATAAAAACATATGGATATTCTCAAAATGATATAGACTCTGCAATTTCGCAAATTGAAAATAATTTACCTTATGAAACTTCGCAGTTAGCTAAGTTCATTTCAGCGAAAACTTATCTTTTACCACTTGTTTTTCACCGACTACATAGGAAAGCTAACTGCACTTCCAGCAAAGAACAACTAAAAACACGAATGGCTAGATTTTGTGAATTAGATATCGACCCAAAATTCGCTAATGCTATTTTATTAGTATCACAGGGTTATGATTTATTGGGCTCAACAAATATAATTTAATTGGATTTGCAAAAGTTTTCAGCAGAGCGAGAGCTGAGAGTTGTTCAGACTGAACATTACGCTAAAAACCTGAAGCGATTAATACCGACGAAGAAAGAAAAACAATGAGTAAAAATAAAAAGCCAAAACAACGGTCAAACAAAAAAGGTGACAGTTATTAAGAAAAATGAATAACAAAAAGATACTTAAAGGAGTAGGAATATTCTGCATTTTAGCTTCAATATTTTCTGTGGGCGTTTCGCTTGGGTTAGGCAAAGGACTTTCATCCGCGAGTTTTGGGTCGTTGGCTATCGGTCTTATCTTGGTAGCTTTATCTACGCCGTCTAAAGAGAAATAGTGAGGTAATAAACAATTTGGGGAGCTACGGCTGAGAGTTTCGATGCTTAAGATTTAAGGTTTGTAATGTTTGATTAAAACCAATCCAAAATCCAAAATCTAAAATCCAAAATCGAAAGACCCATAATACTTGATTCGGGTAATGCCGACGTAAGGAGAAAAACAATGAGTGAAATTAAAGAACAAACATCAACTGAAGTAAAAATGCCGAATTCGCGTAAGATTTACGTTGAAACTAACGGCTCGACCATCAATCAAAACAAACATAATTTACGAGTTCCGTTTCGGGAAATCAGTTTGAGTCCGTCGAAGGATTTTGACGGGAATTTGGAAGAAAATCCGTCTGTGCGGGTGTATGACACGAGCGGAGTTTGGCAGGATGAAACCGTTAAATGTAACGAAAGAGAAGGTTTGCCGAGTTTGCGGAGAGATTGGATTATCGGGCGTGGCGATGTTGAGGAATATGTCGGACGCGAGATTTTGCCGCAGGATAACGGTTATTTGACCAAAGGTGCGGAAGATATTGCGAAGATTAAAGAGAGTGGAAAACTCGAAGAATTTCCCGCTTTGAAACGTCCGCCGCTTCGTGCAAAATCGGGCAGTTGTGTGACGCAAATCCATTACGCTCGTAAAGGCATTATCACGCCGGAGATGGAATATATTGCGATTCGGGAAAATCTCGGACGGCAACGGAACTCGGAAACTCTTGTCCGTCTTTCTGAAAAATCCGACCGCTCATCTCTCCACCATCAGCACAAAGGCGACAGTTTCGGTGCTTCGATTCCCGAAATCGTTACGCCCGAATTTGTCCGCGAAGAAGTGGCTCGCGGGCGGGCGATTATCCCTGCCAACATCAATCATCCCGAATCTGAGCCGATGATTATCGGGCGAAATTTCCTCGTCAAAATCAATGCAAATATCGGAAATTCGGCGATTGCGTCTTCGATTGAAGAAGAAGTCGAAAAGATGCGTTGGTCAACCCTGTGGGGGGCGGATACGGTGATGGATTTGTCAACGGGCAAGAATATCCACGCGACGCGGGAATGGATTTTGCGGAATTCGCCCGTGCCGATCGGGACTGTGCCGATTTATCAGGCACTCGAAAAAGTGAACGGAAAAGCCGAAGATTTGACGTGGGAAATTTACCGCGACACGCTCATCGAGCAAGCCGAACAAGGCGTTGATTATTTCACGATTCACGCCGGAGTTCGTCTGCCGTATATTCCGCTGACGGCGAAACGGACGACGGGAATCGTCTCACGCGGCGGCTCGATTATGGCGAAATGGTGTCTCGCCCACCACGAAGAAAGTTTTCTCTACACGCATTTCCAAGACATTTGCGAGATTATGCGGACTTACGATGTTTCGTTCAGTTTGGGCGACGGATTGCGTCCCGGTTCGATTGCCGATGCCAACGACGAAGCCCAATTTGCCGAACTCGAAACGCTCGGCGAATTGACCAAAATCGCTTGGGAAATGGATTGCCAAACGATGATCGAAGGTCCCGGTCACGTCCCGATGCACCTCATCAAAGAGAATATGGACAAGCAGTTGGAAGTCTGCGGCGAAGCTCCTTTTTACACGCTCGGACCGCTGACCACCGACATCGCACCGGGTTACGACCACATCACTTCGGGCATCGGAGCGGCGATGATCGGCTGGTTCGGCTGTGCGATGCTGTGCTATGTAACTCCAAAGGAACACTTGGGTTTGCCAAACAAACAAGATGTCAAAGAAGGCGTTATCACCTACAAACTCGCGGCACACGCGGCAGACCTCGCCAAAGGTCATCCGTCGGCACAAATTCGCGACAACGCCGTTTCCAAAGCCCGCTTCGAGTTCCGTTGGGAAGACCAGTTTAACCTCGCTTTAGACCCGAACATCGCCAAAGAATTCCACGACGAAACGCTCCCAGCCGAAGGTGCCAAACTTGCCCACTTCTGCTCAATGTGCGGTCCGCATTTCTGCTCAATGAAAATCACGCAAGATGTAAGGGAATACGCGAAAGAGCAAAATGTCGCAGAAGAAAAAGCATTAGCAGTCGGAATGGCTGAAAAGGCTGCGGAGTTTAAGGCGACAGGAAGCGAGATTTATCAAGGGAATTTGCCTGATGGGGCGAAGGAGCATCATTAATTTGGTAGTGCGGCGAAGACAGGTTTTCGCCGCACTACTTGCCTTATTAGAAACAATCATAAGACCGCAAATATAATGAAATAAACGAAACAAAATGAGTGATTCAAGACAAGAAATTCCAGTTTGGACTTGGTATAACGCACAATTTCTCTTTCAGTTTGAAGAACAATTTCAGAAAAATCCTAACAAGACCATTTCAGAATTTTTCGATGATTTTCTGACTGACCAAAAACTTCAAAACCCTCGGTTTTATCACACAAAAAATCAAGGGACAGTTCTAATGATTATGTATGGACTAATCGTAATTCCAAGAGAGATTTGGGAAAAGAATAATACAAATTTTCAATTCACAACACGGAATAAATTTTTGTTAAAACCTCCAACAGACATTAATCTCGACACATTTAACTTTATACGATTATTGAGAAATGCTTTATCACACGCTAACTTTTCTATTGATGCGGATAATCAGAAAGTTACGTTTTGGAACAATAATAACGGGACTAAGAATTTTGAGGTTGATATAGATTGGGCGAACCTTGGAGAATTTATTGCCGAAATTGGAAAATATTATATTAACGAAGTTAGGAATCGCTGAAAAGGTTGCGGAGTTTAAGGCAACAGGAAGCGAGATTTATCAAAGGAACCAAAGACTTATATATTTGATTATTATGAAACAAATAACCATATCTACTAAGAAATTATTTATCATAGCCTTCTTTATATTCCTTTTGATTGGCGGGTATTGGGTATGGACATATTTTACGAGTCCAACGGGAAGTCAAAAAGTTAATTTTATAGCAGCACAATCGCAAAAATTCACGAGCGGCAACTTAAATTTCACCGTATATCGTGCAGAAACCGGCGTAAGTGAAGACGTAATATATCACTTACACGGCAGGAATATGGATGATTCTATTTGGAATGATGACACTTATTTTACTTCCTTAGTTCAATCGTATTGGCAGAAATCATCAACAAAACCGCCGACTGTGGTGGTCGTTTCTTACGGAAATGTGTGGCTGTTAACTCCAAAAAATTCCAAAGCGGAAAGCGGTTTAATGGATGATTTTGTTGCCCGTCTGCCCGAAATTGAATCAAAAATAGGTAAACCGCGAAATAGAATTTTGCTTGGCGAATCAATGGGCGGATTGAATGTATTGATATTAGGTCTCAGTCATCCTCACCTGTTTTCAAAAGTTGCATCGCTCTGTCCGGGAGTTTATTTGGATTCACCGTTTTCTGATTTTTCGACGATGAGAGAATCAGTCAAACGCACCGGAGCAGATCCCAAAATAGCATTCGGAATACTCCAAATGGCAAAAACATACATTTCTAATGAAGAGGAATGGAACTCGATTTCTCCGATAAAATTGATTGAGCGGGCAGATGATAAGTATCCCGAACTATATTTATCGTGCGGTCTTTATGATAAATACGGCAATTTTGAGGGAACGGAAGCCCTTGCAAATATCGCCATAAAACGCGGCGTAAAAACTAAATGGCATCCTCTGTATGGCGGACACTGTGCGATTGATGTTGCTTCACTGGCAGATTTTCTTGCCGCTAATCAATGAATTTTGGGAAGGCAGTATCAGTTAAACCGTTTTGCAGCAGCAAATAGATATTATTATGAGCAATAATGTTTTAGATTTATGAAAAGAAAAAGTCATCATTTTTGACGGTGCGAGGGGAAGCAATCTGCAATGGCAGAATTTGACGATTATTGAAAAAGCTCACACGGGATTTTTAGATGTCGGTTGTGATGTGATTGAAACTAACTCTTTCGGCGGCGAAATTTATCACGGGAATCTGCTTGATGGGGCGAAGGAGCATCATTGACAACTTTTGGAGCGTCAGGTGGATTGTTTCGGGAATATACTGCTGGAATCAACGAATCTCCATAATGTTTTTATGGATGCGGAACGCTTTTTTGGGAAGTCCTTCGAGACCAACTGAAGAGATGTTTTGAGGATAGCAATATTGGACTTTGTTAAATTATACTTGCTTTCAATATCTTGTATAATAGAACTAAAAATGATATGATTCGAGGTTATTTTTATCTGTTTTAGAAAACAGAAAATTATGCCAAAAAAACCTGAAAATCTAAAAGCGATTGACTTCTTCTGTGGTGGTGGAGGAATGAGCTACGGAATGCAGAAGGCAGGAATTAAAGTCTTGGCGGGAATTGACCATGAACCAACCTGTAAAGAAACCTATGAGTCAAATATAAAAGATGCTGAATTCATATTGGCTGATGTTTTTGACCTCAAAGCACCTGCCCTTAAAAAGAAACTTAAACTTAAAAAAAATGATGACGAATTGATTCTAATTGGCTGTAGTCCGTGTCAATTTTGGAGCATCATCAATACTGACAAAAATAAATCTGAAAAGTCCAAAAATTTGCTTGTTGAGTTTAGACGATTTGTTGAATATTTTAAGCCTGGTTATGTAGTTGTTGAAAATGTCCCAGGTGTTTTAAGAAAAAAAGAGGAAAGCGGCTTGGCTTCGTTTATTGTGTGGCTTGAAGATAATAAATACAAAGTTCACTTTGACGTTCATAATGTAGTTGATTTCGGAGTCCCTCAAAACAGAAAACGATTTACTTTAATTGCAAATAGAGTTTCCGATAAAGAAATAGCTCCAATTAAAAGAAACAGCAAGAAATTAGCTGTTAAAGACATAATCGGAAAAGAAAATGGTTTTCCAAAAATAGACTCAGGGCATAAAGATAAAACCAACTTTATTCACACAGTTTCAGAAATTAGCACTACAAATAAAGAACGTCTAAAATTGGTTGAAAAAGATGGTGGAAATCGTTTTGGGTTTGCTGACAATGAAAAATTACAGTTAAAGTGTTTTATTGGAAAAGATGATTCCTTTAGAGATACTTTTGGAAGGCTTTGGTGGAGTAAACCATCCCCAACCATTACAACAAAATTTTTTAGTGTTTCAAATGGAAGATTTGTCCACCCAGAAGAAGATAGAGCTTTATCTTTAAGAGAAGGAGCTTCCTTACAATCATTTCCTAAAACCTACAAATTTCGCGGCACTAGCATTGCGTCAATCGCCAGAATTATTGGAAATGCGGTTCCGCCAAAATACGCCAAACAAATTGGATTAGCAATTATTAAAAACACAAATGGCACAATTCAGAACAAAAGCCAGAGCAGTTGATTTATTAGGCAAAGGTCAAATTGCCGATTTACCAACAGCCATTTCAGAACTTTGGAAAAATGGCTATGATGCCTATGGCGATAACCTTGAAGCCTTTCTTTATATGAAAGGCTTCAAGGATTTTGAAGAACCAATTTTTGTCCTAACGGATGATGGCAAAGGTATGAGCCGTGATGACGTTTTGGAAAAATGGTTTGTCTTAGGAACAGATTCTAAAACAAGAGGCGATAAAGATGTAAAAGGTGAAGAAACTCTTTGGAAAGAACCAAGAGTAAAAATGGGCGAAAAAGGTATCGGTCGTTTAGCGGTTGCTTATTTAGGACCTCAAATGTTGATGCTGACAAAAAAAATAAATCACCCATTGGAAGCAGTTTTTTTTGATTGGAGAATTTTAGAAAACTACGATTTGTTTTTGAGTGATATAAATATTCCGCTGAAATCCGTTGAAAGTCTTAGTTCGTTCCAAAATATTTTTCAGCAGTTAAAAAAAGAATTCTTACTCAATTTCCCAGAACCTCCAAAAGATAAAACTAATTGGAAAGACCCTTGGAAAGACCAACAGCCGTTGAAGGAAAGCATTCTTGCAGATTGCCAAAATTTATCTGTCCCTCAATTTATAGTTGACGATGTGATTGCAGATTTATTCAAATCTCCGACTGCCACCCATGCTACAAGGTTTATAATCTTCAAACCTGAGCAACAGATTCTTGAATTGCGAAATTTTACTAAGAATGATGAGTCTGAAGATTATAAAGATGACATTTCTGTAAAACATACTGTTTCAACTTTGGTTGGGCTTTTCAACTTATTCAAAACAGAAAACCCAGAGCATAAAACTTGTTTTTGGATAAATGAAAAAGCTGATGCTGGTAAATATGACCTTCTCACTTTCAAATCATTTTTTACTCCTGATGATTTCAAAGAAGGAGATCACCAAATTGAAGGTGAATTTGATGAATACGGTGAATTTAAAGGCAATGTAAGAATTTACAAACAAACAATTAATCACACATTTAAGCCAGTTAAAAAAAAAGCAAAGACGAATTACGGCTCTTTCAAAGTAAAACTTGGATATGTAGCTGGTAATAAACCCGAATCCAAACTAAATGAAACACAGTATAATTATTTTGACGAGAAACTTGACCTTTTTGGAGGTATCTATGTTTATAGAGATGGGTTTCGGGTTTTACCTTACGGAAGATTAGATAATGATTTCTTAGAATTTGAAGAAAGACGTAGTAGAAAAGCTGGTCGTTACTTTTTTTCTAAAAGAAGAATGTTTGGTTATATTGAAATAACGCGGCAATCAAATGAAAAACTTAAAGATAAATCGAGTAGAGAAGGATTTATCAACAATGCAGCATTTAGAGATTTTAAGACTGATTTGATTGGTTTTTTTGATGATTTAGCAAAGAAATACTTTTCTGACACTGCCGAATATGACTATAAAAAAGAGCAACAAGAAGAACTTAAGAAGTTAGCCGATGCAGAAAAACAAGAACAGGAAAAAGATAAACAAGCCAGAAAAGATTTTGTAAAAAAACTTACAGTGCTTCCAAAAGAATTAGATGGATTAGAAAACCATTTTGATAATTTGGTTCAAAAACTTGAGTCAAAATCAAATCAATCTCAAATTGTTTATGAAGAGATTCAATCATTACTCTCGGAAATTGAGAACTGCAAAGTAAAAATAGCTGATTACAAAATAAATAAACCTGTCAGGTTTCAGCCAACAGATTTACAAAAAAAGAAGTTTCACAATTACGACAAACGCTATCAAACTTTAGCAAAACATTTTGATGAGTCTTCTCCGTTACTAAAAATTGTAAGAGATAAACTGAAAGTTCAGGAATTATTCAAAGAATTTGAAGCCCAAAATGCTTTGTATAAAAACAGGCTTTCAAGCCAATTTGGAGAATTTGAAACCCGTTTGGAAGTTCTCTTTAAAAAAATAAATTCTGAATTCACTGCCGAAAAAGAAAAGTTTCTTGGAGAGTTTACTGAAAAATATACGGCAGTTATTCCTGCTAATACTGATGCAAAACAAATAGAAAGAAGCATGAAACTTCTTGAAAATATCTTCAAAGATTTACAAGAAAGATTAGACAAAAGAGTTAATCCATATTTTGAGCATTTAGAGAGATTGAGTTTTGAGGTGGATGAAGATAATTTGGTCGGCTACTACAAAATTCAATTTGAGGAGATGAAAAAAGAGTGGGAGCAAACTTACGAATTGGCACAATTAGGCATTGCCGTCGAAATTATTGACCACCAGTTTAATACTTTATATTCACAACTAGCGGAAAGCATTAAATCTTTAAGAACAAATATTCAACCGAATAATGAAGCCCAAAATAGGTATAAAAATCTTGATACAGCTTTTGAGCATCTTCAAGATAATTACAAATTACTCCAACCTCTTTATCGAACAACAGGCAGAATCAGAAAAGATGTTACTGGGGCTGAATTAAAAGAGTATGTTGAGGATTTTTTCAAAACAAGATTAGAGGAGAATAATATTAAATTTGTTATTACTCCAGAAGCAGAGAAATGGACTGTTTTCTCCTACGAATCTATCTTTAAACCAGTCTTAATTAATATTATCAATAACGCAATTTATTGGTTACAGCCAGTAGATAATCGAGAGATAAAAATTGATGTAAAAGACAATAAACTTCTAATAATTAATTCTGGTGAACCTATTGAAGATTACATTTTGGATGACGTTTTCAAACTATTCTATTCAAACAGACCAAAAGGCAGAGGTATCGGATTATATCTTGCAAAACAAAGCCTTAACGGAATTGGATTTGAAATTGAGGCAACTAATAATCCAAAATATAATCAGTTAAATGGGGCTTGTTTCTCAATTTATAAAATAGAAAACTAAACAACTTATGAGTTTTGAAACCATATCGAATAAAATAATTTCGGAGTCTATAAATACGGCTTTATACATTGATGACAAAGTTTTGTTGCCATTTGAGGAATCAAATGAAGCCCTAATAAACCAAGCAAGTTTATTCAAATCATTTAATGAAAATAACTGCCTCTTAGATTTCAAAAGATATGAAAATGATGAGTCAATAAATATTGAACAATCGTTATACAACAAAGATTTATTAATTCTTGATTGGCATCTAAATTCGGATGAGTCCGACTTAAAAGCTACCTTTGACATCTTAGAAAAGGCAATCAATACAAGAAGTCTGCATTTTGCAGTCGTTTATACACAACAAGATAAGGAAGTGCTTTCTGAAAAAGTAATTTTAAACATTGCCGCTTACTTTTCAGGATTGACCAAAGAAATTGCTGAAAAATGTGAATCTGATTTTCGAGAATTTATTGATACCACAGGGATTAAGCAAGAAGAGCAAGAATCTCTGAAAGAAAGTATTATTCAATTATCATCTGAAATTTATTTTGAACTAAAGACTGACACAAAAGCAAAAGCTAAAATTACCGAATTAAACACAACGCTTAAAAAGCATAGTATCAATCAAAAAGATTTAGTTAATTTTTTAAATGAACAATCGTTACCGCGAACTAAATATATTGAACAGATTATCTGTCTTGGTTTTATATTGAAACACCTTGAAGTTCCGATAGAAAAATTGAATGAATACAAAGTCGTTTTATCACCCGACCGTTTTACAATCTGCATCAATAATCTTTACATAAAGGTATTTAGCAAAGATATTGACGATTCCGAACTTTATAACGAATTCACAAAATCTTTGGTAGCAGAATCAAATATCTTTTTAACATTACTTGGATTAGAAATTAGAAATCGTTTTAGAGAAACATCTGGATTTATTGGTAAAGAATTAGATGGCGTTGATCCATTAGCATTTTTCCATCATCGAGAAACCCATTTTAAAGAATATGAAGAACTTTTTAATGAATTTTTGAAAGATATTTGGAAAGAGCAAGTTGCATCTTTCTTACTTGAAAAAGATATAGAACTTTTTTCGGTCATTGATGAGTATAAAACTGCCAACGACATCGAAAATCAGTTGACAAAATTTACTAATGCAGACGAAAATGCACAAAACGCAATTGCTAAACTTAATTTGGTTTACAACAAACTTTCAATCAAGCGAAAAGAAAATGATGAAATACGATTTGGCGACATTTTTTATGCTGATTTAGGAGATGGAAAATCAACTTATCTACTATGTATTACGCCTCTTTGTGATTGTCTAAGACCTGAAAAGATTAAAAGCATGTTCTTTTTTGCAGAAGGAATGAATATTGGAATTTCTAAAGGTGTTATGAAAACTGATGGTGATTTTGTTTCATTCGTCCACGATTCAGATAAAAAACTAACCTGTATTGATTGGACAAATGGAACAAATGATTGTAAACCTTTTTCGTTTCACGTTCCTAACAATAAAATGGATGTCGAGAACAAAAAGATTTCATTTAATTACATCGGGAAAGACATTGATGCTTTTTATTTATGCACTCTAAAAGAGAATTACGCTCAAAGAATTTCAAATAAAGCATTTTCTTATCCTTTAAGAGTTGGGATTGATTTTGCAACTTTCAGTAAATAATTAATACTGCCTGATATTTTTTCAATACCAAAAGAAGCAACATTATGTCGAGAATTTCTGGCAAATATACAATGTAAATTAGAATAAATTAGCAAATCTTGGTCGGCACGCTCACGCAACTAATTAATTAGCCAATAGAATGATGGAAAGACCGTCGGAATTTATTAGACCTGGAAACAAGGTTTATAATGGAAATGTGCCTGATGTGGCAAAAGAGCATCATTGATGTAGTCTAGATTTATTCAAGTTCGGAGTTTTTCAGATTATGAAACGGATACTTTTTATTTTTGTTTTAATCTTATTTGTGGCTGGTAATTCGTTTTCTCAGATAAAGAATTTTATGTTTGTCGGAATGGACAGGGAGTTGCTCAGGAATTCAGAGTATTGGAAACCCGAACTTTTTGACGGCGTTCAGGTTGCGTATTCGTGGAATCAATTGGAACACACGAAAGACGAATATGATTTTAGTTTGATCAAAGAGGATTTGAAGTTTCTAAAGAAATCGAAGAAAAAGCTGTTTATTCAAATTCAGGATGTTTCATTCTCACCGCAGCGTAATTTTGCACCGAAATATTTGCGGGAAGAGCCGATCTATAATGGCGGAGCGAACAAAACTTATAGTTTCAAAGACTATGAAGAAACAGATTATACCGAGGAAGGATGGGCGACGAGAAGATGGGACGCGGAAGTGCAAAAAAGACTGCATAAACTTTATGCCGCTTTGGGAAAAGAGTTTGACGGAATTGTTGAAGGGATAAATACCGAGGAAACATCCGTCGGATTTGGCAGCGTCGGCAAATTGCATCCGCCCGGTTTTACTTGTTTGCGATACAAAGAGGCAGTCACGGAAAATTTGGCTGCTCTTAAAAAAGCATTTCCAAAATCAACCGTTATTGCTTACGCCAATTTTATGCCCGGCTGTCGTGTTCCCGGTTTAGCCACTACTTTGCTGAAAGACGTGTATGAATTTGCCTGGGCAAACAATATCGGTGTCGGCGGTCCCGATTTGTTTCCGTATAAAAAGGAACAGAAAAGTTACCCGCTTATTAAAAGCAGTTATAAAAAAGTGCCGACCGGTTTAGCTGTTCAGGACGGCAACTATAACTACATTAATCCAAATACCAATAAACGAATAACGGCTGAAGAAATATTCCAATTTGCCGAGAATGAGCTTCATTTGACCTACATCTTTTGGGGAACGGAAAATCCTTTTTTTCAGTCGGAAACACTACCTTTTTTGAAAACCAAAAGAGCAAAGATTATCAAGTAAGATTTGAGTTATAAACTGTCGGAATGGCGGAAAAGGCTGCGGAGTTTAAGGCAATGGGGAGCGAGATTTATAACGGAAATGTGCCTGATGGGGCGAAGGAGTATGAATACCCTTAATTCCTTAAAAGGGAGTTAAGCTCAGAACAAATCCTCAGTTGAATTCGTAAGGCATTTTTTGAAACATCCGACAACGTATTTTTAGGTCGTTAAAATTAAGTGGTAAGTATGGATAAAGTAGCAAAACACAACATCGAACGGTGGAATGCACTTGCCGAAGCAAAGGCGATATTTACACGACCTCATCTTGATTTCGACAAAGATTCCGCCCAAAGTTATCTCGATCCTGAAAAGAGACTAGGTGATATTTTCAACAAAAATGTCCTTTGTTTGGCGGCTGGAGGTGGGCAACAGTCCGTTGCTTTCGCCTTACTTGGTGCGAATGTTACGGTAATTGATATTTCCGATGCTCAGTTGAAACGGGATGCAGAAGCTGCCGCCCACTATGGCTTAAGCTTAAAATTGATTCAAGGTGACATGCGTGATCTGTCGCATTTTGAGAGAGATTCATTCGACATCGTATGGCATCCGTATTCACTAAACATTGTTCCCGATGCCCGTGTGGTCTTTAAGCAAGTTGCTCGGGTCTTACGAGAACATGGAATTTACTATTTTATGTGTGCTAATCCTTTTTTTATCGGTTTAAGCGGAAAAGATTGGAAACAAGACGGATACCGACTTAAACTTCCTTATGTTGACGGTGCTGAGATAACTATTCAGGATGAAAGCTGGGTTTATAACGGTGAAAATCCCAATGTTCCGGTGGTTGAATGTAGAGAACACCGTCATAATCTCAGCACTTTGATAAATGGGCTTATAGAACACGGTTTCTTAATCTTAAAAGTATCCGAGCAAAATTTTGGCGAACCGAATTTTGAAGCTGATCCGGGAACACCGGAACACTTTACGTCTATTGCTCCTCCTTGGCTTATCTTTTGGGCGAAATTTCGTCCGGATGTTTTGTCTTCTTCGCCAGAGAATTAGCAAATTTAGAGAGCAGTCCGGTGCCGGATTTGGTGTCTGACGATTCAATGGCGGAAAAGGCGAAGGAATTTGTAGCCATGGGAACATCATTGAATTTTTGCGTGAAATTTGATTTCAATTCGACCAGCCGTTGAAAATGATATTGAAGTTCTTTGCTCTGATGACTTAATCGCACAGTATGAAAATGAACGTCGCGAGTTTATTCGGCGGGCGGTAACTTCGGGCGAATGCTTTGTCGCAGCCCGGGACGAAGAGGTTATCGGTTACGCTGTATTCAACTACACTTTTATCACAGCGGCTTTGTTGAAATGCTTTACATCCGCCTCGACTATCGGCGAAGCGGTGCCGGTGCGGCGTTGGTGCGGCATATCGAGTCGCTTTGCCAAACTCCGAAGTTGTTCACTTCCACCAACCTTTCAAATTTGCCGATGCAATCATTACTCGAAAGCTAGACGCGAACATCATTAGAAATCAAGCAATTCATCAAGAATGGCGGAAACTAGTCGTTTTCAACAAAAAAAGAGCTGAAGCCTTTCTTAATCAAACCTCTTTTCAGAGTATCGTCTTTTGTCCAGAGCTCGCCTTCGAGTTCTAAAGTAAGGGCGACAAACGGCGTGTCTTTTTCGTCAATGTCGCTGCATAATTTATAGGCTTCTATAAAGTTTCCAAGCGTTATTGTGTCTTCATTGATGAAAGTTACTTTGTGAAGCATTTTGTAGAGAATTTCGTAAACTTCGTCTTCGCTGGCTTTTGAGTTTTGCAGGATTCGTTCTTTGTGCTTGAAGATTTCGACCATCAGAAAATTTGGCGTATAGAAACGTAAATCTTCTCTTTCCAAAACAATGCGGAGCTTGGAATTATTCGACCGCAAAGACGAAAACAAAATATTTGTATCAACAATTATTTTTCTCACGCCTATTATTTGATAAATCTATCTTTATTTTTTGTCCACCAATCAGCTTTGATTTCTTCGCCCAAAGTTTCAATACTTTCGTCAAAATCAGCCTTGCCAACCAAATATTCGAGGCGAATCTTTTCAATCAAATTGACCACAAATTCCTTGTCAACCAAGCCTTTATCAATCGAAATCAAGAATCTGTCATTTGTAGTTTGTAAATCAATTGCTTGCATAAATCTACCTCAAATCAAATTGTAACACGCGATTTGGGATTTCGGAATGCGGTTTGATAATTGTCGGCGTGATTTAACAGCAATATAATCGAAGGCGTGAAAGTGCATCATCAACTTTTTGTCTGAAATACGATTTCAATTCGACCAGCCGTTGAAAATGACAAAAAGTCAATTTGCTCTTTTGACTTAATCGCAAAGCGTGAAAATGAACGTCGGGAATTTATTCGGCGTGCGGTATTCGGGCGAGTTCTTTGTCGCCGATGGGGGCGAAAAAGTTATTGGTTACGCCGTATTTAAATACAGTTTTTATCAGAGCGGTTCGATTGACATGCTTTACGTCCCTTTCAGCCATAAAAAGTATCACCAAATTACGGATGCAGAAGCCGATGTTTACAGGAAGGCAACAGATGATTAGAATACTGTATAAATCCCGAAAAAATAATTATGAAAAAAACCACAGTTGCGTTTATTCAATCGCTGATCTTCGCACTTCTTTTCTCGATAAGTTTCAACGTCTTTGCCCAACAACATCCTAGCTTGATCTTGACCAAAGAAGGCGTGCGGCAAATCAAATCGAATTTGGGTAAAGTGCCGCTTTTTGACGCGTCTTTAGCTGACACAAAAGCGGAAGTTGATGCCGAAATAAAATTGGGAATTTTGCTTCCTGTCCCAAAAGATTTCTCGGGCGGATACACTCACGAGCGTCACAAAAAGAACTATCTAATGCTAGAAAAAGCGGGTGGCTTGCATCAAATTACAGGCGATAAAAAATATGGGATTTATGTTCGCGATATGTTGTTGGCTTATGCCAAATTGTATCCCACATTGCCTTTGCATCCGCAAACCCGTTCGTATTCGCAAGGTAAGCTTTTTTGGCAAACCTTAAATGATGCAAATTGGTTGGTTTACGCCAGTCAGGCTTACGATTGCGTGTATGATTTTATTAGTCCGGCGGATCGTGCGGTGCTCGAAAAAGATTTGTTTCGCCCATTTGCCGATTTTCTTTCGGTTGGCTCGCCGCAGTTTTTTAATCGGGTTCACAATCATTCAACCTGGGGAAATGTCGCCGTCGGGATGATTGCTTTGGTAATGAATGACGCGGAATTATTGGATAGGGCGTTAAACGGTTTGAAAAACGATGGTTTGCCGCCGGGAATGAAAGACAATGATGGTGGTTTGATCAAAAAAGAAGGACAAAAAACGGGTTTTCTGGCAAATGTTGATGAGCCTTTTTCGCCTGACGGCTATTATAACGAAGGTCCATATTACCAACGATATGCGATGTATCCGTTTTTGGTATTCGCACAATCGCTGCAAAATACCAAGCCTGATTTGAAAATCTTTGAATATAAAAATGGCATTCTGCTGAAATCGGTAAACGCTTTGTTGAATTTAACCAACTCAGCCGGAGAATTTTTCCCTTTGAACGACGGTCAAAAAGGAATGTCTATCTACTCCAGAGAATTAGTTTCGGCGGTAAATATCGCTTATTTATTCGGCGGGAAAAATCCTTCGTTGTTGTCAATTGCCCGAAAACAAGGTCGGGTTCAACTTGATAATTCGGGAATGGCTGTCGCACTTGGCATTAAAAATAAGCTGGAAAAACCTTTTGAAAAACGATCAATTGATTTGTCTGATGGTTCAGACGGCAAACAGGGCGGCGTCGCAATTATCCGAAATAAAAAGGATACGGACGAATTTGCGTTGGTTTTGAAATATACTTCACACGGTTTGAGCCACGGTCATTACGACAAACTTTCGTTTTCATATTACAAAAATCACGAAGAAATTTTCCAAGATTACGGAATGTCGCGTTTTGTAAATATTGAACAAAAAGGCGGCGGAAATTATCTAAAGGAAAACACAACTTGGGCAAAATCAACTATTTCACACAATACGATTGTCCAAAATGAAACGTCACATTTCGGCGGAGATTTTGAAACGAGCAGCAAATTTGCGTCGGAAAGATATTTGTTTGATGTTTCAAATCCGAAGGTTCAAATCATCAGTGCCAAAGAAAATAATGCGTATCCGGGAACCACATTTCAGCGAACAATTGCGTTGATTGAAGAAGATGGATTCGAAAAACCGGTCTCGCTGGATATTATTCAATTAGACTCCAAAACACCGAATCAATACGATCTGCCATTCTATTATTTCGGACAAATTATGTCGGCTAATTTTAAATATGAAACGCCGAAAACTTTCGAGCCTTTAGGTAATACCAATGGTTACCAACATTTATGGAAAGAAGGCAACGCAGTTCTAGCTGCTGAAAATGCCAAGATTTCGTGGTTGAATAACGGCAGCTATTACAGCTTGACCTCCGCAACCCAGCCAAACGATGAGGTGTTTTTCGTCCGATTGGGAGCAAATGATCCGGATTTCAATCTAAGACGAGACCCCGGAATTATTTTCAGAAAAAAGAATGCAAACAAAGCGACTTTCGTCTCCGCTCTCGAAACTCACGGCGGCTACAGTCCGGTAACTGAATCGTCAAAAAATTCGTATAGCAGTATTGAATCGTTGAAAGTAGTTTACGAAGATGCCGCTTATATCGGAGTCGAAATCAAAAATAAATCGGGCGTTTCCACTCTATTTGTGTTGGCGACAAAAGATAATAACGCAACTCAAAAACACGAAATGAAAATCAATAATGCAACCTACAATTGGGTCGGGGCGTATTATAAAGCAACACTGAATACTGGGGGAAATTAACGTAGATTTATAAGGGGAATTTGCCTGATGGGGCGAAAGATTATCATTGAAATTTTTTGAAACATGATTTCAACCCATCGATCGAATGCGGCACAATCACTTGGCAAAACGGACGTGATTTTAGCCCATAAGATTGGGAATTTGTTGGAAACGATTTGATTAGGATTTTCACAAATTTGAACGATAAAATGTTTCACGGAAGTCAGAAAACGTGCTAGAATTTCGATTATGTTGGAAACTTCCGAAGAAAACATATCAAAGAATTATGACAGTTGCGTTGTCGAACTTCCAAGAGAGTTTGCTTTAGCAAATGGTTTTCCGGAAAAATGCTTCGTCAGTCTAAAGTTGCGAGACGGCGTATTAAACTCTGATATTATTACGTTTACGGACGAAGACGAAAAAGAAGTTGAAGAATTTATCAAAGAATTTCCAAACCTCAGCGAGGAATTAAAACAAATTGGCGACTGAAACTTTTGTTTATCTCACTTTTCAGGAAGCCGTCAAATTTCACGTTCTCTACATGCGAAAACTCGGCGAAACACGATTCGGAGTTTTTGACCGCAATTTAATTGAATCTGCTCTTGCCCGTCCGCAACACGCTGCCATTTACGAAAACGCCGACATCAACCGCCAAACCGCAACTTTAATCTTCGGACTCATCAAAAGTCATCCGTGGGAAGGCGGAAACAAACGCACCGCCACTTTTTTAGCCAGCCTTTTTTTGAAAAGAAACGACCGGAAATTAGAAACAACTACGCCCGAAATTGTCGAAATGGTTTTAGCCGTTGAAGCGGATAAATGGAAAGTCGATGAAATTGAAAATTGGCTGCGTACGCGGGTGAGGAAAATTTAATCGTTTTCAACGAACTGCAAGATGTTAAATAATTCCGTAATACCCGCATCGAACACATTTCATCGTTTAATGGAAAAGAGGCAGAACGTGCCGCAAAAATGTCCAAAGCGTTTCAACCTCGGACTATTCACTAAAAAGTATAGATATTCGGTTCATCATCCCATCCGCGATTCTTTGACGAGCGACGAAAGTATTTATCACACAAATATTCCCGAAGGTGCGAAAACATCATTGATTCTCACACAAATAAAAATCCTTAAGATTCCGAATAAACCACTTGCGTAGTCATTTGACTTCATGTATATTACTTGTAGTTAAGTGGCTACACATATGAATCTAAGACGAGACGTTTTTCAAGCTATTGCAGACCCGACCAGACGGGCGATACTTTTGCTGGTTGCGGCACAATCGATGTCGGCGGGTGCGATTGCCGCAAATTTTGACACCGCGAGACCAACGGTTTCCAAACATCTGCAAATTCTTACCGAGTGCGAATTGTTAGCTCAGGAACAACAAGGCAGAGAAATTTACTATCACTTAAATCCCGAAAAGATGGAAGAAATTGACGAATTTGTTGAGCAATTCCGCAAAATTTGGGAAATCCGTTTCAACCAACTCGACAATTTATTATCAAAAATGAAGGAAGAGAAAAAATGAACAATAATTTGCAATTCGATTTTACCGTAGATAAAACGGCGAAAAAGGTATTCATAACCAGAGAATTTGCCGCCGATCAATCGCTCGTTTGGGATGCTTTTACCAAAGCGGAATTGCTTGACCAATGGACTGCACCGGCACCGTTTAGAGCAGAAACAAAATTTATGGACTTCAAAGTTGGTGGAAGAAGATTTTATGCGATGGTCAGCCCCGAAGGGCAAGAGATGTGGTCAATTCAAAAATATACTTCCATTACGCCAAAAACCAATTTCAAAATGTTTAATGCTTTTGCCGATAAAGACGAAAATCCGCAGTTGCCCGGTTCCGATTGGGATTACAATTTCAGCGAACAAAACGGCGTAACAAAAGTAATTATTATCATTTACAATGAATCTCTTGAACGTATGGAGAAGATGATTGAAATGGGCTTTGTGGAAGGCTTTAAGGCAACCATTGATAATTTAGATAATTTATTGGCGACTTTGTCGCAAAAGTAATCTTCGCGATCAAAGACTTTGGATAGAATTTCAAAATAGGAGAAAAATTAAAACATGGCACTTATTAATCCACATATTAACTTCAACGGAAATGCTGAAGAAGCATTCACTTTTTACAAATCAGTATTTGGCGGAGAATTCGCAAAAATTATGCGTTTCAAAGACTTGGCAAGTCCTGAATTTCCGGTAGCAGAAAAAGAAGCAAACAAGATAATGCATATTGCTTTGCCTATCGGTAAAAATGTCTTAATGGGCAATGACGTTCCCGAAATTTTGGGACGCGTTAATGAAAACGAAAACAGAAGTAAAATTTCGATAAGTGCGGAAAGCCGCGAAGAAGCCGACAAATTATTTAACGGACTTTCGGCGGGCGGAAGCGTCGAATTTCCAATCGGCGATAGTCCTTGGGGTTCGTATTTTGGAATGTTTCGAGATAAATACGGCATTGAATGGATGGTTGATCACGACCCAAAATATAACGGACAATTATGAACGTAGAAGAACAAATCAAAGAATATATCAATAGCCAAACTGAACCAAAACGCGGTGAAATGCAAGAGCTTCACCGCGTCATTTTGAAACTAATGCCGGAATGTAAATTGTGGTTTCTGGATGGTAAAAACAGCGACGGCAAAATTGTTTCTAATCCAAATATTGGTTATGGATCCTACACCATGAAATACGCTGATGGAACAAACCGAGAGTTTTATCAAATTGGTCTGAGTGCAAACACAAGCGGAATCTCCGTTTATATCATGGGCATTGAAGACAAAAATTACTTGCCAGAAACATTCGGAAAAACACTCGGCAAGGCAAGCCTAACTGGATATTGTATTAAGTTCAAAACGCTGAAAGACATAAATATTGATGTTCTTGAAGCGGCAATCCGATTTGGGCTTGAGGCTACGAATGAAAATGCCTGAGATGAATCATCAATCTAGAACTTTATTCAAAGGAATTTCAGAAGTGCGGATTCAGACAAACATAAATTGCCGTCTGCTTTAGCTGACGGATATTGCATGGAAAGAGCTTCGGCTTTAGCCAAATAAACAAAAGAAATTCCTTAATGCTTCAGCACAAATTAGGCTAAAGCCAGCTGTTTGTTGCACTTAGTTCCGGCAATTCAAAAAGCAAACTTAGGAGCTCCGAATTGAGCAACGCCAATCACGAATATACGAGAAGAATTGATCGGGTAATTGATTACTTGGGCGATCATCTTGATACGCCTGTAAAACTCGAAGAACTGGCGAAAGTCGCGTGTTTTTCGGAGTTTCATTTTCACCGCGTTTTTCGTGCGATGACGGGTGAAACTCTCAATGATTTTACCAATCGTCTGCGGCTGGAAAAAGCTGCTCGTCTCTTAAAACGGACTCGTCAAAGTGCGACTGAAATCGCTTTGGAGTGCGGATTTTCGTCGCCAGCGACATTTTCGAGATCGTTTAATCACGCATTCAACACTTCCCCAACCCAATACAGAAAATCCGGCGAACTTAAAAATAGCAAGATTTGCAAAGAACTTTTCCCGAAAAACGAATATATTCTTCCAATGTCGGACGAAGAGAAACGTGCCGCTTTTCCGGTGGAGATTAGAGAATTTCCCGCGTGGGATGTGGCGTATATTCGGGTTACGAATGCGTATGAAGAAGGCAAGGTTCTGAAAGCGTTTGCGAAGATGATTGATTGGCTAAAGTCCGAAAATATTTACGACCAAGGAACTCTGTTTGGAATGGCGATTGACGACCCCGAGGTCACGCCGAAACATCTTTACCGATATGAAGTTTGCTTTGCGACAGACGCGAAATTCAATTGTGCAGACGGTATTTCTAAGATGAAAATTCCGTCCCGAACTTATGGCGTAACGCGAGTTAGCGGCGACATCAAACTGGTCGCAACGGCTTGGGATTATCTCCTCAACCGTTGGCTCATAAACAGCGTTTATGAACCCGACAATGCACCCGGTTTTGAGATTTTTTTGGATAAAGAGAAGGCATTGGATTGGAGCTATTTCGATTTGGATTTAGCGTTTCCAGTGAAGAAAATGAACGCGATTTAGGAGAAAAATATGGCGAAAATAACGGGAATCGGCGGTGTCTTTTTTAAGTGTAAAGACCCAAAAGCAGTTAACGAATGGTATAAAACGCATTTAGGAATGGACGTTGGTGCATACGGAGCAAATTTTGAGTGGTGTGATGCTGAAGACACCAGCAAAACAGGCTCGACAGCATGGAATACGTTTCCCGAAAACACAAAATACTTTGAACCTTCAACCAAGGATTTTATGATCAATTATCGGGTTGATAATCTGGAAGCAATTGTCGAGCAACTCAAAGCAGAAGGCGTAACAATTGTGGATGAAATTGAGACTTATGATTACGGCAAGTTTGTTCATATCGTTGACGTTGAAGGAAACAAAGTTCAACTTTGGGAGCCGACCGACGAATAATCTTAGTCCTATTCTGAAAAGGCGAGGCTTCGGCTTCGTCGTTTTTTATTTGCCTTTCTTTGATATATCAACTATAACTATATCAAGTAAGTTATCGAACAAGAATAATCAATGGAAATTTTAGACGAAGTAATTTTTTACACCCTGGAAAAAGCAATCAAAACGTATCGGCAGTTTGCTCAAAAACGGCTTACCGACGCAGGTTTTGAAATTACGATTGACCAATGGTTAATTTTGAAAACGATTCAGGAAAACCCCGAATATTCGCAAAATCAAATTGCTGAAAAGGTCTTTAAGGATTTCGCCTCAGTTACCCGAATTGTTGAATTATTGGTCAAAAAAGATTTTTTGAGCCGACAATTTCACATGAGCGACCGTCGGCGATTTGAATTGACGATTACCGAAACCGGACAAAAGATATTGGACGATGTTTTTCCGCTGGTCGAGGAAAATCGACAGCAAGCATTGGCAGGTTTTTCGACCGAAGATATTGAAAAATTAGAGAAATACTTAAAGGAGATAACAAGAAATTGTAACCAATAATATGAAAAAATGTTTATTTGTAATTTTAATAATGTGCGGTTTGGCGATGGTGGCTTTTGCCCAAAAATCTAGACAAATTGAAGTTCCATTCAAAATGGACAGAAACTTGATTGTCATTCAAGGAAAAATACAAAACGGTGCAACGAGCGATTTTATTTTTGATACCGGAGCAAGCGAAATTATTATAAACAAAGAGGTTGCGGAAAAACTTAAACTAAAATCGAAAGGTTTGGTAAAGTTCACGAATATGTTGTCGAATAAAACAGAAACCGTTGAAACTTATAAAATTTCGTCGCTCAATTTCAATGGGTTGATTGTCAAAAACAAAACCTCGATGGCAGTTCCGCCCGAAAATATTTTTTCGCCAACGGCAATCGGAATCATTGGTTTATCCGCGTTTGAAGGCAATTTAGTAACGATTGATTACAAAAATTCAAAGTTAATTTTCCAAAAAGGCAGTTTGAAAGCGAATGAAAAAACAATTCCGATTGCCTTAAATCCGGTTCTTGAAGCGAAAATCAAGTTAAACGGCAAAGAAGTTTTGGCTCATTTTGATTGCGGTTCGCCAAATTATATCGGAATTCCCAAACAATGGAACAATGATTACAAACTCAAATCCGAACCGGTTTTGCGAGGCAAAGGCAGAACTCCGGCAGGCGAATTTGAAGTTTACAGTTCTGAATTCGACGGAGAAATCGCCATCGGAAATTTAAAATTAAAAGACCCGAAAATAACCTTGCTGACCGGAAACTTTTTCGCGGTTAATTTGGGATTTCAATTTTTTAATAAGTATTTAATTACAATTGACAGCAAAAATAAGCTGATGCAAATTGATTCGTTGTAAATTTTGCAGTCTATTTTGCCGGATAAGGTATTTGGGAAAAACCGAGCGAAATAATACAATTGTTTGCCACAGGTGGCGAGATTTATCATAGGAACGTTCCTAATGGGGCAAAAGTGCATTTATTGATACTCTAAAAATTTTCTAACAGGCAAATTAGCCAAATGAATTTTTTCTATATTATTACAGGCGGTCCCGGAGTCGGTAAAACAACTCTTTTAAACGAGTTGGCAAAAAGCGGCTATAAAATTGTCCCTGAAGTTGCGAGGCAAATTATCAAAGAGCAAATTGCGACTAATGGTGAAGGACTGCCTTGGAAAAATAAAAAGCTCTATGTAGATTTAATGATTAACGCTTCGATTGAGAGCTACAAAATGATCGAGTCTGAAAATTCTCAGACCAATTACTTTTTTGACCGTGGAATTTTAGATGCTTTTTGTTATTCTTCGATGGTCGGGCTTGGTATATCTGATGAGATGAACGTCATCGAAAATAATTATAAATACAACAAAAAGGTTTTTATTCTCCCGCCGTGGCTTGAAATTTATGAAACCGACAGCGAGCGAAAACAGACTTGGGAAGAGGCTGAATATACGTTTCAAAAAATGAAAGAAACATACTTAGATTATGGCTATGACTTAATCGAAGTCCCCAAAGACACGATTGAGAATCGAAAAGCGTTCGTGTTGGAAAACATCAAACTCAAATAAATTTAATCAAGTATTATGTTCCTGACGGGACGAAAAAGCGTAATTAGATTTAAAATAAGGACAAACTATGCCGCAGGAAAAGAACTTAATTCCAAAATGGATATTAATCGTATCGGGACTTTTTGCGTTATTAGGACTAATTGTAAGTTCCACACTAATATTTTCGCCTGAATCAGCCCTGAAAACAGTTGATCTAAATGCAAAGGGCGTTGACTATCTAATTTATATGTGGGCTGCAAGACAATTTGCAGTTGGATTTATTTTTGTATTTGCGACCTTTAAGAAATCTGCACCGATGCTTACTCTTGCCTACATTTACTTTTTGGTAATGAACATTGCGGATATTTTTGTTGGAATTTCACAAACTGATTATTCGTTGATTGGCGGAGCTGCTTTTATGTGCATAATCGCTTCAACAATGATTTATTTCATCAATAAAAATACAAAATAAAATGATTACTGATAACTTGAATAGCTACAAAACAACAATTAATGCGTCGTCAGAAAAAGTTTGGGCGGCTTTAACAGATTCAGAAATAGTGAAGCTGTATTTCTTCGGTGCCGATCAACAAAGCTCTTATAAAATAGGCGAATCAATCACTTGGGACGGTGAGTTTCAAGGGCAAAAATATCATGACAAAGGCGTAATTTTGGAATGCGAACCGTCAAAAACCTTATCGTATTCTTATTTGAGTTTTTGGAGCGGAAAAGAGGATAAACCTGAAAATTACTTGTTGATAAAATACGAATTGTCAGTAATAGAAAACGGAACAGACTTGACCGTAACATTTTCAAGCTACGATGAAGAACGTGCAAAACATGCTGAAAGCAATTGGGCGATCGTCATAAATGGGCTGAAAAAAGTAGTTGAACAATGAACCAAGATTTAGTTTCATATTACAAAGATAGGGCGAAAGAATACGAAAAAGTTTATTTGAATCCTGACGAGCAAGGTGATTCTGCAAACGTCTGAAAAGATTTTCCAAGAGTTGTTCGCCGGAAAAACTGTTTTGGAAATTGCTTGCGGAACGGGCTATTGGACAGAGCGAATCGCTGAAACTGCAACTTCAGTTTATGCAACAGATATTAACGAAAGCGTGATTGAAATTGCGACGGAAAGACAAAAAGAAAATATAACTTTTGCTGTTGCTGATATGTTTGATTTTGCAACGGACGAAAAATTTGAAGCTGTATTCGGCGGTTTTATTTGGAGTCACATTCTGCTGCAAGACCTTGATAGGTTCCTCGAAAAAGTCAAAAGTTTTCTCAAACCACGCGGAACAATCGTTTTTATTGACGGCAACTCGGTTGACGGAACAAATCACGACCTTAAAAACATCACAAAAACGGACGAACACGGTAACACTTTTCAAAGCAGGAAACTTGAAAACGGTTCATCTCATTTAGTATTAAAAAACTTTCCGACCAACGACTTTTTGTTTGAAAAACTTTCGAGCATTGCAACAGACATCAATTTTATAAACTTGAAATTTTATTGGATAGTAAGTTGCAAATTGAGTGAAAAATTGACCAAACAAAAATGAAATTAAATTCGTAATAAAAGATTCTATGAAAAGAATCCTCGTCATCGGTTCGTCCGGTTCGGGAAAATCAACTTTTTCCCGGCGGTTGGGCGAATTGTTGAATTTGGAAGTAATTCATCTTGATAAACTTTTCTGGCATTCGGATTGGATAGAAACTCCAAAAGACGAATGGCGAACCAAAGTTGAAAAAACTCTGGAAGGCGATTCTTGGATAATTGACGGTAATTACAGTGCCACGATGGACTTGCGTCTTCCGGCTTGCGATACGGTAATTTTTCTCGAAACACCGCGAATAACCTGTGTCTATCGGGTGCTGAAAAGAGTCGCACATTACAAAAAAGGAAGCCGCCCAGATATTCCTGCCGGTTGCGATGAAAAATTCGATTGGGAGTTTGTCAAAATAGTTTGGAATTACCCGACACGCTCAAAACCGAAAGTTGAGGCGTTACTCAGACAATTTGAAAGCGAGAAAACCATAATTCGCCTTAAATCGAAAAAGGAAATCGAGAATTTTTTTACCAGATTAAAAAACAAAGAAGCGTTACCCGTCGGCAAGGAATTTACCCCCACGAAAGACGCTTCGCGGTAAAAACAGATGTTTGCTTTGCCATTGCAAGTTAAAGAATTGATGAGGGATTCTAAGCCGAATTGGTTTATCGCCGGAGGTTGGGCGATTGACTTGTTTCTCGAAAAAGAAACGCGTTCGCACCAAGATATTGAAATTGCCGTCTTTCGCAAAGACCAAGCTGATTTGCAGTCCCATTTTACCGGCTGGCTTTTGCATAAATTCGTCAAAGGCGAACCAATTGTTTGGCATCGGGACGAGTGGCTGACATTGCCCACGCACGAAATTCATGGCTTCAACGAGACAGCCCAACCGCCCCAAATTGAAATTTTGCTGAATGAATCAAATGAAACCGATTGGATTTTCCGCAGAAACCAAGAAGTTCGGCGGTCATTGAGTAAGGTTCCACTTGAATCAAGTGAAGGCGTAAAGTTTCTTTGCCCGGAAATCGTTTTGCTGTATAAATCAACGAATCCGCAGGCGAAAGACGAGCAAGATTTTCAGGCTACCGTCGAATATCTTGATGCAGAGCAAAAGGAGTGGCTTAAAGATGCCATCAAAGTTTGCAACTCGGAACATCATTGGTTGCGAAGTCTTTTAAATCCAGAGCGTTGCACAAAAATTTGTAAACACGAGCAGCAAGATTTATCCGAAGAATATTCCTGAAACTTCAAAAGTGAATCATTAGTTTGAATACAAGGAATATGCAAGCTAGTATTTTGCATACATGAATGTGATTGAATACATAACTTCTTTTGTTCCGATTTCGGTTGAAGCAGAGGAATATATTTCCACGAAAATGTATCGGCAGGTTTTGCCGAAAAACACTTTGCTGCATCGGGCGGACGAGGTTTGCGATAAGGTTTATTTTCTCGAAAAAGGTTTGGTTCGCTGGTTTTATTACAACGAAGACGGAAAAGATGTTACCGATTCTTTCGCCTTGGAAAACTCTTTTTTTACAGCCTTTGACAGTTTTGCCCAACGCAAACCGAGCCGTTATTTCATCGAGACTTTGGAAGAATCAATCGTACATTCGATGACACATTCAGAGATTGAAATCGAATTGGAAACATTTCCCGAAGCTCAAAAATATACAAATTTGATAATGGTGCAAATTCTTGAACAAATGCTCGAGAAAAACGCCGCTTTGCAGTTCAAAAATGCAAAAGAACGTTATCAGTTTATGACCGAGAAACAGCCGCAAATTTTGCAAAGAGTTTCGCTCGGACACATCGCTTCCTACCTCGGAATTACGCAAGAAACATTGAGTCGTATCAGAGCAAAAAAATTCTAATTTTTTGATTTATGTCAAAAGAATGTTATCAGTTTTGAGTTATTTTCGAGTAATGAAAAATTCAAAACTTATTTTGTGCGTAATACTTGGCGTTATTTTTTGGTTTAGCGGCGTAATAACAGTTAAACTATTGGGAAATTATGTATTGACGGAAAACAGTCCGTATAAATTCTTAATGTTTATTCTGCTTTTTCCTCTGATCTATGTTTTCTTTTTGATTAGTCGAAAAGTAGCAGACCTTAAAAAGTCAGAGATTCTAAAAGCCGTCGTGATAATGACCATTACCGCTAGTTTTTGTGATGGATTTGCCCTTAATTGGTTCAGACAAATCTATGCTGAAACCTACGAAGTAAGTCATTACGGAGCAGCTTGGATTTTTTCCGGTGCCGCCGTTGGGTTACTGCTTGGCTATTTCATGAATGATGAAAAAGAATACTTGAATTAAAGAAAAGGTTTTGCCATTGTGATAGCGAAAAAGGCAAAAAGATTTTACCCTAACGCAAGATTTAGGATGAAAATTTTCAAGAAAATGCTAAAATTCACTCAATCAAAATAATGAGAAAGGTTCTTCCAAATTCAACAATCGGCGTTTTCGGGAGCGGACAACTGGGGAGGATGTTCGCCATTGAAGCTCGCAAATTGGGCTATCGGGTTGCGACGTTTTCGCCCGAAACTGATACTCCGATGGGGCAGATTGCAGATGTTGAAATCAATGCACATTACGAAGATTTAGAAGCGGTTGAAAAGTTTGCGAAATCGGTAGATGTTGTGACATTTGAATTTGAAAATGTGCCTTCTGAATGCATTGAAACTGCTGCAAAATTTGTTCAGGTTCACCCGCGAGGCGAGATTCTGTACACTACACAAAATCGTTTGCGAGAGAAACTTTTTCTATCTGAAAATGGCTTTCCGGTCACGCCTTTTAAGCATATAAAATCATTGCAAGACCTTGAAAACATTAAGTTTCCGACAGTTTTGAAAACTGCCGGATTTGGCTATGATGGCAAAGGACAAACCAAGCTCAACTCAGCGAATGATATAGAGAAAGCGTTCGCAAATCTAAATGGACAAGAGGCGGTTTTGGAAGACTTTGTCGAATTTGAGAAAGAAGTTTCGTGCGTCTGTGCGAGAGACGCCAAAGGGAATTTTGCACATTTTGGAGTTATTGAAAATGCTCACGCCAATCATATTTTGGACGTTAGTTTTTCGCCTGCAATAGTTTCAAAAAAGACTTTCGACGAAGCAGTTGAAATTACCCGAAAAATTGCTGAAAAATTCGATTATGTTGGGACAATGTGTGTCGAATTTTTTGTGAAGAAGAATGGAGCAATTCTCGTAAATGAAATCGCTCCGCGTCCGCATAATTCGGGGCATTTAACGATTGACGCATGCGTTACCAATCAATTTGAGCAACAAGTTAGAGCCGTTTGCGGACTTCCGCTTGGCTCAACTGAACTTCTAAAACCAGCTGCGATTGCGAATCTTTTGGGCGATATTTGGGAAAATGGCGAACCGAACTGGGCAAAAGCCTTAGAAATTCCGAACGTAAAACTCCATCTTTATGGCAAGCAAGAAGCTCGAAAGGGGAGAAAAATGGGACATTTGACATGCCTTGCCGAAACTGTGGAAAAAGCTGTGGAAAACGTTAGGAAAGCGAAAGAAAGCTTGCTTAGCTAAATTTCCTTGCCGCCCAAATTCCGCTAAAAACTGCCAACAACCCAACTGCAAAACTCGCTGAAACATAAAGAAATGCAGTTGCCACCTGCTTTTCACGGATTAGTTCAAATGTTTCAAGCTCAAAGGTTGAAAATGTCGTGAACGCACCGAGAAATCCGACCGTTAAAATCAGCCGTAGATTTTCGTGTTCGGGAAATTTTTCCGTGAAGAGATACGCGAGCAAGCCAATCAGAAACGAGCCGAGAATATTGATTAGAAATGTGGCAAAAGGAAAGGGCAAAAAGGCTTTAGCAAATAGCAAGTTAAAACCATAGCGAGCTATTGCTCCGAACGCTCCGCCAAATCCAACTGCTAAAAATTTTGTAAATATTTCCATGTTATTGATTTAGCCAAGTCGCTACTGCTCCGTGTTCTTACGAGGAAAAACCAGGATCGCATCGCTAACGGATCGTTCGCCGGTTTTATCAGATGGCTGATTAACTACCCTATCTTTAAGAAACATAGTCGTCGAACCGCCGCCATCAAGATTCATCGCCTCAACCGCACCCAATTCAAGCAGCATTTCCGCAAGTTCAAACAAATTCATTCCAACGCTGACATTCGGCTGTCTTCCATCAACCGTTACCATTAATAATTTTCCGTCATTCAGTTTCGCTACGGCGGTTCGGGGATGTCGCATTTCAACGAATGATTTGCCGATTTTTTCTTGTTCCCAAGTAATTTCGATTTTACCGTTTTTGATTAGTTGCGGAACACCGCCAACTATATCTTCAGTTTTGCGAAAGAATTGCTGTCTGTCCGTTTGTATTGGATTGAGATTGGTCACGAGTTTAACTTTGTCGTTTAAGCTAAACGACTGTTCTTTGTGTCCGATTATCGACAATACAAAACCATCCGAAGGAATCATGGAACTTCCTTTCTTTTTCCGCACTTGCGTGATTACACCGTTTTTTATGACATACTCAGTGCCTTCCCCACTTGTAAGTGTTGTTCGATGCAGTTCCGGAGTATATAGAATCGTATCAACATGTTTGCGGCGGCGATTGATTCCCAAAATTGGAGTTGGCGGATCTGTTCTGGCAAAGATGTAGTTTTCCGATTTCAGATGGGCAAAATCAACCTCAGTTTTACTAACACCATTAAAGATTCCAAGTGCAATACGATCACCAAAAGTTTCGCTTAAGACTTTTCCGTCAATCTTCAAAACTCCGGCAGAATCACCGTTGTACAATCCATCCAATTTAAAAAAACCCGCATTAATCGCCGCTATCGCTCCGTGCCGAGATGCAATCGAACTTGTTGTTTCTAAACCAATTGCAGCGTCCAATGCGTGAACAATATCGAGCCGAACTTTTGTTAAATCAAGCTTCAAAAGATTGACGTTTACAGGTTCGTCTTTGATTTTGCGGGTGAATTTGGCGTATTCAATTCCATCGGCGACTTGTGTAAATTCTTGTCCGAACGCAGAAAAAGCTAATGCTAAAAAAACAAAGATGACTAATATTAGTTTTTGGGTCATTTTTTGATAATAGAATGGGAAATTTGCAAGAGAAACCAAAAGGTATCGCTAAAAAGCAAAACCAGAGACTAAACAATCATTTGGGGGCGTTCAAAACTACAACTTATCGATAAGCTTCGTAAGAGTTTTCAACAATTTTTCCATATTGTCATTTTGCGATTTAATAGCGTCAGCGACGGTTGAAAGAGTCGGCACCATAACCATCGGACCCATTACAGGAAACGGTGTGCTTCCTTGGCTCTTGATCAGGCTACTTAAAGAACTAACGTTAGAAAGCATAGCCTGAACGGTAGTTATTTCCGCTTTTAGTTGCATTTTGTCATTATTGTCCATTATTCAAATCTCCAATCTATTTGATTCTACTTTGGAATAATTCAAGGTACGACTCTCCACTCGCAACAAAGACGACAAAGTCAGAAAACCCTTAAATATTAGGCAAAGTCTAACATATATTATTGAAGTTCGGTTCAACTTTTTTTGCCTTAGGAGGGGAGAAGTGAGTGCCGCAATATTGCCGTTTTGGAACTCAATATGGTGTGTTTTAAAACGAGCAAGAGGACTGCAAAATTCTTACAGTCCTTGATTCAATTTCCCTTTGAAATAAATGGTTTTACTCGGAAACTATATCCTTCGTTAGTTTTACTCGAAAAATTCTTCCTTTATCCATTGATATTTCCTTATCCTTTAATGAAAGCAACGTTCCATCGCTGAACATTTTCGAAGCACTCAATTTAATTGATTCGGTATTTGGCTCGATAGCGATTACGGCTGCAACCAATGAAATAAAATCACCACCGTTTTTGACGAAATCAAACATTATGCAGGCTTTCGCCGTGTCATTTTTTGCAGATATCTTTTCTACACTAACGATTCTTCCATAAACCAGCGAGCCTTTCAGCATCTTCTGACCATCGCCATTAACATCCTCATTTAAAATGAAATTAACATTATCGCCTACACTATTTTTCTCCGTATCAAATGCCGTTTCCAACTGAATCGAAAATTCGGTATTTGCCTTAAAGATCACTTTTTCTTGCTTGTTACTTGATACCTGACCAAAAGAAACGGAAAATAGCAGAAACATTAAACTAAAAGTAAAGACAGCTTTCAACATATTACACCTCCAAAAATTAGCTGTTTTTTATATCAGAAATTTTGAAAGCGGAGTAAATGCGTTACTGAAAACCTCCGACAAAAGAAACGGCTCAATTTGCTAATACTTACTTTGTAAAATTGCAATTCATATGCCAGAAAATTAACAAGGTTTTGTATAGCGGTTGATTCGACCCAAAATCTTTAAACTGATAGGCGATTTACGCAATTGAATTTTGCCTTTACCAAGGTAAACTCTATTCTTATATACAATTACAATCCAAATCAGCGAGCGAATACAACTTTTGAATGACAAGCTCGCAAATAATGTTGGCAAATATGTTATTTACTGGATGCAAATGTATAAGCGAACTGCGTAAATTCACGCACTAAATTTCGCAATTCGCCAGGCAAATGAGCGTAAAATTCCCCTAGTAGTTATGGTAGTTAAGAATATTATAGTGGATACTTTTTCAGCAAAAAGATTGCGATAAAGATTTTCAGTTCGATGATTTAATCTATATTCGCATTCTTTTAAGTGCAAATTAAAAGTATCTTTCCCAGCTCGATTAAACTTTTGTAAACGCATTTGGCATTCGCCCAAAGGCGTAAATACCGTAGACCCATTCGTAATATTGGTTTGACAGCGAAATTCAACGCCATAACTTCAAATATCGCTTAAACCATTTTTGTGCAAATGGCGACTTTAGAGTTTCTAACGTTTGTTCGGTCGCCAGTGCTTGGGTGATTTTGCCGAACGTAGGATAAACGTGGATGGCTTTATTCAAATCTGCCAACGTTAAATTGTGCCGCATTGATAATACAAATTCGTGAATCAATTCACCCGCGTGCAATCCAATTATTGAGGCTCCGATTATCTTTTTGCCTTTTAGCGTAACTATTTTGGCAAAACCCTGAGACGCTTCTTCGGTATTGGCACGGTCATTGTCGGTAAACTCAACCTTAAATACTTTCACATTTTCACCGAACTTTGCTTTTGCTTCAGCTTCCGTTAAGCCAACTCGTGCGACTTCCGGGTCGGTATACGTTGCCCAGGGAATCACTGAAAAATCAACTTTCTTGGTAAACGGATAAAACAAAAATGCATTTTGAATAACGTGCCGGGCTTCGTAATCAGCGGTGTGTGTGAATTGAAAATGTGCCGTAATATCACCTGCGGCAAAGATATTCTTGTTAGAAGTTCGCAAATATTCATCCGTAAAAATTCGCTTTTTGTCGAATTTAACGTTCGCCTTTTCGAGTCCTAAATTATCAACATTAGCTTCTCGTCCAATCGCCACAAGTATTTCATCGCCAACAATTTCCGTCTGCTTTCCGCCGTTTTCTACGGTTACAACTTTTTTGCCGTCAGAATTTTTATGAAACTTAACAGCTTTCGTTTTACTCAAAATTTGCAAGCCTTCCGCAGCAAAAATTTTCTCTATCAATTGCGAAATTTCTTCGTCCTCTTTGATTAAAATTCGATCCGCCATTTCAATAATCGTTACCTTCGAACCCAGTCGTGCAAAAGATTGTCCGAGCTCCAAGCCAATCGCTCCGCCACCCAAGACGATCAAATATTCAGGCAAATTCTTTAGTTGAAAAACTTCTTCGTTTGTAATAAAGCCCGTTTCATACAAGCCTTCGATTTGAGGCGTAAATGGACGCGAACCGGTTGCGATGCAAAATCTCTTCGAAGTCAAAATTCGCTTTTCGCCGTTACGCAAAACGATTTCCATTTCGTCCGGCGATATGAATTGAGCGTTGCCAAAAATTACTTCAACTCCCATCTTTTCAAATACTTCCGGCGAATCGTGATGTTCGATAACGCCAATAATACGCTGAATACGGTCTGTTATTGAAGAAAATTTATCATTCGAAAATCCGAAATCGGCAATCCGAAATCCCAACTTATCGGCACGCTTCATTTCAGCTGCAAATTTTGCCGAGCGAATAAAGGTTTTTGATGGAATGCAACCTGTGTAAAGGCAATCGCCGCCGAGTTTATTCTTTTCAATCAGAGCGACTTTTGCCCCGAGCAAAGCCGCTCCGCCCGCCGCTACCAGCCCCGCAGAGCCTCCGCCAATCACAATGAAATCGTATTTTTCAGACATTCGCTTTATGTTACCATCTTGCGATTTTACAAAACAAAAAAAGGCTAGTTTCCCGCCTCGTTTTGTACTCGAATTATTTGGTTGGTTATTTCTTTATTAAAACAACAGGCGATTGTTCCGCTGCTCGAATCTGACCAAAAAATTTCGTTACCGAATCATATTTTTCCGAAGGAATCGTAGATTTATTGAGCGTCATCGACCGGGTAAATAATAAAAAACCATCCTTTACTTCATAATTAACGCTGTATTTTCCAAAAGACGATTCAAATTTTGCTGGATCAGGCATTTCATCAACTTCAAAACCTGCCGGAAGTTTGATCTTTATCGATTCAGAATAAGCCGATGAATCAATTAAATAGGGATGAAACCGCTTCTTATCAGAAAATGAATATCGATCCAATCTGCCGATTACGGCAGGCTTGAATACCATCAAACGATTTTGCATTAATTGTGCGTAAGCAAAGGCATTGAATTCAACCTCTAAATCAAATTTCCCTTCTTCGAGATTATCTTTCGGGGTCGTTTTTGTGATCTTTGCACCCGAAATTCCGCGAGTTATCCAGCCTTCAATCATCTGATTATACTCAGCACTCGAAAGCCTACGTAAATTTGTTCTTTCTTGGGTTGCCGTTTGTCCCTTTGAAGATTCGCGAACAACGCCGCTTACATTACCCTGAGCGTCTAGCGTGACTTCAGCACTTCGCTGCAATCGATTTAGATCTGGCGGAACAACAGGCATTTTCACCAAAGCCCCATCATTTCCTGCGGCAATCAATGCAAAACTGCCCTGCTCATGATCTGGAAGATCGCCAAGCAATGTGTAAGGATCGGTAGCATCAAAAATCAATAAACGCCCCATAACAGGATGAGTAATGATGCTCGAAGCTTCCGTTTCAGCACTAACTTTAATGGCGATAATACAATGATTGAATTGCCTCGGAGAAACCCATTCTTCCTTTACAAATGCGGCGTCGCCGGAGTAAATGAAAACGGGATAGGCCTCAATCTTCAATACTTTAAGCATCGCCCGCATCAAATTCGCTTTATCTTTGCAATCGCCATAACCGCGTTGTAAAACGAGATTTGCAGGACGCGGACGATATCCATTTCCGCTCGCAACTCCAATATCAACTGAAATATACTGCAAGTTTTGAACGAACTTTGCGAGCGATCTGATCTTCTCGAATTCAGTTGTGTTATTTGCGGTCAATTCGCGTGCTTTGGAAGCGATTGAATCATCCAAAGTAACTTGCGGATTGTGCATTTCGGTTCCCCAACGAGAAACCTCTTGCCAACTCGAGAAGGTTTTGGTCGCATTACTTGTTGGGAAATAATTTACAGCAATCCGGGCAGCCAAATTCCTAATGCTCGGACTCGCAAATTCAGGCGGAATCGGTGCTAGATCGCGAAGTTCCCAAGCATATGTGTTTCCGTTTACCGTTGGTTCAACAGGTGCATGATTAAAAGTTACGCTTTTTGCTTGCCAATCATTTGGTAAACTCAGAGTGTAGCGTGAAACTAATGTTGGCAAGCGTTCCTGAAATCCCCAAATGTCCTGAGTAAAAATCGGACGCTCTTCGACAATTGATTGATAACCAAAAACCGCTCCTGCATCAGCCTCTTCAGTGGCACTTACTACCTTTTCGCGATACTCATTGTAAATATCATCAGGATCCGAAATGCGATCAATGATCTCATTCTTTCCGTAATATTTAACGCCTCCATTTGGTCGGATAAGCCAAGCCCTAAATTCTTTAACCTTACTCGAACTCTGCAAATAAGATACCCCCGCAGATGCATAGCCGCGACCCTCACGAAGCAATATACGAACGGCGTAATTTGTTGTAATGGTTAATTTTCCATCATTATCCAGCACGACATTTTGCTCATCGTGTAAAACTAATCCCGGCACTTCTTTTACGTCAAACGAAGGGGTAGAGCGTTTATTAGCTTCTTGCATCCAACCCGGAACCGGATCATCTGCCTTTACGCATATAGTGAAGGCAAACAATAAGAGGAAAAAAGCGAGTAAATTTTTAGACATAAAATCTCCAGTCTGTCAGATATTAAGGCTTTGTCGGAGCAGGTTGTGCTGAGCCTTGTCTTAATGTCAATTGATGTGTATTTCCTCGATAAAAGGCGTCAAATAAACCTTTAATAGCTGTATAACTTTTCGCCGGAAAGTAGAGAAAGCCGCCGCCACCGAAATAGAAATCACGCTTGTACGTCAAAGTCTTTTGGTCTTTGGTAATTGACATTTTTATGTCGTTTAAACTTATTCCTTGTCCATCTTTAACCAATTGCGGCACATCCGGGCTTTCAAGCGAATATCCGGTAGGTAATTCAATCGTAATGTCGTCTTTCTCAGCCCAAGGATAATCAAATGAAATATCATATCTTCGGTTAGTTGCGGTAAACATTGGCTTTGAGCCACGCTCAAAAACATTTGGCTGCAAAAAGAGACGTTTACCGGTTCGCGTTGCATATCCGGGCACACGAACCTTAAAAATGTAGGTAAAAGGCTTGTCAGGGTCACTTACATTTTCAATAGAAAAATCTGAGATTTCGGCATTACCCAAGATGTTTGATTTCACAATGCTTCGCAAAGTCTGTTCTCTTTGAGCCGGAGTATCATCGTCATTATATTCTTTGTGGAAAACGGCGATGTGTCCGCTAAATTCAATCCTTGCTTCCCCTTCAAGCGTCCCATCCTCAGAAAATGAAAATTTCCCCGAACGCTTTTCCATTGATTTTTCAGGAGAGGAAAGCTGCGTTTTACTCCAGGTCGGATTTTTAGGGTCGGAAATCAAGGTCGGTTGTCCTTCTTCAACCCAGCTTAGCATTCCAAATGGGATATAGCGGCTGGCGGGATCAAAGAATTTCCAATCCTCGCCGATTTTGACCGCCACATTTTCGGTCCGCATAAAATAATCATCAGTAAAATTAGCACTGAAATTGCTGTCGGAACGCCTTGGTAGATTCGCGATCCGAACCTCAAATCCGGCTGCTGAGGTCATTGCTGCGAAGAGCATGTCAATATCATGCCAATCTCCCATTCCTCTTTTTAAGACATCCGCCGCATTTTTATTGTCCTTCATCTTTTGAATTTGCTCAGCCGTGAATCCGGATGTATCGGCAAAAACATTCTTGATTTTTGAGCGAACATAATTAAAAATTCTTTCAACCTTTTGTATTGGTTCAGTAGCATCGCCTATCGCTTCCGCACTCGCTTTTTTGATTTCATCATTAACTTTTATTTGCCCTTTGTGACTGTCAAAAACGCTTCTGCCATGATCATTCCAAAATTTTTGTGGCTCGAGTTTTTTATCTTCCGTATAATAAACCAGCATCCAAGGGCGAACCGCAAATTCGTCAGGCATTCTGGGCTCCTCTTTAAATGAAGGAACATTGGTAAGCGTTGTGCCATAAAAGCCATTTTTCTCTTTCGAAAAAGGTGCATTGTCCCGATTAAATGAATTCACTCTCATTCCGTAGGGAAAGTACGGACTAGATAGCGGCTTAATATAGTATTTAACCAAATGAACAGGAATTTCTCTGGAAAATTGAAGACGATTGTAATTACTAATGGAATCTCCTCTGATTTCCTTCCAGCGATATTCTATGATCGAACCCACCTCAATTCCCGGTAATGCAAAGGATTTAGCTTTTATCTTCGTCCGATTAGCTTTGATGATGTCTCTTTCAAAGATGTCTTTCTCGTTCAATTCAATTATCGAACCGTCTGCTTTAATTGTTCGAGCGGCAATATCCCTAATTCTAATATCCATACTTGATCCGGATATTCTTCCGAAAGGAATATCAACTTTACTATTATCTTCTCTACCTTTTTCAGTAAAAACCTTAATCCGCAAGTAATGTCTTAAAACCGTGCGAGGATCGCCGCCATCCGCCTAATCTGCAACATATACTTCCCAAAAAAGAGCTTCAGCATCTGCATCAGCCTCAATTTTTGGAGTTTTCATCGCTAATTCTTCAGGAGAAATGGGTTGCCAATCTTTATCACCAGCTATGCTAATTTGCGAAAAGACTAGTAAAAAAGAAAAGAAAAAGGTTAGTTTAGTTAGTTGATTTAGACGAAGAAGCATCGCATACCTCAATGAGAAAAGCCGCAAGAATATTGCGGGAAAGTATTTATGGGAAATTACCATCACGGGAAATAGTAATCGTAGTTTGAAGCAATATTTCAAACGAATATTACAATAGGTTTTATGTGCTGACAAGAAAAAACTGAGGTTAAAAATGTTTTTCTAAAAATTATCAGATTAGTAGATGAAGAAGAACTTTTGCAAAAATTTTATTTTATAAATATTTGTCCATTGAGATTTGCTAAAACGTTGAAAAATAAAAGCTTACGCTAAGGCAATAAATCTTACATAGTCCGCACGTCCGAATAAATTATCGCCATCGTCGGTAACGCCTAAAATTTGATTGTAAATTTGTGTGCCGTCCCAAAGGTCGATGTGATCGCCACGATTTGTTCCATCGGGGTCGCTTCTGCGATGAAAACAATTATTGAAGTAAATTATTCCTGATCTGCCCTGAATTTGGGTCAGGATGTCTCTGCCTCTGCCTCGAATTCCGGGATTCCACACGCTAACCAAAAACGAATGCAATTCATTTGCTCCAACCAAATGAGGTTCATCTCCTAACTGGCAAATTGTTCGTCCATGATGAATTCTCGCCTGATGTGGAAAGCTTTCAAATGTAAAACCGCTTCGATAAAGTGCCAAACTCATTCTAACTGCACACTGATTGCTGATTGCAGGGTTTCGACAGGGCTTGCGGTTTATCTCGCCTCCGCGAAATGTTTCGTAAACCTGCCGCATTGATTGATATCGAGTTAGTGCTGTTGACATTGGATTTACCTCAATTCACTTAATCTACTAGCTTATTGACGAAAATATTCTGAAAAATTGCGTTCAGGTATGGTGAAGACACTTTTCTATGGTTCAGCGATTAACTTATCAAGCATTTCCTGAAGATTCTCGGCTTCCTCTGGACCTGCTCCAATCCCGATATATCGGACAACGCCTTTTCTATCAAGCAAAACCGTCGTCGGCAAAGCTTTAACTCCATATTGAGCTTGTGTTTCACCACGGTTAGAAATTGCCAAAGGGTACGGTAATTTATGCTCAGATTTGAATTCGCGGACAAAATCAAGTTCTTGCAAAGGCGTAACTCGTTTGTCGCCCGCCTGCCCGTAATATGTTGTGACTCCAATTATTTCAAAACCTTTCGGTTGATATTTTTTGTACCAACCTCGAAGTTTCGGAAAAGTATAAATACACGGACCGCACCAAGTCGCCCAAAAATCAACCAATACGACTTTCCCGCGAAGCTCTTCTAAACCTGCTGTGTTCTCGCCAATCCATTCAGCAACAGCGAGTTCAGGTGCGGGATCAGAACTTTTAATCGATTCAACTTTCTGCATCAATTTTTTCTCTGAAACTCCGCTACCTTCAACAATTTGCATTACTTTTCGATAAAGCGTTGCCGAAGGAATTGTAAAAGCTAAAGCACGGCTTTCTGCCAAAATATTGATAGCATCTTCGTTTCGCTTAGTTTTCTTGTAGGCTAATGATAAAACTTCCACCAAATTTCCGTAAATTTCTGTTTTAATATTTCGCTCTTGCAGGTTTCTAGCTTCCAGAGTTTTCAGCAGATTAAAAGCACTTTCGCCATATTTCACGCTTTCGTCATACTTACCGTCTTTGAAATAAGCAACCGCGATAACATTTTCAACGTGAGGACGCTGCTTCGCAAAAAAAGGCGTTCCTTTTAACCAATCCTGATAATACTTTTCCATTTCAGTAAATTGCTTTTTGCGAGCATGTAAAACCACCAAACGACTTCTCGCATCTTGCACGGCATCGCCCGTTGCGTTTGTGGGAAGAAGCGACATAAATTTTTGAAAGGCTTCCAATGTTTTCGGGTCATTTGAGGCAATATCGTAAAGCAATCCGGCATAATAAGCGTCTTCGTAAACTAAATCTGATTTTAGCAAGATTTGTTTTGCATATTTGTCAGCTAATTTCTTTTGATCTCTCAAAAGATCATCACGAGTGCCGGAATCAATTCTTTCGCCTTTGCTACTTAGTTCCCTAAGTTTTGCATTTACAAAACCGTTGACTTCCTTATAAAGCTCCGCACTCGTTTTTGGCTCGTTTTGGGCGAAGCTAAACGCGGTAAGCAAACAGATCAAAAGGAGGATTTTACTAATTTTTTTGTACATATGTTTTGCCTTTCCTTGTCAATTCTCTAAACATTCGAGCAGTTTATCAACGTTTACGGAGAATACCAAGATTTTTTTTTCAGTATCAGACTCAGTTTGGAAAGGCTTCAGTGACCTTGCAAAATCGATTATCCCAAAACTTCGCGATCTCTTTTTGCCGCGAAAACCTAATTCGTAGATGCCAACATTCTTTTTTTCGTTTCTCCGCAACTAACGATTGCATTCCCCTTAACCACCAATTTATATCGACCGTTTTTATTCGTCCCGTTACCGTTTTGTTCAAATAGAATTTTGATAAGACCTCTACCGTTGCCCGATATTTGTTGGACTTCGCGAACTGGTTCATTGTTCAAAGGCGTGCCGATTGTTCCGCCAAAACCGTCAACAGGCAAAACCATATTCTCGTTATATTGCCCACGATCGGTTTGTTCGGCGTAAACCGTTCCTGAAACATTTGTGCCTTCGTCATTCGCCGTAGTGATAAACATTTGGGCGGTTCCACGCTGAAAAACTAAGCCGTCGAAAATTCTTTCGTATCGCGGATTTGCGTCGCTTACCGAAAAATTATCAGAATATTCGCACGTTTTTACACCGCTTACGGGTTCTTTCTTGTTTTTTCCGCCACCGCCGCTAAAGCGTAATTCAACATCCAGGCTTTCACCATCGGCTCCGGTAGCATATATTTTGATTATATGTCGTCCGGAACGTCTAATTCGAAAATCTAATTCAGCCGTAGCAACGCCAGTCGGAATGTCACACGCGGATGTAAACACATTGGGATTGTCGTCGATATAAACCGAAACTCCGCTGCCCTCGCAAGCTTTCGTTTTAACTTTCAGATAAGCTCGATAGCTTCCGGCATTCAAATTCATCGCGAAATAATACGTTTGATAGTTGGTCGGATTATCATCAACCAATACCGTCTGAATCGAATTTCCGCTTACGACCGTCGGGTTGCGTCGGTCTTTTGATTGTGCGAAGGCATTGATGCCAAGCAAAGTTACTATTGCAAAGATTGTAATTAGTTTTATTTTCACAAATTTTCTCCTATGATTATGCGATTCTTACATTTACCGCTTTCGCAAATTTGACCACAAAATCGAAAAACTTTGCGTTATCTTTTTGTTAGTTTTTTGTTAATATTGCGAATATGCCCCAAAATGTGTATCAATTCGATGAATTCGAAATCGACCTTTTGCAGAAAACCTTGCGAAAAAACGGCGAAGTTGTGTCGATTCAACCGAAAGCGTTTGACGTTTTGGCGGTTTTGATAAGTCGAAATAAAGGATTAATTTCGCAAGCCGATTTGATGAGCGAAGTTTGGGGCGACACATTTGTAGAAGATACGAATCTGCGAATTTGCATCCATGCTCTACGCAAAATTTTTGACGGCAGATTTATCGAAACCGTTCCCAAACGCGGCTATCGATTCAATGCAGATGTCGTTGGAATTTCCCTCGAGCCTTCCGAAAATAACAATAAACCCGAAAAAATTAACGTTACGAAATCCCACAAAAAGGCGATTGCTGCCGTCGTTGCGTTTCTTTCAATTGCCGCAATTTTGACCGCCTTTTTTCTATTTATCGGAAAGCCGAAAACAAATGAAATCCCCACGATTGCCGTTTTACCATTTACAGAAGTTGGCGAAAAAACTGACAAAAATCTTGGCGTAACGGAAGCCGTAATCTCTCAATTAAAACAAGTTAGAAATTTCCGCATACTTTCAATCGATTCCGGCAAAAACGAATCTGACCTGGTTTTGCAAGGAAGCTTTCGCAAAGAAAACGAGGTTGTAAAGGTTTCGGCGAGCTTACAGAATACCATGTCAAAAGAAACACGTTGGACGGAAAATTTTGATGTTTCGCCCGATAAAGAACTAGGTTTAGAAACTTCAATTGCCGCTCGGTTCGCACGGCTTTTTTCTATGAAAATGGTCGAATACGATGACGAAAAATTTGCGAAAACCGAAAACATCGATCCCGAAGCCTTAAATGCCTATCTTTCCGCACGAAAAATTTGGCGTGTCAGAGATCTCGGACGCGTCAGCGAAATGAGTTTGCTGCTGAAAAGAGTAAATGAGCGTGAGCCAAATTGGGCATTTGCAAAGTCTGCCAATGCCGAATCTTTGTTGATGGATGATTTTATCGTGACCAATTATGACAAGGCGGAAACGATTGCAAACAAGGCTTTGGAAATGGACGCGAAACAGTTTGGTGCATTGACGGTTTTAGGACAAGTTGCGGTCAATAGAGATTGGCAATTTGCGGCGGCTGAAAATTATTTTAAGCAATCAATCGAGTTAAACCCAAATTACGCTTCTACTTACAATGAATACGCCAAATTGCTTTCATATCAAAGAAATTTTGCCGAAGCCGAACGGATGGCGAAAAAAGCCTTGGAAATCGAGCCGTTTTCTCCGCTTTATCACACGACCCTTTGCGAGATTTATTACTTCGACCAAAAGATCGATTCAGCCTTGAAAGAGTGTAAACTTGCGATGCAATTCGAGCCTAATTTTTGGCTCGCACGTAAAACTATTTTTTGGATCTACGTTTACAAAAAAATGAACAAAGAAGTTGGCGAAATGATCTTGGAAAAGCATTCGGACGAAGAAAGATCAAAACTTCCTTACTTTAAATCATTGCAAGCAGGCAATTTAGACGAATATTGGCGGCAGGCTCTTGCTCAAAACGGCGATAAAGCCTTCTACCTAAATGCATTGATGTATTTGCAAATCAACGAAAAGGACAAGGCTTTGGATAATTTGGAGAAAGCAACCGAAGGCAGAGAATGGCTTGCATTTCGCCTCAATTCAGACTCAATCTTCGAGCCGCTTTTGAGCGACAATAGATTTATCGAACTCCAAAAACGTCTAAAAAATCCGAATCCTTAAAAATCTCACGCTTGAATAAGTTTATCTGGCGTAATCGGCAAATTCCGCATCCTTTTCCCAGTTGCATGATACACGGCATTCGCAATCGCTGCGGGAACGCCGACCATTCCAAGTTCTCCTAAACCTTTTACACCCAATGGATTAACGATCGTGTCAATTTCTTCAACAAAGCCTGTGTCCACGCCCATTACGTCTGCGTGAGAGGGAATGTAGTAGCCGGCAAAATTTGGATTCATGATGCGTCCGTAGCGATGATCGACCTGTGTTTCTTCCGTCAAAGCCATTCCGATTCCCCAAACTACGCCGCCGAATTCCTGCGAATGAGCGGTTTTTGGGCTGATGATTTTGCCAGCCGCAGTTATTTCGACAACTCGCGTAACTTTGATAATTCCGAGTTCTTCGTCAACCTTTACTTCGACAAATTGAGCACCGTGCGAGGCGATCGTGTATTTGCTCTCGCTCGCCATTATTTGGTGTGGAATCGTATTGTTTCGGCAATTTGCGGAAGATTATTTTTCTGCAAAATCTCGACGAACGAAACACTTTTTCCATCTTTTGCGACGAATTTTCCGCCTTCGATTTTTACATCTTCAAACTTGTAATCGCCAAATTTCGCCAGCTCAAATAATTTTTTGAGAACGACTTGCGAGCCTTCTTGAACGGCAGTTCCAACGCTGGCGGTCGTAAATGAACCGCCTTGAATCGGTGCGGCGCGGCAATGTTGAATCGCCCAAAACTGTTTTGATTTTTTCAATCGGCAGACCGAGATTTTTTGCGGCGATAATCGCAAAGTGTCGTATAAGTTCCGGGTCCGATGTCAGTTACGCACTTTCAATCATCGCCGTCCCATCAGCCTTCAATCGTGATTCTAGCCGATGCAGGAAGCCACGCCGAACCCCAAGTTCCGGTCGCCATTCCGTAGCCGACGAGCCAATTTCCTTCGCTTTCGCTCGAACGCGGTTCCGGTTTGCGTTTTTCCCAACCAAATCTTTTCGCCGCTTCCGCATAACATTTGCGTAATTCTTTGCTGGTAAATGGTTTGCCGTCTTCCGGTGAAACTTCGGCGTAGTTGATCAAACGCAATTCGAGCGGATCAATTTTTGAGTGCGTAGCTCAATTCGTCCAACGCACATTCGAGTCCAAAAGCACCCGTAACCATTCCCGGAGCTCGCATTGCCTGCGGAGTTTGCATATCGGTTGGCACAAATTTCGACTCGGTTTTCACGTTTGGGCAAGCATATAAACTGCGTGAAATACCCGTAATTCCTTCGGCTGAACCTTGATTGGTCGAAGAATTATTAACCGATTCGTGGATAATCGCCGTCAATTTTCCGTTTTTTTCCGACGACATTTTTATCTTTTGAATCGAATACGGGCGATAGCCGTGAGCAGTAAAAACCTGCCTCCGCGAATAGACAATATTAATCGGACGTTTTATTTCACGAGCCGCAAGGGCTGTCAAATAAGTGTTTGGCGAAGGTCGAACCCCCGAACCAAATCCGCCGCCGACAAACGGGGCAAGGACAACAATATCAGACGGCGGAATGCCGAAAATTCCAGCCAAATGCCCGCGAACGCCGTTCACTCCCTGAGTTTTGTCGTAAATCGTCAGCTTATTGCTATCCCAATTTGCCACCGACGCGTGAAGCTCCATCGCATTGTGATGCTCAATCGGAATCGTGTATTCGGCTTCGATTTTAACGGGCGAATTGGCAAATGCCTCAATCGGATTTCCACTAATCGGACTCGGACGACCGACCGTTGCTTTATCCAAAAGTTTCCGCGAATATCGGTATTTGGAGTCTCTTTTTCGTATTCAACTTTCACGAGCGACGCGGCATATCTCGCCGATTCAAAAGTCTCCGCCACGACCACGCCAATCGCCTGTCCGCTAAACAAAACATCAGCATTATGCAAAGGACGATGCGAGCGATCAGTTTCAGCTTTCGCAAATTTCGGCGTATTGAGATGTGTCAAAACCTTGATAACGCCCGACTGTTTTTCAGCCTCACTCGTATCAATCGCCTTGATTTTCCCTTTAGCAATCGTGCTGTGAACCAAATAACCATAAGCCATTTTCGGAAATTTCCACTCAGCGATATACTTCGCTTTGCCTGTTACTTTTAAAACACCATCAACTCGATTGGGTGCATTTTTTACGTCGTCTGCCATAAGTTTTTGTTAATCTCGTTTTGCTTTTTTACAACTTGGAATTCGGAAATTTCAAAACAATTCCGATTAAGTTACTAATTCCGCATCTTTTCAAAATGGATTTGTATGAACTTCCATTGACCTTCCTTGTTTGCGAAGAATCGTGTCTGGAACTTTGGGCATTTTTCATGGTCTCCAAGAATAAGTTAATAACTCGCCGTAGAATTTACACTTTTTGACCTTTTAAATTCGTAATGTGAAATTTCCGTATTCGTCAACGGTTGTTCCTTGATTCGCCATCTAATCTTTGTTTCATTTGTAATTTTATCAGGTGCAAATTCAACCGAAACATATCTTTCATCTTTCGTTTTTGGATAACCATTTTCAAAAACAACTTTTCCGCTTATTGTTATTGTTTCAACTGTATTTGGTGCAGTAATTACAAGGTCTTTGATTTGCTGACCTGCCTCTTTTTGAAAACTTTGCATTTTCTCGCTTCGTTACATTTGGTTAATGAAAAGTTCCAAAAGGTTCATCTGCCGTATATCACCATCATCGTTAATAATAATTACATAGTCGCCAATGGGAATATCATCTATTTCAAAATTGCCGTTTGGATTGGTGCAATCGCCAAGATATTTTCCTCTGCTTCCGTCCGCTGGAATTAAATGAATACAAACATCTTTCAGATTTTTACCTTTCGCGTCAAAAAACTTTCCGCTGACTAATTTTCAATTCCATAAATTATATTTTGCTCTGTATGACTTTTAGGTTTGATAGCAACGTCAAAAGATTCAATTTTGTCTAGCCAACCAAGTTTATAACCTTCGATGTTTTCAACATTTATTTTGTATTTTCCAGCGGGCAAATCATAAATTTCGTAAAAGCCGTTTTCATCAGTTTTTACTTCAATATTTTTACCGTTACCGCTGATCTGAATGCTTCGATTAGGCAAAGGTTGATAATTGGAATATTGATTTGAATAGGTGTATCTTGATAAACCATTCCAGATAAACGAGTTTTTCCACGAACACTCGTTAAGGTTCTCAATATACTTTATATCTGCAATACCTTCTTTAGTCCAAGAGGAACGAGTGCAAGCCGGATAATACCAAACCCCGGATTTATTAGATTTATCCAAATACAAAAGCATTTCAGAGCCAATAGATTCTTTGGCAAAAGAATAATCGCAACTTGTTCCTGTCACTCCAAAATTGAGTTCCTGACCGACTTTTAGATTCCCCTTAAAAACCTTTTCAACTTCATTTTTTTATAAAAGTTTGAGCCTTTGCTGCATACTCTATTGTTTGCAATTCCTTAATTTTCAAAATAGCAACATTGGGAGTTTTTTCAAAAGCAATCTCAACGTTGGGCTTTAACACTTGAACACGCCCTCTCAATCAGTCAAAACAATCTTCGCAAAAACTATGGCCCAATCGTGAAAAATCGGTGAACTATGTTTCTCATAAAATCTACTTAACTTGCCAACAATTTATCCACCGTAATCGGCAAATCTCTCATCCGTTTTCCAGTCGCGTGATAAATCGCATTGGCAATCGCGGCGGGAATTCCGACCATTCCGAGTTCGCCTAAACCTTTTACACCCAACGGATTAACTATCAAATCAACTTCTTCGACAAAGCCTGTTTGGACATCCAAAATATCGGCGTTGGTTGGAACATAATAGCCGCCCAAATCGGGATTCATAATGCGTCCGTAGCGATGGTCAATTTGGGTTTCTTCGTGCAAAGCCATTCCGATTCCCCAGACGACTCCGCCGATTTCCTGCGATTTTGCACCTTTCGGATTGATGATTTTGCCGGCGGCAGTTAATTCGACAACTCGTGTAACCTTAACGATTCCAATGTCTTCATCAACTTTTACCTCAACAAATTGAGCTCCGTGCGAAGCGGTCGAATATTTTCCGCGTTCGCCGTAATTTGGATTGGTCGTGTGAGTTTCGCTCAAACTTCGTAGACTATTCTTGTTTAGAATTTCGGTAAAGCTGATTTGAGTTCCATCTTTCTTGACGAAATTGCCGTTCTCGACTCGGACATCTTCAAATTTTCCTTCCAACTTTTACTAAATCAAATAATTTTTTCAACAAAATTTGCGAACATTCCTGCACCGCAGTTCCGACGCTCGCCGTTGTCAGCGAACCGCCTTGAGCAGGTGCGGCGGGCAAATTACTGTCGCCCAAGACGAATTTTACTTTTTCGATTGGTAAGCCGAGAGTTTTTGCCGCGATGATTGAAATTGTCGTGTAAGTTCCGGGTCCGATGTCGGTCGTGCCGCTTTCGATAAGTGCTGTGCCGTCTGATTTTAACGTCACGCGAGCGGATGACGGAGCGAGGAAAGCTCCCCAAGTTCCCGTTGCCATTCCCCAGCCGACGAGCCAATTTCCGTCTTTGGTAGAACGCGGTTCGGGTTTGCGTTTTTCCCAACCGAATCTTTTCGCCGCTTCCGAATAGCATTTGCGTAATTCTTTACTGGAAAATGGTTTACCGTTGTCAGGATCGGTTTCGGCGTAGTTGATCAAACGCAATTCGAGCGGATCAATTTTTAGTTGATAGCTCAATTCATCCATCGCCGATTCGAGGGCAAACATCGCCGTTACAGTTCCCGGAGCCCGCATCCAATAGGGCGTGAACAAATCGGTTTTGACGAGTTTTGAGACGGTTTTCACATTCGGGCAAGCGTAAAGCGAACGCGAATTTTCGGCAATTCCTTCGCTGAAATTTTCAAAAGTTGAAGTATTCGCAAAAGATTCGTGAATAATCGAAGTCAATTTTCCCGATTTTTCAGCACCAAGTTTTACGGTTTGACTGGCAAATGGACGATAACCGTATGCCGATGAAAGTTGTCTGCGAGCATAAACAATTTTGACGGGACGCTTGAGTTCACGCGAAGCCAAAACGGACAAAAACGTATTCGGTGTAGGACGCAATGCCGCACCGAAAGCACCACCGACAAAGGGCGAAAGCACCGTAATATTTTCTTTGGGAAAGGCAAAAACTTTCGCCAGATAATCACGGACTCCTGTTACACCTTGGGTTTTATCGTAAACCGTAAGTTTATTATTTGCCCAATTTGCAATCGAAGCGTGCGGCTCCATTGCGTTGTGATGCTCGATTGGAATTGTGTATTTTGCGTCGATTTTTACATCAGATTTAGCAAAAGCCTCAGTCGGATTTCCGCGATCAGGCGTCGGTTGACCCAAGACAAAACCTTTATCTAAATTTTGGCTAAAGTTTGTATCGAAAGACGTTTTAGCGTATTTAACTTTCAAGAGCGACGCGGCAAAACGAGCTTGCTCAAAAGTTTCGGCAACAACTAATGCAATCGGTTGAGCATTAAATAAAATCTCATCGGAAGTAAGCGGCAAATGCTGTCGGCTGGCTTCATCAAAATAATCAGCCGCCCCGGGTTGAACTAAATTTTTTGGCGTGTTGAGATGCGTAAAAATCTTGACAACGCCATCTTGTTTTTCAGCTTCATTCGTATCAATCGACACAATTTTCCCTCTGGCAATCGTGCTTTGCACCAAATAACCATAAGCCATATTCGCAAACTTAAACTCGGCAATAAATTTTGCTTTGCCGGTTACTTTTGCCACACCGTCAACGCGGTTTGGTGCCTTTTTTACGTCGTCTGCCATATTTTTACAAACTTGGAATTTCCCAATCTTTATCGGTCAGTTTAGGATTCACCTCAATTAACGACCAATCATATACGACGTTAGTAAGTGCATTTTGCGGATATCGAAAATTGCGAGTCTTACGCAATGGAAGAGTTATTTTTTCGATGGTTTTGAAATCACTATAGAACTTTTCCTCAACGTCATCCACATTATTTCGCCCTTCTCTAAAGGGTTGATCAAAAATCAAACGCTTATTTTTGTCGAATTTCAGATCGTAAAGTTTGCCAAGAATACTAACACGCAATTTGCTGACCTTAGATGCACTATCAATTTCAAACAAAACAACCGATGTCTTTTTTAGACTTTCGCTGCGTAGCTTAAATACCCCGGAATCGAGAAACTCTTTCAGTTGATAGAGCAGCTCTATCCGATTCGGCGAAACTTCAATAACCTCTTTCCCAGCTAAATTTGAACTGTAAATCCATCCTTTTTCTTTTTCCAGTTGGTTAATCAAAAAGTGATTTTGAGTAAGTTGTATCTCATATCTCACTTTTCCCATATTTAGGTCAACCAAAACTTTCAGATCTGACACTGTGCCATCAGCAAATTTTTTCTTACCAATAAGCCTCAGCGTTTTTAAGTTGTCTAAAGCAACTCCGCCATTGGCGTTATTAGCTTCTTTCAAAAACTTCGAGCCATTTTCCACTCGTTGCTTTTTTAATCTGGATTTCGGCGGATCAACCTGACCTGCCCCGTCCAACGCAAAAACAAAAATCGAAATGATTGTTAGTGGAATTATTCTAAAAAAAATCTTCATCATAGATTCTCCAAAAGCTAATTCGGAACCTCCCAAGTTTTTTCCGCAAACACCGGATTTACTTCAACCGAAGTAAAATTCACAACCAACGTTTGCGTATCGCTCGTTGTGGTCGAGGAAAAAGGAAATACTATTCCATCTACCTTTTTGAAATCCTTAGAAATTGTCGATTCCTTGCCGTCTGCTGACACTGTGATTTCACCGACCAAATAGTCGTTTGCGTCAAAAATCATGCCGTATTTCTCGCCTTCGATATCTACTATTACAGTCTTCATGTTGCTCTCGCTTTTCAACTCAGCCGATTGAATTGCGAAAGACTTGAGCGAATTATTTCGTAAACCAAGAATTCCCGTTGAAAATGTTCGATTCATTTCCGCCAAACGTTTCGCGGCGAGCGGAGTCTTTTGATTGTTCATCCACTGCCAGCCGGAATTTCCTTCGGTTTGTTCAATTCCGACCAACTTTCCGTTCATACGCAGTTCATTACAGATTTTTTGATTTTCAACGTCAACCAGAATTGTAATTTCGAGTCCCATTCCGTTGCCCTTTACGCGTAACGTTTTGAGATTGTCGAGCTTTGCACCGCCTTGGGCAATGTTGGCGGTTTGCAGAATTTTCAATGCGTCAGCTTTGTTTTCGATTGGTTTGTTTTCTGTCTTTACAACCGTTTTCTCCTTGTCTTTTTCGTCGTATTCATAGTAGAAACTACCGTTAATTAAAGCCATTACTTCCGGTTTTTCAGCGTAGAAAAAGCTGACCGTTTCTTTTTTGCCATCGGGATAATTTAGCGTCAAAGCACTATCTTTGACTGAGTAACTTCCGATATTATTCTTTGATTTTGAAGTTCCTCCGCCAATTGCATCGCCAATAATTGCAACATCCGTATTGCCATCGTTGGTGAAACTTCCTTTACCATCAAACGTCAAAACATCTTTGCTAAAAACTCCAACATAAGTCATTCCCGTCATTCCGCCGCCCGAACTGCTCGCCGATTTATTTTCCAATCTTTTCGCCGGAACGGAATTCATTACGTTCAACTTGAAGAGCGTGTATGAACCATCGTCAATGTCGCCGTCGGGCTGAATTTCCATCGTGTCAGGCTTATCGCCCTGTATTTCTGATAAAGTAATCGTCTTGCCTTTGAGCGTGTAAGTGCCGTCAACACGGGTTTTCCAATCAGGTTTGTCAAAATCTTTCGCGTAAGTTCCATCAAGACGAAAATAATATGTGAACGTCGTAAGAGACATTCCATTTAAACGGGAGTTAACAAAACTCCTGCGTATGGTCCGCCGAATTTTGCTTGCCCAACCGGTCTTTCTTTCGAACTAATGGGTTTATTCTGAACTTTCGATTCTTTAACGATTTCTTTTTCCGCGATCGGAGATTTCTTTTCCGCGTAAAAATAGCTTCCGTTGATCAAAGCGACTGAAACATCTGAATCGCTACTCGCCTCGCTATAAAACAGACTTTTTGTTTCAACGCGTCCGTCATCATAATTTAGCGTCAAAAGGCTGTCTTTAATCGAGTAACCACCGCGTCCCGATTTATTATTTCCCGAACCGCCGCCAACATTGCTCCCAATTACCGCGACCGAAGTTGCACTGCTATTTGAAAATCTGCCGTTGCCATCAAAAACAAAATCGCTGTTGCTTGCTGTGCCGACGTATGTTGTGCCAGTGCCAATGCCGCCCGAACCGCTCGCGGAAGTTCGCGAATAACCGTTCGCCGGCACCCGATTCATAACCTTAAAACGACCCATAACATAACCGTTTGCCTGAATCGTTTTGTCGTCGGTGATCTCCATTGTTTCCGGCTTTTCGCCATTTTCAACTAGAGTGATGACCTTGCCTTTTACGGTAAAAGTTCCGTCAATACGAGTTTGCCAATCAGGCTGCTCAAGCTCCTTCACGAATGTCCCATCGGGTCGAAAATAGTAGCAATGCGTATAAAGGCTTGTGTTGTTGTAACCGTAAATCACCTGCACACCCGCATAAACGCCACTAAAACTAGCCTTTCGATTAGTTTGACCAAAAACCGTAACAACAAAAACTAGCGAAATCGCAAGCAATGCAACTATTTTTTGAAGTTCCTTAACCATATGTTTTAACGGACGTGTTTAATCGATTTCTCGCAATTTCAATGTTCGCACCTGTAAATTTTTCCAAATCGCGTAGCGATAAAATGAATTTAGCCGTGGGTTTCAACCCACGGATTGCGATCAAAACATATTTTGTTACGTCAGTAACGATTGAAAATAAACAAGTTAACTCAATTGTCGCCTACGCGACACAATCCGTTCACGCCGTTCCGTGGGTTGAAACCCACGGCTAAAATCATTGCGTCGCGATGCGACAAAAACATGGAATTCCATAAACGAGCAGTCTTCTTTTTCACTTTCCACTCGCATTTATCAACGCACGAACAATCGCCCGTTTTGCCAAAGTGATTTTATAGGCATTTTGCGACAAAGCTTTTGCCTCTTTCACGGCAATTTCCGCTGCTTGTTTGAAATTTTCGTCGGTCGCGGGTTTGCCGTTTAAGAATTTTTCAGCTTCAAATGCACGCCAAGGTTTATGTGCAACTCCGCCGAGAGCAATTCGCGGATTCATTATCATATTTCCTTTCCATTCGTAAATTGCGGCTACGGAAACCAATGCAAACGCATAACTTGCACGATTTCTGATCTTCAAGTAGTGCGATTTCGTTGCTCCCGTGGATTTTGGCAATTCGATTGAAAGTATCAAATCGCCAGCGTTCAAATTAGTGTCTTTGGTTGCGTCGTTTTCAGGTAAACGATGAAAATTTACGAAATCAATCATGCGTTCTTTGCCGTCTTTACCTAAAACTCGAACCTTCGCGTCCAACGCCGCGAGTGCGACCGACATATCGCTCGGATTTGTCGCGACGCACGTTTCTGACCAACCGAAAATGGCGTGATTTTTGTTCAAACCTTCCATCGCACCGCAACCCGAACCGGCTTCACGCTTATTGCAAGGCATTGCGATATCGTAAAAATATACGCAACGAGTTCGCTGATTTAGGTTGCCGCCATTCGTCGCCATATTGCGGATTTGCGGCGATGCTCCAGCTAAAATCGCCTGTGTCAAAAGCGGATATTTCGAACGAATGAGCGGATGATTTGCCGTGTCAGTATTCTTCGCCAAAGCTCCGAGCGAAACACCGCCGGATTTGTTGGCTTGAATAGTAGAAAGCGGAAGTCGTTGGATATCAACGAGTTGCGAAGGTTGTGCGATTCCTTCTTTCATCAAATCGACGATGTTTGTTCCGCCAGCAATGAATTTTCCGTCGGGCTGCAAAAGTTTAATCGCGTCGGCTTGGCTGGTTGCTCTTGTAAAATTGAATGGCTTCATAATTTTTGAAAAGTTGCAGGCGGCAGTTGTAGTTGGCAGTAAAATCCAACTGACTGCTTCTGCAAAGTGCTACTGCTTACTGTTTTGAACTTCCTTAATCGCGTCAATAATATTCGGATAAGCACCGCAACGACATAGATTTCCGCTCATTCGCTCGCGAATTTCGTCATCGGAAAGTTTTAAGTTTGCGGCTTTTGTCGTCAGATTTTGCGTAACTTGGCTGGCATCGCCATTTTTGGCTTCGCCCAGCATCGCAACCGCCGAACAAATCTGTCCGGGCGTGCAATAACCGCATTGCAGAGCGTCTTTATCGAGAAAAGCCTGCTGCATCGGATGAAGCGTGTCGCCTTTAGCCAAACCTTCGATGGTGGTTACTTTTTTGCCATCGCACATCACCGCGAGCGTAAGACACGAAAGCTGCCGGCGACCGTCGATTATTACCGTGCAAGCTCCGCATTGACCGTGGTCGCATCCTTTTTTTGAACCTGTTAAATCGAGATGTTCCCGCAAAGTATCCAAAAGGCTCGTCCGCGTATCAATTGAGACGGATTTTTCAACGCCGTTGACGTTTAATTTCATCGGCATTGCATCAAGCGGATTCGTCACGTATTCAGGAACTTCGGCAAAAACTTCGCTTCCATCAAAAAAAGTAAACGCCGCTGCAGCAACGCTAACAGTCGCCGTTTTCTTCAAAAAATCACGCCGCGATTCGTCTAAAACTTCTTCGTTTTCGTAAATATTTTCTTCCATATGTTTTGTCGTAATGATAGCGGAATTCGATCGAATCGAAAAGAAATTTATATGATAATGTAATAAAATTATCCAAAAAGATTCGCTATAAATTCTTCATTCTTAAGAGATTAGATTATCAGCCGCTTCTTCGCCGGTATTTATTGCACCTTCCATAAACCCTTGCCAATCGGCAATATGTTCGCCTGCAAACAAAACTTTGCCGTGCGGTTTTGCCAAAATCGGGCGGATTGTGAACCATTGACCCGGGCGATAAAGTGCATAAGCTCCATCATTTATCTCGTCACGCTGCCAAGAATATGTAGCAATTCCTTTCGTTAAATTTGGAGCATTCTTATCAAAATCTATCAAATCCCGCGTTATGATTTGCATTCGCCGCTCATCTGATTGCGAAGATAAAACATCTGCTTTTTCACCAATAGCGTAGGCAGTTAAAATCCCTTCTTCGCCTACTTGATTTTGCGTGCTGTGAAAATAAAAATGCGACGTAGTATCTGAAACCATTGAGAAATTTTCGGCTTGCCAAAAACGTTTGGAATATAAAACAGAATTTTTGCAGATTCTAGCATATTGCAATTTCTCGGCTGCTTGCCGCTGAATAATCGGTAAATCCGGCGTGAACCTTATTTTCAAAAGAGCATTGGTGGGAACGGTGCAAATACAGGCGTCTGCTTTGAAAGATTCATCAACAGTTTTAACCGTAACTGTTCCTTTTGTTTGGTTTACAGATGTGACCGAACTTTTCAAACGAATATTTTCTATCCCAATCCGTTTAACAAATTCTTCGGTTAAACGCGAATTTCCGCCTGTCATTTTATAATCCATCTCGTTTTTCGGACTCGATTCGGCATACTCCGCTAAAGCGGCAAAAGCCGAAACGTGGCGGATAGATTCACCAAAATCGGTGCTGTCCATTAAATCCCGCAGCCGCAAATCATCAGGCGAAAATCCGATGCTCTCCAAGAATGTCCACCAATCGAGTCTGTCGATCGAATTCTTTTTCGCTTGCGTAAAGTTTTCGTATTGCTTGATTACACGGTCAAATGCTGTTTTAGCTTTCGGAGAAAATCCCCATTCATTCGGGCGGGAAACTTTGCCATTCTGCATCAGAAAATCGTCAAACTGATGCTTTTGCAGAGGAATATCGAAATCTTTGCACAACGCTTTTAGCCGTTCGTGGCTTTCGCCAACCCATTCCGCACCTAGCTCGCAAACCAAATTTGGATTTTGCGACATCCGATGCGAGAAAACACGTCCGCCAATTCGATCTCTGGCTTCCAAAATAGTTACTTTCCAACCGGCATTTTTTAACTTGAAAGCACCTGATAAACCTGCAAAACCCGAGCCGATTATAACGCAGTGTTTCTTTGGTTTTTGTGCAAAAATATTGTTAGCAGAAAGTGCAATTCCAAAGGAGCTTGCACCGATAATTTTCAGAAAATCGCGACGATTGGTTGGGGTTTTCATAAGTGTTAGCGAATTATGCCAAGATTTTATTAGAATTGAAAGATATTTTTACTTGAAATTGAGATTGATTAAGGAAATAATGAATTGGTCAATCTTAAACGGCTCGCATTCCTACTGTATTTATGTCGCAGATTATCGAAACCGAGGAAACTCTAATCATTGAAACTCCTGAAAGAGTTCAGCTTGCCTTTGCTTTGGCTTCGATTGGCAATCGATTTTTGGCGGTCGCACTCGATCATTTCATACAATTTCTAGCAGTTTTTTTCGTTTCAAGCATCGGTGGGTTAATTATGGGAGAATCGGTTTCTTTGGGTAATTTGGGACAAGCTGCTCCTGAGGTTGCCAAGTGGGCTTATGCAATTATTATTGTCGTTGCATTTATGATTTTTGCAGGATATTTCATCGTTTTCGAATGGCTTTGGAATGGGCAAACGCCGGGTAAGCGTTTGTTAAAGCTTCGCGTAATTCGCGAGGATGGTCGCCCGATTACGCTTTGGGAAGCTATCGCGAGAAATTTGATACGAATTTTTGATCTTTTTCCCGGGCTTTATTCGATAGGCTTAATTACGATCTTTCTGAACAATCGCGATCAGCGTGTTGGCGATATGTTTGCCGGAACGGTGGTTATCCGCGAGCGAACGGATGAGGCTCCAACCTTTTCCGATACTTTTTCAAATCCGGTCAGCGATGTGGCTTTTCGTAGGGTGCAAAAACAGACAAGTTTCACCGCGGATTTAACGGGTGTTAAGGAACTTGAAATTGAAGTAGTTGAAAGTTTTCTGCGACGGCGTTGGGATCTAACCGACCGGCAGAGAATCTGGATGGCGTGGCGAATTGCCTTGCCTCTGATGTATAAGATCAAGCCCAGCTATGATTTACAGACTTTTACTTATGAAGGATTTTTGGAAGAATTACTCCATCGTTATCATGCGAGAGGACGTTTTGTAAATTAAGTCGCGTCGGATCGCCTTCGCCCTCGAAGGCAAAAATTGCACAAGCAATCTAACCGAATTTGATGTTAGAATTGCCGGATTTATATTAAACGCCATACGGTCATAGCCTTCGAGGGCGAAGGCGTTCCATTTTGTTAATTTGATGAAAAATATATTAGTTACAGGCGGAGCAGGCTTTATCGGCTCACATTTGGTAGATAAATTAATCTCTGAAAAAGAGTGGAACGTCACCGTCGTAGATAATTTTAACGATTTTTATTCGCCTGATTTCAAACGTCAAAATATCCAACATCACCTCGAAAATCCTTTATTTACATTAGCCGAAATTGATATTTGCGAGAAAGCTAAATTACGCGGGCTTTTTGAAAAGACGAAGTTTGACGTAATTGTACATTTGGCTGCCCGAGCGGGTGTTCGCCCGTCGCTCGAAAATCCTACCGCTTACGTTGAAACCAATATCAATGGCACCATGAATTTGCTTGAATTAACCAAAGATTTCGGTGTCAAGCAATTTGTATTTGCTTCATCATCAAGCGTTTACGGGATTAATGCAAAAGTTCCATTTTCCGAAGAAGATAAAATTGACAAGCCAATTTCGCCCTATGCAGCAACGAAAGCTGCGGGAGAATTACTTTGTCACACCTTCGCCCATCTCTATGGAATTCGGATGGTTTGCTTGCGATTTTTCACGGTTTATGGAGCAAGGCAGCGTCCCGATTTAGCGATTCGTAAGTTTTCAAAGCTGATTTTGGAAGGTAAACCTATTCCGATATTTGGCGATGGAACAACCCGTAGGGACTACACCTATGTTGACGACATTATCCAAGGTGTGAGAGCCGCAATTGACTACGATAAAACGATTTACGAGATTTTTAACCTCGGCGAATCGCAGACGATTGAGCTAAAAGAATTGATTGAAATTCTAGAAGAAAGTTTAGAAAAGAAAGCGATTATTGACCGTAAACCTATGCAACCCGGGGATGTTCCGATAACTTACGCGGATATTTCAAAAACCAAAAATCTCTTAAATTACAATCCCCAAACTAAAATTCGCGATGGAATTCCGAAATTTGTGGAATGGTTTAAGAAAAATCAATAGATACCCGGCTCACCCTTAGGACGTGTGTTCCAACGCTTATGAATCCACATCCATTGCTCAGGATATTTGCGGACATAGCCTTCGATAACTTTGGTCACTTTTTGAGTCAAATTTCTAACATCATCGTCGTCATTTCCCGTAATCTCAAAATCCACAGGAGGCTCAATATGGACGACATATTTTTGCTTTTCATCATTCCAAACAGCAAAGGCAGGCATTACAATCGAATTGGTTCTTAAGGCAAGTCGTGCGACCGATGTTGTCGTAGATGCCGGAATTCCAAAAAAATCTACAAAAACCCCTTCGCGTTCCTGAGCATTTAAATCCGCGACAATGCCGAGTTTTTCACCATTTTTGAGCATCCGAAACATCGCTTTGGCTGATTTTGTTTTATCAATAGTTTTTGAACCAAACCGCGTCCGTAGCGAATCGACATAATTTTCAACTAACTCATTATCAATCCGACGGACTAAAATATTGAGATCATAGCCAAAAGCCGGCGGGAGTAAATTAAAAACTTCCCAACTGCCAAAATGACCTGTAAAAAGCAGTAAACCGCGTCCTGATTCGTGAGCTTTTTCAAAATTTTCACGCCCCTCAATTTCGACTAAATTTCGAACGTCTTCGTGTGTAAATCTTTTGAAATGAGACACTAAACCAAGTTGGCGACCAAGATTTTCAAGACAATTTGTTACCAATTCAGACTTAGCTTCCGCTGATAAATGCGGCAAGGCAATCTCGAGATTTTTGTTGGCTGTTTTGTGAAATTTCGGAAAGAGCGAAGCAAGTAATTTACCGGCTTTTCGACCAACATTCATGGAGGTTTTAAGCGAAAAAAGCCCGACTCCGTTTAAGACCGCTTTGACGGCGTAAAGTTCAAGATTTGATTGGAATTTGCTTCGTTTTTTAGGCATCAGGGAATTTACAATTTTCGAAAATTATTACGATTTTACAATCCGAAATCCCCAATCCAAAATCCGAAATCGAATTAGCCCCACCGAAAGAAGGTTTTTGTAACTGGCAGAAGAAAATGATTTTGGACAACCGACTTGAAAAAATCTTCGTGTTTTTGTTCAACCGCAGACATCTTGAGCAAATCCGTAACGCAATCGTCCATCCCGAGTTCCTTTGCGTAATTCGCGGCATCAACATATTCCTGAACATTTTGACTTTCCAATCTGCCTGCAAAATACATCGGGTAAAACCAACCTGAAACATAGCAACCAATCCCCAAAATCCGCCCGATTGTCCAAAAAGCCGCTTCACGAATCTTGCGAGGTTTCGCGTCTAATTTTTCTAACCAACCCAAAACGCATGCTCGATGCTGCCATTCTTCGGCTTCAATTTTTTCGATTTCAGTCTTTTCGGGCGACTTTTTGAGCGATTTCCAATGACCGCGATACGCATACGCAGCCGCAAGTTCGCCTGCGTGAGCATTTTGAAGGATTCGGATCAAACTTCGGCGTGGATTATTCATCAGAAAAGTCAATCTTATCGTAAATTTCGACAAGCGAAACGGCTTGTTCAATCGAGCTAAGCTCAATTTTTGCTTCAATTCCTACGGCTTCTGATAAAAACCAAAAGCCATCGCCCGTTTTCTGAAATTTTTCAATTCTCGCTTCTTCAGTTGATACCAAAACGTATTCTTGCAGGCTTTCTATGCTTCTATAATGCTGGAATTTTTTGCCTCGATCGTAAGTTTCGGTTGATTCGGAAAGAATTTCGGCGATTAAAACGGGATTCAAAAGCGTGTCTGATTTATCATCTTGAAATTGCGGTTCTCCGCAAACAACCACCAAATCGGGATATGTGTAAAGCCCGCTTCGCGGAATCAATACTCGCATGTCATTTGCGTAATTCTCGCAGTTTTTGCCCCTCAACTGTTGCCAAATCAAACCGTTAAAATTTGAATTAATAACATTGTGCCGACGTTTTGCTCCAGCCATCGCAAAAATTTCGCCGTCGAAATATTCATGTTTGATATCAGATTTTCGTTCAAAATCAAGATACTCCTGCGGAGTCATTTTGGATTTTGGAATCGCACTCATATTTGTCCACCTCTAAACCTTTGCACTCTCGACTCGATTATAAACCGTATCCCGCTCAACAGCCTCAAACCCTGCGTTTTCAATCAGTTGGATTAGTTCCTGTTTGGTCATTTTCACTTCGCCGTTTTCGACCGCATATTTTTCAGTCAATTCTCCGCCGTCGGTGATCGTGCCGTCGAGGTCATTTGCTCCGAAGTGCAAAGCGGTTTGTGCGAGATTTTTTCCGAGCATCACCCAATACGCTTTAACGTGGTCAAAATTATCGAGCATCAAACGTGAAACGGCGATTGTTTTGAGCGAATCAACGCCGTCAGGTCCCGGAAGCGAGCTCAATGCAGTGTCTTTTGGATAAAAAGCGAGCGGAATAAAGCACTGAAATCCACCGGTTTTATCCTGCTGTTCACGGAGTTTTATTACGTGGTCAACGCGGTCTTCGATTGTTTCGATATGTCCGTAAAGCATTGTCGCATTTGTCTTTAGCCCTGCATTGTGGACTTTACCTGCGAGTTCGAGCCAACGATTTCCGTCGCATTTATGGTCGCAGATACGTGATCGCGTAGGTTCGGCAAAAATTTCCGCACCGCCGCCCGGACATGAATCCATTCCCGCCGCTTTCAGTTGGTCAATCACGTCTTCATCAGACATTTTGTAGAATCGTGCAAAAAAGTCTAACTCTACCATTGTCAACGCTTTAAGATGGAGTTTCGGAAATTCTCGCTTCAATGACGAAAACAAATCCGTGTAATACTGAAACGGCAATTTCGAGTTCAAACCGCCAACAATATGAAGCTCAGTCGCACCTTCGCCGACAGCCGTTCGGGCGATTTCCAAGCCTTCTTCGATGCTGTGCGTGTAAGCACCCTCTTCCCTGGCACGCTTGTAAAAACCGCAGAATTTACAGTCCGCAACACAGATATTTGTATGATTAAAATGCCGGTTGACGTTGAAAAAGGTCGTCCGACCGTGCTTTTTCCGCCGCACCGAATCAGCCAGTTTACCGAGTGCGTTCAAATCTTCGGTTTGGAAAAGAGTCATTCCTTCATCAAAGGAAATCCGCTCGTTTGCTTCAACCTTTTCGGCGATGGCGTTTAGTTTTTTGTCGAATGAAAATTGCATAAATCTTACTTTTGTTCAATAAACATCTGCTTTTGCCGGATAAAGGGAATCCGATATTCAATTGAAAGCAAATCTCCTTTTTTCCGTTTCGGGGGATTCTTATCTGTCGTATAAACGTTATTAACTGTCGTATAAACGTTATTAAATAGAGTATAAGACATTCCAAAATCGTCTGTGTAGACATCGTAAAACGTGTTATTAACGAAGTCTTTACCATGAGCGTAAGTGCCGCCCAAACTGCGGGCAAACGGTAGTGAAAAGACCTTTTCGCTAAACGAAATAGTCGTCTTTGGGCGTAAAGTTACCGAAAATAACTTCCCCAAATATGCGGGAGCGGCATTATACGTTACAGGCTTGCCATTCACAGTTCTCGATAATTTACCGAAATATAAGAACTTAATTGACCAATCTTCGTCATAATCGCATGAATCATCACAATTTCCGCCCAGATTCTTAGCGATGTCTTCTTTGGTTGAAACTCCTAGTTGTAAGTCTTTAAGTTTTCCCATACCAAAAAATTCGTAACCCTTCAGTTCATTTGGATATGGATTTTCTTGTGCCAAAATAAATGGCACAAGAAGAAAGATTAAAATAATTATGAGTTTTAACTTTTTCATAACGTAACCGCAAATCTTACACATCTGCAAAACAAAGCCTTGCAAATTCGGTTCGACCGAAACTTCCGCAGGTTTTTCCAAATTCACTTTATGGATGATTATTCGGGTTCTCAACCAGTAAACCTTCAGCAACTGCGGCATCGTTTAAATCGTTATCAGCAGAAAGTATAGTTAAAGGCGGCAAACCTAAAGCAACTCTTTCATTTTCAGTTTCAAAGGCGGCTGCAAGTTGAACTGCATCATATCCGCGTAGTGCATATTTTTTGGAAAAATCCGCCGCTGTATTCAATAAATACTGAGTAATCTCTACCTTTTCAAATTCGTTATCGTAGTCTTGTTCAAACCTTAAACGAGCGGTTTCAGCGTCGACTTTAGAAATATGTTTGCCCTTTTCGCGTCTTGCGATTGCAGAAATAACTTCAACAAAAGTAATTCGAGAAACATACAGTCTATTTCCACCTGATGGATTTGTAATTGCAGTTAACCAAACCGAGCCGGTTTCGACAATATAACGTTTTACTAAGGCACTTGTATCGCAAAAATAAACTGCCATTTATCTGCGTTCCCTTATAATTGTTTCCGAAATCGGTTCGCCTTTAATTTTTACAGGAACATAGTTTTCATAACGTGAAAAATCGGTTTGTGGCGGAGGCGGTTTACCGATAATTCCTTTTTCGTAAAGATGCTGGGCAAACTCTTCTTCAGTCATTTGCGGTTTCGCCTTTTTCTTTTTGAGCAAAGATTCAACCAATTTCTTAACCTTTGCAAGTTCTTCAACCGAAAGACGCTCTACTTCTTGTTCTATATTTTCTAAAACTGCTTGCATAATTTTTTAGTTACCTTTTTTTCTGTGATTATTTTCAATTTTCTTTCAAATGAAAATCACTCAAACTCTATGCTACAATTCTATCAAAATTTAGGAAATTATAGCGAAAATATTTATGAAATTTGGACAAGTAGAAAATCCCGAAAGCGTCGATTTTTCGATTCCGGCGGATCACAAAGACACAAAAGCGGTTTTGGCGAAATCTAAGGCGAAAGATTTTGCGGCTTTTGTCGGTTGTGCTAAGTGGAATAAGGCTGATTTGAAAGGCTTTTATCCGAAAGGCACGAAGGATGAACTCGCTTATTATTCGTCGCAATTTAATTGTATTGAGCTGAACGCGACATTTTACAGGCTTTTTCCTGCGGCTCAGTTTGAAAAATGGAGGGAAACAACGCCCGTTGGCTTTAAGTTTTTTCCGAAGTTGGGACAAGATATTTCGCATTGGGGACGTTTGAAAGATACGAAAAAATTGGTCGAAGCATTCGTTGAAAACGCATCGCATTTGAAAGAAAAGTTGGGAATCCCTTTTCTGCAAATGCACAATAATTTTTCACCAAAAGATTTTGACCGCGTAAAAGCGTTCGTTAAGAACTGGAAATATGATGTTCAACTTGCGATTGAATTTCGCCATACTGATTGGTATAACAACGCTGAAATTTCCGCCGAACTCTATCATTTATTGGAAGATAACAATATCGTAAATGTGCTGGTTGATACGGCAGGACGGCGAGATTTGATGCACATGCGGCTGACAACTCCGACTGCGTTTGTGCGTTATGTTGGTGCAAATCACGAATCCGATTATTCGCGACTTGATAAATGGGTTGAACGAATTGCGACCTGGAAAGAACAAGGGTTGAGCCAACTTTGCTTTTTTGTTCATCAAAATATTGAGAAAGAATCGCCGCTTTTATCCGCGTATTTTATCGAGAAATTAAACAAAAAACTCGGGACGGATTTAGCAATTCCAAAAACACTTTAGACTTGGAAAAAAATATGAAAAAGATTAATTTTGTCGTATTGTTTGCACTCGTTTTAGGCTTAATGTTTGTTGTAAATGCCCAGCAAGCGGCAAAAATAACCGTAATCAAAGCAGGAAAATTGATTGATACGGAAAACGGTAGAGTGCTGGAAAATCAGATTATTTTGATCGAAAATAATATTATTAAATCGATCGGAGCAAATGTTCAGATTCCGACCAGTGCAACGATTGTTGACCTTTCAAATGCAACGGTGATGCCCGGTTTTGTTGATATGCACGTTCATTTGATGAGCGAACAAGACGGCAGGTCGGGAGGTAAAAATTTCGTCGATAGTGCCGTGATCGCCCATATTTACGCAAAGAGAACTCTTGAAGCGGGCTTTACATCAGTTCGAGATTTGGGATCAGTTGGGTTTGTAAGTTCTTCGTTAAAAACTGCGATCAATGAAGGAAGAATCGCGGGACCAAGAATGACGGTCGCGACTTATTACATTGGTGCAACGGGCAGTCCAGCCGATTTAAATCGCTCGGTTTGGATGGGTTCACTGATGCCGCCCGAAATGACCGGAGTTGCCGATGGACCGGATGCAATTCGAAAAAGAGTACGGTATTTGGTGAAAAATGGAGCCGATGTAATTAAATTTGGAGCAAGCTCCGGAGTTTTATCTGATGAAGCCGTGGTTGGCGTGCCTAAATATTCACAGGAAGAAATGAATGCTTTAGTCGATGAAGCACGGATGCTAGGCAAAAAAGTTGCGGCTCATTCGCATGGTACGGAAGCGATAAAAATGGCGGTGAAAGCGGGTGTTTCCTCAATAGAACACGGGAGTTTGATAGACGATGAAGGCATTCGGTTAATGAAAGAAAAGGGAACCTATCTGGTAGCAGATATATATGTAAGCGATTATATTTTAAGCGAATATAGTAAATTTGGAGCACTGCAAATGATTCTCGACAAAGAGAAAGTGGTTGGATCAAAACAGCGGGAGAATTTCAAAAAAGCATTTAAAAGCGGCGTAAAGATTGCGTATGGAACAGATGCCGGAGTTTATCCACACGGCTTAAATGGACGTCAGTTTTCGAAAATGGTGGAATGGGGAATGACCCCGATGCAGGCGATTCAATCTGCGACAATGAGTGCGGCTGATCTGCTCACTTGGAAAGATCAAATTGGTTCAATCTCGGTGGGAAAATTTGCGGATATAGTTGCAGTTTCTGAAAATCCTTTGGACAAAATCGGCGTTTTGGAAAATATGCAATTTGTAATGAAAGACGGCGTAATCTATAAAAATATGATTACGAAATAGGCTGTGAATTTTTTGGCAATTCAATTGTAAATGTCGAACCTTTCCCGACTTGTGAGACAACAGAGACTTCGCCATCATGCAGACGTGCTAGATGTTTGACGATGGCAAGTCCAAGTCCGGTTCCGCCGATTTCGCGTGAACGAGCTTTGTCTGTACGATAAAAACGTTCAAAAATTCGTTGCAGATGTTCGCTTGAAATGCCATCGCCTTCATCGCTAATACTGATTAATTGGATATTTTCTTTCTCCGCCAATTCAACCGTTACTTTGCCGCCTTCACGATTGAATTTAACAGCATTATCAATCAAATTTGTGAGCATTTGATCGAGACGAGTTTTGTCCGCCCAAACTTTATCGGCAGGATCAATATTATTTTGCAAAATGATTTTTCTACCTGCAGCTTTGGCGGAAAGATTTGTAAAAATATCTTCCGTTAGTTTTCCAAGCAAAATATCTTTTTGCTCAATATTAATTTTTCCTGCTTCAATGGAAGAAAGTTCTAAAATATCATCGATTAAATGATGCATTCGCTCGGCATTTTTGCGGATTACGGAGAGAAAACGTTGATTATTTTCCTGATCGTCAATCGCTCCATCTTCAAGTGTTTCAACAAATGCAAGGATTGACGTAAGAGGTGTGCGAAGTTCGTGGGAAACATTTGAGAGAAATTCCTGACGCATATTTTCAAGGCGTTCAATTTGAGTTTGTTCGTAAAAAATTCCTATCGCGTGATTCGCTTCTTCAAATGTGATTGGAGTAATTCTCACCAGAAAAGAACGCCTTTCGTTGGTCAATATTTCAAATTTCACTTCGCTTGAAACACCTTTTTCGAGGGCGTTGCGAAAGGCTTCATGAACTGATAAATCGCGAATTGCTTCGCTAAGTCTTCTTGTTTCTAATGGTGAATTGTCGCGGACGAAGGCATTATGAGCCGCCTGATTTGAAGCGATAATTCGCGTATCTTCGGATACGATCACAACGGCTTCACGCAAGGTTGCGAGAACTTCCAGCAAGATTTGGCGGGATGTTTTCTTCGTTACTTCTTCTTTTTTCCCAAACCAATCAATTAAAAAACTCATTTCATTCCGACAAAGCGATAGCCAATTCCAACTACTGTTTCAATGCAACTTTCACATTCGCCTAGTTTCTGGCGGAGACGTCTGATGTGTACGTCAAGCGTGCGGGAATCGCCAAAATAACTGTAGCCCCAAACATTATCCAGCAAATTTTGCCGTGTTGCTACCCGTCCGACATTTTTAACCAGATTCTTTAGCAAAGCAAATTCTTTGCGAGTTAATTTTACATCCTGCCCGGAGCAAGTTACACGTATGTCTTCAAAATCTATCGAAAGCTTATCATCTTCGTAGCGTTCAACCGAATTTTCATCGGCTCTTCGTAAAACTGCTCTGACTCGGGCTAATACCTCTTTTACTGAAAATGGCTTAATAACGTAGTCATCGGCTCCCATCTCAAGTCCGGTGATTTTGTCGGATTCGGTAGCCTTCGCAGTTAGCATTATGATTGGCGTTTTCCGGGTTTCCGATTCCCTACGCAAGCGGCGGCAAAGTTCTAAGCCACTCATTCCGGGGAGCATTAAGTCTAAGATAATTAAAGAAGGCGAGGTTTTTTCATCAAGTGCAAGACGCAAACCTTTTTCGCCGGATTCGGCAATTGCCACCTTAAATCCATCGCGTTCGAAATTGTAACGCAAACTTTCTGCAATATCCGGCTCGTCTTCAATAATCAAAATATTTTGAATCATAAAATCTCTTTTTGATGTTTTATTAAAATCGCCTCTTTCATGTAAACCGTTAATTCGCACATGTCTTTCACATAATCACCAATTCTTTCCAAATGTTTGGCAACAAAAAGCAGGCGTGCTAAACGGGTTGATTTGCTGACATCTTGTGACATTGTTTCCATTAACGTCCCAAAAAGTCTCTCGTAGATTTGGTCAAGTTCTTCATCTTTCGCAATCAATAAACGAGCCTTTTCCGAATCGTTTGTAATAAAAATATCGAGTGCGGTTTGCAGCATTTCGGTTGCCCGCTCCGCCATTTCACTGAAATCGCCGAAAATATGAATCTCTGGTTCATCGTTTAATTCCAGAGCGGCTTTGGCAATGCTGGATGCGTGATCGGCAATTCGTTCGAGAATCGGTGTAATTTTCGAAATCGAAATAACAGTCCGTAATTCTTTTGCAACCGGTCGGCGAAGCGTTAAGATTTCAACGCTCATCCGGTCGATTTCAAGCTCTAATTGGTCAATTACGCGGTCGCCTTCAATCACCTGATTCGCAACATCGCTGTCTCTTTGCAAAAGTGCGTGCATTGCCCTTTGCAAAGCCAATTCTACCTCGCCTCCCATTAAAAGCAGGCGATCACGCAAAACATTTAACTCGCGTTCCAAAAGTTTTCTTTGCTCCATTAAATAAAAGGTAGAACAAAATCTGCAATAACAAAAGCGGCAGAGAAAGCGATAGCTAAATATATGGGTACAGCGTTACGAAAGTGTGAATTTGATGTTAAAAGGATGTTAATTAAAATTCAATGATGAAAAAGCCTTACAATTTTACTCTTTGCATTAATTCTTTTGGACGCATAATTAATTCCAGAGTGCCGCAAGCAGGCTTAATTTCACTCCATTCATCAATATTTAAGTTGATTTTAGCTATTGCCGCAGTCGGCATTGCGTGAGTTTCTCCGGTCAGGATTCTGATAAAATTTTCGAGTCCAGGATTGTGTCCAATCAAGACTACTGAGCGGTAGATAGTTTGAAGATTTGACGAGAGATTTAGAAGAGTTGTCGGACTTGCTTCATATATTCTGTCAATATATTCGATGTCCCTTGTAATTCCGGCGGATTCTTTAACTAAGATTGCGGTTTGCTTCGCTCTCTTGGCTGGGGACGAAATAATCAAATCCGGAATGGCAAAATTTTTCCGAATAATATTTCCCATAAAAGGAGATGTGTTCAAACCACGCGAATTCAACGGTCGCTCAAAATCGGAAATTTCCGGATTATCCCAGTCAGACTTTGCATGTCGCATTATCAAAAGTGTCAACATCTATTTATACCCCTTGTCCGTAATAAAAGACCGAATTCCATGATAACAAATGCTTTATGAAAACTCAGCTAAAAAATAATAAGCAAAGTTTTTTTGGAGTGTTTCTAATTTTCAATCCTTTGCTATAATTCTAAAAAAGATGAACACACAGAAACTTGCCGCCATTGATATTGGCTCAAATTCTATCAAACTGGCAATTATCGAAGCCGCCGCCAGCGATTCTTTTACCGTAATTTTGCAAGAACGCGAACGAGTCAGGCTTGGAGAAACACTCAAAACACGTTTCATATCACCCGAAGATATTCAGAAATCAGCAGATGCAATTTCAAAATTCCGTTCGATTTCAGAGAGCCGAAATGTTGATAAAATCCTTGCCGTTGCAACTGCATCAGTTCGCGAAGCAGATAATTCGCTCGAATTTGTTTACGAAATTGAAGCCAAAACGGGAGTGAGAGTTGAGGTTTTATCGTCAATCGAAGAAGCTCGTTTAATAGGAATTGCAGCCGAGCAAAATTTGGGAAATCGGCATGGTTCGCTTCTTAATATTGACATCGGCGGCGGCTCAACCGAACTCAGTTTGATGACCGAAGGCTACCCTGAAGATTTGTTTTCCATGAAACTTGGAGCAGTTAGTCTAACTGAAAAATTTCTTTTGAGTAATCCGCCTAAAGCCAGAGAATTAAAAGCTTTACAGGCTGAAATAGATTTAGCTTTAGAACGTCCGACGCGAGAATTAAAAGGTAAAAAATGGCAGATTTCAACTGGCACATCGGGAACAATTTTGAATCTTGCTTCGCTACTGAATTTTCAAACTTCAAACACAATTGATAAATCTGCCGAGCTCCAATTTAAGCGTTTAGTTGGACTAAATAAGATGTTGGCAAGTCTTCCGCTTGAAAAAAGAGGGCAGCTTCCTGATATTTCGCCAACCCGTGCGGAAGTTATCGTAGCTGGCGGACAAATTCTTGAAGGCGTTATGCGAGCCTTGAAAATAATGTCGCTTCAACCTTCTAATTATGCTTTGCGTGAAGGCGTAATTATCGATTATTTGCGAGAAATTGAAGCCGAAAGTCTGCCTCCGGTGCCCGATGTTGAAGATAGAAATTTGCGTGGGGTTTTTGCAATTGGCAGACGTTACGGTTATGAAGAAACGCACGCATTGCAGGTTGCAAATTTAGCTGAGAAAATTTTTGACGCATTGGCATTGGCTTACAAACTCGAACGCCACCAGCGAACTTTGCTTTCCGCCGCCGCGATCTTGCACGATGTCGGCTTTCATATCGCACACGAATCGCACCACAAACATTCATTTTATCTGATTAAAAATTCTGAAATAACGGGCTTTAGCGAAACCGAAAAACAGATTATCGCCAATGTTGCCCGCTATCATCGCGGTAATTTACCGAAAGATAAGCACACTGATTTCATGAATTTAAGTGAAAAAGATCGCGATTTGGTCTGGAAACTTGGAGCAATTTTAAGACTTTCAGATGCACTTGACCGAACATATGAAAGTCGTGTCAAAGATCTTCGGCTAAACCGGAAAGGTCGGACTTTAATGCTCGAACTAATTAGCGATAAAGACCTCGAACGCGAACGCCAAGCTATTGAAATGAAAAAAGATATGTTTGAGCAAGCCTACAATTGCAACCTTAGCCTTGCGTAAAGCGTCAGATTAGATATGGATAAAATATTACTCGTAAGTTTATTTTTCTTAACGTTCTCTACATATATTTCTGCCCAAACTAAATTTCTTTCCGAAATTAAGGCAACTGTCAAAGATCAAGACAATATTCCGTTGGCGGGGATGTCTTTATTTATTGAAGGCGAAAATTTTAAACAAACTGCCGTAAGCGACGAAAATGGCATATTTTCTATAAAACTTCCTTCCGGAAAATTCACAATAAAAGGACACGAAGTTGTTTCAAAAAACTTTTTAACCTTTCTCGAAATTTTCGAAGATAAGCCCAATCCGACCAATTTTGATTTGATTATAGAGACTAATCAACCTTGTTGCTCGGCTACCTCTGAGGGAAAACCAACCGAAGTCATTAAATACGTTTTTCCTGCTTACCCTCCTGCCGCGAAAGCAGTTAGAGCAATCGGAGAGACCATCGTCGCTGTCAAAATCGATAAAGAGGGAAAGGTAACTATGGCAAAAGCGGAAAGGGCACACCCTCTTTTGAGAACTACCAGCGAGACTTCTGCAAGAAATTTTCTATTTACAAAAGACGAATACTCGACTGAACGCGATGGTAAAATCGTTTTTGCATTCGTGCCCTGTTCAGAGAAGAGTCAACCGAATAGTTTCAAGAAACCAAATCGCTTAGAAATCAAATCAGGTTGTCCAATAATTTATACTTCAGTTTCGTACTAAATCTCTTCACTCGCTATTGCACTTTTGCAGTCCGCGAATTTGGCTGCTAGGCGTCACTTAAATTTGGGATAATCTCACTGCTTCCCACATTTCGTGGATAAGTCCCGAAATCGCTACTGGGAACTCTTTATATTTCATAGTTTTAAAATCTCTCTAGTATCACAAAATGTCTTAACTCCAAATTATTTTAAAGAAATTTTGAATTCTTGACCCTTTTTTGTCATAAATCCCGCGATTAGAGATGAGGGGCAATTTTTTTTTATTGTTTTTGTCATAAGAATTCAGGAAAAATTAATCTGGCTACCCCCGCCTGCCCCCCAAAAAGAAAGTTCCGTTAAGGCGGAACTTTTTTATTGAAGACTTGGCAAAAAAGCAAAACTTTGCAAGCATATCAAGGAAATTGAGAGCCGTTTTGATTGTGATTAATAGTGTGAATTTTTGAGGTGAGGTGAGATTTATGTTGAGAATTGCGATTGGATTAGTTTTTGTTTTTTCATTTTTGGGAAATGCTTTTGGTCAGGTTCGTTCCGGTTTTATTTGCCCTGACGCGGAATATCTTCGTCAATATTCCAAGATATTGTCGGGTTCGACATCGAAACCGGGCTGGAATGTTAAGAAAGATGCCGAAAACCATCAAAAGATGCTGAAATGGGTGGATGAGAATTTTTATCGACTTTCAAGTTCTTATGGCGACGGCTGCCCGTTTGAACTTAGAGCAAAAATATTCCTAAGTTGGGGCGAAATAGATTCAGCACTTGCGGCGATTGACAAAATGTTTGCCGCGAAGAAAACCTATCCTTTGAGTGATTATTACGAAATGTATAATCTGGCTTCGGAAGTTTACATAAAAATTGCCGAAAAAGATTTAGCAAAAGGTGATAGTGAATCTGCTTTGACAAGATATTTAAAAGCTGTCGGATGGGTTTCAGATATTGCTGTGAAAGCAAAGATTGCCGAGAATATCGGTGATATTAAGTCACAACAAGGAGATTTTACCATCGCCAAAATATGGTATAACTTTTACGACGCAAAACTTTATAGTCCGCAGATTGCAGCTAAGCTCGCCCAGGTCGAAGCCAAAATAGCTGAGAAACAACAAGTTGAGGAAACCGCAACCAAGCCGGACGGCTCGATTGATGTTAACCGCAGGTATAATGCTTTGTGGATTAAACTTAGACCGTTTCGAGCGAATGGAAATTTGGACGAAAGCATCAAGGTTGCAAAAATGATTTACGACCTTAATGGAAAAAATGAAAAGCAATCCGGTGAAACATTCGGACTTGTTATCGAACTCTTTTTGCAGCGAGCCAGACGAGATAACTCTGACAATGATTATCTGACAGCCCAAAACGCAAGCCTTAGTTATTTAAGACTTGATCCAAATAATAAGGTCTCTCATTTTTCTTTGGGCGAATGTTATTTTGCATTGAAAAGTTATCAAAATGCTTACAATTCTTATCTTGATTATTTCACCAAAACGCCCGAACTTTCTACCTTTGGCACAGATCCGAATCTAAAAGAATTTTGGTCAACACGCTTGAGCGAAGTTGTAGGAAATATTTATCTTATCGGGCTTGAAACTCAAAAATCGGGCGTGACGCTCAGACGTAATGAAAAATTCGATGCAGTGATTGCCGAGAGAATCCAAAAATCTGACGAAAATTACCGCGAAGCACGAAAGACCTTTGATTCGAGTGGCAAAAACATGCGTCTTGTTGCCTATCGTGTGGCTAATTTGAGCGTGAAATATAATGCCGCAAACGCTAAAGCACTTAATTTGCGTGGCGGAATCGCGTATATTTTAGAGGAATTTGGCTCTGCGTATCAAGATTTTCAAGCTGCCGTCAAATCCGAGCCGACTAACGCAACTTACAGAAAAAATTTGGAGGATGCAAAAATTGCCTTCGAGAAATCTGATAAATCAATAATGCTGCCGGACGTGATTGCGAAAGGTGCAGATGATTTTTATAATTTTGCTTTTTCAGTTGACTCAACTATAGAAGGTTTGATGGTTAGAACCAAAAAAGTTACCGAACTTCTTACCGAAGCGGAAAATGCTTTGAATAAAGAGGCTGCCTATAACACAATCTCTTTTGAAACCTCATTTATTATTCAGATCGCCGAAGATAACATTCGGTCGGCAAAATCGCTCAAACATCCATCAATGCCGAAAGGACTCAGATCGCAACTCGACGGTTTTATCTCAAACATACAACCGCTTTTGGATGGAGCGGTAAGACTCAAAAAGGTTCTTAAAAAGTAATTAAAAGAAAGTTATGAAAATAATCAAAAGAATTATGTTTGCGTGCGTCTTAACTTGCGTCGCTGCATTCAGTGTTTCCGCAGCGTGCGATGACGAAGCGAAAAAGACCGACAATTGGACAAAAGCGTTAGCCGATTGCCAAAAAGCAATGACGGCGAATCCAGCTTCAAATGATGCACGAGTTTGGGTTATTTATTACGCCCAATTATTACGTTTATGGGACGTGGCGATTGATGAGCAGATTCAAGTAATCATACTCGAAGAGAAGAATCCGGCGTATTATTTGGATGAAAGATATTCTGACTTAGCCAAATTATTAACTTTCAAAGGCGATTATGAAAATGCCCGTTTAGCTTTTTTGAAAGCGGCTTCGGCTGCCAATGACGGCGAGAAATATGAAGTTTTTGCCAAGGCTTTGGAAGCAAATGTAAAGTCCGGTTTTAAGCGAAATTCTGATGAAAATCTTGACGAAATAACGATTAAAGCCGATCAGAAATTAGTTGAGCAAATTGCTGACAAAAGTGCGGCGGGAAAAAAAGACGAAGCCTTGAATGAACTCAATCAACTTATCAACCGTCGTCCGTTTCTGCCGAATGCGTATGCGGTTCGCGGGATAATTCACAGAGATTTGTCAAAATTCCAAGAGGCAGCAAAAGATCTTGAAACGGCGGTAAAATTACAGCCTTGGGAAAGTGTGTTCAATTTTTACCTGGCAGATGCTTACACCCAAATCGGCAATAATAACGGCTGTATCGAAGCCGCTACTCGTGTCATTGTAAATCACGACAGCAACGAAGGCGATGCTTTCCGTCAACGTGCGTTTTGCAAATATCGCAGCGGCGAAAATATAAAAGCTCACGAAGATTATCTACAATCGGGCTGGCTCAAAAATCCTAATGGAAGCGATGGCGTGAGCATGGCGTTAACCTCTTTCGCCTCTGAAAATAACTGTCAAATCACAAATTACGACGATGTTGATAGCAATTTCAAAAAAGGAAACGACTATTTCGCAGAGAAAAAATTTCTTTGTGCCGTAAATTCATATGATGTGGTTGTCGCCAGTTCCAAGTCAAACGCTTACGGCAAAGCGATGGGGCAATATAATCGGGCGATTGCTTACGCGGCATTACAAATCGACTCATATGCGATCAGTTTGCAGGCAGGGCGAGACTACAATCGAGCCGCAGCTTCAGGACAATTACCTGCTAATATCGCGTCAATCGCCAATTACAATGCGGGTGTTATGTTTTGGGAAATTGCCGAATCCCGCGTAAAGGTAAATACTACAAAACTTGCATTTTACGAACTGGCAATTTCTAAAGTAGAAATCGGCTTAAATACGAGTAGTGCTGAAGATAAGACGACGCGAACTTTCGCTCTGTTTGCCGTTCGTTGCAATTACGCTAAACTTTTGATGAAACAAATTACGGCTCAAAAATCAAAAAACCGCACCGAAGACGTAACAAAATTGACCGAGAAATTAAACGCAACAATTCCAAAAATCGAAGCTGAATATAAGACTTCCAGCCAAATTGCCGAAATTAACGTCAAGATTGAGGCAAACTACATTGCGTTTAAGGGTAGCTACAATAATTTTAAGGAAACGAAATAGAAGTTAATTTATACAAACGTTTTTGAAAATAATTTGTCCGATTTTGCTACATTTTCGAGCTATTAGTTATACGAGAAAAATTTATGAAATTCATTTTAGCGACTATCACCGTTTTATTATTTTCTTGCTTTGCTTTCGGTCAACAAACTGATGAGCAAATGTTCAATGAACTCACCCAATTGTTCAAAGATGCATCTACCGAATTTTCGCAAATTCGTGGAAAAATCATTTCTCAAGATGCTAGTGAAATTTCTTACGCCGTTAATAAGAGCTATTTTGGTTTTGCAGGATTTGATTGGGAAATCAAGCAGACTCCGAAGTCGCTGTTTCTAACCGCAAAGTCGAAACAAGGTCAGGCGGCAAAGAAAGTTTATAGTTTTATAAAAGAGCAGTATCGTAAATTTGGCGGATTAGGCGGTCGATTTGTTGAGGTGTCTGTTATCGCGGGTGAAAGTGAACTATATGTGCTTGACGGTCGCATTGTTGCTTCATTTTTTTCTAATGAAGACTATCATTCATTAATTTTTGACTCAAATCCAGCACCCTATAAAAAAATCATTGACGCAATGCAAAATGATCTGGCTTTCGAACGAAAACGGGTTGAGGCTAAACAATCGGCTGAAAATGCCGAAACAAAGTCAAAAAACAAAATAGCGAAAGAAGATCCTTTGCTTTTCCAAGCCTATTCAGAAGCCATCGAAAAGAAAAATTATCAATATATTTCACGGATTTTGGCGAATAAGGAATTTGAATGCGTTGGATGTTTTACCCAAACAATTAAATCACCCATTGATACTAATTCAATCCAATTCTTCGATTTCGCTTACTTTCTCCGCTTTGGCGGTTTAACTGATGATCCAACCGGTCCTTTTGGTGCGGTGTTCAAAACGAAGTTGACCTATAAAGTAAAAATAATAAATGAGCCTGAAGACGGAAAAAATTCGCCGAGTTTGCCGGGTGAAACCTTTTGGCAACGAGGCGTGAAGATTCGCGTGAAGGACGATAGGTTGATTTTTGAAACCGTCACCCCCAAAGGAGTATATTCAAACCTTTTAGAGTGGATACTTGCTAATCCTGATGTGATCGAAGGACTGAAATTGGATTGCGATTGTGAGAATCTCAATTTCATTTACACTACAGTCAACTGGCGAACCGAGAGTTTTCTTTACACCAAAGAAGCAACAATAAAATCAATAAATTACCAAGGCAGAATCACTCTCGAAATGGTAGATATGTTTGGGCAAACGCAAACCTTTGTCTGGAAATAGGGAATCGAAACTTAGTGTCTTATTTTGTCCAAAATTCGGGCGATTAGTTGTAGGAGAAACTTTTTATGAAATTCATTTTAGCAACCATAACCACATTATTACTTTTTTCGTTTGCCTTTGGGCAGACTACCGCGACCACCGCAGACGACAAAATCAATGCCGAAATTACGCAACTTTTCAAAGATGCCGAAACTGATTTTGCCCCAATGCAAGGCGAAGTCCAAAATCGCGGAGGCGGGATAATTACATATCAAACAGCGAAAAACTATTTTCAATCTGCCGGATTTACAAACTGGTTTAGATATTATGAAGCCGATAAAACGATAGGCTTGCAATTTAGCGGAAGCGGAACATCAGCCAAACAAGTTTTCAATTTGGTTAAGGGACTGTTCAAATCCAATGCTGAGATTAAGTCATCGGGAAACTCTGATGAAGTTTTTGTGAAGGGTCAAAAAATCGCACTATTACAAGAAAATAGCAATAAATATGTGATGTGGTTTTATTCAAATAGAAGTGCTTGGTTCGAATTTAATACACTTTCCAAGAACGCCCTTTTCTCATATTTCAAGGCTGAGATTGATTTGATTGTCGGACAACAAGATTTGATCAAGGAATCGATTGACAAAACTCCAAAAGACAATAAAAAATCAGCTAATAACGACGACAGCCTTGCGAAACAATGCAATGATTTTTTTGAAAAAGAAGAATATCCAAAAGCTATCGAAGCCTGCACCGAAGCAATCAAGCTGAAAGGTGATAACGCCGACCTTTTTCAAATTCGCGGACTTGCATATTATGTGACACCTGATGCTAAACCTAAGTCCGCACTTGAAGCAATGACATCTTTTGGAAGTGCAAACAAAAATGCAGCCATCGCCGATTTTACTAAATGCACCGAACTCGCACCGACCAAACCTGGTTGTTTCTACGCTCTTGGGTTTGTCCAACTTCAGACATCCTCGTTAACAAATCCCAATCACCTCGTGGCGGCAAAAAACTTCAGCGAGGCAATTCGTTTGAAAAGCAAAGATGAAGACGTTTATTTCCAGCGAGCCGAAGCATATGCTAAATACTACAACTCTAAAGACGATGACAAGAAAATTCGCCAAAGAAACGAACTTGCAGTTGCAGATTACACCAAAGACATCGAACGCAGACCGACAAGTTATCAAGGTCTGATGGGACGCGGATTAGTCTATTGGTATTTGGAAAAAAACGACTTGTCGGTTGCCGACTTTACCAAAGCCCTTCAATTGCTAAATGACAGCGGTGAGCAAAACCCCGAAGTTCGGCGAGATATTTTGGGAAAACGGGCAATGACTTACAGCAATCTCGGCAAAGAGAAAGAAGCCTGCGAAGATTTGAAAGCAATCGGTAAAGAGTGTAAATAACCTAAGTTGCTAGTTATTGTTTTTGACCGCGAATAAACGCGAATTAAAGGCAAAAAAGCAAATTTATTAGGCAGCAAATCAAAGAATTAGCGAAAATTAGCGAAGATTAGCGGGCAAAATAATTTTCTCTGATAACTAGCAACTTGGGTTAAATAGGAGAAAAACTATGAAACTAATTCAGTCAACAATATTTTTACTGCTGTTTTTTACAGCTGTCTCTGCCCAAACGCCGACTTTTGGCAAATACGGCGTAAAAGTCGAAAAGGCAACCGCGAAGCAAATCAAAATTGCAGGCAACATAGACGCGAAGGAATTTCGGACGACTTTGCGAAAAAGCCTAAAACAAGGCGTAAATTTTGGCGGACGTTACACGCTTTCGTTTATAGGTTGCGGAACGGGCTGTTTGATTACCGCGATTATTGACGCGAAAACCGGGGATGTGCATTTCCCAGATCGCTTGTTTGGGACGGCTAAGGGTTACGGCGAACTCGATAAAAAAGATACGGTCGAATTTCGCAAAAACAGTCGGTTGATAATCGTAAATGGTAATCCTTCCACCGGAAAACGCGATGATACACAGCTACTCGATTACGGTCAGTATTATTACGAATGGACTGGCAAAAGTCTGAAATTGATTAAATTTGTGAAGAAAAAGGAACGCCTTGATTGATAAATATGATTTGATGGATTTGCATGAATTGCCGTCTGCTTTAGCTGACGGAATAAGATGTAAGAAAAACAAGGCTTTAGCCGAACTACAAAAGTATCAATCATCCTTTTTGCTTCAGCTAAAGCTATTGGGAACTAGTTCAAATAATTTGTTTGGCTAAAGCCTGACAATGTGAGACTTCAGTTCCGTCAGCTAAAGCAGACGGCAATTCATAAAATAGAACCTCACAATTCATCGAAGATATATTTGTATTTTCACTAAATATCTAATCATTTACTACGTCTTACTTCGCCAATCCAACCTCAGAACACGCCCCATTAATAATTTCGGACTTACAAAATTCTTCCAGTTTCTGCCGATAGATTTTCGCTTCACCGATGCGATTCGCTTTTTCAAATAATATCGCCCCTTGATTCAATCGGCGAATTATTGCGTCTGCAACTTCAATATTTTTATTATCCAACGAACTTGATTTCCACAGTATTTCCAAAGCCTTTTCGTTTGCTGCAATCGCTTTTGGAAAGTCGCCAAATTGCTCATACGCAGTCGAAAAACTGATATACGAATTCGCCACGTCAATTGAAGCTTCGGTATTTTTTGGGTCGGCTTTCGCCAGATCTAATGTAATATCAAGGCTTTTTTGCAGCATTTCAAGACCCTTTTCTTTTTCGCCGAGTTTAAAATAATTTTCACCTAAATTTTGGTTGCAACCCGCCAAAACCCGCTGCAAATTCTGCGTTACACCGCCGATAGCGATTTCGAGTTTGGTGGATTCAAACATTTTTTCGGTATAAGGCAGAGCGAGCCGATAATTTTCGAGCGATCTTTCCTTATCGCCGTCTTTTGCGAATTGATCGCCAAGCCAAACGTAATTTGTGCCGATTCGTTGATTTGCTCTCGTCAATGTATGCTGAATTTCGAGATCTTTATCGGGAATATTTTCGAGCAAATCCAAAACCTTTTTGTATGTTTCGATTCGAGCGGGCACGTCAGCTCCGTAGTAATCGCCATGATTAATAAAAACTTCGGCGAGCTGCAAAGCGTTTTCAACCGGCTTGGTATCGTCGGATTCATTGATTTCGAGCTGTAGTTTCAGTGCATTGTCGATCGGTTCGTTGTCGGCTACGGCAAGGCGTTTGTTCAATGAAATAAATCGCAGATAAGCCTTCACCAGTTCGCGTTTCAATTCGATTTCGTTTGGCGATTTTGCCAACGCATTCTCTAAAATACCAACCGCCTTATGATAGCTTGCGAGTGCATCTTCCGATTTTCCCAAATTCGCCGTGTATGGTCTGCCCTGAACATCGCCAATTTTCTGATAAGCCTTTGCTAATTCTAGCTTTAGCGAATTGTCATCAATCTCATCTTCCGCCAATGTGTCGAGATATTTCACCGCGTCACTAACCAATTCCTCACGCAAAGCGGTCGCACCCGGAAATTTTGCGATCTCATCGTGATAACGAAAAACTACCTTGTTAGCCAGCTCACGAACATCCGCGAAACGTTTTTCCGCCAACGCACGCTGACGATTGGCGATTGAATACTGATAATAGATTCCAATAATTCCGCCGATAAGTGAGATAAACACAAGACTTGCCGCCCCGACTGCGATTTTATTCCGCTGAACAAATTTCGTCGCCCGATAACGAAAAGTATCAGGGCGAGCCGAAATCGGCAATCCAACCAAATATCTGCGAATGTCTTCGGAAAAATCTTTGACCGATTGATAACGGCGTTCGGATTCCTTTTGGAGAGACTTCAAAACAATCGTATCGATGTCGGTATCTATCAATTTTGAATTATGAATTATGAATTTTGAATTTGCCGAACTTGGCTTCGTAACATCGGTTTTTGAAACAATTTCCAGCACTTTATCGAGCGTTTTATCTTGCAAATCGTATGGCAAAACTCCAGTCAAAAGTTCGTAAAGAATTATGCCGAGTGAATAAATATCGGTTGCAGTTGTCACTTGTTCGCCTCTGATTTGTTCGGGCGAAGCGTAATTCGGAGTCATCATTCCAAGCGAGGTTGCTGTTCCTTTTTTACCAAAATCGTTTTCAGACAGTATTTTAGCGATTCCAAAATCGAGAAGTTTTGCCGTTCCATCAGCGTCGACAATGATGTTTGAAGGCTTCAAATCTCGATGCACAACGAGCCTCGCGTGTGCGTAGGCGACGGCTTTGCAAACTTGGCTGAACAAATTTAGCTTTTCTTCGAGCGATTTATCCTTGCAAAATTCGTCAATGGAGTTGCCTTCGATAAATTCCATCGTGTAAAAAGGCAAGCCGTCCACAGTCGTTCCGGCATCAATCAAACGGGCAATATTCGGATGTTCGAGAGTGGCGAGAATTTCAGATTCGTGCTGAAAACGACGCAAAATATCTTCGGAATCGAGCCCGCGTTTGATGATTTTTATCGCAACTTTTTGCCCCAAATCTTCGCGTTCAGCAAGGTAAACATTGCCCATTCCGCCTTTTCCCAATTCGCTGATAACTCGATATTTGCCAATGGCTTCCGGCATTTTCGAAGTGAAGTCAACAGCAGGTTTTTCGAGAAACTTACTCGCAGAATCTTCGGCGGCGAGGAGTTTTTCAACTTCTTGGCGGATTTCGTCCGATTCGCAATTTTCGTCTAAAAACTTGACACGTTCAGACAACGGCAAATCTACCGAATCATTGAAAATATCATTAATTTTTTGCCAAGTTTCGGAGTTCATTTTGAAAAGACGTAAAACAGACTGTTAGTCTGTTTTGACAGGCTAACAGCCTGTCTTACATTTTGCCCCGTTTAAGTTGTTTTTAGTTTTTCAAAAAGCCAAGCCTTCGCAGCTCGCCAATCGCGTTTGATCGTTCGTTCATCAAGTTTCAAAAATTCGGCAACTTCTTCATTCGTCAAACCGCCGAAAAACCTCATTTCGACAACCTTTGCCTGTCTCGGAGCGAATTTTCCAAGCTCATTCAGGGCTTCATCTAATTCAACGAAATCAATTTCGTTTTCGCCTGCAAAACTAACAGCTTCATCAAGTTCGACATGAACAATTTCGCCGCCACGTTTGTTTGTCTTTTTCGCAACAGCGTGAGTTACCAAAATACGTCGCATCATTTCCGAAGCAAGTCCGAAAAAATGCAGGCGATTGTTCCAATCAACCGAATGTTGATCAATGAGCCTCATATAAACTTCGTGAACTAAAGCGGTTGGCTGCAGCGTGTGATTTTCTCGCTCGCTATTCATACGAATGGACGCAAGTTTACGTAATTCATCATAAACAAGCGGAAAAAGCTCGTTCAGGGCAGATTCATCCCCTTCCTGAGCGTTTTTCAAAAGCTTTGTAATGTGTCTATTTTCGTTCATTTAAAGGAGGCGAAAAAATATTAGCATATCTTGCCCTTTTTTTATCCAAAACTTGGTACTAGTTAATGGAGAGTTGTTTCTTACTTAACAAAAATAAAAGAGGAGTTTCAAATGAAACGGGCTACCGCCCTAAAATCATAATTTTGCTGACATTTTCGTTGGCATTTTTATCGTAGGTTTTGCTTTGTCAAAACTCCTTCTTTTTGTCCGAAATGTTAGACTAAATTTTTATTGCGTTTGTGACCCGTTTCAGGTATAAGTTCTGCGGTTAGTATGAGGAAAAAAGAAATGTTAAAGAATCATTTGTTCGGATTTTTAATTTTTACCCTGATGGTTTTTGGCTGTGCATCAACCGAAACCATCGAATCGACCAAAGTTTCGCCAACGGAAATTTATCAGGCATATTCGATAAACAGCAACAAAAATAGCACCAATACAACGGCAACTTTCCGGGTTGGCGGGGCGACGGGTTCGACAGTTGACCTTGATGTTCCGAGCAAAATTTTGCACAACGAGCAAGAAATGAGCGAAAGCAAACCCTTTCTTTTCAAAGGGACTGATTATAATGCTTCGGCAAAACAATTTGTTTCGCAGCACAAATTTTCATTTACTGATGCTGCTGGAAAAACTTGGAACAATGAAATTAGTCTTGATGCTTTGGAGATAACTTCGCAAAATCTAACGATTAGCAAAGCGAATGGGGGAATAATTGTCTTATCGCGTCCCGTTGGCAAAGACGAAAACGTTGAATTTTCAATAGTTTCGGAGAAAATACCCCCTTCCGGCGAAATCAGTGCCAATTCCAATGCCCCAAGTAGAATTCCTGAGAAAGATTATTCAACTAATTTCACCAGTGTCCGGTTAAAAAAGTTTTTACAGCTGTAAACTATTGATATTTGATTATTTACAGCCATATTTCGATTTTTCGATTTCAAATCGTGTTCATTCAAGTTCTAAACTCTTGAGATGAATAACGGAAAGTATATTTTTTCTCAGAATCTTTGAATTTTTACCCAAATATGAATTTGATAAATGTGTTGCCCGTTACAAGGGTAATTTCAAAAACAAAGGCTTTACTTGTCGCAATCAGTTTCTGACGCTGAGTTTTGGACAACTGACCAATCGGGAATCTCTGCGTGATATTGTCAACTGTCTCGCGGCTCATCAATCGAAACTGTATCATCTAGGCATCAAGTTTGCTGTCAAAAGGTCAACTCTTTCCGAAGCCAATGAAACCAGAAGTTGGCGAATTTATGCCGATTTTGCTCAAGTCTTACTTGCTCAAGCCCGACAACTTTATCTGGATGACGGCTTTGGTTTGGACATTCCAAATCCGGTTTATGCGTTGGACGCGACCACCATTGACTTATGTTTGAACGTCTTTTGGTGGGCTCATTTCAGACGTGCTAAAGCTGCTGTTAAACTACACACATTACTTGATTTACGCGGTAATTTGCCAATCTTTATTCATATTTCCGACGGCAAAATGCACGATGTCAACATCTTGGACGAACTCGTTTTTGAACCGCTGGCAATCTATTTGATGGACAAAGGTTATCTTGACTTCGAGAGACTTTATCGGCTTCATCAAGCCTCAGCTTTCTTTGTCACCAGAGCAAAAACTAATTTAGCTTTTGCCCGGCTAAATGCCAGAAAAGTGAACAAAGAAAGTGGTTTGAGATGTGACCAAACCATCAAGTTGACAACTTATAAATCAAAGAAAAGTTATCCTGAACGCTTACGACGGGTAAAATATTATGACAAAGAACAGGGAAAAACGTATGTTTTTCTGACCAACAATTGTGAATTATCAGCGATAGAAATAGCCTTACTTTACAAATATCGTTGGCAGATTGAACTCTTTTTCAAATGGATAAAACAACATTTGAAGATAAAAAGATTTTGGGGCGAGAGCGAAAACGCTGTCAAAACCCAAATTTGGATTGCCATTTGCAATTATTTGTTGGTGGCAATCATTAAAAAAGAACTGAAAATCGAAAAAAGTTTGTATGAAATTCTGCAAATAATTTCAGTTTCGATAATCGATAAAAGTCAATTAAATCAACTACTTAGCGAAAGCGACTCAAATAATTCAAGTGAGCCTGATTCTAAACAGTTGAATCTATTCGACTTATAACCGGACACTAGTGTTACCCGAAATGTAAAGAACTTTCAAAACTCGAAAGTTTCAATTCTAAATCTTTGGGATAAATAGTCTCGCTCCTCTTTACCTCGCCTTCGCTTCCAAAATCTTCCGTGCATCCGCAAAGCGTTTTCGTAAATTTTCTACCTTTGAACCTTCGTAAGCCTGGTTCATTCTTCTTTCGGCAACGTCCATCCATCTGAGTAAATCCTCTGCGGAAGTTTTCGCACTTGTCGCGTCCGTGCTGCCGATTTTGTTGAACCAAATAGGTGCTGAATGAGCGAATGGGTAGCTATCGGCGAACGGTGGCTTAACTGTGCCGCCGTAGATTCGTGCCGCCATCCATCCGCCGTTTGGAATGTTGATTTTGCCTGTGAATGTTTGTTTACCGTTGAAACCTGTGCCACTCCAAGCGATTTTCCCGTTGACAATAATTTCCACTTTTTCGACCGTATTCGGCGAAAATGCTTCGATTTTGAAATCAACCGACTGACCGTTTGTTGCCGTGATTATCTCGCCTGATTCTTTTCCATTTACCGAAAATTTCATCAGCGGACCATTGGTTACAAAACTCTTTCCTTTTTTGACCGCAGCCAGAAAATTTTTCAGATTCATCGCTCCAACAGGTTTGGCATAAACTCGCGTTGAGCCGATGGGAATTGTGCGATAAAGGTTTTGCATCGTGTCGCTGCCTGCACTCGGGGCAATCGGCACGCCAAGATTTAGAAGCCGATACCATGCCTCACTCGTCCCGATTTCATCGCTCCACAAACAAGCGATTTCGAGCGTGTCAACATCTCCGAGCAACGCATCAGGCACAAGTTCGAGCGGCAAACCGACTGGTTCGCCATTCGTCGGAAACGGATTATTGTTTGAAACCGGGTGCACATACGAATTCATTCCGCCGTGATTTCGGGCAAACTGCAAAGCGTTGGAATTCGGCAAATCAATCTGGCTATAAACCGGATAACCCGGACCGTTATACCAGGGGAAAAAGAGCGAATCCGCACCAACAACACTGACGTGACCGAGAAAATGCGAGCGAACTTCTTGGGCAAAATGGATTTGCGGCAAAGTCGTTTTTCGCCAATTCCACCATTCAACATCATTAAAACGGGTGTGCAAGTTTGCAAGTTGCGGCGTGTTTAAATCGAGCGTTTCGCCCTGCATATCAAGCACAAGGTCTTCCGGCGTGAGCAGATATGGACCGCCGTAATTGAGATGTGAATGTAGATCTGCGGAATACCATCCATCTGTTGCAGGATTCCAAAGCGGAGCAGGTATTTCAAGCGAAAGTTCGGATGATTTGCCCGCCTGAATCGGTTTCGTTGTTGTCACCAACGAAGTGGCAAACCCTTGTGTCGCCTGAACTTTAAGCTCGCCCGCCGGAACTTCAACCGTGATCACTCCCGATGTGTAAAAATAAACTTGCCCATTCTGCCCATCAAATCTGGCAAACCCTGTTTCGGGTAAAACAGGATGTCCGTTGCTTGTTACAACCAATCTTGCCGCTATGTTTTTGTTTGAATTTGTTGGGCGAGTTTTGATAATTACACGGTTTGTCGGCTCGCCCCAATTCCACGATTTCGGTGAAACATCTTCCGATTCTCCGCCCGTTGATTTAATGCGGTAAACGCTAAACCGTTCGTTCGCATCAGGTTCGGCGTAATAGACATAAGCCCCGTCCGCACTCCACGTCGGCATTTGCGGATAACGTGCATTTGCCGCAATCTGAATCGGTAGTTGCCCACGCAAATCCGCCAACCACAATTGCCAACGGTCTTGCATCGGAATATTTACTGCATAATTTTTGCCGTCTTTAGCCAACGCCGGACGCATATTAGACGCGATACCTTCGTCCCGAAAAACTTTTTTTGCGTTATCCTTAAAATTCAAAGTCTGAATCGTATCAGAACTGCCGGAAACTTTTGCCAAATAAAAAACGCCAGAATTATCGGGAAAAGGTTGTGGCATCATTTCTTGTCCGCGATCGGACGTCAAACGCTTTTTCGCATCCGTCGCGAGTTCAATTTGCCACAAATCCAAATCGCCGCTTTCAGCCGAACTGTAATAGACGATTTTTCCGTCAGGCGAAAAACACGGATCAAGATCAATTGCCGGCGAATCAACCAAAACCTTTTCTTTTCCGTTTGCCAAATTGAGCAAAACGATACTCGTATCCCGCGAATTGTCCCGCACAAACGCGATCTGTTTTCCATCGGGCGACCAGGTTGGGCGTGCGTCAACGGCACTCGTTTTCGTCACACGTTTGGCTTCACGCGAATTTAAATCCATTACCCAAATCCAACCACGAGCCGCAAATGCCAAAGAGCGATTATCAGGCGAAACACCCGGATCAGTCGCTCCAGCGTTCATCGTCGGCAAATTAAACCCTTCGAGATAAACGTGATGCGAAACATTCGCCAACTTCGGATAACGATTAGTCCATTGTCCGAAAATGGAGGTCGCCAACAGCAACAAGACACAAGCACTTGCCAAAACACGAAACTGATTTTTCATAGAACAAAACGTAGCATTTTACGGGTTTTGTTGCAATTTATCCTTAATAATTACATGCAAAATTCCCAAATATTTTGGTTGCTTTTTCGCTTCAAACCAAAGTATGTCAAAATATGATTTGCGAAAACGAGAGCTTATGCTGATTTGCGAATACAAAGAGAGCTGGATAAAAGACTTCAGCAAAATACGCGAAGTAATCAGTCAAGCTCTATTAAATCTGGAAGTTTCAATCGAACACGTCGGCAGCACATCTATTCCCGGATTAGCGGCAAAACCGATTATTGATATTGATATAATTATCGATAACTATCAGTCGTTTGATTTAGTAAAATCTCGACTCGAGAGTATTGGATATTACCACAATGGCGATCAGGGAATCCCAAGCCGTGAAGTTTTTAAGCGAGTTAAATCATTTAATCACAATATTTTAGATGCGATAACACATCATCTTTACGTTTGCCCTTCCGATAGCGAAGAATTGCGAAAGCATATATTGTTCAGAGATTATTTGATTGCAAATGAAGACGCGAGAAACGAATATCAGAATTTGAAGTTTAAAATTGCTGATGAAGCTAATCAAGACAAAAAGAAATACGCAGAATTGAAAGAAGTAAAAGCAAGGGAATTTATTGACAGCGTGATTGCAAAAGCCAAGAAAGACAAAAACCATGAATAAACTACTTTACCTAACCGCAATTCTATATTTATTTATTGTTAATCAAACATTTGCTCAAACGAAAGATTTTTTACGCGACAAAATACAGCAAATTGTTTCAGCCAAAAACGCGGTTGTCGGCGTTTCGATTGCCGATAGTCGCGGAAAAGGGATTCTATCCATAAACGGTAAAAAACGTTTCCCGATGCAAAGCGTTTTTAAGTTTCATATAGGATTATTGATGCTCTCCGAAATTGATAAAGGCAAATTTTCGCTTGACCAAAAAATCGAGATTCAGAAAAAAGACCTTTTGCCGGGACTTTACAGCCCGATCAGGGACAAATATCCTGAAGGAGCGACTCTTACGATTGCTGAGCTATTGGAATACACGGTTTCTGCTAGTGATAATGTGGGTTGCGAAGTTTTGTTAAGGCTGCTTGGCGGACCCGAAAAAGTTGAAAAATATTTTGCAAAAAATAAGTTCAAAGATATTTCGATAAAAATCAACGAAGAGGTAATGCAGAATAATTGGGATTTACAATTTCAAAATTGGACAACTCCAAAAGCCGCAAACAAAGTGCTATCAGCATTTTACGACAACAAGAAAAAGCTGCTTTCTCAAAAAAGTTACGATTTCATTTGGAAAGTAATGCGTGAAACCGAAACCGGCGTAAACAGGCTAAAAGGACAATTGCCCGAAAATACTGTCGTCGCACACAAAACAGGTTCTTCAGGAGTAAACAAACAAACACGAATCACCGCCGCCGTCAATGATATTGGCGTTGTATTTCTGCCAAATGGAGAGCATTTTTTCATCAGCGTTTTTGTTACGGATTCAAAGGAAAATGCCGATACCAATGAGAAGATAATTGCGGATATTGGGAAGGCTGGTTGGGATTATTTTATAGCGAAGAGAGAATAAAGTCCGCAAACTCAGTATTATCTGGAGAGTTTGGGTCAGTCACAGCTTAGATAATCAACTAAACAAGAGAAAGCCTATGACTTATGAATTGCCGTCTGCTTTAGCTGACGGACAAGGATTCTTCTGGCAAAGGCTTCAGCCAAATTTGTGCAAAAACATTCCATATCGCTTCAGCGGAACTCGTGCTAAAGCGTTAAGGAAATTCACTCTTTTTAGTTTGGCTAAAGCCGAATCCTTTTCAAAACGTCCGTCAGCTAAAGCAGACGGCAATTCATATAAGACAATTTTTAACTGTCACGTTCTTTAAATATATTCAACTCAATTATCGAATGCCGTCCGCGTTTTGCCTGTTTCGAATTAGAGACACATAACCATCTTGCCAATATCAGGAAGATGGTCGAGATCAACAAATCAAAACTATCCACAGCTTGCGAAGATAAAAAGAATTGACGACTTGGGCGGGCTATAATAACATCATAACTGTGTAGTGCTTAGTAAAGCCTCTTGTCCTTTGGGCAACGTAACTAAGTGAAAGATTAAAAGGCTTCAGTCATTTGGCTGAAGCCTTTTTAATTTGAAAAGCATTTAATTCAATTCGATAATTATCTTCCTTAATAAATCAATAAGCGGCGGAATAGTTTGATATGTTTTGTATTTGTCGCCGTGATTCTTTTAGCCAAATAAAGACAAAAATAACATTCTCGGCGGCTTTTTTCATCCAGCTTTTGAAATTGAACGCACTTGCTGCCAGAATTGCGTTGATCGCGTCGCCGATTTCGCCTTTGAGATAGTTTTTTGCCATTCCAAAGTCATTTTTCACGTGCCCGATGATTGGTTCAATTGCCGCTCGTCTGCGGAAATTCTTTCTTAATTTCAACTTTTCCGACGCTGTTTTTCCTGCTCCATTGGTCGGCACTTGCACTTTTGTCCCGCCGATTTCCCGGCTTTTGTAGCCCCGGTCAACAAACGCTTTTTTTGCTCTCACGCCTGTTATCCGCTCTTGCTGTGCGAGCGTTAAGTCTAATGTTTTGTTGTCGTGAGGGTTGCCTTTGAAGTTTACTGCCGCTAAGATCACGTTGCTTTTTTGTGCCACCGCAAACGATACCTTGCTGCCGAATTCAAATTTTTTGTCCGCTTTTCCTTTCGCAATGCAGCCGACCTCTAATGCGTGCAGCGAATAAATTTTATCCTTGTCTTCTCGCTTTTGATTCAAAACCCGCTCGTAGATTTCCAACTTCTCCGCATGTTTCTGCAAACTTTCTTCCCCTAATTTCCGACCCAAATCCCGCACTTGCCGCCCCGCAATCGTCTTGATCTTTCGCCTCGCTTTTCGTCTTTCCAACGCTCGTTTCGGGCTTCTTGAATTCGCCGCTTTCAACAATTCTTTGACCGTAAACCTGTAACTTTGCCGCAGTTTTACGTCTTCTTTGGCGGCGGATTGATTGCATTTTTCGATGATTTTAACCGCCAATTTTGTGTCCGTCGGATATGTTATGTTTTTTGGTTGAACCGTCGTATCTATCGATATATCTTCACTTAGCACTTCTTTCCCATGCAGCAAAATGCTCGCCGATAAGATCTTTACAACTTTCCCAACGAGGGCAATAAGAAAAGCACAACTCGCCATCAATAGGCACCTATTTTCCTAAACAAACTCACTTAAATTTTCAGCTACTCACAATTCTATTGTAGAATTGTGCCTACCGAACGAAAAGTACACAAACTTAAATTATGACAGAAGAACAAAAATCTTTGCCAAAATGGATACTAATAGTTTCCGGACTTTTTGCGTTAATGGAAATTGGCGTAAGTTTATCATTATGCTTTGCCCCGCAATCGACGTTGGAGACGGTTGACCTTACCGCAAACGGCGTGATTTATGTAGTTTATATGTGGGCTGTGCGGCAATTTGCCCTCGGTTTTATCTTTGCTTTTGCGACCTTTAAAAGATCAATTCCGATGCTGACTATCGCGTATATCTTCTTTTTAATAATGTTTGTCGGCGACTTTTTTATCGGGATTTTGCAAAAGGAAACGTCGCTTATTGTTGCTGCTTTAGTGCTGTGTGCTATTTCTTCGGCAATGATTTTTGCGTTGAATAAGAGAAGATAATTAGGGATATTCGGAAAGTTGTTTGGGATTATTTTATTTCGAAGATAAAATAAAAAAAGTATGAAATTTAGCGTCACTGTTTCCTCGCTCTGAATGAGCAGGCTTAAGTTATTCGTAAAAACAGTTTCTATAAATCATCAGATAATGAATTGCATATTTTGCAAAAAAGTCTCTGACGACTCAAAAAGTGTCGAGCACATCGTTCCAGAATCTTTGGGAAACACAGACCATTGTCTTCCCAAAGGAATCGTGTGTGACAAATGTAACAATTACTTTGCTTCAAAGATCGAGCAACCAGTGTTAGAAAAACCATACTTTAAAAACATGCGACACCGAAATTTTATCCGATCTAAACGAGGACGTCTTGTCCCTGGTAAAGCGTTATTTCCTCACAAAGACGGGGGTTGGGCTGATATTCGGCTTGATGAAAAAGGTTTTATTTTTGACCCAAAAGATGAACATATTATTAACCTAATTAAAACCGGCAAGATTAATAGTTTAATAATTCCAACTATAAGACAGCCTGAAGAAAACGATCCGCAGATTTCGCGTTTTCTGGCAAAAATGGGACTAGAGTTTCTTGCACTTAAATTTGCACATGATAGCGGTTGGCTTAATAATATTGCTAGTGAAAAGGAGTTGGACCCAATCAGAAATTATGTGAGGTTAGGTAATAAAAAAAATTGGAAGTATCACCAGCGACGGATTTATGAGGAAGAAGATCGATTTATTGATGTTGTCAACCACTTAGAGCCATATGAAATTCTTCATGAATTTGACTTTCTTTTTATTGAAAGAAGGGTGATGTATTTTGTAATCGTTTTTATGGGCATAGAATTTGCGATCAATATGATGGAATCAGAAACAAACTTTTACATACAATGGTTGGAAGAAAATGACGGCATTTCGCCAGTGAGACGACCTACTGAATTTATAATACCCAAAAATCAAAACGACACTTAAAATCCAATTTTTGTGTGTTACTCAAGATAAGCTTCTCCGCTTGAAGAAAACGCACAAACCGTTTATCTACCTCAATCACTTTTGTTGGCATTTTGTGTCATTGCTATCATGTGTTACGTCACCATTCAATAATCCCGCCGTTTTATTGTAGAATTACCGCAACAACAAAATGAGCAACAAAAAATCATACGATGTAATCATCATCGGTGCCGGACTTTCGGGAATCGGTGCAGGCTATCATTTAAAGGATAAATGCCCTAACCTAAGTTTTGCGATTATCGAAGGTCGTTCGGCAATTGGCGGAACTTGGGATTTGTTTAAATACCCGGGAATTCGTTCGGATTCGGATATGTATACGTTCGGATTTCCGTTTAGCCCTTGGAAAGATCCGCAGGCGATTGCTGATGGTCCTGCGATTGTAAAATACATCAACGAAACTGCCGATAAATTCAAAATCCGCGATCATATTCAGTTTAATAAACAGATTATTTCTTCTGCGTGGAATTCTGGCGATAAAAAATGGACGCTTGAGCTATCAACGGGCGAGATAATCGAGTGTAATTTTCTAATCGCGTGTTGCGGATATTACAATTACGAACACGGATATGAACCTGATTTTCCGAATCTCGAAGCCTTTAACGGAATCAAAATTCATCCGCAAAAATGGGACGAAAATCTTGATTATACCGACAAAAACATCGTTATAATCGGTAGCGGTGCGACCGCCGTGACGCTTGTGCCGGAACTTGCGAAGAAGGCGAAACACGTGACGATGCTCCAGCGTTCGCCGACGTTTATTGCCAGCATGCCGCGTGAAGATAAGGTCGCGAATTTTCTCAAACGCATGCTTCCGGCTCAATTCGCCCACAATATTATCCGTTGGAAAAATATCCTTTTCGGCATTGGTTTTTACACGTTTTCACGCAAATATCCAAACGCTGTCAGGAATTTTTTGAAAAAGCAGATCAATAAAACGTTGGGCGAAAAATACGAAGATCGCCATTTTGATCCGGCGTATAATCCTTGGGATCAAAGGCTTTGTCTCGTGCCGGATAACGATATGTTTGAGGCGATGAAAAGCGGAAAAGCCGCAATTGTTACCGACAAAATAAAGTCGTTTCAAGCAAACGGAATCGAACTAAATTCAGGCGAAACTCTGCCCGCAGATATTGTTGTAACTGCGACAGGTCTGAGCGTTCAGCTTTTTGGCGGAATGAAAATTAGCATTGACGATAAAACGATTGAAACAGGCAAAATGCATGCATACAAAGGAGTTATGCTGAGCGACATCCCAAATTTTGCGATCGCAATCGGTTATACGAATGCTTCTTGGACTCTGAAATGTGATTTAAACTGCCAATTTGTCGCACGAGTTTTGAATCATATGAAGGAGAATAATTTCTCCGTCTGCACGCCGCAATTCGACTATGAAAATATGAAATCCGAACCGCTTTTAGATTTCACACCGGGTTACATTCTCCGTGCCGGCGACATTATGCCGAAACAAGGCTCAAAAGCACCGTGGAAAGTTTATCAAAACTACGTTAAAGACGTTTTTTCTCTGAAATATGCAGATGTGAAGGATAAATATTTGGTTTATAAGTAGAATCAGTATAGCGAGCAGTTTAATCGGCAGTTACCTTGAATAAAATTAAAAATATTCGCTACCGCTCACTATACCGATTCGTTGCAACAGGCAGAAACGCCGGCGTGAACGAGCGTGTTAAGTAACACGCTTCCTAAACCTTTTCGGGTTTCCGCCTTACTTCAAACGCTTAATTCCTTTCGGGGTCATTGTTACAATCGCTGTTCCGATTCGTAAAAGAACGAGTTTCTCACCTTTTTTGCAAGTGTTATTTGTTTCAAAAACAATATCGCCGATGTCGTCGTTTTTCATTTTATAGCCGTTCCAAATTCCGCCATTGACTGCCGCTTTTTTGAGGTCATTGCTCGCATTTGTAAAATCTATGCAAGTGTTATCGGGTGTGTATGAAAGCAGATATTTGGTGATTTTCGCCTTTCCTTTCGCGGGCAGATTTTTAATCAAATCCATGTGTTTTTGCGTCTGATTTTTGGCTTTTTTCTCGTCAACCAATTTGGCAATTCTTTCATTTACGCTGTCCAAAGCCGCTTCCATCACAATTATCCATTCGCTCCGAGTAATTGCTTTGGTCGCCGAAGGACTTGAATTAGCCGAACCGTTAAAAATCTTCGCAATCCAAGTGTAATACTCTTTTTCGGTTACGGTTTTGGTCGGACGAAAGTTTTTATCTGGATCGCAAATATCAATTCCGTAGCGTTCAGTCAGCGATTGTAAGTGAACATACTGACTGTAAGTAGCTTTAATATCTTTGATTTGCGAGGTTGAAGTGATATTTGTTCCGTTAGCAGAATAATTGTTGATCAACTCAAAAGCAGAGATATTTTCACCAGTTGATGCCGCTAATTCTTGCAACATATCTAAACTTTTGTTCAGCAAAACCACAAACTCTTCGCGGGTCAACGGATCATTTCCTCGAAATTTTTCATCGAAAAAAACACCGTATCTTTCAACCAAAGACTGCAATGCCATAAAATGCTTGTCGGTCGGCTGAACATCTTTGATTTGCGAAATGGACGTGATTTGAGCATTTGCGGAAATAGTCAAAATTGAACAAACGACAGGTAATACTAGCAAGATTTGTTTGATTTTATTCATAATTTTATTTAAGACGTTTAATTCCTTTTTCACTTACCGTTACAATCGCGGTACCGATTCGCATCATCACGACCTTTTCACCTTTTTTACAGGAATCGGCGGTTTCAAAAACTATGTCGCCGATGTCGCCGTTTTTAGGTTTGTAATCACTGACAATTCCGCCGTCTTTCGAGGCTTTCCACAAATCCCGGCTCGCATTTTTGTAGTCAATGCAATTACTTCGCGGCGAGCGTATGTCTGATTCTGTTGGATAAGTTTTTCGCACATCAATGATTTGAGCTTTTCCGATTGTCGGCAAATTTTTTAACTGTACAAGCTTCTTTTGAGCAGCCAATTCCTCTTCTTTTTGTAGAATGTTTGCGGTTACATTACCAAATGCAGCATTCATCACTATTACAAATTCGCCTCGTGTAAGTGCTTTAGTCGCCGAAGGATTTCCGCCAATATTTCCATCAAAAATCTTGGCAATCCAAGTATAAAATTCCCTTTCCGTAACTTGTTTATTAGGTCGAAAATTCTTATCGGCATCGCAAATATCAATGCCGTATTTCTCCGTCAGTATCTTAATGGTGCCCCAATAATAATCCTTTTTGGTAACATCTTTTATTTGGTCAACGGAAGTTAAACCCAAATTGTTGACGGAATAGCGTTCATACAATTTAAAGTCGAAAAGGTTTTGTCCGTATTTTTCGATAATCCAATCAAATCCGCCATCGAGTGTGTAAGCAAAATCCAGACGTGTAACCGCATCGCCCGCACGAAACATATCATCTTTATCAGTCAGATCAACTTCGTAAATTTCAATCAGCGATTGCAGAGCTTTGTAATGTTTGTCTGTTGGTTTTACGTCTTTTACGTCAGAAATACTTTCAATTTGGGCGTTTGCGGAAGCAACCGACAAGACAAAAATGAATGATAAAGCAAAGAAAATTGACTTAATTCTTTTCATAATTCTAATTTGATACATTGACCGAAATAGTTTGAGACTCGTATCTAAAATCCAGCGAACCGCCTTTTGCGGATTCTTGGGCAGGTTTATTTTTAAGAACTGTAACTTTAACATTCGCTTTGCCATCTACAAAATTTTTGAGTGAAAATGGCTCGATTTTAGCTGCCGTTCGGGCGTCGTCAAATTTCACTTGTAAATTAGTTCACTAGTGTCCGGTTATAAGTCGAATAGATTCAACTGTTTAGAATCAGGCTCACTTGAATTATTTGAGTCGCTTTCGCTAAGTAGTTGATTTAATTGACTTTTATCGATTATCGAAACTGAAATTATTTGCAGAATTTCATACAAACTTTTTTCGATTTTCAGTTCTTTTTTAATGATTGCCACCAACAAATAATTGCAAATGGCAATCCAAATTTGGGTTTTGACAGCGTTTTCGCTCTCGCCCCAAAATCTTTTTATCTTCAAATGTTGTTTTATCCATTTGAAAAAGAGTTCAATCTGCCAACGATATTTGTAAAGTAAGGCTATTTCTATCGCTGATAATTCACAATTGTTGGTCAGAAAAACATACGTTTTTCCCTGTTCTTTGTCATAATATTTTACCCGTCGTAAGCGTTCAGGATAACTTTTCTTTGATTTATAAGTTGTCAACTTGATGGTTTGGTCACATCTCAAACCACTTTCTTTGTTCACTTTTCTGGCATTTAGCCGGGCAAAAGCTAAATTAGTTTTTGCTCTGGTGACAAAGAAAGCTGAGGCTTGATGAAGCCGATAAAGTCTCTCGAAGTCAAGATAACCTTTGTCCATCAAATAGATTGCCAGCGGTTCAAAAACGAGTTCGTCCAAGATGTTGACATCGTGCATTTTGCCGTCGGAAATATGAATAAAGATTGGCAAATTACCGCGTAAATCAAGTAATGTGTGTAGTTTAACAGCAGCTTTAGCACGTCTGAAATGAGCCCACCAAAAGACGTTCAAACATAAGTCAATGGTGGTCGCGTCCAACGCATAAACCGGATTTGGAATGTCCAAACCAAAGCCGTCATCCAGATAAAGTTGTCGGGCTTGAGCAAGTAAGACTTGAGCAAAATCGGCATAAATTCGCCAACTTCTGGTTTCATTGGCTTCGGAAAGAGTTGACCTTTTGACAGCAAACTTGATGCCTAGATGATACAGTTTCGATTGATGAGCCGCGAGACAGTTGACAATATCACGCAGAGATTCCCGATTGGTCAGTTGTCCAAAACTCAGCGTCAGAAACTGATTGCGACAAGTAAAGCCTTTGTTTTTGAAATTACCCTTGTAACGGGCAACACATTTATCAAATTCATATTTGGGTAAAAATTCAAAGATCTGAGAAAAAATATACTTTCCGTTATTCATCTCAAGAGTTTAGAACTTGAATGAACACGATTTGAAATCGAAAAATCGAAATATGGCTGTAAATAATCAAATATCAATAGTTTACAGCTGTAAAAACTTTTTTAACCGGACACTGGTGTTCGGGTAACTTAAATCAATATCACGAGGCAAATCATCTTGTCTTGAAGTATCTAATTTAACGCCGACAATTGGACTGTTTCGCAGAACTTTAACCAAAGATTTTCGCTTTTCATTAATCGGATTATTTTGCTCAATTGGGCTTTTATTTTTATGATAATTCATACTAGTTACTCCAATTTTGCTATATTGTTGGTTAATTTAGTTTGTGTCAATGTTTTTGAGAGAAAATGCAGAAACACGCACGAAGTAAGTGTGCGGTTGGCGAGTATTCCCGCCCTTACTGCGTGTAGGCTTCTGCATTACGAATTACACAAGTTTATTTTCAGTTTCCATTTGCTACTATGTATCTAATTTTATTTCGACAGTTATCCCATTCTGAATTATCCCATTTACCAGTTGTTAAATCATTTTTATATACTCCAAGTAATGTTTTTAAGTGTTGATGAAATAAATATGCGTTAACCGTATCTTTTTCAAATAACTTTGAGCCTGATCTTGTGATTGTAAATTTTCCATAGGTTTCTCCTTGGTGCAAAATACCGCATCGGATTTTTCCGTAGAATGGTTGGTTCTTGAAAATCTTTAATTCATTATCTTTTTGTTCTGCGTATTCAAATACTTTTTTAAACATATCCACAGAATCGCCTTTGGGAGTTACATTTTGTCCAACAAGAAAAGAAGCAAATGTTTCTATCAACAATGAACAACTTGCCATAATCAAAAAGCCATTCTTAAACTCCTCATTAAAGACATTAAGCGTTTGTTTTTCATCATCTTTTGTATATTCAGTTTGCTTTGTGCAAGTAAAGTCAAAAATTTTCAAAAAACGGTTATAAAACCTTTCATATACATACTCAGCGATTAACGCTTGGTTAGATTCATCTTCAATTAAAGTTTTAATTTCATCCATTGAAACCTCAACCAATATGTTGTCTTTATAATGTCGTGTAAATAGAGTTGTATTACTTTGTGTAGTTTGGGACATAATTTTAACGCACGTTTCGTGCAATAAAATTATAGCTCAACTCAAATAAAATCCTCAAATAAGACTTATCTATACCTTTCTTTCTAATTCGCAACCTCTTCGAACTCGCATATTTCCAAGTATCAATTTCTTTTTCCCTAATTTTATCGGATAATCTCAAAATGCTTAGAATATTCTGCCTATTGCTTCTTTCCGTTTCAATCTACGCCCAACCGAAACTTGTTCCGCAAAAGATTACGCTTAAAACGGGCAAGAGTTTTTCGTTAAATTTGCCTGAGAATTACGAAATCATTCCCGCGGCTGAAGGCTTGAAACGGGTTCGATTTTTTGCCAAATCACCCGACGGCAGAATTTTCGTCACCGATATGCACGATCTTACGGACAATGAAAAAGGCGTCGTTTATATTTTGGATGAATGGGATGAAGCAACAGGAAAATTCGGCAAAGTTTCAACTTATATGTCAGGTTTGAAAAATCCAAATTCGGCACAATTTTATACAGATACACGCGGGCAAGATTGGTTTTATCTCGCTGAAACTGACAAATTAACTCGTCGGAAATTTACCAAAGGTGAAACCAAGCCGACCGCAAAAGCCGAAACTTTAGCGACGTTTCCTGATTACGGTTTGAGCTACAAATACGGCGGTTGGCATCTAACACGGACGATCACATTTGGAACGAACGGCAAAATGTATGTCTCAGTCGGCTCGAGTTGTAACGCTTGTGTGGAGAAAGAAAAGGTTAGAGCAACTGTTGTTGAAATGAATCCTGATGGTTCGAAACAGAGGATTTTCGCCAAAGGTTTGCGAAATGCTGTCGGGCTGAAACAAATCGGCAGGTTTTTATTTGCGACGAATCAGGGTTCGGATCATCTTGGCGTTGATAAACCTGACGAAACTTTTTACGCACTCAAAAGCGGAGCCGATTACGGCTGGGCGTATTGCCATCAAGACGACGGTAAAATCTTTCCTGATCCTGAAATAAAACGCCCGCAAGGGTGTAAAAATGTTCCGAAAAGTTATACATATTTTCCTGCGAGAAGTTCGGCTCTCGGCTTTGATTATTTCGACGCGAAAACGTCTGATCCGTTCATCAAAAATTCGTTTTTAGTCGCCCTTCACGGTTCATCAGACAAAGATATGCGAAAGGGTTATCGGATTGTAATTGCTAGGAAAGGTAAGAAAAATGAAGACTTTATGACAGGTTTTTTAAAAGGCGATGACGTTTTCGGTCGTCCATGCGACATCTTTAAACTATCACCGGATTCATTTCTCTTTTCAGACGATAATAAAGGCATTATTTATTATGTGAGAATAAAAAAGAGGCTGTCTGAAAAGGCGGCTTCTTTTTCATTTTAAAGAACTTAATTTAAAATATTGATATGAGCAAAAAAGCAGTATTCAAACGATATGTGCAGAATCAGCCGATGTTGTTGCCGCCGAGTTTGGATGAATTGATACCTGAGAAGCATCCGGTGCGGGTGGTCGATGAGGTTATCGAACGCATCAATATCGGTGAATTGGAACAGAGTTATAAAGGCGGCGGGACGTCGAGTTAACATCCGCGGATGTTGTTGAAAGTGTTGGTTTACGGGTATTTACGCAACATTTACTCATCGCGGAAGATTGAGCAATCTTTAACTGAAAACGTGCATTTCATGTGGCTTACGGGCGGAGCGAAGCCTGACCATAACACGATCAATGATTTTCGGGGAAAGCGCTTGAAGGAGCATTTGCAGAAGATATTCAGTCAAGTGGTCGTTTTATTGGCAGAGGAAGGAGTCTTGTCATTGAAGGAAATAACGTTGGACGGGACGAAGCTGGAAGCGAATGCGAATCGTTACACTTTTGTGTGGGGAAAAGCGATAAAGACGAGTCGCGAACGAATCGAAAAGCAGCTCAATGAGCTTTGGAAATATGTCGAGGAAGTCTATCGGGAAGAAGAAAACACGCCGACCAAACCCGAATTCAAAGAGATCAATCCGGAATCGGTGAGTCGGGCGATAGAAGAAATAAATGAAGCGTTGAAAGTTAAATCAATCGACAAAAAGGTCAAACAAAAGTTGAATTATGCGAGGAAGAATTGGACAAAAAAGTTGAGTGAATATGATGAGAAAGAGCAGATTCTAAAGGGTCGCGGAAGTTATTCAAAAACGGATAAAGAGGCAACGTTTATGCGGATGAAAGACGATCATATGATGAACGGACAGCTCAAACCCGGCTACAATCCGCAAGCCTCAACGAGCGGTCATTATCTGGTCAATTACACGCTCGGACAAAGCCCGACGGACACAAATCTACTCAAAGATCACCTCGAAAAACACGTTGAAAGTTACGGAAATAATCCGGAAAATATCACTGCAGACGCAGGTTGCGGAAGCGAAGAAAATTATGATTATTTAGCTGAAAAAGAGATTGAAGCCTTCGTTAAATACAATTATTTCGAGAAAGAACAGACCGGTAAAAAGCACCAACAGAATCCATTTTTAGCGGATAATCTGTATTACAATCAGGAAACTGACACTTATTATTGCCCGATCGGACAACCGATGAAGCGAATCGGGACGAAAAAACAAAAGACCAAAACAGGCTACATTCAGCAGATAAATCAATACCAAGCTCAAAATTGCACAAGTTGTCCGATGCGTTCAGGATGCCATAAATCAACAGGAAATCGAATCATTGGACGAAATCATAATCTGATCAAACGGCGGAAAGAAATCAGAGAATTACTGGAAAGTGAAATCGGAGTGGTGAAAAGAAAAGAACGTTGGAAGGTAGAAGCGGTCTTTGGCAACATCAAACACAACAAAGGATTCAAAAGATTCAATTTAAGAGGACTCCAAAAAGCCGGAATCGAAGTCGGACTGATAGCACTGGCTCACAATCTGAACCACTTTGGGTTAGAAAGAAGCCATTAAACCCGGGATAAACTCAAACTATTGAAAAAACAAACTAAATTTATCCCGCAAACGAGAAAAATCACAAAAATTAGTCTGCAAAGGCAGAAAAAAAACTAAAATGAAAAAAAAGACTGCCCAAATTTTTACTTTTTGGACAGCCTCTTT
>CAVXPU010000007.1:0-6514 GCA_963763855.1 Pyrinomonadaceae bacterium | reverse complement strand
GTTACGACCAATGGTAAATACGGCGACGGCAATTATTATCTGCGAATTACGCAAAAAGGAACACCAAACGCGGGCGACAAGATAGACCTTGGAAATGGTGCCGGCGTGTTTGACGAACGCGAAATTGTTGACGCAGGTTTTCTGGAATTAGTGCGGCTCGGCATCAAATCGCCCGATGATCCGTCAATCGTCAAATCGCTGAAAGTAATTGACGATGTGATTCGAGTAAAAACACCAAACGGCGATGGATTTTATCGCTACAGTCACGATGGCTATGGCGAAATGGATGACGGCAGACGCTGGAATTGGGACGGAAAATATACCGGAAAAGGCAGACTTTGGGCGTTGTTGAGCGGCGAACGTGGGCAATATGAGTTAGCACTCAAGTCTCAAGCTCAAAGTCTAAAGTCCAAAGTTGGAAATCCGCAATCCGCATTCCCAAATCCGCAATTGCGTCTCGACGCAATGTCAAAATTCGCCAATGAAGGTTTAATGATTCCCGAACAGATTTGGGACAAAGCCGAAACTCCGAAAAATGTTGATAAGCAATTCGTCCCCGAACTCAAATTCGGTGAAGGCACAGGCTCGGCAACTCCGCTCGCGTGGTCAATGGCACAATTTATCAGATTAGCGGTGAATTTGCAGGAAGGCAGAAATTTAGATACACCGAAGGTGGTTTATGATCGGTATGTTTTGGGGAAGAAGTCTGAAGTCAGTAAGTCAACAAATTCCGTTTCAAAATTATGTATGGAGAAATTCCGACAGACAATCGCAACGGGTGTTTTATCCCATAATCCAAAGATTTTGAGATGCGAAGACGGAAAAGATTTTGCAGTTTTGGTTCACAGTGGAGGTGCAAAAACTGTAGAATACGCTGGAGATTTTACAGACTGGAAACCCCGAAAATTGAGACAAGAAACTGTAATTGCAGGTGCTCCAATTTATTCAGTTACCAGTATATTTTTAAGATTTGCCGCAACCGCCCGAGTCGAATACAAACTAATCGTTGACGGTAAATGGATAACTGATCCTCTGAATCCGAATAAGGTTGATAACGGTGTCGGTGGTGAAAATTCGTTTTTCACGATGCCCGAGTATAAGCCAACTGAATGGATTGCGGGGAAAGTTGACAGTTTTATTGGGACAATTGAAATTAACAGTTTGATTTACGGAAAACGACAAATCGAAACTTATGTCCCCGAAGAATGTCTCAACTCAGTTTGTCCCGTCCTTTATATGCAAGATGGAACCGATTATTACAATCGAACAAGTGCCAACAAAATTCAGTTCAATTTAATCAAAGCCAATAAATTAAAGCCGTTCATTATGGTTTTTCTTAATCCGAAAGATCGAATGAAAGAATATTGGGCGAATGATGATTACGCCAGATTTTTAGCCGAAGAAGTTGTTCCCGCAATTGATGCGAAATATGACACTATCAAATCCCGCGAAGGTCGTGCGGTTTTGGGGGCGAGTTTGGGCGGAATAACGGCGGTAAATGTTGGTCTAAAGTATCCGGATATTTTTTCGCGAATCGGCGGACAAAGCGTTTCTTGGTGGATTGACGATGAACGAATCGTTAAGGAATTGGAGAAATTGGAAGCAAAAGAAAGACTGAAATTGTCGTATTATATTGACGATGGCACGCTCGAAGGGGTTGAAGATTCACGAAAAGCAGTCGAAATATTGCGTCGTTTTGGTTACGAGGTTACTTATATCGAAGGCGAAGCGGGTCATAATTGGACGGCGTGGCGTGATAGGCTGGCGGACGCATTTATCGCTTTGATGAAATAGTGTAAAATTCCCAACGAACATAAATCTGATTTGCGGCGTCTAAGCCATTTAAGACGTTTCTAAGACTTTAACCAAATTGCAGTCATAATATTAAATGAGAAAGTTTTTTGTATTTTTATCGGTGATTATTTGTGCAAACATTTCGTTTGTACACGGGCAGGGCGGCGTTTCAACGGGCGAAGCCAAAACTTATACAACCAAGAGAACGACGGGAATTATTGACGCGAAAGCCGCCAAAGTTTTTGAAGACGTGACGGCTCAAACCGCTTTAACCAATTTCAAATGTATTTCAGGCGGGGCGGACAAAGATTATATTATCGAAACGACATCTTGCGTGGCTGCTGTTTTTGATTACGATAACGACGGCAAGCCTGATATTTTTCTGCTCAATGGTTCTACGATCAATGCCGAAAATGGTAATGAACCTGCCCAAAAATCGGCACTTTATCGCAATCTTGGTAATTGGAAATTTGAAGACGTAACTGAGAAAGCCGGAGTTAGCAATGATCGCTGGGGAATGGGCGTAACGGTTGCGGATTACGATAACGATGGCGATGCCGATTTGTTTATCGGCAATTACGGCATCTCGCGTTTGTATCAAAATAACGGCGATGGAACATTTACCGACGTTGCTGAAAAGGTCGGATTAGCGATCAAAGGTTGGCATACGGGTGCGAGTTTCGGCGATTATGACAAGGATGGACGGCTCGATTTATTTGTTCCTGCTTACTTAGATTTTGATTTGAAATATCTGCCGCCGAGTCCGAAAGATGTTGAAAGTGGTAGTGCCGGCGGACGAAATTTTTGTCAGTTTCGCGGACAGCCGGTGATGTGCGGACCTCGTGGATTGAAAGGTGGAAAGGATTCTTTGTTTCGACAAAAAGAAGACGGAACTTTTGAAGATGTCGGCGATAAAATTGGCGTAAAAGATGAAGGTACTTACTACGGTTTTTCGTCAGTTTTTGTTGACATTGATGACGATAAAGACCTGGATTTATTAGTAGTTAATGATTCTACGCCAAAGCAGCTTTACATCAATAATGCGGACGGAACTTTTGAAGAAATGGGCTATCCATCAGGCATTGCGTTAAACGAAAATGGACGCGAGCAAGCGGGGATGGGTCTCGCGATTGGCGACTATGACAACGATGGAAAGGTCGATTTTCACATCACAAATTTCTCCGACGATTCAAATACGCTCTATCGAAATGATGGCGATGCAAATTTTACCGACATCACATTTCAAGCCGGTTTGGGTGAGCCGACGATTCCTTTTTTGGGTTGGGGAACAACCTTTATTGATTACGATAATGATGGCTGGAAAGATGTAATTGTTGCAAATGGACATGTTTACCCAACGGTTGATAAATACCAATGGGGGACGAGTTTTGCCCAGCAGATTTTGCTTTTCAAAAATGGGAAGCCGAATCCAAGCGGACAAATTAGATTTGATCGGGTTGCCGCCGCTCCAAATAGTGGATTAGCAAGCTCGCATGTTGGGCGTGGAATGACGCTTGCGGATTTTGATGGAGATGGAAAAGTTGATGTTTTGATGGCAAATATGGATTCAGCACCCACGCTTTTGAAAAATGTTGGCACGACAGCGAATCACTGGATAGCCCTTAAATTAATTGGTGATACATCGAAGAAAACTCCGAAAGATGCGATTGGTTCATGCGTTTTTGTAACAACCGGAAAGATTCGCCAACGCCTTGATTTAACAAGCGGTGGGAGCTACGCCTCGCAAAATGAGCAGATAATCCACGTTGGTCTGGGCGATGCGACGAAAATTGATAAGCTTGAAATTCAATGGGCGAATGGCGATTTGGAAACTGTCGCAATTCCGGCTGTTGACAAGCGTTATACGATTGAACAAGGAAAAGGAATCAAGTAGAAGCGGTAATATTCTGACTCTACGAAATCTCAAGTGAACTGATAACGCCATGGCGTTTGAAATAAAGCAAAGCACGGGCTGAATCTAATTCAATCTGTGCTTTTAATTCGTCAATTCCATTAAATTTGCGTTCATCACGGATTCGATATAGAAATCGAACACGCAAAACGTCGCCGTAAAGGTCGCCTTCGAAGTCAAAAATAAACGTTTCAATTGAAGGCTCGACGTCATTTTCAAAAGTAGGACGAATCCCAACATTCGTAATCCCACGCCGCCAAGTTCCCTCAATTAGAGTTGCCGTGGCATAAACTCCATATTTTGGAATTACGCGATTATTTGGCTTAAGATTGGCGGTAGGGAAACCAATCGTTTTCCCGCGTTTCATTCCATGTTCAATTTTTCCTTCAATTCCATAAGGTCTGCCGAGCATTCTTCTGGCTAAATTAATTTTTCCATCGGCTAAAAGTTTGCGAATCGCAGAAGATGAAATTCTCTGACCACGAAGACGAATCTCGCTTACTTCATCCGCAAAAAAGCCAAGTTCGATGCTAATTTTTCGTAAAAGCTCAATATTTCCGCCGCGATTTTTACCAAATGCAAAGCCTTTACCTAAATAAACTTCCTTCGCTTGAAGCCGATCAAAAATAACTTCCCGCAAGAATATTTCCGCATCTTGAGCTGCAAAATGTTCGTTAAAAGGTATAACAATCGCTTGTTTGATGCCTAAATATTCAAAATTCGCGAGACGCTGATCGAGCGTTTGCAAAAGCGGCGGGGCATTTTCAGGATGCAAAACTGCTCGCGGATGCGGATCAAATGTAATCGCAGTCGGCACAGAATTTATTGCTTTAGCACGCTCAACCACAGTTTTCATGATTGCCTGATGTCCGAGATGAAGCCCGTCAAAAACTCCGAGGGTTAGCACAGTTGGACGCAAAATATTGGCATTTTCAGTTCCGTGAAAGATTTTCATTGCACTTAAATATTTACCATAAATAATTTACAAGTTAAATGTCGGTAAGTTTAAGTGAATACTTTATATGCGAACAACAAATTTAATATTTCAGTTTGTAAATTAGAAGCAATCGGTTTAATTTTAAAGATAGGTGCCAACCCTAGATAGCAAATTTGTTTGACTATCGGACAAGCGGTGTAAAGTAATTCGTTATTTTATACCGCTTTTTTATGTGCCGATGTTTATCTTTTTCGTTTTAATCACTAGTTGTTTTGACGTTGAACAACGTTGTAGTAAAATTAGCAAAAACTAGCCCCAATCAGGAAAAATTATGGCAGAACCAATATTAGTTGCAAAAAAAGACGCGATAGAATGTTTTCTATTGCCTGACAAAGCAAATCGTCACGGATTAATTACCGGGGCGACGGGAACGGGTAAAACCATTACCTTACAAAGACTTGCAGAAAGTTTTAGTCGTATCGGCGTGCCGGTATTTATGGCAGACATCAAAGGCGATTTAACTGGGGTGTCGCAAGTTGGAGGCGGAAATCAAAGAATTGACGATCGCTTAACAATGCTAGGTTTGAAGGAAGGTTTTACTTTCGATTCTTCTCCGGTTACGCTTTGGGACGTTTTTGGTGAGCAAGGTCATCCGCTTCGGGCGACGGTTTCTGAAATGGGACCAATGCTGCTCGGGCGTGTTTTACAGCTCAATGATACACAAGCCGCTGTTTTGACGATGTGTTTTAAGATTGCTGACGATGCCGGCATGATGCTTCTCGATTTCAAAGATTTGCGTTCGTTGCTTCAATATGTGGGCGAAAATGCCGATACGTTTATTTCTGAGTATGGAAATGTTTCGAAGGCGACCGTTGGAGCAATTCAGCGTGGTTTACTCGAACTCGAATCGCAAGGTGCGGAAAAATTCTTTGGCGAACCTGCAGTAAATCTCGGCGATTTTATGCAGACGATTTCAGGCAAAGGAGTTATCAACGTTTTAGCTGCGGATAAGCTTTATAATTCGCCAAAACTTTATTCGACGTTCCTTTTGTGGCTGCTTTCAGAGCTTTTTGAAATGTTGCCCGAAGCGGGCGATTTGGAAAAACCTAAACTCGTATTTTTCTTCGACGAGGCTCATCTGCTTTTCAATGACACTCCGCAGGCATTGGTCGATAAGATCGAGCAGGTTGTTCGTTTGATTCGTTCGAAAGGCGTTGGCGTTTATTTTGTAACGCAAAACCCTGTCGATATTCCTGAAAGCATCTTGGGACAACTCGGAAATCGTGTTCAGCACGCTCTTCGTGCATTTACCCCAAAAGACCAAAAAGGCGTTCGCTCAGCCGCTGAAACTTTTCGGCAAAATCCTGCAATCAATGTTGAGACAGCGATTACCGAACTGGGAGTTGGCGAAGCTTTGCTTTCTTTTCTCGACGATAAGGGAACTCCGACAATCGTGGAACGTGCTTTTGTAATCCCGCCACATAGTCATATCGGACCGGTAGATCCGAGCCAAAGGCAAGCACTGTTGGCAAATTCATTGGTTGCAGGGCAATATGAAAAGGTGGTTGATCGTGAATCGGCTTACGAAATGTTAAAGGCAAAATCGGAACAAATGGCTCAGGCACAGGCAGAGCAAGATGCCTTGAAAACAGAGGAAGAAGCAGCAGAAAAAGCGGCTAAAGAAGAAGCAAGAGCAGCCAGAACCGGCGGCGATAGTGCGATGGGAGCTTTTGCAAAAAGTGCCGCCAGAGCTATCGGCAGCAATGTCGGCAGACAACTTGTTCGCGGAGTTTTAGGCAGCCTGCTTGGCGGCGGAAGTTCACGAAAGAAGAGTTCTTGGTGGTAAATTGAATTACAAATAAAAACGAAAG
>CAVXPU010000006.1:0-183314 GCA_963763855.1 Pyrinomonadaceae bacterium | reverse complement strand
ACGTGGCCGTAGCCGCGGATGTGCTCGGGCACCGACGCCAGCTCGACCGCGGTCGCGTGGTTCTGCGGCGTGAGCTTGGCGACGATCTCGCGCGATCAGCGTCTCGTACTCGCCGATCAGCGCGCGCTCCATCCGGCGCTCCGTCGGTGCGGCCGAAGACGTCGAGCGCGCGTGCCGCGCAAGCCCCGCATCTTCGCCAGCACGCGGAACGCCGTCATCATCCACGGGCCGTACTCGCGACTTCTTCGGCACGCCGGTGACGGGATCGGGCTTGTTGAACAGCGGCGGCGCGAGGTGGAACGTCAGCTTGTAGTCGCCTTCGAACTGCGCGGCGACGCGCTTCGCGAAGTCGCGGCTCGGCGTACAGGCGCGCGACTTCGTACTCGTCCTTGAACGCCAGCAGCTTGAAGTAGTAGCGCGCGACCGCCTCGGTGAGCTCGGTCGATGCCGGGCATCGCGCGTGCCTTCGGCGGCGCGCACCTTCGCGACCAGGTCGGCGTAGCGCTTGCGCGTACGCGGCGTCCTGGTAGTCGGTGAGGAACTTCGACGCGGCGCTCGATCATCTCGTCGAGCGATTGCGACAGGCGCTGCGAATCGGGCTTGGCTTCGGCCGGCATCGCGGCGGCGCGCGACGCGCGCCGGATCGACCGCGGCCAGCCGGCCCCAGTCGAAGCTCTGCTTGTTCGACTCGACCGCCGCGCCGTTCAGCTCGATCGCGCGCAGGATCGCCGCTTCGCCGACAGCGGCACCAGGCCGTGCTGGCACGCGTAGCCGAGCATGAACAGGTTGGTGGCGATCGAGTCGCCCATCAGCGCCGGTCGCGAGCTTGGTGGCGTCGAGGAACTCGGCGTCGCCGGGCGCCGACCGCGTCCTTGATCTCCTGCTCCATCGAGCCCGGCGGGAAGCGCCAGGTCGGGTTCGCGCGTGAACTGCGCGGGCATCACCAGCGCGGTGTTGACCAGCGCCTTGGTGACGCCCTTCTGCATCTTGGCGAGCGCCTCGTAGCCGACGCCGGTCAGGATGTCGCAGCCGAGCACCAGCTTGGCTTCGCCGGCGGCGATGCGCGTCGCGTGCATGCTGCTCCGGCGTGTCGCGCGATGCGCACGTGCGACATGACCGCGCCGTTCTTCTGCGCGAGGCCGGTCATGTCGAGCACGCTGCAGCCCTTGCCTTCGAGGTGCGCGGCCATGCCGAGCAGCGCGCCGATGGTGACCACGCCGGTGCCGCCGATGCCGGTGACCAGGATGCCGTACGGCTCGGCGCGTCGACGGCAGCGACGGCGTCGGGCAGCGCCGGAGAAGTCGACCGCCGCGGCCTTCTTCGGCTTGCGCAGCGTGCCGCCTTCGACGGTGACGAAGCTCGGGCAGAAGCCCTTGACGCAGGAGTAGTCCTTGTTGCACGACGACTGGTCGATCGTGCGCTTGCGGCCGAACTCGGTCTCGACCGGCGCGACCGACACGCAGTTCGACTTGCACGCCGCAATCGCCGCAGCCTTCGCACACCAGCTCGTTGATGACGACGCGCTTGGCCGGATCGGGAAACTTGCCGCGCTTGCGGCGGCGGCGCTTTTCCGCGGCGCAGGTCTGGTCGTAGATCAGCACCGTGCACGCCCGGCGATCTCGCGCAGCTCGCGCTGCACGGCGTCGAGCTCGTCGCGGTGGTGGATGCGCGATGTCGCCGGCGAAGTAGCCGGCCGGATACTTCTCCGGCTCGTCGGTGACGACGACGATCCGCTTCACGCCTTCGGCGGCGACCTGGCGCGCGATCTCGCGCGGCGTGAGCGGGCCGTCGACCGGCTGGCCGCCGGTCATCGCGACCGCGTCGTTGTAGAGGATCTTGTAGGTGATGTTGACGCTCGGCGGCGACCGCGGCGCGGATCGCCAGGAGCCCGCAGTGGAAGTAGGTGCCGTCGCCGAGGTTCGCGAAGATGTGCTTCTCGTTCGGTGAACGGCGCCTGGCCGATCCAGGGCACGCCTTCGCCGCCCATGTGCGTGAAGGTCGGACGTGCTGCGGTCCATCCAGATCGCCATGTACGTGGCAGCCGATGCCGGCGGTCGCGCGGCTGCCTTCGGGCACGCTGGTCGAGGTGTTGTGCGGGCAGCCCGAGCAGAAGTACGGCTGGCGCACGAGGTCGATCTTGCGGCTTGGCGAGCGCCGCTTCCTTGGCGTTGATCCAGGCGACGCGCGCGCGCAGCTGCTCCGATCGTGCGCGGATGCAGGTCGCAGGCGCTCGATGCGCTTGCGCGATCACGCGCGCGATCATCGCCGGCGTGAGCTCGCCGGCGGCGGGCAGCAGCCAGTCGCCGTGCGGGCGCACCCATTCGCCCTTCTCGTCGAACTTGCCGACCACGCGCGGGCGCACGTCGTCGCGCCAGTTGTAGAGCTGTTCCTTCAGCTGGTACTCGATGAGCTGGCGCTTTTCCTCGACGACCAGGATTTCCTCGAGGCCTTCGGCGAACTGCGCGCACGCCTTCCGGCTCGAGCGGCCAGGGCATCGCGACCTTGTAGACGCGCATGCCGATCTCGGCGGCGTCGGCTTCGTCGATGCCGAGGTCGTCGAGCGCCTGGCGCACGTCGAGGTAGCTCTTGCCGGGGTGATGATGCCGAGCCGCGGCTTCGGGCGAATCGATGACGATCCGGTTCAGCTGGTTGGCGCGGCAGTAGTGCAGCGCCGCGTAGATCTTGTAGTCCTGCATCCGCGCTTCGTGCTCGAGGAACGCGTCGGGCCAGCGGATGTGACACGCCGTCCGGCGGCAGCGGGAAGTCGTCGGGCACGATGATCTTGCGCGCGCGTCCGGATCGACGTACACCGACGCCGAGCTCTCGACCGTGTCGGCGACGCACTTGAAGCCGACCCAGCAGCCCGAGTAGCGCGCATCGCCCAGCCGTGCAGGCCGAGGTCGAGGATCTCCTGCACCGCCGACGGATACAGCACCGGCATCATCGCCGCCGAGAACTCGTGCTCGGACTGGTGCGGCAGCGTCGAGGACTTGGCCGCGTGGTCGTCGCCGGCGAGCACCAGCACGCCGCCGTGCTTCGACGTGCCGGCGGAGTTGGCGTGCTTGAACACGTCGCCGCAGCGGTCCACGCCCGGGCCCTTGCCGTACCACATCGCGAACACGCCGTCGTACTTCGCGCCCGGGATACAGGTTGACCTGCTGCGTGCCCCAGATCGCGGTCGCGGCGAGGTCCTCGTTCAGGCCGGGCTGGAACTTGATGTTGTGCGCGGTCGAGGAACTTCTGCGCCTTCCACAGCGCCTGGTCGAGGCCGCCGAGCGGCGAGCCGCGATAGCCGGAGACGAAGCCGCGCGGTGTTGAGGCCGGCGAGCTGGTCGCGCTGGCGCTGCAGCATCAGCAGGCGGACCAGCGCCTGCGTGCCGGTCAGGTAGACGCGGCCGGATTCGAGCGTCGTACTTGTCGTCGAGCGTGACGTCGCGCAGCGCAGGGGACGGTGCCGGTGGCAGACATCGGGGACTCCGCAAAAATCGTGTTTTTGGGACGCGCGAAAGAACCGGTAGGTCTCGCGACGCACGCGCAACGGGGATTGTGTCCCCGAAAGCGTCAGGGCGCGAATGTTACGCGAACGCCACTACCGTCCATGCAAGTCGGGCTAGAATGCCGCATTCACGCGCGTCCGAGTCCGGCATGCCGCCGGACTTTTTTTGGCCCGCGCGCGATCCGCGTTCACTGACGAAAGCCCTCGATGACGTCCGAGCTATTGCCCGCCATCGAAATCGAAACCGGCACCGAATCCCGACGCCACGGTGATCTGGCTGCACGGCCTGGGCGACGACGGCAACGGCTGGTCGCAGGTCGTCGCCGGCGCTGGGCCTGCCGCGCGCGCATGGCGGTGCGCTTCCTGTTTCCGCACGCGCCGGTGATGCCGGTCACGATCAACAACGGCATGCGCGATGCGCGCGTGGTACGACATCCGCGAGGCCGACCTCAACGCGCGCGCCGACCTGGCCGGCGTGCGCAGGTCGCAGGCGCAGGTCGAGGCGCTGATCGCGCGCGAAGTGCGCGCGCGGCGTCGCCGCCGCGGCGCATCGTGCTGGCCGGATTCTCGCAGGGCGGCGCGATCGCGCTGTACGCGGGCCTGCGGCATGCCGCAGCGGCTGGCCGGCATCGTCGCGCTGTCGACCTACCTGATCGACGCGCCCGGCGCTGGCGACCGAGGCGGCGCCGGCCAATCGCGACGTGCCGATCTTCATGGCGCACGGCACGCAGGATCCGGTCGTCGCAGCTTCGCGTGGGCCGAGACGTCGCGGCGCGCGCTGGTCGACGGCGGCTGGAACGTCGAATGGCACACGTATCCGATGGCGCACGCGGCGGTGCTCGAGGAAATCGTCGCGTGCGGCGAAGTTCCTGCGCCGCGGTGCTCGGGCGGCCGACGTTGCACCGCGGCGTCAGTCGCGCCGGCTCGTCGCTCTTCGTCGGCGCCGCCGGCTGCGTTCTTCGGCGTGACGCCGCGCCGCGCCAGCGCGTCGCGCAACAGGAACTCGACCTGCGCGTTGGCGCTGCGCAGCTCGGCCTGGGCCAGGCGCTCGATCTCGGCCCACAGGGCGGGATCGACGCGCAGCAGGAAGGACTTTCTTCTCGGCCATCGTCGACGCGGTGCGGCGGGATCGCGCCGGCTAGTCCGGCCGCGGAAGCGCAGCACCAGCGTCACCATCCACAGCGCCAGCGCCGACCACGAACAGCGCCAGCAGCGCGACGAACGGCTGGCCGGGCAGGCGCGGCGGCTGCGTCGCGTTGGCCTCGATCAGCAGCAGTGGATCGCCGCGATGAACACGCACCATCAGCGAGCCCAGCCAGCACGCGTGCGCCGTCGAGGTAGCGCAGCGTCGCCTCGCGCCGCGCCGGCGTCGAGCCAGTAGTCGCGGTTCGGAATGTTGATCGCGCTTGGCATGTCCAGCGCGGCAGCACGGCCATGCGCGAGCACGATCACGAGCGGCAGGCACGACGGCGAACGCCAGCATGAACAGCAGGTAGCCGCTGCGGCTCATCCAGCCGTTGGCGACGCCGCCGGCGCCGAAGTGCGACGCGACCTGCGCGGGCAGCTGGCCGGTGGTGGCGCACGATCAGCGATCGCGCCGACGACCAGCAGCACGATGAACAGCGGCCGGGCGAGCTGGGTCATGGCGGTCCTCCTGGCTCGGGCAGTCGGGTCAGGTGTACAGCGTGCCGGTGTTGATGACGGGCTGCACCTCGGATTCGGCGCACAGCACCGACCATCAGGTTCGACACCATCGCCGCGCGGCGCTCGTCGTCGAGTTCGACGACCTTCTTCGCCGACAGCTCGGTCAGCGCCATCTCCACCATCGACACGGCGCCGTGCACGATCTTCTGGCGCGCGGCGATGATCGCCTCGGCCTGCTGCCGGCGCAGCATCACCTGCGCGATCTCCGGCGCGTAGGCCAGGTGCGTCAGCCGCGCTTCCTCGACCACCACGCCGGCCTGCTCGAGCCGCGCCTGCAGTTCCTGCACCAGCGCGCGGGCGACGACGTCGGCGCTTTCGAGCAGCGTCGGCTCGCGGGCGACGTCCTAGCTTTCCTCGGCGTCGTAGGCGAACGACGAGGCCAGGTGGCGCACCGCCGATTCGCTCTGCACCTTGACGAACATCTCGTAGTCGTCGACGTCGAACGCCGCCTTGGCCGAGTCCTCGACGTGCCAGACGACCACCGCGGCGATCTCGATCGGATTGCCGCGCTTGTCGTTGACCTTGAGCTTGTCGCCGTTCAGGTTGCGCGCGCGCAGCGAGATCTTCTTGCGCGAGTAGAACGGATTGGTGGCGCGCAGTCCCGGGCACGCGGCTGGTGCCGCTGGTAGGCGCCGAAGAGCTGCAGGATCGCCGCCTCGTTGGGCTGCAGCGTGTACAGGCCGGCCAGCGTCAGCACGCCCAGCGATCAGCACCACGATGCCGACGCGAACTGGCCCCACGCCGGAAAGCCGCCGGTCAGCGATCGCCAGCAGCATCAGCGCGCCGCCGGCGAGCAGGGCCAGCCCAAGGACGATGGCGACGAAGCCGTTGGCGGTGGCGATGCGCGCGTTCCTCGTGGGACGGGCCCCGGGTTGCTGATTGCGCGTTCCATCGTGACCTCCGTCGTCAGGACGCGTCGCACCGCAATGGCCGTCCGCGCCTCGTATCAAAATGATATCATTTTGATAACGGATGTCACGACCGCCGTCGGCCGGACCGGGCCACGATCGCGTCGATGAATCAATGGAAACAGATCCGATGGCACTGTCTGATCAGCGCGAATGTCAGGCGCCGCACGCGAGCCTTGCCGGCGACGCTGCACGCGACGCTCGCTACTCGGCCTTGGGTTCGAACTTGAGCGACGCGGAGTTGATGCAGTAGCGCAGCCCGGTCGGCTCCGGGCCGTCCGGAAAGACGTGGCCCAGGTGCGCGTCGCAGGCGGCGCAGACGACTTCGGTGCGGCGCATCAACAGCGAGTCGTCCTCTTCCTCGCGGACGTTTTCCGGCGCGACCGGCTGGTAGAACGACGGCCAGCCGCTGCCCGATTCGTACTTGGTGTCGGACGGGAACAGCGGCGCGCCGCAGCACACGCAGCGTGTACATGCCCTCGGCGTGGTTGTTCCAGTACTTGCCGGTGAACGCGCGCTCGGTGCCTTTCTTGCGCGCGATCTTGGTACTGCTCGGGCGTCAGTTGCTCTCTTCCATTCGCGATCGGGCTTTTGAACCTTGTCTGCCATGGGGTCATTCTCCGTGTTCGTCGAGGCGCGGCGCGCGCGTCGAAGCGGTGCGTCGCCGGTACGCTATAGTGTCGCCTTTGTCGCGAAGCCTGCATCTTTCCTTACACGCGTGTCCTTAGAGACCGTTCCCGCCGAGTCGTTCCGCCGCGATGTGCGCATTATCGGCCTCGTCGGCACCGCGCACGCGTTCTCCCACTTCTTCCAGCTCGCGCTGCCGCCGCTGTTCCCGCTGTTGCGCGCGGAGTTCGACGTGTCGTGGACGCTGCTGGGCCTGCTCGTCGGCGTGTTCTACGCCGCCAGCGGCGTCACGCAGTTCGCGGCGGGCTTCGCCGTCGACCGCGCCGGCGCGCGTCCGGTGCTGCTGACGGGCCTGGCGCTGCTCGCCGGCGGCACGATTGCTCGCGTCGCTCGCGCCCGGCGTCTACTGGCTGTTTCCGATCGTCGCGCTGATGGGCGTCGGCAACGGCGTCTTCCATCCCGGCCGATTTCGCGATCCTCAACGCCAACGTCGCGCCGCGGCGCCTGGGCTACGCGTACTCGACGCACGGCATCGGCGGCAACCTGGGCTACGCGCTGTCGCCGATCGTGAGCTTCTCCATTGGCGTCGGTGTACGGCTGGCGCGTGGCGCTCGCCGCGATGGGCGTGATGGGCGTGGTCGCGCTCGGCGTGCTGGCGAGCCAGCGCGCGCTGCTGACGTCGCACCGCGCGCCGACGCGCACGCGCACTCGCTGCGCGGCAGCGTTGCAGCTGTTCCTGCAGCCGGCGATCGCGCTGTGCTTCTGCTACTTCGTCGCGCAGACCATGGCCTCGGTCGGCCTGCAGACCTTCCTGCCGTCGGCGCTCAATGCCGGCTTCGACGTGCCGCTGGCGCTGGCGACCTCGGCGGTCACCGCGCTACCTGCTCGGCGGCACGGCGGGCATCGCGGCGGGCGGCTTTCTCGCGACGCGCACGGCGCGCCACGACCGCATCGCCGCGGCCGGGCTCCTGGCGCGGCGCCGCCTGCTGGCGCTGGTCGCCGCGGGCCTGGTGCCGCGGCGCTGATCATTCCGCTGTTCGCGCTGGTCGGCTTCGCGATGGGCACCACCGGCCCGTCGCGCGACCTGATCGTGCGCAATGCCACGCCCAAGGGCGCGGCGGGCCGCGTCTACGGCTTCGTGTATTCGGGGCTCGACCTCGGCGCGACGCTCGGCCCGTCTGGTTCGGCCTGATGCTCGACCATCGGCTCGGCCGCGCCAGATGTTCTTCGTCGTCGCCGCGCTGCTGGTGGTCGCGGTCGGCACCGTGCTGCAGGTGCGCCGCAGCACGCGTCACTCGCGCCAACTACCGTAAGGAGCATTCCATGGATCTCGGCATCGCGGGCCGCCGCGCGCTGGTCTGCGCGGCCAGCAAGGGGCTTGGGACGCGGCTGCGCCGAGGCGCTGGCGCGCGAAGGCGTCGACGTGACGATCGTCGCGCGCACCGGGCCGACGTGCGCGCGCGACGGCGGAGGAAATCGGCGCGATGGCCGGGCGCAAGGTGGCGCTGGGTCGCGTGCGACATCACCACGGCGGAGGGCCGCGCCGCGGCGCTGGCCGCCTGTCCCGCAGCCCGACATCCTCGTCAACAACGCCGGCGGCCCGCCGCCGGGCGATTTCCGCGACTGGGACCGCGACGCCTGGCTGCGCGCGCATCGACGCCAACATGCTGACGCCGATCGAGCTGATCAAGGCCACGGTCGACGGCATGATCGCGCGCAAGTTCGGCCGCATCGTCAACATCACGTCCGCCGCGGTGAAGGCGCCGATCGACGTCCTGGGGCTTTCCAACGGCGCGCGCAGCGGCCTGACCGGCTTCGTCGCGGGGCTCGCGCGCAAGATCGCGCGGCCACAACGTGACCATCAACAACCTGCTGCCCGGCTACTTCGACACCGACCGCCTGCGCGGCACGATGACGGCGCGCGCGAAGAACGCAGGGCAAGTCGATCGAGGAGGCGCTGGCGCCGGCGCAGCGCGGCGATTCCGGCCGGCCGCTTCGGCAGCGCCGGCGGAATTCGGCGAGGTGTGCGCGTTCCTGTGCAGCGCGCAGGCCGGCTACATCGTCGGGCAGAACCTCCTGCTCGACGGCGGCGCGTACCCGGGCACGTTCTGAAGCGAGGATCGGCGACCATGCATTGAACTTCACGCTTTCGATACGCCGAACGGTCGGAAGATCAGCGTTGCGCTGGAGGAAATGGCGCTTCCTTACACCGTCAAGATCGTCGATATTCGCAAGCGGCGAGCAGTTCGAGCCCGATTTCCTGAAGATCAGCCCGAGCGGCAAGATTCCGGCGATCGTCGATCCGGACGGGCCCGGCGGAAAGCCGGTCAGCGTTTTCGAATCGGGCGCGATCCTCATCTACCTGGGCGAGAAGACCGGCAAATTCTGGCCGCGCGACCTCGAGGCGCGCATCCCGGTACTGGAATGGCTGATGTTCCAGATGGGAAATTTCGGGCCGATGCCGGGACAGGTCCACCATTTCGCGGCGATCGAGAATGAAGTTGACCGTCGCTATGGGCTTGAGCGCTATTCGAAGGAAACCCGGCGGCTTTATGCGGTGATGGACGGCAGGTTGGCGAAACAGAGTTCTTCGCGGACGAACTGTCGATCGCCGACTTCGCCATCCTCGGATGGGCGTGGCGGCATCCGCGGCACAAGGTCGACCTCGCCGACTACCCACATGTGCGCCGGTGGTACGAGGTGATGATGGCGCGCCCAGGCGTCCGGCGCGGCTTCGAGGTGAAACTGAGTTGAATCGACCCCAGGCCATCGGACGAACGACGCGTGGCCGAAAATCAGTGCGTCTTGCGTGCGCGCCTCGCTGTGCGGGCACCATGCGCCAGCAGCAGCATGCCCAGAAGCGCGATCAGCCACATGTCGAGCGTCGGGATCGGCGTGGTGTTCAACGCCGCGGGATTGCCCGGGCCGCCCTGGTCGACGATGATGCCGTTGGCCGCGAGGTCGTCATCGCCCAACCCGCCATCGGCGATCGTAAAAGTCGCCGTGCGTCCACCAGCGTCAGGCTGTTCGCAGCGCCCAGCTTGTACCACTGCGACGGTTGCGGCAGCGGACCCGGCGGTACCGGGCCGTATTTCCAGTAATTCGTCTGCGAGCCGAACGCGGTCGGGAATACGATCGACACCGTGATGGTGCCGACGCAGCCGGTCGCGGTGAAGTCGAATAGTCCGTCCGGGAACACGATGCCGGGCGGACCCGCTGCCGGCAGTCCGACATACGACGCCGTGGCGAGCGTGCAGGTCGGTCCGCCGCCGGACAGCGTAGCGATGGCCGTGCCGGTGCCGGTGGTCGTGGCCTGCGTGAACGCCGCCACGGATTGTTGGTCAACGCGAAAATCGCCGGTGTCGCGACGCCCGCGGCCGACGCGGTTACGGTGAGCGAGCCGACGATGCCGTTGGCGGAAAGCGCGGGTGCGGTGGCGACGCCGTTGATATCGGTGGTGACACTCGCGCCCGCCGGCAACACCGATCTGGCCCTGCCGCGGCCGGTGCGGTGAACGCGACACTCACGCCCGCGACCGGATTGCCGGCGCCATCGCGGACCGTGGCCTGCAACAACGCCGCGTAAGGCGCCAGGACGACCGCACTCTGCGGCGTTCCTGCCGTGGCGGTGATGGTGGCGGCCGCCGGCGTTGACGACGATGGCGTTGCTGGTGCCGGTGATCGATGCCGTGACCGTGCTGCGGGTGCGCGGTGATCGTGCGAGTGCCTACGGTATTGAGCGTGGCGCTGAACGTGCCGGTGCCGTTGGTCAATGTCGCGTTGGCCGGCAGCACCGGCCGCGGCATCCGTGCTGGTGAAGTTAACCGTGCCGGCGTAGCCGGTTGCTGTGTTTGTGTCCAGCGCGTCCTGCGCGGTCACCGAGATACTGATCGGGGCTCCCGCCACCGTGACGGCCGGCGCCGTGACGACGAAACGCGTCGCCGCCCCGGCGCTGACCACGATGTTGTTGCTGGTGCCGGTGACGGACGACGACACCGTATCGGTGGCCGTGATCGTTTGCGTTCCCGGCGTCCTGAGCGTCGCGCTGAATGTGCCGACACCGTTGACGAGCGTCATCTCGCCGGGAAGCGTCGCGCTGCCGTCGCTGGCGGTGAAATGCACGGTGCCGCCGTAACCGGTGACAATGTTGTTCAGTTGGTCCAGCGCGTTCACGGTGGAGGTGAACGCCGGTGTACCGTGGCCGCGGGCCGGTGCGCTCACCGAGAAGCGCGTTGCCGCTCCGGGACTCACGACAATGGCGTTGCTTGTGCCCGTGATCGACGCCGTCACCGTGTCGGTCGCCCTGATCGTTTGCGTGCCGGCGGTGACGAGCGTCGCGCTGAACGTGCCCACGCCGTTGGTCGGTAAGCGCCGTTGTGTCCGCCGGAAGCACCGCGCCTCCTATCGGTACCGGTGAAATGCGCCGTGCCGGTGTACGCGGTCGCGGTGTTGTTGAATGGATCTGCGCCGTGACGGTGAACTGAAGGCGGTACCCGCGGCGGCAGCGGCGGCGCGCTCACGGCGAAGTGATTTGCGGCCGCCGCGCTTAAGACGATGTTGCCGCTGGTCCCGGTGATCCACGGCGTCACCGTGTCGGTCGCCGTGATCGTCTGCGTTCCGGCGGTCCGCAGCGTCGCGGTGAACGTGCCGGCGCCATTGACGAGTGTCGAGTTCGCGGGAGCACCCTTCCGCATCGTGCCGGTGAATTGCACCGTGCCGGCGTAGCCGGTCGCCGTATTGTTGAACGCGTCGAGCGCGGTCACCGTGCGCTGAACGCCACACCCGCTGTCGCCGCCGCTGGTGCACTGACTGCCAGGAGCGTAGCCGGTCCGGCGCCGACCGCCACCACGTTGCTCGTACCTGTGACCGAGGCCGTGGCCGTATCGGTTGCGTGACGCTGTCGCGCCCGCGTCCAGCGTTCCACCCGGCGGAGGTATGCACTCCCGCGTCCGCCAGCACGAACGTGTAGTCGCCCGTCAGCGTCGCCGCGTCGCCGAACTGGTGAAATGCACGGTGCCCACGTAATCCTGAACGACCACGTTGGACGCATCCAGCGCGGTGATGACGAGATTGACGCTGCCGCCGGCGGCCACCGCACCGGGGGCGGCGACAACGGTGAAGTGCGTCGCGAATCCCCACTTGCCGATGACTGCCACGAAGCCGTCGCCGAAACCCTTGTTGGCCTGGCTGAACACTCCTGTTGCCGGAGCGCCGGCGACCGGGAACGTGGCGCCGGTCGAGTAGGTGTTGCCCGCGATATACAGCTTGCCCGCGCTGTCGACGGCGATTGCGTTGCCCGCGTCGTCGCCGCTGCCGCCCGATAGCCGGCAAAAACCTCGTGGCTCCGGTCGGATCGAGCTTGACCAGAATGGCGTCGTTGCCGCCGTTGGGCGTGACATCGAGGCCGGCATCGGGCACCGTCGGAATGCCCTGCGAAAATCCGGTAACGAGTGCGTTGCCGGTGGCATCCGCAGCGATGCCCTTCGCGGCGTCTGCGTTCGCTCCGCCAAGATAGGTCGAATAGACGACGCTGGAACCGGTCGTGTTGATCCTCGCGGCGAAGGGATCCCCGACCCACCGTTGATCGCTTGTGCCACGCCCGCCGTCTGCAGGTTGGTGGATTGCGTGTCTCCGGCGATGTCCGCGTTGAACGTGGCGTCGACCGCGACGGCGTAGGCACGATCCTGGTTGTTGCCGGCCAGAGTGCCTGCGTAGGTGAAACCCGTGCCGTCGGCCATGATCTTGACCAGGAACGCATGCGCGTTGCCGCCACCCGTCGTGGTGCCGAAACTGCCGGCGGTGTTCGGGAAGGCGCCGCCGACGGGCGAGTCGGTCTCGCCGGTGACGAACGCTTCACCGGTTGCCGCGTTGACCGCAATGCCGTAGCCGATCTCGATGCCGCCGGTGCCGCCGATGAAGCCCAGGTAGTCGACGCCGCGCCTGGCTTTTACCTTGCCGACGAAGGCATCGCTGCAGAAAAGCGCGCCGCCCGCCGTGTAGTTGACCGTCGGGCCGACGATTACCGGGAAGTCGCTGGAGGTGCCGATTGCGGCGAATTGGCTCGCCGGGGGCCACGTAGGCTGCGCCCGTGGCGTCGAGCGCGATCGCATGGCCGATGTCGTCGCTGCTACCGCCGATGAATCCGGAATACACGATAGCGGTGCCATTGGCATTGAGCTTGGTGACGAAGACGTCGCTGCCATTGCCGGTGCCGTTGCCGTCGATGGCGTTGTGCACGCGCCTTAAGTGACCGTCGCCCACCTGCGCGTCGACCGGGAAATTGCCGGAATGCGTGTAGCCGGTGACGTAGGCATTGCCGGCCGCATCGCTCGATGCCGTTGGCGACGTCATCGCTGCTGCCGCCCAGGTAGGTGACGTAGGTGACCGCGCCGCTCGGCGCCAGCTTGGCGACAAAGGCGTCGACGCTGCCTGCGGGAGCCGGTTGCGCCACGCCCGCGGTGGCCAATGCGCTGGTGGAGAGCGTATACGCCGGCAACATAGATATTGCCGCTGCCGTCGATCGCGGTGGCGTTGAGCTCGTCCATGCCGCCGGAACCCAGGAACCCGACGATCACGTTGACCGCAGGATCGATCACCAGCTCGCGCGTCGCGTCATCACGCACCCAATTCGAAGCCGAATTCGGTGCGTTGCGCGTCGCGCGATCCGATGACGAAGCGCGTCGCGACGGTCGCCATCGCGTCGCCGCTGCCCTGGAACGACACCGGTGTGGTGTCCTCGAACGCGCCGGCCACCGTCGCAACCGCGAGTCCGCCGCTGCTGTCTATGGCGACCGTGTCGGCGCCGGCGTACGCCAGCCGGATGCGCGCCGGATCGGCGCCCGGACGGACGACGAAGCTGTACTTGATGCCTTCGCGCGTGCCGCGGTAGACGAGATCGATGCCGGGCCACAGTTCGGGATAGACCACGCGCGCGAAACTGCGCACATTGGTCTTCCAATGTGATGCATCCGCCGCGGAAGTCGTATGCCGTGTCCGTGCGCGCTTCGCCGACCGGCACGACACCGGGGTTGGCGTCGACGAACTCGAGGCGCACTTCTGCACGGCGCGTTTCGGCCGGCGCGATGGTCACGTTGCGCAATGGCGAACCGGTCGCCGATGGCGGTGTTCCGCGTCCGCCGAGCACAAAGTTCACCCCGCTGCCATCCAGCAGCACGTACTTGTCGGTGCCCGGTACGTAGTACGCGGCGGTCGCCGGAATCTGGCCGGCATTCTCGATGAACTCACCGGCGCCCGCCCGAGCATGGTGCGTACCGCTGGGGCATCTGCCCCGCGCTCGGCGCGTTCGCCCGCATGGGCCGACGGAGCAGCGGTCGCGGCAACGGCGAAGACAAACAAGACGAGCGCCGCGCGAGTCGCGACGCAGCGCTTCGACCAGGATTGCGCGGCGTTCAAGATCGCGGCGGGAAAATGCCCTGCAGCGCGATGATGAAGGTCACGTCAGGTAGGGCTGCATGTTGTTGTGGGGCAGGCCGCTGCCGGCCGCCGAAAGCGTCTGGGCCGCATCGGACGTTGGGCGCCGCGGGGGTGGATAGGGCCGGCCTTCGACGCGCCCAGCTGGCATTGGCCGGATCGGCCGGGCGCTTGCATACGCCCGGGCGCCGTCGCCGCCTTGAATAACGTGGTTATGCGCGGCATCTCGCCCTAGTAGCAACGTCACAACTGCTCGCCGGCGGACTGGCCGAGGTGCGCTGGTTCCGGCCCGGACCTGGCCCTGTGCACCGAGCGCAGCCCTGCAGGTTGGGCAGCGCGAAAGTCGACTTGCCGTCGCCGCCGTAATAGGTGCCGAGCAGCGAGAACAGCGCGGTATTCTGCGAGATCGGCAGGAACTGGCCGTCGCACATCGCCCATCCCGGGGTGCGAAGTGCACGGCGAAGATGCGGATCTCGGCGACGAACGGGTCGGCCATGGTCGACCTCCCTCAGTTCGGGACTGGGAAGACGCCCTGAGGGCGATGGATGAAGTTGAGGCAGGTACGGCGGCATGTTTTCGTGCGGCTGGAGCCTCCGACCGGGTGACGCTCTGTGGATGCATGGCGACGGTGGGGCGCCGGCATAGGCGCCCGACGTCGCGGCGGGGACACCCGCCGCCGGCGCCACCTGGGTGCCGGTCCTCGCGCTCGCCGCCACCAGGTGACTGTGTTGCGGCAACTCGCTGGCTATCAGCGTGTGCGCGTACTCGCCCGCCGAGCCGCTCGCCGATCGTGAAACCTGCGCCGGTGTGGATCGGAACGCGCCCCGGCAAATCGGGCAGTGCGAGTTGGTCTGGCCGTTGCCGCCATAGGTCGTGCCGAGCAGCGAGAACAGCGCCTGGTTCTGGTTGATCGGCAGCAGCTGGCCGTTGCACATCGCCCAGCCCTTGGGCGGGAAGTCGAACCGAACGACCTTGATCTCGGCGAGATAGGGCGCTCCCATGTTGAGCGCTCGACCGGTCCTAGGTTGGCGACGGAAACACGCCGAACAGCGAAATGATGAACTTGATGGTCAGGAACGGCATCATGTTGTCGTGCGGCTGACTGCCGCCGGACGCGCCCACCGCGCCGGGGTCCATGGCGACGGACGGCGCGGACGCCGAATAGGGCCGGGCCTGCGTGGCGACACCCCACAAGGCGTTGGCCGGATTGGTGGCATCGGCCGCGACGCCACTGGCCTGCGGCAGATGCGTATGCGCCGGAATCTGGTTGGTGGTCAAAGTCACGGTTTCCACGCCCGCGCTTTCACCGATGACGAAGGTGTTGCCGAGGTTGGTGCCCATGTGCAGCGGCACGCGGCTTTGCAGGTCGGGCAGGGCGAAGGTCTGCTGGCCGTCGCCGCCGTAGGTGGTGCCGATCAGCTGGAACAATGTATCGTTGTCGGCGATCGCCATGATCGCCCCGTTGCACAGCGCCCAGCCTGCTGGTGCGAGAGTTGCTGGCGAACATGCGGATCTCGCCAATGTACGGTTGCGACATCGTTGCCCCCGATTGATCGCTTGCCGGAACGAACGGCACCGCCCAGGCACGCGGCACGTCGATTCGATGATGTTACACGGAGTTGTCGCTCCTGCGCGTGCGAATCGCGGTGCCGCTACCGGTACGTCTCGGCGGCATAACTGTCCATTTTTCAATGTTTTGGTGCCATTCATCTGCCGTTTTTAGCCAACGGTTTGCCGATTCTAAATCATTATTTTTCTTAGCAATTTCAGCCGCACAAACCAAACCGGCAATTTCAGCGGCAATGGTTGAGGGCGAATAACCTGTGCGTTCTTCCCAACGTTCCTGTGGTGTAATCGGACCGGTTTTGACGATAAAATCAGCCGATTTTTTGACGTGTTTTTCGTAAGTTTCTTTGTCGTGAACGCCAAATTCATGAGCCATTATCAGCGGAAATGCGACTTCATCAAGTTGGAGCGAACCCCAAAAAGGTTTGCCATCTAGCCACGAATTTTGCGGAAAACTTCCATCGGGTTTTTGTTGAACTTTGAAGAGAAAATCCAACGCCCGAACCGCCGCATCTTTATCGCCGAGAGCCATAAAAGCCGTCGCCACCTGATACAGATCACGCGACCAAACAAGGTGATAACCACCGACATTATTCTCGTTCGCATTATCGCCGCCGCCCCACGGAACAGTTAAACTGGCGATATTTGCTCCGCGATTCGCTTTGTCTTCGTGAGCCTTTAAAATCATCGCCGCCATATTGAATTGGGCTTGATATTTCGGCTCAACTTTACGAAGCGTTTTAACGTAATTTGACCATTCAGTTTCGTATTCTGCTTGGCATTTAGCGAAACCTTTTTCAAGTGTTTTGGAGACATTTATTGAAGCTTTCAAAATATCATCGGAAAAACCCAAAATCGTGGTAAATCGTAGCGGCTTCATAATTCGAGCCATTTGAACGACATTTCCTTTCGTCGCTTGGGCGTATACTTCCTTGATTTTGCCAAATTTTCGCAGTTGCTCCAATCCGTCATTTACACCCAAGTAACCATTGTTCAATTCTTCAAGATCGCCGGTAACAAAAAGAGCTGAAGCATATTTATCGCCCTCTTCCGAACCAATTCCGCTACTAACCGTTGCCGAACCTGTTTTCTTGACAGACTTTACGCCATTCTTCGTTACAGTCCCTTTTTCATATTCGTAAGTGCCTTTTAGCTGTAAAAGAGGCGAATACGCCTTATCTCCCATCCCCGAATTTCCCAGTGAAGGATCGTAATAGACGTAAAGATTTAGATTTTTATTCTTTGTTTGAAATCGAACATCGATCAAAACCGAATCACGCTCAATATCGGTCGTGTAACTTTTCGTAATTGTCCATTCGCTCGATTTTGCCGTGTTAATCTGCTGAAAACTTAGCGAATCAGGACGCGTAACTTTCACTTGATGAATCGCATCATCTTGCTCAGTTTCAACCTTTTTCGTCTTGGGATTTACAACAATAAACTGCAAAAGATGCGTATTTGCAACAGTTACGTCAGGATAATAAACTTCCGTCATCACGCCTTGGGCAAGCGTAAACCACACCTTGGAATTCAAACTCGCCGATGTGCCAACACCTTGCTTTCCCGCTGTCGCCCATTGTGCATCTTTGCCGGGAGCATTTGGAGCGAGTGTTTGTGCGGTCAATGAAAGGGAAAGGAGAATTATCCACAGATAAACACTGATGGACACAGATAATTTCTGGTAAGGAAGAATTGATTTTCCAATTTCTGTTGCCATAATCAAATTATTTTTCACTTTCATACTCTTTCTCATCTGTGTTTATCCGTGTCCATCTGTGGTTAAAATCTCTGTCGATTTGCAAGAACCTTTTTTTCTTTTTTTTAGACTCAATAATTTACGACCAAGAAGAATCGCATTAATTACAAAAATTGCGATGATAAAAATAATCAACCCCGTACCGTTGCTCTCGCCTTGCATCAAACTAAAAACAAAATACGGAATCACCAATACCAAAATAGCAAAGGTGATCAAAAATAAAATTTGTAATGCTTTCACGTTATTTCTTCTTGAAAATTCTAAATCCAAAACCTTCCAAACTGATCACGGGCAATCCAACTTGTTGGTTTTCAACATTTGGCGTGATGTCCTCAAAGTTTCCGCCCGCCTCAACCGAACCGAAAAACGGCGAACTCGTCATATTTATCGCGACTAAAATCTCCTCGTTACCGCTTTTTCGCAGAAAAGTTACGATGCGGCTTTCGTCCGAATTTTTGATCCAAGTTAAGTCGCCGCGACGAAGTGCGATATTGTTTTTCCGCAAATCGATCATTGATTTGTAAAACTTCGGAAATTCTTGACGACGCTCAACAAAGCCCCAATTTATCGGTAATTTTTCAAATAGTGCTGGTGCTCCAGATTCGGTTGTATCGCCAACCTCATTTCCGTTATAAATCATCGGCACGCCATCGAGCGTAAAAGCCAATGCTTGTCCGGCTAAAGCACCTTTTTCACCAAATCTGGCAATCGCACGTTTTTCATCGTGGTTATCGGAAAACCTCATTCTGATTGAGTTTTTCGGCATTTTCGCTTTGTCGGTTTCCCAAGTTTGACGAATTTTTGCGGCTGCATCACGTCCTTGCAAAACGCTGTAAAGTGCCGCGTGCATGTTCCACGAATAATCCAAATCAAAGGCTTTCGTCAATAAATCGGGCGATTCCCATTCGGCTAACCAAATTGAATTCGGCTTGATCTTATCAACTTCAGCACGAGCAGTTTCCCAAAAATCAGTCGGGACAAATCCGGCAACATCGCAACGGAAACCGTCCAAATCGTAATCACGAACCCAAGTTTTGAGCATTTCGATCATATATTTGCGAAGCTCCGGATTTTCGTAATTCAAATCGGCAACGTCTGCCCAATCCGGCACAGGCGGAATAATTTCGCCTTTATCATTAGTTGTGTGGAATCCTTTAGTTTTCATCATTACGGAATCCCAACTTGTGTGATTGGCAACAATATCAATAATAATTTTCATTCCGCGTTTATGAGTTTCGGCGATAAGTCGTTTGAAATCATCACTTGTGCCGTAATCAGGATTGATCGCGTAAAAATCTTTGACGGCATACGGCGAACCGACCGTGCCTTTCGCCTTTAACTTACCAATCGGATGAATCGGCATAACCCACAAAACCGTGATACCAAGATTTTGCAGTCTGTCTAAATCCGCTGTGATCGAATTAAAATCACCTTTTGCGGAATATTGACGCGGAAAAATCTCGTAAATAACCGCATCTTTCACCCAATCTTGCGAACTTCTGGCGGATTCTTTCGAGAAATCACGAGGTTGTTGGGCAAATATGAAATTTACCGAAAAAACAATCGTTAAAATAAATAGAATCTTCTGTTTCATAAATCAAATTCCCTCAATCTTAGTTGCTCCAACGTCCTTCACAATCAAGACTGAAACCGCCGCAATCAACATTGAAACTCCGCCAAACATAACCGCGTAAAGTGCATCACCGCCAAATAACGGTTTGTAGATCTGCGGTGTTAAAAAGGATTGAATGACCTGCGGAATTACGATAAAAAGATTGAAAACGCCCATGTAAACGCCCATTCTTTCCGGCTTAATCGCACCCGCGAGAATTACATACGGCATTGATAAAATCGAAGCCCAGGCTATTCCGACTCCTACCATTCCAACCCATAAAAAATACGGATTTGCCGCAAAATATGTTGAAAGTAAACCTAACCCTCCGCAAAGCAGGCAGAAAATATGAACACCCTTTCGCCCGATTTTGTTGGCTAAAGGCGGAATTGCAAACGCGACCAAAAAGCAGACGAGATTGTATATTGCAAAGCAAACTCCGCCCCATTCCGTTCCTTGTTTGAATAAATCGGATTTGTCGTCAACTGCATTAAAGACGTGTCGAGCAACCGCAATTCCGTAAAACTGCCACATAAAAGGCAACGCAAACCATGTAAAAAACTGTACAACCGCAAGCTGTTTCATAGTTGTCGGCATTGTCACAATCGCTTCTTTAATCTCATTCAAGATATTTGAAACGATATTTCCTTCATTCTGCTTACGTCGGAATTCCTCCATATCTTCGGGCGGATATTCTTTTGTCGTGAAAATTGTGTATAAAACCGCCAGCAAAAACGCAATCGCACCAACGATAAACGCAATCAGCGTTGAATAAGGAATTCCGCTTTTCATAACGCCGACCACGCCTAAAAAAGTTAGAATATATGGTAAAGCGTTCGCCAAAGTTGAACCGATTCCGATAAAAAACGACTGCATTACAAAACCAAGCGTGCGTTGTTCTTCCGGCAATTTGTCGCCAACGAAAGCCCGAAATGGCTCCATCGTGATATTTATCGAAGCGTCCATAATCCATAAAAGACTCGCTGCCATCCAAAGTGCGGACGAATTAGGCATCAAAACTAAACAAATACTGGCGATAACTGCACCGACCAAAAAATATGGACGACGGCGACCGAGTTTATTCCAAGTTCGGTCAGACATTGCCCCGACAATCGGCTGAATCAACAAACCTGTTAATGGTCCGGCAAGCCACAAATACGGCAAACTTCCTTCATCGGCACCGAGATATTTGTAAATCGGCGACATATTCGCCATCTGCAAGCCCCAACCGAATTGAATGCCCAAAAATCCGAAACTCATATTCCAGATTTGCCAAAAACTTAAACGCGGTTTGTTTTCCATATTTTCTCCCTAATTCGCTAGTTTAATTTCAATAAATCTAACTATCGCACATAATCGCGGACAAAAATGCCAGCCGACCGTGCCGGAACCGTCATCGTGAATTTACCGTTCTTGAGCATGACATTTCCGAGTTTGCCGAGTGCGTCTGTTAAAGGCGAATTGGGCGGAAGTGGCTTAATCATCGAAACATCGAATGAAATTTCCGCAGGTTTTATGTCGTTGTTAAAAACCACCAAAACCGCTTGATCGCCAAAGACTCGGACGTAAGCTAGTTGCTGTTCGCCATCGTATAAATCAAAGGTTTCGCCCTTTTGCAGCGGCTTCAATTCCTTTCGCAATGCACCCAATTTCGCCAAATGATTCCAAACATCATTCTGCTCTTTCGTGCGTCCTTCTGGATGCCACGCGTTGACCGTATCGCCCGGGAAACCGCCCGGGAAATCTCGGCGATTATCGGGATCACCGCCGCCGGGCATCGCAATTTCGTCGCCGTAGTAGAGCAAAGGCGTTCCGCGAGACGTCATAATCAGCGTTTGTGCGAGCTTCAAACCTTCGATTGTTGCACCCTTTTCATCCATAAATCGCGGCATATCGTGGACGCCCAGAAACGTTACGAGGACACGCGGATTTGGATAAAGCCAGTCTTTCGCAAAGGTTTGCGAGATTTTACGGATCGATTCGCCGCGTCCGAAAGCACCTCGAATCGGATTAAAAAGTCCAAAATCATAGAGCGTGTCAATTTTTGTATCGATGCCGTCTGTTCCGCGTTTTCCTGCTTGGAAATATGAAAGCAGAGCCGGATCATCATCGTAAAGTTCGCCCAAAACGTTTACTTTCGGAAATTCAGCTTTCAAAGCCGTCATCCATTTCGCCCAAAAAGTGCGTGGAACGTGCGGCAAAGTATCCATTCGAATCGCGTCAAAACCAACCTGTGCAATCCACCATAAAGTGTTTTGAATCAAGTATTTCTCAACCTCAGGATCGTTTTGATTGAGGTCAGGCAGGATGTCGATAAACCAACCGTCGATGTTGCTTTTCTGAGTTTGATAGGTCGCACGAGGATTCATCGTCGTCCATTTTTGCCAATTGTTGTTGATATGCTTATCGACTGTTCCGTTAAACCAAGTCGGAGTTGGCGGATCATTAGCCCAAACGTGATATGGACCAACGTGATTTACTACCTGATCTTGCAACACGATCAAGCCTTGCTGATGCGATTTTTTGACGAATTCCTTAAGCTTCGCCATATCACCCATATGTTCGTCAACCGCATACATATCAACCGCTCCATAGCCGTGATAGCCTGTAGTTTCGGGCATTCCGGGGTAAACTTCTTTAGTGTCGGGCTTGTCGTTATTATCGTAAAAGGGCGTCGTCCAAATCGCCGTAACGCCGAGAGATTTAATATACGGAAGTTTGTTGATAATGCCCTGAATATCGCCGCCGTGATAGTGTCTGCCCTTTTTGCGGTCGTATAAACCTTTCGATTTCGCGGGATCATTATTGGTCGGATCGCCATCGGCAAAACGGTCGGGGATTAGAAAATAAATCACGTCATCCGGCAAGAAACCTTGATAATTACCTAGCCTTTGCTGCGGTTCGAAGATTTCAAACGGAGCGTTTATTGTTCCTTTTGTGGTAGTGATTTTAATCGGATAACTGCCGACTTTAGCGTTTTCGGCAATCTTCAAATCGAAGAAAAGGTAATGCCCGTTCGCATTCGACATCGGATTTGAAACGCTGACACCAACTTTGGTCGATTCAACCTTCGCGTCGTTCAAATTCGTGCCGCGAACCATCACCCGCACAGTTTTGACCGAACTATTCGCCCACCAACTCGGCGGTTCAACCTTTTCAACACTTGGTTGAGCAAAAACATAAACCGGTAACGCCAATAAAATCAACAATAAACGTAAATTATTTTTCATAAATCTTATCCAAAAATCTCCAAAGGAGATAAACAACATAGCGTAGGGTGAAACCCTACGAATCAAACGAAAATCCATTTGCTCGCCAAAGGTGAGCGACACTCTCTCAATATCAATCCCAAACGTATCGTTCGTCGTATTCGATTTTGTATTTCTTCAAAAATCCACGCAATTCAGTTTTATAATCCTTTGTTTTGTGGTGATCTTTTTGATTTGCGATGTATTTCATCACTTGTTCATCTTCAGTTTGTCCGACCGAAAAAGCACCGTAACCTTCCTGCCAATAAAATTGCGATAGTACTTTGTCCTGCTTCTTTACCCAACTGGAACTGTCGCGTTTGATGTCGCCAATCAGTTCACTAATCGAAAGTGTTTTGCCAATTGAAATCAAAAGATGAACGTGATTCGTCGTTCCGTTCGCCAAAATCAATTTTGATTTGTTATTTTCAACAATTCCATGCATATAACCGAACAGTGCTTTTTCAATTTCAGGCAGTATTAGGTCAACCCGATTTTTAGTCGAAAAACATACGTGAATTAAATTTCTGACCAATGATTGCGGCATAAATTTCGTGTTCGTCACCTTTGGCGACGGATTTTATTTCGTATCCATCGTAGGGTTTCACCCTACGCTATGTTGTCCGTCGCCGTTGGCGACATTTCATTTTTTGAGTTCTATCGTGCCTAATTCCTTCCATAAAGCTCGCTCAAATCCGCCAATCTTTCCGCGATCTTTTTATCAAAATCTTTCGCTTCACAACGCCAATACCAATTTCCTTTGGTCGAACCCGGCAGATTCATCCGAGCTTCGTTGCCTAAGCCTAACAAATCCTGCATCGGGATAATTGCTGTTTTTGAAACACTTGCGATTACGGCTTTGACAAAATCCCAATGAATTTCTTTGCCATCGGAATCCAAATATTTCTTACAAAAATCAGCCTCTTTTTTGATTTGCTTCGCATCACGATCCGAGCCTTTTCCGGCTTTTGAATTAAACCAGCCGACCGTTGTGTCGTTATCATGCGAGCCCGTGTAAACGCATGAATTCTGGATGTAGTTATGCGGAAGGTCAATGTTTTTAGTATCGCCGCCCCACGCGAATTGCAAAATACGCATTCCGGGAAACCCAAAAAAATCTCGCAATTCCTCCACGTCCGGCGTGATTACTCCTAAATCTTCAGCCAAAATCGGCAAATCGCCCAAGATATGACGAAGCGTCAGAAACAAATCTTTGCCCGGAACATTTACCCATTCACCGTGTTCGGCAGTTTTGTCGCCGCCAGGAACTTCCCAGCTCGCCGCGAAACCGCGAAAATGGTCAATTCGCAAAATATCGATCGTTTTCAGCGTGTATCTCACCCGCTCTATCCACCAACGAAAGCCTTCATTCCGCATCAAATCCCAGTTGTATATCGGATTGCCCCAAAGCTGTCCGGTTTTTGAAAAATAGTCCGGCGGAACACCCGCGACAACTCTCGGAGAGCCATTTTCATTGAGTTTGAACTGCGACGGATTGCACCAAACATCGCACGAATCAAGGGCGATAAAGATCGGAATATCGCCGATAATTTTTATATTTCGCTCGTTGGCGTATTTTTTCAGAGCGTCCCATTGACGGAAAAAAGCGAATTGATAAAACTTTTGTGCAAAATCTTCAACGTCTAATTCCTGACGTGCTTTAGCGAGAGCTTCAGGGTTGCGTAGCTTCAAATCGGCGTCCCATTCCTGCCAAGATTTTTGACCTTGCGAGAGTTTTATCGCACGAAAAAGTGCGTAATCATCGAGCCAAAAACGATTTTCGTGACAAAACGTGCGAAAATCTTCGGCGATTTTTTGATTTTTTGTGTTGCGAAAATTTTCAAATGCCTTTTCCAGAAGACGAAGTTTGTAATTGATAACTTCGCCAAATTCAACTTTATTACTCGGAAAATTCGGCACATCAGCCAAATCTTTTTTCGTCAGAAATCCATCTTCAACCAATTTTTCCGGCGAAATCAAATAAACATTTCCCGCAAACGCCGAAAAACATTGATACGGCGAATCGCCGAAACCCGTTTGACCAAGCGGCAAAACCTGCCACAAAGTCTGCTTCGCCTTCGCCAAAAAATCGACGAATTTATAGGCTCCATCGCCAAAATCGCCAATACCGTATTTCGATGGAAAACTCGTCGGGTGCATTAAAATGCCTGATTGTCTTTCAAATTTCATAATCTTAATTCTTCAATAGATACTGAAGCGAAGTATCAAGTCTTTTCGCCCACGATTTTTCCGAGTGTTCCTCGCCTGCGAAAAATTTTGTTACCCACCATTTTTCTTTCCAGCCTTTCGCCTTCATTATTTCGTCAACCTTTTTTTGCAGCGGCGGATAATATGCGTCGATCGTTTTGTCGCCGTAATCGAAATAGATCTTTCGCGAATTCGCTTTCGGCAAATTTTTCTCCAAATAATTGCGAAATGATGCAGAAACGCTTTCCACATTTGGCGTTTTTGGATCAATAATCATTGGTAAATGAGTTGAAATTCCCGCCGCACCACCGAAAACATTTGGATATTCACAAATCGCGTAAATCGAGATCAATCCGCCCATGCTCGAACCGGCGATGAACGTATTTTTCACGTCCCTTTTTGTCGAAAAGTTCTTGTCGATATATGGTTTCAATTCTTCAACTAAAAATTTTAAATAATTATCTGATTGCGGTTTATTTACTAGGCTTTTTGAAATCACAAAGTCGCGTGTTTCCTGCGAAAGCTCGGGCAATGTTTTCTGCGGATAGTATTCTGAATGACGATATTTTCCGGTGTTCCAAACGCCAACTACAATCGTTTCTCTGATTTTTCCGTCTTTTATCAGCTTTGAAATTGTCTCGTCAACGCCCCATTCTTGCTTATTCCAAGTCTTCGTCGCATCGAAAAGCCCGGCTCCGTCGTGCATATATAAAACGGCGTATTTCTTTTTCGCCGAGTAATTATCGGGCATCCAAACGTCAATATTTCTCGCATCAACATATTTCGACGCAAAATTTTCGACGCGTTTGACCGTTCCACTCGAAACATTTATTTGCCCGAAAACTGTCGCACAAAACATCAGACAAATTATGAATAAACACAGTTTCTGCATAAATATTAAGTAAAAGATATTGATTCGTTAATTTTCAGAACTCTGATTTTATCGCTTACACCCAATTCGAACGCTTTTTGATTCAGTAACCTGAGCGGTTCGTTCGGTGGCTCATTCGTTAAATCAAAAGTTCCGTAGTGCATCGGAATCAAGTATTTCGCACCTGAATCGATGAAGCCTCGCAACGCTTCTTCAGGATTTTGGTGAATTTCTTGCATCACAAATCTTGGATTGTACGCTCCGATTCCAACTATGAAATAATCAATTCTTGGAAACAATTCAGCCAATTCCTTAAAATGTCCGCCGTAGCCCGAATCGCCGCTGAAATAAACAGTGATTGAACTGGTTTGGATAATAAAGCCGCCCCAAAGTCGTTTATTCGTATCATTTAGCGAACGCCGAGACCAATGCCGAGCCGGAACAAATGTAATTTTCAAATCGTCGAAAGCTTTAAATTGCTGATACCAGCCAGCCGTTTCAACTTCGTTTGTCGGCGTTTTCCATGCGTTCAATAAATCTTCCATCGCCAAACCAGCAAGTATTTTCGCGTTCGGAAATTTCTGCGTCAGCTTTTTTATAGTCGCTTTATCGGCATGATCACGGTGGTCATGCGAGACCAAAATCGCATCAACTCGTTTCAATTTTTCAATCGGCGATTCAACATCTACAATGCGTTTCAAAAATCGCGACTTACCAAAAACAGGATCGAGCAAAAGCGATTTACCATTTAAACGAATAAAGAATGATGCGTGTCCGAGCCACAAAATCCCGTCGGATTCACTATTCAAAAAATCTGTCGGATCAAGAACTTCAAGCCGCCCCGTATCATTTCGCTTTTCAGCACCTTGCGGATTTCGTCCAAATTGCCACTTCAAAAGTTTGAAGAAATCGTGCGAAAAAGGGAATTCGTGGTTAACAAATCTGCCGTTCGCGTCAATCGGCGTGCCTTGCCAATCGGGTTTGATGGTTTTCAAATTCGGATTTTTGATGGTTTTCGTAATCACTCGTTATACTTATTAAAAAGAATCAATGCATCCTTCTCGTTTTTGTACTCAACGAGTAAATCACAACTGATTTCGGCGGCAGTTTTAAAACCGCTTCATTTTCCGAATTAAGGTTCACGTTCAATTTTTCTGTATCGGGAAAAGACTCTAGGTATTTCTTATTTTTGAAGAATACATACAAATTTCTTTTTCCAAATAGATTCTTACTTAATATAATCTGTTTACTTTGGTCAGAATTATTTATCGAAATAACCAGATAATTATTTTCAGCGAGGGAGTCTATGAATTCCCCTTCAAAGTAGCGTCCAAAAACATATACCTCGTTGTCATAAAAAAAATCGACAGTTTTTCCCTCTCTCAAAGCCCGATTGTCTTTTCGTAACTTAATCCACTTCTGCGTCCATTCAAACATTTCCTGCTCGTCCGCAGTCCGGCTCGATCTATCGAATTTTGCAAAATCCTTTCTGTTGTCAGGGTCGTGTCCGCCCGTCATTAAAACTTCTTCGCCGTAATACAATTGGGGAATTCCACGAGTCGCTAAGATAAACGCTGTGTGTAACTTAGCAGATTCCTTGGTTGCATTTGGCAACGACATAAATCTATCCGTATCGTGATTATTTGTCATTACTGTAATGCGATTGATGTCGCCGTAAAGTCCGTCGTATTTCAAGACATCACGCAAAGCACGCATCGGTTTCTTACCCGTAAAAACATCTAGCGAAGCTCGCCAAAGTTTGAAATCAAAGACGCTTGGAAGTTTTGTATCAATGCCGTCCCAACCTGTTTTTCCGCCCTGAAAGAATGACGTTTGAGCCGAATCTTCCTCAAAAACTTCGCCGACCATGTAAAATTTCGGATACTGTTTGTCTATCGCCAACGACAAATCGCGGATAAACCAACGCGGCATATATTGAATCGTATCCTGCCGAATTCCACTGATTCCAGTTGTTCCGATCCACCATAAAGCATTTTGAATCTCATATTTAGCAACTTCCGGTTCATCCTGATTCAAATCGGGAAGCGTGAAATCAAACCAGCCTTTGAGAGTATTATCGACCTCCGCCTTCGACGCGTTTGGCGATAAAAGCGACGAATTATTGAATTTATTTTGGGTAAATGGCGAGAACCAATTTTCAAGCGGCGGATTTTTCATCCATGGATGCCTGTATCCGACGTGATTTGCAACCTGATCCTGAATAACCTTGATGCCCATTGCGTTAGCTTTTTGAACGAGTTCCTTCAATTCTTCCATCGTGCCAAAATGATTTTCCACGCCGTAATAATCGGTCGCACCATAGCCGTGATAGCTCGACATCGGACACCAAGGCTTCTCACAAGTCGTGATTTCATCATCATTTTGATACCAGGGATTGAGCCAAATTGCGGTAATTCCAAGCTCTTTTAGATAATCCAGATGATTAATAATTCCACGAAAATCGCCTCCATGCCACATTCGCGGATTGGTTTTATCGACGTTTAGATTGTTCGTCGGGTCTCCGTCTGAAAACCGATCAGGCATGATTAAATAGAGAATGTCTTCGTTTGTGATGTTCTTCGGAACCTTCGGAAGCGGCAATATCTCGAATGGAATCAATGATTTACCTTTATCGGTTGAAACTTCAAACTCATATTCCGCGGGTTTTGCAGCCGGCGGAATTGTTACATCGAAAAACAAATATGTCGCGTTTTTGTTTACTCGGATGTTTGAGATCTTTAGAGTTGTATTCTTCGAAACAACATTCGCATTCTGGAAATTCTCACCGCGAACAAGTAAACGCACAGGGTTTATCGTGTGATTCGCCCACCAATTCGGCGGTTCAATTTTTTCGACTTTTGGTTGGGCAAAAGCATATAAATTCAAGCAAAATATTGCTGAAATCACAAAAATCGTGGAAATTACTTTCTGCATAAATTAAATTTTATGGCTTTTTACTTTGCTCAGCCGATTTTGGAATAAACTGATCTTTATCATTTCCTGATGCCGCTGCTCCGGTTCGTTCTACAAGTTTTTCGAGTCGTTTAAATTCGGCAAAATTCGCATCTGCTTTGTCTTTTTGCTTCAATCGCGAATAGACTAAGAAAAGTTGGTAACGCACGCCCGGGTCAAGCTGATTAATGGCAGCTCCTTTCTCGAGAATCGGCAAAGCTTCATCTATACGTTTGAGCCTGATTAATAATCTTCCTAAATCATAATGGGCTCCAAAATTTTTGGAATCCGCTTTAAGTGATTGGCGTAAATAGAGTTCCGCCTTTTCATTCAGTCCGCGTTCATACGCCAGAAATCCTAAATTAGCCAAGGCATCGGAATCGTTTGGCGATAATTTTAGTACTTTTTCGAATGCTACAATCGCTTCGTCGTAATTTCCCTGAGATCTTTCCAGATAGCCTCTCAGAAAAACTAAGCTGAGATTGTCAGGATTTTTTACAGTTTTATTTTCCAGAATCGCACGTGCTTTTTCGTATTGTTGAATTCTAATATAAGTAACGACCAACCGAGCTTGATATAGCAAATTTTCGGGTTGCAGATTTACTGCTTTGAGGTAAAAATCCTGTGCACCGACATATGCTTTACGTTTTGAAAGCTCTTCCGCAATTAGAAAATTTGCTTCGTGCAGATTTGGATTCAATTCTAATGCCTTGAGCCATAAACCGAGTGCATTTTCAATCTTACCCTGAGCCGAAGAAACTAATCCGAGTCGGTAAAAAACGTCGGCATTGCTTGAATCTAAATCGACCGCACTACGAAAAACAGTTTGAGCCTTATCGAATTCACTTAAATTATAGTAAGCAATGCCCAAATTATAGAGAATTTCAAATCTGTTTGGTATTTGGGAATTTACCTTTTCAAAAAGCTGTTTTCCTTTTTTATATTCACGGGCTTCCGAGAAAATCAATCCAAGCGTGAAAAGCAAACGCGAATCATTTGGCTGCTGACTCTCAAGTACTCCAGCGATTTTTAAGGCTTGTTTTGTTTTACCAGTTGTAGCATAAGCCTTTGTTAGAGCGAAAAGTAAAGCAATATCTTTGCTCACAGGGGTTAAATTTTTGGTCGTAATCCCGACCAGTTTTTCGAGCAACGGCAAAGCTTTTTGTTGCTGATTCTTCGCCGAATACAAAGCTGCAAGATTGTAAGCCGCTTGCTGATGTGAAGGATGAAGCCGCAAGACTTTTTCCAGTATTTTGGTTGCCTCGTCTAATTTTTGGGTTTTGATCAGCAAAACTCCAAGATTTGCTAATGCAGAAATTTCGTTAGGACTTACCTTTAAGACGTCTCGATAAATGTTTTCCGCTTCGTTAATTCTGTTCGTTTGATCGAAAACAACGCCGAGCAAAACTTTCGCTTTTAGGTCATTAGGCGTTTTTGCTAGATAACTTTGCAGCAGGGTTTCGGCTTCGACCAAATTTCCTGCTTGCAGAAGTTGAGTGGCTCTTTGAACAATTGGATTGATTTGCGGAGCAGATTTTTTTCTGCGGAAGAATTGGAAAAACAAAAAAACCGCAAACTAAAATCAAACAACCCAATAATCGATTGCAGCATTTAGTTGGCAGAATTTTTGCTTCTCTCAAAGGCATAAAATTAGTTTTGCATTGCTTTCATGAATTTCTCTAGATCGCCAGACTTTACGATAATCGCTTTCTGCACAATGGTTTGCCACCACATGGTCGTATCTTTCGTGAGATTGCCGGAAAGAAAAGTAAGTTTTACCTGATAGCCTTTGTCATTTTTTTCTTCACGCCACCAGAGTTTTTCCTGCTTTTTATTATCCACAAAACCAATCGTATAACGATCATCAAATCGCTCACCTGAAGTTACCTCGCCAATATTTGATGAATTTGGCAAACGCAGATCAGCAACCCTTTGGGTTTTTGAATAACCCAAGATAATTTCCTTAACGTATTTTCCTTCGGCAAAAACAATTTGTAATTCACCTTTGGGAAGATTTTTATAAACTACGCGGATATCTTTACTGTCTTTGCCTTCATTACGTTTTGCGTCGGGTCTTTCCTCTCCGGCTTTACGATTCGCATTAGTAAAAACTGTTTGGAGTGCAGTTTGAACGTCCATTCCGATCGTCACACCGTAAATATTCATATCGTGTTCTTTGCCGCCAATGCTTTCCTTATTTTGAGCAAACGCTGAAATTCCAGTCAAAATTGCAAAACTACAAAGTAATAAAATCTGCTTCATCTTCATATTTTTAATTAACTAATTTTTTAAACCTAGATTATTTCTAAATATTTTTTCATTGTCACGATCAATGAAAACAATTTTCTGAATTATCTTAACTACCTGTTTTGCACCGGGTTTAGTGTTCTTTTCAGAAACAAACTGAAGTCGAATCTTAAAACCCTGAGATGCTTTTTCCTCACGCCACCAAAATCGCTGTAATTTCTGATTATCGGTAAAAGCAATTGAATATCGGTCGTCATATCGCGTGCCGTCCAATGCTTCGCCGCGTCTGCGATCAACATTCGATAAATTAGTCGCGTTAAATCCGTCAATCTCTCGGGTGCCATCGAGAACGCTTGTGTTGGTACTCAATTCTCCTCGTTCTGCATTTGGAGGCGTTACAGTGACAGTTGAGGAAGTCGTCAAGCTGCTTGAGTTTCCTAAAGATCCCGTAAATGGCAATCGCAGGTCGTCCAAAAGCGGCTTGTTCGCGTAAATTAGGATCATTTCTTTGACAAATTTGCCATCAGCAAAAACGATTTGAAATTCACCTTGCTTGAGATTTTTGTAAACAACACGAACGTCTCGATTATCCTTTCCTTCACTGCGTTTCGCGTCAGGCTTTTCCTGCCCTTCTTGTAGATTGGCATTAATAAAAACAGTCTCCAACGCAGTTTGAACATCCATTCCAATCGTCACACCGAGAATATTCGATTCGTGCTCCTTTCCGCCTATACTCTTTGTTTCAGTGGACTTTTTATCATCTTTGGTTTGTGCTGAGGCAGAACTGATTCCTCCGCAAACAAAAATAACGAATACCGAAACTGCGATTAGTCTATACAATTTACTTAACATCTTTATTTATATGGTTTAACTATGGCTTTTGCCTCGCTACACCTCTCCGATTTTGGTGAATCTTTTTAACTTTTTCGGTTTCAGCCTCGGCATCGGCTTTTCTACCTAATTTTCTGAAAGCAATTGCCAATTGATAATGCGGTTCGGGATTATTTGGGGCGAGTTCTGCCGCTTTTTGCAGATGCTCGATCGCTTCCATCACTTGATTCAAGCGAATCAAAGTTTTCCCCAAAGTGATTTGTCCTTCATATAAATTAGCGTTGATCTCAACCGATTTTTTCAATACCTTCAAACCTTCTACCGATTTATTGCCTTCAGTTTTGATTAATAAAACTCCAAGACCTAAATTTCCGTCCGAATTATTCGGATCAATTTCCAAAACCTTTCGATATTCAGCCAAGGCTTCAATGTTACTTCCGGCTCTTTCCAATGCAGTCGCCAAAAAAAATCTGGCTCGCGAATTTTGCGGTTGAATCGCAGCGGCTTGCCGAAATGATATGATCGACTTATCAATATCACCATTTCCGAAATAAGCACGTCCGAGCGAGAAATTTGCGTCAAAGTGATTTGGAGCAAGCTTTACGGCTCTTTCGAGGGTTGCAATTGCCTGCGAATTCTTTTTTTCAACTGCAGAAATAACTGATGATAAAACCAGAAAATCTGCCAAAAACTGATTATTCTCCACACCCTTTGAGAGAATTGCGATTCCGGCTTCCAAACTACTTTTTGCGTCAGAATAGTTTCTTAAGTTAAATAAAGCCAACGAATTACCATAGATACTCAAGGTGTCTTTTGGGGCAATCGAGAGAGCATTTTCAAAATCAGTCTTGGCAGATTCCCAATTTCCCGCTTTCAAATACGAGAATCCACGAGTTCTGATTTCCTCTAAACTCTGGTTATTTTGAGCTTTATTGGTCGACGCAAAAATGAATAAGAGACCCAGCAAAGCAATGCCGAATGACTTTCCAAATCTTTTAATGCCAAAGCTCATTTTTAAAAAACTGACTAAAAATATTATCTCAAAATATTGCCGTAATATGAATGAAAAATCACAGTTTTAGTTGCCAAAAAAACTCTTAAACTATTAAGTGGCGAGCAACTTTCATCACCCGCCACCTAATCCTTCATACAACAAATAATTATTCACCTTAGAAAATAATCTTCAAAGCAAATTCCATTTGTCTGCGTCTTTGTTCGGAAAAATCTCTTCCGAAATTACCGTCTTCAATGTTTGTATTAGGAGTTCCGCGATTTACATTGTTCAAAACATTGTAAGCCGAAATGCGAACTTGAACATTGAATGCTTCGCTGATTGATCTAATCGGGAAGTTTTTGAACAGATTGGCATCCCAATAATACTGATTATTACCGCGGAAAGTATTTCTTCCTAGCGTTCCGATCATTGGACAACTGCCATTGGGTGAACCATCGCCGTTAAAGCATCCCGTATCGCCTGAAAAAACACGGGTTCTAGGTGCTCTAAAAGCTGCAATATTGAGCAAAACTCCTTGAGCAAGTGATGCTGACGATGGGGTTGGATCACCTACGATATCCACTCTTCCACCACGCCAATTTACCGTATATGGCGAACCGCTTTGAAGCGTAACGATATTATTAAGCTGCCAGCCACCCAAAAGCACATCCGCAACTGCAGGAATTTCTCTTAGGAATTTACGATCACGTCCAATTGGTAAATCGTAAACACTCGCAAAAGTGAAACGATGCGGAACGTTTAAATCCGAAATGCCTCGATCTAATTCAGGGCGAAGTGGATCATCAGGTCCGCAAGTGTTTGGTCCCGTTCCACCGGCACAGAAGCCACCCGGATTATCGTCGATAGCTTTTGACCATGTGTATGCAGATAAGATAGATAAGCCTTCCGAAAAACGTTTCTCAATCTTTGTTTGCAACGAATCATACTTCGCACTTGCGGTATATTCAGTAGCGGTTACGTTATCGAAACCAGTTACGCGTCTCGATCCGGGTCCGCCTTGTCCGCGGGCATTTCCGATATTGCTAACAATCAGAAGATTGCGTGAAAGCGAGCCAACATAGGCAGCTTCCGCTAACCAATTTTTCGCGAATTCATATTGAGCCGTAAAATTGTATTGATGAACGAATGCATCTTTACGATTTGGATCATTGTAAATTAGGGCAGTCCCTCCCGCCGGAACAAAACTTGAACCGCGAGCAGCAACTATACCATCGCCCGGAGCAAAAGGAATTCCCGCTTCATAAGGATATCTCCCAGCAGGATAACCCGCAGGGCAACCGCCTGGATTTGTGATCGGTGTACATTGGAAGTTAGCCGCACCCGTTCCCGGATTAGCCGTTAAAGGCTGAACACCGCTAACATCGGTTGTATAAACTAAGCCATAACCGCCACGTAAAACTAATTTCTTATCTTTCATTAATCCGCTATAGGCAAAGCCGATTCGCGGTCCAAAATTGTTCTTGTCATTATTGGCAAGATCACGTCCATTGGGTGCACTTTCGCCAGCCACAACTACACGACCTGAAACAGGATCAAAATTCGATTGACGATCAAATCTTTCGGTTGGAGCCGTAAAAAGGTCGTAACGTAGTCCAAGATTAAGCGTTAGATCAGAATTGACTTTCCAATCGTCTTGAACGAAGAACGCCATTTCAGCATTTTGAATTGTGTATGGTCCACCCGGAGTTCCTCTTCCGATAAATCCCGGTTGATAACCGAGCAAGAAATTCGCTAAGGCAGAGCCGGAATCATTTGGTCCGATACCATTGTAATTGCCCGATACAAACCCGCCGACCGAAGTTCCGTATTGGTGATTACCTTTGATACCGCCATTACGCCCACCATCAAAATTTGTATTTCGGCGATTTCGTAAATCAGCACCGAACTTTAGAATCGAATTTCCTTTAACTACTGTAACCGTATCGGCAAAATTGTAGTTATGCGAAAGAAAATAGAATGGTCCGCCGTCACCAACGAATTCTTGGCTGAAATTTGCATCAACGATTCCGAGCAGAAGGCTACCCTCGCAAGTTCCGCAATTATTGATATTGTTTGCACCCAAAGCTGCTGTAACGCTTGGATTAAATCCTAACGACCCGCCGATACCGGGGTTATTAATTCCTATCCGAACATTTGTCCAGCCGGCACGAGCATCATTAATAATTGTCGGTGAGAATGAATGTGTATCTCCAAGAGTTATTCCTCTCGAATTACCAAATTCATCTCCAGCACCAAATCCTGAAGGCAGATCATTGCCATTAGGCGATGTTCCGATCGGGAAGTTATTTTCACGAATGCGAGAATTGCCTGACTTGCTGTAACGTCCAAAAATTGAATTATTATCAGTTATTTTGTGGTCAATCTTAACATCGTAGCTATCAACATTTGAACGCTCCGCACGATTTCTGCGGAAATTATTAGTTAATCCGGCTTCAGTCGGCAATGGATAAGCACTCAATAAATTTCTGCCAAATGTAGAAAGAGCACCGCAAGATGGACAATTTGCCAAATTGTTACCCGGGATCGGAGTTCCGTTTGGAGCAAATATTGTTCCCGTAGGAGCGGTAACTGTGCCGCCGCCCGCTAAATTAAAAGTAGAATTTCCACCGGTTAGCAATTCGCTAAAATCACCATTTCGCATTTTTGTTGTTGGAACGGTTACAAAAGGAAATTCACCGCCGCCAAAGGCAGGAGTTCCATTTCTTTGTCCGGCAACCGAAACGAAGAAAAATGAACGATTACGACCGTCGTACCAAAAAGGAGTTCCTTCGCCAAAACGCGGCAGGAAAATCGGTCCGCCGACAGTTCCGCCATAATTATGCGTTACATAGTTTGGATTTTTGCCCTTATTAGCACCTTTTTCATCAAATTGCGATGCAGCAGCACTTAAGAAACGACCTTGATAATTTTCAAAGATTGTTCCGTGAAAAGCATTTCCGCCTGATTTGAAAGTGGTCGAAATAATTGCTCCACCCGCTCTGCCTGATTCTGCAGAAGGAACGCTCGTTTCGATTTTGAATTCAGCGATTGCATCCGGATTTGGATAAACCGCGATTTGACCAAATTGAGATTCGTTATTGTCAACACCATCTAAGGAGAAGTTATTTTGAGTAGTTCTCGCACCATTGGCTGAAATAACCGATCCGCCTGATTCACGAAAACGGGTTGATTCAGTTGAATTACTTCCGCCGCCATCAACGCGATTGTTTCCGCCAAGAACTCCGACCGATCCGCCGGAAGGACGGGTTACTCCGGGTGAAAGAGCCGCAAGCAATGTAAAGTTTCTTTGGGGAATTGGTAAATCCGTTACTTCCCGTCCGGTAATGATGTCGCCGCGAACGCTCGTTTCACTTTCGGCTAAAGGAGCACCATCGGCTGTTACGTTAACAACATTATCTCCGGTACCCGAAACTTCCGTAAATTTCGCATTAACAGGAACCCGTGCATTTGTTTCTACTGTAACATTATTTAACGAAAGCTTTTTGAAGCCGCCGCTTTCTACAGTTACTTTGTAAGTGCCGGGATCTAAATTGGTAACGGCAAAATCTCCGCCGTCGTCGCTTGTTGTTTCGCGAGTTTCACCATTTGCAATGTTTGTAATTACAACCTTTGCATTTGGCACGACTGCGTCGTTTGGATCTTTAACTGTCCCAATAATACTGCCCTTGTTACTTTGTGAGAAAATTGTCCCACTCAATAGTAATATACAAGCCAACATCATTGTGAAAAGAAAGACCGATTTTTTTAAGAATTCATTCATAATCAAACCTCTCCTGGGTGAACACAATTTGTCTAATATCGTAGCTATTTAATTTTCAGAATATTTCGCTTATTTAGCGATACATTGCACAAAACAAAACCCGCACCTCAGGTAGCACAAAGGTGGAAAGAAAATCTTATGGTTATAAAAAAACTCGGTTGTTTTGTTTGTTGTGATTTCCAACAAAGATTTAATAATTTTTTAGGACTGATGTCAAGAAAATTTAATGTTGTATTACAGTAATTCGCTAGCTTCTTACAGCAGAGGCGAATTTTCTAGCCAAAACAAGGCTAAAAGCACCGATTAAGGTTGGTTTATCTCCAAGAGTAGAAGCAATTATGGCGGGTTTTGGTAGATCGCGGCGAACGCTTCTTTCTGCTATGGAAAGGAGTTCACCGCTGATGATGTCCCAAGCTCTTGTAATAGCCCCGCTGACAATTACAGCCTGCGGACTCAAGCCTACTATTAAATTGGAAATACCGATTCCTAAGTATTTTCCGGTTTGTACTAATGACTCAATAGCATTTTTGTCACCTTGCTCGGCTAGAGTAATTAGTTTTGTCATTGTCATACTCGCAGAATTGCCATTTGAGTTTCCGGAAAGAGCATTATAGCGGGCAATTATGGCATTTTCAGAGGCGTGGGCTTCCCAGCAATCATTACTTCCGCAAGAACAAAGTACCGGAGCATTTGTACCAACAATCATATGTCCAAATTCGCCGGCGGCACCTTTTTCTCCACGATAGATTTGCCCGTCGAAAATGATACCCGTACCGATTCCTTCGCCAACCAAAACCGTAATAAAATTTGTAATTTTTCTGATTTTTTCACGTCCGAACCAGAGTTCTGCCAAGGCGATGGCGTTTGCATCGTTATCTATAGTTGCCGGTAACTTAGTTTTTTGCGTAATTTTCCGGCAAATATCCCAATCATGCCATTGAAAATAAGGTATATACAAGCTCTTGCCAGTTGCTTGGTCGGCAATTCCAGGAACGCTTATGCCGACTTCTAAATCCGCCTTGTTATACTTGGTGGCAAATTTTGAGACTATTTCAATAATCTGATTCGACATCAGTTCCGAATCCGGAGAAGTTGGGAACTCGTGTTTTTCCAATACTTTGCCAGCCAAATCGGCAAGGGCAACTGTAGTTTGGCTAGGTGTTATATCTACACCAATGGCGACCGGAACTCCGGTTTTGAGTTTTAACAGAGTCGGTTTTCTGCCTCCGGTGGAATTGCCAATACCGATTTCTTCGATCAATCCGGTGGTTTGCAGTTCATCAACAATCGCTGAAATTGTCGAACGTTGGAGATCGGTTTGACGGGCAATTTCAGCCCGGGAAATAGGAGAGCGTTCGCGTACGTAATTTAGTACGATTTGCTTATTTATGTCACGAATTGTGTTAGGGCGGGCTATTTGATTTTTAGCTTTTTGCAAATATATTCGCTTCATAATTAAAAGAATGCGTATCTAAAATTCAGAAAACAGCCCGCAATGTTAAATTTTATAATCCGAAGTTGCTTAATTTACCTAAGCAATCCCAGATAATTTGTTTTTTCCCAAGAACGCTGAAAAGGCTTTAATTCATGCGAATGATAGGGCAAGCTTTCATTACCGATACTTGGGTTATTTTGTAAAAAGGCACTCGCCAGCGGAGTTTGTACCGGATCTTCTTTCAAATCCTGAAAGATCTTCGCTTCTTTTTTAGATTCTTCACGCATTCCAAGTTTTTGATAAATAATCATCAAATTGTAATGCGATCCAACGTCTTCAGGGTCAATCGCCAAAATCTGATTGTAGTAATCCTGAGCGAGTTTTAATTGGGCAATTCTTTCTGATTTTGCTACAACATCGCTCTTTATTTTCGCTAATTCGCCAAGTTGCTGAAGCGTCAAACGATCACGTGGGTAACTTTCAAGCACTTTTTTGAAGTCAGCTTCGGCTTTATCCAAACGACTTTTCACACGATGGATTCGTCCCCGCTGGAACATTGCCCGCATATTTTTCTCGTCTAATTCGAGCGATTTATTGATTAACTTTTCAGCTTCTTGCCAACCCTGCATTTCCATTAAAGCTAATGCTTTATTAGTGTTTGCAAAGGCTTTGTAATCACCACCGAAATTTATTACCTCGTCAAACGCCTCAGCCGACTGCGGGAATTGGCGATTATCCAAAAGAGCAATTCCGTAATTGTTCCAACGCCGCCAATCCGGCATTGCTTTTGGGTCAACCGGCTGAGATTGGTTCTCGCCCAAATTCAAAAGCCTTTCGCTAGTTGCCATTGTAACGATTGGATAATCAATAGATTTTTTAAGAACGTAATCGCTAAACACTCGTGTAAAACGCCTATATTTAAGCTTCGCCGTTAGCTTGATTTGTCCGGTTAAATCTTTGGGAACAGTAAACTTATAACGAGCAACATCAGAGCGTCCCGATTGAATTTGCGAATTCTGGGCAACTACTTTGGTGTTCCAAATATGATGAAGATCATTTACCTTGCCGTTATTGAAAACGAGCCAGGTTTTGTAGTTATGCGATTTTTCGTCCAGTTGCCCGTTCGGTTTTATAAAACCTGATTTGTAAAGTGGATTGCCTGTCGCATCTGCAACTGTAAATTCTACGAAAGCCTCATAAAAATCACGTAATTCCGGCGGGAAACTGTGTCCGATATTTTTATTGGTAATAACTACATCAGCCGTTATCGAATCGCCTTGATTTATTTCGAAATTTTTGCGGTTTACCGGAGCGATAAGTTCTTCTTTTTTAGAGCCTTGCAAGCTTCTGCGAATCGCAAAAATATCAATCCCCATCTTATCGTCCTGCAGAAATTTGATCGTTTCTTCTAATTGATCTTTGTAATTGTAAAATGTTGGAATGGCTGTATTTGCAGAAACAAAACGGTGTGCGGAGATCGTTCCTTTGCTCTTTGCCGAAACGTCATAAAACTTTGTCGGCTCTTGCTTCATGTGGCAAGTGTTGCAAGTTTCCTTGTTGCGGACATAAAAAGGATGCGGCGACTCTTTCGAAAATGACGACATTTGCAGTTCATCTCCAACCGAGAAAGCTCGCAAAAACTTATAATCATTCAATTCTTTCGGAACTTGCGACTTGTGGCAAGCCGCACAAAATTCAGGTTTTTTCAGGACTTCACGCATCATCGCACGTTTATGCGAAGGCACATCATCCAAAATTTGCTGATCGGTCGCTTCCAAGATTTTTGTTCCATCTTCTTTTTGCAAAAGAGCCGGCTGACCAAAAGTGTAGCCTCCGATTCCGCGTCCATTGACGCTTTCAATTGAATGGCAAACTATGCAGGAAACTCCATCATTATCAAACGGGCGTTTTTTGAATTGTGGATTTTTGGTCAAAGAACCTGTAAAAAGAGCAGCCGGATTGTGGCAAGATTCGCAATGTCGTGTAAAAGCAATGTCCTTTTGAGCAGTTAAATCATTAACATTTTTTTGGTAAAAAGGTTCGCGGAATGAATTGGCATGAGCCGATTCACGCCATTGCGGATGAGCGTCTGTATGACATTTTCCGCATCTTTCAGCCGAAATGAAATTCTCCGATGCCATAAATTTGCCATCAAACGTAGTTGCATTACTTGGAGAAAACGGCTTATCCGTTCCAAAACGAAAATCATAGCTTTTCGTAATCCAACTCTGATATTCTTCCGGCGACATCTTCTCGCCGCTAACGAAATTTAAGCCGAACGTTAACAAGCCCGCCGCGATGAATATTGATAAAACTAATATTTTAACTACTCGCTGATTCATACTACTAAGCCCCTTGAAATTGAAAAATCGATGAATTATCTTTGGATTTTTTACAGAGAGTATTTTACTACTAACTTTGTTGGAAGTAAAAACAAACTTTTGTCGCTTTCCGCTTTTTATTGTAAAACTTTCGCAAACTTTTGCACATCAAAGCACGTTCTAGGTTTAGATTTGATAGAATGTTGGACAAGAGTTTGAAAATGAACGAACAAATTGCACTAAAAGAAAAGACTATTGAGCCGATTTTATTGGATATAAATGATGGTAATCACGCTTTAATTCCTACCTCAAAGCTGTCAATTTCCAAGCAGATTTCCAATGAAGAAATGATTGCCGAAGAAAAAATGCTTTTGGCGACGGAAGAATCGGTTGGGAAAAAATACGAGGGTTGGCGTGGCTATTGGCGGCTTTTTCAGGTTTCGGGAGTTATCGGCAAGCTGGCACTTTATCTTTACCTCGATCAATATGAGATGCACCACCTCCAACATCTCAAAAAAGCCGATGCTAGGCTGGAGACTGCGAAACGTCTAACCCGTTTAGCCGTTTTAGGCGAAAAATTCTACAGCATAAAGATTTGGTTTTTTCATCAAATTACATTGTTTGTGCGTTGGTGGGTGATTGGAAATGAACTTAATAAAGAAGTTACGCACGAAAAACAATCGGTGTGGCTGAAAGAAAGTTTGATAAAGCTCGGTCCGACGTTTATCAAAATCGGACAATCGCTCGGAACGCGTGCCGATCTTTTACCGCTGCCTTTTGTTAAAGCTTTAGGCGAATTGCAAGATAATGTTCCGTCTTTTCCAAATGAAATTGCCTTCGCACGTATCGAAAAAGAACTTGGTTTGAAGATAAACGAAGTTTACGCCGAATTTGATATCGAACCCGTTGCGGCGGCTTCGCTAGGACAAGTTTACAGGGCAAAACTCTTTACAGGAGAAGAAGTTGCGGTTAAAGTTCAGCGTCCGAATTTGGAAGGAATCATCAAAGGCGACATCGAAATTTTAAGGAAAGTCGCGAAATTTGCCGAGCGTTTCCCCTCTTTAAACGAAAATGCGGATTGGGCGGGAATGCTACGCGAATTTGATGAGACGATTCATGAAGAAATGGATTACGCCAAAGAGGGGAAAAACGCCGAAAGGTTTCGCGAGAGTTTCAAAGATTGGTCAAATATTCACGTTCCGACGATCTATTGGAATGCGACGACTTCCAAAGTTTTGACGATGGAATTTATTTATGGCGATAAAGTTGTTGAACTCGAAAAACTCATCGCCCTAAATGTTTCCCCTGAAGAAATTAATCGTTTATTGATTCGCACTTATTTAAAGCAACTATTGGAAGATGGTTTTTTTCACGCTGATCCGCATCCGGGCAATCTTTTGGTAATGCCTGACGGAAGATTGGCGTTTTTTGATTTTGGAATGGTCGGGAGAATTACTCCAAAATTACAATCAAAAATGATTGACGCATTTTTCAACGTCGTGTCCAAAGATGCCGCTGGAATTGCTCAGAATTTGATCGATCTGGATTTTCTAAAACCCGGAGCAGATGAAACAAAAATCAAAGAAGTTGTAATAAAAATGTTTGCTCTGCATCTTGATTTGAAGCTCAAAGACGTTAAATTCAAAGAGCTTACATATGATTTAGCTGATGTAATGTACGACTATCCGTTTCGTCTGCCGTCAAATTTTACATACATTATGCGGGCTTTGATGACACTTGAAGGCATCGGAATTATTACCGATCCCGAATTTAATTTCTTTGAAACTGCAAAACCTTATGCGAAAGAATTTATGCTCAAACGCGAAGGAAAAGATTTGCGTAAACTGTTTGTAGATAAGCTTTTAGGTCGCGACACCGAAGACGGGAAATTCGATTTGGACCGAACCTGGAAACTTGCGAAAATGGCGGCAAAAAGTATCTTTAAGTTTGGCAGCAAATGAAGGAATCCTCCGTTAAAATCAGGCACATTGAAGACGATTTTCAGATTAACGACATAAACGAAAAATCGTGGACAAAAGCTGTTGGTATTGTTGTAAATAAATATTGGTCTGGCAGCGAAGCTCCACTTGGAAGACATTTCAAAACAAATCTTCTGTGGTCGGAAACTGCTCTTTACATTCGCTTTGAAGCCAATCAAACTGAGCCTTTACTTGTCTCAAAAACTCCAAATTTATCAACCAAAACAAACGGTTTATGGGATCGTGACGTTTGCGAAATCTTTCTTGCACCAAATCCGAAAGAATTCCGCCGATATTTTGAATTCGAAATTGCTCCAAACGGAGAATGGATTGATTTGGGAATTCATCAAATGCCCGACAAACGCGAAACTGACTGGGATTACGCTTCCGGTATACAAACCTTTGCAAAGATTGAAGATAAGAAGATTTGGCTGGCAATGAAAATCGAATGGAAAGCTTTCGGCAGAGCCCCTAAAAACGGTGAGAAATGGAAAGGTAACATTTTCCGCTGTGTGGGAATCGGCGAAACTCGCGGATATTTGGCTTGGCGACCAACCTTAACGGAAGTTCCAAGTTTTCATGTTCCCGAAAGATTTGGTGATTTTCAATTTATTAATTAAGGGAAGGAAGAAACTGATTCAGAATGCAATTTACGGGTTTCATCATTATTGGATTTCTGGCTATGGAAGCTTTTTCTTATGTTGTGCATCGCTGGGTCTTTCACGGAGTTTTATGGCAAATCCACGTTACTCATCATACTCCACGCAAAAGTTGGTTTGAAGAAAATGATTTTTTTAGCTTAATTTTTGCGAGTCTTTCTATAGGTTTTATCCTCTCAAACCATTCGATTTTAATGCCAATCGGCATTGGAATCGCGATTTATGGATTCACATATTTCATTACCCACGATCTTTTTACACATCGCAGATTTCTGCCGTTCAATTCAAAAAATAAAACATTATTAACAATTCGAGCGGCTCATCAGCGTCATCATCAATCCTCTGAAAAACCGGGAATAGAACCTTTTGGACTTTTCTTTTTTAATTATAAAAAGTTTTGGCAAAAGATTTCAAAGGACAAATAAAAAACGGACAAAAGTCGAAACTTTCATCCGTTTAATTCATTTCTTGCCGTAAAAACTATTTAGCAAATACGATAACAAGTGCGAAAATTACGAGTGATTCTACGAAAGCCAAACCAAGAATCATCATCGTTTGAATTTTACCTGCGGCACTCGGGTTGCGTGCTGTACCTTCCAAAGCGGCTGCACCGATTTTACCTTGTCCGAGACCGCCCAAACCTGCGGCAACACCGAAACCAATGATAGCCAAGCCAACACCAAGCGGCTTGTAATCAGCGGCTGCCGCTGCTCCACCCTGTGCGAATGCAGGAACTACTAAAACTAAAAGTGATAATGCAAATAATGCAATTTTCTTCAACATATTTTTGTCTCCTATTTTATTGTAATTTTGCAGACAAATTTTGAGTTTTTATGATTGCAACCCACTTCGGTATGCGTTTGATGTTTTGGGAAACTCAAAGCTCCTGACGGTAAGTTAAATTTTATTACGTCAAAATTTTTCTGCTGTTTTTCTGAAAATTTTACAGTAACGCAGGCATCTCGCCTGCCTCTTCGGCTTAAACTTTTGATAAAGCCAAACCTGATTATCGTTAAGCGTGTGCAACTTCCGCGTGTGCATCGCCATGTGCTTCATCGTGTCCGTGCTCACCGTGCGGATGCGAAACTTCGCTCAAGTAAATCATTGAAAGTAAAGTAAATACCAGCGTTTGCACAAAAGCAACAAGCAACGCCAAAGGCATTAATATTACCGGTACTAAAAGCTGCGTCGTCCATTCCGGAGCGTGCAAAGCATTTCCAAGTCCGGAAACTGTATCTGCAACTTGTTCGTCAGCAAAGATATTACCAAAAAGACGAATGCCCAATGAAAGCGGACGAATGAAATTTGAAATCAATTCGAGCGGGAAAATAAACCACGCCATCCACCAAATCGGTCCGGCTAAATGCGAAAGATGAGCAACGATGCCATTTTCGCTAATCCCCACGTAGTTGTAATAAACAAAAGAAGAAATAGCCAATGCAAATGTAACGCTCGTCGAAGCAGTTGGAGCCATGAACATCGGGAAAAATCCCATTAAGTTTGAAATTAAAATCAAGATGGCAAATGTCGCTACGACCGGGAAATATTTCATTCCCTGCTCGCCGATAATGTCTTTTACAAAATCTTGAATTGTTAAATAAGTTGATTCAAGCGTTAATTGTCCGCCTTTCGGATCATCTTCGGAAAGTTTGCCCTTCAAAATCCAAATTACCGCCATCGTTAAGAGACAGGCGATTACAAACATTACCGTGTACCAAGGAATTGCGGTTTCAGGTGAGTAAGCACCAAAAACGGTTTCAGCATTAGTATTGAAATAGCTGAGAATATATTTATTCCAAAATGGTTCGGTATAAGTTTTTTGAAAATGATAAACCGGCTCACCCAAATAATGATTAACAAATTCAACAACAATGGGGGTATGATGTCCGCCGCCTTCTGCAAATAATAGCATCTTAAACTTCCTCGTGTTTTGTGATTACGAAGTAAATCTGGATTCCTGCTTCGAGCATTAAAGCCACAACAAAGCTGGAAATTCCGAAAAGTATTCCGATTATCGAAACAGATTTCAAATAATAAAAAGTCAAAATTACCAAACCGATTATCGCGTATCTCAAGAAAAATCTTATGGCAAATGTGTTTGATTGTGTTTGAAATATTCCGCGAACCGAATTTTGCAACATTCTGAAATTCAGAGCCGCAAGGCTTCCGCCGATAATTACGCCAAACGTAAACTGCCAATCTTTCAAGATCAAACTCAAAACTGTTTGAATCGCCAAACTAATCAGCATTAATCGCCACAGTCTTTTTTCAACTGGAGATGTTTCTTCAATAATAGGTATAGTTTCTTCGCTCATTGCGAAACAAATATTTTAATCGCTTGTGAAAGAAAGTTCAAAGCGAGAATAGCTTTTACTCCATATATCCGAGACTTTTTGATACTTTTTTCGCAGTATCTTTTATCATTTCAATGATTTTGGGTAAATGCGTTTTGTCTAATTGGTTAATTATCGTTGAAGTGCCGACCGAGGCGATTAATTTTCCGGACGAATCATAGATCGGTGCAGCAAGACATCTTACGTTATCAGAATTCTCTTCATCATCAATTGCGTAACCATATTTTCGAACTTTTTCGAGTTCTGCCAAGAATTTTTGCGGATTTGTAATAGATTTTCGTGTCTTTTTTTCCATCCCGCGAAGCCCCAAAAGTCGTAAAATTTCCACTTCGGGCAAATATGCAACTAAAATTTTACCAATTGCGGTGGTGTGAATCGGTAAACGATGTCCAACCCAAATATCCATTTTGATAAAACTATTATCGGCTTCGATCTTTTCAACGTAAACAGCCCGTCCGTTATCTAAAACCGCCAAATGCACCTCTGGCAAACGACTCTTTTTCAAAAAATCCGCCATCACGGGTTTGGCGATTTCGCGAAAATCCAAATGAGTTAAAGCTCCGCTCGTTAAGCTTACTAATTTCAATCCTATCCTGTATTTACCGCTTTCTTCGCGAGCTAAATAACCACGCTTTTCCAAGACTCTGAGAATGTAGCTTGCCGAACTTTTAGGAATTTCAAGCCGTCTGCTCAAATCTGCATTACTCAAACCTTTTTGGCTGGCTGTTACCAATTCCAAAATCGAAAGTGTTCTTTCTATTGCGTTTGAATGAGAATCTTGCGACATAAATTTTCTATCTCATTCTATGTATTTTGCATAAATCTGTAAAGAACTGTTCAGAATAGCGGCATTGCATTCAATTGGATGAACAAAGTAATTAATCAGATGAGATTCTGATAAATTGATAAAAACCGATGATTGATCCGAGCAAAATTCCCCCAACAATTCCCCAAGGCGAAGTTTGAAAATATTTATCTATGACCCAACCAATTGCCAGAAATATAATGATTGCACCAATTAGAGTAGATAATGCACCATAAGCCTGCAAACCCTTTCGGGTTGTTTCCTGTTCGCTCTCAGCATTTTTGTCGGCATTAAAGAAGCCTTCTTTTTTATCTTGCTCAAATTCTTTTTCCTCGATTTCCGATTCGGTTAGCTTTTCATCTTCCATATTTATTCGCCTTAAAGTTTCAAAACCTTTGTTTTACTCGCTGATTCTAATTCGTATTTGATCCCACGCCAAATAATTTTCCTTGAAAACAACGCACAAATACAATTGTAGAAAAATAACACCGGAGAGAATATCCAAAGAGTATTTTGTGTCCAAACTTGCCGCTTCAATTGCTGTTCGTAATCTTTCAAAACGAATTTAACCGCCGTCAGCCGAAGCGACGATTTGCCAATGCTAAATATTGACACTAAACCAATTGCAGCCAGAGGTACCCAAAAAGTAACACCAAAAATCAATAATAAAAAACTCGCCGACATCACGACACAAAACAAACCCGAACCAATAAAAGAAAGTACCCAAAGTTTTGTCGAATAAACTCTAGTAATTTTCATCTGCCGCGTTGTAAATTCCAAAAGTTCCCTGAAAGTGCAATTTTCTATCGAAACCGTCAAGCATTGCGGAACGTGGACAATCGGCAAATCTGCTTCGTGCATTATTCGGGTAACGACAAAATCATCAGATAAAGTTCCTCTCCATTTTTCTCGTATCTTTAATGTTTCAAATATCTTACGGCTAATCGCCATCGAGCCGCCCCAACAAAAATTAGAGTTGGTATTTGCACCAAGTTGCGAAGCAATCGAAGCATTCCAAGCCGAACGTAATTCGCTTGCGATACTAAAACCTTGACCAATAAACCATCGATACCCTGTGGTTGCACCAACTTTTTCGTCTCGCAAAGGTGCAATTAAATTTCGTAACCAATCCTTATTCGGTCTTGCATCAGAATCAACAAAAACGAAGATTTCACTATTTTCAGAAACGTGCAAAACCGCTTCACGCAAATTATGAATCTTTTGAGCCTCATATTCAGCCTTCCCCGAAATTACTATCTTTGAAATTCTCTGCGTCTCCGCGTCTCTGCGTTGAAGTTTTTTAATAATTGTTAGAGCCTCATCATTTTCATCGTCAATCACAAAAATAATTTCGTAGTCAGGGAAATCTTGCTCAAAAAGTGCTTGTAAATTTATCTCTAAATCTTCATCAAGCCCTTTGCACGGAGCAATTATAGAAACAAAAGGCGTGAAATTTGAACGTGGTTTTTTCACTTCGCTTTTGAAAAACTTTAGATAATCAATTCCGCTGCGAAAGGATTTGTAGCTGAAATATATTAAAATTACGGCGAAAAAATAGTATAGAAAAATCATTATTAAAGAGATTTCAAAATTGCGTCATTAAATAATCTTGCCAACTTTGCGAATCAGTTTCAGCCGAAAGTGCTTGGTTGCAAAGTCACTGTTTTGCTGCAAAATGTATTTATTGAAACGGTTGCAAATTGCGTAATAAGCGAATTTGATATTATCAGGAAATTCCAAATCTTCATCGTGCATTGCGGTAATTGGTTCAGCATACCGCCAATTTATATTCGCCGAATATTTGCCCGTAATTATTGCTTCAAACGCTTCTTGAAGCAATTCATCAACAATTTGATGTGTGCCGACAACGCCTTCGATGTATGAAATTTCATCAAACTGTGCACCATAATTTTGCCAAACGCTCGACGCATTTCGGCATAAACCCAAATGAGCAAAGTGTTTTTGCCTACTATTGAGACTCACAAATATTTCGACTAAATCAGACATAAAGTCAGCAATTTATTGCACAATCTGCGTCTGAATCGTAACATACAACAAATTACAAAAAAATATGCAAATTTTTATCAATAAAAACGGACAACAACTTGGTCCATTTGAAGAAGAAAAAGTTTTAGAAATGCTCCGAAACGGACAACTTTTGCCAAACGATTTTGGCATAAAACAAGGTCAACAAAGCTGGCAGAAACTTGGCGAAATGTTTCCCCAACCGATACAATCTGCAAGTATTCCGCCGATAAACAAGCCGAATGTGCAAGTAAATCAACATACACCGACTCCGCAAAAATCGGGAAGTTCAAAAGGTTTGATGTTCGGTTTAATCGGATGCGGTGGTCTGATTTTGTTGAGCGTGGTCGGGCTGTTGGCGTTTTTCGCATTTAGCAACAGAAGTTCAAACGACGTAACTGTTAGTAAAAACACAAATTCAAACACAAAGACTTCTCCGCCTGTCATAACTGATTTCAAAGCAATGAAAGATAAAGCAGACGAATTTGCCAAACTTTCGCCGCCGCTGAAACTTGATTCAAAGGTTAAATTAAAAGGTAAAATTGCGGTGGTCGAATCGGGCAAAAATGGGGCGTCAATTTATGGATTTAATACTGACTTTACCAAAATCGATGAATACCCTGGTTATGGATTGAAACGTGAAATGTTAGCCAAAACGCCTGATGAAGTTGATAGTTTAATTCAAATTATTTGCACCAAAGGAAAAATAGTCGGCAGATACGAAGGAAATATTATCGGTTACGGAAATAATTGCAAAGTTTCGCTGATTGATTATCGAAACAAGGTTATTTTTGCTCAAAGTTCTTTTGCGAATAACAAAGCCGAAAAATCCGTTTCTTCGGTTTATGACGGCGGCGATTACATTATGCCGATGCCGACCGAGGCAATTAGAAAATATACTGAACAGTTTGTTCCCGAAAAAATTGAAATTACCGCAAACGATGCTTCAACTTTGCCAAGTCTGGAAGACACAGCATTGTTCGGACGTTCGGCAGGCGAAAAACTCGGACAACTTAATTTTCCAATAAAACTTGACGATAACGCAAAAATTAAAGGAAAAATTACGCTTATTCAAACTTCATCTTCAAGTAGTTTGATCGGCATTGACCTTGACGGAAAAATAAATCCGCCGTTGCCTAATTCCATTATTTTAACCAAAGAAAGCGTCGGCTTTGCAGATGCACGACTTGCTACCAAAACATCGGAAATTGATACGCTGATTCAAGTTAATTGCAAAGCGGGAAGTGTGATTACAAAGGTCAAAGGAATTGCCGTTTCGTCAAATGTCTGCACTGTTAATATCGTTGATTACAAAGCATTTGCGGTTGTCGCCCAAAAAACTTTTGTAGGTAAAACGATAAATAATAATCGTTATTCCGATCCTTCAATTTATGAAGATAAAAAAGCTACGGTTGATTTTCCGCGTGCTGAAATCGAGGAATATATCAAACAATTTCCGAAAAGTTGATTATTTAGTCCAGCATTTCTTGCACCTGATTCACGTCTTTATCGCCGCGACCGGAAATATTGACGATCATAATTTGGTCTGGCGACATTGACGGAGCAATTTTTACCGTGTGAGCAATACCGTGCGAAGTCTCGAGTGCGGGAATAATTCCTGTAACTTCAGACAATGTTTGAAATGCTTCCAACGCTTCTTCGTCTGATGCCGAAACGTATTCGACTCGTCCAAGATCGTGCAAATAAGCATGTTCAGGTCCAATCGAAGCATAATCCAAACCTGCTGAAATAGAATGAGTTAGCGAAATATTTCCACGTTCGTCTTGGAGCAGATAGCTTTTTGTTCCCTGCAAAACGCCGACTTTTCCGCCGTTCATAAATCGTGCCGCGTGTTCGCCCAAAGCCGAGCCTTTTCCGCCTGCTTCTACGCCGATCATTCTTACACTTTCATCTCGTAAGAAAGGATGAAATAAGCCGATTGAATTTGAACCGCCGCCAACACATGCAACCAAAACATCGGGCAAGCGTCCTTCTTTTTCCAAAATTTGTTCGCGTGATTCACGTCCAATCACAGACTGAAAATCTCGCACCATCAGCGGATAAGGATGTGGACCTAACGCACTTCCAAGTAGATAATATGTGGAATCAACATTCGTTACCCAATCGCGTAAAGCTTCGTTAATTGCATCCTTTAGAGTTCGCGAACCCGAATCAACACCGCGAACTTCCGCACCGAGTAAACGCATCCGAAAAACGTTTAATTCTTGCCGACGCATATCTTCAGTTCCCATGTAAACTACACATTCTAAACCAAATAACGCACAAACAGTTGCTGTCGCAACGCCGTGTTGCCCGGCACCTGTTTCGGCAATAATCCTTTTTTTGCCCATCTTTCGAGCAAGCAAAACTTGTCCGAGAGCATTATTAATTTTGTGCGAACCTGTGTGCCCGAGGTCTTCACGTTTGAGATAAATCTTTGCACCGCCGAGTGTTTCAGATAATCTTTTCGCGTAAAAAAGCGGCGTTGGGCGACCTGAAAAATCTTGTAAAAGACTGAGAAATTCAGCCTGGAATTCAGCGTCATCGCGGATCGCAAAATAAGCCGAAGTTAATTCTTCAAGCGGCGACATCAGCGTTTCCGGAACAAAACGTCCGCCGAATTCGCCCCAGTAACCTTTTTCATCTGGTTGAAAATTAATATTCATTTTTAAGATTTTCGTTCTTTTATATACTAAAATGCAAGAAGGCAAATTTGATTAAAAATACTTGCTAAAAAGAACTTTGTATTGTAAAGTGAACTCGAAATTGATTGATAGGAGGGAAAATATGTCAGAACCGTTAAGTGAATCTAGAACAGTAATACCTACTTCCGAGCGTAGATCTACGATTAGTTTTATTGTCGGTGCCGGAATTTTATTGCCGCTAATCACCTTGATTTTTGAATTGTGGACGAAAATGTGTGCAGATGCCTTTTTCGATCCGATTCCGAGTTTATGGCATGTTTTGATAGTCGGACTTGTTCCATTAGCAAACGCACAGATTTTATGGTCGTTGTATAGAAATAACTTGCAAAGAATTAACTTTCTATCGTGGATTAGTGCAATCTCGGCGGGCTCGGCAGTTTTTTATTCCATTTTTTTCCTCCCGATGTCGCCGCTTTCGATAATTGGAATTGTGATTTATGGCTTGGGTTTCTTATCGCTTTCGCCTATGTTCGCTCTTTGGGCAGTTTTGCTTTTAAGAAAAAATCTTCTGCAAAACATTACAAACAAACCATTTCCGCTCACATGGCTTGGACTCGGAACTGGCTTTTTGATTGTCCTTTCGATAATTACTTTGAGCGAACTAAGGTTTATCGTCACCCGATTTGGTTTGGAAATGGCGACTTCCGAAAGTGTTGAACGACAAGAGCAAGGTATCGATTTCCTGCGAAAATATGGCAATGATGATTATATTTTGCAACTTGTAAGTTCACGCAGACAAAGAGTTTATCTTTCTGATGTAGTCATAGGTTTGTTTAGTCAAAGCGATAGTTCCTCAACCGAAAAGGCGAGGGAAGTTTACTATCGTTTGACCGGCAAAACGCACGATTCTACCTCAATTCCGGGTCGTTTTGACTTTGCTCCCGTTGACCAAGACGAAAGATTTTGGAATGAAAAAGAAATTTCCCTCGTTGCATCGCAAATGGACGGTTCGATTGATAATGATGCTTCGCTTGGCTACCTCGAATGGACTTTTTCGCTGAAAAATAAAAATCAATATCGTGCATTGGAAGGATTTACGCAGATTCAGCTTCCGCCAAATGCCGTCGTTTCACGGCTTACTTTGTGGGTAAATGGAGTTGAAGAAGAAGCCGCGTTTGCCGAAAGAAATCGCGTAACTAATGCATATGAACAAGTTACGGCAAAGAAGCGTGATCCTGTTTTAGTCACAACCGCCGGACGCGATCGTGTGAATCTGAAATGTTTTCCGATTCCGCAAAATGGCGGCGAGATGAAAATGAAGATCGGAATTTCTTTTCCGCTGATCTTAGAAGACGAGAAGAATGGCTTGATCCGTCTGCCGTATTTCCGCGATAAAAACTTCAATATTCCTGATGAAATCAAGCACATTGTTTGGCTTGAATCGAAAAAAGAATTGCAATCGGCGAATAACAATTTGGCTCTCGAATCCAAAGATAATGTCTTCGCAGTTCGCGGAAACATAGCAGATAAAGAACTTCTGGATTACAACTCTTCAATTCGTGCGGTGAAATCTGATGAATTCAAATCGGTTTGGGCGAAAGATGGCGACAATTTTATTACACAGGAAGTTAAAGAGAATTCAGGCGTGAAACCTTCGAGATTTATTTTTGTCGTGGATACATCTGCTCAGATGAAAAACGAGCAGGAAAAACTCGTTTCTGCGATAAATAATTTACCTGCCGAGGCTGATGTTTCATTGGTCATGACAAGCGGAAATGCTTTGAATAGAGAAGTTAGCTATCCCAATTCGTTCAACGGAAAGCCCTCCGAAATCGCCGAAAAGATCAAACAAGCGACTTTCGACGGCGGAACTGATAATCTCCCTGCACTCACGAAAGCGTGGGATTTGGCAAGCGAGAACCCAAATAGTATCGTAATTTGGATACACGCACCGCAACCGTTTAAGTTCAGCACTTCCAACGAGTTAACACAGCGTTTAACTCGCCGTCCGAACGAAACGACGATTTATAGCGTTTCGACTGCGAGCGGCTTTGATACGGTTGAAAAAGACTTAGACAATTTGAGTTATTTGCAAAATGTTCCGCGATTCGGCGATATTCAAACAGATTTGGAAAGCCTCATTTCACGGCTCAATCAATCGAAAAAGAGCTTCGGCTATAATCGCGTAAATGTTGCAAAAGGAGATCTTACGGCTTCGAAAGAGACGTCAAAACATCTTGTTCGTTTATGGGCGAATGACGAAGTTAAGCGAATTTTGGCGAGCGAAAAAGACGAGAAAAAGGCTATTGAATTAGCCGTAAAAAATCAGATTGTAACGCCTGTCTCGGGTGCGGTCGTTCTCGAAACGAAGGCACAATATGACCAATTCGGTCTTCGACAAGTTGACAAAGGAAGCGTGCCGACTATTCCCGAACCTGAAACGTATCTGTTGATTGCAGTGATGTTAGGTGTTTTAATATGGCTTTTCGCAACTCGAAAATTATTTTAATTCTGCTGCAATTGATTGCATTCTGGAGCGTTGGACGCTGGTATTTTTTGCGTCTTTCTACTTCAAGCGATGAAACTTGGGGAATTTTGGCGTTGATCGCGATTTTCCTCTTGAGTTTTAAGAATCGTGCGGAGAATTCCAACGTTTCGAATGTTTATCTAATTGTTACAAGTATAGTAATTTACGCAATTTCATTTCCTTTTTTGCCGCCGCTTTTGCGAGCTGTAATCGCTGTAACGAGTTTGACGTTTGCGATTAGCGGCTGGTTTTTTGGCAAAAGATTTCACTTTGGAATTTGGAGTTTGTTTTTGTTGTGTTTGCCGAGCATTGCTTCGATGCAGTTTTATCTCGGGTTTCCGCTACGAGTTTTGGTCGGCGAAGCGACTGCTTTTTTGTTGAAATTAAATGGTTTAGTGGTTTTTCGCGAAGGCGTTTCTCTACATTTTGGCGAGCAATTAATCTGGATTGATGCACCTTGCAGCGGCGTAAAAATGCTTTGGACGGGATTTTTTCTCGCGAGTTTGCTCGTAACAATTTACGGATTTAATTTTAAGAAAGCCGTTTTCGCGTTCGTGTCAGCCTTTGCGATTATCATTTTGGGAAACACTTTTCGTGCGACAGGACTTTTTTATCTCGAAGCTGGAATCGTGAAAATGCCGGAAATTGCTCACGAAGCAATCGGTGTTTCGGCTTTTGTTTTGACATGCGTCGGAATCGTTGCTGCAATCAGAACTCGGAGCGATAGCGACCTGACTGATCTCCACTTCCGGCTCGAAAAACCAGCCAAGTCGCTATCGCTCCGTGTACTTACTTCGTATGTGCTTGCCTTTTGGCATTTTTGATTCCGTTTTTTGTCGGGGGAAAAGAAGTCACGAAAATATCCCACACTACAATTGACTTCCCGACGGAATTTGAAGGTAAACCATTGATGGAACTTGAATTATCAGACCGCGAGCAATTCTTCCTAAACGATTTTCCGGGAGAAATCAGACGTTTTACTGATGGCAGACGTGAGCTAATTGTCAGATTTGTTACCACCCCGACCCGCAAACTTCATCCTTCATCCGATTGTTTTTCGGCGATCGGTTACGCAATTAAACCATTGCCGATGAAAATTGACGAAAGCCAGCAAAAATGGGCGTGTTTCAACGCGGATAAAGGCGAGGAAAGTTTGAATGTTTGCGAACGGATTTATACCGAAAACGGCGAAAGTTGGACGGACGTTTCTTCTTGGTATTGGTCCGCGATAAGTGTCGGAAATGAAAAGGGTTATTGGGCGATTACGGTTGCCGAAACATCATACTGAAAATTTATTGCGGCAATTCGGCACGATATTTATTGGCGAGTTCCATGTTATTGGTTTTTTCATAAAGCGTAACCAATCGCTTTAACGCACCAATTGCGTTTCTGTGTTGGTCGCCGAGTTTCGCTTTGATGATCGGATATGTGTTTTCGATTAGCGGTTTCGCCTCGTCGAGCTTGTTTTGTGCAAGCAAATTCTCGCCTAACGCACTTTTTATAATCGAGATAAAAACTTCGTCGTTTGGGTTAACTTTTTCGATTAAAGCCAAACTTTTTCGCAGATGCGGTTCGCCTTCCTGCGGTTTGCCAGTGCGTGTGAGAGCTAAACCCAAAAAATTAAAGGCTAAAACATTATCCGTTCCTTCTTGCATTTCGTTTGGATTAAACAACTTAACACTTTCGGAACAGGTTTCGATCACCTTGTCCAAATCAAGTTTGTAGCCGTATGCTTTGCATAAATAATTTTTTGCCCAAAATTGGGAACTCGGCAGTTTTAAACGATTGGCGATTTCTTCCGCTTCAAGCAGAAACTTAATTCCTTCATCAAAGCTTGATTTGGTTGCCAAATTTAACCCTAGATTCATTAGCGGGTCAAACATTCGACCTTCGTAATGTTTGGGTAAATTTCGGAAAATTGAAATTGATTTTCGCAGATTGCCTTCGGCTCGCGGATCGGATTTATACATCTGAATTCGACCTAATTCGCCGATCGCAAAAGCATAGTCGGGATCATTTTCACTCGAAACGGCTTCAAAAAGTTTTACTGATTCTTCGATTGGTTTTTCTGCTTCGGCTTGTTTTGATTGGCTCAAAAGCAATTCACCCGAAAGCGACAATCCAAACGCTAACAATCTGCTTCCATTTGGCGAAAGTTTGCTTTCCATTTCAATTCCGCGATTTAGATTTTTTTCGGCTTCGTCATATTTCAAGCGGGAAATCGAATTCAAGCCCAGCCAAATTAGGGTGGCAGATGTTATTTGATTCTCGGCAGGAAGCGAATTTTCGCAAATTTCTAACGATTTTTTAAGCAACGATTCAGCTTTTTCAAATTCTTGAATGCTGCTGTAGGTAATGCCGAGATTTAAATACGCCTGAGCTTTCTGTTCGGGCTGATTAGCAAATTCGGTTTCAATGCTTTGTTCGGCATCGTTTAAAACATCGATAATTTTGGCATCTTTGCCTTTTTGTTCAGGTGACGCCGCTTGCAAAATACGGCTCATGAAACGGCTCAAATTTTCGGATTTTGTTTGTTCGTTTTTCGCACGGTCGCGTTCGCGTGCGGCTTCGCGGGCTTGCCAAGCTGAAATAATCGTTCCGCCAATCAAACTCAAAACGAGCAATCCGCCGCCGATTGAAGCGACCCAATTTCGTTTAATGAACTTCTCCGCACGATACGAAAACGTATTCGGGCGAGCGTTTACGGGCAATCCTTTCAAATGCCGCTGAATATCTTCGGCAAATTGTTCAACCGATTTGTATCGTCGCGATGGTTCTTTTCGCAAAGCCATCAAGACGATATTGTCTAAATCGCCCGACAAAGATTTGTGATTTCTGATCTTGGATTTTTGATTATTTTCCCCAGTTGAGAGTTTTCTACTAACAACAGATGATGGGGCAATTGGTTCGGTTTGCGTAACCGCTTGCAAAATTTGTTCAAGGCTTTTTCCTTCAAATTTGAATGGACGCTCGTTAGTTAAAAGTTCGTATAAAATTACGCCCAAACTGTAAATATCCGATGAAGTTGTAATATGTGAACCTTTAATTTGTTCGGGACTGGCGTATTCAGGCGTCATTACACGAAACTGTGTTTGGGTTTGATTTAAGTCGCCTCCAAGTTCTGGATTTAAGAATTTTGCCACGCCGAAATCAAGTAGTTTTACTTCGCGTTCGTGAGTTACCAGAATGTTGTTCGGTTTTAGATCACGATGAATTACCAAATTTTGATGAGCGTGTTGAACAGCGGAACAAATTGTTTTGAATAGATCAAGACGCTCTTCGGTTGAAAGGCGAGTTTCTTCGCAATATTGCAGGAGTGGCAAGCCTTCGATATATTCCATCACGAAATATGGCAAGCCTTCTTCGCTTGTTCCGCCATCGAGCAATTGAGCGATATTCGGATGATGCAAACTTGCTAAAATCTGCCGTTCGTTCCGAAAACGCCGCAAAACATCTTCGGAATCAAGTCCGCGTTTGACGAGTTTTATCGCGACACGTTTTTTGAATTGCTCATCTTCACGACCCGCGAGATAAACAACGCCCATTCCGCCTTGCCCGATTTCCTTGATAACTTTGTAATTGCCAATTATTTGTGGGGTTTTTGGTTCTTCGGTGAGAATTTGCTTGGCGTCAAACGCAGGTTTTTCGATAAAATTTTCGCTTTTTTCAAAAGAGACGAGAAGTGACGCAACCTCCGAACGCAAATCTTTATCATCTCCGCAAACCTCGTCCAGGTATTGCAAACGCGTAGGTTTCTCCAATTCCAAAGCTTCGGAAAAGATTTTCTTTACTTGATTGTGAAAAGATTTATCATTCATTGCTCAATCTTCGATAAAGCCAAGCCCTTACAAAATTCCATTCACGCGAAATTGTCATTGTCGATACTCCAATTGCGTGAGCCGTTTCTTCAATCGTTAAACCTGCAAAGAATCTTAGTTCCACAATTTTCGATTGACGCTGATCCAATTTCTCCAAATCTTTCAACGCATCGTCTAAATCAACCAAATCAATTTCCGTCTGTTTTGAAAAACTGATTGCTTCGTCTAACGCCAGTTTTTGCAGATTTCCGCCGTGAATTTCGGCTTTCTTTTTGCGTGCGTGATCAACCAAAATATGCCGCATTACCTGTGCCGCGACGGCGAAAAAATGACTGCGGTTTTCCCAATTCGTATTTTGCCAATCAACCAGGCGAATATACGCTTCGTGCACCAACGCGGTCGGCTGAAGAGTGTGATCGGAGCGTTCATTCTGCAAATAACTGTTCGCCAATTTTCGCAATTCCTGATAAACAAGCGGTAAAAGCTCCTCCGGTGCAGAAGAATCACCATCATTTATTTTATTCAGCAAAACGGTTACATCAGGGGTCATATCACTTTGTTTTAGAGATGATTATACAGATTTTTACGATGATTGAAATAAAAATAAAAAATAATGTTGTAGTTTGCCAAAGAATTTCGCTTTGTTGATTGAAGGCGAAAAAAGCCTTTTCAAAAGGAGAAAAAAATTATGTTTCAGAAAATGTTAGCGATTGTCTTTGTTTTGGTCTGTGTCTCGTTTGCTTTTGCTCAGGATGATTATCACAAAATCGAAGTTTCGGGCGGGTCTTCATTTGAGCAAAGGAAGAGTTTTCCCGGCGATGTTATTATAAGGCAATTTCGATTTGTGGAGCCGGATCAAATAGGAGCCCTTGGTCCAACTGGATTCGTAATTGCACCGAAGCGTAAATTGAACGGATTCAATGCTACGGTGACATATAATTTTTCAAGATACATAGGGGGCAAATTTGATTTTTCCGGTAATTTTGGCAAAAAAGCTAAGGTGGACGATTTATTTTTTGGCAGCGGATATAAAACATCTGATGGGGCACACGTCTATGTCAGTGGTTTTAGAACAAACGCAACTCGGACTGATTTTAAGTTTATGGGCGGTGTGCAAATCAAGGATAATTCCAAGGAAAAAAGATTCAAGCCGTTTGGCAGTGCCGTTTTTGGTGTGGCAAATCAGAAATTGACTTTAACCGACATAGATGAGTCCCAACATACTTATTACTTTGGGACAAGTCTCAAAACGAGTAATTTTACGATGGCACTCGGCGGCGGTTTAGACATCAGGGTTTCCAAACGGATTGATATTCGGGTTATCCAATTTGATTACACTCCGGTTTTTACCAAAGAAAAAACCTTGCTGACAGATGGACAAATTGTGGATACCTCAAAAAGGACGCAAGTCTTCTCGTATCCATTTACTAGCACTGCAATTGCTCAATCCCATCAATTTATTCCTAAGCAGCGTCAGGATGGCTTTCGCTTCGGATTCGGGATTGTCTTTCATTGAGTATCTGAGGCAGAAAGACAGGGGATCGTCAAATCGTATTTTGTCAATCAACCAGTTTTCTGTTCGCTTGAAAATAATTTCAAAAAAAATGTTGTGATTTGATTTGAAATTTCGCCTTGTTGATTGAAAGGGAAATTTTAGAAAAGGAAAAGTAGGAGAAAATTTTTATGAAAACACAAAGGGTTATCACAATTCTATTAGCAGGTATTTTATTTATCTTTGTTGGATGTGCAACTAAATCGGCTGAAACCAGCGAAGAGATGAACGATAAGGTTGAGGCGGCTGTATCCAAGCTTCTCCAAAGCACTAAATCGGAAAATAACATTGAAGCTGCCGCAGTAGCTCCGAATGCTGCAAATTCTGATACGAGAGATGTAGTAGTTGGAGTTTGGAGATTTCAGCATCCTTATGGCGAATTGCAATGCGTTTCCGAATTGATCTTTGAATCTAATGGAGCTCATTCTGGAATGACGCAATGTGGTCCATACGCGACTCAGCGAACCGGAAAATGGTCGTTGAACGATAATAATACAATGCGAATTAGTTATACCGATGGGAAGCCGATTCGTTGGGATACATGGCATTTCAGAATGCTTGATCGCAATAGAATGGCACTAGGGGATGGAGCGATTATTGCCCATCGAGCAAATTAACTTGAGCAATAAATTATAATATGAAAAAGAAATATCTTTTATTGATGATACTGCCGATTTTTGCCTTAATCGCGGCTTGCGGAGGAGCATTTTCTACAACTACAAAAAGCAGCGATACGTCGCCAATCAGCGACAATTCGTTGAGCAATCCCAAAGATTCTATTGTTTATCAATTGCAACTGATTAAATCTGGCGATGTTGTTAAGCTCCAAACCTGTTTTACCGACCGCGTTAAAGACAGCGTGACGAAAGATGCAGTTGAAAAAGCCAAGACTGATGCGGTCAAATACACAATCGATGATTTGGTTGGATCGGTTGAAATGGGCGAGTCTGACGGCAAGAAGACTGCCAAAATAAAAATGAAAAATGAGCGGACATTGACGACATTAATTGAGACAAACGGTAAATGGTTGGCAGACACAATTTGGTTTGATTAACCCCCGCCCGTCACGCAAAATAAACAAGAAGTTACCCAAAAACGAACGTCTTGTTTATTTTGTGGTTTGGGCGAGCGTCCAACGTTTCAAGAATTCGGTAAATTTCGTCAAATCGTAGCTTCGCTGTTTGCGTCTTTCCTGCTCTTTTTTCAAGAAAGCCTGTTTGTCTTTAACATCGCTTGGAACAACTATTGGCAAATCAGGTTCTTCAATGTCGCTAGTATTTTGTGAGTGCAAAACGGAGCCGTCTTTTTCCAAAACATACAAATGCGGGTAGCCGGAGATTTTGGGATATTTTCCTAAAAACTCTTTATTTTCATTGCCTTCACTCATATTTACCTTAACCCAAATGAAATTTTTATCCCGCAATTTCGCCAAATCCTTATGTTGTAAAAAATAATTATCCATCTGAATGCACCATCCGCACCACTCGCCGCCGATGTCTATTATAATTCGTTTATTTTCAGCAGTTGCCCTGATAATTGCGGTTTGCAAATCATCATTCGGATTCCGTTTTGGATCAAATTTTTCTCGTTTTAATTCAAGTTTTTGTGATTTGGTTAATTTTGTTTTTACTAGGCGTTTGTTTTGTGAGAAAGCGAAAGTTGTAAAAATTACCAAAATTAAAAATGAATAAATAATTTTTCTCATAATTTTTCGTTCAAAATATTCCAGATTTTGGCGATATGTCGTTCTTCTACTTGGATACTTCCAATTGAAAGCCGCAAAGTAAATTTGCCATTTAACTTTGTGTGCGACAAATAAGCCTCGCCAGAAGCGTTGATTTCATTCATCATTTTTTCGTTAAAAGCATCTAAATCTTCGATATTCTTTGGAGCTAGCCGAAAGCAAACTAGAGCAAATTTAACCGGTGCAAGCGTTTCAAAATTTTCGCTGTCGTCTGCCCAATTCGCAAAAAGTTGAGCCAGGCGGCAATGTTCGCGGATTCTTTCGATCAAACCTTCCTGACCAAAATATCGCATGACAAACCACAATTTGAGCGAACGAAACCGCCGACCGAGTTGGATTCCGTAATCCATCTGATTTGTTACTTCTTCGGTCACTTTCAAATATTCGGCGACAAGCGAGAAGGTTTTTTTCAATAAATCTAAATCTTTAACGTATAAAACCGATAAATCAAAGGGCGTAAAAAGCCATTTATGCGGATTGGTAACGATTGAATCAGCACGCTCCCAACCCTTGAAATAGTATTGAAATTCGGGGACGATTGCCGCACTTCCGGCATATGCGGCATCAACGTGTAGAAAAATATTATTTCGCTGGCAAATATCTGCGATTTTATCGATTGGGTCGATGCTGGTGGTAGAAGTTGTTCCAATTGTTGCAACTACACAAAACGGTAAATAGCCGCGACTTTTATCATCACGAATCGCATCGCTCAGATCGTCTGCATTCATTTCAAAACGTTCGTTGGTTGGGATTTTTACGATTGAATTTGTTCCAAGTCCAAGCAGAATAACAGCTTTATCAATCGAACTATGCGTTTGCTCAGAACAGTAAATTCTTAAAAGCGGCAAATCGTTTCGTCCGCTCATTCCGCGTTCGCGAATGTTGAGATTCAGTTTTTCACGTGCCATCGCAATCGCATGAAGGGTTGAAATTGACGCCGTATCATATATCAAACCTTTGAAATATTCCGGCAAACCCATCATTTGCCGGAGCCAATCCAATACAACAGGCTCGAGTTCGGTAGAGGCAGGCGAAGTTCGCCAAAGCATCGCTTTCATGTCGAAGGTCGCTGAAAGCATTTCCGCGAAGATTCCAACTGAACTTGTTGAAGTGGAAAAAAGTCCGTGAAAATTCGGGTGATTCCAATGTGTAACGGCGGGCAAAATTAAGTTTTCCACATCCGCGAAAATCTGTGGAAAACTTTCCCCCGTCAAAGGTGCAGATTTTGGTAAAGCGTTTTTCAAATCGTTTGGCTGATTTTGCGAAATTACAGGCAAATCTTCCAAGCGTTCGAAGTAATTAGCGATCCAATCTACCATCTCATATCCGAATTTCCGGAAATCCTCTTTCGGCATATCACCAAAATCGGGTGCAAAACTTTCTAAATCAACTTTTTCAGGCATAAAAATAGATATTTTGTCGTTTGAAAACTCGACACTCTCGCTTATTTCGGTATAATCCTTTTGTTACAATAACATCTCTGCAATCAAATTCAAGCAAACCTAATTCAGAAGATTTGCGTAGTATGACGAACATAATGGCAAGAATTAAAATCTTATGAAAAGATAACAAATTGTTTTTTTGCCAATGAATTTGGGGAGCATAATTAATAGTTTTTTGTGAGGAAAGTATGAAAAGAATCGTTTTAAGTCTTATTTTGGCAATTTCAATGCTCGCACCTATGGCGTGTGTAGAAAAAGGTGGCAACACTAATGGAACAACCGCAACTGGCGACGGCATCAAAGTTGGCGTTTACGGTGATACAACTGGGGCGACTTCGAGTTTTGGTCAATCGACCAAAAACGGCATTCAACTCGCGTTTGATGAAATCAACGCTGCTGGCGGAGTTAATGGTAAGAAACTCCAAATGATTTTCGAAGATGACCAAGGAACACCTGAAAAAGCTAAAACAGTTATTTCGAAATTAATTAGCCAAGATAAGGTTGTAGCAGTTTTAGGCGAAGTTGCTTCGTCGAATTCGCTCGCTGCTGCACCGGTTGCTCAAGAAGCGAAAATCCCGATGATTACGCCTTCCTCAACAAATCCGAAAGTTACGGAAGTTGGTGATTATATTTCTCGTGTTTGTTTTATTGATCCTTTTCAAGGTTCGGTAATGGCAAAATTTGCGGCAAACACATTGAAAGCTAAAACAGCGGCGATTCTAGGCGACAACAGTTCGGATTACAGTAAAGGCTTGACGAAATTTTTTGAAGAAGAGTTTACAAAACTTGGCGGAAAGGTTATTACCAAACAAACTTACGCTCAAAAAGACCAAGATTTCAAAGGTCAATTGACGCAAATGCGTGATCAAAAACCTGATGTAATTTATATTCCGGGTTATTACGGAGAAGTTGGGATTATCGCCCGCCAAGCTCGTGAGCTTGGAATGACGATGCCCCTTTTGGGCGGAGACGGCTGGGATTCTCCTGAACTTTGGAAACTCGGCGGAGCTTCTTTGAAGAATGCTTACATCTCTAATCACTATTCAGCAGATAATCCGGCACCTGAAATTCAAAACTTCGTGAAAAGCTACACCGCGAAATTCAACGTTGCTCCTGATTCACTTGCGGCTCTTGCATACGATTCGGCGAAAGTTTTAGCGGACGCGATTAAGCGAGCCGGCGGAACAGACAGTGCGAAATTAAAGGATGCAATTAATGCAACGAAAGAATTTCCTGGCGTAACCGGTAAAATCACGCTCGATGGAAGCCGTAATGCGGTTAAACCTGCGGTAGTTTTAGAACTTGATGCGGCTGGTGCAAAATTCGCTTTCAAGGAAACTATTTATCCTGAAGGAATGGCTGCACCGGCAACTAACGCGGCGGCGGCTAACAGTAATGCGAAGCCGGCTGACAACACAACGGCGGCTCCTGCCAACACAAACGCAACGAAATAGATTTGAATTTGAAATTTAGGAGTTTCGAGCCACATTAATAGGCTCGAAACTCTATTTTTAAAAGTTATTGCTCTGAATCATATGGACACTTTTGTTCAACAACTTATCAATGGTTTAACGATTGGTTCGATTTATGCACTTATTGCCCTCGGTTACACGATGGTTTATGGGACATTGCGGCTGATAAATTTCGCACATGGCGACATTTACATGGTCGGTGCATACACAGGATTTATTCTCGCCACGTCCCTAGGTTTTGCTGCAAGTCCTTCGGCTTTGGGGTTTGGAGTTACACTACTCGGCTCGATGGCAGTAGCCGCGATTGTCGGTATGGTAATTGAACGTTTCGCATATCGTCCGGTTAGAAAATTTTCGAAAATGACGACTTTGATTACCGCAATCGGCGTGTCGCTTTTAATCGAGTATCTATTCGTATTTATTTTCTCTGGAACTCCGAAAGCCTTTCCGCAATTAATCACAAACGATAGTTTTACGCTTTTTGGAAATGCAAAGATTTCAACATCACAGCTTGTGATTTTTATTGTCTCAATACTTCTGATGGTCGCTTTGCAATACATTATTTTTTACACAAAAATCGGGAAAGCGATGCGGGCAGTTTCTTTCAATTTAGCATCCGCAAAATTGATGGGAATTAATACCGATTTTGTGATCTCATTTACGTTTGCATTAGGTTCGGCACTCGCGGCGGCGGGCGGAGTTTTAACCGCACAATATAATCCTAAAATCGATCCATTGATGGGGATTATGTATGGCTTAAAAGCTTTCGTTGCAGCAGTTTTGGGCGGGATCGGAAACATTCCCGGGGCAGTTCTTGGCGGATTGCTTATCGGAGCGGCGGAAACATTAGTTGTTGGTTACGGGAGTTACATCGGAATTCCTTCAACATATCGCGATGCGGTAGCGTTTGCAATTTTGATTTTGGTACTTTTAATAAGACCTGCCGGACTCTTAGGTTCTAATGTGCAGGAAAAAGTTTAAGAAAAGTATGTCTGGATACGTGATGAATAGCCAACGGCGTTCATCCTTAATCCTTCATCCTTAATCCTTCAAATATGAATTGGATAAAAACAATTATTGGCGTTGTCGTGGCACTCGCAGTGGTTTACGTTTTGAACGAAATGCTGAGCAAAACGGGCTTTTTAGGATTCGGCGTTGACGATTATACGGGACGAATTCTTGTGTTTATTGCCATCAGCGTTATTTTGGCAACGTCGCTCAATCTGATTAACGGTTTTACCGGACAATTTTCGATTGGTCACGCCGGATTTATGGCAGTCGGAGCGTATTCTTCAGCTTATTTTACTGTAAATTACGGAAAAGTTGCTTGAAGGAACGTTTGGCTTTTTGGGTGAAACTGCGGCAATCGGAGTTGTTTTACTGACTCGCAATCGTGATTGGTGCAATTGCCGCGGGCTTGCTGGAATGGTTGTTGGAATTCCGAGTTTGCGATTGAAAGGCGATTATCTCGCGATCGTAACGCTCGGATTCGCCGAAATTATACGCATCGTGATTCTAAATATTGACGCGGTTGGCGGAGCGACAGGCTATGCAGTTCCGGGCTACGCAAATTTTCTTTGGATCGGAGTTTTTACGGTAATCACGATTGTAGTTGTTCATAACATCGTCAAATCCGATACGGGACGTGCCTTGATTTCTATTCGCGAAGACGAACTTGCGGCTGAGGCGATGGGCGTAAATACCACTCGCTATAAAGTAACTTCCTTTATTATCGGCTCTTCATTTGCCGGAATTGCTGGCGTTCTTTTCGCACATTACAACAAATTTCTGCATACAAACGATTTTCAGTTTATTAAATCGTTTGAGATTATCATTATGATTGTTATCGGCGGAATGGGTTCGATGACCGGGGCGATTTTAGGTGCGATTATCGTAACGCTTTTACCCGAACTTCTTGCGGCAACTTCCTGATATCCAAATTGGTGCAACCGTAATTAAGTTCGCTGATTTACGATCTCGTTATTTTCGCTTTGATTCTTATTCTAACTATGATTTTGCGTCCACAAGGAATTTTGGGAACCCGAGAAATTATGGACTTCTTTAAACGTAAAGGAGGACTCGCGAAATGAGCCGAAACGATGATTTAGTTTTGCAAACAAATAAAGCGGTTATCAAATTTGGCGGTTTAACTGCGGTTAAAGAGCTTGATATGAACGTTCGTCGCGGTGAGATCTTCGGTCTCATTGGACCAAATGGTGCCGGTAAAACGACAGTTTTCAACCTTTTGACGGGCGTTTACGAACCAACTTCCGGCGACATTTTTATTGATGGAACTCGAATAAATGGTAAGCGTCCGTATCAAATTTCGCGGCTTGGTGTTTCGCGAACGTTTCAAAATATAAGGCTTTTCCCTTCGATGACAGTTTTGGAAAATGTAGTTACGGCGTGCCATCGCCACTCGAAACAGACAATGGTTGAAGCAGTTTTTCGTCTGCCTCGATATTTTAAGGATGAAAAGGAACATCGTGATTTTGCGATGGAACTTTTGGAAATCTTTGATCTCGCAAAGTATAAAGATGAAGGCGGAACAAGCTTACCTTACGGAAATCAAAGGCGTTTGGAGATCGTTCGGGCATTGGCGACGAAACCGCAATTGCTGCTTTTAGACGAACCGGCAGCCGGAATGAATCCTTCTGAGCAAGAAGATTTGATGAGATTGATCAAGGAAATTCGAGACAAATTTGATTTGACGGTCGTCTTGGTCGAACATAATATGCGAGTTGTAATGGGCGTTTGCGACCGAATTCAGGTTGTAGATTACGGAAAATCAATCGCTCTAGGCAATCCCGAAGAAATTAAAAATGACCCGAAAGTTATTGAGGCGTATTTAGGTAGTTAGTAGCCAGTGGGCTGTGGGCTGTGGTCAGAAAATACTGCTCACTGCTCACTGTCCACCGCTCACTTTTATTATGTTGGTTTTAGAAAATATTTCAGTTAATTACGGTGCGATTGAGGCATTGACGGATATTTCGTTGCATGTCGAACAAGGCGAAGTTGTCACTCTTATCGGTGCAAATGGTGCGGGGAAATCAACAACCTTGCGAACTATCACGGGATTACTTTCGCCAAGGCTCGGAACCGTAAAATATGAAGGCAAAGACATTAGCGGAATGGCGACGCACAAACTTGTGCCGATGGGAATTTCAATGTCGCCTGAAGGTCGCGGAGTTTTTGCAAATCTTTCTATCCGCGAAAATCTTGATATGGGAGCATATATCCGCAAAGATAAAGCCGGAATCAAGGATGATTTGGAGAAAGGTTTTGCGATGTTTCCTCGTTTGAAAGAACGTGAATCACAAAAAGCGGGAACTCTTTCCGGCGGCGAACAACAAATGTTGGCAATGGCACGTGCTTTGATGTGCCGACCACGTCTGCTTTTGCTTGATGAACCTTCGCTCGGACTCGCTCCGCTGGTTGTTCATCAAATTTTTGAAGCAATTGACGAAATTCGCTCTAAAGGCACGACAATTCTTCTTGTTGAACAAAATGCTTACGGTGCCTTGCAGCATTCAGATCGGGCATATGTTTTGGAAACAGGTAGAATCGTGATGGAAGGCGATTCGAAAGTTTTAGCCGATGATCCGCGAGTTAAAGAAGCTTATTTAGGCGAGTAAAATATTTCTCCATTTAGTTCCAATAATTCAAACTTCCTACATTTCTTTGCTTCGCGTTTTTTGTGGGCGTTTTAAAATCAACTTTATGAACGAGCAGCTTTCAAAATGGCACGCATTTGTAAAAATACAGGATGAAACGCTTTTAGACGAGCTTTTGCACGAAAATGTGCAGTTTCACTCACCATTTGTTTGGAAACCGAAGGATGGAAAAGCGATCACAACCGCAATTCTGACAACAGTTACAAAGGTTTTGCAAGAATTTCGTTACGTCCGTGAGATTTTAGGTGAGAAGGATTGTGCGTTGGAATTCGAAGCTAAAATTGGCGAATTGACTTTGCGTGGAGTTGATCTGATTAAATTTGACGACGGTGGAAAGATCATCGATTTTGAAGTGATGGTTCGCCCGGCTAACGCATTGCAAGCGTTAGGTTTAGAAATGGGCAAACGTTTACAAAGATAGCTAAACGCAAAGTCGCAAAGCGGCAAGGACGCGAAATAAAACTATTTCATAACTTTAATATTTTGCCGTGATTCTTTTGCGTCTCCGCGACTTTGCGTTAAAGAAATCTCTATCTACGACGCCTTTCTCTAAAATTTCTTGCTCCATTATCCCGTTTTTTTGTGAATTGTTCGATTTCGCGATTGTATTGATTTTGCTCGTCAAAGAGCGGAAAAAGACGCAAATCAGATGCGAGAAAAGCGGCACGAAGCGGCACGGGACGCGATCCGGCACGATTTATTACACGAACTTTCACGCCGCGAACTTCTTCAATCCATTGAGCAAATTCTTCTGCATTTCCAACCGTTGCAGACAATAAAAGAAGACGAATTCTTGGCGGACTCAAGATAATTGCTTCTTCCCAAACGTGTCCACGTTCTTCGTCTGACAAATAATGTGCTTCGTCTAAAATCACAAAATCCGTGCCAACTTGTTCGCCCGTTCGCAATGAATCAAACAATTGATTTCGATAAATTTCGGTCGTGCCGACGATTAATGGTGCATTGGCATTTTCCTTGCGATCACCGGTTAAAATTCCCACGTTTTCTGCACCAAATTCATTTGAAAATTCCAGATATTTTGAATTCGTTAAAGCTTTGAGAGGTGTTGTGTACCAAGCTTTTTTCCCTTGGCTCAGCAAGCGACGGATTTCTTCGCGGGCAATCCATGTTTTGCCGCTTCCGGTTGGAGCAGTAACCAAAACGTCTTGTTTTTCAATGGCTTCCAGAGCCTCGAGCTGAAACTGATCGGGGACGATTGGAGCAGGTTCGGGCGTTCCGATTCCGGCTAATAACTTCTCGAGCTGCCTTTTGTGTGTTGTGCTCGGAGCAATAGCCGAAGCGAAAATATCTGAACTTTTTTCTGCAAGTTCGCGTTTAAAATTACGTTCCTTTTGGTGGCTGTTGTTGCCTCCTAAAGAATCGTTTTTCTTGCGTTTTGGACGCTGATTGCGAGTGTTTGCCATAAAGAAGATGTTAAATTGTTAGCCGATATTTGTCGAATGGTTTAGAACTTCGGAAAATGCTTTTATTTGAAAAGCATTGGTGATAAAATATTTGATTGTTTCGCCAACGCTTTTTCGTCTTTTTGCGTCTAAGTTTAATGTTGGTGAAGTTTTATATAAATATTTTATAGATTTTTTTATACGGTTATGGAAGAAAAAGAATTATTTGAAGATTACGAAATGAAGGTTTGGGAATTTAACCCGCGAATTTACAAGGTTTTTGCAATCGCGGCTTTGATTAATATTCTCGGAATCTTTTCGCTTAGTCAATTTAATGTTTTTAGTACTAGAGGCTGTGATACGCCTTATGTAGGAATCGTTTGCCAGGTTTTGGATTCAGCCTACGTTGCTTCTACTTTTCTCGGTCAAGACAATGAATGGACGAGCAAACCTTACACAAAAGAAGAGATTGGAGACGCTGAGGAGATAACTTATATCGATGTCAGCGATCAATTAAAATATCCTGATGGCTATTTTGCACTCGCTAATCCTGAAGTTCCTGCGGATCAGGCGGTTCCAAATATCATGGATGGATTTAATCCTCCGACGGATTCTTCGTCAACTCCGTCTAGCGGTGGAGATTTAACAAATCAACCGCAAGTTATTCCGACGCCGAATGATAAAGTTGCGAAGCAAGATGTTCCCGATTCACCATTTTCTTTCGGTGATTCGCCAAAGCAATATAAACCGCCGACTGTTGCTCGTAATAAAACTCCGAAACCAATAAAGTCTAATAATAATCCAATGTCGAATGATTCTCCGGGAGATTTGACATTGCCGGGCGATAAGACAACCGCAGGCAAAAACACGAAACCTTCGCCAACACCTAAAAAGACTGAACCAACTCCTTCGCCGACTGTTGACCCTGAAGGTGCAAAGACTGAATTTACAAGTACTTTCAATAAAAAGCCATTTCAAGATTTGGTCGATGGCGTGATTGCGAAAGTTGACGATAAAGATCCGAAAGTTAAGGTTGATTTGAAACAAACTTTTACGGTTGTTTTGGATGGCGTTTTAACCAAAGAAGGTAAATTTGACGCTAAGAAAACCAGATTCGTTAAAGGCGAAGGGCAGGAACAAATGGTCGGAGTTGCCAAAGATGCAATCGAAGCAATAGGTAATAGTTCGATTTTTAGTTATCTGCAAGCTCTCGGAGTGGAAAAGATTAATCTGACTTTGGTGCAAGATGACCAACAAATTTCAGCGATTATCAATTCTAATCTGCCAACCGAAACAAAGGCTCGAACAGTTTCAAGCGGTTTTAATGGATTGATGGCAGTTGCCAAAATTAATGTTAAAGAACCTGAAGTTCAAGATTTGATGAAGGCTTTGAAATTCCAACCGCAGGGAAAGAGTTTTATTATTAATTTCGCGATGCCAAAAGATCAGGCTCATAAAATTATCGATCAAAAGATACAGGAAGCACGCCAAAAAAAGTCGCAGCCAAGCAGTAGCGATGATTCGAAAGAATCGGCTACTGGGAAGGGTAGATAATTAAACGTAAAAGTAAAAAGGCAAAAGGAAAGATCAAAACTTTTGCTTTCAATGTTATATTTAGTCCTTGATGACGAATCGTAAAAATTACAATTCAATTCTTTTTCTTACCGTATATCTCGGCTTGGTGCTGGTTGGTGCAACGCCGCAGGTTTTGGCTCATGCTGCTACGAATTCGTTTTTTGACCTTCGCAATGAGATAGAATTCAAGGACGATTTAGATACCAAGCCGGACGATATTTTTAGCGAAATTGAATCGGGTGCAGAAAAGAAAGTTGGGTTTTTCTTTACTCAGGAAAAGAACACAGAAAATGATAAATTTGTTGTAAACGGAGTAACGTTTACGACAAATTTTTCGATTAAAGAAGCCCATTTAGTTGACCTAAACGTCAATTACAAACCAAATTTACAATCTCGCATTTTAAAAAGTAAACCGCAAAAGGTGGTTTACGAAAAGACCAAAATTACCTCGCAAAAGAATCAAATATTCATCGTTACACGCCTTCCCCGGGGTTCTATTGATTCATTACTCAAATAATCCGACTTTTAATCCAAATAGATCAATTTTTCACGTGCGATTACTAAATCGCCTTTTCGGATTTTGTGAATCTTTCAACGATTAACAATGATCAACTAACAATTTTATGAACTTCGCAGATAAATTTTTAACTAAAGTTTTTGGGAGCGAAAACAATCGCTTTCTGAAAAGAATCCAACCAATTATTGATCAGATCAATGCTCTTGAGCCGGGCTTACAAAAGCTTTCGGATGATGAACTCCGTGCGAGAACGGCTCGGTTTAAGGAACAAGTTGCCAACGCATTGGCAGGAATTGACGATAAAGAACAACGTCGCAAGCGTGAGCAGGAAATTCTGCACGAGATTTTACCTGAAGCATTTGCAACCGTTCGGGAAGGTTCGCGTCGCGTAACTGGTATGCGGCATTTTGATGTTCAGCTAATCGGCGGACTCGTTTTGCACCAAGGTAAAATAGCTGAAATGCGAACCGGTGAAGGTAAAACTTTGGTCGCGACGCTTCCGAGTTATCTAAATGCCTTAACCGATCGTGGCGTTCATGTCATCACGGTTAATGATTATTTGGCTCTTCGCGATGCCGAATGGATGGGCAGAATTCACCGCTTTTTGGGTTTAACGGTCGGCTGTATTCAAAATGATATGGACGATTACGAGCGGCTTGAGCAATACAATTCTGATATTACTTACGGTACAAACAATGAATTCGGCTTCGATTATCTGCGGGATAATATGAAGTTTGACCCAGATCAACTCGTGCAAAAACGCGGACATTATTTCGCGGTAGTGGATGAGGTTGACTCAATTTTGATCGACGAAGCCCGAACTCCTTTGATTATTTCGGGTGCTTCCGATGAGGCGACCGACAAATATGCGATTGCCAACGAGATCATTCCAAAACTCGAACGTGGAAATAAAGATGAAGAAACAAAGGTTACAACCGGCGATTATTTATTGGATGAAAAGAATCATTCGTCAGTTTTAACCGAGCAGGGAGTTACTAAAGCTGAGCGGCTTTTGGGTGTTCCAAATCTCTACGATCCAGAACAAATGGAATTGCTTCATTGCGTAGAGCAAGCTCTTAAAGCACACACACTCTATAAGTTAGACCATCACTATATGATTCGTGAAGGCGAAATCATTATCGTTGATGAATTTACTGGTCGCCCGATGGATGGACGCCGTTGGTCAGATGGTTTGCATCAAGCAGTTGAAGCAAAAGAAGGCGTAAAAATCGAACGCGAGAACCAAACTCTTGCCACGATTACTCTGCAAAATTATTTCCGTATGTATGAAAAACTTTCGGGAATGACAGGAACCGCCGAGACGGAAGCGGCTGAATTTGCAGCAACTTACAACATCGATGTGATTATTATTCCAACAAATCGTTCGATGGTTCGAAAGGATAATCCTGATTTGATCTATCGCACTTTGCCGGAAAAATGGGAAGCCGTGGTCGAAGATATTAAGGATCGACACGAAAAAGGGCAGCCAATTTTGGTGGGAACCGTTTCGGTGGAAAATTCCGAGCGAGTTGCGGCAATGTTAGCTAAAATTGGTGTGAAACATAATGTTTTGAACGCTAAATATCATGATCGTGAAGCGGAAATTATCGCTCAAGCCGGACGCAAAGGTGCGGTTACAATCGCCACCAACATGGCTGGACGCGGAACCGACATCCTGCTTGGTGGTAATCCTGAAGCGATGGCTCGCGATTTCTTGAAACATAAGGAAATTAATCCTGATGAAGCAAGCGAAGAGCAATTTGCGGAAGAATTGAAGAACGCGGAAGCAATTGTAAAAGCTGAGCATGCCGAAGTTGTCGCGATTGGTGGTTTACATATCATTGGCACGGAACGCCATGAATCGAGGCGAATTGATAATCAGCTTCGCGGACGTGCAGGTCGGCAAGGCGATCCGGGTTCGTCGCGATTTATTTTGTCGCTCGAAGATGATCTGATGCGGATTTTTGCGGGCGATAAAGTTCGTTCGATGATGGAATGGCTCGGCATGGAAAACGGTGTAGCGATTGAATCGAAAACCGTTACCAAACAAATTGAACGAGCTCAAAAAGCGGTTGAAGCCCGAAATTTTGAAACTCGCAAACACGTTTTGAAATACGACGATGTGATGAATAAACAGCGTGAAACGATCTACGGATTGCGTCGGCAATTGATGGAGCAACCCGAGCATCGCGAATATTTGATTGGCGAAATGGGCGTTGCACGCGATCTTTTGGAAGATTTAACCAATAATTTTCTTAATCCGAAAGTTAATCCGAGCGAGTGGGATATTGACACTTATGCGGCGGAAATTGAAAGCATTTACGCGGTTGATCCGGCGGTTCACGCAGATGTTGATTTCAAAACCATGAACTCAGCAGAGATTCAGGCAGCCGTTTGGAAAACTGCGACAAGTCAATATGACGAGAAAGAAAAACTCGTCGGAAGTGAGGCTTTACGGGCTTATGAACGATATATCATGCTAAATATTATCGATTCTCAATGGAAAGATCACCTGCTTTCGATCGACCATTTGAAGCAAGGAATCGGTTTGGTTGGCTATGGACAAAAAGATCCTTTAGTTGAATATAAAAAGCAAAGTTTCGATATGTTTCAAGAAATGCTTGATCGAATTGACACCAATACGGCTCGTTCGCTTTTCAATCTTGAAGTAGTTGTAAAAGATGAACAAGAAGAGATCGAACGGCTCGAACGGCTTGAAAAACAACGTGCCAGAAAGCAAGCTGCCGGAATGGCTTTTACAGGAGCTTTTGAAGGTGCGGAAATGGCGGGTGCGGAAGCAGCAAAACATACGCCTTTCGTACGAGATACTCCGAAAGTAAAACCAAATGATCCATGTCATTGTGGAAGCGGCAAGAAATTTAAGAAATGCCACGGAGCAGGTATGTAGTCAGTATTGGGAGCAGTACGAATCCGGCAAATCAGTACGCGAAGCGATAGCGATCCGGTATCTTCTTAATGTAAAAGGCGAAGGTTTGAAAAGACTTTCGTCTTTTGTGTTTCTGTGTTATTTTGGCTTTGAGTTAACTCGGAGGAATCAATTCTATGCGGAACTTATGGCTCATGGCGTCCATTTTGATTGCCGTACTATTTTCAATGAGCAGTATTCATGCCCAAAGCGGACGAGTCGTAAAGGGCGTAACAATTAGTTCGCCATCAGGACTCAAAACTCCGCCTCCTAATTTACCGAGAGGTGAGAGAGTATCGCGTTTGCCAAATGATCCGATCAAAGCTCGCGATATTCCGGATTATGTCGTCTTCGGAACAGTCTTCCGACTTGCTCAAATGGGCTGGTCAGCGGAAAAAGAACGAGGATTTAGTCCATCGGACATATTTATTTGTTCATGTTACAGAAAGAAGAAAGTTCTCAATGGTAAGCAAGAAAAAGCATTATTACAAATTGCACAAGAAACATCGCAAGAATTGAACAAGCTAAACGCACAGGCAAAACCATTGATGGAAGAATTCCGTGCAAAAATGCGAAGCGGAATGATCGTTCGGGGTGAAGGAAGACCGGAACCCCCACCCGAATTAGAAGAAATCTCTAAGAAAAAAATAGCTTTGATCGAAGAGGCAATTTTGAAACTCAAAACCGATTTGGGTGATAAAAAGTTTGCTGAATTTTTGGAGTTTGTTGACGAAAATATCCGTTCATCGATCACTGGTTCATCACTAAATAATCTGCCGCGATAAGATTCTACACTAGATGCTTAAAAGAAGGGGCGAGAGTTTGAAAAGGACTTTCGCTTTTTTATTCTGTCAGTTAAACTTAGTGTAATATTTCAAAGTAAATGAGGGCAAATGAAAGCAGTTGCAGTTAAACCAAAAACAGTAAAATCAGTACATTTGGTAGAAATGGAGAAGCCAAGAGTCTCTGATATTAAAAACGGTCGCGGCGTTTTAGTCGAACTCCTCCGCGTGGGTGCTTGTGGCACGGATCGTGAGATAAATAATGGCGAATATGGCGTTGCTCCGAAAGGCTTTGATTTTTTGGTTTTAGGACATGAAAATTTTGGCAGAATTGTCGAAATTGGTAAGAATGTTAAAGAATTCGCGGTTGGAGATTTTGTTGTGGCAACGGTCCGCCGACCTTTTGGACACAGTATTTACGACACGATCGGGCAGCAGGATTTTACGACTGATGATGAGTATTGGGAACGCGGCATTTCGCGTTTGCATGGTTATATGGCTGAATTTTACTCGGAAAGTGCCGATTTTTTAGTGAAAATTCCGCCGAAAATTGCTGAGATCGGCGTTTTACTCGAACCACTTGTCCATTATCGAAAAAGGTTTGAAACAAGCGGAAGATATTCAACGTCGGCTCGACATCTGGCAACCGAAAACGGCGGCAGTTTTGGGAACAGGAAATGTTGGATTGCTGACGATAATGGCTTTGCGGATGCGTGGTTTTCAAGTTCAAGGATTTGGACGCGATAAAAAAGCCGGTTATTTAAATGCTGAATTGTGTGAAGCAATCGGAGCGAATTATAATTCTACAGCCGAGCTTTCAGTTACCGATTCGGTTGAAAAATACGGTCAATATGATTTGATTTTTGAATGCACAGGATATTCGCCGATTGTTTTTGACGCGATGCAGGCTCTTAACGAAAACGGCATTTTGATACTTTCATCCGTTACCGGCGGCGAGCGAAAAACTGACGGCGTTCCATCGGATAAGATCAATCAAGAGTTCGTTTTAGGCAATCGGGCCATGGTCGGAACGGTCAACGCAAATCGCGAACATTTTGAAATGGGCGTGAAAGATTTGGCACTCTGCGAAGCGATGTATGAGGGCTGGCTCGGACGAATGATGACGCATAAAGTAGAAGGCTTGGAAAATTTTGAGAAAGCCTTTGAAATCTTGGAACATTCAAGTGATTATAAGGCGATCAAGACGTATTTTGAGGTAAAAAGCATTTAAGTTAGCAGAGTTGCAGAAGTTCCAGAGTTTTCTAATCTCTTAAACTTCTGCAACTCTGCAACTCTGCAACTCTATGACTGATAATGAAAGAGACAGCGAAGTCGTAACCGAAACCGACGTAAAGCTCGAAAAGCCGAAACTTTATAAAGTTATTTTGCACAACGATGATTTCACGACTATGGAATTTGTCGTTTTTGTTTTGCAGAATGTTTTTTTGCGGGATATTGGGGAAGCCTATGTGATCATGATGAAAGTTCACGAAGAAGGAATTGGGATTGCCGGAACTTACACTTATGAAGTTGCCACGATGAAATCTGAAAAAGCCATGAATTTGGCGAAAGCGAGAGAATTCCCGCTTCTTTGCACGGTTGAAGAAGAATAGTTGAGGTGAAGATATGAGGAATGAGGCTAATTTTTATTATTTGAACTTCGTATGTGTTGTATTTCTCATGTCGTTTGGTGTTTTCGGTATAAACGCACAATCAGGGCGGCGTCCCGTTCCTACTCCGATTCCGAATAAAACTCCCGAGCCGGAGACGAAGCGGGACGAGGCGGTTGATCAGAAAATCGCTGTGAAAAAGGCTGCTCATTCAATGATTATCAGCAGCGAAATTCCTTTGGAGCTTATGCAGACATTTGATTTCCCTGATGCATGGTATCGCTGGATTAACGAGCGATTGGCAAATTCGAAGGATGTGGAAGCACAGTACGGCGGACAATCCAATCGGAAGCAGGCAACCGAAAAGGCGAAATTGACCGATGAATCTTATGTGCTTTTTGTCCAGCTGAGCGAAGATCCCTTCAGACAGCCACAATACGGGCGACCTACTGCTATCGATAGGGGCGTTAGAATAAGTTATTTTTTGCTTTCCCCGCAAACCGGAAAGCCGAAACTTCAAGGAATCGCCATTTTAGACCCGATTGTTTTGCGAAGCAAAGCTAACACAATTAAACGAACGCTTTGCTATCCGGGCATGACAGATAGTAATTACTTGCTTTTGGAAGCGAGCTTTCAGGTGGCGGATAGAATACTTGGCGGACTCGGGGCAGCTATACCCAAGCAAGACTGCAAGAGATTTTGATAGCGATAAATTCTTCGCAAGACGCTGGAATGAGTAGTAAGATAGAAACAACGAAATTGGATTCGGCTGAATCAAATGTCGGTTAGTCTTTAAGAAATATGTTGACCAAAGAATTAGAAGAAACACTAGGAATTGCCGTTGACGAAGCGGTAAAACGCCGTCATGAATACGTTACGCTTGAGCATCTGCTTTACGCACTTTTGAGCGATAGCGTGGCGAATGATGTTTTGAACAATTGCGGGGCAAATTTTGACGAACTTAGAAAGGGTTTGGACGAATATTTGAATGATGTTGTCGAAAAAGTTCCTGAGAATATGCAGCTCATGCCGGAACTTACATCAACTTTTCAAAACGTTATCCAATACGCCATGCTTCAAGCCGAAGGTAGCGGACAAAAGGCGGTTGACGGTGGAAATATCCTTGCTTCGATGTATCAAAATGAACAGAGTTATGCCGTTTATCTACTTCAGCAACAAGGAGTTACGAGGCTCGATATTTTGAATTTTCTGGCACACGGAATTTCGAAAATTGATAGCAGCCGCGATCCGCTTTTGGAAGGTTTTGACGAAGATTTTCCCGAGCAAGGTGCCGCTCCACGCAAAAAACCGCTCGAAAGTTTTACCGTAGAACTCGTGGCAAAGGCTGCAGAAGGGCAAATTGACCCGATCATTGGACGCGAAAAAGAGATCGAACGAACGATTCAGGTTTTATGCCGGAGACGTAAGAATAATCCGCTTTATGTAGGCGAACCCGGAGTCGGAAAAACGGCGTTAGCGGAAGGTTTAGCATTGAAAATTCACGAAGGAAACGTTCCGGAAATTCTTTTGAATGCAAAGGTTTTTGCACTCGATATGGGAGCCGTTGTCGCCGGAACACGCTATCGAGGAGATTTTGAGCAGCGTTTCAAAGCCATTATCCTCGACCTCAAAAAAGAAGAAAACGCGATTTTATTTATTGACGAAATTCACACAATAGTCGGTGCGGGAGCAGTTTCCGGCGGTGCGATGGATGCATCGAATATCTTAAAACCCGCACTTGCCGCAGGTGAATTAAGATGTATCGGCTCAACAACTTACAGCGAATACAAAGCTGCTTTTGATCGCGACAGAGCTTTAGCCAGACGTTTTCAAAAAATCGAAGTCAATGAACCGACGGTCGAGGAGACTTATCAAATTTTGAAAGGTTTGAAGAAATTTTACGAAGCGTTTCATGGCGTAAAATATTCTGATGAATCATTGAAAGTAACAGCCGAACTTGCAGCAAAATATCTGCACGATAGATTTTTGCCCGATAAAGCAATTGACGTAATCGACGAAGTTGGGGCAGCGATGAAACTTTTGCCGGAAGACCAAAGACCGAATCAAATTACCGTGCAAATGGTTGAAAATACGCTCGCTCGAATGGCGAAAATTCCGCCAAAAACAGTTGTCGCGGATGAAAAAGATCGACTTAAAACACTTAACGGCGATCTCAAAAAATTCATTTACGGACAAGACGAAGCAATCGAAAAAGTTGTTTCCGCAATCCAAATTTCGCGTGCTGGTTTATCGCAGCCGAATCGTCCGATTGGTTCGTTTTTGTTTTCGGGTCCGACCGGAGTCGGCAAAACCGAGCTGTCAAAACAACTCGCAACTGAACTGGGCGTTGAGTTTATCCGTTTTGATATGAGCGAATATGCCGAGCCGCATACAGTTTCGCGATTGATTGGAGCTCCGCCCGGATACGTCGGTTTCGACCAAGGCGGCTTGCTTACCGAAGCGATTATGAAAACGCCGCACGCCGTTTTGGTGCTCGACGAAATCGAAAAGGCACATCCGAATTTATTCAATTTGCTTTTGCAAGTGATGGACAATGCGACGCTGACCGATAACAACGGCAAAAAAGCCGATTTCCGCAACGTAATTTTGATCATGACGACAAACGCAGGTGCGAGAGAACTTTCATCGGGCGGAGTTGGTTTCCGCACCGGTTCGGCGACCAAAGGCAACGCAAAGGGTGCTATCGAACGAACTTTCACTCCTGAATTCCGCAATCGTTTGGACGCCTGGATTCCATTTAAACCATTGGGTCTAGACGTGATAACGCTTGTTGTAGATAAATTTATCAACGAATTAAACGGTCAACTCGCCGAAAAACGCGTATTGGTAAAATTAACCGATGCGGCGAAAATCTGGATGGCGAAAAACGGTTTTGACGAGAAAAATGGAGCAAGACCGATGGCACGTCTGATTCACGAAAAAATCAAACAACCGCTCGCGAGCGATATTTTATTCGGTAAATTAGCTGATGGCGGAAGCGTTTTGGTTGATGAGAAAGACGGGGAATTAATTTTCACAGACTAGAAAAATATGCCCACAATTTCCATATTCTTTGGTATTGTTATAAAAAGTTTTTTGATGATCATAATCCACTACATCTCCACTCGGAACACCAAGGGGAAATGGCAGTTTTTGATTTTCGTGGCAATATTTTGGCAGGTGATATTTCCTCAAGAACGGCTGTTAGACTGATTCGTGAATGGATTGATTTGCATCAATTGGAACTTGCGGAAAACTGGGAAGCTTTACAAATCGGTGGAGATTTTTACAAAATTCCGCCACTGACTTGAGGTCAAAAAATGAAAGATTTGATTTTAGTAAAAGAAGCTCATTATGTTTCAGATTACACGCTCGAATTGACGTTCAATGACGGCTTAAAATCTGAGATTGATTTCTCAAATTGGATAAAGAAATACCCATTCTTCAAACCGCTGGAAAATACTGATTACTTCAAGAATTTCACACTTGATGGCTGGACAGTTGTTTGGGAAAATGGTGCGGACATCGCCCCGGAAACGCTTTACGAAATAGCCACTAGACAGCAGCAGCAAGTGGCATAACCTATATAAAAATGAATAGAGAACTATTTCTAATCGGATTACTTTTATCAATTGTACTGATATTCTTCACGCTTTTCGTTGCGGCGGAATCGAGTTTATTATTAATCTTCGGTTGCGTGGTTACGGCGTTCGTTTGTGGCTTTAAGTTGATTTCTCGGACGAATAGGTAATCGTAAACGGATTTAATCGATTCGCCAGGTTATTGTTTTTATGCCGTAGAGAAATCTTTCAATTGATTGACTTTCATATTTAGCTCCTACCGTGCTTGTTGAGGAAAACTTAATGAATCATTCGCCTGACTTTTGACATTTCCAGAGTTAAAAACATTTAAAAAGCATTGCACAAGCTTTTGTTGAATTTAGAATTGGATCGTTTCTCGTAGTCTCTTCGCTCTAATAATTTTTGTTAACGTCATTGAATTGAATTACTCCATCTCTTCTCAAATACCTATCATTTGCCCAAAAATCAAAGCTGCATTCAAGTTTTATAACATAATGATTTTGGCATCAAAACCGTTAACAGCATCCTAATCACTAAGTTCCGAAAACATTGTATAATGTGGTAGCATTAGCTAAAACAATATTTCAAAATCCAAGGTTGAAGTTAGTGGAACATCGGTAATGATAAATTCATTAAAAATTGAAAATTTTAGGGGGTTTGAGCTAATTGAATTAAACAACCTAACGAAATTAAATGTAATAGTTGGTGAAAATGCTAGTGGTAAAACCGCTTTGCTTGAGGCACTATTTTTGTTGGGGGGTCTTTCATCTGAGATGTTCTTACGCTTAAAAGGATGGCGATTGATGCCTGACATAAAGATTACATCAACTCAGCAAACTTTTTACGATATCTTTGGTGATTATTTTTTCAATTTTGATACAAGCAAAACTATTTATCTTGGAACTAAAGGAACTATTTCGGAAACCAGACATGTCAAGATTTACTTTGCGGAGCAAGAAGCAGCTCAACTAGAAATGGGGGATTCCATAGAACAGGCAAAGCTAATTGCCCCTCTTAATTTCAAGGGTAAATATGAAGGGACTAAAGAATTTAATGTTCAGGCTAAAATAGAAGGTGATAAACTCCAACTGCCACGATTTCCTTCTCCAGTAAATGCTGCGTTTTTTGCATCGAACACAAAATTTAGTCCTCAGGAAACAGCAGATCGTTATTCGAGACTTGATGCCGAAGGAACTTTAACAGATGTCTTAACAATTTTTTATGAAATATACCCTTTTGTAGAAGACCTATCTATAGTAACGCGGGAAGGCATTGGCATGATTTGGGGGCGAAACAATGGGCTGAAAGCAAAAATGCCTCTAGCTTTAATGTCGGATGGAGTAAATAAATTCTTGCAATTACTATTAGCGATTAAATCACATCCATACAGTTACATTTTAATTGATGAGTTTGAAAATGGATTCTATTATGAAAAAATGCCGGATATTTGTCGGGCAATTTACGAACTTGCCAAAAAATCTAACGTGCAACTGTTTATCTCAACGCACAGTAAAGAATTGTTAGAGTCAATGGCTGCTGTTGCGACTAAAAACGAAAAAGACTTTTCCTTAATTAGAACTGAAAGAACAAAAGAGGGTAGTATAGTAAGACAATTCACCGGACTAACCTTTAAGCGTGCAATAGAGCAGCATGCTGAAATTAGGTAAATGATTCCAAATAAAATTACAAAATCTTACATAGCTATTTGTGAAGGAACGGCAGATGTAGAGACTTTTAGAGTCCTTATCGCAAAGAAACGGATTAGAAATATTGAATTTGTCTGTCCTGACAAAGAAACTTCTGGTGGCTACGGAAAGAATTATTTTTATCGAGTTCTTGATGCAATTACTGCACTTAGAGGTTTTGAAAAAGTAAAAGGTATCTTACTTGTTCAGGATACTGACGACAATGCAAATACTGCTCTAAGAGAGATGAAGGCACAAGTTGAAAAAGCAAATAAAAGCTTTTATCCCAATGAAAAATTTACTATACCAAATCAGCTTCTCGTGCCATCCGTTAGTGATAATCGACCACCTCTAATGTTTGCAACTATTCCATGGATAGACGAACAAGGAGCTTTAGAAACATTAATTCTTCCATCACTGGTATCTAAATTTCCTGAAATACAAGAATGCTTAAATAGTCGTTCCTTAATAAATCAATAAGCGGCGGAATAGTTTGATATGTTTTGTATTTGTCGCCGTGATTCTTTTAGCCAAATAAAGACAAAAATAACATTCTCGGCGGCTTTTTTCATCCAGCTTTTGAAATTGAACGCACTTGCTGCCAGAATTGCGTTGATCGCGTCGCCGATTTCGCCTTTGAGATAGTTTTTTGCCATTCCAAAGTCATTTTTCACGTGCCCGATGATTGGTTCAATTGCCGCTCGTCTGCGGAAATTCTTTCTTAATTTCAACTTTTCCGACGCTGTTTTTCCTGCTCCATTGGTCGGCACTTGCACTTTTGTCCCGCCGATTTCCCGGCTTTTGTAGCCCCGGTCAACAAACGCTTTTTTTGCTCTCACGCCTGTTATCCGCTCTTGCTGTGCGAGCGTTAAGTCTAATGTTTTGTTGTCGTGAGGGTTGCCTTTGAAGTTTACTGCCGCTAAGATCACGTTGCTTTTTTGTGCCACCGCAAACGATACCTTGCTGCCGAATTCAAATTTTTTGTCCGCTTTTCCTTTCGCAATGCAGCCGACCTCTAATGCGTGCAGCGAATAAATTTTATCCTTGTCTTCTCGCTTTTGATTCAAAACCCGCTCGTAGATTTCCAACTTCTCCGCATGTTTCTGCAAACTTTCTTCCCCTAATTTCCGACCCAAATCCCGCACTTGCCGCCCCGCAATCGTCTTGATCTTTCGCCTCGCTTTTCGTCTTTCCAACGCTCGTTTCGGGCTTCTTGAATTCGCCGCTTTCAACAATTCTTTGACCGTAAACCTGTAACTTTGCCGCAGTTTTACGTCTTCTTTGGCGGCGGATTGATTGCATTTTTCGATGATTTTAACCGCCAATTTTGTGTCCGTCGGATATGTTATGTTTTTTGGTTGAACCGTCGTATCTATCGATATATCTTCACTTAGCACTTCTTTCCCATGCAGCAAAATGCTCGCCGATAAGATCTTTTCCACTCCTTTTTCACCTATCCGATGCCGAAAATGAACTAAGTCCGACGGGTCGCACGGAAACTTCCATTGAAATACAACTTCACCGCAAAAATACTGAAAATACGGATTCGATACCCACTCAGCCATCACCGTTTCATCTCCCAATTTGTAAAGCTGCTTCAATATCAACAACCCGACCATCAACCGTATCGGTTTCGCCGGCGAGCCCGCTTTTGCATAAAACGGAGCAAACTCCGTCTCGAAAACTTGCCAATCAATCGCCTCAGCCAACAAACAAAGTTCGTGTTTAAGATTAATGAAATCGACTAAATTCGGCAAAAACAAATGCTTTTGACCAACGTCCGGTGACTTTCCAATCATAACTATTTGCAAGAAAATCAATCTAATTTAGGAATATCTTGCATATTATTTTATCAAATACCTACCGTAAAGTATAGCAAATACACGCTTTATATGGCTTTTAAGGAACGACTAAATAGTTATTACGATTGCTCACAACCTCTAAGTCATATCAATGATTGGGCTGTAAGCAAACGATCTAAAATGCGATTAGCATGTATGGTTGCTGCAATTTGTAGAAAAGATCCCACATGTGCAATTCAAAATATGTGGTCTAAAGATGAGTTTAAGGATTTAATGGAACATGATTGTTTTAATCAAATAGCTCAACTTTTTAGAAATAAAGGTCATTTTTTCAAAAGTAGCCTATAAAAAAGAAATTTAAGTTGGAACCCTAAATCTTTATCTCGTTAACCGCCTATAAATATTCGGTAATTTCTCCGGCAAACTTAATACATCATCGATAATCGTGTAGCCAACATCGCCGTATAATTCTTTTAATTCTTGTTCGGATTCGCGGTCAATCGTGATGCAAAATGGTGTAATGCCATGCGTTTTTGCTTCGATTAGGGCTTCTCTTACGTCTTCGCGGGCGTAGCGTGCGTCGCCATAATCGTGATCGTAAGGTCTGCCGTCCGTTAGAATTATAAGAAGCTTGGTACGGGATTCTTGTCGGAGAATCTTGGCGGCAGCGTGGCGGATTGCTGCACCCAGCCTTGTATTATTTTGAAAAGTGATACCGCCGATTCGTTTCTCGATCTCGTCAGAATGTTTTTCGCCAAAGTCTTTAATTATGTAAAATTTAACGTTTCGCCTGCCTTCGGAGGTAAATCCCGCGATTGAATAAACATCGCCAACCGCCTCTAAAGCCTCGCTCATAAGCACCAAACCTTCTTTTTCAATCTCGATAATTCTCTTGCCTGGATGCGTATATGGTTGCAAAGGATTTCTTGTAATTGTTCGGGCTGTTGAGCTTGACTGATCTAAAAGTAGCGAAACCGCAACGTCTCTTTGCTTTCGCAAACGCTTTGTATAGATTCTTTCAGATTGATGCCCGTCCGCCCGTTTGTCCACCACGTAATCGATCAAAGCATTCAAATCGTAATCTTCACCATCGATTTCACGATTAATCTTTTGCAGATTTTCGGGCTTCATTAGCTGGAATTGATGACGAATCGAGGAAATTACGCCGCGGTAACGACTGCGGGTCAATTCGACAAAATTGCGGTCGCCTTGCTTTACTTTTTTCTCAACAACGCGGCTCCAGCCAATCCGATAATCCGATAATTCCCGATCCCACTCATCATAAGCAAAGGCGACATCGCCCGATTCGAGAGGCTGCTCGCCGATTTCGTGGGTTGACCAAGCCTCCGCACCCTGCAAATCATCGGGCTCGCCTTCTTCATCTAAGCTGTTCCATGCATTGAATAAATCGCGTGCGTCCTGCATTTCCTTCGCCTTGTTGTCACGCTTTCGTTTGTCTTCAATCACGGCTTCGCCTTCGTCTTTCGTGTCGTATTCAAATTCTTCAGTTTCTTCGGTTTCCTCGGATTTTTGTTGCTGCTGATCTTGAGAGATAATTTGAAAAAGTGTGTAAACCCGGCTCGTTGCCATCAAAGTATCGGCAACGGTTGCAGTTCTATTAACTAAATAGACGTCAATCGTGCTTTCGATTTCCGAAACGATTTGAGCATAAAAACGCCTCGCATCTTCGGTCGCACCGCCGCAAAGTGTGATTTGAAAAAGCAACTCAAAAGGGACTTGATGAATCGGTAAATCAAAGATAAAAGGACGGTTAGCTCGAAGATGAGCTTGCATCAAATCCAAATCTCTGACCAATCCACGGTATGTTGCACGAAGTCTACGGTCAATTCGTGCATTCTCCAAAGTACCGAAAATCTTCCTCGCAAGTGAAGTTTCCGGAAAGACTTGTAAGATCGCACGATAGTCTGAATTTTTTGGCAGCTTCTTACGTTTTGCCTTTTGATGACGCGAAATTTCTTCTTCCGGCAATGCCTTTTCGCCTTTTTGCACATCTTCGATATAGCCCGCCAATGAAAATGCGTCAATCTCATCGGCGGTCGCTTCGTAAAGTTCGGAAAGACTTGTAAATGCTGACTTTAGCCCGAGTGTATCACGCTCGTAAGTGTCAAACTCAATCTGCCCGGCACCGTGTGCAGCCAAAACTTTATAGAGCCGAAAATCCAAATCATCATCTTTAAATTCGGCAACCGTGGCGGGTAAATAGATCGTTTTGCCATCATTGATTCGCGATTCTTGCGGCATTGCCGAAAGCGGTGCAATTTCTACTTCCTTGCCCGTAAGTCCTTCAATATAAATGCGTAAGATAGTTTGAACTTTTTCAAGCGGTAAGCCTTCTCGCCCTTCGTGCAGAAAATCATGGCTCTGACGGGTTTCAAGTGCAAAGTAACTTTTTCTGGCTCGCGAATTCGTATTTTTTGAAGCCAAGCCTGCCTTGACCCAATCTTCAAATTGAAGCAAAGTCACCTTCTTCAAAGCCGAAGCCGCCGAACGAAAACACGCTAAAGCCGATTCCGCATCATTCTCTGCAATTTCTAATGTCAAATGCAAAACCCGACGCGAAAGCCGAATGATCTCGTCGTCTTTTTTAAGCGAAGTAATCTGGGCAAAAAACGCCGGACTAGACCGCAAAAACGATACGAGAACTGCATTTCCATGTTTGGCAATTTTCAGCAAAACCTCGCACCAATCCGCAAAAACAGTGTCAACTCTTCGTAAAACTTCGCCGCCCGAGCTGACAAAATGGAGCGTAACGCTGCCTCCAAATTCAAGAAATTCAGATGCTTTTTTGGTCAGGCTTACGGATTGTGGAGCTGTTAAATCTTTCAGTGCATCGGGTAAAATAGTCCAAAGATCAGCAGTCATTCCGCCGGTTCGGGTCGCAAAATTAGAAGCCAGTTCGAGTGCGGATTTTTGAATTTTCTTATCGCGTTTTATTACATCGGCAACTTTTGGCGTCGCATTTAGAAAGTCAGCAGAATGTTTGGCAGATCGATTCGCAACGTCATTTGCGACTGTTAGAATCTCAGTAAAAAGCTCATCGTCATTTACTTCTTTGGCAAGATTTGGAATCGATTCAAACGTCTCCAAAGCAATCGAACTTGAAAGAATTAATTGACGCGTACAGATTTGAAAAACGAGCGAACGTGCCTTCGGCGGAACTTTTTTGAACTCCGAAACACCGTCCGTAAAGAACTTCACACCAGCATCTGCGTTTGCCATTGCGAGCTTGCGTCCCATCTCCGCCCAGAGTCGTAAGTTATCTACATTCAATATCTTAGTAGCTTTCGGAGTGGCTTCAACAAATGCCTTTGAGACTCGCAAACTCACTCCCGCCAGCGATGCAGACATCTCCAACGCAACCCGCTTTTTATCGGTCGGCAAATTTCGTAAATCACTCGTCAGGCTCATTGTTTTAGCTTAAAAGAATCAAACCGAAAGAGCAATCAGCCATTGAGCGAGAAAATATGTCGCGAGAATCAGAAGCGTAGCAAACGGGAGCGGATTTTTGAATTTGTTGAATGCAAGGAAAGAATCTGAGGCGACGAAGGAGACTGAGCCAAGAAAAGCGAGTAATGCTTTACCGTCATTTATCGCAAAATAGCGGCTAAATGCCATCCACGACATTAATGCAATTGCGATCGAATAAATGATCACCGGAATTTTCAAATTTCCTAAAGTCTTCCATAAAATCAGAAGAAAAATTGCAATGTAAGCTATATAAAATAAACCGCTTAGCAGATTCGGAGTGGTCCAAAAGGCGGCGATGTAACATACATGCCCGAGAAGAAAACTTATCAAGCCCTGAATAAAAAATTGTTTATCTTTTACGAGAAAAACGTCGCCGATAAGCGAAAAAATCAAGCCTGTTAAAATTGCTTTTTGATAGAAGGACATCGGTGAAGACGAATTCAAAAACACCAACAAAATTATCGCCAGCATTGCGAGCGGTTTGAAAATGAATTGCAGTTTTTCATTTTCCTGAAGTTTGGCGTAAATAGTAAGACTTGCAAAAATTAGGGCTGCAAAAGAGAGAATAAAAGGCATGCCCTAAAACCCTTTCGGCTTAATACCGTCGTTGTAGATGAAAACATGGAAACAGGCGTTCGCACCGCCTTCGCGAAGACCATCCAAAACGCCGCGTTTTTCCATTTCAGCGAGTTTTGCCATCACGAAATTTTGTTCTTTAGCGGTCATTTGTTTACGTGAAAGGTCGAATGCACAGCCGCTGGTGTGTGGCGGTAAACTGTCTGGTCCGCGTACTTTAAAGGAATTCAGGTTATTTTTATTCAGACTGATTTGATAATCCATCGAACGGGTCAGCGATGTAACCCGCAAAGGTTTTTTGAATTCATTGTAATAAGCGCCGGCAAGCTCTTGCAGAAGTTTGAGAGCTTTAGGGTGAAACATTCTGAGCAGACGAATCCGGATTTGTTTACGGTCGCGTGGATTATTCAGATCATATTTTTGACCCGCAAAATTTCCCGCAAGTTTCTCTAATGTCTGATATTTAGGCGTACCCGGCGTAATCGGAAAATAGCAGTCGTTGAGCGTATTCTTAAATCTGCCAAAATCGAATCCACTAAATTCCGCGTCAGAGGCGTTTCCACCCACATCGAGAAAAAATGTTTGGCTCGCCATCGGCAATTCCAGCAGTTCGCCGTTCATCCTTTTTTGAGCAAGTTCGGCAAAATCCATCGGCTGCATATAACCGGTTTGCTTCATTTCAGCGAGCTTTGCTTTCTGCTTTGGAACACCGCCGCCTCCGGCAATTTCGGGTGGAACGATTTGTCCGGGCGGATCAGTTCCGGTGGGAGCATCGCGTGCACTCATCGCAATATTTTTCTGTTCTTGCCAAACCGAAATTGGAACATTCAATAATAGACCGTTTTCATCAGGTTTCGGGGCTTCACCGGGTTCGCTTTTTACTTCGTCGAAGGTGCTGGCATCTTGCACATCATCAGCAATATCCTGATCTAAAAGGGCGATCAAATCATCAATATCTTCAGGATCCTGATTACCCAATGGATCGATCACGCGAACGGGAATCGGAATATTTGTTGGAATTTGTTGTTGTGGTTTTGCTGCCGAATTTGAATTACCACTACTCGCTCTGACGAGGATAATTGCAATCGCGGCTACAAAAACGATAAGAACTGTTGAAAGTGCGGCAACAATCGGTATCAGCGGTAATTTCTTTTCTTCAATCTGCTCTTTGGGCTTAGTAGATTTCTTACTCGTCTTTGCCGTCGAATGGTGTTTTGGCTCCGCTTGCGGCTTACTTTCAGCGATAACTTCTTTTTTATCAGCAGCTTCGAAGAGAATTACAGTATTGTTTCCGAGGGTGATTTCGTCGCCATCGAGCAATTTGTGAGGCGTGCTGAAAACTGGTTTGCCGTTAACAAAAGTTCCATTCGTAGAATTTTCGTCAACCACAAAAACTTCATCGCCATCACGAAAAAAAGTGGTATTTACCCTCGAAAGCCCATTATCAGGCAAAGCAATGTTCGCCGAATCAGTTCGCCCGATGGAAAGTTCATCATCAAGATTTACCTTGCGATTCTCGCCTTCACTATTAATTTTTAGCGTAAACTTCTTCATTAGATCCAATAACTAAAGACGAATTAATGATGATGGTCTTGCTCAGTAACTTCTTTGATTTTTGTTAGATCAAGCAATTTGGAAAAAACGTCAAAGTGAAACATTGTATCGTCTTTGCAGTGATCGCAAAAAAATGTAACGTCTTCGCCGAGATACATATCCTTCAGATGATACGCGATAAAACAGCCGTAACAACGCTGAATCCGCTTTCCAAATACTGCCAAAATTTCCGGACTATTAATGCTCATTATAAAATTGTTGTAGAAGTCTTGAAAAAGTGCAAGGAAAAAATACGGTTTTTACTGGTCAGAATGAAATACCAATAAATTGGTCGATAAAATTTGGAATATGTAGCAGTAGCTATCTAAGGGAAGTCTTGAATACCCAGTCATCTTCCTTGGCTTGAATATGACATTTAGAACACGTGCTCTTTGTTTCCCGTTTCTGTAATTTTTGGTCTGAGCCACCGAACGTGAAAAATTCCCAATCCCCTGTTTCTTTGCTGAAACCACGTTCGCGTTTAGCCATTACAACTACCGTTTGGGGCGTTTCGTCGTAAACGCTGGCAAGTTTTTCTCGAACAATTATCGAGCCCTGAGGAAAGGTTGGTGCAACTTTTGAAATTTCTCCCTTAGCCAATTCATTTACATATACCGCTCCAAAGCTGAAAAAACTATGCGTCGAGTCCGTTGAATTCGGTTTCGTACTCGCCTTAAAAGCGTTTTTTACAGCTTTCCCAATGTCTTTTAGGAGCGTGACAATGTCCTTTTGACGTTTTAGCGATTTCGAACTGAAATCGGTAGTAATAAAACTTCAACCACCAGCAAGATCTATATCTGTCGAAACTTTTATTGGTTGTTTAGAAATTTTTGTCCAGTTCTTATATTTTGCAATTTCTTCCAAGACGGCATCGCCGTTCTCACTCGAAGAGTATTGCTTTGAGGTGCTTACAATCGTGCTAAATAAAACCAGGATAGCAGCACATGTGATGAGTTTAGTTCGTTTCATATCATTCAAGATGCACACGAGTCTTTTACAGTTGCTTTTATCGGGTTAAACGATATAGCAAAAGTGCCGTCCGCTTGATTTGTCGCGACATCGTATCTAGTTCGGTGAATTCACCTTTTGCGTGCGATTTTCCGCCAGTTGCACCGAGTCCATCCAAACCGGGAATGATTTCGGCAACATATGATATATCACCCGCCCCGCGTTCGCCGGGATCTTGGGCTTTGATCTCGCCAAAACCGAGGTCTTGCGAAACTTGATTGAGTTTTTCCAAAAGTACGTAGTTTTCTTCGCGTGGCGACATTGAAGGAATTCCATCGCCAAACTTGATTTTAGCTTCGGTTCCGGGAAGACTTTTTGCAACAATCTCACGCATTTTCGCTCTTGCCATTTCTTTTTGTGCTTCGGAAATAAATCGTAAATCACCACGAACAATAGCTTTAGCCGGAACGACGTTTCCTTTACCGGTAGAAGTTAAAGTCTGTTCGCCAGCTTCGACCGTCGTACCGCCTGAGATTATCGAAGGATTAAATGTCAGATATTTTTCGCCTTTCAAGGTTTCATAAAATTGATTCAAAATACGTGAAGCTTCAAAAATGGCACCATTGCCCATCGATTCTTTGAAGATTTGTGAAGAATGCCCGGTTTTTGCCGTCACTTCAAGCGTCCAATCGCTGCTTCCGCGACGTGCAACAGTGGCGATATTGCTTCCGCCATTTTCAAAACTCAAGACCAAATCGCTGCGTTTTGCCGCATCAATCATATCTTTTCGGCTCAATTCTATCGGCTCAACCGAATTTTCTTCGTCACCTGTCAGCAAAACAATAATTTGCGTATCCTTCAATGCACCACTCGCCTGCAAAGCTTTCAGAGCGTAAAAAAGTACGACACATCCCGCTTTCATATCTGCAGAACCCGTGCCAAAAGCTTTTGTTCCATCAATCCTGAATTTCTCGCCACTCAAAACGGTGTCGATGTGTCCGAGAAGCAAAAGTCTCTTGCCTTTCTTGCCTTTACGCTCGCCAAAAAAATGTCCGCCACGCTTCATTTCGGCGGGCATTTCAAGCCATTTCGTTTCAAAACCGATTGATTTAAACTCCGTTTCAAAAACTTTTCCAACGTCTCTAACGCCTTTCAAATTTTCAGTTGGGCTTTCAATGTTTACGATCTTTTCGAGCAAAGGAATTGCTGAAGCGGAGTTTTTATCAATGAAATCAATGATCTTTTGTTCTTCGGCAGAAATTTTTTGAGCGAAGGCAAACGTTGCGGTTAAAGCGATTATGGCGAAAAGCGAAATTAGTTTTTTCATTTATTTGTTTCCCATACGTAAAGATTTAGTTCTTCATTATTCGGCGTTTCAATTAGACTCTCAAATTTGAAATTGAGTTTTTCGAGCAGTTTTTGCGAACTTTTATTGTCCTTTGTGGTAATCGCAAGAACTCGTTTGAAGTCTAGAAATTTCTCGCCATACTCCATCGAAGCCTTTGCCGATTCAAAGGCGTACCCCTGCTTTTCAAACCGTGATAGAAATGCAAACCCAATATCCGCATCCGGCAAAGTGTCACGTTTTACAAATCCGCAGATTCCGATGGAAGTATTGAGTTTCGAGTTTTCAATTTTGAGCTCCACAAGATATAGTCCGAAACCATTCTCAACGTAGCTTTTGGTAAAACGACTTTCGATATAATCCTCGGCTCCCTCCAAAGTTCGTACATTTCGATCGCCAATATATTTGATAAAGGAAGGCTGATTGAGCAAATCAAGCATAAATTCGCTATCAGATTTGACTAGCCGACGAAGGATCAAGCGTTCTGTTTCGAGTATTTTCACAGCGTTAATTTAGGTTAATTTCGGCGAATTTACAAATAGTTCGGCTGATTTGCACAATTAAATTTGAAAACTGCGTGAAATCACCAAATCTTGTGAGTTTTTTCACAACTTGCAAAAAGCAACGCGGTTTTCGTTGCCTAGCTAGTTTCGCAAAGCGTTATAGAAGAATGACTTAACATCATCTCACCCGCTAAAAGTTTTGGTTGAAAATTTGCAACTAATAGAAGTAGGTGTAAACCAAAATGATTTGCACGGAGGCTTCGCGAAATGTTGTCGATATATAAAAAAGCAAATAAGTATTCAAGTAGGTTTTTCGTTGCTCTGATTACAATTTCTATGCTTTTCATTGTAGGGAAAATTTCTGCCCAATCAAACGCGGAAAACAAGCGGAAACAGATTTTAGAGGCGGAAACAATCCTTTCAGACTTGGGATATTGGATCTTGAAGGTTGACGGTGTGATAGATAGTTCTACAAGGCATTCATTGATCGCATTCCAAAAGGTTGAAAAACGTAAGCGAACCGGAATACTGAATGAAAAGGAGTTAAATGCTCTGCGTAATGCTTCTCGTCCGAAGGCGAAATTTACCAGCGAAGCACATATCGAGGTCGATATTACTCGTCAAGTGCTTTTCTTAGTTGATGAAAATAATCTTGTAACTCATATTTTACCAATTTCGAGCGGAAATGATGAAAAATATGAGCAAAACGGCAAATGGGAAATCGCACACACGCCGCGTGGAACTTTCAAAATTGAAAAGCAGATTAAAGGCGTGCGAAAAGCACCGCTCGGAAATCTCTACAACCCAAATTATTTTTACAAAGGCGTAGCAATTCACGGCAGCAATTCGATTCCTACTTATCCTGCTAGCCACGGCTGTATAAGGATTCCGCGTTTTGCGGATAAACAATTTATCAAGATGGTTTCAATCGATATGAAGGTCTATGTTTTTGATTAATTGGCAACTTTCGGTCTTTTTCGATGCATCTGAAAATGCATGACGGGCAAAAAAAAATTTGCTGTTATTGCTGGTTGCGGTTTATTTGTCGCATCACTTTTTGGCGTCTTTTTTTTCAAAACCAAAGTGCCTGGACAAAGCAAAACTAAAGTATTTTTCTTTGGCGATAATTCGGAAACGGGATTTGACGTAAAAACTGCAATTGAGCGGAATTCGCAACTAAAAAATAATCTCAAATGGACTTTTGGCGGTAAAACTCAAACAGGATGGTATCTTTACGTCGCTCTTATTCAACAACTTATTGACACAGATGAAAAGCCTGAATCCGAGCAATTTGCCGTTGCACTTTCGAAGTGGCAGACAGGATATCGACTTGATCCAAATGGAATTATGGATGCCGAAACGCTCTATCGGATGATTGAAATTTGGCAGTCACGCCGCGTAAATAGCAGCAGTTATCCGCCGGAAAACGAACTTTTCACCGCTCCAATTTCAGATTTTTACGATCCGACCCGAGATGTGGAATTGCTAAAAGTTAAAAAAGAGGCTTACTTTGCTTTCAAAAAAATGGTCGCGGCGGCTGCAGCCGATAAATCGCTAAATCTTCAGTCCAATACGGATTTCTTAAAGATAATTTCGGCTTTTCGTTCGCGTGAATATCAAGCAAAATTGAGAATGAAATCCCCGAATTCAGGTCGAGCCGGGCTTGCATTAAATAGTCCGCATTTTACGGGTTGTGCGTTGGATATTTACGTCGGCGGCGAACCTGTTACGACGAAAGACGAAAATCGGGCGATTCAAGTAGAAACTCCGATTTACAAATGGCTGGTGAAAAACGCGGAGAAATTTGGATTTTATCCCTATTATTACGAGCCTTGGCATTGGGAATACGCCCCGAAGAAATAAGAATTGCCTACGAAATACACGAAACATACGAAACAAGATTGTTTTAGCATTTTATTTTCGTATCTTTCGTGTATTTTGTAGGCAAATGTATTCTTCAATGAATCAACTAAAACGCCGCCGCACCTGCTTCTGCAACAGAGTGATCCTGCACACCGCTTCCACCGGAAACCCCAATTGCTCCAACAACTTGACCGTCTTTTTTCAAAGGAATTCCGCCCGCAAAAATCATAACCTTGCCATTATTTGAAGCATTGATTCCAAAAAATTGATCGCCCGATTGGCTATGTTCGGCTAAATCTTTGGTTGTGATATCAAACGCTCGTGAAGTCCAAGCCTTTTTTATCGAAATATCAACGCTGCCAATCCAAGCGTTATCCATTCGCACATGTGCGACCAAATTTCCACCTGCATCCGCGACGGCAATGTTCATTGGTTGTCCGATTTCAGCAGCCTTTTTCTCGGCGGCGGAAATTATTCTTCTCGCATCTTCTAATTTAATCATAATTTAATAAATTCCTTGTCTGATAATTCTAACAGAGATTTTTTATAGTAAAGCCTTTGTGCATGCTATTTGTCTTTCACTTCAAAAATACTCAAATGAACATCCTTAAGTTTTTTGATACCTTCTTCTTCTTTCATCACAACAAGGTTTGTTCGAGCCTTCCAAAGTCCCATTTCTACTTTTTGTTGAAGATAATAAGTCTTTCCGGCTTCAACCGTTAGTTTTAGATAGTCTTGGTTTTCCGATTCTGAGCAAAAGTATCTTTCACCCGGCTCAACCATAACGAAGAAGTAATTTCTCCCTCGATTAGCTCCTTTCCATACGCCGTCAACCGCAAATTTCGATTGAACTTTATTGCCCATTATTGTTGGTCGCAAAACGTAAATAAGTGCTTTACCAATTGGAGCTTCCGGCGTTGGATGCTGTTTTTTATCAGTTGATGCCTTGTATTTGATCTCTGTCGTTCCGCAAGCCTTCAATTTTTCTTCTTTTGAATCTTGCCCAAAAACTTGGAATAGAGGTAGAAAGAGAATTACAAAAAATAAAATTATCTTTGTGGTTTTCAACATTAATTTACTCCTTTTTATTTACCAATCTGGACAGGGCTACCTACGATTTCCTCACTCTGCTCTCTCGCATGATAACTGCTTCGCGTCAACGGCGACGATTCAACATGCTTGAATCCTAAACTCAGCCCAATCTTCTTCCATTCCGCAAATTCTTCGGGCGTAACGTAGCGTTCAACGGGCAGACGTTTTTCGTAAGGTTGCAAATATTGTCCGATAGTCATAATGTCGCAGCTGACCGAACGCAAATCCTTCATAAGTTCGACGACCTCTTCAAATGTTTCGCCCAAACCAGCCATAATTCCGCTTTTCGTCTTCATTTTCGGGAATTTTGTGTCGCGGTATTTTGCGGAACGTTCTAATAATTCTAATGTTTGTAGATATTTAGCATCGGGGCGAACTCGTCGGTAGAGCCTCACGATTGTTTCCGTGTTGTGATTAAGAACTTCGGGACGTGCGTCTAAAACGGTGTTCAAGGCATCTTCATTTCCTTGAAAATCGGGAATCAAGACTTCAACGCGGCATTCCGGGTTCATTTCGTGAACTTTGCGAATCGTTTCCGCCCAATGTGCCGCTCCGCCATCAGATAAATCGTCGCGATTGACCGATGTAATCACGGCGTGACGCAAATCGAGATGCATAACGGCTTCGGCAACGTGAGTCGGTTCGAGCGGATCTAAATCCATAGGTTTGCCCTTATTTACTGCACAAAAACCGCAATGCCGTGTGCATGTATCGCCGCCGAGCATGAATGTCGCGGTTTTATCCGTCCAGCATTCAAAAAGATTTGGGCAACGGGCTTCCTGGCAAACCGTGTGCAGATTCAAACCTTCAATCAGTTTCAAAACCTTATTTTGATTGGTCGGATCACCGATTTTGATTTTCAGCCAATCTGGCTTTTTCAGGCGTTCTTTCTTCTTTTTTGCGACGAATCTTTCGATTAAACCTTGTTCTTGCATATTGAGATTATTTTATCATTTCATTTTACAAATGTCCTCTTTTGTAAATGTTTGGTAACGCGGTGAAATTTATCGTAACACTTCGGCTTTCGAATTGATTTTTTCCGATAATTGTTGGACATTATGAGAAATCAATATGTCTAATCCAAATCAAGTAAGCCATTTACCGCTTAAAATTTCACTGCATTTTAGCTTCTTTATCGTAGGAATCGTTACCGTTCTGCTTGGGCAACTTTTACCGATTTTGGCTAAAACGCTTTCGCTGGATGACAAACAAGCCGGTTTTTTCGCGACCTCGCAATTTGTCGGGTCAATAATTGGAACGGTTTCGACCGCTTTTCTGATCAAGAAACTTGGCTTTGTAAAAACTCTCGGACTCGGATTTGTGCTTTTCATTATTGGTTTAAGTGGGCTAAATATTGGTGGATATGAAGTTAGCTGGGCAAGCGTCTGCATTTATGGAATTGGATTTGGTTTGGCAATTCCTTCAACTTTGATGCTTACCGCTGCTTTGAATCCTGTAAAAACTGCTTCCGCGTTGAATCTGATGTCGTTTGCGTGGGGACTTGGTGCGATTGTGAGCCAACCATTTGCCAGCTATTTTGGTGGCAATACATTTACCCTTCCAACGATTCTGCTAGTTGCACTAAGTATTGTATTTGCAGTTATTTACTTTGTAATTTTTGGCAGTGTTTCTACGAATTCGCAAACTGCCAGTAGCGATTCCAGGTCACCTATCAAGATATGGAGTAATCCAAAAGCTTGGCTGATCGTTGCGTTTGGTTTGTGCGATGTTGGAATAGAAAGCGGCATTACAAATTGGCTTACTTCATATACTTTGCGGTCGAATTTGCCAAGTGAACTCTCCGGGCTTTCTGCAACTCCAATTTTCTTTATCTTTTTTGTAATTGGCAGAGGATTAGCCGCTATATTGGCGAGATTTCTATCTAATAATCAAATAATTTGGGCGAGTTTGACTATTACCTTGCTGGGCACTATTTTGTTAATGTTTTCAACCGGTTGGCAAACTATTTTCTTCTCGTCAGCCATCTTAGGACTTGGGCTTGCGGCAGTTTTTCCAACGAACATGGCACGCTTTACCGAAACATTCGGAGCTGCTGCCAATGAGCAAACTGTTCCGCTTTTTGTAATGGGAAGCATCGGCTCGATCACAATTGTCTGGCTGATCGGTTTCGTTTCAAATCTATACAATAATAGTTTGAGTGCCGGATTGGCAGTTTTGATTGGTGCAGCAATTGTTTTGCTAATTCTGCAAAGTTCATTTCAAGCGATTAGCAAGAACACGGAGCAGTAGAAACTTGGTAAACTTATGAAAACTGCAAAAACAATTATCAGCTTAACACTCTTATTCATAACATTTATCTTTACGGTAAACGCCCAGACGGTATATAAAAACGAGATAAAAAATTGGCGAAGCGAACACGAAAAGGAATTGAAAGGCGAAAATAGTTGGTTTTCGCTGGCGGGTTTGTTTTGGTTGAAGGACGGCATAAATACAATCGGAAATGGCGAAACTTTTGACATTCAACTGACCGAAAATTTCAAAAGTGGCAAATTCGGTGAAATTCATTTCCGGAATGGAGTTTTGAATTTGAAGGTTGAGAAGGGAATTGAAGCCATAATTGACGGAAAACAAATCTCCGAAATGACGTTAGTTTCCGACGAAAATCAGAAGCAAACGATCGTCCAAATCGGAAGCCAAACATTTTACATTATCAAACGCGAAGATCGCTATGGCGTTCGATTGAAGGATAGAAATAGCAAAGCAAGATTGGATTTTAAGGGCTTAAATTGGTTTCCAATTGACCCAAAATTAAGGGTCACGGCAACTTTTGAAGCTTTCAGCGAGCCGAAAGAAATTTTGATTCCAAACACGATCGGCAGTGGCTACAGAATGAAAAGCGAGGGAATCTTGAAGTTTAAGCTTTTCGGAAAATCTTATTCGCTCCAGCCTGGTGAAGAAAACGGCAAATTTTTCATCGTTTTTCGCGATCTTACGAGCAAGAAAAGCACCTACAGCGTTGGACGTTTTCTATATGCCGAAAAATCAAAAGACGGCAAAGTGATCTTGGATTTTAACAAAGCCGAAAATCCACCGTGTGCTTATACAACCTTTGCGACCTGCCCGATTCCGCCCCAACAAAATCGACTTCTGGTTGCGATAAGAGGCGGCGAAAAACGTTATCACGATTAGATTTAACCCAGATTAAGCATTGGAAAAGCTATCACATCAAAAGCCCAACCACCATTTGTTTTAACTAATCCACCGATCCGTAATATTCATAAAGCTTATTCTTGTTTGGATCAAGATTATTGGCAATTTGCGGCAAAGAAATCAAAGACGAACTGCAAAAACTGACAGACAACGAAGCTTTGAGAATCTACGATATATTGCATACCAGTGCCAAATTGAAAGAGACTTTGCAGTTTGGCTAAAGCCGATTCTCTTTTTATAAGCCTCCGTCAGCTAAAGCAGAACCAATCCAATTCATAAAAACCCAATACTAGAAGCAACATTTCGCAAATTCATTGATATGAATCTTGATTCTAATGCGTATTTCGGGTTAAAAAGACTGAGCAAATCGAAAATGAAGCTGTCCGCGACGTGGTTGAAAAATTGCGTCAGGGGGTGTATTTTGAGGAATGATAAACCTTGGCGGATTAAGCATATAACCGTAATCGATAGCTAGAGAGCCACCAAAAGGTGTTTTAATTCTCACCCCAAAGCCAAGCGTGTTTATCCATTCGGCACGAAGATTATCGGTAAAAGTATTGCCCGTTGTGCTTTTGATCGGTTTGAAAATATCGCCAACCCGATTGAAAACATTTCCGCCATCATAAAAAGGAACCGCCTGCAGAGATTCGCTCACCGGAATTCTCGCCTCAAGATTTACAACTGCCAATCCATTTCCGCCAAATGGTACGGTAAAAGGGTTTAGCGTTACAATTCCGCCTTGGTTATTTCTAAAAGTGCCTTGCGGTTTGATGACAACGCGAGGTCCGGCTGATTCGAAATCAAATCCACGAAGCGACGTTGAGCCACCTGCAAAAAATCTTTCGCTGATTGGCAAAGAGCCGTTTAAGGCAGCTAAATCGCCCGTAAATTGTCGCTTTTTGGAAAAAACTGAGCCGAGACCCAAAATCAATCGCCCTGCTAAAATCGTATTATTCAGCTTTGGAATTTGGTAGTAAGTTTGATAATTCGCCTGGAGTTTTTGAAAGCCGATATTCGCCCCGAGCTGCGGAGCGGAGAAATTATATTCCACCGTAAGATAATCGCCACGGGTTGGATCAGAAGGATTATAGCGACACGGATTACCGAGTTCGCCTTTGGAAATCAATTCAAGGAGCGTGTACTTTCGCGAACAATTCTCACGCGTATCACGGACAAAAGTTGCCCCGAACCCCGAAATTCGGGTAATTTCATCTGGTCGCAAAATATCCGCAATCAATAAACTTTCGATATTAAAGAGCCGGACATCTTCATATCGATAACGCAAAAATAAAAGACTTCGATTTTTTTTGCTAATCGTTCGGTTCGTCTCAGCCGTAAAGGTAAAACGATTGATGGTTGGATCGCCTGTGTTTGTTCCGAAAACATCGATTGGGTTTCCGGCAGAATCAATTCTTTGAACGATTCCAAAAGTTCCTTGGTCAAAAGCTGAACGAAAGAATCGAGTGACAGTAGAATCGCGTTGATATTGTGCAGTAATGCTAAGCGGAGCAAACCCATTTTTACCATCGGGAATAAATCGCGGATTGATATAATCAAGCTGAACAAGCTGCTGCCGCCGACTCCAGCGAACTCTGGCTCCGCCTTGCTGAAGCTTGCCAAAAAGATTAATTTGGCGAATATCAAAAAATCCAGATGCCCCCAAATCAGTAGAAAAACCGCCGCCATAGCTTATAATTCGCGGTTTTTCTTCTTCGAGATTTATGATTATGTCGCGTAAAGCTTCGCCTTTGGAATTTTCACCCGCCGGCTCTTGAATAACCTCTACTCTGCGAAAAGCATCAGTTGCGTAAAGATTTTGCTCGCTGGTGAAAATATCACTAGCCCGTAAAACGGTATCTGGTCGCAAAGTTATCGATTTAAATAAAGCATTTCTATCTGTTATTTCATTTCCATTAACCAAAATTCGATTAATGAGTACCTTTTTACCTTCTTTATCAACGTTGTAAATTATCTTTACTTTTTCCTCTTTGGAATCAGGAGCTTTTGGCATTTCAACAATGGAAAAACTCATCTCAGCGTCAAAATACCCTTCTTTCGCATAATAATCCTTGATTTTCTGAACACCATTTCTGGCTCTCGCACGAGAATAATTTTTGCCGATAATGTTGGGTAATTCTTTCTTTAAAAGATCGTCGTCAAATACTTTATTGCCGATAATATCAACGCCTTCAATCCGCGTTGGTTCGCCTTCTGTTATTGCGAAAGTAATAATCAGATTTTCCCCGTCAGGCGAAACCCCTTGCTTAACTTTTACACCCGCCTGTCTATATCCGAGTTCTTGTAAAATTGAGCGAATCCGCAAGCGATCATCTTCTAAGATTTCCGTACTCGTGTAGCCACGTCCATATCCAAGACGAGGAATAATGCCGACAACGCTGGCTTGACGTGTGTCCAAAATGGTAATAATTTCAGGCACGGTAATAATTTTAGTCCCTTCAATCCTGATATCTTTGAGTTTTAATTGCCTGTTAAGATTTACGTTGTAAGTAACATTAACGTCTTTATTTTCAAGATCCGAACCACTCAGAATTTCGCACAATTCCATCGTATTGTTTTCAACAGAATTTACTTCATCCTTAATGAATTCGGGAGTTACCGAACAAAGTTCTTCTACCTCCACGAAGAAATATCCCTTCTCCTGATAGTAATTTCTAAGCCTTCTGGCTCCCTCGCGAATCGCCGAAAATTCAAGGCTGCCCTGACGTTTAATTGGGAAAAGCCTTTCTTGAGTTTTTTCGCTGATCTTCTCTTTTGCAACTTCAACTTTTACGTCAACTTTCGCACCTATCTCGCCGACTAAATCGATTGCAATTGAATTTTTTTCAGAATCGAAAACTACTTTCGGTTCGCCCAAACGCGGTGCGAGATAACCTTGCTTAAGGATCGATTGACGAATTTTATCCACATCTTCAACCAACTTTGCCCGTGAATAGAATTCTCCTGTTTTAAGTTGAATCGGTTTGCGAAGCTTTGTTTTATCGAATCCTTTTATTTCAATATTGAAACTTCTCTATCTTAGATTGAGTATTTGGCGTTACTTGAAACGTAACAGCAACACGATTTTCACTCTCCAAGGGCTGTTGTTTATATCCAACTTCGGCATTGTAATAGCCACGCTCACGCAAATAATTTTGGATTGAATCTGCATTATTCTGCAAAATTTGTTCAGTGATGGCATTGCCCGGATTGAGAAGATTTAGCTTGAGCAAAAGTTCTTCTTCGGTGATTGGCTCGCCATTTGTCGTTCCGATTCTGAAAGAAACTTTTTCTGCCTGAGTTTTACGCTTGATAATAAAACGCAAATCTACCGAATCTTCGCCGTTCGTGGTAGCTTCTACTTGGGCTGAGACAATCTTTTCAGATTTATAAAGAGCTTCAATCGCTTCTCTAACCTTAACGGCTGAATATCTTTCGCCGACTGCACTTCTGGCAATCAAGCGAAATTGTTCGGCAGCAGAAACGTCTTTATCAGCACCTTCGAAAGTAATACTGACGTTAGAGATTTTTCGTTCTTCGTATTTATTTTGAGCAATCGTAAAGATGGTGAAAAAGAAAATCAGTCCGCAGAAACTTAGAATTGACGCCGATGACTTTGGGCAAACAAAAACGTAAAAATCAAAAAGTAAAAAGCATTTCGCCTTTTACCTTTTTCATTTTGTCCCTTTACTTTTTCCAAAACCGCTGCGGTGCATACTTTCTCAAAACCTCTTTCTCAAACGAATTTCGAATCCGAAATTATTGTTGTTTCGTGTAACGTTGCTGAGCGAACCTTGTTCGTATTGGGCGACAAACGATAGTCGATTTGAAACCCGATATTCTAGTGCCAATACCTGATTTTGGTCTTCCGAAAGATTGGTCGAATATGTAACGAGCAAATTCTTATTAATTTGCCGCCCAACTGTTAAACGAGCTGTCGGATTCAAACGCTTACCGGAAAGAATCGGATCAATTTCAAATTTATTTAGTCCGAAAAGTTTATCGGTAGCTTTGCGAATCGGATTGTTTATAAGAGAATCTGTAATCACTTCAGCCGCGGTGTTGATGCCCGTTGTGGAAATTCCAGACTCCGTATTTGCCAAATTTCCTGTAGTCACAAGCGAAATCACATCGGCTTGCGGCAATGCCGGATTAGAGCGGACAGTAGCCGTTAATGCATCTAAATTACTCAGTTCTCCTGCCAAATTGACGAAAACTTGATAGCCTTTGATGTCAGTTTCAGCTTGAAGATTAATTACCGGTTCATTATCCGTTTGTGGCGGAAATTCGAGTGTTCCCCGACGAACTTCATAACGATCACTTCTGAAAAATACTGTTCCGCTATTGGCAGTAATTCTTCCTGAAATCACCGGATAATCAACGTCGCCCGTAACCCGCAGATCAACTGAAGCCGTAAGATCAGCCAGATTATTACGAACAACCAATGCATCACGTCCCTGCAATCTCAAATCAAGACGCGGAATTCCAAGCAGCGGAGCAGTTGTGCCCTCAGAAATCGTAGCGTCGCGACGGCTGCTGATAACGTCTGCCAAATCTATATCTTTGGAATAAATACTTCTTTTGGCAAAAATAGTTCCGGCGATCAGAGTGTTGTAGCTCCCGCCGCTCACGCATTTTTTTGTGATTTCGTCTTCATCGCATTTGCTGGTAATTTCAACGTTTGCATCGCCCGTTGTTAAAAAGTTTTTGGGTAATGGTGCGGTGATATTTTGACCGCGTAATTCCAGACGAAATCGCTGGAGCTTTAAGCCTTCAACCGACGCTCCGCCAGTTCCAACCACTTTTCCGCCTCCAAGATAGCCAACGGCTTGATCGATCTGAGCCTGATTAGACGTGAAAATTACCCGACCCTTAATTCTTTCAAAATTTAATCTTTCGCTTCCAACAAAAGTAGAAATTGAAGCATTATCAACATTCGCCGAACCACTTAAACGCGAATCTGTGTTTACTCCTGTCAATCTAATTGAAACATCCGCCAACCCCGAAAAGAAAGTGTTTTTTGATGCAAGATTCAAAAGCCGCATATTGATTTTTCCATCAACCGCTAAATTATTGAATCCATTATCGTTTAAAGCCTTCGTACCGCTAACGACCAGATTCGAACCCGCACCTGCAAATCTTGCATTTTCTACGACAACTTCGCGTGTATTGAAATTAATCGTTATCGGCTGAGTTGCCGTAATCGGTGTTTCGTCAAACTGTAAACCAAATTCGCTAAATTGAGCAGTTCCACGCAAATCTGCATCGGTAAACTCTTTTTTCGCAACGTCATACAAGTTTCCGCCAAAACTGATATTTCCGGTCGCCTTGCCATTAATCGCTACACTATCAGCCGGACGAAATAGTGCGACAAATGGTGCAAGTTCGGTTTGATTGAAATTAGTTTCTGCACGAAATGGCAGTCTTTCATCGGCAAAATTGATGGAAGCAATCGCGACTTGCGATTGTCCTTCAAGGTTAGCCGTTAATTCTGTTTTTAGAAGTTGATTTACCGTTGTCCCGACAAAATTTATCGTCCCAACCGCATTATCATTGATAGTTATGTTTTGTCCGCTCCCTTGGAAAGCGATATTAAAAGTAGAAAATTGATCGCCTTTTCCGGTAGCTTTCGCTGTTAAATCGATCGTTCCAGCAAAAGCCGGAAAATCCTTATCATCGGTTACAAGCGGACGCAATCGCGAAGCCTGCAGATTTTTACCTTCGATATCAAGATCAAAAAGAGATGTATCCCGCTGATAAGTTCCCTTCGCTTTCAAATATCCATCAGCAAAACGAGCGTCAAAATCTTCCAAGGTCGCAACCGTTCCCTTAAAGTTCAAACGTGCCGCAAAACTTTCAAAAGGCTGCCCCGCTACGGAACCCGCACCAGATTTCAATTCGGCTAAACCAATCATTTCATTGGGCAAACCCTGCAAATTTATCGTCCCCGAAGTCTCAGCATTGAAATCGCGAAACTTTGCAGGTAAATATTTTTCAAGCGGCAAAGCGGCAAGCAGATTTCCCGTATTTACGCGTGTAAGTTTTGCCTGAACGGAAATATTGTTTTTGCCTGTTTGCGGGATTGAAATATTAAATTCGGTAAATCCGCCATTTCGCTCACGCAAGTTTCCATTCTGCAATTCAACCAAATTTTGTGAAACCAAAATCTTCGTTGAAAGCATTCCCAATTCTCTGCCACGCATCGCAATTGAATCCAGCATCGCTTGCCCATCGATATTGGGATTATCGAAATTGCCCGTCAATGTGCCGTTAAACTTCAAATTTCCTGCGAATGTGATTTGATTATCGGCGAGTTGTTGCTCCAATTCAGGCGAAACGTTAAAAACCTTTAGCAGACGCTCAATTTCAGTAGCATCACTAGAATCAAGTGCCAGCGTAAGATTTGAATTGTTTCCGCGAAGATCGAATTTTCCGGTCGCATTGAGCTTACTCTTTTCAGTATTCAAATTTGCGTAATCTACATCAAAAAGTCCGTTAATCGCTTTCAAACCCAAGTTTCCATTAACCGGAACCAGTCCGCGTTCGGCAGTTCCCGCATTTGCTTTGAAATCAGCAACTAGAGTTCCGCTGGCTGATTTGAAGTCTGTACCAAAAAACGTGAGGTTGACCTTGCCCGTAGTTTCGCCGGTAATCGGCATCACTTTTCCGCCTTGCAAAGCGATCAATTTACCTAAATCAAGACCACTAAAATCCGCGTCAACTTTCGATGAATTTCGTTGATTCATCGCGATCACGGCATTACCATTTACCGTGCCATCCATCACCGCCGCACTCAAATTATTGAGCGTAACTTTATCGTTATCAGCAATTACAGAAGCTTTCGCCGCTCCGAGCTTAACGCTTCCAAGCGTGCCGCCGCCGAGGCTCATATCCATGCTCGCCCGATAACGTCCCGAAGGCTCAAGCACAAAAATTGGTTTATAAAGCTTGGCATTTTCTAATTTTCCGTTGCTTTTTAAATCAACATTTCCCGCATCAATATCGCCCGAAGTGCCTTCAATTCTGCCTTGAATAATTTTCAAGCGAACTCCTGCAATATTCAAACTTCCCAAAATAGCCGCGTCAGTTTCTACTCTAGCTACCTTCAAAGTGTCTGAATAAACGTCCGTCTGATTACCGCGAATTGTGACATTAACATTGCTTGCCTGAGCCGCCCCAACCTTTGCTCCGTCTGCGTCAACTCCTGTCGATTGAACATTCCTTGCTTGAATGTCCGTTTGATTACCGCGAATTTTAACGTCAACTTCTCCGGCTTTTAATCCATTTACCTTTGTGTTTTCAGCATTTAGTCCGTCAGCCTCAACATTTTTCGCCTGCACATCAGTCGAGCCGTTTTGCGATGTTACGTTTACACCATTTGCCTTGACATTGTTTAATTGAGCATCAGCAGTTCGCAAATTTTTGGCTTGCAAATTATTAATTTCGGCGGAAGTCTTACCGCCATTGTTAACAACTTTTACGCCATTGGCATTTACTCCGCCAATCTCAACTCCTTCGGCTTTCACGACATTTGCCTGAACATTTGGAGCATTAATATTTGTAACACCGTTGACAGTAGAAAATTTGAGATTTTGAGTTCTTATATTTTCGGCAATCAAATCTTCCGAGGTAAATTTGCCTGCCCGCAAAGTGCCAAAATCTGCAGAAAACTGCTTGTCTTTATATTCGGCTACGGCATCCGAAATGAATAAGCTTGCAAGAGTTCCATTCGGCGATTTTGCAGAAGCAGCCTGTAATTCGCCAAACCACTTAAAGTCTGTTCCATTGCCGCGAACTTTACCGATTAGCTGCGGAAAATCTATTCGAAAATCTTCAAATGTGAGCATTTCGGCAATCGCTTTTCCGTTTCCCTCGTAGATCGAATTTTCTCCATCGATCTTGGTATTCACCTGCAAACCCTTCAAAATAATGTTTGAAGCGGCGAGGGATTCAGATGTAACTTCGCCATTTATCGAATATTTTTCGCCTTCGCCGGTGACGGTTCCTTCAAAATTGCCAAACCCGCGAAGAGCAGTTCCGCTTGGTAAAAGTGTTGCGGTCTGCTGCAAATCAATCGTTGAAGTAATTTTCAAATCATATTTCGGCAGTTTCCAATCCGTGACAGTTCCCGATAAAAATGATTCGCCAATCGGGGTTTTGATCCTCAAACTGCTGATTTCCGCACCGTTTTTATCCGCAATCCCTTTTGCGTAAACATCAATCGGTTCAATTGGTTTTTCATTGTAAACAAAGATTGATTTTTCCGAAGATAAATCGAATTTGTAGCGGCGTTCTTTTTCAGCAGTTTCGGGATTTTCAGGTTCAACCAATATCTTAATACTTTTCGCCGTTCCCGAAATCTTCCGCATTTCATCGCCATAATGAACAATCGCGTCTTTGAGATTAAAATTCATCGAAGCCAGCGAAACTTTAAGATTTGAATCTTCTTCAACCTTAAATTTTAGATTAGAAAAATTTGAATTACCTTTTTCATCAAATTTAACCCAAACTTCCAAACCTTCAACATCTGTAGAATTAATATTTATCTCTCGTGCAGAACGCAAACCCCAAATATTTACGAGCGTCAGATCGATTTTCAGTTTGTCTATTTTGGCTAGTTTTTCACCTGTTTGCTCATCAAAAAATTGTAGGTTTGTAAGTTCGGCAGTAGTAGGCGAAATGGTTGTTTTAACATTTTCAATTTCAGCCTTAATCCCAAAATCGATAAATCTCTCAATCAAAGCATTTTTGATGTAACTGTCAACGTAACCTGTTTTGAATGCAATAAATACGCCGATAAATCCGAGCAAAACTAAAACGCACAAAGCCCCCAGAAAAAGCATGAGCCAACGCCAAAGTGATCTGCTTTTCTTAATAGGTTTTGTTTGTTTTTCGTCTGACATATTCTTATTGGGCATACTCTTATATGGATGGATGAACGGGGTAACGCCAATTTGACTTTCGATTATATCATCGAAAACTACATTCTTTTAAGTTTTCCAAAAGCCCGATAAATTTAGAGCGAAACTATTTCGGTTATTTCCAAATTAAATGCGTCTAGGGCAGTTACTTTTGGGGGATGATTGGTTAGCAAACTGATTTTCCTGATACCTAAATCATTGAGAATTTGAGCACCGATTCCATAATCCCGATGCCTGCCATAGCCTGTTTCTTTACGGGCATCGGAAAAGTTTAAACCCTTTTCTTGCATTAATTTATAGGTTTCAAGCTGATGAATTAAATCTAAATTATGTTCTTTTTGCCGAAGATACAAAATCACGCCGAAGCCTTTCTCCGAAATTTTCTTAAGCGAAGATTGCATCGCCAAACTCGCTTCTCCAATTTTTGACCCAAACATCGCAAACGTAATGTTCTCGGTTTGGACGCGAACAGGCACGCTTTCGGTTGTCCGCGAAACATCCCCTAAAGTTATCGCCAAATGCGTTTCCTTGTTTACAACATTTTCATAAGCAATCACGCGAAACGTGCCAAAATCGGTCGGCAAATCAGTTTCAACTATTCGCCTGACTAACTTTTCTTTCTGAATTCGATAACGCACCAAATCTGCAACACTTATAATCTTCAAATCGTGTTTTTCAGCATAAATTTCAAGCTCCGGTAAGCGTGCCATCGTCCCGTCATTATTCATTATTTCGCAAATTACCCCGGACGGATTCAATCCTGCGATTCTCGCAATGTCAACACTTGCTTCGGTTTGCCCGACTCTTACCAATACACCGCCATTTTTGGCACGAAGCGGAAAAATATGTCCCGGACGTGCAAGATCATTTGCGGTTGACATCGGCGAAACTGCCGTGAGAATCGTTTTCGCCCGGTCAGCAGCCGAAATCCCAGTCGTAACGCCTTCTTTTGCCTCGATTGAAATAGTGAATGCAGTGCCGAAACCTGATGTGTTTTCAGTAGTTTGCGGAGAAAGCTGTAGAAAATCGCAACGCTCTTCCGTCAATGGCAGGCAAATCAAACCGCGACCGTGAACCGCCATGAAATTGATGATTTCCGGCGTAATTTTTTCCGCCGCACAAACCAAGTCGCCCTCATTTTCACGGTCTTCATCGTCAACAATAATTATCATTTTGCCGCTGCGAATGTCTTCTACGGCTTCTTCAATTCTGGAAAGTGGCATTTTCGATTTTAGATTTGCGAATTTAGATTTGCGATAACCGCACTTTAGGTAAATTTTACCGTATCAATAATTTTTTAGCGAACCGGAATTTTGTTGCCCAATCATTCGACTTTCCTTAATTCTCATCAAATTTCGTCTGTGATAAAATTTGGCTTTAAATGTTTTCGTCTAATTTTTGCAAAATTTTCTTAGTTTTCGCACTCGCTTTTTGCTCATCGTGCAGATTCTGGCAGGCTTCTTCGAATTCGAATAGTTCGCAAATTCAAACCAACGTTTCGGAAATTAAAAGCGAAGTTCCTTTTTCGACCAGAGAACCTGAAATCTTTCAAGCTGAATTCCTGATCAAAAACCAAGAAACTGAGGAAAGACTTTTTTTTTATCGAAGTAGTGGGCGAACTGTAATTAAGAATGGGGAAATTGCCACTCTGCAAAATGCCGCCAATAAGACTTTTTACATAGATTTTGGAAGAAAGATTTATGTTGAAAATACTCCGAAAACAAAGACGGGAAATGCGGCAGCCGAGAGTTTGAATGATTTTTTGACGATCGAATGGCTTAATCAAAAAACGGATGTCGCATATGAAAACCTGGGAGTAGAAAATGGGCTGACCAAATACCGGGTTAGCTTTGAATCGTCCGAATCGATTATTTTTGTTGACGAAAACTACAAAATGCCCGTTAAGCAAGAGTTTTACAGTATTGAAGGAGAGCGGCGGGAAATGGTTTACTCGATGGAAATTCAGAATATCAAACTGCAGGTGGACGAAAATATCTTTGAAATCCCGAAAGATTTTCGCAAAGTTTCTGCCGAGGAATTTAGGTCTGGTAAAACAGGAAATGATTAGCAAAGAAGATAGAAAATTAATTAGCGAGGGCATTAAAGCAACTCCATATTTGCAGCATTTAGGTATTGAGCTCGTAGAAATCGATGCGGATAAAGCGATTTTGAAGATGCCTTTTAAGAATGAATTACGCCAGCCTTACGGGTTATTGCACGGCGGAGCGACCGCAAGTTTGATCGATACAACAACCGCATTTGCCGTCATCGCTAAAATCGGAATTTCCCAAAAAGCGGTAACAGTTGATTTAACAATTCACTATCTTCGCTCGCTGGTAGATGAAACGAGTATTTGCACAGCCAAAATTGTGAGAGCAGGCAAACGCCTTATTACCGTTTCAGCAGAAGTTCATAGCGAAAGCGGCAAGCAAATTGCAACGGCACTTTCAACGTATTCAATAGTTTAATGGAAGAAATTAAGAAATTTGCAAAATACTTTTTGCCTTATAAATCAAGCATTGTTTGGGGCATTATCTTTATTTTGCTTGGAATGTTGTTTGGCTTGCTGGTGCCGTATTTGGTGGGGCAGGCGGTTGACGATTTGAGTAAGGGAATTACTTGGCAAAAAGCGATTTACCACCCTTTAGTTATTTTAGCGGTCAATATCATCAGCGGAATTTTCCTCTTTTGGCAACGCCGTTTGCTAATTAATACTTCCCGCCATATCGAATACGACATGCGACGCGATTACTATGCCGCATTGGTTGATCAGCCGCTAGAATTTTTTCAGAATAACCGGGTTGGCGATTTAATGGCTCGTGCGACGAATGATCTCGGGGCAGCCCGGCAAATCGTCGGACCAATGATTCTTTATTCGTGCCAGGCAGTTTTCGCACTCGCGATTTGCTTGCCGATTATGCTCAATATCAGTGTAAAACTCACGCTTTTACTGTTCATTACAATGCCTCTTGTATCGCTTACGGTAAAAATTTTGGGACAACAAATCCATGTTCGCTTTGAAAAAATTCAAGAGTTTTTCTCTTCAATTACAGCAACTGCTCAAGAGAATCTTTCGGGTGTAAGAGTCGTCAGGGCGTATGCCCAGGAAGACGCGGAAATTGAAAAATTCCAAAAATTAAATCGCGAATACGCTTCGCAAAACTTAACGCTCGTAAAATATTCGGCGGCAATGCGTCCGCTTTTGATGTTTTTTATCGGGTTGGGATTTGTGATCATTGTTGCGGTTGGGGTGCCGATGGCTATACGTCAGGAAATTACGGCGGGCGATTTTACGGCGTTTATTCTTTATCTGCAAAGGATGATTTGGTATCTTATCGCACTTGGCTACGTCGTAAATCTTTACCAACGCGGAACTGCCAGCCTCAAACGCTTTAACGCCATTTTGGAAACCGTTCCAGCTATCAGAGATTCTGAACATGCGGCAGAGCAGGATTCAATTAAAGGCGAAATTGAATTTCGCAATCTAAATTTCGCATACAACGGCAAACCTGTTTTGCAAAACATAAATTTGAAGATAAACCAAGGCGAAACAGTAGCTTTTGTTGGAAAAACAGGAAGCGGCAAGTCAACACTGATCAGTCTGATCCCCAGACTTTTAGACGCTCCGGAAGAAAGCGTTTTAGTTGATGGCATTTCAGTTAAAAATTATCCGCTCGAGCAATTGCGAAAGTCGATTGGAGTTGTACCGCAGGAGACGTTTTTATTTTCCGATACGATTGCAGAAAACATTGCTTTTGGTGTTGATGATTCAACATTTACTATTCAGGATTCAGAAACTGAGATTAAAGCTTCCGCTGAGATTGCCGGTTTAGCGGAGGACATTGAGGGTTTTCCATACAAATACAAACAGCTCGTTGGCGAACGCGGAATCTCGCTTTCGGGCGGTCAAAAGCAGCGAACTGCGATTGCTAGAGCTGTAATGCGTAATCCGCGAATTTTGATTCTTGATGATTCGCTTTCGGCGGTTGATACTTATACTGAAGAAAAGATCTTACATGGACTTCGCGAAGTTCGTGAAAATCGAACAACTCTCATCGTTTCTCACCGCACTTCTACCGTCAAAGATGCTGATTTGATATGCGTTTTGGCTGACGGAAAAATAATCGAACGCGGCACTCACGATGATCTGTTAAAGCTTGAAGGAGAATACGCCGAGCTTTACAATCGGCAGCTTTTGGAAGAAGAACTGGACGCTACTGACTAGCGTAACGAAGGCAAGATGCCTGCGTTACATAAAAAAAAGACGGCTCTCAACCGTCTCTTTCATTTTAATTTTGCTTTCAAATTAATTCGTAACTTTCATTAATTTGGAAATCAAAGTTTTGCTCTGAGTATTAACCGTTAAGCCGATTGTGCCTAATTTTAGGCTAACATTTTCGGCTTTGTGCAATTTTTCAAGAGTTGCCGCATCCACCTGATAAACTAATAATTCCTGCATAAATTTATCGGAATCGGCATAAAATCTCATTAGTGGTTTGGCGGCTGTTTGCTGGTTGCCGATCTGAATTGTCAGCGGAGTTTTTTTAACAAATTCAAATTGCTTGGAAGTTGATAAAATTCCGATGAAATAAGCGTTTTTTTCGATTATTTTACTGCTTCCCTTATAGGCGTAAACCGTCGCAATTTGTAATTTTTCAATTGAGCGAGCCTTTGTTTTCAGAGTCAGATCAGATTCATTGGTATAGATATATTCAATTCCGCTTTGAGGATTTGTGCCGTTGAAAAGCCCGTCAATCCCTAAATATGTTTTTGGATTGTTACCTCGGATGTCTGCCCAGATCGTTGGTTGTGAAACAGCTTTAGGTTGTGGTTTAACTTTTGGCAAAACCACTTGATTTTCATCTTCTACAAATGCCGCTTGCTTAATTTGTCCGATTTGTTCGGTTTTAGCTTTTTCAGCCCTAAATTCCCAAGCGGTTTTTAGATTTTGAATACCCCAAACACCCCGTTTTTCCAATTTTGCTTGCGATTCTACGATCTGATATTTCTCGCGTTCGGCTGGATTTTGTCTGTCTTTGTCCAAAACTGCGTACCATGCTGCACCATCCCGAAGCATTTGTTGGCTGACATCAACTTCACCAAGAAACATTTTTCCGACAAATTTTGTTTTCAAAACTTCTCTGGCAAAAAATTCCACGTTCTTTCCAAGAAGCATGTTTCGCAGATGCACTTTAACCGTCTCCGAAAGCGGTTGCTCGGGTTCAGGAATCTCAATGTGATCCAATTGTGCGGTCACTTTATTTTTTGTGCCGAGTTCGATAACTACTGTTTTTCCATCAGTTACGTCAATTACGGTTCCGCTCATCCGTTGTTGGGCGAATGCCGCCGAAGTCATAGCTACCAAAAAAATAATGCTCAGTAATAATCTATAAATTTTCATATCAATTCCTACTTTTTTGAGATTTATCTGATTTCTAAATTATATTCACGCAAACGGCGATACAATGTTGAGGGAGAAATTCCTAATAAATCGGCAGTTTTGCCACGATGCCAACCCGTTTTTTCCAAAGCTCCCAAAATCTGTTGTTTTTCAACGTCCCGCAAAGCAACGGGCGAAACATTCTGGAAAACAGCCGGACTTTCATTTATCTGCGGCGAAGCATAGCTAACAGAAACACTCGGCTGAGACGTTTGATAATTTACCTCTGGCGGCAATTCTCGAGTGGTAATTTGCCCGTTGTCAGCCAATAGAACTGCCCTTTCCAAACAATTACGAAGCTGGCGAACGTTGCCCGTCCAATGATAATTTCCTAAAGCTTCCAAAGCTTGTGCCGATAAATATGGAGCATTCGCACCGGCAATTTTTTGCAAAAGGTATTGTGCAAGCGGTTCGATATCCTCACGACGCTCTCTCAATGGCGGCAGATTTATCTCAAAACTATTGACGCGATACAACAAATCCGAACGGAAAACTCCTTCCGCCACAGCATTTTCAGGGCGACGATTCGTAGCTGCGACCAATCTCACATCAATCTCAACTTTTCTCACTCCGCCGACCCGGAAAAATGATTTTGTTTCCAAAGCACGCAATAATTTTGACTGCAAAGCCATCGGCATTTCCATTATTTCGTCAAGAAATAGTGTGCCTCCATTGGCGATTTCAAATAGTCCGAGTTTGCGAACCCTTGCTCCCGAAAAAGCCCCGGCTTCGTGTCCAAATATCTCCGATTCAAGCAAAGTATCTTGCAAAGCCGCACAGTTTAGATCAACAAAAGCGTTATTTGCCCGCGGTGACAGACGGTGCAAAGCTTGTGCGATCAATTCCTTACCTGTACCCGATTCACCCGTGATCAAAACCGAGGTATCCGCTTGTGCAACCCTTTGGACGAGACGTAGGATTTCCTTCATTTGCGGTGATTCCGCAACAATTTCAGGTAAGGCTTTCTTTCGATCAATTTGAGCTCGCAGGCGTTGATTATCAACCTTAAGTCTCTGTTTTTCAGCAGCTTGTACAACGAGGGCAGCTAGTTCCGTAATCCGATATGGCTTGGTTAAATAATCGTAAGCACCAAGTTTCATCGCTTCAATCGCAGATTCAACAGTGGCGTGACCTGTCAGCATAATTACTTCAGGCGGATTTTGTCTTTTTTCCTTTAGACGACGCAAAAGACTCATTCCATCGAGCCTTGGCATATTAATATCGCAGAGTAAAACATCATAATCGTTCTGCTCAAGAGCCACCCAAGCCTTTTCGCCGTCTGAAGCGGTTTCAACATCATGCCCCAAACGCGATAGCTCTTTTTGAACTACGAGCCGTAGATTATTTTCATCGTCAACTACTAAGAGTTTTGCCATAAAAAGGTTTCCTGAAATTATTTATGCGAAGGAAGTGCGATAGTAAAGATTGTGCCTAAATTTTTATTTGAGCTAACTGAAAGTCTGCCGCCGTGTTCTGTAATAATGCCGTAGCAAACTGCTAAACCAAGTCCTGTACCTTTTCCAACTTGTTTGGTCGTAAAGAATGGTTCGAAGATTTTTGATAAATTTTCTGCCGGAATACCGTTTCCGGTATCCTCGATTTTCAAAACAACTTTTCCTTTTTCCGCAAAGCTGCGAAATGTCAGAGTTCCGCCATCGGGCATCGCATCAATCGCATTGGTCGCGAGTGCGATGATTGCTTGCTGGATCTGCCCTTCATCAGCATTAACAAGCGGTAAATTTGGTTCTTCGATTATCTTTATCTCAATTTTTTCGCCGCGATCCTGATGAATAACTAAATTTGCCGAAGAACGAACCACTTCGCCTAGATCAAGCGGAATACGATTTCCGGCTCTGACGCGACTAAAATCTAACAAACCATTGGTGATAGATTTGCAGCGAAAGGCTTCATTACGAATCAAACCAAGATATTCGCCCAAATCTCCTACATCGGGTGATGCATTGAATATTCCTTCCGCAACCCTTGTTTCCAAAGCTTCGGCACAAGCTGAAATGGTCGCTAAGGGATTATTTATCTCGTGAACTACGCCTGCCGCCAATCTTCCAACCGCCGCAAGTTTTTCCGCTTTGCCAACCGCTTGCATCGCTTCTACCCGCATCGTAACGTCTTCGCCAATCGTAATTACGTGGGTAATTTCACCCGTGTAGCGATCCCGCATCGGAATTTTACTGACTAACCAATGCTTGATCGAGCCGTTTTCATCCGTTGTCCGCTGTTCGACTCGCTCGATTTGCCCAGTCTGAAATATTTTCTCAAACTCCGCAAAAAGCTGTTTTTTTGGTTGTTTCGTAAGAATATCAAAGATATTTCTGCCAATTACCGAATCTCTCGAAAGTCCTTGTTGTCCGCTTTCCCTGTGACGATTCCAGGTTGCGATTCGATAATTTCGGTCGATTACGTAAAGCGAAACGGGCAAGGCGTCTAAAACAGTTTCGGTAAATTTTCGATGCTCTTCCTTGGCAGTATTGATCGAAGCATCCATCGCAGCCTCATAGTGAGCCGAAAGACTGATGCTCATCGCCGCCATTTGAGCCACCGCATCAATTAAATTCTTGGTGGATTCTTTGCAAACCTGTTTTTTTGAAAAACCAACGACAATTGCTCCGCAAACTTTATCGTCAATATGCAAAGGCGATACATATTCGACCTCGTGTTTTCCGCTCAACAAAAGATTTTTTTCGTCTTCAATCCAAACAGAAACCTGTGGAGGCAATAGATTATTCCATTTCTTGAACTTTCGCTTTTGTATCAATTTGTCGTCCGGATTTCCTGTTGAATCAACCGCCGATGAGACAAATCCAATTTGATCCAGTTCCACAACAAACGCACAAACTTCCGCTCCAACCTCTTTTTGAATCGCTTCAACGACTCTCAAAGCAACTTTTTTCGGATGTACTGTGACAAGCAAACTTCGCCCGAGTTCCTTGATAAATCTTAGTTCAGAGGAATTGCTTGGCTTTTTTAATTGTGGAGAAAACACTTTTGTGCTTTTTGCTAAGTCCATTTAAGTTTTTTGTTTTATTGATTTTAGACAAACTTTAAATTCAAATTTGTCATCTGAGAGGTTAGCTGCTCAAGAAGATAATATCAGAAGTGTTAAACTTCCTTTATTATTAAAAAACATTTTGAACACTATGTCAAGATTTACGCCATATTTTTTAACTATCTGCGACCATTTGACGAGATTAAATTTTTGAACAAAAATCGAACTGTAGTTTATGCATAGAAGTCTTCGCCATTCATTAAAAATTGGTTTTCTAGGTGCGTTTTTCACGCTCGCTCTATGCCTTTGCGTCCAGTCGATTTACTCGCAAGAAATCGTTGATAAAACGATTGCAACAGTGAGTGATGGAGCTTCCGATCCTGAATTGATTACATATTCGGATTTACTCTGGCAGCTCGCTTTGGAACCGGAAACACCACTAAATCCGCCAACTTCCGAAGACTTAAATCGTGCCTTGCAGACGCTTGTTAATCTCAGAATTTTCGCCCTTGAAGCCCAGAGATTGCCTTCTGCTGAGCCGAATAAAGATGAAATTGCTAAAGAAATTAAAAGGATTTTAGATACTTTTCGTTCGGCTGCTGAATTTGAAGATCGATTGCGAACAGTCGGGTTTAATTCGAAGGATGACGATAATTTTCAGCGAATGATGAAGCAAAGAGTTGCGATTGAAAAATACATCGAATTTCGCTTTCGTTCTTTTGTGATCGTGACTCTTGAAGACGAAAAAAAGTATTTTCGAGAGGTTTTTACCCCTGATTTTCGACGCAAGAGTCCCGGCTCTTTGCTTCCGGAATTTGATGAAATTAAATTGCAGATTAATAAGATATTAACCGAAGATAAAATTGCTCAAGACATCGAAACCTTTCTCGATGATGCCACACGGCGTGCAGAAATCGTCTATTTATTTAAGGTTTAGGAATTATTTGACCGAGAAATCTGCCGATTCCGTAGAAAGATTTGGATTATAAAATTTATCTTTTTCAATAAAACCCTTCCATTTTTCAGGAAACAACTTAAATTCATCAGAATCCTTTTTTAGTAAAGCTGATTCAATTGTGCTAGTTACTTTTGATTCAAATCTTGCGTAAGGTGTAAAAACTGTTTGCAAACCTATTTCGCCAATCCTCAAACAGAAATCCAAATCAAATAAGGCTTTATTGAAATTTTCTGAATCGAAGCCGTTTAGTCTTTCAAATAATTCTCGTCTGACGGCTAAAACTCCTGAAACTGCAGAAAAACTACCAAGTACTTGCGAGCGAAACAGACCACTTTGAGTTTCTTCATTCAAATTACTAAAGGCAAATCCGAAACTTTTGTTTATCCCGCCAATAATTCCGCATTGCTGGATGTTTCCATTTTGATAAAGTATTTTTGCCCCAACTGCTCCAACATTTTTTCGGAAGATCTGCCCGAGAATTTCTTGAATCCAATCTCCAGAAATTGGCTTAATTCCTCTATCCAGAAAGATTAAGACATCGCCTTTGCTTCCTTTAACAGCTGAATTAAAAGAACTTGCGGAAACACTATCAATTCGCATGAGTTCCGTATTTTCAATATTTGTTGTGATGTTTTCAGAAGAAATTACGGTTGCCGAAACGTTTTTCGGAACTTCAAAACTTACACGATGAAATTGTGCATATCCACGCGATATATTCACCTTTTCACCAATCCGCTCGAAATGTTCTGCAAGAGCTTTCCTCGCACGCCCGTGTGCGTAAAGTTTTTCGTCCGAATCTTTGGCAAGGGAACCGGAAATCGCCCGCCAATGATAAAGAATTTGAGGAATATGCCGGATTTGATTTTCATCAATTTTTTCGATAAATCGCAATGCTAAATCGTAATCCTGACTTCCCTCAAAACCGATTCTAAAGCCTTCAAGCTCGCGTAAAATATCCGTTCGGTAAACGCCCAAATGATTTATTAAATTAAATGAATAGAAGAGTTGCAAATTCCAATCTGGTTTAAAATTCGGAGAATACCGAATTCCGAATTCATCGATCATATCCTCATCGCTGTAAATCAAAGCTGCATCCGGAAAAGCATTTATTTCTTTACCAACGTAAAAAAGTGCCTTTTCCGAGAGCTCATCATCATTATCAAGCAAGGCACAATATTCACCGCTTGCCATATCCAAAGCGGAATTCGAAGCTGCCGAAATATGTCCGTTTTCAGACCGGTAAATAACTTTAATTCGCTCATCTCTGCGGGAATATTCGTCTAGAATTTTTCGAATATGAGGAAGTGAACTCTTATCATCGGCAATGCATAATCCCCAATTTTGATATAGCTGATTGAGAACCGAATCCAGACACAAACGAAGCCATTTTTCTTCTACATTAAAGACGGGAAGTATTATCGAAATCAATGGTTTGTGAGAAAATTGATCTATTTCTGTTTGGATTTTTTGCCTATCCGGTTGAGTAATCTGATCGTGATTTTCAATCCATTTTTGATACTTTTGAGCTTCTTTTTTATTTAGCAATCTTTCCCTTAATTTATCTCTAAACCCTAAAAAACCTTTTTCGCCAAAAACCTCTAAACTTCTTTGAATTTTCTTTGTAATTTTCTTCATCAAAACTCAAATTTAATTCGGCAAAATATTTTGATATTGAGACAATTTTCGCTCTTTGTTCAAGTATCTTTTCGCATCAATCACAAACATCGGAACGCCCATTCTGACTAAAAATTTAATTATTTCACCTTTCGAATTCGCTCCAGTCCAATTTTCGTTAGCCAATTCCCAAGCTGTCTTCTTTTCGCCTTCCTGCAAGAATTCGCGTGCATACCGAAATTTCGTTTGCCGCTGAATCACTTGCAAATCATTTCGTGTAATTTTTAACAAATCAAAATTACGCTCTTGTGCGGCGATAACCTCTTTTAACATCAATAGTTTATCTTTGCTAGTATTATTAACGTGATGCCGCCAAATGGAAAGAATTTTCGGATCAAAAGCAAATTCGCCTAGAGCTGAAAGTTTAAGATACATTTCGTAATCTTCCAGTCTCGAATCTTCATTCCAACTAACTTTTTGCAACGCACTACTGCGATAAAAAATCGACGAGCTTATCGGTGCAATTCCCTGCAAAAGCATTGAGCGAGCGTCGCCATCCGGATAATTTGCCCATGCCTCTTTGTAATCCGCAGTATTATCGAAAATTTCATTTTTTTCGTTGACAAAATACGCGTGTCCGTATGCCAAAACCGCAGTTTTTCTTTCATTTAGAAGTTTTGCACGATTTTCCAGAAATTGGGGAAGCCAAATATCATCGGAGCCTAAATAAGCAAAATATTCAGCATTGCAATGCGAAAAACCCTCGTTTAGCGTGTTACAAAGTCCGCGATTTTCTCTGACAATCAGTTCAGATTCAAATGGACAATCTTTCAAAATCCGTTCAATAATCTTCGACGAATTGTCCGTAGATCCGTCGTCAATAACCAACAACTTCTTTGGCTGTAAAGTCTGTTTGATGATAGATTTAAGGCAGAATTCGACAAACGCGGAGTGATTGTAAGACGGTACAAATGTAAATACTTCAGTCGAATTCATTCGCTAAATTCTACTATTTTTTGTTTTTTCAGTCATTTATGAAAGTTGTTTATCTGCTAGATTCACTCAATCGCGGCGGAACTGAAATCTTAGCTCTGGACGTGTGCAAAAACGCTAAAGCGAATGGTTTGGAATTGCTTTTTGTAGCGACAGGTGACGGAACATTAGAAGATGATTTTAGCAAAAGCGGTGTAGAATTTATTCGTCTGAATCGCCGCTATCCGATTGATTTTAAGCTAGTTATTTCATTGCGAAATCTAATAAAGTCTCAGGAAATTGACGTAATTCACGCTCACCAACCGGTCGAAGCGATTCACGCATATTTTGCTACGAAAGGCACGAAAGCGAAGGTTGTTTTTTCCCATCACGGCTTTATTCCTGATAAGAAAAATCTATTTGCATTGCGTTTTTTATTGCCCCGCGTTCATCAAAACATTGTCTGCAGCCAATCTCTCCTTGATTGGTATAAAAATGATGTAAAGCTAAATTTTCCAACAAATACGAAAATTATAAACAATGGAGTTGATGCAAAAAGGCTTGTTTTTGATGACGACAATATCCGCCGGGAATTGGGTTTGACGGAAGATTCTTTACTTTTTGGAATGATCGGAAATTTTTATAATGCACCACGAAAAGATCAATTAACTATTTGCCAAGCGTTACCGAAAATATTTGCCGAAATTCCCAATTCCTATTCTATCTTTGTTGGCAAAACTGAATCAGGAGCCGAAAAATACTTTGCCGAATGTCAGCGAATTTGTGCCGAAAATAATATTTCGAATCGTGTAATTTTCGCGGGCATTCGTTCGGATATTCCAAAAATCTTAAATTCGCTCGATATTTTCGTTTTGTCATCTTTACACGAAGGTTTCCCGATCGCGGTTTTGGAAGCAATGTTATCAAATGTTCCGTGCATTTTATCTGATATAAAACCACTGCTCGAAATTTCTAATAATGGTCAGATAGCCGGAGTTTTTGAGACTCAAAACACTGATGATTTGTCGGAAAAAGTGATTCAATTAGCTAAAAATAAACAACTTCGCGTAGAATTGGCGAATAAAGCAAAGATTTTTGCAAATGAGAATTACACGATCGGAGCACATATAGAAAAACTTAAAACTCTTTATCAGTCAATAGTTTAATGAAAATACTAGTCGGCATGCCAAGTCCCGATTCATGGGGCGGACCAATAGCTTGCGAACCTTATTTTGTCGAGGCTTTGCGGGATCTTGGCATTGATGTAACCGAAGAAATTTACGTCTATGGCGATAAAGACAAACCGACTCCGTTTTTTCAACGAATTCAACGCGTAATTTCCACTGCTTTTCGTTTTCGCAAGCTATTGAGAAAACAGGACTTTGATATTATTCATTTCAACACGGCGTTCGATCTAAAGACCATATTGCGTGATTCATTTACACTTTTTCTCCTGCAACCAAAAGCGAAAATCTTTTTCAAACTACATGGTTCTGAAGCTGAGAATTTCAGCCAATCAAATCTTTTGACTAAGTATTTGATTAGATATTTAGCCAGCAAAGTTGATGGCTTTGGTGTCTTATCCCGCGAGGAACGCGGCAATTTCATGAAACTCGGGTTTGATGCAACAAAGCTTTTTCTGGTTAAGAATGCGATTTCGATTAGCAGGGATTCTTCTATTTTCGGCAACAATTCAAATGATATTTCCAGGCTGCTATTCGTCTCCCGCTTTGTTTCTACCAAGGGATTGTTGGAATCGATTCAAGCATGTGCTTTTTTGCGTGAAAAAGGTATCAAATTTGTTTTGACGTGTGTTGGTGACGGCGAAATTCGTCGGATTGCAGAGCAAGAGGTTAACAGGCTGGGTCTGCAAACATATGTAAAATTTACAGGTTATGTCGATGAGATTCAAGTTAGTAAGTATTTACAAACTTCAGATATTTTTATCTTTCCAACTCGTCATCCTGAGGGTTTTCCGATGGTATTATTTAAGGCTGTTGCGGCTGGAATACCAATTGTGTCCACAAAAACACGTGCGGCGGCGGATCATTTATTGGAAGGCAAAAACTGTTTGTTTTGTACTCAGTCTCCTGAGAATATCGCTGAAAAACTAATTTATCTGATTGAAAACAAAGATGTTACTGCCTCGATCAGCAGAAATAATGTTGAATTGGGAAGATCGCTTTTGCCGGAAAAGATTGCCTTGGAATTTATAGAAATCTACGAAAAGATCTTAAAATCATAAAATGTGCGGAATTGCAGGATTACTTAACCAAAACCCGGAAAATCATATATCGCAGATGCTCAAAGCTATCGAACATCGCGGATTTGACGACGAAGGGATTTTTGTCTCTCAAAGCTTTGGAAATGAACAGCTTAAAGCTTGCTTCGGACATCGCCGACTTTCAATAATTGATACGACTTCTGCCGGACATCAACCATTTTTCTCAGACGACAAACGATTCGTTTTAACTTTCAACGGTGAAATCTATAACTTTTTGGAACTTCGGCGGGAATTGGAAAGTAAAGGTGTTCAGTTTCTAACAAATTCCGACACTGAAGTTCTATTGAGATCTTTCCAGCTTTGGGGCATAGATTGTGTACACAAACTCAACGGCATGTTTGCTTTCGCGGTTTGGGACGACCTCGAAAAAACTTTGACAATCGTTCGCGATCGGGCAGGGATCAAGCCTCTTTACTATGCAAAAGTTGGAGATTCGTTTGTTTTTGGCTCAGAAATTAAGGCAATTTTAGCTTCAAAACTTATTAAGGCAGAACTTGATCATGAAGGTTTGCATCAATTTTTAACTTTTCTTTGGACGGTTCACGATAAAACCCTTTTCAGGAATATTTTTCAACTTCCACCGGCACATTTTTTGGTTTGGAAAAACGGCGAAATAGATATCAAGGAATATTGGGACTTAGATTTTTCGCGGGAAGAAAACGACAAATCCGAGGATTTTTGGCGTGAAAATGTTTTTGAAACCCTTGAAAAAACCGTCCAAATGGAAATGATTTCCGATGTTCCGATTGGAGCCTTTTTGAGCGGTGGTGTTGATTCTTCGGCGATCGTTGCCTTTATGACAAAATATTCAAAACAAAAGATTTCTACTTACACGGCCGGAATTTCAGCGGAAGATCTACAGTTTGATATTATTCCGGATGATGTGGTTTGGTCGCGAAAAATGGCTGATATTTTACCGGTTGACTATCACGAAACATTACTTACTCCCGATCTAACTGATCTTTTACCAAAACTCATTCGACAAATGGACGCACCCGTAATTGATATGGCAATTCCGTCTTTTTTAATTTCAGAACAGGCACGTAAAACTCAGAAAGTGATGGTCAGCGGGATGGGCGGCGATGAAATTTTTGCGGGTTACCCAAGACATTTGGCAATGCAAATGGCTGGGAAAATTGATTTTATCCCAACTGCGGTTCGTCGTCCGCTGATGAAAACACTCGATTCCGTACTTTATGGAGGAATTCAAGGGAAATTGACAGCACCACTTCGAAACGCCAAAAAGTTTGCGAAAAGTGCTTCATTGGATTTCGAAGATCGTTATCTCGGATTCGGGACGTACTTTACAGATTCGATGAAGCAAATTCTTTATTCCGAAGGTTTAAAGGAAACCCAAAACGGATTTGACGCTTATCGCTATCATAAAGATTTCTTTGCAAAATCAAAAGATTTTTCGCCTCTGAATCGTCTGTTGTATGTAGATTTCAAAACGTTTATGCCCGCATTAAATCTCGATACAACCGACAAAACTTCAATGGCGGCAAATTTAGAAGTTCGCGTTCCATTTCTAAATCGTGACTTAGTAGAACTTTCAACAAAGATTCCGACTAATCTAAAGATCAACGGTTTAGAGCGAAAATATATTTTGAAAAAAGCCGCTGAAAGATTGCTGCCAAAGGAAATTATTTACAGGAAGAAAGCGGGTTTCTCCGCACCGATTCGGAGCTGGATACGAACCTCTTTGCGTCCGATGATTGATGATTTATTGTCGCAAGAAACGATTAAACGCCGCGGTTTATTTGACCAAAAAGAGGTTCAAAGAATAATTAAACTAAATCACTCCGGTAAAGAAGATTACAATTTACAGGTTTTTCAATTGCTCGGTTTGGAGATTTGGATGAGAGAATTTTTGGATTAGAAGTTTAACTATTACTTTCGTCAAGACTCCTGCAATTATATCGCTTCAAATCTTTTTGCATCGTAATTCTTCACTACCTTATCCGCTTCATAAATACAACCATTCATAGCGATATAAATTCCTGCAGGCAGAGTTTGAACTGCTCCGATGCTTACGCCTACGTTGAATGTAGCGTCCGTATAACGAGAGCGGGCGGGCTCCATCGCACCTGTAAAAACGATTGTTTTATTGGGTATGCCGATCAGCGATTTGGCGGTTTCGACCATCGTATCCGTTCCGTGGGTTATAACGATTTTTGTGCAGGCTTCTTTTTCGATTATTTCTCGAATGTTGCGGCGATCTTCATCATTCATTTCCAGGCTGTCTTTTTGTAAGATTGATTCTACTTCGTATTCGAATGCGACATTTGAATCTTTTAGAATTTCTTCAACCTGCGGAACACCTACCTGATATTCGCTTTTTGTATCGAAATATACCTTATCGATTGTGCCGCCAGTCGCGTAAAATTTAATCTTCATTATTTTTGGCAGTTTTATTTTTGATACGTCATAAAACCATCGTAAGCCCATCCGGTATTGCCTTCATAATCAACCCTACACCAACGTCCCTTCTTCCCTGCTTCTTTTGCCAAGCAAGACAAAACCGCTAGCGTAGAACCATGTGGAATTTGCAATATTCTATCTCCTGTTTCAGCACTTGGCTGAGTTCGCAAAGCGAGAAAACCATCGCCGGGAGAATTTGCTTTTGCCATAACTTTATTGGATTGTGGGTTTGCAATGATCGGAACATTAGGCTTTTTCGTGTCTTTTTGTTGCTGCATCTGCTTTTCCAGATTAGCAATTTTATCTTTTAATTTCTCGGTTTCATCGGGCGTATTATTTACAACAGCTATGTTTTTTTGAGAGTTAGAATCGTTTTGACTGGAATTTGTCTTAGTGTTACTGACAATTTCATCATTGCCGCTTCCCCGATTCATCAGCAACGCGGCGAAAATAATTCCTCCCAAAAGCACAGAAAGAGTAATTCCAATGGTTAATCCGATTATTAAATTTAAGTTGGCTTTTTTGGTAGGCGGTTGGGCTTGAACGTATGTTTGCAATTCAGGTTCAGATTTGGTCTCTTGTCCAAAATTTACACGAATCGGTTGTTGGTTAAAAGTATTAGGATTTGTCGCTTTCGAACTTGGATTTAATCCTGCTGGAATCACTTGCGTGGGCGATTCATCATTAATGCTAAACGCAACTAAAGACGATCCATCGGTTAAACAAAAACTCAATGAATCGTCTGTATAAGTATTTTTGCAAGCAGGACACTGTTTCATAAAATCATATTCTTAAAGGCATTACGATGTATTTGTAGTCGTAGCCATTATCATTCGCAAGCCGAATAAGCGTTTGAGCATTGCTGTCTTTGAAGTCGAAAGCGAGCCGTAAACGCCCGTCTTTCACTTTTACAGTTTCACCCTCATTTTCGTTTTCAGGAGCTGATTCAGCGTCATTTGCTCCGATGATGCTTAGGAAATCTTGCAAATAAGCTGAATTGAAACCGAGTGTAACTTCTTCGCCATTGTAATCTGCCGCAATCACTTCATTCGCTTCGCCCTCTTCCGCTGCTTGCGAACTAATTTCAATTTCGCCGGCTTTCATCACGAGTTTTACAGAACGCGTTCGCTCATCTGCCATCAACGACACACGCCGGATTGCTGCTTTCATTTCTTCAGCGTCAAAGGTGGCGGTTTTATCGTTTCCTTTCGGAATCACCATTTCGTAATTTGGGAAAGTTCCTGAAAGTTTGCGAGTAATCAAAAGTCTTCCGTCAACCTCGAAATATATATGATTTGGGTCTTCGCCAAAACTTACTTCACCCGTAGAATCGCGTGCAATTTTGGTTAATTCAATCAAGGCTTTTTTCGGAATCAAAGAATCCATTGTGCCATCAACTGCTTCTTCCTTTTCGATAAAAGCAAGCCTATGCCCGTCTGTCGTCACCATTCTGACCTTACCGTTTTCAACCATAAATTTCGCACCGGAAAGCGTAAAACGCGATTGTTCTTGTGTAATGGCAAAGCTCGTATGCTGGATAAAATGATTAAAAATCTTGGCTGATAATTTCAGCGGAGTGCTGCGAAATTCCGGAACTTCGGGAAACTGCTCGCGAGAAACACCAGCGAGGCGAAACTTCGATTTACCGCAACTCAATTTTACCCATTCATTTTCTTCCTTCAAAAAGTGAACATCTTGGTTTTCCAAAAGTCGAACGATATCAAAAAGCTTTCTGGCTTGAATACACATCGAACCGGATTTTTTAATATCTGCTGCGGCTTCGCAACGAATCGTTACATCGAGATCGGTTCCGACAATTCGGATCGTTCCTTCGCCAATTGATTCGATCAAAATATTCGACAAAACCGGAATGGTTGATTTCTTTTCAACGATGCCCTGAACAAATCCGAGCTCTTCTTTTAAAACGCTTTGCTTGATAACAAATTCCATAAATTACTCCTAACTTTTTTGGAAAACTTTTTTTAGATTGAAAGGTATTTTAGATTTAGTTTTCGCTTTCTACAAACCTAAAATTGCAATAATTTTTACCTTTCAATTCTCAAATTTTCGACGGCATTTTACTATTTCTAATACATTAAAATTTATATATTTTAGATAGTAATAGTAATAGGGACTGTGGAAAAGTGGAAAAGCCACTTTAATATTGCAATACTTATACTTACGCTTCCACAAGGTGTGTGAATAAAACTGTGGAAAAGCCTGAAACTGTGGAAAACTTTTAACCAAATCAGACTAGTCTCTCTTTTCCACAAACCACTTTCACAACAATCTGTGGATATGTGGAAAACAGCATTTAACTGTTGCAATTAAACATATAATAATTTTCAATTCCAAACATTTCCTGTGGAAAATTTCCACGCATTTTACAGCAAATTTTCTCTAACTAATTGCAAAGATTATCGATAAAGTCGCTTACCACCCTGTGGAAATTTCGATCTTCCTTAATCAAGGCATCAATTTTCTCAACAGAGTGCATTACGGTCGTATGATGCTTGCCGCCGAAGTCGCGTCCAATTTCAGGAAAGCTGTGCTTAGTCAGGCGTTTGCATAAATACATCGCAATTTGCCTTGGAACGGCAATCTGACGGGCGTTATTTTTTGACTTCAATTCCTCAACGGTCAGTCTGTAATGAAGCGACACAGCCTTTGAAATTTTGTCCATTGTGATGCCTTCATTTTGATCACTATCGACAATATTGCGAATCGCATCCTGAGCCAGCATTTTCGAAATCGGAATGCCTCTGAGCGAAGAAATTGCCACTAAGCGAACTAGAGAACCTTCCAATTCGCGGATGTTACTTTTCACTTTACTGGCGATGAAAAAAGCGACTTCATCAGGCAAAGAAACTCCGTCTAAATCAGCTTTTCTTTTCAAAATAGCTACTTTTGTTTCCAGATCAGGCGGTTCGATATCTGCAATTAATCCCCATTCAAATCTTGAATGAAGCCTTTCTTCGAGAGTCGGTATTTCCCTCGGGGGACAATCAGAGGTTATTACGATTTGTTTTTGATCATTATGAAGAGCGTTAAAAGTGTGGAAAAATTCTTCCTGCGTTCGCTCTTTACCAGCCATGAATTGAACATCGTCCATAAATAGAACGTCAATCGAACGATATTTGTCGCGAAATGTCTGTGTTTTATCGTAGCGAATCGAATTTATCAATTCGTTCATAAATTTTTCAGCCGAAATATAAACGACTCTTAAATGTCTGTTTTGCTCCTTAATCGCGTGACCCATTGCGTGCATCAAATGCGTTTTACCGAGTCCTACGCCGCCATAAATAAACATCGGGCTATAAGCTTTACCGGGTGCTGCCGCGACAGCCAAGCTTGCCGAATGTGCGAATTTATTGCTTGCTCCCACGACAAAATTTTCAAACTTATATTTGCGATTGAGTGAGTTTTCTATCGGTTCGATATCTACAAAATTGGTTGTCGTATTTTTGGGCTGAGATGGCGTTTGGTTTCTTTCAATAAAACTAGAACCATTTGAATTGCCATTCGGTTTTTGTATATCGGCAAAAAATTCTGCATCTTCATATTCGTCCAAAAGACTTTCGTCCGGCAATTTGGTTTCTTCAATTTCCCAATCCAAACGGCAATTTGAAATATTCATTTCCCGTAAAGTTTGCGAGATCATTTCAGAATAATAAGTGTGTATCCAATCTTTATTAATTTGGCTGGCACGCAGACGTAAAATTTGAGATTCAGCATCAAATCCTTCAAACTGAATCGGACGAAACCACGAGTCAAATATCTGCCGATTTAACCTTTTTTCTACCGAAACAAGTACATTATCCCAAACGTTTATTTTCTCTAAAGACGTATTCATTTTATCCCCACACTACTTTCTCAAATCATAAGCAAAACTCTTAAGCGTTTAAGGGTTTGCTTTAAGTAAAAACTATTCCAAATTTGCCACGCATACTTTCTGTAAAAACACGCTAAATACTCAGCTTTAAGATAAACTCTCGATTACATCAGGAAAGTTTTCCACAAGGTTTTCCACAGACCTGTGGAAAGGTGCTTAAAAGTTAAAGTAAAACATCAAGTGTTTTGTTTTCAATAACTTACAAGAATTATATTATTGGAAACGGCTCACAGACTAACAAAGTTTTGATGCTTTTGCAAGAAGAAATCCACAGCAATTTTCAGTAATTACTTTACCATGCTCAAAGTCTTTTTCGACAACGATTTGAGGGAAATTTCAGCAGTTTTTTTGTTGAATTTATAGACGTTTTTTACCAAAAAAGGATGAAAAAAGGAGAGAAAATTTAATTATTTTTTAAGAAAATTTCGTTGTAAAAATGTAAAAACTTTTTGACTTTTACAGTCAATTTTGACTGAGGCTGAACTTATGTGAAAAGTACTGTGCGAATGTTAGCTAAACGAAAAAAAAGGAAGGATACGAATCTCCTCCCGAAAAACTATTTAGGATTATGAAAAGTTATTTTCTACGGACTGAACTTGCTCCTGATGTGTCTTCAAAAACGTTTTTTGGTTCACCTGAATAACTAATTTTGCTCGCTCCGGAAGCTTCAGCTTTTAACTCTTCAGTCACAAAAACTGAGATGTGGCTGGCACCGCTAACGTCAATATTGGCGTTGGCAGTTTTCAAGCTGTCCGCATTGATTTTGCTCGCTCCGCTGGCTTCGATGTTCAAATCATTTACTTGCCCGCCAACTTCTATCTTTGAAGCACCGCTGACGTCTATTTTTAAAGAATCGCCAACAAGATTACTGGCGAACACTTTAGAAGCTCCTGAAGTATCCAAACCGTTCAATTCAGGCATCGAAATCATAATGCGGGTTTTGCTTAAAGGCGAAGTTCTTTTATTGGTATAAATCTTGAGAGTGTCGCCGGAAATTTCGGTTTCGATATATTGAAGCAAATTGTCGTCGCCTTCTACCGTAACGCTGAAATCTTTCTGTGCTGTAACTTCAATTTCAAGATTTCCGCTTACTTCTATTTCATTGAAACCCGTTAAATCACGATTTTCTGTTTTGGCAACTCCAGACCCTTTCTCGCATGAAAAAATTGAAATAGTGGGCAAACTGAATCCAAACGAAAAAGCGAAAACCTTTGCGATTGCGATCCCAAATATTAAAGCAGCAATAAATATTAAGACTTTGATTTTTTTCATAAATTATCTCCAAGAATGATGTTTGACGAAGTGTCCTATTGAGAGAAACGAAAGTAAAAAAAGAAAAGTTCAATATTTATTTAACGAATACGTAATATGAGAGAATTGCCTGTACGATGCCGATGACAAAACCAAAGAAAGCTCCAAAGAGTTCGATTGTTCGAAGATGTTCTTTGGCAATTGAAAGGACGAGGTTTTCGAGTTTTTCTGCCGGGTAATTGTTAATTTTATCGCGGACAACTCCGCCGATTCCAAATTCCTGGATTACTTGCGGTAGTTTTTCTTTGGCAGCTAAAAGAATTGTTTCAGTTAGTTGATTACCGGCTGATTTCATCTGTGATTCTGAAATATGATCTGAAAGTTTGCCGATCGGAGCGGAGAGCAGTCGGTCTAGCTGTTTTGATAAAACAGCATTTATGATATTGGCTGTATCGTCTTGATTCAAAATATTTAACAGACCGCCTGACAACATGTATTTGAGTTTTTCCTCGGCTTCGGGGTGAACGGTTTGCAAAATTGCGTCAAGGCTATGCGGACGTATTTTGTGGAGAGAATCTGTTAGATAGGCGGAGATAGATTTTTGAGTTTCTTCACTCTGAAGCAATCCGATTACGCTTTTTGAAACCTGCGATTTTACTCTTTCAAGCTGATTAGGAGCTATTTTCCCAACGACTTCAAGTAGCGGGCGAGCCAAGGCATTATCAATGCTGGAATTAATAAAATTGCCAGCTTCTTCGGCAAAAAAATCTCCACGGAGAGTTTCTTCGATGCGTTTTGGCAGAGATTCATTAACGAGATCATCTACTTCGCCGAGCAAATTTTCACGCGAAACGAAAATCTTCTTAAAAAAAGGCAAACCTTCGTAATATTCGTGAACCTCACGTTTTATCAAGGCTCCAATCTGATTACGAGTCCGTTCGGCGGTGGCTAATTCGCTGAGTTGGTGGATTATTGGTTCAATCTGTTCTGTTGCCTTTTCTTTAACTAGATTTACCGCATCCGGTGTGAACATTTCGCCGATTGTCGCGTGGGTATTGGCTAGATCGTCAACTCTTCTACCGATAAAATCTTGTACCTTGGCTTCCAGCGAGGGTTCTTTAAGGGCATTTTTGACGCGTGTTTCGAGAAAATTCAAAGCCTTGTTAAATTGTTCATCATCAACAACTTCTGAAACTCGTTTTGACAAAAATTCATCAACCCGGCGTTCCACAAATCCGCCGACAGATAAAGAGGTGTCTTCATTTTTAAGAACGGTTTGAATATGAGCCCCGATCTTTAGTTGTAACGATGAAATTGCATCTAAAACTGGTTCGCGTAAGTTTTGCGGCAAGGCATCGATGAGCGAAGGGTAATTTTGCGAAACAAGCTCCGCAGTATAAGAATCGACAACGCTTTGAATCTTTCGTTTCAGAAAATCTTTCTCAAATAACTCATCCAAAACTGTTTCCTGCGAAACGAGTTCTTCGCCTACGGCTTTTCCGATCGCGTTTGCCAAACGTTCTCGATGCCGCGGAATCATTCCTTGCGGGAAAATTGTGATTCCGAGAATTTTTACAGGATAACGCGGACGAAAAAGCATACGCACGGCAAGCCATGCACCCACATAGCCGTGCACAGTGGCGAATAGAATCAAAAGGCTGATTTCAATTATTGTCCTGTAATTAAATTCCACAAATTTATACTTCTGATTTAGCAGACATAATGCCTGACAGTTGCCGCTTAAACGCGGGACTCAGAGCTTAATCCTAAAATACTTGAAAACCTTTCGACATCAAGCAAAATTCAGAAAATTCTTTCAACCAATCGTAACTCGCACTATAATTTTTCCATTTTTCATCGTCATCTTGATGAATCGTTCCATCGTCTGGAGCGTCCGTAATGCTCATATCCAGAAAAATGCGTTTATTTGGCTCGAGTTTTGGCAAAATAGTTTCTTGGATTTTTCTGCCGATTTCGTGTGCGTCCTCAATTTCTACCTTCACACCAGTTGCGTTGTATTCCATCTGCCGTAGTTTGCCATCGCTTAAAATGTCTAAACTTTTGATAATTTCCAGCGTCGGCTTCCAACTCCATACGTTTGCACGTACTTCAAAGTTCGCCGAACCCAAATCCATTAAGGTAAAACTCATCTATTATTCTCCGTGGTTGTAAAAACAACTTGTAAAAATGCTAAACGCGACGGGCTGGTAAGTCAATGAAGTTTTTACTACAGAGACGCAAAGAAGCGAACAATTTCTAGATAAAACAACGGCGGTATATTATTACCCAGCACATTTTTGGCAATATCTCTGTGCTTCTGTGGTGCATTTCCCATTTGCGGTTTATAATTTTCCTTTCAAAATTATGTCTAAATCAGTTTCATATTCAGACGCAGGTGTTTCTATTGATAACGCAAATTTGGCTGTTGCGAAAATCCGGGAGTACGCGAAATCGACCTTTAACGAGCGGACTTTAACCGAAATCGGCAGCTTTGGCGGTATGTTTTCGGCGATGTTTCCGGATATGAGCGAACCTGTTTTGGTCGCTTCGGCAGACGGTGTCGGTACGAAATTGAAAATTGCTTTTGATACCGGAATTCACAATACAGTTGGTCAAGACCTCGTAAATCATTGTGTTAATGATATTTTGGTGCAAGGTGCGAGACCGTTATTTTTTCTAGATTATTTCGCGACCGGAGTTGTAAAACCTGATGTTACGGCATCGGTTGTAGAAGGAATGGCAATTGCTTGCAAGGAAAATGGCTGCGTATTGCTTGGCGGTGAAACAGCAGAAATGCCAACAATGTATGCCGACGGCGAATATGACTTGGCGGGATTTATTGTCGGCGTAGTAGATAAAAAGAATGTAATTGATGGCAAAAACATTAAAGACGGCGACGTAGTGTTGGGTTTACCTTCAAATGGTTTGCAAACGAACGGCTATTCACTTGCACGGAAATTATTTTTTGAAATTGGCGGATACGAGGTCGATTCACACATTGAAGAATTAGGCGAAACTATTGGCGAAGCCTTGCTGAAAACGCACGCGAGTTTCCTAAAACCGCTCGATAAATTGATAGATACAGGAAAAATTAAAGGTCTCGTACACATCACTGGCGGCGGTTTTTTGGAGAATATCCCGCGAATTCTGCCTGAAAATGTGGCGGTCGAAATCAAACGCGGTACTTGGATAGAATTGCCTATTTTCCGGATGATGCAAAAGCTCGGAAATGTAGAAGACAAAGAGATGTTTCGCACTTTTAATATGGGGATTGGAATGATCGTAGTTTGTTCTGAGGAAGACAAGGAATTTTTGAAAGCGAATTTGGAAGGATGTCGTGAAATTGGAAAGGTGATTGAAGGAAAAAAAGAAATTTCAATCGTATGAAAATAGGAATTCTAATCTCAGGACGCGGCTCGAATATGTTGGCGATTGCAGAGGCTATCGAAAGTGGCAAAATCCGCAACTCTGAAATTGCCGTCGTTATTTCCGATCAACCAACCGCTCAAGGTCTAATCAAAGCAAAAGAGAAAGGTATTGAAACTCTGGCGATTCCACGCAATGGACTTACACGCGAGGAACACGACGCAGAAATTATCGCGGAATTACGAAAGCGAGGCGTTGAATTGATTTGTTTGGCAGGATATATGCGACTTTTATCGAAGGAGTTTGTTCGAGCTTTTCCGAATCAAATTATTAATATCCACCCAAGTTTGCTGCCGAGTTTCAAAGGGTTAAACGCACAAAAGCAGGCTTGCGAGTATGGCGTGAAATTTACCGGTTGTACGGTTCATTTTGTAGATGAAGAACTGGATCACGGTGCAATAATTGACCAGTCAGTCGTTGAAATAAGACCAGACGATACCATCGAAACGCTTTCAGCACGGATTTTGGAGCAGGAGCATTCGCTTTACGTTGAAGCAATTGCAAAACTTGTTGAGAAAAACCTTGAAATTGTTGGACGGAAAGTCTCTTCACTTTGACAGAGAAGCCTTTTTTTTATAAACTTTAGGTTTTCACTTGCGAGTGGAGGACTTACAGTATGCCAAAAAGAACATTTCAACCAAACAATCGACGTCGTGCAAAGAAGCATGGCTTTCGCCATAGAATGGCAACTAAAAATGGACGTGCAATATTGGCACGCCGCCGTGCAAAAGGACGCAAAGTATTGACGCCGAAACATTATTAAACGTGCAGTTTGTTTTGCCGAAAGAAAGCCGAATAGCTAAAACGGCTGAGTTTCGCCTAGTTTATAGTGAAGGAAAAAGATTTGACGGGCGTTTAATGACGCTTTTTTTACGTCCATCTAATACTAATTTTCACCGGCTTGGCGTTACCGCTTCAAAAAAAGGAATTGGCAAAGCATACCAGCGAAATCGTGCCAAAAGACTTTTGCGAGAAGCTTTTCGTCTTAGCAGAATTGAATTGGACGGACTTTCAGGGAAATACGATTGGGTTTTGAATGCTCGTCGTGGACTTTTGAAAGTAAAACTCGAAAAACCTTTGCAAGATTTCCGGCGACTCATTGAACACGTTAGAAATAGCGAATTAGAATTACACAAAGGCGAAACGGACGCAGAAGTGAGATGAAATTTCTAATCATTGATTTATTGAAATTTTACAAAGCGTTTGTCTCGCCTTTTCTGCCGTCTGCTTGTCGATTTGAGCCAACGTGTTCGGCTTATATGATGGGAGCAGTGGAAAAATACGGCATTATTTTTGGAACTTGGAAAGGTATCAAGCGTATTTTTAGATGTCAGCCATTTTGTGCGGGCGGATTTGATCCGGTGAAATAGAAGTAAATGAACGAAAATAAACAATCAAACCAACAGAGATTTTTAATTGCTGCCGCACTTTCAATGGCGGTTTTATTTGGTTGGAGCTACTTTTTTGCTCCAAAAAAACCGGAGAACGCGAATTCGAACGTAAATTCAAATGTGAGCGTTGCGAATACGCAAGCCGCTCCTGTTACACCTCAAACACCGCAAAATCAACCTGCTCAACAAGTTGCCACAACACCTGATAATACACCAAATAAAGTTCTAACAATTAAAACTCCGCTTTATCAGGTAAAAATTGATTCAAAAGGAGCAGTCGCGACAAGTTGGATTTTGGTAAAAAATGTTTCAAGCTATGCCGGTGAAAAGCCACTTTGGGCTGAAGGGTCGAATAAAGATACAAAAATTCCACTGGAATTGATTACACAAGATAATCCAAAGCGTGAATATCCTTTCAGACTTTCAACCGGCGATCAGAATCTAGATTCCCTATTGAATGAAAGAAATTACAATGTTTCTGCCGAAGGTGAGATTACGCTTAACGGGTCGGAAACAAAACAGATTGATTTCAGTTTCAAAGATGGCGACGTAGAAGTTACAAAGTCTTTTATCTTCAAGGCTGACAGCAATTTAACCGATTTGCAGATCAAGGCTACACGTGCAGGACAAACGATTCCGAATACAAAACTTTTGATCGGAATGGCGATTGGCGATCAGGGAATTAAAGTTCACAATTATTATCAGGTTGAGCCTGAAGCCGTTGCTTTTGCTAATGGAACGGTTGATCGGCACGTTGCTGCGTCAGTCATCCCAAGCGAAAAAACGGAAGGTAAAATCAGCGTTAATGGTGAAATTGATTGGGCAGGAGTTGGCGATACATATTTTGGAATGGCTGCGATTCCCGCTCAAAAGACTAGCGGATTGGAGTTTTCCGGAACAAAAATAAAGAAAACTGTTGAACCATTTCATAATGGAATAATTGCTTGGATTACCCGAAGCAAAACTAGCGAAGTTGATTTACATCAGATCACGGCTCACGTTCCTATCAATACCGATGGATCAACGACGAAGATATACACCGGTTCGAAAGATTACTTTACGCTCAAGGATTATGACCAAAAGTTAGAATCTGAAACGGGAAGATCGGTTCGCATTGGCGAATTCATCAATTACAGTTGGTACAATTGGTTTAGAGCGATCATTAAGCCTATTGCGATTGGGCTTTTGTATTGTTTGACTTCTATTTATGGCGTGTTTGGAAATTACGGTATAGCGATTATTGTTTTCACACTGATTTTCTACTCGATTTTCTTCCCACTTCGTTGGTATTCTTCAAAATCTTTCAAAAAAGCACAGGCTAACGCTCCTAAAATGAAAGACTTACAAGATCGTATGAAGGCGATGCAAAAGAAAGGAGTTGCAACAGACGATCCGAAAATGCGTGAACTTCAAATGGAGCAATTGAAGATGACGAAGGATGCAATTCCAATCGGGGGATGTTTACCTCTTTTGTTGCAAATGCCTCTATTTTTAGCGTTTTATGTTGCGATTACGATTGGTCTGGATTTCCGTCAATCAAGTTTTCTATGGTTGCCTGATCTCGCTGGAACCGATCCCTATCATATTCTAGAATTTTTGTTCGCGGGGTCGATGGCTGGAACTATGATATTTACGCCGACAACTCCGGCGGTAACGGATGAACAGAAAATGCAGCAAAAAATGATGACCTACATGATGCCGATCATGATGCTTTGGGTGATGTGGGGCTATCCGGCGGGTATGCTGCTTTATTGGTTTTTTGGTAATATCGTTAGTTTTGGTCAGCAATTTATCATTAATCGACTTAATAAAACTCCGGAACCTGAAATGAAAACAGTCTAACTTGAGAGGTGAATATGAGCGAAATTCAAACAAAAGCAAGTGATTTTTTAACAGAGATTTTTAGTGATCTAAAATTTGATCTGAGTGTTTTGCCTCAAAAAAGCGACGAAGGTTATCTGTTTGATTTGAAGGGCAAAGATGCTCCATTTCTGCTCAATGAAAGCGGAGAAATGCTTGATGCTTTAGAAACAATTTTGTTTCAGGTTTACGGTAAAGAAATTGAGCGAAATGAACGCTTTGTTTGCGATGCCGATGGTTTCCGACAGACTCGGAAAGCCGAATTGCAAGCGATGGCTCGTTTTGCCGCTCAAAATGTTCGTAAATCAGGTAAACCATTTACGTTCGGCGTATTGAATTCAACCGAGCGTCGCGTAATCCATCTTGTATTGCAAGAGGAAGAAGGCTTGATAACCGAATCGATAGGCGACGGACGCGAAAGACGCTTGCAAGTAAGAATGGAAGCTTAAAAATCCAGAATGAAAAATGTGAATTTCTAGTTTATGGATACAATCGTAGCATTAGCGACTCCTTTAGGAAGAAGCGGCATCGGAGTAATTCGCTTAAGCGGACCTGATTCTCTACCACTCATACGCCAGTTAACCAACGATCAAACTTTCTCTCCAATTCCACGCAGAGCGACTCTGAAAAAGATCTTCGATATTGAAACTAAAGAATTAATAGACGAAACGATCATCACCTATTTTCAATCACCCCAATCATTTACTGGTGAAGACATAATTGAAATTTGCTCACACGGTTCACCGATTATCCTTCGGCAAATTATCGATAATTGCCTGAGACATGATGCTCGAATGGCGGAAGCAGGCGAGTTTTCCCTCCGTGCTTTGATGAATGGAAGAATAAATTTGAGCCAAGCTGAAGCGATTCGTGATTTGATCGATGCTCAAACGGTTGCATCTGCCAGGCAATCTATACGGCAGCTTCGTGGTGAACTTTCCAATCAGCTGCAGCCTCTAAAAGACAAGCTGCTTAACATTATCGTTGTATTGGAATCAACACTTGAATTTGTAGAAGATGACTTGCCTGAATATCAGACCGAGCGTTTAAGAAATAACTTGCTTGAACTAAATGAACAAATCGAAAGCATGGCATCGACTTTTAAAGCCGGAAAACTCTTGCGGGAAGGCTTGAAAGTTGCATTCGTAGGACGCCCAAATGTTGGTAAATCGAGTATTTTCAATGCTCTAATTGGACATGAGCGTGCAATCGTAACCGATATTGCAGGAACAACCCGTGATTCGCTGCATGAAAAGTTAGTAATTAAGAACATTCCCATTTCATTGATTGATACAGCCGGTTTGCGTGAAACCTCCGATACCGTTGAAAGCATAGGAGTTGAGCGAACAAAACAGACGCTTTTCGATGCTGATATCGTCGTGGTTGTTTTGGATGCATCGCAGGATTTATCTAATGAAGATCTTCAGATCTTGGACGACACTAATCAATTAAATCGAATCATTGTAACAAATAAGATAGATTTGCCTCATTCGGATTCATCCTTGATAGAGTCAAAAATCATCACTCTTTCTGCCAAAACCGGCGAAGGTTTGGAAGATCTGGAAAACGCGATCGTTGAGCCATTTTCTCCGCAAGATATTGAAAACAGTGGTTTTCTTGTTTCCGATGCACGACATCATGATTTGCTGAGACGCTCTAAAGAGGATATTGAAAACGCGATAAGACTTCTTGATTTGAAAATGAGCGAAGAGTTTGTCTTGGTTGGACTTCACAATGCTATTAGATATCTGGGCGAGATAACCGGCGAAACCACTACCGAAGATATGCTAACCAGAATATTCTCAACATTTTGTATCGGCAAATAACTCCCAAAAAGCACGTCTTCCCTTAAATATTCATTGACTTTTAATTTTTCGAGATTAATATTTGATTCAATAAATAAATTCGGAGGTTTTCAAATGTCCCCAATCAATAGCAGTTTAGAAGGCACTTTTACGATGGAATCCGGTGGAAATGTTGTTGCTGATGATGCTCCTTTTCATATGCTCGTTTTAGGAGATTGGAGTAGCAAAGCGGAGAAACCGGAATTGGAAAAGCGTCGCCCGATCGAAATTGATCGCGATAATTTTGACGATGTTTTGCGGAAAATTCGCCCGGAGCTTAATCTTGAATTCGATAGCGAAACGACGCTTCAACTCTCGTTTACCGAACTCGACGATTTTCACCCTGACAATATTTTCCGGCAAATCCCTTTATTCGAAAACCTGCGGGATATTCGTAAAAAACTTAAAAACGCTGACACATTTAATGAAGCTGCGAGAGAAGTTCGCACTTGGTTTGTTCAATCAGAAAACCCGCAAGCTACAGAAAAAGAAGAGGTTACGACGATTGAATCTGAGAATTTACTCGATACAATCCTTAGCGGGAATTCGGTTGATGCTTCAGCAGTAAAGCGTAAAACAACCGAAGCGACTGAGCTAAGCGATTTTATTGGAAGCATCGTTAAACCTCATATTGTTCAAACCGATTTGGTTGAGCAAGAGAATCTTATTCGTGCCGTCGATGAAGTGGTTTCCGATTTGATGCGTAATATATTGCATCATAAAGAGTTTATGGCTTTGGAATCGGCTTGGCGTGGACTTTATTTCCTCGTGCGGAGGATAGAAACGGATTCAGATCTGAAGGTTTACTTATTTGATATTTCAAAAGATGAAATAGCCGCTAACCTTAAATCAATCAATAATTTACATGAATCGGTATATTATCAATGGACAGCGGGCGAGAAATTGGAGAATTCATTAGGAGAGCCGTGGGCGGTTGTTTGCGGGAATTACGACTTTAGTCCAAACGTAGATGATGTGGCGGCTCTGATTAGAATTGGACAAATATCGGCGAACGCAAATACACCATTTATTTCACATATTCGTCCGGATATTCTCGGTGTTGCTTCACTTTCGGAAACTCCTAATTCGAGCAACTGGCGACTATCGGAAGAATCAACCGAAAATAAGCTCTGGACGACGCTTCGTGACCAAAAGGAATCTGAATATTTGGGCATGGCGATGCCGCGACTTTTAGGAAGATTACCTTATGGGTATACTACAGATCCGACTGAAGTATTTGCTTTTGAGGAACTTACGGAAGACATTAATCACGATGATTATGTTTGGCTGAATCCAGCATTTGCCTGTACTTACCTGCTCGCGAAAAGTTTTCGTAAGAGCGGTTGGGAAATGGCGGAGAATATTGCTCGAGAGATTGAGGGGCTTCCGATGCATATTTATCAACATGATGGCGAGACTAAGGTTAAGCCATGTGCGGAGATTCCAATGACCGAAGCCAGCTGCCAGAAAATGATTGAAAGCGGGATTATTCCACTGGTTTCTTTCAGAGATTCTGACAGAATAAGAATCGCTAGTTTTCAGTCAATTTCCTTATCAAAAGAGAGAATTCGCGGACGATGGTATTAGGATTGTTATCAGCTTTTTGTTGGAAATTATGCGGCAATAGAATACAATTAAAAGTTTAACTACAGGTGACAGATGTCATTGGGTTGCTTTGAGGTATGTTTATGTCGTTTGACGAAAAGTTTGATGTGATCGTGATTGGAGCTGGGCACGCGGGTTGCGAAGCTGCTTCGGCTTCTGCACGTTTAGGAGCTGAAACTGCTCTCGTTACAATTAACCTTGATTTGATTGGACAGATGTCTTGCAATCCTGCCATTGGCGGAATTGCCAAAGGGCATATCGTAAGAGAAATTGACGCTCTCGGCGGGATTATGGGACGCGTGATTGACCGTACTGGCATTCAGTTTCGACTTCTGAATCGTTCGAGAGGTCCTGCAGTTCAATCGCCAAGAGCTCAAGCGGATCGTAGTTTATATCGGATCGAAATGCGTCGCGTGCTTGAAGCGACTTCAAATCTTCATCTCAGGCAAGGCGTTGTTGTAGATTTAATTGTTGAAAATAAAGAGATTATCGGTATTGAGCTGCAAGATACGCGACGTTTTGGGGCAAAGTCCGTTGTCATTGCTGCAGGAACTTTCCTTAATGGGATGATTCACACCGGACAAAGAACTTTTTCTGCGGGGAGATCAGGTGAACCTGCGTCAATCGAACTTGCCGAGAGCTTGAAACGTTTGCAATTTCCGGTTGGACGCTTAAAAACGGGAACACCTCCGCGTATTGATGGGCGAACAATTGACTGGGACGCTTTTGAAGAACAACGGGCGGATGAAAAGCCGGTCGCGTTTTCTTTTGCCACTGAAAAGATCGAACAGCCACAGATAACTTGCCATATTGGCTATACAACTGAAAAGCTTCACCAAGAGATTCGAGAGAATCTGCATCAGAGCCCCTTGTATTCAGGAAAAATCAAAGGAATTGGTCCGAGATACTGCCCTTCGATTGAAGATAAGGTGGTGAAATTTGCCGATAAAGATCGTCACCAGCTTTTTCTTGAGCCAGAAGGACATGATACCAATGAGGTTTATTTGAATGGATTTTCTACTTCATTGCCGGCAAAACTACAACAAAATCTCCTGCAAATGATTACGGGGTTCGAGAAGGTAAAGATCATCCGTCCTGGTTACGCGATTGAATACGATTTCATTGACCCACGCGAGCTTACGCCTTTTATGGAGACAATTAGAATAAAAGGGCTTTACCTTGCGGGTCAGATCAACGGCACCACCGGATACGAGGAAGCTGCTTGCCAGGGGTTAATGGCGGGAATAAATGCTGCATTAAGGGTTCAAAAAAGAGAGCCGCTCAGGTTGAATAGAAACGAGGCTTATATTGGTGTGCTCGTTGATGACTTAATTCAGCACGGTGTTGACGAGCCTTACCGGATTTTTACCTCGCGGGCGGAAGCACGCTTAACGCTCCGACACGATAACGCTGATCAAAGGCTTTCGCCGAAAGGCAGGGAAATAGGGCTTGTTGGCGATTTGGATTGGGATCGATTTAATGCAAAACGCGACCGAATTGCACAAGTTCGTAATTATTTAGATAATACGCGATTTAAACGGTCAAGCCTTGAATATGCTACCGCTTCACAGGTTTTGGCGTGTGATTTAGGCGATTCGTTTACTTTATCTAATTTAGCTCAGCGGCAAGGCGTTTCTGTCGATTTGATTCTGAAGTTCTTGCCAAGTGAGTTGCAGGCTGGTCTTCCGGTAAATGATTTCGAAACCGTTTTGGCTGATTCGCTTTATCAGGGATATATAGGCACGCAGCGAACTGCTACCGAGCGAGTCAATAGTTACGACAACTTAAAAGTACCAACAAATATCGATTTTAGTAACATAAGCGGACTCTCTAATGAAATGGTTGAGCGGCTTGAGCGTGCGAAGCCCCAGAGTTTTGGGCAAGTGAGAAAAGTCTCAGGGCTTACACCGGCGGCGTTATCAACTGTTTTGGTTTACATTTCTGCAGGTAATAAAAACAAAACAACCAGTGTATAGAAAGTGTGGCACGTGGCACAATTGGGTTTATTGGAGAGCGAAAACAGGACAAGTTTTCGCTCTTTTTCAAAAACTGTTTCACGTGCCACATTCTAATTTACAAGCAGGTATGTTACTTTAAATGGAGAAATCTTCATTTAGGACATTCAATAATGGGAAAAATAATAGCTATCGCAAACCAAAAAGGCGGAGTTGGTAAAACTACCACCTCGGTTAATTTAGCCGCAGGTTTAGCTGTTGAAGAAAAGAAAGTTTTGTTGGTAGATGCTGATCCGCAGGGAAATGCTACATCGGGTTCAGGGGTTCCGCGTTTACCAAACCGGAAAACGCTTTACAATGCGATGGTTATGGGCGAAAGCCTTGAGAATATTATCCTTCCAACCGAATTGCCGCTATTTTGGGTGGTGCCCGCCGATAAAAATCTTGCTGGAGCGGAAGTTGAGCTTGTAAACGTAGAGAATCGCGAATATTTTCTAAAGAATGTATTGGCAAAAGTTAAAGATGAATACGATTATATAATCATAGATAATCCTCCATCGTTGAGCTTGCTAACGGTTAACGGCTTAACGGCTGCTGACTCGATATTGGTTCCGATTCAATGCGAATATTACGCCTTGGAAGGTGTAACTGAATTGTTTGATACACTTGCAAGGCTTAGAAGAGGTTTGAATCCGCACTTAATTGTCGAAGGACTGCTTTTAACTATGTATGATGAGCGGACAAATCTGTCTGCCGCAGTCGCACAGGATTTGCGGGATTTCTATGGTCAGCAGGTGTTGCAGACGGTAATTCCGAGAAATGTTCGTCTTGCAGAAGCCCCAAGCTATGGAAAGCCAATAATTTTATATGATATTCGCTCACGCGGTGCGGAGAGTTACATTCAATTAGCAAAGGAGATTTTGAGCCATGAATCGAAAAGTATTGGGTAGAGGTTTAAGTGCCTTGTTGGGCGATGAGACTACTAAGCAGTTTGAGGATGGGTTTTTAGAGATAGATTTGGATTTAATTTCACCCAATGCAGAGCAGCCACGTACCCGATTTACTGAGACAAATTTAGAAGAGCTTGCACAATCGATCAGAGCAAATGGTGTTGTTCAGCCCATTGTTGTAAGAAAAAAAGGTGCGAATTATGAGATCGTTGCAGGTGAAAGGCGTTGGCGTGCATCACAAAGAGCAGGCTTAACCAAGATTCCTGCAGTAATTAAGGACGTTGCGGATGATAAACTTTTAGAACTGGCGTTGATCGAAAACATTCAACGGCAGGAGCTAAACGCGATTGAAGAAGCGACGGCTTACAAAAACTTGATCGAAACGGTTGGATTGACGCAGGAAATGGTCGCGAATAGGGTAGGCAAGGATCGAACTTTTATTGCTAACTATCTCCGTTTATTAAGGTTATCGGATGACTTGCAAAACTTAGTTTCGGAAGAGAAACTATCAGTTGGGCATGCCAGAGCACTTTTAACACTTGATGATACAAACGCCCAGAGACGCTTGGCAAGAAATGTGATGGAGATGTCGCTGTCAGTGAGGGAAACCGAAAAGGCGGCAAAACGAATTGCCAGAGGTGAATCGGCAAATCCTGGAAAGGTGGTGGTTAAACCAAAATTGGATGCGAATTTCAAAGCAGCCGAAGTGAAATTACGGCGTAAATTCGGCACACAGGTTAAGATTTCTCCAGACGGAAAGGGAACGGGCGGAAAAATTGAATTCGAATATTACGGCGATGCCGATTTAGACAGAATTTTTCAATTAATGTTGGCAGAGTAAGTTGTTTATTTATAATAGTTTATGACACAAAAACGTTTAACTGAGATGGTTTCTTGTGCTGGTTGAGTGGCAAAACTCGCACCGAGCGACCTTGCTCAAGTTTTGAGCAAATTACCTAAGCAGAATTTTTCTAAGGATGTTATCGTTGGTTTCGAAACATCCGACGATGCCGGTGTGTTCAGGCTTAATGAAACTACCGCACTCGTGCAAACCGTTGATTTCTTTACACCTATCGCTGATGATCCGGAAACTTATGGTCGAATTGCAGCAATAAATTCGCTTAACGATGTTTATGCAATGGGCGGAATTCCAATTTCCGCACTTTCAATTGTTTGCTATCCACAGAAGGGTGATTGGGATGTCTTAGCGAAGATTCTACTCGGCGGACAAATGGCGTTAAATGCTGAAAATGTTGTAGTTATCGGCGGACACTCGGTTGATGATCAGGAAATTAAATTTGGTTACGCGATTACGGGAGTTATTCATCCGGATAAAGTTGTAAAAAATTCCGGTGCAAAACCCGGCGATGTTTTAGTTTTGACTAAACCAATCGGAACGGGCGTTATCAGTACCGGAATTAAATTTGAGAAAGCCTCGAAATCTACGATTGAGGCATCTATGAAAGCGATGACTACTTCCGCGGCTCACGCATCTAAAGTTATGCAGTCGCTTGGGGCAAATGGTTGTACTGATATAACAGGATTTGGTTTGCTCGGACACGCTTATGAAATGGCAAAGGGCAGTAATGTAACGCTAACTATTGATTCAAAAGCAGTTCCGCTTCTTCCGGATGTTATTGAATTGATCGAGCAGAAAATGCTGACACGCGGTGATAGAAATAACCGTTTGTATGTCGGCGAAACTGTTAAAATACACGAAAGTGTCTCCAAAGAAATGCAAAGTGCTTTGTTTGATCCGCAAACTGCAGGTGGGTTGTTGATTTCGCTGGAAGAATCGAAGGCAGAGGAATTGATTAAGCAAGTTGAAAATTCGTTGATAATCGGACGCGTAGAAGCTTTCAGAGATAAATTGATAGAAGTAAGTTAAGTTATTTCAACAGTTAGAGGGGAAAAATTGTATTTATTCATTCTTGAATCAATCGGCACACAAGAATTAATCCTTATAGGGTTGATAGCCTTAATTGTTTTTGGTCCGCGAAAATTGCCGCAATTTGCAAAAACAATTGGCAAAACGTTAGCAGATTTCCGTAAAGTGACCAATGATTTTAAGTCCACCTGGGAAAAAGAAGTCGAAGAAGATAAGCAGATGCTTAAGACTTTGGGGGACGATCCTTTGATTAGCGAAAATTCCATTGGCGGTGATAAACCAATTGATAAAAAGTTGCTTACACCTCAAGTTAAGGAATTGAGTGCTGAAGAAATTGAGAAAATTTTCCCAAAAAATGAGTCAAAGTTGGAAACTGCTATTACCGAAGAGCCTCAGATTGAAACCGCACCGCCAAGCAAACGCGATTGGTTATAAACAGATTTTAGATAAAGATGGACGAAGCAAAAAAATCGGATGAAGTACAACTCGGTGGTCAGATGTCTTTTTTGGAGCATTTGGATGAATTGCGTCGTCGTCTCGTAAAATCCGTAATAATCGTTCTTGTGGCGTTTCTGTTTTGCTTCTATTTTTCAGCCGGAATCTTTAATTTTTTAGCCGTTCCAATAAATAAAGCACTCGCCGAAGCCCAAAGATTACAAACCAAAATTGAAGGTGTTACAGGCGAGGAACAAATAAAATCGATAAAAAATCTGAGCGAAGGAGAAAAAGGAAGATTCGTTTTTCAAAAAGCGACAACCTTCGGAGAAACTCTGGTTATTGTCGGGACATCGGTTGATTCTGTAGTCTTAAAAGATAAAGAAGGAAAACTTGGATTATTTACAGATGAGCCAATTTTTACCAATACTGGAATTATTCCGAAAGGTATTAAACTCCCTCTGGATTTCACATTTCCCGAAAAACAGGAGCTGACCAAAGACGAAAGGTTAAGCGTAACTACTGCAATGGAATCATTTACGCTCTTGATTACAGTTTCTTTGTATTCGGCAATCGCACTTTCAATGCCTCTGCTCCTGCTGCAAATTTGGGGTTTTATTGCTCCGGCTTTATATCAACACGAAAGAAAATATGTCACCCCATTTATTCTGCTTTCGTCAATTTCGTTTATTTTAGGAGCAGCTTTCGGTTATTACATTTTGTTTCCACCGGCGGTAAAATATTTGCTTGGAGTTGGAGCGGATAGCTTCAATTTCATGCTCAGAGCCACTGATTATTTCGATTTCATTACCATCATAATGCTGGCGATGGGAATAATATTTCAAATGCCGGCAATCAGCTATGTTTTATCACGGATTGGGATAATTACGGCAGGACTTCTGATTAGAAGTTGGAAGATTGCAATTGTTGTAATACTTATAGTTGCGGCTGTCGTTTCGCCTACTCCGGACGCTCTGAACATGATGATTTTTGCTACTCCAATGATGCTGCTCTATCTTATTTCAATTTTGGTTGCGTGGTTTTTTGGCAAAAAGCGAACGACAGAAGCTCAATAAACCACAAAAACACAGCTCAGAGGCAACCTTTGAAAGGGTTTGCCGCATCTTGACTATTGGAAAATACTATCTAAAATCTTTATAGGTCGTTTTATAAATCAAATCAAAAAACGGTTCTTAGTTGTAAGGAGTTTTTATCGCGATGTTAAGTAAAAAGTTTAGGTCCAGTCTTGTTTTAGTTGGGCTTTTGATGTTTTCAGGTATTACCGGAATTTTCGGGCAGGTTGATCCCACTCAAAAGGATAGAAATGTCAGAAAAGAAGATCCGGTTAAAAAGGTTTACAAAGATTGGATCAGCAAAGATGTAGCCTACATAATCACAGGTTCGGAAAGAAAAGCCTTTGATAAATTGGTTACGGATGAAGAACGTGAAAATTTCATTGAAAATTTTTGGCGAAGGCGTGATCCGGATCCTGATACCGAAGAAAATGAATATCGTGAAGAATATTACGAACGCATTGCATACGCGAATGAAAAATTTACTTCCGGCATACCCGGCTGGAAAACGGATCGCGGCAGAATCTATATAACATTTGGCAAGCCTGATTCGGTTGAGGCACACCCGTCCGGCGGTAGCTATGACCGTCCAAGCTATGAGGGCGGCGGTTCGACAACCACATACCCTTTCGAAATTTGGTTTTACAGACATCTCGATAACGTTGGCGATGGTTTGGAAATTGAGTTCGTCGATCCAACCGGAACTGGCGAATATCGCATCGCACGAAATGCTAATGAAAAAGATGCGTTGTTGAATGTTCCGGGTGCAGGTTTAACTTTAGGCGAACAACTTGGTTTGTCAGACAAGGGCGACCGTATCTCGGGAAATGGTGGAAATGGCGGCGGAACGTCATATCAACGCGAACAGGATTCTCCATTCCGACGTTTGGAAGTTATTACCGCTCTACAACGTCCGCCGCAAGTAAAATTTGCTGATTTGGAAAAACTCGCGGGCGAACAATCTCCGGTTATTGATAATGATCCTTTGGATTTCAATATTCGCGTTGATTTCTTCCGTCAATCGGATGAAAGAGTAATTGCCGCATTCACCGTTCAAGCAGACAATAAGGAACTGACTTTCAAGGATGCGGGCGGTTTGCAAACGGCTCGAATGAATATTTTTGGAAGGGTAACATCTGTTTCAGGTAAGCGTTCGGGTATTTTTGAAGATTCAGTTGCGACAAGTGCGACTGCTGAAGAATTATCAGAAGCCAGAGACCGTAAGTCGGTTTACCAAAAAGCAATAGCTTTGCAACCCGGAACTTATAAAGTAACGGTTGTTGTTCGCGATGTAGAAACAGGAAAGAGCGGCGTTAGGAGTTTGCCGGTTTCAGTTCCCAAATACGAAGCTGAAAAGCTTTCCGCGTCAACGTTGATGCTGGCTTCGAGACTTTACCAGACCACTGAAAAAGATATTGGTGGAATGTTTATCATCGGCGATAAAAAGGTGATTCCAAATCTTTCTTCGAATTACAAAAAAGGACAAGAAGTTGGGATTTACATGCAGGTTTACAATGCCGGAATTGACCAAACGACTTTGCGTCCATCGGTTGAAGTTGAGTATGTACTGACGAAGGGCGGTAAGGAATTGATGAGACAGGCTGAAGATTGGAGCGGATTAAGCGATGCCGGACAGCGTTTAACGCTTGCCAGACTTTTGCCAACAGCTCAAATGCAATCCGGCGAATACGAACTAAAAATCAAGATTCGCGATCGAGTTAATAATCAATCTTTGGAGCCTTCGGCGAAGTTTACGATTGAATAGAAATCAAGGAGTTTTTTGATTCAAGCCTTTGTTAAGTTCGAGAAATTGAATTAAACAAAGGCTTTTTCTTTTTCGAATAAAAGGAGTATGACAATGCGAAAAAAATCTATAATCACCATATTTCTGCTAGTAATCACGGCTCAATTGTGTATCTCAAATGCTTTATCTCAGCCTAATAATAAACCTAAAAATCAGAAGAAAGAGACCACAGCTGACGAAGTTTTTAAGAGAATTATCGAAGAAGATCTAGCTTATATCATTACTAAACCCGAACTAGATGCGTTTAAAAAACTCGAAACGAATGAAGAGCGGGAAAACTTTATTGACATTATTTGGAGAATCCGAGACCCGAATCCTGACACAGAAGAAAACGAATTCCGCGATGAACACTACGAACGTATCGCCTACGCAAACGAAAAATTTACTTCGGGCATACCGGGGTGGAAAACGGATCGCGGAAGAATCTATATTGCAAGAGGTAAGCCTGATTCGATTGAATCGCACCCTTCGGGCGGAAGTTATCAAAGAGCAAGCTATGAAGGCGGCGGTTCAACTACAACCTATCCCTTTGAAACTTGGTTTTATCGAAATGTAGATGGCGTAGGCAGTGGAATAGAAATTGAATTTGTTGATCCAACAGGAACCGGGGAATATCGAATTGCCAGAAATGCTAATGAAAAAGATGCTCTTTTGAATGTTCCGGGTGCAGGACAAACGTTAGCCGAACAAATCGGGTTAGAAACTAGAGCAGATCGAATCTCAGGATTTAACAATAATACGAGTAGAGTGCAAGATTCGCCTTTCGAGCGATTGCGGATAACTACAGATATTTTCAAAGCTCCGCCAATTTCCAATAATTTACCATTTACAACTGTCTCATCGCCTTTGTTGGACGAAAATCCTCTAAATTTTGATGTGCGAGTTGATTATTTCCGGCAAAGCGATGATAAAGTTGTCGCTACCTTTACCGTTCAAGCAAAAAATAAAGAGCTGACATACAAAGATGTTGGCGGAATTCAGACCGCCCGGATGAATATTTTTGGCAGAGTGACTCAAGTTTCCGGTAAAAGGGCAGGAACTTTTCAAGACGTAGTCACGACCACGGCAACCGCCGACGAATTGAAGCAAAATGATTTTCGATCTTCGATATATCAGCAAACGGTTATACTTCCGGCAGGAATTTACAAAACTGAAATAAACGTTCGCGACATTGAAACTGGCAACGGCGGAACCAGAACAATTGGTTTTACTGTTCCAAAATTTGGAGCTGAAAAACTTTCTGCATCAACCTTAATTTTAGCTTCGAGGCTATATCAAACAACTGAAAAAGACATCGGCGGAAGATTCGTGATTGGTGATAAAAAAGTGATTCCAAATCTTTCCAGTGAATATAAACAAGGTCAGGAAATCGGCATTTATATGCAGGTTTATAATGCCGGAATCGATCAAACAACTTTGCGTCCGGCTGTTGATGTTGAATACATTTTGATAAAGGATGGCAAAGAGGTTCTTAAGAAAAGTGAAGACTGGAATGGATTGAGCGAAGCAGGACAACGTTTAATTTTGGCTAGGTTTCTTGAGACTGAAAAATTATTGGCAGGTGAATATGAACTCAAAATCAAGGTTCAGGATCGGGTTAATAATCAGGTAATCGAACCTTCTGCAAAATTTAGAATAGTAGAATAATTATTAATAATGATAGATAAATTAGCGATGTTTTTCCAGCATGGGTTTTTTAGTTTATGGAAACAAATCGATTAATTTTCAGGCACTATCAGGAAAGTGATAAAACAAATCTGGTTGCCCTATTTACAAATGATAGAGTTATGGAATTTGTCGATAATGGCGTCATGTCGGAAGAATCAGCGGAAATACTTTGGCGAAAATTAACTGAATATTTCTATCCAAAAGGAATTAATACGATCTACGGAGTATTCGAAAAGTCTGACGGAAGGTATCTCGGACACACGGCAATTCGCCCACGTCCCTCATATCCAGCCGAATGGGAAATTAGTTATATTCTAAAAACTGAAGAATGGGGTAAAGGTTACGCAACGGAAATTGGTCGGAGATTAATTGAATTTGGCTTGGACGAATTGAATCTACAAACCGTATATGCGACGGTAGATATAGAAAACAACGGCTCACTTCATGTATTGGAAAAAATTGGAATGAAACATATCCGAGATGAATACGATGAACTCGGGAAATTTTACGTTTACGGAATCAACGCTTAGCGATAATCTGCTTTTTGCGGGAAACGAAAAAATTATCATACCAAAGTTGGAAAACCAATAAAGTCCAAAGTTGTTTGTGATTGCTGGCAATACCGGTTTCGTGTTCGTGAAGCAATTTCTCTACATATTCATAATCGAATAAATCCTGCTTTATCAGGCGATCACGCGAGAGTAAATCGTGAGCCAGCGGATTGAGTTTGCCTTTTAGCCAATCGGCAATCGGAATTCCAAAACCTTTTTTCGGGCGTTTGATAATAGATTTTGGAAGAAGTTTTTCGACGGCTTTTTTCAAAATATACTTGCCGTTGCTGCCGTTCAGCTTGTAATCAAGCGGTAGGGACGCGGCAAATTCGGCAACCCGGTGATCGAGAAAAGGAGCTCTCACTTCCAAAGAAACCGCCATGCTCGCCCGATCAACCTTTGTTAAAATATCCTCCGCCAAATAAAAATTCATATCCAAAAATTGCATTTGCTCAATTTGATCTTGAGCATCACAAATCTTCAATAAGTCTTTCGCGTCTTGATAAATGTCGTAGCGAGTTAAATCTTTTACACTTTCGGTCAGCAAATCCATCTGCCCATCAGGCGAAAAAGAACCAAACCATGAATGATGCCGAGTTACAACATCATATTTCGAGGCAGCGACAAATCGCTTTGCCTTATAATCGAAGGAAAGATTTTTGGTAGAAACGGGCAGAGAATTTACAACGGGTTCGATCATTCCGGATCTAACAAAACTCGGAATCGCTCCATATACTTTCGCCATTTTATGTGCGTAATACATCGGATAACCGGCAAAAATCTCATCGCCGCCATCTCCGCCGAGTGCCACCGTGACGTGTTTTCTGACAAATTTCGAAAGCAAAAAAGTCGGTAATAGTGAACCATCAGAAATTGGTTCGTCGAGCCACGTTCCGATATCTGAGATCAAATCAGCAGCCGTATCAACGCTCAATTTTTCTTCGTAATGTTCTGTGCCTAAATGATTTGCAACCTCTCTGGCATATTTCGATTCATCAAACGAATCCTCTTCAAAACCGATAGAAAATGTTTTAACCTTTTCGCTTGAAAACTGTGTTGCATAAGCCGCAACGGTTGAGGAATCTACGCCGCCGGAAAGTAAAATCCCAAGCGGAACATCAGAAATCGAGTCGCATTCTCACAGAATCAGCCATCAAATCGCTGAGCTGGGCGGTGGCATCTTTCAAGGAAGGCGTGTGACCATTTTTATGAAAACTAAGCTGCCAATATCGTCTCGTTTTCAAAACTCCATCGTGCAGAGTCAAAATATGTGCGGCTGGAAGTTTTGAAATCCCTTGATAAATCGAATTTGGAGCGGGAACGTAGTCGAAAGAAAGATATTGACGAAGCGATTCGAGATTCAAACTCGGTTCGACTGATGGATGAGTCAACAAAACTTTCGGTTCAGAAGCAAAAAGTAATTTATCTTCAAAAATGCCATAATAAAGCGGTTTTTCACCAAATCTATCGCGGGCGATAACAAGTTTTTGATTGCGAAAATCCCACAATGCAAAGCAAAACATTCCATTGAGTTTATCAACCATCGCTTCGCCGTATTCTTCGTAAAGATGCGGCAAAACCTCAGTATCGGATGCTCCGTGAAATGAATGCCCCTGTTTTTGAAGTTCCTGGCGAAGCTCGCGGTAATTATAAATCTCGCCATTCATTACCACAACGATTGTCCGATCTTCATTCCAAACCGGTTGATCGCCTGTGCTTAAGTCAATAATCGAAAGCCGACGCATTCCGAGTGCCACGCCCGTGCCGAGCCAAATTCCTTCCGAATCGGGTCCACGATGCCAGATCGCATCACACATTGATTGCAGAATTACTTCGTCGCCAAACATCGGCGATTATTCCCATCTAAATTTGCCCAACCTGCTATGCCACACATATTCGATTTTAGATTTTGGATTGCGGATTTTGGATTGTTAAAATCATCTTATTATTTACCATCAAAGCCAATTTTTTCCCTCACGGCGTAAATCGCCTTGTCCTGTGATTCGTGATAAGTTCGCACCATCATTTCTGCCAAAAGTCCCATGAGAAAAAATTGCAGAGCAATCGCAAACATCATAATGGACAAAATCGGCAAAGGCGTTTCTACAAAATCTGCTTGAAGCCGCGGAAAGCCGAAAAATCTCGCTCCTTTCATGAATACCGCGTAAAGACCGGCTAAAATTGACACGAAAAACGCGATCATGCCAAAAGTGCCAAAAACGTAAATCGGTTTCGTTTGATATGATGCCATAAATTTTATCGTCATCAAATCGAAAATTACTTTTATTGTTCGCGAATATTCCATATTTCGATTTACCCATTGTTCGGGCGTGATGGTCAACCGGAATTTCCGTTACACGTGCACCCGCCCAGCTCGCGTAAATCGGAATAAAACGATGCATTTCTCCATAAAGCTTAACGTCTTGTATAACTTCCCGCCGATAAGCTTTGAGGCTGCAGCCGTAATCGTGAAGCGGAACTCCGCCAATCCAAGAGATGATTCGATTAGCAATCTGCGACGGAATTTTTCGCGAAATGAGCTTATCCTGCCGATTCTTTCGCCAACCCGAAACTACGTCGTAACCCTCGCCCAATTTATCCAAAAGCTTGGCGATATCCTTTGGATCATTTTGCAAATCCGCGTCCATCGGAATCAAAATTTCGCCTTTCGCCGCGTCAATTCCGGCTGACATCGCGGCAGTTTGCCCATAATTCCGACGAAGGGAAAGTACTCTCACACGTGAATCTCCCGCCGCAATTTCTTTCAAAACTTGCAGAGATTTATCAGTTGAACCATCGTCAACGTAAATTACCTCCGCCGTTTTGCCTAATGATTCCAACGCTTCTTTTATTTTCGCGTGCATCGGATGCAAATTATCTTCTTCGTTCAAAACAGGAAGAAACAGCGAAAGTTCAGGATTATTTTCCATAAAAACCAATTATGTATTTTTTGTAGCCACTATCACAATCGAAACCCCAAAAGGAAAATTCGCACGATTGAGCCAATATTTTTCCGAGCTAAAAATTTTTCCGAAAAAAACATTGAGTGCCGAAACATTGACATTATTCTCCGATTCCGGCTTGATTCCAGTCAATCTCATGATCGTTCTGCCGGCAAGAATCGGCAAGAAAAAAGTAATATTAGCGTAAGTTGCACGTTCAATCGTAAAACCCGCCTTTTCTAATCTCTCGACAATTTGCTGGCGAGTGTATCGAATTCGATGATTTGAAATATCGTCTTGAACGCCCCAGAGCCACATAAATGCCGGAACGAAAATCAATGTTTTGCCACCTTTTTTCAGCACGCGGTTCATCTCTCTCAAACCCGAAACGTCGTCGTCTAAATGCTCAACCACATCCAAAGCCGTTACCAAATCATAACTTTCATCTTCAAAAGGAAGCTTTTCCGCTAAACCTTTATGAACTTTCAAACCCTTTTTTCGGCAAAATTCCAGTGCATCGTCCGAAACATCAACGCCTTCAGATTCGCCAAATTGCTTAAGCATTTCAAGGTTTGCACCAGTCCCGCAACCAACATCAAGAATTCGGATTGCGTTTTGAGTCCCTGCTTCAGCAGGCTCTTTTCCAACATTTTCCGCCTGAAAGCGGGACTCAAAACGAGTAACAAAACTTCCAGCAATTTTATGCAAAAAACTTTCCAAAATCGCCCGCCGACCGACAAACCACCAGTGCTTATCCTCGACATCATTCATGATGCCGTAAGTATGCTGCTCCATTTCTTTGGCAAGCGTTTGTTGATTCATAAATTTAACTGAAAAGGCTCTTAATAATACCTTTTTTACGCATTTTCAGATCAGTCATTTCGCTAATTCTCGGACCTAAATTTCCGCCCTGCTCCAAGCCGTAGCTATTTTTCAGACGCTTTTTGATTCCTTTTTCATTAACGTAATGTTTGCCGTTAAGCTCACCTAAAACCAATAAATCCAATCCTTCTTGGATATATTCGTCTTTGCCAATTCTTAGCATATACTCTGCGGCGGAAACATGTGCTTCCCATTCTAGTTCGTAAAGCGTTGGATTAAAGGGCTTTTCGTTATCAGCATTGGAAAAGCTTGCAATCGCACGGGCGAAATCGTAAGCATGACAACCTTCGTGAACCAACGTTCCTTCGCAACCACGTTGCCCGCCATTATCAATAGTTTCCTCAGCAAAAGTGATGAAAACTTCTTTGAATGCCTCGTCTAAATCTAATCTTTCAGACAAAATCCTTTCGTTTGCTAAAGTCGGATTAGTTACGCCCGATATTCCCGAAGCATTTACTTTTGAAACCGGAAATACGCAAATTATCATCTGAGATTCAAGAATATTTTTTGCAACAAACTTGTGAAACTTGTCGCCTTTCGCCAAAATAGTCTGAAAAGCGTCGTCAATTGATTTGCGATATTTTTTATTAATGCCTTTATCAAATTTCATTGGTTTATTTTTTAATACGAAATATCCACGAAAGGTTTCTTGCTAAATTTTTATCCAATTTAAGCAATCTTTCATAATAAACTTGTGCAGTTGGTTTATCCAACAAGTAAAGGTAAAGCAGTGAAAGATTAAACATTGCGGCTGTATTATTTGGTTCTACTTCAAGCAATTGTTTATAAATTCCAATTGCATCTCTTTTTTTTCCAGTGTCCCTCAAAGCCTCTGCATAAAATTTCAGAACATATTGTGAACCGGGTTTTATCTCTAAGGCTTTTTGATAGGCTTCGATTGCTTCATTTGTTCGACCCAATTTAGTTAAATTATTTGCCAGACTAAGATACAAAATATGATGTTTTTTGAGTTCAACCGCACGGCGAAGGTACTTGATAGCTATGTCATATCGCCTAGAATCAGTATAAAAAACTGACAGCTCATTATTTGATTCAGCTGTTTCAGGTGCTTGTTTAAATGCTTCATAAAGCAGTTTTTCAGACTGAGCTATATCTCCTGTAAATTGATATAGTTTTGCTAAATATTTCTTGGCTTCAATGTCATTCGGATTGGAATTTACGCGATTTTTTACTTGCTGGATCTCCGAAACCCCTTTTTTGCGAGCGTTTGCCACACTAATTAACATTTTAACCAATTCGTTGGTAGGTTTTAATTTATCAAGTTCAAATAATACTTTTAACGCTCTGTCGTAGTTTCCTGATTCCATGAGAGCTAAACCTAACCCAGACTTAATATCAGAATCATTGGGGTTTAATTCATCAACTTTGGTCAAAGGTTCAACTGCTTCGGCAAAACGAGCATCATCATTTAACGCTTTTCCTAAAGTGTAAAGAGCAGGAGTATAATCCGGCATCAATCTTACTGCTTCTCTTAAATTTACTATAGCTTGTGATGCATTACCCATTTTGGAAAGAGTTTGCCCGTATAAAAAATAAATCTCTCCTACATTAGGGCTTAGTTCGACAGATTTTCTTAGAGCAGAAACCGCTTCTTCATACATTGCAATTTCGTAATAAACTTTTGCTAAACGGTAATAAGCGAATGGATTTTGAACATCAAGCTCGATGGCTTCGAGTGCAGTAGCTGCTGCTTCGTCAACTCTTTCAAATCGCAAATATGCTTCGGACAAAGCGACTCGATACGCAGAAACTTTTGGTTTTGCTTGGACAAGCTTTTCTAAAATTTTTAATGCGTCTATGAAATTACTTCTTGCCGAATAAAAACTGCCAAGTGAAAACAGAAGTTTTTCTTCTTGGGGAAATTTGAGCAAAGCTTCCTCAATTGTTTCAATAGCTTCATCAAGTCGATTTGCTTTTTGTAGTTTATTAGCTAAAAGATAGTATGCCACGGAAGATTCGGGATTGATTTTAACTGCTTCTTGGCATTGAAAAATTGCTTTCTCAAGTTCTTTATTCAGATCTAACGCTAAACAGAAATTAACTCTAACTAGGTCATCATTTGGATATAGTTGAATCGCTTTATGTAAATTATCAACAGCTTCCCCAAATTTACCCAAAAACATATAAGCAACGCCCAAACCATTATTGATTCCGAATTGTTTTGGATTAAGTTTTTGACTTTGCTTGAGAATTTTTAAGGCTTCTTCGTAGTTACCATCTTTTCCTAACTGAATTCCTTTTTCATAAAGCTCAATTGCTTTTTTTTCGTCGTTTTGCCCAACAATATTAGTTGAGAAAACAACTAACAAAAACAACAAGCCAATTTTTTTGTTAGGTTTAAGTGCAAACATAGAACGACTCCAAAATTATTTTACCTCTCCAAATCCACACCAAGAATTTTGATTATGCCAAATAATTTCCACATTTTCAGCCTTTATTTCTTCCCACCAAGTTTCAAAATCAGGTTTGGAAATGTAAAAGGCGGTTGGGGCGACTAAATGGTCGAAGACGATATTATGCTGCTCACGCCAGCCGAAGCCTCCCAAATGAGTTAAATAATCGCTGTAAAAAAGTTTTTTGCCAAGTGCAGTTTTATCCAGCGGTTTGTAAATCAATTTTGAGGCTAAAAATACGCCTACTGTCGGCAATTTAGAAAGTTGATAAAGCGTCGGTTGATTAATTTTTGACGTAAAACCTTCTCGAATCGGATTTACGTAACGAGTGATCCATTCATTATTTTCGGCTCCGTAGATCCAGGCTGAAATATGTCCGCCTTTTTTAACCTTTCCCGCAAGTGAGACAAACGCTCCCTTCGGATCGGGCGTGTGGTGCAAAACCCCCACCGAAAAAGCGTAATCAAAGACTCTTTTAAACGGTAATTTGAAAAGATCCGCTTGAACAATATGGACGTTTGGCAAGTGTTTGGTCGCCTCGAAAGCGGATTCGACTGCAATGCTCAAATCAATGCCGATAACTTCTTTCGCTCCCCATTCCGCAGCTAAACTCGTGTGTCTGCCTTTTCCGCAGCCGCCTTCAATCACCAGTTTATCTTTAAAAAATTCAGGTTTAACCGGTTGCAGCCAGCCCAAAAACTGGTCCGCGTATTTTTTATCTTCTTGGGTAAAATGCGTCCATTGCCAGCCGAAATTTTCCGCGGTGTCTGCCTTATCTTGTTCAATTTTTTCCAAATCGGCAAAACGCGGCACTCCTCGCTCAACCTTATATTCACGAGAACATTTCTTGCATGATAAGACCGCTTCGATAATCTCCTTGTCGTCATATTTGGCTACGTATGGCAATAAAATGTCGCCGCCGCAGGTTGGACACGCGAGAAGTTCTAAAAGTTTTTCTTTCATTTGGTCAGTCGTTCTTTAAAATTGTTAAATTCTTCGTGCGGAAAGGGTTGCCGCCAATTCGCTTGAAATTCGTCAGTCTCACGAGCTTCATAAAGCTGCGTAAACGTTTCGTCAAAGGCTTGGCAAAATTCTGCAATTTTGCCATCGTGAACAAATACTTGTTCCTCTTCATTGTTCAAGCGTTCTTCGGTTGGGTACTGATAAATCGCAAACGAAACTTGGTTGCCTTTTTTATTAAAATTGAAATCAAATTCTTCAGGATCACGATTCCAGCGTAAAGTTTCCGAGAAATCCTCGTCGCCCAATAAACGAAATAAAATCCGCAAAATCTCCTGCAAGGCACGCTCATGTGGGGCGTGTGCTGTTGTCGAATTAAACTCGTTTTTTTCGTTCTTAAAACCAATCGACATCCAACCGCATTGCGGCGAATTAAAACTGACCTCAAAATTGTTTTCCATAATTCTCAAATCCCAATCAAATATGGTAACTTTAAGTTGAATTTTCAACAAACGATGAAGCAATATCAAGACCTTTTACGGCATATTTTACAAAACGGAACTCGTCACGAGGATCGAACGGGGGTTGGTACAATTTCGGTTTTCGGCTATCAAACCCGCTTTGATTTAAGGGAAAGTTTTCCAATTGTCACGACTAAAAAAGTTCCTTTCCGCTGGATTGCGGAAGAGTTATTTTGGTTTCTCTCAGGCGATACAAACGAAAAAAATCTACAGGCACGCGGCGTAGATATTTGGGCGGAGTGGGCTGATGAAGAACACACTTCGAAATTTGGACGTGAAGAAGGCGATTTAGGTCCGGTTTACGGCTATTTGTGGCGTTCTTTTGGCGGAGACTACCCCAAAAAGAACGGCTTTGATCAGATTGCCGATTTGATCAAGCAAATCGAGATAAATCCAAATTCGCGACGTTTAATTGTATCGGGATGGAATCCGCAAACTGCTGTAAATGTTGATCTTCCGCCTTGCCACACACTTTTTCAATTTAAGATTGAAAACGGTAAAACACTTCATTGTCAGCTTTATCAGCGTTCGGCGGACGCGTTTCTCGGGGTTCCTTTTAATATTTCCAGCTACGCTTTGCTAACTCAAATGATTGCACATGTTTGCGGACTTGAAGTGGGCGAATTCATACATACATTTGGCGATTTACATATTTACGCAAATCATTTAGTACAGGTCGAAGAATTGCTGAAACGCGAGCCTTTGGAATTGCCGAAACTTGAGTTCAAAGATGCCGAAAACTTAAAGGGATTGGACGGATTATTGAATTTTAAGTACGAGAATTTGAACCTGATTGGGTATCAATCTCATGGAAAAATTGCCGCTCCCGTGGCGGTTTGATGCAGAGTCAGTACAGCGAGCAGTAGGGAGCATATTCCGGCAAGTTCGGGTTGAGAAGAATTATAGAAACTCGCTACTGCTCGCTATACTGATACTAAGAGGATGAAAAAATTTCTAACCGCAAAATGGCAAAATCTAGTGATGGCAAATTACGTAGTTGAGCCGTCATTGCTGGAAAATCGAGTTCCGAAAGGCACAAAACTCGATTTTCATGAAGGTAAATGTTTCGTCAGTTTGGTTGGGTTTATGTTTGTTGATACTCGAGTTTTGGGTATTCCGATTCCATTCCACAGAAACTTTGAAGAAGTGAACCTGCGTTTTTATGTCAAAAGAGAAACGACTGATGAAGTTCGGCGAGGTGTTTGTTTTGTTAAAGAAATTGTTCCTCGATTTGCGATAACTACAGTTGCGAGAATGCTTTATGGCGAACCTTATGAAACGTGGAAAATGTCGCACGAAGAGAGAGAAAAGGAATTAACTTATTCGTGGTCTAAGAGAGATTTGAACAATCGTCTTTTCGTGGAAATAGCTGAAAATCTAGGAGTTCCGGCTGAAAATTCTGAAGGCGAATTTATTATCGAACACTATTGGGGATATACAAAACGCGGTGAAAATCGGACGGACGAATACAAAGTTGAACATCCAAAGTGGGAACTTTTTAATGTGAACTATGCCGAAATTGACGTAGATTTCGGCGGAACTTATGGCGAAGAATTCGATTTTTTAAGCGAAAAAGAGCCTCATTCTATCTTTTTAGCAAGAGGCTCTGAAGTCGCCGTTTTTAAAGGCGAGAAAATTGTATAAACCTAAAATTTATTAAAATCTAATGTGCAAATGGTCATGATGACCGCCCCAATTTCGAGTTAACCCAGCATCTAACAACGCCTTATCTTGAAAACCTATTACCGCATTAGGAAATTTTGCCTTGACGTCTCTTACAAATTCTCTGGTTAGAGCCGCGTCATAGTTCTTACTGTAAATCGAAACGGGACCTTGTTTTCCATTCTTGCTAAAAGGTCTCATGTCAATATCAACTCCTTTTTGATGACTAACATGAGGCTTGAATAGTCCTCCACCTTTTTTACCAATATCACCAATTTGAATCGGCGAATTTGGATGTTTGGCATTCCAAGATTTGGCTATATCCTGCAATTTTTGTACTGTTTGTTGGGTCGCGTATTGACGGCTCTGGGGCTGATAAGTTGTATACCCGACTCCGTTTCTTGGCAGAGGTGTATTAGCTAATTTATTGTTGAGCTTGCTGTAATCAGTACTAGTAATTCCCTTTACTTCTTTTGAAATAGTACCGCCCGCAGGCACATTCAATCTCTGCCCCGGATAAACCAAATCTCTCTGATTTATCGCACTTGGATTCGCCCGCAGCAAATTTCCAACAGTCGTACCGTAATTTTTGGCGATTTTGCTCAAATTATCACCAGGTTTTACGGTATAAGTTTTCGCAGCGTCAGTTGCATTAGATTTTGCAAGGTTTACACCGCCATTCAAAGTATTTATTTTTTGTCCCGAATAAATTTTATCTGCATCTTTGATTTGCGGATTACTTTTCATCAGTGAATTCACATTTGTCCCCAGCTTTTTCGAAATATGGCTCATTGTTTCGCCCGCTTTTACTGTATAAGAACCCTTCGGATTGTTCGACGTCTTACTCGAACTCCCGGTTTTTGTACCTGAATTACTGCCACTCGGTGCTGATCCGCCTGTTTTATTTGATGATCCGCATCCACTGCTTTTACTAACTCCCATTTTGATTCCCCCGCCGACTAAAAGTGTTTGTTACAATCAAGTTATCAGCAATAATTGCAATTAGTTTCTTGATTTTGAAACACGACCGTCCGGGGGGCTGCGACACAAGCTCTTTTCTATCGGTTTAACGGTTTTACTTTTTTTCGATAGATAACTTTGGTATCGTTGCTTGAAGTTAATTTATGGAACTTTCAGAAATAAATATTTATCCAATCAAATCGCTCGGCGGAATTTCGTTGAGTGAATCTATCGTTGAAGCTGAAGGCTTGAGATTTGATCGTCGTTGGATGTTGGTTGACGAAAATGGAGATTTTCTTACCCAACGCGAATTTCCGAAAATGGCGACCATCAAGGTTTTGCTCAAAAATGATCATTTACAGGTTTCAGACGAAAGCGAAAATCTGCTAATTCCTTTTGCAGAAAATATAGACGGATAAAGAAATTAGAGTTTCGGTATGGTCAAGCAAAGTTAAGGCGAGTCCTTACGAAAATTCTATAAATCAGTGGTTTAGCGATGTTTTGGCGACGAATTGCCGGCTTGTACGGTTAAATGAAAACACCAAACGCAAGGTAAATCCATTTTACGCAGTTCGCAAATTTCAGGATGTTGTTAGTTTTGCTGATGGCTATCCTATTCTGCTAATTGGCGAAGGTTCGCTCGATGACCTCAATTCCAAGCTCGAAAAGCCGATTCCAATGAATCGTTTTCGTCCGAATTTGGTTGTAAAAGGTTCAGAAGCCTTTGCCGAAGATACGTGGAAAAAGATACGGATCGGCGAAACAATTTTTCATCTGGTTAAACCTTGTGCGAGATGCGTGATGACAACGATTGATCAAAAAACAGGAATTTCAGACGGTAAAGAACCTCTGAAAACTTTAGCTACATATCGTTTAGTAAAAAAATCGGGCAAATCAAAAATCAATTTTGGACAAAATTTAATTGCCGATAGTTTTGGTGGAATTGTGAAGGTTGGCGATAAGATCGAGATTTTGGAGATGAAAAAATGATTATTGGAATTGTCGCGATTGCTCAAAATTTTGCTATCGGTAAAGACGGAAAGTTGCCTTGGCATTATTCGTCTGATCTCAAATTTTTTAAGGAAACAACCATCGGAAACGCAATTGTGATGGGTAGAAAAACCTTTGATTCAATCGGAAAGGCTTTGCCAAACCGCTTAAATATCGTTTTGACACGCGGGAACGAAATCAATAATTCGCAAATAATCCGTTTGAGGGAAAAAGCCCAAGTTTTGGAGATTGCTAAATATCTTAAGGGAGATATTTTCATTGCCGGCGGAACGACTGTTTACTCGGAATTTGCTGATTCGATCGAAAAATGGATTGTTACGGAAATACCGCAACTCGTTGAAGATGCGGATGCTTTTATGCCAAGCGATTTCCTAAAGGATTTTAAAATTATTGAAAATAAAGAACTTGAAGAGAATTTATTCGTAAAGATATTTGAGAGGATGAATTGATGGAAGAATCATGTGCGAAATGCAATTCGGAAAAGATTGTTCCTGCAGCAAAAGTGATTGACCGTGCCGAATATGGTGCGGAAGGTGATTTAGCGGTTGCAATTGATGAAAATCCTGAAGCTTTTATTTTCAAAGAGAGGATTCGTTCGCCTTTAAGTGCAAGAATCTGCGGAAGTTGCGGATTTCACGGAATTTTATGTAGCGAAAATCCAGACGACAATTTATTCTGCCTACCTGAGTCAGATTGACAATCAGAAAAACATAATTAAATGATGTCGGAATATTTCTAGTGGGAATTGGCATCTTATAGGTAGTTGAAAATTATTGCTACCGTGGTGAGCGATTTGAGCGATTTTTGATGCCAAACTTTTGTTGTCTGTAATGTTTTAGAAACATATAATCATTGTTCAAGTTTTTTGAGCATTTTGGATAAAATTCAAAATATTGAATATGAGCGGTTTGAGCGGTTTAAGAAAACTTGACTTTTTTGTAAATATAGTTTAATTTCATTTTTATAACGGCAGACTGGTAAAGAATGCTGTTAATTAATAATCGCAAAAGGGAGGGAGATATGGCACATTTCGGATATAGAGAACCTGTAAAAAGAGAGTCATTGCACAAAAGAATAATGGCAAATTTGAGGGTTCAGGCGAGTTGGATTGACAAAGTAACCGGGAAGCGGATATTTGTCGAAGGTTTGACTGAAAATGTCGGAGAGAATAGCACATTGGTTAATTTGGAAACTCTCCCGCCGGTTGGATGTGAAGTAAATCTTATTGTTATTGACGATGAAAAAACTTTAATTGAAGTACCGACGGAAGTAATTCGTGTGGAGCGTGATCCTAGCAAGCCAATGGCTGCCCTTTCCATCGTGGAAAATTTGAAAAATTGGAAACAACATGTAATGACCGCCGCCCAAGATTGGGTTACTCGTGAATGGCGACTAAATTATGAAGAAGAGTGGGTATAAGCCCAGCTTAATTTAGCATTAATACAATCAGCGGAAAGGTTTGAACAAGACTTTTCCGCTTTTTTTGTTAGATTTTGTAAAGTTTTGCAAATGAATGTGTTTTCAGGTTTGTTTAGCCAACTGCAACGGGTTTCAAAGCATCTTTTTAACGTGATGAAAAAAATCGTCTTTTTAATTATTATTTTGGTATTTACGGGCTTGATTTTCGCCCAAACGCCGCAAGAAAAGCCTTTAACACAAACGGAATATGTGAAATTGCTCAATGATTTGCAGCGAAATCCTAAATTGCGGGATGAGATTGTAGAATCTGTCCGCCGTCGCGGAGTGAGTTTTCCTGTGACTGATGGATTAGTTGGATTAACGCGAACAAAAAGCAGTTCTGATGCGGAATTGATTCGCACAGTTGAAAGAAGCTGGGCGACGCAAGGATAATCCAACCGCCTTTCAGCTTCCAACGGCTAAAGAAAGCGAATGCAGGTTTTGGAAAAATCCCGCGAAGCAACTCTTGCTGCCGTTGCAGGAAATGCCTGATTTCGTTGTCAAACAAATGATTCAACGCGGGGTTTCTTATGCCGGAACGAGCAATTTTAAGAATCTTGGATAAATTAGTGGTAGCCGTTAGCTATCGTTCGCCTGATATTTCCGGGGCAAATGGAGCTGAAGAATATCGTGTTTTATCGCTTAATGGCATTGCCCAAACTGAAACCAAGGCGAAAAACAGTTATTTCGACGTTGGCGGGACGAGTTCGACGGGCGAATTTGTAACTGTATTAGCTACAATCTTTAAATCGGAAAATGAAACGAAATTTGTGCCGATTGATACCGATGTTATCCGGGAAAATCGAGCAATAGTTTATAGTTTTGTGATCGGAAAAGATAAGACACCGCAAAGCATAACCTACGATAATATCGATTCAACGGTGGCTGGAATGAGTGGCAAAATTTGGATTGATCGCGAAAAATTTCGTGTTTTACGACTCGAAAGTGACGCAACTGAGATTCCAATTGACTTCAAAGTGAGAGCCGCAAAACGAACTATTGATTACGATTGGGTAACAATTAATAACGAAAAGTATCTGCTTCCATTGCTTTCAGATGTTCGCCTTACCTCAAAATATGGCAAGGAAAGTTATGAAACTCGAAATGTAATTCGCTTTAAGGAATATCAGAAATATGGTTCGGAAGTTAAGATTTTGGATGATGACATAGAAACGCCGCCTGAGGAAACTAAAAAGCCTTAATCTATTTGAACGCGTCATATCCGAAATAGGTAGCTAAGCGAGTATCAATGCCAGCCAAATCAGCCCTTTGATTAAGAAAAATACAGAATCCAGCTACGCCAAAACGCTTTATCCAATTCGGTCATTGAGCGTTTTTTTTGTTTGGCGATTCTTCCATATTTAAGTAAAATACCTCTTTCTGCTCGGAGTTTTCAAATATTTCAATATCAAATTTGATAACACTATGAATAAGAGGATTCTTGACATTATATTCAATGATTGTTTTGATAATGTGTGTGTTTATCTGCTTTTCCGCAAAATGCACCGCTCGCAAAATTTAAACAAACGTGAGGCTGATTTGCTCGAACTCAATAAACTCGATAAAACCATCAAACTTGATATCCGATATGCCCGCAGCGATAATTTCGTCGGGCGACCGGTTTACACAGAAGCCCGTGCTTTTCTCCAGCGTCCGGCTGCCGAAGCCTTACTTAAAGTTCATAAACATATTGAAAAAACAAGGTTTAGGTTTGATGATTTTTGACGGATATCGTCCTTGGACAATCACAAAACTCTTTTGGGAAGTAACGCCTGATGACAAAAGAAAGTTTGTTGCAAATCCGAAAAATGGCTCGCGTCATAATCGCGGTTGTGCTGTCGATCTGAGCATTTACGATTTAAAGACGAAAAAACTCGTACCAATGCCTTCCGATTTTGATGAATTTACCGAGCGTGCTTCGCCTGATTATAAAGGCGGAACAGCGGAAGAAACCGCCAATCGCGAGCTTTTAAGAAAATTGATGGAAGCGGAAGGTTTTAGCGTAAACGCCAATGAATGGTGGCATTTTGACTATAAAGATTGGCAAGAATATGGACTCTATGACATTTCTTTTAAGTCAATCGGACAATTAAAAGATAGACCTGCCAAACCAAAAATTAAGGAAGATAAAAGCCTAAAAAAGTTTTTTGATGATGCCGGCGTATCGGGCGGGATCGTTATTTACGATTTACGAAAGAATCTCTACACCGTTTTTGACCGAAAGAGAATGGACACAGGTTTTGTGCCTGCCTCTACTTCAAAAATTATTCATTCACTTATTTTTCTAGATTCCGGAGCAGTAAAAGATGAAGACGAAATTATAAAATGGGATGGAACAAAGCAATGGGTGAAGGCGTGGGAACAAGATTTGAGTTTACAAACAGCTTTTAAGGTTTCCGCAGCTTGGTTTTATCGCGAAGCCTCCAAGCGAATGACGCGTGAAACTATGCAAAAATATTATGATTTAGCCTATTATGGAAATCGTAACACAGATGGATTTGGCGAAATTTATTGGGTAAAAGGTGATTTGCGAATTACGCCAAAGGAGCAAGTTGAATTCCTTGTCAAACTCCACGAAAATCGTTTGCCATTTTCTCCGCAAGTTATTGAAAAAGTTAAAGATATAATGATTGAAGAAAAGAGCGGTTCATACACTTTGCGGGCTAAAACCGGCTGGTCTGATGCTTATACGCCGCAAGTTGGGTGGTGGATTGGATATCTTGAAAAAGCTGATAACTCATACTTTTTTGCTACCGAGATTGATATAAAAAAAGACGAAGATGCGGGGAAACGCAAAGAAATCACCAAGAATATATTGCGTAAATTAAAACTGTTGGAGTAATATTCCAAACAGTTCAAAATAATTCAGGAAGTAACTGAAAATCAAGGAGATAAAATAGTATGAGTGATAACTCGCCTTTTGCTAATAATGACATAAACGCCGTTCAAGCTGACAGTCTGCCAATAAGTGATGATGGGAATCAGAGTATTTTGCTCGCAATTGTAGGAGGAATACTTTCTTCAATAGTTGCCGCTGCAATTTGGGCAGCGATTACTTATTTTACAGGATATAAAATTGGTATCGTAGCGATTGGAATTGGCTTTTTAGTAGGATTTGCGGTTAATTTCTTGGGTAAAGGTAAAACTATTCCGTTCGGAATTGTTGGAGCTTTTTTCGCACTTTTTGGTTGTGTTCTCGGAAATCTTTTTACGGCGGTTATAGCAGCAGCCTTGCTGGATAAAGTTCCGGTATTAAATATTGCACTCGCTTTTTTAACTTCGCCGGGCGTTGTTTTTGAAATTATGAAGGAAACTTTTAGTCCGATGGATTTACTTTTTTATGCGATCGCAATCTATGAAGGATTCAAATTCTCGTTTAGAGGCGACTAAATCTAGATGTCCAAAAAACAAATAAAAAAGGGCAAAGTCGCAATACTTTGCCCTTTTCGTTTGTGTGCAAAACAAATTATTTTGTCATTGGATTTCCCTCAGCATCGAGAATTGAAATTGGCATTCCAAGTTCTTTTAGCTTTGGTTCAATAACTGCCTTATCGCCAACAATAACAATTGCCATTTTGGTTGGGTCAAGGTATTTATTGGCTACACGATTGATATCCTGAATCGTCACTGCATTGATCTTCGTAATGTAATCATTGAAATAACTATCAGGCAAACCATAAACTACAAGATTTGAAAATTGTCCGGATATTTGCCCGACCGTTTCAAAACCTTGCGGATAACTATTGATTGCAGATGTCTTACTCGTATCAAGTTCTGCTTGAGTAACGGGAATATCACCACGCATTCCGTTAATTTCTCTCAGCAATTCGCTAACGGATTCTTTGGTCGAACCGGTTTGAAAATCACCGCCTGCACGAAATGGTCCGGCTCCTTTACGAATCGAAAACGAACTATATGCACCATATGTATAGCCTTTCTCTTCACGCAAATTCTTAAATAAACGTCCGGACGAACTACCGCCGAGAATCGCATTCAGCATTTGAACTGCGTAATAATCTGGATTATTACGATCAATCCCAACTTGTCCGGCATAGATCGTTGATTGTGCCGCCGCCGGTTTGTCAATGATGTAAATTCCGGGTTTGCCTTGCATTTCTTGAACATTTGCTGTTACTGATGCCGGATTTCCGCTCTTCCAATTTGCAAATGCGGTTTCAAGTTTTGGCATCAGAGTTTTGCTTTCTACATCGCCGACAACGATCAAAGTTCCATTATTTGAAACATAATTGGCTTTGTAGAAATTTACCAAATCATCTCGAGTGATTGATTTGAGCGAGCTTTCGGTTGTATCCCTACCATAAGGCTGATTTCCGTAAAGAACTTTGTTGAAAGCCAGACTATTAATAGCTGCCGGAGATGATTTACGTTGCATTAATCCAACTAAAGAACGTCGGCGAATGGTTTCAAGTTCAGTTGCCGGAAATGATGGATTCATAACGACATCTGAATAAATATTCAAAGCCTGATCGAGATTTTTCGTCAAAGTTTGCATTGAAACTTGGGTTAAATCCCAACCTGAACCTGCATTTACCGAAGCACCGATTGATTGCAATTGATTACCAATTTCTACCGCCGAACGAGTTGCCGTTCCTTGATTGAGCATTTGAGCTGTCATCGAAGCAACGCCAGTTTTTTCAGCCGTATCAAGCATTGAGCCGGCATTCAAAACAAGATTCATTGAAACGATCGGCAATTCATTTTGCTTGACAATCCAAACATTCAAACCATTTGAAAGCTTTGTTTTTTCGATTGAAGGCAAAGCAAATTTCACGGACTGGACCGGGCTTTGGTAAATTAGCTTTTTGTTTTGCTACAAATGCCGCATCTACTTCTTTTGCTTTGGTTGTAGCAGGTTTGTCAGTCGTTGCATTTGGTCTTTGAGCAGGTGTTTTGCTCGGAACGTAGCTTTGCACCAAACGGTTTGCGGTTAAATATTGGTTGGCGACTCTTTGAACATCTGCCGGAGTTACTTTGGCATAACGGTCAAGATCGGTTTGGAAAAAATCCGGTTTTTTCAAATAACCGGCATAATTCGTGAGTTGGCTGCCTTTACCAAAAGCCGATTGCAGTCGATAAACAAATCCCGATTCTCTAACGGTAAAAGCCCGATTCATTTCATCAGCCGTAGGAGCTTCTTTCTTAAGCCGTTCGATTTCAGCGTTAATTTCTTTTTCAATATCGTCAAGATTCTTTCCAGGTCTAGCGGTGGCAGTAATTTGAAAGAGTCCGGCAATTTCGTTAGTGCCATTAAATGCATTAATTGATTGAACTAATTCCTTGCCATACTGCAAATTGCTTTGAAGTCTGGAGCTTCTGCCCGAAGAAAGAATGCTGCTAAGCATATCCAAAGCAGCTTCATCATTTGAGTATTGTGGAACACTATGCCAAACCAACGAAACGCGAGGCAAAGGAACTGCATCTTCATAAACCTTGCGGATTTCACCGTTTAATTTGGGTCGGACCGGATTTGGACGGGTAATTTCAGCCCCTTTGGCGATTTTACCGAAATATTTTTCGATCCATGCAGTCGCTTGTTTTTGATCGAAATCTCCCGACAAAGCTAGAACTGCATTATTTGGAACGTAATATGTTCGGAAAAAAGATTTTACATCGTCCATCGAAGCAGCTGATAGATCTTGCATCGAACCAATCACAGACCAACTATATGGATGCTCTTTCGGATACATAATTTCGCTGATTCGCTCAAACGATGTTCCATATGGCTGATTGTCAACCCGCAAGCGACGTTCGTTTTTAACTACATCACGTTGATTATCTAGTTTTTCCTGCGTCATTGCTTCAAGCAGTCCACCCATTCGATCAGCTTCTAAAAACAACGTCCGTTCCAGAAAATTTGAAGGCACAGTTTCGTAATAATAGGTGCGATCTTCATTGGTTGTTCCATTTACATCGCCGCCCATATCGTCAATCGCACTCAAATAATCACTACTGTAATTTTTTGAACCTTGAAACATCATATGTTCAAAAAGATGGGCAAAACCTGTTCTGCCAACCGCTTCATTTTTTGAGCCAACGTGATAAAACACATTAACTGCAACAATTGGCGTTGATTTATCCTGGTGCATAACAACGGTCAGACCATTTTTTAGCTTGTATTCTTTGTAATTTATTTTTGGTAATTTAGTGTTACTTTGTCCTGAAATACTCATTGGTAGAAACAAAGCAAACGCTAAGAAAAATAGTGAAAATTTCCTCAACATCGCGAAACTCCTTATTAATTTTTAAACGAAATAATTCCACAAATTTTGTACAATTCTAATAAATCGTAATTATTTGTGGATTGAAAACTTGTTATGATATTAGACGTAAAAACGACCGAAAGAGTTTCACAAAAGCGAACTTTAATCTAAGCTTCTACTTTGCCGAGAGCCATTACTTTACTTAGTGGTGAAACTACAACACCGCCCGGTTTTTCCGCAGTGATTGCAAACATTTTTGGATTCTTAAACTTTAGTTTTGGATTGATAGGAATCAATACTTCACCCGAAGAAGCAACATCAAAAACTCCGCCATCAATCGGCGTTTTAGGGTTTTGATTTTCGTCAAAAATCCAAACTTGATAAGCTTCTTTGCTTGTATCATTTACAGGAAGACCTTTGAGTTTCATAAAACCTTTTTGTTCGGCTTCGCTCCAAATAATTTCACCATAAGATTCTTTATCGTTTTTTGCATTTGCGAAAGCTGTTCGTTTAACATCTTTTGCTGACGCCATAAATTTATCGTATTGTTCGGTAATAGTTAGTGCGTTTGGTTCCTGATAAACGAAAACTTCATTAGGCTTTTGCATATTTGCCCATAGGCTAAAAGCCAATGCAATCGAAGCGAAACCCGCAAATGCCCAGCCGAGCCATTGCATAAAGGGACGTTTTGGTTCAAATTCAAACGTTTGCTGAATTTCTTCAGCAATATTCTCAGTTTTTACTTCACGCAGTTGCGGCTGAAAACGTAAGACTTTCGCTGATTTTTCTTCGTTGCTAAAATACAAATCTGCGTCAGCTAAAATCTTTCTCTGTAGATTATCCGGCATTGGCTCCAAGTCATAAAGACTATTCAAACCAATAGCACTTGCTGTTAATTCCAGGGAATTATCAGCAGTTATTTCGGGATAAAGTCTTCGCAAACTGCTTAATTCAGCTGCCTCTTCTGTATTTAAGCCAAATAAAACTTGGTCTGTTAGAAGATCCAACAATCGTTCTTTATTCAATTCACTCATATTGCAACCTCCTTAAATCCAAGATTTTCTCTAATCTGCAAGAGTCCCCTTCGGGCATGTGTTTTTACAGTGCCAATCGGCATCCCCATTGCTACTGAAATTTCCTGATGCGATAAGCCTTGATAGATTGAAAGCTGAAGCACTTTTCTCTGCTCGGGACGCAAATCGTTCATTGCCTCTGCCGCTTGTTTTGCTTCAATTCCGACTTGCATACTCTTATGAAAATTGTTGCTCGGTTCCGTTAAGATATCGTCCAAAGAATCGGCATGAATTTGACGCTGATTCTTACGAACACGATCTATTAAACGTCTTCTGGCAATCATAGCTACAAAAGTAACTTCCGAAGCTTGGCTTTCGTCAAAACGCTCGGCATTTTTCCAAATGTCAATGAAAATTTCCTGGACGGCATCTTCCGCTTCATCCAAATTCGACAACATTCTGCGTGCCAAAGACCAGACAAGACCGCTGTATTTGTTCAAACAATCTTGTACAGCGGACTTGTCTCCTTCGGCGATGCTTTGAAGTATAGCTTTAGTCAAAAGGGTTATCTTTTTCTCCAGAATTAAATTGGTAACTATAAGCTAACCAATTTTGCCTAATTTGCCAAGTTTATTTAGGCATCAAAACAGTATCAATTACATGAATAACGCCATTGCTTGTCATGATATCAGCCTTAACCACGGTTGATTTATTGATCATAACTTTGCCCTTTTTCACTTTAACTTTCACGTTTTGACCTTGAACGGTTTTAGCCGATTTAATTTTCATTACATCTGCTGCCGTTACCTTGCCTGATACAACGTGGTACGTCAAAATCTTTACCAAAGTGGCTTTATTTTCAGGCTTCAATAGATTTTCAACTGTTCCTGCCGGCAATTTCGCAAAAGCTTCATCTGTCGGTGCAAAAACTGTGAAAGGACCATCGCTTTTTAGCGTTTCCACTAATCCACCTGCCTGAACCGCAGCAACCAAAGTCTTAAATATTCCTGCTGAAACCGCTGTGTCAACAATGTCAGGCGTTGCATTCATAGAAGCTTTCACATAGCTGACTTTGCTTGTGTCGCTTTTTTTGTTTGCACAGTCATTTGATTGTGCTGAAATTGCCAATGGGCTTAATGCGATTAATCCTACTAATCCTAATAATAATTTTCTCATTTTTATCTCCCTTGTGTTCGTTCTAATTTAGATCCCAATTAATGGTTCTTTTTAATTATTCGCCGGGTATTTGAAATCGGATTCAATAAAATGAAATAAATTCCGTATTTTGAAAACATGTTCAAAAACCGCTATTATTACAGGGGAGATGAAAGTTGTCACTCGAATAAAAATCAAACTAATTAATCTTTTTTCGACTAAGTGACAACTTCCAAGAAAAATTACTTCGGCATCAAAACGGCGTCAACTACATGGATTACACCATTTGATTGTTTAACATCGTAAGTTGAAATATTGGCTGTATTGCCGCTTTCGTCCATTACGACAACATTCATCGGACCATTCATCATTGCTGTTAGAGTTCCACCACTAACTGTTGTCAGAGTAGCTTTTCCGTTACCTGCTTTAATTGCATTGATGATCGTCTTTGCATCAAAATTTCCGGAAACAACGTGGTATGTCAAAATTTTGGTTAAAGTAGCCTTGTTTTCAGGTTTAACCAAAGTTTCAACCGTTCCCGCAGGTAAAGCATTGAAAGCATTATTGGTTGGAGCAAAAACCGTGAAAGGTCCTCTGCTCATTAAAGTATCAACCAATCCAGCTGCCTTTACTGCTGCTACCAAAGTTGTGTGATCTTTGGAATTTACTGCATTCTCAACGATGTTCTTGGTTTTCAGCATCGCTTGACCGCCAACATTGACAGTATCTTTCATCATCATCTTATCGGCTTTCATCATTTGTGCAGAAGCACTTCCGTTTAAAGCAGTTGCGAAAACTGCCAATAAAAATACGAACATTAACTTTCTCATTATCTAAACTCCTAATTTGGTAATTTTAATTTATTGCTCAAAAACTTACGTTTTGTTTTGCGTCAGAATGGATTTCGCCGGAGCAAACGATTTGGATTCAAAAAAACATAGACCGAGGTTTTCTGTGCACACGTCTTTTAAAACGAAAAGACGTGAAACTCGAAAAGAGATTCACGCCTCAAAAAAAAAACTAACGTATTTTAGTTCAAAGCCTTATCGAATTGCATAACGTATTGATCACGATTCGCATTATTGGAAGTTTTGTAAACTACCTTATTATTTTTCAACACAGCAACCGTTGAAGTTTTGCCTTTGTTTGAAGTGTAAAACTTGGTTAAGCCCAATGTTTTGGCGGTTTTCATTGCTTCAGCTTTAGTAGAATCATCCGTTACATCGAAAACAACAAAATTAACTTTGCCTTTGTAATCATCCATCAAACCCATCATTACAGGATCAACGTTTTTACAATAAGGACACCAATCAGCCTTGATAATAGCTACGGTTGGTAGATTCTTGTCATATGGCATAGCCATCATAGAAACATCCTTTTTCATCATTGCATCCTTCTTCATCATGCCGTCGTCTTTCTTCATATCATCTTTTTTCATCATTTCCTGGGCATTGGCAAAAGCCGATATGCTCATCACAATGGCGAATACAAAGACAATTCTATTTACGATTTCTCTCATAATATTTAACTCCTAGGGATTTATTTAATTGACGCTTTTTTGCGTTGTAACTTGGAAAGGTATAATTTTATGGAAGTTATTCCCGAAAGAAAAAAAATATTTCGGAATAAACATATCGGTTTTTGGTATTTCTATTTTGATGTTTGGATTTGGCAAAAAACAACAATGGGAAAATTTTGAAAGCGAAGCGATGCCATTTATGAAAGATGTATATCGCGTAGCTTATTGGATTACGCGAAATGCGGAAGAGGCTGAAGATATAACGCAGGAGACTTTTGCTCAAGCATTGAAATCATTTCATAATTACCAACTTGGAACTAATTGCAAAGCTTGGCTGATGACGATTCTATACCATCTTAACAGTAAGCGTTTAAGGAATTTAGGGCGTTTGCAATTGGTTGAAGATACAGAAGAAAGATTGGCTGAAACGATTCCATTTGAGCCTTCGATTCCTCAAAATCTGACTGATGAAGATGTAATTGCAGCAATAAAGAAAGTACCTAAGAATTTTGCGGAAGTAGTTATTTTGGCTGATGTTGAGGGCTTTGCTTATAAAGAAGTTGCCGCGATATTAAATATACCGATCGGCACGGTAATGTCCAGACTCTCCCGCGGACGCAAGGTTTTGAGAATTGAATTGGCGGAATATGCCAGAAGTTACGGGCTGAAAATTGACAAAAGAGTGGGTGAAATAGGATGAATTGCAGAGATTTCAGAGAAATTGCAGACACATATTTGTGCGATGAACTTTTGGTTGAAACAAACCACGAAGTCTTTCGTCATCTGGAGCATTGTGCCGATTGCCGTAAAGAAATGGGTGTCCGTCGCGAAATTCGCACAAAACTCAGAAGTGCGATTGTAAATGCTGAGGAATCAACAATTAGTCCGATCTTTGCAAATAAGTTAAGTATCAATTTGCGTGACCAGGAAAAACGCAAATCATGGTTTGATGTGCGATTTTTTGCACCTCTCTTTGCGAGTTTATTGATCGCCGCAAGTATTGGTTTCGTGTGGTTTACCAATGGAAATAGCAACTCCGAATCGCTTCGTTCGCAACGCCAATTGGCACTCCAAGCACTCAATCGTCATGAAGATTGCACAAAGCAACATTTGAACGAATGGCAAGAGACAAAAGAGAGGGTATCCGCAGAAAAAGCAAGTTTTGTGAAATCATTGGCGACTGATGAAACTAAAATATTAGACGAACATGATTGCGAATTTGAAGGAAAGCTTTTTACTCATTATGTTTTACAACGCGGTGAAAAAGTTATCTCAGTCTTAAAAACTGAATCCGCCAGCCAAATTGCATCGAATATTAAAGATGCGGGTTCGATAATTTGCGAAAAGCAAAACGGACTTCAAGTCGCAAGTTTTCAGAATTCGAAAGATTCAATTTTTGTAGTTTCGGAAATGTCTGAGGCTGAAAACTTGAACATCGCCCGCAAGCTTTCGGATTCAATTTAAGCGAAATAAAAGCAAAAGATTAGATAAATCAATGTCTGAAAAAATAAAATCAAGCGAAATTACTGATGAACAAACTTATTTAAATCGTCGAAACTTTATGCGATTTGGTTTGATGGCAGGCACAAGTTTGGCAACTGCGGCGGCTTATAAAATTTTTAATCAGCCGCCTTTACCCAAAATAGAAGTAGAAACTGGCACGATTGAAAACATTAAAAAAGTAAATACGCCTCTTTTAGAAACTGATAAGTCCACTCCTTACAAAGACATAACGAATTACAATAATTACTACGAATTCGCTACTGACAAAACTTCGGCAGCTGAGGAAGCGAAAGATTTTATTACGAGACCTTGGACGATTGAAGTTGGCGGACTCGTCCAAAATCCCAAAACTTTTGGCATCGAAGACCTTTTGAAATTTGAGCAAGAAGAACGAATTTATCGTTTCCGCTGTGTCGAAGGTTGGTCGATGGTTATTCCATGGGTTGGATTTCCGCTGAAAACTCTTTTAGATAAGGTTGAACCACTCGGGACGGCTAAATACGTGGCTTTTGAAACCTATTACGGCAAAAAACAAATGCCGAACGCAGATTATGCAGGAATTACATTGCCATACGTTGAGGGATTACGTATAGATGAAGCTCAGCACAGCTTAACTATTTTAGCCACAGGGATTTACGGCAAATTAATGCCAAATCAAAATGGAGCCCCAATTCGGCTGGTTGTGCCTTGGAAATACGGTTTTAAGAGTATTAAATCAGTCGTCAGAATAACTTTGACCGACATCGAACCACCAACGACTTGGAACCTTACTAATCCTAAAGAATATGGTTTTTATTCAAATGTTAATCCTAATGTTTCGCATCCACGCTGGTCGCAGGCAAAGGAAAGAAGAATTGGAGATTTTGGTGTGAGTCAAACCTCGATTTTTAATGGATATGCGGATGAAGTAGCGAATTTATATCAAGGAATGGATTTAAAGAAATATTTCTAAAATGGATAAAATGGATAATGTAAAATTTAACAAATTACTAATAACTTTCAATGCCTTGATTCCATTGATAATTTTTACTTTTGATTTTGTTCGCGGAAGTGTTGGCACAAATCCGATTGAGTTTTTTATTCGCACAACCGGCGTTTTAACCTTAATTTCACTTTTGATAACTCTATCTATCACCCCACTGCGAAAGATTTTCGGTTGGAATGAATTGATTAAATATCGTCGAAGACTTGGGGTAATTGCTTTTTTTTATAGTATTTTACATCTACTCACTTACGTTATTTTTGATAAATCATCATACATTATTGATGTTTTGCGAGATGTAGTGAAACGTCCATTTATCTTAGTTGGAATGTTAGCTTTCATTTTGATGATTCCGCTGGCAATAACATCAACGAATGGAATGATTAAAAGAATTGGCGGTAAAAAATGGGCAAAATTGCACAGACTAACGTATGTGATAGCAATTTTAGGAGTTATACATTTTTATATGATTGTGAAATCAGACGTCTTTTATCCGGTAATTTTTGCTATTGTGACTGCTATTTTATTGGGATACAGAGTTTATGATTCCAGAAAAACCGCGAAAAAAGTCGAAATATTAAACTCAAATTAGATGATACTTTTTTGATATGCCCATTCAATAATTTCCGGATTTTTAGCTTCCTTGGTGCATAAATACATAGCATTTGGTTGAATTCCGACTCGTCCAAGGTCTAATCGGTCAGCGTCCCAACAGGTTTGAACGGTCAAATCTGCTTGAGTCAGACCATCGCTATGATATTTACAAGCATATCTTAATAATTCAAAATCTTGGTCGTTCAAGTGAATGAATGACCACCGCAAAGTTTCTGCAAATTGTGCGGCACGGTGTCCGTGAAGCGGATCTTTGTTGTCATTTTCCCGTTTAGAATCGTGTAAAAATGCAAATAACTCAATAATTTCTGTGTTTGCACCGTTAAGTTTCGCCAATTTTAACCCATTCAAACGAACTCGATTCCAATGTCGAACCCCATGGATTCCGTTCCAATCCAAAGCAAATTCTTCTCTGATTTTCTTGATTAAAGTTTTAGAAATCGTCACACTTTTTTCTTTGCAGAAGCCGTTTTGTCAAAGTTTTTACGAAAGTCGTGCCCGTCAAGTTTGATTGTTTTGCACATTTCATAAAGTCTCGAACGCAGACGAACTCCAACACGATCTTCGAGCGATTCATCTTTTTCAGATTTTTTTTCGTCTGAATAATTGGTAGTAAAAATCGTCAATTTTTTATCGTTATAGCGAGTATTGATGATATGTGCCATCGTATCACGAACCCAATCAGTCGGTTTTGAAGCCCCAATTTCATCCAAAACCAAAACCTGTGCATCAAAAACATTAGCCAGAATTTTGAGTTCAGAACTTTGTGTGTTTGGATTGTAAGAATCCTGAATCTGTTTCAAAAGCGAGCCAAATTCGTAAAAAAGACAACTAAAACCCCTTTCGGTTAAAGCTTTTAGAATTGACACGGCAAGATGAGTTTTACCAATTCCGCAAGTTCCCATCAAAAGCAGACCTCTTTCTACCGCCGGATATTCCATTGCTAATTTTGACGCATACTTAAAAGCCAACTCCTGAGACGGATTCATCACTTTGTAACTCTGAAAATGGCAATCTTCATAGCGTCTTGGGATTTTAACTTTTTCAATTTGACTGCTGTGTGAAAGTTTATTGCGGCATTTACACGGTCTGGCTCCTTTGTCTGGAACAACTTCCATGCCGGTTCCAAAACAATATGAGCAAACTTCAGGCTCATTGATTGAATCAAATGATTCCGGGAAATCGTTGGCAAAATCATTTTCCGCATTGTTTTGAACAAGGGAAAATTGGCGGATTGTGGCTTTTTTTGTCGGCATCCAATTAAATTGAGGGCTGTTTCTAAATTATATTTGTAAAGCTTTTCAAGTAAGAATTATAGCATCGATAAAGCGTGATTCAAGTTTTACGCAGCTTCTTGAAATTCAACAAAAATGGGCATTTTAATCTGTCCAGAATTCCCGAAAAAGTGAAGTTGATGAAAACAGAAGACTTACGATTTCGGAAAAAGATGATTTCGCTGAAATTTTTTTCCCGAACCGTTTTTGCTGATAAGACTGTATGTTATATTTAATGTTTCGAACAATTTATGGGACTTTTACAGAGTATATTGATAAAAATTGGGTTGGCAGATTTAGGAGCGGAACGAAATCCTATTTCGATTTTTTTGTTGGATGATGATTCTCGGCGGCATCGTTGGTTTATCAAGCGTTTTAAGGGCGATGAAGTTTTGATCGCAGAGAATGTAGCGGAAGCAAAGGATATGTTGGCAGAGAATCCTTTTGATGCTATTTTCTTAGACCACGATCTATTGCCCGAACACTATGATTCGAGTGATTTAGACGATGAAAATACAGGTTTTGCAATTGCCAAATGGCTTGGTGAAAATAAGGATTTGCAAAGTGCTGCAACTATAATTGTACACACACGAAATTCTGATGGCGGAATGAGAATGGTTGAAATCTTACGCGATGGGCAGCGAAGCGTTGAATACGTGCCGTTTCCTTTGCTTGATTTGAAGATAAAAAATTATTGGCAAAGATAATTTATAGAAAAAAGTAAAAATATTTGATTTTAAGGAAGGAGTATTTAGAGATATAAAAATGAAAAACACATTGAAATTAATTGCTGTAATTTGTTTTGTTTTAGGTGGAATTTTTATGGTTTGGGCAAAATCGGGCGATCTTGAACCGATTGCTGAATCTATCAAGCTTGAAACTCAAAGCCAGCTTTATGTCAGTAATTGTGCCCGTTGCCACGGAGCCGACGGAAAAGGAAATACACAACTTGGGCGAGAGATGGATATTCCGGATTTAACTACCAGCAACATAAGCAGCAAAAGAATTACACAAGTTATTGCCAAAGGCGACGGCGATATGCCCGCTTTTGGTAAAAAACTAAAGGCTAAACAGATTGCTTCATTGGTCAAATATGTAAAGGCATTGTAAAAAGATAGTTAATCCAAATCAAAGAAAAAAGCCCACATTTTGTAGGCTTTTTTCTATTTGAATTAAACTGAGTTTGAACTAGATGCTCGAACCCGGATAGCTTCCGCCAAGTTTATTATCATCGCCTTCGGCTAAAGTATTGATTAATTCATAATGAAAATAATCAAATTTAGATGCTACCGCAGGCTGAACACGCTTATCGTACATTTCTCTGGAGCGATCAATTGCTTCTTTGAGGCGTTCGTATAAATCACTGGCTTCGCGACCTTCTTTAACCTTTTGCTCATTGTAAAGTTTGATTTCAGAAACCAAAAGCCTTGCGAATCTTCGTGCGTCATTATGTAAACGACGTTCGTCTTCGCTGACTTCAATAGGTAAATCCACATTTCTTTCACTCAAACGAGATTTTGGAGCGGTTGCAACCGGTTGACTAACTTCGACGGTTTCGGCTTTTGGAGAATCCAAATCGAAAGTGCCGTAGGTTTGCTCCTGAGTCGGAACAAATTCGTCAGTTGTAGTTGTAAAAGATTCAGTTTCAACTGGTTGATAAGTATCCGTTTGATCCGAAAAATCCTTAGCAAATTCGGTTGGATCATTTTCCTTGGCAAAATTTTGAGCAAATTCCTGTGCTGAAAAACTTGTAGTAGTCGCTTCAGTTGGAGCTGACCAACTATCTGCTTCAAAAGCCGGATAACTTTCTTCTTCCGCTTGATTAGAAAACTCTGTTTCAACTTCAACAGTTTCAGATGGTAAAGCTTCTTCAATCTCAGCTTGAGTTTCGGTTTTAAAGGATTCAAAGTCACTACTGAAATCAGTTGCCTGAAATTCCTGTGTGATCTCTGTTTGTTCTACAAGTTCGGCAGCGGTAAGATCTTCCACCTTTTCCGGAACTTCTTCAACAGAAACTTCTTCGACCGAACTTTCAGAACTCCAAGAACTTGTTTCGAATGCAGGATATTTTTCTTCCTCTATTTGATATGTAGAATCATCGACCCGGACTTCATCAATTTGCGAATCATCAGCTATTTGATATTCATTGGCTACAAATTGATTTGGTGCGGGCTCCACTTCTTCAACTATCGGAGTAGAGTATGCTTCAGAATTATCTAACGATGTTCTGTAACCTGATTCAACCGCTGGTTCGCTGACAAATCCTTGGTATGCAGAAGTTGTTTCGGCAACCGGTTGATATGTTGCAGATGGTTCGACAATAACTGTTTGATTTCCAGCAACTTCAACGTTAGAACTAACGCTTTCTTCTTCAGTTTCGCTTGCTGTAGATTTTTTTCCTGATTTTTTTGTTGCTGTATTTTTACTTGAAGCCAAAACTTCAACTGTTAAACCGGCAACCTTAACTAGAGTTTCTAAGGCTTCGGCGTTAACTTCGCCGCCTTCATTACCATAATCGGCATATAAAACAGCAACGCCTCTGCCACGTGCAATTAATGGAACTGCCAACATTTTTTGCGGATCACCGAAATCGAGACCATGCAAAACCTGCTTGTCGTCGTCAAAACCACCATCTGAAACAGAAACTGTCGATAAGGTTTTAACAGATTGGCTCAAAACACTATTTGAGGAAAGCGGAAGAAATACTTCTCTGACTTTTTCATCAGCCGTACCTTTTTCTTTGCCGAATACACGCCAGCCTACCAAATGCTCATTTTTAATAATGAAAAACGCTCCCCGCGGAGTGAATTGCGATGCATGTTGGACGAGAGTTTTTAAGATCTCTGATTGAGTTGTTTTACTACTAATTTCGCTAACTGCCTCAAAAATTTCTTTGATCCCAACCGATTGAGTGGCTTCTTCTTTCTCCATCTCTTCGGCTTGAGCAAATGCTTTCGCAGTTATTTGTGCACCTTCATCTCTTGAAAGCCGCAAATGCTCCATCACACTGTCTTTAAAACTTGGGTCAAGTTCCTTTTCTTTTTCAAAATTGCTCTGAGCGACCTCGAAAAATTCATCGAGTTGTGATTTGTGTCGTTCAAGTTCGGTGTTAACCTTCTCTTGAAGCTGGGATATTTCCTGCTTTATTTCAGCAAGATTGGTTTTGAGATAGTTCTCGAATTCAGTTCTCAGACTTACTTCGAGTTCTTCACTATTCACGTTTGATTCTCCTCCGTAATTTCCAAATACAGCAATTCAGGTATGACTAATTAGCTGGCTTTATGCGAGATATTTTGAACCCTAGTGGAGGCGACATGAAATATGCCACCTCAAATATTATGAACTTTTTAGTATGATTCTGTCAAGAAACTCTTTTTACTCAAGTAAATAAAATTATCGCAAAGAGAGTAAACACTGTTGTGAGGGCTTTAATTGCTAGTAACTAATGTATGTTTATTAAACAGCTACTACTTCTATTTCAGGATCGATTTCTTCCTTAATCATGTTTTCTATCGCCATCAATGTGCCGGTTAAGCTGCTTGGGCAACTTCCGCAAGCACCTTCATAGCGTATTTTCAATACTTTTTCTTCCAATCCAATTACTTCAAGCCAACCGCCGTCGCTCGCTAAATAAGGGCGAATTCTTTCATCTAGAATGGCATTTATCTGAGCAATTTGCGGATCATCACTTAAGGCAGCCCCAATATAATCACCAATTTTTTCAGTCGTTCCATTGTCTGATTTTTTAATCGATTCGGCTGCTCTGATAGGAACCGCAAGCTCTGGCAATAATTCGTCCCAATCCGATTCATCAGTTTTTTCAACTGTGATCATTTTGTCCATGTAAAAAACTGAAACCACTTCGCCTATGTCAAATATCGATTTGGCGATCAAATCTTTCTCGGCATCAGCAAATGTTTTAAAAGAGTGAGAAGTTCCGTAGCTAACGGGTTCTTTCAAAATAAATTTTACTGCATTTGGATTAGGCGTTTCTTGTATATCTGCTATTTTCGGCATCTTTTATTTCCTTTAACGTTAAAACAAAAACTCAAGTTTATGAATCTTGACATTTTTTTCAACATTATAACGTTTCTTTCGCTGATTTTCATCTGCGTAGAAAACTTTTGCTGGTTTGATGCCGGATTTTATGGAAATATGGTTAAAAACTTTGATAAATGGCAGAAAAACAGAGAATTAATAAACTTTATGAGTGGATTGTGAAAATTTGCACAAAAATAGACATAACAACCGGAGCAATGGAATGAGCAAACGAGTAAGGCAAATTGCTCAATTGCTCATTAAATAAAAAAGTGGAAATTGTTATTCGGTAATATGAATTTCTTCATTTTTGTTGACTCTACCGGACATAAATAAAACGCCGCAAACTAGAGCAATAATTGCGAAAATAATCGCAATAACGAAGTTCATAGTTTTAGGTGCCTCACCTTTTGCAACAACAATATAAGAATACATAAAAAACGCAGCTACTGCCGCCGAAACCAATCCCAAACCTGCATACAACATATCTTTCACAAAAGTCACCTCCGATTCGATTAGGCTAAGATTTTTTCTGAAACCCAGACGGCTGAAATACCGCATATCCAATGCAAAAAGCCTGAATAATTAAATCTCAAAAAAATCTACAAATACTGTTAATTGGAATACAGCTAATATTAACGCCATTTCGATAAAAAACGCAAGATTTTTTTGCTGTAATGAATTTTAAAACTTGACGTAAAATAAGGTTAAGTCTATTGTTATCAAACAGCCCCAAAAAGGATTTATCTATAAAAAATAAGGAAGGTCTAAACTATGTTGAACGACTTCAAGGCATTTTTGTTACGTGGAAACTTGCTTGATTTGGCTATTGGCGTAATCATGGGTGTCGCATTTGGGAAAATTGTTACTACGTTTACGGAAAAGATGATAATGCCGATTGTTGGATTTCTATCCGGCGGCATTGATTTTTCAAAGAAATTCTTGGATTTAAGCGGCAAATACGCGGGCGTAACTGACGGAAAAGTTCTTGACGAAGCTATCAAAGGCGGTGCTCCGCTAATTATGTATGGTCAGTTTATTACAGACATTATCAGTTTTATTATCGTAGGACTCGTAATGTTTATGATTGCGAAATGGGCAATGGCTTATTTTGCGAAAATGGCTGCGGCGACTCCTCCACCTGCTGAAGAGGCTTTATTGGCTGAAATTCGCGATTTATTGGCGAAAAAATAACTTCAAAATTTGTAAATCTTATCTCGGCGTGAGACAATAATTAAGTCTCACGTCGTTTTCGTTTACGTCTAAAATTTCTTTTTCCGGCGGAAAATAACTTAAACCAATTTTCAAACAATCCGCACGACAAGTTTTCAAGAATCTATCGTAAAAGCCTTTACCGTATCCTACCCGAAAGCCATTATCGTCAAAACACAAAAGCGGAACTAAAACTAAGTCGATCTTTTTTGCTTCAATCAATTTACCGGCGGTTGGCTCCTTAATTTGCCAGCGATTTTTGATTAGTGGAGTTTTTTTATTGAACTCAAGACTTTCAATTGTATTTTTTTCAAAATTAACGCGAGGTAAAAGCGTTGTAATTTTTGGGGGATTCTTCCAAATTTTTTCGTAAATGAAGTGTGTTTCAATCTCTCCATTTTTTTCGATGGGTAAAAAGATATGTGCATAACGAAAGTTTTTGAGTTCAAAGTTCCTAAAAAAACTTTCTCCAATCATTTGAGACTTATAAAGTCTTTCAGTTGGAGAAAGTGCTTGTTGTTTAGGAAGGTAAATCGTTCTGAGATCAGCTTTTAGCATCGATATTATGGAAGAGCCGCGAGCGTATCGGACAGTTTTTCAATAATTAATAAAAGCGATTTACCTGATTCGCTGAATTGTCCGCCTGTAGCCAGATTTTCGCAAGTCGCCGCTAATTCCGAAACACCTTGGATTTGAAATTGGTATCGATTCAGGGCGGGTTTTGTCCGGAAATCAATTTCCAGAGCGACTATGCCGGCACGAAGATTTCTAATACTTTGGATTACATTTTGTTTGAATCCGGCATTTTTATCTATCACAGACTTGGAAGCTTTTCCAGCTTTTGCATCTTTATCAATATCTTCAATCCCTTTTGCAACGCTACCGAGCAGATATAGAAATTTTGAAACATTTTTTATCTGAATCGAGACTTTATCGGCACCATTTCGTATCTCTAAAGCATTTGTGACAACCGGAGCGGTTGGTCTCTTAGTCGTAACCTTCTTTTTTTGAGCAATCGCAGTAAAAGTAAAAGCTGATAAAGCTAAAATACCGACTAAAAGCTTAATAGTTAAATTCAATTTTTTTGTCATTTTTCCTCTTTGTTTGCTGAAATGCTACACTTAATCTAACTTGATTAATTCATTAGTGTAAAGATGCCAAAAAGAATACTCGAAGTTTGCCGTTTAGATTTGATTGATTACGAAAAAGCTTTAAATCTTCAAAAAGAGACCGAAAATCTGGTAATCGCGGGAAATAAACGTGATACGCTTTTTTTGCTCGAGCATCCGCACACCTATACAATTGGGCGGCGAGCAAAAGAAAACGGAATTTTGGCTTCTGATCAAATCCTGCAAAATATTGGAGCGAAAGTTTTTGAAACAAATCGCGGTGGCAAAGTTACTTATCATGGATTGGGACAGCTTGTCGGCTATGCGATTATAAATTTGAGTAAATTCAAAGAAGACGTCCATCTCTACGTCAGGAATTTAGAGGAAGTACTGATTCGTACGATGAACGATTTTACGATTGAATCATTTAGAATCAACGGTTTAACCGGAGTTCACACAAAAGATGGCAAGGTAGCAGCGATTGGCGTTCATATCAAACGTTGGGTTACAACACATGGATTTGCTCTTAACGTAAACACGGATTTAAGTTATTTTAATTGGATTATTGCCTGCGAAGGCGAGCCTGTTACGTCAATGGAGCGGATTTTAGGAAGAGAGATTAAGTTTTTTTGAAGTTCAGGAAAAACTTGTTAAGAATTTTAGCGATGTTTTTGAATATGATGGGATTGTGGAGACGGAAAACTTGCAAGCATTGAGCATTTAAGCCAATATTTTATTAGATATTTCAGGAGAGTTTTTTTAATGAGACGTGACACAACTTCTTGGTTTAGCGGGAATTTAGGGATGGAAATGCCTCTCGTAGCCTACGGACACGCGGGTTATCCGCTACTGATGTTTCCAACTGCGGCTGCGGATTATTTGGAATACGAACGCTTTTATTTAGTTCACGCGATCAAGGATTTCATCGATGCCGGATTGATTCGGGCATATTCGGTAAATTCCGTTAATAAATATAGTTTGCTCAATCGGGAATCGCATCCGGGTTGGAAAGTGGAAATGCTTAGCAGATATGACCGATATATTATGGAAGAAGTTTTGCCATTAATTCGCAATGAATGCGGACAGGATGCGAAACCACTGACAACAGGTGCGAGTCTTGGAGCTTTTCTCGCGGCGAACACTTATTTCAAGCATTCCGATAATTTTCGCGGAACAATCGCGATGAGCGGAAGTTATGATATTTACAACTACTTAGAGGATTATTATGATGAAAATGTTTATTTTAATAATCCGATGGCTTATCTCAAAAATCTTGGCGATGATTTTCATCTGCCGCGTTTACAACAAGCTGATTCAATCGTTATTGCGACCGGACAAGGAGATTTTGAAGCTCCTGACCGAAGTCGTGAATTATCCGGTGTTTTACATTCCAAAGGAATCCCGCATTGGCTCGATGTTTGGGGACACGATGTCGCACATGATTGGGTTTGGTGGCGAAAAATGCTTCCGTATTATTTGGAAAAATTTTGCGGCAGAGGTTAATGAAAAAAACAAAGA
>CAVXPU010000005.1:1525000-3369787 GCA_963763855.1 Pyrinomonadaceae bacterium | reverse complement strand
CTGAAAAGGCGGCTTCTTTTTCATTTTAAAAGAACTTAAGTTTAAAATATTGATATGAGCAAAAAAGCAGTATTCAAACGATATGTGCAGAATCAGCCGATGTTGTTGCCGCCGAGTTTGGATGAATTGATACCTGAGAAGCATCCGGTGCGGGTGGTCGATGAGGTTATCGAACGCATCAATATCGGTGAATTGGAACAGAGTTATAAAGGCGGCGGGACGTCGAGTTAACATCCGCGGATGTTGTTGAAAGTGTTGGTTTACGGGTATTTACGCAACATTTACTCATCGCGGAAGATTGAGCAATCTTTAACTGAAAACGTGCATTTCATGTGGCTTACGGGCGGAGCGAAGCCTGACCATAACACGATCAATGATTTTCGGGGAAAGCGTTTGAAGGAGCATTTGCAGAAGATATTCAGTCAAGTGGTCGTTTTATTGGCAGAGGAAGGAGTCTTGTCATTGAAGGAAATAACGTTGGACGGGACGAAGCTGGAAGCGAATGCGAATCGTTACACTTTTGTGTGGGGAAAAGCGATAAAGACGAGTCGCGAACGAATCGAAAAGCAGCTCAATGAGCTTTGGAAATATGTCGAGGAAGTCTATCGGGAAGAAGAAAACACGCCGACCAAACCCGAATTCAAAGAGATCAATCCGGAATCGGTGAGTCGGGCGATAGAAGAAATAAATGAAGCGTTGAAAGTTAAATCAATCGACAAAAAGGTCAAACAAAAGTTGAATTATGCGAGGAAGAATTGGACAAAAAAGTTGAGTGAATATGATGAGAAAGAGCAGATTCTAAAGGGTCGCGGAAGTTATTCAAAAACGGATAAAGAGGCAACGTTTATGCGGATGAAAGACGATCATATGATGAACGGACAGCTCAAACCCGGCTACAATCCGCAAGCCTCAACGAGCGGTCATTATCTGGTCAATTACACGCTCGGACAAAGCCCGACGGACACAAATCTACTCAAAGATCACCTCGAAAAACACGTTGAAAGTTACGGAAATAATCCGGAAAATATCACTGCAGACGCAGGTTGCGGAAGCGAAGAAAATTATGATTATTTAGCTGAAAAAGAGATTGAAGCCTTCGTTAAATACAATTATTTCGAGAAAGAACAGACCGGTAAAAAGCACCAACAGAATCCATTTTTAGCGGATAATCTGTATTACAATCAGGAAACTGACACTTATTATTGCCCGATCGGACAACCGATGAAGCGAATCGGGACGAAAAAACAAAAGACCAAAACAGGCTACATTCAGCAGATAAATCAATACCAAGCTCAAAATTGCACAAGTTGTCCGATGCGTTCAGGATGCCATAAATCAACAGGAAATCGAATCATTGGACGAAATCATAATCTGATCAAACGGCGGAAAGAAATCAGAGAATTACTGGAAAGTGAAATCGGAGTGGTGAAAAGAAAAGAACGTTGGAAGGTAGAAGCGGTCTTTGGCAACATCAAACACAACAAAGGATTCAAAAGATTCAATTTAAGAGGACTCCAAAAAGCCGGAATCGAAGTCGGACTGATAGCACTGGCTCACAATCTGAACCACTTTGGGTTAGAAAGAAGCCATTAAACCCGGGATAAACTCAAACTATTGAAAAAACAAACTAAATTTATCCCGCAAACGAGAAAAATCACAAAAATTAGTCTGCAAAGGCAGAAAAAAAACTAAAATGAAAAAAAAGACTGCCCAAATTTTTACTTTTTGGACGACCTCATTTCTTTTGCGTGAAATTTTATTCTAAAATCGTTTCATGTCAGATTTGTTTAAACTTGCAGATAAAACATTTAGTTCGCGTTTAATCATTGGAACCGGTAAGTATCGCTCTTACAACGAGATGCAGCTAGCCCACAAAGCGTCCGGTGCTGAAATGGTGACAGTTGCCGTTAATCGTGTTCCGCTGGATCGGCAAACAGAGTCTTTTCTGGATTTCCTTTCACCAGAAATGCAGATTTTGCCAAATACTGCTGGTTGTTATGACGCAGAACACGCGATTCGCACAGCACGTTTAGCCCGTGAAGCCCTCGAAACTGATTGGATAAAACTCGAAGTCATCGGCGATAAGATTACGCTTTTACCTGATAACGAGCAAACACTCGAAGCCGCTAAAGCATTGGTAAAAGAGGGTTTTATCGTACTGCCGTATTTTTCTGACGATTTGATAATGGCGAAGAAATTGCTTGATGCGGGTTGTGTTGCGGTAATGCCTTTGGCGGCTCCAATCGGTTCGGGATTGGGTGTGCAGAATCCTACAAATCTACGAATTATGCGTGAGCAATTGCCGGACGCTACAATTATCGTCGACGCGGGAGTTGGCGTGCCGAGTGATGCCGCGATCGCGATGGAACTCGGGGCAGATGCAATTTTGATGAATACCGCAATTGCCGAAGCGAATAATGCTGAGCAAATGGCGGAAGCAATGAAGTTAGCGGTTCGGGCTGGGCGACTCGCGTATCTTTCAGGCAGAATGCCGAAGCGTTTATATGCCAGTGCGTCGAGTCCGATCGAAGGAGCAATAAAGTGAGTGAAAAACGAAAAGTGAAAAGTGAAAAGTTGTTAATAATTTTTGCCTTTTGCCTCTTTTTCGCTTGTTCGGAACAGAAAAATTATAAACAGGAATTCGTAATTGCTGAGAGCAAATCTTACGAAGCTTCGATATTTCGTCAAAATTGTGCTATCTGCCATGGAAACGAGGCAAACGGCAAAGAAGTTAATGGAAAATTAGTGCCAAGTCTTCGTTATGGTGACGCAGCCAAAAAAACTGAAGCCGAAATTTATGAACAAATAAAAAACGGCAAACTTCCAATGCCTTCTTTCAAAAATCAAATGTCTGACGAGGATATTAAAAAGATGGTGAATTTCGTAATTCGAGATTTGCAAGGTCGTGAGCAGCTTGAAACAAAAAGTGAAGATTGAAAAATTATGGACGAGTATCCATATCAAAAAGAATGGAAAGCATATAGATTTTGGACAAGATTTTGGGGATGGATGTTTCCGATTATGGCTTTATTTTATGGTTTATTGATGTTAGACCAAACGTATGTCCCTCCAAAACTGATTGCTTATGTAATTATGTTTTTTTGGTTAATTTTTATATTAATTAGTGCAAGATTGTTTTTTTGGAATTGCCCAAAATGCAAAAGAAATTTTTTTATTGGATTTATGAGAAATATCATACAAAGTCATTGTGGACGGTGTGGTTTTGAAAAATTTGAAGGCTCAAGCTACGAAAGATCTGGAAAAAGATTCGGATTTTAGAATAAAGAACAAGGCGGGAGAATATGAAAATATTAATATCAGGTGCTAGCGGATTAGTCGGAACTAATTTGATTCCAACACTTATCGCCAAAGGGCATAGCGTTTTCAAACTTGTTAGAAAAACCCCAAAATCTGCTGACGAAATTCAGTGGGATGCGGAAAAAGGTTTTAGCGAAAACGAAAAGGCGAAGCTTGAAGGCTTTGATGCGGTTGTGCATTTGGCTGGTGATAATGTTGCGTCGGAAAATTGGTCAGAAGATAAAAAACGGCTGATTCGTGAAAGTCGAACGATCGGAACACGAGTTTTAGTTGATGCTTTGAAATCGCTGGAGAATCCGCCAAAAACTTTTGTAAGTGCTTCTGCAATTGGTTTTTATGGCAATCGTAATGACGAAATCTTGACCGAAGAATCACCAAAGGGCGTTGGATTTTTCCCGGAAGTTTGCGAGGCTTGGGAGAATGAAGCGAAGAAAGCGGAAGGCTTTGCGAGAGTTGTTATGCTTCGCATCGGGGTTGTTTTGGCAAGTGACGGCGGAGCCTTAGGTAAAATGCTGACACCTTTCAAACTTGGCGTTGGTGGTGTAATCGGCAGCGGCGAACAATATATGCCTTGGATTGCAATCGACGATATCGTCGGGATTTTTCACTTTGCAATCGAAAATAATATCAGCGGAGTTTTTAACACAACTGCACCAAATCCGGTTACAAATTACGAATTTACAAAAACTTTTGGCAAGGTTTTGAATCGTCCAACATTCTTTACGATACCCGAATTTGCTATTAAATTAATGTTTGGGGAGATGGGAGAAACCATTTTATTACAAGGCTGTCGGGTGATTCCAAAACGTTTGCAGGAAGCCGGTTATAAGTTTCAGTTTGAAATTTTAGAAGACGCTTTTCGTTCAGTTTTGAAATGAAAATTTGGCTCAGCAAAAACTCGGAAGTCTCTGTGCGTGAGCAACTGATCACGCAAATTACGATTGGAATTTCGAGTGGGGATTTACCCGTTGGCGAAAAACTACCTTCGACTAGAGAAATTTCAAGACGTTTTGAAATTCACGCGAATACCGTCTCAAATGCGTATCAGGAACTCACCGAGCAAGGCTGGCTTGATTTCAAAAAAGGCAGCGGTTTTTTTATCAAAGAAAACAAGGCGAAAAATGGTTCTGACAGGCTTGATTTTCTGGCTGCAGAATTTATTAAAGCCGCACAACTACAAGGACTTACAAATACTGAGATCAAAAAAATATTCTCACGGCTGATTGATGCCAAGAATCCTGATCATTTTGTTGTCATCGAATCCGATGAAAATTTGCAGAGAATTTTGGTTACAGAAATTGCTAAATCAACGAATGCTAATGTTTCAGGCATTTCCTTCGAAAGCTTTCAGCAAAATCCGGCAAGTTACGATGCTATTCTGGTTGCATTACCTGACGAAACCGTCAAAATAAATGAACTTTTGCCGCCAAATAAAACCTGTGTTTATTTGCAGACAACAAGCGTTGCGGAATCATTAACGGGACACAACCGCCCGGACGTAAGCGATTTAATTGCAGTAGCTTCGGGTTGGGATAGATTTTTATTTCTCGCGAAAACCATGCTACTCGCCGCACAAATTGATGCTGAGAGCCTGATCGTCCGGTCAACAAATTTTCCAGATTGGAAAAACGGTCTCGACGGAGCTTCAATCATAATCTGCGATTCTCTTGTTGCCGAACAACTGGTAGTAAGTCCAAAAATACGAGTTTTTAATCTGATTTCACAACTTTCTCTGACGGAATTGAGGGAAATGATCGCTTAAATTTTTAACTGCGGCAAATAAATTTGACAAATAGTTTTCTTTGTAACTATACTTGTTACAAATATGTCAAACAGCCAATTTTCGATGGCGATTCACGTTTTAGCTTTGTTGGCTAAAAGTTGTGACGACCGCGTAAAATCTGAATATATTGCTCAAAGTGTCAACACAAATCCTGTTGTGATCAGACGTCTTTTGCGGAGTTTATACGACGCAAAGTTGGTTATTTCGCAAACGGGTTCGTGCGGCGGAAGCTGTTTGACGCGAAATCCGAATGAAATCAACTTGATGGAGATATATCGTGCCGTTGAATGCGGGGATGTTTTTTCTCTACATAAGCAAAAACCGGATCAAGATTGTCCGGTTGGCAAAGGAATTGAGACGGTCTTGTGCAATCTTCAAAAGGAAGTTGACTCGGCGATTGAGGCGAGATTATCGAAAACAACGCTGCAGGATGTCATCGAGAAAATTTGAACGAGCGTTGGTTAAAAAGTTTAAAAGTGAAAAGGTGAAAAAGCTGTCCTGGTCTTGAAAGTGAATTCATAAGCGGAAAATCCTTAATAGCGACGACCAAAAACTCTTTCACATTTAAACTTTTACACCTTTACACATTAGGATTTATGAAGCAATTTGAAGGAAAAGTAGCAATTGTAACAGGCGGAACTTCCGGCATCGGACGTGCGACCGCGATCGCTTACGCACGTGAAGGTGCAAAAGTTGCGGTAACAGGCAGACGCGAGGAAAAAGGTGCGGAAACTGTTGATATGATTAAAGATATCGGCGGCGAGGGGCTTTTTATTCAAACCGATGTCCGCGACGAAGAGCAAGTAAATGCGATGGTCGAAAAAACCGTAAGTGCTTTTGGTCGTTTGGATTACGCTTTCAACAACGCCGGAGTTGAGCAAGGAATGACCAAGCTTGAAGACACGCTCGAAAAGTATTATTACAAAGTTTTTGATACAAATGTGAAAGGCGTTTGGCTTTCGATGAAGTATCAAATTCCCGAAATGTTAAAGGTCGGTGGTGGTTCAATTGTCAATTGTTCGAGCGTTACGGGCGAAGTTGCAATGGCGAAAATTCCGCTTTACGTCGCCAGTAAGCACGCGGTAATTGGTCTTACAAAAGGATTTGCACTTGATTTTGCAAAGAAAAACATTCGCGTCAATGCTGTTTCGCCTGCCGCGATTGAAACGGATATGATCGGTCGTTTGGGAGATTCGGACGAAGTAAAAAATTATCTAAATTCGCTGCATCCGATCGGCAGAATCGGCAAACCCGAAGAGGTCGCGGAAGCCGTAATCTGGCTTTCGTCGGATAAATCGAGCTTTGTAACAGGGCAGACGATTACTGTTGACGGGGGTTACACAATCCAATAAATAAAACGAACCAAGGGAATTTTAAATTATGACAAACAAAGAACTTATAGAACAATTGAATTGGCGTTACGCCGTAAAAGGGTTTGACGCGACGAAGAAAATATCTGCTGACGACTGGAAAACTTTGGAAGATGCGTTAGTTTTATCGCCTTCGAGCTACGGTTTGCAGCCTTGGAAATTTTACGTTGTAACTGACGAAAACGTGCGAAAAGAATTACTTCCGCACGCGTGGAATCAACCGCAAATTGTTGAATCATCACATCTTATCGTGATCGGAGCGAAGAAAGACGCAAATCCGAGCGACATCGAAAAATACGTTAATCGCATTATGGAAGTCCGAGGAATGAAGCGTGAAGATCTTGAAATCTTGAACGGAATGATGCTCAATTCGCAAAAAATGGCGACCGAATCTGGCTTTATCAACGAATGGTCGGCTCGGCAATGTTTCATTGCGTTGGGCAATTTGATGACGTCCGCAGCAGTTTTAGGAATCGACGCCTGCCCGATGGAAGGCTTTATTCCGAAAGAGTTTGACCGCGTTTTGGGCATTCCCGATGACGGGTATTTTTCGGTCGTCGTGGCTGCGATGGGCTATCGTTCGGATGCGGATTGGCTAGCGAAATTACCGAAAGTTCGGTATGAGAATAGCGAAGTTGTAAAACATATTTGAGAATAAATGCAGAAGCCCGCACGTTAGTAAGGGCGTAATCGTGAAAGCAAGTAACGCCCTTACTAACGTGCGGGCTTCTGCAAAAAAAGGAGAACAAACAATGAATGAATTTTGGACAAATTGGCAACCGAAAATATTGAGCGTGTTGCGATTTTTTGCAGGTTTTTTGATGATGTGGCACGGTAGCCAAAAACTATTTAATTATCCGGCTTCAGAATACGGTGCTGCAAAAGACCCGTTTATGATCTTTGCCGGAGTTCTGGAATTTGGTTTAGGCGTTTTGGTGATGATCGGGTTGGGAACGCGTTGGGCGGCATTTTTATTAAGCGGAACGATGGCGGTCGCCTATTGGATGGCACACGGCATGAATGCGTTTTTACCGATTCAAAACAAAGGCGAACTCGCTGTTCTTTACTGTTTCGTTTATTTGTATCTTTTCTTCGCTGGCGGCGGTTCGTGGAGTGTGGATAACTTGTTGAAAAAGAAAGACTAATGCTTCCAGTTATATTTGTTGGACACGGCAATCCGCTGTATGCGATTGAACATAACCGTTTTACTGAAAAGTGGAGCGAACTCGGAAAATCCATCGAAAAACCGAAAGCGATTGTTGTAATTTCCGCACACTGGGAAACGGTCGGAACTTTTGTTACGGCGATGGATAAACCACGCACGATTCACGATTTTTACGGCTTTCCGCAGGCGTTGTTTGACGTTCAATACAATCCAGTTGGCAGTCCAAGTTTAGCCAAAGAAATTTCAGCTAAAGTGAAGCAAACAAAGGTTCAATTGGATTATGATTGGGGTTTGGATCACGGCACTTGGTCGGTTTTGAAACATATTTTTCCGAGTGCGGACGTGCCTGTGATCCAAATCAGTATGGACAGAACAATGTCAGCCGAATCGCATTACAACTTCGCCAAAGAACTGCAATTTTTGCGAAATGAAGGCGTTTTAATCATCGGGAGCGGAAACATTGTCCATAATTTGCGACTGGCGAATTTACGCGATAAATCCGCGAGCGATTGGGCGATTTCCGCCAACGAAACTCTGAAAAACTTAGTTTTAGAAGGTGAAAACAAAGCTTTAATCGATTATCAAAATTTGGGTAGCGAAGTAAATTTAGCAATTCCGACTCGTGAACATTATTTGCCTTTACTTTACGTTTTGGCTCTGAAAAATGAAGGCGAAACGATTGATATTTTTAACGACGTGGTCGAGAATGGTTCGCTTTCGATGACATCATTTTTCATAGGGAAAGCAGGCATCTTGCCTGCGTGAGATGGTGAAAAAAATGACACTCGCAGGCTGGGAGCCTGTGTTCCGACGGATATGAAAATTTACGAAATACAACAATTTGGTATCGAAGAACTTGCCTTGGTCGAGCGTGAAAAGCCGACCATCAGCGACACACAAGTTTTGGTGAAATTTCACGCTACATCATTGAATTATCGAGACTTAATGATGATCAAAGGTTGGTACAACCCGCGTTTGAAGATGCCGCTTGTGCCGTTTTCAGATGGTGCGGGCGAGGTTGTTTCGGTCGGCGAGAGCGTGTCGAAATTCAAAATCGGCGACCGCGTTTGTCCGATTTTTATGCAGAACTGGTTTGACGGCGAAATTGATTTGACTAAATCTCGAGGTGCCTTAGGCGGTGATATTGATGGGTGTTTGCGGGAATTTGGAGCGTTTGAAGAAAATGGTTTAGTCCATATTCCGCAACATCTTAGCTATGAAGAAGCCGCGACTTTACCGTGTGCCGCAGTTACTGCGTGGAATGCGTTAGTTGTTTCGGGCAAAGTGAAACGCGATGATTTCGTTTTACTTCAAGGAACGGGAGGCGTATCAATTTTCGCACTTCAATTTGCGAAAATATTTGGAGCGAAGGTCATAATTACATCGAGTTCCGACGAAAAATTGGAGCGTGCCAAACAGCTCGGTGCGGATTTTACGATCAACTACAAAGAACGTGAAGATTGGGACAAAGCGGTGATGGAAATTACCGAAAAACGCGGAGTCGATCACGTTGTCGAAGTTGGCGGTGCGGGCACGATTCAACGTTCGGCAAATGCAGTAAAAATGGGCGGACACATTGCCGTTATTGGGGTTTTGGCGAACAAAGGCGAATTTAATCCTACGTCGATTCTGATGAAAGCGATAAAAATGCAAGGAATTTTTGTTGGTTCGCGTGAAATGTTTGAGGCGATGAATAAATGCATTTCGGAAAATAATATAAAGCCGGTAACTGGCGATACATTTGAATTTCTGAACGCAAAAGAAGCTTTGAAAACCATGGAATCGGCATCTCACTTCGGAAAGATCGTAGTTAAAGTAAGTTAATTAATAAAGAAATAAGCCGTCATTGAGTCGTCTCTCAATGACGGCTTTTTGGAGGTTAAGGAATGGCTTATTTCTCCCTAACTTGTTGACACTAAAAGGTTATTCCGTAGTAAACAAACAAAGCATTATTTTTTCTGCCTTCATTTCCTATGCTATATCCCGCGTACAAAGCACTCGTGCTACTCGTTGTAATCGCGATTCCGGGCGTTACGTAGCCAAAGCGATTGTTTCCGCTAAACCAATCTCCGACGAATTTCACTTTTGATCCGAGCGGCTGTTCATATCCAACCATCACGCCGCCTCTTGCACCAGTTCCCCTGGTTCGATTGACTAAGCCGTATCCTCCGCCTGTTAAACGCGGACCGTATTTTCCCGAAACTTGTTTGCTCACATTTGAATAAACCATTGCAAATGTGTTAGTTCCAGCCCTTCTCGTAATCGGTGCGTACAAAACAGTACCAACGCTTACTGCGACTCCATTCTTTTCACCCGCATATGCCTGATACTTAATATTTGGCTGAATTTCAACCGAATTTGGAGCTGATGACCTCGTAAACGCAACATTTACACCGACTTCAATCTTTTTCCCAACCCCAACGACAGCTCTTGGGATATAAGCTTGGAATCCGCCATTACTGTAAGATTCCGGATGAGCCAAAAAATCGAATTCAAGATAGACTTTTTTCTTCGGCACGATATCCGTTGAAGGGATGTTAAATAATGTAGATTGAGCAAAGCCGGGAATTATTGATAAGGCAAAAATTGTTAGCAAAATTGCGATTTTAGACTTAAAAAAATCTCTTAGTTGAGTCATATTTTAACGTTATTCTCCATATTTTTCTAATTAGATCGAAAATTCTATTTACTGATGACAAACGGATAGCAAATATTATGCCGCTCTGCAATTTTTTCTCAATGCCATTCAATCGTCAATAAACATCGACTAACTATAACAATTAGACGTAAACTATGACGATTTTTGCATAGCCTGAAAATCTCGAATTGTTTACAATTATGTCGTAAATATAAAACGTAACCTACACAATTGTAAGAATTAAGCAGTTTGGCGGAGACTAGAACTTCAGTTTTCTATGGAAATTACGGTTTAAACTTCGGATTTAGTTTAAGTTATAATTAAATTGATTTTGTAAAATATAGGACATTTTTTGAAATCTTAAATAAAGTCTTGATACATATTTGTAGTATTTATGCCATACATATAATCAATCAATTTTGTTCATATAAAAGTATAGAATATTGCAACTTTGTTGTAATATGTGACGTAATTTGATGTGCAATGAGACAAATAGTAAATAAAAACCCGCAAATATCGTTACAAAAACGAAATTCTTTTGACGCTTATCCTGCTTTTCCTTATACTTATCCATAAATCGAAGCAGTTTGTCCCGATTCATTTATATAACCGCAATTATTCATTCATTTAGGAGATTAAAAAATGGGACGTGTATGGAACTTAATCAAGGGTTTTTTCTCGCTTTTTGTTTCAAAGGTCGAGCAAGATCATCCCGAAATCGTTTATCAAAATTCAATTGATGCTTTAACCGAAAACGCGGTCAAACTTCGTGGAGCAGCGGCGGCGATTATTCGTCGTCGTGATGAAATCGAAGAGCGTTATGAAACGAAAACTCGTGAAGTTAAAGAGGTCGAAGCCCAATTGCAGGTTGCCATTCAGAATGGTGACGAGGAAATTGGAACGCTTTTGGTAGAGAAAAAAGATGTGCTTGATTCGGAAATCGCGGATTTAACGGTTGAAATGGAGCAAGCCCGTGCTGATGCCAGCGATGTAAAAACTGCTTTGCTCAAAATTCAAGCTGAACGCCAAAAGTTGATTGCCGAAAAAGACCGGATGGTGGCGAAATTGCAGAGTGCAGAGGCTCGAATCAAAGTTCAAGAACAACTCGATGGGCTTTCAATGGAAAGCGATGTGAAAGCTTTGGACAATGTGCGAACTCATATTAAAAACAAAATTGCGGAAGCAAATCTCGGCAAAGAATTGAGCGAAAGTAGCTTAGACGCAAGGCTTGATAAGATCAAATCGCAAGTTGGCAGCGTTCACGCTAACACAAAATTTCAGGAGATGCGTAAGCAACATTTAAACGCACAACAACAAGGAAATAAAAGTTTATAGAGTTTTTGAGTTACAGAGTTGCGGAGTTTTTTGATTTTATTTCAACTCTGCAATTCGGTGAACTCATTAACTTTCTGCAACTTGGAGAAAAAAAATGGCTATTAAAGTTGGAAATTACAGATTAGGACCCGGATTTATTATTCTCGCTCTTGCATTAATTTTGGGCTTGCTTTACGTCGCATTTTCGCAATTTGGAATTTGGGATAAATTGCGTCCGAAAACAGATGTTAGCAAAACCGAGCAGACGGTAGAACGCACTGAAGATATCAAACGCGAAAATCTTCCGGCTACAGACGTTAAAGCACCAAAGCCGACAACTGACGATCCCGAGGTTACGATCGGAATTTGGACCTGGCAGGCTCAGAGTGCGATCATCGATGCAGTTGGCGGAACCGGAAAATCGGGCGATCATCCGGATAGTTTGCTCTATCAAGCCGGCATCAAAAACACCAGACTCGTGGTAGAAAACGATACTTCGAAGCAGGTTGAGGCATTGGCTTCAAACAATATGCAGTTCGTTACCACAACGGGCGATCAGGCTGCAGTTGACATCGCGGGAGCCAATAAATTGCTTCGCGGACCGAAAGCAAAGGTTATCTGGAGCGGCGGCTATTCGTCCGGCGAAGATTGCTTGATGGGACCAGAATCATGGAAAAAAGATCCGCAAAATGCGAAAGGTTCTTTAGTTGTAACTGCGGTCCCGTATTGTGACTTTAACGTTGTTGTCAATTGGGCGGCGGATAACAAAATCCCGCTTAATCCTGATGAAAAGGTTTATAATCCTGACGCGATTAACTTTGTAAACGCAACTGATCACATCGAAGCTTCGCAAAAATTTATTTCAAACGCGAAAGTTTCGTTGAAAAACGTCAAAACCGGTAAAAATGAGGATCGTGAAATTGATGCAGTTGCGACTTGGACTCCAGGCGATGTGATGGCTGCTCAGGGTCGTAGTTCATTGAATTACAAGGGCAAATCTGAAAAATTGCAGAAGATTATTTCAACCGAACAATATTCCGCGATGATGCCGAATATCATTTTTACGACCGAAGACTTTATCAAAAAACATCCCGAATATATTGAAACACTTTTGCGTTGCTTCGCCCGTGCGGGTGCGAAAATTAAGCAAGATCCGAATTATTTCAAAACTCGCGTAGCGGCTTTGAACGCACAAGTTTTCAACATGGAAGGAAAGGGTCCAAGTTTCTGGGCGAAATACTTTGATATTGTTGAGGAAAACGGCGTTCGGCTTGGCGGTTCGCGGGTCAATGATATTGCTGATAATCGACATCTTTTTGGTGTTGGAAGCAATAAAGGATTGGCGGATAGCGTTTTTGGAATTTCATACAATTCGCACGCACAACGCCTGCAAAAACTACTGCCCGAAAGAATGCCGACGTTTACGCCAGTTGACCAAGTTGTCGATTTTAGCTTTGTCAAAAAGATGTCCGACGAGGTTGGCGAAGTTAAGGCTGAAACGGGAAGTTCGACTCAAACCAATTCAACAGACACGGTTGTAAAAGCTAATTTTGATATTACTTTCGATAGCGGCTCGTCCGAACTGAAACCTTCGGAACTTGCTAAACTTAATGAAATCAGAAGTTTGCTGATTCGTGCTTCAAATACAAAAGTTATCGTCGAAGGACACACCGATAATGTTGGCGATAGCGGGAAGAATGTCGAATTGTCGAAACAAAGGGCTCAATCCGTCTGGACTTGGCTCAAGGCTTCTGATGAATCTCGTGTAAATATCAACGATCAGCGTATTATCACGGTTGATGGCTACGGCTCTCTGAATCCGATTTCAGGAACAAAAGAGGCACAAACCAACGAAGATAAGGCAAAGAATCGACGGGTTACAATTATCCTTAAATAGTCTAAGGTCTAAAGTCCAAAGTCCAAAGTCGGGTTGCAAAATTCAAAACGACTTTGGACTTTGGACTACGGACTTTGGACTTAAAACGTTATGAACGAAATCTTCCGTATTTTAGGCGAGCCAAGCCGCATGTTTCGAGCATATTTATTTGTGTTTTGGATCGCGGTGATATTTCTATTTTGGATGTTCACGCCTGTTCAAGGAATGCCTTATCCGAGCGAGGTTCTGGAGGCGTTTCAGCGAATGTTTGCTCTGCAAGACTCTAACAACCTTATTTACAACACTTGGGTAACGGTGAAATTAAATATTGTAGGTTTGGTTTTTGCCACGATTATTTCTTTAGTTATTGCCTATTTGAGCTGTTTACCGCTTTTGCAGCCGTTAAATCAGATTTTGCAATGGTTTAGGTATTTGCCGATTGTCGCATTTAATTTAGTTTTTCTGTCAATTTTTACGATCGGCTTTTCGATGAAAGTTGCGATGCTTTCCGCTGGAATGGCATTCTTTTTAATAACTTCCATGACTGCCGTGATCGGGCAAATTCCACAATTAAAGTACGAACTTGCAAGGGTCTTAAATTACGGAGATTGGAAAACTTTTTGGACAGTCGTAGTTCGCCCAACTCTTCCGGCGATGATCGATGTAGTCGCTCAAAGTGCTGCAATGGGATGGGTTATGATCGTTGCGATCGAAACTTTTAACCGTACGGAAGGCGGCATCGGAGCTTCAATTTATTCGTATTCGGCTACCAATCAAAAAGCGGAAGTTTATGTTTACCTCATAATTATTGGGGCAATTGCGATCGTGGAAGATCAAGTTTTTTATTGGTTAAAACGAATATTGTTTCCTTACACAACCATCGCGGAGAGAGCTTAAATCTATGAGTGAGAACGATTGCATAGACGGAGTTTTGCCAACTCAAGCCGTGATGTTGGAAACTTTATTGACTGTTGATAAAGTTTCGAAAAGTTTCGAATTGAATAATGGCAAACGTTTGCCCGTTTTATCCGAGGTTTCTTTAACCGTAAAAAACATTCAGCATAAGCCCCAAATTTTAAGCATTTTGGGACCTTCGGGCGGAGGGAAAACTACGCTTCTAAGAATTTTAGCGGGACTCGATAAGCCTGATTCGGGCGAAGTTTCAATCGATGAAGCCGGAAAAATGCGACAAGTTAAGATTGGCGATATTGGCGTGGTTTTTCAGCGTTATCCGCTTTTTGATAATCTGAATGTGTTGCAAAATCTAATCGAACCTGCGATGAATAGCGGTTTGAGTAGAAGCGAGGCAAGTGCGAAAGCCGAGAAGTTCTTAGACGAATTTGGATTAGAGCAGCAGGCAAGCTCTTTTCCTTTGCAGCTTTCCGGCGGACAACGCCAGCGGGTTGCGATTGCTCAGCAGCTTATCCAAGATCGTCGCTATGTAATTCTAGACGAACCATTTTCCGGACTTGATCCGAACAATATCCATAATGTAATCAGTCTTTTACAGCGTATCGCCAATCAGCACACTAAGAATACTTTTATAATCGTGACACACGATATTACCTCGGCTTTGATAATTTCAGATAGGGTTGTAATCTTAGGCAAAACCTCGCCAAATGAGGGTTCAAAAATAGTAAAAGACTATGATTTGATTAGAGAAGGCTTGGCATATCAGCCGAATATAGAGGATCTGCCGCGTTTTCTGGCAATCAGAAAAGAAATCAAATACGTCGAATTTCCGAAGCTATCAACGCAAAGTTAATTTATGCAGCAAGAGCCGAATTACGTTAAAGAAGTATTGACGAGCCAATGGAATCTGGCATTTGTCGGCATAATGCTGTTTTTGATGCTAGTCGTGAATTTCATTGGCTTTGGTGCATTGCTACTTGCCGGGCAGATTTTTGCGTTAATTTTGGCACAAATCGAACCGATTCAACGGTATTTTCGATTACGGCAGCAAATTGAGGGGCAAGAAAATTTGGCTGAAAAATCGGTAGAAATCGCACAAAAGCTTCCGCCGCAATATAGTCAGGATTTTATATCGGTTGAGCAGATCTGTAATGAAATTGAGCAAAAATTTCAAGGTTCTGATGCAAGCGATAATTTTTTGCTCAAGGATTTGATCACAAAACTCGGCTCTTTTCGATTTGAATATGCGAGAATGCTCAACGCCCATTATCTTACTTCAACAAAAGATGTAAATCGCCTGACGAAACGCTTGCAGGAAGAACTACAGAATAACGTCAATTTATTGCAAATTGAAAAAAATTCGAAAGTCCAAGAAGCATTGAAACAAAACGCACGAATTTTAAAGCAAAGACTAACGAGAGCCTTGCAAATGTCTGATCTACAAAGACTTTTGGAAGCACGGCTCGCAGTTGTCAAAAATTCGCTAAACCTATTGCATGATGAAGTTACGACCACAGGAAATCCAGAAGATATGTCGTCAGCTGTTAATAATTTACTGATGACCCTCGATATCGATGAAGAATTGAAAGCGACTTACGAGGATGTTTTGAGCGACGAAGACATCCCAATTCCTTTGCCTGATTTGCAACCTGTCAATCCTAATTTGCAAAGGGAAAAACAAGGAAATTTAAGAAGAGTTAAATGAAAGTATTGACTCTGCATCAAATTTGCACTAAATTTAATGCAAGGAGATTGTGAAATGATAAACCTAAGAGATGAAATAGATTCCCTTTCTAATTTCAAACGTAAAACAAGTGAATTTGTTGAACAATTGAAAGAAACTGGAAAACCTCTTATTTTAACAATTAACGGAAAGGCGGAATTAGTTGTCCAAGACGCGGGAAGTTATCAAAAATTGCTCGAAATTTCTGAAAAACTTGAAACAATCGAAGCCCTAAAACCTGCAATTGCTGAGATGAAGCTTGGAAAAGGCGAATCTGCGGAAAAGGTTTTTGCAGAACTTTTGCAAACAATTGAGGTTGCTTAGTGTTATTTGAAGTTGTCATCACGCCTTCTGCTAAGGCTGATATTTTTGAGATAAATACATGGCTCTTAGAAAATAATTCTGATTGGGCAGAAAAGTGGCTTTGGGGAATAAGCCAAGCGGTGGCATCGCTTTCAAAGTTTCCAGAAAGATGCCCTATAAGTCCTGAAAGTGAAGCATTTGATGTTGTTGTGCGACAACTTTTTTATGGAAATAAGCCCAATAACTATAGGATTTTGTTTTCAGTTCAAGCCGAAAGAGTATTTATTTTGCGAGTTCGTTCTACCAAACAAAGAAGTCTTTTAGATGAGTAATTACTATGCCAAGAAATCCAGAATTAGACAAATTATTACGCGATGTTGATTCTTTAACGAGTTCGACTCCGCAAGTACAAGAAACACAGCAAGTTGAAGAAGATAATCAATCAACGCCAGAAAAAAAAGGATCATCATTTTTAGATGCGGTGGGTGGTTTTTTTATTTCTAAAGTAGATGATGAAACGGATACGCCGCCGCCAAGCCCTAATACGGTCGCACAGGTTTCTGCAAATATCCCGACACCTACTTTTCAGGCGACGTCAGATGATATGTCAAGTCGTGCGTTTGCAGATATTTACAGCGAAGCAGGAGTTGATGAATCAAGTTTCACGGTCGATAAGTTGATTGTTCTGCTGCAGGATCCAAGCTTGAAAGATCAGCCACTTTCTACCAAAACGTTAGTCCTGAAAATGGCTTTGAAAGCTCAAAATGTTGAGCCAACTGTGCCTGTAACTGATGCTGTTACAAGAGATAGAGCGTTAGACGCGTATCAGCAAATGCTAAATTCTCTAGCTGCACAAACTGAAACTCAGAATTCCCAAAAGATTCAGCAAATAAACGACGAGGTTAAGAAATATCTCGAAGCGAAAAACGCCGAAATGGATGCTTTGCGGACCCAAACTGCTGAAGTAAAACGTCAAAGCGAGGCATTTGCGTCGCGTAGATCTCAGGAAGAACAGCGTCTCGCGGAAATAATTATGCCGTTGCTTGAAGGGCAGCCAAATCCTGTAAGTGTTGGGAATAAAGTAGATTGAGAGATTGGTTTATTGAATCATTTAATCATTGTTTGATTGAAAAATGGTTCAATGAATCAATCAGAAAATGAACCAATGAATCAATTGCCTGATTGGACAAACGAGCTAAAGCACCGATATTTACGCGGTGAAGCATCAATTTTCGTGCTGCACGGAAACGTTTACGATGCGATTTTGCATGAAGGAAAGATGCTGACGTTGACCGATTTCCTTGTCCAAAATGTCCTTCAACCAAGCAAAGATTTTGTCGGCGTTTATAATATTGCGACGGGTTTTCGATCCGCTTATCGAAAAACTGTCGAAGATGGACGCGGCAAAATGCTCGAATATTTGAGCTCGCTGAGCAGCTCGCACTCGAAAACCCAATGGCTAGAAGGACTTGAGGTATTACTTTCGGCAAATCAATTCGCACTCACTTCTCGCACCGGAATCATTTTGGAATACGCCGAAACTCTCGCACCTGCGGGCGATCCTTCGATGCAGATGGATTTGGATCGAGCTGCCGTTGTGATGCTTCATCGATGGTCATTCCTTCCAAGCGTTACCCAACACGATAATATTGTTATTTTACTGGCTGAAAATTTGGCGGAATTATCGCCGAAAATCGTTTCAAATCCGAGAGTTGTAGTAATTGAGGTACCTTTGCCTGATGCCGAAACTCGTGAGAAAACTATTGGATTGATTGACGCAAAAATGTCTGAAAATGATCGAAGGCGTTATGCAGAACTTACAGCCGGACTGAAAGTTTTGCAGATAACTTCGATTTTGAAACCGCATGAATCAAACGAAGTTGATCTTAATCAACGGACGGCTTTTATCGAAAAATTGCTTGGCGATGGTGCGGAAGTTAAGGCGAGAGCAACTCAACTGGCTCAAATGACCGTTGACAAATCAGAAGAAGAAATCGTTAAATTACTTGCTCCGGAAAAGAAAGAAATTGCTGTAAATGCTGATGAAATAAAGGCTAAAGCTCGTGCTGAAATTGATAAGTTAATTTTCCAACGCAAACGTGAAATCATCGAAAAAGAGTGTTTCGGGCTTTTGGAATTTATCGAGCCGAAGTTTGGTTTTGAGGTCGTCGGCGGAAATGAAGCGATTAAAAATGATCTTAATTTCATCGCCAAAAATATGCGTGAGGGTCATTACAATCGCGTTCCGATGGGTCTGCTTTTCACCGGAGCTCAAGGCACGGGCAAAACTTTTTTTGCGACAGCGTTTGCGGGCGAAGCGAAACTTACAGCCGTAAAACTCAAAAATATCCGTTCAAAATGGGTTGGTTCGACCGAAGGAAATCTCGAAAAAGTTTTGAGCGTAATTAAAGCAATCGGACAAGTTATCGTGATTATTGACGAAGCCGACCGCAGTTTTGGCAATAGCGGAGAAGGCGAAGGCGACGACGGAACTTCGTCCAGAATAATCGCCAAAATGAAAGAATTTATGTCAGACACAGCAAATCGCGGACGGGTTTTGTTTATTTTGATGTCGAATCGTCCGGATAAAATTGATATTGATTTGAAACGTGCCGGAAGACTCGACCGCAAAATTCCGTTTTTCTATCCACAAACTGTCGAAGAAGTTTCTGCAATCGGACAAGCGAATGCGAAGCGTAACAAACTTAATATTGCCGAGAAACTGCTTGAAAATACTGAGATTTGGGACAAAATGTTGGGTTATTCATCCGCTGATATTGAAGCAACTTTGCTGCTTTCCCAAGAAAATGCGGCAAGACGCGAAACGGCGGAAGTTGTTGTAACTAATGATGATTTGCGATTGGCTTTGCATGATTATTTCCCAAGTCGCAATGAAACTATGCTCAAATTTATGGAGCTTCTCGCAGTTTTCGAATCTTCGAACCGCAAGTATTTGCCGGAAAAATACGCTGAAATTTCGCAGGAAGATTTGCAGCGGCAGTTGGATTCTTTGTCGCTTTTGATTGGAAATCGAAGATAAAACATGCCTCAAACCCGCACTGAACACATAAAAGAGTTTCTCGGCAAAATAAAATCTGCCAATAAAGAATTCACAAAAAAGGAAGCTTTTAAAGATTTGCTCAATCGGCTTTACGCTGATAATGCCGAAACCAAAACGATAATTGACGCGATTTCTAGCGGTGCGGAATATTCCATTTTGAACATTCCGCGAAAGGAAAAAATTCATCGCGGAAGTGCCGATACGCTTTATAACAAAATTATTATTGAGTTTGAAAATGATCTCAAAAAAACTCTAATTCACGCTAAGGAACAACTTGCGGGTTATCTGCTCGGACAATTCAATTCGGGCGAAGGTTATAATTTTACACTGATTGCTTCAGATTTTATTACTTGGAAAGTTTTTTCGCCGGATGTTTCGCAACTCGAAATTATTGAAACGCTCAAAGAAGACGAATTGATTTTGAACGAAATCGAGAGTTCGTCTTTTACCTTGAACGAAAATAATACCGAAGATTTTTTCTATTGGCTTGACCGTTTTTTGTTCAAGGAAGAAAAGCAGAAGGCGACGCTCAAAACGATTGAAGAATCTTTTGGTTATCAGAGTCACGTTTTTATTCAAGGTTTTCGTGAATTGACCAAACATTATCGCGAAGTCCGCGAAAAACCTGAAGTTCGAGTGCTAAACGAACAATGGAAAAAGTTTTTGAGCATCGCTTACGGTTCGTTTGAAGATACGGAAAGCAAGTTTTTGATTCACACATATTTGAGTATTTTCTCGAAAATGCTGGCTTATACGGTTGTTTCAAATGATGATTACATTGACGATGACGAGATGAAATCAATCATTGACGGCGAGATTTTTCAAAAATTGAACATCGCCAATTTCGTTGAAAACGACTTTTTTCATTGGGTAAAATCAGACGAAAACTTTCGGGCTTTGAAAAAAGTTTTTCGGGTGATTGCACAAGAACTTTCGCTATTTGATTTTGCGGAAGTTGACGAAGACATTTTGAAAGGCGTTTATCAGGAATTGATTGATCTGGATACGCGACATTCGCTAGGCGAGTATTACACGCCGGATTGGTTGTGTGAAAGAGTAGTGCGTGAGTTTGATTTTACCGAAACGGACAAGATTCTTGATCCAAGTTGTGGCAGCGGTTCGTTTCTGCGAGCAGTAATTTCGCGTCTCAAACTTCTCAATCCAAACACGAAAATCGAAGATTTGAACGAGCAAATTTATGGCATTGACATTCATCCGCTTTCGGTGCAAATTGCCAAAACCACGCTTCTGCTTGCCTTTGGGAAAAGCATTAGAAATGCCAAAAAACCGATTCATTTGAACATTATTTTGGCGAATACTTTGCTCGCACCGCAAGGCGTTTCAGATATGTTCGGCAGTCAGTTTTCGATGGAAATTGATACTGATAAATTCCCTCTGACGCTCGATATTTTTAACGATATTTCGTTATTCGACAAGGCTTTAGACTTATCGGAAGAACTTGCCGAACAGACAAAAAACAAAGAGCTAGAGAGTTTGCAGACCTTTGGAAATATTCTCAGGAATCAGCGAAAAGATTTGCTGATTTCTGATTTCGTCATCGAAGATTTTCACACAATTTACCGCAGTTTGAAGCGGGTTAAGGAATCGGGACGCGATTCGATTTGGCATTTTATTATTCAAAATCTGTATAAGCCTTATTTCCTTGCAGAAAAGTTTGATTATGTGATCGGCAATCCGCCTTGGTTCACTTACAGTTCGATAAAAAACGAAGGCTATCAAGATATTTTGAATGAACTTGCGGGTGAACACGAAGTTCGACCTGACCGCAAAGCGAATATGCCGCATTTGGAAATTGCTGCGATTTTTTTGGCATATTGTTCCAGCTATTTTCTCAAAACGTCGGGTGAAATTGCTTTTGTTTTGCCTCGTGCATTTTTCTCTGCCGACCATCACGACAACACGAGAAGTGGACGGGCGAAAGGATTTAGGCTGACAAAACTTTGGGATATGGACAAAGTTTCGCCGCTGTTTCGGATACCAAGTTGTGTGTTGTTTGCCGAAAAATGCAGAAACACGCACGAAGTAAGTGTGCTTAGGTCGCCATTGGAAAACGCCCTTACTATCGTGCGGGCTTCTGCATTTACAGGCAGAATTTTCAGCGGAAAATTGCCGGTTCATAATGCTAATTGGGAACAAGCCGAACCTAAATTAACCGAAACTGAAACAGATTTTTATTATGTTCGGCAAGGTAATTCCACAGCTTTTTCGCAAAAGCAACAAGGTGCGGAAAGTCAGCCGAATCCTTATAAAAACTCGTTCAAACAAGGTGCAACGATTGTTCCGCGAGCCTTTTATTTTGTTGAATTAAACCAAGATTTGCCGCCGGATTTTGATGAAGATCGCATTATAAACATTCGCACAATGCATCTGACCGATGCGAAAGAGCCTTGGAAAAATATCGAACTTCGCGGCAGAATCGAGTGTAAATTTTTGTATCGAACCGCGTTATCAAAAAGCATTTTGCCATTTTCTTTGCATCAGCCCAATTTGGTTGTTTTGCCTGCCACGATTGAAAGAATTGCCGAAAATAAACGCATTAAACTTCACACTTCCAACGAACTTCGCCAAGATGGATTTCTGGATGCTTCAAAATGGTTTAACGAGGCGGAGAAATTTTGGGAGGAACGCCGAACCGAGAAAAATCAATCAATGAATGCCTTGGGGTATCTAAATTGGCATAATAAATTAGGTGAGCAAAACTTAAACGCTCCCTATTTGGTGCTTTACAATAAGTCAGCAAAAGACGCGAATTCGGCAATTGTTAGACGAAGTGAAAGTGATTTAGAGTTCGTCGTTGATTATACAACTTATTGGTTTTCTACGTTTTCGATTGACGAAGCCTTTTATTTGACAGCTATTTTTAATTCATCCATCACGAATGAACTAATGAAGGATTTTCAAACTCGCGGTTTATTCGGTGCAAGGGATGTTGCCAAAAAGATTCTTGACGTTTATTTCCCGCGATTTTCCGCCGAAGATGAAAGACATTTACAACTCGCCCGTTTGAGCGAAGCTTGCCACACGCGAGCAAAGGAATTTTTGCAAACAGTTGAGCCGATGAATCTTGGGCGATTGCGTTTGGAAGTAAAGAAATATCTGAAAGACGAAATGACAGCGATTGATGCGATTGTCGGGGAAATGTTGGCGTAATGTTCGTTATGCTGCTTTTAGTTCTTCTTTCATCAATTTGCGGAGTGCGGAATTTATTTGTTGCTCGTAAGATTCTTCAGGATGTTGTTTGAGAAAACCGACCACATCAGCTTCCAATTTAACATTCACTTCTTCGGGTTTGTTACGAAACCTTGTGGCTCTGCGAAATTCGTGTTTGCCAACGGGCAACATATCGTCATCAGTCCAACCTTTCGCAAGTCCTTCTTGATAATCTTCTTCCGTGATCTCTAAAATAAATTTTTTATCCTTTTTTATTTGACTCATTGTAAAATATTATTTCTTTAATGTTTGCTTTTCGTGCCGAAATTATTCGGATAACTTCAAAATCATCAGTTTCACGAACAGTGAAAATTATAAACAGTAATCTTTTTGATGATATTCCAAGCCGTCGGAAACGCATTTCATCAGCGGAATGTAAAGCGTCAAAAGACTCTATCGAGTTTAAATCATCAAAGACTTCTTCGGCTTCTTCAAAAGTTACGCCGTCGTGATTTTTGATGTTTTCCTTCGCCTTATTGATGTCCCAAACAAATTTCATAGAGCAATTTTGTATCACATTTTAGCACAGATTTTTACCAACATTAAACATTTATTTTAGGACAGATCTCCACCAGCCCACATTCATCACATTTCGGTTTCCTCGCATTGCACACCTGTCTGCCGTGAAAAATCATCCAATGTGGAAACATTATCCAATCTTTTTTCGGAACTAATTCCGCCAAATCTTTTTCGATTTTTTCGGGAGTCGTTTCCTCCGTCAAACCCAATCTTTGCGATAAACGCGAAACGTGTGTATCAACCACAACGCCGGACGCGATGCCGAAAGCGTTGCCCAAAACAACATTTGCAGTTTTCCTTGCTACGCCATTTAAGGTTAGAAGCTCTTCCATCGTTTTCGGAACTTCGCCGTCAAAATTTTCCACAATTTTTGTTGCCGTTGCTTGTATGCTTTTAGCCTTATTGTTGAAAAAATTGATTGATTTTATGTCTTCAACTAACTCTTCAATCGATGCTTCAGCCATCCTTTTTGGTGTTGGATAATTACGGAAAAGTGTTGCAGTTACGATGTTTACGCGGTCGTCGGTGCATTGTGCGGAAAGAATTGTGGCGATCAATAGCTCAAAAGCGTTTGTATGATTCAAAGCACAATGAGCGGTTGGATACATCTTTTTGAGGCGTTTGATGGCTTCGGTGGTTTGTTGTTTTTTATCGGAAATCATTGGTCGATTTTAACGCAAAGTCGCAAATTTGTAATTGAGAGGTTAGAATAATTGAAAGAATATGAGCGAGACACAAAAAAGAATTATCGAAAATTATATTGAAGCCTACAATAATTTTGACGTTGATAAAATGCTCACCAATTTGCACGAAAATATTGTCTTCAAAAATATCTCGAACGGAGAGGTAAATTTAACTACATCAGGCATTTCTGAGTTTCAAACTCAAGCTGAACAAGCCAAAAATCTATTTAGCCAACGCGAACAAAAAATTACTGAAATTAGATTTGAAGATGATTCCGCACAGGTTGAAATTGATTACTATGGAGTTTTTGCAGTTGACCTGCCAAATGGTTTGAAAGCTGGCGATAAAATTGAGTTGAAAGGCAAATCAATCTTTCGTTTTAAGGACGAAAAAATCTACGAGATTACCGATATTAGTTAGAAAAATAAAATGAAAGTTCCTTTATTAGATTTAAGTTTGCAGCATCAATCGCTGCGTGGCGAAATTGAGGCGGCGATTACGGGAGTTTTGGATACCGGGCAATTTATCTTGGGCGATGAAGTAAAGGCTCTTGAAGCCGAAGTTGCTGAGTATTCGCAGAGCAAGTTTGCGATCGGATGTGCTTCGGGCAGCGATGCTTTATTGCTGGCTTTGATGGCTTTAGATGTGAAAGCGGGCGATGAAGTTATCACTACGCCGTATAGTTTTTTTGCAACCGTCAGTGCGATTACGCGACTTGGGGCAACGCCGGTTTTCGTTGATATTGATCCGCAAACTTACAATCTCGACATATCGCAAATAGAAGCAAAGATTACAGATAGAACGAAAGCTGTCCAGCCCGTTCACCTTTTTGGGCAATGTGCGAATATGGACGAACTTCGTGCGATTTGCCAAACTCGCGGTATCGGAATTGTCGAAGACGCGGCTCAGGCGATTGGTGCGGAAGATGCAGGAAGGCGTGCGGGTTCGATGTCTGAAGTTGGTTGTTTTAGCTTTTACCCATCGAAAAATCTCGGCGGAATGGGCGATGGCGGAATGATGACGACCAATGATGAGGCAATCGCAAACAAGCTTTTTGCATTACGCGGACACGGCATGGAAGTCCGCTATTATCACAAATGGATCGGTATAAATTCGCGGCTTGATGGATTTCAGGGTGCAATTTTGCGTGTGAAATTGAGGCGTCTTGATGAATGGTCAAATAAACGAAAAGCCAACGCAGATCGCTACAAACAGTTATTTACTGACGCCGGTGTTACTGAGCAAATCACGCTCCCATTCGAACGCGAAAACGTACGTCATATTTATAATCAATATGTTATTAGAGTTCCAAACAAACGCGACGAGCTACGTCAATATTTAACCGATAACGGAATCGGCACGGATATTTATTATCCCGTTTCTCTGCATTTACAAGAGTGTTTTGAATATTTGGGTTTGAAGGAAGGCGATTTCCCGGAAAGCGAAAAAGCTTCCCGCGAAACTATTGCATTACCAATTTTCCCCGAAATGACCGAGGAGCAACAGGATTATGTCGTAGAGAAAATCGCTGAGTATTATGCTTAAATTAGCGGTTTGATTAAATAAAGTCTTAAAAAAACGGCAAGTACTTACGGGGAAGCGAAAATCCTTTTCAGATTGGCTTCGATAAAATGATTAGAAAATTGCGTGTCCAAGTCTGTTTAGCAAAATCAACAAATGTGCGTCTTGAATCTCGTCAATTTTCGTCAATAAATCTTGCAAATTAAAAAACTTCAAATCAGTTTCAGCCAAACTTTCTGCCTCTAATTCGACCGCAAACGGATAAACAACTTCGGGCGTAATTCCTGCACTTGTAAAATACGAACCGCCGAGTTCCCACGTTTTACCAATCTTACCAGTAAAATCTTTCGGAAATTTTTCGTGCAAAAACGGCTGGATATCAAACTTGTGTGAAATAGTTGTTGGTAAACGCCACGCAGGAACACAAACGATCTGCGAATTTCCCGTAAACCTTTGCACTGCAGGCAGATCGCGGTATTCAATGCCGACGTAAATTTTGTTATCCGCCATAAAAAAAGGAATCGCCGCGACGGTGTTTTTGCTGAAATTTTGCGGAACAACATATTCAAATTCCGCTTTTTTAAGATGATCGCCGCACGAATCGTATTCGATGAATTCCGACCTTTCGAGTTTCAAAAAATGAGTTTTCTGAAGTTCGCACGGTTCAAAAATTTCTCGTTTTTCGAGTTTGAATTCGGTTTTGATTTTCACATTTGAACTTTGTGGAATCGGTTTAATTTCCGCTCCAATCCAAGTTCCCGACGATTGTTTTAGCTGTCGCAAAAGCCGATAAATATTAATTTCAAGCCGTGCATCAAACATTCCGCCAACGTGCGAAGCCCGTAAAATTTGCAACGCATCAAGCTCGCGAACGACACCCGCATTCGCGAAAGGTGTATAGTTTTCAATAACTTGCGGCGACTTTGCCCACGGCGAAATTTTAACCAAGTGCGATTCAACCCGCTCATCAATTCCGCCCGCCGACGGAAAATAAAACGAAGGTTCGCTGATCTGCAAGACATCTTTTTCATCTAAATTTGCACGCTCTGAAAGAATTTTAAAGCAAAGACGCGAAGACGCAGAGTTTTCTAAAAATCTGTGTTCATCCGTGTTCATCTGTGGATAATTTTCATCTGATTTCCTAATCGCCGAGATCGGTTCGGTCAAATAACCCGAATAATTTGCCCGATTCAAATGCTTCAGCTGCCTTTGAGAATTGATAATCGGACGTGGAAAATCCTTCTTTGCCAAGACGAAAATTTGTCCGTCTTCGTCTTCAAACCACGGCAAAAGATCAATCGTCTGATTCGGACGCTCGGCGAGTTCGTAAACGTGATTTGTTTCCAAATTTCGATAAGCTTTGAGTTCCAAAAAGCTCGGTTCCTCGTCCGCTTTGCATGATTCTACGATTTGGTAACCTTCATTTTCGCCAATTTTTTCACCGACGATAAGATAGTTTGTCGGAGGAAAATGAATAGGGTTGTCGTTTGTGTCATGTATGTAAAACCTTGATTCAAAACGGTTTGCGACAATCCATGGATTCCAAAGCGGCATTGAAACAACAATCCGCAATCCAAAAGTTTTGAACAAATTCTCGAAATCCGTTTGACTGCAATAAGTGTATTCCTCTAAAAGTTCGGGCGACCAATGATCGCGATAATCTTTTCGTAGGACAAACTCCGCCGCGGTTTTTAACGTAACTTTAAAACGTGAAAAACCTTCTGGTGGACCCGCGACTTTTTCAAATATTACGCCTTCATCCAAATTCAAACTCGAACGGAAATCTCTCGCAAAAATTTCGAAAAGAGCAGCGGTTGAAAGTTCCGCAATTTCGCCCGAATCTTTACGGTCTGTATTTAGTAAGTCTAAGAAAACAAGATCGTTAGCGTTATCAGGAATCACAAAATCGCGAATTATCAAAACACCATTTTGTTTAAGTTGAGCGACTTGATTCGATAAAGTTCGGGTTATTTGTTTAACGTCAAAACCATTAAAGCTCGTTACGTGATGCAAAACCGATGAATTCAAAATGCCGTCAAAAGTCTCGTCCGCAAACAATTTATCCGCAATATCGCCAACTTCAAATGTCAGATTCGGGAGCTTGTAATGTTCATTTGAATAACCAACCGTAACCGGATTTATGTCCACGCCGACAAGCTCGAGATGCTCATAAAGTCTTGCTAAATCAAAAGTTCCGCTGCCCGAACCGCTGCCCATATCGGCAATTTTCCCACGCGAAGGAAAATGTGCAGTCGTCAATGCGATCTTTTGCTGCATCGATTTATCCATGCCGGCGAAATACTCTTCGTAGGCTGATGCCGTGCCGCGATCTTGTTTTGAATAATTATCCATAAGAATTTGCCTACTAAATAAACGAAAAATACGAAAGTAAGAAAACGTTTTCGTGATTTTAGTGTATTTCGTGGGCTATGTTTTTCGCCTTTTCAAAATCTTCAGGCGTATTTACGTTAAAGAAAAACTGTTCCGAATTCAGAAGATGAGCGATTTCGCTGAATTCAACGTAACGCGTTTTTATCCGATTCAAAAAATCTCGCACAGAATAATTTTCGTCCGATGTTTCCAACATTTCCGACAAAATCTGCCGACAAGTTTTCGTTCTATAAACCGCACAAAGCGGCTGAATTTTGCCGTCCGATTGAATTGGTGCAAACGCGTCGAAGCTACTTTCACTTTTCGCATTAGTGGTCAGAAACTTAATCATTTCAACATTTACAAACGGGTAATCGCACGCCAAAATAATCGTAAAGTCACTCTTTGAATGAACCAAAGCCGAGTGAATTCCGCTCAATGCACCGCAATTTTTGTAAATATCTTCAACGGTCAAAACTGCCTCGTTGAGCGTGTGATTTTGCGAACCCACAACCGAAATATTTCCGAAATTACGCAAAGTTTCAAACGCAATTTCGAGGAAGGTTTTGCCATTCAAACGCAACGAAAATTTATCTTCGCCCATACGCGAAGACTTTCCGCCGATTAAGATGAAACTTTCAAAATTCATAACGTTTTGAGTACAAATTTTAGTTTGCCAACCGCCAGCGAAGCGAAGCGGCACAATGCTTGACCCAAACAAGTCTAAAAATTAAACAAAGGTGATTGCGACGCTTCGCTTGCCATCACGCAAACTAAAGTTTGGACTCAGAACTAAAATTATAGTCAAATTTGCCGACAGTTTCATCACCGTTTTTCTTAATCGTAATCACCACCGATTTCGACGTTGGCGTGTTGCTTTTCTCCGCAACGCTGCCGATTGGAACGAGCGAATTCGTCTCCGGAAAATAAGTCGCTACACAACGTTTCGGAATTGCGTAAGGCACTGCAATAAAATGATTTGCGTATCGCTCGACGCCTTCGAAATGGCTAATCAAATCAACAGCTTGTCCATTTTTGAAACTGAATTCACGCATATCTTCGGGATTCAAAAAGATCACCCGACGCTCGTTTTTGATACCGCGATAACGATCGTCCAAGGCGTAAATTGTTGTGTTAAATTGATCGTGCGAGCGAATTGTCATCATCAGAAACTGGTTGGATTCAAGCTTCCGAATCGTCAAATTATTTGTCGAAAAATTTGCTTTACCGTTGTGCGTTGGGAATTCGCCGAGTCGCGGTTTGTTTGGCAAATGGAATCCGCCATTTTGCTGAACTCGTTTGTTGTAATCCTCAAAGCCGGGAATTGTCCGCTCAATTGCGTTGCGAATCTTGGCGTAATTATTGGCGAATTGGTCAAAATCTTTGTCCAAAACAGCTTTGAAAAGTTGGCAAACAATCCAAACTTCGCTCCGTAAATTTTCAGACGCAGGCGGCAAAACGCCTCTCGATTTCTGCACATTTCCCATCGAATTTTCGGTTGTCACAAATTGCTCTATTCCATTTTGCAAATCGATTTCCGAGCGTCCGAGCGGCGGCAAAATCAAGGCTCTTTTGCCCGTTATTAGTGCGGAACGATTCAATTTCGTAATCACCTGAACCGTCAAACTTGTTTTTTGCAAAGCTTCCGCCGTGAACTTTGTATCAGGCGTAGCGGATAAAAAATTCCCGCCCATCGCAATGAAAACTTTCGCTCGCCCGTCGTGCATTGCTTTGATTGATTCAACCGTATGGTAGCCGTGTTTGGCGGGCGGATTGAAGTTGAATTCGGTTGCAAGTGCTTGTAAAAATTCGGGTCTTGGCTGTTCCCAAATTCCCATTGTGCGGTCGCCTTGCACGTTTGAATGTCCGCGGACAGGACACAAACCCGCTCCGGTTTTACCGATTTGCCCCAAAAGAAGATGCAGATTTACGATCTCCTGAATCGTTGCGACCGAATCTTTGTGCTGCGTCAAACCCATCGCCCAACAGGTGATAATTCGCTTGGAATTTTTGATCATTTCTGCGGCTTGCGTGATTTGTTCAACTGTTAGTCCGCATTGCTCGGTTATGTCATCCCACGAAACTTGTTTCACTGATTCGGCAAACGATTCAAACCCGAAAGTCTTTTCACTGATGAAGTTACGGTCGATCGTTGTGCGGTCGTCGACCAATAACTTCGATAAACCTTTCAAAAAAGCCATGTCGGAATTGATGCGAATCGACAGATGTAAATCCGAAAGCTGCGTTCCTTTTCCGGCAAGAAGTTTGAAGGGAAACGCCAAAAGATTTGAATCTTCGGGATTTGGATTCACAAAATTCAGGAGTCCCGCCTCGGGCAAAGGGTTAACCGAAATCATTTTTGCCCCGAGTTTCTTGGCTTTTTCGAGCGTGGCAAGCATTCGCGGATGATTTGTGCCGGGATTTTGACCAATGATAATTACAAGGTCGCATTCGGCAAAATCATCAAGCGTTACGGTTCCCTTGCCGATTCCGATTGTTTCGGTCAGAGCTGAACCGCTCGATTCGTGGCACATATTTGAGCAATCGGGCAGATTATTTGTGCCAAACATTCTAACGAAAAGCTGATAAAGATAAGCCGCTTCGTTTGATGTTCGACCTGATGTGTAAAAAATGGCTTCGTCGGGCGAATCGAGTGCGTTCAATTCTTCAGCGATTATTTTGAAAGCGTCTTGCCAAGTGATTGGTTTGTAATGAGTTGCGTCCGCTTCGAGAAACATCGGTTCGGTAATTCTACCTTGCGAATTGAGCCAATAATCGGAACGCTTTGAAAGTTCGGAAACGGAATTGTGGGCGAAAAAATCCGATGTAAGAAGAGTTTTGGTCGCCTCATCAGCGAGTGCTTTTGCTCCATTTTCGCAAAATTCAGCGTGTTTTCGTTCAATTGGATCGTCCGCCCAGGCACACGACTGACAATCAAAACCGTCGAACTGATTGATTTTCGAAAGAGCTTTTGAGGCTCTCGAGAAACCCATTTTGCCAATCGCGTTTTTCGTCGTCAGATAGGCAGATTTCAGTCCGGCGGCAGTTTCCAGAGGCTTTGAAACGGTCAAACCGGCGAATTCTTCGGGCGTTTCGGCTTGGATGTTCAACTTTTTGCTCATATATTTTGCCCGCGAATTTCCGCGAATCATCGCTAATAAAGAATCGTTTTAGAATATTCGCGTCAATCAGCGAATACTCGCGGGTAGATTTCCTAAATTATTCGCTTTTCATTTGAATAAATGTTAAACCGATTATCACGGACAAATCCGATTAGCGTCATACCGAATTCCTTTGCCAATTCGACCGCCAAACTAGAAGGCGAACCAACCGCAGCTAAAATAGGAATTCCCGCCATCAGAGCCTTTTGCACGAGTTCAAAACTCGCACGTCCGCTGACGAGTAGAACGGAATCAGACAGCGGCATTTTGTCTTCCAAAAATTTTGCTCCAATCACTTTATCGAGTGCGTTATGTCGTCCAACATCTTCGCGAACGATGTCCAAATTTCCGTCCGAATCAAACAAAGCCGAAGCGTGAAGTCCGCCGGTCGCGTCGAAAACTGTTTGAGATTGTCGGAGAATTTCGGGCAATTGATGGATTAAATCTGCCTTGATCTTTAAGCTTGATGAGACGTTTTTCACGCCTGTATGCAAGGCTTCGATCGAACTTTTTCCGCAAACGCCGCAGCTTGAAGTTGTATAAAAATTACGCTCAAGTCGTTTGAAATCAATCTTTACGCCGCTCAATAGATCTACGCGAACTGTATTTGTAAAGCCTTCGCCAATTTTTCCGCAGTGTTTAATGTCAACAATTTGCGAGGCATTTTGCAAGATTCCCTCGGTAAAAAGAAAGCCCGCCGCGAGTTCAAAATCGTGGTCGGGCGTTCGCATTGTGATCGAAATTGCCTTGTGCGTAAATTTGCCGTTTTCGTGAAAACCGAGGCGAATTTCCAAGGGTTCTTCAATCGCTAAAACGTCGGTTGTTTTCTGCGATTCGGGAAATTTGTAAATTTCGGTTTCGGAAAAACTGGACACAGTTATTGCTTTGGTCTTGGTTTTACGGCAAGCAAATTAAGATTTACGTCGATCATATTTCCGATGAAATTTGCATCATCTTTACGTGCGTAAGTAATGCCATAATCCGCCCGATTTATCTTGAAATTCGCCGAAAATCCGCATGGCGGCGTTACAGTTTTGGCTTTTTTATCGTAACAATTTCCGACAACTGTAAAAGGAAACATAACTTCTTTTGTAACGCCGTGCATTGTGAAATCGCCCGTTAGCATTAGGTTTTTGCCTTTCTTTTCAACCTTTTTGCTTTTGAAAGTGATCTCAGGATATTTGGCTACGTCGAAAAAATCAGCCGTTTTCAAGTGATTATCGCGACCGACAATTCCCGTGTTTATGCTGTCCGCTTTGATCGTTGCCTCAACGGTCGATTTCGTAATGTCCGTTTCGTCAAAATTTAAATTGACCGAAAATTGCCCGAATTTTCCACTGACCGAAGCTAATCCGCCCGCAATCGGAACGCTAAATCCGACATTTGAATGAGCCGTATCAACCGAAAAAGGCGTGGCAGCGTAAACTGACAACCAAAGCATTGTAACTAAAGCAATTGAAATGATTTTTCTCAACATGTTTTTTCTCCAAATATTAAATTGATTTTTGTAAGTTAATTTGAACGCACTTTTACAAAAACTGCAACATACTTTTTTGAAAATCAGCTTAATTTGTCAATTTTTGCAGTTCAGTTTCCGCATTTCCGCTTCGCATCAAAGTCTCGCCGATAAGAAAACCTTTGTATCCTAATTCTTTCAATTCAAGTAACTCGGCTTTCGTTGTTAAACCGCTTTCAGAAATCATTAAGGCATCTTTCGGAGCATGTTTGATAAGTTCACGCGAAACATCGAGCGAAACTTCGAACGATACCAAATCACGATTATTAACTCCGATAATTGTTGCACCGATTGCTTTTGCACGTTCCATTTCCTCTAAGGTGTGAACTTCTACGATGGCATCGAGCTTTAATTGATCTTCGATAATTCTTCTGAATTGCAGTAATTGTTTGTCGTCGAGCAATGCTGCTATGAGCAAAATTACGTCTGCACCGGCGGCGGAAGCTTCATAGATCTGAAATTCATCAAAAACGAAATCCTTTCGTAAAATTGGGATTTTAACATTTTTACGGGCAGCTTTGAGGTCTGCCAGACTTCCGCCAAAGCGATCTTCTTCAGTCAAAACCGAAATCGCGGTTGCCCCGCCGCGTTCATACATTTGGGCTATTTCGGCGATGTCAATTTTGTCGTTAATTATCCCTTTCGATGGCGAAGCACGCTTAATTTCAGCAATGATATGAATTGCATCGTCAGCTTGCAATTTACGGCGAAGGGCATGAGTTACTGTTTTGTGGCGAACACTAAATCCATGATTCTTCAAGGATTCAAAGTTATTAGTTGCTTTCGCCAATTCGACGCTTTTTTTCTTCAACTCAAGAATTTCTGACAAAAAATTATTCATTAGATTCATTCTGCCACTTCTTGCGTGAAAAGATGAATCTGAAATGCAGTTTTGTTACTTATTAGAAGTTTGAATTAATCTTTCGAGTTTATTTTGAGCTTGTCCGCTATCGATTGATTGCTCAGCCATCCGGGCGGCGTGTGATAGATCTTTTGCCAGCCCACCGATATAAATTGCGGCGGCGGCATTCATTACAACCAAACTTCGGGCTTCATCGCGTCGTTTGCTGTGTAAAACGTCTAGAATAATTTTTGCACTTTCAGCGGGTGAACTAACCAGAAGTTTATCGATTTTTCCGCGTTTTAAGCCAAAGGTTTCCGGGTCAACAGTAAAAGTCCGCAAGCGATTTTTTTCCACTTCGGCTACGTATGTTTCACGTGAAAGTGTAATTTCGTCTAAGCCGTCGCCGCCATGAATTACCCATGCTTTTTCGGTGCCCAAAAGTGAAAGTGCCTGTGCCATCGGTTCGACCAGTGATCGATGCCAAACGCCGATTATTTGCTTCGGTGCATTTGCCGGATTTGAAAGCGGACCCAATAAATTCAGAGATGTGCGGACACCCAAACTTCGCCTTAGATCGCCTACGCGACGCAATGATGGGTGAAATTTAGGAGCAAACATGAAGCAGATTCCGATTCCATTCAGGCAAGTTTGGGCGTTTTGTGGTTCGCTCGATATTTTGACACCCAGTTTATCCAAAACATCAGCACTACCGGTTTTGCTCGTTACCGCACGATTTCCGTGTTTCGCTACTGTCAAACCCGCTCCCGCGATTACAAATGAAGCGGCAGTTGAAACGTTAAATGTCTTGATCTGCCCCGAACCGGTTCCGGCAGTGTCAATAAAATTCTTTTGCCGACAGACAATTTTCGTACTTTTTTGCCGCATTACGCGAGCCATTCCCGCAAGTTCTTCGTAAGTTTCGCCCTTTGCCGCAAGTGCTACAAGCGAACCGGCAATCTGTGCGGGATTAGCATTTTCATCAGTTAAAGCATTGAAAAATTCAGAGGCTTCGTCCATTGAAAAATTTTCGCCATGCATCAATTTAACGAGATATGGATGCAGCGGCGTATCCGCTTTGCTATTTGTAGCAGACCTTGGTGCGGCAAGAAGCCAATCGGTTTTAGACATAAGAACTTAATTGTAAATCGTTAATGGTTAATTGTTAATTGTAGATGATTGATTGTCGGTCGGTAATCGTCAGGGGAACGACTGAGCAGCAAACGAACGGAGCAAAGGAATATAAGGAAAACTGAGGCGATGAAGACATTAACCATTAAAAATTAATAATTAACAACTATTAGTGTCTCAGATATTAAGGAAGTTTTGCAATAGTTTTTTGCCTTCGTTTGTCAAAATAGATTCGGGATGAAATTGTACGCCTTCAATTTTTAGCGTTTTATGCCGCAAACCCATAATCAGTCCTTCCGGAGTTGTTGCAGAAATCTCTAATTCTTCCGGAAGTCCTTCGCGATCAACGATTAACGAATGATAGCGTCCGGCTTTGAAGCGATATGTAAGATCCGCAAAAACGCCCTTTCCGTCATGACAAATTTCAGTGTGTTTCCCGTGAACCGGCATTGGAGCACGAATAACTTTGCCACCGAAAAACTGTCCAATCGCCTGATGTCCGAGACAAACGCCCAAAATTGGCACTTTATCTGCGTATTGCTTCAAAACTTCCAAAGAAATTCCGGCGTCATCGGGCGTACCCGGTCCGGGCGAGATCAAAATTCTGTCGGGCCGCAGTTCTTCGTCAATTTGCTTGAGCGTAACTTCGTCATTCCTTCGGACAATAATATCCGCACCGAGTTCGCCTAAATATTGCACGAGGTTGTATGTAAATGAATCGTAATTATCTATAACTAAAAGCATTGTTTTGTTTGTTTCCAGGTTTACAAGTAATTAGGTTGTTTAGCAGCAATCGAACAAACCTAACAACCTCTAAACTCAATAACTTACTTCAGAATATCAATAATATCCTTGTTGGCAACCTGTTTTGCCCAATCAAATGGGGTTCTCCCGGATTTATCTTTTATTTTCTTGTCAGCACCTTTATCGAGCAGCATTTTGACAACTTCCTGCCGTTTGGATGAACTAATTTCGTTATTCGCCGCAATAAAAAGCAGAGGCGAACCGCCCTTATTTTCTTGAAGATTCGGATTCGCACCCTTATCGAGCAGCATTTTAACGATCGAGGGCTTAACTGCTGCACCAATGCAAGCTTCCGAAAGCGGAACTGCCCCGCTTTTATCGGCTTGATTGGGGTTTGCCCCTTTATCAAGCAATTTTTGTATCAAATCTTCGCGATTGCGAATCACGGCGAGATATAAAATGCTTTGCCCCTCGGTTGTTTTATCGCGTCCGGCAACGTTTACATCAGCACCCTTGGCGATCAGAGCTTCCAGAATATCGTCTTTGTTTTTGAGCAAAGCCAAATGAATCGGCGAATCACCTTTTTTGTCTTGAAGATTCATATTAACTTTGTTCAGCAAGACTTTAACTGTTTTAGAATCAGCATTATGGATGGCAAACGTGAGAGTAGTTTCGCCCTCGCCATTGATTGCATTAGGATCAATTCCGGCATCGAAAAATGCTTTAAGAATCACAATATCATTACTTCTAATGGCTTGAAAAAGTCCGGCTTCATCGGCGTTATAGCCTTTGAGCTTTATCATGCTTTTTGCCATATCGGGATTCATCGTTTCTTCGCCCGTGCGAGTTTGGCAGGCGATTGACGAAAGTATTAAAAATATAAAAATTAGTGTGATTTTCATAATGTAAGACAGGCATCTTGCCTGCAAGTGCAGCTAGGGCAGGCATGATGCCTGCGTTACAAGCCTTTTTCAGCCATTTCGATTGCCTTTACCAAAGCCCTCGCTTTGTTGATCGTTTCCTCATATTCTTTTGCCGGAATCGAATCCGCTACTACTCCCGCACCGGCTTGCACGTAAGCCGTTCCATCGCGTAACTCCAATGTTCTGATAGCGATACAGGTATCAAGATTTTCCGCATAGTCAATATATCCAACCGTTCCAGCGTAAATCCCACGCGGAGATGGCTCAAGTTTTTTGATGATGTCCATTGCACTGACCTTTGGTGCACCCGAAACCGTTCCGGCAGGAAAACACGACGCGAGAGCGTCGAAACAATCAAATTCTTCACGTAAAGTTGCAGTTAGATTTGTAACCAGATGCTGAACATGGCTATATCGCTCGATTTTCATTAATTCTTCCACTTCAACCGAGCCGTATTCGGAAATTCTGCCGAGATCATTGCGACCAAGATCAACAAGCATAACGTGCTCAGCAATTTCTTTTTCATCCGAACGCATATCTTCGCCCAAAATCCAGTCTTCGGTTTCGGTCGCCCCACGCGGACGCGTTCCGGCAATCGGATGATATGTCAATTCTTTTCCCCGACACCGGACTAACATTTCAGGCGACGCTCCGATCAAAATTTCTTTATCAAATTTGAGATAAAACATATACGGAGAAGGATTTGTAGTCCTCAAAGCACGATAAATATTAACGGGATCTGCGGCAACTTTACGGCTGAATTTTTGGGAAAGTACAACCTGATAAGCATCGCCAGCCAAAATATGCTCTTGAATTTTCTCAACGCTTTCCATAAACGCGTTTTTCGTCCAATTGGAAGCAAATGAATTCGTTTTTGGCGGTTTTGAAGTTTGATTAAGAGGGAATTTTGCAGAATCCGCTAGTAGCTTTTCAATCTTTTCCGTTTCTTTAATTGCTTGATTATAAAGGGCTTCTAATTTTTTATCATCGCCTTCCGCTTCGTCTGTAAAAACGGTGGAAACGATTTCGATCCGCTGCTTGAGACGATCAAAAGCAAGCATCGTTTTGAAAAACATCCAAACGGCATCGGCTTGTTCAAATTGACTTCCATCATCCAAAATCGGTTCAAACCAGCGAACCGCATCATACGTCAAAAAGCCGACCGCACCTCCGCAAAGAGGCGGTAAATTATCGCGTTTAGCTAATTTATTGATGCCAAAATGCATCCGAAAAAAGTCGAAAAGCGGAGTATTTTTAAGCGTTTCAGACTTCTTGCCGGTAGTTATCAAAACGTTTTCATCGCTAACCCGAATCGTCATAAATGGATTCGCAGCCAAAAAAGAATAGCGTGCAAGCCGCTCGCCGCCTTCCACTGATTCAAACAAAAAGGCTTCTTTTGCCTCGCCGCAAACCCGCATAAACGCACTTACAGGCGTATGCAAATCCGCCAAAACGCTCCGCACAACTGGCACAACATTGCCTTTTTTAGTTTCGGCAACAAATTCTTCAAAAGTTTTAGGGCTGATTTCTAGCATTTAATTTTCCAGAGTAAATGGTAAAGGTTAATTGAAAATTGGTAAAGCGATTGTTTCCAAAAAATACTTGCGAATACTTTTCGCAAAGGAGTAAGATTCAACACATAATTCAGGAGGCTCAAAATGCTCATTCAAAAGACTTTTTCAATAATTTTCATCACCGCTTTACTTTTCAGCAATCTTTTTGCCCAAAAGGCTACGCAAACCAATATCAAACAACCTGAAATATCACCCGAATTGCGGAAAAGTGCGGTCGAATTTTTGCGTCAGACGATTAAAGAAATTCCTAATCTAAAAGCCGAAGAAAATCGGCAGTATTTTACGATTGAAACGGCTAGATTGCTTTGGAAATATGATGAAAAAGAGGCTCGCAGAATGATTGAGCAAGTGATTGAGGATTTCAAGAAGTCTCACTCAGCCATTATTGCGAAAGCAAAAAAAGCAAATGTTTCAATTTCCGATATGTATCCTTCGGTCAAAATAGCAAAGCAATCAAAGCCACCCAATCTGGAGCATTTGCAGATCCTTTCTGAGTTTTCGAAGATTTCTAAAACTAAAGAAAATTTGATCTTTGTGTTAATTTCAATTGAGCCCGAAATGGCGTATCAATTCATTACTGAATATCCAGAAATTGAATCAATTCAAGGAGATCAGGGCTACTATTCCTCGATTAAGCCAAGAATTGTTGATGCGTTACTTGCGAGGAATGATTTGGACAAATCCTTACTAATTGCTCGCGAACTCCTTGAACGTGAATTTTCAAGTACCTACATTGATATTCTAAGACGAATCTACAAGAAAGACTCATCCAAGGGTAGAGAATTAGCTGAGGAAACACTGCAAAAAATAACATCTTCAGCGGATTACAAAGTAACTACTTTCCTTCTGAATCTTTTCTTTGATACATGCGAAGAAAATAAGGACATTAATTCAAAAGACTCGATGCTCAGTGTAAAGTCGCTGATCAACTTGGCAAAACTTTTGGGAGAATACGCTTTAACGAAATACGATGTGAATAATCCGTGGGTTTTGGAGGATATCGCCTACAAAATTAAAAAATATTCACCCCAACAGTCTTTGCAAATTCGACAAGCCCTAAAGAAGAAATCGCAACCTATTGTCAATGCAAATGCCACCAATACTGCAACACGGGAATATTGGGGTTGGGCAAATGACTCTCGTTACCCGTCAAATGCTCCAGCAAATAGGGTTGTATCGGTAGCAATCGCTAACGCGAACAAGGCTGTGAGCGTTTCTGTGTCCAAGCGAGGTTATTCGAAGAAGACAAAGAGTAATATGGATGAACCTCGTCCAAAAAGTGATTGGGAGATACGCCAAGAAAGAAGGGTGTTTTTGTCAGAGAAGCTAAGAAATGGAAGTTTCACTGCCAATGAAAAGAGGCAGTTAATTGAAGAAATAAAGGGAATAGTCTTTTCGGAGAGTGTATACCAATTCACGCGTCCTGATGGCTTTCTTCCTGTAGTTGAGAAGCTTTCGGGGTTTGCGATGATTTGTAGGGACAAAGAACTCGGGAAAGAACTCCTAAGAGAAGCTGAGGTTTACATTAGACCTGAAACGAAAAGCTATGCGGATTACGTTTCGAAACTACTTTTGGCAATGGGCTATTCTTCAATTGATCCCAAGAAGTCTTTTCAAATAATCGAATCGTTAGTTTCGATTAACGGAGTGATTGAAAATGCGATTAATCTAGGTGAATTCGCAAATGGTGAGGAGAACCTGATTGTCAGTGGGGAGGCAAACGCTTCATTCTTTTTGGGAGAAATTGGGTTTACACGCAACGTTTTCCGACAAGCAGAGAGTATCCCTCAGTTTCTTCGAAATCTTTCCGAGAGTGATTTCTCTCGAACAAAAGAGATCGCTAAGAAATTTGAGAAAAGGGAAATACGAATGGCGGCAAATCTTCTGTTGCTACAAAGCCTTTTCGGCGAAAATCCCGCTACCTATCGTCCTCGCGGCATAGATTTTGATTAACCCAAACTAGTCCCCAAAAGCCATTGACCACCGTCGACTACTAGCGTTACGCCATTGATATAGCTGGCTGCATCGGAGCATAAAAATAGTGCCGAATTTTCAATATCTTTGATGCGTCCGAATCTTTGTAGAGGGATTCGTTTGGTTAGTTTTTCTTTCAATTCAGGCAGTAAAAGACGTTTCATTCCTTCGGTATCTTCAATCGGACCGGGTGCAATTCCATTGACTCTAATGCCGAAGCGTCCCCATTCTGCCGAGAGATTTCGCGTGATTGCGTCAACCCCTGCTTTTGCCGCTGAAACGTGAATTTGCATTGGAGTTGCGAGATAATGAAGCGTCGCGGAAATATTGAGAATTTGACCTTTCGTTTTCTTGAGTTCTTCAAAAGCCGCCCGACAAACGTTGAAAGTCCCTTTTGTATCAATATCTACGACGGTTCCGAAACCATTTGCTGAAAGTTCATTTGCTTTGCACAAAAAATTACCCGCCGCACCATTAACAACGATGTCAATTTTGCCAAATTTTTCAATGGTTTGAGCGATTGCTTTTTCGACCGCTTCGTAATCCCGCACATCGCAAACGACCGGAAAACACTCGCCGCCGGCATCATTTATAACCTTTGCCGCGGATTCCAAGTTTTCAATTTTACGCGACGTTATCGCCACCTTCGCTCCCGCTTCCGCCAACGCCCGTGCGACCCCGCCGGTAATCCCCGTTCCGCCGCCGGTTACAAATGCAACTTTGCCTTCTAAAATGTTATCTTTGAAAATATTTTCGCTCATATTGAAGAAAATCTTAACATAATGGTAGCGGAAAAAGAATTTGCCTACGAAAGACACAAACGACACGAAAAAAAGCGAGGGAATATTTGAAATAATTCATAAGGAAGAAAGCTATAAGATAATTGGGGCTTGTTTTGAGGTATATAAAAACAAGGGTTGTGGGTTTTTGGAAGCGGTTTATCATGAATGTTTGGCGATAGAATTTGGTCTGCAAAAGATTCCGTTTGTATCAAAACCGCGAGTTCAACTCGAATATAAAGGGCAACTTTTGGATCAATATTTTGAGCCGGATTTTGTCTGTTTTGATAAGATCGTTGTTGAGCTAAAAGCCGTTTCTAAATTGATCGATGAGCATCGCGGACAAACCATAAACTATTTGCACGCAACTAATTTTGAACTCGCACTGCTCGTTAATTTTGGACATTATCCAAAAGTTGAATCCGAAAGGTTTGGAAATAAGAAGAATTACCGGAGCCTTCGGGAAGAGATCGAATGTTGGACGAAATAAGGGAAGGGGTGCCTACGAAACACACGAATCATACGAAAGTAAACCCAAAAGCCAAAAACTATTAGTATCGTTGGGTTATCAATTCAATTCATTTCCTTTCATTTATTTTTCTTCTTTTCGTGTTTTTCGTGTATTTCGTAGGCAAAATAAAACTATGTCAAAAGTAATCATCATTGGAGCCGGTTTATCGGGTTCGCTGCTCGCGATTTATTTAGCAAAACGCGGAATTCAAAGCGAGATCTACGAAGCTCGCGGCGATATGCGAAAGGAAGCGATGTCCGCAGGTAGATCGATAAATCTTGCGTTGTCTAATCGCGGAATTGCTGCATTAAAAGAAGTTGGGCTCGATGAATTTATGCTCGCGGAAGCAGTGCCGATGTTTGGACGAATGATTCACGCGGTCGATGGGCAGACGAAACTTTTGCCTTATTCGGGAAGAAAAGGTGAATTTATCAACTCTGTTTCGCGTTCGGGTTTGAACATTGCTTTGATGAACGAAGCAGAAAAATACTCGGAAGTTAAGTTTTTTTTTAACGAAAAATGTGTCGAATTTAATTGCAAAACAGGCGAGGCGAGGTTTGAAAACGGTAAAATCGTCAAAGGTGACACGCTAATTGCCACGGATGGAGCAGGTTCTGTCGTCAGAAACGCGATGTTTTCCGGCGTTCCGCGATTTGATTTTTCACAAAGCTGGCTTGAACACGGGTACAAAGAATTGCATATTCCGCCGCGTGACGCACCGGCTCACGCCGACGCTACTGACCTCTTCCGGCTCGAAAAGGATGCTTTGCATATTTGGGCTCGTAAGTCGTTTATGATGATTGCTTTGCCAAATTTCGACGGGAGTTTTACTTGCACAATGTTCAACGCACACAAAGGCGAAAACAGTTTCGAAGAAATTAGCCGCGGATTAACGCAGGTAAACGCAGATAAGAAAAACAATCTTGCTTTATCCGCGTCATCTGCAAAATCCGCGGCTAATTCTCTTCTGGAATTCTTTCAAAGCAATTTTCCCGATGCAATTCCTTTAATGCCTACGCTTGTTGAAGATTTCTTCGCAAACCCGATTGGAAATCTCGGCACGATCAAATGTTTTCCATGGAATGTCGGTGGAAAGTCTTTGTTAATTGGGGATGCGGCACACGCAATCGTCCCATTTTATGGACAAGGAATGAATGCCTCTTTCGAAGATTGCCGGATTTTGAATCAATTAATCGGCGAACATGGTACGAATTGGCAAAAGGTTTTCGACGAATTTTGCACGATTCGCAAGCCAAACACAGACGCAATTGCTGATATGGCAGAAGAGAATTTTTACGAAATGCGAGATGCCGTTGCCGATCCAATTTTCCAACGCAAACGTGAACTCGAAACCAAACTCGAACAAACTTTCCCTGACTATTTTTCCAAATATTCAATGGTCACATTCCGCGAAGATTTGCCGTATTCGGTCGCGAAAGAGAAGGGAAATGCTCAGGATAAATTGCTGATGGATATTTGTGCGAAAATTGAGAACGTCGGCGAGTTGGATTTGAATGAAGTTTTTGAAAAGGTGAAAATGTTAAATACCTACGGAAACTAAAAATATGAAAGATAAGGAAAATGATTCAAATGAATCTCAAATTACAGCTAGCGTTCGGGATTATTTTGAAACTGACAACTTTAGTAGGGTTTTCCGAAACAGTAAATTCGTTAGCATAAATTATGACTTCGCAATAAATATTAAAGGAGAGGTTTCAAAAAAAAATTGGAACTATACGATTTATCAGAGATTAAATTTTGATTACGAATCAAACGCCGTTTATTCATATTTATACATTTCTAAAATTGATTCCGAAACGGATTTAGTCCAAATGTGTTGTGGTTTAATCGACTTTTTTGTAACTAATCCTCTTGATACGGCACCTCAGGCTATCAAAAATAATAGTATTAAGCTTAGAGACAATGAATTAGACAGATTTCAATCTAGCCATACGTTAATTGACACTAGGCTGTTAGTTTTCTATTTAGAAATAGAGATGTCCGAAAGTGAGAAAATAAAAATCTATCATTATGGCGAGTCTAAGAAAATGTTTGTAAAAATTAGAGATCAAAAATATGCTAAGTTAAAATCTATGGAAGAAAGACCACTAGCATTTATATCCCACGATAGTAGAGATAAAGACAAAATAGCTCGTCCATTAGCTCAGGAATTAACAAAGCAAATCGGGAGAGTTTGGTTTGATGAATTTTCATTAGAGATTGGTGACAGCCTGAGAGAAAGCATTGAAAAGGGGTTGCGAGAGTGTGAAAGATGTGTGTTAATTTTGACACCAAGTTTTCTCTCTAATACTGGGTGGACAAAAGTCGAATTCAATTCTGTATTTACAAGAGAGCTAATCGAAAAGAAAAATGTAGTCATCCCAGTTTGGGTGGGTGTAACCCCAGAGCAAGTCTATGCATATAGTCCAAGTTTAGCTGATAGACTTGCGGCAAATTGGGAAGATGGAATAGAAATTGTGAGCAAAAAAATCAAAAAAGCTATTTTTGATAAGTAAAAAGAATCTTGAGTTACGTCTCACTAAATACTGCTCTTCGTTGCTCTGAAGAATTTCATTAAATCCTGACTGTTTCGTATCGGTTTTCTTCTTCCTCAACCAAAAACGGCGTAACCGTAGCTTTATCAATATCTTCCTGCAAAACCTTCACGATCACAGGCAGTGAAATCGAACGGGTTTTGCCAATTCCCGGAACTACCTTGCCTTTCGCGTAAACCGCGTGGCGACCGTGTTCTTCGTACCATTCGCCCAAGCTCGCGGTTTTGTGCATTTCTTCGATGATCTGCCGCCAGCCAACTCCGGTATTATAGGCACAAAAAGAGACTTCGCCTTCCTGCGTGCCGTATGGGATCACGCACATTTCGGTACGGCGGAAATCGTATGTAAAAAGGTCTTGAAACCACATTCCTTCTACGCAAAGCACACGCCATTCGTCAGTCTTTTCCTGCTTCATTCGGTCGTTTCGGTCGCTATTGGAATTGGCGGAAGATGGCTTGAAAAGATTCAGAATATTCGAGATCGGGAAGCCATCCGGAGCGTTTGCAGCGTTGTAATTTCGCATGATCGCCATCGCGAGTTGTGCCATTGTCAGCTTTTTCCCGCGAGCAGTGTCGGTGATCGTCGCGACGTCTTTCATAAACTGCTCGTAATTGAAAAATTCAAAAAGCGAACGCATCTCGCCCGATTTATTATTGACGATCATGAGCGTAAAAATCCCGCAATTCGGATGGCAATTGCACGATGACCAGCCCCAAGGAGCATCCGCCCCTTGCAGCATATCCATCACGGAAGTAAAAGCGGAATAGGAACTTAGCGGAAACCAATCTCGCAATGGTTCGAGTGCTATCTTTCCATTTAGCTGATCCTTCAGATCGTGCGTCATACCGGCAAGGGTATATCGTTGCTCTTTGCGAATCTCATCTGAAACGTCTTCATCGCGACCCGTAAAACTTACGGGCTGAAAAGCGATTGTCTGAACTTTATCGATGTTTTCAGCAGCAAATTTAACAATATCGCCGATTGCGTCGTTGTTGATCGAATTTACGATCGTCGTAACAAGCGTAACTTTGATCCCAACTGACGCGAGATTTTCGATGGCTTTGAGTTTTACGTCAAACAAATTCCCGACTCCGCGATGTTTATTTTTCTCTTCCGAAACTCCGTCGAATTGCAGGTAAACGCCATGCTGCCCGGCTTCCTTCGCCTGCCTGCAAAATTCGATATCTTCGGCATAGCGAATACCATTCGTAGCCGCCAAAATACGATAGAAACCGATCTTTCTCGCGTATGCGACCGCATCCAAAAAGTATGGCGAAAGCGTTGGTTCTCCGCCCGAAAAAAGGATGATTATTTGCCGACGCGGTTTGAAAGAAATTGCACGATCCAAAATCGCTTTGGTGTCTTCAAAAGTGGGTTCGTGAACGTAGCCAACCTGATTTGCGTCCATAAAACATGGGTTGCACATCATATTGCAGCGATTTGTGAGATCGACCGTGAGCACGGCACCGCGTCCAAATTTTATGTCTGATGTTCCGTGTTTGTGTATGTGTTCGTCTTCGGCAGATTTGAAATCGCGTCCGAAAAATAGACTTTCGATGCGTTCTAAGAATTTCGCGTCCGTCGCCAAAACGTCTTCGAATTCGCCGTGCGTCGGACAAGTTTTTCGCATCAAAACCTGTCCGTTTTCTTCGATTATCTGTGCTTTTATTTCGCCGGGATGCGAATTCATCAGGATTTCGAGCGGAATATCTTTATTGATCACGCCTTGACGCACCTGCTTTACGCATTTCGGGCAAAGCGAATCGGTTTCACGCGGAAAACCTAGCGGTGGTGCAGTGCGTTCGTATGATTTCAAGAGCGGTTCTGCCGCCCAATTAGGTTGGATCGACGCACTTTCGGGTAGGGATTTATTCACGGCTTGAAAGGTTTTCCAACCAATATCTGCCATCTTCGAGACTGCCTTCGAGCCTCTCAAATTCTTTTTGCCGCTTTCATTTCGTCTGAAATTATCGCTAAACATTCGGGGTAACACCTCGCAATATGATTCATCAAACTAGCTAAAAGCCTAACAAATTTAAGCTTTCTTGCCAAATTTTGTTTTTTATTTTTTTGATTTCAGCAGCAGTCCATACCGGGTACAATGCGAGGTTTTTTCAGTTTACGCCATTTGCCCTTACGGTCCTGATAACCATAAATTTCACTGTAACAGCGGACAACGTCATGAATTTCGCCATTGGATCGGAAGACCTGAGTGAAGCTGTGCATTTCTTCTTCGTAGCGATTCACTAATGCGAGATCCAGAAATCCCTTAGTTTTCGTTTTTAGGATACGAAAGTCATTAACCATGCCTTCGTCAAAAATCAAACGAATTCGTTTCTTATCTTTCTGAAATATGAAAATATTCCATGTTTCATGATCGGCACGAAATTCTTCGTAATTCCTTTGCAGAATAATTAATTCATTCTGTTTGTCGCCATTTAGATCAGCGATCTGAGTTTTGTAGATATCTCTGGTCTCCAATCGCATTACTATTTCAAGGCGTTTGCCCAACTCTGAGATTTCGGCGACGATTTCAGGAGAATGATGAACAATATTCGGAATCCTTTCACCTTTTTGCCACTTACTAATTGTCGGTTGATAAAGTGCAAGTATAATTTCCATCCCTGAAATTGGTCTGATTTCCGCGAGAGATTTTTCTAGAGTTTCCAGACTCGGATGAGACGATTCTGGTATGCATTCTTCGGAAAACAACGGCAACTCTGTTATTTGCCGAGTTAGTTTTGAAATATACAAATAAACAAAACCTATGCCGACAAGAAAAGCTAATCCAGCGGCTGCCAAATAACGTAGATAACGTTTCATAGTTTGAATCTCCGAGGTCATGGACTTCGTCGATCCAAACTATGCTCAAACTCAAATCTATTTACAATGTGGATTTCCACACCGTTTAGTGGTCTTGATCTAAACCAACTGATGATTCTCCGGCATCAGTACAATTTCAGACATAACGCCTTCGCCTTCTTGAGTTGCGGCAAAGAAAACTGCACGAGCGGCGGCATCGATTGAGAGCATTTTATCGCGTTGGACTTTCATTGAAATATTGTCCCAAAAATTTGAATCAACCCCGCCAAGATGCATCAGACTGAAACGGATTCCGTGGCGTTTGTATTCGTCCTTTAAGCACTTGATCATTCCCGTAAGTGCATATTTTGCAGCACAATAAGCTGAAGCTTGCATCATTGGAGCTTTACCCAAAATACCGGGAATAGCAACGATGCGTCCGAATTTTTGCTCAGCCATAATTGGTAAAACGGCTTGCAAGACGTTGAATGTAGCTTTTACATTTGCGGTGTAAAGATCGTCAAAATCTCGCCAAGTTAAATCTGCAAAAGGTTTCAAAATGCCGAGTCCGGCGGCGTGGATGAGATAATCGATGCTGCCAAAGTGTTTGACGGCTTCCTCAACCAATGCTTTTACATCAGCCTCATTGGATGCATCTGCTTCAACAGGCAAAACATTTGAGCGTCCTTTTGTGCTGAGCTTATATTCAAGCTCCAAAAGCTCGGGTTCATTGCGTGATGAGATCACGATATTTGCGTCTGCTTCTGAAAAAAGTTCGGCTGCTGCACGTCCAATTCCACGTCCGGCACCTACTATTAAAACTGTTTTTCCTTCTAAATTCATTTTTCCTTCCCTTGTTCGTTTTTTTTATTGTTGCGGATGCAGAAACACGCACGAAGTAAGTGTGCAAGAGCTACGCCCTTACTGCGTGCGGGCTTCTGCAAGAACCCTCGAACTATTTCTTCAATAATGGCTTAAGAGCCTGATAAACATTGTCCGTCATTATTTTCGATCCTTCAAAATTCGGGTGAATTCCGTCCGGCTGATTGAGCTTCGGATTTGCTGCAACACCTTCTAAAATAAACGGCATGAATTCAACCTTGTGTTCATCCGCTAAATCAGGGAAAACTGCGACAAATTCGCGTTGATATTTCGCACCCATCGTCGGCGGAGCGAGCATTCCGCAAAACAAAACTTTGATATTTTTTGCCTTCGCTTTCTTGATTATCGCCGAAAGATTTTGCTTCATTTTATCTACAGGTAAATTACGCAAAAGATCATTTCCACCAAGTTCTAGAATTAAAACTTGGACATTTTCCTGACTGAGCGACCAATCAATTCTTTCTAATCCGCCGAGCGTAGTATCTCCTGCTATTCCGGCATTTACGACTTCATAATCGTAACCTTCCACACGCAATTTCTCTTGCAAAAGATACGGATAAGATTCTTTCTCACTCAAGCCAAAACCCGCCGTTAAGCTATCTCCAAAGGCAATAATTTTCGCCTTTTTTGAAGTCGTTTGCGGAATTTCTATCTGCTCACGCGGCTTTTCAAATTCATTTTTTGCAAACGAACCGCCGCAAGCTGTCAGAAAGATTATGAAACCAAATGTTATAGTCGAACGAATAAGATTGAACATACTTTATCGAGAATGAGTTCGTTGTAATTACGAAAACGGATTCAAATTGTTGCAAAACTTCTCGCTTTGTTATGATTAAATTTTGCAATTATCTGTCTCCTTTGTCCAATTTATGATTGAAATTTCAAATATTACAAAAACAGTCCGCTCCGGTGCTGATGACCTAACGATTTTAGCCGACGTTTCGCTGACGATTCCAGATGGACAATTCGTCGCTATAACGGGAGCTTCGGGAAGCGGCAAATCAACTCTTTTGGGCTTAATCGCAGGGCTTGACGCACCGACAATCGGCGATATTTTGATCGATGGCGAAAACATTACGCGGATGAATGAAGACGGTTTAGCGAAATTGAGAAGCGATAAACTCGGCTTTATTTTTCAATCGTTTCATCTGATTCCGAGCCTCACGGCATATGAGAATATTCTGATTCCGCTAGAGATCGTCGGGCAAAAAAACGGCAAGCAGCGTGCCTCGCAACTATTGGAAGAAGTAGGCTTAACCAATCGCGGACATCATTATCCAAATGAACTTTCAGGCGGCGAACAGCAGCGTGTAGCCATCGCAAGGGCATTTGCCAATAGTCCGAAAATTTTGCTCGCAGATGAACCCACGGGAAACTTAGATTCACGCAATGGTCAGCACGTTTTTGAATTAATGACAGCTCTCCACGATGATAAAAAAACGACCCTAATTTTGGTTACGCACGATCAGGAATTAGCGGAAAGAGCTGATCGGCAAATTCGTTTGAGAGACGGGAAAGTCGTGAGCGACGCAGTGAAATAACGGAACGCCTTCGCCCTCGAAGGCAATGAATGCTCGGCGTTCAAAAAAGTTTGGAGGCGTGGAAGAGCCTTCGAGGGCGAAGGCGTTCCGATGGACGTTCCGACGTTTATTTTATGCAATTTATTTTTAATCTGACATTCCGTGAAATTCGCTCATCGTGGCGGCGTTTGCTCTTTTTCTTTTTATGTATTGCCATTGGAGTCGGTTCGGTGGTTGCTTTGCGTTCGCTGATTCAGAATTTGGCAAACGCGGTTGGCACTGACGCACGAGCTTTGCTGACCGCGGATTTTGAAGTCAGCACGACCGCGACCTTTTCGCCTGATGATATTTCCCGAATTGAATCGGTGATTAGCAAATCACAAATTATTGAAGCAAGAAATGAAGCTGTCACGACGGTTGCGATGTCTAAACCTTCGGATTCTACGAAAGAGGGTTTGCAATTTGTTGAAATTAAGGGAATCGAGCCGCCCTTTCCGCTGGTAGGTGAATTCAAATTTTCAGACGGCAAATCGTTTGATTTCAAGAGTTTAGACAACAACGGAATTGTCGTCGCTCCTTTACTTTTAGAAAAATTAGACCTTAAAATTGGTGACAAACTAAAGATCGGTGAAACGGATTTTGAGATTCGTGCGACTTTTGATGAAGAACCCGGCGGACAGAGCGGATTTCGGCTTGGTCCACGCGTTTTTATGCAGAAAAAAGCCTTTGAAGAGACAGGCTTAAACCGTTCTAATTCAAGAGTTCGCCGTCGAATCCTATATCGCACATCGGAAAACCCAACTGAATTGGTCAAACAACTTCGCAAGGCTTTTGAAGGAACGATCTTAACCGTTCAAAGTTATCGAGAAACGCAGGAAAACATCAGCGAACAATTTACTCAGAACCGAAAATTATCTTTCTTTAACCGGACTTTTAATCCTGGTTTTAGGCGGAGTAGGCGTTTGGAATGTTGCGAGAGTTTTTGTCGAACAAAAACGCAAAACTGTGGCAGTTTTGAAGTGTTTGGGAGCAGATAGCGGAAAAGTTATCTTCGTTTATTTGTTGCAGATATTAACTTTAGGTTTTTTGGGGAGTCTTTTTGGCATTCTTCTGGCACAACTTACATTATGGTTTGTTGAAGGGCGTTTTGGTGCGGATTTGCCTGAAAATATGTCTTCAAATTTGCAGACGTCAGCGGCATGGCAGGGAATTATTCTAGGTGTTTTGATTTCGCTTCTATTTTCGCTTTTGCCGCTTTTGCAGATTCGTCAAATTAAGCCAAGCTTACTTCTCAGAGACGCAAATAACGAGCAGATTCGGCGGCTGGATTGGACGAAATGGATTTTCGGTTTTCTAACGCTCGCGGGAATTTTAGGCGTTGCTGTTTGGCAGGCGGGTTCTTGGAAAGTTGGCACTTCATTTCTCGTGGGTTTGGGCTTAACCTCAATTATTCTATATTTTACGGCAACTCTTTTGACCAAGTTACTGCAAAAAACTAAGAAATTTTCGTCATTTTCAATCGCTCAAGCGGTCAATTCGCTTTATCGCCCGGGCAATCAAACGAGGGTTGTTTTACTCGCGGTTGGGCTTGGTGCGTTTGTCGTAATCGCAGTTCAATCACTGCAAAATAATCTGATTCGCGAGTTTGATTTTACCCGAAATGAGTCGCTTCCGAGCCTTTTTCTTGTTGATATTCAGCCAAGTCAGGTGGAAAGCGTTACGCAATTAGCCAGTGAGGTTACTGATGAGGAAATTAAGCCTGTGCCGACAATCAGAGCGAGAATTGCTTTAGTAGAAGGTAAATCAATCGATTTCCAGCAGCGTGAAGTTCGCCAGCAACAGGGACAAATCGGACGGGAATTTGCAGTTACTTACCGACCAAATTTGGATGAAAATGAAGCAGATCATTGCCGGTAAATGGTGGGATTCTACGCCAACTACAGATTTGGAAGTTTCAGTTGTGGACGATATGGCACGGCTTCTGAAAATAAACATCGGGAGCATCATAACGTTTGATATTCTTGGTCGGAAAATCAATGCAAAAGTTAGCAGCGTTAGGAAAATTGACGTCAGAAATACTCGTACAGTGTTTATCTTCGTCTTTCGTCCGAACGCTTTGGAAAACGCTCCAAAAACATTTGCGTTGCCAATTCTTAAGAAGATTCCCGCTGTTCAGCGTGCGAGATTTCAGCGAAAAGTAATTGACGCGAATCCGAATATCCAGATTTTTGACGTTCAGGATATTCTTTCCACCGTTACAAAATTGATAAATAATTTCGTTTTGGCAATATCATTTGTTGGCAGTTTTGTAATGTTGACCGGGATTTTGATTTTGATCGGCTCGGTCAGTTTGACGAAGTCTCAAAGGATTTACGAGAATGCGATCTTGAAAACTTTAGGTGCGAAACGCGGAAATTTGTTGACTATATTGGTGACAGAATATGCGATTTTGGGTTTGCTGGCAGGGATAATCGGTTCGTTTTTCGCAGTTTTGCTTTCCTTTGCCGTGACGAAATATGTGTTGGAATTTGATTGGGAATTTGATTTGGGATTGGTAATATTTGGGATTTTGATAACGGCGATTTTGGTTACGGTAATTGGAACTCTGGCGAGTTTTGATGTTCTATTTAAAAAGCCGCTTTCAATATTGAGATCGCAATAATCAAACCTCTTGAGAAGGATATTCAAAGGGATGATTAGCCAGCAAAACCCGCATATTTACTTGTCCGAAAAGAGTTTCGAGGTAGGCACCAAACCGATGGAGAATCGGCACCAGATCGCTCTTACTATTGGTTCGCAAAACTTCTTCGACGAATCTTTCAACCGTTTCACAATCTTTATAAAACAAAAAGTATAAGTTTTCTTTGAGGAAATAGTTAAGTTTCTCGTATAGTTCTTCGGTCGAGGCAGTTTCCGGATTTTGCTCAACTTTTGAAACTTCAATTTTAATATTCCACAAGCTTTGACGCAGAGCAAGAGATTGACCTAGTTTATCTTTGAAATTTGGGAAGATCTTGTAGGGATCAACATTGGGGTCAATAATCTGTGCAAAATTTACGAGAGTTTGCTGGAAAGAATCGTTCAAAAGTGCATAGGAAGTTTCAATTTTGGCGTAAATACGTGGAGCTTGTCGAATTTCCGCAAGTCCGCCAAGTTCGAAATTAAATACCTTTCGAGATTCAATCGAAGCCGCGTAAATTGTTGCATCTAAAGCAGCAAAGATCGGATCGTCTTCATTAGAAAAACGCAGAAGCCGATTATTAATGTAACTAATCATTTCTTGCGTTTGTTCGTAAATTCTGGCGAATAAGAGTAGAGTCGGCTTCAGCGGTTCATCTTTTTGAAGCATTTCCTCAACTACATTTAGCCATTTCAAAACCTTCGCGATGCGAGGCAAAATAATCCGCAAATCGGCTTCTATTGCGTAAGGAATCGGTTTGCTTTGTAAAACATTTTGGAGTTCTATCGGTAAGAATCTTTCACCTTCATGCTCAGCGGTTTGAATAATTTTTGGCAAAGCCCTCGCTTTGTCGAACTTGTCGCTCAAAGCCATGCTCCAAGCGACCCATTCAGTAAATTTCAGCGGAGCAGACCGCAAAAGGGCTTCATTAAGCAAGATTGAGTGCTTTAATATTTCAGCCAATTCCGAAACTTCTGCAAAACTAAACAAGAACTTTCCGGGTTCGGAAACTCCTTCTTCGTTTGAAACATCTTGGTTTTTTAATTCTTGCGTTTCAAGAAATTTTAGAAGTTGCAAGTTGAGTTTTGAGCAGAGTAAGAGCGTAGAATTGGTCAGGTGAAATTCTTGTGTCCAATCACGCGTAGAGGCTTTTGCACGGTTATTATCACCAAAAGAATAGTTGCGAATTTGCAGAAAACTTTGTAAGCCGGAAAGCCAGACTCCCAAACGGATTGCCACATCGTTTATCAGAATTACAGGTTGAGCCGGAAACACAACTTCTCCCTCAACGGTATCCGTTGGATTAATATTATTAGAAACCGGATTAGTATCGGAGATTGCGATAGTGTTCAAAGCATGAACCTCATTAGTTATTTTTTTTAGTCAGATGAGAGGGCAATTCAGGAGTGTGTGGAAAAGCACCGCCTTTAAATTTATAGCTTAAATTGTTATGTTTTTGCAAGAAAATAATATGTTTAGAAAATAAATTTTGCTTGAGAGACAATAAGAAATGAGTTTTGAGCTTTTAATTGCAACGAAAAACTCCGGTAAAATTAGAGAATTACGGGAGCTTTTAGCCGATTTTCCAATTGTCCTGAGAGATACAGCAGAATTTCCAAATCTTTCCGAACCCGAAGAAACACGACAGACATTTGAGGAAAACGCGATTTTGAAGGCTCAATACTATGCGAAAAAGACCGGAATACTATCACTTGCTGATGATTCAGGACTAGAGGTAGAAGCACTTGGAGGCAGACCTGGGGTTTTTTCTGCAAGATATGCAGGTGCTGGGGCGACAAACGAAGAAAAAAACGCTAAGCTATTATCAGAGTTGAAGCAAACGAGGAGTAACAATCGCTCTGCAAGATTTATTTGTTCGATGGCATTATCAGACAAGAACGGGCAAATTAAGTACTTGACTAGTGGAATTTGTGTAGGAGTCATAGCTCAAAACCCCGTTGGAATTAATGGTTTTGGTTACGATCCGGTTTTCATTCCGGCAGGTTTTACTAAATCATTTGGTGAGCTTTCTGACGAAATAAAGCATGAAATAAGCCATCGCGGAAGGGCGATTCAAAAAATAATTGCGTTTTTGCATGATTTTCCTACGCCGTAGCTTGATTTTAGTTCTTTTCACTTGTAAAATTCGCCACTTGTTAGCAATTTCTTAAGCGAAACAAATTTGTTTTCGGGGCGTGGCTCAGCTTGGTAGAGCGCTCGGTTTGGGACCGAGAGGTCGCATGTTCGAATCTTGCCGCCCCGACCATTTCAACTAAAGGTTGGATAACTAACAACTGCCCCAATTAAATGATTTGCTTTACGGCAATGACGTACTAAACGATTTATTAATTTTCTCAATTAACTTTTGGAGGTAAAACTTAAATTATGGCTTCAACGAAGCGTTTGACACAAACTGAAATTATTAGCCAATTGGCTGAAAAAACGGGAATCAAAAAAACCGATGCGAAGGAATTTTTTACTGCTTTAGCTAGCCTTGCGGCTGGTGAGGTAAAAACGAACGGAGAATTCACTCTGCCTGGTTTCGGCAAATTGGTAAAAGCAACACGAAAAGCTCGCGAAGGACGAAATCCTGCAACTGGCAAACCAATCCAAATTCCTGCTAAAACAACTGTTAAATTCCGTGTCGGTAAAGCAATGAAAGATTCTATCGGCTAAAGACATTAACATCAGATTATTCAAGAGGCTGTCCAAAAAGTAAAAATTTGGGCAGTCTTTTTTTTCATTTTAGTTTTTTTTCTGCCTTTGCAGACTAATTTTTGTGATTTTTCTCGTTTGCGGGATAAATTTAGTTTGTTTTTTCAATAGTTTGAGTTTATCCCGGGTTTAATGGCTTCTTTCTAACCCAAAGTGGTTCAGATTGTGAGCCAGTGCTATCAGTCCGACTTCGATTCCGGCTTTTTGGAGTCCTCTTAAATTGAATCTTTTGAATCCTTTGTTGTGTTTGATGTTGCCAAAGACCGCTTCTACCTTCCAACGTTCTTTTCTTTTCACCACTCCGATTTCACTTTCCAGTAATTCTCTGATTTCTTTCCGCCGTTTGATCAGATTATGATTTCGTCCAATGATTCGATTTCCTGTTGATTTATGGCATCCTGAACGCATCGGACAACTTGTGCAATTTTGAGCTTGGTATTGATTTATCTGCTGAATGTAGCCTGTTTTGGTCTTTTGTTTTTTCGTCCCGATTCGCTTCATCGGTTGTCCGATCGGGCAATAATAAGTGTCAGTTTCCTGATTGTAATACAGATTATCCGCTAAAAATGGATTCTGTTGGTGCTTTTTACCGGTCTGTTCTTTCTCGAAATAATTGTATTTAACGAAGGCTTCAATCTCTTTTTCAGCTAAATAATCATAATTTTCTTCGCTTCCGCAACCTGCGTCTGCAGTGATATTTTCCGGATTATTTCCGTAACTTTCAACGTGTTTTTCGAGGTGATCTTTGAGTAGATTTGTGTCCGTCGGGCTTTGTCCGAGCGTGTAATTGACCAGATAATGACCGCTCGTTGAGGCTTGCGGATTGTAGCCGGGTTTGAGCTGTCCGTTCATCATATGATCGTCTTTCATCCGCATAAACGTTGCCTCTTTATCCGTTTTTGAATAACTTCCGCGACCCTTTAGAATCTGCTCTTTCTCATCATATTCACTCAACTTTTTTGTCCAATTCTTCCTCGCATAATTCAACTTTTGTTTGACCTTTTTGTCGATTGATTTAACTTTCAACGCTTCATTTATTTCTTCTATCGCCCGACTCACCGATTCCGGATTGATCTCTTTGAATTCGGGTTTGGTCGGCGTGTTTTCTTCTTCCCGATAGACTTCCTCGACATATTTCCAAAGCTCATTGAGCTGCTTTTCGATTCGTTCGCGACTCGTCTTTATCGCTTTTCCCCACACAAAAGTGTAACGATTCGCATTCGCTTCCAGCTTCGTCCCGTCCAACGTTATTTCCTTCAATGACAAGACTCCTTCCTCTGCCAATAAAACGACCACTTGACTGAATATCTTCTGCAAATGCTCCTTCAAACGCTTTCCCCGAAAATCATTGATCGTGTTATGGTCAGGCTTCGCTCCGCCCGTAAGCCACATGAAATGCACGTTTTCAGTTAAAGATTGCTCAATCTTCCGCGATGAGTAAATGTTGCGTAAATACCCGTAAACCAACACTTTCAACAACATCCGCGGATGTTAACTCGACGTCCCGCCGCCTTTATAACTCTGTTCCAATTCACCGATATTGATGCGTTCGATAACCTCATCGACCACCCGCACCGGATGCTTCTCAGGTATCAATTCATCCAAACTCGGCGGCAACAACATCGGCTGATTCTGCACATATCGTTTGAATACTGCTTTTTTGCTCATATCAATATTTTAAACTAAGTTCTTTTAAAATGAAAAAGAAGCCGCCTTTTCAGACAGCCTCGATTCTTAAAATTTAATTGATTTCTAAACCCATTTTTCAGCTAAATTGCCAACGAATGGAAGTTTGAATTGGGTGCCGCCGTATGCTTTAATAGCCGCATAAATTAAGCCGCCTAAGAATCCGATGATTAAAGCAAAGTAAAGAAGTCCGAAAAGTATTCCGCTGATCGTGCCTAATGTTCCTGAAATAGAACCCAATACTGCACTTATGATTAATCCGACAATCATTACCGCAATAATTGAAACAATGTAAGCAACTGCCCAGAGTACTGATTGCAGGGCATGAAAACGGACAAACTTGTTATCTTTTTCAATGAAAATCAGAACCAAAGCAACGATTCCGATGATGTAACCAAGAAGGGCGGTTATGTTACCGTCCATACCTAAAGCTGACTTTTGATTTTGCATATATTATTTTGAATCTCCTTTTTTAGGGAAAAATTTAATTTTGATTGCCGTGCATTGTCGAAATAATACACTAAGACGATAATGTAAACAAGATTTTGCGTTATTTTGGGAGTTAAATTATTTTTATGAGAGCAAAAGTTTACGTTACGCTTAAGCCGAGCGTGCTTGATCCGCAGGGAAAAGCGATTCAGCATTCGGTCGAGTTATTGGGATTTGATAAGGTTTTAGACATCAGGCAGGGTAAATATTTCGAGGTTCAATTGGCTGACGGTTTATCGGAAAAGGAAGCTGGCGAGATTGTAAGGCAAATTGCCAAAGATGTTTTGGCAAATCCTGTGATTGAAGATTTTAGGGTGGAAATAGAATAAAAATGAAATTTGGAGTAATTGTTTTTCCGGGTTCTAACTGCGATCACGACGCGTATCATGTTTTTTCAAAGCACGTCGGGCAACCCGTTGACTTTATTTGGCATAAGCAGACTGATTTGAGCAGTTATGATGCTGTTATTGTGCCCGGCGGCTTTTCCTACGGCGACTATTTACGGTGTGGTGCTTTGGCAAAATTTTCTCCGGTGATGCAATCTGTTAAGGAGTTTGCGGCACGAGGGAAGTTTGTTTTTGGCATTTGTAATGGATTTCAAATTCTATGCGAAGCAGGACTTTTGCCGGGTGCGTTAATTCGTAATCGCGATCTGCATTTTATTTGCAACCACGTTAATTTAAGAGTAGAAAACCAAAATACGCCTTACACAAGCGAGGTGGAAATTGGCAAAGTTCTTTCGATTCCAATCGCACATGCGGAAGGAAATTACGTTTGCGACGACGAAACTTTTAATAATCTCGAAGAAAACGGACAGATTGTTTTTCGCTATTGTGATGAAAAAGGAAACGTTACAGACGATGCAAATCCAAATGGAGCAAGGTCTAACATCGCCGGAATCAGTAATTTAGAGCGAAATGTTTTGGGTATGATGCCGCATCCCGAGCGTGCGTGCGAAGAACTTCTCGGCTCGAATGACGGAAGGGATATCTTTAAGTCATTAGCGAAAGCGATTTCTCAGACCTAAAAGATTATACAAAGGGGAAGCGGTGGTTGAAACTTCCCTGCCGCGTCCTTTAACGCGTCCAATAAATATCCAAATCGTATTCTCTCGCTCCACCATCTTTATCGCGTATTTGAATGACAGTTGTAAAATCGTTTTCCCGACTTGGTGATTGAATTACTTTCACAGAGCCGCGTCCTTTCTTTTTATTAACAAATACGTCAACTTTTCGGTTTGGCAAACCTGAAGTGAAATCGAAAATCGCATCGTTGTAAGTCGTTCCGGAAATCGTTTTTACTTCAACTTTACTCTCGCGAATAAATAATTGAACTTCATCGTCAATCGTTCCCCGCCAGCGAACTCTGCCAATTACTTCTTTTTCAAGTTTGGGTTCGTCTCTGCCCGAGCCGCCGCCAATTGACCGCGTAACATCATCAATATTTCGCTGCACTTTGCGGAAATAATCGCTCAATGCGTAATTGAAAGTCGCACGTTTTGAAAGATCATTAAGAACGTTTGCCGCATCGCGAAGTTCGGAATCTCTGCGATTATCGCTAACCAAACGTTTGAATATCTCTGCCGAAGCCCGAATCTGCTGAGCAAGCAAAAGATTCTCGGTTTCGCTCCGGCTATTGCTTGAGCGATTGCTGAATTCACTGTAAGCCTTATCCGCTAAATCGTCCGCACTGCGTTGTAAATCACTAGCCAGATTTTCAAGCCTTCTATTTTGGGCTTGAGTTGAAAAAGCGAAGAACGACAATAAAATAAAGGTTGAAAGTAATAATTTACTCATAAAGAAGTCTCCTCAAAATTTGGGGGAGAGACAAAAACTGTCCCATTTGAAGACGTTATAATAGACCAAGTTTGCGGTAGGATTATAATTCTAGGATTCTTTAATAACCAAGCCATCCGCCGAAACTTTCCAATCCAATACTTCAGCATCGGCTTCCTTTCGCAAAGCAGCTTCAACTTCTGTCTTTCTGCCGTCTTCGCAAAATAACGCCATGCAACCGCCGCCGCCAGCACCGCAGACTTTTGGAGCGATCGCTCCGTTTGCAAGGGCGATGTTGATAAGTTCGTCCATTCTCGGAGTTGTGATATTTGGCGAAAGTTTTTTGCGTTGCGGATGGGCGGTTTTTAATAAATCGCCAACGAGATTCCAATCTGCATTTAGCAGGGCTTGGCGGATTTTGATCGAAGTATCGCGAATGCCTTCAAATATGTTGAAAATATCCCTATCGCCATCGATATGAGCTTTGGTGATTTCCCAATTATTTGTTCCTGAGTTACGAGGTTCGCCTGTGTAAAGCACAACGATTCTGTCTTCAAGTGTTTTTGTGTCAACATTTAGAGCTTCGCGTTCAATTCCATCAGGTCGAAAATGGATTGAAGCGACGCCGCCGTATTGGGCTGAATAATAATCCTGAAATCCGGCAATTACGTTAATTACAGTAGTTTCAATACTATTGGCAATCGGGATGAATTTTTCCGGAGCGTAACGATTTCCAACTAATCTGTTTAATGCACCAACGCAGGCAATGTTGAGTGTAGAACTTCCCGCCAGACCAGCACCCGCCGGAGCTTCGGCTTTCGTAATCATATTGAATCCGGTTTCGGGTTTGAAGAAATAAATAAGTTTCGAAAGAAGTTCCAGACGCGGTTCATTTTTTAAGCTTCCGATGTTTTCGATTGAAGTTTCAAAAGATTCCTTTCGATCGATTGATTCGATAAAAATCTTGTTGTCATTGCGGGTTTCTAGACGGCAGTATGCCAATAAGCTCACGGCAAAATTTACCGTTGAGGCACCTTCGTGAAACAAAAAAATAGGGGGAATATCAATTGTGCCGCCGGCTAGATCAACTCTAGTTGGAGCAGAAGCTTCAATAATCATAGTTAAAATTTATTTGTCAGAAATCTTGTCAAGCTCTTCGCGTTTTTGCTGTTCTTTTTCTAATTTCTCTTCGTGGCGATGTGGAATATGCAAGCGATCTTCAATGTCGTGTAGTTTTTCCTCAAGTTTAAGAATAGTTTCAGGATCGGCTTCTTCCACTTTTTTCGACAACCAGAATCTTTCCAATAAATATAAGCTGATAACTCCAAAAACGACTATTATGAAAAGAACGATTCCGATCTGTTGAAAGTCGCCAATAATACTCGTTATCGCACCACTAAAGAAAAATCCGACTCCCGCCAAAATCAAAGCCCAAACCGCACAACTGATAAAGTCATTAAACAGAAAACGCAAAAACGGCATTCGACCAACACCGCTAGAAATGCAAATTGCTATACGAATTCCATAAATATATTTGGAGATGATAATTGCCGCACCGCCAAATTTATCAACGAGCCTTTCAATCCTGGGTTGGGCACTTTGGTAAAATTTGTAATTGCTAATTCTATGTGCAAAAAACCTACCAACCCAATAGCCGAAACTATCTCCCACTACGCCACCCAACATTCCTGCCAAAAGAACCTTCAAAAAACTGTATTTACCAAAAAAACCGCTGTGTGCCAAAACCCCTGAAATTAACAGAGTTATGTCTCCTTCAACGGTGCAGAGTACAAAAACCGCGTAAATGCCGTATTGCTCTATGATTTGGTAAAAATAATGTTGTTCCATTGTGACGTTTCAGGCAACTACAAAAGATTAGCTTTCTCAGGGCTATCAGTCAAACTTAAACAATCTGTTATAAGGGTTTTTGATAGCTGCTTTTACCGCAAATTATAATGCCGGACGTTGTTTGACAGTTTTGAAACGACTTACTACAATCAGCCTAGTTTCTAACCAAAAGTAGTTTATTTCAGGATAAAAGTTAATGAGTGATGCGGTGCAATCAAATGAAAAATTTGTCGGAATTGAAGTTTCAAATTCGATGCTTAAAGCTGTGGCTTTAGGCAGCAATAACGAAACGCAGTATTCCGATAGGTTTTCAGTAAATTCCGGAGAAGATCTCTTCTCGCAATTGATTACGTTTATCAATCAATTAAAGGATAATTACGGAAATATCAAAAAAATCGGTATCGCTGTGCCGGGTTTGGTTAATCATCAGACAAACCGCGTAGCTTTTTCGAGCCAGATTCCTGAGCAGACCGAAGTTGATTTTGTGAATCGAGTTAAGGCGGAAACGGGACTGGAAGCCTTGGTAGAAAATGACGCAAATGCCGCCGCATATGGCGAATATATAATGGGTGCGGGACGCGGAAGCAAAGATATGTTCTACGTTACGCTTGGTGCGGGAGTTGGCGGAGCTATTATTCTGAACGGTCAAATTTGGCGGGGAAATTCGGGCTTTGCAGGTGAATTTGGCTATATGACAATTGATTCTGAGGGTATGAGACTTGAAGAAGTTGCTTCTTCAGCTAACATTATCAGGCGAATCAGAAATCGATTTCATCAAGATCAGACGTCTTCATTAGTCAGTATTGGCGAGGAAAATTTCACGGTCGCAGACGTTGTAACGGAATCAGGTAAAGGCGATGAATTTGCCCAAATGATGCTGCAAAGAACCGGAATGTTTGTTGGAACCGGCGTTGCCAGCGTTATAAACCTTTTAAATATTGAAAAAATTGTCATCGGTGGTGATGTGGTTGATGCCGAAGGATTTGTTATTAACGGAATAATTGAGAGAGCCAAAGAACTCGCTTTCGAGCCTGCTTTTGCCTCAACTAAGATTATCGCCGGCGAATTAAAAGATTCTGCAACCGCGATTGGCGTCGCACTTTTGACACGAGGGTAAAGCCTGACAAATTAATTAGTTTTATCAGTTAAACTTATATTGTGAAAACTTGTACAAACAATAAAAGTATAGTAATTTTCTAATTTAATTTTGCTAAATGGGCAAAATTAGTTAAGATAGCAAAGCAGTTCTTAATATAACTTTTACAAATTTATCTTAACAAAAAAGTCAAGATTGGGTTGAATACTGAAAATCTTGGGTTTCCAGGCAAATTGTAATTTTGTTCGAAAAAAAATATGGCTCAGTTATTTCATCGAAGTGCTAACAGCATTGCCAAAGCAAGTTTAGTCGGAGCGGTTATCTTAGCGGCTGTGGGCGGATTTGTTTATACCGTAGTTGCCCGTTCATCATACTTAACGGGGAGATACATCGAACGTCAGCAACCGGTTCAATTTTCGCACAAGCATCACGTAGGCGACGACGGAATTGATTGCAGATATTGTCATACTTCGGTTGAAACTGCGGCTTCGGCTGGAATGCCTTCAACTCAAACTTGTATGAATTGTCATACGCAGATTTGGAACGACAGTCCTTATCTTGAACCGGTTAGAGCAAGCTATCGGGAAAATAAACCGCTTGAATGGCAGAGAGTTCATGATTTACCGGAATATGCTTATTTTAACCACTCAATTCACGTCGCAAAAGGGATTGGGTGTTCGAGTTGTCATGGTGATATTGCGAATATGCCAAGTGTTTATCAGGAAAATACTCTGCAGATGGAGTGGTGTTTGGCTTGTCACAAAGACCCATCGCAATTTGTAAGACCGAAATCAGAGATATTTAATACAGCTTACCAAGATAATTTATCGGCAGAAGAAAAAACGGAATTGACAAAAGAATATAAAATCCGCAGCCGTCAGCAGTTGACAAGTTGTTCGACATGTCATCGATAAAATTTTAAGAAATAATATTCCAAACTTCGGATTTTAAGAAGACACTTTTAATTTGAAACTTTGAATTTGGAACTAACATAATAGAGGAAATTAATGCCTAGCAAAGACAGTAAATCAAACTTTGCCTTATTACGAAACAGAATTCTTTCGCAAAATGGAAAGAATTATTGGCGTAGTGTTGAAGAATTTGTTGACGCACCGGAATTTGCGGAGTTCGTTTCACGTGAATACCCGCAGCACGCCGAAGAATGGAATGATTCGAAAAGCCGCCGGAGCTTTATCAAAATCATGGGGGCTTCGCTTGCACTTGCAGGTTTAAGCGGATGTACCGTCCAGCCGGCTGAAAAAATCATCCCTTATGTTAAGCAGCCCGAGGAGATCGTTCCCGGAAAACCATTGTATTTTGCAACCGCAACTACGCTTGGCGGAATTGCGACAGGACTTTTAGCACGCTCAAATGAAGGACGTCCTACGAAAATTGAGGGAAATCCGGAACACGCCGGAAGCCTTGGTGCAACTGATGTTTACGCACAGGCTGAAATTCTTTCATTATACGACCCTGATCGTTCACAAGAAGTCCGTTTTCGCGGCGAAGTAAAAACGTGGCAATCGTTTGTCGGCACTCTTCGCGGTACAATCGAAGAAAGCCGAAAAGATGGCGGACAGGGTATTCGTTTTTTAACCGAAACCGTAACTTCACCCACACTTATTGCACAATTTAATCAAATCTTATCTGAATTGCCGAATGCAAAATGGTATCAATACGAACCTGTTAATGCGGATAACGCAAACGCGGGAGCGAAACTTGCTTTTGGTTCGGCGGTCAATACCGTTTATCAATTTGATAAAGCGGAACGCATTTTAACTTTAGATGCTGACCTTTTTGGCGGACGAAACGTTCGTTATATGAAGGATTTTTCCAAAGGAAGAAAGGTTTCTGAAGAAAAAGAAGGCATGAACCGTTTGTATGCGGTTGAAACTACTTTGAGCTTAACCGGAGCGAAAGCAGACCATCGTTTGGGTGTTAAACCAAGCGAAATGCCTGAAATTGCAAAGGCAATCGCGAAGGCAATCGGTGTTGCGGGTGCGACTTCATCTTATACAAATAAATGGGTTGACGTAATGGCGAAAGATTTGCTCGAGCATAAAGGTAAATCACTCGTTGTAGCCGGAGATAATCAGCCGGCAGTCGTTCATGCTCTTGCACATGCGATCAATGCAACGCTTGGAAACGTAGGTCAAACTGTTACTTACACAGATTCGTTTAGTCCAAACACAGAAAAAACTCAAGCTGAAGGTTTGAAGGAATTGGTTGGCGAAATTAATAGCGGAACGGTCAAAATGTTAGTAATTTTGGGCGGAAATCCTGTTTATTATTCTCCTGCCGATGCGAAATTGAGCAAAGAATTGATGCTTGATGACAAGAAACTTCCGCTTCGGGTTCACGTCGGCAACACAATCGATGAAACCGCTGAAGTTTGTCATTGGCACGTAAACGGCAAACATTTTCTCGAAACATGGAGTGATACGCGGGCATATAATGGAACGGCAACAATCGTTCAGCCATTGGTAGTTCCGCTCTACGACGGAAAATCGCATCACGAAATTGTACAACTTTTTGCCAAAGAAAATTTCGAGAAAAAAGAACTCGACATCGTTAAGGATTATTGGAAGACGAATGGTTTAGCCGATGAAAAAGCTTGGCGTAAAGCTGTTCACAGCGGCTCGGTTGAGAATTCGGCTTTGCCCGCGAAAACAGTTTCTTTGAATAGTGCATTTTTAAGCCAGCCGACCACTGCACCAAGTGGAAGCGGAACGATTGAATTTTCGATTTTGCCTGATCCAAGCGTTTACGATGGTCGTTATTCAAATAACGGCTGGTTGCAGGAATTACCTAACCCTTTAACCAAAATCACTTGGGACAATGTGGCTTTAGTTTCTCCGAAAACTGCCGCAAAACTGGGAGTTAATCAAAGTCGTGAAGCAGATCAGCAAGCCGGTGGTGCAGAAGGCACATCATTTGTTAATACCAAGGGCGGAAATTTATTTTCTGATTTGGTGGAAGTAACATATCAAGGCGGAAGAATCACGCAGAAAGTTCCAATGTGGGTTCAGCCGGGTCAGCCGGATGATGTAGTTACGCTTTTCCTTGGTTATGGACGGACAAAAGCCGGACGCGTTGGCAACGGTTTAGGTTATAACGCTTACGACGTTCAGAAAACTGACGCGATGTGGTTTGGCAAAGGCGAAATTTCCAAAACCAACGAAACAACCACAATTGCTTCAACCCAAACACATTTCAACATGGAAGACCGCGAAGATGAAATTTTGCGAACTTTCGAATTTGATAAATGGGAAGAGCAAGCAAAAGCAACTCATCAGCACGATGAATACGATAAAACGATGTTTCCACGGATTGAATATAAAGACCGCAAGTGGGGAATGAACATCGATTTGAATTCGTGTGTCGGCTGTAATGCCTGTGTTTTGGCTTGCCAATCGGAAAACAATATTCCTGTCGTTGGTAAGGAACAAGTTGAAAGAAGCCGTGAAATGCATTGGATGAGAGTTGACGCTTATTTCGAAGGTGAAGATGTAAACGAACCGGATGCGTTAAATTTCCAACCGATGCTTTGTCAACAGTGTGAGCAGGCTCCATGTGAATTGGTTTGCCCTGTACACGCGACTGTGCATTCACCTGAAGGCTTAAACGATATGGTTTACAACCGTTGTATCGGCACCAGATATTGCTCAAATAACTGTCCTTATAAAGTCCGTAGATTTAATTTCATGCTTTATCAGGATTGGGAAACTCCGCAATACAAATTGATGCGGAATCCTGAAGTTACTGTTCGCAGTCGTGGGGTAATGGAAAAATGTACTTACTGCACACAAAGAATTTCTGCTGCCCGAATCGAAGCCGAAAAAGACGGTCGTCCGGTGAGAGATGGTGAAGTGGTAACTGCTTGTGAAGCTGCTTGTCCAACCGATGCAATCGTTTTCGGGGATTTGAACGACGCGAACAGCAGAGTTGCAAAACTGCACAAAGATCACCGCAATTACAATGTTTTGAATAGTTTGAACACGCAACCGCGGACTACTTATTTAGCAGGTTTGCGTAATCAAAACAAAGAAATGCCTGATTACAAACCGCAAACTTGGATTAAAGAAAATAAAGGCGGTGAAACCAAAACGGAAGGTGCAGCACACTAATCGTTGCGAAAAAAACATTGCGAAAAAATATGCAAGACCTAAAAGAGATACAAGAGAAAATCTACCCGCCGGTGGTAACGGGCAAGCACTCGTATGGCACAGTTTCAGATGAAATTGGCGATATTACACTCAAAAGGAAAACTCCTTTTGGTTGGTATATTGGTTTTGCCATTGCCTTTTTGACTGCTCAATTGCTGTTGATGACGATTACTTATCTCGTTACAAAGGGTATCGGGATCTGGGGAAACAACCAACCGATTGGTTGGGCTTTCGATATTATCAACTTTGTTTGGTGGATTGGTATCGGTCACGCCGGAACTTTGATTTCTGCTATTTTATTGCTTCTTAATCAAAAATGGCGAACGTCGATCAATCGATTTGCCGAAGCAATGACCCTTTTTGCGGTTGCTTGTGCGGGTATGTTTCCGCTGCTTCATACGGGTCGTCCTTGGTTGGCTTATTGGATGTTGCCGTATCCGAATACGATGGGAATGTGGCAAAATTTCCGCAGCCCTTTGATGTGGGACGTTTTTGCGGTTTCTACTTATGCGACGGTCTCGGCTCTATTTTGGTATGTCGGTTTAATTCCTGATATCGCTACGCTTCGTGATCGGGCGAAAAATCCGTATTTCAAATTTATTTATGGACTTTTGAGCATGGGCTGGCGGGGTTCGGCACGTCATTGGCACCGATATGAAATGGCTTATTTGATTTTAGCCGGGTTATCTACGCCGCTTGTACTTTCAGTTCACTCAATCGTTTCATTCGACTTCGCGGTTTCGCAATTGCCAGGCTGGCACGCAACAATTTTCCCTCCATATTTTGTGGCAGGTGCGATTTTTGCAGGGTTTGCGATGGTTTTGATTCTCTGTATTCCGCTTCGGCACTTCTATAAAATGAAAGATTTTATCACTGCTACCCATCTCAGTTACATGGGTAAAGTGATGCTGGCAACCGGATTGATCGTCTGCTACGGATATTTCATGGAAGCCTTTTTCGGTTGGTACGCAGGCAATCAGTATGAAACCTATATGATTCAAAATCGAATTTGGACAGGTCCATATTGGTGGTCTTATTGGCTTTTGATTTTGTGCAACGGGATGTCGATTCAACTTCTTTGGTTCAAACGATTTAGAGAAAGTGAATTCTGGCTTTTTACGATTTCTTTAGTAGTCAGTGTTGGTATGTGGCTCGAACGCTTCGTAATTATTGTAACGAGTTTGCATCGCGATTTTTTACCTGCAAACTGGGCTATGTATTCGCCGACGATGTTTGATTGGTCAATGTTTATCGGCACGATCGGATTTTTCTTTACATTGATTTTCTTGTTTGTCCGATTCTTACCGATTATTTCGATATTTGAGGTCAGAACATTACTTCCGGAAGCTCATGTGGACGGGCACGGACACGCACACGAAGACGCGGGAGAAAAGGTACCGGCTTAGATTTTTTAAGAGGTTGTTTGTAATCAGTTACTTTTTGTCCGCGAAAAGCATTGCGGGTAACTCACCCATACCAAGCGATTTGCCAGCAAAAAGACTGATTGCAGACAACAAAAAGTTAATTAACGATTAACAAATGTTATGGATAAAAAACTTTACGGCTTGATGGCAGAATTTGATTCCACGACGGCTATTGTGAATGCGGCGGAGAAAATCCGTCTTGCGGGATTCACGAAAACCGACGCGTTTTCACCATTTCCTATTCACGAAATGGATGAAGCACTTGGCATTAAAAGGAGCATACTGTCATTTTTGGTTTTTGCTGGTGGAATTACGGGCTGTTTGGTCGGATTCGCACTAATGTATTGGACGCATGTTATCGAATATCCGATTATGGTCGCCGGTCGTCCAAATTGGAGTTTGCCCGCGTTCATTCCGCCAATGTATGAACTGACTATTTTACTCGCAGCTTTTACAGCGGTTTTTGGAATGTTGCTCTTAAATGGCTTGCCACAACCTTATCATCCTGTATTTAATGTGCCGCGTTTCGCATTGGCATCTCGCGACAAGTTTTTCCTTTTGATTGAAGCTGAAGACGAAAAGTTTGACTACGATGAAACGAAGAAATTTATGGAAAGCCTAAATCCGCAGGAGGTTCACGATGTTGAAGAATAAATTACTGTGGATTGTTACGCTTAGTATAGTTTTCAGCGTTGGCTGCCGATACGATATGCAGGATCAACCGAAATACAAAGTTTATAAACAAAGCGATTGGTTTAAGGATGGACGTGCATCGAGAGAATTACCGGATGGAACGATTCCGAGAGGATTCTTGCGGGAAAACGTCGCACTTTACACAGGTAAGATTGAAAATTCTACCGGAACCGCACAGACAAACGAGCAGGGACAGCAAATTACTTTTCCGAACCACATTACGGAAATGCCGATCGCGGTAACTAAAGAGACTTTAAACGAAGGTGAGAAAAAATTTAAGATTTTTTGTTCGGCTTGTCACGGTGCATTTGGTAATGGTGATGGAATGATTGTCCGCCGTGGATATCCAAAGCCGCCGAGTTATAACGATGATCGCTTGCGAAATGCTCCGGTTGGACATTTCTTTGATATAGCATCGAACGGTTGGGGCAAGATGAGCGGCTATTCTGCACAAGTTTCGGTAAATGATAGATGGGCAATTGTTGCTTATATCAGAGCCTTGCAAATCAGCCAAAATCCTACTGCAGCGAAGACTTCTCCAAGTCCCAATGCTGCCTCGGAAGCTAAACCGATTGCGACGCCTGAAGTGAAACCCTCAGCGAATACAAATACGAGTTCAAACGTGAAAACAAATACGACAGTTAAACCGGCTAATACCAATGGAGGAAATAAATAATGACAAACGATAGTCTTTATGCTCCTGCGGAAGTTAGTCGCTGGCAATCAATCGCTTTGGGAATCGGAGCAGTTGGGTTAATTATTTGGCTAGTCGGAGCTTCGATGGATACTGAAAGAGCCTTGAGAGGGTGGCTTTTGGGCTTTATCTTTTGGGGTGGAATCAGCGTAGGCTCACTCGGCATTTTGATTTTGCAATATTTAACGGGCGGTGCCTGGGGAGTTGTGATCCGCCGAACCGTTGAAGCAGGTTCGCGAACCCTTTGGTTTGTTGCGTTTTTGTTTGCTCCTTTGATGCTCGGGATTCAATATTTATATCATTGGGCAACGACTGTGGGCGATAAAATTGTTGATCACAGGGCTCCATATCTAAACCCGACTTCGTGGGGATTAAGAGCAATTCTTTATTTCGCGATTTGGTTTGTGATGGTTTATTTCCTCAATAAATGGTCTGCTCAGCAAGATGCGACAACGAATCCGGAAGATTCAGCCAAGTTTTTAGGTAAAGCTACAAGATTTTGCGGACCGACAATGGTTGTTTTCGCATTAGTTGTAACATTTGCTTCAATCGATTGGACAATGTCGCTCGATAAACATTGGTATTCCACGATTTGGGGATTTTTGTATATTGCGAGCTGGGCATTGAGTGCGTTTGCATTCGTGATTGCACTTTCTGCAAATCTGGCTGATAAAGCCCCGATGAACAGAATTTTTGGCAAGAAACATTTCCATGACATCGGTAAATTAATGCTCGCACTTGTAATGGTTTGGGCATATTTCAATCTATCGCAATTTTTGATTATCTATTCCGGTAATTTACCGGAAGAAACGCCTTGGTATTTGGCTCGTATGAAAGGAATGTGGGGCGTAATCGGGATTTTTCTAATCCTTTTCCATTTTGCTTTCCCATTTATTTTGTTGCTTTCGCGTGATATAAAACGAAACGCTAAATGGTTGTCGATGTTGGCGATATTGATTTTATTCATGCGAATTGTTGATCTTTTTTATCAGATCGCACCAACTGCCTTAGAAGGTGAAGCGGCATACAGCGGAGCATTTCATTTAAGTGCGTGGGATTTTGTCGGTCCGATCGCGATTGGCGGACTTTGGCTATGGTGGTTTTTTGGCGAACTTAAAAAGCGTCCGATGATTCCTCCGCAAGACCCATTTACCGAAAATGCTATCCAGCACGGACAAGGACATTAATTTTATGGCGAAACACGAAAAGAAAACTGAAATTGATTTGAGCAAAGGCTACGAAAAAAATGAAATCCAGCTTACCGGAATCATTATAACCACCGTTTTCTTGGTTTTGACTTGTGCGGTTGCTTTTGGATTGATGTGGTATTTGCAGCTCAAAATGGAGGAAGCTTGGGTTTCTTCCGATAAGCAAAATGCAGCTCCGATGGGTATGAAACCTGAAGAAAGACTTCCGCCGGAACCACGTCTGCAAGCCGCTCCCGGATTTGGAGTTGATGGACCAAACGGAAGAATTAATCTCGAATTAAAAGACCCGCGTTCGGAATGGTGGGAATTGCAAAAGATTTGGGAAGAACAGGCTGAAAACGGACAGAAAATTGTAGAAAATGGTAAGGAAACGATTGTGACGCTTCCAATTGAAGCAGCAAAAGAACGCCTGCTCGAAGAAGGTGTAAAAACCGTTGCAGAAACAGACGCCAAAAAGAATTACGACGAAAACAGCGGACTTTACTCGGGTGCGAGTGCGGGCAGAGTGGTTACAGAAAAAAGGCGTTAAGGAATAAGGTGAAAAGGTGAAGAAGTTTAGTTTTAATTGCAGTAGTAACTTTTTAACTTTCAAACAATTACGAAGTTTTTTGTTCTTAGTTCTTTGTATTTCCGTTTTTGCATCTACAGATTTTGGGCAAAGAGTTGAACATTATAATTCACCACTTTATTCGCCAAAAACTTACGATCCAAATCAGGCAGATGCCAATTCCGGATTGCCGAAAGCTTTAGCCGAAGTCGGCATTGAGCAAAAGCTCAATGAACAGCTCCCGCTGGAAACCGAATTTAAAGATGAAAGCGGCAAAACTGTAAAGCTTGGTGAATATTTCGGCAAGCGACCTGTGCTTTTGGCTCTTGTTTATTACGAATGTCCAATGCTTTGTAGTGAAGTTTTGAATGGTTTGACGGGTTCGATAAAAGGACTTTCATTCAACGTTGGAAAAGAATTCGATGTAGTAGCAATCAGCTTTGATGCACGTGAAAACGAAAAACCGGACTTGGCTAAGAGCAAAAAAGACAGTTACGTTAGGCGTTATGCACGCCCGGAAACGGAAAATGGCTGGCATTTTTTAACAGGAACTCAGGATTCCATTGATAAATTAACTAAATCGGTAGGATTTGGTTACAAATGGGATGAGCAAACCAAGCAATTTGCACACGCCGGAGCGATCATGGTGATTACTCCTGAAGGCAAAATGTCGAAATATTTATACGGCATTGATTATGCACCGAAGGATGTAAAATTTGCTGTGATGGAATCGGCGGAAAGCAAAATCGGAACGCCGGTGGATCAATTAATGCTTTACTGCTTTCATTATAATCCTGCAACCGGAAAATATGGATTGCAAATTTTGAATGTTGTACGTCTTGGCGGAGTTTTAACGCTACTCGGAATGGGAGCGATGTTCTTTGTTTTTTGGCGGCGTAACAAAAGCAAAGAGAATGATTTAGTTATTGGATAAATTCGTCATAGGTCGATCGATTTTAGATTAACCCTTAGCACTTTATATATTTAGTTATGCAGAACAATTCTTGGATTCCATTATTTCCAGATCAGGCTTCGAGCTTTGCGTGGCAAGTTGATGCTCTATATTTTTACATCATCGCAGTATGTTTATTTTTTGGCATCGGCGTCGTCATTTTTGTTACCTTGTTTGCCTTTCAATATCGTGAAAAAGAAAAATTTGCGGTACCGCAGGAAATTCACGGCTCAAATGTTCTCGAGATTACCTGGACCGCGATTCCTTTCGTTATCGCGATGACGATTTTTGCCTTCGGTACATACGTTTTCTTTAATTTATATCGGATGCCGGCTGATGCAACCGAGATTTATGTTGTCGGAAAACAATGGATGTGGAAATTTCAGCATGGGAATGGACAACGTGAAATTAATGAACTTCACGTTCCGGTCGGGCAAAAAATTAAGCTTGTGATGACCACGGAAGACGTACTTCACGACGTTTATATTCCTGCGTTTCGTACAAAAGCGGACGTTGTTCCGGGTCGCTACACATATTTGTGGTTTGAAGCTACAAAGCCGGGCAAATATCATTTATATTGTGCCGAATATTGCGGACTTAATCACTCCGGAATGGGCGGCTGGGTTTACGTTATGGAGCCACGTGATTACGACAATTGGCTGGCTGGAAATTTAACAAATCAAACTCCGGTGGAAGCAGGACAAGATTTATTTGAAAACAAACTTGGGTGTGCTTCGTGTCACCAGGATAATGCAACGGGACGCGGACCTTCGCTTAAAGGAATTTTCGGTAAAGGACAGAAACTGACTAATGGTCAAACTGTAAATGTTGACGAAAATTACATTAGAGATTCGATCTTAAACCCGCAAGGTCAAATCGCGGAAGGATTTCAGCCGATCATGCCGACATTTAAGGGGCAGATAACAGAAGATCAGCTAAATCATATTGTTGCCTATATCAAATCTCAAAGCACAACAACAACAGCAGCTCCAACGACAGCAACGCCGATGGCGAAACCTTCAACAACGCCAAATGCGGCACCTGCAAATCAGAATACTGCGAAACCGGCGACAACGGGCGGCGAAAAAGGTGGTAAGTAGATATGGAAAAAGTAATAGAAGTAAGAGATACAACTAAAAAACCGGAATTGAACTATCTGAATAATGGATACAGCGTTGCTTCGTGGCTTTTGACCAAAGACCATAAAAGAATCGCAATGCTATATCTCGTGAGCGTTTCAGTCTTTTTTATGTTGGGTGGATTTTTCGCGGCACTTATTCGTCTCGAACTAATGACCCCCAACAGCGACCTTTTGGAAGCAGCTTCGTATAACCGTGTATTTACGGCACATGGCGTCATAATGGTTTTCTTGTTTTTGATACCTGCGATTCCTGCCACGCTCGGCAATTTCTTTGTGCCTTTAATGATTGGAGCAAAGGACTTAGCCTTCCCAAGAATTAATTTATTGAGTTGGTATTTATATATCGCCGGCGGGTTGGTTGCCGCTTTTGCGTTGCTCAATGGCGGAGTAGATACAGGTTGGACTTTTTACGCACCATATTCAACAACTTTTTCCAATGGTTGGGTTATCGTAACCGGACTGGGAGCATTCATTATTGGATTTTCGTCGATTCTTACGGGCTTAAATTTTATCGTAACGATCCATACAATGCGGGCTCCGGGAATGACTTGGTTTAGATTGCCGCTGTTCATTTGGTCGCATTACGCAACCAGCCTGATCATGATTTTGGGAACCCCCGTCATCGCAATTACGCTTCTTTTGCTGACACTCGAACGCGTTGCACACGTCGGAATTTTTGATCCGGCGATTGGCGGAGATCCTATTTTATTTCAGCATTTATTCTGGTTTTATTCGCACCCGGCAGTTTATATAATGATTTTGCCGAGTATGGGAATTATCAGCGAATTGATTGGAAATTTCTCCAGAAAGAGAATTTTTGGATATGAATTCGTTGCGTTCTCAAGCATTGCGATTGCAGTTATTGGATTTTTGGTTTGGGGACATCATCTTTTCGTTAGCGGACAATCGGTATACGCAGCACTTGTTTTCTCGATTTTGACATTGGTAGTTTCGGTGCCATCGGCTGTAAAAGTATTTAACTGGACGGCAACACTTTATAAAGGATCGATTTCCTTTGATACTCCAATGCTTTACGCATTTAGTTTTTTAGGATTATTCCTCGTGGGCGGACTAACCGGACTTTTCTTAGGAACCGGCGGCATGGACATCCATATGAGCGATACTTATTTTATTATTGCTCACTTCCACTATGTAATGGTGGGCAGCACGGTAATTGGTTATCTCGGCGGATTGCATTATTGGTGGTCGAAAATGACGGGCAAACATTACTCGGAATTTTGGGGCAAAATTTCCGCGATGCTTACGTTTATCGGATTTAATCTGACTTTCTTCCCGCAATTTGTTTTAGGATATTTGGGAATGCCACGACGCTACGCTTCTTATCCGGAAGAACTTCAAGTTTTGAATATTTTTTCAACCGCCGGAGCAGGCGTTTTAGCAATTGGAATGATTTTACCGGTAATCTACTTAACGATGTCGCTTTTCAATGGCAAAGATGCGGGAGATAATCCATGGCATTTGCCCGGTTTGGAATGGAGAACTTCTTCGCCGCCGCCAACTGAAAATTTCTATGAACCACCCGTTGTTACTTGGGAAGCATATGATTTTAGTGAAGACAATGGTCTGGGAGTTAGAAAGGATTAGCTGAAATAAAATAATTTTCAATTTGCAAATTGCGATTTGCGATTGGTTTATTGTCAATCGCTGAAATTATTCAGAAAATTCAAAGTTTTCTAACGAATGAGAAATCGCAAATCGTAAATCTAAAATCGCAAATAACATATGTCAACAGATACAAACGCACATCATTATCATCCGCCCGGACTGCAACATCAGTTTGAGGATATGAAGCAGCAGGAAGAATCCAATACAATCGGGATGTGGATGTTCCTGGCACAGGAAATAATGTTTTTCGGCGGACTTTTTACGGCTTATTTGATATTCCGTTCGAAATTTCCGATGGCGTTTGCCGCCGGAAGTAATCATTTGGATGCCCTTGTGGGGATTTATCAACACGCTTGTTTTGATCGTCAGTAGTTTGACGATGGCTCTGACGGTATATTATGCACAGAAAGGTAATCGCAATATGCAGATTATCATGATTGTATTGACGATGATTTTCGGGGCAACATTCCTGGGCGTGAAAGCGATTGAATATACTGATAAGTACAATCACGGCTTGGTGCCTTTTGCTGATTGGAATAAGAAAACTCCAAAGGTAAAACACGAATCCAAAGCTGAGCCAAAAGTAGAATCTGCGACAGAGGAACACGTTTACTCAAACCCAACCGGGCAATTTCAATGGAATTATGGAACGGAATTAATCGCAAAACATCCGGAACACTTGACTGAATCTGAAAAATTAGGCTATTTCACCAATGGAGAAATAGATGCTAAAAAGTTTGGCGATAAAATTCGTATTTTCTATTGGATATATTTTGCCATGACGGGATTGCACGCCCTGCATATGATCGTCGGGCTTGGAGTTATGGCTTGGCTCTTATTCATGGCTTGGCGAAATACCTATTCCGGAGAATATTACACACCTGTTGAAGTTGTAGGATTATATTGGCACTTTGTAGATATTGTTTGGATTTTCTTGTTCCCGTTGCTTTATTTATTGGGCAGACATTTTATCAGCGGAGGTAGTCATTAATTTATGTCAGATAACCACGATGAACACGAACACATGGGGATTCCGAGATATATAATGGTTTTCGGATTCTTATTTGTAGCGACAATTGTTACATATTTTGTAGCCTTAACTGATTTAGATTCAGCCCTTTTTGCAGGAGCAAACACTTTGTTGGCACTATTTATTGCATTTGTTAAGATGACGGCAGTTATTCTCTTTTTCATGCACGTTTGGTGGAACAGCAAATTAATTTGGCTGACAGCAGCCGGAAGTTTCGTTTTTTTGGCGATCATGTTTGCTTTTACTTTGCAGGATTACATGACTCGCGGGATGGGCGTTTTTACGAAATAGAGCAATCGAATTTCAAATTTTAGACGTGGTTTAGAAGGCAAATACCTCTCTAACCCACGTCTTTGGCTTATATTAGATGTAAATGGTATCATTTTACCTTTGGAGTTTACATGATATTTGCTGCAAGGTTTTACAGACAACAGACGAGCCGCATTCGTCATCACAACCAACTGATGTTAAACAAAATCCCCTATTTATTAATCATAATTTTATTATCATTTTCAAGCGGCTGCTCTTGGCTTTATAAAGGCAAATCTAGTACTGCGACTTTGTTAAAAGTTGAAGATTCTTCAAAGGAGCAACTTTTTAGCGAAATCAATAGATTTGCAAAAGTGAGTTCGATGCGGGCAAAGATGACTTTGCAGTTCGAAGACACGTCGTTTGCCAAAACCGGAACCAAGGTAACCTATATTGGTGTGAATGGAGATGTTGTTGTTCAACGTCCGGCAAACATCTTGCTAGGTGTGAATGTTGCAGGATTCGATTTTGCTAAAATGAGTTCAAATGGCGAAAATTTCCGCGTCGCGATTTTAAAAGATCAGAGCGGCGGGAAGTTTAAGAAATTTATTGTAGGCTCAAATAATGCGGATTATTCAAAATTACAAAGCGGCTTAGCCGAAAATTCGCTGAATGAAGCGAATAATCCGAGTTCGTTCGCCAGTTTGCGACCGCAGCATTTTACTGACGCACTATTAATTCGCCCAACTGACGCAAATTATATGTATTTGCAAAGCACCATTTTTCAGAACGAAGAAGACCTGACGCAAAAAAAAGGTTCGCCGCTCAGAATGGTTATGCGTGGCTATTATTTGCTTGAGGAAATTACAAAAGATGAAACCGGCGATTTGAAAGTGTTGCGAAGATTCTGGTTCGATAGGGTCGGTGGAATTCGTCTGTCGCGGCAGCAATTATTTGACCAAAAAGGCGAAATTGAATCTGATATTGTTTACGGCAAAGAAGGTAATTTAACGGCAAATGGCGAATATAAAAATCTGCCATTGCGAATTCAAGTTACACGCCCGAAAGAGAAATACACTATGAGCCTGACGTATCAATCACCCGAAGCCGTTACGATTGGTAAAACATATCCAGCCACGGCATTCGTTTTGAAAAACGAATGGAATCTGGAGGAAGTGGATTTAGACAAAAAATTGCAGGACGCAACCGGGCAACAATCAGCACGCAAAAATCAATAATGACTAAGACAATACTGCAAACCGAAAATTTAATTAAAAATTATAAGGTTGGTAAGATAGAGACTCCTGTTTTGAAAGGCTTGAATTTCAGCGTAGAGGAAGGCGAATTTATCGCTATTATGGGACCTTCCGGTTGCGGAAAATCAACTCTTTTACATCTCCTCGGAGGATTGCTTTCTCCTACAAGCGGAAAAATTTTGATTGACGGTGAAGACTTGGCGGCAGTTTCGGATGCACAAAGAACTGATATCCGGCGTCGTAAAATTGGTTTTGTGTTTCAAAGATTTAATCTTTTTCCAACGCTTACGGCAGACGGAAATCTACGACTCGCTGAAAGAATTCACACCGGAAACGGTGGAAATGCGGAAAGGAGAAGGGAAGTTTTGCATCTTTTGAAGCTTGAAAATAAGATTAATAATAAGCCGCTTGAGCTTTCCGGCGGCGAGCAGCAGCGGGTTGCTTTAGCCCGAGCGATAATCAATAGTCCGGCAATTATCTTGGCTGATGAGCCAACCGGAAATCTTGATACTGAAAATTCTAAGATCGTTTTGGATATGTTTAAAGAGCTCAATCAGCTTTATAAACAGACGATTTTGATGATTACACATAATCCGGAAGCGGCTGAAAATTGCAATCGAATTATTCGAATGCTTGACGGCAAAATCGTTAGTGAATAGTTTTTACAAAATGCAGATCATAAAGAAAATAATCAATTGGAATTATGAAAGAGCCTCATGGCAGTGGGACGTTTTTTGTATATTGATAATGTGTTTTATTTTCCTTACGCCGAAAACCTGGTTTGAAAAACGCGAAAGATTGGCAACCCAAACGTCGCGTTTGATCGTCAAAGCTGATGATTTTTCCACTGAAAAGCAAGCCTTGGAAAATAAAGTAAAAGAATTGAGCGGAAATCCGAATGCCGAAATTATTGAGCTTCGCGAGAAGAAAGATAAAGACGGCAAAACCATTTACGAAATAGATATCCGCTGAAAAATCAATTAAAACGTGTCAGTAGCCCGACTGTTAAGGAGGGCTAATATTTTGAGCCCTTCCTTATCGGGCGGGCAACTGACGCACTTAATGAGACGTTACATCCGGAGTTATTTTTATATGAAGAATTACTTAAAAATTAGTTTAATGGCTGCGGCTTTATTGTTTGTTTTCAATGTTTTAGCCGTTACCAATACAAATGCTCAAATCCCCGAAATCTTGAAAAGAATGGATGAGCATCAAAAAGCTCTAACATCGCTAAAGGCGAGCGTGATGATGGATAAATTCAATTCACAGCTTGATGAACACGACATTTACGAAGGCTCTGCGAGGTATGTCAAAATCAAGGAACGCGAAGCACTTGTTCGTCTGGACTGGGCAAAACCCCAGCAAGAATTGCTATCGGTCGTTGATAAAAAGTATGTTCTTTATCGCCCACAATTAAATCAGGCAATTATTGGAAATGTTAATGATGCTCAGAAGAAAGAGACGACGGTTACGGGAGCTTTTGATTTCTTGAAAATGTCGAAAGAGCAACTTAAAGCAAATTATTCGGTTAAGTATTTCGGTGAGGAACAGGTTAGTGGTGGTAAAAATACTTGGCATCTCGAACTAACCCCGAAAGCTGCTAAAAGCTATAAATCAATAGACTTATGGGTTGATGGTAACGGAATGGTTTTGCAAACACGGGTTAATGAGAAGAACGGCGATACAACTACTGTATTACTTTCCAATTTGCAAAAGAATACAAATATCAGCACCAAGGAATTTGTGATAAGTTTGCCAAAAGGCGTTGCAATTGTAAAAGGTTAGCCAAATTAACAAATAACTTTTCGAAAAAGCTCTGTTTTCAAAATACAGAGCTTTTCGTTTGAGTTTGAAAAGATCAAGCGTAAAACTTATAATATATAGTTCGACAGATGTTTTGAGTCCCTGCTTTAGCAGGCAGATGCTCAAAATGAAGACCGTCATTTGGCGGAATTCAAAATTATTTTATGCCAAAAGCAAGTAGTTTCAGCCGTTTTACACGCGGCGTAAAGCATACGATCAAAGCGTTTGCTTCAACCAAGCATCCGGTTTTGGTTCATATCGTCCCTATGCGGCGATGCAATCTCGCCTGCACATATTGCAACGAATACGACAAAACATCTGATCCGGTGCCGATCGCTGAAATGCTCAAACGGATTGATAAACTTGCCGAATTTGGTAGTTCGGTCATCACAATTTCCGGCGGCGAACCGATGATGCATCCGGAAATTTATGAGATCATCGCACGAATTCGACATCATGGAATGATCGCGGGCTTGATTTCGAATGGTTATTATTTCCAAGTTGATAAGATCAAAAAGCTAAACGAAGCAGGGCTCGATTATCTGCAAATTTCGATCGATAACGTAAATCCTGATGAAGTTTCGAAAAAGAGCTTGAAGGTATTAGACGGCAAGCTATTGAATTTACAAGAACATGCGAAGTTCAAAGTGAATATCAATTCGGTTGTCGGCGGCGGCGTTTCAAATCCAGATGAAGCGATAATTATTGCTAATCGTGCAAGAGAATTAGGCTTTTCTTCGACGGTCGGCGTAATTCACGATGGCGAAGGTTTATTCAAAGGTTTGACGGAACGCGATAAGGAAGCGTATTTCGAGATCAAGAATAAAGGTGCGAGAAGCTATGCACGCTGGAATTGGTTTCAGGATAATTTGGTTGAAGGAAAAACATACGAATGGCGTTGCCGTGCAGGTGCAAGATATTTGTATGTTTGCGAAGATGGCTTAGTTCATTGGTGTTCGCAACAAAGAGGAACGCCGGGAATTTCGCTCCACGAATATACGACCAAAGATATGGAACGCGAATATATCACCGAAAAATGGTGTGCCGATACTTGCACGATTCAATGCGTTCATCAGGTGGGACACCTCGATTCCTGGCGTGACCCGCAAATTTCGCCGGAAGATTTTAATAAGAAAAACGGAGGCGGTTTGAGTAAAAAGACCGTCGCCAAGGTATTGGGAGTAGAATAACTTGTTTACAAACGTTTTTTTAGCCATCGTTTATCGCGGTGGCTTTTTTGTTTACCATTTTTTCGTCTATAATCCTTAAAAAAAGGAGTCAATTTGTGAGAAAAATTTCAATTGTCGTAGCCATATTTGTCCTATTTTCAGCCATTTCCGCCCAAAACCAGAAGGTAACATTAATTCTCAAGAACGGAAAGATCTGGACAGGAAGTGATGCAAAACCATTTTTAGGAAATATTGCAGTTCGCGGAAATAAAATTATCGCAGTCGGCAATGATAGAGCTATGAAGCGTTATATTTCCAAAACAACAGAGCAAATTGATTTAGCAGGCAAATTCGTCATGCCCGGTACGAATGATTCTCACGTTCATTTTTTAGGCAGTTCGCTCGGGCTTTTTCAGGTTGATCTAACCGACGCGAAAAATCTCACAGATGCCCAGCAAATGATAGCCAAATTTGCCAAAGAAAATCCAAACGTTCCATGGATCACGGGGATGGGTTGGCAATACGCAATTTTCCCAAGTACGCTGCCGAATAAAAAAGATATTGATGCGGTTGTTAGTGATCGTCCCGTTTATATGCGTGCGTATGACGGACATACGAGTTGGGCGAACTCAAAAGCACTCGAAATTTCCAAAGTGACGAAAGAGACTGAATTCAAAGGGTTTGGCGAAATTGTTCGCGACGCAAATGGTGAGCCGACCGGAGTTTTCAAAGAAGGTGCGATGGGATTAATCAGCCGAAATCTTCCGCCTGTTGATCGTCAAACAGAACTCGACGCTCTTAAAAAAGGAATGGAAAGAGCGAAAAGTTTGGGCATCACGAGCATCCAAAACGCTCACGGAAGCTTGCGGGAAGTTGAGCTTTTCGATGAATTACTTAAACGAACGGAGTTAACTTTGCGAACCAAGTTTGCCTTTACCGTAAACCCGCAAACGACCCAATCTGAGATTGATAAAATTGCCGAAATCTCAAAGAAATATAATTCAACGATGTTACAAGTTGGAGCAATAAAAATTGCGGTTGATGGCGTGATCGAATCTTACACGGCGGCGATGCTCGCTCCATATTCCAATAAACCTGAGACTTCGGGTTCGCCCTCATACACACAAGAGCAGCTAAATAATGTGGTCGCAATGGCGGATAAAGCCGGTCTGCAAATTTATATACATGCGATTGGCGACAAAGGTGTGCGGATGGCACTCGATTCTTTTGAAAACGCGATTAAGTTAAATGGAAAACGGGATTCGCGATTTCGGCTCGAACATATCGAAACTATTCAAGCAATTGATATGCAAAGATTTATCAAGCTTGGAGTGATCGCATCGATGGAGCCGATTCATGCTGATCCGGCGACAATAAATGTTTGGTCTGAGGCGATCGGCGAAGAGCGGACGAGTCGTGGTTTTGCTTGGCGGGCGTTAGAAAATGCAGGTGCAAAATTAATTTTTAGTAGCGATCATCCGGCGAGTATCAGCATCAGCCCTTGGCGGGGAATTTATAATGCTGTAAATCGGCAAACTATTGACGGAGAGCCTGAAAAAGGTTGGGTTCCGGAGCATCGCGTTTCGGTCGGAACTGCTCTTCAGGCTTACACAGCTAATGGTGCTTTTGCTTCATTTGAAGAAAAAACAAAAGGGAAAATTGCTGTTGGAATGTTCGCAGATATTATCATTTTGGATAAAAATCCTTTTGAGATTCCGACAATTGAATTGTTCAAAATAAACGTAGTTAACACCATTTTTGATGGCAAAGTGATTTTTAAAAATTAGAAAAAATTTGCGAGATTATGTAAGAATTTTTCGCAAAAGACAGTTGTTTCTTCGTCAATTTATTACTAATAAACTTTCGGAGGAAAAAAATGGCTGTAATATTAACTGGTTCGGTTGGCATGGGTGGAAAAAACAACGCTTCTGATATTCTCGCAATCCAAAATCTACTAAATAAGTGGATTAATCCAAAAATCATCGCTAATGGAGTTTGTAATTCAACGCTTGATGATCCTACTGTAAAAGCGATCAAATCATTTCAGTCAAAATTCACCTCTAGTCCTGATGGACGGGTTGATCCCGGCGGCGGAACGTTAAAGAGACTAAATAGTGAGCCATTTGTTCAACTGACGCAAATGTCAGGTCTTGGATATTATTCATATGGAAGCGACTTTTCCAATCGTCAATGGGGCACACCAAATACAATTCAGGCACTGAAAGATATAGCACAACAGTTTAAACTCAATAATCCGACTGCACAGATTGGAATAGGCGATATAAGTTTTCAATTTGGCGGACAGATGAGTCCGCACAGTACGCATAAGGAAGGATTGCATGTGGATTTACGACCCGTTAGAACTGATAATATGATGACTCCCGTGTCTATAACTGATGCACAATATGACGCGGCTAAAACGAAAATATTGATCGAACTCTTCCTAAGCCATAAAAATGTGAAAAATATTCTGTTTAACGATCCTGCGTTAACCCCATTAGCAAGAGTGAGTTACTACTCAGGGCATCACAATCATTTTCATGTGACAATGCTGAGTTAATTATCGTATGGGCACATCCTCACCAATTGTCCAAACAACCACCGAACTCGAAAGTCATCCTGCCGTTGCTACAACGTATAATCAATTTTTAATCGAATTGATTCCCGAACCAAAAATATCAAGCCAAAAGCTGGATATTAGCAGCAAAAGAAACATTTCTGTTCGTCAAGTTTGAGATGGAAACAATTGATTTGAATCTTATAAATTTAGCAAGAGAGGTGCGATTATGAGTGAACGTAAGGACATTATTGATGGGTCAACTGTTACGTTAGCGACGAAATATGGAATGATCTATTCGTGCAAATGCGGTTGGGTTGATATCGGACACGCAAATCCCGTGTCCTCCAGAGCGAATCAGGGTGCTGTAAATCTTTGGAACGCAATTAAGAATGAAACAGGAGAACGGAGTGTAAATGGGTTGTGGCATCGGGTTACTTATGAACAACTGATGGGAAAAACCTTTCTTGGAAAAAGCATTACGGATGGCGTTAGCCGTAACTATGCCGTTCGCTTGGGACTATCAATTGCCGAAAAGGAGTCGGTGGCGTTTTCGATCTTTGTTTCAGTTTCAATGGAATTTGAAAAAGTCCAGTCGATGCCTCGCTACGCTTGGTATACAAATAGCGGCTTTAGTGCAGAAGATCTGGTTTCTAATATTTTGGGTTTTTACCGGGCAGTTCGTCCGGGAGTAGATTATATAAAACTATGTGAGCCCGTTTCTGACGTTGCAGCCAGATACCTTTGGGATACTTATGGCGGACCCGGAAGAAGTATGAACAAATTAGATACGAAATATGTTCTTGATAATATTGTGCTTTTCCCGTGTATTGATTGTGATACGCCTAAAAGTCGAAAAGTTGTTCCAATGCCTTATTTTCTGCAAAGCATTGTACCCGCAATTCCACCTCTTAATTTCCGACTTTGGAATCCAGGTGACCCTGATTTGTCGGCAACTCCGACACCGCTCCCAATTTTTACGCCGACAATCCCAAAAAAAACACACACTGTAGCAACGGGAGATACGCTGTCGCTACTTGCAAATCGTTATCTGAATGATCCTCAAAAGTGGCCACTTATTTGGTTTGAAAACGAATCCAAGATTGGCACAAACTACAATGTTTTGAAGCCGGGAATGACATTAAGTATTCCTCAATTGCCTGTGCCGGAAGCAACAATGCAGCGTGCGAGAGAAGTTGCAAGAAATTGGAAGCCCGGGCTTAATTGGAGATGAAATTAATGGAGATTTTGTATAAGTTTGAAATAAAAAAGTACCGGCTAATCTGAATATATTCAATAAATAACTAAAGATGTCTATCTTTTCGGAACATCCTCACCAATTGTCCAAACAATAACCGAACTTGAAAGCCCCAAACCTGAAAGTCTGCCAGCCATCATAACAATTGTTTCTTTGTCTTCAACGCAATTTTCCAGGCTCAAAAGCTTTTTCTCGCCTGATTTGAGCATTGATTCGGTCGATTCACCGGCTTGATGAAACATTGGGCGAACTCCCCAAATTAATGCAAGCTGATTCTTAACATCGTGTGAAGAAGTAAGTGCAAAAGTCTGCAAACCGGAGCGGAATGATGATAAACGCAATGCCATTAATCCCGATTCGGTAAAGACGGCGACCTTTTCAGTGCCAATTTCTTTCGCGGCATAGGCTGCCGCACGGCAAATCGCCTGCGATGTTCTGCCGGTTGGAAGTTGTTCGAATTTGATTGGTTTTTTGAGGTATTTCGGTTTAATTTCTTCAGCGGAATCGATGATTTCCGCCATCGTTCTGACAGATTCAACGGGGAATTTTCCGCTCGCAGTTTCCGCCGAAAGCATTACCGCGTCAGAACCATCCCAAACTGCATTTGCAACATCTGAAGCCTCCGCCCGGGTAGGAAATGGATGCTCGATCATCGTTTGCAACATCTGCGTTGCAGTAATTACAAATTTATCGTTTGCGATAGAACGCTGAATTATTTCTTTCTGATAAACCGGAACTTTTTCGACGCTCGTTTCGACGCCCAGATCGCCGCGAGCGACCATTACGCCGTCTGTAGCCTGGATAATTTCTTCCAAATTCGCAATCGCTTCCGCTTTTTCAATTTTTGCGACAAGCAGCGGACGTCCAACTTTTCGTTTGTTCAGATCGCGGATCAATTTCTTTACTTCGCGACAATCTTCCGCTTTCCTTACAAAGCTAAGTGCAATGTAGTCAACATTTTGCTCAATCGCAAATTCCAGATCAACGCGGTCTTTATCTGTCAAAGAAGGTATCGGCAGATGCGTGCTTGGGAGATTAATTCCCTTTCTTTCGGCGAGCATTCCGCCGACAATCACTTTGCAATGAACGTCTTGACCGTCAACTTTTTCAACCTGTAATTTCAATGCACCATCGTCAAGCAAAATCACTTCACCGGCATTTACGAGGCTTGGTAATTCGACAAAAGTCGTAGAAACTTCACGTTCGTTTCCGATAATGTCACGCGATGTAATAACGAAAGCGTCACCGTTTTTTAGTTCAACCGATTTGCCATCCGTTAAAGTGCGGGTGCGGATTTTCGGTCCCGAAAGATCGACTAAAACCGCTAATGCCGTTTGGCAATTCTCTGCCGCCGCCCTTGCATTTGCAATCGAAATAGCATGATCCGCATGAGTTCCGTGCGACATATTGATCCGCACCGCATTTAAGCCCGCTTTGATAAGTTGTTCGATGGTTTCCTGCTTGCTCGAAGCAGGTCCGATGGTTGCTAAAATTTTGGCTCTTCGCATAATGGTTTTGAATCCTAAATCTTACACCTTGTTTGATTTACTTCTCAAATCAATAATCTCAATTTCTTTTCTGACTCCTTTTCAGCTCAGCAATCGCCGTAACAGCAAATCAGTCTATAAGGGGCTCTCAGTTTACCCTTCACTAACTTTACATCTTTGCGAGTTAAAGTAGGTGTAGCTTTCGGTGGTTCAGAACCGTCAGGAACGCTCCATATTTCCAATCCAAATCTTTCTCTATATCCTCCGTCAACCAGCATCACTCTGTCCTTGGGGACTTTATAACTGTCTTTGAGAAAGATAGGAATTTCTTTCGCTCTATTTAAGGCGTATCCGTAAATTGGATTTTTCAGAACATTAGCAAACTTCTTTGTCTTTTTATTGTAAACTCTGACCGAACGATTTTCTTTTCCTTGATAGTAAATGACATAAAGTTTGTTTTCGGGCTTGTTTTGCAATTCCCACTGATAATATCCAGCTATTCGATTTAGAAAATCACCGCAGGTTAAATAAGAAACCTCGTCGATCTTCGTTGCACTTTGAGAAAAAGCAGTTATGGAAAAGCCTAACAATGTACAAATAATAATTATTGTTTTCATTAAACCAATCACCCCAATTCATTCAATTTCCTCAAATAATTCATCACCGTTGCCACAAATGTTGAATGCGACCAAGTTAAAGGTGCAACCGAAACGCCTTCGCCGGTTAGCGGATTAACTTGTTCGGCTAGAGCTCCTGATGGCAAAGCACGTTTTGCGGTCCATTCGAGAATTTCTAAAACGCCTTTCAGATCTTCTTTTTTCTTCGCAATCGCGATTCGATAATCAGCCAGCCAAAGCGTGCAAATGAACCAAGGATTGCCGGTTACGGTTTCGGTGATTCGCATATAGCCATCGTTTTCAAAGCGTGCGACGCCTCCGATTTCATTGTTTACCCAGAGTTTTTCTTCTACGGCTCGCATGGTCGATTTGATCATTTCATCGTCAATTGAAAAAGCACCGAAATAATAGAGGGCATAGCTTGATGATCCAACCGCAAGATCGGCGTGAAAATTAACATCGTCGTTTGTTTCAATCGCCCGAAGAAATCTGCCAAGTTCTTTGGAATAAAGGTGTTTGCGAATTCCGACTACCATTTCGTCAGCAGCTTTTTCGTAGATTTCGCCACGCGAAGTTTCGCCGAAAAGATGTGCAAATTTTGCCGCTGCCCGCAATCCGCCTACCGTTGTTCCGCATGTAAATGCGTGGATGCCACGGCGATCCTCCCATAAGTTCCAGCTCGCTTTCGGCAAACCTCTTTCGTCACGAAAACTGACCATAAAATCAGCACAGAGAAGAATTAACGGTCGATAAAGGCTACGGATAAATTCGATGTCGCGATAGCGATCGTAATGCTCCCAAAGTGCCCAGATCACAAGTGCCGTTTCGTCTTCCTGAATCGGGATGAGCTTGCGTTTTGCCCATTTATCCCAGCTTGCGTGCCAGCCCGAAGCGGGCGAGCCGTCAGGATTATATTTTTGCAAAAAATAGCCGTCTTTATGGACAATTTCACCGCAAAACTTAAAGAATTTTCGAGTCAAATGTGAATATCCGGCGAGATCGAGAGCATTCGCCACCAATGCTCCATCGCGAGTCCATAAATAGCTGTAATGATCGGTCGCACGATGAGTTACGTCAGAATCATTGGCTGCAAGAATCGCTCCATCGTTGTCAATTTGAGTGCGGATTATTAGCAAAGAACGCTTGAAAAGCTTAACCACATCGTCCGGTAAATCCGCAAAATCCGTCTCGTTTTTATTGACCCAAACCCGCCAATAATTTTCCGTATAACGCAGATAACCGACGGGAGTTTCACTCTTTACATGAGCATTCAATTTGCTGACTTCGGCATAAGATTTTCCCGCACAGATCCAATAATAAAATTCATTTGCAGCTTTCGGCTCAAGCTGGAATTTAACGCTAATTGTTGAATCTACAGAGCCTTCCGTTATCGTTCCGCCATGCAGGATTCCATCTTCGGCATCACGCCAAGTGCCTTCCTGATCTTGAAAAGCCTTGCGTCCGGTGGCAATTTCGTCAAAATGCGGTTCGGTATTGATGAGAAAATAGCGATCACGTTTGTAGTGAATTAAGGCAAGGCTTTCAGGATCGTAAAATGCCGTATCACCGATTTTATTTTCGGAAATTCGAAAATCCTGATGAAGAAAAATTCGCACATCGCGGCTCGAATCCCGCAAATTAATTACACGCAATTTTCTCAAAAAGATATTTTCATGGCTGGCTACAGTGTCATTTGAAATTATCTCGATTCCCAGAGTTTCATTGACCAAACGAACGTCTGTTACCAGCGTTTCCGAAACATATTTCAGCTCACGTTTCCATTCATTTTCATGAATCCAGGAAAAATCGCCATCCACCCAAACGCCGAAGCGAAATGGATAACCTTCCGTGTGATTTTCCTGCCCAACGTGTGGAAAATAAATGTCACGAATCTGATATTTATGGTCAAAATTTACGAGCAACGAGCCGTTGCCTACGGGAATATCTCTCATATCAATTTACGATTTGGGGTTTTGGATTGCGGATTTCGAGTTCAGTTAGTTTTCACGGCTTGTTCAACCGCCGCATCCAATTCTTTCTTTATTTTGGCATCAAATCCCGTAATTTTCTTTACCAAATTGCCTTTTCGATCAAAAATCGCGGTTTGCGGAATTGCTGAATCCGTTCCAAAAATAAAACGTGTGAGTGCATCTTCGGGAGTTGCCAGCGGATAATCTATCTCTAATTTTTTGACGAATGCCGGAACTTTCGGGCGATCTTCCTCGCCGCCAACATGTAAGCCGACAATCTCAAGATTTTCTTTGCCATATTTTTTTTGCAGCTCTTTCAAATGCGGAATTTCTTCAATGCAAGGCGGACAATATGTTGCCCAAAAATCCAGAATCACAGCCTTTCCTTTGAAGTCAGCGAGTTTTTGGGTTTCTCCTTCAAATTTTGCCCAATACATTTCTTCAAGCGGTTTTGTCGGCGGCATCGGGGCATTTGTTTGCGGAATATTATTAATTGAAACAGGCTGATTAGTTACCGAAACAGGTGCTGCTGGATTGCATGCAATCGCAAGCAAAAAAGCAAAAGGTAAAAGCAAAAAGATAATTTTTTTCATGTCTCTAAGTATTTTACACAAAGAAAATAAAAGAGGATAGAGAGGATTAGCAAGATTGCCTTTGCGTCTTTGCGTCTTTGCGTTGAAAATCTATAAAGTGAGTTTCTATCCTGGTAAAATTTCAGAAGGCATTGCAAATCTCCGCAATGAAGGCAAAACCGCAAATGCAAATGCAGTTCATACAGACGCAAGTTTTGTTTGCGGATCTGCTTTGCGTTTTACTTTGAGGATTGAAGTCAAGAAGATTATCGAAGCAAAATTTCAAACAAATGGTTGCGGATATCTGATCGCAGCGGCGGATTTGATAGCGGAAATAATTATAAATAAAGAGCTTAGCGAACTTCACGGACTTGAAGATGTGGAGAATCAAATTAAATCGCGGCTTGGAGAATTTCCCGAAAATCGCGAACATTGCTTTACACTCGCCATTGAAACTCTGCAAGCTGCCTTCAATAATTTTCGATCCGCTCAGCTCGCAGAATTTATTGGAGAAAGGGCATTGATCTGCACTTGTTTTGGCATTTCGGAGGAAACGATTGAAAAAATCATCGCCGAAAATCGATGCGAAACTGTGGAAGAAGTTTCCCAAAAATGCAATGCAGGAAGCGGTTGCGGTTCGTGTCAGCCGCTGATTCAGGAAATTATTGATTCAAATTTGAATGTGATATAATCCATTTTTTTAAGGTATGGACGAATATTTTAGTAGCTTCTTACTTTTATTTTTTGCTGATGCAGAAGCGATCAGCGAATTTCCTTCTCTAGGCTCAACTCTTTTCAAATTTGCATTAGTTCTTTTCCTGGTTTTGGGAAATGGTTTTTTCGTTGCTGCCGAATTTGCGTTGGTAGCGGTTAGAAAATCACGAATTGAGGCTTTGGCGGCTGAAGGCGACAAAGCTGCCAAGCGTTTGATGCTGCTTCTAAATAATCTAAACGCCTATATTTCCGCTACCCAACTCGGTATTACAATCGCATCGCTTGCTCTCGGATGGGTGGGCGAGCCTGCGATTGCTAAAATTCTCGATCCGATTTTAGTTTTGATTGGGGAAGCGACGGGATTGGCTTTTTTAACGTCAGGCGTTGTCCTTCATTCCATTTCATTCGCGATTGCCTTTTCGATAATCACATTTCTGCACATTGTTTTGGGTGAACTTGCTCCAAAAACGATGGCTTTGGAATTGTCCGAAAGAGTTGCGATGTGGGTTGCTCTTCCTCTCCAACTTTTCTACAAGACTTTTTCCTATCCGATTCGTCTCTTAGATTGGACTGGTACAAAAACCGTCAGGCTTTTTGGTCTGCGATCATCGAATGAACACGGCTCGATCTATACGGAAGACGAAATACGCCAATTGATTCGCGTTTCGCATGAGAGCGGACATTTGAACGAAGAAGAAGAGAATCTCATCAACAAAGTTTTCGAATTTTCTGACACTACGGTCAAAGAAGCAATGATTCCTCGAACCGAGATTATGGCGATCCCACATACCTCCACGCTTGAGGATATCGCCAAGGCTTTTCGTCAATACGGCTATTCGCGTTTGCCGGTTTATGGTGAAGATTTAGACGACATTAAGGGAGTTTTGCACAGCAAAGATGTAATGCAATATTTGCTACTGAAACCGCGTCTTTTTAAGATTGAAAAAGTAGTTAAACCGCCATTTTATGTGGTCGATACGGCAAAATTGGAAGAAGTTTTACGGCAGATGCAGAAAGGAAAATCACACTTTGGCTTTGTTGTAGATGAACACGGCGGAGTTGAAGGAATAATCACGCTAGAAGATCTTTTAGAAGAAATCGTCGGCGATATTTCTGATGAACACGATGAAGAAGTTACCGAACAAATTCATCCGCAAGAAGATGGAAGCTATCTTTTGGATGGAAATTTAGTAGTTCGCGATCTGAACCGTCGTTTGGGAATGAACCTCCCAATTTCGGAAGGCTACACAACAGTCGCCGGATTTTTAATGAGCGAAGCCGGGCAGATTTTAGAAGCGAAGGCGAGACCGTTCAGTTTAATGGAAATGTTTTTAAGATTGAAGAAGTAGATAAGCGTAGGATTTTGAAGGTTCGGATGGAAAAAGGTTTGATATAGTCACAAACAAAATCGAATTTACACGAAAGGAATTCTTTTTCACTTCGTTTTTTTTAAAATTTATATTATATTTTATCGAATCAAAACTTGTTATTATTTTTGTTTGCGAAATTAATTTTTAGCGGAAACTTATAAAATATTTGGGAGATAATTGTGATGCGGGTAGTTATCGGGGCATTAGCCGGATTGATGGTTTGGGGATTTTTTTTGTTAGGCAGTGATTTTGCTTGGGTTCTAGTTTCGCCTGATTGGTATGGCAAATATCAAAATGAGTTGCAAAGTGCGATTCGTGACAATACCCTTTTTATGCCGCAGACTTCAATTTTATTAATTGTAATTTTCCGAAGTGCAGTTTATTCAGTAATTGCAGGAGTAATAGCAGCGTTGGTGGCACATGAAAACGATAAGTCAACTTTTGTGCTGGGAATCTTACTGTTTCTTAGCGGAATCGTAATTCATTCATTATTTTGGAACATTGTGCCGTTTTGGTTTCACTTTTCAATCTTATTTTTGTTCATTCCGCTGACTATGCTCGGTGGAAAATTAATAACTAATATTCCGCGTCGTCCTATTTTAGTTAGTTAATTCTAATATTAAGCGAGAGTTTTCTTCAAAATCGATTAGCTACTATTATTAATTAAGAGAACGCGTAATTGCACGAAAGGAATTAATCTTCCTTTTGTGTTTTTTTACGAATCAAACCGCGATTGCCGGACGGTCGCCGGATTTTTAATGAGCGAATCGGGACAGATTTTAGAAGCGGACGAAACGGTCGAATTTAACGGAAATGTTTTTAAGATCGAAGAAGTTTATAAACGACGGATTTTGAAGGTAAGGATGGAAAAAGGTTAGATTTAGTCGCAAAAAAATACGGAAAAGATTCTACGGATTAATCATTTCCAATTTCTCCTGTTGCGGAGGCTTGGTTGGGACAGGCGGAACAAAGTCCAATAATTTCAATGGTTGCCGTAATTCTTTGACCTTTCATCGAACTATCCGTTCGAACAATTATTTGGGAAATTCCTTGTCCGGCTTCAATTGTTCCGTTTGAAACTGTCCAAATATATTTAATATCTTCATTTCCTTTTCCTTTCAGTTCAGCTGTAAAAATTAGTCCGTCGCCCGCTTTTGCGATAGCTTTGGAGCCGATTACTGAAAGAATCGGGCAACTACACGGTGGATCGCAGGTGTCGCATTCTCCATAACTAAAACTTTTCGTTATGGTTTTACCCTTCACAGCAGCGTCTTTTACCAATGCAACGGTTATCAAATAGTTTCCCATTTTTGCACCTTTCAAATCCCAAATTACATTAGCCCCATTTCCAATAATTGTTCCGCCTGTCACAAAATAGCGATAAATTAAGCCATTCTCTTCCACTTCTTTTGCAGTAGCGGAAACGCTGATTGATGATTTGTCGCCATCACAATACATTCCGTCTTTATATGGGAAAAACGGGCAAATGTTTAGACTTTCTCTTTCTAAAATAACGCTTTCAAGTCCGATATAACCATTTTTTAGCTGTTGAGATTTTGCTTCAGCACGATTTCTTTTCTTCTGTTTCTTTTGTGCTATAGAATCTGAAACGGCTAGAAAAAATATTAAGCAGCTAAGGGTTAAGATTAAGAATGAAGAGAATTTTCTCATAGGTTTTCTGACATGGAACTGAAGTCCAGTATTGCATACATTACTTCACGCAAAAAACATTTTCCTTGACAGTTTTAACAGAAGTTCATTTGGTGTTAAATTTGTAAATATAAGTTTTCTAAAATTTAATGGAGTTATTTATACAAAAATGAGTTTAATTGAAGCAGTTTGGGCGAGAGAAATTTTGGATTCGCGTGGTAATCCTACTATTGAGGCGGAAGTTGTTTTGGAATCGGGTGCGACTGGTCGGGCGGCTGTTCCTTCGGGTGCGTCAACGGGCGAACATGAAGCGGTTGAATTGCGTGACGGCGATAAAAAGCGTTATTTGGGCAAGGGAACTTTGAAAGCGGTTGAGAATGTAAATGAAAAGATCGCTTATGAATTGGAAGGTTTGGACGCACTTGATCAAACGTTGATTGATCAAACAATGATTGATTTAGACGGTACGGAAAACAAATCGAATCTTGGTGCAAATGCGATTTTGGCTGTATCATTGGCGACTGCCCGGGCGGCTTCTTCGGTTTTGGAATTGCCGCTTTACAAATATCTCGGCGGCACGAATGCCAAAACATTGCCTGTTCCAATGATGAATATCTTGAATGGAGGAGCACACGCGGATAACAACGTGGATTTTCAAGAATTCATGGTGCTTCCGGTTGGTGCGGAATCGTTTGCAGAAGGTTTACGGTGCGGTGCAGAGATTTTTCACAATCTCAAAAACGTTCTCAAAAAACGCGGATATTCAACGTCTGTCGGTGATGAAGGCGGATTTGCACCGAATCTGAAATCTAACGAAGAAGCGGTTGAAACGATTCTCGAAGCAATTGAATTAGCGGGCTACAAAGCGGGCGACGATGTGATGCTCGCACTCGATCCTGCCGCGAGTGAATTTTTCGATGGCAAAAATTACGTTTTCAAAAAATCAGATAAACGCAAATTAACGCCGACCGAAATGGCTGATTATTGGATCGATTGGACGAAAAAATATCCGATTATTTCGATTGAAGACGGAATGGCGGAAAATGATTGGACGGGTTGGAAATATATCACCGACCAAATTGGCAAAAATATACAACTCGTTGGCGATGATTTATTTGTTACTAACGTTAAATTTTTGCAAAAGGGAATTGACGAAGGTTGTGCCAATTCAATTCTAATCAAAGTAAATCAAATCGGAACGCTGACGGAAACGCTCGACGCGATCGAGCTTGCCAAAACTAACAATATGACGGCGATAATCTCGCATCGTTCAGGTGAAACGGAAGACAATTTCATTGCCGATCTAGCTGTTGCAACCAACGCCGGACAAATCAAAACAGGTTCGCTTTGTCGCTCAGATCGTATTTCAAAATACAATCAATTGCTTAGAATCGAAGAAGATTTGGGCAGCTCGGCTCGCTATTTGGGAAGAAAAGCGTTTTATCAAATCAAAGGCTAAAAAGTGAAAAATAGAAAGGTGGAAAGGTGGAAAAGTCGCATTAGACTGATTTTTTCACCTTTGATTTTTTGTATGGTAAAATCCTCATTGAGGTAAGAATTATGGGACAACTTGTGATAGAAATACCAGAGAATATAAACCGTTTGTTTCGTATAAAAGACAGTAAATTCACCAAAAAACTTTTGGCTGAGCTTGAGGAAAATGAAGTAAAAACATCGAATATTATTCCACCAAGACGAAATAGTCTGAAAGAAGATTTGGCGAATGCTTGTGGTATTTGGGCTGACAGAGAAGAATCTGCAGAAGAAATCGCTCGTAATATTCGCGACAAAAATAAGGTAAAATATGATTATCTATTTGCCTGATACGAATGTATTTTCGCAGATTTTCAAGGGAAATCAGACCGTCACATATTATGTTGAGAATATTGAAGTAGTTGAGATGCAACTATTTATATCGAATGTCTGCAAGGCTCAAAATCTAATGAAGAAAAACGCATTGTAAAAAAAGTTCTTGATAATTTTCCGCTTTTGTTGATTGATTCTGATATTTCTCAACTTGCGATTGATCTGATTGACACTTATTCAAACTCGCACGGACTATTATTGGCTGACGCTTTAATTGCCGCATCTGCACTCGAAAATAATTTAAAATTTTGACCTACAATGTTGATGATTTCAAATTCATCAGAAATCTAAAATGGGAAAAACCATCAATTTAACTTCATCGCTCCAAATCAAATCATAATTTTTGAAAAAGCCATTTAATTCGCTATTATTGAAGGATGAAAACTTTTGTCAAAGAATTGAAAGACATAGTTCTCATCCTTCTCGGTATTTTATCAGTCGGAATGGGGTTGAAAGGATTTTTGCTGTCGAGTAATTTTATTGATGGCGGTGTGACGGGAATTTCGATGTTACTTTCCCAGATTTTCGGGTTTCCACTTTCAATCCTTATTCTTATCTTTAATCTTCCCTTTATTGCCGTTGGCTACAAGCAAATCGGGAAAAAATTTGCGTTCAAAAGTGCGTTGGCTATATTGGGTTTAGCAATTTGTTTGGCGGTCGTTAAATATCCTGATGTTACGCCTGATTTACTATTAACGGCTGTTTTTGGCGGGTTTTTCATCGGTGCCGGAATTGGGTTGGCGATTCGTGGAGGAGCGGTTTTAGACGGAACTGAGGTTGCTGCTTTGCTTGTCAGCAAAAACAGTCATTTGCTGCGGGTTGGCGATGTAATTCTGATTCTGAATATATTTATTTTCCTTGCTGCTGCGTTTTTCTTGAGTATCGAAATCGCTTTGTATTCAATTCTTACATATATTGCGGCGGCTAAAACTGCTAATTTCTTACTTCACGGAATCGAAGAATATACAGCAATAATCATTGTTTCAGAGAAAAGCGAAGAAATTAGAAAGTCTATTGTCAGAGATTTAAATCGAAGCGTAACTATTTATGAAGGTCGCCGTGGCTTATCTGATAAAGCACAAGATATTATCTATTGCGTCGTCACTCGTCTCGAAATCGGAAATGTTAAAACTTTAGTGAACGAAATAGATGACACGGCTTTCGTTATAGTTCATCCGCTGGCAGATGCCGAAGGCGGAATGATAAAGAAAACGGGAATTCATTAAAACCATAAAAATTAATGCTCAAAATTTACGATGCTATCAAACTTGATTTTGCCAATTTAGACAAAATTGCTCTCTTTGCAATGCTTTATGCAGCATTCGCTTTGACCTGTATCTATTATCTGAATAGCACGAAGCTTATCTCGGAATTATTGCGAAATACTCCGATTGCGTTTGTTGGAGATTTCTTTAATTCCAATGATGATAATAACTTACGGCAGTTGTCATTTTGGTTTGCATTACTCACGATTTTCTATTTTCTGATTCCTGCATTCTTTATTAAGTTTGTTTTTGGAAAAAATCTAACCGATTTTGGTTTGAAATTACAGATCGAAGAAGGTTTTCTTTACGTTTTGCTACTTTGTCTCGCAATCATGATTCCGCTCGTTTTTCTCGCTTCGCTAACGTCCGGGTTTGTTAATAAATATCCTTTTTTGAAGATTTTTAACTGGCGATTCGTATTTTGGTTATACGCTTCTTGTTTGGGAAATCGTTTATATTCTCCAATTTTTTTGCACGGAATTTTTCTTTCGCGGGTTTCTAATTCAAAGCCTGAAAAACTCTCTCGGACATTACGCAATTTTTGTAATGACGATTCCATATTGCATGATTCATTTTGGCAAACCTGCTCCCGAAGCTTTCGCGGCTATCATTGCCGGAGTGTTTTTGGGTTGGCTAAGTTATACCAACGGAAGCATTTGGCTCGGACTTACGCTCCATTGTTCGGTTGCTTTGCTGATGGATTTTCTCGCACTTTATCAAAAGAAATCATTGTTTTAAGATAGTTTGAGAACAGGAAGCGATAGCGACTTGGTACTTTAGGTTTATGAAACGAATCGTCATAATTGGGTCGGGCGGTGCCGGAAAATCAACTTTGGCAAGGCGTTTGGGCGAAATTTTGAAACTTGAAGTGCTTCATCTTGACAGGCTTTATTGGCAGTCAAATTGGATCAAACCACCAAAAGACGAATGGAGTGAACGAGTTGCCGAAATGCTCAAAAAAGATTCGTGGATTATGGACGGTAATTTTGGCGGTACAATGGAGATTCGTTTAGCAGCTTGCGATACGGCTATTTTTCTTGATTTCCCACGAATTACCTGTCTTTATCGGATATTAAAGCGAAGAATCAAATATCGAAATACAAATCGTCCGGATATGAGCGAAGGGTGTAATGAGAAAATCGATCTCGATATGCTCGGTTGGGTTTGGAATTTTCCGATAACTGCTAAACCGAAAATTGATGAAAAATTGCGGGAATTTGAAAGCAAAAAAACCATAATTTGTCTGAAATCGGATCGTGAAGTTGAAAAGTTTTTATTAAATTTGCAAAAAAATGAGTTAGAATCTTAAATTATGTTTTTCGTTATCGGCACAAAATATATCACTTGGGGTTCTGAATTGACGATTCAGCCGATGCGTTGCGGGCAATGCAATACGGTCGCTCCTTTTACGATTAAAAAAGGGATGAATTTTTTGACGTTATTTTTTATCATCCCAACTATTCCGCTGAGCGGCACGAAAACGCTGGTTGAATGCCCTACTTGCAAAGCGAAATTCCAACAAAGCTAAATAAAAAGGAGATAACATGGAAAATTGGGCACGTAGTTTATCGAAAACAAATGCGTTGATTTTTGGTGCGATTGGATTATTAATTACTATTTTCATCGCCGGATTTTTGTATAATTCGGCAAGTGGAATATTGGGAATGATGCTTTTTGGCGGTTTGATGGGGGCTGGAATAGGTTTTTCTTTGCCATTGCTCTTTAAAGGGATAACCGGACAAACTCCAAAAGAAAGGAAAGATTCCAAAAAGAGTTAAGTTTCATGATCGACTTTCAAGAGTGCCAAAATGGTGAATTTGTAATCAGCACCGACAAAAAACGCCTGCAAATTGATGTGATTCAAAATTTTTTGCAAACCGAATCGTATTGGGCAAAAAATCGCACTTTAGAGCAAACTCAGATTGCGATCGAAAATTCACTTTGTTTTGGAGTATATTTCAAAGAAAGGCAGATTGGATTTGCCAGAATTATTACTGATTTTGCTACGTTTGCTTATATCGGAGACGTTTTTATTTTGGACGAGTTTCGCGGACAAGGCTTGAGTAAATGGCTGATGGAAGTTATGCTGAATCATTCGCATCTGCAAGGTTTGAGGCGATGGATTTTAGCAACCAAAGATGCCCACGGACTGTATTCAAAATTTGGTTTTCATGGTTTGAAGTTTCCTGAGCGTTGGATGGAATTACCTGCCCCAAATGCATATTAAAAGTTAAATTTTTCGACCTGTTTAAAGATGCGAACACTTAAAATTGGAAATTATACTTTGGGATTTGGAACAAAGACGGATATGAATGACGGACGCAAAAGACCTTTAGCATTGGTTATTATTGATGGTTGGGGCTATTCGCCGCGTCGCGAAGGGAATGCTATTGCCTTGGCATATACGCCTTATTACGATGAAATTTGCACTAAATATCCGAAAACTCTGCTCGAAGCTTCGGGTGCGAGGGTTGGTTTGCCCGATGGTGTTAGCGGCAGTTCGGAAGTGGGACACATGAATATCGGTGCGGGTAGAATTGTCCAAACTGAAGTAAGTAAAATCGGCAAAGCCATAAAATCAGGTGCGTTTTTTGAAAATCAAGTTTTAGCGGAAGCCATGAAACGAGCGAAAGCCAACAATACTTCACTGCATTTGATAGGCTTGCTTTCAGATGGCGATGTGCATTCTTCGAAAGAACATCTTTTTGCAATTTTGCGGATGGCGAAAAGTTTTGGATTAAAAAAAGTGTTTGTTCATCCGATTTTAGATGGTCGTGATGTGCTGCCCAGAACTGCCGATATTTACATCGAAGCCTTAGAAATTAAGCTTGCTGATATTGGTCTAGGAAAAATTGCCAGCATTTGCGGTCGATATTATGGGATGGATAAAGACCAAAATTGGGAGCGGACTGCGAGAGTTTTCACGATGCTCGTTCATGCCGAAGGCGAACGCGGTTTCGATGCAGTTTCGGCAATTCGGGGTTCTTTTCTACGCGGAATAAATGATGAGTTTATCCAGCCAATTGTTTTGGAAGAAAAGCCTGGAATCCCGGTTGCAACTATTCAAGATGGCGACACGGTCATATTTTTCAATCATCGTTCAGATCGAATGCGTCAATTGGTTAAATCGCTCTCAGTAAAAGAGGACAATGAAGATAGTTCGATTGCTAAACCCAATATTCACACCGTTTGCCTTACCGAATATGATCGAACTTTTGGATTGCCTGTAGCATTCCCACTAGAAGAAGAAGCCAACGTTTTAGCACAAATTTTCGCCAAAGAAGGCGTCTTAAATTGCCGACTAACCGAGACTGAGAAATATGCTCACGTCACATATTTTTTCAATGGCGGAATTGAATCTGAGCATGATTGCGAGCAACGCATACTAATTCCTTCACCGAAACTTTCAGCCTATGAAACTCAACCTGAAATGGGTTGTTTTAAGGTTACCGATAAGCTTTTACGCGGACTCGAAGCGGGCGAAAATGACGTTTTTATCGTCAATTTAGCTGCAGCTGATATTATCGCACATGGCGGAAATCTCAATAAAACTATCGAAGCGGTTCAATTTATCGACACCTGTCTTGGCGGTGTTTTACAAAAGATTCGCGAGATGAACGGAATCGCTTTAATCACGTCCGACCACGGCAATTGCGAAGAAATGATCGACCTTTACAATGGTGATATCAATAATTCACACACCAAAAATCCGGTACCTTTTCATCTGGTCGATGAACACGCAAATGGCACGCAACTCCGCACAGACGGGGCTTTGGAAGATATTGCACCGACGATTTTGGGCATTTTGGGAATCGCAAAACCTGACGAAATGACGGGTAGGGATTTACGCGTGGAACATTAATGATTACTTCAATTCATTACAAAAACTTTAAAGCGTTGCAAGACGCAACACTTCCACTTGGGCGATTCACGCTGATCGTCGGAGCAAATGGAACAGGGAAAAGTACGGCTCTGAAAGCCGCTAAATATGCATCAAATCCTTCTCCTTCTCAGTTAAACGATATATTGTCAGTTGGACTATCCATAGCGAATAGTAGAGCAGATGTGCTTTTTACGTGGGATAATCCAGAAATTAGTATACGAAGTTCTTGGTGGCAAAATGATGGTAGAAATGTCATAGAAAGATTTCAATATCTTAATTCACATGGCAATCCCCAATTACCGCACGAGTTTTTGCCAAGAGGTATTCCTACAAAAATAGAGGAATTTATCAGCAATTTTGAGATATTTTCTTTTGAAGCGGGTCTAATTGCAAATGAAGTTTCGCTTGCTCCTAACATAGAGTTAAAGACTAGTGGGCTTGATTTTGCGGGAGTATTAGATAGGCTTCGAGATAACGAACCAGAAAGATTTATTGGTTTAAATAGAGAACTTAATGAATGGTTTCCTGAGTTTGACCAGATTTTATTTGGCACACCAAATACAGGAAGCAGATCGTTTTTACTAAGAACAACCGTTGGAAAGCATAAAATCAAGGCGAGTGAACTTTCGGACGGAACCCTTTTAGCTTTGGCATATCTAACAATTGCCTATTTGCCAAATCCGCCAAAAATAGTTGCTTTTGAAGAGCCTGAAAAAGGTATTCATCCAAGGCTTTTGCGAAATATTCAAGAGGCGATGTATCGTTTGGCGTTTCCTGAAAATTATGGGGAAAAACGTGAACCGATTCAAGTTATCGCGACGACGCATTCGCCGTATTTACTTGATCTGTACAAAGACAATCCTGAAGAAATCGTGATTTCCAGCAAAGATGAAAAAGGCGTTCATTTTGAAAGATTAATTGATAAACCCCATATCAAAGAAATTTTGCAGGATGCTCCTTTGGGTGAAATTTGGTATAGCGGCGTGTTAGGGGGAGTTCCTGCTCAGGTATGAAAATTGCATTTTTTAGCGAATCCACCGCCGATGAATCTGCCCTCATAATTATCGTTAGAGGAATCTTGCAAGAAGAAATTGAAGAAACCAATTTACCTAATAAATTGATTTATAGAAGTTCATCCCACCTTGATCGAGATTTACCATCGGTCATAGCTGCTGTTTATTACGATTCTAATGCTGAAGCTCTTGTGGTCGCGTCTGATTCAGATGATACGCCGGTTCACATCGCTGAACACGAAAATAACCTAAATCATAATTGTCGCCTTTGCCAGTTGAGAAAAGCAGTTGAAAACTCACTTAGAGGATTACAAAAAATTGAAAGTAGAGAATTACTAAAAGTAGCAATTGGTGTGCCTGTGCCTGCGATTGAGGCTTGGTATTTAATTGGTATAAATCCTCACGTTTCGGAAAACTATTGGTTTCGTTATCAATCTGGCGAGAAAATAACTTACGATAGGAAAAAGCTGAAAGAATTGGTTTATGGAACGAGTCGCCCTTCCCTAGAATTAGAAACGAAACGAGCAGTTGAAGAATGCGAACGACTCGTCGGAAATCAGTTGCTTGCTGAGTTGGAAATGTCTTTTCCAGAAGGATTTGGGAGGTTATCAAATGAGGTTAAATCTTGGAATTAGCTTTCTTTCCTTAATTCTTCTCAACTCCGCTTGTTTTTTCAATAGTCAAAACAATCAAAATACGAACATCGTCGAGCCAAGTCAAATCGACATCTCTGCTCCTAACGTTAATCTTTCCAAACTTTTAGAGATTTCTAAGTTGCCTGCAGATCTTGCCCGCTGCGAGAAAATCAATCAAATAATTGATCAAAGTGAATTTTCAAATGCTCGCTGGGGAATAATAGCGATTTGCCTAAAAGACGGGCGAATCGCTTGCGGACGCGATGCTCAGAAGCTTTTTAATCCTGCTTCGACCGAAAAATTGATCACTTCCATCGTTGCTTTAGACAGGCTAGGTGCAGACTTTACTTGGAAAACATCACTTTATTCGAACCAGAAGATTGAAAATGGGACGCTAACTGGCGACTTGATTTTATACGGAACAGGCTCGCCTGATTTTTCCGAGGATTCGATTGACCAACTTGTTAATGATTTGAAAAACAAGGGTTTAAGGCAAATCAAGGGCAGCATAATTGGTGACGAAAGCTATTTCAAAGGTGATAAGATCGGCGACGGTTGGGCTTGGGGCGAATTGCAATGGTATTACGGAGCGGAGGCTTCGGCGTCTAACCTTTAATGAAAATCAAGTGGAAGTTAGCTCTGAAAAATGGCAAGCCTTTTTCTTCGAGCGACTACGTGAAAACCTCGGGCGAAGTTAACCCGATTCAAGATATTGAAGCCATCGGATTGAAGCGTGAAATCAACGAAAATGAAGTCTATGTTTGGGGAAATGGGGCGAATTTGCAAGCGAAAGTTTCGGTCAGCAAGCCTGCTTTATGGGCGGCTAAAACTCTTAAAGAAAAACTCGAAAAAAGAGGGATTAAAGTTGACGGCGAAGTGAAAGCAAACCGATTGGAAAACGGAAAATAAATTTGATGCAAGCAAGGCAAACGAACTCGCTTCGATCAGCAGCAAAATGCTTAGCGAAATCATTCGCAAGATGAATAAAGACTCAGTTAACCTATACGCCGAGCTTATTTTACGCACTCTTGGCAAGAAATTTGGCGAAACTGCACCCGATGAAAATCCGAAAGTTCAAAAAACTCGTGGTGACGATTCGGCAGGTGCATCTGTCATAAAAAAATGGTTGATTGATAATAAAATCGCTGCCGATGAAGTGAAAATTCACGATGGTTCGGGCTTATCGCGGCTTGATTTTGTTACGCCGGAAGCGATGGGAAGGGCTCTGATTTTTGCAACGCAAAGTAAGTTTGCTGAGGAGTTCAAAAATTCATTGCCGATTTCGGGAACTGACGGCACAATGCGTGGGCGTTTAGCAAATCTGCAAGGTCGCGTTTTAGCAAAAACGGGTTCGATTACTTATGTAAATTCTCTGGCGGGTTTTGCGAAGAGTTCAAATGATGAAACCTTTGCTTTTGTTATATTTACAAATAATGAGACGAGGAAAAATGAAAGTTCACCGATAATTGATTCGGTCGTGACAGCATTGGTTAACTAGCGAAATAAAGTAGCAAAGAATAAGAGAAGCCACAAGAAAATCAATACAATCATCGGCAGCATCATCGCAAGCAGACAACCAACATTAACCCACGATTCCTGATTCCATTCCAAACGCGGGCATTTCGGGCAAAAATCCAAATTCGCCATGTAAGGACGCTTGCATTGTGGGCAGATATTAATGTTCACATATTTAGCATAGAGTTAAAAAGTGAAAAAGGGAAAGAGTAAAAAAAGTTAAATTGGCTTGCAAAATTATGTGCAAAACTTTTTAACTTTTTGCCTTTTCCACTTTCCTAATTATTTCCATATAATACTGCTTCACTTAATAAAAAAGGAACTTATATATGGTTGATGAATTTGCGTTCGACTCAAGCGAGGAACGCGTCAAACACCGTCATAATGGGGCGGGATGGATAGAAGTTATTGTCGGATCGATGTTTTCGGGAAAGTCTGAAGAATTGATTCGCCGTCTGCGTAGGGCGAGAATTGCCCGGCAAAAAGTGCAGGTTTTTAAGCCGAAAATTGATGATCGATACTCAGTAGTTGAAATTGTTTCGCATTCCGATATGCGGCATGATTCGATTGCAGTTGCGAATGCTGAAGAATTGTTGAGGGCGATTGAAAAAGATACTGAAGTTATCGGAATCGACGAAGGTCAATTTTTGGACGAGGGTTTGGTTAAAGTCGCAAATGAATTGGCTAATGGCGGAATTCGCGTGATTATCGCCGGATTAGATCAGGATTACACGGGAAAGCCTTTCGAACCGATGCCGCAACTCCTTGCGATTGCTGAATTTATCACAAAAACCCACGCGATATGCGTAAGATGCGGCGAAACTGCAAATTATTCACAAAGAACAGTTGAATCCGAATCAAGAGTTGAGGTTGGAGCCAGCGACAAATATGAAGCCCGCTGCCGGCAATGTTTTGTGCCGCATGCGGATTCGCCGACTGCTATATAATTCTATTGGGTGAATATTAATTTCGGGTTTATACTGATTAAAACACGAATTCTCCTACACAACCGTCCAATTTTGGTTTGGAAAGGAGCCCCCGAAGATGAATAATTTAGAAATAGTACAAGACGCATACGACAGATTTGGCAAAGGCGACGTTGCCGGATTGATCACTCTGCTTTCTGATGATGTGCATTGGGAAGTGCCGGAAATTGAAAATTCTAAGTTTGGCGGAAAGTGTCAGGGTCATGCTGCGGTTGGCGATTTTTTCGAGTCGCTTTCGGCAGATGAAGATCTTACACTTTTTGAGCCGCGAGAGTTTATTACTGAAGGCAATAGGGTTGTTGTTTTAGGCAGATCTGCCGCAACCGTTAAACCGACGGGTCGAAAATACGAAACCGAATGGGTTCATGTTTTCAATGTTAGCAATGGATTGATAACTGCGTTCCATGAATTTTTTGACAATGCTGCGGCGACGCGTGCGTTCCAAAAAGCTACAAATGCCTAGGGAGTAAGCGATGCAGAAGCCCGCACAAAGTAAGGGCGTCAAACGCGGCACACTTACTTCGTGCGTGTTTCTGCATTGAGTTTCAACTGCCATTTCGTTCGCGTATAAGCAATCCCAAAACCATTTTTCTCAGCATTTCTTTGCGATTGGCTACCAGGCAAAGCTCCCATAATCGCAATTTTACAACCCTTTTCAGCCGTAAATTTCAAACGTGCTTCAAGCAAAGCAGTTTGTCCGCCACGATTTCGACCTTCGGGAATGGTACTTGTTCAGGCTAGAATTGCGACATCATCGTAGATAAGAAGCATTCCGGCAGAGATCGGTTGAGAATTTAATTCTGCAAGATAGGGAAAACCCCCTTCACAAGTTGCACAATCCATCTTTGCGGAGAAAGCACAAAGTAATTATTGCCCGCTTCATTTCTAAACCTCTCGAATTCGATGGGTTTAAAATTTGGGTTGTTTAATTTTTCCCACAATCCAATAAAATCAATCGTGCTTCTGCTCAGCATCCAATTGTTAATTACCGAAAATGGCTCAACGGTATTTCGATATTTGGCAATATCGGTTAACGAGATGTAGTCTTTTTCACCGCGATTAGAAATCGTAATTTCAGTGCCGCTAACCAATATAGTTTTATTTTTCGCCATAATTTATTTTCCTGTTTTGAACAGAAAGGAGTCGAATTCTACCCCTTTGAAATTCGGTTTATGAATTTCTGCATCATGAATTGCCGTCCGCTTTAGCTGACGGACAATAGCAGTTTTGCAATAGGTTTTAGCCGAAATTCTGTTAAATAATTTTCCTTTTCGCTTTAGCCTAATTTGTGCTGAAGCAATAAGGAATTGTCCTTTTTTTGTTTGGCTAAAGCCGAATCTTTTTCCAACCAGCATCCGTCAGACTGAAGCAGACGGCAATTCATGTTTCTATTCAGGAATCCCGACTTTCCTGACCAATTCCTTAAATCGCGGGTCGTCTCGCACGAAGTCCCAAGTTTTTTCGACGGTTAGGTCGAGCATTCTTTCGTGACGCTCGTCATATGCTTTGTTCAGATATTCGATTGTCTTATCTTTGTCTTTGCCCCAAGCGTATGCCTCTGCATAATCTTAACGCCCGAACATATCCATTGGGGTCTTTTGCCTGTTTGGCGTTGAGGTTTTCGATGGATAGTTCCTGACGCATCCGACCGTAGCCATCCCGTCCGCCTTTTTCGTAGGCTTCTTTCAATTTCGCTATATTTTCGGGTTTGTAATCCTTAATTGCCTTCGCAGTGAGCAGGAATTCTTCGACCGCCTGATCATATTTACCTTGCTCGGCATAAACACGACTGTTTAAGATATGAAATTCTACCTCATTAGGAAACAGCTCATTTCTCTTCTTGGCTTGTAAAAGTGCTTCGTCAAATCGTCCGGCAAATATCAGTTGAAAATATGAAACCCCATTAATTGGCAACGAAAATGGGTCGAGTTCGATGGCTTTCGTTATTTCTCTGTTCGCTTCGTCGTGTCTGCCGCTTTGGGCTAATAGTAGTGAATACCATTGATGAGCCCCCGCGTAATTCGGATCAAGTTCTATCGCCCTTTTGTATGATCTTTCCGCACCTGCAAAGTCATATTCATAATAAAAGATGAATTGTGCCAGCGATGTATGGGCTTCCGCCAGGTTCGGGTCAAGTTCGAGAGCCTTAAGTGCCGCTTGTTTAGCTTGCGGCATATATTCTTTTGGTCTGAAATCGCTCCTACTAGACATCGCAGAAGGAGGATTACTAGATATCACAGAATAAGTATCGGCAAATCCGGTATAAGCCAGAGCATAGTTCGGGTCTTTTTCGAGGGCTTGTTTGAAAAATACGACCGCCTTTTCAAGTTCAGGGATTTGCCGCTTGTTCCAATGGTAACGACCTTGCAGATATAGCTGATAGGCTTCGGAGTTGGCAGTGTAATTTTTCTCCACACTCGCTGCTTCTGCACTCGTTAGCTTGGATTTGAGTTTGCTCGAAACATCGCGGGCAATTTCGCTCTGCAACGAAACCAAATCTGATGCTTTTCGCTCATATTTATTGCCCCACAGGACGTTTTCAGTTTTTGCGTCAATCAATTCCAGATTCAAAGTCATTTGGTCGCCGCGTTGGACAACTTGCCCCGTCAAAATTGCTTGGACGTTCAATTCAGCGGCAATCTTCTTCAAATCAAACCCTTTGCCTTTGTAACGAAAAACCGTTGAACGAGCTTTGACATTCAAATTTGGAATTTGCGAGAGACTATTGATGAGCGTTTCCGTCATTCCATCCGAGAGATATTCAACATCAGCATTACCGCTTTTATTCTCAAACGGCATCACCGCGATTGATTCGATTTGTTTGGTTGTTGGCGAGAGATACTTGTAACCAAAGAATCCGCCGATTGCGAGAATTAAAGTTAATAATCCCGCCGCTAAATATTTCGATTTAGAATTACTTGCAACTGTTTGATTCGTAGTAGTTTGGTGTTGCAAAATTTGCGTTTTGTTACTGTCATCATTTGGAACAATCGAACGCTCCATCAGATTTTTAAGTTCTAATTCCTGCTTAACTTCCTTCAAATCATTACCGACATCTTTGATTGTTTGATAACGTTCATCCCGATTCTTCCGCAGACATTTGCTGATGATTTTGGCGATTTCAGTTGGAATTTCTTCGCTCAAAGGTTTCGCTTCTTTATGCAAAATCGCACCAATCATTTCCAAAGCATTTTCGCCTTCAAACGGAAGCCCGCCCGCAATCATTTCGTAAAGCACAACTCCGAAACTAAAAATATCCGTTCGCACATCAACGACTTTACCTTTCGCCTGTTCGGGCGACATATAGTTCGCCGTCCCGATAATCATTCCGGGCATTGTCGGCGATTTGATTGCAGTTGCATCCTCGCTCGAATCACCCGCAGATGTTGACGATGCAGATACTTTCGCAATACCAAAGTCGAGAATCTTCACCAACCCATTCGCCCGAATCATCACGTTATCAGGCTTTATATCACGATGAACGATTCCCGCCGAATGTGCTTCATTAAGTGCAGACGCAACCTGAATCGCAATCTCCAACGCCGATTTGTAATTGAGCGGATTAGATTTTTTATAATCATTCAGAGTTTTGCCGTCAATAAATTCCGTACCAATAAAATGCGTTCCGTCAGATTCGCCAATCTCATAAATCGTAATAATATTCGGATGATTCAAAGCCGAAGCAGACTGAGCTTCACGGAGAATACGACTCATCCGATCTTTATCTTCGGCAAATTCAGGTGGCAAAATCTTCAAAGCCACTTGACGTTTTAATTTTGTATCCTCTGCCAAAAACACTTCGCCCATTCCGCCTTTACCAATGGCGGAGATGATTTTGTATTGATTGATTATTGTTCCGGTTTCCATCTTTATTTTTTTAGTCTTCCAATAACTTTCGCGTTTTTTGTATCAAATTTTCAATTTCGTTGGCGGTCGGCAAATGGAGTTGATATTTGGAAACAAAAACTTGATTTTCCATCCCGCCGAGTGCGTATTAGACGTGCGTTTCGTTTTTCTCCGAACATAAAATCAAACCAATGGGCGGATTCTCGTCTGCTTCGGTTTCTTCTTTGTTTAGATAATTCAGATAAAAATTCATCGCTCCGGCGTATTCGTGTTTGAATTTGCCGAGCATCAAATCAATCGCAAACAGACATTTCAGACGGCGATTGTAGAGCAAAAGGTCAATGCGGAAATGTTCGTTGTCAAAAGTGATCCGCTGTTGTCTGCCGACCAAGCAAAAACCTTGTCCGAGTTCGAGGAGAAATTTTTGCAGATTATCAATCAGAGCCTTTTCCAAATCGGTTTCGCTGTAAAGTTCTTCGCCTTTCAGTTCCAAAAACTCGAAAACGTAAGGGTCGCGGATAATTTCCGACGGCTTCGTGAAAATTTCGCCTGTTTCCGCCAATTTCAAAACGCCTAACTTATCGCGGCTCAAACCGACTCGCTCAAAGAGCAAACTATCAAGCTGACGTTTCAATTCACGCACCGACCAAGTATTTTGCAAAGTCTGAATTTCGTAAAAGGCACGTTTCAAATTGTCCTCAATCCGTATCAATTCAACGAAGTGAGACCAAGAAAGTTTGCGAAACATCTGAGCAAAATACTTTGCGTCTTGCCACTCAAACTTATTTATTTCAACACTTGCAGGTAATAATAAGTTCAACCCAAATTCCGCAGACAGTGTCTGCGAAATTGGGTAACGCAAATAAAATTGTCTAGCGGTTTCCAAAATTCTTTGGGTAAAACCTTTGCCCAACTTCTTTTTCAAATCTTTCGACAGATTTTCAAGCAGTTTCTCGCCGTATTTCGCCCGGTCTTTTCCGTTTTGCTGATACTCGAAAATGTAATATCCAACCAGCCAATTTCGCAAAGTCAAAGCCAGATTAACGGCTTGCGTGGCTTGGAGTTGCGTCTTTTCGTGAGTTTGCGAGATGGCTTTGACCAACGAATCATAATTCATCTCATCATTTTTATTGGTTAAAGATTTTGTTTCCATAATTCTATTCAGGAATCCCGACTTTCTTGACCAATTCCTTAAATCGCGGGTCGTCTCGCACGAAGTCCCAAGTTTTACCGAACATGAGGTTGAGCAACCGCTTTTCACGCACATCATACGCTTTGTTCAGATATTCGATCGTCTTATCTTTGTCTTTGCCCCAGGCGTATGCGTTGGCATAATCCCAAGCTTTAACATATCCATTGGGGTCTTTTGCCTGTTTAGCATTCAGTTCTTCGAGGCGTATTTCCTGACGTATTCGCTGAAAGCCATCCCAGCCGCCTTTTTCGTAGGCTGACTTTAATTTCGCGATATTTTCGGGTTTGAAATCTTTATTTGCCTTCGCAGCGAGTAGGAAGTCTTCGACAGCCTGATCATATTTGCCTAGATTGGCATAAACAAAACTGTTTTGTTGAAGAATACCTGGTGAATTGGGAAATAGCTCATTCGACTTTTTGATTTGTAAAATTGCTTCGTCAAATCGTCCGGAACGTTGCAGAATAATCGCCACCCATACATTGATTGCCACGGAAAACGGGTCGAGTTCCACGGCTTTCGTTATTTCTCTGATTGCTTCGTCATGCCTGCTGCTGGCAGACAAAAGCTCCGCATACCATTGACGTGCCGTTGCGTAATTCGGATCAAGTTCGATCGCCCTTTTGAACGATTTTTCCGCCCCTGCAAAATCGTATTCATATTCATAAATGATTTTTGCCAGTGATGTGTGGGCTTCCGCCAAGTTCGGATCAAGTTCGAGAGCCTTGAGTGCCGCTTGCTTCGCTTGGGGACTATAATCTTTTACTCTGAAATCGCCAAAGCTGGGAAACAAATGATAAGTATCGGCTAATCCGGTGTAAGCAAGGGCAAAGTTCGGGTCTTTCTCAATGGCTTGTTTGAAAAACACGATAGCCTTTTCAAATTCAGGTATTTGCAGTTTGTTCCAATGATAACGACCTTGCAGATAAAGTTGATAGGCTTCGTTGTTATCGGTGTATTTCTTCGCCAGCTTCTGCTCACTTTCGCCCGACAGTTTTAGTTGCAGTTTGCCGACGATCTCGGTGACGATCTCGCGTTGGGTGTTCAACAATTCCGAGAGTTTCCGTTCATACTGCTCGCCCCACAACGACTTGTTGGTGCGGGCATCCACAAGCTCGACCGTGATGTTCAGATTGTCGCCCCGCTTGGTGAGGCGTCCGGTCATCACCGCATCTACCCCAAGTTCGTTGGCGATCTTGGCAATATCAGTCTCTTTCCCCTTGTAACGCATCACCGAACTCGTCGGGCTAACCTTCAAATCAGGAATCTGCGTCAGCCGAAAAATCACTGATTCTGCCAAACCGTCGGACAAATAATCCGTGTCAGCATCGGAATTTTTATTCTCGAATGGCATGACGGCAATGGAATTGATTTGATTGGTTGTTGGCGAGAGAGATTTGTAACCGAAAAATCCGCCGACTGCGAGAATTAAAGTTAATAAACCAGCCGCTAAATATTTAGTTTTCGGATTGCTTGCAACCGTTTGATTTGTTGTAGTTTGATTGATTTCGTCTAGAGTTGTCGCTTGCAGAATTTGCGTTTTGTTGTTGTCTTGATTCGGAACGATCGAACGCTCCATCAGATTTTGCAGTTCCAAACTTTGTTTCGCATCTTTCAAATCTATGACCAAATCTTTCGCCGTTTGATAACGCTCTTCACGGTCTTTTCTAAGCGTTTTGCTAACGATTCGCTCAATTTCTTTCGGAACTTCAGGCAGGAATTGACTGATCGGTTTCGGTTCGTCTTTTAGAATCGAACTGATACTTTCCAACGCAGTTTCGCCTTCAAACGCCCGTTTGCCCGTCAGCATTTCGTAGAAAACAATTCCGAAACTGAAAATGTCCGACCTTGCATCAATCTCTTTGCCTTTCGCTTGTTCGGGCGACATATAATTTGCCGTCCCGATTATCATTCCGGGCGAAGTTGATGGTTTTTGAATAGCTGTGGCATCTTCTTCGCCAACGCTTTTCGGCGATTCTGACAATTTCGCAATTCCAAAGTCCAGAATCTTTGCCAAACCGTCTTGGCGAATCATCACATTATCGGGCTTGATGTCGCGGTGAACAATTCCCGCCGAATGTGCGGTTTGCAAGGCTGATGCGATTTGAGTCGCAATATCCAAAACAGTTTTCAGCGAGACATTTTCACCTTTCAAATGCTTCGATAGCGTTTCACCTTCGATAAACTCGGTGGCGATAAAATGCGTTCCGTCAGATTCGCCGATTTCGTGAATCGTAATTATATTCGGATGATTCAAAGCCGAAGCGGATTTCGCTTCACGCACAAAACGACTCATCCTGTCGGCATCTTCGGCAAATTCGGGCGGGAGAATTTTTAACGCGACTTTGCGGTCAAGTTTCGTATCCTGAGCGAGAAATACCTCGCCCATGCCGCCTTTGCCGATGGTTGAAATAATTTTGTAGTGCGAAAGATTCGCGTTTGGAGATAATTCTTTATTCATCTTCTTTTTTCACGGGAAAAGCAATTTTTTTCAAGCGGTTAATCAAATCGCTCAGATAATCCCGCAATTCATCAACCGAAATATCAATCGGAAGTTGGGCATCGTCGCCAAACTTTATTTGATTGAGAACCCAAGCGAGTTGTGCCGGAGACAATCCCGTATCTTTTTTAGTGGCAACTTGGAAGGCATTTTCCAAACTAAATCCTGCATTTTCGAGTTCCCGGACATCAATCAAATCTCGAATTTCCGAACGCGATAACAACGTGCAGAGTTTGTTTGCCAAAATTTCTTCGGGTGAATCAAGGCGAATTCCGTTTATTTCGCGTTTTTCAGTTTCGAGTTGAAAAACATATTCACGGACTAAATCAACCACCACCGCTTCATCACCTCGCGTAACCAACAATCGCCGAAAATCGGGCGAAGTTTGGATTGATTCAACTGTTGCATCTAAACTCTTTGCCGCATCTCTCGCAATCGCAAAACCTTTTTCGACTTCGTTTTCGAGCGTGAATAAATCTAAATCTTCAGTCTGACGATGACCAAAATAAAAACCGACAAGTGCTGCACCACCCGTCAAAAAAAAGTGACTTTCACGGCTGAAAAATTCGCGTAAGAATTCGTTTTGTAAATTGTTAAGAGTGCTTTTCATCCAGCAAACCTTCCTTGTCCCAAAATTCAAACAAAAACTTCCAAAATTCGCGTCGCCGTCCGAGATGTTGTTCAATTGCCTCCCAATTTCGCCAAACTTCCTGTGGAGTGGTAAATTTCCAAACTTCGGTGTCGCGGGCTTCGCGTAAGATTTTCCCAAGCAGACGGATTCTTTCTACATCAGAAGCCGAAGCTAATTTTTGCTTCAATTCGGCAACGGTCATTGGTGCATCCCACAGAAAATATGGCACGGAGGTTGGTGAATCTAAATCGGTTGAAAGTAAATTGCTCATTTTATTCTCCAAAACAAAATAATTTTATCATCTCAAGTTCTTTACTCATTCTTTTTCTCAAATTCATTCCGGCAAACCCATCCGTTTCAGCAAATCCTTGTATCGCGGGTCGTCGCGGAGAGATTCATAATAGATTCGCCATCTGATTACTGCTAAATCCTCTTTGTTCTGAAAGGCTTTTTCCAACCATTCAAACGCCTTGTCTTTGTCGCCCAACCCCGCATAAACGGCAGCAACGTAAGTCGCAAGTGATTCCTTCCTCGCATACTTTTCTTCTAGCTCTTTGACAATGGCATTTGCCTCTGTGCGTTTTCCTGTAATGGCGTATCCATAACCTAAACCCAGAAGTGTAAGACCGGATCGGTTGCTCAATTCGACCGCCTTTCCCAGATTCGTGATGGCTTCAGCATTGCGTCCTAGTTTGAGATATGATTCTCCCAAAAACACATACGCACTCGGATAAGTCGGATCGAGTTCAATTATTTTTAGAGTGTTATTAATAGCAGCGTCGTGGTTATTTTGTAGCTGATACATTCTCGTGACATTTATGGCAATTACACTCGAAAGCGGATCAAGTTCCGATGCCCGATTGATCATCGCCGCCGCTTCATCGAAACGTCCAAGATTTTTAAGAAGTAACGAATACCAATGATATGCCGTTGCATAATTTGGATTGAGTTCAATCGCCCGCTTGTATTCCCGTTCCGATTTCGCCCATTCCCACGATTGATCAAACACCTTTCCAAGTGAGACGTGCGGTTCGCCCAATTGGTCGTCAATCGCTATCGCACGCTCGGCATAAGCCTTTGCCTGCGGTCTTGTCTCGCTTATCGGAGTTCCGGCGTATTCATTCAGGACAACATAACAATCGGCGAGACCAGTGTAAGCCAATGCGTAATTTGGATCACGGTCGGTCGCGGCTTTGAATTGCTCGATTGCTTTTTTGATGTTTCCCGCCGTCCGCCGATTCCAGTAATATCGTCCTTTCAAATACGCTTGATAGGCTTCGGGATTTGCCGTTGAAGTCTTGGTTACTTTGGCTTCGTCCGCACCTGAAAGTTTTAGTTTGAGTTTGGTCGAAACATCTTTGGCAATCTCGCTTTGCAGCGAAACAAGGTCGGATTGCTTGCGTTGATAGCTTTCCGTCCACAGCACTTTGTCGTTTTGGACATCAATCAATTCCAAACTCAGAGTCAATTGTTCGCCACGCTGAATCACTCTGCCGTTCAATATCGCTTCGACATTAAGCTCTTTGCCGATAGTTTTCACATCGGTATCTTTGCCTTTGTAACGAAAGACCGACGAACGCGGTTTGACATTCAAATTCGGCAAATCCGACAAACTCTTGATAAGCGTTTCCGTCATTCCATCGCTCAAATATTCAACCTCTTCATTCTTGCTTTCATTAACAAACGGCATCACGGCGATTGATTCGATTTGCTTGGTCGGCGTGAAATAACGATAAGCGAAAAATCCGCCAATCGCTAAAATTCCCGCGAGAATTGCAATCAGCCAAACTTTACGTGACGATTTGTTTGGAAGTTTTTCCGTTATCTTTTCAACTTCTTCAATTACCGGAGCGACTCGCTTTCCTGTTTCGTTGGCGGAAAGGATTTTGGTCTGTTCCGCGTCCTCGATTTTGGGTAAAGTCGGTGCTTCGTTCTGCAAATTTGTCAGAATTGCAGTCGGTTGTTCGCCGGTTTCATTCGCTCCAAAAATCGCGGTTTTCGGCTCATCATTCGCTGGACCTTCGAGCAAATTTGCTCCGTCGTCAAGACAGAAAACCAGCGTGTCATCGTAATAATCTCTTCTACATTCAGGGCATCGTTTCATAATTTTTACTATTCAGGAATCCCAACTTTCCTGCCTAATCCATTAAATCGCGGTTCGTCTCGCACGAAGTCCCAGGATTTAATTACCTTTAGTTCGGTCAATTGCCTGTCACGCTCTTCATACGCTTTGTTCAGATATTCGATTGCCTTATCTTTGTCCTTGCCCCAGGCGTATGCGTGGGCATAATCGATGGATTTCACATATCCGTTGGGGTCTTTTGCCTGTTTGGCGTTCAGTTCTTCGAGGCGTATTTCCCCACTCATCCGCCCGAAGCTATCCCAACCGCCTTTTTCGTAGGCTTCTTTCAATTTCGCAATATTTTCGGGTTTGCCATTTCTTGCCTTCGCCTCAAGTAGGCGTTCTTCGACAGCCAGATCATATTTGCCTTGAGAGGCATAGACTTCAGCGTTGAAACGTCGAAAACGTCCTTCATCGGGGAATAACTCATTGAGCTTCTTCATTTGCAAAAGTGCTTCGTCAAATCGTCCGGCACGTTGCAGAATACCCGCTACCCAGTAATTGATTACGAATGAAAATGGATCGAGTTCAACAGCTTTCGTTATTTCTTTGATTGCTTCCTCATGTCTGCTACTGGAGGATAGTAGTCCGGTATACCATTGACGTGCCGTCGCGTATTTCGGATCGAGTTCGATCGCCCGTTTGAATGATTTTTCCGCCCCTGCAAAGTCATATTCATAATTAAGAAGGACTATTGCCAATGATGCGTGGGCTTCCGCCAAGTTCGGATCGAGTTCAAGAGCCTTTAGTGCTGCTACCTTGGCTTGCGGCGAATACTCTTTGGGTCTGAAATCACCCCAGTCAGGAAGCACAGAATAAGTATCGGCTAATCCGCTGTAAGCCAGGGCAAAGTTCGGGTCTTTTTCGATGGCTTGTTTGAAAAACATGATCGCCTTTTCAAATTCTTTTGTTTGCCTTTTGTTCCAATGAAAACGACCTTGCAGATAAAGCTGATACGCTTCGTTATTGTCGGTGTATTTCTTCGCCAGCTTCTGCTCGCTTTCGCCCGAGAGTTTTAGTTGCAGTTTGCTGGTGATTTCGGTGACGATTTCCCTTTGCGTATTGAGCAAATCCGCTATTTTGCGTTCATACTGCTCGCCCCACAGCGATTTGTTGGTGCGGGCATCTACCAGCTCAACCGTGATGTTCAGATTGTCGCCCCGCTTGGTCATCCGTCCGGTCATCACCGCATCTACGCCAAGTTCAGTTGCAATCTTGGCAACATCAGTCTCCTTCCCCTTGTAACGCATCACCGAACTCGTCGGGCTAACCTTCAAATCAGGAATCTGCGTCAGCCGAAAAATCAACGATTCCGCCAAACCATCGGACAAATAATCCGTGTCGGCATCAGAATTTTTATTTTCAAACGGCATCACGGCGATTGAATTGATTTGTTTGCCTGAACGATTGGCGAAGAAGCCGAAATAAGCAATCGCGGAAATGATTGAAAGTAAAATGATGCCAATAATTACCGTTGCAAGTTTATGACTTTTTGCTTGTGTGACGGCATATTCGAGGCTTGATGAGTTTGAGACGTTTTGCGTTGATTGTGCATCCGATTCGGCTTTCGTTGCTTCGATTGATTTTGAACTGTAAATCGCCGTTTCATTCTCTTGAACTTGATTGGTCGTAACTTCTCGATTCGGAACGATTGAGCGTTCAAGTTCGCCTTGAATGTCCAACGTGCGTCTCAAGTTTTTCAAATCAATTAACAAATCTCTCGCCGTTTGATACCGCATATCCGCATCTTTCGTCAGAGTTTTGCGGACGATTCTTTGCAATTCGTCAGGAACATTATCAAGCAATTTCGGCTCTTTTTCCAAAATTGAAACGATGGTGTGATTGATAGTTTCGCCCGTGAACGGAACTTTGCCCGACAACATTTCATACAAAACTACACCCAAACTCCAAATATCTGTCCTCGCATCCGTTGGCTTTCCGCGAGCCTGTTCGGGCGACATATATGAAACCGTTCCCATCACCATTCCGGGATTAGTTTTGACTAAACCTTTCGTAGTATCTTCCGATAAAGCGGCATCTTTCGGCTTCTGTTCGGTCAATTTCGCAAGCCCGAAATCCAGAACTTTCGCATAACCATCTTCCCGAATCATAATGTTTTCGGGCTTAATGTCACGATGGATAATTCCCGCCTGATGTGCGGCTGACAATGCTTCGGCGACTTGCACACCAATTTTTAGAATCGAATTAAGCGAGTTTGTCTGCTTCGGCGAAAGATTTTCACGCAAAGTTTTGCCTTCGATAAATTCGGTGACAATAAAGTTAGCCTCATCCTTTTCGCCGATTTCATAAACCGTCAGAATATTCGGATGATTCAACGCCGAAACCGCTTTGGCTTCTTGGATGAAACGATTCAGTTTATCGGCATCTTGGCTGAATTCTTCGTTCAAGAATTTAATCGCAACTTTGCGATCGAGTTTTGTATCTTGAGCGAGAAAAACTTCGCCCATTCCGCCTTTTCCAATTGAAGAAATAATCTTGAATTGCCCAAGCGATTTATCGGGGGATAGTGGCATAATTTATCGTTGATTGTAGCTTACCTAAACATATTGGAAAAGCTTTTATCTGGTTATTTTTGTTGAAGATATGATTGCTGCAAATTCGTCGCGATGTTTGTCAAAACTCGCACCTTTGGTCGTAAGCATAAAATTGAGCATTTGCACTTGACCTGCGTATTTGCGAAAGCTGATCCATTGATGCCGTCGCGGATCATCTTTTTTGTTTGGCATTACTTCGATAAATTCAATTCCTTTCAAACCGTCAATTTCTACATATCGGAGTTTTTCTAATTCACCATTTTTTTGTCTGGTGACCGAACCATCGTAATTTGCTTTGAGGCTGATATCGGTTGGGAAATCTCCGCCGAGCGGTGAAACATTGGCAATCAAAAATGCTCCGTCTGAGGACGACCACATCAAAGTTGTTGGACTGGAAGTTGTTTTTTTCCAGGTGTTTGGCACGGTCCAGCCGACTCCTTGTTCATCCCATTTAATATCTTTTCCACTATTTAAAATGCCTGATTGTTCGGGTGTTAAGCTGTATTTTTCGGCGGCAATTTCGTCTGGTTTCGAGATAGGTGAATCAGTTTTCGTAAAATCGACGTTTGAATTTGAGGGCGTGTCCGTTTTGCCGCCAGTAAACCTGTTTGCCAAATTACAGAAAGATAAAGAAAAAAACAGAAATCCCAGGGGTAGTAAAAGTTTCATGTTTGAAGCTCCGGATAAATTTTAATGTCGAAGCTATTTTTAAGCGAATCGATATTTTTTGCAAGAAATATTTCCCCGCAGCGTTCAGCAGATATACAAGGGTTCTCTCTCCAGTTTTAGAAATTAGCAAAAGGAGAATAATTATGAAGATAAAAAATATCTTAATCGGCTTTAGTTTGGTATTAGTTGCAACGCTGCAAATGCTTGCACAAACAGGTGGTTATCGAATTTCTGCCCCCGTTACACACAAAAATTTATCGGTATTTTTGATCCATGGAAAAGATCAGATCAAAAACAAAAATATCTTAACTTTGCAGGAAGCTATGGAAAAGGGAGTTTTCGCAGTTTATGAAACTTCTGACGTTAACGAACTCGCGATAGAAAATAAATCATCGCAATACGAAGTATTTATTCAATCCGGCGACATTGTGAAGGGCGGAAAACAAGATCGTGTATTGTCTGTAACGATAATAATTCCGGCTCGTTCGGGTCGAATTTCGATTGAAGCTTTTTGCGTTGAATCAGGTCGTTGGGAAAAACGCGGCGGCGAAGAAGCAGGGAAGTTTTCTTCATCAAATGAACGCATTGTTACGAAAGATCTGAAAATTGCAGCAAATCAAGCTCGTTCGCAGCAAGAAGTTTGGAAAAAAGTTTCAGAAGCACAAGGAAAACTTAGTCAAAATGTCGGCGTACGGGTTAATTCTGATCAGTCTGCGACCAGCTTGCAGCTCAGTCTGGAAAACAAACAGGTGATTGCAAATGCTGATGACTACGTGAAAAAACTGGCGTCAATTGCCGACCGGGACGACGATGTTATCGGCTACGCCTTTGTAATCAACGGCAAGATTAATAGTGCCGATATTTACGCGTCAAACTTTTTGTTTAAGAAGTTATGGCTCAAATTGCTAAAAGCGACAGCGATGGAAGCAGTTGCCGAATTTCAAACGGGCAGACCGACAAAGTTAGTAAAAATAAGCGAGCTTGAATCTTTTATGAGTGATGCTGATAGAGGCGAATCGAAAGAACGGACGGTCAATAGTCGTAACAAGGCTGTCACACGCGAAGACAAAGAAAATGTAGTTTTTGAAGCCCGCGACGAGAAAACCAAAGTTGTGATGCACAAAAGCTACGTCAAAAAACCATAGCTTTTCCTTGCAGAAGCCCGCGTGTAAACAAGGGCGTTAGCTTTTCGCCCTTACTCACGTGCGGGCTTCTGCAAATTACTTATCAAAAAACCACAATGGAAAGCCATGTAATTAATTAAGTTATCAGACCGCTACTTCGTTCTACAATTTCAACAAACGTTATTGTATCGACGACTTTCAGCGGTCTGAATCGCTTTCTGAACTCTTTGCTTTCATTGTCAAAACGAGTCATTAAATCAAGCAAGTCTTTATCACGGCTAACTATGTAATGAGCTTTTTTGTGGACTGCAAGATTGATGTAGGGTTCGTCTTTCTGGTCTCTTGAATATATAAATCTCTTGGGGACTACAGAAACAAAGGTAGCAAATTCAATAATTTCTTCAAGAAAGACATCGACATTTTCATTAGTCGCTTTGGTAAATTTAGTTTGGGTTTCGGGTCTCGTGAGAACGTCGCGGATTTCGTCTAATATATCAGAACTAACAATGAGTTCAACTCTTTCGGTTGTTACTAATTCCCAACATTTTGCACCAATCCCTTTGGTTGAGAAAAAGATTTGCCAAAAAATATTACAGTCAAAAACTGCCTTAATCATTGTGGTTATCTACTTTGTTTGTCTTGGCGGGCTTTTTCTCTGACCGAATTCATGAAAACATCTAAATCGTTTTCATTCATTCCGCTTTCATCAAATTCTTGGCGAACAGGAGCAAGCAACTCGTCCAAACTCGGACGCAAGGCTTGTTTTCTGATAATCGTTTGAATAAAAGTTTTTATATCTTGTCCCTTTGCTTTGCGTTCCAAAGCGGTTTTGACTTCTATTGGTAAATCAATAGTTACTTGCTCAATTGTGTTTGAAATAGCCATAATTACTCGCTCCTTTCTGACTGAATTATAGCAGATTATTTACTTATCAAAATCGAAATCCATTCGCCATCAATTTCAATCTGTGGATTTTCAATATTAAGTTTCTTTAGTTCGGCTAAAACTTCATCTTTCTGAATAACCAAAATTCCCGATAAAACCAATGTTTGCTTAGTTTTACTAACGAGCAACTGCAAAAGCGGAATAATCACATCGGCTGTTAAATTTGCAAAAACGAATTCAAATTGCGGAGTCGATTCCGTAATCGATCCGACATAAAACTCGATCTCCGAAGCATCATTTACCTCAGCATTTTCTTTGGCGATCTTAATGGAATCGACATCAGTGTCGCAGCCAACGACTTTGGACTTTGAACTTGAGGCTTGAGACTTTAAGGCTGCCATTGCTAAAATTCCCGTACCCGTTCCAACGTCGAAAAAACTTTCGCCGGTGTAATGTTTTTCGATTGCCCGTAGGCAGAGTTTGGTAGTTTCGTGAGTGCCTGTGCCAAACGCCATTGAAGGCTCGATACGAATTATGATTTTGTTCGTATTTTCAACAGTTTCCCACATCGGGGCGATAATGAATTTATCGGTAATTGTTGGCTTCCAGGTCTTTTTCCATTCGGCTAGCCAATCCTGATTTTCGACTTCCCGCCAAGTCCAATTTTCGATTGCACTTTCGTCAAAATCATAAATTCGCAGAGCCGCATCTAGTTTTTCAATTAGAAAACTAAAATCGAGTTTCTCCTCAAAATAACCAATAACGGTCACAGTTTCTGCCGGGAGTTTTCCAAGATTATTTATTTCAGTGCCTAGTGCTTCGAGTTCGTTTAAGCCAAATTCAATTGCTTCGGAAGCTTCAGAAATAACGGTAACTTCAAGGGCGAACCATTTCTTTTCGATCGACATATCTATTCCACGATCCCCATTTCGTTTAAATCACGTTCGCGATTTCGCCAATCTTCCACAACCTTTACAAAGAGCTGCAAATAAACGCGATGACCGAGAATCTTTTCAATATCGATTCGTGCATTCGTGCCAATTTGCTGCAATTTTGCACCTTGTTTTCCGATGATAATCCCTTTTTGCGATGATCTTTCAACAAAGATCGCACAATAGATCTTGGTGAAATTCGGATCAGTTTCGTCATATTTTTCGGTGACTACCGCTGTAACATAGGGAATTTCTTCACCTGTGGTTTGCAAGATTTTTTCGCGAACCATTTCCGCAACTAAAGTCCGCATTGGCTGATCGGTCATCTCATCGGCGGCAAAAATCGGCTCGGCTTCGGGTAAATGTTTGGCAATTTGCGACAAAAGATTCTCAATCGCCTGACCTTTCAAAGCCGAAATCGGAACGATTTCGGCAAACTCGAATTCCTTAGAATAAAATTCAATAAGCGGTAGTAAATTCTTCTTATCATTAACTTTATCGATCTTGTTCAAAACTAAAATCGCAGGTTTTTCTGCTTGCTTGATCAAATCGAGAACAAATCTATCCCCATTTCCGGTAGAAACACTCGCGTCACGCATCAGGACAACAACGTCAACCGACAAAATCGCATCGTGAACCGCCGACATCATTCTGCGATTCAGCAAATAGCCGGGTTTATGAACGCCGGGCGTGTCAATAAAAACGATTTGCCCTGCTTTCATTGGTCACAATTCCTTTAATTTTATGTCTGGTAGTTTGGGGTTTATTTGAAACTGCGGCAATTTTTTCGCCAACCAAATGATTCAAAAGCGTTGATTTTCCCGCATTCGGACGCCCGATCAATCCGACATAGCCGCTGCGAAATTTATTTTCGTTCATATATAAAAATTACGAATTAACAACTATTAATTACATAAAAATCAGTAATTAATAATTCGTAATTCGTAATTAATTCTACCGCACTTTAACGATTATTTCTTTTTTCCCGCATGGAGAATTAAATGTGACGGTGAAAACGCCTTTATTTTCGCTGATCGATTTGATTAAAAAAAACAAACGGTTCGATTCTTTCCCGATATCAGGTTCGAGGGTTGCGGAAATATCTTGGGGATTGCTCGGCTGGGCTGTAATCTTGGAAACATCACCTTCCTGATTGAGCCCGACCAACATCCCCAGACTTCCGCCGTTACTCAAAATCGAGATACTTTCCTGAGTGATCAATATGCAGGAAGCTTGCTCTTGAACTCCCGATTCAGCCACAACCCGCTGACGCGATTCAGCACTTGGCTCATTTTTTGTTTCAATAACCTGCTCTTTTTCAGGAACTTTTTCGACTGGTTTTTCAGCAGATTTTTCACTTTCAACATCCGACTTCTTACTTTCCGTACGCGGAACCGTAATCACTACCGTATCAAATAATGGTCTATTTGCAGCCTTCGAATCAACCGTTGGAACAGGAGTCGGAGAAGGTTCGACTTTAATTTGAGGAGTTGGCTCAACCGTTGGAACTGGAGTTGGAGAAGTTTCGACTTTAATTTGGGGAGTTGGTTCAATTGTTGGAACAGGAGTTGGAGAAGGTTCAATTTTAATTTCCGGAGTTGGTTCAACAGTTGGAACAGGAGTTGGAGAAGGTTCAATTTTAATTTCCGGAGTTGGTTCAACAGTTGGAACAGGAGTCGGGGAAGTTTCAACCTTAATTACCGGAGTCGGTTCAACCGTCGGAATTGGCGTAGGTTGCGGTGTTTCGGTAACTTGAGCGACCGTTTCAGGAAATGGATTTTCTCCGATTAATTTATCCAAACCTTCCGTATTTCCGTTTAATTTACGGAAAATTCCTTCTATTGTTGAGCGTCTGAATCTATCCGGCTGACCGCTCACATAGCTTTTAACCAATGCATTCAGGGCTTCCTGAGAATTACCATTGGCATTGTAAGCCAGACCAAGTTTCCAATAACCCGAACGTGACCACGCACTTTTATCGGGCATAATGCTGACCGCACGCTTGAGCCGGACTATTGCTTCCTGCGGTTTATCCTGCTGATAGAGCGTCCAACCCGTGATCTCTTCGATCCTGCCGCGAATAATATTTGAGAGTGTTCGCCGCGGCACCTCCGGCACGACAATCACTTCATCTCTCGTAATCGCCAAAGCTCTGCTTTCAATTAATTCATCCGCCAAAACAGCAGTCGAAGCATTGGCAACTTCCAGCGAAGCGTCAACTCCTTTGATCGCACCTTGCGTTAATTCTAAAACTTTTGGCAGACTTTTTTTGGCTTCAAGCAAGCGGCTGGCGGCATATAACTGACGATGAGTTTTCATCCCGTCATCGCCTTTTACAAAATCATCGGCAGCCTGATTTATTTCTTCGTCGGTTGAATTTTTGTCGGAAATTTTTTGAGATAAGGTTAGTAATTTTTTCAAATTTTCGGCAATTTCCACAGTTTCGATGTTTGCGGGTGTAAGAATACTGGCACGGCTTTCGAGTCCGAGCAATTCATTAAAACTTTCGGCTTCCTTTGGTGTTCTCCCTGCGATGTAAGTTTGAACATATCCATCCTTAACGGCGAAACGTTTTTTCAATTCGCGTGCGGCTTCTTCAAAAAATCCAGCTTGGAAACGGGCGGAAGCAAGCTCAAAATCAAGCGTCGGAAAACTCCCGTATTTTTGGGCAAAAAGTAAAGTTTTTTCGGCTTCAAGCGGAAGTTTTTGCAACATAAAACCGCGAGCCAGAGCAATTCTGCCCCACGTATATCGAGGCTCAATCTCAACCGCTTTTTGACCCAGTTCTACCGCTTTTGCACCATTCCCCTGAGCCGCATACCAATAAGCCGCTCCAACCAATAAAAACAAATTATTCGGATTATTTTCCAGCGATTTTCCGAGCAATTCTTCGGCTTCGGCTTTTTTACCCGCATCAAAAAGTGCGAGAATCAGACCATTTTGCGAAACGCCGTCGTTTGCATCTTTTTCTATCAATTCACGATAAAGCCTGATAGCTTCGTCCGATTTTCCGGTCGCCCGTTTCATCTCTGCCAAACTTCGTTTTGAAACAGACGAATTCGCGTCAATTTCCAAAGCTTTTGTGTATGCCTTTTCAGAACCTTCGAGATTAAAATTAAGCCTTTCCGCTAATCCCAAAGTCTGGTAAGCCGCAGGCATATTTGCATCAAGAGCAATCGCCGATTCAGCTAAAATTCTCGCACTATCGGGTTTTTCAACTCCCAGATAAAAAGTAGCTAAACCCAATAATTGCTTTGGATTATCCTTAATTTTTGTTTCGATCAATTGGGCAATTTGAAGTGCGGCGATCTGCTGTCCGCGTGAAAAAAGATTGGTCGGAAATTGCAAAAGAACGTTTGCAAAAAGCTGTTCTGAAACGGGCGTTGGAGCATCGTTTACAGCATCTTTGAAAAGCTGAACCCCAGCCTCGTTTTCGCCCATTTGCAGTTTCTGATCGGCAATTGCTCCGCGTGTGCTGACAATAATTTCCAATGCTCTAAATCGTTCAGCCGATTTCGGAAAATCGACAATAAATTTCTGTAATGCAAGTAGTTTATCGGTCGGTTCAACTTGATTGCGGGCTTTTTCAAAAGCTTCCTTGTCGATACCGGCAATTTTTGTGTTCTTTGGTTTAGTTAAATTTGTCTTGGCATTTTTTGCAGTTTTGGGGGTAGGTTTCGGAGTTTGTGCAAAATTCGCAGATGTCAGAATGAAAACTAAAATTGCGAAGGAAAAAAATAATCTATTCATTATAAAAAAATTGAACATAACTTTTTATCTGTCAGATAATAACACAAAATTGCCTTTTCGAAGCGTTGGTTTTATGCTCAAACTATGAACGAACTCGATCAAGTTTGGGAGCAGTTGGTGACACAGGCAATTGCCAACGCGAAAGATGCAGGACAGCAGGATATTGCCGAATATTTAACTCTCAAAGCCTCAAACGATGCAATCCGTTCAATGGGCTGCCAATGGCTTTTCGATTCATTTTTTGAATTATCCGAAATCGCCAATCGAAAAGGCATCAGACTCGAAATTGAAAGCGAAAATCCTCACCGCTTTGCCAACGGGCATTCAACCATGGTCGGTTCGCTCATCAGATTTCGTCACGGAGTAAGATGTTTAACGATTGAAACTGGTTGGACGCGAACGCCAAAAGACGGCTTCATGCGTGGCGGATCACTCGCCTACGCGAAAATTTCACACTTCGGAATGAGCAAATCAAATGCCGAACTTCTGCTCTTACGAACAAACCAAGACCCGCCCTTTTGGTCGCAAATTAAAGAAAACGGAAATCAAAACGAACTTGTTTTTGAAGATTTAGCCAAGCATTTTGAGATTTTTTTGGATTTGTAGCAAATTAAATCTTGCAAAAGATTTTGTTATTTGAGGTCTTCAACATCGTCTAAAATAAAACATTGTTCGTGTCTTGTCAGTCCGATCTTTGGGTAATGATCAATTACTTTCGGTGCGGCAGAGAGTATAAAATCGGCACTAATCTCAAAATTCCCGTAGGGCTAATAGCCACGTTGTTTACGGCGTGGTAGCAGTTATGGAAACCACGAAACGGCTGTCTGAAAAGACTGATTCCGTAGTTTTCGTCATCGAAGATGACCAACAATATAGCGTAGCGAGAATCGCTACTTGAAAAGCCGTTCCGTCGCCGAAGGTGACGAACATAAAATGCTGATTGTGCGACACTTACAGCGTCGAAATGCCTGACCGTCAATTTCGTAGGGTTTCACCCCACGCTATGTTGTTCGTCGCCCTTAGCGACAAGAAACGTGATTTTCAAAATACTCTTGGACTTTTCAGACAGCCTTTTTTGCTTTGAGCTGACCCACACAATTATGTGCATTTTTGTAAGGACGTTAAAACGCCCTCTTAATTTGTTGCCTTGCCAGAACCACGCCATAAATGGACGTGGCTATTTGCCCTTCGGGGAAACTTTCGTTTCAAATGCAAGATTTTTCAACACTTTCTCGTGATTGTGCGTTTTGCTATCGCTAACCACACTTATATCAATGGTTTAGACTTTCCTAGTAACTTAAGGTAAGGTAGCTATGGAGTTAGTAATTTAGTGAATGACATAGAGCCTAAGGTCCATTTGCCATTTTCTTTCACATACACTTCTGTAACGACAAAAGGATTAACTACTTCATTTCCGCCAACAACTGCTGTCAAGCGAATTTTGTTTAAAAGGATTGCAGTATTTCCAATAAACTGAACCGAACTTTCTTGAATTTCAGCTTGTTTGTATTGAATATTTCCGTCTTTTATAACATTGAGTTCTTGTTCTTTAGTAAAGGTCGCACCCATATGAACAAAAACTGCCTTTTCATTAATGAGTGTATTTAGAGATTCAATATTTCGTTCCGCCATCCAAAGCCATTTGGTTTTTGATAAATCTAGAATTTCTTGTTCTGAATTTGTGCTTTGCATAACCGGTTCATTATTTGACTTATTGTTATATTCTTCATCAGTAACGCGTTGTAACCAAATTGTCTTTCCTTTCTGAGTTGGCGAACTTGCAATATAGGTTACGCCCCTTTTAGGCGTTGCACCGTGCCAATGTTCTACATCAGGAAGGCATTTTATCACTTCGCCTTTTTGAACCGTTTTCTTTAGTTTGCCTTTTTCTTGATAATATCCTACGCCTTCTGTAATCAAAAGGATTTGTCCGCCCGGATGTTTGTGCCAATCCAATCTTGCACCAGCGGCAAATGTCGCAACAGCAATACTATTATTGAAATTGCTATCGGCTTCACTTAATTCGTTGAGCCAAACATCTCCTACATGATGAACATTTGGTGATTTTTCTCCTTTGGGAAAAATTGATGCTTCTTGTGCCGCAATCTGAAAAGATAGAAAAATAAGCGTCAAAAAAGTTATTATGGATTTTTGTTTCATATTTTTATTTGGCTGGTAATTTACCCTGTCAGTTGTCTTTTTTAGGGTCACAGGTAACGTTTTGGGGCTTTGCGAAGTTGGGGAATTAGAAGTACAAATGTTCAATTTAGCACAAATGTTGATTAGAATTCCAATGCTCAAATTTAGCACTTCTGCCCCAATTTTGCAAAACCCTTGTTACCTGCTGCCCCTTTTTCAGGCTGTCTGTTTTTCGTTTCTGTTTGTCGTGTCTTGGTGCGTTGGCTTGGTAGCTCTTTTGCATTTTTTAGCGTTGATTTGTGTGTTGGCAAAAAATGCAAATGTGCTACCAAAAGCGTTGGCTGTTAGGTTGTCTGTCTTTGTCATATTGCTATTCTGTTAGCGTATAAATGTGTCTGAAAACCTATAAATGTATTTCTGATAGAAGCAATGTCGCCCAATTCTTTTTTAGCGTCTGTTATTGCATTGTATTTCAATAATAGTAAAGGTGATAGTTTTTCTTCGTCTAATTCATAAACACCAGAACTTACATATTTATTCAACACAAAGTTTAAAAACTCTTGCTGTTTTGCGTCATAACTACCTAATTGAAGTTTTGCATTTTCGGCTCTTTGTGTTCTTTCTACGATTGTGGAATGAAAAGCAACATAAGCCAAAACATCATATAAATCGCTGTTTTCAGCATGAAGTACTTTTTGAAATTCTTCTAATTGTTCTTTGGCAAATCCTTTTTCTTTGAGTTCTTCTAACAGTTTTTTTCTTGTGTCGGGTTTGCTCCAAATTTCTCTTAATTCATTTTCGCTTTTGAAAATTTCGGGTAATGCTCCAAACAAGTTTTGTAAATATTCTTCTGCTGGAAATTGGTCTACCGTCCGCACTATAAAACGAAGTTGCTAACCATGTGCTGTCAATTCTCTAACCTTTCCATCAGCTAATTTTATTTTTATCATTCGCTTTGGTGGATTGTCGCAAACACAAGGCACATTACCACATTCTTCGCAAATTGGTTCAGGTTCTTTTAGGCAAATACAAGGTCTTTGACCGCAAATTTTACAAGGTCTTAGGTTCAGGTTTTGTAATTGGTGGTTCTGGGTCTAATGGTTCGCCATCCCATTCTGGGTCGCTAAAATTTAGATATGCTTTTACAAAATCATAAATTGTAAAATAATCTTTGCCATCAAATAAACGTGTACCACGACCAACAATTTGTTTAAATTCTATCAGTTGTTTTACTGGTCGCAACAAAACAATATTTCGTATTTCTGGTGCATCAACTCCTGTACTTAATTTTTGAGAAGTAGTGAGAATAGTAGGAATGCTTTTTTCGTTGTCTTGAAAATCTCTTAAATGTTGTTCGCCTAATTTTCCATCATCGGCTGTAACTCTATGGCAATAATTTGGGTTTTTGTTGGTTACAATTTGATTTATCAAATCACGAACTGCCAAAGCATGGGCTTGTGTGGCACAAAAAACTAATGTCTTTTGTGTTTGGTCTATCATGTCCATGAATTTTTGAACTCGATAGCTTCTATATCCATTAATTTCGATTACTCGATTTTGTTCTGCTACTGCCATACACTTTTCCTTCTTCAATTTCGCCTTCTATCACTTCGTCATCAGGCGTATAAATATAATCGTCTCCTGTTGTGGTAATTTGTTTTACTTTGAATGGTGTTAGGAAACCATCATTGATACCTTGCTTTAATGAATAAATATAAACAGGTTCGCCAAAATATTTGTAGGTATCAATGTTTTTTTTACGTTTTGGTGTGGCAGTTAAACCCAACTGAACAGCTGGACTAAAATATTCCATAATGGCTCTCCAACTACTTTCGTCATTGGCTCCGCCACGGTGGCACTCGTCTATGATAATAAAATCAAAAAAATCTTTTGGGTATTCGCCAAAATAAGGTGTGATCGTTTGCACCACTTATAAAGGTTTGGAATATGGTAAAAAACAATGTCCCGTTTTTTGGCACTTTTCCTTTTTTCTTAATGTCGGTTGGATTGATACGCACCAAAGCATCTTCTTCAAATGCATTGAAAAAGCATTAAAAGCTTGGTCGGCTAAAATGTTTCTATCGGCTAAAAATAAAATTCGTGGGCTTCGTTCTCCATCGCCTTTTATATTCCATTTGCTTTGAAATAGTTTCCATGCAATTTGAAAAGCAATGGCTGTTTTTCCTGTGCCTGTTGCCAAGGTTAATAAGAATACGGTTTTTGTTATTCGGCTACTGCTTCTAATACATTGGCGATTGCATTTTCCTGATAGTATCTTGGTTGCCATGTTCCGCTTCTGTCTTCATAACGGAATTGCCAATAATGTTTCTTTTAAAATTCAGCTTGTTGGTTGGCTAATATATTCTGTCACCAAAAATCATATTCCCACAATTCATCGGGTGTAGGATAAGCGTTTACATCGCCTTCTGTTCCTTCTTGCATATCCATGCCATAAATTTGCAAACCGTTAGTGCTGTATGTAAAACGAATCTGTAATTTGCCTGCATAATCTTTTGCCTGTCCTACACCTTCGGTATAATGTAAATCTCTTTTCTTTGGCTTCTATTACTGCAATATTTCTGTTTTTGTATTGCAATACAAAATCTGCTTTATCGGGTTTGCTTCGTTGCCCATGACCAATTAAACGACCTTTGGAAATAGGAAATTCTTCACGAATGCGACTGCTTGGAACAATGCCCCAACCTGCTTTTTGCAAAGCTGGAATTATATATTCGGTTCTTGTTTCTTGCTCGTTCATTAGGCTTCTATTAATTTTGTTTCAAAGGCTCTTTTTAATATACCACTATACAACTCTTCTATATTATTAAGTTTGGTTTGGTAAAGGGTTTCTAATTGTTGGGTTTGGGTTTTTAAGGCATCTAATTTGGCAACGATTGATTGTTGTTCCTTCAAGTTTGGCAATGGGACTGGTAAATTTTTTAAATCATTAATAGAAAGATTGGGTTGCATCAAAGTATTTACGTGTGCCAAAACATAATTAGCTACCGTGATAGTGTTGAGGAAATTATACAAATATCTTTGATTGATAATTTTTTCATTAGGTATTATTGCAGCTACACGTTGATTAACTAATGCACCATCATAACTTGCTGGAACAACTGCAACTTTTAAGCCTGCCGAAATTATAGTTCTTGTTAGTGCTATGACTATATTCCCTTCTTTTACTTTAACTTCTGTCATCGTTTCAGCGAAACTTTCAGGTAAATAATTATCTGCTTCTTCCACAAATTCTTTAACTCCAACATTTGTAATTTTTATTGATTTTATAGAATTAGTTGGTTTGAAGTCTTTGCTAGAAAAGGCAAAACCATTAATAACTTTTGTGACTTCCTGAATAGTTTTCTCTTCCCAACCATCGCCTTTATTTGTAAACACTTCTCTCAACTCTGTTTCAAAAAGTTCTTTTGCATTTTGTATGTTTTGTAGGGTATTGGCTTTGGCTTGATTTAGTTTGGCAAAGGTTTGGTCTAAATAGGCTACTATGCGTTGTTGCTCGGGTAAGGGTGGAACGGGAATTTCAAATTCTGCAAGTTGACTAAATTTTAAATTATTAATATTTGCTCCATCAGATAATTCTGAAATGAATTTTTTGTAAAAAGTTGAAGTCAAATTATAAAATAAAAATTCTGATAAAACCTCACTTTTAGGCGAAATTAAACCCATAAATCCACCAAAAGCATAATTCATTTCCTCATCTATTAATGCTATTTTTCCTAAATGGCTTTTACTTCCATTTGCAGTACAAATTATCAAAGACCCTTTTTTTACTTTTTTGTTATCAGGGATTACAATATTTTCATTTATGTATTTTAACTCATCAAAATTTAGTTTGTTGGTTTTTAAATCTACGTTGTTTGAACGCAATACAACATTTTTTGAAAAATCTACTTCATCATTTTTGGAATATGTTAGTCCTCTTTGAAACTCACACACATCCCCCAATTTTTTCATTTCCCAACCTTCTCTCATAGCATTTCTTTTATAGAAGTTAAAATAGTGCTGGTTTCTTCGTCTAAGGTTTCCATTTCTGCCAAAATATCGTCTATGCTACGGAAAACTTGTTCTTCTTTTATGTTGGGGTTTTTTACGGTAAGGTCGTAGTTGTGGGTTTGTACATCGGCAATGTCTATACTCCAAGATTTTTCGCTATCGGCTTTGGTTTTTTCTAGGTTTACAAACTCTACCAAGTCGTCATCATTCAATGGGCTGGTTTTGCCCATGCTTCGCCCTGCCGTCATTTGGTAATACCAAATTTTAGTTGTTGGTGTGCCTTTGGTAAAAAATAATGTAACCGTTTTTACACCTGCCCCTTGAAATGTACCTGCTGGCATATCTAACACGGTATGTAGGTTGCAAGTTTCTAATAAATGTTTGCGTAAACTTACCGAGGCGTTGTCGCTATTGCTTAAAAAAGTGTTTTTAATTACAATAGCAGTTCGTCCGCCTGTTTTAAGGCTTTTAATAAAATGTTGTAAAAACAAACTGGCAGTTTCGCCTGTTTTTATATCAAAGTTTTGTTGTACTTCGGGTCTTTCTTTACCGCCAAATGGTGGGTTGGCTAATATTACATGGTAACGGTCTTTTTCTTGTATGTCTCTTATGTTTTCGCCAAGTGTGTTGGTGTGTATTATGTTTGGTGCTTCAATTCCATGTAGTATCATGTTCATAATACCAATTACATACGCCAAATTCTTTTTTTCTTTTCCGTAAAAAGTTTTGGTTTGTAGCGTTTGTAAATCGGTGGTGCTTAATGCTTGTTTGTCTTTGCTTAAATATTCAAACGCTTCGCAAAGGAAACCACCACTACCACAAGCACCATCATAAATTTTTTCGCCAATTTTGGGTTGTATTACTTGTATCATGGCTCTAATGAGTGGTCTTGGTGTGTAGTATTGCCCACCATTACGCCCTGCATTGCCCATGTTTTTAATTTTGGTTTCGTACAAGTGGCTCAATTCGTGTTTGTCTTTGCTACTACGAAAAGGCAAAGTGTCTGCCATTTCAATAATTTCACGAAGGTTGTAACCGCTTTGTATTTTGTTTTTTAGTTCGCTAAAAATCTCACCAATTTTGTATTCAATGGTTTGTGGGTTGTCGGTTTTGAGTTTAAACCCTGCCAAATAGGGAAACAATTTATGGTCAACAAATTGCACCAAATCAACGCCTGTCATGGCTTTGTGTATGTTTAGTTTGCCTTCGGCTGTTTTAGGCATTGCCCAATTTGGCCAACGGTATTCTTCATCAATTATGTATTTGTAGTCTTTGCCTTGCAGTCCTGCTTCGTCTGCTTTGTCTTGTTCCAATTCGTCCAAATAACGAAGAAACATCACCCAAGACGTTTGTCCAATATAATCTAATTCGCTATCTGCTCCTGCATCCTTAAAAAGAATGTCGTCTATATTTTTAAAAGTTTGTTCAAACATTATATTTCTCGTCTTTTGTTTTGAGTAGCAAATTTACATTTTTTAAATGGGTTGTTTGCTTCTATGTTGTTTCAAAATTCCCATTGTCCACTTGTAGGGTGGTGGGTGGGCTTGGTGCGTTGGGGTAAAATTAAATGTGGTGCAAAAGCGTTGGCTTTGTGCGTTGGCTTGCACCTCTTTTAATTTTACGAAGCGTTGGCTTTTCTGTCTGTCAATTTTTCGGAATGTTCATAGTTCGTAGGGTGTCTCTTGGGGTTGCAGGTAACTCGTAAATATACGAACCTTCCCCAAGATTCGGACTCAAGAAATTTTCTTCCCGACAATCCACGATGCAACCGTATCTTCTTTCAAATCAACAATGTGCCTAGAATCTTAAAAGATAATATATACTATAAACGTACTTATCTGATTGGTTCTTTCCTCCAATCTTGCAATACAAAATACGCACCTCAATTAAACTCAGGAAGCCGGATTAACCGTCTCTTGATTCGCCTCAATATGCTTCGCCGGACGCATTAATCCTACCAAAAACCAGATGATTCCGTGGGTTACATAAACGAGCGAGATTGCGAGCAAAACGTATCTTGAATAGAGCCAGATTCCCATTCCGCAGGCGGCGAGACCGATTATCATATAGGTGCTGCTGCGGCGTGTTCCGGCGGATTTGAAGCTTGAATATCGCAAGGTGCTAATCATCAAAATGCCTAAAACAGCCATTAAGATCATTATCAAAACGGCGTAAACTCCGCCGCCGAATTCGCCGTAACTGTTTAAAGGCATTGGCTTAAAGTGAATGATCGAAGCGATTAAACCGGCGGCTGGCGGGATTGGCAATCCGACAAAGTTTTTCTTATCTACATGAGCCGAACCTTCTTTCAAAACACGCGGACGCAAGGCTTGCAGATTAAAACGGGCTAGACGAAATGCCCCGCACATTACATACATAAAGAGGACGAAAACACCCAAACCATGAATCTGGCTTTGTTCATTGAAGACTGCACCGATCGCCCACGCATATGCCAAAACTATCGGGGCGATGCCAAAGGTTAAAACGTCGGCAAATGAATCGAGCTGAACGCCGATTTCCGTGGTAGTTTTCGTCATTCGGGCAACTCGTCCGTCTAAAGTGTCGAAAAGAATCGCGAAACCGATGGCTTTAGCGGCGTAATCAAAGTAAATTGCGGCTTGCTCTGGATTTATCGCAACAATTTGAAAGCCTCGCAGGGAGGCGATAACCGCCAGAAAACCCATCGCGATATTTGCCGCCGTAAATGAAGACGGAAGTAAATAAAGCCCTTTTTTTAAGCCTTTATGTTCGACTTTTTGTTCTGTTTCTTCAGCCATGTTTTCTATTAGTCTAAAGTCCAAAGTCTAATGTCCAAAGTCAATTAGTTGCTCGACTTTAGACCTTGGGCTTTGGACTCGAGACTCATAAATATTTTTGCGATTACCGTTTCGCCGCCTTTTACTTTGTCGTCAATTTTTACCAGAAGTTCAACGTTTGCAGGCATTTGCAGATCTGTTCGCGAACTAAATTTTATCAATCCAAAAAGCTGACCTCGTTCTAAATTATCACCTTCTTTATTCCAGCAAACAATCCGACGAGCCACGATTCCGGCAATTTGTGTTACGGTTACGGCAATTCCTTCGCCTTCGATAAGCAGGGAATTTCGTTCATTTATCAAACTTGCATTGTTGCTCGTCGCGGGCATTTTTTTGCCGAAAATGTAAGTTGCCTTCGTAATTTTTCCTTTGATCGGCGAACGATTTACGTGAACATCAAATGGCGACAGAAATATGCTGATGAATTTCCCTTCCTCGTTTTCTTCAACCCGCGTAACGCGACCATCTGCAGGTGAAACGATTATATTAGGTTGATTTGGAATTACCCGATTAGGATTGCGGAAAAAATACGCCATGAAAAGCGTCAACAAATCCAAAAATCACGACTCCAATCCAAAGCCCGAAAAAGGCAAAAATCAGTGCAATAAATAGCGTAATTCCAACGAATGGGAAACCTTCTTTAACCATAAAACTGGAGACTATCTTACGTTAGTTTATCCGTATTTGAAAATTAAAAATGCCCGATGCTATCAAACATCGGGCTTAAAAGGAGGATGAACACTAAAATAAATTTATCTTACGGGATTATCTTTCGCAAAACTATAGGCACACCATGCCGCGAAAAGATGGACAATCCAGCCGAGAGTTCCGACGGATCCAATCCATGAAAAACCTGTTAAAATTAGCCACAAAAGTCCGATCAAAACTCGTCCATTATAGATTTGACCCAAACCCGGGACTAATAAACTCAAAATTCCTGCTATATATGGTTCACGCATTGCTAAATCTTACCTCCAATTTAACTATACGAAGATGCGAAAAATTATGTTCCCGATTTTTCAACTTTGATGATTTTTCCGCGAAAGATTCGCAAAGCCATCTTTATTTTTGGATGATTTTCCGCATACTTAAACAATTCTTCCTCACTCGCATTCTCCGGCAAGATAGGATTTTCTTCCGATTCATTTGAGTAATCAGGCAGGTCAATTTTATACGCAGATTTTGCTTTGGCGGTAGCGGTTGACGCTCCATTTGTTGATATATCAGAGCTTACGGCATTTGACGAAGTGATTTTTGCGATAATTTGAGGAGCCGTTTTGATCATTTTCAAATCATCGCCCTCACGCAAAAGTCTTTCCTCAAAAGCCAAATCAAGCTTTGCATCTTCGATATGTTCCAAATCTTCGGATGAAATATCCGGCAAACGCATCGGGAGATTATCGTAGAAATTATCGAGCTTTGAAGTTTTTTCTATTTTACGATTTTCGAATTTCGATTTTGCGATTGGTCATTCGACTGTGAAACTTGAGAAATGTCGGGTATTGATTTCTCAACATTATCTGCAACTTTTCTGAGGCTCTTGACCAGTTGGAAACGGAGTATCATTTGGGGCGGATTTAATTAACTGACTTTGGACTTCGGACTTTGAGCTTTGGACTTCCAAAATCGGCTTATTTAAAGTTTTTTTTTCCTCAATCGGTGAGCCACTTTCGAGTTTTGCCAAGCGTTCGAGAATTTTCTCGATAGCCGTAACTCGTTGCAGTTCCATTAGTTTAACGAGTCCAATTTCGAGAATGTAGCGTGGCTGAGTGGCATTTCGCAGTTCGGTTTCGGTTTGTGCAAGCGAATTAAAAAGGCGAACTAAATCTGATTCGGAAAAATGTTCGGCATATTTTAACAAAGCTTCCTGATCTAAAATCGAAGAATCGAGCAATCCAGCGGCGTGATTAGTAACTTTTGCAACCAATAAATCACGTAGAAAAGTCAGCAAATCGCGGCAATAATTTCGCAAATCTTGTCCGCGACGAATCAATTCTTCAACAACCAATAAGGCTTCTTCCGGCTTTCGATGAGCAATCGCTTCAACAGTTCGCGTCAGAATTTCCGAACTTGCGATTCCCAGAGCGTTGATAACGTCTTCAATGCTGATCGTTTCATCGGAAAAACTGATTACCTGATCGAAATTACTTTGAGCATCACGCATCGAACCTTCGCCCGAACGTGCAATCTCACGCAAAGCTTCGGCTGAAATCGTAACTCCTTCAGCTTCAGCAATTAAATTCAGTCTTTCAAATATTTTAGCGGTTGCGATTGTCCGAAATTCAAATTCCTGGCAACGCGAAAGAATCGTATCTGGAACTTTATGAAGCTCCGTTGTCGCCATCACGAAAACAACATTTGGCGGCGGTTCTTCGAGAGTTTTGAGAAGTGCGTTGAAAGACGAAGTTGAAAGCATATGAACTTCATCGATGATGAAAATCTTGAAACGATCGCGGGCGGGTGCGATGTTGATATTTTCGATAATCAAATCGCGGATTTTATCAACCTGAGTATTTGAAGCCGCATCAAATTCCAGCACATCAATCGAGCGACCTTCGGCAATTTCTTTGCACGAAGCACAAATATTACAAGATTTTGCGATTGGTTTATCGGAAGAATGACAATTTAAGGCTTTGGCTAAAAGCCGGGCACTGGTTGTTTTGCCAACTCCTCTCGCACCTGAAAAAAGATAAGCGTGATGCAAACGGTCGTGCTCTACGGCGTTACGCAAAGTGTGCGTAATTGCTTCTTGTCCGGTAACTTCTTCAAATGTTTGTGGTCGCCATTTTCTGGCGATTACTTGATACGACATTAATTTATTGCCTTTGATTTATTAGTTTAGTCAACTTAATTAAAACTGTCTATTTGTAAAAAGTGGTTAGCAAAAGGCTTGATAAGTTTGTTTAAATCTAAAGCTAAAAAGTTAATTTTATCGCAACACTTGAGTAACCCGTAGTTCATTTCGAGCGAATAAACTCTCTCATTCAATCTTAAATTCAGAACTAGGAATTCGAAGGAAACTATGAAAAACAATATCTACATGTGTAAGCTTCTATCGGTTTTAATGCCGTTATTATTACTTTTTTGTTGCGTCGAAAGCGGTTTGGCTCAATTTGAAACGGCAACTGTTTTGGGTTCAGTCCGCGATTCAAATGATGCCGCCATTGCAAAATGCCAATGTCACCTTAAAAAATATCGCCACAGATATTTCACAAAATACAACAACGGATGCAAACGGCGACTTTCAATTTGTCAATGTAAAAATCGGCAATTATCAAGTAATTGTCGGAGCAAACGGATTTAATAAAACGGTTGCGGATAAAATCAATGTGACGGTCAATGCCCGGCAGCGTGTAGATCTTGCTCTGCAAGTTGCGACAACTGTTGAAACTGTGACGATTACTGATGCCGCAAATACTTTGCAGACCGATTCAAGCGAAGTCGGACAAGTAATTCAAAAAAAACAGATCGTTGCACTTCCGCTAAACGGACGTTCGTATGCCAATTTAGCTTTGTTAGCTCCGGGAGTCAGAGAATCGCACACAAATAGCTCGATTGGCGGAGGCGGACGTGAAGCCGCTTTTAATGTCAACGGTTTGCGGGCTACGATGAATAATTTTTTGCTTGATGGAACTGATAACAATGCTTATGGCACAAGTAATCAGAGTTTTTCCAGCCAGGTTGTACAGGTTTCTCCTGATGCAATTGCTGAATTCAAAGTGCAAACGAATACGTATAGTGCCGAATTCGGACGTTCGGGCGGAGCGGTAATCAATGCTTCATATCGAAGCGGAACAAATCAATTTCACGGTGCGGCGTGGGAATTTCATCGCAATAAGGTTTTGAACGCAGTTGGTTTTTTCAAACCAATTGGCGGAAAACCACCGCTCATTCGTAATCAATTTGGTTTTGTTTTTGGTGGTCCGATCATCAAAGATAGAACATTCTTTTTCGGAGACTATGAAGGTTTTAGACAGATTCAGAAGAATTTGGTCTATTCAAATCTTCCAACTTTGGATCAACGCCAAGGCATTCTAACGGTTGCGGTTGCAAATCCACTGACAGGAATCAGCTATGCAGCAGGTTCGGCAATTCCGCTAACGCCTTTCGCCCGAAAAGTTTTAACTGAATTGCCTGCTCCAAATCTAACCGGTGTTCCTGGATCGAATTATCAGGAATTGGTCTTAAACAAAAACTTTAACGATAAATACAATATTCGTATCGACCATAAATTTAATGATAATTTCAGCATATTTGGTCGCTGGAGTTACCGTAAATCTGAAGCATTTGAAGCTCCAAATATCCCCGGACCATCGGGAAGTAATCAAAATGGGTTCGTAGATATTTTGAACAAACAGTTCGTCGTTGGCGGAACATATGCCTTCAATAATGCGTCTGTTTTGGATATTCGCTTTGCAAATTCGATAATTGACGCAGGGAAGCGTCCACCATTGATAGGTGGCGATAGCGTTTTCAAACTCTATGGAATTTCGGGTTTGCCTGATGATCCAACGGTAAATGGTGGTTTAACAACTCAAACCGTCGGCGGGCTTTCGCAGCTTGGACGACAAGCAACAAATCCGCAGTTTCAAAATCCAACTAACTACGATATACGTGCAAGTTACGGTTTTGCGTTAGGACGGCACAATCTGAAGGTCGGATACGAATATTTGACCGTTGACACGGATGTTCAAGATACAAATCCGTTGCTCGGATTAGATACCTATACCGGACAATTTTCTCGCCCGACCGGTGCGGCTTCAAACAATCTTTATAATTTAGCTGATTTCTATTTTGGGTTTAGAAACCAATATGAATTGGCAACTTTAACTGTTGCCCAGATGCAGCAAAGATTTCATTTTGCATATTTGCAAGATGATTTTAAGGTTACTCGAAAACTTTCACTTAATTTAGGATTGCGTTATGAATTTGGTACGCCATATACCGAAAAGAATAATAAGCTTTCGAATTATGATCCGGTCTCAAATTCAATAATCTCAGCGAAAAATGGCTCGCTTTATGAAAGATCTTTAGTTGATCCTGACTATAATAATTTTGGACCGCGACTAGGATTTGCGTATAGTTTATTCGATAAAACTGTGATTCGCGGCGGATATGGAATCGGTTACAATTACTTAAACCGCCTAGGGAGTGCCGATATTTTAGGAACAAATTTTCCGACGATTACTCGAGCAGCCGTTGCTCAATTAGCTCCAAGTCCGGTTAACAATCCGCAATGTGTGGGAAATACTTTCACAGGTTGTTTCCGACCAACTCAAGATGGTTATCCGAGCAATTTACCGAATAACGTTACGCTCTATGTTCCGCGAAATTCTCCAACTGCTCAAATCCAGAATTGGCAGCTTTCTGTTCAACAAGAGTTATTTAAAGATACCGTGATCGATGTAGCTTACGTTGGAAATAGAGCTAATAATCTTGTTTTACTTGGTGATCTAAATCAAGCACGTCCTTTAACTGTCGCAGAATCCTTACTACCGGCTTCTCAGCAACCTTCTCTGCAATCACGCCGCCCGATCGCTGGATTTGGGTCGATTTCAGCAGTAATCCGCGATGGTTTTTCAAACTACAATGCAATGCAGGTAAAGCTTGAAAGCAGGCTTAGCAGAGGTTTGTATCTCTTAAATTCATTTACGTGGTCGAAAGCAATCGATAACGGTTCGCAAGTTTTGGAAGAACCGAATGGGAATACCGGAACTCCGCAAAATATTTCCGATCTGGCTTCAAATAAAGGAATCGGAGCTTACGATCAGCCTTTCAATAATACAACCAGTTTTGTTTGGGAAATACCTTTCGGACGCGGAAAGGAATATGGTTCGGATATTGCTCCGGTTTTAGATGCCTTTATTGGCGGATGGACTTTAAGCGGCGTTAATACAATGACCAGCGGACAACCGATTACACTTCGATACGGACCTTCGCCAATTACGAATAATTTACCATCGTTTCTTGGTGGAGTTGCCCTGCGTCCAAATATTTCGTGTGATCCAACGAATCGCGGCGAAAGGGCAAATCCAACGAGAGATTATTTTTTAACTTCTTGTGTGCAACGTCCGCCAGTGACGGCTCCGTTTGGAAATGCAGCCCGAAATATCGCTCGCAGCGACAAATATTTTAATTTGGACTTCGCTATTCAAAAGAGTTTTCGTTTGCCGATCACTGAACAGACTCGGATTGAATTTAGAGCAGAATTCTTTAATTTATTCAACAAAACAAATTTCCAAGCTGCTAATCCGGATATAACAAGTGCAAATTTTGGAGTAATTACAAGCACTTTTCCAGCGAGGCAAGTTCAACTTGCTTTGAAATTTAATTTTTAAGGAGTAACCATGAAAAAAATACTATGTTACTTATTGCTTTTCTCTTGCCTTAGTATCTACGGGCAGGAAATGTCGAATTTTGATATTGAAGGGCATCGTGGGGCGAGGGGTTATATTCCGGAAAATACAATTCCGTCATTTATCAAGGCTTTAGAACAAGGCTCTGACACTCTGGAACTTGATGTGGTCATCAGCAAAGACGGCAAAATTGTGGTTTCGCACGAACCTTGGTTTTCGCATGTTATTTCAACAAAACTAGATGGTTCGGCAATTTCAGAAATTGAAGAAAAAGAATTTAATATCTTTAAGATGAATTATTCTGAAATTAGAAAATACGACGTAGGAAATATTGGCAATAAAGGTTTTCCTCAGCAAATCAAAATGAAGGTTTACAAGCCTTTGTTAAGTGATGTTTTCAAAGAGGTTAATGCATATGTCAAGAAAAATAAACTTAAGGCGGCAAGATTTAATGTCGAAATTAAATCAAATCCGCAATGGGATAATATTTTTACGCCGACTCCAAGTATTTTTGCAAAAATGATCTACGATGAAATCTTTAAGTATAAAATGGAGAAAAATGTAATTGTTCAATCCTTTGATGTGCGAATTTTACAAGAACTGGAGAAATTGCCAAATAAATTGCCTCTTTCGTTTTTAGTAATGAATAAAGATGGGATCGAAAAAAACATCGAAAAACTTGGGTTTAAGCCAACGACATATAGCCCGCATTTTTCATTAGTTGATGAGATAACGGTTGATTATTGTCGTAAGAACAATATGAAGATCGTTCCTTGGACTGTCAATGAAGTCGCGGATCTAGAAAGAATGAAAACTTTCAAACTTGATGGAATAATCACCGATTATCCGGATAGAGCGGTCAAAGTTTTCAAAAAGTAAAAGCTAGTCCAAAAAAACAAAAAAAGAGCATGTTCAAAATATCGAACACGCTCTTTTTTGTTAATATGGAGGCTCCAGACGTAACCGCAACACAGGTTGTAATTGCTACCGTTGCTTCCGTCAAGATCTAGCGGATTTCACAACACAAACCTTGTGCGGAGCCTGAAGCCATATTGGGATTGCGGATTTAGGAATGCAGATTGCAGATTTGTAAGAATCTTTACAAATCAAACACAATCCGAAATCCAAAATCACTAATCCAAAATCAAATGGCGGAAAGGGTGGGATTCGAACCCACGGAACCCTTTTGAGGTTCACTACATTTCCAATGTAGCCAATTCAACCGCTCTTGCACCCTTCCGTTTCCAAAATCTAAATTGTCAATCTATTTAAGTCCTAAGCATTTTCTTCTGTATCCGGACTTAGCCAACTATAAAACAACCCCGCAAGGAGTGCTCCGATGACTGGAGCTAACCAAAACAACCATAATTGCATAATTTGCGGACTTCCTGCAAATACAGCAACGCCTGTGCTTCGGGCAGGATTGACTGAAGTGTTCGTGATCGGAATCGAAATCAAATGGATTAGAGTTAATCCCAAACCGATTGCTACAGGTGCAAATCCTTGCGGTGCTTTTTTATGTGTTGCACCCAGAATTATCACCAAAAAGAAAAACGTCAATACTACTTCTGCAACAAAACAGGCTAAATCAGAGTATCCGCCAGGCGATAACGCTCCGAAACCATTGGTCGCGAAGATTCCAGCCTTAGTTGCGTTAACCGAAAATGTTGAACTCCCGCTAGCAATTACATAAATGGTGGCTGCACCTGAAATCGCTCCTAAAACTTGTGCGATCACGTATGGGAGTAGTTCTGAACCCGGAAATCTTTTGGCTGCCCACAAACCGAAGGAAACAGCAGGGTTAAAATGACCACCTGAAATATGTCCAAGTGCGTAAGCACCTGTTAATACTGTTAAACCAAAAGCCAGCGAAACGCCTGCAAATCCGATACCAAGCTGCGTATCGCCAAATTTGGCAGCAAATACAGCACTACCACAACCGCCTAATACTAACCACATTGTTCCGATAAACTCTGCTGTAATTTTTTTTGTCAGACTCATATTTATCTCCTTCAAAATATTAGGGGCTATTGTGTTTTGTGGCGGAGAGGGTGGGATTCGAACCCACGGAACCCGTAAAGGCTCAACAATTTTCGAGACTGCCCGATTCAACCACTCTCGCACCTCTCCATTTTCAAAATCACGAATTCGTAATTCGTAATTGATTACGTTTTCGCTTAAAGAACTCCTGCATTAACTGCTTGCATTCATCTGCCAAAACGCCTTTGGTTATTTCCATTTGATGATTCAAAGAACTGCTGTCGCAAAGTCTGAAAACGCTTTCAACTGCTCCAAATCTTTCATCCGGCGAGCCGAAAACCAAACGCTTTACGCGTGCTTGTATGAGTGCACCCGCACACATAGGGCAAGGTTCTATGGTCGTATAAATCGTAGTTTCCGTCAAACGATAATTGCCAATTTTTCGTGCTGCCTCGCGTATTACGAGGATTTCGGCATGAGCAGTTGGATCGCAATCGGTTCGCGTTCTATTACCACCAATCGCCAAAAGATTATTGTCCGCATCGACCACGCAAGCCCCGATCGGAACTTCGTCCAGTTTTTCAGCTTCCAACGCAGCTTTGATCGCCTCGTTCATCCAATATTCATCAATTTCACTCATCAAATTAAACAAGAATATAGGAATTCAACGGTTGATAGTCAAGAGAAGCAAAAAAATTCTTGCATCAAAACGCCAAAGTGATAAACTTGAAAAGAGTTAAATACTCGCCCCGTTTTTCAGCTAAAAAATATGAAAAAAGAATTTCGGCTCAAGGAAGAAACAGCCGAAGAAGACATTCACATCAGCCACGTTGATACGTCATTTCTTTCGCTCAAAGATGCGGTGAATGTCCGCAGCAAAAAGCAGGAAACTAATCCAACTGCGATTCCCCAAAAGCTTTCAACGTCTGAATTTAACACCGCGATGGTGCATTTTTACCGTGGCGAAGTTCAGCGTTCAAATGTTTGGCGTGGGCGGCTTGATGCAACTACGAATTGGGCTGTAATTACCGCTGGTGCTACTCTTTCATTCGTTTTCAGCTCACCGGATAATCCGCATTTCGCGATTCCAATTAATTCAATTTTGGTCGCGATTTTTCTTTTTATGGAGGCACGCCGGTACCGCTATTATGAAGTTTGGGCGTCACGCGTTCGTGTTATGGAAACCGGATATTTTGCTCCAATGCTCTCGCATCAAACGATTCCACCGGATAAAGAATGGGCGGATCACCTCTCAACCGATTTGATTACGCCGCATTTTACCATCAGCGAATGGGAAGCAATCGGCAGAAGACTTCGCAGTAATTACCTTTGGATCTTCACGCTTTTGGCACTTTCGTGGACTCTAAAAGTTTACATCCATCCATTTCCAGCACCAACTTTAGATGCATTTATTCAGCGTGCCCAAGTCGGGCTTGCACCGGGCGGATTGGTTATCGCTGTTGGATTTTTGTTTAATATGGTCTTAGTTTTTACTTCAATTGCTACTATGCGATTGCGAAATGCAGCGAGCGAAGTTCAGCCATTGGAGAGTTTTGAATGGCATCCGATAAAACAAGTTTCGGACTGGGCTGAGATTAATCTGAAACGCAGAAACACCATCCGAAGAGCTAAAAAGGCACGGCAGAGAATTCGCACAGTGCAATCCGAAACCTCAAAAGATATTCACGGCACAATCAATTAATAAAAGAAATCAAACTTTCCATACTTGAGTAGTGAAGCCTTTGTTTGTTATTTTTCTAGTAGAATTTAATAAACGAACGAGGAGCAATATTTTTATGTCAGTAGATTTAGAAGACCGCGGACATGCACTTGAAAACGAATATTTTTATAAACAAGAGCAGGAACTTTTAGAAAAAATGAAAGCGAAGCTTGAAGCTGAAAAAGCGGAAAAGTCGAAGCTCAAAGATAAATGTCCGGTAAATACTTGCCAAGGACATTTGAAAGAAGTTGATTTTGAAAACATCAAAATTGATATTTGTGAAAAGTGCGGCGGCGTTTGGCTTGATGCAGGCGAACTGACTCAAATTATGGATCACGATGAAAATAAGAGCAGTTGGTTTCACAGGGTTTTCAAATAAATTATGAGAAATATTTGGCAGGCGAAGATTTGGTTATTTCTGATTTTGATGCTTTCTTTTGCTGCTTTTGCAGCAGATAAAAAGCATCTCGGGAAGGTAGAAAGTTTTAAGTTTGCCAGCAAATTGATGGCACGCGAGATGCCATACCGCGTTATTTTACCTCATAAATATAAACAAAAAGACGAGAAAAAACTTTATCCCGTAATCTATATGCTTCACGGATTAACCGGACATTTTGACAATTGGACGGACAAGACAAAAATTGCCGAATATGCTTCCGAATATAAAGTGATTATCGTTATGCCCGAAGGCAACGACGGTTGGTATTCCGACAGCATTTCAGTTCCAAATGATAAATACGAAAGCCATTTGATTCAAGAGTTTATACGCGAAATCGATTTCAAATTCCGCACAATTGCCAAGCGTGAAGGACGAATAATCGCGGGACTTTCAATGGGCGGATATGGTTCGCTCAAATTTGGTATTAAATACCCCGATAAATTCGTTTTGGTCGGCTCATTTAGCGGTGCATTAGACGCTCCAAAATGGACGGATAAAACTCTTGGAAACGGTTGGAAAGTTCTAACCGATTCAATCATGGGCGTTTATGGTGCTGAAGATAGCCAAACCAGAAAGGATAACGATATTTACAAAATCGTTCGCGAGATTTCAACGGAAAAAGCGAAATCCTTGCCATTTATCTATCTTGACTGCGGAACGGAGGATGGTTTAATTTTGCAGAATCGCGACTTTGCAAATCTTTTATTTGAGAAGAAAATTCCCTACGAATTCCGTCAATTACCGGGCAAACACGATTGGAAATTTTGGGATTCCCAATCAATCGAATTTTTTGAAATTGCAGCTAGAATATTGCCGGCGGCTGAAGAAAAATAACAAACGTTACAAAGATCAAACATTAATTAGACAGCGTTTCGGCGTTGTCTTATTTTTTGTTAAACTCAATTTATGCTTAATTTCGCAATTCAAACTGCCCGCGATGCCGGACAAATCTTACTCGAAAAATTCGGACGAAAAATTAATATCTCGATGAAAGGTGATATCAATCTCGTTACCGAAGCTGATCTGGCTTCCGAAAAAATGATTATCGAACGGATAAAATCATATTATCCGAAACATTCGATTCTCGCAGAAGAATCTGGAAACGCAGTAGTTTATGGCGATTCTACGTGGAAATGGATAATCGATCCGCTTGATGGAACAACCAATTTCGCCCATGGCTATCCGTGCTTTTGTGTGACAATCGCTCTCGAACACGAAGGAAAAATTGTCCTTGGCGTAACCTACGATCCAACCCGAAACGAGCTTTTTGCAGCCGAAAAAGGGCAAGGTGCAACGCTGAATAACAAATCGATTCGTGTTTCGGAAACTGATAACATCGGCAATTCATTGATCTGTACAGGATTCCCCTACGACTTCAAACAAAAGGAAAATTTCGCCCGTCACTTAACTGATTTCTTGCTCCAATCGCGAGGAGTTCGCCGTGATGGCTCAGCAGCAATCGATATGGCGTACGTGGCTTGCGGCAGATTCGACGGCTTTTGGGAAGAAGGCTTAAATGCTTGGGACGTTGCCGCCGGAGTTTTAATGATCGAAGAGGCGGGCGGAAGCGTAACCTATTACGACGGTTCACCATTTAGCGTTTACGCACCTCCGATTTGTGCGAGCAATGGTTTAATTCACACTGAAATGCTCAAAATATTGAGATAGAAAATTTGTGATTCAACTTTGCTGACTTGCTAAATCGCAAATCGCAACCCTACAATCAAACAATATTATGCCTTGGTTTCGACGCAATAAACCTAAATTAGAAGAGCAAACTGACGAGCGACGGAAAGTGCAAACGGAGGGCGTTTTTACGAAATGTCCGGAGTGTGAAACCGCACTTTATAATCGTGATTTGGAAGAATCGCAGCAGGTTTGCACTCATTGCAGTTATCATTTTCGGATTGGGGCTTACAAGCGTCTTGAACTTTTGTTTGACGATGGTAAATATGAAGAACTAGATGCCGAAGTAACTTCGGCGGATCCGCTTGAATTTGTTGATTCAAAACCTTATAAAGACCGCATTATTGCCGCACAAAAATCATCAGGACTTCCCGAAGCGATTATTTCAGGCAAGGGAAAGGTCGGCGGACATCTGGTTTACGCGGGTGCGATGGATATGTCGTTCATCGGCGGTTCGATGGGATCGGCAGTTGGCGAAAAGATTACAAGATTGGTTGAGAGAGCCTTGAAAGCACGCGGAGCGGTCATCGTTTTTGCGGCTTCGGGCGGGGCGAGAATGCAGGAAGGCACGTTAAGCCTGATGCAAATGGCGAAAATTTCCGCCGCACTTTCCCAACTTGGTGAAGCACGCTTGCCGTATATTTCAGTTTTGACAGATCCCACAACCGGCGGTGTTACCGCGAGTTTTGCGATGCTTGGTGATGTGAATATTGGTGAACCAAAAGCACTTATTGGTTTTGCGGGTCCAAGAGTAATCGAGCAGACGATTCGTCAGAAACTTCCTAAAGGCTTTCAACGCTCGGAATTTCTTCTCGAACACGGAATGCTCGATATGGTGGTTGATCGAAGGGAATTGAAGCAAAACATTGGGCGAATTCTCAATTTTATGATGAACAAAGAACTCAAACCGACCGCAAATTTGTTTATCGCTTAAATTCGCTTGTACTCAATCCATTGGAAATGGACGAAGTGTTTTGCGAAGCATTGGTGCCATCGGACGAAAACAACTAATCAATAATTTCTCAACTTATAATCTTTCCAATCATAAACACCGTCGCCGTTTAAATCAGCGTGTCCGCCGTTTTGGCTAAGCATATGGGTAATTTCTGCTTGCGGTGCTCCGAGTAATTGTAAAACACCGAGTTGGTATCTGTTGGCTTCTTGTTCGGCGACAGTTCCAGCTTTGTAATGTCCGGCACGATATTGCCAAAAATGAATGGCTTCGTGAATTAGTACACTTGCCAGCCAAGTGTCGGACGCTTTAAAAGTGCTTAGGGCAATGTCTATTGCCGCGTTTTGAAAATTTGCACCGCTTTTTTCCGCGGCACGAACCTTTAGATTATATTTTAAAAGCCAAGAATAATAGTTACTTGCCTTCGTACTTAATAAATCAAGACATCTTTGTACTTTAGGTTGAAAAACATTATATGCGATAAACGCGGGATTCCCTTCTATAACAATCGGCATAAAATTTACTCCTGAAAATTAATTCCACTATGCAAAATCAGCATCAGAAACAAGACGCAATTGGGGAATGCTTTTTGCTTTTGGAAATCTGAAACCATTTGGCGAAACGGAATGTTTACAATAGGAGACATTTAATTTAACTCACCAGTGTCCGGTTAAAAAAGTTTTTACAGCTGTAAACTATTGATATTTGATTATTTACAGCCATATTTCGATTTTTCGATTTCAAATCGTGTTCATTCAAGTTCTAAACTCTTGAGATGAATAACGGAAAGTATATTTTTTCTCAGATCTTTGAATTTTTACCCAAATATGAATTTGATAAATGTGTTGCCCGTTACAAGGGTAATTTCAAAAACAAAGGCTTTACTTGTCGCAATCAGTTTCTGACGCTGAGTTTTGGACAACTGACCAATCGGGAATCTCTGCGTGATATTGTCAACTGTCTCGCGGCTCATCAATCGAAACTGTATCATCTAGGCATCAAGTTTGCTGTCAAAAGGTCAACTCTTTCCGAAGCCAATGAAACCAGAAGTTGGCGAATTTATGCCGATTTTGCTCAAGTCTTACTTGCTCAAGCCCGACAACTTTATCTGGATGACGGCTTTGGTTTGGACATTCCAAATCCGGTTTATGCGTTGGACGCGACCACCATTGACTTATGTTTGAACGTCTTTTGGTGGGCTCATTTCAGACGTGCTAAAGCTGCTGTTAAACTACACACATTACTTGATTTACGCGGTAATTTGCCAATCTTTATTCATATTTCCGACGGCAAAATGCACGATGTCAACATCTTGGACGAACTCGTTTTTGAACCGCTGGCAATCTATTTGATGGACAAAGGTTATCTTGACTTCGAGAGACTTTATCGGCTTCATCAAGCCTCAGCTTTCTTTGTCACCAGAGCAAAAACTAATTTAGCTTTTGCCCGGCTAAATGCCAGAAAAGTGAACAAAGAAAGTGGTTTGAGATGTGACCAAACCATCAAGTTGACAACTTATAAATCAAAGAAAAGTTATCCTGAACGCTTACGACGGGTAAAATATTATGACAAAGAACAGGGAAAAACGTATGTTTTTCTGACCAACAATTGTGAATTATCAGCGATAGAAATAGCCTTACTTTACAAATATCGTTGGCAGATTGAACTCTTTTTCAAATGGATAAAACAACATTTGAAGATAAAAAGATTTTGGGGCGAGAGCGAAAACGCTGTCAAAACCCAAATTTGGATTGCCATTTGCAATTATTTGTTGGTGGCAATCATTAAAAAAGAACTGAAAATCGAAAAAAGTTTGTATGAAATTCTGCAAATAATTTCAGTTTCGATAATCGATAAAAGTCAATTAAATCAACTACTTAGCGAAAGCGACTCAAATAATTCAAGTGAGCCTGATTCTAAACAGTTGAATCTATTCGACTTATAACCGGACACTAGTGAATTTAACTAAAAGCCTTGATGAAAAACGTCAATCAAACTTATAACAATATCTTCCCGCCAAGGTTTTGCTGCAATTTGAACCGACAGAGGCAAACCAGCCGACAATTTTTCAGTTTTTCCAATCGTCCGTTCAGATAAATCAAATGAACTTTTTCTCGCAATTGCTTCATTTTCTTGCACTTCCCCAACTCGTGCGATTCCAGCCGGAAAACCCGTAACGTTGTAAAGTAGGGAATAATTTCCGCCCAAACCGATTTTATCGACCGTATTTTGTAAAAAGGCTGGCAATACAGCGATTGGGGAAATAATCGCGTCGATTCCGGCTTTGTCCATCGCCGCTTCGAGTTCGCGTTGGTAATTTGCCCTTTCTTTACCCCAAGTTTTGAGAAACTCTTCGCCCTTTCCGCCAAAATACGAAAGAATACGCGGCAAATTCTTTTGTCCGAAAAGCTTAGCCAAACTAATAACGGCATTACGCGTAAATTGCGTCGCGGAAGCCATCTTCATCATATCTTTCAATTGTTTGACGGGTTTTTCGCCATCCAAAACGGTGTAGTAATTACTGACGCCGTCAACAGTTATAATTCGATAAAAAATCTCTTCGGCAAAATGAAATCTTGGCGGCGTAAATTCGATAACTTCAGCATTGATTGCTCTTAGCTTCGCGACTGTTTCCAAAACGCCACGTTTTACCGCCTCCATCGGCTCGGTAAATCCATCAGATAAGAAGTAGCCGATCTTGAGTTTGGAAACGTCAATTTCTTTATAATTATGAAGCGTTTCGGTCTTCCAGCGAGTCGCGGCAGCCTCATTCATTATCTCCAAACATAGGGCAAGATCTTCCGCATGGTTCGCGATAACGCCCGTGACAGGCATAATTGGACCTTCAATTTGTTTGTCGCCAAAACGAGTTTGGTCAAATGTTCGCCACATCGTCGGCTTAATTGAACACGCTCCGCAAAAAGCCGCAGGGAATCGAACGCTTCCGCCAAGGTCAGTTCCGATGCTGATTGGCGAAGCTTTCGCACCAACGATCGCACCCGCACCGCCGCTGCTTCCGCCCGGCGAGAATTGTGGATTTATTGGATTATTCGTCGTGCCGTAAACCCTATTTGTGCATTCGATAAAAACCATCAATTGCGGAACATTTGTTTTCCCCAAAACAATTCCGCCCTGATTTTGCAAGGCGTCAACGTAGAGGTCGTTTACTGTCGGACGGTCGTTTTTCCTCGCAAGCACACCCAAAGTTGAAGGCGTTCCGACGAAATCCAAGCATTCCTTGATCGTAAAAGGCAGCCCGTGAAGTTTGCCGAGTTTTTTATTTTTCGACAAAATCTCGTCCGCTTCGTCCGCTTTTTTTAACGCTTCATCGTAAAGTTTAACGACAACTGCGTTGAGTTTTGGATTAACTTCTTCGATGCGATTGATGAAATATTGCGTTACCTCGCGGCTTGAAACTTGTTTGGTTTCAATTAGTTTCAATATTTCGACAGCAGATTTTTGATGTAGATTATTCATTGATTTGAAGCTAATTTACGTCAAATCAAGCAGAAAAGAAAATTTGCCCGCGAAATATCCGAAATCTAAGGCAGAGTATTTATAGATTTCGCAATATTTTGCGGGCAAGTTAAAAAACACCAAAACTATTTATTGACGTTTTCGCAACGCATTTCCCGCTGATCGAAATCCTGCGAGAGCGTCGCATTTGTAAACGAACCGCCAACGTATTCTTGCGAAATCGCGTAAATGCCGTGATAGCATTTTCCATCAGCCTTTTTAAAAGCAATGTCTGCACCTCTTGCACGACCGACTACGATTCCGGTAATCGCATTTCGTTTGATATCGTATTCGTTATTGAGAACCACGATTCGCAGAAAAGTATAGTTTCTGCCACGCATTGCTGAGGTGTCAATGAATACATCTTTGAACCATTTTTCGATTTTTGCATCTTTAACCGGCGAGCGTGAAAGTCTTTCTGCACCAATCTTTGCGTTAAGATTTTTCAATGCGTTTGCTGCTCGCTGCTCGGCGGTGCCAAGGCTCTTGATCGAAGTTGAAATTGAATTGTAAAGCGTTTCAAACTCAGTTTCGCTCGGAAATATCTTTCGTGCATTGTCCCAGCGAGACTGATGGAGCAGCAAATCGTAGTAAACCAGCTCAACATTCTCTTGCTCGATAGATTCATTTATCCGCTTTACCAATTCCGTAACGCGGCGAGATTGAATCGAGGTAGAAGAATTCAAACGTCTCGCAGCAGAATCCAAATCTCCCTGAATCAGCGTGCGATCCATCGCCAAAATGCTTTGAGTCATTTTGTTTTTATCCTCGATAAACTCTTTCACCTCAGATTCTTTGGTTGAAGCCGTGATTCTGAAAGTAGAATCGAAAATTTGACCAATTGTTTTTCCCGCTTCAATCTTCGCGTTTTGGTTGTCTTTGGCGGTTGCTGTTTCAGCCGCAGCTTTCGATTTCATGTCACTAAAGGCTTTCTCCATTTTCGACGCATCGAAATTCGGTTCGCGACGTTTAACTGCGTCTAGTGCGTTTTTGGCAGCATTTTCTCTGCCATCGGCAATGGCTTTCCAGAAATTCTCGGCGAATTTCTTTCCGGCAGGAGTTTCCTGAGCAATGATCGATGCTTGAAGTGCGATGGCGAAGATTGCAATCGTGATAATTTTAAGTAATTTCATATATTCCTCTCGTTTCTGTTAGTAATTTACTATTTAGCGTTTATATTCACGCAGACTACAGCAAAATTACTTCTCAAACTAAAACCTATTTATTCACATTCTCACAACGCATTTCGTCAGCGGGATCAACAAAATCTCCATACCAACTGCCCGAAAAAGAATTGCCAATATAATTTTGCTCAATGCGGAAAAGACTCTGTTTGCATTTTCCGTCCTGGGTTTTTAGGGCAACTGCACCAACCACATACCGTTTAAGAATAATTCCTGTCAAACTATGTCTAACAATCTCGGGCTCTGGGCTAACGATAACTGATTTCAAAAATGTGTAATTCAAATTTCTGTTTTGATTGATTTTATTGAAAATAACTTGAATCTGATTTTCCAGATTTGCATTTCGTTGACCGGCTTTTGGCAATCTCTCGGCATCAATTTTGGCATTGATATTTTTTTCAGCTTGGGCAGCACGCTGTTCTGGCGTTCCCAATGATTTTATTGAGGCGGTGACAGAGTTGTAAACCTTTGAAATATCAGCATCTTCGGGGAATACCCGGTGTGCGGTGTCCCAGTATGATTGGCGGAGTAATAATTCGTAATAAGCTGATTCTGCCCCTTTTGAAGTGGTGGTTTCATTGCTTCGTTTAACCAATTTAGCGGTCGTTTCGGGGTCGCGTTCCGATTCCCCTTTCAAAACCGGGAAAATGCTTGCGAGTTCCGTTGTCAATGAATCTCGGTCGGCGGCTACAACTTCGTCCGCCATTTTAGAATATTTGTCGATTTTGGAATTGATAGTTTCTAAAGTGTCTGAACTTTCAGCTAGGATATTTCGACTACGAAATAGCGAATTTAAATTGTTTGAAGCGTTCGCCTTTGTCGTCAATGCATCTCTGGAGGCGACCCGAAAGCCTTCATTTTTTGCCTTCGCATCGGCGATAGCCTTCTCCATTTTTGAAGCATCAAAGTTCGGTTCACGACGTTTTATGCTTGCCAATCTGCCCTCAGCTGCGGTTATTCTATCTTCGTTGAGAAATTTCCAGAAATCTTCGGCAAATTTCTTTCCGGCAGCAGTTTCCTGTGCAAAGCTTGATATCGCAAAAGCGAATAAGCAAAGTAATATTATTAGGGGGTTAAAAAGTTTCATAGTTTTCTCCAAGTTTATTTTGTTTATTTCTCACTCATTTATTGCAGGTTTGAGCGATGATGTTTGCTGAACGAACGCTTTTTTGATTTCTTGCAAAAAATTAAATAGATTGGCAAAAACTTGCTGAAAAATGTAAAAATGAGTTTGTTAAAATTGTGAATTTTCAAGAATCAGTTTCATATCTATATTCGCTCGGCAACGAAGTTTTGGCGATGAAGCTTGGCTTGGAAAATCCTCGTAAGTTATTGCACGTATTAGGAAATCCGCACGAGAAATATCTGAAAATTCAAGTTGCAGGGACAAACGGAAAAGGTTCAACTTGTGCTTTTCTTGATTCGATTTGCCGTCAAGCAAACATCAAAACAGGTCTCTACACTTCGCCGCATTTAATTTCAATCACCGAACGAATCAAAATCGACGGCGAAGAAATCAGCGAAAGCGAGTTTGCTAAATACGCGACAATTGTTAGGTCCAAAGTCCAAAGTCTAAAGTCCAAAGTCGAAGGAGTTACGCCAACCTTTTTTGAACAAGTAACCGCGATTGCTTTGCTTGCGTTTGCCGAAAACGGTGTTGAATTAGCGATTTTAGAAACAGGTTTGGGCGGACGACTTGATGCGACAACCGCCGCAAATGCAGAAATAGTTGCAATTACGCCGATTGATTACGATCACCAGCAATATCTCGGTGAAACTTTGAGTGAAATCGCGGGTGAGAAGGCGGCGATTATTCGGGAAGATACAAAGGTAATAATTTCCCCGCAGCAAAAAGAGGCTGAATTAGTAGTTAAAGGAAGATGTCGGGAAGTTGGAGTTGAGCCGATTTGGGCGACAACCGACATTAAATCTAAGATCTATAATGAACAAGGATATAAAATAGTTTCGACGGGTTTTACAACTCCAAAAATGACCTATCCAAATATCATTTTAGGTTTAGCGGGAAAACACCAAATCGAAAATGCGTCGGTTGCAATAGGAATTGCAGAAGTGCTTCAACATTTTAATTTTAAGATAAATGATTTTGAGATGTGTCTTGGATTGGAAACAGCAAAACACAAAGGACGTCTGGAATTTTGCGAAGGCATTTTATTCGATGGTTCTCATAACATCGCAGGAGCAAAGGCATTGCGGGACTATCTTGAAGAATTCGTGCATCAACCAATTACCCTTATTTTTGGAGCAATGAAAGACAAAGATATAAGTGGAATTGCTGAAACACTTTTCCCAATTGCTGATAAATTAATTCTTACCAAGCCTGAAAATGACCGTTCGGCAGAACCTGAAGATTTAGCTAAACTAACTAAACAGGAGGTTTATTTAACTCAAAATATTGCCCAAGCTCTGGAAATAGCAAAAAAATTTCCAGGTAATTTGACTTGCGTTACCGGTTCGCTTTATTTGGTCGGCGAAGTGCAAAAAAGCCTCGACAAAGGCAATACTTAATCAACTGTCTGTTTGAAAATTGCAAAAAAAGTAATCTCGCCATCTGAACCCAGAACGCGTTGGCAAGATGCTAACGCGACAGCCGGCTGGAAGCCAGCGTTACACTTTCAAAATCTGCTAAGTCTCTCCCAGAAAAGCTGAATTGACCAATTCGATTGCATAAACCCAGATTACACTTTAGAAAAAACGACACGTGTCAGTAACCTGACCGTTAGGAAGGGCTTGATGTTTTAGAATCAAAGCCCTTCCTAACGGTCAGGCTACTGACAGAAAAATCCTGTTAATACCATTCCCCAAAAGTTTAAACTTATGAGAAAATGGAAAGTTAATATTCGATTTTTTGTAAGTTGCGATTTTATGGAATTAACTCTTGCCATCACGGGTGCTTCAGGCACAATCTATGCTTTTCGAACACTTCAGTTGCTTGCCCAAAGCGGTGTCGTTTCAAAAATTAACCTGATAATGAGCGGAACGGCGGCAATTGTCGCACAGGTTGAAATGGGTGCGAATCTAAAAGATGCGACCGCTGAAAAAATCAATGAATGGATTGGTTTGCCGATCGATTCAAAGATTATTCGTTTTTGGCGTTTGGATAATTTTTCCGCTAAACCTTCTTCGGGTTCATATAAACAAGCTGGGATGATTATCGTTCCATGCTCGATGGGAACGCTCGGTTCGATTGCGAGCGGAGCAGGCACAAATTTAATTCATCGTGCGGCGGATGTAACGCTGAAGGAAGGTCGCAAACTTATTTTAGTTCCACGCGAAACGCCTTATAATTCAATTCATCTGGAAAATATGCTCAAACTTTCGCAAGCGGGTGCGAGAATTTTGCCGGCGAGTCCCGGATTTTATCATCGACCGCAAACGATTGATGATCTCGTGAATCATATGTGCTACAGAATTCTCGACCAATTTGATATTTCACACGATAAAAAAACGCAATGGACGGGAACCGAAGTTTCCTGAAGGAGACTGATATGAAATTTATTTTGAGTTTGTTTTTATTGAGTTTCGCTTTTCTTAATATTTCAGCACAGGAGAAATTTGCCAAACCGGTAGATGAAGCCGCAAAGAATCCTTCGTTTTTAGCTTTTCGGACGAAATTGATAGCAGCTGTTGAGAAACGCGATGTTAAATTTATTCTGAATATAGTAGATAAAAACATCAAAAACGGTTTCGGCGGAGAAGATGGATTTGAAAAGTTTAAGAAACAATGGAAAATCTACAATCGTAATTCCGAGCTTTGGAAAGAATTATTGATTGTTTTATCACACGGCGGAACTTTTGATAAGGGTAATAAAAATTCTTTCTACGCACCATACCTTTTTACAACCTTTCCGGCAGAAATAGACGCTTTTGAATATCAGGCGATTTTTGGCAATAACGTAAATCTGAGGGCGAAACCTGATGTAAATTCATCAATCATAGCCAATCTTTCTTACAATGTCGTCAAAGCCGATTGGGATAATTCCGTGAAATCCCGGACAAATAAAAATGAATTTTTGTGGATAAAAGTTGAGACTTTAGGTGGTAAAAAAGGTTACGTTAAACCTGAATTTGTTCGTAGTTCGATAGATTATCGTGCGGGATTTGAAAAGATTCGCGGCAAATGGATGATGACATTCTTTTTGGCAGGAGATTAAAGTTACGTGACCGAACCGACTGCAAGATTTTCAAATCGGGTCGAGAATTACGTTAAGTATCGCCCAAGTTACCCTGCGGAAATGTTGCATTTGTTTCGTGATGAAATGAGTTTGAATGAGGCTTCAATAATCGCCGATATTGGTTCGGGAACTGGAATTTCCGCGAAGATTTTCTTGGAAAACGGTAACGAAGTTTATGGAATCGAGCCGAATGCGGCGATGCGAGAGGCTTCAAAAGCATATTTGAAAGATTATCCAAAGTTTTACGCAATTGACGGAACTGCTGAGAATACAACACTTAAGCCGAAAAGCGTTGATTTCATTATCGCGGCTCAAGCGTTTCATTGGTTTGACAAGGCAAAAACTCCGGCTGAATTTCGTCAAATTTTACGAGAAAATGGTTTCATTGCCTTGATTTGGAATGAGCGTCAGCTTGACTCAAATGATTTTTTGCGTGAGTATGAACGCTTTGTGCTTGAATTTGGCACGGACTATAAGGAAATTCGCCACGAAAACATTACGAATCAAATAATCTCGGATTTTTTCCAGACGGATTTTTGTGAAAAGAGTTTTCTAAATACGCAAAAGCTTCATTTTACAGGGTTGAAAGGCAGAATTTTATCGTCTTCGTATATGCCGACCGAAGAAAATCCTCTATTTGAGGAAATGATCAAAGAATTAAAACGACTTTTTACCAGACATCAAAAAAACGATACAATAGAGATCATCTACAATGCGAAAGTAATTTACGCAAAACAATAAGGATTTATGACAGAAGAAATAAGAACGATTACCGTTGCTCACTCGCCCGATTCGGACGATGCTTTTATGTTTTACGGTCTTGCGACCAACAAGCTTGACACAGGAAACCTAAAATTTGAACACACTTTGAAAGATATTCAAACTCTCAATGACGATGCCGGAAATGGTGTTTTTGATGTGACCGCGATAAGCTTTCATGCCTACGCGTACGTTAATGATAAGTATGCTCTGCTGCCGCATGGGGCGAGCATCGGCGATAAATATGGTCCGATTGTAGTTTCACGTGAGCCGCGTTTGCCCGAAGATATCGGCAAAATGAAGATTGCTGTACCCGGAGAAATGACCAGTGCTTTCCTCGCTTTACGCCTTTATAATCAAGATTTTGAATATGAAGTAGTGCCGTTTGACCAAATTATCGATGCGGTGCAGAAAGGACGGGTGGACGCGGGACTCTTGATTCATGAAGGACAGCTTTTTTATAAACAGATCGGACTCGATAAAGTATTGGATTTGGGCGAATGGTGGTTTGAAAAAACCGGTTTGCCGCTTCCGATGGGCGGAAATGTGATTCGCCGTGATCTTGGCGAAGATTTAATGAAAGAAGTTTCTAAATATTTGAAACAGAGCATTGAATTTTCTTTGGATAATCGTGAAGACGCACTCGCATACGCGATGCAATTTGCCCGCGATATGTCGCCGGAATTGGCGGACAGATTTGTAGCAATGTGGGTAAATAATTTAACACTTGATTATGGCGAACGCGGTCGTGAAGGCGTCAGAAGACTTTTGGCTGAAGGCTATGAAAAAGGACTCATTCCGCATAAGGTTGAAGTAGAATTCGTTGGCTAATTTCAGCGAAACAGATTATTTTGACGCAGGGAATATTCTTTGCGTCTTTTTTTTGCATAAATTTGATAAACTTTAGTTTCCTTTTGTGCATCTATGTAAGTGATTTTCTTTTTGAAGGTGAAAAATGAATAAATTGCTGAAAATTTTAGTTTTTTCGATTGTCATGTGTTTTGGATTGGTTAATATTTTGGCTCAATCTGAAGCAAGTAATATAGTTAGAAAAGATTTAAGCCAAGCTGAAATTGACCGTATTTTGAAAAATGCGGTCGATAAGGAAAGTGAATTTCGTGAGGCTTTGAAAAATTATATTTTCCATCGCTACGCTGTGATTCAATCAATTGGCTTGGGCGGACAAGTTTCGGGCGAGTATCGTCGGGATTCTTTCATGAGCATCAGCCAAAGCGGCGAACGCAATGAAAAGATTCTTTTCAATCCGATTTCGTCAATCCAAGACTTTACCGTTACTCCTAATGATATTGAAAATCTTGGTGGACTTGATCCATTTGCTATCGACCCCAAATATTTTAGTAAATATAGTTTCTCATTTATTGGAAAAGAAAAGATCGATGAACTTGATCTTTATGTTTTTGACGTTACCCCAAAAGTAGTACCGGATCCAAGAAAATCAAGCCTACGGCTTTTCAGAGGAAGAATTTGGATAGATGATGGCGACCTGCAGATAGTTAAATCAAAGGGAAAAGCCATTCCGGAAGGGAAAGGCGAAGCTTTTGCTGTTGTTGAAACATGGCGTGAAAACATCGACGGGAAATTTTGGTTTCCTGCCTACTCATATGCCAATGACCAACTCGTTTTTGATAACGGTCAGGTAGCCAGAATTAAAATGCGTGTGAAATATACCGACTACAAACAAGGCAGATCGGAAGTGACAATTTTGGACGATGTTGAAGAAGTTCCAACTCCTACACCGACTCCAACTCCTAAAAAACCGTAATGATCACGTAGGCTGAGCCCTTCCTCACGGGTGGGCTACGGATACGGCTTGACCATTAGCCAGTTCTTCTGCAATTACGCCCCGTACCTTTTTCAGCAATTCATCCAAATCTTTTTCCGGCGTTAAACCTTTTGTTTCAATCGGCGGCAGCAAAACTACTTCAATCGTGCCCGGAAAAGCCAACCCTGTTTTCTTACCCATCAGCCAATCCGTATTTTTGATCGCGACCGGAACGATCGGTGCCTGGGCTTGGAGAGCGAGGTGAAAAGCTCCTTTTTTGAATGGTAAAAGTTCATTTGGATATGCCCGCGTGCCTTCTGCAAAGATACCGATTGAGATTCCTTTTTCAAAAATCTCACGAATATCGTTCATTGTTTGCAATGCTTTAGCGGAATTCGAACGATCAATTTTCAAAATATTGACGTAAGGCATCAAAGTTCCAACAATCGGCACTTGAGCAAGTTCTTTCTTTGCAACAAATCCCATTCGCCTGCCTGTATATGCAAACATTGTCGCGGTATCTAAATAGCTACGGTGATTTGCCACGAAAACGTAATTTTGGTCGTCGCGTAAATTCTCTTGCCCTGAAACTTTCATTTTCACGCCGCACCATTTTATCCAATTAACTGCTCCCCAATGACACAATGGATACAGCCAATGCTTTCGCCCGACAATGCTCGCGACAAGCATAACAGGCGGTGCTACGAGCAAAAACATCACAGTAGGAAAAATCCAGCTCCACCAATACCGCAATTTGCCAGCGACTTTTGATTTTGTGCTAATATCTTTTTCAGAAAAAACAATTTTTTGATTAAGTTCTATTAATTCTGCAAAAGGTTTAACTGCTAAATGTTCAGACATAATGAAAGTGTAAAACGTAATGTGAAAAGTGAAAAGTTTCTGAAGCGTTTTGTCGCGATTTTCTCTTTTTTTGTATTTGTCGTCGGAATTTCCGCCCAAATCCCGAGTCCGAAATCTTTTTTGGGTTTTGAGCCGGCTGACGATAAAAAAGTCGCCGATTGGAAACAAATCACGGATTATTTTGGCAAATTAGATAAAGCCAGCAATCGCGTGAGCGTTCAAGAATTTGGCAAAACAACTCTTGGAAAACCGATGATTGTTGCCTATATCAGTTCGCCGCAAAATTTATTGCAGCTTGAAAAGTATAAAAAAATCAATCAAAAATTAGCTGATCCAAGGCTAATTAAAAGCGACGGCGAATTAAATATTCAACTAAAAAACGGCAAAACGATTGTCGCAATTTCGTGTTCGATTCATTCGAATGAAATTATTGCCTCGCAAATGTCGATGCAATTGGCGTATCAAATGGCGACCGCCAAAGATGCTGAAACACTCGAAATTTTGGAGAATACGATCTTACTTTTGATTCCTTCATCTAATCCGGATGGCATTGATATCGTTGGAAATTGGTATAAAAAAACGCTTGGAACAAAATCCGAAGGCACAATTCCGCCCGAAGTTTATCATCCATATGCCGGGCATGATAACAATCGCGATTGGTTTATGCTGAATCTGAAAGAAACCCGAGCGATTACCGAACTCTTTTGGAAAGAATGGTTTCCGCAAATCGTTTACGACGTTCATCAGCAAGGTCAGGATGGTTCTCGATTTACAATTCCACCTTTTTTCGATCCGCCGAACCCGAATATTCCGCCAGTGATTTTGCGTGAAGTTGGGCTCATCGGCTATAAAATGGCGGCTGATTTATCGGCGGCAGGTTACAGCGGAATTGCGACAAATGCTTCGTATGATACCTGGTGGCACGGCGGCTTTCGCTCGGCTCCGTATTACCACAATTCGATAGGGATTTTGTCGGAAGCTGCGAGTGCAGATTTGATGTCACCCGTTACAATTACAAACGAACGCCTCAAAAATGCCCGACGGGGGAGAGGTTTGGACAATCCTCTGCAAACAGCAACCAACTTTCCCGAAGCCTGGCAAGGCGGACTTTGGCGACCGAAAGATATTGCAAATATTGAACTTATAGCTTCGCGGGCTTTGCTCACTCTTTCCGCAAAGTATCGTCAAAACTACTTGCAAAATTTTTACAATTTGAACTCGAAAGCGTTGAAGAATAGTCAATTTCCAAATCATCCGATCGCCTATATTATTCCAGCCGGGCAGCCGAATGAGGAAAACGTTTCGCGGATGATCGAAATTCTGTTAGCTCAAGGTATAGAAATTTACAAAATGACCACCGAGCTCTATCTGACGATGCCTGATAAAACTACTCACGAACATCCGTTGGGCAGTTTTTTAGTTTTTCTCAATCAGCCGCAACGCAATAACGTAAAGGCTTTGTTTGAGCGTCAGATTTATCCGAATCGAGTAAATGCGGCAGGTGAACCGGATGTTCCATATGATGTTGCCGGTTGGACTCTGCCTTTGCAAATGGGCGTCGAAAGTGAGGCGGTGACAAAAATTATTGAGGAAGAAAACGAACGCAAACTCGAGAAAATAAACGACATAAATCAAGTTCGGCGTCAGTTAAATCTCAAACCAGCCAGCGAATCTTTCGCCAAAATTACGAATCCGATTAAGAATCAAGCCAAACTCGGAATGTATAAAAGTTGGATTGGCTCCATGGACGAAGGTTGGACGCGTTTGGTTTTTGATAATTTTCAAATTCCTTATAAATCAATTGTTGACGCTGACATAAAAGCCGGAAATTTGAATTATGAAACGATTATTTTGCCTTCCGATAGCGAAAGGGAAATCATAAATGGCTTAAATGCCAATCGTTTTCCCGAGGAATTTACGGGTGGACTTGGCGAGAAAGGTATCGAGAATTTAAAGAAATTTGTCGAAAATGGTGGAACTCTGATTTGTTTTGATGAGTCATGCGAAATGGTTATCAATAAATTTGGCTTGCCGATTAAGAATGTTTTGAAAGGCGTGAAACGTAGTGATTTTTACTGTCCCGGGTCTATTGTTAATTTAGAAGTTGATAAGTCAAACCCACTATCCAAAGGATTTAGTACAAATATCGCCGCTTATTTTATCAATAGTTCGGTATTTGAAATTACTGATCCAAGCAAAGTTAAAAGCGTGGCAAAATATGCGGAAAAAGACGCTTTGCTCTCGGGTTGGCTGCTTGGCGAAAAATATTTGAACGGCAAAACTGCTCTCGCGGAAACGTCTTTTGGAAAAGGAAAGATCATTCTTTTTGCTTTTCGTCCACAACATCGCGGACAAACCTGGGCAACTTTTCCTTTTATTTTCAATGCTTTAGAAAGATAATTTCTATGAAGCGTCACTTTAATTTTAAAATTGGTCACTCTTGTTTAGACGACCGAATAAGAAGGAGACGTTATGAACTTTAAACTACTTATTTCGCTAATATTAATTTTATCGTTTGCAATCGGTGCATTTTCACAAGCCGAAAATTTGAAGTATTCCGAGATGACCGAAGCTCAAAAATCGAAATTTATTGAAGATAAATCTAATGAATTTCTAAATAATTTTCGCCGAACTGAAAACGATCAAATCTCGGCAGATGGCGTAAAAGAAGTAAGAAAATTTATCGAAAGCTATATTGGTAAAAAAGCTAAAACAAATTCCAAACAATGCAGTTTCGGAGATGATGTAGCCACAATTTTGCAACGTGGAAAACAAAGTGCCAGATCAATTAATCACTCGTTTGCAAAAAATAATTTACCTCCGCAAATTGGACTATATGTGGCAATGATAGAAAGCGAATTTTGCCAATGTTTGCAAGCTCCGACCGGACCGCTCGGAATGTTTCAATTAGCATATTATACGAGCGAAACCTTTGGATTAAAGGCGGTTAAAGGTGCAAGCCCGAGTCGCCCTGATGAAAGATGTGAGGTTAGACCTGCCGCAAATGCAGCAGCTTTATATTTCAACAAAATGCTGGGAATTGATTTTGGCAACAATTCTTTTGCGATTCCTTTCGCAATTTCAGCCTATAACAGCGGCGAAGGGATGACCAAAAAACTACTGAAAGGCACGGAAGGAAAGAATCTGGATAATCAAAATTATTGGACGATTCGCAGTTATTACTTAAAACTTTCGCCTGATTCCGAAGATGGAGCGAGCCGACAATTTTTAGATGAAAATCATAAATATTATCCAAAATTTTTAGCAGCGATGATTATTGGCGAAAACCCCAAGAGTTTTGGAATTGAAATGACACCTTTGAGCCAGATGAGGTAAGCTAATTTTAGACATTTCAGCAGTCAATAATTTGAGTTTTGCTTTTTAAAACTATTGATTGCTCTTTTTTTTTGTTATTATTTTGGTATGAATTTGCGTAGTTTTTTTCTAGTCTTATTTATCGTCATTCTGTCATTTTCCACAGTTTCAGCTAATTACAAATTTATTGAAGAGCCAAGCATTAGAGTGTTATTAACTTCCAGTGCCGGTTCGGTTTCAGTCTCTACGGCTGATTCGCAAATTGTTTCTGTTTCGCCTGCCGAGCAACCAAAAATTTTGCCTGTTTCAAAGCTGACAGTTTCAGCACGTGCGTACCGTCCGCCAGTTTTTGAGCGTTTTTATTTTGAAATTCCAAACGTTGCGACTAAGGAAGAAGCTGATTTACTGGCGAAAGACGTGAAAGATTCGCTGAGCGAAACGGCGAGCATTGACATCGATTCGAAAACCAATACCTATCGAATACGAATCGGCGAAGTTAAAAATTCGTTCGAAGAATCAAATGCTTACAAGGAATTTTTAGCCGAAAAAGGCTTTGAGGACATTGAAGTAATTACTGAAAAATACGAAGTTCCATCAAACGAAGCAATCCAACTTTCCAAACAAATTAATACCAATTCAAATTCGCAAGTTCGCAGTCTGATTCTCTCAAGCCCTGTAAACACAGCAGTTAATGCAAATACTGTGCAGCCAACGGGAGCTTCGATCAATTCAAATTTGCGTGAAGTTATCGTTAGCGGAGGAAGTTCGGCGAGTTTTACCTCGCTCAAACCCGTTACGATCAGCTCGACAAATGAACGGACAACACCAATTCGTTTTAACGGAAAATCTTATCGCGGAAAACTCGAAATGTTTGTTAACGGACGCGGAACTTTGAGCGTAATTAATGTCATAAAACTGGAAGATTATGTTCGCGGGGTTGTTCCAAATGAACTCGGGCTTCCTTCGCTCGAAGCTCAAAAGGCTCAAGCCGTTGCCGCTCGAACTTACGCCGTCAGCAAAATCGGGCAATTTGCAGATCAGGGTTTCGACGTTTTTCCGACAACTCAATCGCAGGTTTATCGCGGTGCAAATTCGGAAACCGCGATGGGCAATCAAGCCGTTGCCGAAACAAAAGGCGTGCTTGCTCTCTACAATGGAAAACCAATAAGGGCAATGTACACATCAACTTGCGGCGGCAGAACGGAGAATGTGAAAAATATTTACACGGATTACGACGCTCCATATCTGAAAGGCGTTGAATGTGCGATTGAAGGCAAAGAATATTTCGATGCACTGTTAATCAAATCGAATCGCGATCCTGCAAAGATAAAGGACGATAAATATCTTGAGCAAGTGCGGATTATGTCGCAATTTGCCAATAATAATTTCATATTAAACACAAATCGTTTTACAGATGATTGGTTTGAACAATCGCCAACAAGCACTGAGCTATCAAGCTGGCTCGGACAACTCGCTATGCGTTTTGCAAAACCATTTCCGCAAATTTCAAATGATTCGGCAAAAAACATTGAGTTTGCAAAGCTTTTATCCTCAATGCTTTACACACCCGAATTGACCGATATTTTGATGACGGAAGCCGATATGTCTTACCAGCTTTCCTTTGACGACGCGAAGGAAATCGCGGCAGAACAACGTGCAAATTTAGCGATGCTTTTTCGCGATGGCTGGCTTTCGCTTTATCCTGATGCAACTTTTCGTCCGAATCAAGCAATGTCGCGAAGCCGTCTTATTCGTCAGATTTACTCGATTTATTCAAAGAAAAAGTGGTTGCCAACGCTGCAGAGCGGGACAACAAAATCAAGCGTTGATGGAAAATTGGTTTTGCGGAACGGCAAATCGGAACGCCAGCTAGTCGTTAATCCTAGTGTGTATCTTTTCAGGCAATTTGGCGATACGCTCTACCAAGTGAAAGAAACTGCTTTGATCGGCGGCGAAACAGTAAATTATCAAACGAACGCCGCCGGTGAAATTATCTATTTGGAAGTGAAACCTTCAGCGACGACCGCAAATCCCGAGAGAACATCGCAATTTACAACTTGGAGCACATCTCTTTCGGCTTCAAATGCTCAGACCAAGCTCGCTCGATACGTCAAAGGCTTTGGAACATTGTACGACGTAAATGTTACAAAGAAAGGCTTTTCACGTCGTGTGATTGAAATTGAAATCGTTGGGTCAAATGGCAGATTTAAGCTCGAAGGCGGCAAGATTCGTTCGGCGTTTCGCTTGAAAGAACAACTTTTTGTGCTGAATAAACGCTACGATTCAAACGGCAGAGTTGCGAGTTATAGTTTTACAGGTCGCGGATTAGGACACGGAATCGGAATGTGCCAAATGGGTGCTTACGGCTTGGCAAAGCAGGGCTACAAATACGATAAGATTTTGAAGCATTATTATTCGGGAATTGATTTGCCTAGAAGCTATTAGCGGAACGCAGGCACCATTGCCTGCGAGTCGTAATTCCCTAAAACTTGAATTCGGTTTTGCTAACGCAAGCAAGCTGCCCACGTTCCAAATATGCAACTATCACAAGAACTTACGACAACCATAGCCCTTGCTAAAGAAGCAGGTCAGGCGATCATGGAATTTTATCATTCCGATTATTTGGTCGAAGAAAAAACTACCAAAGACAGCCATACAGAGCCGGTTACGATTGCCGATAAAACTGCGAGTAGAATTATTGTGGAAGGTTTAGCTGAGGCTTTTCCTGATGACGGAATATTGTCTGAAGAGGAAACGGATACTCATCATCGCCTGGATAAAAAGCGACTGTGGCTAATCGACCCGATGGATGGCACTAAGGGTTTTGTGCAAAAGAATGGCGACTTTGCCGTGCAGATTGGTTTGGCAGAAGAGGGCGAGATGATTTTGGGAGTCGTTTTTTTGCCGTTTTACGATTCGCTGTATTATGCGACGAAAGGCAACGGAGCGTTTTTGGTTGAACATGATGGCTTGCCAAAACGCCTGCAAGTATCTGAAAAAGAAACGTTTAATGAAATGATCATGGCGATTTCGAGAGATCATCGAAGCTCGAGAATGTCGCGTTTAACTGAACATTTTGATATTCGAGGCGAAGTTCAAAGAGGCTCGGTGGGGCTCAAGATCGGGCTCATCGCCACGCAAGCCGCCGACATTTACATACATCTTTCCCCACGTACAAAACACTGGGATTCAGCCGCACCTGAAATTATTATCAAAGAAGCCGGAGGCGATTTGACTGATCTTTTCGGCGAAAAAATTATCTATAATACGTCGAATACGTTTAATTACAATGGACTTCTTGCAAGCAACGGCATTTCGCATGCAGAAGCCGTAAAACAGTTAAAACCTCTATTAAATGAATTTGGCAGACTTCGCGTAATTTGAGATGTTAAATCATTGTAATTTTTTTTTCGTGCGTGCAACCAAAATCTTAGATTAATAGTCAAACTCACAGACAATTGTTACAGGACTACATTTTGCCCCTAAAAACGTGGAAGATTTTGTTTACTACGAATTTGAAAATTTTCGTCTTGATGTCGCTAACGAGCAGTTATTGAAAGATAATCAGCCGATTCCGCTGACGCACAAGGCTTATAAAACTCTGCTTATCCTTGTCCAAAATTATGGACAATTGGTCAAAAAAGAAGACATTATCAATGATATTTGGTGCGATAGCTTCGTGGAAGATTCGAATCTTACGCAGCATATTTACGTTTTACGCAAAACTCTCGGCAATAATAAACTCGGCAAGCCTTTTATAGAAACCATTCCAAAACGGGGTTATACCTTTATTGGCGAAATCAAGAAAGTCTCACCTTCGAGTATCAAGAGATCGGCTTATTTATCTCCGCACGAAACCGACGATGGCGTTTTGAGCGAGCAATTTATATATCTTAAAGACGACGAAAAATTTCTGCATTCAACTAATGGTTTTCATACTTCAGCAGACGCGTCAAAACACGTTTCCTATCAAGCTCATCCGCCCAATGGAAAGAAAACCGACCGGATCAAGAAATATGCTGCGTTGGTCGCTGGCATTATTTTGTTAAGTTTAGCGGCATTTTCATGGAGATCATTGCAACCCGCAACTCCAACTGAAATTCGCTCAATCGCGGTTTTGCCTTTCAAGCCAATTGGTGAGGAAAGTGATAATGCCAAAATGGGTTTTGGCATTGCCGATGCCGTTATTACAAGCTTAAGCAAGCTTCCCGATGTTCCCGTTCGTCCAACGAGTGCCGTTTTTCAGTTCGCCGATAAGACTTTTGATCCCGTTTCAGCCGGGCAAGAGCTGGGAGTTGATTCGGTTTTGGAAGGAACAGTTCAACGCGATGGCGAATGGGTGAGAGTTTCGGTAAGACTAATAAAAATTACCGATGGTTCAACGATTTGGGCGGATACTTTCGACGAAAGATTTACCAATATTTTCGCCCTTCAAGATTCAATATCCACTAAAGTCGCAAAATCCTTGGTAACGAATTTGTCTAAATCTCAAGAGCAGCAATTAGTTACGCGAGAAACTTCCAGCCCCGAAGCGAATCAAGCTTATCAGCTTGGCGTCTATTTTTGGAATAAGCGGACGAAAGAAGATTTGGAAAAAGCAGTAAACTATTTTCGGCAAGCAATTGATTTTGATAATAATTACGCTTTGGCTTACGCGATGTTGGCAGATTCTTATAATATGCTGGTTTATTATAAATTTACGGATGACTCAGCCGGATTTATAAACGAAGCTGATGAAGCTGCGAAAAAAGCATTATCGCTCAATAATTCATTGGGTGAAGGCTATATTGCTCTCTCTTATGTGCAGATTGCAAAATATAAGGACTATGAGGCTGCAACGAAATCAATTGAACGAGCGGTGCAACTTTCACCGAATAATCCAACAGCGAGAATCCGCTACGGCTGGCAGCTTCTCAGGCAAAAAAATGTAGAAGGAACATACGAACAAATGCGGGTCGCACAGGAAAATGATCCGCTCTCTCCGGTTAGTAATTCGGCGTTATGCAGCGTTTTAATAATTAAGCGGAACTATCCCGAAGCTCTTAGATATTGCGAAAAAACGGTAGAACTTCAAGCGACTGCTCCGTTTGTTAAGATTCAATTATCCAGTGCGTATTTTCTCAACGGGAAAAATGACGAAGCAATTTCTATTCTCAAATCTGAGCTCAATAGTGAACGCTACAAAGACGATGCCAAAGCCGCCTTGGCTTATATTTACGCCAAATTAGGCAAAACTAAGGAAGCCGAAGAAATATACGTTCAGTTAAAAAAAGATAAACAAATTTCTAAAAAATATGGCGATCTGGCGTTAGTCGCTTTTACGCTCGGAAAGAAAACTGAGGCATTAGAATTTTTCAAAGAAATGGTCGGTCCGTCAAAGATGCTTTCCCCCACACTGCGTTATGATCCATTTTGGGAAGACATTTTCAAAGACGAGGATTTTCTAAAAGTGATCGGCAAACAATAAGGCAATCGTGATTTACGTCAAAAAAACAGAAGCTGTCCGAAAAGTAGATTCCTTAAAGTCCCCAACGGGGACAAAGATAATAGCCTAGGGTAAAGCGAATGAGAATGAGCGACACCCTAGGTGGTCAAAAATAAAATTCCGACTCTGTAAGGAGTCGAACAATCAATAATTTGTGTTCGACTCATTCAGAGTCAGATTGTAATTTTAAAGCAACCTGGGGTGTCGCTTTGCTTTACCCCCAGGCTATTTTCTTCATTGCTTTCAGCGAATTTAAGGACTTTTCAGACAATCTCTTTATTGTGATTGCTCACAAATTCAATTGAGATTAGAAGAAAAACTTAACCCGCATTCTTACGCTTCTGCCGGGATACGAACCAATTTCATAATTATTAAAATTGGCATTTCCCGCTGTTGCGAATGCACCGGTTTGAGCTCCAACTCCGCTGAACAATGAATTTTGGAATCGAAGTGAACCGAGAATTTGCTGGCGTTGGTTAAACAAGTCAAAGATTTCGGCTCCAATTTGGAAATTGAAACGTCCGTCTGTGCCGAAACGTGTATTTTTCAGCACGACCAAATCCGTATTGTTATAACCGTTCGTTCGAAACGTGTTTCTACGGCTCGTTCCCGCCCCTTGATTCGCCAATTCCTTTGCAAAAAACCCTGTCGAGATAAATCCAGCGTTTGGATTTTGTGCAACATAGGCGACAGTTCGCGGATCACCCATCGCAACGTTTGTAATTACGCCGCCAACGAGTGCAAGCGGTTGAACTCCGCTACTGAGCAAAGGATTGCCAGTTGGATTGAAGATCGCACGATCGCCCGCACCATCGCCATTTCGATTGGCATCACGCCCAGCAAGCACGGTAATTGCTTGTCCCGTTTGTGCTTGGAAAACACCATTAATTTGAAATCCGCCTAAAACGGCTTTCAGCACGGCATTCTCACTTTTGTTGAAAAACGGTACGTCAACCGTAAACGACGTAACAAAACGCTGACGAACATCGAGCGGAGAAGTCCCCCATTCATTGTCAAGATTAAGTCCAGTCGGGCTAAAGAAATTACCTGCGTCCTGCGGTCTTCTCGGATTAATTGCACTCGTATTCAGTTCGTTGGTTGAATTATCCTCGGTTTTGCTCAGAGTATAAGCAGCAGAAAAGCCGATGTTCTTTGAAAAACGACGGTTAAATGTGCCTGAGAATCCATCGTAATTTGATTCGCCGAGAGCCGGAAAGCCAGTTAACACACCCTCGAATCCGTATTGACCAAGCGGTCGTGTTCCCAGCAAAGTTACCGGATCGATCGACGGATTAGCCGCCGTAATCGCCGAAATACTTGGAAGCGACGCAAGTTGAGCCGCAGTCGGTGCACTCAAAAAAGTAGGAATAACGAACGCCGCATTTGGCACTTGGCGTGCATTAAGCTGAACCTGAACAGGCATTTGCCGTCCCATGGTTCTTAGGTAACGCAGTTCAATTCCGTTATTGTTACCAATTTGTCGTTGATAAGAAAACGTGATCGCGTCAGCATATGGAACGATCTGATCGACGATGAAAGAACCTGCATTTGCTCTCAAAAATGTCGGAGTTAAGTCCGGAACAAATGGTAGATTTAAGGCTCCGCCGTTTTGTAAAAAGCTCGCCGCACTTCCTGTGAATTGCAGTTCGCCTTGCAGAGTAGGCGGAACGCTGTTGCTAACTAAGTTTGAAAAATTAGCAAAAAACGATCTCGCGAAGTTTCCGCGAATTGAGCTATCTCCCTGATTTCCGAAAAGAAATTTTCCGAAGGCATTGTCCCAGTTTGGCGACCATGCGAAGCCAATTCGTGGTGCAAAATTATTTTTGTCAACCTTTGGTATTCCAAATTCAATCACGCCGGGGACATTTGCGTTCGCGGCAGTGATCTGCGTTGCACCGTCTCTGAAAAGACCCTGATATTCGTATCGAACGCCCAGATTCAGCGTTAAGTTTGGACGAATTTTCCAGTCGTCTTGTGCGAAAGTAAAGAATCTTTGGTTATTTCCGACAAAACCGCTCGATCCCACGCCGCGAATATTTACTAAGTCCGGTGCAAGATCTCTCAAAAGCAGATCAAATGTGGTGTAGGAATAATCACCTCGTTCGCGTGGCAAGAATTTACCGCCACCGATAAAGCGTCGATAATCCGCACCAAATTTGAACGTATGTTGACCTCCAATATATGTTAGCGAATCATAGATTTGGTAATTATTGTTGTAGTCGCTTTGCGGTAGATTACCTTGCGGACCAATTGCCAAATTCAACGATTCAACTGCGATATTTGGGAAATTCGAAAGCGATTGATTTACCAAAGGTCTGTCAGAGATCGCCCTCAAATATGACAAACGCAGATCGTTGATAATATTCGAACTAAACGTACGAATATAGTTGACCGAAAAGAGATCGGTATCGATAACCTTTTTATTATTAAACGCCAATCCGCCATCGCCGGCTTCCTCTGCTGAGAAATTCGTACGGCTATATCTATAGCGAAATTGATTCTTTTCATTCGGCAAATGATCGATATTTACCTGATAAGATTTTTGCTCTTCAAAAGCAGGAATCGGCAAAATAACCTCGCCAAAAGGAATTCCGGTTCGACCCAGAATATTGCCAAATTGAGCCGTAGCAGCCGCGTTGGGGGTTGGAGCCAGGCTTACATTATTTCTGAATATATCAATTACATACGGACTAACTCCCGGAATTGCCGCAAGTTGATTAAGCCCTGCTAGTGTTGGTGCGGTAAATGAACCAGCCGAAGCCGCACTCGATTCATAATACTTTTCATATGCACCAAAGAAGAACAATTTATTCTTACCGGAATTGAATATTGGTCCGCCTTCGCCAAAACTCGGATATGGCAATGGACCGCCAAACGTTCCGCCGTATCGAGCTTCTTTGTAAAAATTCTTAAAGCCTTGCGTTGTTTCATCGGTGGACGAGGCATTAAGCTTTTGGCTGCTGATATAGGAAAAAATATTACCGTGATATTGATTTGTGCCGGATTTGGTAATCGTATTAAATTGACCGCCAGCACCCGCTCCAAATTCAGCACTAAAATTGTTTTGCAATAGCGTAAATTCGGAAACAGCATCCTGAATCAAGGTAGTTGACACGCCTGTAACCGACGCGTCATTGTTATCAACACCGTCGATATTATAAGAATTACCTCGATTACGAATTCCACCAATTACCGGACTGAAATTCGCCGTTCCATTTGCTGATGGAATAACGCTTGCCGAGAGAGCTGCAAGATTATTTGGATCATTATCGACCGGAAGATCCTCTACCTTTCGATTGTCGAAACTCTTGCCGACCTGTGATGTATCACTTTGAACAAGAGTTTCATTTGTTCCGACCACATCAACAACGTTCGTGCCGCCGCCGGCTTGCAATGTTGCATCCACCGTTGACGTTTGATTAAGAGAAACTACCATTTCACGCTTAGACGGATTAAACCCGCTCGCTTCAATGGTTACCAAATACTCGCCAACCGGAACATTCGGAAACAAATACGAACCCGCACCGGTTGTAGTAGCCGTGAATTCTTGACCACGTGCCTTGTCCTTTAGTTTTACTGTTGCGTTTGCAATGACCGCACCGTTTGAATCGACGATGCTACCCGTTACCGCTCCTCCCGTTACCTGTGCTAACACAACGCTCGCACTGAGAACAAAAAGGACGGAAATTGAAAGAAAGAAACTTACAATCTTTTTCATCTTATTTAAAACCTCCATTAAGATTGATGACTGCTAAAAGTGTCCAAATTATTGAACACTTTAGGTTTAGCGTTTCACCCTCACTATTGGATACCGCAAAGTTCGTGCCAATTGGAGTGTTTTATTGTGTTAATAAAGATGTTTCAATAAATGTCCGATACCGGAATATCGGTAAGGTAAGTTTATTTGAAGAGAAATCGGAAAAAATGAATATTCGTAGATTTTACGGGGGTTTCAATCACAAAAACTGTCTAATTATCGAGACAGAACTGCTTTTGGGACGAAATTCACTTTTTTGAGCATGATACGACCGAATCCTGGTGAAACGAAAAAATCCCGAATTTTCATTAAAATATCAATTCCGAAAATTGAGATTAATTTGATGAATTTTATCCATTATTTGAAGATTTTTAGGAAGTCATTATGCAAATATTCACTCCACGAGATTATTATTCAACGATTTCCGTTGGAAATAATTTCGGATACTAAGGAAATACAAAGGAGTTTTAAGCTATGAATTACGAAATTATTAACAATAATCGAATTAATGACCCCGCATTTGAATACGAAAATCATGTGCAAAGCTCATCGGCTATGAATAATCGTCTCGAAGCTTTGAAGGTTTTGTCGCAATCTCTGCTTCGCGAAGTTGAAGCTTTGAAAGATAACACAAAATCTGAAAGCGATATTATCGAAGAGGTAAAAGACGGCAAAATTGATCTCGATCGCGAGGTGCAAAATTATGAGGTCGAACTAATTCGCTGTGCTTTAGTTCGCACGGGCGGACGCCAACGCCGGGCAGCTCGTTTGCTCAACGTAAAAATTTCCACGCTAAACGCTAAAATAAAACGGTTTGGAATTGCCACCAGCGGTTTGGAATTTGCAATGAGATAATTTACCCCCATGCAGAAATATGCACGTCAGTAAGTGCGAAAAATACCTCCTTACTAACGTGCGTATTTCTGCAAAAAAGCAGACCTTTTCAATTATTTTTTTTGGGTGGTTTTGCGGATGGAATATCGCCATCATCGGTGATCGGTACAAGCGGAACTCGTAGTTTTGGAGTTCCTTTTTTAGTGTTCACTCTCAGGATCGGTGGAAGTTTTGGCGACGAAACTTTAACCGTTGCAAGAGTTTCCGAACGCTTGAGAATCGCCCCGCCACGTCCAGCAACCCAAAGCCCCGTTCCTCCGCGATAAACGACAGCTTGGAGAGTATTGCTCGTAATATTCGGCTGAACTTCCCAAGTTTTTCCTCCATTAACGGTTCGCAAAACTGTGCCGTATTCGCCAACTACGATTACTTCATCACGCTTGCTTAAGGCAATTGCGTAAAGATTCATTTTCAAGCCCGATTCCTGATCGATCCAGGTTTTTCCGCCATCGTTAGTCCGTAAAATTACACCGCCAGCACCTACCGCATAGCCACGTTTTGCATCAAAAAAAGTCAAGGCATTCAGATTTTCCCGTAAATTTGTTTTAACGCTCTGCCATGATAATCCGCCATCTTCGGTAACTAAAATCGTGCCTTTCTCGCCGACGATTACGCCTCGCTTATCATCCAAAAATTTAATGTCTTCAAGCCAAACGCGAGTTCCGGATTCGACTTCTTCCCAATACGCACCATTGGTATCCGAACGCAAGATCATTCCATTTGCACCGACTGCAAAGCCCGTTTTTTGATTGATAAAGAAAACGCCTGAAAGATCTTCCGTTACGCCGGATTGCCCGATTCCCCAGCCTGCTCCGCCATTATTTGTCCGCAAAATCGTTCCGCCATCGCCGACAATAAAACCGCGTTCATCATTTACGAAATGAATCGCGTTTAGATTTTTGTCGGTGTTTGAATAAACCGGAAGCCAATTTAATCCGGCATCGTTCGTCAGCCAAATCTTACCGTTTGTTCCGACTGCCCAACCGAATTTATCGTCAAAAAGCGAAATATCATTAACGTTTTCGCGTCCGCCTTCACTCAATCTTTGCCAGCTATATCCACCATCATCAGTTCGGATTATCAAACCATTATCGCCAACCGCCCATCCTGTAAAAGTATCGGCAAATTGCAGCGAAACGAGTTTTGGACGAGTTCGAATATTGAAGGGAAGCCAGGTATTTCCGCCATCGCCCGTGAGCCAAACCATTCCATTTGCATCAGTTAGCCATCCATCATTTTCATTGGCAAAATCGATCGAGAGAAAATCTGCCAGCGTAAACATATCAACCGGAGTCCAGGTTTCACCGCCGTTTTCACTTCGAACAACACAGCCGCCTTGCCCAACCGCAACAATCTTTTCCGCTGAAAGAAATTTTGCATCAGTCATCAAAAATTCCGCACAAGGACTATTTGATTCCCAAGTTTCGCCGCCGTCTTTAGTCGCCAAAATCGATCCGTCTGCTCCAACGACAACGCCCTTTGTCTCATCAAAAAACGCGACTCTGGAAAGATGTTGGCTAGTCTTTGCGTCAATCGATTTCCAAGTTTTACCTGCATCAAGAGTCTTGAGAATTCTGCCGTAAGTGCCAACTGCGAAGCCCGTTTGAAAATTTTCACCTGCAAAAGTAACGCCGTAAAGATGATCTTTTACGTCGCTTTTCATTGCTATCCATTTCTTTCCGCCATCAATTGTGGAAATAATTGTGCCCCTCGCTCCAACTGCGACGGCACTGAGTTTATCTCGCGTAAAAACGCTGGAAATTACTGCATTGATTGGGGATTGCTGATTTACCCAAGTGAAGCCACCGTCGATTGTTCGAAGGATCGTACCATCCGCACCAACTGCATAGCCCGTTTCTTTATCTTTAGTAAAATCAATCGAAAATAGCGGATTCCCTTGCGGCAGCGGATTTTGCCAAACCCATCCGAGCGAATTTTTCCTTTGAGCGGAAACTGAAGCGAAAAGAATCACCACAGAGACGCAGAGGCACAAAGATTTTTTAAAAGAACCTGAAAAAGGAGCGAAAACAGTTGCCTTGTTCCGCTCTAAAATCTTTTCTCTGCGTCTCTGCGTCTCTGTGGTTCAAAATTTCCTAGATCTCCGTAACTCCAATTTCCGCCGTCAATTCTTCAAACATTACTTCGTCAACTCTTCCGAGTTCGGCGGTTTTCCTCGCGAGGGTGTCCACAACTTCCTGAATTTCGTGACCGTCGTGTCCTCTCACCCACTCCCAGGTTATTTGATGCTTTTCTGCGGCTTTTTCTAGTTTTTCCCACCATTCGTGGTTTGTTTTCTTACGAAAACGACCGCACATTGTTTCAACCACATACCGCGAATCGCTCAAAATCCTAACTTTACAAGGTTCGCTCAATTGTTCCAAACCAAGCTGTGCCGCCGCGATTTCTGCTTGCTGATTTGTCGCACTCCCAAGATATTTCCCAAAACCCCGCCAAAAACCCTTATACCCAAGTAACGCCGCCGCCGCCGCACGCGGATTTCCCCTACCATTTCCAAGCGACGACCCATCGCAGACAATTGTTACATCTTTCATATTTCGGTTATTTGTTTAGATACCATTTTGAGCGAAACTCAGGCGAGGAAAGTTTTGTTTTAATACTAGAAAAAAGACTGCCTGCTACAAAACTCATGCCCAATGAAAAAACAATATTTCCCGCAAAACCTTGCCAGATATAGTTTCCGCCAAAACAAGTTGATCGAAAATAAGTAAACGGAAAACCGTAATTTGTTGTAGTTGCAACATCATGAGATCTAAATTCGAATAGCCACATTGTTATTGCGAAAAAAGAAAAATACGTCAACAAAAACGTCGCAATAAAGATTCTATTTCTAAGTAAATTTTTCATTGTTCAAATCCTAAAATTAAATATCAGCTGATTCATTTGCATACTTAGCCAAAACCAATATCAGGAGCGAAACTCCCAAGTACTTTCGGCTGAACTTTCCCAACGCTCCAAACCAATCGGCTTTGTTTTGCGTTGAATTGCTTTGGGTTTTTCGAGTTCGAGAATGAATTCAAAACAGCTTTCTTGCTCATCTTTTTTCGGCAACGCAGTTTCATTCATAGAATTAATTTAAAGAGCTTGAAGAAATTTTTGACCAAACAAATTTGAAAACAAAACCTAAAATGAAACCACAACCCGCGATTGTAAAGATATTAAAACTAAAAGGGGTAAAATCTGTCATATCAAATGGAAAACCCCAACTTGGTCCGAAACAACAATTTGAAAACTCAATTCCATTAGCTTTCCTATTTGTGTCTTCCCTAATGGCTAAACTATAACTAATTAAATTCAAAGTCGAAAAAATCAGAATAGTGACACCAACCCCAAATTTAAATGCTGTGTCATAAACTTTATACATTTGAATTTCCCCCAATTGTCACTACATTATCAACATAACCCTCAAAAGTATCATCGTGCGAAATTACAAAAAGCTGGTCGAAATGCTTGATATTGCCGATTTGGGTCGCAAGATTTTCCCTGCGTTCGGCGTCCATATTCGTCGTCGGTTCGTCAAAAAATGCGATGCGAATATCGGAAAGCTGTTTCAAAAGTGCCAGGCGAACCGATAGTGCCGCTGCCATTTGTTCGCCGCCTGAGAGATTCAAAAATGGACGATCGTAGCCATCTTCCTCAAGCTGAATCCCGTAGTCTTCCGTCCATTTCAGAGTTCGCTCGGCATTTCCGGTAATCTCTCGATAAAGTTGATTTGCCTCGTTTGAAACGTGAAAAACGTAATTTCTCGCAACTCTCGGAGCCGCTTCTTTGAGCGTATCACGAATGAATTTGGTCGCTTCCAAAATTTTCTCAAGCCGCTCCTTTTCAGAAAATTCCGCTTGCATTTCGCCGCGAACCTTTTGCAAACGCTCCATTTCCGCCCGTAAATTCGTCTCACTTCGCAGGGCAAAATCAAGTTTCGCTTTGCTTTCCGCCTCACTTGTTTTTAAAGAAAGGAGAGCAACTCTTTCAGTTTGATGCGTTTCACGCTGATATTTCTGCTCAACTTCGCCTAATTTTGTCAACGAAATTTCTAAATCTTTTTGCAACGAAATTACTTTCTCAGAAGCCTCTACCAAATCCTTTTCACGCTGAGCAAAAGAATTTGCCAAACTCTCATTTGCTAAAAATTCTCGATGTGCGGAAAGCGTTTGCTCACGTTCGGTTTGAAACTTCAACAAAAACACTTCAACGTCCACAAAATGTTCAAATTTCTCTGCTGCCAACAAACGCTCGCGATCCAATTCTTCCAAAATCTTTTCAAATTCCCTTTGTTTATCTCGCAATTCCGCTTCCATTTCAGCTTCTTTTTTGAGTGCGGCGGCACGCTCGCGAGGATTATTCAGCTCGCGTAATTTGGCTTCGATTTCATCCGATTCCTTTTGTAAATTCGGTAGATTTTCCGCTAATTTTTCCAAAGATTCGATCTCGGATTTGAATCTCTTTCCTTCTTCGGCAATATCCGCTTCCCGCTGCCTATAGCCTTCTAATGCAGCCACAAATTTCTCGGCTTCGCGGGCAAGATTGAGCTCGGCGGAGACTTTTTTTCGTTCGGTTTCGAGCGTTGCGATATTGATCTTGAAATCGCTAAACTGAGATTTAACAAAGCTTTCGAGCGTTTCACCTTCCTTCAAATTTAAACATTTTTGCGAAAGAATCGGACACAAACCATTCTTGATCTCACTCTGAAATTGCTCATCACGCTCAAGATTGGCACGTAATTTTGCCAGTTCATTTGTGATTTCAGATTCACGCGAATTAAGAGCTTGCAGATTGTTTACCAACGCAGATCTAGCTTCCGCTTCTTTGAGTTTTACCTGATTTTCCTGATATTGCTTTCGTCTGATATCAACTTCTCGTTGGCGATTTTCAATCTGACTTTTTACCGAATTTGCCTTTGCTAAACTATCTCTCAGCGTTTCCCTGCGTTTCTCTAAATCCTCTTGCTGCTTAATTTGCGGCTCTAATTTCTCAATTTCACGTCCGGCTTCATGTGCTTTTTGCGTCTTGTCATCAATGCTTTTTTGCTCAGCTTTGGCGTTGATAAGTTTCGTTTCTACCGCAGTAATTTCCGTCTGCACCTTGTCACGCAAAGAGCGTTGGGCTTCTAATTTCGTCAATTCGCTCAACGCCGAAAGATGGGAAAGATGATCTTTTTCCACCGTTTTGAGTTTCTCGACTGCATCTTTGGCTTTTTGAAAATCGGATTCGATTCTGATCTGATCCCGTTTGCTTGCCTCAAATTCGAACGTTAGTTTTTCATATTTCGAACGAAATTCGTTAAGCTGTTTTTCAATCTCATCAAAATCGGCTACAACTTTTGCTTTAGATTCAATGTCCTTTTCAAAACTTGCAAGCGTTTTTTCCAATTCTATAAGACTCGCAGAAACGTCCTTAAGTTCAATTTCCAAAGGTTCAAAACGCGATAATTCGCCTTCGGCACGAGCAATTCTCTCACGAACTCCGGCAATGCTATTCTCTATAAACCTTGTAGTTTCAAGTAGTTTTTCTGAACCCTGCCGATATTCTTCTACCTTCAAAAGCTTGTCAAAAGCCTTCTTGCGTTCGGTTGCGGATTCTAGAAAAATCGCCGTAAAGGTACCTTGCGGAACCCCAATCGCACGCCTGAAAAGTGTTTCCAGATCCGTTCCCGGTTCAACTCCCAAGTGCAAACGTATAAAATGCTGAACTTCATCTTTCTTCTCTGCAATTCGCATTTTTAGCTGCGGATCATAGATGTAATAGCCGGTCGCAGTGTCGCGATAAACCGTATATTCGCGTTCATCTAACGAGCTTTCAAAGCTTACCCGGGCGATTCCTTTCGTCTTCGTGCCACGTCTCGCAAAATCGTCTTTTTTGTAATCGAGCAGATCAAAAAGGGTCCACGCAACTGCTTCGATAATCGTCGTTTTACCCGCTCCATTTATGCCAGTGATCGCCGTCGTTCCTCGCTGAAACTCAAATTTGGATTCGGCGTGAGACTTTATATTTTCCAGTTCGATTCGAGTGATGTGCATTGGGCGATTTCGGATTTTGGATCTCAGATTTCGGATTTGTTCAACTGTTTGATTTTAGAACAAATTTCTGCAAAGTTAAATGAGATGAACAAAATATCCAACGCTGCAAAATGATTAAATCCACACCATAAAATTAGTTAGGCTATAATTTCATTTTAACGAAGCTAAGTAATCAAATCGGTAACATATGTATTTACAATAACTTAACACGTCTTGAGCAATCGCAAATCGCAAATTTAAAATCGCAAATAGCCTCAAGGTTTGTTATAATTTTGTTTTCGATTTTATGAACGAACCAACACTCAAAGCCATTATCGACGAAATCTCACCAAAGCTTATCGGGCAAAAATTTGGTCGAATTTTTCCGCTTTCGAAAATGACTTTCGCGATCGATTTCAGGCTCAATGATGGCTTCTATTTATTTATCAGCATTGATTCTTTTTCGCCGCGTATTTATCTGATAACAAGAAGGTTGCGGGATTTGGAGAGACAATCGATCAATCCTCACCCGTTTATCAATTTGCTTCGCAAACGATTGGCAAATTCTATCGTTGAAGCAATTTCGAAAGACGAAAATGAACGAATTGTCCGTTTCAAATTAGCTGCCAGCGACGAAATCGAAGGCGAGAAAAATTACACATTTGTTATCCAATTGACGGGTCGTTCCGCTAATCTTTTTCTATTGGATGAGCGGGATTTCATCATTGATTCTCTCCGCGAAAATCAGGGCGATGGGCAAATTGTCGCTACCAAATTTGCGTCGCCGGTTCGCGAACCGCGTCAAAATGTTGAAGAAACAACTTTTCAGCAAGGTGATTTCGCAACTCTCTCGGAGGCTTTAGACCATTATTATCAACAAGTTGAGGCTGAAAAACTATTTCTTACGCAAATAAAATCCGCCGAATCAAAGCTCAAGCAAGAAATCACCAAACGTGAGAAGCTCAAGAAAAAGCTTTTGCAGGATTTGGTGAATCACGGCGAAGCAGACCGCTGGAAGCATTTGGGCGACGTGATTTTAGCAAACCTTGCAAATGCTGTGAGGATTGATGATACGGTTTTAGTTGTAGATTATTTTGCCGAAAATGCTCCGACAATTGAGATTGAAATTGATCGAAATTTGGGTTTAACGGAAGCCGCTGAAGGCTTTTTCAAACGCTACACAAAAGCACGAAATGCCAAACTGGAATTGACCAAAAGAATTGAAACGATTAATCAGGAAATCAGTAGCTTTGAGTTGGAACAAACCAACCTCCGCCGGGCGATTATCGAGAAGAATCTAGCGGATTTTCTACCCGAAGAGATTGAAAAGAAACAAGTTAAGAATAAGGACAAACATTCTGAGATATACAAAGGCGTTAGGCGTTATATGTCGTCAGACGGCTTAGAAATCTCTAGTTGGGAAGGCTTCTAAGGACAATGATTACTTAACATTTCGGATCGCGAAATCACTTGATTTTTGGCTTCATGCAGCTGATTATGGCGGTTCGCATGTTGTTATTCAGAAATCCGAATCGGGCAACTGAAATCCCGCATAAAACTCTTGTGGAAGCCGCCGAACTCGCCGCTTTTTTCAGTCAGGCAAAGGAACAACCCAAAGTTGCGGTCAATTACACAAACAAAAAATTCGTCAATAAACCGAAAGGTGCCGCCGCGGGTTTGGTAAGTCTTTCAAGTTTTAAGACGATTCTGGTCGAACCGAAAGTGGGTGTCGAAAAAACGTAAAAACATTTTTTTGACGGATGATTTGTTCACAGAATTAACTTCCTTAAAGTTTCTCTTCCGCTTTGCCTTCAAATTTGTGACATTTTTGGGAATTTAATACCCAGTAGTCGTTTAACTATTCTGAAACAAGTCATTTTGATTGACTGAAAATCGGTCAAAATGATACTAAATGACTCTTTAAAACGCCTTAATCATTAGAAAGTTGCTAAATTAGCAGGTTTTTGTTGTGGCACAACACTTGCTCATGTAATTAGCAGAGGCTTACTGAAGGAATAAGCACTATGAAAATGTTACTGCAAAGCGAAATATTATTAAATTTAATCAGCCATCAGGCGGTTGGCTGGACTTTGCTTAAAGTCAGTTCGCTTTGCGGTTACATTAAACATTTAGTTTGATTAGTTAAAAACTATCTTCTCTTTTTCGCGGCGAATTTTTGTGGGTTCGCCGCTTTTTTTGTGCTCATTAATTTGTCAAAGGCTTGTTAATAGATACAATGTGTCTATGCAAAATAACCAGATTGCGGAAATCCTTGATTCTCACGCGAAGGGATTGATTTCCACAGAGCAAGCAACCCAAAACATCAAAAATTTATCATATGAAGACATCGGCTATGCACGGATAGACCACGCACGTGCCTCGCGGCAAGGATTTCCAGAAGTGATTTTTGGAGCCGGAAAAACCCGAAAACAGATTGTTGGAATATTTGAAAAACTTCTCGAACGCTCGCCTAATGTTTTGATTACGCGAACAGATGCCGAAACTTATGGCGAAATTCGCAACGTTTTTATTGACGCCGAATGGCATGAATCGGCGAAATTAATTCGTGTTTTGCGTGATAAAACCGAATTGGGAGTTGGCGAAATTGCTATCGTCACTGCCGGAACGAGCGATATTCCAATTGCCGAGGAAGCTGCTTTAACGGCTGAAGCCATGGGTAATCGCGTCAGAAGAATTTGGGATGCGGGCGTTGCCGGAATTCACCGGATTTTGTCGGAAAGGGAAGTTTTGCAGAATTGCCGGGTCGTGATTGTGGTTGCCGGAATGGAAGGTGCGTTGCCTTCTGTAGTTGGCGGATTGGTGAAAGTTCCGGTTATTGCCGTGCCGACGAGCATTGGTTATGGAGCAAGTTTCAACGGGATTGCGGCACTTTTAGGGATGCTAAATTCATGCAGTTCAAATGTTACGGTTGTGAACATTGATAATGGATTCGGGGCGGGTTTTGTGTCGAGTTTAATAAATAGAAAAGCTGTGGAAGGCTAATTTATGTTGAAAACAAAAATATTCTTATTCGGCATGATTTTATTGGCGTTTTCAGCCAATATGTCAGGTCAGGAAGCGAGCCGAACGGGCAAAAATCCGGTTATTGTTATTCCCGGCATTCTCGGTTCGGAATTGACCAACAAAAAAACAAAAGAATCCGTTTGGGTTAAATTTAATGAAAGCCGAGGCGATAATTTAGATTTGCCGATTTCGCCAAATCTTAGTGCTAACAGAGATGATTTGGTAGCAACCGATATTGTCGAAAAGGTCAGAATTATCCGTTTTTTGCCGGGCATTTCGGTTTACAACGAATTGCTCGATCATCTGGAGAAAAAAGCCGGCTATAAACGTGGGAATTGGGAAACGCCGCAGACTGCCGACTATCAGGATACTTATTACGTTTTTGCATACGATTGGCGACGAGATAACGTGGAAACTGCTCATCTTTTACTCGATAAAATCGCTAAATTAAAATTAAAACTTAAAAAGCCGCACTTGAAATTCGACGTTGTAGCTCATTCGATGGGCGGCTTGGTAACACGCTATGCAGCGATGTATGGCATTTCTGCTTTATCGGCAAAACCTGTCCCAAATTGGAGCGGAGCTAAGCACCTCAACCGAATTTTTATGTTTGGCACACCAAATGAAGGCTCGATGGGAGCTTTGGATACGCTCAATAACGGCTATTATATCAACACTTTAACGGGCAGATTTAAACTCGATAATCTTGATAAAAAGGCGATTTTCACCGCACCGTCAATTTTCCAACTTTTGCCTCATGCATCATCCGCAAGATTTTTTGATGAGGCTTTAATTCCATTAAACATGGATATTTATGATGTCAATACTTGGGAGAGATATGGCTGGTCTGTTTTTTCAGATAAAAAATATTTGACGGCGTTGAGCAAATCGAAAAGAGTTCTATTGCAAAGATATTTTCAAGTTGTTTTATCGCGTGCGAAGAGATTTCATGAAGCTTTAGACGTGAAAACAAATCTTCCTGCAAATTTCACTTTTTATATCTACGGCAGCGATTGTAAAAAGACTTTGGATGGAGCGATTATTTACTCTGATTTTGAAACAAAAGCTTGGAAAACTTTGACCTCGGAAGATTCTTTCAAAACTTCCAAAGGCGAAAAGATTGAAGAGAAATTGGTTAGTCAAACAATTTTCGGCAAAGGTGACGGGACTGTTTCGATTAAATCATTGTTCGGTGAAAGCTCGGCTAAAATCAATGGGCAGAGTATGTTTTCAGCAAACTTGCTTCTGCCGAAACAGCAAATCGTTTGCGACGATCACACAGCAATTACTTCAAATAAAACAATTCAGGAGAACTTTATTGAAGTAGTTTCAGGAATAGAGAAATCGGGGAACTAACCAATTTTCGCTGAAGCTGAATCTGAAATATATTCAATTAATCCTGTAAAAGATTTTACATAATGGCTGGCAACAAAACGCTGCTTGAAATAGCTGTCTTCAAAAACTCTTCCGCCGAAAATTATCTGCGTTTTGAGTTTCGTGGTTTTGTTTTGAAAATCTTTATAATCCCTGCACAATCTTTCAACGTCCGTCAAAATAGTTGCGGAAATGCATATCAAACTTGGTGAATGATGCAATACTTCTTCCGCAAAAGAGTAAAGCGGTGTATTTGAACCGAAATTTAACACTTCATAGCCTTCACTTTCAAAAATTATTTGTGCAAGATGAGTAGATAATTCATGAAAATCGCCTTCAATCGCACAGCACATTACCAATTTATTATTGCTGACGGGTATGGGAATTGTTCCACGTAATTTGTGAACCGCATTAAGTGCTGCCCGCGTAGCCAAATGTTCCTGAGCTACAGAAACTTCGCCTCGCATCCATAATTCGCCGATTACCTTCATTGTATGACTGATCGTCGTATCAAAAATTTCGCTCAAAGGCTTACCATGTAAATACTCATTAATCAAAATATTTGTCGCCTCTTCCTCTCTTCCTGCAATCAAAGCTTTGAAAAAAGGGAAAATCGGCATTTCGGTCAGGGCTAGATCAGAATTTGTATAACTTCTTTTGGGACGACGGCGGGTTATCGCAGTTTGAGCCGATTCATCACCATGACACGTTTTTACGCCCAAATTATTTTCACGCTGAAAACGAGCTACTTCTTCGGCACGAAAGCGGCGATGTCCGCCATTTGTCCGCTCAGACTTCAATAGAGCGGCATCTTCCCAACGCTTGACCGTGGCATCACTTACCCGACACAGACGAGCAACCTCTTTGGTTGTTAAAGTACTTGATTTAGGCATATCTTTTAGAGAACGTTTTTCCCGAACTGATTATCGCATAATACGCCCGAAACGCACAAGATAAAATGTTTAAACCGTCCTGAATACCTGTAAAAGCTTTACAGAACTATTTTTCTGCATAAAACGCTTGACAATGATATTTCAATGCGATAACATCAAAACCGTTCAAACCGCTCATGGTGGTTTTGCAGAGAACAACATCAAAAAGGGTAAATTTTATTATTATGTTCAACAAAATTATTTTTGCATTACTAGCGACAATCGTTTTCACAGGTTTTAATACTGCAACGATCAATGCTAATCCAACGAAGTTAAAGGAAATAACGAAAGACATTGTAGAAACTGCTTTCGATGCAGGACAGTTCAAAATTTTAGGAAAAGCTATAGAGGCGGCGGGACTCACCGATGCATTAAAGGCTAAAGGCAAATACACGGTTTTTGCTCCAACTGATGAGGCTTTCGCAAAGCTTCCTGCCGGAACTCTGGAAATACTTTTGAAGCCTGAAAACAAAGAAAAGTTAAAGGCAATTCTTCTATATCATGTGGTAGATACAAAACTTTCCGGTTCGAAAGTGAACAAGCTGAATGGTAGAAAACTAGTTACCCTCCAGGGTGGTCTGCTTGAAATAAATACGAAGGACGGGGTGAAAATTAACGGCTCGTCGGTCGTCAAAGCGGATGTCAAAGCTAACAATGGCGTTATTCATGTCATTGATACGGTCTTGATCCCAAATTAATTTTTGGGGGACAAATCGAACAAGGGGAAGGAAGACGAACAAGGGTAGTATAGAGCTAGGGGGGAAAAGAAAATCGTTGCCGTGAGGTAACGATTTTCTTGTTTATTATGGATAAAACACTTTTGCTGATGAATATTTTTTCCACCGTCTTGCTGACGGGTGTAATCTGGCTTGTTCAGCTTGTGCAATATCCTTTCTTTGCCAAAGTCGGGAGAGAAAATTTTATCGAATACCATGCACAGCATTCTTTTTGGATAACGCCGATCGTTGCTCCGTTAATGATTTTGGAACTGCTAACTTCGGCAATATTCGTTGCTTTTCCTCCGCAAAATATTGATTCAAAATTGATTTGGGTCGGTCTCCTTTTGGCTATAACTGTTTGGCTTTCAACATTTTTCCTACAAGTTCCAATGCACGAGAAACTCTCGCACGGATTTGATGCTGAGGCACATTCATTTTTGGTAAATTCAAATTGGATCAGAACGATCGCTTGGAGTTTTCACAGCATTTTAGTTTGCTATTTCGCATGGGAAAATCTCAAATAATCTGTTTCTAAACTCTTTGTAATTATGTTAATCTGAAATTTCAAAAAGAGTTATGAAAATTGCGATCGGAAGTGACCATGCGGGTTACCTCGAAAAAGAAAATATCAAAAAAACTTTAGACGAAATCGGCATCGAATATGTCGATTTAGGTACAAATTCGCTCGATTCGGTTGATTATCCTGATTTTGGAAAAGCTGTCGGCGAAGCTGTTGCGAAAGGCGATGCTGAGCAAGGAATTGTCGTTTGCGGATCGGGAATCGGAATTTCAATTGCCGCGAATAAAGTAAAAGGAATTCGTGCGGCACTCGCCTGGAATGCTGAAACTGCCACGCTAGCCCGCCAACACAATGATGCAAACGTCCTTGCTATCGGTGCCAGAACAACACCGAAAGGAACGATTCCAGAAATCGTAAAAGCGTGGTTTAACGCAAAATTTGAAGGCGGAAGGCATCAGCGAAGGGTTGATGAGATTAGCGAAATAGAAAAACAATAATTTATGAGCAATTTTTTTACAGCAAATTTATCGGAAGTTGATTCAACAATCAGCGAGGCAATTAAAAATGAAACGAGCCGTCAGTCCGGCGGTTTGGAATTGATCGCGTCGGAAAATTTTGTTTCTGAAGCGGTTTTGGAAGCCGCGGGTTCGGTATTTACTAACAAATACGCCGAAGGTTATCCCCAAAAGCGTTATTACGGGGGTTGCGAATTTGCTGATGTTGTTGAGCAAACGGCGATTGATCGGGCGAAACAGATCTTTGGTGCGGAACACGCAAATGTTCAGCCGCATTCGGGAGCACAAGCGAATATGGCGGTGTTTATGGCGGCTTTGGAACACGGTGATCAAATTCTCGGCATGAATCTTTCGCACGGCGGACATCTTTCGCACGGACATCCGCTAAATTTTTCGGGTTTGAATTACAAAGTTGCCGAATACGGTGTAAATCGCGAAACCGAAATGATTGATTACGACGAATTGCAGAAAATTGCCGAAGAATCAAAGCCGAAAATGATTATTTGCGGTGCATCGGCTTATCCGCGAACGATTGATTTTGCTCGAATCGGCGAAATTGCCAAATCTGTTGGTGCAAAAATGATGGCGGACATTGCACATATTGCGGGATTAGTAGCGGTTGGATTTGCATCCATCGCCTGTTCCGCACGCTGATTTTGTGACGACAACTACGCATAAAACTTTGCGTGGACCTCGTGGCGGTTTGATTTTGTGTCGCGAAGAATTTGCCGCAGACGTAAATCGGCGAGTATTTCCCGGCGTTCAAGGCGGACCGTTGGTTCATATTATCGCCGCAAAAGCTGTCGCGTTTGGCGAAGCGTTGCGTGATGACTTCAAAATTTATCAAACGCAAGTTATTGCAAACGCTAAAGTTTTAGCCGAAACGCTTGCAAAATGAAGGACTTAGAATTGTTTCCGGTGGAACGGATAATCATTTGATGCTGGTTGATGTATTTATGGACGGCAAAGGAATTACCGGAAAAGTAGCCGAAAAAGCGTTGGACGAAGTTCATATTACGGTCAATAAAAACACGATTCCGTTTGACCAAAACAAGCCGTTTATCACATCGGGAATTCGTCTCGGAACGCCTGCTTTGACGACTCGCGGAATGAAAGAAGCCGAAATGAAACAAATCGGCGAACTCATCGCAAGTCTGATTCGTGAACCTGAATCGGAAGATGTAAAAACCCGTGTAAGAAAAGATGTTAAGGAATTGACCGCGAAATTTCCGCTTTATGCGAGCCACGATAAAGCGATTTCAGCGTAATTAAACGTTATGAAAAAACTTATCTTTTTTGCAATTATTTTTAGTGTTTTTGTTGTAAATAATTACGCACAAACGACTTTGACGACTCCTAAAACAGCCGAAATCCCAGCAGATTTCAAAAGTGACGGATGTTCAAAGTTTCCTGACGGCGATTATTACGATTGTTGTTTTGATCACGATCTTGCGTATTTTAAAGGCGGAAGCTGGAAAGAACGTCGGCGTGCAGATAACAAATTGTACAGTTGTGTGGCGGCGAAAAAAGGCGTTAAACACAAATTTATCGCACCCGTTATGTGGCTTGGCGTGAGAGCTTTCGGACCCTCTTGGATACCGACACCATATCGCTGGGGATTCGGGAAAGATGTTGCAAAAGCAAAAAAGAAGAAACTGGAAATTTAGCTAAACGCTGTGTTTAGAGTAATTGCAAAATAATTTCAGACAGCAAAAAGCCGCTACAAATCGCGAATTTACATTCAGTTTTGTCAGCGGCTAAATTTTATTCCTCTTCAAAATCATCGTCAAAGCCGATTTGATCCAGATATTGACGGGCGTATTCATTATCAAATTCAAAGGCTTGCTGCTCAATCACATTGCGGGCGATTTCGTCGTAAAGCGGGTCATCAAGTAACTGCACAAGTTTTGGAGTTGGCATCAAGGCAAGCGTTTCAAAAGCCAAAGCACGAACCGCCGGATTATCTGTTTGACGGACGATTTCGCACATTTCCCCGACTGAAAATCGATTCAAAAGAGCATCGGTTAATTTATCAATAAGCTTATAATCTTTGCGTATCAAGGCACGCTCGGCAAGCTGTATGAAAACTTCAGCAGATTCACTTTGGGCTCCTAAAACATTTGCCACAGTTTCTGCTAACTGCTTGATTTCACGAGACTTTTCAGTATTTTCCAGAAGAGCTTTGTCATCAGCCTGATCGTCCAGAGCGGATAGCAATTTACTCAGTTCCCAGTCTGATTGCACATCGTAGGAAAACTTAGGTTTAGGAGCAACAACACTTGTTTGCATTGCTCTTTCCAACATTTTTTTTGTCATTGGACGCAAGCCTTCCCAAACAACTTCTACTTGCGTACCAAAATCTTTAATCGTCATTATTTTCAAACTCAGGAGGCTAAATAATTCAAATTTCGCAACCTCCAAAATGAATTCTATCATTTACCAAGCCGAGTGTAAAAAGTTTTGTTTTTCGTCTTAATCTTAAGAGTCTAATTTTGCTTCCATTTCGTGCCGGATTTCTTCGCGAACTTCCTCTTCGTCATCCGCTTCAAAAACTTCAAAAAGTGCATATGGCGTTTCGCTCAAACGGCGTAATTCCCACGCTTCTTTGTCGTTTTCAGAAGGTCTGGAAAACCATACTGCGTCAATTTCCGATTCACGAATCTCCGCCGTTGCGAAAAGATTTTCGATGGAATCAGTTAAACTGTTTTTGAGTTTATCGGTCAATAAAGCTCTTCGCAGCGTCCAGCCGTATCTGGCATAAAGTGATAAAATATCTTGAATTTGTTCAGCAGTAATCATTTTTTGCAGTATAAGCGAAAAAAAGTGTTCAAGATAGCGGAAAGAAGTAAAATTGGCATTTGCTAATTAACGTTTGTGATTTATCATTCAGAAAATGAATTTTTCGAAAAATCCCCTTAATTTATTCTGTCTGATTTTGCTCATGATTTTTATGAGTTTGGCTTGCAGAGACAATGATACGACGTCTAAAACGAAAGTGCCGAGAAGAGCCGAGACGCCAAAAAATCGAGATGAAAATCGAGAGACTTTTAATAACAATATTTCTACAAATACATCCGGCAACGAAAATATGACGAAAACATCGGAAAATACGGCGACTGCGGTAGATAAAACTAATTTTCACAGCGTTTTGGAATATAATCTGAAGAATCGGGGAATGAAAAAAGGTGATATTTATGATGACAGCGATGTGGTTCAAAAAAGAATATTACATGAATACGGAGCAATTTTTTTAACGACGGCAACACCGCCAGCTGCTTGTATGTATAAATCTGCTGAAGATGTAAATAGCTTTCAAAGCAGGGTTGGGGCATCGAGCGAAAGCATTGCCGGAGCGAATGTGGAATTGCAGCCCATGGCAATGAAAGCTTTGCTTGCAGCCCGCGACGAAGCAAAATCGCAGGGTGTTTCAATTACTCCGAGAGATGGTGCCGAAGCCGGAAAACGTGGGTTTGATGATACGCTACGGCTTTGGAAATCGCGTTTTGATCCGGCGTGCAAACATTGGAAATCAAAAGGAAAATTGACCGATGAGCAGATTAATAAATTGCAAGCTATGCCGATAAATGAACAGGTTAAAGAAGTTTTGGAACTCGAAAAGCAGGGAATTTACTTTAATACTTTTTTCAATGCCACGATTTTATCGTCGGTTGCGGCTCCGGGAACTTCGCAGCACCTTTCACTGCTTGCTTTCGATGCAAATGAGTTTGAAAATCCAAAAGTTCGCAAGATTTTAGGCAATCACGGTTGGTTTCGAACGGTTAAAGGCGATGCTCCGCATTTTACGTTTCTCGGCGTAAAAGAAGAAAATTTGAAGGAAATGGGTTTGCAAAAAGTTGAAACCAAAGATGGGGAATTTTGGATTCCAAACGTTTAATTATGAAAATTTGTCCAAATTGTCAAAATACATACACAGATGATACGTTGCAGTTTTGTTTGCAAGATGGCACTCCTTTGAACGCACTTAATACTCAAAATCTGCAAAGCCCAACCCTTGCCTGGAATTCTCCCGAAAGCGAACCGGCAACAGTAATCAGAGGCGAGCAGATGCGGATAAATATCCAAGAACCGCCGCAAGTTACACCGCCGCCAAGCTATCAAACTAACACTTTTCCGACTGAAGACCTGCCAAAGAAATCAAGTGCTTTGAAGATAGTTTTGGGTTTGTTTGTCGGTCTGATCGCTCTGGTTGGAATTGGCGGAGCGGGTGCTTGGTATTTAATGAATCAAAAGAAGCCCGTAGCTGTTGTGCAAAATACAAATACAGGTGTAAATGCTTCTAATTCAAATGTTTCCGTAAATTCCAACGCTAATGTGCAAGTCCCAAATGCAAACGTTGCTTTGACGCCGACCGCGACGCCAACTCCAAAACCAATTCTAAAACCCGCGGAACTTGAGGCGGCAAAAAAGGAAGTGGAAAGCACGATCTACGGTTGGAAATCATCTGCGGAAAGCCATAATCTTGATGCAAACGTTAGCAATTATGCGGATACGGTTGATTATTACAAAGGCGGGAAAATCAGTAAAAGCAAGCTTAAAGCCAGCAAGGACCCAGCCTATAAAAAATACGATTCGATTGAGATTGAAATCAAAAATATGAAAGTGACGGCAGACCCGACCGGCGATAAAGCAACGGTTACTTTCGATAAAGATTGGGACTTTGCGGGAGTTGATAAAGATGGTAAAGATGTAATTAATCGCGGCTCCGTTCAGCAACAGCTTGTATTGAATAAAGTTAATGGAAAATGGAAAATTGTCAGTGAAAAAGATGTAAAAGTTATTTGGGTTGATAAAGGTGAGGAAGTAGATTTTTAAGAACAATTAAGATGACGAAAGTTTGCCCTAAATGTAATTCTACCTATACTGACGAGACGCTTAATTACTGTCTGACAGACGGAGTTCCGCTTGTTTATGAAGCATCTGACGGCGAGAAATCTTCGGGCAGCTGGCAAGAAGCCGATACGATTTTTGACGCAAACTTAAAGATTCACACGCCTGATTCGCACGTGACTTCGCCTAATTCCATCAACGATACGACGCCGAAACTTCGCGTCAACACAGGTTCTTTTTCAACCACTCAAAACATCAATTCACGCTCGTATCTATTTCCATTAGCAGGAGTTTTGCTGACACTTTCATTAATCGGTGGCATATTTTGGTGGCTTTATAATGTTCCGGCTCCGCAGCAAAATATAGCTAATAAAGCAAATACTTCTGAAAGCAAGGTTTCCACCGTTAAAAGAAGTTCGGTTCAATTAACTCCCGAACGGCAAAATATTGTAAAAAAAGAAGTGACTGACCTGCTTGAAGAATGGCGGAAATCAATCGAAAGGCGTGATGCTGATGCGAACGTAAAATTTTATATAGACACGCTGGAAACTTATTACAAAGAAAGTGGAATTGATAAAAATCACGTCAGAGCAGATCGACAGCGGGCGATTGATCGCTATCAAATGATTTCTTTACAGCTCGATAATCTGGTGATTTCACCCGAATCTGAAGAATCTGCGATTGCAATATTTGATAAAACCTGGAACTTCAAAAGTGCGGTAAAAATTTCAACCGGATCGGTGCAGCAAGAGATGTATTTCATCAAACAAAACGGCAAATGGTTGATTAGCGGCGAAAAAGACGTGAAAGTTTACTACATACAAAACCGCGAAAATCAAACGGGTAATTCGAGTGCGGTTGAATCCGGCAAGCCTTTACCAAACAGTTCAAATCAATGACTAATCAAATCGAAATTAATATCCGCACGGCTGTGAATTCCGATTGCGAAGAGATTAAATCGCTTGTTTTCAGCATTTTAGAGGAATACGGCTTAGTTCCCGAACCAAACGGAACCGATCTGGACATCAGCGATGTAGAAGCAAATTACATCAATCGCGGCGGACTATTTGAAGTTTTGGAAGATTCAAAAGGCAAAATACTAGGCACAGTCGGGCTTTTTCCGATGGATTCTGAAAGGGTGGAATTGCGTAAAATGTATTTTGCAAAAGAATTACGCGGAAAAGGTTTCGGTAAAAAAACGTTGCAAAGAATGATTAAAAAGGCGAAGGATTTGGGTTTTCACCAAGTTTATCTTGAAACGGCTTCACCACTCGTTGAAGCAATTGCACTCTACAAAAAATTTGGCTTTGAGCCGACCTGCGAAATGCATACCGAACGTTGTGACCAAGCCTATTTTTTAGATTTATGAAAGCACTCCAATTTATCAACAACCAATTAAAACTCAATGAAATCAAGAAACCTGCAAATGAAAATGAAGCCTTGATTCGCGTCATAAAATCAGGAATTTGTAATACTGATATCGAAATTATTCGTGGTTATGCAGGTTTTTCCGGGACAATCGGACACGAATTTGTTGGAATTGTAGAAGAATCAAGCGATCAGAATTGGGTCGGTAAAAGGGTTGTCGGCGAGATAAATGCAGGTTGCGGAATCTGTGAACTTTGCAAATCGGGCGATTCACGCCATTGTGCTGATAGAACGGTTTTAGGAATTCACGGACGCGACGGTTGCCATGCCGAATTTCTCACATTGCCAAATATAAATCTGTTGGAAATACCGGAAAATGTAACTGATGAACAAGCAGTTTTTACCGAACCATTAGCCGCAGCTTATGGAGTTCTAGAGCAAGTTGAAGTTTTGCCCGAAACTCGCGTAGCCGTAATTGGCGATGGAAAATTGGGGATTTTATGTAGCCAGACAATGACCTTGGCAAGTAAAAATTCTTTTGTTATCGGTAAGCATAAAGATAAAATGCAAGTCGCGGAAGCTAAAGGAGCCGAAGGAATTCTACTTGAAAATGCAGCGAAATTGAATCGAACTTTTGACGTTGTGGTCGAAGCCAGCGGTTCCGAAAGTGGTTTCGCGACCGCTCTTGATTTACTCAAACCTCGCGGGAAATTGGTCTTAAAATCTACCTTTCAAGGCAAAACAAATTTGGAAATGTGGCGGGTTGTGGTTGATGAGATTACGATTATAGGGTCACGTTGTGGTAGGTTCGCAGCCGCTTTAGAACTTTTACGTGATGGCAAAATTGATGTAGAAAGTTTTATTTCCGATGAGTTCAATTTGAGAAATGGACTTGAAGCTATCAAAAAAGCCCAACAAAAAGGCGTGATGAAAGTTCTCATCACGCCGTAGTTTTTGGTAGTGTCCTAATTCGGGTTGCTGATGAAAAATAACATCTAGCAACTCTTTTTCATTTGTGGTAAACTAATTCCATTATGCCTAAACGCTCAAGCACAAAGCGACCGCGAATGGATGATCCTAATCTTTTAGCGAAATCCATTATAGATGAAATCATTGAAGAAACCGAAAGCACAGATTTCAGCGAACCTGTGCAACCATTAGCATCGACAAAAAATGCTGCCGCTGTTATGCTAGGAAGGTTAGGCGGGTTGAAAGGTGGTAAAGCTAGAGCGAAAAGCTTAACGCCTGAAAGAAGAAAAGCAATAGCATTAAAAGCCGCACAGACGCGGTGGAGCAAGAACGCATCTAAAGGAAATGAGGGATAAAATGAGTAAAAAAAATAACACAACAGGCTTTACTCAGAAGGAATTAGCTTTTGCTAAAGAACTGTCTAACTACGAAAATAAATGGGTTGCTATTTCAACCATAGGTTCGCGTGAGCGGGTTGTAGGTAGTGGCGACCGCATTACCGACGCCAAACGCGAAGCAGACAAAAGCGGCGTGAAAAACCCCGCATTTAGAAAAGTTCCTCCATCAGGGAAGGTTTTTATTGCGTCGGGTTTTCGGTCTAGGTAACTTGGCGTAGTCGCTCTTTATTTCAAATTGCCGCCGACCTGCTTGAAACGTGATTTCAAACTGCTCAAAGAAACCCGAATGCCCTAATAATGGTATTTCGTCTTGGTCAATAAACCCTGCCTCAATATCAATCCACTTATCAAATCCTGAAACTTTTAACTTGATAGTGTGCAAGTAACCGTCAATAGTAATATCTCCGATTCCAGGGTGGTGTCCTAATCTTGTGGTGCTAGCCTATTTTCATTTATGCTTGCTTATGGTAGCCTTGAAATATGGCAAATACCAAACAAAAACAGGATAAAGACGAAATAACGATTGCCAAATCTATTTTTGATGAGTTCGTTGAAATGTCCGAATACGAAGAAACTCCGAAGACGATACGAGCCAAAAAAGGCGGCGAAGCGAGAGCCGCGATATTAACAGCCGAAGAAAAATCTGCGATTGCTAAGAAAGCGGCTCAAAAACGATGGAAAAAGGATTAATAACTAATCGTCGTCCTCGTCTAATTCATTCTCATCAAACGAATCATCATAAAGACCTGTAGTAATTGCTTCGTCGATTAAGCCATTCAGATTCCAGTCTCGCGATGGCAATTTTGCACCGAATAAATTGTAATCATTGTATTCATCTTCTTCAATCGCAACTCGTTTAAGGGTATTTACGCCGCCCTCGAAGTTTGCATCAAAAATAGTTTTCGCCATATCGGGCTTCGCATATTCCAATTCAGTAGGTGGCAACGTAATCATTTCGCCATCAATAAATAATCTTGGCACTCCGTATTTGCGAACCTTTCGACCCCTGCGGGTAATTCGAGTTTCATTCCGAACCGCTTGTCGCAATAGCGTATCAATTTGCTCATCAACGGAAATTGGCTGAATATCCATTAAGTGCTGTTCCTTAATTAGTTCACGCACGGCATCATAATTCACTTCATGCGAGCCTGTCTTATTCTGCCAATATTGAATTGCCTTTGCGGCGGTTTTCTTCTTTGACGCTTTCTTCATTATAATATTTCCTCATACTTAACTACTGGAACGGGATGACTCCATCCGTCAGTAAATGCGGTAGTTGTTACAAGTTCCCGAACCTTTGCCATACTTGCGTGATGCGTGTTGTATCCAACCTCTTTACGGAACTGCAATTGCCCGACAATAATTCCGGGATGGATTCTTAAATCGTTGGCAAGCTCAACAATCTTATATTGTGAAAAATATGGTTTATTTTGTTTGATAAAAGCGTCTAATCTTGATTGCGAGACTAAGAAGTCTGCCGCTTCCCGATTCGCACGTTTTTCTACTTCACTAACAGCTTCATGTTCAAAATTATCTATTGAAGTTCCGTCGCGATGCTTGATATGAATCACTTCATGCGTGAGTGCAAACCAAAAAGAACCGATGTTATCAAAACGGAGTGATAGAGCTATAACGGGAGAGTATTCGTCAAGCCAAAACGCCGCACCGTCGATTTTTGCAGTCGGAAGCGGCTGAATGATAACAAATCTAATCCCATAGAGTTGAAGAAGTTGAGCGATTTTGTGAACTGCTTGAGAGCTTTTTGCCACTTTCTTTAACTTCGCGAAAAGCTCAGGCAGTCGAGTCTCGTCATATTGCGAGTCAGGCAACATCTTGGCTAGTTGCCTCGCACGACATATCCACGCCTTTTCTGCTGAATTTAGTTCATCTAATTTAAACGTCTTCTTAAAAAAAGCCGTTCGTTCAACTCCGTTATCATCAATCCCTTCCGCAAAGAATTTTTCCACTTCTTTTCTCGTTATCTCAAAATCATCGGTTTTAGTTAGCCATCCTCGCTTTTGCATTTCTTTAATCGGACTGCCTTGAATGATGAGATTTTTTTTGAATACATCAGCATTTGGTTCAGGTGCAAGCGATAAATGATAGCGAGCCTCAAGCACTTTCCAATATTCAGGAGAATTGCCTAGCACTACAGAGAGTTCCTTCGCGAACTCTCTACTTATTTTTTCACGCGTCAAAAAGAGACTGATCTCTTGCGGGCTTCGTCCTGTAATCAAAGCAAGGTCGGTTTGAGTTAGGTTGCGAGCCGCTAATTCTTCTCGTATAAATTTACTAGGCGGAAATACCGCCTCACTTGCCGCTGCCATTTTTTTGATCCCTCTTAAAGCAAACTTTTTACAATCCCTACTTTACAAAAGCTTCATAATCATGTCAATCTAAAAATTCTTATAAATCGCTGATATTAATGATTTCGTGGTGCTTTTACTTGTATTATGCTTACTTAACTGATATACTTATCTTGTTAGTGAGGGAAAACAAATGAATTGTCCAAACTGTAACAACTTATCAAAGAAAGATGGAAAAGATAGATACGGCAACCAACGGTTTAAGTGTGTAATGTGCGGGAAGCGTTATAGTCTGCCGAAAGGAAAACTTTTAGGCTCTATGATTCTTGCTGAAGAAAAAGGCTTTGATGTGCTTGAATCTTTTAGTTGAAGGAACTTCAATCCGTGCTATTGAAAGAATTACAGGTGTTCATCGTGATACGGTTTTGAATTTGTTAAAAACCGTTGGCGAAAAATGTTTGTGGATTCAAGAAAATTTGGTTAAAAACGTAAATGTTTCGGACGTGCAAGCCGATGAAATTTGGTCATTTGTTGGAATGAAACAAAAAACCGCTAATAATAACGGCATTGGCGATGATGAAAGGCTTGGTTCGGTTTATACTTTTACAGCACTCGAAAGCAAATCAAAACTAATGGTTGCTTGGCATCTTGGAAAGCGAACAGAGCAAGACGCTCTTATTTTCTTGGAAAAGTTGTATGCGGCAACCGAACCGACAAAACGCTTCCAAATGTCCACAGACGGCTTTCGCGGGTATGACCATACCGTTAATGAAGTATTGGGAACAAAAGTTGATTACGGACAAGTTATCAAGTTGTATGGCAAACCAAACCCAGACGATATTCGATATTCGGCGGCTGACTGTATCGGCGTTAAGAAAAGAACGATTTGCGGAAACCCGATTAAAGAAAATATTTCGACAAGCCACGTTGAACGAAGCAATCTGACAATGCGGATGTCAATGAGACGGTTTACGAGATTAACAAATGGCTTTTCTAAGAAATTCGACAACCTAAACTATATGCTTGCTATCTTTTTCGCTTATTATAACTTTTGTAGAATCCACAAAACTTTAAGATGCACACCAGCGATGGAAGCAGGTTTGAGCAAGACAATTTGGAGTCTGAAAGATTTATTATCAGTAACACCACAGAATTAGGACACTACCCCAATTTCCTTTTTCATCTCTACTATGTTAAGTTAATAGACAGATAGAGATGGGCTGTGGGTCGGCTATCGCCGACCCGTTGCCGCTGTCATAAGCAGTTCTCCTGTCTACATTAAATTGACTCGACCCGAACTTTCACCTGAAAATTGAAGTTCGGGTTTTGTCATTTGGGAGTTTATGCTTTCCAAGTCCAAATTGTAAGTCCGCCAAAGTCCGTTTCACGTCAATCCAAGAAAATAGTTGCAATTAACATAATGTTTAAGTCATTCGCTTGACATATGCTTGAGCGGTTAAGTATAATGTAAGAGTGGAACATCTTGGGGAGAAAAAAGACGTGAACTGTAAAACTTGCGAAACGATAGCAAAGAAGAATGGTAGAGACCGCAAAGGAAACCAGAAATTCCGTTGTATGAATTGCAACAGAGTGTTTACCGCCATAGAAAAACTAGAAGGCAAAAGGCTTTCAGTCGATAAGATTGAAATGTGCATCAAACTTTTGGTTGAAGGCAATTCGGTTCGTTCAACCGAAAGGATTGTGGGCGTTCACAGAGATACGATCCTTCGTTTGCTTGAAGTTGTCGGTTCGCGTTGTTTGGCTATCCAAGAAAACTTGGTGAGAGGTCTGAAAGTAAAAGACTTGCAAATGGATGAAGTTTGGTCGTTTATCGGAGCGAAGCAAAAAACAATCAATGAGCAAGGTTTGAGCGACAACGAAAGATTAGGTTCGGCTTACACTTTCACCGCGATTGAATCCGATTCAAAACTAATCATCGCTTGGCATCTTGGAAAACGAAGCCTAGCTGATACTGAAATATTTTTGGAAAAGGTCTATAATGCGGTTGATGACGGAACGAACAGCCGCTATCAAGTAAGCACGGATGCTTTCAAAGGCTATGAACATTCGGTAAATGAAATCTTAGGAGTAAGGGCAGATTACGGTCAAATAATCAAACTTTACGGCAAGCCAAATATGAATGAAGTCCGATACTCTGCCGCTGATTGCATTGGAATCAAAAAGCGTGTGATTTGTGGCAATCCGATTAAAGAAAAAATTAGCACTTCATTTGTTGAAAGAGCTAATTTGACTATGAGAATGAGCATTCGCAGATTCACGAGATTAACAAACGCTTTCTCGAAAAAATGGGAAAATCACAATTACGCTTTGGCTTTACATTTTACTTACTACAATTTTTGTCGCGGTCATAAGACGTTAGACGGAGCAACTCCGGCAATGGCGGCGGGAATTTCAAAGACATTTTGGACGATTAAAGACTTAATTGGGGTTAGCTAAGTCTTTTAAAAACCACAGTTTCATTGATGCAAAAAGATTGACTAGATAAGATTTTAAAGAGAAAATGAAAAGCGACTTGTATTTCGGACAAGTCGCTTATTTTTTGGATGTTTGCACAGGACGCAAACGGAACGGTATACCAAGATTAGTATGCCCGAAATTTGCTTCCTGTGTCAAACGTAATTTTTGACCGCTCGTGAGAGCAAGGAGGCATTATGCCAACCAAGAAAAATACAGAAACGACTTCGCCAAGAGTGGCAACGATAGCATCAAAACTGCTTTCTAATTCTAAAACACCTGCTAATGTAAAAACAGTCGCAGACTTCGGTTTTAACACAAACTCCAAACAGACCAAACAAGTCTGGAGGTAAGAAGCGTTAAAACATACAGGGGCGAATTTCGCCCCTTCTTTACTTCGCTCTGCTACACTAAACATTACTAAGCAATGCTTCACTGTGCAAAACAGTAGAATGAAATTATAGTCTTTTTATTCAGCAACTCAAATTAGGACACTACCTAGTTTTTATAACCTTTGCAGAAGCCCGCACGTCAGTAAGGACGAACATCTGAGATTTACGCCCTTACTGACGTGCGGGCTTCTGCATTTGATCCTAGCTTGATTTCTGGCTCACCGCATAAATTCGCAAGCCAATCGAAATCATCAAAACCGAAACCCCAATCCAAATAAGTACCCACATGATTGAAGGAATTCCGGTTGCATTTGCCATATTTACGGCATCACTCTGAACATCGGTTAAGGTTGAAATCAGAAACAAAGTCTTGAGACTGAAAATTGCATTGAGCAAACATTGAACACTCAAAAACGCCAAAGCAAAATTCGCCCATTTCAACGCGGAATATTTTGCGATCGCAAATAATCCGCCCGTTAAAACCGCACCTGAAAAAACCGTAAAAACAACGCTTGCAATACTTACCTTCAAAGAGAAAACGTTAAACAGCGGGAATATCAGACCAAAAACGAGCATCATAATTCCGACAAATCCTGCTGAAATGTAAAGTCCGATTCGCGATGAATAACCATATCGCATCCAAACGAGCAATGCCGTTCCAAAAGCCGTTGTACCAAGATAACCCGCACTTGAAATCAAAAGGCTCGCCAGCCAACTCGATGGTGCAGACCAAACTACTCCGCTCGCATCAGGCGAAACGGTCAAACTTTCAATGTGGCTTCCTGTAATAAACGCCGCCAGTACATGGCTTCCTTCGTGAACAAACGTCGCAAAAAGTTGCAGCGGATAAACCAAATAGTTGGTGAATGGTAAAAACATTGAAACCACCCACAAACCAACGCTGAGCAAAATTGCCGTCAACAAAAGCTTAATTTGCGGTCGTGCATCTTGTGCAATTTGATAATTCATCTTCGGAAAATCCTCCACTTCTGACTACGAAATATTTTACAGCAAAGTTCGCCTAATCAAAAGAAAAATCTAACGCGTAAAATCCCCGCTCTTTCCGCCCGTCTTGCTCTCTAATTGAATTTCGGTGATCTGCATGTCTTTTTGGATTGCCTTACACATATCGTAAATCGTTAAGCAAGCAATACTTACGGCTGTAAGAGCTTCCATCTCGACGCCGGTTTGTGAACTTGTAATTACTTCAGCTTCAATAAAAATGCCAAAATCTTTTAACGTTGCCTTAACATCAACTTTCGATAAAGGTAACTGATGACAAAGCGGAATCAAGTTTGCAGTTTGCTTGGCAGCCATGATTCCAGCGATGCGTGCGATTTCGAGCGGATCGCCTTTCGGATTTAGCTGATTCTTAAGCACTTCGAGCGTTTCCGGATTCATCAAAATTTTTCCCGAAGCAATAGCCCGCCGTTTCGTTGTCGGCTTATCTGAAACGTCAACCATATTGATTTTTCCTTGATCGTCGAAATGCGAAAGTTTTTTCATAAAATGTAATGCCCTTATGCTGCCGCCTATGTCGCGTGCGTCGTCCCCGCGAGTAGCTTATATAAACACAATTCGTGCAACCGCTTGCTCCTCAAGAATTTCTCCTTTCGGGACAAAAATCAAACAATCCGCCTTTGCAAATCCGACGAAATCCGACGAGCCGCTAAACTGTTGAGGCACTGCGATCAAATGACCTTTTTCGTTCGTTTCAAGCGTCGCAGGGAGAAACGAATCGCGTTCTTTTGCACCTTTCAATTTCTTTGAAACCACCGCAAACCCTTGTTTTAATTCGGTTTGCGTCGCATCTTGCATTTGTAAAGTGGCGGTTCGAACAAACAGACAAAAGGTAACAATAACAGAAACGGGATTTCCCGGAAGTCCGAAAATAAGTTGATTTCCAAGCTTTGCAAAGACGCACGGTTTTCCAGGTTTCAGGCAAACTTTGTCAAAGAAGATTTCCGCACCGAGTTCACGCAAAGCAGGTTTTGTAAAATCGTAATCGCCCATCGAAACGCCGCCCGTCAGGACTGTAATTGCGGATTGCGAACTGCGGATTGCGGATTTTATTGATTCTAGATCGTCTTTGATTAATTCAACATTTTCGATTTTTGCGTATTTTTCGGCAAAAGTTTTAAGCGTGATTGAATTTGAATCTCGGATTTCGTCCTGTTTTGGCGTTTCATTTACCGCAACAAGTTCGCTTCCGGTTGCCAATATCGAAATCGTCGGACGTTTTGCGACTTTCACGCTTGCGTAGCCAAATGATGCGAGACTTGCGATCATTTTGTCGCTAACAATTTCGCCTTGATCAAAAGCCTTTTCACCTTTTGTGATTTCGCTCGCCTTTTCGACAAAAAACTGCCCCGGTCTGGTCGACTCCAGAACTTCAATAAATCCGTTAAGTTCTTTCGTTACTTCAACTCTCTGAACCGAATCCGCACCAATCGGTAACGCGGCTCCGGTCATGATCCGCACAGCCTCGCCCCGTTCGATCTTACCTTCCCAACGCCTACCCGCGACCGATTCGCCAACAATTTTCAGCTTTGCCGGAACGACTTGTAAATCCTCGCTTCGCAACGCAAAACCATCCATCATCGACCGATCAAACGGCGGCAAATCTGAATCTGCGAAAATATCCTCAGCGAGAACTCGTCCACAAACTATTGATAAATCAACACTTTCGGCTTCAAGCGGATAGACTTCGCGTTTGATAATTGATATTGCTTCGGAAATCGGAATCATGCCTTTATTTAATCAAATAGAATTCCGTCTGACGAGGGCGGATGAATTCGTAGCCCTTTTCGGTCATTGCGGCATCGTCTTCCGCCATTATGGTTATCTTTTGATTGTCCCATTCGGGCAAAATTGTCGACGTATTTAGTTCGATCGACGTGTAAGAGCCGAGCCGGAATCGTTCTGCCGCACCACCGATTGCTTTGCGGAAATCGATTGATGCACCCAGTCCGTGTCCGTGAGTGCCGATCGGATGCGAATAGATCATTGCTTCGATATTTCTGCGTTTCATTTCCGCCATTGCAGATTCGTAAACCTCCGCCCCCGTCATTCCTGCACGAGCCACCTTGAAAACTGCGTCTTGCAGAGCGTGTGTATTTTTCAGTGCATTTTTCATTCCGGCGGGCACGTCTTTCTCGCCTTTTTGCAAGATATACCCGTGTTTTTGCCAATCGGTGGAAAGCCCCATGTAATTCAAACCGCAATCGATATGGATTAAATCACCTCGTTCCAAAACGACTGATTCATCCGCAACCGACAAAAACTGCTGATTCGTCGCGGTAGATTTCGCACGACGCTGAACTCGTAAATCCGGTTGAAACCAAGTCGTCAATCCGAGATTATTTACTTGCTGCAAAAACCACCAGCGGACATCGCCGACCGTCGTTTTGCCGGGCGTAATAACTTCATTTGAAAAAGCTCGACGAGTCAAAATATCCGTGACCAATACTGCCGTGCGATAATGCTCCAGTTCTTCAGGCAAACGCGTATCAAAAAAATCAACCAAAAAGTCCGCCGCTGATACGAATTTTTTTTCAGTTTCAGCTCCCAAAGTATCGACCAACATTTTATGCGAGGCTTGCGAAAGTCCATTTTGCTGTCCGCGAGTGCCGTTAATGTTTAATGCGATCTTCTTTGGATCGTATTTGGCAATCGTGTTTCGCAGCGTTTCGCCAAGCTTGTCTCGCGAAACGCTGATCATTTGATAATGATTTTTCAAACGTTCTTCCGAGTAGCGGACAATCGCAATTTTCTCGAGTTTCTCGCCCGTATCGACGAAAATAAAAAAATCACGGCTACCAACAATCGGCATCGGCGGAACAATGTATTCAGTCGCCGGATCACTATTAAATTCTTCATTTACCACCATCCACATCGAAATCCCATGCTTCCGCATCATTGGCAAAAGCAAAGTATCAAGCCTTTTCTTGAGCCACATTTCGCGAACGTCCATCTGTTCGCGTTGTGTGAGCAATTTCGGCATTTTGGGAATTGATTCGCTGAATTTGTTTTGGGCAAAAACCGGATTGCAGGCTAAACAAAGAAAAAGTGCAAAGGTAATTTTGCAGTAGAAAAACGATTTCGGAAAAGTTCTCATATGATTAAAAAGAAAAAGCACGAACGATTTGAAGTAATTCTAGCGTGTTCGTGCTTATAGTTGAAGTTGTTAAGCGGGCTTAACCGGCAGTCGCTGCAACCATTTCAGGTATTTCCGGCATATCGCCCGTATCAGGTCGCAAATATTGACGCATTTTCGGTTTCAGAGTCGCTAATAATTCTTTGCGATTTTTGGTTTCAATGGGCTTGCCCATATAAATTTTGCCCATCTTTTCCAAACGTTTTTCGGAAATTGCACCTGAAAACATTAAGAGCGGATAAGTGAAATTCGGACCGTTTAGCTTTCGGAGTTTGTAGAGCCACATTCCGATTGAACCCAATCTCCAAGCGGTCGGTCCCCACCAACTGTATTGACCCGGACGCAGGTTCATTTTCCAACATTTCATCATCAGTTGCCATTGCAATGCGGTTAGTTGTCGCGTTTGCGTGACGCCTTTTTCCATCTCCATTCGCGTGTCGTGGAGCGGTGTGAAAATTGACGGGATTAAAAACGCAAAAAGTCCTCGTCGTTCCATTTCGTAGATCAGGTCGAGCGTTGCCATATTGTCTTCGTCAGTTTCGTCAGGATTTCCAACGATAAGCGTCATCGCCGGAAACCAATTGTTTTCATTGAGCACGCGAAGCCCCTCTAATACAACACTTTGCCAGTCTTCTATTGCAAAAGGAACACCTTTGCTTGCCATTATTTTTTTCGCCATTTTTACCGAACCAGTTTCCAAACCAATCAGCGGAGCGAGTGCTTTCTTTTCGGGATGACTGCTCAAATATGGGAAATGAATCGGACTTTTCGGAAGCAAAATCTTCGAAAGTTCCTTGATCAAAATCGGATCGACGACGGCAGGAGCAATCGTCGAATGACTCAAAACGTGCTGCTCAACGCCGGGCGTGTTGACAATATCGCCGTATAAATCGAGCAACGCCTCACGATTTGGAAAATAGAATGGCGTATCCGTGTGAACTTGTCCCCAAATAAACATGTCTTCGGTCGCAAGCGAAATTTGCTTGTTTCCGGCGGCGACGTTTGCACGAACCGCGTCCATAATTTTGTCTTTCGGCAGATCGATTTGCGGATTCAGATCAGGCAGACAGAATTTGCAACGCCTTCCACAGCCCGTTGTCATTTCAACCACGCCAAAAGTCGTGCGTTTATCGGGAAATAAAATGCCTTCTTTGTCAGTTGGATGTTTCACCTCGATTTCACGCGGTAAGTCTTCACCGGCGATGGCTTTTTTGAAAAGTTCCATCACGTCAACCGATTCGCTCCTGCCTTCTACAACGCAATCGACGCCGAGTTCGTCGTACAAATCCGTCTGAATAATCTGCCAGCCGCCCGAGCCGCCGACGATTACTTTGAAATTATCGCGGTATGGATTCGACTTGATGGTGGCAAACATTTCCCTCGAATAATGCGAATTTATGGGCATTTTCGAAGAGCCGAAGATTGACGTGTAAACTCCGGCGGCGAAGGTTACTCCAAGCGGATTGTGGGTTGAAACTGCAACAATTCGCGTGTTTGGTCCGACGAATTTGTGTAAATCAGCGGGATAACAGGAAACGATGTCATCTTGCGAATACTCACGCAAAAGTGATTTTTCAACCAAGCGAACTCCTGCCGGCATATAGCTTGCAGAGCCGTCTGCGTTGTATTCCACGTCTCGCCAATTTGGATATTTTCGGTTTATAACGCCTTCCATCCAGATCGGTATTGATGCCATTGCCATTTGAATAAAATCAGCCGGCGTGATCAATTGATTCGGTGAGCGGAGCAGTTAAAACAATTAACTTTCCGCCATTTTGTGGTTTGTGATCTCCGTTGAGCGACTCCGCTGGAGAATTGGTTCGAACGACAGGGGCAGTCATATTTATCTCCTAAAGGTTTTAGAAAGCATAAAATATTTTTTCGCGAATTCCAAATTTTTTTTTGAGAGCGGATGTTCTTTAGCGGAAAATTTACCAAAGTGCTAGACTATTTGTATAAATTTTAGAATTTATCATAACAAATTTTTTTGAGAGGATAATTAAAACTGTGATTGATTTTGAACTAACTGAAGAACATATTGCATTACAAAAAACGGTTCGTGAATTTTGCCAAGGCGAAGTTGCCCCGCACATCAAAGAATGGGACGAGAAGGCACATTTTGAGCGGTCGGTTTTTACCAAAATGGCTGAGCTTGGGCTAATGGGAGTTTGCATTCCCGAACAATATGGTGGTGCGGGTTTTGATTATATTTCGCTCGGTTTGGTCTGCGAAGAACTTGAAGCTTGCGATACGTTTTTACGTGTTGCGATGAGCGTCCATGTAGGGCTAAACTCTTTGTCTCTATTAACTTGGGGCAATGAAGAGCAGAAACAAAAGTATCTTGTTCCGCAAGCCAAAGGTGAGAAATTGGCGACGTTTGGTTTGACCGAGCCGAATGCGGGAAGCGACGTAGTCGGGATGCGTTCGTATGCTAAAAAAGACGGAGACGACTGGATTTTGAATGGCGAGAAAATGTGGATTTCACTCGGCGACGTTGCGGATCACTTCCTCTTTTTCTGTTGGACTGATCTGGAAAAACAAAAGGTTCGCGATCATTCCGGAATAAGCTGCTTTATTGTCGAACGCACAATGCCGGGTTTTTCGAGTGGAACTCTTCATGGCAAACTTGGTATTAAAGCAGGAAACACTGGGTATTTTTCTCTTCAAGACGTTCGCGTTCCGCAGGCAAATATGCTTGGGCAGGAAGGCGAAGGATTTAAGATTGCGATGTTTTCGCTTGAGAATGGGCGTTATACTGTTGCCTCAGGTGCAACGGGCGTAATTCGTGCAAGTCGTGACGCTTCAGTAGCTTACGCAAATGTTCGCGAAGTTCAGGGACAAACGATTGCTAATTTCCAACTCGTTAAACAAAAGATCGCTGAAATGGAAGCCGATTATCAAATGGCTCATTTGCTTTGGTTAAAATGCGGCTGGATGAAGAATGAAGGAATGCCTTCTGCAAAAGCCGCGAGTTTGGCGAAATGGCAAGCTACAACGCGTTCTGAGACGGCTGCCTCGATGGCGATTGAAATCCACGGAGCAAATGGCTATACAAATGACTATCCGGTTGAACGCTATTTGCGGAATTGCAAAGCCGCGATTATTTACGAAGGAACACGCGACATTCACACGCTAATGCAGGCTGATTGGGCATTGGGGCTGAAAAAAGAACCAAAGCCGCGTGTTACGCTTCCGGCATATAAAACGGACGCAAAAACAGCTTAAAACAGGGAATCACTCTGTTTTATCCAAAATAAAAAAGCCGATTAAGTTTTTTTCAAACTCAATCGGCTTTCACTTTTTTTATGCTACCAAGAATTTAGCTGTCTTTCTTCGGAGCATTAGCAGCTGGAGCTGTATTTGCAGCAGGTGCTTTGTCATCTTTCTTATCTGCGTTTGCGGCAGGTGCAGCTGTGTTAGCAGCAGGTGCTTTGTCATCCTTCTTGACTGAGTTTGCAGCTGGAGCATTTGTTGCAGGTGCGTTTGTTGCCGGAGCATTGGTCGCAGGTGCATTTGTATTTGCAGCAGGTGCTGTATTTGCTGGTTTAGCATTAGTTGTGTTTGTTGTGTTCGTTTTTGGAGCTTCTCCTCCGCATGCCGAAATCAACAAAGCAGCAGATGCTACGGTTGTTAATGTTAATACTTTCAATTTCATATTTTTCTTGTCTATTCCTCTTAAAGAGTTTTCTAAAATTGCTTGGACAAAATTTCACAATCTTGCTCAAACAAGATTGAGATACTAGCAGAAAAAAAATAATTGTAAAGAGAAAAATGAACAAAAATGGCTAAAAAATAAAATATTTTTTCGTTGATTTTCAGTCAATCGTTAAAGCCAATAAATTCAATGGTTTACTTAGCCATATTCGAAGGCATATCTGTCTTTTTAATATCGGAAAATTTTAGATTTTCGTCTTGCGAGGCAAATTTCCATTCACCGTTTTCTTTGACGAAAGCCACTTTTGTAAATTTGCCCAAACTACCACCTTTGATTTCTGCGTCAGCTTTTTCGCCCTCAATTTTCTCATTTCGGACTTCACGTTTTTCATTTACCGGATCTTCAAGTTCCAAAAGATAGGCAAACCAGGTTTTCTTTTCAGATTTTGCTTCCGTTTCGTAATATTTCAAGGCATTGGCGGAGAGAAATTTCTTTGTCGCCGCTTCATCTTTTTTGTTCAGAGCATCATAATATCCTTGCACCACCTTGGAAAGATTTGGAGCTTCGCCTGTTTTTGCAGTTTCAGGCGTTGCAGTTGTGCTTAAAGGCGAATTGGTATTCGCTCTGTTTGTAACTGTTGTGTTGGTTGAATTTGTAGTATTTTTCGTGGGCTCTGTGTTGCCTCCGCAACCGATTAAAAAGCTTAATATGATGAATAAAAATAAAATTTGATAACGCATTTGTATCTCCTTAGATCAATAAATTAAACTCCAAAGTATAAACAAATTGGCTAAAATCAGCAAAGATTATGAAAGAGCAAAGCTATCAAACGATTTTCGAACGTACATTTTTAATGCAAAAATTGCCCGAACCTTTAACCCGTTCGAGCGAACATCTGCAATTTTTTGATAATTATATCGAAAACACGAGAATGTGTTTGCGGACGATTCGTGAGCCGAAAAGTGATGACTACACATACATTTTGGAGCAAAAATATCCTGCTAATGCTAAAGATCTATCAGTTTGCAATTTGTCGAGAATCTATTTGAACGAGGCAGAACACCAAGCTTTTGAGCAATTTGAGGGTCGTGAAATTAAGAAAAATGAACGCACGGAAACCAATGAATTGCGTTTTAATCGCTACTTTTATGATTATCAGGGCAAGCAGGTTGAGATCGATGTTTATTTGGGAAAAGACATTTGGGGATTGATTATCGGGAGAATTTCATTTGATGATTTTTCAGAAATGCAAGCATTTGAAACGCCAGTATTCTCGGAATTGGAAATTACCCAAAACAAGCTTTTCTTCCAGGAAAATTTGATAGGAAAGACTTTTGAGGAAGTACAAAGTGAATTTGTAAAGGCGAAACAAAAAGACTCTTGAAACGCTTCTTCGCGTGTCAGTAGCCCGACTGTGAAGGAGGGCTACTGACACTCGACATTTCACTATTTGGTCCTCGGAGCAACCGGAACGTATCGTTCGAGCGAAGAATAAATTTGCAGGTAAATCTTTGTTTCTCTTGGAATTAGCGAACGCCAACTTGCTCCGCCGCGTTTGATATAAATCGGTAGTCTCGCCGGATTTGAATTATATCCCGCTGCCATTAATTCCGCTTGTGTAGCAATGCCGCTGGCGAGGGCATTCGCAACAGTTTCCCTCGAAGACAAGTCATCCCAAGTCCATTGCATATACAGCAACATCGCCTGAGCCGCATTAACGTGATTTCTCATGCCTTCAACAAAATTTGGCATCAGACCAACATTGTAATAGCGATTTCTAACCATGTTGTATGTAGATGGAATCATCTGTACCATTCCGCCCGCACCTGCTGTGCTAACGGCGTAACGATATGTGTTTCCCTCATTTAGAGCAAAGAGAGTGAAAACGTCGTTGTAAATACCGAGATGATATTCATTGCGAAAACGCTGGTGATCAACGTGTTCAACTGTCGATAATCTCTCCGCGATATCAGCGACTTTTGGAGAAATATAAACTCCTTTTTCCCTCAATTTTTCACGGGCAATGTCAATCGTATTGGTGATGTAAAGCCGACCCGCATTGATAACTTCAGACGTTCCAACACCCGGATGGGTTGAAACGTAATAAGCCACTTCCGCCAACGAACCATTTCGCTCAATCGGATATTGCACAACCAACGGCGTTTGAGCCTGATTATTTTCATCCAGAATTGTTATCGCAGTATTAACTCCATTAGCCCGCAAAATTCTAACCTTCAAATTCTTGCCATTGGTCGAAATCGCTGGAAATTCCATGCCTGTCGTCAAAAAAACGTCTTTTGTTGTGACAATAAAATCTATTTGCGAAGTTTTCCAATCGTAGAAAGCCATTCTCAAAACGTCCGTTTCAAAATTACTCTCTGTCAACGCAATGGGAATAGGTCGAGACTGCATGAGCTTTTTCGCTTCGTTAATTTTAGCCTTTAACTGTCCCATGCTCATCGTTTTATATGAAATTGTCACAGATGGCGTCGGGCTGCTCGCGATAAATGGCGTAGCCGTCGGAAATGGTCTTGGAGTAGAAATCGGTGTTGGCGTAGGCGATGGCAAATTATTTGACACAACGAGAATTTTTGCCGGAGTTGGCCAAGTCACAACTGTTGGAATACCTTTTGGGGTTGCCGAAGGTGTCGGATTCCCAACGATTATCACTCTCGGTCGAGTTGGCGTTGGCGAAGGCTTCGCTGCCTGTCCGAATATTGTTAATGCCGAAATTGTTGCGATAAAAAGACTAAAGAACAAATTATTTTTCATCAAGACCTCTGAAGGAAAGTTTGAAGGAAGAGAAAACTCAAGCGATGAGTCTTCGGCACAGCAATAATTGCGGTGCGTGTATAGAGATTCTCTCAAATTATAAAAGGTTGTCAAATAAGTTATGAAAAAATTTATAGTTGCTACAAAAAATCTTTATGGCACGATTCGATTTGTTATAGTAAAAAAAATAAGATAAAAATAGTTTAACGAAATTTTATGAAAAAACTATTTGGAACAGATGGAATGCGTGGAGAAGCGGGAGTATTTCCGCTTAATGCTGAAACTATTGAGGTTGTGGGTTGGTCTTTAGCAAGACAATTTGTAGAAATGACTAATAAACATCCACGATTTGTTACCGGCAGAGACACCCGCGAATCAGGTAGATGGATCGAAGAAGCCTTTCACCGCGGTGCAATTGCCGGCGGTGCGGAATGCGAATCAGCAGAAGTGATTACTACTCCCGGAGTTGCATTTCTGACTAAAAACTTCAATTTTGACGCGGGAATCGTGATTAGTGCCTCGCACAATCCTTTCCAAGACAACGGCATCAAGATTTTTTCACCGACCGGAAAAAAGCTCGATGAAGCAACTGAGCGTGAAATTGAAAAGGATATTTTTAAGATCCGGGATTCAGGATTCAAGATTCAGGATTCAAAACCTAAGATTCAAGATTCCAAAGCTGTTGAATTTCAAAACGCGTATTTGGATTATTTGGCAAATCAGTTTAAGTCTTTATCACTCAATGGTTTCAAGATGGTAATTGATTGTGCAAATGGAGCCAGTTCAAATCTTGCACCGCAATTATTCAAACGACTGGGGGCGGAAGTTGTCGCAATTCATAATTCGCCTGACGGCAAAAATATCAACAATAATTGCGGTTCAACTCATATTGAAGATTTGCCGGCGAGAGTTTTGGAGCAGAAGGCGAACTTTGGCGTGGCTTTTGATGGCGATGCAGACCGCTCACTTTTTGTTGACGAAAAAGGAAATTTGGTCGATGGTGATGCGACGCTTTGGGCGATGGCACAACTTTTACAGTCGCACAATAAACTCAACAATCAAACAGTTGTCGCCACTGTGATGAGCAATATTGGTTTGGAAATGGCTCTCAATTCAATTGGCGTCAAGCTTTTACGAACATCGGTGGGGGACAAATATGTTCTTCAGACGCTCTTGGAAACAAATTCAAGCGTGGGTGGTGAACAATCGGGACACATTATTTTTCCGGAGAAAAGTTTGGTCGGCGATGGAATGATGACAACGCTTTTTCTGCTCGAAACGATATTTGAAACAGGGAAAAGTCTTTCGGAGATCACCACAGGCTTTGTTCGATTTCCGCAAACTCTTGTCAATATTAAAGTTAAAGAAAAACGACCATTTGAAGAAGTTCCGAAAATTGTTGAGGGTTCAAAAAAAATTGAGGGCGAACTTGGCTCAAAAGGTCGGCTATTGTTGCGTTATTCAGGAACGGAAAATCTAGCCCGGGTAATGATTGAGGGCGAAAACCAGACAGAGATTGAGAGGCAGGCAAATTGGTTGGCAAATGTGATCAAAGAGGCTTTAAGCTAAATGTTTGTAATGCTTTATCGTTGGAAGCTGAGATTGGGAAAAGAAGAGCAGTTTGTTGAGGCATGGTCGGAGATAACTGATTATTTCCGGCGGGAATTCGATTCATTGGGTTCACGCTTGCACCGCGGTGACGACGGATTATATTACGCTTTTGCCCAATGGAAATCTGCCGAAGATCGCGAAAAAGCCTTTGCCGAAAGCGAAGAGATTGAAGCAAACAAGAGAATGAGAGAAGCCATTGAAGAAAGACTGCCGCCTGTTCATCTTGAAATAATGGCAGATTTTTTCGTTTTCCCCGAAAAAGAATAATAAATTTATTTCAAGGACTTGCTTTTTACGAACGCTTGGATGTATATTTTATTCAATTGAGACGGTTGGTGGAACCGCCGTCTCTAGTGGTCGCTGGGGTGAGGACGGTGACTACGAATTGGCAGATGCGGTACACTTCCACGTTGCTTCATCTGCTTTAAAATTGCTTTTTCCATCCCTTTTACTTAAATCCAAATCAAATTTATTATCTGAAATTACACTTTTGGGTCTTTTGCTGTAAATTTATAGCAAATGAGTGAAAAAGTTAATGTCAGCCTGTCTGGAAAATCGCATCAATACAACATCAACATCAGCAATAATTTAATCAAGGATTGCGGACTTTGGGCGAAAGAAAATTTACCGAAGAGTGCAAAAAAAATTGCCATAATTTCTAATCCCAAGGTATTTTCTTTATATGGCGAAATAGCTGTAGAGAGTCTGAAAAATGCCGGATTTCATGTTTCAGTCTGGAAAATGGGCGACGGCGAGCGATTCAAAAGCCTTCGTTCATTGGAAAATGCTCTCAAGTTCTTTAGTGAAAGCGGTTTAACCCGAAGTGACGCAGTGGTTGCCCTTGGCGGCGGAGTCGTTGGAGATTTGGCTGGATTTGCGTCGTCAATTTATCTTCGCGGAATCGCTTTTTTGCAAATTCCTACAACGCTGCTTTCAATGATTGATTCGTCAGTTGGTGGCAAAACGGGGGTAAATTCAGCTTTTGGCAAAAATTTGATCGGAGCGTTTCATCAGCCAAATGGTGTCCTAATTGACATTGAAACATTAGCTACTTTGCCCCGCAGAGAACTTACCGCGGGCTTTTGCGAAGCCGTTAAACAATCGGCAATCGCGAATCAAGAGCTTTTCAAGCAAACTCACGCATTTTTGGAAAAATATTCGCCTGTTCAGTTTAAAAAACACTTCAACGACTCTGATTTCATAGAGAAACTTCAAAAATTGATTGCAGCTCAGGTTGGGTTTAAGGCTCAAATCGTTTCCAACGATGAAAGAGAAAATCTAGAAAGAGAAGATTCTCGCTCACGAAAAATACTCAATTTCGGACACACGGTTGCCCATGCATTAGAAAAAATTACGGACTATAAATATTTCAAACACGGTGAAGCAGTCGGTTATGGAATTTTGGTCGCCGGAGAAATTGCAAAAGAAGTTGCAAACTTGGATCAAAATGAATTAAACTTGTTAAACGATGTTGTCCAGCTAACTGGGAAGCTACCTAGTTGCCAAAACATCGCAACGGACAAGATCGTTGAAGCTTTTCAGTTTGACAAGAAAAATGTTGGGGAAACTTTGCAATGGATTCTGCTAAAAGAAATTGGAAAGCCAATAATTCTTTCAAACTCAAAAATTTCAAATTCAACGATTATCAAATGTATAAAAAAAGTATTAAAAAACTGATACGGCTCTCGAGTATTTGTTAGCGAGGGGATAAACAGAAAATGAAACAAAATAATCGTAATTCAGAACGCGGAAGTGCAAACTCAAACTTATTGATAATTCTACTTTTTATCGCTCTGGGATTTAATGCGGGGTACAATTACGTGCCAGTTGCCTTTCAAGGCGAATCGGTTAAGCAAGAAGTTCACAAAGCAGTAATGTATGGAATGTCGGTTCAGGTTAATGGTAAACCTCCTGCCGTTATCACGAAAGAAAAGATCGATGCGATGCTCAAGGCTAATGAAATTGAGAATCCGTTGGTTGTCGTGAAAATGTCACCCGCCGGCGTGCAGGCTACTGTAAAATATTCGAAAGAAGTTTCAATCCTTCCTTTTGGAATTTACAAACGAATGTATGAATTTGATTACACCGAATCACCTTCTACTTTAATGACAAAACAATAGTTTATAAGCCGGCAGCTAGAGCTTGTTGAACTTTTAGCGGCTGAATTTGGATCAAACTTGGCGAGGCGTCAGCCAACCAAGTTGTCGGACAAACGCCGCAAGTAGTACATTTTTCAACCGCAGGACAGGGTTTAGAGGATAAGCTCGCCTGCGATTTTTCGTGTTCTTCTTTCAAAAATTCAAACGACAAACCGGAATCAACAATCGACCACGGCAAGAATTCCTCGTAACTGCGATCCCGTGAAATGTGGAAAGTATCGTCAAAATTTAGCTGACGCATCGCTTCTTTGATATTGCCGATGCTCGCAGCTCGCTCGATAACCTTGGATATTGTTCGGTCGCCCGATGAGAATAAGGCTTGCTCGTGTGCAATGCGTGCGGACATAAAACGAACTTCAACATTCGGAATCCGATTAAGACCTTTGCAAACGTATTTGATCTTTTGCTTCAGTTCTTTTTCATCGCAAATTGCATCCCATTGCAACGGCGTATTTGGCTTCGGTACAAATCCATTGAGACTTGGGATTATCTTTCCGGCACGTCCGAACTTCTTGCCAGCCAACAACATACGATCTTTTATTCGCTCCACCAAAACAAACATTTCGTCCAAATCTTCTTGAGTTTCAGTTGGCAAACCGACCATCATATAAAGTTTTATCGTCAACATTCCACGGTCAAAAACGGCTCCGCATATATCAACAATTTCATCATTGGTCAAGTTTTTATTGATAACTCGGCGAAGTCTATCTGAGCCCGTTTCGGGTGCAACAGCGATTTGCTGATCGTTTGAGGCGACTAAAGCGTCTAATAATTCTTCTGAAATTTGATCCAAACGAAGCGACGAAACAGAAATTCGATAATCCATTTTGCGAAGTTCGCTTAAAATTGTTGAAATTTCGGGATGATCGCAAACGGCAGTCGAAACCAAACCGATTTTATTCGTTTTACCACGCCATTCAGCCGCTTTCGCCAAAATATCTTTCGCCGGAACAACTCTCGGCGGGTAATAATTGTAGCCAGCCCAGCAAAATCGACAACCTTGTGAACAGCCACGCGAAATTTCGACTAACAATCTGTCGCCCATCTCCGCATTTGGTGACCAAACCGACGTTGAAGGGCAAAAAACATCTTGGTTTAATAGAAATTCTTTGAGTTCATTTTCTCCACGTTTCATTGCCCGCCGGAGAGTTCCTTCTTTCGGATTGTTACTCGCCAACGCACGCCCAACCCGTTTCGGAACACCGATCTGTTTTGGAAGATAATCAAAAACCGTTCCGTCTTCGTTGTAAATTACATCGTACAAATTGGGAACATAAAACCCTCGTCCAAACTTGGCTAAATTCAGCAAGATCTCGTCTTTATCGCCGCCTTGCAAAATTGTGTCGATCAATTGATGAGCGAGAATTTCACCTTCGCCAACGGCTATAACATCTGTAAAATCAGCAATTGGCTCCGGATTTAGAAATGAAGCAGCACCGCCCATTACTACCAATGGGTGAAAATGATTTCGCTTTTCTGACCAAACCGGAATGTTAGACATTTGCAGCATCTTCGCCATATTGAGGTAGTCCGTTTCAAACGAAATCGAAAAAGCCACAACATCAAAATCTTTGATCGGCGTTTGAGTTTCAAGCGAAAGCAGCGGAGTTCGCGATTTTTCGTATTCCTTTAATTCATCTGCATCAGGCAGGAAAACACGTTCGCAGGAAACTTCCGGAATTTGATTGAAAAGCTCATACATCGTATGCATCCCAAGATTCGCCATTCCAATTGAATGCGTATTCGGGTAGCACAAAGCCACGCGAAGCTGCCCGCCACGTTTGATAATGTAGCCTTCCTCATTTTCGAGTTTCCGCTTGTAGCTTTCGATGATTTTTTTACTCATAAATGCAAGCTGATAGTTTACCAAAAAGTAATGATTAAGGAAAGTTATGTCCTATCTAATGTTTTTGAAAATCCTTAACTAATTCAATACTTGGCGTGGAAGTTATTCGCCCAAGAGGGGATTACTATTAATTGATAAAATGATCGTAAAAATGTAATGGTTTGATCAAAAAGCACATTAAAAAAAGAAGGACTATTTTGATTTATCCCCTTGCTTAGGTGCAATGAATAAACAATAAGCCTTAACGCCGAAATATTAGGAGAAGTATCATGACAAAGAAAAACAAATCAGAAAAATCTATTAAAAGTGCAGATTATTTATTACCAGATAGTGACGAAAACACGCATAGATATTGTTCAATGCCTCAAGTGGCTGAACGAATTTTGTCTCCAAATATGACCCCAGGTCGCCTCGAACTAATTAGAGAGAATGAAAAGAAATGGGTAAACGGGACAACTCTAAAATATTATTTTTTTGATAGGGAAACCGATGGCGAAACCGTCTTTTTTACAGATGGTTCCAGTGAGTTTGTAAAATGGAAAACGAATCAAGCTGAAAAAAATATGGTTAGGAATGCCTTTCAGGTTTGGAACGATGTTGGCATTGGATTGAATTTCCTTGAAGTTCAAACCAGAGATGAAGCTGACATCAGGATCGGATTTATGCGTAACGATGGAGCATGGTCTTATATTGGACGAGATATAAGAAACATCGGTCGCAACGAAAGGACTATGAATTTTGGTTGGGATGTCACTAATGACATTGATACAGCCATCCACGAAATAGGACACACGCTTTCATTTCCTCACGAACATCAAAATCCGTTTGCTGGAATTGTTTGGAATGAAGAAGCTGTTTACACGGCACTTGCCAACCCGCCAAATCGCTGGAGTAGAGATAAGACTTTTCACAACATCATACGAAAAATTGAACCTGATACAGTGCAAGGTTCAAGTTGGGACCCTGATTCAATTATGCACTATCCATTTGGTCCCGGAATGATTTTAGAACCTGCTCAGTTTTGTCAAACAGGAATTAATCCAGCTGGTGGCTTATCAGAAAGAGATAAAACTTGGGTAAAACAATTTTATCCACCAACTGATGATAATAATCTAAAAGAATTAAAGGTTTTAGAGTCGGTTAAATTTTCAATTAGTGCAGGTCAGCAGGTAGATTTTGTTATTAATCCAACTGTTACTCGATACTATGAAATCCAAACTTTTGGAACTTCTGATTCAGTTATGGTGCTTTTTGAGGAAGAAAATGGTACTCAACGGTATATGACTGGCGATGATGATAGTGGAGCCGATAGGAATGCCTATTTTAGAATAAAACTTGTGGCAGGTAGAAAATATATCTTGAGAGTAAGATTGTATTACAGCCTTCAAAGTGGTGAAACAGGCTTAATGATGTGGTAGTAAAATCTGGCTATCTATGAATAAAAAATGCGACTTGTGGTTGATTATCACAAGTCGCATCTCCAAATTATAAATTAAACTACTGCGGAGTTCCTTCCAAAAACGCTTTCAATTTTCTTGAACGCGATGGATGGCGGAGTTTTCTTAAGGCCTTAGCTTCGATCTGCCGGATACGTTCGCGGGTAACTGCGAAATGCTGCCCAACCTCTTCCAACGTGTGCTCCGAGCCCGTATTTCCAAGTCCAAAACGCATTTTGATAACCTTTTCTTCACGCGGTGTGAGCGTTGCCAAAACCTCATCGGTAATCTCACGAAGATTTGAAAAAGTAACCGATTCAGCTGGATTCATTATCGAACGATCTTCGATAAAATCTCCCAAATGCGAATCTTCTTCCTCTCCAATCGGTGTTTCCAAACTGATTGGTTCTTGTGCAATTTTCAAAACCTTTCGCACCTTTGAAACCGGAATATCCATCTTTTTCGCGATTTCTTCACTTGTCGGCTCACGACCTAATTCTTGCACCAATGAACGGCTCGTTCGGATAAGTTTATTGATTGTTTCGATCATGTGTACCGGAATTCGAATCGTTCTCGCTTGATCGGCGATGGCACGGGTAATTGCTTGACGAATCCACCAAGTTGCGTAAGTAGAGAACTTATAGCCACGTCGCCATTCAAATTTATCTACTGCTTTCATCAAACCGATGTTGCCTTCCTGAATCAAATCGAGAAACTGCAAACCGCGATTTGTATATTTTTTCGCGATTGAAACAACCAGACGCAAGTTGGCTTCAACCAATTCACGCTTTGCTTGCCCGGTTTCACGTTCGCCAATCTCAATGGCTTGCAACGCACGTTTTATTTCAACCGGCGGAATTTTATAAGTTTCTTCAACCTTTTCAAATTCCAGTTTCAAATCAACAATTTTTTGATTCAAAAGCTTCTTTTCGTCCGGTGTAACTTTTCCTTCGAGTTTTTCTTCAGCTTTTTTGATATCTTTTTCAACTTTCTTGATATCATTCGAAACTTTGCGGATCGCATTTATAAAACGTTGCTTTGCTCTCTCGGTAAAATTCAAACCTTTGATTTCAGCAGCGATTTCCAAACGAACGCGAGCCGTTTGGCGTTTCAAAGCCAATAATTTTTTAGTCGCTTTGCCTTTCGATTTTTTCTGCTCATCGCGTAATTCGACCAAAGTTTTCAGAGCATCTTCGTAAAGGAAACCGATATTGTCGATTCCTTCAATCGTCCATTTCAAATATTCGTCTGCTTTGTCTTCTTCCAGCGAGATCTCTGCTTGCTCGGCAAAATTCACGGTATCGCGAATGCTTGCTTTACCGCGTCTTAAATCTTCACCGAGTTTGACCAATGCTTCAACCGCGATAGGCGAACGGGAAAGCGATTTTTGAGTCTTAATTTGACCTCGTTCAATTCGCTTTGCAATGACAACTTCGCCTTCACGCGTTAACAGCGGAACGACGCCCATTTCGCGTAAATATAGGCGAACAGGATCATTAGTTTTATCCAAAGCTCCGGCAGAAAGGTCTAAATCAAGCTCGTCTTCGTCAACTTCTTCTTCGTCAATAGCCAGAGTGGCAGCACCTTCGAGCAAAGCAGAATCTGAATCGGAAACATTAATACCTGTTCCTTCAAGTTTTTGTAAAACGTCTTCAATATCTTCGGGAGAGACCATTCCATCGGGCATTTCACGATTTAAATCGTCATAACTCAAAAAGTTTTTTTTATCTCTGCCTAGTTCTAAAAGGCGGTCAACCAAGTCATCTTTTTCTTCGTAATCAGTCATAAGTAGCGTTAGTATATTATTCTGTAAAAATAGTTGTTAAATATTATCGGGTGCAAAATTTGCACGTTCGAGTTCGCGTTTGAGTTTTTCAAGCTCAATTTGCTCTCCTGATAAATGGTTTAGAAGCGAATCATTTCCATCTTGCTGAGCCGTAATCAATTGATGGCTCACATCCATTATTCGCGTGCTTAAAGCCATCAAACGAAGGGCGATTACACATTTTTCCGCGACCAGTAAAATATCGTCAATCGCTTCGCCTTTTGCTCTCGGCGTTTCGCTCATCAACAAAATCGGTAAAATATCTTCTGCTATCGCATCGTCGGAAACTAACTTTGCTAAGTTTTCCGCGTTTGGTGCTTCACCGGTTTGCTGCAATTGAATCAACGCCTGAAAAAAAGAAGCGGTTGCAAGTGCTTCAAAATCAGTAGTTTCGAGTTGCGGTAAAATCTTTCCACGCAATTCGGAATCATTTATCAAAAGTTCTAAAAGACGCTGCTCGGCAACCGTAATTCGGGGCTGTGTTCGCCGGGCAACTGCCTGCTTAATATCAATGTGCGTTCCAAGTTTTATCGTTTTCCACAGATCTTGCTTCAAAAGTTCATCTTCAACCCGCAAAAAATTCATTGCCTGATCAAAAGATTCGCGTTTCTGAATCGGATTCCGAACAGCCGAAATAGCGGGCAATACGTCCTCAATTGCTTCAGCTTTTTGTTTTGCCAAACCAAGATTACGTTCCCGCACTGCGTTTTCTAAAACGAATTGGAGATGTGGGTAAGCGTTGCCTCGTTGTTTATTATAGCTTTCCAACCCATTGGCACGAATATAATCGTCAGGATCTTGCCCGTTAGGGAGAACTAAAACTTTTATTTCGAAGTCTTGTGCCAAGAGAGGTTCTATCGCTCTTCTCGCCGCTTTCACACCAGCACTGTCTCCATCATAATTCACAACTACTTTACGAGCAAACCGCGATAAAAGTTTCGCTTGTTCAGGAGTGAAGGCAGTTCCAAGGCTCGCCGCTGCATTCTGCACACCGGATTGATATAAGAGCAATCAAATCTAAATAGCCTTCAACCAAAATTGCGAATTTTTTCGCTTGAATTTCAGCTTTATTTTGAAACAATCCGTAAAGATGTTCGCCTTTGATATAAGCCGGAGTTTCGGGTGAATTTAGATATTTCGGCTCGCCTTTATCCAAAATTCTCGCACCAAAAGCAATGGGTTTGCCATTAATATCCAAAACCGGAAAAATTATCCGCCCACGAAAACGATCGTAAACTCTTTTCTTTTCCTCATTTATCGAAACCAAACCCGAAATTTCGATCAGTTTTTCGTCCGCACCTTTTTCTTTCAAAAGATTCATCAAGGCATCCCAAGTTTCCGGTGCGTAGCCGATGCGAAAAGTCTTTTGTGTCTCTTCCGAAATGCCGCGATTGACAAGATATTCGCGGGCTTTTTCGAGCTTCGGGGTAATTTTCGCCAAATTCATTTTCCCAAAATTCCAACGCCCAAGTATTTAATTGGATAACCTCTTCAGCAACCTTTTTACGTTCGTCTGTTTTCTTCTTGGTTTTCTTAAACTGTTCATCGTCAACAGGTTCGGGCAACGGCACTCCAGACATTTCTGCAACTTTTTGGATCGCTTCGGGAAAATTCAAGCCTTCAGTTTCCATCAAAAATGTATAAGCATTCCCCGATTTTCCGCAACCGAAACATTTGTAAAAACCTTTCGCCGGACTGACCGAAAAAGAAGCAGTCTTCTCGCCATGAAACGGACAATTTCCCCAAAAATTCGCCCCCTTTTTCTTGAGCGGAACAGACGCTTCAATAATCCGCACAATGTCGGCTCGGTTTTTTAGGTCATCAATGAAGTATTGGGGATAAAGCATATTTTCAGGGCAAACGCTAGAAAATCCATTATCAACGGTTTCTTTTCGGAATGAGCCAAAATTCAACATTTTCAATACTAGTTTTGCTTTTTCTAAAGAATGTTAGTCTTTTAGGTTCAAACGTGTAGTTTTTGACAAAATCACTTAGGATCTCCCTCTTTTTTTTGAGAAATAACTTTTGAGAATTTGTGTAAATCATGACGTTGATTTTCACATTTTTATTTCCCATTAGAATGTTTCTTATGAACATCTCATCATTGAAACTACAAATTTCGTCAATTTCGGTGTCAGTCCAAAATATAAAAGGTTTGGTTTCGTTTGGAAGTGCATAATCCCATACTTCCTCTCCAAAATTAGGTTTTTCGGCATCTTTCGGAACTCTCCACAATTCGGTTCTCGTTTGATCTTCACTTGTGCCTTGAACAAAAATGACATTTTTCGCTTCCCTTAACAGAAACTGAGTTTTCACCGCAACTTCATAACCATAACTTTCAATCGGGTTATTTTGATTTCTGTAAATTACGACATAACCAGTCGAATTCGTACTCAGTAAATCTTCATAAAATATGTCGAAGTCTGGAAAGCAACAATCTATCATCCCAAAAGCACCTACGAGTTCAGCTTTCGGTTTTTCCTGCCCAAACGCAAACGGGAAACTAACCAACAAAACTAAAATTGTGAATAAACGCGTGTGATTGTTCATCGAAGTTTTTCTCTAATGCTTTTTGAAAGATAAAAGCCAGCCTTTTCAAGCCTTTCTCGAACATCAGTTAACGAAGTAATTAGCCCTTTTTCATTGGCTCTAATAATGATTCCAACGGTTCCGACAACCTTAAGATTTAGCTGTCTTGCAATTCGACGACCTTTTCTTTCATCAATAATTAAGAGGCAATCCGGTTTCTCTAAACACAACGCAATCGAACTTGCTTCGCCCAAATCCAGATTCAAACCAATTAAAGTTTGTCGGGTAATGTCTTGAACGGATTCAATCTTTACCCAATCCGGAAGTGGAGATCCATATTCAGCTTCAACCTCGCGGGTTATGATAATTTCGCCAAACAAATCTTGAAGCAAAGACAGAAGTTGAATGTTTTGTAAGACGATGAGACAACTTGCATCGGCGACCACAATTTGGCTCATAAATTTTTCAAATCTTCCTCAAGTTCGTCGGCATCATAGCCAAAAACCGAAACTTTGAAATCAGCCAACACCTCTAAAAAAGCACGTTTAGAGAGTCCAACCATTTCTGCCTGCCTGTCCCGTTGAAAATCTTCCCAATTCATAGAGTTTTGAAGCAACAATCATCTTAACCTCAAAATCGCTCACGTCCGTATTCTTTGGCAATTCCAATTCTATAACTCCGTTCATGTAAAAATTGTCCTCTCAAATATTTTGTCTGTCAATAGTTTACTTATTCAATTCAGTAATTGTCACCGCTTGTTTGCGTTGATTTGCTTCTGCAAAAGTATAACCCAAAACGAGTTCGTATTTCCCCAAAAATTGCGATTAGATTTACCTTAAATTACAACTCCATAATCCTCTATTAATTGACTCTGATACAATTGCCAACCTTTCATTTCGGGAATCAAAACTTCAACGGCATTTTTATCAATGGAAAGTTTATAATCAAATTCCGGTCGTTGGTAAACGATATATCCCGGATAATACCAACGAAGATTTTTCCGTAACCCAAGCTCAATTTTCAACATCATTAAATATTTTCCCAAACTGTATTTTTTATACTCAGGATCGTAAAAATTCATAATCCCGGCAATGCTTTCAGAGCCTTGATCAGTAATTCCAACGGCAATAAGTTTGTCTTCAATTCTAATTTCTATTAATTCCGTATCAAACACATTATAAGGCGGTCGGTCGCCGTATAACCATTGATGGACGGATATTTGTCCCTGAAAATTAATGTCTGTTTTATAAGCAGCATAGAGGTTTTCAATCTCATCGGTTATTTCTAATGGTTTTACCGACACATTAAATTGCTTATTTCTTTTCTGTAACCGCTGCTGAGATTTGCTCAGGACAATATTTTTTAGATCGTATCTTAACCAAAACACGCGATAGACAAAATCATTCAACAAAATAAAATTCGTGGTAAAGATGCTTTGTCCCATTCGATACCACCCTATTTCAAGAAAGGCATCCAGTTCTTCTCCGCTCAATCGTTCAGGATAGTAGATATTATTTTCCGACAGCATTATTTATCGTTATTTGATTTGATATTTTGTTAATTGGAGTAAACAAGATCCAATTAAATTCCACTATTGCTTCAATTCCGCGATCGTCGCCCCTTGTCCGCCTTGATTTGCTTCTGCAAAGGTATAACGCAAAACGTGGTCGTGATTCTTCAAAAAGTGATGGACGAAATTTTTCAAAGCCCCCGTTCCAAATCCGTGAATTATCCGAATTCTTGGCAAACCGTTCATAAAGGATTCATCAAGGAATTTATCCAAAAGATATTCGGCTTCATCTGTGCGTTTGCCGATTAGATTTAGTTCAATTTGATAACTTGTGTCATCAAGCCGCAACGTTTTCGCCGCCGTTTGATCGATCTTGGGCTTGGTGCTTGTTGCTTGAGAATCAGCAACTGCCTTTAAATTCTTCAGTTTTTCCCGCAAACGCATCGAACCGACTAAAAGTTCAGCAATTTCGCCATCAATTTTCTCAACAATTCCGATATTTCCGAATGATGTTAAAACTCGATCACCAAGAATAATCGGACGGTCTTCGGTCGAAACAGTTGACGCATCGGCTAACGCAGGCGGTACTGACCTTGCATCTCCGCGTCTTTGCGTCTCCGCGGTGAAAATGTGCCTCTTTAATTCTGCCTTTCTCGCCAAAGTTTCTTTTTCAAATTTGGCTTTTAATGCTTTATCTTCAATAGTTTGCAAAAACGCTTTCATTTGCTTTTCAAATGAATCGAGCGTTTCAGACATTTGTTTTTCGAATTCTTTTTGACGTTCTTTTTCGCGTTTTCCAGCTTCAATGTCGAGCAACGCGTATTTCATAGCAGTTGCTTCGCGTTCTTCTTCAAGTGCGATTCGTAAATCTTCTGCGGTTGAAGTTTCGCGACGCAGTTTTAACAAAAATTGTTCAGTTTCTTTGGCTGAAGCGTCCAGATTAAGTCGTGCTTTTTCTATAACTTGCGGGAGAATTCCAAAGCGTTTCGCGATTTCAATTCCACTCGACACGCCTGAAAATCCTACGAGCAAACGATAGGTTGGCTGCAAGGTTTTTTCGTCAAATTCAACGCTGGCATTTATCACGTCTTCGTCGTTTGTCGCGTAAATTTTCAAACCTTTATAGTGTGTAGATGCAATGACTTGCGAGCCGTTTTGGCGAAAATAATCAACGATTGCAACGCCCAACGCCGAGCCTTCATCAGGATCAGTTCCGGTGCCAACTTCATCGAGCAAAACGAGCGATGGAGTATGCAAAGTTTCCATCATTTCCGCGATATTTGAAATGTGCGAACTGAATGTTGAAAGATTTGCCGACAAACTTTGATGATCGCCGATGTCCGCCAAAATGCTTGCGTAAAAAGGGATTACGGCGGATTTCGCAGGCACGGGCAAACCGGAAATCGCCATCAAACTGAGCAAACCGGCAGTTTTCATCACCACAGTTTTTCCGCCCGCATTCGCACCCGAAATTATCATCACGGATTTATTTTTTGTAAGTTTGAAGGAATTTGCGACGATTTCATTTTCAAGCTGTTTCGACCTTACTGACGTGCGGGCTTCTGCATTTGCTGCTAACCGCTCACTGCTCACCGCTAACTGCCTCAGGTTTTCTTCGAGAATTGGGTGCCGGGCTTCAATCAACTCGAGCGTTTCATCATCTGAAATTGTGGGAACGATGGCATTGAATCCTCCCGCAAATTCAACTTTTGCCTTTACAAAATCGAGTTCGGCAACGGCTTCGACGGCGTTTTCTATATTCGGCAATTCGTTTCGTAATTCCTCGGTCAGCGAAAATAAGATTCTTGCGATCTCAGATTCCTCTTTAGCTTTCAATCCGGCAAGTTCATTATTCGCATCAATTACGTCGAGTGGTTCGATAAACATCGTTGCCCCTGAAGCCGAAAAGCCGTGTGCGACACCTTTTATTTTTCCGCGAAAATCGGCTTTGACAGGAACAACAAAACGCTCATTTCGCTGAGTTACGATTGCATCTTGAATCGCATCAGGATTGGACCGCATGATTGCTTCCAGCGATTTTTGAAGCCGACCGCGTTGGAGATTTAGCTCGCGGCGGATTCGTGCGAGTTCGGGCGAAGCCGTATCGTCAATTTCACCGCTTGGGAGCAGTTTTTTGTTAATTTTTTGAATTGCTTCAAATAACGTTTGAGGGATTTTTTCCACAATCTGCCAAAGATTTGGAACAAATTCCTTTTCCGGCGAAATTATCGAGCGAGCAAACAAGGCTTGATTACAAATACTCGTAACTTCAAGTAAAACAAGGGGTTCGAGAGTTGCATTTTTGATTTTCAGAATCGCAATCGCTTCTGAAGGTTCGCTTAAACCGCTAAAATTCCAGGTAACTTGCCTTTCTACATTGAGTAAGATCGTTTCCGAAATTGCCTGTAAATCCTTTTCAAGCTGGACGCGATTAGTTGAAGGCTCTAAATTTTCCAGAAAGCCTTTCCCCATCGGCGTTTGTGCGAAGCGGGCGATGAGGGTGAGTATCTTGTTGTATTCTAATGTATTTAGCGAATTCATAACGTAGAAAATAGAGCTAGATTTTAACGCAAAGAACGCAAAGTAATTTTAGAAAACAGTAAAGATAATTGCTATAAATTTTTTCCGAAAAACCTTTGCGTAACTTTGCGTCTTCTCTTTGCGTTCTTTGCGTTAAAAAAATCTACCCCAAAAACCTTTCTCGAATTTCCGGTGTTGGCATCATGCATGCATCTTGTGTGCCAAAAAGTTTAATCCGATATTTTGCAAACTGTTTGTAAAAGAAATTTCGGATAAATTCCGGAACAATAATGAATCCGTAAAAGATTGACCATAAACCGTTTAGCTTGCGTGCTATGCGTAAAGCTCCGGTCGAATAAATGTAAACTTTTTCGTCTTCGATTAAAACGAGCGAATCAATATTTGCTTTATCGACGTTATATTTTCTGAATAAATCTTGTGCAATTTCGGATTGATTTGGTGCGAATTTGAAATAAGCGTCTTTGTCGTGTTCGATAATGAAATTTACCGAGCCGTTGCAAAATTTACATTCTCCATCAAATAAAACGATTGCGTTTTTCATAAAATAAATTCTAACTCAATTTTCGGATAGATTTTAGTTTATAAAGCGATTTATGATGAAACCTATGAACGAAATTTATTGGAATGCGGTAAAAACCAAAGACAAACGATTCGACGGAATTTTCTTTACCTGCGTAAAAACAACCAAGATTTTTTGCCGACCAATTTGCACCGCTCGATTGCCGAATAGAGAAAATGTTGAGTTTTGCGGAGATTGGCAAACCGCTGAAAACAAAGGTTTTCGGGCTTGTTTGCGGTGCATGCCGAAAAGCGAAATTTTTGTAAATCCGCAAATTGAAAAGATTGTAAATGCGTGTGAAATTTTGGAAACGGAAGACGAAATTACGCTTGAAATAATCGGCGAAAGAGTGAAACTTAATCCGAATCATCTGCAAAAAATATTCAAAGAAATTATCGGAGTTTCACCGAAGAAATACGCGGAGAATCTTCGTCTTGAAAAGTTTAAGGCTGAAATCAAAAGTGGAAATGACGTTGTAAGTTCAATTTACGAAGCAGGTTATGGTTCGAGCCGTTCTTTATACGAAAACGTTTCAAGCAAACTCGGAATGACACCGAAAGTTTACCAAAAAGGCGGAAAAGGGATGAAAATAAGTTTTGCGGTCGCGGATTGCTATTTGGGCAAAATGCTCGTTGCCCGGACGGAAAAAGGCGTTTGCTCAGTTACATTTGGCGATACAAATGACTTTCTGGAAGGAAAACTTCACGAAGAATTTCCAAACGCTGAAATAACTGAAAATAAAGCCAATTTGAAAGAATTCGTTGAAGAAATTTTGCAGCATCTTTCGGGTAAAAATAAGTTGATCGATTTGCCAATGGATTTACAGGCAACAGCTTTCCAGATGCAAGTTTGGGAACTTCTACGTAAAATTCCTTTCGGCGAAACTCTTTCATACAAACAAGTTGCAGAAAAACTTGGCAATCCGAAAGCCGTTCGGGCAGTCGCTCGTGCGTGTGCTACGAATCGCGTTGCAGTCGTAATTCCCTGTCATCGAGTGATTGGCAGCGACGGAAGTTTGAGCGGATATCGTTGGGGAATAGAACGGAAGGAAAAATTAATTGATATGGAAAAAGTTGAAACAACGAAATCGGCAAACACGTAAATTCACCAGTTATGAGTTTAGAAAAATCGCTCGATTCGATACATTCAAGAGTTCGCCAAGTCAAGCTTTTGCAATATTTTACCGCGTTTAACCGAATAATTCTGGCAGTTTCTTTCATTCCCTCCGGTTTGACAAAACTTTTGGGGAATCGCTTTACTCAGATTTCCACAGACACCCCAATCGGTTTATTTTTTGAAGGATTTTATCAAACAGGGTTTTGGTATCGATTTGTCGGTTTTGCCCAACTTTTTGCCGCAATTTTGTTGCTCATACCGCGAACTTCTACTCTTGGTGCAACAATATTTTTACCTATCGTGCTAAACATCATGATTATTACTTGGTCGTTAAATTTTACGGGAACTTGGGTGATTACAACCGCGATGTTTCTAGCAAATCTATACCTGATCTGCTGGGACTACGATAAATTCAAGCCGATTCTGCCTTTCGAATCAGCCAAGAGATCTTTTGATTTGAAGAAGGCATTACCAATAATTTTAGTTTGGTCGATTGGCGGAATAGCTGCCTTCGTGTTCTTCGCAATGGTTAATCAGAGCTTTGCAAAACTTGGAATTTTGGGCGGTATCGGCGGTTTCATCGTCGGCGGAATATTCGGGTTTCTAAATTCTTTCCAGTTGCAGAAAAATTAACTTCTCAATTGAAACATTCTGCTTTATACTTCCGTAAAAGTTTGCAGTTCTAAAAAAATCTTTCCTGAAAATTATTATTTATGAAAAAACTGATTTTCGCTTTTTCGGCGATTATTTCGCTTTTTGGTTACTCGTCCTTTGCACAATCCTACGCAATTACAAACGCTAAAATCGTTACGGTTTCCGGTTCGACAATCGACAACGGAACGGTTGTTGTACGTGATGGATTGATTGCGGATGTGGGAGCAAACGCAAAAGCTCCAGCAGATGCTAAAGTGTTTGACGCAAAAGGATTAACCGTTTATCCGGGCTTTTTCGATGCGAATACGAGCCTCGGGCTTACTGCTCCGCAAGCCGCTCAGCCGCAGGCACCGCAAGGCGGAGGCGGACGCGGACCACAGCAACCACCGCCCGCACCAACGTCGAATTCAAATTATCCGGCAGGATTACAGCCTGAAATTGCAGCGTTTGACCAACTGCGGGGCAACGAATCGCAGTTTGAAGCTCAACGAAATCTTGGGTTTACGACGGTTTTGACAGTTCCGCGTGAAGGTATTTTTAACGGTCAATCTGCGATTATTAATTTAGCCGGAGACAACGTTTCGGCAATGTTGATTAAAAATCCTTTTGCCGAACATATTACTTTTACCACTTTAAGAACGGGTGGTTATCCGCAGTCTTTGCTTGGCACATTTTCAGTTTTGAGGCAGATGTTTTCTGATGCTCAAAGGCTGAATGAATGGAAAAAAAGTTATGAAGCAAATCCTCGCGGGATGAAACGTCCCGATGCCGATCCATCGCTTGAAGCCTTGATTCCGGCGTTAAACCGTCAAATGCCGATTGTATTTAATGCTAATACCGAAAGAGACATCTTGCGGGCGTTGGATTTTGCCAAAGAATTCAATTTGAAACCAATCATCTCGGGCGGGCTCGAAGCGGGAAAGATTGCCGATAAATTGAAAAAAGCCGACGCATTCGTGTTGCTTTCGTTAAATTTTCCTAAGAAAAATACGGCTAATTCAGCAGAAGCCGATCCGGAGCCGATGGAAGTTTTGAGATTAAGGGCAGATGCTCCAAAAAACGCTGCAAAACTTGCTCAAGCAGGTGTGAAATTTACTTTCCAGTCGGGCGGAATGCCAAGTCTTACTGACTTTTTTGCTAATGCTGCAAAGACGACTGAAAATGGTTTATCCAAAGAAGATGCTGTGAAAGCGATGACTTTGAACGCCGCTGAAATTTTGGGAGTTTCTGACAGGCTAGGTTCGATTGAAGCCGGAAAAATCGCAAATCTGGTGGTTTCAAGAGGCGACATTTTGTCGAAAGATAAAGCGATTACGCACGTTTTTGTTGACGGAAAATTGTTTGAGCAAAAACCGCCGGCACCCCCGGCTGAGAGGCGTGGTGGTGCAGCGATAGCAGATACGGCGAAAGTTTTGCAGGTTGGCGGAACGTGGAGCATTACTATCGAAGTTCCGGGACAGCCGCTTCCTGTTACGCTCAATTTAACGCAAAATGGCGACAAAATTACGGGTCAGATGCAAGCCGGTCAGCTTGGAAATTCAGAAATTAAAAATGGAATGGTGACAGCTACCGGGATGAGCTTTGATGCCTTGGTCAATTTTGGCGGTCAAAGTATCGAACTTTCGGTAAGCGGAAAAATAACGGGCAATCAAATCAGCGGCAGCGTTTCAACTCCAATGGGAGCAGTTCCATTTTCCGGTACAAAAACGCCTTAATGGGCAAGGTAAAAGATTCAAATAAAAGGCAAAAAGCTATGAAAAAAATAACGGCTTTAATTCTATTAACTATATTATTGGCAACAAATGCAGTTGTGGTTTCGGCTCAATCTTCCGGTGAAGTTTTGATCAAAAACGCGACAATTTTGACTGCCTCAAAAGGCACGCTTGAAGGAACAGATATTCTGATTCAAAACGGCAAGATTGCTAAAATCGGAAAAAATCTTAAATCGAGCGGCAAAGTAATCGATGCGACCGGCAAATTTGTTTCTCCGGGAATTATCGATGCTCACTCGCACACGATGCTTGATTCGATCAATGAAGGTTCACTTTCCGTGACGTCCATGACAAATGTCCGCGATATGCTAAACCCAACTGATATATCGATTTATCGTTCTCTGGCTGGCGGCACGACAACGGCGTTGTTGCTCCACGGCTCGGCAAATTCGATAGGCGGACAAGCTACAACGGTGAAATTCAAATGGGGCAAATCTGCTGAAGAATTTATCATGCAAGATGCCTTGCCCGCGATTAAATTTGCGATGGGCGAAAATCCGAAACGCGGCGGTCAACAAGGTCGTTATCCGCGAACGCGGATGGGCGTGATTGAAACGATGCGGGATGCTTTTACGCGAGCCAGAGATTACAAACAATCTTGGGACGATTTCAAAGCGAAAAAGACAAATGTTCAACCGCGTAGAAGCTTGGAATTAGAGCCGATTGTCGAGATTTTAGAAGGCAAACGCTATGTTCATTGCCACGGGTATCGCAGCGACGAACACCTTAATTTATTGAGACTTGCTGAGGAATTCGGCTTCAAAATCAGAGTTTTACAGCACGCTCTTGAAGCTTATAAAACAGCTCCCGAAATTGCTAAGCATGGTGCAGGAGCTTCGATTTTTACCGATTCATGGTCGTACAAACTCGAAGCCTACGATGCGATTCCGTACAATGCCTATATTTTATGGAAGAATGGCGTGAGCGTTTCGATAAATTCGGATTCTGATGAAAGAATGCGTCGTTTGAATTTAGATGCCGCAAAAATTATGAAATACGGCGGAGTTCCGGAGCAGGATTCTTTGCAAATGATCACTCTGAATCCGGCAAAACAGCTTGGAATTGATAAGCGAACTGGCTCAATTGACGTTGGAAAAGATGCTGACATTGTAATTTGGAATGCACATCCATTCAGTGTTTATTCACATCCGGAGATAACGATGATCGAAGGTGAAATCTACTTTGATCGTGCAAAAGACATCGAAAATCGCACGAAATTGGCAGCCGAACGCAAAGCTTTAGAAGGTGCAGAACCCAATAAATCAAGCGGAAACGCTCCACCGCCTTTGCCGAAGGAAAAACGCAAAGCTCACCATGATGATGCCGATGGAGGAAATAAGTAATGAAAATTCAAAATTTAAGATTCAAAATTAAGAATTGCCTTCTTCTATGCTTGGCATTATTCACTATTCACTTTTCGCTATTCGCTCAATCCGATGGCTCGCAGCAAAACGTAATCGGCAAAGCCGGAACATTTGCGATCACGAATGCAAAAATCGTTACGGTTTCTGGTGCAACAATTGAAAATGGAACCATCGTTATAAAGGATGGGAAAATTGCGGAGTTTGGCGTTGGAATAGTTGCTCCAAAAGGTGCGGAAATTATTGATGGTAAAGGCTTAAGCGTTTATCCGGGAATGATTGATGCTTCTACAAATCTGGGTTTGGCTGAAATTACACTTTCCGCTGATCCAACCGTTGACGTTGCCGAAATTGGTGATAACAATGCGAATGCAAAAGCGATTGTCGGGCTTAATCCACACTCTTCGCACGTTAATGTAACTCGTGTAAACGGCATTACGAGCGTGCTTTCAATGCCAACCGGCGGCGTTATCGCAGGGCAATCTGCGGTAATAAATCTGTGGGGAGCCAGCCAATCGGATATGTCGGTTGTTTCGCTGCATTCATTGGTGATTAATTTTCCGCGAATTTCCACATTTCAAGGGTTTGGCGGCGGTCCGGCACTTGATTATAACGAAGCTGTGAAGCAACGCGACCGGCGTTTGGACGATTTGAAAAAGACGTTTGCAGACGTTAAGGAATATGCACGAATCAAGGACGCGATGGCAAAAGATGCCACTCTCGCAAAATCCGCAACAAATTTGCGTTTTGAAGCGATGATTCCATACATACGCGGCGAAAAACCTGTGATCTTCATGGCTGAGAGAGAACGCGATATCCGTGCGGTTGCCAAATTCGTTGAGGAAAATAAGCTTAAAGGCATTATCTCAGGCGGACAAGACGCGTGGAAAGCAGCCGATGTCTTGCTGAAAAATAATATCGCCGTGGTTTATACAAATATTTACGAATTGCCGGTTCAAGAAGATGATGCTTACGACTACTTGTTTGAATCGCCTTCAAAATTACAAAAAGCCGGGGTAAAATTCGCGATCTCAACGGGCAATAATGGTGCAGAAGTTCGAGATTTGCCATATCATGCGGGTCTCGCGTCTGCCTACGGTTTGGATAAAATGGAAGCCCTCAAAGCTGTGACTCTTTACCCGGCACAAATTTTGGGAGTTTCCGATAAACTCGGTTCGATTGAAACCGGAAAAGTCGCCAATATTGTAGTAGCCGATGGCGATATGCTGGAAGCCCGGACGAATATCAAATACTTATTTATCAACGGTCGCCTAGTTCCGCTGACGAGTAGGCATACGGAATTATTTGATCGGTTTAAGGATCGGAAGTAGAGACTTTCAAATAGTTTTTTTGATATAAAGAGCATCGAAAGGTGCTTTTTTTATTGAATTAAACTCTGCTACAATCACGCAAACAAATTATATGCCTAAACTTACTTGGACTGGAAAAGACAAAGTTATCAATCATCATCACGAAGTTCCTTTTCGGATTCTCGATAAAAGCTACAACTTCACGGCTTCGGACGCGAACTCGACCGATAACCGCATTATTCACGGCGACAATTTGGAAGCCTTAAAATCGCTTTTGCCCGAATTTGAAGGGAAAATAAAGTGCATTTATATTGATCCGCCGTATAACACAGGCAACGAAGGTTGGATTTATAACGATAATGTCAATGACGAAAAAATTAAGCGTTGGCTTGGAAACGTGGTCGGCAAAGAAGGCGAAGACCTTTCGCGGCACGATAAATGGCTGTGTATGATGTATCCGCGTTTGAAATTGCTCAAAAAATTGTTGGCTGATAATGGCGTAATTATTATGAGTATAGGAGATGATGAAGTAGAGAATTTAACATTTTTATTAAATGAAATATTTGGGAAAAGTAATTTTCTTGGGAACTTTGTTTGGAAATCAAGAGCCAAACCAACAAATGCAGGTGAAGCAAAATATAGAGTTCAAAATGTTTCTGAATATGTTTTGGTTTATGCAAAAGTTGCAACAAAATTAAAGTATGGAACTTTAAGTAACCCAAAAGTCTATAGTTATCCACATAAAGATAATGAAGGAAATTATCGAACAACAACTATTTTAACCTCAAACTTAGGTGTTTATGAGCGTGGGACAATGAGATTTGAAATTGCGGGTTTTGTTCCTGATGAAACTCAAAGATGGAAAGGTGGTTTTGACTTTATTAATGATTTATATGAAAAAAATAGAATTGAGTTTAGAAAAGGAATACCCTTTAGAAAACACTACGATTTTGAAGAAGAAGAATTACATCAGCCTTTTTATACTTATATTGATACGGAAATTTCTGGAACAGCCGAAATTGGTAAAGCACAATTAAGTGATATTTTGGGAAAAAGTCACGGTTTTGATACTGTAAAACCAACTTATTTAATTCGCTATTTTCTACAAGTTTTTACAACTTTTAAGGATGTTATCCTCGACAGTTTCGCAGGTTCGGGAACAACGGCACATTCCGTTTTGAAATTGAACGCGGAAGACGGCGGAAACCGCAAATTTATCTTGATCGAAACAATGGATTATGCTGAAACAATTACAGCGGAAAGAGTCCGGCGTGTAATGAACGGCTACGGCGAAGGCACAAAAGCGGTCGCAGGTTTGGGCGGTTCGTTTGATTATTATGAAATCGGCGATGTGATCTTTGACGCTAACGGCAATCTTAACGAAGAAATCGGCATTGAAGAAATCCGCAAATATGTCGCCTTTACCGAAAATATTTCACCAGAAAATCAAGTTGCCGTTGATAATGCCGCATCGCCGTATTTACTAGGAACAGTTGACGAAACAGCCTATTTTTTTGTCTATGAAAAAGATAAAATCACCACGCTGAATCTTGAGTTTCTAGCTTCGCTTCGATTTTAAACCAAAGACGATGGTAATTTACGCTGATAACTGTTTGTTGAGCAAGGAATTTATGCAAAAACATCACATCATTTTTAAGAAAATTCCGCGTGATATTACGAGATTTTAAAGTGCAGAAGCCCGCACGAAGTAAGGGCGTGAGGTTGACGAAAAGCACACTTACTTCGTGCGTGTTTCTGCATAATGAAAATTTATGAACAGTGAAATTATAATTTATCAAACACAAGATAACCTGACGAAAATAGAAGTTACACTCGATAACGAAACGGTTTGGCTGACGCTAAATCAATTAGCAGAATTGTTTCAACGCGACAAATCCGTTATTTCAAGACATATCAAAAATGTTTTTGAAACAAACGAACTGAGCGAAGGTTCAACTGTTGCAAAAAATGCAACAGTTCAAAAAGAGGGAACGCGGGAAGTTGAACGCGAAATAGAATTTTACAATCTTGATGTCATAATTTCGGTTGGTTATCGAGTTAATTCACTTCGCGGAACACAGTTTAGAATTTGGGCAACCAATCGTTTGAAAGAATTGATTGTCAAAGGCTTTACGCTTGACGATGACCGTTTGAAATCCGGCAATAAGATGAATTATTTCAATGAATTGCTTGAAAGAATCCGTGATATTCGGAGTTCTGAAAAGGTTTTTTATCAAAAAGTTAAAGACATTTATCTGACCAGTATTGACTACGACAAAGACGCAAATGCCACGCGAGAATTCTTTCAAGTTATCCAAAACAAACTTCATCATGCTATTCACAATCGCACCGCCGCCGAATTGATAAAGGAACGTGTTGATGCAGATAAACAGAATTTAGGCTTAACAACTTGGAAAAATAAACGAATCAGAAAAGAAGATGTTTTGATTGCCAAAAATTATTTGACCGAACCCGAATTACAGCAATTAAATTTGTTGGTTGAACAATATCTCGCGTTTGCCGAATCGCAAGCACTCGCAAAACGTCCAATGTATATGAAAGATTGGATTGCAAAACTTGATGATATTTTGCAACTTAATGAACTTAATATTTTGCACGATGCCGGAAAAGTCACAAGAAAACTTGCCGATGAAATTGCCGTTAAAGAATATGAAAAATACAACGAAAAACAACGCCTGATTGAATCGAAAGAAAGTTTGTCGGAATTGGAAAATGATCTAAAATTGATTAAAGGCAAGAAGTAAAAATGCAGAAACACGCACGTTAGTAAGTGTGTCTTTCCGCTCAAATCGCCCTTACTTCGTGCGGGCTTCTGCAAATACAAAATGGAACTAAAAGATTATCAACAAACTGTTATCAACGATTTGGAAAGTTTTCTCGAATATGTTGAAAAATACGAATTTGTCGGCAAAGCATTTCAAACATTTTGGAAAGACAAAGGTGTAAAAGCTGATTTTTTCTCATACAAACACAACGTAAAAGGCACACCGCACGTTTGCATAAAAGTTCCGACCGCTGGCGGAAAAACATTTATCGCCGTCAATGCTTTGCGTCCAATTTTTGAAAAATTTCCACAATCACAAGCAAAAGTTGTAGTTTGGCTTGTTCCTTCAATTACAATTCTTGACCAAACAATCAAAAATCTCGCAGATTCAGATCATTTTTACAACCGCAAATTAAAAACGCATTTTAACGGCAGAGTCGAAGTTTTTACGAAACAAGACGTTCTGCAAGGTGTTGGCTTTAATTCTGATTCTGTCCGCGAACAACTAAACATTATCGTTTTGAGTTTCGATAGTGTGAAAGTTCGGGCATTTGAACCGCGATACGACCGCAAACTTCATCAAGAAAACGGCTATTTGCAAGGCTTTGAAATTGATGAAGAAGATGTTTCTGTAATGAGCGTTTTGCGAAGTTTGAAACCGATTGTGATTGTAGATGAAAGTCATAATGCAGAAAGTCCTTTAAGCGTTGAAATGCTCGAAAATCTAAGCCCAAGTTTTATTTTAGATTTAACCGCTACGCCGCGAAACAATTCAAATATAATAAGTTACGTCGATGCAAAGCAACTCAAAAAGAACAATATGGTTAAACTTCCGGTGGTTGTTCAAAATCAACGCGACAAATCGGAAGTGATCCAAAATGCGATTAATTTCCGCGAAAAATTAGAAGACGCAGCAAAATCTGAAGAAGAAAATGGCGGAAGCTATATTCGCCCGATTGTTCTTTTTCAAGCTGAACCAAAAAACGCCGAAGATGCCGTAACCTTTCACGAAATCAAAGATAAACTGATAAAAATAGGTATTCCCGCCGAGCAAATTAAAATCAAAACTGCCGATAATAACGAACTAAAAGACATTGATTTATTGAGCAAAGATTGTCCTGTGCGATTTATTATCACGATTAATGCCTTGAAAGAAGGTTGGGATTGTCCGTTTGCATATATTTTGGCATCGCTCGCAAACAAGGCTTCGGCAGTTGATGTTGAACAAATTTTGGGAAGAATTTTGCGGCAGCCAATCGTGAGGCAACACAATGATCAAATGTTGAATATGAGTTATGTTTTCACGGCTTCGGCAATGTTTCAAAAAACGCTGGAAAACATCGTCAAAGGGTTGAACCAAGCAGGTTTCAGCAATAAAGATTTTCGCGTGGTCGAAACTATTGAAGAAGAAATTACAATTACGATAAAACAACCACAGCCGATTTTGTTTCCCGAAAATGAACCGATTAACCAATCAGAAATTGCGGTTGACGATGAAATTGACGTCTCGAAAATCAATCTTTCCGAGGCGAATAATTTGACAGAATTTGTCGAAAAGGCTTTGCAAATAAATGCCGATTTTGAAAAAGCGATTGAATCAGACGATTTGTTTTCAATGCCAAGTGAGCTTGCCGAAAAAACCAATATGCAACCAATCAAAGAAATCTTTGCCGAACAAGCCAGACAATTAAAATTGCCGCAGTTTTTCATCAAAGTTCAATCAAAACAAGGCGGTTTTTTTGAAGAAGATTTTGAATTGTTTAATTCAAATGAGCTTCTGACGGATTTTCGCTTGAGCCAAGCCGACACCAATATTGATTTTGAGAGCCTTGATTCTGAAACATATTTCATAGACCTTGAAGAGATAAGCAAAGACGATTACAAACCGACTTACAAAAAAGCTAATCAAAAACAAATTTCAATTTTGAATGAACAAATTTTGAGTTTACCGACAAAGTCGCAAATTGATGCAATAAACGCAAGATTTTGTAAATTCATCGGAAATATGTATCCAATTGCGGACAAGGAAGTTAAGCATTATGTCAATAGAATTTTAGAACAATTGCCGATTGAAAACATGCGAGATTGCCTTGAGCGAGATTTTGCATATGCTGCCAAAATCAAACTCAAAATAAGCGAACTCGCGACTATTCATAAAGAAAAACATTTTAAAAATTCGCTTGATACAGACAAAATAATTGTTAAACCAAACTATACTCTGCCCGAATTTATTACGCCTTCAAGCTCGCTTAATTCCATTGGAATTTCTAAAAGTTTGTATGTCAATGAATCATCGATGAACAATTTTGAAGCAAAAGTTATCAGCGAAATTGCGAATCTTGAAAATATAGGTTTTTGGCACAAAATAATTGAGAAAAAAGGCTTTTGTTTGAATGGATTTATTAATCATTACCCAGATTTTTTGATTTTAACCAAAAGTGGAAAAGTTGTTTTGCTTGAATCAAAAGGGGATCATTTGGATAACTCGGATTCGGAGCGAAAAATCAATCTTGGTAAACTCTGGGCAAGCAAGGCTGGCAATAATTATCGTTATTTTATGGTGTTTGAAAATGTTGCGGTTGAAAACGCACAAAAAATGGATGAAGCAATCCGACTTATTTCCGAACTATGAAAAAAGAGACTGCCAAAATAGCAATCTCTTCTTCTTTGAATGCACCCGGCATGATTCGAACATGCGACCCCTTGATTCGTAGTCAAGTACTCTATCCAGCTGAGCTACGGGTGCGTAAAGCGAATTACTAGACTACAAATCTTGCTGATTTCTGTCAAGTTTGGCAGCAAATTTACTTGGCAAAGTATCCTTCCCGCGTTCGTGCTAACAGGCTCGGATTATTAACTTCTACTTTGATCGCACGAAAATTGCCATCACGTTTTTCGTTACCGGGCTGATATTCTATCGTGTAAAGAGTTCGCAGATCAGCGGCGACGGAGGCGTAAAGTCTGCCCATTTCTTCGAGGCGATTGATTGTATTAAGCGTTCCGCCTGTACGCCTCGCGAGGATTTGCAGTCTGTCGCGGGCGGATTGAAAAAGGGCAATTTGGAGCGGACTTGGGTCTGCCAATTTCTTAGGATCGCCGGTTGGAAGTGCAAGCGGATAAACGGTTACGCCTTGGGCATCGGCTTGATTCAATACGCGATTTAGAATTTCGCTGGTTTCGGGTTTGATCGTGGTAGTGAACTCAGTTTCACCAATGTTTTCAAGCAAACTTCGATCCTTATCGCGAACTGCGGAATCGACTCCATCAGTTAAAACAATAATCGCTTTTCGGCGTTTTCCTTCGCCGGCAAGCTTTTGCATCGCCATGCTAAGTGCTTTATAGAGTTGTGTTTTGCCGCGTCCATTCGATTTAATAATTGAATTGCCGATGATGCTACGATCTGTTGTGAAATCATTGCGAAGATTCACTTTATCGTAAAATTCAATCACGGCTACGCGGTCTTCGGGCAAAAGTGCATCTAGAAAACGAAAGGCAGATTGACGAATTGTTTCACGAAAACCTAGCGTTGAGCCGGACATATCCAGCAGCATGACAACGCTAAATGGAGCGACGGTCGGCTCAAAACGCGAAATATTTTGCTTCACACCGTCTTCGAATACAGCAAAATCATCCTTGCTAAGATTGGTAATCGATTGCCCTTTGCCGTTAACTACGCCAATATTTAGGCGAACGATCGAGGTATCAACCTTGATAATCTCATCATCTTGAGCAAATGCAGCAAAGCAGGTTAAAAGCGAAATAATAATAAGAAATGAAACTTGTTTGTAAGTCATAAAATTATATTACTTAATAGACGTAGTTTCGAGAAATGTGGTTGCATCTCGAATGTATTTAAAAATGTCTTAACAAGCTGGAATTTCTAGGCTATAATAGTGTCTTACTCAAAAATTGTTTCCGGGAAAAGGGATTGTTGAATGCTCTATAAACCAACTTATTGTTGTAATTGCGGGGAAAAGATAGAAAGAATCGACTGGAAACTCTGGACGAGTAGAAGATTTTGCGAAAATTGCGAATTATCATTTCAAAAAGAAGAATGGATACCTAAAATTGGAGTAGGACTTGCCTTAATAGGAGGTCTGCTGGGCTTTGGCAGTTATTTAAAACAGCCGGAAAAGCCGATCAATATTGCAAAAAATGAGGTATTGAGCATTTCTACTAATAAGGTTCAGAATGTGAGGAACGAGGTTTCAGCCGCGAACTCAAATGTTCAGAATCGAATTGCAAATCAGCCTGTTTCGGCGAATGTTGCAAGGCAGAATGAGCTTAAAACTGCGAGTTTAAAGCAGCCAATGCCGAAAGAAGTTTCACTTGAGAATCAGCAAAATGAGCCAAGCGAACCCGTCTATTTTTGCGGAGCAGCGACGAAGAAAGGAACGCCTTGCACACGAAAAGTTAAGGGTGGCGGAAGATGCTGGCAACATACGGGATTGCCGGCAGTTTTAGCAAAAGAAAAACTGGTTGTGAGTCAATAAAATCTTACTTGTTTTGCATAAAATAGAGTGTTAGCATTCAATAACTCAAAGTGGACGAAACTGATAACAAAAGTGCCGCTTTAATAACTAAAAATGAAACCATTAGCACCGAATACTTTAATCCAAAATCGTTATTTAATCGTTCAACTCATCGGCAAAGGCGGGATGGGCGAGGTATATTTGGCAGTTGACCAGAGACTCGGCAGTGCCATTGCTCTTAAACGAACGCTTTTTTCCGATGACGAAAATTTGGGATTGGCATTTGAACGCGAAGCGAGAATGCTGGCACGCTTGCGTCACACAGCTTTGACCAAAGTAAGTGATCATTTTAGCGAAAATGACGTGCAATATTTGGTGATGGAACATATTTCGGGCGATGATTTGTCAAAGCGTTTGGAAACAAATCAAAAGCCTTTTCCGCTGAGCTGGGTGCTTTTTTGGGCGGATCAGTTATTAGATGCTTTAACCTATTTGCATTCTCACGAACCGCCGATCATTCATCGCGACATCAAACCGCAAAATTTAAAGTTGACGACTGACAATCATATTATTTTGCTCGATTTTGGACTCGCTAAAAATGCGGGAGGCGAAACTCGTCTGAGCACGACTGGCGGAATGGTTGCATATACGCCGCATTATGCTTCGATGGAGCAAATTCGCGGAACGGGGACGACAGCCCGAAGCGACATTTATTCCCTATCAGCGACGCTTTACCAGCTTTTGACGGACAATGTTCCGCCTGATGCATTGAGCCGTGCGGACAATGTATTGAATGGAATGGAAGATCCCGTTCAGCCGATTGAGCAGTTTAATCCGGAAGTTTCGCCTGCGGTTTCGGCGGTTCTTTTGAAGGGCATGAGCCTGAGTGCCGAGCAGAGATTTGCTACCGCGAAAGAAATGCAGATTGCCTTGCGTGAGGCTTATTCAAAGCTCCAACAGGGAATGTCTGCCAATACGGTGGCTTTCAATGTTGCGGATAGCGTTCCCCAAGTCGCCTCAAATGGCGAACAGGCAAAGATTGAAACTGAACAATTTTCCGCACCGGTTTTTGAACAGCCGATTGGCGACAAAACTGAGGTAATGCCTGCTAATTTAGGTGTTGGCGTTGTAGAAAATGCTCCGGTTAATTTCGATGCGACAATTCCTTTTACAACACCGTTTGTTGCCGAAGATTTTAATCCGACACCGGTTGTACAGGAAAAGCCGGAAATTTTTCCGATGGAAAATGAAGTTTCATTTGGCGATAAAACGCAAGTTTCGCCGATTAGTTTTTCGTCGCTTGAGCCTGAAAAGACTGAGGTTTTGCCAACTAACGAGTATGATTTTGATGAGCCAAAAAATGACGAACCGCAAGCTTTTATAAGCGACGACACTTCTGTAAATCCTGCGGAATCATACAGCCCGGATGCAACAGTTCCTTTGGTCAGATTAGAGGAATATGCATCCGAAATTCCGAATAAGGCAACTGCAAATATTGTTTCAAATCCATCTGCTGAAGTGCATAAATCATTTCCGCCATTGCCGATAAATACAGTAAATAAGCCATTGCCGAAAGCAAAGGCAGCGAGCGGAGGCGGCGGCAAAATGTTTGCGATTGTCGGCGGACTTTTGCTTTTGGGATTAGTGGGAATAGGAGTTGCCGGAGTTGGATTATACGTTTATAGCCCTGAGACTTTTGGAGTGGCTACACCAACGCCGACTCCAAAACCGACTCCCGAGCCAACTCCCGAGCCGACCATTGCTCCGACGCCTGCCCCAACGCTTGAAACCAATTTGGAAGCGAATACGAATACAGGTAATACATCGGAATTGAAAAATACAACGGTGAACAACACTTCTCCTTCTGGAGATAAGACGCCGAAGCCTGATTTTGGCGGCGACAAAACACCACGTCCGCAACCCGATAAAACAGCGGCTCCAACTCCGGCACCGACGCAAAGCAATCCGGTAAAACCGCCGCCGACGCCAAAACCGACGGTTACCAAACCGCCGCCAACGCCTAAGCCGACGAAGCCGAATGTTAAGCCGACCGTAGATCCGGGAAAAGTTCTTTTAAATATCTGGAGTAAAAAATGATGAGAAAGTTTAATTTACAATTTGCCGTTCTGCTTTTCTTGATTAGTTTTGTTGCCTCTGTGCCTTTGGTACAAGCACAATTGCCTACAAAAAAACAAATTCAGCAAGCCCGCAAATTTGCCGAAGAAGGCGATAAATTTTTCAAGCAAAAAAACTACAAAATGGCGGCTGACAGGTATGATAAAGCATCAGCTTTAGTGCCAAATTATCCAGCCGTCAGTTTCTACAAAGGATACGCCCATTATAATTTAGAAGAATTCGATTTGGCTCTGGATGCTTTCAACAAGGCTTTGAGCCAAGGCTATACGCCGATTGAAATTTATAAAGTCCGCTGGTTTATTTACTTAAAAAATAAAGACTACGACAGTGCTTTGGCTGATATTCAGGAAGTGATAAAAGTTCAGCCGAATAATGGCAATCTCTTGATAACGCTCGGAGATATTTATTCAGGAAAGAATATGCATCGTGAAGCGATAGAAAACTACCAAAAAGCGGCTCTGATGTTTCCAAACAATGCCGACTTGCAATATGCCATCGCTTATTCTTATGCTCGTACGGGAAATTCTTCGCAGCAAGGCGTTTATGCACTTAATGCAATTCAAAAAGGGACTCGATATGTTGGCGATTCATGGTTTTTAGTGGCGAGTGCTTTTCAGACCGAAAAGAAACTTCCTGAATCAGCCGAGGCTTTTGAAAAAGCAATTTCTGCCAAACCTGAGCTAACTGCTGCTTACACAAATCTTTCGCAGATTTATCAAACATTAAATCGTTTCGACGATGCAATAACCGTTCTCAAAAAAGGAACTGAAGTTAATCCTACTGATGGCAATCTTTATATAAGTCTGAGTTGGCTTTATAGCTTGATGGATCGAAACATTGAAGCTGTTGGAGCAGGAAAAAAAGCGATTGCATATGCTCCGGAGCAGTATATGGGTTATACAAATTTATGCCGTGCTTACATGGATTTGAAGCAGTACGATACTGCTATCCAAACCTGTAACAATGCCCTGAAATTGAATCCCGGCGATGGTGAAACCAATTTTTACATCGGACGTTCGCTTTCACTCCAGAGCAAAAGAGAAGTAGCCAAGGGATATTATGAAAAAGCAGTAGTTGGCTTGGTTGAATTTGTCAAGAATAACCCTGATTATGCCGATGGATACTACCTTTTGGGCAATTCTTATTTGGCTCTTGAGCAAAAGGAAAAAGCCGTAGTTGCGTATAAAAAATGTCTGGAATTAAGTCCCAGATTTGCCAAAGTTGTCTACAATTTGGGCTATGTATATTATTTGCTGGGCGATAAAGTAAACGCAAAAGCACAACATAGTGATTTGCTAAAGATTGACCCGGTTTTAGCCGCGAAGCTTTTGGACACAATTAATGGAAAATAAATTTTAATCTAAAATTTTTCCAAAACTCCAAATCAACCAAAAGGTTTGGAGTTTTTTTATTTCTTATGTCAAAAATATTAAATTTGCCAACTCCAAAGAAGTTTAGCTTTCAAAGTACTATCAAGAGCCATGGATGGTATCAACTTCACCCTTTCGATTTCGATCCGGAAAATTCCACACTTGAAACCATTATCGATGCTGGCAAACCTGTTTCCGTAAAAATACAAGATGGAGAAAATTCACTGCAAATCGAAGTTTCCGGCGAGATTAATGAAAAGGCGGAAGATAAGATCTTGAAAGACGTTGGGCATATTTTTCGTTTTGATGAAGATTTGAGTGAATTTTACCAGCTTATCAAAACTGAAAAACATTTATCCTGGCTCAGCAAACAAAAGTGGCGGAAGGCTTCTTCGTTCGACAACGATTTTCGAAGATTTGGTCAAAAGTATTTGCACCACTAATTGCAGTTGGGCGTTGACGAAAATTATGGTCAAACATTTAGTGGAAAAACTCGGTGAAGTTTCGCCGAGTGGAAAAAGTTCTTTTCCAAAGGCAGAAGCGATGGCGAAAATGCCTCTAGAATTTTATAAAGAGGAAATTCGTGCGGGGTATCGTGCCGAATATTTAAAGGAATTGGCAGAAAAAATAGCGGATGGAAAGCTGGATGTTGAAAAATGGCTAAACAAAGATGTAACGACTCCAGATCTCAAAAAAGAGATGAAAACCGTCAAGGGAGTTGGCAATTATGCTGCAGAAAATCTGCTCAAATTGCTCGGCAGATACGATGGATTGGCTTTAGATTCATGGCTTCGCGGACAATTCTACAAAAAGTATAATGCGGGAAATGCTTGCGATGATAAACAGATTGAAAACCATTACGAAAAATACGGTAATTGGCGTGGACTTGTTATCTGGTGTGAAATGTCGCAATAAATTGGAATGCGAAATCCAAAATCGGCAATCCAAAATATTACAAGACGTAACTCATAAATGCTTTTTGCGTAATAACTTACAAAAATATTTTCTTTTCTTTATATTGATTTTTTTTCGACTTTTTGAATCTCCCCATCGTCTTAGTATATGTGCGTGAGAGAGACGCAAAATAGCTTGAAAAGAAAAAAGGAGAGAGATTATGAAAAAGAACTTATTAAATTTATTTGCAGTTTTATCGGTTGTAATGACGGTTTTGGTAATGGCGGAAGCAGGCAGTGCTCAAACGGGTCCGCGAAGGGCAAGAGGTAAGGTTTATACAAAAGCTGAAGTTGGCAATGTCATCAAAAGGGTTGAGACAAGAGTAGATAATTTCGTCAATAATTTCGACACGGCTCTTGATAATAGCGGCTTAAATGGCTCTGATCGAGAAGATGATCTGAATCGTCGTGCGAAAGATTTGGAAAAAGCGACCGACGAATTGAGCCGTGAATTTAGCAAACGTGATGCCTGGATTGAAAACAAAGATCAGGTTCGCAAATGCCTGAATATTGCAACGGATATCAATGTCGCGATGAAAAATCGCAGATTCGATGCAAAGACTGAAAAAAATTGGGCAAATGTAAAATATGAACTAAATACTTTGGCGAAAATTTATAATCTGCCACAAGTTGGTTCAAGTGCTTACTAAATTAAAGTAAAGTAAAAAAATAATGAAAGGCGGGTTAATAATTTGACCTGCCTTTTTGTTTGTTGTCGCAATTTTCTTATTGTTTTATTTGATCTTTTGTTAAACTAGGGTCATAAGTTTTTGTTGAGGATTGGAAAAATGTTAGAAGCCGGAACCGTTTTACAGGGTCGTTATAAAATTAATAAACAGATTGGACAAGGCGGAATGGGGGCAGTTTATATTGCGACCGACGAAAGATTTGGAAGCACCGTTGCCATCAAAGAAACGTTTTTTAGCGATCCCAGCTACAGCAAAGCTTTCGAACGCGAGGCACGCCTTTTGAATAATCTGCGGCATTCGGCACTTCCGCGTGTGAGCGATCATTTTAGCGACCCAAACGGTCAATTTTTGGTGATGGAATACATTGCCGGCGAAGACCTTTCCGAGAAATTGGAGAATGAGGTCAAAGTTTTTGCAACAAAAGACGTTTTGAATTGGGCAGATCAATTACTCGATGCACTCGATTTTTTGCATTCACAGGAAACGCCCGTTATTCATCGCGATATCAAACCGCAGAATTTGAAACTTACGCCGCGAGGTCAAATTATCTTGTTGGATTTTGGGCTGGCGAAAGGAAATCCGACCGATGCTCTGCATCAAACTGCCGCCAAAAGCGTTTTCGGTTATTCGCGAAATTACGCCTCGATCGAGCAAATTCAAGGCACGGGAACTGACCCGCGAAGCGATCTTTATTCGCTGGGAGCGACGCTCTATCATTTGATGACGGGTGTTCCTCCGGTCGATGCTCTAACGCGGGCGATGCAGGTTTTGAATGGCGATAAAGATCCGCTCAAGCTTGCGAATCAGATTAATCCGCAAATTCCCGCAAGTGTTGCCGAAGTTTTGCAACAGGCGATGGATCTTAATTCCAATCAACGTCCGGTTTCGGCTGCTGCCATGAGAAAAATGCTGAGCAATAGCGATGAAATTTTGGCGGATGTTTTAGCAATTGGAAAACCTAATACAGAGATTCTGACGCAAGAAACTGAAATTAAGATAGATAATATTGTGCCGTTTGAAACTCAGCAATCTGCGGCGAAAACTGAAGTTTTGCCCAACAAAACAGAAGCTTCAATTTCAAATTTTCCTGAAACGGAGACAAATCTCAAGCCTTTCGCGGAAAAGCAAAACATAAACATCCCGATCCAGCCGCAAACCGCCACAACATTAAAGCCGCTTGCCGCAAAGACGAATTCGAATGGCTCAAAACGCGGGTTGGCAATCGGTGCGACGGCTCTCGGCGGAGTGCTTTTGGCTGGAAGTGCGTTGGGCGGTTTGTTCGTTTTCAAACCTGATCTATTTCAGCGAACGGCGAGCAATTCAAATACGAATACTGTGAAAACGATCGTCGCGGAAAATCCCAAAACGAATGTAGAAGTTTCAAATTCAAATGTTAATATTTCTAATGTAAATGTCGGTAAGTCAAGCAATGGCAGTAATTTAGAAATCGCGACAGACGGAAAAGAGACTCCGCAAAAGCCAATTGTAAAACCTACTACTGATTCTACGAAACCGCCGGCTGAGAAAAAAGATGTGGCGAAAGAAACCGTAAAACCTGCAGAAAATCCTGGCAAAAAAGAGGCAAAAGTTGTTGTGCAAGATGAAGATGGGACAAAAATTTATGATAGTGGAAAGATTGTCACAAATGATGGAACTGTTATCGATCCGAGCGGAAAAATTACAAAAAACGGAAAAGTTATCGTTGTTCCAAATCCAAATATTCAAGTTGCACCAACTCCGCCAGACGCAAAAGCTCCACAATTAACACCGGAACAATTTAGAAATCTAACTCCGGCTCAAAGAAAACGGCTTCGACGAATTATGGAAAATCAACGAAGAACAAATAATTTGCCGCCACCCGCAAATCCTTGAGCTAAATATTTGAAGCTATAATATTTTTAATTTGTGATGTTAAATTTGCGGCGAGTTTATGGTCGTCTGCTTTATCGTTTGCAGTCGGGATTTCTATAATCGGGTGATAGAAAATTTCAACTCCGCCGAATCCGGGAAATTTATTATCTTGCGACCAAACTTTATTTGCTCCGCGAATTGTAACCGGAAGAATCGGCACATTTGCTTCGATTGCCAGGCGAACCGCACCAGTCTTAAAATCGAGCAATTTTCCGTCGGAAAAACAGCGAGAGCCTTCCGGAAAAACAATTAAAGTCGCTCCGTCTTGCAATGATTCGAGAGCGTTTTGCATCGCTTTTACGGTTCCCCGGCGATTGATGCTAACAGGGAAAGCTCCTAAATAGCGAATTATTTTGCCGATTAAAAACCACTCGCAAGCCTTATCCCATGCCATAAAGCGAAATTTTCGTCTGATTGGAAAGCAGAGCCAAAATGGGTCGAAGTAAGTTTGATGATTTGCCACTACGAGCAAACCTTTTGATAAATCCAGCGGAATATTTTCGGTGCCATGATAGCGGATTCGCCAGAGAATTTTACTAAAGAAGAGTCCGAAATATCGTATGAATTCAATTACGATTGGTGCGGGATAATTGATTTTTGGAGTAAGTTGTTTCATTCGCTCAAACTATTTTAGCTCTCTAGATTAGCGAATTTTAGTTAATTCCTTCAAGTGGTAGCTCACGATCGATGAATTCCAAGTGCAATCGCGGCATTCCATCGGGTCCGATTCTTCGATTACAAACTCTTGCTAAGATCGAGATGTTGTATGAAATGCAATTAACTTTAACTTTCTGACCAACTTGTACATCGAGCGTTGTAAATACCGCGGCTCCGCTAACGCTAACGTTTTCCGAAACGGTCGTTTCATAAGCAATCGGCTTTTCGCTTTCGTCAAGTGCTTCCAAAAAAACCTCAATTGGAATAGGATGGCGTTGGTGTCTGCGTTCTTTTAATTCGGGTTCTTGTGAGGTTGTTACGTCGCGATTGCCTTCTGCGAGTTCAAAAAAGCCAAGTTTGTTGGAGAATAAAAGCCCATAAAGACGGCTCGGATCTTCGTGATAGCTGGCGGGTGGATTTTTGCCGATAAACGCCACTCCCGTGAAAAAGCAATCGGCATTCTTTTTGCTTGGCGTGCAATATCTAACTATTCCCCAAACGCGGTATTGATCTTCCGAATAATCATAACAACGCAATTTTTGCGGAATCGGCGAGGTTAATTGAACGAGTTGACCAACCTTTATCTGTCTTTTGACCTCGAAACCCGCTCCGCATTGAGAAACATTATAAAATCGTGTGACTTCATTCCACGAATCTTCTTTATTTTCTTTCGCTTCTACTCTAACGGGCAATGCCAAAGAGATTCTTTCAAATCTGCGTCGGGGTTGGGTTGGCTCTGTGTTTTGCATTTCGAGATTATAATTAAATCCTTTGAAAATTAGAAGAGCTAAATTTTGGGGGCGGGGCAGGAAAGACTGTGTTGCCGAAATTGTGGTTTACTCAATCCCTTCCAGCGGAAAATATCTGTCAAAAAACTCTAGATGAAGACGTGTTATACCATCGTTTGCAGTTCTCTTGCCACGTACGATTGACGTAATACTAACATTATATTGTTCGCTTGTAATTCGCAAAAACGAACCCACTGTAACTTTTAGATTGGTAAAAACAGATGCTCCGCCAATGCTGACGTTTTCTGTCACGCTCGTTTCGCTGGAAATTGTATTGCCAATTTCGTCCAAAACTTCAATCGTGATCGCAATCGGAATGTGATATCGAGTGTGCCGGCGATCTTCTTTTGGCAAATGACTGTCATCTGGATTGAGCGGTGCTTCTATAATTCTCCAAAAATGCGATTCTTCGCGACTCGATATTTCGTAAAGCTTAGCCGGATCGTCATGATAGCTCAGCGGCGGAGTTTTGCCGATAAATGCAGTTCCAATCGCGTATCGCTCACCTTTTTTGTCTCGGACAGGTATGCAATGGCAGACGATTCCCCAAACTTTGTATTGCGGCTCTAAATAATCATAATTTCTTAATTGTCGCGAAAGCGGTATCGTCATTTGCACCAGACGACCGCGTTTAACAGGGTGCAATAAATTAAAACCCGCACCATAAGCTGAAACATCGATCAAACGGGTGATCTCATTCAGAGTATTTGTCGGGGCAACGCTATGCTCTACACGGATTGGTAATGGAAGATTTATTCTACGAATTCTACGGCTGTCCTTTTCGGCGGTGACTGACATTTAGGGTAATTCCTCGCAGTTGAAATTTGGAACTTATTTAATCATAAAAACTAAATAAAACATTGGGTCTGAAGTTGCTTAAAAGCAGTATTTTACAGGGGCTGGCAAGTTGCGAAACAGGCTTTTTACCTGTACAATTTAAAACATATCCAAAGGAAACAATATTCCAAAAATATTTTATGTAATTCCTCTTTGTGATTCTAAATAAGGACTCAAAAAAAGATTATAATCCAAATAAAAACTAAGATTTTTAATTAAAAGATTCAGAAAAAATGGAAACAATTGAACGCCAACAAATAAATATTGAAGACGAGATGCGGCGGTCGTATCTCGATTATGCGATGTCCGTAATTATCGGGCGAGCCTTGCCTGATGTCCGCGATGGACTCAAGCCCGTTCACCGTAGAGTTTTATGGGCGATGCACGAACTTGGCAATACCAGCAATAAGCCTTACAAAAAATCGGCTCGTGTAGTTGGAGATACAATCGGTAAATATCATCCGCATGGCGATACCGCGGTTTATGACACGATTGTCCGAATGGCACAAGATTTTGCAATGCGTTACACGTTGATCGACGGACAAGGCAATTTTGGCTCAATCGATGGCGACAATGCGGCGGCGATGCGATATACGGAAGTGAGAATGCAAAAACTCACTAATGAAATGCTTGCCGATATCGAAAAAGAAACGGTCGATTTCCAGCCGAACTACGACGAATCTTTGAGCGAGCCGAAGGTGATGCCTACGCGGATTCCGAATTTGCTGATTAATGGTTCGGAAGGAATTGCAGTTGGGATGGCGACTAAAATTCCACCTCATAATCTTACGGAAATTTTGGATGCGACAATTGCCTTGGTTAAAGATTCAAGCATCACCGTAGAAGACATAATCAAATTGGTTCCTGGACCCGATTTCCCAACATCCGGTTTTATTTACGGGCGTGATGAAATCCACCGGGCTTATCGCGAAGGACGCGGAATTATCCAGCTTCGTGCGAGAGCCGCGATCGACAGAGTTGGGCGAGCGGGAACTGACCGCGAACGCGATGCGGTTGTGATCACAGAAATTCCTTATCAAGTAAATAAGTCAAGATTAATTGAAAGAATTGCCGAACTCGTTCACGAGAAAAAACTTGACGGAATTTCAGAGATTCGCGATGAATCCAATCGTGAGGGAATTCGTGTCGTTATCGAATTAAAACGCGATGCCGTTCCGCAAGTTGTTCTAAACAAACTATATAAGCTGACTCCTTTGCAAGTTTCTTTCGGAATTATCATGATCGCGATTGTTGACGGTCAGCCGAAAGTTCTTAACATCAAACAGGTTTTGGAAGCCTTCGTAGAATTCCGACGCGAAGTGATTCGCCGCCGAACAGAATTCGAACTTCGAAAGGCACGTGCCAGAGCTCATATTTTGGAAGGTTTGAACAAAGCGATTGACGCACTCGATTACATTATTCCTTTGATACGAAATTCACGTGCAGTTGACGAAGCAAAAACCTGGTTGACGGCTAATTTTTCGACGCTTCATGAAGTCAAAGCCTGGAAAGGCGTAGCTTCCGATAAAACGCTTCCAGTTTTTTTGAAAGAATTGGAAAACGTTATCGGCGGAATTGCTTTTTCTGATATTCAAGCTCAAGCGATTCTCGATCTGCAACTTCGCAGATTGTCGGCTCTAGAACGTCAGAAAATTATTGACGAACTCGAGTCAATTTTGAAAGTTATTGCCGAATTGGAAGCGATTTTGGCTAATGAACAATTGCTCCGTCAGGTAATTATTGATGAGCTGACTGAAGTCCGGCGACTCTATGGTGATGCCCGCAAAACTGAGATTATTGACGCGGGCGTGGAGCTTCGAATTGAAGATCTGATTCCAAATGAAGAAGTAGCGATTACAGTTACAAAAGCTGGCTATATCAAGCGAACCCCGGTTGCGACATATTCAAAACAAGGTCGCGGCGGAAAAGGCAGACTTGGTGCGAAAGCTAAAAATGAAGACTTCGTTCAGCATCTTTTCACCGCTGAAACTCATTCATTTTTGATGATTTTCACGGCAGACGGGCAAGTTTTCAAGATCAAAGTTCACGAAATTCCCGAAGGCGAATCTTCATCACGCGGAAAGGCTATCGTAAATCTGGTAAATCTTTCTTCGGAAGCAAAAGTTGTTACCGTTATGCCTGTCAAAGATTTTTCGGAAACGATTTATCTGACAATGGTGACGAAGCAAGGCGTTATCAAAAAATCTTCGTTGGCTGATTACCAAAACATTCGCGTGAATGGTATTAATGCGATAAACATTGATCAAGGCGACGAATTATTAGACATCATCAGAACTGATGGAACGAAAGAAATCTTGATTGCAACGCACGATGGAATGGCGGTACGCTTTAGGGAAACTGACGTTCGTCCGATGGGCAGAGTAGCTCGCGGAGTTCGCGGCGTAAATTTACGAAGCGGCGATTATGTTGTTTCAGTTTGTGCTTCGGATGGAACTGAGAAAATCCTTTCAATTTCAGAACAGGGTTTTGGAAAGCAAACTTTGGTAAGCAGCTATCGCTTAACAAAACGCGGTGCAACGGGCGTTATAAACATGAAAACGACGGAAAAAACCGGCAAAGTTGTCGCAGCATTCCCAGTTGAGGAAGACTCGGAAATCATGATTATTACTCAGCAAGCCAAGCTAATTCGGCTTGGAGTTGCGAAAATCCGTGAAACCGGACGTTCGGCTCAAGGCGTAATGCTCATCCGCACCGGCGGCGATGATTTGGTGACGTCGGCTTCATTGCTTGATGTTTCAGAAGATGATCCCGTTGAAGGTGTCGATGCCGTTGAAAGCATTGAAAATATTGAACTTGATGCAATTGAATAATTAATTGCAACAATATCAATTGATGAAAAGGCGTGGAGAAATTCACGTCCTTTTTTAGTTTGGAATAACAAAGATTGACATAGATTGATATTAGGAATAATCTTTTGCTAAAAGGAGTAACAATAATTATGAACGTATCATTAACACCGGAATTAGAAAATTTTGTCAATGAAAAGGTTAAATCAGGCATGTATAATTCTGCGAGCGAAGTTTTGCGAGAAAGTCTGCGTTTGCTTCAAGAGCAAGATGTAATCAAAGAATTTCGCCGCAATGAATTGAGGCGGGAAATTATGCTTGGTGTGGAGCAAATTAAGAATGGCGAATATACGGAAATTAAATCCCGCGAAGAATTAGATTCTTTCGCCGAGCGGCTTATCAAGGAGGCTCGGGAAAAATATGGGAAACAAAATTCCTAGTAACTACCCGATTCTTCAATTTACTGAAGTCGCTCGAAACGATATTCAAGAAACTTGGCAATATTTCGGCGAATTTAACGAAGGTGCTGCAGAGAAATTGATAATCCAAATTATTGATAAATGCGAGGCGATTTCAATGAATCCCAAAATTGGTCGCGAACGAAGCGAGTTGGTAGCAAATTTACGCCAATTTCCATTCAAGAACTACAACATATTCTATTTTCCAATCGAAAACGGCGTTGAAATATACCGCGTTTTGCATAGCTCCCGAGATAGCGTCCAAGTTTTTGAAGTAGAAATCGATCAGCCAAACTAAAAATATATGACACAAACAGATCAAAAAACTACAGTTTCCGAAGCCGTCCGCAAACATAAAGAATTTCTTTTTCCGGCGGTTACACCTTATTACCAAGAGCCGATTGCACTCGTGAAGGGTGAAGGCGAATACGTTTGGGATGATCAGGGCAAGAAATATCTTGACTGTTTCGGCGGAGTATTGACCGTCAGCGTTGGGCATGCGAATCCGACAATCAATGAAGCTATCATCCGGCAAACCAATACTTTGCAGCATGCGTCAGGTTTGTATGCGACAAAACCGCAAGGCGATCTGGCTGAAAAACTCGCGGAAATCACGCCCGGAAATTTGAAGAAATCATTCTTTACGTCAAGCGGAACGGAAGCGAACGACACCGCACAAATGGCTGCGAAACTTGCCACAGGTCGACACGAAGTTGTCGTTTTGCGGCACAGTTATTCGGGACGAAGTGCGACAGCTTTATCGGCAGTCGGACATTCAACGTGGAAATCTCTGCCGTCGCAAGTCGCGGGAATCGTCCACGCACCTGCTCCTTATTGCTATCGTTGCCCATTCAAATTGGAATACCCAAGCTGCGAAATGGCATGTGCCAACGACATCGAAGAATTGATCCAAACCACAACAACGGGAGAGATCGCCGCGTTTATGGCTGAACCGATTTTGGGAGTCGGCGGATTTATCGTCCCGCCGAAAGAGTATTTCCAGATCGCCTACGAAATCGCCCGCAAACACGGCGGTTTGTGCATCGCAGACGAAGTGCAAACGGGCTGGGGCAGAACGGGCGACAAATGGTTCGGCATCGAACATTGGGGCGTTGAGCCGGACATTATGACCTCCGCAAAAGGAATGGCGAACGGCGTGCCGATTGGTTGGACGATTGCGACATCCGAAGTTGCCGACAAATATCCGGGCTTAACCTTCGCCACATTCGGCGGAAACCCGATATCTACGAGTGCTGCCTCAGCTGTTATTCAAATGATTGAAGAAGAAGATTTGCGGACAAATTGCCGAATCGTTGGCGACTATTTGCGTGAAAAATTATGCGGATTGTTTGAGCGATACGACGTTATCGGCGACGTTCGCGGAATGGGTTTGATGCAAGCGGTCGAATTGGTCATTGATCGCAAAACCAAACAACCAAATCCGCAAGCCGTTTTGAAAGTCTTTGAAGAAACGAAGAAACAAGGCGTTTTGATCGGCAAAGGCGGGCTTTACGGCAATGTGATTCGGACGGGAATGATGCTTAATTCTACTAAAGATAATGTTGATGAGTTGATTGCTGCTTTGGATAAAGGATTTGCGGTTGTTTAGAAAATATATAGGATGAATCTTATGAGTCTCCCACAATGTAAGTCAAAAACAAAAAGCGGAAATAAGTGTAAAAATACAGCAATTGATAAAACTGGTTTTTGTCGTTCGCATTATCCAGATTCTTCTAAGCGACCGTCGAAAGGAACGGGCTTTGAAGTTAAAGTTCTTAAGGTGTTAAGGCTTCTAGGTTATAGAGTTGAACAGAATTGCTTAATAAAAGGCTGTCAGGTTGATGTTTATGGCGAATATAGAACAGGAATTATCACTCTCAAGTTGATGGTGGAATGTAAGGATTATGGAGAGAAAAAAGTTGGTATTGAAGAAATCAATAAGTTTGCGGGTGTTCTTGCAGTTGCGAGAAATTTAGGGATTGTTGATAAAGGATTGTTTGTTACAACTAGAGGATTTACAGCAGAAGCCAAAAATAATGCTCAATCTGCTGGAATCGAAATTACAACATATGAAGAACTTTCAACACAACTTGTAGATTTTGATGAATATTTAGATAAAGTTATAAGACAATTTGAAACCTCTCCTGTCAGTAAATACTACACAGATTTATCAGGAACTGAGGAAGAAGACTACGAAGGTGCTGACGAATCAATCTTTATTAGACCAATAGACAAATTTGTAAACACTTGTTTACTTGAAGATGGCGGACGTGGAAAATTAGCTTTACTTGGAAATTTTGGAACAGGTAAGTCAACTTTTTGCAAAAAATACGCTTATGACCTTGCTATCAGGTATAAACAGAAAAAAGAATCGCGTATTCCAGTAGTTATAAATTTAAAAGAGTATGATTCCAAATTTCATATTCAAGAATTAATTTTTCGCATTCTACATTATCGTTATCATTTAAATATTACTTCGCAAATTTGTTTAGAACTTCAAAGACTAGGGCGTTTTGTTTTTTTATTTGACGGTTTTGATGAAATGGCAACAAAAGTTGACCCTGAAATAATTCGTGAAAACCTAAATGAAATAAACAAAGTAACAGAAATACCTGAAAACAAATTTGTCATCACTTGTCGCACCCATTTTTTTAGAGATAAAGTGCAAACAGAAATCCTCACAGAATTTGACTTACTTTACATTCCTGAATGGGGAGAAATTGAACTAAAAGAATATTTACAGAAGCGTTTCGGAAAAGAGTGGAAATCACAACTAGAAAGGATTAGCGGAACTCATAATTTACCCGAACTTGCCCAAACCCCTTTATTTTTAGAGATGATTGTGGAAACCCTTCCAAAACTTGGTGACGAAGTAAAGAGGAAAGAATTATACCGGATTTATACAAATAATTGGATTAAAGAGCAAAGCAAAAGACGGGGAGCAAGACTAAACTCAGAACAAAGAGAAAAACTCGTTACCGAATTGGCATTAAAACTTTATCTTGATGGAAAAGGCAATTGTCATTATTCTGAATTTACCCCAATCATTCGTGAAAAACTTGAAATTGATGATGCAGTTCAAATGGACTATATCAGAAATGATGTTCAGAATTGCACTTTTTTAGTTAGAGATGGAATCGGAAACTATCAATTCAGACATAAATCTTTTATGGAATTTTTTGTTGCTCAGACTATAGCAAAAGAGATTAACAAGGGATCAAACGAGTTATTAGGTAGAATGTTGCTTCCTGTTGAGATAAGAGGTTTTTTAGTTGATTTTTTAATTGATAACCCACCAGAAGAAACCTTCAAGGCTTGGCTTATTGAAACAACAGACAATTTATTAATGCGTAGCAATTTACTTGCTTTGATCCCTCGATTGAAAATGAAGATTTCGTCTGAGCTAACTCAATATGGTTTAACTCTTGATGAAGATACAAGAACTGCGTCAAAACTTATTGAAGGTGATTTTAGTGCTTTTGAAGAAATCTATGTAAAGAACAATTCAAGATTGATAAGCTATCTGATGGCTAGAGGCTGTCCAGAAGATATTGCAGAGGACATTACCGTCGAGGCTTTTCTTTCTATTATGCAAAAGAAAGAGCAAATTGAGGTTGAAAATGTTTGGAAATATTTAATCACAGTTGTAAATAATAAATTTATAGACTATCAACGTAAAAACGTCAGAACCTTCATTCCAATTGAAGAAGCATTGGATGATAAATCCTTTAGCTACACAACTAAAAATTCAGACTTTATTGATCAAGAGTTACAAATGTTCCGATTGGATAATGCACTCAAAAGTTTAACTACAGAAGAAAGAGAAATTATTGTTAAGTATTACGAAACTGGGAATAGAAAAGAACTTGCAAAAGATTTGGGTGTTGATAACAAAATTTTGTCAGTTCGGGTTCATAGAATAAGAAACAAATTAAGAAATTTGCTTATATCTAAAGATTAATTAAGTAAACCATCTTTGTATGAAGAAAATTAATTAACAAAAAACTTTATGAAAACACTAATCAAAAACGGACGAATCGTAACAGCAGTTGATGATTATCACGCTGATATTTTTATCGAAGCAATTTAAGTTATGGACAAATTTTACGAACTTCACGACCTTGAATTTGAATGGGACGAAGAAAAATATGCTGTCAATATTTGGAAACATAACGTAAAATTTGAAGAAGCAGCAGAAGTTTTCTTTGACGAATTGTATCAAATCGGTGACGCTTCTATTGACGAAGAAGCCAGATTATTTATTATCGGATTTAGTTTCCGACACAATTTGCTATATACCGTTTATGTTGAACGTGGTGAGAGAATCAGAATAATTTCAGCACGGTCAGCAACAAAAGAAGAGGAAAAATTTTATGAAAGAAAAAAATAACACCTTAGTTACTCCCGAAGGTCATAAACTAACTTTTTATGAACGTGAATCGGTTGAAATAAACTTGAATATTCCAAAAGATACGCTTGAAACCTTAGAAATAATTGCACAAAAAAGAGATTTATCAATCGGGTCTCTTCTCAAACTATTCATTGGCAAAGGCATCCGAGATTTAGAACCTGAATTAGCGAATAAAACTGCAACTGAAAGGTTTAGAAATCGAAAGAAGTTTAAAGAAGAAAAAGAAGAAGTTGATTTGGTTGCTTGATTAAATGACCGTTTAGGATAATTTCATGAAATCCGTCACAAAATATCTTCTGATAACTTTTCTTTTTACTTGGATTCTTCAGATTCCGGTCGTTTTAGACTCGCAAAAAGTGATTTCGTTGCCATTCTCACCCCTTATACTTTTGCTCTTTGGAAGTTTTGGTCCGTCTTTAATCGGCATCTTTTTGAGTTGGCGGGAAGAAGGTAACCAGAGCGTTCGGCAACTTTTCAAAGATGGGTTTAATTTTAGATTTTCTTGGAAAATTTACCTATTCATTGCAGCCGTTCCTCTTGTAACGTCGTTTTTAGCTCATTTGATTGCCGGTGGAACCCAATTTGACCTTAATATCTTGACCTTTCTCGGAACGTTTATACTTTATTTTTTCATCGGCGGATCGTTTAACGAGGAATTTGGTTGGCGTGGCTATATGTTGCCGCGATTGATTAAGAATTATTCGGTGATAACGGCAACTTTGCTGGTTGGAATATTTTGGGCAGTTTGGCATCTGCCGATGTTTTGGATAATCGGGACGAGTCAATATAAAACTCCAATTTGGCTCTTTGTTATTGGCACAACTGCCGCCGCCGTCAAATATACTTGGGTTTATTTGCGAACGAACGGCAATCTTTTTGCCTGCCTTTTGTTACATACTTTTACCAACATTACGGTCGTGGTTTTTCCAATCGAAGTCACCGATGGTGTTGATAACAGAATTTATTATGAAACCTTCTTCGATATCGTATTGGCAGTTATTCTAATTGCTATATCATATCGAAAATGGACGAAAACGTGACTTAGACGATAACTATAAAGAAGCTGATAAATTATGAAAACACTAATAAAAAACGGACGAATCGTGTTAGTTTCACGGATGCAAATTAGGATTGTCGATTACGAATCCTTCGGCAATGGCAGCATCAAGCAGTTTTTTATCGGAAGCTAAAAATATTGGTGTAGGCAGCCCAGAATTTTGCAGCATATTTCGGGCATAAATTGCAGTTGCAAGTTGAATTGCGTCACCCGCACGAAGAGGATGAATCTCTAAAAGTCTTTGTGATTCGGCAATTATCGAATCGGTTAAACTAAGCAGATTATATTCGTTACTTGAAATTGTTGAAAAGTCTTTGGCAAAATCGTTGTAATCAATTTGGCTGATTGTAGCTTCACGTTTTCGGCGATTGAACGCACTAAAAACTTCGACAATACTTAGCTTTGCGGTAATAATTGAATTATTTGAAACAGGTAAAACAAGATTTTGAAACCAATTGCTTCCCGTTTCAGAAACGTGGCGTTTGACTAAAACTGAACTGTCGGCATAGAAAATTTCGTTCATCGGGTTTCGCGATCTTCGTTGATATAATCGCTAAGAGGCTTCTCGGCAGAAAAGATTTTGGCAATTTCTGAACGGCGTTCATTTGAAATTGTATCTTCGATTTTACTTGCTCGATTTTCCAACTTTAACGCTTTGCGAACTTTTGAACGAAGCGAATTGTCGTTAATCTGAACTGTTATTTCAACTTCCGCATGTTCGGGCAAATCAAGCGGAACAATCGGGCGAAGCAGACCATTCTCAAAAATTGCCGTAGTTGTATAATTCATAACAGTTGTATGATAACGCAAAATTAACCAAAAAGAAAAGACTTAATTTTATGAAAACACTAATCAAAAACGGACGAATCGTGACAGCGGTTGACGATTATCACGCTGACATTTTAATCGAAGACGGAACAGTTTCGCTCATCGGCAAAACGCTTGATATTGAAGCGGATAAGGTCATTGATGCGAGTGGCAAACTCGTGATTCCGGGCGGGATTGATCCGCATACGCATATGGATTTGCCGTTTGGCGGAACATCTTCGAGCGATGATTTTTTCACAGGAACTCGGGCGGCGGCGTTTGGCGGGACGACGACGATTATTGATTTTGCCGTCCAGAATAAAGGTGAATCAATGCTCAAAGGCGTGGATACTTGGCACGCAAAGGCTCAAGGAAAAGCCGTCATTGACTACGGTTTTCACCTTATCACGACGGATTTTGAGGACCAACACAAACCTGAGATGTTCAAATTGATTGACGAAGGCATCACGTCTTTCAAATTATTTATGGCATATCCGGGCGTGTTTTTGTCTGATGACGCGACAATTTATCGGGCGATGTCGGCGGCGGGCGAACGCGGTGGGCTTGTCTGTATGCACGCGGAAAACGGAATTGTCATCAATGAAATTATCAAAAAATTCCTTGCCGAAGGCAGAACCGCACCGAAATATCACGCTTTAACTCGTCCGACTCTCGCCGAAGCCGAAGGCGTTCATCGGGCGATTGCACTTGCCGAAATGGCGGAAACGCCAGTTTATATCGTCCATTTAAGCTGCACCGACGCACTTAATCAGGTTCGCCAAGCTCGTGATCGCGGCGTTTTGGCGTTTGCCGAAACTTGTCCGCAGTATCTTTTCCTATCAATTGACGATTACGGCGACGGCTGGGACGGTGCGAAATATGTGATGACACCGCCTTTGCGTGAAAAACACAACCATGCCGATCTTTGGAAAGGCTTGCGAATGGGCGACTTACACGTTATCGCCACCGATCATTGTCCGTTTTGTATGAAGGATCAAAAAGAGTTGGGACGCGACGATTTTTCAAAAATTCCAAACGGTGCTCCCGGCGTTGAATATCGGATGGAACTGATCTACAACGGCGGTGTGGTCGAAAACCGAATCTCGCTCAACCGCTTTGTGGAACTAACGTCAACCGCTGCCGCGAAAATGTTTGGAATGTTCCCGAAAAAAGGCACAATCGCCGTCGGAAGCGATGCCGACATCGTGATTTTCGACACCGAAAAAGATCACACATTCACTTTGGAAGCCCAACACATGAACGTGGATTATTGTGCGTATGAAGGGAAGACAATCAAAGGAAAGGTCGAAACGGTTTTATCCCGCGGTCGTGTGGTGATTGAAAACGGCGAATGTTTGGTTGATAAAGGAAGCGGCGAATTTATCAAGCGTGGAGAATGTGTGAAGATTTAGGAATTACCATCATGGCAATATTTTCAAATAAAGAACTTTCACAAAAATTAGAGCGGACAGAGGCTCGGGCAAATGCGGCGTTCGTCGAAGCCCGTGCGAAAACTTCGCCTGAGGCAAACGTTGAATGGATTGAGGTTGCGGGAATATACGCGATGTTTGACGGAGCGGAATCGCCCTTGACGCAAACTTTCGGACTTGGTGTTTTTGGTGAAATTACGGATGCAGAATTAGACAAACTAGAGGCATTTTTCAAAAAACACAATGCACCAGTTTTTCACGAAGTTTCGCCGATGTCGGATTCTTCGTTGATCGGATTACTTAATGAACGCGGTTATCAGCCATTGGAACTCACGAACGTAATGTTTCAAGAAATCGGTGCAGAAAAACTTCCGAAACTTCCATTGAATCAAGAAATTACCACCAGAATTATCAATGAAGGCGAAGAAAAATTATGGGCGAAAATTTCTGCGGGCGGTTGGTCGAGTGAGATGGAAGGATTAGCCGATTTTATGTTTGAATTCGGACAAGTAAGTGCAAAATGCGTTGGCGGTTATCCATTTTTGGCTGAGCTCAAAGGCGAACCTATCTCAGCCGGAATGCTCTTTATTTATGATGGTGTGGCGATATTGGCGGGTGCGAGTACTATTCCTGATGGACGCCGAAAGGGCGGACAAGCCGCTTTGCTTGATTCCAGATTGAGATTTGCCGCAGAGCAGGGCTGCACACTGGCAATAATGGGAGCTTTGCCCGGAAGCCAGTCGCAGCGAAATGCTGAGAAGAATGGATTTAGGGTCGCTTATACACGGACGAAATGGCAATTGAAATAGGACGAGAATTTGCCCTAAATAGCCAAAACACTTCGTGACGCCTTCGTGAAACTTCGCGGTTAAAAAAAACTATGACTGAAACAATTGAGCATCCGGACGGACGAATAGAATTGCAAGCCGAAGCACTGCAATCAATCAAAAATTCGCCGCTTTATAACGAAGATTTAGCACCTGTACCAATCGGTGAACGCAATTGGACGACCTATAATTACGCCGCACTTTGGATTTCGATGGCACATTGCATTCCGACGTATATGCTTGCTTCTGGGTTGATTTCTGCAGGAATGAATTGGTGGCAGGCGTTGCTGACAATTCTTTTGGGCAACATTATTGTCCTAGCTCCGATTCTGCTAAATTCGCACGCGGGAACAAAATACGGCATTCCGTTTCCTGTGTTTGCACGTTCGAGTTACGGCACAATCGGCTCGAATTTTCCGGCGATTATGCGGGCGATTGTCGGTTGCGGTTGGTTTGGGATTAACGCGTGGATCGGCGGACAAGCTTTGCAAACTCTTTTCGGCTCGATAATTCCGAATTGGGCTGGCTTGCTCGGCGACAAAATCGGTGGTCATTATCCGACCGAGTGGATCTCGTTTTTACTCTTTTGGGCTTTGAATATCGCGGTTGTTTATCGCGGAATGAATTTGCTGCGGCACGTTGAAAATTGGGCGGCACCGTTTGTTTTGGTGATGACGGCGTTGCTGCTCGTCTGGATTGTTTGGATGGCTGGCGGTTTTGGAAAACTGCTCGAAGACCACGGAAAGTTTCACACATTTGGCGAATTCTTCCCCGTCTTTATCCCGAGTTTGACCGCGATGATTGGCTTCTGGGCAACGTTAAGTTTAAATATGCCGGACTTTACGCGATTCGGGAAATCGCAGAAAGAACAGACAATCGGGCAAGTTGTGGCGTTGCCGACGACGATGGTAATTTTCGCGGCGATGGGAATTATTATCACTTCGGCATCTTTGGTCGTTTTTCCGAATATGGATCCGAAAGATTCTTGGGATCCGGTGAAATTGGTCGGACAATTTTCGCAGCCTGTTGTCGTTGCAATCTCAATGTTTACAATAGTTGTAGCAACTCTGTCGGTTAATATCGCGGCGAATGTCGTGTCTCCCGCAAACGATTTTGCGAACGCTTTTCCGAAGTGGATTTCGTTCAGAACCGGCGGTTTGATTACGGGAATTATCGGAATTTTAATGATGCCGTGGAAACTTCTCGCTGATCCGAGCGGTTATATTTTCAGTTGGTTATTGGGTTATTCGGGCGGACTCGGAGCAATCGCGGGCGTGATGATCGCCGATTATTGGTTCGTTCGCGACAAAAATCTGAATCTTGCGGATTTGTATCGAACTAAAGGCGAATACGCGGGCTGGAATTGGCGAGCGGTTGTCGCGACGATTTTAGGATGCTTTTTCGCGTGGATCGGTCTGATTTTTGAACCGCTGAAAATCTTGTATGATTACGCGTGGTTTATCGGATTTGGCGTCGCGGCGGTGGTTCATTACGTTTTAATGAAGGCATTTCCGCCGATTACTGAAATCGAATAACTACGATATTTTCCAACAAAAACGCACGAAGTTTGAAACAAATTTCGTGTGTTTTTTTTGTTTTGAGGCTAGAATAAAACGATTATGAAAAACCGTCTAAAATTAATTGCGTTTACATTATCGCTTCCTTTGCTGGCGTTGATTTTTTTGCCGAAAGTTGAAAGCCAAACGAAAACCGAGACTGCCGGACAGAAGTTCAAAAGCATTAAAGTTTTGAATGATATGCCTGCCGATCAGATGGGCAAAGTGATGAACCAAATGTCGTCGAGCCTGGGGGTTGACTGTAAGTTTTGCCACGCTTCCAACGATGGTGATTATGAAAAGGAGGGCAACGAGCACAAAGATACGGCTCGACAGATGCTAAAAATGACCTTTGAATTGAACAAGAATTTTTTCAACGGTCGCCCTGAAATCAATTGTAATACTTGTCATAAAGGAATTTCACATCCGCAACCTTCGTTTCCTTTGATCGCGGCAAAACCTGCAGAAGAGCGTCCGAAACAGCCTGAAAAGAAACCGACAATTGACGAAATTCTGACGAAATACGAAACCGCACTCGGCGGAAAAGCGAAGCTCGCGAAAGTTACATCGCGGCAGATAAAATCCCAACGAATCGAGCCGGACGGCAAGACAATCGAAACCGAAGAAATGTGGCAAAAAGCCGGTAAACTCCGTATTGACACGGCTTATGGGAAAACGATAATCTCGGAAAAATTTGACGGAACGAATGTTTTGAAAACGTCTGACGGAGCAAAAATCGAACTTCAAGCCGACGAATCGGAAAACATCAAACGCGATGCACAACTTTTTGCGAATCCTGATTTGAAGAAATTATACACGCAAATGGACGTGAGATTTTTTGATAAAATCGAAGGCAAGGAAGTCTGGATCGTTCAAGCAACAACCGCCGACAAAAAACGCGAGAATTTGGTATTTGACGCGACGACAGGCTTGCTCGTGCGGCGTTCGTCTGCTACTCGGACTGTTTTGGGCAATTTCGTTTATCAGGTTAATTATCAAGATTACAAAGATTTTGGTGGCATAAAATTACCGACAACAATGAAATTTGCTGTGCCTGGAATCTATTGGACGCGGAAGATTTTGGACGTGAAGAATAATGTAAGTATTGATGATAAAGTGTTTGTTAAATAAACTACGAAACTGCGAAGAAAAAATAAAATAATTAAAGCTAGTTTAGAGGCGTGTCTTTGACCGCCTCCTTATTAAATTCTCGGACGGCGGTCGAAGACACGCCTCTAAACGAATATATTATTCTCTAGAAAAAACTTCGTGTTTGAAAAAATATAGGAAAATATTATGTCAAGAATAATCAAATGCGGCTTGATTCAAGCACACAATCACGCACCGACGGATGCTCCGATTGCGGAAATTAAAAAAATCAACAACGAAATTCAACTAAAAATGGTTGACGATGCGGCGAAAAAAGGCGTGCAAATGCTTTGTTTTCAAGAGATTTTCAACACTCCGTATTTTTGTGCCGAGCAGACAACTCGTTGGTATGAAGCGGTGGAAAAAGTTCCCGACGGCGAAACGGTTCAAATGATGCAATCGGTTGCCAAGGAATACGGAATGGTTTTGATCGTGCCGGTTTACGAGGAAGAAATGTCGGGCGTTTATTACAATACCGCCGCCGTTATTGATGCTGACGGAAAGTATCTCGGCAAATACCGCAAAACACATATTCCGCACGTCGCCCCGGGATTTTGGGAAAAATTCTATTTTCGACCGGGAAATCTTGGTTATCCGTGTTTTGATACGGCGTTTGCGAGAATCGGCGTTTACATTTGCTACGACCGACATTTTCCCGAAGGTGCGAGAGCTTTGGGCTTAAACGGTGCGGAAATTATCTTTAATCCGTCGGCGACGGTCGCGGGACTTTCGGAATATCTTTGGAAATTGGAACAACCCGCACACGCAGTCGCGAATGGATATTTTGTCGGAGCAATTAACCGCGTCGGCACGGAAGCACCTTGGAACATCGGCGAATTCTACGGTCAAAGCTATTTTTGCGATCCACGCGGACAAATGCTCGCCGTTGGAACTCGTGATCAAGACGAATTAATCATCGCGGATTTGAATATGGATATGATCAAGGAAGTCCGCAATACTTGGCAGTTTTTCAGAGATCGGCGACCGGATGCTTACGGAAGTTTGGTGGAAGGGTAGAACCTTTGAAGAACAAATTGGACGTATCAAATTTAATAGACCTTATGCGGAATAAACAATATTTATGAAAAACAAAAAATGTGCTGAGTGTGGATTTATTAATTTTTCATCATCTCTAAATGTAAAAAATGTGGAACATTTTTGTCGGAAACAGATGATTCATCTAACCCATCTAAAAGCAAAGGCAAAAGCATAATTTATAACGGCGGTATTTCGGGTGGTGTGAATGGAGCAATAATAATTATTACAGCTATTATAGTTTGCACATTTCAATTTACTGGGCGAAGCATACATTCCTGAAGGAAATTATATGATTGGATGTTTTCTTCCTTTTGGTTCTTTGATACGTAGTTGGTGTAATACTTGCCAATATTTTGAACATTATTTACAAGCAAATTCGTTGATATAAAATAGTTGTATTTGGGAGAAAGGAATTGAGGAAGTAAAGGAAGTTGAATTCTCAAATATTAACCAGGCGATTGAATATATTACGGAAAAGTATTACAAAATCTTCGTTGTTGCGATGGTTATTCCGTTGGCGATTGCTTCCTATATCACTTATTTCAAATCGGGTTATAACTTTGCCGAACATTTGGTTTTTAACGTCCTATTTGATGGGTCAGCTTGTAATTGCTGATGTAATTTTGGTCTTGATTTCGACTACAGGTTTGGACGAAAACCATTCGACAATATTCAAATCGCTAGAATTTATCATTAAATATCCGTTTTGGTTTTGGATGGTTTGGCAATTTTTCAAACCGAAAAAATGGTATTGGGGAATTTTGCAATTCGTTCTCTTTTTAGTAATTTCCAGCATTGCAATGAGTATTATTTTGGCTCCGTTTGGATTTTATATTTTGAAAATGAAAGGCTCGCATTAATTATGAAAAAAAATCTGAGATTGTGTGGATTCTTGCTATTCATCGCGTCGATTTCCGCTCAAACGCCGCAAAAGATTGAGCAAGAACTCGTTTCGCATATCGAGAATGTTAAAAAGTATTCAGATTACCGAAGCAATTACGATGGCGATAAATTATCCGCCGAAAACGAATCTTTCAAGTCGAAAATTCTGAAATACACGAAACAATCGGCGGTTTTGAAGTATAAATTCAGCGAATTGGACAAGCATATCGATATCGCAACATCCGAAGACGGCAGGTTTCGCATATACGCTTGGGACACCGAATCGGGCGGAACGATGCATATTTTTGATAGTGTTTTTCAGTTTCAGGGCAGTGATGGAAAGGTTTATTCAAAAGGCGATTATTGGGAGGAAGGCGACGCAGGTGCTTTCGTTTCAGATATTTACGGCATTGATACGAAAGGCGGGAAAGTTTACATGGCTCGGTTTCATTCAATATTGTCAACGTCGGATTCCTATCAAACAGTTAAATTATTCAAAATCAGCGGCAGTTCGATAAAAGATGCGAAACTTTTCAAAACAAATTCGGGTTTAACAAATTTGCTGAGCTTTGAATTTAACTTTTTCTCGGTCGTTGATCGAAAGGAGCGTCCGATTAAATTATTTGAATATGATGCAAAAACGAAGACGTTGAAATTCCCCGTAGTTGTTGAAGATAAAGAGTTTCCGAACGGAAAAGTGACCGATAAATTTATCAAGTATAAATTCAACGGAACGTATTTTGTAAAGCTAAAATGATTATGCAAGAACGCCAAAAATATTCATCGGGAGCAAAGTGGGAATTGATTGTCGGCTATTCGCGGGCGGTGAAGGTCGGGACGCGGATTTACGTTACCGGAACAACTGCAACTGATGCAAACAGTAATGTTGTAGGAATCGGCGACGCTTACGCACAGACCGTTCAGACGATAAAAAACATCGAAAAAGCGTTGAACGCAGTCGGAGCAAGCCTCGAAAATGTTGTCCGAACCCGAATGTTTGTAACGGATATTTCGCGTTGGGAAGAATATGGAAGAGCACACGGCGAATTCTTCGGCACGATCATGCCGGCGACAACGATGGTTGAAGTTTCGAAATTGATCAATGAAGATATGCTAATCGAAATCGAGGCGGACGCGGAACTTTAGGAAATTGCACCACAGAGTTCACAGAGAGCACGGAGAAAATCTTGAGAAAAACTCTGTGTTCTCTGTGAACTCTGTGGTGAACCAAAAATATGACAGACACTGAACAAATCGAAAAAAACTTCGCAGAAATTCATCCGCTGATGACGCAATCTGAAGCATTATTGGAAGCAAATCGTTGCCTTTATTGCTACGACGCACCTTGCACGCACGCTTGCCCGACTCATATCGACGTGCCGAATTTTATCAAAAAAATCGCATCCGGAAATCTTCATGGCTCGGCAAAAACAATTTTTGACGCAAATCCGATCGGCAGCTCGTGTGCGAAGGTTTGTCCTGTAGAAGTCTTGTGCGAAGGTGCCTGCGTCGAAAAAACGTTGGTCAAAAAGCCGATTGAAATTGGTCGCCTTCAACGCTACGCGACGGAACATGTCTTAAAATCAGGCAAAAAAATGTTTGAAAAAGGTGAACCAAACGGAAAATCGGTCGGAATTATCGGTTCGGGTCCGGCAGGTTTATCGTGTGCAACTTATTTAGCACGTTTAGGTTACGCCGTTACGGTTTATGAAAAAAGGGAACTCGCGGGAGGCTTAGACACATACGGAATGGCTGAATATAAAATGACGGCTGCACATTCTTTGGCGGAAGTGAAACAGGTTGAATCGCTTGGAGTTAAATTCCAACTGAATACTTCCATAGTCCAAAGTCCAGAGTCCAGAGTCCAAGGTCAGGTTTCGATTGAAGAACTTTTATCGAAACACCACGCTGTTTTTCTCGCTATTGGGTTGGGTAAAACCAATCAGCTCAACATTTCAGGCGAAGACAAAGACGGCGTAATGGACGCTTTGCACTTTATCGAAAAAATTAAAACCCGTGATTGGAAGTCTGTTCCGATTGGCAAAACTGTTGCGGTAATTGGTGCAGGAAATACGGCGATTGATGCTGTTACGCAAGCGAAAAGATTAGGTGCGGAAAAAGCAATTTTGGTCTATCGCCGAACCGAAAAAGATGCTCCGGCTTACGATTACGAAATCGAATTGGCGAAATCCTGATGCGATCGAATTCGCATGGCAACATACGCCAATTGAAATTTTGGGCAACAGCAAAGTCACAGGTTTGAAATGCAAAAAAACGGACGGAAGCGAAGTTGAAATTGCTTGCGATATGGTGATTATTGCAATCGGACAACAGAAACAAGTCGAATTTTTACAACAACTTGGCGTTCAATTAGACGAAAAAGGTCGCGTTGCCGTCAACGAAAATATGCAGACTTCGAATCCAAAAATCTTCGCGGGTGGCGATTGTGTAAACGGCGGTGCAGAAGCGGTTGACGCGGCTCAGATGGGGAAAAAAGCGGCGAGTGGGATTCATGAAAGTTTGTTTGGGGAAAAGGTGAGTTTTGCGGGACTCTCATAATTGTCTTGATTTGTATAGATATGTCGGTATAATTGTAAATGGAATTTGAATGGGATAAAGAAAAGGCAAATGCAAATTTCAAAAAACACAACGTAAGTTTTGAAGAAGCCGCACTCGCATTTTTCGATGAAAACGCCGTTGAACTTTTTGATAAGGCAAATTCCGAAGGCGAAATTCGATATCAATTGATTGGAATTGCAAATACGCGGCTTTTATTTGTTGCATACACCGAGCGTAATGAAAAGATTCGAATCATTTCTGCACGCATTGCAAATGCAAGACACATAAGGATTTACAATGAACAAAACAGCTAAAAATCTAACATATACGGTTACTGAAGACGAATACAGAGCAGAACTTGCCGAAGGTTTAACCGATGATGAAGTTATGAAACCCGGACCGTATCAAGTGCGTCGCTCGCCTTGGGCGGCAAAACTCAAGAACAGCAAACGAATAAAGGTTTCTATTTATCTGGAAGACGAAGTGATAACCTATTTCCGCCAACGTGCCGAACAACCAAACGCCGCCCCATATCAAACGCAAATCAACAACGAATTGCGAAAAATTATGGAAGCAGATTCGATTGGGAAAACGAGTTTGGATAGAAGCCTTTTGGAAGATACGGAATTTTTGAAGGCGTTGAAGGAGAAATTGGAAACGGTGTAAATGTATTAAGAGAGATTCTATGTTTGAACTAGTTTGGGCAGTCTGGGTTATTCCAAAAGTCATTTATCCCGTTGCAGAGGCAAACGGCAAAAGTGGAATTAGGTGGACTCTTTTATCAATCGGAATTTTCTTTTCTATTGAGGCAATAATTCTTGCTTCATACTTTTATGTCTACTTTTCGATGCTCGAAAGATATAAATTGCCAAAAAAGCCAGAATACTTCGGTTGGACATATGTAGCTTATGTTACTGCATTACTTTGTGGACTATTGAGTGTGGATTTAGTTCGCCGACATTTGGGTAAAAAAGAAGAAGGTTATAAAACAATTTAGAGTTTATTACAAAACTTATGGCAGATCTAAAGACAAATTTCGCAGGAATCGATTCGCCGAATCCTTTTTGGCTGGCATCGGCACCGCCGACAAATATGGGTTCGATGATCGAACGGGCGTTTGACGCGGGTTGGGGCGGAGCGGTTTGGAAGACTTTGGGCGAACCGATTACAAATGTTTCATCTCGTTTGGCGGCGATTGATTATGGTTCGACCCGGATGGCGGGTTTGAATAATATCGAACTCATTACCGACCGTTCGCTTGAAATAAACCTCAAGGAAATGGCGGAATGTAAGAAAAAATATCCGAAACACGCCGTGATTGCTTCGTTGATGGTTGAATCGAAAAAAGAGGCGTGGCAGGAAATCACAAAGCGGACTCAAGACACAGGCTGCGACGGCTTTGAATTAAATTTCGGCTGTCCACACGGGATGAGCGAACGCGGAATGGGGGCGGCGATGGGGCAAGTTCCCGAATATACTTGCATGGTTACCGAATGGGTGAAGGAAGTTTCCGACATTCCCGTCATCGTGAAACTTACGCCGAATGTTACGCATATCGTTCCGCCGGGACGTGCCGCTCAAAACGGCGGAGCGGACGCGGTTTCGTTGATTAACACAATAAATTCGGTCATCGGCGTTGATATTGACACGATGATTCCGTATCCAAACGTCAACGGCAAAGCAGCTCACGGCGGATACTGCGGTCCGGCGGTGAAACCGATTGCGTTGAATATGATTTCCGAATTGGCTCGAGATGCGGAATTCAACATTCCGATTTCGGGAATCGGCGGAATTTCAACCTGGCGAGATGCGGTCGAATTTTTGCTTTTGGGTGCAGGGAATGTCCAAGTTTGCACGGCGGTAATGCATTACGGTTATCGAATCGTCGAAGATATGATCGATGGTTTGAACAATTATTTGGACGATAAAGGCTATAAATCGGTTAACGACATCATTGGTTTATCGGTAAATCGGGTAACGGATTGGGGAAATCTCGATTTGAATTACAAGGTTGTCGCCCGAGTTGATAACGAAAAATGCGTGAAATGTAATCTCTGCTATGTTGCGTGTGAAGACGGAGCTCATCAGTGTTTTAGCTTCGACGACAATAAATTTCCGGTCGTTGATGAACTCGAATGCGTCGGGTGTAATCTTTGCGTTTTGGTTTGTCCGGCTCCGGGAGCGGTTTCTATGGTCAGATTAGACGATGGCAGCAATCCGCAATCTTGGAAGGAACGCACAGCGTGACGTTAAAGAAATGCAAAAATTATCCCCTAAAACGTCTTTTGTTGGGAGTTTTTTCATGAAACAAAAATTATTTCTTTTGGTAAATTTAGGTATATTTTTTAGCTTGTTGTCATTTTCAATCTCTGCTCAGATTTTGAAGGCAACCGCGGTTGAAATTCAATCTGAACCTGACGGTTACGGCGGAAAAGTCGTGATAACGGTCAATGGCAACAAGCACCAAATTAGCGATCACGGATTTGATGTATGGCTTGTAAATGGTGGAAAAGAAGTCGTGTATTCAGGCAAGGATGGCTCCGGTGGGTTTGAAAACGAAGGTCAATCGCTCCATATTTATGACGTGGCGACGGGCAAATCCCGCAAGATAATGTCGGAATATAGTATGGTTATTGGGCTGACCGAAAAGAAATTGAGCAACGGGCAAAACGTGCTGTTAGTCAAAATGGCAGACGGCGGGCTCGGCGGTGCGTATTTTGCCGTGGTTGATCCAAAACGCGGACAAGTTTTAAGTCGGGGGTTTGCGGAATTATCAGCTATTAAAGGAGATACGATCACGCTTTTATACTATAAAGAAAACGATTGGGAGAAAATCTCTGAGGAACGCGGCGTAGATGAATATGAAAACAAAACCGCATTTGTCGAAAAAACTAAGGTTAAACCAAGCAAGGTTGAGACCCTTGATTTGAAGAAAATCGTTAAAGGCAAAGTGATCGTTAACCGAAATTCGTTTGAAATGTATGAGCCGAAATGGCGAAAAGTTAAACTGTATTTCTGGCGAGCGAATGATGAAGGAAAAGATGGAAATTTCGTATTGGGCACAGTCGAACGCGAAGTTTTAGCGAATGCTCCCGCTTACTCCAACTTTGCAAGATCTTTTCATTGGTGTCGCCCAAAATGAAGAAGGCAAAGGCTTTACCTCGCCAGCTTTTGGAATGAAATTTGAAGGCGTTGTCTTGAAAAATGGAGTTGCTACCGTTAAATTTTCGCAACCAAAAGATCAGACAAATTATGGTTCGCTCGGACCTTTTATTTTTCTCGAATCAATCGAAAAGACCGCTAAACAATTTCCGTCTGTAAAGAAAGTTGTCGTTTGTGCGATTGGCGAAACAATGATTGATAGCCAAATGGATAAGCCGATTCCGAGATGTAAATAGATTAAAGTCCAAAGTCTAAGGTCTAATGTCCAAAGTCGAATCGATCGGCACCGGCTCAAGTTTTCAATTGCGAGACTTGAGCCTTTTTGTCGTTTAGAGTTTAATAATCACAAAGACTTTAGACTTTAGCTTTAGACTTTGGATATCAGACTTAACAGATTATGTATAAATTAGTTTTAATCAGACACGGCGAAAGTGTTTGGAATAAGGAAAATCGTTTTACCGGCTTTAAAGACGTTGATCTTTCTGAAAAAGGTCGCGAAGAGGCTAAGGCTGCAGGCGAGCTTTTGAAGAAAGAAGGCTTCATATTCGATTTAGCATATACGTCTGTATTGAAGCGGGCGATTCGCACGCTTTGGACAATCTTGGACGAGCTCGATTTGATGTGGATTCCAATTGTAAATTCCTGGAAGCTAAATGAACGCCATTATGGTGATTTGCAGGGGCTTAATAAATCCGAAATGGCGGAAAAATTTGGCGAGGAGCAAGTACATATATGGCGACGCAGTTATGATGTTCCGCCGCCGCCGATGTCAGATGCTGACGAACGCTATGAAGGTAATTCGGCAAAATATGCAGGTATTGAAAATTTCCCGCAAACTGAATGTTTGAAAGATACAGTTGCCCGGGTCGTTCCGTATTGGGAAAGTGAAATCGCACCTCAAATCAAAGCAGGCAAACGAATTATCGTTGCCGCACACGGAAATTCATTGCGTGCCCTGGTGAAGTATTTAGACAACATCGCGGATGAAGAAATCGTGAAAATGAATATCCCGACGGGGATTCCGCTCATTTACGAACTCGATGAAAACTTGAAGCCAGTCAAAAGTTATTACCTTGGCGATGCTGAAGCGATCAAAGCCGCACAGGATGCGGTGGCGAATCAAGGCAAAAGTAAAAGGTAGAAGTTAAAAGCTATGCGAAAAGTCGGGTTGGGTCTTTTTATTCTGCTGCCTCTGCTGATAATCGCGGCGTTTTGGTTTGCGGCGAATTCGCTTATGGCTCCGGTGAATAAATCTGTCGGCGATTGTCCGCAAAAAATTGTTTGCGAGAATGTTGAATTTCCGAGCGAATCGGGAGCTTTGATAAAAGGATGGTTTGTCAAAGGCAAAGAAAATAAGGGCGTTATTGTTTTGATGCACGGCGTTCGCGGCGATCGCAGTATGCCGAATCGAATGGCTTTTTTGAACGAAAGCGGTTTTTCTATTCTGACCTTTGATTTTCAAGCACACGGCGAAAGTATTGGTAAACAGATCACTTTTGGACATTTGGAAAGTCGTGATGCAACCGCTTCGCTCAAATTTATTAAGCAAAAATTGCCCAATGAAAAGGTTGGCGTTTTGGGAATTTCGATGGGCGGAGCAGCTTTTTTGTTGCAGAATGAGCCGATAAAGGTTGACGCGGTAATCCTTGAGATGGTTTACCCTACGATGCAAAAGGCAATCGATAATCGTCTGAATTTATGGCTTTTTTCGGGTGCTGAAAATTTATCGCCTTTGATGACGTTGCAGTTTCCTGCACGTTTGGGTGTTTCGGTTGATGAACTTCGTCCGATTGATAAATTACCGCGGTTTTCGTCACCAATTTTCGTGATTGCGGGCGAAAGCGACCGACACACGACACTTGCAGAAAGCAGACAACTATACGACACCGCAAATCAACCAAAAGACATCTGGATTGTCCCCAATGCGGAACACAGTGATTTACAGAAAAACGCCCCTAAAGATTATGAAGAAAAGGTTTTACGCTTTTTCGCGACGAATTTAAAAGGAGAAAAATAATGCGACTATTGAAAATTTTATTGATTGCGGCTTTAACGTTTGCGTTTACCGTTGGGGCTATTGCACAAACTTCCAAGAAGAAACGAAAGAGGATTGTTAAGACGCCAGCAACGACGGTTGTTAAGGCACCGGTAGTTACCACGCCGACCAAAACCACGACCACAACCACTCAAACTGCTGCAAATACAACACTTACCGACAATGAAATCACGGGCGGATTGAAGGAAGCACTTTTCAATGGCGTCAAATTTGCCGTTGATACGCTGGGCAAAGAAAACGGCTTTTTGAACGATGTTCGTGTCAAAATTCCTTTGCCAAACTCGCTACAAAAACTTGAAAAAGGTCTGCGGCTTGCCGGACAAGGTGCGAAGGTTGATGAATTCGTAACTTCGATGAATCGTGCGGCGGAAAAAGCGGTTCCGGTTGCTGTTGATGTTTTCGTAGATTCGATCAAGCAAATGACGTTTACCGACGTTAAAAATATTCTCTTTAGCGGACAAGACGATTCGGCTACGCAATTTTTCCGCAGAACAACGGAAGAGAATCTGCGTGGAAAATTTCGACCAATTGTTGAAAAATTTACTGCTGAAACGGGCGTTACACAAAAATATAAAGGAATGGTCAGCAAACTCGGTGCGTTTTCGGGAATTCTCGGCAAAGACGCAACCGATTTAGACGGCTACGTTACCCAAAAAGCTCTCGATGGTACATTTTATATGGTCGCTGAGGAAGAAAAGAAAATTCGTAAGAACCCAATTGGTAGAACGACGGACTTGTTGAAGAAGGTTTTTGGAAGTATTTTTAAGTAAGAAAATTTACAAGGATTGATAGGATAAACAGGATGGGAAATTTTCTCGTCCTGTTTTTTGTGTCTAAACTCAATCGCTCTTTTCAAAGTTTCCCCAAAAACCCGCCTTTCGTCATTCGTCACAAATCCGTATTTTGGGTTATTATTTACTGATACTTAAAAAAGGAAATTTTAATAATGATTATACCTGTAAAATGGAGTGATGAAGGCGTTTTAATGCTCGATCAGCGTCTTCTTCCAACTGAAGAAATCTGGCTTACATTGAAAACTTATACCGAAGTGGCGGATGGAATTCGCGATATGGTAGTTCGCGGAGCTCCGGCGATTGGCGTTTCAGCGGCTTATGGAATGGCACTTGGTGTAAAGCAGTTTGTCGGTACAAATTTGGTAGATTTGGAAGACGAACTCGAATATATCAGCGAAGTTTTAGGCAAAACCCGCCCGACTGCGGTTAATCTTTTTTGGGCGATTGATAGGATGAACCGCACATTTGCCAAAGCAAAGGCGGACGGCAAATCAATTTCGGAAATCAAGCAAATTATGCTTGACGATGCCAAAGCGATTCACGAGGAAGATATTGAAGCACAACGACTTATCGCTGATTTTGGCGGTGAACTGATTGAAGATAATTCGACGGTTTTGACGCATTGTAACGCCGGAGCATTAGCTACAGGCGGAGTTTGGGGAACTGCTTTGGGTGTAATTCGCGGTGCGATCAATCAAGGAAAAAGCATACACGTTTACGCGGACGAAACTCGTCCGTATCTGCAAGGTGCGAGGCTAACGGCTTGGGAATTGAAGGAAGATAACATCCCGGTTACGCTCATTACGGATAATATGTCTGGCTATATGATGAAAAAAGGGAAGGTTCAAGCAGTTGTTGTTGGTTCGGATAGAATTGCGGCGAATGGTGATGTTGCGAATAAAATCGGGACTTATATGGTTGCGGTTTTAGCCAAAGAACATGGAATTCCTTTTTATGTTGCCGCACCGCTTTCGACAATCGATATGAAATGTCCGACGGGAGAAGAAATTCCGATTGAAGAACGTGATACCCGCGAAGTTTCGCATATTAAAGATATTCAACTTGCACCAGACGGCATCGAAATCGGAAATCCGGCTTTCGACGTTACGCCAAATCATTTGGTTACGGCGATTATTACCGAAAAAGGTGTGGCACGATCTCCTTATTCTGAAAGTTTGAAAAAGCAGTTTGAAGACTAAATAGATTCGCGTAGAACAGGCTGTTAGACTGTTAAAAAAGACTAACAGTCTGTTTTACGTTGCATTTGTAAAACTAAAAATATATGAAAAAAATCATTTCGTTAATTCTTTTATTTACTTTCTCAGTGCAATTTGGCTTTGCCCAAGATGCCGAAATCAACGCGAAAATTCGTAAAGAAGCTAAAGAAAATTCGCAAATTATGAAGACGCTTCATTTTTTATCGGATGTTTATGGACCCCGTTTAACCGGTTCGCCAAATCATAAAGCGGCGGCGGATTGGTCGGTCAAGCAAATGCTGGCTTGGGGTTTCGATAAAGCCGAACTCGAAGCGTGGGATTTTGGTCACGAGGGTTGGGTTAACGAAAGAGCTTCGGGCTTTATCGTTTCGCCCGTGCAAGATTCTTTGGTTTTTGAAGTTTTATCGTGGACTCCAGGAACAAAAAAAGCTGTTAAAGCCCAAGCTTTTAATCTGATTTTGCCGGAAAGACCAATTCAAGAAGAATTAACGGCATATTTTGAGAGCATTAAAGCAAATATCAGAGGCAAAATTGTCTTGATTGGAAAACCGGCTGTCATTCCGGTCAATCTAAATCCTGCTCCAAAAAGGGTTTCTGATGAAGACATGAAAAACCGCTTGAATCCGAATAATGCGAATAGACAAGGAAATCCTTTTGGTAATCAGCAGCCTTTGCCAACGCCCAAACCTAATCAATTAAATGGTTTACAAATTGCCGAACAACTCGACAAATTTTTGGTCGATAATAAAGCCGCGATTCGCGTAAACGATGCAGGTCGTGAACACGGACAAATTCGGGCTTTTAATAATCGCACTTTCGATGTTAAAAAAGTTGTTCCAACTGTGGTAATGCGGAATGAAGATTTCGGACGCATTACGCGAATTATGGGCGATGGCTCGGCAGTTATGCTCGAATTCGACATTCGAAATCGCGTTATTCCCGAAGGAAAAACTTCTTACAACGTAATTGGAGAAATTACCGGAACAGATAAAAAAGACGAAGTTATCATGCTCGGCGGGCATCTTGACTCCTGGCACGCTGCAACAGGTGCAACTGATAATGCGATTGGTTGTTCGATAATGATGGAAGCGGCGAGAATATTGAAGCAATTGGGCGTGAAACCGCGTCGAACGATTCGAGTGGCATTATGGTCGGGCGAAGAACAGGGGTTGCTTGGTTCGCAAGCTTACGTTAAAAAACACTTTGGATCTTTTGAAAACCCGACAGGAAATTACGAAAAATTCGGCGGTTATCTTAATATCGATTCGGGAACCGGGAGAGCGAGAGGTTTAGGCGTTTTTGGTCCTTCGGAATCGGCTGCAATTTTGCGGGAAATTGTCGCACCATTTTCAGATTTAGGTGTTATCGGTGCGATAAATTCAAGAAGCCGTGGCTTAGGCGGTTCGGATCATACATCGTTTAATCAAGCGGGTTTGCCAGGAATTGGGGTGCAACAAGACCCGATCGAATACGGAACGCATACTTGGCATACCAATCTGGATACCTACGAAAGAATAATTCCGGAAGATGTACAAAATGCGGCAACTGTAATAGCAGCAGCAGTTTACCAACTTGCAATGCGGGAAGAACTTTTGCCAAGATACGCAAAAGATCAAATGCCGCCTCCGCCGCCAACACCAACTCCGACGCCGGTTCCTTCGCCTACACCAAAAAAATAGAGGGATGAAAAGAAAAAGGGCGGGCTTAATTGTCCGTCTTTTTTACTTGCGTCGAAATATTTTTATTGACTCCGTTTCAGTTAAACTCTCAAAATTTCTACGAAGCCACCGCTCAAATTCAGGATAATAAACAAGCCACCAAAAGCATGGGAAACCGATTGCAACGAATTCAACTCCTTCACGCATCATCCGTAAGAATTCGTCATTTGCTACTTCATCGTTTGCCGGATTTCCCCAATATTCACCATCTTTTTCAAGAAAAGGCACGATTCTATGTTGCGGTGCGAATGATTCGCCAAATCCGAGTTGGTCGATCAACAAAACTTTTTCACCAGCCGGAACATTTTTGTGGAAATTCTGTTGAGCTTTGAGTAAAAGATGCATCCATTCATTAGCACGCGGAAATTTCAAATCGGGTGCTTCACAATCTAAAAATTTACATAATTTTTGCCAGCCTTCACCACCGCAAATATCAATCTCCAGATAATCTTTCTTTCGTTTCTTGAAATATTTGCGAACCGATTCAACGTGATTATCATATGCCCAAGAAAATCTTTCACGGTTAAAACCATTGATGCCATAAGTTACAGTTCCAATGAACTCTTGAAACTTCTTAAAATCAGGGAAATTTTCCTGCCATTCATCCATCAATTTCCAATGTTGCTCGCAAGAGCGTTGCCAAGATTCTTTTTCCCTGACAGTCAAAATAAATTTGCTATTTGGAAAAGCGTTATCGAGTTGGGCATAAAATGGAGCGATTGGAATATCGACAGCACCTTGCCATTCATTCATCAAAGAGAGTTTGTAATTTCCGCTGCGAAGTTCATTGTAAGTCGTTTCATCGTAAGGATAATGAATCGTTTTTACACCCAAAAAATTCAAGGCTTCGCTCAAACTTGAGGTCGCGGTTTTGCTTAATCCCAATCCGAAAACTTTCTGTTCTTTGCTAATCATTTTTTAGTTAAAAACTCCTTTAGTTGTAATCCAACTTTTTCCAGCGAAAACGACTCTACAACTCTACGACGAGCATTTTCCGATAGTTTAAGTCGAAATTCGTCATCCAAAAATAGCTTTTCCAAGTTATTGGTTAAAGATTCCACATCTTCTAATTGAACCACAATTCCGCCGGATTCTTCGCAATTTTCAAGGATTTCGGCGATACCCTGTACTTTTGTCGCCACAAGCGGTAGCCCGAAACTCATAGCTTCAATCGGAGCAACGGGAAAGCCTTCGTGCCGCGAAGGAAAAACATAAACGTCACCCATTGACAAGAAATTACTTATTTTTTCGCGATCGTTCGTATATTCGGCAAACCATTTTATTGTTGAATTATTGACAGAATCAAGTAAATTTCCGAATTCTTGGGCTTGATTGCCATAGCCTAAAAACAGAAGTTGGATTTCAAACGGAAGATTTCTCCGACAAAGTTTTTGCCATGCCGCGACTAATAGGTCTAAGCCTTTGCGGTGTAAATCGATACGCCCATGCCAAACTGCAACTTTCGCATTTTCGTCAACTCCAAATTTCTTGCGAGCTGCAAGCCGATCAGTTGAATGCTGAATTTCAACATCTAAAGGATTAAAAATCTTAGCGATCCTATTATTTTTAATTCCGTAATCATTTTTTAGTCGTGCGATTTCTTCATCGCTACCGCAGATTATACCTTCAGCGGATTTTATGGCGGATCTTCTAATTAATGTTTTGAGTTTGCTTTTGGTGGGATAACCACCTTGAAAGGTCGTAAAAATAGCCCTTCCGGTCAATTTCGCCAAAAATGTCAGACCGTCAAATCTTCCATGTTCGTAGTCTTGAGCAATATATGTATTTAGGTTTCGCCTTGATAATTCTTGGTGTAATTTCCAGTATGGAGTTGAAATATATTCCGCGACAGAGAGTAAAAATCGACGGTAGAAACGATTTTTTACAGTAACATTCTCGACAGCTTCGAAAATATTATTCGTGTATGGATTTAGAATTGTCTTTCGTAAAAACCGATAAATCTTTGGAGAGGGCAGAACACAAATCTCTGCTTTAGTTGAGTGTGGACGTGATTTCCCAAAATGTTTTCATTCGTTGAAAAACAAAAAAAAGTCGGCGAATAGCCAACTTTTTGCAGCGATTCGATGTAACCGAAAAGCCAACCGCCAGTCATTTCATTTTTGAGTTGATCAAATGTCAATCCAATATTTTCGAGATAATCTTCGATTAAATGCGTCCAATCAATAATTGCGATTTTCTCATCGAAATTCATCTACACTTTGGCAAATCTACTGTTTCGCCACCAGTCAATTGTTTTCGAAAGACCATCTTCCAAACCAATGATTGTTCTCGTAATTCAAGCATTCAATAGCTTTGGAGTTGTCAGCCAAGCTGTGAATAATATCTCCGGTTCTTGGTGCTTCGTGTTTCACAGAAATATTTTGACGCTCAAGCAAACCTTGCAAAACCTTGAAAAGCTGATTTAACGAAATCGCCTCACCGTTTGCCACATTTATCACTTCGCCGATTCCTTTATCAGTTTGCGAAGCATTGATGTTTGCGTTTACCACATTTGCAACATATGTAAAATCGCGGGTTTGCTCGCCGTCGCCGTAAATTACCGGATTTTCACCTTTTGACAATGCATCGACAAAACGTGAGATTACACCCGAGTATTGAGATGAAGGATTTTGACGCGGACCAAATACGTTAAAATACCTTAAACAAAGGGTTTCCAGTCCGTAAGCTTTATGAAAAACCTGTGCGTAATATTCACCAACCAATTTAGCAACCGCATATGGGGAAAGTGGGTCGGGACGCATTTCTTCGTGTTTCGGGGAAATCGGCTGATCTCCATAGGCAGAACTCGAAGCCGCGTAAACAACCCTTCTAACACCGGATTCTTTGGCTTTTAACAAAAGATTGAATGTCGCATTTACGCAAGCGTCGTGGGTTTCCCGCGGATTTTCAACCGATCTTGGAACACTTGGAACTGCGGCTTGATGGAAAACTATTTCAACGCCTTCAAGTGCTTGCTGCAATTTATTTTCATCGTTTATATCACCTTCAATGAATTCAAAATTTCCACCCAACTCTTCTAAATTTTCACGAAATCCTGTAACAAGATTGTCAATAATATTGACTTTCGCACCTTGTCGGATAAGCTCGTCCGCAAGATTTGAACCAATAAAACCAGCTCCGCCAGTTACCAATACTTTTGCTGTTAAACTCATAAATACACTTAAATATAAATAAAAAAGCGAATGTTTTTCCAATCGCTTTCTATTGTAAACATTGTAGATAGACAAATCCAGCTATCTACCAACACCAACATATTCAAAACCTAATTCACGCATATCTTTTGGTTCATAGATATTACGAAGGTCAACAATTTTGGGGGATTTGAGCAAACTTTTAACTTTTTGCATATCCAACGCCCGAAATTGATTCCACTCTGTAATGATAACTAACGCATCAGCACCTTTGATGGCATCGTATTCATCCGTTGCATATTCTATATTAGATAACGAATGCTTGGCTTCTTCCATTGCTACAGGATCAAAAGCTCTGATTGTAGCACCGCGTTTTTGCATTTCCTTGATAATATCGGTTGCCGGTGATTCTCTCATATCGTCAGTTTCAGGCTTAAATGAGAGTCCCAAGACCCCAATTTGCTTGCCTTTTAAGTCGCCGACCACTTTTTCAATTTTCGGCAACATAGCCAAACGCTGAAAATCATTAGCCTTGATTACCGCATCTACAACCGAAGTTTCGACACCGAATTTATCGCCGACTTTTGTAAAAGCCTTGGTATCTTTTGGAAAACAAGAACCTCCGTATCCGGGTCCGGGATGGAGAAATTTCCGTCCGATACGATTATCCATTCCCATTCCTCTCGCAACGTCATGTACGTCACATCCAATTGCATCGCACAAATTTGCAATCTCGTTAATGAAGGTGATTTTAGTCGCCAAAAAAGCGTTTGCCGCGTATTTAATCAATTCAGCAGCTTCCAGAGATGTGATAACAACGGGAGTTTCTATCAGGTAAAGAGGGCGATAAAGGTCTTTCATAATCGCAATCGCATCAAGTTCGTTGCTGCCTACAACTACCCTATCAGGACGCATGAAATCATCAATTGCTGCACCTTCACGTAGAAATTCCGGATTCGAAGCTACTCCAAAATTCGTTTTAACGTTTTGATTTTCTGATACGAATTCTCTAAGCCATTTGCCTGTGCCGACCGGAACAGTTGATTTTGTAACCAAAACTTTGTAACCATTCATCGCTCCGGCAATGTCCTTTGCGGCTTGCTGATAATAACTCATATCAGGCGAGCCATCTTCTTTTGGAGGAGTTCCAACTGCCAAAAAGATAACCAAAGCTTGCTCAACGGCTGACTTAATGTCCGTCGTGAAATCGAGCCTGCCTGCTTTATGGTTTTTTTCAACGATTGAATCTAAACCAGGTTCGTAAATTGGCATTATGCCATTTTTCAAACCTTCAATTTTCTTTTCATCTACATCCACACAGGTCACTTCTACGCCAAATTCAGCAAAGCAAGCACCCGTTACTAACCCAACATACCCCGTTCCAATAACTGCTATATGCATAATTCAAATAATTCTCTATGTTAAAAAATTCACAAACTTAAACAAAAATAATGCGAGTCACATCTGAAAATATGACTCGCACAATAGTATGAACACTCCACACTTAATATATCAAATGCTAATGTTCAGATTATCATCTGACACCACTAACGACTCGATTCCTACTGATTGACAACAGGTCTGACGCCGCTCACAACAGTGGTGTTGCCGCCGATAACGATATCGTCTGCTCCATTCGATCCAAGAAGAATCGCCGCTGCTGCTCCGCCTGCTGCTGCTATAAGCAATGGTGCTAACCATCCGCTGCCTGCTACTGGGAAAACACCTGGATTTGGATTTGGTCTCAAGCAAGGCTTACAACCGGCTTGACTCAAATTTCCAGCTGTTGCGTCCGTACCAGCAGCTACTTGCTTGTCGTTGTTGCCCGTTCTCAGAGTAACTAAACCTGACATTGTGTCAACGTGGGTATGCGAACACTCTGTTTCAACTACAAACGTGTCTGCTTGTCCTGCATCAGCGATTGCAACTGCGTCTTTTGTCGTAATCGTTGTAGCAACTCCGGCAGCATTTGAAACGCGTACTTTACCCGAAGAAAGAATTCCGGTGATGCTTCCATCAGTAAATCTGAGCGTAATGCTCGATTCCGGAAGAAGCTCTAAGCGACCGGTTTTGCCCAAACTAACTACAGCAGTTGAATTTGCAGATGTTGCAACAACGCTTCCTGAAACAAGTGTTGAATTTGATACAACCGTTTGACCGTTTACAGTTACTTGTCCAGTAACTGTAATTTCGCCGGTAATGTCTTTAGTTCCGGCTAATGCAACCATTGAGTAAACGCAGAAAATGGCGATAGTCAAGGCTAAAGATGTTGATTTGTGAATAATATTTTTGCTCAGCATTTGATTAATGTCCTCCTGTAATAAACCTAAGATAAGAATTAAGGTTTTTTACGTCAATTTTTTGATTGCATGGATAAAATCCAAGAATTATAACCCTTTATTTTGTACACGATTTAAAGCATCATGTCAATAAAGATTGATTATAAAACAGTTTACTAATGTAATAATCTTTCAGACAAAAATAGTCGCATTTAATTTTTATTAAACTTAACCATTAACGCAATCTCTAAGATTGCTTAACAGTATAGATTATTATAAACAAATAATACAAGATTTTTTTACAATTTTTTCGGAAAAAATTAAAAATAAATGACAAAAATTATTGAAAGGGCAATTAAATGCGGCTTAATTTTGATTTTTCTTCAGATTTCAGGTTTTGCCCAAAGCGACTCATTAAATATATCCAACCAATGGAAAACTCCCTCAGAAGCAACAGATTACAGGCAAACACCACGCTACCAAGAGACGATTGAATATAGCAAAAGACTGGATCAAGCTTCGGAATTGATTGCGTATAAATCATTTGGCAAAAGCGGTGAAGGACGCGATTTGCCATTGTTAATAGCTGCAAAAGGACGAACATTCACATCAGAAGCGGCAAAAAAAAGCGGGAAGGCAATAATTTTCATCCAAGCGTGCATTCATGCGGGTGAAAGTGATGGAAAGGATGCCGGATTAGCCCTTTTGCGTGATATTGCGATTACTAAAATCCGTCTTGATTTGCTTGAGAATGCTGTTATTTTGTTTATTCCAATCTATAACGTTGACGGGCATGAAAATTTTTCACAATTTAACCGGATCAATCAAAATGGTCCGGAAGAAATGGGTTTTAGGGCAAATGCATCCAATCTAAATCTTAACCGAGATTATATGAAAGCAGATGCTCCTGAAACTCGTGCGTGGCTTAGGCTTTGGAATGAATGGAAGCCTGATTTTTTCATTGATTGCCACGTGACTGACGGAGCAGATTTTCGTTACAACATTACTTATGAATATGCACATTTTCAGGAAAGTTCACAATTTATTAAGAATTGGATGAGTGAGTATTTTGAGAAAAAAGTTATTCCAAAGGTTGAGAACGAAGGCAATGTTGTGACGCACTATCTGCAATTTAATGGTCGGGAAGTTACGAGCGGAGTTTCAACTTTTATTGCGACGCCTCGCTATGCAACCGGCTATACACCATTGCGAAATCGGGCGGGTGTTTTGATTGAAACTCATATGCTCAAGCCCTATAAATCAAGGGTTCGGGGAACTTATGATCTTTTGCGTTACACAATTGAAGAGATTGGAAAAAATAAAATCAGCTTATTTGAAGCTAATAAAAAAGCCGATTCCGAAACAGTTGAACGCGGAAAAACTTACGATCCTGAGAGGCAATTTCCGCTTATTTTGGAGATCACGGAAAAGGCAACTACATTTCAATTAAAAGGAATTGAATATCGGTTAGAAGACAGTGATATTTCGGGAACTAAACGTTTGATATACGGCACAAAGCCTTTAGATATAACAATTAATAAATTTGATGATGCAAAAATCGAAGCTGGAATTGCTCCGCCGCTTTACTATATTATCCCTTCGCAATGGCGGGATGTGACAAATGTTTTGCAAATGCACGGCATTAAATTTGAAAGGATCAATAAGCCTTTGAAAATTGAGGTTGAAAGTTATCGCTTAACGCAAGCGAAATGGGCGACGAATTCTTTTGAAGGACGCTTAACGGTAAGTTATAAAACTAATCCAATCAAAGAGATACGGGAATTTGCCACGAATTCGGTAATCGTTCCATTAGCCCAAGAAAATGCAAATGTGGCGATTCATCTGCTCGAACCGCAATCGAATGATTCTTTTGCATATTGGGGATTTTTTAACGCGATTTTTGAGCAAAAGGAATTTGGCGAAGGCTATGTGATTGAGAAATTAGCGAGAGAAATGTTGGCTAAAGATGAAAATTTGCGTAAAGAATTTGATGAAAAATTGAAAGATGAAAGTTTTGCAAAAAGTCCACAAGCACGTTTGAGATTTTTTTATGATCGCTCGCCCTATTATGATAAAAAAATTGGGCTTTATCCGGTAGGGACGAATTGTAACTCCTTTGGATTCAGGTGTTTTGAAATAAATTAGTTTATTAGAGCGGCGGTGGAATCGCGAATAATCAACTGTGGTTCGACGGTTAAAGTTGGCGGAACATTGATCTCGCCTTTTTCTGACAATCTTTGCAGCAAAGTTTGAGCGGCGATTTTGCCCATTTCAAAAAGCGGCTGGCGAATAGTCGTCAAAGCCGGATTATGAAAAGCGGCAGCGTAAATATCGTCAAATCCAAGTATCGAAACGTCTTCTGGGATGCGTAGCCCAACTTCTTGAATTGCCCGAATCGCTCCGATTGCCGAAACGTCATTAAACGCAAAAAGTGCCGTGAACGGTTTTTTACACGCGAGAATTTTTTTTGTTGCAATGTAGCCGATTTCCGGCGAAGGACTATCGCCAACAAGTTGAGCAATCAAATCTTTATCGATTGCAATTCCACGTTTTTCTGCCGCCTCCTTTATCGTTTCCCAACGAATTTCCGTATCCGAACTAAAATCCTGTCCTTTAATAAACGCAATTTTGCGATGTCCAAGATCAAAAAGATGCCCAACTCCGAGTTCTGCTGCATGTTGATGATTCAAAATTACATTAGTTACACCTTCGATCGGTTCGTGTCCTGAAACTGTAACGATCGGTAAATTCGTCTTAAAACGAATCGGTGTATCAACCGCAATAATGCCCTCAACCTGTCTTTCGATCAGCATTTGCGGACTATGCTTGAGCAAATCCTCGCGATGGAGATGGCTGGCTGTCAAGTAGAAATAACCTTCGATAGCGAGTGCGGATTCAACTCCGTTTAAGACCATCGCCGAATATCCATCACTAAATTCGGGAACAATTACGCCAAATGTAAAACTTTTTTGAGCTCTCAATGATCGTGCAAAATAATTCGGACGATAATTATATTTTTCCGCGGCTTCAAATATTCTGTCTTTGGTTTCCTGTGGAATCGAATTAGCACCCGGTTTGTCATTTAATACCAAAGAAAGCGAAGTAATAGACAAGCCGAGATGTGTTGCAAGTTCTTTTAAGCTGATTCCGCGTTGGCTTCCGTTCGGCTCATTAATTGGTTCGCTACGAGGTTTGTTTTTCGTCACGTGTGCAGTTTCTCACAAGTCTGAAATGCAACGCAACAGACAATCAAAGCAAAAGATTAAAATTTTTAATCGCCGCTATTAGAAAAATGCTTGACGCAAGAAAAACATAGTGATATAAATTTTCTATCCACTAAAACGATTTACTAAAACGTTTTAGCACGAAAAATCAACTTTTCTTGACTAAATATTGGAGCAAATTCAATCGTAATTATTCAAACATTGCTTTGCTCAGTATTAAATTTAATTGGTAATTGTAAAAAATAATAATTTAGATTTGGAGGTTTCCAAAATGGTTTCAAGTATTACTAAATCAGCTCGTTTGATGTTTTGCGGATTGATTATTTTAGGTTTGAGTATTGTAGCTTTTGCACAATTCAAAGCCGGTGTTCAAGGTACTGTAACGGACAGCAACGGGGGAATAATTTCAAACGCCTCAGTTAGCCTGACGAATACAGATACTAATCAAACGCAAAAAACGACTGCCAACGATGACGGATTTTATCGCTTTTCGGGTCTCCCACCGGGGAATTATCGGGTAACCGCTGAAAAAGACGGTTTCAAAAAGAAAGTCGTAGATAGTTTTGTGGTTAATGCAGAGCAATTACAAGGGCTTGACATTATTTTGGATGCCGGTGTGATTTCGGAAACGGTGACGGTAACGGCTGATGAAGCACCTTTGCAAACAGAAGATGCGAATATTCGCAAGACAATTACAACAAAAGAAATTTTGTCTTTGCCGCAATCGGGCAGAGATCCTTTTGAATTGGCTCGCCTGTCTCCAGGAGTTTTTGGGGCAGGGGCAAGAGGTGCCAACGGAAACTCGTCAAGCTTGCCAAATACAAGCGGTCCGGGCGGTTCAAATGATTCAATTTTTGCAACGGAAAATGTCCAACCGATTTCGGCAAACGGACAGCGTGTTTCTGCAAATAATTATCAAATTGACGGAACCAGCGTTAATAGCCAAACGTGGGGCGGCGGTGCTGTAATTACGCCGAGTCAGGAAAGCGTAAAAGAAGTAATCGTTACTTCTTCCACATATTCGGCAGAAGACGGACGAAATAGCGGAGCCCAAATTAAGGTTATTTCGCAAAACGGAACGAATCAATGGCACGGCAGCGGGTTTTTCAAACTTAATGATCCGGGCTTGAATGCTTTCAATAAAATGCCACGCACAATCGGCAGTGTTTCAGCTTCCGGACCACAAAGAGTTGAGCGAAAATATAAATCTTACGGCGGAAGTTTTGGCGGACCGATTTTAAGAGATAAATTATTTTTCTTCTTTACCTACGAAGGATTGAAAGAAAATTCAAATAATACCTACAGGTCGTTAATTGAAACATCAACTTTTCGCTCAAGCGTAATTGCCGCACGGGCAAATACCGTTACTGCCAGAGTTTTGGCTTCTACCGGAATTGAACCGAGAGTTGCACAAATTTTAACTCCAACTTGTGACGGAATTTTTGTTCCTTGCACGATTGTTAATGGCGGAATGGATATTGGCTCAATTAGTTTAGCTGCAGGAACTTACGTCCGCTTTGACAATCCGACTGCTCGTGATGGAGTTGCCGATGTGCAATGGGCTAATTTATTTAACACAAATAGTTTTACTGGAAATCAATTTAACGGTCGGTTTGATTATCAAGCTACTGAAAAAGACAAATTAACTGTTACTTCTTATTTTGTTCCGAATAAAGCTACTCGCTCAGATACGTCAGCACAAAGTCGTCCGCAAGCTGATGTTAATTCTGAGAGATTGAGTTATGCGATTGGGGTTATTTACAACCGGACAATTTCATCTTCAATGCTCAATGAAGCCCGTTTTAATCTAACCCGGTGGGGGTTTAATGAAATCGAGTCAAATCCGAATGCAGATTTCGGATTGCCAAGAATTGAGATTGAAGGATTTTTTAGTGATCGGCTTCGCTTTGGTTTTCCGGCGAGTCCCAATACTCCAGGCGTAATCAACGAAAAACAATTTGATTTCAGAGATACGCTGACCAATATTCGTGGAAATCACATTTTCAAAATTGGTGGTGAATATCGCCGTGATTTGAATAGTAATGGCGAAGTTGGCGGAGCAAGACCACTTTTCTCTTTTCATCGGCTCTGGAATTTTGCCAATGGAACGCCGATTTTCGAACAAATTACAACAGATTTAAGCGGAAAACCTGCGGCAAATAATACAAAATTTACAACCAACTGAATTGGCATTTTTTCTACAAGACGATTGGAAATTTAGTCCGAACCTATACACTAAATCTGGGATGCGTTGGAGTTATTATTCACCTGTAACCGCTTCGGATGGAGTTTTAGGAAATTTATTGCTTGATTCTAACGGAGGCTTAGCAGGGGCTAAAATCACCACAAGCAAAGAATTGTATCAAAAAGATTGCAACAATTTTGCTCCGCAATTGGGATTTGCGTGGAGTCCGAAATGGGTCGGATTCAAAATTAGTAATTCGTGGCGGCGGCGGAATAGGTTTTGATCGTTTGCCAAATGCACTTTTAGCAAATGCCCGAAGAAATCCGCCAAATGGTGCCAACTTTTCGGTCTTTGCTGTGGAACGGACAATGAATTCGGAGCCCCATTTTTAGGCGGACAAATTGCGTATGTAACAAGCAGCGATGGAACAATTTTTGGTTATCCAAGAAATCCATTGATTGGCGGCGGCACAAATCCGGCAAATGGTTTGCCGCTTGCAGGTGCTGCCGAAATTTATGGTGCACCGCAAGATTTGGATACGGCTTATGTGATGCGTTATTCGCTTGAAGGTCAATACGAACTTCCAGCAAATATGGTCGCAACAGTTGGATATTCAGGAAGCCAAGGACGTCATTTTGTGCGGATTCTTCCGCTTCATATTATGACTGCCGACAAATCCGAATATTAGTGCAGGCTTTTTCGCAAGCCCTGATGTTAATTCAAGTTACAATGCGATGATTTCACGTTTGCAAGGTCGGGTTGGCAAACAATTGTCCTTCGATATGAATTATCGCTGGAGCAAGAGTATTGACACTTCTTCTTTTGAAGCTCCTTGTGGTTGCACCAATCAGAGTTACCCGGTTGATCAACGCGAAGAACGTGGTCCTTCAGATTTTGACGTTACTCATAGCTATGTTGCGTCAGCTACTTGGGATATTCCATATCTTGAAAATCCATGGGGTAAACAACTTTTCGGCGGATGGCAGCTAAGCTCAATTGTTACATGGAATAGCGGTTTTCCATGGACACCAAAGCTGTTTGCTAATTTGAACGGAAATACGCCAAATAGCGATGGCTTTGATAATATTCGTCCGATTTTCTACAACGGAACGCAGCCGGGCGATAATTCGAATGAGAATTTCTTGAGACCGGGTGGTATTTTCGGATTAACCGGAAGCCACAATATTTGGAACGGCAACCTCAATCTTTGGAAGGTCGCCAACATCGTCCGATCCATTTGCGAATCCTCCGGGAATTGGTCGTAATCGTTTTAGAGGTCCGAAATATTTCAATGTTGATATGACAATTGCGAAAAAAATCCATTTGGGCGGCTTTATTAATGAGAATTCGAATATTGATTTGCGTTTCAATTTCTTCAATATTCTGAATACTCTAAATCTCGCTCCATTTGGCTCAAATAGTGACCCGACCCGTGTTCAGCTAAATTCCTTTGGCACGGCTACTACCGGATTATCAGGAAGAGTTGGAGAAGTTCAGATTAGATTTAGCTTCTAAAAAAACAGAGAAACTGTGTGGATATTCTGTGAGCTAATCACCGGATTTCTGCACAGTTTTATTTTTCGTCTGAAAATTGCTTGAAAAGCTGAAACTCTTTGTCTGCTTCAGGTTTCCGTTTAAGACGTGAAAAAGTTAGAAAAAGTTGATAGTGGACGTCAGGATTCGAGGGTGCTAATGAACTTGCTTTTTGCAAAATCGGTAAAGCCGCAACTAAATTTCTGCTGTTTGACAAGCAAACGACCTAAATCGTAATGAGAATTAGTGTGATTTGAATTGAGCAAAATTGCTTTTCGCAAATATTTTTCTGCTTCTGCAAATTCGTTTCTGTCGGCTAATATTGCTCCTAAAAGAGCGTTTGAATCGGCAGTTTCTTTCAATGAAATCGCTTTTTTTACTTCAAAGATTGCAGAATCATAGTCGCCTTTTGCTCGGAAAGTTATTGCGAAGAAATACTTAATTTCAGGGATTTGCGGAAAAGTTTCGCTGGCTTCTTTGAAATACTGAAAGGCTTTTTCTACATCTTTGTTGATTAAATATATTCCGCCAAGTCTAACAAAATAAACAGACTTAGTTTTATCAATGGCAATCGCTTTTTCGTAAAAATCGACAGCTTCGGAATATCTTTTTTCGTTTGCAAAGATTTCGCCGAGCATAAAATTAGCGTCAGCAAAGTCAGATTTAAGAGTTAAAGTTTCTTCAAAATATTTTTTCGCTTCGTCAGATTTCTTAGTTTGATACAGTGCAGTGCCGAGTTTGAATAAAATATCGTAACTATTTGGCTGAATTAGATTTGCTTGATTGAGAAAATTAATTGCTCGCGAAAAATCGCCGGTTGAACTGTAAAGGAAACCAAGATTAATTATCGTTTGCGGGTGATTCGGATTTAATTTTAAAACTTTTTCAAAGGTAATAATCGCATCTTTTTCGCGTTTGGTTCTTGCTAAAAGAATCCCAAGATTTGCTTGCGGCGAAACGGCTTTAGGATTCAAGCGAATTGCGGTTCGATATGAGATTTCCGCCTGTTTGAAATCATTTTTCTGGTCATAAATAATGCCCAGCAAATTATGCACATCGGAATTGTTCGGAGCGGTTTGTTTTGCTTTTAATAAAACTTTTTCAGCTTCGGTAAAGTTGCCTGTTTGCAGATAGTTAGCAGCTTCCGACAAAGATTTTCTAACGTCAAATTTCGCTTGCGGAAAAGCCGGAAGAGTTAGAAAAATGCAGCTGATAACAAAAAGTTTTAAGAAATTTTTCATAATTGCAAAATTTATTGCATTATAACCTAAATAAAACGATTTACCAGAGATAAAATTCAAGGAGTTTTCGATGAAAGCCATCAAATTTTTCGCGTTACTTTTCATTTTCGGTCTTAACGCTCAATACATTTTCGCACAAAAAACGCAGGCATCAATTGAACAGAAAATCAATGTTTTGCTTGCTAAGATGACATTGGCGGAAAAGCTCGGGCAGCTCCAGCAGCTTGACGGCGATTGGGGAACAGGCGAGGCACGTCCCGAACAACTCGAATTAGCCAGAGAAGGTTTGCTTGGTTCGACATTGAATGTTCGCGGAGCAAAAGGAGCGAATGATTTACAGAAAGCGGCATTGCAATCACGTTTGAAAATCCCTGTTTTATTGGGTTTTGATGTAATTCACGGTTATCGCACGATGTTTCCGATTCCTTTGGGCGAATCCGCGAGTTGGGATTTAGCAGCCATCGAAAAAGCCGCACATATTGCCGCTAAAGAGGCGAGAGCGACAGGTTTGCATTGGACATTTGCTCCGATGGTGGACATCGCACGCGATCCACGCTGGGGACGAATCGCCGAAGGTGCTGGCGAAGATGTATTTCTCGGTTCGAAGATTGCTTTCGCACGTGTTCGTGGTTTTCAGGGAGATGATTTTAGTGCGGACGACAGGATTATGGCGTGTGCCAAGCATTTTATCGGCTACGGAGCAGCAGAAGGCGGACGCGATTACAACACGACTGATATGTCCGAACAAACTTTTCGAGACGTTTATTTGCCGCCTTTCAAAGCAACGGTTGACGCTGGAGTTGGCTCGTTTATGACTTCTTTCAATTCGCTCAATGGCGTTCCTTCAACTGCAAATCCTTATCTATGGAAAACGATTTTAGAAGGCGAATGGAAGTCAAAGGCTCTGGTAGTAACGGATTATAACGCGACTAAAGAGTTGTTAAATCATGCGGTTGCGGCGGATGAAGCTGAAGCTGCGTTGAAAACTCTGAACGCCGGAGTTGACCTCGAAATGGTTTCCAAATCCATTAATCAAAACGGCGAAAAGCTCCTTAAAGAGGGAAAACTTTCGATCGCTATCATCGATGATGCGGTGCGGAGTGTATTGCGTGCGAAATTCAGATCGGGTGCTTTTGATTGGAAAATGGTTGACGCAAATAAAGAAAAAGCAGCGATGCTGACTGCCGAAAATCGTCAAACTGCTCGTGAAATTGCCACAAAATCGATGGTTTTGCTGAAAAATGACAGCAACACGTTGCCGATTTCAAAATCTATTAAATCTCTTGCTATAATCGGGTTTCTCGCCAACGACAAGAAAAATATGAACGGAAATTGGGCGGCAGATGCGAAAGAAGCCGATGCCGTATCGCTAATGGAAGGCTTGAAAAATAAACTCGGAAACGGCACAAAGCTAAATTATGCAATGGGTTGCGATTTGAAATGTGAGGATAAAAAAGGCTTTGACGATGCCGTCAAAGCAGCCAAAGACAGCGATTTTGTTATCATCACAGCAGGCGAAGATCAGGAATGGAGTGCCGAAGCTGCCTCGCGTTCCGACATCGGATTGCCAAAAGGTCAAACCGAACTTATCAAAGCAATTCACGCGACGGGCAAACCTTACGCAATCGTGCTGATGAACGGCAGACCGCTGACGATCAATTGGGAAGCCGAAAATTCTCCTGCGATTCTGGAAACCTGGTTTGCCGGAACTGAAGCCGGGAATGCGATTGCCGATGTGCTTTTCAGCGATGTAAATCCAAGCGGAAAACTGCCGGTGACGTTCCCAAGAAGTGTTGGACAAATACCAATTTATTACAACGCTTTGCCGACTGGCAGACCTTTCGACGCGAAAGAAAAATACACCAGCAAATATCTCGATGTGCCAAATACTCCTTTGTTTCCATTCGGTTATGGCTTGAGCTACACAACTTTCAAATTATCGAATCTCCAACTCAGTTCAACAAAATTAATGAAAAACGGAACTCTCAAAGTTTCAGTCGATCTGGAAAATACAGGCAAAAGAGATGGAGCGGAAGTCGTTCAGGTTTATATAAGAGATTTGGCGGCGAGTTTATCGCGTCCGGTTAAGGAATTAAAAGGCTTTGAAAAGGTCTTTCTGAAAGCAGGCGAAAAACGTAAGATTGAAATTCCGGTAAAGATTCAAGATCTCGGTTTTCATAATGCACAAAATCGTTATGTTATTGAAGACGGGCAATTTAGAGTAATGGTCGGGACGGATTCAATGAATTTGAAAGACGAGATGAGCGATTTTTTTACGGTCGGTAAATAAGATTTTTCACCACATAGAAACATAGGACACATAGAAAACTTTTATGAACGGATTCAATCGAAGACTTCTAGTTGGGCTTTTGCTTTCTATGTTTCTATGTTTCTATGTGGTTAAATCCCAAGAAAAAGGCAAAGATGCTGAATGGGAAAGTGCCGGAAAACAGGGCATCGGAACGGCTTTGAGCCTTGATTCAAAAGTTTGGTTTACCTTGCAAGGCGGTTCGCTGACCGAGGGTTTTTACCCGACTGCGGATAAGTCGAATGTTCAGTGGCTGCAATTTGTGGTTGTGAATCCGAAGACGAAAAAGGTTGAAACAGAAAGGGATGATGCGATTCATCAAATCAAAACGTTGAGAAATGATTCACTTTCTTTTCAACAAATTAACAAGTCCAAAACAGGCGAATGGACAATTGTTAAGACCTACACGACTGACGTTCAAAGAGATTCGATTTTGATTGATGTTCAGTTTCAGACGAAAAATAAAGGGCTGAATCTTTACGTTTATTACAATCCTTCGCTTGGCAATTCGGGGATGGGAGATACCGCCGTCAGGAAACTTGGAATGGATGATTCTTATGGAAAACTTGTTGTTGAAGAAACAAAATCTAAAGTTGCTACTGTTTTGGAATTTTCAAGTGAAATTACAGAACAACATAATGGTTTTTATCAAATCAACGATGGAATGGAGCAATTAAAACAATTTGGAAAAATTGCAAGACAGTCTGATTTAGCAACAGATGGGAATGTTGTTCAAATGGCAAGAATTTTAAATCCAACAAAATTTACAACCATTCTTTCGTTTGGCGATAATTGGATAACAGCATTTGCAAATTCGGTTACTGCCAAATATAAGGGTTTCCTAAAATCTAAAGTAGAATACGATAAAACTTGGGCAGATTACGCTAAAACTCTCCCACAAATTGACCCGAAATATCAGTCTCAATTTAATTACGCGGCAATGGTTTTGCGAGCGATGGAAGACAAAACGTATCGCGGCGGAAACGTTGCAAGTTTGAGCAATCCTTGGATTCCAACGGGCGATGCGAATGGTCCGTATGTTGGGGGCTATCATTTGGTTTGGTCGCGTGATTTGTATCAGGTGGCGACGGCATACATAGCACTTGGCGACAAAGATTCGGCGAATCGGGCGTTGGATTATCTCTTCAAATATCAACAAAAACCTGATGGAAGTTATCCGCAAATTACTTGGCTTGACGGCAGACCGCTTGGCGATGCAATTCAGATGGACGAAGTTTCGTACCCGTTGATTTTGGCTTATCAACTCGGTCGCTTTGATAAAACAGCTTACGAGAAACACATCAAGCCAACTGCGGATTATGTTGCCAAAAATGGTCCAATAACGATGCAAGAGCGTTGGGAAGAAAAGCCGGGTTATTCACCTTCAACGATTGCGGCTGAAATTGCCGGATTGGTTTGTGCGGCGGATATTGCACAAAAAAATGGTGACGATACTTCTGCAAAAGTATGGTTAGAAAAAGCGGATGATTGGGCAAAAAACGTTGAAAAATGGACGGTTACGACAACGGGGAAATACGGAGACGGCAATTATTATCTGCGTTTGACGAAAAACGGAACACCTGATTCGGGAGAGAAGATTGAGCTCAATAACAACGCTGGAACTTTCAACGAAAACGAAATTGTTGATGCCGGATTTTTGGAACTCGTTAGACTCGGTATTAAATCACCGAATGATCAGCTGATCGTTAAATCTCTGAAAGTTGTCGATGAAGTTTTGAAGGTTAAAACGGCGAATGGGGATGGGTTTTATCGTTATAACCACGACGGTTACGGCGAATTTTATGATGGAAGAAATTGGAATTATGACCGAAAATGGAGTGGCAAAGGGCATCTTTGGGCTTTATTGAGCGGGGAACGTGGGCAATATGAAATTGCGACGTTTCAATTCTTTCAGCAAAAAGCCATGGAAAGCGAAAGAGATAAAAATTTTTCAGCAACTCAAGTTTTTGAAGCACTTATCTCTTCATCAAAATATAGAGCGACATTACACTTGGACACGATGCAAAAATTCGCCAACGAAGGAATGATGATTCCCGAACAGGTTTGGAGTCAGCCGAATGGAGTTTTTAAGTTTGGCGAAGGGGCAGGTTCGGCAACTCCTTTGGCGTGGTCAATGGCTCAATTTATTCGTTTGGCGGTGAATCTGAAGGCAGGAAAAAATCTTGATACGCCGGAAGTTGTGGCGAAAAGGTATGGGAATTTGAAGTAACGGAACGCACACGCCCTCGTGTGCAAAATCGAGTGGGGTTGGGCTCAATCGTTTGTTCGTGTTTTGCACTCATTGCAAGCGGGGTCGCTTGCGTTCCGGTTGGTCATTAAAATTTTAAAATGAAATTATTAAAATATTTATCATTTTTCTTCTTCCTCTCGGCGATTTTACTCGCTCAATTGACCACGTTTTCGCAAACAAAATCAGCAGCAGAATCTACAAAATTCAAAATCTCTGAAAAGGATGACGCCTTTTTGGAAGAGCTTTCCAAACGCTCATTTCTATACTTTTGGGAGAATTCAGATCCGAAAACGGGGTTATCACTTGATCGTGCTCGAACGGACGGTTCAGGGCTTCCAAAAGATCATCCAAGCTACAATATAGCGAGTTCTGCCTCAACCGGGTTTGCATTAACTTCTTATTGTATCGCTGCCGACCGCAAATGGATTTCGGTAGATAAAGCTAAAAACCGGACGCGAAACACGCTTGATTATTACGCCAATCGAACCTTTCACAAAAACGGCTGGTTTTATCATTGGCTCGATAAAGAGACGGGCGAAAGACGTTGGAATAGTGAAATTTCATCGATTGATACGGCTTTGCTTTTGGGCGGAATTTTAACAGTTCGTCAGTGTTTTGCGGATGATAAAGAAATCGTCAAACTGGCGACCAACATTTATGAAAGAACTGATTTTGCGTGGATGAAGAATGACAACAAATATATTCTAACGCACGGTTGGAAACCTGAAACTGGATTTCTCAAAGCAGTTTGGGGAGATTATAGCGAGAATGCAATTCTATATTTAGTCGGAATCGGTTCACCGAACAAATCAATTTCGTCAAAAAGTTGGTATGCGTGGAAACGCCAAAAGGTAAATTACGCGGGTTACAAGTATCAATCCGCCAAAGCCCCAATTTTTATTCATCAATATTCCCAAGCGTGGTTTGATTTTCGCAACAAACGCGAACGGCAAAAAGGATTTAATACCGATTATTATCAAAATTCAGTATCTGCGACAAAAGCACATAAAGCCTGCAATTTAAGTTTGAGTAAAAAGTTTTCCGGGTATTCGGAAAATGTTTGGGGAATTTCAGCGATGGATAGTGCGAGAGGATATGTCGTTTGGGATTGTCCGCCGGTTTCACCCGAAATTGATGGCACGGTCGCTCCGTATGTTGCGGCGGCTTCGATGATGTTTACGCCCGAAATTGCGATGCCAGCGTTGAAGGAAATGAAGTCGAAATATGGCGATAAAATTTATGGGCGTTATGGTTTTGCAGATGCTTTTAATCCAAATACGGGTTGGGTTGGGACGGACGTAATCGGCATTGATATTGGCATAACGCTTTTAGGCATAGAAAATTTTCGAACGGGAAATGTTTGGAAATGGTTTATGCAAAATAAAGAAGCCAAGAATGCTCTAAAATTAACAAAAATATATTAATTGACTTTATAGTCATCGAATTTTTGATTATTTTTGGTTTTATAGTTATCTTAATGTTCGGACAACGAACTAAGTTTTTATTAATTCAGGAGTACAATTGATGCAAAAGATTAAAGGTTTTTTACTTTTAAACCTGTTTTTGGCTATTTTGGCAATTTCGGGCTGTGTTACCGCACCCCAAGAGCAAGCTAAAAACACAACACCGGCGGCTAATTCAAACGGTCAAACAACTACGGGCAAGAAAATCAAAATTGGTTTTGCAATGGCTACGCTTAAAGAAGAGCGTTGGCAGCGGGATCAGGTTGCTTTTGAGGCACATTGCAAAAAGCTTAATGTTGAATGCGTAATTACAGTTGCAGATGGCAAAGCGGATAAACAAGCCAATGATGTTGACAATCTTTTGACGCAAAAGGTTGATGTAGTTGTGATCGCACCGCATGATGCCACTCAAGCGGCTTCGATGGTAGATAAAGCGAAAGCTCAGGGCGTTCCCGTAATTAGCTATGATCGCTTGATTAATTCCGACAAAATAGATGCTTATGTTTCACATCAGGTTCCGGTTATCGGTAAGAAAATTGCCGAATACGCACTGGAAAAAGTTCCAAAGGGAAATTATGTAATGGTTTACGGAGCGGGAACTGATAATAACGCGGTAATAATGAAGAAAGAGCAGCTTGCAGTTTTGAAACCCGCAATCGACAAAGGCGATATCAAAATTGTTGCCGACAACTTTATTACAGATTGGAAACCCGAAGAAGCCTTAAAAATGGCGGAAAATGCTTTGACGCAAAACGCTGATAATATTCAGGCTTTCGTCGTTTCAAATGATGGAATGGCGGGCGGCGTAATTTCTGCACTTGAAAAGAAAGGTTTGGCAGGCAAAATTATTGTTACCGGACAAGATGCACAGATCGATGCACTCCAAAGAGTTGCGGAAGGAAAGCAATCGATGACGGTTTACAAGCCACTTATCGATTTGGCAAATGCTGCTGTGGAAGCTGCGATCAAATTGGCGAATAAACAGCCCCTTACCGAAGCGAAACCATTTATGAACGACAATCTCAAAAAGGAAATTCCGGCGATATTGTTGGAAGTAACTGTTGTAAATAAAGATAATTTGATGGCGACGGTAATCAAAGACGGCTTTGCAAAATTTGAAGATGTTTACAAAAATGTTCCGGCAGAAGATAGACCGAAACAGTAAAGTTTAGTGATTGGTTCATTGTGCCATTTTTCCATTGGCACGATGAACCGCTGGACAAATAATCCAATGAAACAATCCCAAAAACCGATTCTTGAAATGCGTGAGATAACGAAGGAATTCCCCGGCGTAAAGGCTTTAGACGGAGTAACGTTTGACCTTTTTGCGGGGGAATTTCATTCGCTTGTCGGTGAAAACGGAGCAGGCAAATCGACGCTCATGAAAGTTCTATCGGGCGTTTATCCTTATGGAACTTACGGCGGCGATATTGTGATTGACGGTAACATTCAGCATTCAAAAACGGTTAGAGATGCAGAGAATGCCGGGGTTGCAATCATTTTCCAAGAGCTTTCGCTCGTTAAAGAGCTAACCGTTGGCGAAAATATTTTTCTCGGCAGAGAGCCTTCAAAATTTGGCGTTATTAATTGGAACGAACTTTATTCGAAAGCCTCAAAACTATTGAAAGAATTAAACTTGCCAATCAATCCGAAAACGCCGGTCGGCAATCTTGGAATTGGTCAGCAGCAACTTGTAGAAATTGCAAAAGCCCTTTCGCAAAGTGCAAAGATTTTAGTTTTAGACGAACCGACCGCCGCTTTGACCGAATCGGAAGTTGAAATTTTATTTGGAATTTTGAATGATTTGCGTTCAAAAGGCGTTGGGATGATCTACATTTCCCACAAGCTGGACGAAGTTTTTGCGATGAGCGATCGAATAACCGTTTTGCGTGATGGAAAAACGGTCGGAACGCAAAATGCCGAAGATTTGACAAAGGATAAAGTAATTTCACTAATGGTCGGTCGCGATGTTGGCGATATTTTTCCAAAGGTCGAACATGAATTTGGCGAAATCGCACTCGAAGTAAGAAATCTAACCGCTCAAGACATAGAGCGACCAAGTGAAAACGCGGTTGAAAATGTCAGTTTAAAGGTTAGAAAAGGGGAGGTTTTGGGCATTTCGGGTTTGATGGGAGCCGGCAGAAGCGAACTTTTAATGTCGCTTTTTGGTGCATGGCAAGGAAAAGTTTCGGGCGAGATTTTAGTTGAAGGAAAGCCTGTTTCGATTAAAACTCCGGCGGATGCGATTAGAAATGGGATCGGTTTTGTAACTGAAGACCGCAAACGACTTGGACTGATTCTTGATCAAACAATTTTGGATAATATGACGTTGGCGGGCTTGAAAGAACTTTCCGGCAAGTTTATCACCAACAAAAATCGTGAACGCAAAGTTGGCGATCAAGCCAAAAAAGATTTACGGGTCAAGGCAAATTCGGTGCAGACAGTTGTCGGCACGCTTTCGGGCGGAAATCAGCAGAAAGTCGTTTTGGCAAAATGGCTTTTGATCAATCCGAAAGTTTTGTTTTTAGACGAACCAACTCGCGGAATCGATGTTGGGGCAAAGCAGGAAATTTATTCGCAAATTAATGAATTAGCCAAGAAAGGGTTGGCGATTATACTCGTTTCGTCTGAATTACCGGAAGTTTTGGGAATGTCAGATCGGGTTATGGTATTACACGAAGGTCACGTTACAGGGGAATTTTCGCGTGCGGAAGCTACTCCTGAAAAGGTAATGATGGCTGCAACCGGTGAAACAAAAGTCATGGTTTAGGTGAAAATATGAGCGAAACAGAGACAGAAAAGAAAGGGTTCAAAATTGAAACGTCAGTTCTACGTGCATACACGATGCTTGCGGCTCTTGCGTTGATTTGGATTTTCTTTCATTGGGCGACTAACGGCATCTTTTTGACTCCTAGAAATTTATCCAATTTAACAATGCAAACTGCGGTGACAGGCGTTTTAGCCGTTGGAATGCTGATGGTAATTGTTTCGGGAAACATTGATTTGTCTGTCGGATCGGTTTTGGGTCTGGCTGGCGGATGTGCGGCAATTGCGATAACCAATTATCAAATGGGGTTTATTCCCGCTGTTTTGGTGGCAGTTGTGGCGGGAGTTTTGATCGGACTCTTTCATGGAGTTTTGGTGGCATACGCAAATATTCCGGCATTTATTGTTACGCTTGGCGGACTTTTGGCATGGCGTGGTGCAATTAAAGGTATTTCCCAAAGTGAAACCGTCCCGGTTGCCGATGCAACGTTTAAGTCGCTTGGGCAAAGCTATGTTGATCCGATGATTGGTTGGGTTATTGCCGGAATCGTGATTCTTTTCATTCTGTGGCGAACATTTAGCCAAATGCAGGAATTAAAGAATTACGTTGGCGAAGGTGCCAGTTCGGCTAAAATTTTGAGTTCAACGTTGCTGCAAATTGTTGCTGTAATTGCGTTTATCTTTGTAATGAATGCTTACGCGGGAATTCCTATTTCAGTTTTGATTTTACTGGTTGTCGCGATCGTGGGCGTTTTTATAACGAATTTCACAACTTTTGGTCGCTATCTTTATGCCATTGGCGGAAATTCAGACGCGGCTCGATTATCCGGCATCAATATTAAATCGAGAGTTTTGCAAGTTTATGCTTTGCTTGGAGCATTGACCGGAATCGCGGCTTTGATTTTTACGGCAAGAGTTGGGAGTGCTGCTCCAGATGCGGGTGTTTTGAAGGAATTAGACGCGATTGCTGCTTGCGTTATTGGCGGAGCGTCGCTCGTTGGCGGACGCGGAACGATTTTCGGGGCGATGCTCGGAGCCTTAATTATGGCTTCGCTTGATAATGGAATGTCGCTTTTGAATGTTCGCGATTTTATGCAGGACATTATCAAAGGTTCTATTCTGGTTGCCGCCGTTGGTTTAGATATGGTTGGCAGAAAATCATAAATTTATAATGGAAAAACAAATCGTAATCGCCTGCGATCTAGGCGGAACAAATTTACGAATGGCAGCGATAGATTCTGATGGAGTTGTTTTATATCGCACAAAACGAGCCACTCCTAAAGCAGATCGTGCTGATGAAATCGTAAGTGCGATGATAGAATCTGCGAGTGAATGCCGGGAAAATGTTAGGGAATTGGGGACCGTTTTATCAATTGCGATTGCTGCTCCCGCAACGGTGAGTGCGGAAAAAGGAATTATTTTGAAAGCTCCAAACGTTCCTGCTTTGGATGGATTTCGAATTATTGCGGCATTGGAAAATGAGCTTAATCTACAAGCAATTTTAGAAAACGATGCAAATGCTGCTGCGGTTGGAGAAAATTGGCTGGGTGCTTCTAAGGGATTTGCGAATTCAATTTGTGTCACTCTAGGAACAGGCGTTGGCGGAGGAATTATCATTGACGGCAAGGTTTTACGGGGGGTTGACGGTACTGCGGGTGAGATTGGTCATATCTGCGTTGAACCATTTGGAGCCCCTTGCGGTTGTGGCGGAAGAGGTTGCGTTGAGCAATATTCATCGGCAACTGCGGTTGTTAGGCAAACTCAGGAACTTGCATCGCAATACCCGAAATCAGAATTACCCAATAAACTTCGTCTGACTTCAAAAGACATCTACGAAGCCGGAATGGCTGGCGATGAATTGGCTCTCGAAGTTTTTCGCAGACAAGGCTTTTATTTGGGAATCGCATTGGCAGGATTGATAAATGTTTTAAATCCCGAAGTGATTGCAATTGGCGGCGGTGCTGCTGCGGGTTGGGAATTGTTTATGCCGCATTTGCAAGAGCAATTGGAGCACAGAACGTATCGTGAGCCGCGTTTGCGTGCGAAATTCAATAAAGCTGAATTAGGCGATGATGCGGGTATTTTGGGAGCAGCCAAATTGGCTTTCGATAGGTTGGCAGTTGAAAAAAAAGTAAAATTCAGTTCAAATAGCTAGCGTATGGATGCATATCATCAAGTATTAGTAAAATTATTGGAAGAATCTGATGGACGCGATTCAAAATCTGTCCATTTTAAGGATTTGGTTAAAAAGCTGGGGTTTTTGGGTAATTACTCAAATATTTTTCAACACTTAAGCCAAGAAGGTTGGATTGCGGAAGATCCAAAAGCAGATTTTGTCCGAATTACGCATTGGGGAATTGCCGAGGCAAAAAAATCTAAAAATTCTGACTCAGGCAATGAAATCAGGACGAGTGAAAATGCTGCAAAATGCTCCGCGAAAGCCAAAGAATTTGTTAGATTAATCGATAATTTCGCCAAGGATTCTTCAAAAGATAATCTCAAGAAAGCCACAGAAATGTTTTCCGAGATGGAAAACGCCTTTAATTCGTCAAAAAATGACGCGTATTGACCTCAATCCTTAAAAAAGAGTTGACAAATCATTGCTTAAAGTTTTACTTTAAGTTGCTGGTTCTAAGTCTAAGAGTAAACACGTCAATATAATAAGTGAATATAGAAGCAAAAATTCCTATCAGGATAGAAGGCGAAACTGCCACCGTTTTCGCGGGCGATTACATTAACAAATTAAGCGGTGAAAAAATTGAACGCGAATGTCAGCGGCAATTAACTGCGGGTTGCAAGACTTTGGTAGTAGATTTCTCCCGAACCGAAATCGTTAATAGCATTGGAGTTTCAATCCTGCTCGGTGTAATTGACGCCGCGTCAAACGTTGGTGCAAAAGTTGTTTTCTCAGACATTAACGACGACACCTGCGATTTGTTTGAAACGCTCGGCTTAACGAGCCACGTGACAATTCAAAATTAAGAAACAAACATAAGCCCCAACCATTTCAAAAAGAAAATGCTCGAAAATCAAAATAAACTTATACACACATTTGGAGCTTTAGCCGAACTCGGGCATGAAGTAGCCCATAAACAGAATTTTCAAGAAATGATCAGAACATCGCTTCATCTTGTTCTTGGTTCATTGGCGATCATGCGTGGCGGAGTTGCCCGTTTTTCGCGGTTTGGACACGAATTGAATGTTTTGGTGATGCGTGGATTAGGTGATGATTTTCCTTTGAGCTTATCGCTTTGTCAGGAAGACGAGCGACAATTTTTGACCAATGGGCTTGCTCCGATTGAGGTCAAGCAGGCGAAAGCCTTGCCGTTTTTTCAGGTTTACGACCGAAGTTTTGAAAGCAAAAAAATTGAGTTGATAGTGCCGCTAATCATTCGCGATGAAATGGTTGGAGCAATCTTTTTGGGTGAAAAAGCGACTGGCGAGCCTTTTACAAATTACGATAAAGACATCATTTGTGCGATGGCACGCCACATCGGAGTTGGCATTGCTCAGCGAAATTTAATGTCTGAATTGGAACGCCGTGCTCAGGAAAATAGGCATCTTTATGAAGATATGCGGATGACTTACAAGGACACCGTTAAGGCATTTGCCGCCGCGATTGACTGCAAAGATAAATACACGGAAGGGCATTCGGAAAGAGTCGGTAAATATACGGAGATTATTGCATCAGAACTTGGTTGGGATGACGACCACATAGAAGGAGCTGCGATTGCAGGCTATCTGCACGATGTTGGTAAACTTGTGGTTGACCGGAATATTATTAACTCTCCAATGAGAATTACGGCAAGCGAAAATGCCCAATTGGCAAAACATCCGGCAGTTGGCTTTGAAATTCTCGCACCGATTCATCACCCATACGCCGAAGTTCCGCTGGCGGCGAAATATCACCACGAAAGACTTGACGGACGCGGATATCCTGACGGACTTTCTGACAGAGATATTCCATTTATCGCAAAAATCGTAAATTTGGCAGATTCTTTTGATGCAATGACAACTGATCGTCCGTATAAACGACGTCGCGAAGCAGTCGAAGTAATCGAAGATATGAACCGGAATGCCGGAAAACAATTTGCACCCGAATTGGTAACAGCATTTTGCAGAGCAATGCTCAAAGAATTAACCAACGACAAAAAAGAGAAACGTTTCAAACGCTCTTTAGGCAAAGATTATTTGTCGGACGAGAGGGTTATTCCGTTGCTAAAAGACGTTTTGAATACGAGAAATGCTACTTCACATCTGACATTTGTTGCCGCTGAATAATCCTCTGTAAAAGAGTGACTTTCTGAATCGTCAATAAAAATAGTTTAAACAAAAAAACTCTTCTAAAATCATCCTGAAATATGCTAAATTTTATTTAAGCCTGTGGAGTAGGCTTACGCACAGAATTTCGTGAAGAAATGAAATGGATACTAAAAAAGAATATTGTTTAATTGTTGAAGGAAATTATTTAGAAGAATCCGATGCCCAAGAGGCTTTGCGTGAGCCATTTATCGAGGAATATGTCGAAAATACGGGCAAATTCCGGATTCATAATTTTGACGATATTGAGGTTGCCGGCGGTTTTGCAATCGGCGATTTAGCAATCGAGATGATCGAAGAGAAAGTTTTTGAGATTACAAGCGGCAATTCAGGTCGCCGCTTGAGCGAAGAAAAAGCCAAGCTCATCGCCGAAGCCCTGCGAATCCACGATATGTTTGACGAAATCCGCATCGAAGCCTTAGAATAACCCGCTTATCAATATTTCCAGCAAATTTATACAGCAATTTCAGTTTGATGTTTTTGCGTAAAGATGTCTTTTTAATTATAATGAGGCATCTTTTTCTTTGTTGTCTCTCAATACAAAGCTTAATTTACCAGGAAAACTTTAATACAATGACTTAATACGAACGAGGGTAATGCGGGGTGGAATTAAATAATATGCAAGGTGCTACAGGGCTCAGATTAGAAACTATGTTTTTTAGAAATGATTTTTCTTTGAATCGCAATATTCCGGCAAATTTATCGGCTTTAGATAAAATTTCCAGTAATTTTTATTGGTCTTGGACTAACGAGGGAACAAACCTTTTTCGTGATTTAGACACGCGTTTATGGGAAAAATGTGAACAAAATCCCCGTAAATTGTTGAGAGAAATTAGCGAACTGACTCTTTGGCAAAAGGCTAACGAACCGGCTTATGTTGAAAGAGTAAATCAATTCGCGGCGGAATTTGAAGCGTATTTAGCACAGCCGACCAATACTTTTGGCAATATTACCGCTGAAAATCCGGTTGCATATTTTTGTGCTGAATATGGCGTACATAATTCTTTGCCAATTTATTCGGGTGGACTCGGAATTTTGGCGGGCGACCATCTAAAATCTGCGAGTGATATGAATGTACCTTTGGTCGCAATTGGGCTTTTTTATCGGTTTCGGTTATTTCCGGCAAAAGTTGGCACATGACGGCTGGCAGGAAGAAAGATATTTGGATTCTTTCGAGAATGAAATGGCGGTTGAGCCTGTATTCGAAGGCAATGGCGAACGCTTGAAAGTTTACGTTCATATGCGTGGGCGTGACGTTCACGCACAAGTTTGGCTGGCAAAAATCGGTCGAATTTCGCTCTATTTGCTCGATACGAATATCGCTGACAATCTCGACATTGATCGGCTTGTCACAGGACATCTCTACGGCGGCGATACGGAAACGCGAATCGTTCAAGAGAAAATTTTGGGCATCGGCGGCGTGCGTTTATTGCGAAAGCTGGGAGTTACGCCGAAAGTTTATCACCTCAACGAAGGGCATTCGGCTTTTTTAACGCTCGAATTGGCTCGTGAATATTTATCGCAAAATCCGACCGAATCATTCGTTGACGCAATGGCTGAAGTTCGCCCAAAGTGTGTATTTACAACACATACGCCGGTTGCTGCCGGTAATGATCTATTCGCTACCGAAACACTTTTGAGCTGTTTTAAGGAAGATTATCCGAGTTCATTAGGCTTGACACAAGATGAATTTCTGGCACTTGGCAGAGTTGATCGCGGAAGATCAAGGTGAAGGTTTTGGAATGACTCCTCTGGCGATTAGGATGTGCCGCTCAGCTAATGGCGTAAGCGAAAAGCATGGCGAAGTTTCACGAGAGCTTTGGCAATCAATGTTTGAAGGTTCAATTGCAAGCGAAGTGCCGATTTCATTCGTTACCAATGGAGTTCACGCTCCAACCTGGATCGCTCCTGTCTTCAAAGAACTTTATGAAAAACACATCGGCAAAACTTGGGTAGAGACCTTAAAGAATAAAAAATCTTGGAGCAAAGCGATTGATAAGCTCTCTGACCAAGAAATTTGGAATGCACATCAACTGCTGAAGAATCAATTAGTTGCTTTTGTTCGCGACAGAACTTTTGCCAAAGAAACGGGTTCGTATCAGACAATCAATGAGCGAGCTGATGTTGAAAATCTTTTTGATCCGAATATATTAACTATTGGATTCGCACGCCGTGTGGCGGCTTACAAACGTTGGAATTTAATGCTTACGGATGTTGAAAGATTGTATCGAATGATTGAAAGCACCGATCGTCCGATTCAATTCGTTTTCGCCGGAAAAGCACATCCGCAAGACCGAACTGCGAAATTTTTATTGCAAAAATTGATGCTCCAAAATGGTTCATCAACGTGGCAAAATCGTGCGGTTTTCATTGAAGACTACGATCAGGAAGTTGCCCGTTATTTAGTACAGGGCGTTGACGTTTGGATGAATGTGCCGCGTCGTCCGCTGGAAGCTTCGGGTACGAGCGGACAAAAAGCCGCGATGAATGGCGGACTCAATTTTTCAATTCTCGATGGCTGGTGGATTGAGGGTTACGATGGCGTGAATGGTTTTTCGATTGGAGTGCCGAAAGATGAACTTGGAATTGATGATGCGACAATTGACGCAAATGACGCCGAATCGCTTTATCAAACTCTGGAAAATGAAATTATTCCAACCTTCTACGCCCAAGAAAATGGCTTGCCGATAGAATGGATCGCAAGAATGCGTCGCTCTTTGCAAACCTTGACTCCAAAGTTTTCGAGTGATCGCATGGTAAAGGATTATATCGAAAAAATTTATTGTTAATTAATAATTGATAGGTGATAATGGTTAATGACACATTTTCAGATTGGTCATTAACCATTTTTACATGAGGCAAATCAACGATGAACACAGAATTTAATACAGGTGTAATCAAACCTGTTGAATGCATGAAAGAAGGCTGGGAATTGATAAAAGATCAATATTGGCTCTTTTGGGGAATTACTTTTGTCGGAATGCTGATTGGTGGAATTATTCCACTTGGAATCGGCATTGGAGCAATGTTTTGCGGAATATACTACACGATAATGCAAAAAATGGACGGCAAATCGTTTGAATTCGGAGATCTTTTCAAAGGATTCAATCATTTTCTGCAAGCATTGATCCCGATGCTGATAATAATCGTTCCTGCCGTATTGATGACAATCGTCATGTATGGCTCGCTTTTCGCCGTTATGTTTTCTTCGATGGATGCAAGGGGCAGAATCGATGATTCCGTAATTTGGAAATTATACGGAACTTTATTCGTCGAAGGCGTGATTTTATCCCTTGTAATGGGCTGTTTGCATGCTTTGATTATGTTCGCTTTCCCGCTAATCGTTGATCGAAATCTCGGAGGCTTGGATGCTTTCAAGCTCTCTGCCAAAGCTGTTTGGCAAAATCTAAGCGGCGTGGTCGGAATCATTTTGGTTGAATTTGTGTTAGGCTTTATTGGATATTTGGTGTGCGGTATCGGGCTATATTTTGTTTTCCCGATAATGTTTGCGGGAGTTTTTGTAGCTTACCGGAAGGTTTTTCCAAAATTGAATCAAGGAGGATTCGACATGCCGCCGCCGCCGAATGCTTATAATTTATGAGTTTTGTAAATCTTGACAGTATAGAAAAATTAGACGAATTATTTGAGAAATCAAATGAAACGCCGGTTGTCTTATTCAAACACAGCATCACTTGCCCGATTTCTACTGATGCTTCAACGCAAATGTCGATAGTAAATGGCGACGTGAATTTGGTTGTCGTGCAAGTTTCGCGGCAAATTTCGAACGAAATCGAAAAGCGAACAAGTCTCCGACACGAATCTCCGCAGGTTATCATTTTGAAAGGCGGGAAACCGATTTTTAACGCAACGCATTACAAGATTACGGCGGATGCAATCGAGGGGATTTTGAAAAATGATTGAGCCAACTCAAATTATCGAGGAATCTGATTCTTCGGTCACAATTGATTGGTCTGACGGTAAGTCCTTTCTTTACAACGCAACGAATCTGCGGCGAATTTGTCCGTGTGCCGGGTGCGTAAATGAATGGACTGGCGAAAGAACGCTCAAGGCAGATACAATCGCAGAAGATTTGAGCTTTAGAAGGAATCGGAATAGTCGGACGTTATGCACTAAATTTTGTTTTTTCCGATGATCACGATACAGGGATTTTTAGTTTTGTTTATCTGCGGGAAGCTGCTGAAAATCAAAATTAACGCGGAATTTTAGTGCGATTCGAGGTTTTTAAATATTTACCATGAAAGAATCTGATATTTTTGAAGAACGCCAGGAAATTAAGAAAGCAAATTTTGCTTGCCCGAGTTGCCGTGAAAGAAATGACTACGATGTTCGCTGGATGAAGCGGGTAAAAAGGCGGCAAATGCCGAGAAATATGGGCGAACACGAACGTTCTCAATTTGAAAAATCTCGCGATTACATGGTGAGAATCGATGACGTTTTGATGTGTAAAAACATGAAATGCCGAAAAAGATTCGATATTCCGAGTTCGCAAACGGTCGTTTTTATTTAATTTTCTGCTTCCCTAAAAAATGTGCGAAAGCTGTGAGATAAATTTCACGGCTTTCGTTTTTTATGTTCACGGCAATTACTGAAAATCTTTCTCATCACCCTGTATTTGTGTTATTCTTTAATCAATCAATTCATCATGGAGGTTGAAGTTTATGCCGACGAAAAATCTTGAGTTTTACGGAGATGAAACAGTTCCATCGCCTGAGATTGTCGAATTGATGGAGGAGGAAATTAGTCACGCACCGAAAGCCCCAAATGAATTGCGGCAACGTTTGCATGACCATAATTCTTCATCGCCGAGAGATTCAGGCGGAGACATAGATGCTGACTGGGAAGAAGTAAATTCGAGCGGCGAAGAGGCTGCCGGCGGTAGCAATCCGACGCCGGATCAGTCTGATGTAGAGGAAAACGCCCACGCTTTTGGGATAGATTTTCAAGACAACGAGCCACTTGATATGCTGGACAAATTTGAGAAACGCGATTCGCACAGATGGGAATTAGAAGAAGGCTCAAAGCAAAATAAAGGTGATATGATTTAGTTTTTCTCAACCCTGCGATGCCCTAAATAATCTATCCATCAAGGCTAATCCAATGCCTTTTTCTGCAACCTTTTCGCAATAAATAATCTCAATATTTTGCCTGTCGCATTCGCGGAAAAAAGCGAAAACTTCGTGTGCATATTCCTCCACAGAACTACAAATTTCAACCAATTCAAAGTCCACATTTTGCTTTCGCAATCCAATAAACGCGGACTTTTCATCATTCGCAATTGGCAATTCGTAATTCGTAATTAATACGACTTTCGCTTTCGGCGAATAATGCCGGTGTTTCAATCCGGGACTTTTTGCTATTTCATCGTTTTTAGCCCGATAAATTTGGGTTTGCGGAACAATCTTTTGTAATTGTTCAAGCGTTATTGCTCCTGCCCGTAAAACTTGTGGGATTTCTGATGTGCAATCGACAACGGTTGATTCCAGCCCGACAATCGTTTGCTCGCCTTGCAAAATGCAATCAATTCTTCCATTCAAATCCTCGAAAACGGCTTCCCAAGTTGTCGGCGAAGGCTTGCCCGAAATATTCGCTGAAGGTGCAACAATTGGAGTTTCACAGGCTTTAAGGAATTCTTGTGCAAGCTTGTGATTTGGCATTCTAACTCCAATCGTTTCGAGGTTTGCCGTTGCAATCATCGGAACTTCATCACGTTTTTTCAACACCAAAGTAAGTGCTGAAGGGAAAAACGCATCGACAAACTTTTGAGCAGTTTGATTAATTTCTGCGGCAAGTAAATTTATCTGATCCAAATTTCCAATGTGAGCAATTAACGGATTATCATTTGGACGATTTTTTGCGATGAAAATTTTGCCAATCGCTTTTTCGTCAAAAACATTAGCACCAAGTCCGTAAACTGTTTCGGTGGGAAAGGCAACAATTCCGCCGCGTTTGATGATTTCGGCGGCTTCTATGGGCGAGGCGGTTAATAATGTCTCCATATTTTTAAAGCAAAATGTTCGTTTTGAAGTGCGTTTGGAAAGGCAAATATTAACATTTCAAGGATTTTGTATCAATTCTCTGGAAATATTGCCTTAATAATCATATTGCTATTTTTTGCCCGTTTCAGTAAACTAATTATGGAGTTTTTATCTCCCCGTTCGTATTCCTTTCAGCCTTGATTTTGACCGACCTACGGTTAATTTCCTAAATCCACTAACAACCTCGAAAACAATACATTTTTACCTGTCCATTTTTACGATTAAGATTCGCTACACATGCCAAAAATATTATTAGTTGACGATGACCGCATCGTGTCCAGATTGATAGAAAGCCTTCTGCAAAGAAAGGGCTATTCTATGTCACGTCTGGCAGATGGGAGGGTCGCATCAACTTTTATTAACGATGCTAAAGACTTACCGGACTTGGTTTTACTGGATTTGATGCTGCCTTTTATTGATGGATTCGAGCTTCTTAACATGATTCGGAAACATCCGGTTTGGAAGAATATTCCCGTAATTATGATCTCCTCAAAAGGACAAGAAAAAAATATTATTCGGGCATTCGAATTGGGTGCAGATGATTACATTGTGAAGCCATTTAACAGAGAGGAAGTTGCCATACGAATTAAGCGGCAATTGAAACACTTATGAAACTCTTAACTATATTCCTTTGCTTAATATCTTTATTTTCATTGACTTATGGACAGTCTGAAGGCGAAAAGCCCCCGCAATTGTCGTTTTTGAAACCACAATCGGCGTCTGAAATAAAGAAAAAATTCTACTGCCGAAAAAGAAAAGCCTGCGAAAGAAAAACTAGCCGAGGCAAATACAAAAAAAGAAACTGAGGAAGAAGAACCTCAGCAAAAATACAAGACTGAAGTTCAGATCAACACAAATTACGAAGTTTTGACAAAGAATCTAGGTAGCTGGAAATCAATGACAATCAATTTCCGTCATGATTTTTCCAGACGGAAAGTTCTCTACGGATTCTACCAAAAAGCATATCGGGGTTCGCTTGGAAGCGATTCGGCAACGGTCGGATTTTATCAGCCTCTAAGCAAGAAACACTCACTTTTATTGGAAATGAGTACCAGCCCAATGAGTCAGTTTCTACCAAAATGGACTGGTTTCGCCCAGCTTGAAACCAAGATCAACGCCGACAACATTTATCAATACAGGCTATCGCAACACTATCTATAATGATGCGACCGTCCATATCGCAAATGCCGGTATCGAAAAATATTGGAAGAGCTTTCGCTTCGTTTACAATGCCTCTATTGCCGGAGCCAAAGGTTCGGGGGCGTCATTCAGTAATCGCTTTCAGGTTGATAAATATTATGGAAAATACTCGAGCTTTATTGGTGGTGATGTCTCATTAGGAAACGAAATTCAAACCATTTTCACAGCAAGTTCTGTTTTGAAATCAAATGTGCAAAGCGTAGGTTTCGGTGGAAAACACTGGGTAAATAGCCGATTTGGAATAAATTGGAAGGCTTCTTTTAATCGGCAAGGCGAATTTTACAGCAGAGGAGGCACATCTTTTGGCGTTATTTTCAGATTTTGAGTTTATCATTTACCTCGCATGGTGGATTGGATTGGGCAGCGTGATTTTATCTTGCTTGCTTTTTCTTTCTATTCTTGGGATGCGGAAGACATTTTGAATAAAAATAAGAAAAGAGCTGAAGACTTTCGTAATATTTGGGAACCGTTAATTATCGAAAGTCTGGACGAAATTCCTGAAAACTTCCTCAAATTGAAAAAAGACAATGAATTGAATTTCCTGATTCTTTGGAACTATTTGCAAGAGCTATTGCTGGAAGATTCGAAATCGAATCTTCTGATTTTTGCAAAACGGGTTAATCTACTTTCGATTAGCCGAAAGTTTCTTGAACACAATCTAATCTCAAGCATAAATTATTGGCAATCAATGCTTTAGGTTGGCTTAAAGACGAAGAATCTTGGGAATTACTGCTCGTGAATTTGGTAAATCATCATAGCGACCATTGTTTCCTTGACTCTGCCGAACATTGGTGACGATTGATCCGCTAAAATCCATTGCTATAATTTTACCGTTGATTGCAGCCGAAAAGACTGGTCAATTGATAAATGTGCTGATCTGATCAAACAAATTGGGGCGGACGAAATAGCAGAAGACTTGATAGCGGAAATACTATCGAACTCCATCGCCATCTATTGCCAAAAATGATCCGCTTCCTTGATCTTCTTCTTCCAAGTGAATCAAATTATAGTGGTTAAAACTTTACTCAAAACGCTATAAAGATAAAGAAATTGTTTATGCCTGCCTCAATGTTTTCAAAGACGTAGAAGACCTCAAGACAGTACGTCGATTTCTTAACCACAAGGATTGGGAAATCCGTATGCAAGCATCAATTTGCGTGGGGAAATTGGGCTCTCCGAATGATATTCGAAGATTGACAAAAGCAACAACTGATACCGAATGGTGGGTTCGCTATCGCTCTGCACAGGCTTTGGCAAAACTCCCGAGAATGACCAAAGAACCGATTGACGCGAATCGCGAACCGCAATCCGAATTGCTTTTCGCATGATGTGATTTTACGGGTTGTAACCGAAAAAGAGGTGGCTGAATCATGTGGATTGACATATTAATCAGCCTTCAATGGTTATGTATATTCTTTTTTATAGGGATAAATTTTAGTTATCTCGCACTAATCCTGCTAACTTTATTCAAGCTGCCGAACTACATTAATCAGCAGATTTTACGCGAATTTCCAAGATTACAAACCGATTTTTCGATTGCCAATCAGCATAGTTGTTGCCTGCTACAATGAAGAAGGTGCGATTAGTCATACCGTTCGCTCACTCTTGGAAATCAATTATCCTGAGTTTGAAATAATTGTCGTAAATGATGGCTCTAAGGATAAAAGTTTGAGTGTTTTGATCGAAGCATTTGAAATGGTTGAATTGCCAACCGCCGTTCGTCAATATCTGCCGCACAAACCAATTCGCGGAATATATCAATCGAAAACTATTCCGAATCTGAAAGTAGTTGACAAGGAAAATGCGGGAAGTAAAGCCGATGCACTTAATGCCGGAATCGACGCGACAACTTTTCCGCTCTTCTTTCCTCTGGATGGCGATACTTTGGTCGATAAAGACTGTTTGCATTATCTCGTAGAACCTTTTCTTGAAAATCCGCTCGACTGTCGCATCGGGTGGAGCAGTTAGAATTGTAAATGGTTGCAACGTGTCTGATGGAGTTTTGGAAGAAATTGGTACGCCAAAAAATTGGTTTGCATTGTTTCAGCTACTTGAATATATGAGGGCTTTTCATTATGTTCGGGTTGGTTGGGAAGCAGTTAATGCCCTTCCGCTAATTTCGGGTGCGATGGGATTATTTAAGAAAGAAACCGTCTATGAAGTTGGTGGATATCGAGCCGACACACACGCAGAAGATCTGGAACTAACGCTTCAGACTGCATTTGTATCATTGCGAAAACAACAAACCGTATCATATCGCAAACTGTCCAAAAGCAATTTGCTGGACGGAAGTTCCTGAAACTTACACAATCTTAAAACGTCAACGGGTTCGGTGGCAAAAAGGGTTTAGCGAATGCATGTGGATGAATCGAAAACTTACATTTCATCCACGAAGCGGCGTAATGGGCTGGATTGGGATGCCGTTTCAATTTCTCTTTGAGGGAATAAGCCCGTTTATTGAGCTTTTAGGTTATGCCATCACAATTTTTTCTTTTTTTATGGGGTTACTATCCTATGAAGCATTGTTCGCTTTTCTCTTCTTGGCATTTGGAATTGGTTACATGATAACTTTCATCACGATTCTGATTGAAGAATTGCTATTTAATATATATCCAAAGAAAAAGCACGTCTTGATTCTATGCTTAGCACGCGATTGCTGAAAATTTCGGATATCGGCAGATGAATGCTCTTCTGGCGTTGTGAAGGATTGATAAATTGGCTTAGAAATAAAGAAGGAATAAGAGAAATGCCCGAGACTAAACAATTGGCAAACGCCTAATTAGATGACCACGAAATCTCTTAATCCTTCAATAATTCTGAAGTAGCCTTAACCTTCTGCTTCGCGAGAAATCGCCGCTTCACCGCCGATTTTCGCGGCAATTCTTGTTAAAACCAAAACCACAACAACCGCGATTAAAGTTGCCAAAATTGCATAGGTAAATAAGGCGGCGAGTCCTTCGTTTTCACCTAAAAGCTCTTTCATTAAAGCCTTTATCGCATCATTCCAAGCCAATGCCGCAACCAATCCCAAAGCCGCCGAAGCTAACGCAATACAACTCTGAATAATCATTTTTGTCTGTTCTTTTGCCATAATATTTCTCCAAAAAATTAATTTGTAAACCTGTGAGTGCATTGTCCATATTTTGTTGAAAAAAATCAAACGAACTTTGGGTTTAGCTAACAATCCGTTAAACTTTTTCAATGACTTCGCTCCAGGAAAAACTCGATAATTTACCAACATCTGCTGGCGTTTATATTCACAAAAACGCTGACGGAAAAATTATCTATATCGGAAAGGCGAAGAATTTACGAAGCCGAGTTCGTTCGTATTTTCAGTCGTCCCGTAATCACGATTATAAGACAGTTCAATTGGTTAAACGAATTTCAGATTTTGAGTTTATTGTTGTAGATAATGAAGTTGAAGCACTCGTTTTAGAATCGAATCTCATCAAAAAACACAAGCCGAAATACAACATCCTGCTCAAAGACGATAAGCAGTATCCGCATCTCAAATTGACCAAAGAAGCCTTTCCGAGAGTTGTCATAACCCGGAAATTATTGAAAGACGGGGCGAGCTATTACGGTCCATTTTTGCCTGCAAATCTCGCCCGGAAAACGCTCGATCTCATCAATCGAACTTTTCAGCTACGCACTTGCGACATTGATATTAATGGCAAATTACCTCGTCCATGTCTTGAATATCACTTAAAACGTTGCCTTGCACCTTGCGTTAAAGATTTGTGTAAACCTGCCGAATATGCCCAAGCCACGCAAGATGTAAAACTGCTTTTAGACGGAAAAAATAACGAACTTGCTGAAGATTTGGAAGAGCGGATGTGGCATTTTGCCAAGACGGAAAAGTATGAGCTCGCTGCTAAATATCGAGATTTGCGAGCGACCGTTTTACAGCTTGGCGACAATCAAAAAATGATGACTTCGCCGGATAGAGATGTTGATATTTTTGGTTATTATCGCGAAAAAAATCTTTTGGCATTACAGCTTTTCACGATGCGGGAAGGCAAAATCGTGGGTCGGCGGGAATTCTTTTGGGAGGATTTAGATCCGGAAGATTTCGATGTTTCCGAGTTCCTCGGCGAAGTTTTATCGCAATACTATTCAACCGATTATGTGCCGCTCGAGATCCACGTTCCGGATGATTTTGCCGATCGCGAGGTTTTGCAAACAGCTTTGACCCAAAGACGCGGACGCAAAGTTTCAATCGTAGAACCAAAACGTGGGATGAAATTTGAGCTCGTTGAATTGGTTGAAACAAACGCCAAAGTCGCTTTTGAACAACGATTTAGAGTTTTGAAACCTGATATGGAAAAGGTTTTGGAAGAGCTTCAAGAGATTCTTGAATTGCCGCGGTTTCCGCAAAAAATTGAATCGTTTGATATTTCAAATATTTCGGGAACGGACACGGTCGCCGGCATTGGTTGTATTTGAAAATGGCAAACAAAATCGCAGCGAAACTCGTCGTTTGAAGATAAAAACTGTTGAAGGTCAAGACGATTTTGCTTCGATGAACGAAGCTGTTTTTCGCACTTATCGCCGCCGTTTGGAAGAGCAAAAAATACTCCCCGATTTGATTTTCATCGATGGCGGCAAGGGTCAACTTTCATCGGCTGCGGCGGCAATGCGTGAACTCGATCTTGAGGCGATTACCCTCGTCGGCTTAGTAAAACCGCCAAAACATCACAATCAAATTTCGCACCTCATTAAACGCGGAAATGAAAATCATCCCGTTCCCTTCGATGCAAATTCACAAGCGATGCGATTTATCCAGCAAATCCGCGACGAAACCCACAAAACCGCTATCGAATATCACCGCAAACGCCGCGAAGTCCGCGATTTCACATCCGAACTTACCGCCATTCCGGGCATTGGCGAAAAACGGAAGATGCAGCTTTTACGCAATTTCGGCTCAATCGTGAAGATTGCTAATGCAAGTGTCGGAGAATTGAAAACAATCGTTGGTGAAAAGGCAGCGATGGAGATTTTTGGGCATTTTGAGCGGCAGAGGAAGTTGGCAAAAATAGATTGATCGAAATTAAATAAAAGCTCGATGTTTTCAAGAATTGAAGGAGTCTTTTTGAGGTTAAATTCCTTTGATTCAGACCTATAAAAACCACTCAAAAAAAGCGTAACAATTTTTAAGCACTTGAATAAAGCATTTTAATAATAATGCTTGACAGCAGGCTTCAAATAGTCGTAATATGCTGATTAAGTTATTGAAAAGTCAGTAAAAATAAGGTTGTAAGAAAATGAAGTCCTCGCTAGAAAGTGTTTAAGGTTTGTGGAAAATTCTTAAACAGTCCCCCGGAAAAGAAATGTATTGCCGAAACTATCAGCAATTTCTGGAAAAACTTAAGACGGTTAAGTATTGCCAATCATCTCAAATAAAAACATTGAAAGAAAAAGGTTTCAAAGGCGACTTTGAACAGGTAAATTGTGTCTCGGATTTCATAGGAAGGCTCTTTGAAGGAAACGGAAAAAATACACCAGACAGTTTTGCGGAAAGAAGCGGTTGATTGGCTTGTTACCAAAGATTCCGGCATCTACGTTGACGCAACTCTCGGCATGGGTGGACACAGCGAAGAGATTTTAGGGCGATTTAAGAAAACACGGCTTATCGGAATCGATCAAGATCTTGATGCAATCGCAATTGCAAAAGAAAGGCTGGAAAAATTTGGCGAAAGATTTCAGGTTTTTCATGCGAATTTTTCTGAAATCGGCGAAGTTTTACAGGAAGCAAAGATTGAAAAAGTTGACGGAATTTTAGCAGATTTGGGAGTTTCGTCCTTGCAGTTGGATAGTGAAAATCGCGGGTTTAGTTTTCGTTTCGATGCTCCGCTTGATATGCGTATGGATGCAAATTCGGAAGGTGAAACGGTTGCCGAATTGCTCGAAAGATTATCGGAATTTGAAATTGCCAAGATTATTTTCGAATACGGGGAAGAAAGATTTTCTAGACGAATTGCCAGGCGAATAGTTGAAAAAAGAGAAAGCGGAATGACTCCGAAAACGACCAAAGAATTGGAAGATTTGGTCTATCGATGCGTTCCGCATAGTAAAAAAGACAAGATTCATCCGGCGACGCGAACATTTCAAGCCTTGCGAATCGCGGTTAACGGCGAGCTTGAAATTTTGGAAAGATTTATAGTTGACTCGATTGATAAGTTGAGTAAAAACGGGCGTTTAGCGATTATCAGCTTTCATTCTCTGGAAGACAGAATCGTCAAACGAACGTTTCAAAAACAAGCAGGACGATGCGATTGCCCTCCAAATTTTCCGATTTGTGCTTGCGGTGCAGTAAAAAATATTGAGATTTTAACCCGCAAACCGATTATACCGGATGAGATTGAAACTAACGAAAATCCTCGAGCCAGAAGTGCAAAACTTCGGGTCTGTCAGAAACTCAATTAATTGGTGAAAAATATGAGAAAGCGAAATTCCATACAAGACAAAAAACAACGAGTTGAACGCGAACGCGACCCAATTCCTCTGCGATATTGTCTGTTAACTCTCGTTTGCGGCTTACTTTTGGTAGTAGGCTTTTTCTGGGCAGCCCGGCAGCATTTTTCGGCGATGGATTTTGGAATCAGAAACGCTAAATTGCGGCAAGAGAAAGAAAGTTTGGAAGCGGAGCAGCGTCGCTTATTTATCGCGAAAGAAATTTTATTGTCGCCAAACGAAATAAAAAAAGCGGCTAAAAAGCTCGGATTGCAAGACTTAACGGCTCAGAATATTGAAATGATAAATGTTTCGCCGAATACAGAAAAAACTAATTCTGAATTGCCGGCAAAGGAAACTCCGGTTAAAACTGCAGTAATCAAAAACAAAGTTGAAAAACAGGAGAAACCGGACGAAAAGCCGGAATCCAAAAAGCCGGAAATCATGAAAGCGTCCGATAAAATAAAAGATTCGAAAGAGACCAAAGATAGATCAGAGTCTGTCCCGAAAAATAATCCCCGTCCGCAAATTGCGAAAAAGTAAAAGTTAGATCACAAATTCCGCAAGTGGTTTAAAGTATCGATTATAAGCCGCTTATCATATATTTTTCAGTTTTAACAACCGCCCATATTGAGGATTCTAAATGGCTAAACGCAAAATCACAATTCAGAAAAATTCTGTTCAAACTATTTTTTCGAGATTCATGCTCATCGTTGCATTTTTTGTAATTTGGATTGGTATTATCGGCGTTCGCCTCGTTCATCTGCAAGTAAATCAAGCCGAAAGTTTTCGCGGCAAAGCTCAAAATCAACGTCGTTCGGAACATAAAACTAAAACGTTACGCGGTTCGATTTATGATCGTTCGAATCGGGCACTGGCACTTAGCGTTAAGGTGAAATCTCTCTATGCCGACCCGCAAAAGATTGAAGATGTGCAAGCAGCGGCTCAAAAGATTTCTGCATTTTTCAAACTCAAAACACACGACGTAGCTAAAAATCTTTTGGAAGCAAAGGCAAAAGGAAAGAGATTCGTTTGGCTGGTTCGAAAAATTGATGAAGAAACTTCGCAAAAGCTGAATGAGCATTTGAAGGTTGCAGACTTGAAGAAATTTGATGAGCCAAAATTTGAGGGATTGCATTGGAAAGAAGAACAAAAACGCTCTTATCCATATAATAATGTGGCTTCGCAAGTAATTGGTTTCAGCGATTTGGATGATAACGGAAAAGCGGGAATCGAACTTTCGCAAGAGAAAATTTTACGCGGAGCCATGACAGAAAAATGGAAAGATCGCGATCGTTTGGGAAGAGTTTATGACGAATCTGAAAAAGATGAAGAGCGTGAGCCACCAAAAGATTTGGTTTTAACTATCAGCAGTTCGATTCAATACAAGGTTGAAGAAGCTTTAAAACAAGGCGTTGAAGCGGCTAATGCAAAATCGGGAATAGCTGTGGTTTTAGATCCGAAAACCGGTGAAATTCTGGCAATGGCAAATTATCCGACCTTCGATTTGAATAAATTTAATGAAGCTCCGCCCGAAGCTTATACAAATAAGGCAATTCAAAATTTTTACACTCCCGGATCGGTATTTAAATTGGTTACATATTCGGGGGCTTTAGAGGAAAAAAATATTACGCCCAATCAGCAAATTGATGTAAGTCGCGGATCGATTGACGTTGCGGGGCATGTGTTTACTGATTCTCACAAAATCGGAACCGTTTCTTACATGGATGCATTTGCCGTTTCCAGCAACGTTGGAGCCATCAAAACGGGTCTAAAATTGGGCAAAGATAACTTTTTTGGTTACGCTCGCAAATTTGGATTTGGCGAGACAACCGGAGTAGAATTACCGGCTGAAGCACGCGGCATAATCCGTTCGCCGGAAAGCTGGAGCGGCGACAGTTTGGCATCAATGTCTATTGGTTATGAAATCGGTGTTACCGCGTTGCAAAGTGCCTCAGCTTTTGCGATTATTGCTAACGACGGTATCAAGGTTAAGCCCCATATTATTAAGGAAATACGACAAGCCGATGGCAAAGTCTTTTCAACGACAGAAGCTGAAAAAGTTCAGATTGTAAGTCCTGAAACGGCTCGAAGTATGCGTCAGATGATGCAAAAAGTCGTCTTGAGCGGAACCGGAAAACTCGCTCAGTTAAATGGTTATACTTCAGCAGGAAAAACCGGAACTGCTTGGAAATATGATGAAAAACTCAAAAGAATTAACGAAAATAAGTACATTTCATCATTTATCGGATTTGCTCCATTTGATAATCCGGCTGTTGTAATCGCGATTATATTAGATGAGCCGCAGGGTTTTGCCAAAGATGGCGGACACGTTTCAGCACCGATTTTCCGTAGTATTGCCGAGCAAATTTTGCCGGAAATGAATGTTGCTCCTGATGGATTTATCAGACAGGAAGTAGCGGAAGTTATTAGCGAAACCAAAGAAAATGCGTCGAAAAAAACGGATGACGCGAAAGCTGTTCGGACAGAAAAAACTGACGAAAAGAAAATTGAAAAAATCAATCCCGAGAAAAGCGAGAAATCGTCGGGTAGCGTAAAAATCAGCAAAAATGGAAATATAGACAACGAACCGGAAAGTACGCGTCCAAGAACGGTTGCGATTGAACCAAAATCAAAAAGCGAAACAAAAAATAAATCTTCGGGAAAAGCAAAGACTTGAAACTTAAAACCGCCGCAAAATATATAAACGCCGATTGCCAAGGCTTAAATCCCGCTTTACTCGAAAAGGAGTTTCAAACCATTGCGATTGACTCCCGCGAAGTAAAAGCGGGAGACCTATTTTTTGCACTCTCTCAGCCGGATTATAGAAATAATTGTTTCAATGGCGATTTTGAAGATTCGCACAAATATATTCCCTCCGCTTTTGAAAAGGGAGCGATCGCCTGCATCGTCCGTCCGGATCGTTACGCAGAACACATAGAAATTTTAGAGCCGCACAAAGATCGTTTGTTAATGGTTGATGATTGCATTTTGGCATTGCAAAATCTCGCTCACGGCGTTTATTTGGAATGGAATAAACCCGTTGTCGCGGTGACGGGAAGTGCCGGAAAAACAACCGCTAAAGAGCTGACTGCACACGTTTTACGGGCTGGCGGAAAGAGCGTTTTAAGTAATATTAAAAATTACAATAATGGTTTGGGGCATCCACTTACCGTTTTGCGGATACTTAGTGAAGGAAATTTTGACGTGGCGGTTTTGGAGATGGGAATGTCAACGCCCGATCACGAAATTGCCCGCTTATGCAGAATTACGCCGCCGGATGTAGCCGTCGAATTAAACGTTTTGCCGGTTCACGTCGAGCATCTTGGTTCTATTGACGGCGTTGCAAAAGCTAAAGCAGAACTTGTTGAAGGCATGAAGGCTGGCGGAATTGCTGTTTTAAATGCTGATGATGCAAGAGTTTTGGCAATGCAGAGTTTGAGCAAAGGCAAAACAATTACTTATGGTATTGAAAATGATGCGGATGTGATGGCAAAAAATATTAGTTTTGAAAAGTTTGGCGAAACAAAGTTTGAGTTAAATACGCCAAGCGGAACATCCGAAGTTGATTTTCCTTTGAATGGTAAACATAACATTTTGAATGCTTTAGCCGCCGCAGCCGTTGGGCATGATTTCGGAATGAGCGTTGCGGAAATTGCCAAATCCTTGCACAATGTTAAGCCGCCGCCGCAACGTGGCGAGATTTTGCGGTTTGCCAAAGGTTTTACTGTCATCAATGATTCGTATAATTCAAATCCCGATGCGTTGCTTTCGATGGTCAAAACATTGGTTGAAGGCGGAGTCAGTGCAAAAAGAAAAATCGTTGTAGCGGGTGAAATGCGTGAACTCGGAACTGATTCGGCTAATATTCACAAGGAAACGGGCAAAGAAATCGCCAAACTTGGAATCGAAGCCCTTTTTGGAATCGAAGGATTCGCCGCTGATCTTATTGCGGGAGCAAAAGAAAACGGGCTTAGTAATGTGGAATTTTACGAAAATTCGGCAATCGCCAGTGAGAATTTTGTTAATGAAGTGCAAGCAGGCGATTTGATTCTAATTAAAGGTTCACGCGGCGTAAAAACGGAAAAAGTGATCCAAGGATTATTAGCGGAATTTGAATTGGAAAAATAAACAACTGACAGCGGACGATGGACAATCGGAAATCCAGAATCCCAAATCCAAAATCGAGAAATGCTTTATTACTTTTTATACAAACTTATTTATCAGGCAAATTGTACTGATCTTAGTCCGTGTCCTTCATATTTTATAAAGGCTTTGAACGTCTTTCAATATGTGACTTTTCGGACTGCTTTAGCAACCATAGTTGCTTTGCTTATCTCACTTTTGTTTGGTGGAAAAGTAATACAAAAACTCTCTGATTTGAAATTTGGACAAGAAATCCGCGAAGAATTATCGGCTGAGCATCAGGCAAAAAAGGGTACGCCAACGATGGGTGGAATCTTGATTCTCGGAGCGGTTTTTCTATCGGTCGTGCTTTGTGCAAGGCTTGATAGCCTTTATTTGTGGCTAACTCTCTTAGCTACAACGCTTTTTGGATTAATCGGTTTTGCCGACGATTGGATCAAGATCGTAAAGAAACGAAGCGAGGGATTAACCGAACGCCAAAAACTTGCCGGACAACTGGCAGTCGCCGTTGGAATATGGGCAACGCTATATTTTTTCGCCGATTACCCGTGGAATCTTAGTATCCCTTTTTGGAAGGCAACTGCACTTTCTGACTACAACACCAGTATTACTTGGATTGGTGCCGGCGGTTATCTTATCTTTATTGCTTTCATACTTTTAGGATCGTCGAACGCTGTAAATTTGACGGATGGTTTAGATGGATTAGCGACCAGTATGACTTTCATCGCGATGTCTGCTTTGACAGCTTTAACCTATGTTGCGAGTGATTCACGTTGGGCGGAGCGTTTGGATATTACACATAAACCGGAAGCTGCGGAATTGACCGTTTTCTGCGGTGCGATGGTCGGAGCTAGTCTAGGATTTTTGTGGTACAACGCACCGAAAGCCGAAGTTTTCATGGGCGACGTAGGAAGTTTGGCGATTGGCGGAGCATTGGGAACGGTCGCAATTTTGACGAAACAAGAATTTATGCTGCCGTTTGTTGGCGGAATTTTTATCATCGAAGCTTTGTCCGTGATGATGCAGGTGGGTTATTTCAAATTCACAAAACGTTCAACCGGCGTCGGCAAGCGTATTTTTAGGCAAGCTCCGATTCACCATCATTTCCAGATGGGCGGAATGACGGAAGCGAAGGTGGTTTTTAGGTTTGTGATTATTGCTATCTTGTTTGCTTTGGCGAGTTTAGCGACACTTAAGTTGCGTTAGTTTCGGATTTTTGAATGGAAATCAAAGGAAGAAAGGCTCTTGTATTGGGAGCGGGAAAATCGGGCATTACTTCGGCAAGATTCTTGGCTGAACGCGGTGCTGTTGTTGCCCTTCATGATAAACGAGAGGTGGAGACCTGGTCAGATGAAGCATGTTCTTTGAATGAAACACATAAAGTCGGATTGATCGGCGGAGAAATTCCTTCGTGGTTACTCGATCAAATTGATCTGGTTGTAATTTCGCCTGGTGTTCCGACAAACACGATTCCCGCGAAATATGTTGACCGCAAAGACGGCGAGGTAATTGGCGAAGTCGAATTAGCTTTTCGGTTTTTGAAAGGTCGAATAGTTGGAATTACAGGCTCAAACGGTAAAACTACGACCACAACTCTTATTGGCGAGATCTTGAAAAACGCCGGAATCGAAACTCAAGTTGGCGGAAATATCGGAACGCCTTTGGTAACGCTGGCAGAAACTTCGACTGAAAATACTTGGACGGTTGTCGAGCTTTCCAGTTTTCAGCTTGAAACAATCGTCGATTTCAGACCAAACGTTGCACTTTGTTTGAATGTTACGCCGAATCATATGGATCGATACGATTTTTTTACAGATTATGCGGCGGCGAAACATCGGATTTTTATGAATCAAGCGGCTGCTGATGTCGCGATTTTGAATGCTGACGATGAAATTACGGCGAGTTGGGTAAGCGGTTTGAAGGCGAAAGTTGTTTTGTTTTCAACAAAAAAAGAACTTGAGGAAGGCTTCTTTTTACGCGGAAATGATTTGATAAAACGTGCCGGAGGCGAAGAGAAATTTTTAATTTCGCGTAATGAAATGACGCTTCGAGGCATACATAATGTTGAAAATGTTTTGGCGGCTTTTGCGGCTGGATTTGCTTGCGGTGCATCGCTTGATTCGATGCGTGAAACAGTTAAAACATTCAACGCTGTTGAGCATCGCCTCGAATTTGTCAGCGAAATTGATGGCGTAAAGTTTTATAACGATTCGAAAGCGACGTCAGTTGATGCAACCCTAAAAGCACTCGAAGCATTGAGCGAAGGCGACGGGAAAACGGTTTTAATTCTCGGTGGACGCGGTAAAAACGCACCGTATCAACCGCTTGCAGAGCTTATTAAATCGAGCGTTCGTAAATTGGTTTTGATCGGCGAAGATGCGGATAATATTGAAAATCAGTTAAAAGATTATGCGGAAATTATTCGTGCAAGCTCGATGAACGAAGCAGTTGAAAAAGGTTTTGAAAACGCCGAAAGTGGCGATTCAGTTTTGCTTGCACCGGCTTGTGCGAGTTTTGATATGTACAGAAGTTACGAAGAACGCGGGAAGGTTTTTAAGGATGCAGTTTTAGATTTGGCAAACAGTCCAAAATCTAAAACGGCAAATCCAAAATCGAAATAATGGCAAAAAAGTTAAGAATAGACTGGTTTATGTTTGCGATTGCCGCCGGATTGGCACTTTTCGGTTCGGTGATGGTCTATTCTGCATCCGCTATGATTTCGCTCGAAGAGACTGCAAAACATCCGGACGGGGCGACTCAATTTGCCTATTTTTATAAGCAATTTGGCTTCACATTAGCGGGACTATTGGTAATGTATGCGACTTCAAAAATTGATTACCGGATATTTAATAATAAAATAATTGTTTTTGGTTTGGTCATAATAACTGTTCTTTTGTTGGCTTGTGTATTTGGTTTTGGTGCGATAAACGGTGCGAGACGCTGGATTAGATTTGCCGGAATTTCATTCCAGCCTTCGGAAATATCGAAAATTGTTTTGCCGATTTTCCTGGCGTATTTTTTGACGAAAAACGAAAAATCCATCAGTAGTTTGAAAGAAACGGTGCTGCCGTGTCTGGCACTATTGGCAGTAATGGGCGGTTTGATAATTCTGGAACCCGATTTGGGTACCACTATCGTTTTATCATCTATTTTTGTGGTGGTTTATTTCGCGGCGGGGGCGAATATTTTGCATCTTGCGGTTGTTTTTGCATCGCTCGTTTTAATTGGTGTTGGTGCAATCTTGTTTGCTCCGTGGCGAGTCCGCAGATTGATGGCGTTTCTTGATCCCTGCAGTGAGGAAAATGCCGTCGGAGCAGGTTATCAAGTTTGCCAATCGCTTATGGGGATTGGGTCGGGCGGAATTATCGGAGAGGGTTTTGCAAAAGGGCAACAAAAGCTTTTTTACCTGCCATATCCATATTCTGATTTTATTTTTGCAACTGTTGGCGAGGAACTCGGATTACTTGGCACTCTCGCCGTTGTTATCGCATTCGGGTTTTTACTATGGCGGGGAACTCGTGCAGCGTTGATGGCACCTGACAGATTCGGAATGCTTCTTGGAATTGGACTTATTACTGGGCTAATCGTTCAGGCACTCTTTAATATCAGCGTTGTAGTTTCAATCTTGCCGGCTAAAGGAATTCCGCTTCCATTCATTTCATATGGCGGTTCGTCGATTTTGATAACGCTGGCGGCGGTCGGGATTTTGCTTAATATTTCGCAATATGCAGGTTTTGTGAGCGTTGAAAAAAATGAAAATGTGAGTCCACATCGGCGTCGGCGAAAGATTGGCAAAAAGGCGAATGCGTAGGATTTTATGAAAGTTTTATTTGCGGCAGGCGGAACCGGAGGGCATATTTATCCAGCAATTGCGGTCGCCAAAGAGATTTTACAACGCGATTCCGCCTCAACCCTTAAATTTGTCGGCACAGAACGCGGTTTGGAAACGACATTAGTTCCAAATAATGGTTTTGAACTTTTGACAATTGATTCGGTGGGTTTGAAAAACATGGGTCTGGTTGGAAAATTAAAAGGTTTACTTCTATTGCCGAAAAGTTTTTTTCAAGCACGCAAGCTGTTGAAAGAATTTAAGCCTGATGTGGTCGTCGGTGCAGGCGGATACGTTACCGGACCGGTTTTATTGATGGCGAGCTTATTGAAAATTCCAACTTTAGTGATGGATTCAAACGCACTGCCGGGTTTTACGAATCGTCAACTGGCAAGATTTGTCGATAAAGCGGCGTTGACCTTTGAAGAGTCTTTGAAATTTTTCCCGGGTAAAGGCGTTGTAACTGGAAACCCTGTGCGAAAAGAGTTTTTTGATGTTCAGCCGAAGCAACGTGAGGAAAAGTTGAATCTGCTAATTTTTGGCGGTTCGCAAGGTGCAAGGGCGATCAATTTTGCGATGGTTGATGCACTAAAATATTTGCCGATTGATCAATTAAATATCGTTCACCAAACTGGCGAACACGCTTTTGACAAGATAGAAAGCGGTTACAAAGACGCGAACGTTTCGGCAGATGTTCGCAAATATATTACCGATATGGTTGCGGAATTTGCCAAAGCCGATTTGGTTGTATGTCGAGCAGGTGCAACGACTTGTGCGGAACTATCCGCCGCTGGAAAGGTGGGAATAATGATTCCGTTACCGACCGCCGCCGACGACCATCAACGCAAAAACGCTGAAGCTTTAGCAAACGCCAACGCCGCGAAGATGATTCTGCAAGCTGATTTAACCGGCGAAAGTTTGGCGAAAGAAATTATGGATTTGATAAATTCGCCCGAAGAGATTACCGAAATGGAAAATTCTGCTCGAAAATTGGCAAAAAAAGATGCGGCGGAATTGACAGTGAGTTTGATAGAAAAATTAGCCGCGGATAAACGCGAATAACGCGGATTAAATCGAAATAAATCGGCGAAAATCCGCGAGATTCGCGGCAAAAAAGAAGATGTTTAGACACGTAAAAAGAGTTCATTTTATTGGCATCGGGGGAATCGGAATGTCCGGTATCGCGGAGGTGCTCTGCAATCTCGGATTTCAAGTTTCGGGTTCGGATTTGAAAAAATCTCGTAATACGGATCGTTTGGAATTATTTGGTGCGACCGTTTATGAAGGTCATGCGGCTGAGAACGTAGGCGATGCACAAGTTTGTGTTTATACTTCCGCCGCCAAGGACGATAATCCCGAAATTATTGAAGCCAAAGAGCGAAGTATTCCAATAATTCCGCGTGCCGAAATGTTGGCGGAATTAATGGCACTCAAACCATATGCGGTTGCGGTCGCCGGAACACACGGAAAAACTTCGACAACCTCAATGGTAGCAACGATTTTAGGTCATGCCGGAGTTGACCCGACGACAGTAGTCGGCGGTGTGGTTGATACGCTTGGATCGAATGCGAGGCTCGGTCAAAGTGATTGGTTTGTAACTGAAGCGGACGAATCCGACCGTTCGTTTTTAATGCTATATCCAACTATTGCAGTAGTTACAAACATAGATAAAGAACACATGGAATCTTATAAAGGCATGGAAGATGTCGTTCAATGTTTTACGGATTTCATCAACAAAGTTCCTTTTTTTGGTGCAGCGGTTTTGTGTTTAGACGATCCGAATGTTCAACTGATCATTCCGAATATCAAACGCCGCCGGGTTACTTACGGTTTGACTGCACAGGCTGATGTTTCAGCTTCTGATATTGTTTATAACGATGGATTTAGTTCAACATTTACCGTTTCGAAGGGCAACGAGATTTTAGGACAAATTAATCTGCCAGTTCCGGGCAAGCATAATGTTTATAATGCTTTAGCGGCAACTGCCGTTGCTTTGGAATTGGATGTTGAATTTGAAAAAATCGCCGAAGCATTTACTATTTTCAAAAATGCCAACAGACGATTTCAGTTCAAAGGAGAAGCAAATGGAATCGCAGTTGTTGACGATTATGGGCATCATCCGACAGAAATTTTGGCGACTCTGGACGCAGCAAAACGCGGTTCTGTTGGCAAACGGACAGTTGTGATTTTTCAGCCGCATCGTTATACGCGAACTCAGGAATTGATGAATGAATTTGCGTTGGCTTTTAACAATGCGGACTTACTTTTTATTACCGATATTTACGCGGCGAGTGAATCTCCGATTGAAGGAATTACCGCTGAGATTTTGGCGGAAAATATCAAACTTTACGGGCATAAAAACGCGAATTATATAGGTAGTATCGAAACTGCCGTCGAACAAGTTATGCCGCATTTGCAAGAGAATGATCTGGTTATAACTCTTGGTGCCGGAACGATTACAACGCTTTCAGATAAAATACTTGAAGCAATCAAAAAAGGATAGAATCCTTGGGTTTGGGAGGAATTATGGCTACAAAAACACGAAATGTAAGGCGAACAACAAAGCTTAAATCTGCCGCGACACCAAAACGCAGGCGAACGGCTGTTTCTCGTGGAAAGGCAAAACCGAGCCGCATTTTTAACACTTTAGTGCCGTTTGTTTTTATCGTCGCAATACTTTTTTGCCTTGGTTTCCTTATGATGATGGGAATTCGAACGGTTGCTGCGTCGTCATTTTTTGATGTCAGACGGATTGAGGTTAAAGGCGTTTCCAAAGTTTCAAAAGATGACATAGAGAAGATTGTAAAAAGCCATGCCGGCAGAAACGGTGTTTGGAATTCTGAACTTGATAGTATAAAAAGTGATGTTCAAAATCTCGCATATGTAAAAGAAGTAATCGTTTCGAGAATTTTGCCTGATGGAATTCAGGTTCAGGTTACCGAGCGAACTCCGCGTGCGATTGTTCGCGTAAACTCCAGCGATTTTTGGATAGATGATGAAGGAATTATCATCGCTTTAGTTGGTAAAAACGAAACTCGCCCCGCATTTGTTTTACGCGGTTGGGACGAAGCGAAATCAGACAAGGCACTAAAAGATAATCAGGAACGGGTTAAACTTTTTACCAAGATTCGCGATGAAATGCAGACATTAGGGCTTGATAAAAACTTGACTTCATTAGACTTATCAGATATGCAAGATGTCGCGGCTAATGTTCCGGATTCGAATGAGAGCGTGGTTGTATATTTGGGTAAAGAAGATTTTGGCAAGCGTTTGCAAAGGGCATTACCAATGCTTACCGGTAAGGGGCAAACAATTGAATCGATGATTTCGCATGGCGGAAATGTTGTCGCGAAATACAAAAACAGTTAAACGCAACAAGGGATTTAGGTAAAGTCGTACACATTTGTATTCTCAATAAAATATGATAAATCGTCCAATTAATGCAGTTGGTTTAGACATCGGCACAAGCAAAGTTCGATGCGTGATCGGCGAACCTACGGAAGACGGTTCGATGAATATTATCGGATTTGGACACGCTGAATCTCGCGGACTTCGACGTGGAATCGTGACAACCACTGACTTGGTCGTTGAATCAATTAAAAAAGCGGTCGAAGAGGCGGAGCGTGTCAGCGGACTTGAAGTTCAAATGGCGACAATCAATTTATCCGGCGAACATCTGCGTGGTGAAAACAAACAAGGAGTGGTTGCCGTAGCCGGAGCAGGACGTGAAATAATAGCTGACGACGTTGAACGTGCGGTTGAATCGGCTAGTGCGATGCAGCTTCCGGCGGGTTGGGAAATTGTTGATCGTCTGCCACAAGAATTTATCATCGACGGGCAAGACGGAATCGTAGAGCCAATCGGGATGACAGGAGCGAGACTCGAAAGCAAAGTACACGTAATAATTAGTCCAAGTGCGGGCAAACAAAATCTTGTCAAAGCCATTCACCGAACCGGCTTGGAAATCGAAAACATGATGCTTGAGCCCTTGGCAGCGGCTGAAGCAACGCTCACCGATGACGATAAAGAATATGGCTGTGCAGTAGTAAATATCGGTTCAGAAGTTACTTCGCTGATGATTTTCGGACGCGGAGCCGTGCAGCATACAACGATGTTTCCATTTGGCGGAATGCACTTGACGAAAGATATTGCAGTTGGATTGAGAGTTTCTATTCCAGAAGCCGAAATGGTTAAACAAAAATACGGATGCGTCGCGAAATTTCTGCTGCATCCCGAAGAAACTCAGGAAATTATTGAAATTACGCCGGTTGGAAGAAATGAAACGCGTCAGCTGACGAAAGAAATTTTGTGCGACATAATGCAGCCGCGTGCCATCGAACTTTTGCAGGTTGTTGCCGAAGAAGTTAATCGCGTAAAAGGACAAATTTCGAGCGGGGTGGTTTTAACAGGCGGAGGATCATTAGTTCGCGGAACGGTAGAAATTGCCGAACAAGTTTTTGATGCTCCTACTCGGCTTGGTTTTCCTGAAAAATCAAGGTCAGGCGGATTGATTAATGAAATTGACAGTCCTGAATGGGCAGTCGCCATTGGTTTAGCTTTATCGTCAATGCGGTCGCAAATTCGCGAATTTCAAGGCGGAAAGTCGCCAACGCAGAGGGTTGCACAATGGTTTGAGAGTTTTCGTGAAAAATTTAGATAAATTTACACGAAATTTACATTTTCTACTAGCTTTTTAGACGCAAATCGTTGTATGCTTGCTCGCCATAGACACAATATATAGTAAGTAAGCACACAATTAAAGAGTCTCTAAAACATCACCTGGAATTTGGGTAAAACAACTAAAGGGATGTACAATAATGTCAAGTGACGGTTACCAAATGAATAATAACGGAATCAAAATTTACTTAGACGAACCGCCAATCACAGGGGCAAGAATCAAGGTGATTGGAGTTGGCGGTGGCGGTAGTAATGCGGTCAATCGGATGATTGAAGCGGGCGTGAAGGGTGTTGAATTTATTGTCGTCAATACCGATGTTCAAGCTCTCAATAATTCAAAAGCACCCATCAAAATTCAATTAGGAAGCAAATTGACTCGCGGACTTGGTGCGGGAGCTGATCCTAATATAGGGCGAAATGCGGCTCTTGAAGATCACGAGAAAATTTTGGACGTTTTGGAAGGTTCAGACATGATCTTCGTTACATCCGGTTTAGGCGGCGGAACAGGAACAGGTGCGGCACCCGTGATTGCATCTCTGGCAATCGAATTGGGAGCCTTGACTGTTGCAGTAGTTACCAAACCATTTACGGTTGAAGGCAAAAAACGGATGATGCAGGCTGAATTGGGTTTGGCTGAATTACGGGAATGTGTTGATACGATTATCACAATTCCAAATTCCAAACTTAAAGAAGTTGAAGAGAAAATTACCATCATGGAAGCATTTCGCCGGGCAGATGACGTTTTGCTCCAAGCCGTTCAGGGCATCAGTAATTTGATTACAGTTCCCGGAATGATAAATCTCGATTTTGCTGATGTTAAATCTGTAATGAAGGGAATGGGCGTGGCTCTTATGGGAATTGGGTCGGCGAGTGGCGAAAATGCTGCCGTTAAAGCAATGAAAGCCGCGATTGATTCTAAATTACTTGAGGAAAATTCGATCAAGGGGGCGAAGGGAGCTCTCATTAATATTACCGGGTCGAAAAATATGCCTTTGGATGAAATTGAAGAAGCGATTTCTTTGATTCAGGAAGAGGCACATGAAGATTCGAATATTATTTTTGGAACTGTTTTTGATGAAGACATGAACGATGAGGTTAAAATTACCGTAATTGCGACGGGTTTTGACAATCAATCCAGAATAGCTTTGCCGACAAATCAGTTTAACGAAACTTCGTCGGTTTCTCAGTATCCTGTCAGGTTGCCTTCACGGACAAATGACAGCGACAAGGCGGAAGATTTAGATGTTCCGACTTTCATCAGAAGGCAGGCGGATTAGTTTTATTGAAGAAATAAAGAAGTTTGATGGCTTGATTAATTTTTCTACTGACAATCGTTTACGTAATTTGAACAGTACTTAGTAAAAGTATTTTATTTCATGATCTTGAGATTGAAAACTTGAACCACTGTTGAATGGATAAACCTCCCTCCAACGAGGGAAAGGAGCGTAAAATTATGAGTGAGAAAGATTTTAATAAGGATAGAAACCAACCTTATTCCAGACAGCCTTACAGCGACTCCGACTCATCCGGTAGAAGAAGAACGCCACCAACTCCGGAAACTAATGCGGAAATCTATTACTACAAAAAGCAGATTGATTCACACACTTCGATGGTCGTGGTTTTAGGCGATGGTGAAGAAATAAAAGGCACGATTGAATGGTACGATCGAGATGCTTTGAAAATAAATCGTACGGATGCAGCCAATATACTTTTGTTAAAACATAATATAAAGTACATGTACAAGGCTGATGATAAGAAGTAAATTCTTATTTAGTTTGGTTAATAAGCAGGTGAAAAATCCCCGAGTGCTAAATGGGCAATCCAGAGAAAAGATTGCCAGCCTTGATGTCCCGCCACGTATCGGTATTACGATGGGCGATGCCGCTGGCATAGGTTCAGAAATAATTCTAAAAGCTTTAGTTAATAAACCTATTGGAGATGATTATCTGCCGATAGTAATTGGTGACGCTGAATTTTTGGGAAAAGCGGCACACAAATTGCGATTGAAAATTGATTTTGAAGTAGTCAAATTTGGCAGCGAAATTCCTGCTAAATCAGATAAAATCATCATCTATGATCTAGCCAATATAAACGAAGAAATTATATTGGGCAAAGATTCTGTGATTGGCGGAAAAACTTCTGCAGAATATATAGAAACAGCAGTTAAGCTTTGCCAAACCGATAAGATTGACGCTATTTCGACCGCTCCGATTAGCAAAAAATCTTTGCACATGGGTGGATATAATTTTCCGGGACATACGGAAATGCTAGCTGCTTTGACAAATACCAAGGAATTTGCGATGTCATTTTTTGCAGGTGATTTGCGTGTAGTTTTGCTTTCAACTCATGTTTCCTTGATTGACGCGATTGATTTGGTAAAGAAAGAAAGATTAGTAGATTTGATAAAATTTACTAATCAAACATTGAAAAAGCTTTTGCTGAAAGATCTCAAAATTGCCGTTGCCGGACTTAATCCGCACGCTTCAGAAGACGGAATGTTTGGCAATGAAGAAGCTCGCGAAATTGTTCCTGCGATTGAGGAATGTCGGGGAAAACATGGCATTGATGTTACCGGTCCTTATTCGCCCGATACGGTTTTTTTGAGGGCTTTTCGAGGTGAATTTGATGCGGTAGTTTCGTGCTATCACGATCAGGCGACGATTGCGGTAAAGTGCTTGTCATTTGGCGAATCGGTCAACGTGACACTTGGTTTGCCGATTATCAGGACATCGGTTGACCATGGAACGGCATTTAATATTGCAGGAAAGAATATTGCAGACTTTTCAAGCATGAAAACGGCAATAAATCTGGCGGCAAAATTAGTAAGTGGAAAGAAAAGACTTTAGGATTTGGTTGTGGCGTCTCGGTAAGGAAGAGAAAAGTTTTATATGAGTGAAGAAAAAATCACAGGAAAGTCTCAGGTTTTAATTGCCGATGATGATCCGGCAATTCTTCGCTTGGTAAAGGCAATTGTTGAAAAAGAAGGATTTAAGGCGATAACGGTTCGTGACGGACGCGAAGCTTTCAAGATATTGAATGATGGAGAACCTTTTGTAGCGGCAGTTTTTGATGTTGTAATGCCCTATATTCAAGGCACCGAACTCGTCAGGCACATGCAATCGGAAAAGCGTCTTATGAAAATTCCTGTAATTATGATGACGGCGGAACAGAATCCGCGTTTGTCATCAGATAGTTTCTCAGCGGGAGCAGTTGCTTTTCTCCCCAAGCCTTTTACAGCAGTACAAATGCAACTAATGCTGCGAATGTTTGTCAAAAAGGATTAAAGTGTTGCAGAATAAAGAAAAGTTTTCTTGACGTTTCGCCTAAACGAATGATAGCTTTCAAACGTAGATTTTTTTTCTGAAGAAAATAAAAATTTTCAGTAGTTCGATAACTAAGGAGCAAAACTCTCGTGTCAAAACGAAAACTACTGCTGGCAGATGACTCAGTTACAATTCAAAAAGTAGTTAATTTAACCTTTGCGGACGAAGGCATTGAGGTTATTTCTGTCGGCGACGGAGATTCCGCAATGCTTAAAGTTGCAGAAATCTCGCCTGATTTGATAATGGCGGATGTAAATATGCCCGGACTAACGGGATATGAAATCTGCGAAAGAATCAGAGCGGACGAAAATCTGCGAAATACGCCTGTAATTCTTTTGGTTGGTTCATTTGAGCCATTTGATGAAGCAGAAGCAAAACGGGTTGGGGCAGACGATTTTCTTACAAAGCCTTTCCAATCAATTCGTCAATTGGTCAATAAAGTAACAATTTTACTGAATTCCGGTCGTGAAGGAGTTTCGGTTGCGGCTCCGGTTGCGACTGAAGGAAGTTCTTATCTTGAAACTCTGGAAATTGAGAAACCCACAACAAGTTTTTCACCTGTTGAGACCAGCTCGTATCAGAATTCAAATTTCGCGGATGATTCAGTTGAAGTAAGCACAATTAGCAATTATGCCTTAGACGATACACAAAAATTTGAGGCAAAAAACGAAATTCCGAGCCAAACCGACTTGTTAAAAACCCAACCTTTATCTAATGAAGACTTCGACAGACTCGATTTGGCAAAGCCAAGTTTGTTTTCAAACGAAGCGGAATATGCCTATGTAAACCCGCAGGATTCTTCGCATGACATATTGGAAACAGGTGATTTGAGAAATGACGTACTGGTTGAAAACATCAATAATTATAGCGATGCTGATGAAAATATTCTGCCAATCGAAGATGAACTTCCAGAAGCCGCTGCGGTTCTTCAATTGGACGATGATGATCCTTTGGAACTACCGCCAATCGACTTTGATTTTGATGACGAAGACGATGAGGACGACTATGATGAGGTAGAAGGAGAGTCGCAATTTGAAGCCGAAACACCTAAAATGCTGGAAAAGGTTGAAGCCGCAGTTCAACCGCCAGTATTGAAGCCTTCGGAAGAATTTGAACAGCCTGCTCATATTCAGATTCCGGCAAATCAAGCTAACTTAGCTGCAAATTTCTCGCCGGATTTGATTGAAGCAATTGTCCAAAAAGTATTAGAAAGGCTTTCTGATAAAGTAGTCAGAGAAGTGGCGTGGGATGTCGTGCCGCCGATGACGGAGCTAATCGTTAAGAAAATGGCGGAGGAAAAACTTAAACAATAGTTTTTATCAAATCGCTAAATATTAGGGTTAGTTTTCTAGATAGATGAAAACTAACCCTTTTTGTTTTAGAATTAAAATCAAATAAATTTATGGAAATTGCTAAAGCCTACAACGCCAAAGAAGCCGAAGAATCGCACTATCAACGCTGGGAAAAACTTGGTTTTTTCTCGCCTGAAATTAATCAAAATGCAGATGCAAAACCTTATTCAATCGTTATTCCGCCGCCAAATGTAACTGGTTCGCTGCACATGGGACACGCCTTGCAACATACTTTGATGGATGTTCTGACTCGTTGGAAACGTATGCAAGGTTTCAAAACTCTTTGGCTTCCCGGCACTGATCACGCCGGAATTTCGGTGCAAAGGAAAGTTGTCGAACAACTTCGCCGACAAGATAATAAACTTCCGCAAGACATTGGACGGGAAGAATTTCTGAAACGCTGTTGGTCGTGGAAAGAAGAATACGGCAACACAATTACAGAGCAAATGCGACGCGAAGGTGCTTCGGTTGATTGGTCGCGACAGCGTTTTACGATGGACGAAAGTTTGTCGCGTGCTGTCCGAGAAGTTTTCTGCACACTTTATGAAGAAGGTTGGATTTATCGTGGCAAAAGAATTGTTAATTGGTGTCCGAAAGATTTGACCGTTATTTCGGATCTTGAAGTTAAAGAAGAAACCCGCAAAGACGGCAAACTTGTTTATCTGAAATATCCGATAAGTGGAACAGATAGAACCATTACGGTCGCCACAACTCGACCGGAAACGATGCTTGGCGATACAGCAGTCGCGGTTAATCCGAATGATGAACGCTACAAAGATTTGATTGGAAAAATGATTGCTCTGCCTTTGACTAATCGACAAATTCCGATTGTCGGCGATGAATACGTTGACGCCGAATTTGGAACGGGTGCAGTAAAGATCACGCCGGCACATGATCCGAACGACTACGAATTGGGCTTGCGACACGATCTGCCGCAAATCGTCATAATGAACAATGACGCGACAATGAACGAGAATGTTCGCGAAGATTTCCAAGGACTTGACCGTTTTGAAGCTCGCACGAAAGTTATCGAGGAATTTGAAAGACTTGGGCTATTGGAAAAAATTGATGATTATGAAATCAGTTTGCCAGTTTGCGAGCGTTGCAAAAATATCATCGAACCGCTTTTGTCCGAGCAATGGTTTTGCAAAATGGACGAAATGCGTGATCTGGCTTTGGATTTAATCAAAAACGAAGGAACGCCAAATTTTTATCCTAATGTTCCGCACGCCAAGGTTTACACAACTTGGCTCGAAAACCTAAAAGATTGGACAATTTCCCGGCAACTTTGGTGGGGACATCAAATTCCTGCCTGGTATGATGAAGCTGGAAATACTTTTGTTGCAAGAACTTACGAAGAAGCGTTAGCCGATTACGAATTACAAAATACGAATGACGGCAAGTCGCAATTGACTCAAGACGCTGACGTTTTAGATACTTGGTTTTCTTCGGCGTTGTGGGCTTTTTCGACATTTGGATGGAATGGTAACGCAGGCATCTTGCCTGCAAATCTGCCTGATCTCGAGACTTTTTGTCCAACAGATGTTTTAGTAACAGGTCGGGACATCATCTTTTTGTGGGTTTCCCGCATGATAATGACCACGAAAAAATTCGTCAATAAAAAGGCTTTCAAAGACGTTTTGGTTACGGGAACGGTTTTAGCGAAGGACGGCAAACCAATGTCTAAGGGCAGAGGAAACGGCGTTGATCCTTTGGAAATGTTTGATAAATATGGAGTTGACGCAACCCGGATTTATTTGGCAAGCATCGCCACCGGAATGGACATTCGCTGGAACGATACGCAAATTGAAACTTTTCGCAATTTCGCCAATAAAATTTGGAATGCGACTCGATTTTGCTTGCTAAATTCAGTAGGAGCGAGTGTTGACCATTCAAGTTTAAGTTTTGAGTCCCGCCTTCAGGCGGAAGTTGTTGAGAAGATTCCGCCTGAAGGCGGGACTCAAAACGCGGCTCAAAAATTTTCTATCGTTGATAAATGGATAATTTCTCGGCTTAATCAAACGGCAATTGATGTCAATAAATATTTGGAAAAATACGATTTTCATAACGCAGTAGGCACGCTATACCATTTCTTTTGGGACGAATTTTGCGATTGGTATATCGAACTCGTTAAAGATGAAATTACTTTTTCGAGTGATTCGGTTAGCGATGATGAAGACGATTTGAGCAATTGGAAAGAATCTGCTCCGCAGACCGAAGCGAGAACTCGAATCATCACAATTTTGGAAATTGCTTTGCGGATGCTGCATCCATTCATGCCGTATCTTACTGAAGAACTTTGGTTCAAATTGCCGGGGATTTCAAACGCGTTGCACCACGATGCTTACAAAAACGCCGAACAGACGATTATGCTCACGCATTTTCCTCTGGGCGACGCGTCGGCGATTGACGAAAAAGCGGAATCGGAAATGCAGCTCGTTATTGAATTAATTAGCAAAGTTCGCAATATTCGTGCGGAAATGCAAATCAAGCCATCGGACAAAATCGCTATTCATGTCGCTTGCGATGAAAATTTCCAACGTATTTTTACGGAAAACGAAGCACAGATTTTGAAACTGGGACGTGCAAATAAACTCAATCTTTCAAACACTTTAGACGTTCCAAAGGCTTCGGCAAAAGCCGTTATCACAGGCGGCGGAGAAGTTGCCATTCCGCTTGAAGGGTTGATTGATTTTGAACAAGAACGCAATCGTTTAGGAAATCAAATCAATAAACTTGATGTTGAATTGCAACGGTTAAACGGACAGCTTGGTAATGCGAATTTTGTCGATAAAGCTCCGGTAGAAAAAGTTCAGGAAATTCGTGAAAGAGTTGGGGAGATTGGCGTACAAACTAAAACACTGAAATCGAATTTAGAATCCTTGGAGTAGCACGGTTCAAGATTCGAGTGTAAATTGTTGGAAACTATGCTAATTTTGAAAGATTATGACTTGGTTAGATAACGGTGAATTGATAGCAAACCTTAGCGAATTTTTGAGCGAAGATCTCGGACGCGGCGATATTACTACGCAGGCAACTGTTCCGGCGGAATCGCGTGGAATTGGTAGATTTTTGGCGAAAGAAGATTTGATTTTATGCGGTTTGGAGATTGCTGAAGCTGTGTTTATGAATCTTGATCCGGAATGTTCGCCGCTTGAAACGGTGGCGAATGATGGTGATGAGATTAAATCGGGAAGCATTTTTGCCACCCAGAAAGGGTTTGCAGATGTTTTGCTGGCAGGTGAACGAACTGCTTTGAACTTAATTCAGCGTTTGAGCGGAATTGCGACGCTGACACGTCAATATGTTCAAGCAATTGAAGGGACAAATGCTCATATCGTTGACACTAGAAAAACTACGCCCGGACTTCGTTTATTGGAAAAATATGCAGTTACAATTGGTGGAGCGAAAAATCATCGGTTGGGCTTAGATGATGGAGTTTTGATTAAAGATAATCATATTTCTCTTGCCGGCGGGGTCAAAGAAGCGGTTACGGCTGCGAAACAAAAGGTCGGACATTTGCACAAAATTGAGGTTGAAGTAACAAATTGGCATCAACTCCGGGAAGCAATTTTGGCTGGAGCCGACATTGTAATGCTTGATAATCAAACTCCCGAAGAAGCCGCGAAACTTGTGGAAATGGCTCGAAATATGAATGATAAAGTTTTGATAGAAGCTTCCGGCGGGATGAATTTAGAAAATGTCAGAGATTATGCAGATGCCGGGGTTGATTTGATAAGCGTTGGACGTTTAACGCATTCGGCTCGGGCTTATGATATCAGCTTTAAGATTCAAACGCTTTAATGTTCAATTTTATCCGTCAATTCTCTGAAACGAGGGTTTTGGCGAATATTCTTTAAGCAAATATCTTTTTCAAACCATTGTTTATTTTCATTACCGAGTTTGATAGCACGCTCTAGCCACTTGAAAGATTCGTCTGTTTCACCCAAAACCGAATAGGCTTGAGCCATCCAATAAGACATATCGTGATCGGATTTAGCTAAGCCTTTTGTCTCGTCAGAAAGTTGGGCTAATGCTTCATCCCGTTTTCCTTGGAAAGCCAGAAAAACTCCCAAAATCGGTCTGATCCCAGCCATTTTAGCGTTTTTGTCTAAAACTTCCTTGAGAATCGTGATAGATTCATCGACCTTGCCTTGATAAAAAAGGACAAATGAACGAAAGATTTTGACTAAAGGATGATTCGGTTCAATTTTTGCACCGGTATCTAATTCCTGCAAGGCTTTTTCGTATTCGTCCTGATACATAAAAATTCTTGCCCGATTGTAGCTTGAAACAACTCTCGCCGCCGGATCAAGACGAGCCAATTTTTCCCACGCACGCAAAGAAGCTTCGTATTCACCATCAAGCCGATGCATAGTACCTTTTACAAAATAAAGAGGTGCATCGTTAGGAAATTGCTCTTGCAAAGTCTTGATTTCGGCTCGTGCTTTTTTCTTTTCGCCTCGAGACAAATAGATTAAAACCATTAAAACACGGGCTTCTACGACATTTGGATCATACTTAAAAGCTTTGCTGAATGCCGCTTCGGCGTAAGTGTAATCTTCGGCATCGCCCATTCCTTTGAAAAAACGATTGGCATAGCAGGCACCAAGTCCGCTGTGTGCCAAAGCAAAATGCGGATCAAGTTCGATAGCTTTTTTGAAATTGGCGATGGCTGCATCACAATCTTCATTGGAAACCGTGCGGAAAATAAACCTTCCGAAATTGTCGCGTCCGCGTAAATATTCTTCATAAGCTTCGGCATTTTCGGTGGATCGTTTTCCAAGTTTTTCTTGTTCGTTTTCAGAAAGTTCGAGTCGCAAACCTTCCAGAATACGTTGGGCGATCATATCTTGGAGTGCAAGAATATCGCCGCTTTCCGCATCAATCCGATCGCTCCATAAAATATCGCCGCTGGCAACATCTAAAAGCTGAGCCGTAACCCGCATTTTGTCGCCCGAACGCAAAAATCCTGCCGATAAAACCGCATTAACCCGCAATTCTTGTCCGGCATCACGCGGATCAATTTCAATGGCTTGATATTTCGCAATCACCGAACTTGGACGGACAATTAATGAACGCAGCGGAGCCAATTCTGTGATAACGGCATCAGCCAAAGAAAATTCATAAAATGCGATCGAAGCATCTTTACCAAGATTTTTGAAAGGTAAAATCGCGACTGTTTTCTTTTCCGTTCCCGTAGAAGTAACCGAAGTTACATCCGATCCCATTGGGGGGGCGTTAGAAGTTGATGGCGTTCTGGAAGATGAGGAATTCTCTGAATTTGTCTTGCCACGAATCCAATTCCAAGCTTTTTTGACTGGATTATTATTACCCAAATGACGCGGCAAAATGCTATCGCCTTGAATCATCGGCGAGCCCGTAACGTCTTGCATCACTTGCCGCAAATCGTCTCGCATTTGTGCAATTTTTTGATAACGATTGCGGGGTTCTTTCGATAATGCCCTGTCAAGAATTTGCTGCAATTGCGGCGGAAGCTCTTCCGGACGCATATCTGCGAGAGGTTTCGGCGTGCCGTAAAGCACCTGATGCCTGACGTCAACGACAGTTTTTCCCTGAAACGCCCAAATCCCAGTTAATAATTCGTAGAGCAAAACTCCGGTCGAAAAAATATCAGCCCGATGATCGGCTTTTTCACCTTTGGCTTGTTCAGGAGCAGCGTAAGTTGCTGTACCATAAGGGATTCCAATCTCGGTGATGTCGTTTCGTTCAGATGCTCGAATTTCTTCGTGTTCGCCTTGAAGCATTTTCGCGAGCCCGAAATCTAATACTTTAACCAAGCCATTGCTCGTAACCATAATATTTCCAGCCTTTATGTCACGATGGATAATATTTCGCTCATGTGTATAAGCCAGAGCATCGCAGACCTGAATTATTATGCTCAAAGCACTTTTTAGCTCAAGCGGACGACCTGCGACCAATTGGCGGACATTTTTTCCCTCAATATATTGCATTGCAATATAAAAAACGCCGTTGGCTTCATTAAAATCAAAAATTGTGCAGATATTGGTGTGGTCGAGTTGCGAACAAAGCTGTGCTTCTCTTTCGAAGCGTTTGAAATTAGCAGTTTTAGTGGTTAATTCAGCCGGTAAAACCTTGATGACGACAGTTCTGTCAAGTTTAGTGTCTTGGGCTTTATAAACGGTTCCTTGTCCGCCTGCCCCGAGTTTTTCTAAGATTTTATATTGGTGAATGGTTGAACCAATCATAAAAGATTTGGATTTCAGTTAGAACCAGTTGGTTGTTTGGATAATGTAAGAAGTTTAATTCTTTTTAGTCGTTTGAGCAAATCGGCAAACTGCCGATTAATCTGGAATTATCGTTCAGCCACGCAGCGGATCGCCCCAACCCGATTGAACATATTCTCCATCCTTTATAATGCACGGCACAACCAAATCTCCACCCGAGAATTCAAGCATTTCGCGTTGGTGATTTTTATTAATTTGAGCATCGTATTCGGTAAATTCAATATTGTTTTGATTAAAATAATCGCGAGCTTTTTGACAGTAAGGACAACCCGCTTTGACATACATTATAAGTGCCATTTTATTTCCAGCCTCCAATCTTTTTCATTTTAGGATTTATTGAAGGAAAAGACAATTTGAATAAAAAAGCCGCAGAATTCATATAGAAAACTGCGGCGGACATAAACTAACTAAGAAAATAAGCTGTAAGATTCGGCTTATTTATGAGAATTGGTCATCGTACTGGTCTAGGAATGGGTGGAAGGTTGCGGTTTCTCAAAAAATCAAGCGTAGCAATCAGCAGTCCAACGTCTCTTCCGAGACGCTCACTGATATACCACTTATGATCTTGAACTTTTTCTAGAATCGTTTTGCTCTGAGTAAGCATTTTTGGTCGATTTTCTAAAACTTTATGAATCGTATAATCTAATTTGTATGGAATCATATTTTTATTCCTCCGAATAATTACCTTACTAATGTGTGATATTTTCTTTGGCTTCAAAATAGAGCCGAATCACACATTTTAATGATAATGGAATCTTTAGCTCAATTCCGGATTGCTGTTCGCCGGAATTAACTTTTTTGTCACCTTTTTGATAAAAATTTTCGATGAAATCTATGGCAGCAACTTTAAAGCCAACATCGCGTCCTAATTGTTCGCTCATGTTCCACTTATGATTGCTTACATTTGCCCATATATTATCGGCATCGTTTCTTGAAAATTGCGTTCCTGTAAATTCTTGCAATAAAACTTGTGCATCAGAAAATTTCGTTTTTGGTGAATTAACAATGAATAGTTTTAAGATTGATGTGTTCATATTAATTTCTCTGTAAATATTATAATTACCGTATAAAATGATGTTTTTAACTAACATCGAGTTTGATTATTACAAAGAATATGATATTAGTCTAACTCTAAGTTTTTGTTGATATCATTATAATCATTCATCTCTCGGAGCTATCAAATATGGAACTTTGGCAATTAAGAACGTTTCGCGTAATCGCAGAAACATTAAATTTTACAAAAGCTGCTGAAACGCTAAACTTAACGCAATCAGCGGTTAGCCATCAAATAAAGGCACTGGAAACCGAACTCGGCGAACCTCTTTTTATACGTGCGAAGCGTGGAGTAATTTTAACGGCTGCCGGAAAAACTGCGTTGGGATATGCCGCTCGAATTCTGGATGAAGCCGAAGAAATGAAGGAAAAAGTTGCGGGAAGAGAAAAATCGTTGGTCGGACGAGTTCGCGTTGCGGCTGCTACGCAAGCTCTGGTTTTTCTTTTTTCATCACTTTTCGAATCGTTTATGGAAGAAAATGTTGGCATCGAACTTCTTTTTCGAACGACAGTCAGCACCGAACAGACTGTAACCGATATTTTGAATGGAACGGCGGATGTCGGCTTTGCTTCAATGCCAACTTATTCGCCAACGTTAAGTGTAGTTGAATTATTTGACGACCAGCTCGTTTTAGTAACGGGTAATAAACATAAGCTTGCGGGTGAAAAAACGGTTAAATTAAAAGATCTCGAAAAAGAAAAATGGATAATTTTTGAGAGAGGTTCTTCAATCCGCCGGGCAACCGATTTATTTTTCAAAAAAGCGAATTTGGAGCCGGAAAAATCTCTCGAATCAAACGACACATATTTTGTGAAAATGATGATCGAAAGAGGAGTTGGAGTTTCACTTCTACCGGCTTGGGCTGTTAGCGAAGAAGTTAAAAGCGGCAAGCTAAAGCGGGTAAATATTGAAAGTAATGATCTTAAGCGTTCAGTAGCAATGGTTTCCCTGAAAGGTTTTCAGCCAGCTCCGACACGGAAATTTATTGCGTACATTCTTTCGGAAAAGGCAAAACTTCAAGAATTAGCGACCGCAAAATAAAAAGCAGACATCTTGCCGTCACTAATTTGTATTAAACTCTTTTTTAAGATGGTGGCTGGAAGCCCACAATACAGCCGTCAGGATGACGGCGTTACGATAGAATCTATGGAAAATTGGGAAGATTACAAAGATATTTTCGAGCCATTTGAGAAATTGGTAGAAATTGAAATTTGCGGGAAAACTTATAAAGTGCCGGAAAATAATCAGTTATTGCGATGCTTTCAGTTTTTGGCGATGGAAAACATTTCGATGGGAGAATTTTGCTGGAATGGCGATTGTGCAAATTGCCAGGTTTGGCTCGAAATTGAGGGAAGCGAACGCCCTGTTTTGTCGTGCAGAACAAAGGTTGAAGAGGGCATGAAAATCACGCGGAAAGCCGATGAAATCTCGATATGATTACTTGACAACACACTTGTTATTTCAATAAAGTTGGCAATGTACTAATTCAAAATTACAAGTTTTTAAGAATCAAAATGAGACGGAGTATTATTATGTTGGGTAGAGTGTTGTTTGTTCTACCTTTTTTGTTTTTAGGTGTTTATTCGCAAATTACCGAATCCTCTCTGCGTGGTGTTGTAACGGATGTTAATGGAAATATCGTTGCATCATCCGCAGTTGTTGCTCAAAATGATGCAACGGCACAGATTAAGACCGCGACAACAGATGAAAACGGCGAGTTTTTCTTCGCCAGTTTGCCTTCAGGTAACTATACCGTTTTTGTACGTGTTCCGGGATTTAAAACCTACGAGCTGAAAAATCTTAAATTAAATGTCGGACAAACTTCGGCGGTAAATATCAAACTCGAAATCGGCGAAGTTTCGGCAAATGTTACGATTGGAGCTGAAGAAAGCTTGGGACAAATTGCCAATGAAGCGAGAATTTCCGATACTTTTACCCGACAAGCCATTACGGAATTGCCTCTGCCTCAACGCGACGTTTTTGCTCTGCCAAAACTTTCGGCAGGAGCAACTGCAATTGCCGGAGCAGCCAATTCGACCAAATTAACAAATTCGCCTGTAATTACAGTTAATGGAAATCGTTATCGCGGCAATAACTATGTTTTGGACGGTTCGCTTAATGTCAATGCGAACAATTCGGGAGAACCGTTAATCGTTCCAAGCGTTGAAGTTATCGAAGAAGTTCAGGTTCAAACAAACAATTTTTCAGCTGAATTCGGACGTGGAAACGGTTCGGTCGTAAACATGCGGACGAAGAGCGGAACCAATGATTATCGCGGACAAATTTGGCAATATCATCGAAATGCAGGCTTAAATGCTCGAAATTTCTTTGCGTCACAGCGTTCGCCGCAAGTTTACAATCAATTTGGCGGAAGTTTTGGCGGAGCAATCATCAAGAAAAAGACTTTCTTTTTTGGAAGTTATGAAGGAACACGAAATGCAGTCGCAAAATCGCTTTCATTTCAGGTTGAAACTCCTGAGTTAAGAAATTACATTATTCAAACCCGTCCAAATAGCATTGCCGCCAGACTTTTTAAAGATTTTCCAGCCATAACGCCACGAGCAGGCATCAATGGGCAACAGTACGCAAGTCAGACAAACATTACACTTAACGGCGTAACGCTGGCTGCAACCGGTAACGCAACGGTTAATTTGCGAGATTACATTCGTTTTGACCAATATCTCGGCAGAATCGATCATTCCTTTAATGAAGACAAAGATCGTTTGAGTTTTCGTTGGATTGGCGAAACGCAGAAAGACGAAGGCGGAACGAGTTCGGCAGCCGCGACCAACGGCAAGGCGATGCGTGGGGAACGTGGATTTTATGTTGGAAGATTTGATAATTTTAACTTTGGCTACATCAAAACTTTTTCCACTTTAGTCAACGATTTTCGTTTTTCCTTTGGACGTGTAAATTCGAGTCGAGGTAATGATGATGCACAAATTCCCGAAATAACGATCACCGGAATTACCGCACCGTTTGGTGATATTTTTAACAGCGGAACGAACTTGAAAACCTACGAAATTCGCAATACGCTTTCGCTTGTAAGGGGAAATCATACGCTCAGAGTTGGTGGTGAAGCCCGCCGAATTAATAAAGGACTGTCAATCGGTCCGGCTAATGCGGGAAGTTATACATTTACAAGTTTATCAAGTTTTTTGAATGATTTACCGTTTCGACAAACGATTACCGTTAATCCGACAACGGGTAAACCGACTGGTTTTCCTAGATATTTTAGACTTTTTGAAATGGGTTTATTTGCCCAAGATGATTGGAAGCCAACTTCAAATTTGAACTTTAATTTGGGCGTTCGTTGGGATTATTTTGGTGATGCGAAAGAAAAAGACGGTTTGCTTTCTTCAATTATTTTGGGTTCGGGCAGCACTTTTCGCGATCAGATCGCTAATGCTTCGGTAGGCAGAGTTGATAGGCTTTACAAACCTGAATTAACGAATTTTTCGCCCCGATTAGGTATTGCGTACAATCCTTTTAACGATAGCAAAACTGTCATTCGGGCAGGATTTTCGCTGGCTTTTCAACCGCATCACGGACAATCGATCGCCGGTGCGAGAGCTTTGCCGCCGGACGCCGTTCAGCTTGTAACCCAGCCAAATGCTGCAAATCCGAGCCTTGGTTTTGGAACACAGATCTTATACGGAATCCCCGTACCGTTTAATTCGGAATTTGCACGCGGGTTGAATGCACAAGGCGGAGTTAATCCTTTGCCGGGACAAAAAGCTCCACGCCCGACCGGATTCGTTGTAAACCCAACAATCAAAACACAATACAGCGAAAGTTTCTTTGTAAACGCACAACGCGAATTATTCAAAGGCTGGATTTTAGAACTCGGTTATAACGGAACGATCGGCGTAAATCTTGAGAGAATTGACGACATAAATCGTTTCAAAGGCGATCTTTTGGATGGAGTAGAGAATCGTATCAATCAAAATTTTCAAACTTTGCTATATGTATCAAATGGCGTAAATTCCAGCTATCACGGCGGAACGATTGAACTACGCAAAAGTTTTGCAAAAGGCTTCTCGGTTCAAACTAACTATCGCTTTTCAAAGTGGTTAGACACATCGAGCGATACTTCAACCGGACAGTTTTCGGATAATTCCGAACCCGGAAAAGGTGCACAAAATATCGATTGTTTGCGTTGTGAACGTGCGAGAAGCTTATTTGATATTCCGCATCGATTTGCTTTCGCAGGGGTTTGGAATCCCAATTTCTTTCAGGATAGCAAAAATTGCATCGCATTTTTGGCTAAAGACTGGCAGATTTCGGCAATTTTTTCAGCCCAATCAGGCAGACCATTTTCGGTTTGGAATGGTGCGGCTTCAACAGCCGGCGGAGATTACAATCGCGATGGCGGCGGCGGTGCGGTTGGCGGCGGATTTTATGATCGTCCGAATGCTCCGGCTAGCTTAAATACCAATTGGAGCAATCAAGATTTTATCAACGGCTTATTTACCGCATCGGTATTTCCTGTTCCGGTAGCAGGAACAGACGGAAATTTAGGCAGAAATACCTTTCGCGGACCAGCTCACACAACCTTGGATTTGTCACTCGCCCGAAAGTTTAAATTTACTGAGACTAAATGCTTGATTTTGAAAATGGAAGCATTTAATGCGTTTAATAATGTCAATTTATTTTTGCCGACAGTTGATTTATCTTTAGCGGCATTTGGTAAATCAACTCAAGCCTTTGATCCGCGAAATGTTCAGGTAAGTGCAAAATTTGTTTTTTAGATTTATGACCACCAGTGTCCGGTTAAAAAAGTTTTTACAGCTGTAAACTATTGATATTTGATTATTTACAGCCATATTTCGATTTTTCGATTTCAAATCGTGTTCATTCAAGTTCTAAACTCTTGAGATGAATAACGGAAAGTATATTTTTTCTCAGATCTTTGAATTTTTACCCAAATATGAATTTGATAAATGTGTTGCCCGTTACAAGGGTAATTTCAAAAACAAAGGCTTTACTTGTCGCAATCAGTTTCTGACGCTGAGTTTTGGACAACTGACCAATCGGGAATCTCTGCGTGATATTGTCAACTGTCTCGCGGCTCATCAATCGAAACTGTATCATCTAGGCATCAAGTTTGCTGTCAAAAGGTCAACTCTTTCCGAAGCCAATGAAACCAGAAGTTGGCGAATTTATGCCGATTTTGCTCAAGTCTTACTTGCTCAAGCCCGACAACTTTATCTGGATGACGGCTTTGGTTTGGACATTCCAAATCCGGTTTATGCGTTGGACGCGACCACCATTGACTTATGTTTGAACGTCTTTTGGTGGGCTCATTTCAGACGTGCTAAAGCTGCTGTTAAACTACACACATTACTTGATTTACGCGGTAATTTGCCAATCTTTATTCATATTTCCGACGGCAAAATGCACGATGTCAACATCTTGGACGAACTCGTTTTTGAACCGCTGGCAATCTATTTGATGGACAAAGGTTATCTTGACTTCGAGAGACTTTATCGGCTTCATCAAGCCTCAGCTTTCTTTGTCACCAGAGCAAAAACTAATTTAGCTTTTGCCCGGCTAAATGCCAGAAAAGTGAACAAAGAAAGTGGTTTGAGATGTGACCAAACCATCAAGTTGACAACTTATAAATCAAAGAAAAGTTATCCTGAACGCTTACGACGGGTAAAATATTATGACAAAGAACAGGGAAAAACGTATGTTTTTCTGACCAACAATTGTGAATTATCAGCGATAGAAATAGCCTTACTTTACAAATATCGTTGGCAGATTGAACTCTTTTTCAAATGGATAAAACAACATTTGAAGATAAAAAGATTTTGGGGCGAGAGCGAAAACGCTGTCAAAACCCAAATTTGGATTGCCATTTGCAATTATTTGTTGGTGGCAATCATTAAAAAAGAACTGAAAATCGAAAAAAGTTTGTATGAAATTCTGCAAATAATTTCAGTTTCGATAATCGATAAAAGTCAATTAAATCAACTACTTAGCGAAAGCGACTCAAATAATTCAAGTGAGCCTGATTCTAAACAGTTGAATCTATTCGACTTATAACCGGACACTAGTGATTTATGACAATGAAATTAATCAGTATCTTGTTGATATGTATAGCTTTAAGCTTTTCAGCGATGGCTCAAAATGATTGGCGAAAAATGACCGAAGCCGAATTGAAAACGGCTGTGCCGGAAACCGCACCGGTTATCAAAGAAAATATCGAAACCGAGTTTCGCACCGCTTCGGGCATTACTGAAAGCGGTAAAAATATCTTTGGCGTTGTCATTATCACAGCGGGTTATGAAGCCGATGGCAAATATACGCATTTTTTTCGTATTCAGAAAAAAATTACGATTGGCACCCTGCAATTGAAGGCAGATGATTACATTTTCGGCTATAAAAGATTGGATAGCGAAACCTTGCGGGTTAATTTTTATCAAGCGAAAAACGGTAAATTGGTTGGAAGCGTCAAATCAAAAGTTGAACGTAAAAAAGGTGCGATCTATTCATTTTTGATCGAGCCGCCAACTGATAAAAAAGGTAAAATTTACATCGGACGTTTCACTATGGATTATGTTTTGGATTAGGTGAATTGGAGAATTTTATGAAGAGTATTTTAATAATTGTGTTAGTTCTATCATTTGTTTCAGCGATGTTTGGACAAACAACAGAAAAGATATCGTGGAAGAAAAACGCAAAAGCCCGGGTTGCTTTAGCAGAAGTTTCAAACATCAGTAATGCCGATCCTTTGATGACGGAAAATGTCCCGAATTACATCAAAGCCTTGGCACAGCAAACCAAAGCTGCTCCACAATTTGCCAATTTAACCCAAACCGTAATTTATGGCGGAACGGTTTCGCCTGAAACAAAAATGCTGATGGGTCTCAAAATATCCGAAATTTACGGAAGTGTTTATTTGAATGCTCATGTGAGCCGCTGGTTAAGGGCAAGTCGAAAAGATAATCAAATTACTGAAGCACAAAACCTCGCAATTAGGTATGCCGAACTTCTAAACAATAGTGTCAGCGGTGTTTCGGATACAGATTTTGCAAAAACCCGTGGTTTTTATAATGATGCTCAGATCGTAGAATTAACAATGACAGTTTGTTTTTTCAACTATTTCGCACGATTGGTGGAAGGAATAAATTTGCCTGTTGAAGATTGGGTCTTGAACGATAAATCACCAAAAACTCCTGAAAATCTGCCGAAATTTTCAACTCCGATGGCACGGATCGCACTTGTTTCCGACAAAGAATTAGATGCAGGAACTTTGGCATTGGCAAATCTCAAAACACAGCAAACAGCCGCCAACAGCCTCGGGTTAGGGATTGCAAATTCGCAGAGGGCGATGATGCGTGTGCCGGACATACAAGCGGCTTGGCGGGAATTTGGCACAACAAATCGTGCGAATTGGACCATTGATCGCAATATTCAATTGCAGATTTCGTTTGCGGTTTCAATGGTAAATGGTTGTCGTTATTGCACTTTGCATCAAGTTCAAGGCTTGCGTCGGCTTGGCGTTGATATCAAAAAATTATTGGCGATGAAAAAAGATGATTCAGCTTTAACGCCGAGAGAATTTGCCGCTGTTGAATTTGCCAGAAAATTAACCAAATCTCCAACCTCAACTACTGATGCCGATTTTGCCAAACTAAAAGCCGAATTTGGCGAACGAGGTGCGACAGAAGTGATTATGCAAACGGGAAATTTTGCTTTTATGAATCGTTTTACTGATGGATTGCGTTTGCCTTCGGAAGATGAAGCGGTGAAAACTTACCAAGAAACTTATGGCGAAGGAACTTATAAAACTGATTGGAAAAAGAAGTAGAAAGCAATAAAAGTCTAAAAGTTAAAAGGTGAAAAAGTTGGCTTGAAGAAAATTAACCAATCTTTTTCACTTTTCGACATTTAAACTTTTCTACATCTAGTATTTAGGAACTTTCGCGTCAACCTCATTTGACCAAGCCGTAATTCCGCCCCGTAGATTAATCAAATTCCCCTTAAAACCTGATGCTTGCAAGGCTTCAATCGCTTTCGCACTTCGTCCACCCATTTTACAATGAACTACCGTTTCCATCGAATCATCAATTTCGCTCATTCTGGCGATAACTTCTCCAAGCGGGATAAGTTTTGTCCCTTCGATTTTGGCGAAAGCAAATTCGTCCGGCTGGCGAACGTCAATTATCTGAATGTCTTCGCCCGCGTCAAGGCGTTGTTTTAATTCTGTTGCTGAAATTTCTTGCATTTAATCTCCTGAAATTAATGTTTTAGAAAATATAACATTAACTGATTTTATTTTTCTACTTTCAATCGATTTCGCCGCGAAATTCTCTCCGCTCGTTATAATGTGAAAAATTTTTTCTTATAGCTCGACTCAAATAATCAAGTGATCGTAAATATAGTTCGAGGTGAAAAGTGAAGTATTAGAAACATATGTTGTTGTTTTTTTTGAGTCTTTTCGCGTTTGTCGCAATTCCTTTTTGCAAATACTCAAGCAGCTGTAATGAAATTTAAGCTAAGGCGGATTGTTAATGCCGATTTGGAAGGATTCAAAAACTATTTGGTTGTACCCTAATATGCTCAGCAAAAGTTCAATTTCCATTCGTCAAAGGCTAGAAAAGTTTTTGTCAGTTTGGAGAAGTTAACCATGGGAAAGTGTGCAATTTTGCTTGATGATGGAAGTTGTAAGGTCGAATTCATCAACGAAACTTCGACTGGATCCGTTTCAACGGGCAATCGTCCTACCGATGTAGAAATCAAAGAGAGCGTCGGACAAAACGGGCGAAATAATTTTGAAGATGTTTACAAAATTCAGTATGCCTTGAACAAAGTTCCACCGATTGATGGCGGACCTCCGAACCCGATTGTAATTGATGGAAAATCCGGTCCGCAGACTATTAAAACGATTCAAACCTTTCAACTAAAACACATTGGTTGGTCTGGGGCAGACGGCAAAATTGAACCTAAAAGACAGACTCACCTAAAATTAATCGAAATTTCGGGTCGTTATAATGTTTTCCCGGCGTTACCTCTTGATATGGTTAATGATGCCTGGCTCTTTGCGGGAATGATGCAGCACATTCCATTTACGAAGAGCTGCATTCAAGCTGCACAGGCGAAAATCTCATCGGCAAGGATCGGTGGATTGTTTGGCGGCGAAGCCCTGAACTTACTAAATCGCCATTTTTCAATCGATAAATTCCCTTCGCCGCAAGCTGCTATGCAGAAAATTTATGATATTTATGGCTTTATGCTGAATGTTTTGAATCGTCCGGAAAATTATTTTACACTTGATACAAATAATAGCGGCGAAAAAATCAGTACCGTTGCATTTGCAAGGCTTGGCGGGTTTTTCAGCAAAGATACCAGCGGGAGAATTGTTTTTAGACGCGGTACTGCACTTGCAACCGGGATTCAGGATTTCGCTGCGTTCATATTTATCCATGAGTTACGCCATTTTGTCGAACGCGAAAATGAGCAGGGACATTTTGGAAAGGGTTGGGCGACCGATCAAGGAATGCAGTCGCTGCTGCCATCGCAGAAGGTTTATAATTGCGACACTTACGCAGGTTTTGGACTCGAAGCCAAAAACGGAGTAATGGAGCGTCCGGGTTGGGTGCGGTCGTCTAAGTTTCGCTAGAAAAAGAGGCGAATTATGAACTTGATCAATTCATAATTCGCGGGATCTGACGAGTCCAGTATTTGGGGGTAAGAAATGTTTTATGTCTTGTATGCTCTTCCATGCCAACTGACAGTGCTGGCATTGCCATTCGGGGGTAGATTTCCCAAGCATTGCCCACAAGTTACGAGTTGGAGGAAGATTCCCTGACCGCAACCTGAATTGTCATGACAATCTCCAACAATAATATCCTGACAAACGGTCGCACAAGTTGTAAACTCATGAGTCTTGGTCAGACACACTGAGCATTGCTCCAAGATAATTCCCGACTGTGCAGCCGCTGCCTGCGGTGCAATCAGGGATGAAACTATCGGTAGGGCAACCAAAGTTGCAAGTCCTGCCTTTTTCAAAATTTCACGCCTGTTAGTGTTGATCTCATTGAAAATTGTCTCATCTTCGATGATTATCAAATCTTCAGCATGTAATTTCTTCAAGGTTAGCCAGATCAATTCTTCCGGGACATTTTTCTGCAGATGATTTTCCAGATCGTTTGCAATTTCTTTAATAGTCTTTTCTCCTGTACAGTTCTGCCAAACGAAACCGGAAGTATTATTGAGGGCATATGCCTTATTTTTGCTCAAATTGTAAAGTAATAATTCATCAGGTAATTCCTGAATAACGAATTCAGATGAGTCCGTTTTTGGTCGAAAAAGATTGTTCATTTTCATTTTCTCCTAGATATTCATTTGTCTGTCTGGGTTTTTAAACTTGGGGTACTTCCATAAAACCAGATCATCTTAAGACCTCTGCTTTTCTGAATTTGCAATCATTGTGCCAAGTCCGATGGTGCTTAATTACTAAGCTTTTTAAGTATCGAAAGGGTTAAGACAAAGATATTGGGAAAAATTTCACATGCGGGTGCGAAGAAATACACGGTTAACTCCTTAAAAAATAAAAAGGCAAAGACAGGAATGCTCCCTTTCTTTGCCTTTTTATTTTTTTCCCGAGACAGGGCGAACTAAATTTTGAATCCGTTTTTGGTTAATAATGCTTCAAATCCGGTTTTATCTTGAGCTTTTATGTAAGCATCTCTAGGCTCAACTGCTCCGCTTTGAACGTGTGCAAATAGTGCATCGTTGAGCATTACCATTCCCAAATTTCTACCGGTTTGCATTGCAGACGCGATTTGGAAAGTTTTTCCTTCACGAATTAGATTCGAAATCGCAGGTGTAACGATTAAGATTTCGAGTGCAGCCACTCGTCCGCCGCCTTTTTTCGGCAGCAATGTTTGTGCGATAACGCCTTTCAAAGATTCAGAAAGCATAACGCGAATCTGCTGTTGGCGATCGGCAGGGAATTGATCGATTATGCGGTCAATTGTTGAAGCCGCGGTGGTTGTATGCAAAGTTCCGAAAACTAAGTGACCCGTTTCAGCAGTTTCAATCGCGATAGAAATTGTTTCCAAATCACGCATTTCACCTACCAGCAAAATGTCAGGATCTTCCCGAAGTGCGGCTCTAAGTGCGTCTTTGAATGAATCGGTGTGATTATGAACTTCACGCTGATTAACCAAACATTTTTGGTTTTCGTGAGTAAATTCGATTGGGTCTTCGATAGTGATAATGTGGTCTTCGCGTTGTTTATTGATACTATCGACCATTGCACAAAGAGTTGTAGATTTACCCGAACCAGTTGGACCGGTGACAACAACTAAGCCTTTCGACAAGTTGCACAAATCCATGATCGCTTTGGAAAGATTTAATTCTTCTGCGGTTAAAATCTTGCTCGGGATGATACGGAAAACGCCTCCCATGCCTTTTCTGTCCATGAAAACATTGGCACGAAATCTTGCTAAACCTTTGATTTCATAGGCAAAATCGGTATCGTGACGTTCTTCGAATTCTTCCCTATTTTTTGCAGGCATTATCGAATGAAGCAATTCTCGTGCGATTTCAGGAGTTAAAGTCTGCTCATTGCATTCCAAAGGCGACATTTTGCCGTCTTTGCGGATCATCGGTTTCGTGGAAACGCTCAAATGCAAATCTGATGCTTTAGCCGCTGCCATTTTATGAAACAAATCGTCAATTCTGCTTCTCGCCTGCGAATTAACAACAGGAGCAGAAACCACAGGCTGGGCAACTGGCGGATTATAGGTCTGCGGAATAGGAGCAGTTTGCTGCAATGGTTGAACTGGTTGCATAATTTCAATTTCGGGTTCTGGTTGAACTTCCGTTTCAACCTGAAATGCAGGCTGTGAAACTTCCAAAGGTTTATAACTTTGAGGCGGTTGAAAATCTTCAACTACATTCTTTTCAGGAACATAAGCATCAGGAATTACTTCCACCTCATAGTCATATTTATTTCCCGGTTCTTCGTAGGTCGAGGAATTGGTGAATTGAGTAATAAATTCCGGGTCATTTACGTGAGCAGTTTGGATTTGAGGGATTGAGAGTTCGAAATCATCGAAAGACTCGTCCAAATCGAGGTCTGGTGATTGGTAGATGATTTCAGGTTCGGTGTGAGCCATTGAGGCACTTTCAAATTCAAAAACCTGTGGCTCATTTGCGAACATTTGAGTTTCGATTTTTGCTGTGAACGTGTTTTCCCCGGCAGAAAGATTGGCGGGTTTACTTTCTGAGAATGTGGTTTCGTGAGTATTTTGAGCAAAAGGTGATGGGATTGCTCCAAAATCAATTGGTGGATTATCTTGATTTTGCGTTGGTGAAACTTGTTGATTAAATGTAATTGTCGGCGGAATATTTCCCCCATTTGATTCTTGAGAAATAATTGGCGGAGGAGTGTTTTGGGCGATAACGTTTTCGAGTTGCGAAGATGATTGAGTTGAAAGTCTTAAGCCTTCAGCACTTAGATTTTGTGGTTTTACACTAACAATAAATCCGGCAGGCGATTTCTTAATCAAAAAATTGAAATTACCCAAATTATGCGGCAATACAAATCCGATCTCGTGCTGATTTGGCAGCTGTTGTTTTACATCATTTGGAATCAGCGGAAATATCATCATGCTGATTTGAGTTCCCAAAATCGGAGTATTTGATAATTCATTTACGCCTTCTGAGGTCACCACAAAAGGAGGTTTGTTTGGCTCTAATAGCAGCTCAGTTCCATAGGTGGAAACCAGATTCTGCAAATAATCGTTAAGTTTTTCCATTGTTTAGTGTCTCTCTATGTAAAATAGATATGGGCTGGATTCTGAAGGATAAGTATGGGGACGATAGAAAGAATGGGTAAATTGACCCACAAACTGAGATTAACATATAAAAACAACGTTTGTCACTTCTTTTTTTATTTTTTTGAAAAATAGTTGGAAAATGTTGCCAATTGTAAGTTAATGAGTGCTTTTTTATTTGAATTTGTTGAAAGTTTTGTTTCTAGGCTTTGAAGTTTCAGAATAGAAATATACACTTGGTATTATGGAAGAAGTACGAAAAAAACTACAAGCGGAATTGGATGCACTTGAAGAAGAACTCCATTTCAAACTCCCGAAAGAGATTCAAAAAGCCCGTGAATATGGTGATTTGAAGGAAAATGCGGAATACAAAGCTGCCATGGAGCGTCAATCAATTGTTTCGGCACGGATTGGAATGGTTCGCAAAAGAATTAGCGAGGTCACTTCAATTGATCTTTCAAAGATTCCACATGATAGCGTGGCTTACGGATCGATAGTTTTGCTGCACGACCTTGATCGCGATGAGCAAGTTACTTATAAATTGCTGACATCAGAAGAAAGTGATCCGGAAAAAGGTTTGATTTCGACAGTATCACCAATCGGACAAGGTTTGATGGGCAAAGAAGAGGGTGATGAAGTTAAGATTAAAACTCCCCAAGGCTGGCGTAATTTTGAAATAAAAAGATTAACCACAATTCACGAGCAAAAATCTACAAAAGTTAATGCGACCAAAGGATAGAATTTTCATCCCGCGATAAACGCAATTAGCTTTTAAGGCAAACATTTTATTTGTAAAAATCGGCAACAAGGGTTCTGAAGGAAAACCGTATTCATTTTCTAAACTAATCTACTTCTTAAATAATGATAGGAGCAAGCATCGGACGCGGAGCAATGAGGATCATCAATGCGATGGTCCGCGTCATCGCATCATTTGGCGTTCACCCAAATATTTTGACCACAATTGGCGTAATGATCAACGTCGGTTGTGGTGTTTTGTTTGGAATGGGTTACTTCTTTTGGGCTGGAATTGTTTTGATTGTTGCAAATCTTTTCGATATGCTTGACGGCAATGTTGCCCGTTTATCGGGAAACGTCACTAGATTTGGCGGATTTCTTGATTCATCGCTTGACCGGGTTTCCGATATGGTCTGCTTTTTGGGAATCATGATTTTTTATGCCAGCAACACGCCGCAACATTCTATTCTAAACGTTTTTCTCGGCGGAGTTGGTTTGATCGGTTCGGTTATGGTGAGTTATACAACAGCCAGAAGCGAAGCTGCCGGAATCAAAGCAAATGTCGGATTTTTGCAACGCCCGGAAAGAATAGTCTTGTTCATTATCGGTGCATTATCCACCTGGGATTGGAATTCACAAAGCTTTTTTGCCAATCGGATGCCGCAAGTTTTATGGGTTTTAGCAATTGGTTCGCTTTGGACATTTGTACAAAGAATGGTTCACGTCTGGAGCGAATTCCGAAAAGCTAAAGAAGCGGTTTAAGTTCCCATAAATGCTGAAACCTTCAGCCTAAAATTCTTCGTCCCTTTTGCACTCTCACGATTATATACGCGAATCACATAATCTCCCGTACTATCCGCTTCGCCGGCAAAACTTCTGACATCAACACCCTCGCTCATTTTTACCCCTTTTGGATTACGAATCGTGAAAGCCAATGTTTTACTGCCTGACGAAAGATCAACTTCAATAAAATTGTAGCGTTCTATACGAATCATATATTCAACATAATTCGCTGCACCAACGCTGCCGCTGACAGTTTTTGCGTACTGATTTTTAGCGAATTTAACCCGAACTTTCGTCTGAGCCGATACTGAAACAGCGGATAGCGAAATCAAAATTGCGATTAACAAGATTATTTTTTTCATATTTTTGAAATTGAACGTAACGTTAAAAATGACGTTTTCATTATCAGAATTTTGCTTAACTTTCACATATTAATTTACCAAATCCGGTAAGCATTGTGTATCACAAAAACCTTGAACCACATTGTTCTTTCTGCATAAGTCAACGTTTCAATGCTAAACGTTTAATTTCATATTTTTAAGTGGCACAATAGTTGCCGCAAATTACTGCGGCAAGATGGATAAATTTTCATAGCCGATCCCAAATAGCTGATTTTATTCCAGTTAACTTAAAGCTAAAACCAAAATTTACTCATTTTGTGCCAGAAAATGTCATCCCAAAAATGCGGGTATTTGTCACTTGTCCGATATTTCTCTTGAATCCTCCTTTCCAGTAATGGATGTTAAAGAATGGAAAACAACCAAAGTAATTCAAAAAACGAGAATTTAACACAAAAGAATCCGAAAGCTTTGAAGTGGCATCAAATGTACTATCTTTTGGCGGCTTTTAATATTCTTATTGTGATAGTTAGTTTATTTCTCACCCATCACCTTATTTCTCTTCAGAAAGAATCAGTTTCCAAAAACGGTGTTTGGGTAACCCGGATTGAATCCTATCTTGATCTTCGCTCAGCTATTACAAAGGTCAATGAGCCGGGCAATAATGTTTTCTCATCCGCGAACAGTTCCTTGGAGCGGAAAAATTTAGAAGCGGCTATTTTAAACTACAACGAAAAATTTGCAAAAGAAATTAGCGAATTAAAAAACGATTCACCGGAATTTCAAACACAGTTAAAGGAAGATTTATTTTTAATTGATTCCAATGTGAAATTGATGATATCCCAGAGCGAAAAGATACTTGAAAATTACGAAAAAGGTGAAATTACATCTGCGGCAGCCGAAATGTCCAAGATGGATAAAAGTTTTGGCGATATAAACGAAACGCTTTCTAAATTATATGCAAATGTTATCGGTATTCAGAGCCGATTGCTCAACGGGGAATCAGAGTATAACGCAAGGTTACAAAGATTTGAGTTCGTTATCGCGGCTCTTGCTTTGCTGATGATAATAATTGCGATTTTATACGGGCGAAGAATCAAAAAGCAGACTGAAGTCGCACAAATAGAACGCGAAGCAAATTTTGTATTATCGGCGGCAAATGATTTTTCAACTCAATTATTCAATTCAATGGCAGATTTGCTCCTGGTTGCTAATAACGATGGAATTATTCAAAAGGTTAATGAAGCGACTCTGAACATTTTGGGTTATAAAGAATCCGAAATTTTGGGCAAACCAATCAGTATTCTCACACAAGAAAAGACATTTCTGACTGACGAAGAATTTGCTCACATGGTGAAGCAAAGAAAACTTATCGAGGTTGAAAAAGAATTCGTTTGCCGCAATGGAGATCGGCTCAAAGTCTTGATTTCTTCATCGCTAATTAGCGAAATTGATTTCGCAGCTGTTGTTGTTGCAAAAGATATTACGAAACTCAAGGAAAATGAACAGAAACTTCAAAGCTACACCGATAAGCTCGCTCAAAGTAATCGGGAATTGGAAGATTTTGCTTATGTTGCTTCGCACGATTTACAGGAACCTCTGAGAAAAGTGCAGGCTTTCGGAGATCGCCTCAACGGAAGATACGCAGAAATAATTGGCGATGAGGGACGTGATTATATTAGTCGAATGCAGGGAGCAGCATCCCGTATGCAAACTTTGATTAACGATCTGCTGACTTTTTCGCGTGTTACAACCAATGCACAGCCTTTTCGCAATATTGATGTCAATAAAATAGCAAAAGAAGTTGTTTCAGATTTGGAAGTTCGGCTTGAAGAAACAAAAGGACGTGTGGAAATTGGCGAATTGCCGGAAATTGATGCAGATCCGATGCAAATGCGGCAGCTTATGCAAAATCTGATCGGAAATGCCCTTAAATTTCATCGCAACGAAGAGAACCCGGTTGTTAAAGTCTATTCGCCGCAAAGCCTTACACACAATACCGGAAGTTTTAGTTTGAATGGCGAAAAAATTAGAACTCACGGAAACGGCGATAAGTTTTGTCAAATAATTGTTCAGGATAATGGAATTGGTTTTGACGAAAAATATCTGGACAGAATTTTTACGGTTTTTCAGCGGTTACACGGGCGTGCAGAATACGCCGGCTCGGGTATCGGATTAGCCGTTTGCCGCAAAATTGTCGAGCGTCATGGCGGAAGCATAACTGCCGAAAGCAAAGAAGGCAAAGGATCCGCTTTTCTTATCACGCTTCCGGTTTATCAAAATTATAAGGAAACAAATTAAACATGAAATCAGACTCCAAACCAATTACAATATTGCTGGCAGACGATGATCCTGACGACAGGTTGCTGGTTCACGAAGCTTTCAAAGAAAACCACCTCGCAAATCTGCTCGAAACGGTGGCAGATGGTGAAGAATTGATGGATTACCTGCATCGAAAAGGAAAATTCTCGGAAGTGAATATCATGCCGGGATTAATTCTCTTAGACCTCAATATGCCGAAGAAAAGCGGTCTCGAAGCTCTCAAAGAAATTAAAGGAGATCCAAAACTGCGACGCCTGCCGGTTGTGATTTTAACTACTTCAAAAGCCGAAGAAGATATCGTCCGATCTTACGATTTAGGGGTTAATTCCTTTATCGTCAAACCGGTTACTTTCGAAGCTCTCGTCGAATTAGTCAAGAATATTGACAGATATTGGTTTCAAATCGTGGAATTGCCTAAATTTGAGGGTTAAACCCATATGATTAAACAAGATAACAGTCTTATCAGAGTTCTTTTGGTAGATGATGATGAAGACGACTATATCCTAACTAAATACCTTTTCGACGATTTCAAAGACAATCGTTACCAGCTCGATTGGACATCCAGTTACGACCAGGCTTTGTGTGCAATGGAAGCCGGAGATTACAACATCTACCTCGTAGATTATCATTTGGGGGCTAAAAACGGACTTGATCTTTTGCGACAGGCAATAAGCGACGGATGTAAGGCTCCAATTGTGCTTTTAACGGGGCAAGACGATATCGAAGTAGATATGAAAGCCATGCAAGCCGGTGCTGCCGAATATCTGGTTAAGGGACAATTCGAGGCGGAGCTGCTTGAACGAGTTATCCGATACAACCTGCAGCATGCCAAAACTTTTGAAAAAATGGAGGTCTCCGAGAGAAAGTTCAGGTCGGTTATTCAATCTGCGAGCGATGCAATTTTTCAGGTTGATATTGATGGAAACATTATCTTGTGGAACAAAGCGGCTACTAGGATATATGGATACGAAGAAGATGAAATATTGGGTAAATCGTCCGTCTTATTGATGGGCGAAAAATATGCAACGAGAGCCTTAGAAATCGGCGTAGATCAAGTCATTCATAAGTATATTCAGGATTTGAAGGGTAAAACAATTTACGGTATCGGAAGACGCAAAGATGGCAGTGAATTTCCGGTAGAAATGTCCGGTTCGGTTTGGAATGAAAAAGGAGGTTTTTTCTATACTGCGATTGTTCGCGACATTACCGAAAGTGAAAAAGCGAGACATTATCTGAAGGAAAGCGAAGAGAAGTATCGCGATTTGTTTGAAAACGCAAACGATATTATTTACCTTCACGATCTAAAGGGTAATTTCATTTCGATTAACCAAGCTGGCACAAAGGTTTTTGGCTATACACCTGAGGAGGCTAAATCGCTAAATATAAGTGAGGTGGTTGTAGCCGAGCAATTGGATTTTGTTCGCAGTCAGATAATGGCAAAGATGAACGGCAAAGAGTCTTCAAATTATGAATTGCAGGGAATCACGAAGGATGGAAAAAAACTTTCATTCGAGGTAAATAGCCGGATCATTTTTGAAGGTCAAAAACCAGTTGCCGTTCAAGGAATTGCCCGCGATATTACTGATCGAAAATTGGCTGAGGAAGAGCGTGATCGTCTTTACAATTTTTCAAACGATTTGCTTGCGACAATTAGTTTTTCAGGACAACTTCTTCATTTTAATCCGGCATGGGAGAAAATTCTTGGATATAGCAACCAAGAGCTGCTGGAAATGCCAATTCTAGAAATGACTCACGAAGAGGATAAGCCGGATAACCTTATCTGGGCAGGAAAACTCAAAAATGGAGAATCTGTCTCGTTTGAATCGCGAATGGTTTGTAAAGATGGATCGCACCGATGGATTCTATGGAACTCAACCCCGGTTGTTACAAATGAGATTTCTTATGCGGTTGGTCGTGACATTACAGATCGAAAGCGAACTGAAGAGGTTCTGCAGTTTAATGCAAATTATGATTTGCTTACAGGCTTGCCAAATCGAACCCAATTCATGAATTATCTGCAAAATGCGATTACGGAATTTCAAGCTGATCCGGCGAAAGCATTTGCTGTTTTATTTTTAGATCTCGATCGATTTAAAGTCATCAACGATGGTCTTGGGCATTTGATTGGAGACAAATTGTTGGTTGCAATTGCCCAACGAATGAGTTCTTGTCTGAGAGCCGGTGACATTGTCGCGAGACTCGGCGGAGATGAATTTACGATCCTGGTTCACAATTCGGTTGAAGTAGATGATGCATCGATCGTTTCAAAGAGAATTTTGGAAGCACTTTCAAGACCATTTCGACTGGAAAATTACGAAGTATTTTCTTCTGCGAGCATTGGAATTGTACTTGCAGATGAAACGCTTCGTAAGCCTGAGGATTTTCTGCGTGATGCGGATACTGCAATGTATCGTGCCAAAGCTGCCGGAAAAGCCTGTTACGAATTTTTTGACAGAGAGATGCATGCAAACAGCTTGAACCTTTTGCAGATAGAAAATGACTTACGTCATGTAGTTGAGCGAAATGAATTGAGGGTTTATTTCCAGCCAATTTTCGATCTTAAGACTACGGAAATCGTTGAATTAGAAGCATTAATTCGTTGGGAACACCCTGAAAAAGGTCTGATTCCACCAAGTGATTTTATCCCATTAGCAGAAGAAACCGGGTTAATTGTTTCGATTGGAAAGTGGGTTTTGGAAGAATCTTGCCGCCAGCTTGCTTCTTGGCATGAAAAAGGATTGTCGCAAAATCAGCTTTCGGTCAGCGTTAATTTATCTGCAAAACAATTAATGCATTCAAACATTACTGAGCAAATTAAGGGTATTATCGAAAAAACCGGAATTAATCCAAGCTGTTTGAAACTTGAAATAACCGAAAGTGCTGTTATGGAAAATGCCGAACTTGCACTTGAAATTCTTACGGATATATGGAATCTGGGTGTCAAGCTAAGTTCCGATGACTTTGGAACAGGCTACTCAAGTCTCAGTTATTTACATCGTTTTCCATTCGACCAATTGAAGATTGATCGGTCATTCGTCAATAAAATGGACGATGAACTAAAGAGCGAAGGAATCGTAAAAAGCATCATCCTATTGGCAAAAAACCTTAATATGGAAGTAGTTGCGGAAGGAATTGAAACCGAAAAACAATTCAGGCAACTTCATGATCTAGGCTGCAAATTAGGGCAAGGCTATTTCTTTTCAAAACCCGTTAAAGCAGATGATGTAGAAGAACTTTTAGCAAACGGAGTTCCAAAATTAGCTCAATTTGATTGGCTTAATTCGCCCCCCGTATTTAATACAAACGGCACATTAGAATTGGCAAAGATTCAATAAACACAAAAAAACCAAAGTTGAAAATTTGCTTTTGAGAATTTATTTCTATGATTTGAAAGCCAAATCGATCAAAAAAGCAAACGCTTTGAAATTAAAATTATTGCGTTTTCAACAGACTAAATTATCAACGGAATATTCGATCTACGATCAATGGAATAGGCGAAACGCGGTTACTTAATGCTACATTTCGGCATCAATAGAATTTGAACACGGAACGCGGGCTGCCAGCCCGCGAATGGAAAATCTGCTAAACGCCTTTCGGCATCAATGGAATTTGCACTTGAATGGGTTATGGATGCGGAAACGGAACTGGAAATGTGCTAAACGCCTTTCGGCATCGAAGGAATATTTACTTTTGCTGAAAAAGCATTTTTACATTTCCCGCCGTGCTAAACGCCTTTCGGCATCGAAGGAATATTTACACCGGAATAAAAAAAAGTAAGTTAGCCCCTTAAATAAGTGCTAAACGCCTTTCGGCATCGAAGGAATATTTACTAAATGTTTCGTTGAATGATTCAATCGCCTTTTTGCGTGCTAAACGCCTTTCGGCATCGAAGGAATTTCAACTGAAAATGTTCAAAACTGGACAATAGGATGTAATTTGTGCTAAACGCCTTTCGGCATCGAAGGAATTTCAACATCTTAACCCGGGAGAATTTTACGGATTCGGACCCGGTGCTAAACGCCTTTCGGCATCGAAGGAATTTCAACTATCAGATAAGTTCTGATGATTGACAGTTTGCGGCTGTGCTAAACGCCTTTCGGCATCGAAGGAATTTCAACTTCGTTCATCGTGTCAATTTGTATGTAACAGAGCCGTGTGCTAAACGCCTTTCGGCATCGAAGGAATTTCAACCTTTCAGCCCACGCCAACCGTCAACCCCGTCGTCGTGTGCTAAACGCCTTTCGGCATCGAAGGAATTTCAACCCGCCGATCGGAATTTGTTTTCGGAATGCCGCATGGGTGCTAAACGCCTTTCGGCATCGAAGGAATTTCAACAACCTGATAACAGTATTTTTAAGGCTCAGGGTAATTTGTGCTAAACGCCTTTCGGCATCGAAGGAATTTCAACTTGAACCTATTGACCGTAATTTCATTGATACTTGTTTGTGCTAAACGCCTTTCGGCATCGAAGGAATTTCAACCAGACGGCTTGGAAGTGACATAAAACGTCGCGACAACAGGTGCTAAACGCCTTTCGGCATCGAAGGAATTTCAACGAATCCTGATTGTGCTAAGCAAATGCCCGTCGTTGTGCTAAACGCCTTTCGGCATCGAAGGAATTTCAACTATGCAGGAATTACGGTTTTGGCTGAAATATCAAAAGTGCTAAACGCCTTTCGGCATCGAAGGAATTTCAACATTAAATAAATCACGTTTGCAATGCGTATGCAATGTGCTAAACGCCTTTCGGCATCGAAGGAATTTCAACCAAAAGCTAAGTCTTCTGTTGCCTGTTCATGGAAGTGCTAAACGCCTTTCGGCATCGAAGGAATTTCAACTTTTTGAAAAGGAAAGTCAATTGCGGAATTTAATTATTGAAAACGCCAATCTCCGCAAAGAACTAACTTGTGCTAAACGCCTTTCGGCATCGAAGGAATTTCAACTTCCAAGCAGGTCAGGCACGAAAGAATTTCCGAAGGTGCTAAACGCCTTTCGGCATCGAAGGAATTTCAACTTGCCAAATTAAAAAAATGGGGGTTCAAGGTTGAAGTTGTGCTAAACGCCTTTCGGCATCGAAGGAATTTCAACACGTATAAGTCGGACGTGATTTTGCACTTGTGTAACTGTGCTAAACGCCTTTCGGCATCGAAGGAATTTCAACTTACCTAACAACGCTTCCAATCCCTCGCCTTCAACTTCGTGCTAAACGCCTTTCGGCATCGAAGGAATTTCAACGTTCATGGCTGGTATTGGCAGGTAATTGCAAAGCAAGTGCTAAACGCCTTTCGGCATCGAAGGAATTTCAACCTTCATACTGTCGCAGGTGTTTTTATGTGGTTACTTGGTGCTAAACGCCTTTCGGCATCGAAGGAATTTCAACATCAACCCAGAACGCGAGTTTGCTATAAGCTGTCCTGTGCTAAACGCCTTTCGGCATCGAAGGAATTTCAACACGCCGCAATCTGAGCATTCGTACGCTTTTATTTTGCGTGCTAAACGCCTTTCGGCATCGAAGGAATTTCAACTCCATTGCCGTACGAATTGCATTGTTTTGGCGTTCCGTGCTAAACGCCTTTCGGCATCGAAGGAATTTCAACTAGATGAACTCATTGATAGCGTGGATTCCCCAACTGTGCTAAACGCCTTTCGGCATCGAAGGAATTTCAACAGTGCATCCCAACCAACGGATTCCTTTTCCATTTCCCGTGCTAAACGCCTTTCGGCATCGAAGGAATTTCAACTTTTGTGCTGTTTCGCGTTTCAGCATAAATCTTTTGTGCTAAACGCCTTTCGGCATCGAAGGAATTTCAACCCGTGCGATGTCGATAACGCAATTGCACAAGGTTGGGTGCTAAACGCCTTTCGGCATCGAAGGAATTTCAACTCGGCACATCAAAGCGTGTCAGAAACTTGACGTTGATATTGTGCTAAACGCCTTTCGGCATCGAAGGAATTTTAACCGAACACACTCTATCCATAGTTATTGCAACACTTAGAGATGTCTTTGCGGGTATCTCTCAAATTATTCGAGTTTTGCTTTGATTTTGTTCTCACAATGTCTTTGCCTCCTTTTTTAATTTGTTGATTTTATTATACTTAACGTTTATTTCAAGCACTTTTTACCGGCAGTTTTTCGCCTAAATCTATCTTTCTAAACATCTTATATGCAATTGTCAAAGAACTTGTCTGAAACATTCGCAGATGCTTGAGTCCTAATTTGACTCAAAAATTTTTATTTCAGGCGAAATCGAAAGTTTTATCTTCCTGCGTCCAGGATTCGGGACGATTCAATGAAACAGTTTTATTTTCGCATCTTTCGCAGACACTTAAGATTAACAGTTTATCATCGGTTGACAAATCTTTCTCTAATTCCCAACGCAGTTTTTCGACTTCGATTTTTGTCAGCCGGCAACGGAATATCGAAAACTGCAATCTTCTGCCGTAACCTTTTAAGCGTTTATGAACCTTTTTCCAACGCTTCGGGTCGGAAATGTCGTATGAAATTACATACCAGTTTTTTTGACTCATAATTTACCTCAAACGCATTCGTGCAAATAATCCTTTCGGCTCAAGATTCGTTTCAGTTGATGAAAGTTTGTCTGTCCATTCTTTTTCCAATAATCGAACTTCCAATTCCAAATGTCTTGAATACGAAAGTGAATAGCCGATAACGGGATGTTTCCATTGATCGCTTTTTCGGCGTTCGTAAATTTGGATAAATTTTTTGCGTCCGCTGTCCGACAGCCAAACCTGCTTCCCGGCAATGGTAAAATCTTCGTCTTCGTCCCATTGTTTACGGTTGATTGACCCGATAACAGGCAAATCAACCAATGTAACGCGAAATAATTCCATTAGATCGAGTGCCAGCGGATGTGCCTGAGAACGCGGCGTGTGATAAAAACCGAGACTCGGATCAAGCCCGACAACCAAAATTGCGTTGGTAATATCTTTTAGAAGAAGTGCGTAGCCGTAAGATAAAAGTGCGTTGCAGCGGTCTTTCGGCGGACGACGATTTCTGCCGTCGGGCTTCATTGTTTCGCTGATTTCGTCGGATATGAGATGCGGTAAAGCCTTGAAATAACTCGCTCCGATGCTTCCTTCATAGCCTCGCAACGAATCAATATTTTCCGCTCGATTAAGCGGCGAAAGCAGTTTGCGAATACTCGAAATCGAAGTTTTTACATCTTCGACTTCGCGTCCCGATTCGCGGCTCGCACGAAGGAGAAAACCAAGCTGCATTTTCACTTTTGCTTCAACTAATCTTTTCGTCAAAGCAAGGCAAAAATCCGCATTGGTCAAAGCCGCGTATTGCCGAATCCGGCGTTGGACAGAACCTTGTCCGCTCGTCCACGCACCCATATAACGCCCGCCGTAGCCAATCCAATGAACGCCCAGTGTTGCGATCGGCACACAAACGCAAAGCCTGTGTCGTAATCTGTGCAAAGCCGTGAATCACAACTTGCCCGATTTCCTGCACAGGATAAACTTGCTTTTCTTCGGTGTCGGGCGACCAAACTTCCAATTGATCGCCTTTGCGTCCAACTTTCGCACCATTGGTTAAAATATGCAGAATTTGGCGGTCATCAATTGCGGGAAATAATTGGAGTGTTTTTTCTTCGGGCAGATTTTCGTCCGATTGAATAAGTTTTTCGGCTAATCGAGATTCTTCAGGCAAACAAATCGGAGCCAGCGAACATTTAACGCAAAGTCTTTCATTCGCGGCAACCGGCGGACGCTCGATGCTAGTTTGCAATTCCTTCGCCCGTGTCAGATGAGCCGCAAAATCCGCTCGTGCCTGTTCATCAATCGGGACGCGAACCGTAACATTATCAGCGTGATAACGCACTCGACCTTCGAGAATAGTTTTGCCGTGCTTTTCTTCGACCAACAAACAATAAGCAATAATCTGCAACCGATCCGAAGCCCAAGTTTCCGCTTTTTTATCAAACGACCGAGCCGCTTTCCCGCGTTTATGCTCGTAAGGAATAATCTCGCCGTCGCGTTTACGAATACAGTCAACTTTGCCGATTAAACCGTAAAATTCCGATTCAAAACCAAGGTTGAAAACTTCATCATCTTCATCACGCTCAATCTCAACGTGCAAAGTCCGACCGGCATACACACGCTCATCAGCCACCCGAAGCCGTTCAACTTCTTCCAAAAAAAACAACCTCTCGCAATACGCCAAAGCATGAAGCGAATGCACACTCAAATAACTCATCCGATTTTCTCCTTTATTTCAGAATCGCCGCGAGGCATCAGAGGAATATTTCGGAATGTTTAATCGAACACATTTGGTTTCGGTTTTTCAACTCTTTTGACATTCGGAAAAATAGAATTTCGTCTAATTTGTGTCCACGCTTTTTCAGGTAGATTCAGGTTGTCTAATTCAATTTCTCTTAAACTGTATTGTCCCCAAGTTGTATTAGAACCAACGTGATCTGCCCAAATTGGCAAAGACAAATCACCATCGTCATCATTCAACAGAAATTGGCAAAAGCCATCGGGAAAATCATTCAAAAGTTTTACTTCGTCAACCAAATGCGTGCTTTCGCCCAAACAAAGTCCGCCGAAACGATTTATATTTGAAGGATTATTAAAGCTATTTCGGATTCGAGTTATCAGAGAATGTTCTGTCGTTTCTTCATCACGAATCCAAACTGCCAAACGAATATCAGTCAATAGTTCTTGAAAATCAGGTCGGCGATTTTCGCCTAAACCTAATCCGCTATGTTTGTTTTTGACTCGCCAAAGCGTTCGCAGAACTACTGAATGCTCCGGTTCTGACAAAAGTGCGACAGCGATTTCTGTGCCTTCGTAAACACGACGATTTACTTCGCCAATCATTGAAAGCAACATTCCGTAAACAGTTGCAGGGGGCGGAATCGGGAAAGTTTCAAAGTATTCTCTTGCTCGCGGAACTCTGAAACTCGCCACCGGAACTGAAACATAAAGTCCGATAGTTTCCATTTTTATACTCCTAAATCAGCCTTTATTTTTGCTTTCAAAGCATTTGCTGCTGCTTTTACGCCATCGTGTAAAGATGCTCCGTTTAATAATTCTTTTTCAGAATCGGGAAGCGTATTCACGATCTTTCCGCCGATAAATAATTCATTCGCTGAAATATCACCGCTTTTCACCTTTTCTAAAATGGTTGAAAAAGATAGATTTGCTTCCGAATCCATATCGAAACCGTAAAGAAAACGCGGAGCAAAATCATCGGTCCAGCGGAAAGCAACCGAATCAGGAGCAAAATCGTAAAGGAAACGGCTTTGATTTCCCGCGACTTCCGCCAAATTTACAACCGCATCAACGACATCCAAAACTCTTGCTTTTTCACGCAAGGATTCGGGAGTAAGTGCAATTCCGTATTGGTAACGAGTCGCGTGAACTTCAGTTCCGTAAAGACTCGTATTTGATTTTGTGCCGCTTTTGGCGTTAAAAGTAATATCTCCGGCAAACGGCAAAAGCGAAATTGCCCGTGTAACTTCCAATGCACCTTTTCGCTTGTCGGCTTTGCCCTGCGACATTACTTTGATTTTTGTATCAATAGTTTTCAATTGTTCTTTCAAGGATTTTCCATCGTCAGTTTTTTGCTCCTCTTTCGAAAGTGCTTTGAACATATCGTCAAGTTTTTTCTTGTCGCTTTTTAAGCTATCAAGCTCGTCATTTCCGTCCATGCTGGCGGCTTCGGCAAGCATAAAGCCCATTACGTCATCGTCAATAAATGTCGGTAATTTGCCGTCTGCTTCGTCAAGACTTGTCCACGGCTTCCAAGTTTGGTCCTGCCAACTGTGGTCGCCTGACTCATCATTCCAACGGCGATTTACCGAGTCATTGCCGTTTTGTTTTTGCCAATAATGTCGAAATGCCCAACGAATCGCTTCGGCGGAAACTGTCGTGTGAACTTCGTTTTTCCACAAGATTTTTTGCAAAGTCGTGATATTTCCTTCATTTTCACCGCGATTATTTGCGGCTGTGCCGTAAGGCGTAACAATCAATCCGAATAAATGTTTGCTCATAATGTTTCATCTCCTTGTGCTTCTGAATTTGTGTCGTCTTTTTCCTCCGGTGCTTGATAGCTGATTAAAGCCAACAATGCTAAGTCTTTGGCTTTTCGCCAATTTTTCTCATCAAATAACGGCAGTATTTTTGCAAGTCCGCCGCCTTGAAGTTGTTCAATCGAACCCGCCCGCGACCAAAAATCAATCACGGTTTCCCGCAATGTTTCGGCATTTTTGCAGCGTCCAAGTGATGTCCGTAGTTTTTCACGCTCTTTATTTGCCAGATTTGAAAAACTCGTATTTTCATTCTTTGCACGTTGTCCGAGTTTTCCCATTCTGCGTCGCCAACCTTCGTGGCAAACTTCAATAAAAATGCGTTCATTTTCATTTTCGTATTCTGCTTCTTTTACCATTTGTCCTAACTCCTTTCGTTCATAATAAAGTTGTTCACGAGTTTCCCTATTTGCCAGAAACTCCGAGATATTGTGATACCAAGATTTGCTATTCGCTATATTGTCGGCAATCATTTCACGTCCGCAAAAAGTTGTAATAAAAAAATGTTCGGGTTCGGTGATTTCACCTTTACGGTCGCGTTTTTCTTGAACTTGCTGCCATTTGTTTTTGAAAACCGAATCTGCAAGATGATAATTTTCAAAACCTTTCAGTTTGCCTGAAATAACTGTGCGTGTTGCAGTTCTCGATTTTTGCTTTTCATTCCAACCGACAATGCCGAAAGTAATAATTCGGCACAAAAAGTTTTCCCGCATTTGTTTGGCAAATTGATTGCTCGATGAATTCGATTCAAGTGCAATTAACATTCGTAACGCCGCATCAGTTGAACTACTTGCGGTTAAATCAATCACACCTTGCGAAGCAATCACTTGGCGAACTTCCGCATAAGCATTCAAATCTTTGATTTCTGGAATCAGCAACGCAAGACGCGATTTTCGCCCTTTGGCTTTTGACCGAATCAAATAATAAATTACTCCGACAGGTGCAAATAAAAGGGTCAAAGCAAGATTCAGAGATTCATTCAAAGTTGTTACGTTATGTGCAACGTGCCTTTGACTTGCTCCGGGATAAAGCCAACCCGCAACATTTAGATTGCTGTTGAAATTACCGTTTTTATCAATGAAATCGCCAACTGCTTCGTGCTGTCTAATTTTTTTTATCGGTGCAAATTCTTTCAACCAAATTACTTTGTCATCAATTTCGTATCTCAAAACTTTTTTGTTTTCTGTCGGACGATGCGGTCCCGAATTCGAAGAAAACTATTGAGTAATGACTGATAAAGCAGATGCCTTTGTTCAAGAGTCATTTCCTGTCGAGGCTCAAGCCCGTAAAGTCTGATAAAACCATTATCGTCAATGAAAAAAGATTTCTTGACCAATCTATCAAAAGCGTTTTTTGGAGTTTCGTCCGACCAATGCAAAGTTATTTGCTTTTCTTCCAATTTCCAACTTAAACCTTCGATTTCAATATCATTTTTATCAAAGGCTTTAAGCGTCATATAAAGTCCCGCCAAACCTGCTTTGTGCAGACTTGTCATTCCGGGAGCATTAAGTTTTAAGGACATGTCTAAAGCCATTTTGCACCTCTTTCCTTTCCTATTTCGCCGTATTCAATTGTGTTTGGCGGAGCAATCAAATTTCCTTTCAATTCTCGCCAGCCTTCCATTCTTTTGCTGTAATTCATCGGGATTGATTTGTTGATAATCTCTTTACTATCATTCAAACAAGCACTTACATCTTCGGGCAAGATTACCGAAACCGAGACATTCGGCTCACGAACTTCTTCGGGAATCGCAAACCAACCCGAATCAAGCCAATTTGTTCGCAAGGCTCTCTTATCAAGTTTTTCTTCATCAATCGAAGGAAGTTTTTGAAAGTATTCGGCTAAATCTGCTTGGCTCAAAGGAACATTCAAATTTATGAGTTCATCAAGCCAAGTTACGCCTAATTCAAGTTCCGATTTTTTGTATGGCATCGTTTCTTTTTTCTTCAAGCATAATGAAATATGCGGTTCGCGGCGTTCCGAGATTATCTAAATTGATTCGACGGTTTAATCTCCCAAGTCTTTGAATCAACGAAGGCACGGGAGCAATTTCGCAAATCAAAATATCTGCGTCCAAATCTAAAGACATTTCGGCAACTTGCGTCGTAACGGCAATCATCGCTGTATCTTTATCAAAACCGTCAATTACTTGCCGATGACGATTTTTGCGATCTTCGTATTTAAAGCGACTGTGATACGTTTGGACGGGTAAGTTTGCGTCTTTCAATTTGTCGAAAACTTCTTGCGTTCGGGCAACTGTGTTGCATATCCACAGAATTTTTAGATTTTCAGTTCTTGCTCTTTCGGCAATTTCAAACGCTTTTTTTCTGTCCGTTACTTTTTGAAATTTGTAACGTGGTAATTCTTCAAGTTCTTTCGGAGTCTGAATTTGCTCAATACCTTCAATATGTTTCAACAAAAACTCTTTCCGTTCTTTCGGCAAAGAAGCCGTCATTAACAAAAAATGTGCATTCGGCAAAGCCTTAATTAGTGCGATAACCGCCGCAAACATTCGATTGTCGTAGGCGTGAAGTTCGTCAAAAACAAATGAAGCGGTGAGGATTGATGGCGAATTATACCAACCTCGCCGATTGTTTCTGACTAACGACAAAACTGTATCAGCCGTGCAAACAACAACTTGCGGAAACCACATATTTAGCGATTCAATGCGAAGTTGCTTTTCTTCGGGTTCTTCATCAGCAACTTCAAAAGTCTTTTCAATGTCCACACTTGAACGCGAATGAACAAGTTTAGCTTCGACATCACTTTCGGCAACATAACCGAGAAAACCTTCGGTTGCCGTTCCTGTTGTCGGGTAACAGAAAAACAACTTTTTGTTGTCGGCGTGTTTTTCCGCCCAATCATACGCCCCAACGGTTTTTCCTGTTCCGCAACCTGCTTCGACCAAAGTTACTTTTGCTTTTGAATTTCCAACAGCTTTTTGAAAATCTCGCAATTCATTTCCGTTCAAACGCACTTTAACAACTTCAAGCATCTGTTCGGCTCTAAGAAATTGACTTTCCGCAAGGTTTAATTCAATCCACTCTCGAATCCTTTTCGTTTTTTCAGGCAAAGCACTTCCGGCAACATCAGCCGCCGCAGTCAAGGCTTTCAAAACTGCTGTAAATCGCCACCAATCACGATTTTCTTCAAGGTTATTGGCAAATTTATTGCTCAAAAACAAAAAATCAACCCGCTTATCTTGCAGTGAGTTTTCTTTGTTCGGAATTAAATCGAAACTTATTTCCTTGGTGACTTTTCCGTTAAAAAGAGGTTTTATATTTTCGTGCATCAAGAAAGTTTTTACTGTTTGCCCGCAACCGCCGTCACGCACCGCAAGCGAAGCCTTTTTCCACTCTTCATCTAACTTTCGATGATGTCCGCCAACTGCTGAAATGACAGATTTCAATAATTCCGTAGCGTCATCATAATTTCCATTGTCGGACAAAAGATTTAACGCCCAATTTTGCACCTCGCCTTCTTCGGCAAGCAGCAAAGCACTCAAAAGTTCGTGTCGAATCGGTTGAAGTTTTGGCGAAATTTGTCCGCGAACCATCTTTTGAAATCCATCATTTGCTTTACCAATATCATGGCACAAACACGCAGTAGTTAATCCTCGCTTCAACCTTGAAATCCAGATCTCATCATTCAAGCCGATTTGTTGCAACACCTTTTCGCCAACCATTGCAAAGATAGCTTTCCCCGAATCTTCTACTAATCGTAAATGCGGTAATAACTTTGCATAAGTCGGAATATTTCCGTCCAATTCGTCAAAACTTTTTGCTAAAAGTGTTTCAAACTGCATCATTTCCTCCATCAAAATCAACAGGTTTGCGAATCGGATTAAACAAACCGCAACCCATCGAACGCCGTCCGCCTAAGCCTTCGGATTGTAATTTTAGCGAATCTTCATCACTCAAGCCCTGGGCGATGAGCGAGAATCCGACAATCTTTTTGCCTTTGATGGTGATGATTCGGCGGTGGCGACTGCGTTCTTCTTTCGGGATTTCCAAGGTTGCCGTAATTCCTTTTTCCGATAAATCGCGGTTTGCCGTTTCAAGAAACTTCGGCACTTCCAACGAATTTTTGAAAGTTACGATGCGGGCGTAAAGCGTCGGAGAGGGAAGCAACGGGCGAGCCGTTGGGATTCCCAGTCGGAGTTTGTAGCCGTCAATATCGAGTTGTTTTCCCGCGAGCAACATAACTTCGCCGAATTTGTCTGCCGGAATTCGCAGCCGCAGATTTGCTCCGCGATTCGGCAACGCAATCAAACCTTGGTCAAACGGAACGCCGCTGATCAGTTCGATGCCGAGCCAATTTGTTTCGTGCAGTTCAGGTTTGAGCTGGCTGATTGCCGAATAAACCAAATAACCGTGATCGGCGGGAAGTTTATTTCCTTGTATCGGAAACTGAACATTGATGGTATTTAACATAAGTCCTTAGTCCTCACTTTTTAAAGAAGCGGGTTGGCTTTGGACACCAACCAAAGTTTTGACAACTCAAATCCCTCCTTTTGGAAGGGAGACATTTCGATTGAGTCTGCATCGCCTCTTTCGCTTCAAATTTAATCTAAACTATAAACACAAAAAAATGCAAGTTGCTAAGAGTTCATATCATCAACTTTTTCTCATTTTCTTGATTGACAGGTTTTTCTTATTGACTTAATCTGTATGTATGACAATGCCTTTAGGGCGTTTAGCACATATGAACTCTGCTTTGTAATGCAGAATTTAGTTAATTCCATTGATGCCGAAAGGCGATTCTCCCAGTTTTCATTCATTGATGTAAGTCCAATCCTTTCTTTAATTTATCGCGAATAATTTCTTTTAATTTTGCAGGTTTTTCAGCAATGCAATGTCCGGAGTAAGTTAGGCAAAAACGAGCAACAGCTTCAAGTCCGTTTTCGCCAACTTCAAAATTTAAACGAATACTGCCGTCAGCTAATTCTTCTCGATGTTCGTCTGGGTGGAAATAATTTCGCTCCCGAATCCATTGTGATTGATACGGATCAAACCAAATCTGAATTTTGGTTGATTTTCCGCCACGCATCATATAAAAACCTTTTCTCAAATAATCTTCGGCGTTCCAACCTTTTTGTAAATCAAAATAGTCGCCTGTTAATTTGAGATTCTTCATTCTCCCAATATTAAAATCTCGAAAGTCCTGTTTTTCGTGGTCAAAACAAACCGCATACCAATCGCCAATAAAATTATGGAGCAGATGCACATCGGCGATTCGATGTGTATTCTCCTGTGAATGTGGAGAATAATAATCAAATTCGAGTGGCTCTTGATTGATAGAGGCACGAGCTAAGATTTGCAGAATTTCGGGTTCAACAGAAACAAAAGGAAGTTGTTGGAATCGAACATTTTCTCCCAAAGTTGCCAAGTTAAGCGAAACTTGTTCGGGGAGCATTGTCGCAATTTTACTGATCGCATTTTTTAATGTTTTGGCGTAGGGCGTATTTCCGGTAAAACGAAGAGCATTTTCAGCAATGAAAAAAGCTAACATCTCACCTTCAGACAGCTGAGACAATGGGAAACTCCAACCTGTTTCAGCATAACGATAACCATGTTTTTTGCCATCATAAATTAATGGAGCTTTATATTCATTTTTGAGAAATTGTAGGTCTCTTTTGGCTGTGCGGAGATGAATCTCTAAAAGTTCGGAAATCTTTTTAGCATTTGGAAATTTCCCCGTGGCAATTTCGGAGTGAATTGTCCAAATTCGGTGGAAAGCACGATGATAAGCTCTGCCGGAATTAGAGTCTGGTTTAGAGAATGAGTCTTTCATGTTGAGTGATAATAATATAAGTAGAGTGGCGAGAAGTGTCCCCCTTTTGTCTCTTTATGAAAAAGTAATAAGACAAAAATTAGGTAAACTATTCCGCGATTTGGGCGGATTCACCACTCTCAAAGTCAACCTTTTAAAGACCGAAAGAAAATCGTTTTATTTTTTTGCTTGCTGTTGCCGTGGTTTGGCATTTTTTACGTGCTTGTCAAACCAACCCATCATCTCAAATAAAGTGTGTTCGATTGATTCTTTCGCAGAATATCCGTGCGATTCAAGCGGGAGCATGACGAGCCGGGCAGTTCCTCCATTTCCCTGAATTGCCGCAAAAAGTCTTTCGGATTGAATCGGGAAAGTGCCTTGATTATTGTCCGCTTCACCGTGTGTCATCAAAATCGGTTCGTTAATTTTATGTGCATGAACAAATGGTGAAACTTTCATATACATATCCGGAGCTTCCCAGAAAGTACGTCGTTCTGATTGAAATCCGAAAGGCGTTAAAGTTCGATTATACGCACCCGAGCGAGCAATTCCCGCCCGGAAAAGATCCGAATGAGCAAGTAAATTCGCGGTCATAAAGGCTCCATAGCTGTGTCCGCCAACTCCAACGCGGTCTCTATCCGTTACGCCCATTTCAACCGCCTTATCAATTGCGGCTTGTGCCGAATCAACAATTTGCTTAATAAAAGTCTCGTTGACAGTTTCTGGATTTCCGACAACGGGCATCGTCGCATCATCCAAAACCGCATATCCATTCAATAGGAAAAATAAATGCGACATTCCGCCAATTTGCGTAAAACGATTGGTCGAACCCGAAACTTGCCCAGCCGTTGAAGCATCGGTAAATTCGAGCGGATACGCCCAAACAACCGTCGGAAGACGAGTTCCTTCCTGATAATTTGGCGGCAAATAAAGCGTGAATGAACAGTCAACTCCATCAGCACGCTTGTATTTGACAAGCTTTTTTGTGATTCCGCGAAGCTGCGGAGTCGGGTCGGAAAAATTTGTAATCGGCTTAACAGTTGTTGCATTTGCCGTCGCCACCGGATTATTAAATGAATGCATCATCAGGTTTGGAGGGCTTGCAACGGTTTCGTAGCGGGTGATGAATTCAGATTTATCTTTGCCAAATGTCATGAAACTTTCAAAAGAAGATGTGCCGCTTCGGAATAATTCGGTTGCTTTCATATCTCGCAAACTAAAACGCCGCAGGAATGGTCGGTCGCCCTCGGGCGTTGCTCCGGGTCCAGTCGTGAAAACGTCGTCCCCGTCTTGCATGACAACGCCGTAACCATTTGGCAATGTTTTGGTTACGAAATTCCCGATGTTGCCGTAGCGATCGTTAATATTAAGATCAGAAACCAATTTTGGCGTTGAGGAGCTACGATAGTCGAGCATCCAAAGTTTTCTGCGATTCGTATCCCGATTGAAATCCGTAACAAACATCAAGCCGTTTTTCTCGCCAAATTGACGACCTGCAAGACGTTGTTCAAGCTTAACTATTTCCATAGGTTCGCTCGAAAAGGGTGCGGCGAGCTTCATGATTCTATCTCGATGCGAGACCTTCGTTTTAGGATTTCCGCCATCTAAAGCCTCAGCCCAAGTCAGCATCGCGGCTTCCGTAGGAATCCAAGCGTAATTTCGGCGACCGATTTGTACGCCGCCAATCGGCAAATTGTCCTGCAGGGGAATCGATGCGAATTTGTTAACCAATTTGCCGCTTTTATCCCAAATTTCAACTTCTCTTGGGAAACGATTTGACGGATAGAGATACGAGAAAGGCTTTTGGATTCTTGAAGTTAGAATATAATTGCCGTCCGGTGAAACCGATGCGTCATTAAAAATAGCCGGCTGACCAATTTCCTTCACATTTCCTTTCAGATCAACAATTGCAAGTTGCGATGTTGCATAATATTCAAAAAGTTTTTCATCGTTAACCGATTTCAAAAGGTCTTGAAAAGTTTGCACTGCACCTGATTTGCCCGCTGTTTCTTGAATATTCGGACCGATTGGCGTGATATTTTGATACGCAGGAGCGGCTCCACGATTTTTCGCAACTAGATTAACGATCAGCGACTTTTGATCGGGCATCCAATCAAATCCGCCCATAGCCGTATTAACTTGAACGTTTTTGAGTTTCGTTAATTTTGCCGTCGCAACTTCTAAAATCCAAAGTTCTATCCCGGTTGGAGTTTGATTTCCAGCCGCAATATATTTGCCGTCCGCTGACCAGCTTGGTGCAATAATATTTGCATTCGGCGGCAGACTTACGGGAGTTTCTTTGCCCGTGGAAATATCTTTCAACGTTAATTTTACGGCGTAAAATGGACGATGCTGCCCATTCGTATTCGGATTAATTCGCGAACCTGCAAGCCGGAGCATCGGCTGAGAAAGCTCGCTAATTGGCGGATATCGAAGAGTTTCAGTCAGCAAAATCACATCTTTTGACGGACTTACGATCGTGTTTGGAATCGAAGGAGCATTCAAAATGTCTTGTACGCTTTGCATCGGTTTTTGATATTGTGCAAAAGTCGTAATCGAGAGAAAAAGCGTTAAAAAAATTGTTGTAATTCTTTTCATAATATTTAAAATCATCCTAGTTTGACTGAAATCTCCAGCGTTTAATTTGTAATCCGTTTTTGCGACCAAAGGCGTTATTTTACTTCGCTCAAACCTTGTAAAATCAACTTTCCAATGTTTGGAAGAATATTCCGCTCATACGCAAATTTTTCTGTGAAAATACAGATAACATATTTTTTCCCATTTGGTAATTCAATGTATGCCACATCATGGCGGGTTGTGGAAGTCCAGCCGGCTTTTGACCAGAGTTTTGCACCTTTCAAATTTAATTCTTTCAAAGCCATTCCTGTAAAACCGTGAGTCTGATCTTCCGGATCTTTCACTTCGCCTTCCCAATTTCGCTGCATTAAATCCATCATTTGCTTTGAGCGATCAGCCGTAACTGCTTTATTCATCGCAATTTGCGACATTAATTTGGCTGTTGCATTGGTTGTCAATTTATTGCGATTGATTCCGTCTTTCCCGCGAAATTGCTGCTCCAGACCATAGGCATCTTCGCAAAAAGCTTTTTGGCAAACATTAATATTTTGATAGCCAAGTGAAGCAAAATAGCGATTTACGACATTCCGCTTGTAAGCCCATTTTTTGAATTCCTTTTCGGGCAATTCGCCCCCGCTGCCTACGCCCGCCAGAATGTCAACAATAATCCCCGTTGCGTCATTTGAAGAATCAACGATCATATCCTTCATCGTCCGGCGTAATTCAGGCGTATCTTTGATTTTTTTGTCTTCAAGCCAACGATGCACAGCGACCAAGTAAAACATTTTCACAACCGAAGCGGGATATATTTTTTCTTCACCGCGAAAACTTGCCATCTCGGATTTATTTACATCAATCACCGTAACCGCAATATTTTCAGGCTTTAAGCTTTTGGCAGCGAATTTTTCAATTGTCTGATTTGTTGCCGAATCAACTATTTTTTGCAGGTTTTCTGATTTATCCTGTGCATACCCAAGCGAAATTAGAAAGAGCGATATCAGCAGAACTAAAAGCAGTTTTTTCATAGTTTCTCCAAATTATTTTTGCGAAAAGTTTTGAAATAAGTATAAACTCAGCGAAGTATTTCTATCAAACAAAATGAGTGAAGAAAAATTAGTTCGCGGAATTAGCCGTTGGGATCTCACGGCGATTGCGATTAACACAATAATAGGTGCCGGAATCTTTGGTTTGCCTGCGAAAGTAACCGCATTGATCGGCAGTTGGAGCTTGGTTGCATTTGTCGTTTGTACGTTGATTATTGGGCTGATTGTGCTCTGTTTTGCAGAAGTTTCAAGTAGATTTCAAACAACGGGCGGAATGTATCTATATGCGAAAGAAGCATTTGGCGATGTTGTTGGGTTTGAAGTTGGTTGGCTTTATTGGATTGTTAGAGTTGCGACCTTTGCCGCGAATTGCAACCTTTTGCTTGCATATCTGAGCTTTTTTTATCCCGACGCAAAAAGTGGTTCTGTAAGGATTTTTTTGATTGTTTCAATAGTGACATTGTTGACGATTGTAAATTTTATCGGGGTCAGGCAATCAATCCTAATGACCAATATTTTCACGGTTGGCAAGATCGTGCCATTAATTCTATTCGCCTTAATCGGACTGTTTTTTATTTCGCCAGCGAATTTTAATTTTTCGATAACTCCTGATTACACAGCATTTTCCGGTGCAACTTTGCTTTTGATTTATGCGTTCGTCGGCTTTGAAGCAGCTGTAATTCCCGCCGGAGAAGCAAAAAATCCAAAGCGGGATATGCCTTTTGCATTGCTTACAGCGTTAGTTTTTTCCGCAATTCTATTTATTCTGATTCAAATGGTTTCAATCGGGACACTGCCCGAACTCGCAAAATCAGAAAAGCCGCTTGCCGATTCAGCTTCAGCATTTATGGGAGCATTTGGTGCAGCTTTCATCACATTGGGAGCTGTAATTTCGATTCTGGGTAATCTTAACGGCGGATTTCTTGCCACCACACGGATTCCTTTCGCGATGTCTGAACAAAAAGAATTGCCAGCGTTCTTCGGAAAAACTCACGACAAATTCAAAACGCCGTATATTTCAATTTTGATTACAGCCGTCGTAATTTTGGTTTGGACACTTCAATCGACGTTTTTTTCCGCTGTGGTTATTGCGACCATCACTCGATTGATTGTCTATGCGACGACCTGTGCATCACTGCCTGTTTTTCGCTTCCGTGAGAGTTCTGCAAAAGCGGAATTTATTGCACCACTTGGAATTATGCTCGCCGTTTTATCGCTCGCGTTGATTGGCTGGCTATTAACTCAAGTCGATTTTGCCAAGGAAGGATTTACTATCCTTATCGCGATCGAAATTGGTCTATTTATTGGATTATTAAACCAAATCCACAAGCGAATCGTGACGTGAGGTTGCCTTTAGGGTTTTGCTGCCGATCAACAAGCAAATTGTTGCAAACAAACAGCTTATCGGACACACAAGCAACGCATAACGCATCATTACGGGATTTTCCGTTGCTCCGAATCTATCGCTCAAATAGCCGATCAAATTTGAACCGATAATATACGCAAAAATATTGACCGAGAAAAAATATATTGCGACAGCAACGCCTCTGCGATTTGCCCCTGCAATTTCCGTTGCATCAGCCGCAGCCGCACCGAGCCACGCCAAAGCCGCAAAAAGCAAGACAAATGACGCAGGAATTATGATAGAAAAATTATCGGTAAACAGAATAATTAACCACACAATAAACGAAACTGCCGAGAGAATTGCACCGTAAAACATTCGCCCACCACGATTTTTTTGACGAAATATATCCGCAATTTTCCCGCCCAAAAGTGTAGCCGGAATTCCTGCCGAAAGTGTTAAAATTCCCGCCCAAGTGGCAATGGTTGGAATAGGAATTTGATACACGCGATTGATATAAGTTGCTCCCCAAATCGAAAAATTATTAGTTGCCAACCCAAGAAATGCATAGCCTAAACACAACAAAACAAACGATTTATTTGAAAGTAATTTTGTCCAGTCGGAATTCGTTTCAGACTGTTCAATCTGCGTCGATAAGGTTCTTGCTGGTTCTCTCAATGTAAAAACTAAAACCGCCAAAAGCACACCCGGAAAACCGACGATATAAAACGCGGTTCGCCAGCCTAATCCAAACAACATTCCGCCGAAAATTGCCGCTAAACCTGCTCCAACCGCAATTCCCATAGAATAAATACTTGTTACAGTTGCACGTTTGTTCGGCGGAAAATAATCCGAAAGCAGAGAAATAGCCGCCGGTCCGAGCGTTGCTTCGCCGACTCCGACCATCACCCGACAAAAGAAAATTGACCAAAACCCTGTGGCAAATCCGGTTAAACCTGAAAATAAACTCCAAATCAGCAAACCTACCGCAATCAATTTCGCCCGCGAACCTTTATCTGCCATTCGCCCAAATGGAATGCCGAGAAAAGTGTAAAAAATTGCAAACGCTGAGGTTCCGAGCAAGCTAAGCTGCAAATCGGAAAACTGCATCTCTTGTTTGATTGCCGGAAAAAGTATGTAAATGATCTGACGATCGAGAAAATTCATCACATAGACAAACGTCAAAAGCGTCAACGCATAATATGAATAGCCAATGGTTTTTTCGGAGTTTTCGGTCATAAATTTATTCCAAAACCATAATTTTCGATTCGCCCGTAACGAGCATTTCACCTTTTTGATTTGTGCAAACAGTTTCGCACGTTACAATCGGTTTATCTTTGCGGATGTTGGTAACGGTCGCGGTTGTCGTAACTGTATCGCCGATAAAAACAGGTGCTGTAAACTTCATTGTTTGAGAAAGATAGACGATTCTCATATTTTTAAATTCATTGCCCAAAACCGCCGAAATAAAAGCACCGCTCAACATGCCGTGAGCAATTCTTTTACCGAAACGAGTTGTTTTTGCAAATTCCTCGTCCAAATGAATAGGGTTAAAATCGCCCGAAACTTCGGCAAATTGCCTGATAAGTTCATCTGTTACAAGTCTGTTTGTGGTGAATTTGTCACCGATTTGTAGTTGCATAAATATGTTTTCACCACGGAGTTCACAGAGAGCACAGAGATTTGCGAAATCATTTTTCTTAACTCTGTGTCCTCTGTGTTCTCCGTGTTTAATTTTTCTCCAAAAACTCCAAAACTGCCTTACTAAACTCCGCAAATTTTTCAACCATCGGAACGTGTCCGCAGTTATCGATTACCAACATTTGTGAATTTGCGATGCCTTTTTTGAATCTGTCGCCATCTTCAATTGGGATCAAACCATCTTGTTTCCCCCAAATTATCAACGTGTCCGCCTTAATTTCGCCCAAACGTTTGTCGAGGAAATCTTCGTTGCGTTTGATAGATTCGGTGATTGAATCAATCGCGTAACCATCATTTGCAAGCACTCTTTGCGTCAAAAAATTATCAACGACTGCATCGTTTGACGCGTAAGCCTGATTCGCAAATATCAACTTCAAATTCGCACGAACTTCATCGCGGGTTGAAGATTGAAGTTGGTAAATTTTTGTGTAATCGATGACTTTTGGCGTGAGACCCGCAGCATCGACCAAAATCAGTTTTTCAACCCGATTCGGATATTTCGTCGCGTAAAACCCGCCGATCCAACCGCCTAAGCTGTTGCCGATAAGTGTTGTCTTTTCAATCTTTAGCTCCGTCAAAAACTTGTCGAGAAAGTCTGTGTATGTCCCAATTCGATATTTGATAAACGGTTTATCCGATTTGCCAAAACCGACTTGATCGAGTGCGATAACATGATATTTCGCCGACAAAGCAGGCATCACGAACGACCAATTTTCCGCCTGTCCGCCGAGCCCGTGAAGCAAAATGATGTGTGGTTTTGTTGCGTCGCCAGCTTCTAAATATCGGATTTTTGCACCGAAAATTGTAACTGATTTTTCCTGCGGTGCTTGTGCAAATGCAACAAATGACAAGACTAAAGTTAATAAAAACGCTATTGATATTTTTTTCATAAATTCCTCGACTGGAACGCAAGTGGCTCGCTTGCACATCCGCGTGAGCGGATGAAAATGCCAGATTTACTTTCAACTTGAATTTACGCAAAGTCTGTTAGCGTTTTTCAAACGCTTGCAAGCGAGCCGCTTGCGTTCCAGTCATTTGTATAAGTTCTCAATTTCCGTAGCAAAATTCTTCGCCACAACATTCCGTTTCACCTTCAAAGTGGGCGTAATTTCATCTAATTCAAGCGAAAAATCACGTTCTAATATGATGAACCTTTTGATTTGCTCAGAACTTGAAAGACGTTCGTTTGCTTTGTTTACGCTCGATTCTACCATATCGAAAATCTTTTCGTTTTTAGTTAAATCGGCGAAGTTTGGAACTTCAATTTTATTCGATTTCGCGAACATTTTCGCTTCGACTTCGTTGAGCGTAATTATTGCTACACAATAACTTTTGCCGTCGCCGCAGAGAAAACATTGCGAAATCAGATGATTTTCTTTGACGTAATTTTCGACCAGATTCGGTGCAACATTTTTCCCGCTGGAAAGAACGATAATCTCTTTTTTGCGACCCGTAATTTTCAAAAATCCGTCTGCGTCAATTTCGCCCAAATCTCCTGTTTTCAGCCAACCGTTTTCGTCAAACATTTCGGCAGTTTTCTCAGTTTCTTTGAAATAGCCCGAAAACATCATCGGACTTTTGACCAAAATTTCGCCGTCGGAAGCAATTTTCACATCGCACATCGGCATCGGTTTGCCGACCGTGCCGAACTTAAAATAGTCCGCTCGATTGAATGCAACGCAGATATTTTCGGTCAATCCGTAAGCTTGCAGAATCGGCAAATTTCTTTCGGCAAAAAAAGCGGCGATTTCGTTGGGCAAAGCTGCTCCGCCCGAAGTTAAGAGACGAACTCGTCCGCCAAAAGCATCTTTCAGATTTTGTTCGCTCGCGGATTGTCCGAATTCCGCCACAACTTTGGCGTGAATCTTCTCAAAAAATCGCGGTAAACTCGCAAAAACTGTCGGTTTAACTTCGAGCATATATGCGTAAAGTTTTGATAGATCATCAACAAAATAGACACTTGTTCCGTTGTAAAGTCGATTGTATAAACCAGAAATCCGCTCGGCAACGTGGCAATGCGGCAAGTATGAAAAGCACACGTCCGTCTCAAAAATCGGAATGGTCTGCTTGAGCGATTCGCACGAATTCAAGATATATTGATGCGACAACATTGCACCTTTCGGCATTCCCGTTGTGCCGCTCGTGTAAACCATAATTGCTGTGTCTGTTGGTTTTAGAGCGTTGCCGATGGCTTCAATTTGCGGGAGAAATTCATCTAAATGACTGCGACCAAACGCGACAAAATCTTCATATAAAATTATTTTCGGATTATTTTTATAAGGGTTTTCGGTTTTGGAACGTGCTAGCCTTCTATCTCTTTCAGCCAAACCGTCGATATCAATTACGGCTTTAACTTTCGGCAAACGATCAATAATCTGCAACATTTTAGCCATTTGTTTTGGGGAATCAACTAGAACAAATTCAGCTTCCGAATGATTGATAATATATTCACACTGTTCCGCAGAACTGGTTGGATAAATTCCCACACCAACTCCACCTGCGGCAATCGTGCCAATGTCAGCAATCGCCCATTCGGGAATATTTCCGGCTAAAATCGTAACGCTTGCACCTTTCGTCAAACCTTTTGCCAAAAAAGCACTTGCAAAAACATGAACACCATCTTCAAAATTTTCCCAATTTGAATATTCCCAACCCAAACCGTCAAAATTACTGAAAAATATTTTCTCACCGCGATATTTTGCGGTTTGTTTGCGGAAAAGTTGGTAGATGTTTTGGTAATTCATTCTTTTTTAACCACATAGGCACATAGAACACATAGGAAGAACTATGAAAATACGAGCGAAACTATGTGAACTATGTTTCTATGTGGTTTAATCTTTTAATATTTAACAGCCAAACAAGCCATATTCAGCCCGCCGCCGGAAGCACAAAAAACTACGGTGTCGCCGCGTTTGATTTTGCCGCTTTCTAACGCATCATGCAAAACCATCGGGATACACGCCGAACCTGTGTAGCCCCATTTGTGCATAATCGTATGTGTTTTGTTTTCAGGTATTTGCATAGCTTCCATAACAATTTTTATGGTCGAAATATTTACCTGAGTCCACAAAAACATATCAACATTTTCGAGCTTGATCTCAGCTTTCGCCAAGACATCGCGGACGATATTTTGCCAGCCTTCGATATTTACTTCGGGCGGATATTTTTTGGCAAAACGGAGTCGGTTGATGTCGTTTTCGGCTAATAGTTCTTTGGTTGTCGGATGTTTTGTTCCGCCTGCGAAGATTCCCATAAAGTCGTGATAATTTCCGTCTGCTACCAACTTTGAAGCGAGAAAATGTTCTTCGTTTTCAGTCGCTTGCAAAACCAACGCACCTGCTCCATCGGCGAAAATTGTCGCGGTTTTTTTGTCTGTCCAATCAAGAAATTTGCTCATCGCATACGCACCGATGACGAGAACATTTTTGTAAGATTTGTCTGCGATAATATACTTAAACGCTGCATCTAAGGTAGTTACAAAGCCCGCACAGGCACAATTAATGTCAAAAGTTCCAGCATTTTTCGCACCGATCCGGGCTTGCACCACAACCGAAGTCGCCGGCGATAGATATTCCGGCGTATCGGTGGCGAGCAAAATAAGATCTAATTCTTCGGCAGAAATTCCTGCGTTTTTGAGTGCGTTTACGGCGGCTTTGGTTGCCAGATCTGCGGTGCTTTCATCGTCTGCACAAATATGGCGTTCGTTTATACCGACTATGCTAGACACAAATTCGTCAATATCCGAGCCGAGCATCTTGCTCAGATCGGCGTTGGTTAAAATTTTTTCTGGAACATAAATGCCTGTTCCGATTATTTTTGCGTCTCGCATATTTTAATTTACAGGGATGAAGAGGATGAAAAGGATAAGAAAAGAATCCACGTTTATCCAGTTTATCCCTGTAAAAAGTTCCTTATGATTTCGTTAAACGTTTCCGCTTGTTCGATGAAAAATAAATGCCCGCTATTTTCGACGATTTCGAGCCGCGATTTCGCAATCTCTTTTGCTAAATTTATCGAATTTTGTATCGGCACAACCTGATCTTTGTCGCCTGTGATAACTAAAGTTTCAGCGGTAATTTTCGAAAGTCTTGCCTGCGTGTCGAATGTCATTGCGGCTTGTAATTGTTGTAAATAAACGTTTTCAGGCACTTCATTTTGCTCACGGAATTTGCAGACTTGTTCAATTATGTCGCTGTTTTCCTCGGCAAATTCGCGGGTGAAAGCTGGAATCATAAACTTACGGATTCTTTCCAGACTGTTCAAATTTGCAATTGTCGAAAATGCCGACAACGCCTCAATATTATCGGGCAAAACGTGATTCTTACCGCCGAAACTTGTGCAAGCCAAAATCAATTTATTAATCCGTTCGGGATAACGCAATGCAAATTCCTGTGCGACAAATCCACCGAAACTTGTGCCTAAAATCGAGGCTTTTTCGATTCCTGAATTATCTAAAAGTTCGCAAATATCATCGGCAATCGCTGCAATCGAAACAGTTTCACCGATAGCAAGTTTCGACCGAGAAATCCCGCGTGCGTCAAACGTTATCACTCGAAAATTCTTTGATAAATCGTCAATTTGCCTAAACCATTGCCACGCACCTGAGGCAAATCCGGCAATCAAAACAAGTGGTTCGCCTGTGCCGTGAGATTCGTAAAATAATTTCATTTGAAATATCGTATCTTTTGGTCCGATCTTTAATGGCTTCCTAAGCTAAAGTCGTCTAAGACGGACTCAGAACTTAATTTGTGGCGTGAAATTTTACCATCCGCCATTGGTTGTAACCTGTTAAATCTTTGGAATTTATGTGTCCGTAGGGAAATGCCGTGAATCGTTTTTCACCGTTTTGACCAGGAATTTGCGATGTATATTGCCCGTAAACCACATCGCCATACCCAATTACTTCGTCAACGGTTGACCACATTGAATAGACGTAAGTGCCTTCATAATGGGAACTTGCGTTGATATTTGTCAAAATATTCGAAACTCCGTAAGGTCCTAAAAAGCCGATCAAATAACCTGGGTAAAGTCCGTTTGTATTCGCACAAGTAGGCGTTGTTCCGCCGATTTGATAGCAAGAAACGAGACCGCGATTTGCTCCCGCAACTCCGACGAAAGTGTCAACACTCGAAGTTAAATTCGCACCGAGATTATAATTTCCGCCGTTCAATAAATCGTTTCCGCTTCCGCCCAAAATCGCCTTGCGGGCAAGCGTTACACCCATTGAATGCGTAACGATATCTACCTTGGTCGCACCTGTGTAAGCTTTGACGGCTTGGATAAATGCACGGATCTTTTGCAAGTTTGGCAGCGAATGATATTGTGTACCCGAATAGAGCGGATTTGCGTCGCCCCAGGTAATTGCGTAAAGTTCAGAACCTTTGTAACCCTGCGAAATAAAGTAGTTACGCGAGGCTGTCCAACCCGAAAAACCAAAAGATGTTCCGTTTGCCGCGTCTGAATTTCCGTGAATGAAAATTACGGGTTGATTAACAACTGATTCGCCCGCGAAAGCCCGTCCACCAAAACTATTTCCGCCTGAATTTAGGTTGTAACCGCCGTAGCCATTGGCGTTAATCCAATTTTGAAAATCGGTAGTCAATTGTCCGAAAGCAGATGCTGACAAAACCAAAAGCAAAGCGAATGGAAAGATTACTTTTTTCATGTAGTCCCCTTAGGTGTTGAGTTCCATCTTTATATGTTGCAGCCATCTAAAGATGGAACTCTAAACATTTAGAATTTGAATTTGAAAGCCAATTGAACAACTCTCGGACCCGTAGAAGCACGTTCGATGCGTCCGAAGTTTGCTCCTGAAATGTTGTTGTTCGGATTTGCGTAGTTTACCCAATTAAAAACATTAAAGAATTCAGCTCGCAATTCGCCTTTCAGTCTTTCGGTAAATGGAATGAGTTTGATAAATGAAATATCGACATTCTTTTGCCCGGGACCGGTCAAGAAGTTTCGCGGAGTATTTCCAAAAGGGTTATTAGGGTCAAAATTGGCTGATCCAAACCGCGATTGCGTAAATGCGGTCGTATTAAAAAATCCTGCCAATCTATCTTTTACAGCACCTGCGGTATAAATATTCGCGTTAAACGATTGATTGAAATTAGCACGACTAATGATAGACGTATCATTTGAATCGATTACCGTAAACGGCAATCCCGATTGGAATACTGCAATTCCGGCAACTTGCCAATCATTTAATATTGCCTTCCCAAATCCCGAATCCCCGCCCATTTTCGGCAAAGCGTAAACTCCGCTCAATACAAAACGGTGTTCGCGGTTGAAATCGGAACGTCCGCGATTTGTTCGCCAGTTGAATTGATCGCCGGGCACGTTTGCCAATTCATTTACTGCGGCTCCCGAGTAATAATCAATCGAATTACCGTAAGTGTATGCAGCAAGGAAGTTTAGCCCGTTTGCAAACTTTCGCGTTAGTGACATTTGGAGCGAATCATAGCTTGATTCCGAACTCGTCTGAATCTGCTGAACGCCGCCAGTTACGTTCTTATTTGCTGAAATGACCGTCGCTCCTGCCAGCGGATTTGTAAATGTATTGGTGGCAGGATTATAAACAGGTTGATTAAGCGTAATCATCTGCAGCAACTTTCGTCCGCGATTCCCAACATAACCGATATCAAATAAATAATTCTTGGCGAAATTCCATTGGAAGCCGACGTTGAATTGATGCAGATACGGGGTTCTCAAATTCGGATCCGGAAAAACCCCTGCGATCGGAACGCCAACGGTCGGAAACGCCAAAGGAGTCAACGGCGATGGAATTGTCGTTGCGACCGGAAACGCGGAAGGCGGCGGAATATTCAAGAACGGACTTGCGAACGTGTTCGTAAATCCGGGTAATCCCACACCAAGAGCAAAATACGGGAAATTGAAAAGCTGTGTGTTTGCATAACGCGTCGAAATTCTATCGTAATAGATTCCGTAGCCGCCTCGCATAACGATATTTAAGTCTTCATCCAAAACATATGCAAAGCCGAGCCGCGGTGCGAAATTATTTTTATCAAGCGGGATCAAGGTCTTTTCAACCGTTGGAACGCCTGCCAACGTTCCGCCTTCAGGTTGCACATAGCCGTTTGGAGCAAGGGCGGGCGAAGCGGTTGTACCCACTCTCAATTGGCTCGTTATCAAATTAACGAGGCGTCCTTTTTCTTCAACAGGTAAACCAAAAAGATCGTAACGTACGCCAAAATTAAGGGTTAAGCGGCGATTAACTTTCCAATCGTCCTGAGCAAATCCATTGTAATCGCGAACGTCCATCGTCCGATCAAACACGCCCGAACCGATTAAGGATAAAGTTGTTCCAAAACTTCCGCCAGCTAAGAAAGCGTTAAAACTGGGGAACAAAACCTGTCCACGGGAAAATGCGTTAAAGAAGAAATCTACTTTGGATTGACGAAATTCACCGCCAAATTTCATTCGATGGTTTCCGGACGTAATTGACAACGTGTCGCCTGCACTATATGCCGTAACTTGCGATGCCTGATCTGCCAGAAAAGCTCCGCCGAAGTAAAAGAATCCGTCTGCACCCAAAACCCGAATTGTCGGTGCTCCCGGGAAAAGGGAAGCCAAAGGCGATGTGATTCCTAATTGTGAAGAGGTAAATGGTTCTTCCGGAACGGATGTCGCTTTGATGTCATTGAAGCCGAATTTGGCTTGATTAACAATATTCGGCGAGAAAATAATTGTATCCGTGATCGAATAAAGTTTTTGTTTGATCGATAAATCGCCGCCGAATCCGATCAATTGACGTTCACCATTTCCGAGTCCTAAAAAGTTGTAATTTGCTTGGAAAGTCGGGTTATCGGCGATAAAGAATTTTGCCGCTAACGTGTGATTATTGGTGAAATTAAAATCGCCGTTGAAATTAAATTGATTTTCTTTGAAGGTTGAAACACCTGACTGGGGAACAGTTACCGCACACGAAGCAATCGGAGTTGCTGCCAAACAATTGGATGGTCTGGCGGTGACACCCGATGATGGAATCGCAAAACTTCCATTCGGCAATTTCGCATTCAAAACGTTTAAGGCAACCGGATTTGCCACAATACCAAATGTTGCCAAAATTCCGGCCGCCGTTCGATTTGTATCGGTTAAACCCAAAGGCACGATCGGAGATGTCAAACTGTTATTAAGCGACATACCGTTTCGTTCGTTAGTTCCTTGATAGGAAAGGAAAAAGAATGCCCGGTCGCGTATTACTCTGCCGCCGAACGTTCCGCCGTATTGTTTTCTTTCTAAAATCGGTTTTGCTAATCCGCGTGCTTTGATAAAAGGCTCGTTGGCGGTTAAACCGTCCGGTCGCCAAAACATATAAGCACTTCCGTGAAAATCATTCGAACCCGAACGCGTAATCGCTTCAACGCTTCCACCTGCATTACGACCATTTGAAGCATCGTAAAGAGACGTTTGAACGATAAATTCTTGAAGCGAATCGGTTGCCGGAACCGCAATATTTGGAGTTGAATTTGTTCCGACCGAGTTTGCGTCGATTCCATTGATGCGGACACTATTGGAGGTTGTTCGCTGACCATTAACCGAAATCGTTGCATCACCGCGACCAAGTTCTGAAGTGTTTGAAACGCCCGATTGAGCTCCCGTTGAAAGTGTTAGAACTTGCTGGAAATTACGTGTCGGTAAAGGAAGTTGTGATAACGTATCGCCGGTTACAACTCGACCATTGGTTGAAGTGTCTGCTTGAATAAGCGGTGCTCCTGCTTCAACTGTAACAGTATTTACATCAACGCTCACACCCAATTGAACGTCAGCCGTTGTCGTCTGAGTAATGTTTACGACCGCAGTAACAGTTTGCTTCTGAAAGTTTGGGGCTGAAACCTCAATCTTATAATTTCCCGGCGGCAGCAACTGAAATGAGTAAACGCCCTCACCGTTCGTTGCGGCTTGGCGAACCAGATTTGTGGCGGCATTCGTCGCCGTCACCGTTCCATTTGTTACAACGGCTCCTGTTTGATCGGTAACGGTACCGCTCAGTTGCCCGGTCGTGCCTTGGGCAAAACTTGCTAATCCAAAGGTTAGGATTACCAAAAAACTCATAAATAATTCTTTCCGAAACATACTTAAAACCTCCAACTTACTATCTAAATTCTTAATCTTCTCCAATAAAAACGAACGTCCGTCTTTGTTAATTTTCACGAATTAAAGTATTAAACCTTTCAAAAATTCTAACTTATTACGGCTACTTTCTTCTTAAATTCAGCCATTTTCTTATCGCTTAAAACGCCGTAACTGAAAATCTTGGTTAAATGATTCAAAGCCTGTTCATCACTTAATCCTAGATGCGAATTGCCGCCAAATAATTTCTCTACCAGAAAATAATTAAAAAACTGCATGTAAGCCGCCGTAAAGGCTAAAGCCGGATCCACACCTGCCCGTAAGTCGTTATTTCTCTTTGCGTTTTCAAATTTATCAGCAAAGATTCGCGAAAATCTTTCCGATAACCCTTCAAATATTTTACGAAAATGCTGATTCTGAAACTCTAAAACGTCTATATACATTAACAGCCAAAAATCGTGATGTTGATTGACCAATTCACCAGCTCTTTCCCCGAGTTTTCGCAACTCAACTGGGTCGAGCGGCTCGTCAATCTGTTCAAAAATATCTTTCAATTTTTCGTCGATGACAATTAGATACCGATTAACTATGGATTCAAATATCGATTCTTTCGTCGCGTAATAATTGTATAAATTGCCGAGTGAAACTTCCGCTTCTTTTGCGATGTCACGCATCGATGTACGATGAAACCCTTGTTTTATGAAAAGATCCTTCGCGGCGGTTTCAATAATATCTTTTTTTGAATCGATGACCGATTGACTTAGTTTTGGCATTTAAAATATAAAAACGAACGATCGTATTTTATAATAGTTGCGGTTAATGTCAAGTCGAAAATAATAGCAGCGATTAATAATTTTAATTATTACCGGTTTGCAGCCTTTTATAAATCAAATTCAAGCCTTCAAGCATTAGCGTTTCATCAACATTTTTTACTTTTGAAGAACTTTCGGCGATGAGGCTTGCGAGTCCGCCGGTGGCAATGATTTTTGGTTTTTCGACCATTTCGTCAGCAATTCGTTTAATTAATCCGTCCACCAAGCCGATGCAACCAAAATAAATGCCGGATTGGATTGCTGAAACTGTGTTATCGCCGATTACTTTTTCAGGTTTGCGAAGCTCAATTTTTGGCAATTTTGAAGTTCTTTGATGGAGCGAATCAGCGAGAAGCTGCATCCCCGGCGTGATAATTCCCCCAAGATATTCGCCTTTTTTATTGATGGCGTCTATAGTTGTTGCCGTTCCGAAATCGCAGATAATACAGGGTTTACCATATTTTTGAACGGCTCCATATGCTGCTACTAATCGATCAATTCCGACATTTTCCGGCGGAGTGTATTTAATTATCAAACCGAAATCGAAATCGTGTCCGACAAAAATGGCTCGTGAATGAAAATGATTTTCAGAGAGCTTTACAAACGAATCGTTTAATTCCGGAACAACGGTTGAAATGATAACTGCCCGAAAATTATAATTTAATTCACCGCCGATTGTTTCGAAAATTTCGTCGGCAGATTTGCCGCGAATAGTGGGAATTGTGTGACGTTTGATAAGTTTTTCAGCTTCAAAAACGCCAAATTTTGTGGTTGTATTTCCGATGTCGATGGTCAGAAGCATAAATAATTGACCTAAATAAAAAAGCGAAATGATTTGACGAAATCTCGTAAATCTTTTTCACTTTTTTCTCGTATCTTTTTAACTAGCGTTGATATTATCCCTGAAGCGGCAGCCCGTCGTAAACAACTTTCCAACCATTTTGGCGGCTGGTAATCAGGCTTTGGCTGTACCATTCGATTGCTTTGCTTGCTTCGTCGTAAATCTGGACAGAAGGACGCTCTTCGCGTGGGTCAATCCGGCAAATCGCTCCGCCCTGTTCAGCAGTTTTTAAGCACAAGAGGGCAATTAAATTATTTTTTGACAAAATCGCCGTTCGAGTTTCAATCCGAAAATCCTGCATTTCATCAAAATCATCAAATTCCTCAAACGCGTCTTCCAAATCGTCAAAATTTTCAATCTCAAATTCGTTTTCCATAAAATCCCCCATGAAAAAACATCTTAACTTTTTAGAGTTGGTTTGACAATTATCGAAGCCATTTCATTCACAAATCACACAGTCCGCACCTAATTCATATTTAACTTCAGCAAAATTTTTCACCAAAAGCTCCTCGTTTAGTTTGTTTCCGGTCTTTCGATCAATAATTTCCCGCCAGATCTCGTTTTCGCGAAAGTTTTTGTCATTCATTCTCAAAAAACGATGATTTTTTTCAAAAACGTGATAGCTAAATTTCGTCTCTTTGTCTGAAAATACCGCACCTTTCAAGTGATTTTCGGTTAACCAAACTTTTATTTGAAAGGTTAAATCTGTGGGATTGTAAAATCGAAGGTCGATATAGTTGTAAAAAACTCCTGCTCCGCTGCCAAAAGGAAGAGTGCGATTTTCATCAGGAAATGGATCAAAGCTGTGATGATGACGCTCCACAATTTCGAACGGCGTATGCAAAGCCATCCAATACAACAAGTTAGCAAGTTGACACAAGCCTCCGCCAACTCCGCGAACCACTTCGCCTTGCGAAAGCTGCATACCTTCGGCGTAACCTTTTTCAGCAGTTGCCTCGCCAAGCTGACGCCAAAACGAAAAAGTTTCGCCCGGTTTGATGAGAATTCCGTCAATCGTTGGGCAAGCGATTTTCAAATTATGGATTTTATTTTCCTGAAGCTGCGGATCTGAATTGCCGAGTTTGCGGCGTAAAAGGCTTTGATGACGCTTTGAAGAAAATTGAAGCTGCTCGCCGATTTGTTCACTTGCAAATTTCGTAAACTTCGATAAATCAGCAACTTGCCGAAACAGACGCTTTTGCTGAATTCGTGTGTGATAAAAAATCGGGTGAATTTCTGAAAGTCTTTTTCTCATGTAGTTCTCAGTTGCTCAACATCTCCTGCGTGAATAGTCTTGATTTCGCCAGCATTCGTTTCCAAACGCAATGCTCCATTTTCCTCAATTCCACGTGTTATACCAAAAAGCGTTTCATTTTCCAGCGAAACTTTTACATTTTTACCAAAAGCGTAAGTCGAACGCTTCGTCCATTCTTCCCGAATCCGCTTGGAATCTTTATACAACAACTCGCAAGATTCCTTCAGTAAAGAGGTCAAAATTGGCAGAAAGGTTTCTAAATTGGGCGTTTCGCCTGTTTCAGCTTCGATTGAGGTTGCAGTTTCCGCCAATTCTGCTGGAAAATTGGATGTTCTCAAGTTGATACCAATTCCAACAATTACCGCCAAACCTTTTTCCGTTTCGCACGTTTCCGCTAAAATCCCGCAGATCTTTTTTCCGCCAATGTGAATGTCGTTTACCCATTTAATATCGCAGTCAATATTGAAAGCTTTCTCAAGTGAGTCATGAACCGCAACTGCCGTAGCCAGAGTAATTAGCGGCAACAAACGAATCTCGATTTGTGGACGCAAGACAAGGCTGAAAAGTAGTCCGGCGTCCTTTTCGGAGACCCAAGTTCGCCCATGCCGTCCGCGTCCGGCAGTCTGCTCACGTGCGATAACGCACAAACCTTCGTCCGCACCGCGTTTGGCTTGACTGATGGCTTCGGTGTTGGTTGAATTGATTGAGTCAAATCGTAGGATCGTGAAATTCATCGGGATGTTTTTACCACATAGGGACATAGGACACAAAGTGATCAGCACGCTAAATACGTTTAATACCAAGCGGCTACCAATTGATATTTTTGCTTCTTCTCTATGTTTCCTATGTCCCTATGTGGTTAATTCTTCTCTCCAACGCTCGAAATTTTCAGCAGACTTTCCTTACAAATTTCGACGAGGTAATAATCCTTTGCAGTCAGATTTTGCTCCAAAATACCTACCACCGATTCATCGCCGAATGTGCCAAGCGAAAACGCGGCTTCACGGCGAACGTCATCGGATTCTTTTGGATTTTGTAAGACAGAAAGTAAGACTGCAACTGCATTGCGATAACCCGGAAACGTTTGTGTTATTTCTGAATAATTAAGATTTGCCAAGGTATCGTACTTTTCGGGCAATGGGCTTTCGGGTGTTACTACGTAGTTGTTATTAACCTGTCTGAATTGAACTATTTGTCCAATCGAACGTGCTGCACACCGTCGTAAAAATTCGAGTTTTCCAATTGGTTTTTTCTGCAAAATACTAACCAATTCAGCAATCGCACGAATATCGCCAATTTCGCCTAAGGCAAATGCGGAAGCGGTTTTAACCTCTGTTTCTTTATCCTTCTTCAGAGCAATCGAGGAGCGGATTAACAGCGGCTGGATTTTTAATCTTCCCAAGAGCATAAGCAGTTTCTTTACGAACAAAAAAAGCTTTATCTTTTAGGAGCGGCAGAATAGCGTGAAAAGCTTCATCGGACGGCAGGAAAATAGCCGAATGAGTCGCCGTAGCACGAATTATTTCGTTCGAATCTTGCAAAGCGGGAAGGGCTATTCGCGAGGCTTCGGGTGTCGCTAAATTTCGGATTTGATAAAGGGCTTCGCGTTTTATTTCGACGGAGCCAAATTTTATTTCACCAGCTAAATCTTCCAGATTTTGCGAGAAGGAATTCAACACAGAGGCACAGAGAACACAGAGTAAGATAAAAAATATCTTCATTCTTATTCGTATCTTCTTACCTTTACTATTTCCCATCATTTATGCTGATTTTTGAATGTTTCTTCGTCGAACCTTTTCCCATTCGATCACTTGTCTGGCTCGCTGATTTTCGCGTTTATCTGATAAAGACGCAATCAATTCATCGTTAAAAGCTTTTTCGGATTTTTGGGAAAATCGTGCGGAAAGAAGTTCTGAAATATAGTTGCTAACGGCTAAAGTCTCTTTTTCATTAAGTTTATCAATTTCGCGGACAAGTTTTTTTTCGTTTCGGCTAGTCATTTCCGTCACCTCCAAGGGTTTTGGCAGACAGTCGAAACGCGGACTATTTCACGTTACAACTGTCGTCATAATCAAACTATTTTTAGTTAAACTTATTATCGTTAAAACTCCTTAAGTAATTGATTTTTTCAGAATAACATAGCAAAAGATTGGACGTAAAGAATTATTAGACAAATCTAAACGAGATTGGATATTATTTCAATATGATTTTCCAACGAAAGCATCTCGCCCTTATTTAGCCACTCGTTGGAAGTTTTTTTGACGACGTGGCGAAGCCTATTCGAAGTACAAATTACAAAATTCAAAAATTCAACATTAGTTTTAGTTTGGATAGATTTGTATTTATCCATTAAACTTACTACTTTGCTCAAGCCAAAGCTTTTTAGACATTGGACTTGAGACTCGGACTATTTTTGTAATGGAAGAGAAATATTTTGCAGAAGCCATTGAAGAAAAATGGCAAAAAATTTGGGCGGAAACGAAAGCTTTTGAAGCCCAATTTGACGACACAAAACCGAAGTTTTACCAACTTGAAATGTTGCCGTATCCATCGGGTAATTTGCACATGGGACACGTCCGAAATTATTCGATTGGCGATGCCTTGGCGTGGTATAAAAGGCTCAAAGGTTTCAATGTTTTGCACCCAATTGGCTGGGATTCTTTTGGTCAGCCGGCGGAAGACGCGGCGATAAAACGCGGTGTAAACCCACGCGATTGGACGGAGCAAAACATCGCACACATGAATGGGCAGCTCAAACGCTTGGGAATCAGCTACGATTGGTCGCGTGAGATCGCTGCTCATCGTCCGGAATATTATAAATTTGACCAATGGTTTTTCCTCAAAATGTACGAAATGGGCTTGGCTTATAAGAAGAAAACTCAAGTAAATTGGTGCGAAAATGATCAAGCAACGCTTTCAAATGAACAGGCAAGCGGCGGATTATGCTGGCGTTGCGAAAATCCGGTGACGAAAAAAGATCTCGAGCAGTGGTTTTTGAAAACAACGAATTATGCCGATCAATTGCTCGACGATATGGCGGAAATCGAAGCCGGCTGGGCGGAAAAGGTTTTGAAACGCCAACGCGATTGGATTGGGAGTTCGGAAGGAGCGTTTATTGATTTTAAGGTTTTGAGTTCCGCGTTTACGCGGCATCACGCCGGAGATTCGGCAAGTATTGATATTGAGGGAAAGCCGCCTGAAGGCGGGACTCAAAACGCGATTCGTGTCTTCACTACTCGAATTGACACGATTTATGGGGCGAATGCGATTGTTGTTGCAGCTGAGCATCCGATCATAGTGGCAAATTGGGAGCATTTGCAAGACGAGACGAAAACCGTTATCGAAAAGATAAAGGCTGATAAATTGAAGGTTACGGATCACGAGGCTGAGCAGGAAAAAGAGGGCGTCGATACGGGGCTGAAAGCGGTTAATCCTTTTAGCCATGAGGAGTTACCGATTTGGGTTGGCAATTATGTGATGATGGAATACGGCACTGGAGCCGTGATGAGTGTTCCGGCTCATGACGAGCGTGATTTCGAATTTGCGAAGAAATATCACTTGCCAATTCGGCAGGTTATTTCGGAACCGCATCTCGTACACGAACACCACACGATGCAGGCATTAGCGTTGGAACAAGCTTTTTCCGAATACGGCGTTTTGGTCCATTCGGATTATTGGAACGGTAAAACTTCCGAAGCCGCCAAAAAAGAAATGACGGCTTGGGCGGAGAAACATAATTTTGGCGAAGGTGCCACGACTTATCGTTTGCGTGATTGGGGAATTTCGCGGCAAAGATTTTGGGGTTCGCCGATTCCGATCGTTTATTGCGACAGTTGCGGAATTGTTCCCGAAAAGTTTGAAAATTTACCGGTTGAATTGCCGCAAAACATGGTTTTGGAAGGAGATGGAAAGTCGCCTTTGGCTAATGACAAGGATTTTTTGAACACGAATTGTCCGAAATGCGGAAAAGCCGCCAAACGCGTGAAACCGATACGATGGATACTTTTGTGGATTCGTGTTGGTATTATTTTCGCTATATTGATCCAAATAATTCCGATATGCCTTTTTCGCCTGAAAAAGCGGCATACTGGGCACCGGTCGATCAATATATCGGCGGCGACGATCATGCGGTGATGCACCTTATTTACACGCGATTTTGGGCAAAAGTGATGCGTGACATGGGCTTGGTTAAATTTAACGAACCTGTCAAACGACTTTTGACGCAAGGGATGGTGATCGGTGAAACGTTTTTTGACGAAATTCCGAATCCGGATGATCCGACGGCGAAAGGTAAACGGATATATTTCCCGCAAAATGCTGTTTCGGTAAAACGCGATGAAAAAGGTAAGTTGATTTCGGCAACGAATGTTGACGGTAAAAGCTTGAAATCTGCAGTCGAACGAATGTCCAAATCAAAGGGCAACGGAGTTGACCCGGATGAAATGGTCGAGATTTATGGTGCGGATGCAGCGAGGATGTTCGTCCTTTTTGCGGCTCCGGCTGAGAATGAATTGGTCTGGAAAGAAGAAGGCGTAGAAGGCACAAAGCGTTTTTTGCAAAGGGTTTGGCGGTTTGTTTGGAAGTGGAAAAGCCGAATTACGAATTACGAATTACGAATTACGGACGAGGAATGCTCGGCTGAGGCTAAAAAACTCCGACGTAAAACTCACCAAACAATCCAGCGGATTCAGGAAAATTTTGAAACGCTGCAATTTAACACACCCGTTGCGGCTTTAATGGAGCTTTCAAATTCCATCCACGATTTCAAGGTTGAACCTGAAACTGCAAGTGAATCAGATGTTTACGCGATTCGTGAAGCGGTTGAGAGCCTGATTTTGATGCTTACTCCATTTGCTCCGCATACTGCCGAAGAGCTTTATTCGAAACTGGTCGGCAATCAAAACGGTATTTTGGCAAATGGCGGGAGTTACCCTGAATACAATGCAGATTTGGCGAAGGCGGACGAAATTGAAATTCCGATTCAAATAAACGGAAAATTGCGTTCAAAACTGGTTGTTTCGCCTGAAGCGACGAATGCGGAACTTGAAACTTTAGCTTTAGCAGACGAAAAAACTAAGGAATGGACGGATGGCAAGGAAATTATCAAGGTTGTAGTTGTGCCAAAGCGTTTGGTAAATATCGTAATTAAGGCTTAATAGAACCCTAAAATTGAGTAGCACGGGTTAGTTTTCGTCAGCTAATCCGTGCTTTTTCAATTTTCCCTTGCTTGCTATCCATAAAGGAATTAAAATCATAGAGCGAAAAAAATAGGAAAGTTGCGAACGACTAAACTTTATCGAAATACAAGTCGTACAGTTTTTTTGGATTTAAATTTTTTCAGCCCCTAAATGAATTTTTAGCCTAAACAAAAATGAGAGAGTGCCAAGTTTGTAAACAATGTTACCCCGATGCGGTCGCGAATTGTCCTAAAGATAATCAACTTACGTTTCATTCAATTGCGGGAAACCCAATATTGGAAGGAAAATACAGACTTGAAAAACGTCTCGGACAGGGCGGAATGGGCGTAGTTTATAGTGCCAAGCACACCTACCTAAAAACCCAGCTTGCAATAAAAGTTATTTTGCCTGATTTGGTCGGGAATGATCCGCAACTTGTAACACGATTTCGTCAGGAAGCTCTTGCCGCAGCTGCGATTCGTCATCACAATGTCGTGCAGGTAACGGATTACGGAGTTGCTAATGAAACGATGCCGTTTTTGGTGATGGAATACGTTGAAGGCGAATCTTTGCACGATCTATTAGCACGCGAAAAACGTCTCAAGCCGGATAAAGCGATTGATTTGATGGCGGCAATTTGTTCCGGAGTTGGTGCTGCACACAAACAAGGAATTGTGCATCGAGACTTAAAGCCTTTGAATGTAATGCTTTTGACCGGTTCACATACCCCAGCTGAAGGAGTAAAAATTCTTGATTTCGGCTTGGCAAAAATTAAATCGGGTGAATTGCTCGGTTCATTTATTCAAGCTCAAACTACAGGTTTGATGGGTTCACCTTATTATATGGCTCCCGAGCAATGGGCAGATGAAGAGCCGGATGCTCAAGCGGATGTTTACAGTTTGGGTGTGATGTTTTACCAAATGATTGCGGGCGATGTTCCTTTTAAAGGCTCTTCGATTCCTGCGATCATGCAGAAACATTTGAACAATCCGCCACCTCCTTTTTCGGACTTTAAGGTAGAAGTTCCTCCCGCAATTGAGGAAGCCGTCCGTCATACGCTGGTTAAAGACCGGAATTTGCGAACTGCTAGCGTTCAGGCATTCGTCGATGAATTACGCCACGCGTTAGGAAGTTCAACTCAGCAGATTCATTCGAGCGGAACGGCTAATTTGCCGCTTTCTTCGATACAAGTTTTGACGAATCCGCCGCAATCGAGAGTTTATGTAGATAATGTTGCCGCCGGCGAGACAAAATTAGACGGCTATCTTTTACTCGAAGGACTTCAAAGCGGAAATCACAATTTGCGAATTAGCAAAGACGGCTTTTACGATTGGCAGAATCAAATTGTTTGTGATGGAACTCCGCAGCACATTGTCGCTCAATTGCAGCATTCTTCGGGTTCGCTTAATCCTAATCAAACACTCCAGGCAGGTCAGCCTTTTCCAAATCAGTCTTTTGGTCAAACTCAAGGAATGCAAAGCGGTTTCCAGCACACCGGACAAGGTTCGCAAAGCCTTTACCAGCAAACTGCTCAAGGAAGTCAGACGGGTATGCAACCCGTTGGGTCCGGACAAAATTGGAATGCCAGCGGACAGCAAGGTTTTGTTGACACCAGCCAGCAAAAATCAAAATTATCACCGCTCGTTTTGGCAATTACTGGAATTTCCGCTTTATTGGTACTGATTTTTATTGGAATCGGCGGAGCATACATGGCTGGTTTAATTGGTTCGGGCGTAACGACGACAACAACGCCGAAGGCGGGAAATCAAACGCCAAAGCCTGCCGTAGTTGCAAATAATGAGAGCATTGCGATAACCGGCGGAAAATACTCGATGGGACGCAATGACGGACCGCCTGCTGAGCAACCAGCACATGATGTTCAAGTTAAAGACTTCATGATGGATAAAACGGAAGTTACGAACGCCGAATATCACGAGTTTGTTAAAGATACGGGTTATAAAACTCCTTCTTATTGGACTGGCGGAAAGCCTGCTACTGGTGAGGAAATGCTTCCAGTAGTAAGAGTTGCCCTAGAAGACGTTAAGGCATTTGCAGAATGGAGATCAAAGCGTGACAAAGTAACGTATCGTTTACCCACGGAGGAAGAATGGGAATATGCTGCCAGAAATGGTGATGCAAACAATCTTTATCCATGGGGAAATGTTTGGGAAGAAGGAAGAGCCGCATTTAAGCAAACAAGTCTCAGAGAAGTTGGATCGTTTGCGAACGGAAAAAACAAATGGGGCGTAGAAGATTTGATAGGTAATGCATGGGAATGGACGAGTTCGGAAATTAAGGAATATCCAAATAGCAAGTTTGTGCTGAAAAAAGGAAAAAATCCTGAATTCGTTATTCGCGGCGGTGGTTTTCGAAGTGAGCCTGATGGTGAAAAAGCAATTTTTACCACCTCAAGATTGCCGGTAGAGGCAACAAGGGAGGACGGCTTTCTAGGCTTTAGGCTGGTAAGAGAAAAATAATTAATAGGGTTAGGAAATTAAAATGTTCAAAACGATTTGTAAGTATGGCTTTGGTTTTATATTCAGCCTTTTCATTGGATTACCGGTTATTGCTTTTGGACAGGATTTAGGCAGCAGCAACGGCATTTTCCGTTCTCCAAACCCTTCTGCAAAGAGTTCATCTGCAGTTAGAAAAACAACTGAGAAACCGAAATCCTCAACAAAATCAAACACATCAAAAAAAGAAACTCCAAAGAAAAAGGAAACTGCTAAGAAAGAATCTTCAAAGAAAGTTGATTCTAAAGCGACGGCGAAGAACACTTCAAAATCCAACAATGCTCCTAAATTAAGCAAAACAGGAGATTCAATTGCCAAAACTTCTGCCAAGAATACAGTTCAGCCTTTCAAAGTGGCTGCGAAGCGTCCGTCGCAAAATAATATCGTTATAAATGTCGGGCAAAAAACCAGCGGCAATTATGATGAACTTTACGAGCAAGCGATCGATGAAGGCAATAGTGCAAGAGACGCGAGAAATTATGCCAAAGCAGAATCTTCATATCGAAGAGCACAAAGTCTAAAAACAAAAGATTCACGAGCGATTTACGGTCTCGGAAACATTTTCAGCGATCAGCAGCGTTGGGAAGAAGCGGAAAGAGCATACCGCGTTGCTATTCAGCTAGAACCAAATAGCCCGGAAGCACATATTGCATTGAGTTTTGTTTTAACTCAGCCGGTAGTTGGGACAAATTTAGCGGATAGATACACCGAAGCTGAAACGATGGCACGCAGAGCGATTGAACTTGATAATCGAAATGCGGTTGCTTACGATCAGCTTGGAGTTGCTCTGGAATTACGCGGAATTATCGAGCAGGAAACACAAAATGCTTATCGGCAGGCAATTGAATTAGACAAAGATTTTGCCTTAGCCTATGCACATCTTGGCAGACTTTTAAGACGAAACGGCATGACCAGCGAATCTTCTGCGGCTTACAGAGACGCGATTCGTTTGGCGGGCGATGTGCCGACAATGATTTTGGTTGCGGACGTTATGCAATCGCAACAGCGTTATATCGAATCGGAACAACTTCTCCGCAAGGCATTGCGTGACGATCCTAGAAATCCGACCGCTCTCTTTTTACTTGGTCGGGCATTAACTACCCGTGGCAGCTATGATGAGGCTGAAAAGGTTTTAAGGACGAGTCTTGAAGTTAGCCCGAATAGCTTCGTTGCATACGCTTTGCTCGGCTCGCTTTATACAAGACGCAATAAATTGGACGATGCTGAGAAGATTTTGATGAGAGCATTGCAGGTTATTTCGCTAAATGAACGAAAAAGGCTGTCTCAGGAATTTGAATTTGTCGGAGATGGTTTTATGCGGGTTGGCAAAGGGAGAGATGCCGCTCGGGTTTATATGCAAGCCATTGCATTAGAAGGAAATAAAGTAGTCTTAACAAACAAGTTAAACAAAGCTCAAAAGAGTTAAGATGAAATAAACATTTTATTGAAAATCTTTGTTGATTAAGCGTTTCTCCCAAACAAGCGAGAGAGACGCTTTATTTTATTAAGAGGTATTTTCAATAAAATGGCTGTAACAGTAGTAGAGAAAAACATGCTTAGTTGTCCAAAGTGTAACAGCACTTACCAAGAAGGAACTCAGAGATTTTGCACAAATGACGGAAGCCGTTTAGTGAGTTCTACAATTTCGGCAAAATCAGCTGGAAATTCCGCAGGGGTTTTCACCAGTTTAATTGGACGTTCTTCATCAAATAGTGAAAATGACGAAAGAATTGCACCACGAAATCCTTCATCAAATTCGCCGCAGACCAGAACGGAAGCTCCAACTTTTCACACAACCTTTAGCAGCAAGGTTTTTAAGGATGACAACTTAGCTTTCAAGAAAGACGAGGCGATTCACATTACAAAGCCAGCCGTTCGATTGGTTAAGCCCAACGAAATCGCTTCAGGCACGGCAGAAGTGGGTAACAGAAAGTTAAATCCCACCGGAAGATTGGCTTTGACTTGGGAAAATCCGAAAATATTGCTTGGTCAAACGATTAAAGGCAGATATTACATCACCGAAAAATTATACAATGATGATTCGAGCATTACCTTCCTTGCCGACGATAAAATAATTGCACATAAACAAGTGACAGTTCGTGTTTTGATGGACGAAAAGCACGACGATTTGCTGAGCAAGATATTTGCCGAAGAAAGAGTTTCGCTTTCGCACATGAATCATCCGAATATCGTAAGTGTTTTGGATTCGGGCGAACTTTTGGAAGGACTTCCTTTTGTAGTTGCGGAATATGTTGATGGTTTTACGTTAAAAGAAAAGCTCAACAAACTTGAACAATTTAATCCGCAACGAACTGCGAGAATCATTCGGCAGGCTTCAAATGCATTGAGCGAAGCACATCAAAATGGAATTCTCCATCGCAGCATCAAGCCGGCAAATATCTTTCTGACGGTTTCGGAAGTTGGTACCGAATTGGTAAAAGTTAGTGATTTTGTTGTAGCGAATGGTGCAAAGCGTAATAATTTAGATAACGCCAAATATCTTTCGCCTGAACAATTAGAAGGAAAAATGCCGAATTTCGCCAGCGATATTTATTCTATGGCGGTAGTTGCTTATCAAATGCTGATCGGTAAAATGCCATTCGATTTTGCCACCGCAGATCAATTGCTAAAAGCTCAGAGAGCAGGCTTTACGGCTCTTCCAAGCAAAATTCGTGCGGACATTTCGCCTGCTGTGGACGACATTTTTATCAAAGCTTTGGCTTATGATTCCACCGAAAGATATCCGAAAGCGAGGGATTTTGGTGATGCTTTGTTTCACGCGTTGAGCGAGTCTCATGAAGTGCATGAGGAAATTGAAACGGTAAATGCTGAATCTAATGCTTTTACGGCAAAAATTGGAGAAAAGATCACTCTGCCGTCAACCTCGATTTTGATTCCAAGCTCAAAAGAAGCAAGACCTTTGCGTGAAACGAATCAGATCACAATTGAGGCAAACCATGTCGAAACTTTTGAAACAATTGCCGCAACTAAAGAAATTGATGATTTGCCGATAACTCTGGGAAAAGGCGAATTAGCTTGGGAAAGACGTTCACCGGATCCGGTAGAAGGCGGAAAAACGTTTTGGTTAATCATAGCGGCAGTTGGACTTATAGCTCTTTCAATAATGGCGTATTTGGGTTGGAAACAATTCATGAATCGTTCTGAAACGCCTGATCTTGGTCAAAATAATCCAATTATTTCTGAGCAGACTACTGATACGCCGGTAACTGAAATAAATCAGCCGGACAAACCGCAAGGCGAAATAGAATCGCCGCCGCTAGCAAGAAATTGGACTCAGCCGCAAAACACGGAATATTTTGAAAACACAAAGATGGACGTGAAAGGCGACTTATCCAAAAATTATCGCGGATTCAAACTTGCTTATCCAAAAACGTGGGCAAAAACAGCCAGTGCGACAAACTTTTTGGATGTTTCGCGAAAGACTGAAAACGGTTCGTTAATGGAGCAAATGCTCGTAACTCATTACGCCAGCACAGGCTTATTTTCGAAAGATAAGACTTTGTTTCCAAAACTTGTCGAAAAATCCAATAAAGATTTGAAAGCAGCTCTGGGAAGTAATTATAAAGTAGTTTCGCAAGGTGAAACGAAGATTCAAAACGGTCGCTGGAGCGTTTACGAAGTTAAGTTTCAAAGCTCGGGACTTGATGCAAACGGTAAACCGGTCACAGTTTGGGGGCGACGTTTTTGGCTTCCAACTCAAAATCCGACAATGCGAAATGGCTTTGTGATCACAATGTTAGCGACATCGCTTTCTGCTAACGAAAGTGCAGACGATGTTGGCAATAAAGATGAATTAGCCGGTATTTTAGAATCATTTGAACCTTCAACATTAGACTAAATAATTTTCAAAAATTGAAAATATGAATTGGCGTAAGGAATTTTACCTTACGCTTTTTCTTTGGCGTGTGGTAAATTATTTTAAAGTCCGAACACGGAAGTAATAAGTTTTTATCCGCTTTTTCCTGATATGAAAATCGTTTTAATCGAAGACCGCCCAAATTCTCCGGAATTGAGTTTTCAGCAAGATTTAATCAAACTTGGACGTGATCCAAACGAATGTCAAATCGTTTTTGATCGCGAAAAACATCCAATGGTTTCCCGTTCGCATGCTGAAATACGCCATCATCAAAATTCTTGGATTTTAATTGATAAAAATTCATCTTACGGAACCTTTTTGAATGGCAAAAGAGTTGCGGAAGCTCAACCGATTCAAATTGGAAGTGCGATTCAGATTGGTGCAGATGGACCAACTTTGATTGTTATTGTCCTTGAAGTGGGCGGAGTGAGCGTTCCGGTTGAAAAGAAGCCAATGGTTCCGCCGCCGCCAGTTACACAGGCTAAGCAGCAACCTGCCCAACCGCAAGATATTCCAAAAGCTCAACCCGCTCGACGGCAAGAACCTAAACCACCGCCGATTCCAAGCAGTCAACCCGTTCAACGGCAGGAAGTTAAGCCGCCGCCGATTCCTGTAAGTCAGCCGGTTCCGCCAAAACAAAATTTTCCGCCGATTCCGTCAAAACTTGATTCAATTCCTTCAAGTTCAATAATTACAGAGCCGCAACTTGAATTCGTTGGCAAAGATGTGCCGCCTTTTAAGATGACAAAAGCCCAAATTTGGCTTGGCAGAGAGACGAATTGCGAGGTTGTTCTTGACCCAAAAGCTGCTATGGTTTCGCGAAAACACGCTGATATTTCGCGGCATGGCAGAGATTTTGTGTTGACGGATAACAATAGCTTTAATGGCACTTTGGTCAATAACCAACGCATTTCTGCGGCAACTCCGCTTTATCATGGCGATGAGATTCAGTTTGGAATGGGCGGACCGATCCTGAAGTTTATTTTACCTCAGCAAGTTGCTCCAAAAGGATCGAGTTTGGCTGGGCAACGTGCGGTTGCGTCCGATCAAAATGTAAATTTTAACAATTCATTTATGGCAAATTCGCCGAAAACCATGGTTTTCAGAGGCGATTTGGCAGAACAGATAAAACAACCGAAAAGCTCTGCGGATTCTCAGCTTTTGATGTCGCTGACTTTTGGAAGTAAAACCGAATTGACAATTGGACGCGACGAAAAAAACGATATTTCGCTGGACGGGCTGCAAATTTCCAATCACCACGCCCGCCTGCTTAAAAATTCGAGCGGTATTTTCATCGAAGACTTGAAATCAGCAAATGGCGTTTACATAAATGGTAAGAGAATTTCGAAGCAGATTTTCAATCTTGACGATGCGGTTCAGATTGGTTCGTTTTTAATCAAAGTTGACGAAAATGGAACTTTTGGCGTTTTTGACACGCGTTCTAAAACTCGGATTGATTGCGTAAATATTACCAAAGAAGTTAAAAATCGGGCGGGCGGCGGAAAGATCAAATTGGTCGATGGTGTTTCGCTATCTATTCAGCCTAATGAGTTTATCGGATTGCTGGGACCTTCGGGAGCAGGTAAATCGACCCTCATGGATGCTTTAAATGGAATGCGTCCGGCAACCGACGGAAGCGTTTTAATCAATAATTTAGAGCTTTACCAGCATCTTGATTCGCTCAAACAATCGATCGGTTATGTTCCGCAGGAAGACATAATTCATCGCGAATTGAGCGTTTATCGAACCCTTTATTATGTTGCAAAATTGCGGCTTTCAAACGACGTTTCAAAAGCTGAAATTGACCAGATCATCGATGAGATCTTAGACGTAACCGGATTGACCGAACGCCGTGACGTGCCTGTTTCGCAACTTTCGGGTGGGCAGCGAAAACGTGTTTCCATAGCCGTTGAATTGATCACAAAACCTTCGGTAATTTTTTTAGACGAACCGACATCCGGTCTCGATCCGGCAACTGAAGAGAAGATCATGAAGCTTTTCCGGCAGATTGCGGAATCGGGACGAACCGTAATTTTAACTACTCATGCGATGGAAAACGTCAGGCTTTTTGACAAAATTGTTGTTTTAATGCGTGGTAAATTAGTCTTTTACGGCAAGCCGGAAGAAGCTTTGACACACCTTGGGGCAAAGAATTTTAAAGAACTTTACGATAGACTCGAAAACCCCGTGGAAGAGGCGATTGAGAAAGAAGGTGAAGCAAGAAGGCTGGAAATTACGGAACGTGTGGCTGAAAACTGGAAGCAGAAATTTGTAAAAACTTCGCAATTTAAAGCCAATGTTGAACAGCCTTTGAAGCAAATCGGACAAGTGCAATCGTCCGGTGTGCATAAGAAGCACAAACTAGGAATTTTTGGAGCGATCCGGCAATGGTTTACTCTTTCAAGACGTTATTTAGAAGTTTTATTAAAGGACAAACTCAATCTTTTTATCCTTTTCGCACAAGCTCCGATAATCGCTTTTTTAACGCTGATCGTGTTGGATTCGAATGAGCCGCGTGATTCGGCGTATTTCGTTTTGGCACTGGTTTCGATTTGGTTTGGCACATCTGTTTCAGCTCGAGAGATCATCCGCGAGCGTCCGATTTATAAACGCGAGAGGATGATAAATCTCGGTATTTTCCCGTATCTTTTTTCAAAACTTTTTGTTTTGGGAATAATCGTCGGGGTACAATGTCTTATGTTATTTATCCCGCTAAAAATGTTTGATTTAGTGGGAATTATGAAAATGCCGGGCGATTTATTAGGCATTCCGCAATTTTGGGCGATGCTTTTATCGGCTGGTGTTGGCATTGCAATCGGACTTTTTATATCAGCTTTGGTCAAAACTTCCGAAATGGCAACCAGCCTTGTGCCGCTTATTTTAATCCCGCAAATATTGTTTTCGGGGTTATTTGGAGTCCCTTCCGGAATATCAAAAGTGGTTGGATTAACGATGCCGGCAACATGGTCTTTCGATACGATGAAGCGTTTTTCATCGCTCGATACTTTGCAGGAAGAAGGTGCCGAAGCAAAAGGGAAAAGTAAGGGATTGGGGCTTTATAAATCTATCGAAGATGAAAATGAAAAGATTGTTGACGAAGCAAAGGGCGATATTGATAAATACCGTCGCGAAGCCGAATGGAAGATACTTAGCGATTATAAACCGGGACAATCATTCAAACTCGATGATCCGCCATTGCCAAAAGACGCGATGAAAATTCCCGAAGATCTAAGCGATTACATTAATTTTCTACATCCCTGGATGAACGAAATTTTGAATCAAATCGTTTTAATGATAATGTTTTTGGGATTGGTTGTGATCACTTTAATAATTTTACGCATCCAAGATATTGGTTGAGAAAGAGGACGTATTTAATGAGTTTTAATAGAAAAGCAATTTTGATTTTAGTGATAAGCGTAATGATTGCTACGTTTACAGGATGTTCATTGTTCAAATCCAAGACTTCGGAAGTAAAGTCGCCCAGTGATTTTCCACCTGCTCCAACTGCTTTAATGAACGCCACTCTTTCAAAAACAGACGGAAGTTCTTTCAAACTTGCTGATTATAAAGGCAAGGTAGTTTTGGTTAATGTTTGGGCGACGTGGTGCGGTCCGTGCAGACACGAAGTGCCCGAACTGGTGAAACTTCAAGATGAACTTCATGATAAAGGCTTTGAAGTAATAGGTTTAAATTTGGATGAAGGCGATTCAAACGAGATGATTACCGAATTTGGGAAAGAATTCGAGATTAACTATAGCTTGGCAAAGGGTGAGGATCAACTATTTGAAGAATTTTATAATGTGAGCAAAAAGAATGCCATACCGCAAAGCTTTTTAATTGACCGCGAAGGCAAATTAGTAGGAGTTTTCGTTGGTGGCGGTGGAGCTTTGAAAAGATTGATTGATAGTTCGCATAAAATCACGGCTGATTAGTCTAGTAATTTAGTTGATCGAGGAAAGAAAAAAACGGCACGCCTTCGAGGGTGAAGGGGTTACATTTCGTCTGAGGTGATCAAGTTTAGCATCACAAGTCATGAGGAAATAGCATATTAGCTGTTTCCTTTTTTTTGTCTTAACGTAAGATTATCCAAGTCAATTTTGCCAATAAATAACTCCTAAAATAGATTGTTTTCCTTCGTATATCCTCAAAATATTGTTAGCTGTTCCCGCCGTTTGCAGAGATATCAAATACGCCCTAAAATTACCGTAGATATTAGAGCTTTTTCTCGGAGAATAAGATGAGATTATACGACAATGTTTTAGGGATTATTGGCAATACGCCGTTGGTTCGGATTAATAATATTACTAAGCAATATGGGATAAAAGCCCCGATTTACGCCAAGATGGAAAGCCTTAATCCGGGTTATTCGGTGAAGGATCGGATCGGTGTTTCGATGATAAATGATGCCGAAGAAAAAGGGATTTTGAAGAAGGGCGGAACGCTGATAGAGGCGACGAGCGGGAATACGGGGATTGGGATGGCTTTGGTGGCGGCGGTTCGCGGTTACAAATGTGTTTTTGTTATGACGGACAAGGTTTCTGTTGAAAAACGCCGGTATTTGAAGGCTATGGGAGCAGATGTTGTGATATGTTCGGCGGCGGCAAAATATGGTTCGCCGGATCATTATGTTGCTACGGCAAAGCGAATTGCCGGGGAAACTCCGAATAGTTTTTACCCGGATCAATATAATCATCCGGCAAATCCTCTGGCTCACTATCGTACAACCGGACCCGAACTGTGGAATGATACTGATGGCAAAATCACACATTTTGTTTCATCGATCGGAACGGGTGGAACGATTAGCGGAACGGCTCGTTATTTGAAGGAAAAGAATCCGAATATCAAAGTAATCGGGGCTGACCCGTATGGTTCGATCTTCAAAACTTACAAAGAAACGGGACATGTTCCGGAAGCTACACCGTATTTGGTTGAGGGAATCGGGCAAAATATTGTGGTGGGAAATGCGGATGTGAAATTGATCGATGAAATTATAAATATCACAGACCGCGAATCTTTCGAGCTTTCCCGCCAGCTTGGAAAACACGAAGGAATATTCTGCGGTGGTTCTACCGGGACGATTTTTGCAGGTGCTTTGAAGATTGCGAAAGATTTGACGAAAGATGATCTCGTCGTATTTATCGTATGCGATACGGGCGAGCATTATCTTTCCAAACATCATTCGGACGAATGGATGAAGGAAAAATTGATGCTTGAGCCGCAAAAGATTACTGCAAGCCTGATTGCCGAAACTAAAACGCAAAATTCGCCGCAAAAACTCGTCTCTGTATCGCCGCAGGAAACGGTGGCAGAGGCTTTGAGTTTGATGAATAGTCATGGTGTTACGCAAATTCCGGTTTTGGAAGATAATAAATCAGTGGGATCTTTGCGTGAAAGCCACATTCTAACCAAGCTTTTGGCGGATGGAGAATTGATGAATAAATCGGTCGGCGATGTGATGGACGAAGGCTTTCCGATTGTTGACGTTGATACGAGTTTGGCGAAAATTAAAGCCAAATTGTTAAAATCTCCGGCGGTTTTAATTGAAGATTTCAAAAGGATTACGGGAATTATTACCCGTTCGGACGTTTTGGAATTACCGAGTTAGAGTAACACAGGCATCTTGCCTGAATTTTTAAGATAGTTTGCAGGCAAGATGCCTGCGTTACGGTTTATATGCCAATGGTTACGCTAAAAATAGAAGGTCAGGAAGATTTTGAAACGAATCATCCGTTAATCACCATCGGGCGATTAACGGATAACAACGTTGTCTTAAACGATTCAAATGTTTCGCAATTTCATGCCCGCATAGAGCAAAGGGAAGACGGCTATTGGCTAATTGACCAAAATAGCAGCAACGGCACGACGCTAAATGGAACAAAAGTTGAAGACGAAATGCTGCTTGAGCCTGATGACGTTATTTATTTTGGCGGAACAAAAGAAGTAATTTTTACATTAGAGGAAGACGAAAGCGAAGACGATGCTGAATCTGAAGTTTCCGCTCCGATCGCCGACAAACCAGCGGAAGCAAGTGCGGCTAAAAGTTCGCCGTTATTGATGGTTGCGGGTGCTGTTGTTGGGTTGGCGGTAATTTCTGCGGCAACCGTCGGCGGGGTTTATTGGGTAAATTCCGGCAGTAAATGCGAAGCAACAGCAAAGATAAAAAGTCCGAATAACGGCAAAATGATTACTGAGGCAACGGATATCGAACTCGATGTAAAAAATCCGCAATGCGTTCAAACCGCGATCTTTTTACTTGATGGAAAAGAATTTGCCAGCACTTCGAAAGAGCCTTTTACAGCTTCATTAAATCCCGATGAATTTGGCGATCTCGCTGATGGACTTAATCATAGTGTCAAAATTGTTTTGGTTGATCCGAAAGGTGAAAAATTGGTACAGACTGATCAAATTTCGCTCGGATTTGAAACTCTGGCGACGCCGACTCCAACTCCGGAAGTAACCGAAACACCAGTTCCGGGTAAAAAAGACCCGCAAACTCCTCAAAAGAAACAAGTTGGGGTTATCGAAACCCAGGAAATGGCAAAGCGTTTGCTCAAGCAATTTTCAGGAGGCTCCAATTACAAGTTTGACCAGGAATTTTTGGTGGAAGTTAATAAGAAAACTGCCGAATACATTTCCGAAGGATATTCCGCAAGGGCGATGCAATATCGCGATGCAATCAACGTTGCATACGTGACCGAGCAAAATTTGGATGCTCCGATCGGTTATATTTTGGCGATGAGTCGAAGCAAATTTATGCCGCAAAGGCAGGGTTCGGATGAGGGTTTGTGGCGGATGAACAATGAATTTGTCACCGCAAATGCTTTCAATGGAATGTGCGGAGCTGAAACTTTAAGCGATGTAACGCAAAATTGTGCTGCAAGATCATCAGCACTTTACCTGAAATCTATTGTCTTAAATATATTTGAAGGTGATATAATTTATAGCATCGCAGCTTTTGGAATGTCGCCGCAGGAAGCGGCTGAATGGAAAAATACGTTGCCTGCGGATCGTGCTGATTTTGCCAAAATTATCAAATCTCCAAAGCAACGCGAAGAAGTTGTAAAGTTTATAGCGGCGGGAATTGTGGCGGAAAATCCGCAGAAATTTGGTCTCAAAAAAGACCGTGCAATTTCTGAGCTCTATCGAAATTTAGTGGGGAATTAGTGATGGAAGTTATTTTGCTACACCCAACTCCGGATGGTACGGAAGAAATCAGAATTGACGGAAGGCTTTCTTTCGGACGAGGAAGTGAAGCCGATTACCGCTTTGCTGATGACGGATTATCTCGTTTGCATTCAACCGTTTATCGTGAAGGAGATAATATTTGGGTGGTTGACGAAAATTCTACGAACGGGACTTTTGTCAATGGTGAACAAGTCCGCCCAAGCGGAACTCAGCTAAGAAACGGCGACACAATCAGCATCGGCAATGAAACGACTTTGAGGGTCAAGATCATCGAGAAAGAAGTTCAAAAAAACTCGCCGGTTTTTGATAATAAATCTAAGGAATTTGCTGCAGCAAGTTCGGGGAATTCACCGCGAAGTTTGGTTAATTTGGTTGCAATCGGAGCAATTTCGTTTGCGATTTTTGTGATTGCAATCTCGGCAGTTTTGGTTGGAGCTAAGTTTTTGATAAAGGAAGAACCCGTTATCGCACAACGACCTTTTGACGATGACGAAGATGAAGAACCGCTGGTCAGCAATTCTGACAACGACAATAAAAAAGACGACAAACCTAGTCCGGGCGTTACACCGAAATCCGATAAAACACCGAAAACAGCTTCGACGGACAATACAAAACTGACCGATTCGCCCGAAGCGGATCAAGTGAAAACTACGGTAAGTCTTCCAAGTGGTAAAAAATATTTGGAATTGTCCGATTCTGAAAAGCGTCAGTATTTAGAATCAAGAGCTTCAAAAGTTGCGGCGATGATCGGTAATCGTGTAAGCGGAGAAATTCCGGCTTTGGCGATTGATAAGATCAAAGGTTTTGTTGATGGTTATGCCAAGAGAGTGAATGTGGCTCGAATGACTGGCTGTCGTTTTGGCGACAATTTGCAGGCGACTTACGAAAGAGCCAGTAAAAATGCACCTTTCATCATTCATGCTTTTAATCAAGAGGGTGTTGATCCACAGATTGGCATGTATTTGGCAATGATTGAATCGGAACATTGTGTTTGTTTGCAAAGCCCGACGGGTCCGCTTGGAATGTTTCAATTTACGAAATCTACGGGCGAAGCTTACGGTTTGGCTGTTTTCAAGGGAGCTTCGCCGAGCAATCCTGATGAACGCTGCAAACCTGAACCAGCGGCAAGGGCAGCGGCTAAATACATGAAATTTTTGACGGGACGCTATGGTACGGGACCATCGAGTGTTCCGCTGGCGATTGGAAGTTATAACAGCGGCGAAGGCGGTTTGAGTAAAAATTTGAAGGTTGCACTCGAATCGAATGAGGGTTTACCGAGAGATTTTTGGGCACTGATCGCCAATGGCGATAAGCTTTCAAAACAATTTCAATCGGAAAATTTTAAGTATGTACCAAAATATTTTGCGGCGGCAATTATTGGCGAAAACCCGCAAGATTTTGGTTTGAATTTGCAATCACTTTCCACTTATACGAAATGAGTTGAGAGTTTAGGGCGATTCTATAAATTGTCGTCTGCTTTAGCTGACGGTAAGATTGGAACTTGAATGAAGGCTTTAGCCGAACATAAAAAGTAATTTTCGATCCTTACAGCTTTAGCTAAAGCTATAAGGATGATTGGTTTAGATTAATCATTCGGCTAAAGCCGTCCTTTTCTCAATTATTATCCTCCAGCTAAAGCTGGAGGCAATTCATAAAGAAGTGGCAGTATTTTTGTATTTTTAGAACCGCCCTTTAGACTTTATGGCACAAGAACTTTGGCTCAATTTCCGGGATGAAAATGGCGAAAACAGAAGGGTTTTGGTCGAAGGTGAGAGATTTGGCATCGGCAGAACGCCGGACAATGACTTACAAATTCCGCTCGGAAGTTTATCGAGGGAGCATATCCGGATAGAGCGGTTTGATGATGTTTTTGAGGTTTTAGATTGCGGTTCGAGCAACGGCACAACTCTAAATGGAGAAAAAATCCACAATCCGATCGCTTTGCATAGTGGCGATTTATTGAATTTGGGTAACGCGGTGGAAATCGAAGTTGAATTAGTTTCCGTGTCTAAAACGAATGTTGAGAAACTTCAGGAAAAAACTTACTCCGAGGATGTTTCTAACGTTGAAAAAGCTCAGGAAACACCAAAAAAAGCCGTTTCAAAAAAAGCTGCCGCCAGTTCGAATGATTCAGGCAGTAACTGGGGATTTATCATTCTTGCTCCGATTTTGGGTATTTTCCTATTGTTGATTTTTGGCGGGATTGTATTTTTGATGGGTAATCCGCAAGAGCCTGAAATCGTTTTAAAAAATGATGATTACACTTACAAAAGCGACATTGATGAATATGAAGATTTTCCGGATAATGGCAACAAAAAGAGTCCAGAAAAAATAGATTCGCCTACTCCGACGCCTGTTTCCAATGGAAGTACTGCGGGCGATACAAAGGTTTCAACTCCCGAACCTGTTGACGACTCAACCCCGATTCCCAAAACATCAGATGACGTTCAGAAAATCGAATCATCATCGGCAACGTTTCTGCGTAATGTTGCCCAAAATGATCCGAAAGCATTTCTAACGGGCAAACAAATTGCGATATTAAACGGTAAAATCAATCAGTTTAAAGGGGCTAGTGTTTTGGCGGAAAATATTCGTAATGCAAAGAAAAGTTCTTCTCAACTTGCTACAATGGCAAAATCCAAAAATCTTAAACCATTGTTTTTGACCAGTGCTGCTTTGGCTAAGCTCGGAAATCAACGAGGTGATGTTGTCTCAACTGCTCAGGGAATTCTGGATAATCTGGATAATTTGAGCATCGTTATCGGCAATGAATTAGCGGATGATAATCTGCTTGTGATTGCTGCATTTGACCAAGGTTTAGCGGGTGAAAATCTAAAACTAAGGGATATGATGGCGAGATTAACAAAGGAATTTCCAAGTGAAAGTTCTCGGAAAATCCGGACGATTTGGTTTCTCAAAGACAACAATAAAATAACTGATGGCGAGTTTGAATTTGCCTTGAGATTTTTGGCAATCGGAACAATTACGCAAAACCCGAAAGATTTTAACGTCCAAGCAGAAGCAATTACTTTTTGATTTAAGATTTTAGATCAATTACTGCTTTCCCAACGAAGTAGTATTTATGAAAAATACAATACCCGCAAATATAAGATTGAAACTCTATGGCAAACAGCTTGAATTAAATCTTAATGTGCCGGCAAAGCCCGTTAAGCCTGAGCGGATGTTGCCGGTTTTGCACCATATTACTAATAAATTTGTGGATACGGGGATTGAAGCATTTATCAGAAAAGGAGAAACGATTTCGTGTCAGGCAGGTTGCGGAGCTTGTTGCCGCCAGCCCGTTCCACTCGCGGAATTTGAAGCATATCAAATCGCTGAATTGGTTGAAAAAATGCCGGAACCGCAACGTTCGAAAGTGAAAGGGAAGTTTGCTGATGCTTGTGATCGATTAGAAAAAATTGATTGGTTTAATCGGATCGATAATGCACGAAATGCCGAATCTGATTCGAAAGAAGAAACCCGCAAGGTTGCCATAGAATATTTTTATCAAAACATTGCGTGTCCATTTTTAGAGAATGAAAGTTGTTCTATTCATCCGCAACGCCCTTTATCTTGCAGAGAATATCTGGTTACGTCTCCGGCGGAAAATTGCAAAAACCCTTCTGCCGGAAACATTGACCACATTGATCTTAAATTCAAGATTTCGCAAATTGTAAGAAATCTTTGGGGCAGAAGAAATGCGAAGAAAGGCGGTTTTGTGACAATGACAAATTCGCTTGAATGGGTTAAAAAAAATCCTAATAACTTTAGCAAAAAGACGGGAAAAGAATGGTTGGATGATTTGTTCAGACATTTCAGCAGTGGTGAAATTCCGACAAAATGATAGTGATAAGTTGTTTTTCTATTTACTATTTAACGTTCTGCCTTTAGTATAAATTCAGCAAAGAAAGTATGAGTAAATATCGCAAAGTCGTCTGGAATGAAGGGATGCTCTTGACGCCCCATCATTTTCAGCAAGCAGACAATTATCACGAAGAATTGCTGAATTCTTTACTTCGTTCGGTGGTTTCTTATGGATACGGAGTGTTGAATGTACAGATAAATCATGAAGCCATCGCCAATGGAAATTTTCAAGTTACCAGTTGCTATGCGGTTCTTTCCGATGGCTTGGTGATAAATTTTCCGGAAACTGATGCCGCTCCTGATTTGCGTCCGGTAAAAGATCATTTCAAGCCTGAACAAGAATCTTTAGGTGTTCATTTGGTAATTCCGGCTAAAAAAATCGGTACAGCAAATTTTCAGGCTAATGGCAGCAAGGCTGATATTAATTTGCGATTTTTGCAGCAGGGAAGTTTGGTGAAAGACGAAACTACGGGAACAAACGAGCAGCCTTTGGCATTTGCGAGCCCGAATTTACGAATCATTTTTGACGATGAATTGCGTGATGGTTTTACAGCCATCAAAATAGCCGAACTCGAACGTACGACCACGGGACAATTAAGAATTTCCGAAAAATATATTCCGCCTATTTTGAAGGTTTCGGCAAATGTTTGGCTTAGCAATATGCTCAGACAAATGGTGGAAATTTTGATTACAAAAAGCAGTTCATTAGGCGAACAGCGGCGGCAAAGAACGGCTTCATTGGCTGATTTCACTACCGCAGAAGTCGCTGTTTTTTGGCTTTTGCACACCATCAATTCGGCTATTCCGGCATTGTCGCACTTTTTTCATACGCCGCTCGTGCATCCCGAAAAATTATATTTGGTCTTAGCGGAACTGGCTGGAAAAATGATGACTTTCTCAACCGAACTGCACCCGAAAGATATCGTAAAATACAATCACGAAGACCTTTATTTTACTTTTTACACGCTTTCAATGCAGTTAAAAGATTTGCTCGAAACGGTGATTCCGAGTCGTTGTGTACCTATTCCTTTGGAAAAAATTACGCCAACAATGTATGTCGGAAGGGTAGAAGACGAACGCCTCTTGAAAGATGCCGGATTCTTCCTGGCTGTAAACGCTCAAATGCCTGAATCGAAATTGATTGAGGATATTCCGAGAGTTATCAAGATTGCTTCGCGTGATGTGATCGATACAGTTGTTGGGCGTGCATTGCCCGGGGTTGTCCTTTCATACTCGAATCCGCCGCCTGCCCCGATTCCAACGCGGGTCGGATTTAAATACTTTATGCTCGATTCAAATGGGGCATATTGGGAAGGAATTAAGGGTTCAAAGGTAATTGCGATTCACGTTCCGGAAAAGATTCCTGATGAAAAGCTGGAAATGTATGCGGTGAAAAATTAATAGTAAGTTTAGGAAAAAAAATTACTTAAAGTTGAAAAAACTTGATACAATTTCCAAATAAATTACGCGTAATAGATTAAGAGACAAATGAGCGATCAAAGAGCTTCAAGAAGAGAAAGCAGCAATGATTTGGTAACGTTTGCGGGACCAATTTTTGACCTTATTTTGCGTTTAAGAGCCGGAATTATCCAGCCTTCAAATGAACTGCGTTCGCAGATTGGCAGACTTTTAAAGGATTTTGAAGATCGTGCATTACGCTATCGGCATCGTGAAAGCGTGATTCAGGTAGCAAAATTCGGTCTTGCGGCATTCGTTGATGAAGCTGTTTTGACTAATAATTTCAGTTTGAGGGAAGAATGGGAAAAATATCCGATTCAGCTCGAACATTTTGGCGAACAGTTGGCGGGCGATAAATTCTACGAAAAGCTTGAAGCGATGCTCCGCCAAACTGATGTAACGGCTGACGCAGTTGAAATTTATTACGTATGTATGTTGCTTGGGTTTAAGGGCAAATACGCCGTTTATGAAAAAGAGCAGCTCCTCAAAACCATGCAAAAGACTGCGGATGCATTGGTTAAAGCAGGTAAGATTTCCAAAGTTGAGCTTTCTCCGCATTGGTTTGTAGAAGATCAGCCGGTTCCCTTAGAGAAAAAGGGCATGCCTGCTTGGGCAAAAGTTGCCGCATTTGGAGGTCTATGTAGTGCGATAGTTCTTTATTTGGTGATGTTTGTTTTGTCGTCGCATTATCTGAATGAAGCAATGAGTATTTTAGGTCTTTAGGTGAGCAGATTTACCGTGGAGGCTTTTTGATATTGATATTATCGGCAGTTTTGAATTTTTGACATTTAAGTTAAGAGCATTGAATAGTTTATAGGTCATCGAATTTATGAGTATATTTCGGCAAGTCCCCGATTTGAAGTTTGCCCTTGGTCTCAGCACGATGATGTCGTTTTATGGCATTGTCAGCTTGATTGTGTATATGCTACCGACCGAAAAGTATGGTTATTCGATGACCTACAAAATCGTAGTTATTGCTCTAATCTTACTTACTTTGCCGATCGCACTTGTTGCCGGAATCATGGTTAGCCGCCGCAGTAAAAAGGCGAAAGCAGCCGAAGAAGCTGCAAAAGAAGCCGCCAAAGAAGGCGAGGCTCCCGACAAAGCCGATGCGGAAAAGCAAAAACTCAATAAACCGCAGGGCGATTATTCCGACATCGGACAAGCTGCAGAAGAGACTGTTCAATTCTTAAAATCTTCTAATTTAGGCGGCGGCAAAGATGCTGTTTATGAACTGCCTTGGTATTTGGTCGTCGGAAACCCAAAAAGCGGAAAAACGTCGCTTTCGATAGCATCAGGCTTAAATTTTCAAAAACTCCCGAGTCAGAGAGAATCAGAATTAAAATTTGTTCGTCCAACTAAAAATATCGATTGGCGGGTAACGAGCGACGCGGTTTTTCTGGATACAGCGGGGCGGTATCAATTGGAAGGATCTGATCAGGATGAATGGTCTGGTTTGCTTGAAACGCTCAAGAAATATCGCGGAAATCGTCCGCTTGACGGTATGATTCTGAGCGTTAGTGCGGAAAGATTGCTGCACGCCGATGAACAGGAAATTGAGCAAATCGCCAAAGTTTTGAGGTCTAGAATTGACGAAGCGATTGAGCGGCTGAAGGTGCGTTTTCCGGTTTATCTCGTTTTTACACACGCTGATTCGATTGAAGGTTTCCGCGATTCTTTTTCTAATTCGCAAAAAGAAGGACAAAATCTTGTTTGGGGAGCAACTATTCCGCTGGAAAAAAGCGAGAATGCCCATACTCTTTTTGATAGCGAATTTGATCTGCTGCAAAATAGTGTGATGAAACGCCGTTTAATGCGGCTTTCGGCTCCTTTTCCGCCAGTACGGCAACTAAAAATTTTTAATTTCCCACTTCATTTTGGTTCTGCCCGCAAGAAATTAGGACATTTTGTAAATAATCTTTTCCGACCGAATCCTTTTAGCGAAAGCCCTTTTTTACGTGGATTTTATTTTACGGCGGTTCCTGTAAATCGTCCGAAAATGGATGGCGGACAGACAATGACCAACGTCGGGCAAACCGTTGGCGAGAGTTATTTTGCTCAAAAACTCTTTCGCGATGTGATTTTGCGTGATAAAGATTTGGTCGCTACTTTTCAATCGCAAAAAGTTAAACCGCCGATAATGGGCTGGGTTTTGACGATTTTGGGAACGCTTTTAACTTTTGCATTACTGCTTGCTTCGGGAATCTCGCTCTTCCAGAACAAACAAATGGTCGAATCTGCGTCGAAAAATGGTGAAACCGTTTTGACGATGGTTCGCGGCGATAAAGAAAGAAATCCTTTAACCAAAAATGCCGAAGAAACAAACGATGAAATTCTAAAAATAGAAGAATTGCGAAGATCATTACTTGAATTAGATAAATATGATCGCGACGGCTCACCGATTTTAATGCGTTTTGGCTTTTATTCGGGTAACAAACTTTATCTGGATAAATTGCTGCCGATTTATTACAACGCAATCGAACAACGTTATAAAAAGCCGCTTGTCAAAAAGATTGAAGACGACTTACGCAAATTTAGCAGCGGAAATGTGGTTGCAAGTGCCGGTTCGCCAACGCCACAGGAACAGGAAGTTTTAGGTAAAAATTACGATTTATTGCGTACATATTTAATGCTTTCAAAAGAAGATGTTGATCCAAATCGCAAGGAACTCAAAACATATCGCGATTATGCCGAACCAACCACTTTAACTACAACTTTAAGCGAATTCTTAAAAACCGAAGCGAAAATTCCTGAAGGAATGGAAGCGATTGCTCAGCAGCAGTTGGAATTTTATTTCAAGCAGGTAAAACGCGACAGCTTTCCTTCAATCAAATTGGAAAAAACTTTGGTTGACGCTACTCGGACAAAGCTTGAAGCATTTCCGGCTTGGGCAAGATATTACAAAGACGTAACTACCGAAATATCAAAAAAAGTTGACCCGATTAGTGCCGAGACGATTCTGGCAGGTGTCAATAATGATGGCGGATTATCCGGAAGTTACACCGTTCCCGGAGCTTATACCGTTGATGCTTATCGAAAATTTGTTAAAGAAGCGATTCTTAAATCGCCCGAAGCGGTTAATAAAGATAATTGGGTAATGGGCGGAAAGGCGGATAAAGGGCAGGCTGATGGCACGGTTGTAAAACTCGTAGAAGATAAATACTTGAATGATTACGCCGATAATTGGCGAAAATTTGTGAGAAGTATTGAGATTGCCAAATACGAATCGAAAGAAGGTGCGGTTGAATCTTTGAGGGCATTTGCCGATACAGGTTCACCAATGAAAAAACTTTTACAGGAAGTCGCCAAGCAAACAAATATTTCCGCTGAACCCGTGGGAACCGGGTGGATCGATTCGATCATGAGCTACTTTACGGGCAAAAAATCGGCGGACAACAAAGCTGATACGCTGGTCGATAAAGATTTCCGACCATTGTTTGCTTTTGTTGATGCTAAAGAAGATAGCCCGATTTCCAAATACGGTAATGCCTATCAGAAAATTCTTAAATGCAGCGATCCTGAATGCGACATCGAAAAGCTTACTTTGCCGGAAATTACTACGCAGGTTCAATCGCAAAAAGGAGCATTTGTAAAACTTTTGAGCGGAGCCGAAAAGGAATTAGACGGTGCTATCGGGAGTTTTAAAGGAACTTCAGCAGGGCAAGATATTGCGACATTGCTCAAGAAACCATTAAATAATTTTAACAATTACGTCGGTGGCGGAATTGTGAATCAATTGGAAAAAATTTGGCGAGAGCAGATTTTATCGAAAGCCAAAGAAGCCGAAAAAGGATTTCCATTTGATGCTGAAGGAGAGGCTGATTTGACGAAGCTAACGGCTTATTTGAATCCGACAAATGGAACGTTTACCAAATTCTATAACGACAATCTGCAGAAATATTTTGAAGACGTAAACGGGCAGTTGAAAGAAAAAGCCAGTAATGGCGATATTAAATTTACCGAAGATTTTGTCAAATATTTGAATGCCGCATTCCGCTTGCGTGAGGCTTTATTTGGTAAAAATGCAACGCCGGGCTTTGGTTATGATTTCAAACTTTCAAAGGTAAATGATGCTTTGATTGAAGTTACCATCGATGGACAAAAGATTGATTCAAACGGAACGGGTTCGACCACGTTTAAGTTTCCTGCCGCTTCAGGCGAAACAGGTGCTTTTATGAATTTTGCTTCAACTGCTGAAAATACACCAACTTCCGGCAAGCCTCCGGTAAATGCAAATACTTCGGCAAATTCTTCGTCGCCACCCGTCAATACTATTAGTAATACTGCACCAAAGGCTTTTCAGGATTCAACGAGTTCGCCATCCCCATCGGGAGCGAGCAAAATTGCATTTGCCGGAACTTGGGGCTTATTTAAGTTTTTTGAGCAGGGTTCGCCCAAGAAACAGCCAAGCGGTGAATATGTTTTAACTTATAAACTAGGCGGCAAAACTGTAACCGCGACCGTTAAGCCAACCGGCGGAGATTTATTTGACCGCAGCATTTTTACATCAGCTCGTGCACCACAAAATTTATTGAAAGGAAACTGATCATGGAAAAAGCCAGAACTTTACTTGCTGAGGGAAATTTAAGCGGAGCTATTGATGCCGCTTTACAGGTTGTTAAAGCAAAGCCGACCGATGTAACTGCCCGAATTTTTCTCTTTGAGCTTTCATGTTTTTCGGGAGATTGGTCGCGTGCCGAACGCCAGCTTGATGCGATCGGACACCAAGAGGTAAATGCGATGATCGGTTCGCTGATTTACCGACAATGTTTGGAAGTTGAGAAAAAACGCGAAAAATTGTTTAGCGATGGCGTAATGCCGGAATTCATTTTTCCGCCACCGCAATATGTGATGGAATCTATCTATGCAATCAATCGTATCCGTGAAGGAAATATTGCCGAAGCGAGAGAAGTTTTGGATAAGGTAGAAGAAGACCGTCCGGCTTTTGCCTGCAAAATAAACGGTGAAGAAGTTGAAGATTTTCGTGATTACAACGACGTTACTTCCACCGTTTTAGAAGTAATCATCAAGGATACATATATTTGGCTGCCTCTAGAACAAATTGAAAAAATAACGATTTCCGAACCGAAAAGTTTACGGGATTTGTTTTGGCTTCACGCTGAGATGAAAACGACCAGCGGCACAAATGGCGAAATTATGATCCCAACGCTTTATGCAAATTCCTATCGCCATGAAAATGATCAGGTTAAACTTGGCAGAATGACTGACTGGCGTGATTTAGGCAATGATCTCTACATAGGCGAAGGAATGAAATCTTTTTGGATAAATGGTAAAGACCGCCCAATTCTTGAAATTAAAGAAATTGTGTTTTCAGAATCTGAATAATTTTGATTATTAGCAGTTTTCAAAAATTTAAGGAGAATTTTTGATGGCAACAGTTGAATCAGTAGCAACGACAATAGATATTGACGCGATTCTTGCACCAATTTCGGAAGAAAATCCGGTTGGCGTCTCTTTGCAATACGATCCGGTTTACAGTGAAATTCGTGAAGCCAGAAGAGCGGACGACGCGAGTGTTTCGCAGGGGGACTGGCAAACTGATTTGAAAACTGCCGATTATCGTCAAGTTGTTAATTTAGCTGTTCCCGCACTAACCTCCAGATCAAAGGATTTACAGATAAGTGTTTGGCTTTGCGAGGCATTGTCGGCTCAAAACGGTTTTGTAGGCTTACGCGATGGCATTCAGCTTATTCGCCGTCTGGAAGAAACTTATTGGGGAAATTTGTTTCCGGAAATCGATGAAGGGGATATGGAAGCACGGGCGAATGCGATTGGATGGCTTGATACGCAACTTTCACTCTCTATCAAAAAACTTCCTATAACAGCGGCAAGTAATTACAGTTTTATAAGTTGGGACGAATCTACCCGGTTTGATTTCCCTGAAAATATCGAATCCCTTGAATACGAGGAGCAAGAGAAAGCAAAAAACTTGAGAGCCCAAGCGGAAACCGAAAAAAGAGTGACGGGAGAAATGTGGAGAACCGCAAAAAAATCGGGCAATCGTGCTTTTTATGAGGGATTATATTTATCGCTGACCGAATGCAAAACCGAATTGGATGCACTTGACCGAAAAAATGAAGAGCTATTTGATGCAAATCAAGTTCCATCGTTAAGCAATTTAAGAAAATCTCTGGAAGATATAGCTTTTCAGATCAATAAAATCATTGAGGAAAAACGATTGCTTGAGCCTGATGAAATTGATGAGACGGAGGAACGTGCAATTTCCGGAGAAGACGGTGAGGCAGTTTTCTTAGTTAAAGGTTCCGCAGTTGCGAGCGGAGTAATTCAGTCTCGCCAAGACGCCCTTAAGAGGTTAACCGATATCGCTGAATATTTCAGCAAAAATGAGCCGAATAGTCCTCTTCCATCGCTGATTCAAAGAGCTGTCAAATGGGGAAATATGCCGTTTGACGCATTAGTTCAAGATATGATTAAGAATGATGAAGTTGTTTCCCAAGTTCGTCAAACACTTGGTTTTAATACAAGCTCCGACGATGTAAGCAGTTAAGTAGAATTGAAAAGAGAACATGGAAGTTTCTAAACAAACGTTAGAATTATTAAAAATAGAGGAGTTAATAAAATGCCGAAAAAAGAGAGTTTACAACATAAAATCGAACGAGTTCGCCCCCCGCGAGTAAATATTACATACGATGTTGAAGTTGGTGGAGCGATCGAATTAAAAGAGTTACCCTTTGTGCTTGGCGTACTGGGCGATTTCAGCGGAAAACCTGAAGAGGCTTTGCCAGCAATGAAAAACCGCAAATTTGTGGAGATTGATCCTGATAACTTTAATCAAGTTCTTGCTGGAATGAAACCTCGTGTGGCTTTTAACGTGGAAAATAAATTGCAAGACGATGGAAGTAAAATAGGGGTTGATTTGAAGTTTAATGATATTGAAGATTTTGACCCCGATAATATTGTTCAGCAAGTTGAACCACTCCGCAAATTAGTTGAAGCCCGCAAGAAGCTTGGGGATTTACTTTCAAAAATGGACGGCAATGAACAATTAGAAAACCTACTGAATGATGTGATTGGCGATGCAGGAAAGCAACAACAATTAAGTGATTCGCTCGGTTTGGATAAGCAGGAGGAATAATAAAATGGCAGATAAAGCAAAACAACAAGAAGAAGCCGTCGTCGAAACTCAAGAGCAGGAAGAGAGTTTGCTGGATCAGATTTTGACGAAAGGCAAATTAGCCCGCGATGAATTTCAGAAAGAAAGTGCCAAAGATATGATTGGCGAATTTGTTAGCCAAGTAATGTCAGGCAGCTTAACCATGTCAAAAAATATGGATGTGGCTATCAACGCACGCATTGCTGAAATTGATCGACTTCTTTCTACACAGCTTAATGAAATTATGCACCATGCGGACTTTCAAAAGCTCGAAGGTTCATGGCGAGGGCTTCATTATCTGGTGAAAAATACTTTAACCAGTAGCCAGTTAAAAATTCGTGTAATGAATGTTTCCAAAAAAGATCTTCTGAAAGATCTTGAAAAGGCTTTGGAATTTGATCAATCGCAAATTTTTAAGAAAATTTATGAAGACGAATATGGCACATTTGGCGGAGCACCATTTGGAGCTTTAATCGGAGATTATGAATTTGGCAATCATCCTCAGGATATGACACTTTTGGAAAAGATGTCTGGAGTAGCTGCGGCGGCTCACGCACCTTTCTTTAGTGCGGCATCAGCCGGAATGTTTGGTTGGGATGAATTTAGTGAAATGACTGAAGTTAGAGACATCTCAAAAATCTTTGACCGCACAGAATATATGAAGTGGCGTAGTTTCCGGGAATCTGAAGATTCACGTTATGTAGGTTTAACTCTGCCGCACGTTTTAGGACGCGAACCATACGGCTCGGCAACAAAACCGACTGAAACGTTCAGGTTTGAAGAAGATGTTGACGGAACAGACCACAAGAAATATCTATGGTCGAATGCCGCCTATTCACTCGGTGTTCGCTTAACAGAATCTTTTTCTATGCATAATTGGTGCGTAGCAATCCGCGGAGTTGAAGGCGGAGGATTGGTTGACGGATTACCGACACATACTTTTGAAACTGATGAAGGTGAAGTTGCTGCCAAATGTCCAACTGAGGTTGCGATCACAGATCGTCGGGAAAAAGAATTTGCCGAGAATGGATTTATTCCGCTGGTTCATTGCAAAGGCACAGATTATGCAGCTTTCTTTGCTGTCCAATCTGCCAATAAGGCAAGAAAATATGATACGGATTCAGCAAATGCAAATGCCCGGCTTTCGACTCAGATGCAATATATTATGGCAACATCACGTTTTGCACATTATCTAAAGTCAATGATGCGGGACAAAGTGGGCAGTTTTATGAGTCGGGAAAATGCACAGGATTTCCTAAATCGTTGGATTTCAAATTACGTTACGAGTGATGATTCGGCACCGCAATCAGTTAAGGCTAAATATCCATTACGCGAAGCTCGGGTGGATGTAGCGGAAATCCCGGGAAAACCAGGATGTTATCGGGCAGTAGCCTTTTTGCGTCCGCATTTTCAGCTTGATGAGCTGTCTGTTTCGCTTAGGTTAGTTGCGGAATTACCAGCACCAGCTAAATAAAAAAAATTACGCAAATTCTTTTTGGTTTTGCGTCATTAAAATGTGAGAAAGAGATTGGCGTTGCACAAATCAGATTTGATAAGTACAACAAATTACTAAACACAAATAAATTGAAAGGAAAGACAAAGGAGAAATTATTATGGGATCAACAATACATGCGAAAATAAGTGGAGTTAAAGGAGAAAGCCAAGATACAGGGTTTACTGGAGAAATTGACATTGAAAGCTATAGCTTTTCTGCATCTAATCCGCCAAGTGATACAGGAGGTGGATTATCAAAAGGAAAAGCACGACCCTCAGATTTCGGTTTTAGTATAATGCCGGGCGAATCAAGCACTAAATTATTTGATTTTCTTAACAAAGGACAGCATATCGATGAGGTTGTAGTATCTTTTTCGAAAACATCCGGCGAAGGTCAACAATCAGTTTACAAAACTATGAAGTTTAAGAATTGTTTTATGTCGAGTTATAGTGAGGGCGGTTCGGACAATAATGCTGACCAACCCGAACACTTTTCACTAGCATTTACTGCCATTGAAAAAGAATATAAAGCTCAAGCGACAGCTGGCGGTGGATTATCAAACGCTGCAAACGCCAAATGGGATTACCAAAAGAGTTCTGAGGCTTAAACAGTTTGCTTAATGAAACGCCATCTTAATTGTTTGTTGGCGTTTCTTTACCTTACGTTTTGAGTTTTCTTGAAAGTAGCGAATGCCGATTTCATTAAAGCTCAAAACGTTTGTTTTCTAAATGAATAATCCGATTAACGATGGTTTATAAGACAATGACGATTTGAATCCCAACAAAATTCAAATCAGTGATTGTAGGAAGTGGGAATTTTTGAGTATTAATGACAAATCGATTAACCGAAGATATTCGTATCACACCGTCAATTCTTGATCGCCTCGTTGACCTTGAGCCGAAAGTCTCAACTGAAGCTCCAAAGTCGCGTTCCCAATCGCTTCGTGAATTGAAGCAATCTATCAGAAGGGATTTGGAATGGTTATTGAATACCAGGCATTCAGCGGACAAAATTCCTGCAGATTTAGAAGAATTAAACAAATCTTTGGCGACATTTGGGATACCCGATTTTACCGGATTAAGTTCGAAAAGTAGTGATGACCGAAAAAATCTGACGAAAAGTGTAGAAAAAGCTTTTCGGGTTTTTGAGCCACGATTTATTAATCTAAAAGTATCTTTGGTGGATTCTGATTCTGCGATAAGAAGCATCCGGTTTCGCATTCAAGCGACTTTACGGCTAGAGCCTACTCCTGAACCGATTGTTTTTGATACTACTTTGCAAGTTACGAAGGGTGAATTTGAGGTCAGGGAAGCTTAGGATATATTAGAAATAACAGGTTGTTATTGAGCATTTTTGGGCATATTTGGAGTGCGTAAAACATGATATCTGACGAAATGTTAAATAGTATTGTCCGGGCAATTCATGCTCAGAGCGAATTACATGGATGTAGAATCGGGTTTGAGGGAAACGGGCAATCGAGAGTCCTGCATCAAGGATTATCCCCATCGGTCAATTACACCCGAATATTCGTAGTTGTTGAGGCTCTTGAAATCACTGGAACAGCACCGATATTAAGTCCGATACCAAGTGAGGTAGGCAGTCCTCCGGCAATCATTACAAATGGCAGTCGTTTACGACAGGAATTGATTGGAGCAGGGTTAAGTTGTTCACTGACGGTCGTTTCGGGCGTTGCAGTAGTTGGCGGAGTAGCAGGTGAGATACCTTCTGCCGGTGCGAGTACGCTTTTAGTTATCGCCGGCTGGACAGGATTGGTTACTTCAGGTGCACAGTGTGCAAATGGATTGGTCAGATCATATCAGGCTATGGTAAACGCAGACGATAATTCGCTACAGCGTTGGGACGACAATCGTTATTATTCAACTGCATTTTTGGTGATTGATGCCGTTGGAGTTGTTTCTTCATTAGTTTCGCTGCCGTTTGCCGTCCGCAATTTGTATGCAATTTTAGAACGCCGCGGCGGATTAATGGCTGCTAATCAGCTTTCAAATCTTTCGCGAGCTGAGCGGGCTGCCCAGACGGAAGAAGCATTGCGTAGAGCTACACAAACTGCCGAAGGAAGACAAGCTGTTGAAGCTGCCCTTCGTGAAGCCGGTTTAACCGAAAGACAAGTTGCTCAGGTATTTACACACGGGGCGGCAACTACGCGGAGAGCAACTATTGTCAGCCGTGTTTTAACAGTTGAAACAACGACACGGCTAAATGCAACTTTACGGGATATAATTAGCGGAGTCGCCGGAATTGGAGTTAGTGCAACACCTTCAAGCTGGACGGGAAGCGGAAGCGGCTCAGTCAACTCTCTAATTGTAAACGTTTTAGCTAATTAGAAGATTTTATTTTTTCAAGAGGAATTATTTTAGATGCGTGATGAATTATTAGGATTTTACGAACGCGAGCTGATTTTTCTGCGACGAATGGGTGCGGAGTTCGCTAAAAAATATCCTAAGATCGCCGCACGCCTCAGTATAGATGAAGAAAAAATTGAAGACCCCCACGTCGAAAGGTTAGTAGAAGGTTTCGCGTTTTTGGCAGGTAGAATAAGCCTTAAATTGGCAGATGAAATCCCGGAAATAACGGAATCTTTTCTCAACGTTCTTTATCCGCATTATCTAAATCCTATTCCTTCGATGGCGATTTCCCAATTTATTTTTGGTTCGCCAAAAGATAAAATTGCCGCAGCCCAAAAAATTGAAAAGGGTACGAAACTTCGTTCGCGTCCGATTGATGGTTCGCCGTGCCGTTTTCAAACAGTTTACGACACTCAATTAGCTCCGATAGAAATATTATCTTCTGCACTTGAATCTGACGCTCCGCCGAATGCACAAGGTAAATTGGCGGATTGCCGGATTAGAATCAGTTTGCGTTGCTTTGGCAATGCGATGTTTTCAGAGATTAAGAGTGGTGCAAGTGAAAATCCGATTGATTCGCTACGGTTTTACATAAATGGTGAACCACAGCTTATATTCGCACTCTACGAACTGATATTTAACCATGCTTCTTCGGTAGAACTTCGACCAAAAGATCCTCCACTTGATTCGGGAATGGGCATGACAATGAGTAATTTTCAAGTGAAATTGCCTAACCCGATTACTTTGCCTAAAGATGTAATTAAGCAAGTTGGATTTGATGAAAACGAAAATATTCTCCCTTATTCAAAACGCTCATTTGCCGGTTATCGTTTGCTGACGGAATATTTTACTTTTCCATACAAATTCATGTTTTTCGACGTGGAAGGATTGGCGAAAGCGGCACAGAAAAAATTTGGCAGCCATTTTGATATTCTAATTCATTTAAAAGACGTTACTCCGCCGAAGGCTCCTATTACAAATGAAACCTTTAAGCTCGGTTGTTCGCCAATAATCAATCTTTTTTCTCAGTCAGCCGAACCGGTTTATCTTTCCCAGCAAAAATATGAATATCAGATTTATCCTGATGTTCATCATCAATCTGCGACGGAGATTTATTCAGTTGATGAAGTTTTTACTACGGATACCCGAACCAATTCTGTTCGCACATTTGCACCGTTCTATTCAACAAAACACAGCTATGCACAAAATGCGGAAAAGGCTTTTTGGTATTCCAGCCGAAGAAAATCACAGCGTGAAGATGATGAAGGCACCGAGATTTTTTTGTCATTGGTTGATATGAATTTCGACCCGAAAGTGCCTGCTGAAGAAGTGATAATTATTAAATCAACGTGTTCGAATCGGGATTTGCCTGCCCGGCTTCCATTTGGCGGTAAAGAAGGGGATTTTGAAATTGAAGGGGCGGCTTTGGTTTCACGGATTCGTTGTTTGACCAAACCGACTGAAACGGTTCGTCCGCCGATGCGAAGGGCTTTGCAATGGCGTTTGATTTCGCATTTGAATTTGAATCTTTTATCAATAATTGAAGATGAAAACGGTGTTCCGGAAGCCTTGCAGGAAATTCTTCAACTTTATAATTTTGGCGATTCGCCAGTTATTCATAAACAAATATTGGGAATTACAGGAATTGAAAGTCGTAAGGTAACACGGCAGATTGGTAATATGATCGGAACTGGTTTTATTCGCGGCATGGAAACCTCTATTGAATTTGACGAAGAGCAGTTCGTAGGTAGCGGGATGTATTTGTTTGCTTCGGTTTTAGAAAGATTTTTAGCACTTTACACATCGCTTAATTCTTTTAATCAGCTTGTCATTAAAAGCAAACAGCGACCTGATGAAATAAAGCGTTGGGAGCCGCGTGCAGGTGAACAAACGTTATTGTAGTGAATAGCAAATTGTTTTGGTATGGAAAATAAGCCCTTAAATCAGCTATTGGTAGATGAGCCTTATAAATTTAATTTTTTTCAGGCTATCAGGCTTTTGCAAAAAATCTATCCAGAGCGTGAGTATTTAGGTTGGGAGGTTACCCCGCAAAATGAAGTAGTGCGGATCAAAAGCTTTCTTTCATTGGGCTATCCGGCAAGTCAAATCCAAGAAATAAAAGAAGTTGATGATGAATATAATCTCCAAAGAAGATTTGATATGTATGTCAACTTCATGGGGATGCTCGGTATTTCAGGTATTTTGCCAATTCATTACACAGAATTGGCGATGGAGCGAAAGAAATACGGAGACAGAACTTTAGCCGATTTTTTTGACATCTTTACGCATCGTGCCGTTTCACTATTTTTCAGGGCGTGGGAAAAATATCGATTTCATGTTCAGTACGAAAGAGGTAACGATGATTTTACATCGTATCTCTTTGATATAGCTGGACTTGGCACAAATGGGCTGCGGGGCAGAATGGATTTAGACGACGAAGGTCTGATTCCATACGGTGGTTTGATCGCACAAAAGCCGCATTCGTCCAGTGCTTTGGGAAATATTCTGGCAGATTATTTTGGTGTTGAAGCAAGAGTTGAGCAATTTAGCGGACAATGGCTTGATCTGGAAGAAGAAAGCCTCTCGCGTTTCGGAACAAAAAATAATAAGTTGGGATTTAACACAATTGTTGGCACAAAGGTTTGGGATTATCAATCGAAATTCAGGGTTAAATTGGGAGCATTGAAATTGGTCCAATTTCAAGCGTTTTTGCCTAATGGAACTGCACATAAACCTCTGATTTCGATAATAAATTTTCTTGTCGGGCAGGAACTTGATTTTGATGTGCAGTTAAAACTAAAGGCGAAAGAGGTGCCGGGAACAATTTTAACAACCCGTGCAAAACGCCGTCCAATGCTCGGTTGGACATCATTTTTGAAGACAAAACCTTTTGCAAAAGACGATGAGCAATTGGTTTTACAAGTAGGAACCTAAGCTGGAAAAAGACTTAACAAACGAAAATTAGCGGAAAATTACTGGGAGAAAAACTATGAACGTTAACTTGAAATCTTTAATTGGCAGACTTAATGACACGAGTCGTGGGGCTTTGGAAGGAGCAGCGGGGCTTTGTTTATCGCGGACGAATTACGACGTTGAAGTTGAGCATATTTTAGCGAAATTGCTTGAAGCCGACGACACGGATTTCAAGAAGATAATGACTCATTTTGAGATAAATCCCGATCGTATGAGTAAAGATGTGGAAACGGCGATGAACCGTTTGAAAAGCGGAAATTCACGCACTCCGGGCTTGAGCGAGCGTCTTCCTTCGTGGATTCAGGACGCGTGGGTTTTGGCATCGGTCGAATTCGGAGCTTCGAGAGTACGCTCGGGTCATTTGATTCTCGCCCTTATTCTTAATGGCGGATTGGAACGAATTGCGAAAGATATTTCCCGCGAATTCAACAACTTATCGAATAATGCCGATGCTTTCAAACGTGATTTTGCCGACATCGTAAGTGGTTCGGCTGAGGATCGTGAAGCGAGAAGTCTTTCCGAATCAGGTGGTGTTTCCGATGGTTCACCTGTTGCCAGCGGTGTTGCCGGAAAAACAAAATCGCTTGATCAATTTACCGAAGATTTAACCGCGAAAGCTCGTGCGAATAAGATCGACCCAATTCTCGGACGGGATTTTGAAGTTCGACAATTGATCGATATTTTAACTCGCCGCAGACAGAATAACCCGATTTTAACGGGTGAAGCGGGCGTTGGAAAAACCGCAGTTGTAGAAGGATTTGCGTTACGGATTGTGCAAGGCGATGTACCTGATCCACTTAAAAATGTATCGGTTCGAACACTTGATTTAGGACTTTTGCAAGCAGGAGCAGGCGTTAAAGGCGAATTTGAAAATCGTTTGAAAGGCGTAATTGATGAAGTAAAATCTTCGCCTCAGCCAATCATTTTGTTTATTGATGAGGCTCATACGATGATTGGAGCGGGCGGAGCAGCCGGGCAGAATGATGCCGCAAACCTCTTGAAACCGGCACTTGCTCGTGGCGAACTTCGTACTATTGCCGCGACAACTTGGGCAGAGTATAAAAAATATTTTGAAAAAGACGCGGCACTTGCCAGACGTTTCCAAGTAGTAAAAGTTGACGAACCAGATGAAGAAAAAGGCATTACGATGATGCGTGGTTTGGTCGGCAAAATGGAAGAACATCATAATGTTCGCATTCTTGACGAAGCGATTGTTGATTGCGTAAAACTTTCGCATCGCTACATCACGGGTCGCCAGTTGCCGGATAAATCCGTTTCTGTTTTGGATACGGCTTGTGCCAAAGTCGCAATTGGACAAGGTGCAACGCCCGGTGCGGTGGAAGATTCGGTTCGACGAATCCAGCATTGGACGAGTGAGATCGAATCACTCGAACGAGAGCAGGTAACGGGTGGAAAGCACGATGATCGGCTCGACGAATTGAAGGAAAAACGGACGAAAGAAGAAGGAATTCTTGCGACTTTAAATGAGCAATGGGCGAAAGAAAAAGAGCTTATCGAAAAGATTCGCACCACCCGTCAAAAACTTGAGCTTTCGCGTCTGGATGGGAAGCTTGAAGAGAAATTAGCCAAATCCGTAGCTGCATCTGAAGGCGAAGTCGGCGAGATCACGGAGCTTACTGAAGAAGCACCAACTGAAAAAGCCGATCCACGCGACATTGAAATTGCAAGAGAAGAATTAGGAAAGTTAAATGCTGAATTGAAAGCGATTCAAGGCGAAAATCCATTGATGCAGCCGGTGGTAAACGGTCAAACGGTGGCGGAAGTTATATCGGGTTGGACCGGAATTCCGGTTGGCAAAATGGTTTCGGATGAGATCAATGCGGTTCTTCATTTAGGCGACACGTTGAAAGAAAGAGTGATCGGACAAGATCACGCACTTGAAGCGATTGCTCAAAGAATTCGCACGTCGCGAGCAGGTTTAACCGATCCTAAACGTCCAATTGGGGTGTTTATTTTAGTCGGAACATCGGGCGTTGGTAAAACGGAAACTGCATTAGCACTTGCCGATTCACTTTACGGCGGCGAACGCAATTTGATCTCGATAAATATGAGCGAATATCAGGAAGCTCATACCGTTTCGAGCTTGAAAGGATCGCCTCCGGGGTACGTTGGCTATGGTGAAGGCGGTGTTTTGACCGAAGCTGTTCGCCGTAAACCATACTCGGTTGTGTTACTCGATGAAGTTGAAAAAGCACACCCGGACGTGATGGAACTTTTCTTCCAGGTTTTTGATAAAGGAACTTTGGAAGACGGCGAAGGTCGCGAAATTGACTTCAAAAATTGCGTAATTTTGCTTACGACAAATGTTGGAACAGATACCATTATGAAGCTTTGTGCTGATCCCGATACCAAGCCCGATCCGGAACCATTGATCGATGCCTTGCGTCCCGAATTGCAAAAGGCTTTCAAGCCTGCACTTTTAGGGCGAATGGTGCCGATCGTTTATTATCCGATTTCGGATGCAGTTTTGAGAATTATCATCAAACTGCAACTCAAGAAGATCGAGCAAAGGATCATGGAAAACCATCGTTCGGCTTTTACATACGATATCTCCGTGATCGATACGGTTGCCAAACGTTGTACGGATGTCGATTCTGGTGCAAGAAATATCTACAACATTTTGACAGGAACAATGTTGCCCGAAATGAGTAGCGAAGTCCTAACAAGAATGGCAAGCGGCGAAGGCATCAGCAAAGTTCACGTTAATGTAAAAGACGAAAGCTTTGTTTATGATATTCAATAGAAAGTTCGAATGTCCGGTTGTGTGGCGAAATTACCTACAGCCGGACATTTCTATTTCAATTGAATTTGGCTGCGAAAATCAATACCTCCGATGAATTATCTTGTAGGTTAAAGAATTATATGCGATAGAGTGCAATTTTTTTATAATCATTCCGTCTTACAATAGAGCAATGTTAATATTGCCCGAAGTAGTAAGACGATTTTGTGTAGTGAATTAGAGGACGATTCAAAATGGCAAAAGCAACTCAGGAAGGCAGACTATTATCAATCTCCACAAATCTCGGACAAGATTTTATATTGATTTCTAGGCTGTCTGTTACAGAAGAAGTATCTAAATTATACGCAATAGATGTAAATCTTCTCTACGATGATCAAGATGAAGTTATTGATGCACGCAAGCCTACCGCCTTGGATCCAGCCAAGATCCTTGGACAGCCTGCGACAATTTCAATAACTCAGACAGATGGAGGCGAACGCTACTTTAATGGCATATTCAACTCTATTTCTTTTAATGGAAGAGACCTCAGATACTCGCATTTTAGTGCAACAATCGTTCCGCAAGTTTGGGAGCTTACACAAATTTCTCAAAGTAGAATTTTCCAGCAAAAAGATGTTGAAGAAATTCTAAAAGTAGTTTTTGCGGGATATCCCGTGAAAATTCAACTCACCAAAGACTATAAGCCCAGAAATTATTGTGCTCAATATGATGAAACTGACTTTGATTTTGCCTCACGTTTGATGGAAGAAGAAGGTATTTCCTACTACTTCGAATTTGCCGAGAATTCGGAAACAATGATAATAACCGATAATTTCCAAAACCCAAGAGACTGTCCGACCAAATGTGAATTGGGATACATAAACCAAGACCTGAAGGAGGAGCACTTTGAATCAGCAATTAAAGCGTGGTTGCTTAACTATAAATTGCAGACGGGGAAGGTTTTATTTTGGGATCATAATTTTCAATTGCCGGAGAAAAAACTTGAGGTTGAGCAAACGACCCGGTTTAAGGTTGGAGGAAATGAAAAATTAGAGGTCTATAAATATCCGGCAGGCTATGCCAGAAAGTATGATGGAATCAGTAAAGACGGATCCGAACAGAAAAGTGACTTAGATAATATTTATACAGATAACGATAGAACTGCAAAAAACCGGATTGAATCGCTTGAAGCAAGCTACATTATATCTAGTGGGGAGTCTGATTGCTGCACACTAACCTCGGGACATCGCTTTCATCTAAAGAACCATCCGAATAGTGATTATAATTTGCCTTATATCCTACTTTCGATAACCCATGATGCAGATCAATCTCCTGCGTATAGCTCCAACAACATTGTTGCACAGGCGTATAGAAATTATTTCACCTGCATTCCGCATGGTTCAGGAAAACCTGAGTTTCGTCCTGAGCTGAAAACCCCAAAACCAATTGTTCGCGGCAGTCAAACAGCAATTGTTGTCGGACCTCCAAATGAAGAAATTTTTACCGATAAATATGGTCGGGTAAAGGTTCAATTCCATTGGGATCGAGATGGAAAGAATGATTCGGATAGTTCTTGCTGGATTCGTGTTGCCCAAGCTTGGGCGGGAAATCGCTGGGGGATGATGTTCCTTCCACGAATTGGAATGGAGGTAATCGTTCAATTTCTTGAAGGTAATCCAGATAATCCGATTATCACAGGCTGTGTTTACAAAGCTGATTCGATGCCGCCTTACGAACTCCCGAAAGAAAAGACGAAGATGACGATAAAATCTGATTCATCGTTGGGTGGACAAGGATTCAATGAGATTCGCTTTGAAGATAAAAAAGGGAAAGAGCAGGTATTTCTCCACGGTCAGAAAGATCAGGATATTAGAATTAAGAGCAACCGTCGTGAAATAATCGGTAACGACAGACATTTGATCGTTAAGAGGGATCAACGCGAAAAAATCGAACGCGACGTGCATACGATCATTGAGCGTGATTTGATAGAAGACATCCAACGTGATTATCATCGCCACGTTGAAGGCAAAATCGCTTTCAAAACCGATGGATCGATGTCTCATGATATTGGCAGCAAATCTGAAAAAGTTGGCGGTAATTATGCGATTGATGCAGGCGATTTCAATGTTAAAGCCAAAAATATAGTTTTGGAAGCATCCACCGGACTGACAATCAAGGTAGGCGGCAATTTCGTTACGGTCAATTCGGCTGGGGTTCAGATAAATGGCACGATGGTTCTTATCAACAGCGGTGGCGTCGGACTGCCTCTTATACCGGGTTCGATTGTGCCTCCGCTTGATCCGGAAGAAGCTGAAATTGCTGACAATGCAGATCCGGGCAGTAAGGCACCAACATATAAGAATCAGCGGAGAGCAATTCCGCCGGCAAGATTGCCCAGTTTTGTTAATCCGTCGCATAAGCCGAAATCACCTAAGAATAAGGATAAAAAATCTTGGATTGAGATTGAGTTAAAGGATGATGAGGGTAATCCAATCATTGGTGAACGGTATCGAGTTACATTGCCTGATGGTAATACGCTTGCCGAAGGTACTACCAACGAAAAAGGACAAGCAAAGGTAACGAATATAGACCCGGGTAGCTGTAAAATAACTTTTCCTGAGCTTGACGGAGCAGTTTGGAGTAAAGAGTAAACTACTATGGAATACACAGTTAAAAAAGGAGATTGTCTTGCCAGCTTGGGCTATAAGTTTAAAATGCCTTGGAAAAAAATTTGGGAACACGGCAATAATGCTGCTCTGAGACAAAAACGTAAAAGTCCTGATGTTTTGTTTCCAGACGATGTTGTTTTTATACCGGATAAAACTTTGAAAGAAGAAAACGGTGCAACAGACCAAAAGCACAAATTTAAATTGAAAGTGGAAAAGATTTGGCTGAGATTAAGGCTCTTAGAGGATGACGAGCCTCGTAAAAATTTAAAGTACACCTTAAAGATTGGTAATCAGGAAATACAGGGAACAACCGACGGGGATGGGAAACTTGAGCAGAAGATTTCGCCTAAGGAAAAAGAAGCGTGGGTAAAAACAGACGAGGATGTTTATCACCTTCAATTAGGGTTTCTCGATCCTGAAAATGAAAATTCAGGAGTTGAACAACGATTACAAAATTTGGGTTTTCTTGGCATTGATAAGAGCGGAGGGAAAGTGTCGTCGGCTGTCAAGGAATTCAAAAAGAAAAATAGTTTAGGTGAAACCGATGAAGTGAATGAAGCCACTCGCACCAAACTTCATGACAAGCATGGGAGCTAGGAAATAAACATGGCAACAGGAACACCAGTCAGCAGAGCAACCGGTTCCGGAACTAACACCGTCAATCGGCGACGCGTCAGAATTTTTTTTCAACGCTTCGCGGGTACGAATGCAGCGAGCGGAATCGCAGGTTTGGATTTTTCTTTTACGATTAATGGCGGTCCGGCAATCACTGGAGTAACGCCAGCTGATGGTAAAATCGAAATGTTATTGGCAGCCGGGGATACAGCACAGCTAAGTATTTTGGGCTCTCAGTATGATGTAAGTCTTTTAGTTGGCGGATTGCATCCGGTTGCCGAATTGAGAGGGTTACAACAAAGGTTAAATATGCTTGGTTACAATGCCGGGGCATTACAGGGTGATAACACGGCTCCTGTCACAGCTGGAATAGAAAACCAATCTACAGTTGAGACCGAATTGGCTATTACCAATTTCCAATCTGATAACGATCCTTTATTTATCGATGCTATTGCGGCAACAAGAACCCAAACGGCACTGCGGAATAAGGTAAGAAATACAGGCGGTGAATAAGGAGGATTAAATATCAATGGCAATTACGAAAACCGTACATAAATATGAAAGAATTGTTCCAGTGCGATTTGCCCGTGCACCGCATGCCACTGACCCGACTGTTAGCTCGGGTACATATGATGCCGATGCTCCTGAGGTTGACGACCGTGGATTTCTGCCGCATGCAACGGGCGGGGCAGTTATGCCCGTTGGTTTGGATGAAGCAGTTGCAGCAGCGGCACGTCCTGAAACCCGTGTCCGGCTTATTCGCATGGATATGGAAAATGCGGGACAATTGTTTGTCACTTCTTCAAACGCTGCTATTTTTGAAATCACTCTTCCGGCAGCGAATGCCGCCCTGCCTTCGACCAAAGAGATGATGGTTAAATTACGGGCATTGACATCCGGCACAGCAAATTTGGAAGTTCGCTTCGGCACAATTGGCGGACCTATAATCCATCGGATGCAAGTTTCGGTCAATCCAATAATTGATGTTCGTATGGTGGCACATGTCCCGACAATCACAGGTAATGCTTTCCCGAATCCTGCAACTCCGGGAATAGCATTCCCTGCTCAATCAACTCGAACCGATGCTTCGATAAGAGCTCTTATAGCAGGTGCAAATCTTATCTACTTTCCTTATGGAATCAGGCTCAATCTTGATGCGGCAATTGATCGTGCTGCAGCAATTGCCCTGACAAACCAAGGAATGGTTGATGATTTATCTAATGCTGAATTTAACGGAACGATGCAATTAAATCGTGTGGCAGGTGCGATTAACGCTCATTTTGTTCCGCAAATTGCTGATGGAACTGCCGCCAATCCCATTAATGCGACTGCGGGCGTAGCGACAAGTGCGATTACTGATCCAACCAATTATGGTTTGTACGTTGCAGATTGGGCTACCAGTTTTCAAGTTATCGCACATGAAAGCGGTCATCTCTTCAATATAGTAAATGACCCGACAAATTCATTTTTGCATATTAACACAAGACCTGATGCCGCGATTCCGGGAACTGGCAGGGTTATACGTTTTGACACAATATCTCGCCGACGCTTGATGTGGGCGTTTACGGGAATACGACTGGGAAATAATCCGCCTATTGAACCAAATAGGGCTGCACATAATCTGCCATTCCGAGACGACGTAGGTTATGGTAGAAATGCAGTCGGTGGAATGCTGACAATCAAGCAATTAAATAACGATAAATCGGATTTGGAAATGGCAGAAGTAAGACGAACTGCCACAAGACTCCCTTAAACTGGTGTAACTTATGGATGGATTAAATTATTTGGAAGTAGCTTTTCAGAGTGCCAGTTGGGACGCTGTAAAAGAAGCAGGTAAGCTCGGTGCAAATGCTTTGCCTGTAATTGAAAAATACAGCCGCGATGAAAATTATCAGAAACGTCAAATAGCGGTCGCGAGTGCTGCTGCAATTCAGAGTGAGGCTGCAGTACCAATTTTCATTGCAGGGCTTGATGATGACAACGTAAATGTCAGAATTGCAGCGGCTAAGGCAATTAACGAAAACCCATATCCGGCATTAACCGACGCTGTGCTTAGTAAAATAGAAAACTGCAATGATGAAGTTATTAAAGAATCCTTAGTCCTATCAGCAGGCAAACTTCCGGGGGATAAAACCATCGAAGTTTTGAAAAAGGTTAATGAATCCGATAGCGGACAAGTTTCGGAAAATGCGGAAATGGCATTAGCTAGGCTTGGTGACACAGAGGCTAAAAGCAAAATCGTTGAGGAATTAAGCGATGAGATTCCGGGTATCCGTTATCAAGCACTTGAGAAATTGATTTATATCAAAGACAGACGACTTTTGCCCTATGCCAAACGACTTTTGGGTGACAAGACAGAGGCGATAAAGTTTGGAAATATTAAGGCTCCTAAATACCGCCGTGTTTGCGATCAAGCTGTTGAAACTGCGTTATTTCTTGGAGGTGTATCAGCTTCATTTGTCACGGCGAAAGATAGAATTTACGGTGACCGGGAGATTCGCGAAGTTGAAGAAAAAACTTCAAGAACGTAGCCTTACAAAGGTTTTTGGTTTATTGAGGGAGTAAAAATGACGACAATTACAAACAAAAGAAAAAAGAATCACCAATTCAATTATCAATGTTTGGTAGTTCTTTTGTTATTATTTTTTTGCACGTGTACAAAAAAAACTGATTTACTTGCCTCCGGAACGCCCGTTACACCAACGACAGTCTCGACAACGACTGAAGATTTGGCAAAAAACACGAAACAAGGTAGTGAACAACTTAATTCTTCAACCTCAGAACAAGATAATCTGCTCAAGAAACTTTTGACAGAAGGAAGCTACGAATCAATAAACGAAGCGAAACGGCAGGGAAAAGCGGCATTGCCGATTATTCGACCTTTTTTGAATGATGCAAATTACCAAATTCGTCAGATGGCAGTGATGAGTGCGGGTGCGATTGGTGTGAGCGAAGCCGCTGATATTTTAGCGTCCGGCTTGAAGGATTCAAATATTAATGTGCGTTTGGCGGCGGCAAAGGAGCTTTCAAAACAGGCGTATCCAGGTGCGACCCAGACAGTTTTGGAAGTTATCAAAACGAGTCCTGATCAAGCTGTTAAGGAATTTTCAATATTAGCAGCGGGTTATTTACCGGGAGAGCAGACATTGGCGGTGCTTCGTCCTTTAGCCCTAAGTAAAAGCGGACTATCTGAAAAAGACTTTATTGCCAATAATGCAGTATATGCATTGGCAAAATTAAAAGATTCGCAAGGACGTAAGCTCGTAAATGAAAGACTATCTTCTAAGTCGCCTCGTTTGAGGTACGAAACAATGCAAAATCTATGCTATGTGAACGACGCTGGTTTCGTTCCAAAAGTAAAGAGTTTACTTTCTGACAAAACTGCCGCTATCAGGGTCGGTTCTGTTCGTAATTATCAGATGCGGAGGGTTGCTGATGGAGCGGTTGATTCGTTGGTATGTTTGCTGAATCTTGACCTCCCATTCAAACCATCGAAGAACTTATATACTGATGAAGAGATCAATAGAGTCAGAAGTATGATTAACAAATAGGGAGAATCAAAAATATGCCGCCAGCCGCGAGAATTACAGATAACGTTGTTCATCCATTGCCGCCAGTTTTAACAGGAGGTCCTACCGCCGTAACGGTGATTATCGGATTTATGCCTGCTTGGCGTGGGGTTGGTGCCGCTGCCGCTGCCGCGATACAGGCTGCAAGCCAAGCTGCTCAAATTTCTATTACGGCTGCCGAAACTGCAACAAAGGCTGCAGTCGGACCAGCGGCACCGATTGCATTTGCTGCCGAACAAACATTGAAAGCGTCTCTTTTAGCGGCAAATTCCGCAATGATTTCAAGTTGCGGCTCAGACATTCATGTTTGTGCAACGCCATCGCCAATTCCACCACATGGACCTGGAGTTGTAACCACACCGTCCACCACAGTGATGATTGCGAATATGCCTGCTGCACGAATGGGAGATACGATAACGGAAGCAATTGGACCGCCGAATAAAATTGCTAAAGGCGAGCCGACTGTTATGATAGGTTGAATTCTTGAGGGGAAGCCGAAATAGTAACGCTGCCATCTTGGCGGCGTTACTATTTTAAACTTGAAGCATATTGCGGTCTATCTTTACACTCTTAAAATTTCCTAGTCCGACTAAAGCAATGTTTTCTGTTGTGAAGTATTTATTTGCTAATTCTTGTAAATCTGCAATTGCAACATTTTCAATGTTTTGCAAGGTTTCATCAATTGAAATCTGTCTGCCGTGAATCATTTCGCAGCTTGCTAAATTTCCCGCGTGAACTCCGGTATCTTCGAGTCCGAGTAATATTGAAGCGGTGAATTGATCTTTGGCAAGCTGTAATTCTTCAACGGGAATTTTTTCGAGTTTGATTCGTTTTAATTCGGCGATGCTTAGATCAATTGTTTGTGAGAAATTTTCCGGCGATGTTGCCGCGTAGATTTGAAAAAGTCCGCAGTCTTGATACGAAATCGCACTCGCCCCAACGCTGTAAGCCAGACCATTTTCTTCACGAATTTTCTGCCACAAACGGCTCGATGTTCCGCCGCCTAAGATACTTGCTAAAAGATTGGCAGCATACCGTTTATCGCTTTTGGCTTCGGTAAAAGGGGTTGACATCAAAAGATGAGTTTGTTCTAAATTTCGCTTTTGTTTTAGTAAGATTGGCGATGCGATTTCGGGTTTTTGGTCTTTGGTTTTTGAGAAAGTTCCCCCGACTTTCAACTCTCGACTAAAATACTTTTCGGCTAATTCAACGATCTGCGAATGTTCCAGATTTCCAGCCGCCGATATTATGAGATTTGATTGGTCGAAATTTTCTTCATGAAACTTTCTTGTCACTTCTCGGGTAAATGTTTTAACGGTTTTTGGTGTTCCGGAAATGGAAAGTCCAAGCGGATGTTTTAGGAAAACTTCGCGGCTGAAAATGTCGCTCAAAAGCTCTTCGGGCGTGTCTTCCACCATTTTAATTTCTTCGATTATCACGCCTTGTTCGCGTTTGAGCTCCGCTTCCTCAAAAAGCGGACTGGCGAGCATATCTCCCATCAAATCAATGGCTTGAGCGATTTTTGTATCAACCACTTTGATAGTAAAACCGGTTTCTTCGTGTGATGTGAAAGCATCGAAATGTCCGCCGAGCCGATCAATTTCAATTGCGATCTCGAGTGCATTTCGCTTGTTCGTCCCTTTAAAAACGCAGTGTTCGATAAAGTGGCAAATTCCGTTAAGGTGATCGGGTTCATGCCGTGAGCCGACGCGATAGAAAAAGCCCAACGTGGCAGAACGCACATCGGGCATTTTTTCCGTTAAAATTGTCAGACCATTTGAAAAGCGTGTTACTTCAATATTTTCTTTCATTTTGTAAGCGAAAATCGTAACACGCAGGGCGTTAAGTTCCAAACTCGATTCTGCGTCTAAACTTAAGCCCGGCGGTATCAAACACACTGACAGGCTGAACCAAACCCGGGAGCTAAAGGGCAAGGCTGCATGACACTAATTGCCATTCCGCTGCAACACTGGCTGCCGGCATTGAGATTACAATCCGGCGTGCTGGAAGAACAAAAACTCGTAATTATCGCTCCCATTCCTAACAAAGTGCAACTTTGAGCCATTGCCGCACTCGGGGCGACGACAGATGAAATCAACGGCAAAGCAATCATCGACGTCAAGCCGACTTTCTTGATGATCTCGCGTCTGGATAATCCGCCGAAATGATTGATCGATTGATCAGTGTTTTCGAGCAAACCGTTCTTTTTCAGTTCTGCCAATGCAAACCAGACGAATTCTTCGCTGACCAATGTTGAAAGGCGTTTGCTTATCAAATCGCTGATTTCGGAAACGGTCCGTTTGCCGTTGCAAAGTCCGAAGATAAGGCTCGAAGTTTCGTTTAGGCAAAAGACTCTGTTTACGTTTAAATCGTAGATCATGATTTCGTTTTCGATTTCTTGAACGACGATATTTAAATTGCGGGCGATTGGTTTATTTTCGGGGGGCATTTTGTTCGTTTTCTCCTTTTGAATAAAATTTAACGTTGAATCAAATTTAAGATTCCAACCTTACTTTTTAATCAATAAGACAAAACTTCCGTGATTCAGAAGGAAAAATTGGATTATCAGAAATTATGAAAAAACTTTAAATGATTTCTAAGCAAAATAAAAGCACTTTTCAAAGAAAACATTAATTTAATTCGTCTTGCTGAAAAAATAATGACCGTTCTGTGTCCTAATTCGTAATTGCATTAAAAAACAAAGGAAAAGTCGCCAAACTTTGTCCGCGGTATTGCGGTCTGAAGCCGAACAAAATTATCTTTCCTTTGCCGATATTTACTTGCACGAGTGCCGCTTTTCCCGCGATTTTTTCTTGTCCTAATGCCCAACCTGAAAGCAAAATGTCTTTCGGATTAGTCGGATATTTGGCGATTATCTCGACACTCGGCGTTAATCCACCCGCTGACGCAGGCGGTACTGACAAAACTTCGAACGCAGGCGAATTTTCAAACCACGCGATTGATTCTTTTTCCATACTTTTTGCGATTTTGTGATTTATATCTAAGTTTGTTCGCAGAATTGAGCCCGGAATGAAAAAATCTTTGCGGTTTAATCCGAGCGTTACGTCTTTTATCGGCAAATTAAATTGTTCAATCGCAAAATTTGATGCACGATTTAGGAAAACAAGCGTTCCGCCGTCTTCAACAAATTTCTTCAAATTCGCCACGCCTTCCTTCCCGATTCCGCCTGTGTATTCATCGGGCATTGTGCCTTTGGCGTGTCCGTCGAGCATTGCTTTTGGGGATTGATCGGGGAAGATTATCGACTTTGAGTTAGCATTGTTAGATCGTATTTCTTTATCTAAAAGAGATTTATAAATTAGCCCACAGAAATCGCTATATTTGTATTCTTCAAATACCCAACGAGTCCATCCTTCATCCATCGAAGGAATATCGGAGCGATAAATTTTGGTGGAAAAACTTCTACATTCTTTCGCAGCGGTGACCATTCCGCCCATTTGAGAATATGAGGGAAACGGCTTATCCAAGGAAATAAATTCGGTTCCGCTTAACCAAGCGTAAGAGTGAGCCGTTACGTCATAAGGCGGAATTGGCGTTCCTTTTTCGTCTTTCATGTCTGGATATTTTCGTGGTGGTAACATTGCGGTCGCAAAGCCAAAATAAGGTTGTCCGGCACGAACAACCGCCGTTCCTAAGTCAAACCTTTTTCCTCCAAAGTCGAAAACGACAGGATATTCGACTTTAAGCCCCGCATTGCTCAAAGCATTAGCAACTACCCAACTATTTTTACCATTAGGAATAATATAACCGTAAATCTCACCCTTTTTCCTAGGTCTAACCGCTTGTTTCCCAATCGAATAAAATCTCGACAGCCATTTTTCACGGTTTGCTGAAGCGTGTTTCAGCAAATGAAACGATGATGATTCCATATAATCTGTGATGTTTTTTAGTTTCCATTCGCCGCCTTTCCAGAGTGGTTTATAGTTATCAGATTCTATTTTGGCATCGTAGCCGTGATCGCCTCGGAGTTTGTCAAACTCAACATTTATCGGTGTTGCAAGCCTTGCCGAAGCAATTTCGGTCAAGATTCTCACGCCGCCGTGATAGTGCGAATAGGCTCTCGCAGGTGTCCAAGCATCGTAAGTGGAATTATTTGTAATTCCCTGAAAACCCGTTTTTCGCATTTCATCGGCGACATAAGTTCCGAGTTCGGTATAGCCTTCTACAATTTGTTTCGGCACATTTGGTTCAACGGGCTGCGTGTATGGCGGAATAAACATTCTGGCACCGAAAGCACCTTGCTGATGCACGTCTTGGACAATTTGCGGATGCCAAACATTGTGGATTTTATCGACCGTCAACTGCGTTTCAACCTGCGTAAAAGCATACCAATCGCGGTTGTTATCGTGCCCAACGTATTTGTGATAAAGCTCCGGCGGTTCGCTGCCTTCAAAAGGCGTGCCGAGCGTTTTGTCATACCAATTTTTGACAATATCAACGCCGTCGGGATTCAAACTCGGGACAAGCAAAATTATCGTATCGTCAAGTATTTTTTTGATTTCCGGCTCGTTTGACGAAGCAAGACGATGTGCCGTCAGCATCGAAGAAAGCGTTGAACCAACTTCGGTCGAATGAATTCCAAACGTGATTAAAACAATCGTTTTACCTTGTTTGATTAAAGATTTCGCAACGGCTTCATTCGACTTTATCAAACGCGGATCAGCGAGTTTGGCATTAATCTGTTTATATTTTTCGAGATTTTTAAGATTCGCAGGCGAAGAGATTGTCGCGTAAACAAATGGTTTATCCATCGTAGTTTTGCCGATTGCTTCAAATTTGACGCGGTCGCTTGTGTCTTCAAGTTTCTGAAAATAATCTAGAACTTGATTCCAACTCGCAAGTTTTCTATCATCGCCGGGCGTAAAACCTAAAACGTCTTTTGGGGCAGGAACAGTTTGGGCGAAAATTGAAACGGAAAAGAGAAAAATTAAACCGCAGAGACGCAAAGACGCAGAGATTGTTAAATTTAGTTGCATAAAATTTTGTTTGAAACCTTGAATTTGAATGAAATCAATTTAACATAATTTGTTTCGAAAGCTAAAAAAATCTCTTAATTTCTCTGTGTCTCTGCGTCTCTGTGGTGAAAATCTCTCAAAAGACTTGCCTATTTGCTTATCTCAGAGTAAATTAGCCGAAGTTCAATTCAAAAATAACTCTTCCCAATAAAGAAAAAAGGAGATTTTTCCAATGAAGAATCCGTTTCTGGAAAACTTTAAATCGTATATTCCCGACCGAACGACTTTGCGGGAGCTTTCAATTCTACCGCTTTTAGTTGGCACGCTGCTTGGCATTATTTTTGGAGCATCTTCGCTGTATCTTGTTTTGAAAACAGGACTTACGGTTTCTGCTTCGATCCCCGTCGCGGTTATTGCGATAACTTTATTTCGCTTGCTTTCCAAACTCGGGGCAAGAGATGCGACGATTTTGGAAGGCAATATCATGCAAACCGCCGGTTCGGCTGGTGAATCAATAGCCTTTGGTGTTGGTGTAACAATGCCGGCAATTATGATTCTTGGGTTTGACTTAAACCTAATGCAATCAACACTTGTCGCGGTTTTTGGCGGACTTTTAGGGATTTTGTTGATGATTCCGCTTCGTCGGGCATTAATAAAGGAGCAGCATGGTTATCTAAAATATCCGGAAGGAACGGCTTGTGCTGAAGTTTTGAAGGCTGGAGCGAGTAAAGAATCGCGTGAGGCTTCGCAGTTGGTTGACATCAAAGCAGATGATAGTGCGGCATTGCAAGGCGGAAAGATTATCAGCGTAGGATTCGCACTCGGATTTCTTTACAACGTGCTGATGCAGGTTTTCAGTCTTTGGAATCCTGAACCGCATAAAGAATTGTCTGATAAAACGATAAAAGGCGGCTCAATTGCACTGGAAAATAATCCGGCATTGCTTGGTGTTGGCTACATTATCGGACCATTCGTTGCTGGCACTATCCTTGCGGGCGGCGTTTTATCGTATCTCGTTTTGATTCCGCTAATTAAGTTTTTTGGCGATTCTGCCAAACTTCCTATCGCTCCTGAATTGAGCAAAACGATCAGTGAAATGTCTGCCGGGCAAATCCGTGGTTCATACATTCTTTACATTGGTGCGGGTGCGGTTGCGGCGGCAGGAATTATATCGTTATGCCGCTCTCTGCCAACCATTTGGAATGGTTTGAGGTCAGGTTTGGCTGATCTAGCTGGAGGTGGAAATAATGCTGACGGCTCAAAACTTCCTCGAACGGATCAGGATATTTCAATGAAGTGGGTAATCATTGGAATTATCGGGCTTATTTCGGGAATTTTGCTTCTGCCGCAGCTTGGTCTATCAATTTTTACGGATTGGAAAGTTTCGATCGTTGGAGCAATTTTGATTCTCGTTTTAGGCTTTTTATTCGTTACGGTTTCATCGAGATTAACGGGTGAAATCGGCTCTTCGTCGAATCCAATTTCGGGAATGACTGTTGCGACATTGTTGATAACTTGTCTGGTATTTTTGCTGATGGGATGGACGGCTGCCGATCCATATTTCGTTACGGCACTGTCAATCGGCGGAATTGTTTGTATCGCCGCGTCAAATGGCGGAACGACTTCGCAGGATTTGAAAACAGGTTTTTGGGTTGGCGGAACACCGCGGAATCAGCAGATTGCGATTCTTTTCGGAGCATTGGCATCGGCATTGGTCTTGGGTTGGCTGCTCGTTACACTGAACAATTCCGAAACGTATTATCAAAAGATTGACGACAAGCAATTTGCTTCGGAATTTCGTGTCAAAGAAAATCAACTTTTCAAAGCAGGCGGAGAATATAAGAAAGAAAAAGTTGTTAATGGAAAGTATAAAGATAGTGATTCCAATAATTACGCCGTGTGGCAAAATACTGATCCGAAAGCAGGAACGGTTGGAAAATACTTAGTTGATACGAATGGAAAACCGGTCTATTTTGTTGATCCGGGTATAAATGGAATTATCAAAAAGGACGATTCGGGCAAAGATTTGACTCGTTACGATGCTCCGAAAGCTACTCTGATGAGTTACATCATCAAAGGTATTTTGAATCAGGAATTGCCTTGGGGATTAGTGTTAATTGGTGCAATGATTGCGATTATGCTCGAATTGGCTGGAGTGCCGAGTTTGGCATTTGCGGTTGGGCTATATTTACCAATTTCTACTTCGACGCCGATGTTTGTGGGCGGGATGATTCGTTGGGCGGTTGACCTTTACTTGCGTAAAAAGTTTGCCAAACAAAATTTGACTGACGACCAAATTGATGCCGAAACCGATAAATCTAATGGGGTTTTGATTGCTTCGGGCTACATCGCCGGCGGAGCAATTGCCGGAATTATGGTTGCTTTGTTTAGTTTGGACTACGGATTTTTGAACAAACTAAAAGAGATAAAAGATGGATGGGCGGAATGGGCAGGCACGAGCAATCCATGGTTTGCAGGTGATAACGCCGATTGGCTCGGGATGATTCCGTTTTGGATTCTTGCTCTGATTCTTTACTACGTTGGGCGTGAGTTGCTTTTAACAGGGAAAAAGAGCAGCTAAAAAGTAAAAAACTTGCAAGTTTTAAATGTCTTTGCGTTATACTCGCAAGGACATTTTTTTGTGAGGTCAATATGTCATTCAAAACTTTCTTGTTAGTTTTAATCTTTTCAATTTCTCCGATTTACGGACAGAATACGAATACGACAGCAGATGCAGCGAACAGAGCAGTAGAATCGGCAATGATGGCGGCAAATAAAGCAATTAAAGCAGCAAATAAAGCCGCGAACTCAAGCAATAAAAGTACGAAGCCTGCACCAACTCCAACGCCGATTCCAAGTAATACAACCATTCGCGGAAAAGTTTATTTTGAGGATGATGGCAAACCGCTCAGAAGAACTCGCATTATGTTGACAGGCAAAGAAGCACCGAGAAGCGAACTTTTTGTTGTTACTGATGATTTAGGCAACTTTGAAATAAAAAATGTTCAGAAAGGAACATATCTGCCGATTGTTATTTCGCCTATTGTTGTGTCACCAATGAATTTTAACGATTATGAACCTGAATCTGCCAGAAAAACACCAAGCCAGTTAATTGAAAATTTCACAGATGATTTTCCGAAAATTGAAGTAGATGGAATCAAAGACGTAGAAACTAAAATCCCTGTAAAACATGGTGGAATTGTCAGCGGAAAGGTAAGTTATTCTGACGGAAGTCCTGCAATAGGTGTAGCGATTAACGTGAATAGAAGAGGAAGTCTATTTTTCGGTGGTTTCAACAGCATTTACTCTCGTGGAATACTAGGCTATTTAAGCGGCGGAGGTTCTTTTCAAACTGATGACCAAGGAAACTATCGGATTACGGGATTACCAGCCGGAGAGTTTATCGTCAGCGTTAATGAAAACGCGAATCATATTATTTCAAACGGCAGAAATGATGAACTTGAATCGTTTTTGGGAAACTTTTTTACCAGCAACTCGTATCTGAATTCTTTCTATCAAGATACAGTTGAACAAAGTAAAGCTACCCCTGTAAAGGTTGAATTAGGTAAAGAAACAAAAAATATTGACGTTAAAATTAACGATTGGAAACTTCACAAAATTTCAGGCAAAGTCATTTTAGCAGAAGATAAAAAGCCAATTAAGGCAAAGATTTATCTTATTTCGGAAGCTGAAAGTCAATATTTTTTAAATTATCAAGGATCTGAGTTTCTTTTGAAAAATTTGACGACGAATGATATTGGTGATTGGTCTTTCAAAGACTTGCCAAATGGAAAATTCAAATTAAAAATTGTTCCGCAAGGTTCTGAATCAATTTATGATTACACACTTCCAGCTGCTAATATTTCAGTATCTAACAAATCTGTAAAAACGAAGCAAATAAAATATGCTGTACAAATTAAAGACTTTGCGATTGAAAATGTAAATATCGAAAATCTTCAAATTGAAATTGGTGTTGCATCAACTATCTCAGGCACGGTAATTTTTGAAAGAGAAAATGACTTTATTGATCATTTCAACATTTCTTTTGTCAATGAAAATGGCGATCCTGTCGGAGCAGGATATGTCAGACGTTTTTCTGATGAGAAAGTTGAACCTAAAACAAGGTTTTTAACAAAACCCTTTACAATTGAAAATCTACCATCTGGAAAACTAAAGTTGAAAATAGATTCGAGAGACGAAACCGTTTCCGTTAAATCCGCGACCGTTAACGAAATTGATTTACTCACGAACTTTGTTGAACTAAAAGAGGGACAAATTCTAAGAAACGTGAAAATAGTACTCGAAAAGAAGAAATAATAAACTTTGTTTTGCATTTTTTTACAAACACGCTATAATTCAATTGGCGTGTTTTTTAGTGGTTAAAAAGCATGTTTCCTACGAAAAATTCGGTTCATCTTGATCCCCGTTAAATCTGCAAAATTCTTGGAGAAGAATCAATGTTAAAAAAAGTATTGTCTAAAGTTTCAATTCTGCAAGTTTCCCTTCTATTCGTAATTTTTTCGATTGCATTGGTAAATGGTTGTGCGGTTTCCGCGAAAAATACGGAGGGAAATCCGGGTGTCGCGACCGCTGAAAAGAATGTTCCTGCGGCTGATAAACCCGAAGAAAAATCTACGGTGGCACAGAATTCAACTTCAAAAAATAAGATTAAGTTTTCGGCAGGTTCGCCTGCGGATACTGTCCGCATTTTTTATAAGAATTTACGCGAACGTCGTTTTCGTGAAGCAATGTTAATGACAAATCTGCGATTTGCGATTGAAGGTTTGAGCGAATCCGAAATGCAGGATTTGAATTCTGATTTTGAGCCGTTGGCTGCTCAAACTCCTGAAAACATTGAGATTAGAGGTGAAATAATCACCAATGGTTTGGCAACCGTCACGGTTAAAATGCCGAACGCCGAAACTGGACAAGATGAACTTGAAGAACTTCAGCTACGTGATGAAAAAGGCTCTTGGGTAATTATTACAGCCGATGAGAAAGCTGAGGCTTTGGCGAAAAAAGAAGGGAAAAACTACTTTTTCACGCTTCGATTGGACATTCATCATGCCGAAGCCAGAGCTATGATGGAGAGGATTGCAAAGGCACAAGCGGTTTACGCTATGCAAAATGTAGGAGCATTTGCGGATCTTCCGACACTCGTTTCGCAAAATTTATTGCCGGAAGATATTGGTAATACAAAATCAACCGGATATCGTTTCACGATTTTAGTAAGTCCTGACAATAAAAAGTATACAGCACATGGAGTTCCGGACGTTTATCGCAAATCCGGCAAAATTTCGTATCTATTAAATTGCGAAGGAGCAGCTGAAAAAGCGAACCTGAAATTTAACGATAACAAGGGTCAGATGCTTAAAAAATAGGCAAAAAGCGGGGAAATTAAAAAAAACACTTGTAAATGTTTGCAAAAAGATTTATAAGGTAAGCAGTAACCCCCCGTTGGAATCTAGCGGTTGTCTAACGAAAAATACTAAATGTCAAAATTAATCCGGAATTTCATTTCCAAACTTAGTGGCAAGTTTGCAAGTAGAACGTACCCTTTGCGACACGATTTAAATGTGCCGATTAGTATCAGCTTTGCTCCTGCAAAAACTACCGGAAAATTAACAATGATTGGGGGAGCCCTTTCAATTAAAGGTCAAACAAAAGATTTGAGCTCAAATGGAATCGCGTTTATTGTAGATTCTATTCGCTTGAAAGAACATTATTTGGTTGGCGAAAATCGCGTGTTGAATGTCGAGCTTGATTTGCCGAATGGAAAGATCGCAATGCAAATCATCGGGCAGAGATACGAACAAATTGGCGAACACCTTTCTATTAGCAAATATTTGATCGGTGCAAATATTGTAGATATGTCGCAAATCGAACGCGATATTTACGAAGAATATTTGAAATTCGGCAGCAAAAGAAAAAAACAAATCAAAAGCGTCTTAAGTTTAGACGGCACAAATGGATAAGTAATTACCTGAAATAGTTTTATTGGAAAAGCGAGATTTTAATGTCTCGCTTTTTTGTGCTTTAATTTTGGAATGAAAGAAAAAATCGGGATTGGTTTTATCGGAACAGGATTTACCAGAAAGGTGCAGATTCCTGCGTTTCAAATGTGTGAGAATGTAAATCTCGTTTCAGTTGCCAGTGCGAATATCGCCAATGCCGAAAGCACTGCGAAAGAATTCGGGATCCTACACTTTACTAATAATTGGCGGGAAACTATCGAACACAAAGAGGTTGACCTCGTCTGCATCACAACTCCTCCGAAGTTTCACTATGAGCAATCGCTTTACGCACTCGAACACAATAAACATATTCTCTGCGAAAAGCCGATGGCAATGAACGTTGCCGAAGCTGAAAAAATGGTTGAAGCCGCAAAAGGGAAAAACGTTTTAGCGTTGATCGATCACGAATTGCGTTTTCAGGATGGACGGCAAAAAGCCTATACGATGCTTCGTGATGGAGCAATCGGAAAGATCTGCCACGTCCGGAGTGTCTTTAGAAATCCGAGTCGCGGTGACGTCAATATTCCCTGGAATTGGTGGTCCGACAAAGCTCAATTCGGCGGTGCTCTCGGAGCAATAGGCTCGCATATTATTGATTCTTTTCATTGGTTTTTGGGAACTGATATTTCGAGTGTTTTTTGCCAATTGAATACTCACGTTAAACAACGAAAAGATACAAATAAAGAAATAAAAGATGTTAGCAGTGATGACGAAGCGTTGCTTCTTCTGCGTTTCGCCGATTCTGAATTGACACAAGATGCGACCGCAACGATTGAAATGTCGATGGTGGAATTTCCCGATTATCAATTCTATTTCGAATTTTGCGGGAAGGAAGGCTCGTTAAAAATTGATTACAAAGGTGAGGTTTTTATTGCCAAAGACGGAAAACCATATCAGGAAATTGATGTGAGAATCGGCAAAGGAATCGATGGGCTTTTCGATTCTGGTTTTCCAAGCGGTTTTACGGAATTTGCACCGAAAATCATTGACGCCTTACTGCAAGGCAAAACCGAAATTCCGCAAGCCGCAACGTTTGAAGATGGGTTGCGTGTGCAAAAAATTTTAGACGCGGCGAGGGAATCAAACGAAGAAGCTGTTGTGGTGAAAATCGGGATAGCGAGCGGTAGCGAGTAACACATTTTTGATTCAACTTTAGATTGCTCTGGCATACTCACTACCGTTCGCTATTCTGATTCCAAATTCTATGAAAAAGTTTCTAAAATATCTTTTGACGATTATCGGCATTTTGCTGATTGCCTTTGTCGTTTCCTTTTTCACCATTATTCCGCGATACATCGCGAATTCGATGAATGTAGTAATCAACAAACCGCCCTACCTTGTTTCCGATAAAGCCAAGCAACTTCACGAAAAACTTTTTGTTGCGGATATGCACTCAGATTCGCTTTTGTGGAAACGCGATTTGCTGGAAAAGGACACGATCGGGCATGTCGACGTCCCGCGAATGTTTGAGGGAAATGTTGCTTTGCAAGCATTTACGGTTGTTACGAAAACGCCTCGCGGATTGAATATCGAAAACAATTCCGGCGATTCAGACAATATTTTCTGGCTCGCACTTTCTGAAATGCAGCCCTTCGAAAATCTTTCTAGTCTTACAGGACGTGCAGTTTTTCAGGCTAAAAAGCTTCATCAATTTGCCGAAAAATCTGAAGGCAAATTTGTTGTTATCGAAACGAAGCGAGACCTGCAAAATTTTCTTGAAACGCGAAAAACCTCAAAGATTGTGGGAGGTTGGCTCGGTATTGAAGGTGCTCAGGCACTTGATGGAAAGGTTGAAAACGTTGACGTTTTGTTTGACGCAGGTTTTCGTATGATGGCTCCAACTCATTTTTTTGACACGGAAATGGGTGGTTCGGCTCACGGTATGGAAAAAGGCGGGTTAACTGAAAAAGGTAAAGAAATGGTCAAACGAATGGAGCAAAATGGAATGCTGGTTGACGTTTCTCATGCCTCGAAGAAAACCATCGAGGATGTGCTAAGTATTGCAAATAAACCAGTTGTCGTTTCGCACACAGGCGTAAAGGGCACGTGCGACAACAATCGAAATCTATCAGACGAACAGCTTAGAGCGATCGCCAAAACGGGCGGAGTGATCGGTGTCGGTTTCTGGGACACAGCAGTTTGCGGTGAAGACGCGAAATCTATCGCCAAGGCAATCCGTTATACGGTGAATGTGATTGGTGCCGAACACGTGGGGCTCGGTTCGGATTTCGATGGCTCGGTAAAAGTTCCATTCGATACAAGCGGCGAGGCATTTATTACCGAAGCTCTTTTGAATGAAGGATTTAGCGATGATGAAATTGCAAAAATAATGGGCGGAAATATTCTGAGATTGCTAAGTGAAAATTTGCCTGATTAACGTTTAAAGTTCCAACTTTAGTTGGCTTCTTGCTAAGTAAATGCCATCTAAAGATGGAACTCTAAACTACTGAATCTTAACAAAATCAGTCTTACTTCTGCCAAAAGTCTCTGGCGAATACATTTCTTCCGATTTTGCCGGTGGCGTTACGAATTCGCCTAAAGTCGTTGCCCTGCCAACATACGAATATTGATAAACTCCCGAATAAAGAAGGTCTTGAAACGCTTCGATTCGATTATCGCGTAAATTCTGATGGTCAAACCATCTGCCGAAATATCTCGTGTTTGGCGGCTCATCGTCCGCAGCTACCTTGCCTGAAACTTTCAAATCAGGATTAATAATTTCAATTCCCGCAGGTAAATGATCGACCAATGCAACGTGATACCGATTGCTTTGATTCACCATCTGCAGACGAATCCGCACACGCGAACCCGCCCGAATCGTCCAGCTTCCGTCGGTATTTCGTTTAACATCTGCCGGATCGTCAACCGCTTCGTAAGTTCTCGTCACCGCAAAACCATAATCCGCCGCCGCGAGATTCAGACTTCTCGGAGCATATTTCAGCCCAATTCGATAATACAAACGACCTTCGCCCTGCTTGTCCATAATCAGATTTTGCGTAGTGTTGCCATTCTGCAAATAGCTCATAGGAATGTTAATTAAATTGGAATTCGTCGTCCTTCCGACGAATTTTTGTTCTCCCGCGTAAGCATTTCCAAGCCAAGCCTTTGCGACGAAATTCGGCGTCGCCTTTTCGTAAGTCTGGAAATATTTATCAAGTGCGAGCAGGACAAACGCATTTTCCTGCGTGCTAGTCCAACGCCCTCTGGTGCGATTTGCCAATAAGCCGCGAACCAATTTTGGAATCAAATCCGCGGCGGAAACGCGACCATTAGGAAGCGTGTTCTGTGCGTTGAGAGCACGCTCCTTAACAGTCGCGTTTCCGCCGTTGGATGCAGAAGCCCGCACGTTAGTAAGGGCGTTTTGTATAGGTGAAATCGAATTTGATCCAACCGCTGAGGCAGACGATTCTGACTTGAGCAAAGCTTCCAAAATCACCCCATCAGCCCGACGGTTTGAGTTTAACAGCACATATTCGCCGTCTGTGTAATTGCTGACATAATGAGCCTTATCTGCGGTTTCGGTGACGCGATTGAGCAAGTGGCGTTTGATCATTTCAACTTGCTCAGTCGAAGCTTTATCATCCGCCAAAACCGACAAAATCCAACCAATTGCTTCAGGCGAAAGTTTTTCGATCGTTGTATTTAGCAATAAAAGTCTCGCTCTTGGAATCGCACTTTTTTCTCCCAAAAGATTGCGGACATAATACGAATAAGCCATTAGCGACCAGCGTGCTTCCTGACTGTAAGTTGTCGGGAATTTGCTTTCGATATTCGTCAGATAACCTACGACCTTATCAATCAACGCTTTCGGCACATCGTAGCCTTTTGCCTTGGCACGGGCGAGAGCGTGGGCGACGTGAATCGAAACGAATGGAAAACTTTCGTCATCGCTTCGCCAAAAACTAAATCCGCCGTCGACGTGTTGAAGTTTGCTCAGACGCTCGATGTCCGACTTCATTTTCGTCTCGATTGCTTCCTTCGTCGGCATATCCTTGGCGTTGAAAGCGGTCAGCACATCACGCAAAGCGGCGGTGGAAAGCATCCGTGATGAAATTTGTTCGGAACACTCGAACGGATAATTTTGCAGATAAATGAACGCATCGGTCAGTTCCTGCAATTGCGTCGAACTCGTTGTAATTTCCAATCCGCCAAACTGCGTGTAAACGTCTTTCGGTGCGGAAACGGTCTGAAAAATTGCCCCGTTTTGGTCGGTTGTACCATATGTTGCAAAGGCTTCGGTCGTTGCAGGTGTATAAACTGGAAACTCAATCTCCGCCGCGTCTGCAAAATTTTGCGAGCTTGCCCCGATTTGAAAACGGGCGATTCCGGCTTTTTCAGTTTTGACGGGGAAGCGGATTTCAGCACGGTCATTGGCGGGAATGGTCACTCGTTTGCCGTTGCCGTCGGTTAGCGTGGCATTATTTGAACGGATGACGACATCAACGCTCATCGGTGAATCGGTCTGATTTTGCAGGACGACGGGCAATTCAGCCTTGTCGCCGAAATTCATAAAACGCGGAGCTGAAGCTCGCACCATCAAAGGTTGTTTGGCAGTAATATTCGATTCGCCAAGCCCGAATTGTTTGGATTTTGTCACCGCGACCGCCGTAATCCGATAACGGGTGAGATTGTCCGGCAATTTCAAATCAACCGTTGCTTTGCCGTTTGCATCGGTTTTGACGGACGGTGCGAAAATCGCCAACGCCGCGAAGTTTCGCCGGAGTTGCATCATCGGGAGGGAGTCAGTTTCTTTTTTTCCTCCTCCACCACCACCAGCTATGTCGCCTTTCTTGATTCCGTATAAGCCAAAATCAATTCCACCACTTTTAGTTGGTGTTCCCATCGGAACTGCATTTGCGGCAGTGTTTGCGGGAGACATTGTGTATGGTGACGCTAGACTATCTTGTGGCATGTAAGCCATATTCCCACCACCATACCCAAACCCATCCAACATCACATCTTCCCGAGAGTGTGAACTGTTGGTTTCGGATTCGTTTTGCTCGTAAAAAATATCGAGCGGATTATCAATTTTGTAGCCCGTTAGTGCCAAAACGCTTTCGTCCACCGCGACCAGTGCGACTTCCGTATTTGCCGCCGCTTTGCCGTCGTTATCCGTCACAGCAATATTGACCTTCGTCTGTCCGCCCGGTTGCACCGTTGCAACAGTCGGCTCGGCGGTGACAGTTAGTTTGCGTGAAGCGGTGGAAATATTCAGATTGATATTGCCCGTCGCGTAAGCAGGTGCTTTCGGCAATTTCTTATCGCGTTCGTCGCCGTAAAAATCAAGTGTTTCCGCTCCGACAAGGCTCACCTCAACGTGAACATTCGGCAAATAGACTTCTTCAATCGGAATTTTCAAAACGGTTGAGGATTTTTCCAAGGTGAAACGCTCGGTTTTGACGATGCCGTTTCGTTCCAGAAGCATCACGCCCTCAGCCGGGAAAAACGGGGCATTGAGCAAAATTTCCGCCGTTTCATTCGGTGCGTATTCCTCTTTATTCGGAATCAATTCGATCTCATCGCCTTCAACATTTTGGGATTTATCCCGATTTCCACCCGCCACCCAAACCGTTAATTCGCTCTCATTCGGACGCTCTCTGTCGTCCAAAACTCTCGCCGTTACGGTGTAAGTTCCGCCCTGTTTCGCCGTAAAATTACACGGAACAATATCATTAGCCGATTTCACTTCGCACGCTTGCGTATCGATCACGACCTCTTTCCACTCGCCCTTTTCCTGTTGCCAATCTTTCAATTCGGCGGTTAGTTTGACTGGTGCAGTAGCTACGGCTTTTCCGTCAATATCGGTGGTAATCGTCTCGATCTTGAACGCTTCACCCGATTGGACGAAAGTTTTGGCTGAACGCAAACCGACATAGAGTTTGGCAGGATGAACAAGCAGAGAAGTTTTGCCCGTAAATGTCTGACGATTAACGTCTTGGACGCTTGACTTCAGCTTCAATCGAATACGGACGAGCCGGATTCGCTTTCAGAAAATCGAGGGCGACGCGATGGTTTCCTTCGATGTCCGTTGTGCCTTGAAAATTGTTCGATTTGTGCGTAAATCCCAATCGCCGCCGTCGTAATCATCATTCCACCACGGCGAGAATTTGCCGAAAGTAAAATCATCACGATTCGGCGGAGTGTAGTTGGTCGGCTCGGCGGAAATCTCCCATTTCGCCTCGGCATTTGCCAAGCCTCCGCCCGCATAATATTTCGCCTCGGTCAGCAAGGTTGACGAATCACCCAGATAAAACGGGGCGGCGGATTCAACGCTCGTATTTACTTCAAACTCAGGTCGGCGGAATTCCTGCACTTGGAATGTATGCGTAAACTCTCGTATTCTCTAAATTGCTGACGGCTGTTAGTTCTAATCGCTGATTTCCCAAATTGACGTTTTCAGGCAATTTTAACTCAAAATCAAACGCCCCAAAAGCATTGAGTTTCGCCGTTCCTTTGAGAATTTTGTTTTGACGGGAATCCGATAAAACATAATTGACACTGGTTACCGAATCCGCTAATTCGCTGATGTCCGATATTTTTCCGCCTGTTGCCTTCCGTAAATAACCTTTGAAGGAAACCGTCTCATTAGGGCGATACATTTTGCGGTCGTCAAAGCCGAACCAACGCAAATCATCGTTTCGCGGAGACGCAAACCAACCGTTTTCAGCTTCATAGCTGTAATATTCGCCATTGGTTAAAATCGCGGAATCATTTCCATTTTTGGCAAGTAAGAAGTTAGTCTGTTTTTCTTTTTTTGGCGGAAGTTGAATATTCGCCAATCCATTTTCACCCGAAACGCTGGTTGCACCGTTAATCAGCGAAAGCTGAACATTTCCGAGCGGTTTTCCGTCTTTCAAATTGCTTGTGTAAACGGCTAAATTTTCGTTGTCGCCGAAAGCATCAAGCCCGATTTGTGTGGCTTGCAACCACTTTACAATCTTTTGATCGTTTTTTTTCGGCAAAGGCGGTTCAACAATTAAAACTGTGTGTCCGACTCCATTAGTCAATGCGGACGCGAGATTTATTCGCGTTTCAATCGATTCATCGGGAGTGTTTTTAACTTTGATAATTTGATTGAATACTAATTTGCCGAAGTTTGGATAAGCTGATTCTTCTTTGTCTTTGAAAGTAAGAAACGATGGATAATCTTCGGGTTTAACCGAGTAAATACGGACCTTTAATGCAGAGTAATTAGTTGAGGTGACTGAATATGTCGGCTTTGTATTAGGGTCGAGCGTAATGAAATCTTTGTAGTGTTGGCTTTGGAGGTTCCGTTCTGCTGCCCCAAAAGTGAATTTAGCAGAAATATTTTGTCCAAGAGTTTGTCCAAATCTATCTTTAAGTTTACCGGAAATTGTAACTCTGTAAGTAGTTCGCGGTTTGAAACTGCCTCCAACGGTGAGTTTGTCAAAAGAAGGCATCCAGATAAAGTCTTCCACTTTTGGCTCAATAGTAATTTGTGTTCTATCGAATTCACCTAGATCATCGGAATCAAACCAATTATTAAATTCAAAACGAATGCTCGTATTTGGTTGGCAATCAACAGTCTTTTCTTCATAACCACAAGTTGCTTTTACCAACTTCAATGCTCCATGAGTTTTGAATGAAAATGTTTTAGATTCTTTAGATGTCAAATTACCTTCTACTGACGGCAAACCAAAATCAAATTTAACCTCTATCTTTGAATCAAACGGCAATAAATCTACTGAACGGAAAGCTATCCAACCTTTCGGCTCGCTAATTTTTAATAAAGCTGAAATGATTTGACTTCTTTTAATTTCAGTTTCAGTAGCTAGTCGAATCGGGATTTTTTGCCCATTAGAAGTAACAATAATCTTGGATAAAGCATCATCTCTGTTTATCTCTTGATCAAAAATTGCAAACATTACTTCGTCGCGTTTTGCGACTCCAACTCTGGGTTCAAAATGCTCAACTTTCGGAGCAGGAGTCGTAAACTTCCAAACTACATCTTTTGCCAAAACTCCGCCCACAGCCGATTTTGTTCCAGCCGGAATTTTGGCTGTAAATTCAGTCGCCATTGGGAAACGGGTTTCCGCGTCAAACTGCAAAGTATTTGTCCCGAGCCAACGCCAGTTTCCTTTGACCGCAGGCGTGAGTTGCACAGGAATATTTTCAGATGCTTCGGTTTGCGAAGTAACAGCGATCATCGGCTGCGAAAAACTGACGGTTAATTCGGGAACGAGTTCAACATTTCCTTGTGGCGTAAATCGGACAACCTCAAGTGCTTTTGATTCAGTAGTTTTCTGCGGCGGCAGACTTTCATCGGCAGGAAATTTGGTGTTGATAATCGTCCCTGTTTTTGGCGGGAGCAGACTATTTTCGCGGAGTTTGAAATCGGTCGCCTCTGTTTCTTTCGGCATTTCGGGCAAGCGTTTGAGAATCGAATCGGCATCAGTCGAATTCAATTTTTCGGCTGAAACCGGCGTTGGAGTTGCCTTTGGTGCATCGGCTTTTCCTTCACGGATGCGGAATTGCAAACCTTTCTTTTCTTTTTCGGGTTCGTCGGGTCGATTTTTAGCGACTGCGAAAATTGAGTTCGTATTTGAATTTTGAGCCAGCGAAAAGGGAGCAAAGAGGCTTGACCAAATCGCAAAAATAACTAGCAAGGAAGTTATAGTTTTCATAATTTTGTTGATTTTACATAAACTGAAGCATTAAGGAAACGAAAAAGTATTCCACTGACAAAAGCGACTGATTTATAAGTCTAGATGTAACATCGAATTGTTTAAGTTGCTTTGCCCCATTTGGAAAACACCAGCTAAAACTGCGATTTTTTACGGCAGGTCATTTTATTAGACAAATTTCGAGAAACTTTGTTCCAATGCCGCCGATAATAATATTGTCAGCTAATTATTTTTAGAACTTGCGGAGAAAAAATATGGGACTTTCAATACCAAAAATTCCAAACCCGATAAATGTGGTCAAAGACACGGCTAATTTCGTCAAGGACACAAGTGTAAGTGTTGTGAAGCAAACCGTTTCAAACACGAAGTCAGGGATCGAAAACACAAAGGATTTTGCGGTTCATTCCGCTGTTTCGGCGTTTAGGGCTGAGGAAAACTTGCGAAAATTTGCCTTGAACAAAACGGCAGATGCGGCAAACGCTACCGTGAACGTGGCAAAAAGCGGTTTTGGCAGGATTGGACATCCCGGAACTGCGAATCCGCCTGCCGCTCAAGGGCTGAAATTCTCGGAATCGAAAGGTGCGAGCGAGCTTGCCTACGCACGGAACAACGCTAAAGTTGGCGACGTTTACAAATTCCCCGATGGCAAGGAATGGAAGGTTGCTGATGTTCAAGACAAAAGCAATGGTTTCCGTGCTATTGCATTGCGTCCAGTTGATCCAAATGACAAACGAGTTATCGTAGCTTTTGCAGGCTCCGACGAAGGAAGAGATTGGTTTGATAACGTGGCTCAAGGTGCTGGTTTCAAGCCGAGTCAGTATAGAGATGCGGTAAATTTTGCCAATAAATGGAAAGGAATTGCGGGTAACGATGTTACGCTGACGGGACATTCGCTTGGCGGCGGACTCGCTTCATATGCATCAGTAAAGACTGGCTTGAAGGCAACTGCAATAAATTCGGCACCTTTGTCCATTCCCAATTTGGGTCTCGACCCAAGAGTAATCGGAAGAGTGACGCAATATTACGTTCCCGGTGAAGTTTTGAGTGTTGAAAATGCTGCAAACCCAGTTGATTTCCGTGTGGGTAATTCGATTGCAGTTGAAGGTAGATATTCGATTTTTAATCCTAAATCTGTTGTTAGAAATCACTCACTTGGTAATGTAGCACCGGATATCGGAATGCCGACATTTGTCCGACACGACTAAAAAATCTAGTTTAAACTTTAGGAAGTATGGTCGAGAATTATTCGCCATCCTTCCTTTATTTTGCGAAAAGTCAGGGTAAAAAGTCCGTTCGGATTATCCTTTTCGCGTTGCAAAGACCACTTACCCAATACTACTGCCGACTCTTTCCCTAAAACCGTAATTTCCAAATCTGAAAACGTTAAAACGCCCATTTTTTCTTTTGTATCGTAACTTTTTTTATAACGATCAAGAGTTGGCTGCCAGCCCTTTGTTACGCTGGTGCCGGAAACAAAAGTCATCTCCGGCGAATTCCAATAGCCTTTCATAAAGCCGTCAATATCGCCTTGATTCCACGCGAGCGATTGATTGTCCATTACTTTGCGGATTTCGAGTTTTGCTTTTTCGTCACGCTTTGTTTGAGCAGAAACTACAGAAGTTGCGACAAAAATCGTAAAGAAAGTCAGCAAAAATAGTTTCATAATGCAGATAAGATAACACAGAATCTTTGAAATAGTTTAAGCTTTTTGTTTAACTAAAAGTGTGACGGAAATCCTCTTGGAAAAAACTTACGATTACATCATCGCCGGAGGCGGAATGGCTGGGCTTTCGCTCGCTTTTTTGCTCAATGAATCAAAGTTGCGTGACAAAAATATTCTCATAATCGACCGTGAAATCAAGAATCAAAACGATCATACGTGGTGCTTTTGGGAAAACGGAAAAGGGAACTTTGAAGAGATTGTTTATCGTAAATGGAACAACGTTTGGTTTCATGGAACGAACAGTTTTTCAAAACTTTTGCCGCTTGAAAATTATGATTATAAGATGATTCGTGCAGTGGATTTTTATCGATTCATTTTTGCTAAACTCAATCAAAACAATAACTTCACAATTATTCAAGCGGATGTTTTGAGTGCTGAAAATGGTATTGTGAAAACCGATAAAGGCGATTTTGAAGCTCGGGCATTCGTTTTCGATAGCTCGCATAAAAAGACTTACGATAATCCGAAATACCAAAATATGGTTCAACCCTTTCTCGGTTTTGTAATTGAAACTGAAGAAGACGTTTTCAAACCAAACAAGGCGACGCTTTTCGATTTTCGGATTGAACAAAAAGGTGAATGCCGATTCGTTTACGTTTTACCAATTTCGGCTAAAAAAGCTCTCGTAGAATTCACAGTTTTTGCGAAAACACTTCCCGAAAGAGGCGAATTTGAAAGTGTATTGAAAAACTATATCCGAGAGATTCTGAAAATCGAAAAATACGAAATTTCCGAAAGAGAATTTGGCGTGATTCCGATGTCTGATGAGCCGCACGAGCAGTTCCCTTCGCCGAAAACTATACGCATCGGAACTTCCGGCGGATATGTAAAATCTTCAACCGGTTACAGTTTTCAAAGAACGCAGCGAAGACTGAAAAATATTGTCAAATTACTTGAAAATAGTCAAAAACTTGAGATTGAAAAACGTCCTTGGAAAAATTATATGGATTCAGTTTTGCTCAATGTTTTGCTGACTAAAAAGCATTCCGCCGCCGATGTTTTTACACATCTATTCGAGCGAAATCGTGCGAAAGATGTTTTGAAATTTTTGGATGAAGATACAAGTTTGGCGGAAGATTATCGAATCATGAGAAGTGTTCCGATGCTGCCGTTTTCAAAAGCAGCGATTGAAGTTTTGCTCAAAAAAATAAGTGCCTCTAAAAGTTAATTTAGAGACACTTAAATATTTTATTGGCAATTACTTACCAGCGTTTTCCGCCGCCACCGCCGCCGCTTCCGCCACGACCGCCGCTTCCACCGCGACCGCCGCCGCCGCCGTATCCGCCGCCACCACCGCGATTTCCGCCGCCGCCGCCGTATCCACCACGACCACCGCCACCACCACCGCGATCTTCGCGAGGTTTAGCTTCATTTACTGTTAAATTGCGACCGTTAAATTCTTTGCCATTTAATTCGTCAATTGCTTTTTCGCCTTCTTCTTTTGATGACATTTCGATGAATCCAAATCCGCGTGAGCGACCTGTTTCACGATCTTCTACAACCGTTGCAGATTCTACTGTTCCGAGTCCGCCAAACAATTCTTCCAAATCAAAGCTCGACGTTTGAAACGCCAAATTTCCTACATAAAGTTTCATAGACATAATTTTAATTACCTTGTCTCCTCAGAAAACGGAGACTAAAAAGAGAAGCGTCGAATCGAAAATGGCTTCGGAGAAACGGTCAGCCTGCGAAGATGTCGGTTTTCGGATGCTCAAAACAGAGAGCGGCTTCTATAATACTAAACAGCCTGCTCCCGAACTTCCAAAATGCCGTCAAACGAAACTTAGTCTAGCGGGCACATCACCGTTGATGTGCGAGAGAAGGATTAACAGCAATAATGATGCTTTATTTGCGGGATTAAAGCAAACCGCTCATAAAGATAACTATTTTTTAGGCGTGTGCAACGAAAATCGTTTTTTGCAACTCAAATAGACATAGAAAGTTTTCCAATGTGGAGCAAAATATTGAAAGGTCAAATTCTATTGCTGATTTGTTTGCTGTGTTGTCTCAATTTTTTTGGACAAATTTCAGACGATGTAGGCGTTGAAGAAATTTATTTAGCCAAGGATAATGGCGAAGGTTTGGCAGGTGATTTGGCGAAAAGTTTTTACACCACCGATATTCCGATTCATTGCATTGTAAAGCTTAATTCTTTCAAATCTGCGACCGTAAAAATGAACTTTATAGCCGTTAAAGTTTTGGGCGTAAAGCCTGAAACTAAAGTCATTTCAATCAATTACAAGACAAACGGCGAGCAGAGTCAGGTAAATTTCACAGGTAAACCGGACAAGGTTTGGATTGCGGGAAATTACCGGATTGATATTTTGATAGACGACAAACCTGCACAAAGTCTGGATTTTGAGATTCAGAAATCTCCCCTCGAACCAGAGAAAGTAAAGCGTCCGCTGCAAAAACTGAAAACAAATAGCGTTCGCAAATTTAAGAAAGGCTAAGTTGGCAAAAGATTGAAGATAGTTGATAATCTGCTCAATTATGTTCAATAAAATTCGCATCGCTACTTTTCTGGTACTTATTTTTTCTACCACTCTTTTTGCCCAAAAGACTTATTTTCCAACTGCTGAAAATTGGGAAACCCGAACGCCTGAACAAGCAAAATTTGACCCTGTAAAACTAAAATCTGCCATTGATTTTGCGATTCAAAACGAATCTAAATCTCCGCGAAATCTGGAATTAGCCCATTATCAAACTTTTGGACGCGAACCATACGGCGAAGCGGTTGGGGCATTTAAAGAACGCGGCGAGATGACGGGAATTATCATTCGCAATGGATATATTGTTGCCGAATGGGGCGATGTAAATCGTGTGGACATGACGTTTAGCGTGACTAAGAGCTTTGTTTCAACTGTGGTTGGGTTAGCTTTTGATCGCAAATTGATTCGTAGTTTACAAGACAAAGCAGTTGATTATTCGGCACCGGTTTTAGCGTATAATCCGCTTGAGAAAAATGATAATCCCGAAAAATTTGGCAAGTCTCGCTTTATTGAACTTTTTGATACTCCGCACAATCAGCAAATTACCTGGGAGCATTTACTTCGTCAAACCAGCGACTGGGAAGGAACGCTTTGGGGCAAGCCCGATTGGGCAGATCGTCCTGATAAAGATACGAATAATTGGCTTAATCGTCCAAGAAATACGGACGGAAAAGTTTACGAATACAATGATGTGCGAGTCAATGTTTTGGCACTTGTGGCATTAAATGTTTGGCGAAAACCGCTCCCGCAAGTTTTGAAAGAAAATGTGATGGACGAAATTGGAGCGTCAAATACCTGGCGTTGGCTTGGCTATGAAAATTCGTGGGTGGTGATGGATGGTCAAGTCGTTCAATCTGTCAGCGGCGGTGGACATTCGGGTGGCGGAATGTTCATCAATGCCCGTGATATGGCTCGTTTTGGTTTATTGACCGCGAGAAACGGTAAATGGCGTGATAAACAAGTTCTCTCCGAAGCGTTTATCAAACAAGCCAAAACCCCAACCGTTCCGCAGCCAACATATGGCTTTATGAATTGGTTTCTCAACACCGACAAAAAACTCTATCCAAACGCTCCGGCAACTGCTTTTGCACACGTTGGCAATGGCACAAACCTTATTTATGTTGACCCCGATAATGATTTGGTAATAGTTTTACGCTGGATTGATAATGGCAAAATTGATGAATTTATTAGCAAAATAAATATGAGTTTGAAATAGAATTGTGCAATCTTTCGTAAATCTTGCGTTCTGAAAATATGAAAAATCTGTTGTTCACAATTTTATTTTTGTTCACGGTTTCGCAAAACCTGTTGGCTAATGATGGCGTTTTCTATGCAAAAGGTAATACATTGATGCCTTTGCAGGAAACGCAAGTTCAACTAAAAAAAGAAGTTTTGAAGTTTTTTGTAGTTAATCACGAAAACGCCAGAGTTGACGTTTATTTTGAATTTTTTAATCCGGGCAAGGAGAAAACCGTAACGGTTGGATTCGTCACGCCGCCAGCTGAGGGGGATGTAACCGACGAAGCCGCCAAGTTTCCTTTTATCTCAAATTTTACCGTCAACGTGAATGGCAAAATCATTAAGTCAAAGACTAAACGCTTAAAAGAAACGACTTTCACGCTTGAACGCAAAGAAGATGAAAGCAGTAAAGAAGATTATTTTGTCTATTACTTTCCGGTTACGTTTAAAAAAGGTCTGAACATAATTCGCCACACATATCGTTATAGAGGCGGAGGAAGCGTCGAACTTTTGCGGGATTTCGATTATCAAATCACGACCGGAAAACTTTGGGCAAATAAGCAAATTGTTGATTTTGAACTGCAAATTCACCTTGATAACGGAATTTTTGCGATTCCCGCCAGATTCAACAAAAACGAAGACACAACGCCGCAAGGGAAAGACAAAAATTTAGCCGATTGGAAAATTATCGGCGATGGAACAATCGAAGAAACGACGCGGCAGTGGTTTGGCGAAGATTCGCAAGTTGTTAGAATGGCACATCTTAACAGCGGTTATTTATCTTTCAAAGCGAAAAAATTCAAGCCGGATTATGACATTAGTTTTGGCGAATATAATTGGGCGGCAGGCTGGTGGGCAAGTGTTTGGTGCGAATTTGGACAAGAATGTTTTGAAGCCGAATCGCTTGAAAAAGTGGTTCGATTTTTCACGATAGATCCTGATTGGGATGTGTCTGCCGAGGATTTAAAGGATTTTTCGGCGAAAGAGTTAAAATATGTGCGAAATTATGCTTACGCAGTCCGCGGCGTTTATTTTAATGATAAACAAATTCGTGATTTCTACTCGCAGTTTTTTTGGTACAAACCAAATAAATCTTTGAAGATCAACAGTCTAAAACTTTCAAGATCTGAACGTAATTTTTTAACAAGACTCGCGGCAATTCAAGCAAAGTTGAAAAAATAGCTGAGCGAATCGCCCACAGAAAAATGCGATTCGTCACCGTAGTCTGCGGTTGAGCATGGTTTTGTTGCCTTAATCTATGAATTAATGCTCAATAAAACAAAGGTTATGAACTTAAACACGAGATTTGGAAAATGGTTTGCGATTTGGGCAATATGGACTCTTTTCGCGTTTTTCTTCACCAGCCAATCCTTTCTTCAACAGCAGCTTTCGCCGAGCCCGTCATCATTTTGGGAAATACTTTCGTGGCAGATTTCTTCAGGCTGGGTGTGGTTTGCTTTTATGCCGCTTATTTTGTGGCTTCTCAAAAGATTCCCGCTTGATGATGCAAATTGGTGGAAAAATATTTTTCTGCACATAGTTTTTAGTATTCTCGTTTCGCTTTGCCAGCTTTCAATTGACGCTTTTATTTTGCCAAAACTCGGCTACACTCCGGCGGGTCCTTTTACATCTTATTGGCACGCTTATAAAGTTTTTTTGATGATAAATATTCACTTTGGCATCGGTATTTATTGGGGTGCATTGGGAATTAATCATACGATCAAGTATTACCAAAAGTATCAGGAAAGAGAGCTTAAAACGTCGCAATTGGAAACCCGACTTGCCCAATCGCGTCTGCAGGTTTTGAAGTTTCAGCTTCAGCCGCATTTTCTTTTTAATACGCTCAACACAATTTCCGAACTCATCTTTACCAATCCCGAATCTGCCGAAAGAATGATTACCGATCTGAGCGATTTGCTTCGTCTTTCCTTAAAGGAATTGGAAGTTCAGGAGGTTTCACTCCAACAGGAATTAGATTTTTTGAAAAAATACGTTGAGATTGAACAAATTCGTTTCCATGATCGTTTAAAAATTGAAATGGATGTTTCCGCCGAAACTTTCGACGCAAAAGTGCCTAATATGATTTTGCAGCCGCTCGTGGAAAACGCGATCAAGCATGGAATTGCCCCGCTTTCACAGGGCGGAACGGTGAAAATAGCTTCGATCAGGGAAAACGGAAATTTGCTTTTGAGTGTTTCAGACAATGGCGTTGGGCTGGAAAATTCTGATATTTCACTGATTTTGGAAGGCGTTGGACTTAAAAACACTAAATCGAGGCTCAAACATCTATACGGAGCCAAACATAAATTTGAGATTATCCCCCTTGAAACGGGCGGAGTTAAGTTGAACTTGACCATTCCATTTCAGATCGCGAATGAGGATTAAAATTTTGATCGTTGATGATGAGCCGATAGCCCGCGATCGCGTGCGGAGGATGCTTCGCGAGGAAAAAGACATTGAAATAATCGGTGAATGCGGAAATGGTGCGGAAACGGTTGCCTTTATCAATGAACATGAGCCTGATCTAGTATTTCTCGATATTCAAATGCCTGAAATGAATGGTTTTGAAGTTTTGCAAGCTATCGATTCGGACAAAATTCCCGCCGTTATCTTTGTTACGGCTTTCGATCAGTATGCTATCCATGCGTTTGACGTTCACGCTCTTGATTATTTGCTAAAACCCTTTACCCAAAAGCGTTTTCAGCAAACTATGTGGCATATACGCGGGCAATTTGAAAACTCAAAATTCGTTAAGATTGATGAAAGGCTCGTTTCGCTTTTGAGTGATTTAAAGGCAAATAAAAAATATTTGGAAAGATTGGTCGTGAAATCAGTCGGGAGAGTTTTTTTCTTACGAACTGATGAAATCGATTGGATCGAAGCGGCTGGGAATTACGCGAAACTTCACGTTGGCAAAGAAGGACATATGATTCGCGAAACAATGAATGGACTCGAAGCAAAGCTAAATCCGGACAAATTTTTACGGATTCATCGCTCAACTTTGGTCAATATAGACCGCATTAAAGAGCTTCATCCGATGTTTAGCGGCGATTATTCGGTAATGCTCAAAAATGGCACGGAACTAACCTTGAGCAGAAACTATCGCGATCGTTTGCTGGAACTTTTCCAAAAATCCTCATAAGGTAAGGATTTAAGATTTGAGATTCAAAATTTAAGATTGTCGAATTCTAATCTAGATTCTTAAATCTTGAATTCAAAATGCATCCAGTTACACTTTATCCCAAGCATCTTCGTTTCGTCACATTTTGCTTTTAAGTTCCGAATAAATCGCTAAACTTGCATCTTATTCTGGTTTAAGGAGTATTTCTAATGTCCAAGAAAACTAAGTTCAACGCATTTTTCCTAATTGTTTCAACGATAATTATTGCATGGAAGAATTACGTGATAATTATCGGATAAGAATGTCTGATGATATTTTTTCAATCAGATAATTAACATTCACGCCGGCAAAACCGTTATGGGAAAGCAAAATGTAGAGGTCTTTGCTGGCGTGAATGTTATTTTTTGAACTCAAAACAACCAAACGCAATCTCTTTCTCATCCTCTAAACTCTCTTTTTCCAATCGTTTACAATCCCAAAACATCTTTCTTTATTCATCTTTTTCAGCGTGTAATTTTCGGAATTCATAAAGTTACACGCAGTTTGATTTACTGCGATGGCAAACTCATCGTGTTAGCTAAATTAAGTCCCCCAACAAAGGACATTATTCAGCAAAATTAAAAATAAATTAGTTGGAAAAATAAGGAGAAAGAAAATGAAAAGATTAGTAATAACATCAATTTTAGGTTTAGGTTTAGCAGTAGCTTTAGGTTTTGGGTTTATCCCAGCATTAGATCAATCAGCTTCTTGTGCAGATTGCGAAGCTGGTAATTTGCCGGGCGTTAAAAAAGCGTTTGAAGCATTTGATGCTGAGTGCAAAAAACAGCTGGAAGCAGATAAAGATCAAAGAAAAGGATGTTTTGTTTCAAATACATATAACAAAATTTTGCCAGTAATGAAGGGTTTAGCAAGAGACAATCGCTTTGGACCCGGCGACCGTATTTTGTTCATCGGCGAATCGCAAAACGGAAATTTGGTTGCCGGAGCGAACCGAACATTTGTGGCTGGAGCCCCTTCACCCAAAGACACCTTAAAGGTTGAAATCACCAAAACAAATGGTGATAACGGCGGATTTATCAGAGTTTGCTCGGTTGACGATAAAGGCGTAATCAAAAGCATCGGCTCTGCTAAATTTAATGAAAAAGAAGCAGACGGAACAAAGACGATCAATCTTACCGGCATAGAAGGCAAAATCATTCAAATTGAAGTTGCCAGCTTTGGCGGAGTATTGAAAAACTTCAAATATACCTTAAAAACAAGCCAATAGTTTGAGAGATAGGAAATAAAGGATGAGGGATAAAAGCTTATCCTTCGTCCTCCTTTTTTCCGATAGCTAGCGTGTGCTTTTCGGAATTAAAAAAGTTGAACGCAGTCGATTGGCAAAACATATTAAAGCAGTAAATACGATTAAAGGAGTGAAGCGATGCAACGAAAAGCAGCCATTTTAATTTTGACGATATTATTTGGCATAAATCAAACGTTTGCAACAGTTGCGGTAAATTGTGAAATTCCGGTCAGGGTGATTGAAGTTAAGGATTTGGGGCTTTCCGAGGCAGACGAAACAAAGTCAGTAATCGAAGTACGCTGGGAAGTTAATCCCGCAATTCATTCAAATTATTCAGGTTTTAATGTCACTTTGGAAATTACATATGCAGATGGAGCGATCTTGATCTTTGATGAAAAAGCCGAAAGTTCGGCACGTTTTATTCGGATTGAAATTCCTTCGTTGCACATTTTTCGCGGGAAAAAGCCTGCCACCGTTAAGGAAATAAAAGCCTTTGTAACGAAAGAGAGTAAATGAAGGAGCAGACGATGAAACATTTAATTTTAATTTCAATATTTTCCATCGGCTTAATGATTTGCCCCGCGTTAATGCCAAAAACAACTTGTGCCGATACCGCATGCGGACGTGAAATGACGAATGTGGTGGAAAGTCTTTTGAAAAATTGGACGAGCGAATGTGCCAAAGTTGCCGAAGGAAAAACGGGCGATGAAGCCTCAAAAATCTGTCTTTCAACCCAGAAATATCAGTCGCTTGTCCAAAAATTAAAACAACTTGCTAATAACGGTGCTTTTACGCTCGGACCAAGAGATCTAGCAATCGGCACCTCGCAAAACGGCACGATCGTAAATCCGGCTTTTCGCACTTTTTTAACCTCAGCTTTGCTCGATAAAGAAAGTTTGACGGTGAAAATTGAAAAAAAAGGCGGCAAAGGCGGAGCAAATATCAGGATTTGCAAAATTGACGAAAGGAAAAAATATACGCATTTGAAAACAATTACTTTTGAAGATGCAGGCGGGGCAGCCGCAAAATCGGAAACTTTAACAGGAGTAAAAGGACATTTAGTTCAAGTTTTTATAGATGGAACGGGCGGTATTTCGAAAGCCTTCGATTACACGCTGACAACATCAGCAAACTAAGCGTCGGGTTAAACGACTATCAAATTCAATCGGTAAAAAAAAGGAGCCAATATGAAAAATCTATCTAAACACATATTTATCAATATTTTAACTGTCAGTTTCGTTGCAGTAATTAGTCTTTGTTTCACCCAACAGGTTTCTGCCCAGCAACAAATAAAACCACCTTTTCTGCCAAAGTTTAAAGATTCGGCAGAAGTAAAAGAACTTGCTCAATATGCCGAGAGGTTAGCGGAATTTTACTTGTTAGGTGATGAAATCGCCAAAATAAATACGAGTCCCGGAACTGCTGAACCTTCGCCCGAACTAATTTCAAAATTTAAGATTGCCGGAATTAGAGTAACTCAGGACGAGAGAATTTTTAATGCAAACGCACTTAAATTGGTAAGAAATATTGAAAGGATTTCCTCTGATAAAGGTTTGGATCACGCCTTGGCAGAGCTAAAGAAGGAAGTCGAAAAATTGCTCCAATCGCGGAATGTTCGTCCTTTTTTCAAAGAGCCATTAGAGACAGTCGCCGGCTCAGTTTTACAAACGGACGCTCGCAGAATTGAGAAAGATACAAAGAAAATCATTGAGGAACCGCTGAAACTCGGATTCTACAAACCTAAATTCCCCTGTTCAGTTTTAGCAACTGCCATATTCGCCGCGGAACTCCGCAATGCCAATAAGACCGCGGCAAACGTGGATTTATTTTTCAAATCAGTCTGCAATGCAAATAGTTCTACAGATCAATAAAAAGGATACAAAACAATGAAAATCAAAATTTTAATAATGACACTTCTAACAATTACTTTTTGTTCAAACGCATTTTCGGCGATGCCCAAAAAGTCAGCAAAATCAATCATTCCAAAAGTTTCAAAAGAAAAATGCGATTCGGATAAATGCAAATCCGCCGCCCAAATCTTTGGTGATGTTTATCAGGAATGGGGAGCCGTGATTATCGCGACAGGCTGCGTGGTCGGCGTAACGGCAGCAAGCGGCGGAGTGGCGATGGTGGCAACTCTGAATTGCATCAAAAATGCCAGTAAATACGCCGCTGCAGTTGAAAAAATGGTCAAATATTTCAACGAAAATGCTGGTAATAGCCGTTGGAAAATTGGACCCCGAAGAATTGATTGGGGAGCAGTTCAAACTGGAACTGTTATCAGCACAGCCAGTCGCGTTTTCATAAGTGCCGCTCCAATTGATAAAGATAGCGTAACGGTAAAAGTTAAAAAAGTTGATGGTCGTGCACAAGCCGACATCATCATTTGCAAAGTGGATGAAAAAGGAACTTTAGTCAAATTAGCACAGGTCGAATTCGCCGAAGGCGATGACAATATAGGTCAAGAAATCACGAAAACCGTGACCGGCGTAAAAGGTCATTTGGTGCAAGTAAGAATTGATGCCGATAGCGTAGTTAAGAAATTTGAGTATCAAGTGAAAATTACCAAATAGATATCAAAATGCAGAAGCCTGCACGAAGTAAGGGCGTAAATGATTGATAAATAACACACTTACTGCGTGCGTGTTTCTGCAAAAATGGTGACGATATGAAAAACACCCCCATAAAAATTTTACTGGCAATACTTTTGATGATCTCGAATTTTGGACAGGGAATTCTCTTTGCCCAAGAAGCCGCAGAGACTTTAATGGTAACGGCTAACTTTAAAGCAGATCAAACAATTTCGCCCGAAACGGCAATCGAAATCAACTTGAATCGCGGTCTGAAAACAAGTGAAAAAATTGCGATCACGATTGGCGAAACTGATTTAACGAGTATTTTTACTCAAACTGAAAATCGTTTTGTTTACGACTCAAAATTGTTGCCATTGCCGCTTGGCGAAACAAAAGTGACAGTCTATTTAGTTGTGGCAAATCTAGCCTGGAAAGAAATTGGAAGTTTTGCTTTAAAGGTTGAAGAAGTTAAGAAAGCTGAAGAAATTAAGTCAACAGAAACTCCGAAAACTGAGGAAGCAAAGCCTGTTGAAACGGCAAAAACTGAAGAATCTAAGTCTGCTGAAACTCAAACTGCCGAAGACCAAAAACCAAAAACCGAAGACCAGACGGCACCTACTCCAGAAAAAGTTCCATTTGGTTTTGAGGCTTTTAATTTTCTGCCGAGTCTAACTTTATCAATGAAATCACAGCCTTTTCAGTCAAATTTTCCGTCTGATACTCGTCCGACAGAACGGGCGACTTCAACCGATTTCACGCTTACAGGTTCGGTGAAACAGGAGATCAAAAAAGGGAAAATTACTGCTGATACAAATTTTGATTTTGCAGGTTCGAGCTTCAAAGAAGAGGCTTTACGATTTGGAACATTGGGCGAAAAAGCCCCAAACATTGATCTTTCCAGCTATTTGACGAATTTCCAGATCGGCAAAGCTAAGTTCTCTTACGGGCATACTTCCTTTGGAAATAATCGCCATTTGGTCAGCAGTTTTTCAGCTCGCGGACTTTCGGTAAATATTCCGCTTAACAAATATTTTGACGTTACGGGCGGAGTATTAAATGGCACAAGCATCGTTGGATTTGGTAACTTTTTCGGACTTCAAAGAATCGATCATCAAGTTCAGGGAGCGACGCTTGGCATTGAAATTATGCCCAAACGTCAGAATGCAATGCGGCTCGAGGTTACGGGTTTTAACGCTTATATTCAAGCACTTAGCGGAGTTTCCGAAGGCAGAATCAATGATGCGGAGCAGAGCAAAGGCTTGGGTTTGCGATTCATCACGAGCGATACAAGCGAGCGTTTCAAACTCGAAGCGGGCTTTGCTTTGAGTCGTTTTCAAAATCCCGAAGATAAAGAGCTTGACCCTGACGGCAACGCGGTTCCGATTGCTCCGGTTGTCCGAACGGCACATTATCTTGAAGCCAGCTATCAAATTTTGAAAGATTTGAAACTGAGTTCGACCAAAAATTTGAATTTAACGGCAAATTTTAAACACGAGTTTGTCGAACCGCTTTACAAATCGCTTGGTGCGGGTGCGGGAGCCGACAGAACTTCGCAAGATTATTCGCTTGATGCTTCGATAGGCGAAATTACTTTTGGATATGGATTTAATACCGCAAACGATAACTTGCGAAATGTTCCTTCGATTTTGAAATCGATCACGCGGGCGAATCGCTTTGCAGTCGCGATGCCTCTCACGGCTTTGATCGGAAAACCTGATAAACCGTCGCAATTTTTGCCACGCTTGGGCTATAGCATTGATATTACGCATCAATCTGGAGCGGGAATCCCTGTCAATGGAGGTTTTGAAATTGACCCGGCAACAATTCCTGATCTCGTTAATACGAATCAAACTTTTAGCTCAGCGTGGCAATTCACCAAATTCAATTTCGAGTATCGCTACAATCGCTCGTTTGCCGATAACCGACAAATTGGAGTTGAAGGAAATGACCAAATCGGTTGGACTCATGGCTTTACGGTTGGCATTAATCCATTGCCGACTTTGAGCTTAAGTACGGGTATTAATCTTGAATCTTCGGAAAATTTAGAACTCTCGCAAATTAACAATACAAAGGCTTTAACGCTTGGTGTAAATTGGCAGCCATTCAAAGGTGCGACGCTTGCAGGAAATTTTTCCAACACGATTGCGGGTGATATTGCCAAGACAAACGACAACAAAAATTCAAATTTCGACGTTCAATTCGCCTACAATTTTACACGAGAAAAAAGCAAATTCCAGAAAGTTGGAATGCAAGCATTTATTCGCTTTGCCGATACTTTCGCACGAAATCGCGATTTTCTTGTCGATACCAACAATCGAACCCGCGTCAAAATCTTGAACTGCGGTTTAACGTTTAATTTCTTTTAGCGTAACGCAGGCATCTTGCCTGCAAAGCAGACTGATTGCAGGCAAGATGCCTGCGTTACAAATATATGAAAACACTTATTTTAACAGCAATTTTTACCTTGGTTTTTATAGCTTCAGCATTCGCAGAAGTCTCGGTTTCACCGAATAATGTGACGGCTTATTCGCAAGGTGCGACGAGTACTTATTTAACATTCAGCAATGTTGTAAATTTAACGCCCGCCGAGTCAGTTTGGTGTGGCGAGCTAATTTCCGCCGCTCCAAATATTGGCTTAAAATGCGATCCTACAACGATTTTTGGTTCGCTGCCTTCCCGCTATAATCAGTCCGTTCAAAATGCGACTCGCTATACCGACATTATGTCGATTACGCCGAGCGTCGCTCGCAGAGCATATACGGACGCAGTAAACGGCAACGATTCACGCTTCTTTTATGTCCGTCATTTTATTAGCACAAACGCTGGTTTGGATGAGTATGTGCCTGTAACAATTAGACTTAGCGGAAATGGAGCAGGCGTTCCATTTTCGCTGACAGCCGTCAAACTTCAATGGCAAGATGGCATAAAAGTCGTGCCATTTATCAAACCTGATGATCAATTACCAAAGATCACAGCCGAGATTCGATACACGGGAACCGGACGTTTGAAAGGACGCTGGGAAATCGTCAAACCGGGCGAAGCACTACCGGAAGCTCGAGATCTATTGAGTGAAGCCTCGCTTCCGCCTGAAGAACGCGGAACGCAGAAACGCTACACTCTCCTAAATCGATTTAACGTAAATTTGCCGCCGGGAGGAAGATATTCGATGCCCGGACCCGAAAATTGGCAGATTGATAAGACTATCGAAGGCATGTATATCCTGCTTTTTCGGGTTGAAGTAAGTGATGCAGCGAATTCCGGTTCAAATGTTGGAGTTGGTACGATTTCGACCGGCGGCGTTGCAGGATTTCAAATGCCGACGTTGCGTTATTATGTCGGGAATTCAAGTAATGCGGATGTTACGCAGTTAACAAACATTGCAATTAGCGGCGGAACTGAAGAAATTAGTCCAATTATTTTGACTTGGAAAGAAATCGCTCAAACGAAATTTTATCGCGTTGAAATCGAAGATGAAGAAGGTAAAAAAGTATTTTCAGCCGTTGTTTTGGCAAACAAAAAGAATTATCAATTGCCGACCTTTATTCAGGCATTAACGTCTTCTAAACAATTGAAATGGCAGGTGTTAGCAATTGGCGAAGACGGCAAAGAATTGGAGAAGACAAAATTGCTTGAGATCGAAAAATAAAGTTTCAAGACAATTGCCGAAGCCCGCACTTAAGTAAAGGCGAGAAACCTTATCGCAAAAGTGGCGAAAGCAGACTAATCAAAGCGATGATTACGATCGCCCCGACAATGTCTAATATAATGCCGTACCTCACCATTTTCATCAGTGGAATATAGCCAGAGCCATACACGATTGCGTTGCATGGCGTAGAAACGGGCAGCATAAATCCTAAACTTGATCCGAGCGTTGCCCCAAGGGCGGGAACTAAGGCATCAATTCCGTTCGCCTTTGCAATTGCGATTACAACCGGTACCACCATATTTGCCGAAGCTGTATTTGAAGTAGTTTCTGAAACCAAAACCGCTACAACGACTCCGGCAACTAGCAAGCCAAATTCGCTGTTGACTGGCAAAAATGAAGTTAAATTTGTGCCGAGACTCCCCGCTAAACCTGTTTGAAATGAAAGAGTTCCGAGTGCAAACCCGCCACCATAAAGCAAAATAACGCCCCAATCGATTTCAACCGCTTGTTCCCATGTGATAACTTTTTTGCCTTCCCCTGCCGGCAACAGAAAAAGCAAAACTGCACCGACTAACGCTCCAACTGCTTCGGGAAAACGCGGGTTGACGAATTTATAAAAGTTGCTCTGTTCGCCAACGAAAAGTGCGATCACACCCGAAAATATCCATAGAGCAACCGTGACGCCAAAAGCGATGACGGTTGATTTTTGGGCGAGTGTCCATTTGCCAAGTTTTTCTTTTTCACGCTGAATCATCTCGGCACTTCCGGAGATTTCCTTTACTCCCGCGGGAGCGAAATAATTCATATAGAGAAAGAGAAAAATGTATAGAGCGATGACGATTGGCACGCCAAACAACATCCATTTGAAAAAAGGAATTTCATAGCCTGCTAATTGCCTAATAAACCCTAATCCGATAACATTTGGCGGAGTTCCAATTGGAGTTGCCATGCCACCAATTGAAGCAGCAAAGGAAGTTACAAGCATTAAGGCAGTTGCGTAACCACGATTAATCTTGATGCCCGTTTCCTTTTCCTGGCTAAACAAAAAGCCCAAAATCGACATTCCGATCGCAAACATCATCGCCGTTGTCGCAGTATTAGAAATCCATGCCGAAATAAATGCCGTTACCGCCCCAAAAGCAAACAAAATCCGGCTCGGTCTTGCTCCAATTATTTTCAGAGATAGCACTCCATAAGCAAATCTTTTATCCAAATTATGAATAAAAATCGCTCTCGCCAGAATAAATGAACCAATAAACAGAAACATCAAAGGATCAGCAAAGGGTGCGAGAACTTCTTTGGCTGGTGCAACTTTGAGTAAAATACACGCCGCCGCACCCATCAATGCCGTGACGGGCATCGGCAAACTTTCGCAAATCCATAAAACAACAATCGCTGCAATTATCGCCGCCAAATTATGAGCTTCGGGTTTTAAGTCAAACTGCGTAAAAAAAATACCGAAAAAAACCATCGGAGCAAGAATAAATCCCGCACGATTTCTGATTTTTTCAAAGCGTTCTTCCTGCGGGCTTATCACCTCGCGGATAGACATTTTATCGTCGATTGATGGCATAAATTTTGATTGGGATGCTACTTTTGTAAACACAAAGTAGCATCTAAGACACTTGATTTCAAATTATTTTCAAAGTTTTTTTGGCAATCGAATAGTGAAAAACATCAGTAAAATTGGAGACTTATAGTAAGTTTGGCATTGCGGTTTGAAATGTGATGACAAAAAAGGTTGACAAACCTGAAATCGGTTTGGTAGCTTAAAAGAATAGCTTATCTGAGAAAAAGTTGTTTAGGTTTTAGTTATGAAAAATAAGATTTCAGTAATTTGTTTAATGTGTTGTTGCTGTTGCAGCTAACAGTCACGATTGAACTTTTCATAATCAAATCAAAAATTGAAAAATTTACAACGTGGCGATTTAAGGCAACTTGCTCCACGATAAAAACTGCTAAAGACAATCGGCGTAAAATCCCGAAACAACCGAAAGATTATTAAAAAAGTCTTCGTGCAAAACTTTAGCACGGAGGCTTTTTTTCTTTTGCCTGAAAGTTGCCAATTTTTGAAAAAATATAAGGAGATTCGCCTCAAAAAGGCACAAAAAAGCACAAAAATAATTCGTGCAAATTCGTGTTAATTCGTGGCAAAAAGATAAAAATATGAGCGATAATACACTTCATTTCAATACTTTGGCTCTGCATGGCGGACAAGAAATTGACCCGACAACCAATTCCAGAGCCGTTCCGATCTATCAAACAACCAGCTACGCATTTAACGATGCTGACCACGCCGCACGGCTTTTTGCTTTGCAGGAATTCGGCAATATTTACACGCGTCTGATGAATCCGACGACCGATGTTTTTGAGAAAAGAATTGCCGCACTCGAAGGCGGAGTCGCCGCACTTGCAACAGCGAGTGGTCAAGCCGCCGAAACCTTGGCGATTCTAACAATTGCCTCCGCCGGAGATGAAATTATCTCGACAACTTCTTTATACGGTGGAACTTACAATCTTTTTCATTACACTTTGCCGAAACTCGGAATCAAATTTCATTTTGTTGACGCAGAAGATTTTGTGGGAATTGAAGCGGCGATAAATGATAAGACGAAAGCGATTTATACCGAAACTGTCGGCAATCCAAAGCTAGATGTGGTTGATATTGAAAAGTTGGCGGAAATTGCTCATCGAAACGGTTTGCCGTTGATTATTGATAACACAGTTCCGAGCCCGGCTTTAACAAATCCGATCAAATTCGGGGCGGATATTGTTGTGCATTCGGCGACCAAATTCATCGGTGGACACGGCACGACGATTGGCGGCGTGATTGTTGACGGCGGAAATTTTGATTGGGCGGCAAGCGGACGTTTTCCTGATTTTGTTGATGGCGATCCAAGTTATCATGGAATTTCTTATACCGAAGCCTTTGGAAACTTGGCGTTTATCTTAAAAGCGAGAGTTCAAGGATTGCGAGATACAGGTGCGGCACTTTCGCCTTTTTCTTCGTGGCAATTGCTGCAAGGAACGGAAACTTTGCATTTGCGGATTGAGCGTCACAGCGAAAATGCTCTGGAAGTTGCGAAATTTTTAGAAAATCACGCGGACGTAACTTGGGTAAATTATCCGAAACTCGAATCGAGCAAATATTACCAACTCGCTGAAAAATACTTGCCAAACGGCGGAAGTGCCATCGTTACTTTCGGCATCAAAGGCGGATTTGAAGCAGGCAAAACTTTCATCAATTCGGTCAAACTTTTTAGTCTTTTGGCGAATATTGGCGATGCAAAATCGTTAGTGATTCATCCGGCTTCAACCACTCATTCGCAATTGACGGCAGAGGAACAAGAAACGACCGGCGTAACGCCAGATTTGATTCGTTTGAGCGTTGGAATCGAAGACATTCGGGATATTTTGGCGGACATTGAACAATCGTTGGCACTTTCGCAAGGCAAAACTGAAGCAGCAAAGGTGTAGTAGCAGTTGGCAGTAGCAGGAGGTAGTTAAAGATTGACTGCTTTCTGCAAAGTGCCACTGCCTACTGAAGGTCTTTGAAAATTTAATAGCGTGTCAAGGTCTTTATTTGTTATAATCAGCTTGTTTGGATATTAATTTGGATATTAATAATGACAGAACAAGAGGAAAGATACATCCATTTTGTTGCTTGTGTTGAAGACCTTAATAAGGCTTGGAGAATCTTACAAGACATCAAAAATAATAAAGATAGATCCGTCTTTATTGGATGGGCGTTTGAACTTGCTCTAATTGTCTATTCAAAACCTTACAAAGTTTCTATTGGGACTTTACTTGATTCTAAAAACAAACCCGTTAAATACAAACTTGATGAGCGATTCATACCAAGCAACTATCTTGATTTGCATAATCGAATAATAAAATCTCGTGACCAAATCCACGCTCATAGTGATTTAAATATAAGAGATGCAAAGGCTTACATTACAAGCACTCAAAGCGGAAAGGTTGTTGGTTTATTGCAGAATAAGATTGATGTTACTCAAGAATTTCCAAATATTGATTTAATTATTGAATTGATTGAACAAACTCTAGATAAAATGTATTTAGAAGTTGAACACTTAAAAAGTGTTTTACATTTCAATACATAGTCAACCTCCACACCAAACTTGACACGCTTTGAGCAAATCCTGTAAATTAAAATTATAGAAATGCGAGAATGATAATTAATTCTTCTTGCAAGGTGGCGATTTAAGGAAACTTGCTCCACGTTAAAAACAGCTAAAGACTTAGAAACTTTTATAGAAAGGCTTTTTTGTTAATCTTTAGCAAAGAAGCCTTTTTTGATTTTGGAGAAACCGGAACGCCAGCATATTGCTGGCAAAGATTGCATGAGCAATCTAACCGTCGTTGCCAAATTTCAAGTTAAAGAAAACCAAGCATCGTTGAAACGCAAGAGCGTAAACATTTTGAGTTTAATTTCAATTTGAATTCCACTCAAACTTGAGCTACATCGTTGCAAGATGTTTGCCAGCAAGATGCTGGCGTTCCAAATATGAGCAATTATTCGATAACAACAAAACTTGTTCATGCAGGCGAACGCGGTGAACATCCGCTTGGTAAGCCTGTGGCAACTCCAATATATACTTCGGCGACTTATACCTATGATTCGATGGCGGAAATGGACGAGGTATTTACAGGCGAAGGCGGCGATTTTGTCTATTCACGCTACGGAAATCCGACCGTGGCTGCACTCGAAGAAGCACTTGTAACTATTGAAAACGGTAAGGTTGCGGTTGCTTATTCATCTGGAATGGCGGCGATTCATGCGGCACTCGCGGCTTGCGAACTCACCAATGGCTCAATTGTTTTGGCTTCGCAGGATCTATACGGTGCGACGTTTGATTTGCTTAACAAAATCTTCGGCGTTTACGGCATAAAAACGAAAACTGCTGATTTCAATAATTTAGACGAATTGGCAAAGTTGACCGCTGAACTCAAACCGCGAGTTTTATTAGCCGAAACGATTTCCAATCCGCTTTTGAAAATTTGCGATATTGAAAAAGTTGCTGAAATTGCCCACGAACACGGAGCAAAATTGGTCGTTGATAATACTTTTGCTTCGCCGTATTTATGCCAACCGCTGACGCTTGGAGCAGATTTTTCGGTTCATTCGGCAACCAAATATTTGAGCGGACACGCGGACGCAACAGGCGGAGTAGTTGTTTCACAAGACGAATTGGACAAGCCGATGCTCGACGGAATCAAAAAATTGGTCGGCGGAGTTTTGAGCGTCTGGGAAGCACACCACATTCTTCGCGGTATCAAAACTTTGGCTTTACGGCTCGAAAAACAATGCGAAAACGCCGAGAAAATTGCGATCGCATTGGCAAAAAATGAAGCGATTGAGAAGGTTTATTATCCGAATTTGGATGATAAGGAATTGGCAGATAAAGTCCTTCGGGGAAACTTCGGCGGTGCTTTAGTTTCGATAAAGTTAAAAAACGATACTCGTGAAGCAGCTTGGAAATTTATGGATTCATTGAAGTTATGCGTTCGGGCAACGAGTCTTGGCGATGTTTACACGCTCGTTTCGCATTCTGCTTCGTCGTCGCATCGGGAACTTTCGCCAAAGAAACGGGCGACGCTTGGAATTTCGGAAAGTCTGGTTAGAATTTCGGTGGGAATTGAAGATGAACACGACATCATTGCCGATATTGAAAACGCTTTGCGGAGTTGAAAATTTAATCAGTATAGCGAGCGGTAGCGAGTATGTTGGAATTTATACTTGTTCAAAGATACGGATGTTCGCTACTGCTCACTATACTGATTTTTCGTCAAATTATGATTTCAGTTTTGGAAAAACATATCGAAGAAATTAAAGCACACGGCGAGGCGACTTATCCGTTTGAATGCGGCGGGATGCTGATCGGAACATTGAATGCGGATGGCTCGAAAATCGTTCACGAAACTTTTCCGCTTGAAAATTCCAGCACCGAAGACCAATCGGTTCGAATCTTTATTTCGCCGAAAGACGTGCTGCGGGCTGAACGCTATGCTCGTTCGATCAAATTGGAAGTTATCGGTTATTACCATTCGCATCCCGAAGATAAAGGCGTCCCGTCGCAATACGATCTGGATCACGCATTGCCCGTTTGGTCTTACATTATCGTTTCGGTGATTAGTGGAAAGGCAGTTGATGTCCGCTCGTGGGTGATGGAAAATGACCGTTCAAAATTTAACGAAGAGGAAATAGGTAAGTAGTAATTAGCAACTGGTAATTAGCAGGAAATACCAATTACTAATAACCAACTACCAGTTACCAAAAGAGGAAAAATTTATGGCAGTAACAATTGTAATTCCAACCGCTTTGAGACAGTTTGCAGGCGGAATTTCTGAAATCGAAGTTGATTCAACGACCGTCGGCGGAGCGTTAAATGCTTTGACTTCAAATCACGCTGAACTCAAAAAACATCTTTACAATGATGCGGGACAGCTTAGAAATTTCGTTAATGTTTACGTCGGCGACGAAGATATTCGTGATTTGGATGGGACCGATACAGCGATCAAAAATGGCGATGAAATTTTGATTATCCCGGCAATCGCAGGTGGGAGTAATGCCGCAGAAGCGACCGCAACCGATTCTCTGCCAACACTTTCCAATGAAGAGTATGCCCGATATTCGCGTCATCTAATCTTACCGGAAGTTGGCTTGGAAGGTCAGCGAAAATTAAAAAATGCGAGAGTTTTGACGATTGGAACTGGGGGGTTAGGTTCGCCGTTGGGCTTATATTTGGCGGCGGCTGGGATTGGAACGCTCGGAATCGTCGATTTCGACACGGTTGATGAATCGAATCTGCAGCGGCAGATTATTCATGGAACAAAAGATGTTGGACGACCAAAAATTGAATCCGCAAAAGAGCGTTTGCAAGACATGAATCCAAACGTCAAAGTCGAGGCTTTTGAAACCCGTTTGACGAGCGAAAACGCCTTGGAATTATTTAAGGAATTCGACGTAATTGTTGACGGAACCGACAATTTTCAGACTCGATATTTGGTTAATGATGCCGCAGTTTTGACCGGGAAGCCCAATGTTTACGGATCGATCTTTCGTTTTGAAGGACAAGCAAGCGTTTTCTGGGCGGAAAAAGGAGCTTGCTATCGTTGTCTATATCCCGAACCGCCGCCGCCGGGATTAGTTCCGAGCTGTGCGGAAGGCGGAGTTTTAGGCGTTTTGCCGGGAATTGTCGGCACGATTCAGGCGAATGAGGTAATCAAAGTAATCTTGGGTGCGGAAGGGATTTTGCTCAATCGCCTGCTTTTATTCGATGCGTGGAAAATGAAATTCCGTGAATTGAAACTCAAGAAAAATCCGAACTGCCCGTTGTGCGGCGAAAATCCGACGATTAAAGAACTTATTGATTACGAAGAGTTTTGCGGATTAAAGAAGCCGATTATTGAAGAAAAACCGCTGGAAGAAATCACGGCGACCGAACTCAAACATTTGATTGATACAAATCCGAATTTGCAAATCATTGACGTTCGTGAACCGTTTGAATTTGAAATTGCCAAGATTCCGAATACCAAACTTATTCCACTCGGTGAAGTTGTAAATCGGGCAAATGAAATTGATGCGAGCCAGACGGCAATTATTCATTGCAAAGGCGGCGTGCGAAGTGCAAAAGCGATTAAAGCATTACAAGAACAGGGTTTTACAGGTCGATTGATAAATTTGAAAGGCGGAATTGGAGCATGGTCGGATGAAGTTGATTCATCCGTTCCGAAATATTAAGACGGAACGCCGTTATCTTGACGGCATTGAACGCAAAGCGTTCAAAAAATGTTTGAGTGGGAAAAAGCTTTGCGTTTTCTCAACATATTTAGATTGCTTTCGCAATCTTTGCCGTCAGGATGACGGCGTTCCAAAAAAAGAGGAGTAAAAATTATGTCAATAAGAATTGGAGACGAAGCACCGAATTTTACGGCGGATACAACACAAGGTGAAATCAATTTTCACGAATACTTGGGCGATAGTTGGGGCGTTTTATTTTCGCATCCGAAAGATTTTACGCCTGTTTGCACAACCGAATTGGGAGAAGCGGCACGCTTAAAACCCGAATTTGATAAACGCAACGTCAAGGTTATCGGATTGAGTGTTGACCCAACCGATTCACATCATGAATGGGCAAAAGATATTGAGGAAACTCAAGGAACGGCTTTGAATTTTCCGGTCATTGCGGACAAAGATAAAAAGGTCGCCGATCTTTACGATATGATCCACCCGAATGCAAGCGATACGTTTACGGTTCGCTCGGTTTTTGTAGTCGGACCTGATAAGAAAGTTAAATTAACTTTAACTTATCCGGCAAGCACAGGCAGAAATTTCGATGAAGTTTTGCGGGTAATTGATTCCTTGCAACTAACTGCAAAACATAGCGTTGCGACTCCAGTGAATTGGAAAGACGGCGACGATGTGATTATCGTCCCGGCAGTTTCCAATGAACAAGCAAAGGAAAAATTTCCAGACGGTTGGAATGAAATCAAGCCGTATTTGCGAGTGGTTAAGCAGCCAAAATAGAAGCAGTAGCAGTAGCAGCGGCAGGAGCAGTAGTGGCAGTAGCAGCGGCAACAGCAGTAAAAAAACAGTTACTGCTCATGCTTTAATTGAAATGGCAGTAATGGCAAATAGTTAAGTTTAGCAATCTGCAAAACTGCTACTGCTTCTGCCAAGTGCAACTAAATATGTTCGAGATAGATTTCAAATTTGATGAACCATTCACGCTCGAAAGCGGTCAGGTTTTAGATTCTTTCGAGTTAAGATGCACGATTTACGGCACATTAAATGCCGATAAGTCTAATGCTATCTTAGTTTTCCATGCGTTGACGGGAAGTTCCCGCATTGGCGATTGGTGGAATGGCGTGATTTGTGATGGCTGTGCTTTGGACACTTCGGAATATGCGTTTGTCTGCGTGAATTATCTCGGCTCTTGTTACGGTTCTACGAGTGGTCGTTCGTTAAAAAAGCAGGGCTTGCGATACAAAAAAAATGAGCTTCCACTCGTAACCGTGCGAGATATTGTCCGTTCAAACGTACATTTGATGGATTATTTGGGCATCAAAAAATTCAAAGCCGTGATCGGTGGAAGCGTTGGTGGAATGTTGGCTTTACAATTTGCAGCGGACTTTCCAGATTTGACAGAAAAAGCTATTTCAATTGGTGCAACTCCCTTGTCTGCAATGGGTTTGGCATTGAATCACTTACAGCGGCAAGCTATCGAACTTCAAGATATTGGTCTCGCCCGAAGAATCGCGATGCTTTCTTATAAATCACCGCGGCAATTCGACAATCGTTTTGGACGCAAACCAAATCGCAACGGCGAAAAGCCCGATGAAAAGCTCGAAAATCGTTTTGATATTGCGGGCTACCTTGACTATCAGGGCGAAATTTTCAACGAAAGATTTGAAATCGAGAGTTATCAACTTATCACTAAAGCCATGGATCTATTTGACTTAACCGATGAAGAGATTCAAAAAATCACAGCAGAAGTTTCATTGGTTGGGATATCAAGCGATTGGCTTTTCCCCGCATCTGATGTTCGGGATTTAGGCAAAAGATTCAAGCGAAATGGAGTTGCAACGGATTATTTTGAAATAGTTTCAGACGACGGACACGATGCTTTTTTGAGTGATATTGCGGAAACATCGAGAGTTTTGAAGACGATTCTCACCGCAGAGACGCAGAGACACGGAGAAATACCAGGAAAAAAGTTTTTTGATACTGCTGGAATTCAATTGAAAGTTGCTTGTATTTAACATTTAATTTCGTGAAAGTTCGTGTGTGTTCTTGGCTTACAAAAAAATTATGAGCGAAAAAGTTGTAGATAAAAAATTGCCAAACTATTTATTAAGCGGAAAAGTTGCAATCGTAACAGGTGCTTCACGCGGAATAGGACGGGCGACAGCGTTGCGTTTAGCAGAGGCTGGTGCAAATGTTGTCATCAATTATTTGCAAGCTAAAGACGAAGCTGAAAAAGTTGTTGCGGAATGCAAAACCTTTGGAGTAGAAGCATTTGCAGTGCAAGCCGATGTGGGAAAATTTACCGATGCCAAGCGTTTGACCGATGAAACCGTCGCGAAATTTGGACGTGTTGATATTCTCGTCGCCAACGCAGGAATTTGGGAAGGTTCGCCGATTAACGAAATGACCGAAGAAATTTGGGACAAAGTTTTAGACGCGAATTTGAAAGGAACCTGGACGGTTTGCCGCACCGCCACGGAAGTTTTCAAAAAGCAAAACTCGGGAAATATCGTAATTGTTTCGTCAACTGCAGGACAACGCGGAGAAGCCGGATATTCAAATTATGCCGCTTCAAAGGGCGGACAAATTTCCTTCACAAAAGCACTTTCTAACGAGCTTGCACCATCAATTCGCGTAAATTGTGTCGCTCCGGGATGGGTTGATACGAGTTTGAACGATGAAGTTTTTGCGGACCCGAGTTTTTATCAAAGAATCGTGGAAGCCGTTCCTCTGAAACGGGTTGCGACGGCAGACGATGTTGCACTTTCGATAATTTTCCTAGCTTCGGATTGGTCGCGGCACATCACGGGAGAAGTTATTAATATCAACGGTGGTGCGGTGTTGTGCGGGTGATTGAAATCACAGAATTACCAATAAAATACGCATAGACTCAATGAATTATGACAGTACCCACGACAAGACTAAACATCGAACAAAAATTTCAAAAGGTGCAAAACCTCGTAGGTAACACGCCGATGTATGTCATTCACTTCAAATTTCGCGGCGAAAATCGTACGATTTACGCAAAAGCGGAACATATGAATCTAACGGGCAGCATCAAAGACCGAATGGCGATGCAGATTTTGAAGGACGCCTATCAATCCGGTGCAATAAAGGCAGGCGACACGATCGTTGAAGCAACAAGCGGCAATACCGGCATCGCTTTCGCGGCGATCGGGAAGGCGTTTGGACATCCGGTCAAGATTTTTATACCGGATTGGATGAGTTTTGAACGCAAAGCAATTATCAAATGCTTTGGGGCGGAGGAAATCCTGGTTTCGCACGCCGAAGGCGGATTTTTGGGCAGTATTGCCTTTTGCGAAAAGACATTTCAGGAGGAGCAGAATATTTTCCTTCCGCATCAATTCTCAAATGCTTCAAACACAAAAGCACATTATCAAGGAACCGGACGCGAAATTTGGCATCAACTGGAAAAATCAGGTCTCGTTCCCGATGCGTTTGTTGCCGGGGTTGGAACCGGTGGAACCGTAATGGGCGTTGGAAATTATCTTCACGAAAAAAATCCGAACGTCAAGATTTATCCACTCGAACCGTTGGAAAGTCCGACGCTTTCAACAGGCTGCAAGGTTGGTAAACACCGGATTCAAGGCGTTTCCGACGAATTTATTCCTGCTATTTGCGAGCTTGATAAATTGGACCCAGTGATTTCGATATCCGACGGCGATTCAATTATCATGGCACAGAAATTGGCTTCTTGTTTAGGTTTGGCAGTCGGAATATCGTCGGGAGCAAACTTTTTGGGTGCGATTGAAGCACAAAACAGACTCGGCGAGAATTCCGTTGTGACGACTGTCTTTTGTGACAGTAATAAGAAGTATCTTTCGACAGATTTGGTCAAAGACGAACCCGTAAACGATGGCTATCTTTCGACAGATGTAGAACTTATTGAGTTTGAAACAATTAGCCGTTTGTAATTGTAATCGGCTCTTTATTACCTTTAATCGGCTCAAACGGAACAAAATTCATCTCAAACCACGCACTTGCAACCGAGAAAAACTCACGAAATGCCCAATAATCTTCGGCTAAATAATTGCGTTTATTAGCGACAATTCCGATTGTTTCAATGTCCATATTTTGGCACAGATAAATCGAACGCGGCAGATGAAATTCCTGCGTGACCATAATCGCCTTTTTGATTTCAAAGATTTCTTTAGCTCGATAGCAAGTATCGTAAGTTCGTCGCCCGGCAAAGTCCAAAATAATGTCAGCTTCGGGAACGCCTTGTTTGATTGCTTCGGCTTTCATTGCGGTTGGTTCATCATATTTTTGCGAAGGATTATCGCCGCTCATCAATAGTTTTTTCACCTTTCCGGCTTTATAGAGTTCAACGGCAGTCGTCACGCGATCAAGCAAAGCGTGTGAAAGTGACCCATCGTCCCAAACTTTTGCACCTAAAACAATTGCAACTTGCGGTTCATTTGGAACTTCCTTGGCAGACTTCTTTGATAAATTTTACTTTTGAATAGCTGGAAACCTGTAGATTGATGAGGTAAGCGGCAAGAAGTCCCATTAATGGAACAATTATGAGTGAATAAAATTGCTTAAATGATTCTGCCAAAAGAGTTTGCGAGCCATAACAGTTAAGTTTCCGCTAACTGATTCCAACGTAAGCCTGCTCGCTACCGCTCCTATACTGATTCTTGAATATTAATATTTCGTTTAGCCAACTCTGCCACAAATTTATCCGAATCAATTGCTTTCTCTTGCGGGGTCGCACCACGTATCAAAACATCGCCTTTTGCCATCATTTGGGCAATTATCGAAGCGGGAAAAGCGGTCGTTCGCATCATTGCCGAAAGTCCCGTTTGCTCATCTTCTTTATCGACAATATCGAAACGTAATTTCTTTGTTTCACCGTCCTTTTTGCCAACGAAATCCAGCCGCACCAAAACGTAATCGGGTTCGTCAGCAGGTAAGTAAGTCGTCAAAAGATTAGCTAAAACCTTGCGGGGAGAGATTTTAACGTAATCGATCATTATTTCTTCACTCGAACACAATCCCAGATCGATCATCGTTTTGAATTTTTCACAGTGTCCGGCGTAGCGGATCGTTTTGTAATCTAATTCTTTGATTTTGCCAAGAAATGTTTCCGGTAATGTAGAGGTTCCGCCTGAAGTCTGAAAAGCTTCTAAGGGTGGAAAATTCGCGAATTCGAGACTTTCAATCTCAGTCATTGATTCAACCTCGCCAATTTTCCCATCGCGAATCACGCGGGCGGCTTCGATGTACTCATTTATCAAACCTTCAACCGAAAAGATCAATTGATATTCGAGCAATGTTTTGGGCTTTTGCGGCAAACCGCCAACTCGGATATGGATTTCTTCGATTTCATCAAACCGTTTTGCACCGTGCATCGCCAAAATGGAAACCATCCCGGGAGCCAAACCGCAATCCGGTATAATGTTGATATTATTAGCTTTAGCTTGCTCATCTAAGGCGAGCTGTTCGTCAACGATGTAATTATTACCGCCTAGATCGCAGAAGTTTGTTTTAGTTTCGATGGCGGCTTTTGATAATTCTACGTTGTACCAATAATTAACACATGAAATCGCCGAATCATGATCTTTCATTAATTCAACGACATCCGCGTAGTTTTCTGCGTCAACGTGCTTTGCTGTTACTCGATTTGTACCAACGAGTTTGGCGATTTCTTCAGCCTTTGATAAATCAAAATCCGCAACCGTTACGCTTTCAACATCAGGCGAATTATGCACTAAGTCATAAACCGCTCCGTGTCCCATCCGACCAGCACCTAAAACTAAAATCTTCATAAATTTTATCTTTTTTTAACTTAGAAGCTAGTTCCAATCGTCAAATTCTTCAGGCTTTTGCGAAGCAATTATTTCGCCTGCGTATTCCCAAACATTTTTCTCCCAATTTTCGGTAGACCCGACTAACTGCAGAGCGACTTGTGGGTGAGCCACATTTCTTTCAAGTCTGATAACCTGTGCCTCGATGGTAACTTGATTAGATGGATTCTCAGTTACGGTAAGGCTTACCTTGCTTCCAACATTTGGCAGAGAACGTGGCAAGTGAATCAAAGTTCCAGTTGGTCCTACGTTTTCTGTCAAGCCTTCTTCGGCTAATTCTGTACCTGATTCGTCTTTCCATTCTACCCTGATGGGGAATGATATTGGGTGTCTGGCACCAAGTCGGCGTTCTGGCATAGTTCGATTTTTCTCCAATTTATCTGCAATATAAGTTGAATGAAATATACGAAATTAGTGTCTGTAAGTCTATCTGAAACTGATACTTTACTGAATATTTTTAACATTTGAAACTGCTACGGGATGGGGTCAATTTGGCAAAGGCTAGACAGAAAGTGATCTAAAGTGTTATTATTACTGGTGTTCAATTAGCACAACTTTTCGCGGAGAGCCGCAATAATCCTTCAGACTATCGCAATATCTATTTATTTTGTCTGATTTGCAAGCCTCAAAACTTGATGTAATTGGCTATTGATTGCGAACTGAAGAAAGAAGAGAAAAGGAGATCTTATTAATGATAGTTTTAGCAAAACGAAGCGTTTTTGTAATGATTTTAGCTTTAGTAATTGGATTAAATTACTTTCCGCTAAATGCAGAAGCTGCTTTAGAAACAGCGAATAATTCGCAAAATATAACAGAAGAAAATATTGAAAATAATAATGTGGTAGCAAATTCTGCCGATGATAAATTGGTTAGAAAAACAGCTATTGCCGGAAAGAAATCAAATGCCCGCAGCTTTCGTGCAACTGCCTATTGCCTTCGTGGCAAAACAGCTAATGGCGGCGGAGTAAGACGTGGGATCGTTGCCGCAGACCCGAGAGTATTACCACTCGGAACCCGCATTTATGTAAGTGCAGGAGCTTGGAGCGGAAATTATACAGTCACCGATACAGGCGGTGTAATCAAAGGCAACATCATAGATATTTGGGTGCCATCCTGCGGAGAAGCAACCAAGTTTGGACGCAGAAGCATTTCAGTAAGTGTTTTAGGTAGATAATTTAATACAACAATTTAATAAAAACGACCGTCTCGAAATTTGAGACGGTTTTATTTTGTTTATTTTTCTTCCGCAGCAAGTCTGATGTTCGTTGCCCAACCCAGCTTTTTGAAAATCTTAATAGTAATCCAATTCATGTCAAATTGATGAAATCGTAATCCGTGGCGGGCTGAGGTTGGGAAAGCGTGATGATTATTGTGCCAGCCTTCGCCGAATGTCAAAATCGCGACAAACCAATTATTGGTCGAATCATCATCGGTTTTGTAAGGTCGGTTACCGAAAATATGAGAGAGCGAATTAACAAACCAAGTTGTATGCCAACCAAAAATTACGCGAACAACAACGCCCCACAAAACCATTTCCCAACCGCCGATTACAAAGAAAATAATGGCTGAAACAATAATCGGAAGATAGAAAAATCTGGCAATTAAAACGTGATTTTTGTCTTTTATTAAATCAGGCACATATTTTTTGAAAGTCGCTTCGTCATGATCTTGTGCCGTCCCTTTGAAAATCCAAATGATATGAGCCCACCAAAATCCCGGGCGGGTTGAATGCGGGTCTTTCTCGGTTTCACAAAACTGATGGTGCATCCGATGTGTCGCAACCCATTTATACGCCTCATTTTGCAACGCCATCGAGGCAAAAATTGTGAGCGTATATTCGAGCCATTTTGGTGCCTTAAAGCTGCGATGGGTAATCAGACGATGATAACCAAGCCCAACTCCCAAACTGCCAACAATCCAATTTCCAATCAGCATAATCGCCAAATTTTGCCAGCTAAAATAATAAACTGCCGGAATCAATAAAAGATGAAAAGACGTAATAATACTTAAATCACGCCAATTTATGCGGTCTTGCCCTTGTTCGATAATATTTTGCATTAATAATTTTGAAGATTGCTAAATTAAACTATGTAATTGTAACAGTTTGCGGGGAATTGAATCGTAAGAGTTTTGTAATTTATGCAGAATAGAAATACTATGCCCAAATTTAATAAAAATCTGACAAAATTCGTAGAATTCCCAATAAAAGGGGAATTCATTGGTTTAAGGCAAAAATAATAATAATCATAATCGTCTAAGCAATAAACCAAATTCAGAACTTTTGCCTATGTTCTGAAAGTTCCTGAGAAACATAAATTAAGGAGGAAATATATGGCACCACCAGTATCAAAACCACAACTAACAAAAGAAGAATCTCAAACGCTAGATAAAATGACAAAAATTTGTGAAAGACACGGTGAAAAGTCTTGGCGAACAAAGCAAACCTGTGCAAATTTGAAACTTCAACAAATTCGAGAGTATGAACAAAAACAACTAGAGCTTAAGAATGCCGCCCTTCAAAGTCTCAATACCAATAGAATGAAGGCTATGGGATATATAAGTGCTAAAATGAACAAGATTCAAAATGAGGGGGCGTTGCTATCTAACGCATTACAAAAAGCAAGTGGTGAATACGATATGATTCTTGGAGCAAAAGCAGAGCAACCTATCCTTGGGGAAATTCTTTAACTCTTGCATTTACATTATTACCGGAACTCAGAGTAGTAGGCAGGGCTGCAAAGAGTTACACATCCTCAACAACTGTAGCCAGTCTATCAAAAGTGAAATTAAGTGGCTCTGTAGATGATGGATGGGGACAACTCTTTTCAGCACTTGAAGGCAAGACAAAATTGTTAGACGCATCAAATGCGAGAATAATAAGATTTTCCGAATATCTCGACAACCAATCAAAAGATATCATTGAAGCTTTCAAAAACCCGCTTGGTGTCAATGCCGGAGTTGATGCCGAAACTCAGAAAAGACTTTCCGCCTTTAATGCTAAAAACCAAATATTAACACATTTAATAAAATTAATTGAAAAGAAACTTGTATTGATGAATTATGTCGAGCCAATATTTTACAAGTTCATTTTTTGGTATGACCGTGAAGACCTATTATCTTTCATAGAATCTTTATTTAAGTTGGTTGGTTTTGAGAGTGATATCGCATACAACGGAAACGTTTTTGATTTATTTTCAGACATCATTCTTTACGATATGTTAAGGCAGTACACTCAAAGTTATTTTATAGTATCATTTGTTAACACAGGCGGTAGTGAGGGGCGATCGCTAGAGGGTGCACCATCGCATATGCCTGAATCTTACATTCGTGGATTGGATGGTGCCCAAAGAAAGTTAATCTATCAAAAATTTGGTAAAGTTCCTTGGACTGACCCGAGCCGTCCATCGGTAAATAACTATAAAGATTTAATAAAATATTGGAATGGCAAGCTATTTGTAACTGACTACGATCCTCCTGATTTCCCCGGTCAGAAGTAATCTGAAAGCGTTAGTAATAGGGCTAAATAGGGACTAATCAGCAAATGCCACACTCAATTTTTTAAGCGGCATTGATCGTCTTTGGTCTAATTTATCAACATTTTCGCGATCAATATATTTATACAAAATGTCGCGTTGCTGTGGAATAAAACCAGCTTCGGAAATTTGGTAACGCAAATCTTTTTCGTTGGCTTCATTGTTTGCACCTGCGGCAGAAACGACGTTTTCTTCGATCATTATCGAACCCATATCGTCCGCACCAAATCGTAAAGCAGTTTGCCCAAGCCGAATTCCTTGAGTCAGCCACGAAGCCTGAATATGCGGAATATTGTCAAAAAATAGACGCGAAACCGCTAACATTTTGAGGTAATCAATACCCGTCGGTTCTTCCGTGATCTTTCGTCCAAGTGCAGTGTTTTCACGCTGAAACGTCCATGGAATAAACGCTGTAAATCCGCCGGATTCGTCTTGGACATCGCGAACTCTTTGCAAATGTTTGACGCGGTGCGAGATATTATCGCCAATCCCAAACATCATTGTCGCCGTAGATTTCAAACCAACTTGATGAACCGCCCGCATTACATCAAGCCATTGTTGCGTGTTGCATTTGGTCGAAACTCTGAGGCGAACTTCGTCATCTAAAATCTCGCCGCCGCCGCCGGGCATCGAATTTAACCCCGCATCCTTCAATCGCTGCATGATCGTAACGTAATCTAACTTACTGATTAGGCTAATGTTATGGATTTCAGGCGGTGAAAAACAGTGAAGTTGAAACGTTGGATATTTGGCGTGAAGCGTAGAAAGCAAATTTTCATACCATTCGATATTAAAATCAGGATGAAGTCCGCCTTGCATCAAAACTCCTGTTCCGCCAAGCTCAATCGTTTCATCAATTCGTCGGCAAATTTCTTCGATCGAATGGACGTAGGTATCAGGTTTTCCTGGTCGGCGATAAAAAGCACAGAAAGTGCAAACAACATTGCAAACGTTGGTATAATTGATGTTACGGTCAATTATGTAAGTGACAACATTATCAGGATGCTTACGCTTGCGAATCTCATCTGCCGCCGCTCCAATTTTGGCAATGTCATAACTTTCCAAAAGGGCAGTCGCATCTTCACTCGTTAATCGTCCGCCATCTAAAACTTTATCTAAAATCGGTTGAATATCACTCATAAACTTATTTCACAACTAAGATATATTTTAACGGATTTTTGCGGTTATGAAAATTTGTTGCCAAAGTTATTACAAAAATCTCAATTCTTTTTGCTCTTCAATCAGCCCATTTTTATGGGCGAGCTTAAAATAAAGTTCCAAACCTTTTTGCATAGAATCATCAATCGAATACGAAATATTTCCCAACAAATAATCGCGAAATTCTTGATGCGAAAGCGAAATTTCTGATTCGTAATTTGAAATAATTTCATCTAAATGCTGCAAACCTTCATCGCGTGCTTTAGCAAAATTAATTTTTCGAGCATTTTCGCTTCTTTCTTTATTCGCCATCCACATTGCAAAAACAAAGCCGAAGCCCGTATTATTTTTCCAGATCTCAGCCAAATCAAATTTCTTAAACCTTTTTTCATCAACAGTTAAGGCAGGATCACCAATTAACAAAGCACAATCGGAAATGCTCAACATTTGTTCTAAGTCTGGTTTTGCTTCGGTCCAAACCGGTTCAAAATTGAAGAATTCGCGAAATATGATTTTTGTTAAAGCAACCGATGTTTTAGACGAAATATCCAGCGAAACACTTTTGATATCGCTCAAATCTTCGCCCTTTGTAACTAAGCAAACGCTCTTAACTTTTTCCTTTGCCCCAACGCAGACATTTGGGATAAGTCTAACATTATCAAGCATTTGATAGGCAATAACAGGGACGAGTGCGGCATCAATTCGATTTTGCGATAATAATTCCGCAGAACGAGCCGGAGCATTATCCATGATTACTTCGTATTTTCCGCGATTTGAACCATAGAGAAATGACCAGACGAGCGGTGCGGTATTTGAATAGCTTGAAGCGGAAATTCTGATTGTTGGCATTTTGTAAAATTAATCCGCTAAAACATCAGCGTAATCAGAGTGTTTTTCAAATTCAGACTTAGCAAAAGGACAGAGTGGAATTATTTTAAGACTATTCTCGCGAGCATATTTTACGCCCTCTGCTACCAGATCTTTGCCGATACTTTCGCCGCGGAAAGTATCCTCTACAAAGGTATGGGCAATAATTATCTTGTTACCTCCCGCTTTTGTATAATCCATTTCCGCGAGCCGATTTCCACTTTCTTGAATTACGAATTCACCGCCCTTTGAATTTTCCAGATGTTCAATTTTCATTGTCTTAATTTTACCTTATAAAGGATGGAATTGCCCAAAAGCTCCCCATTATCGCGTTCGTACCAGCGATCTAAATTCTTTAGCTCAACGTTCCAATCCGCCGGAACTACGACGTACGAAAGCCTTGGATTAGCACTTTCTTTGGCACTGAAATTCTTAATATAATTATCATATCGAGCGGCTTCTTCGTCAATTTCACCAAATGTGAGTGGCTTATGTTCCGCACTTAGCCTGCTCGTGTGCCTTCCCCAACCAAAAAGGGCAATCATTGAAACGAAGTCGCCTTCTTTCATCGATTTTGCCAGCCACTCCGCGTCTAAGTCTGAATAGTAAAGAAATTGATAATATCGTTCCTTATTTTCTTGCCAAGTTACACCCGCGAAAACGTGCTGATGTCTTGCCCAAAGGATTGCTTGCGGTGCGATAGTTGGCAGATCATCAGCTTGAATATGGCTGATTGCAAAAGTTACGGCACGTTGGCTATTTGGCGATGGAATATCGTTGGCGGAAAGTTCGGTCAGTCGTTTCGCAACCGGCATACCTTCGTCTCTGACGAGATTGGCTTCGTCTAAAACTCTAACCGTGTAATGACATTCTACAATTCCCCAAGTTGCTGCAATTAAAGCGATTACGGCAAATGAAATCTGTTTAATCTTAGTTTGAGCAAGTGTTTTAAACAGCAAACCGAGCATCAAAACCAGAGCCAAGCCTGCCACATAATTACCAATAAAAACCTGATAATGAATCGGCTGCAATGAACGTCCTGTGATAACCTGCTGATTAAAAACTACGATAATTACCAATGCCAGCGACACTACAAATAATCCAAATTTTTCTTTAAGTTTTACGAGTTTTAGCAAGATTGCCAAAATCAGCATTACGATCACAGCGTAGCTGATCAATGAAGGCATTCGGAGCAAATCAAGATCACGCGTCAAAACGAGCAGCTGAACATCGTCCATCGTATGCGAGCGTTTGGAAAGCATGTAAGCATAAGGAATTAGCGAAGCAACGCAGGCTATGGCAAGTGCAGCAAAAGCCTTCAAATCTTTTACCCAGCCATCGGGGCGAACCACTAGCCAAACTAAGACTAAACAAGCCAACCAAGCCGCCGCGGTCGTCCAAATATAGAAATATGAAAATACTGTAAATGCGAAGCAAAGTGACGATATTGCCGTAAAAATGATCCGCTGACGCATATCTTCACTTGTTAAAAGTTTCCAAACTGAGCCGAGAAAAATAAAGAAAACTGCAAATGGTAATGCAGGAACATATCGTCTCAATCCCGGAAAATATGGATACGAAAAACCTCCTCCCGTTATTTCGCCAATTGCTCCTTCGCCTGCAAATAATGCTCCTCCGCAGACGACGATCAATGCTCCTGCCATCGCGTAAATAGAATCATCAGTTAAATTAACGATTAGCCTAAAAAGAGCGAGTCCGGCGATAAATGCTGCTAATGCCCCCGAAAGCCACATTGCCGTGTTCACAGAAAGCCCAAAAAGTCTCGCTGGAATCGCGACTGCATATGGCGTGGCAAATTGGATTGAAAAGAGTGATTCCTCCTGATTTTGCTCGGGAGTATCGCTTCTGCCTGTGTATGGATCATTGCGGCGTGGTCTGCCATCGATCAAAGCACCTAAATATGCGGCATATGCAACCTCGTCAATGTCATTATAGGCGTAAGCACCTTGCCAATCATCTCCGCGGACATACCACATCTTGAGCTGCGGATACATTCCGCAAATCGCCAAAACAAGCCCTGCCACGACTCCAAATTTCCACTTCACATTCGTCATTGAACATTTACCGTTTACCAACTAACATTTAACAAGTCTTAAATGATAAATGATAAATCACGGATGGTAAATGGAATGACCTTAAAAGAAAAAATTATTAGCGATATGACGACTGCGATGAAGGCAAAAGACGCCAATCGTCTGGGAACTCTGCGGATGGTGAAAGCCGCTTTGATGAACGAAGAGAATAAAAAAGGCGTGGGATATCAAATTACTGATGATGAAGCGTTGAGCATAATCAAGACTTTGGTAAAACAAAGAAAGGATTCATATGAACAATTTACCAATGCCGGACGCACCGAACTTGCGGCAAAAGAGCAATCTGAATTAGTTGTTTTGGAAGAATTTTTACCACAATCTGCGAGTGCGGAGGAGATCGCAAATGCTGTAAATGAAGCAATTAGCGAAACTGGTGCGACATCAATTAAAGAAATGGGGTTGGTTATGAAGGCAGCTCAAGCAAAGTTGGCAGGGAAAACCATCGATGGAAAATTGGTGAGCGAAACTGTGAAAGCAAAGTTGCAATAAATTGATAATGGCTCTTATTTTGAATCTTAATTGATACGGCACACTTTCTATTTAAGAGAAACGAACTTTGCACGCGGATTGAACGTAAAGGATAGGTGAGGATATTTCATATTTTGGAGGGTTCGTATGTTTTGTCCAAATTGTAGTCAATCACAAGTATCGGACGAGATTCGCTTCTGTTCCCGTTGCGGTTTTCCTCTGAGCGTAGTTGCAGAATTAATCAGCAACGATGGAATTTTACCAACCAGCGACTCGAAGAGCAGCTACATCAAGCGGCGTAAGATAATTCTACGCTGTTGGGCAGTACTAAGTGGCATAAGCCTTGTTTTGGCACCATTTATCGTTATCGGGTTGAAATCGGTGGAGGCAATTGTTATCTATCTTTTCTTCTCGATTGTGTTACTTCTGAGCGGGTTTGCTTGGTTGATTCATACTCGTCTTTCAAAAGAAGACCGCGAGATATTGAAATCAGCCAAAGCAAATATGCCCAACCTAAGTGAAGCCGATACTATTGCTTTGCCGCCGATTCGTAGCCTATCATCAGATAGCGTTTTTCAGGCACAGCAGACAAATCAACTGATTTCCAGAGGGAGTGTTACAGAACGCACGACCAAATTGTTTGAACAAGATTAAATTTCGGACGAATTAGCAAGTTTTCAAAATTTTTGACGCTAAACACTCGAATCTGTTAAATTTAAATCAGGCAAAAATGCCTCGCGTGAAAAAATTAACAACAAATTTCTTGCAATCCGCAAAACATCACAACTACAATCAAAAATAGATTTTTATGAGTCAAGCCGCTAAAGAATTAGCTCCTTTCGAAGAATTGCCTGAATCGCTTTTGCATGATCGCCGTTTTTTATTTAATCGCGAGCTGAGCTGGTTGGAGTTTAATCGCAGGGTATTGCAGGAATCGCTGGATAAAACGAATCCTTTGCTTGAAAGGCTTAAATTTTCCGCAATTTTTTCCACCAATTTAGACGAATTTTTTATGATCCGCGTGTCGGGCTTGAAAGAGCAGATTGCTGAAAATGTAATCGAACTTTCACCCGATGGATTGAGTGCGGGCGAGCAATTGAGGGCGATTCGGGAGAAATTGCGAGAAATCCTCGGTCAACAAATGGCTTGTTTGCGTGATGAAATTTTACCCGGTTTGGCTGAAAATGGAGTAACGATTTGGCAATACGATGCTCTCAGTGAAGCCGAAAAAGAAAGACTTAATGAATATTTTCTGACTAACGTTTTCCCGATATTGACGCCCCAATCCGTAGATGCGAGTCATCCTTTTCCATATGTTTCTAATCTTAGTTTGAACATCGGCGTAATGGTTGAGCCTGATAAATCGAAAAGCGAAGGCAAGTTCAAACAGCTTTTTACACAACCGCGTTTTGCCCGCATTAAGCTTCCGCCAAATACTCCTCGTCTTATTCCGGTTGGCGATAGCGGCACTAAATTTACACCTTTAGGCGAATTAATTGCGGCAAATATTCAAAAGCTTTTTCCGAATATGAAAACGGGGAAAAGCTTTCTTTTTCGCGTAACTCGTGATGCTGATATTGAAATTCGCGAAGACGAAGCCGGCGATCTTTTGCAGACAATGGAAGCAGAATTGCATCGGCAAAGATTCAGTTTTCCCGTTCGTTTGGAAGTTGCGGCGAATATGCCTGAGGAAATGGTTAAATATTTGGCTGGTTCGATTGGACTGACGGAGCAAGATGTTTACCCGATTGAAGGCTTTTTGAATATTCCGGATCTGATGCCGCTTTACGGCTTGGATCTTCATATATTAAAAGATCAACCGATTTCTTATGTCATGCCGGATGCTTTGAGAAAAGGCAGAAATGTTTTTGACGTTTTGAAAAAACAAGACGTTCTGCTGCATCATCCATATACTGCTTACAATTCCGTGACGGATTTTATTAACGCGGCGGCGGACGACGAAGACGTTGTGGCAATCAAGATTTGTCTATATCGAACAGGTAAAGATTCGCCGATTGTAAAAGCTTTGATGCGAGCGAGCGAGAATGGCAAACAGGTTGCCGCATTGGTGGAATTGAAGGCTCGGTTCGATGAGGAAAACAATATAGAATGGGCGAAATTGCTCGAAGATCAAGGCGTTCATGTGATTTATGGAATTCGCGGACTGAAAACTCATTCGAAAGTTACGCTGATCGTTCGACGCGAAGGCAATGGCTTAAAACGTTACGTTCATCTCGCGACGGGAAACTATAACCCTACTACTTCCAAAATTTACACAGATATTGGTTTACTTACTGCCGATGAAGAAATTGGTGCAGATGCTACTGATTTATTCAATTTTCTGACAGGATATTCCCAACAGATGAATTACCGCAAGCTGCTGGTTGCTCCCGTAAGTTTGCGGCAAAAAATGGTGAATCTTATCCGCCGGGAAGCTGAAAATGCGATTCAGGGAGAACCTGCTCAAATCATTGCAAAGGTAAATAGTTTGACCGATGTTGAAACGATTCATGAACTTTATAAGGCTTCGCGGGCGGGTGTGAAAATCGATCTGATCATTCGTGGAATTTGCACTTTGCGACCGGGAATCAGGGGTTTATCGGAAAATATTGAAGTCGTTAGCATTGTCGGACGTTTTCTTGAACATAGTAGAATATTTTGGTTTGCTAATGATGGTAATGAAGAAGTTTATATAGGAAGTGCAGATTGGATGCAGCGAAATTTGAATCGCCGCGTTGAAGTAATCGCTCCGATAAAAGATAAAGATTTCAAGCGATATCTCAAAGAAGACATTCTTTTGGCTTATTTGCGAGACAATGTTAATTCTCAGATCCTCCGTGCGGACGGACATTACGAAAAGCTTAATCCTCAAGACGAAGAATCTGCATTTGATTCGCAAATGAATTTTGTGGGAATGGATTTTGGGAAATAATTCGCAGTAAATAGTTAAATTGACCCTTCAAAACTGCGGGAATCCACAGTATCCTGCCGTGTTACATCCCGTTTCATAGCCTTGCCAATCTGGTGTTTAATTTGCCTTAGCATTTAATTGGAGAATGCGTATTTTGAGGTGAATTATGAACGGTGAAAAAAGCAACAATTTATTTAATGCGGCGGCGGTTTTGGCAATCGGTTTGGTCGTAGCATCGGCAATTATCGGTTGGTCTTATACAAAGTCAAAAAAAGGCGATGAATCAATTACCGTAACGGGTTCGGCGAAGAAACGAATCCAATCGGATTTGATCGTTTGGAGTGCGAGTATTACTGCTCAATCGGAGCAACTTTCAGATGCTTACAAACAATTAGCAGAAAACATGCCGAAAGTTAAAAAATATTTGACAGATAAGGGAATTTCCGAAAATCAGATCACGATTTCGTCGATTGATTCAGTGCAAGAGAGAAATCGGGATTCGGAAGGAGTTCAAACCGGTAAAGTTACCGGATATTCGCTAAAACAGACTATTCAGGTTAATTCAGTTGAGGTTGAAAAGGTTTCGCAGATTGCTCGGGAAGCTACGGAACTAATTAATCAAGGTATTTTTATTGAATCAAGCTCGCCGCAATTCCTATACACAAAACTCGGTGAAATGAAGATTGAAATGCTCGCGGAAGCTGCTAAAGACGCGAAAAATCGTGCAGAACAAATCGCCAAAAGCACAGGAAATAGTATCGGAACAGTGAGATCGGCTAAAATGGGTGTTATGCAAATCACACCTGCTGATTCAAATGAAGTTTCCGATTATGGGATGAACGATACGAGTTCGTTCAATAAAGATATTACCGCAGTTGTGAACGTTAGTTTTGCGATAGATTAGGTTTTCAGCGGCAGTTGCAGGGGAGTTGCAGTAGCAGAAGCAGTTGCAGAGGCAGTAAAAACATCTTGAATCTTAGCTTGAGATCGTCAGATTAATTTTTACAATCTTCTGCAACTGCAACTGCAACTGCAACTGCAACTGCAACTGCAACTGCAACTGCAACTGCAACTGCAACTGCAACTGCTTCTACTTACCTTTTGCCTTCGCTTTTGGGGCTGCAAACTTCATTTCGTTCAAAATCCAGCCAGCTCCGCCAAATTTTTCAGTTACGAATAGTACATAGCGAATATCGACCGAAATCGACCTTCCATAATCGGGACTAAAGAACAAATCATTGGCGAGACCCTCGTAATTACCGTCAAAAAGTAGCCCGACTTGTTCACCATTTCCATTCATAATAGGACTTCCACTGTTGCCGCCGATGCTGTCCGTAGTCGATAGGAAATTAACCGGAACTGAGTCTCCGACCCCAAATCTGCCGAAATCCTTCGCGGCTTGCAAATCCTTCAATTTTTGCGGAACATCGAAAGGAAAAACTCCCGTATCTTTTTCTATAACGCCCTTCAAAGTTGTAAATGGAGTATAAATTACAGCTTCACGTGGTCGATAACCCTTGATAGCCCCAAAACTTAATCGTTGCGTAAAATTAGCATCAGGATAAGGCGTAAGTCCTTTCATTTCACTAATTCCGCTCATATACATAAAGCGTAAACTATTGATTTCGCTATTAAATTTATTTGTTCGCGGAAATATCAGGGCTTGTTCGTCGCTGTGTGCGAGAGCAAAATCCGAAAGCGTTGTCCATTTTGCTTTTATGTCAGAAAGAGACATTGAATAAAGTGCAATTATCTTTTCTGCGGTGCTGAAATCGTCTTTTTCGGTTAACAAAGAAATCAAATCAGCAATTGTTGCCGCTTTATTTCCGGTAATTCGGTCCCCGGCTGAAAACCTTTGATTTTCAGGCAATTTGCCCAATTTTCCGAAAAAGAATTTGAGCATTTCGCGTTCAACAATTGGTTCGCGGGTTTTGTAAACAGCTTCAATTTCCAAACGCTTTTTATCGTCTAAAGGCTTTCCGGCTTTGACCGCACTGATGGCGTCAATGAATTCTCTGTACACAGGTGTATTGCCTAAATTCGGAATTGTACGCAGAATTCTGTCGCGTTCTGCGGATTTATAGAAATCAGCGGAAGTCTTTGAAATATCGCTTAAAAGATTGCCATACTTGGCTTTACGGGCGGGATTCGCATTAACCCAAGCGGTAAATTTCGCTTCATCACGCTCTTTTCCAGCAACTGCAGCTCCGCGACGCAACGCAATTGAACCGCCTTGATAGAGTTTTTGAGAATTAGCAAGATTGGCAACATCGCCCTGCATCGCAATTCTTTTCGCTTCATCAGCTTTGCCAACCTGCTCCATTCCGCCAATCCACGCCGTTATGTATTCATAAAGAAAAGGGAAATTGACCTTTTCGGCATAATTTACAGACTGACTTTCGCGATATCGGGTTGTTCCACCCGGATATCCCATCATGAAAACGAAATCGTCTTCCTTCACACCATTGAGCGATATTGTTAGGAATTTTCGCGGTTTGAACGGGACATTGTTTGGCGAATAATCCGCAGATGTGCCGTCTGGTGCAACATACGCACGCAAGAAAGTGAAATCACCGGTATGCCGACTCCATTCAAAATTGTCCGGGTCGCCGCCATAGAATCCGATCATTTGCGGCGGTGCGTAAACTACGCGAATATCCTTAATCTGTTTGTTTTCATATAGATAATAGAAAAAACCATTGCTTACAGGTAAAATACGAATCGTATTTCCTTCGGCAATTTTTGCGGTTTCATCTTTTTCAAGATTTGCGATATTAGCCTTAATCGCCTGGTCGCGAGCTTCACCCGTCAGATTTTCAGTTCCGGCAGTAATTGCTTTGGTTACATCTTCAGTTCTGATAGGAATGCTGATCGAATAATCCTTGGCGGGCAATTCATCTTTGATCGAATCAGATTTGTAACCATCTTTTCCGTAGTCTTTGCCAACCGCCGAAGCAGCCACAAGAGCATCAAATCCGCAATGATGATTGGTTAAAATCAAGCCCTGAGGCGAAATAAATTCACCCGTACAACCCGTATCAAGCCGGATAACTGCTTCCGAAATTCCACCGGTTTTTGGGTTGTAAATATCTGTCGGCTTTATCTTTAAGCCTTTTTTGAGTAATGGCAAAGTAACCACTTTATCAGGTGCATACATGCCTTCATCAAAGCCCAAAGCAAACGAAGTTGACGTAAACAAAATCGCACACATCAACATCATAGATGTAAAAAACTTTCTATCAAATCTTGTCATTGTTTTGAAATCCTCTTTTTTTGAATGAAATTCAGTTTGAACTAATTCTACTTAAAACTTACAAAAATGTCTTATCGGCAGAATGCAAAAAGAAAAAGTGAGCAAATTAAACTCACTTTTTCTTTTTAATAAAATTGGTTAAAGGTTTACTTTGGCATTTCCGGTGGCAGGAATCTGCGTGGATTGATTGCCTTTTCGTTTAATCTTACTTCGTAATGAAGATGCGGACCTGTTGAACGTCCGGTTGAGCCTACCATGCCCATTTGTTGACCGCGTTGAACTGTGTCGCCTACGTTGATGTCAACTTTTGAAAGGTGTCCGTAGCGTGTTTTCAAACCGTTGCCGTGGTCAATTTCAATCAAATTTCCGTATCCGCCAGTCCAGCCGGCTTTTACAACTACGCCGTTTGCAGGTGCGACAACGATGTCACCTTTTTCGCCGTCGATATCAAGACCGGGGTGAAATTCATAACTTCGACCACCAAATGGATTACGTCTGAAACCGAATTCGTTATTGATTTTGCCCATGTGTGCCCACATGCTTGGCAAAAATGCCGGATTGCTAGTTCGCTCGATATTCAAAATCTGTGCTTCCATCTCATTCTCTTCACCAGTCGTTTCCGCACTGGTTAGTTGAAATGAAGAAGCAGGTCCGCCTGAATTCATAACTGCCGAATCAGCAGGACGCTCGTAGTTTATTGATTTTGTGGTTTGAACCGGTTGAACTGCGATAGGTTGCTGAAGAGCAGCAAAAGATTGGACGTTGGGATTGTTTGCCAAGACTTGAGTATCGGCGGAGTTCAAAACTCCAACAATTCCGGCTGTCGCTACCCCAATTGATAGAACTGCAGTAGCCGCACATGTGTGCAACCATTTTTTGGAGATTTCAACCCTACGAATATAAATTTTGGAAACAGATGAATGGGTAAAAAGAAAAGTGTAAAAGCGGTCGTCCTTTTGCATTAATTGTTTATAAGCTCCTTTTTTTGATTTCGCGTTGAAAATCTAGTTTTCCAACTGGGCGGAATCTACGAAAGCACAGCCTACGGGCGACTGACGTAAAAATCCTTCTTGAAATTATTTGAGTCTAAATAATTCCCAAACAACTTCATTGGGGGCTTTTGTAACCAAAGTTCTAACTGATTATTTTTATAGTTACGATTTTGAATAAGCTAGCATGAAAAAGTAGCTTGTGCAAACAAAAAAAATGACTTTTTGTTTAGATTTAGGCTAAATTACTGTATTTACAATACGTTAAATTTTATCTTTTTGGCGTTTGCTACCGCCCCAAGAGCGGAAAATCAGGATCGCTACGCCAAGAAAAACAGCGATGAAACCGAGAACGACGACGGCTTTGATGGCAAAAGTTAAAAAGCCAATGAAACTCATTAGCAATGCAATCAGAGCAATTAGCTGCTTGAAGAATGCAATCACCAGAGCCAATAAAACCAATAGAGTGCCTCCGATTCCTGCAACTGCTTTAAATCCAAACATATCGTTAATCCTTCTTAAACAATCTAAATTCTAAACGTCAGGCTTAATCGAAAAGCCTGACAACCATTCTACACCTCAATAGCGGGTTTTCCAAGACTTTTGTGACGAGTCTTTCTTGTAATTTGTTTCAAACTCGCCGGTTCTAAAACTGGTTTGATTATCAGTTTGATAAAAATTCGTATTCTCTTTTGCATTTCCAAAACTGCCTAAACCTTGTCTATTCTTTCTGTTTAAAGAAATACTCACGCAATAAATAAATCCCCAGTGCGATTAGTAAAATAGGTAATGCGGCTTTCAAAAGTTTCCCGACTCTAAGAAACATTTGCAAGAAAAACAGACCGCCAATTGCCAATAAAACAATTCCCCAAAGCTTCGGATTGCCAGCAAATCTTTGAACAATTATGTCTTCAGCCCCGTCTGGCGTTATACCTGAGCGGATTAATTGAGCCGTTCTCCACGAATCGAGAGCAGCAAAAAGCCACATTCCGATAAAGCCTAAAACAAAAAGAGCCGTGCCGCCCGTTAAGACTGCTAATTGAAAAAGCCCGACGAAAACAGCGAAATAGACAATGGCTTTGGATGTTTGACCATTGTAAGCTGCACCCAGACCAGGGCAGATCAACGACAGAATTGTAGCTATTACCGGAGAAGTTTTCTTCTTAACAAATGGGACATAAGTTGAATTATCGCTTCGCTGACGCAGCATTTCTACACCTTGAACAATACAATCCTGACAAAAAGGAAATCCCTTTATACGATGATCGCAAGCTGGACAGAGAGGTTTTCCGCATCCATTGCAGTTTACAACCGCTGTATTGATTGAGTGATAAGCACAATTCATCTTCTATTTTTCCTCGCTCACGTTTGTCGCTTCAATCGGTTTTTGTTCTGCGGTTGGCGTGACATTGTTTTCGTTCCAAATTCCGGTTCCTTGTTTATAAGTCTGCTCGGCAAGTTCATAACTTTTCTGATACATTCCGCTGATTGAACCATCTGCTGAAACCGTTTGACTAAAAACGAAAAACGCCAAAATTAACATCATTGCAAGCGGAGCAAGTTGGGGAATTGGTATCGGAAATTTGAAACTTTTAACCCATTCGCCAAATTGTGCCGACCACGTTGCTTTTATGGATTGAGCATTTTCAGTACCAAGTGTCGCCTGCAAAATTCTCGTATGCAAGCCTTCAGGCAAAGGTAATTCATCAGCTTTGTATGTGTAGCAAGCTCCAATTGTGCGAACTACTTCACCTGGTAAATCCGTGCAGTTTTCACATAAAACGGCATGACGCTCCCAACGATGAAAAACGGTAGCCGGTAAAAATCCGTCCAGATAATCTGTCAGGTGATGTTCAAAATCGTTACAAGCCATCGCCGTTTCCGGCATCGTCATTGAGAGAATCCGGGCTTCAAGACGAGTCATCGGCGGTTTTGGAACGGCAATTTCGCGGCAAACTTCGAGAGCGTCTTTCACTTCATTTAAGAGCGAATGACAGAGAGGGCACCGCAAAGCATGGGCTGCAACGGCTTTTCGAGTTTGTCCATCAAGTGTTTTATCGAGGTAATCGGTTAGATTTTCCTCAAATTCGAGACAATTGATTATTTTTTCGTTTTCATAATTCATAACGCATACATTTCAATGTGCTTTCGGACTAAATCGGCACATTGTCAAAAAACAATTTTAGGGCGAAATCATTGTTACTAAGACAGTAAATTTTCATAATTTTGCTCAATCACATATTAACGACTCGCATTCTTCGCAATATTTTCGCCAATTCGATTCTGCCGCGATTGATGCGTGATTTAACCGTGCCTTCCGGAATTTGTAAAAGTTCAACAATTTCCTGATAACTCAATTCTTCAATGTCACGCAAAATCACGCAAGTTCGCAAATCTGAAGGCAGTTTATCGATTCCTTCCTGAACTTGCCGGGCAATTTCCCGACGTTCCATTTCCTTCTGCATTCCGCTGCCAACCGCTCGCAGATGAAAAGTATGATCGTCAACATCTTCGGCATATGTATCCTGCGGATTTCGCTGGCGGTGGCGATAATTGTCAATTATCAAATTTCTAGCTAATCTCATCAGCCAATTTGAAAGATCACCTTGCTTGGCATCGTATTGGTCAAGCGTTTTGTAAATGCGGATAAAAACGTCTTGTGTTAAATCTTCAGCCGCGTCTGCATTAGACGTAAAGCGATACGCAAGATTGAAAATACGTCGCGAAAAGTTTGAAACAATCTCTTCCCAAGCCGCACCATCACCTGCCCGGCAACGCCGAACTAAGTCTGCTCCATTTACAGTTGCCAGTGCTTTAACTGTTTCCAAGTAAACTTTCTCCAAAAAGCCGTGCTCTTCGATAAATCCGACAAGGAATAAAAGCTTACCTTGTCGTTTATTTCTACGAAACTGAAATCCGAAAAGTTCCCGAAAATAATTGGGAGTGAACAATTGATAATATCGCCAAATGGTAAAAAGGATCGATGCAATCCCATTTTTATTATCAATTATCAAATATCAAGTAGCTTTGCTTTTTACTTAAACTACTGTATCTTGTGTCATTATCGTAAAGTGACACAATTATAGCAGATATAGCAGACACATTATTTTCATTTTCAAGGTCGGGAAGAGAATTTGCGAAAGTACCTTAAATTCATAATCTTAATTTTATTAACGGTTTTCATATTTTGGTTTTTTGGACGAAATCTGAATTGGGCAGAGGTGAGCCAAAGTCTGCAAAAGGCGAAGGCTATTTACCTTATTTCAGCCGTATTAATTATTTGTTTGGGCTATTTACTGCGAGCAAAACGCTGGCAGGTCTTGCTCGAACCAATTACCGAAACGTCACTGAAAGAGCTATTTGCGACCACGACGGTTGGCTTTACGGCAATGTTTTTAGTTGGCAGAGCGGGTGAAATTGTTCGTCCGATGTGGTTGCCGATGCGTGACAAAAGAGTCAGACCAAGTGCCGCACTCGTCACACTTGGTCTTGAGCGAATTTGCGATTTGGCGGCATTAATCTGCTTTTTCGCAGTTAATACGCTTTGGATTGAGCCACCTTATGGCAAGGAAACTCAATTTGGTTATGCAAAATTAATTGCGATTTTGATGTTGATTGGAATGGCATTTGGCTTCTTTGCCCTTTATTTATATCAGCGAAATTCTACCCGTGTCATTGTTTGGTTTGAAAATAAAAAGCTACTGCAAAATCGAATTGGTAAAATTTTCATTAGTATTCTGCGTCAATTAGCAGCGTCTTTGGCAATCCTGAGAGATTGGAGGGAAGTTTTAGCGGTTTCTTTTTGGACATTCCTGCTTTGGCTGGCAATTTCGATTCCAACGTGGCTGGTGATTATGGCTTTCGGAATAGAAATGAACTTTAGCCAGTCGATTTTTGTAATGTGGTGGGCGGCAATCGGATCGCTCGTTCCAACACCGGGCGGTGCGGCAGGGGCATTTCACACGGCAACGAAAGGCGGTTTGACTTTTTTAGGAACAGAAGAAAATCTGGCGGCGGCGGTTTCGCTGGTAATGCACTTGGTCTATTTTGCACCAGCAATAATCTTTGGTGTTTACTATTTTTTCCACGGCGATATTACGATCGAGAAGTTTCGCGGATTGCTTTCTTCGGAACACGCGGCTGAAGAAATTGAATCGGAAGCACCGAATCAGTAGAAGTTTGAAGTGATTACTTAATCCATTGATAAACAAAGGAGTTTTGTGGATTTTATGACTAACCGAAAATCATAAATCCGCGATCCAAAATCCATATGCGTTGTCCTTTTTGTGGTTTCTTAGAAGATAAGGTGGTTGATTCCCGCGAGGCGAAGGATGGCGATTCAATTCGCCGTCGGCGTGAATGTTTGGAATGCGGCAAGCGTTTTACGTCTTATGAACGGATCGACGAAATTCCTTACATGGTTGTTAAAAAAGACGGTCGGCGTGAGGTTTTTGACCGTCATAAAATAATGAGCGGTCTGCTACGGGCTTGCGAAAAGCGTCCGATTTCTGCGACGCAGCTTGAATCAATTGTCGATTTAATCGAAAAAGACGTGCAGGAAATCCCCGAACGCGAAGTGCCGACAAGTGATGTCGGAAAGATAATTATGAAGCGTTTGAAACAGCTCGACAAAGTTGCATATGTTCGCTTTGCTTCGGTTTATCTTGAATTTGAAGATGTTTCTGAATTTATGACAGAACTTAAAGACCTTGTAAAAGCAAGGGATAAGGGTAAAAAATAGACAATCCGAATCATTGACTTAGCAACAAAAAAAGAGGATGTCTGAAAAGTCAATTTTACGTATTTTCGTCACCAAAGGTGACAGACAATATAGCGTAGCGAGAATCGCTATGTTTGGTGCAAAAGCCGAACCATCTCTGAAGGAGATGAACATAAACCGTTGAATGTGCGTCACTTACAGCGACGAAGCGACCTCTTGATTAAACGTAGGGTGTCGCTCATTATCATTCGCTTTACCCTACGCTATAATGTTTGTCTCCTTTGGAGACTTCAAGGAAGTTACTTTTCAGACAGCCTCTCTTTCTTAGCTAAACAATTCCTCTATTTGAGTTAAGAAACTTCGTTAATTCAGGGGAGGACAACAAAGAGCAGCAAACGGCTGAGCAGGAGCGGTTGGGGCACCGCAAATTCCGCCAGCCTGACAAACTCCGCAACAATCGCTATTGTTGTTGCATGGAGCTCCTTGCGGTCGGGCTTCCAGTCCCGCCGGAGCGTTTGGACCGCAAATGCTTCCGAAACAACAAGGAGAATCAGTTGGGATAGACGGTGCGGTAGGTCCGCTGCAAATTCCACTAGCCTGGCAAACCCCGCAGCAATCGTCGTTATCATTGCAGGGGCATCCGGCATCGCTGTTATTAGTAGTTCCGCCGCAACCGCAAACGCTTTCGGTGGATTGTGCGTGAATTGCTCGCGGAGCAACTAGTGTCGAAATAACGGGAAGGGCAAATATTGACGCAAAACCGATTTGTCTTACAATATCGCGACGCGATAGCCCGTCCATGGGCGTCGGAAATTCATCGTTTGCCAGTAAATTGTCCTTATGCAATTTATTGAGAGCAAACCATATAATGTCTTCGCTGACGTTTGTCTTTAGTTTTCTACTTACGGAATGGCTTAGTTCGGGAACGGATTTCAGACCGTCGCATTCCTGCCAAATAATTGCTGACGTTTCATTCAAACAAAGTGCTTTGTTTCTTTCCAAGTCGTAAATCAATACTTCCTTACCAACTTCTTGAACTACAATTTGCCGTTTTCGGCTTAGGGGGTTATTGCCCTCGTTCATAAATTATTCTCCTTCTTTTACTTTGGTTATCGTGCAAAATTCTGCAAATTGAAATTACTCAAATACGCTTCCTGTTTTCCCTTATCATAAGAATTTATGAAATGAAATAAAGAAAAATGTCAGGAAGTTCATAATTGCTTCGGTTTGTTCTGTCGGCAATCCGTTAATAAAATTCGATTTAAGCAAGCAAAACGGACGAGCAGCAATTGCCTGTCTAATCTCCTCCAAGCCGAAAACATGGCTCACCAGGCGAGGTAAATCCTAATTTCCGTATCACTTCGCGTCGAATTGACCCGTCAATCGGCGTTCTAAATCCTTCGCTTTTTTGTAATAAATTATCTGTTTTGAATTGGCTTAAAGCTAGCCACACGATGTCTTCATTGATAGTTGTCTTAAGTTTCTTGCTCAAAATCGACTTAATTTCCGCGACTGATTTAGTGCCATCACATTCGTGCCAAATCAGTGTAGAAGTTTGATTCAGGCATAAAGCTTTGTTTTTTAGCAGATCATAAATAAGGATTTCGTTACGAAGTTCCTGAACAACGATGTTTTCTTTGCGGGCTCGGGGGGCAAAATTCATTAAAGTCTCTCCTAATTATCTTATCTAAACAATATCAGCTAAATTGTTCTGGAAAAACGACAATACAGCAAATAATTCTGAACAAATAAACCTGGAAACCTGAGTGAATTGAAAGGAATGCGAAAATGATAAGCCCTTTTTTATTTCTGTGCAAATGAAATTTTGGAAGGGCAAGTCATTTTTGTTTTCCAATCAAATCAGCTAACATATTTAACATGGAAGAAATTGTAGATTTTACCGAAAAACTTGGTGAAGCTGATGGCGAATCGCAGATGCAGATCCCTTCGGAATTGCCGGTTTTACCTCTGCGGGACATTGTTATTTATCCCTTTATGATCGTTCCGCTTTTTGTTTCGAGAGATCGTTCGATCAAGGCTGTGGACGAAGCTCTGAGCCAAAATCGGATGATTTTATTGGTTTCGCAAAAAGATGTTGATAAGGAGGAGCCATCTCAGGAAGACTTGCACAAAGTTGGCACGGTTGCCGTTATAATGCGGATGCTTAAATTGCCCGATGGCAGAATCCGCATACTAATTCAAGGACTTTCGCGTGCAAATGTTGATTCAGTCACGGTTGGCAGCGACTATATTAAAGCTGGAATTACTCCGATTGAAGAGCCAATTACCGAAGAAAAGTCGCTTGAAGTTGAAGCTTTAATTCGTAATGTTCGCGGGGCAATGGAACGTGCCGCGACGCTTGGTAAAAATATTTCACCCGAAGTTTTGGCGATTATTTCAAATCTCGAAGATGCAGGACGAATGGCGGATTTATCTGCTTCTAATCTGGAATTGAGAGTTGAAGATGCTCAAAGTATTTTGGACATATCCGAGCCTGTCGCTCGTCTTCGCCGCGTCAATGATCTGTTGAGTAAAGAAATTGATGTTTTGACTGTTCAGCAGGAAATTAATACGCAAGCCCGATCTGATATTGATCGTTCGCAACGTGAATATTTTCTCCGGCAGCAGCTAAAAGCGATTCAGGGCGAACTTGGTGAAGGTAATGAATTAGCCGAAGAGATTGACCTTTATCGCGAAAAAATTGAGAAGGCGAAAATGCCCGAAGCAGCGAAAGAAGAGGCAGTTCGCCAATTGAAAAAACTTGAGCGGATGCATCCTGACACCGCTGAAACCGCGACTTTGCGAAATTGGCTCGACATTATGACGGAGCTTCCTTGGTCAAATAATTCGAAAGATAATCTCGACTTAAAGAAGGCTCAAAGAATTTTGGACGACGATCATTTCGGACTCGAACGGGTTAAAGAAAGAATTATCGAAGCACTTGCCGTTCGCAAATTAAAAGAAAAACCGAAAGGTTCAATTTTATGTTTGGTCGGACCTCCCGGAGTTGGGAAAACGTCGCTGGGGCGTTCGATTGCACGTGCATTAGGCAGGAAATTTATTCGTTTAAGTCTTGGCGGTTTGCATGATGAAGCCGAAATTCGCGGGCATCGCAGAACTTATGTTGGTGCGATGCCGGGTAGGATTTTGCAGGGAATTCAGCAAGCGGGAACGAATAATCCTCTAATGATTTTGGACGAAATTGATAAAGTTGGAGCAGATTTTCGCGGCGATCCTTCATCGGCTTTGCTCGAAGTGCTTGATCCTGAACAAAACTTTGCTTTTCGTGATAATTATTTAGGCGTAACGTTTGATTTATCCAACGTCATGTTTATGACAACGGCGAATGTTTTGGACACAATCCAGCACGCTTTGCGGGATCGGATGGAGATTATTTCGCTTTCGGGTTATACCGAAGAAGAGAAATATGAAATTTCGAAACGGCATCTTTTACCAAAACAAATTGAAGAAAACGGAATTCTGAAAACCGATATTACCATCGAGAAAAAAGCGATGCTGGCTATTATCGGGCAATACACACACGAAGCCGGTTTGCGACAATTGGAACGCGAAATTGGCAAAGTTTGCCGCAAAGTCGCACGTAAAAAAGCCGAATCAATTGAAGAATTTGAACCGATTAAAATAACGAAGGAAAATCTTGCGGATTATTTGAGAGCACCTAAGATTTTCCCGGATGAAGCTTTGAAGAAAGACCAAATCGGGGTTGTCACAGGCTTAGCTTGGACTGCGGTCGGCGGTGAAATTCTCTTTATTGAAGCCTTGCGTCTTCGTGGGAAAGGTAAACTCGTTTTGACCGGACAACTCGGTGAAGTGATGCAAGAATCGGCTCAAGCCGCGTTCTCTTTTGCAAAGTCACGTGCCAAAGATTTGGGCATCGACGAAGATGATTTTGAAAAATACGACATCCACGTTCATTTGCCTGAAGGTGCGATTCCAAAGGATGGACCGAGTGCGGGGATTACGATGGCGGTTGCACTCGTCTCGGTTTTATCGCAACGTGCGGTTAGAAAAGATGTTGCGATGACGGGCGAGATCACATTAAGAGGCAACGTCCTGCCAATCGGCGGACTCAAAGAAAAGGTTTTGGCGGCTCGAAGGGCAAAAATTAAGACTATTATTGTGCCGGAGCCGAATAAACGCGATTTGGAAGATTTACCTCAGGAAGTTTTGGATGATTTGAACTTTATATTCGTAGAGAATGTGCGGCAAGTTTTTCAAGTTGCATTGATTGATAAAGAACCGATAAGTGAAAAAGGCAAGGCTCGCTCGGCTAAGAATAAATCATAACGATTACTGATGGTTGTCTTAAAATAGTTATATGACATCGGTAAATATTGAGGTTTAAGAGCCAAAACTTTGACACGACAATTTTGCTATGGTAATTTTTAAGGTAAGTTGCCTAGTTGTTGATGACAATTTAATAGCAAATTTGGAACTTTTTTGATCGGAAAGCGTTAGAAATATTACGCTTATGTTGAGGATCGTATTCACGATTCGCCCTAACCCTGAGAGAATTTTTGTAAGGAGTATAGACGAACTGATGAAATTAAACCTGACCAAGGTTTTTAGTTTAACCGCAATCATATTTTTAAATACCATATTTGGATTTGGACAAATTTCCACCGTTAACTCGGGTTTGGGTAAAGTTCAGCCAGATAATGCAGGCGAAGCCAAAGTTAATCAAATTACAACGGACGCCGGTATCTATTTCAAGCAAGGCTTGCTTAATTTACAAGATAATCGCCGCTCACAAGCTCGTGCTGATTTCGATAAATCAGTTGAGATTTTCTTGCTTTCCAACGTCAATGTTAAATCAAACAACAAATTGCGAAATTGCTACACGCAATTGATTGAAACTGTTTACCGGATGGAATATCCATCAGTTCAACAGCCGCAAATCAAAGGTTTGGCAACTACTTGCGGTTGGAATATTGATAATCAATTAGCAGATAGTGTTGCGAAACTTTCGTTGCCAATGCCGAAAAATACGGCTACTGCGACGAGCGATTCGGATTTGATTAAATCGGTAGCTTCCGTAGGAAATCAAAATGATTATCAGCAAGTAGGTTTTTCAGATCAAAAATTTGAACCATCACCGCTTGATGAACTTTCAAAATTGGAATTAACGCCAGAAGAAATTGCAGTTGCAGAAACTCCACAAGCTCGTCAAGAATACATTAAAATCGAACAAGCCATTGCCAACAAATCTTTTGGATTTAATTTCCAGATGCACTCGCTGGTTCAACAATTTATTGGTTATTATCAAGGTCGCGGACGTTCGACGATGGAAATTGGTCTCGCCCGGAGCGGACAATTTATGCGAATGGCTCGCCGGATATTCCGTGAAGAAGGTGTACCCGAAAATATCGTTTGGTTGGCACAAGTAGAAAGTGCCTGGAAGCCGACAGTAAAAAGTTGGGCGGCAGCTTCAGGGCTTTGGCAGTTTATTCCAGGAACGGGAACAAGATATGGGCTACGCATTAACGCCTACATGGACGAGCGTAACAGTTTTGAAAAAGCGACTCGTGCTTCGGCTCAATATTTGAAATTTTTAGCTAATCGTTACGGCGGCAATTGGGAATTGGCGATGGGAGCTTACAATTGCGGCGAAGGCAATGTTGATAAAGCGATCCGCAAGGCTGGCGTAGCAAATTTTTGGGCTGCTTATCCGTATTTACCCGGTGAAACACGCAAATACGTGCCGAACATCTTGGCAGTGATTTTGATTGCCAATAATCCTACCGGATATGGTTTTGGTCACGTCAGACCATTACCTGGTTTACAGTATGAGTTGCTTCGCGTTCCGCCTTCGACAAGTTTGAATCTGGTCGCACAATTATCTGATACCAGCATTGATTACATACGTTATCTGAATCCTGAATTTCGTTCGAATATGACTCCTCCGGAGCCATATATCATTCGTGTACCACAAGGACGCGGCAACAATGTGGCACAAGTTTTGAGAAAATCTTCGAGCGTTATCGGAAACAGTTTGGCGGTTACTAATGTTAATCGCGGCGAGAATGCTCAAGATATTGCTAATCGGACGGGGGTTTCAGTAAACAAAGTTCAGGTTGTCAATAATAAGGCTGTAATTGCTCAGGACAATAAGGTTAAATCAATCGCTTATACACGACAAGTGAATTCGCCAACTGCTTCTCCGACGGTTAGAGGGTTACAAAAAGTATTGACCAAAGCGGGTGATACCGTTGCAAAAATTGCCGGACGATTTGGTGTTTCTGCGGTTGAAGTTGCGAGATTAAATGGACTGGCTGACGTAAACGCTCCGCTTGCGGCGGGACGCGAAATCAGAGTTCAAACTCGTTAATTTCTTCGTATATCAGGGATCAAATGCCAAGTATGATTAAATTCAGACTTGGCATTTCTTATGTTTGGCTTTAAGATTATTGCTTAAAAGCTAGACTTATTTTGCCCTCATTATAAACCTTATGCTATTTAAAATTCTCTCCGCTGCCGTTTATGGAATTGATGCGGAATTGGTGGAAATTGAGGTAAATCTTACTCCGATTCGTGCCGAAGCAGATACAGTTTCGCCCGTAATCATCGTAGGTTTGCCGGATTTAGCAGTCCGCGAATCGCGGGAACGTATTCGTGCGGCAATTACAAATAGCAGCTACTTTTTCCCATTTTATAAAACGACCATAAATCTTGCACCAGCCGATGTTCGCAAAGAAGGAGCGAGCTTTGATCTGCCGATTGCACTCGGAATTTTGGGGGCAAATGGCGAGCTTGGAAATGGCGAAGCATTGACAGATACAATGAGCGTTGGCGAACTTTCGCTTGATGGCAGAATTCGTCCGGTTCGTGGAGCCTTATCAATTGCCTTACGAGCGAGAGAAAGCGGACTCAAAAATCTGCTTTTGCCTGAAGAAAATGTTCTGGAAGCCGCTGTCGTAAAAGAGATAAATGTATATCCGGTAAAGACTTTGCGGGATGCAGTTGACGTAATCAGGGACGTGCAATCCGGCAATCTGCCGACTATTTCACCTGCCGAAATCAATCATGAGATTCTGAAAAATTCTGAAACAAAATATAGAATAGATTTTAATGAGGTTCGCGGACAGCAAACTGCCAAACGTGCTTTAGAAGTGGCGAGTGCGGGCGGGCATAATGTGATTATGATCGGTTCGCCGGGGTCGGGTAAAACCATGCTGGCAAAGCGTTTGCCGACAATTTTGCCGCCCCTTGAATTTGAAGAAGCACTTGAAATAACAAAAATTCATTCGATCGCAGGTTTAACGGGAAAGAGCGGTTTAGTTTTAGAAAGACCATTTCGCAGTCCGCACCATACAATTTCCGAAGCTGGATTGATCGGCGGCGGAAGTATCCCGCGACCCGGCGAAGTTTCGCTATCACACAACGGCGTTTTATTCCTTGATGAATTGCCGGAATTTGATCGCTCAGTTTTGGAAGTTTTACGTCAACCGCTTGAAGATAAACAAGTTACAATTAGCCGGGCGGCAATGAGCCTAACCTTTCCGGCACTGTTTACAATGGTCGCTTCGATGAATCCATGTCCTTGTGGGTATTTCGGTTCGAATCGCGAATGTAAATGTTCCGGAATGCAAATTCAGCGATATATCAGCAAAATTTCCGGACCGCTTTTGGATAGAATCGACATTCACGTTGACGTTCCCGCGGTTGAATTTAAGGAATTGAGGGGCAAATTGGTTCCGCAAGGCGATAGTTCAGCGGTGATTCGCGAACGAGTTGGGAAAGCTCGTCAGATTCAACTGAATAGATTTAATGGCGAAGGAGTTTTTTCAAATTCGGCTATGTCATCAAAGCAAATTCGTAAATTTTGCGAACTTGATGAGGCAAGCGAAACTCTCTTGGAAAAAGCGATGATCCGTCAAGGACTTTCGGCAAGGGCTCATGATCGAATTTTAAAGGTTTCCCGCACGATTGCTGATCTAAGCGGCAGCGAAAATATCCAGCCTAGCCATATTGCTGAGGCGATCGGGTATCGTTCGTTGGATAAGAATTTCTCGCTTTAGAAGGTTTGAGGGAAATGAGTTTATTGAGCCAGTTGCACGCAAAAGGAATCTGTGTGAAAATTTTGGTTGGATTGTTTTTTTTACAAGGGAGCTATTTAATAAGTGAAGTCAGAACTTGAGAAGTTAGTTGAATTACAGATAACGGATACCAAAATCCGTAGATTAAAAAAATCTATAGAAACCGCGGACCAGAGGCGTGCTAGTATTGAACAAGAGTTTGAGCAGCACGCCTTTGAAATTCGCGAAATACAGAGCAAAAGTGAGTCTGCAAAGTCTGAAAGAGCAGATTTGGAGCGACAGATCGCTGAAGCAAAATCGCAATTAGAACGTGCAGATCGTAATTTGAAAAACGCAGTTGACCAAAAGCAATATGAAGTTGCGATGCGTGATGCAGACGTTTTGCACAAGAAAATTGCCGCATTGGAAACTGAAGTTTTGGAAAAGATGACAATTGTTGAAGATGTCGAGAAAATTTTAGCCGAGCGTTCGGAAGAAATCGCCAGTCTCGATGGTAATCGGCAAAAGGCGATGAAAGATTTTGAATCTGAAATCACCAAAAATACCTCAGAATTGACCAAAGAAACCACAAAACGTGCGAAAGTTTTTGACACATTACCCAAGAATTTAGCCAGTGTTTATGACCGAATGGCTCAACGCAGCCGTGATGGAATCGCAGTTGCCGAAGTTAAAAATAATTCGTGTAGTGCTTGTTTTATGAAATTACGCCCACAAATGATGGTGGAAATAAAAATGAGCGGCGACATTATAACTTGTGAGAGTTGTGCGAGAATCCTATACATCGTTTCGGAAAGATAAACGGTAAAAATTTAAATCAATAAAGGCAAAAGTGTAGAAGATTTCTTCCAAACTTTTGCCTTTTTAATTTACTCTATTTTTCTTTTTGATACGGAATTCCCAATGCTTTCGGAGCTCTTGAAAGTCCGATAAATCCCGCTAAAACAATGATCGTTAAAACATACGGAATAATTTGTATAAATTGAACTGGAATCGTTTCACCCGAAGCGAGTCTGTAACTTGCCAAAGGAATCGTCAGAGCCTCAGTAAACCCAAAAAACAAACACGCCAAAAGAACAGGGACAGGCTGCCATTTAGCTAAAATGAGTGCAGCAAGAGCGATGAAACCGCGTCCCGCACTCATCCCACGAGTGAAGAGTGAAGATTGTCCGATTGATAAATAAGCACCGCCTGCCGCGGCTAAAATTCCAGATAATACGACACCTGCGTAACGCAATTTCCGGACATTGATGCCCGCCGCGTCTGCTGCAGCAGGATTTTCGCCAACTGCTCTAAGTCGTAAGCCAAAAGGCGTTTTGTACATTACATACCAACAAATAGGAATCAGTAAAAATGCCAAAACAGATGCGATATTGATGTCAAAGCTGGAAGGCAAAAGGAATTCTTTGTTGATTTGCTGAGTAGATCCCGCTGAATCATACATTGCACTACTAATCAGGGCAGGCAGTCCGAGCATTAGAATATTAATTCCGAATCCGGCTACTACCTGGTCTGCTTCAAATTCAATAACCGAAATGGCGTAAAATAAAGCGATGACACCGCCGGAAATGATTCCGCACAAAAAGCCGAGATACGGATTACTCGTTTCATAAGTTACGACTGCGGCAGTAAACGCACCAGCTAGCATCAAGCCTTCGAGGGCAATGTTAATAACACCCGAGCGTTCTGAAAACATTCCGCCCAATGCCGCAAAAATCAGCGGCGTTGCAAAACGGATTGTAGAAAAAATTAGTGCAATTGAAAAAATTTCGCCCATAAATTCCTTAAAATGTAAAAACCTTTTTACCCGAAGCCAGAGTCAATTGTTTCTTTTAATCATTCCGTAGATTCAGCGTAAACCACTCGCTATCGCAAGCGGTACTGACCTACTTTTTTGAAAATCTCTGTAGCGACGCTACAAAAATAATAACTACTGCCTGCAAAACTTCGACCAAATCTTTGGAAACGTATTGCGTAAAAGCATCAACGAAAATGCCACCGCGAAGTAAAACAGCAAAGAAAATAGCCGCCACGAAAACTCCGAGCGGATGATTTCTACCTAAAAGAGCCACAGCAATTCCCAGAAAACCAACGTCGCCTGAAAAATCGTGATAATAAAGATAACGATTGCCCATTACCTCGCCAATCGCGACCATTCCAGCGAGTCCACCCGAAATTGCCATCGCAATAATTATTTGTTTTTTCGGGGAAATTCCGCCGTATTCAGCCGCACTCGGATTTTCACCAACGGCTCTTAATTCATAGCCCCATTTCGTTTTCCATAGAAAAATATAGGCTAAAACGCACATTAAGATTGCCAACAGAAAAGCGACGCTTAACGGAACAAAATCGGGCATTCCGGGGATGAATTGGCTGATTCGAGGAATGTGTGCGGATTGTCCGATTGGTACGGTTTGCAGGATCGGATCGCCGGGAACTTTGTAATAATATTGCGTAAAATAACTGACTAAAGAGATCGCGATAAAATTCAGCATGATAGTATTAATTACTTCATGTGAACCGAATTTTGCTTTCAAAATACCGGGAATTGCTCCCCACAAACCGCCGACAATAATTGCCGTTGCCATGCAAAGCGGAACTAAAATAATCGCCGGAAGCGATGTCCAGGAATAATCAACATCTTTTCCAAAAACGTTAACTACCGTCCCGCCAAATTTGAAGCCTACCCACGCCGTCGCAAATGCTGCAACGTAAAGCTGACCTTCAGCACCAATATTCAAGAGTCCGCAGCGAAAGGCTACCATTACGGCTAATCCAGTAAAAATCAAAGGCGTCGCGTAAAAAAGCGTGTAGCCCAAATCTTTCAAAGAGCCAAACGAATTTCCGATCAAAAGGCTGTAGGTAGTAAAAGGATTATCGCCAATCAGCAGAATGATGATTCCGCCAACGATAAATGCCGCAATTACCGCGATCAGCGGGCTTAGAATTTCGCGTAAAATTTTCATTAGTTTAAGAGAAAACGTATCCGCATTTATTTACAGAAGAATTTCACAGAAGATTTCACAGATTCTTGAAGAATTGTGTATCGATTTTCTTCTTTATTAGAATAAGATTGCGTTGCTAAATATACCCTTTTGCTTCTTTTATGTCACTTAAAATCTAACGCTCCGGAGGTAAAATTTATTTTTTGACAGACTTGACAACAACGCACTCAACTTTTATTATGACTATAGACTAACTGTGATAAGTTTTAGTCGGAAATTTTAATTATTTGCTTTGGAAATAAAGAAAATGAGATTTGATAGATTTACATTAAGAGGTCAGGAAGCGGTTCAATCGGCGATTGAAGCGGCGGAAAAGAATCAAAATCAGCAAGTTGAGCCCGAACATTTGCTCTTCGCGATGCTTCAGCAAGAAGAAGGAACAGTTAAGCCTGTATTGTCAAAGATCGGTGTGCAATCCGCGGCGATTTTGCAAGATGTTGAGAAAGCAATTGAGCGTTTTCCCAAAGTTTCGGGCGGACAACAATATTTTTCAACCCGGATCAATAGCCTTTTCAATGTCGCCCAAAAGGAAGCTGAAACTTTCAAGGACGAATATATGTCCACCGAGCATCTGCTGCTCGCGATTGCTGACGAAAAAGAAGGCGAAGCGGGAAAAGCCCTGCGTTCGCAAGGAATTAAGCGTGACGATTTATTGAAAGTTATCGAGCAAATCCGTGGTGGTGCGAGAATTACCGACCAAAATGCCGAATCAAATTTTCAATCGCTTGAAAAATATGCACAAGATTTAACCGATCGGGCGAGAAAAGGAAAGCTTGATCCGGTGATCGGGAGAGATGACGAAATCCGCAGGACGATTCAAGTTTTATCACGCAGAACAAAAAATAATCCGGTTTTGATTGGCGAACCGGGAGTTGGGAAAACTGCGATTGTCGAAGGTTTGGCTCAGAGAATTGTTTCGGGCGATGTGCCGGAAACGTTGAAAGGAAAGCGTTTAGTGTCGCTTGACCTTGGTTCGATGCTGGCTGGAGCGAAATATCGCGGCGAATTTGAAGATCGTTTGAAAGCGGTATTGAAAGAAATCGAAGCGGCAAACGGGCAGATAATTCTTTTCATTGACGAACTTCACACGCTCGTTGGAGCGGGGGCAGGCGAAGGTGCGATTGACGCATCGAATATGCTTAAACCAGCGTTAGCACGTGGGTTGCTGAGATGTGTTGGTGCGACAACTCTCAATGAATATCAGAAATACATCGAAAAAGATGCGGCACTCGAACGACGTTTTCAGAATGTTTTTGTCGGCGAACCAAATGTAGAAGATACGATTGCGATTCTACGTGGTTTGAAAGAAAGATACGAGGTTCATCATGGCGTTCGGATTAAAGATTCGGCGATTGTTGCGGCGGCAACTCTTTCAAATCGTTACATTACAGATAGATTTTTGCCGGATAAAGCGATTGATTTGATTGACGAAGCAGCGAGTAAATTGCGGATTGAAATTGATTCTTTGCCGCAGGAAATTGACGAACTCGAACGCGAGATTCTCGGACTCGAAATTGAGCGGCAGGCACTTTCTCGTGAAACCGATACAAAATCGAAGGAAAGGCTCAATGATATTGAAAAACGAATTGCCGATCTGAAAGAAAAATCGAGTTCGATGAAGGCGAAATGGCAAGCGGAAAAAGAAGAAATCGAGAAAATGCGGCAGGCTAAAGGAAAGCTCGAAGAAGCAAAATTGCAGCTCGACCAAGCTCAAAATGCGGGCGATTTGCAGAAAGCTGCCGAACTTCGCTATGGCACAATTCCAACTCTCGAAAAAGAATTGAGCGATGAGCAAGATCGATTAGGCGAATTGCAGACCGGAGGCGTTTTCCTTAAAGAAGAGGTTGACGAAGAAGATGTGGCGGAAGTTGTAGCGAAATGGACGGGCGTTCCGGTTTCCAAAATGTTGGAAGGCGAAATGCAGAAACTCGTTACGATGGAAGAGCGTTTGCGAACTCGTGTTATCGGTCAAGATGAAGGCTTAATTGCTGTGGCAAATGCGGTTAGACGTTCGCGTGCGGGTTTGCAAGATCCAAATCGTCCGATTGGTTCATTTATTTTTCTAGGTCCAACGGGCGTTGGAAAAACTGAAACTGCCAAGGCTTTGGCAGAATTTATGTTTGACAATGAGAAGTCAATGGTTCGGCTTGATATGTCGGAATACATGGAAAAGCACGCGGTTGCGAGGATGATTGGAGCCCCTCCCGGGTACGTCGGGTATGAAGAAGGCGGACAATTAACGGAAGCCGTTCGCCGCCGACCGTACAGCGTAATTCTCTTTGACGAAATTGAAAAGGCTCATCCGGATGTTTTCAATATTTTGCTGCAAATCCTTGATGATGGGAGACTTACGGATTCTAAAGGTCGCGTGGTTGACTTCAAAAACACCGTTTTGATCATGACGTCAAATCTCGGATCGCGTGAAATCATGGCAGGAAATGCAAATCCGCTGGCAGATCGAAATATGCGGGACGATGTTTTGGGGATCTTGCGTGATCATTTCAAGCCTGAATTTTTGAATCGAATCGACGATATTATTGTATTCAAACAACTTACTAAAGAAGAAATCGCGAAAATCATCGACGTTCAGCTTGAAAAACTGCGAAAGAATTTAGGGGAACGTGGAATTACGATTGTATTGGATGATTCGGCGAAAGAATTGCTCGTTAAAGAAGGCTATGACCCAACCTTTGGTGCGAGACCTTTGAAACGGGCTATCCAAACGCTAATTCAAAATCCATTAGCCGTTAAACTATTGAAGGGAGAGATTTTATCCGGAGAAACCATCAAAGTTTCAGCAGACGATAACGAGTTAAGTTTTACGTCAGACGCGGCAAAAGCAGCCGCCTAAGGATAAACCACATAGAAATATCGTTCGCATAGTTTTTTCGAACTTCCGATGTGTTCAGCGTTCCTATGTGGTTAATTTTCCCAAAAGATAAATGGTTTGCTAAACTGATTATCAACATTTAAGACTTGGATTGAAAAACGAGGTTTATGTTATGCAAACAACACAAATAGTCAAAGAAATTAGTCAGCTTCCTTTGGGGGATAAGATCTTTGTTGCTGAACAAATCTTAAAACAGTTGCGAGAAGATAGCTCCTCAAAAATAAAAGAGGCTGAAAATCGTCGAAAAGCCGCCAAAACATTATTGAAAGATTATCAAGCTGATAAAAATTTAACTGCTCTTTCGGCGATTGAACACGAGGATTTCTATGAAGCGAAATGAAATTTGGTTGATTGATCTCAGTCCAACCATTGGGGCGGAAATACAAAAAATTCGTCCTGTCATTATCGTAAATGATGATAATTTAGGCATTTTACCATTGCGTGTAATTGTTCCGTTAACTGATTGGAAAGATAGGTATAAAATGGCGGATTGGATGGTTAAAATAGTACCTGATGCAGAAAATAATTTAAGCAAAACATCATCAATTGACTGCTTTCAGATTCGCTGTTTGTCAGAAGAGAGATTCATAAAAAAACTTGGTGATATTAACGAAGAAATCTCACGCAAAATTGAAACTGCATTGACGAAGGTTTTGAAGATCAATTTATGAAGATTTTTGGAAGAAATAAAAAGAAGATGAGTGAAGAAATAATAAACGAAGAAGAATTAGTAGTTGAAGATAAAAGACGTTTTAACAACGAAGGCGACAAGGTGACGGTCGAAATTGAGGAAACAAAAGAGCCTGTAAAATCAGCGGAAGTGGTTAGGCTTGAAACTGATTTGAAGGCTGAAACAGAACGCAGAAAAGCTGCTGAACTGAAACTCGTTAGCGTTCAGGCAAAATTTGACGAAGCGAAAAACAATCTTGAAAAAGAGACACAGGAAATGCGTCAAAGATTGATGAAAACGCTTGAAGATCGTGCCAAACAAGGGCAATCTAATTTTATTATGACGCTTTTACCAGTGCTGGATAACTTACATTTAGCCATTGATCATGCGGAAAAAGATTCTTCATTGGAAAATTTGATGGGCGGTGTAAAGGGAACTGCCAGAAGTTTTGAAAATGCTTTGCGGGAAGTTGGCGTGGAAGCTGTCGCTTCGGTTGGATCAGTATTTAATCCTGAGCTACATGAAGCTATTGATATGATTGAAGTTGAGCCGGATGAAGATGGCAAGATAACTTCTGAGTATTCACGCGGTTATAAATTTGGCGAGAAATTATTGCGTCCTTCAAAGGTTCAGGTTGGAAAAGGTTAGTTGATTTTACTCGGAAAGACCTTGCGAAAATTGGTAATCAAGATGATACAATATTAGTTGGCATAAAATGTGTCGGCGGCGGCATCTATAAATTTTAGGAGTTTTAAAATATTTATGACAGATTTGGAAGCCTATAAAGATAAATTTAGCGAAAGTGGAAAGCGGGTTTTGGAAAATGCCTTGAGTGAATCTCGAAAGCGTGACCAAAATTTTGTTTCGATTGAGCATATCTTGTTTGCTTTGGCGGAAGAAGAAATTCTGCTCTTTAATGAAACGATGCGTGATTTGGCAGTTGATGCAAGATCCGTGAGATTATCGGTCGAAAAAAGGCTCGATAACAGCCGCCAGCATATCGGAAAAGGTTTTCGGATTGCTCCCGAAACGACAGAATTATTCAAAAAATCGATGGATCGTGCACGTTCTCAAGGTCGACGCGTGATCGAAGCCAGCGACATTTTTTACGTGCAAGCCACCGATGAACGCAGTCTTTTGAATGATATTTTGCAAAATCACGGAATTCCGCACGAAGAAGTTTCGCAAGTTGCCCGCACAAGAATTTTGACCCGTGAAAAGGAAGAGGAGCAAACGCGTAAAAAGTACGAATTGCCTTCTTACCTCAAACATTTTGGAGTTTCGCTCAATAAATTGGCACGAGAAGACAAGATTCCGCCAACGATCGGACGTGAGCAAGAAATCTTGCAAATGATCGAAATACTTTGTCACAAAGAGCGTTCGAATTCGCCAATGTTGGTCGGCGAACCGGGAGTTGGGAAAACTGCGGTTGTCGAAGGTTTGGCACGTATGATCGAGCTTGAGCCTGAAAAAATTCCCGCACGCCTACGTGATTCTCATATTGTCCAATTGCAAATGGGCGGTTTGGTTGCTGGAACAATGCTCCGAGGAATGTTTGAAGAGCGTATCAAAGGAATCATCGATGAGGTGAAAGAGCATACAAATATGATTCTTTTCATCGATGAAGCTCATACGATCATTGGAGCCGGTGCTGCAATGGGAACAACTTCAGATGCTGCGAATATGTTCAAAGCAAGCCTTGCAAGAGGCGAACTTCGCATCATTGGAGCGACCACAATTACTGAATACAAAGAGTTTATCGGTGAAGACGAAGCCTTGGCGAGACGTTTCAGACTCGTTAAAGTTACCGAGCCTTCGATTGCCGAAACTCGTGAAATTCTTTTAGGATTACGACCGCGTTTGGAAAAGAATTATTCGGTCACAATTTCCGATGAAGCAATTAATACTGCTTTGGAAATGTCGCCTAAGTATATACGGAATCTGCATTTACCAGATAAAGCGATTGGCTGGCTTGATACTGCTTCGGTGAAAGTTGAGATCAATGAATCGAGCTCGGCTGTTGTTCGTCCGGAACATATTATCGACGTAATTTCGCAAGAATCGCGGATTCCGAAAGATATGATTTTTCGCGATACAACCGATCGTTTTTCTGCGATGGAAGAAGGCTTGGCACTTCGCGTAATTGGTCAAAAAGAAGCAGTTAAAGCCGTTTCGCAAAGGTTACGGCTCAATAAAGGTCCACTCAAAGATAATCATTACAAACCGGATGGAATCTTGCTATTTTTGGGACCAACGGGTGTTGGGAAAACCGAATTAGCTAAGGCAGTTGCCGAATTTATGTTTGGCGACGAAGAAAAAATGGTTCGGATTGATATGAGCGAATACGGCGATGGAACGGTCGGCGTAGAAAAACTTATCGGAATGCCGAGAGGTTTTGTTGGCTCAGAGCGTGGCGGAATTTTAACCGAGCAGCTTCGCGAAAATCCATACACCGTTTTGCTGCTTGATGAGGTTGAAAAGGCTTCACCTTATTTAATGAACCTATTTTTGCAAGCTTTTGACGAAGGTTGGTTGACCGATGGACGCGGCAAAAAGGTCTATCTTTCAGATGCAATCGTGATCATGACGTCAAATTTAGGCTCAGAGAGTTTCAAAAAATTTGAAAAACCGCTCGGCTTCGGCAGCAAATCAAATGGCGAAATGCGGGAAATAAAAGGCGAAGTGATGAAAGCCGCAGAAAGCAGATTTTCTCCGGAATTCCGCAATCGAATTGATGAGATCGTGGTCTTTTCGCCACTGACAATGGATGAAGTTCGTGAGATCGCAAAAATTTATCTGGGCAAATTAAAACGCCAGATGGAACGCCAAAATAAATTCGTGGAAGTAACCGATAATGCTCTTAACTTATTGACTGAGAAAGGTTTTAGTCAAATGTATGGGGCGAGATTCTTAAAGCGTCACATCGACGAAAAGGTTAAACTTCCTATCACTAATGCTTGGAAATCAAGTTCTAGATTCCAAGTTGACACTGAAGATGGTGATATTATTGTAAAAGCAATAGACGCCTTCAGCTTGAACTAAGTGGTTCAAAAAAACTAAAAAAAGAACGACCCGAGCAATCCGGTCGTTCTTTTTTGATTTAGATATGTAAAACCTAGAATACTATTCCGCTTCCAAAACGCCACCCTTTTGTGATTTTGCCAAACATATAGTCTACTTGAATCACTCTAAGCGAAACCGTTATGCGTGGCGAAACGGAATTGTGAAATGACATTGGCTTTATCTAATCGCACGCTTAACGATTTCAGCAACAAATTCGTCTAATTCAGTTGGACCTGTATTGCTCAAAATGATGATAGTCGTGCCTTCGTTTAAGACGTGAAAAAGCATACTATTAGCTCCCATAATCGAGCCGGGACGCTTTATTATTTTGAACATTGTTTTGTTGATTTCATAATCTTCATAGACCCAAACTCCGTAACCGTATTCACCGAGTCCTGAAGTGAACATCTTGGCTAAAGTTTCTTTTTTGAGTAGTTTAGCTTCAATTAAAGCGTTTGAAAATTTAAGTAAATCATTCGCCGTTGAATACATTGCACCTGCGGCATACCAATTTTCGATATAGACAGGAAGATCATTGACGAGTTTTTTCAAATCGTCTCGAAAGAAATATGTGTCGGCTAGATTTTGGACAATATTGTGTTGATACAACATTCCTGAATCTCGCATTTTCAGCGGATCGAGTATTTTTTCTTTGAGGACTTGTTCAAAAGTCTTGCCGTAAATTTGCTCGATAATTTTCCCGAGAATAATGTAATCCGCGTTGTTATAATCAAACACTTTGCCCGGTTCATTGACGAGTTTCTCACTGCAAAATTTGGCGAGCAATTCATCGGTCGTAAGCGGCATTTGATATTGCGGAAAACCATTTTTTATCGCACTTTCCACACTTGTGATGTTTCTATCAATATTTACAATTCCTGATGTGTGGTTCAACAATTGGTGAATTCTTACCTTGTCAGCAGCTTCGCCTGTGTAATTCGGCAAATATGTTTTTATTGTGTGGTTTAGGTCAATTTTTCCGTGTTCATAAAGTTGCAGTATCAAAACTGATGTAAAGGCTTTCGTGATTGAAGCAATCTTATATTTAGTCTCGATTGTATTTGGAACTTTAAACTGAAAGTTAGCTAACCCAAAACTCTTTTGATAAGCAATTTTCGAGTTTTTCTGAATCAAGATTGTTCCGTTAAAATTATGTTCTTTGACGTATGAATCAACGTATTTATTTAGATTCGGCGATTGTCCAAAAGCTGCGAAAGTCAAAACGATTGATAGTATGCAAATTTTTATTGTTTTCATATTCACATCCAAACATACCGCCGATTGAGCCGATAAAATTGTAAGAATGTAAACCAACCTATAAAAACAACCAATTTATTCGACCTTCACGGATGGAAGAAAGTTTTGAAAAGAAGGTTTTTGGAGAATAATGTGTAAGAGCATTAAAGTCTTTAATCATATGCGATTGGTCGAAATACTTAGCTTGATATGTCAGCGAAGTAAGATTATTCTCCGCAGAATCGAGCCGAAAATGTTTTAACGCATTTCTAAAACGACTAACTTTTCTAAATTCCGAAGGTGTTTTGCAGATGTGAAGATTGAATTGTTTGTTAAATGTTGTCCGACTTATTTTGTATTGTTTTGCTAAATCAAGAATAGAAAGTGAATTATCTTCGTCTGCTAATTCATTAATAATTTTGTGAAGAAACGGATGTTCAAAAGTCTTTAATTTTGATAACCAATAATTTTCCAATTTGCTGATTTTATCATCGTCATCGGTTGTCGAAAGAATTCCTATCATCTGTAAACGATAGTCCGAAAAAGGATTAAACGGTTGATTCTCTGGTTTGTAGTAATAATTCAGAGTATTTTCTAAAAACGCATTGATACCGAGTGGCTTGAAATAAATTGTAATTTCGTTAACCGCCCCTCGTTCATAACTATTCAATAGCGGCTGATTTGTATGCGGAGCGAGAAAAGAATCAAGCCCATTAAGCGGAACATTCGCGGTCGCCGTTATATTATTTTTCTCAATAATCGTCGCTGAATTTGAATCAATCGTGTGAATCGTAAAATTGTTTGGAAAAGTTAAATACGAAAACGGATCATCATTTTCTGTGCGATTAAGCGTATAAAAACACTCAATATATTTTTGCAATTGCAGATTTTGCGGTTTGTAAACTCTGATTTCCATAAGGAATTCTCTTTTCAATCATTTATCCCGTAATCAAATCCTGTTTTTTGAGATTGAAATCAACTTTATCAAACTTAATTTTGCCCACTTGATTTTCTTCTTTATCAAAACCTGCTTCAAGTCGAATTATCAGCATAATAACATCTCCGGTCTCTTCTGCTGAGAGTCCACCGAAATATCTGAGTTCTACAATTTTCGCCTTTCTTTCGTCAAATTATGCCAATCGGTACCGGTTTGGTTAATCAGTTTCATGTAGGCTTCATTGATTAATTCGATTGTTTGAAATGTGTGTTCCGCTTTTTCTTTGGCACTATAAGCTCTGCAATTGTAATTCATTGTAAACAAAGAGTAGCATTGCCTCAAAAGCGAACCAACTGCCAACTCGCCATACTTTTAAATAGTGTGTGATCTCACGGGAATTTATGGTCATCTTATGGTAAAAAGTAATGTTGGATTTTAGCATAGTGAATGATTAGAAAATCAAACGTAGCGTTCATTTATTTCGAAAAGTTTTTTTATTGATACCAGATTGCTAAATTCAACGCAATTAGAAATGAGGAGAAATTAATGTTGAAAAAAATAATTTTATTTAGTTTAGTCAGTTCTTTTTTGTTCGCGTGCGGCGGAAATTCAGGAAATGTTGTTAGTGAAAATGCTAATTCCAACACAACGGCAGGCGGCGGAAATATTGTTCTTAATGTGAATGCAAATGCAACAAATACAAATGTAAATGCTGCAAATGCTAACACAAAGCCCGTTGCGGATACGTCGCCGAAACGAATTGCTTTTGGAAATGGAGCAAATTGGGGAACATCAAATGTAACTCTTGCACCGAATGCAACACAACTTTTTGTTGTTTCGGCAAAAAGCGGGCAAATAATGGACGTTGAATCTTCGTCTAAAGAAGTCGCGATCAATTTGCGAAAAGGTAAGGCTCAAACAACGGAAGATTTTGGTTATTTGAACGCTGAACTGCAGGCAAACGGCGATTTTGTTTTCGAAGTAAAAAATACGTCGAAAAAAGAAGTTAAAACATCGGTAAAAGTTACGATTGAGGGCGGCGAACCTGTTGAAAAAGTAAAAGATAGTAAGAAGAAAGATGCTGAATCTGAAATTGATGAAGGCGACGCAACCGTGAAGGACGATGATGATGTTTTGCCGCCACCAACGGAAACTCCAAAGAAAAAAGGAAACGAATAATATGACTAAACTATTTATGTTATTGAGTTTAATGCTCGCATTTGTGTTTGCGGCGAATGCCCAGGTCACGAAAATGTCTAGCGTTTACACAAATCTGAAAACTGATTGTAAAGATGCTTTTAAATCCGTTAATGAAGGACAAGATATGCCTTTGGTTTGCAAAGGTTTCGGCGGCTACAAGGTTGATGTTGGATACAGTGCCTGGGCTTCATTGATTTCGATTTCTAAAGCGAAAGGCGATGGTGAAGTTGTCAGTTTGGGAAATCAAGCGATAGATTTCACCGATTATGCACCGAAATTAGAGTGGCGTTTGGCAAATGGAAAGCCTTTTGCGGTTATTCTGCGAATCAAAAAATATAACGTGGAATCAGCCGCCGCAAATGGCGATAATCCTTTCACAGCTAACAATGTAATCGGCGAAGTTTTGATCATCAAGGGTTTGGATGGTTATAGCCAAATTGATTTTGAGGTAAACGCAAAAGATAAAAATGCCAACGCCAAGGCACAGAAAATGGCAGACGAAAATTTTCAATAACACGTTTGTAGTTCCGCATTAAGCGGTAACTTAACATTAAAAAGTCCGCTTGAAAGTGGAACTACGAACCTTAAAATTACGCGTAAATTATTTATTTTATTGAGCTTAATACTTGCATTTCTAGCTTTTTCAAGCGATGCAAATGCTCAGACAAAAAAGCGAATCGGTCTGCCGGAAGGTGCAAATTCCGTTCAGGTAAAGGGAAAAATTTCGGGCAAACGATACGTTTTGTATGAAATTTACGTCAGCAAAGGCGACACTTGGGAAGTTAAACTAAATTCGAGCAACGCCTATATCGGATATAGCGTGAAAGCACCGAACGGCGATAAGTATGATTTTCTAGAGGCGGCTCCGGTCGAAGGCTATTACATAATCCGCGTGGATTTGAATTCAACCGGTGCAAAATCTAAAAAAATTGCGAATTTCACGCTTGATATTAAATTTGAAATGGAGAAAACTAAACCAATTAGCGAGTGAAAATTATGAAAAAACTATTATTTTTATTGATGTTAAGCGTTGTATTTGCACTTACAGCGAATGCACAAATTCCGAAACAGTTTGTCGGATCCTATGAATTCGGCGAAGATGGCGGAAAAACGGGAGGCGGAACCGTGATTTATGTCGGACACGATTTGAATGTAAAACCCGATGGTATTGCAACATTGACAGCAAATGGTTATCAAACATCGAACCATGTCATTGCCAAAGCGAAAGTTGTCGGAACTAAATTACAACTTTTATTTGAAAAATATGGTGAAGACCATAACGGTTCTCGTGATTTGAAAGGTGGCGAACTACTTCTAACTATTGAATACAAGAAAGTTAAGAAGAAAAAACTATTGTGGACAACTTTCAGCAAATATAGCCCGGCGGTTTTCGAAGCCAAAAAAGGCGGCGGAGTTTATTTCCAATAATCAAAGTAAGAGGAGCTTATGCGTAAACTATTTATATTATTGAGTTTAACCATCGGATTGACACTTGTTTCATCGGCAAACGCACAGACAAAAGTTGTATTTGCTAAAGGTGCGATGTCAAAAACTCACTGACTGTAACGGTCAAAGTAAAAGGCGAAAACAAATATTCGATTACGGTTAAAAAAGGTCAAGTTGTAAATGTCGGTGTTGACGGCGATATTCAAATTTCCAAAACCGACCAATTTCCTGTCATCAATTTGGGTTTGCAAAATGGCGTTGATGGTGTTGATAATTGGCAAGACGGTGAAGGTTATTTGTCAGTTTTAGCGGGCAAAAACGGCACATATATTTTCAGCGTGGGAAATTCTGATAAAAAACGTGCCAGAACTTTTAAGATGAAAGTTTCGGTTTCCAACAACAAAGAAGATTTTATGGGCGGCGAACCGGTTGACCGATAAATCTATCTTTAAAAATTATAAAAGTTCGGCTTGTCTTTTGTTAAACTAACGGAAGAGAAGCTTTTTTGTTGAAATAATTTGACCTTTTTGCCTCTCAACTCTGCGATTGTATGTGAGAGACTACCATTTACGAAATAATGATAAAACACCAATTAACAATTTTCGCAATCTCCATCTTGAGTCTTGCAACTTTCGCCCAACCCGCCGATCTACTTTCGCCGCTGTCAAAAGCGGCGTTTGAAAAGCAAAACTTTGCTCCGTGTATCGCGGAAATGACGAAATTGATCGCGTTGAAACCGAAAAACGATGCAGCGTTTGTTGAACGGGCGAGATGTTTGTTTTTGAGTGCGGACGATACGAATGATGAAAAACGTTATTCTGGCCGAAAAATTAAACAAAAGATTCTTGACAAAGCTAAGGCTCAAACTGCGGCGAATGCTGAAATGATGTTGAGGCGAAATAAAGCGGTTGCTGATGCGACCAAAGCGATTGTTTTGAATCCTAAAAATGCCAATGCGTTCAATATTCGCGGACTCGTTAAATCATCGCTGGGCAGAAAAGAACAGAGCCGAATCTATTGCCGATTTTGATAAAGCAATCGAACTTAATCCGAAATTTGTTAAGCCGTATTTTAATCGCGGAGTAAGAAAAGCTGATGATTCCGATTACGATGGGGCAATCGCGGATTTTACTAAAGTTCTTGAGTTTGAACCGAATAATATTCTCGCATTAGAAAATCGCTCGTCCGCTTTTATCTCGAAATATCAAGGCGGAGCGAGCCTCGAAGGAATTGATGATTTAGTTAAACTTTCCAAATTATTGCCGAATGAAAAAAAATATTACAAACTTATCGAATATTTAGTTCTAAACTCCGCTTATCCTTACGGTTACGCTGAAACTTTCAAAGCATATATTGCCATCAATCCGAATTCGGCGGAAGGATATTTGGGTTTGGCACGTTCGCAGGCTTCGGTTGAAAGGTATTTTGACACTGATATTGAAAAAATAGCGGAATTATTGGAAAACTGCCGCAAACGCTTACTTGAAATAGCATCGAATTAAATCCGAACGGTAATTGAACCATACATTGAACTTTTCAATTTATATTTCGACAAAGCCCGCAATAGTGTCAATGCGAAAGTAATGGCTGTCAGAACTTTGGCGAAATTTCCAAACGATGCACGGTCTTATATTTTGAGTGGCAGAATGGCGGAAATTAATAAAGATTGGGCAGCGGCAGTTAAAGAATTTTCACGGGCGATTGAGTTAAATCCTAAACTTAGTTTGGCTTACGAGCGGCGTTCCAATGCTTATGGCGGATTAAAGGATGATGCTAAAGCGTTAGCTGATTTGAATAAAGCTATCGAAACTCGATCCGCGAAACGGTTCGGCATATTTGGATAGAGGAAACTTTCAATAGCAGAATGTAAAAAATACGCAAGAGGCAATCGCTGATTTTACCGAAGCCGATAAATTGAAAGAAACTTGTGCAAAAACTTATCGCGGTATTTTGTTCACCTCGCTTGCAAATGCAAATAAAGGAAGCAAGCAAATACGGGAAATTTTCTCGCCGCCGAACGTGATTTTCTCGCCGATGATGCCAAAAAATGCTATTTGACGCATTTTATGTATGGATTAAATTTTTATACCCAAGGACTTAACGATCAAGCTGCTCAACAGTTTAACTATGCTTTGACTGTTTATAAAAAACACGGCTACAACACCGAAAAAATAGTTGAGTTTCAAAATAAATTAAAAGCACTAACCTGCATCAACAACTTCGCAAAGCAACACAGCCCAAATCTAATTCGGGAATTGATGAAGTGATTGCGTTTTATAAATCCGAATCTTTCAAAAACGGAGGTCAACTTCTCGGTTCAGGTATTTATGATTACAGCGTTGCCTTCGATCCGAAAATGAATTTTAAGGTTGAAAGAGGCAAAGCATACGTCTTCATCGCTATAAAAGAATATGATCACAACATTCGGAATGGACATCATTTCCAACGGCAGAAATATCCTCAGACCAACTAATAGATGGGACGACAGAAGCTACAAAATTGATTCGGATGCTCAATATGGTATGAAATATATCTTAACGAAATATGGAAATTATTCGGTTTTTATAATGAATTTATCGCTAACGCAAAATGCAAGTATTTGGGATGTTCAATTCAGTCAAAGTGGTAAAGTTAAAAATTATCACTGGATGTTTTTTCAAACGCAGTAATTTTAAGAAAAAATTTAACCGCTGATTAAATCGGATTGAAATTGAATCAATAAAGGTTAGATTAAAATCGCTTTGCAAATTTTTGACCCGATTTTCATACAATCTTTGCGATTTGTTATAGAGAGTTTTAATGTTCGGCAGCATTCTAAGAAAAAAATATGAAAGACTTAAGGTTATTAAATATCGCTATACTTTTCGTGTTGAGCGAACACGGCGGAATGTCGAGGACGATGCGTGGAAAGGTCGAAAGACTTTTGAGCGATACGCCGACTTATGTTCGTTCGCAAACTGTCAATTGAAATATTCTGAAAATTTGTGAAAGAATTGAAACGTCGAGCAATCAGAGTTTTTCGTTCCAATTTTATTTTTGTTCGACTTACAATAAGTTGAAGTTACAATGATTATGACTAATGAATTCAAATCCATCATCTCGAATAAAATACTTCGATGCCTACTCTTTGTAACTTTATTATTCTTTATTATCTGCGGAAGTTCTTGTTATTTTTATGACGATTCTCGAAAGGCTAAGTACCCTAAAACATCGGAGGTTGCCGAGGTAGAAATTAAGAAAATTTGCGAAGAACTTGTTTTACCTGATGATTTCAAGAAAATAAGAGATGAAGTAGCTTACACATATAATGATAGAGCGACTATTGGTAGTGGTGTTTCGTCTGACTTAGATTTCGATGAAGTAAACTCATTTTTCGTTGAGCGTCTTTCAAAAAAAACTGGTCATTACACGATCGAACTCCCCTTGATGGAAACTCTGTTTATCTTAGCTTTGAAAAGAGCTTATGAATTGAATTAACAGCGAAAAGCCCGAAACTTTAGAAGGTTTGAGAAAGGAGTTTGGCATTGAAAAAAAGTAGAGAATCTATTTTTCATTCCGAATTCCGTGAAGATTTACGATTTCCTGTTGATTTAAGGCATCCTGAACGCATCGGACAACTTGTGCAATTTTGAGCTTGGTATTGATTTATCTGCTGAATGTAGCCTGTTTTGGTCTTTTGTTTTTTCGTCCCGATTCGCTTCATCGGTTGTCCGATCGGGCAATAATAAGTGTCAGTTTCCTGATTGTAATACAGATTATCCGCTAAAAATGGATTCTGTTGGTGCTTTTTACCGGTCTGTTCTTTCTCGAAATAATTGTATTTAACGAAGGCTTCAATCTCTTTTTCAGCTAAATAATCATAATTTTCTTCGCTTCCGCAACCTGCGTCTGCAGTGATATTTTCCGGATTATTTCCTTAACTTTTAACGTGTTTTTCGAAGTAATCTTTGAGTAGATTTGTGTCCGTCGGGCTTTGTCCGAGCGTGTAATTGACCAGATAATGACCGCTCGTTGAGGCTTGCGGATTGTAGCCGGGTTTGAGCTGTCCGTTCATCATATGATCGTCTTTCATCCGCATAAACGTTGCCTCTTTATCCGTTTTTGAATAACTTCCGCGACCCTTTAGAATCTGCTCTTTCTCATCATATTCACTCAACTTTTTTGTCCAATTCTTCCTCGCATAATTCAACTTTTGTTTGACCTTTTTGTCGATTGATTTAACTTTCAACGCTTCATTTATTTCTTCTATCGCCCGACTCACCGATTCCGGATTGATCTCTTTGAATTCGGGTTTGGTCGGCGTGTTTTCTTCTTCCCGATAGACTTCCTCGACATATTTCCAAAGCTCATTGAGCTGCTTTTCGATTCGTTCGCGACTCGTCTTTATCGCTTTTCCCCACACAAAAGTGTAACGATTCGCATTCGCTTCCAGCTTCGTCCCGTCCAACGTTATTTCCTTCAATGACAAGACTCCTTCCTCTGCCAATAAAACGACCACTTGACTGAATATCTTCTGCAAATGCTCCTTCAAACGCTTTCCCCGAAAATCTTTGATCGTGCTTGGTCAGGCTTCGCTCCGCCCGTAAGCCACATGAAATGCACGTTTTCAGTTAAAGATTGCTCAATCTTCCGCGATGAGTAAATGTTGCGTAAATACCCGTAAACCAACACTTTCAACAACATCCGCGGATGTTAACTCGACGTCCCGCCGCCTTTATAACTCTGTTCCAATTCACCGATATTGATGCGTTCGATAACCTCATCGACCACCCGCACCGGATGCTTCTCAGGTATCAATTCATCCAAACTCGGCGGCAACAACATCGGCTGATTCTGCACATATCGTTTGAATACTGCTTTTTTGCTCATATCAATATTTTAAACTAAGTTCTTTTAAAATGAAAAAGAAGCCGCCTTTTCAGACAGCCTCTTTTTTCTTTTGATGATACGACTTTTCAAAAGTCGTTTTCTCGCTGCATCAAGTGAAAGCAATAATTTTTCAATTTTAATGGAGAAATTATGAAAAACAATATATTTTTTCTAGCGATAACAACCTTATTTTTGCGTGGTTTACAATCCGTGAACGCTCAAGGAATAATTGGCAAAATTAAGAAAAAGGTTGAAGAAGTTAAACCGACAACGGCAACTGAGCCGACACAAAAAACCGATGAAAGCGTTGTTTCAAACAACAAAATCAACATCAAAGATGTTTTCCGCGAAGCTGCTCCGCTTTTTCGGGATTATGCGGAGTTGATTTTGAATGAAAAAAAATTCGTGCAAAAATAATCAAATATGAGAATACTTTTAATTTTATTAATAACAATTTCTTGTTCGGCAGTTTTATTCGCTCAAACAAAATCAGTTTACACAAGCACAAAAGTGAATAATTGCAAACCGACCAAAGAATCGACAGACGGCGGCTATGTCGGGCTTTGCAAAGGGATTGGCGGCTACAAGTTGAAGTTAATGGAAGGCGACTTGCGTCAAACGTTAAATGTAATCGCACCGAACAACAAAGAAACGGAACTAAATTTATGGTCAACTGTTTCGAGCGGATTTTCGAGCGTTGGCGAAAAGGTTGAATGGCGAATGAAGGGAAAAGTTCCAAAAGCTTTTATCGTTCGTTTTAACGCCAGCGAGAATCCGGATGATTCTACAAAGATCACTTCATATTTGGTTGTCGTAAAACTAACGAAAAATGCGACTTGTATCACGGATGTCGTTAAACCTTCGAAAGCTCAAAATGCTGAGGCACAAAAACTTGCAGATTCTGCGAGCGGGAAAGCGTGCAAAACATTTGAATAATTCCGAAATAATTTCTTTTGCAAAAAGGACTTCAGTGATAATATTTCGCTGAAGTTTTTTATTTTTGGCGGAAACAACTTTCTGAAATAAATTTGCGTCAAATGTCTGAAATTATATCACCAGTGTCCGGTTAAAAAAGTTTTTACAGCTGTAAACTATTGATATTTGATTATTTACAGCCATATTTCGATTTTTCGATTTCAAATCGTGTTCATTCAAGTTCTAAACTCTTGAGATGAATAACGGAAAGTATATTTTTTCTCAGATCTTTGAATTTTTACCCAAATATGAATTTGATAAATGTGTTGCCCGTTACAAGGGTAATTTCAAAAACAAAGGCTTTACTTGTCGCAATCAGTTTCTGACGCTGAGTTTTGGACAACTGACCAATCGGGAATCTCTGCGTGATATTGTCAACTGTCTCGCGGCTCATCAATCGAAACTGTATCATCTAGGCATCAAGTTTGCTGTCAAAAGGTCAACTCTTTCCGAAGCCAATGAAACCAGAAGTTGGCGAATTTATGCCGATTTTGCTCAAGTCTTACTTGCTCAAGCCCGACAACTTTATCTGGATGACGGCTTTGGTTTGGACATTCCAAATCCGGTTTATGCGTTGGACGCGACCACCATTGACTTATGTTTGAACGTCTTTTGGTGGGCTCATTTCAGACGTGCTAAAGCTGCTGTTAAACTACACACATTACTTGATTTACGCGGTAATTTGCCAATCTTTATTCATATTTCCGACGGCAAAATGCACGATGTCAACATCTTGGACGAACTCGTTTTTGAACCGCTGGCAATCTATTTGATGGACAAAGGTTATCTTGACTTCGAGAGACTTTATCGGCTTCATCAAGCCTCAGCTTTCTTTGTCACCAGAGCAAAAACTAATTTAGCTTTTGCCCGGCTAAATGCCAGAAAAGTGAACAAAGAAAGTGGTTTGAGATGTGACCAAACCATCAAGTTGACAACTTATAAATCAAAGAAAAGTTATCCTGAACGCTTACGACGGGTAAAATATTATGACAAAGAACAGGGAAAAACGTATGTTTTTCTGACCAACAATTGTGAATTATCAGCGATAGAAATAGCCTTACTTTACAAATATCGTTGGCAGATTGAACTCTTTTTCAAATGGATAAAACAACATTTGAAGATAAAAAGATTTTGGGGCGAGAGCGAAAACGCTGTCAAAACCCAAATTTGGATTGCCATTTGCAATTATTTGTTGGTGGCAATCATTAAAAAAGAACTGAAAATCGAAAAAAGTTTGTATGAAATTCTGCAAATAATTTCAGTTTCGATAATCGATAAAAGTCAATTAAATCAACTACTTAGCGAAAGCGACTCAAATAATTCAAGTGAGCCTGATTCTAAACAGTTGAATCTATTCGACTTATAACCGGACACTAGTGAAATTATATATATGAAGAATTCATTAAAAATCGCTTTGCTAATGTTGGCGTTTGCTTTCTCTGCGAATCTCCACGCCCAAGTTGCCCAAGATGAAAAAGCTGAAGCCTTGCTCAAACGTGCGGTTGAAAAACTTGGCGGTGAGCGGTATTTGCAAGTAAAAACGATTGTTGGCACGGGTTATTTTACGATGTACCGAGAGGGAGTTGCAGATATGCCAAATACTTTTCTTGACGTAATTTCGCTGCCAAATAAAGAGCGGACTGAATTTAAGGCTAATGGAACTCGAACAGTTCAAACAAATTCAGGCGAAACGGGTTGGCTTTTTGATACGGATTCAAAAATTATTAAAATTCAGGGCAAAGAAGAGGTCGATGATTTTAAGCGGAGTTTGCGAACAAGTCTTGATTATTTACTGCGTGGAAACTGGCGAGGCGAGGGAGCAAAATTAACCCACGGCGGCAAGCGTGAAGCCGGCTTGGGTAAACGTAATGAGGTTGTTAAATTATTATATTCAGATGGTTTAACGGTTGAATTTGAATTTTCCGCAACAGACGGTTTGCCGATGAAGTCAATGTATATACGAAAAAAAACTGAAGGCGAAGAAATCAAAGAAGAAGATAGATACGCACAATTTGTAGAAGTAAACGGAGTTTTTACGCCATTTATTATCGATAAATTTCGCAACGGCATTCAGATTAGCCGGATAAATTATCTGACGGTTGAATTCAATAAAAATGTTTCAGATGCGATTTTTATTAAGCCAAATGACGCGAAGGATCTAAAGAAAGATTTGAAATTGTAAAATAGACTTTATCCTGCCAGATATGGTCTTGATTACTACAACTAAGGATTTTTTCCTCTGATTTTTGTTCCGATAGATTCTCTAGGATCTTATTGGGTTTCTTCGTCAGGTAATACTATTTTTGTATCTATCCAAGTTCGTATCTCTCCACCTTCATATTCATCACCGGCAAACCAAGCTCGAAGTTCGCCACCTGAATGTCCTTTTAGTGAAGTGTATTGAACACCAGTTATCTTTGCTTTTTTCATTGCTTCTCGTGCCTCGGCGGAGACAAAGGTTCGAGTTGGGGATTCTTGAACCTTAAAGATTGGCGGCAGTCCATTTTCAGGTATCTTAAAAGCGTATTCATCAATATGACGATTTTCCATCTCAAGTTCAGAAAGTTGGTATTCCTTCTCTAATTCTGTATTATCACTCCGCAATTCCTCTTTAGTTATATATTTATTAAAAACACAATTTTCACGATCCAAAATATCAAGACGTTCCGTTATCTGGATCGCCAAGTAATTCCATAAACAGATTTCTTTTTTAAGATTTTTTCCTGTTTTATATCTCGATGGTCTTCCTTCTGCAAAAGCATTGTCTCTGGTAATAGTTGTTTCTTCAAACCAATCCCAAGGCTGAACAGTCCAATCAACTATGGCTACCGGAATTGTTCGATGGGGAAAATTTCCTACCGACAGTAGAGTCTCATACATTCTTTTACTCATTACCTGCCAGTAGTTATCAGTCTTAGGATAATCAATATGCTTGATAATATTTAAATCGCCTTGAAATATTACAGTATTCGGATGAGGAAATAGTTCCCCGTCGTCATACTCATAATCAAAGAAACCTTCCCATTTTTCAAAAATTAGGTCACTTTTCCAGTCCAATTTATATTCTTCAAAATGGTCTATATCAGCGTCTAGATTATAAGCAGGTTCATTAAGCTCGAATTTCATAGTTTCCATTGTCTCGCATTTGTGAAGGTATCATCGCTAACTTGCCATCTTTTATTGGGATCCTTGGGTCATTATTCTCAATTTTTAGACGAAAGTGTTTTTCAATTCGCTTCATCTCCAGTCTAATTTCCCTTTGTATCTTTTGAACCTTTTCTGTTGGCAATTTATCCATATGATCTAATGAATCAAGTTTGTATTTTCTTCTAATATTTTTAGCGGCATCATTCATTTCTTTTGTAACCAATTCGGAATATTTAGGATGACTGCCTCGATGTTCTATATCCAAATCATCTAATCTATCTGATTGCTTCCGAGGCATCCCTCGTAAATTGCTTGCTTGATCCAAATTATAACCCGCTTTTTGAGCAGCACGTCCAAGTTCCGTTGTTTGCACAACTTCATCTGGTATTAAATGATGGATTTGCACTCGACCCCTTTCAGATCTAACCAATCTTTCAATTTGAGAAATATTGAGATTGGGGCTTTTTGCTTTGATGTCTGCACGGATAGAAGCTTCAAAGTTTTTGTTCATAATTGCAGGATTACTCAAACGGTCAGATTCCCGTAAAGCGATCTTGCCATCTTTTAGAGTCAACGCTGTGTAATTAGCGTCAACATTTCCTTTGTTTCTGAAAATTTGACCATTATGCCAATGATAACCTTCTGGCAATTTTTCGCCAACTTTTATTTCTTTGCCGATCAAGTTTTCAACATCTTTCCAATTTTTTGATTGTCCGGCTTTGGCAAGTTTGCTTGAAACTCCAATGCCTAGAACAATTAAACCGCCTGACATCGCGGCTTGAGTTAGTAGCTCACGAATTGCAGATGATTTTTGGTCCTGGCTCATGCCGCTTTTGTTTACCTTTTCCATTGCAGAAAGAGTTGAGTTTGAAATCAAAATTCCGCCTGCGATATTTGTCCCTTGCTCGGTAACTTGGGCAATTCGCGTGAAAGCACCTTGTCTTCGAAATGTGAAATTTTGCTCCGTTTGCCAGAATAGAAAGTCCTTTCGAACCCGCACCTGCGAATGCAGAAATTCCACCAACCGAAGCCAATCCGCCAACGATTCCGAGCATATCAAATGCTGTTTCCGCGTCTGCTTTTAATGTTCCGCTATTATTTCGGTCTGCCATATTTGCAGCAGCCGAAACTCCGCCAGTTACGCCTGATCCAAATAGCAAAGCTACTCCGATTCCTTGTCCGCCCGGAATTAACAGTGCCCCGATCCCTAAACCTGCCAAAGCAAGCGAACCTTTACCGAGTCCGTCGGCAAATTGTTTGAGCGTGCTTTTGCCGGCACTTTGGGCATTCCAAGCCGTATTTTCGTTAGTAATTCCCAGCCCTTTCGGCTTCGAAACCGCAATTTGTCCCGCAGGCAAATCATTTGTTCCGTTAACAAATTTACCCCACGCTTGATTTAGGGCATCAGTTGGAAGCATTCCTTCGCCAATATAACTTCTTGGTTTGGCAGCATTTGTTGCGTCAATGATCGCCCATTTCCCGCCGCCCATATATTTTGCATACAGTTGCAACGGAATTGTTTGACCATTTTCCTTCGCAAGCAAAACTGCTTTCAAAGGAATCGGTTTGCCAACTGAATCACCGAAAGCCTTTGCCATTTCTGTTTTCGAGGTTTCCAAATTTGTGATTTCAGCGGTAAGTTGTTCTATCTGTTGATTAACCTTTCGCAGATCACTATAAACGTCGGAACTGTTTCGGCTTCCATCAGTAGTTCGCGTTGGACCATTTTGAATTTCGTTCTCTACGCTCGCCTTTCGTTCTTTCAATTCCGTCAACAATTGTTTCGCTTCATCGATCCGAAGGTCAATAAATTGCTGATACAGATCGCTTTCCGGTGCAACCCCAGGCATTTTGCTCAATTCATTTTCAGCCTTAGAGTTGGCACTAACCGCAGTTTGAGTATATTTGTAGAACTCCGAAGGCTTCCCGGCATATTCAACCTCAAAAAGAATTAGCCGATTTTCCGGCTTTCCATCTTGGGTTTCAGGGAAAAAAGCTTCAAAACTTTGACCCGATTCCTTAATATTGGCGTGTTCGCCTCGCACAAGATGGGAAATTTTCTTAGCACCTATTTCATTGCTTAAATTGAGCGAATATTGAATCGTTGAGCCAAATGGAACTTCTTTGGCGGGCGGATTCATATTTATCCCAATTCCCTTTTCCTGTGGCTCAGATTGAATCTTGATTCTTTCGGGAGCAAGTATTTTGAAAGCGGCAAACTTATCTTCCATTGTGAGTTTGTTTAGATCAATTAAGAGATCCCGACCCGTGTTTTGCTGATAAACTCCTCGGAGAGCTTTAGCATCTGAGGCATTGAGACCATTAATATAAGGCTTTACTTTATCGTACCCAACACGTTCTGCACCTACAAGGATCTTGCTTAAATCTTCCGCTCGCGTCTTCAGATCTATTGTCTCGGCTTGGGAATTTACCTTTACTTTTTGGTAGCGTTCATAGAGTTTTAGGTCGTTTAGCTTTGATTCTTTTTGAGATAGCGGCTTTGTAGAATCGACCTTTTCATCAATTGATACGTCACTTTTAACCGGAATTTTCGGTAGGGAATCCGCAGGAACATCGACAATGACGTCGTTTGACCGTAATTTTGAGGGATTGGCAAGTTTAATGCTCATAAAAAAATACCTGACACAAACCTTTATGCATTTTAAGTTATCGACGGAAATCCGCATTTGTTTCGCTATTTATCAGCTCCAACCAACAAAAAAAGAGTGCGATTTCTCAACACTCTTTTCGTTTAATTTGGCTTTACTTTCTAGATAAAAGCAAAATCGAATTGTTCTTGATGAACCGCCGGATCGCTCGTTAGATCAACTGATCCGAGATAATCTTCGATCTCTGTTAAGACCTCTCTTTCCGTGCTTCGTAAGGCTTTTGCAACCTCTGGATTTACACGTAAAGTTGTTTGCCTAACGTCGTCCATGCCTTTGCCCAAATGTCTTGCTTCATTCAAAATTTCGTAGCAAATTGTTTGAGCGGATTTGACCAATCCGGCACCTTGGCAATACGAACACGGCGAACACATCGTGCGTTCGAGTGATTGTTTGACGCGTTTACGGGTCATGATTACCAACCCGAAGTCGTTGAAGGATAACACTTTAGTCGGCGATTTGTCGGTTGACAAAGCTTCCTGCAAAGCTCCCATTACTTTATGACGATTGCGACGATCTTCCATGTCGATCAAATCGAGTACGAGAATTCCGCCCAAATCACGAAGGCGAATCTGGCGGGCAATTTCGTCAACTGCTTCCATATTTGTCTTTGTGATCGTGTCTTCAAGTCTCGCGTTTCCTTTGCCCACGAATTTGCCGGTGTTAACGTCAATCGAGACCAAAGCTTCAGTTTGATTGATAACCAAATATCCGCCCGATTTGAGCCAAACCCGCGGTTTCAAAGCTTTATCAACTTCCTCTTGGACTCCAAAAGCATCCAAAATCGGTTCATCACGAGTGTAAAGTTTTACGCGATTTACCATTTTCGGCTGGATTCGATTGATGAATTCTACGATGTTTAGATATTCTTCTTCGGTATCGACGCGGATTGCCGCAAATTCTTCAGAAAGCTGATCACGCAGAATTCTTTGGATCAAATCCAAGTCTTGGTGAACGAGTGCCGGTGATTTTGATTTATCGGCAGATTTCTTAATATCTTTCCAAGTGCGAACCAAATAACGTGCGTCGTCACGCAAATTTTCTTCTGGAACACCAATTCCTGCAGTTCTTACGATAAAGCCGCCGGATGGTACATCTTCTTCATTACGAATGCGTTGGATTGCAGTCCGCAGACGATTTCGTTCATTACCCGATTCAACTTTGCGTGATACGCCAACGTGTTCAATTGTAGGCATATAAACAAGATAGCGTCCCGGCAGAGCGATATGAGAAGTTATTCTCGCACCTTTGCGGGCAATCGGTTCTTTCGCGATTTGGACTAAAATTTCTTGTCCTTCGCGAAGTAAATCAGTAATAGTCGGTTGCGAACGGTCACGATTGTTATCGCGGCGTCCTCTACCTGTATTTCCTGAATTGCCTTTATAGCCATTGCCGTTTGTAGTCGTCGGAGTTTCTTCTGCTGGCTCCGCTGCAGCTCCTTCACCATCTACGGTTTCAGTTCCATCAGCATTCAGCGGACGATTGCCCGGACCACGACGGCGACGACCACCGCGGCGAACCGCCATTTCCGAAAGATCAGACGATTCTTTTATGCTCGCTTCAGTTTTTTTCTTAGGCTTTCCTTTTGCCGCTTTCTTTTGGGCGGGTCTCTTAGGTTTAGAAGATTTTGCAGCGGCTGAATTCGCTTCTTCAGTTTGTACTTCTTCAATAACGGGTGCAGCTGCTTCAACTTCAGGCTCGGCTATTCTCGCTTCGGTTGGCTTATTTTTTCCACCGCGACGGTTGTTATTATTTCGTCTGTTTCTCGATTTATTGTCGGCAGATGTTGAAATTTCTGCGTTATCGTCTTCATCAGCGATTCTTTCGAAAGTGCTTCCTTGTGAACCGACAGTGTCCATAATTGAGCCTACCTCTACTGTTGAGGTGCTTTCCATATCGAATTCAACTGCACGCACCTTATCTATAATTGCTTCCTGCATATAGGCATCTTTGAACGCGTCACCGGTTGATTCGTCTTCGTCAACGATTCTTTCAAATCCATTGTCGTCCATTTCAAAAATTGGAACGTGAACTTCTTCAACGGCGGGTTTAGTTTGAGCTTCTTCTTGCCTTAATTCTTCGCGTTCACGTCTGCCGCGTCGGGTTTTATTTCGTTTATTTCGATTTTCTGGTTCAGGAGTTTCTTCCGTCACCTCGCCCTTTACTTCAATGACTTCGGGAGCAATTTCGTTAGAATTTGCCAAAGGTTCTGCAAGTTCCTGTGCTTTTTCCATTTGCTTTTCGCGTTCCAAACGAGCTCTCACCAATTGATCCGTTACTTCGCGATCAATTTCTTCCGCAGGTTTTTTTGATTTAGTATCGACCATAATGCGTTCGATTTCTTCTTCTTCATCAAAGAAATCCGAAACGTATAAAAACGCATCTCTTTCCAAGCCGATTTCGACAAATGCCGATTGCATTCCGGGCAATACTCTCTGTACTCGCCCTTTGTAAATATTCCCAACAACGCCCGAACCTTCTTCGCCACGCTCAATATAAAATTCAGTAACCTGACCATTATCGAGAATGGCAATTTTCTTTTCGCGTCCGTTGACGCTGATTATCATTTCTTTTGACATATTTTTCCTAGAGTCTGGATTTTTAGAATTCAGGCAAATTTATAGCCAATACAATCTAAAATTCATGTGTAATTTCAGGCTTGGAATTATTTGGAAGGGCAAGTTTTAGGGATTTGATTACAGTTTGAACAAACGCTCTTGTCAAGCACAGATTTCGCGGCTTTTAACTAGATTTTCTTGATTTTCGGGTTCTTAATCCGAAAGGAAAGGAATTTTTGTTTATTATCACGCAGGAATCTCTTTAATAATTCAAAAGCGTAAGTTCACGCTTTTATTAATTACGAGGAGCGGATTATCGCTCTAATACTCATTTGCAATCGATAGTGTAGGTGTTTTTTAAGCCGAACTTTTTTAGTGATCAAACTTTGAAACGTTTTACTTCTACTGCCTACTGCAAAATGGTATAACCCGTTTATTTTCTTTCAAATAAGTCTTTGAAATTTACTGTAAATTTATCAATCCTTTGGGTTTGCACTACTTAAATACAAAATATTCTTTCAGTCATCCTACTCGAAATTTCCAAGCAAACTGGAATCAGTATAAACGACTTTTCGCAGTTTGTCATTTTTTATTTGCCTCCCGCATTTACCAATTCCAAATTTCCCATTACCATTTGATTTATGGAAGTCTATTTTCAAGTAATTACGGACGGCGAAACTCTGCGTGAAGCCTGTGAGAAACTCAGTCAATTTGAATCTTTGGGATTTGATACGGAAACGACTGATCTTGATCCTTTTGCGGGAAATATCCGGCTTGTTCAATTAAGTAATGGAACTGAAACTCAGGTGATCGACCTCAAGCCATTTGCTGAAAAAGGTGATTTGCGAACGCTGCCCGAGCTTGCTCCTCTACGCGATCTCTTGGCGAATCCGAATGTCGAAAAGGTCGCTCACAATGCTAAATTTGACGGAAAATGGGTTAAGCAGCACTTAGGAGTAAGCGTTGGCGGATTTTTCGATACGATGCTTGCCAGCCAGCTGATTTCTGCGGGCGATCAGGATAGACGCCACTCATTGGTCGAAGTAGCCGCTTATTTTTTAGGACAAGAACTCGATAAATCTCAGCAAGTTAGCGATTGGAGTGCGAACGAACTTTCGCAATCGCAGATTGAATATGCTGCCCGTGATGCCGCAACGATGCTGCCTTTACGTGAGAAGATTTGGGAAAGATTGAAAACTGATGACCTTGATCGAGTCGCCAAAATTGAGAATGAATGCGTTACGCCGGTAGCGGTAATGGAGCAAAACGGTTTTTATCTTGATCCGGAAAGGTGGCGTGAGCAACTCGAAAAAGTCAAGAAAATGCAGGTAAAACTTGCCGATGAATTACAAGATATGCTGTCAGCAGGCGTTGCCCAAGCGTCGCTTTTCGGACGTGCGGAGATCAATCTTGATTCGCAAGCTCAAGTTTCAGATGCGTTGAAAAATCTTGGTGTTCCTCTGCCCGAAAGTACGCGTGGATGGCAGCTGCAGCCGCTTGCGAATGATTATCCGGTGATCGCGAAATTGCTTGAATATCGAAGCGTTGCTAAAGGTTTGACGAGTTTTGGTGAAAATATTCTTGAATTTATCAAACCGCAAACTGGCAGAATCCATTCCGATTTTCGACAAATCGGAGCTCCAACCGGGAGATTTTCGTGCTCAAATCCAAATCTCCAACAAATTCCGCATGGCGAAGAATATCAGACGGGCGTTTGTCGCTCCGGCTGGAAAAAAACTAATTATTGCGGATTATTCACAAATCGAACTGCGAATTTTGGCTGATTTTTCAGAGGACGAAAACTTTATCAACGCTTTCGTTTCCGGAGAAGATTTTCACGCGACGACTGCCGCACAAGTCTTTAATATCAAAACAGAAGATGTTACTTCCGACCAGCGTTCATTTGCCAAACGCCTAAATTTTGGAGTCGTTTACGGAATCGGTGCATCGCGTTTCGCATTGATGACGGGTGTTAGTCAAAAAGAAGCGGAAAATATGATGCGGCATTATTTTGGAACTTATCGAGGTCTTGACCGTTGGCTTCGTGAAGCCGGGCAAAAGGTTGTCAGAGAGAGACTTGCACGAACGGCTTCGGGTAGAATGATGCGATTTCGCTTTGATGAAAATGATGGTGGACAAGTCGCTTCGGCTCGTAGAAATGGTATGAATATGCCGATTCAAGGAACGAGTGCCGATATTTTGAAACGATCTTTGCGGCTTTTGCACGATTCGATCGAGGGAACATCTGCCAGACTCGTTAATATTGTACATGATGAAATAATCGTCGAAGTTGAAGCGGCGGAAGCTGATTCAGCGGCAATCTTATTGGAAAAGGCGATGGTTTCGGCGGGTGAAGAATTTGTTTCGAGAGTTCCTATTAAAGTTGACGTCCAAATAGCGGATGAATGGGTGAAATAGTGATTTTTCGCTTTTAGTTTTTCACTTTTCACTAATAAATGTGTTAAATATTAAAAACAAATGACATACGAAAACGCAAAAATTGCGGCGGAGTTTATTCGCACAAAATATAGTAAACAAATTGAAACGGCTGTAGTTTTGGGCAGCGGACTTGGTGCTTTTGCAGATGATATTGAAAATGCCGTTAAGATTCCATTCGAAGAAATTCCAAATTTTGCCCGTTCGACCGTTGAAGGTCATGCAGGGCAGCTCGTTTTGGGTGAATTAGGCGGAATTTCAATTGCCGTTCAGCAAGGTCGTTTTCACTATTACGAAGGTTATGAAATGCAGCAAGTGATGTTTCCGATGCGGACATTTGGTTTGCTTGGTGCAAAAAATGTGATTTTAACGAATGCAGCCGGAAGCTTACATACGAGCATGAAAGCGGGAACTTTGATGCTTCTTCGCGATCACATTAATTTGATGGGCGTGAATCCTCTGCGTGGGGCGAATGATGATCGATTTGGAGTTCGCTTTCCGGAAATGAGTCAGGTTTATGACATAGAATTCCAGCAAATTGCCGACAAAATGGCGAAAGAAATCATGCAAGAGCGTTTTGAGCAGGGAATCGAGAAATCGGTTCGGCAGATATTGCGGCGTGGTGTTTATTGTGCCTTATCGGGTCCAACCTATGAAACTCCCGCGGAAATTCGCATGTTTCGAATGCTTGGGGCGGACGCCGTTGGAATGTCAACCGTTCCAGAAGCCATCGCGGCACGTCATTTTGGGATGCGGGTTTTGGGGATTTCATGTATCACAAATATGGCGGCGGGCATGACGGAAGAAGCCATAAATCACGAAGAAGTGATGGAAATCGGCAACAAAGTGGCGGGAATTTTCAAAGAATTACTCAAACGAATAATCAATAGAATTAATTAGGTTTTGGGGGGTTGGTCTTTGGTTTTTGTAGGGCCAAATACCAAAAGCCAAAAACCAAAAACCAGAAAACAATGATAATAGGAATTTGCGGTGGAACTGGCTCGGGTAAAACTACGATTGCACGGCGAATCGTGCAATCGGTCGGAAGGGAAAATGTAATTTTAGTCGAGCAAGATTCGTATTACCGAAACTTGGCGGATATGCCTTTAGACGAGCGTCGGCAGGCAAATTTCGATCATCTCGATGCATTTGATAATGGAATGCTCGTAAATCATCTCAGGCGGCTCAAGCAAGGGGAGGATATTGAGATGCCGATTTACGACTACAAAACTCACACTCGCACCAATCAAACTGAACATATTCCGGCGAAACCGGTGATAATTCTGGAAGGCATTTTAATCTTTGCGGAACCAAGGCTTTTAGACATTTTGGACGTTAGAGTTTTTGTTGAAACACCGGACGATATTCGGTTTATCAGGCGTTTGCGGCGAGACATTGTCGAACGTGGACGGACTGTAGAATCCGTTATAGCTCAATACTTTGCAACCGTTCGCCCGATGCACTTTGAATTTGTTGAACCATCAAAACGAAGTGCCGATATTATCATTCCCGAAGGTGGAAATACCGACATCGGTATCGAATTTTTGTGCAGCAAGATCCGAGAAGAATTAAGCAAACAACTTTTACAAACCAGCGGAAAAGGTTTCCAACATCAAGATAAAAATGAATAACGAAAAACTTATCGAATCAGCCGAAGAAGCCCGAGAGCGAGCCTTTGCACCATACTCAAATTTCAAGGTCGGAGCGGCACTCGAAACTGCTGATGGTGAAATATTTATCGGTTGTAATATCGAATCAGCCAGCTATGGTTTAACGGTTTGTGCGGAAAGAGTAGCGATTTGGAAAGCGATTTCCGAAGGCAAAAAGAACTTTGTAAAAATTGCCGTAACCGTTGATACCGAAGAGCTTACGCCGCCATGCGGAGTTTGTCGGCAGATAATTTGGGAGTTTTGCGGGGACATTCCCGTGATTTTATCTAACCTGAAAGGCAAGTCGGAAATTGTGCAGATGAAGGAACTTTTACCGAGGGCTTTTGATTCGAAATTCTTAAAATAGTATTCACCACCGAGTCACAGAGGTCACGGAGAAAAAATCAAATCACTATCACAAAATTCAGAAAAATTAATTCCTGATGATTGATTTCATCAAATACCTTGTGTTCTCTGCGTCTCTGCGGTGAATTTTCCTTTGCTTTTTCCCACAATTTTGTAGTAAATTCAGCTATGGAAAAGTTGAAAATATTTATATTCGCATTTTTGTTCCTTCTACTAGTTAATCCGCAGTCAATTTCCGCTCAGAAAAAAGCACATATTTCTTATGATTTAATGATAGTCGGCGGGACGATCGTCACAATGAACGACTCGCGGCAGGTTATTGAAAATGGCATAATTGCTATTCGCGAAGGGAAGATTGTATATGTCGGCGATGGCAAAACACTGCGTTCGAATATTAGACCAAAACGGACGATTAACGCGAAAGGCAAAGTCATAATCCCGGGTTTGATCAATACGCATACTCATATTCCGATGGGTTTATTTCGCGGGATCGCCGATGATTTAGACTTGCAAGAATGGCTCACCAAATATATTTTCCCTGCAGAGGCTAAAAATGTTAATGAAGAATTTGTTCGGATTGGAACGCGGCTTGGGCTTGCCGAATTAATCAAAGGCGGCACCACAACTTATTGCGATATGTATTATTTTGAAGATGCAATCGCTGATGAAACTGCCAAAGCCGGAGTTCGCGGGGTTTTGGGAGAAACGCTGATTGATTTTCCCGCACCTGATAACAAAACTTTTGCCGATGCATTGGTTTATACCGAAAAATTTGTTAAAAAATGGCAAGGAAATTCGCTAATCATTCCGGCGATTGCTCCGCACGCACCATATACCGTTTCAAAGGAACATCTGCTCGAGACCCGCAAATTATCCGATAAATTAAACGCCCCGTTAATCATTCATCTTGCCGAAGCAAACTCTGAAACTGAATTTATCCAACAAAAACATAAAGGTCTGCGACCGATCGAATATGCCGACAAAATCGGGTTTTTGAGTGATAAAACCATCGCGGCTCATGTTATTCAGGCAAATGCATGCCGAGATTGAAATCTTGAAAAACCGAGGCGTTGGCGTGGCTCATAATCCGCAATCAAATATGAAGTTAGCGGCAGGTGTGGCTCCAATTCCTCAGATGCTAAAAAGCGGATTAAGACTTGGTTTAGGCACTGACGGAGCGGCTTCAAATAATGATTTGAGCATGTGGGAAGAAATGGACACGGCTGCCAAGTTACACAAAGCTTTTTCGGGCGATCCTAAGGTTGTTTCAGCGAAAGAAGTATTTGAAATGGCGACGATTGGCGGTGCCAGAGCTTTGCATTTGGAAGATAAAATTGGGTCGATTGAGTTCGGGAAATTGGCGGATATTGCGATCGTCGATATGGATTCATTGCATCAAACACCGATGTTTAATGTCTATTCTGCATTGGTTTATTCGACGAAAGCCAGTGATGTTGAAACGGTGATCATCAATGGAAAGATAATTATGTATCAAAGAAATTTGCTTACACTACAAGAAACTGTTATAAAGAAAGATGCAAACGTTTTCCGCCAGAAAATCATCAATAGTTTAACTAAATAAGCAAGTGAGAGTTTAGATTATTTGCGTAAAAGTGAATAAAATAAAATTTAACTAAATTATTTTGTCGGTTTTAAACGGTGAGATTCACCCCCAAATTGAATCTTTGCGGAAAAAACAATCAATTCCATGTTTTATTAAAGGAGGAGACTTTAAATGCCGCTAAACGTCAGAAGGCTTAGTGCTAGTTTCAGTTTGGTTTTACTTTTAGTTTTAGGAGTATTTGCACAAAACCCCACTTCTGCCGATGTAATGAGGTCGCGAATTTCCAAAGCGAAAGCTTTTGTTGCGATTAAAAATTACGCCGCCGCCATATATGAATTAGAAGGGATCAAACGCGAGACCAATGATTCTACCGTAAATGGGGTTGTTCAGGTGATGCTGATGAATTGCTATCTGGAACAACTCGATTACAAAAGAGCTCAATCTCTTCTAACAGAGATTTACACCGCTCAAAAAGCTAATAAACCTAATTCAAATTATTTTGCAGTCGCTGGACAGATTGTGAGAAGTGCGAAAAATCAGCTTGATCGATATAAATCGCTTGGTTTGAGCATTTCGGATAGAAATTTACCAAGCGAAGCTGTCGCCGATGTTGAAAAAATGCGTGAAACCGTGGAAACAGTTATTACGCAGTCAAAAACTTTGAGCGAAAACAAAAAGTTGACGGCTGATTCGATGGCACTTTTGGAAGAAGCGGGAACTGCTCGCGGCAATCTTGGACGCGATGAATATGATGCCAGACGCTGGAAAGATGAAGTTGCCGATGCCCGCGAGAAAATGATGGCTACTCGGACGACAGTTATCAATTCGGTAAATGACGATCCGCCTTCAACAATTGATGCAAACAAGACTTTAGCGACAAATTCTACTCCGATTATTACCATGTCGCCCGAAGCTCCGCCGACCAAAGTGATTTCGGTAAATAATCAAATAGTTGCGAAAAAAGAAGAAACGCCGGTTAATCAAACAGTTGCAAAGAAAGAAGAACCACCCTTAAATCAAACGGTGGCGAAAAAGGAAGAAGTTCCAATTATTCAGCCGCCAACGATTACAAATCCTGAGCCAATTCAAAAGAAAACGGTGATCGAGATACCGAAGGATGAAGAAAAAGTTGCCTTGGAAAAGGTTGCTCAAGCTCAGACTAATTCGGCTCCTGTTAGTGATGGGAGAGAAACAAGAATTGTCGGCACTCCGAAGGATGAACCGAAGACGAATCCTGAAACGAAGACAACTCAAGCAAACGTAGTTAAAGATGACTCGCCTTTGCAGATGGGTTCTTTAATCGAATTTGCGACTGCAAAAGTTGCTCCAACTTATCCGCCAGCCGCGAAAACAATGCGAATGACGGGAACTGTAAAAATCGAAGTTGTCATAAATGAAGACGGTTCGATTGCTGAAGTTCAGAAAACCAGCGGTCCTTCGATGTTGCAGCGAGCAGCCGTTGACGCACTTAAAAAGTGGAAATTCAAACCATTTGTGCGAGACGGACAAGCCGTTAAAGCGTTAGGTTTCGTTAGTTTTAACTTCAATTTATAGGGCAACGCAGGCATCTTGCCTGCAACTCTTTTCTAAAATGCGGCAGACTTGAAAAAGTTTTGCCGCTTTTGTTATTTGCGGTAAGATTGCAAATTATGATTCTCCGACTTCTACTTTTCGCACTTTTTTTACTAATGACAACAACAATTTTTTCACAACAGCCGCCCATCGAACCCGGAGTTTCACACGAACTCGCGATTTGGCGGGCGAAGCATTACAGCGATGTGCGTTATGGATTGAATCTGACACTTGAGAAAATGTCGCCTGTTTTGAAGGGTGAAATTAATATTGGATTGTCAGTAGCGTCGGCATCAGCCGATGCATTCGGGCAGCAAATCATACTTGACTGGCGAAAGATTAAAGGTAAGGAAGATGCGTATTCGATAAAAGATGTTGAGTTAAACGGTAAGCCTGCGGAGTTTGAAGAAATTAACGAACATCTTGTAATTAAAAATGCAAAGCAAGGCGAAAATGTCATAAAACTCAATTTTACTTCGCCAATTTCGACCAGCGGTTCGGCAATCACACGCTACATTGATAAAGAAGACAGTTCGGAATATATCTACTCGCTTTTTGTGGCGAGTGATGCAAGCACAGCGTTTCCTGTGTTTGATCAGCCGGATCTGAAGGCGAAGTTTCAGTTGAATTTAACAGTTCCGAAAGAATGGAAGGTTGTTTCAAATACCGCGAAAACCGGAGCTCATATAAGGTATGTAGATGATTCCTCTGAAAATACAGAAAATCGCAAGGAAGTAATTAAGGAAAAGTTTAAGTTTGCTGAAACAAAACCTATTTCAACCTACGTTTTTGCCTTTGCCGCTGGGGATTTTGCGGAATTAAAAGATGAAAGAGCTGAGATGTTATATGCTCTTGATGAAACAAATAGCGTAGATGATCCTGACAAAAAAGATAAAACTCCACCTAAAAAATTTGTAGTTCCAAAAGTTTACGTTCGCAAATCACAAGCTGAAAAATTCAAACAACATTCCGCCGAAGTTTTCCGCTTAAACCGAGAATGTATCAAATATCTTGAAGGTTATTTTGATTACAAATTTCCGTTTCCTAAATATGATCTTGTCTTGATTCCCGAATTTCCGTTTGGCGGAATGGAACACGCGGGAGCGACTTTTTTGCGTGAATCTTCGATAATCTTCCCGTCTGAGCCCACCAAAAACGACATCATTTCGCGGGCAAATCTCATCTTTCACGAAGCCGCACATCAATGGTTTGGCGATACGGTGACGATGAAATGGTTTGACGATTTATGGCTCAAAGAAGGGTTTGCGACCTTTATGGGTTATAAGGCGATGGAAAAGATTATGCCGGAGTTTAATGCGTGGAAAGTCTTTTATGAGCGAACCAAACAGACTGCATATCTAACCGATTCAACCAAAGGCACAACTCCGATCTATCAGGAAATCGCCAATTTAAGTGCCGCAAAATCTGCTTACGGCAACATCGTTTACAACAAAGCTCCGGCGTTTCTACGACAATCCGAATTTTATTTAGGTGAAAAAGAATTTCAAACAGCGGTTAGAAGCTTTTTGAAGAAAAATGAATTTAAGAATGCGACTTGGCAGGATTTAGTTGGTGAATTTGAAACCGTAGGTAAAAGTGATTTGAATGATTGGGCAAGAAAGTGGATTAATCAGCGAGGGACACCTTTGATTCTCACGCAGCCAAAGGTTGATAAAAGAGATCAACTTACTGGATTACATTTCACACAAGTTGCACCATTTGCTGAATCTATCGGATGGCAACTGAAATTCAAAATAGTCGAGGCATATAAAGGCGGTAACCGACTTTATTCATCTATTGAATTAAATGATCTGATTTCAGCTGGCTACTTTGACATAAAGAAGCCAGACCTTTTAGTTACTGGAGCATCGGAATTTGCGTTTACCGCAACAATTGGTACAGCGAATTTTATCTTCCCAAACTACCAAGATTACGGCTACGGCATTTTCCTTTTAGACGAAAAAAGTCGCAAGTATATTCTTGCCAATGTTCAAAATGAAGAGGATGATTTTCTGCGTTCGATGATGTATGGAAGTTTGTGGGATTCTGTCCGCGAAGCTGAGATGGATCCGAGGGGGTACGTTGAATTAGTAATTAAAAATGTTGCGGCGGAAAAAGACGAAATGATAGTTGCCTCAATGCTCGGGCGGGCGAATACGGCTTTGAATTATTACATCAATTCGTCAGCGAGCGGCTCAAACACCAAGAAGAATCCATCCGCTCACGCAGATGGTACTGACCTCGTCGCCAAACTCGAGAAAGTTTTAATCAACAAAATGCAGACGGCAGAAACGCAAAGTCAAAAAATAACTTTTTATCGAGCATTTTTGAACGTAGTTTCAAGTGAAAACGGAAGAGAATTGTTAAAGGATTTTCTAAAACCGAATGCCAAAAACCAAAAACCGTTTGAATTTAAAACAAAAGATAAGTTCGACATAGTTACAAAACTCTTGATTTTAGGCGATAAAGACGCACCGAAACTTTTAGCCGAGCTCGAAAAGACCGAAACTTCCGATGATGCAAAACGTTACGCCTACGCCGCGAAAGCCGGAATCGGAACGGCTGAGAATAAGTCGAAATATTTCAACGATTTCGTGGCTAACAAAGAAATCAGCGAAAGTTGGATCGAAGCGGCGTTTGGCAGTTTCAATTCGACAAAGCATTCGGATTTAACTCTACCGTATCTCGAAAAAGCATTAGCGGAACTGCCGAATCTGAAGCGAAATCGCAAAATTTTCTTCGTCAATGGCTGGCTTTCGGCATTTATCGGTGGGCAAAAAAGCGACAAGGCGTTGGCAATCGTCAATAAATTTCTGGCTGATAATCCGAAATTGGATAAAGACTTGCGTCTCAAAATTTTGGAAAACGTTGATGTTATTGAACGAGCAGTTAAGATTCGAGGTAAGTTTTCAAAATAAAATAAAATTCGGCTCGAAAATAGGAAACAATTTCTCAAGTTCTACGATAACGTGAGTATCATAAAGTAATTCGTGAAAAATTTGGGAGAAAGGAAATGAGCCAAAATCATATAAGTAAACATCACTGTCATACCAGCAATAATTTCTCGAACGCATTAGATAGATCACTCGGCAACCAAGGCGGTACCTTGCAGGCTCCGGGCAATTCGCAAGGCGGTTCGTTCAGCGGTGGCGGTGCAAAGGTTTCGTCTGACGCATTGCAGGGTGCGATGGATTCAATGATGAGGTGCTTCAATAAAAGTACGACGAATGTTCGTTCGAATTCGAGTCTGGAGAGTTCAAAACCGGTTGAAGCCTCGCCGGCTCCCGCAAAAAAGAAGAAAAAAGGCGGATTTTTCAAAAAATTGTTTGGCGGAATTGGCAAAGCCTTGGGTAAGGTTGGCGGTTTTTTGAAAAAAGCGTTACCGATTCTTTCAACAATTGCAATGTTTGTTCCAGGTATTGGGACTGCGATTGGTGGAGCTTTGAAAATTGCATCGGCAGCAGTAGGAGCTTATGATGCGATAAAAAGCAAAAACCCACTTGCTATGCTAGGAAGTGTTGCCGGAGCCTTCACGGGTGGAGCAGGTAATTTGTTGGGAAAAGCACAGAATTTTCTGGGCAATACTGGGGTTGGCGGAGTTTTATCAAAAGGAATTGATCTTTACAGTAAAGGTAAAGATTGGCTTTCGAACGTAACTTCCGGGCTAGGCGGCTCAGTAACAAATTGGTTAAATTCAAGCAGCAGCGGATTATTAAGAAGTTTTGCTGCACCCGCAGGCGAGGCAGCTACCAGTTGGTTAAATCAAAAAGCTTCAAATGTTTTTGGTAAATTGTTTGGTTAATAAATTACTAACTTTATATCGAAAAAGAGGATGTCTGAAAAGTCCGTTTTGCGGACGATAGAATTAAGCTACACGCGAGAGCGTGTAAGTGATTGAAATAATCATAAAAGCCCACTTCGTGGGCGACAAATGTGTAAAGCGTTTATATTTAAGGCTTACGCAACCTCTGTCGCCCGCAAACGGGCTTATTCTCATTTAACTAAAGCTCCAAGCTGACGCATGGAGCTTGATTCTTTAGCCCGCAAACGGGCAAATTCACGTTCTTAGACATCCTCTTTTTTTATTACCTGCCGAAGATTTTAATTTTTCTGTAGTTTTGGAAACATCAGAATAACCTGCAAAATAAGTAATATTATTACACTTCCCAGTAGGATAAACATCCCTGAATTTAAGCTGTTAAAGTAATTTGAGGTATAGCCGATCACCTGAGTTGTGAAAGTCGCTCCGAGAGTTCCGGCGATAAAAAATGGCGTAGCACGTCGGCTGGCTGATGCTCCAAAAGTTTTTGTGAATCGCGACATGTTGTTTGGAAAAACAGATGACGTGCCGAATCCGGCAATTGCCGATCCTAGGCAGAGCATCAGTAAGTCTTTTGATATCAATAATATAATCAATCCAAAGAGCATTGTTATAACGCTCAAGATAAGCATTTTCATTTCATCCATCAACCGTAAAAAGATTGGAGCAACGCCACGTCCGACAACAAAAAGCAGAAAGAATATAAAGGTTGGTGCAAGCCACCATTCAAATGATTTGCCGACCAATCTTTCCGTATAAGTTGGCAACCAGCCGCCCATCGAAGTTTCAAATCCAACGTGTATAAAGTTAAATCCCGCGATTAACCAGGCAATCGGATTTGTCCAAATCGGTACGGAAAAATCAATTGAATCATCATCAGTCGCCACAGGCTTTTCTTCTAAATTACTTGGCAGCAGCCACAAACCAATCGCAATTGCAAACAAAATTGCTGAAAGAACAATGCTGATGGGAAAGAATCCGATAGCTTTCGAAACGCTGTAAACCGTTAGCGAACATATAATTGCACCAACTCCCCAAACGAAATTGAGAATATTTACGGCAGAACTAGCCCGAGTTGGATTGAGTTCATAAATCAACATATTTATGGAAGGCAGCGTTAGCCCAACTCCAATGCCGTTAAGAAAAAAAGCGACCAAACATAATTCAAAGGGCAGATTTAATCCCAAAATGCCTAATCCCATCAAGCAAATCCCGATCAAAGTTGCGAGTGAAAATTTGTTGCGTTTGCCAAATTTACTGGTCAAAAATGTTCCGATCAGTGAACCGGAAAATTGTGCGGGAAACATAAAACCGGCTTGCAAATCGTTGAGCGAAAAACGTTCGGCTAAAAAAGGTAAAACCTGACCAATCAGAATCGTGGTGATTCCGCAGACGAAAAAAGTGATGTGGAGCAGAATTTTCAATATTCTGATGGGTTTTGAATCTTGTAGCATAAAAATATAAGGTAATGCGTTATTAGTGAAAAGGCAAAATCAACTATAAAAATTAATTGGCTTGTGGCAGACTATTCTCACAAAATATGGACAAGATTGAACTGATAAAAAAGACTCAGGAAAATGAATTGATTCAATTTCTTGGGATAAAAATTGAGGTTGCCGAAGCCGAACGTGCCGTTTTAACGATGGATGTAACGCCGCGAGTGCATCAATATCTGGGAATTATGAATGGCGGAGTTTCTCTGTTTCTTTGCGAAACAGCGGCATCAATCGCGGCGGTTTCGAGCATTGATTTGGAAAAATATTCGCCCGTGGGAATTGAAATAAACGCAAATCACGTTCGTGCCGTGAGCAAAGGCAAAATTACAATCGAGGCAAAACCGTTGTATAATGGCAAATCGCTAACAGTCTGGAATATCGAAATTGCCAACGACAAAGGCAAACTAATTTGCACTTCGCGTTGCTCGATTTTAATGCGGAAAGGTGCGGCTGTATTGAGATAGAATTTTTGAAACGGATATTAATTATACCGTTCTAATTTTGCTAATTCCCGAAACTAAGAGATAATTTCAACATTATTAATCATGGCACATACCACAAATTTAATCGGGTTTGAAGAATTTTCGCAGACGATTCCGCAATTTATGTTGGAATCGTTGTTGCGTTTTAAGAAAGCCGGACGCTTGGAATTATAAAGTTAATGATTCCTGGCAGGGTATTTCTTATACCGAAATTATCGAAAAGCTGAAGAAAATCACGCTTGGCTTGGCAGATATTGGCGTAAAGGCGGGCGACAAGCGTTGCGATTATTTCCGAAAATCGTCCCGAATGGTCGTATGCCGATCTGGCGATTCTATCGCTTCGGGGCGTTAATGTGCCGATTTATACCACTCAAGCCGTAGAACAAATCCGCTATATTCTCGAAGATTCCGGTGCGAAAGCATTATTTATTTCCGGCAAAAAACTTTGGAAACACGCGATGCGAGCTCTCGAAGGAGTTGAGCAACTCGAAAAATTAATCTTTTTTGAAGACGATCGATTCCCGAAAATGATTCGCGGGTAATGACTTTTGCGCAGCTTGAGCAAAAAGGCGATGAGATAAATAAAATTGATGAAAAAGCTTTCGATAGACTTTTGGCCGAAATTAAAACAGACGATTTAGCGACGATTATCTATACATCGCGGCACAACCGGCGAACCAAAAGGCGTGATGCTGACGCACGAAAATTTCACTTCAAATATTTTAGCCATCTCAAAAGGATTACCGATTTTGCCGACGGATCGTTCGCTTTCCGTTTTGCCTTTATCCCATATTTTCGAGCGAAGTGTTTTTTACGTTTTGGCTTGCAATGGCGTGGCGGTTCATTATTGTTCGGCTTTTGAACAATTAGCACCGGGCTTGCAGGAAGTTCAGCCGACTGTTATGACAGCCGTTCCGAGACTTTTCGAACAGGTTTATCACAAAATTGTTAAAAAAGGGATGTCGGCAGGCGGTTGGAAAACTAAACTTTTTTCGTGGGCGTTGGAAATTGGGCAGGAATATTGGGATTACAAAGAGAAACGGAAAAGCTGTTCCGACCGGCTTTGGCGGCAAAACATGCGATTGCCGATAAACTCGTTTTTTCAAAATGGCGGGCAGGAGTTGGCGGCAAACTTCGTTTCTTTGTTTCGGGTGGTGCTCCGCTTTCCAAAAAATTAAGTTACGCATTTTGGGGCGGCGGGAATCCCGATTTTGCAAGGATATGGCATGACCGAAGGCTGCGTTTCATCTGCCAATCGACCGGAAAATAATCATTATAATTCAATTGGAATTCCTTTTGAGGGAATTGACATCAAGCTTGCGGAAGATGGCGAATTGCTGATTCGCGGCAAATGTGTGATGAGGGGATACTATAATAAACCCGAATTAACAGCGGAAGTTTTGAAAGACGGTTGGTATCACACGGGCGACATTGGCTACGAAGGCGACGATGGGCATTTCTATATTACCGACCGGAAAAAAGACCTTTTCAAACTTTCAAACGGTAAATATATTGCTCCGCAGCAGGTAGAAAGTCTTTTGAAACAAAGTGCTTTGGTCGCACAGGCAGTTGTGGTTGGGGCAAATAGAAAACAGGTTGGAGCGTTAATCGTGCCTGATTGGGAAACTCTAAAAGCTGTTTTGGAAGAAAATAAAATTGATATCAACGGCTCACGAGAAGAGCTTTGTGAGCGTCCAGAATGTTGTTAAAATTGTGCAAAATGAAGCTGTTTCCTTGACCAGAGAATTAGCCGATTATGAAAGAGTAAAGCGTGTTTATTTGCTTCCTAGAGAATTTTCAATCGATAAAGGCGAAATGACACCAACCTTAAAAATCAAACGCGGTGTGATTGACCAAAAATACGAAGAGGCAATTGACGAAATCTGCGGAAGCTAAAAGTTTCAAGATTTAAGATTAAACTTTGTTCAATGAAAGCCCTTCGCTTTCATTTAGCAATTTATTAAGCATCGTATATTTCTTTTGTCCATTGCTTAAAAGGGCTTCGGCTAATTGATAAAGTGGTAAAGGAATATCTACGCTGGCGACAATTTCTTCCGCCTGTGGTGCGTTTTCATAGAATTCAATCTCCGCCGCACAAAATTCGCACGTTTCTAAATGTTTTTGGATTTCCCCATTTTCCTTAATTGAAGTCTCACCTTTTTGGAACGCAAGTAAGTCTTGGGAAGCAGGGCAATGCACGTTTTTACAAAAGGTAATCATCTTTAAGGAAACCGAAGAGCCTCTATTGCTCAATATTTTTCTTCTCATTGGACGTATCGAATAATCCGACCATTTCTGTTTCATGACATTAAAAGTAAAGCCATAATGCCCCTCTCCTTCCACAACTAAAACGCAAAAATCGAAAATAATTTTGCTGCAAGTCGCCAATGTTGATTGCGATTCTGCCGCAAAGCCAATATTTACCTATATTTAATCGATTTGATAAACATTATTAAAAAAAACAAAAAAATGTTGCTCATTTGAGAAATAATTGGTAAGATTAAAAAGTAGTTAGTGGAAAGGGAAGCCTACTAACTGATCCCTCCGAATTAAACGCTTGCTCGGCTTTTGATTCAAATAAGTTTTTCTACATATCTCAAGATTAGTTAAACAAGCTAAGAAAGATAGATTAATTTTTGCGGTTATAGATCCGTTCGGGAAGGATTTTGTAAAAATTTCGTTTCTTACTTTTTTAATATTCAGGGCAAAACACATGAAAACAAAGGAACTTTCGATAAATAAAATATGAGCGGAGCAAAACAACAAGAACGCTCGACGAGAGCGGTACCACACCGACAAATAAAGGTTGGAAAATGGAATGAAAGCCTCAAAACTTCCGACGTTAATCAAATATGGGCAGAATTGCACAGAATTGTTTCATCTCATCCTTTGGTGAGAGCCTCAAGAAGTGCAGGTTTGCTTGTAGAAGAAGGCAAATATAATGCTCACACAGATTTAACTCAAGAATTATTTGTAGCATTGCTCAGCAAAGAACGTTTTCAGCATTATTTGGATACTGAAATGTCCAATGCTGAGATCGAAGCAGAGATCAGTCAGATTGAATTAACCAATTTACTGACGGCAGAACTTCGCAAACGTTATCCGGAATCTTATCGTTTGGCTCGCAGAATTTCTACGCTAATTCAATCGAGCGATACTTTCAAGCGTTTTGATAATATCGGAAACCTTGAGATACATCGCCGTCTGGCAGACCGAACTTACGGGCTTGCCGAATGGGTTGATAAAAAATCACGCCGCAATCATCAAGAGATGGAACCGCGTGTGAAAACTGTTGCCTTTCATAGCCGCGATACACGAATGGTTGGCTGCACGGGCGATGCTCAAATTGTTATCAGCAATCCTGATCTGGAGCTTTTGATTATCAAAGTTTTGAAAGCCGTGGATTCGCCGGTTGATGTTAGAAGTCTGCGTTCTTTCGTTATGTCGCGATTGCCTGTGATGGACATTTACCTCGTTCCGATTGGCGGCGGTGGTGATGATACCGATGAAGAGCAGAAAATGGAATACGATCCGGCAGACACGCGGGAAAATCCGGAACAAAATTTATTACGGCAAGAAGCCGAATCAATCGCCGTTGGCTGTGTAGAAAATTTTCTGGTTAATTTGAATAAATCAGTCAGAGGAAAAGCCAAACAATACCAGCGAATGGTCAGCGTTTTGTGGCATTGTTATTTGGATTCGAATAGCGGAACACAGCTTGAAGTCGCGGCAATGCTGGGCGTTTCGGATTCACTGGTTTCAGACTATCGCCGAAGAATCGAAGGTCATCTTCAAGAGCTTTCATTTACAGGCGTAGGCGAAGCAAGACAATTTGAAATGGCTTTGAAAATAAAGGTTAAGCAAATTATTGCCGAAGAAGCCGATCAAAAAGTGCCTGCCTAAAAGATTCCCAGAATCGCTAAAAATGATTAGAATAGTAACAACTCAGAGCGTTGAAATGGCATCCCAGAATTTCGCTCATAAAACTGTAAGTTTGTATTATTCCCCCAATGAAGATAAATGTCTGCCAATCTAGGAAAAAATAGTGACTACCAATCTCTTGGCTCTTCCACCAAAAAGAACGAGCCAAAATCCGGCGACTTTTCTTCATTAAAACCTTTAACACCAGGCAAATCTGAAAAAAAAGAACACTCTGATAATCAGCTTACATTAGCAAATCCGAATCATACGATTGAACCTGAAGTAAAGGCGGACGAATTAACACCTCGTTTAATACAGACTGTTCAAACTTCGGAAATTGCTTCAGAAAGTAAAAAACTTGAAGCTTTGAAGCCTTCTGTTCCGCTGAGTTTTTCGGAAGAGCAGAAACACCGTAAAACACAAAAATCAGAAGCCAAAGAAACAAAACTATTAAAAAATGACGGATGGATCGTTCGCAATGGACATAACCTGACTTACGTTGGGCTTTTTTTATTTACGCTTGTCGTTTATTTTCGTCCGTATGAATGGATTCCGGGTTTGGAAGGGTTTACATCAGTTGCGATGATATTTGCCGTTGCAACGCTTTTGATTTATTTACCAACTCAATTAGCGACGGAAGGTTCGGTCACAATTTTAACCACAGAAGTTAAGTGTATTTTGTTTATCGCCGCATGGGCTCTTTTGACAATGCCGATTGCCAAGGATCCGGGTATGGCTTGGGGAGCATTTTATGATCTTTATAGCAAAGTGGTGATGATTTTTATCGTAATGGTCAATACGTTGCGAACCAGATTGCGTTTAACCGGATTGATGTTGCTCTCAATTGGAATCGGAACTTTCGTGAGTTCGCGGGCGATTCAGGCGTACACAGAAGGCAAATTTGAAGTTGAAGGTTATCGTGTAAATGCGAGCTTCGGCGGAATGTTTGATAATCCAAATGACATGTGTGTGCATTTGGTTATGTTTCTTCCGGTCGCGGTTGTACTTGGCTTAAGTTCGAAGATAAAAGTTGCAAAATTATTATATTTTATTGCCGCGGGTATCATGACTTTTGGTGTTTTTGTTACACAATCGCGTGGCGGATTTTTAGGGCTGATTGCAGTTTTCGCCTTTATGGTTTGGAAATTGAGCAAAAAAAGCCGTCTTAAAATTATAGCTATTTCGATTTTTATCGCAATTATACTTGTCTTGATTGCACCGGGTAATTATGGCGAAAGAATGCTTTCAATTTTTGACTCAGGAATGGATGCGACAGGTTCGTCGAGTCAACGAAGTGAAATTTTATGGCGTTCAATTTTTGTGACGCTTCGAAATCCAGCGGGTATCGGATTTAGCAATTTTCCCATTGTCAGTATTCATCATTTACAAACTCACAATGCATTCACACAGGTTTCGGCTGAATTAGGTTGGTTTTGTCTTGCGGCATATGTGATATTTATGGTTAGCCCCCTTCGCAAACTTGGAATAATCGAACGGCGAATGTTTCTTAAAGACGATTCGTCGTGGATTTATTATCTTTCAATCGGTTTGCAGGCAGGAATTATCGGCTATATGGTTTCGAGCTTTTTCGCCTCGGTGGCTTATCAATGGTATATCTATTATCCTGTAGCATATGCGATTTGCTTACGTAGGATTTATCAGCTTGGGCAACAACCTGAAACTGAAAAAGCGGACGACAATTTAGGTAATTATTTGAAACTTAGAGAGGCTTAAAGCTTTCCTAAAATGAACTTACAAACGGCGACACAAGTTATCTTCGGAATAAGTGCTTTGGCACTTTTTTATACTTATGTCGGTTATCCGGTTTTAGTTTATTTAGTAAGTTTAATTCGCCCGCTCAAAGTAAAACGCAGTGATTTTGAGCCGAATGTGACGGTTATAATTACTGCTTACAATGAAGCACAAGATATTCGCGGCAAACTTGAAAACACCATAAAGATTGATTATCCGAAAGGAAAATTAGACATTTTGGTCGCTTCCGATGGTTCAACTGATGAAACGGATGAGATTGTAAAAGAATTTGCTTCGCATGGTGTCAGACTCTTTCGGCAAGAAGGACGAGTTGGCAAAACTTACACACAAAACAAAGCCGTCGAGCAAGCAAAAGGCGAGATCATTCTTTTTTCCGATGCTACGACAATGTATCAAACGGATGTTTTACGTGAAATGTTGCCGAGTTTTGCCGACAAAACAATTGGCTGCGTAGCGGGAAAATTAATTTACGTTGATAAAGGAAATACGAATATCGGGCAAGGTGCGAAAAGCTATTGGAACTACGAAACGTTTATCAAAGAAGCCGAAAGCCTTGCGTGTTCGCTGATTGGTGCTTCGGGATGTTTATATGCCGTGCGAAAATCGGCGTACAAGCCGATGTATCCGGAAGCTTGCAGTGATTTTTTGATCGCTACGGTTTTATACGAACAAGGTTTGCGAACAATTTATGAACCAAATGCGATTTGCATTGAAGAAACGAATCAGCATTCAAAAAAAGAATTTCAAATGCGTGTTCGCGTTATTTCACAGACGTTTACGGATCTTTGGCGAAATCGCAAGATGATGAATCCTTTGAAAAGCGGTTTTTACGCAGTCGAGCTTTTTTCGCATAAATTAATGCGTTATCTTGTGCCAATATTTTTGCTTTTGATATTTTTGACTACTGCTTTTTTATCAACTAACTCACTTCTGTTTGCTATACTTTTCACGCTGCAAGTTGGTTTTTACCTAATTGCATTAGCAGGTTTGTTTTTTGAGAAAAGCGGAAAGAAACTTGGTATATTTTCAATTCCTTTTTATTTTGTCATCGCTAATGCTGCTTCGATACTTGGTTTTTACAAGTTTTTGCGAGGCGAGCGTTTTGCCAATTGGGAGCCGATCAGAGAGGCAAAAGATAGTAATCATACGATCAACTCAATGGAAAATAGTGTCAGAAGCAAATGATCAAGGCATGCAAACAGGAAGACTCCTTGAGATTTTGAGCATTTTTCATTTATATTGTTTCTACCCCAAAAACGATAATTAAATACCTGGGATGATAAAGAATCAAAAAGACAATCAGTTGATTTACGACGTAGGAATGCACAAGGGGCAGGATACCGATTTTTATCTGCGAAAAGGATATAAGGTGATCGGCTTTGAAGCTAATCCTGAAAATGCGGAATATTGCAGGAAACGATTTGCGGAAGCAATTATGAACGGCAAATTGACTATTGTTGAAGGTGCAATTGTTGAGCAATCTGCTATTGCAAACAGGCAAACGAAGGCGAGATTTTATCAAAATACCCAACTTTCACAATGGGGAAGTATAAGTCAAGATTGGGCTTCTCGTAATGAAGTGATGGGAACAACCAATCAAATCATTGAGGTAGATACAGTTGATTTCACCGAATGTCTGAAAATTTACGGCACGCCGCATTATTTAAAAGCGGACATTGTCGGCTCTGAAATGATTTGTTTGAAAGCCCTGTTGGAATTTGAAAATAAGCCTGATTACATTTCCATCAGATCGGAAAAAGTAGTGTTCCGGAAATTAGAAGAAGAAATTTCGCTATTTGAGCAGTTAGGTTATGACAAATTTAAAGCTATCCAGCAAGATGTAACCGATTTTGAGGTGATATCAAAAACAGCAGATAAAAAGGAATTTAGGCATTTGTTTGAAGAAGGCTCCTCTGGTATTTTTGGCGAAGAACTTCCGGCAAAATGGAAAGACAGCACACAAATAATCAAGGAATATAAATGGATTTTTGCTCGTTATTGGCTCTTTGGCGATTATTCATTTTTGCCACAAACTTCCAAAGGGGCAAGATTTATTACTCTGTTGGAAAGAATTTTTCGTCGTTCGCTTCCGGGTTGGTATGATACTCACGCCAAACATTCTTCGCTTTCAATGTTCTTTGCCGTCTTAAGCGACGTTCATTATTTAATCGCCTAAATAATAACAATTCGTTGTATAATTAACTTGCAAGTTGCTCAAATCGAGCCAACCTTGTGGTCACCAACCTGACAAAGCCCTCATATTAAACTTGAAATACCTATTTCAAGCAATCTGTATAAATTTTCAAATGAACGAAAATCACGACCCAATAATTTTGGAAAAACGAATAGGCAAATCAGTCAAAGAAAATCCGTATGTTTCGGTGATTATTCCTGCACATAATCTCGCTCCGTACATCGTTGAAACTCTCGATTCCGTTTTTGCACAAACTTTTACGGATTTTGAAGTAGTTCTGGTGAATGATGGTTCGACCGACACTCCGGAATTTGAACAATTACTACAGCCCTATTTCGACAAACTCATTTATATCAGCCAGGAAAATGCCGGTGCGTCTGTTGCGAGAAATACCGCAATTGCGAATTCTTCCGGAAAATATTTAGCTTTTTTAGATGGCGACGATGTTTGGCTGCCGGAAAATCTCGCATCGCAAATCAAATTTATTGAAGATAATTCATTTGAAATGATCTATTGCGATGCATGGCTTTTTGGCGAAATAAACTACAAAGAAGATACGTATCGGCAAAAATCACCTTCCGAAGGCGAGGTTACTACGGAAAGTTTGCTATTGGGAAAATGCAACGTAATTACTTCCGGCACAGTCGTTTTGCGTGAAAAAGTAATTGAAAATGGTTTGTTTGATAAGCTTTTACCGCGTAATCAGGATTTCGATTTATGGTTTCGGTTGGCAAAAAATGGCGTGAAAATAGGCTACCAATCAGCAATCTTGCTAAAATATCGTGTGCGGCTAAATAGTCTATCAGGCAGCAATTTACAGCGATCTGAAAGAAATGTCGTGGCTTTGGCAAGAATTAGAGAAAAATATGATTTGACCGAATCAGAGCAGAAAGTTTGGACTGAGCAGATGGAATTTTCAGTTGCCGAACTCGAACTCGAAAAAGGAAAATATCATCTTTTGCGTGAAGAATTTGAAGAATCATTGGTTCATTTCAAAAAGTCGAACAACTACTATAAAAAATTTAAGCTAACCGTTATTATCAATCTGGTTAGGTTTAGCCCACGATTGGTGGTTAAGCTTTTCAAAAAAATCCGTTCGGACGAAGTTTCGTTTATCGCCCCGATTCATTCATAGTATCACCCCTAAAATATGAATATAAACGTTATTATTCCAACCTATAATCGTGCAAAATTGCTTCGCAAAACTCTGCATAGTATTGGGAATTCTAGCGTGCCAAAAGAACTCGAGATTATCGTTACGGTTGTAAATAATAATTCTTCAGACGAAACTGAGAGTGTTTTCGAGGAATTGAAAACTCAATATCCGAAGATAAAGTTTGAATATTTATTTGAGCCAAAACAAGGGCGTTCGGCAGCAGTTAATGCGGGGATCAGCCATTCAAAAGCTGATCTCATTTCGATGCTTGATGACGATATCCGGATAACGCCGGAATGGTTTGAGGTGATTGGGAAGGTTTTTAGCAACCGATCAGACGAGCTTGATTTTATTGGCGGAAGAGTTTTGCCTGATTGGGAAATTGAACCACCAAGCTGGGTTGAACCTCTGAAAAGAGGAGTTATAAGTTTGCGGGATTACGGCGATGAAGAGTGGTTTTATTCGAAACAAACTCCGATGCTTTCCGGCGGACACGCTGTTTTTAAGGCGAGTGTTTTTAAGGAAATCGGACTTTATCCTTTGGAACTTGGAACGTCCGGAAAGAGTTTGATTAGCTGTGAAGACGATATTTTTTATGATGAATTGATAAAAGCGGGGAAAAAAGGCATTTATTGCCCGGATTTGAAGGTTTATCATTTTGTGCCAAAATATCGTTTAACAAAATCTTATTATCGCCAATGGTGTTTTAATGCCGGTATTTCATGGCATTTGATGGACGAGCATTACGGATATTTCGCGAGTAAAAAATTGTTTGGAGTTCCCAGATATTTGTACAGTGATTTACTTAAAAATTCATGGGAGAAAGTGAAGGCGATCATAATGAGGGACGAAACGAAATCTCTTGACGTTGAAAGAATGATTTTGATTTTCGGTGGCTTTTTTTATTCACGAAACCTCAAGGAATCACGAATTGGCGAAGCGATCAGCAATGGTCTGAAGAAAAAAATTAAACCTGCTGAAAGATAGAATGGAAGAAACCAAAGAAAACAAAATATCGCTCACTACGCAGGGCACATGGCTGATGATAGCCAAAATCATCGGCTTTGCCCTGAGCTTTCTGTTGCCTTTTATGGTTGTCAGAATATTGAGTAAAAGCGATTTTGGAATTTATCAGGAAGTTTTTTTGGTTATTGTAAATGCCAATAGTCTATTAGCTTTCGGCATGGGGATGAGTATGTATTATTACCTTTCCCGCGAGCGTGAAAACCGGCGTTTTTACGTCTTCAATGTTCTGTTTTTCAATTTTGTCATTGGCGGATTAGCCTGTCTTTTTCTTAATATTTATCCCCAATTCCTCGGAAATTTATTCAAAAATGATGAATTAACGCGGATGGCACCGCAAATTGGTTTCGTAATTTGGTTGTGGATGTTTTCGGCGTTTCTTGAGATCGTGGCGATTGCAAATCAGGAAGCGAAATTGGCGACAGGCTTCATTGTTTTTGCACAATTGACGAAAATGCTTTTAATGGTTTCAGCGGTTTATTATCTCGGAACCGTTCAGTCAATGCTTAATGCCGTAACTATTCAGGTAATCTTGCAAACAATCGTTTTGCTGTTTTACCTAAATTCGAGATTCAAAGGGTTTTGGCATAGTTTTGACAGAAAAATATTGGTTCAGCAATTGCAATACGCGATACCTTTTGGCTTGATGGGAGTTTTATGGATTCTTCAGAGCGAATCGCATAATTATTTCATCGGCTATCGTTTTAGCGAAGAGGAATTGGGTATTTATCGGGTAGGCTGTTTCGAATTGCCTTTGCTTGCAATACTTTACGAATCAGTTAGTGCTGTCTTGATTCCGCGGATGAGCGAGCTTCAATTGCAGGGGAAAATTCGTGAAATGATCGAACTTTCCGCCCGTGCGAGTGAAAAACTGGCACTCTTTTATTTTCCGGTGTTCATTCTATTTTTGATAACGGCGACAACATTTATTACAACACTTTTTACAGGTAAATTCCTCGCGGCTGTCCCAATTTTTTTAATCAACATTACGCTTTTGCCAACGTATGTTTTAATTACAGATCCAATTGTCAGAACGTATGAACAGCTTGGAAAATACATCCTGAAAGTTAGAATTGTAATTGTTGGTTTGATGCTTTTTACGCTTTGGATCGGGATGCAATATCTTGATTTGAAAGGGATGATAATTATTGTAGTAGTAACTGCACTTATTGAAAGAGTGATTACGCTTAGTAAAATTTGCGTATTTCTCGATCTGAAAACGCAAGATTTATCGCTGATGAAAAACGTCGGGAAGATAGCTATTGCTGCAGTTTTGGCGGGGATTCCTACATACTTCATCTATAATCTTGTGATGGCTCAAATTGGTAATTTGGGTGAAAGAATAAGTCTTTTGATATTTGAAAAAGTCGAAATCTACGCGACGGAGCTTATTTCCGGTGCAATTATTCTTGGAATAACGGGTCTATTTTTTGTGTGTATATACATTGGATTGCTTTTCTACTTACGGATTTTCACCGAAAGGGAAAAGGAATTTGTCCAAAGTAAATTAACCGGGCTGTTGTCATTCAATCGATAAATTCGTTTGAGCGATAGCTCCCAAAAACTCTAGAACACATAAAAAATCAAGAATGCTGACAGCGAATCAAATTGACAAAACTGTGGCTATTTCGATTGTTACATGGAATAGCGAGAACGAAATAAGGGAATGCCTCGAATCACTGTCCGATTTGCCGGAAAATTGGAAGATTTGGGTAGTCGATAATAATTCAAGCGATCAAACGACGGAGATTATCAAAAAAGAATTTCCGCAGGTTGAATTGATTGCCAATAAAGATAATCGCGGTTTTGCCGCCGCGAACAATCAAGTAATTGCTCAAACTGACACGGATTATGTATTGCTCCTCAATCCGGATACGGTTTCCGAAAAGCAAGATTTATTGAAATTACTTGAAATGATCGAAGAGAATCCGAAAATTGGAATTCTCGGACCGCAATTGCACGATGGAAATGGTGAAATTCAAATAATTTGCGATTTTTTTCCACATCCGCTTAAGAATTTTATCGAAGCGATGGGGCTTTACAGATTTTTCTCAAAGGAATGGCGGGATCAAAATTTGCTCGGGATGTTTTTTGACCACAAAACCGATCGAAAAGTGGAATGGATGGTCGGTGCATGTATGTTGGTTCGCCGCGAAGCTATCCAAAAAGCGGGAAACGTGCCGGAAGATTATTTTATGTTTGCAGAGGCAATGCACTGGTGCTATCTGATGTGGAAAAACGACTTCGAGGTTTGGTTTACAGCAAAAGCGAGAGTTTTGCATAAGAAAAATCGAAGTGCCCGCCAGCTTCCTCCCGATTGGAGAATCGAAAAATCCGTTCTTTGTAAATATGTATTTTGTTACAGTCAGTTCGGTTGGCTAAAAACAAAATTCATCGAAATTACCGATTTACTTTCTTACAATTTCTCAATGTGGCGACTTATGTTTGATAAAACCAACGATACATCGGTAAAGTATTGGAGAGTATGTCGCCAAATTATTTGGAGTGCTTTGTGGATTGGAGCTGAAAAAACAGGACAAAGACAACTCAAAATATAAAATCTATCCCCCCTTAAAAAACAAACCTGAAATCTTAATTATGTGTGGAATCGCCGGATTTATCTCAAAACAAAACTCAAATGCCGCTGAAAGTGAAGCCCGGCTCGATGCGATGTGCAAAATCATCACCCACCGTGGTCCTGATGAGCAGGGAACTACCGTTCAGGGAAATGCGGCACTCGGAATGCGTCGGCTTTCGATCATTGATCTCAAAGGCGGACAACAACCGATTTTTAATGAAGACAATTCGATGTTTATTGTCTTCAATGGCGAGATTTATAACTTTCAGGAACTTCGCGACAACCTCTTAAAACGCGGCTACAAATTTAAAACTCATTCGGATACCGAAGTAATTCTCCATGCTTACGAAGAATTTGGAGAAAATTGTCTTGAACATTTACGCGGAATGTTTGCCTTTGCGATTTGGAATAAAACAGACGAAAGCCTATTTATTGCAAGAGATAGAGTTGGCAAAAAACCGCTTTTTTACAGCTTGACGAAAGAAGGCAATTTCGTTTTTGGCTCTGAATTGAAGGTTTTGCTCGAACACGGCGAAATCTCTCGCGATATTGATTTTTCGGCACTTGATTCATATTTAACTTTCGCTTACGTTCCTGAAGAATTTTGTATTTTCAAAGACGTTTCAAAGCTTCTGCCCGGTCATTTTTTAACCTTTAAAAACGGCAAAATTGAAACGAAAAAATACTGGGATTTTAATTACGTCAAACCAATCGAAATCAAAACTGAAGCTGAATATATTAAGCAATTACGCGAAATACTTGCGGATGCCGTGAGAGTTCGGATGATTTCCGAAGTGCCGCTCGGTGCTTTTTTGTCAGGCGGCGTTGATTCTTCGTCAATCGTTGCGATGATGGCGAAATTCTCGAATCAGCCCGTCAAAACCTTTTCGATCGGTTTCAATGAAGACACTTTTAATGAGTTAAAATTCGCACGCGTTGCCGCCAAACATTTCAATACCGAACATCACGAATTTGTCGTCACGCCCGATTTGGTAGAAATTGTCGATGAATTGGTTTGGCATTTCGACGAGCCTTTTGCAGATTCGTCCGCCTTGCCAACCTACATGGTTTCGAAAATGGCGAGAGATTTTGTTACTGTAGTGCTTTCGGGCGATGGCGGCGACGAGCTTTTTGCGGGATACACGCGATATGCCATCGATAAAAAACGCAGCGGATTCGGCAATTTACCCGGTTTATTAAAGAAAGGAATGCAGACGGTTTCAGAAAAACTGCCCCATGGTGCGAAAGGCAAAAATTATCTCTATAACGCGAGTTTGGATTCCATAGATCGCTATATCGACAGCGTTTCGCATTTTAATCGATCACGCCGTAAGTCTCTGTATTCAAATGAGTTTATGTCCGGATTAAACGGCAGTTTCGGTGCCGGCGAGAGGCTTTTCCAGCAATTTGCAGAGAGCGTTGATACCGGAAATCCGATTGATAATCTGCTATATCTTGACAGCAAAACTTATCTTCCTTCGGATATTTTGGTTAAAGTTGATCGAATGACGATGGCGACTTCGCTGGAAGCTCGAACTCCTTTGCTCGATCATAAATTGATTGAATTTGTGACCAATATTCCGAGCGAACTAAAGCTTAAAGGACTCGAAACTAAGTCAATTTTCAAAAAAGCGATGGAGGGAATTGTCCCGAATGAAATTTTGTATCGAGAAAAGCAAGGCTTCGGTGTGCCGATAAATGAATGGATAAATTCGCAGTTAAAGGAAAGAATTCACGATACTTTGAGCGATTCCAGAGCACTCCAACGCGGTTATTTCGACAAAAATTACATTCAAATCTTGCTGGATGAACATCACAAAGGTCGTCGGGATCATTCGCATTCGCTTTGGACGCTTTGGATGCTCGAACTTTGGCATCGGCGTTTTGTAGATATTTAAAAGACATGTCAAACGCAAATTATCTCGAATATACCGAACAGGCTCTTGCCGATTTTGCTTCGTATTCCGATGAGCAAAAATATCTGCTGGTCAATGCGGTTACGGATTTATCGGTTGAAAAAGTGCTTGATGTCGGTTGCGGAGCGGGGCAGCAGCTTTTACCATTTGCGGAGAAAAAAGATTCATTTTGCGTAGGAATTGATATCGCGGAAGAGGTCGGACAAGTCGGGAAAAAGGTTTTTGAAAAGGCAGGTTTCGCTGGAAAAGGTGACTTCATTTGTTCAATTGGAGAGAGTTTGCCGTTTGCCGATGAAAGCTTTGACGTTGTAATTTGTCGGGTCGCCTTGCCTTATATGGACAACAGAAAAGCGATTGGGGAAATCTCAAGAGTATTAAAGCCAAACGGTAAATTTTTCCTTAAAACGCATTCACCTTTTTTTTACTTGTGGTCATTCAAAGAAAGGCTTAAAATGATGAGTATAAAGCATTTAATCTATCCGATCATTTGTTTGACAGGCGGAACGATCAACCTTTTATCAGGCAAACATCCGCAAGGAAATTTTTGGAAAGGAAAAGAAGTTTATCAAACAAAAGGATTTCTGGAACGAGAATTTGCAAAAAATGGTCTGAAAATTATTGCTGAATTAGCGGATTCCAAGATTACGGCACCTTCGTATTTGATCGAAAAAAACATAAGCATGAGCAGCTACCTGACAAAACTAAAACAAAATTTACCGTGGATGGTGCGGTATCCTTTTTCTCGTGCTGAAAATCTATTTTCCAATGGAAATGGCACTAAAAAACATCTCATTTTTACGGTCGCAAATCACTTTGAACCCGCATGGCATCAGGGCGGAGCGTATGATTTAGATACGCAGCGGCGGAGATTGGACGAGTATCACATAACTGCCAGAAAAACCGGAGAAGCCGTCCGCGATGCTGATGGAACAAAATTTCGACACACAAATTTTTATCCTGCCGAGCAATATTATCCGCAACTTTTAGAAACAATGGCGGCAATGCAAGCCGAGGGTTTGGGCGATGTGGAAATTCATCTGCATCACGGAGTTGAAGAGCCGGATACAGCCGAAAATTTACGAAAAGTATTGGTCGATTTTCGAGATGTTTTAGCAGAAAAGCATAAATGTCTGTCTCGAATTGATGGCGACGGGAATGCCGATGTGGGCGTTTGTTCACGGCAATTTAGCCTTGGCAAATTCATGCGGTGGAAAGTATTGCGGCGTTGACGAGGAAATGCAAATCATTGCGGATATAGGGTGTTACGCGGATATGACATTGCCATCAGCACCAGATGAAACGCAAGTTCCGATGATTAACCAAATTTACGAATGCGGTCTGCCTTTCGATCAGCCAATTCCACATCGAACCGGAACTTCTGTCTCAGTTTTTGGAAATAAACCCCAATTACCACTTATATTTACTGGACCACTAATTCTAAATTGGAGCAGGCGAATCAAGGGTTTGCCGATTCCGAGACTTGATGATGGAGCATTGGTGCATAATCAGCCAATGGACATCGCCCGGCTAAAGCGTTGGGCAAGTGCTAATGTAACCGTTAAAGGTCGTCCGGAATGGATATTTGTAAAACTATATTGTCACGGTTTTTTTCAACACGATCAATCAGCATGCATTGGCGATGACGCACAAAGATTCTTTAGCGAGATTATCGAAAATGGAGAGAAAACGGGCGAATATCAACTGCATTTTGCCACCGCGAGAGAAGCTTTTAATATAGTTTCTGCGGCAATTGACGGGAAAGACGGCGTGCCGAACGATTTTCGTAATTATCGGCTAAAAGCAATAATGGATGAATAAAAATCGGTGGTCGAGAATAAAACATCTGAGGAAACGACGACAGCAACAATGGCAAATCCGATTGAGAAAATTAGGAAATTAAAAGGGCGAACGTGGACTGAGCTACGCTCACGCGGCGGACAGGCTCTTTCTGCTTATACCGAGCAGATGGGTTTGAGCGGAAAGCTTCCAGGCGACGAAGAATTCTGGGATTTGATCGAAAAATCTTACTTTATTGACGACGCTCTGACCAAAGACAATCTTCTCACTTCATTCTACGAAAATGCCGATGTCAGATTTTTTCCATCGTTCAGAAATAAGCCGGAAACTATTGCATTATTGCGAGGTTTTGATGAAAAAGTCATTAGGCACATCATCGAAAAAGCAGAAAAAATCACTGAGGGAAAATTTGACTTGCTGGGCTATCAAAATCTTGATTTTGGATCGAATTTTGATTGGCATTACGAACCGATTTCGGGTAAACACGTTCCGCTAAAGCATTGGAAACAATTTGATGAACTTGATTCAGCAGAAACAGGCGACAAAAAAATCATCTGGGAATTAAATCGCCATCAGCATTTTTTTACGCTTGGAGCCGCCTACCTGTTATCGAAAGACGAAATTTTTGCGACAACATTTATTCGACATCTGGAAAGCTGGATGGAACAAAATCCTCCGGGAATGGGCATTAATTGGGTAAGCAGTCTGGAAGTTTCATTTCGGGCTATGTCTTGGATCTGGGCTTTTCAATTCTTTAAGGATTCTGAATATTTTACAGCGGAAATATTCTTAAAATCATTAAAATTCCTACACGTTCACGGGCGTCACATCGAAAAATATCTTTCTACTTACTACAGCCCAAACACCCATTTAACCGGCGAAGCACTTGGACTCTATTTTCTCGGATCGCAATTGCCTTTTTTCAAACGGGCAGAACATTGGCGAAATATTGGTGAGGAAATTTTAATCGCGGAACTTGACCGACAAATTTTGCCAGATGGCGTTTATTTCGAACAAAGCACTTGGTATCAACGATATACAGCCGATTTCTATTCGCAATTTCTGATTTTGAAAGGTCTTGATAGTCAAAAATTAGCACCGCAACAACACGAAAAACTCGACACAAAAACTCAAAAAGTGATCGACTTTTTGATGTGCGTTACTCGACCGGACGGCACCACGCCTTTTATCGGCGATGACGACGGCGGAAAACTTTTACCTCCAAGCAGCCTTAAACCAAATGATTTTCGAGCGGTTTTATCAACCGGAGCCGTTATTTTTGATCGCGGGGACTATAAATTTGTTGCCGGGAATTTGGCTGAAGAAACTTTGTGGCTTTTGGGCAGCGAAGGCGTGAAAGAATTTGAAGCTTTGCGGGGTATTCGTCCTGAAAATAACTCCTACGGCTTTTGCGATGGCGGATATTTGGTAATGCGTGACGGCTGGGAAAAAACCGATAATTACATGTTGATCGATTGCGGAAACATGGGCGGAATAGCCGGCGGACATTCTCATGCAGACACTCTGAGTATTAATTTGGCAGCCGGCGGACGAACGATGCTGGTCGATCCGGGAACTTATACCTACCACGAATCAAAGGAGTTACGGGATTATTTCCGCTCAACTTCGGCTCATAATACGCTGTGTGTGAATCAAAAATCTTCGTCAGAATTGGGCGGTGCATTTAGTTGGCAGACTTCTGCTCAAGCCAAAATCGATTCGTGGATTTCGCAAGACAGATTCGATTTTTTCGCAGGTTCGCATGATGGCTACAAGCGTCTGGCAAAATCTGCTACCCATTCCCGCAGTGTTTTATTTTTGAAAAATGATTATTGGATTGTCCGCGATTATGTAGAAACGACGGGCGAAAATGAATACGGACTCAATTTTCACTTCAATATTAAGACGAAACCGGAAATTGAAAATGCGGCGAATGGCGGTTTTTCGGTCAATGAATCTTCGGCTGAGGATGTTGGTCTTAAATTGCTTACTTTTGGCGACAATGGCTTATGGCACAACAAAGAAAGCTGGGTTTCGCCGTGCTATGGCAGAAAAGTAAATGCTCCGTTTTTGCGGTTTGTTTCAAAGGGAATCGGCTCGCAGGAATTTTTTACGTTTATGATGCCGACAGATAGTTCGTTCAATGCTCCGGAAGTTTTTGAAACGGATGTTATAGGCGGACGTGCTTTTGTCATTAAATATCGAGATTATAACGACTTATTTGTTTTTGGCGACGGCAATGGACAAACGATTAGGACGGAATTTTTTGATACCAATTTCAAATTCTTATGGGCAAGATTGAGCGAAGGCGAAGCTTTACCGGAAGAATTCGTGATGATCGATGGCACAAATTTCGTATTGAACGGGCGAGAAATCGTTAATCATCCCCAACCGCTAAACTTTGTAAATGCAAGACGTTTAGGTGCAAAGCTCAACGTTTCAACTAACGAAAGTGTCTTTAGCATCTCGCTCCCGCAAAAGAAAACTTCGACATATATATTGAAAAACTCTCTGCAATCTTAAAAGATTGCAGGCAAGATGCCCGCGTTACCATTTTCTGCTAACTTAATTTCGTGAAAAGAAAAGTCCTTCAATTAATCAATAGTTTTCATCAAGGAGGCTCAGAACGCCAAGCTGTGCAATTAACTCGCCTTTTAGTAGAAAATGGCGAGTTCGAAGTTTTTCTGGCGTGTTTGAATAATGAAGGCATGCTGCGAGCAAGAGGTTGAAAAACTCGGGTTTAGCAATATTCCTGAATTTAAGTTAGAAAGTTTTTTTAGCATCGGATTTTTGAAACAAGTAAGAAAATTTGCAGCATATATCCAGCAAAATAATATCGAAATTGTTCAAACTCACGATTTTTATACAAACATTTTTGGAATGTTTGCAGCAATGCTAGCTCGTGTTCCGTTAAAAATTGCCTCGAAACGTGAAACGGGCGGAATGCGTTCAAAATCTCAGAAAATGATCGAAAAACTGGCGTTTCGGACAGCGAATGAAATTGTTGTTAATGCCGCCGCGGTCAAAAATTATCTGATTTCCGAAGGCGTGACCGCAAACAAAATTAACGTTGTTTACAACGGGTTGGATCTGGAAAGATTAACGCCGAAAGAAACGGATCGGGTAAAAATTTTAGCAGAATTCGGCTTACCGAAAGGCGAAAATCTAAAATTCATTACACTGGTCGCCAATCTCCGTCACGAAGTAAAAAATCAACCGATGTTTTTACGGGCAGCGAAAAAGGTTATTGAGAAATTTCCAAACGTGCATTTTGTTTTAGCCGGTGAAGGCGAATTAAAATCAAGTTTAGAAAATTTAGCCGAAGATTTGCAAATTGCTGCAAATACACATTTTATTGGACGATGTGCAAAAATTCCTGAACTTTTGTCCATCTCTTTTGCTTGCACATTGACAAGTTTTAATGAAGGATTTTCTAATTCTATTTTGGAATATATGGTGGCAGGAAAGCCTGTTGTGGCAACTAATGTAGGCGGAGCAAGCGAAGCGATTATCGAAAATGAAACAGGTTTTTTAGTGGAATCTGATGATGATAAAGGGTTAGCTGTCCGTCTGCTTGAACTTTTGGAAGATGAAGTAAAAGCAAAAAGATTTGGCGAATTTGGACGCACAATTGTTGAAGAAAATTTCTCGTGCAAGGCACAATTGGACAAAACTCTAGATCTTTATCGGAATGGTTTGAATGGAAAATAAACAGTCAACAAAAAAGATAAAAGTTGCCATTGTCGCAACCTCGTTGCGAATTATCGGCGGGCAATCTATTCAAGCCAAACGACTTATTGATGCTTTTGCGGATAATGAAAATATTGAGATGGCTTTTATTCCAAACAATCCTGAAACTCTTTTTCAAAACGTCAAAATATTACGGACAATTTTTACTTCGCTAAAATATTGGTTGGTTTTACTGACAAATATTCAAAAATTTGACATCATTCACGTTTTTTCTTCGGCGACTACGGGTTATATTATCGCCACGCTTCCGCCACTTTTTTTTGCTAAGATCTTCGGCAAAAAAATAGTCCTAAATTATCACAGTGGGGAACTTGAAAAACATATTTTGGAATGGAAGCGGACTGCTTTGCCGACAATGCGACAATTTGATTCGATTGTTGTGCCGTCGCAATTTTTAGTAGATGTTTTTGCGAAATACGGCGTAGAATCCACTGCAATTTTTAACTTTATTGACAGCAAAAATTTCAAATTCAGAGAGCGTGAAACTTTGCAGCCAAAATTTTTATCTAATCGGAATTTTGAAGTTCATTACAATGTAAGCTGTGTTATCAGAGCATTTAGCGAAATTCAAAAGAAATATTCTGATGCTCATTTAACCATTGCAGGTTTTGGAACGGAAGAAATTAAGTTGAAAAACTTAGTAACAGAATTGAATTTGAAAAACGTCGAATTTGTTGGCAAAGTTTCGAATGAGGAGATGCCAAAACTTTACGATAAAGCTGATATTTACTTAAATTCTTCGATTGTTGATAATATGCCGCTTTCGATTATTGAAGCATTTTCGGCTGGAACTGCAGTTGTTTCAAGCAAAACCGGTGGAATTCCTTATATCGTTGAAGATGGCAAAACCGGATTTTTGGTAGAAATGAACGATTGCGAAAAACTTGCTGAAAAAGCGATGTTTTTGCTTGAGAATCAAGAGTTTGCAAAAAAAATGATAGCCAATGCCCGTCAAGAAGTAGTAAAATATTCTTGGGAAAATGTTCAAGACCTCTGGACTGACTTTTACTCTAATCTTTACCGAGAAAATTCCCCAAGATAAACCCCTAATTACCCCAAAAAAGTCTAAAAAGATTTCTTAAAGCCTTAATGCTGTTTAATTCGATTCATTTTCTACTATTTTTTCCGATTGTGACGGCTTTGTATTTTCTATTGCCGCAGAAATACCGCTGGGCGATGTTGCTTGCGGCAAGCTGCTATTTCTACATGGTTTTTAAGCCTGTCTATATCTTAATTTTAGGCTTTACGATTTTGGTAGATTATGTGGCAGGAATCTGGATCGCGAATTCGGAAGGGAAAAAGCGTAAATGGTATTTGATAGCGAGCATTATAGCGAATATCGGCGTTTTGGCGATTTTCAAATATTACAATTTCCTCAATCATTCGTGGCGGGATTTACTCGGAATTACAGGTTTAGATTTGCCGATTCCTCCGCTTTTAGAGATTCTTTTGCCCATCGGATTATCGTTTCACACCTTTCAATCATTGAGTTATACGATTGAGGTTTATCGCAAAAATGTGCCGGCAGAGCGAAATTTGGGTATTTTTGCACTTTATGTGATGTTTTATCCGCAATTAGTCGCAGGTCCGATTGAGCGTCCGCAAAATGTTATTCATCAATTCTACGAGAAGCATTACTTTGAATATGAACGGGTAAAACTTGGACTCCAGTTGATGATGTGGGGAATGTTCAAAAAGGTCGTAATTGCTGATAGATGTGCGGCTTTTGCTAATGCGGTTTACAACGATGTGCATTCATATTCGGGAATTTCTTTGATAATCGGAACGGTCTTTTTTGCCTTTCAAATATACTGCGATTTTTCAGGTTATTCTGACATTGCACTCGGTTCCGCACAGGTGATGGGCTATAAATTGATGACCAATTTCAATCGTCCATACTTCGCCAAATCCATCGCCGAATTTTGGAAACGCTGGCATATTTCACTCTCTACGTGGTTTCGGGATTATTTGTATATCTCGCTCGGCGGAAACAGGGTTTCAAAACCCCGCCAATATTTCAATCTGTTTTTTACATTTCTCATTAGCGGATTGTGGCACGGTGCGAATTGGACTTATGTAATTTGGGGCGGATTAAACGGTTTGTATTTGATTGCCGAATTGCAATGGCAAGGATTGGTTAAGAAAATTCACGATGAACGCCAAGGATTTGGTAAATTAGCGGCAAATTTGGTTCTAATTTTATTTACTTTTGCCTTAACTTGCTTCGCCTGGATTTTCTTTCGGGCAAATTCAATTTCGGACGCTTTTTATGTTGCAACTCATTTATTTGACGGATTTACCCAATTGCCCGTAAATCTTTTGAGTCCGCAATTTGTTAAATTTAATATACTTTTAAGCAAAGATAAATGGCATTTTATTTTTGCAGTTGGCGGAATCGCGTTTTTGCTTTTTACGCATTATTTCCAACGTCACGGAAGCGGCAGAACGCTTTTGAATCAGCAAACGACACTTGTCCGATGGGCGTTTTATTTCACAATTGTTTCGGCAATTTTATTTTTAGGAGCATTTAATGAATCTCAACAATTCATCTATTTTCAATTCTGAAGCTAGTGATTTCCGCAAAATGCTCGGAAAAATAGCCATTTTTGCTCTGCCATTTCTATTGGCAGGGGGATTTATTGTCTTCGTTGATCCATACAATTTTTTGCGGACAACTTCGGCTGTTCCGGATTCAATCAAAGCTCCGATAGCCAATGATTTTAACCCCGCGTTTTGGAAACTCGCAAAATTCAACCGTCAGCCGACTGAAAATATTTTATTGGGCGATTCACGAATGGCTCCGATTGATGCTGAAACAGTCAAGCAAGTTTCAGGCGTAGAATATGCAAATCTGGGCTACGGTGGGGCGAGCGTCCGCGAAGCGATTGAGACTTTTTGGTTAGTCAGCAAAAAGACGAAATTGAAAAAGGTTTATTTGGGGATAAATCCTGAAAAGTTTAACGATTACGAAATCACAAATCGTGTAGAATTTTACAAGAATGCGACTGAAAATCCCGGTCTGTATTTTATTAATCGGGCAGTTTGGGAAGCCGCCTGGTATCAAATTTATCAATATTCGACGGGCGAAAAAGTAGATGTCGCAAAGGTAGAAGCGACAAAAGATGAATTTTGGCAGATTGATCTGGACGCGACCAAGAAATACTATGACAAATTTGCCGAACCCAAAAAATATCGTGAAGAATTAATGAAAATTAGTGATTATTGCAAAGCGAACAACATTGAATTGAGCTTTATCATTTTTCCGACTCACACCGATGCTCAAAAATTATTGAAAGAATCGAGCGTTGCTGCTCATAATCAAAAGATGCGTGAAGATTTATCGGCATTGGGCAAGGTTTACGATTTCGATTGGGAAAATGACTTAACTTCAAATCGCGAGAATTTTACGGATCCCGTTCACATCAATAAGGAAATTCAAACCGTTGTGATTAAGGAAATTTGGGGCAATAATTTGAAATACGGAAAGATTTTAACGAAATAAAATTATGTGCGGAATTAACGGAATAGCTTTTTCAAGCCGTTCAAACAGACAAATTGATGCGGAAACTCTTCGTCACATGCGAGACGTTCAGCATCACCGCGGACCTGACGATGCTGGCGAATTTATCGAATCTCAAATCGGTTTAGGACATCGCCGACTTTCGATTGTTGACGTTTCCCACGGCGGACAGCCGATGTTTAATGAAGATAAATCGCTCGTAATTGTTTACAATGGTGAGGTTTACAATCACGCTGATTACCGCGAAGAACTCGAAGCAAAAGGTCACGTTTATCAAACTCATTGCGATACAGAAACGATTTTGCATCTTTTTGAAGAATACGGCGAGCGTTGTGTTGAAAAATTACGCGGAATGTTTGCGTTTGCGATTTGGAATCGGACGAAAGAAAGTACTTTTTATAGCTCGCGACAGATTGGGCGTGAAACCGCTTTATTATGTTCACGACGAGCAACGGAAATTTATTTTTCGGCTCGGAAATTAAGACGCTTTTAAAAGCCGCTGCCGTTAAACCACGAACTCAATTACAACGCTCTGCCCGATCAATTTGCCAATCATGGAACGTCAAAAGACGAAACGCTATTTGTTGGAGTTAAACGACTTTTGCCCGGACACACAATGTTTTGGCAAGACGGAAAACTGACCATTAAAAAATATTGGGATATCAGCTTTGAACCGAAACACGAGCAACGAACAGACGCAGAATACATCGAAGAATGGCGAGATTTGTTTACGCAATCGGTAAAACTTCGCTTGATGGCAGACGTTCCGCTCGGAATGTTTTTGTCGGGCGGAATTGATTCGTCGGCAATTGCGGCGATGATGTCCACGATGGTTGATGAACCGATCAAAACTTTTTCGGTCGGATTTGCCGAACGCGAAGCAAACGAATTTGAGTTCGCACGAATCGTTGCGAATAAATACAAAACCGATCATCACGAAATTACTATCACGCCCGAACAGTTTTTTGCAGAATTGCCCAAACTCGTTTGGCACGAAGATGAACCGATCGGTTTTATCGCTTCAGTTCCGCTTTATTTCGTTTCAAAACTCGCACAGCAACATGTAAAAGTTGTGCTGACGGGCGAAGGCAGCGATGAAATTATGGCGGGCTACGGACGCTATGTGAAAACTTTGCAATTGCTGAATTACGGCGAGAAATACGAGAGTTTAACGCCGAAATTTCTTCGGTCGGCTATCAAATCGGGAGCAGATGCAATCGGCGGAAAACTGACGCGAACGTTTTTGACCCGCAATAGCGATATCGAAAATCTCTTTCTAGATAACTTTGCAACCTTTGGCAAAACGATGCAAACGCAGCTATTTAGCGGTGATACGAAATCTCGAATCGCCGAACAGAATCCATATTCGAATCAAAACGATTGGCTCGCAAATACGGATGCGAAAGAGATTTTGGACAAACTTTTATATGTTGACTCAAAAACTTATCTGCACGAACTTTTGATGAAGCAAGATCAAATGTCGATGGCAGCTTCAATCGAATCTCGTGTTCCGTTTTTGGATCATAAATTGGTCGAATTTACCGCAAAAATGCCCGTCAATATGAAACTTCGCGGCTCGACTACTAAGTTTTTACTCAAGGAAGCAATGAAGGGAATTTTGCCGGACGAAATTTTGTATCGCCCGAAAATGGGTTTTCCTGTTCCGGTCGGCAATTGGTTTCGCGGACAATTTAAACATATTGTTGAAGAATATGTCTTGAGCGAACGCAGCATCTCACGCGGAATTTTCAATGCTGATTTTGTTCGAGAAATAGTCGCCAAACATTATTCCGGCGAAAATCACGATGAAAGATTATGGTCTTTGGTTAATTTTGAAATTTGGCAAAGACAGTTTATTGATGGCGAATCATTGGGAAATACCAAAGTAGAAAACACTCAAGAAGAACTCGTAACTGTATGAATTGGAAAGTCTTAACACAATATCCTGACCCGAAAACTGAGATTCAATGGAATGAATTTTTGCAAAATGCTTCGTTTGCAACTCATTACGTTACGCCAAATTTCTTTGTTGATCCATACATTCGCGGTGGCGAGCGTTTCGCGGTTTTGGCGTATCAAGGTGAGCAAATAAACGGAGTTATTACCGCCGTTGATAGCGGAAAATCAATTATTTCGGGAATGGCTGTGCGTCCGCAAACGGCTTTTCGCCGGGGTGTTGATTTGTCCGAAACAAGTCTTGCACTTTTGCAGGGTTTGAAAGAAAAAGGCGGTTCAGATTTAGAATTGATAAAATTTTACACTTGGGAACCGATTCACGAATTTGCAAAACTTGGTTTTCAAGAGGAAATTACAAGCGAAGACGATGCGATTATTGTACTCGATCTTTCAATCGGAGCCGACGAAATTTTCAAAGGATTTTCACAAACCCGGCGTAATGAATTGCGGAAAGCAATGAAGCAAAACTTATTGGAGATAAAAGATTTAGAGACGGAAGAAGAGTTTCAAGAGCTATATAGAATCCACGTCGATTGGAATGAAAGAAAGGGAAATGCACCCGATTCGGAAGCGGAATTACGATTGGCTGTCGCACAAAAAGAGCATCGAAAAATAATAATTGCGAAGTTTGAGGGCAAAGTTATCGCTGGTAGCTATTATCGTTTTTGCAAAGGCGGCGTTATCGAATATGCGGCAAATAATTCGTTAATCGAATTTCAAAAAATGCGTCCGAATGATTTAATCGGCTGGCGTTCGATAGAATGGGCATGCCAGCAAGGCTTTAAGCATTACAGTATGGGTGGTTCGCATTTGTTTTTGCGGCGTTTCGGCGGAAATGTTGTCCGTTCGCATTATTATCATTTGGACAGCACATTTTTACATATTCATGACTTTAAAGAAAAACTAGGCAGATTCGGAATAAAAACATATCGCAGTTTGCCGCAAGGCGTTAAAAATAAACTCAAAAAAATAGCCGGAAAGGATTAAAATGTTAATTGGTATAGACTCAATGAAAAAAGCATCAGAAACGACAAACGAAATTTTAAAAGGAAGGGATATTTTGTGTTTTTCACACGATTGGACAGGAGATCCTTTGTCAAAAACTCACTTGATGCGGGTGCTTTCGCGTGACAATCGAATCTTGTGGATAAATGCAATTGCGAATAGAATGCCGACTACTTCAACCAAAGACATTTCCCGCATCTATAAGAAATTAAAGAACTTTACCGAACCGCTCAAAGAAGTTGAGCCAAATATTTTTGTGATGAATCCATTGGCAATTCCGACTTATGGCAGCGAATCTGTCCGAACTTTTAATCAAAAATTGCTGGTTTCGCAAGTCAAACGCTCGATGAAAAAGCTGAATTTCAAAAATCCTTTGAATATGGTTTTTAATCCCGCAGCAGGATTATTGGCAGGTAAATTGGGCGAAAAAGAACTGATTTATTATTGCGTTGACGAGTATACTGCGTTTACAGGAGTCGCCGATGGATTAAAAGAGATTGAGGAAGATTTGTTTCGCAAGGCAAATTTGGTGGTTGTTTCGGCAGAACCTTTGCTTGATTCGAAACGACATTTTAACCCCAATACTTTTCTAATTCGCCACGGCACAGACTGGAAACACTTTCGCACCGCTTTGGATGAATCAACTAAAATTCCTGCTGAAATCGCAGATTTGCCTCGCCCGATTATTGGCTTTCACGGGCTTTTAGCTGATTGGGTTGATTTTGAACTATTGAAAAAAATTGCCGAACATTTCAAAAACGGTTCGGTTGTGTTGATAGGCAAAATCACGGTTGACGGGGAGAAGAAAGTGAAGATTTTGGACAATATTTCGAATGTTCATTTTCTTGGTCGCAAGCCATATGCAGAACTTCCGAGCTATTGCAAAGGTTTTGATGTTTCGCTTAATCCCTTTGCTATCAATGAATTAACCTTTGCGGCAAATCCATTAAAAGTACGCGAATATTTAGCGGCTGGCTTATCAGTTGTTTCAACCGATATTCCGGAAGTGAGAATTTTGAAGGATTGTTTAGTTGGTGTGAATCATGCGGATTTTATTGCGAAAATCGAATATGCATTAGAGAATCCGAAGCCGCGGGAGGCAATTAGCGATGCAATCAGGCATGAAAGTTGGGATGCAAAAGTTGATGAATTGAGAGAATTAGTTGCACAGATAAGCAGCCAAATTTAGAATTTTGAAATGAAGCGAAAATATCTGCCGAAAATATTGATACTTTTATTTGTAGCTTTTGGCATATGGATATTCATCGCACCTTTTTTGGCGGAAAACTTAATCGTTGAGAAAAGATTAGAGAAGGCAGACGTGATTTTTGTTTTGGGGGGCTCGTCAACGTATCTTGAGCGAACGCAAAAAGCTGCTGATATATGTAAAAACGGTACTTCAAACAAAATCCTTTTGACAAATGATGGCGGATTTGGCGGCTGGGATAAAATTGAGCAACGCAATCCTTCATTCGCAGAATTAGCAAGAAAAAGCTTGGTTGGACAAGGAGTTTCCGCTGAGAAAATCGAGATTTTGGATGAAGAAGTAAGCGGTACAATATCAGAGGCAAATCTTGCGAAGAAGATAATTGCCGAGCGAAATTACAAGTCGGTTATGCTTGTTACATCGGCTTATCACACACGCCGTTCGCTTTGGACTTTCGAAAAAACATTTGCGGGAAGCAATATTGAAATTGGAATTGAATCGGCTGAAACCGGCGTCCAAACTCCGAAACCCTTTATTTGGTGGCTTTCGGTGATAGGTTGGAAGGCGGTAGCAGGCGAATATGTGAAATTTATTTATTATTGGTTGTTTATTTGATTTGAGAAAAATATTTTATCTCACATAATCATTATGAACGCCACAACAATAGAAATGCAGGAAATAGCACAACAACATACAGACGAAGTCGCCAGCGGTGAACGCTTTGAATTTGGCAAAAACTGGTCGGCTTTTTTAAGCGTTTTGGACGATGAACGAATAGCGACTGCGGAAAATTCGCTGAGGGAAATGCTCGAAGTTGAGAATTTAGAAGGCAAAACTTTTCTCGACATCGGCTCAGGCAGCGGACTTTTTTCATTGGCTGCAAGACGGCTTGGAGCAAAAGTTCATTCATTTGATTTCGACACAAATTCATTTGCCTGCACAACGGAATTGCGACGACGTTATTTTGAAAACGATGCAAATTGGAAGGTCGAACAAGGCTCGGCTCTCGACCGTGAATATGTGAAGTCATTAGGTAAATTCGACATCGTCTATTCCTGGGGCGTGCTTCATCACACGGGGAAAATGTGGGAAGCACTTGATAATGCAGAATTACCGGTTGCAGATGGTGGACAGCTTTTTGTTGCGATTTACGGCGATACAGGCAGTCAAGCAAGACGCTGGCATACAATCAAAAAAACGTATAATCAATTGCCAAATATCTTGCAAAAACCTTTCGCAGCTTTGGCGATTGCACCCGATGAAATTCGAGCTTTGGCATCAGCAACCTTGCGTTTGAAGCCTATGGAATATCTTCGTTCATGGACTCAGTATAAAAATGGACGAGGCATGAATCGCTGGTATGACATCGTTGATTGGGTTGGCGGTTATCCATATGAATACGCGGGAGTTGACGAAATTTTTGAATTTTACAAGGCAAAAGGGTATATTTTAAGTAAAGTAAAGAGTACCGGTGTAGGATTGGGTTGTAATGAATTTGTCTTCCGTAAAGGGTAATGAAATGAGAGCTTTAGCCAAACCAAATTGGCAGGTTCAGCGTGAAAAAAGCAAACGCAATAAGCTTTTGGGTGTCTTGTTCGTTATTTTGGTTCTGGTTATTGGATTTTCAGTTTTTGCATGGAAAAAATTTAATCTCAGCGAAGCTGCGCTTTTTAGCGAGACTTTCAGCGAAGTTCCTTTAGAAGTTTCCGGGAAAACTATCCTAGTAAAAAAAGGTGGAAATTTTCAGGAAGCACTTAATAAAGCCGTTTCCGGCGACACTATTTTACTCGAGGCGGGAGTATCGTTTAAGGGAAATTTCAAATTACCGAACAAAAACGGGACTGAATTTATCACCATTCGCACCTCTGCCACCGATGCCCAACTTCCTCCGCCAAATGTCCGGCTTGATCCGAAAAAATACGGTGCAGTTTTGCCGAAAATCGTGCCTGTAACGAAAGGCGAACCCGCAATTACGACGGTTAATGGTTCGCATCATTGGCGTTTTATCGGAATTGAGTTTCAAAATACGGTTGACGGACTTTACAACATAATACAAATTGGTTCGACCGAGGAAAAAACACTAACGGAGCTTCCCCATCATTTCGAATTCGACCGCGTTTATTTACACGGTAGCCCAACGGTTGGACAACGTCGGGGAATTGCCGCAAATGGAAAAAATATCATCATTAAAAACAGTTATTTTGCCGAATTCAAACGACAAGGCGAAGAAAGTCAGGCGATTGCAATTTGGGCTGGTGACGGTCCCTGTGAAATCACTAATAACTATTTAGAAGCAGCATCCGAAAGCATTATGATCGGCGGAGCGGGATCTAATTTGGGTCTTACACCCGGCGATTGTCTGGTTAAAAATAATTGGATGAACAAAAAGTTGGAGTGGAAAGGCGGCGGCTGGGTTGTCAAAAATTTTTTCGAGATAAAAAATGGTCGCCGGATAAAGGTCGAGAATAATCTGATGACCAACAATTGGCTTGATGCTCAAGAAGGAATGAGCGTTTTGTTTACCACTCGTGAAGGCGACAGCGGCAAAAAAGCCACAATTGAGGATATTGAATTTACTAATAATATTGTTCGAGGTTCAGGAAGTGCCGTTAATGTTTACGGTCCTGAAGGTTTAGGCGGCAGACGATTGATTATTCGCAACAACATTTTTGAAGACATCGGCAAAAATTGGGACGGCACCGGAGTTTTTTTGAAAGTTTCCGCGTGGGATGGATTAACTGTCGAAAATAATACGGTTATTCATTCAGGTAACATCACTTTGGCGTGGGGTAAACCAACTAAAAATTTTATCTTTCGTAATAATATCGTTTTTCAGAATGAATATGGATTTTTCGGCGATGGAGCCGGAGTCGGCAAACCGGCGATTATGAAATATTTTCCTAATCCGGTTCTGACCAACAATATTATCATCGGCGGAACGTCTGCTGATTACGGCACGAACAATTTTTTTCCGACGTCGGTTAATCAAATCGGTTTTGCTAATGCAGGGAAGAACGATTACAGACTTTCGGCGGGAAATTCTTATTTAACGAAAGGTTTTGGCGGAAAACAAATCGGTGCATCACTCGACCCAAGCACGGTTGGCGGCACAAAATTCTAAATTAAGCTTCTTTTGGGTTTTCCTGATTCGTTAAAGCCAACATTTCTTCAGTTGGTTTGAAAACGGGCGAATACCAAATTATTGCAGTTGAAGCGATGAGTGCAATCGTGCAGACAATTCCGCCTTCTACGCCATATTCTCCGCCTGTCAGCCAAATCGGTCCATGATCGAAACTTTGCAAAAGCGGATTTGGCGTCATCTGCGAAAGTCCGCTAACAGGTAGTCCAAAAAAAGCCCCTTGAAACCAATTCCAAGCCAAATGCAGACCAAAAGCAAGCCACAAACTTCTTGTTTTGAGATATGCCAAACCGAGCCAAACTCCTGCTAATCCTGTGTTTACAGATGAAATCAAACTTGCATTCGGATTATTCAGATGGACAAACGCAAATGGCAAAGAAGTGAGCAAAATCCCCAGCCAGGCTAAATTTGCTCGTGCTAAAGTCTGCAAAATATATCCGCGAAATAAAACTTCTTCAAAAGCGGCAGCAATAAAAAAAACTGCAAAAGATGTTGCTATTGTCAGCAAAATTGAATTTAAGCCGGATATTTGGTTAAAAGAAAAGCTGATTCCGCCGGCAGGCATTGCAAGAATTGTGGCAAGAGTTATGGTCGCAATTCCCAAAATCATTCCGAGCAGATAATCTTTCATCCAAGTTTTATCAAATACCCAGCCGAGAGCCTTAAATGGCAATCCTTCCAATAGTTTACCGCAAAGCCAGCCGAGCAGAGTGGCAAGAAAAGTTGAAATAGCGGAAGTGATGAAAAATCCCCACGGAGTATTTAGAAACGTTGCTTTTTGATCATTTGTGACAATTTGAGTTGCGACTAAGGTTATGAAACCGACAAATATTGAAGCGGATAAAAAGGTAAACGCAAAAATCGCAAAACGCCAACCGCTCCGCAGTCGTCCAACCGAATTAAAAAAAGCAGGATTATTATTCATAAATGTTGTAAAAGTTTAGCTTTTAAGACAAAAACTGACAACCTGAAATTTTGTGTTAAAATTTCAAAGATGGAAAATCAGCCAACGGTAAAAAAAAGACGCACACCGCCTTGGGTAATCGGCGGATTAGTGTTGATTTTGCTGACAATTCTCACGCTTTTGCAAACTTCAAATGTGTGGAAAAGTGTTTCCGTAGAAACGGCGAGCGAGACGATTCTGCTTTTTGCAATCTCTTCGCTGAATTTCGTCGCATTTATTATCTTCGCCTTCATTTTGCTTCGGAGCTTGCTCAAACTTTCCCGTGAACGCCGCGATTTACAAATCGGTGCAAAGATAAAAACCCGTCTCCTTGTTTATTTTATCGGATTAAGTATTTTGCCGATCATTGCGATGTCAGCGTTCTCTTTTCTTTTCTTAAATAGAGCGGTTGAAAGATGGATTTCGCAAATTCCCGAAAATGTAGTTACCGAAGCAAAGAAAATACAACTTTCCAGACATAATGAGATGGCTCAGATGTTGGCTAACCTATTGGAAAAGCAAGAGCTTAACAATCAAATGCTGACAAATCTGGCGGAAACAGGCAATTTGATGTTTATTGAGGTTTTGTCATCTGAAAATCGGATTCTGGCAAATAGTGAAAGGGATTTAGATGAAATCATGAAGGCTGAATTAGCAAGAAAGCTAGAAAGTTCTGACGTGATTTCGAAAGATTTTTCGGACGGGCGTCGGCTAATAATAATACCGGATTTGAGTCCCGAAAATAGTTTTGATCAAACGGCAGCCAATTCATTGCGAGATTTTGACCGGTTGAAAAATGAGCAGGGAACACTTCGCCAGACCGGCTTTTCCATACTTGGACTGCTGACATTTTTACTGATTTTTGCCTCTTCGTGGATGGCATTCTACGTTGCTCGCGGCTTTACTGCACCAATCAAAGCACTTGCCGAAGGTTCGCATGAAATCGCAAAAGGGAATTTTTCGCATCGTGTAGATGTTTGGGCAGAAGACGAATTGGCTTTGTTGGTCGATGCATTTAATCAAATGTCGTCAACTTTGGAAGCTAATAATGCAGAAAGAAAAGAGCGAAGACGATACATCGAAACAGTTTTGGAAACGCTTTCAACAGGTGTAATTTCTTTCGATTCAAACGATAAAATCACGACGATTAATAAAGCTGCGGTTCAAATGTTGAAACTTGATGAAGCAAATTTTAAGAATTTTGGTTTAACGGAATTGGTAGGGAATGAAAATCGTTTGATTTTGGAAAAGCTGATAAACCGTGCGAAAAGGATTGGTCAAGCTACCGAACAAACGGTTTTGATGAGGGAAAATGGTTATGAAAGCACTGAAATTGGACAGAGTATGCCGGTTGCTTTAACGGCTTCTGCATTGCCCGATGGAAATGGGATTGTGATTGTAATTGAAGATTTAACGGAACTTATCCAAGCTCAAAGGGCTTCGGCTTGGCAAGAAGTTGCCAGAAGAATGGCTCACGAGATCAAAAATCCTCTGACTCCAATTCAACTTTCCGCAGAGCGAATCGCGAAAAGAATTGTTCAAAACCCAGACCACAATAGCCGGAATGATTTGCAAAACGTAGCAATTGTGAAGGAGGGAACCGAGACAATTTTGCGTGAAGTTTCTTCGCTGAAATCTATGGTTGACGAATTTTCAAAGTTTGCACGGCTTCCAAATATCAAGCTTGAAAGCGGAAATCTCAACGAACTTATTCGGCAAACCGTTAATTTATATGAAGATAGAGGCGTTGTGATTGAGACTGATTTGGATGATGATTTGCCTAATGTGTTGATCGATGAAGAACAATTGAAAAGAGTTTTTGTAAATTTGATCGAAAATTCGATTGAGGCATTTGATAAAAATCAGGCAGACAAGCGAATATCAGTAAAAACTTTTTACGATTCGTCACGCGATTTAATCGTTTCTGAAGTTGCGGATAATGGAAGCGGAATCTCAGCAGCAGCTTTCCCAAGATTATTTCAGCCATATTTTTCAACCAAAGGACGCGGTACTGGCTTAGGTTTAGCTATTGTTCAGCGGATAATTGCCGAACATGGCGGTAAAATCAGGGCAGTTTCAAATTTTGCAAAAGGTGCTAAGTTTGTGGTGGAATTAAACGTTTTAAGCTCGGCGGTAAATTAGTTTTGCAGGATAATCGTGGAACCAGTTGGGACGCGGGTAACGATGTCGAATGATACTGGTGTATTGTCAAGCGTTTGATAAATAACGCCTGATTCATTGGCTCCAAAATTTCTAGCCCCAGTGCCGGAGATGGAGTTTGTCAGGCTATGGATAACGGGATTTGCCTGGACGGTGTATTTCGCAGGAGTCGAACTAGTAGGGGCAATTGTTTGCACGGAAAACGAAAAGCCTTGTTTAATATTTGGAGCGGCACCAAGACTTTCTTCGAGAAATTTGCCCGCGTAAAGCTCTGATAGAGTTCCAAAGGAATCAGTTCCGCCGGCAAAACGGAAGGCAACTTGTTCTCGGCTAATAACCCGTACCGCTGTAATTGCGGCAGCCTCGTTGGCTGCTCTTCTTGATTGTAAAAGGTTTGGAACAGCTAGAGCCGCGACAATGCCGATAACAACGACAACGATTAGTAACTCAATTATTGAAAATCCGGGGGGATTTTTACTTTTCAATGATTGTTTGTTTTTCATAAACATTTAAAGTGGCTCCATAGTGCCACAATAGTATTTTGCAATTTCCGTGCCACAGTGTAAGTAGTTATTTTCAATATACTTAGGTTTTCGTTTCTTTTGAACTAGTTGGTTTTGCAGGTAAAAATATCAATTCCTGTGTGGGCAAAATGACAGTTTTTGTTAATATTAAACAATGTCAAACTCAATTTTAATCGTCGATGATGAACGCGGAATTCGTGAAACGCTGAAAAGTGTTTTGGAAGATGAAGGTTTTGAAATCGAAACCGTCGATTCGGGCGAAGCTTGTCTGAAAATAGTTGAAAGCAAAACTTTCGCTTGTATTTTGTTGGATATTTGGCTCGGAGATGGGATTGACGGACTCGAAACTCTAAAGCAGCTTGGTGAAAAGGGAACTGATGCGGCAGTCGTAATGATATCGGGACACGGGAATATTGAGACTGCCGTTAAATCTACAAAACTTGGTGCTTTTGATTTTATCGAAAAGCCGCTCAGCTTGGAAAAAACGATTTTGACAGTTCGCAATGCTATGCGGACCAAAGAACTTGAGCGGGTAAATGCTCAACTCGTAGAATCGCTCAATCAGGAATACGTGATGATTGGCGAATCAATCGTCATGAGAGCTTTGCGAAAGCAAATTTCGATTGTTGCTCCAACCGATGGCAGAGTTTTGATATCCGGTGAATCCGGGACGGGAAAAGAGCTTGTTGCCAGAGCAATTCACAAAAAATCGAAACGCCAAAATGCTCCATTCGTTGAGATAAATTCGGCTGCGATTCCCGAAGAATTAGTTGAATCCGAACTCTTTGGATATGCCAAAGGAGCTTTTTCGGGTGCGACTTCCGCAAAAAAAGGGAAGTTTGAAATTGCCGATGGCGGCACGCTATTTTTGGATGAGATCGGAGATATGTCCGCTCGCGTTCAAGCAAAGATGTTGCGTGTTTTGGAAGAGCAACGCTTCGAACCCGTCGGCAGTAATACGCCCATAAAAGTTGACGTTAGAGTGATTTCAGCGACAAATAAACCGCTCGAAAGTTTGATTGAAAATGGCGATTTTCGTTCTGATTTATTTTATCGGCTCAATGTGATTCCATTTCAAATTCCACCGCTTCGCGAACGTCTCGAAGATATTCCGATGCTTATCAATCATTTTAACCTCAAATTTTCCTTTGATTATGGGAAAAAAGTGAAAATTTTCACCGAGAAATCGATTGAAGCAATGCAAAATTATGTTTGGATGGGAAATATCCGCGAACTGAAAAACACGGTCGAACGAATTGTGATTATGAATCCCAAAACTGAAATTACTGTGCAAGATCTGCCGATTTTTAGTAGTGAAACTCCGCCATCCAGTTCATATCGTTTCCCAAGTTTTAAGGAAGCAACTGAAGCTTACCAACGCGAGTTTCTGACGCGAAAACTCGAGGAAAATGAATGGAATATTTCAAAAACATCAGAAAATTTAGGGATTGACAGAAGCCATTTGCATCGTAGAATCAAGGCTTTAGGGATCGTTACGAAAGCAGACTAAATATCGCTCCATAGTGAAGAGAAATCAATGCAAAATGTATATGAACAAAATTCCAAAAACTCTCGTAAAGCAATTAGTCGGATATTTTGGTAATCACAAGTTTGTTGTTTAACTTCATGAAAGATTCGGCAAATTCGTAACATATTTCATCGGAGAAAACATGAAAACCGCAAAACTATTTACTTTATTTATCGTTGCATCGATAACTGCAACCAATGCATTTGCACAGCAGAATGTGCAGAAGATTGATAATTTACTCAAGCAATATTACGATTACGGACAGCTTAACGGCACGGTTTTGGTCGCAGATAAGGGCAAAATTATTTACGAAAAAGGCTTCGGGCAGGCAAATATGGAATGGGCGATTTCGAATCAGAAGGACACGAAATTCCGGATCGGCTCTGTTACAAAGCAATTTACTGCTGCGTTGATTCTACAGCTTGCAGAAGAAGGCAAGATCAAACTCGACGGTAAGCTGAGTGATTATCTGCCCGATTATCGTAAAGATACAGGCGGGAAAATTACCGTTCATCAACTTTTGAATCATACTTCGGGCATTCCGAGTTACACGAGCCGTCCCGATTTTTTCGCGGAAATTAGCCGCAATCCTTACAGCGTCGCGGATTTCGTCAAAAAATTCGCAAGTGGCGATCTTGAATTCGAGCCGGGATCGAAATTTAGTTACAACAATTCCGGCTATTTTCTGCTAGGTGCAATCATCGAAAAAGTTACGGGCAAAACTTACGAAACAGTCTTAACCGAACGCATTTTCAAACCTCTCGGAATGAACAATTCCGGTTACGATAATCAAGCTCCGCTTCTGCAAAAACGTGCGAGTGGCTATCAAAAAACATCAACGGGTTACACCAATGCCGCGTATCTCGATATGTCGTTGCCGTATGCTGCGGGTTCACTTTATTCGACTGTTGAAGATCTTTTCAAATGGGATCAATCGCTTTACGCAGATAAAATTCTTTCTGCCGAAAGCAAGAAATTGATGTTCACGCCCGGGCTTTCAAATTACGGTTACGGCTTTAATATTTATGACCAAGCGATTGGTAAAACTGAGCAAAAAACTAAAATTATTCAGCACGGCGGCGGCATCAACGGCTTTAATTGTTTGCTGACGAGAGCAGTTGATAATCGACAAACTGTGATTATTCTCGATAACGTCAGTCTCGGAAAACATCATGGAAGAATCACGAATTCAATTATCAATATTCTTAACGGACAACCCGTTGATCCGCCGAAAAAATCAATTGCCGAAACACTTTACAAGATTGCGGTTGAAAAAAATGCCGCCTCGGCTATTACAGAATATCGGAAACTGAAAACCGCAAATTCTACGACATTTGACTTCGCAGAAACCGAACTAAACACGCTCGGTTATCAACTCTTGGGAATGAAACGCACGAAAGATGCGATTGAAATTTTTAAGCTCAACGTGGAAATGTTTCCGAAATCGAGCAATCCTTATGACAGTCTCGGTGAAGCATATCTTGAAGATAATCAGAAGGATTTAGCACTTATAAATTACAAAAAAGCATTCGAACTTGACCCGACGAATTCAAATGCACTGCAGATCGTAAAACGCCTTGAAGGCAAGGAAACAAAGGTTGATTCATCCGGTTTCGATGCGTTCGTCGGCGATTACGAAATTGCCCCAAATTTTATTTTGACAATTACCAAAGACGGCGAAAAATTATTCGGGCAAGCCACGGGACAAAACAAACTCGAACTCGAACCTGTTTCAAAAACTCAGTTTGCAGTTCCATCTGCAAAAGCGATTATTGTATTTGAGAAAGATTCAGACGGGAAAATTGTCGGTTTAGTGCTGTCGCAAGGCGGACGAGATATGAAGGCGAAGAGGATAAAATAGGATTCCCGAGAGGAATTAATTGATTCGCCAAGGCGGATTTAAACGATTTTCGCCGGCAAAGAAAAGCATTATTTTATTTCCGGTTGGGTCTTTTAATTGAGCTTCCCGCCATAAATAAGTTTGCTCCGTTAGCTCTTGGTCAAAGGCTAAACCTAAGTGCTGCAGTCGTTTAACTTCTTGGTCTAGCTTTTCGCATTCAAAATAAAGTGTAATATTTGATGAAGGCGAAATATCTTCTTGAAAAGAAATTGAAAGCGTGGAACTACCGTCGGGACATTCAAAACGGACATATCGCGGAGCAGAATCAACAATCAAACGGAGTCCAAGTTTTTTGTAAAACTCAATGGACTCCGTTGGTTTATTTGAATAAATTGTAACCTGATTGAGGTTCATTTCTTTTGCAACATTTTTAATTGCTTTTCAGTTTCGCCTATATATTTGCTTTGTGGATATTTATCTTTTATCAAACTAAAATATGCTACCGCATCTTCACGCAGTTTGGTTGGCTCATATTTTTTGCGTTCTTCTTCGGGCAATTTAGATAAAATAATTTTTTGCTCGCCTTTTCCATCAGCCAAATTTTTACTGCTCATTGCCGCCAAATAAAGAAATTCATCCATTTTGGAAAATTCCGGATGTGCGGCAAAAGTCTCTTCAAATCTGAGCAATACTGCCATGTAAGCCTTTTTGAGCTTAAAATATTGCCACGATACGTCCAAATTATGCTTTGCGTCAGCTTCCAAAATCGGATCACGCTGGATTTGCGGTTCAATCTGCTTTTGAGCAAAACTTGCCGAAACAAATGCAGAAATGATGAATGTAAAAATTATAAGTGCTTTTTTCATAACAGAAATTTGATGCAGTCCGATGAAATTTGGTTTGTTTATTTAATCAATTCCGCCAAAATCGCATCCACATTTTTCTTTGCATCACCAAACAGCATCCGCGTATTTTCCTTAAAGAATAATGGATTTTCTACGCCAGCGTAGCCACTCGCCATTCCACGTTTCATGACGATTGTAAATGCAGCTTTCCAAACTTCCAACACAGGCATTCCCGCAATCGGGCTATTCGGATCATCTAACGCCGCCGGATTAACCGTATCATTTGCACCAATTACCAGCACAACATCGGTTTCGGGAAAGTCGTGATTAATCTCGTCCATTTCCAAAACAATGTCGTATGGAACCTTGGCTTCGGCAAGCAAAACGTTCATATGTCCGGGTAAACGTCCCGCGACAGGATGGATTCCGAAACGAACTTCAGTCTTTCGTTCACGCAATTTTTTGGTAATGTCTGCAACAGCGTGCTGTGCTTGTGCGACCGCCATTCCATATCCCGGAACGATAATAACGTTTCTCGCACTTTTCAAAAGATGGACAGTTTCTTCAACGGAAATTGGCGTTATTTCGCCTTCGGGAAGTTGATCTGATGCTGGTGCCGTTCCGCCCGTCGTGCCAAATCCGCCCATTATTACGCTGAAAAATGAACGATTCATCGCTTTGCACATAATCGCAGATAGAATCGCACCGCTTGAACCGACTAAAGCTCCGGTAACAATCAGTAAATCGTTTGACAGCATGAATCCAGCCGCTGCAGCCGCCCAACCCGAATAACTATTGAGCATCGAAACAACCACCGGCATATCTCCGCCGCCGATTGCCATTACGAGATGAACTCCTAATATTGAAGCGACTCCAGTCATAATCAAAAGCGGTGTCAACGGATTTGCCGAAGTTAAAAATTGATAGCCGAGAAAAATAATCACCGCCAGCATAATAAGGTTAAGAATATGCCTGCCGGGAAGCATCAGAGGCTTGCTAGAAATCAATGCTTTTAGTTTTCCAAACGCAACTATCGAACCAGTAAACGTAATCGCACCAATAAATACGCCGATAAATACTTCAACTTCGTGAATATTTTTTTCGGCAACCGTTGCAAAAGGTTTGTGTTGCAAATGACTTCCAATTCCGACCAACACTGCAGCCAAGCCAACAAAACTGTGCAAAACCGCGACGAGTTCGGGCATTGATGTCATCGCCACACGGGAAGCTAAAACTGCTCCGATAATTGTGCCGACAGTCAATGTCGCAATCAAAACGCTGTAGCCTGTTCCTGAAACTTGCGAACTAAACGCGACTGCACCGACGGCAATAATCATTCCGATAATGCCGAAAAGATTTCCGCGTCTCGAAGTTTCGGGGTTTGATAACCCGCCTAAACTCAAGATAAAAAAGGCACTTGCAACGATGTATGCAACTGTTAAAAGATTATTTGAAATCATTGTTTTAACTGGAACGCAGGCAGCCTGCCTGCGAGTTTGCCGCAGCAAACTTAATAACACGCAGGCGAGCCGCCCGCGTTCCGGCTATTTTTGAAACATTTTGAGCATTCTTTGTGTAACTAAAAATCCGCCCGAGATGTTGATTGTGCCGATTAAAACTGCAATCGCACCTAAAATTGTAGTGGCAGAATTTAATCCACCTGAAATTTGCAGCATTCCGCCGATGATGATAATTCCACTGATTGCATTAGTTACAGACATCAAAGGAGTGTGCAAAGCAGGCTTAACATTCCAAATTACTTGCCAACCAATGAAACATGCCAGCACGAAAACTGTAAAATGCGACAAAAACGATTCAGGTGCAAAAATACCGATTCCGAGCAAAGCCGCAACCGCGATTCCCGCCAAAATCACACCGCCGATCCCACCCGTTTTTTCTTCTTTCTTTACCGCCAATGCTTGATTTTTAGACGTAACCGATTGATGAACCGAAATCAACGCAGGTTTTTCCGGCGGCGGCAAGATTTTTCCTTCGTGAACGATTAATGCACCGCGGACAACTTCATCTTCCAAATCAACGCGATATTTGTCGTTTCCGCCCATATCGCTGAGCAAATGACAAAGATTTGTGCCGTAAAGTTGGCTTGATTGAGCCGCCATTCGGCTTGGTAAATCTGTGTAACCAATAATAGTTACGCCTTCATATTTGTAACTTTCGTTCGGTTTTGTGACTTCACAATTTCCGCCTTGCTCCGCGGCTAAATCTACGATTACTGAACCTTTTTTCATTGATTCAACCATTTCGGTCGTAATTAAAACCGGAGCCTTTCGATTCGGAATCAACGCCGTCGTGATTATGATGTCAACTTCTTTAGCTTGCTCAGCAAAAAGAGCCATTTCCGCATCGATAAACTCCTTTGACATCAATTTGGCATAACCGCCTTCGCCACTGCCATCTTCTTTAAATTCCAGCATTAGAAAGTCCGCACCCATACTTTCAACCTGTTCGGCAACTGCCGGACGAGTATCAAAAGCACGAACAATCGCACCTAAACTGCGTGCCGCACCAATTGCCGCAAGTCCCGCAACGCCAGCACCGATAACCAAAACTTTCAGCCGGCGGAATTTTACCTGCCGCAGTAATTTGTCCTGTAAAAAATGAACCGAAATTATTCGCGGCTTCGATTACGGCACGATACCCTGCAATATTCGCCATCGAACTGAGAGCGTCCATTTTCTGTGCACGCGAGATACGTGGAATTGCTTCCATGGCGATCACGGTCGTGTTTTTTTGTTCGAGTTGTTTTACTGTTTCGGGATTTGCAGCGGCGTTGATAAAACTGATAAGTGTTGTGTTTTCAGGCAATAGGACGATTTCTGAATCTTTCGGAGGACGAACTTTCAAAATAATGTCAGATTGTTTGAAAAGCGTCTTTTCGTCCGCAATAATTTTGCAGTCGGCTTTTTCAAAAAGCTCGTCGGGAAAGTTTGCGTTCGCTCCCGCACCTTTTTCGATCAAAACTTCGAACCCCATTTTCTGGAGCTTTTTAGCTGTTTCGGGCGTAGCGGCAACCCGGCATTCGCCTTCAAAAACTTCTTTGGGAACGCCGATTTTTTTTGCTATTGGTTTTTCTGAATTTTCGGTATTTATTGCGGTATCAACGGTTTCGCTCATAATTTTCAATGAAATAATAGCCCAATTAAGGTATGAAACAAAGTGTGCATCATCACAAAATATTTATAATTCGTTTATTTTCCAAATGTAACTTCTGATCTGCTCCGAAACCTCATCGGCAGAAAGATTGGTCGTGTCAATTTTTAAGCTAAACTCAGCCGGCGGATGATAAATCGAATACATTTTGTGAAGCTCTTCTAATTCAGCAGCATCGGTCAATTTACCCTTTAGTTTTCTAGGTCCCGAAATAATCCGGTTTTTATTTTCTGTCAAATCACAATTTAACAGAACTTGGACGAAAGGGAAGTTATGATCGTTTTCAAATTCAAGCAAGTAAGAAAGACGTTCTTTATCCTCCGAAAGTTCATTCACCAAAGCATTTGTAAAAACAAAAATTTCATCCGGCTTTTTTGTAATTTCCGCCAAAACTATGTCAGTCAGTCTTTTAATCATTGACATATATTTTGAACTGCCTCTTTCGTGAATGGCAGTTACAAGGTCAATGAGCAAATGATTATCAATTAATCGGGCATTGAGCTTTTCCGCCAGCGATTTTGCAACGGTCTGTTTGCCAACGCCCGGCATTCCGTTTAGGTGAATAATCATCTTAGTTCAGCTGATATTTGCACTTATTTCGGGCGATATTTTCCGATTATTGCTTCTAATTTTTTCGCTGTTTCCGCGTTCCAATGATCGGGCTGGGTAAAAATTGCAGATTTGGTTGCTCCGGCATATTGATTTGGTGTTGACTTCGCATTCACACGCTTAACTGCTTCTTTCAAAACAAGTTGAGCATTGCGGACATTGTTCGTCAAATAACCGATAACCATGTCGAGCGACACAGAATCGTGGTCTTCATGCCAGCAATCGTAATCTGTCACGAGTGCCATCGTCGCGTAAGCAATTTCGGCTTCGCGGGCGAGTTTTGCTTCCTGCAAATTCGTCATTCCGATGATGTCCATTCCCCATTGACGATAGACGTTACTTTCAGCTTTGGTCGAAAACGCGGGACCTTCCATACAAAGATAAGTGCCGCCGCGATGGACATTTAAGCCCTCAACAGTTTTGCAGGACGCTTCTAAAATGTCGCCTAATTCATCACAAACCGGATGTGAAAATGTGATGTGTGCGACAATTCCATTACCAAAAAAGGTTGATTCTTCGGCTCTCGCACGAGTTCGATCAAAAAATTGGTCGGGAATAACAAAATCCATCGGAGCGTACTTTTCCTGCAAACTTCCGACTGCCGATACCGACAAAATATAATCCACGCCGAGCAATTTCATCGCGTAAATGTTTGCCCGATAAGGAACTTCCGTCGGCGTAAACTTGTGTCCGCGTCCGTGTCTGGGCAAAAATGCTACCGTTACGCCTTCCAATTCACCGACGATAAACGCATCCGAAGGTTTGCCAAACGGCGTATCAACCTCAATTTCTCTCACATTTTGCAGCTCGGGCATTTGATACAATCCCGAACCACCGATTATTCCTATATTTACTTTTTCCATAAATTACTTACTAAATTTCCACTTCAAAAAATGTTCTAATCCGTCTTTTGTGTCGTCTGCTTTCATTCATACAAACTCATTTTCGTCTAATAATCCTTTTTCAATTATAGGTTTTACAATTTTTTTATCTAGTTTTCCGTCAATTCTAGCAATATGTTCAAAACTTTCAATCGCAAGACCGCGAATGTTAAAATTCGGGTGTTCGGCAAGTTCAATACAAACTTTCGCAGCAAAATCTCTATCTTCGTAATATAACGAGGCAAACAACGGAACAAACCTTAATTTATCAGGGTCATTTTCACTAATCGCTTGTTTCATTTCAGCTTTAGTGAATTCAGGTATTGATTGGTAAATGGGCTTTTCACTCATTTCAGAGATAACTTACTGCCTTCAATTTTCCATCAATTTCGACCAAACGGCAAAGTGGCGAATCCAAATCATGGTAAAAGAGACACAACCAATTATCTCTGAGTGCTTGCGGAAGCAGTCTTTTCTTTGCTTCCAGAGTTTCAACCGGATACAAATCGTAACCCATTACCCAAGCAAGCGGAAGATGATGACGGGTTGGGATTAGATCTGCAAAACTGTAAAGCGTTTGACCGCCGCGATTTAACCGAACACATTGCATTGTTTCAGAATGACCCCGAACCGTTTCCATCGTTAATCCTTCAACAACTTCGTAATTATCGGGCTTTAATTCAAGCTGTCCTGTCTCAATTAAACACGCCCAATTTTCACGTAAATAACTCGCACGGTGGCGTTCGTGTGGATTCTCAGCTTGTTCGAATTCGGATTTTGAGACGAAATATCTGGCGTTCGGGAACTGTGGCACGATTTCTAGCGGCTCACCGCTCACCGCTAACTGCTCACTTTTCTTAGTATTTCCACCCGCATGGTCGAAATGCAGATGGGTGTTTACGACGATTGTAATATCTTCAGGTTTGTAACCCGTTTTTTCAAAAAGCGTTTGAGCGAGAGGTTTTTCGCGGAAAATTCCATACATTTTTATATGTTTTTCCGACCATTTTTCGCCGATTCCTGTTTCGATCAAAATTCGTTCGGTTGCAGTTTCGATGAACAAACAGTTCATATTCATACGAATACGATTAAGTTCATCTGGCGGAGAAACACGCTCCCAAACGACGCGAGGGACGACTCCAAACATCGCCCCTCCGTCTAATCTGAATTCCGTATCGGGAATTATTTCTATTCTATAATCGCCTAAAAACATTACTTGCCATCTTTTTTAGGTGCAGATTTTGATTTCTCCTGAGCTTCCTTCATTTGTTTTTGCAATTGCTCCATTTGCTCCTGACTCAATTGCGGCATTCCCGGAGGCGTTTGCGGCTGATCCGCACCTTCCGGAACTTTGAGCTCAAAATCTTCAGCCACTTCGATATGATTTCTAGCGACGATTTCATCAATAAGTTTCTTCTCTTTTTCCTTTTCGATATCGGCTTTGATTTTCTCCTTCAAAGGCATTGGCTGAGCCATTTGCGACATCGGATTCGTCGGATCAGGTTTGTTTTCAGCCATCATGGAGATCAGAATATGACGAGCGTCGTAAGTTTCAGATTCTTTACCGTCTTTATCTTTCGTAACGCCTTTTCGCTCAAGTTTGATGATGTGATATCCAAATTTAGACTCAATTACCGTTTGTGCAACTTGTCCGGGTTCGAGCGACAAAGCAGTTTTTTCAAATTCCGGCACCATCGCACCTTTGGTTACATCTTTATAAAGTCCGCCGTCTTTTTTGCTGCCCGGATCTTCGGTAAATTCTTCAGCAAGCTTGCCAAAATCTTCGCCGGCTACCGCACGCTTCAAAACTTCGTCAGCTTTTGCTTTCTTATCGGTCAGGATTTTAGCTTCTTCAGGATGTTCGGCTAAATATTTATTAAGTTCTTCGTCTGTAGTAGCAATCTTTTTGGCAATAACTTCAGCTGAATATTTTTGCTCTAAGTATTGTGCCTGCTGGAGTTTGATCTGCAAGTCCGTTTTGGATTTGTATTCTTCGCTAAGCGTTGACCATTCGGCTTTTGCTTGTTCGTCAAAGATACGAACCTTCGCATATGGCTCTTTCGCCTGCTCTATTTGCTCTGGCTGCGGCTCAAAATCTTCCGGAATCTTTTTATCCTTTTTAGCCTTTTCGATCTGTTCTTTGATCAACTTATCGAATTTTTCAGTGTTGCCATCTTTTTGAAAATAAGCATCAACTTGCTCTTTGGTAATCGAAGAAAATGGTGGCAGATTTTCCTTATCTTTATTCTTTTCTTTATCGTATGTGATTGCGGTAATCGTCATCCGAATTTCTTCAAGTTCCTTTTTGATTTCAGGAGTATCGGCAAATCCGGTTGCTCTGGCTTCTTGTGCAATAGCCAAAAACTGCTTGATTTGCTCTACTTGTTTTTTTCTCAATTCGGGATCTTCTGCCAATCGTTTGAGAGCTTGTGGCGGAGCATCTTTGAAGATTGTCTCCATGTCTTGCTTCGAAAGTTTTGTTAAACCATCCGAACCGTGTCCGCCCACTTTAACTTTCCAAAATACCAGTCCGATGACGCTGGCTAAAATTAATAAACCTATAATTGATGCTTTTCCTACAGTATTCAAGGTCTTAAATCCTCACTTTTTAATAAAACTACTTCTTAATCTTTTGGGTCAACTCTAATAAAACGCCGCCCGTTGTTGCCGGGTGGACGAATGCAATAAGGCATCCTTCCGCTCCAATTCGCGGAGTTTCATCTATTAAACGAGCACCTTCAGCTTTTAGTTTCGCCAAAGACACCTCAATATCTTCAACTTCAATCGCAATATGATGAATTCCGCCGCCGCGTTTTTCCAAAAATTTACTAATCGGCGAATCATCCGAAGTCGGCTCAAGCAATTCTACACGGCTTTCGCCAATTGGCAACATCGCCACGCGTACTTTTTGATCTTCCACAATTTCAGAATGAACATTTTCGAGTCCGAGCGAATCTTGCCAGAATTTTAACGATTCTTCAATTGATTTGGTGGCAATGCCGAGATGATCTATTTTCATTTCAAAATTTCCTCAACGGCTGAATACGGATTAGTCTTTTTCTCGGCAATTTCCAACGCGAGCTTGTCCAATTTATCCGCTGTCCCATTCTTGCTCAGTAAATCAGACAGAAGTTTCTCTCGAATGAGCTCTAGCAGACGCCATTTTGCGATTTGTTGGCGGCGTTCCACGCTTGCTTCGCCTTTCTTTTGGAAGTCGTAATAGCTAGAAATCGCGATGCTAAGGTCTTCGATGCCTTTACTTTCCGTGGCGATGGTTTTAATAATCGGGGGATTCCAAAAATCAGGACGCATCGCCAATGTCAATAAATTTTCAAGCTCTTTTTCGGTTCGCAATACACCTTCGCGGTCGGATTTATTGATGACAAAAACGTCACCAATTTCCATGATTCCGGCTTTTATCGCCTGAATATCATCGCCCATTCCGGGAACTAGAACGACCACGGAAACATCAGCAGTTTTAACGATCTCAACCTCATCTTGCCCAACGCCGACCGTTTCCACAATGATCTTATCAAATCCCGCCGCGTCTAAAATCGAAACTGCATCAACCGTTGCACGCGATAAACCACCGAGATTTCCGCGTGTCGCCATCGAACGGATAAAAACGTTTTTGTTCAAACCGAGTGTTGACATGCGAATTCTATCCCCCAAAATTGCCCCGCCCGAAAACGGACTAGACGGATCAACCGCGATAATTCCGACCCGTTCGTTTTTCTCGATATAAAAGGTGGCGAGTTTATCAACCAAACTCGATTTTCCCGCACCCGGCGAACCCGTAATTCCAATAACCAAAGCATTTCCAGTCTTTTGGAAAACTTCCTTCATTATCGCCGAAGCATCATCCGCACCGTTTTCAACCTTTGTGATCGCACGGGCAATTGCACGAGGATTTCCGGCAAATAATTTTTCGAGTAATTCGGAATTGGTCATTATGAAGCGTTTGACGTGTTGTCGTCAAAAATGAAATCTAGCGTTTCACGGATTTCAGGAGCAGCATTAATCACTTTAATTTTCTTGTAAGCTGACAAGCCAAGCCGTTCAATCGGTGTCGCCAACATCGCATTAAGCAAACTGTGCGGTGCCGATAAAATTTCTTCAAAATCAATCGTCAACGATTTATTCTCTGCTAAAGCAGGCAACAATTTTTCGTCACGAATCTTTTTCGCCAAATCTTTATCTTCGGCATATTTTCCAAAATAATTTCTAACGCTAATATATAAATTGTTATCTTCCGTAACTTTATCGGCTTTTGGAATAGATTTTGTAATTTCAGAAAGCATTTTTTGAAAATTTAAGTCCTTGATTAAACCAAGCTTCATTTTGACATAAACAAACGTTCCTTTCCATTGGTTATCTAATTCTTTGGCGATAATTTCAGTCGGCGAAATGTGGACGAAGCCGTTTCCCGAGACAATAAACATGTCCGCGTTCAATCTCTGAGCAATATTACTTGAGAAAAACAAACCCACACCCGCGTTATTCTTAGTTTCGTAGCCTGTTTTTGGTCTTCCGAATGTTCCTGAAATTTGGGGTTTTATTGAGTGTAAAATCGCCTCGGAATCCGTTGATAAATTTGGATACGTTTGCCTTAAATGTTTTCTGATTCCAATTCCAATGTCGGCAACAGTAATAAAAAGTTCATTTTTTTCTTGATCCAAAGAAAACTTCAGATAGGATGGGATACTTTGCTCAATTCCGCAGTGCTCACGTGTGTTGTAGAGCAATTCATTGACTATTGAACGAATACTCATTTCATATTCAGCGTTATATTTATCTAAACATTTTATCCCAAATTCCAATGCGAACTCACGGTCTTTAGCAGTAATAATTGTAAGCGGCATATGTGGATAACCCAACTTCAAAAAATCTTCGGCAGGTAGGGATAACACATTTTCCCAACTACTTGGATTATTTCCTAAAAGCCCTTTAAAACTGTAGTTTCCGTAAGGATGGAGATTGATTTCTACCTGCGATTCATTTAGATGAAGGTAAGTTGCGAATAAGTATATTAAATTTTCTTCCCCAAAAGACTTCCAATCATAATTGCTGAAATCAATTTGTATCTGTTTATCCTTCAAAGACCAATCAAAGAAACTCAAAACCCTATCAATATCTTCCGCCGCATAATCACCAAAAGTAAATGATTCAGGAATTTGAATTGTTATAGTTTCTTTCTCATCGCTCATAACAAACCCATATTTTCGCATTTTTCTACCGCATTGCCAATTCGATTAAACCAAACGAAGTTCACACGAAAAAAGACCCTGCTCAAAATTGAACAGAGTCTGAAAGTTTTGGTTTAGATTAATCGCGAAAAGTTTTGGATTAATCTGGATTAATAAGAAAGCTCGGGATTTTTATCTTCATCACGGAGCTGTTCGCCCGGAACTAAAGTAGCAAATGTAATGATTGATCTGCCATTTCCCAAATCTCTTTCGAATATTGCTTCACCTTTATCTTTAGATTCTTTAACCTTTCTTCCCCATCCTCGCGGAGATTTCAAGATCAACCAAAGCTAATTGGATTGCGGTTGAAGTAGAAAGCGTAGAGAAGGCGGTATTTACCGAATATACTTCTGTCAAAGTGTTGTAATCAAGTGCGTTCGGCTGTTGATTAGACAGAGGATTATTTGTGTAATCTAAGCAAGTTCCGAGATTGGTATTACCAAACATTGTGTCCTGATGGTCGAGTCCAAATGTATGACCCGTTTCGTGGCATGCGATCATTGTTTTATATTCTCGCGTCATTTTATAGGAATCGTTGAGTTTAACCGAAGATCCGGCGATATAGCCGTTTGACATCGCAAATTGAGTTAAACCGTACCAACCGGTTTGACCGTATTTGGCGTTGCATACTTCTACACGTCCGATTGTAATTGCACATTGCGTTGGCGAGGTCGCTCCCGGAACTATTTTTACGTCCAGCGAGTTTGATTTCGACCAGTTCGCGGCAGCGGTTTGTACGAGCGGCGACCAGGTCGAGTTAACGTTACTGCCCCAAGTTATGGAAAACGGAGTTTGTGGTGTTGCCCATCGATAACCTAAATAATTACCCGCTCGGATTGAGGCGGCGGACGAAATCATAATTAACGGCAACAGGATTAGTGCCGCAAAACAAGTTTTAATTCTCATAAAACTCTCCTTTATATCTAAATCTTAATTTTGTGGAGGGGGAAATACGATTGATAAGCAATCAAAAAAAGAATGTTTAATGCTGTTGTAATATTTACAACAATGATAAGCATACAAAATAATGAAATACGATGTCAACGTTTTTATTGACATACGGATATTTAATTGAAATTAAAGGGTAGAAATTAACTAAAAATTGGGGTAATTAACTTGGAGGGCTTTTAATAACTACTAAAAAAAACAAAAAGACGCAAGTCGAAACCTGCGTCTTGGCAAAAAAATTGAAAATTGAATTTCGAAATTACTATGTTCTATTCGGGTAAAGTTTCTCCATTAATAGAGTTTTAATATAATGCCGAAAAGTATTTCGTGAAGTCTTCTTAAAGTCCTGACCGCATTTCGAACATAGCCTTGTTTTCGCTTCATTTTTTGTGAAACAGAGCAAACATAATTTTATCTTGTGTTTCATAACAAAAATCTCCTCCACGTTATGAATTCGTAGAGACACACCGGATAATATACATCTTCCCTCCGTTTTACGTGTGGAAAACTTCCAAGCTTTTCACCCGAGAGTGAATCCCGCTTTTCAGCTGATAGGAATCGAAAATCAAAAATAATTTAGCTTGCCACCCAGCTAATCGTGCCATTAAATGGAATGCCTAAGCTCGCTGAAACCGCACCGCTATGACAAGCGGCACATGATACATTGGTTAGAAGCTGACCGCCTCCGCAGCCGGCATTGTCAAAGCAAGTGCCAAGTGCATTCAAGCACTGCGTGCAAGCCGCCAATCCATCAGATTTTTTTATACATATCTGACAAATTGCAGCTGGAACACCTGATTGAGCATTAACCGCACTTGGTGCAACTAATGAACTGATCATCGGCAAAGCAATCATCGAAGCAAAACCAATACGTTTTACGACTTCGCGTCTATTTAAGCCTTTTGTATCAGAAGTTTCATCATAGTTGACAAGACCTTCTTTTTTAAGGGAATCAAGAGCCAACCAAACAAGTTCGTCCGGAACATTTTGATTTAATGTTTTTTCAAGTGTTTTCGCAATTTCGCTAATGTCTTTTTTGCCATCGCAATTTTGCCAGATTAGAGCAGAAGTATGATTAAGATTAAAGGCTTTGTTTGTTTGTAAGTTATAAACTAATAATTCATCAGACAATTCCTGAACCACAAGGTTTTCAACCCGTGCTTGCGGTTTTAGGGGGTTTAACATTTTCATTAGGAACTCCTTTAAATATCTTCAGACAGAGTGTTGAGTTCAAAATACTCTCTGCCAGCAGGGGGTTAATCGAAAAGTAACCTTTTCCTTAAAAATGACCAGTCTTTCAAAGAAGACAAAGTTACCCGATTGGCTTATCCAATCATTTATTCCTAAAACGCAGGAAGTTGAATTAAAATATGACTAATGTTTAACATGATATTAATCCTGATGTCAACATCTTTTCTTCTACATAGTCCTAATCGATAGAAGTTTTCAGTATTTATTCCCCAGCAATAATCGACGCAAAACGAAATTCTTAAATTCTTTGATTAGAACACTTATAGACTAGAACGGAGTTTTCAACAAAACTTGCACTACGATTAGTGGTAGCCTATTTTTATTCAAACACAACATATGGCAGCGTAAAAATGAGAACATTTTTTGAGTACAAACGAAAAAATGACGGCGTTTGGAATTAATCCGCCGTCATTGCTAAATTCTTTCGAAATTTACTGATTACATTTGACCTTCATCAGCACTTGGTCCGTAAATCGAAGGAACTGGAATATCATTCAAGCGTAGATAAACCGAAAGTTGTCCGCGATGATGCCAAATGTGATTGAAAACCATACCGCGAAGAGTAACGATCCTCGTTTCTGCCATGAAAACTTGCTCGCCATTTCGCATTGTCCACGTTTCCATCATTGATTCGTCCGAAGTTTTCTTCAATGATTCAAAGGCTTCTGCAACGTTTTTGTCAAAAAACGCAAGCAAATCATCATTGGTTTTTGGGGCATATGGAGTCATATCCATTGTCGAAAAATCAAGTTCCTTAGTAGTGCAAGTAACCGTTACCCAATTAATCATTTCGGCAACGTGAACTGCCAATCTGCCCATTTTCATTGACTTTTCATGCGGTTTGTATTCGAATTTCTCAGCCGGAACTCTTTCTAAAATTGTTCGAGTTGTCTTTGCTTCATGCGTCAGTTCGCCGATCAAACCCATTGCCAAATTGTATGTTTTTGCTGTTGCTGTTTCCATCGTTTTACTCCTTTATTTTTTTTCTGAACATTGATTATATCAATCGCGTTTCATTTGTGCAACACGATTTGCAACACAAATGCCTTTGTTTATTCCTTCGTCAATCTATGATTTCAGAAGGTGTTTCGCTATTACCATCCGTTGAATTTCGCTGGTGCCTTCGCCGATTGTGCAAAGTTTTGAATCCCGCCAATATTTTTCTGCCGGATAATCTTTTGTATAACCATAACCGCCGTGTATCTGCACAGATTCTTCTGCGACCCTTACGGCAACTTCCGAAGCGAAAAGCTTTGCCATTGCCGATTCTTTTGTGTGTTTTTTGCCGGCATCTTTCATGGCGGCTGCTTGTAAAGTCAATAATCTCGCACATTCGATTTGGGTTGCCATATCGGCTAACTTGAATTGAATCGCTTGAAATTCGGCGATAGCTTTGCCAAATTGCTGCCGCTCTTTTGCATATTTCACGGCGGCTTCGTAAGCACCTTGTGCAATTCCAACGCTTAGTGCCGCTATCGAAATCCGACCACCGTCCAAGATTTTCATTGCCTGCAAAAATCCTTCGCCTTCATTTCCAAGCAGGTTTTCAAGCGGAACAAAACAATCCTCAAAAACAACCGAAGCCGTTTCACTCGCACGCATTCCAAGCTTATTTTCCTTTTTATCGGGACGAAATCCTTCCATTGTCTTATCGAAAATAAATGCGGTAATTCCTTTGTTTCCCTTAGATTTATCGGTAACAGCAACCGCGACTAACGTTTGACACGAAATCGCCTGCGTAATGAAGTTTTTCGAGCCGTTTACAGTCCAACCGCCATCTCTAGGAATTGCATTTGTACGAGTACCGGACGCGTCGGAACCAGCGTTTGATTCCGTTAATCCCCATGCTCCAAATGATTCTCCACGAGCCAATGGAACAAGATACTTTTGCTTCTGCTCTTCGCTACCAAAAGTGTAAATATGATTCGAACAGAGTGAATTATGTGCGGCAACCGATAGCCCGACCGATCCGCAAACTCGTGCGATTTCCTCAATAATCGTAGCGTATTCAACATAGCCCATTCCAGCTCCGCCGTATTGCTCGGGAAAAATTACGCCAAGCAAGCCAAGCTCCGCAAGTTTTGGACGCAATTCCACGGGAAAATGCTGCGATTCATCCCATTCCATTACGTTTGGCTTGATTTCGCTTTCGGCAAATTCGCGGACGCTATATTTAATTTGTAGTTGCTCCTCGGATAGTTCGAAATTCATATTGATTATATTCTAATAAAAATAAGTTATCAGAATAACAAAAAAATAGCCGGAGTTAAAGTGTTAAATCCGGCTATTTATAAGTTTAATTTCGAACGGATGTTTTTGCATCGAGCCCGACTAGCTTTTCCTTTTTGCAACTACCTTCGTTCTAACGAACTTCTTTTTCTTTACCTTGATTGTGCGGGAGTGGGTGTCAAGCTTCGGCTTGGAATCAGGCTTCGTTTCAACTTTTGGTTTCACCAAAGTTTTAGTTCGCATGGAAAGAAATTCCTTCACTTCAGCTGGTGATAATTCTCTGAAGCTTCCGATTGGCATTCGATCATCCCTGATATTTCCAATCGCAATCCGACGCAATTTTACGACGCTATTTCCAATGGAATCAAACATTTGCCGAATTTGCAGATTATGTCCTTCGAAGAGGGTTACTTCAAACCAAGCGTTGTTTTCAGTCGGCTGCAAGGTCTTTATTTCGCACGGAGCAGTCTTAAATCCATCTTCCAAAACCGTTCCGCGACGCAATTTATTTACCGCAACTTCACTTGGCAAACCCTTTACTTTTACTTCATATAGCTTCGGAATTTTCTTCGAAGCATTTACAAAATTTGTAAATTCGCCGTCATTAGTTAAAAGAATCAAGCCTTCGGTTTGATAATCCAAACGACCGACCGGGTGAACTTTTCCGTAAGTTTTTGGTACTAGATCAACCACCAGTTTTCTACGTTTTGGATCCGAAACACTCGTCAAAACGCCTTTTGGTTTATTTAGCAAAATATAAACTTTTTCGTAGCTTCCGAGTTTTGCGTTAATCAATTTGCCGTTAACTTTAATGTGGTCCGTTTCGGGATCGGCTTTCATCCCAAGCGTCGCCCGCTCGCCATTTACGGTGATCAGACCGCTCGTTATCATCTCTTCGGCTTGGCGGCGGGAAGCAATTCCGGCTTGGGCGATCAGTTTTTGTAATCTTTCTTGCATAAATTACAGTTTAACCTACTAAGTCTTCAAAGTCCTCAAAGCTCGGCAATTCCGACAAATCTTTGAGACCAAATTGAATCAAAAACTCTTTCGAAGTGCCGTATTGCATTGGTTTTCCGATAGTTTCTTTCCGACCTTTGGCAACGATTAAACGCTTGTCTAACAACGTTTTAATGGCAGAACTGCTTTGAGTTCCGCGAATTTCCAGAATCTCCGGAATTGTTGCGGGCTGTTTGTAAGCGATTACGGCGAGAGTTTCTAGGGAAGCCAGTGAAAGCTTTGCATTGGGTCTGGTTTTTAGGAATTTTCTAACTTCTTCGTGCAGATCGGTTCGCGTAGAAATCTGCCAGCCTCCAGCGATTTCGCGTAATTGCAAGCCGCTTTCGCGTTCTTCATATTCCTTCGCCAATTCAGCGGCTGCGGATTGAATAATCTCCTCATCTTCTTCCAAAATACCCGCCAATTCCTTAACGGATAAAGGCTCATTTGAAACGAAAATCAGAGCTTCAATAATTTTCATCAATTCCGCAATGCTTCGCGGCTGCTTTTCTTCAATTTCTAAATCCATAGATATTTAAAACGAGAATCAGTACCGTGAGCGGTAGCGAATACCTCAAATCCATACAGATATTCGACTTAGCATGCTCACTATCGTTCGCTATACTGATTCAATTTGCCGGTTAAATTTCTTAAACTTTCCTTAAAATAATATCGCCAAATGCTTTTGTTTGTAATAGTTTAATACCTTCCGTGCGGACAATTTCCAGTATCGCCATAAATGCCAAAACTAGTTCGCTTTTTGAATGCAGCGATTCAAAGAATTCTCGCAAATTTAGCTCGCCAAACTTAATTATCCGGCTTTTCAAAGTGTTAAGCATTTCAGATAAACTCATTTCTTCGCGGGCGATTTCCAACTGAACTTCTTCTTTATGCTTTGCTAAAATCTTCTGAAAAACCTTGAGCAAATCGAAAACCGACGCATTGATTTCGGCATTATTATCGTCTGATTCGATCTTCCCACGCGAAAAGATTGACTGCTCAACAGTTGTTTTTTCCCAAAGCATTTGAGCGGCGTTTTTAAACTTCTCGTATTCGAGCAATTTATCGACCAATTCTTTTCGCGGATCTTCCAAATCGTCAATTTCTTCTTCGGAAATCTCACGCGGAAGCAGCATTTTCGATTTTATTTCAATTAAAGTCGCCGCCATCACCAAAAAATCGCCCGCTACGGAAATATCCATTTTTTCCATCAGACGAATATATCGCAGATATTCTGCAGCGATTTTGGCGATTGGAATATCGAAAATATTAGCCTGTTCTTGTCTGATCAAAAAAAGCAGAAGATCCAACGGACCGGCAAATTCACCGATTTTAAGCTTCAATTCGTCTTCACCTCGAATTGCGATTATTTGCGGCTGCTCCTTGTAGAAATCAAAGCTAAGTTGTTGTGGTTCAGTCTGTTCCATCTATTTCTTTTCAAAAAAATTATCACGCTCTACCCTGCAAATTCTGGTAGCAAAGGCTTGATACCAAATCTCGTAACCCTTTTGTTGAGCGAGTTTATGTTCCGCATGATTTTTCCAATTCGCTATATCCTCGAGGCTCGCCCAATAAGTAACGGAGACACCAATTTCACCCTTTGCGGATTCAATCCCGAGATATCCGGGTTGTTTCTGTGCAAGCTCAAACATTCTGGCATTCATTTCCGCGTAACCTTCTTGATTATTACTTTTGAAGGTCGTAAAAATTACGGCGTAATATGGCGGTTTCGGAGTTTTTGAAATCATAAAGTTTTTACGGAAACGCTATCGATACGAAGCGTGTTCTCTGTGTTGATTTAAGTGCTTACCTTTTTTAGCAATTCCAACACCCTCTCAATCGGGCGTGCCAAAATCGCTATTTCGCCAATTTCAACAATTGGACGCTGCAAAAGATTGGGATGTTCGATCATTGCTGCGATGATTTTATCATCCGAGGTTTCGCTCGATAATTCCAACTCTTTGAACGTTTTCTCCGCCTTTCGCAATAAATCAAAGGGTTTAAGTCCAGTTTTCTTAATCAATTTACCGAGCGTTTCTTTTGTAAAAGGCTCGCTGAAATAATTAATTCGCATCGCGTCGATACTATGTTCTTGAAACAACTGTCCCAAATTTCGACACGTCGTTCAGGTTGGCTTTTCGTAGATCGTGATTTTATTTTTCATAACTTTGCTTGAAATTGAGATTTTCTCAGAACACGACCCAAATCCGCAATCCCAAATCCAAAATTGGGCTAGATCATATCACCAAGCCGCGTTTCGATTAAATTCTGCGATTCTTCATAAGTAAAAACTCTCGATTTTGTAACAAACCTCACTCCAAGCGGAATTTCAAGCGAAAAAGAAGCACCTCGACCGGGGGAAACGTCAATCGTCAGCTCGGTATGCTTCCAAAATTCAAACTGATCCTTCGCCATGTAAAAATCGCAGCCGTCAATTTCACCAAGCCAAACATCCGCCGAGCCAACCAAAAAATCACCATCCGCAAAACACATCGGCGACGAACCATCACAGCATCCGCCAGATTGATGAAACATCAATTTACCGTTTTTCTCACGCAATTGAGCGATTACCTTTTTCGCTTCTTCGGTTACTTTTACTCTGGGAATTTTATTCATAAATAATATTAATAGCTTTTGTGCATCGCTACTTAATAAATTAAGTTTACAAATACGGCTCTGTCGTCCGATGAGCGGAAAGTCTCGGACTTTACGTTAGTTACTGTCCGATATCTGAGGCTGTGCCTCCCACTTCGACGGCGAGGCGTAGCCTCTTAAAGTTGAGGGGATTCGTCGGAAAGGCAAAGCCTTTCCGTTCATCGGCGGGCAAAGCCCTTTATCACTGCAGAAAGAACACACTGCTTTCCCGCCTTAAAATCATCTTTCCACGATGGATTACGAGGCATCAGTTGCGGTTTCTTTTTATTCACTCCAGACATAACAAATTTTTGCCATTTATTCACTTTTTCACTACTTTTCCAGTTGGAAGGCTATTTATTTTACTTCTGGCAAATGTTCAGCCTCTTTAAAATCTTTAATTTGATTCGCCCAACTTAAATTTTGCATCAGTTCTTTCGTCGCTGGAAATGTGAATTCTTTTCCATTTTTATTTTGTTCAATTCGAATAGTTATTTCACAATCCCCAAGTTCCAAAGTTTCGGTATTAATTAGTCTGTAGCTTCCACCAGAAAAAAAATAGCGATATCTCAAGCCGCCCAATTTATCGAAAGGGCGGAATTGCAGAATCCTTCTAATCGTCAAGTAATTTTGTTTTGATAACCCAAACCTAAATTTCTTAGTTAAATCATTAACTGTAATCGCGACAACTCCAAAGTAACAATCATTTTCTTTGAAAGCATCAATGATTTCCGGCATTCCTTCGTTGTTATCACGCATTTTGCTTTTGGATATTATTCGTTTCAATTCTTGTGGATGAACGCAAATCCGAAAATCCGCGTTCATCCCCTATCCTTCAACCTTCATCCTTTAAAAGAATCCCATTGCCTTCTTATCATAAGAAACCAACATATTCTTATTCTGGCGATAATGATCGAGCATCATTTTGTGATTTTCGCGTCCGAAGCCTGATTTTTTGTAGCCGCCGAAAGGAGCGTGGGCGGGATAATTGTGGTAGCAATTTACCCAAACTCGTCCTGCTTTGATGGCACGCGGGATTTGATAAAGCTGGTGTGCGTCGCGTGTCCATACGCCTGCACCGAGTCCGTAAAGCGTATCGTTGGCGATCGCGATTGCATCGGCTTCGTCTTTGAAAGTGGTGATCGAAGTGACCGGACCGAAGATTTCTTCCTGAAAGACACGCATTTTATTGTTGCCTTTGAGAAGAGTCGGTTTTATGTAAAAACCGCCGTCGAGCCCCTCATTTTTCTGTGCTTCACCGCCGCAGAGAATTTCTGCACCTTCGTCTTTACCGATTTGAATGTAGTTCAAAATCTTCTGATATTGATCTTCGCTCGCTTGAGCACCGATCATCGTTTCAGGATCGAGCGGATGTCCCATTTTGATAGCTTTTGTTCGTTCCACAACTCTTGCAATGAACTTATCAGCAATTGATTCCTGAACCAAAATTCTTGAAGGACACGTGCAGACTTCACCTTGATTCAACGCAAAAAGTGCAGCACCTTCCAGACATTTATCGAAATAGACATCATCAGCATCCATCACGCTTTCAAAGAAAATATTCGGTGATTTTCCGCCGAGTTCGAGCGTTACCGGGATTAAATTTTGCGACGCGTATTGCATGATCAAGCGTCCCGTCGTTGTTTCGCCGGTGAACGCGACCTTCGCAACCCTCTCCGAAGTTGCCAACGGTTTTCCCGCTTCCGGACCGAAACCGTTTACCACGTTAAGCACCCCCGCCGGAAGAATATCTTGAATCAATTCAAGCAAAACCATGATCGAAGCCGGAGTTTGTTCGGCAGGTTTAACGATCGTGCAATTTCCGGCGGCGAGTGCCGGTGCAATTTTCCAAGTCGCCATTAAAAGCGGAAAATTCCAGGGGATAATTTGTGCAACGACGCCGAGCGGTTCTTGAATATTGATCGAAAGTGTATTTGCATCAAGTTCGGATGCATTACCCTCTTCGCCGCGAATTACGCCGGCAAAATAACGAAAATGATCAATCGCCAACGGCAAATCAGCTGCAAGCGACTCACGAATTGGTTTGCCGTTGTCCCATGTTTCGCAGCGAGCGAGCATTTCGAGATTCGCTTCCATCACGTCCGCAATTTTCCACAAAAGATTGCTGCGGGTGGTGGCGGAAGAATTATTCCACTCAGGTGCGGCTTTATGGGCGGCATCAAGTGCCAGTTCGATGTCTGCTGCGGTCGAGCGTGCAACTTTCGTAAAAACTTTGCCGTCAACCGGCGAGATTACATCGAAATATTCACCGCTCGATGGTGCGACCCATTCGCCGCCGATAAAATTGCCGTATTGTGCTTTGAATTTTGGTATGTCGTATGATTTTGCGTGTTGTGCCATTTTATTACTCCTATGTTTTAATGATTTGGTTGTTGTTTTGGTGGGGAAAATTCCCCGGTAAAAGTTGATTCTTAGTTACTAATGCAAATCTCTTGCCATAACTATTTAAGAAACAAGACAATAGGGGTAAAGACAAAATTTAGGCTCTTAACCGTATTTATTTGCCTTTCAAATTGACTCTTTCGAGACTGAATTTATTTTCAGATGACCTGTAAAATTGCGATATGAAAATTTTACCACTTTGGGAAAGTTATTCCTACGAAATAATGACAAAAAAGCCAACGCAAATTTACGTTGGCTTTCAATCTTATTAAGTGTTTATCGAATTACTTTTTATGCAAACCTACTTTTTGGTATGTCTTTTTCAAAGTCTCACTTGCCACGTTACGGGCTTTTTCCGCACCTTTTTGCAGAATTTTTTCCAACTCGGAATCATCAATCTCCGCCATTTTCGCTTGAAACGGTTTCAAATATTCGATCACGGCTTCAGCTAATTCGGTTTTCAAATGTCCGTAGCCTTTTCCGGCGAAATGACTTTCGATTTCCTCGCGGGATTTATTGGTAATTACCTGATAAATCGTCAGGAGATTGAAAAGTCCTTTGCGTTCTTCGTCAAAAACTATTCCGGTTGTCAGCGAATCGGTAACGGCTTTTTTAAATTTCTTCAAAATATCGTCAGGCGAATCATTTAAGAAAATCGCTCCATTCGGATTCTCGTCAGATTTTGACATTTTTTTGTCGGGTTCTGCGAGAGACATGATCTTTGCACCGACAGCAGGAATATATGGATCGGGAATAACAAAAGTTTGTCCGTAGTCACGATTAAATCGTTCGGCTACGTCGCGTGTCAGCTCCAAATGTTGTTTTTGATCTTGTCCAATTGGAACTAAATTTGTTTGGTAAAGCAGAATGTCTGCCGCCATCAAAGTTGGATAAACCAATAATCCGGCAGTCACATTTTCGCCACGGACACGGGCTTTATCTTTATATTGGGTCATTCGCTCAAGTTCACCTATACGAGCAACGCAATTCATAACCCACGCCAGTTCAGCATGTTCCGAGACATCCGATTGGATAAAGACCGTCGATTTTTCCGGGCTAATACCTGATGCCAAATAAATTCTGGCTAAATCCAAAGTTTTTCGCTGCAATTCCTGCGGGTCGCGTGGAATTGTAATAGCGTGAAGATCAACTATGCAGAAGAAACTTTCGTATTCTTCCTGCAAAGCTACCCAGTTTTTCAAAGCACCAATATAATTGCCGAGATGAAGTTCGCCGGTAGGTTGTGCACCGCTAAATATTCTTTTTTTCATTAGTTTATTAGAAGTATGAGATATATGATTAGCTCAAATACAGGTCTGAAAATATAACCCGTAACGCCTGAAATAACCAAAATCCAAAGAAATATCACGCCATATTGATCGAGCATATCAAAAACCGGCTGAAAACTCTGAGGCAAAAAATTTGATAGAATCTTGCTTCCGTCAAGCGGCGGAAATGGCAAAAGATTGAAGACAATTAGAGAAACATTCATCAGCAGCAGAGATTGGAGGAACATAACGATCGCATCCTGTGTTCTAGATACAAACTCAATTGCTTGGTAATAACCTAAAGAAACGACAACCTTTATCAGAGCAAATGCAACAATTACCAAAATCAAATTGCCCAAAACTCCGGCAAGCGAAACCCAGAAATTTGCTTTTTTGTAATTCGCCCAGTTTCGAGGGTTTATCGGGCAAGGTTTTCCCCATCCAAGCAAGGCTAAGCCGCCCATTGAAGCGGATAAAAAACCAAGAATCGGCAACAAAAGTGTGCCAATCGGATCTGTATGTGCGATCGGATTAAGCGTTACCCGCCCAAGATTGTAAGCGGTATCATCACCAAATTTCCATGACATCCAAGCGTGTCCCGCTTCGTGAATAGAAATCGAAAGCAACAATACAACTATAAAAATAACCAATCTTGAGATCAGCTCCGTCATTTCCATTCCAAACATTTTTTTAACTCCAAACTGTTGTTTTTACCATTAAATTGTGACATTCTTTTACCTTAAATTCAAAACAATTTTTTATTTTATGAGCGAATACAAAAATTATGTCGTTTGCATTGCTTCTGAATTTAAGGGCAATGATTTTCTCGAAGAGTGTCATGAATCCGGTTGGCACGTTACCCTCGTTACGAAAGAAAAGTTGCTTGATGAACCCTGGCTTTGGACGAGTATCAATAATGTAAAGACCGTCCATGATGATGCAAAGGTTGAAGATTATGTGCGGGCGGTAGCGAATATTGCAGGTTCGCAGCCGATTCAGCAGGTTACAGGGCTTGATGAATTTGATATTTTGAGTGGCTCGTATGCCCGCGAACATTTGCAATTGAGCGGAATGTCCAGCTCACAAGCCTTGCGTTTTCGCGACAAATTAACGATGCGGAATATTGCAGCAGCCAACGGTGTGGCGTGTCCTGAATATGTTGGGGCTTTTAACGCAACTGCAATTGCCGAATATCTCGAAAGAGTTCCCGCACCTTGGGTCGTAAAACCCCGTAATGAAGTTTCGGCTTTTGGAATTCGAAAATGCGAGACAAAAGAGCAGATTTGGGAAGTTTTGAGCAATCTGGACAGCCGCAATACCTGGCGGGATCATCCTTCGCAATTTTTGATAGAAAGATTTATCGTCGGCGATGTTTACCATGTTGATTCGGTGGTGGAAAATGGCAAAATCAAGACTTGCGGAATCGGAAAATATGGGCTGCCTCCATTCTCTGTAATGCACGGCGGCGGAGTTTTTTCAACCTCAACCGTTCATTATAATTCAAATGAACGTAAAGAGTTAGAGGTAATCAATGAAAAACTTTTGAAAGCTTTTAACTTTCAAAGAGGCGTTACCCACGCCGAATTTTTGCACAGCAAAGCGGACGGGAAGTTTTATCTTTTAGAGGTTGCTTGCCGGGTTGGCGGAGCGTATATTGCGAATGTTCACGAATATGCGAATGGCTTTAGTTTATGGCGTGAATGGGCGAAACAGGAGATTTCCGGCGATGGGAAAAGTCATAAATTGCCAAGGCTTCGCAAGGAATATGCGGGTGTAATTCTCTGCTTAGCAAACACGGACGAACCCGATAGTTCGGCATATAACGACAGGGAAATCGTTTATCGGATGAAGAAGAAAAGGCACGTTGGCTTTATTGTTTGCTCGAAAAAATACGAACGCGTCCAAGAATTATTAGCCAGTTACGCAGAGCGGATGTCGCACGATTTTCTTGAAGTTGCCCCGGCGAAAGAGCGTTACGACGATTAGAGTAACGCAGGCATCTTGCCTGCCATTGTCTGCAATCTCATTAGTTTAATTTTTTTTCGGCTTCTCAATGATCCGGTATTTGTGCAGGCAAGATGCCTGCGTTACATTTTAATCATGAATCCAACGACAACAGAGAACTCCCCGATGCTTCTCGAACACGATTTAAACCAATATTTCCCAAAGCTTCTCGAATTTAATTCGATCGACGAAACGAAAAGATCAGCCGTTTATCAAAAGATTCGCGATGATGTTGAGCGAATTTTAGGTGCTGTTGTCTGCGAGAATTTTTCTGAGAATCCAAAATCCAAAATCCAAAATCCAAAATCAGTCTCGACGGTTGCCTGGAATATCGAACGCGGCTGTATTTTCGAAGGAATTCTCGAATCGCTCAAGAATCACGATGATTTAAAGTATAAAGATCTATATCTTTTAACCGAACTTGATTACGGCATGGCTCGCAGCGGCAATCGTTTTGTCGCTCAGGAATTAGCTAGGGAGTTAAAGCTAAATTATGCTTTTGCACCAGTTTATATTGCTTTGCAGAAGGGAAGCGGTGTGGAATCTCAAGTCGATGGCGAAAACGCCAAATCGATTCACGGCTTGGCGATGTTCTCCAAATATCCGATGCGAAACGTTCACGCCGTCGATCTGCCAAACGGCAAAGATAAAATGTGGGGCAAGGAAAAGCGGCTGGGATATTTGCGTGCTTTGGTTGCTGATATCGAACATCCCGCTGGAAATTTCAGAGCCGTTACAGTGCATTTAGACGCACATTGCTCTCGGAAACATCGGAAAAAACAAATTCAGATTGTGCTCGATCACCTCGAAACCCTGCCCAATCTTCCAACTGTTATCGGCGGAGATTGGAATACTTCAACCTTCAATTCACAGACTTCTACGCACGCGATCTTGGGTTATTGGTGGCGGGTTATGATTGGGATTCGTAATACGGCTCGAAATCATTTTCCGCATCCCGACAGGCATTTCGAGCGTCCAATGTTTGCAATGGTGGAAAAACGCCGTTGGGAATATAAAAAGTTTAACGAACATGGGATTGGCACGCTTCATTACGATATGGACAGCATCGAAAAAAATACGAATTTGCGTGATTGGGTGCCGCAATGGTGTTTTCCATTTATCTTTTGGGCGGCAAAACAGGTTGGCGGAAAAGTTTCTGTACGGTTGGATTGGTTTATTGGAAAGGGAATCGAAATAGTCGGGAAACCTAAAACGATTGGAGAATTGAAAACGCACGAAAATGTGCCGCTTTCCGATCATGACGCAATCGGTCTTGACTTCGAAATCGTACGATAAAAGCTCTCTAGCTTTGTATTCTCGGGGGCTTTGTGGTTAAATTTTTATAGGAGATATTTTAAATGGAAGTCAGTTTTTGTCAGACAATTAGTTATAGCGTGAAGGATTTCGATTATGAAACGATAAGCCAAGTTAGCGGAAATGCGGGCATTATCAAATTCAAGCTGGATAAGTTGGTTAATAGCCCGGGCGATGTTGTGGTGGTTTTGGACGATGCTGAAATCATTTTCCACGGCGTAATTGGTAAAATTGAAGATGGTTACGCTTTTGCTTCAGATATGACGGGTTCACTTTTACCGGCAAATACGGTTCAGTAGCACGCTAAAATAAATGAGATTTTACGACCTGTCGATTGATTTTGACAGGTTTTTCTATTGCTCTTTTTTTGCTACACACTGGAAATTAGTCGCTTTCAAAAGCCTCACGGGTTTAACGGGTTTTTCTTCTACGACGGGCATTTTATTGATCGCCTCAACTACTTCTATACCCTTTATCACCCGTCCGAAAGCGGAAAATTTACCGTCCAAATACTTGGCTTCATTGAGCAAAATAAAGAAATGAGTTGACGCAGAATTCGCCTCATCGCCGCGAGCCATTGAGAGAACACCGCGTCCGTGTTTGATCAAATTTGGCTCGTCAATGATATTGCGGGCTTTTTCGTAAAGCTCATATGGCTTACTCAATCGAGTGCCAAAATTTCCACCCTGAACAACAAAATTCGGCACTACGCGAGCAAACGACGTTGTATCGTAGAAACCAAGCGAAACGAGTCTGAGAAAATTTCTCACCGTTTCAGGAGCTTGCTCGGGATACATTTCGAGCTCGATTTTTCCGGTTTCCGTTTCGAGTAAAACACATTGTTCTGCCATTTCCGTAACCGTCGCTTTTTCAAATGGTTCGACAGGTTTCTTGGCAGCCGGACGTCTATTGGCTTTTTTTGTTGCAGATTGCGAAAACCCCGCGGATGCAAAAACCAATAAACCTAATGAAATAAAAATAAAAGTTCTTATCTTTTTCATACCCAAATGTATCGCCGGCTGCCAATAGCGTAACGCTGGCTTCCAGCCGGCTGTCGCGGCGGCATCTTGCCGCTGATTCTTTTCCACTCGAGGGCAAGATGCCCTCGAGACAGCCGCCAGAGATGGCGGCGTTACTATTTACGCAAATTTGCTTTATTCAAATCAAGCTCGCTTTCCTTGATCACTTCGATCTTTTGATTAGGAAAACGCTTTGCAAGATCATCCTTAAAATCTTTGTAATCACCAACGATAATAATGTCGCCGCCTTTCAAATTAAACAGCGAAAAATCCTTTACTTGTTCAGCCGTAACGCTTGCCGTTTTTGTCATAAAAGAATTAAGTTCATCCATATTCAAACCAAACGTAACAAGTTCGCTGATCTGATTTGAAATACCAAAATTGGTTTCAAAATTACGACCAAAATTACCCGTCAAAACATTTTTACGGGGCGTAAGTTCTTCAGGAGTGGCATTTTCATTGATCAAACGATCGATTTCTTTCAGAGTTAATTCCGCAACTTCCGCTGCCGAAACAGTTTTCGTCTGGCAACGCGTTGAGAAATTTCCACTGTCCCAACGCCATGCAATCGAACTTCCAGCACCATAACTCAAACCTCGTTTTATACGGATCTCTTGGTTCATTCTAGACGAATATCCGCCGCCGAGAAGGGAATTGGCAACGCTCGCTGAGAAATAATTTTCACTATCGCGACTTGCTATTGTCTTCAGTCGCCCATTTATCTCATCATCCATATTTTTGGCATACACCACAGCTGCTTGACCTGAATTCGGCAAATCTATCACAAGCATTTTGTTGAGCGTAGTTGATTGCTTTAATGATTTTTTATGTTCGTCAATATCTATTTTAGCCATAGCTACCGTGTCGGGAGCAATTGGCTCTTCAAGCCCTCGTAAAAGATTCCGCCAATTGCCTAGATACTTTTTAGCCGTCAAAATTGCTTGGCTTTTCGTAATATCTCCGACAAAGATCAATGTTGAATTTTCCGGGGTATAAAAATCCTTATAGACATTCCGCAAATCCTTACGCGAAATCGCCTTAATCGTCTCAGGTGTTCCTCGCACCGAATGTTCGCCAAATGTATACGCTGCAGCAACATAGCTTGCTAATGTTCCTGGCTGTTTCAACTGTGTAGCTAGATCATCAATCATTTGAGATTTATACAAATCGATCTCTTTTTGCGGAAATGTTGGATTCAAAACAATATCTGCAAAAATCGTCATCGCCTGATTCAGTTTATCTGTGGTCGCTGTAAAAGCTACATTTGAAGTCAACCAATTCGCTCCGCCGCCTACACCGGAACCCAAGAATTCCATTTGTTCCGAGATTGCTTCCGCAGTTCGGGTTTTCGTGCCTTTATTTAGCATTGCTGAGGTCATGCTCGTTACGCCCGCAATCTTTTTGTCTTCATTGGCAGCACCGCTGTTGACCAACAAATTTACCGAAACAAGCGGCACACTTTTGCGTTCTACAACGATTACCCGCAACCCATTTGGCAACGTACTTTCAACTATTTTCGGAATCGAAACTGCTCTCGGCGAACCCGGATCAGGCGGCATTTCTTGTGCATTAACAAAAAAGAAGGCAAAAGGTAAAAGTAAAAAGGCAAAAACGAAAGGCGTAATTCGTAATTTATAATTCGTAATTTTCTTAAACATTACTTTGCTTCTCCTTTTGAATCATCATTGAGATAGTAGATCACGACACGATTTTTATCCGTAAAATATTTTTTCATTACACGCTGAATATCCGCTGCGGTAACGGCTTGAAGCTGTGCAAGTTCTTCATTTACAGCATTTGCATTGCCATCAAGGATGATTGCCTGACCAATTTCAAACGCTTTTCCGTCGTTTGTTTCCAGGCTTCTAACTTTTTCGGCAACGATTCCATTTTTTGCCTTGGTCAATTCTTTGGCGGTTACGAGTGTTGTCTGAATTTTCTTTAATTCGGCTAGCAGCGATTTTTCAGCCATTTCCGGAGTTTTTCCGCTTGCCAGAGTTGCCGTAAAATAAGCCAAACCTTTGTCGGTTTTTGCATCAACGCTAAAAAAAGCATCTTGAACAATCTGCTGCTTACGAACCAATTCTTTATACATTCGGGAACTCGCTCCGCCTGATAAAATCACAGCCGCAACTTGCAATGCAGCAATATCTTTGCTCTTCGCGGGCGGTGCAAGATACGTTATCGCAACTGCCGGAAAGGGAACATTTGCCACCTTTAAAGTAACCCGTTTTTCTGCTGTCCGCTCCGGTTCAATTTCCGTAACTCTTGGAATAGTTGAACTTGGGCGTGGTAATTTCCCAAAATGCTTGTCAACCCAAGCATCAAGTTGAACCTGCTCAAAATCGCCAACGACAATCAGCGAAGCATTGTCAGGACGATAAAAAGTCTTGTGAAAACTTTGCACATCTGGAACAGTTGCGGCTTCTAAATCTTCTAAAGTGCCGATGGTCGTTCGTTTATACGGGTGAACTTTGAACGATTCTTTTTGGATTGATTCGTAAAACTGCCCATAAGGATTTGCCAAAATGCCTTGCCGATATTCTTCTTGAACGACCTTTCGTTCCGATAAAAAGTTCGTTTCGTCTATCGTCAAATTCGTCATCCTTTCAGCTTCCGCCCATAAAAGTCTTTCCAAATGATTCGATGGAACAACTTCGTAATAATTCGTAACGTCGTCCGAGGTTGAAGCATTATTCCAGCCGCCAACGTCTTCTGTCATGCGATCGAGCTGCTCGCTTTTCATGTTTTTGGTCGATTTAAACATGATGTGCTCGAATAAATGTGCAAATCCATTGCGACCCGGAGGATCATTTTTCGAACCAACATCGTACCAAACCTGAATCGTGACGCTCGGACTTGAATTGTCTTGATAACTTACAATCCGCATTCCATTTGCCAGCATTCGCTCCTTAAACTTAATCGGTGCAACTTTTACCTGTGCAAATGCCGAGAAGGCGAAAGATAAAACAGCAATCATAAGTAGACTTTTTTTCATAAACTTTCCTTTCAATAAAAATAAATCCGAAACTAGTTTAGAGGCGTGTCTTCGACCGCCGTTGTAAAATTTACGAGTTACGCGGTCAAAGACCGCTTCTAAACGAATTGGTTAGTTCTGATTTTCTATTCGTAATCGTAAAAACCTTTGCCCGTTTTTCGCCCTAGCCAACCCGCATCAACCATTTTCACAAGCAGCGGACACGGTCGATATTTCGAATCGCCCAAACCTTCGTGCAGTACACGCATGATCGCGAGGCACACATCCAACCCGATAAAATCTGCCAGTGTCAATGGTCCCATCGGATGATTCATTCCGAGCTTCATAATTCCGTCGATGCTTTCTCGTGTCGCGACGCCTTCATACAACGCATAAATCGCTTCATTGATCATCGGAAGCAAAATTCTGTTTGCCACAAAACCGGGATAATCTTGGCAATCGAGCGGCGTTTTGCCAAGTTTTTCGGACATTTCCTTAACAATTGCGTAAGTTTCGTCCGAAGTTTGAATGCCGCGAATTACTTCGATAAGTTTCATCAGCGGAACCGGATTCATAAAGTGCATTCCGATTACTTTCTCTGGACGTTTTGTAACTGCCGCGATTTTTGTAATCGAAATTGACGAAGTATTTGATGCGAGAATTGCATTTTGGTTGACGCACGAATCTAGTTTTTCAAAGATTTGCTTCTTAATTTCAAAGTTTTCGGTCGCGGCTTCAACCACCAAAAAACAATCTTTCAAACATTCCATATCAACCGTCGTTTTTATCCGACCAAGAATTGCTTTCTTTTCGTCTTCCGTCATCGTTTCTTTTTTAACGAAGCGGTCAAGACTTTTTTCAATTGTCGCCATTGCACGCGACAAAAATTCTTCTTTGATGTCGCACAAAAAGACCGTATAACCTGATGCGGCGGCAGTTTGTGCAATTCCATTGCCCATCGTTCCGCTGCCGACAATTCCGATAATTTCACTCATTTTTAATAAAGTTCCTTGTAAATTCTTTTTCAATAGAATTTAACTAAAATACCCGGACAAAACAAATGAGCGAAAAGATTTATTCATCTCAACGCCCATGCTTTGTAAATCCAACTCAAAAATGTCTGAATGAAACGCTAATTTTTAGCCCATTTTTCAAGTAATCGTTCCCGATTTTCTATGATCGTTTCCACATTTGGGACTTTCGTTACAAGCGTTTCCAAATGCAGCAAATAGGTTGGTTCGCCAAACATCTCGCGAATTTCCTTTAAAAACGGACGTATTTTTGCATAAACGACGATGTGTTCCGTGTTCGAATCTTGAAAGAGTTTTTCGTCAATTCCGCCGTTATTTGCAAACGAACACGCCATGTTCCAATGCGATGTAATCATTCGATAATTTGCACTTTCGTCTTCACCGCTGAGCAACAATTGAGCAATTTCCGCCGTGCTTTTAGGGTTAAATTCGGTCATAAACCACTTTCTCGCCTCACGCATTTTTGCTTCGCCACGCATTTTGTAAAGTTCAATTACCGCCAACACATCTTGCTGTTTATCTGCCATTATTTTTCTCCTTCATAATCAATTTTCCGATTAAATTTTTGTCATTAGCCAACGAAATTTGACGCAAAATTTCCAAGTTGCTTTTGGCTTCCGGAACCTTAAGTTTCAACGCAATTTCGATCTGCTTTTTCGCTGATTTGAAATCTCCTTGCAAAGCATAAACAACGCCGAGATTATTGTAACTTATTGATTTTGCAATACTTTTAAACTTTATCGCGTTTTGAAAAGCTATAATCGCTTCGTCATATTTGCGTTGCTCATAAAAAACGAATGCTAAATCATACCAAGTTTCACCGTTATTCTCATCAAGCCGGATCGCTTTCAAAAACGCTTTTTCGGCTTCCACAAAATTCTTCAAATCAACCTGAGCCATGCCGTTTGCATAATACGCACGCTCGTAACTCGGGTTGATTTTCAGAGCTTTTTGAAATTCGATAACCGCCTTATCCGGTTTATTTAAGCGATAAAAACAAACTCCGATATTGTAATGAATTTGAGCAGAATCAAGCTCTGATTTTTGAAAATGGACAAGTGCAGCTTGAAAATCTCCTTTGTTCGCAAGTTTGATTCCTTCTTGAAATTCGTCAATCTGGGCGAAAACGCCAAGTTGTAAAATCAATGTAAAAAGCCAAGGTAAAAGTAATTTACGCATTTTTTTCTCCTCGAAACTGTAGTTTCAAAAAGATTGTAAAAAAATAACGGCAAACAAATCTTTTCTCTGCTTGCCGTTTATATTGTGAAATTGCGGTTGATTATTTCTTAGGTAATGATCAGATAACGTTTTTGGGCTTGGCGAAGGTGGGGATTAGAAAGTACTAAAGTTCAAATTTAGCACAAAAGCTAATAGAAAGTACAAATGCTCAATTTAGCACTAAAGCCCCACTTTTGCCAAACCCATGTTACCTGCTGCCCTTTTTTATTCAAGTCGTTTTACAACATTGTCTAAATTGTCAACTACGAGATTAAATACTATTTTATTGTCGGGAAATAATGTTTGTAATTCCTTTCGTAACTGCACAAAAGGTTCTAACGCTTCTGCACTACTTGTTATTGATTTGTCACACGAAATTGATAGTTCAAAGTTGCTGTTAACTTTTTTGGCGTAAATATATTTTGTAACTGCTTCATCAAAAAAAGTTGTCTTTGTAAGTCCATCAGCAATTTTATTTATTTCGGTTTCTGAAATATTATTTTTGTCAAACGAAATTTCATGTTTCATTATTCCATATGTTTTTGTGTCAGCACCGACACTTGAAGTTGCGTCAGTAAGCAATGCAAAACAGATTATAGGAATTATTGTGATAGCAAGACCAATTAGTCCAACCGTGATAGTTCTCCACCAACTATAAAGTTCTCCACCAGAATTTATATGAGCAGAAATATTTTGACCTTGGAAATGTTGAACAAGAAAATAAGCAATTGCTGTATATATTAATGGAATTATTTGATTAGGTATTTTAACACTTTCTGGAATCATAAATATGCCTCCAAATATTACAACTGTCGCTATAATTGTATAAATCCAAGTTTTTTTTGCTTTGTCAGTTTCCTTAAAAGCTTTAAAGTTTTCAGCGATTAAATATCCAGCAGTTAAAGGTCCACCGAGAAATGAACCAACCCAAATTGCTCTGTCCTTATATATTTTATTTGTCGGTGTTTGTATGTCTATGTTTTGTTCCATATTCATTGTTTAGATTGTTGTTGTTTTAGGGTTTTAGGGTTGCAGGTAACGTGTAAATATACGCACCTTTTACGAATCCTGCAAAACTTAAGTGTAATAAAATCAGTTGTTTAAATAAATCTTGCTGTTTCTACGCAGATTTTACAATACAAAATGCGAATGAATTTTCACTTCAAAATTTGTTAGATGATCGTCCGCCCATTACATTTCGCGATTCCGATTTAACTCTGTTTCACTTCCCGCCAAACTTTCGGTGTGAAAGACGTTAATTTGCGGAAAAGTGTCGTGAAATGGCTTTGATTTTTGAAACCAATCTGCAAGCCGATTTCTACAATCGGCAAATTGCTGTGCGAGAGCAAATCTTTGGCTTTTTCGATGCGGCGAGTGGCGATATATTGCTGCGGCGTAACGCCCATCGTCTTGCGAAATGAGCGTGCGAAGTGAAAATGACTCAAATCTGCGACGGTCGCAATTTCAGTTAAAGTTAAATCTTGCTCCAAATTATCGTTGATAAATTCGGCTACGCGGCGGAGTTTATGCCCCGAAAGACCGCCGAGAAATTGCTTTGCATGTGCAACCGCGTTGGTATAATTTTTGATGATGTGAAACATCAAAGTATGCGAAATTGAATCGGCGTAAAGGTTCGAAGAAGTCTCTTTTTTCTCAGCTTCTGCAATAAATGCAAGGCTCAAATGCTTTAGCAATTCATCTTTTTCGGAAAGACTTTCCCGCAATTCAATATTCGGGGAAAGATTCATTTCTACAGCCATTTTCGATAAATAATTTTGACTAAAATCAACCGCAATATATTCGTATTCAGCTTCCCAAAATGCTTCAACCGTTTGCCCGACGGGCATAATGCACATCGAATTCGGATCGGCACAATCGCGTCGAAACTTGCCGTCGGAAGTATGTCGCTGGGTCATAGCCGTTCCCGCAACGGAAAGATTTACCTCATTCGTCAGCGTTGTATGGGGCGGAAGTTCGCCGGGCAAAACCCGTAAATGCCTGACGCTCAGATCATCAAAAATCGCTTGCCGTTTCAATAAAATTGCCGATTCGTGCGTTTCATCATTCTTCCAATTAACTTGCATATTTGAATCTTAGAAAAAAAAATACCAAAAAAGCAAGCAAGTGTTGCAAGAATTACTAAATGGTGGCGTTCTAATTTTGTTAAATCATCCCGTTTTAGGAGTTGCTTTATGAAAATCAAACAGATTTTGCTTTTAGTCGCTATCTTGATTTCAAGTTTTGGCTGCACAATTTATGCCGATTCAGGTAATAAACTCAATGAGTTAGCAGTCCAAGCTATCTCAGATAATTCTGCCCGTTCGAAAGAAGCGATAAAGGAACTACGAGAACTCGGTAAACCCGGCTTAGAGACGTTATTTGAAAACTACGCGGCGGATATCGAAAATTTCAAGAAGACAGGAAATTCAACCAAGCGTTGGCGAAAAATCGCAAACGCACTTGATTCGGTGGCGATGCAGAAAGATGTTTATGCTTCTAAGCTCTTTTGGAACAACGATTTAGAAAAAGCCAAAGCCGAATCACAACGGACAAACAAACCGATTTTGAGTTTGCGTCTTTTGGGAAATCTGAATGAAGAACTGAGCTGTGCGAATAGCAGATTTTTCCGCTCGCTTCTTTATCCGAATGCAAGCATCTCCAATTATTTACAAGAAAATTACATTCTCCATTGGAAATCAGAACGCCCTGCACCAAAAATCACGATTGATTTTGGCGACGGCAGAAAGATCGAACGAACGATTACCGGAAATAGCATTCATTACATTTTAGACGCGGATGGTACGGTAATTGAAGCACTTTCAGGCTTAAATAGCCCACAAATTTTCCTCGAATTTTTAACGACAGGAAAGGCAATTGCACGAAATATTCCCGATACGCAGATTGCAATCGCTGCAAGAAATTCCAGCCTTACTCAATATCGCGGCAATAAACATCGCGGTTTGGTTACACAAGTTGACCGTTTCGGAAAACAGTTAAAACTACAATTTGATAGATCACGCGATGCTGTCAGGAATTACGAAGAAATGCCACCTGCCATTACCGCAATGGGGCTTGCGACAACCAAAATGATTGTCGAAATGCCAAATCTGAAGGGAATTACGGCAGACATGACCCGCTACGGAGAAGAGCAGATCAATCTTGAGAATTGGAAACAAATTGCTAAGTTAGGAAAGAAAGAAGCAAAACTCGATGAAAATTCAATCGCTTTCATTCGCCGTCAGACGGCAAGTAACAATTTTTCTGAAGCAGAATTTTTGGCGTTGATCAGCAAGCTGGAAGAATACGTTTCGATCGATACCGCTCGAAATGAATTTTTGCTCCGCCCCACTTTGTTGGTTTGGCTGGCGAAAAATGAGGGAAATAATTTTGAAAATTTTAACACTAAAGTTTATTCTCAATTATTTTTGACTCCAAAATCCGATAAGTGGTTAGGGCTTTATGCTCCTGATATTTATTCAGCCCTAGATGGAAACGGGATAAAGTAACGCAGGCTTCCAGCCTGCTGTCACGAGGGCATCTTGCCCTCGCATTAAAAAAGCGGCAAGATGCCACCGAGACAGCCGCCAGGATGGCTGCGTTACTTTAGAAAAGTTCCATCGGATTCATTTTAAATTGAAGTTGTTTGGCAGTTTCGCGTCCGCCATCGCCGCCTTTTCTTTGCATCGTGATTCTGCCAATTTTTAGATTTCCGCGTGCAGTAATCTCAACTTTTCCTGTCTGAAAATATTTGATCGCATAGTCAATTGTCACCAATTTCCAACGATTTCCAAACTTTCCCTTTTGAGCGACCATGATCCAACCTGCCGAAAATTCACCATCGCCCTTTAATAAATCTGACACAATTTTTTCCTTATTTTTGGTGAAAAAATCGACAAGTTTTGTTTGAGCTTCTTTATCTAATTCATTCAAAAACATACGGTTAGCATCTTTTGAAGGTTTGTTAGGAGGGGTTTCTCCAAGAAAAAGTCGTAAGGCTTCTTGGATATCTTTGGGAATATTCCACATCTTCGCGTATGTCGCGAGCCAGCGTTTATCAATCTGATTAAATCCATTTTCCGTACTGACTAACTTTATCGAAATTCCTTCGATCGCGGTCTTATCTTTGCTTGTAATTTTTACTTCCACATCCGCCTTGTATCCATGAGGTTTATATGCGTAAACACTCTGAATTTCGCTCAATTTATAACCCATCACAGGCAGCCAAATCCTCGCTTCCGCATCATTTTGCCAACCATTAAATTTATCGCGAATTTCATCTTCATTTTTAAAACCATCTTTTGCGGTTTGCGAGCCTTTTTCCAGCAGTTTGAGCGAATGAAAAGCAGCAAAAGGTTAGAATGATGAGGGTTAAGAGTAATTTCATAAATTGAAAAGTTCCGCAGGGTTTATTTTAAACTGCAACATTTGAGCAGTTTTCCTTCCGCCGTCGCCGCCTTTTCGTTGCATTCCGATCTTACCGATTTTTAGATTCCCGTCTTTTGTAAAACGAATTTCACCGTTTCCGAAATAATTCATAACCTCGTTAATGTTTTTAAGTGTCCAACGGCTTTCATCTGTGAGTTTTTGAGCCACAAGCATCCAACCAGCCGAAAAATCTCCGCGTCCGCGAAGCAAATCAGAGACAATCAAAATTTTGTTTTCATTGAAAAATCCATAATTGCATCTTGTTCTTTTTCAGTCATTTCGCTAAAAAACATTCGCCTTACATCGCGTAAATCTTTTCTTTCCGAACTAATTTCTCCGACAAAATACTTCAAAATATTTATAATGTCTTCGGGCATATTCCAGAGTTCAGAATATTTATCAACCCAACGTTTATCAATTTGATTAAAACCCGTCAGATTGCTGACAAGTTTGATCGATAAATTTTCGGCAGAAATTGCATTTTTCAGGAATATTGTGATTTGAACTTGAACATCAGTTTTGAAACCGTGAAGTTTAATTGCGATAACCTTTTCAATTGCCGAAAGATTATAGCCCATAATTTTGAGCCATTCTTTTGCTTCGCTCTCATCTTTCCAATTATTGAATTTATCGGCAATTTGATTTTCGTTTGCAAAGCCGTTTCTAGCCGTTTGCGAACCGCGATTTCTTAATATTTCCGAGTCCATTTTGTTCTCCGATTGTTTCGAGTATTTGTGCGAAAACCGCTTTAACTACTGGAATTGCCATGCTGTTCCCAAATTGTTTATAGGCTTGTGCGTCGCTTACAGGAATCTGAAAATCTTCGGGAAATCCCATAATTCTCACACATTCACGGGGAGAAAGTTTGCGAATTTTTCCATTCACGAGATAGGCACCCGTTTTGCTGGCAACTCCGCCGCCGTGTGCGGAAAGCGTGATCGCGTGTCCGAGTTCGTGATAGATTCGTTCGCCTTGTCCGCCTTTGTTAATGATGCCGATTTGTAGCGGTTTCAGAGGCAAATTTTCAAATAAGGGCGGTCGTTCAAACATTTTTATATCATTTCTATTTATTACATATTTCGCGGTTTTTGTGTCCGATTCCAAAAAGTCTTTTAACGAACTTGAAATGGTTTGCAGTTCGGGAAACGAAAAACGTCGGATATTTAAATCTTTACGAAAAGCAACAATATAGATTCTTTCCCGAATCATCGGCAGACCGAAATTGTTTGCATTTAGAACTTGCCGGAAAACATCATAGCCAAGATTTTGTAAGACTTCTTCAATCGTTTTGAGAGTTTTTCCGTCATTGTGCCGCTCAAGATTTTTAACATTCTCAAGAAATAAAACCTTTGGTTGATGAAACTTCGCATGACGTGCAATTTCAAAAAATAAAGTTCCGCGATTGTCTTGAAAACCTCTTTGTTTCCCTGAAATACTGAATGCCTGGCATGGAAAACCCGCACAAAGTATGTCGTGAGCAGGAATTTCGGCTTCGTTAATTTTCCTAATATCGCCGTGCGGGATTTCGCTGAAATTAGCTTGATAAGTCGTTTGAGCATGAACATCAATCTCACTCGAAAACACACACTTTAACCCAAACGACTCTAATGCAAATCGAAAGCCTCCAATTCCTGCAAATAAATCAATAAATGTTCTCATAAACTATTTCGCGTTCATCCAATCCTTCCCAATTCCAACTTCCGCGATCAGAGGAACGCTTAATTCTACCGCATTCTCCATTTCTTCCTTAACAATTTTGCAGACCTTTTCGAGTTCGTCTTTTGGCACTTCAAACAAAAGTTCGTCGTGAATCTGCATAATCAATTGGGCTTTTAAGTGTTCTTTTTTCAACGCTTTATCGACCTTTAGCATCGCGATTTTAACTATATCCGAAGCGGAGCCTTGAATCGGCATATTGATCGCTTCACGCTCGGCACGCGAGCGGACGTTGAAATTTTTATCGTGGATTGAGGGCAGCGGGCGTCGGCGACCGAAGATCGAGGCGACGTAGCCGTGTTCGCGTGCAAAGTCGGGCGTTTCGTCCATGTATTTTTTTACGCCTTTGTAGGTATTGTAATAATCCTGGATGATCTTTTTCGATTCCGCGACGCCCAAACCGATGCGTTGCGACAAGCCATAAGCCTCTACGGCGTATGCGATTCCAAAATTTACGATCTTAGCGAGACGGCGTTGCGATTCATCCCCAAACACCAATTTCGCTGTGCGTGCATGAATGTCTTCACCTTTTTTGAAGGCGTCCTGCAAAACTTCGTCGTTTGTAACGTGAGCCAAAATCCTCAATTCTAGCTGCGAATAATCAACCGATACCAGCAAATTTCCTTCATCGGAAATAAACGCAGAACGAATTTTTTGACCAAGTTCGGTGCGAATCGGTATATTCTGCAAATTCGGCTCGGTTGAAGATAAACGTCCGGTTGCCGCCACGGTTTGATTTAATTTTCCATGTACTCTGCCGTCTGATGCAATTCTTTCGGGCAGCGTATCGGTGTAAGTCGATTTAAGTTTATCGAGTTCGCGGAATTCTAGAATTAACTTTGGCAATTCATAAGTTTCAGCAAGTTCGCTTAAAACTTCTTTGCTTGTAGAAATCTGTCCTTTAGCAGTTTTTTTGCCTGTTTCGATATTTAATTCCATCAAAACATCGCCGACTTGTTTCGGCGAATTAATTTTGAATTCGTGTCCCGCAAGTTCGAAAATTCGCGTCGAAAGTTTGGCTAATTCCGCACCGAAATCGGCAGAAAGATTTCGCAAAACATCGGCGTCAACTTTCATTCCGTTCATTTCAATTTCGTAAAGCAGCGGAACTAGCGGCATTTCAATTTCTTTATATATTTTCTCTAAACCAAATGCTTCCAATCGCTTACGCAAAATTGGTGCGAGCTGGAAAGTGAAATCAGCGGCTTCTAAGGTTCGCCACTCATTTTGCGAGAAGCCTTCCGGCACTTCGTAACTCGCATCGATATTTATCTGCTGCTGGGCAAGTGTCGCGACATCGTACTCGCTTCGGCTCGGATCGAGCAAATATGCTGCCAGCATCACATCGTCTTTCACTGCCTCGGGGGAAATTCCTATCTTTTTGAGGGTTGCCAAATTTCGTTTCCAATCGAATGTGCACTTGGTAAGAAAACCATTTTCAAAAATATCCTTGAGCAGTGGAATCAGGCTTTCATCTGATAAATCGATGTAAAAACTAGAGCGGGGAGCATTCGCGATCGCCACACCTTTCGGCTTCTCCTTATCAAAACTCCCGAGCGATTCATCATCGTCAACCGCGATTGACCAACCTTCGCTTTCCCACAATTTACGAATTAACTTATCCAATTCATCACGAGTTTTAATGATTGAATAGTTTTTCGTAACCTCTTGTGTATCAGGCAGTTCCGCAAATAAAGGCAAGGAAGCATCGGAAAATTCTTTGGTTAAAGTGTTGAATTCGAGTTCGCGGAAAAGCTGATAAGCGGCAACCCGATTTGGCTCGCGAAATTTCAAAAGATCGAGATCCAGATCGACAGGAACTTCGCAATGAACCGTTGCTAAATCGAGCGACTGGCGAATAATATCTTGATTGTTTTGCAGCGATTCCCGATAAGTCTTATGCGTAATTTTCTCAGCATTGGCAATCGCATTTTCAATCGAACCGTATTCCAAAATTAACTTCAATGCACCTTTCTCGCCAATGCCCGGAGCACCCGGAATATTGTCGATAGCATCGCCCATAAGTCCAAGCAAATCAATGATTTGACGGGGCGGCACGCCGAATTTATTTAAAACCCAAGCCTCATCGCAAAATTCGATTGGCGGCACGGGAACTTTCCTTTTGATATTCTGCGAATTTTGCCGCATGCAAACGATCAGAGGGTCGTGGACGAGCTGACACAAATCTTTGTCATTTGAAACGATAATGGATTTAAGTCCTTGTTTCTCAGCCTTTTGAGCGAGCGTTCCAATCAAATCATCGGCTTCAAAACCCGGAACTTTCAAAATCGGCACATTAAAGGCTTCGCAAACCCGCACAATGTAGGGAAGTTGGGTTGAGAGATCGTCTGGCATTTCTGCTCGATTTGCTTTGTAGGCAGCAAAATTATCATGGCGAAAAGTCTTCTCCGGCGTGTCAAAAATGGCGGCGACATAATCCGGCTTTTCGTCGTTCAAAAGCTTTCTCAGCATATTCGTAAATACGAAAACTGCTTGAGTTATCTGCCCTTTGGAATTTCGCAGAGGCTCTTGACGCATTCCCATCGGAGCGAAAAAAGCACGAAAAATATGCGACATTGAATCGATCAAAAAGACCCGTTTTGGATTATTTTCAGCCATTGATTTACCTTCTTAAATTCGTTTGTTTGATGATAGAGAATGAGTGAAACTATGACAAGCTAACGAAAAAGGTTTTTATGCTAAACTAAGCAATCCTTGAACTATTGAGATGAAAGACGCGATTAAAAACCTTCCGTTTTGGCTTTTTTGGCTAACCGTTTTTTCATTGCCGTTTGTAAATTTTCCAAACCTGCGATATTTTGGCTTTCCTCTTCAATTGACCGACATTTTATTTTTAATGACAGCGTTTGTTTTTGCTGTTTATCTGCTTTTAGGAAGGGTAAGAATACGCTGGTCGTGGTTTTATTTACCGCTAACTCTTTATTTTATATCACTTTGCCTTTCAACTTATTTCTCCGAAAATCTAAAAACGAGCGTTATAAAATTAGCGGGTGAAGTTTATTTAATTGGATTAGCGAAATTGGCTTTCAATCTGATTGACGACGAAAGTAAGTTTCGCAAAATTGGAATGGCTTGGCTTTCGGCAACTTTTTTGGTCTGCTTCGTCAGTTTTGTTTCATTATTGTTATTTTACATTCAAAGAGATAACCCGATTTTGCTCAATACTTTATCTCATTTTGGTTCATTGCCAACCGGAAACTATCCGCGAATTCAAAGCACATTTTTTAATCCGAATATGCTTTGTAATTATTTGAATATCAGCGTTGTTTTTCTGCTATTGGCGTTCAAGTTTAAGTGGTTGAAAAGGGAAGTTTTGTGGATTTTTACGATACTTTTCGGGCTTACAACGATTTTTACGGTTTCGCCTGGAATTGGCGGAATTTTATTGATAATTGGAATTTGGTTCTGGCTTGATTGGAAAACCGTAAAACCATTATTTGCAAAACTTAGCTTAATAAGCGGCATATTGGGAGCGGTACTTTTCTTTGTTACCGTTTTGCCATCGCCTACTAATTTTCCCAACAAATTACAGCCTTCAGCGAGAATTTTAACTTGGATTTCCGCCGTTGAAACCTTGCGGAAAAATCCAATTGTTGGACGTGGAATTGGTTTAGACGCGGCAAAGGTTGAATATATTTCTCCAAATGGCTTGCAGAATTTGGGCGATGCACATCAGCTTTGGCTCAACGTTGCGGGGCAACAAGGCTTAATCGGAATTGCGGCTATTTTGTTTTTGACTATTTGGTTTATGCGTCAAAGTTTTCCGCTAAGTCTAAATAACTCAACGATACTGACCTATAAAACTGCTTTTGGTTTCGCCTTTATCGCGGCATTTTTATATCAGGGATTGAGCGGTTCGTATGAAGATGCACGGCATTTGTGGGTTTTGATCGGGCTTTTAGGTAGTGCGAATGAAACAAAAGCTGCAAACTAATTTTGCCTTTTAATCAATTAACTTTTACTTTATGAGTGTGTTGCTCACGGTTATTATCCCCGTTTATAACGAAGAATCGACGGTTATCGAAGTCATCGAAAAGGTGTCGGGTATTTCACTGCCTTTGGAAAAGGAGATTATAGTAGTGGACGATGGTTCGAATGACGGCACCGCTACGCTGCTTGCTTCTCATCAATATCAACTCGCAAAACTTTATTCAAGCCCTGTAAACATCGGCAAAGGAGCCGCAATTAGAATCGGTTTAAGTTTTGCCAAAGGCGATATTATTTTGCTTCAAGACGCTGATTTAGAAACGAATCCCGACGAATATCTACAACTTTTACAACCAATTTTAGACGGTAAAACTTCTGTCGTTTACGGCTCAAGATTTTTGAAAAAGAACAATAAAGTTCCAATCTTCCGGCGTTTCGCAAATCGCTTTTTAAGCACACAAACTAATATTTTGTTTGGAACAAATCTAACTGATATGGAAACCGCCTACAAAGTTTTTACGAAAGAAGTTGCTGAAAAAATTAAGCTTAGAGCAAATCGCTTCGACATCGAACCCGAAATTACCGCCCGAATTCACCAAGCTGGCTTTAAAATCATAGAAGTCCCAATCTCATATTCGCCAAGAACGGTTTTAGAAGGCAAAAAGATCAATTGGAGGGATGGGGTAAGGGCGATCTGGATGCTTATAAAGTGTCGTTTGAATCTCTAAAAAGCTAAAATATCACAAAAAAATCTTGACATGCATCTTTTCGTCCGATATTGTAAGAGTGAACTTATTGTATCTGTCAGACAGGAGAAATACTAATGAATAGTGAATTCCCAAAACTATCGGCGAAAGAAATGAAAGCCTTGGAAATGTTGATTCACAAAGGCGAAATGTTTGGGCTTGAAATGGTTGAAGCATCGGAAGGCGAACTAAAACGCGGCACAATTTACGTTACGCTCTCGCGGATGTGCGACAAAGGCTATCTTGATTCACGCGAAGAACCGCGAACCGCACCCGAAATCGGCATTCCACGGCGTAAATATTGGGCGACAGGTTTGGGCGAACAGGTTTATAACGCAAATGTCAGAGTAATTGAGTTTATGAATTCCGAATGGGCTTTGGGAGGTGTTTAGTCATGAAAGTTAACGAACTTGAGCTATTGGTTAAGAAGAAAGACGACCTTACACAAAAAATTGCGTTTGGCTTTTTTGTTTCGTTTGTGTTTGTGCTAATTATGGCAGTTGCTTTTGCTATTTCAAGTATACTTGCAGGTTTTTTAATAATTATTGGTGCAAATGATGCTGTCAGCGGCAAATTTTCAGTGCTTTTAATGACTCTAGTCTCGAGTGTTTTGGTTTGCGGTAGTTACTTCAGGATTGATTATTTTAATTTATCGCTTAGAATTGGTGATTTCTTTGTAAATCGTAAAACTAAGAAATATAAAATATCAATGCCCTCTCGTTATAAGTGGTTTAAATTATCAGGAGCTTTCTTTTCAGTTAAGAGTCAAAAAGAGGTGTTTTTACCGATTATGGCAGATTGGGACCAGGAAGTTTTTGCAAGCACTTGAGGAAAATAAAGATGCTAGGTTGCGGATGATAAATGTCCGCTACACTTACGCTTTTATTATTGCAATTTGGCAAAAATCTCCGCTTGGTGATTTAATTGAATATGTGAGAAAGATAGCGAGTTAAAATTATGAGTCAAACATTAACAGCAATATATTCAAACGGTGTTTTGCGACCTTTAGTTTCGCTTGATTTGCCGGAAAACTCTGAGGTTGAATTAGATTTAACCGTAATCGAGAAAAATGATAATCTCTCTGAAAATATCAGCAGACTGCTTATCCAAAAAGGCTTAAGTTTGCCGAAAAAGAAAACCATTCCAAAGCAATCACTTACGGTTGACGAAAGAACAAGGTTGGCAAAACTTTTTTCAACTTCGCAACCAATTAGCGAACTTATCATTCAGGATCGAGAGGAAAGATTTTGATGGCACAAACCTATTTTGCAGATAGCAGTGCCTTGGTCAAACGCCATGTTCAGGAAATTGGAAGCAATTGGTTTTCTCAAGTAGCCGATAAGCAGACAGGCAACAAAATTATCATCTCACGCCTGAGTATTTCCGAAATTTTTAGTGCTCTAAATCGTCGTTTCAGAGAATTAAGTTTAAGTCGAAGCGATTATCAGAAAGTTACACAAGATTTTGAAGACTTCTACCAAATCGAATATCAAATTATTGAAATTAATGAAGAAGTTGTTGATAAGTCATGTGAACTTTTAGAAGCGTATCCGTTACGTGCGAGTGATTCGATCCAACTGGCTTCTGCATTGTTGACCAACGAAAATTTGAAGCAAGCAAATTTTTCAGAACTTATTTTTCTTGCGTCCGACCAAAAATTGCTTGATGCCGCAAATGCCGAGAACTTACAAAGTGATAATCCTCAATTTTATCCGTGAAGTATTTCCCGCAAATACTTACCTGTCAACGATTTAACATTCTTCACAATTTCTTCGGGTGTGCCTGTGGCGACAATTTCACCGCCGCCGATTCCGCCTTCAGGACCTAAATCAATCACATAATCTGCGGTTTTTATCACGTCCAAATTGTGTTCGATGACCAGCAAACTTGCACCGTTATCGAGCAAGGCACGAAACGCCGAAAGCAATTTGTTGATGTCGTCAAAATGCAAACCTGTCGTTGGTTCGTCGAAAATGAACAATGTTTTCGATTTAGTTTTGGTCGCTAAATGTGCGGCAAGTTTTACTCGTTGGGCTTCTCCTCCGGATAAAGTTGTCGCGGATTGTCCGAGTCGTAAATAGCCAAGTCCAACGGCTTCAAGCATTTTCAGACGGTTGACGAGTTTATTTACGTCTTTGAAAAAGGTAATCGCTTCACGAATTGTCATCTGCAAAACGTCGTGAATATTCTTTCCTTTGTATTTTACGTCTAGAATTTCAGACTTAAATCGTGTGCCGTTGCAATCTTCGCATGTCAATTCAACATCTGCCAAAAACTGCATTTCAACTGTTACAGTTCCGCTGCCTTGGCAAATTTCGCAGCGTCCGCCGGGAACGTTAAATGAAAAATGCGAAGGATCGTAACCCTTTGCTTTTGAAAGGTTTGTCTGTGAAAAAGTTTCCCGGATCGCATCGTAAGCCTTGATGTAGGTAACGGGATTCGAACGCGGCGTTCTGCCGATTGGCGATTGATCAACCAAAATAATATCGTCGAAATGTTCGCCGCCTTTGATCTCTTTGAAAAGCCCAACCTGACCTTGCCAATCGCCGCGTTGTTTTCGCAAACCCGCGTAAATAATGTCGTGAATAAGCGTAGATTTGCCCGAACCCGAAACGCCAGTGACGCAAACCATCATATCGAGGGGAATTTCTACCGAAATATTTTTGAGATTATGTTCTCTCGCACCGATAATTCCCAGTTTCTTTTTGCCAATCTCACGGCGTTTGTGCGGAATTTTTATTTCAGATTCTTTTCGTAAATACTTTGCTGTCAATGAGTTATCGGATTTCATCAAGGCTTCATAATTTCCTTCGAAAATCACATTTCCCCCGAGTTCGCCGGCGTGCAAACCGATGTCCAAAATATGATTCGCCGATTTCATCATCTCGGCATCGTGTTCGACGACCAAAACCGTGTTGCCGATATCACGCAGATTTTCGAGTATTTTGATGAGCCGCGAATTGTCTCTCGGATGAAGCCCGATGCTTGGCTCATCCAAAACGTAAAGTGTGCCCACGAGCAGGGATCCAAGATTTGTGGCAAGCTGAATTCGCTGAGCTTCGCCGCCAGAAAGCGTTGAAGCTAAACGGCTTAGCGTTAGATAATCGAGTCCGACGTCAACCAGAAATTTTAACCTGCGTTTGATTTCAAGCAATAATTTGTCAGCAATTTTCTCGCGTTCTGCGTCTAATTTGAGTTTCTTAAAAAACACATCAGCGTCTTTTATCGAAAGCGAAACGATTTCTCCAAGCGATTTTCCGCCAACTTTTACGCAGCGTGCTTCCTGGCGTAATCTGCCGCCATTGCAATCGGCACAAATCGTATAACCTCTGTATTTTGAGAGAAATACGCGAACGTGGAGTTTATACTTTTTTGTTTCGAGCCACGTAAAAAATCCTTTGATGCCTTTCCATTTTCCGCTTCCGTTAAAAATCGCGTTACGGTCGTTTTCGGATAAATCGGCGAAAGGCTGATGAATCGGGATATTTTCGGCATCGCAAAAAGCCAAAAGTGATTTTAATGCCCATTCATGCTGCGGTTTTGAGAATGGATCAACTGCACCTTCGCGAATCGAAAGCAAAGGATTTGGCACGACCAAATTAAAATCCACGCCGATTGTATTGCCGAAACCCTGGCAAGTTGGACACGCTCCAAACGGTGAATTAAAGCTAAAAAGATGCGGTTCGGGAACTTCAAATTGCGTGCCGTCTTTTTTGCAGATGAATTTATCTGAAAATTTAAGTGGAACGCCACCATCTTGGTGGCTTTGGGGGTCAGCCGTCAAGATGACGGCGTTCCCTGTTTCGCGAAAACAAATTTCCAGCGAATCAACGAGACGTTGTCTGATTGAATTATCGGCTTTTAAGCGGTCAACCAGCACATATGTTTCGTCAAAATCCTGGAATTTGTAATCTTCAGGTTTTTGCAATTCGATTATTTCGCCATTGCGAAAGAGCCTTGAAAAACCACGCTGGAGGAAAGCCATTAGATTTGCGGTCAGACTTTGGGCTTTGGACTTTGGACTTTGGACTTCAATTGGAAATACTACGTAAAATCGTTCGCCTTCTTTCAGCGTCTCCAAAATGTCGGTTGCCGAACTTTCCGGCGAATCTTTTTTTACTTCTGTGCCGCAAATGTGGCAAAAAGTTCTACCAATTCTGGCAAATAAAAGCCGTAAATAATCGTAAATTTCTGTTTGCGTGGCGACAGTTGAACGCGGATTTTTTGTCGAATTTTTTTGGCGAATCGCGATTGCAGGTGCAATTCCGATAATTTCGTCAACATCGGGTTTGTCCATTCGTTCCAAAAATTGACGTGCATACGCAGACAAGCTTTCAACATACCGGCGTTGACCTTCGGCGTAAATCGTATCAAACGCAAGCGAACTTTTGCCCGAACCCGAAACGCCTGTAATCACCGTCAATTCATTCAAAGGAATCGAACACGAAATATTTTTGAGATTGTGGGTTCTCGCACCGCGGATTTCGATCACTTCTTTTGTCTTTACACCAGTTTGCATAGTTGAAAAAAATGTAGCTTAAGCAAAACTTTATCTTAACAAATCATCGGCGGGAATAAAAACGGATGCCGATGGATATTTTATAGTTGATGAAGGATAATAATTTTATGCGATTACAAATTTTACTGATTACTGCTTTTTTTCTAGCCGGATGTAGTATGCAAAAGGTTGAGAGTCAATCGTTTACCGAAGTTCAGCCGCCTTTGAAATCGGCAGGTAAGAGTGCGGTATTGGTCGAACTGTTTACATCCGAAGGCTGATCGAGCTGTCCTCCGGCTGACCGTGCGTTAGCCTTATTGCAAAAGGAACAGCCGAATCCCGAAGTTGAGATTATAACGCTGGCGTTTCACGTTGACTATTGGAATTACCTCGGTTGGAAAGATGAATTTTCGTCGCAGCTTTTTACTCAGCGGCAGCAGTTTTACGCCAGGAAATTCGGGCTTGATTCCGCATACACTCCCCAAATGGTAGTTGATGGAAAACGTGAGTTTGTTGGCAGTAATTTAGGCAAAGCACAACAGGTGGTCTCGGATGCGTCAAAGGAATCAAAAGCAAATATTGAGATTGAAAATGAGGAAAATGTATTAAAAATTAATATTTCAGACATTCCTTCGCACAATGATTCTACAATTTACCTGGCGATTGCTGAGGATAAATTGGCTTCCGATGTGAAACGCGGCGAAAATGCAGGAAATAAGCTTGAGCATGTTTCTGTTGTAAGGGAACTCAATATGGTAGGCAAGCTTGCTAAATCGGATTCAACGGCTAAGTTTCAGCACTCGTATAACCTTCAAACCAATTGGAAGCCTGAAAATCTTAAATTTGTCGTTTTTATTCAGGAAAATGAGAGTAGAAGAGTTTTGGGAGTGAATTTTGTAAACCGCAATTAATTTATAAAAAACTCATAGTGATTTTGAAATTATTATGATATTTTTTAGCAAAAAGAAATATAGGTTAATTAAAATCAATGCCAACAAGTAAATTAATTATTAATCCTTATTCTCAAATTACAATGTTAGAGGATGCGGGAAAAATAGTCGGAGTAGAGATCGAGGTTCCAATTCTGCATAAGGGGAAAAATATTTTTCAAATCTCGACTCTATCTAACCCTGATTTAGTAGATTTTATTCTTGATTTAACGAGGTGGGGATTCACAAATTTTAATGCAGAAGAATTATCAGATTCAGAGCATCAACTGTTAGCTCAAAATGGATTTTTAGTTAATAGGGATGCTATTCCTGAAAAACCGCTTTTTAATTGTTTTCTCGATGAAATAGAAATTGAAGAAAACGACAAAGATTTAGATTGCAATAGTTTGACGGTAAATCCAAGTTTTCGAATTGATCCGTTCGATTTAACCAAGTCTCAAGACTTAGTCAACAAAAATAATTTTTCGCCTTTTTACCCGATTGGTTGGATAAAATCACTTGTTACTAAAATTGAAATTCCTTATTGGTTTAGAAATGAATATATTGAAATTGCTCAAAATTTGAAAGCCGGTGAGCAAATAAACTTTAAAGTTGAAAAGAGTATTTTAGCCAAATTTGTTCAAGCCGGGATTGTAATTAACCCTGATACTTGGAAACAAAAAGAAAGCGAAATTAGCCTAAACATTGAAAATGCTCATAAAAGATTTGTTGATGAAAAATATGTAGTTTTAGAAGAATTACTTCCTAAACACTATATGCAGGCGATGAAAAAGTTTTTTCGGGAATATGTGGCAAATGGTTTTATGCCATTCAGTGATTCTCAAGTTAAACGTCGTTATTATCAGCACAATTTGCCACTAGCTCAATTTTTTCATAAAAATTTGGTTAAAATAATGAGCTCAATTGTTGGCATGGAAGTAAGACCTTCATACGTTTATGCTGCTTCCTACGTTGAAGATGCCATTTTAGACCCACACATAGACCGCGAACAATGTGAATACAGCATTTCTTTCCAAGTTGATTATCATCCTAAGCCGACTAATGATATTTCTCCGTGGGGTTTGTATGTTACCCCTGTAAGTGAAAATTACGAATCTTCGTTGACCGTTTTTCCTTGGAAAGATTTTCCTGAAGATGATTTTAACAATAGAAAATGTAATAAAGTAAATTTAAGTTCAGGTGACGGATTATTTTATAAAGGTCGGGAACTTATTCATTACCGCTATGCTTTGCCAAAAAATCACAAATCAACGTCGTTGTTTTTTCATTATGTTGCGTCAACTTATGATGGATTACTAAATTAAGCTAGTTATTTGAATTTCATAATAATTTCGATGTATAATGCTTATGGGTGTCAAGCAAGAATCTAACGAACACTTTTGGAGAATTCTTAAACATTAAAGTAACTTAAAGTTAAAATTCTTAACTTAAAAATAAAAAGGAGAAAAATTACACCTATATATGAAGCGAAACTATCCCTATAGCCGCAAGACTGGTCTTGTAATTCAAGACACAGAAAGCGAAATCTTGATCTACGATACTATTAACAATAAAGCATTTTGCCTAAACGAAACATCAGCATTCATTTGGCAATCGTGCGATGGTAACAAATCTTTAACTGAAATTGCCAAGGGTTTGGAGGATAAACTCAAATCACCTGCTGATGAAGGTTTAGTCTGGCTTGCTCTTGAACAATTAAAAAAAGAAAACTTAATTGAAAATGAAGTTGATGTGCCGACTATGTTTGCCGGAATGTCTAGGCGTGAAGTGATTAGAAAAGTTGGTGTTGGCTCGATGATTGCATTGCCGATAGTTTCTTCGTTACTTGCTCCGTCTGCCCTTCATGCAACTTCAGCAGGATGTGCTGCAGGTGGTAACCCTGTCGGGTCTGCTTGCAACTGTCCAAATGCGACAGCCGCCGGTGCCCTTTGTGCCGCACCAGGAGTATTAACATCCGGTGTTTCTTCAGGTTGTGCAAATGCAGCATGTGATTGCGGAGGTCCTTTTGGAGGTAACAATACAGGAGGAACCGGGCAAAAACGCGGGACTTGCAGGTAATTTGCATAACTGTAGTTTATACAGGAATGCAAATCAGTATTTTTTCTGACAAGACTAGATGTCATTTAGAGTTTTTACTTTGAGTGACATTTTTCTTTTTCGGCTTGAATTTCCTATGCGGCGTCGTCTGCTGAGCCATTTTAATCCGGGCAGCAGTAAACGCAGGCGAGATATGTTGAGTTTTTGAGCCGTTTTCGCTAATCGTGGTAACTGCCCAAACTGACTTTGTTCCATCCATTGAAATATCAAATTTAATTGTTCCTTTTTTAGCCTCAACCGTTTGAAATTCATAAGCTGTTGCTCCCCAGCTTTGCGAATTAAAGGAATCCATTTTAAATTCATCGGTAAATGTATGGTGATTGAAAACCGCAAAGGCATTTGCCGCCGATAAATCTTCCATTTCCCATGAAAGCGAAATATTTTTGAGAGACGGAGCATTTTCAACGGTATGAAAATCAATTTCGGTTATCAATTTCGGTTCGGCTAAAAATTTAGTTTTCGGACGGTCGTCAATCGAAAGCATTTGCGAATAATTTACTTTCAATGATTTGAGAAATTTACAGCTAATATCTAATCCAGCCGGAATATTTTCAACCGATTTTTCTAACCTAACGGGAACAGCCAACATTTGTAACTTCTGCGGGATCAAAATGCCACTTGGAGCTAAAAAACGATTTCGCAAGGAAACAAAAGATTTGGTTGTGGCTTCGCCTAAAGCGTCATTGCCGAAAAGTTCACTAACGATAACATCAAATTTGCCGCGAATTTTTACGTCGTCAGAATTTCCATGGATGATTTCGATTTTATGAGCAACGCCGTTTTCCTTGGCGTGTTTGTAAATAATCGGAATTAAAGGTTCTTCAATTTCAACAGCGACAACTCTTTTTGCTCCAAGTTTGGCGGCTAAAATCGCCCAAACTCCCGTGCCTGCCCCAATATCCAAAAAATTAGTCTCCCGCGTTACGTGCTTTGTGATTGCATCCGCGAGCAGTTTATTTCTTACTCCATCGCTTAGCATCAAATGATGATACTGAAGAAGTCCGGGCAGTTTTGCCGCCAAATGTTCGTCTTTTTGTTTTCGGGTTAATTTTTTTGGGGTATCCATAAGTTGCAAGAAACAATGCAGAAACACGCACGAAGTAAGTGTGTAAATTCTTTCGCCCTTACTTACGTGCGGGCTTCTGCATTTTCAAATCCTTCTTTTTTTAATTCGCTAGTATGGATGTAGTTTTAAATTATTTCAAACTTCAGACAAATTTAGAAAGCGAAAAATTACCAGCGGGTATCATATTTCGTGTAATTCTCTCTCCAATTTTCGTCAAAATTTTCGAGAATCGGCAAATCTCCGTCAAATGAAATTTCAGTTTCCAAATCCCGACGCAAGCGATATGAATAACCGCTCGGCGAAGAGACGATGAGAGTGACTTTTTCTTCGACTATTTTTGAAACTACCGCACTTCGCCAATCCTTTTTGCTCCGCACTAATAAGCGATAACCAACCGGCAAATCAGCTAAAATTTTAATTTCGGCAGTTTCCATTTCGTCTGAAATTGTTTGTAAGAATCTTCGGGCAACTGAATCAAAACGGGCTTTTTATTGGTGTCAACCCAGCCGAAGATCTTCTCAATATTTGAGCGTTCCATTGCGGTGCAGCCAGCCGTTCCCGAATTTGCGTCTTTCCAGATATGTAGGAATATACAGGAGCCGCCGCCTTTGTTAACGGGATTATAATTGTGGGCAACGAAAACTCCCAACTCATATTGTTCGCCAATTTCGAGCATTTTTTCCGAGCTTTTCCAATCGTAATTTCCAACCTTAAATTTATCAACTATCTTGTTGTAATGGCTGGATTTAACATCATCAACGCATTCAGTAGAATCAACTAATTTAGTCAAAGGTAAACCGACTTTTTGATCCTTTACCGCAAAGGCTGAAACTAACATAAAAATTCCCGCCGGAGATTTGCCGTCGCCTTCAACCTTCATCAGAAGTCTGCCCGGCGTATCAGTTGGCAATTCATTTAAGCCCTGACTCCAGCCCATTCCATTTTTCCCAACGACAATTGGAAAACTTTGTCCCACCGCTTTCCACATCGATTTCGTGGTCTGACGTTCAAAAAGTTGGGCTTTTCCTTGCGGATTTGACCAATCTTTTGTAGTTACGACGACTGCTTGAAGCGAATCGGAATATTTATAATCAACTTTCTTTTCGGCAGTTTTTACTTGAGCAGAAATCATTATTGTCAATAAAAAAGCACAAACGATTAAAAAAAATACTTTCATCAAACACCTCCGCATAATGATTTGGAATTATCCAAATTAAACAAACTCGGCATTTCTACAGCGAAAATGCTCGGTTGTTTGCAGTTCATTATATCGGTTTGATTGTCGCTCGTGGCAGTTTGTTGCATTATTTTATCCAATTTTGCTTTGTCGAAATCGAAAACTAAATTAGCAAATGCTTTAATGCCAACATCGAGCCGGCTATCATCGATAAAAAAATCGGGTGTATGATGCGGAAAAGCATCCTTCGGATTCATCCCTTTTGCCATTCCGCCAATGAAAAAGAAAAACGCGGGAGCTTTCAAGCGATAATACGAAAAATCTTCAGCCCCGGTTGTCCATTCAGTTTCTTCCACGTTTTCCGTTCCGATGGCTTTTTGCAGGCTTGGTAGCGTTTGCTTAACCAATTCAGGCGTGTTGTAAGTTACCAATGTTTTCGTGTCAATCGTCACCTCCGCGGTAGCTCCAAAACTCTCTGCAATTTTCATTGCCGTCATCTTAATTCGCCGGTGAACATCTTTTTGCATCGTATCATCAAGCGTTCGAATTGTACCCGCCATCGTTAATTCTTCGGGGATAATATTCTCACGAACTCCCGAATTAATTTTGCCAACGGTGATTACGACCGGGGCTTTGGTTAGTTCAGATTGACGACTAACAATCGTCTGCAAACCCTGGATAATGCTCGACGCCGTAACGATCGGATCAATTCCGCTCCAAGGCTGCGAACCATGTGTTTGCTTGCCCTTGACCTTAATTGTGAACCAATCCGCTGCTGCCATAACCGAACCACTTTTGTATTTGATCTTGCCGATTTCGGTTGCCGAATTGATATGAATTCCGAAAATTGCGTCAATTTTGGGATTATCCATAACGCCTTCTTTGACCATCAAAGCCGCTCCGCCTTCTTCACCCGCGGGCGGACCTTCCTCGGCTGGTTGGAAAATAAATACTACCGTTCCTTTAATTTTCGCTTTCATTTTCGTCAAAACTTCAGCAGTTCCGAGAAGCATCGCAACGTGCGTATCATGTCCGCAAGCGTGCATTACGCCAACTTTCTGTCCGCTATATTCCGCAGTTTCATTGGATTTGTAGGGAATGTCGCGTCTTTCCGTAACGGGCAACCCGTCTATATCCGCACGAAGTCCAATTACGGGACCCGGCTGTCCACCTTTCAAAATAGCGACAACACCGGTTTTTGCTATTTTAGTTCGAACTTCCAGCCCGAGCGAGCGTAATTTTTGTTCGATATAAGCCGCAGTTTTGAATTCGCGATTGCCGAGTTCGGGATATTTATGCAAATGCCGACGCCATTCAATCACTTGCGGCAAAATTTTATCAGCCGAAGCACTGATTTCATCAGTTATAGTAAACGCAAAAATGCTGTTACCAGCTAAAAAGCAAAGCAATAATAAAGCGATAATTTTTTTCATATTGGGAAGATACTAACCGTAAAAAGCTAAAAAATACAGAGAAAAAAGTACACTAACCAATAATTATCGGCAATCAATTTTGAAATTAGACACATTTTTCTTTACCTAATTTACTTTACTTCGCTATACTGTAGGGAAATTCAAGTTTTTCGTGAGGTAACATAATGCAAAAACCTGTAGATGATTTAGTTGCTAAAATTGAGCAAAGAGTAATGCGTAAAACTTTTGCTTTAATGGCAGTTGCAACGGTTGTTTTTTTATCTTTGGGAATTACGATTGGAATTCTGATTTCCGGTAGTAAAACGAATGCTAATGAGCCGATTGGCGGCAATGTTCCGGATTCAATGTCCAGTAGTTTTGCGGAGATTGCGACGCGGGTTGAGCCTGCGGTAGTTAATATCGATACGAAAAGCAAGATTCCGGAAATTACGCTTAAAGGTGAAAAACCGGGCGGCAATCCTGATGAAATTACTGAATTTTTCAGACGGCAATCACGCCGACCGCAATATTCGGTTGGGAGTGGTTTTATTGTTGATAAATCCGGCTACATTTTGACGAATAATCACGTTATTGAAGATACATCGCGGATTACTGTTCGTCTTCAGAATGGCGAAGAATATATTGCCAAAGTGGTAGGAACTGACGATGAAACGGATTTAGCGGTTTTGAAGGTTGAAGCAGGGAAGGATTTGCCGAGCGTTAAGCTTGGAGATTCTAATTCGAGCCACGTCGGCGATTGGGTTTTGGCAATTGGTTCACCATTTGGTCTTGCACAGTCTGTAACGGCGGGAATTATTTCTCAAACCAACCGCGAAACTCCGGGCGGCAATCCTTTTCAAAAATTTATTCAGACTGATGCTGCAATTAATCGCGGGAATTCCGGCGGACCACTGCTAAATATGGATGGCGAAGTGATTGGCGTAAATTCCCAAATTGCCACTACCACGGGCGATTATAATGGTATCGGATTTGCCTTGCCGTCAAATGAAGTTTCGAATGTTTATCGGCAGATTATTGCAAACGGCAAGGTTCGCAGGGGCTATTTAGGAGTTTCACATTTGGAAACGATCAAACCGGAATTTGGCAAGGTTTATGAAATGCCGGATTTGAAAGGGGCAACGATTATAAGCATCAGCGATAATGCAGGTAGTGCGGCGAAAGCCGGATTGCAGGTAAATGACATGATTGTTGAGTTTAACGGAGAACCGGTAGAAAACAGAAACGATTTGATCGGAAAAATTGCGGCAACCGAGCCTGAGAAAATTGTCCAAATAACATTTCTCCGTGAAGTTAATAACAAGCTCGAACGCCGAACCGTCTCGCTTAAAACTTGGCGAGCGTCCTCCGAATGGCAAATCCAATGATGGCGACGATACACCGAAGAAATTAACGCCTGAAACGAGCAAGCCGAGCATTAAACCTTTGGGACTGACTCTTGAAGAATTAACTCCGGAAATCATTAAAAACAATAATTTTACAGGACAAAAAGGCGTTGTAGTAAAAGAAATTGATCCGGCAAGCGTTATCGCAGACGAACGAAATACAAATGGACGCGGAATTTTGAATGAAGGTGATTTGATCCAAAGAATTAACCGCAATCAAGTTGCCGATTTGAAAACTTTCAACGAACTTGTCAGTAAATTAAAGACGGGGGATGCCGTTGTTTTACACGTTTTGACTTACGTTCGATATACTAAAACGCTTAATCCGCGAATTGTTTCTTTTACCGTTCAATAACTTCTCTTCAAAATAATTTTGTTTGTAAAAAGGAGTTTCTACAAAACCGTATATTTTCAGGATTTGTAGAAACTCTTTGATTTTTTGGTGTGTAAAAGTCAGCTTATTTTTTGTTAGTTCTAAAAAGCAATACAGCTGAAATTATAGTTACGATCAGCCCGAAAACAAAGACAATTACCGCTGGAATAAATCCGAGAATCGCTTCGTTAAAATTTATCCGATTGTTAGTCAATGATGGTAGTGCGAGGCAAACGATCCCGCCGAGTCCTGCTAATATCATCAACAAAATTCCAATTACTAATCCTGCTTTTTTCATAATTTTCCTATTCAGATTGTTTCTTGCGGAAATTTACACCGCTAAGTTTCATTTCGCCTTTTTCGTTTGGCTCTTGGTCAATTTTCCAAGTTTCACTTATGCCGAAAAGTGAAATCGTTAAAGTTTTTGCATTTTCGTCAATTACAGCACCGCCACCTGTAACTTCTTTATTGCCTATTCTAAATCCGGCTTTTCCCTCAGCGTCCATATAAAGCGTGGCTCCGTTTTCGCCGACCCAATTACCATGATATTTGCTTGCAACGGGCTTTCCGCCACCGCAAGCGATAACTAAAACCAAACAGATTAACAGTACAAAAGATAAATTTTTCATATTTTTTGATTCACCTATCTATTTTTTCTCAATTACAACTCCTGTGTTATTGAAATCGTAAAATTCCAGATGAAGCTGCTCGGATCCTTTGCTCATATCAAGCATCCAACGGTCGCCCGATTCATCGAATTTGCCTAATGTCCAACCTTGCGATTTTAGTGCGTCGGTGTAACTTTTGGTCACCGTTTTCTTATCGTCTTTGTGAACTGCCCGAAATTCCTTTGGATCGCTTCTCCAGACCACGGCGTTGTCGCTGACAGGCAGATTAAGAGCAATCCACGGAGCGGTTATCGGCACGGCAGAAACTTCGGGTTTCCAACCGCAGGCAGCCAGATAAGCTGATAATAGTGATATTCCTAAGATTAAGATTAAATTTTTCTTCATATTTCTCCGTTTGTTTTTTTAAATTTACCAATGTGTGAGAGCTAAAATCTAAATCAGTATAGCGAGCGGTAGCGAACATCTCTAATTTCACTTAAGTCTAATCTTGATAAACTTGCTCACTATCGTTCGCTATACTGATTCAAGCCCAACGACTATCTCCAAATTTGTATCTACTCGGAATTACTCATTTATCTCTAAAGAAAACCTATCCGATTCTCAAGGCAAGTGCAGTCCAGATCGCCCGGTGATGGGGAGTTGCTGCAAAGAGCAAGAGCACCAAAATCGGCTTGCCCGCTGCAACAGTTTAACAAGGCAAAAGCGTCGCAAGTTGCTTGGTCTGGTGCACATCTGAAACCGGGACTAGAATCAGTATTCGTTGCAACACAGCAAACATCGCCGGAAACACCCAAAATCACCTGACAGGAACCGGAACAGCATTGCGAGGGCGAAACACAGCCTCGCGTCCGTGTGGCAAGACAAGCTTGAGATTGAGCCGAGATTGCTAAAGGAGCTACTATTGACCCAACAATTGGCAAAGCGACCATTGAGCCAAATCCAATATTTTTAATAACTTGACGGCGAGTTAAGCCAGCAAATTCGATTTCAAATGCAGCACTTTTCTCCAATAGATCATCTCGTTTGAATTGTTCTAATGCTAACCAGACTAATTCTTCAGAAACAATCATTTTCAATCGCTCACACAGATTCTCGCTGATGTCCGAGACCGAATTGTTTCCGTCACATAATTGCCAAACAAAGCTTGAAGTCTTATTCAAACAAAAGGCTTTATTGAGGTTAAGGTCATAAATTAAAACTTCATTATTCAATTCTTGGACGACAAGATTTTCTTGACGACTTTTTGGATTATTTTTTAACATGTAGCTGTTGTCCTTAGCCATTTGGCACGTTCTCTCGGCGAAATGGCATATGCTGTGTAACGATTAGAACCACGACCACTAAAATTGACTTCCGTTTCATGGGTTTTCTTCACTTTTTTATTAGTTTGATTGGATAATTTTGTACCTTAAAGCTGCTGCCGCAAGTTCGGTCACGTACGAAGTTTGTTGGTTTCGGGCAACATAAATCCTTTTATAATTTCTTAATTTGCTTCAAGAACTATGCAATGCTCTAAACGCGGAGATACTTCGGGGACGATAAAATCTCCTTGAAAGCCTTGAACTTTGACCTTTTTGTCCATTTTTAGCTTTTTCATCTGCTCCAAATTATCGTCATCAAAATAACAACTGACACCGTGCAAAACTCCCGGAGCGTATAGCGTTACCCACGGTTGCGTTGTTCCTTGTTTTTCTAACGAAAGCAACGAGACTCTTCCCGTTACGGCAATATTTTTTGAAGCATACTTCTTCAAATCTGTTTCTTTGGCACCTTTAGTCGTAAATTCTTTATCATATTGCTCAGCCGTAACTGTAAAATCTGCTTTTTCAGCCTTTGTTTTTTGCGATGGCGGAGCATTTCCGCTATTTGGCGTATCTTCGTTTACGTAGTTTCCGGATTTCGCTGTATTGTTAGTCGAACTCGACCCGGAAAGTAATTTGCAACCCGAAATCGCAACCAACATAATTACAAAAGCGGTTAGTCCAATAGTTAGATTAGTTTTTTTCTTCATATGTTTTTGACGTTCAAAATCAAATGCCAAAAACTTTCTTCCGGCTCAATTTGATTTAGTGGTAAAATCCAATAAATAAAACGATGAGCCGATTATTGTGATTCCTGGGTAGAAATGTCCTTTGAATCAGCAGAGATTTTTATTAGAAAAATATTAGAAGCCCTATGTTATTGGAAACAAACATTTTCGAGTTCGAAGAGTTTATTCTCAATGGACGCGAAAAAACTCTGTTTCGTGAAGGCAAAGAAGTTTCGCTGACTCCAAAAACATTTCAAGTCCTTTTATTTTTGATAGAAAACCACGGTCGGCTAGTTACGAGAGAAGAATTAATGCACGAGGTTTGGGCAGAGAATTTTGTCGAAGAAGCAAATCTTACTTTTACAATTAATCTTTTGCGAAAGGCTTTGAAAGACAGTCCGCAAAACCCGCGTTTTATCAAAACAGTTCCGTTAAGCGGTTATAAGTTTATCGCTGATGTTAAAACGGTTTCCAACGACCAGGCATTGTTGTCCGATGAATCTAACTCACCGATTGAAGGCGTAAATATAACTAAACAAAAGCCCAAGCAATCGTATCTTTTGGTTGTCGCACTTGTCGCTTTCCTTCTTTTGGGTTCAATCGCACTCGGAGGTTGGTTTCTGCAAAATAGAAATTCTAACCTGAATTTACCTATTTTATCCTCGCCTTTTACTTCAGAGAAACTTTCAACAGACGGCAAAGTTCATCACGCAATCGTTTCACCAGATGGCAAAACCGTCGTTTACACAAATGGAATTGTTGGTAAGCAAAGCGTCTGGATGCGAGAATTGCAATCGGGCAATAATGTTGAAATCATTCCGCAGGGCGATTATTTTTACGGTGGTTTGGCATTTTCGCAAGATGGAAATTTCTTTTACTTTGCAAGGAAATTACACAACTTTACCGGACAACTGGACATTTTTCGCATTTCGATTTTCGGCGGTGTTCCGACAAAAATTGTCTCTGAAACTCAAGGTTGGATTGGCGTTTCGCCGGACGGATCAAAAATTTCGTTCGTCCGCTGTTATTATCGTGAAGATGAAAATTGTTCGGTATGGATTGCCGACAGCAAGGACGGCAAAAATGAACGGAAACTCGTTTCGCGTCCGAAGCCTTTTAGAATTGGTGACAACAAATTTTCACCTGACGGAAAATCGATCGCTTTCGCCGTCGGGCAATCGGAAAATCAGTCAAACGAGTTCGGTTTGATGGCAGTTGACATCGAAAGCGGGCAAGAACGCGAACTGACTTCTGAAAAGTTCTTTAACATCAAGCATTTCGTCTGGCTCCCCGATAACGATAGTTTGCTCGTAACTGCTGCTAAAATCCCTAATAGAAATTACCGTATTTGGCAGATCATAATTAACAAAAACGAAGCGAAACCGTTAACAAAGGATTCGGAAGATTACGCGAATATAAGTTTAGACAAAGATTTTGGGCTTCTTATTTCAACTCAAGTTAAACCCGATTTTCGACTTACGCTTTTCAGTATGGAAAATCCTTCGCTCAAAAACGTTTTAACAGAAGGTGAATCAGCGAGTTTCTCTACGGACGGTAAAATCGTTTTTTCCTCTCAAAAAACAGGGAATATGGAAATTTGGGGCACAGAATCTAACGGAATCCGCCAAATACAACTGACAAATAATTTGGGCGAAGATGTCAGACCGATCGTTTCTCCTAATAATAGCTCGATATTTTTCGCTTCGAACCGCTCCGGAGAAACTCAGGTTTGGCGAATGAATTCTGATGGCAGTAATCAAATCCAGATTACAAAAAAAGAAGGCGGCTCGCCGATTTTTGTTTCGCCTGATGGAAGCCGGGTTTTTTATCAACATGGTCGAAACAGAACTCTTTGGAGCGTTTCAGATAAAGGCGACGATGAACAGTTGATCCTAAATGAGCAAAAATTCGATTTTGCTTTCTCGCCCGCCGCCACACAAGTCGCATTCTCTGAAATTCAAGATGAAAACAGAGCCCTCATAATCTTTTCGCTAGCCGATAAAACCATTAGCAAAAGATTCAAAACTCCGATTGAAAAAAGCAGAATTCGTGATATTGAGTGGATGCCTGATGGAAAAGCATTGGTCTATATCTTATTCGATTCGAAGGCTGGAAATTATAATTTGTGGATGCAAAGAATTGACGAAGAGAAGCCCGAGAAAATCGCCGATTTAGGCTTTGAGGGAATTTCGGAGCAATCAGGTTTTTCAATCTCGCCGGACGGGAAAAGTTTTACAATCAGCCAAGGCGGTTGGCGACACGACGCAGTTTTATTGAAAGGTCTAAAATAATTGCTCAAAAATTTATTTGAACTTGTCTAATTGAGACTAAATCAAACTAACGTTAAGATTTATGAAAGGTATTTTTTACAGATAGAAATCTAGGCATTTTTTAGACAATTATGACAGCAAAAGAATCAACAACTTATCACAATTACATAAACGGCGAATGGAAAGAAAGTTCGTCTGGCGAATGGTTTGAAAACCTGAATCCGGCAAATACTGATGACGTTATCGGTCGTTTTCCGAAATCGAATGAGGCGGATGTGAACGATGCAGTCGCGGCGGCAAAATCGGTAGCGACTCGTTGGCGACGAACGCCTGCACCGAAACGTGCGGAAATTTTGTTTCGTCTCGCACAAATTTTAGAGAAAAACAAAGAATCTTTCACACGGGATATGACTCGTGAAATGGGCAAAGTGATGAAGGAAGCCGGCGGTGATGTGCAAGAGGCGATCGATTGCACATATTACACAGCGGGCGAAGGACGTCGTTTGCACGGATTCACGACACCTGCGGAAATGCCAAACAAATTTGCGATGTGTGTTCGGCAACCTGTGGGAATTTGCGGTTTGATCACACCGTTTAATTTTCCGATGGCGATTCCGAGTTGGAAGCTGATTCCGGCTCTTGTTTGCGGAAATACGGTCGTCATTAAATCGGGCGAAGATGTTCCATTATCAACAATTAACCTTGTCAAAGCGTGCGAAGAAGCGGGGATTCCGAAAGGTGTGATAAATGTCGTCAACGGTTTTGCCGAACCCGGAAAAGCGTTGGTTGACCACAAAGATGTGCGTCTGATCTCGTTCACGGGTTCAACCGAAACGGGCAGAATTATCGCCGAAAAATGTGCGGCAACCAACAAAATCCTTTCGCTTGAAATGGGCGGAAAAAACGCGATTATCATAATGGACGATGCCGATGTTGATAACGCGGTTGAGGGTTGCCTTTGGGGAGCATTCGGAACTTCCGGGCAGCGTTGCACCGCATCGAGCCGTTTGGTTGTTCATCGAAAAATCTACAAAGAATTTTGCGAAAAATTGGTTGTAAAAGCAAAAACTTTGAAGGTTGGCGATGGTTTGAATCCTGACGTTCAGGTTGGTCCGGTAATCAACGAATCGCAGATGAACAAGATTTTGTCTTACATCGAAATCGGTAAAAACGAAGATAAAGCAACACTTGCTTGCGGCGGAAATCGTTTGACGGAAGGTGAATATTCGAAAGGCTATTTCATTGAACCGACAGTATTTACAGACGTTCAGCCAAATCACCGCATCGGACAAGAAGAAATTTTCGGTCCCGTGACAAGCGTTATTCCGTTTGATACTTTGGACGAAGCGATTGAGATTGTAAATAACGTGGCTTACGGCTTATCGTCTGCGATTTACACGCAAGACGTGAATCAAGCGTTTTATGCGATGCAAGAACTTTACACCGGAATTTGTTATGTAAATTCGGCAACGATCGGTGCGGAAGTTCACTTACCGTTCGGCGGAACAAAAGGCACAGGGAACGGACATCGCGAAGCCGGAACGCAGGTTTTGGATATTTTCACGGAATGGAAATCGCTCTACATCGATTATTCCGGCAAACTGCAAAAGGCTCAGATTGATGAAGTTGAGATTTAAAGGTGACGAGTTCCAGCTTTAGTTGGCAAATTGTTAGAAATGCCCAACTAAAGTTGGAACTCAGAATTTATTCTGTAATTTTCGATTCAATCCGCCTATCGGGAATCAGCCAAATCAACGCGACTACTACAAAACAAATTCCTGCCAGCCATTCGGCGAAAAAAGAAGCAATAATTCCCGCAACGTACAAAATCAGCGAAACTTTTCCTTTCCAATCTTTCCCGACCGCTTCGGCTAAGAAATGCTCTTTGCCGTGATGTTTGATGATGAGTGATTGCAAAATTGTGTAGCTAATTGCAGCAAAAAATAAGTTTATGCCATACAATGCAGTTGGGTGCGGAGCGAAATGATTTTCGCCCATCCAGCCTGTTGTAAATGGAATCAGCGAAAGCCAAAAGAGTAAATGCAGATTCGCCCACAAGATTTTGCCGTTCACTTTCTTTGTAGCTTGCAGTAAATGATGATGATTATTCCAATAAATTCCAATATAAATAAAACTCAACACATAGCTTAAAAAAACAGGTAAGGGTGAATGCAAAGACGAGAAATCTGCTCCATGAGGAACTTTCAGTTCCAACACCATAATTGTAATAATAATCGCGAGAACGCCGTCGCTAAAGGCTTCGAGTCTGGTTTTATTCATAAAGTTTTTTAGAAAAATACAGCCAAATTAACACAGCTTTTTAATTGGTAAAATAAATCACTCCGCGTTTCTTTGCGGCAAAATTCCTTCTAACCGCAAAGAACGCGAAGAAGTTTAGCTTCAATCCAAATAACCGAATTTTCCGCTTTGAAAATCTTCAAATGCTTGTTGGATTTCCGCTTGTGTATTCATCAAAAATGGTCCGTATGCGGCAATCGGTTCGTTCAAAGGCTCGCCGCTCATGACCAGCATTACGCTGTCTTCTTCGGCTTCGATATTTATATTTTCTCCATCATTATTGAATAAAACCAGATTATTGACAGGAGCGATTTCGTTTCCATTAAATTTTGCCTGACCTTCTATCATGACAATCGCCGTCGTATAATTTTCCGGCAAATTTAACGTCAGCGAAACGCCTTTTTTCGGTTTTACATTATACAAATGAACAGGCGAAAATGTCGTCGCCGCACCTTTTGTCCCGTTAAATTCTCCGGCAATAATTTCAACTTCGCCGCCATTGTCAGGCAGTTGAAATCTGCCCATTTCCGCGTTAGTAATCGCTTGATATTTAGGCATCGTGATTTTGTCTTTAGCCGGCAAATTGACCCACAATTGCACCATTTGAAAAACTCCGCCCTGACGGTTAAATTCTTCTTCATGATATTCTTTGTGCAAAATTCCACTGCCCGCCGTCATCCATTGAACATCGCCTTCGCCGATAATTCCACCGCCGCCAAAGCTGTCGTGATGCTGAACTTTGCCCTTATAAGCAATCGTCACGGTTTCGAAACCACGATGCGGATGCGAACCAACCCCGAGCAGATTTGTACTTGGCGGAAATTCATGTTTTGAGTTGTAATCCAATAAGTAAAACGGACTCATACGTTTACCGCTTAAAATATGATTCGGGAAAAACCCGTGAACCTTAAATCCATCGCCAACCCAATGTGTAGGCGGCGGCGTAATAATCCGCTCAACTGTTTTAGTTTTCATCGCCATTTTTGTTTCTGACATAATAATAAGACCTCCTTGAATTTAATGTTATAAGCTTGTTTGTTATAACAAGAATTTGTTTAAAATTATACCTGCTTGAAATGCAAGAGCTGCCTTCTTTTCATTCAAATATTTTCAATCACTTTGCAACGAAGTTTTTCTAACATTTCAATCAATTTACTCAGTTCATTTTCACTGCAAACTGCAAACGAATTTTCGTGAAAATTGTGTAAAACTTCATCCAGATTCGCCAACAATTGCAAGCCCTCTGCGGTGATATAAGCCGTCACCAAACGTCTGTCCGTAACTCCGCGTTCACGGCAAATCAGTTTTCTTGCCTCCATACGGTCAAGCATTCGTGTCACATCGGGGACAAATGTCAGCATTCGCTCGCCAATCTCACGATTTATCAAACCCGTTTCGCCTGCCCCACGCAAAATCCGCAAAACATTGTATTGCGGCGGAGTTATTTCGAAGGGTTTCAAAATGTCGCACAATTTGCGGAGCAAAAAATCCGTCGTTCGCTGCAAATTCAAAAAAGCTTCTTCTCCAAAACCCTCAAAAGGCTTAGTTTGCTTGATCTCTTGCTGTAATAGATTGCTCACAGTTATAACGATACTTGTTATAACAAATATTGTCAAGTTTACTATTATTAAGTTTTAACGCCTATTTTTTCTATGCAGTTGAAAAAAAGTATTGAGAAAAATCCGATTTATTAGTAACATTTTACTAGGAAAACATTCGCCATTTTCCTGAAATCATCTTCCTTACTATTCTTTAAATGTCCATAAAAGAGACTAAACCCCTATGAACAAAAGATTTGTAATCCACTTTCTCTTTACTATTTGTCTTCTTTCTTTGAATATTATTGCTCAAGAAAAGAAGCCTGATGCTATAGCTTTGCCGGAAATCCAAGCCAGTCCATGGAATTTGGACTATCAAATTAGCATTCAGAGTTTGCAATCACCGCAATTTGCCGACGTTATTCGTAAAAATATCTTAAAACCGAAAAATGACGCTAAAAAGGAATCGGAAGTTGAGATAAAGAAGCGAATTATTTTCGAGGGTGAAGCACGAATTAAAGCGGGCAAGGCTTCTACGACATTTAAATACAACGATAATTTAACGCTCAAGGATTATCTTCTGATGAGGGCTGATTCTCCTGAATTACGGAATATCGTTGAGCAATATGCAACGACTTGCATAAAGCTCTTTCGCAAGAAATTAAGTGACGAAAAATTAGCCCAAAATGATGTTGTCGATGCGGGAGCTTTGGCTTTTGTCATATCACACGAAGTATTTTTCGGCGAAAAACCTACAAAAAACCATCTCAAATGGATGAGAACAAAAGGACGTGAATATCTGCTTAGATCGGCAAATTTTCAGGGTGTGCCCGACGACGAGCGGCAGCGAACTTTTGAGATTTACGGAGTGTTGTCGATGTACGCCCAAGTGTTGCAAATCAAGGGTTTACAGGGTGATTTAGCCGCTGCCAAAGAAGCGAAAGAAACCGCGGCTGAGGTTCTTAAAGAGGTATGGGGCGGCTCAACTGATTCAATTCAGTTGTTGCCAATTGGATTTATTCACAAGGGGCAAAAGATCATTTCTGATGGGAAAGCTACACAGGTATTCAATCACAATAGTAATCTTGGCGTTGCAAAGAGACTTGCGGGTGGAAATCGCGATATAGCGATCCAATTTCAAGCGTGGCTTGATAAATTTAGTCAGGAGATGATGGATAAACAAATGTCCATTAACGACTTGGCGATGTGCGGAACTGCTTCTTTTTCTATGATTTACGACATTTTATCGGGTGGGAGTAAAATTAATGACGATGAAGCCAGCCGTGTAAACGCGATGTTCAAAAGAGCAGTTTTGATGTCGTCTGATATTCAAGCGGCTTCTGACGAAAACAAGCAAATGGCGTGCGAAAGTTTTGCTATAAGAGCGATGCTCATCAAAGATCAGGCGGCAAAAAAAACTGATCCCAAAGAATTGATGCCAACAGTTGAAAACTTTGCCAGAGATTTATTTAGAGCCTTTGGGGAAGATTTTGAAAAGTATAAAATGCCTTACGAAAAAATCGCAACCGCAGATTCAGTACAACCCAAAAACCAATAAAACTAACTTTTACAACAAAATTAATTTCGCTTTTGAACGATTAGGTTAAAGTGCGTAGAATTATGCATAATAGTAAAAGTTATAGTTAAATAATTTTTGGAGTCAATAAATGAAAATCGGTTTACCTAAAGAAATCAAAGATAATGAATATAGAGTAGGACTTACACCTGCCGGAGTAAACGCATTGGTTCATGCGGGACATGACGTTTTTGTTCAAAAAACTGCTGGCGAAGGTTCGGGTTTTTCAGACGAACAATACATCAACGCGGGCGGGAAAATGCTTGATACAGCCGACGATGTTTGGGCGGAAGGCGATATGATCGTTAAGGTTAAAGAACCCGTCGCACCCGAATATCCGCGTATGCGTGAGAATCAAGTTTTGTTCACGTATTTGCATCTCGCACCGGAATTTGAATTAACAAAACAAATGATGGAACGCAAAGTTACCGGCGTTGCCTATGAAACAATTACCGATAAAATGGGACGTTTACCGCTTTTGATTCCGATGTCGGAAGTTGCCGGCAGAATGTCTGTGCAGGTTGGTGCAACATATTTAGAAAAAATGAACGGCGGAAAGGGAATTTTGCTCGGCGGAGTTCCGGGAGTTCCGGCAGGAAATGTTGTGATTATCGGTGGCGGAGTTGTTGGAACAGAAGCCGCAAAAATGGCAATCGGACTTGGTGCAAAGGTTACGATTATTGACAACAATCTCAATCGGCTGCGTCAATTGGACGATATTTTCCTAACAAAAATCCAAACGCTGGCATCATCGCGTTATCAAATTCACGAAGCGATTTCACACGCAGATTTGGTCATTGGCGGAGTTTTAATCCCCGGTGCGGCTGCCCCGAAATTGGTGACACGCGATATGCTTAAAGACATTCCGAACGGTTCGGTTTTAGTTGATGTAGCCGTTGATCAAGGCGGTTGTTTTGAAACAACGCATGCTACAACTCATTCAAATCCAACATTTTACGAAGAAGGCGTACTGCATTATTGCGTTGCAAATATGCCGGGTGCCGTGCCAAGAACTTCGACATTTGCTTTGACGAATGCAACACTTCCGTATGCTATGGCATTGGCTAATAAAGGTTTTGAAAAAGCTGTCAAGGACGATGCAGGTTTGCGTGAAGGGGTAAATACATACGCCGGAAATTTGACGTATGAAGCGGTTGCCGAATCGCAGAACTTGAAATACACGCCTTTTGAAGTTTAATTGGGTTAAAGACAAAAAAGCATAAAAGTGAAAAAGTTCCATATAATTTCGGCAACTTTTTCACTTTTTCATATTTCAGCTTTTAAGCGAATAAAATGAAAACAAAGCTCCTGATTTCAAGGATATTTACCGTTTGTTACATCTGTATTCTTGCGGGAATTATTTATTTGGCAAATACAAAAAGTACCCAATCTTTGCTCAAGTTTACCGGAAATATTCCATTTGGCGACAAAATTGGGCATTTTTTCCTTATGGGAATTTTTGCTCTTTTGCTAAATTGCTCTCTGAATTTTAAGCGAGTTTGGCGACTTTCGTTAGGTAGTTTGATAGTTTTGGTGATCGTTACTATTGAGGAAATTTCGCAAATATTCGTTCGCGGACGCACATTTTCGTGGAAGGATTTGGTCGCCGATTTTTTGGGAATTATTATATTGGGTGAGCTTGGCGGATTAATTACAAAGAGATACTTTTTCCGCTAAAACATTAGCTAAAGTGGAGAGTAGCCTTTCATTTAAGTCGTTTCCTTTGAGCAAATAGGCGTCTGCCAAATGATTTTCAGTTTCATGTTCGATTCCGCTTAAAATGATAAAAGGAATTTTTTGAAAATTTGGATTTTCACGGATTATCCGGCACAGATCGTAGCCGGTCAAATTGGGCATGATTGCGTCTGCGACTATCGCCTGGATATTATTTTCTAAAGCGATTTTCATTGCCGAAAGCCCATCTTCAGCAGTTAAAACCTCGTAATTCGCCCGCTGCAAGATGACTTCTATAAAACGCCGAACTGAGCTATCATCTTCTGCGAGAAGAATTTTTTTCTTGGGAGCGTCGTTTGTAAGGGGGTGGTTATCAAACATTGCCATTCTCCATTTGTTAAAAACTGTTTTCAAATAGCCAAAAAAGGCTAACACATATTAAGGATAGACGAATTACAGTAGTTTTGTCAACGCTTTAAGTCGTGCTTATTCAAGCGGTTATAGAAATAAAAAGATGTATGAATTTGCCGTAACGCCTGCAATTACACAACTTCGCCGACCGGGAGTATTGATTACCGAAGTAACTCCGGATAGTTTGGCGGAGGAATTGGAGCTTGCCCCAAATGATAGGATTGTGAAGGTAAATGGGCGAAGCGTGCGAGATTATTTAGATTTTCGCTTTCAAACTGCCGGTGAAACTGATTTAACTTTATTGGTAAAAAAGCCTAACGGTGAATCTTGGGAAGTAGAAATAGAACGTGACGAAGGAGAAGATTTCGGCTTGATGTTTGAACAAATTGTTCCGCGTCAATGTGCAAATGAATGTCTTTTTTGTTTTTGCAAGGGAAATCCCGCAGATGCCCGTCCATCGCTTTTTGTCCGTGATGAAGATATACGTCTGTCATTTCTTTATGGAAATTATACGACTTTGAGTTCGATAACCGACGACGAAATGAAGCGGATTATTGAGCAACGTCTTTCTCCGCAGTACGTTTCCGTTCACGCAACTGACTTAAAAACAAGGGCTTATCTGCTTGGAGTTGATGAATCAAGAGCCGATATTTCAGAAAAACTCAAAACTTTATTGGATAACGATATCGAACTCCACGCTCAGGTTGTCCTTTGCCCGACTATTAACGACGGCAAAATTTTAGAAAAAACTTTGCGGGATTTGAGCGAGCATTATCCGAAAGTTGTTTCAGTTGCCGTTGTTCCGGTTGCTTTAACCCGCTACAACAAAGATGAAAGGCTTGTCCGGGTTACGCCCGAATTTTGCCAGCGGACTATCAAAGAAGTTGAAAAACTTCAAAAAGAATTTCGCCAAAAACTTGGTGTTACATTCGCTTTTCTTGGCGATGAAATATACATAAAAGCAGGTTTGCCGATTCCTTCGCGAAGACATTATGGAAATTATCCGCAAATTGAAGATGGCGTTGGAATGATTCGTTCGTTTTTGAATTCATTTGAGAAATTACGTAGGAATATTCAACGCGGAGACGCTGAGACGCAAAGTTTTATTGGAAAAAATGTAAGAACTCACAGATTTGCTATGACTCCGGACGATCGCAAATCGCAAATCGCAAATCGCAAATCTTTAAATGGGACAATTTTGACGGGAGAAATGTTTGCTCCGATTTTGACTGAACAGATTGAAATGCTCAATTTACAAATTGGTTCAAAATTGCGGGTTTTAGCCGTTCCAAATACATATTTTGGCGGTGACGTTTCGGTCGCCGGATTGCTCACAGGACAAGATTATTTAGCAATCATAGAGCAAATAAAAGGCGATTTCGTTATCATTCCAAAACACACAATTAAATCAGACGAGCCTATTTTGTTGGATGGAATGACATTTGATGAATTGAAAGAAAAATTTCCTGTGCCGATTTATGACTTGGATTTGGAAGGATTAATGCAAAAAATTATTGGGTCTGCTTGAAATCATCAAGTTGATGCTTATTATCGTCCGAAATGTCGATTTTCGTCCAATCAAGCTGTTTAACGAATTCGTGAAGACGATATGTGCAGTCCTTTTTCGTGCAAATTTCGCAGGAATATTCTAAACAAGCGTCTGTATGCACAAACATTTCGATGCTTTCACCAAAATTGCTATTGACGAGTTCGTCAAATTTATCAACCTCGGCATGGGCTTCCTTAACGTTGATATACCAAGGCACTGTTAAATGACAGTCGAGATGCAAAGTGTTTCCGTATTTGATTATCCGCAGATTATGCATATCAATCCAATTTTCGCGTCGGGAATTTTGCAGTAAAGCGACGACTTTTTTGAGCAAATCTTCATCAGCTTCGTCCATAATTCCGGCAATCGAACCACGTACAATTTTGTAGCCCGTAACAATGATTATCGCCGCAAATATAAGGGCGACAACGCTATCAAGCCAGTAAAGACCTGTCAGCAAAATCAAGATTAATCCGATAATAATTCCGATGGTCGAATAAGTATCCGATTGTAAATGTCTGCCGCTGGCAATTAATGCCAAAGACTTATTTGCTTTGCCTTTTTTGACCGCAAAATATCCGACAGCGTAGTTTATTATTGCCGTAAATCCTACTAAATAAATACCATAATCAAGGGAACCGATTTCTTTTGGATTTTGCAGATTTCTAATCGCTTCATAAATAATTACAAATCCGGCAGTTGTAATGAGCGTTCCTTCGATGGCAGCGGAAACGAATTCGACTTTTCCGTGTCCGTATGGATGATTGGAATCGCGTGGAATAGCCGAAAGATAAAGACTGTAAAGCCCAATAAAGCCGGCAACAACGTTGATTGTGCTTTCCAATGCATCAGTCAAAATCGCGACTGAAGAAGTGATGTACCAGGCAACAACTTTAATAACAAAAAGACTGACACCAACAACGGCGACAATCTTTTGAAAATTATAATTTTCTTTTGAAACAGACATTAAGATTTTGGTTTGACCTTGATTTCAAAAAGCCTTTTCCATTGCTTTCCGGTAACAAAAATACGATCAGTCTTTTCATCGTAAGCTATTCCATTCAAAGTGTTTTCGCTATCGCGATCAATGTCTTCGGGCGAAATCCCCTGCAAATCGATCCAACCGAGTAATTTTCCTGTCGCGGGATCAATTCGAGCGATATGATTGGGTTTGCCAATGCTTTCCGAGTGCCAAATATTTGCCCAAATTTCGCCTTTCACATATTCGAGCTCGTTGATTTTCATCAAGGGCTGATTTTTTTCGTCAAATACGGGAAGCGTGCCGATTGTTTCAAAATTTTCCGGGTTTATTTTGCGGATAACGTGTGTGCCATCGCTCATTAATAAATTTGTTCCATCGTTGGTTAATCCCCAACCATCCCCTGAATAACGAAATTCTTTGATCATTTTGAAATCTTCGAGATTATACGACCAACGCCAAGCCTTCCTGCCAACTAACTTGATAAATTTTGTCACCCAAAATCGAAACACCTTCACCAAAGATATCATTCGCTAAATCAAATTTTTGCAACACTTTACCGCTTTCAAGTTCAACTTTGCGAAGGCTTGAACGTCCTTCTTGTCCGGTACCTTCATAAAGAAATCCATCATGATAAACCAAGCCTTGAGTGAAGGCTTTTTGGTCGTGTTTGAAAGTATTTATGATTTCGTAGCCATAAACGGGTACGGTCGCCGAAGTTTTTGGAGATGAATTCGTATTCACGTTATTATTGACGCTTGGTTTGTTGATCGATTGCTCGGTTTTACACGAAAAAGCCAAAGCAATGAATAAAATTATGTGCAAAAACGCATTTATTAAATCCTTTTACGAAAATTATTTCTTCAAAGCTCTTTCAATTTCACGTTTAAAAGCTTGTGCAGATAGCGAGCGAACTTTGATTCCATTGATGAAAATAGTCGGGGTCGATCCGAGACCATATTCATCGCCATCAGCCATATCTTTTTTAATTTCTGCGGCAAATTTTCCGCTATCCAAATCTGCATTAAACTTCGTTTTATTCAAACCAAGTTCGTCTGCAAATCTTTTCAAATTAACGATATCAAGCGAATCCTGATTATTATAAAGTACTTCAGCGTATTCAAAAAACTTGCCTTGAGCAAAAGCTGCATTAGCGGCTTCGGCGGCTTTGAAAGCGTTTTTATGTGCTTGAGTAAGCGGATAATCGCGAACCACAAAGCGAATTTTGTCGCCAATATTGCGATAGAACTTTTTGCAAAACCGGATGAGTTGCCGAACACGCAGGACATTGGAAATCTGAAAACATCACTACGGTAACGGGTGCATTCGCATTTCCCCGCGAAGGATCATCGTCAACCGAAATTTTATGGACAAATGGAACCGGCTCGCTCAATAAAAAATTCACTTTATATTTCTGAACCAAACCTTGCCGAAATCCGTTTTCAAGCGATTCGCGTTCTTCATCGGAATAATCCTTCATTTTGCTCGTCACTTCCCGTGCGATCAAATCCGATGGCGAAAGATCTGCTTGTTTGGCTTCAATACTAATCAAAGAATTGAAGATGATCTGGTCAAGATAATTGAATGTTTTTTCATAAACATCTGTCCGCAGATCATAGAGATTTTGCCCGCCTTTTTCATTGAAATATTGAACGGTAATCGGTTTGGCATTGACGCTCGCCAAAACGTCAGTTGGCAATAAACTCGAGGTATTAACATCTTTTCCGATAACGATTTTGTGCTTTAATTTCAAAGCCGCAATATATTTGGCAAGTCCAGCCGGATACGCTTGCCGCCACAAAAAATCGACAATACTCGGACGAATTTCAGCTAGTGTTTTTCCTCCAATTGAATCTTTATTGGCATCATAAACCGCTTTGATTTCAGCGGCAGTTGGCGGCGGAATTCGTTTCGGAACTTCGAGTTCGAGCAATTTATTTACCGAAATTTTACGAGCAGTTGCTTCATCTTTATAAAGCATTTGAGCGATCAATTCACCAAGAATCTCAGTTCGCTCGGTCTTCAAGTTTTTTTCGAGACCTTCAAAAGCTTCGCGGGTTGCGGGATCGAGATCAGTAACCGTGTAATTCTGACCGTTGGCAACTGCCAAAACACCTGATTGCTGTGCATTTACGCCGACCACAAACAATAGAAACACAAAAAATATATTGATAAAAATTCTCATAAACTCGTCATTTTTCAGATGTCGCGATAAAAAATTGGGATGCAAAATACTTGAAAAATCTGAAATAGATTACCATAAATTCACCGCTACTGTTTAATTTGCTAAAATCAATTTGGAGGTTTTGAATAAAAATGTCAGACATACGTTTTGCGGGTACGGTAGATCATTTAGCCGTTAAATGCGAGGATTTAGCGAAATCGGTTGAAGATTATCAAAACTTAGGTTTTACGGTGGAAACGGTTTTTGAAGACTGGGCAATGTTGCGAGATGCCAAAGGCTTTGGCATTGCTTTGTTGCCGCCTGATTCTAAACATCCGCCGCATATCGGCTTAAAAGTGGAAACAATGGCAGAACTCGAAGCAGCTGCCGCTAAAGAGGGTCGCCCAATCAAGCCGCATCGCGATGGAACTTCATCTTTTTACACGAAAGGCGTTGGCGGAAATATTGTTGAATTGATTTATTATCCCGAAGATTATGGTAAATGAAAAAACTCCCGCGTGAATTTTACACTCGCCCTGATACCGTGCAAATTGCTCAAGATTTATTGGGAAAACTACTTGTAATTCCAACTGCAAACGGCGATCGAATTTCCGGCATGATCGTTGAAACGGAAGCTTATCTTGGCGAAATCGACAAAGCCGCTCACTCCTACAACGGTCGCCGCACAGCCCGCAACGAAATTACTTACAATATTGGTGGTAAAGTGTATGTTTTCTTTATTTACGGAATGTATTGGCAACTTAATTTTGTAACAAATTCCAAAGAAAATCCGCACGTTGTTTTGATTCGAGCTATCCAACCAATTGAAGGAATCGAAATAATGCGAGGGCGTCGCGGAAAAATGAAAGATCAAAATCTGACATCAGGACCTGGCAAACTCTGCATCGCATTGGGAATTGATAAAGCTTTCAATGGCGAAGATTTGCTGGGAAATCGAATTTGGTTGGAAGATTACAAAACGTTTTCAGATGATCAAATTGCCTACGGAAAACGCATAGGAATTGACTATGCCGAAGAATTTGCCGAAAAGCACTGGCGATTTTGGGTGAAAGGGAATCGGTTTGTTAGTCGGAATAAATATACTAAGGCTTTTTACAATCAGGGCATTCTTTTACAACGACCGTTTTAGTTATCGTTTTTCCGCAAAAACCGCAGCCGTTATCAACTGCTGCTGTAATCGTATAAGTTCCTGCGGGAACATTAGATAAATCCCACCAAGACTGACGACCTATATAAGGGGATTTTCCATCAAAACTAAGAATCTTCCCGCCTGAGATTTTGTAATCGTAAGCCAACACATCATTTTGAGGATTTTCAACGACGGTTGAAATGGCGATTATTTTGTTATTCTCTGGAGCAAGGTCATTGGAAACAGGTGAACTGTTACCAATGATAATTTCCGTGCTGCTTACGACTAAATCAGTTACGTTTGCGACCTCGACTTTGTAAATACAAACTGAACCATCATTACCATATTTGGGGTCAAAATAACTTGAGGATTTGAAAAGCCGCATCCCCTTTTCTTTGTCACAGAGCATTAATAAGTATTTTTTCTGTGGTTCAAATCTAATGACGCTTACAGTATTGTTCATCATTTCAAAACTTATTCCTAATTCTTTGCGATGATAAATTATAGGTTGCTTGTAATATCTATAAACTCTTTCTTTTTTGAATTTAGTGCCATCAAAACCAATTTCTTGAAACTTTAAATCAGATTTAGGATGCAGTCTTATTTCAACCGCTTTCCATTCATCCACATTCCAACCGTCAGATTCATCATCACTACAATTGCCATCGGAATAGGAAACTTCGATCTGGGCATTTTTAGTAATAAATAAATCTTTATACTTGGACGTTTTTGATGACCCAATACAACAATTCCTAGCATTTCCTAGCTCATAATCAGCCAAAATCCTTCTCACATCATCTCTAGTAGATTCCAGCAGTTTAATCTCCTTTACTTTTTCTAATTCAGGCAGAGAATGAGATGATGCAAAACTGCAAAATAAAAGGGTCGCAACGAGTAGACTGAGAAAAATCTTCATACCTAACTAATCTTCTTATTACCCAACAACTTAAAAGTATCAAGCGTCTTAATTTGCTTCGCTCCTGTCTCATTCGCATTCAAACGAGTTGACAAAACATACACTCTTTTTTCGACGGAATAATAACGAATGATTACTATTTCGTTTGATTTGAGGCTCGCTTTTATTTCGATTCCTAAATTCTTACCAAGAATTAAATTCTTCTTTTCCAATAATTTACCGCCATTTTTAATGATGCCGGAAAGATATGCGTCAGCACCTGCTTCGAGGTCTTCTTTCGGATCTTCCGGCAAAGTTAAATTATCGAAATAGGTTACGAAAAATTCGCCGTCCTTTGTCCGCCAAAAATATTGCATTCCGCCGCTGATGCCTTCGGCGGCTGTAATTCTCCGTTCGGAATCGGGATTGATTGGAAGCATGATTGAAAAGCGTCCGGCTGATGAAATGTGTCCCGCAGAGCTTTTGAGCCGCGAAAATGGCGGCTTCGCTTGAGCAAGAGTCACGAAAGAAAAAAGACCGACAAATCCAAATATTAACAATGCTTTAGAGAGATTATTCATAGTTTTTAGATTACCTTAAATTGCTTTTTTAGACGATTCAAATTAACACAAAATCGCCCAAATCAAAATAGTTTTACCCGAAATTTTGTGTCAGTAGCCCGACTGCAAAGGAGGGCTTTTAGTGTAAAGCAGTTAGCCCTTCCTAACGGTCGGGCTACTGACACGTCTTGTATTTTTCTTGAGCGAAATCCCGATTTTTTGGCGTCATGGAATTTCTCCGCGATTGATAATTTACGAAAGATATAGAGATTAATCTTCCGCAGGGTCTAAATGCGGAACAAAAAGGGAGCGGTTGGCTGTTTGAAGAAAAGTCGGCTAATTGCTTCCTTTCTTTATCGAATAAAACTTAAAAAGCCGTCCAAACTAATGAACGGCTCTTCGGTATTTCTGTTTAAATTGACCTGAGCTTATTTTTCAAAGCCGAACAAGTCTTCAAACTTTCTCGAGACTTGCTGCTAGGTCGCAGTTACCTCACTGTAATCTTTACTCATATATTTTTGGATCACCTCCTTTTCAGTTAAAGAGATGATAAACGTTTGAAATCGATGCGTCAATAGTTTTTTTTATAAAGATTTAGTATTATTCTGAGATATGAAAACGCTTTATCCTGAAATTGAACCGTTTGATTCGGGGATGCTCAAAGTTTCCGAAATCCACGACGTATATTATGAGCGATGCGGAAATCCTACCGGAATTCCGGTTGTTTTCTTGCACGGAGGACCGGGCGGCGGGATCATGCCGATGTATCGTCAATTTTTTGATCCTAAAGCTTACCACATCATCTTATTTGACCAGCGTGGATCGGGTAAATCTACTCCTGCCTACGAATTACGGGAAAATACGACATGGGATTTGGTTAATGATATCGAAGCCTTGAGAGAAAAATTCGGCATTGAAAAATGGTATGTTTTCGGCGGTTCGTGGGGCAGTACATTGTCGCTTGCTTACGGTGAAACTCATCCTGATCGATGTTTGGGATTGATATTGCGTGGAATCTTTTTAACCCGCCGTTCGGAATTATTATGGTTTTATCAATATGGTGCCAGCGAAATTTTTCCTGACTTTTGGGAACGATATCGCGATGAAATTCCTGAAGCCGAACGCGGCGATTTTATGTCCGCATATTACAAGCGTTTAACGAGTGATGATGAAAAAATTAGAGTTTCGGCGGCTCGTGCCTGGAGCGTCTGGGAAGGTTCAACCTCAAAGCTTTACCCGAGCGAAGATTTGATGAATCATTGGGAAGGCGAGCATGAAGCATTGGCTTTAGCCCGCATCGAATGTCATTATTTTATGAATAATTCCTTCTTTCCGAGCGAGAATTATTTGCTGGAAAATGTTGATAAGATTAGACATATCCCAACCGTGATCGTACAAGGACGCTATGATGTGGTCTGCCCGATAACGTCTGCCTGGGAATTGCACAAAGCATTTCCCGAAGCAGAATTTATTATTGTAAAAGACGCTGGACATTCGGTAAGTGAGCCGGGAATTACTTCGGCATTGGTAGATGCAATGGACAGATTCAAGGAAAAGGCGTAGATTTGGTTGGGAATTTAGGATTTGGGCTTTATAATGAAAAAGACGTTAAAACTTTTCTTAAACTTATCGCGTCTAATAAAAATGGTGTAATTATGAATTTTGGAACAACAGAAATTATTTTGGTCGTGGCTGTGTTATTTTTGCTTTTCGGTGCAACACGTTTACCGCAATTGGCAAAATCTCTCGGACAATCTCGCAAAGCTTTTAAGGAAGGAATGCGAGAAGCAGAAGAAGATGAACAGAAGCATATCGGTTCACCTAGCCAACCGGAAGTTAGTGCGGTCAGCGACGAAAAGTTATTGGAAGAATTGCGTCGGAGAGCCGAAGCCAAACAAGTAAACTAAATTTTGGCAAAATAAAGCGAATCTGAGAAAGGTTGATTTAAAATCTGCGAAGTCCGCCTTTCGAACCGGATTCACGAAAGAAATCTGTGAAAATTGTCACGGAAATCCCACGTTTATCGTTAGAAATTCCATATGCAATCCCGACTTCTTGAAAATTTTTACTGAATAAATTTTTTCTATGTCCACGATGCAGATTCCCATCGTCAATAATCATCATCAAAACAATATCCCTTGGAGAAGTGGCTGAATAAGTTATATTTTCAGCGTAATAATAGCCGTAGGCACCGAATTTGGACAATCGTTTCGGTAAATTGCTCCCGTCTTTTCCAAAATGTCCGAGCGAAGGTTTTTCCAAAAGGTCGCTAAGCTGAGATTTGGCAGGTTTCGATACACCTGTAGATAACTTATATGGGCGGAGTTTTGTAGCGTTTTTGAGGAAATTAATCGCATCATCAATCGCAACTGCACCCTCAAACGTTTCTAATCCGACAGCATTGGGAAACTGAATTACTTTGCCATTCAAATACTTCTTATACTCTTGCAAATAAGGAAGATACGTCTGTGGATCTTTCCTGACAGCGTTTATTTCATCAAAAATCTTCCGCTCAATTTCTGCTTGCGATTTAGTTTCTGTCTGACCAAAAACAAAGAACGAGAGCGTAAAAATCAAAAAAGAAAGCAGCAAAATGTGTTTGATAGATAAAAAATGCATATTCTCAAACCTCAGATAAAACAGACTGTAGCTTTGTGATAAACTCTACAGAAAAAATGTGATTTTGTAAAAAGAAATTTTTAAGGAGTAAGAAACCATGAAATGTAAATTAGCTATTGTCCTGATCTTTGCACTTTTAATTCTGCCGCTATCGACTACTGCCCAATTGAAATCGCCGGAAAATCCGCGAATTGGTTTTATCATTCACGGTGGTGCAGGTGTGATAAAAAAGGGAAGTTTATCGCCTCAAAAAGAAGCTGAATTTCGCCGAAAACTTGAAGAAGCATTATTAGCAGGCTACAAAGCTTTGCAAACAGGCAAAACGAGTTTGGATGCGGTGGAAATCGCCATCAGAATGCTGGAAGATTCGCCGCTTTTCAATGCCGGAAAGGGTGCAGTTTTTACTGCTGACGGGAAAAATGAACTCGATGCTTCGATCATGGACGGGAAAACTTTGAAGGCAGGAGCAGTTGCCGGACTTCATCGAGTTAAGAACCCAATTTCATTGGCGAGAAAAGTAATGGAAAATTCTCCTCACGTTATGATGATCGGCGATGGTGCTGAAAAATTCGCGAAAGAACAAGGTATTGAATTAGTTTTACCGAGATATTTTTGGACAAAAGCTCGTTGGGATTCACTCCAGCAAATCATCAAAGAAGAAAAAGCCAAGGAAAAGAAAAAAGTAAGCGAATTTCGCAATCCTAAATCGCAGAATGAAAGATATGGGACGGTCGGAGCAGTTGCACTTGACAAAAACGGTGATCTTGCAGCGGGAACTTCAACGGGTGGAATGACTTACAAGAAATATGGACGAGTTGGCGATGCTCCTATTTTAGGTGCGGGCACCTACGCCAATAATGAAACCTGTGGTGTATCTGCAACGGGTTGGGGTGAATACTTCATTCGGTTGGGAATTGCCAGAGATATTTCCGCAATTGTTGAATATAAAGGAGTTTCTATTCAGGAAGCAGTTGATACGGTGATTCAAAAGAAACTGCAAAATCTCGGTGGTGACGGCGGTGTAATTGCACTCGATAAAAACGGAAATATTGGGATTTCATTCAATTCCGATGGAATGTATCGTGCTTACATCGATGAGAACGGCAAACCCGTGGTGCTGATTTATAAGGATTAAAAATGCTAAATGAAAAAAGTCTAAGCGGAATACTCGCTTAGACTTTAATATTTTCGAACTGTATTTTCTCTAATATTCTTTCACAACAATTGTTCGTGAAAGTAAATCATGAGCAGCACGTTTTTCGCTATTAACCAGCATTGGCAAAAAGCCTATTCCGCCAAGTGCGAGTGACAAAAGGTAAACCGAAGAACTAACCGCCGCTTGATGCAAACTTGGATAATCGTTTTCTTCAACGTCTATTATCTCAAGGGAAAAAAGCTTCATTCCAAAAGTTCTGCCTAAGAATCCGATGGTCGTCGTGAGGTATATAAACATCACGATGGAGCACGTTGCGACAAATGCAAAGAATCCCTCAAACGAGAAAAATCTTCCGTTCAAAAGCATAAATGGCGAGAGCATGACCAGACTTAAAAAAGAGCCGATTAGCAGATCGAAAAGAGCTGAATTAAAACGAAGCGGAACAGGTGCAAAATCGTCAAATTCCTCTGTTTGTTCTGTTCTTTCATTCGCTTCAGTTTCACCAGATGCTACAAATCCAGCATCTTTTGTCTTGTGAATAGAATTCATTTCGACCGTGCTGAGAACACTATCTAAAATTTCATCTTCCGTCAGCTCGATCCTACGGGGTTCAACCGCACGTTTGTCAAAGCTTGAAGAGATTCTTGCCGGCGTAGGAAGAGGCGGAAGTTTATTTGTATCAAATTTTTCGGTCTTAAAATCACTCGAAAAATTAACGATGTTCTTTTTTGGGAGAGTAGAAATCGAATTCACATCACTCTGAAGAGCGTTGAAATCCTGAGCCTTGGTTTGGAAAGTAACCGGAAATTGTTTAACCGTAGTTTGAGCAGACGTTTGAACCGGAGCCTCGGCAACCATATGCTTTTCCCGCGAATTGGTTATGCGTTTTAATGCATTTTCCAAAATTGGATTCGAAATTACGGGTTCGTTTTCAGAAATTGGTTCGATCTTTAATGCCGTCGCCCCATTTGTGGCGAACGACAGGAGTCCAACATTTGATTGGACAGAAACAGATTCTGGATCACTTATTTTTTGATGATCAATTCTTCTTCGTACCGAATTTTGCAATTGTAAACGCCAATCAGGAAGAGCGGCATTCTTATTTTGAAAATCGACTAGGGTTGGACTGGTATTTTTAATCATAATCTCAGAAGTTTGCGTGGTTTTTGAAATAGTTTGAACGGGCGGCAATTCAAGGCTGGATTTTTCTTGAGCCAAAGGCTTAGAAAACTTGTTAATAGGAGAAATCTTAGTTGAAAGCTCTTCACGAACCGAATCGTGAACCATTGTTCCGCAGCTTGTGCATACGGATAAAGTGGACGCAAGAATTATGTTACAAGAAGGGCAATTCATAGCTTAAAAAAGATTGAATAAAGATTGTAGATTATCGTGTTCCGTGAAAAAAAATCTGATAAGATCTTAAGCAGGCTGGATATTATCAGAAATTACTTTAAGTAGTCAATAGCAAATTCAACAAAACACAGAGATTAGCTGATTTTAGTTTTAGGTTTTTATTTTTCAAATTAAGCGAAGGTCGCATTAATTCAAATTGGCTTTATGTAAATCATTGATATTATATACCTTATCAGCTTAGCTAATGGCAGACAAAAATCCTAAATCCCAAATCCGCAATCCAAAATTAGATGGGTTGTCTTCCCGCAAAACCCGCCTGAATGTCATGCCACCAGAGAATTTCGTCGCCTTCATCAAGCTGCCAGCAGAGTAAAACCACTCTTCCTTCCCGCATTGAAGGAAAATCTATCAAGCCACGAGTGTAGTCTTTCAACTGAATTCCGTCTGCTTCGATCTCACTTGTTAATCTTCCGAGTTCGTAGAGATTTTGCACGTAAATCGATCCACTTTCCATACCTCCACCGCCTTTTTGAGCAGCTTCGGCTGCCAGCTTCGCGGATTCGTGATATGCAGCCACCTCAGCGTAGCCAACCTTGATTCTAAGCAAAGATTGTCGTACTTCCGGTATTAATTGATTGGCTTCCGATAAGGTAAAAAGTTTCATCTTTCGTCTAGGATTCTTAATAATTCAGGATCTTCCGCATCGTCTAAATCTGCAAAATTTGCACTAGCGTCGACGTGTATTTCCGTTTTCATATTTGGAAAATTATCAGGCATCAAATTAGACAAAGGCATTTCGTCAGGCAAAACAAAAGAAGGGACCTCATAACGTCCGGATTGCGACGTGTCTTTTCTGACCATGTCGCCAATTTCTCCCAAATCGATGAAGAAATCCGCAACGTCAATTAATTTTGGAGCAGTATTCGAACGAAATCCGGCGATTTCAACGCGGCAGCCTTTATAAGCTACGGCATTCAACGCATAGACAAAATCTTCGTCGCCCGAAACCAAAATTGCGGTGTCGTATTTACCTGCCAAACTAAGCATATCAACGGCGATCTCAACGTCCAAATTAGCTTTTCGCGTTCCATCGTAGAAGGTTTTTAATTCCTTTTGAACGACTCGAAAACCATTACGCCGCATCCACAAGAGAAATCCTTGCTGACGCTCTGCATTGGCATCTACACCTGTATAAAAGAATGCTCGAAGCAATCTTCCGTTGCCTAATAAAACTCGTAAAAGTTTGTTGTAATCAATATCTAAATTGTGAAAACGAGCCGCGTGGAAAAGATTATTGCCATCAATAAAAACCGCTACGCGACCACGATTTCCAAACTGCCAAAACGGCGTGGTAGTCGTGTCAGACTGCATTTTGTTACCCTTTTGAAATAGTCAAATGGGCAGATGTGGCGAAACATTATCTTGAGATTTCTAAATTGGTTGAAATATTACTGTCTAAAAATTAATCCTTTTGTTAAAAATTATAGAACCTAAAACACTCTGTTTCGCTTAATTCTGCTATTTGATAAAAAATTATAAAAAAATATTATTAACCTATATAGAATGCCGTTTTGCTGTGGAATTGGTCAAGCCAATAAGTAAAATATAATATAGTTTTACAGTTGAATTTGCCTTTTATAAGTTTTTTCAACGTATAATAAATCTTGCTATGGACAAAAAGACTAAACAATTTCATCCCGACGAATGGCTCAAAGATTTACCGAGCGAACCTGAAGTTCAAAAATTCAGTACAGATGAGATGATTGGCTGTGAAAAATGCGGTCGAAAAAGTCCGCCAACGAGGCTTAAATGCCTTTATTGCGGGGAAACGCTAACAATTTCTCTTGAGCAATCAGCACACCTCAAACCGAATCTGAGAAAGTTGGATGATTGGGAAAAAGGCTACAATTTAATTTGGCAACCGCGAAAAGGTCTGGAAAATTCCGGGAAGCTGGCTGAGAATGCCGCTCTTTTACATCTTGAAAAAGACGATGTTCAGAAAATTTTCAATTCTCAGATGTCGCTTCCTTTGGCGAGAGCGGAAACACGGATTGAAGCCGAAGCAATTGCTAAACAATTGAAATCATTAGAGATAGACTGCAAAATTATCAGCGATGAAGAATTGCAAACTGATAAATTTCCAAGAAGGCTTCGCGGCATCGAATTTGACGACGATAAATTAATCTTTATTCATTTTAATGCCGATGAAGTTGTTCAAATTGGCTTTGCTGATCTGAGTTTGATTGTTGTTGGAGCAGTTTTTGAACGCAAAATTGAAGCTAGCGAAAGCATCAAAAAGAAAGACGACAGAAAGATTTTGGAAATGGCGGAAGTGAGTAATGATGAGGTTATCATCGACGTTTACACGCGTGAAGATTCGATAGGTTACAGAATCGAATCAAAAGGTTTTGACTTTTCTTGTCTGGGAAGCGAAAAGGGGCTTTTTGCCAAAGATAATATGCCAAAACTGGCGGAAAAGCTTCGGAGTAGTTCTCTCGATTCGAAATTTAACAACGATTATTTGAAGCTTCGGGAAGAGATAGGCAAGGTTTGGGGAGTTTCCGAACGAAGCGAATCCGGCGGCTTGCAGCGAAAAGGGATGCTTGGAGTGAAGCGGACAAATATCACAACTATTAGCAATTTGTCTCAATTTACTCGGTTTTCGCGTCTGCAATGGCACAATTTATGAAGAGAGAAGATAGAAGAGAGAAGACGGGATTTAAGCGTCGAGAGCCGAGATTAGAGAGTCGCGAGTCGCGAATCGAAAACGGAGTGTCAAAACATTCCGATAAATCCACAATCCAAAATCCAAATTCCGCAATTGTTATCGGTGTTTTGCCTGTTTTGGAAGCCTTACGTGCGGGAAATCGGCGGATTGAAAAAATCCTGATTGGAGAAAACACACACGAAAAACGGCTTAATGAAATAATGGCTTTGGCTAAGGAAAACCGCGTTCCGTTTCAAAAAGTTCCGCGTGCGAATTTGGCGAAATTGGTGGAAATTGGAGCGAATCATCAAGGAGTTATCGCTTTCACCGCAGCGGCAGACTATTATGATGCCGACAAACTTCTCGACGAAATCTTTCAAAAACAAGCTGCAGGTGAAAAGCCTTTGATCGTAATTTTAGACGGCGTTGAAGATCCTAGAAATTTTGGTGCGATTCTCAGAACTGTTGAATGTGCAGGAGTTGACGGCGTTTTTATTCCAGATCGCAGGGCGGTTGGGCTAACGGAAACTGTCGCCAAATCTTCCGCAGGTGCCACCGAATATGTTAAAGTAGCAAAAGTTACCAACCTAAATCGGCTGATAGAAGATTTGAAATCGCACAATATTTGGGTGATCGGAACGAGCGTTGAAACCGATAAAATCTATACCGAATGGGACTGGAATCAGCCGACTGCACTTGTAATGGGCGGAGAAGGAAAGGGCTTGCATCGCTTGGTTGCTGAAAATTGCGACATGCTCGTCAAAATTCCAATGGGCGGAAAAATAGAATCTTTGAACGTATCGGTGGCTACGGGCGTAATACTTTTTGAAGCCGCGAGGCACCGAATAACTAATAACGAAAAGTGAAAAGTGAAAAATTATTCACTTTTCGTTTTTCACCATTCAATAAATTTATGTTTTGTCCAAAATGTGGAACTGAAAATCCGGAAACCGGCAGATTTTGCCGAAGTTGCGGAACTGATTTAAGTGCAGTAGCCGGAGTAGTTAGCGGTGAATTGCAGCTTCCAAAGCAAAGTAATTTGGCTGCTCATAAAGTTCGCGGCAACTTAAAAGATAAGAGCGAGATTTTTGGCGAATCAGTTCGAAATATTCTGATGGGGGTCGGATTTTTAGTTGTCTCTATTGTTTTGTTTACGACGGGAGTGGCGGGCGGAAAAGCCTGGTGGTGGGCTATGCTGTTTCCGGCTTTTGCGATGCTGGCGAAAGGAATTTCAGAAATGGTGAAATTCGGGATGATAAATGACGGTAAATCTGATTTACCTGAATCGCCTAATTTCACCGCAAATCAACCAAATCAAGCACTTCCGCCAATTAAAACTGACTATATAAAACCACGGCAGGAATCGATTTACACTACCGGAGAACTTATTATCCCATCAAGCGTAACTGAAAACACGACCCGACAATTACAGATGAATTCTGAAGGCGAGACAATGACATTGCCGAAAGTAAAGGAGAAATAACTGATGTTTTGTCCAAAATGTTCCACGGAAAATCCTGATAACAGTAAATTTTGCCGAAGCTGCCGAGCCAATTTGAGTAACGTTTTGGCAGCGATGGAAGGTAGAATTTCAAGCGACGATATAATTGTTGACAATAAAAACAGCTACAAACATCTTTATACAACAGGAATTCGAAACGTAATACTCGGAATGGGTTTTCTGGTAACCGGTATTTTTGTGAAAACGATGCCGGGCGACACTAATTTTTGGATATTTTTTATGATTCCTGCGATTATTTTGCTCGCTTCGGGCATTCCCAGAATCATAAAAGCCGAAGAAGTTAAGAAAGAAAAGGAAATACCGGCTGAGATTATTCCACAACGAAATTTCCCCCAAAATCAGCAAAACCAAATACTTCCACCAGCTCAAAGCGAATATATCAGCCCACAATCGAATTTCAAAACGAAAGAATTGGTCGTACCGAGTGTAACGGAAGACACGACCAGGCAATTAAAAACCGAACAATAAAAAGGGCTAGCCGAAATACAGATTTCAGCCAGCCGACTTATATCAGGATTCAAAAGTTATCTTTTCACCAAAACCCTTGCGTTTCCAACATTTCCGCTTTGATCAAAAACCCTTAATGTGACCGAATATTCACCTGGATTTTTGAGCGTTACTTCAAATGTGTAGCGTTCTTTTTGGCTATCGGAAATGCCGTCGTCAGCATAGACCTTCTGCCATTCGCCGCCGTCAACGCTGTATTCTGCACGATTAATAAAGCTCGATGAATCACTTGCTTCGAAGGAAATTCGAACTTTTTCTCCCGAAGTTTGCGGATTCCCAACCGCCACAATTTGCGGAGCAGAATTATCGATATCGATTGGTTCTGATATTTTCTCTCCCGAAAGCACTAAAGCGAGCGGATTTGAGAGCGAATCTTTGGCGATTACTTTGAAGATATATCGCCCGTCAGATAATGCTAAGCCATCTAAAGTAAAGAAGTTATCACGCAAATCATCACGGAGAAGTTTGAAACTCGGTTCGTTAATTCCGCGATAATAAAGAGCGTACTCCAGCCGATCAGCATTTCGATCTTCGGCTGTCCATTGGAGAGATTTTGCTCCACGCTGGTAGGCTCTACGCGGGGGAATCGACATCATTGGCGGTAAACCAAAGACCGTCGGATCAATTCCGGACGATTCGATATTCGGATCGAGCTGCATTGTCGGATTCGCAAAAAGCCCTACGCTGGTTGGAAATAGCTGAATTGAAAGAACTTCCGGAGCAATATTATTTGCGAGATACGAAACCGAAACATCATTTAATGTCGCAGAATTTTTTAGCGTAGCCCGCCATTGCAGAAATCTCGCTTTCGGGCTCGTGATCTGTCCGCCCTTTGAATCCGTTAAAGCAGCACTCCAATCGCTCCAAGTTTCATCAGGTTTTGCAGTATTTCCGGTTCGCGTTTGCAATTGGATATTGCCGTCTGAAGTCCACCAGATTCTTCCCCAAAGTGCCGAATTCTTCGCATCGCGGACGATTGATTCGTAGCTTCCTTCGCTAAGCGTTTCGCTGCCAAAGCTATAAAGTTTTCCCTGATTTGAGGAAGTCGCGAATATTTTCTTACCATCGGAAACGATTCGGGAAACTTGTCCTTCATTGGTCTGCAATAGCAAAGTTTCACGTCCATCGCGTGTGATATTGTAAATTCTTCCTTTATCGGATGTGCCTAAAAGCACACCGTTTCCTCCCGAATTAGGGTAAAGCGAAAAGCCTGTTACGCTTGCCGAACTCCAAACAACTTCGCTCGAACCATCAGTCGCAATTCGATATACGGCTGATTTCGCAGCCGTTAATTCGTATCGGCTTTTCGGTTGTTCAGCGACGGCACCTTCAACTGACGTTACTGAAACGACTACATTCGTGCCATCCGGTGCCTGCCCCGTTACCGTCGCAGGATTTGGACGCTGTGCGGAAGCCGCCTCACTCAATGCCAAAGCGTAAACCGATCCATCGGGAGCGACCGCCAATTCGTGAATTTCACGCAAACTTGCATCTAAAATCGCAAACGCCTTTCCTTCAGGCGAAATTCGCAAAACAACTCCATTCGAATCCGTACCCGCATAAAGATTGCCCGATTTATCTACAGCCATCGAAATAATATGAGTTTCGCTCGAATCAAAAAGTAGTGAACTTTCCGGCGTAGCGTTCGCTGCTTTCACTTTGTATATTTTCCCGTTTTCACCTGAACCGACGGCTAAACTGCCATCATTCAAAACTGCTAACGACCAAATATATTTGTCGCTTGAATCAAAATAAACTGTTGCTTTTCCGCTTGGATCAATCTGATAAACCTTTCCATCAGGCGATGTTCCGGCAAAGAGCGTGCCATTTTTCCCAATCGCCAAAGCGGAAACGTCTAGCTCGGCTAAATCGCTGAAAAGAGAACCTTTACCGCTAGAATCCACTTTAAATACTTTGCCGTCATTGCCAGTGCCGAGATAAACATTGCCGGAATTATCAGCCACGCTCGACCAAACATATGATTGCGAAGTATTGAAAACTTCATTGAGTTTGGGAGCAAGTGTGATTGAGCCAGTCTCATCAATAGTCACGCCTTTTGCGTCGCCGCGTAATATTTCAGACCGGGTATTTACAGTCCAAATTGTCGGTTCGGCAGCATTGATAAAGATGGAAAAAGTAGAAACTAAAACTAAGAAAAGGAATGTTTTTTTCATTTATTTGATTGTAAATCCAACAGAACGGCATATTTAAGCCGCTGATTCTCGTAAAATAGACCTCATCATTATACGCAAAAATGTGAAAATTGTTACTTTTTTGAATTCTTTTTTATTTTTTCTTTTTTCAATTCAACAGTTTCGGGTTTTGCTTGCAAAAATTGCATCGCATCGCTCAATTCGTCTGCGTCGCCCGTAATGAGCCTTGCACTTCGTTCACGGGTGAGATATGCCCAAAACCATTCCGATAAGACCCAAAGGCGATTACGAAAGCCGATAAGTGAAATCAAATGAACAAATAACCAAGCCAGCCACGCAATAAAGCCTGACATTTTTAAAGATCCGGCTTCGGCAATCGCCCGGCTCCGCCCGATAGTTGCCATCGAGCCTTTGTCGTAATACGCAAAATCTTTGTGAAAAAGCCCACGTTCTTGCCGCAATATATTTTCAGCGGTTAAATCTGCCATCTGCATCGCGGCTGGAGCAACTCCGGGGACGAGTTTGCCGTTTTCCTGCAAAAGCAAAACCATATCGCCGATAACAAAAACATTTTTTCGCTCGCCAATTGTCAAATCTTTATTAACCGGAACGCGTCCTGCCCGATCAGTTTCAACGCCCAAAAGTTTGCTCAAAGGTGACGCTGCAACGCCCGAAGCCCAAACTACAACCTCGCATTCCACCCAATTTTCGCCAACTTTTACGCGTCCCGGCTGAATATCTGTAACAAAACTATTGAGATTTACCTCAACACCGATTTGCTCTAGCTGCTCTTTCGCACTTAGCGATAAACTTGGCGAAAATGTGCCTAGAATTTTGTCAGAACCTTCAAAGAGCATCACGCGAGCGTTAGTCGTATCAATCGCCTTAAAATCCTTTGCCAAAGCCTGGCGTGCAATCCCGGCGATCGCACCGGCAACTTCCACTCCCGTTGCTCCGCCGCCGACAACTACGAAATTTAACGGATCATGCGTTCCTGTTTGAATCGCCTGTTTTTCGGCTAATTCAAATGCCAGTAAAACCCTTCTGCGAATCTCCAACGCATCTTCCAGAGTCTTCAAACCCGGTGCGAATTGCTCCCATTCGTCGTGTCCGAAATATGAATGCCTTGCTCCGGCGGCGATTATTAAATAGTCGAAATCAACCGTCGATTCATCACTAAGTTTAACGATTTGTTTGTCTAGATCAAAGCTAACTACTTCACCTAAAAGAACTTCCACGTTTTGAGCACGATGGAGAATTCTTCGAATCGGTGAGGCAATTTCTCCGGGGGATAGTACCGCGGTCGCGACCTGATAAAGGAGAGGCTGAAAAGTGTGATGATTTTTTCGGTCAATCAAAGTAACGGAAACGCATTCGTTTTTTAAAGCTTTCGCTGCCTGCAATCCGCCGAATCCACCGCCGATTATTACAACTTTTGGAATGTATGACATATTAAATACCTCATCAAATCAATATTACGAAGAATATAGTGAAATGTTTCACAAACTCTTCTCACTGATAAAGAGAAAAACGGACATGATTAGTATCAAATTTATACTCCGAGGTACTTTGCATAGACGGATCTCGCGACCGTAAGATCGTCCGTGCCCTTTATAATTGCACGTGCGTCTTTGAAAACAGTCACTTCAAAATTTTCGACTGTAAACCGTACAAGATATTCATTTTGTTTAACTTGCGAAAGATGTCGAAGTTTTTCGGCGAGTGAATTCAGATCTATTTGAGTTGGTTTTGGAGCGGAGATTTGAACGGAATCACGTCCGCAAAGAGTTGTAAAAAACTCGGTATTTTCCGACTCGAGGAATTCAAATTTTCGCTCAACACAGCAGACACAATCCGGATTTGGCTCATTCAACTTTATTTTCCGCCAATCATTTTGCCAAACATCAAATTGCAACAGAGAACGGTGAAGTTTATCAAAATTTCCCGTCAAAATTTTCAAGGCTTCGCTTACTTGAACGGCTGAAATTGTTGAAATAATTGGCATTATCACCCCGGCAGTATCGCAAGTTGGCGAACTTCCGGCATCGGGAATTTCTTCAAATATGCAACGCAAGCACGGCGTCTCTTGGGGAATTATCGTCATCGTCGTTCCATAGCTCGAAACTGCGGCACCGTAAATCCAAGTTTTAGATAGCTTTACGCAAGCGTCATTAACTAGATAACGAACCTGAAAATTATCAGTTCCATCAATTACCAAATTACAATTCTCTACTAGGCTTTCGATGTTATTTTTATTTACATCAGCAACGATCGCTTCAACCTCGATTTCCGAATTAATCTCAGAAATTCGATTTCTTGCTGCGATTGCTTTCGGGAAGCGATCCTTTGCGTCTGATTCACTATACAAAGTCTGCCTTTGCAAATTCGTAAATTCGACAAAATCACGATCAACAATTCGCAATTTCCCAACCCCCGCACGAGCGAGCATTTCAGCGTGGGAAGCCCCTAATGCCCCGCAGCCAACAAGCAAAACCCGAGAACTAATAAGCTTTTCTTGTCCCGATTTACCAATTTGGCTGAAAAGAATTTGCCGACTATAACGTTGATTCATTGGAAGAATAATAACAGATGTGGCGATGAATATTGAAAAAACTAATCGAACAAAAATCTTACAAAGTCACGTATTGAAAGCGAGTAAGGCTCATCCCAAGCAAAATTCGATTGTTGAAACCGACGATTTTCGAGTGCAGCTCTGCGTTGCTGATCTGCAAGTTCGCGTTTCTGCTCGTGAAGCTGGAGTTTTTCTTTTTGTCGTGCATGGTCAAGCCCGCCTTTGTGTATGAATTCGATAATTTTTGACAATTCAGACGCGTCAAACCAAATGCCGTGTTGCTTGCAAATATCTATTATTACGCCCGACGTTCGTGCAAAATTGTTTCGATTCATTAGTTTTTTGCACGTTGGGCAGGGAACATAGTTGACCGCTGTTTGCGGATTAGGAAATTCCTTTTTGTCAACAAAGCCCAAAACACTTGCCTGATTTTCTTTTTCGGCACAGATATTTTCGAATGTTTCGGCGTTGCTCCAAAATCCCCCGCATTGCTTGCATTCGCCAAGCCGTATTTCATTTATTTGCAATAGATTAAGCTTGATTTTGCACCGAGGACAATCACCGAGCGATGCATCATCCAGTTCTTCACCTTTAACCGCGGGTTTTCCGCAATGAGAACAGTGTTTGCTTCCGAGAAACATTAGCCCATAGCACGATTCGCATGCCATCGTTTTGAGCCGCGTTAGGCAAAATTCACATTGGGTTTTGTCGCTTGAAACCCCCGCTCCGCAATTTGGACAATTTAGTGATTCGATTTTCATATAAATATTCACAAACCCGTTCAATCTTACCAAATACTCAAAAAAAACTAGAATTAATTCCAAGCATCCGCTATCATTTCGCAAATGGATCCAATCACTATCACATTGCTTTTATTAGTAGTTGCTGTCTTTCTATTTGCAACTGAGAAAATTCCCGTGGATATTGTTGGCATCCTACTCGTAATTGGCTTAGTTATGTCGGGCGTTTTGACAATAAAACAGGGAGTTGCCGGATTTGGCGACGATATTATCATCACGATCGGCGGACTATTTGTTTTAACTGGCGGACTTATAAAAACGGGGATAGTTGATCTGATCGGACGACGGTTGTATAAGATTTCCGGGAACAATGAGCTGATTCTCACGACTTTGATTATGTTTATCGCGGCGGTTTCCGCTTCAGTTTTGAAAAATACCACGACCACGGCAATGTATCTTCCGGTTGTAATGGGATTGGCGACCCGTGCCAAGATCGCACCTTCTAAACTATTGATGCCGTTAGCTTTCGGAGCAATTTTAGGCGGCAGCTGCACACTCATCGGAACTTCCACAAATCTCGCCGTTAGCGGTGCGATCACACGCTATGGAATGCAGCCGCTTTCAATGTTTGAACTAACAGAAGTTGGCGGGGCAATCGCTTTGATTGGAATACTTTATATGCTGATTATCGGCAGAAGATGGCTGCCCAATTTTTCGGCTGAAGAATCGCTCACCGAGCAATATCATATACGCGAATATCTTACAGAATTAGTCGTTTTGCAGAATTCGCAATTCATAGGAAAAACTCTCGAAGAAGCTAACATCAATCAGGAGTTAGAGTTAAGCGTTGTAGGTATTATTCGCGGCAAGGAAAAGCTTCCGGCAAATCCGAGCGAAAGAATCCAGTTTAATGATCTATTGATCGTTGAAGGCAGAATGACGGATATTCTGCGTGTGAAATCGGAAGTTGGTTTAGATATTAAGCCGGACTTAACTTTGGGCGATACTGATTTGGAAAGTGGCGGAGTCGAGCTTTTTGAAGTAATGGTTTTACGCGGAACGGTACTCGTTGGGCAAACGCTGAAGATGCTTAACTTCCGTCAACGCTATGACTTAACAGTTTTGGCTATCAATCGCCACGGCAAAACGATCATTGACACGCTTTCTACAACGCCGCTTGAATTTGGCGATGTTTTGCTCGCTCAAGGGAGGCGAGCCGTAATCGAGCCGCTTGTGGTTGACGGCGAAATTCTTTTGCTCGAAGAAGTTTCTTCCAAATCAATGCGTACGGAAAAACGTCCTTATGCGATTGCGGCGTTTGTGCTTTTCATCGGTCTATCACTTTCGAAAGTTGTTTTAGGTTACGATATTCCGCTCGCGATCTGCGTTTTGATGGGCGTTTTATTGCTTTTGGCTACGAAAACGATTCGTTACAATGAGCTTTATTCGCTTATCGATTTTCGTCTGCTAGTGCTAATCGCCTGTATGATGAGCTTTGGAACGGCAATGGAAGCAACGCAAGCCGATCAATACCTTGCGACCATTATCAAAACTAATTTTGAACAATTCGGCAGCCTTGCGGTGTTAGCAGGATTTTTCCTTTTGACAATTATTTTGACTCAGCCGATGTCTAATCAAGCCGCGGCATTAGTCGTTTTACCGGTCGCGATTCAAACTGCTAATTTGCTTGGGTTGAATCCCCGAACCTTCGCAATTGCAGTAACTTTCGCGGCTTCGTGTTCGTTTATGACGCCGCTCGAACCCGCTTGCGTATTAGTTTATACACCGGGTCGGTATCGATTTATGGATTTTGTGAAAATCGGAACAGTATTAACGATTATCGTCTTCTTGGCTGTGATGTTTCTGGTGCCGTTGGTCTGGAAACTACACGGATAGTTTTTTGAGAACAACCTCTTTAATTTCATCAATTGGGGCATCCAAACCCGTCCAAATTCTTTGTTGTTCGATTGCTTGTGAGAGCAGCATTTCCAAACCGCCAAGTGTCTTGATTCCAACGCTTTTCGCTTGTTTAATAAGCTCGGTTTCCTGCGGAATATAGATCAGATCGTAAACGAGTTTTACGCCTTTCATTTGTTCGGCAAACAACGGAGTTTCGCCTTCTCCTTTGCCTTTCATTCCGATTGGAGTTGCATTCACAATTATGTCGAAATCCGAAAGACTTTGGACTTTAGACGTTAGATTTTGGACTTCACTTCGTCCAAAAACCGTAACTTCCGCACCTTCGTTTTCCAACGAATACACGCATGCTCTCGATGCTCCGCCCGCTCCCAAAATCAAAACCCTTGCATCATTCAAATCACCGGAAGCCTTTAATAATGGCTCGATAAATCCTTTCGCGTCGGTATTGTATCCATGAAGTTTTCCGTCAATAATCTTAACTGTATTGACCGCACCAATCATTTTGGCGGTTTCGTCGATAAAATCTAAATGCTTGATAATGCTCTGTTTATGGGGAATCGTAACAGAAAAACCTTTGAAATTTAATTCAACTTCACGAGTTTCCGGTTTGACCATTCTAGTTATAAATTCATCCAAATTTTGAACTTGGAGCGGGACGAAAACTGAATTCAATTTATGAAACTTAAACGCCGCATTGTGAATATAGGGCGACATCGAAACGCTCGTGCTGCTTCCCAAAATGCCGTAAACTTCCGTTTCTTCATTCAATTCTTTCGCCCGATAAACTTCGATCAAGTCTTCCGTGGAAACCTGCCCGGGAGCAGTTTCGCTTCCCGCATCAAGCGAGGCGTAAGTCATAAAAGCACCGTGAGCGAGACCTAGAATCCGCGTCCATTTTCCACTTTCGCCCATTGCGATTGGGATGATTTCTTTATTTTCAGATTTTGCACGATTGAGCAATTTCGAAATCGGAATCGTGTTGGTGATGTCATTGGCTTGAACAGCGATCTTGATAACATCGGCTTTGGTTGAGTTTAGTCTCTCATAAATTTCAAACAAATCATCGGGGGATTTTTCAAAGTCATGATTGGATTTGATAAATTTCTCGAAAACATTTATTCCCCACATTCCTCTCAATTTTTCGATTGAAATATCTTCTTCCAAATCAGCCCAATCGGTAAACTCAAAAATGTGCGAATCAAGCCAAAATTGTTCGCGTTCCTCAAAAGTGAAATATTTTTTGCCGCCTTGCTTCGCAGGTCTAAATGTAGATAAGTATTGCTTTGATGGATTTCTAGTTCTAAATTGATAAAGGAAATTATCAAATTCGCCTTCATCCAAACAATCAAAACGAATCTCAATCACATCCGCCAAATCTTCGGCACGCTTAATTTGTTCGATCAATTCGTCGGCAGTTTTTGCACAAACCGAAACGCATATTTTACCGTTGTTCATTGGGCTTTTTTGTAGTCTTTCATGATAAAAGAAAAGGCTGAGATTAATAATGCAATAACGCTAAATGCTGCAAAAACAACAATTGGAGTTTTCCCGCTTTGTTTAACGGCGATTGCGGTTACTCCCCATGCGACAACAAAAGCGTAAGCAAAATTTGGTAATTTATGACGCAAGAATATTCCAATAATCGTGGCAACTACAATCAATCCGCTCGCCAGCCAAATCCCTGCATTGTCGCTTGTTTGCACGCCATTGAAAACTAAGGCGATCGTTATGTTCACAACCGAAGCAACTGTAACCCATGCGAAGTAACCTCCGAAAAGCATTCGTGCGAAGAGATTATTCTCGCGTTCCAAAACGAGATTTATCGCGGCGAGACTTCCCAATAAAGACAAAATTACAAATACGCTGACCGTTATTAATAGATTGTGCCAAACGTAAATCCACAAGCAATTGAAGACACAACTTATCAGATAAAACGTCCGCATTTTTGAAAATTTCTCAAAATTTTTCGGAATAGCCTGAATGATTGCGAAGATAATCATACCGAGAAAAATCCAACCCCAAATCGTAAAGGCGTAGCCCGCAGGAGTAATAAAAGTAGGGTATCTATTGGAAATCACTTCGGGTGTAATTCCGCCGATAAAACCCGTCGAAGCGAGCCAGTTCATCAGAATTGTGCCGATTGTTGCAAGAATTACCAGGATCGGTTTTATTTTATTCATATTATTACTCACAAATTTACACGAATTTACATGAATAAAAAAGACAGAAATCGCTTTTTATTTATGCGATTTTTGATCATAAGAGATATAATTTGCACACAAAAAGACCACCTTTAAACATTTATGACATTAAACAAAAAATCTGTAGCGGTTGTAACAGGTGCCGGATCGGGAATCGGACGTGCCTTGGCGTTGCGTTTTGCAAAAGAACAGATTAGCGGCGTCGCGATTGCCGATGTTGATGAAGCAGGTTTGGCAGAAACTGCCAAAATGATTGATATTCCATCCTCCTGTCATGTACTTGACGTTTCAAAATTAGACCAGGTTCAGAAATTTGCGGATGATGTTTTAGCCAAACATGGCAGAGCAACTCATTTAATAAATAACGCCGGAGTTGGGATGTTTGGTTCGTTTGAAGAGATTTCGCTGGCGGATTTTGAATGGTTGATGTCGATCAATTTTTGGGGCGTTGTCTATGGCTGCAAAGTTTTTATGCCGATATTAAAGCAACAAGATTCAGCTCATATAGTTAATATTTCGAGCGTTTTTGGAATGATCGCACCGCCTGAGCAGACCGCTTATTGTGCCAGTAAGTTTGCCGTTAGAGGGTTTACGGAATCTTTACGGCACGAACTTGAGGCGACGAATATCAAAGTTTCTACCGTTCATCCGGGCGGAATAAAAACTAACATCGCACGCAATTCGCGGATTGGCGAAAATACTCCCGCAGGCAATAAGGCTCAAGGAATTGATTTTTTTGACAGCGTTGCGAATACAACTGCCGAAACGGCTGCGGACGTTATTGTAAAAGGCATCAAAAAGCAGAATACGCGAATATTGATCGGGGCAGATGCTCATGCGATTAGTTATGTGCATCGGCTTTTCCCGAAAAAATATCTTAAAGTTATCGAGAAAATTGCGGGGCATCGGCTTGATTTAAGGAAGGATTCAACCTAAAGCTTTGAAAAATACCAAATAGTGTAAGTTATTTGCTTATAAAACTGCTTTCCGGGCTTAAGAACGCTTCAAATTGATACTCGCCAAATCACTCAAAATAATTTCTGAGCCCGTATTTATTGGCTTCCACACTCCAAAATCCAAAATCCGCAATCCAAAATCCAGCTCTGGCACGCTTTGTGCATTAGTGAGAAGTGGCTAGCTTGATTATCTTAATCAAGACCCCGCCGCCAACCCTACTACGAGCGTGGTTTGCCACTACGTTTGACACCTTCCGAGCGTTCCTTCAGTTGTCCTTCCTATTATGAGCCTGGTTAGAAATAACCGGGCTCTCTTCCTTTTAAACGCTAATTACCGTAAATAAAAGGCTTTCGTTCATTTTGAAGGATTTACACCAGTTCTTATGGCTGAAAGAGCATTGTTATCTCAATATGACCTGAAAAATAAGATTTCGCCAAAAGATTGACAAAAACCGTCACTTTGCGATGACAAATTTTGACGCAAGCAGTCAATCTGACGAAAACCTGACAAGGGATACTATTCAATTTGAACGAACTTCTGCCAAAGATAAGTTTCTGCTAAACTGTCGGTATGAAACTTCCTTCGATTAAAGCGAAATTGCCGACGCTTTCAAACTCACTTTTAGCCGTTTTTTCAGCAATTCTATTAATTTTGGCGTTTCCGGATTTTGAATTTTGGTTTCTGGCATACTTTGCTCTAATTCCTTTGCTTTTTGCTATCGAACGCGAAAAAGAATCATTTATTAAATCATTTTTAACCGGTTGGATTTTTGGCATAATTTTTTTCACAGGAACTTGCTGGTGGCTGACCTTTGCACCGATTACTTATGGCGGAGTTCCCGCTCCCTTAGCCTATTTTTTACTTTTAGGAGTAACGATAATCGCGGGACTCTTTCCGGCATTATTCGGCGGACTCTTTCAATATACCTTAGACGATTTGGAACATGGGGAATTTTAATCACGCCTTTTTTATGGACGGCAATCGAATTTTTGAGATTTTGGTTGACGGGAAACAATTGGAATGCGATTGCTTATTCACAGGCTTTCAATCCATTAACTCTTAGTTTAGCGAGTCTTGGGGGGATATATTTAGTTGGGTTTTGTTGTTCAGTTTTCAATGCCTCTTACGCCGTTGTTGTCATTAAGCGAAACAAAAGTAGTAGCTATGTTGCTGCAATACCATTGCTTTTATTGATATTGATAAATTCCTATGGTCTTTATGAACTAAAGACTGGTTTGCCTGACGAGTCAAAAAAAGAAGAAGCAAATATTATTGCTATCCAACCTAATGTGCCAATGAGCTCAATAGGTTATTCCGAATGGAAACGTCTTCGTGAACGTCATGTGCAACTAGCCGAAAGAGAATTAGCAAAACTCAAAACTGAAAATTCAACACTTAAGAGTATTGTTATCTTTCCCGAGTCTCCGATGAATTTCGGCTACACGCGTGACCGGGATTTTCAAGCCTTTTTGAAAGAATTTACCCAAAAGAATAATGTTCAGGTTTTATTTAATGCGGCTGAACCATCGGATAACAATAACTTCTACAATTCGGCGGTTTTAGTTGATGAAAAAGGCGAGAAACTAGCTCAGTATGATAAAATCCACCTCGTTCCATTTGGCGAATATGTTCCTTTGCCCGAACCTTTGGCGAGCCTAGTGCCGTCGATGGTGGGGAATTTTGAGATTGGCAAGGAATATGACATCGTTCCGCTTGGCGATGTGAATGCGGGAATTATGATTTGTTTTGAATCGCATTTTCCAACGCTTTCACGGCAATTCGTTCTGAATGGGGCAGACGTTTTGGTTGAAATGACAAATGACGGATATTTGGGCGAAACTCCGATTTTACGCCAACACTTAGCCAACGCAGTTTTTCGGGCGGTTGAAACAAATCGTCCAATTTTACGAGTCACAAATGTTGGAATTACAGGGTATATTAATGAACGTGGTGAGATTTTGGACGCGACAAAACCGTATACTGAAGATACAAGAGTTTGGTCGGTAGCAAAATCAGACGGAAGCCAAACCTTTTATTTTAAATATGGCGATTGGTTTGCATGGCTTTGTTCAATTATTAGTTTAGCGGTATTATTTTGGAGTTTTCGGAAAAGAAAAAGTTTAGAAACTTTGCAGAAGCCCGCACGTGAGTAACGGCGAAGAGACACACTTACTCACGTGCGTGTTTCTGCAAAAAACATAATGGAATTAAACGACTTACACAATAAATTCGAAGAAATAAAGTTGAAGATTGGGCAGCTTGGGAGGTTTCTTTGACGCACCTCAGAAACGGCTTGAGCTTGAAAAATTAGAAGAGCAGATTGCATCGCCCAATTTTTGGAACGATCAGGAAAAAGCACAAAAAACAGTACAAACGCGAAGCAGACTCGAACGGCAAGTTAATCGGCAAACCCTTTTTGAAACGGGACTTTCAGAGGCAGAAGTGCTTTTTGAATTCGCCGAATCAGACGAGAGTTTTTTGAGCGAACTAAATGACTTAATCGTTCGTTTAGAAGATGAAGTTGGCGAAACTGAAACAGAAATGTTGCTTTCAGGCGAAACCGATGCAAACAATGCAATTTGCTCGATTCAATCGGGTGCAGGCGGCACAGACGCACAGGATTGGGCGGAAATGCTTTTGAGAATGTACCTTCGCTGGGCTGAAAAACGCGGTTTCAAAGTGGACATTTTAGACCAACAATCGGGCAGCGAAGCAGGCTTGAAATCAGCAACTTTCCGTGTTGAAGGCGAATACGCTTATGGCTTGTTAAATGGCGAAGCCGGCGTGCATCGCTTGGTTAGAATTTCGCCGTTTAATTCAGGCGGGAGCCGAGAAACTTCGTTTGCTTCACTTTTTGTTTCGCCTGAAATAGACGAAAATATTGAAGTTGAGATAAACGACAAGGATTTACGGATCGACACGTATCGCTCTTCCGGTGCCGGAGGTCAGCATGTAAACGTGACGGATTCAGCGGTCAGGATTACGCATTTGCCAACAAATACCGTGGTTACGTGTCAAAATCAGCGTTCGCAAATTCAAAATAAAGCCGTTGCAATGCAAGTTTTGCGTTCCAAACTTTACGAATTACAATTAGCAAAGCGTAAATCTGAAGCGGCGGAACATGAATCAACAAAACAGGACATATCTTTCGGCTCGCAGATTCGTAACTATACGCTTCAACCTTATCGATTGATTAAGGATACCCGGACAAAATTTGAACGAAGTGATGTTGAAACAGTTTTAGACGGCGACATAGACGAATTTATTAAGGAATTTCTACTTTTGAAAAAAGGAATAAATTTGAATAAAAAATAACCAATGGCAATTAATGGACAAAAAAAAATAGCCTCAAAAAGTTCTTCGAGAAAAAATGAACTGGTAGCGATTCTTTTGTTGTTGGTCGCAATTTTGGTTTTTCTATCATTGATTTCGTATAGTGCGGGAGATTTATCTTCAAATAGCACCGGCGGAAATTCGGCTGCCACAAAAAATTGGATAGGGCTTTTCGGAGCTTTTGTTTCCGATTGGTCGTTGCAAATAATAGGTTTAACGGCTTACATAATTCCTGCGATGCTTGCTCTGATTGCTTGGCGGGTTTTTCGTGCAGTCAATATGTACATTCCAATCGGCAGGTTGATTGGTTTCATTTTATTCATTGGCACTTTTGCAGGATTGCTTTCAATTTTGCTTGATTCCGGCTTTCGCGGGGGAATCGTCGGTGCTTTCATAGCAGGCGGATGCCTCGCTTTGATAGGAAAAGTCGGCTCGATAATTTTACTTTCGGCACTCTTTTTTGCCTCAATTTTATTAACCACAAATTTAACTTATCTATCGATTTTTAGCGGAGTCGGTCTGGCTTTCGATAATTTAAGACTGCGTTTTGATGACTATTTCAGCAGCTTTAAACATTGGCGTGAGCGACAAAAACTTGAAGCACAAGAACGACTTGAAAAGCGACTTGAGGCACGGAATGAATTAGAAAATGAAATTGCTGAAAAGGAAAAAACGACTGTTTCGTTAGGCGATAAACCTGATAAAAAACCTGCAATTATTGATGAGAAGCCTATCAATGCCAAAAACGTTAATAGTGGTGAAATTGGCATAACTGAAGAATTAAAAGAGATTACCAAGCCTGAAGAGACCAAGAAATTTGAAGATTTGCGTCCAAAAATCAGCATGGGAGCTGATCCTGTTTCGCTTGGGGAAACAGAAGATTTACCGAAATTATTTGACGATGACATTAGTGCAATACCGATTACACCAATCAAAGAAACAGGCGAATTGGAGCAAATTAAATTATCTGAAACAAACGATCTAGATTTGCCGCAAACCGACGAAACTGAGGTGGTTTTGCCAAAAACTGATCCGCCTAATTACGATAATTATATCTTGCCACCCACCGATTTTTTGACAGCTGCGTCCGCACGAATCGAACAGAAAGATGAAGAACTTTTAGAAATTGCGAAGGAATTAACCGAAAAAAGCGGCGAATTTAATGTCACAGGAAGGGTCATGCATATTTGCCAGGGACCTGTCGTCACAACTTATGAATTCAAACCTGATGCCGGCGTAAAGTATTCCAGAGTAACGGGTTTAGCAGATGATTTGTGCCTTGCACTAAAGGCGGAATCAATCCGGATTGATCGAATTCCGGGTAAAGCAGTCGTCGGAATTGAAGTTCCAAATCGCCAACGCGAAACTATTCAACTCCGCGAAGTTATAGAATCCACCAAATTTAAAGAGTCAAATTCGCTGCTTTCAATCGCACTTGGCAAGAGTATTGACGGACGAAATTACGTAGCAGATTTGACCAAGATGCCTCATTTATTGATCGCAGGTGCAACCGGTGCGGGGAAATCGGTTGGAGTAAATACGCTTATTGTATCGATTTTATATAAGGCAAAACCGGATGAAGTAAAACTTATCATGGTCGATCCAAAACAAGTTGAACTCGGAATTTATGCTGACATTCCGCATCTTGCGACGCCGATAATTACCGATCCGAAACGAGCTTCTATTTCGCTTAAATGGGCTGTCGGGCAGATGGAGAAACGTTACAAAGACCTTGCAAGATGGGGGGTTCGCAATATTGATGGTTATAATGCGGAGGTTAAACGCAAGCGTGCCGAGGGCATTTTAGATGATGAAGGTAATGAATTTAAGAATCTTCCATATCTGGTAATTATTATCGACGAGCTTGCAGATTTGATGATGGTAGCCGGCAAAGAGGTTGAAGAATCAATAACGCGGCTTGCACAAATGGCACGAGCCGTAGGCATTCATCTGGTGTTGGCAACTCAGCGTCCATCTGTGGATGTTATTACCGGATTGATCAAAGCGAATTTCCCTTCGCGTATTTCTTTTCGGGTTTCTTCAAAAGTAGATTCACGGACAATTATTGATGCCAACGGGGCTGAAAGTCTTTTAGGCAAAGGAGATATGCTCTTTTTACCGCCGGGAACATCAAATCTGATTCGTGTTCACGGAGCTTTTGTTGACGAAAAAGAGATCAATAAAATTGTCGAACATATTAAGGCTCAAGGCAGACCTGATTACGATATTACGATTACGAAAACCGAAGATGAATTGGACAATGTTGGCGATTTGCCGGGTAAAAAAGATCCGCTATTTATGGACGCTCTTCGCTCGGTCGTGAGTGCGAAAAGAGCCTCTACTTCGCTTTTGCAGCGACATCTACGCATCGGCTATGGACGTGCCGCAGCAATTCTTGATGCGATGGTACGCGAAGAATTTATCGGCGAAATGGATGGCAGTTCGCGTGCTCGTCCGATTCTCGAAAAGGCATACGAATATCTAGAAGGCTACGATAGTGCCGATAATGTCTAGGCTTCGTAACTTTTCCACATTTGGGCTGTGGAAAAGCTGTGGAAAAGTCGATTTTCCACAAACTAACTTATTGATTCTTAACAACTTTTAGCATTTTGCACACAGTTAATGCATTTCCATAAACTATTTATTTACAACACTTACGCATCATCGACTAAACCACTTCGTTTAACATTTTTGGCAATTTATTGTCTGTTTTGTCTTGTGCTTGTCTCCTGCACAAATTCTGTGGAAAATCCGTCAAAAACGGAGCAAAAAGCGAAGGAATCTGCTGAAAATGTGATTAATATCAATACTGCAAGTTTGGAAGAATTAGAGAAATTACCCAAGATTGGCAAAGAAATTGCCCGGCGAATTATTGAATATCGAGAGAAATACGGGAGATTTCAGCGAGCCGAACATTTGATTTTGGTAAGAGGGATGAGCGACAAAAAGGTTCGTGGATTGCAAAATCTGATAAAAGTTGAATAAAATGACTGTCGCCCTCAGAAAAAATTAAAAAGCCTCATGATGCTTAAAAATTCTGAAAAAATCTCAAACAACAATTTTACCCGCTTCCCGTTGGCATTTTTGGTAATTTGCTTTATAGCAGGCATTTTAATATCTAATTATTCAGGAATTTCTTCGAGTATTTTTCTAATATTCTCACTTGTTTTTATATCTCTCGCAGCTATTTTTCTTAACAAAAACTCAGCCGTAATTCTCTTATTTATTGCATTTACATCGCTAGGCGGACTTTGTTTATCACTCGAGAAAAGCTCCCTTGCTCCAAATCGCCTGAAAGTATTATTTGAATCCGGCAGATTAATTTCGGGTGAGCCGATTGAAATTACCGGAATTTCGCAAGGAAAACCCGAATTAGCAGTTGGCGGATTTTTTCTGCTGATGAAGGTTGAAAACATAATTTCAAAAGGAAATGAGGAAAAAGCGAGCGGAAATATCAGACTCTTTTTGCCGAGCCAGGATGAGCAAACTTTGCAAGAATACGATAAATTGCAAATTGGACACAACGCGAAAATTCGTGTCGCGTGCGAGTTAAATCGCGAAGAACGTTTTCAAAACCCGGGCGGCGTTTCAACCAAAAATCTACTCGATATGCAGGGAATTGACGCTACAGGAGTAGTAAAAAGCCCGCTTTTGTTGGAAAATCTGGGTCAAACTAAAGATTTTGTATCGCTCAATTGGATCTATGAACGCAGGCAAAATCTGATTCTGGAATTCAAGAAAAATTTCTCAGTTTCAACGGCAGGAGTTTTGATTGCATCGCTTTTAGGCAATAAATATCATCTGGATAAAACAACTGCTGAAAGTTTTCGCGAAGGCGGAACATTTCACATTCTTGTAATTAGCGGATTGCAAATTACATTTATCGGCGGATTAGTAATCTTGATTTTAAGACAATTTACGAAAAATCGATTTTGGCAATTCCTTTTGGCGAGCATCTTTTTGTGGGCATACACGCTGGCGGTTGGAGCGGACGCACCCGTTACCAGAGCGGCGATCATGTTTACAGTCTGGTACTTTGCTTATGTCGTTTTTCGGCAAGCAAGTTTACTTAACAGCCTCGCTGTAAGTGCTTTAATTTTATTGGTTTGGCGACCATCTGATCTTTTGAATCAATCATTTCAGCTAACGTTTATTTGCGTTTTATCGATTGTTGGAATGTCGCTTCCGCTTTTGGAAAAACTGAAGGAAATCGGAAATTGGCATCCGAATGTTCATACGCCAATCCCACCAAATGTCCCAAAATGGATAAAAACTTTAGCTGAAACTCTTTATTGGAGCGAGAAAAATTGGCAAGAAGAGCAAAGCCGGACAGTATGGCAATGCAAGCTTATAAAAACTCCTTATGCTGAAAAGCTTGAAAGTTGGAAGTTACAAAAAATACTTCGATTTCTTTTCGAGGCAATTGTTGTTTCTTCAATTGTACAAGCTTGGCTCTTGCCATTTGCCGTGCTTTATTTTCATCGGGTTTCTTTCGTTTCAATTTTTCTTAACATTTGGATTGGAGCATTGATCGCGATTGAAAGTCTGTTTGCGATCTTTGGAATCTTCATCGCCCAAATCAGTGAAATTCTCGCTGCTCCTTTCATTTGGGCAGCCGAAATCTTGAACTCAATCATTCTCAATTTAACGGTTTTCTTCGTCGATAAAAATTGGTCATCGTTGCGAATCCCGCATTATTCCGGACAGTTAAGATTTATCTATCTCCTTTATTTGCTTCCAATTATCGCTTTGATGATTTCGCTTCATTATTGGAAGCCGCTCTCTCTAGGATTCAATATTCGAGAGTCAAGATTTAAGATTCAATTGGCTTCCGCAAGTCTAATTATCTTAATCGGCGTTATCATTTTTCACCCTTTTAGCTCGCCTAATCCTGACGGAAAATTGCATATAGATTTTCTTGACGTCGGGCAGGGTGATTCCGCTTTTATTACGATGCCAACCGGCGAAACTATTTTGATCGATGGTGGTGGACGAGCCAATTTTAATAAGATTTATGTCCACCGAGACGGCGAAGAAGCCGAGCTTTTTGAGCCTGATGTTCAGAACATCGGCGAGACCGTTGTTTCAAATTTTCTGTGGGAAAAAGGCAACGATAACGTTGATTATCTGTTGGCGACCCACGCCGATACCGATCACATACAGGGTTTAACTGATGTTGCGGGAAATTTCGCAGTAAAGTCTGCCTTTGTTGCCCGAACTCCGATGCAAGACGTTGATTTTGAAGACTTTGCGAAAGCTCTGGAAAAGAAAAACATTCCGCTGGCAAAGATTGTACGGGGTGATGTTTTAACATTTGGCGATGTAAAAGTTGAGGTTCTGTATCCGAATTCAGATGAAAATCCAAATGCGAATTGGGATAACAATCACGGAATTGTTTTGCGAATAATTTATGGTGAAACGAAAGTTTTATTGACAGCGGATATTGAGAAAGAAGCGGAAAAAGAACTCCTCGAAATGCCGGAAGTGTTGCAGGCAAATGTAGTTAAGGTTGCTCATCACGGCAGCAAGACTTCCTCTACCCAGACATTTATTGATGCGACCAAAGCAAAATTGGCAATTATTTCCGTAGGAAAAAAATCACCTTTCGGGCATCCACATCAAGAAGTTGTTGATCGTTGGAAAAAATCAGACGCGAAAATTATGACGACTGGCGAGAAGGGAACTGTAACGATTATAAGCGACGGCAAATCAATTTCAGTTCAAACCTTCGTCAAATAAAAAAACACCACAACTCGATTTTCTCACTTAAAAACCGTTCGAGCGTTCCTTAGAATCCTTTAATGGTATCTTTTTACTTTAATCGAATTAAAAAGTCAACAAAAAAATCATCCTCAGTAATATTAATGATTAAAATGCCTGATTCCTGTCAAAGCCATCGTCAGACCGTGTTCATTCGCTGCTTGGATAACTTCCTCATCGCGGACAGAACCGCCCGGTTGAATGATTGCTGAAATCCCAAACTTTGCGGCTTCATCAATATTGTCGCGGAATGGGAAAAATGCATCTGATGCCAAAGCCGCACCCTTTAATGGCAATTCAAATCTTTCCGCCCTCATTGCAGCGATTCTTACCGAATCAACCCTGTTCATTTGCCCTGCTCCAACTCCAATTGTCCGATTTTCATTGGCGAAAACTATTGCATTTGATTTTACGTGTTTGCAAACTTTCCATGCGAGAAGCATTGATTTTAGTTCTATTTCTGTCGGTTTTCGCTCCGTTACAAATTTCAAATCGACTTCAGAAACCTTGTATAAATCTTTTTCCTGAACGAGCATTCCGCCCGAAATTGGTTTGTAGATTAGATTTGAACTGTTATTTGTTGCGGAAACTTTTAAGACTCTCAAGTTTTTCTTTGTTTTGAAGATTTCAAGAGCGTCTGAATCGTAATCGGGAGCGACTACGACCTCTGTGAAAACTTCGTTAATCGCGTTTGCTGTTGCCAAATCAACTTTTCGATTTAATGCGACAATTCCCCCGAAAGCCGAAACAGGATCGGTTGATAAAGCACGTTTATAAGCTTCCAAATTATTCTCGCCGGTGCCGACTCCTGATGGATTTGTGTGTTTGATAATTGCAACTGCTAATTCTTCAAAATCCTGTACCAAATTCCAGGCAGCTTCCGCGTCAACATAGTTGTTATATGACATTTCCTTGCCGTGAAGTTGCTTGGCTTGTGCGATTCCCCCGCGTTCATCGGTAGAATAAAGTGCGGCTTTTTGGTGTGGGTTTTCGCCATAGCGGAGATCGGAAATCTTTGATAATTCAAGCGTTTCATAAGATGGCAGCTCGATGATCTCGGAGTTTGTCGAGTCCTCATCAACAGTCTCGTTTCCGCTATAACCTTCCGGATCGATAAACACCAAATCTCCGAGCGGATTGAAAGGTTCAAGAAAATCCAAATCTTCATTTGAAAGTTGCTGTGCCAAATAGCTTGAAATCGCCAGATCGTAGCTCGCAGTTCGCGTATAAGCGAGAGTGGCGAGACGTTGGCGGGTTTCCAAACTCAAACTTCCGTCCGTTTCTTTAAGTTCGTTAATCACGCTTTCGTAAAGTTTTGCGTCCGTTACAACGGCAACATCACGCCAATTTTTTGATGCGGAACGAATCATCGCCGGTCCACCAATATCAATATTTTCAACTGCTTCCAAGAGCGTAACATCTTCTTTCTCAATAGTTTGTTCAAATGGATAGAGATTAACGCAGACGAGATCAATCGGCTCGATTCCGTGTTCTGCCATTGATTTTTGGTGATTTTCGTTATCCCGCAAGGCAAGAAAAGCACCGTGGATTTTTGGATGCAAAGTTTTTACACGTCCGTCCATCATTTCCGGAAAATTTGTAATTTCTGCAACCTCAGTAACTGTTAAACCTGCTTCACGCAAGCTTTTCGCCGTGCCGCCGGTTGAAATAATTTTTACGTCGTATTTTGCAAGTTCTTTGGCAAATTCAATTATGCCAGTTTTATCGGAAACGCTGATTAACGCCCGTTTGATCTTTCGTAATTCACTCATAAATATAGATTCAAAAATAAAATTAGCGGTCTAAATTGACCGCTTTTGCTGTGTAAAATTATGTTAGAGAAATATGTAAAAATTCGGTGAAAGCCGAATTCACGGCAAACCAGATTCGATTAATATTTTCTCTCAGCGAGCCTCTAGAAAAAGAAACGTCCAAAAAACAGCAGACTCAACAAGAAAGCTAACGTGTAAATGACGATTTTTACTAAACTCATAAAATTATTAAAAAGGCAGAACTTCAACTATTTACGAACAAAAAAGTATTTTAGTTCCCTGAATTATATAATGTCAACGGTGAAAAACCTTTACAAATTTCTTTTGGTGGCGAAAGGTATCGATTTTGTGTAAGATTTAGCGTAAACAGATGAAAAGAAAGAAGATTGCAAACTTGAAAACGTCTCTCACCCGGCTCGCATTTGCCTGGATTACAATCTTTCTTGGTTCAGAGATTTTTTTTTCGCAGGATTTGCGAGTAAAGATAACAGTTATTCCCCAAAATCGAATAAACGTTGAAGGAAAATTTTCCAATTCAACGGATTCGAATACGAATATTTCATTTTTACAAAGCTATGCTGATGCTGTTAATTTGGCAGAGCGGATTGAGAATTTTAAGGCATTTGATGATTCGGGCAAATCAATTGAAGTTAAAAAATTGATTGCAGGCGAATATCTTGCGAGCAAAACGCCGATTTCTTGGACTTATCAAGTTAATCTCAAACCTTCTGCAAAAATTACCGATTCCGCACACGCTTCATGGATGAGCGAAAATGGCGGTTTATTGATGCTGGCAGATTTGTTGCCTTTGGTAAATTTTCAGCAAAAAGGGGCTAAAGTTGGTTTGGAATTTGATTTGCCAAAGGATTTCAGAATTGCGAATCAATACGCACAAAATCAAAAGCAATATGACGTTTATGACATCGAAAATGCTGTGTTTTATGTTGGTCGCGATTGGCGGGAAAAGCGTTTGTTACTTTCGTCAAAAGATGCGGTAAATGTTGCAATTGCAGGCAGTTGGCAGTTTTCTGATGACGAAGCGATAGAGATGATTCGCTTGATTACAGAAGAATACAAGCAGATGTTTAGGCAAGTTCCCGTACCTTTTTCACAAATAATCCTACTGCCATTTCCGCAGGAAAATTCAAATAATGATCGTTGGCGGGCAGAAACACGTGGCTCAACTGTTACGATAATTTCTGGAAGTTTGCCCTTCAAAAGTCTGGCAGTTCAGCGTTTACATGAGCAATTACGGCACGAAATTTTTCATCTTTGGATGCCGAACGGCATTAATCTCAGTGGTAACTACGATTGGTTTTTTGAAGGTTTTACAATTTATCATGCTTTGCGAACAGGAGTAGAGCTTAATCAAATTCGCTTTGAAGATTACTTAAATACGCTCGGACGTGCCTATGATTTGACGCAAATATTTAATGAAACGCAAACTCTTTCTTTAATTGAGGCATCGAAAAAACGTTGGCAAAATGACAATAATTTTTTATACGCAAAAGGAATGATCGTCGCTTTTTTATGCGATTTATCATTGCAAAGGGAAACTAAAGGCAAACAAAACTTAAAGAAAGTGTTGGGTAAAATCTATGAAAAACACAAAAAATCACCCGGCGGCAATATTCAGGATGGAAACACGGCAATTTTGAATATTCTCAAGAACTACCCGGAGATCGCTTTGATAATTAACAACTACATTATTGGCACAAAAATTATTGACTGGAATCGCGATTTGGAAACGCTCGGAATTATCAGCGAAAAAGAGGGATTTCGGGTGAAATTAAGAGTTTTGGATAAGCCAAACGGACGGCAGAAAGATTTATTGGATAAGTTGGGTTATAATCGGTGGCGTAAAATTTTACAAAAAAAGAAATGATAGCAAATATTTTAGTAAGAAAATTGGTAATTGGAATGGCGTTTTCGCTCAGCATTTTAGCGTTAAGCGGTTGTGGAGTGATTGGCGGGGCGATTGATAATCTTTCAAACGTTGTCGGGCTTAATGAAACGGGAACTGTGATTGCTTCACGAGCTCAAATTCGCAGTTCGTATGCCGTAGTTGCGGCAGATTTATTGGAAGTCAAACGCGGCATGACCATGGATATTTTGGAAGAAACCGATTTTGAAAGGGTCAGATGGTATCGCGTCAGAGCCAACGACGAAGATCTAACAGAAGGTTGGATTGAAGCTCAAAACGTTATCGTTGGCAGTTTGCTGGAAAAATCCAAAAAGCTTGCTTTAGAAGATAAAGATTTGCAATCGCAAGCAGATGGAGCGATTCGAAATTCTACAAATTTGCGGCTAACTCCAGAGCAGAAAGACGATAATATTATCTTAAAGCTTGAAAAGAAAGGAGATAAGGAGACTTCATTTCAGATAATCGGTTGGAAATATGTACCAAAGGCGGAAACGCCGGATACGGACGCTTCAAAAAACAAATCCAATAAGCCTTTGACCAAAAATGAAGAAATTGAAGCGGCGAAAGAAGAAGGAAAGCCGGAGCAAATGGACGATAAATACGATATTTGGTACAAAGTTCGTCTTGCACCCGAAGTTTCACCGGCTCCTGCAGGTTGGCTTTTTGGCAGACAAGTGGAACATCAATTACCAACCGATATTGCTATTTATCAAAAAGAGTCGAATAAATTAGTCACATGGCAGAGAATTGATGGCGGTGATATCGATGAAAACGCGTCGAAAGATAATATCAAAGTTTCAAAACCGGGAAGCTGGGTAATTCTGCTTCGAAGCGATGAAGTGAAAGCAAAAGATGGAGAAGAGCCGGATTTCGACAGCATTTTGGTGTTGGGCTACGATAAATACGATCAGGCACATTACACGGCTTATCGGAATTCGCACGTTGAAGGAAAAATTCCTTTGAAAATGGAAGGTTCGGGCGATAATAAAAGCTTTACGGTTAAAGTTCGCAATGCAGCCGGGCAGCTTGAAGAAAAGAGATTTGTAACGTTTAAGGATCCAAAAGGACGCTTGAAGGTCACGCCGCCCGATGGCTTGCCGGTTGAGAAAAAAGATGACAAGTAGCGACGAAATTGACCTTTTCAATCCATTTCCTGATGGCGTGGAACTCGAAATTATAGATTATATTGACCTACATTCATTTGCACCGCGTGATATAAAAAGCGTGGTGCAAAATTATTTACTGGAAGCAAACAAAAAGGATTTTAAGATTGTCAGAATAATTCACGGCAAGGGAATTGGTGTTCAGAGAGAAATTGTCAGAAGTGTTTTAGGCGAAAGCGATCTTGTTGAATCATTCAAAACGGGCGATGAATTTTCGGGAAATTGGGGAGCAACCGTCGTAAAATTAAAGTAATCAATGTTCGCTGATTATATCTGCCCAAACTTCATTATCCTCAGAAATTGAAGTAATAAAATGCTTTTGTTCGTTTAATTCATTTTCAGTTTCGTGAAGTTTTTCGGTCAATTGTTTACAACGGCGTTCGAGTTCGCGGATTTTATTCTTATGTTCACGCTCTATCCTTTCCAAATAAAACAGATACAAAAACTGAAACGCAGCGATACAGACAAAAGTTAAAGCAATAAAAATCAGCACAAAAGTCATTGTCATATCCTCTCAATTCCAAGTTTTCTTGAATTATACTCTTGACCAACGACAAACTAAAAGCCAAAATCTAGCTAAAAGAAATAATCGCAGAGAATAAAAATGAGTAAAAATATTATTGATTTGATTCCGGAAGTTCCAAACATCGGCAGACGAGAGTTTTTTGTTACATCGATTCTTGCCGGATTTGCCTTAGCCGTTCAGCCGATTCAGGCTCAAACTAAGATTACAACTGATTCTATTGGGCTCGTCGCAGGCGAGGTTAAGATTCCAACGGCAGATGGAGAGATTCCCGCATATCGGGCAATGCCTGATAAAAAGGGTGGGAAATTTCCTGTTGTTTTGGTAATTCAAGAGATTTTTGGAGTTCACGAATGGATTCAGGACGTTTGCCGCAGATTTGCAAAGCTTGGGTTTCTGGCGATTGCTCCGGAGCTTTACGCACGGCAAGGCGACGTTTCGCAAATTAAAGATTTTCGCGAAATTATTACAAAAGTTGTGGCGAAAGTGCCGGATTCACAAGTGATGTCTGATTTGGATGCGACCGTCGAATATGCGAAAAAGAGTAAATTTGGCAATACAAAAAAACTTTCCGTCACCGGATTTTGCTGGGGCGGACGTATCACATGGCTTTATGCGGCACATAATCCGAAGGTAAAAGCAGGCGGAGCATGGTATGGCAGATTGGTGGAAACTCCAAATTCTCCGAAAAATCCGCTTCAACCCAAAATGCCGCTGGATTTTGCAAAAACAATAAAACCACCTGTTTTAGGGCTTTATGGCGGATTGGATGCCGGAATTCCGCTTGATTCCGTTCAGCGAATGCAGGATGAACTCAAAAAAGCGAAGGCGAAATCTCAAATCGTTGTTTACCCAAATGCAGATCACGGTTTTCTGGCAGATTATCGACCAAGTTACAACAAACAATCTGGCGAAGAGGCTTGGAAAACTTTGCTCGAATGGTTTAAGAAAAATGGTGCGTCTTAGACTGAAAATTTCGGTGTAATCAAACTTTATAATGATTATGACAGAAAAATTACAGCTGGTTTATACGCTTTTGTGCGACGACGTGAGGCTCGAGATGGGTAATAAAATCTCCCTGATGGGCGTTTTTCAAAACGTGATGGTGGAAAAATTGCCGATTTCGATCATCAAATTCGCGGTCGTAAATCATTGGCGAGGCGATGGGCAGCATCAAACCGAAGTCCGCATTATGTCGCCAAATAAACAAAATCTGATCGTTACATCACAACCAACTCATCTCGAACTCGCCAGCGGCGGTTTTACCGATAATGTCAGCTTTTTTGTCAACGTAGTTTTCCAAAATCCGGGAACGTATTGGGTACAAACTCTGGCTGATTCTATTTTGCTCGAAGAAGTTCCGCTAATGGTGGTCGATGCCAAAAACATGGCTGAATTAACCCCAACTGAAGAGATTTCTGAAACTGTAAATTAGATTTCACTTACTCCGATTCAAACCCGGAAGCCTTCAAAACAAACTCGGGAACTTTCGGTTCATTGGGCGATAAAAACTCTTTTCCCTTGTCCAAAGCCCAACGATGCAACCACGAAATTCCGTTTCTTTTGACGAAATTATCGGGCAAATTGTAGGCTTCGTCTGTCAAAGAATCTTCTAAACTAACAAATTTATAACCACGTTTTTTGAGCATTTTGGCGATGTCGTCAAAATAATCCGAGTTAATAAAATTGGCGTGGAGAAGCAAAATTTGTTTGATTTCACGATTAAAAAGTTTGACGGATTGGCGTTCCCAATAATCCATTTTTGCCTCCATATACGGAGTGTAGGCTTTGCCAATTTCCTTCATCAGTTTCTTATCGCCTTGATCGAAAGCGTTGTCGTAAGCCCTTGAGAAAATGTAATCGGCATTATCAATTGTAACGGGTGCAATGGTGTAATTATGCTCTTCTAAGAATTTTCCAAGGTCGCTTTTTATTTTCAAACTCGTTCCAGTCCATAAAAAAGGATGGCGAAAGTATTGCATTTTCTTGTTTTTAGCTTGCAAAAGTTCTTTGGTGATAATTTCGCCTTTTAAGATTTCGGCTTGGTATTTTTCCAAAGAATTGTCGTGAAGACTCAAATGCGAATATGTGTGATTGCCAAGTTGTAAGCCGTTATCAAGCCACATTCTGAGTAAATCAACTTGTTTTTCATCACGAATGTCATCTTTGTAAAGTTTATTTTCATTAACAAAACCAATCGCGGGAACTTTTGATTTTTTGATGTGTTTGAGCAAATTTTTGGTGATTTCTTGAGAATTTTTTAAGTCTTTACGAGTCGAAACAACCGGTAAATCATCAATCGTGACAGCGATTTGCCTGGTCTGAGCAAACACAGTTGGAATTATTAAAACGGATAAAAATATACTGAATAAAAATTTCATATATAAGCATTTTCGTGCAAAAGCTCGCCTTTCGCAAAGCGTTGCAAACTCAAACTTGAAACGTCCATAAAAGTGGCTTTGCCGTCTAAGATAATTTCGCTCAACGCTTTACCTGTCGCAGGCGAATGCATAACGCCGTGTCCGCTAAATCCGCAGGCAAAATACAAACCTTCAACTTCGCAACCGCCCAAAATCGCGTGATGATCTGGCGTAATTTCATACAAACCCGCCCGGCATTTCTCTCGAATAATTTCTGCTTCGGCTAAAAATGATGCTCTGTGTTGAGCCATTTTAATTACTTTTGAGACAAATGATTCATCAAAACCTGTCTTGAATCCGGTAGTTTCCTGGCGGTCAGGGTAAGCATAAAAAACACTTTTACCATCAGCATTTTCGCGGGAATTTACGAAATCAATGGCAGGACGAAAGTGAAAACCTGTGCCGATATCAATGACCATCGGCATATTTCCGGGCAATTTATTTTTTGCTTTAGCCCAAACAATTTGCCGCCGCAGTGGCTCAACAGGCAGATCAATTCCAACAGTTTTCGCTAAATTTTTCGCCCACGCACCAGTACAAATTACTATCTTTTCGGTTTCAATTTTGCCTTGATTAGTCGTCACTGAAACAACTTTTTCGTCCTTTGTTTCAATTGATAAAACTTCTTGAGCCGTTTCGATTTTTGCTCCATTCTTAACTGCTTGCGAGGTTAAACCATTCATCAATTTTAGTGGATTGATAAACCCATCAGACTGGCAAAAACTACCGCCGACAATATCTTTGCAATTCATACCGCGAATCATCTTGCTAATTGCTTTTTTATCAATGATTTCGACATCATTTATGCCAAGCGATTTTTGCAGTTCGACGTTTGTTTTTAGATAGTTAAGCTGATTTTCGTTGGTTGCAAAAAACAAATAGCCGCGAGGTTGATAACCGCAATCAAAATCGGCATTGCGGATAAAATCAAGTGAATATTGCGACATTTTGACATTGATTTCGGTGCCGAATTGCTGGCGAATTCCTCCCGTTGCTTTGCCTGTAGAACCTAATCCTTGAGCAGTTTCACGTTCTAAAATTGTGACATCATTTGCCCCGCGTTTCGTCAAGTGATACGCCACGCTCGCCCCGACCACGCCGCCGCCGATAATAAGAATTTTCATTTGGCAAAAACTTGTGAAAAATCTGCAAACGCCTTGAATTCCAATGCGTTGCCGCTTGGATCAAGAAAAAACATCGTCGCTTGCTCGCCAATTTCTCCCGCGAAACGAATCTTTGGTTCGATGATAAATGTCACGCCTTTTGATTTTAATTTCTCGGCAAGATCATTAAATTCGTCCATCGGCAAAACAATCCCAAAATGTGGAACCGGAACGTGATCCGCGTCAACTTCGTTGCGATGAACAACTCCCGAATTCTCGGCTAAATGGGCGACAATTTGATGTCCGAAAAGATTAAAATCGATCCAATGCTCAGAGCTTCTGCCTTCTTCGCATTCTAAAATTTCGCCATAAAATGTGCGTGCTTTATCCAAATTGTGGACGGGAAATGCTAGGTGAAATAAGTTGTTCATAAATCTATTTTGTCAGATGGTTATATACGGTTTCACGAATTAAACTCAACGCTAATCTGTGTTAATCTGTGGTTAAAAGTATGCTTGAAAATATCGAAAAATTCATCTCTGAATTTGCTAAATCTCTGCATTCCGAAACTTTTGTAAAATTGACTCTGGGCAATTATAGAGGCTCAGATGAACACTTGCAAAAAATATTGATCCGATTGATGGAAACTAAGAAAGGGGTAAGGCTATTTTTCCTTTATCGCTTTGATACGCGTGATACTGCGAAAAATTACGAATTTGGTGAAGGTGTCAAGATTTTGCGTGAAATCCTTGGTGCAGACTTTTTTGCAGGACATCTTTTTACCGTTCACAATGATTATCAATTAGATCTCGGAAGAAAAAGGAAATCTCGCTTAAATGTTGCAAAACCTACGTTTAAGACAAAGCTTTCAATCTCGCATGATCGCGAAAAGAAGCGTTTTGTTAATCAATATAATTTCTATCTGCAAGCTCTCGGTATAACTTCAGACACAGGCGAAATTCGTGATAAACAGCATGATAAGTGGAAACAAATCAACAAATTTGTGGAAACTCTGGCTAAATTCTTTGAGAATTCTCTGCTTGCTGATCAAAAAAAAATAAGTATTGTTGACATGGGTTGCGGCAAGGGTTATCTGACTTTTGCGACATACGATTATTTCAAAAATATTTTGGGATTAGACGTCAAAGTTATCGGAATTGACACAAAATCTCAATTAATCGGATTGTGCAACGACATTGCTAAAACGTGTGAATTCAATGATTTAGAATTTGTAAATGGTTGGATTGGAGATTATGATCTCCCAAAAACGGATATTTTGATTGCGTTGCACGCTTGCGATACTGCTACCGATGACGCGATTTTCAAGGGAATCAAAGCAAACGCCGATTTAATCGTCGTGGCACCATGCTGCCATAAAGAAATTCGCCCGCAAATTGAATCACCTCAAATGTTTAGCGGAATTTTACGACACGGAATTATGCTCGAAAGAACCGCAGAAACTATTACCGACGGCTTGCGTTCGCTGCTCCTCGAAAAAAGCGGATATTCAACCAAGCTTTTTGAATTTATCGCAACTGAACACACCCCGAAGAATAATATGCTCGTGGGAACGAAATTGGCGGAAAAAACTGACATACAAGAAGTCGAAAATCAGATATCTGAAATAAAGACGTTTTACGGAATTAAAGAACAGCGACTGGAAAATCTTCTGAAAATTTAGATACTCAATCTAAATAATTCCAAATAAAATTTAAGCTAAAATTATAAGTCAGCAAATTTAATTTTGAAATTGCGTCACCTTAAATAAGGACTTCGTCACTTTTTATCATGACTGACGCTAACGAATTTCGGAGAAAATATGAAAATACTACCCCATAACGGACAATTTGCCAGCATGGATGATAATTATCTTCTGATGAATCACTGGTATGCCGAATGGATGAAAGTTACCGCACCGCCAGCCGGATTTAAGATACATATATCGGTCGTTTCTCATTTTGCAGAGATTACGGCACGAAGCGTTTTGCCCAAGCTGATAGATCTATCGATTAAACACAAGGTCGTTAAGAATAAAGCTCTCTACGAGGAGCTGTTGGGAGATCCGAATCGCGGAAAATTTATAACTATTTACCTGAAAAATTTTATTGAAGTACAGCGGGTCGTAGGCGAAATCGACCCAGAACTGAGTTGGATGATGGGCTCGAATGCTCGCGGACCAATTCCAACTACCAGATCGAGCAAACATATTGAGAAAGAAACACCTCTTGGGATAAGCGGACTTCTATTTTGGCGATCATATTCTGGAGGCGATTAGACAGTTTTCGAAATCTCAGCCAGCTTTTTTTTCCAAATCTCGAATCGCCTTCGCCATCTCGCAAAAAAGTTATTTCAAACCTTTAATTAAAACCGCGTCGTACCGCCAGTTGCCTTTAGAGATGGCAAAACTTTTGCCGTCTGGTGAGGGAGCATAAGCGGATATTCGTTCATTGCCCATGTCGGCGATTTTATGCGGCGGATTTCCGTTAAGCGGCTGTTGCCAGAGAGTATTACTTTCATATTCGCTGAGGGCTAAAATATAGGTTAGACTTCCGCCATCAGGTGACCATTTCAAATGAAACAAGGTGGCTTGTTTATTGGCGTATTTGAACGTTTTGACAGTTTTCCCGTCGGCGAGGCGGACTATCATCAGAACATTTTCGCCATTTTGATTTTCTGTAAAAGCCGCTTGCAAAGAGTCAGGCGAGACTGCAATTAATCCTTCTCTCTTGTTCAAAATAAGTTGTTCTTCACCACCGTCGGTCGGAACACGCCAAAGTGTTTTAGAAAAATTTTGTTGATAATAAAGCCAGCGTCCATCGGGAGAAACTACAAACGGTTCGCCTCCTCCTTGGCTCGTGATTTGCTTTTGATTACTACCGTCGGCGTCCATTTTCCAAACTTGCATTTCGCCCGTTCGGTTTGAGATGAAAAATATCGAATTGTTCAGGGATGAATGCAAAGCCCGACTTTCGTCCGCCGGATTATTTGTTAATTGACGTTGCCCACTTCCGTCTTGATTGACACTCCAGATTTCATAATTGCCCGACATCATTGAACTGAAAATAATTTTACCGTTTGCAGCGAAGGCAACGCCTGTTGCTTCGGCTAATGTCTGACCTTGACGCGGATCTACCGTCTCGAAGATTTGGATGTGAAAATCTTCTCTAACTTGGTTAGAAACCAAATTGTCCGCAGATTTATCCAAACTCAAACCCGAATAGCTCTCTGAATCATTAGTCAAAGGTGCAGCTTTGCCGTCCGGATCGATAAGCCAGATGCGGTAAGATCCTTTGGCGGTTTTAGAAGCCGTTATTAGCAAACCATTTTCGTCCGGCAGCCTCAGCAAACTTCGGATATTAAAAAATTTCTCCGGCGTTATTTCGCGTTCCAAGCCCGTTTCGATTTCCACCTCCATCAAGCCAAATTCGTTTGCAGCCGTTTCCGAATGCCCGACGGCAAAGACAACTGATTTCCCGTCAGGTGAAATTTCGTTGTCGCCAATCCTAAGGGGACGTGGACGCGAGACGAGCTTCTTTTCGTTATTGCCGTCCAATGAATCGGCTATGAACAAAGAGCACTTTCCAGAATCGCTTCCTTCGCAACGAACAAACGAGATGCGGGAGCCATCAGGCGAAATGCTAATCCAGCCTTCGGTTTGGCTTAGAATCTTTGTCGGAATCCCACCGAAAATTGACACGCGGAAAACATCGAACCGCTCTGCTTGCTTTCCACGCGGATAGCGGACGAAATAAAGCACATTGCCATCGGGCGAAAGCACAAGTCCGTAATAAAAATCGTCGCTCAGAGGAATAATTTCAACATTGTTGCCTGTCTCAAGTTGCCTGAGCCAGATACTCTGTTTTTCATTACCGTTGCCTTGAGTATAAATCACACTTTTCCCGTCAGGCGAAATAATAGCGTGTAACGTTTTGCCGTTGGTCGTGAGTTTTTCCGAAGCAAACGGTGTGGATAGTATTGGTAAATTCAGTTCGTAGTTTTTTTGTAGATAACGTGACCCGATAGCAATGGTGCTGACCAGAAGTATTGAAAATCCGATAATCAACGCCAGAAATTTTGGGGATCTTGGCGAAACATTTTCCGGTGGATGACTTGGAGGGGAAATTGTTTTGACTTCCGCCACAAAACGATAGCCGCGTTTGGGAACAGTTTCGATAAAACGTGGTGATTGTGCCTCATCGCCGAGGACTTTCCGCAAAAAACGAATAGTCACCGTCAGATTGCCTTCTTCGACAAAGCTATCCGCCCAGACGGTCTTGAGCAAGTCTTCTCTTTCAACTAAATGCCCTTGATTTTTGAGCAAGATTTGCAACAGTTGAAATGCTTTCGGAGTGATCGAAAGAGGCTTCCCATCGCGTAACAATGTTTTTTCCTTTGCGTCCAGCAGGAATTCACCAAACTCAAAACTCTGTGTTTCTAACGACATACGTCTCTTTAATAACTTTTTAATAACTCTTTCACAAAAAATAAAGTTCTTTTGGGCGAAAGAAATATATTTTTTATGTACGCCGAAATGATAGGTGAATGATAGCACAAATTGGGGTGTGCGGAAATAGTTTTGTATTTACAGATTTTAAGTAAAAGGATGAAGGCAAAATGGCGAAAATAGAAAATGCAACTTTGGGGAATGTAAAGACGGAACATGTAAATGTTTCCGACGTCGTTGGAATTGGCGGGATAAATGAAAGAAACGATGTGATGTTGATTCAAGCTTTATTCAAACTTATTGGATTTAACGACATTTATGCAAAGAGATACTTCGGGTTATCTGCAAATGATATACCGGAACCAACAGGTATTTTGGATGTCAAGACCATTCTGGCAATTTGGGGATTTCAAAGAGTAATGTCTTCTCGCTTGCTTAATAATGACGGAAAAATTCATCCGGCGAGTTACCAAGATAGGATTATCAAGAACGCCTTTTATAAAGGAAGTCGTTTAATGGCAATTACCTTACTCAATATGGAAGCAGTTGAAACAGCAATAAACCAAGCTTTAGGTGATGTTCCGGCGGCTTTAAAAAAGATTGCTCCGGCAATTATGTTCACTTAGCAAATTCAAAAATGCGGGTTTTGAATGGAATTGGCAAAACAAAGTTTTATACAAAACTACAATAATATTATTGAAAAAGGAGAAAAAATATGGCTTGTAATTGGGAATTATATGAACTTAGAGTATTGATTTTCCATAGAGGAAAAAAAAATCCCGTAATAATGGAAGCAAATTGGGAATTTGGCAATGTTTCGATTGATTTTCGGCATCTCGGAATTCCCGGTTTTTCGGGTAATGGTTTGAATTGCAATTTTAAGACTGTTTTTAGTCGGTTAGCCAATATGAAGCAAATTCCATTTTTCTTTAATAGTGAAATACCTTCAGCGAAAAAATACAATTTTGATAATTTGGTGGCTGCCTATAAGAATAACGTAACACTTGGCGTTGCTAAATTGTATGTCCATAGGCGTGATAGCTTCGATCTCGTCACGTCCGTCACAGGACCTGCAATTTTGTTAGAAACAGTAACTGTTGAATATGCAGTCAAATCTTCGCGTTTTGATGCTAGGCTTTCAGGTCAATTAGCCAATGTGGTTAATGTTTAACGTAGGCTTTTGCAACTTTGATTCAAAACAACTCTGCGAAATCAAATCATATTTAAGCAATGAGCGGCAAACTTACACTTACCATAAAAGATTTTCCGGTGCGGTGGGCAAGCATCAGATTTAAGATTGGCAGTGCAATCATCGGTCAAAAATTTGTCGGCTCAACTCAAGTGCCAAAACTGATAATTACCCGTCAACCTGATTCATATTCGGTGCGACTGTGGATGATGGCAACGGCAAAATACATAAACCCCAATTCTGCGGAATCGTCGTTGACGCAGCTAACCGTTACCCACGACCAATTCGATGCCAACGGCAAATTCATTTCCGGCACGATGATTGATTTTTTTGATGTCATTGTTGACACCGCCAAAATGAAGGGTGGCGAAGAAGAAATTACCTTTCTGGCAGACCGCAAATCGGGTGAATTTTCGATTTCAAATATTGAAGTGAGATTTGATTAGCGAGGAGAAGAATTATGAAGCAGCATTCAATTTTAATATTCGTATTTTTAATCATTATGCCAATTAGTTTTCCTACAACTTCAGCCCAATTTCCGCTAAAAATTCCAAAATTACCAAAAACGGAAAAGCCGAAACAAGAACAGCCGAAAATTGAAGATGGCAACCAAAATCAATCCACACCCGCAAAGCAACCATCGAGACCCGGTGCGGACACCATTTACAAAAATACACGTCCGACCAATGTTCCTATTTTACTGAAAAATTCAATGTATGTGCAGGCAAAAGCACATAACGAATATTGGAAAATGCCCAATCTGAGTAATTATTCAAGCTGGATTCCGATGATTAAATTCGATCAATTTTACAACAATGATAAGCAGTTAAATTATACGGTTGAATATTTTAAACCCGACGGCTCTAGCTGGTTTAGTGAAACTCTGGAACAAGGATTTAGAGCGGCAGATTGGACCGTTTCGTTCCAAAGCTCAAATCCTTTCGAGCGTCTCAAAACAAAATCAACCACCGCGATCGGCGTTTATTCGTTCAAAATTACAAATCAAGACAGCAAAGAAGTTATCTTTCAAGGCAAATTTAAGGTTGGTAAATTCAGCACGGAAAACGGACGGGATCAGAAAAACAAGTTTGATTTTTTTGTCGAACACGATTGGCTTTTGCCATTCGGGATGTTTGGTTTAAGTCGTGAAGACCTTGAAGTAGGCGGAGTCCAGCCGGAAGTTAGTGTTTGGCTCAAAGGAATGGTTAAGGCTGATGAACTCGAAGGACGGATTTTTTATCAGGGGCGGCAAATTGCTTTAAGCCACAACCAATCTGAAAGAAACGGGATGGCTGATTTTGACCAAAGAACCACGGAGTTTGCCGCCCCCTTTGCTCCAAACAATACTTGGAAGCGTTGGCGGTTTCAATGGCATAACTTTCGTTTTGATAACAACGGCACTTTTCAACGCGACAATTATCCAAATGCTTTTTACGCCGATAAAAATCCGGGCGAATACATCGTTAAAATTTATCGCAGCGGCACCCAAATCCGCGAACTGAGTTTTTCAATCGGGGCGGATGGAAAAATCGTTGTTCCCGCTTGGACAAATCAAATTCCACTACCGTTTTACCGAATAGTTGTTCCTGTCAAAATCATCGGTGCAGAAAAATGGGATTCGATGAATTGGAAAACGGAGGCTTTTTACGGAAATCCGCTTGCAGGTTTTAATATTCCGTAAGAAAAAGGATTTCTAGGTTTTCGGGAAGTGAAATAGGAGGTTCAAATGGGTTTTCAGAATGAAAGTTCAGTAGGGAATAAGTATTACTTAGAAATTAATTGGGGTGTGCCGAAAAGAATCTATCTCAGCAAATTCTATTTTGGCTCGCCGGATTTTCAGGTGCTGGATATTAGTGGACACACATATCTCCCTGAAAACCCTGTCTATGTCTACCCTGCAGATACTTACAGTGTTGAGTCCAGTCCAATAGGTATAACGCTCAGGGAGTTTTATTTTAGCGGCAGTTTATTTCCAAGATCTTCCATTGGAGCCGAAGTTTCGCTAGGCAAGGAATTGAAACGAATAACCTCGTATCAATTTCAAAACGTCAAAATAGTGCAACTTTTCGGCTGGGGAGCTAACCGATTTAGTTGGTTTTATAAATTCCAATTTGATAAATGGTGGTGATGCAAGAAGACCGAACATTTTAACAGTCAGCGACATTATTCGGGATTGCACGGGCGGCGATACTTGCTGCACGGGATCAATCTGGAACCCCTCAAAGGAACGTAGCTTACAAGTTGACAGTGCGGGAAACTTAAACCTGGTCGCTAAGATTTATCTTCCACGTTTGCTAGGGCGGGGGGCAATTCACCTGTTAGGAGTAGAAAAACCCGATAGTAATGTAAACTATCCTTTATCAATACGCTTCAATAATTAAATTTGTAAAAAACTGAAATGTCTTTACCTAATTCTCTTATCAAAATGAAGGCGGGAATTTTGAAATAAGAAGAGGATTCGGAAATATGAAAAATTTAGCATTCATTTTCATTGTTATTTTGGTAACGGCGAGTTCTGGCATCGCCCAAAAGACTGCGAAAAAACTTTCAGCGACAGATTATTACAAACGCGGTGTGGCAAAAATAAAGAACACTGATTCTGCCGTAACTGTTCGACTTGCCAAAAAAACTTATCAATCCGCCGCGGAGGACTTCAGTAAAGCAATCGAGCTTGAGCCGAAAAACCCCAATTTTTACTTTTATCGGGGCAAGTGTTTTTACAAAACATCTGAAATTGAAAATGCTTTCCGCGATTTTAACTCGGTTATCAAACTCGCACCGGATTTTGCCGAAGCCTATCTCGAACGCGGAAAGATTTTTGCTGATTTGCGGTTGGACGACGAAGACCGTCGGGAAACTCTCAAACGTGCCGATGACGATTTTGAGACGGCTCTCGGATTAAATCCTGAAAATCCGGATTTATTTTACATGAGAGGGCGATTACTCTTTTCGGAATTTACCCAAAATGATTCCGACCTTGTAAATAACCGACAGGCTTTGACGGATCTGAACCGTGCAATCGAACTTAATCCAAACTTCGCCGAAGCCTTTGCTTTTCGGGCGGAAATTGTTTTCTTTTACAAAAACTATGAGCAATCTATGACGGACAGCAGCAAGGCAATTTCTCTCAAACCGCGAAATGCAGATGCTCTCAAAATTCGCGGAAGAACATACATTACTCTAGGAAAATACGAATTTGGTGTTGCCGATTTCACAACTGGCTTAACGTTTGAACCGAAAAATCCCGACTTGTATTTTTATCGTGCTTCCGCCTATAACAAACTTGGGAGGCTACTCGAAGCAAAATCGGATAAATTACAAGAGGAAAACTTCTTAAAAACAAACAAAGTAGGACTGCCTGAATTTCGAAAGCAGTTGTTTGAAGGCTTATCGAAATCCTTTATTGAAGAAACGAGCTTGCCTGATGACAGTTTACTCTTCTTCCCTCTTCGCTAGCCGCTTTTCCAAATCCCGAATCGTCTTTGCCAATTCACCCAAACGTCTGTAAGCCGCCGTCGAACGAAGCCAATCGCGATTTTCGAATGCGGGAATTCCTGAAATTATTTTTCCGGGTTCAACGTCGTGTGATGTCGCAGATTTTGCCGTTACAACGGCATCGTCGCCAACTCGTAAATGTCCGGCGATCCCTACCTGACCCGCCAAAATCACCCGTTTACCGATTACAGAACTTCCAGCAAGTCCGGTTTGCGAGCAAATTAAAGCGTCTTCTTCGATCGTGCAGGAATGTCCGATCTGCACGAGATTGTCAATTTTTGCACCCGTTTTAATACGAGTTTCGCCGACGGATGCACAATCGATAGCCGTATTCGCTCCGATTTCGACATCGTTTTCCAAAACTACCCGCCCGACTTGCGGAATTTTCAGCCAGTGTTTTTGTTCGTCCTTTGCATATCCAAATCCATCGGAACCAATAGTCGAATTATTGTGAATGATGCAATTTTCGCCGATTTCGCAATTTTCACGAATCGAAACGCCGGAATGAATCACTGAATTTTTCCTTATTTTTACGCCATCGTAAATTGTAACATTTGGAAAAATTTTAACGTTTTCAGCAATCTCGCAATCCTTTCCAATCACCGCATTTGCCATTATTTCAACATTTAGGGCGACTTTTGCTGTTTCATCAATTACAGCAGTTTTGTGAATCGAAGCTGTGATTTCTGCTTGCGGATGAAAAAGCCGTAATGCTCTGGTGTAAGCAAGATACGAATCCTTGCAACGCAAAACGGCAATATCGTTTCGTTCAATTTTTACGTTTTCATTCAAAAAAATCGCAGTCGCTTTAGTATCTTTGATCTGCGGCGTATATTTTGGATTCGCAAGAAAAGTTATCTCGCCATTTTGGGCTAGATCTAATCCGGCGGCGGAATTTATTTCCGTATTTTCATCGCCGTTGCTCAATCGTAGAAAAAGTGGCGGCAGCTAAGTCTTTTAGGTTCATATAGTTAATCAAAAATGAATTGACGGATCTTTCACCGATTCAATCGTTAAATAATTAAATCGATCATTGTAAGATTATGCACAAATAATTTTTTTATGAAAATCGCAATTAATCAGGAAACTTTTTCGGATTATTGACGATAACCTCTTTACGACATCTCCTGTCTAATTATTTTCCTACATTACTAATTCGTTTTAAAAATTATGACAGATAAAGCATTAAATACCATCGAAAAAAAAACCGCTGTTGAAGAGTATTCGCATTTTAATCGTAACCCGATGAATCGTGAAATTTCCGACAGTAAACAATCAACCAAACCAACATCAGGACGAACGCACAGTCTGATTGTAACGAATACGACAATTTCGGTTGGAAGCCGAATAAGCGGACAAAGCTGCGAAATTTACGCAGGAAATATGTGCGTTAGGCTCGCTTCCGGTCGCCTTTGTTATCCAAGCGTCGTAGTCGTTTGCGGCAAACCTTCGTTTGTAAATTCGGAAACTGATACCCTTTTGAATCCAACGGTAATCTTTGAAATATTTTCCGGAGAAAATCGTCCGCACGATAAAATTGAAAATTATTTGGCGATGGATAGCGTAAAGGAATGTATCTTGATTCAAGAAAATCAAATGCGAATCGAACACTACGCGAAGCAAAATTCGAAGCAATGGATCTACAAAATATATAACGAGCGAACTGAAACACTTTCGCTTGATTCGATCAATTGCAAAACCTCGGTTGCCGAAATTTACGCACACATCAATGTTTTGGAAAACGGCGTAAGACAAGCGATTGCTTGAAATTCTACATTAGATTTATCGGATCGATTTCCACATTAAGCGTTTTCATGTCGCAGGATTTTTCCTGTGCTTCGTGGAGCGAGAAATCCAATAACTCCCTTAATTTCTTGCGGTTTGCGGATTTTACTAAAATCTGCAAACGGTGTTCGCCTTTCAGACGTGCGAGTGGAGCAGGTGCGGGACCGAGAATTCTTGCTTGGCGTTCCGAATTGGCGTTTACGAGGCATTCTTTCAAAATCTGTGCATTATCCATCGTATAATTTATGTTTGGATGATGCACTAAAATACTTGCGAGAGCGACGAATGGCGGATAATTCAAATTTCGCCGGAATTTAATTTCCTGATCGTAAAATCCTTCGTAATCTTGCCGACAGGCGTGTTGGAGTGCATAGTGTTGCGGATAAAAGGTCTGTATCAATACGCGACCCTGTATATCACCGCGTCCGGCACGTCCCGCGACTTGCGTTAAAAGCTGAAAAGTACGTTCAGCCGAACGAAAATCGGGAAGTGCTAGCCCTGCATCAACCGATACGACTCCAACCAATGTAACTTTCGGAAAATCATGTCCCTTTGCTAGCATTTGCGTGCCGACCAGCATATCGATCTTATGCTCAGCAAAATCCTGCAAAATATCTTCGAGCCTGCCGCGTCTGTTCATCGTATCGCGGTCAATCCGTTCAATTTTTAGTTTGGGAAATTTTTGCCGTAAAATGTCTTCAAGCTGCTCGGTTCCTTCGCCGATAAAATTGATATATTTCGAATCGCAAAGCGGACAAATGCTCGGAACTTTTGCACGAAACCCACAATAGTGACAAAGCAAAACATTATTTCCACGATGAAAAGTTAGCGTGATATCGCAATTTTTACATTTGATGCTTTCGCCACAGCTTCGGCACAAAACAAACGACGAAAAGCCACGCCGATTTAACAAAATAATTGATTGTTCGCCTTTCGCGTGAGCTTCCGAAATTGCCGTAAGCAATTGATCTGAAAAGACTTGATCTTTTCCATGCTGTTTGAAGACTTCCCGCATATCGATTAATTCAGCTATTGCCATCGGGCGATTCGCGATTCGATTCGGCAGGCTTAAAAGCGTGTATTTCCCCTGCTTGGCGTTGTAAAAAGTTTCGAGCGAAGGAGTTGCGGAACCCAAAACGACGACCGCTTTTGCAAAATTTGCACGAACGACCGCCAAATCTCTGGCATTGTAAAATGGTGATTCGTGCTGGCGATAGCTGGCGTCGTGTTCTTCGTCAACTATAATTATTCCAACATTTACGAGCGGTGCAAAAATCGCCGACCTGGTTCCGATGACAACTTTTGCAGAGCCGCTTCTAATCCTTCGCCATTCGTCGAATCGTTCTCCGGCTGAAAGATTTGAATGCAAAATCGCGACTTCATCCCCAAAAACCGCCCGCAATCTTCGAGAAAAAACTGGAGTCAACGAAATTTCGGGTACAAGCATTAGTGAAGATTTGCCATTCTCCAATGCGGTTTTCATCGCCTGAATATAAATTTCAGTTTTTCCGCTTCCCGTAACTCCAAAAAGTAAGAATGCTTGGTAAATTGCCGCATCTAAAGCAGTTTTGATTTCCCCAAAAGCTTTTGCCTGCTCATCAGTCAATTGAAAATCATCGACTTCGGGCAATTTCGCACCTAGCAAAGGATCACGAAGAACCTCGCGAATAAACGTTTGGACTATGCCGCGTTTTTCCAGAGTTTGAATTACTGATGCCGAAACATCAGCATCTTCCAGCAACTCTGCAAAACCAATTTCGCCATCATTTTCGCTTAAAATTCGGACAATTTCTTCCTGTTTATCATTCAAAACAAAAGGCTTTTGATCAAGGCTCTCCATTCTCGACTCTTTATCCAAAAAACGAACTGCCTTCCGGCGTTTCGCTTTGGTTTTGGCTAAGAGACTTCGCTGAAACGTGGAAGCAAAATTGATTTTAACCAAATCACGGACGATTCTATTCGCGGTTGAAGTGCCGAAATGTTTGCCGAGTTCCCGCATTGCGACTTCTTCGTGCTCCGCGAGATATTGCAGAATTTGAGCCTTTGCGGTTTTTGCGGCTATTTTGTGAAGTTCATCACGTCCGACCAGAGTAATCTGAACAATTTTTTCCGTCTCCACATTCATTCCAGCCGGAAGCGAGGCTTTCAATACTTCACCCCAGGATGATGCGTAATAATCGGCGGTCCAATTTGTAAGCTTAAGTATTTCTTCAGTTAGGAGCGGTTCTTCATCAAGTAATTCCATCGCGTCTTTGATCTGTGATTCCTCAATTCCTAACGATTCATCTAATTTTTCATGAAGTGCAACCACATATCCGGTTATCTCTCGTTTACCAAAAGGAACGAGCAGACGCGAACCGATTTGAACATTTTCCTGTAAATTTGAAGTCAAACGATAGGTAAATGTTTGGCGAAGAGGCAAAGGCAGTGCGAGTTCCGCATATTGCGAATTTTTGGAAAGAGTTGGCATTAAAAACATTTTGCCATAGAGTTCACGGAGAACACAGAGGCGGAATTTTTTCGTGAAAATTCGTGTTATTTCGTGGCTAAAAAATCCCTCACCTTCTTCATATCTTCCCAAACTTCGCGTTTTTTGTGCGGATCACGCAAAAGATACGCTGGATGGAATGTCGGCATTACTTTCGTGCCGAAATAATCATGAAATTCGCCGCGTAATTTGGTAATCCCGACCTTTGTTTCCAGAAGGTTTTGGCATGCTGTATTACCTAAAACGACGATTACTTTTGGCTTTACCGCAGCAATTTCGCGGAATAAAAAAGGTTTGCAAGCAGCTGATTCTACAGGGCTTGGCTGTCGATTTCCCGGCGGACGGCAGCGATTAATATTGCCGATAAAAACGTCTTCACGCTTGATGCCGATGGATTCGATTATCTTGGTTAAAAGCTGCCCGGCACGCCCGACAAATGGTTCGCCTTGTTCATCTTCATCCGCACCGGGAGCTTCGCCGATAAACATCAGGTCGGCATTTAGATTTCCTTTGCTATGGGCGATATTTGTTCGCGTCGAGCATAATTCGCAACGCTTGCAATCACCAATTTCCGCACGAATTTGTTCAACAGTTTCATTCGCATCCGGCAAGGCTTTGGTAATATCAAATAAGATATTTTCACTTGTAACTTGTTTCTTTGGCATAGTTTCGGCAATAATTTGCGGCGGATTATTTTGAATTGGCGGACTCGTTCGCTTTGATAAAGACGGCAAGCGTGAAAGTCTGTTAATTGTTTCGTTCGGACGCTCGATAACCGGTTCTTTAGTTTTTGGCGTTTGAATTACCGGAATATCCGGGACAACATAATCAGACGTAGGATTTGCCACTTGAGATTTTGGATTGGCAACCATAATTTCCGGCAAAATCGCATCCAGAGAATCAACGCCAAGCTCTTGCAAATACAAGACTTGTTCGTTTATTTCATGAATCAATTCTGAAAGATTATTATCCATTAATCGAGATTCTTACGCCCTTAGTTACCTGCGGGCTTCAGCATTTTACTTCTTAAAATAATGATTTCGTCAAGAATTTTATCCGCCAATTCGCTTTTGGAAATTAAGGGCAATTCAACGCCATTTTCGCGTGTGATAATTGTAGCCTGATTCTCCTCAGAGCCGAAACCCGCACCCTTTTTGGTAACGTCATTCGCCACGATCATATCAAGATTTTTGCGTTCCAATTTTCCGCGGGCATAATCGATAACGTTATTTGTTTCCGCCGCAAACCCAACAACTAAAAGACCTTCGTGATGATTGTTCGCAACGTCCGACAAAATATCCGCAGTCTTCTCGAGTTCTAAATTCAAAGAATCTTGGTTCGTTTTCTTGATCTTGTTTTCGGCGACAGTTTTTGGTCGATAATCTGCAACCGCCGCCGCACCGATATAAATGCTTGTCTTGGGAAGATTTTTCATAACCGTTTCGTGCATTTCTTTTGCTGAGACGGCGTTGATTATCCTTACATTCTCAGGTGGTTTAACGCTGACCGCTCCGACGACGACGGTCACATCCGCACCACGTTTCGCAGCTGCTTCTGCAATAGCAAAACCCATTTTGCCTGACGAATGATTTGAGATAAACCTAACAGGATCAATAGCTTCACGAGTTCCACCGGTAGTTATTAAGATTCTTTCACCTTGCAAATCGACCGATTGTGGATTGGGGATTGCGGAGTGCGGATTTGAGGAATTCAGCAGTTCTAATCCCTGCTTAACTATTACTTCGACGTCTTCCAGCTTCCCGATTCCAACAGTTTCGCAAGCCAATCGTCCCGAGGTTGGCTCAACAAAATAAACGCCGTCTTTTCGCAAAGTTTCGAGATTTCGCTGGGTGGACGGTTTATTCCACATTTCGGTGTTCATTGCCGGTGCGATCAATATCGGAGCAGTCGAGGCAAGATAAGTTGACGTTAAAAAATCATCGGCTATACCATGGGCAAATTTCGCGATAACGTTAGCCGTAGCAGGCACAACTATAAATAAATCAATATTTTGCGAGAAATTAATATGAGCGATCGGATCTGGATTGCTAGGATCGTAATCATCTACCAAAACGTATTTTTCGGTCAAAGCACGGAAAGTTAGCGGCTGGATAAATTCGGTGGCATGGCGGGTCATACATACTTGCACGTCGCATCCCGCACGCTGCAGACCACGTAAAACTTCGATTGCTTTATACGCTGCAATGCCGCCGCAAACGCCTAATCCTACTCGAAATTTAGTTTGTTTTTCACTCATAATTAACTGCTTGGCATTTTACCATTAATTTTTTTGAAGGCTGTGATAAAATTTCTTATCTGTAATTTTTATAAAAAGCCGTCAACTTGCCAAATAGTTGACGTTAAAGAAATACTTTACGAAAATCGCTAAGTCAAACAAAATGTCGAACATTAAAACATTCGGGCAGCAAAGCTTATGGCAATATATAGAAAAGCATAAGCTAAGCGTAGAGAATACTTTACGCGAACATTTGCCTTATGCCCCGCCGCAGATTCAGACGAATTTCAATGAAGCTTTGGAATATTCACTTTTTCCGGGCGGAAAGCGTTTGCGTCCTTATTTGACGATGTTGGGAGCGGAAATTGTTGGCGGAAATCCGGAAAGCGTTTTAGCTGCGGCAATTGGCGTTGAATATATTCATACAAGTTCGCTGATTTTTGATGATTTGCCGGGAATGGATAATTCGCCGCATCGCCGGGGAAAGGAATCTTTGCACGAAAAATACGGCGAAGGAATGGCGGTTTTAGTCGGGCTGGCGTTGCTAAATTGTTCATACGGCTTGGTTTTCGTCAATCAAACGGCTAATTCTGTTGAAGCATTAAAGGAATTAGTTGAGTGCATTGGTTCGAAAGGAATGGTCGGTGGGCAGGCTTTGGATCTGGCTTTGGCAAAGGGCGAAACGCAAGCTTATTCAACCGCTCAAACATATGAAATTGAATCAATTCGAAACTTAAAAACATCCGCTTTGATGCGACTCGCACTGCGTATTGGGGCGATTTTGTCGAGTGCAAACGAAATTCATCTAACTGCACTTTCGCGTTTTGCTGAATTAATGGGCGACGCTTATCAGCTTTCCGATGACCTGATCGACTTACAAGAAGACGGCGAAATTTTCAGCAAAGATCAGTCCACTTTTGCAATTGAAAAGGGAATTGAAACTGCCAAAATTCAATTGAAAAACCTCATCAACAACGCAAAAAACGTTTTACTCGAAAGTTTCCCCGCTAATGAAGCTCGGGCAAATCTGCAGCAATTTGCTGATTATTTGGGAGAAAGAAAGGCGTAATGCTGACACCGGAATTGCGGGAAGCCTATAAATATTGCGAAAGCGTGACAAAAATTCACGCCAAAAGTTTCTATTTCGCCGCTAAATTTTTGTCAAGAGAAAAGCAGTTGCCTATTTATGCACTTTATGCACTTTGCAGGCACGTTGATGATGAGATCGATGAAGCGGATATTCGGAGCGAGATCGAATCGGCGGCGGCGGTGAAAAATTGGGAAGCCCGCTTGGAATCAATCTACGAAGGAAAATGGGACGAAGGCGAGAGCAAAGTGCAGCGACTCGTTTTTCTCGCGTGGCAAGACTTACTAAAGCGTTACAAAATTCCCAAAAAATTGCCTCTCGAATTGATGAAAGGAGTCAGCCAGGATACCCACATCAAGCGTTATGAAACATTCGAAGAGCTTTACGTTTATTGCTATCGGGTCGCCTCAACCGTTGGTCTGATGGCGAGCGAGATTTTTGATTACGAAAAGCCGGAAACGCTTGTTTACGCCGAAAAACTTGGAATTGCGATGCAAATGACCAATATTTTACGCGACATCAGTGAAGATTCCGAAATGGGCAGAATTTACTTGCCGCAGGAAGATTTACGGAAATTTGGAATTTCTGAGGAGCAGATTTTTTCGAAGCAGGTGGACGAAAATTTTGTTAATTTGATGAAATTTGAAATCGCCAGAACTCGAGAATATTATCAGGGAAGCTTGACGGGAATTCCGATGCTCGAAAAAGATACGCGATTCACAGTTTTGCTCGCATTGCGGCTTTATTCCAAAATCCTAGACAAAATTGAGCTTCAAAATTACGACATTTTCAAGCAACGTGCCTCAACGTCGAAGGCTCAAAAAATCATTTCGATTCCTAAAATTTGGCTTGAAGCCAGAAAATTATAATTTTTTTGGAATGAATACTGTAGAAAAATGCATCTTATAATTTAGAAAATAATTTCAAAATTTAAGGAGATTTTCAATGAAAAAATTTATTACCGGTTTTATTCTATGTTTCGCTTTAGGGTTTCAGGCATTCGCTCAAGGAACGATGGCGAAAAGTATGACGATGGACAAAATAATTTCGCCGGAAGACGCGGCGAAATCTGCTTTGACTGTTGGCGGAATGATGCCCGAGTTTTCGCTTTCTGATGCGAATGGAAAAGCAGTTTCAAGTAATGATTTATTGCAGGAAGGAAATTTGGTCGTGGTTTTTTATCGCGGAGCTTGGTGTCCTTTCTGCAATAAATATCTGCACAGTCTGCAAGGAAAGCTTCCAGAAATTAAGGCGAATGGCGGGAATTTGGTGGCGATCTCGGTTGAGAATCCTGATACTTCGATGAAGGTTAGTAAAAAGCAAAGTCTTGAATTTACTGTGCTGAGCGATCCGAAATTAGAGGTTGCGAGAAAGTTTGGAATCGTTTTTGAACTTTCAAAAGAAACGAACGAAAAATATATCGGATACGGGATCGATTTGGTTAAAGCTAATGGCACTCCAAAGCCTGAACTGCCACTTTCGGCAACTTACGTGATCGGAAAAGACGGCAAAATTCTCTACGCTTTTCTTGAGCCGGATTATACAAAACGTGCCGAGCCTACTGAAATCATTAAGGTTCTATCCGAAAATAAACCAAAAAAGAAAGCCAGAAAGCTCGGAAGTTTTTAAGGTTGTTGATGCAGTTTGCCACGAGTTTGATTTCAGGCAAACTGTACTTAATTGATTTTGGTTCCCGTTAGAAAAGTGGCTTTTACGGAGAATCGAAAACTCAAATGCGGATCGTCGCTTTCAATTACTTTAACCAGATTTTTTGCCACGAGTTTTTGTTCTTTTTCGCTCAAAAAAGCAAGCCATTTTGGCAATAAGAATTTAGCGATTAGCGGCGATTCGATAAACTCCTTTGGATTCTCATACTCAAAAATTTCAACCTTTGTTATGCTCGAAATGTCTTTTAATCCAACAGTTTCCGCCATCTCTTCAAGTGCCGAAACGGTTGGTAAATCCGAGATCAAACGCTCAATTTCAGAGCCTTTCTCAGTTAGATCAAGATTGAAAAATGTTTCCCAAAGAAACGAGAAAATTTCGCCAAAACTTCCTGCCGTTGGTAGAAAAAATATGACTTCGTTATTAGCGGTATTTACAGTTTGAGCTAATAAATCAGCCAAGTTCCGGGCGTCTGTAAATGTGGAATCAGTAATTACACGGTCAAATTTTTCGTTTGGAAACGTATCTGAAAAAGCTACGTTTGCCTTGATTAATTCGGCTTTTGCTTTCGAAATTTTTAGTAATTCTTTACTCTCGCAAATCGCCTTGAGTTCAGCTTTGCTGTCCATTTTCTCGCGTAGTTCGAGTGCGTGATTGCCTGAGCCGGCATTGACGTAAAGGAGTTTTTTGACCTTTTTGAACTTAAAATTCTCGTTGAGATTCGTTGTAAAACGCTCAGTCCAATCGGTTGAAATATATAAATCGTGTAAAAATGCGAGTTCTTTCGCTGAAGTTGTCATAAATATATTTTGCCATAACGGAGCAAAACTCGCACGAAAGACAAAATTGTTCTTGTATTTTTTTCGGTTTTGAATAGACTAATAAACGGTCTAAACAATTCAAATCTTAAGTCGGTAAAAAGAATCTTATGCAATACGGTGCGACTATTTTAAATCTTGCTTCGATTATTGAACATCACGCAGGTTTAACACCTGAAAAAGAAGCTATTATCTGGAACGATGTTCGGCTAACTTACGGACAATTAAACGCTTACACGAATAAAATTGCCAATGCCCTGACGGAAATGGGTATTGCATACGGCGATAAAGTTGCACTTTCGTGTCTGAATTTGCCGTATTTTCCGATGGTTTATTACGGTGTGATGAAAGCCGGGGCAACGGTTGTTCCTTTAAATGTGCTTTTTTCACCGAGAGAAATTGCCTACCATTTGCAAGATTCTGACGCTAAAGCAATCTTTGTTTTTGAGGGAACGCCAGAACTTCCGATGGCGAAAATGGCAAAGCAAGCCTTTGATGAAGTTGAAACCTGCGAGCATTTAGTTGTAATGACGGCAAATCCCGCATCGCCAAGTCCATTTGACGGACACAAAACACTTGGGCAAATAATGTTTTCGCAATCTGAAACATTTCAAACTTATCCGACTAAGCCAACTGATGTTTGCACTATTTTATATACTTCCGGTACGACTGGGCAGCCCAAAGGTGCGGAATTAACTCATTCAAACATTTATTTTAATTCGATAGTTGGTTTTAATTTGCACGTTCCCAGCTTGGATTATACTGACGGCAAGCAGAAAACTTGTCTGATTACCCTGCCGCTTTTTCACACTTTTGGACAAACCGCACAAATGAATGCCCAGCTTTTTGGCGGTCACCGCGTTGTTTTATTAGCTAAATTTGAGCCGCAAGCAACGCTTGATGTAATCAAAAAAGAAAGCGTGAATTTTTGGTCAGGCGTGCCAACGATGTATTGGGCGATTTTGAAACACGTCGAAGATAACTCCATAGATGTGGCTCCATATGCTGAAAGTTTGTTGGTTTTGAGTTCGGGCGGAGCACCTTTGCCTGTGGAAATAATGAAAAAATTTGAGAAAATATTCAAAGTACGGATTTTAGAAGGATACGGACTTTCGGAAACTTCGCCGATTGCGACTTTTAATCATCCCAGTGTCCCATCCAAAACCGGAACAGTTGGGCAGCCTGTTTTCGGTGTGCAAGTTATCTGCGTTGATGAAAATGATAACGAAGTGCCGCGTGGCGAACGTGGCGAAATCGTCATTCGCGGACACAATATTATGAAAGGCTATTATAAACGTCCCGAAGCGACTGCGGAGGCTTTTAAGAACGGCTGGTTTCATTCTGGCGACATCGGAATTATGGATGACGAAGGCTTTGTGACCATAGTTGATCGCAAAAAGGACATGATTTTACGTGGTGGTTACAACGTCTATCCGCGTGAATTGGAAGAAGTTTTGATGACCCACGAATGCGTTTCGTTAGTTGCTGTACTAGGCGTTCCGTGCGACAAAATGGGCGAAGAGGTAAAGGCTTATATTGTTCAGAAACAAGGCTTTAGCGTTACTGAAGAAGAAATGATCAGTTGGTGCAAAATTCAGTTTGCAAGTTATAAATACCCGCGTCACATTGAATTTAGAAGCGAATTGCCGATGGGTGGAACAGGAAAAATTTTGAAACGTGTTTTGCGGGATGAATCTAAGAGTTAAGAAGTCGTAAATATGAAGATTAACGTTTTATTTTTTGGACAAACGGCGGAAATTGTAGGCAAGCGTGAAATTGAGATATCACTTGAAGAATCAATTAAGGCGAGCGTTGCGTTTTCTGAAATTGTCGGAAAATTTCCAGAGTTAAGTGAAAATAAACTGCTTTTCGCCGTTAATCAAACTTATGCAAGCGGCGACGAGATTATAAATGTTGGCGATGAACTCGCTATTTTTACGGCAGTAAGCGGCGGATAAAGAATGTATATGGAATTTGGAATATACGATGAGATATTTGAATCAAAAGATTTTTTTGAGCTCACAACCGAACCATTAAAAGTCGGTGAAATTGCCCGACGAAATGTGCCTCCAAGCTGCGGGGCAATTGTTACTTTAGACGGCTTTGTCCGACAATTTACCAAAGGCAAAGAAACACTCTACCTCGAATACGAAGCCTACGAACCGATGGCTTTGAAGGAAATGGAAAAGCTCGTAGAAGCTGCGAAAAGTTTGTTTGAGATTGAAAATGTTGGAATTGTTCACCGCCTCGGGCGAATGGAAATAGGCGAAACTTCGGTCGTAATTTCGGTCGCTTCTCCGCATCGACGTGCCGCTTTTGAAGCTTGCGAATGGCTAATCCAAGAGTTAAAACGCACCGTTCCAATCTGGAAAAAAGAATATTACGTAGGCGGGGAAGTTTGGATTCAAGGCGAAAACTAGATGAAAATTTCAATTACACTTTTTATCTATTTATCTCTGCTTTTCATTCAGGGCTGCCAAAACACGACGCCAAATCAAACTAAACTTGAATCAAAAGACGGCATGCTGCTGATTCCGGAAGGTAGTTTTGCGATGGGAACAACTGACGGAATGGCTCACGAATCGCCCGTTCATCAAGTTAAAATCGACTCTTTTTGGATGGATGAACATGAGGTAACCGTTGCCGAATTTGCTAAATTTGTCGAGGCTGTCAATTACAAGACCGAAGCCGAAAAGTTTGGTTGGTCAGGGGTTTTTGATATTGAAACAAGTCGGTGGATAAAGGCTGACGGGGCAAATTGGCGGAATCCCGAAGGTAAAAATTCGACGGCAAAAGATGATGAACCTGTCTGCCAAATCTCCTGGACCGATGCTAATGCTTATGCAAAATGGGCGGGAAAACGTTTGCCGACCGAAGCTGAATTCGAATATGCAGCACGTGGGGGATTGACCGGAAAGAAATATAGTTGGGGTGATGAATTAAAGCCGAATGGGAAACCTGTTGCAAATTGGTGGCAAGGCGTTTTCCCCAATAACAACACGATTGAAGACGGACATTTGCGTCGTGCTCCGGTTAAAAGCTTTACGCCTAATGGCTATGGATTATATGACATAGGCGGAAACGTTTGGGAATGGACGAGCGATTGGTATGACGAAAATTATTACAAAAAATCGCCCGCCGAAAACCCAAAAGGTGCAGAAACTGGGATAGAAAAAGTAATTCGCGGCGGTTCGTGGATGTGTTCGGAAAACTATTGTTCAAATTATCGCGTTGCAGGCAGAAGCCAATCTACGCCTGATACAGGGCTGAATAATTTGGGTTTTCGCTGTGTTAGAGATAAGTAAACCTCGCCTTTTTTATTTGGCTTGAGAAACGATCTGATCGAAATAATCTTCTAAATTTTTATTAACGCCCCGCAAACCAGCGACAACTTTTTTCGCCCAAACGATGTATTCGGCTTTTCGTTCATCGGTCCAATCAGGCGGATTGTGCAAAACATCCGAAACGTTACTGATCTTATCTGCAAGCTTTACGAGTTTTGCTCCATCAGAAAGATGCGGAGCGTGTTCGATTTGAAGTAATTTACGCTCGTGTTTTTGCAGAGATTTATCGTCGGTAACTTCCAAAACCATTTTGCTGACGTTTTCGCCAAAAAGTTCTGTCAATTCTTCAGCAGTTGTTTCAGTATCCTCAACCGTATCATGCAAAATGGCCGTCATCAAAATGTCGTAATCTGTTATTTTGCCTATAGTTGCAATCAGATTTGCGACCTCTAAAGGATGATTGATATATGGTTCGCCTTCAACGCCTTTTCGTGTTTGAAAGCGATGCTTTTTTGCAGAAAAACTGGCTGCTTGAAGTAAATTTGTTAAATCGTTCATAGAAATAGTGTAAAAAATGAGAAAAGTGAAAAAGTATGATTGCTCGACGCACTCGCTACTTTTTCACTTTTCCGGCTTCCAACCTTTTCACTTTATAACGTCAATTGTTAAAACTTGCTGACCAGTAATCAAAAATTCGGCTGGGGCAACTTCCTGTTCGATCAAAGCTGTAATAACGGTTGGAGTAAATCCACCGGCGGTACGGTCGTTATTGAGCGTTGCCAAAACCGATGGCGGTAAATTCGGCAATTCTTTGGCACCGATAATCGCTCCATTTGTGATTCGAAAGCCTTGAACATAAAGGCGGTCGTTTTTCTTCACTTGGTTAATCATTTTGATAAGTTCGGCAGAATCTTTCGGTATAAATTGATTGGTTTGCGAAAGTCTTTGCAGGGAAGCTCCATCGCCAACGCTAATTAAGAGCGTTCCCGCAGGAGTTTCCTTCGGAACATTTACAGGGATTTTTTGGACTAAAACCTGTCCCATATTTGTCCGTACAAAGGCACTAACTTCGAAAGTTTCACCCGCACGAATTTCTGTTTTGTTGAGCGAGATTCTTTCCAAACTAGCAGTTTTACTATCATCAATCGAAGTCAAATTAAGTTCAACTCCAGTTATTTCCGAATCTGTAAAACCTGCCCGAAGCAAAGCATTTACAGGCATCGCGACCGAAGATGAAGCGTATTGAGAAGCTTGCATTCCGGCAAAACGCCGCTCAATTTTTATCGGCTGCTGTCCTTTTACATTGACCGTGCCATCAACCGTTACCATCGTATCGCCGAGTCCGCGTTCTGTTGCAGTCAGCGAATTATAAATCGTCATATTTAGCAAAAGAGGTGTTAAGAAAGAGTCTTTTGCGACTTCGAAATTGTAAGTTTCCTGACTATTTCTGCTGGTTTGCACAGTAAGTTTTACAGGGATCATGCTCGGAGTTTGCCCTAAGTTTCCAAAAACTCCGGTATTTCTATCTTGGGTCATCGTCCCGACCATCGCATCCGGAACGGCTAATTTGAAAGAATTATTCAGATTGGGAACAACGGTTACAACGTGCGATTCTGACATCGGCAAATCAGAAACTCCCAAGCTCAAAAATGGATGTCCAAATGCGTAAATCTTTTCCCCGTCACGAAATGTTACGGTTCCGCTTGCCGCCATCGAGTAATCGCCACGAGTCAATTGCATCGAAACCGACGTGCCGCCAAGCAGCGTTTTATCATCAAATTTTTTGAGCGGAGTCATCTTCGCTGCACCGCCTACGGAAGCAATGGGCAGCAATCCCGCGTTCATCAGTTGCGGTGCAAAATGATTCAAGGTGTCTTGCGAAAAACCATTGAATGATAACGGCGTAGCTATCGGCTGAAACGTTTGCCCAACGACAGAACTAAGCCGCGAGTTGCCGTCTGCACCAGCTAAAATCGAGCTTCCGGTAGAATTTGGAAGATTTGGTTGCCAACTTGCAGATGCAAACTCGGTGAACGAAATCGAACGCGGTGAGTTTGCCTTATTACCCGAATTAGGCTTCTTTTCAAAAATCTGAATCATTTGCTCAATCGGCGTAATTCCGCAAATTGCTTCTTTCGAGAAAGGAAAACTGTACGATAATGCTCCGATTAATTTACCGTCAACGTAAACCGGCGAGCCTGACATACCGGCAAAAACAGCCGTTCTGTCTGCTCCGCCGCCGCTTATTTTGCCAACGATCATGTCTTGTTTCGGACCAATCGCACCCGGCACAACGCCCAATATTTCAACATTAAATTGCTCGGGAACGCTTCCGCGAAAAACCGTTTGGGCTGTGCCACGCATACCTTCTTTCACTTCGGAAAGCGGCATGATATTTAAGTTTGGCGAATTTACATTTGATGTTTCTTTAGTTAATTTGGCTTTGGTTTGCCCAATTAAGTTAAAACAAAGACTAAAGATAATGGCTAAAATCAGCAAAAATTTTATTTTTAACATTGATAAAAAACTTCCTTTCTCTTTTAAAAGCTATGCTAACATTTAAGTAGCTTACCATAAGTCTGAATTCAGTAGGACTTAATTTTTAAGAGTCAAAAAAATACTTTCAAGTTGCTTATCTAGAGTAAAAATTTAAAGTTTCAATTTATTAAAGGGCTAAAGTTATGTCAGCAGTAAATAATCTTGTTCGCGGGTTTTATCGCTTATTATTACCAACCGTAGTTTTACTTGTAATCGCGTTTTTCGCATCGTCAATCTGGTTGGTTTACCAGGCATCGGTTTCTCCAAAATTGCCGTATTTGCTAACGCCTGAAAAATATGGACTTCTCAGCACGAGAGCCGCAAAAGTAACGGACGAAAAATGGTCGAACAGAGATGGCTCAACCGCTCGCGGATGGCTTTTGCGTGGACGCCAAGGTGCTCCGGCAGTAATTCTGCTGCATCGATATGGAACTGATCGCTCATGGGTTTTGAATCTCGGTGTAAAACTCAATGAAGGAACGGATTTCACCGTTTTGATGCCTGATCTGCGTGGGCATGGAGAAAATCCTATCGTACCTCAAAGTTCGCTTGGCGGAAATGAAGCAGAGGATATTCTCTCGGCGATGGATTATCTTAAAACTTTGAAATCTGAAGACAATAGCGTTTTGGTAAACGATGAATTCGGACTTTATGGGGTTGAACTAGGTGCTGTCGCGGCAATTTCTGCGACTGCTAAAGAGCCTAGAGTAAAAGCTTTAGTGGCAGACTCTGTGCCATTGGGTTCCGACGATGTGCTGGCTGAAGCAATTGAGAAAAAGTTTCCTTTCGCAAGTTTTCTTACATCAAAAATTGCCGCAGTTGGAACTTATCCATATTTTTACAATGGCGGATACAATCGCGATTTGATGTGTAATGTTGTCAAAAAAATAAGTAATCGAAAAGTTTTATTAATGGCTACCAACGAAACGCCGCACTTGCAATCCACTACCGGCGAGATTGCCGAATGTTTTCCTGCCCAAGCAAATTTAGAGAAAAACCTTGATTTAATGCCCTCTGGCTACAATATAATGACCGTTTCAAACGACCAAACTGGAACTTATGATCTTCGGGTAATTGATTTTTTCAAGAAATCGTTATTAACTAATAACGAATAAGTAAAAATTATCCCCCAAAAATCTAAAGTTTCAGGAGGAACAGTTGTGTCAGCAAAACTCGGCATTCTTTTAGCTGTGTTGGGATTACTTTTGTTGTTCATCTTATGTCCTTGGATGCATTGGCGAGAAATCGCAGGCATTCAAGGAGGCGGTACGTCTGCCAACACAAACACAAAAGTAAACACCAATTCAAATGTAGCTCTTGCCGCTCCAACGCTCAAGGTAGCGTTTGAAAACGGCAAATATCGCCTTACGGGAACACTTCCCGATCAAAACACAAAAGACAGATTTATTGCTAAAGCCAAAGAAGTTTACGGCGAAGGTAATTACATAGACGAACTCAAGGTTGGGGGAGTATCAAACCCTGCTTGGATGTCAGCCGTTTATGCCTTGCTTCCATTTACTAAAAATGGCGTAACCGGCGGCGGATTATCTGCCGAAGGAAATAGCATTTCGCTTGTCGGGCAAGTTCCAACCCAAGCGGATAAAGACAAAATTTATGCTGACGCGATCAAAGCGTGTCCGCCCAATACTACAATCAATAATCTTTTGACTCTTGCCGGACAAAAAACTTTGTCTGACGATCAGGCAAAAGTACAGGTAAAACTCAATGAAGCGATTGCAGGTAAAATCGTAGAATTTGCTTCAGGCAGCGACCAATTAACCGATAAGGGCAAAGCCGTTTTGGATGAATTGGCTCCGATTCTCAAGGATTCGAAGGATAATCTAGAAGTCGGCGGTCATACGGATAATGCGGGCAAACCTGCGTCGAATTTGGATTTGAGTAAACGTCGTGCCGAAACCGTTAAAAAATATCTAGCGGGCAAAGGATTAGACGCAAATCGTTTTACAACAAAAGGTTACGGTCAAGAAAAACCGATTGCCGACAACTCAACCGATGATGGAAAACAGCGAAATCGTCGAATTGAATTTCAAGTATTGGGAGGAGGAAAATAATTATGTGGGATTGGAGTATAGTTTCAAAAATATGGTTGTGTTTGGCAATTGCGAGTATCTTGGGTGCTATCATCGGATGGCTTTTGAGCAAGCTCTTTGGTGGCACAAAAGCGTGTGAAAAATGTGCGGAATATGAAGGTTCACTTCGTTCTAGAGACGCGGAAATTGCAAAATTAAAATCAACTGTCAGCAGCACATCATCAAGTGCAAACGCTGAAAATACTAAAGATGATGCGGAAATTGCTTCATTGAAAGCAAAGATTTCTTCTCTCGAAGGTGATCTAAGAGCCAGCGGCGAAAAATACGCGAGATTGGAAGGACAGGCAAATGATTGGAAGTCTAAAGTTGCCACTCTTTCGGCGGCGGGAGCAGCGGGAGCGGTCGCAGGATCAGCGGGAAGCGGTGGCGATAGTGCCAAATTGCAAGCTGAGATTGACGCTCTGAAAGCGAAACTTGCTGAGAGTGAAAATGAAAATGAATACCTTCTCGGACAAGTTAAGAAAGCCGAATCAGGACAATCCATCAAACGTGAAGTGCCGATGGATGAACGCGATGATCTTGAATTGATCAATGGCGTTGGTCCCGTTTTGGAAAGAATGCTCTACGATATGGGCGTTTATTTCTTCAAAGATGTAGCTGCCTGGGATGCTGCAAAAATTGCTGAAATGGATGAAAAATTGCCAAGATTCAAAGGACGCATCGTTAGAGAAGGCTGGGTAGAAAGTGCGAAAGAAGAACACTTCAAAAAATACGGCGTAAGACTGTAAAAGAAGTTAAGAGCTAAAGCGGAAACCTGCACGCGAGTATAATAGCTACTCTCGTGCGGGTTTTTCGTTTTATCATTAGTTGTCTAAATCAATCTTCTTATTACTGTGTCCATTAGTTTTAGCGACTTTAGTGATTTCTACGCTTTCTTCGATTTGGGCAATCGCCTGAAGCAAAATATCTTCCATTTGCGTTAATCTTTCAATAGTTGAGCGGCTTTTTAGAAGTTTCAACTTAATATCGTTTGGTAAATTGAAAGCATTTGCTGCGAGAAAGGAAAGCGTTTGCGGATCTGCCGGGGCAATGTCGGGTAAAATGCCTCCGCCGCTTAATTGCTGTGCGACTTCAGCGATTCTCTTAAAAAGTCGAAAAACTTTATCTGCTAAAGACTGTAAGATTTGTTTATCTTCCGAAAAATCTTCGAAAAAAGAAACTTCTGCGATCAAATAAGGTTCGGTAGAATCAACATAACTCTCAATTTCATAACGAATTACGCCAGTTGTCACGATATTTGAACGACCATCTTCGAGCGTTTCGGTTTCGATCAGCTCTGCAACGCAACCAATGGTTCCGATTGCAGGTTCATTGGTCAAAGAATCTTGTCCGTCAAAAAAAGAAACGCCAAAAAGACGATTTTCCAATTGAATATCGCTCAACATTTGCCGATATTTTGGTTCAAATATGTGCAGCGGCAATAATTCATTTGGCAATAAAACCAGTGGAAGCGGGAATATTGGCAAGCGTTTAACGCCTAAAACTTTTTCGGTGGCATCTTTCATAGATTTTGTGGAGGTTTTTCTTTCTAATTTTCGATTACTGAATCACGATTCTCAGTCAATTTAAGTCCGATGAAATCAGCAATTCGATCAGGCGATTCTTCGCTCAGAGCCATTCTTTTAGCTCCGATAACAGCATCCGCCATTTCAACAGAGCGAATTTTATAACGATTGTCACGGACTATCAAATCTTCGATTACACGGCGTTCCAATTTTTCCCGGCTCACGTCTTCCTCCAAATCCGCCGCAACTGCATATTCCACAGGAGCAGTATGATTTTTGATTCTAACGTGCAGAGCATTGGTCATTTGCTGAACTTCTTCTCTAATCTTTGTTAGCTCCAGCAAGGAATTTGGGAAACCCAAATGTCCGCGTAAGATTATCTCAATAATAGGTTTAGGAGATTTATCAGGGAAGGAATGAACTTCCGATTCAACCTTTTCCAAAACGCCAGCCGTAATTATTTCAGCATCAGCTTTGCCCGAAACATCATAAGGAATTCGTTGAAAAGGACGTTGCCGATAATCTTTCATATGAGTTGCGGTAACCTCAAAATCGTCCGAAACTTCTACTAAAAAAGCTCCGCGAATTTCCTTATATTCATCGATATTAGTCACTTCAAGCGAACCGGGGTTAAACGCCCAATTATCAATTTCGTATGATTTATGTGTATGCCCGAGGGCAACATATTGGGTTGCTGATTTTAGCTCTTTCAGATTTGCTAAGGTCAACGCCGGTATTGGATGAGTTTGATGCCCTTCCACATCCGTATGAAGCAGTAAAATGTGAAACGCACCTTCGCGTTGATTTTGCAAAATTGCTCTGGTTACAGCCGGAATCGCAACGTTTGCAGACGCTCCATACCAATGCGAGCCGAATATTCGTGCCTTGCCGATATCGATAAAAGAACCTTCAAAATTATCCGTGTCCCAAGCTTTGTAGATTATATTTCCGGCATTGTCAGATTGCGGTTCGAGCAGCGTCAGCAAATCCCAGCTGGATAGCGAACGCAGCCAGGTATGCGAACTCTCAATCGTATGCTGATCATGATTTCCTTCTATCGCAATTGCCGGTATCCCATTATCTTTCAATAGTTTAAGTCCGGCAACTGCATGATTCATCGCCTGCGGATCAGCATTTCGTTTGTGAAAGAAATCGCCGCCTATCACCACAAAGTCAACCTTTTCTCCAACCGCGTATTTCGTCAAAACGTCGTGCCAGGCATAGAAAAAATCTTTCGGACTTTCAGGCAACTGATACCGCGTACAACCCAAATGGATGTCGGAAATATGCAGGAATTTCATAACAACATTCTATCATTTACCAAATATCAATTACCATTTACAATTAAAAAATTATGGACAAAGTAATCATGATCACAGGTTCTTCGAGCGGAATCGGCAAGGAAACGGTGAAGCTTTTTCAGACGAAAGGCTGGAAAGTTGCCGCAACGATGCGAACTCCGGAAAAAGCGGTTGATTTGCAAAAAATTGTTGATGTAGAGTGCATTCGGCTCGATGTAACGGACGTTGAATCGATCAAAAGTGCAATTAAGGCAACACTTGATAAATTCGGACGGATTGACGCGGTCGTCAATAATGCCGGTTATGGACTTGTTGGAGCATTTGAAGCTTCCGCCAGCGAGCAGATCGAGAAGCAATTTCAGACAAACGTTTTTGGATTGATGAACGTTTGCCGCGAGATTTTGCCGTATTTTCGCGAACAAAAACGCGGTGTAATTATTAATGTTGCTTCGGTTGGCGGACGAATTACCTTTCCGCTTTACAGTCTTTATCACGCCACAAAATGGGCGGTCGAAGGCTTTTCCGAAAGCCTCCAATACGAGCTAAAGGCTTTTAACATAAAAGTTAAGATTATCGAGCCGGGTCCAATCAAAACAGATTTTTATGATCGTTCGATGGATTTAACCAAAAAAGAAGGCTTAACTGCTTACGATTCTTTCATCGAAAAAGCGATGCCGAATATGCAAAAAGCAGGCGAAAACGCTCCCGGCGGAGAAGTGGTAGCGGAGACAATTTATCGTGCGATAACCGATGGAACTTGGAAAATGCGTTATCCGATCAATACCAAAGGAATGCTGTTTTTAAGAAGGTTTTTGCCGGATAGCTTGTTTCAAGCGATTATCAGAGCAGCGATACTAAGATGAAAAATCAAAAGTTGAAAACTATTGTTTGTATTGGCTGGTTGCTTGGAGTTTTTGCCGTAGTTTTGTCCCAAAAATCTCAAATTGTAATTAGTAAAAATAGCGAAGTAGAATCAGGTATTCCAAAACCTGATTTGAAAGAAGTTGAGAAGTTTCATTCGCTAATCCTGAACAAATTTTTGACTGAGCCGGGATTTGGTTCGGCAAGAATTTCTCCGACTCCGCCTTACAGCAGACACGTTGAAAGTTTCTATCCGAAAAATGGATTAGAGAAAACAATCGTTGAAGATTTCGAGCAAAACGGTTGGAAAGTGGGTCTTTATCTTTATGGCAAAAGGACGGAAAAAGAGATCAAGAAAGGTGTTGAGCAAGATAAGTTCCTGATTGATTACCGATTGAAGCAGCCAATAATTATTACCAAAAACATCAAGAAAAGAGAAGATTTGTCAAAGTCGGTTAGTATTCTAAAAAAAGTGAAAGAAGCATTTTCAGTATTTCAAGAATCTGAGACAACCGAAGAAAAAAACTTTGAATTTGAAGCTGGCGGATGGTGGTATTTTGCCAAACCAGTTAGAGCTGTAAATGAATCTTGTGTTAGATGTCATACGGACTATGCGGTAGTTAAAAAACTTGATAAAGGAAAATATCAATTCAGGAAGCGAAGAGTCGGTGATGTCAACGGTGTTTTAGTTTATGCTTTCCAAAAAATGAAGAAATAATTTATGAAAAAAATTATCTGTCTCTTTCTCCTATTCCTATTTTCTTTCCAAAATATTATGTCCCAACGAATTACGGGAAAATCTTTTGCTACTCGTTCGGAAGTGATTGCCCGAAACGGAATGGCGGCAACGAGTCAACCGCTTGCCACTCAGGTCGCACTCGATATTTTGAAACAGGGCGGAAACGCAATTGATGCGGCGATTGCTGCGAATGCAACGCTCGGATTGGTTGAACCGACGGGAAGCGGCATCGGCGGCGACCTTTTTGCGATAATCTGGGATGCGAAAACACAGAAACTTTATGGCTTAAATGCTTCCGGGCGTTCGCCTTATTCGCTGACGCTGGATTATTTCAAAAAGAACAATATCAAACAAATTCCGCCTTACGGTGTGTTGCCCGTTTCAGTTCCCGGAGCGGTTGACGGTTGGTTTGAGATGCACAAAAAATTTGGCAAGCTGCCGATGAAAGAGAATCTAGCCCCCGCTATTCGCTACGCCCGCGAAGGTTTTCCCGTTAGCGAATTGATCGCGTATTTATGGGAACGCGGCGTTGATAATTTTGCCGACGAAAAGAAATATCCGAATTTCAAAGAAACTTACACCATCAACGGAAAAGCCCCGCGAAAAGGCGAAATCTTCAGAAATCCGCGACTTGCGAATACGCTTGAAACTATTGCAAACAAAGGACGCGACGGTTTTTACAAAGGCGAAGTCGCCAAAAAGATTGACGCATTTTTCAAACGAATGGGCGGATTTTTGTCCGAAAAAGATTTAGCCGACCACAAATCCGATTGGATCGAACCTGTTTCGACCAACTATCGCGGCTACGATGTTTGGGAGCTTCCGCCGAATGGTCAGGGCATCGCGGCTTTACAGATGCTCAACGTTTTAGAAGCCTACGATTTCAAGAAAATTCCGTTTGGCAGCCCAGAACATATTCACCTTTTTGTCGAAGCGAAAAAACTCGCTTTTGAAGATCGTGCCAAGTTTTACGCTGATCCCGATTTCGTCAAAATTCCGGTTAAAGAATTGATTTCAAAGGAATATGCGAATGAACGTCGAAAACTGATTAATCCGATGCGAGCCGCGAAAACTTATGATGCGGGAAATCCTGCCTTGAAAGACGGCGACACGATTTATATGACGGTTGCTGATAAAGAAGGAAATATGGTTTCGCTGATTCAGAGCAATTATCGCGGAATGGGTTCGGGAATGGTCGCGGACGATTTGGGTTTTATGTTCCAAGATCGCGGTGAAATGTTTGATCTGACGGAAGGTCGCAACAACTCTTACGCTCCGCACAAACGCCCGTTTCACACAATTATCCCCGCGTTTATCACCAAAGACGGCAAACCTTTTATGTCTTTCGGCGTGATGGGTGGCGAATTTCAACCGCTCGGACACGTCCAAATCGTAATGAATATTGTTGATTTCGGAATGAACATCCAAGAAGCAGGAGACGCTCCACGCATCGCCCACACAGGCTCATCCGAACCGACCGGCGAGCGTATGACCGACGGCGGAATTATCCAACTCGAATCAGGTTTCCCACACGAATCAATCCGCGAACTGATGAAAATGGGACACACCATTCAGTTTGACTTGACGGGCTACGGCGGTTATCAGGGGATTCGGTATGATGCGGAGAATAAGGTTTATTACGGTGCTTCGGAGTCAAGGAAAGACGGGCAAGCGGCGGGTTTTTGAGGCAAAAGGTAAGAGGTAAAAGAATTTGTGGCAACGGGCGGGGAAAGTCATCACGGTAATTTGCCTGAAGGGGCGAAAGAGCATCATTGATTTGAGCAAGGCTAACGAACCGATTGAGCAATATGAAAAAATGAGGACTTTTAATTATGTCAAAACTCAATCAGATACAAAATGAACTTTTATCTAAAGGACAAGGTGAATTTCAGAAACTTGGAGATTCTTATTTGGCTAAGAAATATCCTTACGCAGAAATCATCCCTGTCGGTTCTACTTTTGGAAAAGATAAAACGAGAATAGGAACTCCCGATAGTTTGTTTAAGCTAGAAAATGGGCGATTTCTTTTTGTTGAATATACAACTCAAGAGACTGGTCTAGGTAATAAATTTTCTAAAGATTTAGAAAAATGTTTTGATGAAGAAAAGACAAATGTTCCTCTCTCTGACGTAGAAAAGATTGTTCTCGCTTGTAATGGTGAGCTATCTCACGAAGAAAAACTAGAATTCATAAAAAAATGTCAGGAAAAAGACTGTAACTTGGAATTTGTCGAAATCGGAACGCTCTCGTTTGACCTTTATCAAAAATATCCGCAATTAGCTAAAGATTTTTTAGGCGTAGAATGTGAAACATTTCAAATTCTGCCACCTTCCGTTTTTATTGAGGAATATCAAAAGAATCAGTTTGCTACGCCGTTGGATAATCAATTCTTTTTTCGAGAAAAAGAACTGGAGGCAATTAGTCAATCATTAGGAACAAGCGATTTGATTATTATTCAAGGAAAAGCTGGAGTCGGAAAAACCAAAACTTCTCTAAAGGCAATGTTTGACTATGCGGGAGAAAATTCTCAATACAAAATTTTCTGCATTAGCAATAAATCTCTTGATTTATACCAAGACTTAAAAGCCTACTTTAGTGTTGATGGAAACTATTTGATTTTAGTAGATGATGCCAATCGGCTTTCGCAATTACAGCATATTTTGAGACTTATCCACGAACAGACAGAAAACCGTCGAGTGAAAATAATTTTGACGGTTAGGGATTATGCTGTTAATAAAGTAAGGCTTGATTCAAAGAACTATTCCTATGACGAAATCGAATTACATAGATTTAGTGATGATGAAATCAGAAAGATTTTGTCGGAAGGCTTCGGAATCCTAAATTCCGAGTATCAAAACCGAATCTGTGATATTTCTCAGGGCAATGCACGAATCGCAGTAATGGCGGGCAAAATTGCTCTCGAAGCTAACAATCTAAATAGTATCGCTAATGTTGAAAATATCTATGATGAATTCTTTTCAACGATTGCAAATGACCCAGATTTAAGCGAACTACAAAATAAGAAATTACTCTGCATAGCAGGAATTTTGTCGTTCTTTCGCGTTATAGATAAATCACAAACCGAACTTTTTGAAAAGATTTCAAACTCATTTGGATTTACTGCTGATGAATTTTGGGTTGAGTTAGAAAAATTACACGAAAAAGAAATTGCGGATATTTACGAAAATGAAGTCGCTAAAATCTCCGACCAAATTCTCGGAACATACCTTTTTTATAAGGTATTCATCAGAGAAAGTTTGCTTGATTTTTCAACTTTGCTTAATGATTTTTTTGAAACTCATAAATACAGAATGGTTGAATCACTAAATCCTGTATTGGACGCTTTTGACAGTAAAAGTATAATTGAGAATCTACAACCTCACATTGATAAACGATGGGAAATAATTAAGAACGAAGAAGAAGACAAAGTTTTTGGTTTTTTAGATGTTTTTCATTACCACAAAAGAACTGAAGCCTTAGCTTACATAAAATCGAAAGTAAATTTGCTCGAAAAGGTTGAGGTTGATGAAGCGGAATTGAGCTTTGCGATTGTAGATAATCCGTCATCAAAAGACCGTTATCTTGAAATTTTACAGTTATTTGATGGAGATGAAATTTCAATCTCGTTAGACATAATCTTCGATTATTTTGAAAAGAATCCAAAAATAATTTCTCAAGTCATTTATCTTCTAACAAAAAGTTTTTCTTACAAACACTACTCACATAGATGGGATTATTGGGTTCAAAAGAATGTCGTGTCAAAACTTTTGGAGCGAGCAAAGAATGAAAAAGGAAATCTTTTTAAGAAATTAACAGTAACCGTTGCAAAAAAATATTTAGGAATGCACTTTGATTCTCACACTTCAAAAAGCTCGATGACGGTAACGATTCATCGGTTTAATCTCCATCCTTACGAATCGCTATTTGAAATGCGTCAATCGCTTTGGAAATTTTTGTTTGATCTTTACGAAGAAGAAATTTATCGAAGCGATATTTTGGAAATCATAAAGGTTTATTCAAGCACTTGGGGGAAAGATTACATTGTCGAAGAAATAGTTAAAAGCGATGCAGAAATTGTCTTGCCATTTGTCGAATTGCTAGACAAACAGGATTATCAAAATTGTGTTTCGGCAGATAATTACTTTGAATTTTTAAGAAAAGTCGGCATTAACTTTGACAAATCTTTAAGGTCAAAGCTGCAAAATAAAGCATTTAGACTTTCCAGAGTTCTATTTAACAACGAAAGACGCGAACTTAAAATGGAGTGGCGTGAATACGAAGAATACAAGAAGAATCTACTCAAAAAATATTTTGCGTCTCACAAATACGAGGATTACAAAGAATTTTTTGAACTATGCAAAGAAATCCTTAATTATCAAAATGAAACACGGGATTTTTACCAATTTAATTTAGCAGTCGGCACAGTTTTGACAAATTTAGCTGATGAAAATAGTGAGCTTTTCATTCGAGTAATTGAACACCTTCTTGAGAGTGGAAATCAACTTAGCTTCGATGGCAGATATATTGTCTATAAATTTCTTGAGAAAACGGCTGACGCAAAATTTGTTTATGAATTAATTCAGAAAAATGAGTTTATTGGAAAATCAAATTGGTTATTTTGTTTCTTCATTGATTTGAACGAAAAAGACGTTAATGAATTTTACTTGAAAGAACTTTACAAGCTCTACCAAACTGTAAATCTGCGAGAAATAAGTCAAAATCTTGACTACTTAGGGAAATATTCAAAAGTTGATGGTGAAGTTTATCTAAATGTCGTGAGAATGTTATTTGAACGAGTAAAAAAAGGAGAAGGAGAGTTTAATTTTCACTATTTGTTTAACCCTCACTCGGATGACTTCAAACATTTAGAAGAGAATTTCTCAATAGATGTTCCCTTGCTAAAAGAAATATTTTTTTACCAATCAGGCGTTGATAATCACTGTGATTACGAAGGAAAAATTTCAGAGAAGATATTTGAACTTGACGAAAGTTTTCTTAAAGACTACATAGATGTTTTAAGCGAGAAAGAAGACAAATTTCATATCTTTCACAATAGCAGTATCAATTTCGCTTTCATTTGGAAAAAAGAAAACTATGATGAAAAATTAACCGACCTCTTCAAATATATTCAAGAAAAGGAAAAAGATAATTGGCGATTATTTGGCTCAACTTTCGGGGAACTGTTTTTTAGGAACATAAAAGATGAGGAAGCCAAAGTAAAATCAATGACATTCATTAAAAACTTCATTGAGAAAAATGCTCAAGATACTTATTTAATGTGTTTTATTTTCAAAATTATTGCGAATATAATACAAGGAAATACGAAAGAATTTTTAGAAATTCTCCTACAAAATAATCGAAATATAGAAGATTTTAAACAGTTAAGATTTGAAAGTGGTGGTGGCGATAGTTGGTCAGGAAGTGCAGTTCCAATGTATGAAGGTAAAGTCGCTTTCTATGAATCACTTTTACCATTATTCAACTCCGCAGACTTGTTGGAGCATCAATTGATAATTGAAGAACAGATAAAATACTACAAGGAAGATATTGAAAGACACAAAAAGAGAGATTTTATTGGACATTATTAACTTGGGGGGGTTCTTATCCGTTTAAAAATCGTAGTGTCGTATTCGCGTGATTCGCGGATTAAACTTTCGTAACAGGTTGCGAGATTTATAACGACATGCTGCCCGAAAGTGCAAAAGAGCCTCGTTAAATTGGAAGTTCTACTATTCCTTTTTGTCCTTCAACTGATATTCGTTGGCAAAAGAGATGCGTGTCGCGTCCGATGGGTGAGAACTGCGAAAAAGCATATAGAAAAGGCTCGGATTTGGCACTCGGAGTTTTGATTCGGTAGTCCAGCTTGAAACCATTTCTGCCAATGCTTTGTTTTCGCGGGTTAATTCTAAGCCATAGCGGTCAGCCTCAAATTCAACGTGCTGTCTAAACATATTTATCGGCGGCAGAGCGATTAAAAACATAATATTCAAAATGAAAATCATTCAGGGAAAAGCCGCAGGTTGAGCAATGGAAATGAACCCTAATTGGCTAGAAAATCTTTGAATTATTATTCTGCAAATACGATCCAAGAGCCAAAAGCCTGCCAACAAAATAAATGTCAAAACAAACCAGCCCGTTAGGTTGTCATCCTTGACGAAGTGCTTTGATTCGTGGGCGAAGGTTTGAATTACCCAACTTTCGGGGTAATTACTGAGCAGTCCTTTGTTTAGTAAAATTAAACGGGTTGGTCCCAGACCGGAAACGTGAGCTATTTCGCATTTATCAAACGGCTCACAGTTCTCTAAAACGATTGAATCTTTCGGGATGCCGATTTGTTCGCCAAGTTCGGATATTTTGGCTTCTATGGGAGTCTGTCCAAGTGGTTTGTGGCTGATTGTAAAAGGCTCGACAACCAAAAAGACAAGAAATAAAAACGAAAAAACACCTGTTACCCAAAGCCACCATTTGTTTGGACTTTTGTTTATCAGCCAATAAACAAATAGAGTTGCTAAAATTGAAAAAATAATCAGCGGCAACGATTCCAAAAACTGATTAAAAATCCATTGCATAACAGGCAAGCTAGGAGTGTTTTCCAGTTGATTTCGCGTGGTAATGCGAATTCGCTCTAAAGGTAATTGAATGAGCCAGTTAAGAGTGAAGAAGATCGAAGCAATTAAAACAAAAGTCAGATATTTTCGCTTCGGAATTCTATTTGAAATCCGTGTTCCTAATCCGAAAATCAAGAACCCCATCACTAGCAAAATTGTTAGGATTTTGTTAATTCCCCAAACAATATTACTGATGTTATGATAGTCAACCGCTTGTTCCGTCGGTGTAGGAATTACGACAGGATTAGGTAATGCCGATAAAACTAAAAGATGAATAAAAACTCCAATAATTATCATTCGCCGTCGAAGAAGGGCTGATTTAACAACTGATATTGATTCAAAAGGTTTCATAGAATTACCTGTCAGACTCTATATCTCACTGATTTGTTATCCAATTCCACAAAATAAAGTTGTAATCCGGTTGTGTATTTTTGAGATTGCTTGAAAATTCTACGTTTTCGATTAAACTTGAATCGTTCACGCTTTTGCATTCCAAACCATTATGAAAAATATCTTTGCTTGTCTAATTCTTTTAACTACTTTCGTTTTCGCGTCCTTCGCTCAAACAAGCGAATTCGATGTCATCATCAAAAACGGCACGATTTACGATGGCAGCGGCGGAAAACCTTTTAAGGGCGATGTCGGCATCAAAGGCGATAAAGTCACAAAAATCGGAAATTTGAGCAAAGCCAAGACGAGACAAACGGTTGATGCGAATGGATTAGCAGTTGCACCGGGTTTTATCAATATGCTTTCGTGGTCAACGGAATCGTTGATTGCCGATCCGCGTTCGATGGGCGAACTCAAACAGGGCATCACCACCCAAATTATGGGCGAAGGCGAATCAATGGGACCTTGGAATGATCGTTTGAAAAAACTTGTCGCAGATTCGCAAGGCGATTTCAAATACAAGATTGAGTGGACGACGTTGGCTGAATACCTCCAATATCTCGAAAAACGAGGTGTTTCGCAAAACGTAGCATCGTTTATCGGGGCGACCACGATCCGTCAATATGTTATCGGCGATGAAGATAAACAGCCGACGCCCGAACAAATGGAACAGATGCGTGAACTCGTCCGCAAAGAGATGGAAGCAGGTGCGTTGGGCATCGGATCGTCGCTGATTTATGCTCCGGCTTTCTATGCCAAAACCGAAGAATTGATTGAAATGTGCAAGGTTGCGGCAAAATATCGCGGCAAATACATTTCGCATATGCGAAGCGAGGGAAATCAGTTCGTCGAGGCTGTCGAAGAACTCATTCGCATTTCCCGCGAGGCGAAAATTCCCGCCGAAATTTATCATTTGAAAGCCGCCGGAAAAGATAATTGGGCGAAAATGGACAAGGTTTTGGCGATGGTTGAAGATGCCCGAAGAAAAGGAATGAAGATCACCGCCGATATGTATAACTATCCTGCCGGAGCAACGGGATTGGACGCTTCGATTCCGCCGTGGGCGTTGAGCGGCGGTTACGAAGAACTTTTTAAACGTCTGCAAAATCCCGAAATTCGCAAGAAAATTTTGGACGAAATGCGGACGCCTTCTGACAAATGGGAGAATCTTCGCTTGTCGGCAGGTTCGCCTGACCGAGTTCTGTTTTCGGGCTTCAAAAATGACAAGCTCAAACCTTTAGTCGGAAAAACTCTCGGCGAAGTCGCCAAAATGCGTGGCACGGGTGTTGAAAACACGGTTCTTGATTTGATGTTTGAAGATAAATCCCGTGTGGACACGATTTATTTTTTGATGGATGAAGAAAATATTAAAAAACAAATCAAATATCCGTGGGTTTCGTTTGGCTCGGATGCCGCTTCGCAAGCTCCCGAAGGCGTTTTTCTCAAATCAAATCCGCATCCTCGTTCGTATGGAAACTTTGCGAGGCTTTTAGGCAAATATGTTCGTGAAGAAAAAGTTATATCGTTGCAAGAAGCAATTCGGCGTTTGACGAGTTTGCCTGCTGCAAATCTTGAGTTAGACCGCCGAGGCTTTTTGAAAAAAGGCTATTTTGCTGATGTCGTTATTTTTGATCCAAACACGATTGCTGATAAATCAACTTTTGAAAGACCGCATCAATATTCGGTTGGTGTAAGGGATGTATTCGTCAATGGAGTTCAGATGTTGAAAAATGGCGAACACACAGGTAAATTTTCAGGGCGTGCGTTGTGGGGACCGAGGAAGATTAAATAATGCAGAAGCCCGCACATTAGTAAGGGCGATAAAGTAAAGGGCGGCTCGGACTCGCATCTGCAATAAATGGAGCAATTTGCAAGTTTAATAAATAGAATCCATCGGCAATTTCATCTGAAACATAGATTAGTTCCGTAATCGTTTTATCGATCAAACTGTCTTCATTAATTTCAAATTTCCCATGCTCAACACTCCAAAAAATTCGGTGATTGGAAAGTTTCCCTTCGTCGTAAATTCTATCAATCGAAGGCAGATCGCAAAGCAAATGTTTTACACCGATTTCGTTTAAATATTGCATAGCTTCAGTGGTAAAAAATGGCGGAATTTCGTTGAGGTAAGTTTTTGTAAGTTTGGTCTGATTATTTGGAAGTGTGCGGATAATCATCGCAAAATGTGCCAAGTCGCTATCGCTCCGTGTTCTGATTAGTACGTCCTCGATTGATTTTCTTGTTAGCAATTTATCGGTTTCTTGTAATTCAACCGGATAAGTCTCTTGAGTTTCAAACGCATTTGTTGGCTCTACCGTCAACAAAATTGCCGGACTAAACTCTTCTTTCAAACAATCAAGAACAGAAATTCTTTCGTTTGTAATATGCCCGATGCATTCGGTATGTGTCCCGTTACAATGTGGAATTAGTGTAATTTGTTCGAAATTACAACTTCCTCCGTGTCGCGTATCGCCGATAAATTCATCGGTTTTGCAGGGTTTTGAGGTCGCTTTTTCTACGCCGTAAACATTTACCTGATCGCCGTAAAAATCAATTGGAATTGAGATATCAAGCGGTTTCGACGAGTCAATTTGGTAAATCTGATCATTGAAATTAAACGAAATAAGCATTGCTGAAATTATAACCCGAACAAGATTTTTGTTGTATTTTGGAAATTAAAAAGTAATAATCTAAGAAAAAAATAACAGGAAGGTTTATGGATAAGAAAATAGAAAATATTGTCGAAGAATATCGTTCTGAGAGGCTGAATCGTCGGGGTTTCTTTACGCGTCTGATTGCCGTTACAGGCACTTACGCGACCGCACAGTTATTCTTGGAACAAAGCGGCTTAGCGGCGACGCTAGTTTCTGATGTTGAATCGAAGAAATTTGATGTTGATTCCAGCACCGTCGAATACATGAATGGCGATGTGAAATTGAGTGGATATTTGAGCAAACCCAAGAAGAAAGGGAAGTATCCGGCGATCTTGGTGATCCATGAAAACCGCGGATTGAATGATCACACACGAGATGTTGCGAGACGTTTTGCTGCTGAAGGATTTGTCGCTTTAGCTGTTGATGCACTTTCGAGAAAGGGTGGAACTGCTGCGATGGATACGCCTGAAAAGGTTCGCGAAGCATTTTCTGCAATTCCCGCAACTGATGTAATGAGTGATCTTAATGCGGGTTTGGCTTTTCTCAATTCGCATAAAAGTGTGAAGAAAAACAAACTCGCATCAATCGGGTTTTGCTGGGGCGGAGCAAGGTCTTTCTTACTTTCAACCGAGCCAAATAAACTTGCAGCAGCGGTAGTTTTTTACGGAACTGCACCAACCGAAGAACAACTTGCGAAAGTTCACGCACCTGTTTTTGGAGTTTATGGCGAAAAAGACGCACGGATTACCGACAAAGTGCCGGAAGTTGCAGCGACTATGAAAAAACTTGGTAAATCATACGAACACAAGATTTACAGCGGTGCGGAACACGCGTTCTTCAACGATACAAATCAACAGCGTTACAATGCAGAATCCGCCAAAGATGCTTGGACGCAGACGTTAGCCTTTTTAAGGAAGAATCTGAAATAAGAAAAGAGATTAACCTACGAAAAACACAAAAGGCACGAAAAGAAGGAAAGTAAAAATCTTCTTTTCGTGCTTTTCGTATGTTTCGTAGGCTAATTTTTACTCTAGATTCGACAAAATTTGATTCAATCCTTCACTCACTTTTGTCCCAAGATGCACCCGCAACGCCCGCCGTTTTCTATCGCATAAAACTTGAAAATCTCCGCGAGCTTGGGCAGCTTTTACGATTCCGAAAGTATATTTTTGGTCAGGCACCCGTAGATCAAATTCATCATCAGAAGTAATTTGTAAGAAAACGCCATTATTTGCACCGCCTTTGTAGCCTTGCCCTGTGGAATGCAAAAATCGCGGTCCAAAGCCTAAGCAAGTCGCGACTTTATGTTTATCCAAAACAAAATGTCGTAGTTCTTGCAGTAAATTTTCGTGTTCGGCATTCATTTCGATGTAGCCGAGCAACGCGAAATAATCGTTTTTCTTGATCCGCGAAAAATGAGCTTTCAAATAATTGATCAAATTCTTTTCGCCAACTAAAACGTTTAATTCCTTAACATTTGCTTCATCTGAAAACAATTTAATGCCGTCCGATTCAAAAAATGGCGATTCTTCCGGCAAACTTCCGGTTTCTTCGTAGGCATTGGTCAACTCTTTCGCTTCAATTTTTGCTGATTCAACGTCAGGCTGATTGAAAGGATGGATGCCCATAATTGCACCCGCAACCGCGGTCGCAAATTCCCAGCGGAAAAACTCCTGTCCAAGATTCATTTTGTCGTTAAGTATAATTCTTACAACAGGTTGCGACGCTTTTTCGAGGTCTTCGATCGCATAACTTTCCGGCGAATCCTTCAATCTGAGATAAACAAAAACGCGGTCATCGCCATAATCACCTTGAATGTATTCACGATCAACCGGAATTATCGAAACATTATTTTTGCCCGTAGATTCAGCAATAAGTTGCTCAAGCCATGCTCCAACATCGTAAATTTCGGGCGAGGTAAATATCGTTAGTTTATCTTTGCCATGTGCATGAGCTACGCCTAAAATAGTTCCTAAAATTGCGGCAGGATTCTCGCCGGATCTGCGGATTTACAAGCTTGAACCATTTCATTCGCTCGCCTCAAAAAATCTTCAAAATCAATCTGCATCGAAGCCATTGCTGCGATTCCAAAAGGACTTAGAGCAGAAAAACGTCCGCCAATTTTCGGATTCCCAAAAAATATTTTGCGAAAACCGTCACGCTCGGCAACGGATTGCATTTTAGAATTTGGATCAGTAATGGCGACGAAATGTTTGCCTGCGTTTTCACGCCCAACTGTTTCCACTACCCTCTCGTAAAAGTATTGTTTGAAGCAATTCGGCTCGAGCGTCGAACCCGATTTGCTGGCGACGATAAAAAGAGTTTTGCTTAAATCAACTTTATTTTCAACAGCTTTAACTTGCGATGGTACGGTTGAATCTAAAATGTAAAAATTTTCTACTCCAAACGTAATTGCTAAAACTTCCGGACACAGCGAACTTCCTCCCATTCCGAGCAAAACTACTGATTCAAAAGACTTTACATCTTCCGCAAAGGCACGATATTTCTGCAAATCATTCAATTCTGTTTCTACAACATCAAGCCAATCTAGCCAAATTGCCTCGTCGGAATTTGTCCAAACGCTCGCATTTTTTGCCCATAAACGATTGATTTTGTCGTCGTTTTTCCAATCTTCAAGCGATTCGTTTACAGCAGTTTGCAGGTCTGCCGGCAATGAATAAGCAAGTGAATTTAACATTTTTTGATTATCACACTTTTATAAATTGAAGTAAATTTACCGCTGAGGAAGAGAGATTATGCGTGGAAAGTTAAGGTTTTTGTGGTTTGTGTCGGTAGCCCGACCGTCATGAAGGGATATTTTGTCGGCAGCTTAGCCCTTCCTGACGGTCGGGCTACTGATACTGCCCGAGCCATTCCAAAAGGACGGCTTCTTGTTTGTGCAACGCATTTTCGGGCTTTTCGGCATTATTTTTCATCATTGGATATTTGAAGAAAACGCCTAATTGTTCTTGCACGCCCAATTCATTTCGTTGCTTTGCTAAATCCAAGCAGCGGGCAATTTCAATCGCCAGCGGTGCCGCTAAAATCGAATCTTTGCACAAAAAATTTACTTTCAATTGCATTGGTTGTCCCAAAAAACCACGTAAATCAATGTTATCCCAAGCCTCTTTGTTGTCGCCTCGCGGGCGATAATAGCGAATGTCAACTATATGATCTTCCACATCGTAGCCCAAAATATCATCAAGCAGAGAACTTTTGGTTTTAACTTTTGAAGCAAGCGAATCCTTATCCGAAAGGGCTAAACCATCGCGATTGCCTAAAATATTGGTCGAAAACCAACCATCAACTTTTAAGGCTCTAGTTTTGAAAGCCGGAGCGAGTACGCTTTTGATCATCGTTTGCCCGGTTTTACCGTCTTTACCAGCAAGCGGAACGCCCTGTTTTATAGCAAATTCGACCAAAGCAGGAATATCGGCGGAAACGGATGGCGTAAAATTTCCGTAGGGAATATTTTCGGCAATTGCGGCGTAGGCATATAGCATTGCCGGCGAAATTTCCGCAGAATTTTCGTCTAATGCTTTGTCAAAACTCTTTAGGGAATTAAAAAGTTCGTTACCTTCATCTGCTAATTTTTCGGTCGAAGCCAAATTGATAACGACTACATTTTCGCAAGTCGCCTTAAATGTTTGTAAATCTTTGCGAATAGACGAAATAACGTCTCGATGTGAATTATTTGAAACAACATTTTCGCCTTCGATATTGTTTAAAAACTCTTTATTTCCGACGGCTCGCCAAGGTTTGATCTGGCGTAATTCTTCCTCAATTGCCACAAATTGTTTGTGCGTTAAAACATCGTGTTCTTCGGCAGCTTTGGCTAAATGTTCGCCAAACAAATCCCATCCGCCAAAAATGATTTCTTCGTAATTCGTTAGTTGATCAATTAAATTTGTGGGCAGATCAGCTAAAGGTAAACCCTCCGTGCCGATTTTACCTTTTTTCAAAAGTTCAATTCCGGCGACCATTGTTGTTCCAACTGCTCCGCCAAGTCCGACGATTGCTATGCCAAGTTTGCGTTTGCTCATAAAAAGGTTAATTTTATATCAAAAGGAATAATCTGCCTACCGGATCAAAAGGAAACAAATTTTCGGCGGTTTAGAAAAAAATGACCGATTGATCGTCTATTGTTTCATAAATGAAATTGGTGATTTACTTGGAAAAGTATGTTATTTTTTAAGCAAAACTAAAAAAGATTAACGTCTTCAAATGTTAGCCTAGTTATTGCAAGCCCCCAAACATAAAGATTTAAAGATTAATTTATAGGAGAATTAAAAAACGTGCCAATATTAGTTGGGATTGATGGAACAGATGATTCGTGGTCTTTGACCACAGCACGAAACGCGAGATATGACAGAGATTTCGAAAAAAGTTTCGTCAGCAGGCTCTGTAAAGGAAAAAGTAATGGTCATTATTATCGTGGTCCGCTTGCGGATGGGGGATATCTTTGGCAAGCGATAGAAGGGGGAGTAGCATTTATTAAGCAAAAAAAACAGCAAATGCCAAATGAACCTGTACTGCTGACGGGCTATAGCAGGGGGGCTTTGGGTGCGGTTGTTGTGGCAAAAAAATTAAAGGCTTTGAATATAAATGTCCAAGCATTAATGATGTTTGATTGTGTTGATCGCGACATGGCAAATGATGCCGAAATAGTTCCCGACAATGTGAAGTTTGTCCGCCATGTAATCAGAAATCCGGCGGCACAATCCAGAGCAACTTTTGGAAATGATGGAATGAAATACAATCCTTCAACAACCAATTACCCTCCAGCCGTAATGTATATGTGCACTCACGGTGGTATGGGAGGAGTTCCTTGGAATGCTGAGAAGGACGGGAAGAAACCCAGTGATTTGATAGATGAAGGAGCAGCCGAAGCATGGGGTTCGCCGGTTAGACGAGGACCGGTTTGGTCATACACAACCAGAGTAACTTACAGCAATGATAAACTTGTTTCCGATCAAGTCTGGGCACAATGCCAGAATTTTTTGAATACTCACGGATTTTTCTCGGTACGCTAAGTTAATCATACAAAAAAGAAGTAGCATTGAGATGTGTTACTTCTTTTTTCCAAGCTTTCGCATATAAAAACTGTCTGTTTGAATCCCTCGCCTGAATGAACAAATTTTCAGCTTTATCTTATATTTAATAGTGCCGTCTCAATTTGAGAAAACGAACCTGCCTTTTCTGCGACCATCAAAACAGCTCAAGTTCTACCAAAGCCAATTTCATTCGCACACCTGCAAAATGGAGAACCTCCTTTTCCGATTAAACCAAAACCATCCGAAATTTCTTAAGTTATTGTCTTCATTATACATACGCTCATGGAAAAAGAAAGGAGAAATAATGGAGAAAAAGTTCAGGACTTTTTTGCGTTTCAAAATTAAATTCATCCGCGTCAGCAAAACTTGCCTTGACAGGCTTTAACGAAAGCGAACAGCAGCAAACTAAATTGTTTTCGTTAAAGCCGATTGTAAAGCGAAAAAAAAGAGAAATTAAAAGAGTTTTCAACAAAAGGAGAATTTCAATGAAAAAAAAAGAAAAAAATCAAACAGACCGAAGGAGTTTTATCAAAGGCGGAGCATTTGGGTTGATTGGAGCTTTTTGTCTTAGTGCAGGGCTCAAGGAAGCAATAGCAAATGCCAAGGCAACGGGTAAGCCACTATTAACACAAGACAGTCTGAACAATCTATTTGCCGAGGCAACATCAAAAAAAAATATAAACAAGGTCGTTAAGGAAATCTTAAAAGATCCTGTTAGTTGGTTAATAAAAAACTTTTCAGTTACTGACATTCAAAAGAACGCTATTAAATCAATTTCATCCAGCAATTGGGAATCAATAAAACGCATCTTGAAACCCGTTGCCGAAAATGGTGGAACTGTTCGAGTCGAAATTTCACCGGATACCAAATTATCTTTATCAGCAGCCTCGGATTACGTTGGCAAATGTAGAGGGACGGCAAAAGTGGAGGCTGAAGGAGAGATTGGTGGAGTAAAAGTCAAAGGGCAAGTTGGAGCCGACTATGAATCGTAGTCTTAAATGAATGATTGAATAGCTTTTAGTGGAAGCAATTAAGTTGTTAATTAATTGCTTCCCATTTAGTCCGAAAAATGGCAAGTAAAAAAAAGATTCTGATTACTACGACAAGTCACGAAATCCTTTTTGCTCGTCGCTTAAGAAATAGTTTGATTGAGCGATTTTGTCCCGAATGTCAAGAAAAAGTCGAGATGATGACGCTCGACGAAGCAACTTCAAAAACAGGAATCAGCACCCGCGAAACATTTCGACTGATCGAGGATCATCAAGTTCATTCCATCGAAACGACCAGCGGACATCTGCTGATTTGCTTGAATTCATTGGAAAAAACACAGTGAAAAGAAAAAAACTGATATAGGAGCATTAAAGCAATGAAACGTTTATCACAATTTGTATTAGCAATTACTTCCGCATGCACGGCACTTTCTTTGTCGATTTTTGGAGGCATTCAGAATTTACCTGTTCACGGCTCATCTGAGGGTAGCAGTTTCAGCATCGGTTGCGGTGACGGCAAAGCTCTAATTGGACTCAAAGGCAAAAAGGGAATGTTTTTAGGCAAGCTTGAAGGGTTGTGTAAGAAGTTATCTACGGAGGGAAAATGGTTGGGGTCGACAACTGACACCGCAGCGACTGGTGGTGGAGGTTATGTCACTCCAATTGTTCCACAACCCTTTACCATTACCTGTCCAAGAGATACTGTGGTCAGAGGTATGAGCGGGAGGCATAGTGAGGATTTTATCGTGCGAATAAACTTGCATTGCCAGCCACTCGGTCCTAGCGGTCTAAGTCCCGCTGTGGTTACGGTAGACGCGATGCCAAGTGGGAACGTGTCGTCTTGGAGTTTGGAGGTTTGTGACACAGTCACCCTCGATGCCGCTCCATTGGTTGGTCACCCCGGTCGAGGTTTTCACGGCAGATTCACTACCGCCGGGATTCGAGCAATTGGACTCGTCTGCCACGCGGGGACAACACCAAACACGGAGACTCTCGCCCCACCGGACGAATTGGCAGCTGTCAATCTTGTCGGTGCAACGGGTCCGCCCGCGAATGCCGTCACCCCGTTTGTGCAATTATCGTGGATGGACAGGTCAACATACGAGTCAGGGTTTCTGGTCAGAGTCTTTCGAGGGGGAACAATGACAAATACCTTTGAACGTCCGGCAGGAACTGGTATTGACTCAAGACAAGCGGTGAATATTATCGATTTGCCGGGCGGAAATTATACTTTCAATGTTTGTTCAAAATATTCTGCGAATGATGGCGGCAATTTATGCTTTGGCAATACGCCATTTCAGATAGCACTCGCTCCTACTTGTAGCCCCACGATTACATCGGTTGTGCAAAGGGGTGCCGGCACCGGTGAGGTGCGTTGGACGCATACCTGCACCAATCCAACTAACTTTGTTATCCGAGCCATTAGCGGAAATACTGTTTTCACCCCAATCGTAACGCCAAACGGCACGGCACGAGAGGAGACATTCAGTTTTCAAAACGGAATAAATAGTGAGGTTCGGGTATGTGCAGTTTTTCCGAATCAAGGGGACACGAGCTTCTGTTCTGCACCATTTCCATTCCTGTTTAGCGGCGTTTAGTGCTTAAGGAAATATTCCAATTTCGGAGTTTGAACATGAAGTCGCAAAAATGCAAAAGACTCAAGGTGAAATCGATATGTCGAGGCTTTACCGTTTTCATAGTTATTGGCGGGATTATTTGCTTGTTAGCTCCTCACTTTTACGCCCACAATAATGTAGAAATAACCGCCAACTTCCTAGGAAGAGAATTAGCTCCCACCGATAAAATCGAATTGCAACTCAAGCAGCCTTTACAGCCGGATGAAGGCAGTCTAGCCGTGATGCTCAACCAGACCGATTTAAGTGCGTTTTTCGTGGCGGAAGGCAATAAATATAATTACTCACCAAAGGTTTTTCCTTTGCCGAAGGGCGATAATAAGTTGGCAGTTTATTTGGTAAACCGGCAAGGCGAATGGGTTTTGTTGAAGGAGTTTGCTTTGCAAGTGGCGGCTAAAAACGTCGCTGAAAAAGAAACTTCTAAAACCGAAATTGAATTTACGCCGAATCTTTCGCTCAATTTTAAAGGCGAAAACAATGTCGGATATTTCCCCGTTTCATCGCGTCCTGAAAGACTTAGTTATACAGATGCGGCAGGGCAGGGGAATGTTCAATTGAGCGTCAAACGCAATGGCTGGACGGTTAGCTCGCAATTTGATCTGGCAGGTTCGGGACGCAAACAGGAAGCCTTGCGTTTTGGCGAATTGGGTAATAAAGCTCCGCAAATTGACCTTTCGAGCTATTTGGTGCAAATAGAAAAAGGGCGTTTCAAGGCTCAAATGGGTCACGTTTCCTTCGGTTCGCAACGCCATTTAATAAATGGATTTTCCAGTCGCGGGTTGTCGGCGACAGTTCCCATCGGTCGGCAAAACGATGTCACATTTACGCTTTTGAACGGCACGTCAATCGTCGGATTTGATAATTTTATCGGTGCAACACGAGCCAGTCATCAGATTTTTGCCACAACCTTTGGACGCGAATTTTTTAAGGAAAGACCGGGCGGATTACGACTCGAATTTTCGCTTTTACGCGGTTCTTTGCTTCCGCTGGATGGATTTAACGAGCGAAGCGTTAACGATGCGGAAAGGAGTTTTGGCGGAACAATTCGCCTGCAATTCAAGGATAAATCAGAGCGTTTGCGTTTTGAAGGAAGTTTTACACGCAGCCGTTTCAGGAATCCAGCCGATCCGCTGCTTGAACAAGAGCAAACTGTTACGCCGATTCGGAGCGTCAGCCGAAACGCCAGATTTATCGAAGCGAGCTTTGATTTTTTGCGTGACGTAAAAATCTGGAAAGGACAAAAAATGAAGCTGACGGGAACGTATCGGCATGAAGAAATTCAGCCGCTTTTTCGAAGCGTAGCCACTTTTAATCAGGCAGACCGTCGGCAAAATCAGTTTGAAGTAACGACGAATCTGGGCGAAATAAACATCTCTTTCGGAAATTTGCGAGACCGCGACAATTTAAACGAAATTGCCTCGATTCTGAAAACTTTTAGCCGTCAAAACAATCTCGTTGTCTCCGTTCCGCTGAATTCGGTTTTCACTCCGGCAAAACCGATAAAGTGGCTGCCGCGTTTGGGTTATAGTTTTACAGCGGTTCATCAATTCGGAGCTTTTTTGCCAACCAGCGGCGAATTTACGAGCATTTCGCACGTTCCGGATCAGAAAAATTATTCAAACAATTTTAACGCCGAATGGTCGCTTTCGGACAAGTTGAGGACGGGTTTTCGCCACAGCCGTTCATTCCAAGATAATCGTCAAACGGGGCGTGAACTTGCCGATTTTCGCAACATTACGAATGCCATTAATTTTGGTTACAGCGGTATAAAAAATGTTCAGTTAAATTTCGAATTGAGCCGTGAAAGTGCCGCTAATCTTGAACAACCGCGAACTGATAACACTTTTCGTTTGGGGACAAACGTCATTTGGGAAAACGCTCTGCTTAAAAATCTGACGTTTAACACCAATTTTTCGACCACAGTCGCCGGAGACCGAAACAACATTGTCGATTCGCACAATTTTGAATATGACGCACAATTTGCCTACCGGTTTGAATTCGGTGATAAAAAATACAAGAAAATGAACGCTCAGTTTTTTGTCCGTTACGCAAATTCCTACGGCAAACGAATTGATCGTCTCTTTTTTCTCAATGATTACAACAAACGGCAAGGTTTTAACATGGGCTTGAATTTCAGCTTCTTTTAAATCGGGAGAAAGGTAATGAAATTATTCAATACGATCATTCTAATCTGCATATTTTCAACTATTTACATCAACGCTCAAACTATTCGAGTTAATCCCAATGGCGTAAATGTTAATTCGCAAAATCCGAGCAGTGTTTTTTTAACCTTCGGACAAATTCCGCTAAATTACGTTCCGGCAGAAGCAATTTGGTGCGGCAGATTGATACCTGCAACGCTCCCTGCACTAGGCTTGCAATGCAGTCCCGATACGATTTACGGCTCGCTCCCGGCTCGTCACAGTTTTTCGCAAAATAGCGGAAACGCTGGTTTTACCGATATTATGACTATTCCTTCGGCGGTTGTCAGGCGAGCATATCTGAATGCGTTGGACGGAGGAAATGCCGGATTTTTCTATGTCCGGCGTTTTGTTTCGACGGCAGGGCAGCCCGACCAATTCGTTAGTGTTACTTGCCGAATGACAGGCGGCGGAGCTCGAAATCCATTTGCTTTAACTGATGTTCAACTCTTAACCGGATCAAAGGAACCAATTCTGTTTTTGAAAAGCGGTGAGCGTTTTCCAGGTCTGGAAGCAAAAATAAAATACAACGGAACGGGGCGTTTGAGAGGTCGTTGGGAAATTGTTCAACCCGGCGAAGAATTGCCAAACGACAGCGATTTACTGACGGAAGCCACCTTGCCAATCGAAGACCGTGCCAGCCAAAAACGATTTACCCAAGTTGAACGATTCGACCATTTTCTACCACCAACGGGTGAATTCACACTCAAACTCAAAAATTATGACCGACTTCCGCTTTCCGCTGAAGGGCAATATCTTTTGCTGCTCAGAATTGAAGCGACGGACGACAAGGAAGGTGATTCAAGTTTGCAGGTTTTGGGAGTTGGCAATGGCACGGTTCGTAGCGGAGCAGTTGCCGGATTTCCGATGCCCGTTTTTAAATTTTTTGTCGGCGGCGGTGCGAAAAATATATGGGAAAATATTGCCCTTCTTACTCCGAATGAGAAAATCAATTTAACCGCAAATCAGCCGATTATTTTCAGTTGGCGGGAATTACCAGAAGCGGCGATTTATCGTTTGGAAGTTTTAGAAAAATCTGCCGAGCCGATTTTTTCGGCAGTTTTGCCATCAACCCAAAATGTCTATCGTGCACCGTCTTGGTTTTACGAAAAATTTCGAACAAAAAATCTGAGTTGGCGGGTAGCCGCACTTGACGAAGAAGGCAAAATTAAAAGCCAAACGATTATGAGAAAAATAGGGTTTTAAAAACGGACGCAGTTCATCACAGAGACACAGAGTTTTTCATAGGCAATTGCCGTTAGAAAGAATAGACATGAATTATTGATTTTCTCTGTGTTTCTGTGTTTAATTTTTCTTATCATGGCAAATTCATCTTTCGCAAAATTTCACGAAAACCCGGCTCGCGGCGGAGTTCGTCAAAAGTCGGGTCAAAAGCGACAAAGGGAAAGGTGAAATTAATGGTTTCGTAAGGTATACGGATTTCCAACGCCCGATTCAAACTTGCAATCGCTTTTTCCTTTTCGCCGAGTCGGGCGTGAAAAATTGCTGCCGCATACCAGTGGCTTGCGACTGATTCCCTTGGCGATTTTCCGGTTCTCAGCCAGTCGAGAGAATCGTTTAGTCTAAACCGAAAAGCTCCTTTTAATCCGCCTTTTTCATACTCCTTGACGAGCGAATCAAAGTATCTCCGATTTTCCTGTCGACCTTGCTGCAGACGTGTAAGTTTAAGAAGAGCTTCAAATGCTTCGGCTTCGCGTCCCTGTTTTTCATAAAGCGGTATCAAACGATGCAGGGCAATATTTAATTCCAATGATTCGGCTTTTTTATACAGCTCCTCGGCTTTCTCAAATTCGCCAGCAAAATAGTGAATATGTCCTAAATCGGAAATCATATTTGCGGAAGTCGGGTCGAGTTCCAAAGCACGGCTCAGTTCGGCTTTGGCTTCGGGCAAACGACCGCGAATTTGATACAAAATTCCACGCCAATGATGTGCTTCAACCGAATTTGGATCCAATTCAATTGCTCTATTCAACGACTTTTCCGCTTCAAGCCAATCCCAATCCAAAAATACTTTGATAAATCCGCGAACCGCATGGGCTTCGGCTAGATCAGGTTGTAATTCGATTGCTTTAATAACCGTAGTTTCGGCTTCCGGCATCGCTGTTCCCATTGCGTATGCACCTGCCAAAACAGACCAAGCCTTCGCAAATTTCGGATCAATTTCGATTGCTTTTTTGAAGAAAACTGTTGACTTATCGGTTTCGCGGCGGCGGAAAAGATACAATCCCTGTAAATAGAATTGATAAGCATCTTGATTTTCCGTCAGCGGCTTTGTGCTGGTTTTTAGCGTTAGTGATAAAGCCTGTGCGGTTTTTGCCGACATTAAATCCTGCAATTGAAAGATTTCGGCTTCCGGTTTGTCGAATGAATTTTGCCAGATTTGTTTGCCGTCATTTGTGCGAATAAGTCGCAAAGTTACGCGATACTTGCCGTTAGCACGCTGCAAAGTTCCGTCAATAACTGCGTCAACCGCTAAAGTTTTGCCTATTTCTGTAGGTTCTTGCGGTTCATCGGCAAAATGGCTGATAGCATTGGTGGAAAGGATTTTAACGTCGTCTAATTTGCCCAAGTTCGTAATCAAGGCATCAGCAAAACCCAAGTTTAGAGCCTTATTGTTTTCATCATCCAACGATTTGAGCGGTAAAACGGCGATTGATTTTATCGGCTGGTCAGAAACTGATTTGCCCGAGTTAAAAAAGTGATAGCCAAACCCGCTCGTCAGCAAAGCCAGGCAAATCGTAATTGGAATCCACAAACGATTAGTCTTTTCGGACTTGGGCTCGGTAAGGGTTTTAATATTCGGTTCGGCAGAATTCTCTAATTCTTCGATTAAAGTCTGTGAAAACGAACGCTTTTCGACTAAGAAGCCATCGTCGTTGTTTCCGAAAACTTCGCCTGTAAAACGGTAGCCGCGTCTGGGGACTGTCTGAATCAGATCCCCCGATTCCCCAAACTCGGCAAAAGTTTTTCGCAAACGATAGATATGACGCGATAAATTGCTTTCTTCAACAAAGGAATCCGCCCAAACTTTGTTAAGCAACTCATCTTTGGTAACCACCTCGCCGCCGTTTTCGGTCAAGACGCAGAGCATTTCGATTTCCTTCAAAGCCAGATTAACCGGTTCATCAGCAAACCACAGAACCTTCTTTTCCGCATCCAGCCGAAATTTTCCAAAACTTATTAAATTGTTGTATTCATTAATCATAACGCCTCTGGAGAAATAATGGAGAAAAAGTTCAGGACTTTTTTCAATCTCTCATATTATATTCTCTGCGTCAGCGACAACTTTGTCTCGACAGGCTTTAACGGAAGCGAATAGCACCGAACTAAATTGTTTTCGTTAAAGCCGATTGTAAAGCAAAAGTCCCAAAAATAAAAGAGTTTTTTATTTCAAGACGACACATTTTTTCAGAGTCTCCCAATTTAAAGAAGAGGAGTAAAAAGCATGAAATGCTATCAAAGGATTTTAAGTCTTTCGCTAATCTGGTTGGTTTTTAGCGATCAAGTTTTAGCCTTTAAGCAGGCATCAAAAACTGACATCAACATTTGGCTGAATTCAATTAGTCAAAATTTGCAAAGTGTTAAGGAAGTGTCTTCCAAAACAAAAAATGATTTGGAGGCTAGACAGGCACTCAAAAATATTGATGTAGAACTGATAAATAAGTTTCGGAAACTAACAGAAGAACTTAAAACCAGGATATCCGAAATTGAAGCAAAAATTAAAAATCTTGCTGACCAGATAAGAAAACTCAACGAACAAGCCAAAAAGTTGGAGCAGACAGCACGAAAAATTGAGGAAGTAATGTCAGCCATTTCGGAAGCCTTTGAAGAAGCCGGAGATGCAGAAAATTCACAAAAGATTCTATTTTCCCTCTCGCAAGACCGTCAAAAAGCCGCCAAACTCCTCGAAGCAGTCGAAAATAACAATCGTTCCACGATACTTAGTCTTCTGAAACAAAATATAACTGCTCAAGTCGAAGTTCGTGAAGTCAAAAATGAAAACGGAGCAATGCTTGTTTTCCGTGTTGGAAATTTGATTCATTGTCTTTCGACCAAAACACTATGCGGCGGAAAAAATGCGTCCCTGACCAAAACAAACGTCCGCAATGTCAAAAGTGCTGAAGAAATAGTTCAAGCCGTCAACAATCTCAATGAAGAGACTAAAGCTACCAACGAAGAAGTGCAAGAATCTTCTTTCCGAGATTCAATCCGCCCGTGAAAACGAAAATTCATCTCAATTTGAATTGCAACAAAGGATGGAGGAATTAAACAGAGTTAATGCTGCACTCGCTCAGACTTCGCAAAAACTTGCGGAGATTGGACGATTAATAACAATTTCAATTAAAGGATAAAATAAGGAGAAACTATGAAAACAATTTTAACTTTTGCAGTTGCGGTTGTAATTTTGGCAACTGCGGTCAACGCTCAAGTGGATGATATTTCCAATCGTCCGACTTGCGGCACAATGATGATTGAGGAAAATTTAACGCGACTGCGGGATTTGCCGAAAGGTCGAATAGCGGCTTTTCAAGCCCCGGAATTACTTCTCTATATTCGTTTTGACGCGACAGTGGTAACAGGCGGCTTTGATAGTGCTATCAATTTCAGAAGTTCAATAGTCAACGGAACGCGAACCTGCCCGGCTCCTAACCTAACCCAACAGCAAAAGAATGAGATAGTCAGGCTCGTGCAGGATGATTTTTCACCCTTCAATGTCAGGGTGACGACTGATTTTAATGAGTTCTTCGCTTATCCAAGTGCTTTTAGGGCGATGGCACTTGTAACTACAATTCCTCAAGTGATCGGATTTGGTTCAGGCATCGGAGGCGTTTCGCCTCTTTCGGTAAGCCGCATACCCAATGCTTTGACTTTTACTTTCAGTTCAGCTTATGGAAATAATCCGATTGAGGTGGCGGCGACTATCTCACACGAAACCGGACATCTTTTTGGTCTCGACCACCATTATCCTTCGTGCAACACCAATTTGCTTCCTATTGGGCATTTTGGTCAGGGACGGCTTTCATTTAATCCGATAATGGGTTATGGAAGGGAAGTTAATGGTATCTACAATTGGTATGCCCAATCTTGCATAAACCCGCTTTTTGGTAGTCCGCAAGATGATTTTGTAAGACTCAATTCTGAAGTCAGCCTTCGTCCCGACGACTTTCCGAATGTTCCCCATCCAGGTGTGCCCGAAATGAACATCCGTCAAATAACAGGCATTCTGGAACAGCCCGGTGATGTAGATATGATGCTCATCAATTTTCGCTCTACGCGACCTGTGACAATAATCAGCGACAACATAGATCTCAAAGTTACGGTTCTGACACCGGGTGGGCATGTGATGGGTGAATTTAACGACCCGCTTGACCGCAATGTGGTCATTCCCGAAGTCACAGGGGCACGTTATCTGAAAATCGAAGGCGAGAGCAACGTCAATATGTCATCGCGTTTTATGACCGGGACTTATCACATTTCGTATTAGAGTCGGTTCAAATTTTCTTAAGTTGTTGACGCTGTTTTCTGTCATTGTAAATTCATCTTCCGCAAAACTTCCTGAAAACGCGGTTCATTGCGAATGTTGTCCCAAATTGGCTCAACCTTTAAATATGACCAGCTTGAGCCGCGTCCAACCGAATATTTTTCAATATAACTAAGTGCATTTTCCTTATCTCCCAAAACTGCGTAACGGCTGGCAATTTCCCATTCAAGCCCCGATTTTTTTTTCGATTCTTCTGTGAGAAATTCAATTTGTTTTCTCCAATAGCCTTTGATTCCTTCTTTTTTATAAGCGTTGCGAAGCGGCTCAACGCTTTCCGGCGAGAATATTGAACGGCGTTTCAATTCCGTTTCAACTGCCGCATCATATTTTCCCAATATTTCATCCGTCAAAGTCATTGCTAAGTATGGTGTGGTAGTGTTTGGCTCTAATTCTAAAGTCTTTTTAGATTGCCTAAAAACTTCTTCGTATTGACGTGACATAAAATAACTTACGGTCAGGTAAACAGAAATATTAAGAGATGTAGGGTCTAATTCTCGAGCTTTTTTTAGGATGGCTTGAGATTCTTCAAACCTCCCTATTGCCGGCAGAAGCATTCCATACCAGCCATAAGCCATTGCATTATTTGGGTTTAAGGCAATTGCCTGACGAAAATGTTTTTCGGCATTTGCCCAATCATAATAGTAAAGTTGGTAGATACATCCTAGTGAATTATGAATATCCGATAAACTTTCATCCAAAAATAATGCTCTTTTTGCTGCTTCTTCCGCTTTCGGAAAAGCTTCAATCGAAGACAAAACATTTCGTTGATTCAGTAAAATGTATGTATCGGCGATTCCGGCGTAAGCAAGAGCAAAATTTGGATCTTCTTTGATAGCAAGTTCAAAATACTCCAATGCTTTTCGATAACCTTCGGGCGTGCGTTTACTCCAAAAGAAACGACCTCTTGAATATAAATCGAAGGCTTGAGGATTTGAGGTTGGGTTTTTTATTGTTGCATTGTTTTTGTTACCTGATAAGACCGGAGACAATGCGGTGGAAATGCGGTCTTGCAAAAACAAAATTTGGTTAGCGTTTCCATCGAACTGTCCTGACCAAAGATGTTCTCCATTATTGACGGAAACAAGTTGTAAAGTAACCCGCAATTTTTCGCCTTCCTGCTGAATTCGACCATCCAAAACAGTTTCAACTTGCAGATATTTGCCTGCTTCTACAGCATCCGAATCCGCTTTAGCAAAACGCAAAACAGAGTTTGTCGGACGAACGACGGTGTTCTTTAATCCGCCAAGTTTGGTAATCAAAGCATCGGTAATCCGTAAAGAAATCTCTTCTTCATTGTTGTTTGAAGAATAAGTTTTTAAAGGCAAAACCGCAATAGAATTGATGTTTTGCCGCTCAGTTGGTTTTCGGAAATAAAAGTAAAATCCCAAAATACTTGAAATAAAAATCAAACCAAATGTAATCGGGATTTTGTAGTTATTCCATTTTGATTTAAGAGGAGGCAGGACTTTCATTTCCGGCGAGGCTGAATCTTCCAATTCTTCAATCAATGTCTGGGAAATGGAATATCTTTCGACAATCAATTCCCGGTTGCCGTTTTGGTGAATATCGCCCGTGAATCGGTAGCCGCGTCGGGGAACAGTTTGAATTAGTTCGCCAGATTCGCCAAACTCTTCAAAAGTTTTTCTTAAACGATAAATGTGACGCGAGAGATTGCTTTCTTCAACAAAAGAATCTGTCCAAACTTTGTTTAGTAGTTCGTCTTTGGTAACAACCTCGCCGCTGTTTTCGGTCAGGACACAGAGCAGTTCTACTTCCTTCAAAGCCAGATTGACAGGATCATCGGCAAACCACAAGACCTTCTTTTCCGAATCCAGCCGGAATTTTCCGAAACTTCTTAAGTTATTGTCTTCATTATTCATTACGCCTCAGGAAAAAGAATCGAGAAATAATGGAGAAAAAGTTCAAGACTTCTATCAACCTATGAAATTATATTCTCCGCGTCAACAAAATTTATCTTGACGGGCTTTAACGGAAGCGAACAGCAGCAAACTAAATTGTTTTCGTTAGAGCCGATTGTAAAACAAATCAGCTTAAAATAAAAGTTTTTTGTTAGCCGTGAAAACGGCATTATTTAACAGAATTTTGTATGAAAAAACTATCAATTTACCAAAAGCACGAACCAACCGATTGCATGATTACGCGATAGCGATCTTAAAGACTTTTCAGAATTAGTAAGCCTTCGCAAATAAAACCCGTTTATTTGATTCGCCACCTGAATAAACGCATTTTCCTTTTTCTTCAGATGAACCAAAGGGAATACATCGAATCGTAGCTTTCGTTTCCTGCTTAATTTTTTCTTCGGTTTCTGCAGTTTCATCCCAATGTGCGGAAACGAATCCGCCTTTTTCGATCTGGGTTTTGAATTCGTCCCAATTTTCAACTTTGAAAGTATTTTCATCACGGAAATTCAAAGCCTTTTGGTAAATATTCGCCTGAATTTCGTCCAAAAGATTTGAAACGTAATCAACAACGCCGTCGATTTGCGTGGTTTCTTTGGTCAAATTATCACGCCGGGCGACTTCAACCGTTCCATTTTCCAAATCTCGCATTCCAAGCCCCAAACGGACAGGCACACCGCGAAGTTCGTAATCGGCAAACTTAAACCCGGGTTTCGATTATCATCGTCATCATATTTAACCGAAATCCCTTTTGCTTTCAATGCTTTAACGATTGGTTTAACGGCTTCGGAAATCTTGGCTAAATCTTCTTCGCTACGATAAATTGGCACGATCACAACGCAAATTGGAGCGAGTTTTGGCGGTAAAACCAAACCGTTATCGTCCGAATGAGCCATAATTAAAGCACCCATCAGACGCGTCGAAACGCCCCACGAAGTTGCCCACGCGTATTCAAGCTGACTTTCTTTATTGACGAATTTTACGTCGAAAGATTTGGCAAAATTTTGTCCTAAGAAGTGCGAAGTTCCGCATTGCAAAGCTTTTCCGTCTTGCATTAAACCTTCAATGCAAAGCGTATCCACAGCTCCGGCAAATCGTCTCGCTTGGAGTTTTTACGCCTTTAATTACGGGCAAAGCCATCCAATTTTCGGCAAACGTCGCATAAACTTCTAAGCATTTGATTTGTTTCGGCGATGGCTTCGGCTTCGGTTGCGTGGGCGGTGTGTCCTTCTTGCCATAAAAATTCGGCGGTTCTCAAAAAGATACGAGTTCGCATTTCCCAGCGAACTACGTTGCACCATTGATTAATTAAAATCGGCAAATCCCGATAAGATTGAATCCAGCCTTTGTAAGTATTCCAAATGACAGTTTCAGAAGTTGGACGAATGATTAATTCTTCCGCCAATTTCGCGTCAGGATCAACAATTAAGCCTTTGCCGTCAGGATTTGCTTTCAAACGATAATGCGTTACGACGGCACATTCTTTGGCAAAACCTTCGGCGTGTTCCTCTTCCTTTTCCAAAAATGATTTTGGCACGAACAGCGGGAAATAGGCGTTTTGATGCCCTGTTTCCTTAAACATGTCGTCTAAAGCACGCTGCATTTTTTCCCAGATCGCAAAGCCGTAAGGTTTGATAACCATACAACCTTTAACGGCAGAATGTTGTGCTAAATCAGCTTTTTCAACTAATTCGTTGTACCAAGCGGAATAATCTTCGCTTCTCTTTGTTAATCCTTTAGCCATAATTCAAAAGGCTAATCATAAATTATTTGCTCAAAATAAAAAAGCCTAGAGTGAATCCAGGCTTTATTTGCTGACAATTAAGAGATTTCAGGCACTCGGCAAACCTTTGATGAATTTCTGAATCTCCGCAGTTGGCATTTCCAGAGTTTTTTCGTTTTCACCATCGGTAACGTATATTTTCGCTGGCTTTTTGGCGTTTTCGATAGTTTTTTGATAGACGATTTTTGATTCTTTGTAATTGATAATCGCTACCTTGCAAGTATTTGCAAATAATGGAACATATGCCATTCTTGGACCAAATCTGCCAACCTCTCTGCCTTTGCCACAGATCACTTGAACCAATGTTTGCAGTTCTTCCAGACTTGACGGCAAACGCTCTTTTGTTAAACCGTATAGGCTCAAATCCGTTTCATTAACCGTATCAAATGAAGAATAGCTAAATCCTTTAATTTCAGCAGAATACTCGTTAGATTTGTCTCTCTGCTCAACGATTAAAGTTTTCCCATTCAAAACTGCTTTTGATTCAAGCTTGATTGGCGGTTTTAATTTAGCAAGTTCGGCAGGCTTACTTTGCAGGAATTCGTAAGTTGTTTTTGGAGTTGGCGGCGGCGAATCCGTTTTAGATTCAGTTGTCAACGAAACCGGTTTGCTGCTTGACGTTCCGAAAAAGAAAAACGCCCCTAAGCCTATTATTCCTAGAAAAAATATACCAACGATAGCGAGTAAACCAATCACTAAGCCGACTGAAGATTTCTTCCGAGGGGCAGGTTTTGAATAGTTTTGCGGTTGCGGATCAAAAACCGGAGTTGGCGAGAAAGCGTTTGTGGCATTCGGATAAATGCTACCAAGAGTTTTCCATTGATTTTCACCAGGTTTGATGCAGAAATCATTAGGCGAAAGCTGCCCATTTCTTAACATTTCTATTACTTTGCTTTCTTCAAAAGCACCGAGCTGTTGACCATTTCTATTAATATAAATCTGCATTTCACGCCTCCAAATTGTTACTGTTGCCTTCCGTATTCTGTTTTTCGAAAGCTTCCGGAAACTCAAGAAAAAACAAATTTCATCGATTTAATTAGACGTAATCCAAAATAGATTATTGCAATATTTTTTGAAAGTTTACTATAAATTCACTGAAAATAAATAATTAATTTCCAGAATCTCTTCTCCAAACTTGCCTCTTTCAAACTTTTGTTTAAACTTTAACCTAATGAGTAACTTTCAGCTCAATCTCCAAGACACGGCAGTTGCTTTTGCCGACAAATCCAATTCAGAATTGCGTGATAAACATTGGCTTTTTCGCTTGATGAGTCAACATAGTTTAGTTGATTTCGGATCCGGACTGGCAGCATTTGGATTGAAATATCATCTTCCATTTGCCAAGTATTTTATTAAAAACACAATGTTTAAGCAGTTTTGCGGTGGCGAAAGCATTGAAGAATGTGAAACGGCAATTGAAAAACTTGGCAAATCGCATATCGGAACAATTTTGGATTATTCGGTGGAAGGCAGATTTGAGGAAGAGGATTTTGGCACACACCAAAGAAGAAATTATCCGCACAATTAAACGTGCCAAAGCAGATGATCGCATTCCTTTTGCAGTATTTAAAGTAACGGGGATTGCTCCGCTCGGTACGCTGGAAAAAGTTTCCAGCGGCATGGAATTATGCGATAAAGGTAAGTGGAAATGGGAGAGGATACAGTCGCGGGTTGATGACATTTGCAAATTTGCACATTCGATTCAGCAACCTGTTTTTATTGACGCGGAAGAATCCTGGATACAAAATGCGATTGATAGATTGGCGACTGAAATGATGGAAAAATATAATCGCGAAAATCCATTAATCTTCAACACTGCCCAGCTTTATCGTCATGACAGATTGGAATTCCTTAAAAAATCTCATCAGGAAGCCAATAAAAATGGTTATTTTTACGCTGTCAAATTAGTTCGCGGAGCGTATATGGAAAAAGAACGCGAACGTGCCGAAGAGATGAATTATCCATCACCGATTCAACCAAATAAAGAAGCTACTGATCGGGATTACGATCTTGCAGTTCGCTATTGTATTGAAAACATTGATGATATAGCATTTGTTTCGGGTACGCACAATGAAGAAAGTACCCAATTAATGGCAAAACTGATGCACGAAAAAAATATTTCAGAGAAACATCCGAATGCAAATTTTTCGCAGCTATATGGAATGAGCGACAACCTTTCGTATATTTTGGCGAAGAATGGCTACAACGTTTCAAAATACGTTCCTTATGGACCAATTCACGATACTTTGCCTTATTTGATTCGTCGGGCAAATGAAAACACCTCAGTTATGGGGCAAATGAGCAGGGAACTTGAATTGATTGAACAGGAAATAAAGCGTCGGAAAAATTGAACAAATTTAGGCGTGGTTTCGTAAGGTCTGAAAGCTATGTTTTGTCCAAAATGCGGAAGCGAAGATCAAACAGTAGATTCATATTGCAGGCAATGCGGAATATTTTTGCCCGATTTTGAAAAACTCGCAAGAAAGGAAACGCCCGCAGAACAGCACGTAAAAGTTAATAGCGGATTGACTTTTATGAGCGGAATTATTAGTTTGCAGTTGGTTATTTTTCTTTACTTTTTTTACGTTGGGAAGGAATCAACACCAATAATTATTTACGTCATATTAGGATTTTTAACGGCAAATTTCTTTTGGCAAGCTCAAACTTTTTGGAGAACCAGATTACTCAAGAAACACGTTTCACCAAGGAAAAATGTTACTGAAACGCAATTGGAAATAGATGATTCCGCAAAAGCTGAAAATTCATATTCAACTGACAAACTTTTACCCGAACCTGATTTTACAAACATCATAACCGCCAGCGTAACTGAAAAAACTACATCTCGCCTAAAGCAGAAACGATAAATCTATCTCAATCCCAACATCAATCTGATTGAACGATCTGAAACTTCACGATTCGGGTTTTGTTGCCACGAGGTATAAGCCTGTAAGTCATTGTCTTTTATGGGTTTGTTGTCTAATTTTGAAACTTGTGTAGAAAGAAATGCACGGTTTGTCAGAGCCGCGTGGGCAATAGAAACCTTTAATTGAGAATCATTAACCAAAGCCATATCAGCGAATTCAACATCCAAAAATAAATCGTCATACGCCAAAATATGCCAGATTACCTCGCCATCGCCATCTTTTTGGACGTCCAAAACTCTCAGCAGACCGTATCCGCTTTCGATTTGAAATATTAAAAAATCACCTTTTTCGAAAGTCATAATAGAAAAAGATTAGCATAATTCAAATTTTGAAACTAAAATTGAAAGATGGACTATCAAAAAATGTTGGATGTTGCGATTGAAGAAGCAAAAATAGGACTTGCCGAAGGCGGTATTCCAATTGGAGCCGCTTTGTTTGACAGCGAAGGAACTTGTCTCGGTCGCGGACATAACAGACGCATTCAGGAGGACGACCCGAGCGTACACGGAGAGACGGATGCTTTTCGCAAAGCTGGCAGACAAAGAAGTTATCGCGACAAAATTATGGTAACAACTCTGGCACCTTGCTGGTATTGCTCGGGTTTGGTAAGGCAATTTAATATCGGAAAAGTCATCGTCGGCGAATCAGATAATTTTCAAGGCGGCATAGCTTGGCTCAAGGAGAACGGTGTTGAAATAATTGAGTTAAATTCAAAAGAATGCAAAGAGCTATTAAGCAAATACACCACTGAAAATCCTGAAATTTGGAATGAAGATATTGGCGAGTAAAACGTTTTATCTTTTGCTATGGTGACGTATTTGCCTGCAAATAGAATAAATAAAAAAAGACTAGACTTTTAACATGGTTGAAAGTATAATAACAAAGGTCAAACCACCGCCTGGATTTTGACCTTTTGTCACAGCAAGCCCATTTACCCTTTAATTTAGCGGATATTCACGCTTTAGACATTGTTATTTTTGTGTCAATGAAACCAAAATCAAACCTAATCTTACTCATATCTTTATTGTTCACGGGAACATTGATTGCCTCCGTAGCCATCTATTTTCTTCCGCAATACTCTTTAATATTTGGGATTCTGCTTATTGTAAATGCCGCAGTTTGCGGAATGTTATTGTTGTTTAAGCAAAAAGACAGCGAAAATATCCTTGCTAAAGAAACTGCCCGGGCGGACCTTGCCGAAAACTATATCAAAGAGATTCAGCTTTTTTCTACACAACAAGAACAAGACAACAAATCTCTCAAAGAAAGCAAAGAAAAATTTCGGCATGCGGCATTTCACGATAGTTTAACCGGCTTGCCAAATCGAACTCTTTTCCTTGAAACCCTAAAATTCATTCTCGAAAAACACAAGCAAACTCCGAATTTCAACTTCGCCGTTTTGTTTTTGGACATGAATCGGTTTAAGACGATTAACGATAGTCTTGGTCATTCTATGGGCGATAAATTGATTGCTTCAGTTGCCAAAAGATTAACGGATTTGGCTCGTAGAGATGATGTTGTGGCAAGATTTAGCGGCGATGAATTTGGGATAATCTTAAACAATCTGATGCGACTCGAGGACGTTGTAATTCTTGCTGATAGCATTAAACAGCAGCTTGCGGCACCATTTTCAATCGGGCAGAGAGAAGTTTTTTCAAGCGTTAGCATTGGAATTGCTATCGGAAATAAAGACTACGAAGACGCCGAAGAAATTTTGCGGGATGCAGATATTGCGATGTATCAGGCGAAAGAAAACGAAAAAGGTGTCGTCGTTTTCAATCGGGCAATGCATGCCCGAGCCTTGACGCTTCTGCAACTGGAAACTGATTTACGAAAAGCTATCGAAAGAGATGAGTTCTGCGTTTTCTATCAGCCAATTATTGAGATCAAATCAATGAAGCTGGTTGGCTTTGAAGCTCTTATTCGATGGAATCATCCAACCCGCGGATTGGTTTCTCCCGCTGATTTTATTCCAATCAGCGAAGACACAAATTTGATTATTCCAATGACATTATGGCTGCTCCAGCATTGCTGCGATCAAATGGTTAAATGGCAGCAAAAATCGCCGCTCAATCAAAAAATGTTTATCAGCATCAATCTCTCGGGCAAACATTTCGCGGAAAAACAACTCGTGAATCAAGTAAAAAGAGTTTTAGATCAGTCAGGAATGGAGCCTTCGTGCTTGAAATTGGAACTGACCGAAAGTGCAGTTATGGGCAATGCTGAAGTGGCAATTTCTATGCTCAAACAATTGAAAACATTGGGTGTTCAGCTAAGTATCGACGACTTTGGAACCGGTTATTCATCACTCAGTTATTTACATCGTTTCCCCATCGACACACTCAAAATCGATCGCTCATTTGTTTCTACGATGGAAGCCGCAACGGAAAATGGCGAAATCGTCAGAACGGTGATTTCATTAGCCAAAACACTCGGAATGGTAGTAGTTGCGGAAGGAATCGAAACGGTTCATCAATTGCACCAGCTTAGAGTATTGGACTGCGAATACGGGCAAGGTTATTTGTTCTCGCGTCCGGTTCCAATTGCCGATGCAGAATTAATGGTTGACGACAAAAATCGTTGGCAAAATATTCTTCCGGCATCCAAACCATTTGACAAACAACCGCCGATTCAAATTGAAGTAACCCAATAATTATCCTACAAATAACTTCGGTTTAGTGCTTAATGGAAAGTGTTTTTCATAAATATTTGCCATGTTTAGCAACAAGTTTTCAGACCAATAATTGCCTAAAAGCTGAAGTCCAATTGGCAAACCATTACTTAGCCCGCACGGAACAGAGATACCCGGAATTGACGCTAAATTCGCTGAAACTGTATAAATATCTGAGAGATACATCGACAATGGATCATCGGATTTTTCGCCTATTTTAAAAGCGGTTGACGGAGAAGTTGGCGTTAAGATCGCATCGCATTTAGCAAAAGCTTTTTGATAATCCTGCTTGATAAGAGTTCGCACTTTTTGTGCTTTGGTGTAGTAAGCATCGTAATATCCGCTCGATAAAACATAAGTTCCAAGCATGATCCTCCGCTTCACTTCGGCTCCAAATCCTTCTTCACGGGTTTTATTGTAAGTTTCGCGCAAATTGTGCGATCCTTCCGCACGAAATCCATACCGAACGCCATCAAATCTCGCCAAATTCGAAGATGCTTCAGCCGTTGCGATAATGTAATAAACGGCGATTCCATACTTTGCATGCGGTAATTCAACGTCAACTATTTCCGCCCCCAAACTTCGATAATTTTCGATCGCCTGCTCAATCGAAGCTTTCACTTCCGCATCCAAGCCTTCACCCAAAAGCGAACGCGACACGCCGATCTTTTTACCTTTCAAATCGTTATTTAAATCAGCCAAATAATTAGGTACGGGAACATCAGCCGAGGTTGTATCATTTGCATCGCGACCCGCAATAACGCCCAATACTTTGGCGACATCTTCGGAAGTTTGACCAAAAATGCCGATATTATCGAGCGAAGACGCAAAGGCAACGAGTCCGAATCGCGAAATTCTGCCGTAAGTCGGTTTGAATCCTACGACGCCGCAAAGTGACGCCGGTTGGCGAACCGAACCTCCCGTTTCCGAACCTAAACTCGCACGAACTACGCCTGATGCGACCGCGACCGCCGATCCACCGGAACTTCCACCCGGAACCCGCTCAATATCCCATGGATTTTTGCAGCTGCCGAAAGCCGAAGATTCATTTGACGAACCCATCGCGAATTCGTCCATGTTCGTTTTCCCGACGATAATTGCACCCGCTTCATTCAAACGTTTCACTGCCGTCGCATCATATTGTGCTTTGTAATTATGCAAAATGCGGGACCCGCAAGTTGTCTGTAAATCTTGCGTGCAAATGTTGTCTTTAATAGCGATAGCAAAACCTTTGAGAGCGGAATCAGCAGAACTTTTTTCGACTTCATCCGCTCGATTCAACGCATAATCGCGTTCAATGGAAAGAAACGAATTGAGCGTTTCATTAAGTTTTTCGGCATTGTCCAGAGTTTTTTCAATATTAGAACGAATTGACATAAATTTATCTTAAAATCTTATTTATCAACCACTTATCGGATTGCTTTATTACTTCGGCTTGAATGATTTGTTGACGGCTTTCAACGTCGGTCCGCCACAAAAGCAGTATTTCGACATTTGTTTTGGTCGGTTCGATCACTTTGCAACTGCCAATGCGAAAAGCTCTTGGGAAATCGTTTGAATCGGTCGTGAAAACGTCATTTTCCGTTTGAAGACTTTCCATCGATTTAAAAAAGTCAGGCGTGAAAAACTTTTCACCTTGTTTCAAATTCTCTTTCGAAAACTTCATTTCGCCGGCAAAATGCTGCGAATAAAATTGCTTTACCAATATTTTCGAATCGGCACATTCCGCTTGCTCCAAATTCGGTATCGAACCCGTTACACATGAAATGGTAAATGCAAAATGGAAAAGCAAAAATATCAACAACCAATTTTGAATTTTAAATTTTGAATTTCCCATTTTACAGTACTTTCGGCACTTGGAAATGTCCGCTAACTGCAGAAGGTGCTTGGCTTATAGCTCTTTCCTGACCAAATGATTCGTGCGGAATATCTTCGCGAATCGAATAAGTTTTTTCGCCTTCCGGAGTTAAACCGCCGAGCGACGCTTCTACATTCTCGGTATCCAATTCGTTTAATTGCTCAACGTAGGCGACAATATTATTCATTTGAGGTGTATAAATTGCCACTTCTTCGTCAGTAATTTCTAAATGTGCAAGTTTTGCTATTTTTCTAACGTCCATATTTATTTCTTTGCCAATCTTTCCTTTCTCGCCAAGCAACTTCCAGCCGCCAATAAAAATTGATCCCGTAAATTTGTATCTTTAATTGCAGAAGCTTTTGATTTAAGTTTCGGTGTCAGCTGTTTTAGTGCGAGCTGGCGTAATTCATTCTCATCAAAGGTTTTACCTCGCCGTTTTTCTCTATCAGCCGTCACAAATTCTTCATCAATCGCAAAATCGATAAAAGTAACGGCGGCTTGCGAAAGTGAAGAGTTCAGCTTAAAAATCATCTGTCCGCACAAGTCTTTCAAATATTTTGCCCAGCGTTCATCGGCTACTGCAACAGTTAAATGTTTGTTTGAAAGCCGCAAAGGAACGGCGTGTTCGCTCAAGGATTCTCCGGCAATTTTTCGCCAAGCCGCAAAAATAACTGCTTCGCGGACTTTCGGATTATCCTCAAATTCCTTTAAAAGATTGGGCAGCAGGCGAAAAAGTTCTTTCATTGATACTCAAACCATTTTTGACATCTTCAAACAATTTAATGATAAATGATAAGTGATGAAATTTGAACTTCCAAAATTGATTTTAGCTTCGGGCAGCCCGCGGCGGTCTGAAATTATGACTGCGGTCGGCTGGGATTTTACTAAAATTGTTCCCGATATTGACGAAAGCGAATTTGAATCGGAAAATCCGGCTGATTACGTCAGGCGATTAGCCCAAACAAAAGCCGAAGCAATTGCCGCAAATCATCCGGATTCAATGGTTTTGGGTGCGGATACAACCGTTGTAATCGACAATCAGATCATCGGAAAACCGATTGATTTGGCTGATGCAAGGCGAATGCTGCGGCTGCTTTCGGGGCGTACGCACGAGGTTTTAACCGGTGTTGCCGTCGTAAAAAATGGTACGACTCGCGTTGGATTGCAAACTACAAAAGTTAAATTTGCAGAGCTGGATGATAAACAAATCGAATTTTTGGTCGAATTCGGCGAGCCTTTGGATAAAGCCGGGGCTTATGCCGTTCAGGCTCAAGCGGCTTTGTTTATCGAAGGAATTGAAGGCGATTATTGGAATGTTGTCGGGTTGCCGATAAGTTTGGTTTATGAATTATCAATGGAGTAGCGTATGAGAAAATTATTGATTTTATTGATGTTAGCATTTTTATTTCAGAGCATTTCAGCTCAGTCTGATTTAGTAAATCTCTTTTCTACCGAAAAACAATTTGCCCAAACCGCGTTTGAAAAAAACATGAAAACGGCATTTCTAGAGTTTCTGGCAGACGACGGAATTATCTTCGATCCAAATCCGATGAACGGCAAAGAAGTCTGGAAAAAACGGACTGAAAACAGATCGCTCTTAGCTTGGAATCCTGAATTCGCCGACGTTTCTACCAATGGAATTTTGGGTTACACAACCGGACCTTGGGAATATCGTCCGAATGGCAAAAATGACGTTCCAACCGCTTTCGGACACTACGTTACCATCTGGCAGAAACAAGCTGACGGCAAATTTAAATTCGTTTTAGACATTGGAATTAATCACGAGAGGGTTAGTTTGGATGTAAATTTTGTTTTTCCAACTGATGTCAATAAAGAGCTTAACCCAAAGAAGATTTCCGCCGCAGATACTTCAATGCGTTTTTTTGAGACTGCCGAAAAGTCTAGTTTTGAGAAAGCCTACAAAATGATGGCTGCCGATGATATTCGCCTCTATCGAGAAGGTAAGAAGCCTTTCTTAGGCAAAAAAGCGGCACTTGATGAAGTTAAAAAGGAAATAAATAAAGTCAGATTTGCACGCCGTTCAATCTTTACGAGTGCGGGAGATCTTGCGTATATCAGCAATTCATATGCGTTTTCCGACACAACCGGTAAGGAAATCGAAAAAGGGAATTATTTGCAGATCTGGAAATTTCGAAAGGGGGATTGGAAAATTGTTTTAGACCTTTTTAGTCGGATTCCGAATGAGAAGAAATAGTTTAATTTTGTGGTAAATTTATCAGCGTGAGCGAAACCTACAAACAAGTTATCGAATTATTAAATATTGAAGCATCTGCAATTCAGCATGCCGCCAGCCAATTAGACAAAAAATCGGTCGAAAAGGCTGTCGGGCTTTTATTGAATTGCGAAAGTAAAGTGATCGTTACGGGCGTTGGAAAATCGGCGATTATTGCAAATAAAATTGCGGATACAATGACGAGTACGGGAACTGTAGCAGTTTTCGTCCATTCATCTGACGCTATCCACGGAAGTTTAGGCGTTATCACCAGCGGTGACGTCGTTATCGCACTTTCGAATTCCGGCGAAACCGACGAACTTTTAGCAATTTTACCGAGTCTGAAGCAACGCGGTGTTTCGATAATTGCCATTGTCGGCAATGTAAATTCAACTCTCGCACGTTTCGCAGATGTCACGCTTGATGCCTCAGTCTCCGAGGAAGCTTGCCCGCTAAATCTTGCTCCGACAACTTCTACAACCGTTGCACTTTCAATCGGTGATGCTTTGGCAATGACCGTTTCGATGCAGAAAAATTGGACTGAGGAAGATTTTGCAGCGAACCATCCGGCTGGACGTTTGGGCAAGCGTTTAACCATTAAAGTTTCTGATTTAATGCACGCAAGTCCTAATATTTCAACAGATGCGAATTGGCTTGCAGTCGTTAAAGCTATTTCAAAATACGCTCTCGGAGCAGTAAATGTGGTTGACGCAAGCGGAAATTTGGTTGGCATTGTGACAGACGGCGACCTTCGCAGAACGATTGAAAAAACTCCGCCCGAACGATTTACAGAGCTTACCGCCCAAACGATGATGACGAAAAATCCAATCACGTCAACACCCGATATGCTGGCTTTCGACGCACTTCAATTGATGGAAAATCGCTCTTCGCAAATCTCGGTTTTACCTGTGGTTGAAAATGGCAAATCGTCTGGATTGCTGCGTTTGCACGATATTGTGAGAAGCGGAATCTAACAAGATCCCCAAACGTTATTTTGAAAAAAAGTATTTTGAGTTAAAAACTTTCCCAATATGACTCTCAACGAATACATCGACAACGTCTCTAAACGCTTTAAACTCGGCAATTCTACCGAACATACATTTCGCGGCGACCTTCAGCAATTGATTGAAACGATTATCCCTAATGTTGCTGCGACTAATGAACCGAAACATATTTCTTGCGGTGCTCCCGATTACGTTCTAACCAAACGTGATACGCCTGTTATGTGCGTAATCGGAAATCCACCCTATTCGGTAAGCTCAAGCAACAAAAGCAAATGGATTGGAGATTTACGGCTGATTACAAAAAAGATTTGAACGAGCGAAACATTCAATCGCTTTCCGATGATTACATCAAGTTTATTCGTTTTGGACAACATTTTATCGAGAAAAACGGCGAGGGAATTTTGACTTATATTTCCAATAGCAGATTTATTGACGGAATGATCCACCGCAAAATGCTTGAAGAATTGGCGAAAACCTTTGATAAAATTTATATTCTCGATTTAAACGGAAATGCTAAAAAGAAAGAAGTTTGCCCCGATGGTTCGCCTGACCAAAATGTTTTTGACATTGTGCAAGGCGTTTCTATTGATATTTTCGTGAAGAAAAAATTACGGAACGCGGGCTGCCAGCCTGCGAGTTTGGTTGAAATTCAAGTTAAGAAAATACTATGAAAAATAAACTTACAAATATTGAAGATAAAACGGTTTTCGAACAAATTAAACAAATTGACGAAAACGGAAATGAGTTTTGGGGTGCAAGAAGCCTTTCGAAGATTTTAGATTATGCGGAATTTAGAAATTTTCTTCCCGTAATTGAGAGAGCAAAAGAAGCTTGCAAAAACAGTAACGAAGATGTTGAATATCACTTCGTGGATTACCACGAGGAGATAATTCACGGAAAAGGTGCAAAGCAAGAATATCCGAGCGTCAAACTTTCGCGTTATGCCTGTTATTTGATTGTCCAAAATGCTGATCCGGGCAAAGAAGTTGTAGCACTTGGGCAAACATATTTTGCGATTCAAACCCGTTTGCAGGAAATTCAGCAGATGGAAGCCTACAACAAGTTATCGAGCGAAGACGAAAAACGCTTTTTCCTGCGTCGCGAAATGGCGGAACACAACAAACAACTTGCCGAAGCCGCGAAAGGTGCGGGCGTGATTGACCCGATTGACTATGCGATCTTTCAAAATTTTGGTTACAAAGGTTTGTATGGCGGTTTGGGTGCGAAAGATATTCACGCCAAAAAAGGTTTGAAAAAATCTGAGCAAATACTCGACCACATGGGAAGCACGGAACTTGCCGCTAATCTTTTTAGAGCAACACAAACTGAAGATAAACTGCGGAAAGATGAAATAGTCGACAAACAAAAAGCCAACGAAACTCATTTTGAAATTGGTAAAAAAGTTCGTCAAACGATTGAAGAAATCGGTGGAACAATGCCTGAAGAATTGCCTGTGGCGGAAAGTATTAAGAAGTTAGAAAAGAAAAACGAAGCAAAAAAGTTGAAATAAAAGGCAGAAACACGCACGTTAGTAAGTGTGTAAACCCAAATATAATAATGAGCGAAAATAAATTAGCACAAGTTTTTCACTTTGACCTTTACGGTAAACGCGACGCGAAATACGATTTTTTGAACAATAATTCACTCGATTCGATTGATTGGAACGAATTGGAATTGAAAGAACCGAATTTCTTTTTGGTGAGGAAAGATTTTGGGTTAGTTACGAATAATAATTATTTTCAAATAGAAAAACTATTTGTATTACAGAATTCTGGGCTTACAACAGAATTTGACGAATTAGCCATTCAAAATTCCTATGAACATTGCAAACAGCTATATGAAAATCTAACAATCAAAGATTCCAAGGAGATTGAACGTTTCTATCAACTCGGACATACAAAGTTAAAGAAAATATCCGCCGCAATTAAAGATATTAAAGATAATGAGGCAAAGATTAAGTTGATTTATTACCGTCCATTTGACAACCGATACACGATTTATACAGGAAAGGTAAATGGATTAATGGGACGACCTCGAAACGGGTTGATGAAGCATTTCAGAAGTGAAAATTGTGGTCTTGTTATTGGTCGTCAAGGTCAAGCTGTAGGAAGTATGCCATGGAATGTTTTAACTGTTACAAATTCAATTGTGGATTGCAATATTTTCTATCGTGGTCGAGGCACAGTATTCCCACTTTACCTTTATCCCGAAGCAAACGAACAAGCCGATATGTTTGCCGTCGCCGAACGCACGCCGAATCTGAACGCGGAAATCGTCAAACAAATCGCGGATAAATTACAGTTGGAATTTGAAGCAGAGAAATCTTTGCAGAAACACGCACGCAGTAAGTGTGTTGATGAAGATGAGAAAAGCACACTTACTTCGTGCGTGTTTCCGCATTTTGCTCCGATAGACATTCTTGATTACATTTACGCCGTTTTGCATTCGCCAAGTTACCGCGAAAAATACAAAGAATTTTTGAAGATAGATTTCCCGCGTGTGCCGTATCCAAAAGACAAAGAAACATTTTGGAAACTTGTAAATCTTGGCAGAGAAATCAGACAAATACATCTGTTGGAAAGTGCGAAGGTTACAGAATACATCACGCAATATCCGATTGATGGCGATAATGTTGTAGGAAAAGTAAGGTTTGAAGCCGGCAAAGTTTGGATAAACGAAACGCAATACTTTGATAATGTTCCTGAAATTGCGTGGCAGTTTTACATCGGCGGTTATCAACCTGCCCAAAAATGGTTAAAAGATAGAAAAGAAAGAGTTTTAAACTTTGAAGATATTTTCCACTATCAAAAAATCATCGTGGCATTAGCAGAAACAGATAAATTGATGAAAAAAATTGATGCGATTGAGATTGAGTAAAACATATGCGGCGTTTTGCAGATATTTTGCATCTATTTGGGTTGGGTAATTTTAATATGAACAAAAAGATCTTAAGTTTAATTTTTTCAATTTTGGTATTTGTCTCGTTTGCAAAGGCACAAAGCCCCGAAATTATGGTTTCGCTTAATGAGCAATTTTTCGATGCCGTTTTGGATGCTACCTTTACGAATCTCAAGCAGCCGGATTTTCCGCTAAGTGATAAGGAAGACAGCAGTTGCGTAGAAAAGGTTAAGCTCGAAAGGGAAATGAACGGAGTGAAAACTGCGGTTCAATTTCGAGACGGTAAAATCATCGCTCCAATTGCATTTACGGGAAGTTACAACGCACCTTTTATCGGTTGTATGGAATTCAAAGGTTGGGCGGAAACTAATCTACAGCTCGAATTTGAACAAGATTCGCAAACTCTTTTCGCTCGTGCGAAGGTTACAAATATTCAGTTGAATAATGTTCCGAGTTTGGCGGGCGGAGTTTTGGCAAAGCTCTTGCAAAGTTCGATCGATAAAAAGGTGAATCCCGTTAAACTATTGGTTTTAGATAAGTTATCGTTTGTTCTGCCTGTTAGCGTAGCAGAGGGTAGCTTAAAGATGAATGCAAAGGCGATTCGCCATGAGGTTGGGCAAAACTCACTTAATATTTTTATTACGTATGAATTTACGAAGGGAGATTAACTTTCTAAGTTAGCCCAAAAAATTTCTTAATCGAATCAAAAACGCCTTCTTTCTCTACCGCAACTGATTGCTTTTCTTCATTTGCGGTATCCAGCAAAGCTTTTCTTTCAGCAATGATTTCGCCTAATGCTTCAACCAAATTCGGATTACTTTCTAAGAGCGGTTTAACAGCGGTGTGTTTAATCTCAAGAACTTCTGTTTCTTCTGCCGCAACTACATTTGCGGATCGTGTTTCGCCAGTAAACAAGCCCATTTCGCCAAAAACTTCACCTTCTTGCAGAGTGTTTACAGTTCGTGCGATCCCACCTTCAATAATCTGAATTCTCACCGAGCCGCGATGGACAACGAACATTGAATTGCCTTGCTGACCTTTGCGAACAATCGGTTCATTGGGCGAAAAAATCTTTGCTTCGCACGATTCAGCGAGTTTTTGTGTTTCTTCATCGGTCAGCGGTGCAAAGAGCGGCACTTCGCATAAACGGTCAAAAATATGATTAACTGCTTCTGCAAAATCGGGTTCCAGCGATTGATTTTCAACAAATAAAGTTCGTGTCGGGAAAGCGAAGTGAATACCCTCGCGTTGGAAAGCGTACCAAATTCTTTGCCGGACTAAAGCATCCGTATCATTATATTTAGAGTAATCTTCGAGCCAATATTTTACTTCCCAGTCAAGTCCGCTTTCACCTAAATTTTTAATTCTTACAATTGGACGAATCTTGCTCGAAACATTTTCAACCTGACGGACGACTTCGCGAATAAGATGAATGGTTTTGGTCGGCGAAACCGAATAGAGCGTATTGAAAAAAGCTAATCTGGCGTTCAAATTATCTTTTGGAGCAACTTCTATCGCTTCTTTGCCGAGAATACTGTTGCTGATAACAACGATTTTATTTTGAAACGTGCGAATTTTTACACCACGCCACGACAAATTTTCGACAACGCCTGTTCCCTTATTTGGAATATTGATTACATCGCCGATTTGAAACGGCTGATCGGCTTGCATAGAAATCCCTGCGAATAGATTTCCCAGCGTGTCTTGCAGAGCCAAACCGAGAACAACCGCGATGATCGTAGAACCTGCAAAAAACGTAGTTAAATCGGTGTCGAATTGAGACTTAACGAGCATTGTGAAAGCCACAACGTAAATTACAATCGAAAAAACATTGCGAAGAAGAGTTGTGATCTCGTAGCTTCCGGTATTGCGTAATATCGTATTTGCAATGATATTGCTGAGAATTCGAACGATCGCAATTACCAGTGCCATCCACAAACAAATCTTGAGAATTCTGAGAAACGTATCCAGCAGATTTGCCGCCGTAGTTCCCATATGTGCATCGGTTGAATCAAAAAAACTCTTCGAATATTCAACCAAAGGAACTTCAACAAACGGAAAAATGAGTAGCAATAAAATGACAATTCCCGCAAACACGAGGAAAATAAAAAGTTGTTTTCGAAATTCAGTCTGAATCATTTTCCGAATAGTGTAGTAATAATTAGCAAAATTGACAAAATCGAAACGATAATTGTAATCAGCCAGGCGACGCAATTATAGAAAAAACTGTTTTGATACTCGCCCATTATCTCTTTATTTGAAGCGAGTAAAACAATCGCGATAAGCAAAAAGGGCAGCAAAATTCCATTGATAGATTGGGTAACGAGCAAAAGTTTGATTTGCGGAATTCCCGGAATCAGGGCAACTATAACTCCAATCACGATTAGGCTTGAAAAAATACCAATAAAAATCGGTGCTTCACGAAACGAATGTGACAGCCCTTTTTCAAAACCCAAAGCCTCGCTCATGCTATAAGCAGTCGCCAAAGGCAGAACTCCCATTGCGAGCATTGCCGCTCCAAATAGCCCTAAAGCAAAAAGATATTTTGCATAAGTTCCGGCAACAGGAACCAATGCCTCGGCAGCCGTCGCTGCAGAATCAATCTCCGTTATGCCGACCTTGTTGAGCGTTGCCGCAGTTGAAATTACGATAAAAGCAGCGACGACGCAAGCGAAAACCGTTCCGACAATTACGTCCGCTCTCGCCAATGGATAATCTTCCTTGTCCAACCCCTTTTCAACTACCGAAGACTGCACAAAAACCTGCATGAAAGGCGTGATTGTTGTGCCGATAAGTGCCATAACTGTAAAGAGATAACCTGACGTCAACTGAAAACTCGGTTGGACAACTTCAGAGGCGACTTGGGACCAATCCGGCTTTGCAAGAAAAGCTGAAATAATGTAGCAAAAGAAAACCAGCGACATCGCCAAAAAGACCTGTTCAACCCGTTTTTGCGTTCCTTTTACAACTAACCACCAAACCAATAAAGCCGTGACCGGAACAGTAAAATATCTCGGAATTCCCAATAATTCAGAGGCTTGTGCGATTCCGACGAATTCAGAGATAATCACGCCGGTATTTGCGATGAGTAAAGAAAGCATCACCAACGCTGTCCAGCGGACTCCAAATTGTTCGCGGATCAAATCTGCCAAACCCTTGCCCGTAACCGTTCCCATGCGGACGCACATTTCCTGTACGACGATCAAACTAATCATCATCGGCAGAAAAGTCCAGATCATGGAATATCCGTAACCTGCACCAACTGTTGAATATGTTGCGATTCCGCTGGCGTCATTCCCGGCACTTGCGGCAATGATTCCGGGTCCTAAAATGGCGAGATAGGCAAGAAAGCGATTATTGGAAGAAGACAAACGCTGGCGAAATCGCGATAAACCACGACTTACATTTACCCTGATTTTTTTCAGCGAAAATCTTGCACCAAACATTTCTACTATCACCTTCTTTCATAGCAAGTTTGAATATAACCCGAATGAGATAAAGATTAAAGTCAGACTTTCAGCCAATTTAAAAATAGTTAATCGCCAACTAAAGTCTTTGAGGCAAAAAGCATCCAAATTTGACTTATTTATTAACTGGATTAAACTTAGAGGTATGAAAATCGTATTTATGGGAACTCCTCAAGCCGCAGTTCCGAGCTTACAAAAAATCATCGAAGCGGGGCATGAAATCGTCGCAGTTTGGACTCAGCCGGATAAACCCGCCGGACGCGGAAATAAGCTGACCGCTTCGCCCATTAAAGAATTTGCCTTGCAAAATAACCTCAAAGTTTTTCAGCCGACTAAGATAAAAACTGCCGAAACTTTAGAGATTTTTCAAGCTCATAAAGCGGACGTCGCAGTCGTTGTCGCGTATGGCAGAATTTTGCCTGAAACTTTTTTGAAAGCTTTTCCAAAGGGTGCGATTAACGTTCATTTCTCGCTTTTACCCAAGTATCGCGGGGCTGCTCCAGTTAATTGGGCGATCGTAAATGGTGAGCAATTTACTGGTGTTACGACGATGCAGATGGATATTGGACTCGATACAGGTGATATTTTATTGCAAAAAGAAACCAAGATTTTGGATACGGAAACTTCGATAGAATTAATGCAAAGGCTGTCAATAATCGGTGCAGATTTACTTGCTGAAACACTAAATCATTTCGACAAATTAGCCCATATTCAGCAGCATCACGAATTCGCGTCCCTTGCTCCGATCATGAAAAAAGAAGATGGATTAATTGATTGGAATTTGTCAGCTGTGGAAATTTCACGAAGAGTGCGTGGATTCCAGCCATTTCCGGGCAGTTTTACCAAATATCAGGAAAAGAAATTGACGATTTGGAAAGCATTTCAAATTGAGAGTGAAGAATTGGAAGCGGAAAGCGTTGGAAAGATTCTGGAAGCTAGAGGCGATAGGTTGGTTGTAAGTTGTGGCGGAAAAAGCCTTTTACAGATCGATGAATTGCAGCTCGAAGGCAAACGCCGGATGACAACGCGGGATTTTCTCAACGGTGTTAAGATTGAAATCGGTGAACAATTTGGATAAAAAAGAACAAGCAAAAGCAGACAAACCGAAAATTAGAATTTCGCCAGCCCGTCTCGCCGCATTTGAAATATTGTGGAAGATCGAAAAAGAAAAAGCATTTTCTTCAGCGTTGCTGCCGATTTATGAAAGTCAGCTAAACCCAATAGATAGAGGTCTTTGCCATGAATTAACGCTCGGAGTTTTACGCAAGCAGCTTTATCTCGACAAAATAATCGCTCAATTTTCAAACAATAAAAAACTCGACCTGGAGATTAAAATCGCACTTCGTCTGGGACTTTACCAGCTTCTTTTGCTCGACAAAATTCCGGCATATTCGGCGATTAACGAATCAGTGAATTTGGTTGTAAAATCGAAGAAACATTCTGCTAAAGGCTTCGTTAATGCAATTTTACGGCGGGCGACCCGCGAAGAAATCAAGCTCGAATTTGCGGACGAAATGGACAAAATATCCGTTGAAACTTCGCATCCGCGTTGGCTCTTAGAAAAATGGATTGGTCAATTTGGATTTGAAGCAGCACAAAAATTAGCCGAATCCAACAACGAAACTCCAAAATTATCATATCGTTTTACAGCAAAAACTACCGAATCCGTAAAAGCTTCTTTGCAAAGAGAAAGCATCGATAATGAGCAAAGTTTTCTGCGTGAATTGGCTGATAACGGCAAGATCTATTTTCAAGATGAAGCTTCGCAATTGGTCGCGAAAGCGGTTAATCTGCAAGTTGGCGAGAAGTTTTTAGATGTTTGTGCCGCTCCGGCAAGCAAGCTCACGCAAATCGCAACTGATTGCACACAAACAGTTTATGGCGGAGATTTACATTTTCGGCGTCTAGAATTAATGAAAAATTCGGCTCAAAAGCAGGGCTTAAATAATATTCAAATTCTGCAATACAACGCCGAAGATTCCTTGCCATTTGGAGATGAAACTTTTGATGTTGTATTGGTCGATGCCCCTTGCTCGGGAACGGGAACGATTCGTCATAATCCGGAAATTCGCTACAATTTATGTGAGCAAGATTTGCCTGACTTATCTGCCAAACAACTCAAGATACTGCAAAATGCATCAAAATTATTGAAACACGGCGGACGATTAATTTATTCTACCTGCTCGCTTGAGCCGGAAGAGAATGAATCTGTTGTAGAAAATTTCATGACACAGAGCGAAGGGTTTTCTGTAATTGAAAACAATTTACCGGCAATTTTTCAAACCGGAAGACGCTTTGCAAGGACGTTTCCGCAAAGAGATAAGATGGATGGGTTTTTTATTGCGGTGATGAAAAAGTCTTGATTAGAAGGGTTTTTCATTCGTCAGCACTAAGAAAAAATGTTAAACTTTCGTGTTTATTTTCTAGTTTTACAAAGGTTAAAAAAATAAAGTGAGTTTTCTAAAAACAGGTGCTTCGGCAATCAGTAAGTTGTTTATTGTAATGGGTTTAGCAGGAGCTTTTCTTGTAGGGCTAGTTGGAGTTGTCTATCTCTCGTTACGCGGCGAAGAAATTAAAGTGCCTGAAATTGTCGGCAAAGATTTTTCCGAGAGCGAAAAAGAATTGTCTCAAAATGGTTTGAAAATCAAAAAAAGAGCGACTCGTTATAGTGAAGAGAAGCCAAATACAGTCTTAGAACAATCGCCGAAAGCAGGCGAAACCGCGAAAACCGGACAAATGATTTTAGTAGTTGTCAGCCAGGTAAATCCGGAAGGAACTGAGGCTCCGGCGGTGGTTGAAAAGGAAGATGTTCCGGAAACAGGTGATGCGACTGACACTAATCCTGATCGCCCAAAGAAACCTACTAACAAGAATGCAAATGTTAAAAAACCTGCTCAGGTGACACGTGATGGTGGCTCAACGAAATCCGATAAAGCCGGTAATTCCAATACCAGCGGAACTTCTTCAAACACCGCAAAAGCTAATACTTCAAGTACGCCTACGACATCGAGCAATAAAGCAAGTACAAATAAACCGGTAGGTAAACCGACGCCAGTTCCGGCATTTTCGCCGAAAGCAAATCCTGATAAAACACCGCAAAGTGGTGAAACGAGAACACGAAAGGTTCCGAATTAAGCAACCGGATAAGGTTTTATTGCAACAAAGATATTAATTGAAACGAAAGAGACTTGAATGATTGAAATAGCTCCATCGATATTATCGGCTGATTTTACAAAACTTGGAGAGGAAATTCGGGCAGTTGAAGAAGGCGGAGCCGGGTTTTTGCACGTTGACGTAATGGACGGCAGATTTGTCCCGAATATCACGATCGGTTTGCCTGTTGTAAAATCCATCGCAAAAATTGCAAAAATACCGATTGACTGTCATTTGATGATCGAAGAACCAAGCAGATACGCGGTTCAGTTTGTCGAAGCTGGAGCGGCAATGGTTTCAGTTCACGTTGAAGCAGACGCACATCTGCACCGGACGTTATCTGCAATTCGTGAAGCCGGTGCCAAAGCGGGAGTCGTCTTAAATCCTGCAACGCCTTTATCTGCGATTGAAGAAGCTCTGCCTTTTGCGGATTTTGTTTTGATAATGTCTGTAAATCCGGGTTTTGGTGGACAAAAATTTATTCACACTGCTTTGAACAAAATTCGTCGTTTAAAGTTAATGATTGAAGAACGTGGGTTGCAGACGAAAATTGAAATTGATGGCGGAGTAGATGCCACGAATATCGCGAAAGTGGTTGAAGCCGGAGCAGAAATAATTGTCGCGGGTTCAGCAGTTTATGGTAAAGGCGACGCAACCAAAGCAGTCAGAGAATTGATAGAAGCAACAACAGTTTGGGCGTGAAAATTTTGGATTGGGGATTTTGGAATTTGGATTTAATGCCAATTTTAGAACTCGTAGAACTAGTCAAGGTTAGCAATCCAAAATCGTAAATCCCCAATCCAAAATCCATTGAGGTTAATTTATGTTTTTCCGAAAAAATAACGCAATTTTATTAAGTTTAATACTTGGGCTGATTTTGGCAATGCCAAATTTTGCTCAAAAAACGAGTGACGGAACGGCTTCGCAGCGTCTTCAAGTTATGAGTCAAAAACTCGAAACGATGAGACGCTCGTTAAATAGTGCGATCTCGGTTTTGAAAGACGATTCAAAGGCTGATAAGAGCAAAAAGGATGATAAATCTGCTCTTGATACGCCGCTTGGACGGATGAAATCTTTGGAAAAAGAAGTTTCGAGCATGCAATCTGAAGTAAACAGTTTACGTGGGAAAGTTGACCGCTCGGAAAAATATGAGGCAGGCGATTTAGATCAAACTGAAACGGCAGTATTTGATTTAAGTGCCAGAGTTGACAAGGCTTTAACGGAAACTGCGGCATTGCGTGCTGCTCCAACTTCTGAGGTTGGCAAAGCTCGCGAAGTAAAGAAAAAAGGCAAGTTTTTTGGCATATTCGGTGGCGGCGGAAACGATGAATTTGAAGAATTGATCGGAACTGTTACGCCTAATCGTGATAAAGAACTTTTTATCGTTGCAACCCGTGAAGTTCGCAAAGGAAATCATGATGTAGGCAGATTGCTGTTCCAAACAATCATCACAACTTATCCTGATTCCGGATATTTGCCGATGTCGAAATTGGCTGTTGCCGATTCATTTTATTTGGAAGGCGGGACGAGTAATTTGATTCAAGCTGCCGGTGGCTACCAGGATTGGTTGGCGTTTTTTCCGACTCATCCGCTGGCTGATAGAGTTTTATTGAAGATTGCCGAATGCCAGATGCGTCAAATCGGCTTGCCGGATCGTGATTCTACGCGTGCAAAATATGCTGAACAAAAATTAAAAGCATTGCTCCAGCAGTACCCAAATTCAATTCTAAAACCACTTGTGGAAGAACGACTCGGGCAAGTTCAAGACAATTTGGGCTTGCATAATCTTTACATTGGAAATTTTTACTACACCCTTTCGGTAAAGCAAGAAAAAAGTGGTTTGAAAGGAGCACAAATGCGTTATCGCGAAGTACTGGAAAAATATCCAAACTTCAGCTTCATGGATGAAGCTTTGTTCAAGCTTGCGGTAACTTATCAAATCGAAGAAGAAACGGATCAAGCGGCGAAATATTACAAACGAATCGTCAGCGATTATCCGTATAGCGAATACGTGGAAAAAGCGAAAGAGCAATTGCAATTGATGGGCGAAACGATTCCGCCTGTTAATCCGGCTCGAAAAGATGCTCCACCGCCTGAAAAAGTGTCGTTCATGACAAATTTCAAGAATCAATTTCTTGGCATTTATCCGATGACGATTGATAAAGACGGCGTTTTGATGACACGCGATTTTGATAAAACGAAATTTGAATTGATCGATCAAATCATTGAAAATCAGGGAGATTTGATGGCAAATCAAATTCCGAAAGCATTGACGACGATTATCCGCGAAACTCCAAAAGATAATAAAAAGTCAAATAAATAAGAATTCACGGGTTTTTATTGAAACGAAAGGAGCGTTTATTGCGTCTAATCAGTAGTTCTTTTGATCGCAGTAAACGCTATTTTTATGAAAAATGGACGAACCTACCGAATTGGCAAAACGGGAATTTGATAAGCGTTTTCAGACCACTTCAAATATTGTAATTGTTCAAATCGTTTCAGTTTTGGTGTTAATCGCGGTTGCTTATTTTGTAGCCGAAAGGGTAAATAATTCGGTAAGCGAACAGGCGATTCTGTTGATGTGGGCGTCAATTATTTTGCTGATTGCGGTGATTTTGGTTTTGAACAAATTTTTATTTTCCTCGAAAAGCTTGAAAAAAACTTTTCAGGAAAAGGGAAGTTCGGGAGTTTTAGCTGATTTACAAATCAAGACAATTTTTATCTGTTTAGTAGTTGAAATCATTGCTATAATTGGTTTTCTGATTGCAACTTTAAGTGGCAGCAAATTTGAAATGTTTCGTGCAGGAACAGTAGCGTTAGTCATTTTTTTGTTTAATTTCCCCAGAAAGAGGAATTGGGAGCAGATATTGACGAATTTGGAGAGCATAAAAACAATCAATGAAAAAACATAATTTATTAAATTTTATCCTTTCGGCAAGTCTTTTGAGCGGAATTAACATAATCGCACAAACTGACAATCCCCCGCCAAAACCAACTCCAAAGCCAATGGTGGTAACTTCCACTCAGATAACCGAAGTTTCCCGTGAACGTCGCGAGCAATCGTATGCAAAGTTGCTTGAAGCTCAAAGATATTTGTGGGGAATCGGACGTTCACGTTCTGCGACTGGTGCTTCTACAGGTGCAAAACTCGCGAAACAAGCATTACAAAAAGCGGTCGAATTGAATCCGAATTTAGCTGAGGCTTACACGGCTTTGGCGGAAATCAGTCTCTCTACACCGCCAAATGACATTGATGAAGCGATCATGCTGGCAACCATTTCGACCAAATTAAATCCGGATAATTTTGGTGCACATCGCATTTTAGCTCGCGTTTATACGATCAAAAGCCAAATTCACACGGCGTCGCTTGAACCTAATTCAACTGTGAAAGCGATTGCCGAGTGGAAAGAGGTAACGAGGCTAGACCCGCGAAATGCAGAAGCCTGGGCATTTTTGAGTGTTTTTTACGATAAGCAAAATAGGGGAAATGACAGGGTTGATGCATTGAGGAAATGGCTGTCTGCCGCTGCTCCGATTGAAACGAGGTTTTATAAAACAATGCTCGGAAATAGTGAGGATCTTTCGCCGGAAAGTGCCGCAATTAAGCTAGGCGATGCACTTATTAAGGCTGGAAAACCCAGCGAAGCGATTGAGATTTTAAGCAGAAATGTGGCAGACGATCCGGAAAATCTTTTGGCAATTGATCTGCTCCGACAGGCGATTGAAAGTGGCAAGAATACAGCAAATTCTCAAACTTTGCAGATGCTTCAGCAAGCAGTTTTTGCAAATCCTTCAAATCTGGTTTTGGTCGAATTACTTTCAGACGTTCAGCAGCAGCTAGGTAAAACAGACGATGCGGTCAAAACGATTCAAAATTCGATTTCAACAGTTGGCGAAAACGATAAGGTTGCGATTGCGAATTTGCAAGTTTCGCTCGGCGACATTTATTTGCAAGCCAATCGAAATAACGAAGCGATTTCAGCTTACGAGCAAGCCTTAACTTCTTTTGGTATAGACAAATCACTTTTAACGACCGAAGACGAACGCGAATTTGCCACAAAAGTTTTTGAAAAAATTATCAAGACTTATAAAAATGCAGGGCAGCAAAATCAAGTTAGGGCAACGATTGAAAGAGCGAGAGTTTTACTTGGTAAAAACGATTTATTTGCTGATAAACAGTTGATTTCTTTTCTGCGTGAAACCGGAAAAAAGCAGGATGCCTTGCAAATTCTTCGCCTCTCGAAGAAAGAATTTGAAGAAGATTACGGACTTTTAAGACTCGAAGCATCGCTCTTGACCGAACTTGGACGAGTTGAAGAAGGTGTTTCGCTTATCAAAAATTTGATTAAAAATAAACCCGAAGTTCCATCGCCGTATTATGACGATTTCAGCAATTATCTCTTCATTTCCAGCCTCTATTCACAGGCAAAAAAGAGTGCTTTAGCGATTGAAACAGCTAAACTTGCTTTCAGCGTTGCTCAAAGCGAAGAAAGGAAACAGCTTGCGAGTCTTTCAATGGCAACTGCTCAAAATCAATTAGGTAAATATAAATTAGCCGAAGAAACGCTCCGTGGGATATTAAAGAAAACTCCGGGTAATCCTATTGCACTCAATAATTTAGGTTATTTTCTGCTCGAACGAAATGAGAGAATGACGGAAGCCGTTGACCTGATAGAAAAAGCACTCAAAATTGATCCGACAAATTCTTCTTACTTAGACAGTTTGGGTTGGGGATATTACAAATTAGGAAGATTTTCCGAATCGGAACGCTACCTCAAAGAAGCGATTCGCTACAATTCATCATCACCGACGATTTACGAGCATCTCGGCGATCTATATCTCAAACAAGGCAAATTTGAACTCGCTAAGTCCTCATGGGAAAAGGCTTTAAACCTTTCAAACGACACAGAAGGACTCTCTCGAATCAAAGCAAAAATGGCTCAAAATTCTTCCAATTAATTATTTTCTTGACATTTAAAGCGGGTAATAATATTTTTCGCAGCATCGCAAATTTTATTTACTAAAAACTTTTTTCAATTGCGAAAGATTTTTTTGTGTCAGTAGCCCGACCGTAAGGAAGGGCTTGATGTTTTAGAATCAAAGCCCTCCTTTACAGTCATCGTCAAATTAATTTTTTCTTTACTTTGATTAAAACAGAGCAGATATTGGGGAAATTTCAATTTTAGACAGTCTCTCCAAGACAATGCTGAAATTCATAACATGTTTTGCTTTTTTTGACTTGTTTAGTGATTTAAAAATATTTATTGCATCAATCTAAAACACCCAATTAACATAAATTAACAGTTTTGCGTTTTTGGCTAAGTCCATAAACTCATTATTTGCATGGTTTTACTCTCTCTCTCTCTCTCTTAGATTTACAAAAAACGGTTGACAATTATTTACATACAATTTAACATGCTTCTATATTAAATATTTGACTTTAGATTTTTTCCCATGAAGTTGTATTTATACCCACATATTAAACCCCTCGTACTCGTAAAAATTAATGAGCCAATGAGTAGTGTGTGCGGAATAGAAAGGGAAAGATTTCTAAAGCGAGAAGTTTTTTCGTTCAAAATAAGTAAGCCTTGAAATTGTTACTAGCAATTTCAAGGCTTGTTTGTTTTAAGTGCTTCTGTCGTGTTTAAGACAACAGATGCGAACTCAACACACTCGTATCATATCGCAAAACACAGCAGAGGCTCAACCCATCGCCCAAGAATTGGATGATGTTTGTGGTTTTGGTCTGTCTATTCGTCTCCGATTCTTATTACCGATTTTATAGGAGATTCAATCATGAAAAAAATGTTAATTTCAATGGCTCTAGGACTCGTTTTGGTCGTCCGTTCCAATGGCGATTTATGCTGCGTGTAAACCTGAGATAAAAGTGGGCAAACTAACTTGTTGGCTAACAGGTGAAAGCTGTGGCGGCGGAGTATGTGTCTGTTCTTACAATTGTGGATAGGACAAACATTTTGTTGTGCAGCATCAGCTACTGTTGTTGCACAACAGCTTAAATATGAGAAAACAACTAATAAAATTAGCATTTGCGTTAATGATCTGTGGACATTGTCTTTTAGCTCAAAATAATCTTGAAAGAGTTAATTTAAATTTTAGTTTAAATGGATTACCGACAAATCAAGCAGTTGAATTTGACAATCCAAAAAGCTATTGGAAAGTTTCTTATCGCTTTTCATTGATTGATGATGAGACTCTTAACAGGGATATTGTTCCAATCGAAAAAATGAACTTTAATGCAAAGATAAGAAAACGTGGGGTACTTATACAAAAAGGCAACATAATAAAAAGACCACTTCTTGAGGAGCAAAATCGTGAAATTATTGTGCGTATTATATTAGACGAGAAAATCAAAAAGCTACTTTCTTCAGGAAAGCCGTTTTCCTTTCTTTTTCGGATTAAGACACATATATACTCTCCTATTCTCAAGAGAAAGATAAAAGTCGATCAAGAATTTCCCGCACGATTAGAAATTGAAATGCAAGAGAACAGAACATTAGCTGAAGTCAGTATGGGGGCTTCAATAAATATTGAAAGAGGTTCTGATGGCAACTTCAGTTACTCGATATTTAGAAATTAAAAATATGAAAAAACACTTGAACGTCTTAATTTCGGCGTTGGTCTTTGCCGTAACAATCTTTGCTTTCCTATATTTCGTGATATCGAAAGAGGACACAAATTCGTTACTCGTTGAACAAGCAAAATTTCTTGAAAATAAAGAATTTCCCAAAAACTCAATATTGGAAGCAGGGAAAGATAAAGATTTTGCTGATGAAATATACAAAGGCGAAGTTGTAATTATATATATGTTAAGCACTTGCGATGCTTGCAAAAAAGAAATCCAAACAATTTCGCAAATTCAAGCAAAACCCGACATAAAAATCATTGGCATTATGTTTGAAGATGAGGTTACTGTAAAAAAATACATCGAAGAAAACAAGGTAACATTTCCTATTTTAATTGATAAGGAACAAATAATAATTAAAACACTTTCTCTCAAATATTTTCCAGCTAACTTGAAACTAAAGGACGGCATTATTCAAAAAGCCTTGTTTGGCTCGCCTGAGAGCGAAGTGAAATTACTAGAGTTTATCCAAAAAGGAGTTTAGAGATGTTAAAAAAAATAGTATTTCTTGTATTTTGCCTTGTCGTTTTCTCTTTTATAAATTTTGCTCAAGATAGCGATATAAAAAAACAAAAAGCGGAAGATGTTTTGGTAATAGCCAAAACAACGGTCAACAAAAAGATAGAAAAAGAATCCATAAAAAGTATAAGTTTGAACTATAAAACCGTGAGTAAATATAGTGAAAAAGGTGAAGAACAGAATTCAACTGAAACAAATGATTTCTATTTGAATTCGGATAAAATGCGGCTAGATACTTTTGGCGAATATGACACGAATACAACAAACACTTCTCGTATTGTGAATGGAAGCTTGTTTGAAAGAAATACTGAAGTTTTTGTTGATGGTCAAAAACTAAATGCTGCATTCACTTTTTCAACACCAAAAGAAACTGAAATAAAAAAGCTTAAAATAGAGTTTTGGTTAACAACATTCCCAATTTTTCTAGAGTCTTTTGCCCTTCCAAACCTTGACTTTATTTACGTTGGTATCGCGGAGTCAAAAGATGGGAGAGCAAGTGTAATCCAAACTATCTTAGATGAGAGAAAATATCAGTACTTTTTTGATGAAAAAACAAATCTTTTACTGATGATGACTGAAAGTTGGAAAAATAAAGAAAACAAGCAATTTCAAACTAAATATTTTTTCTCCGATTATCGTGAAGAATCGGGTATAACATTTGCACATAAAATCAGTTTTCAAAGTGATGCTGAAAGTATAGGAACAGGCGAAACTATAATTAAATCCTTGAAAATTAATCCTGTTTTCAAACCAAATTTCTTTGATGTTAAAGAGAAATAAGCTGTGAAAATATTATTCAATTTTTTTTTATTCATAATACTGGCAAAATCAAGTTTTGCCCAAGTAACCTCATTATACGTAAATGTAGTTGACCAAAATTCATTGCTTATTCCAAATATAACTGCACAAATTAAATTTGAAAATAAAGTTGTCAAAGAAGTTTTTAAAGAATCTCCGCAAGAAATTGCGTTTTCAAATCTGAAAATCGGCAAGTATGTTTTGGATATTCAATCCCAAGGTTTTAAACCATATTCACAAGAAATAGAAATAAAAAATGGTAAGAATGAAATAACTATTAAGTTAGAAGTCGCTGAATTTATTGAAAATGTTGAGGTTACAAGAGATGCTCAGGAAACATCGGTTGATAATGCGTTTAGTAATTTCTTAACAAAATTACAAATTGAAGCACTTTCGGATGATCCAAAAGAATTTGAAAAACAACTCAAACAGATTGCAGGAGACGAAAATGCAATTATTAGAGTTGATGGATTTACCGGCGGAAGTATGCCACAAAAATCTCAAATTGCGTCAATACGAATTGTGAGAAGTTCGTTCGATGCTGAAAATCACGAGCTTGGATTTACTTATATTGATATTACAACTAAACCCGGTAATCAAAAATTTAGCGGTTCGCTTTCTATCAATTTTAATGATGAGTCGTTGAATTCAAGAAATGCCTTCGCTCCGAGAAGATTTCCTGAACAAACTAGAAATACGATATTTTTCTTAAGTGGACCAATAAAAAAAGACAAGGCTGCTTTTTCAATTACATTTATTGACGCAAGAAACTTCAAATCGCAGAATATAAATGCAATTTTGCCGGAAGGAGTTATCAATGATTCCGTAAACAGCAAAAGTGACTTTATAACAATAAACACAACAATTAATCAAAATTTATCGAAGTCGCATAATGCGTATTTTAGTTACAGATTCAACAATTCAAATACAAAAAATATAGGCATCGGCGGATTTAATTTGGCTGAAAGAGCTTTTGATGCTAGAAGTCGTTCACATCAATTTCGAATTTCAGAATCAGGCTATATCAACAATAGTTATCTCAATGAATTAAGGTTTCAGCTTATTTCTGAAAAATCGGAAACAATTCCAAATAGCCAGCAAGCAGGTGTGATTGTGCTTGATTCATTCAGCAAAGGTGGGGCAGGAAATTTCAGCGAAAGTGATAAGTCATCGCTTCAGTTTGCTGATAATTTGCTATTTGGATATAAAAATCACGCCTTAAAAATCGGAACTTATTTTGAATTTGAAAGATGGAATGAAAATTCTGAAATAAACAAAAATGGCACATTTATTTTTTCGGATTTAGCTGATTTTAATTTAGAAAAGCCTTCAATTTTCACTCAAAATTCTGTAAGTAAAAAGGTTCGTCTTTCACAATTTCAGTTTGGATTGTTTATTCAAGACGATTTGCGAATAAGGAAAAATCTTAGTTTAAGTTTTGGATTGCGATATGAAGTTCAAAGCAATCTGAAAGATCACAATAACTTTTCGCCGCGTATTGGTTTTACATGGTCGCCTCTCAAGACAGGAAAGCTTACTTTTCGGGGCGGAAGCGGTATTTTTTATCATTGGTTGGAAACTAATAACTTATCAACCATTTTGAGTAATGATTTTTCCCAACCCGGCGAGACAATTATTATCAATCCGAGTTTTCCAAATCCTATATCTGGCGGGATAAGCCAGATTTTACAGAAAAGTTTTTGGCAAAAAGATGACGGATTAAAAAATCCCTACATTATTCATGCTTCAATTGGAGCTGAAAGCCGTTTGAGCAAAACTTTATCGATTCGTGCGAATTATGTTTATCAAAAAGGTTTGCACCAATTTCGCAGTCGAAATATTAATGCTCCAATCTCAGGTTTTCGTCCAAATCCACTATTTGGTAATATCATCAATGTTGAATCGTCCGCATTTTTTGTCATCAATAGTTTGAATTTTGGGTTGAACTGAGTCTAGGAAAAAACATCAGTTTTGCTTTCGATTATGATTTGTCCAAAACTGTTTCTGATAATACTGGAATCTTTGTATTACCAAGTGATAATTACAATCTTAGAACTGAACGATCAATTTCTAATAATGATCAGAGACATAAAGTTTCTTCAGCAATTAGTTGGCAGATCAAAAAGGGGCTTCGTCTTTCAGGGGGCTATGTTTTAAACTCACCTCTACCATACACAATAACAACCGGAAGAGACGACAATGGTGATACAAGTTTTAATGACAGATTTTTTGGTGTGTTGCGAAACAGCGTTCGAGGAACATGGAGAAATGAGTTGGATTTGAGTTTAAGCTACTCATTTTCATTTGTTGATAAGTCGAGTACTGATGATGGAAAAAGTTTTGCGATGATAACCACTTCGTCAGAAGCGGCTACTGGATTTGATTTTACTAATCCGAAGAAAAGATTTTCCCTAAAACTCTATGCAACAGCCAATAACATACTCAATCAAACTAATTTCACCAGCTTCAGCAGAGTTCAATCCACCATTTTTCGGAAACCCATTTCTGCCATAGTCGCGGAATCGGCTTTAGATTAAATTATCCTTACTAACTTCTGCTCAAATAACCCGAAATTGAACTTAAACCAATATCGCGAACACGGAAATTCTTTTTTGTTGACAACCCCTTCTGACAAGCCTAAACTTACGAAAAATAAGTTAATTTGTGAAAAAACTACTCGAACCAATCACCGTTGAAAAAATAAGGGAAACATATTCGGTTAGGAAAGAAGAGATTCAAGCCAGACTTGCCGAATTTGACGATATTTGGCAAAAGGGAAGTGATCGAAAGCTATGGGAAGAAATGGTTTTTTGTTTCTTCACAGGCGGTTGTTCGGCAAAGATGGGATTGCGGTCTTTAGAGGCTGTAAAGCCGATTTTATTGACTGGCAATCATGAAGATTTGATGAATGCATTGCTTGGGCGGCATCGATATCCGCGTGCGAGGGCGAGATATATCGTCGCTTCACGCGATTTTTTGCAGGAACATTGCAAGCTGAAATTAAGAGCAAAACTGGCAAGTTTTACAGACAATTTTGAGCGACGCGATTGGCTGGTTAAAGAGAAAGGAATAAAGGGTTTAGGCTATAAAGAAGCGAGTCATTATTTACGAAATATTGGTTTTAAGGGCTATGCGATTTTAGATAAACACGTGCTTCGATGTTTATCGGAATTAAATTTTATTGATGAACCAAAACCTCCCGGTACGCGTACAAAGTATTTAGAAACTGAAAATAAACTGAAAAACCTTGCAAGGGAAGTGGAAATTGATTTTGATGAGCTGGATTTAGTTCTTTGGTCAATAAAAACGGGCGAAATCCTCAAATAGAAATTCGGAAAGGAGTTTTTGTCTTATGATTTTAAAGATATTAGAAAACGCTTTTATCCCTTTCCGGGCAAAACGAAATCATCGTTTTACTTGGATGCTGATATTTTTTATGAGTCTTTCTTTGTCAGTTGCGGCAATTGACGACGTTCAGCAGATTGAGGTAAAAGAAACCAAGCAATTATTGAAACAAGCCGAAAAACTCAGTCGTAAAGGAAAATTCCCCGAAGCCGAAAAACTCTTACGCGAAGTAATCAAGCAAGATACTGCCAATTCCAAGGCAAAATTATTATTAAGCAGCATTTTAATTAAGCAAAGAAAGCTTACCGAAGCTTATGATCTGTCGTTTAACGTCGCTAAAAATGAGCCGAAAAATGCGAGAGCTTACGCGTTGGTCGGAATGGTTGCACTAAATCTTGGTAATTTTAAGGAAGCGAGATTGATTTTTAATCGTGCAGGTCAACTTAATGGCGATGAAGCGATGGCTTGGGCTGGCTTTGGAATGCTTGATTTCTATGAAAACCGTATTGATGACGCGATTAATGAACTTCAAAGTGCCGAATATCATGATCCGAATGAGCCTGATTACGTTTTTGCATTAGCCCAAGTTTTAGCCCGTGCGGAAAGGTATAAGGAAGCGGCTGAAGCTTATAATCGATTTTTGAGCGTTTCGCCGGTTGCGGATGTTGACAGGCGGGACAGAATCAAGGGCTTAATCAATTTTTTGCGTTATTTGGGCAATAAACAAGAGCTTTACCGTATTAACCGCGATTCAAAGCAAACAACGGTTCCGCTGCAAATGATGCGTGATCGACCGATAATTGAATTGAAAATTAATGGCAAGGAAGAAAAACTTCGTTTCGTATTAGACACCGGATCGGGAATTTCTGTAATTTCGCAGGAAACGGCGGAAAGGTTGAAAATTAAAGCAGTTTCGAAAGGCGGATTAGCCCGTGCGATTGGCGGGAATGGTAAATTTGAGATTGTTTACGGATTTTTGAAAAATGTGGATATTGGCGACATCAGAATTGGCAATGTTCCCGTTTATATAAGGAAATTTCACGACGATAGCGAGAAAATTGACGGTTACATAGGTCTTTCTCTGATTTCAAAATTTCTGACAACGGTAGATTACGGCAATTTAACATTTACGCTTACCAAAAAGAATCAGCAATCGACCCAAAATTTTGAAAAAGAAGCAATCGCATTGCCTTTGCGTTTAACTTCCAGCGGATTTCTCAGTGGTGAAGTTCAACTTCACGGAATTGAATCGCCATTGAATTTTATAGTCGACACAGGAGCCAGTATCTCTGTGATTTCAGAGGCTTTAGCTAATACAAATGAGATGAGCCAGTTTTCGAGTAAAGAGAAAATGCGAGTAATCGGGGCAGCAGGAATTACCGAAAACGTCGATTCATTTTTGCTCCCGAAGGTTTCTTTTGGAGCTCATAGCCGCGAAAGTGTGAAGGCAATTGCTTTAGATTTAGACATTATTAACGAGGCTTCCGGGTTTGAACAAGCCGGAATATTAGGTGGAAATTTCTTGAAAAATTATCGTTTAACGTTTGATTTTCAGAATTCAAAAGTTACATTTATTCCGGTTAAGAAGCCATAGGAAAATTTACATGATTTGTTTAGAGGCGTGTCTCTGACCGCCTTTTTTTGTTATCATCACTATCAATGAAGCAGAGTTTATATTTAGAAACATCAATAATCGGAGCCTATCTCGATAATGGCGAACCATTTCGGCGTGATTTGACGATTCGCTGGTGGGAGCACGAACTTTTTGAATATCACCCGTATATTTCGTTACTGGTTCAAAGAGAATTGGAAAGAGTTCCCGAACCTCATCGAACCGGATATTTGAAATTGATTGAACCATTGGAACAATTGGAACTCGCCGAAGAGGTTGCAATTTTAGCCGAAGGTTATATATCCAGAGGAATATTTCATCGCAAATTTATTGGCGATGCAATGCATGTCGCGTTTGCTTCCGTTCATAAAATCGATTATTTGGTGACGTGGAATTTTGGGCATCTGGCAAATGTCCGCAAGCAAGCCCGGATCAGGCTTTTCAATACCGCAGCAGGTTTTTTTGTGCCGATGATTATTACTCCCGAATTTTTAGTCCACACACGCTAAACTTCATTGACCATTTACCCCGAAAAGACTTACATTTAAATTATGTATCGACGCCCAAAATTTTTGGAGATTTTAGACGAAGTCCGCGAGCAAATGTCGCACGAAGCCGATTACGATGTTGATTTGTTTGCCGAAATGGTGCGGCAAGGAAAGCGAAAAGTGAAAAGTAAAAAGGCAAATGTGAAAACCGGAGAAATTTTTGGGTCACCCGTCACCGTCTTTGAAGAATTGTCCGACAAATCATAAAGCAGACTAATAAATAATCATAACAGTAATCAATGCGTCGTTATTTACTTCTAATTTTTGCGGTTTTTTTGGTTGGCGGGATTATTGGATCGTATTTTTTCAGGGAATATTGGATTCACAGATACGATGAAATAATTGCCAGACAAGCCGTAGTTTACCGGCTCGATAAAGATTTGGTTTGGAGTGTGATCTACGAAGAAACCTATTTTCGAGCTTGGATATTGGGTGCTGATGAAGAAGTAGGTCTAATGCAGGTAACTCCGGCAGTTGCCCGCGAATGGGCGAAAGAAACTGGCTTTAAAGAATTTGAAAAACAAACGGCTGATAATGTCGTCGAATTTTTGCGTGATCCGGAAAGAAACATTCAAATCGGCTGTTGGTATCTGGAAAAATCACGCGAAAAATATCGTGATTTTCCCGCTCAAGATGCCATGATGCTGGCAGGTTACAACGCCGGAGCCAGCCGCGTTGAAGAATGGACAAAAGGCGTGGATGTGGAAAAAATCAGCGAGCAGGAATTTATCGAACGCATCAGCATTTCTTCAACTAAATCATATGTTTCCTCGATTTTAGAGAGATATAAGGCACTAAAAAAATAATCTAAAAATATTCTAAATCGGTTTTTTCCTGTAATGATATTGAAAAGTTGATAAAAATCCCTAATTCGAAAGGGTTCTTGTTGGACTAGTATGGATAGTTAATACACAAAATTGATTACTTTGTACCCACTTAACGACGAGACAAGGATTCGGTGCTGTTCGTAAGTTGTTACGGATATTGAGTTTATTAGCGGGGGGGGGGGGCTTACGGGCATAGTAATTGCTTGTAAGAATTTATATCACTTTGAAAAAAATTGGAGAATATCCCAAGTGTTACTTTGTTCCTACAAATCACCAGCCCCTCAAACGCTCACTTTCTTAACTGAGAGTTTAAGATGTAGTTGTGTGATTGGAACAAGTAAAATAAGTTTTCGTCAAAAAACAGATAAGCCGTTTAGTTGCTTGTAACAGCTAAACGGCTCGTTTGTTTTTAAGTGCTTCTGCCGTGTTTTGGACAACAGATGCTTACTCTCAACAGTTAGTATGATAACGCAAAATTCGGCAGTAGCTCAACTAATAATTCGAGAGTCGAAGAAAGCTGTGCGTCAGATTGTCTCTGCTCAATCGTCTCTCCTTTTCCAAATATTTTTATATTTATAGGAGAAGTAAAGTAATGTTAGAAATTAAAGAATTGAAAAGTAGTGATGAACGGACTTTGATTAGTCGGGAGTCATCAAAAGTTGTTGGCGGTTTAGAAGAAATTGAAACTGCTGGCACAAGTGTAAACATTAATGGTGTATTGCATCCAGATCAAGATGTTCCGGGTGGAACAGAATGGGCTGTGGTTAATGACCATCGTGAAGCAACTGGCTGGTGGGATTGGTTTACTGGTAATAAAAGTGATGTTGTCAATGGTGCTCCACAATAGTTGATATTGCAAAATGATTCCGATATTTAACTAGATTCGTCACATATTTTTCTTGCGGAAAACAATAGACGAAAATACTGAAACATATTGGAATCATTTTCTTAAAGTTCGATGAGATTATTATTTTGAGATTAGGGAGACTTGCTAGATGTTTAAACCTTTTTATGAATTCAGTTTTTTTGTGAAAGTGGCTCAACTCTTTTGCTTGGCGTTAGTGTTATTTCATATTTCTTTTGCTCAGATTCCTATTAGAAATAAGCCAAGAATCTACTCTGCTGAGGAGTTCAAGGAAATTTCGAGGAAAACAAAAGAACTTAATGAGTTAATAATTAAAAAAGATTATCGTGCGGTGATTGATTCATTAGACAAAGAAATCATTGAAGCAAAAAATGACTCTGAAAAACTATTAATGACATATTTTACCTTGGCTCAATTCCAAATAATATTAGGGCAATCTGAAAAAGCGATTGAAAATATTGAGAAATCAGTAAATCTGGGATTTGGACAAAGGCGTGAGGAATACTCCCTATTTGTTCTTAAAGGAATTAATTATGATTTTACAACACGTGAATATGAAAAAGAGTGGAATGCTAAAGTAAAAACCTCCAAGTGGGAAAAACTCATTGGACTTATAAACAAAAATTTCGTCAATGGAGTTCAATTGAATGGGGATAATCCTGCCGTTCAATTAATATTTGAAGCCGATCAGGCAGACCGTAATCCCAAAATATCAATTCCGCCAGTATTTCCACCTAAAGATGTTCAAATAAACTGGGATTTAGTCTCAAAGCGGGATTTAGCAAGACAGAAAAAGATGAGAAAACTTGCAATAACTGGGAAAATAAAATCAGTCAACGATTTTCGCTCAGCCGCCTTTGTTTTCCAACATAGTCCTGATGTAGAAGGAATTGAAATGGCAAAAAAACTTGCTCAACTTGGCTATAACAAAGCTGTTAACCCAAATGAGAAATGCAGTTTGGGGTGGATACTAGCGGCTTCTACTGACAGGCTACTTTGGTGGGAAGGAAAGCCTCAAATTTATGGGACACAAAGTCGTCCTTATGATTCACCATTTGTACCAGTAAGTAAAACTAAAAAAAAACGTAATGACAAATCATCAAAAACCGAGTCAACTACATTACCGACAGACCAAATAAAATGGACGCTTGATCCAATTGATTTAACAATAGTAACTAACTCAACAGAGCAAAATTATGTGTGCCCAAGTTGGAACAATCTTTGAAGGGAAAAGTCAAAGCCAAACAAAATTAGAGAATGATACTTTTATATTCAACAATTGACGATATTAGTGCACAAAAAGTTTCTAACGAATTGAATCGGCGAGAAATCAACTATCATTGGCTGATTGTCAAAGATTTTGTTAAGAATGTTACTCTTACTCATAGATTAAAAAGTTCACAAAACTCAAATAATATCATTCTCCAAAATGATCATGCAGAAGTTGACCTAAACGACATTTCGGTTATTTTCTTACGTTTTTTGGGCGACATAATCGTTGAGAAACTAAAGGACAACAATTTACTAAATGGCTGGATTACAGTAGAGACTAAAAACTATTTTCGTGAAACCCTAGAAATGTTAGATTGTTTATGGTTTCCTTGCCAACCAACGTATCTCCAACGACTAGAGGATGAGAAGTTAAAAGAACTCTACGTAGCTTTGGAAGTTGGTTTGATTGTTCCAGATACTTTAGTTACAAACAATACCAAATTAGCAATTGATTTTTACCGCAGACATCAAGGAAGGATCATCACAAAGCGGTATCATTCATCAAGAACTAAGTATAAAGGAGCAGATATTGCTTTTCCGACCTCTCCGGTTTCGTTACGAGATATTGGGTTTGTTAGTCACATTAAGTATGCTCCGAGTCTTTTCCAAGAATATATTCCCAAGCAAAAGGAGTTGAGAATAACAGTTGTTGGGGAAAACGCGATTGCGGCTGAAATTGATTCACAAAAAGCCCATCATACAAAGCATGATTGGCGGAACTATGATCGAAATAGAACTCCCTACACACTTCACGAATTACCACGAGAAATTCATGATAAGTTAGTTGCACTTGTTAAAAAGCGTGGTTTGAATTATGGAACTTGTGACATGGTAATTACTCCAAAAGGCGAATATGTTTTTCTTGAAATCAATCCTGCAGGGCAATATGCATGGATTGAAAACATACTTGGAGTTGATATTACGGGATTAATTTGTGATGAATTGATTGCTTTATCAGAAAAACACAAAGCAGATAAATTAAGGATTTCAAATGACATCAAATAAATTACAAATAGAACTAACTGAAGCACTCACTGAATCTCTCATAATCTTAAAAGAAATAGTTCAGTTAGAAGCAAAGTCGAATGCGGAAACGTCAGTTGAACTTCTGAGAACTTCGGATACAAAACAAGCTGAACATATGTTTGAGAAATTCAAAGAGAAACATTCAAAGTTCAGTCCCGAACTTGTTTGGGAATATTCGGCTATTGGAAATCATTACCAAGCAATGCTTTTTGACAGCGAAGAAACAATAACCGTTTCTGTTTGCCCAAATCATTATATTCCATGGGCAGTACGAAATGCCGTTCATCCGCGTGAGCATGATTTTGCGGTTATTGATGGATTTACAATGAGCGTAGCCAATGTAATGGAAATAATTGACGAACATCTTGAAAATGCAAGCATTCGGCAGGCAATCGTCAATAGTGCCGTCCTAAAACGCCAGTTGGAAAAAATTAGCGAAGAAGAAGACCTTTTATATCAATCTACGGAAGAACAGATGCAAATTGAATTTGACCGCTGGCGTGTAAAACACGGACTTGGTTCAGTTGAATCATATCAAGAATATTTACAAGCAAATGGATTAACTCATCATAAGATTGAGGCTCAAATTAGAGATAAACGAACTTATAACAATTTTCTAGAGGCACTTTGTCATCGTCCAATCGAAGAATATTACGAGGAACACAAACAAGAATTCACCCTATACAAAATGGAATCTTATGTTGCCGAATCTGAAACTGGGGTAAAGGAATTGAGTGAGTTTTTGAAAAGTCAGTCGGATGGATTATGTATTTGGGCGAGAAAGCAATTTATGGCGGAATCTGATAACGCTAGAAATAATTATCAATTGAATACTTGTTGGCATTCGCAACTTGATAAGGAAGTTGCAGAATTATTGGTAAATAATCCGAAAACCGGATTGCTTCCGCCTGTTGAGATGAATGGAAAATGGACGTTTATTAATATTTTGGCAATTACACCGCCAATTCTCGACCAACAAACCGAAGCAATTATTCGACAACGACAGGTCAAAGAATGGATTGACGAAAAGAAAAAGACTTGCGGTATTCAATGGCTGTGGGGCGATAAAGATATTTTTCCGAATCAGAATATTCAGGAAAGCTAAAAGTAACGCAGGCATCTTGCCTGCCATACATCAATGAAACTTTAATGTTTTTCAACACAAACAAGCAGGCAAGATGCCTGCGTTACTATGCTGTTAGAAGCAAAAAAATCGAAAATAAAGCGGAAACCGCAGGTTTTAATGCAACAGCGTGAAACAGATTGCGGAGCGGCTTGTTTTGCTTCGGTTCTCAAGTTTTATGGTGTTAAGAAAATCAATCTATCGGCTGTTCACGAATTATTGCGTTCGGGACGTGACGGCACAAATTTTGAGCAACTTGGAGAATCTTTCCGCGAAATCGGGATAGAATCCCGTCCGGTAGAAACCACACTTCAACTTTTGCAAGCACGTTTTCAAAAATCGACACATAAATACAATCCGACAATTTTGCATTGGAAAGGAAATCATTTTGTCGTTTTATACGGATTCAATAATAAAGGTGCGTTGATAGCCGATCCAGCTATTGGCGTTTATTCAATTCCTCTTGATGAGTTTTCTGAGAAATGGACAAAGTTTGCACTTTTGTTAGAGAAAGGCGAAAATTTCAAGCCTGATGAATTAAATTATCAATCCCCATCGGCTTGGAATAAGTTTTTGCCGATAGTTTCTGCCCAAAAGAAAACATTTATCGCTGTATTTTTTCTAGCAATCTTTCTTCAATTTCTTGCATTGATTAATCCGATTGGAATGAAATATCTGTTCGATGGACTTATTGCCGAAAGCCAAACAAACTTTGTAGATGTTATCTTGGGCGGCTTGCTTCTAGTAATATTAGTTGAGGCGTTTTTTCAGTTTGTCAGAAGCATGATACTCACCCGAGCCGGACAGGAATTGAATCTCGCGATGAAGGAAGTCTTTTTTGAACATCTTTTTAAGCTGCCCGTTAGCTATTTCAATCGCCAACGAACGGGCGATTTAATAACGCTGAATGGAGATACGGGGACGATCGGGCAGCTATTAGCAGGGCGAACGTTGGTCGCGGCACTTGATCTTTTAACCTTCGCAACCTATTTTGCCCTGCTTTGTTATCTACAGGTTAAATTGGTTTTAGTGGCAATTTGTCTGATACCAATATATTCGGTTTCGGTGTTTATTTCCGCAAAATTCCTTCAAAAATTGTATCGTTTGAACTTTGCAAAGTCTGCCGAACTTTCGTCATACACGATGGAGCATTTAGCAGGCATAAACACCATCAAGGCACTTGCGATTGAGAATTCTGTTTGGGTGAAACTGCAAAGATTAATGATTTCGCTGCAAGAAAATCAGATAAAAACGACCAAAGTTTCGCTGATAAGCAGCGGTTTAAACGGTTTTTTTATGATTGGCGGACAGACGTTAGTTTTTTGGTATGGAGTTCATCTTGTGCAAAATGGCGAACTTTCGGTCGGCTCGCTGGTAGCATTTATTGCGGTTTTGGGGGGATTATTGCGTCCGGCGGGAAGTTTGGTCAATTTGTGGAATGATATTCAGCAATCACGTCTGGCATCGGAACGACTGGGAACATTTTTTGCATCAAAACCCGAGTCGCAAAATGAATCGAGAAGAAGACTTACGGAAACAAATCCACCGAAAATTGAATTCAAGAATGTTTCATACCAATATCAAGGTGCAAGCAAATATGACCCGCCAATACTTTCCAATATTGATTTCACTTTTGAAGCCGGAAGAATATATGGGTTAATTGGCGAATCGGGTTCAGGAAAAAGTACTCTCGCCCAATTGATTGCCAAATTTGATTCACCTATTTCGGGGCAAATTCTATACAACGACAATGATTTACAAATGTTTGATCCAAATATTCTCAGAAATGAAGTTGGTTATCTCTCGCAGGATGTTTATTTGTTCAATACTTCGATACGTGAAAATATTGGCTATGGAAATTCAAATATTGCTGACGATGAAGTAATAAAATGTGCTGAAATGGCAGGTGCTTTTGATTTCATTCAGAAGCTTCCAAGAAAATTTGAGACAATTCTAAGCGAACGAGGAATGGGCTTATCTGGTGGGCAACGTCAAAGAATTGCACTTGCGAGAATGATTTTTCGAAAGCCCCAAATGTTAATTTTAGACGAGGCAACCTCTTCGCTTGATTTGCAAAGTGAAAAAAATATATATGAAAACTTGCGGGAGTTTTTTAACGAAAGAACCGTAATAATTATTTCACATCGACTTGAAACCCTTAGATTCACAGACGAAATAATCAAATTGGAAAACGGTCAAATTGTTAAATCAAATTCAAAATCGGCTTCGTGAAAATTCCAATTCGACTCATATTGTTTTAGAATTCTCGCAATGAAAATTTTATCAGCCGAATACGTTTTGCCAATTTCCTCTGAACCAATTGAACAGGGTGCGATTGCAATTGAAAACGACAAAATTATCGACGTTGGAAATTCGCTTTATCTGCAAAAAAAATATCCTAATGCAACCTGCGAAGATTTTGGCGAAGCTGTGATCTTGCCGGGTTTTGTTAATTGTCATTCGCATCTTGAACTTTCGATAATGCGGGGCTTTTTGGACGATGTAGAAGCAGATTTCTTCAAATGGCTCATCAAAACCGCCGTAACACGCGACGAAAAATTAACCAAAGACGACATTGAAACTTCAGCAATACTTGGTGCAGTCGAAGGAATTCGGGCGGGTGTAACGTGCTTCGGCGATATCGGACGCTACGGAGAAGCAGGTTTTTCGGCATTAAAAAAGGCAGGTTTGCGTGGCGTAATTTTTCAGGAAACCGAGTTTTCGCCTGATAATGAAAATGCCGAAAAAGATTTTGCGAAATTGGAGTCTAAATTTGCTAATTTGAGGTCAAACGAAACGAATCTTGTGAAAGCGGGTATTTCGCCTCATGCACCTTACACCGTTAGCCGAAAACTATTTGAGTTAATTACCGAATATTCCTTAGCCGAAAAGATTAAGATTTCTATCCATGCCGCCGAATCAAAAATGGAAGAAGATTTGATGACGAAAGGAATGGGAGCGATGGCGGAATTCTATCAAACTCGTGGAATTCATTGGTCTGCACCGAATCTTTCGTCGATCGAATATTTGGCGGAAATCGGTGTTTTAGAAGCCCAGCCATTGCTGGCACATTGTATTTTAACGAATCCAAAAGGATTGGGATTTGATAAAGAGAAAGTGGTTCGAGTATTGCTCATTGTCCAAAATCAAATGCGAAATTCGGACACAGCATCGCACCTTTTGAAGCTTTTCTCGACAATAACTTACGAGTAGGTATCGGCAGTGATTCGGTGGCAAGCAACAACATCTGCGACCTTTTGGAAGAAGGGCGATTTGCCGCGTTGCTTGCACGCACGCGAGGAGATAAAGACCGATTGATTACCGCACAAGAAATATTGGAGACGATAACTTTCGGCGGTGCGAAAGCTCTGCAAATGGAAGACGAAATTGGTTCGCTTGAAGCTGGGAAACAAGCGGATATCGTCGTCATTTCTCTCAAAGATATTGACCGGCAACCAATTCACGATGTTTATTCATCACTAATATTTGCGGCAAATTCGAGTGATGTTTGCCTGACAATGGTTGCAGGGAAAGAGCTTTACCGAGATGGAAAAGTATTGACAATCGATGAAGACTTATTGCATTCGGAGATCAAAGAAATTGCTCAAAAGATGCAATATTTATAGAAATCAGGCGTTCCGAAAATGTCTGGATTTAAATCTAAGGCGAGAGGAAATACAATGAAAACCTACAAATTATTTGCACTATTATTATTAATTTTTAACGTTGGCTTAATAACTTCATTTGCCCAAAAAAAGAGCATACATCCCATAAAACCGAAGGATTTTAACGAATTGGAACTAGACGGAAATTACAAAATTTTGGCAGAAGGAGCTTATTCGAAAGTTGACGCTCCTTTTATTTTTGTAGCACGCGATTCGGAAACTTACATTAAAATGCAGACTTTAGTTGAAGGTTTACCGGAGGCTTCGAAGATCGATTTTACAAATAGTGCCGTTATCGCAGGGTTTGGCGGCGAGAAATCGACGGGTGGGTATAGCGTCAACATACGAAAAACGGAAGGAAAATATCACGTTGAAGTAAAATCGCCGGGCAAAGACATTATGACGACGCAGGTAATCACAACGCCTTTTAAGGTTGTGCAATTTCCAATTAAAGAAGAAGAGGGTTTGCCGTTGAATCTTTCGCCGGATTTTTCGAAAAAGCTGCAAAGTTTCCAGATTACAAAGAATTCTTTTGGATTCTCGGGTGGTTTTGCGGGAATAAGCAATGAATTCCGGGCTACGGGTACGATCAGCATCCTCAGCTTTGAAGATTTTGTAACGATGACTTTCGACTTAAAAGGAACTATTAAAGAGATTAATCGGAGGCTCTCGGAGACCGCGACCGGAACATTGAAGGATGGGGAAATCAGACTCGCAAGACTAGATGCCGGAACTTTTTCCGATTCGCCGCATCCGCCATTCAGCGTTATGGGATTGTTGAGAGAGAAAAACCTATCGCTTTCGTTTTCGCCACTTCCGACGTTTATTGCGGATGGCTACAAGGGGCATGGCAGCTTAGTTGCGATAATGCTTCCGTAATCTTGACGACGCAGAATGAAAAAAACCGAAACTATTGTCTCTTCAAAGTATTTTCCAATTCCCGCAAAATCTCATCATTCGTCCAATCTCCGCCCGAAAATACTTTCTTTGTTTTGCCATCGGGTGCAATTACAACCGTTCGCAAGGCGTGAGTAAATTGCGTTTTGTTATTCTGATCAATTTCGTATCTAAGTCCAAAAAAGTCGGCGATTTGACGCGTTTCTTTCTCGGGTGCGGTGGCAAGTTGCCAGATCGAAAAGTCGTAGTCAGGATTTTTCATGTAGGCAAGTCCGTATTTTTTAAGCGTTTCCGGCGTGTCTGTTGCCGGATCAAATGAAATGCTCAGAAGTTTAACTTTACCCTTCAAATCTGCACTGTTTTGTAATTGAATCGCCAGATCGCTAAAACGCTGCGACATCAAAATGCAATATTCGGGCAGCGGGCATCGGGAATAAATAAACGTAATCGCCAAGGCTTTGCCGCGAAAATCTTTAAAGGAGATGGGCTTTCCATCCTGATTTGTAAGCTTGAAATCAGGAACTTCTTTATCAATTTGGGCGAAATTTTCGTTGACCGTTAGGGGATTTTGATTTGCCGTCGGGGCAGAGGAAATCACAATATTTTCAAGCCAATAATCTTGGTCAGGATTTACCACAAGTTCCGCTTTTACATTGGCATTTGGCGAAAGAGTTTGCAAAATTTCTCTATCATGAATCGGAAAGGGCATCGTCATCTCCTCCATATAACCCGGAATTTTTTCGTGATCGATGTTTGCTTTTCCTTTTGCCAAATCAACTGAAACAACCCTTCCTTTCAGAGGATAACGCTTTGCATCAGCCGCTGCCACCGGCTTTTTATTTGGGTTTTCACACGCACCGAGCAGTAAAATCGAAAGTAAAATAATGTGTAAATAACGCATACAAATTATTTTGCACAAGTGCGAAGATAAAAACAAATGTAATTCTCACTCGCAGGCAGGTTGCCTGCGTGTAAAAACTACCATTCAAAATAACGTTCTAAACATTCACTCGCAAGCAGATTGTCTGCGTTCCGTTATCGGGCTTTCAATTTTTCGTCATAAAAAATCTGATAAACGCGGTAATTCGCCATCACCTTGTAAACGTAATCTTTCGATTGCGAAAAGATTATTTCAGGAACGTATCGATCAGGATTGTCAGTTTTCGAGCGTGCAAGCCAGCGAGCCATATTGATTTCACCGCCATTATAGCTGGCTGCAACGGCTTGTGGCTGATTTGGGAAAATTTTGAAGAGATTGCCCAAATATTGCGAACCAAACAAAACTGCGGTTGGCGGATTGTAAAGCTCGTCCTGCTTGAAATTAGATCTGTTTAATTCAACCGCGATTTTATTCGACGTATCTGAAATAAACTGCATCAATCCGCGAGCAGCCGCAACCGATTTTACATCAGCACGATAGCGGGATTCCTGCCGCATAATCGAAAGTGCATACCGCGGATCAACACTGCGTTCCGGAGCGAATTTGAGCAGCGAATCCGAATATGGAACCGGATATAAAAGCTCGATCTGCTCACGCGGAATTAGCTCGATCTGATAATCCGCAGGAACGGTTTTCCATTGCGGTTCTATGTAAGCAATCGCCCGATTCGCCATATCGCCGCGTTTGTAATAATTGGCTAATGTATAAGCGATTTCGGGTGAGAAATCACTCAAGGAATTAGTATTTTTGGATAATTTTTCGCGAAGAGCGGTTTCAAGTTCGGGCGTTCCTTCATCGTAAAGTCCTAGAAATAGTAGTTCATCCGCCAAATTTTGATGAGAATTGGTTTGCGAAGCAGGCTGTTCCTTTAAGACTTCCTTGCGTCCTAATTCTTGAACCGTTCCGCTTGGAATCTTTTGATAACTTGGTATTAACGAGTAAGACTTTTTGATGACTTCAAGCAATTTCGTTTGAACGCTTTGATTTGCTGTCAAACGCAACGCACTTTGAGCCGACTGTCGGATGTTTTCCGCCGTTGCGGTAGTTACGTTTTGTTGGGCGATATTTAGATGATAACTAAATTTTTCTTCAACGCTTTGCTTTGCTCTCTCATCCGTTCCCAAAGCCCTTAGGCGTTCCGTTGCACGCCAGCCGTAATATTCACCACGTCCATCTGGAATCGCCAAATAAGCCTCGACCGCCTCGGTATACCGCCCCATTTGATCGAAAATAAATGCCCGCAAATAGGCTAATTCACTTTTATTCGTTCCGCCCGGAACTCTCGTTCCTCCCAAATCAGGCATTTTTTGCAAATCGCCCAATTCAGCAAGTGCATTAGCCCAATCATTTTCCGCGATTCGAATACGAACCTGTGCGAATAAAGCGATGGCTTCGGGCAGTTTTCCTTTGAATGCTTCGCGGGTTTTATTTGTCCATTTTAATGCTTCTGAGGAGCCGCCTTGATCTCGTTCTACATCGACCATGTTTAGATAAGCACGTTCCAAATTGTCAGCTTCGGGAAATTGCTGGATAAGTTTTTGATAGCGGGAAGTGGCTTCCTTTGGTTTATTTACACGCGAATATGCTGAAGCCGCTTGACTCAAAGCGTCCTTTGCAATTGTGTCATTGGGAAACTCAGATTGAGTTCGCTCAAACCATTTAATTGCCTCATTGAAAGAATTTTCGAGGGCGAAGCCACGCCCAACTTGATAAAGAGCTTGCGGCGTATTGGTTGAACCCGGAAATCGTTCGATTATTGCCAGATAATGAAGTCTTGCCAACGAAAAATTGCGGTTAAATTGATAAATAGATGCTCGTCGAAAATGTTCAGCATCGGCTAATTTCAGGAGCGGCTTTGCCGAAAACATCTTTGCCAACCTCGATTTCGTCCAATGCTTTTATCGCTTCCAAAGCGAAATCATCAGGTTGAGCCGCATTGGGCAGAGTACTCAAAATCTTTGCGTAAATTTCCTTGGCTTCGCTAATTTTTCCGCTTTGCAAAAATGAATGTCCGAGCAAGAGTAAATTTTCACGGAAAAGCACATTATTTGATTTTGCACTTGATTGATTTGCCGTAGCCGAAAAATCAGGCATCGATTGCAAAAGCTGAATCGCTGTTTCGTAATTTTTGCTTTCAAAATAGCTTTTCGCGAGTCGATTATTCGCGGCTTGAAGCATTAAACTATTGGCGTTTTCGGCGGAAAGGCGTTGCAAATAAAGTCTTTCCAACGTTAAATTCCCGCTCGAGCGTGCGATTTGTGAAAGATGCCATTTTGCATATTCGCTTAAAGTCGATTTCCGATTCACAACTGATTGATACTTTGCCATTGCCAATGCCATATCGCCTCGTTTTTCTGCCATTCGGGCTAGAAGATAATCGTAATTGTTTGCAGCAAAGAGTTTTTTGTCAGAGCGTTTCGAGATTTTTGAGTTCGCTGACGGCAGTTTGATATTCACGATTTTCAACCGCCTGACGAATTTTTAGCTTAAAATCTTGGGCAAATGAATTGCTCATAAAAATCATGGCGAAAAGAACAGAAAAGATGACAAATTTCATAGCTCGTATTTTAGCAAAGTTTTAAAAATTACTGTAAAATCCAAGTTACAAAACATTATGAGTGCAAGAATTTTGGGCGGAAAGGAAATTGCAGCGTCTATTAAAACGGAAGTTACCGTTGAGGTCGCCGAATTGAAAGATAAGTTTGGGTTCCGCCCAAGTTTAGTTGTAGTTCGGGTTGGCGAAGATCCGGCTTCGGCAGTTTACGTTGGAAGCAAGGTTAAAACAGCGGAAGAACTTGGAATCATCTCAGAACATCGGCATTTAGAAGCGGACGCCACTCACGAAGAAGTCCTGCAAATAGTTAAGGAATTGAATGAACGGGATGAAGTTGACGGGATTTTGGTTCAATTACCGCTCCCAAAACAGATTGATGAAAAAGCGATTTTAGAGGCGATAGACCCGCAAAAAGATGTCGACGGCTTTCATCCAATCAATGTTGGAAGATTGACTTCGGGGCAAAAGTCGCTCGTTCCTTGTACGCCTGCGGGAGTGATCGAGATTTTAAAGCGTTCGGGAATTGAGATTGCCGGAACTCACGCAGTAATAGTCGGGCGAAGTAATATTGTTGGTAAACCTATGGCTATGTTGCTTTTACAAGAAAATGCGACTGTCACGATTTGCCATTCGAGGACGAAAAATTTACCCGAAATTGCTTCTCAAGCAGATATTTTAGTGGCGGCAATCGGACGGGCTGGATTTATAAAAGCCGAACATATCAAAGCTGGAGCAACTGTAATTGATGTTGGAATCAATAATGTTTCTGATAAAGATTTAGCAAGAGAATTATTTGACGAAGACGAACTCGAAAAACGTCTTTCCACTATCGAAAAGCGTGGTTTTACGCTGGTAGGCGATGTCAATCCGAAAGATGCAAAGGCAAAAGCCGCAAATTTTACGCCTGTTCCCGGCGGAGTCGGGCTTTTAACGGTTGCGATGCTAATGAAAAATACGGTTGAAGCGGCGAAAATGCGGAGAAAGATTTCCTGATGCTAAAAGTTGGTTTAACGGGTTCGATTGCCGTCGGTAAAAGTTATGTCTGCGAAGTTTTAATCGAACTCGGGGCGTTTGTGCTTGATGCCGATCAGACTTCCCGGCAAGTTGTAGCACCGCAAACTAAAGGCTGGAATCAAATTATTGATAATTTTGGTCGCGAAATTTTGCAGTCTGACGGGCAAATTGACCGAGCGAAACTAGGAGCGATAGTTTTTGCGGATGAGGCAAAACGGCAACTTCTTAATTCTATTGTGCATCCATTAGTGTATGAGGCACAGAATAGTTGGCTGGCGGAAAGGGAGCTTGAAAATCCGCAAAATATTGCTGTGGTCGATGCGGCATTGATGATTGAATCTGGCGGATATAAGCGTTTTGATAAGTTGATTGTGGTTTGGTGCCAGCCGGAAATTCAATTGGAAAGATTGAAAATACGGAATAATATGAGCGATTCGGAAGCGTTGAAAAGAATAAATTCGCAAATGCCCCAGGAAGAAAAAAAAGGTTATGCAGATTATTTAATTGACACGTCAAAAGGATTTGAGGCAACTAAAGAGCGGACTATTGAAATTTATCGGCAATTGCAACTTTTTAGGAAATGAAAGGCGAAAATCGGAGAATGGAAAATTCTATCAGAAAAAATTATCATTTATCCATTATCAAATCTTCGGTGAAACTGTGTTCGTTTTTGCTGCTTAGTCTTTTCTTAATTAATTGTAGTGAAATTCAAACGCCAAAATCCGACCCGTTTATTGGGGAAAATTCACCACCGCCAAAACAAGAATTTCGTTGGAGCAATGGTAAAACACCAAAAAGTTTTGATCCTGCATTGGCTTCGGCGTCGCCGGAAACAGATATTGTTCGCACACTTTTTGAAGGTTTGACGGATGTAAATCCGGCAACCTCTGAAGCAATTCCGGCAATTTCCGATAAATGGACTTCTTCGCCGGATTTCAAAATCTGGACGTTTCAACTTCGCAAAGATGCTAAATGGTCGAACGGAGAAACTGTAACGGCAGACGATTTTGTCCGCTCATGGAAGCGTTTAACTGAGCTCGGCGACAAGGTTTCACAACGCGGTTTGCTAAAGAATATAGTTGGAATGGATTCAGAAGACGTTTTGCCGATCTTTGCGGATGACGATGTGGAAATCGCTGATCGTGAGGAAAATTCCAATAAATCTGCTAATGAAACTTCAAATCAGAATGCTTCGTCTGAAAATAATTCTAATGGAGAAGAACTTCCCCAAGACGCATTTACACGCCCGGAAGATAGCAACAAAATGCCGGAGCAAACTGCTCGAAAAACTGACTCTAAAGCAAAATTCGGCGTTCAGGCAATTGATAAGTTTTCATTGAAGGTAACTCTGATTCAGCCGGATAATGAATTTCCTTTGCTGGTTGCCCATCCGATTTTTCGTCCGATTTTTGGTGACGGCAAAGATTTTGAAAAATCTGTTTTAGATGCGAAAACCATAACAAATGGAGCATTTAGAATTATTTCAGTTGCCAAAGACGGCATTTCGCTCGAACGAAATCCGGACTATTGGAATCGAGCTGAAGTGAAGCTTGAAAGAGTTAAATTTATACCTTCTGAAGATGCTGAAATGGCACTTGCGGCATATCGTGCCGGTGAAATCGACGCGATTACGAACGCAAGTTTTCAGCCTCTTGCGTTAAAACTTTTGCAGCCATTTGGCGAATTTCACCAAACGGTTCACGGAGCTTTGAATTACTATGAATTCAATCTTAATTCAAAGCCTTTTGACGATTTTCGTGTGAGAAAAGCTCTGGCAATTTCGATTGACCGCAAGCGTTTAACCGAAGATGAAATGGACGGAGCGACTGAGCCTGCCTTGAATTTTCTACCTTTTGAAACTAAAAATGAGCGGCTAAAAGAAGACGTTGAGAAAGCCAAAAGATTATTGAGTGAAGCCGGCTACTCAAACGGTGAAAACTTTCCGGTCATAAAATTATTGGTCAATCGTAATAATATGCAGCAGAAAATTGCCAAGTCAGTTGCAAAAATGTGGCAGAAAAACCTCAATGTAAGCACCGAGATTATAGTTAAAGATAAGGTTGATTTTGAAAACTCTATTCAAATTGGTGATTTTAGTTTGGCACGACGAGGGATCGTTTTACCTACTCATAATGAAATTATCAATATGCTCGCAATGTTTGAGCATAAACCCACTCTCGTAAATCAAGAAAATAAAGAAATTACTTCACCAGCTTCAAATTCTAACAATCAGATTTTGGATCAAGAAACTGCTGAATCGAATTTGAATTTTGAGGAAAACGAAACGCAAAAAATTGAGAATAAAAGTTCGGGTGAAACAAACGCGATTGCCGAAAATAAAATTATCACCACCGAAGAAGAAGCACTAAAGCAAATTCCCGCGATTCCTCTCTATTATCCGACTTCATATTCACTGGTTAAACCCTATATAAAGGGATTTGAGCTCAATGTTTTTGACGCTTTATCGCTGAAAAACGTTGAGATTGATAACGATTGGCAACCCAAAGACTCAAAAAATATCTCTAATTCGCAGAACGCGAAATAAAGGCATCTTGCTTGAAAAGTTTGTAACGTGATATTTTAACGTTGTACAGATTTACTACACAGCTTTCCCTAGTTTTAACTGAAGTTTCAAAAGGAGCGTCAATCATGGCTCGCATTCATTTTAGCCAAACTCGCTTGGGTGTTGCTTTAATTGCTTTATCATTGCTTATCAATAGCTGCACAAGCTCTGCCAATAGTCGTTTTTACGGGAAAACGGAAGCCCCAAAGAATAACGTTTTACGATATATTTCCGGTTCGGAACCTGAATCGCTCGATCCGCAAGTGCCGACGGGGCAGCCCGAAGCCAGAGTTTTGATGGCAATGTATGACGGGTTACTGGAATATGATCCGCTTACGATGGAGCCGATTCCGGCGATTGCCGAAAGCTGGGAAACAAGTAAAGATGGGATGGAATATCTTTTTCATCTTCGGAAAAATGCGAAATTTTCCAATGGTGAACCAATTACAGCGAAGGATTTCGTTTACACTTTTAGAAGAGCAATGTCGCCCGAACTTGCTGCTCAAAATGCCTATCTGGCTTATTACATAAAATATGCCGAAGCCTATAATGGCGGCAGATTATTCGTAAAAGACGAAAAAAATAACTTTTTATTGAGAAAAGATTTTGAGGAAGGAATTGCTCCGGCTGTTGCGAGTGAATTTGGTGCGGCTACGGAATTTCACAAATCAATTGCTTCAGATGAACGACTAACAGTTGACGCAGATTCCTTTATTTTGGCTAAAACAATTGAAGGCGATGATAAATTGAGACCAAAATTTGGTTTCAAAGTCTCTGATTTGAAAGATGTTAGCGGATTTGCAAGTAAAGTTAAAAGTGGAACTGACGGCGTTTCAAAACTTCTCCAAAATAAATTGGGAAATAATCTTGCCGATTGTTCTGCAAATTGCGACGATGCAGCAAAACAAAATTTGGTTGACGGCTTAAACAAAGTTTTGGCGGAAGATTCTTTGAATAATGATGAAGCAACTTCCGGATTAACCATTTCTGAAAACGCGGCAAAATTAATTCAAAAAATTTGCTGATGAGAATAAAAAGATTGATGAGGGAAACTTAAAGTTGGACGAAGAAATTGCCAAGGCTGAAACTCCCGAAGACAAAGAAACAAAAGCTAAACGAAAAAAGAAACCATTGGCTAAATTGTTTTATATCAATCGGTTACTGCTCGAAGAATATTATGCCGGAAGCTTTGAGAAGATGCCTTTGGTTGAGGCTAAGGCTGAAGATATGGGTGTCGAAGCGATTGATGATTACACATTGCGGTTAACGCTTTATCAGCCGGCACCTTTCTTTATCGGGTTGATTCCGCATCAGTTTTTCCGTGTTGTTCACCAAGGTACGCTCGAAAAATTTGGCAAAGACTGGACAAAGCCAAAGAATATAGTTACCAGCGGTGCTTTCAAGTTAATCGACCACAAGCCTTACGATAAAATTGTTCTTCAAAGAGATTTTAATAATTGGGATTTTTACAATGTGAAATTAGAGGGAATAGAATTTTATCCGCTCGAAGAATCAACGACCATGATGAATCTTTATAAGGCGAACGAGGTTTACGGAGTCTATAATCATACCGTTCCGGCTGCTTGGAATGAAGTAGTAAGGGAATTTAAGGACGAATACTTGAATCTGCCGGAAGTTGCGAACGAGTATTATACTTTTAACGTCAAAAAAGCCCCGACAGATAACGTTAACGTCCGTAAAGCCTTTGCTTTAGCAGTTGATCGCGAAGCACTTTCCAAATTTAGAAAAACAACAAAACCATTATTCAATTTTGTTCCCGAAGGCATTTTGTCGAAATACGATGAAGCCCGTAACAAGGTTTTTGCCGAAGAATTAAAGGCAAATAAGATTTCGGCAGAAGACTGGGGCAAGAGAATGTTTGATCCCGAGCAAGCCCGAAGAATTCTTACCGATGCAGGCTATCCCGTAATAAAAGATGGGAAACGGCTGGAAATGTCCGACTTTTCCGGTTGATAAAATTTCAGTTACTTACAACACCGCAGAAAGCAACAAAGCTGTCGCGGAATTTATGCAAGCCCAATGGAGTCAAAATTTAGGGATTACCGTTCCGCTGAAAAACTTGGAGTGGAAAACCTTTTTGCCTGCTAGAAAAGTATTAGATTATCAGGGTATGGCAAGAGCGGGATGGGTTGGCGACTACATGGATCCATACACTTTTTTGAATCTTTTTTATCACGATCCAAACGACAGTTCGACAGGTTGGCACGATCCAAAATTCGACAAAATGCTTGATGAAGCTAATAAAGAAATTGATCCGCAAAAACGATTTGAAATGCTGGCAAAAGCAGAATTTTTCATGTTGCAAAATCAACCCGTATTGCCGATGCAAACACAAGCTACAAATTGGATCAAGAAGCCATTTGTAAAAGGTTTGTATCCAAATCCGGGAACCTTGCACGCCTGGAAATTTGTCTATATTGAGCAAGATCAAAACAAGTGGGATACGAACGTTGAAAATATTATGAAGACAAAAGATGCCAAGGTTGAGGAGCAATTGAATCAATTGATGGCTACGCAAAAATCACTTGAAGAAAAAAATCAAGCCGCAGCTAAAACAACCAAAGTTGAATAAATTTTAAGGAAAAAAGATGTTTAGTTTCATGATTCGCAGATTGCTTATAATACTTCCAATGGCATTGCTGGTTGTAACGCTAACGTGGGTTTTAATCCGCGTGGCACCTGGTAATTTTTATTCCGGCGAAAAGAAATTGCCGCCTGCTATCGAAGAAAATATCAAGAAAAAATACGGACTCGATAAGCCGGTGATTCAACAATATTTCATTATGATCGGCAACATCATAAAACTTGATTTTGGAGATTCGCTCAAATATCAAGGTCAATCAGTCAACGAAATCATCAGCAGACATTTTCCATATTCGGCTATTATCGGCATTTTTGCTTATGCTCTAGCTCTATTAATTGGGCTTGCTGCAGGTTTTATTGCGGCTTTGAAGCAAAATACGGCTGCTGATTATGGAGCGATGTCGCTGGCGATGCTTGGGCAATCAGTCCCGAATTTTGTGATTGGACCAATCTTAGTAATTGTTTTTTCGCTCTGGTTATATATTTTTCCACCTGCCAGAGCGGGTGGTTTTATGAGTTATGTTTTGCCGGTAATTACACTTTCGGCAATATATGCGGCTTACATCGCACGCTTAACTCGTGCCGGAATGGTAGAAGTTATGCGATCAGATTATATACGAACTGCTCGTGCAAAGGGTTTGAGTGAGACTAAAGTCCTATTTCGGCATGCTTTAAAAGGCGGGTTGATTCCTGTGGTTTCATATACCGGACCGGCTCTCGCCGCACTTTTGGCAGGAACAGTAGTAGTTGAAAGAGTTTTTGCGATACCGGGACTTGGAAATATTTTTATTCAATCCGTTTTGAGTCGCGATGAACCTTTGATTTTAGGAATCGTTGCGTTTCTTTCAATTTTGATAATGGCTGCGAATCTTTTGGTTGATATTTCATACGCATTTTTGGATCCAAGAATTCGTTACGAATAGACCTGACTGATGGTTTTAGATTAAAAATTTGGAATTTTACTTATGGACAACATCGGCGAAAACAAAAAAACCAATTCATTTGTTTCTTGGATTCTGTTTATTACGTGTCTGCTTGCCTTTCTAATTTCTCTGCTAAGTTTTGCATTTCTTCTCGTCTGCAAGCTTATTTCAGTTGATTTGGGAAGTGCCAACCAGAGGATTTTTGATACTGGGATCATTTCAACCAGTTTATTTTTATTATTGGGTTTTATCTACGCTTTATACAAAATAAACTCAAATACTGAATCTTCTTTATGGAAAGATGCATGCAAAAGGCTAATAAAAAATAAATTGGCGATTTTCGGATTGATTAATATTGTAGTGGTTGCACTTTTAGTTACTGATGTGCCAATTTTGCTTAATTGGATTTGGGGTATCACGCCCGAATATATACCTTCCGGTGTTCAAAATGGCGAATTAGTCAAATCTTTTCCGCCTTCAGCTAATCATCTTATGGGTACAGATGATTCCGGACGTGATCTTTTTGCGAGAGTATTACAAGGCGGACGAATATCTTTAATGGTAGGTATTATCTCGACTATAGTCTCGCTTATTGTTGGGGTTAGTTACGGTTCAATTGCCGGGTATCTTGGCGGAAAAGTTGATGAAATAATGATGCGGATTGTGGATGTTATCTATTCAATTCCATACATTTTGATTGTCATCGTTTTATTATTTGCCTTCGGAGGGAAAAATATAGCCGTCTTGATCCAGCTAATCCCTCTTTTAATTATTGGTTTTGTCGCTTTGATTTTGTGGGGTTTATTTGTTTACGGAATTTATAAGCTATTTTTACCAAGGGTTCTGAAGTTAAATCAATTTGCGATCCAATTAATTTACAAAGTCGGAGCTTTTGCCCTTTTCCTTGCGGGAATCTATTTTGGTTATCAAGTTCTTATTTACACAAGTATCGGGAAACCCATTTCATCTTTGGGAACTTATCTATCTGAAGGCTTCGTTAAATTAGGGATTGGCGAGGGAATTTCTCAGATTTTTCTGCTTTTCTTTGCAATTGGTTTTATTTCTTGGCTAACAATGGCAAGAGTCGTTCGCGGTCAAATTTTATCGCTAAAGAATCAGGAATTTATATTAGCGGCGAAGGCAACGGGAGTATCTACTCCAAAAATTATTTTTAAGCATTTAGTTCCAAATATTTTAGGTCCCGTAATCGTTTATGCAACCCTGACAGTTCCATCAGTTATGCTTTCCGAAGCTTTTTTATCTTTCCTTGGAATTGGAGTGCAGGCACCATATGCTTCTTGGGGAAGTTTGGTAAATGAAGGGATTAAAAACATCAGTATCTTCCCGTGGCAGCTTATTTTCCCGGGGGTAATGATGGCTTTAACACTTTTTTCGCTTAACTTTTTAGGCGATGGTTTACGCGACGCGATTGATCCGCAAACCAGAAAATTTTAGGAGAATCTAATGAAAAAAACGGTATTTCTTTTGTTCGTTTTAACTCTAATTTCGATAATTTCGGTTAATGCTCAAAATAAAGCGAAAAAGGAAAAGAATGAAACTACGAAGGAAACTTACAACGTCATCAAAGAAGGCAAAGGCATGGACGGAATCACGATCGGAAGGTCTTCGAAAGAAGAGGTTGAAAAAAAATTCGGGAAAGAATACAAGTGGATCGTCAATAAAAAATATTCTTATCAGATGAATTATTACAATCTCGGTCTGGCTTTTTACATTTGCCAATCTGACAAGAAAAAGCAAATTTTTGTAATTGAAATGAAGTCTCCGTATAAAGCTAAAACCAGTAAAGGTATCATTTTACGCAAAAGCACAGTTGCCGATATCAGAAAGGCTTACGGAAAAGCCAAAAGCGGCTTGGAATATCGAGGCGTAAGCTTTTATTACAATACGATTGAAGGAAAAGAAGTTGTAACTGAAATCGATGTAACGGAAAATTCGGGAATTAGGCAGTGTAAAAAGTAAGTAAAGGAACAAAATAAACTTCCTTTTTAAAATCAATAATAATAACGGTAACATATTAACAGTCAACAATTTAAAGACTTATTTTCAAACTGAAGACGGCGTGGTTAAAGCTGTTGATGGTATTACGTTTGAGCTGAAAAAGGGTGAAACTCTCGGCATTGTAGGCGAATCTGGAAGCGGTAAATCTGTTACCAATCTTTCGATCATGCGGCTGATTCAAGAGCCGCCCGGGAAAATTGTCGATGGTGAAATTATATTTGACGGTAAAGATATTAGAAAAATGTCGTTGAACGAGGTGCGAAAAATTCGCGGTAAGAGAATCGCGATGATTTTTCAAGACCCGATGACGTCGCTTAATCCTTTTCTCAGAATTTCTACGCAATTGACAGAAGTTACCGAATTACATCTCAAACATAAAAAAGAAGAGGCTTTTCAACACGCGATAAAAATGCTGGAAATGGTTGGAATTTCCGATGCAGAAACTCGCGTAGATGCTTATCCGCACGAATTTTCCGGCGGAATGCGGCAACGGGTGATGATTGCGATGGCTTTGAGTTGTGAACCTGAGCTTCTGATTGCCGATGAACCGACAACCGCTTTAGACGTTACGATTCAGGCTCAAATACTTGAATTAATTAAGGATTTGAGGAAAAAATTAGGCACTTCGGTTATTCTGATTACCCATGATTTGGGGGTTGTAGCAGGCATGACGGATAAAATTATCGTGATGTATGCCGGTAAAGTTTTCGAACAAGCTCCAACACGCGAACTTTTTGCCACTCCGGCAAATCCATACACGAAAGGGCTTTTGAAATCGGTTCCTGATCCGGCACATGAACAGGGAACGCAATTGTATCAAATTCCCGGATTACCGCCTGACGTTTCGAATCTTCCGCCCGGATGTCCTTTTGCTCCGCGTTGCGAAAAATCTCAGGATATTTGCGGCAATGAATTTCCGCCATTTGTCCAAATCAATGAAAATCATTGGTCTTTGTGTCATTTCGCCAAGGAAACGTATCAAGAATCTATCGAAGCGAGGGAAGCTAAAAATGTCAGCCAACAATAATAATTTGATCTCAATTCAACACTTGAAAGTGCATTTTAACCTTGGTGCGAAATCCTTACTTGATCGACTTCAGGGGCTAAATATGCGTAGGGTCGTAAAGGCTGTGGATGGTGTTTCCATCGATATAAAAAGGGGCGAAACGCTCGGATTAGTTGGCGAATCAGGTTGCGGAAAATCAACACTTGGCAAGGCAATTCTTCGTCTGGCTGAAATTACGAGTGGGAAAGTTATGTTTGAAGGAAAAGATTTGGCGAGTCTGACGCAGCGTGAAATGCGGGAAAATCGCAAGAAACTGCAGATGATTTTTCAAGATCCTTACGCCAGTTTGAATCCACGCATGACAGTTGGGCAAATCATTGGAGAACCAATTAAAACCTTTGGATTGGCGAAAAATGGAGTTGAAAAAGAAGTTCAGGATTTGATGGAAACAGTTGGTTTGAGCCGTCGTTTTACCAAGCGTTATCCGCACGAATTTTCCGGCGGACAACGCCAACGTATCGGCATTGCCCGTGCCTTGGCGGTAAATCCTGAATTTATAGTTGCGGACGAACCGATTTCCGCATTAGACGTTTCGATTCAGGCACAGATCATGAATCTGATGGAGAATTTACAGAAGGATAAGAATTTGACTTATCTGTTTATTTCCCATGATTTGCGGGCGATCCGGCACGTTTCAGATAGAGTTGCTGTGATGTATTTAGGCAAAATCGTCGAACTTTCAGATTCAAAAGATATTTACGAAGAACCGCTTCATCCTTATTCCAAGGCATTAATTTCGGCAGTTCCGGTTCCTGATCCTGAAATCGAGGCGAAACGGGAAAGAATAATCCTGAAAGGCGATGTTCCTTCGCCGATTGACCCGCCGATGGGTTGTAGTTTTCATACCCGTTGCGAATATTCTGTTCCAAAATGTAAGCTTTCAACGCCAGAACTTGTTGAGATAAAGCCGAGGCATTTTGTCGCTTGTACGCGAATTAGTCCCGAACAGCCGTATATCGAAAAGGCTGATTTGCCCACGCCAAGAGTTGGTATCTGATAATATTCTTCTTTAAATGCTTGAAGCCTTAAAAAGCAGTGCATATTTTGGCTTTTTTCCGGCATAACTTCTTTCATTCCATAAGCAAAAATGCTCAAATACGTCTCAAAAATATTATTGCTTTAAATCGTTTATTTTAGTGAAACTTATCGTCGATTAAACGTTTTTAATCCTGTAAAGTGTTTTGGTTATAAGCGAAAACTTCAGAGATGACAGATAGCGAGCCGACGAACAATTGGGTGGAACTGCAAGAATCACTAGCCAATCAAAGCGATTTAGCTTTGGTGGTGGTTGATGATTCATCTCTTTTGGCGGCTTCAAATAACAATTCTATCTGTCAGGTTTTGAATGGAGATGCCGAATTCGCGGCTCAATGTGCTTTATTTTGTGGCAAAGCTTTTGAGCAGGCAATTGCCGCCGAAAGTGCTATTTCGGTTAAGTGTCACGCCGGATTACATTATCAGGCAGTTCCTCTCGAATCCAAAAACAAAAAACTCGTCGCCATAATCGGCAGAACTTTCTTAAAAACAGAAGATTATAAAAAGGCTACTTCACGAGCCAGCGAGGGCGATTGGGGCAGACTTTCTGCGGACAAGTTATTTACCAATATCCTGCTTTCTAGTTCGGAAACAGAACTGACTAAACTCGCAAAACGCCTGGAAAAACTATCGGACGAAGAGAAAGAATCGCTTTTTAGCACTTTTGACAAAAACCAAAATTTCGAGAAACGGCAAACTACGCAAGCCGAAGAAATCTCGCAATTATTGGAAAAATTTGAGACAAAGCCCGGCGGCATTGGTTTTGTAAATGACGAAATTGACCAAAAATATGCTGAAGATTTACTGGAAATGGCTGCCTGGCGTTCGCTGATAAGTTCTTTATTAGGAATGGAATACAAGGATGCGGTCATCTCATTGCACGATTTTTTGGCACGACGCTACCAGATCTTGAGTTTTGCCTGGCTCGAAAACCGCGAGAATATTTTAGAAAGCATTTGGTCAAGCGGCGGCTTTAATGGCGAACAAATTCAGATCAGTATTTCGGCTGCGGATTCGCGTTTTCTCGACGTAGTTCAGCGTGAAACCTCGCTTGAGCTACGCGAAAGAGGCAAGGACGATAAAGATTCGGTAACTCAAACCTTCATTCATTTATTTCCAATGACGGTTGGCGGTGTCGTCCGTAATGCCATCGTTATTGGCGATAATTTAACCGATGAGACAACAAAACGGCAAATTTCACGTCTGGTTCGTCAAATCTCTTCTGAAATTGAAATTCTTCGGCTGCGTGATGAGATAAAACAGCAGTCTGTGATCACCAAAGCCGTCAGAAAATTGAATCAGACATTGAAACAAATCGATTCTGCGGATTTTTGGAGCGTTTTGGTTCAAAATGCCGCCGAATTGATGCGGGCAGAACGCGGTTCGATCTTGATTTTGGACGAAGAATCCGAAAAATTTAAGGTAAAGGGTGCGATCGGGAATCAGGCAGAAGTTGTTAAAATGCTGGCAAGTAAGTATTTAGGCGAGCGAGTGGCACGAAATGTTTTGCGAACAGGGAGACCATTGATCGTCAGAGATGCAAAGAAATCCGGCATTCCGGTCGCCCCGCCAGATTGGAAATACAAGTCAAATTCATTTATTTGCTACCCAATTATCATCAGCGGCAAAAAAATCGGGGTGTTGAATCTGACAGATAAGCTCGACGATAGTTTTTACAATGAAAAAGATTTAGAAATATTGCACGCACTTGCTCCGCAGATCGCTTTGGCATTGGATCGAACTACTCTGATGCGAAAAGCCGGCGAATTTGAGCAGCTTTCGATTACGGATTCGCTGACGGGTTTGCTAAATCGACGCTATCTTGAAGAGCGTTTGACAGAAGAATTAAATCGATCACAACGGCATGGTTATCCGATGAGTTTTCTGATGATTGACGTAGACGATTTTAAATCATATAACGATAGTTTCGGGCATACTGAAGGCGATAAAGCCCTTCAAATAGTTGGACAATCATTAAAAGCGACTTTGCGTGGAGCAGACGTAGCGGCACGTTATGGGGGCGAGGAATTTTCAATTTTACTGCCTCAAACAACGCTTCGAGAAGCTTATACAATTGCCGAACGTATTCGCCAGAGGGTTGAAGAAGAGAAATTTCATAATCGGAAGGTTACGATCAGCATCGGAATTGCGACTTGTTCGAATGAATTAAATACGACGAGTGCTTTGATCGCAGCGGCTGATAAGGCTCTCTATGAAGCCAAGAATTCGGGCAGAAATAAGGTGGAGCTTTTTAACCCCAAAACTGAAATTTAAATGTAATGCAAGAATTGGAATCACACAAAACAAGGATTTTGAGCGGCTTGGCGACGGAGGATTTTCTCGGTAGAACATCTGAGATGGAGGAAATCTTCCGGCATGCTCATTCTGAAAATGAAAATCAGGCGATGCTGATCTTGGCTGCTCCGGCTTGTGGCTTGTCCGAGCTTCTGCGACAAGTTTATGATCGGCTCTTTTATGAACAAGGCGACATCATTCCAATCTATTTTGCCTTTTCCAAAAACGAAAACTCTGCCGAGCAAATTGCCACAAGATTCTTGCAAACCCTTTTATCACAGGCGGTTGCATTTCGCCGCGGCGATAAAGGCTTGATCGATTCCGCTCCTGATATTTGTGAAATTTCAGAGCTTGCAGTGCCTGCAGATTGTTATTGGATTGATCGCCTCGTATCGGCTTGCGAGAGCAATAGCCGTTTGAAAGATGAGCGTTCTTTTGTGAGGCAAGCTTTTTCGGCTCCGCTTCGAGCAAAGGCTCGCGAAGCAAATTTATTCGTTATGTTTGATAATTTTCAGGCAATCGAAAACATCGGTGGCGATATAAATTTGTTGGATGAGATAAAAGAAATTTACCAACGGGCGAGTATGCCCTTTGTTTTTGCCGGATATCGCCGCCATCTCTTGTATGCGATTCAAAGTGGGCAAACGAAACTGCAAAACGTTGAAAAACTTAGACTTGACAGCTTAAATAATTCATCGGCGGCACTCCTGACTGAGCATCTTGCACATAAATTAGAAGTGAAAATAAATCCGCAGACTTCAGATTTGATGATTCAGCAATTTGCCGGAAATCCAACTTTGATCAATTCGATCTTCGTTTCTGCTCAAGAAAGTAAGCTCGATTTAGATAGTTTTCAGAATGTTCAGCAAGTTTATGTAGATTCGGTTTTGGGAAAGAGAATCTGTAATTATTACCAGACGATTTTTGACGAAATTGCACCGAATCAAGAAGTCCGGAACAGAATTATTGACCTTTTGGCGAATGTTGAAACAAAAACTCCCATGGAAATTTGGCGGAAACGTTTGAATTTGGCGGAGAAAGAATTCAGGCGAGTAGTAAATTTGCTCAATTTTTATGAAATCGTCCGGCTCAATTCGGGAATGATCGAATTTTCTCGTGAAAACGAATCTTTAGGCGATTATGTCAGATCAACTTACCGGCTGGAAATAGTTGGAGAAAATCGGGCATTGGTGGTTGGGAATTTGCTGGCTGAATCGCTCAAGCGTTCGCCTGAAATCATGGCTCGTTTTTACAGACGCTCGATGGCTATTGGCTTGCGAGAAATTCTCTCAGTATTTAATTGCCAAAAGGTTCCTGCAAGTCTATTGGATTATTCGAAGTTTAAGGAGCATCTCAAGGGCGAAGAAGAGGCAGAAATCGGCGAAGTTTTAGCGAAAGAGACTCAAGAAATTTCTTTGCCTCACATTGTTTACACCGCGAATTGCGTAGCATTTTATCCGCCAATTAATCAATTTCTCGATGAACAGCGTTCAGCGGTAGGAATCGGATTTGAGGGAGGAAATTACACGGATGAAACTGAAATCGTCTGGATTGCTGCGGAATTTGATTCAAAGCTCGAGGCAAATCGCGAACTGACGGAATTTTGGTGCGATAGGCTGGAAATGGTTGCCCTGATGTGTAATTTTACCAATTATCAACTATGGCTGATCACCCCGGAAGGCTTCACGCCGGAAGCACTTGAAATCCTGCAAAATCGACATGCTTATGGTTCGAGCCGGCGTCAATTTGGACTGCTTGTCAAGAAATTGAAGGCTGAAAAGTTGGTCAAAAATAAACTAAACGTCAATGAATATGAGATGATCGTCCCGATGGGTGACGACACTGAAATGATTGCAGCACATGCACTTGAAGAGATCGCTCGCCGTCATAATGTACTTCCGCGTTCGATCAATCAGATCAAAACCGCATTGGTAGAAGCTTGCATCAATGCCAGCGAACACAGCTTGAGCCCCGATCGCAAGATATATCAAAAATTTACTGTTGAAAACGACAAAATAATTATCACGATCTCAAATCGAGGAGTGAAGATTCCTACAAACAAAATGGCTGAATCAACCAAAGAAATCGATCCGGGCGAAGGCAGACGCGGTTGGGGATTGAAATTAATGCGGAATTTGATGGATGAAGTGAAATTCGAGCAAGTAGATGACGGCACTCGTATTTCAATGGTTAAATACCTCAATCAGAAAAAATAGCAAAGCCTACTTGGTATCCCGACAAAAATATTGCATCCTTACCCTGTTTATTTTCTTCTTAGGGTAACTATGAAAACTACTAAGTTATTTTTAATCGTTGTGTTAACAGTTGCTTGTAATTGCTTCGCATTTGGTCAAAGCGTTACTCAAAGACTGATTGCGGAAGCTGAAAGAGTATCGGGCGATAAATTTGCATTTACGGCTAGAACCCCAAAAGGTGCAATGGTTTACGGCGTAAAAAAACCGGCTAGTGATATGCTAAAAGCTATCGATAAAGGCTTAAATGATCTTTTTATAATTTCCAGAAAACATGGCTTCTACTCACGTTTAAAATATTCCGACTACACAGTTTTCATCGCTAAACCTGATCGTTTGAATGATGGCGACGGCAATTATATTCCAAATTTCAAAGTACCGCTCAATCAATACAAAGGCAGCGATTACGATGCGGGTGGCTACATGTATGCCGCCGGAATGGTGATAGCTTACAATCTGGCTGCTTTCATAATTGCCGAAAATAAGAAAAAATTAGGGCAAGTTTCCGAGGTTGTCCGCTATGAAGGCGAGCATATTGTGCTTTATCATAATGATCGCAAACGCTACAATGAAACTGCGGACCATAGCAAAGGCGGTTCGCATCCGATTTTGCAATAACGACCATGTCAATTTACGATTTCGAGCCGATAAACCTAGATAATATAAACACTTACGAACTCTCGTCACGCCCGAGCAAGGTAACGGTAAAGGATTTTGCCAAACCAATTTCGCCTGACGAATCACTAAAGAGTTTCCTTGAAAAGCTACCAAATATTCTCGCGGTTCAATCAATACGCGAAATTGCCTCGCGGATAAGGCGAGCGAAAGATTTAGGAAAACCAATCATTTGGGGAATCGGCGGGCACGTGATTAAAACCGGCGTCGCACCCATTATTATTGATTTAATGAACCGAGGATTTGTCACCGCGATTGCGGGAAATGGTTCGGTTTTGGTACATGATACGGAAATTGCGTTGGTTGGATTTACAAGTGAAGATGTGGACGCAACGCTCGGCGAAGGCGATTTCGGTGCCAGCAAAGAAACGGGCGAAATCCTCAATTCTGCTGCAAAATCAGGGCAAAAGGATTCGATTGGTTTGGGCGAAGCGATGGGTAGGGAAATCGCGAATTTGAAACCTGAATTCGGCGAAAAGTCTTTGCTTTACAACGCTTACAGAAGTAAAATTCCCTTCACTGCACATCTCACAATAGGGGCGGACATCGGGCATTTTCACGCTTCCGCAGATGGTTCCGCACTAGGCGAAACATCGCATACTGATTTTCGTCTCTTTACGTCTTTAGTGAAGGAAGTGAATGGCGGCGGCGTTTATTTAAACATCGGTTCTGCCGTGACGATGCCGGAAATATTTTTAAAAGCAGTTACGGTAATCCGAAATTTGGGCTTTGAATTAGAAGATATTACTACCGTCAACTTTGACTTTATTCAGCAATATCGTCCAAATACTAATGTCGTCCGCCGACCGACAGCCAACGAAAAGGGTCGCGGCTTTTCGCTTACGGGTCACCATGAGTTAATGATTCCTCTTCTTGCCGCCCACATTCTTTGCGGCGAATAATTCAAAAATAATACTAAGTTGACATTTTTTTCTCGTTAGTTTAATCTTTCCTTATTGAAAACGACTTTCATTTTCAGTTTAGTAACGTGTAATCCGGCACGAAGGAACATTTGTTTGATAGGACATCGGGAAAATCACCGGTGCCATCAAATAAGTACCCACGGAGAAGTAAAAATCATGAAAAAAGTTTTATTATTGCTTCTATTTTGTAATTTATTTACTGCCGCTAATGCACAAACCGCCGAACTGAGAGGATCAGTTGTTGACCAAAACAATGCGTTTGTCACGAATGCGACCATCGAAATTGTTGAAAACAAACAGACTACGACTACAGATGAAAAAGGGGAATTTCGACTTGACTTACCCAAGGGAAAGTATCAAATCTCAGTTTCGGCAAAGGGTTTTGCGACGGAAATTCTGACATTAGAGACAGGGAAAAGCATTGAAATTGTTCTTCACCCAGCGAAGGTCGTAGAGGGAATTTCCGTCACTTCAAATTATTTGGTGGGTTCTCCGGAAGCTCTTGAACAGACTGCCGGATCTTTGCAAACTATTGATAAAGTAGAACTTGAGAAATCGCGTGTATTGAATTTCAGCGAAGCTTTACGTAAGATTTCAGGCGTGAATGTTCGTGATGAGGAAGGCTTTGGTTTGCGTCCAAATATTGGAATTCGCGGCACAAATCCTACCCGCTCGTCGAAAGTTTTGCTGCTTGAAGATGGTATGCCGCTTTCTTACGCACCTTATGGCGATAATGCGTCGTATTACCATCCGCCGGTTGAACGATTTGAATCGATTGAAGTGTTAAAAGGTTCAGGACAAATAAGTTATGGTCCAACGACGGTTGCGGGAGTTGTGAATTATATCACTCCTCATCCGCCCGATAAGCCAACTGTATCGGTCAAGCTCATCGGCGGAAATCGAGATTTCTTTAATGGAAACGCACAATTTGGAGGGACATTCGGCAAGACGGGAATATTGTTAAATTTCAATCGAAAACAAGGCGAAGGTGCGAGGGAAAATGTCCGTTCGGGCTTGTCGGATTTTAGTTCGAAGATCGTACGGATCTTAAATGATTCTAATATTCTTATCGGAAAATTCAGTTTCTTGAAAGAAAATTCACAGATGACTTATTCCGGCTCAACCGAAGCTGAATACGCTGCAAATCCTCGCGAAAACCCTTTCCTGAACGATAATTTTGATGCGTATCGAACAGGGATTTCGCTCCAGCACACAGCAGTTTTCACTGCCAAAATGACGCTTACAACTAATGCTTATTACAATTATTTTTCGCGTGATTGGTGGCGGCAATCTTCAAATTCTTCACAGCGTCCGAATCGAATTGGCGGAAATTGTCGCGGAATGATCGATTTATTGGCGACTTGCGGCAATGAAGGAAGATTGCGTGATTATAAAACTTTTGGGATTGAGCCGCGTTTTAATGCGACGATTGACGTTGGACAAATTCGAAATGATTTCAATGCAGGTTTTCGTCTTCACGGCGAAAGGCAGTATCGAATTCAGAAAAACGGCACAACGCCGACGGCTCGCGAAGGTATAATCGTCGAGGATAATTATCGTGAAAATAATGCACTTTCCGGCTTTTTGCAGAATCGTTTTATTTGGAGAAATATTGCGATCACAGCAGGCGTAAGAATTGAAAAGATTGAGTTTAAGCGAACTGACAATCGCTTTAACGTCTCAGGAAAGACCCATATTACCGAGATTATTCCGGGCTTTGGAATTTCATTTAACGCTTTCAAAAATACGACGATTTTCGCCGGAGTTCATCGCGGATTTGCTCCGCCTCGAACCGAAGATGTTATCAGCAATTCCGGCGGCGTGGTTAATTTAGATGCTGAAAGGAGTTGGAATTACGAAGTTGGAATGCGAACTCGCCCGACCAATGGAATTACTCTCGAATCAACTTTCTTCCGCACGAATTACGCGAATCAAATCGTTCCTGCGAGCATCGCGGGCGGAGTTGGTGCGGCGTTTACAAATGGCGGAAAAACTTTGCAGCAAGGTATCGAATTAAACGCCCGAATTGACTCTTCGCGGCTTTTCAAAACGAGCTACAACTTATATTTTCAAACCGCTTACACGAATCTTTTTGATGCGGAATTTGTCGGCACGAGATTGAGTTCAGTTTCGGGTTTTACGAGCGTTTCGGTGAGCGGCAATCGTTTGCCGTATGCCCCCAAGCAGCTTGTAACTTCCTCAACTGGTTATGCTTACAAGAAGTTTGATGGATTTATCGAAAGTAATTATATCGGCAGACAATTCTCCGATGATCTGAACTCAATCAATCCAATCGCCAATGGTCAACGCGGTGTAATTCCGAGCCAAATTTATTGGAACGCAACACTAAATTACAGGTGTGAAAAGCTAAAATCCACTTTCTTCGTAACTGCCAAAAATATTTTTGATCGAACATTTATTGTCGATCGTTCGCGTGGAATTTTGCCAAGTAGCCCCAGATTGTTGCAGGCGGGCTGGAAAATTAGTTTCTGAGTAAACCATTAGAATTAGTTGACTTTGTTATTAGCAATAATAATAGTTTTGGCAATTCATTTGTCGATTCAATTCTGATAGCTTTCAAGAGGCTGAGTTTTATTGTCATATTTCATTTAATTGTGATTTAAATCATTTTTTGTAAGTGTTTCGCCGTGTAAAGTTGGCTCAGCTTTCCTATTTTATTATTTTTCGAGGTTTTTATGAAAACACAAAAAGTTTTGTTCTTATTAATTTTATTCGCCTTTTCACTGAATATTTATGGGCAGGAAAAAGGGATCAGCGGCATCGTTAGAGATCAAAATGATGCCGGGATCTCAGGTGCAAGCGTTGTTTTGCGAAATACTGAAACTGGTTTGGAACGAATTATTTCAACCGAAGTTGACGGAAGATTCGTTTTTCCACCTATTTCGGAAAGCAGATATGAAATCATTGTGCAAGCTTCTGGTTTTAAGCGATTAACGCAAACTCTAGATAATAAACAAGATATCACGCTGACGTTAGAGATTCTTCCTTTGCAGGCGGAAACAACAATTTATTCAGGTTCGCGGCAGGAAGAATTGCGTGAAAGCTTGAATACCAAAGTTGAGGTAATTACCCGCCAGCAAATTGAGGATTCGGGTTATGAAACTGTCGGCGAAATTCTGAAGGAAGTTCCGGGCGTGGTCACTCGTCGAGGTTCTGAAAGCGGTTCTTCGAGCGGTGCTGCGGGCGAACAAATTCAGGGCGTTGGATCGCGGCAAACGTTAGTTTTACTTGATGGTTTTCCGGTGATCAATGCACGCGGAATCAAAAGCGGCAACATTAATCTTGATCGTCAATCAACTGCCAGACTCGAACAAATTGAAGTCGTAAAAGGAGCGGCATCAGCACTTTACGGCTCGGATTCAATCGGCGGCGTTATCAATTTGATCACTCGCGAACCAAGAAAACCGCTTGATGGTTCGGTGACAATTTCGGGCGGAAGCTACGGAATTTTCGATACGAAAGGTGACGTAGGTTTTAAGAAAAATCATTTTAGCGGCTTTATTAGTGCTGAGCGGCATAAAAATAATGGTTTTGACCTAACGCCAACTACTTGGGATACAACGGGTGCGGGTTTTCACCGATACGACTTTTTCACGAAGCTGAAGTATCAATTTTCGCCAACTCTTTCAGTTTCAAGTTTTGCAGATGTAAAGCAAGGAAATATTCTTGGACGCTCAATTGGCGAAAGGGGCAATCAAGCCGAGAATGTTGACGAAAGCAATCAAAGCTACGGTGCAACGGCGAGTTGGAATTTTAATTCTCGCGGCTTAGCACAAGTTCGCGGATATTACTCGCGTTATGACGAAATTGTTGAGCAAACTTTACAGAATGGAACCCGCGTACCGGACGAAAATTTGTTTCAAAGATTTGGCAGAATCGACGCAAACGTGTCGTATGTTTGGGGTGAGCGTCAATTAATCCAGTTTGGTGGCGAATGGGCGACGGATCGCTATCGCGGGATAAATCGACTGCGAAATGATGCAGGCGAGCGGGCGGATACAAAAGTCGCTTGGGCACAAGATAAGGTAAATCTGACGAATTGGGCGACTCTCACGCTTGGTTTGCGTTTTGACGATCATTCGGTTTTTGGCTCGGCTTATTCGCCAAAAATTGGTTTGAATATTCGTGCGATTGAAAGGCTCAATTTACGGGCTTCCTGGGGGAGAGGATTTCGTGCTCCCGATCTTGGGCAGCTTTATTTCAAATTCTTTAATCCAACAAATCTTTATCAGGTTATCGGCAATCCAAATCTGCGACCGGAGCATTCCGGCTCGTGGCAAATTGGTGCGGAATATGCCAGCACGAAGAAAACTTATCGGTTTGGGGTTAATTTTTTCCGCAATGATGTTCGCAATTTGATCGAGGCGAAAAATTTCGGATTTGTTAGATCATCAGCTCAGGTTAACGGTATTTTTTCGAGTTTAGGTTTAACGTCGGGCGAATTCAATCCAGTCTTGAATCGACTATTGTTTATCTATGTAAATCAGGCAAATATTTACACGCAGGGCATTGAAGCCGATTTTGATTATTTCTTGCCGCGAAATTTTGCAGTTAGCGGAGCTTACACATATTTGGATGCACGCGATAAACTAACCGATAAATATCTCACAGAACGCAGCAAACATCAGGCTTTTCTAAAGCTTGGCTACGATAATCCCGGCATTGGTTTGCGGGCAAATGTAAGAGCAAATCTGGCAGGCAGATACGAAACATCAACTATTACAAATCGGGGCGTTACAGTTCCGGCTTTTGTTCCAACTTACACAACGGTAGATATTTACGCGGCGAAATCTTTCAAGAAACGCTTTGAAATATTTGGTTTGATTGGTAACGCGTTTAATGAAAGAGACGCGAATGTCGGCAGATTTGACGAAAGAAATCAGCCATTTTTGATATATCGAAATGATGTTGGGCGAATTCTAAAGATTGGTTTGAAATATAGCTTTTCGAAAAATTGAGACTAGTTCAAATTAGATTTAAGGAAATTTGTCAGAACCGTTTGCTACTGTAAGCGGTTCTGACTTTTTATGATATTTTAGAGAATATGCACAAGTTAATTTTAGCGTTTTTGGTTATTTCCAGTATGACATTCACAAGCTTTGGACAAGAAACTTATCGAATTTTTGATAAGAATGGCAATTCTGCAACGTTGCAGCAAATTATTGAAACCATCGGACAAAATGATGTAGTTTTTCTTGGCGAAATGCATGACGATTCGGTTGCACACGCGTTGCAGTTTGAAATTTTCAAGACTGCGACTGAAAAATATTCTGCAGCCCGCAAGGTTTCACTATCGTTAGAAATGTTTGAGCGGGACACGCAAATTGTTGTAAATGAATATCTTATGGGCTTGATTACGGAGAAGAAATTTCTCGATGATTCGCGTCCATGGGGAAATTACAAAACGGATTATCGACCATTGGTAGAATTGGCGAAAGAGAAGAAATTGAATGTGATAGCCGCAAATGCTCCGAGAAGATACGTAAATATGGTTTCGAGGAATGGTCGGGAATCACTAAATTCGCTGTCTAAAGAAGCCAAAAGTTTTCTGCCGCCTTTGCCATATGCGGAGCCGACTAAAGCATATTCCGATAAATTCAAAGCTTTGATGGGACCTAGCCCGGAAGCTCAAATGGGGATTGATAAAATTCTTGCGTCACAATCGCTTTGGGATGCCGGGATGGCGTATGCGATCTCACAAAATATTGTTAAAAAAGGACTTATTGTGCATTTAAATGGTGCATTTCACACCGAAAATCGACTTGGAACGGTCGAACATTTGTTGAGATATAAGCCTAGAACTAATGTTTTAGTCGTCACGATGCGTTATGAAGAGGATTTCAAAAATTTCGATAAGACGAAACATGCGAATTTAGGGGACTTCGTAATTTTAACGGATGCAAAACAACCAAGAAGCAAAAGGTAGGAATATCTATCGACGAATTATATTTTTTGATTGTTTGTGCGGTTTCTCTCGCTCTAACCCTCTTATCTATAGATATTTACACTTATCCGAGGGGTGAAATCACTGAAAAAGCCGACGCAGCAATTGTTTTAGGAGCCGCAATTTGGACGGATCAGCCTTCACCCGTGCTGAGAGAACGCCTCAATCATGCCATCAATCTTTACAGAGCGAATAACGTTAAGAAAATAATGGTAACCGGAGGATTTGGCGAAGGCGAAAAATTCTCAGAGGCGGAAATTGCTGAAAAATATCTAGTTGAAAACGGGATCGCTGAAGCAGATATTCTTAAAGAAAATCTTTCCAAAACTACCTTTGAAAACATCAAGTTTTCGGGAGAAGTAATGAAAGAAAATGGAATTTCGAGCGTCTTGATCGTCAGTGATTCTCTGCATTTACGCCGCTCACTATGGATGGCTGGCGACTTGGGATTGGAAGCCTTCCCGTCGCCAACGCCCACTTCCCGCTATCAGAGTTTCTCAAATAAATTCGCATTTCTCATGCGGGAAATATACTTCTTTTTCGGTTATTTGATATTCGGACGATAGCTTTTTCGAATGCTACTCAGGAAAGTAAGCTCGAATTTTTTGTTACTAGGTCGGTCAAATTGAATGCTAAATGACCGATATTCGTTTATTCCGAATTGTGCAACGATTGCAGTATTTATACTAACTGTAACTGCTGCAAGGGCTATCTGCATTGGACTAAAAATTGCCATAAGTAGTGATTGGAAAGTTTTTCCAATATCCCGATTTAAAGGTTGGAATATATGAGAAAGGGTCAATCAGGTTTTTCTTTAGCGGAATTATTAATTGTTATCATAATTGTTGGAATCCTTTCAACGGTTGCGATTCCAAATTTTTTATCAAATCGTCGGGCGGCAAATGAGGCTTCCGCGATTGCGACACTCAGAATTTTTCATTTCGCCGGAACTGCGTATCAAAAAACTCTTGGAAATGGCAAAGTGCCGGATTCAATTAATGTGCTTTTTGACCAAAATTTTGTAGATAAAAAGTCATTTACAATCGGTATGGATTATGCTGGAACGGCTTGCTATATTAAAGATGGCTACGGATTTGATGGAGCAGTGATGTCTGATCTTTCCAAAATTCATTTTGCGGCAAAGCCAATCGCTAACAGAGGCAGTACAAGAACCGGATCACGAAATTTTATGTATTTACACAGCGGCGAATTTTACTACTATTATTCCGATGTTTTTAGTCCGGTAACATCGGCATTGGTAGCCGATGAGTAAAAAGCTAAAAGATTCCAATCAGAGCGTTTGACAAAGAAAAATTGGTTCGTTAATCTATCAGTTCGTTTGTTTGAAAAGATTTGTGGTCGATTCGTCTAGGGGTCTAGGACACCGCCCTTTCACGGCGGCGACACGGGTTCAAATCCCGTATCGACTACCATCCTTCTTTCAACAATTCGCATCAAACCTGCTAAACTATTCGCTTACATTTTGAAGCGAATTTTTTATTTTGCGAGGTAAATACGTGCGAAAAACAGTCTTAATTTTTTTATCATTTCTAATATTCCTTACTGCTCTCCAAGCACAAACTACACAAAATAATACAGATACGGTGATGGTTTTGCCTTTTGAAAATACATCAGGGAAACCGGAATTTAATTGGATTGGTGAAAGTTTTGCTGATTCTCTGTCTGATCTGCTCAAAGTTCCAACTCTAAATGTAGTTACAAATGACGAGCGTAAAATTATTCAGCAGCGTTTAAATGTTCCGCTGACGAATCTGCCGAGTTTGGCTACTTCCTTAAAATTAGCTCGCGAAGGCAAGGCAACTCTTTTGATTGCAGGGAGATACAATATTGTCCCGGCACAGGGTGAGGTTGCGGCGAGTGTCAGCGTAACCGCCAAAGTTATCAGAGTTAATGAAGGGCGTTTTCTCAATGAAGAATTGCCCGATGGAAGACGGATTACGCGGGATATAAATTTGATTGATGCATTGGCAAATCTGCAAACGATTGAAGGGCAAATGGCGTATCAGGTTTTGTATCAAAGAGATAAGAACTTGGCTTTTCCGCAAAAATATTTCGTTGACCTTTCAAATAAAGTTCCGGCAAAGGCTTTTGAGGCGTACATTAAGGGACTTCTAACGTCCGAAGCCGACGCTCAAACCCGCGAGAAATTCTTCAAAAATGCGATGAAGCTTTTTTCTGACGCCAAAGCCGCAGAAGGTGCTGATGAATCTGCGAAAATTTACGCGGATGCTTCGCTCGAACTTGGACATTTGTTTTTGAATCAAAAGCAGATGGGCAATGCCGTAGAATCTTTTTCCAGAATTCCTGCGAATGATATCCATTTTGCTGAAGCTGCTTTTTATATCGGCTTGATTTATTGGCAGCAAAAGAATTATGAGCAGGCTTTGGCAGTTTTAAATCCATTGGCGGATGATTTGAAATTAACCAGTGTTTACAATACCTTAGGAGCAATCGCGGTCGAAGCTTCGCGTACTGAAAAAGATAAAACCAAGTCCTCCGCAAGACTGGCTCAGGGAATTGAATTTTTGATGAAAGCTTCGGAATCTGACCCCGACGACACCGAATCGAGATTTAATTACAGTATTTCGCTATTTTTGAACAATGATTTTAAAGGTGCTGCGGAACAAATTCGTCCCGTTTTGGCAATGAATCCGCGGGACGGGGAAGCCTATTATTTATTGGCGAAATCTCTTGAAAAGAATGGCGAGGCAACCGCAACTGAATTTGACAATCAAGCCCGACGTTTTTTGACGAATTATGCAACCCTTGAAACTAACTGGCAGCGAGCTAAAACCATTAACGACATAGATTTGCGTGTCATTCAACCACCTCGTAAAGATTTTGTCAGCGTAGTTTTAATCAGAAAGCAAAATGCTCCTATCGTGCAGACGCCGCTTAATGAAACCGATTCGCTTTTGGAGCAAGCTCGCGGTTTTTATAAGGTTGGGCGTGATGATGATGCGATGCAGGTTTTGCGTAGGATTCTTTCCAGCGAGCCGATGAGTGCCGAGGCGTATTTGCTGCTCGGTAAAATACATCTTCGTCGCGGTGATTTGGAGCAATCGGTCAGTTCATTAAAAACGGCACTTTTTTGGGATAATCGCCTGATTGATGCCCATATCGCTTTAACGAAAATCTTTGTTGAGAAAAAAGATTGTCAGCAAGCTCAGAACTATGCGGTTTTGGCTGTCCAGCTAGATGAAAATAATCCAGAGGTTGCGGCTTTACAGCGGCAGATTGAAAGATGTTCCAAATAGTTGAAGACTTTTTACGATTTCGTATAAAATTTACGGAAAACGTCAAAGTAAAAAGCTGAATCAAAGTCCTGAATGCGGTTTTATGGCGTGTTTATTGTAAAATCGCGACTTTAGAAAAGTATGGCATTGATATTGCTTAGTTTATAATCGGTCGCACCTTTTATTCTTTCCCTAGTGCGAGAGATTGAATAAGAAAGAGGATTTGATCGTCATGAAAATGTTAAAAAATCTTTTATTTACATTAATTTTAATAGCCGGATTTTCGTTGGCTACATTTGCCCAAAAGGGAGATGACAAAAAACCACCGAAGGGAGATCCTCCAAAGGTAAGCCCGACGGAGAAAAACCCGCCGAAAAACCCGCCACCAAGCAATGGAGGAAAAGGCGATAAACCCAAAAAACCGCAAACCGAGATCGCGGGAGAAATCGTAAGTATAATTCTCGGATAAAGTGTTTAAAAAGTTAATATATTTCGGCAATCGGTAAAATGATTGCCTTTTTTTATTGTTGAGCTAAACATTTATGATGCGAATTTAGGGGCAAATCTTGTAGAATGTAAATTGAAGTTTAGCTTTTGGAAAAAACGAAATGAGAGATTGGATAGTCAGCGAATCACAACAAGCCACGCAACTTACCTTAAATACCACGGCTGAAAAAATAAAGAGCTTACAAATTGCGGTGGAGCAGGTAATTAAGGGCAAAACCGAAACCGTAAAACTCGCACTGGTTGCGATGCTCGCACGCGGACATCTTTTGATCGAAGACGTCCCCGGAATCGGTAAAACCACTCTTGCTAATGCTTTAGCTCGTGCTTTGGAGCTTTCATTTCAAAGAATTCAGTTTACTTCTGATCTTTTGCCTTCCGATGTTATCGGGCTTTCGATGTTTAATCAGCGAAGCGGAGCTTTTGAATGGAAACCGGGTCCCATTTTTGCAAATATCGTATTAGCAGACGAAATCAATCGTGCAACTCCGAAAACGCAATCTGCATTACTTGAAGCGATGGCAGAAGGACAGGTAACGATTGAAGGCGTAACGCGACCATTGCCTTTGCCTTTTATGGTGGTTGCAACACAGAATCCAACCGAACATCACGGCACTTATCCTTTGCCCGAATCACAACTCGATCGCTTTATGCTCCGCCTTCATGTCGGCTATCCGAATCAGGCTGATGAGCGGCAAATTTTGCGGGATCGTGAACGCAGAAATCCTTTGGAAATGGTCAAAGCGGTTTTAAATGAAACTGACATTTTAGAATTGCAGAGTTTAGCGGCAGAAGTTCGTGTGGATGATGTTTTGATCGATTATTTGCTGCAAATTGTTACGCAAACCAGAGAAAATGAAACGATTGAACTTGGAATAAGTCCACGCGGAACTCTTTCGCTTTTTCGCTCCGCACAGGCTTTAGCATTGATTGAAGGACGCGAATTTTGTATTGCAGACGATATAAAACGCCTTGTAATTCCGTGTTTTGCCCATAGAATTATGGTTAGCACACGATATGCCAATGTTTCACGCCGAACTCATGAAGCCGAACAACTTTTGAAAGACATTTTACACAAAACAACCGTGCCTTTATAGAATTCAAGATCTTTAGTGTTGAATTTTGAATCTTAAATTTTGAATCTTAAATTTTGAATCTTAAATCCTAAACTTTGAAGCTTAAATTATTAAGTCAATTTTTTACTTTCCGAGATATCCGCAATGGTTTGTTGGGGGCTTTCGTTGTGATTGGCGGACTTGGGCTTGCGGGGCTGACGCTTTGGGCAAGTCGCAATGGCAATGAGCGTTTGGCGGGCATTGCGGCGGGACTTTCGCTCGGATTTATATTGTTGATATTAGTTTTTGTAGTGCCGCCGCTGGCTCGTTCGGCAAGTGCCGAAGCTTCGCAGATCGATTTGCCTTTTGAATTCACAACAGGCGGTGCAATTTTCCTTATATTACTCGTGATTGTTGGATTTGCCGCTTGGAATACAGGAAATAATTTACTTTTTATAGTGCTTTCTTTTCTAACATCGGCGTTTATTGTCGGGTTTATTATCGGGAATCTCGGATTGCGAAAATTGGATGTTAAAATGCGGTTTCCGGAGGCGATTTTTGCGGGCGAAGCGACGCCATTAATTGTAAGTTTACTAAATAAAAAACGACTTTTGCCAACATATTCGGTGATGACCGAAGTACGCGGAAAAGTACGCGAAAAGTCAATTTTAATTAATGAAATTGCCCAAATTCTGCCAGTCAAAATTGCTGAAAAACTCGTCCGTCCGGCTGTTGTAAAACACACGCTGGATTATTTCGTATATTTGCCGCGATTCGATACGGTTGAGAATAAAACGGAGCATATTTTCAAAAATCGCGGACGTTTTATCATCAAAGATTTCGAACTTTCGACGCGTTTTCCGTTTGGTTTTTTTCGACATCGGCGACGACTTTCAGCCCAAGAAGCAGAAATCATAATATTCCCCAAAATTGAACCAATAGAGACCGAGATTCTTCAACTGCCGTTCGAAGCCGGGAAGAGAATTCTGGCTCAAAAAGGAGCCGGACAAGACCTTTTGACATTGCGGGAATACCAACCGCAAGACGATTTGCGGCACGTTGATTGGAAAGCGACGGCTCGTTCGCAAAAAATGATCGTTCGCGATTTTGCAGCGGAAGATGAACGGCGAATCACCATAATTTTTGATACACGAATACATCAAGATGCCGAGAAACAGGTAAAATCGCTGCGTAAACGAATCGAGGAAGAACAAAAAGGTGAAAAAATAACTGAAATCTCGAAAAAATTTGAGCAAGGCGTTAGCCAAGTCGCTTCGCTTTTGGCATATTTTACTGATGAACAAGCCGAAATTCGTTTAATTATCGGAGCAGAAATAGGTGAATACGGTATCGGAAAAACTCATCTGCACGAATGTTTGCGGCGTTTGGCAGTAATTGAGCCGACTTTTTTTGTAGATGAAATCGGCGAATTTCCCAGCGAAACTCTGGCGGAAGTTTTTGAGAACAGGCAAAATAGTTATTCATTTTTTATTACGACGCTTGATGAAAATATGCTTTCCGATGAGATAAATCAGCGTTCAAAAGTGCTGCAATATTAATTTGGAAAATACTTGTCACAAATTCACTCGTAGCGGTGTTTTATATATGTGAGAGCAGTATTAATGCTAAAATGAGCCAAGGCGTGAAAATATTAATGGACTCGATGTCCGCAGGATTAGCTACCACGAAACAAGAAATAGGGTTCGATGAGGCATTTACGCTTCATCATCGAACCGTGTTTCGCTGTGCGAGAGCGGTGGTCAATGATTCGGCGTTGGCAGAAGACATTACGCAGGAAGTTTTCCTTAAGCTTTACAGCCATTTGGAGAGCATTAAAGATAGCGAAATGCTGCGTCCGTGGCTGATTAGGGTGGCGATTAATTTATCTCGCAACGCGATTCGCGGAAATATACGGGCGAACTTGAGAGAAGAAAATTACGTCAAAGAAGCTGAAGAAAACGCGATTTTCGAGCCTGAATTAGACTATGAAAAACGTCAGCAGGCAGAGGAAGTAAGGCGAGCATTGGAAAAGGTAAAAGAGCCATTGAGAAGTTGCTTATTATTGAAACAGCAAGGTTTAAGTTATAAAGAGATCGCGGAAACGCTTTCATTAAATGAAACGAGTATTGGACAATTTGTGGCACGAGGACGAAAAGAATTTGTCAGATTTTATGGTAAAATCGGAGGAAACAATGAAAGAGAATTGCATTGATGAAGGCACAATTCAAGCCTTTTTAGATGGCGAGCTTTCTGCCGATTTGCTCGAGAATGTCGCTTGCCACTTTGCTTTGTGCGATGACTGCTCGCTTCTTTTGCAAGAAGCCGAGGGAGAATCGGCGTTTGCGTTTAGCGTTTTGGATGATGAATTGAATTCGCTGGTGCCAACCGAACGAATCAGAACCAATCTTTATCAGGCGATTTCCACACTTGAAAAACCTAAAACCAGTTGGATGCAAAAGATTTTCGCCGGATTTTCGCTGGCAAATCCGTCAATGGTGGCATTTGCATCACTTTTGATCGTTGTAGGAATTTTTGCGGCGGTCTTTGGTTTACGAAAGGATGATATTCAAAGTAAACCTGACGAAGTGGTAAATGCTCCGACTCCAATTGTCGAAACTGTTGCTAAAGATACTGGCGAAGAAATTGCTAAAACCTTCGACGATCCGAAACCAACAAGAGTAAAGCCAGAAGCTAGAAATAATGCACAGACAATTGCCTTCAAACCCCAGACGAAAAATCAAAAATTTGTGGTTCAAGATTTAGGATATCGAACAGAAAATCCAAAATCCAAAATCCAAAATCCAAAATCGGATAGTCTTCCAATCGTCAAACCTGCATTGTTGGATGGCGAAGATACTTATTTGAAAACAATTGCAACGTTAGAAAACTCAGTTAAAGATAAGAAAGACAACACATTAAAGGTTTCGTCACGTATTTCTTTTGAGCGAGATATGGCGGTGGTTGAAGATTCGATTAAAAGAATGAAAGCCGAAGTTCGCAAGAATCCAAAGAATGATGCTGCGAAGCAGATTTTGCGTAATTCTTACCAAAACAAGATTGATTTGTTAAATTCCATCACAGAAAGAAGCGAGTTTATGGCAAGCTTAGATTAAAGTATGAGACAAAGGCGGGAAAGTTTGAAAAAAATAAATATTTTGAAATCAGGACAAATTTTCCTCTTTTTATGCCTTTTTTCAAGTTTGGCTATCGGTCAAATAACTCCAAAAATCCAGAAAACAACAAAAACCCCAAAAACTCCAACAGTTGCACCTGTTGAGCCCATTGCTCCTGTAAATTCCAATGATGGCGGAATTGATGAAAACGATAGCGATATTCCGTTTGAAAAATCTATTGCAGTTGACAGCAAAGTAAGTGTTGGATTTTGCGTTTCTGAGGGAAATCTCAAAGTAAATGGTTGGGAACGCGATGAAGTCAGAGTTTTTGTCCAAGGCGGAAGTAAGGCAGGTTTTAAGGTTATCAAAAAGGGTAGTGAAAATAGACCGGTTTGGATAACGATAGTTGGTTATGAACCTGAAAAAGATAAAAGAAGTAATTTTGACCCGTGCCTTTCCGGCGAAACGATTGAAGTTGATATGCCAAAAACCGCCAGTATTAAAATTGACGGACGCGAAGCGACTATAAGTATTGATTCGGTTCATAAAGTTTACGTCAAGAATAATGAAGGCAATATCTCGATCAGCAAAGTGAAAGATGGAATTGAAGCCAAAACTTACGAAGGCGATATCACGGCGGAAAATTCGAGCGGAATGGTGTTTTTAGATACGACAAATGGAAATATTTTGGCTTACCAAGTTGGTTCCGATGAGTTTGGTGATAATTTTAAGGCAAAAACAAATAGCGGAACGATAGTTTTGCAATCTGTAAAACATTCCTCGGTTGAAGCTTATTCGATTTCGGGTTCGATTAAATATAGTGGTGATATTTTAACCGAAGGACAATATAGTTTTGCAAATACGAGCGGGCAAATTATGCTCGCAATTCCCCAAAAAACATCGTGTTCGTTTCAAATTACCTCTCAAAAAGGAAGGTTTTCAAGCGAAATGCCATTAAAGGAAATTAACGAGAATGTTTTCTATCCGTCAATGCAAAAGATCGTCGGAAAACTCGGCGAAGGTGAAGCGAATGTTAATTTGCTGACACAAAGTGGGTTTATCAGAATCAAAAAGATTGACTAACAAAAGTTATTTTCCGCACGTCTTAGTTAGAGAATATTCAATTTAAGAATGTTTTCTAACTTTTTTTATTTGAGCAGAAAAAAAGTTGTCACAAATTCAAATCATGCGGTGTTTTCATAATAGTTAAAGGAAATACTTCCACAAAGGAGAAGCAATTATGTCTTGGTTAATATCCGCTTTAATAGCAAGTTTAGTTTATTCATCTACTACAAATGCTCCGCTCAGCTTAGATGTTCCGCCAGCCGAAATTTCAACAATTCAGAAAAATGAAAATGGTGACGAAACGGAGAAATTGGAAAAGACATTTCAATTAAATCCAAATGGCAGAATAAGCATTTCAAATGTGAACGGTTCAATCACTATCGAAGCCTGGGACAAAAATGAAGTCAAGCTTGAAGCTATAAAAACTGCCGATTCACGCGAGCGGCTTTCGCAAGTAAATATTGAAATTGATTCAAAACCTGATTCGCTCAGAATTGAAACCCAGTTTGGCTATCGCAATAATGGAAATTGGAATTGTTATGGATCATGCCGTTTGTCGGTTGAATATCGGCTGACTGTTCCGCGAACCGCAATGCTCAATGAAATTGAAACGGTAAATGGTTCGGTAGCGATTTCCGATATGACAAATTATACGAAGGCATCTGCCGTGAATGGAACAGTTAAAGCGATAAATTTACGCGGAACTGCTTATATTGAAACGGTTAACGGAACATCGGAAGTAAGTTTCGACAGCCTTAATGACGACAGCAGAATTAACCTTACAACCGTAAACGGGCAGGTAAATTTAACAATTCCTTCGGATTCGGATGCAACGCTAAAGGCTGAATCGGTAAACGGCAGAATCGCCAATGATTTTGGTCTAACTGTAAGAAAAGGCAAATATGTTGGGCGTGATTTATACGGAAAAGTTGGTGATGGGAGAGCAAAGATCAATCTGGAAAGCGTGAATGGCGGATTGATCGTAAAACGAAAGCAAGACGGAAAGAATGTTAAGCCCGTTACAAATCTGCTCCCTGCCAAAGACGAAGATGATGAAGATGTTAGCGTTAATGTGGATGTAGATGAAAATATTAGCGTCAATATCAATAAAGAAATTAATGAGGCAATTAAAATTTCAAATAGAGTTGCGATTATTGAAGCCCAGAAAATAGCAAAGCAAGCACCGAAGATTGCCGCTCAAGCGATGAAAGATGCTCAAAGGGCAATGGCTGAATCTGATAGGGAATTACAGCGAGCCAATCGAGATCTGGCAAAGCTAAACGCACTCGATCGGCTGAATAACTTAAGTGAATGGAATGACTTAGCTGGCTCAAGTGTTGAAGAAAGATCGCAGAGTTTTAATGTCAGCGGTAAGCCAGATGTGATTGTAAATGCAAAAAGTTGCCCAATTTCGGTTCGCGGTTGGGATAAAAAGGAAGTTATGTATCGGCTTGTAACGATTGGAAATTCTGCCATAAAGCCGGACGTTGATGTTTCAGCAAATCAGACGAATTCACAAATAGTAATAAACGCAACAGTTAAAGCAAAAAAACTAAAAGCAATTAACGGAAGATATAGCGGAACTCTTAACGTTAGCAAAGACGGCGAGATTTTTGTAATACCGAAGGATTCTGTTCGGATGGAAGTTTTTGTGCCGCGAGAATCTAATTTGAAAATTTCAACTGATAAAGAAATCCGCGTTGAGGGCGTTAGCGGCAAGCTTGATCTGGATGGCGAAGACGGGGACATCAGCGTTCGTGATTCGAATGGCGAACTGAAAATTTCTGCACAAGACGCAATGATTCGTGTGATTGGTTTTAACGGTAAAGTCGATTCACAAGCGGTGGAGGGAACGAGTATGTTCGAAGGAACCTTTGATAATTTCTCAGCAACGCTTGAATGCGGATCAATTATTCTGACGCTACCAAATGACAGCAACGTTGATATTATCGGAAATACAAAAATAGAAACCGAAGGCTTTGACCTGACCGAATTCAAAGATGATGAAAATAACCGCCGCATCGGGAAGGGCGGAATTAACTATCGTCTAAACGCCGGCGAAGGGCAAATTTTAGTCCGCAATTCCAAAACTTTAATTTCAAAATATTAAACGTGGGAGGGCGAATAATTGTCCTCGCTTTTGAAACTTTCTTTTCGCAAAACACGTTACTAATAGCATAATTTCTACATTTTGCTTGTTTGTCCATAACTTAATTTTTAATTCATAAAAGAGGTCAATCATGAAAAGCCTGGCTGTATTTATATTGGTTTTATATCTAACTGTGTCTTTAAATGCACAATCGGAAACTTCGAATACTTCTGAAAACATAGTTGCAAAAGCGACTCCGGAAGTGACAAAATCGGAAAAAAAGATGATCCAAAGCCGACAAATTCCACAAAAATAATTCCGCCTGAGAAAGCGAATCCAATCAAAATTGCCAAGTTTTCAGCATCGCCTGTAATTGACGGCAAGCTGGACGATGAAATGTGGAAGAGTGCCAATAGTTTGAAAGATTTTATCCAATTTCAGCCGGGAGATGGAGCCGAAGCATCGCGTAAAAGTGAGGCATATTTGGGCTATGACGAAAAATTTTTATATATCGGATTTAAGGCTTATGACGAACCCGATCAGATTCGTGCGACCATTGTTCAGCGTGACAACATCTTTAACGAAGACAATGTGAGGTTCTTTTTTGATACTTATAACGACCAGCGGCGTGGTTATTTGATCGGTTTTAATCCGCTCGGAATTCAAGCAGACGGAATTTATTCGGACGGAGTTACGAACGGCAATGATACCGACATGAATGTTGATATTTTGATGGAATCCAAAGGCGTTATGTTGCCGGATGGATGGTCGATTGAAGCGAAAATTCCATTCAAATCGCTAAGATACACAGCCGGAAAAGGTAAATTATGGGGAATCCATATTTTTAGAAATATTGATCGTTTTAATGATGAATTGGATACGTGGATGCCGATAAATCGTAATATTAATGGACTTCTCAAGCAAGCCGGAAAGATTACAGGCTTGGACGATATTAAGGCAGAACGAACGTTTGAGATCGTTCCAACGCTTACTTTTAAGGAAACCGGAACCCGGGTTAGTCCGACAAAGTTTTCAAATCCGCCGATAAAAGCTGACTTTGGTTTTACTGCTAAATACAGCATTAGCTCAAATATTACTTTGGACGCGGCTTACAATCCTGATTTTGCAGACGTTGAAGCAGATGCCCCCGTAGTTGAAGCAAACCAGCGTTTCCCGATTTTCTTTGAAGAAAAGCGTCCGTTTTTTCTGGAAGCCGTTGACATCTTCAAAACACCGATTTTCGCGGTAAATACGAGACAGATTCAAAATCCGGATGTTGCATTGAAATTAACGGGTAAAGTCGGCAAAAATTCGTTTGGAATATTAGCGGCGGTTGACGATCCGATTAGCGGAAATCCAAATAAAGAAAAGGCTTACGTTGGAATTTTACGTTTCAAACGCGACTTTGGCAAAGAATCACACTATGGGTTTTTGGCGACCAGCTATAATTTTCCGGAAAAGCGAAATCAGCTTGGAGGTTTTGATGTTCGTTGGAAAATAGACGATACGAAAACTTTCAACGCACAAGCTCTAGGCACAACTTCGCGTAATTATTTTTACGACCCAAACTTAGATCAGACAAATTATCGAACCGGAAACGCCTTAATCTACACCTACGAATACAACGATAATAAAAAGCTCGGTGGTTGGGGTTTTGGCGGAGTCGGGCGGACGAGAGATTACCGTGCAGATTTGGGTTTTACCCGCCGAACTAATACTAACGAATTTTACGGCTACAAATTTTGGTCAAGCGATCCGAAGCCAAAAGCGACGTTAATTCGCCATAACATCAATTTTAATTGGGGATTTAATCACGATTTTCAAGGTCGTTTTCAAGGATTTAACAGCAATGTAAATGGCAATATCAGATTAAAGGGAAACGCGGCGATTGGTGCCGGCATTTATGTTGGAAGTGAAAAACTGATAGAAGAAGAATTCGGTGCAAAGCGAACCGTGAATCGATCAGGAGCATTTTTTGGCAATCCCGATAGATTTACGTATCAAACCGGATTTTGGAATTGGGCGGAAAAGACTTTCAACAAGCGAATTTCGGCTTACTATAATTTTCAGATGGACTTTAATGCGTTCGACTTTGATTTTGGTGCAGGAGATAAATTCCCAAGAATCAGTCCGGCGGCATTGCTAAATCCAAATAATCCGCAAGATCCGGGTCCCGGAAGACAATGGAATATCAATGGCGGTGTTGATCTGAAACCAACCGACAGCCTGAATTTCAACCTCAGTTTCAATAAAACGAAACTGACGCGAAATGACACGAAGTTGGTAGCTTTCGATTCAAACATTTTTCAATTGCGGTCAACTTATCAATTTTCACGCTTTATTTCTCTCAAAACCCGGATTGATTACAATACTTTGAGCAGTCGTCTTTTCGGGCAATACACATTCGGCTGGACACCAAGTCCGGGCAAAGCTTTATATATTGGTTACAACGATAAATGGAGCAATAACGGCTATGAATTTAATCCGCGAGTGAAGGGTTTAACGCAGTTGGATCGCACGTTTTTTATCAAATTTTCATATCTTTTCCGAAAGAGTTTCTGATTGAGTTAAAGACAGCAAAAAAATATAGCAAAGTTGAAACTCTTTGCCTTAAAAGTGCGTTATAGATTCTGTCAGTCATTTTATTTCTACGTTTTGCTTTCATACCTTAGTTAAATAGTTAAATCTTTTTCAAAGAGAGTTTGTTTATGAAAACCCTATCTATTTTATTGTCAATTTTTATATTTTCACTGAATTTATTTTCGCAAGGTGCAAATTCGTCAGAAACCTCAAATACTAATAGCAAAGATGATTCTTCAAATTTGCTAAATATTGTTCGTAAACCAGTTACAGTGCCAAAATTTTCAGCTTCGCCAGTAATTGATGGCAAACTAGATGATGAAATTTGGAAGAGTGCTTCAGTTTTGAAAGACCTGATTCAAACGAGTCCGGGTGATAATGTAGCAGCTTCAAAACCGACCGAAGTTTATATCGGATACGATACAGCAAATCTATATGTTGCCTTTAAGTGTTGGGACGAAAAAGACAAAATTAGAGCAACTGTTGCCCAAAGAGATAATGTTTTTGCGGAAGATAATGTCCGATTTTGGCTTGATACATACGATGATAAACGACGTGCCTATGTAATCGGAGTTAATCCGCTAGGTATTCAACAAGATGGAATTTATACAGAAGGGCAGGGAGCGGATTTCAATGTAGATGTATTGTTTGAATCGAAAGGTGTAATTGAAGATTGGGGATGGTCAGTTGAAATAAAAATTCCATTCAAATCGTTACGTTATACTGCCGGAAAAGGTAAATTTTGGGGGTTTAATGCCGCTCGTAATATTGATCGTTTGAACGATGAGTTTAATTCGTGGGTTCCTTTGCCGCGAAATGTGCCTGGTTTTTTAACGCATTTTGGGCGAATTACAGGCTTAGACGAAATTAAGACCGAACGAACTTTCGAAATTATTCCTACCCTAACTGTCAAAGAAACAGGTCGTCGGGTAAGTCAGACAAAATTTTCAAATCCACCAATTGAACCCGATTTTGGCTTTACGGCAAAATACAGTATTACGCCAAATATTACGCTTGATGCCGCTTATAACCCAGATTTTGCGGACACCGAAGCCGATGCTCCCGTCGTTGAAGCTAATCAGCGTTTTCCAATTTTCTTTGCTGAAAAACGTCCATTTTTTCTGGAAGGCGTGGATATTTTTAACACAAAAATTCAGGCGGTTTATACACGACGAATTGAAAATCCTGATTTAGCGTTAAAACTAACGGGAAAAGTTGGCAAAAATTCGTTTGGAATTTTCGGAGCAATTGATGAACCTCTTTTTAATCCACAAGAAAAGAAGGCATATGCTGGAGTAATTCGCTTAAAACGAGATTTCGGAAAAGAATCAAACTTTGGTTTTCTTGCCACAAATTATACTTATCCCGAAAAACACAATACCGTCGCAGGTTTTGACACTCGTTGGAAAATTAATAAAAATTCAGAATTTCGCGGGCAAATATTAGGCTCAACTTCAAAAAACTTTTTCTATAATCCAAATATTGACGATAGAGAATATCGAATCGGTAACGCTATCACATACGATTATTTGTATTTTAACAACAAAAATAATTTGACTATCGGCTTTGGCGGGCGTGGTGCTACAAAAGATTATCGTGCCGACCTTGGGTTTAATCAGAGAACTGACACTAATCAATTTTTTACTTTTTTGGAATACAACACGAAACCTAAACCGAAAGAATTTATCATTTCTAAATTCATAAATGCCAGTTATGGGGTGAGACACGATTTTTCGGGAAGATTCCAGAGTATGGGGTCAGATTTTAATATCAATATGAGCCTCAAAGGTAATTCGCAGGCTGGAATTGGTGGTTATTTCAGCAAGGAAAGATTGATTGAGGATGAATTCGGTGCAAGACGAAATACTAAAGAAAGACCTCTCCAAGCAGGAGCTTTTTTTGGTGAACCAATTCGGGATGCTAACCAACTAGGAATGTTTGTATTTTATTACAAGAGTTTTAATAAAAGATTTTCGGCTAATGGTAATTTTAGTTATGACTTTAATACATTTGACTTAGATTTTGGGGCTGGCAGAAGATTTCCAAGAGTTTCTCCTGCTGCAATTGCTCTTGGACAAAATGCTCCACTTGATCCAGGAACTGGAAATCAATTAAATCTTAGCTTTGGGGCGGAATTTAAGCCAACTGATAATTTCAATTTCGATCTAGGTTATCGAAAAAGTAAACTTACCAGAAACGATACAAAATTAGTTGCATTTGATTCAAATATTTTTCAATTCAATTCAACTTATCAGTTTTCCCGGTTTGTAAATATTAAAGCACGACTTGATTACAATACGTTGAGCAATCGAGTTTTTGGGCAATATACGTTTGGTTGGACACCGAGTCCGGGCAAAGCTTTATACATTGGCTATAACGATAGCTACAATTACAAAGGATTTGCTTTCGGACAGCAACAGACCGGTTTACTCCAACTCAACCGAACATTCTTTATCAAAATGTCGTACCTATTCCGAAAGAGCTTTTAGATAATCGGTGTCAGTAGCCCGACCGTTAGGGAGGGCTAAATATTTTGAATTTGAGTCCTCCTTTACAGTCTGGCTACTGATACGAGCTTAGTAACCTGTCGTCCATGTTTTTAGAACTAGATCAGATTCTTAACACCTTCAATTAATCTTTCAGCTTCATCGGCTGTTGTGTAAATGGCACAACCCGCACGGACTAAACCTTGCTCGCTGAGTCCGAGTTTCTCGATCACCGTCATTGCATAAAAATCACCGTTTGATGTAAAGATTCCACGTTCGGCAAGTTTTCGCGTAACGTCTTCGGAATTGATATCTTTCACGGTGAAAGCGATCGTTGGCGTACGATTTGCTTCCGGGTTTACTCCATAGCACTTGACACCCTCGAGAGCATTTAAGCCTTCCCATAATAAATTGGTCAGGTCTTTTTTACGCGAATTAATCGAATGGAAAGTATTTGCAAGTTTTTCTCGTCGTGAATTTCCAACCGAAAGTGAAGCCAAAAAATTAACTGCTGCTCCGGCTCCGGCAATCGATTCATGACTCTGAGTTCCGGTTTCCACCCTGTCAGGTGAATTATTTGGAGACGGCTGGAGTTTTGGAAAATTTATACTTTCAAACAATTCTTGCCGACCATATAAAATTCCAATATGCGGACCGTAAAATTTATATGCTGAGCAAGCTAAAAAATCGCAGCCAAAATCTTTTACGTCAACCAGATTATGTGCCGCGTAATGAACCGCATCGACAAAACTCAATGTTCCATTTTCCCTCGCCATCGAACAAGCACGTTTGACATCAGATATTGTTCCGATAGCATTCGAAGCTGCACCGATTGCGATAAGCTTCGTTTTTGAATTTAACAAATTTGCGATTTCGCCAAATTCTAAAGTTCCGCTTTCGATGTCCATCGGCACGACACGAAATTTTACGCCCCGATCTATTTCAAGCGAACGCCATGTATCAATATTTGCATGATGGTCTAATTCTGTAACGATGATTTCATCACCCGAATTGAAACCTCGCCCAAGCGATCGTGCAAGATGAAAAGTCAGCGAAGTCATATTTTGACCAAAGGCAATTTCATCAGCCGAGGCGTTTAGATAATCTGCCAAAGCTTGCCGCGATTCCAAAATAATTTCGTCGGTTTCATGGCTCGTCGGATATGCCCAATGAGTATTCGCATTGTGATTTAAAAGGTAGTCAGACATCGCGGCAACAACCGAACGAGGCACTTGAGTGCCGCCCGGACCATCAAAATAGGCAATTTGAAAACTATTATGCTCACGCAGCAGGGCAGGGAAGTGGGCTCTGATAGCTTCCACAGAAATCGTTTTATCATCTTTCATATGATAGAAAGATAGTACCGAATTTCATATTTTTCAAGTAGTAAGTGATTGATTTTATTAGGCTGATTTGCCCTGTGGAAAAATATTTAAAATAGTTCTTGCAATACTTTAAGTATTGATGTATAACTGTTGAGTCAAAACATTTTCTGATTTTTTGAAAAGGAGATTCCAATATGAAGCTAAACAGATATTTATTAGCTACCGCCGTAAGTTTTTCCCTCGTTTTTGTTGCTTTCCTAAGTCTATCAGTTTCAACGATTACTGCCCAAGACACTTCCAAAATCGCGTTGCAACGCGGCTATCGAACTGGCTATTCCGATGGCTACATGGCAGGCTACCGCGACGTTATTGAAAATTCGTCCCGCAGCATCGAAAAGCATAAAGAATATGTAAAAGCCGATCGTGCATATGCGAAAGACTTTGGTTCTTTGACTGATTATCGCGATGGATATCAGCAAGGATTTGAGAGTGGATACATAACCGGATTTGATAAAAAAGGCTTTAACGCGGCAATGCCGACGAGCTTGCAAAAACGTGGTGTGAACACTTCGGACATTAGTTCAACCACAACTTCCGTAACGCCGAAGCCGGCAATTACGCAAAAGGTAAGTCAAAAAACGACTGTGATGGGTTCGCAAAATAGTGGTGAACCGATCATTTTGATCTTGCCGGATACGGAATTAATCGTCGAAATTATGGATGATTTAAATACCGATACGACGAAAGAAGGTGATAAATTTCAAGCTCGCATCAGTTCCCCGGTTGAAATCGCCGGTGCAATTGTTGAAGGCAGAGTGAGTAAAATTCAAAAACCTGGACGTATAAAACGTCGTTCGATGATGACATTATCGTTCGATGTTATTCGTTTGAATGAAAATCGATGGAGCAATTTCAACGCAATTTTAACTGAAGTTTTGCCGATCAAAGGCGACAATGTTAAGCGAGTTGACGTTGAAGGAACTGTCGAAGGACAAAGCTCTTTGAAAGGTGATGTAATCAAAGTTGGTGCATCAGCAGGAACAGGAGCAGTCATCGGAGCAGTCGTCGGCGGACCTGTCGGAGCAGGAGTTGGAGCAGGAGTTGGTGCGGCATTTGGCGTTGGTGCAATTGTTGTAGAACGAGGCAAACACGTTAAATTAACGAAAGGTCAACAACTGAAAATCAAGACTTCCTACGAAACCCAAATTAGATAGCAGACACGATCTGTAATCGCTGATAGTCAGATTGTATTGACTACGAGAGCATCCACGAACACAATTCGTTGGGTGCTCTTTTTTTGTTTGCCGAAATAAAATCATTGCAATTCCCTTGTGCAAACTGATACATTTGTACTAGCCCTCACTACTTAAAAATACACTAAAAAACCAAACTCAAATCAAAATGCAAAAAATAATCACTTTCTTTTTTATATTATTTTCAGTTCTGATTTTGTCGCAAAATAACTCTGCTCAGACGAAAAGCAATCAGCAAATTACAGCTCAAATGAAAAATCTGAATGCTGGAAAAAACGTCTTACTGGAATATGATAAATCGTCTGATTACTCAAAATTACTTTTACTGAGCAAGGAGATTGCCGACGAACAAGCCAAAAAGAATGGACTTTCAAGCCTGACTTTTGGAATGATGTATGGCTATAACGGCAGGGAAATGACGTTTACGCCTGATGTTTTTATCATTACTTTTTGGGCAAAAGGCAATAAAACGAATTTCGCACAATCGCATAATTGGCAAGCTAAAGATTGACGGTGAAACGTTAGATTTGGGCGATGCCACGATATGCAAAAAAGAACGGCGACAACAGGGAATTTCTTAATTTTTCAATCACTCGCGACAATCTAAATAAAATCACGCAAGCGAAAGAAGTTGTCTTTTCAATTGGTAATTATCAGTTCAAAGTCTCTTCCGAAAACATCAAAATGCTATCTGATCTCTTGGCTGTTTCAGATATATCGAAGCAAGAATAAGCGATTTATTTATTCCTCATCTTGCCGCAATTTCTCCAAAACCGACAAATCTTCGAGCGTTGTAACATCGCCTGCGATTGCATTTCCCGAAGCAATTTCGCGTAATAATCTTCGCATAATTTTTCCGCTGAACGTGTTTTCGGCAACATATCGGTAAAACGAATATCATCAGGTTTTGCAAGGCTTCCGATTTCCTTGGCAACGTGATTTCGCAGTTCCACTTTCAATTCATCCGAACCGATTCTTCCGCCTTCAAGCGTTACGAATGCGGCAATTGCTTGACCTTTGATATCGTCAGGTCGTCCGACAACGGCGGCTTCGGCAACAAATTCGTGCGAAACTAAAGCCGATTCAATTTCCGCAGTTCCAAGCCGATGTCCGCTGACGTTGATTACATCGTCAACTCTGCCCATTATCCAAAAATAACCGCGTTCATCGCGTCTCGCACCGTCGCCAGCGAAATACATTCCGGGAATTTCTGACCAATACGCTTGTTTATAACGCTCGTCATCGCCCCAAATTGTTCGCAGCATTGACGGAAAAGGATGTTTGATAACTAGATAACCGCCTTCGTTATCAGCAACAGGTTTTCCGGCTTTGGTAACGACATCAATCAAAATTCCGGGAATTGGACGTGTAGCTGTTCCGGGAACAGTCGGCGTTGCTCCGGGAAGCGGCGAAATCATAATCGCACCGGTTTCGGTCTGCCACCAAGTATCAACAATCGGACAATTTCCTTTGCCGATAATCGCGTGATACCACATCCAAGCCTCAGGATTTATCGGCTCGCCAACCGTTCCGAGCAATCTTAAACTTGATAAATCGTGCTTCAAAGGATATTGTTCGCCCCATTTGATAAAAGCACGAATCGCGGTCGGAGCAGTATAAAAAATCGTAACTTTGTGTCGGTCAATAATTCGCCAAAAACGATCCGGTTCTGGGTGATTCGGAGCACCTTCATACATAAAAACTGTCGCACCATTCGCAAGCGGACCGTAAACGACATAAGTATGTCCCGTAACCCAACCGATGTCCGCTGTGCACCAATAAACGTCTTCGTCTTTTAAATCGAAAACCATTTTTGCGGTATAGGCGGCTTGGGTAAGATAACCTCCGGTCGTGTGCAAAATGCCTTTCGGTTTACCCGTCGTGCCTGATGTATAAAGGATAAAATGCGGATGTTCGCTGTCAAGATGTTCGGCTTCGCATTCGTCATTGGCGATTTCCATCAATTCGTGCCACCAATGATCGCGTCCGATTTTCATCTTTTGTTCGGAATTTGTTCGCTTGAAAACTACAACATGTTTGACGGACGGAGTTTTTTCAACTGCTTCATCAACAATCGGTTTAAGTTTAATTTCCGAACCGCGACGATAACCGCCATCAGCCGTAACAATCAATTTACACTCGCCGTCATTAACACGATCACGAATTGCATCAGCCGAAAAACCGCCGAAAATTACGGTATGAGTCGCCCCGATTCTGGCACAGGCGAGCATTGCAATCGCTAATTCGGGAACAAGCGGCATATATAAAGCGACGCGGTCGCCTTTCGTAACTCCAAGTTTTTTCATTACGTTAGCGAATTTGCAGACTTGCCGGTAAAGTTGCAGATACGTCAACGTGCGAATTTCGCCCGGCTCGCCTTCCCAAATAATCGCGGCTTTATTTTTTCGCCATGTTTTCAGATGACGATCTAGACAATTGTAAGAAATGTTCAGTTTTCCGCCGACAAACCATTTTGCGTGCGGTTCGTTCCATTCCAAACCGACATCCCATTTCTTAAACCAATCAAGCGATTCAGCCTGCTTTTCCCAAAACGCGACCGGATCTTTAGCAGCTTCCGCGTAGAGTTTTTCGTATTCTTCAAACGATTTGATATGTGCATTTGCTGAAAATTCGGCAGGCGGCGGAAAAACGCGATTTTCGTGTGATAAAGATTCGATTGATGTTTGTTCTGACATATGTTTTTAAGATTTTTAGCCACGAATTAACACGAAGTTTCACGAATTTCAATATCTTGATTCGTGCAAATTTGTGAAAATTCGTGGCTATGTGTATTTTACGAAACTTCGCCTTTTTCGTCCATTTCGTCCCAAATTTTATGTCCGTGCGTTTCGGGCAGATACAGCATCCCAATGATAAACGTAATACTTGCAATAATTATCGGATAAATTAATCCCGCGTAAATGTTTCCCGTCCAGGCACAGGCGAGCAAACCGATTGTCGGCAGCAATCCGCCGAAAATTCCGTTTCCGATATGATATGGCAACGAAAGAGACGTATAGCGAACCTTTGCCGGAAAAGCCTCGACCAAATAAGCCGCAATCGGTGCGTAAACCATAGTTACCCAAATCATTTGGATGAAAATCAGCAAAACCAACATCGCTGAATTTGGATTTGGGGCAGTTGTAATCGGGGTTGCAATGCCTTCGCTCGAAATTGATACAGGTGAAAGTTTCGGTTCCTTGGTAATCGGATCGGGAGAAGATTGAATCGCCTGAACATTATTTCCCGCGTAATGAACCATCCCCTGATAGATCGGAAAATAAGTCAAAACGGCGAGTAAACAACCCGCCATCATAATTTTTTTACGACCTATCCTATCTGATAAACTTCCAAAAAATATAAACAAAGGAATCGCCAAAATGATTGCAATCGCAATAATATAACTGGCTTGAAGGCGTTCGATTTTCAGCACCGTTTGCATATAAAACAAAGCGTAAAATTGTCCGGTGTACCAAACAACGCCTTGTCCCGCAGTCGCTCCAAACAATGTGATAAGAACTCGCTTTCGATTTGCCGGACTCGCAAAAGCATCGTAAATTGGCTGAGCAGAAGCCATTCCGGAAGATTTAATATGCTGAAAAATTGGTGATTCTTTCATACGCAAACGAATGTAGAGAGACATCGCAACGAGCACAATTGAGATCAAAAAAGGAATCCGCCAACCGTATGAACTGAAATCTTCCACAGACATCGAATTTTGAATCCCGATGATCACCGCCAGTGAAAGCAGCAGACCGAACGATGCCGTTATTTGAATAAAACTCGTGTAATATCCGCGTTTATCGTCCGGAACGTGTTCGGCAACGTAAACCGCCGCACCGCCATATTCGCCTCCTAATGCCAATCCTTGGAGAACCCGGATCAGAATTAGGGCAATCGGAGCCAAAATGCCAACTGATTCATAAGTCGGAAGAAATCCAATCGCGGCTGTCGCAAAGCCCATCAATAAAAGCGTTACTAAAAATGCATATTTTCGTCCGACTAGATCGCCTATTCTCCCGAAAAACAAAGCTCCAAACGGACGCACGACAAAACCGACGGCAAAGGTTGATAGATACGCAACCATCGCCAAAGTGTCGTTTCCTTTTGGATAAAACAATGGAGAAATTGTGGCGGCAAGACTTCCAAAAATGTAGAAATCGTACCATTCGATGACAGTTCCGGCAGACGATGCTCCGATTACTTGCCATATTTTGTAATCGTGCTTGGCTTGTTGGAGCTCTTGGGTTGTGGACATCCGTTTTTTTCCTATCTATTTAGAATAAGTTGTTTCGGATGTTAAGTTAGCAGACTTTTGTAATTATTTCATTATCAAATCAGAAAAGACATTAGAAAATTTTATTCACCATTGCCACGCATTTGGGCGGAAAGATTACGAATTTCATGTTTATCAAGCAAATGACGCAGGGAGCGAACTGGTATTCGCAACATCTCAGCAGCTTTGGTTTGGCTTCCGCTGGTTCGTCTAAGTGCTTCTACGACATAGGTTTTCTCTAGATTTTCAATATGAGCGACGAAATTAATTCCTTCATCCGGGAAATCAAATTCGGCATTGATGCGGGCAGGATTGTAGTTTGAAATATGCTCGGGCAAGCGTTCGGGCTGAATTTCTTCGGTTCTTTCGAGTGCAACAGCACGCTCAATCGTATGTTCGAGTTCGCGAACGTTTCCGTGCCAGGCGTAGTTTTCCAACATTTGCGAAGCCTTCGCACTTATCGTTAATTGTTTGCCCGTTTGCTTACAGAATTTATCAATAAAATGGCTGACCAATTCAGCAATATCTTCCTTACGCTCACGCAAAGGCGGCAAAACAATCGGAATCACAGAAATTCGATAAAAAAGATCTTCGCGAAAAGTATTATCAGCAACCATCGCCTTGAGATCACGATTTGTAGCAGCAATTACGCGGGTGTCGAAAGCAAGTTCTTCATGTCCGCCAACCGGACGAACCCTTCTTTCCTGCAAAACACGCAAAAGTTTTACCTGCATCGCCTGCGACATTTCGCCGATTTCATCCAAGAAAATCGTTCCATTATTCGCGGCTTCAAAAAGTCCTTTGCGATTTGTATTCGCACCCGTAAAAGCACCCTTCACGTATCCGAATAATTCGGATTCGAGTAGGGTTTCAGTGAAAGCACCGCAATTTATTGAAATAAAAGGCTTTTCGCCGCGAGGTGAAAGATCATGAATCGCACGTGCGACCAATTCTTTACCCGTTCCGCTTTCGCCATTGATCAAAATCGTTGATTGAACTTCGGCAACCGTATCGATCATTTGATAAACGGCTTGCATTTTTTCCGAATGACCGACGATATTTTTTATGCTTCCGCGTTCTCTTTGAGCACGCTTGAAGGCTCTGTTTTCAACAACTAATTCCTGCTTATCGAGCGTTTTTTTGACGATGAGTTTTAATTCCTCTACGTCAAAAGGTTTTTGTACGAAATCGTCTGCACCTAATTTGAAAGCTTCGCGGGCAGTTTCAACCGTTGCAAAAGCCGTCATCATTACCATTCCAATATCAGGATAGAGTTCGCGTGCTTCGCGAAGCAGGGAAATGCCATCCATATCAGGCATTCTAACGTCGGAAATTATCAAGATCCGCAATTTCGGTATCTAAAACTTCGAGAGCTTCGCGTCCGTTCATTGCAGTTACTACATTATGACCGTCCGTCTCAAAAACGAGACTCAAGAGTTGTCTGTAACTTTGTTCGTCGTCAACTATTAATATATTTGCCATTTAGGTTTAATTTGAAAATTTACAAGGAGGCGTGTGATTGGCAGTAAAATACTGCAACATCTATTATCACAAAAAAGTCGCACTTTCTTCAAGAAGAAAATCAATTTGATACCTTTCCCACGAAAGATCAGCCATAATTTGCCATTTGAACACCTTTGTCTGCAATTTTCAAACTTGTTTTTAGATGCTCCGATTCGGCAATTCAGTGCAAAGGAGCGTGTTTGAATTTGACTTGACAGCCCGGCAATTGGAGACAATGGAGAAGGTTATTCGTGCTATAATTTCTCTTGATGAAGATAATGTCCGATATTACAGTATGTGCAAATCGTGTATTTTGAGTGTGGAAGTTTTTGGCGGTCAGCCTCTGATACAGACAAAAGCGGCATATATTGTTTGATAAAGCGTTAATAAGCAACGGCTTACAGGAATTTTGGTGCGAACCTCAGAGCAATTTGAGCCATTTTGATACACAATGTTTGTAAATTGTTGATTTTATAAGAGGTTAAGCCTTGTCAGAATCCGCAAAAAACGTCGGAGGTTCGCACTCGTTGATTTTATTGGACTTAGCTTGATTTTAGGCAACAAAAAGAGTAAATTTATGTCACTTTTCGATAGCAAAAAAGAGGTTCGCACTTTGGGTAGTTTAAGTTATTTAATCCCAACAGGTTGCAGACCCAGCTATTGAGGAGAACTTCGCGTCTAAAGCGGATTGAAACAATGTTACCCGTAGTTCTATCATCTCCGTTCATAATTGAGGAGAACTTCGCGTCTAAAGCGGATTGAAACTTCTCCTTTTGAAATTCAATAACATTGTTCAAATTGAGGAGAACTTCGCGTCTAAAGCGGATTGAAACACATATCCCAAAAATGAGTGAATTTTGTTTTAAGATTGAGGAGAACTTCGCGTCTAAAGCGGATTGAAACTTTTCCAAAACATCTTTTCTTATTACTTGCAGCCATTGAGGAGAACTTCGCGTCTAAAGCGGATTGAAACCTTGTGCCTGACCATTTACTGTTAGCCCGCCGAATTGAGGAGAACTTCGCGTCTAAAGCGGATTGAAACCTTGTGCCTGACCATTTACTGTTAGCCCGCCGAATTGAGGAGAACTTCGCGTCTAAAGCGGATTGAAACTTGGATAAATTGTTGGCATTGGTTCAGACCAAAAACATTGAGGAGAACTTCGCGTCTAAAGCGGATTGAAACGACATTTTCTACTGAAATGGATAACCGAGATTGTATTGAGGAGAACTTCGCGTCTAAAGCGGATTGAAACGAAAATCAGTTCAGAAAAACCTCGAATGATTCCAATTGAGGAGAACTTCGCGTCTAAAGCGGATTGAAACAAAACCCGCACCTCTACCAGTACAAATTCCTTGCCTATTGAGGAGAACTTCGCGTCTAAAGCGGATTGAAACAGTTTGCCTAGCCAACTCCTCGTTAAATTCTGAAATTGAGGAGAACTTCGCGTCTAAAGCGGATTGATCCGGCAAGTTTGCCAAACCAAACAACTTAATATTTCTATGTCAGACTTTTAATTCAGCACGAATTGAAAGTCTTTTTTTCGTTTGTTGAAAAGGAGAAATTCGATTGATCACAGATTGGACTTGTCTTTGAGCGGAGAAAAAAAATCGTTGCTAAATCTTCGGCGAAGGAATAGAATACGGAAAAAATATTATATATGAACCCCTCGACGAATATAATTATTGAAACCGGAAATCCTTTTGAAACGAACGCATCTCCTGCTTCCTACTCAAGATTTATTTTGCCGTTTGCATATTGCAAAATACCCGGATTAACGGATTGGAAGGAGGATATTCTCGATAAAAAAGATCCAAGAAAAAATTACTTTACAAAAGAAACTTCCGAAGTCCTTTTTACATCGGCAAAATGGTACCTACTAGAAAACTGGGAATTTGATCTTGAATACTCGGAAAAGAAAATCTCAGTTAGTCCGCCGAAAATTGTCCTTTTTGAAGCTAAGTCGAATTCCAACGGTTCTTTGCTTAAAACGGGATTCTTGATTCTCGAGCTTTATTTTGCAAAGAGGCAAGACTTTTCGCTGGAACTGCTGCTGGAAATAAACGAGCTTTTTCGATACAAAGCCGAACCATATCTGGGACATAAAAATCCATTAGCTGACACTTTCAATTGTGAGCTGGCAAAATACCTACCAAAAAAAGAAGATTGCGAGGCGATTGAATACAGCCATTGGCAAAGATTATTGAATTCGTTTTTGGGTGAAACTCCGACTGAAAAATGGGATATTTACGCTGATAATCGAGCGTTTGTTTGGACTTGTGCAGTAACTAAAAAAGGTGCGAAAGATTTGGAGAATAGATTTAGATTCCAGTTGGATTTTGCGGAAGGTAAGTGTAAGGCACAGAATTTTGGTCATTGGATAAAACTTCTCAATGTAGATAAGCCTCGCGGGGATTACGAAAGAGAACACGGTATAGAATTTGATTCCAAAAGAATTCACCTATCAACGGCTTTCGAACGGGCATGGGCGGACAAAAATACTTACAAGCGTTGGGAAGAAAGCGGCGGCTTCTATGGTTTTAGCTACCATAGCGGAGCGGCTTTGATTTCGAACATGACCGACCCTGACTTATGGAAGCATTTTGGGCAAATGTACTTCGATATGGTTCTTTTGCTGCTCTACACAAGAGTTACAGTTTTCAGATTTAGCAATCAATTAACCACGATTTCAATCGACGCGACCACTAGCGAAAATAGAGACGCAGATATTCAAAAATGGCAAACTAGCTTTGAATCTCTTCGTTGGGAATTTACCTTGTTCACGAATCTCTATCAATTCCCTCTTATTTCAAATCAGCAGCAAATGCTTGAAATGTATGCAATTGCTCGTGAAGCCTTGGATATTCAAGAACTCTACAACGAAGTGAAAGAAGAAATTCATAATAATCAGGAATTTATTGAGCAGAGAATTGCAAAAGGACAGGCTGAAAGCTCCTTGGATTTAACCAGAATTGCAACGCTTGGATTGGCGTTAGGTATTGCATTTGCGTTCATTCCGACTACTCTTTGTGACAACCTCGTTGAATTTTTGATCGGTGAAAATGGAATATTGAGAGGAACTTGGATGTATCGGGAAAACGGGTGGAATATCCGTTGGGGAATTCTTATCGCGGTATCATTTATATCGTTCTATGGCTTGCGTTTACTGAGCTGTTTTTGGGCAAAAGGACTAAAAGAAAGTTGGAAATGCGTCAAAGAAATCTTTTGGAGAAAAAAATGAAATACTACTTACGCATTGAAGGCGTTAACCTCAATAATTTTGTTTATGACACACAAGACCTCAGCACAATTCGAGGTTCGGGATTGGCGATTCTTGAAGCTGTAAATATTTTTGACAGCAAAACGATTGACGGATTTAATTTGACGAAAATTTCAACCGGTGCTTCGGCTGGAATGTTTGAATTTGAAGTCCCTAATGTTTCAACATTTGATCAAAAAGCATTCTGCCAAGCGATTCGAAAAGAGTTGAACTCAAACGGAAATGTTTTTCGTTATGCAACTTTTGTTATTGACGTTTTGCCTTTCACCGATGATTTAGATAGTAATTTCCAGCTCGACCGCGAGAAAGTTTTAGCCAAAAACCGTTGGCAGCAAATGCAGTCGCCAAGATTTGTTTTTTTGCCGCAAAATGAAAACAAACTCGTCTGCGAGATTGATTTAATAAGTCCTGCTAAAAACAGAAAAGAGCCGATTAAAGGTGAAAATAAATTCGTGAGCGAACGAGTTTTCCAAAGGCGTGAATATGGAAAAACTCAAAAGCAAATATTTGTTAAAAATGAAATTCAGGAAATTAATAAAGAGCTGAAAGAAGAAATAAATAAATATTTTGCATACCATCTTGATTCGCTCACTAATAATTCTGCGAAAGGCAATCTTCATCATAAAATGGCTGTTATTTATTTAGATGGCAATGATTTTGGCAAAGAGCAAAGAACTTTGGATGTTGAAGACTTGAAAAATTTTGACCAACTCAAAACCAAATTTCAAAGAGAATTTCTTTCGAGTTTAGTAAACAAAGTAATTAGCGAGGAAGATTGGGTGGATAATGATAAACAACATTATCAAATGGAAATATTACTTTGGGGTGGAGATGAAATTTGTCTTGTAGTTCCCGCTTGGAAAGGCTGGGAAGTTATTGAGCAATTTTACCATCATCGATTTGAATGGAATTCCAAAACCTTAACACATTCGATAGGAATCGTTTTCTGCCATCACAACGCACCAATCCGCCGCGTTAGAAAATTAGCGGAGGATTTAGCAGGTTTAGCAAAAGACAAATCCCGTGAAAATAATTATTTTGCTTATGAAATTCTCGAATCTTTCGACCATATAAGCAAAGATTTGGGGGAACATCGTAAATCACGTTGCCCGCAGATTGAACCAATTAACATAAATTCAATGATTTTGGATGGCAACACGATTAAAGAGATGTACGATGATTTGATAGAAATAAAGACTTTTTTTCCAAAAAGAAAATTAACTGAAATTGTTATCAATCTTTTGACTAAAGTTGAAAACGACTCAGAAAAATCCGAAAGAAAGATTGCCGTCGATAGCTTGATTAAATCGGTTGAAGATTCCATCGGCACGGAAAACACCACAAAGCTAAATTGCTTCGTTTCCCATTTTGGGAATAACAAATATGTCGCTTTAATAAACGCACTTGAACTTTGGGATTACATCGAGGAGGCAAAGCATGAATAAAGTTACTCTCAATATTGAACTTACCTTGGTTGCTCCTTTTTTAACTAAGTCAATTGACATCGGAGGATTTGGGGTAGATGCACCTTTCGCTCGATCAACCAATGGAAAGTTTCAGTTTCCACGAAAGCTTATCAAAGGCTGCTTGCGGCAAGCTGTTGAAGAAATATTTGACGCAATTGGTGAAACTAATAAATCCGAGATCGAATGCTGGTTTGGCGACAAGTCACAATTTGAAAAAGACGAAACGACCACCTCAGTTGAACCAAAACGAGGAAAATTATTCTTTAGTGATTTTATTACAGATGAAATCGGCGAAAAGAAAACAACCACTAAAATAAGCATAGATTCCGAACGTGGAGCAGTTAAAGAAAATCATTTGTTGGTAATTGAATCGCCTTTCAAGCCACAACAAGAGGTTGTTTTCAAAGGTAACATAACTTACTTCAGTCAAAATGATGATGAATTTAAGAAAGTAAGAAAATTGATTTCCAAAGGTTTGAATTGGATTACAAATCTCGGTGCCTTAGAAAATATTAATTTCGGACAATTGAAAAAAGTTGAATTTACTAATGTTGTTAATGAAATCAAAGATATTCAGTATTCGAATCAAACCTCAACAGGAGCGGATATTTTTGCCTTAGCTGTGAAACCGAAAGAAGCATTTTGCATTTCAAAACGCCGAACGACCGAGAATCTTTTTGAATCGGAAGAGTTTATTTCGGGCGGTGTTTTGAAAGGCTGTTTGGCAGAAACATTGAAAATGATTTCTAGCAATAACTCTGAATTTACCGAGTTAAGAGCAAACTTAGACAAAATTCGATTTTCGCATGCCTTTCCGTCAAAAACTAAAGTTCGACCAACTGTTGCTCCACTATCGTTAGTTAAAATCAGCCATCCATCTTTTTACGATGTTGCGAATTTCAAAGGTGCAATCCTGATTGGGGTCGAGAAGCAATCTCCGGCATTTTCAGTTGACTGGAAACAACTTGGTGATGTTGAGAGTGAATTTGGTTGGGAACATCCGAAAACTATTTTGAGTGTGCAAACAGCTATCGAAAACAATAAAGCCAAAGAGAGTCAGCTTTTTGCTTACGAGAAAATAAATTCCGAAGGTTTTGAATGGCTCGGCAAAATGGATTTGACCAAAGTTGATGGCAACATTAGAGGTGAAGTTGAAAAGCAACTTCGATGCGTGTTTGAGCAAAACTTATTCGGGCTTGGAAAAACAAAGGCAGAATGTGAAGTTCAGATGATTGCTGAAAATTCTATTTCTAATAAGAAAACTTCGAATAATAAACCACGCGAAAATAGATTTATCATCACTCTGCAAACGCCGTTTTTGCTTTGTAATCCAACAAACTTAAATGAGTCGAGCGGAAAGGATGAACTTCACAACGCTTATAAACAAACTTGGGAGAAGTTATTCAATAATTCCGCAACACTCAGTCATTTTTTTACCAGTCAAAGTTTGGCGGGCGGCGAATATTTGCATAAAAGGTTTCAATCGAATAATCCATACAATCCTTTTATTTTGACAGATGCGGGAAGCGTGTTTGTTTTTGATGTAACAGACCAAACAAAAGCCGATGTCAAAGTTGATAATTGGCTCAAACACGGATTACCGTTGCCTGATTGGGCGGAAACTCTATACGGCAATAATTGGGAAACTTGTCCGTTTTTGCCTGAAAACGGCTTTGGCGAAATTGCCGTAAATCTTGATGTTCATTGGGATAATGCACCACCGGAGGTAACAGCAATATGAGATTTGTAAATCGCTGGAAAATTGAAGGAACACTAACCACTTTGACTCCAATGCGAGTTGGAGATGGTGACACAATCGAAGCAGGCGAGCGATCGACGTCAACCCATCTAAAGGCTGATACAAAAGTTAACACCGTCGCGACAGATAAATTTGAAAAGCCGTATATTCCCGCTTCCGCGATAAAGGGTAATTTACGGGCTTGGGTGGAAAACTCCACAAATTTTACAAGCGACGAAATCAACATTATTTTCGGGAGCAGAGATCCGCAGTCACCAACTGCTAAAGCCGGAAAAGTTCAGTTTTCAAATGCGTATTTTGCAAGTGGCGATGGTGTTTTTGATGAATTAGCCGATTGGAGTTCTGACAGATTAACTGCTGTTTCTGTAGGAATTGCTGTTGACCGTAAAACTCGGACGGCGAGTGATAAGAAACTTTTTCATCAAGAATATGTGCCGGAAGGGATAGAATTTAGGTTTGAAATTAGTGGAAATGACTATCTTGAAGAGGATTGGAAAGGCGACGTCTTTTTGCAAAAGATGCTCGCAATATTGAGAAGTTTTAATCATCCCACCGAACCCGTTTGCATTGGTGCAGAAACCGTCGTCTTAGATAAAGGTTGGGGACGTTTGAAATGGAATCTTCGTGAGGTTAAAAGAACGAAGCCGGAAAGCCTCCTAACATGGTTTGAATCCTATGATGTACAAGGCGAAATTCCGTTTGAGGTTATTAATACTAAAGATTGGGAAATCGAATCAGTTAATCCGGTCTTGAATCAAACTTTAGAAATGTCACTTTCTTTGCAATGCCTTGATGATTTTTTGGTTAATGATCCGAGTAAAACCAAACGTGACAAAAATGAAGACTCAGACAAACCGAATCATTCACCGTTACGAAATAAGGAAGGAAACCCGATTCTGCCAAAGAGTTCGATAAAGGGTGCGATTCGCAGTCAAGCCGAAAAAATCTTGCGGACAATCGCTATTGGCATAAACGAAAACCTTACAGATGAACAATTAAAGAAAATCGCTTGTTATCCTGATGATATTAAAAACGCTTGTAAGCCGATAAAAAAAGCAGACGAAGTAAAAGATTTATGTTTGGCGTGCCAGTTATTCGGTGCTTCAGGCTGGAAATCTCCGATTAGTTTTACGGATTTTATCGCACAAGAAAAGCTTGCCCGATACTCCAAAACGCCGCGAATTTGTCGCCATTGACAGATTTACAGGTGGAGTTTCGGGAAGCGGGAAGTTTAACGCCGAAGTTGCACACAAACCAAACTTGAAAGGTAGTATAAGTATTGATTTTGCACGACTAAGTCAGGAATGGGCAATCGGGCTGCTTGCCCTAACTTTCAGGGACTTACTCGAAGGCGATATTCGGCTTGGCTTTGGACGTGCGAAAGGGTTTGGGGAAATTTCAGCGAGTTTTGATAATAAAACTTCCTTGGTTGATATTTTTAATAAAAGTGAAGAAGACCTGAAGAAAGCAGTTGGAATTTTAGTCGAAAAAATTGGAGGTAAAATCTAATGGCATTTCATAATCCGTATCATTTTGTTCCGGTCAAAGCCGTCAGTAAAGACGGAATCACCAAAAACTCAGACACGAAGAAGTTTGACTTTAGTTCCCACCCGCACGTTACGCATGACCGTTATGCGAAAGATACATTTTCGGGCAGAGTTTTGTGCAAATTAACTGTGGACACGCCTTTTGTGGTTGGTGATAATCATGACACGGAAGTTGAGCCGACAATTATTCATCAATACGAATTTGATGGAAAACCTGCTATTCCTGCTTCAACGCTTCGCGGTTTGATTTCAAGTATTGTGGAATCTTCATCAAATTCAAGTTTGCGAGTTCTTGAAGATGAGTTTTATTCTTATCGAAAAAAAGCTGACGGCAATGAAATTTTAAAAAGAATTGGCATAGTTCACAAAATGAAAAGTGGGGATTTTTCTGTTTTTCCTCTGTGTAACTTCTCAACTAGAGACCCTAAAGGCTGTATAAAGGTTAAAGCCGATTATGTAAAAAACTTTACGACTTACGATTTTACTAATAGCGAATATTATTACATTAATGTGGATTTAGATGAAACAAATCCAAAAGTGATAATTACCAAAGAAGCGTTTGATGAGCTAAAACCATATGAGAAAAAATTGTATGAAAAAGGAATAATTAGAAAACTCGAAAATGAAGATAGTAAAAAAAGGATTTGCTGAATCAAAGCGTACGAATGAAATTTTTATTTTTTGTAAGGACAATGAAGAAGATTTAGAGAAACCGGACTTATCTAAACTAATTTCAATTCACCCTAAAGCTATTGACAATTTTCATAACTTGGCAGATTCACGCACAAAAGCTGATGAAACATTACCTTTTCATCCTGTTGGAACTCGGCGAAATGAAGGAAGTAACGGTGAAAAAGTTCGAATAAAAGCGGGAGACCTAATTTATTTTCAAACTGGAAATATTGAAGGTAAAGAATTTGTAACGGAAATTTCTCATTCGGCAATTTGGCGAGATTTAGTCGGACAAGAAAACAAAGTTACGAAAATAAGAGACGCCGATACGACTTTTGATTTTTTTAGAAAAATCGACCCTCGTGGAGAGCTTCTTCCGTTCAACAAAGACCGAAATCAGATTACTTTGGCTGAACAAGTGTTTGGCTTGGTTGAGAATAATGGGGAAGAAAAAAACCGAGGATGAAAAATTGAGTTTAGCGGGGAGAATTTATCCATCTGTTGCAAAATGGGTAGGAATCATTGAAAACGAAAAGCTAAATGCCTCAGCAACCAATTTTTATGATTTAGGTGGTTCTGAAGAGGGTGGATTAACACTTTTGAAAATTCTTGCCAGCCCTAAACCACCATCGCCAGCTTTGTATTTCAAAAGCGGAATATATTGCCAAGAATGAATTAAACGCCGAAAAGCATCAGCCGCAAGGCAGAAAGTTTTATTTGCATGACAACTCAAATGAGGGCAAACCTTGGGAAAGCCGCCCTCACCCGAATCAGGTTGACGATAAACGAAAACTCAAAATGAAGGTCAAGCCCGTTAAAGCCAAGTTCTGTTTTCACTTTCTACATTGATTTTGAAAACCTGCACGAACTCGAACTCGGTGCTTTGCTCTACGCCTTGCGACCAAATGATGCTTTTCGTCATAAAATCGGTTTAGGAAAACCACTAGGTCTTAGTCGAACGGTGAAGTTGAAGGTTCAAATTTCTGTAAACAGAGCAGATAGATATACGGCTAAAGACTTGATTGATCAAAGATATTCGGAGTTTTGCGAAAGGATAAACGTTTTTGGGAATGGCGTACTTTGTCAATGCGAAAAAAGTGTTAGTCAAGATTTTCCAATCGAAGGTTTGAAAAATGGTTTTAAAGAATTCCGATATAAAGTTGCTGATATTTGTAACAAGATATTTTAGAAACACTCGGAAATCCCGATAATTTACAAGCTTGCGTTTCATTATCCAACTAGAAACAGGTACAATCAGATGAAGGAGAAAACTTCATATGGTTTGTAGAAAATGATATACCGATTGATAAGCCGATTAGAAAAATGAAAATAGATAAAGCAGATGTTGAAAATACAGCAACCAAAAATCTATTGCCAATCAAGAAAGACGGAAAAACTACCGACATTGAAGATATTCGTTACGATGTTACTAATGACCAAAGAACAAGAAATCAACGCCCAAATAGCCGAAGGCTGTGATACCAATCAGATTTCTGATGGATTTCACACCTTCGGCGAACTATACGAGCATCGGATTACGCTTTACATTGCCTTGTGCAAAAAACTTACAAGCGATCGTGTATGGCGGACGCAAACGCATTCGGACGGGAGTGTGTGGGAAGGTTGGTTTGTGTTGGGCATCGGATTCAAACATGGTGAACAGATTACTTATCATTTGCCGATGTCTAAATGGGACGCGACTGAATTTGCCGAAACGCTTGATAAAGCTCCCGACTACGATGGGCATTCTGCTGGAGAAGTTTTGGCTCGGCTCCGGAAAATATAGAATTTTTTCAAAACAAAATGATTGACCAATGACGGATATTCTCACACAGTTCACAACGCTACCGATTGTGAGATTCGAAATCGTCCTGCAATCGCAAACCGAAGCTGTTCTCCCCGCGTTGATCGGTTCAACTCTGCGAGGTGCGTTCGGACACGCGTTGAAGGCAATTTCGTGTTCGGTTGAGCATCGAGATTGCGAAAAATGTTTTCTTTCAGATGCGTGTCTTTATCCGACAGTTTTTGAGCCTGTTTCAACCAAAAATCAAGACATTCCGCGTCCGTTTATTTTCGAGCCGCCGATTCCGCCTTTAACTCGTGAAATTTCGGAAAATCAGACTCTAAAATTGCGTGTTGCGGCGAAAGGAAAAATCTCGTTCGGACTGACTCTGGTTGGCGAAGCGGCGAAAAAACTTCCATATTTTATTTACGCATTTGAGTTGATGGCACGGCATGGACTAGGAGTTAATCGCCAATCTTTTTCTATGGATGAAGTATTTTGTATTGATTCGGCAAATAGCAAACATTCAATTTACACTCCAGATTTGCCAAAGATTTCTGCATTTGAACTAACGAATTTGGGCGATTTGGTAAAAATCAGATTAGAAGAAATCACTCCGCATAACACTCTGAACATTCATCTGAAAACGCCTTTAAGGATTCGTCGGAACAAGAAACTACTGGAAAATCTCACGTTTAGCGATTTTTTTAAACAATGTTCGCTACGATTGAAATTTTTGTTTGAGAACTACGCAGTTCCGCTTGATTTCGATTATCAAAGTCTCATAGATTTGGCTAAAGATATTGAAATTAAAGAAAATACGCTTTGGCGACATAATTCAACACGCCGGACGAACCGGCACAACACAAAACTGGATTTGGACGGAATATTGGGTGAAGTCAAATTTTACGGAAATAATTTTGAAAGGTTACTTCCGATTATTATCTGCGGTGAAATATTGCACATTGGAAGTGCAGCAAGTCTAGGTTTAGGTAATTTTTCAATTTCTTTCCTGGACAGAATACTTTACAAGATATAAGTTAGCGTCTAATGACAATTTATTGCATGTAATAGCAGATATTTTGGATCAAATACTTTGAAGCCTTTATCAAAAATGAAAATTACGAATGCATTTTTTAAAAATTAAAGGTTGAAAATCAAAGGTCGAAAACAGCTAGCCTAATTTTCCAGTTCAGTATTTCGTCATTTTCTTGATATTTTGAAGACGATTTAAGGGGGCGAAGGGGGGACGGAGGTTCCGATTCTATTGGGCGGGTGTGAAAAGATTTGGTGATTGATATGTAACACCAAATGTAACGCCGGTTCGAGGGCTAGATTTCGTCAGACCAAAAATTGCGGCAGTGTCGAAACGTAATCCGGAAGCTTTTATCTGAGTTCCAACTCTAAATTGCGAAAGACTTTCAGTTCCCAAAGGAATATTTGAGCGGGTGTTTTGCCGACCGTTAATTTCACCGGCGACATTAATACGGTCATTAATTCTGAAAATTCCTGCCAGACCGTAGATCAATATATCATTTTGCGTAAATCTTTCAATCGGTGCGGTCATGATTGCCAAGCCGATGTTGCCATAAACATTGGCTCTTGGGTCTTGTCCTTTCTTTTTACCAAATTTCTTTTGCACTAGAATTTTGCTGAAAATATTAATTTGATTTAAGCCTATTCCTTTTGCCTGATCGGTATTTGGCAATTGATAGCCAAATTTCATGCCGAGTGCCGGAAGATTCTTTGTTTCATTACGAAGTTTTATTTTTGCTGAAATCGTAAAATCGTCAAAATCATTTGTGGAATTGTTTGAAATTGTCAGAGGAATTGCCGATGCGGTTTGCGAATTAATCGCAAGATAATTTTGAATTGTTCCTTCTATTTGAATTTCAACATTTGAGGCAAAACCTTGCCTGATACGAATGTCGCCAACCTTTGTTAAATCGCCTTTTAAGCCCGAAAGCGGAAATTTTGCATTTTGAATGAAATCAACACCCGCTGAAATATTGAGCGTTCCCGGAGGAGCAATATCCACGTCGTCAGTCAAAAGCGGACGCTGCTGAGCAATCGCCAAAAGACTAAAACACAAAATAATAATTTGGGTGATTAAAATCTTTTTCATCTCAAACTCCCTAATTCTCGCATTAAAAAGGACTTTTTGTAAATGTGAATAGCCACTTTGGACAAGACTGGTAAAACTTGGCAAAATAAATGCAGACGATTCGAGCCATATTTTCCTATCCCTTGCTTGAATCCAGTGATTAAATTCTGCCGATCAAATTGACGAATTATGGAATTAGTAGAACTGGAAAAAAATATTCCCGAACCAAGCGGATTGCGTTTGGTGGCGGATAATAAAGAGCCTCATCAATTTCCAATAATCCAAAAACAGTTTGTAAATTTTATTTTTTTTCGCGTTGATCCGGAATGGAGAAAACTTGATGCAGAGAAGAAAGCCCTTTATAAACAACAGTTTGAAGAAGTTTACAAAAGATACGACAAGGAGCTTTTGCTTTTCAGCTATTCACTTGTCGGGTTTGATTCAAAGGCAGATTTGATGTTTTGGCGGATTGGCGATTCATTGGATTTAATACAAGAAATGACCGCCGCACTTTACCGAACGGATTTTGGGAGCTACATCGAAACGAGTAATAATTATCTTTCCGTTACCAAAAAAAGGATGTTTATTTCTCCGGATGAAGACCCGAGTCTGGAAGATAGATATCACGTTGTCGCGGGCGGAAAAAAATATCATTTTGTATTTCCATCCAATAAAAATCGTGATTGGTATGAAAAATCTGGCGAAGAACGCGAGAAATTAATCGAAGAACAATTTATGGTCGGTGCAAAATTTCGCAATATTAAAATCCATCTGACTCACGCTTTCAGCTTTGGGGAACAAGAATTTATCGTTAGCTTTGAAACAGACGAACCGAAAGATTTCCTGGCTTTAGCAGAAGAATTAAGCGAAACTCAGGCAAGCAGTTTCACGATTCGCGGGACACCGATTTATACGTGCAGACAAAAATCTTTATTGGAATGTTTAGACGCGATTGGCTAACAGACGTTTTATGAATGTAGCGAGAAGATTTTTTGTCAGCGGAATGGTACAAGGAGTTGGCTTCAGATTTTTTGTTCAGCGTTCGGCGGCAAGGCATCAAGTTAAGGGATATGTTCAAAATTTGAAAGATGGTCGCGTTGAGGCTTTTGTTGAAGGAAGCGAGCGAGCAGTTGAAGCTTTCAAACATGATTTGACAACCGGTCCAACTTATTCAAACGTTGAGCAATTAGAAGAAATAGTTTTAGAGCCAACGGGCTTATATTCATCATTTAGAATTGAAAGATAAGATAATTGCGATTTTAGATCGCCGATTTACGATTGAAAAACGATCCAAAATCCAAAATTGAAATATGGAACATTTGAAAAAACTTATTAGAGAAGTGCCTGATTTTCCAAAAGAAGGCATAAATTTTTACGACATCACCACGCTTTTGAAGGATGCCGATGGTTTCAAACAAACGATTGACGCACTTGCGGATCAATTTAGAGGCGAAAAAATTGACACGATCATTGGCGTAGAATCACGCGGATTTATTTTCGCTGCTCCATTGGCTTGTATGCTTGGGGCGGGTTTCGTGCCGGTAAGAAAACCGAAAAAACTTCCGGCGGAAAAGGTTTCGGTTTCTTACGATTTGGAATACGGACAAGACACGCTGGAAATGCACAAAGATGCGGTTGGCGAAGGACATCGAGTATTAATTGTTGACGATTTATTGGCAACAGGCGGAACGGCACGTGCAGTTTGCGATTTGGTAGAAGGACTCGGCGGCAAAATCGTTGGCTTATCTTTTTTGGTTGAATTAACTTTCCTAAATGGACGTGCAAAATTCAACGGATACGACGTAAAATCACTTTTGTCGTATGATGATTAAGGAGTAATGAGGTTTGCGGACAATCCCAAATCCAAAATCCAAAATCGGTTTGCTCTCGTAGCTCAGTTGGATAGAGCGTTCGCCTCCTAAGTGAAAGGTCGCAGATTCAAGTTCTGCCGAGAGCATTTATTTATGTTAGAAATTAAAACATTTGAAGATTATAAAGAGGCGATCGACCCTCTTGTTTTATACCCACGCAAAACCCAACTAGAGGCTTTGCAGTATGTAGTTTTAGGATTAAACGGCGAAGCGGGCGAAGTTGCCGAGCAAATTAAAAAAGCGATGCGTAACGATGGTGGCGAATTATCACCAGAACGTATCGAATCTTTGAAAAAGGAAGCGGGCGATGTGCTTTGGTATTTAACCCGTTTGGCTGCTGAACTTGACACGAGCCTTGCTGAAATTGCGGAGATAAACGTAGAAAAGCTTTACGGACGCAAAGAACAGGGAAATTTGAAACACGAGAAAGATTAATTTTTGGAATTTTTATGAAGATAAGTGTAATCATTACAACGTTTAGCAGAAAACTGACAATATTTGTAAAGCATTAATGCAAATAATTGACATTTTTTCTGGAAAGAATTTGCGAATAAACCTTTACTTAAACAACGGAATAAAAGGTTGGTCAAACGTAGTGGCAAGCAATAAACAGCTTAGTGAAACCGATTTTGAAGTCTAGATAAAAGTCCTTTTCTTAATGTTATAAACCGCAGTCGAAAGCGAGTCGACTGCGGTTTTTTTTGTCTTAAATTTTGCTTTCGAAGTCATGTCGCTATCGCTCCTTGTTCGGATTTTTTTTATATGGCAAATTGTTGAAGTATGCAAAAAGTGCTAACAGCCGAAGAAATGCGGGAAGTTGATCGCCTGACCACCGAAAAATACGGCATTCCGTCTATTATTTTGATGGAAAATGCCGCTCACGCTGCCGCACGTATCATTTTGGAAAAACTTAGTGGAACTGTTGAAGGAAAATCTGTTTTGGTTTTGTGCGGAAAAGGAAATAATGGTGGGGATGGTGCGGCTTTAGCAAGAATTTTGTGGAATACAAGGGGCTTTCGTTACAGTCGAGTTTTTTGGCAAAATTGACGACACAAAAGGCGATGCACGCATAAACCTTGAAACTCTTGATAAATTTCCTCAAAGAAATAGATGGAATAAAAACGGAATTCAGTTTTTATCCTTATCGGCAAATAAGACCATTGGGATAATTGGATAAACACAACGGCTTTTGAATCTATCATTTTGACGTTTTAGTTGATGCGATGTTAGGAACGGGTCTAACCCGAGCTCTCGACGAAGACGTTATAGTTTTTATCTCTAATTTCTGAATTGACGAAATACTTATGGTAACGGAAAGCCTTACTTGGTTTCAATTGATTTACCTTCAGGCTTAAATGCTAATGCGTTTCAACAAATTGGAAAGAATTTTCAAGCTGACTTAACCATTACCTTTACCGCTCCAAAACTTGCAAACGTTTTTCCACCAGCTTCAAATTTCAATGGCGAACTAATTGTGGCAAATATCGGCTCGCCACAAGAATTGATTGATAATTCGCCGAGTAAATTATTTGTCGCCGAAAAATCTGATGTTAAAGATTGGCTTTATCAAACTAAAATTAAACCGGATTCATACAAAAAAACTCGCGGAACAGCCTTAATAATTGCGGGTTCGGAAAATTATTCGGGTGCGGCGGTTTTGGCGGCGAATGCTTGTTTTGCGAGCGGTTGCGGAATGGTGTCGGTTGCCGTGCCGAAGGAAATTTTACCGATTGTTGCAAGTAAAACTTCGGACGAAATTATCGTCAAAACTACTGAAAACATTGAGTTTAACGCGGACGTCGTTGGAATCGGCTGCGGCTTGTCAAACGATGAAGCGACGCACAAATTTATTCGTGAAACTGTCACCAATCGAACAGTTCCAATGGTTTTGGATGCCGAAGCCTTGAATGCTTTGTCGCCATTTGAGATAGTTGGCACAGACGAGTTGCCGCTGATTCTAACTCCGCATGTCGGTGAATTCAAACGGCTTTTGGGCAGGGAAATCTGTGACGATAGGATTGCGGAAGTCCGTGAATTTGCCGAAAAACATCACGTTATTTTAGTCTTAAAGGGCGAACGAAGTTTGATCGCAAAACCTGATGGAACCGTCGTCATTAATCCGACAGGAAACGCGGGAATTTCGCGTGCAGGTGCGGGTGATACGCTTGCGGGAATCATTACGGGCTTTCTCGCACAGGCATTTGCCGCAAAAAAGCGTTTTGAGGAAGAGTTTGATAATAGCTTGGAAATTGCCTTTAATAGCGTGGTTTCGGCACTTTATATTGCAGGCTTAGCAGGTGAAATCGCCGCCGAAAAACACAGCGAAAGATTAATGACGGCGACCGATGTAAGAAGTTGCCTTCAGGAAGCGATAATTAGGATCAATGAATAATTCAAAGGAACTTCTGCAAAAATGGATCGAAGCTTTCCAGCGTTGCGATGTGGATGCGGTGCTTGATTGCTACGCAGATGATGCGGTTAATTTTCAAGTCGCGGCGGGCGAACCGTCGGTTGGAAAAATGCAAATTCGCCTCGATACGGAAGAATTCTTCAAAGGTTTTCCGGATGCGTGGTCGCGGGTGGAAAACATTATGTCTGATGGCGACCGGGCAGCGTGGGAATGGGTCGGCGGCGGCACATTTACAGGCGAATTTTACGGAAACGAACCAACAGGACGGTCGTTTGAAATCCGCGGCTGCGGCTCTTTTCAGTTTAAAAATGGCAAGATTATTTACCAACGCGGCTATTGGGACAAACACTCCTGGTTTTCACAGATCGGACTCCAAATAAAATGATATTGGGCGAATTTAGATGCAAAACACCAGAAGAAACTTTTTCATTGGGCGAGCGGATCGGCGAATCTCTAAAAGGTGGCGAAATTTTGCTGCTCGAAGGCGAACTCGGTGCGGGTAAAACCTTGCTGACAAAAGGAATCTTATCCGCACTTGAATACGACATTGACGAAGTTACAAGTCCGAGTTTTACACTCGTAAATCGTTATGATGCAAAGTTTACGGTTTATCATCTTGACCTTTGGCGGATTGAAGAAAACGCGGCTTTTGCAGTTGGGCTCGAAGAAATTTTGGACGACGAAACAGCGATCGTAATAATCGAATGGTCCGAAAGATTGGACGAAAAATTTCCTTTCCAAAGAGATGTTTTTCGTGTAAAACTTATTGGCGATGGGGATGATGCACGAAGAATATTAATAGATAATGGTAAATTATAAATTGCTGATTATTATTAACTTGATTCTATTTTTGAATTGTGAGACCGTTTCGCCAATTCAGAATCAAGAAGGTAATCAATCACAATTTGATGAAAGAGTTGCGAGAATTGTAGAGCAAAAAACTGCGATCATTCCATTCTTTAAACCAATGCACGTTCAAGAAGGCGATTGGCTCAAGTCATTTCACGAAGAGGGTCAAACTTTTGAACAATATTTGGTTTCCAATCCAAATTTACCAAGCGAAAAGCGTCGAACAATTTATATTCAACCAGTTGGCGAATTCATGGAAAGCCAAAGGAAGGTTTTACAACTTGCAGCGGATTACATGAAGGCGTTCTATAATTTGCCCGTTAAATTAAATGAGATCAGATCCCTCGGCAATTTGCCAAATAATTCCCAACGGAAACATCCAGATGATGGGCATCTACAGGTTAAGACGAGGTATTTTCTAGATGATTTATTACCGAAAATGTTGCCTGATAATGCGGCGGCATTTATTTGTTTTACGAGTATTGACCTTTATCAGGATGAAAACTGGAATTATGTTTTTGGTCAAGCAACGCTGCAAAACCGGGTTGGTGTTTGGTCGTTAGCAAGATTTGGTAAACCAGACAAGGGCGTTGATGAGTATCGGAGTTTTCTAGAACGAACGCTTAAAATAGCAATGCACGAAACGGGTCATATGTTTTCAATGCTGCATTGCACAAAATACGAATGTTTGATGTCCGGTACAAATCACTTGGGAGAAACTGACCGTCGACCTTTAGATGTTTGCCCTGAATGTATGGCAAAGATAGCTTGGGCAATGAATTACGAACCAACCGAACGCTATCAAAATCTCGCCAAGTTTTGGCACGAACAAGGTTTTGCTGAACGGAGTATTGAATTTTTGGAAAAGAAAGTAGTGGCTTCAAAGTCTTTAAGAAAGTAAACTTTATGAAAGCAGTTCAAGTCATTATCGTTACGGTGATATTGTCTTTAAGCTTGTTATCAGGGCAAGAGTCTCAAAAAATTACAACAATGGAAAATCCACACATTTTGGTTCAAAAGAAAAAGCGTAAATTAAAAATTTATGACGGCAAGAGATTAGTAAAAACTTACATTATTTCGCTCGGTTCGGTTCCGGTTGGCGATAAGGAAATCGAAGGCGACGGGAAAACTCCCGAAGGCGAATTCTATGTGTTTACAAAAAATCCTGCCAGTAGTTTTTTTCTATCGCTCGGCTTAAGTTATCCAAATATTGAAGATGCGGAACGCGGTTTAACGCAAAAACTCATTTCGCAGGAAGAATACGATGAAATTTTGAAAGCGATTAGCGAAAAAGCAATGCCGCCGCAAAAGACCAAACTCGGCGGTGAAATTTATATTCATGGCGGCGGCTGCGAAGCCGATTGGACCGCCGGATGCATCGCTCTCAAAAATGAAGAAATGCAGGAAATATTTGACGCGATCGAAATTGGAACCCCCGTTAAAATACTTCCATAAATCGCTTGCGATTGTCTTGAAAATTTGATACTTTATAAAAAAATAAAGTTTACATACAAGGAATAATAAACATATGCCATATTCAGAAATAATGATCCACGGGATGCGTCAAGAACTGGCGAAGCTCGGAATAGAAGAAACAAAAACACCTGAAGCTGTTAAAGCTGCAGTTGAAAACAATAAAGGGACAACCATGGTTGTCGTTAATTCAGTTTGCGGTTGTGCAGCAGGCGGAGTTCGCCCGGGTATTGCGTTGGCTCTGCAAAATGAAGCCGTGCCTGACAAATCAATCACAGTTTTCGCTGGTGCCGATATTGATGCGACAGACGTCGCTCGTGATTATTTCACGGGTTTCTCACCGTCATCACCTGCAATTGGCATTTTGAACGACGGGAAACTCGTTAAAATGTTTGAACGTCGCGATCTTGAAGGTCGTCATCCTATGCAGATTGCACAAGCCTTGGTTGATGCATTCAATGAAACTTGCTCGAAAGCTGAAACGGCTGCAAATTAAGTATTAATTCAATTTAATAAGAAAACGCCTGTCTAAATTTTGGACGGGCGTTTTTATTTTGAGAAAAATCTTGCTTTTGCAATGTTAAAACATGTAAAATAAAATTTAACAAACAGCTTTGCTATTTGTTTCTAATCTGCACAACACTCAAACAACAAGATATGTCCATAGAAAACAGAAAGTTTATTAGATTTGCTCTCGATGTTCCCGTCACGGTGGCTGACGAAAAAGGCGAGAAAATAAAGATAATGATCAAACAAATCAGCATTGGCGGTTGCCTGATTGATTTAGATGATGCTGCATCTGCGAAAATCACTGGCGAGGAGATTCGCTTAGAATTTACTCTCCCGAATTCAAATAAATTGCCTCTGATGGGTACACCGCTTTACATGGATAACAATAAGTGGACTGGAATCAAATTTTCAGAAATTACCCAATTCGAGCAAGAATTAATTGCAGATATCATTGCGGAAATACTTGAACAGGAAGGACTTCCGCTAAACGTAAACCCTTTTAGGCAACCGCCATCCTTCATTGATAAAGACGGCACAACGGTTGAAACTATGCCTAAAGTTTTGAGCAAACAGTTGCAGGAAATCGCCGCTAATTAAGATTTCGCCTCTCCAAAATTTTCACAAAAGAAGCGGTTTTCAACTCATCAAGCGACAAACTCGTCGATTCTAAAACCTCTTTTTCAAACATAGCTCCGCAACTCAATCCACGCAGAAAATAATTTAATAAGCCTTGAGCCGAAGCCGCATCGTCGAATTGATTTCCAGACATTGTGGCTTTTGTCGCTTTGTCCATAAATCCTTTCAACCGAGCACTTTGCGATTCAAAACTCTCTAAGAAAAATGAATAAACCGCAGCATATCTCGCGACCAATTGTGCCGGATGTAAATCCCAGCTTTGATAAAATCCATTTATTTGAGAATGCGTGACGTTATTAAAATGCAATCGCCAAGCTTTGTGAACTGCCTGTTTATTCTCTTTAAGTTCTTGAGGTGAAAGCTTTTCGCCTTTGTGCACAGGAACAGGCATTTCCGTTGTAACCGAATCCGAAAGACGAATTCTGAGCGGTGAAAGAGTTAACTGCATTAAGTTTCTCGCAAAATCACAAGCATCGTGCTTTAAATGCTGATGAACCGCCGTAATTCCAAGACTTGCTGTGTAATCATAAGCTCCAAAATGTGCCGCAACGCAACGTCCGCGAGAAGCTTCAACCAAATCATTCCCGCAACGGACAGCAAAAGGCGTTTCGATCATTATTTCAATTTTGATCGAATCCCTAGCCAAGTTGTTTTGATTTTCGAAAGCCTCGAGCAATTCACATAGAATTTCTACTTCGGTAACTTTCGTAATTTTCGGCAAAGTAACCACAAAATTTTCCGGCAACCCCCCCCCGTTTTTTTTCAAGAAATTTGTGAGAAACAAATCAAGTGTGCGAACCGAACGTTTGTAAGTTTCGGCTTGAAATGACTTGATTCTAAAACCGCAAAATGCAGAAGCCCGCACGTTAGTAAGGGCAATAGCTAATTCATTCGAAGCCGAATTTGCGTGAAAGTCTTCTTCTTCATCACTTCGAATTCCATAACCATCTTCAAAATCAATCCGAAAATCTTCGATTGGTTCGCGTTTTAGTTTTTCTATTGTGCGATTATAAATTGTCCAAGCAAACCAAGCAGGGAAGTTTTCAGTTTTTACCTTATTTGCATCATCAACCAGTCGAAATTCCAAATCTGCAATCACATCATCATATTTCGGCAAAGTGTCGCAATCTTTAAGCCATAAGGCATTAGCAAATTCGACAAAATTTGGTGCGTATTCGTCCAAAGATTTTAAAGCTAAGTTACCAAGTTTGCGTGGAGTTTCTGACGAAAAACGATCTGCCCCGCCGTAAACAACGTGAATTGGATGGCGGTTTGTGGATTGCGGATCGCGGGTTTCAGTTTGCAGATTTTCTTGAAAAAGTGCGTTTGCTAAATCAGTTAGTTTCATCTTTTGAAAAATTATATGCCAATAAAAAGAATCCCGAAACCATAAAAACAAAGCGAATCAGGTTAAATAACAGATGCAAACTGTCAGGTGCAGTATAAACCAAAGCACCAATCGGAAGCTGGACAAACCATAAACTATATTTCAAAAGTTTTTCGGTAAATGTTCGGCTTGGCAAAATAAATGCGAGCAGAAACAACGATAAATAACTCGCACAAAACTTGATCATCGAAAGCGTCATTTGCATCGAAATTGACGAAAATTCAATCGGCAAATTGTTCGTTGCGTTTCGCAAAAGTGTCAAAATATGCAAATCTTCGGCAAAATCAAGAAATCCGCAAATCAACATTGCTACCAAAGCAACGTCGGCTACTGCATTTGTAACGCGATCATTCGTTTTCAAATATTGCGTCAAAAAAACAAAAAGCGTTGTAAAAACACAGATGAAAACAATATCAATCGTAAACGTCAGCCGCAGAGGATTTTCACCCGCAATCAAGCCTTTTGTATAACTTTCAACAGTTTGCGTAATTTCAAACTGCTCCTGCGAAACGCCTGTAATTATTGCAATCAGGAACATTGCGAAGATGCAAAGTCCGGCGATTAGCGAAAGAATGCTGATTATTTTTCGGGTGTTCATAGAATTTAGTTTTTCATTTTCTTTTTCGCTCTTTCAACGTAATCATTTGGAATTTTTTGCGGTTCGCTCTGAAGAATAAATTTATCATTTTGCCATCTATAAAATGATAACTCTAAAAGGCTTGGACAACACTCGGCATCACCGCCCTTTTGAATATATCTGCCAATAACTAACTCACTATGAGCAACAAAAGACGTACCATAGAAAATGTTATTTTCGCCAAATTCAAAATTTTCCAATAACTTAGCTTTGCTGTTCTCAAAAGTGTAAACAAAAAGCATTTGATAGGTTGCATTTCCGTCGTTAATTTTTATTAGAACCAATGCTTCGTCACCATCATACTCGTCGGCAACATCTTTGTAATTTATACTTTCGATTGATAATTCATAATCTTTAGCTATTTTCAGCCTTCCGTTTTTAAGGGTGAAGAACTTCTTTGTTTCGTCTTTTCCGAAGTTTTTTGTCCACGGAAAGGTAAAACTGCGAAAATCAATATCGAAAATTGAAGCGGGCTTTTTTATTTTTATCGTCGAACTGCTAACACTTTGAGCTGAAATGAAAGACTGACAAGAAGCCAAGAAGACAGTAATAACTAAAACAAAATAGATTTTCATATTTCAATCTCCTAAAACAATTCCTCCAACGCCTGTTCTACTGTTTTCACGCCAACCACACGGGTCCCTAAAAGCTTTTCCAATCCCGTTTTATTAGTCATCGGAACGATAAGTTTTTTGAATCCAAGTGTTTGAGCTTCCCTCGCACGGGCTTGAGCTTGCAGCACGCCGCGTACTTCGCCGGTTAAGCCGACTTCGCCGAAAACTGCGACATCGGCGGGAATCGGAATGTTGCGAAAACTAGAAGCGATTGAGCAAATTACGCCCAAATCTGCGGCTGGTTCGTCAATTTCCAGACCGCCCGCAACGTTAACAAAAACGTCTTCATTTCCGAGATTCAAGCCGACGCGTTTTTCCAAAACTGCGACAAGAAGCGACAGGCGATTATAGTCAAATCCTTGTGCCATTCGGCGTGCATTACCGAATTTGGTCGAGGAAACTAAGCCTTGAATTTCGACCAGCATCGGACGAGTTCCTTCCATCGCAACTGTGACAACTGAACCACTTGCACCTTCAGGACGTTCTTGCAGAAAGACTTCTGAAGGATTCGTTACAGGCTTCAAGCCTTCATTCGTCATCTCAAAGATTCCGATTTCGTTTGCCGCTCCAAAACGGTTTTTCGTTGCACGAATAATTCGATGATTGTGATGTCGGTCGCCTTCAAAATATAGAACTGTGTCAACGATATGTTCCAAAGCTTTTGGTCCCGCAATCGAACCTTCTTTGGTAACGTGTCCGATGAGAAAAACGGGAGTAGCCGTAGATTTAGCAAAAATCATAAATTGCCCGGCAACCTCGCGAACCTGTGAAACGCTCCCAGCCGCCGATTCAATTTTTTCGCTAAAAACAGTCTGAATCGAATCTACGATTACCACATCAGGCTTCATTTTTTCAGTTTCCGCCAAGATGTTTTCGAGATTTGTTTCAGGCAATAGGAAAAGATTTTCCGCGTCAATCCCAAGGCGTTCGCCACGCATTTTTATCTGAGTTTCGGATTCTTCGCCGGAAATATATAAAACCTTAAAGCCTTGTTTATTCAATTCGTTAGCGGTTTGAATGATGAGGGTTGACTTGCCGATTCCTGGCGAACCGCCAATTAAAACTAGCGATCCGGGGACGATCCCGCCGCCCAAAACTCTGTCAAATTCGTCAATGCCCGAACTCGTTCGCGAAGCTTCCTGAGATTCGATCTCGGTGAATTTGATTGGTTTTACTTCGCGAAAAAATGCCGAGGTTGGGGAATTTATGCCTTTTGCTTGCGGAGTGGGACGAAATTTTTCTTCGACAAAACTGCTGTATTCGCCGCAATCGACACATCTTCCAGCCCATTTTCGCTCTTGACGTCCGCAATTTTGGCAGACGTGAATTGTTGCAGGTGATTTAGCCATAATTTGAGTGAGTTGATTTTACATCAATATCGGTGATTGCCTAATTTGCAGAAAAATGCCCGCGGAATACGCTGAATTACGCGGAATAAAGAGATGAACGAGCCATTTCCGCGTGTTTCTGCGTTTTCCGCGGGCAAATGCCTTAAATCAGGGCTTCTGATAATTCGGAGCCGCCCCATTTTTCGGCGTCACAATCGGATTTTTCTGTAAGCTATCCAATGTTACCTGAACAGCTTTTTCGAGTTGTGAATCGCGTCCGGCACGCCAGAGTTTTGGGTCAAGATCAACATCAACATCCGGTGCAACTCCCTTGTTTTCAACATCTAAACCGCCTTCGACATTTCTGAAAGCGACTCGCGGAGCAGTAACCGAACCGCCATCAATCAGAGTTGGATAATCATAAATTCCAACTAATCCGCCCCACGTTTTGCGTCCAACCAACTGTCCGATTTTTGCTCGCCTAAACATAAACGGTAAGGCATCGCCGCCGCTTGATGAATATTCGTTGATCATCATCGTTTTTGGACCGAGAATCGCGTGAACCGGCGTTTGAAAATTTTCACCTTCGCGGGTTGACCAATAATTCATCAATTTTCGGTTCATTACATCGATAAAATAATCCGCCGCAGTCCCGCCGCCGTTAAAACGTTCATCAATGACTGCACCTTCTTTATCGATTTGAGCAAAATAATAACGATTGAAATTGATATAACCTTGTCCGCCTGTGTTCGGCAGATAAACATAGGCGAGTTTTCCGCCGCTGAGTTCGCTAACTTTTCGCCTATTTCCTTCAATCCATGCGAGATTTCGCAAGCCGCCTTCATTTGCAACCGGAACAACCGTAGCGTTTCGTGCATCTTTGCCATCAGCATTTGCCGAAACTTTAACAATCACTTGCTTGCCTGCGGTTTGCTCAAAAAACTTGTAAATATTGTCCGTTCCTTTAACTTCCTTGCCGTTGACCGCTATCAAATATTCACCTTCATTGACGTTTACGCCCGGTTGCGTGAGCGGTGCGGTCGTTCCGGGATTCCAGTTTTCGCCATCGTAAATTTTGGCAAAACGATAGCGACCATTTTCGATTTTGTAATCGGCACCGAGCAAACCGACTGTGTAACGAGTAGGCTGAGGCAAATCGCCGCCACCCGAATTGTGATGACCGACCGTCATATTTCCGAGCATTTCTTGGAATAAATAATTCAAATCCGAACGCGAAGCAACGGTTTCAAGGAAAACTTCATAGCGTTTTTCGGTTGCTTTAATATCTAAACCGTGAAATGTCGGCTCATAGAAAAAGTCGCGTTGAATCCGCCAAACTTCGCGATACATTTGTTTCCATTCGGCTCTTGGGTCAATGTAAACCTCCATTTCGCCCACATTTACATTTCCTTCGCCCGGTTTTGGCGGCAGAAAAGTGGACATAATCGTAAAGCGATTCGGGAATTGTCCGACCAACATTTTTTCGCCGTTTGCTGAAATATCGAGGAGCGTAACGCCGTCTAAAATCTTGTCAGTTTTACGTGTGCTTGCGTCGAAACGATGAACTGACGCACCAAAATTTGGAGCGTTTGCCGTTCCGCTTGAAGGCACCGCTTCAAGCAAGAAAATCGTTCCAGCACGTCCAGCACGAATTCCGACATAACTCCGTGAAGCCATCGGCAAAGTAACAATTCGTTGCGAAATCTTTGTCGAAATCAATCGTAACCGCTACAGGTTCAGGCTTTGCACCAGGCATTCGCGGCGTTGCGGGTTTGCCGTCGTCAACTTTTTCTTCATCACTTTCTGGCGAAAGCGGCGAATTATCGGTCTTTTTCAACACAACCGCGTAAACGCTGCGATCAGTTTGAAAAGGGAAGCCGGACATATCGAGCCAACCTGTCGTCGGACCGGTATTTGTGCTTGCGGTAAAGAAAATATGCTTTCCGTTGCGGTCAAAAACAGGATAACGAGCGTCGCTCAAACCGTCAGTAATTTGCGTGGTTTTCGCCGGATCGAGCGAATATGCGAAAATTGCACACAAACGATTTCGCAATTGTTTCGAATAAGTTATCCATTTGCTGTCAGGCGACCAATCGAAATCCATTCGCGAACTGGTATTTTCAAATGGGTTTGCGTCGATTTTTACAGGCGTTCTTTTGTCAATGTCAACATACCAAAGATTTAAACGCTTATCTCTAAACGCGATTTTCTTGCTATCAGGCGACCATTTCGGTTCGTAAAAATATGAGGGCGAACCGAGATTTATCTTTTTGACATCGCCCATTCCGCTTTGATCGCGGAGATGAATTTCGTATTCGCCCGAAGCATCGGAAAAATATGCGATCCATTTTCCATCAGGCGACCAAGCCGGATCGCGGTCTGCCACGCCCGAAGAATTAGTCAAATTTCTCGCGTTTCCTTTTTCAGCTGGAACAGAAAGAATCTCGCCACGAGCTTCAAAAACGGCTCTCGCACCCGTCGGCGAAATCGAGGCGTTTGAAATCCGTCCCGCAACTTTTTCGTATCGCGGGCGAACCTGAGCCAGATCCCCGTTTAAATTGATGTTGATCTTATTAGACTTACCGGATTTTGGGTCAAACACATTGATCGAGCCAAATTGCTCGTAGACTATTACGCCTGCACCGGCGGTTGCAGTTTTCAAATCCAAACCATCGTTTTTTATCGCTTCGGCAACTTTCTTAGTTCTGGTATCAAACGAAAAAAGCGTCGTGTTTTTCACGTTTCGGTCAGAGAGAAAATAGATTTTGTCGCCAACCCACATCGGCGTGTAATCGTTGGAATTTTGTTTCGGAATTTCTTCTACACTCGAATCGGCTAAGTTTCCAATCCAAATTTTCGTCGTTCGTCCGCCACGATATTTTTTCCATTGTGCAAATGCAGGTGCAAGCGGCATATAGGCGATTTTGCTGCCATCGGGCGAAAACGAAGCCTGTCCGCCAGCCATCGGAAACGGCAATTCGGTAGGCAATCCTTCACCGCTTATAGGCATTGTGAACATTTTTGGAGACGGCATTAAAGAATTTCTGGTCGAAAGAAAAGCGACCGATTGCCCATCTGGCGTCCAGCCAACTACGCCATCATTTCCCGGATGAAACGTCAGACGTTTCGGCTCGCCGCCGTTTGCCGAAACTAAGTAAACGTCAACGTTTCCGTCGTATTCACCAGTGAATGCAATCCAATTCCCGTCCGGCGAAAAATTCGGACTCGATTCGTTTCCAATTCCAGAAGTAAGACGTTCTGCAGTTCCGCCCGCACGGGCAACTTTCCACAGATCGCCTGCGTAAACAAAAACGATATGTGTATTGTTTACAGTCGGTTGACGAAATAAAGTTGGTTTATCGGCTTGTGCGAAAACTGATGTGAAAGCCAACATTAAAATTGCAGCGACAAAAAGTAGTTTTTTCATATTGTGTTTCTCTAAAACTATTGCGGAAACATGCACGAAGTAAGTGTGTCTCGGCTTGTTACGCCCTTACTGCGTGCGGGCTTCTGCATTTTCGTAAAATCCAAAATCCCCAATCCAAAATCCAAAATCGTCTACGGTTTTCCGAGTCCTGAATCTTTGTGGTAATTCGGATAATCAGGACGTTTGTATTCCTTCGGCGGATTTTTTCGCAGTTCCTCCATGCAATATTCCACCGCCTTTTCGAGTTGCGGATCACGTCCTTGACGCCAAAGTGCCGGATCGAGTTCCACTTCGATATCAGGCGAAACTCCGACGTTTTCAACTTCCCATTCGCCGTTAAGTCCATATACTGCACCATTTGGAGCCCTGATGCTGCCGCCGTCCATTAATGGCTGCATGCCCGAAGCTCTAACTAATCCGCCCCAAGTCCGCTTTCCGACCAATGCTCCAACCTTCAATTTCTTGAAAAACCAAGGCATCGCATCACCGCCCGAGCCAGCATTTTCATTGATGATCATTGCTTTCGGACCGTAAATCGCACCCGCCGGAACATTCCAATCTTTGCCGTCTCGAAATGCGAGTTTTGCCAATTGCTGTCGGCTCAAATATTCCACAACATAATCTGCCAAGAGTCCGCCGCCGTTCCAACGTTCATCAATCACAGCTCCTTGTTTATTGGTCTGTGCGAAAAAATATCGATTAAAACTATCGTAACCCGGACCGCCGGTGTTCGGAATATAAACGTAGCCGAGCTTGCCGCCGCTAAGTTCGCTAACCTTGCGTCGGTTGCCTTCAATCCACGCCAAACTTCGCAAACCTTGCTCGCTTGCCGTCGGCACAACCGTTACATTTCTCGCATCTTTTCCGTCAGGATTCGCTGAAACTTTAATCGTAACTTGTTTGTTTGCAGTGTTTTCAAAGAAACGATAAATCTCATCGGACGATTTCACGTCGTTTCCATTAACGGCAATCAGATAATCGCCAACGTTCACATTTACACCCGGAGCAGTCAGCGGAGCACGCAAATTCGGATTCCAATTTTCGCCATTGAAGATTCGTGTAAAACGATAACGACCGTTTTCAATCTTATAATCTGCACCGAGCAAACCGCCAAAAACCGGATTCGGACGAACTTCATCGCCCCCGGAAATATACATATGCCCAACGCCAATTTGATTGAGCATTTCACGGAAAAGATAGTTTAAATCGGTTCGATGTGCGACCGCATTTACATAAGGTTCGTAAAGTTTTTTGGCTTTTTCAAGGTCTAATCCGTGCATATTCGAATCGTAGAAAAAGTCGCGTTCGCCACGCCAAATTTCGTTAAACATCTGCTTCCATTCAGCTCGCGGATCGACGTAAACTTCCATTTCAGAGGTTTTAATCGAACCTTCGCCCGGACGCGACGGAATCATTGTCGAAACGATAAACCACGCCGGACCTTGTCGATAAATCATTTTTTCGCCATTGGCTGAAACGTCAAAACTCGAAACGCCGGATAACGCGACGTCGAGTTTTCGCTTTTCTAAATCGAATTTGTGAACGGTAAATCCGAACCCAAAAGGCGTTGTCGGCAGCGGACCTTGCGGGCTTTCTAAAGCGTAAAGAATGCCTGCTTTTCCCGCGACCAAACCTACAAAATCGCGATTTGGAATTTGTGGAATCGCGATGATTCGTTGGTCAATTCCATCTAAATCAATGCGAACTGGTTCTGCTTCTTTTTTCGGCGGAGTTGGTGCAGGAGTTGGCGTTGGCGTAGGAATACCGTTCGGTTTTGGAGTCGCCGTCGCTGGACCAGGCGTTGGCGAAGGCGTTTGAACCGGCGTTGGCGTTGGTTTCGGTTCGTCTTTTTTCTCAGGTGCGATCTTTTCCTCGTCGCTTTCAGGTGCGAGCGGCGAAGGAATATCATTTCGCAAAACTATCGCGTAAACGCTTCTTGATGTTTGCTGATTTATGCCAGAAAGATCGGCAAAACTGATCGTTTGGGCAAGATTTGTGCTTGCCGTGAAAAATAAATATTTGCCGCTTTTATCGAAAGCCGGATAACGTGCATCGCCTAATCCATCCGTAATTTGATGTGATTTATTTTGGTCAAATGAATATAGAAAAATGGCTCTAAGTCTATTGTCCAATTGTTTTGCGTATCCAATCCATTTGCTATCTGGCGACCAGGTTGCCGACAAAACATCGTCTAAGTCGGCAAAAGTATTCGAATCAATTTGTGTATTTGTGCCTTTTTCAACGTCCAGAATCCAAAGATTTACATGGTTATCGGTGTAAGCAATTTTCTTGCTATCAGGCGACCAAACCGGTGAATTAAAAAACGCAGGCGAATCGCCAAGTTTGATTTTTCTGACGTCGCCCGTGCCGGTTTGATCTTCGAGATGAAGCTGATATTCGCCCGATTCATCGGAAAAATATGCGATAAATTTTCCGTCAGGCGACCACGCCGGATCGCGTTCCATAATGGCGGTAGAATTGGTCAAATTTCGCGGATCGCCTTTTTCTGCAGGCACACTGATGATTTCGCCGCGAGCTTCAAAAACCGCACGCGAACCCGTCGGAGAAATCGAACTTGCCGAAATCCGACTCACAACTTTTTCATATCGCGGACGAACGCCCGGGAAATCTCCGGTCGCACGAATGTTCACTTTTTTCGGATTTTTCGAACCCGCTTCGAGTAAAAAGATGGAGCCGAATTGTTCAATTGCGATCGTATTTCCATTTGCGGAGGCGTGTTTTAGGTCCAAACCTGAAGTATTTTGATAGATTTGCTCAACTTTCTTCGATTTCGTATCAAACGAAAATAGCGAAACGACGCCCTTATTTCTATCGGATAAAAAGTAAATTTTGTCGCCAATCCACATCGGACATTTGTCGTTTGAATTTTCACGCGGCACTCGCTCAATCGTCGAATCAGCAAGTTTTGCAATCAAAATCGGTTGCGTTTGTCCGCCCGCGTAGCGTTTCCAATCGCCTTGCCATTGCGTCAGCGGTTCGTAAGCGATGAAATTTGAATCAGGCGAAAGCGAGCCACGCAAAGCTGTCGGAAGCGGAATTTGCTGCGGCAATTCGTTCGAGTCCGCAGAAATTGTATAAAGCTGCGAAAAATTTGCGTAACTTTCGCGATTAGATGACATCAAAATACGTTTGCCATCTGCAGACCAGCCGGAAACTCGGTCAGGCGAAGGATGAAAAGTCAGACGTTTTGGCACGCCGCCGACTGCCGGAACCGTGTAAACATCTGTGTTTCCGTCATATTCGCCGGTAAAAGCAATCGTATTACCATCAGGCGAAAAATACGGATCGCGTTCGATTCCGATTCCCGTCGTCAAACGTTTTGCGTCGCCGCCATCGCGTGAAACAATCCATAAATCGCCCGCATAAGCGAATACAATGCTCGATTTATTAACGGTCGGAGTTTGAAAAAGAGTCGCATCGGATTGAGCTTGAATATTCGAGAATACACAAATTATCAATGCGAAAAATACAAAGATTCTGCTGATCATCAATCACCTCGGGGGTTAGTTTATAAATAAAACTTTTCGGTAAAGCGACGATAAAAAACCACAAATCAAGAAAAAATCGGTTTTGGGAAACAATTTTATGCGTCAAAAGAAAAGGATTCTGATTTTATTACGCAAGGATTTGGGAAAATGTTCTGACTTTAGAACGTTTATTTAAAAATGTCTTCGCCCAGAAAATTTTCACGCAGATATTTGATTGTATCGTTAAGCGTTTCGTTAGGTTCGCGGGCTGAAAATCCGAGTTCCTTTTCGGCTTTGAATGAATCGAAGTACCAAAAATACTCGCCCATTTCTACTTCGCTGGCTTCAAAGGGAGCGGAACGATTCCAGTTTTTATAAAGTGAATCGATGAAATTTGCTCCAGCGACGGCGATTTTCGTCGGCAACTTGAACATTGGTGCTGAAACTCCGCTCAATCTTTCAAGGCGTTTGAAAAATTCTTCAACCGTCCAATTTACCGCACCGAGTAAATATCTTTCTTGATGTTTTCCTTTGTCCAAAGCATTCATAAATGCGGTTGCAGCATCGCGTGCGTCAACAAAATTAAGACCGCCACCCGGCATTGTGGGCAATTTTTTTGCCATAAAATCAAGCACAACTTTGGTCGAACTCAAACGATCATCGCCGCTTCCCAAAAGCAGACTTGGATTAAGGATCACGAGTCGCTCACCCTTTTCATTAAAGGCTCGCAACGCAGTTTTTTCCTGATAATATTTCGACGCGTAATACGCCCATTTGCTCAAAATTTCGATTGGCTGTGGATAAGTTTCATCCGTAATTTCGCCGTGTTTTGTGATTGCTGAAGTGCCTGATGATGAAGCCAAAATAAAGTTTTTTACGCCGTTTTCCTTCGCTGCGTCGCACAAAAGCCGTGTGCCTTCAACGTGCAATTTGTTCATCTGCATCGCACCGTCGTAATCAAACGAAACTTTGCCTGCAAGATGATAAATCACCTCGACATTTTTCGTCGCATTCGCAACATGTTCCACATTCGTGACCGAACCCGCAAACGCCTCAACGCCCGCGTCCTGCATCCACATAGGAACTCTCGAAGCCATAACGCGTAGATTTTTATTGCCTGCATCAAGAAATTGTTTGACTAAATGCGTTCCGAGAAAGCCGGTGCCGCCAGTGATTAATATTTTCTTTTCAGTTTTCTTCGCCATAAAAAACGAATATACCAAGTTTTCGTGAATTTGGATAATTAACCGACTTGCGGATATTGAAAAATCAGCTCAGAAACTGATTTATCGAATCCACAAGTTTTACTTTTCGCCCTTTACCTTTTACCTTTAAATCTATGTCTTTACCTTTAGTGGCGATTGTTGGTCGCCCGAATGTTGGAAAATCAACTCTTTTTAATCGTTTGACCGGTTCTCGTAAATCAATTGTTGGGGATGAGCCGGGGATTACCCGTGATCGAATTTACGGGGAAGTAGAATGGAAATCAAAAACTTTTGAACTCGTGGATACGGGCGGAATTGTGCCGGATGATGAAGCGATTATTCCCGCAAATATTTTTAAGCAAGCCTCATTTGCTATCGATCAGGCTCAGGCAATTATCTGGGTAGTAGATGCACGTGCGGGTGCGATTCCGCTCGATGAAGAGATCGGAGTTTTCTTGCGGAACATTGGAAAGCCCGTATTTATTGCGGCAAATAAATGTGAATCGAAAAAGATTGAAGAAGAAGCCGCTGAATTTTATCAGTTTGGTTTTGGTCTGATTCCGCTTTCTGCCGAGCATGGAAATTCGATCGGAGACTTATTGGACGAAGTTTTCGCTGTTTTGGAATTCGAGGAAGAAATCGAAGAAGACAAATCAGATGAAATAAAATTGGCGATAATTGGTCGTCCAAACGTAGGGAAGTCTTCATTACTCAATAAAATATTAGGGGAAGAGCGTGTTATCGTTTCGCCGATCGCCGGAACAACGCGTGATGCGATCGATACGGAATTAGAAATTGAAGGACAGAAATTTCGTTTGATCGATACGGCGGGAATTCGTCGGAAAGGCAAAACTACCGAGATGGCGGAAAAGCTTTCAGTTATCATGGCAAAAAAAGCACTCGAGCGTGCGGACGTTGCGATAATGGTGATCGACGCGATCGAAGGCGTTACAAATCTTGATGCGAATATTGCGGGATACGCAGTAGATTCGGGCTGTAGCGTGATTTTGGTGGTAAATAAGTGGGACGCTTTGGAAGAGAAAGAAACGAACACCGTCTATGAATTCGAACGAGATTTGCGTCAGCATATGAAGTTTTTGGAATGGTCGCCAATGGTTACGATTTCTGCTTTAACGGGTCAGCGTGTGACGAACATTTTGCCATTGGTTGTAAAAGCAAATGAGGCACGAAACAAGCGAATTCCTACTTCAAAACTCAATCAGTTTTTTGAAGATAATATTTCACAGCCAAAGGGCGGCACGGCTCCATCGCCTGTAAAAGGGGGTTTTGCAAAATTACACGTTCAATACATTACACAAGCCGGTTTGCGTCCGCCGATGTTTATTTTATTTACATCCGGCGGCGGTCAATCTAAAGCGACGCTTCATTTTTCTTACCTAAGATATGTGGAAAATCGTTTGCGGGAAGAATTTGAATTTTTTGCAACGCCTTTGAAATTGGTTGAACGCCATAAAAGTAAAGGAAAAAACAGTCGGGGAAAATAGACAAAACTCTTGCTTTCTTGTATCAATATTAATCGATGGAAAATCTACTTTTTATTTTGCGAATCATTTTAATTGCAATTTTCGGAGTTGCCGGGATTGCGAAGCTTTATGATTTGAGCGGTTCAAAAAAAGCGGTTGAAGGATTCGGCGTGCCGGAAAGTTTGGCAAAACCGCTAGGCGTTTTGCTGCCGATTGCAGAAATTCTTATCGCTTTACTTTTGATTTTTACCCAAACATCCTGGTATGGAGCAATTGGTGCAACCGCTTTATTAGCAATATTTGTGGGTGGGATGTCGTGGCAAATGTACAAAGGAAACGCACCCGATTGTCATTGCTTCGGGCAAGTTCACAGCGAACCTGTTTCGCCCAAAAGCATAATCAGAAACGTTTTGTTTTTAATTCCTGCCATTGCTCTGATTTTGAGCGGAAAAGAAAATCAAGGACTAAATTTATTTCAAGCAAATTTTAATAATTCTACGGAAAATTCCCCTATGCAAATAATTATCGGATTGGCAGTAATTGGACTTTTGGCAGCTGTCGTATATTTCCTAAAACAAATTTCAGAACAGCAACTACAGATAATGCGAAGGATCGAAATTCTTGAATTTACCTCGCATGAAGGTACGAAAGAAGTAGAACGCGACGACGTATCAAATCCAAGCGAAGGATTACCGATAGGAACGCCGGCACCGGATTTCATTTTGCCGGATCTGAACGACAAGCAGATTGCCCTGAAAGATTTGCTGACACCCAAAAAGACGACGTTATTCATTTTCGTAAGCCCAACTTGCAATCCCTGCGGTGTGCTGTTGCCTGAAATTGAGCAATGGCAGACCGAATTAAAAGATAAACTCAATTTTGTTTTTGTCAGCAGCGGAAACGTAAAAGACAATACCGAGAAATTAGCGGGTAAAACACTGAAAAAGGTTTTGTTGCAAAAAGATAGGGAAGTTGCTGAGTTGTTTGGAGCAAAATGGACTCCAACCGCTGTTTTGGTTAATTCTGAAGGCAGAATTGCGAGCAGGGTCGCTGCGGGCGATACGGCAATTCGCGGACTGGTAGAAAAAATCCGAGCGACTGAAGATGAAGTTTTATTCGTTTCGAGTGAAGATGACAGTAAATTGGGTCAAGACATTCCCGAATTTGAATTAGCGGATGCTTTAGGTAAAACATTGAGTACAAAAGATTTAATTGGCAAATCGACGCTTATCACCTATTGGAGCGTGGGCTGCGGTTGGTGCCAGAAAATGCTCGACGATCTGCGGGATTGGGATAAAACCAAGGGTTTGGATGAGCCTAATTTGTTAGTTGTATCCTCGGGAGATGCTGAATCTAATAAGGGACTCGACTTGAAATCGACCGTTTTACTCGACGATAAAGGCGTTATCTCCAACGCTCTTGGGATGAGCGGAACTCCTTCGGCAGTATTGGTCAATGAAAAAGGTAAAGTGATTTCCGAAGTTGCGGTTGGCTCAAGTCAGATTTGGAGTTTGCTCGGGAAAAAAGATAAATCATAAATGAAAGCAATTGATTGGAAAGTTCTCGCACAAGACGGCGAAGCGAGAGCCGGAATAATTCAGACAAGGCGTTCAGTAATTGAAACGCCTGTTTTTATGCCCGTTGGAACCCAAGGTACGGTAAAAGGTATACGTTACGAATGGCTTGAAAACGAACATGATGCACGCATAATTTTAGGTAACACCTATCATTTGTGGCTTCGCCCTACTCCCGAAGTGATTCGTGCTTGCGGCGGTCTGCATAAGTTTTCAACCTGGAATCGTTCGCTTTTAACTGATTCGGGCGGCTTTCAAGTCTTTTCTTTGACTGATTTACGCAAACTTAACCGAAGAAGGTGTCGAATTTCGTTCCCATATTGACGGAAGTAAAAAGTTTTTATCGCCGGAAATATCGATGGAAATTCAAGCGGCACTTGGCTCAGAGATCGTTATGGTTTTGGATGAATGTCCGAAAGGCGACGCCGGACACGCCGAAACCAAGAAAAGCCTCGAAATGACAGCTCGATGGGCGAAGCGTTCGAAAGATAGATTTAATGAATTGCAGGATTTGGGAATGGATACGGGATTTCTTGAAATGAAGCAGAGGATGCGGATGAAATTTCACGGAATCGCGGATCCACGATCGTTTGACGGGACAGCAAGCCTTATTTGGAATACTTCAAGGGGCGGGCATCTTGATTTACGTCGCGAGAGTTTGGAAAAAACAGATCGAAATTGGTTTTGATGGATATGCGATAGGCGGATTGAGCGTTGGCGAAGAAAAATCGGTAATGTATGAGGTTTTAGAATTCATCGCCAAACAAATGCCGAAAGATTCACCGCGTTATTTGATGGGAGTTGGAACGCCTGAAGACTTGGTTGAAGCGGTTTATCATGGCGTAGATATGTTTGATTGCGTTATGCCAACCCGCAATGGAAGAACCGGCGGGGCTTTTACGTCGCATGGGAAAATTAATATTCGCAACGCAAAATTCATAAGCGATATGGAGCCGCTTGATTCCGAATGCCCTTGCTCAGTCTGCCAAAGATATTCGAGAGCCTATCTGCGTCATTTGTATCAAACAGGTGAAATGTTAGCGGCAATCTTGATTTCTCATCATAATCTGGCATTCTTCCTTGACACTATGCGAAAGGTTAGGCAAGCTATCACACTTGGTAATTTCAACCAATTTCGTCGAGACTTTCTAAGTAATATCAAAGAAGGAGAAAGAGAAAACAGCCAAACGGACGTTTGATAAACCGTTTGCAACAGTATATTATTGAGTTTTTCTCTTTCGGCAATTAAATAATGAATATGTTTCTTTTATTTTTTCAAGACGGCGGTTCGGGGTTTAGTTTAATAACTTTCCTGCCATTCGTATTAATCTTCGGCATTTTCTATTTTTTAGTCATAATGCCTCAACGTCGGCAACAACAAGAACTGAAAAGCATGCTCGAAACCCTCAAAGCAGGCGATGAAATTGTGACTAATGGCGGAGTTATCGGCAAGATTAAAGAAGTAAAAGAAACCAGCTTTATTATTCAAAGTGCGGAAAAATCATTTTTGGAAATTGGAAAGAGTGCCGTTGTGGGGAAACGAGACGATAGCGTTATCGTCAAGAAATAAATTATTAGCAGCAGAATTTTAGGAACATGAAAAAAAGTAGTTTGTGGATTAGAACAGCAATTATCGCGGTAATTACCTTAGTTGCTTTATATATGGTTTTTGGACCTCGTAATTCTTTTACGGCTGATGATTTTTCTCTTGCGGGAATCCAGCGAAATTTGTCGAATAATATTAGTTTAGGTTTGGATTTGAAAGGTGGTTCGCACCTTTTAATGAAAGTCAAAACAGATGAATATTTGACTACGCTGACCAAAAATAACAAAGAAGCAATTGTTAATTCTGCTAAAAAAGCCAACCTTGAAATTGGCGAAGCAACTTATATAACGGAGAAAAATAAATACCAAGTTTCAGTGAATGTTCCTGATTCGGCAAAAACTGCCGGAATTCTTGAGGAAATAAATAAGCAAGGAATTTTTGATGTTAATTCTTGGACGCAATCTACCAGCGGAAATACGCTGACTTGGTCGTTGCCTGTGCAAGCTCAAAAGATTTTGTCACAACAAGCGACTGAGCAGGTCTTAAAAATTATCGAAAGTCGTATCAATGCTTTCGGTGTTAAAGAGCCAACATTGCAAAAAGTAGGGGCTCCTGATTCGGGTCAGATTTTATTGCAAATGCCTGGGCTTGAAGATCCGCAACGGGTTAAAGATTTAATTGGTTCGAAGTCAAAACTGGAATTGGTAAAAGTTGTCAGTCCACCCAGCCCGAATTTAGCCACCTATCCGACAAAAGAGGCTGCTTTGCAGTCAATTGGCGGGAAAGAGTCGGATAGCATGAAGGTTTTTCCATACAATGAGCGTGAAGATAATGCGACTGATCCTGAAGTTCCAAATCCGCAAAATAAGCAACCTACTAAATTCGTTGTGGTGGAATATCCATCGGTTATCGATGGTAGCGAAATGCGTGATGCCGGAGCAATTCCGCAAGCTCAAAATAGCAATCAATACTATATTAGCTTCGCACTTAAGCCTGTTGGTGCCCAAAAATTTGGCGATTGGACACTAAGAAATATCAATAATTACATGGGTGTGGTTTTGAACAACGAAGTTAAGTCCATTGCTTTCATCAAATCACAAATTACGGATCAAGGACAAATTGACGGAAGATTTACTAAAGAATCGGCTAATGATTTGGTTTTGACTCTGAAATCAGGAGCATTGCCTGCGGAAATTGAATACCAGGAAGAGCGTACCGTTGGACCAAGTTTAGGTGCAGATTCGATTCGTGCCGGAGTTGCCGCATCACTCGGCGGATTAGCGTTCGTCGTTATCTTTATGCTGATCTATTATCGCGGATCTGGTGTTAATGCCGTAGTGGCTTTGGTGTTGAATATGCTTTTGACAATGGCGGGAATGGTTTGGCTGGGGTCAACAATGACATTGCCCGGAATCGCCGGATTGATTCTCGGAATTGGAATGGCGGTGGATTCAAACGTCTTGATCTTTGAGAGAATTCGCGAGGAATTACGAAAAGGTGTTGCCGTAAAAGATTCGGTCGATTTAGGATTTGAGCACGCTTTTGTAACTATTATTGATACTCACGTTACAACCATTCTGTCGTCTATTATTCTTTACATGTATGGTTCGGGACCAATCAAAGGATTTGCGGTTACACTGATTTTAGGCTTACTTATCAATTTATTTTCGGCAGTTTTTGTTTCTCGCACCATCTTCAAATGGGTTTTGCAAGGCAAACAAGATGTGCAGAAACTCAGTATATAGTTTTCGGATAGAAATAAAATGTTAGAAATTTTCAAAAACGTCAATATAGATTGGATGGGCAAACGCAAATATTTTATTGCAGTTTCCATCTTCATTATGCTCGCAGGATTACTTTCGGCGATTGGTCGCCAAGTCACACCCGGCGGCACGGAATCTTTTAATTTAGGTGTTGATTTCAAGGGCGGAACTGTTGTAACTGCAAAATTTAAACAGAAACCAACGGTTGACCAAATTAGAGCTGCCTTGCAAAGTGTTGGAATTGGTGATGCTGTTATACAAGAATCTACCGATAAGCTTGACGAAGTTTTAATTAAAACCCCTTTGATTGAAACTACGGACGAAAACCAGCCGAAAACGGACGAGGTTCAAAAGGTTCAAGTTAATCAGGGTCGTGCATCGGTAAAGCAAGCATTGGATACTTTCGGAAAAGAAGCCGATGGTGAAAAAGTTTTGGCGACAACTGAGGATGCGAGCTACAAAATTATTGGAACCGATTCAGTAGGAGCAATTGCGGGTTCTCAGTTGAGAAACCAAGCGGTTGCCGCAACTATGCTTGGATTGGTTGGAATCTTGCTGTTCATTGCGTTTCGTTATGATTGGACGTATGCCGCAGGTGCGGTAATAGCCGTTTTCCACGACGTTTTAGTTACATTGGCATTCTTTTCAGTATTTCAATGGGAAATAAACCTAACCGTAGTTGCCGCTTTGTTAACCTTGGTTGGCTTTTCGGTGAATGATTCGATTGTAATCTTTGATCGCATTAGGGAAAACTTGGGATTGAATCGAACAAAATCACTCTATGATCTAACGAATCAATCGATCAATCAAACGATGTCGCGAACTGTAATCACAGGCGGTCTCGTTTTCTTATCGGTATTAGCTTTGGTGATTTTCGGAGGGGAAGTTCTACGCAGTTTCTCGCTGGCACTTTTTGTTGGCGTTATCACCGGAACTTATTCAACCATTGCAATTGCCAGCCCAATCGCCATTTGGTGGCAGGATAAACTTGGGGCGGCAAAAGTAAAAATAGCAGAGATCGCTAAAGGCAATGATCCATTGGCTTCGGCTTCACGACGCTCCGTTAGAAGAAAAAGCGTTGCCCGATAAGTCTTTATAAGGATTAAGTAGAACTATCAAAGTTTTTTTTTAATCCTTTTATTTTTTGCCAGATTTTTTCAAAAAAGAACCTATTTTCAGTAAATTATTCTTGACTTTCTCGAATGAACGTCTTAGACTTCAAAACGTTGCTGGTCAATTAAATAGTTCGTATCTACTTACACTGTTTCGTTAACATAAGTTTAATGATTTGACGAAACTTTTGTATGTGAGACTGGCTCTTTTTCTATTTTCTCTCGAAAAAGTCACGAGTTCGGCAAGTGGATAAGGCAACGAACTTTTGAAACGAATCGTTTTGAACATCAAACGATTTCCAGATAGTTTTGTTTATATCTTATAGACGCAATAATAAATTTACAAACCCTTTAATCCTGAATGGCACCGAAAAAGGGAGGAAAATAAAACTATGTTTGATCAATTAGTAGAATCTAAAAGCGGACCGGGTGATGGAGCCAGACGAGGTGGTTTTTTGTTGACCACCATGATACTGATTTCTACACTTTTTTTCGGTTCAATCGTTTGGAGTCTCTTCGCCAAGGATTTGGCGATGGGCGGGGAAGATTTGGAGTTGTCTAATTTGGTTGCTCCGGTTCCCGTTCCTGAAGAAGAGCCACCACCACCAGAGCCGGAACAAAAACCTGAAAAACAGCAGCAAACTGAAAAGGTTGACAACAGCATGCCAACTCGTACTGTAAACATGGCACGAGTTGACGAACCGATTGCCCCGGACAAAGTTCAAACGACCCAGAACACAGCCAAAGCACGCCCAAACACAGCGTTTACAATTGGTAAGTCGGATAGCGACCCGACCGGTCCTTCAACCGGACCCGTTAGGGATAATAGCGGTGGAGGCGGAGGAGTGGTTCCCGCAGGCACCCCAAAACCAATAGAGAAAGATGACGATCCGCCACCCCCAACGCCAAAACCGGCGACACCTAAGCCAACTCCAACAGCTCCGCCTGTACCGAAAACAGTTTCGGGTGGTGTGGTTAATGGTAAAGCAGTAAATCTGGTCAAGCCGCCATATCCACCTGCTGCGAAAGCAGTTCGTGCTTCCGGTGCGGTCAATGTTCAGGTAACAATTGATGAAAACGGCAACGTGATTTCTGCAAGTGCGGTAAGCGGTCACGCTTTATTGAGATCGGCTGCAGAATCAGCAGCACGTTCATCAAAGTTTAGCCCGACTATGCTTTCAGGGCAAAAAGTGAAAGTAACCGGCGTGATTGTTTACAACTTCGCACCGTAAAAACTGTCTATTTGTGAATGCGGGGCGTCCAAGTAAACCTGCATTCACTTGCAATTATAATTTTTTCTAAAATTTTGGAGGATAAAAATGACACTATTAAGTAGCCTTTTCGGGACTAAAGTTCTGGGCTCATTCTTGATGTTTTTCGCTGGGATAGACTTTTCTCTTTATGGAATCGCAAAGAGTTTAACCATTCCGGGCTGGGCTGTAGTTATAATTCTATTACTAATGTCCATTTACATTATTGCCGTTGGTATCGAAAGATGGCTGACCTACAACAAGGCGAAAGCTGAATCAAGACTTTACGCCCCGAAAGTAGCTCAAGCACTTAAAAATAACAACATGAATGAAGCTATCAGCATTAGTGACAAACACAAAAATTCACATCTTGCGATGGTAGTATCATCAGGTTTGAAAGAATTTGAAGCCCATCAGGGAAATAGCGACATTTCAGGTGAAGAAATGGAAGCTTCGAAACGTGCAACTGCCCGTGCAATGGCTGTAAAAACTGCCGAACTGAAAAAAGGTCTTTCGGGACTTGCAACTGTTGGTTCAACAGCACCATTCGTTGGTTTGTTTGGAACAGTAGTTGGTATCATCGGAGCTTTCGTAGCTTTGTCAAACAATGAAAGTGCCGGCATCGGTGCAGTAGGCGGATCAATTGCTGAAGCATTGATTACAACTGCAGCCGGAATCGGAGTGGCAGTTCCAGCCGTTTGGTTGTTTAACTATTTCACTAATAAAGTTTCAAGTTTTGGAATTGAGATGGAAAATTCAGCTTCTGAATTAATTGATTATTTCATCAAGCAAAAATCAAAACAACTTAAAGGTTAGTTAGATAACTAAAGGAGAATCAAGCTATGGGAATGGGAGGCAACACAAATGAGGAATACAATGCCGATATTAATGTAACGCCAATGGTGGACATTATGTTGGTGTTGCTGATTATCTTCATGGTCGTCACTCCGCTATTGCAGCAAGGGGTTAGCGTAAATCTGCCCCGCGATATGCAAAGTCCTGATGAGGATGCCGATATTATCAAAGAAACTTCCGTGCTTATTTCAATTCCTAACAATGATGAGTTTTACGTTGGGAAGGACAAATACTCTAAGGAAGTTATGGGCGAAAAGATCAAGAAATTGATGGAAGGTAAAACTCCTGACAAACGGATTGTTTATGTTAAAAGCGGACAAGAAGTTAATTACGGAACAGTTGTTGAAGCAATCAACATCATTCGTAAGCAGGACATCGATAAGATTGGTTTAGTTGCTGATAAGAAAAAAGGCGGTGCTCAGCAGCCAAAATAATTAGAAACAGACCTGTATTAACTTACAGGTCTGGATTTTAGGAGTTATTTCTATGAGTATGTCAACCAGCGGTGGGTCATCAGATGATGCAAAACCGAATATCAACGTAACACCTTTAATCGACGTGTTGCTGGTTTTGCTAATTATCTTCATGGTTATTTCGCCGCTTAAACCTAGCCGTTTCGAGGCTAAGGTCCCGGCAGAGCCAAAACCAGAGGATAAGATTGCTCAACCAAAACCAAATCCTTTAACTTTGGTTGTATCAATTGACAAATCTAATTTAGGTTTAAAATTGAACAGCGAAGACGTAGGGAATGTAACAGATACTACTCAGTTACAAGATAGATTGAGACAGATTTTCAAGGACCGTCAAGAACAGGGAACGTTTCGTGAAGGAACGAACGAGGTCGAAAAAACACTCTTTATCAAGGCACCCAGATCGTTAAAATATGGCGATGTTGTCAAAGTAATTGATGGATTAAAAGTTGCAGGGGCACAGCCTATTGGTTTGCAAGTTGATGATTTAGCAGAATAATTTTAGCAAAGGTCGATTTAAGAATTTACCTTTGCTAACAAAATGGAGTCTAAAAATGAAAGTCTCTCAAGCAGGGATATTTACAATTGTATTAGTTTTAATCGTAGGCTTAACCGGCTGCAATTTTTTCGCTAGAAAAAATGTAGTAGATGGTGCTGAAGCCTTTAAGAATCGAAAATTTGATGAAGCTGAAAAGCTATTCCGCTTGGCTGCAAGTCGTTCTACACCAGAAAGTACTGAAGGCAGAACAGCTCAGCTTTTCTTAGCCAGAACTTTACATTCGCAGTTTGCAGGAAATCGTGGAGATAAAGGAAAAGCAATAGAAGCAATTGAGGCTTACCAAAAGGTTTTGACTGTTAATCCGGCAGACAACAGTTCATTCAAGGCAGTTGCTAACTTATACGAAAACCTCGATAAGATGGATGATTGGCGAAAATGGGTGACAGATCGTTCGGAAAATACAACGATTCCGAATGAGCAAAGGGCTGAAGCTTATACTTCATTGGCATCGAAAGAAAATACCTGTGCTAACGATATAACTGAAGATCCCAATGTAAAGAAGACGGTTGAAAAAGATAGAAAAGCTGTCTTTACCTTTTCTAAACCCGCAAAACCGGAAGACCTGGAGAAGCTCAAGGGTTGTATTCAAAAAGGCATGGATTTGATTAATAAGGCTCTTGCATTAGAAACGGATCAAGTAAAAGCGATCAAGAGTCCTCCGATCAAAACGATGACCGATAAAGAGCTGACGGCAATGAATGATTTACTAAAGCCATTTGAATCAGCCAAGTCATACAAAACAAGTTTGCTTATCCAATCGATGCGTTTAGCTGAAATGGAAGGCAGAACGCCGGACAAAGATAAATTCAAGACTGAGGCTGACGCGGCAAGGGAAGAATTCAAACAGCTTGGTGAAATAACGAAGTCTATAAAGGATGAGCAAGAAGAACGTAAAAAGGCTGCTGAAGAAGCCGCTAGTGGCGTCACTTCCAACACAGCAGAGAATAAGTAAAGCAGTTTCAACTTTATTAAGATGAGCGATACTCAATTATTGTTAAATTGAGTGTCGCTTTTCTACTAAAAATATGGTTCGTGTCGAAGATATTATTGAAAAAGTCGCATCGAATCATCCGCATTCAGATGTGGAAGTAATTCGTCGTGCTTATTTGTTTTCGGCTCTTCATCATCGTGGGCAAAAGCGTGCTTCCGGTGAGCCATATCTCGTTCATCCGCTTGCAGTTGCCGATATGCTTGCGGATATGCGTCTCGACGAAGTCTCGGTTTCCACAGGATTACTCCACGATGTGGTAGAAGACACTTTGGTCGATCTCAACACGCTTCGTTCTTATTTTGGGGATGAAATCACGGGTTTGGTCGACGGTTTGACTAAAATCGCCCAAATCAGCAATTTGTCTAAAGAGAAACAACAAGCTGAAAACGTCCGGAAGATGGTCTTGGCGATGACGACGGATGTCAGAGTTGTGTTAATTAAGTTGGCGGATCGTTTGCACAATATGCGGACGATGGAATTCTTAAAACCTGAAAAACGGGCTAGAATTTCACAGGAAACTTTAGATATTTATGCTCCGATCGCTCATCGCTTGGGAATGGGTAAATTGCGTAGCGAACTCGAAGATCTTTCATTTCAAAATATTTATCCCGAAGATTATCAAAAACTCTCTCAGGAAGTGGAAGCCCGTCGCCCGGAACTAGAGGCTACTTTAGACAAAATTACAAAGCAGATTGAGGAAAAGCTAAAGGAAAATGACGTTCCTTTCGTGCAAGTGCAAGGAAGAGTTAAACGACTTTACTCGCTTTGGAAAAAACTAAAAAAAAGAAAGCTGACCATTGAACAAGTTTACGATCTAATTGCCGCACGCATCATCACTGACAACGACAAGAAACACTGTTACGTTGCTTTAAGTGTTATTCATGACCTCTGGACGCCAGTTCCCGAGCGTTTCAAGGATTGGATTGCAATCCCCCGCGACAACATGTATCAATCGCTTCACACGTCTGTAATTGGCGAAGGCGGCTATAGTTTTGAGGTACAGATCAGAACCGAAGAAATGCACAGAGTTGCCGAAGAAGGTGTGGCGGCACATTGGAAATATAAAGAAAGCAAACTCGGAAAACAGGAAGAAGATGAAAACCTGAATGAACTTCGCAAAACGGTTGAAAGACTTCTTTTGCCTTTGGTTGAAACTACCGAAGATTCGGGCGATTCGCAAGATTTTATCGAATCGCTCAAACTCGATCTTTATCCAAAAGACGTTTACGCATTTACGCCCATGGGCAAGGTTATTCAATTGCCACGCGGAGCGACTCCCATCGATTTCGCCTATGCAATTCATTCTCAAGTTGGCGATACCTGCACAGGAGCGAAGATTAATGGCAGAATTGTTCCCTTGCGAAGTGAAATCAAGAATGGCGATGTACTGGAAATTTTAACAAATCCAAATTCAAAGCCTTCGCGTGATTGGTTGAATTTTACCGTCACATCCCGTGCTAAAGGTAGGATTCGCCATTGGATTACCGAAACGCAGCGAGCTGAATCGATAGAACTTGGTCGAAAGTTATTTGAAAAAGAAATTGAGAAATTTAAACTCTCTGCGAAGAAAATCTTAAGTGATAATGACGGGGAATTTAAGAAGGTTGCAAATGAATACGGTTTAGGGCGAATTGACGATTTGCTCGCTTCGATAGGCTATGGCAAAACTTTGCCCCGAAACGTGATCGCAAAATATCTTGGTGCGGAAAAATTTGCCGAACTTGACCCTGAAAAGAAAAAAGATTCGACGATACAATCCAGCGTTAAAGCCGTCAAAAAATTTATCGGAATGGGCGAAGACGCGATTGTTGTCAAAGGAGTTGATAATCTTTTGCTGACTCGTGCGAGATGCTGTAATCCATTGCGTGGCGAACCGATAATTGGCTACATTTCACTCGGAAAAGGCGTTGTCGTTCACAATCGCAACTGTAAAAATGTTAATCAATTAATGGTTAATAAAGAAAGAATAGTTGATGTTGAATGGGGTAAAGATGAAGAGCAACAGGTAATTCAATCCGTCTCGCTTTTGGCGACTACGGAGAATCGTACAGGGATGCTGGCGGGTATTACAAATGCCATTGCGGATATAAAAACAAGCATTAGAAATGCGACTGCTATTGTTTCAAATGACGACCAAGGGCTGATTGAGGTTACAGTAGAAGTGTTTGATAAAAAGCATTTAGACAAAGTAATTTCGGCGATTAAGAAAGTAACGGGCGTAATAGACGTTGAAAGGGTAAATAATTAAAAGGCGAGCCGCTTTCTTTTTCGTATATATTCTGATAAAATCTGCCTTTTGTTTGAGTAAGTAAGAAAATAGCTATCGTAAACTCGTTATTGTGAAAGAGATTATTTCTACGGAAAACGCACCAAATGCCATCGGACCCTACTCACAGGCAGTGAAAGTGGGTGCTATGGTTTTTGTGTCAGGGCAGATTCCGATTGATCCGAAAACCGGGGAATTCGTTTCAAATGATGTTACGGAGCAAACTCAGCAAGTTTTGAAAAATTTAAGTGCAGTTTTAGAGGCAGCCGGAAGTAATTTGAGTGATGTGGTCAAAACGACAGTATTTTTGGCTGATATGAATGATTTTACGGCAATGAATGCGGTTTATGGCGAATATTTTACGGCTAATAAACCGGCTCGGGCAACGGTGGAGGCGGCTAGGTTGCCGCGAGATGCAAAAGTGGAAATTGATTGCATCGCAATTATCAAATAACGAAAGAAAAGCCAAGCGTTTTTCACGCTTGGCAACTAAAGGTTGAGTTAATATCTCAAACTATTTTACGCAGCTTTGACAATTTTGCCAGCTTTGATACAACGAGTACAAACTTTCGAACGAACAGCACCGCCCGCAGGTGCTTTTACGCGAATAGATTGCAGATTCGGGTTAAAGCGACGACGGGTTTTGTTATTAGCGTGCGAAACGTTATTTCCAAATTGCGGACCTTTTCCGCAGACATCACAGCGTTTTGCCATTATTTTAGCCTCCAAAGATTATAGCGATAGGTTATAAATAGAGTTTGTTTTGTGCAAACTCAAAAACAAGATTTATAACAAATTTAGTTAGTTTAAGTCAAGCAATGATGAATATTGTTTATTTTGAAGGAGTAAAAGCCACAGTGCAACAATTCAATTTTAAGTTTTTAGCGATTGCTTTAATCGCCCTAGTTTCAAGCAGTTTTATAGCGTGCGGTCCACCAGCTGATGGACCCGGACCAACTGGACCGGTAGGAAATGCCGCAACGGTAAATGGCAAAGCCATCACAATGGAACAAGTTGAAAAACTTGTGAAGCAGCAAGCTCAAGGACAAGAAGCAAAATTGTCTCCGCTTGAATTAGCTCAAGCCCGTTTGCAAGTTTTGCAAAGTTTGATTCAGCAAGAAGTAATGTTCCAAAAAGCTGAGAAGGAAAAAACAATTCCGACAGATGATGAAGTTACGGCTGAATTCAATAAATTGAAAACAGGCAGCGGACAATCGGCGGAAGAGTTTGATAAGAAAATGAAAGAAGCTGGTGAGACTGAGGTTTCCATCAAGGACGGTTTGAAACGCCAACTTTCGATAAACAAATTAGTTGAAAAGATTGCCGGAAAGATTGAACCGCCAAAGGATAGTGAAATTGAAGCTTTCTACAAGGGAAATCCGGAAGCTTTCATTAAAAAGAAGGGCGTGAAATTGGCAGCGATCGTTGTTGACCCGAAGAAGACTGCGGAAAACGATACTACAATTGATGAAGCCAGCACTGCTTTGAAGTTTAAAGAAATTAGTACACAGCTTGCACAAGGAGCAGATTTTGCAACGGTTGCCCGTGAGAAAAGTGAAGACCAAAGTGCTCCCCAAGGTGGCGATTTAGGCTATGTTTCGGAAGAGCAATTGAAGCAAAGCTATCCGCAATTGTTAGGGTTTATGAATCCGCAAGTTGCAATCGGTAAAATTGTTGGACCGATTAACATCGAAAATAGATTTTATATCTTCAAGCTTCAGGAAAGAAGCGATAAAGATGAAAATCAAACCCTCGAAACACCAGGTGTTCGTCAACAAATCACGGATGCTTTAACTAATGGACGCAAGAATTTGGTTAGCCAAGCTTATGCTGCTCAAGCGATGAATGAGGCAAAGATCGATAATTTGATGCTCAAGAAAATCATTGACAGTCCAAATGATTTGAGCGGTGCACGTCCTGCCTCGACGCCTGATGCAAATGCAAATACGAATTCGGCATCTGCAAATTCGAATGCTAACGCAAATGCGAAACCTGCGGCAAATGCTAATGCAAATACCAAGGTTGATACAAAACCTGCAGCAAATGATGCAAAACCGGCAAACGCCAAGTAGTTTGTAGGGTAGATAATTACTAATCAAATGGGGCAAAAGAATTGAGGTGCTTTTTACCTTTAACCTTTTGCCTCTTACTTTTGCAATGTTATTCAGACTTTCGGAAATTACAAAATCTTATAGTGCCCACGAAGTTTTGCGTGGCGTTTCTTTTCAGATCAATCCAAATGAAAAGGTTGGATTGGTCGGGCGAAACGGGGCGGGTAAAACGACGGTTTTTAAAATGATCACAGGTGCGGAAACGCCTGATGAAGGCGAGATAATCAAAGTTAATAATCTTAAACTCGGATTGTTGGAGCAGCACGTCGATTTTACTGATTCTGAAACAGTTCACACCGCGGCACTTTCCGCTTTTCAGCGTTTGCATGATATCGAAGCCGAAATGCGGCAATTGGAAGTGCAAATGGCGACGGATTTTTCGGAAGAAATTTTAGAAAAATACGCTGATTTGCAAACCGAATTTGAACACGCCGATGGATTTACCTACACCGCCAAAGCCGAATCAATTCTGCTTGGCTTAGGCTACACCAAGGAAATGTGGTCAATGGAGACTAAAAACCTATCAGGCGGACAGAAAAATCGTCTTGGTTTAGCCCGTCTTTTATTGTCTCAGCCGGATATGTTGTTGCTCGATGAGCCGACAAATCATTTGGACGTAAATGCCGTCGAATGGCTTGAAGATTTTTTGCGAAATTACGATAAATCATTCGTTATCATTAGTCACGACCGATATTTTCTTGACCGTGTTTGCAATCGAATTATCGAAATTGATAGAGGCAAAGCTGTCACGTACAAGGGAAATTATTCGCAATTTTTGGTTGAAAGAGAGGAAAGACGCGAGGCTCAAAGGCGGACTTTTGAAAATCAGCAAGCTTTAATCTCAAAAACACAAGATTTTATCCGACGAAATCTAGAAGGACAAAAAACAAAACAAGCCAAATCCAGACGCAATATGCTTGAAAGAATGGAACGCGTTGAAGCAGTAACGGTTGATCGATCAAGCGGAAATTTTAAATTGAAAAAAGTGGAGCGAACGGGAACGCAGGTTTTGACAGTTGAAAATTTGAGCATTGGTTACGGTGAAAAAGTGTTGGCGAAAAAGATCGAATTTTCATTGCTTCGCGGTGAAGCCTTGGGCGTGATCGGTGGTAATGGAACCGGCAAAACAACTTTCTTAAAAACGGTTTTGGGAAGTCTTCGCGAACTTTCCGGCAAGATGCTCTGGGGAGCAAAAACGGACATCGGCTATTATTCTCAAAATTTAGAAGATTTAGATGATCGCAACGAAATTGTCCAAGAACTTCGCAGGGTTGCACCGTTGGCTGAAAATGGCGAATTGCGAAACTTTTTAGCACGTTTTTTATTTGTCGGAGAAGATATTTTCAAAAAGGTTGCCGATTTGTCAGGCGGGGAAAAAGGCAGACTCGCACTCGCTAAATTAATTTATTCAAATAAGAATGTTTTGATTCTTGATGAGCCGACAAATCATCTGGACATTCCTTCCCGAGAAGCTTTGGAAGCTGCGTTGGACGCGTTTGAAGGGACGATAATAACCGTTAGCCACGACCGATATTTTTTGGATAGAATTGCGACGCAAATAATGTCTTTTGAAGATAATGGGCGAACGGAAATCTTTGATGGAAATTACAGTGAGTTTCATCAATGGGTTGAGGATTCTGGATTGCGAAATACGGATTCGAGAAAAGCGGAAGACAATTTGGATGAAGAAAATTCAGTAGATAAAATTCCGCAGCCGAAAGAAATTTTGTCGAAAAATCAACGACAAAGATTTGAACAAAGAATTATTGAAATAGAGAAGAAAATTCCTGCTTTGGAAGAAGAAGCCGCTGCTTTGACATTAAAAATGGGCAAGCCTGAAATATCCGGTGATCATAATTTATTGCAAGAAGTTACAGAAAAAATTAGCCAAACGGAAACTTCCATTCAAAATCTCTACGCTGAATGGGAAGAAATTCTCGCGAAATTATAAATCCATTTAGCTGTCAACGCTATAATTCGGGGCTTCTTTTGTAATAATTACATCGTGAACGTGCGATTCACGTAATCCGGCGGATGTAATTCGGATAAAAGTGGCTTTGTCCTGCATTTCCTTGATATTTTGGCAGCCGGTATAACCCATTCCGCTTTTCAAACCGCCAACCAATTGCGTCACCATATCTGCTAATGTTCCTTTATAAGCAACCCGACCTTCAATTCCTTCGGGAACATATTTGGAATCAGCAACGGTTCCTTCTTGAGCATATCGGTCGCTCGAACCTTGTTTCATAGCTCCGATTGAACCCATTCCGCGATAAGATTTGAAAGTTCTGCCTTGAAATAAAATCATTTCACCGGGTGATTCCGCCGTTCCCGCAAAAAGTGAACCAATCATCACGCAATCCGCACCTGCTACAATCGCTTTCGAAACGTCGCCCGAAAATTTAATTCCACCATCTGCAATAATTGGAACGCCTGTTCCTTTAGCAGCTTTGACGCAATCATCAATTGCGGTAATTTGCGGAACTCCCGCTCCGGTTACCACGCGAGTTGTGCAAATTGAGCCGGGACCAATTCCTGTCTTTACTGCGTCAACACCTGCGTCAATTAAGGCTTTAGTTGCATCCGCTGTGGCAACATTTCCTGCAATTACCTCAACGCCATATTTTTTCTTAACTGCTTTTACTGCTTCAATTACGCGAGAGGAATGTCCGTGAGCGGTGTCGATTACTATTGCATCAACACGTGAATTTATTAATGCTGCAGCACGTTCCATGAAATCTCCGGTTGCTCCAATCGCGGCTGCACACCGTAATCTTCCAAGGTCGTCTTTTGCGGCGAGTGGGTAACGAATCGCTTTTTGGATGTCTTTGACGGTAATTAAACCTTTCAAAAGTCCCTCGTCATCTACAACCAATAATTTTTCGATCCGGTGTTTTTGCAGCTTAACTTTAGCTTCATCCAAAGTTGTGCCGACGGGAACGGTTACGAGAGGTTGCGGCGTCATTACTTCGGAAACGGGAATGTCGAAACGAGTTTCAAAACGCAAATCTCTGTTTGTGATAATCCCAACTAACAACCCGTTTTCATTGATAACCGGAACGCCTGAAATTTTGAACCGTTCCATTACTTTCAAGGCATCTGAAACCAAAGCTGTGTCGTTAATTGTGACAGGATCAACAATCATCCCGCTTTCAGAGCGTTTTACCTTATCGACCTCTTCCGCTTGCTGAGCAATCGAAAAATTTTTGTGAATCACACCTATGCCGCCCTGCTGGGCAAGTGCGATTGCCAAATTTGCTTCCGTAACAGTGTCCATCGCCGATGAACAAAGTGGGATATTCAGGCTGATATTGCGTGAAAAAATTGTTGAAGTATCAACCTCATTCGGCAAAACATTCGAATAAGCCGGAACTAATAAAACATCGTCGAAGGTTAAGCCTTCTTTAATTTTGGAAACTAACATAATTTTGGGTAACAAAAAACCCGCTCTTTTTCAAGCGGGCGTAATTGTAAATAATTTCAAATTATCAACGCAAGATTCAAATCTTTTTTTGTGATATCGGCACATTAAATCTATCTCGGAGCCTTATTTGCAGCGTTAGCCGCCATGTTTGTTGCGGTGTTTGCGTTCGCATTTGGTGGTGTCGGCACCCCAACGCTCTCAAGCGTAATCGCACCCGCTTGAAGAATTTGAGCAACATTTGTTTTATTTACTTCAAATTCGATGCCTTGACCCTTGCCTGACAAAGGTTGGGCAGGGAGCGTAATCGCCTTGCCGTTTATTGAAAGCTGTAAATTTGGGGTTTGATATTTCGAAAATCTCACTTTCAATGATTGCTTAGGATTATAAACCTTTGCCTCATCACCCTGAAATGTATAGCTTTCATATTGCCCGTCCGTATATCCAACTAAGTTAGGTTTCTCCGGCTCCGTCGAAATACTCTTGAACTGAATTGCTAATTCACCGGTAGCTATTGGAGTTGGTGCAATGTTATTAGTATTTGAATTAGAAACTGTTACACCATTCGAATTGCCGATTGCACTATTATTTGCCAGCTTCGTGTTTGCAGCAGAATTTACTGCAACATCCTGTGGCGGCACATTCAAATATCTGACTAACGAAATAATTGCCCAAGACAATAGCCCCAGAATAATCGCCGCAAAAATCAAAGTAGGAAGCATGGAAGAAGTGCTTCTATCGTCTGTTAAAACTTCAGGACGGTAAGTTTTTACTTCCTCAATGGATGTTTCCCCTTGTTCAGAAATCAGTCTGGAATAGTCTTGCAAAGCTTCTTGTTCATCAATCCCCACGTATTTAGCGAATGATTTCACGAATCCTTTATTAAATATTCCGCCGGGGAGATTTCTGTAATCGTTATTTTCGATCGATTCAAGGTAAAGTCTGGAGATGCGGGTTTGTTCCGCTACCTCACTGATGGTAATTCCTCGAGCCTCACGAGCTTGCCGCAATTTGTCGCCAAGATTTATTGACATTTTTAACTATTCTTTCCTTAATATTCTGGAACTGAAAACGTACTTAATCTTGAAATATAGCGATTAAAGTGCTTTATTGTCAATCGGTTTCGCTTGAAATTGTATAAACTGCGTGTTACGTTTAGTCTTTCATCAAATCTTGTATTAAAATCTACGAAGTAAATCTTAGAAAAGAGAGGAATATAGAATGAGTCTCGAAGCACTCGGAATGGTCGAAACAAAAGGATTTGTCGGAGCGGTGGAAGCTGCTGACGCAATGGTAAAAGCGGCAAATGTTGAACTTATCGGAAAAGAATATGTCGGAGCCGGCTACGTCACGATCTTTGTCCGCGGCGATGTTGGAGCAGTAAAAGCTGCCACTGATGCAGGTGCCGCAGCCGCACGAAGAGTTGGCGAATTAATTAGCGTTCATGTTATTCCACGTCCACACAGCGAAGTCGAAAAATGCCTCCCCAAAGGCGTTGGATATAGCCCTGACGAAAAAGCCTTGCAAGGCGGCGGAACAGGACAATTGGGAAGCGGTAACGAGAAGAAAAAATAACATAAATTGAGATTGTTGATTTCCGATTGGAGATTTGTTTGAGCCTTTCGTCTGCAATCCAAAATCAGAAATCCAAAACCCAAAATCCGTAATATGTCCGAAGATAAAGATTTAGTCTCGCAACAGGAAGCTCGCGATGCCGTAGAATCGGCGTATTTAGCGTGGAAAACCGTCGCGAAATTCGATCAGCAAAAAATTGATAGAATTTGCGAAGCGATTTCGCAGGCAGGACTCCGTGAAGCCGCACGGCTTGGGCAAATGGCACAAGAAGAAACTGGATTTGGCAAGGCTGAAGATAAGCGGGAAAAAAATCGATTTGCGGCAGAAGATGTTTGGAATGCTTTTCGAAACATGAAAACGGTCGGCGTAGTTTCAGACCAAGGAAATATTGTTGAAATTGCTTCGCCGCGGGGAGTGGTCGCCGCGATAATTCCTTCTACAAATCCAACATCCACGGCGATTTTCAAGATCATTATCGCTATCAAATCCCGCAACACGATCGTCTTATCTCCACACCCATCAGCAGCCAGAAGCATCGCCGAAACAGTCAGAGTATTAAAGGATGCCGCGATTAAGGAAGGGCTGCCCCACGATGCCATTCATTGTTTAACGACTTCGGCTTTAGAAGGGACTGAGACTCTGATGAAGCACAAACGAACTGCTGTTATTTTAGCGACCGGCGGAACGGGACTCGTTCGTGCGGCTTATTCATCGGGCAAACCTGCGTTTGGCGTTGGACCGGGTAACGTTCCTTCATTTATTGAAAAAACTGCGAATGTACAAAAGGCGGTTTCGGATATTTTGACGGGAACTTGTTTTGACAACGGGACGATTTGTGCTTCGGAGCAAGCCGTCGTTTGCGATGCCCCAATTGCGGCGGAAGTTCGCGAGCAATTTAGACTTCAGGGCGGACATTTTTTGAATTCGAATGAAGCGGAAGCCGTCGGCAATATTTTATTAACGCCGCAGAGAACTCTGAATTCTGGCATTGTTGGCAAATCTGCTGAATATATTGCTAATTTAGCGGGAATTTCAGTTCCAAGTGGAACTCGGTGTTTGCTGGCTGATTGCGGCGGAGTTGGCAGGGATTTTCCTTGGTCAATTGAAAAACTTTCGCCGACTTTAGCCTTTTTTGTGGTTGATGGAATTGAGCAGGGTGCAAATAAATGTGAGGAGATTTTGCAATTCGGCGGCATGGGACACACTGCTGGAATGCACACCCAATCCCGCGAAGCTGCGATTAGATATGGCGAACAAATGCCCGCGTCTCGCGTAATTATTAATTCGCCGACGACGCACGGAGCAATCGGCTTCTCGACCGATCTAAGTCCTTCGATGACATTGGGTTGCGGCTCTTGGGGCGGAAATGTAACGAGCGATAATGTTTCACCGCATCATTTAATGGATATCAAACGAGTTGCTTTTGAAACTAAACCGGTAACCAAAGATTCAGGATTTAGGATTCAAGATTTAGGATTAAGTACGCAAAAATCGAGACCCAAAATCGCAGGGCGGGAGGAAATCGCGTCGATCGTTGACAGTTTTTTACGAAAGAAATTAGCGGAAACGCCGATGACGGAGCCTGCGATTATTTCGCAATCTCAAAACGATCAGCCAAATTCGACAAGTCCGGTTAAAACAGTTATCCACGAAATAACGTTAGAGCAGCAAAACATCGTAAAACCCAAAGCAGTTGATTTCGTTAGCGAAGACGATGTTAGACGGGCAATTGGAAACGGAGAAAAGATTGTTATCCACGCTAAGACGATTTTAACTCCTTCGGCGAGAGATTTAGGAGACGAGAAGGAAGTTTTTGCAAAAAATTAGTAGATGATGGCAGAAAAATTATTAGACAATCAAATCTGTGAAAATTGCGAAGCTGAGATTCGACTAAACGCTTTGTTTTGTTATAATTGCGGAAATCAAGTGGCGGAAGACGAAGTCGTTGAAATCGAAAACAGCAGAAGTCAGAAAGTTAGCAATGCGTGGTTTAAGGACAGTATTACTGAAGCGAAAGAAGCTGAAAACGTTACTGTAGCTACCAAAACGCCGCCGAAAAAGGACGATGCGGATGCTGAATTTGAAAAGACCGTCGCAGCAGCCACAATTCCTGCTTTTGAAGTCTCTACCGATAACAAATCAAAATCGAGCACTTCGAAGATCGTTCAGAAGCCCAAGTCGCAAGATTTATCCAAACTTCAAACCGCCGCTTCATTAAGGCAGAAATCAAGACTTGCTCCAAAAAAGACCGTTGAAGTAGTTTGGGATGCTCCAAAAAGCACGCCGAATGTCTGGTTTCTAATCGTCTCATTGATTTTCGCGGGATTGGCTGTAGCAGCTTTATTTGCAATGCTTTACATTCGATAGAAATGTTATGGAAATAGCAATTATTATCTTTTTCGTCTCGATTTTGTTTGGTTTCGGCTTACTTTTCTTGGCTATTTTCTTATGGAGCAGGAAACGAAAAAAGTCTCAGAATAAAATGAAATTAGGCAAATAATTTTTGAAATTCGCTCACCAAAGTATAAAGACTTAAACCAGCCATCGCTACTACCACAAACCAACCGCAAACTTGCATCCAGAGAGGATGTTTATAATCCCCAACAATATTTTTTCTATTTGAAGCGAGCAGAATTAAGCCCAACGCGATTGGTAAAATAAAGCCATTTAGTATTCCTGCCAAAACCAAAACTTTAACGGGTTGACCTACTGATAAGAAAATCACCGTTGAAAGCAAAATAAATCCGATAATGATAAAGCGTTGATTTTGTTCGACTTTGCTGTGCAAAGATCTCAAAAAACTTACCGATGTGTAAGCTGCACCAACGACCGAAGTTATCGCTGCACAAAACATGACAACCCCGAAAATTTTATAACCAATCTCACCCGCAGCATTTTGAAAAACCGATGCCGAAGGGTTTTTTGCATCAATATTTGCTCCGGCGGCAATCACGCCAAGGGACGCCAAAAATAGTAAAAACCGAATTAAAGCGGTAATTAAAATTCCGGTAGTAGCACCTCGATTTACTTGGCTTATATGCTCCGTGCCTGAAATTCCTGCGTCTAAAAGGCGATGGGCTCCGGCAAATGTTATGTATCCGCCGACCGTTCCTCCGACTAGGGCAACTGTGGCTAAAGCGTCGATTTCCAAAGGTAAAATAGTTCTGGTCGCCGCTTCAAGCATCGGCGGATTTGAAACATAGCAGACATAAATTATTAACGCAATCATCACAAAACCAAGAATCTTAGTAAAAGCATCCAAGGCTTTTCCAGCCTCTTTGAAGACGAAAATTCCAATACCGATAATCGCAGAAATAACAACACAGAGCTCTAAATTCCAACCCGTTAAAACATTTAATCCAAGTCCCGCACCGGCAACGTTACCGATATTAAAAGCTAATCCTCCGAGTCCGATCAGGACAGCAAGGAAATGTCCGCTGCCTGTAAACGTTTCATTTGCAACATCTTGAGCTCTTTTCCCGCTGATCGTAATGATTCGCCAAATATTTAATTGAGCAAAAATATCAAGAATAATCGAAAGCAAAATTACAAATCCGAAACTTGCGAGAAGCTTTTGCGTGAATACCGTCGTATTGTTCAAAAAGCCGGGTCCAACGGCTGAAGTTGCCATCAAAAAAGCCGCTCCGAGCAGTTCAGAGGTAAATGATTTTTCTTTTTTCTGTTCAGACATTCTTTGTTTTGCGAAGTTATCACGCAAAAAATCTTGCGTCAATCGGAAAAAAGTAAGAGAATGCTAAGTATAAGTAAAACATTGGTGAATTGGAACAAACTTCAATTCAAATTCGTAACATATTTATCGACGAAAAGGAGAACAAAAATATGATTTTTAACATTATTGGTTGGATTAGTTTTCGGTTTGATTGTTGGGGCAATTGCCCGATTTTTTGATTCCGAAATGACGGGGTAGAAAGTTGGACTATGACAATAATTTTAGGAATTGCCGGTTCATTTGTTGGCGGATTTTTGGGAAATCTTTTATTTGGAAGGAAAGGAGAAAACGCGGCTCGCTACGGCGGTTGGATAATGTCGATTATCGGAGCAATGCTGCTATTGTTTTTAAAGCGAATGTTCTTCTAAATAGCTAATTAGCTTCAATTCCAATGCCTTTTTCAAGAAGGCATTGGTTAATCGCCTTGGCAAATTCTACGGCATTCTCACCATCGCCATGAATGCAAATTGTCTCGGCTTTGATCGGAATAATTTGTTGATTTGTAGCCGCAACGGTTTTTGACTCAATCATTTGCAAAACCTGTTTGGTTGAACTCTCAGTTGAAACGATCAGAGCGTGAGGCTCGCTTCTTGGGGTTAACCCACCATCGGCTTGGTAAGTTCGATCTGCGAAAACTTCGTTGGCAGCTTTGAGTCCAATTTTCTCAGCTTCTGAAATTAAATGACTTCCCGAAAGCCCATAAAATATGAGGGTTGGATCAATTTTCTTAACAGCTTCGGCGATTGCGGTGGCAACTTTCATATCTCTTGCTCCCACATTATACAAAGCTCCGTGAGGTTTTACGTGATGCAGCTTTGCTCCAAAGGCTTCGCAAATTCCTTTCAAGGCTGAAACTTGATATAAAACGATATCAAAGATTTCTTGCGGAGAGAGCGACATTTCGCGTCTGCCAAAGCCTTGTAAATCGGGAAAACTCGGATGAGCCCCAATCGCAACTCCTTTTGATTGTGCAAGTTGCACGGTTTCACGCATTGTGACGGCGTCGCCTGCGTGGAAGCCGCAAGCAATGTTTACCGAAGATACAAAGTTCATTAATTCGGCATCGTTGCCCATTTTCCAAGCTCCGTAGCTTTCGCCCATATCGCAATTTAAGTCAATTGTTTTGTTCATTTTCATCTTGAAAACTGGCAGCCGATTCTAAGAAAATTTAAGTCTCTCTCGAAGTCTAAGGCAAGAATTTCAGCTTCGGCAAGCGTAACTATTTCAAATCTAACCAAATCATTCGTCCCGAGCTGAGCGAGAAGCGGCAAATCTGCTGAAATCACGTTTCCAATTCGCGGATATCCCCCGGTTGTTTGATGATCTGCCATTAGGATAATCAACTGCCCATTTGGTAAAAGCTGAATAGTGCCAAAATTTATCGCAGACGAAACTAACTCCTTGTCATGCAATAAATAGAGTGTTTCTCCATTGAGTTGAAAACCCATTCGGTCTGAATTTTGGGTTATTGTAAACGATTTTTTGAGCAAAGCTTCTTCACTCAATCCGGTAAGTAAACGATATTCCGCACCAGCTATCAACCGTATTTTGGGTGAACTGGAATAATTCGGAGCGAAATGTGGAGAAATCTTCAATCGTTTAGATCTTTGAGCTTCAAATTTCGAGTTGCTGAAGGGAATTACATCGTTCTTTTCTAATTTACGCCCTTCAAATCCGCCTTTTTTTGCCTTTAGATTAGTGCTTTTGCTACCCAACCAATCTTCGATTTTGAAACCTCCTTTGACGCTTAAGTACAAGCGATTTCCCTGAATTTTTTTGGGAAAGCTTAATATCTGTCCTTTTTTTACAAGAATAGTTTGCCAATTTTCAATCGCTTTATCGTCAAGTTTTGCCGCGAAATCTGCTCCGCCAATCGCGATTAACGCATCTTTTTCAAATAATATTTTCGGAGCAGGGAAATGAATTTCCAAAACGCCTTCACCTTCATCGTTGCCGAGCAAAATATTGATCAACCGAACGGCTGTTTTATCCATTGCACCGCCCGGATTAATGCCAAACGCACGAAATTTATTCCTACCTAAATCTTGAAAAGTCGTTAATAATGAATTAGTTAGAAGTTTTATTGACATTTAAATTGGGTAAAATTTGACCAAATCACCGGTTTGTAGAAGGCTTGGAGATTTTGCGTTGGGAGTAAACATTTCTAGATTAGTTTTGCCGATAATTTGCCAACCGCCGGGCGAATCAAGTGGGTAAATTCCCGTCTGTTTTCCTGCTATCCCGACGCTTCCTTTTTCGATATTTGTTCGTGGCGAACTTCTTCTAGGCGTGGCAATTCGCTCGTCAAGTTCGCCCATATATGCAAAGCCCGGCAAAAACCCAATCATAAAAACGCGATAAGTTTTAGAAATGTGAATTTCGATCACTTCATCTTTGCTCAAATTAGCATTTTGGGCAACAAACTCCAGATCAATCGCATATTTTGCCGAATAATCCACGGGAATTTCAAATAGTCGTGAGTCATTGGCTGTATTCTGCGGTAAATTTTCTAAAGCGTTTTCAATAAATGATTTAACGAACGAAAAAGCCGTAGGAAAATAGGGATAGCTTTGTTTCGTTTTTACTAGATCGAAAAAAATAGTCAGCGATGAATAAGCCGGAACGCTTTCGATAAATCCAGGAAAGTTATTTTGTTCAATAAACGTGGCGAATTGGATTACTCTTTCGTTTAATTCAAGCGAAATCTCGTTACCGAAATCGATGGTAACTGCCGTTTCGTTAATTGGGAATATTCGATGGCTCACGAAAAGATTTTACCTGAAATACAACGACTTGGAAATATGTGGTTTAACGTGTAAGATTTAGAATATTTCACGCGAGTTTACAAAGGATTAAAAAGCACAATGGAAGCACTTGGAATGGTTGAATGTATGGGTTTGGTCGCAATGATCGAAGCTGCCGACGCGATGGTTAAATCAGCAAATGTTCGCTTGGTTGGCTATGAAAGGATTGACGCCGGATTGGTTACGGCAATTGTTCGAGGTGAAGTTGGTGCGGTAAAAGCGGCGGTTGACGCTGGAGCGGCGGCGGCAAGACGAATTGGAACGGTGACGGCTGTTCACGTTATTGCACGTCCACACGAAGAAGTTCAAGACGGAATTCCGGTCATTGAAACAGGGAAAACAACTCGCAAGAAAATTTCGGGTTCGATGCCTGAATAGTCGTTGTCTAAAGCGGCTTTCGAAAGAAAGTTTTTTCAATTGCATTGCGGCATCCAAGCGATGATTTCTCGATTATATAATAAGAAAATAGACTAAAGAATGCGATTCCTATGAAGTTATAAGGAAATGCGTTAAACCATTGCGGATTGTCACGATTCAAAAAAGGCTGCTGCCACAAGTAAATCGAATAGCTCATCACACCTATTTTAGTCATCGGAGCAGAATTCAAAAATTTTCCAAACAAACTATCGTAATTTGTAATCGCCCAATCAATGCAAAGTGCGATGAGAAAATTACTTATCGTAAAAACTACACCTAGATAAAATTGACGTGGATTGATCTGCGAATTGATTAGAATCAACGCGATCGGAAAAACAATAAATAGCGGGAATTCAAGAATCTTTCGATAAAATCTTAAGGAATGAAGCTTCGCGTAAAAGATTGAGATTAGGCATCCGGTAGCTAAGCCATCAGCATTGGCATGAAACCCATAATAGATCCACATTTCCCCAGATTCGTGAAACGTTTGATAGTCCAGCAGCCTCAAAATCGGGCAAATTATTATTAAAGCTAAAAGTCCCCAAACCAGTTTTTTCCGACCCAGGAAGAGTAAAACAAAAGGAAAGATCAAGTAAAATTGTTCTTCAACCGAAAGCGACCAAGTGTGCAATAGATTCCAATTGTTTGCGACCAGATAATTGCTAACGTAAGCAAGCGGCGAGTAAAAACTCTCCTTTGGAATTCGAAAAATGCCAAATTGCGTGGCAATAAAGATCAGCAAAAGGTAAAAATAATATGGCGGAAAAATTCGCAAAGTTCTACGGAAATAGAACTTTGAAAGCGAAATAGTCGAGCTTTTATCAAGCTCTTTGAGCAATAAACCGGTAATCAGAAAGCCCGAAATAACAAAGAAAAAACGAACGCCGAGAATCCCCAGATTGTAATTATCTCCAATTCCAACCGTGTAGAGATAATGGCTGATGACGACGAAAGCTACCGAAATTGTTCGCAAACCATCTAGCGAGGGAATTCGGTTATTAATGAAAAATGGCATAAGTTTCGTAAAAGTGAACAAAAAGAACAAAGTATGCCAAATTTTCCGAATAACTTAAAGTCTGGAATCAAAATGCTTGTTTAATATTTTCAGCCGTTTTATTATCATTTCAACTTTCATAAATTTTCTAAAAGAGGCAACAGATGATAAAACGATTTTCGGCTGCATTTCTTCTTCTATTTTCATTTACTTTGATCTCATTCGGACAAACAACAGCAAAATCCAACACCGAAAAAGACTTCGTCTCAACCCGCGAGATGGACAGAATAAACTGGATGGAATTCAAAGATGTTGTCCCTTCAAAAATTGACACTGTTTTATTGCCGACTGGCACACTTGAACCACACGGAGTTATAAATAATGGTGCTGATAACACTGCTCCTTTCGGTATGGCAAAACACATTGCGAAACGCGTAAACGCAATGATTGCACCAACGTTGCCGTATGGAATGACCGGAAGCATGGAAGCTTATCCGGGTGCTTTTCAAATTACTGAATCCGCATATCGTCCATTTGTAAAACAAATTTTGGAAGGTCTCGCCAAAAATGGTTTTAAGAATATAATTATTTTAAATGGACACGGAGGAGGGCAAACGGCAGTTTTGCAAGCGGTCGCGGCTGAAGTGGCGACTGAAAAACACGTTAGAACATTGGTTGTAAATTGGTGGTCTTTTGCTTCGGATGTCACCAAAGAAGTTTTTGGTGAAGATGGTGGACACGCCGGTTGGAATGAAACGGCTTTTATTCAGGCGATTGATCCGAGCTTGGTTCACCCCGAAAAATACAATGAAAATATGGTAACGCCCTATCCAATTGCAGGAACTTGGTCTGCCGTTCCGTTTCCTTCGTCGATCGGGCTTTATCAAAAAGGACAAGGCTATCCGAAATTTGACCAAAGAAAGGCGGACGAATATTTTCAAAAAGTTACGGATAAAGTGGCAATTTTGATCGAAGAAATCGTAAAGAAATGGAATTTGGCGGGGGTTTGAGTAAAATTGAATATGACGATACATATCCTTCCGGGTGACAGTTTGGCAGAACAATTTCCAAAATCGATCGAAGGCGAGAAAATTATTTGTCGCGAATGTTTGATTGTCGGCGATTTGCAGGGCGAAACTTTATCGGAATTTTGGCAGATGAGAGCAGCATTTATTGAAAATGAATATGGCGAAAAAGGCTATCTTGAAAAAACCGTCAGCGAATTTCAAAAACTTGAGGAATTTGAAAAGAATGATGAAATTAATCTCTGGTTTGAATACGAATTATTTTGCCAGGTAAACCTATGGTTTTGTCTTTATCTGCTGCGAGAGAAAGGGTTTACAAATATTTTTGTCGTGTATCCGATTTTTCCGGAAGAAAGCGAAATATGGAAGGGCTTTGGTCAACATTTATCCGCCAATTTAGTAGATTGCTTTGCCCGCCGTGTCGAACTTTCGGAATCGGACATCGAACTCGGTTCAAAACTTTGGAAGTGCTACAAAACTAACGATTTAGAAGGATTGCGTGAATTATCTGCCGTTAAATCGGTTTCCTTTCCAACTCTGAAAATTGTTTGCGAAGCTGAAATCGACCGAAAAACGAATCAACGGGTTGAGAAATCAATCAAAAAAATTATCGGCAGCGGTGCAAAAACTTTCGCCGACGTTTTTACACAGTTTCAACAATTAGAAGGTGTTTACGGTTTTGGCGATTCGCAGTTGAAGAAGATTTATGATGAATTGACCCGGAAATAGTGTCTCGAATTTCAGTATTTTGAATTTACGCAAATAATCAATGTACAAAAAAACCACGATAAATTTCATCTTAATTCTTTTGCTATATTCCACGGCTATTTCTCAGGAGCGGCTCTTATTGATTGGCGGCGGAGATCGGACGGCGGATATGTTGAGCAAATTATCCGATTTAAGCGGAGCAGGAAACGGCAAACTTTTGGTAATAACCTGGGCAAGTGGTGTACCCGAAGAGAGTTTTGAGGCTTTCAAAAAAGACATCGAAGCTGTCAGTAAAATTACACTCGTCAAATCTCCCATTCGTCCGTTAAACGTACAAACAAAAGCCCAATTTTTGCAGCAACTCAAGGAATCAACTGGCGTATTTTTCACAGGCGGCGACCAAAACCGGGTGATGGAAGTTTTGCAAGATAAGGAACTTTTGCAAGCCTTAAAAGATAGATACAAGAGCGGAATTCTATTTTCCGGAACGAGTGCAGGAACGGCGATAATGTCGCAAATTATGATTACGGGTGAAGGTGATTTTACGGTGCTTGACGGCTCAAAAGTTGAAACCAAAGACGGTATCGGATTATTGCCGCAAATTATTGTAGATCAACATTTTATCAAGCGTTCACGGCAAAATCGTTTGCTTGGATTAGTCTTGAAAAATCCAAATCTACTAGGTGTAGGAATTGATGAAGATACAGCATTATTTGTCAAAGATAATCGTTTTGGCGAAGTTTTGGGCGATAGTCAAATTATGATCTTTGACGCAAAAAACGAGGCGATAAAAGTTTTTGTTATCAAAAAAGGCGATAGATTTGATTTGCGAAAAAGGAAAAAAATAAATGGAAAATAAAGTTGCGATTATTACGGGCAGCACCGCGGGAATTGGTCTCGCGATTGCCAAATGTCTTGCTTCGAAAGGGGCTAGCGTGGTGATTAATGGACGAGGGCTTGAGAAACTAAAACAAGCGGAGCATGAGGTAGAATCGATTGGCGGAAAGATCCTAGCCGTTCAGGCGGACGCGACGGATGACAAGGAAATTCGCAGAATCGTGAACGAAACCGTTCAATATTTCGGAAAGATCGATATTTTGGTCAACAACGCGGCGACAACCGGAGTCGGCGTATCGGTGGCGGACATGCCGATTGAAACGTGGGACGAAGTAATGAATGTCAATCTGCGGGGCGTTTTCCTATTTTGCAAAGCCGTAATTCCGTATTTGACAAGCCAAAAATGGGGAAGAATTGTAAGCATCGGAGGACTTTCAAGCAAAAATCCTTTGCCATTTGGAGCAGCGGATTCTGCTTCAAAAGCGGGACTTTTAGCTCTCACACGCAGTCTCGCCGCAGAACTTGGCACGGCAAATATTACGGTTAATGCTGTAATCCCGAGTCTGCAACCCGAAACTGAAACCGGGCAAGAATATATCGCGAGGTTGGCTAAAGTTTTTCATGTTGACGAAGAAACAGTCGTCACGGGATTAATCCAACGAACTTTATTGAAGCGAACTGAATCATTAGAAGAAGTTGCGGAGACGGTTGCTTTTTTATGTACGGACGGTGCGGGTGCGATAACCGGACAAAATTTGAATGTCAATTGTGGACTAGCTACTTACTAAGATCTATTTGCCGTACGAAAGACACGAAAAGGACGAAATATTGACAACCTCTTTATATTTTGCCAATATTTGACTGTATATTTACTGCAGCTGCAATGCATCTTAGATTCCTATCTCAGCCTTTGCCTCGGCAAATTTTTCAATTGCAAACTGCAAATCTTCAATCGAATGAGCAGCCGAAACCTGCGTCCGGATTCTCGCTTTTCCTTTTGGCACAACGGGGAACGAAAAGGGAATTACGTAAACGCCTTTTTTCAATAATGATTCAGCCATTTTCACGGCAGGCATCGCTTCGCCAAACATTACGGGGACAATCGGATGTTCGCCCGGCAGGATTTCGAGTCCGATTTTTGCGATGTTTTCGCGAAAATATTGAGTGTTTCGTTGGAGTTTATCGCGTAACTCGGTGGATTCCGACAACATATCAATTGCTTTGATCGAAGCTCCAACGATTGGCGGTGCAACCGAATTTGAAAATAAATACGGACGCGATCTTTGCCGCAAAAGCTCGATAATTTCTTTTTTCCCGCTCGTGTAGCCGCCCGATGCTCCGCCGAGTGCTTTGCCGAGAGTTCCCGTTATAATGTCGATTCTATCCGTCACACCGCAATGCTCGTGTGTGCCGCGACCAGTTTTGCCCATAAACCCGACGGCGTGCGAATCGTCAACCATCACCATCGCGTCATATTTTTCGGCTAAATCACAGATTTCAGACAGTTTAGCGATGTAGCCGTCCATCGAGAAAACGCCGTCGGTCGCAATCAGACGATTTCTCGCCCCGCTTGCTTCCTTTAATTTGGCTTCGAGATCATCCATATCGCTATTTTTGTAGCGAAAACGTTGAGCCTTGCAGAGCCGAATGCCGTCTATGATACTTGCGTGATTGAGTTCGTCGGAAATGACCGCGTCTTCTTCGTTCAAAATCGTTTCAAACAAACCACCGTTTGCATCGAAACAAGACGTGTAAAGAATCGTATCTTCCATTCCCAAAAACTCGCTGATTTTCGCTTCGAGTTCTTTGTGAATGCTTTGAGTTCCACAAATAAATCTAACACTCGATAACCCAAAACCCCATTCATTCAATGCTTTACGAGCCGCTTCAACGATCATCGGATGATCGGAAAGCCCGAGATAATTATTGGCACACATATTCAAAACTTCTTGTTTTGAAACGCTGATATGTGCGTTTTGCGGACTTTCGATTACGCGTTCGGATTTATATAAACCCGCGTCGCGGATTTCGTTGATTGTATTTTCTAACTGATTTCGAATTTTTGAATACATATTTCTTTTATAACCGCGTTTCGCGGCACTTAGCCACGTCGTTTACGGCGTGGGCATTTGACTAGAATGTTCAATATTAGGGCGTTTTAACGTCCTTTTAGACAGTTTGTGCTTTAGCATTCTTATTGTTTTTACGGCTCAAGCCATTTGCAAGGACGTTAAAACGCCCTTGCCATTTTATTAATTTCTGACCCATCGCTGAAGTCGCGTGGCTAATTGCCGCTTCGCGGGCAGAAAATTCGGTTTACTTCAATTACAAATACAGGCTGAACCGCGTTTCGCGGCAATCGGCCACGTCGTTTACGGCATGAACATTTGATATAGATCAATATTTCGGCATTTTAACGTTCTTTTCCAAATCGCTTTCGTTCGTCAATTTTTTCCAGACGTTCGTGAGTCGTGCCTTTTCATGTGTGTTCCTTTTGGTTCAAAACATAATTTAGTAACCCATTTCAAATCCTTCGTCCCAAAGCTGACAATTCCATAGCCTCTCTGCCATTGTAAGGATTTATCATCCGCGAGTTTATTGATGTGAAACGAGCTTCCGCCCTTTAATTTTCCGATCCAATCGCTAATCAAAAGACTTGGCGGAATGCTGATTGCAATATGAATGTGGTTCTCGATTCCGCCTATTGCGTGAAAAAACACATCGGGTGTTTCAATTATTTTATGCTTTAGGTATTGATGCAACGGCTTTTCGACGGCGGGTATGATCGACGGAATATTGCCTTTCGTATGCCACGTAATGTGAAGATTTATTTCTGAGTATACTGAATCTGACATTGCTATTTTGGAAGGACGTTAAAACGCCCTCGGAAAAATTGTTGATTTGTAACCACGGGCTGAAGCCGCGTGGCTAATTGCCGCGTTGCGGGTTTCGTTGAATTTATTTTGTAGTTGATTGGATACACAATATCAATTCAATAAATCCCAACGCCCTAAATAAACATTTTCTTTGTCGTAAAAATTACGCATCGGACTATCATTACGTTTTTGCCCGAACTTTCCTAATGAGCTAAGCCAATCACGATGAGATTTAAATATCGTTTCAGCCACAATTTTACTCGGAACTACATAAAAATCCGGTTTTTCGTCTAAACTCCCTAAACTTACAAAAACGTAAAAATGATTTTCGGCAATAAATGTTTCGCTTTTTTCAGATAGGAGCCAGCTCTTATCTTTTTTTTGACTTGTCTTACATTGAATTGTCAGAGAACGCGAACTATCTTGATTAGTTACAAGAATATCGATTCCGCGTGTATTGCGTAAGGAAATTGAAGCAATAAAACCTCTTCTAGACAGTTCCGCCGCAACAAAATATTCTCCCAATACACCTGCTAATATTGAAGGAAGTTTTGTCATATAAATTCTTAAAGCTCACTCCAATCCAGAATCACCTTCCCGCTATCGCCTTGGCTCATTACTTCAAAACCTTTTTCGAAATCATTATACGAATAGCGATGAGTTATGACGGGTTCGATATCCAAACCTGATTCCAACAAGACGCTCATTTGATACCAAGTTTCATACATTTCGCGTCCATAGATGCCTTTTACTGTCAGCATATTAAAGACAATTGTTTTGAAATTAATCGGGATTTCGGCAGTTGGGATTCCTAAAATAGCTATGTTTCCGCCGTGAGCCATGTTGGCGATCATATCTGTCAAAGCTGCCGCATTGCCGGACATTTCCATTCCTACGTCGAAACCTTCTTTCATTCCGAGTTGTTTTTGATAATCGGCAATTGATGTTTTGCTCACGTCTAGCGTATTCGTAACTCCAAGTTTATGAGCAAGTTCAAGACGTTTTGGATTAACGTCGGTCAAAACAATATGCCTCGCACCCGCGTGTTTGGCAACCGCTGCTGCCATAATTCCAATCGGACCAGCACCTGTAATTAGTACGTCTTCACTGAAAACTTCAAAGGCTAAAGCGGTATGAACGGCGTTACCAAATGGATCGAAAATCGCGGCGACGTCTAAATTGGTGTTCGGATTATGTTTCCAAATATTCGTGTAGGGAACGGCGATAAACTCGGCAAAACCGCCATCCGTATTCACCCCGTAGCCGAGTGTATTCGCACATTTAAAGCGTCTGCCAGCTAAGCAATTACGGCATCTACCACAAACTAAATGACCTTCGACGCTGACAATATCGCCGATGTGAAAATCATTTACATTCGAGCCAACTTCAACGATTTCACCTGCTAATTCATGTCCAAGAATCGTTGGAATTTTAATTGTGGATTGTGCCCAGGCATCCCAATTGTAAATGTGAACGTCTGTTCCGCAAATTCCGGTTTTTTTGATTTTGATCAAAACGTCATTGATACCGCATTTTGGTTCCGGAACGTCTTCGAGCCACAAACCCTTTTCTGCTTTGCTTTTTACGATTGCTTTCACTTAAATTTTTCCTCAAGAATTATAATAACGACTTAGAAAAGAATAAATTAAACTGCAGAAACAAGGAAGCAGCGATGAAGGAAATTGCATCAGGCAGGCAAATATTGCTTGCGGTCAATTTTTCAAACGTTTAAATAAATAGCCAAAAAATAATAACGCAAGTAAGCCTAAAGCAAGCCAAAAAATATTTTCAAATAGCCAAATTTTAAAGGTTTCAGCAGGCGAAATATCAATCGATTCCGTCGAATTTCTTGTGGGATTTTCCAGTCTTAATTTTGTGTCATTCAAGAGCGGTTTTAATTTTTCAACCGCTTCGCGTTCTACGATTTCGTGTTTGAAATTGCTGAAAGCACCTTCTAACGAGGAAGATCGAGAGTGATTGGTGTAGAGCAAATAAATACGGGATTCTGCTCCGGAATCGGGGAATTTGATAAAGGTAGTTAAGCCGAGAGATGAATCAAAATAGCGGGTTGCGTAAATTTGTTTGGAAACGGATAGAATCTGGGAAACGCCATTTTTTTCATTCGTATATGTAATCGTTTGGGTGATGATGATTACGGGTTTTAGTCCAAATTTGATCTTGGTCCAATTTAGTGTTTTCCTCACGTTATTTAATTGAGACTTAGGGAAATTCGTCAAATAATTGGAAAATTCAGGGGCGAAATCGTTTAGCCAAAATAAGCGATTGAGCAAGGATTTTTGCTCGTCTCGGAGCATAAGGGGATTTGCACGATTCCTGTATTCGATCAATGCTTCATCGCCGCGAGTGAGGTAATCTTGTGCGTATTCAAGAAGCATCTTTCGAAACATCTGCGTTGCTTGAACTGAATAATTAGCCGCCTTCCAATCAATTTCTTTTTTGAATCTCTCGATCATTTCGGCTGAGAGTCCGATACTACACTTGCCAACCGTGCAGTTTTTAAGGTCTTCGATATCGTTCTTTTCGAGGGTTAGTCTTTCAAGGTCTTCAATTCTTGGGGAATCACTGAAATCGCCAAGCTCCATAATAGATTTTTTATTTTGACGCGACATTTGGGCTTGAAATTCCCTTAGACCAAACTCGATCTGAGCATTGATCGCAATAATTCCGAAAACTGAAACTTCACGCTTATCTTCGCTTGGCAAAAGCTTGGTAACTGATTCTCCTGCATTTAATCGCTGAAGATCCGCTTCCGAAAAAGCTGCGTTTGACACTAAAATCTTTTCCAATTCTTCGGCGAATCAATAGCAAGGATATTTACACAAAAAGAAAGCACAAAAACAGCTGAGAGAAAACTAATCAGACCAAACCTTAATCTTTTGCCTTGAATCGCCATTAAAAACAATTCCTCAGATAAATTTCAGCAATATTATAATGCCTTTTTGAGAAAAACGTTGTGATGATTGATACACGCTTGAAAATCCATTTTCAGCAGAAAACTCAAAAAACAAAAAAAGGAACACCGTTAAGATGCTCCTTTTTTTGTTGTTATTAAGCCGGCGATGGGACTCAAACCCGCGACCTGATGATTACAAATCAACTTCCGCTTAATTTCTCTACTGCTCTGACGCTTTCATATATCGCTATAACTTGTTATTTAACAACATATTAGATAGTGCTAGAATTATCTTTGAATATCTGCTAATATCATTAAATATCGCTTCAAGGTGTGAGTAAAGGTGTGAGTAACTTTTTGAAATGAAAAAACAAGAAACAAAAAAAGAAAGCCGAGATTGGGGCATTATCCAAAAGAAGGATAAAAACGGCAATGTAACTTGGTATGCTCGGATAACTCGGATTGACGGCAAAGGCAACAAGAAACAATTTACTGCCAAAGCTGAAAGTAAGAGCCACGCGAGACGTTTACGAGATGAATTGACCGATAACTTTACTGATTACGGTGAAAGAGGCGTAGAAGGCTCTAAAATGACTTTCCGTGAACTTGCGGAAGATTACAAAGAAAGAAAATTGATCCCTGCGAAATACCACCAAAATCGTAAAATTGCCGGACTGCGTTCACATCGAACGGCTAAAAACTTTTTAAATTATTTGCTTGAATACTTCGGGACAAAACGCATAAAGGACATTACGCCCTCAGACATTGAGAAATTCAAACAAAAGAGACTTGATAAAGACATTGTTACAATGAAAAAGGATGAAAAAGGAATACTCCAACCTATCAGCCGACCTCGTGCAATTGCGAGCGTCAACAGGGAACTTGCATTGCTTAGAGCAATCTTAAATGATGCGGTTGGTAACGGTTGGCTGATACGTTCGCCGTTTCTAAATGTGAAAGGTTTAATCAGTCTTTCGGATGAAGTAAAACGTGAGAGAGTTTTAACCTTTGATGAAGAAAGCAGATTGTTAGGCGTTTGCAGTAATCAAGTTTCATATAAATATCAGATTAATGGAAAAGAAGTTTCGGTTAATACCAAAAGTAATCGGGAACATCTGAAACCAATTTTGATTGGTGCTTTAGATACGGCAATGAGGCAAGGCGAATTATTCAAACTGCAATGGAAAGATGTTGATTTTGTTAATCGGACTATTCATATTTTGGCATTCAATACTAAAACCGCGAAAGCAAGAAAGGTTGGTATAACTAACAGATTGTTAGAAGAATTGATTCGTCTTTGGGAAAACTCGCCGCAAAATAAAGAAGATTTGGTCTTTGGCATTAAAGACACGGTTAAACGCAGTTTTGCTTCTGCTTGCCGAGATGCCAACATTGAGGGCTTTCATTTTCACGATTGCAGACATACCGCGATTACAAGAATGATTCAAGCCGGACTTTCGCCGATGGAAATTATGAAAATAAGCGGACATACGCAAATGAATACTTTTGCTCGGTATGTAAATCCGAATACTGAAGCGGTGAATCGAATTGCGGATGTGTTATCGGCATATCAGCAACATAATTCAAATAATACAATTGAAATAAATTCAATCATCTAACCGATGCAAGAACAAGATGAAAAAAACAATCAGTTGGAAAGTGATAGGGCGTTAGCCTTGAAAATTGCCAAAGAACAAGTTGCCTATCTCCAAATACCAATGAGTTCTGAATTCAAATTAAGTGAAGTCAATCCCAATTCTTGGTGGAGTGCGAACTACGAAGAAGTCGATCAGGCTATTATCGTTCAATATTTATTTAACGATTTATCTTCAACAGTGATTGGCATAACGCTCAATCAAGTAGTTTTCAGGGTGATTAGAGAAGCTAGAAGGGTAATGACGACGGAAAAGGCTACACATTATTTTAACCTCAAAGATGAAAAGCGAGAGGAAGCTATTTATGAAGTCGCAGAAAATTTTGCGTTGCAATATCTTAGATATTTTCCATTAGTCGCGTATCAAGGCACTCACTCGACCATAAGAGAATTACTAATAGACTACCTCAAAAAGACGGTCGAATACGAGATGAATCTTGGATATGAGAAGCTTGGAATACTTGATGAAACCGGGAAGACTATGAGAGTGAATCTTGTTCCTAATGAAAACCTCAGGGATTTATTGAAGGAATTTCCTACTGATGAACCGAATTTGCTGAATTACCTAGAAACGACCGAAGACGAATTTGCGGTTTACCGCAAAAACGCATTCAAAAGCCGACAAGTCTGGCTAGATCAATATGAAAGTTCGCAACTTCCCCAGCGTTACAAGCTATTGATGCAGGGATACAATTTGGCGAAGCGTGAATACAAAAAGCAGTTAGATGCATTCGCCACGCGTTCCAATCGTTCGATTTATCCGACAAGCCCAGAGTGGTTAGCGTTTTGGGAGCCAATATTTTTTGAGAAGTTTCCAGATTTGATGCCGAATAGTGCGTTAGACGATCTTCCAGCTCACGCACTGGCTTGTGAACAACTTGCGGTAGCTTTCGGACGTAAAACAGGGTATATGAGAAAACTTATTGCGAACGTGAAGATGAATCAGAAAATCGAAAATCAAATCGAATCAAAATGAAGCATCGGAAAGTTGGATAAATTGAATTCAAAATGTCTAAGTTTTTTTGACAAAATATACGACAAATTATTTTTTAACCTCTACATACTTCCAACTAACAATCTAAGAAAATCAATGACAGTCAAGAGAAATCTTTGGCTGTCATTTTTATTTTGAGGTTGAAAAATGGATAACGAAAATAATTCACAAACAGTTTTTGAACGTAAACACGCGGCGGAAAAGTTACGCATTTCGCTTGTGACGCTTGATCGAATGCTTAACAAAAAGCGGATCGCATACTTTCGCGTTGGTCGCAGGGTTCTTTTCACACAAACACATATTGACGAATACATTGAGCGAAACACGACAAAGGCAAAATAATGTCGTTCGATACGGTTACATTTGCGATGCTTGTCGGCAGACTTCCGTTTTCGGAAGAAGGCTTTCGGTCGCGTTTGTGGCAAAAAAAGTATGATGTAAACGGCAAATACAAATGGACTTTTAAGGAAAATAAAAAAGGTTTTCCGCATTTATCATTTTTTCTCAACAAACAAAATCAAGCATATTTGGTTGTTTCGCTTTCGCTTCCGTCATTTTTTTACGGCAATAATGCAAAATTGTTGACTCAAGATGAACTTTTATTGGCACTTAAAAGACTGTCGGCTTATGTAATCGAGAAAAGCGGTGTTGAATTTAACGCGGAAAACGCAATAATGTGGGGGATTCATTTTACAATAGATATTTTCATCGGCGAAGAGAATATTAACGCGACACTTGAACGGATAAGCAAGATGAAAATACCGCATTTTGAGGTCGGACAATATCGAAATTCATCTGTTTATTTTCACGGCATCGGCAGTGCAAAAGAATTTAAAAAACCGCGAACAATATGTATTTACGGAAAATACGCGGATTCAATCGCTAAAAAGTTTCCGAAAGATGCCCAATCGGAAGCCTACGGGACACTTAGAATTGAATTTCGTTATAATGACCGCAGAGCGATTCAGCGATTAGGTAAGATGTTAAATTTACCTAGTTGTGAAGCAAAGTATTTTTTACAATCAACGGTTTCAGAAAAGGTTTTACAACCAATCCTAGAGGCTGTTTTTTCGTTAAGCAATGAATCAAATTCCCAAAGTATCAGGCTTAAGTTGATAGAAATTTTCGGAGCAAAAGAAGCACGGAAAATTATTGTGTTTTTAGATTTTCTTGATAATTTCGGAAAAGATTTTTTCAAAATAAAAGAACTCGGATTTTCAGAGTCGAATTATTATTCGCTTCAAAGGCTATGCAGGGAAGTCGGAATTTGGAGTTTGAAAGACCAAGTATAAAATCTATTGGACTAGGCAACTTTCCAATATAATAATAGTTGCACAGACTGTTTGAATTCAAGAGTATTGACAATGAGCAATGACTACCCAAAACAATTGAAAATGACTGAATTGAGCAAGTTAGAAATGCTTGAGGCAGTGGACGATTGTCTTGAATGCATAAAGAGCCAATACAATAATCCTAACAATCAATATACCGTAACAGTCGGCGGTGAATCCTTCACATTACCTAAATATCATTCAATTCTGCACCGCTCGGTTTATTTCATAAAAGGGATGACACAGCCACGCTATCTGCGGCGTATTCATCGGCGAAATGAGATTTGGAATGAATCATTTCGTATTGCAATAAGAACAGGCTCAAACACAAAAGAAGTTTATGATTTCTTTCTTTATTTGATGGACGGATTTGTCGAACGTAATTAACTATGTGTAAAATTTGCGAACATCCACAGCAAGCGAATATTCTGCGAACATACACTCGCTTAGGCTCACTTCGTCGAACTGCGGCACAATACAGCGTAAACTATCGAACTCTTTTGCGTCATTTGGATGAATGCGTCCACAATTTGCATAACGAAGTAGAAGAATTGCAGTATCGGCAAGCATTCAAAGAAACAGTTGAGTATTTACGCAACTTCTACTCGCAAACTCGCCTCCGAAGACCGCGACCAAGATCAATCATCACCAAGAAAGTTGAATTCACTTGGAGCAGGCGAAGTTGGAAAAAGAGTGAAAAATAAGACGAATAACTATCGTGGACGTGGGTGATTTGTCACAAATTATTTTTTTGAATCGTGATGAAGTGTGCTAAGTATAATAAAACGAGTAGTTTAGCGTGCAATAGTTTCGGGAAATTCATTACAAAATTTTGATTAAATTTAACAACGTGAGATAAAGCTCTATTTCGCAATAGTTTAAAATGCTAATTTGAGAAAATCCTTTCACAATTTATATGATACATAATGTCGGCACATATTTGTAGATGCCGTTATTTTGCATCAAGTTGCGTTACCCTTAATAATCGCTATCTCGTCCGCCTCAAGAGCGTATAACCCGTAAACCAATCTATCTATCTCGCGTTCCAATTCCGATGTATCTGCCGAGGTTTCGGCTTTTTTCAGCGTCAAGATTTTATCAACTATTTCCGCGATTTCGGTTTGTTGGGCTGAATTTAAGTTTGGAACTCTAAATTTTAGCAGGTGGAATATTTTAGTTTCAACGAAGGTGTTTCCTAGTCTTGGTGCTGCAAATCGTCTTATAAAATACTGAGCAACTGGTGAAATAATGAACGCCAAAATGACTTTGAGAGATTCAATGCTGTTAGTATTGTAATCTTTGAATTGAAGTGAGAAAAAATTGTTGGATGCGTAAAATTCTTCATCAATAAACGCTTTGAAAGGATTTCCAGTCCTAGTTAAATAAATTTTGGGAAACTTAAATATTCGTTCATCGCGTAGCGAAGCGTAAAACCCTTCATCTTTGTTTATAATTTCTTTTCTATAATCTACATACCAACCACTTCGCATTGAAACATAATTGTTAATTTTATCTCCTGCTCCACCGCCATAAAACAAAGGTTTACACCACTCATTTATTTTACTATCGTGAAACAAGACTTCCCTTGAATTTCCCGTATGGATTCCTTCGTGGCATTGGATGAAATCGTCTAAAGATTTATGCTGCTTTAGTTTATGAAGAATATTTAAATCTGTTTCAGTTAATAAAAGATTAATTGCATAATCAAATTCATCACGAATTACATCAGACTTTTTAGACACTTTGTTTGTTTGAACAATCCTTTTTTGTGAACTTTCATATTGAAATAAAGATTGATAAAAGTTTTCCGTTATTTGCTTCGATAATAATAAAACGCAGACATCGTGTTCAACGTAAACGAAAGGCTTTTGCTCTTCGGGTATTCCAATATTTTGATACCAATTTATCTTATCCAAATATGGAGAAATCAATTTTCTGCATTTTGCAAAATCTTTAATTAAAATGCTATCAGGTAAAACAAATGAAATACTTGAGGAATATAACCGAATAGCCTTTCCAATGAAATAGGCGAAAGTGTTGGGCGTTGAAGAATCTATTTCAGGATAATTTCGCTTCAGCAGTAATTTTTCTTCAGTTTTCAATTCTGCTCCCCACGGCGGATTACCAATCACAATATCAAAGCCTTTTTCAATCCCGAACATCCATTCAGCGTCAAACCAATCGGCGTGAGCGTCTTGGTTATCGGGCGACCAATCGGCGATTTTATTGGCATCATCAGGAGCGTAACCTGTTTGTTTGAGCAAGTCGGCAATCTCGCGGCGGATTTCCTTATCGCGTTCACGCCATTTGGTTTTGGTGGCGGTTGTTCTGGCACGGAAAATCTCGCTCCGCACAGGTTTCAGCTTTTCTTCAAGCTCGTGAACTTTTTCGGGTTTCAAACCTCGCTGTGCGTCCAAACCAATCAAAGTGTTTGCGGCAACAAGTTTAGTTTCCAAATTAGGCAACGGACGCACACCGCGATTCGGACGCGAATCATCAATTTTTTGGTCAATAATCAACGAGATAAAAAAGCGGAGTTTAGAAATCTGAATCGCCACGGGCTGAATGTCCACGCCGTAAATGCAATTTTCAATCAAAAACAATTTGCGACCGTAATCCGAAGCGTTGTTTTCAAAAACTTCGTTAATCTCCAAAAGCCTGTTTTCGCGTTCCTTAACATCGCCGATTTTGAACGCTTCATCAGTTTCATTAACCGCAACTTGGCGTTGCAATTCACGCCATTTCACATTATTCGGGTCAAGTTTGCCGAGCAAAAAAACCAGCCGTTGCAAAATTCCCATCGGAAACGCACCCGAACCGCAAGCCGGATCGAGAATCTTACAATCGTTGATAGCTTTGATAAGAATTTCGGTTTCTATTTCGTTAAATTGATTTTCAGTTTCGGAATAGCTGAAAAGTTGACGCAAAGCATTTTCCAATTCTTCATCTTTGCCAAGCCAACGATTTTCAGAAATAGGAATTTCAAATTTCGGTTGAATGCGAGCATCATTTCCAAACATTGTCGGCTGATTTTCGCCAAAAGCAATAAACCCTGCAAAACCTTGAGTTTCCGTCTGCAATTTGGTTTTCAAATACGCAATCAACGATTCATCAACCATATAATTGACGATTTCACGCGGCGTATAAAACGAACCTGTTTGTTTTCTCGCGGTGGTTTTAGTTTCGGGATTGTAATTGGCAAGCAGATTTTCAAAAACCTTGCCGAGCAATTCCGGGTCAAGTGCAATTTCTTCTTCAATCGGAGTATTTTCGGCAATCGTAAATTTGTAATTATCCAAAATGCGAATCAAACCGCGAACTTCATATTTTTTGTTTTTCGTGTCGTAAATCGAGTTCAAATCAACTTCGCACGGTTCGCAAAAAAACAAATCATCGGGAATATTCAAAGGATTATCTTTGCGTTCGCTAAAACCGTCAATCCAAATTTTCTCTTCGGGTTTATCAAGGCATTCAAACAAACCGCCGTTCAAAAACGGAACATTCAAAAAATACTTTTCCAGCGTTTCCTGCGGATTGGTAAATGCACTTTTGTATCGGTAAACATTGGCGATTCCCGTATTACTTTTATACCAAGAACCTTCACTTTCGGAGCGAAACTTTCGTGGTGTTCGTTTGTCTGTGTCGTCCGTATTGAGCGTGGCAAAGAAAAGATTCTGCAAAATTGCTTTGTAATATGCACTTTCATCTTCAAACTTTAAGATGTTTTTTAATTCACGCAGACGGAAAATCTCAGCATTAATCAACCCTTTTTCTTTCAAAAACCAGACGAACATCAATCGTGTAATCAGTCGAATAACTGATTTTGCCGAATGAGTTTCGTCTGAATCGGTATCATTCGGAGCTTTCGGAAACTTAACCTGTGAAACTGCCCAAAAATACCAATTCGATAATTCGCGGAAAAATCGTTTGTTCAATTCTTTCGTGTCGAGCGTTGCCATCCAAGCTTTATGCAGTTCAACAAAGTTTTGAAACTTGTGCTTTTTCTGTAATTCGTCAAGCGACAAATCTTTCAAAATCTCTAAATGTGAACGCTTCGGGTCAGTAAAATCAATATCTTTGATGAGCGAAACTTTTTTGATTTCGATAACATCTTTCGTCTCGTCTTTTTTATGCAAACGCCGATTGATAACCGATAGCGTCAGATTTTGCCCAAGTTTGAACAGCACAAAAACAGGCATCGGAAAACATTTATTGATTTCGCGGGTGACATTCGCAAGGTCTGTGCGAGTAAAAGTTTTGCCGTCCGATTTTGTTTCGTTTAGTTCAACCGCAAAGAATAAATACGAATTAAATTGTTCGCGTTCAACATCTTTGCTGTCAAACATCGAAAATTGTTCGGTTAATTCTGTTTCAGTCAACTGAAAAAGCAAATCAACATATTTCCATTCTGCCGTGAAAGCGTTTTTATAAATAAAATTATCGTTATCGTTGATGTAATCCTCAAAATCAGCAAACGATTTATTGTCAAAAGGCTGTTGACGGTCGCTTTCATAACCGAGTGTTTGAAACAGTTTAAGAGCATTTTCGGTTAAATTTCCGTGTGAAAATGCCTTTAAGGAATTTTGGATTTTTTCAAGCATATATTTGAGTTATTCTTTTACTTTACAACAAGCCAAGTTATCAATTCAAAATCTGAAATTCCTTGAATTTGTTCGGCTTTAGGGGCAATAACCGCGTTTCGGTCAAACGTCAGTTTGTTGTCCGATTCGTTTTTTATAATTTGCCGCAATTTCTTTGACGGCTTTTTGCATCAAATCGGTATATTTTGATCATTTCTTTGCCGTTGTTGTTTCTTTATTGAACAATCTTGGCAAAGCGTCTGAAACGGTTCGGTTTTGCCTTCGCACATCAAACGAAAGATTTCTAAAATCTGTTTGGCGTTAGAAAAATTAAATTTAACTTCGCCGTCGTCGCGGATATAGACCAAGAAATAAGGCTGAAGCGGATTAACGGCGGAGTTTTCGCTCCCTTCGCTCTTCTGTTGCAGACAAAAAACAACGCCGGTTTTGATAATTTCTTTTTCGGTTTCCGAGAAATCTTTCGTGTGCAATAATTCGCGAATTCACCGGTAGCGGCGGGAACAACGGCATAAAGTCCGTTTGGCGAATCTGGCGAGTTTTTGTTTATTTTCATTGATAAAAGCGGTCAAATCTTGTCGAAAATCATCAAGCGAAAAATCGGTCAACGAAACGCTTTCGTTCATTTCTTCAAGGTCTAAAACTTCGTCCTTAAGCCGTTTTAAGCTGTTTATCACGATATTTCAAATCGTCTTCGATCAAATCTTCAATCTGCTCGGTATTCAGAATGTTGTCTTCGCCCGTTGCGGTTACGTCAACCAACGCCATTCTGGCTTCAACTCGATTTTTCAGATTGATGTATTTATCAAGGTCTTTTGTCGCCCAAAAATTAACCAATTGAATCTTGTCGTTTGTGCTTCCCAAACGGTCAATCCGTCCGAAACGCTGAATAATTCGCACCGGATTCCAATGAATATCGTAATTGATAAGATAATCGCAATCTTGCAAATTTTGCCCTTCGGAAATACAGTCAGTTGCAATCAAAATATCAATTTCGCCCGATTGCGGCATAGATTTACTTTTTTCACGATTTTTAGAACGCGGCGAGAAATTGGTCAAAATATGGGCAAATTTATTTGTTCCAAAGGTAGTTTTTGTCAGATTTCCGCAAACCAAACCGATATTTAAGCCCAATTCGGTGTTTACCCAGTTTTTAAGATTTTCGTAAAGATATTCTGCCGTATCAGAAAACGCGGTAAAAACAATCACCTTTTTGTTTTCTGGATTAAGCGGATTTTTTACCTTTGCCGCAATTAAATCTTTTAGTTGCTTGAGCTTTGCGTCGCGTTCGGGCGTGATTGCCGAAGCGTTATTGTAAAGCGAAACTAAAGCATTGCCTGTCGCCTTCTAAATCCTTGAGCCATTCATCGAGCTTCAAATCTTCCAAATCAAACTTTAACTTTTTGCCGACTTGCCACGATTCCTTTATTTCGTCATTTTCTTCAAATTCGGCTTCATTCGGTTCTAAATCAAATAAACTCAACGTTTTGTCGGCATCTTTTGAACTTTGAAAATGTTTGATTCTTTTGATTAATTCTTCAATTTTTCGGGCAGTTCGGTCTAAAGAAATTTCAAACGATTCAATCGAGCTTTCCAAACGTTTCAGGAAATTGACTTTCATCATCCCGATCAAGAAATGTTCACGCGTGACTTTGTTTGAAGCCGAATTCTCTGTTTGCTCCAAGTTCTTCGTATTTCTTGCGTTTGCTCTGACGCACATACGCCGAGGGATTAAAAACCGAGAGTTTATATTTTGAAATTTGTTCGTTGATTGATTCATAAGTTAAAAATCTGTCTTGTAAATCAATATCTGCATAAATGGAGATTGGCTTTAAACGCTCTGAAAATTTCCCGATTGCTTCAAAGTCATAAAAACTTTTAATGTGTTTGCGTGAGCGTGCAATCGTAATTTCGTCAAGCAATTTGAAAAATGAAGAATCCAACCTTTCAAGCAATTGTTTGACGTTTCGATTCAGGATTTTTATCTTTATTTGCCCAAGCTGTAAACTGTTTCTGAGCAATTTCAAGCGTTGATTTGAATATTTCTGAATTCCCGTTTTTTCAAACATGCCATCGCTATTGCCTTTGTTCATCAGCAAAACTTGGTTTCGTAAATCTCGCAAATCGCTATTTACGGGCGTTGCGGAAAGCAATAAAACCTTTGTATGTCAAGCCTTCTTTTATGATTTCGTCTAACAAGGAACTTTGCCCGATTAGGTTTTGTGGTTCCATCGTCTTTGCTTTTTATCAACCGGATTGCCACGAAAATTATGCGATTCGTCAATCACAATCAAATCGAAATTTCCCCATTTGAAATCATCAAAATCTATGCCGTCCGCACCTGATTTGCCTTCGATTCTGCCCATATCGGTGTGGTAAACAACATTGTATTTGAAACTATCCTTTACAAAAGGACTTAGTTCGCTGTTTTTCCCAGTTTGATAAATAGTCCAATTTGCCGAAAGATTTTTCGGGCAAATAACGAGAACACGATAATTAAGCCGTTCGAAATACTGAATTACGGCTAAGGCTTCAAAAGTTTTTCCAAGTCCGACGCTATCGGCGATAATGCAACCGTTATGTTTATTAAGTTTATTGATTGCACCCTTTACGCCATCTTTTTGGAAATCGTAAAGCATATTCCAAATTTCACTTTCAAGAAAATCGCCGCGATCATCAAGCAAACGATTTTCTTCTTGTTCCTGCAAATAATTGCCGAAAATATGAAAAAGCGTTTTGTAATAAATAAATTGCGGCTCATTTTCGGCAGACAGAAACCCAAATACTCTAAAACCTTTTCTTTTACGTCTTCAACTAAACCGGTTTCATCGTTCCAAACATCATTAAACCAATCTTCAAGGTCATTTAGGTCGCGTTTGTCGTTGACGACTAAGTTCAACTCCATATTCGGCTTTCCGCCAAAACCAAGTCCATTTACGGTAAAATTCGAACTTCCCGCAACCGCTTCTTTTACCCCGTTTTTGCTTTCAATTAGATATAATTTCCCGTGAAGAAAATTTGGCTTAACCATAGAACGAATCTCGGCTTTCTCCGCAAACCATTTCGCACACTCAATCGCCGCGTTCTTTTGCGTAAGTTGTTGGGTTAAAGAAATGCTCTCGCTTTCATCCAAAACCGCAGCCTTTTGGTTATTCGCTCGTTCGTTTCCGAGCGAATTTATAAACGTTGGTTCGCCAAAAAGGAATCGCAAATGCTTGATGTTATCCAGTTCTGCCTTTAGTTTTTCATAGGCGAAAATGGTGAAATATGCCGATACAAATGACAGATTAGATTCCATGCTGATTTTGTCCGACAAAAAGTCGCCAACAATACCACGTTTGCGATTATCAATAATTGAAGAGGTTAAGAATTTTGCGTCATTTTTCATTGTTTCGGGAAAATTAACGAAATTTCGGATTACGAGGTAAAACCGAAAATCGTCGTATTCAGATAAATATAAAAGAATTATCCACCAATTCGCACATTCGCACAAGAAACGCTTCAGCGAAGCCTATTCGATATTTGCAAACCGTTCAGATTGAATCACCGGAAATTATTTCTATGGATAAAACTACCTGTTAATGTTATTATCTATTTGGTCTTTTATCCAATGACACAGACGACATTAAACAAACCAAATACGAAATCAGCCTTTCGTCAAAACGGCGGAATAATGCGGACTTCTGAAATTTTGAAGCTCGGTATTCATCCGCGAACGCTTTATCAAATGCGGGAAAGTGGCGAATTGATTGAACTTAGTCGCGGAGTTTATCGGCTTGCGGAATTGCCGGAACTTGAAAACAGCGATTTGGTTGCAGTTAGCAAACGAGTTCCAAATGGCGTGATTTGTTTGGTGTCAGCTTTGTCGTTTCATGATTTGACCACGGAAATTCCGCACGAAGTTTATCTCGCAATTCCGCAAGGAAAAGAAAAGCCACGTATTGATTATCCGCCGACTCGCGTTTTCAATTTTTCAAGCGATTCATTTGAAAACGGCATCGAAGAACATAATTTTGACGGCAATTTAATCAAAGTTTATTCGCCTGAAAAAACGATTGCTGATTGTTTTAAGTTTCGCAATAAAATCGGTTTAGATGTGGCAATCGAAGGCTTAAAAAGGTGCTTGGCAAGTAAAGGCTCTCGCACAAAAATTCTAGAATTCGCCCGTATTTGCCGCATTGAAAAAATAATTCGCCCCTTTTTGGAAGCAATTTAATGAACGAAACCAAGAAAAATTTACCTGCATCAATTCATCAAAGATTGCTTAATTTGGCACGAATCGAAAATCGTCCGCTCAACGAACTTTTGCAATATTATGCAATTGAACGATTTCTTTATCGGCTCGGGAAAAGCAAATATCGACAACAATTTATTTTGAAAGGCGGACAAATGCTCAAGGCTTGGAATGCACCGCTCGCACGTCCGACAATTGATATTGATTTGCTCGGAAAGGTTAATAACAGCATAGAAAATCTTGAAAAAATTGTCAGCGAATGTTGTGCAATTGAATTTGATGACGGCGTAACTTTCGATCAAACAAGCATTAAAGGCGAGTTAATCCGCAAAGATGCTGAATATCAAGGCGTAAGAGTAATCGTAAAAGGATTACTTGGCAAAATTAAACTCAATTTACAAATAGATTTCGGTTTCGGCGATGCTGTAATTCCTTCGCCCATCGAAATTGAATTACCGCAGCTATTGGATTCAGGAAAGCCAAGTCTTTTAGGTTACACGCCTGAAAGTTCGATTGCAGAGAAGTTTCAGGCAATGGTCAATTTGGATTTAACCAATACGCGAATGAAAGACTTTTACGATATTTGGTTTCTTTCAAAGAATATTGAACTTGATAAGATTACGTTAGCGGAAGCGATAAAAGAAACCTTCAAACGCCGCGAAACCGCTTTACCGAGTATCACTCCAATTGCTTTAACCGAAGCATTTTCACAGGACGCAACAAAACAGATGCAATGGAAAGCTTTTTTGCGAAAGAATCGGCTTGATGAAACAATCAATTTAGGAGGATGTCGCCCAAGGATATTGAAGAATTTTTAATGCCTGTTACAAAATCAATTCTATCGTCTTAAAAATAGCAAATTAGACACAAATTTTCCGCGAAGGTGTGAGTAAAGGTGTGAGTAAAAGAAAAAAGACCTAGCGAAGAAAACACTAAGTCTTTTGTTTATATAAGCCGGCGATGGGACTCAAACCCGCGACCTGATGATTACAAATCAACTGCTCTATCAACTGAGCTACGCCGGCGAATGCAATCGCTTGAAGCAATTGCAAGAGAAGATATTACAAAAACAAGAGAACTTTCGCAAGCGGGCAAGTTAAAAATGTAGCTCATCTATTGTTAAACATAAAAATATATGTTGACCTTTGTTTATCAAAAAAGATACCATTGAAATTGCCTTGTAAGGCAGACTCTATGTAAAAATTCGAATCCTCGAATATCTGATTTGGTAAACAATTTCACATCAAATAAAAAAAGCAAACAGGAAGAATAAGGAGATAGCTGTGATAAATAGCAAATTTAACGGGAAAATTTTTAGTGTTTCGGCAGTTTTAATTTTAGTACTGTCAATAATTTCATTGGGTCAAAAGAAGGACACGATGCCAACAATGGTTTACAACAAAGCTGAAAAGCAGATGAATGTTGCCGAGCGAAATAACGTTTATTGTGCCGGATTTATCACGAATTCGCCGATTACTACAAATATGTCCATCGTTGGGGCAAATGATGAAAACGAACAAAATGTTTACGCTCAAGGCGATTTCCTTTATGTGAATCAAGGTTCGAGCAATGGCGTTAAGGTTGGCGATATGATGTCGGTAGTTCGTCCATCGGGCAATGTAAAGGCACGTTCGGAAAGCAAAGGAAAGCTTGGATATTATGTTCAGGAAGTAGGAGCGGTTGAAGTTGTAAAAGTTATGAGCAATCTTTCGGTGGCTCGTGTAAAAACTTCGTGCGATGCTTTTTATTTGGGTGATTTGGTACAACCGATGGAATTTCGTGCGGTTCCTTTGTACAAAGTTAGACCTGCTTTAGATTTATTTATCGAGCCAAACGGAAAACGAACTGGCAAGATCGTAATGTCGAGAGACGGACGAGAGGCATTGAGCAAAGACCAGATCGCATTTGTTGATTTGGGCAGCGAAGATAGTGTTTCAGTTGGTGAATATTTAACGGTTTTTCGTCCCCTCGGCACAGGCGGAGTTAAAAATCTCAGGGATGAAGAAACTGTAAGCCCAACAAATGATGAATTTGGCAGCAATACTTATAAGGGAACGGATTTCTCAATTCTTTCACCGAGAAAGAGCGGAAGCACTGCTGAAGGCGGAATCGTGACTACGGGAGCTGCTAAAAAAGGTCGCCCTGCCGGACTACGAAAAGTGGTTGGCGAAGCTGTAGTTTTGCGGGTTAACGAAAAAACCGCAACTATTTTAATTACCAGAAATGCTCAGGAAATTCATACCGGTGATTGGGTAGAAGTTCAATAATTAAAATTAAATGAGCCGCTGTAACATAGTTTGTTAGCGGCTCTTCCTCAAATCAAATGAGTACAATTAAATGTCCACAGTGCAATCTAACCAATTGGGCAACTGCCGATTCTTGTAAAAGGTGTGGGAATGTGTTTCAGGATGCTGAGCAGGGATCTCAACGAACTCAAGGAGCTCAACAAAGCAATCCGCCGCAAGCGAATACTTCATCCGTTCCTGCTTTTGATGCACATCTTCAAAATCAAGCACATTATGCATCAAGCAATGTGACGCAGACTCCAAGCAATGACTGGAATCAGCCGCCCGCCTACGTTAGTCGTAATCCCTACGCTCGCAATCAGCAATCAGGCGGACAAAAGATAAAATTAGCAGTGATATCTTTGATAACAGGGGTTTTGGGATTTCCCTTCGTCAGTGCATTTCTAGCCGGAATTTTAGCGGCGATTCTCGGAATGGTTTTTGGAACTCCGGGTGCGATTTTTGGTTTGGTTGTCGTTTTGGCTTTTATCCCGACGAGTCTCATAACCGGAATAGTCGCATTAGTTAAGGCAAAAAGATACCCAGAGGAATTTGGCGGAAAAGGAATTGCAATCGCTGGAATAGTCGTTAGTTCGTTAAGTATTCTGATATTTCCTGTGATTGCAGCGATTGCGATTCCCAATTTATTGGCTGCCAGACGTTCTGCCAATGAGGGAAGTGCGATTGCATCAATTCGAACGATTCACGACGCCGAAATGACGTATCAAGCAACGACCGGTGCAGGGAATTATGGCGAACTCTCCCTATTAAGCCAGTCACAATTGATTGACTCAAGCCTCGCAAGCGGACAAAAGAGCGGCTACAAATTTGTGATCACAAAAACCGATGCATCAAGTTTTGAGCCGGCAGGATTTAAGATTAGTGCCGTTCCTATGGTATCAACCGGGGTTTCTTCAACCGGGGCACGTTCATTTTATATCGATGAAGCGGGCGTAATTCACGCCGCGAGCAAAAGCGGATTGCCCGCTGACAAAGCTGATCCGGTGTTGGAAACTTCGAATCAGATAGTTGAAGCGGATTCAACCAAATATGTTCCAAGTTTAGTGGGTGCAAAAGGCTCTGCAAATGAAGCAAGTGCGATTTCAACACTCAAGGTGCTTCATGGTGCTGAAATTACATATCAGGCAACCAAAGGTGCCGGGAATTTCGGTGAGCTCACCCAACTGAGCCAATCACAACTAATTTCCGCAGATCTCGGAAGTGGACAAAAAAGCGGTTACAAATTTGTGTTATCAAAAAAAGATGCATCAAGCAATGTGCCGGCGACTTTTAATGTCACTGCTGTTCCGCTTGTGTCAACTGGTGGTCGGTCGTTTTATATTGATGAAATGGGTGTTATCCACGCGGCTAAGAAATCAGGACTGCCTGCCGATAAAACGGATCCAACTTTGAACGATTAGAATCGATAGGGACAAATGAATTACTCTTTAATGATCTATCTAAAGGTTTCGAAGGATTGATAGAGAAACAATTGTGAATAGCGATGCGAAGAAATTTGCGTCGCTATTTGTTTGCAGTTATTTCGGGGACTTTCGGCTCACCAAAAACTCTTTCTTTCAAAGTTTTTCGACGTTTATTTTCAACAAAAAACATCTTGAAATAATCATACATTGACCATAAAGCAGTAATCACAGCAATCCACAATGCTCCGCGACCGACTAAGTAACCGAAAACCTGCCAATCGACAGAGGTTGGTGAAAAACCAGAGAAATTTTTGAAGGCTAATTGGACTTCGGGAATTTGCCAAAACCAAATTGTCGGCACAGACCAGCCAAAATTTGAAACTGGCGGGTTTCCGCTTGCACCGGCTACCAGCAAAGCGACAATCGCTACGCATTGAGCCCACATTTTTACTTTGCCGATTTTTTGAGCATGAATGATTAAGCCTTCCGATGCCGCAACCGAACGCAAACCTGTAACCGCAAACTCTCTGCCTAGAATAATTACAACCGCCCAAGCCGGTGCTAAATGCTGCTGAACTAAAGAAATCAAAACCGAAGAAACGAGTAATTTATCTGCTATGGGATCAAGCAAAGCACCTAAAGTTGAGACTTGATTTCGGCGACGTGCCAGATGTCCGTCTAAAATATCGGTAATAGAAGCGGCGATAAAAATGAAGATGGCGAGCGTGTATCTTTCAATTCCGAGCCAGTTTTCGGAAAGCGGAGTGAGCAAAATTACAACTATAAATGGAACTAAAAAAATGCGGGCTAGAGATAAGTAATTTGGTAAATTCACAACGCCTCAAAAGTCGGAAACTAAATTTAAGTGTAGGTTTGCAAGAGGAATTGTGTCAAGAAGTTAAAAGTTAAATCATTGTTGCATCGGTTCAACCGTTCATTTATTCATTGATTCACTGCAAAAACTTCACAATGAATCAATGAACAAGTCAAAAAAACGATCAATTTGAAAACTGATTTCCAATCAAAAAGTAAGCTAAATTTGGAGCATCATGCGAACGGTCGTAGCCGACAAGTTCAACGTAAGCCTTGCCATTGTGTAATTTATCGTCGCTTCTAACCTCGCAAGCACCTTCCCAATAGACAATCATTGTCGTGCCGCGAGTATCCAATTCTTGATTTTCAATGACGGGCAAAACTTTGAGATTTATATCAAATTTTGGAACTGATAAATTCCAACCGCTTGGATATGTCGCATCGGTTTTTCGCGATTTCCAAAATCCGGTCGGCTCAATTTTGAAATCTTCATTGGACAAAAATGTCGAAGTGCCCTCGATGTCAACGAAAGTTCCGCTCGAGAAAGCCGAAACTCCCCCCGTTTCATTGCGAAGTTGATAACACATCAATTCCGTTCCGTTTTCCAACTGAATTGAAAACCAATCCCAACCCTTTTGATTTTCGGTTGGAGTCCAAGTTCCAAATTCTCTATCCATCCAAGCCGAGCCGGAAAAATGCTCTGTTTGACCATTCCAAACGATGTCGCCGTCCATTTCCATCCGCGTATAACTAAAATACCGGGAAGCCTCGCCTTCATCTTTGAATGAAACGCCTTTCCCGTCTTTACCATTTAGAACGACTGGTTTCGCAGGTTTAAGAGTTGCTTCAAAAGTAACTTTATCGCCGATTGATGCACGCAAAACATGCGAACCTTTTGACTCCCGAATAGTCCAATCGCCGAGCCGTAAATGGTAATGTTTCTCGCTCATCGAAGCCGGTAAGTCTAACAAACCATTGGCACTTTTGCGATGTGCATAGCGAAACTTCTCGCCGTTGTAATCGGTAATTGCAAAATGTGCAAAGTAGATCGGATTACCCAATAGCCGAACCGGAACGAGACTGAATTTGTCTAAATCGGTTCGACGTTTGAAAAAGACAAACTCGAACCCAAAATGATTTCCCGAATCCGTTTCGGCGTGTCCGGTGTAATACCACCATTCGGTTTGAGCCTGGCGATGTGCGTAAAGATCACGCGGCAATTCAACCGGATGAAATTCCGTTCCATCACGCAATGTATCCGCTTTTCCGACAAAAGTTTCAGCAACTCCTTCAAAGAAATTGGCAGCATTGCTTTCGATTGTTTTTAGTATTTGGTTGAAATTATTTTGGTATGTGTTTTCTTCACTCATTCGATATAAACCCCTTGTAAATTAGTTTTGGAAACTAAAAAGAGTTTAACGGATTGAAGGATTTTTTGAAAACTGAAAGGCTGATTATATATATGAAAAGTCTTAGCTTTTTGAAACAATTTTCGATTGATTTTACAACACACTAAAATCAAGCGATTAAAATTCAACCAAGATTTGATGATAATTTTAATCTCAAAACCAATTTGTCCGGAGAATTAAGTTTCCGGCGGAAAATAGAAGGAGCCGGATGTCACCAACGTATTTGGATCAAAATGTCTGCGTGCTCCGCAATTCAGACACGTTCTGTATGATCCGCGTCCCACCCCAAAAGGACGGCTCAAGTCTTCATGCCAGCAACCGAAAAGATTACCGACCAGACCAATTTTCTTGCCAAAAATCTCCCTACTTTGCTCGGAAGAAAGAAATATTCGATTTTGTTTAAAAACAGACTGCATCATCTATCTCCTTTTCAGTTCAAGTTTAGATCAAAAACCTACCGATTCAGTTTATTGCTTAACAAAATAACTAAAGCAATTGTTATTCCAATCAAAAAAGCCAAAATCATCCCCAAAAGTTACAGTTTTTCGGTAAATCTAGGAAAAGTTTCCCAGTTTGGTGCGAAAATTTCCGCACCAAAACCCCAATAAATCGAATAGAACTCGCCAAAACAAAGATATCTTAGCGGCACGAGCATTGCGTTGTAAGGGTTGTCGATACATTTTGAGAAGTTTAACTCTCAAGAAAAAAGGAGTTTTTTGATGATAGAAAAACTCAGTACCGTTGAATCGAAAAAATTATTGGAAGAACGCAAATTCGGTCATTTGGCTTGTGTGCTGGAAAGTGGCGAGCCATATGTTGTTCCAATTAATTTTCTGTTTATAGACGGAAGTCTTTACCTTCATAGTTTAGAAGGGAAAAAGCTTGCCGCGATGCGTTCAAATGGGAAGGTTTGTTTGCAGGTTGAGGAAATCAAATCTGATTTTATTTGGCAAAGTGCAATCGTCTTAGGGGAGTTTCAGGAGATTAGGAATGCGAAAGAAAAGTCAAAACTTTTGCTGAAATTCTCCGAATCGTTTGAACGTTTAACTCCCGTTGAATCTTTGAGTGAAAGTGATTTGAAACAACAAGAAGCGACGGTTTTTAGGATAAATATTCGGCAAATTACGGGCGTTGGCGAGAATTAATTTGGCAATAAAACAAATCGGCAAATCGTCCGATACAAAAGGCAAAAGTCATAGAAGGAGGTAATTATTATGGCAAAAGCAGAACAAAAAAAAGAAGAAACATTAAATAAACCCAACGAACAAGCGGGTTCTACGAATTTGCCGATTCGTCGCGGTGAAAGCGAAATCGGATTGGGAATTAATCAAACGAGTCCGTTTACGTTGATGCGTCGTCTTGCGGAGGATATGGAAAACATGATGCTTGATTTTGGTCTCGGAAATAGATTTCGTTCTCCATTTTTTGGAAATGAGCTTTTCAGACCGACATCTTCCTGGTTCGACGAATCACCATTTTTTGCTGAAAGCACGAATCTTTTAAATCAATGGACTCCGCAAGTTGAAGTATTTCAACGCGAAAATCAAATCGTTGTGAGGGCAGATCTTCCGGGAATCAACAAGGAAGACTTGAAGATTGAAATTGACAAAAATCGTCTTACCCTTCAGGGCGAAAGAAAGAAGGAATCGGAAGAAAAGGGCGAAGGTTTCTACCGCAGCGAACGCTCGTATGGAAGCTTTTATAGGGCAATTCCGCTTCCCGAAGGTGCAAAAACCGAAAATGCCAAAGCTAAGTTTGAATAATGGAGTTTTGGAAGTTTCTATTGAGGCACCGAAGCTCGCAAATGCAGGCAGACGATTGGAAATAACCGGAAGCTAGTTTCCGCTTGTGTCAGTAGCCCGCTTGCGTGTCAGTAGCCCGCCCGTAAGGAAGGTCTTTCTTAGACGTTAGCCCTCCTAACAGTCGGGCTACTGACACGATATTGGTTTTTAAATCTGACGTAACTTCTCCGGAAAGGAGGCTTTGATGAGTAATTATGTACTTGATTTTTCCGATATCAGCTTGAAGGATCTCGGAATTGTCGGCGGGAAAAATGCCTCGCTCGGCGAACTTTACAATTCGCTGAAGCCGCAAGGCGTAAATGTTCTTAACGGTTTTGCGACAACTGCCAATGCTTTCAGATATTTCTTGAAGCAGGGGAAAATTGAGGAAAAACTCCGGAAAATCCTTTCAGATTTTGACATAGAAAACACACAAGAATTGCAGAGCCGCGGTTTTGCCGCCCGAAATTTGATTTTAGAGACTGAATTGCCGCCTGATTTGCGTGAAACATTTCTGGCTGGATACGAAAAATTGTGCGAAAGGCTCGGCTACGAACCCGAACTTGCGGTTCGTTCTTCTGCGACTGCGGAAGATTTGCCTGAAGCTTCTTTTGCAGGTGCGGCGGAAACGTTTTTGAATGTTCGCGGAAAAGAATCTTTGCTGCGGGCGATCCATCAATGTTACGCCTCGCTTTTTACCGATCGTGCGATAAATTATCGAACGCAGCTCGGTTTTGATCATTTAGACGTTGCACTTTCGGTCGGCGTGCAGCCAATGGTGCGGTCGGATCTGGCTTCTGCCGGAGTGATCTTTACGCTTGATACTGAGAGTGGTTTTCGTGATGTTGTGCAAATTTCGAGTTCTTATGGATTGGGCGAAAATGTTGTTCAAGGAATTGTTACGCCTGACGAATGGTTGGTTTTCAAGCCGACTTTGTTGAACGGCTACAATTCAATAATCAATCGTCATTTGGGATCAAAAGAAGTCAAACTCGTTTATTCCGGGGGAACAAAAGCGACAAAAAGCGAGGCAGTTGCCGAGGCTGAAAGACAAAAGTATTCACTATCAATGAGCGAAGTATTGCAGCTTGCACGTTGGGCTTGCCTGATCGAAAAACATTACACAAAACTTGCGGGACACGCCCAACCGATGGACATTGAATGGGCAAAAGATGGCAAAACCGGAGAACTTTTCATCGTTCAAGCCAGACCGGAAACCGTTCATTCTACGAAGAAACCGTCCGCATTTTCCGAAAGTTATGAATTGAAAGAAATTCCACCAACGCCGATTGTTAGAGGGCAGGCAGTCGGCGATAAGATCGGGATTGGGCGAGTTTGCAAAGCATTTGATGTTTCCGATTTAGGAAGGGTAAAGGCAGGAGACATCTTGGTTGCTTCGCATACCAATCCCGATTGGGAACCCGTGATGAAAAGGGTTTCAGCGATCGTTACGGATAGTGGCGGACGGACTGCACACGCGGCAATCGTTTCGCGTGAACTCGGTTTGCCTTGTATTGTTGGTTGTCAAAACGCCACCGGAATTCTGAATGACGGTGATGAGATCACAGTTTCTTGTGCGGAAGGTGCTGAAGGGCATATTTATCGCGGAAAACTCGACTTTGAGGTTAAGCAGATCGATTTTTCAAATCTTCCGCAAACTCATACAAAAATAATGTTTAACGTTGCCGATCCGGAGCAGGTTTTTAAGCTTGCCGCTTTGCCAAATGATGGAATCGGACTCGCCCGAATCGAATTTATTATCAATCATATCGGCGTTCATCCCATGGCACTCGCAAAGTTTTCAGAGTTGAAAATCGGACCGGAAAAATCTGCAATTAACAAAAAACTCATTGACGCTGGCGAAATCGATCCGAAGGAATTTTTTATCAGTCGATTGGCGGAAGCTCTCGGAAAAATCACGGCGGCATTTTACCCGAAGCCCGTAATTGTTAGAACAAGTGACTTTAAGACAAACGAATACGCGAAACTTTTGGGCGGTTCGGGATTTGAACCCGCGGAAGAAAATCCAATGCTAGGCTGGCGTGGAGCTTCCCGCTATTACGACGAACGCTATCGTGATGGATTTGCTTTGGAATGCGAGGCTTTGAAACGGGTTCGCGATGAAATGGGATTAACCAATTTGAAGATCATGATCCCGTTTTGCCGAACCGTGAAAGAGGCACGGAAAGTAGTCGACGAAATGGCGGCAAATGGCTTAAAGCAAGGCGAAAATGGGTTGGAAATTTACGCGATGTGCGAACTTCCTTCAAATGTTGTCAGGGCGAAAGATTTTCTTGAAATATTTGACGGATATTCCATTGGTTCAAATGATCTAACACAACTTATTTTAGGAATTGACCGCGATTCGGGAACGATTTCCGGACTTTTTGACGAAGAGGACAATGCGGTGAAAGATATGATTTCAATGGCGATCAAAGCTGCAAAAGAAGCCGGAAAACCGATTGGGATTTGCGGACAAGCTCCTTCGGATAAGCCCAATTTCGCGGCATGGCTGGTTGAGCAGGGAATTACATCAATCTCGCTAAATCCCGATTCGGCGATCAAAACGGCTTTCGTTATTGCTGCGGCTGAGAAGAATACCGGCGAGCTGACAAAGACCGCTTGAGCGACGCAAATTCCTGTAGAAAGTGTGAAAGATTACTCAACGCGTTGCGGGAAATTCCGCATGAACTAATTTTTCTGACTTTCATTATGCGGCTTTACACTCTAAAACTATCAAAAATTGAAAAGGCACGGGTCTTGCGTCTACCTATTTATCGACAAGAAATTTAACCGTCGCTTAGTCGGCGAAAAATAATGCAATCTTATTTAAGGAGTAAAAAAAATGAAAAATCCAGCAGCTTTGTTAGGCACTTTGGGAATAGGCGTCGGATTGATGTATTTCCTTGATCCGAATCGGGGAAAGCGTCGTCGTGCTTTGGTAAAGGATCGAGCTGTTCATCTTTCAAAAGTTGCCAACCGGGAATTGGGCAGAAAAGCTGCTGATGCCCGAAATCGAGCTCAGGGAGTTTGGTTTGAAGCAGAGAAACTTTTCGAGAGCGAAACGGTAACGAATGAGCAATTATATGGCAGAATACGTGCAAAATTAGGAAGGATTAGTCTTCATCCACATGCGATTAGAACTGCCGTGGATGGCGGGAAAGTAACTGTCAGCGGTTTGATTCTGGCGACGGAAGTTGAAGCTGTAATCGCAGGTATTACATCGGTTTCCGGCGTTAAAGAGATTGAAAACAAGCTCCAAGTTCATGAAACCGCCAAGCATATTTCGTCTTTGCAGGGAAATAATCGAGCCGCAAAAATCGAGAATCATAAAACGGATTGGTCGCCAACGATACGGGCGATTGCTGCAACGGCTGGCGGCGGACTTGCACTTTTGGGTTTGGCAAAAAGAAACGCTGTAACCTCGATTTTGTCGTCCGTTGGCGTTGGGCTTTTAACCCGTTCCGTAACAAATAAACCGTTAACCAAGTTGATTGCGACGAATAGTAAAAAAGTAATTGAAGTAAATAAATCAATTGCGATCAATGCTACGCCCGAGAAAATTTTCGAGGTTTTAAAGCACCCGAAATATTTTCCGTTTTTCATGTCGCACGTTCAAAACGTTGAGTCGATTGGCGAAAAGCAATATTTATGGAAGGTTGATGGTTTAGCGGGGAAGCCGATTGAATGGACAACTGAAATAACTGAAGTTGTGCCGAATGAATTGATCAGGTGGAAAACTGCCGAAAATGAAAATGGCGAAGGTGGTTTTCTGCGGCTTGAGCAAGCCAATGGAAGCGGAACGCGTCTGCATTTCGGGATGAAATATCAGCCAATCGCGGGGAAACTCGGACATATGGTTGCCGGACTTTTCAACCGTGACCCGAAAAGCGAACTCAATGACGATTTCTTGCGTTTGAAAACCTATATCGAAAAAGGGAAGCTGCCACATGATGCGGCGGTAAATATAAGCAAAAAAAGGAGAAATGATATGAAAGTAAAGGAAATTATGTCGGAAGATCTAGCATGTTGCACGTTAGCGGCAAGTTTGCACGATGCTGCACAGATGATGAATGAATTTGACTGCGGTTGTATTCCCGTATTCGAAAATGAAGGCAGCAAAAAACCAATCGGAATGATTACTGATCGCGATATTACGATCAGAACCGTTTCGCACAACAAAAATCCCCTGAATATGACAGTTGGCGAAGTGATGACAGACAACGTTGTGACGGTAAAACCCGATATGTCGATTGAAGATTGCGTGGCGGTAATGGAGCGAAATCAGATCAGACGCGTTGCCGTTGTCGATGAAAACGGAGATTTATGCGGAATGGTCGCACAAGCCGATATTGCTCGAAAAGCTCCGGTTTTTGAAACCGCCGAATTGGTCAAAGATGTTTCGGTGAGGTCGCATACAGTGTATGCATAGAGGTTGCTGATGTTGGAACGGTTTAATGACCGAGGAGCGGGCGGAAGAGTTCTGGCTGCAAGACTTTCTGAATATAAAAACAGAAAAGACGCGGTGGTTTTAGCTCTTCCGCGTGGCGGAGTTCCGGTAGCTTTTGAAGTTGCGAAAGCTTTGAATTTGCCGCTTGATGTTTTTTTAGTCAGAAAACTCGGGGTTCCCGGGCAGGAAGAGTTGGCTTTTGGTGCAATTGCATCGGGCGGTATTGCCGTTTTCAACGAGGCATTTCTCAGTGAATTGAATTTGCCAGCGTGATTCGATTGAAAGCGTAATCGAAAAGGCAAAAAAGGAACTTGTGCGACGCGAAAATCTTTATCGATCTGATCGGCAAAGTCTGGATTTATTGGGTAAAACGGTAATCATTGTTGACGATGGATTAGCAACCGGTGCCACGATGCGAGCCGCGATTGCCGCCATTCGAACCTTAAATCCCAAACAAATAATCGCCGCGGCTCCGGTCGCTTCGCAGGATGTTTGCGATGGAATTCGAGAAAAACCAGACGATCTATGCATTTGTGCAATGATTCCGGAGCCATTTTTTGGAGTTGGGATGTGGTATCGAAACTTTGATCAGACGACCGATGATGAAGTTCTCGAACTACTGAAACGGGCGGAAAATGCAAAATCTGCAGGTGAGTAAATCCTATGAAAATATTATTTGTTTATCCTGAATTTCCTCTTACTTATTGGAGTTTCAAACACGCTTTGAGGCTTGAAGGGAAACGTTCGGCATTTCCGCCGCTTGGTTTGATGACGATCTCGGGAATGTTGCCCAAGAATTGGGAAAGGCGTCTCGTTGACTTAAATATCGAAAAACTTGAAGAAACTGATTTGGATTGGGCGGATATTGTTTTTTTGAGTGCGATGATCGTCCAGAAAGAATCTTTGAATCAGGTGATTGAACGGTCTCGGGAACTTGGAAAACGCGTAGTCGTCGGAGGACCATACGTTTCTACATCGCTTGATGATCTTGATGCCGATCATATTTTTATTGGTGAAACTGAGGAAACTTTGCCGCAGTTTTTGTTGGATTTAGAGCGAGGCGAAGCCGCTCGAGTTTATCGCTCCGAGAGTAAACCGGACTTAACAAACACCCCCGTCCCCGATTTTTCTCTCGTCAAACTTGAGCAATATGGTGCAATGAGCGTGCAATTCTCACGCGGATGTCCGTTTCAGTGCGAATTTTGCGACATTATCGAGATCTACGGTCGTGTTCCGCGAACGAAATCAAACGAACAAATGCTCGCCGAACTTGATGCACTTAAACTCGCGGGATGGAGCGGATTGGTTTTTATCGTTGATGATAATTTCATCGGCAATAAGAAAAACGTCCGCAAATTCTTGCCCGAATTGATCGAATGGTCGAGGTTCAATAATTTTCCTTTTACATTCATAACGGAAGCAAGCGTTAATCTTGCCGAAGACGATCAATTGCTGCAAATGATGCAAGATGCTGGCTTTAGCCGAGTTTTCCTGGGGATTGAAACGCCGGTTGAAGAAAGTCTGAAGGAAGCCCACAAAGGGCAAAATACGAGACGCGACCTGCTGGAATCCGTTCACAAAATTCAAAGTTACGGGATGGAGGTGATGGCAGGTTTTATCGTTGGGTTTGATAATGATCCGAGCGACATTTTCGAGCAGCAAATAAAATTTATCGGCGAGAGCGGAATTCCGCTGGCAATGGTTGGCTTGCTTAATGCCTTGCCGGGCACTCAATTGTGGCGACGATTGAAAAGGGAAGGAAGGCTCGTCCAGGAAAGTAATGGCGACAACACGGATTGCTCTTTGAATTTCGTTCCAAAAATGGATGCTGCACGCCTCGTAGAAGGCTACAAACGCATTCTTTCTACGATTTACAGTCCGCGTGAATACTATAAGCGAGCTCTCGATTGTCTGCGGTGGATCGGTCGGGATTCGGTTGAAATTCAGTTCGGCAGTCTCAGGAATCAGATTGTCGCCTTTACCCGTTTGGTTTTGAAATTAGGAGTTTTTGATCGAGAGAGAAAGGAATTCTGGCGATATTTCAGGCACGTTTTGGCAGATCATCGAAAGCGATTTAGTTACGCAATGGTTTTGGCGGCGATGGGCTACCATTTTCGTCGGCTGACCGAAGAATTTGAGGAGGCGAAATGACGGGCGTAAATTCAATATTGGTGAAGGATATTGTCGGTAGCGAAGCGATAGAATTACGTGCAAACGAAATTAGCGATTACGATCCTTTGCTCGATTTTATCGGTGATGCAAGTCTTGTTCTCTTGGGTGAAGCTTCGCATGGAACTCACGAATTCTATCGTGAGCGGGCTCAAATTACAAAAAGATTGATTACGGAAAAAGGCTTTACGGCGATTGCTGTTGAAGCTGACTTTCCAGACGCCCTTCGTCTCAATAGGTATGTGCGTCGTAATGGAGTTGACACAGATGCCGTTGAGGCGTTGGGCGATTTTAAGCGTTTTCCTTCGTGGATGTGGTGTAATGCGGACATTTTGGATTTCATCGGCTGGCTTCGCACACACAATGATGATTTGCCGCAAAATGCTGCGAAAGTTGGGTTTTACGGACTCGATCTATACAGTTTGCACACTTCGATTGAGGCGGTTCTTAGTTATCTCGAGAAAATTGATCCAGAGGGTGCGAAGCGGGCACGTGAGCGTTATTCGTGTTTTGAGCATTTCGGCTCTGATACGCAGGCTTATGGTTATGCCGCAGGTATCGGACTTATGGAATCGTGCGAGGATCAAGTTGTCAGCCAGCTTCTTGAATTAAATCGCCGTGCTTCCGAATTGGCACGACGGGACGGACTCGTCGCACGTGACGACTTTTTTTATGCGGAGCAAAACGCACGCCTCGTAAAAAATGCCGAACGATATTATCGAATGATGTATCGAAGCGATGTTTCGTCGTGGAATTTGCGTGATCGGCATATGGCAGAAACGCTCGATGCACTCAAAATTCATTTGTCCGCCGATTCCAAGCCGGCGAAAATGGTCGTTTGGGAACATAATTCGCATTTGGGCGATGCCCGTGCAACCGATATGGGCAAACGCGGCGAGCTAAATGTCGGTCAGCTAGCCAGACAAAAGTATGGACGCGATGTTGTATCAATCGGCTTTACAACATATTCGGGAACGGTAACGGCGGCGACCGATTGGGGCGGTGTTGCAGAACGAAAACGCGTTCGCCCGGCACTTGAAGGAAGTTATGAAGAACTTTTTCACGAATTAAACTTAGAGCGATTTTTGGTTTTGATGAAAAAAGGAAGCAGAGCCGCTTTGGCGTTGGCTTCGCCGCTTTTGGAACGTGCTATCGGGGTAATTTATCGCCCTCAAACCGAGCGTCAGAGTCATTATTTTTACGCACGGCTTTCAGGACAATTTGATGCCGTTATCCATTTTGACGAAACGCGGGCGGTCGAGCCATTGGAACGCACCTCCGAATGGGATTCCGGTGAGGAATTTGAAACATTTCCGACAGGTTTATGATGCAAAATGAGGTTTGATATGGACTTACAAAAAGATTTTGCGGACGACGTGGAAATTCCGGTTGGCGGCATTGTGCTTCATGGTGAATTAATAATCCCGGATGGAGCAAAAGGTGTCGTTATTTTCGCACACGGTTCGGGAAGCAGCCGTTTCAGTCCGCGAAATAAATTCGTTGCCGGGGTTATCCGCGAGGGAAATCTCGGAACTCTGCTTTTTGACTTACTTACTGCAAATGAAGAACAGATCGACAGCCATACAAGGCACTTTAGATTTGACATTGAAATGTTGGCAAAACGCTTGGTGGCAGTAACGGAATGGCTTTTGAAAAATTCAAAAAACCAATTTTCGATAGGGTTCTTTGGTTCAAGCACGGGCGGCGGGGCTGCATTGGTAGCGGCGTCGATTCTCAGAAAGGGGATTAGTGCCGTTGTTTCCCGCGGTGGGCGACCCGATTTGGCAGGCGACGCTTTGGCGAAGGTAGATTCATCGGTTTTGCTGATTGTCGGCGAATTGGACGACGTGGTGATCAAGCTCAATGAAGAGGCTTACGAAAAACTTCAGTGCGAAAAAGAACTGATCATTATCGACGGAGCGACCCACCTTTTCGAAGAACTTGGAACGCTCGAAACAGTTGCCGAATTGGCTGCGGATTGGTTTCTGGAGCATCTTGAAAACAAAACCAATGCCTTCGCGAAAAGCAATTAATTTGAATCGAAAGGTGAGAAAATGAAAAGTTCTGAAGAGAAAAAATGTGCACATGTGCCGTGCGATTGTCCGGCGGAAGCCGATAGCGATTATTGTTGTCCGGCTTGTCAGGCAGCTATCGAGCAAACCGATTGCTCGTGCGGACATCCTGATTGCCGAGCCAAAGCTTAAAATTTACGGAGGTGAAAATTATGCCTAGAGTGCGACAAGAATTTGACGCCGATCTACTAAGCCCGAATCTGCCAACCGAAATTGAAACGGACTTAAACCGCTATGAATTACCCTGCAGTTTGTGCGGAAGACAGCTTTTCGTTGATCAAACTACGCTGGAGAATTTCGAGAGAGGATTGGAACACGATGTTGATAATCAATTTACCTGCTACGAATGTGAACAGGAAGAAGATGTCGCATACGAGTAATGGGAAGATCGAAATGAGGTTAAATTAAATGAAAACTAAACAAAAAACTACGGCAAATACATATCAAACAATCGGTTACGGATTCCGTCGGGAATTGGACGTTCCGTTTGACAAGGCTCTTGAACTTACCCGCTCGGCACTTGCCAAAGAAGGGTTTGGGGTTTTGTGCGAGATCGATATGAAAGCAAAACTCCGCGAAAAACTTGACGTCGATTTTCGCAACTACGTGATTTTAGGTGCCTGCAATCCGCCGCTTGCGTTTGAAGCTTTGAAGGAAGAAATTGACCTTGGGCTGCTGCTTCCGTGCAACGTAATTGTTTACGAAGACGAGGATTCGAGATCCGTTGTGGCGGCAATCGACGCTTCGAAAATGATGTCGGTCGTCGGCAATGAAAGACTAAACGAAACAGCCGCAGCGGTTAATAAAAAGCTGCTTAATGCGATCGAAGCAATTTGACGTGATCTCAAAAATGATGTTTTTTGAAAGTCATTCAATCGATTCCCTTTTGCCAAACGAGATGGCTCTTCGTGCGGAGGAAATCGGCGTAAAAAAAGCACTGATGAATTTTTCGGTGCTTTTTGTTTTGTCGATTTTGGCGGGAGCCTTCATTGCCTTTGGTGCAAATTTTTCGGCAACCGTCGTCAGCGGAGCAAATGGCGTTTTGCCCTATGGCGTTACGAAATTACTTGGTGGATTTGTCTTTTCGCTCGGTTTGATTCTGGTGATTGTAGGCGGTGCGGAGCTTTTTACCGGAAACAATCTTATCGTAATGGCATGGGCAAATGGACGGGTTACAACCTGCCAAATCTTTCGAAATTGGTTGATCGCATATTTCGGAAATTTGGTAGGTGCATTCGGTGCGGCGTTGCTCATTATTTTTAGCGGACAATATCTTTTTGGCAACGGTGCGGTCGGGGCAACACTGCTTTCTATTGCGAAAACCAAAACGACTCTTGGCTTCGGATCAGCTATTTTGCTCGGTATTTTGTGCAACGTGCTTGTCTGCCTGGCAGTTTGGATGAGCTACAGCGGGCGGACCGCGACCGACAAAGTGCTTGTTATAGTTCCGCCGATAACTGCCTTTGTCGCCTCCGGTTTTGAACACAGCATTGCAAATATGTTTTACATTCCTGCCGCAATTTTACTGCGGTCAATCGCGACGGACGCGTTTTGGATAAATATCGGAAGAACCGCAGACGACTATCCGTCTTTGACAATTTGGAACTTCGTTTTTGTTAATTTACTACCCGTAACCATCGGAAATATTATCGGCGGAACTGTTTTGGTGGGGATTGTTTATTGGTTTGTATATTTGCGAAAGCGGGCGAAATGATGTTGGACGCATGAATGTTGGAGCCTCCTGAGAATCTCCCGGGAGGCTCATTTGGAATCAAGAAATAACAAACTTTTCAATATCTCTATTAATCCCGACGCCATGCTACTCTGGCAACTTTATTTTCATGGGAGAAATCGAATACGACTTCGCCGCTATAAGCTTTTTCCAAAGCGTGTCCGAATCGTTGGGCAAGATGCTCAGTTGTCGTTTCAATGTTTATCTCCCCGTTTTTTTCAACCCATTTCATAATTCTCGAAAGCGGGTTATCTTCCAAAGTGTGTTTTGCTTCATTTTTGATCAGGTTTTGAATTTCATCGAGGTGATCCTTAAGAAATACTCCGCTAAGCGTTACATATCCGCCAACGACGCCCGATTCAATTTGCTTACACGCCGGACAAATCGTCAGAGTTTCTGGCTTCCAATGTTCAAATTTATCATGTTCGCGAACAAATTCCTTCGCAGTCCAACGCCGATTTTCGTAAACCGAACCACATTTTTCGCATAGAGATGGATCCGGCAAGGTTCTTTTTACCCGATGCACACCGCCATCATGATCCACTCTTTTCGTAAAAGTCTGATTTGTATATCTTTTTACATTTCTCATAATTTTTTTTTCAAGTAATTCCTCGTCCCCAGCTTTCAAAGAGCAAACCTAATGCCAGAATTAAACGTAGAATAATAAGCAAACTAAGTTTGGGTAATGATACAAACTGCGAAAAATTACGCCGTTAGTGGTGAAAATAGCACAACGATCAAACCGGAATTGACGACTATAATTTGGCACTGCTTTTCGTTTTCAGCTCCGTTTAGCCGCCAAAATTTTAACTATCTCAACAACAATAATTGGCAAAAGAAATGATAATCCGATAATCGACCAATCTGTACCTGAAAGTTTGACAACGTCTAAAACTGCTGCCAATGGATCAAAATAGATAGCAAATAGTTGTAATCCGATAACGATCACGACAGCGATAAAAACGAATGGATTTTTGAAAAAACCGAAAAAGGCTGAGCGGGTTCGCGAGCGGCAATTGAAAAGATGCCCGAGCTGTCCGCCAACAATTGCAAACAAAGCGATCGTTCGCGAATGTGCTCCTTCGCCGTAATTCTTTATCGCCCAGAAATAAGCGGCTAGGGCAAAGAAAGCGAGCATCGTGCCTTGCCAAAATATAAGAAACATAAATTTTCGCGATAAAAAAGATTCCTTTGGTGAACGCGGACCGCGACGCATCGTCTCGATATTTGAAGGCTCAACTGCCAGCGAGAGGGCTGGAAAAACATCCGTCACAATATTGAGCCAAAGAATTTGTAAAGGTAATAGCGGTAAAGGGAGTCCTAAAATTATGGCAGCAAAAATCATCATCACTTCAGCTAGATTCTTTGAAAACATCAGATGGACAAACTTAATAATATTTGCGTAAATCGTTCTTCCGCCCTCAATTGCTTTAATGATCGTGGCGAAATTATCGTCGGTCAATATGATATTTGCAGCTTCTTTTGCAACTTCAGTTCCTCGCTTGCCCATGGCGATTCCGATGTCAGCCTGCTTAAGGGCAGGAGCATCATTAATTCCATCGCCTGTCACGGCAACGATTTCTCCCGTATTTTGCAATGCTTTAACGATAGCTAATTTGTCTTCAGGTGAAACTCTCGCAAAAACGTGAGCTTTACCGGCAATTTCGGCAAGACGGCTTGCGTCTGCGGCTTTTACATCTTGACCATGAAGTGCAAAAACATCACCTTCATTCGATATCTCCAGGCGTTTGGCAATAGCTCGAGCGGTAGAAATTTGGTCGCCCGTAAGCATAATGATACGAATTCCCGCTGCTTTTGCTTCGCGAATTGCCTCGGCGATTCCGGTTCGCGGCGGATCGCTCATTCCGGTGAAACCCAAAAATGTAAAGCCGCCCTCAATTTCCGCAAAATCAGCAACTTTTCGCTTTTCTGCGAATGCCAAAACCCGTAAAGCCTCATTCGCCATTTCTTCATTAATTTTCAAAAAATGCTGTCGTGTATCTGAATCAAGCGGAACAACTCTGTTTTCTTTATCTAAATAATCCGAACAAGCCTCAAGAACAATCGCCGGAGCCCCTTTCAAAACGGCAAAACTTTCACCCTCAGCACTTTCCAAAACAGTAGTCATTCGCTTCGTTTTTGATTCAAAAGGAATTTCGTGGAGTTTTTTGAATTTGGCACGTTCTCCTGAAACGTCGAGTCCAAATTTATGAACCGCAACGAGTAATGCAGTTTCGGTCGGGTCGCCGATCTCATCGCGTGTCACCGAATGAAAAGAGGCTTCATTGCAAAGCAGACTGACCTGCAAAAGTCTCAATAAATTTTCACAATCATCGTGCTTTTCCATTGAAGTGATCTGCTTGCCATTAGATAGAAAATACTTCTGAACTGTCATCCGATTTTCAGTCAATGTTCCGGTTTTATCGGTGCAAATCACTGTTGTACTACCGAGCGTCTCTACCGCCGAGAGTTTTCTGACGATCGCGTTTTGCCTTACCATTCGCAAAACACCCAGGGCAAGAATCAGGGTTGTAACGGCGGGCAAACCCTCGGGAACTGCCGCGACCGCCAGCGAAATTGAGACTTCAGTCATCAGCCACCAATCATCGCCGCGAAAATAACCCGCCATCATCCCAATAAACGCGATGCCGAGAACGACATAAACTAATCGTTTGCCCAGATCGGCAAGCCGCCTTTCGAGAGGAGTTTTTTCATCTTTTGTATCGAGTAAAAGTTGCCCAACGCGTCCTAGTTCGGTACGCATACCGGTGGCAGTAACGATGGCTAATGAATGTCCGGCGGTAATATTCGTGCCGAGATAGATCATCGACGTCCGCTCAGCCAAAACCGTCCCTTGTTTGACGGCTTCAATTGATTTTTCCACCGATTCGCTTTCACCGGTGAGGGTTGATTCATCGCTTTGCAGATTGATTGCTTCGATCAAACGAGCGTCGGCGGGAACGCGATATCCCGCCGATAAAATGATAATGTCGCCCTCGACAAGCTCTTCCGAATTAACAATTTGTTCAACGCCATTACGCCTTACTCTGGCTGTTGTCCGCGTTTCACAACGAAGTGCGTGAAGTGCTTGTCCTGCTTGCCATTCGATCAAAAAACCAATACCCGCGTTAAGAAAAATAACTACAAAAATCGCTATTGCTTCAAGCTCGTTTTGGGTAAACCAAGCGACTCCCGTTGCAACCAGCAATAGCAAAACAATGATATTTCCGAATTGAGCGAGGAATATTTTCCAAGCCGGACGTCCTCTTGCTTTTTGAATCACGTTTTCGCCATCGCGTTCAATTCTTAGTTTTACTTCATTTTGAGATAAACCGGTTTCGGCATTAACTGCAAGATTTGCGATCACCTCTTCCGGCGAAAAGGCGTATGGAGCGGAGGAGGCATTGCCGGCAATTTCAAACATATCGGTAGTTTTTTTCTTTTGGCTCGGGAAATTCAATTGCATCATAAATAAATTGGTGCAAGGCGTGTGCCGAAAAACCGGACTGAATATCGGCACGGTTCTTGCTTTGAATAGTTATAGAGGTGTTAATTATGAAAATCTTAATTGGTTATGATGGTTCAGAGTGTGCTGATAAGGCGTTGAGTGATTTACATTACGCAGGTTTACCAGCGAAAGCGGAAGCGATTGTTTTATCGGCAGTTGATGTTTTTATTCCGCCCAAGAATGGCAGCGGACAGGAAGAAATCTTCCCTGCGTATGTGCCGCAGGGCGTAAAAATGGCAAGAAAGAGGGCGATACACGCTTTTGAGGAAGCTCAGCATTTATCAGCACATGCGGCTGATAGGGTTCGTCATTTATTTCCTGATTGGAAGGTTTTGCCGGAAGCACAGGCAGATACGCCGCATTGGGCAATTATCACAAAAGCCGCGGAGTGGAAGCCTGACTTGGTTGTCGTTGGCTCGCATGGGCGTTCGGCTTTAGGACGGGCATTTTTAGGGAGCGTTTCGCAGAAAGTTTTGTATGAAGCTGAATGCTCTGTACGGATTGCACGCGGTCGTGAGGTTCCTTCGAAGAACCCGACGCGGCTTATTCTTGGCGTTGATGGCTCGAAGGATTCTGATGCGATGATTGACGTTGTCATATCCCGCAATTGGCAGAAGGGTACGCAGATCAAGCTCGTTACCGCCATCGAAACGTTGAATCAATTTGAGCTAAGACTTGATGTACAAATTCAAAAAGTGGAGGAATTACAGGCTTCTGCGATAGAAAAACTGACGAAAGCGGGACTCGAGGTAATCCCGACGATTACTGATGAGGATCCGAAACATTTTCTCGTTTGGCTAGCCGAGGAATGGGAAGCGGATTGTATTTTCCTAGGTGCGAAGGGACATCGCTTTTTTGAGCGGTTCTTTCTTGGCAGCGTTTCATCGTCCGTTGCTGCCCAGGCGGACTGTTCGGTTGAGGTAGTAAGAAATCGTCAATAAATACTGAGTTTAATATGAATTCGGCTGCTGCAAATCAATTAATAAAATGTCCGAAATGCGGAGCAACTAATCGCATTTCAAGCGAGAAAACAGCAAATCGCGAACCAGTTTGCGGACGTTGTAAAACCTCACTTTCGGTTTCGAAATCACCGTTTGTTTTCACGGACGCAAACTTTTCCGACACCATCAAAACGACCAAGTTGCCCATTCTGATTGATTTTTGGGCAACTTGGTGTCCGCCCTGCCGGATGATCGCACCTGTCATCGATACTCTTTCACAAGAACTCGCAGGGAAGGTTTTAGTGGGAAAACTTGACGTCGATAAAAACCAAATCGCTGCCGGACATTTTGGCGTTCGGAGCATTCCAACTTTAGTGATTTTCAAAGATGGAAGGGAAGTCGATCGCATGGTTGGGGCTGAATCAAAAGAAGCAATTCTCAAAAGACTTCATCCATTCTTATCAAAATAAACAGCTTTCAAATTGCGTGAAATTCAAAGCCAACTGGGGAATTTTACGCACCTTCATGTTCAAAAGAGCAAAAAAACACTAGCAAATCAATGGAATAAGAAATGCCACTAATTTATTAGATGGAGGCGGAATAGTGAAAAGTTTATCGGCGATCCAATAGAAATATGAACGATCTGGCAGCTCAAAAACTATCCCAAAACGAAATGCCCGAAGCAGTTTTCCATATTAGGAGTGTTTCGAAAGTTTATCAGATGGGCGAGGTTGAAGTTCACGCACTACGCGAAGTTGATCTGGAAATTTATCGTGGGGAATTGCTCGTAATTCTTGGACCTTCAGGCGGCGGAAAATCAACTTTGCTCAATATTTTAGGTGGTTTGGATGTTCCAACGAGCGGGGAAGTCTTCTATCTTGACCACGATCTGACTGTTCAAAATGATGCCGCTTTAACCGAATTTCGACGCGATCATGTCGGCTTCGTTTTCCAGCTTTACAATCTGATACCGAGTTTAACGGCTTACGAAAATGTTGAATTAGTTACTGATATTTCAAAAAATCCGATGCGACCCGAAAAAGCCTTAAAACTCGTCGGGCTGGAAGAAAGAGTCAATCATTTTCCCGCTCAGCTTTCGGGCGGTGAGCAGCAGCGGGTTGCGATTGCACGAGCGATTGCCAAGCAGCCGGAAGTTCTTTTGTGCGACGAACCAACCGGAGCTTTAGATTACAAAACCGGCAAACTCGTGCTTGAAGTCATCAAAAAAGTTAATGAAGAGCTTGGCACAACTACGGCAATCATTACACATAACGCGGCGATCGGGCAGATGGCGGATCGCGTAATCCACCTCCGTAGCGGGAGAATATCCGAAATGTTTACTAACGAGAAAAAGGCGGATCCGAGCGAATTGGTTTGGTAAAAATGAATGCGTTAAATCGAAAACTAATTCGAGATTTCTGGCGACTCCGTGGGCAAGTTACGGCAGTTGTCGTGGTAATTGCGTGCGGGGTTGCGTCGTTTGTGGCAATGCAAAGTAACTATTATTCGTTAATTGCTTCACAAAAAGCTACCTATGAAAAATTTCGATTCGCCAATGTTTTCGCCTTTGTAAAGCGTGCTCCTGAAACACTTCTTACGCAGATCTCCTTGATTTCAGGTGTAGCTTCGGCTCAAACGCGAATCGTTCGCGACGTAAATTTGGATGTCGAAGGTTTGGATGAACCCGCCACGGGACGTTTGATTTCGATTCCGGAACATCGAACCGAAATTCTTAACGATATTTTTCTCAAACAAGGTCGCTACATCGAAGCGGGAAAACGCGATGAAGTGATTATCAGCGAAGCCTTTGCCGAGGCGAATAATATTAAATTAGACAATCAAATTTCCGCCGTTATTAATGGTCGATGGCAGAAACTACGAATCGTTGGGATCGCACTTTCGCCCGAATATATTTATGGAATCCGCGGCGGCGAAATATTCCCCGATAGCCGACGTTTCGGTGTAATGTGGATGAGCCACGAAACGCTCGAACATATTTTTGGCATGGAAGGTGCCTTCAATGACGTTTCGCTTTTGCTGACCGCCGATGCACGCGAATCTGAAGTAATTGCCAAACTCGATTCAATTTTGGATCAATATGGCGGGCAAGGTGCCTATGGTCGCGAAAATCAACCGTCACATACTTACTTGGATAATGAGATAAAGGAACTTAACACAACCGGCACTTTTATTCCGACTATTTTCCTTGGCGTTACAGCTTTTCTTTTGAATCTTGTAATGACGCGATTTGTAAGCACCCAACGCGAACAGATTGCGGTTCTCAAAGCCTTTGGTTACAGCAATTTAGCAATCGGCTGGCACCTTCTTAAATTTGCTTTTCTGACGATTTTGCTTGGTGCGATCGTCGGAATTGGACTTGGAATTTACATTGGTTCGGGCGTAACCGCTCTTTACGCTCAGTTTTTTCGCTTTCCATTATCACAATTTGAAGTAAGTTTTGGTGTTTTGTCGGCAAGTCTTTTGGTGAGTTTTGGTGCGGGAATGTTGGGTGCTTTCAGTGCGATTCGGCGAGCCGTAAGTTTGCCGCCGGCTGAAGCAATGCGTCCTGAACCGCCGGCGAGATTTCAAGCTGGATTCTTGGAAAAATTGGGTTTGCATAAATTTTTAAGCCCTTCCGGGCGAATAATTTTTCGAAATCTAACGCGAAATCCTTTGAAAGCGATTCTTACAACATTTGGCATTTCGCTTTCGGTGATGATGCTCGTACTTAGCTTTTATATGTTTTTCGACGCTCTGACACATATTATTTTTGTCCAATTCCGCCTTGTTCAGCGGGAAGATGTTTCGGTTTATTTCAATGAACCGCAGACAATCCGGGCACGGTTTGATCTGGCAAATCTGAATGGAGTTTTACGTGTTGAACCATTTCGAATTGCTTCGGTCAGAATTCGTAACGAACATTATTCACGCCGTTTGGCAATTTTCGGTCTCGAGCAAAAAGGCGAGCTGCGGCATTTGGTTGATCGCGATCTTAATCGGGTTCCAATTCCGGCTGACGGGATAGTTTTGACAACCAAACTTGCTGAAATTATGCACGTCAAAGAGGGTGATTTCTTAACCGTCGAGGTTTTGGAAGGCGAGCGTCCGATCAGGCAAATTCGTGTTGCGGGTTTGATCGACGAACTAATCGGACTTTCGATCTATATGGACAAAAAAGCATTGAATGCAATACTTAACGAAGGCGAAACGATGTCCGGGGCATACATGAAAGTGGACGATAATCTCGCTCCCGAGCTCTATTCACTACTGAAAAATACCCCGACAGTTAGCGGTGTTGGCGTCCCTGAAGCAGCATTGCAGAATTTTAACGCGACGATTGCCAAAACGATGTACACCTCAATTTCTTTTATCATCGGTTTTGCCTGTGTAATCGCAATCGGAATCGTCTATAACGGTGCAAGAATAGCCCTTTCGGAGCGAAGTCGGGAACTCGCCTCGCTACGCGTTTTGGGTTTTACGAGACGTGAGATCAGCACGATGTTGCTTGGCGAACAGGCTTTTTTGACACTTTTGGCAATCCCTTTAGGGTGGATATTGGGATATGGACTTTGTGTTTTGATGGTCAATGCGGTGAATGCCGAATTGATTCGTCTGCCGCTGGTAATCGCTGCAAAAACATATGTTTACGCTTTTTTTGTAGTTGCTGCGGCAGCAGTTGTTTCAGGTTTATTGATTAGCTGGAGAATCAGGAGTCTGGATTTGATCGAAGCCTTGAAAACGAGGGAGTAGATTTATGGAACGCAATCGAAGAAATATGATTTATGGCGTGATCTTAGTCGCAATTGTCGTCGCGATTATCTATATTTTATCGCGTCCAAGCAAAATCGTAGTTGAAACTATGTGGGCAAAACGCGGCAGCTTGCAAATAACGGTAGATGGCGAAGGGATAACGCGTGTCCAAGACCGATTTATAATTGCCTCGCCCGTCAATGGTCGCTTGAAACGTCCCGTTCTGCGGCAGGGCGATGAAGTGAAAGCCGGAGATATCGTCGCCGAAATTGAAGCGATGCCGCTTTCGCCGCTTGACCCGCGACAGAGTTCTGAAGCAAATTCACGCGTGGGCGTGGCAGAATCGGGCAAACTCGAAGCCGAAGCAAATCTGCAAAGGATTCAAAATGAACTTGAGCAAGCCAGACGCGAGCGTGAAAGATCAAAAAATTTGATGGATTATGGTCGGATTTCGCTTGAAGACTATGAGCGAAAACTCAACACCGAGAAAACTTTAGCCAATGATCTTGAAGCCGCAAAAATTCGCGGACGCAGTGCCGAACAGAAAATCTCACAGGCGATTGCGGCGAAAAAAGAAGCAGAAGCCAATATCGAACGTCTCAACGCCAATCTCCAACAAGCCCTACGCGACCTCAAAAGAGCGGAAAATCTCGTAGAATCCGGCGTTATTTCTCGTGAAGAATACGAACAAAAAAAGCTCGCCGAGCAAACACTTAACAAAGAATTAGAGGCAGCAAAATATCGTTTGCAAGCCGCTGATTTGGATATCGAACTTGCCAAAGAAAACAAATCGGAGACCCAGACAAATATTCAGCACATGCAAACGGATTTAGCCCAAGCACGCCGCGAAACCGCCCGAGCGAAAAATGTGCTGACCTACGGAAAAACCTCGCAGCAGGATTACGAACAGCGTTTGAGCAATGAAAGAACGCTTGAAAAAGAAATCGAAGCCGCCCGTTTTCGGGTTAGAGCCGCTGCCAATGAGGTTGAAAGGGCAAAATCTTCGCTCTTAACTGGCGGCAGTTCCTCGGGCGATCCAACTATTGTTTACTCTCCGATCAATGGTCGTGTTTTGAAGATCCCGGAAGAAAGCGAACGAGTAATTAATGCCGGAACGCCTTTGATCGAATTGAGCAATCCGGCAAATCTGGAAATTGTAGTTGATATTCTTTCAACCGATGCTGTGAAAATAAAGCCAGGCGATGCAATGAAAATAAGTGGTTGGGGCGAAAATAAAACTGCCGAAGCAAAAGTCCGATTGATTGAGCCGGCAGCTTTTACTAAGGTTTCATCGCTTGGAATTGAGGAGCAAAGGGTAAACGTTATCGCGGATTTTTTTGAAAAACCTGAAAATTTGGGCGATCGTTATCGAATTGAAGCAAAAATTGTTGTTTGGGAGAAATCGGACGTTTTAAAAATTCCGGCAAGCTCGCTTTTCAGAAAAAAAGAAGGCTGGAGTATTTTTGCGGTGGAAAACGGAAAAGCCTTTCAACGCGACGTAAAAATCGGACAAAGAAACTCCGATGAAGCTGAAATTCTTGAGGGAATCGAAGTCGAAACGGAAGTAATTCTTCATCCGACGAATGATTTGATTGACGGCAGCTATGTTGACATCAAATAATTGCGTTTAAGCCAATACAAATTTCAAATTTGGCATCTAGAGAAAGGAAAAAAATGTGAGATTTTCAGCATTACGTTGTGACTACGTCTCTTGCTGCTTACGAAAATGACAAGACATGCAAAAGTGCATAACAGTCAGAATTTTCTGACTGTTATGCACTTTGGGGGGGGGGGATTATTTACGTCTGCTCATTTTCTGCGAGGCGTTAAAAAATTGCTAAACACATAATTTGCAATGTTGCGTCCTGCAGCTTGTCCGGCAACGTTGTCGAATCTAAAGTGAATGCCACCGTAAATTCGACTATTAGCTTCTTCGTCTGCCATCGCACTAAAGCTAGCATAAGAACGCGTCCAGCCGGGCGAACCAGCCCACGTATTTTCAAATGCGATGTCGTCACGTCCAAAAAACAATGCAAGCGACGTTGAATGCGAAGTGCCGATTCCTGCCATATTTCCTGCATAAGCCGGATATGGCGGAGTTGGAATAAGGGTTGACCACGCCGGATCTTGAATTGTATTGGGATTACCGTCTTCATCTGCCCGCCGGATTGCCGTTACAGGTCGCCACAAACCATATTGAAATTTGCTTGTAAAAGTAGTGACCAGCGTGTCATGCACGGCGATGTTAAACAGAGCGAACAGACGGGCTTTCTCGATTAGCGTAAGATTTCGAGAAATCGAGAGATTGCGGGCAACATTATTCCATGAAGTGAATGGTGACGTTGTTGTTACAATAACTGCCCAAAGGCGTGCGACCAAGGTTTGATCCGCCGTTCGTGTCAAGCTTGTTGCGGAGCCAATTTCTTTGACTTCATTAAAATCGGCGGCATATTGTCCGCTTGGCATTGGCGGTGGTGGTGGCGGTGCAAACTGAGAACTATTTATAACTGCAAAGGTGCGAACCCCCGGAGTATGCGTAAATGCAACGGCAATATTTCCCGGTGCCAGTTGCCAATTGCCCGGCGTTGGCGGCAAAGAATATGGCGGTAGCGGTGCTGCCCAACCGTCGTTTGCCCGTGCTTCGAGCATTCGGGCGGCTACGATTTCTCCTACTCTAAAGCCCTGCCGAATTCTATTTTCCTCTATTCCATTAAGCGAATTTGCGAGTTCTGCATCATAAACCGCTTGAAGACTTGGATAAAGTGCCGAAAGAACATCATGTGCGGCTTTTGCAGCAGCGGCTTCGGCAGAAGCGTTTTTACTTCCCGGCACGTCTGTCAAATATGGCGTGTAAGAGCCGTCAATCGAATTTACTGCGTCAAACATTGCGGCGTGCATCATTGCGGAACTTCGCACGGGAAAGATTGTTGCACTGGGATGCACGCCAGGAGTCGCGACACTTTGAGAAAGCACCCGATTCCATTGAAGGATAACGTCCTCCGCCTGTGCATTAGAGGTGGGTGCTTTTGCCTGAATTGTGGTCAGCATCAGACCAGAAAGAAATACTGCAATTGCTAAATAACTAAGAAATTGTTTGGTTTTTACGATTAGTCGATTCATAGTATTCTCCTATTGACTTAAAATCTCGCCCACCATTTTGAAAGTTATTTGCTTCAAATTGACGGGGGGCTTGTTTCTAAACAATTTGAAGCTGAATTACTTAAAGTCATAAATTACTTTTTCCTTTGAAGACGTATGATTTCCTCCCGATGATCTTGTATTCGGGACGTCCGCGAATTTCAAAATTCAAGGCTCTGGATTTGTTATCGTGCGATTGAGATTGATTGGTTGGATAATATCCGATCACGTAGCGTTGATTCATTCTCGAAAGGATTTGCGAATATATGCCCTCTGCTTGGTCGGGGCGTTCCAAACATTCGCTCAAGCCACCACTAAATTTGGCTATTTCAGCAATCGCTTGCTGTTGCTTGCTGATCCAGTTTCCTATGAATTTTAATTCTTTTTCCGACATCGTCATTTGACGCGGAACGTAGATGACATTTCGAAGCATGGCGAAGGCTCTTTCCCTATTTTCCACTTCAAGTTTCGCCCTAATTGTTTTTTCCTTTTCAGGTAATCCACTGAAAGAAACGCCGGGAATAATCGTATAAATTGTGCTTCGCGTCTTTTCTATGGCTTTCAGAATATCTTTGAAGCGGAACTCTGCCCCGTTTTCGCGGTTGAAAACGAAATTATCAATTTCATCTCTCGTAAACTGCAATTCATCGCCATCAGTTTGAAAGATTATGATCGGTCTGATCCCTTCATCAATAAACAATTCATTGAGAGTTGCCATCAGTGCACTATATTGTTTGCTGGTGCCAACTTGTCCGGACAAAGCACTTACCTTTAACAATTCCAGCTTCTCCTTCAGTAAAGTTTTATCCCTCGTGAAATTCTGAAGTAATTCAACGTTATCGGTGACAATTGCCAATTTATCACTCGGATTAAGTTTATCAATCAGCATTTTCGCCGATTCGATACTCGTTTCAATATAGGGCAATTGACTTCCGCTGTAGTCGATTATTAATACAATCGAACGCGGGATTATCTCCGTGTCGCCTGACAGAAATACACTGATTTCTTGCACTACACTATCTTCGGAAATTGTAAAATCTTCCTTTGAAAGTCCAACCACCGGATTACCAAATCGATCAAGAACCAAAACCTCATTCGTTACTAAAGTGGTTTCGACGCGAATAACGTCTTCATCATCTACAAGATTATTTTTATAGTCAGCAGGATCGTTTTGTTGAGGTTTTTGAGGACGAACTTTCTTTTTCTTCTCGGATTTTTTCAGACTTGAGCCGAATTCTTTTCCTTCATTTTGGGAATTGTTAAAAGGTTGGGCGGTCGTAATACGAATTGACACTAAAACGGAAAACAAAATGACGGTTATAAATAAAACCGTTAAGTTTAGTTTTTTCATCGGGGGCTCCTTTTCAACTCAAATTTCTTTCTTTCAAATTAAATCGGAAGCAAACTGACGGTATTTTTGAAATTTCCCATCAGCGATTAACATTAGCCGTTCGGCTTAATTTATTGCTTGCCGAAGTTTTCTTTCATCTATTAATTAACGCGACATTTTCAACAAATGGATTCAATTTTAAATGATCACGATCTGGTTCAAACTTTTCAGATATTTGCAGTACTTTCAGCGATCAAGGTATTCAATTTTATTAACTGCAATGCCAATCATCGTTTACGCATTAATTTGGTTTCAAAAGACGAACGATCCTTTCAAAATGTGCGATCCTATCAGAACGCCAAAGTTTTTTGTTGGCTAAACGCAAAGGCGATTGTTATAATGCAGGGGTTATTTAGCTTAATAGTCCAAAGCATTCAAACAACCGACGTTTTGTATAGTTCAGATACACGGTAAGGTTTGGAATTTGAATATGTCTTTGGAAAATCTTCCTAGTTTTCTCCTAAATTTCTCGGAGGACGAAATGAATGACGAAAAAAAGCCCCGTTTTCGTTTTAAGTCGTTTGAACTTGACATAGCAGAGCGTCAATTACTTCGCAAAGGAAAAGGTGTTTCGCTGACCCCAAGGGCTTTCGATGTGCTTGTCGCATTAGTTGAACGTCACGGTCATCTCGTTGAAAAAGAAGAGCTTTTGCAGATTGTTTGGCAAGGTTCATTTGTCGAAGAAGCAAACGTTTCCCGTATCGTTTACACACTTCGCAACGCTTTAGGCGAGAATGAAAACGGCAAAAAATATATTGAGACAATAGCGAAGAAAGGCTATCGTTTTATTGCCGAAGTAACTGAGGTCGAAGAAACAATATCTGAACATTTTAAGGCTATTGCTTCTCCTGCTGAAATCTCTAATCCAACAAATGCCTATCAAGCCTATCAATTAGCACAATATTATTTTCAAAAAGTTACTGCCCCTGATCTGACGAAAGCTAGAATTTTGCTGGAACAAGCGATTCAATTCGACGCAGCTTTTGCATCCGCTCACGCCAAGCTTGCTGAAATAGCGGTGATGGAAGTTATTATCGGATTGAGCACACCTGCCCAGGGTTTTCGGAATGCAAAAATATCTTTATGGCGAGCTGCAGAATTAGACCTGCAATCTACTGAATTTTATGCGGCGGCGGGATTTGTCGCTCTGTGTTGTGATTGGAACTTCATGGAAGCCGAAAAAAACTTACGAAAAACGATTGATCACAATCCGCATCACGCCTTTGCCAATAAATATCTGGGCGAGGCTTTAATGTATCAAGGCAGATTAGATGAAGCGGAAATTTATTTACTCAGGGCAATAGAAATTGAGCCGATGGATTTTCATCATCGGATCGTCTGGCTGATTTACATATTTTTTACACGAAACTATCAAAAGCTAATTGAAGAATGCGAGTCATTGTTGGCAAATTATCCTCATTTGGTTGTAGCCGGATGGATGCGATGCTGGGGATTAGATATGATCGGACGAAGTGCGGAAGCTATTACTGAATATGAAAAAATCCTGCTTCAGCCGGGCGGTGAACTTGCATGGAGATGGATAGGACATTCTTATGCACTGCTTGGACAGCGTGAAAATGCCCTTGATGTCGCCGCTCGGCTTGAAGCGGAAAGTCGTGAACATTACCTTTCGCCAACATATCAGTCTTTGATCTATGTCGGATTAAACAATAAGGACAAAGCCTATTCGTATTTAGAAAAATCAATGGGAGACCGCGATCCTTGGATACTTTGGACGGCAGCCGACCCACGTTTTGATAATTTGCGTTCGGATAAAAGATTCGATTATTTGATTAAACCAATTTTTGGAATTATGTAACCGCAGTAAAAAATAGAGGAGTGAGGTATAAAGCGGAAATTTTATTTGGCAAGAGATTTCTTTTTGGCAGGCTTATCGTAGGCAATGTCCACTCGTTGGATTTTGAAAACTACTTGAATAACGCTTGAGCGTTTGTCCATTTCAGCGGAAACAAACGGAGCAAAATTTTCGTCAGTTTCCAGAGCATTTGATAAATCTTCCATTGATTGCAGGCTTTTCGGGGCTTCTACAATTTCTGTGATCTGTGCCAAACCATTGTCCAAAACATTGGCAACAAAAGTCACTTCATCGTCTTTTAGATTTTCCGCCGACGAGAGAATTCGTCAGCGAAAGCAATGCTCCGCGTGTGTTCAGGCTTGGCGATTCGCTCGAAACGGGTGTTCGCAAAGCGGCTAATTCTTCGTTCGAAATCACCGGAACGTCTTTAGCGAGATAGCGGTTTGGGTCTATTACGGTTACGGTTCTATTGCTATTTATTCGAGCAGTTTCGATTACTTTTGTTGCCGATTCTTGCGTAGAATTAAAACTAATCACAAAAGCCACCAATAAAAAGATTGAAAGTGCCGTACCAACGCTGTATGGCATTAATTTGAATTGCAGCCATTCATTCCAATCGTCTGATAAATTAAACCAATTTCGCGGTTGATTGGCTAGCAATTGATTCGCCACCGCACTTCTTACCGAATAGAGCAGATCGCCCGGCATTTCGGGTTGCGACATTTGTAGCAAATCATTTCGCAACGATTTCAACTCGGAAAATCGAACGCGGCACGGCGGACATTGGAGCAGATGTTCGTCCAAAATAGACTGCTCATCCGCCGCCAGATCATTATCGGCGTAAAGAGATAAATTAAATTGTAATTCTTCGCATTTCATTTTATTAATTGGGCTTAGGTTTTTGGCTTTAGGGCTTTGCGAAATCCAAAATCCCCAATCGTAAATCCAAAATCGAATGACTGACCGACCCCGACTGCTTCCTCGATAAAATCATGGAGGAAACAACGCTTTTTCGTTTTAATGATTTTCGATAACTGAACCTTGTTGCTGGTCTTTTCAAACAGTTATCGAAAACTTTTCAAAACGATCTATCGCTCAATTGAACCCTTTAACTCCCGTTTGGCACCGAATAGTTTTGTCTTCAAAATGAAGTCGGGGCGGGTCAATCATTCGCTTCAATATAGTCCAAGGTATAAAATCTAAGGTCTAAAGTCGAAAATCAGACTGACTTTGGACATTGGACTCTAGGCTATGGACTATTTAATTTTCAAAAACCTATTAATTTCTTTCTCATTTCCTCGCGTCCGCGGGCGATTCGAGACTTTACTGTACCGACATTTGTTTCTAATGCCGTCGCAACTTCTTCGTAGCTCAATCCTTCGATATCGCGTAAAACGATTACTTCTCGAAAGTTGGTCGGCAATTCGCTCAAAGCCTGTCGCAGAGCTTGCTCGCGTTCGTGTCTGAGAGCTATGCTTTCAGGATTTTCAGCTTTATCCGCAATTGTTTCGCTTAACGGCGAAGCTCCGAAAACGTTTTCTGTATCAAGTGAAAAGATCGAATTTTTATTTCTGCGTTTCCACCAGCGAAAACGATTTCGCGATTCATTTACGGCAATTCTGTAAAGCCATGTTTTCAAATCTGCGTCGCCGCGAAAGTTTTTAATTGCTTTCAAAGCGTTCAAAAATGTTTCCTGCGTTAAATCGCGAGCCTCTTCTTCGTCCTGTGTCAGCCGCATCAGCAAAGCAAAAACATTTGGCGTAAAACGAATCACAAATTGATCGAAAGCATCTGCCTCGCCCGCTTTTAGTTTTTCAATGAACTCGATTTCGCCTGATGAACAAACGGAGTGGGCAGTAGCCGCCAGTGCAACTTTTCCTAATTCTTCCCGGTCAATTGTGATTGACTTACTGAAGAACATACCCGCCCCTTTTTCCAGAAATTTCCAATTGCTCATCCGCTTATTTCGCGAACTATTTACTTAGACACCAATTTTAGAATTTTGTTCCCTGAAAAGTAAATATTTTTTCATGCCTTGTCATTCCGCTGCTTTTACGATAAATTTTACCTTTTCGACTTAGTCTCGAAATTAACATAAGAACGCTCTATGAAGCGAAAGATTGCAAGGAAATAATGGCAAGAAAGAAAAGATTACAAGAAGTAACAAATCTCCCTGAGGAAAAACCGAAGGAAACAGTAGCGTATCAAGACGCTTTTCAAGCTACGGCTAATAAACAAATCGCTGAACTCAGCAAGAAAGTAGAAGGCAAAGGCAAAACTATGCTTTATGCGATTGCGGCAGTTGCAGTTTTGGCGATTTTGGCGGGTTTGATCTATTCATGGACGAAACGTTCGGGCGGCGTCGGGCAAACTGCCTTAGGCAATGCGATTGAAACGTCGATCGCACCTGTAACAACCCAACCGGTTCCGCCAACTTATACCGGAAAAGTTTTCAAAACCGATAAAGAGCGTGCAGAAGCAGCCTTTGCAGAATTTCAAAGCGTAGCCGCCGCAAATGGCGGAGCGATTGGCGAAAAAGCAAAATATTTTGCCGCCACAACCCGCTTGAGCATTGATCGTAATGCTGCTATTGAGGATTTGAACGTCTTGGCGAAATCAGGTGGAGAAATCGGAAGTTTATCGAAATTTGCTCTTGCACAAGCAAAAGCAGGCGATGGAAAACTTGATGAAGCCGTCACGATTTATCAGGAATTAGCACAATCGGGCGATTCTGTTATTGCCAAAGATTCGATAAATTTCGAACTCGCTTCGATATTTGAAAAGCAAGGTAAAAAGACCGAAGCGGCAGATTTATATTTCAACATTGCCGATATTGCCAGCAAAGCGAAAGATTCTGATGGCAAAACGATTCCGATGTCGCAAACGGCTCGGCAAGCAAAGGAAAAATTACAAAACCTGGATCCGACGAGAGCCGCTCAAATTAAGGAAGAGCTTCCCGAATTACCATCGTAACGCTGGCATCTTGCCTGCATTGCTTGGAAGACTGAAAATATAACTATTTTCGGTCTTTTTTCGTATTTGGTTGAAATAGTTTGAAAAATAGTTGGGAATTAGGTATTTCTATTGTCATACAGAATTAATAAGGAAAAATAACGTGGCACAAACCGCAGGAGCAAAAGTTGCCGAAGCAAGATCGGGCAACATAGCTAAGAAGAAAGCTTTCAAGAAATTGGTGGACATCCGAGTTTCGCCAAATAGCTATTTCGTGACATTTTTTCTGGCAAGTTTTATGTCAGGATTTTTGGTTTACCTCGGACGCGATTTATATGCTTTCCTTTTATTTGGACTGAGCTGGCTGATTATTCCTTTTTTAACCTGGAAAGATAGGATTGAATTTAACGGCAAGTTTATTTCCCGGACTGGATTTTTACCGAAATTTTGGTCGAAATTAATCGGAAAACCGTATCGCCTGAGAGTGAACCATATTGAACAAATTGAAACTCAATCGATCAGAGCATTGCGGCGTGGCGGAAACGTTTTCTATTGCTATCGAACAACAGTTACCGGCAAGGGAGCTCGCTTTATTTTTGCGTCGGGCGGTGAAGATTATCGCTTGATGATAAATCGTTTATTCAATTTAGTGCCGAATGATGTTTTGGATAATCGCTCCTTGGAATTGCGTGATTATCTGCAAGATCCGAAAGAAACCTTAATGAAAGCCGAATTCGCACGAATTCCTTCGATGGAAGTTTTGGAAAATTCCGTCAACGAATTTCAAAATGAAGATCGAGCTTTGAGAAGCAAGCCAATCAACAAAGATTCTGGTGACGAGGGAATGGAAAAAGCTGATGATTTACGCCAAATAGCCAATGAACTCAGGATGTCAGGCTATCTTTTGCAATCATTGGAAGCATTTCGCAGGGCTTTGCTGCTCAACCCAAAAGATGCATGGCTGAACTTTGAATTTGCCCGATGTTTGCATTCATTCGCTAGCTTGGAAAGGAATCCAAAACTTATCCGGCGAGCGACTGCGGCACTCCGTCTGGCGGAATCAAAGGCGAAAGGAGACGCAAAATTGCTTGCAAGAATCGGCGAAAGTTATTTTCAATATGGTTATTGGAATCGTTCGGGCAAGACTTTTTACAGCGTTTTATCAATTGCGGAAAACAGTTTTCGTTCAGTACGCGGACTTGCCGAAATTGCTTTGCGTGAAGGCAAGATTGCACACGTAATTCATCATTTTGCAAGTGCTTCGCATTTTGCGGAAAACACCGCTTTGAAAAAATGGGCGGATGGTGAAAATGAGTATTTTCTTCGATTATGTAACGACGATGATTACATGGAAGCCGAAATGACGCGGATAAATTGGCTCGAAAGTATAGAAAGAAATAAGAAGATGTTCCTCAAATTTTCGCTAATGGGCTTGCTGATAGTTTTCTTCGGTATTTTGTTTAACGATACCGTGGCTGATGTTGGCTGGGTAGCTTCTTTTATCACAATTATTTTGTGGATTGGTCTGGTTTTGAGCCAGAGTTTTTTATCGGAAAGATGCCCGATTATTGAATTGGAAGACTAAGTAAAAAAATACGTATTTAATGTTTAGAGGCGTGTCTTTGACCGCCGTTCTTGAATATTCAAACGGGGGTCAAAGACACGCCTCTAAACCAATCTTTATTATTTTTTTGTAACTTTAGCCTTCACAGCCTTTTTCTTTGGCTCAGCCGGATTAAGCATTACTGTCCAACGATATTCGGGCTGAACCGCCGTTCCGCTTAATTTTTTAATTACAAAATCAGTCATCGCATTTACGATCCAATGATGATTCGCTTCGCCAACCGATGCGAGTTCGGCATCCGGTGCAGGATTCATGAAATCAATTGCATATGGAATGCCATCTTTGATCGCAAATTCAACGGTATTCAAATCATAGCCTAACGCTTTGCAGATAGTGATAACGTCTTTTTCGACTCGCTTATGCAACGCCGGAGCGAGATATTCGTCAACGTTAACGTATTGCATTCCGGACATATAGGGCTTTGAAGGATCATACGGCATAATCAAAACCTTTTCTTGCCCTACGCAATAGCAACGCACAAATTGATCGTATTCAATTCCTTCTTGCAATGTCATACAGAGTTTGCCCGATTGATTATATTCCGACCAAAGTTCTTCTAAATTCCAAATCTTAGAAACATTTTTCCAGCCGCCGCCATCGTGTGGTTTCAGGAAAGCAGGGAAGCCGACGTAATTTACGATATCTTCCCAATCGAGCGGAAATTCGAGATTTCGAAGCGATTCGCTGGTAATGTCCTTAATATAAGCTTGTTGCGGCAAAAGAACCGTTTTAGGAATCGCGATTCCGATTTGATGAGCCAGACTAAAGTTAAAAAACTTATCATCAGCCGACCACCAAAACGGATTATTGACGATGTAAGTGCCTTGCAAAGCCATTTGCTTCAAGGTTGCACGGTAATATGGAACTTCATGCGAAATACGGTCTATTACGAGATCATATTTCTTCGGATCATCCATCTTGATTCCGCCAACCGTTACCATTTCGGCGACTATTTTGCCGCCGCTTTTTTCATTAATGCTTTTAATAATTGATTCGGGAAACGTTTGCTCACGCCCGACCAAAATTCCAACTCTTTTCATTTTTATATAAATTCCTTTTAATAATTAGGTTATAAAAGGCAGAAACGCGATCGTCGAGGAGCGTGTCGGATCTTTGAACAATCACACGCTTCCTAACGGTCGCGTTTCTGCCTGTTTGCAATTCGAATTCATTAATTTAACCGATAAAAAAGCGAGTATCAAGAGAAAAGGACAAGAATTCGAAAATCCTTGTCCCAATGTGGTAAGAAATAAGTTGCAGGCAAGATGCCTGCGTTACTATCGATTCGTTTCCGGCAAGAGCTCGTAATTTCCCATTGCCCGATTATGGGCGTCTAATGCTCCCATTGCGTCGCTGGTGGCATCGAGCATTTGTTTGGTCATTGTTATTGAATCGCTAAGTTGTTCAAAATCAAGCAGGTTAAACTTATCAGGCGTGGACATTGTAACGATCTCGTCATTCAAATAACCAAAGAAATTTTCAATTGATTGAAGTTGTCCTTCAACTAATTTGACGCTATTTTCGAGTGCGTCAAATGAGGCGATCCGGCGTTTTAGAATCTCAACGTTTGTCTGCTGAATTCGCTTTGTTTTTTCATCGGGCGAACTTTCAGCGGCACGATAAGCTTGCGAAAGCTGATTGTGAACTGCCTGACGATTGATCGATTTCAGATGACTTTTTCGGCGGCGATAAATATCCAAAAGGTCAACAAAATCTTCCCAGCGATGGTCGAGAGTTTCCAGATTTTTCGGTAATTCTCTCGCACCCGTGAATTTATGGTAATTGCGGATGATTTGTTCTTTTTGTTGTGCCAGATAATTAACGGCTTCACGTTCACGCGGGCTGAATGTTTGAATTAATTCTTTTCGATTGGAGCGATTCAATTCACGCAGGCGAACCTTCTCGCGATTATTCACCAGACGTTTGTAAACAGGCATTATCGGCACAACTATCATATAGAGAAGTTCGCAAAGCAAAGCAATCGCCAAAGGAATCACACTTTGAGTGTAAGCCGCTGCAACCGCAAAACCAGCTAATCCCCAAAAATTAACCGGTTCTTTAACGGCTTCTTTGACGTACTTTGTATTAAATTTGCTGATTTCCTGTTGGTATTTTGCTAAATCTGCCATAAAACTGTTAGGTCAATTTAAAGTTACGCTTTTTTCTCGTTGATTTCATTCAATAAAACCTGATCCAGCACATCAGATTGTTTGTCGTCAGGCTGACCAGCATTGAGTTGATTGCCGGAGGCACTTGCACCGCTTCCAAGCAAACCCATTTGAGATTTATATTCGAGCAATTTGTCCTGAAGCTGCATATCCATTGCTTCTCGTTCGATATCCTGCATTTGCGTATCAACATTTGATGAGCCAAGCTGCAATTTTGCTTCAGCCGCCGCAACTCTACGATCGATCTTCTCACGCATTTCGCTAAAAGTAGAAGAATCGTCGCCGAGATTAAATGTCTCCATCGTTTGGGCAAGTTGCTCCTGCAATTTGGCTTGCTTCGAAGCACTGATTAACTGCATCGCCTCAGCCGAACGTTTTTGCATGTTGAGAACGTAATTATCTCTCGCTTTCAATGCTTGTTTGGATGCATTCTGAGCATGATCGTACTGCACGCCGGTTTTTTGCAAATCAACCTGAGCTTGCTGAAGTTGCCCGATATAAGCCGTGGCAATATCGTCGCGTCCCATCTTGACGGAAGCTTTAATTTTCGAATCCAAATCTACAACGGTTTCAGATAATCTTTCTTTGTTTTTTGCCAAAAGACGCTCGGTAGCCATTACTTGGGCGACGGAATTATTTAAATCAGGCACACGCTCTCGCATATCGCGAATCGTTTGCTGAAGCACCATTTCAGGATCTTCAATTTTATCAAGGGCAGCACCCGTTCCCGCCCGAAAAATTCTCTTAAGTCTTGACCAAAGTCCCATTTTTTATCACTCCTCAAATTGCAGAATCAAAACTGCAAGAACCTTTACGTTACAACAAATCTTAAAGTTGCAATATCTGAAAACAGTATAGCGAAAAAAACACGCAAGATAAATGGAAAAATCGAAATGCAAAGTTTTTGTCGAAAAAATGCAAGTAATTTTACCGGAACGCGTTCAGAAAAGTGGAAAGACCTTTTCCGTTTTGAAACAAGTTAGATTTCAAAAGCTAAATTGGAGTAAGATAAGCGGTAAGAAAAGGTCAAAACTCAAATCAGTTAAGGACAAACGAAAATGAGACGATATAACGCATTGATTTCTTTTATTTTAGTAGTTTCAATCTACTTAGGCGGATTGTCGCCGATAGGTTTGCAAATGGTGCTGGATGCCCAGGCACAAACCGTTCGCGGAAAATCAAAACAGACGATTATGAACCAAACACCACAAACGGGTCTGAAATTCCGGCTTTCTGAAGGTGCGGAAGGTGCGGAGAAACGCACGCCAACCCCGCCGACAAAGGGCGATCCGCTTTCGCAGGGCGATACCGATAATCTTCTAAATCGAATTCCAAAACCGAAAGTGGAAGAAGACGATCAAAAAGATTTTGCCAAACGCGAAGGAAGTTTGCCCGCACCGAAAACCGGCAAAAAGGTTGACCAAAAATTTCCGGCTGATAGTCAGATAAATCCGATAAATGTTGATCAATCCGGCAAAACTTTGGAAGTTATTCGTTTTTCACCTGAAGGAGAAGTTCCGCTCGCACCTGATCTAAACGTTACATTTTCACAGTCGATGGTTGCGGTTACTTCACAAGAAGATGCTGCAAAAGTTCAACCTGTTCAACTTTCACCGCAAACCGAAGGGAAATGGCGTTGGCTTGGAACAAAAACGATTATGTTTGACACGACAAAACGTTTTCCGATGGCGACGAAATTTACCGCAAAAGTGCCAGCCGGAACAAAATCTGCAACGGGTCAAGCTTTGCAGAAAGATGTCGTTTGGACATTTACAACTCCTCCGCCAGCCGTTCAAACGATGATTCCGCAAAATCAAATAACGAAGCGAGATGCTTTGATGTTCATTTCGTTTGACCAGGAGATTAATCCTGAAGCCGTTTTGAAAACTATTGCGGTTACATCGGGCGGAAAACGTATTCCGATTCGTCTTGCTACTCAGGAAGAAATTGACAAGGATGGCAGCATTTCTTACTACGCAAAACAAGTTCAGCCGAAGCGTTGGATTGCTTTTCGGGCAGTAAATTCAGATGGTTTAACGGAAAATGCGTTGCCTGCCGCTTCCGGGATTTCAGTTAATGTTCAAAAAGGGACTCCTTCCGCCGAAGGTCCTTTGCCAACGACAAAAGATCAGGTTTATGGCTTCAATACTTATGGAGCAATGAAATTTGTGAGAGGTTGGTGCAATTATGAAAGCAGCAAGCAGTGTTCGCCTTTTGACACTTGGTATATGCAGTTTACCAATCCGATCGATGCGGCAAAATTCAGCAAGGAAATGGTCAAAGTTGAGCCTGCCATTGAAGGCTTAAACATATATCCAAGTGGTAATTACGTCTATTTTCAGGGCTACAAAAAAGGGCGAACGAGCTATAAAGTTACAATCGATACATCGCTCAAAGACACTTTCGAACAGAATTTAGATAAGCCTGCAATTGCAACTTTCAACGTCGGAGCTGCACCTACGCAAATCTATTCGCAAGGCGGAAGTTTTGTTGTGCTTGACCCTACTGCAAAGCCTTCTTATTCAGTATTTACGACTAATCATCCATCTGTAAAAGTAAAAATCTACAAAGTTTCGCCGGAAGATTGGAAAGGTTTTCAGGGCTTTATGCGTTACCTCAATTATGATGAACAAAAACGTCCGCCGATGCCGGGCAAACTTGTTGTAGATAAGATTCAAAAGATTGAAACCAAGGCAGATGAAATGGTCGAAACTCGGATTGATCTGAGTGCGGCTTTGAATGATGGTTTTGGTAACGCCGTAGTTGTAATTGAACCGACAATTCGCCGTGATAAATATGACCGCACAATGCTGGTTGCATGGAATCAGGCGACGCAAATGGGACTTGATGCATTTGTTGATAATCAAGAACTTGTCGGTTTTGTGACGGATTTGAAAACAGGCAAACCGATAAATGGAGCTAATCTTTCGATTTATCCGGATGGCAAAACGGTTAAAAATTCGAAATCCGCAATCCAAAATCCAAAATCGAGCTGGTGGGAATGGCTAACGACTTGGGGAAGCTCGCAGCCGACAGAAACGAACATAATCGCAGAATCAGGCGAAGCTTCAAAGACCGAGACTATCGGCGAAGCTGAATCCAATCAGACATCGGAAAACGGCATTTTACGTTTGCCCTTGAACGATGTTCAAACTCAAAAACAGCAAAATCTTTTGATCGCCCGAAAAGGTAAAGATGTAGCGTTTTTGCCTGAAAATACCGATTATTATTGGCAAGAATACGGCAATTGGTATAAAAAATCGGAATCGGATTCGCTTCGCTGGTTCGTTTTTGACGACCGCAAAATGTATAAGCCGAAAGAAGAAGTTGCGGTCAAGGGTTACATACGAATTTATCAAGGCGGAAAATTTGGAGACATCGCCGAACTTGGCGACAAAGCAAGCAATATTAGCTATGTAGTGCAAGATTCGCGTGGTGCGGAAATCGGGAAAGGGAGTTCAAATCTCAATGCTTTCGGTGCGTTTGATTTCAAATTCAAACTTCCTGACAACGCAAATTTGGGTTACGCGAACGTAATTATTTCGACCGGCTCAGGCTTGAGCGGCAATTCAACTTATCATCAATTTCAAATTCAAGAATTTCGTCGTCCTGAATTTGAAGTGAAAGCAAAGAACGAAACGGAAGCTCCTTATTTCGTGAAATCCAATGCTTTGGTTTCAATAAACGCCAGCTATTATGCGGGCGGCGGACTTGCGAATGCTGAAGTAAATTGGAATGTTACGGCAACTCCGACGAATTATACTCCGCCAACGCGTGATGATTACACTTTTGGAAAATGGGTTCCATGGTGGAGAAGCTATGGCGAAGATTATTCGCAAAACGCGACTCAAGCTTTCAAAGGAATTACCGATGCCAGCGGCAAACATCTGCTAAAACTTGATTTTGAAGATGCCAATCCGGCTCGACCATATAGCGTTCGTGCGGCGGCAAGCGTAATGGATGTTAATCGGCAAGCTTGGTCGTCTTCGACAAATCTTTTGGTTCATCCGGCGGATTTATATGTTGGGATCAAAACGCCGAGAACGTTCGTTAATAAAGGGGAAAAAATCGAGATCGAATCAATTGTTTCCGATATCGAAGGCAAATTAGCGGCAAATAAAAATACGACCATTACCGCCATTTTGAAGGATTGGACTTTTGATAAAGGCTCATGGAAAGAAACTGTAACTGACGAACAGACTTGCGATGTCAAATCAAGCGATAAACCCGCTAAATGTGAATTTATTGCTAAGTCCGGCGGTGTTTATACGATTACGGCAACGGTTTTGGATGATCGCGAACGTCCGAATGAATCGCAATTTACAGTTTGGGTTTCGGGCGGGAAAACTCCTCCGAAACGAAATGTTGAGATGGAAGAAGCGAATTTGATTCCGTCTAAAAAGGATTACAAAGCCGGTGATGTCGCCGAAATTTTAGTGCAATCGCCATTCGAAAATGCGGAAGGCGTTTTGACTCTCCGTCGCGACGGGTTGGTTAAAACGGAACGATTTACGATGAAAGGTCAGTCCGTTGTTTTGCGAATTCCTTTGGAAGAAAAGTATCTGCCGAATATTTACGCCCAAGTTGATTTGGTCGGAGCAGCTCCGCGAATGAACGATAAAGGCGAAGTTGACGCAAAACTTGCTAAACGTCCCGCTTTTGCGAGCGGACAAATTAACCTGCCGATTTCAACCGATTCACGCAAATTGACCGTTTCCGCCGAACCGCAAGATAAGAGCGTCGAACCCGGTGCGGAAACAAAAGTTAATGTTGAAGTAAAAGATAATAAAGGCGAACCTGTTGCAAATAGTGAAGTTACGGTTGTTGTGGTTGACGAGTCCGTGCTTGCACTTTCAGGCTATCGGATAGGCGATCCGCTCAGCGTTTTTTACACACAACGCGGCGAAGGCGTAACGGATTATCATTCTCGCAAAGATATTTTGTTGGGAAATCCTGATGATATTAAAAAGAATATCGATCAATTGCAAGTAGGTGGAAGAAATGGCGGAGATATAGTTACGTCAGCGGACGCAATGGTTGCGGGAACCGCGAATCGCCCGCAGCCATCCGCTGCACCGAAATCTGAAATGATGAAACAACGGTCTGCTGCAAAGAAAGATTCCGATGACGGAAGGCTAAGGGAAGAAAAAGAAAGTGACGCAGCCCCGCCACCTGATGAGCCAAATTCGCCGATCAAAATCCGTGAAAACTTCAATGCGTTGGCGATTTTTGCTCCGAATGTTAAAACGGATTCAAACGGTAAAGCCGTTGTCCCGGTGAAACTTCCAGATAATTTGACCCGCTATCGCGTGATGGCTGTTGCGGTCGATTCGGGTAAGCGATTTGGCGGCGGCGATTCTAATTTAACGGCTCGGCAACCTTTGATGGTTCGCCCGTCTGCTCCGAGATTTATGAATTTCGGCGACAAAATTGAACTGCCGGTCGTTGTCCAGAATCAGACCGATAATCCGATGACCGTAAATATCGCCGTTCGTGCAACGAATGCCACGCTAACAAGCGGCGGCGGAAAGAAAGTTGTCGTTCCGGCAAATGATCGTTTGGAAGTCCGCTTCCCGGTCTCAGCGGAAAAAGCCGGAACGGCTCGTTTCCAAATTGCCGTTTCATCTGGAAAATGGAACGATGCGGCGGAGATTTCGCTGCCTGTTTGGACTCCTGCAACTACCGAAGCCTTTGCAACTTACGGCACGACGGATCAAAACGGGGCGATCATTCAACCCGTTCAAACTCCGGGAGACGTTTGGTCGCAATTCGGCGGATTGGAAGTAACGACAAGTTCAACCCAATTGCAAGAATTGACCGATGCGTTCATTTATCTTTATCGCTATCCATATGAATGTTCGGAACAAATTTCCAGCCGAATGATCTCGATTGCGGCTCTGAAAGATGTTTTGCAGGCTTTCAAAGCAAAAGATATGCCAACTGAAGCCGAAATTAAAAAGAGTTTTGAGAAAGACATTGAACTCTTGAAAGGTCGCCAACGCGAAGATGGAAGCTTCGGTTTATGGGGCAGAGCACGTCAGCGATATGAATTTCCGTTTATGTCGGTTCACGTTGCTCATGCGTTGCTTTTGGCGAAAGGAAAAGGCTACAAGGTGCCGGACGACATGCTTAATAAATCTAAGGTTTACCTCAAGAATGTTGAGAAATACTACGATTCTTGGTATTCGCCGCAACTTCGTTGGACGATTTCGGCTTATGCTTTGTACGTTCGCGATTTGATGGGCGACAAAGACGTAGCGAAGACGAAAGCTTTATTGAAAGAAGCGACGATTGAAAAGATGCCGTTCGAAGCATTGGGTTGGGTACTTTCGGTGCTTGCCAATGATAAAACTTCGACGGCGGAAGTTGACGCGATCAAACGATTTGTTATGAATCGAACGACTGAAACTGCGGCAACAGCTAACTTCGTTACCGATTATGGCGATGGTGCTTGGGTAATTATGTATTCAAATCGCCGTGCGGACGGCGTTCTTTTGGAAGCACTGTTAAAAACAGAGTCAGTACCGCCTGCGTCAGCGGGTGGAGTTTCCGCAGGGGATTTGATACCAAAATTGGTTCGCGGTTTATTAGACCATCGAACCAAAGGTGCTTGGTCAAATACGCAGGAAAATGTCTTTATTTTGTTGGCGTTGGATAAATATTTCCAAGCCTACGAAAAGGTCACACCTGATTTTGTAACCAAGATGTGGCTCGGCAATACCTACGCGGGCGATCAGCTTTTCAAAGGACGCTCAGTTGATTCAAATCAAGTGAATATTCCGATGAAATATTTAATCGAACAAGGCGGAACGTCGAATCTAATCCTTGATAAACAGGGTGCGGGAAGGCTCTATTATCGAATCGGAATGAAATACGCTCCGAAGAATCTGAAACTCGCTCCGGCGGATTATGGATTCACGGTTTTACGTCAATATGAAGCGGTCGACAATGCAGAAGACGTGAAACAAAATGCCGATGGAAGCTGGACGATTAAGTCTGGTTCGCGTGTTCGCGTAAGGCTGACGATGGTCGCACAAGCGAGACGATATCACGTCGCATTAGTTGATCCGTTGCCTGCCGGACTCGAGATTTTGAATCCTGATTTGGCTGTTACCGAAGATATTCCGCAAGATAAGGGCGGCAATACATCGGTGATTGAAATGGGTTCCCGAAGCTACGGCTACAATAGTTGGTGGTGGAGGCAGAATTGGTTTGAACACCAAAACTTCCGTGATGAACGTGCCGAAGCATTCACTTCGCTTCTGTGGGAAGGCGTTTACAAATATACATATGTAACGCGTGCGACAACTCCGGGACAATTCGTCGTTCCGCCCGCGAAAGCCGAAGAAATGTATCATCCTGAAACATTCGGCAGAACGGGGACGGATTTCGTCAAGGTTGAGTAATTACGCGGAAATCCAAGTTGAAATGGAGTAGAAGTCCTTGGGCTTTTGCTCCTCTTTTTTGACTTTAGCTTGTTCTCTACCGTTTAGCCTGATTCCGCTTCGTCTTCGAACCTAATATTAAAAGCAGCAAATTGTGAAAAATTGCATTTGTTTCCAGATTATCGGATAAGAAATGGTTATACTTTCATAAGTGCAGATTTTCCCAGCAAAATTTAATAATCCCTGAGAAATTCTTAACTCCTTCATTGATTGAAGTTATGGTTGTTATAACAATCATGCAAATTACCATGCAACTAATCCCCTGTGTTTCGATCATTTAAACCCATGATTGGCACATATTTTGCGTCAATCAGAGAGTTCCAACCAATAAGCGAAAATAAATTTGTGCAATTCCAAATTTAGCTATACATAAAGTTCAAGGCATAACGGTAATGAAATCCGAAACTTCAGTTTTGGCAGTGAAATACTGCTAAAGCTGGGATTGTTTTTTTGCATTCGGATTTACGCTTTTTTCGGAAATTTTTAATAAAAGAAGCAACGCATTAGCATATTATTTTGAATTCGGAAGAATTTGGAGGACTTATAAGTTAGTTTTAGGGAATCAGGAGGAAAATTTTATGAAGGTGGTTTTAATGTGTTTGTTAGCGGTTGTGATGATTGGGATTCATCAGAACCCTATTCAGGCTCAAACAACGGGATCAATTAGTGGCACCGTTATAGATTCTAATAGTGCTGTTGTGCCTAACGCAACGGTAACAATAAAGAACGAAAGTGGACAGGAATTTACCGCAACTACAAGCGATAATGGAACTTATCGTGTTCCTGCGGTACCTGCGGGACTCTATACCGTTACTGTTAATTTGTCAGGCTTCAAAAAAGCTGTGACCAGTAACGTAAAGGTTGATGTAGGATTACCTACAACAGTTAACACAACTCTTGAAGTTGGTGCGGTAGAGCAAACCGTTGAGATAACCAGCGGCGGTGAGGTTTTACAGACGCAAACCGCAACCGTTGGAACAAATATTACTGGGCGGCAAATTACCGAAACTGCTATCGCATCGAGAAACGCCCTTGATTTAGTCGGTCTTTTACCTGGAACCGCAACAGTTGGTCGTCCACGACAGGCATCAATTAATGGACTACCAAAAGGTTCTTTAAGTATTACGGTTGATGGGGTTGATGCCCAAGACAATTTGCTTCGATCGAGTGATGGTTACTTTACTTACGTTCAACCAAAAATTGATGCGATAGAAGAAGTTACTGTTTCAACTGCGGTTCCCGGTGCTGAAAGTTCAGGCGACGGAGCGGTACAGATCAAATTTGTAACAAAACGAGGAACCAACAGATATTCGGGCGGTGTCTTTGAACAAGTTCGTAACACTTCTTTAAATGCTGCTTATTTCTTTAATAATCGTGATTTGAAACCATTGCCCGGGCAGACTAAAGCCCCGCGAAATGTTATTCAATTAAATCAATATGGTGGTCGTTTAGGTGGTCCGCTTCCTTTTCCGCATTTTGGTGAAGGCGGTCCATTTTTTAATTCCGGTAAAGATAAAGCATTCTTCTTTTTCAATTACGAAGAATATCGTTTACCAGAATCGCAGAGCCGTACACGTGTTGTTTTAACTCCAGCAGCCGCTGCCGGAAACTATTCTTATATAGCTGGTGGTGCAACGCAGACGGTTAATTTAATGAACGTTGCCTTAGCAAATGCGAGATTAGCAACCGTTGATCCAACGATTGCGTCCGTTTTTGCAAAAATCAATGCAGCGACCGGAACAACCGGAACACTGACTCCAAACACGGCTTCTCCAAATATTCAAAACTACAACTTTACCCCGCAAGGCGGTCAAGTTAGAAAATTCTTAGCCTTGAGATTTGACTTTAATCTAAATAAAGATCACAGCGTTGAATTCGTTTTGAATCGACAAAGATTTGTGCCCGCCAAGGATTTTCTTAATGCTGTAGAAGAAAGATTTCCGGGTTTCCCTTCTTACGGACAGGGCTCGATTCGTAAATCCACAGCGATTGCTCTTCGTTCCTCTTTGAGAACGAACGTAATCAATGAAGCTCGATTTACAAATTCGGGCGGATTTACAAACTTCTTTCCATCGATAACACCCGCCGATTTCGGCTTTCAAGGTGGATACTCACTTGGGCTGAATGCAGCAAGTTTTGGTGGAACAGCGATTAGTAGCCAAACTGCATTGAACAGCAAATCAGGACGCACATCGCCAACATACGATTTCAGCGATTCGCTAACTTGGATTGCCGGAAATCATAACATTTCGTTTGGTGGAAACTATAAATTGATCAAATTAGATTCATTTTCTACCAATCCGATTGTTCCAACTGTTGGATTTGGACTTGATTCAACTGACCCTGCGTTTGGAATGTTCTCAACCACAACATTACCCGGAGCTTCCGCAGCCCAGATAACTGAGGCTCGCAATCTTTATGCGGTACTGGTTGGAAGAGTTCTAAGCTTTGGTTCAACCGCAGCTTTAACGGGCGATGGAACATATAAAGTTAATTCCGAAACTCAGCAAAAAACTAGACAAAATACGTTTGGGATATTTGCCCAAGATAGCTGGAGAATTCGCTCGAATTTTAGTGTTAATTTTGGACTCAGATGGCAACCGCAAACTGCTTTTGTCATTGACAGTGCAAACTTCGGAAAGGTCTCGAGTTTTGCAGATTTGTGGGGAGTTTCCGGTCAAGGAAATATATTCAAACCAGGCACTTTAACCGGAACTGCTCCATCGATCATTGCGGCGAAAATCGGAGAAAAAGCATACAACGATGATATGAATAATTTCGCACCGTCGTTTGGCATGGTTTACAGTCCTAATTTTGGCGACAAAGGCATTTTGCGTGCAATATTTGGTGGTAATGGAAGCAGCGTTTTTCGTGCCGGGTATTCCGTTTCTTACGTTAGAGAGGGAACCAACCTTTTCTTGAGTATTTTAGGCTCAAATCCGGGTGCAACACTACCAGCTACGAGAAATTTAACCAATGGCAATTTAACTGTCGGAACAAACTTGCGTGATGGCGGAAACCCGAATTTAACCCCGGGTGCATTTTCGGCAACTCCAAGTTATCCGATCACATTAACCCCGGCAGTTAGCATCAATGGATTTGACCCAGATGTTAAAACCGGACAGGTTCGGTCGTTTAGTTTTGGTTATCAACGCGAAATTGATAAAAATACCGTTGTTGAATTTCGATATGTTGGAAATCGCGGAGTTGGCTTGCAGCGTCAATACAATCTCAATGAGTTTAATACCATTGAGAATGGTTTTGCCGCAGAATTTAAACTAGCTCAAGATAATCTTTATCAGAATATTACAGCTGGAAGAGGTGCTACATTTGCCTACTTTGGAGCAGGAACGGGAACATCACAATTGCCGATTATGATTTCTTATTTCAACACAACGGCTAACAATGACCCAACAAATGCGGCTCGGTACGCTGCCGCTAGTTTTACCAACAGTACCTTGGTGGCGGCACTTTCGAGAAATGCTCCTAGCATTGCTACTTTTGCGGGAAATAACTTTGAAAACAATGCCGCACGGCGTGCTAATGGTATCGCAAACGGGCGTGCTTCTAACTTTTTCTACGTGAATCCGGCAACTGCTTCAACCGGGTCCTTTATTGTAGATAACACGGCTCAAACTTGGTATGACTCAGGCATAATTGAAGTGCGGCGGCGTTTATCTGCCGGTTTGCGTGTTCAAGCTAACTATGTTTGGTCGAAGGCACAAACGGATTCATTTCAGTCGAGTGCGGTTGTTTTTTCGGGTTACTCGCAAAGAGCAAATGGATTGGAACTCGCAAAAACTGTTCAACCGTTCGACATCAGTCATGCGTTTAAGTTCGACGCGACCTACGATCTTCCATTTGGAAAAGGGAAGGCGTTTGGCAGTTCCAATGGCTTCGTTAATGCTTTAATCGGTGGGTTTAGCATCCTTCCAACGATTCGTTGGCAGAGCGGTTCGCCAGTTCAGCTTGGCAATGTCCAGCTTGTTGGGATGACTGTGAAAGAATTGCAAAAGGAAGTAAAAGTCCGCAAAGGTGCGAGTTTAGTCACATGGCTGCCTGATGATATTATCTTAAACTCACAAAGAGCTTTTGATATTAACGTCAGTAACTCCACCGGATACGGAACGACATTTGGCGGAACGACAGGCACTGGAACTGCTCCAACTGGCAGATTTATTGCTCCTTCCGGATTTGGCAATTGTGTTTCAACCTATGCCGGACAGTGCGGCTTTAACAATTTGGTTATTTACGGACCATCATTCTTTAAATTCGACGTTAGCGTTTCCAAGAAATTTAATTTTGGAGAAAGGAAAAACCTTGAAATTAAAGCAACAGCTCTTGATGCGTTAAACCATCCTAATTTCCGCGTTGGCGGATGGACGGCTGACATTACGGGATCAGGCTGCTGCGGATCAACCTTCGGACAGCTTGGTAACGGAACGGCTTATCAAGACGTTTCAACGACCAACGATCCGGGTGGTCGATTGATCGATTTAATGATTAGATTTAATTTCTAATTTTTGAATTAATCTGTTTTGGGGCGTTGTCTTCTTTGAAGGCAACGCCTTTTTTTGGCAGATAATCATCTCGGCACATCTGAAAGAGGTTTACTTCTAACGTAAACGGTTCGTATAATTGTTTTCTGGGAAAATACGGTTGTATGAGAAGTATTTTTAGATTTCCGAAATGTTTTTTATTGACGGCGTTTCTTTTTGTTTTCGCAAACTCCCTCTTTGCGAACGAAAGCTGGTTTGAAATTGATACGCCTCATTTCGAATTGGTTGGAAATGTAGAGCAAAAACGTCTGAAGAATGTCGCTTCGAGACTCGAAGATTTTCACGATCATTTTCAAAACTCATTCAAAAAAATAAAATTTCAAATACCCTTCCGAAGTAATGTAATTGTACTCAAAGATGCGAATTCTCTTGCGAAATTTCCGGCACGAAGCAGAAACTTTGTATCAGCCGATGACGCAAATTACATACTAATTTATGCTGATTCGGATCAGGATTTATCCCAAATCTTCAATGAACATTCAAAATTTCTAATGCGAAATAATCTGGGCAATCGAAGTATTCCGGCTTGGTTGAATGAAGGAATCGCCGAATATTTTTCCAATGCTTTTGCCAAAAATGTTCTTCTTACTCAGCCGAATAATTTGATCCCCGTAAGCAATCTCCTGGAAACTGATTACTATACTTTGGAGAGTCAAAATCCGGAAAGGAAATCCATTTTCGTCAGTGAATCATTGGCTTTTCTTAATTTTCTCATCAACCGCAATGGAAGTAGAAATTTTGAAAAGATTGAGAGATTTATTCAGCAATTGCGGATTGGCAGAGATTACCGCGAGGCTTTGACAACTATTTTCGGTCTTAGATTTTCGACAATTGATGCCGAATTTGGGGAATTTGCAAAACTCCAAGAAGCATACGTGAGTTCGGAATCGCTACGAAATGTCGCAATCGATTTTCGAGCGGATTCAATCAATGAATCTCAGGGATTCGCACATTTAGCCAGCTATTTTTATTACGTAAATCGAATGAAAGAAGCGATGCAAGCAATAGAAAAATCTTTGCAAATTGAGCCTGATAACAGTCTCGCGAATAGCACATTGGCACTAATCAAAGCTCAGGAATTTTATTATGAGGAAGCCGAATTGCTCGCGGAAAATGCTCTTCAAAACGAACCAAATGATTATCTGAATCATTTTCGTTATGCGAAAGTTTTGAGCAGGCAAGGAATGACAGAATACGGCTTTGTTTCAGGTTACGACCGCAGTTTGGCAGCTAAAATGAGGACCGCTTTGCTCAAATCAATCGAGTTAAATTCAGCTTTTACAGAATCTTACGCCTTGCTTGCCTTTGTTAATTATGTTCGTAATGAAGAGATTGATAACTCGCTAAAACTCATTAAAAAGGCTCTGGAAATTGCTCCAGAGAATCAACAATATTTGCTCCGGGAAGCCGAATTGAATCTTCGAAAAGAGAATTTTACTGAAGCAAGAAAATCCTCACTCGATGTTTTTCGTTATACTGCGAGCGAGCGAGTTCGCCTTTATGCTCAAAATACGATTCAAAGAATTGATACAACAGAATTTCAGCTTGATCGGATCAGAAATGAGAAGACTAAATATGTAAACGACGACATTGTAACCGATAAACCCCTGAGTGATGATGAAATCAAAAAGCTTCGTGAAAAGGCGACCGCCGAACAAATCCGAGCCGTATTGCGTCGCCCTAAATCAATGGAAACAAGGGTTTTAGGCAATCTCACAAAGATAGAATGCGGTAAAGATAAAATTGACGTTTTTGTAAAAACTGATGAAGGGATAATCAAACTTCAGGCGAAAAGCTTCGACAGCGTTTCGCTGATCTCGTTTATCGAGGAAATGTCGTATTTTAAGCTTAATTGCGGAAGAATAAGCCATGAAAATAATGCATCGGTGATTTTTGAAAATGGTAGCGACAGTAAATCTGCGGGTAATATCATCTCTGTTGAATTTGTTCCAAAAGGATTCAAATTAAAGAACTGAAAAAGAAAAAGCAACCGATTAAAGTTGCTTCTTTCTGACAGAATTTTTGGTACACCCGGCAGGATTCGAACCTGCGACCCTCTGGTTCGAAGCCAGATACTCTATCCAGCTGAGCTACAGGTGCATCCACGGAAAATTGTAGTTTCTACTTCACCTTTTTGCAAATCAGACCAGCGAATTAATTACTTGCCTTGAAAATCTTTGCGAATATATTTGATCAAACCGGCAATTTCTTCCTGAGACAATTTCTTTTTGAAAGAGGGCATTTTATCGTCGCCTTCTTCAATTACGCGTTGGTATTTTTTGTCATCAAGTGCAGCTACCTTCTCATTTTTGAAACTCGGAACTTTGAATTTATCGCCTTCAATATCCACTTCGCCGCCTTCGCCATTTTCTTTATGGCAAAGTACGCATTTTTCTGAAAAAATCTTCTTTGTTGCCGCCATTTCATCCACAACCGGAGCAGCTTGATTAGCATTTGCATTTCCGGCAACCGGATCGTAGCTGACGACCGTTCCATTTTGATTTTGGGTGATTCGATTCGTATTTGATGTCGCCGTATTTTGGTTACAGGCAATGATAAAAAGTGCCAAAAATGATGCGACTAAACCGAGCTTGATAAGTTTCATAAATTCTCCTAAATGTGTTTCCTTAACTGTCTGTTGAGTTTAACTTACAGACAATTTTATGGCAAATAACTTTAAAGAAGCCAAAATATAAAACTTATGATAAATTCTAATCAAATAAACTAAAAACTTAGCAAAAATAATGAAAAAACAACTCCAGACAGTCTATTTCGCGGTAATTATTTTGTTCGTCGCAAATATTTCATTTGCACAGACTACAAATACACAACTCAAAATTGAAGGCTTAAAGCAAGAAGTCTCCGTCCGTAAAGATTCTCGCGGAATTCCATATATCGATGCCAAAAATGATGACGATTTATATTTCACGCAAGGTTTCATAACCGCCAGCGACAGGCTTTGGCAGATGGATTTACTACGGCGAGCCGCACGAGGCGAAACAGCTGAAATCTTTGGCAAAATGACTCTCGAAGAAGATAAACGCTGGCGAAAATTTGGGTTTGCAAAAATTGCCGAGGAAAGTTTGCCAAATCTTTCGAAGCCTTTGCGAAGTGCTTTGGATAATTATACACGCGGCGTAAATGCCTATATTGCAACACTTGATGATAAAACATTGCCCGTAGAATTCAAGCTTCTACAATATAAACCGCGAATCTGGCTGGCAACCGATACGATCGTTATCGGCAAAATTTTAGCGGACGGGCTTAGCTCCACGTGGCAAAATGACATGCTTCGTGCATCGCTTCAAAAAACGCTTTCACCTGAAAAATTCAAAGAAGTAACTAATCAGTTAACGCCTTATGATGTAGTGCTTTTTGGAAAAGATGATGCAAAAATTAAGAGTCAAATTGCTGAATTCAAGAATAAAGTAGAAGTATCCGATAAAGATCTGCAAATGGCGGAGAATGAAGCGAATGTTCGCCGGACATCGCTTGATAGAATCGGATTTTACGCCGAAGAATTAGCGGCGAGCAATAATTGGGTGATTTCGGGTAAACGTACAGCCGATGGCAAACCGATTATGGCAAATGATCCGCATCTGCCGCCGAGGGCTCCCGGAATCTGGTATTTGGCACATCTTTCTTCGCCGAGTGTGCAAACTTCCGGAGTTACTTTCCCCGGCGTTCCCGGAATCGTTTTGGGTCACAATGAATCGATCGCCTGGGGAGCAACGAACGTTGGACCGGACGTGCAAGACCTTTATATAGAAACATTTAACGCCGAAGGGAAGTATAAAACTCCTAACGGTTGGGAAACGCCTGTAATTCGTAAAGAGGAAATCAAAGTTAGAAAAAATCCACTTTTGCCTGAAACTGAAACGGTAAATTTTGACGTTACAGAAACCCGAAACGGTGTTATTTACACCGAAGATGGTGGACAAAAATTCGCACTAAAATGGACAGCACGCGACCCCAAAAATCAAGAATTTGAAGCGTTTTTCATGCTTAATCGGGCGAAGAACTGGGCAGATTTTCAAACTGCACTTAAAACTTACGGCGGAGCGACGCAGAATTTTGTCTATGCGGATGTGAAGGGAAATATCGGCTGGATTGCGGCGGGAAGAGTGCCAATTCGTAAAACGGGCGATGGAGCGTTTCCGTATGACGGTTCGATCAACGATGGCGAATGGACGGGCTATATTCCTTTTGCCGAATTGCCGAATCAATTTAATCCCGCCAGTGGCTTTATCGTCACCGCTAATCAGCGAATTGTTGGCAATTCATACAAATATCAGCAGATGTCGCGTGATGCCGCTTTGCCATGGCGAGCGAAAAGAATTTATGAATTGATCGATGCAAATTCGAAGATTACGATAAAAAATGTAGTCGATATTCAACGCGATGTTAAGAGTATTCCGCACAAAAAATTGTCTGATGATATTTTGAAACTTTCAGCGGCGTCGAATGATACGTTGTCTGATTTACGCGGTTGGGATGGCAAAATGCATGCCGAATCGCGAGCTGCATTGATTATCAACGAAACCCGAAATTGCCTCGCGAATAAAATTGCCAACGATAACAAACCAATTCCGAGTTGGATTGTGCGAGAGCGTCTGATTTGGCGAATCGTTGAGCAAAAACCATCAAATTGGCTGCCGAAAGAATTTGCCAGCTACACAGATTTGTACAAAACTTGCGACACAGAATCTCGCGAAAGCCTGACAAAACGTTTTGGAAATAATTTAGTTTGGGGATCTCTTTCAAAAGCGAATTTCCCGCATCCGCTTGCCGCCGCACCATTGATCGGAATGCAATTTGCTACTCCAAATATCGGAATCGATGGCAGCGGCGTAACGCCAAATGTCGGATCGAATGTTTCAATGCGTCACATCGCCGTTCCAAACAACTGGGATGAAACCCGCCACGTTATCCCGCTCGGGCAAAGCGGAAACCCCGCAAGCCCACATTATAAAGACCAATTTGACAGCTGGAATAAGGGCGATTTACCGATTTTTCCGTTTAGTAAATCAGCGGTTGAGAAGGCGGCGAAGGAGACTTTGATATTGAGTCCAAAGTAGGCGAAAGTTTACTTTCTGCTAAGGTAATCCCGAAAAGCAATAAAATTCTCCAGAATTATTGAGGCGGCTTCGCTGTCGATGTTTTTGGAGATTTCTTTCATTCAAACGTCAGGGTCATATAAATCTTGTCCGCTGATTTTAGTTTCTCGGCAATTTGGCATATGGTTTTTTGATAAATTGAGGAAACCTCCGTTTTATTTCAGTCTCTTTCAAACAAAATTCTTAATACAATCATTTGGCTAAAAGAGGATACAATATGATACTATTTGTTTCATAGATAAAACGTCATATTGTTTGCGGAGTGTTTTTTAGATGAGTTTAGCTTTGGTAAAGCCATTATCAAATTTACAAAATCATCAGCAAAATGCTGTTGATTCGTCGATTGAAATACTCGGATTGCATTTCCAAAAAGGAGCGATAAACGAATTAGTTGGTGCATTTGGTTCGGGGAAAAATTCAATTGTAATTTCATTATTGGCAAAGATTTCGCAAGATGGCGGCGTTAGTGCGTTGATTGATGTGAATAATAGTTTTGATCCGAACACGGCTCTGCTTGGCGGAATTAAGCTCGAAAATATGCTTTGGACAAGGTGCGGCGGCGATGTTGTAAAAGCGTTTAGTGCGGCTGATTATCTAATTCAGGCGAAAGGATTTGGGGCGATTTGGCTCAATCTCAATCATGTTTCAGCGAAAGATTTGCGAGCCGTTCCGCGTTCGTATTGGTATCGATTTCGCACGAAAGTTCGCGATACACCGACGATTTTTATCGTTACAACGGGGAACGAATCTATCGCCGAATCTGCTGCGACGGTTTCTTATCAGATTGAACGAAGCCGGGCGATTTGGTCGGGAATTGGGCGTTTTAAGTTGCTCAGAGAATTTCATCTGCGTATAAATTCGCGAAAACAATTCGCCGAAACTGTTTTTTCGAAGGTCGAATGTTCTTACGAAGATGGCTAAATTATTTGCTTGCATCATTTCAAATCAAGATTTTCGGGCGGAACTAATCTCAGTTGCCAAACAATTTGCATACCGGATTGAAATGCTCGGCGATGGAATTGTATTTGACGTTAGCGGTTTGGAAAAACTAGTCGGAGACGCCGAAGCAATTGCTGAAGCGATCAAAAATCAGTTAATTGAACACGATGTTTTTGGAAGCGTCGCGGTAAATTCGCATTTGAATTCGGCGATTTTATTGGCTCGGCAAAATTTTGAGGCTGGCGATAACTCTAATGCAGTCAGCAGTTTCAGCAAACTTCCGTTGCGGAATTTGGAAATAAACCGCGATACATTAGGCGTTTTTGGTGCTCTCGGAATCAACCGGATTGAAGAACTCAGACAAATTCCGCACGAACAGCTAATTTCGCGTTACGGACAAGAATTTCGCGAAATAATTGATGCCGTTAATAAAGCCGATAAAAGGTCTTTGAAGTCGAATCTGAAGGAAAATAAGGTTTCGTGGAAATTTGATTTAGACGAATCCGTGACCAATTACCAGCAACTTATTTTTCTTTTTAATCGCGGGTTGGATGCGGTTTTTGAAAGTTCGAAAAGCTACGGTTTCAGCACCGAACAGCTCGATATTTGCTTTGGTTTAATAGATAAAAGTGAAAAAATTTACGAGATAAAAACTTCGTTTCCAACACTTGAAAAAAACTTTTGGCTGAAATTGATAAACCTGCGGATTTCGTTTGAAACGCCCGAAGCTGAAATAATTTCGCTTAGGCTCACGCTCCATTTTGCAAAATCGCGACCGGTGCAAACCGCACTTTACGCTGCACCGAAGCCGACGCCCGAAAGTCTTTTGTTGACAGTAAATAAACTCAAAAAACTGCTAGGCGAAGAGAACGTCGGCGTGCCAAGTTTGCTCGATCAACGGCTCGCCGAAGCCTTTACACTCGACGCGGAAAAGTTGCCAATCGGCAAGGAATCAAAGGAATCGACTACTGAAATCGAATATCCAATCATCGCTTTCAGCTATTTCAAACCGCCGATTTCAGCACAAGTTGTAATACGTGACAAGCGTTTGATCTATCTGAAAACCGACAGATTTCGCGGCAGAGTTGAACAATATTCTGGTGTTTGGAAAGCAAATTCGCGTTGGTGGAATGTGGTTTGGCGAACCAGCGAATGGGACGTTGAAATCGAAAACGGTGGCGTTTACAGGCTTTGCAAGCGGGATACGGATTGGTTTGTGGTTGGTGAGTATGATTGAAGTTGAGGGGAACGGTTTTATGAATTGCCTCCGGTTTTAACCGGAGGTTAGGGTTGAGATGAGATGCGGCTTTAGCCAAATTTATAAAATAAATCAATCATCCCTAATGCTTTAGCTAAAGCTCTAAGGAATGAATAATTTTTTAAGTTTGGCTAAAGCCAGCATTCAGATGTTAATCCGTCCGTCAGCTAAAGCAGACGGCAATTCATAAAGCAAACTGCAACTCATAAAACACAGCTATTCAAAAAGTATGAGTTATTTCGAACTTCACACACGTTCGGCGTTTAGCTTTTTGTCTTCGGGAAGTTTGCCTGACGACTTGGCGATTAGAGCCGCCGAATTGAATATTAAAGGTGTTGCGTTGCTTGATCGCGACACGGTTTCGGGTGCTGTGCGGTTTCATCTTGAGGCGAAATCGCAAGGAATTAAGGCGATAATTGGTTCCGAAATTACGATGGATGATGGCTCGCTTTTGCCGCTTATTCCATTGAATTTGAAAGGCTATCAAAACCTTTGCCGGCTGATTACAACCATCAAACTTCGTGCGAAAAAAGGCGAACATTTCGCCACGCGACGCGACATCGAAGAACATTCCGAAGGGCTTTTATGCATCACGGGCGGAAGCGATGGATTTCTGCACAAAAGCATCAAAAAAAGCCAAGGACAAGAAGATTTGGCGTGGCTGAATTATGTTTTTGAAAAGCGTTTGTATGTAGAATTGCAGCGTCATTTTCTGCGGAGCGAAGAGAATATAAACCAGCATTTACTTGCACTTTCGCACAAATTACACGTGCCGTTTTTTGCATCAAACGGAGCATTTTACGGTCATCAACGCGACCGCGAACTTTTTGACGTTTTCACCTGCATCAAAAATCACGTAACGATTGAAAATGCCGGAAAACTTCTTTCGGAAAACAGCGAGCGTTTTCTAAAATCGAAAGCCGAAATGCTTCAACTTTTTGCTGATTATCCACAAGCCGTTGAAATCACCAATGAAATCGGTTCGCGGATCGATTTTTCGATGGACGAACTCGGCTACACCTTCCCTGATTTTCCCGTCCCCGAAGGCGAAACGATGGATTCGATGCTCAGAAAACTTACGGAACGCGGGGCAATTTGGCGATACGATGGCTTGACGCCAAAGATTCAGGCGAAGCTCGATCACGAGTTAAATTTAATCGAAAAATTAAAACTCGCTGGATATTTTCTACTCGTTTGGGACATTTCAGAATTTTGCCGAAACAACGGAATTATGTCGCAAGGACGCGGTTCGGCGGCGAATTCGGTGGTTTGCTACGCACTCGGAATCACGGCGGTTGATCCAATCGCCGGCGAACTTTTATTTGAAAGATTTTTGTCTGAAGAACGCAGCGAATATCCCGATATTGACATCGATTTGCCATCGGGCGACGACCGCGAGTTGGTAATTCAATACGTTTATAAAAAATACGGCTCACGCGGTGCGGGCATGACGGCGAATGTGATCACCTATCGCGGACGTTCGGCTGTTCGCGAGGTTGGTAAGGTTTTTGGGTTTGAAGCGGATGAATTGACTAAAATTTCAAAGTTTATTTCACCTTACGGAGCAACAAATCACGAAGATTTTATCGAACTTTTGAAAGAAGCCGGATTTAATCCAAAGGAAAATTTCCGCATCGCCAAATTCATGGAAATGTATGCTCGAATCTTAGATTTTCCAAGACATTTGGGGCAACATTCGGGCGGAATGGTTATTAGTTTGGGCAGGCTTGATAGCGTTGTGCCGCTTGAACCTGCGTCGATGGAAAACCGCAATATAGTGCAATGGGATAAAGACGATTGTGCGGAAATGGGCATCGTAAAAGTTGATTTATTGGGACTCGGGATGATGGCGGTTTTGCGTGATACGCTTACATTAATCAGCGAAAATCGAGATGAAACGGTTGACCTTGCGAAGATTCCAAAGGACGATCCGCTCGTTTATAAAACTTTGCAAAACGCCGACACAATTGGGATGTTTCAGGTTGAAAGCCGTGCTCAAATTGCGTTTTTACCGAAATCAAAGCCTGAAAATTTCTACGATCTGGTAGTGCAAGTGGCGATCATTCGTCCCGGACCGATTGTCGGAAAAATGCTGTCCGCATATATCAAACGCAGGCAAGGAAAAGAAGAAATTGCATATATGCATCCTTCGCTTGAACCGATTTTGAAACGGACACTCGGTGTGCCTTTGTTTCAAGAACAACTGCTCAGAATGGCGATGACGATTGCCGGTTTTACGGGCGGCGAAGCGGAAGAATTGCGTCGTGCGTTGGGTTACAAACGTGCGGATGTGAAGCTGAAAAAGATTTCCGAACGGCTCAAAAGCGGAATGACGGAACGCGGAATCGACCCGCAAACACAGGAGCAAATCACAAATAGCATCGTCGCTTTTGCCAATTACGGCTTCCCAGAATCACACGCCGCGAGCTTCGCCTTACTGACTTACGCATCAGCATATTTGAAGGTTCATTACCTCGACGCATTCACCGCCGCGATGCTCAATAATTATCCGCTCGGCTTTTATTCGCCCGCAACTTTGGTCAAAGATGCACAGCGGCACGGGCTGACATTTCATCCGCTCGACATCAATAAATCCGATTGGTATTTCACGATTGAGCCGAATTTTTCCGTGCGAGTCGGCTTGCGATATGTGAAAGGATTGCGAAAATCAGTCGGCGAAGTTATCGTTTCAGAACGCGAGATCCAACGGCGATTATCTGAGCATTCAGCAATTGATCGACCGCGTTCCGCTGATCAACAAAAAGGAAATTCGAGCCTTGAGTTTGGCTGGTGCGTTGAGCTTTGAAAACATTCATCGGCGGCAGGCATTGTGGCAATCCGAACTCGCCATAAAACCACAAGGCGAGCTTTATCAACAAGTTACCGATAATTACCGCGATTTTTCATTCATCAAAAAAATGAATGAACTGGAACTGACCGAAACCGATTTGATGACGACAGGATTAACCGTCGGCAAACATCCGATGGCGTTTATCCGCGAGGAATTAAAGTCGTAAAAATGTGCTTTCAGCCTCGCAAACGTTGAACCTAAAGAAGAAAGACGTCGTTACAGTTGCGGGAGCGGTAATCGTCAAACAACGTCCGGGTTCGGCACATAAAGTCTTATTTATTACCATGGAAGACGAAACAGGCTACTCAAATTTTATAGTAATGCCCGACGTTTTTGAGCGATTCCGCAACATCATTATGCAAAACAGCTATCTGCTCATCAAAGGAATTGCCGAAGAAGGAAATATGATAAAAGGTTTGTATTTTGAATCGATAAACGACTTTATCGGAAAGGTTGTTTCACACGATTTTCATTAAAATCAGTACGGTTTCATCCCTTTTAGGTCAACAACGTACTTTGTTTCTGCCGAACTCGGAAAAAGTTGAAGCATTAATTTATGAACGAAAAATCAAATTATTTCACACAAAAAACCTCCAAAGTTTCACGGCTAATTACTTTTTCTGATTTTTCAAATAATCCCTAAAAGAAATAAAATCCTCCAAAATAATAGTCGCGGCTTCGCTGTCGATGTTTTTGGCGATTTCTTCCATTGAAAAGCCGCGGTCGTAGAGGTCTTGTTGGGCGGATTTTGAGGTTAGGCGTTCGTCTTGGAAAAATACGGGGATTTTGAGCGACATCGAGAAATTTTGCTTTAAACGGCGGGCTTCGCGGGACATATCGCTTTCGCTGCCGTCATATTCGTATGGCAAACCCAAAACGAGTGCAACTGCATCAAACTCTTCGATGAGCGAAATTACTTTTTTGAGCAGTTCTTTCCAACTCTTTCGCATAATACGCGGAAGTGGTCGGACGGTGATTTGCAGTTCATCTGAAACGGCGACTCCGATTTTCTTCGTACCTAAATCGAGTGCGATTATTCTGCCTTCGTGAGTTAGCGAAAGAATATCGGAAAAGTCGGGTTGATTAGTAATTTGTTTATCTTGCACGCGAAAAATTGATTATTGATAACGAATAATGGATAATTACGAAACTTAGTACGATTTTCGTATTATCCGATATATTACGGTCATTATCCAAGAGGAGAAGTTTTAATGTCTTTCCGCAGTAAAATGGGTTTAGTTTTCGTATCGGTAGCGATTGCACTTTATGCAATGCTGCCCGGATTGCTGGGTAATTTTTTCCCGGCTTTTGCACAACAACCGATCAATGATGCAGGTTCGCAAATCCGTATTTTTGAGAGTGTTTTGCAGCATATTCAAAATGATTATGTCGATGAACCGAATTTAGACAAGGTTCGTTCGGGTGCTTTGCGTGGACTCGCTTATGGGCTCGACCCTTATTCATCGTATTTAACGGCGGAACAGGTTAGAGATTTTCAAGCGAAAAAGCAAAATACTTTAGCTGGAATCGGTGCGGAATTTTCGCAAGTTTCCGGTTACTTGTATGTAATTTCGGTAATTAAAGGTTCGCCTGCGGAGAAATCCGGACTCAAATCGGGTGACGTGATCGAATACATCGAAGCTAAAGCAACACGCGATATTTCTCTATATGATGCCCGGCAGCTTCTTTTGGGAAATGCAGATTCGAAGATCAAACTTCGTGTACTTCGCCAAGCTGTAAAGCCTCAAACGATTGAAGTTGCACGCGGAACTTATAAGATTCCTGAAGCTGAATCAAAGGTTGAAGAAGGCAAAATCGGAGTTATCAAGGTTCATAGTTTGGAAGGCGGGGAAGCGGCTGATATACGAAATCAGGTTCAGCAATTAACAAAACAAGGTGTGCAAAAAATCGTCTTGGATTTACGCGGAGTTTCGGCAGGAACGATGGACGAAGCAGTTGCGGTTGCGAATATTTTTATAAAAGACGGAAGTCTCGGGCAAGTAATTGGTCGGGAAAATAAAGTTTTGAAAACGTACACGGCTGACCCAAGCAAGTTTTTATTTGAAGGCAAGCTTGCGGTTTTGATCGATCTTGGAACGGCGGGTGCGGGCGAAGTAGTCGCTTCTGCAATCACGGAAAGACAACGCGGAGAAGTAGTTGGCGAAAGAAGTTTTGGTGCGGGAACTGAGCAGCAATTGTTTACACTACGCGGCGGCGATGGTTTTCTGCTGACAACATCGAAATGGGCTTCGCCGAGCGGAAAAGCATTTTTGGGAGAAGACCGAACGAATTCGGGCGTGAAACCTTCAATCGAAGTAAAACGTGCTGAAACTCCCGATGAACTTAATCCCGAAGATTTGGCGGATCAAAATCAAAATGAGCAATCGGAAAAACCGAATCCGGCAAACGATAAGTCGAAACCGGCTGTCGAAGATATTCAGCTTAAAAAAGCACTCGAAATATTATCGGATAAGCCGCAGGTTATGCAAAAATCGGCTTAGTTGAATTTTGAAACAATGTGAAAGAGTCGGGCTTTATCGAAGGCTCGGCTTTTTCTTTTATAGAAAGATGTTGTTGTATCTGCCTAAGATTGCTAGAATCATAACTCAATGACAGAAACAAAATTTCAAATCCGACCCGTTAGGGAACAGGATCATGCTGAATGGTTTCGCTTGCGAAATCTACTATGGGATGAGGCGACGGAATCGGAACACCGTGCTGAAATGATTGATATCATTGAGCATAGCGATTCTCAATTGGTTTTGGTTGCCGAAACTGATACAGGCAGGTTGATCGGATTTTTAGAGGCTAGTATTCGACCATTTGTTGAAGATTGTCATAGCGATCACGTCGGATATTTAGAAGGATGGTTTGTTGAAGATGAGTTTCGAAAGCATGGAATAGGGCGTTATTTGGTGCAAACTGCGGAAGAATGGGCAAAGAGCAAAGGCTGCCACGAGATGGCTTCGGATTCTGAGATCGGCAATGAACTTAGTTTCGAGGCACATTTATCGCTCGGTTATGAAGAAACTTCAAGATTGGTACATTTAAGAAAAGATTTAATTTGAGATGAGAATGTTTGAATTTAGAAAAAGGTTTTTCAATTTTTCGAAAGTATTGTTGATTCTGGTCGCATTTGCCGCAGTTTCGATTTCTGCCCAGTCAACAAATATTGAATTCCCCACGCCCATTTCTGCCGATTCCATTTCGGGGAAAATTAACCCCCGTGATATTGGCGACGCTCGTTTAACTACTCATTATTATATATTTGAAGGAAATCAGGGCGATATATTTCTCAAAATTGAAGCCGCAAATTTAACGGGCGATATTGATATTTTTTACGCCGATAATCTTCGTCCGTTGACAAAAATAAGCCTTTATTCCGATTCAACTTCAACTCAAACGGGTAGGGAAATCTATCTCCGCAAACCGGAAAAGTTGATCTTACGAGTTGAAGGCAGAACTTTGAATGATGATGCGGCAACTTATTCGGTTAAGTTTGAGGGAAGTTTTCAGGCGATGGCGGCTACCGAAGCAGCGGTAGAACCTAAGTTGCCTGAGGTGAAAACTGAAGATGAAAGCGACGTAAGAGTTAATTCCGTTGGAACAATTCTCGAAGTAAAGCCGAAGCCCGCCCCAACTCCAAAGGAAACCGTAGCCCGAAGAACTCGACGAAGAGGAACTAAGGCGACGACAACTCCGCAAGCAGTTTCTACCGCAAAACCAACGAAGAAGGCGAAGGAAAAGATTGAAAAGGCTCCCGAAGCTGAGAAGAAGGTTGAAGTTGTAATAACGGATAATCTGCCCACGACTTCAGAAACTAAAGAAAAAGAAGTTGAAAAAGTTGAAGCTGTAGCCACAGAAGAACCAAAAGCTTCCAAAAAGAAGAAGAAAGCGACAACTACGAAGAAGCGAGCTCCAGTTGCAAAGAAGCCAGCCGAGCCAAAAACTCCGAAACCTGATCCGGCGGCTGAATTAGCTAAAGCACTGGAAAATGTTCGGCTAATCGTAGAGTTTAAAGATGGCGGCAAACTCGAACGTCCGATGAATGATATTTTGAAATTTGGAGTTGATAAAGGTGTTTTGACGATTATCAATAAAGACGGAACTGTTGGACGATATTCAATTTTGGATGTTTTGAAGATAAGTGTTGAGTAGAGTCAGAAACGTCTCCAGTAGGATATGGTTTATCTCAGCTTTTGATTAGTTGAGTTAAACCATTGGCTACCGCTAATGGTTCTGAGTATTTACTTATTCAAGCCTTGAATAATTTTGTTATTAGGATTTACTTTAGCCAGCTTATCCAATGTTTCTTTCAGTAATTGATCGTCTTTCTTTTCTTTGTAAGCAACCGCCAAATTCTGCAATGTCGGCTCGTGATTTGGATTAATCGCCAACCCACCTTTGTATTCTTTGATTGCCCGCTCTATATCTTTCGGCTCACGCAAGAAAAAAGTAAGACCTAAATCGGTTCTAACGTTTACATCGTCCGGCTTCTTAGTCAGAGCCGTTTCATACCATTTTTGGGCAACATCATGCCTGTTTGCATCAAAATTCGCATTGCCAAGTGTGACGATTGTCTGATAATCGTCAGGTTTTAGTTTATTGGCACGCTCAAAATACTCAACCGCCTTTTCCCAATTCTTAATTCGGGCAAACATATCGCCGGCTTTCAGTTGTGCGTCAAAATTAGTCGGCTCCTGATCGGCTTTCGCAATCGCCTCTTGAACTCCGGGCATCGCCGCAGTCGGATTTTGTCCGGTAGCAGGAGCATTTGGAGCAGGATTTTGTTGCGGAGCAGATTGCGACAAAATAGCACTTCGATTGTAACTATTGGTCGCCAAAAAACCGATAATAAGACCTGCAAAAGTCCGATTATGCCAAAAAGTATGTTGTCTTTATTCATTTAAGCGTAACTGTGTAATCCAGGAAGCAAATAACTTACTCCCAAATATGTAAAAATAACTAAGAAAAATCCAATAATCGCGAAATATGCCGAGCTTCTGCCAGACCATCCGCGTGATATACGTGTGTGCAAGAAGGCGGCGTAGGTGAGCCATGCTACCAACGCTCCGGTTTCTTTTGAATCGAAGCCCCAAGGTCTGCCCCAGCTCTCATTCGCCCAAATCGCACCCGTGATCAAAAGCATCGCCAATCCCGCGAAAGCCAAACTCGCCGTTTTATACATCAATCCATCGAGACTTTCCAAGCTCGGCAGTTTCTCACGCAAACTCTCTGTTCGGAAACTAAAGAGAATAACGAAGAAGAGACCCGCCAAAGCCGTCAGAAGCCCGGAAAGTTCAACCGGATTTGTGCCGAGGCTTAAATACATTTTCGAACCTCTCTCTTGCAAAGTTTGTCTTCCGGCTTGCTCAAATTGTGCGGTTGTTATCTGCGACATTTGTTCGACGGTCATTTGTTGCCGCGAAGCAATTTCCTTTCCAACAGTTATGTATTGAGCCGGGTTTCTGGTTAATTGTTCGGTTAATTTGGCTTGAACGTCTGTCGTAGTTTTAATTCCTGAAATCAAAAGTGCAACGGCGATAATCTGTACAACGAAGGCAAGTTTAAGGAAAACGTGTCCGAGTTTTTTAGCAGCTTCGTTGTTTTGATAGAGATACGACAGAAAGCTTAGGATTGATGCCAAACACAATATTCGCGGCAAATACCAAAGCGATCCCAACATACGGAATTTCCAATCTAAACATTGCACTGAAAGGCTTTGGCGTGCTTGGGAGAAATAATCCCGTGCGATAAACACCTTCCGTCAAAACAGAAAACTTGCTTATCGTGGAAATCACACCTAGCGAAAAGATGCTTGCCCAAATCGCCATCGATTCAACTTTTACTTTATCTTTAAGCAAATAAATTACCGCGATCGCAAAACAAACCAGCGTTACTCCATAACTTAATGAAGCCACGCCAACGTGAATTGGTCGCCAATATGAATCCAAAACCGGCGGTAGATCTACAAATTCGCCGCCAATAAAGCGTGCTAAAATCAGGATCAACGACGCTAGAGGCAAGCTAAACGCACTCAAAAACTGAAAATCTTTCCGCTGAGCAAGCAGCAGAGTCGAAAAACCTGCTCCAAAAGCAAAGGCGATGCTCAGATCATAAAGATTGGCAAACGGAATATATCTGAAAAACCAAGGCAATTGCTGATGTCCTGCTTCGATCATTCTTGCAGTTTCGTGCTGATAGTTAGCTATCCAACGCACTAACCAACTCGATAAATTGAAGAAAACTCCTAGCGTAGCCATCCACAAACCAATTTTCTGTGCCATCTCGGAAGGAGCGTACAAATTCGTCAATTGGAAAAGTGCGGCGAGCAGATAGCATGCCAATGCAAGCATCATTAATGCCCCGTCCGTAATGAAATTATCACCCGATTGAAGCCGTGCGAACATCATGGCAAATCCGCCAACTAGCACTAAAATTGCCGGTAAATAAGCCGTCCAAGACGAGCTTAATCTTACTTCTGGAATATCATTTGCTGTTAAAACTTGCGACATAATTACCTCAATTTAATTCATTTACGATTTTGTTAAATCTATTTTCAAAAGCCAGATGATTGCGATTTGTATTACCACCCAGTGTAACATTTTTGTCGTTAACCAATGCCCATATCCGCTGATGAGCGAAGAAAAACACGAAGATCAAAGCACCAATTAAGCCAATTCCACCGAAATACCATGCTATAAAATGCCCGTTATAAGGATCATATTTAATTGACAAAACATGTTCGGAAGGCGACTTTTCGTAATCCGTTAGACGCAATTTATAGCCTCCTACGGCTTTTCCGATTGGAGCATTCTCGGGCAGTGTATTGCCGAATGCGTATCCATCACTCGTCTGTCCGCCAGGTGTCGTTATTTTCAATTTGACGGCTGGATTCTGATATTCGTTGCTCTCAGATTCGGGTTGACCGGCTACGAAATCAGACCAAAATTGGTCATACTTTATTTTAGTTCCATCAGGCAGAGCTGCCTCGCCATCGCGTGGAAGTTCAACTTTAATTGCTTGACCGCCATTTTCAGGAGTCAGCTCAAGAGTCATTCTTCGAGCTTTTCCGACTACTATCGCGGAAGCCTGAAAAAATCGATAACCTCTATAAGTATAAGGTTTATTTAAACTAACATCGGCGATTGTCGTGCCAAGTTGCGGATCATCAATCTTAATTTGGGTTCGCCAATCCATCGTATTATTAATCTCAATCGAACCTTTTGGGTCAATCAAAGTCTGCTGAATATCGGTGCAGGTGATTGTGAATGGAAGTTGTGCGATAAATCGTTCCTGTTTATCTAAATTGAATTTAATCAGCTCGATTTGACTTGTAACTTGCTTCGGAGCGAGCCTTACGTCGGCATCAAATCCCGTTTGGAAGGCGACAAAATGACCTAAAAAAAGCATTAAAAGTGCAACGTGAACTATATAAGCTCCCAAACGATTAAATCTTCCACTTTCACCAAAAATATGGGTTCGCCCGTTATTTTCGCTAACTCTTACTTTGTAGCCGTTTTTCTTGAAAACTTCAGTGATTCTCGTCACGTTATCTTCATCAGCTAGATTAAATTTGGCATTCTGCTTTTGATTTAATAACCAGGCATTCGTCGCCTCCAATTTGGGTTCGGAAATGTACTTCCAAGCTGTCGGAAAACGGTCGATTGAAGCTAAGACGATATTCAAAGAGAGGAATAAAAGGAAAAAGCTGTAGTACCAGCTATGATAGATGTCGAAAAGTCCAAGCCCGCCATATACAAATTTTTCAGCAGGAGTTAGCGAAGCAAAAAAAGCGTCAAAGCCATTTACATTTTGCTGTACGATCAACATTCCCACCATCGAGAGGACGACCAAAACAACCAAAACACAAACCCCAACCTTAACGGAACTAAGAAAATCTAAACCCCGATTCAGAATCGGCTTAGAATTTGATTTTGCTTTTGCCTTTGCGATGTTTGATATTTCTTCCATCTTTCTTAATAGAATAATAACTTAGCAAATTTACTTTGTCATATAAAAATAAATTAGTTTTCCTTTTAATTAAAAAAAGTTTTTGTTGATGTTGATGATTTGGAAAATACGAAATCGCGAGTTATTCTGTATTGAAAGATACTTTTCTGCATTATAAATGGAAAACATAATAACGGATATAAACGACGCAAAAGCGATTAGCTTGAAAGAAAAAGCGGCAGCCTACCTTGAATTGACCAAGCCACGCATCGCATTTATGCTGCTGTTAACGGGTGCGGCAGGCTTTTATCTTGGCTCAAAAACTTTTGATTGGGTCCTTTTTGCCAATTCAATGATCGGCATTTTACTTCTGGCTTTTGGAGTAGCCACGCTTAATCAATATCTCGAAAGAAATATTGACACTTTGATGGAACGAACGGAAAAGCGTCCACTTCCGGCTAATAAAGTAAGCCCTACCGAAGCTTTGGTTTTTGGAACTTTGCTCTGCCTGATTTCTGAAATTTATCTATATGTCCTAGTAAATCCATTGACGGCTATTTTGGGAATAACAGTTATCGTCGGCTATGTTTTTCTTTATACTCCTTTGAAAACAAGGACTTCGGCTTCTACTGCGATTGGTGCAATTCCGGGTGCGATGCCGCCTTTGATGGGTTGGACTTCAACTGCCAACGAAATTTCACTTCCAGCATTAGTTCTTTTCGCGATGCTTTTTTTATGGCAGTTCCCGCATTTTATGGCGATTGCATGGCTCTATCGCGAACAATACAAAAAGGCTGGAATCTTGATGCTCCCTGTCGTTGAACCTTCCGGCAGAATGACCGCTCAGCAGATCGTAATTTTTACAATTATGCTGGTTCCGATTAGTCTGGCACCCTATTTCGTTGGGCTTTCGGGAATAGTTTATTTGGTTGGAGCGGTTCTTCTAGGATTTTGGTTTCTTTTTGAAAGCATTAAAACTTCAAAACAAAAAACGAATAAATCGGCAAAACGTTGCTAATGGTTTCAGTTTTATATTTGCCTTTGATTTACGGTTTGATGGTCTTAAATCACTAATGGATATTGAAATCGGAACAATTGAGGATTTGGAAATCGAACCTGAAAAAGTAACGAAACCGATTCGTTCGAAAGATGGCGGCGGATACGGCACTGGAAATGGCGGCAACAATGGCGGTGGAGGCGGTGGCGGAAATAATCAGCCGGGCAATGAAAAATTTGAAGAAAAACGAAGAGTTTAAACCAGATAAATACCGCGTTGGCATGGGACTGATTCTATTAGTAGTGCTAATGACTTTCGGAAGCTTAATCGGAGCTTATGTCGTTTTAGCAACCAATAAAGCCTTGGAATGGAAGCCTTTTGACTTCCTTTTCAGATTTGGATCAGCACTGGCTTGATAATTGTCAGCAGTATTGATTACGAACTCGCCAAGAAAAATTTGCTTGCCGGAAATCAGTCGAAAGCAGGCAAATGGTTTTTAATAACGAGTGTTTTGGGTGCCATTTTCATTGCTTCGCAAATACTTTCTTGGCTCAATTTGGTCAATCTTGGATATTACGCTTCGGGCAATCCCTACGCAGGATTTTTCTATATTTTAACTGCCGTTCACGCTTTTCACGTTTTAGGCGGAATTGTTTCACTTACTTTCATTGTTTTGAAAACCAGAATTATAACCGACGATGCGAATGAACTCCTGAAGAGACAATGGTTTGCCAGAGTCGTCGGATGGTATTGGCACTTTATGGGAGTATTGTGGGTAATTTTATTTTTGTTATTGGGTCTTTATAAATAAATTGGGGTTATTTTTTTGTGCAACTTCTCGATATTTTTCCACATCTCAATGCTACACTAAACGCTTTTAGCGGAGTTCTTTTAATATTTGGATTGTACTTTATTAAACGAAAGGAGATCCAAAAACATCGGGCGGTAATGATGTCTGCAGTTGTGACATCTAGTTTATTTCTTATCTGTTATTTAATTCATCATTCAATCCGCACTTATTACTTCGGATTAGGTCCTACCAAATTTACAGGTGAAGGCACCATCCGCCCGATTTATTTTCTTATTCTAACCACCCATACAATTTTAGCTACTATCGTTGCACCTGCTGTAGTCTACATATTTATCAAAGCATTAAAAGGTCAATTCGATATTCACAAGAAATTTGCCAGAATTGTTTATCCTGTTTGGCTTTATGTTTCAATTACGGGTGTGATGGTTTATCTGCTTTTGTATCAAATTTATCCAAATCGCTAATTGCTACTAAGAAAGTTATCAATCTATAACAAAATTATTGATTTATTGGAATCTAAATGTTATATTCATCGTGTTGAAAAGTTGTCGCCGAAGGTGTTTTTTCAAAAGACAACACGGGGGAACCAAAGTTTAGCTTTTTGCTAAACAGGGGCGTAGCGTTAATATTAACGCGGGAAACTTCTTCTTTCCTAGCCCGTCAGCTAACCTCGTAGGCTATGGTGAAGAAGGACACAGAAAGTTTTACCGATTTTGGTGCAACCCGCGTGTGCTTTGCATCCTTTTATTTTTCAACGTTTCTTGTCGTCTCAAAGAGAAAGTTCCGCTTGATTTCAAGCGGAACTTTTGCGTTTGCAAGTAGTTACTATTTTCTGGCAGCAACAACTTTTACTATTTTAATCGGAATTTTCTCAGCCTTGTCGAAAGTCAATTTAATTGGCTTTCCGTCAGTCGGCAAAGTTATTATTTGCGTTCGCTTGTTGATATTAATCTTTTCCGTTTTCACACCTTTCGCCGTTTGAATTTCAACTTCCATCGGCAGGGTAAATGCCGCAGGCGTTATTGAATCAACCTTTTGAGTTTGCGAAATATTTAATGTCAAACGTTTTCTTGCCGGGCTATAACTGTGTCTGACGGTTAGTTTTGGATAACCAGCTTTGTAAATCCATTGATCAAAAAACCACGTCAAATCTTTCCCGGAAGCTTCCTCCATCGCTTTTTTCAAGTCATTTGTCTCAACGTTGGCAAATTTATGTGCGTTCAGATAAGTGTTGATTGCTTTCCAAAATGCTTCACCGCCGATTTCTTCGTGCAATGTGTGGATAACGGCTCCGCCTTTTTGGTAAGTCGTCGTATCAAAAAGGGAATCATCGGTTGGTGGATTCGGTCGGACAAGTGCGTGGCGTGATCGGCTAAAGGAATCATCGGCAATAAAACGCGACGCATCTTCACGAATCTTTCTCATATAATCGGCATTTCCATTAAGCTTGCCGCGATAGACCGCTTCCATGTAGGTTGCAAAACCTTCATTGAGCCACAGATTTGACCAATCCTTTGTCGTTACAAGATTTCCAAACCACGAATGAGCGAGTTCGTGCGAAACCAAATCCATGGCGTTTTCCTTTCCAAAATCAAAATTTGCAAAAAGAATTTCGGTGTCCGCCATAGTTGTCGCAGTAATATTTTCCATCCCGCCGAAATTAAATTGAGCGACAAAAGTTTGATCGTATTTCTTATAAGGAAAATTCACTCCGGTCATTTCTTCGTAAACCTTCATCATGTCCGCTGTTTTTCCGTAAGCCTTTTCCACAATGCTTTCCGTTCCCGGATAAACATAAAAGCCGAGCGGAATATCTTTATACTTTCCTTCCACTTTTACATATTTCCCAACAATCATTGAGGTTAAATAAATTGAATGTGGAACCTGCATTTTATAGTGAAATGTTTTCGAGCCGTCCGCATTTTCAATCGTCTCCAGCAATTCTCCATTTGAGACTGCAAGTTCATCTTTGGGAACGGTAATAAATTGTTCAGTTGTAGCTTTATCATCAGGAAAATCATAAGAGGGAAACCAATGATGAGCTTCTTCAGCTTCGCCTTGCGTCCAAACTTGCGAAGAATGCCCTTTGCTGTCTTCCGCCGGCTTTACCTCGTCAACGAAATAAACACCTTTTTTGGGAGAAGAAGAATATTTAAAACGAACCGAAACCATGTCGTTTACCGAAAAAGACTTGCCAAGCTGAATAACTATTTGTTCGCCAACTTGTTTGTATTCAAGAGTTGCACCTTCGGGTTCGAGTTTGATCGAATCAAACTTCATGCCAACTGAATCCAAAGTCAGAATATTAAAACCATCTTTCAAAGGCTTAACCTGAACCGTAGAATCGCCAAAATACATCTTCTTTTCACGATCAAAATTTGAACGGATAATGTAATGCTGAGCATCGAAAGTGCGTTCGTGGGTTTGTCCAAAAATTGAAAATGAAAGAAAAATTAATACAAAGAAGGTTAGTGAATACAAAAGAAATTTAGTTTTCATAAACAAAATATAGTTGAATTTTTGGGAAAAAGAAACAATAAATTTGGGGAATTATTATCATTCTTCCCACCATATGTTTTTTTGAAATTTTGCTTCGCCGAAAAAGTCTCTGATATATTCTATTTTCGGAGCTTTTTTGTCATTTAAGACAATTCCGATTGCGTCGTAGCGAAATTTAACTCCATCTAAATGAAAGACTTTGCGATAACGTTTGGCTGTTCTAATAATTTGACGTTGTTTACGTAAATCGACGGCAGAAAGTGGACTCGCAAAATCATCCGACTTCCGCGTTTTTACTTCGACGAAGCATAAAATATCGTCTTCATAAGCAATCAAATCAATCTCGCCATTTACAACTACACCTTTCCGATTTCTGCCAACAGGAGTTTTGAAATTGCAACAAACAACGGTGAAATTGTGTCTAAATAAATAGTCTTGTGCAATTAATTCGCCTTCCGAGCCGATTTCGCTTGAAGTTTTGACGCTTAAATCGCTATGCTCAAACAAAGAGTTGATTTCTGCCATTGGAGATGAGGTTACCATAAATGAATTCATTGAGAAAAGTATCTTTTTTATTGTTTGTTTGTACTTTTTGGACGATTGGAGTTTCTTGTCAGACAACTTCTACGAGCCAAAATCTGCCGAAAGTTGTTAGTTTTGACGAGCCAAAGAAATACGACATTAGCCCGAAAGATTTGCCCCAGCCTTTTGTAACGGAATCAGCATTTCGCGGATCGAAAGTCATTTCCCAACCCGCGGATGCGACTTTGAATTTACCTAAAAACTTCAAAGTCAATGTTTTCGCGGAAGGTGATTTTAAGAAACCTCGTTGGATGGCTTTGGCTCCAAATGGCGACGTTTTCTTGGCTGATTCGAGAGCGAACATGATATTTGTACTTCGTGATTCCAATAAAGACGGTGTTGCAGAGGAGCGATTTACGTTTTCAAATAAACTCGACCAGCCTTTTGGAATGGCTTTTCACGAAGATTGGTTTTATGTCGCCAATACGAGTTCGGTGGTCCGTTTTAAGTATGATTCAGGACAAACGGAAGCCGCCGGCGAACCCGAAAAACTAATTGAGCTAACCCGCGGCGGATATAATCAGCATTGGACACGGAATGTTTTGTTCTCGCCGGATCATAAAAAAATGTATGTTTCAATTGGTTCAACCGGTAATTTCGATCCCGAAGACGACAATCGGCGAGCCGCGATCTCTGAATATAATCCCGATGGCAGCGGACATCGAATTTATGCTTCGGGCTTGCGAAATCCGATTGGATTAGCGTGGAATCCCGTCAACAATGAACTTTGGACTGCTGTAAATGAACGCGACGGACTTGGCGACGACCTTGTGCCGGATTTTGTGACGAGCGTTAAAGACGGAGCAAATTATGGTTATCCTTATTTTTATATCGGCAATAATCGCGAACCTCGTTTGAAAGATGCTGATCTCAAATCGCCGAAGCCCGTAACTCTTCCCGATGTTTTGCTAACTTCGCATTCCGCTGCCCTCGGAATAGTTTTTAATGATGGAAAGATGTTTCCTAAGGAATATAAAAACGACGCTTTCGTAGCCTTACATGGTTCTTGGAACAGGAAAAAACTAACCGGCTATAAGATAATTAGGATCAAAATGAAAGATGGAAAACCCGTTGGAGGGTATGAAGATTTTGTTTCCGGCTGGCTTCCAAATGAGGATTCGAATGAAGTTTGGGGCAGACCGGTTGGGCTATTGATGATTTCTGACGGCTCACTTTTGATCTGCGACGACGGTGCAAATAAAATTTGGCGGATTAGTTATCCGGTTGCAAAGAAATTATGAAAAAAGCATTAAAGATCATTGTAACGGTTCTGTTTTTGGCGTTTGTAGGGATTCAATTTATTCGACCTGATTTTACCAATCCGCCGATTGTACAAGGACAAACATTGGCTGAAAACGTCCAAGTTCCCGAAAATGTCCAAAATATTTTGCAGCGTTCATGTAATGATTGCCACTCAAATACAACAGTTTATCCATGGTACGCAAGGATTCAGCCATCTGCATATTTTCTGGAAGGTCACATTAACGAAGGTCGCCGCAAGCTGAATTTTAGCGAATGGAAAAGCTACGACCAAGCTAAACAACGACGTAAATTAGCTGAACTTTGTGAAGAGATTGAATCGAAAGAAATGCCTTTGCCTTCATATCTATGGATTCATTGGGATGCGAAACTTTCAGCTGATGAAAGTAAAATCCTATGTGATTGGACAGAAGCAGAGCGGGCTAAAATCCCTGAATAGAATTACTTAAGGGAGTAATTTATAGGTTAAAATTTCGAGCGATTCGGTTAGGTAAATAGCAAAGTCTCCACGTGACATCTCTTTTTCCGTTTCAATATCAGAAAGAAAATTTATCGGAATTACGTCTTCGCCAAATATTCCTCGCCAGATTTCATTTACATTTTTTTGAGTCATAGGGGATTCTTCTAGAAAATTTCCGTCCGAATCTGCCAAAACTATTTTGTACTCTTGCACCAATGTTTTTAGCGACCCTGTAGAAGGACTTATCGGATTGTAATTAATCTTCTGTAAATTATAGGGATTAAAGGAATTATAAAGCTTGAATTCTTCAAGATTTTTATTTGAAATTGCCGCTCTTGAATCAAGCAATTGAAGCGTTTGTTTGAGGAAATGTGCAAAATCGCCTTTTGTCAGCGGCATTTCCGGATGATATTTTTGGTCGGAATACGCAAAAGCGATCTGATAATTTTCGGTCAAAAATAAAAGCGACTCATAATATTTATCCTCACTACGCAAATCGGACAAATCTTCAATTCGTGCGGGCTTGAAAAATTCACTCTGCAATGGAAGTGGTGAGAAATTAAACGTGATTATGCCGATAGTTTTGGTTGGTTTTCCATCACACATCGTTAGAGAAAATAACGCCTTCAAAGCAGCTTCAGAAGCTGCTTTTGTGAGCAATTTATCTCCATTAATCGATTCAATTCCAACAACTTTTCCTTTCTCATCAATCTCAACAGCAACTTCCACTTTGCCGCTGGTTCTTTCTAACTTCGCTTCAGCGGGATAGATAGGTTTTGGATTATTGAGCAGCTTACCGTTTACGAAAGCTTTGCAGTTTTTTTCAAGGTTTTGAATTGTAGAATTTGAATTTTTGCTCTGTCCCGAAGCGTCATTAGGCAACAATAGGCAGGTGATAATAATGACTAAACTAAATAACTTTTTTGACATCATTTACTCCTAATTTACGACAACCAGCCAGATTATACTGAAATTTCCAACATTATCAACATATTTTTTTCACAAGCCAATGTTTATCTTTCTCGAACGACTACGCCTTGAGGGTTAATTTCAGAAACGTAAACATTAAAATCTATGCTAGTTTTTCCATAAATTTCGCACATTGTCGTTTTTACCAATTCCGCGATTTCATATGCTTTGCTCAGCATAAAAATACTTGGACCCGAACCCGAAATACCTCCGCCGAGTGCTCCGGCTGCTAAACTTTTCGCCTTAATTTCGTCAAAATGCGGAATCAAAGTTTTTCTGACAGGTTCGACTATTATGTCCTCAAGAGAACGCGAAATCAGTTCGTAATTGCCTTTTTGCAAACCCGCCACCAAGGCTCCAACATTCGCCCATTGCTTTGCTGCCGATTTCAAAGCTACTTCTTTGGGCAGCATTTCTCGGGCATCTGCCGTTTTAATCTCAATTTGCGGATGCATAACCGTGGCGTAAAGTTTTGGAAATTCGATAGAAACAACGTCCATTGGTTCAACTGATCTGACCAATGTAAAGCCGCCTAAAATACAGGGTGCAATATTGTCGGCGTGTTTCGCCTGGCTCGCAATCATTTCGCCTTGCATTGCCAATTCGATTAATTCGTTTGCAGAAAATCTATCATTCAGAAGTCTGTTTGCGGCAACGACTGCTCCGGCAGCACTCGCCGCACTCGATCCGATACCGCTTCCGGGCTTGATGTTTTTTGTAATTTCAATTTCAAAGCCAATCGGTTCGTTAATTCGCTCTAAAACTGCCAGAAGTGCTTTGCCTGCAACGTTTTTCTCTGGATCACACGGCATATTAAACGCGTCTAAATGTTTAATTTTCACGGTTCGCTCATCGATCAAACACAAAGTCATCAGGTCATTAGGCTCGGTTAGAGCAAACCCCAAACAATCAAATCCGCAAACTACATTAGCCACAGTCGCGGGTGCCAAAACACTAATTTCTTTCATATATATCTTATGATTTTCCAAACAATAGAAGTTTGTATTATGATTAAGAATTGAGCTAATCGCTTAAACTCTAACCGAATGCAATACTTTAGCACAAACCGAAAATCCGCTCATGCCAGTTTCCGCGAAGCAACTCTAAACGGGCAGCCAAGCGACAAAGGACTTTATTTTCCCGAAATAATTCCAAAGCTTTCGCCAGAATTTTGGGTCGATTTCGTTGATAAATCGAAAGCACAGATTGCTTTCGAAGTTATTAAACCATTTGTTGGCAATGAGATAGATGACGAAAGGCTTTTTGCGATCTGCGAAGAAACCGTAAATTTTGACTTTCCTTTGGTGAAAATTACCGAAAATATTTCAACTCTTGAATTATTTCACGGTGCTACTCTCGCTTTTAAAGATGTCGGTGCGAGATTTATGAGCCGATGCTTGCAGTATTTTTCGCAGGAAAAAAAAGAAAAGACCATTGTAATTGTTGCCACATCAGGAGATACGGGCGGAGCCGTGGCGAATGGTTTCTACGATGTTGAAGGTGTTGAAGTCGTAATTCTTTATCCAAAGGGAAAAGTTTCGCGAGTGCAGGAATTGCAGCTTACTACTTTAGGCAAAAATATCACGGCTCTTGAAGTTGAAGGAACTTTTGATGATTGCCAAGCCCTTGCAAAACAATCACTTGCGGACGAAAGCATTAAGGAAAAAGTATTTCTCACTTCAGCAAATTCGATAAACATTGCACGTTGGTTGCCGCAACAGTTTTATTATTTTTACGCGTATCAACAGTGGCAGAGCGAATTACGAATTACGAGTTACGAATTACCAATTATCAGTGTTCCGAGCGGGAATTTTGGCAATATTTGTGCGGGAATTTTGGCACATATTTCTGGTTTGCCGGTCAAAAAATTTATTGCCGCAACGAACGCAAATGACGTTGTGCCAATGTTTTTACAAAGTGGCAAGTTTGACATAAAGCCCTCAGTTACAACGATTTCTAATGCAATGGATGTTGCAAATCCTTCCAATTTTGTGAGGATATTGCAGATGTTTGATAATAGTTATTTGAATCTCAAAGAAAAGATGATTGCCGTAAGTATTTCGGATGAAATTACTGCAAAAATGATGCGGGAAGTTTATCAGAAATACAACTATGTACTCGATCCTCATGGGGCGGTCGGCTATTATGCTTTGGATGCGTATTTAGCTGAAAATAACGAAGATAAAGGTTATTTTATGGAAACGGCACACCCTGTAAAATTTGATTCCGTGGAAGAAATTATCGGTACATTTGGAGTAATTCCGGATGTGGTAAATGATTTGCTGAATCGGGGAAAGCAGAGTATTGAAATGAGAGTTAATTACGAAGATTTGAAAGAGATTTTGTTGGATAAAATATGAAAGTATTAAAGTTTGGCGGGTCATCGGTTGGAAACGCAGAAAATATTAGCAAGGTTATTGAAATCGTAAAAAACGCGGCACAAAAAGAGCGTTGTATCGTCGTTTTATCGGCAATGCAGGGAACGACTGATGCCTTGATTGAAACAGGCAAACTTGCTGAATCCGGCGACAGCAGTTTTACCGAAAAGATACAACTCATTGAAAACAAACATTTTGAAGCTGTGAATGCTTTAATTCCTGCAGGCGACCGAGTTTTAATTAATGATGAGATTTCAACTTATCTCAATGAACTAAGCAGCATTTGTAATGGTGTGTTTTTGCTTGGTGAACTTTCGGCACGAACACTTGATAGAATCGTCAGCTTCGGGGAAATTCTTTCAACTAAAATTGTTTCCGCAACTCTTGATTCGATGAAGGTTGATAATATATGGAAAGATTCCCGGGAGCTCATTCAAACGGATTCAAATTTTGTTAATGCAGCAGTTGATTTTCCCGTAACTAATTCACAGATAACGGATTACTTTGCCGAAGTAGCCACCGAACTTTTCATTGTGCCCGGCTTCATCGCTTCTGATAAAAACGGTTCGACAACAACTCTGGGTCGCGGAGGTTCTGATTATACAGGTGCGATATTAGCTGCCGCATTAAACACAAAAGTTCTGGAAATCTGGACAGATGTTTCAGGAATGATGACGGCTGACCCGCGTTTTGTCCGCAATGTTCGCGAAATTCCGAGCATTACTTACCGCGAAGCGATGGAGCTTTCACACTTTGGTGCAAAGGTTATTTATCCGCCAACTATTCAGCCTGTGATGACAAAAGAGATTCCGGTTTTAGTAAAAAATACTTTTGCTCCCGATGATTTTGGAACGCTAATTGAGGCGGAAGCAAAAGACGAATCTGACATTATCCGGGGCATTTCCAGCATCGATAAAATATGCGTTTTGAATCTTGAAGGCAGCGGAATGGTTGGTATTCCCGGGTTTTCAAAACGTCTTTTTTACGCTCTTTCCAAGTCGAAAATTAATGTTATTTTGATTACACAAAGTTCTTCCGAACATTCAATTTGTGTGGCGATTGATGCAAAATACAGCGATTTGGCAAAGCAAGTGGTTGACGAAGAATTTGAACACGAAATAAATTCCGGAAAAATTGAGCCTTTACGAGTTGAAATGGATCGTGCGATTCTTGCCGTAGTGGGCGACAACATGAAATCTCACACAGGAATTGCGGGTAAAATGTTTGCCACGCTCGGCAATAACGGCATCAATATTCTCGCGATTGCACAGGGTTCAAGCGAACGAAATATCTCTGCAATTATTGAATCTAAAGATGTTCGCAAAGCTATCAACACTTTGCACGAGGAATTTTTCTCGGACGGTAATAAGCAAATCAACCTTTATATTGCCGGAGTCGGGACGGTTGGCAGCCGACTTTTGGGACAAATCAAACAGCAAGCGGATTATGTGACGGAAAATCTTCGTTTGAATCTTCGTGTGGTCGGTTTGGCAAATAGTAAAAAGCTGCTTTTTGATGAAGAAGGGCTAGATTTAAGCAATTATAAAGATGCGTTGACAGCCGCCGAAAACGTTTCTTCACCCGAAAATCTCGCCGAATTGATTATCGAAAAGAATCTGCGAAACTCAATTTTTGTTGATGTCACGGCAAATTCGGAATTAGTTGAAATTTATCCAAAACTTTTGGAAAAAAGTGTTTCCGTCGTCGCTTGCAACAAGGTCGCAGCTTCTTCTAATTTGGCTAAATACAAGCGTTTGAAAGATTTGGCTCGTGAATTTAATACGCATTTTTTGTTTGAAACAAATGTCGGAGCAGGTCTGCCGATTATCAATACGCTCAACGATTTGCGTTCCAGCGGCGACAAAATCAATCGCATAGAAGCGGTTCTTTCGGGAACTTTGCAGTTTGTTTTCAATAATTATGACGGTTCTCGTTCATTTTCCGAAGTCGTCAAACAGGCTCAAAACGAAGGCTTTACCGAGCCCGATCCGCGTCTCGATTTAAGCGGAACCGACGTTGCCAGAAAGATTCTGATTCTAGCCCGCGAAGCAGGTTACAAACTCGAAATGAGCGATGTTGCGATAAAATCTTTTCTGCCCGAATCTTGTTTCAGCGGAAGCGTGGAAGATTTTTATGCTGAGATGGCGAAAAATGAAACACATTTCAAAACGATGCTCTACGAGGCGAATAATAACGATTTAATTCTGAAATATATTGCTACTTTCGATAACGGGAAAGCCTCAGTCGGCTTGCAAAGTATTGATTCTAAACACAATTTCGCCAATCTTTCAGGCAAAGACAACGCAATTCTGTTTTTCACGAATCGTTACAGCGAACAGCCTTTAGTAGTAAAAGGTGCAGGTGCCGGTGCAGATGTGACGGCAGCGGGAGTTTTTGCGGATATTATTAGGGCAACGAGAGATTAGTTCTAAGTCCCGCCTTTAGGCGGAAAATTCCGAGTAGCTTCCGCCTAAAGGCGGGACTCAAAACATGAACTCAAAATATGAACTCAAAACGGCGAAAGCATTGTCCCAATTCCTTCATCTGTAAATACTTCGGAAAGTATCCCATTTCTTACATTTCCGCCGATAATATGAGCCGACTTTACGCCTCGATTGAGTAATCCGATCAGCGATTGTAATTTCGGAATCATTCCACCTGTGGCAGTTCCGTTGGCAATCATTTCTTCGGCTTCGGAGATTGAAACACGGGAAAGTTTGGTTGTTTCATCATTTGGATCAAGATAAATTCCGTTGACATCAGAGAGCAAAACAAGTTTTTCGGCTTGGAGTTTGACTGCAATTTCCGCCGCGACTGTATCGGCATTGATGTTGAAAATTTGTCCGTCAGAATCAGCTCCGAGCGAGGAAATAACCGGCAAATAATCATTTTCCAGCAACAATTTTAATAGCTTTTCGTTTATCTTCACCACATCACCAACGTTTCCAAAATCAACTGTTTTAGTCTCGCCTGTTTCACGATTCAAAACCTCTTTTGGCGGACGTTTGACTGCGGAAATTACATCACCGTCCACGCCCGAAAGCCCCACGGCATCTGTTCCGTGTTGACGCAGTGCCGCTAAAATTTCGGTGTTGATTTTACCTGCAAAAATCATCTTGGCGAGTTCTAAAGTATCGTCGTTTGTTACCCTTCGTCCGTCAATTACGGTCTGAGCCACGCCGAGTTTTTGAGCTAATTCGCTCAATTGTTTCCCACCACCGTGAATTACGCAAACGCGAATCCCGACCTGATGAATCAAGGCTAATTCTTCGGCTAGGGAAGCTAGATTTTCTTTATCTTCAGTAACTTTACCCGAAAATTTAACAACGAAAGTTTTGCCTTTGAATCGTTGGATGTAGGGAAGTGCTTCGCGTAAAAGGTCTAATTTCTTCTGAATCATATCGGAAATACTTTATCAATATTTTTTTCATACGGCTAATAGAAAATCAGATCCGCGAGTGGGCTGGTGTCAGGTCGCTACTGCTCCTTGTTCCCATTTTACAACAGCAAATTCGGTCAATTATGCACAAAATTCATCAGCATTATTATAAATTTTCATTATCTAAATCCATAAAAAATAGTTTTTGTTTATACAAAAATATGTTATAAATGAAGTCACAAAACGTAAATGCAATAGTCATCATTACTAAGTAGCAGTTACTCTGGAGTTTCGTTATGAAGAATGAAATTTCTCCTGTTCGGCAGGGGCTTTATGATCCGCAGTTTGAACACGATTCTTGCGGAGTGGGTTTTGTCGCGGATATTCATGGACGCAAATCACATAAAATTCTAAAAATTGCAATTGAAAGCCTTATTCGGATGGATCACCGCGGGGCGAGCGGGGCGGAAGAAGCGACTGGTGACGGAGCAGGAATCTTGACGCAAATCCCGCATAAATTTTTTGTCCGTGAATGTGAAAGATTGCACATTGATTTGCCCGAAGCGGGCGAATACGCTGTCGGAATGATGTTTCTTCCAAATGATTTAGCGGAACGTGAGCAATGTGAAGCTAAGTTTGAAAAGATCGCCAAGGAACACGATCTAGTGATTTTGGGTTGGCGAACCGTGCCTGTTAATAATTGGAATTTAGGAGAATCAGCCAAAAAATCTCAGCCTTACATCAAACAGGTCTTCATTGGAAAAACCGATAAAATATATGCCAATGATCATTTTGAAAGAAAACTCTACGTTACGCGTCGTTGGACAAAAGAACTTCTAACACGTGAAAATGAAGCCCTTGCCGAAAAATTTTACGTTTCAAGTCTTTCGCCTAAAACCATTATTTACAAAGGAATGCTGACAACGCATCAGCTCGCTTCGTTTTATTTAGATTTGAATGATGTCGCTTTTGAAACCGCGATTGCGGTCGTTCATTCGCGTTTTTCGACTAACACCTTTCCCAATTGGGCTCGGGCTCAACCGCTTCGATACATTGCCCACAACGGCGAAATTAACACATTACGGGGCAACGTAAATTGGATGTATGCCCGCGAACAACGACTTAATTCGAGCCTTTTTGGCAATGATTTTAAGAAAACTTTGAGTATTTTGGATGCTTATGTCAGCGATTCTGGAGCATTTGATAACGCACTTGAGATGATTCATTTAGCGGGGCGGACTCTGCCGCACGGCGTAATGATGATGATTCCCGAACCGATTTCCGATCTGAATCCGATGTCGGACGAAAAGAAAGCGTTTTACGAATTTCACTCTTGTTTGCTCGAAGCGTGGGATGGTCCGGCTTCGATTACGTTCACGAATGGCGAAATTATTGGTGCGGTTTTGGATAGAAACGGCTTGCGTCCCTCGCGTTATACGGTGACGAAAGACGGATTGGTTGTGATGGCATCCGAAGTTGGAACTTTTGATGTTGATCCTGCTAACGTATTGAAAAAAGGACGTTTGCAGCCTGGCAAAATGTTTTTGGTTGATACGAAAGAAGGTCGGATTATCGCCGACGAAGAAATCAAAGACAAACTCGCCAAGGAGAAACCTTATCGGCAATGGCTTGACGAAAATATGCTCCATATTAACGATTTGCCGGAGCCGCCTTTCGTTAATAAAACCAATCACGAGACTGTTTTACAGCGACAACGGGCGTTTGGTTATACGAATGAAGAATTACGGATGATTTTGCAACCGATGGCGGTTGGCGGTGCGGAAGCGATAGGTTCGATGGGCAACGATACGCCGCTCGCAGTTTTATCGAAAAAGTCGCAATTGCTTTACAATTATTTCAAACAATTATTTGCACAGGTAACCAATCCGCCGATTGACGCGATTCGCGAAGAACTCGTAACTTCAACCGAGACAATGATCGGACAGGAAGATAATCTTTTTGAACCGTCACCGAAAGCCGCTCATCAAATCAAACTTAATTCGTTTATTTTAACCAATACCGAACTCGAAAAACTCCGTTATTTGGGCGATTCGGAGAGCGATTGGGGTAAATCGCGTTTTCGTTCGATTACTATTCCGATGCTTTTTGACCGCGAACACGGTCGGCAAGGTTTGGAGTGGGCGTTGGACGGGCTGTGTCATCAGGCAAGTCAGGCAATTAAGGACGGATACGATGTTTTCATTTTGTCAGACCGCCAAATGAGCGAACATCGTGTGCCAATTCCGGCACTGCTCGCCGTTTCCACAATTCATCATCATTTAACCCGCGAAGGAACTCGAACTCAGGTCGGTTTTGTGCTGGAAAGCGGCGAACCGCGGGAGGTTCATCATTTCGCATTGCTTCTGGGTTACGGGGCGACGGCGATAAATCCATACTTAGCTTTTGAAACGATTTACGACGAAATCCGCGAAGGAATGTGGGGTTTTGACGAGAAAGAAGCGATTAAAAATTACGTTAAATCCATCAACAAAGGCGTGGTCAAAGTCCTTTCAAAAATGGGAATTTCAACGATTCAAAGTTATCTCGGAGCACAGATTTTTGAAGCGGTTGGTATCAATCAAGAAGTTATAGATCAATACTTTACACGAACTCCTTCGAGAATCGGCGGAATCGGTTTAGACGAAATTGCGGGCGAAGCAATCAAGCGACATTCGCAAGCATTTTATCAAAATCGGGTCAGCGAAAATCTCGAAATCGGCGGAAATTATCAATGGCGGAGTTCGGGTGAATTTCACCTTTTCAATCCAAACACGATTCACACTTTGCAAAAAGCGTGTCGAAATGGCGACTACGGCGAGTTCAAAAAATACAGCAGTTTAATTAACGATCGCGAGAAAAATCAGTCAACCTTGCGGAGTCTTTTGAGGTTTAAGAAAACTCGTCAACCGATTGCAATTGAAGAGGTTGAGAGCATAGAGAAAATCGTTCAAAGATTCAAAACCGGAGCAGTTTCCTACGGTTCGATTTCCAAAGAAGCACACGAAGCGATGGCGATTGCGATGAATCGTATCGGCGGAAAAAGCAACACGGGCGAAGGCGGCGAGGATGCCGAACGCTTCGAAAAATTGCCAAATGGCGATTCAAAAATGAGCCGAATCAAGCAAGTTGCGAGCGGACGTTTCGGCGTAACGAGTCATTATTTGGTCAATTCCGATGAGATTCAAATCAAAGTTGCCCAAGGTGCAAAACCGGGCGAAGGCGGACAGCTTCCGGGCAGTAAAGTTTATCCGTGGATTGCCAAAACGCGGCATTCAACATCAGGCGTGGGGCTGATTTCACCGCCGCCGCATCACGATATTTATTCGATTGAGGACTTGGCTCAACTAATTTTTGACCTTAAGAACGCTAATCAAAAAGCACGAATCAGCGTCAAATTAGTAGCCGAAGCCGGAGTTGGGACGATTGCTTCGGGCGTAGCGAAAGCTAAAGCAGACGTAATTTTGATCAGCGGACATGATGGCGGAACCGGTGCTTCACCACTTTCTAGCGTCAAACACGCTGGCACACCTTGGGAAATCGGTTTGGCGGAAACTCATCAAACTTTGTTATTAAACAATTTGCGAAGTCGCGTTCGGCTTGAAACTGACGGGCAATTGAAAACGGGACGCGATGTTGTTATCGCAACGCTGCTCGGTGCGGAAGAATTTGGCTTTTCAACTGCTCCTCTTGTCACGCTCGGTTGCGTAATGATGCGGGTTTGTCATTTGAATACTTGCCCGGTCGGTGTTGCGACACAAAATCCGGATTTGCGGGCAAAATTTTCGGGCGATCCGAATAATGTCGTTAACTTTATGAGATTTGTTGCTTCTGAAGTCCGCGAATTGATGGCGGACCTTGGCTTTAGAACGATTAACGAAATGGTCGGTCAAACGCAAGTTTTAGAGTTTGAAAAAAATGATGGAGCGAAAACGCTAAATCTTGATTTTTCAGCGATTTTGCATCAGCCTGATGTGCCTGAAAGCTACGGGCGTTACCAACAAATTGAGCAAAATCTTGAACTCGAAAAAACTTTGGATGAAACGATTTTGCTCCAATTATGCAAATCAGCGCTGGAAACTGGCGAAAAGGTTTCGGTGGAATTGGAAATCTGCAACACCGACCGGGCAGTTGGCACAATTTTAGGCAGCGAGATTTCGCGGAAATTTGGTGCGGAAGGTTTGCCTGAAGATACAATTAATCTCAAATTTTATGGTTCAGCCGGACAAAGTTTTGGAGCATTCGTGCCGCAAGGAGTGACTCTGACGCTTGAAGGCGACTCAAACGATTATATCGGCAAAGGACTTTCGGGCGGGAAAATAATCGTCCATAAACCAAAATCATCCGATTTTATTGCCGATGAAAATATCATCATCGGTAATACGGCTTTTTACGGGGCAACATCAGGCGAAGCATTTATTTCGGGTATTGGCGGCGAAAGATTCTGTGTTCGTAATAGCGGTGTAAATGCTGTAATCGAAGGAGTTGGCGACCACGGATGCGAATATATGACCGCCGGACGAGTAATAATATTAGGCAAGACAGGCAAAAATTTTGCCGCCGGAATGTCGGGCGGAATCGCCTTTGTTTTTGATGAATCGGGAAGTTTTCCAAGTCTTTGCAACAAAGAAATGGTTGAATTGACCAGACTGGCAGATGAAGAAGAAGCCGAATTCGTCAAGAGCCAAATTTTTAAGCATATCGAATTAACAAACAGCGAACTGGCGACCGAAATTCTCGGGAATTGGGAAAAGAATTTAGAAAATTTCGTCCGCGTGATTCCGAACGACTATAAACGCGTAATTGAAGCACAGAATAAGTTTACGGCACAAGGACAAACAAAAGAAGAAGCAGAAATGTCCGCTTTTTTTGAGAACGCGGCATAAACGGAACGCAGGCTGCCAGCCTGCGAGTCAAAACACATTTTTACACACGCAGGCTGGGAGCCCGCGTTCCGAGAGAATGGGAAAAGCGACAGGATTTATTGAATACACACGCAGTTTGCCGATTTTGGCGAATGCAAAAAGCCGTGTTCAAAATTGGGATGAGTTTCACTCGCCGTTGCCGACCGATGAACTAAAAAAACAAGGGGCACGGTGTATGAATTGCGGCATTCCGTTTTGTCATACAGGCACGATTTTGGATGGAGCGACGACGGGCTGCCCGCTCAATAATTTGATACCCGAATGGAACGACTTCGTTTATCGCGGACAATGGCACGAAGCCTACAAACGGCTTGCTTTAACTAATAATTTCCCCGAATTTACAGGCAGAGTTTGCCCTGCTCCTTGCGAATCGTCGTGCGTTCTCGGTATTAATGAAGAACCTGTAAATATCAAAGAAATCGAAGTTTCCATAATTGATAAAGCATTTGAAGAGGGTTGGATTTTACCGAACCCTCCCGCAACACGAAACAACAAAAAGGTCGCCGTGATCGGTTCGGGACCGGCTGGATTAGCCTGTGCGGATGAACTCAACAAACACGGTTTTAACGTCACAGTTTTTGAACGTGACGATCGAATCGGCGGGCTTTTGATGTATGGAATTCCGAATATGAAGCTCGACAAAAAACTTGTAGAAAGACGAGTGAAATTGTTGAGCGATGAAGGAATTGAATTCAAAACAAGTGTCAAAGTCGGTGAAGATATTACCGCTGAAAATCTAAAAAATGGTTTTGACGCAATCGTTTTGGCTTGCGGCTCAACCGTTCCGAGAGATTTGCCGATCGAAGGAAGGGAATCGAACGACGTCCATTTTGCGATGGAATTTCTTTTGAAAAATACGAAAAGCCTTTTAGATTCAAAGTTTTCCGATGGCAATTTTATTGACGTAAAAGACAAAAACGTTATCGTAATCGGCGGCGGCGATACCGGAACGGATTGCGTGGCAACTTCGCTCCGTCACGGCTGCAAAAGTATTACGCAATTTGAATTACTACAAAAACCAATCGAAAAAGTTCACACACACGAAAGCTGGCTGGCAAAGGTTCGCACCTTTCAAATGGATTACGGGCAGGAAGAGGCGAAAGAGATTTTTGGCAAAGATCCGCGTGAATATTGCATTTTGTCGAAACGATTTGTCGTTGACGGACAGGGAAATTTGCAAGGCGTGGAAACTGTCGAAGTTGAATGGCATGACGGCAAACTAACCGAAATTGCGGGCACTGAAAAAACTTGGGAAGCAGAAAAAGTTTTATTGGCAATGGGATTTATTGGTGCGGAAAAAGCCAAACTTTTTAATGATTTGAGAGTTGAAATTACATCTCGTGGAACAATTTCGGTTAATGAAAATAAGCAAACGAATGTTGAAAACGTCTTTGCCGCCGGAGATTGCGAACGCGGTCAAAGTTTAGTAGTTTGGGCGATTGCCGATGGGCGAAAAGCTGCGAAAGGTGTGGAAAGGTTTTTGAGGGATTAGCAGATACTTATTTGTTTTTGCTTATATCAAAAGTGCCGGTTCTATTGCAACCACCTAAAAAATTTCCAATAAAATAAAATTTACCGTATTTTTTTGAGGAAATTTTAAGAATAGCCATAGCCTGTGATGTTTCAACTGTATTAAATTTAATTGAATTAGTTTCGGAATTTCCTTCAAACTTATTTGGACGATAACTTAATTCTTCCAAATTTCTAAACTCCTCATTTTCGTAATTCTTCAAAAAGTTTTCAGCAGGTTTTCTTTTAATTTGAGTCATGTAACAACATTGATAATCTCCTAAATCTTTTTGTGGAAACATCTTTGACAACCACGAATGGAATCCTTGCGAAAAATAATCTTGATTTTTGGGGCTGAGCGAAATTAATTTGAAATAAAATTTACTTTTTGGGGTGAAATTTATCGTATAAGTTCCATGTCCACACATCTGTCCATAAGAAACAAAGGTGAATGAAAGAATTGAAAATATAATTAAGAAGAGTAGTTTCAGCATAATTATAGGATTCAATTACCTTTAGCTTTGTTGCCCAATCAACTTCGTCATAATTGCTTTTTGAATATGTAAGCGATTTTCCGCTTCGTCAATGACAACTGAATTAACCGAATCAATCACGCCGTCCGTCACGATCACATTTCGGCGAACAGGCAAACAGTGCATAAAAAGTGCATTGTTCGTCTTCTCCATTTTTGCTTCGTCAACGATCCAGTCTTTGCGTAAATTCTCACGAAATTTAATGTCGCCGTCCGCATCACCGTAGAATTTTCTACTTCCCCAAGATTTTGCGTAAACGACTTCAACATCGTTGTATGCAGATTCAACATCATTCATGATTTCCACGCTGCCCCCTGCTTCTGCCGATTGCCGCTGAATCTGAGCGATCAATTCTTTGTCCAATCCATAACCTTTCGGATGAGCGATTATCAGTTCGTGTCCCATTTGAGCAGCAGCAAGGGCAAACGAATTCGGGACAGCCATCGGCAAAGGTTTCGGATGCCAAGCCCACGTCAACAAAACTTTTTTGGGTTTATTGCCAAGATTTTCGCGTATCGTCAACATATCTGCCAGCGACTGACAAGGATGGTGCATCGCCGATTCAAGATTAATGATCGGTTTCGTCGCGTATTTGGCAAAAGCCGACAAAATAGGTTCGGTTCGATCCAAACTCCAATCTTCGAGTGAGGCAAAAGTCCGCACGCCGATTGCCGAAACGTAGCGTTCCAAAACCTGCACAAATTCTTTCAAATGCTCGGTTTTATTACCGTCCATCACCACGCCGTCACGATGTTCGAGCGTCCACGAAGTTCCGCCCGGTTCGAGAATTACAGCATTTCCGCCGAGTTCATAGATTCCAACCTGCATTGAAGCACGAGTCCGCAAACTCGGGTTAAAAAAGACGAGTGCAACTGATTTTCCCGACAAAGGTTTATCGGAAATTTCATTATTTTTATACTGCAACGCCAAATCGAAAAGCGATTCGATTTGCTCGCGGGAAAAATCGGAAGTGAGTAGGAAATTATTCATTATTTCTCTCGAAAGATTCAGATTTTAGAAGTTCCTGAACTATTTTTATGAATGACAGCTTCTCAAATTCATAACCTTTTTCACTCAAAAGTAACGGGTGGTTTGCGGCGGCAATGAAAACTTCCTCTTCCACTTTAAATTCTCCATTTTGTGATTCGGTAGCTAAATCTTCAGGAAGTTCTTTTGATTTTATAAGCTTCATGAGTGCCTCTATTCGAAAATAGATTGCCGCTCTCATTTCAAATGAGGATACTTCCTCAGTTGTGCCCAATATATCGTCAAACACCCGCATTAAAATCAAAATACTATCACCGTCCTCCATTGGGATTTCTCCAATATCAATCCTGCGGTCAATAATCTGGAGAAAATGGGCGGGATTGACCTCAACTTTATTCATTCTTTCAAGTATTAATTGATCCGAAGATTTTTCCAGTTCTTCAATGGTCGGTAAACTACCCTTCAAATTCTCTGGTAAAGCGTTTAGAATCTGCATTTCCGAAACGCCGATGGGTTTCCTAATATCACGCAAGGCGTATTCCGCAACAACCTTATTTTTTGATTTGCACAAAATCAGTCCGATGGTTGGTTCATCTTTCTCGTGTTTGATTAAATCATCAACCGCTGACAGGTAAAAATTCATTTTTCCCGCGAATTCGGATTTGAATTCGACCATTTTCAAATCAATTACGACAAAACAACGCAGTTTCAAGTGATAAAATAAAAGATCGATATAGAAATCTTGTCCGCCAATTTCAATATGATATTGGCTACCTACAAACGCAAATCCGATGCCTAATTCAAGCAAGAACTTTTGAATATTCGCAATCAAAGCCTTTTCCAAATCTCGTTCTACGGCTTCATCGTGGAGCGTGAGAAAATCGAAATTGTACGGGTCTTTGAGTAATTGATGTGCTAAATCAGATTGCGGTTTGGGTAGAGTCAGTTCAAAATTTGTTACTGCATTCCCTTGTCGTTCAAACAGTTTGCTCTCAATTTGCCAGACCAAAACGTCTCGACTCCAACCATTTTCGATTGTTTTGTAGATATAAAATTCGCGTTCCGCAGATGATTTAACTTTATCTAAAATTTTGCAATTGTGAAACCATGGAATTTGTCCAGCAGCCTGCTGGACAAATTGTTCGTCCGAATACGTTTCCGCAAAACGCCTCATATACAATAAGTTAGCCCTTGAGACTCCTTTCATTTCAGGAAACGCAGAACGCAAATCTTTCGATAATTGGTCAACAACTTTTGCTCCCCAACCCTGCGTTTTTTGACGATCAAGAATTTCCCGACCGATTTGCCAATAAAGCAGAATAAGTTCGGAATTGACGGCAAGAGCGGCTCTGACCTGTGCAGCTGCGATTCGTGATTTTAGTGATTGCAAGAAGTTTTCGTAATCTTTTGCAAACATAAGACTTTCAGGCATAACTTAGGATTTTATCACATCAACGAACAAATCAATTTCTTCAACTTTCACACACAACGGCGGGAGCAACCGCAAGATATTCGGGACACTCGAAGTTCCTGTAATTATCTGATTTACCAAGAGTTTAGAGTGATACGCCTTCGCTTCCGAAGAAAATTCAATGCCAATTAAACAGCCTTTTCCGTGAACTGCGACGACTTCTTCGATTTCCTTCAAACGCTTTCGTAAATGATTTTCGATACGTTTAGCGTTGGCAATCATTTCCTCATTTTCGATGGCTTCGAGAGTCGCTAAAACTGCCGACATCGCCAGCATTCCGCCGCCGAAAGTAGTTCCTAAATCGTTGGTTTTAATATTGTTTGAAACTTTATCGTTAACCAAACACGCTCCGACCGGAATTCCGCTTCCGAGCGATTTTGCTGATGTGATAATGTCCGCCTGAACTCCACCAGCGTTTTCCGAACCGCTGAAAAACCATTCGCCTGTCCTTCCGACTCCGGTTTGCACTTCGTCGAAAATTAAAATAATCCCATGTTCATCGCAGATTTGTCTTAGCCCATGGAAAAATTCAGGTGTCGCTTCGCGGCAGCCGAACATTGATTGAATCGGTTCGAGCATGATCGCGGCGGTTTGATCGTCAGCTAATTCGCGAACGGAATCCAAATTTCCAAATTCCGCACAAACATGATGCGGAACATTCGGTTTACCGATTTCGCGGTATTTACCCAAAAAAGTCGCGGAAATTGCATCCGCTGTTCTGCCGTGAAAGCCGCCTGTGAAAGGTGATAATCTTTTCGCGTTTCGTAGCAAATCTCGCCATTCGCATTGCGTTTTCGTTTGCCTCAGTTCCCGAATTGCAAAAGAACGCTTTTGTTGATCGATATCTGGGGCAACTGAAACTAATTTCTGCTGAAACCTTTGCACGAATTTCTGAATACACTAAGTTGCTGTAAAATAACACTTTATCGGCTTGCTGCTTGATTGCTTCGACAACGTGCGGATGCGAATGTCCCGTTCCGCAAACGGCGTGTCCGCCATATAAATCGAGATATTTTTCGCCCTCGCTCGTCCATATCCAGCTGCCTTTTCCGCTTTCGATGGAAAGATTCATCTTCGCATAAGTCGCAACTTGAGTTGAATCTTCTAATTGTTGTATGTCTTCAAATTTCATCAATTTTCATTCACCTGAAAACCATTTTTCTTTGCGATTTTCGTAAGTATTTCAGAGAATTTTGACGTTTCTTCTTTTGCTTCCATGCGTTTTGTAAACAGAAATTTCTTCACCTTTCTATTTGCTTCCACAACTACTGCAAAATCAGTTTTTTCGCCACCTTCGTAGTTGTTATTCAGTCCGACGGAATAGAAAACATCGTCTTTTGAAAATTCCAATGCCCAGCCCCAATCTTCTTGATAAATTGTGACTTGGCTTTCACTAACATTCATTTGCGAGGCAATCTCCGGTTTGATTTGATTGAGAACCTCATCACAGCCAATGCAACAATCATTTATGTATTCTCTTTCGGGAATATCTTTAAAAACTTTTTGAATTGTCCATTCTAAATCCATATAAAAAATCACTCCTCTATATTTGTTTTTTCATCAGCCAATCTGTTTGCGGATCAGTTCCAAGTTCGAAAATATGTTCGCCGCATTTTTCAAAGCCGAATTTGGTATAAAATTTTTGTGCCCGGTAATTAAATTCCCAAACTCCGAGCCACATTAGATCGTGTCCATTATCTTTCGCAAATTCTAAACTCTTTAGCATCAATGTTTTACCGATTCCTTGTCCGATAAAATTTTGTAATGCGTAGAGCCTGCAAAGTTCAATTGGTTTCTCGCCCGTGATTCCATCTTCGCGGGCAAATCGTTTGAGTTTGGCGTATCCGACCATCTCATTCTCGATTTCCGCAACAAACCAAACCGCATCTTTTTCGGCTAATTCTGCACGAATCGTTTCCACGCTAAATGCTTCATCCATATAGACTTTCATGTCGTCAGGATGATTCGCCGGATGTTCTGCGAAGGCTTCGTGAAATGATTGCCAGCTGATTCTTGCCAGAATTTCAGCATCTTCGATTGTTGCTTTTCGGATATTCATAAAAAACTAAGAACGCATCGGCTAACGCACGACGCTACTGACTTTTAATCACGGGTTTGTGCCAACTAAAATTAAGCCTATTTTTTCATCTAACCCAAACATCAGGTTCATATTCTGCACTGCTTGTCCCGCCGCACCTTTGACCAAATTATCAATCGCCGAAAATACGACAACTTGTTTCCCTTGAACATTTACGGCAATATCGCAAAAGTTTGTCGTTTTAACCCAATTGATGTCGGGCGAATTTTCAACAATTCGGACAAAAAAACTTTCGGCATAAAAATCGTGGTAAATCTGTTTCAAATCATCAGTTGAAATTTCGTCTTTTAATTCGGCATAAATTGACGCAAAAATTCCACGCGAAACGGGCAAACTGTGCGTCATAAAAACAAAATCATTTTCAAATTCGCCGATGCGCTTTTCAAGCATTGCGAAATTTCGGGAACGTGCTGATGCGTAAAAGGTTTGTAGGCGTAAAAAGAATTCATTCGCTGCGGATGATGCGTATTTGCGGCAGGTTTTGCACCCGAACCACTCGAACCTGTTTTAGCATCTACGATTACTTTTGAAGTTATTAAACTATTTGCAACTAAAGGACTTAATCCTAAAAGTGTCGCTGTGGCAAAACATCCCGGATTCGCAATCTTATCGGCAGTTTTTATCTTTTCACGATTCAACTCGGTTAAGCCGTAAACGAAATCTTTTTGTAAATTGGACTTTTCGAGTTTGTAAAATTGTTGGAAAGCGTCAGCATCATCAATCCGAAAATCGCCCGAAAGATCAATGATTTTAACGTTTTTCGGCAACTTCGGAACGATCGAAATTGCTTGTCCATGCGGAAGTGCGAAAAATGCGACATCGGCTTCTAAATTTGATAAATCTTCGGGAGTTGGTTGAAACCGCAAATCGGTTAAGCCAAATAGATTTTTGTGAACTTCGCCGACGAGTTTTCCTGCGTGTTCATTTGCCGTAACTAAAATAATCTCAGCGTTTTGGTGAAACAGAAGTATCCGCAGAAGTTCGCTTCCGCCGTAGCCTGAACCGCCAAATATCGCAATCTTAAGTTTCATAGCTACTTAGTTTAATCGAAATAGCCAAACTTTTCTATTGAGACTTAGTGCGAAACTTTTGTCGAATATATGATGTCGTTTGAAATATTGGCGGAAGATGAGGTATCGAAATCTTCGTCGGCAGCCGATTTGGGAAACCAATGACGTTTTTGATAGAGAAGTACTTCCATTTGATCCTTTGGCAGAGGCTTTGACATATAAAATCCCTGACCAAAATCGCAACCCAAACTGCGTAATAATTGCAATTGATTTTCGGTTTCAATTCCTTCGGCGATAACTTTCATTCTTAGATTTTGAGCCAGCGAAACAATAGTTTGCAGCACTTCGGAATTTTCGCCATTTTCGCCTACTTTATAAACGAATGAACGATCAATTTTTAATGTGTCAAAGGGCAGAGAATGCAAATAGCTGAGCGAAGAATATCCGGTGCCGAAATCGTCAATACTTAATTGAACGCCAACTTTCTTGAGTTCTGCGAGCACTTTTACAGTTCTTTCCGCATCTTCCATTGCCGTGCTTTCCGTAATTTCCAGTTTCAACGTGGCAGGATTAATTCTTGAAATTTCAAGCGAATTTCTTACCGCCGTTACCAAACCATTTTGCGAAATATGCTTGCCGGAAATATTAACGCTGACCACAAGATTTTTATAATTTGGTGAGATATTCTGCCATTTGGCTAGTTGGCAGGTGGTTTCCTTTAGTATCCATTCCGTAATCGGAATAATTAAGTTTGACTCTTCTGCAATCGGAATAAATTCGGCGGGCGATATAAAACCAAGTTTCGGATTAGCCCAACGCAAAAGAGCTTCAAAGCCCATTATTTCTCCATCTGCGAGTGATATTAATGGTTGATAATGAAGGGATAATTCTTCTCTTTCTACGGCAAAGCGAAGGTGCGATTCGATTTTGATTTTTTCTAAAACCTTCGTTCGCAAATCTACGTCAAAGAAAGAGTAATCCTTTTCCTTTTCTTTGGAATGGTGCATCGCAATATCTGCGTCACGCAAAATGTCTTCTGGCTTTTTATGGTCGGAATCGAATGGAGATATTCCTATATTTACACGTACAAAAACCTTATGTCCCTGCACAGAAAACGGATTAGCCAATTTTCTGCAGATTGTTCGGGCATATTTTTCCGCCTCTGTCGGCGACTTTAAATTGTTGAGAATAATCGCGAATTCATCCCCGCCGATTCTGGCAATCGTATCCTCATCTTTTACAATCCGTTGGAGCCTTTTTGTCAGAAAAACTAAAAGTTGATCGCCAACATCGTGTCCAAGCCGATTATTTATGTCCTTAAACCGACGCAAATCTAAAAACAAAATGTAATAACTATTCTGTTTGTTCACTCCCAATTTTATTAAAAGACTCAAACGCTCTATAAGATGAGCCCGATTTGGCAAATCGGTCAACGCATCGTAAAACACGGAATGCTCCAAAGCCTCATTAGCAACTTGCAATTTAAAACTAATATTCTCCTGCTCCACAAGAGAAATTTGCAACTGCTCAGCATGTATCTTCGCATCACGTGCCTTGGTCATTTCGGCTACGGCTTTTCCTTCTTGAGCCTCTTCTGCAGCAGCCATGGAGAGCTTCATATCATCAATGATTTTTTTGTAATTGAAATAGGCAACTATCAAAACCACGGCTGTAATTGACGCGGTCAAAAAATCACTATTCTTTATTAGTTTATAAGAAACCCCAGCAACAACCGCCCCCGCTATTTGGGAGATAGGTATTGATAACCCTCCTTTCTTCCACGCTTCGCCAATACTAATTTTGTATAAGCAGGAAAAGGAGATCGTAACTAGGAAGGTTGTGAAAACGAATTGCAAAAGGGAAAGGATTCCTAGATGTGTGATTAAATTTCCAGCAGTTTCCCAATTGGTGCTTAATCCAAATGTTTCTATGAAATATCTCCAAAAAATAGCAGTCAGAGATATAGATAGGGTATTGTAAGCGACGTTCACATATATTGAATGCTTAGGAAAAACTACACCATTTCGCTTCAATACATAGCACGTAAACGCCATTTCGATTGCAGCAAAGAGCGTTGCCTCAGTTGGACCAAAAAGCAAAAAGGCAAGAAAAATTAAAGAGTCAGAGAAACTTAGAACCAAGCGTACCCGGGGAATCTGAAAATTAATCTTCGACGCAATTGTAAGGGATAGTAGAACAAATAACATGAAATGCCATTCGAATACCGAAAAATTTGAACTCAGTATTGCGGCTATAAACGTACCCGCACCAAGGCAAATAAGACCAAATATGTATATTTTAGCTAATGACTCGCGAATCATAAGGAAGAGACAGCCTGTGGAAAAATACAGATTTTTAATAAAACGGGGGTTTATTAAAGAGATTTATTAAATAAAAACCCTTTAACATAATACTACAGACCGAGAACAAAAAGCTAGATATAAAGTAACGCAATGTGTATACCAAATATACGTTTTTGTGTGATGAAAATTTGATATCGGTAAGTGCCTCCATAGTAAATTATTGTAAACAGAACACTTAGGTAAAGCTCTATGTTGAGAAAAAGCTAAAGGTACGTTACTTGTTCTAAGCGTAGGTGGAAGCATTGCTTAACTTTTGCTTCCACTTTAGATATTCAAATTCAAATAGGGGTATATAGTATGAAAGGCGTAGTTATAATCTAATCAAGTGCTATTCAGTCGCGAGTGAAACGACCAATCGCATGATTAAGCATTTTCAAAATACAATCAACGTCAGTCCCCACGTTGTCTTTTCCAAAACTAAATCTAATAGCACCTCTGGCAATTTCATCATTATGATCCTAATGCACGGATCACGGGGGACGGTTCGAGCGAACCTGAAGAGCAGGCGGATCCGGTGGAAACCGAAATCCCCTGCAAATCTAAGTTTATCAATAAGGCTTCTCCTTCAATTTTGCGGAATGAAATATTTGAAATATTCGGTAAACGTTTGTCTCGATTTCCGTTGAATACTATAGCCGAAATTTTGTCACTCACCCCTTTTTCAAAGCTATCACGCAACTCCCTAATACGTGTGTTTTGAACAGTTAGATTGGATAAAGCCAGTTCGCAGGCTTTTCCGAATCCGACCACGAGTGGAACTGATTCAGTTCCACCTCGTCTTTCCCGTTCCTGATGTCCGCCAATATTTTGCGACTGCAGACGAACTCCACGACCAATATACAATCCGCCAACTCCTTTTGGAGCATAGATTTTATGTGCCAGAAATAGAAAGCAGGTCGCAACCGATCTTATTAACATCAACCTCAATTTTCCCAAGCAGCCTGAACTGCATCTGTATGAAACCAGATTTTTTTGCCGATTCGCCTTCAATTCCATAACTAATTGCCCGATTTCCTCGACAGGTTGAATTGTTCCAATCTCGTTATTTGCCATCATTACTGAGATCAAGACGGTTTCGTCTCTTATTTCCCGCCTTAATATCCTCGATTTTTACGATTCCATCTTCGTAAACCGGGAGGATAGGATACTTTGTATCCACATGTCTCCAAATACTCGCAAAGTGACTTAACGGAAGGGTGTTCGATGGCCGAAGTGATTACATGATTACCATATTTTTTGTTGGCTTCGAGCAATCCGCGGATCGCAAGGTTATTAGCTTCGGTGCCGCCGGAAGTAAAAATCACTTCATTTGGGCGTGAATTGATGAGTTTTGCCACTTGATGACGAGCTTTATCAATCGCCGAACGAGCTTCTTGTCCAAAAAAATGTATGCTGGATGCATTACCAAATTTATTGGTTAAATAAGGCATCATTGCTTCCAATACTTCAGAATCAATTGGCGTTGTCGCGGCGTGGTCTAAATAAATTCTTCGAAACATGACTATTAGTTTAACCTAAAACACCCAAATAATTCGACAAGTAACCGCAAAACACGGATAATAAAGGATGATAAATTGGCATTAATAATTTATAAGGATAGAAGATGGATTTTACAACAAAAGAGATTTTTAAGCGTTACGCAAATATGGTTACAGGCAAAACTATGTCGCCTGTTTTTTTGAATATTTTAGTTACCAGCGTTTGCGATATGCGTTGCACACATTGTTTTTTTACCGAAGAACTAGACGACCGTCCGCGTAAGAAATTGCAAATGAAAGCGGAAGAAATTGATAAAATTTCATCAACTTTGGGCGGAAATTTGAGCGTTTTAGTGCTAGCCGGCGGGGAACCGTTTACCAGAAAAGACTTGCCGCAAATCGTTAAATCGTTTTACGACAACAATAAGCTCGAATCAGTTTATCTGATGTCGAATGGACAGATTCATCCGCGAATTTTCCCGGACGTGACACAAATTATGGAAGAATGTCCGAATTTGAACGTTACGGTCGCCCTTGGAATTGACGGTATTAAAGAGCCGCACGAGAAAATTAGACAAAAAGAAGGAAGTTGGGACAAGGCAATTCATACTGCCAGAACTTTGCAGCAAATGAAGAAAGAGCAGTTTCCGAAACTCGATATTCAAACTTGTACTTGTGTCATGAATTCAAATCAAGACACCATTTTTGAATGGTACGATTTTCTGAAATACGATTTGAAGCCCGATAAAATCAATATTAACTACATTCGTCCGCCTTCAAAAGATCCGAATGAACTTAATTTTGATCCGCAACGTTATAAACAATTGTCGCAAATGATTTTGGAAGATACGAAAAACGCGACGCTGAAAAATAATTACGGCGGCGAAAACGGATTTTTCAAAGCGGCAGTTGATATTTATATGCACGATTTAATCGCCAAAACGGCGGAAACAGGCGTTGCCCAATTGAAATGTTATGCAGGTTCGGCTGGAGCGGTAATTTACGATAACGGTGCTTTATCGAGCTGTGAAAACAAGGCTGATGTACTGAATTTGCGTGATTACGAATGGGATTTTCAAACAGCCTGGAAAACTGACTTGATGAACAAACGTCGTAAAGACGTCGCTAACGGTTGTCATTGCACGCACGAATCAAACTGTTTTTATCCGAGTTTGCCTTTGAATCCGGGACATCTTGTGAAAATTAAGTCACTTGAATCGCAAATGAAAAAGGCTTCGAAAACGATGATTAGCCAAGCGGCGAGAGAGCTGGCGATGAAGGCTTAAGCAACGAATGCCAAACACTCCAAAAATCCTGATAATTTCATCTGATACTGGCGGCGGACATCGTTCTGCGGCGATAGCATTGGTTGAAGGTGTGCAAAGATTTTGGGAGAGCGAATCGAAAATTGTTCGGGTAATCAAAGGCGTTGAGGAATCGCATCATCTTTTTGATAAATTGGTAAATGGTTACAATTGGGTTTTGCGTAATAAGCAGCATTGGATGAAATATGTTTATTGGGTTGTAAATTTTATTCAGCCTGAAAAACGCGAATTCATGCTCAAAAAATGTAACAAGTATTTTAATGATGTAATCGAAAAATACGTTCCACATGTTGTTGTAAGTGTTCATCCGTTAACTCAACATATCCTAGCTAAAGTATTGAAACAGCTGAATTTAACTGAAACTGTTCCGCTCGTGACAGTAGTTACAGATCCATGCTACGGATTTTGGAAAGGATGGGCTTGCGACGATGTTTCGCTTTATTTGGTGGCAAATGAAGATGCCGAGCGGCAACTGCTTGATTATGGAATTTCGCCCTGAAAAAATAAAGATCTCGGGAATGCCCGTGCATCCGAAATTTCATGATGTCAGCGAGAAGGATGCTCAAATTGCCCGAACAGCATACGGCTTAGATGCCGACAAATTCACTATTTTTGTTAATGCAGGTTGGATTGGCGGTGGAAATATTCCGCAGATTTTCCGTGAATTAGCGAGCGGCGAATTGGACGTTCAGGCGATTTTCCTTGCGGGAAAAAACGAAGATTTGAGGCTCGAAGCTGAAGAGATTGCAAAAACAGCTAAATTTCCGATTAAGGTTATCGGTTATTCGGACGAAGTTGAAAAATTAATGCAGTCAGCAAACGTAATGATTTCAAAGCTTGGCGGGTTGACCACGTTTGAAGCCTTGGCGTGTCGTTTGCCGATAATTGCTGATGCGACGACTCCTCCGATGCCGCAAGAGGCGGGAACCGTAAAGCTTTTGGCACAGCGTGGAGCCGGAATTTTGCTTGAAAAAGCAAGCGATATAGTCCCAACCATTCATGCGTTGGTCAATGATTCGAAAAGGTATGCGGAGATGAAGGCGGCAACAGTCGGGATGGCGATTCCAAACTCAACGCAGCGAATTATCGAAGAAATAGCCGCATTGTTGCCCGAAAATCAGACTATTGCCAAACAGGAAGCTGCATAAGCATTTGAAGTTTTACAATATTCCAATCTACATTTACAATTTTCACAATGACTCTTTTACTTGAAGGAAAAACTGCGTTTATCTCTGGCGGAACTCGCGGAATAGGTGCGGCACTTTGCGAAATATTTGCCCGTGAAGGTGCTGATATCGCTTTTAACTATCATTCATCAGACGAATTAGCGAAGGAAGTAGTGGCTAAAGTTGAGACCTTTGGAAGACGTGCGTTGGCTTTTAAGGTTTCGGTGACTGACAGGATTGGAATGAAGAAGATCGTTCGCGAGATAGTAGATGCTTGGGGGAAAGTCGATATCTTGGTTAATAATGCTGCCGTCAATAAGCCTGATAATTTCGCGACCACGACCGATAAATCTTGGGATTGGGTAATAGACACAAATGTAAACAGTTTATTTGCCGTAACAAAACCATTTTATAAACAAATGATCCGCAAACGTTGCGGAAAAATTTTGAACATAACTTCAATTGGTGCAATGAGTTCGCTTCCAACTTCGGTTCATTATGCAACATCAAAAGCCGCGATGATTGGTTTTACGAAATGCCTTTCAAGAGAAGCGGCAAATTTTGGGATCATGGTCAATGCCATCGCAGCGGGAATTTTCGACACGGATTTAGGCAATACGTTGCCAGATCGATTATTGCTTGCACACGAGAATTGGGTTGCACAGCAGCGAATGGGTGAACCGAGGGAATTGGCGGAATTTGCCGCTTTTATGTGTTCTGATAGAAATAGTTATATGAATGGGGAAGTCGTGATCGTAGATGGCGGCGTAATTACCTAAGAGAAAATCTAAACAAAGAAAAAGAGCTGCGTTGGAATTGAACGTAGCTCTCTTTTTGTTGATTAACCCAATATTATTTGGGCATTTTTGTTTTCCATTCTGCAATGGTTTTCTCAAAGTTAGACGTATCAACCGCCGGAGTGGCAGCTTTTCCTACCGATACAGCTTTTTCACCCGTTTCAATAGCTTCTTTAACCTTACCCATTTCACCGAAAAGTCTCGCTTTTGTTTGCAGATTCCCGTAGGTTTCACGAATCGCGATGGACTTATTTATCCAATCCTGAGCTTCCATGTAGCTTGCCGCAATTTTATTATTCACAACAAATCCTGCCGCCTGATTGAGCGTTCTGACATCATCTGCTTTGGCATTTTTCACGGCTTCGCGAACTTTTATAATAGAACGACCATATATATCGCCAACATTAACAGTAAAAGGCACGGCTAATTTTTCCCAACTTAAAATCACTTTGGTTGAATTGCTCGAAATCGAATCAAATTCATACATCAGAGTATCCCGAGAAGATCTTATTTTCATCGGCATGGCTTTCACACGAAGTGCATCTTGCTCAACTTTGTAGGTAAAACTACCCCATTCGTTATTCACTTTATTGAAAATCAACGTCCACTCATTTTTTTCCGGAATCGCGAAAAACGCATATTTTCCGGCTGGTAAAGCCTGTCCATTGATTGTTACATCGGTTGAAAATTCGACTGTTGTATTGTCGTTTGCACCGGTTCGCCAGACTTGTCCGTAAGGTACTAAGCATGGATAGGTGGTGCCGCCTTTCGGAATAACATCGGTCGATTTACAGCCGTAAATGTTTTTTCTGCCTTTAACATTCGGTCGATGATAAACGATGCTAACCTTTGAATCGCCTACCATTTGCGAAATTTCCTGACGATTTGACTCTCGTATCACGGGCATTTGTGCAAAAAGATTCGCAGTAAATACCAACGTAATAATTCCAACTAATAAAGCTATTTTTTTCATAAATTCTCCAATCTTTCTTTTGATTTTTGTAAAAAGGTTTTCAGCATTCGGCTGACCTCATTTTGCATTTCACTACTGATCATTTTTTCTCCAGCCATACCTGCAAGCATATGAAAATCAGCAGCTTGCGAACGGCGAAGTTCCAAATTATGCGAAATTTGTCCGGATATTAAATTTTCACCTTTTTTTACTAATTGTGTTACGCATCGCAGATAGTTTTGTTTCTCAATCGAAGCCGGAAACCATTCGATTGTGTCTTCCGTTGTTAAAAAATCAACGGCAAAAGGCATTTTCCAACGCCCGATGAGAGGCACTTCTACCGCAACATTCCAGCGTGTAATCCCTTTTGCGTCCGTATTGATACTTTCCAGATTCGGCATTAGTTGAACGTAATTCTCGTCATTGGAAAAGAATTTTAACGCATTGGCAAAACTCGTGAGAATTTCAAAACTTTGAGTAACATTTGATTTAATTGTAAACATCTAAAAGGCTCCATTAAACATAATTCCATTAAAAAATTGACGGGTTACGGAGCGGAAAATTCCTCTGAAAAAAGGTTCATCGGCAAATAAAATAACGTGTCCGCTGCCCATCGGTTCATCGATTATATATGCCGTTCCTTTCAAAAGCCGCTCGGTATTTCCTTCCCAAACGTAGCCGGAAATCGTTAAAGGACGTTTCGGTTTTGCCTCAAAAATAAGGGCATTTGTACCTTCTTTTGAATAGCGGAAAAAATATGCGGATGAAAGCAAAACCGGAATTTCATTGGAATCTACACCGTAATTTAACCAAGTTGTCCGGTCAACCGTTGCCCGCATTATCGAACCCGGCAAGGCTTCGGGAACTTGTCCGCGATTTGCAGATGGAGAAACGATTGAGGGAAGTTCAGCGGGTCGCCAATCTTGTTTATCGGTTTTTGGCTCAGCCGGAGTTGGTTCAACTTTCGGTTTTTCTTCCTCTGCTGCTTTGCCTTTTTCGTCGTCTTCATCACTTCCAACCATTTTTGATGAGGTTAGCCCAACATCTTTAAGAGTAGCAAAAACCGATGCTCCGCGAACTGTAATCAGAGTTCCGCCGCCTTCTACCCATTCCTTCAGCGAATCAATTCCGCCTTTTCCGAGCGATGAAAAATATCTTCCGGCACTACCATCAGGCATAATCAAAACGTTGTAGCCTTTTAATCCGCCGCCTTTAATATTATTCAAATTCATCGGTGTAAATTTGATTCCATAGCGATCAAGCATCCACCAGATTGAACCGTAACTTGTTTGATCGACAGCTTCATCAGCGACCATTACAATCTTTAAGCCGCTCTGCATTTGGTAAATAGCTTCGCCGCCGATTGGCGTATCACCTTCCTCGGAATAGCCGTTATTTATGGCTTGAACACCAACGCCAAATTCATTGGCTAAACGACTTACGGCTTCGTGGATCGTTTCCGGGTTTCTTGAGACTCGTACAACAAACGTGCCGGCTTTCCAGTTTCGACCACCTGCATTCATCGGACGACTGGCAACTCCAACTCGAAATCCTTCTTGCGATAATTTTAGAGCCATTATTCCGGAGCTGTCCGATTCATAAGGAATAACGTAAGCAATTTTTGCCGTGCCGCTGACTGATCCGCGTTTTTGACTTTCCAGATAATCCGCCGTTACCAAATTTCCAATATTTCCTGCGTCTTCCGTCCAAAAAGCATCGATTCCGAAAGCCAGCGGAAGCGACCACGCTGTAATATCATAAAAACCGTAATCTTCCTTTAATTGGCTTTTTCCACGCATTTCATTTCGTTTGAATCTCGCCATATTATCATCAACAAAGGCTTTGTCCTGAGGGGTATCCTGCTCAAGAAAGGCTTTTATCAAGCGTTTTTGCGGTTGATTTAAATTGATGATGTAAGAACCTGACGGAAATGTTCGCTTTTCGATTGGAGCATTTTTTGTTTCATAGCTATGTGCGGTCGCTGAATTAAACGGACTATTCGCAACGCTTACTTCAACTTTTAAGCGTTGGAGATGTTCGATTAAATCAGCAGTTTTCGGACGATCTTTATCCGGAACAATGACGATTCGCTTCATCTTTTCCGTTTTCGCTTCATTCATTGCCGAAACGCGAAATTCATAATAATCCTTCAAACGCGAATCTTTGTTTTTAGCAGTCGTTTCAAGAGTTGTCATCGAAGCAGTAAAATGTTTGGCGATTGAGCTTCGAAAAGTTGCAATCGTGCCATCGTCCCGCGTCCAATTTAATCCTTTAAAACCTCCGCCGTCTGTTTCGTAAGTCATTCCGATTGCACCATTTAATGACGGCATGGAATCCCAATATCCAACATAAAAAAGATCGAAAATATCACGAGTGTAATAATCCCATTTGTTAGCGTCAAAAGCCGCAGCATTTGCCCGCCCGTAAATATCCATCCATTTATTGGTAACTGGTTGAGGCAAATTTGGATTGATCGGCAGAGCAACCGGCGGGAAAAAATATTGCGAGGGCTGCCCGTGATGATCGACAACAACTTGCGGATTCCACTCAAAAAAAGCCTTTTCCATGTTTTTCGTTTCGATTTGAGTTCCGGCTGTGTTATCTCGATTGAGGTCAAAACGAAAGTGATTTAGGCGACCATAGACCGACCAAGGTTCGCGATGCTCGAGCGAAGCACGATTCGCATCTCCAACCGCCACAGAATTATACCAAGTGGCAAAACGCTCATGTCCATCAGGATTTTCACCAGTGATAACAAGCGTTAAAGTGTTTTTTAGAATATCAAGCGTGGCAGGTTCGTTTGAGGCGGCAAGCTGATAAATCACCTGCATCATCGCTTCAAACGATGAAGATTCGTTGCCGTGAATCGTATAAGCCATCCAGGCAATCGCCGGATTATTTTGAACAATCGAATTTGCTTCGCCGGCAGAAGTTTTTCGCGGATCGCTCAAACGTGCGATGTTTTCACGGATTTGATTCAAACGAACCATGTTTTCCGGCGAAGAAATCGCAACGATATGCTGCATTCTGTGTTCATTTGTTAGTCCAATGTCAAAAATCTTTACCCGATCAGGCGATGCCTTTGCGATTTCGTCGATAACTTTTTCCATCTGAGCATAGGTTGTATGATGCGTTCCAACTTCAAAATTTAAAATCTTGCTTGGGCGGGGCACGTTTGCCCGATAGTCTCCGCGAGCATAAAAATCAAATTTCGAATCATCAGTCTGTGCAAAAATTGAAGCAGAAAATAGAACGACCAAAAGAAGGCGAAAAATTATTGACTTCATTGAATATTCCTTAAGATATGAAAGAATTTTGGAAAACTTTTTGAGATTTTACAACAGACGGTGGATAATAAACAATTTATGAGCGATAAATGTCCAAAATGTGAATATAAAAAGCTGAAAGCATGGTCTGAATTATCTGACGATGAGAAATATATCCTCAAACTTCGTCCAACCAAATTTAAAGCCGAGGAAAGAAAAAAGCACCGCTTTTGTGTGCGATGCTGGTTTGAAGAAGTAAATCAAGCAACCCTGATTTGAGATTTATTTGCTAAATCGGCTGAGTTTTTATTTTAATGGTGGAATCTTTATCTGTGTAAACTGAAAATTTTGTTCCACTTGGAATGACTGCCGGTTTTCCCTTTTTCAGCCCCCAAAGCAAGCCAATCGGACCAAGCAAAACAGTTGTAACTACTGCACCAACCGCAACCGTTCCACTTCTGGTTTCGCCGGAGACAGTTTTTGTAAATCGTGATGGTATTCTAATTCCGCTAACTGTTTGAATATCATCCATTTTCCACTCTAAATTGCCTTTCTTACCCCAATATCCGGCTTTTTTGGCTGCCGTAATTCTTGCAGTTGCCGATGCACCTTGTGGTATTACTTTTAAACCATTGACCGCTACATCTTTTACTACTGTTAAATCTACAATATCGCCAACCTTCGCTTCCTGACCTGAAAGACTGTTCTTTAGTTGTACTTCAACTTCCGTTCCATCCGGAATTACAACATCTTCTTCCGTTGGCGGAATGCTTACTGGCTCAGCGAGTGGTGGAGCATTGCCCTTTATCATTTGAAGGATTACCGAATCGGCAATACCCGCGGATTTTAATTCGGTAAGGGCAGTTGTTGAAAGGTCAAAATTTGTTGTTGATGCCTTGATCTTTTCAATTATTGCATCCGCCGAAAGCCCGGCTTTTGTTAATTGAACAATCGAATCATTGGTTAAAGTTTCTTGGGCAGTTTGGGCATAAATAACAGGCGTCGTTACCAAAAGTAACGAAAAAATCAATAGTATCGAAATTAGTTTCATTGGAGAGTCTCCTGAACGTAAGATTAGTAGCAAAATCAAGACCAATCTAACTTACAATTATTGAGAAAGCAACTCATTTTTATCTCAATTTTTTTATCTACTTTGGAACTTTTACCATTTCTTTGACAATATTTCTTGCGAGATTTTCCGCCAGACTTCCCCAAGAAGTAGTTTCGCCGGCACATATAACAGTACCGCTTTGTGTATCATAAACTCTGAAAACGTATCGGTGAGTGAGGATTGAGAAATGTACATAGCTGATTTCAATATAAAGATCAGCCGATTCTTTATTTTCGGTTATTACAAGATCAAGTGATTTCCATTCCGGTCGTTTCAAAAGTTCTTTTTCCAAAGCCTGACGAGTCGGATTTATCGAGTCTTTTAGAATTGCGATAGTTTTGGCATTTTGCAGAGCATCTGATGGTGAGAAAACCTTTTTCGTAGGCGTAAATCGCTCTCGCTCCTGTAGTGCCTGAGATTGGAGACTATCATTAATAGATTTTTCTTTGATGGCTTTACTTTTCTCAAGGATGAATTTAATAATTGCATCCTCAACTCCGGCTTTCTTCAGCTCTATCAACGATTTAGCTGAAGAATCATATTCACCGGTGGACGCTTTCATTTTTTCGATAATCACTTCTTTACTTAAACCAGCCTTTGCCATTTCAATGATTTCGACATTAGTTAAAACCTCCGTTTGAGCAAAAAGCGGGCAAACGAATAACAAAATAATCAGGAGAGTATTTTTCATTTGTTTAGATTAATTTATCCGCAAAGATTAGTGTTCTGCGATTGTGACACTTTTCAAACTGTCACAATCGGTTTGAAGAATCCGGCACGTAACTAGGGCGTGATTTGTTTTTAGATTACGAGCGGAAATCAACTCAATACATTATCAAAAGCTTCCCTGATCGCAAGACGATGAATTGTCAGCTTTTCAAGCAAGTTAGTTATTTGCAATCGTTTAGAAATAAGTTCAGTTTTATTAGGCAATACATTTGAGCGTCCTATTGTCAGACGCAGAGCGTGGTCGAGTTGAGATAAAAAGTTGTAACCATTATGAAATGCAGCAAAATTATCTTGATTTAATGTACCTTTTTCAAACAATTTGCGGAGCATAAATTCGGTCGAACGATTTTCCAGATCATCGGGAACGTTGTCACGAAGTTGTAAAAAACGCATCGCAAAATAAACGTCCAGCATTCCACCTTCGCCAAATTTTATGTCCACAGCATTTTTTTGCGTAGCCGTTTCTTTCACTAATCTTTCGCGGATACGCAAAGTTTCGCTTTTAAGCTCAACTAAATCAATAGCTTGGGCTTTTTCGTGAATTATTTTGCGAAGTTCTTTTTCGGTTTCTAAAGCGAGATCAATATCACCCAAAACACCACGAATTTTGACATATGCAAGCAATTCCCAAATTGCCGCACGATGCCGGAAATAATTCAAAAAAGATTTTTTACTGAGGCTTGTTGCACCATTCTTACCGTCAGGTCTGAGCCGTAAATCGACCCTATATAGATTACCCTCGCGAGTAAAACTGGAAATAACATTGACGAATATTTCTACCGCACGGCTATAAAATTCCGCATGAGTTAAATCATTGATTCCTAAAGCTTTTTCGTCGTCATAAACTAATACGAGATCCAGATCCGAACCATAATCCATGCCGCGTCCGCCAAGTTTTCCGAGTCCGAGAATTGCCAGATGCAAATCTCCAAAATCACTGTAACGTCTTTGCAATTCACGTTTTGTAATTTCAAAGGCAATTTTCAAACTCGCTTCGGCAAGTCTGGTTTGTGCATTTTTGGAATCCCGTCGGCTGATTTTTTGAAAAACATCAAAAAAGGCGATTTCAAGCAAAAACTTAGACCAGATTTTTCGCAGATTTGCCAATTCATGTGCGAAAATATTATCTTTTTCACTTTCTTTCCGTAACAGAGTTTCATAATCCTTTTCTTCAAAAACATCGGTATGTTTTGGTAAAACATTGAGAAGATTTGGGTTAGCCGTTAGCATTTCCGCAAAATATGTTGAAATTTGGCTAAAATCAGTCAGGGATTTAGCCTTTTCTTCCGTCAGATGAATTGCATCGACAGATTTTTCAATTGATTTGAAAAGGGAAGACGTAATACTTTGACGCAAAGAGTCTGAAGTTGCATGAATCGCCTCTTTTCCGGGATCACTTTCACCAAAAACCCGCGTAAAGGTTTGAAAAACATTATCTGTATGAAAAGTTAATATTTCCGAAAAACCCTCTAAATCATTGAAATCCATACGTTTAGCAATCGCCAAACGCTTTTCCGGCTCTTCAGGAACTATGTGAGTTTGCAAACCATTTTCCATTTGCAGGCGATGCTCTAGCCTTCGCAGAAAATCGTAAGCGTCCGATAATTCTGTTAATTCTTTGTCAGTCAATAGTTTACGATCGGCTAAACGCGAAAGGCTAATCAAAGTGTGCGGGGCTCTCAGCCATTTGTCGTGTCCTGCATAAGCGAGCTGGAGAGCTTGTGCAATAAATTCAATTTCACGGATTCCGCCTGTCCCCAGTTTTACGTTAAACCCTTTGTTTGTAGTATGTTCTCGGTTGATTTTTTCTTTCGAAAGCTTAACATTTTGCAGAGCATTTTCGACCGTTTCATTGGTTGAAAAAACGTAATCTTCTACGCTTGAAAAAAAAGTTTTGAAGATTTCGGCATCACCTGCAGAAGATCGTGAGCGAATGAGGGTTTGCCGCTCCCATGCTTGTGCTATGGTTTGATAATAATTTACCGATTCATCCAACGAAATTGCCAACGCACCAACCCGTCCGTGCGGTCGCAAACGCAAGTCAACCCGATAAGCACCGCCTTCGTTTCCTACCAATTTAACGATAAATTCGGAAAGTTTTATGAAATATTCGCGATTACTGGTAACACCGCGTGAACCATTTCCAGAAGTTGAGCCATCGGCAGAATATAAAAAAAGCAGATCGATATCGGACGAATAATTGAGTTCGTTTGAACCAAGTTTTCCAAGTGCGACAACGCAAAATTTTGCCGGTTTACTTCGCCCTTTTTCGTCAATTTCTTGCGGACTGCCAAAGCGATTGTCTAATTCTTGACGAGCAATTCGCAGCCCATATTCCAAAATTGCATCTGCTAAATGCGAGATTTCCTCGGTAACTTCGGCAATCGTTCCCAATCGACGAATGTCTCGTAGGTAAACTCTTAGCAATTCGCGACGACGAAAACGAGCCAATAACTCCTGTTGTTCAATTTGCGAATTTGTCATAGAAAAACGTGCGAGCGATTCCAGAAGTTCATCTTTATCACGCACTTGAGAATCCTTGCGATGCTTGCCAAGCCACAAAACATATTCCGGATTTTGCAAAAGTGTTGTCGCAAAAAGCGGACTGAAGCTTACCAGAGTAAGAATATCCGACAATAATCCGCGATTTTTAAGTAACTTATTTGCTTGAAAAGAATTACGTTCCTTAAATTGATTGAGAAAACGCTCAGCTGCTGCAGCATCGGGCAAATCATTCCAAAGATGTTTGAGAAGTATGTCGGTCATTCCCTAATAGTTTGCTTGAAAAGAGAGAAATTGCAAAATCAGTTGCGAAAACGTTTTGGATTAATCGCGTACTTCTTAATTTTGTAGTTGATAATTCGCTCTGTAGTATTCAATAGTTCGGCGGCTTTGGTGCAGTTTCCATTGGTTGTTTTGAGTGCGTCTTGAATTAAATCTTTTTCATATGCAGCAACAGTCGATTCTAAAGTGACCATTTTTATTGTGTCCGAAACTTTGGCAGTTTGCAGAGTTGGCGGCAAGTGATGTCCGTGGATAACATTTTCATCACAGACGACAACAGCTCGTTCGATCGCATTTTCGAGTTCGCGGACATTTCCCGGGAAATGATAAGCGGTGAGCATATCGATAGCCGGGGTGGAAATTCGCTTGATATGTTTGCTGTGAATTCTCTCGTATTTTTCGAGAAAATGTTCGGCAAGCAAGAGAATATCCGACTTTCTTTCACGCAGTGGCGGCAAGAAAATCTGGAAAACATTGAGACGGTAAAAAAGATCTTCGCGAAAGCTGCCTTCCGTTAATTCCTTTTCGATATCTTTATTGGTTGCAGTAATTAAGCGGACATTAATCTTAATCGTTTCAGTGCCGCCGAGTCGTTCGAATTCACGTTCTTGCAGGACTCTTAGCAATTTAATTTGTGTTTGTGGCGGCAGATCACCAATTTCATCCAAAAAAAGCGTTCCGCCATCCGCCATTTCAAAACGCCCTCGTTTTCGCTGATTCGCACCTGTGAATGCTCCCTTTTCATAACCGAAAAGTTCCGATTCGATCAAAGTATCAGGCAAAGCAGCACAATTGATTTTTATAAATGGTTTTTTTGAACGCAGACTATTGTAGTGAATCGAATTTGCGATCATCTCTTTGCCGGTACCGCTTTCACCACGCAGCAAAACCGTCGCATTTGAACGTGCAACTTGCGACACTTGCGAATAAACCTGCTTCATTTTGCTGGAATTTCCGATAATATTCCCAAAATTATATTTTTCGCGAAGCTCCTGATGGAGATGAGATGTTTCCGCAAAAAGACGTTCTTTCTCGCTGGCAATTTCGTTTTCTACACGTACGGTTTGAACAATAGTTGCAGCAATTACGGTTAGAAATAGGAAGAATTCTTCAACTTCAATATCGGGGGAAACAACTGTTTCGACACCCAATACGCCGACGGTCTTCTTGCCTAATTGGATCGGAATCGCGAAATAGCTCGTGTCGCATTCCTTAAAACGAATAACTTCAAACCAGCTTTCAGCAGACGTTTTCTCGATAAAATCTCGCTCGCCTTTCTTGTAAACCTTTTCAAGAAATCCTTTCTTATCCAAATTTGATTCGAGCCGACGAAAACTGCTGACGCTAAATCCCGCCGTTGCCATTGCAGAAAGCCTTTCATCTTCCGCACTATTCAGTAAAATAAAACTCCGCTTGATGTAATGTTTACCCTGCAAAGAATGAAGAATTTGGCTCAACGAATTCCTTAATCCACGCGTTGCCGTAAGATTATCGCCAATTTCCTTGAATGTTTGTAAGTAGTTAATGTCCAATTTATTAATTACTACAATTTCGTAATATTCATATTTTAATTTTACAAAATTGTAGGATGTAAAAACATCTTAAATTCCAGTTAGATTTTCCCTTGCCAAAACCCCTCATAAATAATAGCAAACCACTTATTTCTTACAAAATTGTAGCTAAAATTCTGCTATGGTTATTTTGACAAAATCATAATAACCAGTATTTATTTGAGTTTCAAGCCATAAATGCAAACTGGCACGCTTCTTGCAAAAGGGTGGGCAGATACATTTTTAAAATTTGCACAAAAAATAACAGGTTGAAATATGTTTAATACTACAAAAAAAAGAGTTTTTGAATTATTAGTTTTCGCTTTTGCGGTTTTATCTCCGCTGGCAATTTTGGCTCAGACAGAAATGACTGAAAGGCTTGAGAAGCTTGAAGCAGCGGCAGCCAATGCTCAATCCAATGCAGATAATGCATGGGTTTTACTTTGCTCAGCACTTGTTTTGCTGATGACCGCACCGGGATTGGCACTTTTTTATGGTGGCTTGGTTCGTCAGAAAAATGTACTTTCCACTATTCTTCAAAGTTTTATTTTAGTCGGCATAGTTACCCTGATATGGGCACTTTATGGCTACAGCTTGGCATTTGGGGACGGTTCAGCGTTTTTCGGTAATTTTGAATTCGCACTTTTGAAGGGAGTCGGAGCCGACCCAAATGCTAATTATTCAACAACTCTACCGCAGATGACCTTTATGGTTTTCCAATTAATGTTTGCAATCATTACCCCCGCCCTAATTACGGGTGCTTATGCAGAACGCATCAAATTTAGTGCGATGATTGTTTTCACAATTCTTTGGACAACCTTTGTTTACTTGCCTTTGGCACATATGGTCTGGGGAAATGGCGGATATTTGAATGCTGTTTTAGGCGGAGTTTTCCCGGCACTTGATTTTGCAGGCGGAACGGTCGTTCATATTTCATCGGGGGTTTCGGCTTTGATTTGCTGCCTGTTTCTGGGTAAACGTTTGAATAAAGATGACAATACTCCGCACAACACAGTTCTTGCCGTAATTGGTGCCGCGTTGTTATGGTTTGGATGGTTCGGATTTAATGCCGGAAGTGCCTTATCAGCCAGTGGTTTAGCCAGCACGGCATTTGTTACTACGCACTTTGCGGCGGCAACTGCGATGCTCGTTTGGACAGCCTTAGAGTGGATCAAACACGGCAAACCAACCGTTTTGGGAGCGATTTCAGGAGCAGTCGCGGGATTGGTTGGAATTACTCCGGCTGCCGGATTTGTCAGCCCGATGTCGGCACTTTTGATTGGATTACTCGCCGGAGCATTATGTTTTCTGATGGTAACGGAAGTAAAAAAACGACTTGGCTACGATGATACATTAGACGTTTTTGGCATCCACGGTGCTGCCGGAATCCTTGGTGCAATACTTACCGGAATTTTGGCGACGAGCGAAGTAAATCCTATTTTCAAGGATGCGGATGGCAAAATCTTGCCTGTAGGAATGATCGACGGAAATTCATATCAGATTGTAAATCAATTAGTTGCAATAGTAGTGACAACCGCGATTGCCGCAGCTTTTACTTACATTATTTTGAAAATTGTCGATTTGACGGTTGGAGTAAGAGTAAGTGAAATACACGAAATTGAAGGTTTAGATATGAGCCAACACAGAGAAACAGCATATGTTTTTGCAACGAACGAGGGTTCGCTTGGTTTCATGGGAGTTGATACAGAAGAAGCTGCGGCAGCCTTAGAAACAAAGCTCGCAATGGAATCTAAATAAAACATCTATTTATACCTACCTAACGTTACATATCTAGGTAAAACGTTACTTCGCCCTACCGTGTAATTGATGACCATAGAATAAAACGCGATTTCTCCGAGTCGCGTTTTTTCTTTTTTGTTACGAAAAAGCTAAACTCATTCCAATGAATAAGGTTTTCACATTTGTAGTTGAAGAAACTGCGGAAAAATCACGTCTTGATGAATATATTTTTAACAAAATTACGCCTCTGAGTCGTATGTATTTGCGGTATTTGATTATTGAAGGGAAGTGCACGATCAATGGAATAGCCCAAAATACGGGCGTAAAACTTAAATCCAATGACCGTATAGTGATCGAAGCCGAAATTACCGACCAAACTTCCATGCAGCCCGAAAATATTCCTTTTGAGATTATTTTCGAAGACGAGGAAGTTATCGTTATTAATAAATCCGCTGGAATGCTCGTTCATCCAACAAAAGGAGTTCGCAGCGGAACGCTCCTTAATGCCTTGGCTTATTACTTGAATTTTACAGATGAAGGCGAACGAAAAGAAGGCGAATTTGTTAGAAATGGCTTAGTTCATCGGCTTGATAAGCAAACTTCGGGCATTATGGTGATCGGAAAAACGCCGCGTTCGCACCGGATTTTATGTAAGCATTTTCAAGAGAAAATCGTTGAAAAAAAGTATTTTGCGGTAGTTGACGGAATTATTGCAGACGATGAAGGAACGATTATCGCACCGATCGGGCGAGACGATGAGCGGCGTTATTGGCAAATAACGGAAGAAGGGAAATCAGCCGAAACACGATATAAAGTTTTAGACAGGAGAGAAGATTCAACTCTTGTAGATATTGAACTTATCACGGGCAGAACCAATCAAATACGTCTCCATTTCGCACATATCGGTCACAAACTTTTGGGTGATACAATTTATGGCGGACGTGAGTTCTCGCGACTTTGTCTTCATGCTTATAAGCTTTGCTTTTGGCATCCAAACGGAAATCGTTGGATGGAATTTGAAACGGAAATTCCTCATGAAATGAAAGAAAGCTGAACTTCACCTGTGAAATTCAGCTTTTTATCCAGACCTTAATTGTTACTTTAGCCTTGGTTTATAGCCTTTGCCTCATCTTCATCAGAGAAAGGATTATGCAGGTGAACCGGCTCGACTTTCTTTCGCAATTTCATATTCAAAAGCTCAACTAAAACTGAAAATGCCATCGAAAAATAGATGTATCCTTTCGGGATTTTTTGATGAAATCCTTCAGCCAAAAGTGTCACGCCAATAAGCAAAAGAAAAGCTAAAGCAAGCATTTTAACCGTTGGATGTTTTTGGACAAACGCTCCAATTGAACCCGCGAAGAGCATCATCGCAATAATCGAAACGACAACTGCCGCGATCATAATCGCAACTTTATCAACCATTCCAATCGCTGTAATTACTGAATCCAAGGAGAATACGATGTCGAGCAAGGTGATTTGAACGATCACACTTGCAAAAGAAGCATAGACCTTTTTCGAGGCTTGTCCCTCTTCGCCTTCAAGTGAACCATGAATTTCGTGTGTGCTTTTCCCAATTAAAAAGAGACCGCCAACTATCAAGATCAAATCGCGTCCGGAAATTGGATGATTAAAAATTGGTAAAGTGAATAGCGGCTCGGTTAACCCCATTACCCAAGATAAAGAGAAAAGGAGAATCACTCGCATTCCCAATGCTAAAGTCAGTCCAATATAACGGGCTTTTGACTGTTGTTCGGGCGGTAGTTTCCCCGAAAGTATTGAAATAAAGACGATATTATCAATACCCAATACGAGTTCTAAAACTGTTAATGTAGCAAACGCAATCCAAATTGCCGGATCAGATACCCAAGCAAAATCCATTAATGACACCCCCAAAAAATTGTTTAAATGTTGAAAAAATAACTAGTTGGAATAATATTAAATTCTATTTCACTTTTGATAGACGATCTTTCCGCCAACGATTGTTGCCACCGGACAGCCGCGAAAGCTTACTCCGTGAAAAGGTGAATTTTTTGATTTTGACTTAGTTTGATTGACGTCATAAGTCCAAATCAAGTCAGGATCGATAATCGTAATATCCGCAATTGACCCAACCTTCAAAGTTCCGCGATCTTTCAAGCTGAAAATTCTTGCAGGATTGGTTGAAAACATTTCTACAAGTCTATTCAAATCAATAATTCCGGTGTGGACGAGTTTTTCAAAAGCTAATCCTACCGCAGTTTCCAATCCGGTAATTCCAAACGGTGCGTTGTCGTATTCGAGGTTTTTCTCGTCCGCATGATGCGGAGCGTGGTCTGTCGCAATGGCGTCAATCGTTCCGTCTTTGATAGCTTCCAAAACTGCTTCAACGTGTTCGCGGGAACGCAATGGCGGCGACATTTTTGTGTTCGTGTCGTAGCCTTCTACGGCTTCATCTGTCAACGCAAAATGATGCGGAGCAACTTCGCAAGTTACTTTTAAGCCCTTAGCTTTCGCCAACCGAACTGCTTCGACAGCACCTTTCGTGGAAATATGTGCGATATGCATTTTTGAATCTGTTGCTTCGGATAAGACGACATCACGCATCGCATCAATATCTTCCGCCAAAGCAGGCATCCCCTTTAATCCCAATAATAACGACATCTTTCCTTCGTGCATCACCCCGCCGCTAGAAAGCGATTTATCTTCGCAATGATCGACGACTGTCAGGTCAAAATCCCTCGCATATTCCAACGCACGACGCATCATTCCCGCATTTGGAACGGGTCGTCCGTCATCCGAAACCGCAACGATTCCGGCAGCCTTCATCTCGCCCATTTCAGCAAGTTCTGTCCCATCGGATTCTTTGGTGATCGCTCCGATCGGGAAAACATTTGCGAATCCGGCACGATTCGATTGTTCGATAATAAACCTCGTAATCGCCGCACTATCATTAACCGGCTTCGTATTCGGCATGCAGCAAATACTCGTAAAACCGCCCGCAACCGCTGCTGCCGCACCCGTTGCGATAGTCTCTTTGTGTTCCTGACCCGGTTCGCGAAGGTGAACGTGCAGATCGATAAAACCAGGGGCAACGATAAGTCCCGTCGCGTCAAAGACTTCCGCATCCTTCGGCAATTCGTCATTTACACCAATCCAAGCCGCAACCCGACCGTTTTCGATCAAAAGATGTTTCCCGCTATTTTGTCCTTCAGCGGGATCTATTACGTGTCCGTTTGTTATTAAAAGTTTCATTCTCAATAAATTAAATCTATGACTTCTTCAAAATTATTACGAATATTTTCCAATATTTCCGAGTTGTTTGTTTCGACGTCAAATTCGCTTCCGTCTATTGCTTTTATAGTTATCAAAGCGTTCGTAGAGTTGTTTTCAAAGCCTACAAAATCACCTTCAATGGTTTGATAGATTTGCGAAAAAAGTTGATAAAACTCTGTTCCCGAAACATGTTTATTTAGGTCTGAAATTTCATCTAAAACTTCAGAAGTTTCGCCGAGACAATCAAGATCAGAGATTGACCATGATAAACATCTCCCTTTTTCACCAATTACTTTGAGAATATCAACAAGGTCAAATTTGTTATCATCTGTCAGATAAATAGTAACACCGTAATTCTTCAAAATTACTCACCTCTAAATTCCGAAATTACCTCAATTTTCTCAACAATATTATTATTAAATTCTTCCAGATCTTCCGCCGGAATCCAATATTCTTCACATATTTCACCGCCAACAATTTGGACTTCGTAGTTGTCTAAAAACGAAGGGCGAACTTCAAATCTTGTTACATAGCCGATTTTGTCTTTGTTGAATTTCGCATTCTAATCACGTGCGATTTTAGTCGCATATTCTTCATTGCAAACGGGATAAAAAATCGGCTGCTCGGGCAAACGAGGAGGGAACTTGGCAAAATCGCTCTCTTCAATTAAAAATTAAAGCCAATTCATTTTTTCCAACAGGTCGAAATAAGGTGACAGATTCGTTATTTCTTCTTTTCATTCTCCTTCAAAAATACCAACATTGAAAATATCTTCAACCTTACCCATTCCGCTCAATTTCATCGCAGCGTTCAAATGATTTGGGACATGAGCTAAGAATCTATAGGTAAATGAAGTAATTTCACCAGAATCAGCATCATTTATATTTGAATAAAGTTCAACAATTTCTTTCAGGTCTTTCATCCAATCGGTCAGATGAAAACCGATATCGTGGGCAACTTTTTCGCATTCACCTGCTTCTTGAAAGACTTCTTGGATTCTCGTTTTTATCTTAGTTTCGTTATCAACGATGGAGTCAAGTATTTCGATTAGTTTTTTGTTAGAACTATTCATTACTTCCCCCACTCAATAAATAAAGCACCGCCATTCTAACCGCCAGTCCGTATTCTACCTGATTCAAAATCAGCGAACTTGAGCCATCGGCTACATCGGACGCGATCTCAATTCCGCGATTCATTGGTCCGGGGTGAAGGACAATTGCGTCTTTTTTTGCCAGTTTAAGGCGATCTTTGGTTAAGCCGTAATGGATGGCATATTCCCGCATTGTGGGGAAAAAAGCTTTGTCCATCCGTTCGCGTTGGATGCGGAAGACCATTACGACATCAGAGCCTTCGAGAGCGTTTTCGATAGTCGGGCAAATCATTAAATCTTTTTCAACTAAACCCAAAAACTCGGGCGGAACAAGCGGATTTGGTCCTGCAACTCTCACTTTTGCACCGAGTTTTGTAAGCAATTGAATGTTCGAACGTGCTACGCGGCTATGCAAAATGTCACCCAAAATTGCTACGGTCAACCCGTCGATTCCGCCTTTGTGTTCTTTGATCGTCATAGCGTCGAGCAAGGCTTGAGTAGGATGCTCGTTTGAGCCATCGCCTGCATTTACAATAGAAGCCTTACTGACCTTTGCAAGCTGATGAGGAACGCCCGCCGAACCGTGACGGACAACGATAATATGCGGTGCCATCGCGTCTAAATTCATTGCGGTATCGAGAATTGTCTCGCCTTTGGCTACGCTTGAAGTTGAAACGCTGATATTTACCGCATCGGCAGAAAGACGCTTGGCAGCGAGTTCGAAACTTGTGCGTGTGCGTGTGGAATTTTCAAAAAAAAGGTTAATAACGGTTTTGCCGCGAAGTGCCGGAACCTTTTTTACTTCACGACGAGAAACGTCGCGAAAAGTCTCTGCGGTCTGCAAAATCGTATTTATTTCGTCCGCCGATAGGTCGCGGATGCCCAGTAAGTCTTTTCTTTTGAAAATTTCGCTCATTGAATTTTCGGTAATTCTTTTGTTTGAGTAACTTTGCTTTCGGAAAGTCTGATTTTTGAGATTAGATTTTGCTGATTTGATCGGTAAAGAAAATCAATTCGTCTTTATTTATTCTAACTTTATCAAATGTAGTTTCAACCCGATCAAGAATCATAGTTAAATCATTTCCAGAAATTTCCGAAATCGCGATCGCCTTTGTATCATCAATTGCCGTATCGGTAGTATAAACGTATAAAAGCCAACCAGTTGGATTTGGTGGCGTTGAATCGTTTCCACTATCTCGAAATGGTTGAAATCGTTCGGTATCGTAACTTTCCACGTGTTCAGAATTGCCATCTAAAGGAATTTGATAAAGGTTTCAATCAACTGATTATTTGAGGCAAACAGCCAGCGGGTTGACAAATTGTGCGAATTAATAAACAACAAATTGTGAGCTAATTCGATGGATAGTTGCCTCTTCAAACCTGATTCTTGCGATGTCAAACGAGTAACTAAAAAATCAGAGTCCGCGAGATTTTTTCACATCCTCGAAGATTTAATTCTAGTTTTGACTCTTTCTTGCCAAACATAAATTCAATTTCACATCAGTTATTAAAAAAGCAAGGCATTTAACCTTGCTTAAAAACTATTCAGTCGGTCGTTCAAAAATCCCAACCGCCTCAACATCGTCAAATTCTTTGAGCATCACTTTTACGATCTCGCTTCGCTTTGTCGGAACGGTTTTGCCGATATAATCAGCCTGAATTGGAAGTTCACGATGCTCCTTGCCGCGATCGATCAATACCGCAAGCTGAACCTTATTCGGGCGACCGAAATCCATTAATTGATCCATCGCCGCACGAATTGTTCTGCCGGTATAAAGTACATCATCGACCAAAATGATGTTTTTATTCTCAATATCGTCGTTTAATTCGGTGCGATTAACGATTGGATTTGCACCGACGGTTGAAAGATCATCGCGATAAAGCGTAATGTCCAAAATTCCGTAAAGCGGTGAAATCCCTTCCAAAGCAGTTATGCTTTTCATCAAAGCCTCCGCTAATGGAACGCCTCGCCGACGAATTCCTACCAAATATAAATTTTCAGCTCCGTGATTGCTTTCAACAATTTCCGATGCCAAACGCGATAATGCCCGTTTCATAGAAGCACTATTCATTATCCGTGATTTTTCAACTAAATTTATGTCGCCCATTTAGCTAAAATCCTAACAAACAATCATTTAACATTCAACAATTATCAGTTATCATATTCAAAAAAATGTATCGAAAACTCATCCAACCAATACTTTTCAAGCTTTCGGCAGAGACTGCACACGAGATTGGAATCAATGCTTTACGCTATGGTCTGTCAACTGAAATAGTGCAGAAACAATTTGCTAAACGCTTTGAATGCAGAGAGTTTGGCGAGCTTGAACGGTTTGGTTTGAAGTTCGATAATCCTTTTGGAATCGCTGCCGGATTTGATAAAAATGGAATTGTCGTTAATCAACTCGCATCTTTGGGATTTGGCTTTGTAGAAGTTGGAACAGTTACTTTCAATCCGCAAACGGGAAATGACAAGCCGCGACTTTTCCGGCTTGCCAGAAGATAAAGCGTTGATAAATCGCCTAGGGTTTAATAATGAAGGTACGCCGAAAGTTGTCGAGAGATTAAAAACCATTCGGCGAAACTGCGTTTTGGGTGTAAATATTGGCAAAAATAAAGACGTGCCAAATGAAGAAGCGATTGAGAATTACCTAAAAAGCTTTAATTTGGCTCATCAAGTTGCTGATTACATTGCGGTTAACGTTTCTTCGCCAAATACGCCAAACTTACGAGAGCTTCAGAAGGCTGAAAATTTGGAAGAATTGTTGGAGGCTCTGTGGAAGCGAAATAAAGTTTTGAGTGCCAACTTAAGTTGGCAAAATGCTGAGCAGAAGCTAACTGAAGTTGGAACTCAAAACCTAAAGCCTATCCTTGTTAAAATTGCCCCAGATTTGAGCGAAGCGGAAATCGAAGCAATCGTTGACATTGCCTTAAAGCTCAATCTTTCTGGCATAATCGCAACGAATACTACGATAAGCCGCGAAGGTTTGAAAACAAAAACTAACGAAACAGGCGGACTTAGCGGAAAGCCTCTTTCGAAACTCTCAACTGAAGTTATTTCAACGATTTACAAATATTCGAAAGGCAAAATTCCGATAATTGGAGTGGGTGGAATTTTTTCCGCTGAAGATGCTTTTGAGAAAATAATTGCAGGTGCGAGCCTACTTCAAGCTTACACCGGGTTTATTTATCAGGGCATTTCGTTTGCCAGAGATATAAATTATGGTTTAGCTAAAATGTTGAAAGAGAAAGGATTTAAGCATTTGGATGAAGCGATTGGGAGCAGAAAATCGTAACGCCTTCAAGATGACGGCGTTGCCCTTATGAACTCCGATAGTTTGACACATCAAATACAAACGCTATAATAAATGGTTTGTTTCTATAGCTATTTGAAGAGTTTTTATATTTGTGCAGATGATTGTTGATTTAACCCAAATTATAGGATCCGAAAGACAGTTTGATTTCGTATGCCAGCCTGATTTAGATGAAGAAATGGCGAGACTTATCAAGCCGGTTCAGGCAGTTGGTACGGTAAGAAAAGGAATTGTTCAGGTTGATGTCGAAGGCGAGATCATTGGGGAAATGGAAGTCGACTGTTCAAGATGCCTGCTTCCGGTTAATCAAGTTTTGCAGATTGCATTTAATGTTGGCTATTTGAGTGCTGAAAATTACACAAAAGAAGCCGAAGCACAGATAAAAACTGAAGATTTAGCAATTGCAATCTATGAAGATGAACAAATAAAGCTCGAAGAACTTGTAAGGGAGCAAATTATTTTGAGTTTGCCTATACAGTTTTTTTGTAGGGAAGATTGCAAAGGTTTGTGCCAGAAGTGTGGTGCAAATAAAAATTTGCAAGATTGCAATTGCCAGGAAAAAGAAATTGACCCGAGATGGGCAGCTTTGAAAAAATTAAAATGAATTCCAAACTTCAGATTCCAAATTGAATTTGAGTTTAATATGGAATCTGAAATCTGAAATTACGGAGTATATAATGCCAAATCCAAAACGAAGACATTCGCACACACGCACACGAACACGCAGAGCTCATGATGCTCTGGTTGTGCCACAATATTATCTTGATAAAGAGACCGGCGAAGCCAAAAAGCCGCACCGAATTGACCCGATTACGGGTGAATATAAGGGTAGGCAAATAATTGTCGGCAAAGAAAAAGAATAGCCTGAATTTTTTGTGGACTTTACGTTTTGGCGTTTGTAGAAATTTCTTATAAACTACAAACGCTTTAATAATTCAAACTCTAAAATTTAGATATAATGGCACAAAATGCAGGAATAATCGGAACAGGACACGCTTATCCAAGTGGGGTTTTGACCAACGCCGATTTGGAAAAAATTGTTGATACCAACGATGAATGGATTACGTCACGAACCGGTATCAAGCAACGCCGCAAAGCCGCCGATAATGAATACACCTCTCAATTTGCCGTGAAAGCGGGCAGATTAGCAATTGAGAGTTCGGGAATTGATCCGAACGATATCGATATCATCATTTGTGCCACCACCACGCCTGACCAAATTTTACCTTCGACAGGTTGCCTGATTCAAAAAGAACTCGGTTGTGATAACGCAGCTGGGATGGATGTTTTTGCGGCTTGCTCAGGATTCTTGTATGGTTTGACCATGGTTGAATCGATGATTCGAACCGGTCAAATTAGGTATGCATTGGTTATTGGGGCGGAAGTTTTAACAAAATACGTCGATTATACTGATCGCGGCACTTGCGTCATTTTTGGTGACGGAGCAGGTGCGGCGGTTATTGGTGCTGTTCCGGAAGGCAAAGGAATTTTGGCGACCAAGATTCGTTCTGACGGGCGTTATGAAGAGCAATTATATGCACCCGGCGGCGGAACCAAACTTGGCACAACGCACGAGACAATTGATAGCGGACAGCATTTCTTTAAGATGAAGGGCAATGAATTGTTTAAAGTTGCAGTTCGCTCCATGGCGGAAATTTCGGCAGAGATGTTAGCGAAAGCGGGCTATACGATCGATGATGTTGACTTGGTAATTCCGCATCAGGCTAATCAGAGAATTACTGATGCCGTAACGTCGAGGCTTGGAATTTCGGAAGAAAAAGTTTATTCAAATATTGCCCAGCACGGAAATACTTCATCGGCATCAATCCCGATTGCGTTGGATGAGTGCTTGCGTTCTGGAAAGGTTAAGGAAGGCGATTTAGTATTGATGACTGCCTTTGGCGGCGGTGTAACTTGGGGCGGAACGGTTATTCGATTTTAGATTGGTGATTTTGGATTTTGGATTGACACAACGAGGTCTCGATCTTAAATACAAAATCTTATAGCAAATAATAGGTTTTAATGAACGAGGAATCCAAAATCCAAAATCCTAAGTCCAAAATTGCTTATATTTTCCCCGGACAGGGAAGCCAAGCGGTTGGAATGGGCAAGGATTTGTATTACAATTTCCCGATTGCCCGCAAGGTCTTTGAAGAAGCTGATGAGGCTCTTGGTTTTTCGCTTTCAAAAATGTGTTTTGAGGGAACCACGGAGGATCTAGCCTTAACTGCCAATACGCAACCGGCGATTCTAACATCTTCAATTGCAGCATTTATGGTGATGCAGTCGGAGGGTTTACCAAGTCCGCATTACGTTGCGGGTCATAGCTTAGGCGAATACTCCGCGTTAGTTGCGGCAAATGCGATTTCCTTTACAAATGCGGTGAAAATTGTTCGTAAACGCGGAACTTATATGCAAGATGCTGTTCCATATGGGGTTGGGGCGATGGCGGCAATTCTTGGGGCAGATTTAGATACGATCGAAAAAGCTTGCGAAGAGGCAGCGATGGGACAAATTTGCAGCCCTGCTAATATTAATTCACCTTCGCAGATTGTGATTGCGGGAAACGCGGAAGCGATTGATAGGGCGTGTGAATTATTAAAAGAACGCGGAGCAAAGCGAGCAATCAAACTAAATGTTTCGGCACCGTTTCATTGTGCTTTGATGATGCCCGCTCAAGAAAAATTAGCGGCGGATTTGAAGGCGATTAGGTTTAACGATTTGAGATTCCCGTTGGTGGAAAATGTGTCGGCAAAGATAAACTCAAATGGTTCAAGAGTTTGCGAGGCTCTTACTCAACAAGTTTCCTCGCCTGTTCGTTGGGTTCAGTCAATTGAAAAGTTAATAGGTGCCGGAGCAAATGCATTTATTGAAGTTGGCACGGGAAAAGTCTTAAGTGGTTTGGTGAAACAGATCAATCGTGATGTTCGCCTGTTTAACGTTGAGAATTCAGAGAGTTTGGGAAATAGTTTAGCCGGATTTGGAGATTCCGAATCGTCAATTACATCTGAAGGTGTTGGCGGAGCTTAGTTTCCTAATTTGTTTTTTGGTAAAATTTATAAGTAATCAAAAGTTAATTATATTTGAGGAGAAAATATGTCAGAAGTTCAAGATAAGATCAAACAAATTATTGTTGATGAATTAGGTGTGGATGAAGCGGAAGTTACGGAAAATGCTCGCTTCATCGAAGATTTAGGAGCAGACTCATTGGATCTGGTAGAACTCGTTATGCGTTTTGAGGAGGAATTTGATATTGAAATTCCCGATGAAGATGCTGAAAAAATTCAAGCCGTCCGCGACGCTTATGCGTATGTCGAACAACATAAAAAATAACTAAAAGTGAAAAGTGAAAAACGAAAAGTGGGAAATTAATTTCACTATTCACAATTTACTTTTCACTAGTCACAAACATTATGAAACGTCGCGTTGTCGTTACAGGACTTGGTTTAATTACCGCTTGCGGAAATTCCGTCGATGAAACATGGGATTCGTTGATGGCTGGACGAAGCGGTGCGGATTTAATCCAAAAATTTGATACCGAAAAATTTGACGTTAAGTTTGCCTGCGAAGTCAAAAACTTTGACCCGCTAACACTTATCGAAAAACGAGAAGCTCGCCGAATGGGAGCTTTTTCTCAGTTTGCGATTTTTGCCGCTGATGAAGCGATGACGCACAGCGGACTTGTGATCGATGAATCAAATGCATTTGAGATTGGGACTTATATTTCATCAGGTATAGGTGATTTTTGGGCAATCGAACGCGAGCATGAAAAGCTCTTAAACGATGGTCCGAATCGCGTTTCGCCGTTTTTTATCGTTTCGGCGATTGTGAATTTGGCTGCGGGAAATGTTTCGATTCGTTATGGTGCAAAAGGTCCAAACTCTGCAACTGCAACGGCTTGTGCGGCTGGAGCTCACGCGATTGGTGATAGTTTTAGGATTATCGAACGCGGCGATGCCGATGCGATGATCTGCGGCGGTGCTGAATCTGCGATCACGCCAATGTCAGTTTCAGGTTTCAATTCGATGAAGGCATTGTCAACCCACAACGAAAATCCGCAAGGTGCTTCGCGACCTTTCGATGCAAATCGCGATGGTTTTGTGATTGGTGAAGGTGCGGGAATTTTGATTCTCGAGGAACTCGAATTTGCGAAAAAACGCGGTGCAAAGATTTACGCGGAAATCGTTGGATACGGAATGACAGGTGATGCCTTTCATCAAACGAGCCCGGACGATTCAGGTTCGGGAGCAATTCGCGTGATGAATAAAGCCCTCAAAGATGCAGGGATCGCACCTGATCAAATCGGATATATCAACGCCCATGGAACTTCAACCTTCTATAATGACCGGGGTGAAACGAAAGCAATCAAAGCAGTTTTTGGTGAAAACGCTAAGAATATTCCTGTTAGTTCGACGAAATCAATGCACGGACATGCACTCGGAGCCGCAGGTGGGATTGAATCCGTAATCTCGATTATGGCTATGCTGAAAGAGAAATTGCCGCCAACGATCAACTACGAAACGCCAGATCCTGAATGCGATCTGGATTACGTTCCAAATGTTCCGCGAGATGCAAAAGTTGACTACGTTTTGTCCAATAGTTTTGGATTCGGCGGGACAAATGCGTGTTTGATTTTTAAACGTTGGGAAGAATAATCTTCAATCATTTGGTGATTTTTTTATAATCCGTTAAACTATGAATGAATATTCATTCAGTTTAGGGGATTTTTTTATACAGAAATTTTAAGATCAAAAAAGTTATGAAAATCATAGTTTTAATGAAGCAAGTTGCCAATAAAGACGCAGTTTTGCGGATTGGTAAAGACGAAAAATGGATTGAGGATTCGGACGTTGCAATGCAGACGAATGAGTCTGACGGCTACGCACTCGAAGAAGCTTTGCGAATGAAAGAAGCCAAGGGCGGCGGCGAAGTTATCGTCTGCACACTCGGCGGGCAATCGGCAAAAACCGTTATCAAAGACGCCCTTGCTCGAGGTGCCGATCGTGCGATTCATATTGTTGCGGAAAACACACAGGGTATGTCGCCTTATACGATCGCGAAAACGATTGCGGACGCGATTCGCGAGGAAAACGCAGATTTGGTTTACGCAGGTTTGCAGTCAGACGACAGCGGTTACGGGCAAACGGGGGTAATTCTTGCAGAACTTTTAGGGGTTCCGCACGCGACTTTGGTAATCGAAGTTGATCGTGAATCAAGCGATTTCCGCGTTAAACGAGAACTCGAAAGCGGTTGGTATCAATGGTTTACCTATCAGCTACCGGCTTTGATGACGATTCAATCCGGCATTTCGCAGATTCGTTACGCCACTTTGAAAGGCATTATGTCGGCAAAATCGAAACCTGTTCGCGAAGTCGTGCCGACAATCGAAACTTTTGTGTCGGCACAAAAAATTGAGAAAGTTTATCTGCCATTGAAGCTGAAAACGACCCAAATGCTTGGCGGCGGCGACGCGAAACGCGGTGCGGTTGAGCTTGTAGAAAAGCTCAGAACGGAGGTTAGAGTTATATGATTTTAGTATTTATCGAACACAAAGACTGCGTTTTGAACAAAACTTCGCTTGAAGCGATTACGGCGGCACAAACGCTTGGAAAGGAATTGGGATTATCGGTTGCGGCTGTAATCCCTTGTGGTGCAGTAAGTTGCACGCTTGCAAATGATATTGCGACTTACGATATTGCGAAAGTCATTGTTGCAAAAAATGAAAAACTTGGAACTTATACGCCAGACGGTTACACTGACGCTTTTGCCGAGATCATAAAAGCGAACAATCCAGAGTATGTGATTATGTCGCACACTTATCAGGTTCGCGACTTTGCTCCGAAACTCGCTGCACGATTTGGGAAAGAAGTTTTGGGTGATTGCATCCGTTACAAAAATGATGGCGGAAAACTTACTTTTACACGTCGGATTTTCCTCGGAAAACTTGACGCTGATGTAACAATCGGCGGCGAGGCTCCGTATTTTGTAACATTTCAAAGTGGTGCTTTTCGCGGTGATAACGCTGCAAAGGGAAGTGCAACTATTGAAAACGTTGATGTTACGGTTGGTGATATTCGGATGAAACCCGAGGCTCCTTTTCAAGAAGCAAAAGCAACGGTTGATCTATCGAAATCTGAAATAATCGTTGCGGTCGGTCGCGGAATCAAATCGCAGGAAAATATCGCGATTGCTCAGCAACTCGCGGATATTTTGGGGGCAGATTTGGCGGCATCGCGTCCGATTTGCGACAGCGAATGGCTTCCGATTGACCGTCAAATCGGTTCGTCCGGTCAAACTGTTGCACCGAAAGTTTATATCGCACTCGGAATTTCAGGAGCGATTCAGCATATCGTCGGAATGAAAAATGCTTCGACAATTGTGGCGATTAACAAAGATTCGGAAGCACCGATTTTCGACATTGCGGATTACGGGATTGTTGGGGATTTATTTGAAGCTGTACCGACGTTAATTGAGGAAATCAAAAAGGCTAAAGGCTAACTTAGTACTTTAAAAAACTAAACCGTTGTTAGAAATCGTTTGAAATCTAACAACGGTATTTTTTGTGGAAAAAACTAGAGTGAAGTAAAAGCTTGAGCTTCTTTCAAACGCTTATTTTTCCTTGCTCTTCGCCATGTGCCAAGTCCTTCTTTGGTTAAGCTTATGATCGGTTTTCTATTTTGCCAGAGGAGCTTTAACCAAGCAGCAGTTCCCATTTGTGGAAAGTAAATTCCGCGAAAGAAAAGTCGGGCGACCAACATGTTAATTCTCGAAGCAATCGGCTTATCTTTAAGAACCTCAATGGCTTCCCAGTTTCTTTCCGGGCTGTATGACCGCGACCAAGCAGCAAAGGTTTCAACTTTTGCATCCTCAATTGTCATTTTCAAAGGATTGTGAGCCATCACAAATGGGGCAAAATCGAGCCAATGTTTCGGTCGATCCAAACGACCTGCTTTGAGCAATCTGTCGTACAAAGGCGTCGCTGGAAATGGAGTTAGCTGACCAAAAACGGGAAGTCCCGGTGACCATTTCTCAATTTCGTCAACTGTCCTCGTGGCTACCCCGACAGTATCGTTATCCATTCCGAAAATAAACGAAGTGATCGCAAAAATATTTCTTTGGGCTAATCTATCTAAAACTGATTGATAATTCGCAGGCTTCGAAAATTGCTTATTAACGTCCGCCATGTTTGCAGGATCAATAGATTCCATTCCGATAAATACCCATTTTCCGCCCGATTCCGCAATTAGATCAACCAATTCTTCATCTTCCAAAAGATTTGCGGAAATCTGTGCGACCCATGGCAGACAGGCATCTGCTGCAATAATATCTCGCATCAATTGCTTCGCCCGCTTTTTATTGATGGCTAAATTATCATCGATGAAAAATACTGCAATCTGACCTTTCTCGCGTTTCATTCGTTCTTTCAAACGAAGAAGTTCGGCAACTACGTCTGCATTTTCGCGGAAGCGAATTGAGTCTCCAAAGAAGCCGGTTACAGTACAAAACTCGCAGCCGTAGGGACATCCGCGACCGGTTTCGATTGGAACAACGTGGAAACTTCCCCAACCTTCGCCCATTTTCGATAATGTTTTGCGTAAAAATTTTGGAACCAGACTGAATTGATCTAAATCTAAAGTTTCCCAAGGAATATGCGGGTATGGCTGGAGAGTCGGCTTCACGTCGTTTCCTTTGGGGTCGAGCTTTGGCTGATAGGTGTCTTTTAAGCAATTATTAGCGGCATCTTCAACCATGTCAGCCCAATATTCGTCGGCTTCTCCGAGGGCAACTGCATCGGCATGACGCTTGCCGCCATCTCTGCCAAGAGCTTCATCCGGGCATTCCGTAACGTGCGGTCCGCCCATTACAACTTTGATTCCTGCGTCACGAAGTGCATCAGCTACCAAATAGGCACGAGCTACCATCCGTGTCATCGCACCAATTCCAACCAAGCCGATGTTTTCATCTTTACAGAATTGAACGAGTTCTTGACGTGACATTGCCTTTGCGTTGCCATCTACCAATATCACCTCATGTTCCTTTGGCGTTAGTGCTTGCAAAAGAAACATCCAAAGATGCGGCATAAAATTTCGTGTAATCCCATTGTCGGGATTATAAAGTAATATTTTCATCGTTTCCTTTTTTCTAGGATAATTAGAAGCCTACTTGTTTAGGGGTTTCTGAACTGGACTTGTAATTATGGAATTATTTTGAATCAACAAAACTAATAATACACAAACTTAGGGTTTTTAGCTAATTTCAAGCGTCAAACACTCAACGCGTGTATCACAACAACTTTCGGGGCAATCTGAAAGATACAGACGAGCTTTTGTTTTGTTTTATCCGGTGGTAATTCATGCGTTCTCAACGTTTAAGCCAAAACACCTGACAAATTTATTCGACTAATATGTTTTAACCCAAATTCTTAGATGCAAATTCCCAATGTAAAAGTTTGTCGATTAGTGTTTTCACGTAATCGGCACGCCTGTTTTGATAATCCAGATAATATGCGTGTTCCCAAACATCAATCGTCAAAAGCGGCTTTAATTTCATTGTCAAAGGAGTGTCCGCGTCCTCGGTTTTGATTATAGAGAGTCTGCCTTTTTTATCGGCAACGAGCCAACTCCAACCTGTTCCGAAGGTTGAAATGGATGCATCCGTCAATTGTTTTTTGAACTCTTCGTAATCGCCAAAAGATTCATTGATTTTGTCGAGTATTTTTCCGGTTGGCTTTCCGCCGCCACTTGGCGTAAGTGAATTCCAATAAAACGTATGATTCCAAACCTGAGCCGCCATATTAAACAAACTAGGACTGTTGAGATTTGCCTTGTCTTTGTAAGTTTTCATGATAATTTCTTCCAAAGAAGCTTCGGCTAAAGGAGTTCCGGCGGTTAGTTTATTGACAGGATCAAAATATCCTTTGTGATGTTTGTTGTAGTGAATATTTACGGTATTTTGAGAAATAATTGGGGCAAGTGCATCTTCCGCATAAGGCAAGGGTGGGAATTCACGCGGTTTTGCCTTGCCAATAATTGCCGGAAAACCTTTGACGGTTAGGGTTGAGGCAGCCGTAATTGCCGTTAATGCAGCTAAGAAATCTCTACGTTTCATAATGTTAAAATTTACCACAAATAGAAAAAGACACCAAGAAATTCCTAGTGTCCTTTTTATGAAATCTTTTTGTACTTACAACGAAGCCGCGATTGCGTTATCAAAAATTTCCAACGCCACGTCAACATTTTCTTTTGTCAAAATAAGCGGCGGCGACCAACGGATTGTTGAAGTTCCGCAACCTAAGATAATCAAACCGTTGTTAAAGCATTCCATCTCGATTTTGTCGCGTAATGTCGGATTCGGTTTTTTCGACAATTTATCTTCGACAAATTCAACGCCGACCATCAACCCAAGTCCGCGAACATCGCCGATACATTCGTATTTTTCCTGCAATTTTCGTAAACCTGTTTGCAGATAACCGCCGACAACCGCCGCGTTTTCAGTCAAACCGTTTTCAAGCAGTTCGATTGTTTTTAACGCCGATGCAATGCAGACCGGATTTCCGCCGAATGTCGAAGCGTGAGCTCCTTTGTGCCACGTCATCAGATCGGCACGGGCAACGCACGCACCAATCGGCAAACCTGATCCGATGCCTTTTGCCACGCAGATTATATCCGCTTCGATTCCGTAATGATCGGTCGCAAACATTTTGCCCGTTCTGCCCATTCCGCTTTGCACTTCGTCAATGATTAAAAGAATACCGTGTTTGTCGCAAATTTCTCTGATGGCGACCATAAACTCTTTCGGAGCAGGAACATAACCGCCTTCGCCTTGAACGGCTTCCACCACAATCGCGGCAACTTCTTCGGGCGGTGTAGTTGTTTGAAACAAACGGTTTTCAATCCATTTGGTTGTTCCCATACAGCACGAACCATCGTCGCATTTTCCTTTTTCAAACGGACATTGGTAGCAATTCGGATACGGAACGTGAACCACGTCCAATGCTTGACGCATAAAGCCGAGCCGTTGTGCTTTTTTCGATGACGTGAGCGACAACGCACCTAAAGTTCTGCCGTGAAACGAGCCGAAAAACGAGATAAATTTTTGTCGGCGTGTGGCAAACATCGCCAATTTCAAAGCAGTTTCGATTGCTTCTGCTCCCGAATTGGCAAAATGTGTTTTGGTCGGCGATTTAATCGGCACAATTTCATCTAATTTTCTGCCGAGATCGGGCATTTGTTTGTAGTAATAATCCGTTCCGCACATGTGGATTAAAGTCTGTGTTTGCTTAGTGATAGCTTCGACAATTTCGGGATGGCAATGACCCGTTGAACAAACGGCGACACCTGCATTGCAATCAAGAAATACGTTTCCGTCGGCATCTTCAATCCACACGCCGTAACCTTTTTCGGCGACTAATTTGTAATCGGGACGCGGATAACTCGGCGTTACAAACTGCTCATCAGCGGCGATAATGGCACGACCTTTTGGTCCGGGAAGTTCGGTTTTGATAATTGGTTTTTGTAGTTCTGTAGTTGGTGTCATAAAAATTTCTCCTCAATGGTTTGAATAAATAAAAATAAGTCGAATAGATTTCGACGCTTGAGAATAGTGGATTTCTGAGAAAGAAAAATTAGTCTCCCGCGAAAAGAAATGGGCGACTGATGACGGGTCGGAGCTTTGCAATACTTCTTGAAGTCATATTTTTGATATCCTTAAATATATCAAATTCGCGAGAAACATCCAAGTTTTTGAGTAAGCCAATAACGCCAGATTAAACTAAAACCATCAAAGAATCATGATCTAAAAGTAAAAAGCACACCCTTCACGAATGTGCTTTTTCATTAAATTTGTCAGAGACAAACTATTTTTTGATTTCGTTAGCAGCGGCATTTGCAGCATTAGCTACTTTGTTAGCAGCTTCGCCCATTTTTTCACCGGCTTTGTTAGCGGCATCACCCACTTTGTTTGCAGCATCACCCGCTGCGTTAGCCATTTTGTTAGCAGTTTCACCGGCTTTGTTAGCGGCGTTTCCTGCTGCATTAGCGGCATTTCCCGCTGCATTAGCGGCATTTCCTGCAGCATTTGCGGCGTTTCCTGCTGCGTTAGCGGCATTTGCAGCTGCATTAGCTGGTTTGTTTGCGTTGTTTGTGGCAGGTGCTTCCGGACCACAAGCCATGCCCAATGAAGCTACTGCTAAAAGGGCTGATAGTGCTAAAGTTCTTTTCATTAAAATCATTCTCCTGTCTTCTCAAAGTTAATATTAGTTTTGTGATTAGCGTCTTAATAAGGACGCATCCCACTTAAAATTATTGGGAACATTGGACAATATAAATTTCTCATCATCCATAGTCAAATTGAAACAAGTGTAAAAAATCACTTTTTAAAAGATTTAGTTACTTTTTTCACATATTTCAAGCATTCAGACAAACATTTTCTTAAAAACTAAAGATAGTAAACCAATAAATTAGTGCAATGTTTTCCTTAATTTTTAGAAATCGTTTTTCTAAACCCAGTATCATAATCAATTAGCGTACATTTTTCAAATACAAAAACTATAAGTTATGAATCGGGTTTGAAACTCAAGGCTAATTCTGGACTTCACCAAAGTAATACGGAGTCTTTTTTGTCCATTCGCTGCGTGGAAATTTCTTGTGCAAAATGTCATAAGCCATTTTCGAATAACGCAATGTATTCAAGTCTTTGCAGCCATACCGCGTTGAACGAACAGCAAGATGTAAAATTTCAGGAGTGCTTGGATTTGTCATGTTTTTATTCGCAAAATCCACCGCTTTTTGTGCCAAAAATGTTGCTGATTCTCCCGAAGTTGAAATTTTCTTTTGTTCGCTAGTCGCTTCATTTTTCTGAGCGGCACTTAAAAAACCGGGCGAAGACTGCCGATTTCTATTCTCAAGACACCACCAGTTTCCGCGAATACTATCAATTGAATTGGTCAGGGTTTCGCCTCTGCCCATCCCAAACGGGACGTATGGCTGGATTGCCGGGTTTCGACCGAATGCCAAAAGAGAAGCTGTTTCATCACTTGCTGAAACCTTGTATTCCGGTGCAAATTTCGCCATCAATGGCGTGAATTCATTTTGAATTGGCTGATTGCCCAGAATAAAAGCACGTGTCCAAACTGCAATTACTAAAAACTTTTTCAGATGATTTGGCAACGTCGGACTCAAAGCGGCTTGACGCAAAACTGATAACGGCAATTTCTCATTAAAAACACCGACTGAATCCATATCAAACATTGCTCTCTCTTTCCAAGCCTTAAATTCCGAATCGTCTTTCAAATCATCGCCTTCTTCATTGACGTCGTCACTCCAAACAAAAGTCGCCGCCTTCCGTTGCGAATATTTCAGAAAATCATCCAAATTTTCGGCTAAAAGCATTTTTTGTGAGAGAAAGTCATTTTGTGTAGATAATGGATATTTGCTGATCGATTTTATGACTTCATTAAGCTTTTGCCTGGCTTCGGCGGATTTACCCGCTTCAGTTAGCAATCTGATCTGATGATAGCTAACGGTTGCAAAAGCGGTTGAATCTGGCTTGATTTTATTTGCTTCGTTCAAAAGTTCAGAGATATTTGAAGAATCTTTCTGAGCTTTAGAAATAGCTGCGACAAACCACGCTAAACTCTTGAGTTCATTCCACTTAGCCAACGCGTAAGGATAACTGTCAGCCGTTTGATAAGCAAAAAGCCAATCGGTTAAATCTGCACCAAGTTCGCTGCTACGAATGTCGCGACGCTTTAATTTATAGTCGTAGTCAACCTCTTTTCCTTTAGCTTCTGCTTCTTTTCGTTCGGTTTCCATACCAATTTCGCGACTTTCATTTTCAACCACATCCATTAACCAAATGTAATCGACTAAATCATTGTAAAAATTGGTGTTCTCGTTTTTTTGGACGAGTTTTTGGGCTAATTCACGACGCTGTTCCCGCGGCTTAATTCTAAAACCGACATAATTTTGCAATCGTTTTGCAGAATCATGAAATTCCGAAAGCGAACTGTCGGCGGCAATCGCTTCAAGTTTTTCTGAGGCTTTTTTATAGAGTTCGATTCTTTCCTTCTTCTTTTCGTCGTTGGCATCATAAACATCAATTACGCCTGCTTCGCGGATAAACGTTCGTGCGATCACGAATTTCGCAGTTTTTTGCCACGCAGAATCACTATCTTGAGCAATTTTTTCAAATTCGCTTCGGGCTTCCGGATATTTATTTTGATAAAAAAGGGCGGATGCAATTTGATATTCGCGGTCTTTTTGAAGCCATTTTGGTTCGCTTCCGACGAGTTTAACTGGCAAATCACGGTTAGTGCTACAATTTGAGAAAACGGCATCTTGTCCGCTCAGCCATTCTTTTATAATGGAATCGATTCCATGTTCCTTAATTCGGGCTTCGAGAGTGTTTGATGCCGTTTCAAATGCCGCATCAAGACAATTTTCGAAACTGAAATATCTGTCATCATCCTTTTTTTCTGTCGCTACTTTTGTTTCGCCGCTCAAAACTTTCTTCCGTGAATTTTCCCATTGCTGTTGACCGGATAATGCCGGAGTCATAGTTTTGACTGTTTCATCTGCACCATCAGGTGTGTGAGTCCCAATTCTGTTACTAAGTGCTTGCACATATTGCTTTTGTTCACTTGTGGAAAGCGGCAAATTATGGAGCTGCCTATAGAAAAGCACGAGCGACATTCTGCCATAACTCGTTGGAATATTACCTACTTTTCCTTTTGCATAATCATTTAAAGGGTAATCCGCGTGTTTCGTAAAAGAAAAAAGGGGATCCACAGTGAAAGGTCCGCAAGCCATAACCGATTGGATAAATATTGACGATAAGATCATCAATGACAACAATTTAGCAAGTTTTTTCATAATTTGACTCCATCAGGGAGATTCTCAAGATCTGATTTTTTCCAACCCTTTGGATTGGATGTGAACAAGTAAAATTTTCTATTTGGTTTGAAGTTTATTTTCAATGGTTCGTTAATCGAAATTCCGTAACTTTGTCGGCATTTCGGTTCATTCCAATCTTCACCCGAAGCAAGGAAATCTCGAATCGTTTTATCATCCGCACCCATGTCAAAAGCCATCGGAACTGCCTCGTCAATTGGCAAATCCTTGAGCCAATTGTCCGAAACACACCATGAAGCCAGAGCTGTAATGCTCAAACCGATATTTTCCGGCAATTTCTTACGCAAATCATTTAATAGTTCGCGATAAAACTGACGTTCGGAAACCGTTACGTCAAAATCTATCTGAATTGCCGAAACGTTCTTTAGTTTCAAAGTCTCTAACACTAATCGCGAGATTTCTTCGCGTTGAGGGTCAGACAAATCCGCCATTTTATCGCGTTTATTCGTTTCAATTCGTGTGACGGCGATTAACTTAGTTTCAGGTGTAACTTTTAAAGGCTGTCTTCTTAGAATAATCTCAACCTTGTCTCCGTTTAATTGCAAAGTTTGAGCAAGAAATGCAACAGCAAACCGTTTAGAATCTATGAATTCCAAGTTTTCGGGACGTTCCCAAGCCCACAAGATAACGTTTGGCGTGTCTGGGTGATAATTCCCGCACGCAGCAATCATAAACAATGTAAGTATCAGAAATATTTTAATGGGATATTTAGCTAATTTCATATATCCGAATTCATAGACGGATTGATTATAAGGATTTTTGCAGATTTTGTAAGTTAAATAATGTTGAAAAGAAAGTATATGTCTCCTATACTTGAATAGTCGTCGAAACCCCAAGAATATTGACGCTGAAAACCTTTCAAAACCCAAATAATGGCAAAATATTTCACGAAACTGGAATCTTTACGCGGAGTCGCGGCAATCGCCGTAGTACTCTATCATTCGCCATTTTATAAACTCGGGCTGATCAACGAATTCGCTTCAAATTCGTACCTTTTTGTCGATTTTTTCTTTATTTTATCAGGCTTTGTGATGTCTAGTGCTTATCAGGATAAGATCGCGGAGGGCTTTAAATTCCGGGATTATTTTTGGTTGAGGCTAGGCAGAATTTATCCTTTACACCTATTTTTTCTGCTGATTTGGGGGATTTATGTTTTTATCAAATGGAATCTTTTTAATTATCAAATAGAGCTGACAAATCCGCTGATAAAAAATACGTTTGCATCATTTATATCAAATCTTTTATTGGTTCATTCGCTAAATTTTCACAATTATACGAGTTGGAATTATCCAAGTTGGAGCATTAGCGTAGAGTTTTTTACTTACTTTTTCTTTTTTGCTTTTTCAGTTTTGATAGGAAAGAGAAACCGTTGGATCATTGCTTTCGCAGCTTTTTTTATTTCGATTGCGACTTATTTCTATGTTTTCAACGGATCAAATTGGACAACGATGGATTTTACGGTAACTACTGGTATTTATAGATGTTGTGGCGGTTTTTTTGCTGGTGTTTTTCTTTTTCAGGCAACCCGCAAACTCAGAAATCTAAGTGGTTACTTAACAAATACGCTCGAGATTATTTCTGTTGGTTTGGTAATTTTGACGGTTTCTTACTCAGGTGCAAATAAAGCAATTCTATTCTCAGTTGTTCCGGTTTTTATTTTTGTGGTTTTCGCTTTTAGTCAGGAGAACGATGGGATTTTCGGGAAATTTTTGCAGCTTAAGCCTTTTGCTGAAGCCGGAAAATACTCTTATTCAATCTATCTTTCCCACGCGATCGTTTTGGACATTGCATTTAGCTTGGCTCAATATCTCTTTGTTAAACCAACCGAGGTGATTTATTTTTATCAATCCGATTATTCGTATTTCATAAATTTCGGGCTGGTTTTGTTGGTTTTGGGCATTTCGAAGGTAACTTATCTAACGATTGAGAAAACGTGGATTGATAAATCGAAAAGACTGGTTGTAAAATTTAATGAATTTGACGAAATCCAGATTAAAAAAGCTTCCGTCTTTAGTTTAGACTAGAGTTAATTTGCTCATTCTGCTATATTTTTGTTGACTGAATGACCATTCATTTTTGAGGGAACACAATGATTGAACGTGAACAATTACCGATGGATGTGGTTTTTGTAGGAGCCGGACCGGCGAATTTGGCAGCGGCTTTGCATCTTAAAAAACACATTAAAGAGCATAATGCTGAAATTGATAAAGGCTTGGGCAGCGGCAAAAAAATTGGCGAACTGGAAATAGCGATCGTTGAAAAAGGTTCTGCTGTTGGAGCTCATATTTTGTCAGGTGCGGTGATGGATACGAAGGCTCTGGCGGAATTGATACCGGATTTTATTGAGCAAGGATGTCCGCTTGATGCTCAGGTTACTGCCGATGCAGCTTGGTATTTGACCAAAAAAGGTAAAATAAGTCCTCCGATCGTTCCTCCGCCACTTAAGAATAAAGGTAAATATATTGTTTCATTAAGCAAGATTTGTGAATGGTTAGCGGAAAGATGCGAAGCGGAAGGGATCAATATTTTCCCTGAATTTCCCGCTTCCGAGATTTTATATGATGAAAACGATCACGTTATTGGAATCCGAACAGGTGATAAAGGCATTGATAAAGAAGGGAAACCGAAAGGGAATTTCGAACCGGGAGTTGATCTTTTGGCAAAAGTCACAGTACTCGGAGAAGGCTCGCGTGGATCGCTCGCGAAGCAATTGGTTACTCGTTTAGGACTCGACAAAGGTAAAGAGCCGCAGGTTTTTAGCTTGGGAATCAAGGAACTTTGGGAAGTCCCGGCTGGAAATTTTGACGAAGGATTAGTCGTTCACACGCTCGGATTTCCCTCTGACACAAAGACTTATGGCGGCGGTTGGATTTATGGTCTAAAGAATAATGTGATCAGCATTGGTTACGTAACTGGGCTAGATTATCTTGATCCGAATATCGATCCACACGCGGAATTCCAGAAATTTAAGACGCATCCCGAAATCGCCAAACTGCTGCAAGGCGGAAAGATGATCAAATACGGTGCGAAAACGATTAACGCGGGCGGCTGGCACACAATGCCGCAACTTTATTCGGATGGTGTTTTGATCGTAGGCGATAGCGGTGCTTTTTTGAATGGACAGAAAATTAAGGGAATCCACACTGGGATGAAATCCGGAATGCTCGCAGCGGAAGCTATCGTTTACGCCTTTGCACATGACGATTTTTCGGCACATTCGCTCAAGCATTACGAAACTTATGTTAATGAAAGTTGGCTTTATGACGAGCTTCATCCGGTTAGAAATTTTCACGGAGCATTTCAAAAAGGACGCTGGTCAGCGTTGGTTAATGGCGGACTTCAATTCTTGACGGGCGGAAAGGCTTGGGGTTTTATTGATAAGGAAGATCATATTGCCGGACACGAGCGGATGCAAACGCTCGAAGATTACGGAGATAAAAATGCCGACAGGTACGAAAAACTGAAATTTGACGGCACCTTAACATTCGATAAACCAACCGATGTTTTTTACGCAACTGTCGCTCATGATGAGGATCAACCGTCGCATTTGCATATCGCTGATACTGATATTTGTGCTACGCGGTGTGCGGAAGAATACGGAAATCCGTGCCAGAGATTTTGTCCTGCTTCAGTTTATGAGATGGAAGAAAGTGCGAAAACGGGTAGGAGAGAAATTAAGGTTAATTTCTCTAACTGTGTTCATTGCAAGACTTGCGACGTTGCCGATCCGTATCAAATAATCAATTGGGTAACACCCGAAGGCGGCGGTGGACCAAATTACAAGGGAATGTGATTGGATTGCGGATTTGGGGATGCGGAATGCGGATTTATTTTCGCAATCCAAAATCCCAATTCCAAAATCCCAGATCAAATGAGAGGCATTTTATTTATAATTAGTTCTCCATCTGGTGGTGGAAAAGGGACATTGATTCGTGAGGTCTTGCGAACTGTGCCACAAATCGGCTATTCTGTTTCGTTCACAACTCGTAAAATACGTGAGGGTGAAGAAGATGGCAAGCATTACAATTTTGTGTCTCGTGAAGAATTTGAAAATTTGATCAAACAGGGTGAATTCCTTGAATTTGCAGAGGTTCACGGTAATTATTACGGAACTTCCAAGAAGCAGGTAGAACAGGAACTTTCTATCGGACGCGATATTATTTTGGAAATCGACGTTCAAGGTGCTGATTCGATTCGAAAAACGGTGCCGGATGCGGTTGGAATATTTATTTTGCCGCCATCTTACGAAGTTTTACGCGAGCGTTTGATTGCCCGGCAGACGGAAAGTGATGAAGAACTGGCAGTTCGTTTGCAAAATGCAAGAGATGAAGTAAAGCAGTACACGAAATTTGATTATGTGGTTGTAAACGACGAGGTTGCGAAGGCGACACTTGATTTGCAATCTGTGATTTACGGCGAAAGATGCGGGCGACTAAGGAAAACCGAAGCCGTTGAGAAAATTTTGGACACATTTAACAATTTTAAGACCAATTCAATCGGAGATTGAACAATTTTTATGGATAATAATCTAGAGAACAACGAATTAGAAGAAAATATTGAAGATGCGGAATTGATTGAGGAAGTCGAAGAAATTCCTGAGATTGATTCAAAATACAGAAGAATTTTGCTAGCTGCACAAAGAAGCAAGCAGCTTCAACGTGGTGCAACGCCGCGTGTTAGTGTTGATATTCGAAAGAATAAACCGACGCGAATCGCAATGAAAGAATTGGATGAGAAAAAGATTCACTTCAAGATTTTGGAGCAAGAGTAGGTTTTAAGATTTTAGGCTTAGAAGTTGTTACGTTTATTAATCGCCAACTTCTAAGCTTGTAAACTTTTACGCGTCACCCATTCCTCAAATTTATTTGCCGCATCTCGGGCTTCCACTTCGTGTGAAATTTCGAAATATGAATGCATTCTGGCAGTTGCATTCAACTTTTTCTTTCGTTTCAATCCTGCTAAATACTCTCTCAAATAATCAAATAAAAAGACAAAAAAGCCTAGTTTTTGATATTGCAAAACGTGAGCAAGTTCATGTGCTAAAAGATTTTTGCTGATCGTGAGATTATTTTCTTTGTCGTGGTTTGTTCGTCTACTGCGAACAAAAATATGCCGACCAATTGTGATGCCGTCAACCCCAATCAGGCGGGTAAGTAAATTGGAACCACGTCTTGCATAAACTTCAACTTTCGGCAGCTTTAGGGTTTCATCCTTGAAATAATGACGAAAAAAAGTCTGCAATTCAGCTTGAGTCTTTTTGGAAAGTTTCATCAATTATTCAACGTTTTGAACCTGCTCCCGAATCTTCTCAATTTCACTTTTCATTGCCAGAGCGTTTTCTTTGATGGTTAAATTATTCGTTTTGGAAGCAATCGTATTTGCTTCGCGATTAAATTCCTGCGTTAAAAAATCAAGCCGCTTTCCAACTTCTTTTTCTTCAATCGAAATCTGCCGAAACTGCTCAAGATGACTTCTGAGACGTTGAATTTCTTCGGAGATATCGCATCGATCCGATAAAAAAGCGACTTCCTGAGCCAAACGGGTTTGATCAATTTCAATTTGCGAATCGCTTTTCGCCAAAAGCTCACTAATACGTTTTGTCAGACGCTGGCGATATTCATCTGCAACGCTATCTGCTTCTTTCTCAACACTTGGCAGACGATTCTCGATTTCGTTCAGCCTAAAATCAAGTTCATTTTTGAGCATTAAACCTTCGTTTTCACGCATTTTTTCAAGGTCGTCCAACGCTAAATTAACCGCATTTTCAACACCAATTACAAATTCATCGCTGATGTCGTCTTTACTGGATTGCAAAACGTTTGGCAGACGGGCGATGACATTTACGTCCGGTTCGCCTGATAAATTAAATTCATTCTGCATTTGTTTCAATGCTGATAAATAGCCGGAAATCAGCGGACGGTTGAGCTCATAATTTACTGCCGAAGTTCTTTCATAATTGAGAAAAACATCAACTCTTCCGCGTGATAAGCGGTTAGAGATTTGTCGCTTTATAGTAGATTCAAGCGATTGCAATTCTCCCGAAACACGCAATGCAATATCCAAAAAGCGATTGTTAACTGTTTTTAATTCAACAGTTACCGAGAAATTATTTTCGATTATTACGCCGCGACCAAAACCTGTCATTGATTTCATAATTATATTTTATCTTCTTCTTCAGCAAATTGCAGTTCGTAAAGTTTTTTGTATTTTCCGCCTTTTTCCAAAAGCTCCGCGTGAGTTCCGCTTTGGATTATTTTCCCGCGTTCCATGACAACGATTTTTGTTGCTTTGCGAATCGTTGAAAGGCGATGAGCGATAACGATGGAAGTGCGATTTTGCATTAGATTCGCCAACGCTTTTTGTACCAATCGCTCTGATTCGGCATCAAGAGCTGAGGTGGCTTCGTCTAATATCAAAACAGGTGCGTCAGTTAAAACTGCACGAGCGATCGCGATTCTTTGCCGCTGTCCGCCCGAAAGAAAAATCCCTCGTTCGCCGACCATTGTTTCGTAGCCATTTGGCAATTCCCGTATGAAATCATGTGCGAAAGCGACCTTCGCCGCTTCGATAATTTCAGCATCGGTAGCATTCGGTTTGCCATAAGAAACGTTGTAACGAATAGTATCGTTAAAGAGAACTGTCTCTTGTGTAACGAGTGCAAGCTGCTTTTTCAAACTACTAATCTTTGCATCTCGAAGATCATTTCCGTCCCATAAAATTTCCCCGCTTGTAGGATCGTAAAGCCTTTGAATAAGCTTAATTAGCGATGATTTGCCGCCGCCGCTTTCGCCCACTAGAGCGACCGTCGTACCTTTTGGAATTTCTAGTGAAACGCCTTGCAAAATTGGCTTCTCATCGTTTGAATAATTGAATGAAACATTTTTCAGTTCGATTTTATCGGACAAAGGTTTGAGATCAAATGCATTAGCTTTTTCCGGCATTTTTTCGTTTTCGTCCAAAACATTCCATACGTCGCGAGCAGCCGCAAAAGCCTTATTTAGTTCATTATGCTGACGCGAAATCTTCCGCATTGGATCGTAACTTCGCAGTAAGAACACCAAAAATGTAAAGAATTCTCCCGCGACCATTGTTCCATTATTCGTTTCGCGATAGCCGAAAAACAACAGTGCGACTATGCCAATCGTGCCAATGAGAGTGATTGTTGGGGGTGAAATTGCCGCGATTTGTCCACCGCGGAGATTTGCTCGAGCAATTGTTTTCGCAACCTTTTCGAACCGTGATTTCTCACGGTCTTCGGCTCGATAGGCATTTACGATAGGATAATTTGCGAGCGTTTCTTGGGCGGTATCGGTTAAAAGCTTGTTTCCCTCGAACGATTCCTGCGAGAGTTTGCGAAGTTTTCGTGAAAAATTGGATGTTAAAAAAGCGATTATTGGGGCGATGATCAATGCACCGAGAAGCAATCTCCAATTTAACCAGAATGCCGCACTAAGAAAAAATATAAGCGAAAAACTTTCCCGCAAAACATCGCGTAGATTGGCTGAAACTGCCAATTCAATCGCCGCACAGCTATTCACAAGTCTTGAAACTAAATAGTTTGTGCGATTTTTCTGAAAATATTCAGCGGATTGATTGAGCAAGTGTCCGTAAAGTTCTTGGCGAAGATTTAATACCGAACTTTGCCCTATTTTTGCCATCAAATACGATGAAAAATAGTCCGCGATGCCGTTAAAAATCGTAAACGAGACCAATAAAACAGAAATTACGAACCACGCCGCAAACCAGTCATCTTTTGGAATCAAACTTTCAATTTGCCGGGTGAGATTTTCAATGCTGAAGGTTTCAATTGGTGCATTCGAAATTGTCGGAACAGCAGGTGAAAATTTATTGAAAATCGGCAACAAGAGGGCAGTTGTGGCAGTTTCAAACACCGCACCGATAATCATTGCGATTATTGCAAACACAAATGTTAACCAGTGTGGGCGTAAATATTTTAAGAGACGTTTGAAATCTTGCATTTGAAATATTAAAGTGAAAGTTTAGAGTGAAAGGTCTAAAAAACACAAACAGTTTGGTAATATTAGCAACATTTGAGAAAAAAAAAGCATCTTTCATTTAACGCCTACGTTCTCGGAGAAAATAATGAATAAACTAAATTCCGCTAAATTCGCAGCTATTATTTCGTTTCTGGTTATCAATTCGTTTCAAATATTTGCCCAATCTGATATTCCGCGTCAAACTACCGCCGTTACATACGAGCGGGATGAATTGATTCAAGTCCAATTTCGTGGAACTACTCGTTTCCCGCGAATGAATGGAAATGCAAAGATAAAGCGAACTAGTCGTAACGGAACCGAAATTGATGTCGCGGTTTCTAAAATGCCTCGTCCATTTGAACTTGGGGCGGGCTATGCGACCTATGTTTTATGGGCAATTTCGCCCGATGGGCAAGTTGATAATTTAGGCGAGATCAAACGAAAGGGATTCTTTGAATTTGATTCAAAGATACGCGTTACAACTCCATTGCAAACTTTCGCATTGATCATTACTGCCGAACCGCATTTTCTGGTGAAGCGTCCAAGCCGTGCAATTATGTTGGAAAATCTTAATCCGGTTGCGGTTAGCGGAAAGCCTGTTCCAACGATCCGTGCAGTTCAATATTTTGGTAATTCAAGCGATTATTTTAACGACGCAAAAACGCCTGAAATAGCTGAGGTTGACTATACAAAAACTCCACCGACGATCTTGCAAGGTAAGCAAGCATTGGCTTTAGCTGAATATGCCGGAGCCCAGAGAGACGCTGCCGAAGAACTAAAATCTGCTCAAGCACTTTTGATAAATGCTGAAGATTCGTGGAAAGCCGGAAGAGATCCCGATGCTGTTGAAGTAATTGCTCGTCAGGCAATTAGTGCTGCGGTTAAAGCGGAAGAAACCGCACTTATCCGCAAAGAAGCACGTGATAAACGTAATGAAAAGCAGCGTCAGGATGGCGATATTCAAAGAGCGGAAGATAAATACGCCGATGCTTTGCAGCAAATCGAAAACCTCAAATTCGAACTTGCCCGCGAGCAAAGAAGCCGCGAATTAGTTGAGCGTGATTCGCAAAATTACGACAAACAATTCAAAGATGTTCGTGAAGAAAACGTAAAATTAAGGATTGAAATTGAAAAACTAAAAGGCGAAAATGAAGACCTAAAAGCCAAATTCGCCAAAACTGAAGCCGAGCGAATCGAAGCTGAAAAACAACGCGAAGCTCAACGCCAGCAAGATGATAAACGGCTGCAAATTCAGGCAAATATGCCGATCCTGATGCAGTCGCTCAAGCCATTTGGCACGGTTCGCCAGAATGATCGCGGTATCGTTTTAACCCTTCCCGAAACTTATTGGACAGGAATCAGAGTCAGCAGTTTTGCTCCGGCGTCAGAGGCAAAAGTGAATGGTTTGGCAAGTATTTTGGCGAATAATCCTGAATATAAATTGATGATTGAATCGCACACTGACAACAAAGGAACGCCCGATGATTTGCAGATTTTAACTCAGGAACGCTCGCAGGCAATTGCCGATAAATTGACTTCTCTCGGAGTTGATCAAGGCAGAATTGACGCAAAAGGTTATGGTTCGAAGATGCCAATTTCAGCTAATACAACCAATGTAAGCCGAGCGAAAAATCGTCGGATTGATTTGATTTTGGTGCCTAATACAAATTAGTTAGTGCTTTTTTCGAGATATTGAAACGCAAAAAATCGATTTGTGGTTCGTCCAAATAAAGTTGAGAAAATTTTGTGGGAGAATTTCAAATGAAAAATAAATTTTTTGGGTTACTTTTAATTTTGGGCACACTTGGATTTGTTTATTTACCGGGTGAAGCCAGAGCGGCTGATAATCGTTCGGAATCCGTCGTGGCGAATACGGAGGCAAAAGCTTTTAGAGATGTTAGATACGTTCGCGTTCGAGGGAAAAGATATAAAGTTTGGTACAAAACTTACTACAAACGTGGCAAACGTTATGTCAGAATTACTCGAGTTGTTCGAGCGTAGTTTCTAAAATTTTTGCAGAAGCCCGCATGTGAGTAAGGACGAATTAGATTAATATGAGGCGAGCAGAGATGTTTGCCTTTCTTAGTTTTTCAAAACCATAATTCGATCCGGCGGCATTCCAACCATACATTCGTCGCCAATATTCAAGCCCACCAGTCGAAGCACTAAAGCCTCTAGCATCAATCCGTTAGCATCCAAAAATAGACGGGTAGTCGCACCTAAATATTCAACTCCGGCAATTTGAGCTTTGAGCAAATTATCTTCCGGAAACGATGCTCCGAAAGAAATCGAAATATGCTCCGGGCGAATCGCTAGCGTCACGTTTTGAGTGATCGCACCCAATCTGCCAACTTCCAGTTTATCGGTTTGTACGCGATGTTCACCTTGTAAAGTTTGGAATTCGAGTGAATTTTGATTGGTGAAGCTAATTCTTCTAGCTGTAATTATATTTATTCTGCCAAGTGCTTTGGCAGCGGCGATGCTTGTTGGTTTTTCATAAACTTCTCGGGGTGTTCCGATTTGCACGATTTCGCCATTATGCAAAATTCCAACCCTGTCGCAAAAGCTAAACGCTGTCTGAGCGTCATTTACAACGATAACAACGGTTAAATTTTTCTCTGTTATTTTCGATTTGAGTTCGGTAAAAATTTCGCCGAGTGAATTTTGGTTAATCGCAGAAAACGGATCATCGAGCAACCAAACGGATTCCGCAACTTCCATAGATTCACGAATTTGCCGCAAAACTTTCGAACTTTCGGATTCGGAATTCCTTGCGTCGCCGAAAATATCTTTCCAGCCGGATTTAGCTTGACGAACCGCCGAAACAAAGACTCTTTGTTTCGGCGGCGTTTTTGTTAAATCATAGTCCTGAAAGGAGATAGTTCCGCCATTTGGAGTATCAGTTCCTTCAATCAATCGCAGCAAAGTCGATTTCCCAACGCCGTTTTCGCCCAAAATGCCAAAGATTTCGCCTTGGTTTATTTCAAGCGAAACATCTTTCAACACCCATTTATCATTGAATCTTTTCGAAAAATTTGAGATTTTTAACGTCATAAGAGTTTTTTTGGTTAAAAATATTTGTACTCCAAAAGTATGCTGTCGACATCTAAAACGTGCAAGTTGAGTTTGCAGAATAAATTAAGTTAAATAGAGAAATGGAAAAAGATAAAAAGAGTTTGAAACGTAAAGCCGTAGAAGCCGGCGGCTGGCAAGTTGCAAAACGAGTGGCAAAATCAGTTCCGTATGTTGGCGGCGTAATGGCAATCGGAATGATTGGTTATAGCATCAAGAAAAAAGGCGTGATCAAAGGCATTGCGAATACTGCATTGGATGCAATTCCATTTGTTGGAACCGCCAAAAACGTTGTTGAATTTTTCACGGGCGACTTTCTTTCCGATAAGGAAGAAATAGAAGTTTATCAGCGAGAAGAATTCAAAAAACTCGAAACTAAAGAAAAAAAATAAATAAATCGTGCAAGCCAAAGCAACTTGCAGCGTTCTTAACTACGTCATACTAAAAACGTGCAACTCTCCGCACGCTACAAAAGAGGATCAAATGATGAAAATTAAAAATGTTGCAAGTTTTTTATTTGTATTAATAGCGAGTTTTTTCGCTGTTGTTTCCACCAATGCTCAAGGCGTAGTTATCCCAATCGTTTGCGACGTTCGCCCGTGTCGCCCGTTTCCACGACCGCGACCTGTTCCGATTCCTAACGTTTTACCGATCAAATCGATTAACATCGATACAAAGATCAACGGACAAGTTGCAACGACTCACGTTGAGCAAGTTTTTCGCAACGACACGCCTTACACGCTCGAAGGAACTTATTTTTTTCCGATCCCTGAAACGGCGGCGATCGTTGAATTCGCGATTTGGGAAAATGGAAAAAAATTAGTTGGCGAAGTAAGAACAAAGGAAGAGGCACGAAGGATTTATGACGAAATTGTTCGTCGACAACGCGATCCGGGCTTGCTCGAATATGCCGGAAAGGATCTTTTTCAAGCTTCAATTTTCCCAATTCCTCCTAATTCCGATAAAAAACTCGAAATCACATATTCGCAAGTTTTGAAAGCTGAATCCGGGACGGTTGCTTATCGTTATCCGCTTGGAACGGGCAATCGAGCGTGGACGAATCGTCCCCCTGAAGTGATGCCAATGACAAGGAATGTTGATTATACGTCCAATCAAAAACGTCCGGAAAAGATTGGTACGGTATCGGGTAAAATTGAGATCGTTTCACCGCAGGCTTTGCGAAACATCTATTCGCCGAGCCACAACATTGATGTAAAACGAAATGGTGAAACAAAAGCTATTATGACTTTTGAATCAACCGGAAAAGATCAGGATTTCCAACTCTTTTACGGACTTTCGAAAGATGATTTCGGAATGTCGCTCGTTACCTATCGCGAAGCCGGGAAAGACGGCTATTTTCTCTTGATCCTTTCGCCAAAAGATAAGGTTTTAGAAAGTGAAATTGTTTCCAAAGATATTGTTTTCGTCCTTGATACATCGGGTTCGATGGCAGACGAAGGCAAAATGGAGAAGGCTCGCTCGGCGTTGCTTTTTGGAATTAAGAATCTGCGTGATGGAGACAGATTTAACGTCATAAATTTTGCTGGTGAAGAGCATTTAATGGAAAACGGACTGATAAAAGCCGATGCTGATGGACGCAAACGCGGCGAAGAATTTGTCAAAAAGTTAACACCCACCGGCGGGACGAATATCAACGACGCACTCAAAGCCGGCATGAAGCAATTCGATTCATCAGACCGCCCGAAGCTATTGGTTTTTATGACAGATGGTCTGCCGACAGTTGGCGAAACAAATGTAGAAAAGATCATTAAGAATTCACGGGAAGTAAAAGTTGATGGTTTACGATTGTTCACTTTTGGTGTTGGATACGACGTAAATACGCAGCTTTTGGACAAAATTGCCGAAGAAAATTCTGGATCGGCGGACTATATCGAACCGAAAGAAGATCTGGAAGTAAAGGTTGGAAACTTTTTTACCAAGGTTAATTCGCCTGTTTTAACCGGATTGGATTTGAATTTCGGAAGCGTCAAAACGGATTTGGTCTATCCGCGAAAAACGCCGGATTTATTTAGAGGCAATCAGTTAATGATGATTGGTCGCTATAAAAACGATGCGGATTTGAAAAATATTACTCTTCGTTTATCAGGTAAAACAGGCAAGGAAAACCGCACTTTTAATTATGATAATCTGTCATTTCCAATGCGTGCCGAAGACAATAATTTTCTGCCTCGATTATGGGCAACACGTAGAGTTGGTTGGCTTATGGAGCAAATTCGCAACAATGGCGAAACGAAAGAAGTTCGCGATGAAATTGTTGATTTAGGAACACGCTTCGGAATTGTAACGCCTTATACTTCGTATCTAGCAACGGATGGCAGCGAAGTAAATATGAGCAACAGACAAATCTCTAATTTGCCGATACAACGGCGTGATGGTGCAATGTATGGCGGCGGACAGGGAAGTGGCAAGGCAAGACCGATGGCTACTCCGTCGGCACAAGCAACCGTTGATGTAACCAGTGGTGAAGAGGCTGTAACTGCGAGTAAGAATAGACGGGTGAAGAAAGAAGCCAGTAAAGTGACTAACGAAGACGACGAAATTCTAAAAGTCGGAAACGTCCGAAAAGTTGGCGTGAAGACTTTCTACGAAGAAAACGGCGTTTGGATAGACGGTGAATTTAAGGAAGAAAGCAAACTTCCTGAGATAAAGCTCCAATTTGCCTCAAATGACTTCTTTGATTTGGTCAGTAAGGAGAAAGACTTGGCTCAATACCTATCGCTTGGCGAACAAGTTGTGGTGGTTTGGAAAGGCAAGGTTTATCGAATCACAAAATGAAGGATAAAATATGAAGGATAAAGGATGAATTCGGGCAAAGTTCAAGATTTCATCCTTCACCCGTCATCATTCCGCCGTAAACTATTGGGGGTGACATTTAATCGAATAAAGTTTATGCTTATTGATTAAACGAAGCCCCATTTTTATGTGTGAGTTTTCAGGTGGAGAGATTATGAAATTAAAAATATCTTTATCGCAAAATGTTGTTTGGATTGCGGTTATCATATTTTTGCTAAGTGGTTTTAGTTATGCACAGGGTCTTTGGAGTCCCACTCAGAGGCAATATAACGGCGACTTGGTTTCGGTATTTTTTACATCACGCGAACGCGGTTGGATCGGCGGGGATGCCGGTTATTTTGCCTTTACAAATGATGGTGGTGCAACTTGGACTAAGCAAAATTTAACAACGACCGAAAATGTCAACGAAATCTATTTTCGTAATGACGATAACGGCTATTTATTAGTCGGGCGAAGGATTTTTATTTCGAATGATGGAGGCAAAAGTTGGCGTGAAAATAGAATCGTTTCGGGCAATGATTTTAAGAATCTGACGCCGGAATTTCTAAGTGTTCGCTTCAGCGGCAAGAAGAAAGGCTGGATCGTTGGCTCTTTATCGAATAAGGCAGATGAGGTTGTCGATAGTTTGGTACTTCAAACATTGGATAGCGGCGAAACCTGGACACGAATCATTGTTCCTACAAAAAAAGAAATCTACCACGTTGATTTTGTAAATGATGAAAACGGCTGGCTGGTCGGCGATGAAGGCATAATATTGCGTACCCAAGACACCGGACAAACTTGGAGTAAACAAGCTTCGAATAGCAAGGTAAGTCTTTATAATGTTGACTTTAGAGATGAGAAAAACGGAGTTATCGTTGGCGGTGGCGGCACGATTTTAAGAACCGAAGACGGCGGACAAAATTGGGTAAAAATACGTTCGGAAGCGACAAAATCATTGCTCCGCGTAAATTTTGTTAATGATAAATTAGGCTGGATCGTCGGCGGCAGCGGAATGGTTTTGCGAACCGAGGACAAGGGAAAAACATGGGTTCGCCAAAATAGCCAACTGACCGAATCGCTCTACGGACTCTATATGGACAAAAGAGGTGGTTGGGCAGTCGGGAAAAAGGGTATAATTCTCAAATACACACGCTAGTAACCACTATCCTTTAAGTGCCTTCAAGCGAAAGGCTTAGTTCTATTTTTCAAATTGTTTGGTGTTCATTAATAATTTCATTAGTTCAATGGCTCCTACCTGCCCTTTTTTTCTAATAAACTCTCGAGAAGTGTTGTCGCCGATTTCAAAAACCAAAGCCTCCATTTGATGTGCTTTCACAAAGTAGTTTCGCGAAACAATGGTCGGTTCGAGATTGGAACTAGGTTTAATATTTGGCTCGTAATTTGGGATGGACTGCTTGATGTTTCCAAGCCAGTTCCATACAAGATTCGGCATATTGGTTTCTGTATAGGTTTTCTCCATTGGGTAATAGATATCGTCCCACGTTGAATGAAAATCAATTCCAAAATAGAATTTCCCACCGGTTTCGGCTACTCGATTTTTAAGGAAATCCTTGACGGCTTTTGTTTCAGGTTGATTAAATGCAGCCCAGTCGCGGTTTAAGTCAATTCCACCCGAATTATGCCGCCAGTTTCCATAATCAACACCATCAGGATTCATTAATGGTACGACATAAATCCCCCAGTCCTTTCGAAATTCTTTTGAGATGCCAGATCTATCGCAAATCGTTTCAACGAATGCCTGCATCGCAAAATATCCTGTAACTTCCGGCGGGTGTTGTCTGGAAATAACAAGAATCATTTTTTTTGACTTAAGATTGCCAATTTGAAGCATTCGCAACCGACGTCCGTCAGTGCTTTTTCCGATTTCAGTAACAGAGAAGCGTTTTTTTCTCGCCAAAGAATCCATCCAACCGAATACGGCGGTAGAATTTTGCAATTCCTGAGCACTAATCCAACCCTTTTTCTTATTGATTTTGAGGCGAATAATGATACTTTTGGGGTTTGCCTCAGGACCAAATGTTGTGCCGTTACCCTTTTCAATTTCTTCAATGTTATCGGAGCTGACAGCCTTCCAGCGTTTTCCGTCGGTACTCATTTGCGGACTATACCTATGCCGGGTGCCTTCGGGATATTCTAAGCGAATCGATATTTCCTTTTTTTGTTGTGACCAAACTTGAAATGCGTACCAGGGACTCGGATTTATCGGCTTGTTTTCAGGCGTGATCATTATTTTATATTGATTTTCGCCGATACGTTCGACAGCATTTAAGCGAGCACCATCAAATTGATTCGAAAAATATACGCGATCCGCTTCAAACGAGAACGTTCGCTTTTCTTGACGTTCTATCGGGCGGCTTGTTGTATCTACAACCTGTGCCGGTTGTTGACCCTGAAATACGGGTTTTGTCGCTTGCCCGAAGGAATTGACAAATAGCAGTAGGAAAACGAAAAGCGAAAATAGTTTTTTCATTTGCAAAAGTCCTTGAAATACAGAAGTTTGGATCCAATTTATAGGATTCCTAAAAATACTTTGTTTTATCATTTTTGACAAGAAAACAAAATTCGAAATTGTTTGCTTAAGTATCCCGCATTGCTTTTCCCCGTCGATGACAAAAATGCAAGAATACGTTGGTAATATAAAGGGGAATAAAGTAAGATACCGTTCATAAAAATCTATTAGTTTAGAGAATTTAAGATTACACAAAGGACAAAAGTATGAAAAAAGATAACATTCTTCGATTTTGTTTACTTTCGGTTTCAATTTTGAGCTTGCTTGGAACCGTATTTGGACAAGGAACGACATCTCGAATTACGGGAACTGTCACTGACACATCAGGATCAATTGTTAGCGGGGCAACTGTCTTGCTTACCAAAGAAGGAACCGGCACAACATTAACGACTATTTCGAGTGAAAATGGCTCCTACACATTTGATTTGATCCAGGCGGGAAATTATCAAATATCCGTTGAGAAACAAGGATTCAAAAAATTCGTTTCATCTGGAAATATGATCAATGTTAATGTGCCGGCGACCGTAAATGTAAAACTTGAAGTCGGTGATGTTTCGGCGGTTGTTAACGTCCAGAGCGTGGTTGAACAAGTTCAAACCAGTAGCTCGGGCAATATTGGTTCGGTTGTTGAACAAGCAACTCTCGAAAGTCTTCCTGTTGTTGGGTTAAGAGGTAGAAATCCGCTCGATTTGTTGAATTACCAACCGGGATTTGTTTCCGGTGCGAATACAGGTGGTGGAAACCACGTTCACGGTTCGCGGGATCGAGCATTTAATTTTACCCTTGATGGAATTGACATAAATGATTCGAGTGCGGGTGGTTCGAATTTTACACCGCTTCGTCCGAATCCCGATTCAATTCAAGAATTCCAGTTTGTTTCCAGCAATTTTTCCGCGGAACTTGGTCGATCGAGTGGAGCTCAAGTTACGTTTGTAACTAAGCCCGGCACCAATGATTTTCACGGAAACGTTTTCGATTTTTACCAAACACCCAGATTTAATGCGAACGAATATACGAATAATTTCAATGGTGCGGTGAGAAACCAATTTGTGCAGCATATTTATGGTGGAAGTTTTGGAGGTCCTTTACCGAACATCGGCTTTGGGGAAGGTACCAAGTTTCGCTTGATGAAAGATAAGGCGTTTTTCTTTGTCAATCTGGAGATGCTTCGGGCATACGACACATCTCTCGTTACCCGTACAGTTTATACTCAGGCTGCACGAACTGGAAATTTCAGATTTGTTCAAGGCGGGCAAAATTTCGCTGCCGGAACTACTACACCTTCGGTTGATGCCGCCGGTAATCCAACGTTTGCAGCGTGTGCTACCGCTACATCGGTCGGATGTATCCGAAGCTATAATGTTGCAGGTCCGGCTATTGGAGTTGGCGTTGGCAATCCGACAGGCATCGGCTTAGATCCCACGCTAATGGCGGTTATCAACGCAATGCCATTGCCGAATAATTTTACTGCCGGAGATGGTTTGAATACTGCCGGTTTTAACTTTGCTTCGCCGCAACATGAAAAACAATACAATTTTACGACCAGATTTGATTTTAAGATTGCAGACAATAATCAGATATATATTCGATATTCAAGAGGTCAACAAACAAGTTTGGGCGATTCTGCGAATGGTGGAAGACCGATTTTCCCGAATACTCCGAATATTGTGGATACCTTTCGTGATCCTTCAAATATGGCTATCAACTGGAGAGTCTCACCAAAAGGCAATCTAACCAATGAGTTTGTCTTTGGGTTTAATAATTTCGGGTACAAGTTTGCCACAGCAGAACCTGATGCAAATATACCTTATACTTTTAATACGATTGCGACTCCAAATATAAACTTGGATTTTGTAGGAAGAAGGCTAAGGACATTACAGTTCGTAGATAATCTAACTTACGTATTGTCTTCACATATTGTTAAAGCCGGAGTAAACTTCAGATTTGGTCGTCAGGTAGATGACCGTTCCGCAGTTGCAAGTTCGCAAATCGAGGGCGTTGTCAGTTTTGGAACTGCTAATACAAGCTTTACGACGTTTGTAGTTCCAACCGCAGGTACAACTTCAATAAATAATACGGATCGCAATTTACTTTTGGGTACAATCAACAATATGCTTGGTCGCTTCAATAGTGTTAGTCGGGCATTTGTCTCTGCTGAAGATGGATCCGCATTTCTACCGGGCGGCAGCCGTTGGAACTTCAAATCATTTTTCCCTGAATACGATTTCTACGTTCAGGATTCATGGCGTGCCGCATCTAATTTTGTTGTAGATATTGGATTGCGGTATGAAATGAAACTTTCCCCGACATCGGAAGGAAAGCCTGTTTTAGCTCCTTCGACTCAGGTGAATTTTGGAGGAGCTTCAACAAATGCATTAACGTGGGTTGAAAACCCGCTTTATTCAAGCGATAAAAATAATTTTGGACCATCAATTGGCTTTGCTTGGGATCCATTTAAGAACGGAAGAACATCAATTAGAGCGAATTACCGGTTGAATTTTGACCGGATTCCCACGCAGGTTTTTGCAAATAGTATCTGGCAGGGTACGCCGGGTAATAACACAGGACCAACTATTACAACGTTCACTCCTGGAATTGATGATCTATTCAGATACGGTGTGCCATATTCGCGTTTAACGCCTACACAAACTCCTCTAGCTTTGAGAACACCGTCATCGTTTAGTACAACGTCTAATACGCTATTTGATTCAGATTTGCGTTTTCCAGAAGTTCATTCGTGGTCGGCAAGTTTTCAAAAAGAAGTTGGCAGCGGATTTGTTGTTGAAGCAAATTACATTGGTAAAAAAGGCGTTCATCTTTTTGGCGGATATGATGTCAATCAAACGAATATTAACGCAACTGTAACCGGTATTACCGGAGTTACAGAAACCTTCCTTCAAGCATTTAATGCCATGAAAGCGAGTACTTCTTACAATAGCCCGCTTATCAATTATCTGTTTACAGGAAATGCAACAAATAATGCGGGTTCCACAACTTTTCGTGGAATCACAGCGGTTAGTAACGCCTTATCCGCGTCCACAACTGCCGGATTTCCTACCGGCGGTGGGGTTGCAAACGCTGCTTTAGCAGTTTCTCAGAGAACTTGCTCGGCAACCGATGTAACGAATGGATTTTGCACGGCTGCAGGATTGCAACTTTTGACTCAAACCGTCAAAAACGGTTCGTTTTTGCAAAAATATCCACAATTCACGGGTGGCTTAAATGTTTTGGATAGCAACGATATTTCATTCTACAATGCGTTTGAATTACTGTTTAAGCGAAGAATGAACAAAGGATTGGGCTTCCAAGTTAGCTACACACTTTCAAAATCTATGGATACACGATCTTACGATCCAACCTTTACAACCGTCAGTCGTGGAACTAATCAATCGTCATCAAGCACTCCGTTTGACAATAACAATAGAAGTTTGAATTATTCGTGGTCAGATTTCGATCGTCGACATGCAATTCAAGGAACTTTTGTTTATGAATTGCCATTTGGGAGAAACAAGTTGATTGGCGGAAATATTCCTTCTGCATTGAATTACGTCGTGGGCGGTTGGCAACTCGCAGGAGGCTTGAATTTGGCTTCGGGTAGACCGTTTACAGTCTATTCGGGACTTAATACCGTATCAAACGTTATTAGCTCTACGGCTAATTGCAACGGATGTACGCGTGACATGGGCGTACTTGTTCAGGAACTTGGAACGAACTATTGGTTTGATGCTGCGGCACGAGGAAAGTTTTCGGCTCCGGCAGCGGGTGAGCAGGGAAATACTCCACGAAACTTCTTTATTTCGCCGTATCAATTTGGACTTGATGTATCGCTCTCCAAGAAATTTAGTATTACTGAAAGAGTGAAATTTGATTTACGCGTGGATGCGAAAAACGTTACTAATACTCCGAATTTTGCTGCACCAAACGCCGTTATCAATTCGGCAACGCCATTTGGCAGGATTCGTGATAGCGTAACAAATGCATCAAGGAGAATGCAGTTGTCAGGCAAAATAAGTTTCTAAGCACCGAAAGTAGTTTGGAAGCGAAATTTTAAACTCCGCAGCATCAAAAACTGCGGAGTTTTTTTATTTGAGAAGCAACCTCAGATAAATTCGGAACATCAATATAATTGGCAGACAATTGTTTGGAAAGTGTTTGTTTCAAGAAGAGCAATTGGATGTCTTTCTAGTTCCTCCTGTTATGTTGAGAATGCCTGCTGTGCGTGATGAACACAGCGGGCATTCTTGCGTTTATTGGACAATCCTAAGGTAAGTTTCAAGATTTTTAACCAAACAGAAGTTGCGTTATAATTGATTTTACTATGGAGAAATTTACAATAATTTGCCCTTGCTGTGACGCGACTTTGAATGTTGATGCTCAAACAGGGGCGTTAATTTCGCACGAAGAAAAGAAGAAAATTCTCGGGTCATTTGAAGACTTACAAGGGAATTTGGCAAAGCAAAAAGAAACACGCGACAATATTTTTGCACAGGAAATGTCGTCAATGAAAGATCGCGAAAGGCTTTTGGAAGAGAAATTTAAGGAAGCAATGAAGCGTGCTGAAAACGAGCCAAACACGCCTTTCAAAAACCCACTGGATCTGGACTAAAAAATTGTGAGCAAAGAAAAAATTATCGTCGCACTCGATGTTTCAGGTGAAAATCAAGCGAAAGAAATTATTACCGAACTTCGCGGTGAGGTTGGCGGGTTCAAAATCGGGCTCCAGCTTTTTACCGCCATCGGCAGTGATTTTGTTCGTAAATTAGCCTCAGAAGATGTGAAGATATTCTTAGATCTGAAGTTTCACGATATTCCAAATACAGTTGCCAAAGCATCGATTGAAGTGGCTCGTTTGGGTGTTTGGATGTTTAACATTCACACTCTTGGCGGTAGTGAAATGATGCGAAGAACCGTTGAAGAAGTACGTGAAGTAGTTGAAAAAGAACGACTTAAGCAGCCTAAAATAATTGGCGTAACAATTTTAACAAGTTCAAATGATAAGACTTTGCAAGAAGTCGGCATAAATTCAAACACCTCAGATCAAGTTTCAAAATTAGCTCAACTTGCCGCTAAATCCGGATTAGACGGCGTAGTTGCTTCACCGCAAGAAGTTGGAATTATTCGACAAAATATTGATAGCAAAAATTTTCTCATCGTTACACCGGGAATTCGTCCAGCCCAAAAAACACAAATCAATGCTGATGACCAAAAACGGGCAACAACACCTGCCGAAGCTCTAGAAAATGGGGCGGATTATCTTGTAATTGGTCGCCCTATTACGCAATCTCAAGATATGCAAAATGCCGTCAGAGAAATTATCAGCAATATGGAAATCACTTAATTCCTCTTTTGTAACTAGGATTTAACCTCGTTAAAATGGGTATAATTCTTCATTATTTCTATCCACAATTATATCTAATTGAAATTGAAAACTGATTTCAATTAGCGTATAATGTTCTTGGACGTATAGGATGCAGAATATTCAAAAAAACAATCAAAATATGCTTTCTGAATTGCCAGTTGGCGAAAGTGCCAGAGTTACGACCATTTCCGGCGACAATGCAATTACAAAACGTTTGATGGAAATGGGTGTTGTGCCGGGCGTTTCCGTTAAAATGGTAAAAACCGCTCCTTTTGGCTGTCCTTTGGAAATTTCTTTACGAGGATATCATTTGGCGATCCGGCGTTCGGAAGCAGAAACCATTGGCATCAAAAAATGAAATCCAACTCTCAAATTCATAAATCCGAAAGTCAGAATAATCCGTCTAAACAATTAATAATTGCCTTGGCAGGGAATCCGAATGCCGGCAAAACTACGCTCTTTAATGCGGTTACGGGTTTACGGCAGAAAGTAGCAAATTATCCAGGAGTAACGGTAGAACGCAAAGAAGGCACATTACATTTTGACGGATATGACGCCCGGCTGATTGATTTACCGGGTTTGTATAGTCTTGAAGCGGCGTCTTTAGACGAACAGATAGCAAGAGATGTTTTGACAGGAAAAGTTGAAGATTTACCTGCACCCGATGTAATTATTTCCGTAATTGACGCGACTAATCTTGAAAGAAATCTATATCTCTTCACTCAATTGCTCGAATACAAAATCCCAATCGTGATCGCCTTGACGATGACCGATATCGCTGAAAAACGTGAAATCACAGTTGAGATTGAAAAGATGGCAAAGTTGCTAAGTGTTCCTGTGGTTGCAGTTACGGCTTCTACGGCATCCGGAATTGACGAATTGGTAGCAGCGATCAACGGAGTTTTAGGCAAAGCACCAAAGATACCTGACGAACTTAAAGCACTTGATGAAAAATCAGAAAACGCAAAAATTTTCGCCCGCTACAATTATATTTCAGATGTTGTTCAAGAGGTTTCGACCCACGAAGAAATTCACGAAATTACCATTTCAGAGAAAATTGATAGAGTTTTAACACATAAAATTTTTGGCTACGCATTTTTAATTATAATTCTATTGTTGGTTTTTCAGGTAATTTTTTCATGGGCGAGCCTGCCGATGGATTTGCTGGATCAGGGGTTTGGAGCATTGGGTGATCTCGTCAAAACACAACTGCCAAAAGGAATGTTGAGCGATTTGCTGGCTGATGGAATTATTGCGGGCGTCGGCGGAGTGTTGGTTTTCCTGCCGCAAATTTTGCTGCTTTTTCTCTTCATTTCAATCTTGGAAGACACGGGATATATGTCGCGTGCGGCATTTTTGCTTGATAAGCCGATGTCCCGGGTTGGGCTTCACGGAAAAGCTTTTTTGCCATTGATGTCGAGCTTTGCGTGTGCGATTCCTGGAATTATGGCAGCTCGAACGATTGAAAATCCGAAGGATCGGCTGGCAACGATTTTAATTGCTCCATTTATGAGCTGTTCGGCACGTTTACCGGTTTATTCGCTAATGATTGCCACTTTTTTTGCCGGGCAAACTATTTTCGGTTTTCTATCACTCGGGGCGGTTTTAATGCTCGCAATGTATGCACTCGGGATAATTTTCGCTTTAATTGTGGCTTCCTTGCTCAAGAAGACTTTGCTGAAGTCGCCACCGCCGCCATTTGTGATGGAATTACCGCCGTATCGAATGCCGAATTTGCGGAATGTTCTGCAGAATATGTTTACTCGAGCCTGGCTTTTTGTGAAACGTGCTGGAACAGTGATCTTGGCTATCTCCATTGTTTTATGGGCTTTAACGTATTTTCCGCGATCAGAAAACGTTTATGTAAATACGCCAAACGTGGAAGATTTGGCGGGAGCTCAGCAAACTTTTCAAGAAAGTGAGCAGATTAAGAACAGCTACGCGGGCAAGCTCGGGCATCTAATTGAACCGGTGATTAAGCCGCTTGGCTTTGATTGGAAAATTGGCGTCGCTTTGATTTCGAGTTTTGCCGCACGCGAAGTTTTGGTCTCTACTTTGAGTATTATTTACAACGTTGGAAAAGACGCCAATGAAGAATCCGATACGCTTATCAATGCGATCAAAGAAGCCAAAAGTGATGACGGCACAGCGACTTGGACACCTTTAACGGCACTTACGCTGATGGTATTTTTTGTTTTGGCAATGCAGTGTATGTCTACCATCGCGATTGTCCGCAGAGAAACAAATTCCTGGGCGTGGACGTTTTTTATGGTCGCTTACATGACCGGTTTGGCATACGTTGCGGCATTCATAACGTATCAGGGCGGGAAGCTTTTAGGTTTTTAGAATGGATATTCAAATAATAATCGTTAGCTTAATAGTCTTATTTGCAGCACTTTATGTGGGCAAAATGATTATCGCAAGAGTTAAGTCATTTGCACCAAAAGACAAAAATTGCGGTGTCGATTGCGGCTGCGATAGCAAATCAACCAATAAACCTGCACAAATCCAACGAAATTAAGACCTTTTACCTTTCAAATCTTGACCAATTAAAGACTTTGCAATAACTTAGTCTTAAAGTTTCTTAATTTAAACAGTTCAAAAAATTTTCAATGACACAACATATTCACCGGGAAGTCATCGGCGGACATCTGCTCGTTATCGGCGGTGCGGAAGATAAATACAATGAACGCCGTATTTTACGCAAATTCCTCTCGCTTGCAGGTGAGGAGAAAGCCAATGTTTTGCTAATTCCGGTTGCCTCAGATTTTCCTGAGTTTGCAGCTGATGTTTACGTTCAGGCATTTCGAAAGCTTGGAGTCGCGAATTTAAAGGTTTTGCGGGCTACTTCGCGGCAGGAAGTCGTTGAGGCTAATGTTGATGCTTTGCTCGATGGTGTTACAGGAATTTTTATTTCCGGCGGCGATCAAATGAGACTTGCTTCGCTTTTGGGCGGAACAAAACTTTCTCAAAAGATTGAAAAGCTTGTTCGGGAAGATAGAATTACCCTGGCGGGTACGAGTGCCGGAGCCGCCGGAATGAGTGCTTCGATGATTGTCCGAGGCGAATCTTCTTCGCACCCCCAACGAAATTCCGTTACCCTTTCGCCGGGTTTGGGCTATCTCAGAAATGTAATTATTGATCAGCATTTTACTGAACGCGGACGTTTAAGTCGGCTCATTACCGCCGTTTCTTATAATCCGCAGAATCTAGGAATCGGAATTGACGAAAATACGGCGATCATTTTGGATAATGAAGGGCTTTTAGAAGTTTTTGGCAATGGCACTGTAACTATCGTTGATGGCTCGGAAATTACATATAACGAAATTGCTGAAGTTCACGAATCAGAGCCATTTGCAGTTTGCGGGGTGCAAATTCATATTTTGAAGGATGGCTTGAGTTACGATCTTATTTGCCCGAAAGCCTTTACCGCCACCGGATGAGTTTTTGCTGCCTGATATTGAGTAGGATTTATTCATTGAATCATTGAATCATCGATTCATTCAAAATGATTCAATGGACAAATGAATAAATGAATAAATATACAGAATGAAAATTTTAGAAATCAGAACATTACGTGGTCCAAATTATTGGAGTGGTTATTGGAAAAAGCTGATTATTATGCGGCTTGATATTGAGGATTATGAAGAAAAGCCATCCGATAAGATTGAAGGTTTTCATCAGCGAATTGGCGAAATCATGCCTTCGCTCATTTCTCATGGCTGCAGCTACGGCGAAGACGGCGGATTTCTAAAACGTGTCCAGGAAGGGACGTGGGCGGGGCATATTATCGAACATTTTGCCCTTGAATTGCAGACCCTTGCCGGGATGGATGTGGGCTATGGACGCACACGAGAAACCTCGGAAAAAGGGATTTACAATGTTGTTTTTGGCTATCATGAAGAAGAAGTTGGGCGATATGCGGCACGTGCGGGAGTTCGGCTTTTTCTTGAATTAGCTGAAGGAAAGCCGACTGACGAGATCAAGAGAACGATTGCCGATGAGATCCAGGAAATGCGAGAGATTCGCGAGGATGTTCGCTTTGGACCTTCAACCGGTTCGATCGTTGAAGAAGCCGAATCACGCGATATTCCTTATATTCGTTTGAATGATCAATCGCTTGTCCAGCTCGGTTTTGGCATCCATCAAAAACGAATTCAAGCTACAACCACCACGCAAACCAACATGATCTCGGTCGATATTGCGGGGGATAAATCCGCGACGAAAAAACTTTTGGGTGATATGGGCGTGCCGGTTCCGAAAGGTTACAAAATCCGTGAGGAGGAGGAATTAGCGGCAACTATTGATCGAATCGGATATCCCGTTGTGATCAAACCCCTTGACGGAAATCACGGCAAAGGAGCGACGGTCGGAATTAATTCAATCGATCACGCTAAGATTGCATTTGAAAAGGCGAAGGAATATTCGCGTTGGATTATTGTAGAAAAACAGCTTATCGGTAATGATTTCCGGGCGTTGGTGGTCAATAATCGTTTGATCGCGGTTGCCGAAAGGGTTCCTGCACATGTCGTCGGCGATGGAAAACAGACGATCCAGCAGCTGATTGACGAAACCAATTCCGATTCAAGGCGAGGTTATGGACACGAAAATGTACTAACCCAAATTACAATAGATCAGCAAACCGAACGATTGATCAAAGCCAAAAACTATACTTTGGAGAGCGTTTTGCCGAAGAACGAAATACTTTATCTAAAAACTACGGCGAATATTTCCACGGGCGGAACAGCGATTGATCGAACTGATGAAGTGCATCCCGAAAACGTCTTTTTGTTTGAACGAATCGCTCGAATTATTGGCTTAGATATTGCAGGGGTTGATGTTATCGCGACGAACGTGGCAGAACCATTAACGCAGAGCGGTGGCGGAATTATTGAGGTAAATGCTGCTCCCGGATTTCGTATGCACCTTGCACCTAGCGAAGGAATTGGGCGAAATGTGGCTGAACACGTTGTAGATATGCTATTTCCGGCGGGAACGCCTTCCCGAATTCCGATTTTCGCGATTACCGGAACAAACGGCAAAACGACGACAACTCGCCTGATCGCACATATTTTGCGAAATAGTGGGAAGACCGTCGGATTTACGACAACGGACGGGACTTACATTGGCAATAATCAAATCGTTGCCGGGGATAATACAGGGCCGGTTTCAGCCCAACTTGTTTTGCGTGATCCAACGGTTGAAGTTGCGGTTTTAGAGACTGCCCGAGGCGGAATTATCCGCTCGGGACTCGGTTTTGATCATTGCGATGTCGCGGTCGTAACTAACGTCGCGGCTGATCACTTGGGCTTAAAAGACGTTAATACACTTGAAGATCTGGCACGAGTTAAGTCAGTCGTGCCGCGTTCGGTTTCGAAAAAAGGCTACGCGGTCTTGAATGCCGAGGACGAAAATGTTTATCGAATGAAAGAATTAGTTGACGGGAATTTGGTTTATTTTTCGATGGACGAGAACAACAAAAACATCAAACGCCAATCGGATCGTGGACGAATTTCGTGTGTTTTTGAAAATGGCTACGTTACGATTTTGAAAGGTAAATGGAAGGTTCGAATTGAGAAAGTTGTAAATATTCCTTTAACTTATGGTGGACGAGCTGAATTTATGATTCAAAACGTAATTGCTGCAACACTTGCTTGCTTCGTCCACGGGGTTTCACTTGAAGATATCCGCGTCGGTCTGACGACTTTTACTGCCGGAACAGCTCAAACTCCGGGACGCTTGAATTTTATCGAAGTCGGCGATGTAACGGTTTTAATCGACTATGCACATAATCCGGCGGGAATGACCGGGCTTTCAAATTTTGTTAAGAAACTACCAAACAAACACCGCACCGTTGTAATCAATGGAACTGGTGACAGGCGTGATGAAGATATTCGCGAATTTGCCAAAATTGCGGCAGATACTTTTGATCGGATCATTATTCGCCAAGGGAATTTTCTTCGCGGAAGAAACGATGAGGAAATGTACGGGTTGATTCAGGAAGGCATTGCACGAAGCGAAAATAAACCCCAAGTGCGAATAATTGCTGATAGCAAAAGTGCGATCCAACATGCGATCAAAAACGGTCGGAAAGGCGAATTGGTTGTTACTCTTGGTGACACCGTGGTTGATGATATCAGATTTGTGCAGGAATCACGCGACGGTTATCTGCAATCGAAGGAGCAAGGTTAGCTACTAATTGCACGCATATCTCATAGTTAAAGTGAACTTGGAACAAAACTATTAGAACGTGTTGTAAAGAAATTACTTAGAGATTTGGCAGATTGTTAATTTAAGAGCGGCTTATTTGTAAATTTCCGTCACGAATTCGCCATTCGTATTCACATAACCGCGATACATTCCTTCGGAATTGAAGTGTAAAGCAACGTTTCCGTTTGAATCTACGGCGATCAATCCGCCATCGCCTTTGATTTCGTTCAATCGCTCAATCGTTTCGCTCGCGGCTTTTTCCAGACTCAAATTCTTGTATTTCATTCTTGCCGAAACGTCAAAAGCCGTTACTCCGAGCATGAAAAATTCGCCGTGACCTGTGCATGAAACCGCACATGTAGCGTTCTCAGCATAAGTTCCCGAGCCAATAATTGGTGAGTCTCCAATGCGTCCGAATTTTTTGTTTGTCATGCCGCCTGTTGAGGTTGAAGCGGCGAGATTTCCTTTTGAATCACACGCGACCGCACCGACAGTTCCCATTGGCTTCGCCGTATCGCTTTTATCTTCAACAAAATGATCTAAAATCACTTTTCCGGCATCGATTGCTTTCAATAATTGGCGGTAACGATGCTCTGTAAAGAAATATTCATCGTCCGCAAATTCAACCTTTACCTGCCGGGCGAATTCCTCCGCACCTTCGCCTGCGAGAAAAATATGTTCGGTCTTTTGCATAACGAGACGTGCGAGTTTTACAGGGTTTTTCACGTTTTTGACGAATGCCACAGCACCGGCTTTGAGTTTTTTACCGTCCATAATCGAAGCATCCATCTCGTTTTTGCCATCGTGGGTAAAGACAGATCCGCATCCCGCATTAAAGAGTGGAAAATTCTCGAGTTCGACAACTGAGGTTTCAACGGCATCCAACGCAGTACCGTTTTTTTGCAAAACTTCCCACCCTTTTTCAAGGGCGTTTTGCAAACCTCTGCGATATTCTTTTTCGAGTTCGGAGGTCATTTCAGATTTCAGAATCGTACCCGCCCCGCCGTGAATTGCTAAAGCTATTTTGTTCATAATGAAGATTTAACCACATAGAAACATAGAATACATAGTGGGAAAAGGCGTTTCTATGAGTCCTTCGTTTCTATCTGGTTAGAAAAGTTTCAGAGTCTTAGATTTCTCAAACGCAATGCATTCGTGATTACCGAAACGGAGCTGAAAGTCATTGCCAGCGAAGCAATCATCGGACTTAGTAAAACTCCGAAAATCGGGAACAAAATTCCCGCAGCGATTGGAACGCCGATCAAATTGTAAATAAAAGCGAAAAATAGATTTTGCCGGATATTTTTCATCGTCGCTTTTGATAAGTTTTTTGCCTTCAAGATTCCGCTTAGATCGCCTTTCAAAAGTGTGATGTCTGCGGATTCGATCGCAACATCCGTCCCCGTTCCCATCGCGATCCCAACGTTCGCCTGTGCGAGTGCCGGAGCATCATTAACGCCATCGCCTGCCATCGCGACAATTTTTCCAGCCGCCTGCAATTCCTTTATTTTATTAGCTTTATCAGCAGGTAAAACTCCGGCAAATATTTTATCGATCCCAAGTCTTTGAGCAACGATTTCAGCGGTTTTTTGATTATCGCCCGTCATCATCACCACTTCGATTTTTTGTTTGCGGAGCTCGTCAATTGCGATTTTAGCAGATTCTTTGATCGAGTCTGAAACTCCGATAAAACCAATAACATCATTATTTACAACAATTTCTACAACAGTTTCTCCATAACTCAATAATTTCTCGAGAGATTCGCTCGCCGATTTCGGACGGCGAACTTCAACCGATTTCCCGTCAATTTTCCCGGCTACACCTTGTCCCGTAAACGATTGAAAATCTTCAACTTTCAGTAATTCTAACCGCTGCTCAATCGCCGCATGCACAATCGCCTTGCCCAAAGGATGTTCGCTCAAATTTTCAACGGACGCCGCAAGTCGCAAAATTTCATCCTTGGTAAATCCTAATTCGTCGCTCGCAATTATGCTGTGAACTCGAGGTTTGCCTTCCGTGAGCGTTCCGGTTTTGTCAATTACGATCACATTTACCTTTTCTAAAATCTCCAAAACTTCCGCTTTTTTGACCAAAATGCCGTTCTTTGCACCGTGTCCTGTACCGACCATTATCGACATTGGAGTTGCCAAACCCAACGCACATGGGCAAGCAATTATCAAAACTGAAACAGCTGCTACGATTGCATAACTCAAACTCCCAAGCAATATCCAAACGATAAACGCTATGATTGCAATAATTACAACAGCCGGGACAAAATATCCTGAAACTATATCCGCCAATTTTTGTATCGGTGCTTGCGAACGCTGTGCTTCGCCTACCATCCTAATTATATTTGCTAAAAGCGTATCGCTTCCAATCTTCTCGGCTTTCATTAAAAAGCTGCGATTTCCGTTGATCGTTCCGCCAATAATTCTGTCGCCTGTCGATTTTCTGGATGCCATTGGTTCGCCCGTTACCATTGATTCATCTATAAAACTTTCGCCTTCTAAAATTATGCCGTCAGTTGGAATTTTTTCGTTCGCTTTAACCCGTAAAGTCGCTCCAAGTTGGACATTTTTCAGGGGAATTTCGGCTTCTTCACCATCGATAAAAACGACGTTTGCTGTCTGCGGAGTTAATCCTAATAATTCTTTGAGGGCAGATGAAGTTTGCCATCTTGCACGTAATTCCAATACTTGTCCGAGTAAAACGAGTGTTGTAATTACCGCCGCCGATTCAAAATAAACGTTAAGCATTCCGTGGGAATTACGCATTGATGCAGGGAAGAGACTTGGGAAAAACATTACGGCAATACTGAAAAGATAAGCCGCACCCGTGCCAATCGCAATCAGCGTAAACATATTCGGGCTTACATTTTTCAACGAGATCCAAGCACGATCAAAGAAGGGAAACCCGCAATAGAAAACGACCGGAGTAGCCAAAACAAACTGAATCCAAAGAGAGATTTGTGGGCTAATAACCGTATGAAAGCCCGGAAACATTCCCGCCATCGCCAAAGCAAATACAGGCAAACTCAAAACTGCGGAAATCGCAAAACGCCGTTTCATGGCAATAAGTTCGGGGTCGGGTTTATCTTCGAGCGAGATAATTTTCGGCTCAAGTGCCATCCCGCACTTCGGACAAATTTCCGGTCCAATTTGGACGATTTCCGGATCCATCGGGCAGGTATATTCGATCCCTTTCGATTCCGTCATCGCAACGGGCTTTGAATCATTTGAAAGGAAGAGTTCGGGGGTTTGACGAAATTTCGTTTGGCAACCGATTGCACAAAAATAGTAAGTTTTATCGTTGTAAGAGAATTTTGCCGCGGCAGTTTCGGGCTGGACAAGCATTTTGCAAACCGGATCTATTTCGGTTACAAAATCTTCGTCGGAGACTTTCTTTCGGCTGAGTTGAATCATAGTAGAGCCTATCTTACCTCTTTCGAAGGTTAAACAGAAGCTACACTTCTGGTGAGAAAGGAGATTTGCCCGCGAGTTCTCGCGAATCGCCGTGAATAGAAAGAAATTGATTAATTCCTTCTTGATTCGCGAAAATTCGCGTTTATTCGCGGGCAAATAATCGACTACTCATCATCATCATGAGTCCGAATTCTGCCATCAGCTTTGGCTTGGTCGATCACCTTGTTAGCCAAATTACCGGGAATCGGATCGTAGTGCGAAAATTGCATATGATAGCTGCCTCTGGCTTGGGTAACGGAGTTTAACTTAGCCTGATAATCGAGCATTTCGGCGAGTGGAACTTGAGCTTTGATCACCTGCTGTTTGCCACGCATGTCCATTCCGCCAACTCGTCCGCGACGCGAATTGAGATCACCCATAATATCGCCGGAAACTTCTAATGGGCAAAAAACTTCAACGTCCATAATCGGTTCCAGTAAAGTTGGTTTCGCTTTTTCTATAGCCGCACGAAAGGCTTTTCTGCCCGCAGCACGAAACGAATGTTCGTCGGAATCTACCGTGTGATAGCTGCCGTCAATCAGCGTAACTCTAAAATCTACAAGCGGATAGCCCGCAATCGCACCATTGGCGGAAGCTTCGATAATTCCTTTTTCAATCGCCGGACGGAAATTCGCGGGAATTGATCCACCAAAAATTTTATCGACAAATTCAAAGCCTTTGCCACGTTCCAATGGCTCAAAAATACATTTGCAATCACCGAACTGACCACGTCCACCGGATTGTTTTTTATGCCGTCCTTGCACTTCACATAGGGCTGTAATCGTCTCTTTATATGGAACTTTCGGCGGATGGAGAGCCACTTCTACGTGATAGCGATTCATCAATTTATCTACCACAGTTTCGATATGAAGTTGCCCCGATCCTGACAAAATAAATTCTTTGGTCTGCGAATCGCGTGTGAAATGCAGGCTCAAATCTTCTTCCAGGATTTTATGCAAAGCGACGGAAATCTTATCTTCGTCATTGCGGGATTTCGGCTCAATTGCAAAAGAGATGGCGGCTTCCGGGTATTTGACCGCGGAATAAACAATTGAATCATTTTTATCGCACAAAGTATCGTTAGTCTGCGTTTCCTTTAGTTTAACGACCGCAATTATGTCGCCTGTTTTCGCTTCGTCAAGTTTTTCGAGCTGTTTGCCTTGAATTGCGAGCAGCGAACCGAGGCGTTCTTGTGTTCCGCGAGTTGAATTAAAAACCGTTGCATCGTGAGAAATTTTACCGGAAACAATCTTCATCACATTGATTCTTCCTGCAAAGGGATCGGCAATCGTCCTAAAGACAAAGGCTGAAAATGGTTCATCATTTGAATATTTACGATACACTTTTTCGCCGACGCTTTCAGGATTATTGTAGCCATGTTCGGCTTCGTGATGTGCCGGATCGGGAGCAAATTCAACGATATGATCCAACAAGATTTGCAAGCCCACTAGAGTTGTAGAAGAAACAGCGTAAACGGGACAAAGCTTGCTTGCTGCAATAGCTTTTGCGAGATTTTCGTAAACTACATCGTCCTCCAGAGTTCCGTCTTCAAAATATTTTTCGAGCAGAGCATCGTCGGATTCAGCCACCAATTCAACCAATCTTTCACGCGTTTTATCAACGTTGTCGCGTCCTTTTTCGGGAATTGGAATCTCTTTAGCTTTGCCGTTTTCATCAAATTCGTAAGCTTTTAAATGGACTACATCAACAACACCTTTGAAATTTTCTTCTGAGCCAATCGGTAGTGTAAAAGGGACGATTGAACGTGCGAAAGAATCGGTTGCAGTATCGAGTGCGTGTCCGAAATCCGACCGCTCTTTATCTAATTTATTGATTACCATGAAACGGGGCAACATAAATTCATTAGCGTAATTCCACGTTTTTTCAGTTTGAACTTCAATCCCATTAACGCCGTCAACTACTACCAAAGCACAATCTGCTACCCGCAGGGCAGGGCGTGCATGAGAAACAAAAGCAGCGTAACCGGGTGTATCTATTAGGTTTATCTTGGTATCTTTATGATCAAGATGTGCCAAATTTGTATTAAGCGTAACTTTTCGCTCAATCGAATCTTCGTCATAATCTGTAACAGTTGTACCTTCATCAACCTTGCCCCAGCGAGTGGTTGCACCCGAAAGATGCAGCAGCGAACTGACGAGCTGGGTTTTACCCGCGTCGCCGTGTCCAATGACAGCTAAATTGCGTATGTTTTCAGTAGAATAGACTTTCATACCCGGCTAATTTCTCCTTATTTAAATGAATTTAAAGCCCACCTTTTTGGGTTAAGAAGGACGCTTTCGAGATGAACTTTTTGTAAATTAAATTTACTTGACTTGCGAAGACTTGGCAAGGAAAATCTAAAAATGAGGCGAATTATTGAGGCTAAAAAATCAATACAGCAAAATTAATGTTTTTTTACGTCTTACAAGCTGAGATTTGGACAATATTATTTTGTCTCAAAAACAAAGCGGAGTAGAATACACAAAAGCAATTTTGAGCGGTTTTTTCGGAGAAACTACATGACAACGAAAACTTCATTAATAAAAGTAATTTTATCGGCGATCACAATTTGGTCAATATTATTCAATAGTTTGCCGGTAATGGCACAGGGCGATATCGTTACATCGCAAGATATTTCCGGCGGTTCAAGCGTTTTTGTATTCCGCAAATCAACAAAGGCAGCTCAATCCAAAGCATTTGCCCGGAGTTCGACTGTCAGAAATACTGCTCAGAAAGCTGAATCCCGCAAATCCGTGAAGAAACAAGTTGCTCTGGTGACGCCAGCCCGAAAGAAAGTTCAGAAGATTGACACCAAATTAATTGGAAAAACTACAACAAAACAAGTAAGAAAAGCCGGCACCCGAAAGCTTGAAACAATAACCGTTAAAGTAACTAAAAACGACATTTTATCGAGTGATTTAGCCGCTAAAGCCGAAGCCGCTTTACTGGCTAATGAGATCGAAAAGGCTATCGGATATTTTAGTGAAGCAATCGAAAAAGATCCGACTAATGAAACTCTGAAAATTGGTTTAAGTGAAGCTTTTACGAGAAAAGGCGATAAACAATTTGAAACTCAAGGTGCGGCAGCGGCAATGGCTTATTACAAAGAAGCTGTAAAAGTTAATGAAAATAATCAGGAAGCTTTGGCAAGTTTGGGAAGTGTTTACGACGAATTGAACGACGACGTTCTTGCAGTTGAATTCTACCTGAAAGCTCTAGCTGAAAATTCTGAATTAACCGAATTGTTTGCCCCGCTCGGAATTATTTACGCCCAAAAAGGCGAAATTGCCAAAGCGGATGAATTTTTGACAAAAGCAATCGCGGCGAATCCAAATAATGAGCAGACGCTTTATTTATTGGGTACGATCAAAAATAAACAGACCAATTCCGCTGAAGCTATAAAGCTGATAGAACAGTCAATTAAGATCAAAGAAACTGCCGAAGCACATAATTTCCTGGGCGATATTTACGATACTCAAAAGCGTGACGTCGATGCGATAAATGAATATCAAAAAGCGGTTGCGATCAATCCATCGTTTGCTGATGCGTGGTTTGATCTGGGAGTTTTGCTTTACAATCGCGAGCGTTATCAAGAATCGATCGATGCTTACAATAATGCGAAAAGATTGAAGAATGATAATCCTACAGTTTGGCTGAATCTCGCGGACGTTTATCGCCAGCTTCAACAATTTGACAAGGCGATTGGCGAATATTCGGTTGGTACATCGCTAATGCTTAATGATGCAGAGCTGACCAAAAAAGGCTACAAGAAATATTCAGAAACTGAAAAAGCCGAAATCTTTAGTAAATACGGCTATTGCTACGGCAAACTGAATAATTGGGATGCTTCAATTGATAAGATCAACACCGCTTTGACCTATCAAAAAGACGATGTTGATTACACCAATCTGGGTTGGGCATACTTTAATTCAGCTAAGAAAGTTTTGGCGACAACTAAAGATCAAGCCAAAACGATTGTCCTCCTGAATTTGGCAAAGGATGCCCTTCAGCAGGCTACGAGCCGAAACAACAATTCGATTGGTGCATTTATGAATCTCGGCGTAACTTTAACCGGTTTAGGAGACTTTACGGGAGCAGTGGACGCTTTAAAACGTGCAAATGATCTGAAGAAAGACTGGGATATTGGGCTGTTTGAATTAGGTGTTGCTTATCGGCAACTAAAGGATTTCCGTTACGCTGCACAAACTTTCAAACGAATTACCGAACTGAATAATAAGATTCCGGAAGCCTTCTATGAGTGGGGTACTGCAGAAAATGCTTTGGGTAATAAAGATGCGGCAAAATCGGCTTTGAAGAAACTGAAGGAATTCAAAACCCCTGGTGCGAAAAAACTTTCGGATGATCTTGATATGATAATTAAAGGAGCAGTTTTGGATGCAGGGAAACGCAAGGTTGAAAGTAAGATAAATCAGAATGTTCCCAAGATTCCTAAATTGCCTTATTAGAAACTTGTGGTAAATTTGAACTCGTAATGAGTTTTGAAATTAGACAAAATGTGCTTTTAGCCGAAAAGACAACGTTCAAAATCGGCGGAAAGGCACGTTTTTTTGTGTCGGCGAAAAGTGAAGAGGAAATTGTCGAAGCGGTAAATTTTGCCAAAAATAATGAGCTGAATTTGTTTGTACTGGGCGGCGGAAGCAACGTTTTGATCTCGGATGACGGATTTGACGGATTAGTGGTGCAGATCGGATTGAAGGGAATTGAGATTAGAGGAAATACCGTAATTGCCCAAGCCGGTGAAGATTGGGATGAGTTTGTTAAGTACTGCGTTGAAAATAATTTACAAGGGATCGAATGCCTAAGCGGAATTCCCGGATTCGTTGGCGGAACACCTGTTCAAAACGTTGGAGCTTACGGACAAGAAGTGTCGGAAACGATTGAAAAAGTGCGTTGTTTCGATCGTAAAACAGATCAGATCCTCGAATTAACCAATGCCGATTGCAAATTTTCCTACCGCACCAGCATTTTTAATTCAACTGACAAAAATCGTTTCATCGTTTTATCTGTCACGTATAAACTCAATCCAAATGGCGAACCAAAAATCGTTTATAAAGATTTACAGGACTATTTTGGCGAGCGAAAACCGGGCTTAAATGAAGCAAGGGAAGCAGTTTGCAGAATTCGTGCGGAAAAAGCGATGCTCGTAAGACAAGGCGGATTAGACTCTCAATCAGCGGGTTCGTTTTTCAAGAATCCGATTGTTAGCAATGAGAAATTCGCGGAAATGTGCGAAAAGTTTGGCGATCGGATTCCCAGTTTTAAGGTTGACGAAGATCACATGAAAATCCCCGCTGCGTGGCTAATTGAAAAAGCAGGCTTTCAAAAGGGTTATACGAAAGGAAATGTGGGACTTTCGACGAAACATACGCTTGCACTTACAAATCGCGGCGATTCAACCGCGAAAGAAATTTTGAAATTGAAGGAAGAAATCCAGACGAAGCTAAAAGAAAAGTTTAGTGTTGATCTACATCCCGAACCCGTTTTCATCGGGTTTCGAGAAAGTTAAACATCGCGGTTAAACAGACCGCGATTTTTTTTGTATAATTAACGAAATTTATGCCTAAAACGAACAGATATTCATAAGATTCTAATAATCGGCTCGGGTCCGATTGTAATTGGTCAAGGCTGCGAATTTGATTATTCGGGAACTCAGGCGTGCCGTGCGTTGAAGCAGGAAGGTTTTGAAGTTGTGCTGGTAAATTCAAATCCTGCAACAATTATGACCGATCCTGAAATTGCCGATAAAACTTATATCGAGCCTTTAACGCTTGAATCCGTGACCGCGATTATCGAAAAAGAGCGACCTGATGCGGTGCTTCCGACAGTCGGCGGACAGACTGCTTTGAATTTGGCGATTGAATTAGACGAAGCCGGAATTCTTGACAAAGTTTGACGTAAAACTAATTGGTGCAAATATTGCTTCGATTAAACTTGGCGAAGACCGCGAACTTTTCAAAGCGGCGATGGAAGAAATCGGCGTTCCGTGTGCCAAAGGCGGATTCGCACATACTTGGGAAGAAGCTCAAAAAGTTGTGGAATTAACCGGTTATCCGGCAATTATCCGACCGAGTTTTACGCTTGGCGGCACAGGCGGCGGAATCGCATTTAACCCTGAAGAATTTGAAGATATTGCCAAAGGCGGACTTGCCGCTTCGCCGAATTCACAGATTTTGATTGAAGAATCAATCTTGGGTTGGAAAGAATATGAACTCGAATTAATGCGTGATTTGGCGGATAACGTGGTCGTCATTTGTTCGATTGAAAATTTCGATCCGATGGGCGTTCATACGGGCGATTCTATTACGGTTGCTCCCGCTCAAACTCTTTCTGATTTTGAATATCAACGACTTAGAGATTATTCCATCGCCTGTATTCGCAGGGTCGGCGTGGAAACAGGCGGATCAAATATTCAGTTTGCGGTAAATCCTGCAAATGGCGATGTGCGAATCATAGAAATGAATCCGCGTGTCTCGCGTTCATCCGCTTTGGCGAGTAAAGCGACTGGTTTTCCGATTGCGAAAATCGCGGCAAAACTTGCTGTTGGCTACACTTTAGATGAGATTCCAAATGATATTACCAAGAAAACCCCTGCATCATTTGAGCCAACGATCGACTATGTTGTAACAAAAATCCCAAAATGGGCGTTCGAAAAGTTCCCCCAAGCCGAAGATATTTTGGGAACTCAGATGAAATCCGTTGGCGAAATCATGGCAATCGGACGAACTTTTAAGGAGAGTCTATTTAAGGGATTACGTTCACTCGAAGCAGTTAAACCATTGCGTTTACAGGGAATAGCTGATAGTGTGCTGCAGCAAAAACTCGCTCGTCCAAATTCCAATCGATTTTCTTATATAACTTACGCACTAAACAACGGTTATTCGATTGCCGAAGTGCATCGTTTGACGAAAATTGATGTCTGGTTTTTGGAGCAATTGCAGGAAGTTATGCTGCTGCAAAAACGGATTGAAGGACGCGAGTTAAACGATGTTCCGAGCGAGATTTTACGAACTGCGAAAGAGTTTGCATTGTCTGATCGTCGCATCGCTTTTCTCACCAATTCCGACGAAAATGTTGTTCGCGAAAGGCGTAAGAACCTAGGCATAACTCCTGTGTATAAACGAGTTGACACTTGCGGAGCGGAATTTGAATCGTTTACGCCCTACCTTTATTCGACCTACGAAGAAGAGTGTGAATCGAACCCTTCGGAGCGTCGAAAGATAATGATTTTGGGTTCGGGACCTAATCGAATCGGGCAAGGAATTGAGTTTGATTATTGCTGTTGTCATGCGGCGTTCGCCTTATCGAAAAACGGTTTTGAGACGATCATGGTCAATTGCAATCCTGAAACTGTTTCGACCGATTACGATACTTCCGACCGACTTTATTTTGAGCCGCTGACCTTTGAAGACGTGATGAATATTGTTGATGTGGAAAAACCCGACGGCGTGATCGTTCAATTCGGCGGGCAAACTCCGCTCAATTTGGCGGATAGATTGCATAATGCCGGTGTGCCGATTATCGGAACATCGCCTAATTCGATTGACCTAGCCGAAGACCGCAAACGATTTTCTGCACTTTTGGAAGATTTGAAGATTCCGCAACCCGAAAACGGTTCGGCAACCTCAGCCGAAGAAGCTCTAAGTATTGCTAAACAAATAGGTTATCCATGCATCGTGCGTCCAAGTTTTGTGCTTGGCGGTCGGGCGATGGCAACCGTTTATGATGAACAAAGTTTGGACGAATACATGCGGACAGCCGTAAATGCTTCGCCCGAAAAGCCGATTTTGATTGATAAATTTTTGGAGAATGCGGCGGAATTCGATGTGGATGCGTTGGCTGATTGCGGCGAAGGAGCTCGGACACTCCTGTCCGATTCGCCGGAAAATACGGACAAGAGTGTCCGTGCTCCATGCGTCGTCATCGCTGGAATTCAAGAACATATCGAAGAAGCGGGTATTCATTCGGGCGATTCGTCTTGCGTTTTGCCGCCGCAAAAGATTGCCGAAGAACATCTTGAAACAATCCGGCATTACACGCGACTTCTGGCTAAAGCGTTGAATGTAAAAGGTTTGATGAACATTCAATATGCGATAAAAGACAATCGAGTTTATGTCTTGGAAGTTAATCCGAGAGCGTCGCGGACAGTTCCGTTTGTCTCAAAAGCCACAGGAGTTCCGCTTGCCGCAATCGCTTCTTTGGTTATGGCGGATAATAAAACGCTCGCCGAATTTAATCTGCCGGATAATTCTGACGGTTTCAAAAATCTTTGTTAAATCGCCCGTCTTTCCGTTCAAAAAGTTTGCCGGAGTTGACCCGATTTTCGGACCCGAAATGCACTCAACCGGCGAAGTTATGGGCGTTGGCGAAACATTTGGCGAGGCTTACGGCAAAGCGATGGTTTCCGCCGGAACTGAGCTTCCGTTAAGCGGAAAAGCCTTTATTTCCGTGCATGATAACGACAAGGGAAATGCCGTAGTTCTTGCGAGAAGGCTAGATAAACTCGGTTTCAAACTAATCGCGACATACGGAACAACCAAGCGTTTGCAAGAAGTTGGTTTGGAATGCGAAACTGTTTTCAAGGTAAACGAAGGTCGCCCAAATATCGCCGATTACATCAAACAAGGCGAAATCTCGCTTATCATCAATACACCGCTCGGTAAAACCTCCCACTTCGACGAAAAAGCCATCCGCAAAGCCGCTCTCCAATTCAACGTCCCGTGCGTTACCACAATCACCGGTGCAGAAGCGTTGATCGAAGCGATTACGTTTAAGTTAAATGATGCGAAGATTACGGTTAGAAGTTTGCAGGAGATTCATGAGAATGGTAAATCGTTAATTGTTAATGTTAAAATATGGAGATAGAAAAAAGCGAAAATCTATTTGCCGAGATAAAAGAAACGATTCTCAAGGCTAAAAATCTTGCTTACCGGAGCAATAACACGATTTTGCTGAATATGTATTGGGAAATCGGGCGGTTGATTGTCGAAGATGAACAGCACGGAAAATCAAAAGCCGAATATGGTAAAGCCACGTTAAAAAATCTTGCCAAACAATTAACCTTTGAATTCGGTCAAGGTTTTGATGAACGCAACCTCGATAATATGCGAGCTTTCTATAGTGCATTTCCAATTTGGAACGCAGTGCGTACCGAATTGAGCTGGACACATTATCGAATTATCAGCCGACTTGAAAGTGAGTCGCTTCGTTTGCAGTATATCGAACATTCGATTGATGGAAATTGGGATACGAGAACCTTGGAGAGAAATATCAAGACTCAATATTTGGGTAGAATTTTAGATACCGAAATACTCAGAAAAAACTGACTCCGCAAAATATTCTCAAAGATCCTTATATTTTTGAGTTTCTTGGGCTGACCGCCGAAAACAAATTTACGGAAAACGACCTTGAAACAGCTTTGATAAATCATTTGCAAAAATTCTTGATGGAACTTGGCAAGGGTTTTGCCTTTGTTGCCCGTCAACTGCATATTGTTACCGATACGTCAGATTTTTTTATTGATTTGGTTTTCTATAATTATTATCTTAAATGTTTTGTTTTGATAGACTTAAAGACTGGGCAAACTCACGCATTCAGCAATCGGACAAATGGATATGTATGTGCGGATGTATAACGACCTCAAAAAAAGCGACGACGACAACCCGACCATCGGCATTATCCTCTGCACCGATAAAGACGAAACTATCGTCAAATATTCCGTTTTGGCCGAAAACGAAAAACTTTTTGCCAGTAAATATAGGCTTTATTTGCCAAAAGAAGAAGAACTTGCACGATTGATTGAAAACGATAAAATACAATTTGAACTGAATAACGAAGACGAATTTTGAAGCAATTGCGACGAAAAAATCACAAGAAAAAGTTATCGGTGAGAAGTTTGCAAGATATTCATAATTTGGGAGAAAGAGCATTTAGTGTAAAATGAAATACGAATGTTTCACAAAGCTAAGGATGATCTAAACCTATGCCAGCAAAACTCACGAAATATTGTTTATCAGAACTTACTGATTACACCGATTTTGAATTACTCTGTCATGGCTTAATGGTATTAGAAGGTTATCCTAGAATTGAACCGCTTGGAGCATCCAAAGATAAAGGGCGGGATGCAATTCATGTTGATAATTCAGGGATTACAACAATTTTTGCATATAGTGTAAGAGAAGACTGGCGAGCAAAATTAGCAGAGGACACTGCAAAATTAAAAAAATACAATCATAAATGCGAGAAATTAGTATTTATAACTACATCCGAATTTACTGCGGGCGAGCGTGATGAAGCGATTGTTACTATTGAAAAAGAATATGGTTGCACGCTAGAACTATTTGGTTTAGAAAGACTAAGACTTCTTTTAGACACATAACATCCTCAAGTAAAACATCAGCATCCTTCAATTTTTCCACCAGATTTCATACAGGCTCAAGAAAAACAAAATTTAAATGTTTCTAAAAATCACTTATTCATCAGTTACGTTTTAGAGGATAGAATATTTGCGGAGTGGCTTTCTTAAAAGCTAATTGCAGAAGGCTATTTGGTTTGGTGTCAGGGTTTGAAATCATTAGAGGGCAATCAATATCCAAAAGATGTATCTAAGGCGATAAAAGTAGACGTTTTTCGGGTTATATCAATTTACTCAAATAGCTCTCTAAAAAACATGGACATAATGCTTCAACGTGCCATAGCGTTTAATATTAGTGAAGAAAGAGAAATTGATTTTATAATTCCCTTAAAGGTTGATAACTTTGATTGCTCTCAACTTGATAAGGCAACCAAAAAGTTAAGTTTTATTTCATTTTATGAGAATTGGGCAATAGGATTACGACAATTGCTCGAAAATCTAAATTCTATAAATAGCCCAAAATCTTTGATAAATGGCAAAGAAATAGCCGCTCAACACTTCTTTGAAAAAGATATTCTTACAAGTCAACCCGAAGAATTATATTCAAATTGTTTTGCTATAAAAAAAGTTCCTAACGTCATTTACCGATTTTAAACTTGATAACGATTTTCCTAATGAAGAATTTCAAAATTTTTTGTGGGCATATAAGAAAGTGAATGATGAATTAGTTTTTATTTTCAACATCCACCTAAAGAATTATTGGATAAATTTAGAATCACCGAAATTGGAGGCGATTCTTGGAGAGATACAATTAAGGTCAACTGGAAGGATAAAAACGAAGATAAATGGATTTATTCCAACAACTTAGTAACCGAATTAATTCGGAAGTCACTAATAGTAAAATGCCATCACAAGGGTTTGATGTTTTGTCCTGAAACAAATCTACATTATTTTCCGAATGGTTTGCTCGAACGAAATCGGGTAGCTTTTTCATTCCCTGATGGTACTAGAAATCGCCCAATCAGTGTTGTCGGTAAAAGGAAATACTATAGACCAATGAACCAATCTGAAGAATACATTTATCATCTTGCTCCAACTTTTTTTGTCAAGAAAAATTTGTTTCAAGAATACTCAGTTATTTTGCGGATTAGAATTTATTTGACTGATGTGAGTAATGTCGCTCTTATTAACATTAAGAGAAATTCTCGTCGTAAACATCTTTGCAAGAGTTGGTGGAACGATGATTGGTTCAAGCGAATCTTGCTTATTTCGCAATTTCTTTCTGACGGAAGAGAGATTGTGATTGGTGATTTACCTAAAGAACAGCTTATTCTTAGTGCTTTTCCAATATCTTTTCATGCCTCAAGTGGCATTGACGAAAAGAAATTAGACAAAAAGTCTTATGAAAGAGAAGAAATTCCGCAACACGACGACGACTTTGATGAAGAAGTATAAAGGAAATTAATAAATGAGTAACTCAGTAATTTTATTTGGAGAACCTGAATTGGAATTTCAATATGGTCAAAGGGTAAAAGATCCGCGAGACGGCTTGTCGCTTTTTCGTCCTTACGATGTAGGAACGCCTTCACAGCCACGTTCGATTAATTATGTTTTAATTGGAACGGAGGAAGGAAATATGAAATTTCGTAACTGGGTTCAGCAAATAAATAAGCCTTCGATTGAATCTCCAAAAGATAATCATAGATTGTGGGTTCCGTTTCCCGGGTTTGAAGCTGCATTCCAAAGCGAATTCTTGACCAAACCTGTATGGTCAGCAACTATAAATAACGATAATCTAATTGAAGCGTCTCATCAAAAAGATGAGCATGAGAGAGCTTTTAGGGTTGTAAATCAATATTTGGAAGAATTTGAAAAAATTAAAAAACTTGACGAGAAAATTGGGGTTGCAATCTGTGTTGTTCCTGATGAGGTTTTTCAAAATTGTCAGTCCAAAATCTCATGTCCAAAATGGTTTAGGAGAAAAACTATCACATAAAGAGAAGAAAGCTAGGCGTAGCGGACAACAAAATTTGTTTGAAGAATATGATATTGAGCAATATAAGTTATCGCCAGACTTTCGCCGACAACTTAAAGCAAGAGCAATCGATCAAGAGGTTCCCATTCAAATCATTCTCGAATCAACACTAAAGATTGGTGATAATTACGAAAAAGGTGAACGGAGATTAACCCCTCAATCTGACCGAAACTGGAATTTAGGAACTGCACTTTATTATAAATGTGGTGGAAAACCTTGGCGATTGGTTTCTGCGAGGGATGGCGTTTGTTACATTGGCATCGCTTTTCGGAAAGCAAACAACGACGTAAAAAGTAAAACAGCTTGTTGTGCCGCTCAAATGTTTTTGAATACTGGAGATGGGGTTGTTTTTATAGGGGAATATGGACCTTGGTATTCTTCAGAAACTGAACAGTTTCACTTAACTAAAGATAAAGCCTTTTCTTTATTGTCTGGTATTTTAAAAACATATAAAGATTTGGGTGGGAAAAAATTGACGGAAATATTTTTGCATTGTCGTTCTGAAATTAACGAAGAAGAGTTTGAAGGTTACAAAGAAGCATGTCCGCCGAATGTAAAACTTTATGGCGTAAAAGTTCGTTCAGAAACTCTTGGCTTTCGGCTTTACACACAAGGAAAAATGCCCGTCTTACAGAGGGACTTTTGCAAAACTCAATGATAGAAGTGGTTTTCTTTGGGCGAGTGGCTTTAAGCCTAGAATAGCAACGTATGATGGTTGGGAAATACCGATACCTCTAAAAATTGAAATTCAGACATGGAGATGCCCCAATCGAAAGAGTTGCACAAGATATTTTAGGCTTAACCAAGTTGAACTATAACGCCTGCCGTCTCGGTGAATCTCAGCCAATAACGGTTGGGTTTTCAGATGCTGTTGGAGAGATATTAATTTCAAACCCAACAATCGAAACACGCCGTCCAAACTTTAAATACTATATTTAGTCAAATTTATTTCTGCAAAGCAAACTTACTTCTTGCGTGTTTCTGCAATTTGTTTCTGCAACTAATTTTTTAACATATCCATCAATGATTCTTTTTGCCCATAGTAATTAATATTCCTAACTTTCTTGGTTTTGGAATCAATAGTTAGCATTACTTTTTTGCTTGCACCAAAATTTTTGAAGCTAACTGAAATTACTTCAAGTCTTTTGCCACTCGCTTTTTCGCTGGTGATTTTATAGGTTTTGATGTCGGAATCGTCTTGCGTATCAAATAGAGGATCAAATTCGATTCCATTTTCTTTATTGGCTTCTTTATGGAAAGCATTGGTAAATTCGGCGTGAAATATTTGTTTAATCGTGCTTTGCTCCAGCCGGCGATTGAATCTTTTTTATGCTCTTTGTAAAGTTTGGTAACTAAACTGGTTGCAGTTTGAGCGTTAGCAAAAGCTGTTAGAAAAAGAGTTAATATTGCGGCGATTACAGATTTGTTAAGTAATATATTTTTCATAAATTTATAGACAGAACTTTCGAAAGATTTTTGCCCAATATTAGACGAAAAGCAAATCTTTCATTACAATCGGAACTGTTTTTTGGAGATGGATTCTTCAGATTTCAAATAAATCAAATTTTATTATGACAGCGACCACTTCAAAATCATCTTGGCTCAAGCCTTCGCTTGATTGGCTCTTAATTTTTGTGCCCATTGCAATTGCCTTGCGATTTATTCCGGCATTCGAAAATCCGACTGCACTTTTTATTGTCGCTTGCCTTGCGATTATTCCCCTTGCGGGTTGGATGGGAAAAGCTACCGAGCATCTTTCCGAACATCTTGGGCAGGGGATTGGCGGATTACTAAACGCGACTTTTGGCAATGCAGCAGAATTGATTATTGCTTTATTTGCACTGTCCAAAGGGCTTGAAGGAGTTGTTAAAGCATCAATCACGGGTTCTATCATTGGAAATATGCTTCTTGTGCTTGGGCTTTCAATTGTTGCCGGAGGTTCAAAATTTAAGGTTCAAAAGTTTAATCGAACTGCTGCCGGAACAACGGCGACGGCTTTGAGTTTAGCAGCAATCGCACTGCTGATTCCCACAATTTTCCACGAAGTTGCAGCCCAAGTGCCCGTAGCAAGTGGTGGTTGGACGGCAGAAAAAGAGCAGAATTTATCGTTGGCGATTTCGATTGTTTTGATTTTAACCTACGTTGGAACACTCTATTTTTCTTTGGTTACGCATAAAAACCTATTTGTTGGCGAAGCAATGCAAGGTGCGGCTCATGACGTAGGCGAGGAAGAAGAAAAGTCAGGCGAACATTGGTCGAAGGGCAAAGCGATTGGAGTCTTGTTGACAGCGACTGGTTTTGTTGCCTTGATTTCGGAGTTTTTGGTCGGAGCTGTAGAAGCGGCTCGCGGAGAACTAGGGTTTACAGAAGTATTTGTTGGCGTGATTGTTGTCGCGATTATCGGTAATGCGGCGGAGCATTCATCGGCGATTTTGATGGCGATGCGAAATAAGATGGATTTGAGCTTGAGCATCGCACTCGGTTCGAGTTTGCAAATTGCATTATTTGTTGCACCTGTTTTGGTTTTCGCTTCGTATTTATTTGGAAAACCAATGAATTTGGAGTTTACGATTCCTGAGGTCGTTGCGGTGATTGCATCGGTTTTAATTGCCCAACAAATTTCGTCTGACGGCGAAAGTAATTGGGTTGAAGGTCTTCAATTGCTTGCGGTTTACACAATTTTGGGTATTTTATTCTACTATTTGCCCGATGCACCTCATGCCGCGACTGACACTATCAAGCAGGCAACTGGTCATTAAATCAGACACAATCATATAAACTCAAACGGTAAATCGCAATTTCGCAATTTACCCTTTGTTTATTTAAAAAATCCTCTGTACGCCGCGAAAAGTATGGCATAATTCAATGCGAAAAGTACGCCCTTACTAACGTGCGGGCTTCTGCAAAAATCCGAAATCTAAAATCTAACCATGGCTTGGATAAAAACAATTCCTATTGAAGAAGCGGACGAAAAATTACGTAACGCGATGCAGGGTCAAAGGCATTTGTATCCGCAAGAATATGGCACGCCGCAACCCGCGATTCTTGGCGATGAATCGATTATTGCTTCGCACACGCTTATTCCGGATGCTTTGTTTCATGCGTTTTCGACTTTTGGTGCATTGATGTCGCCCGATTTGCCGCTCACGCGACGCGAACAGGAAATGATTGCGACCATGGTTTCGCTGACCAACGACTGTTTTTACTGACTGGTCTCTCACGCGGAGTTTCTGCGTTTGGTTACGGTTGACGATGATTTAATCGAAAAATTAAAGTCCGATTATAAAACTGCTCCGATTACAGAAGCCGAAATGGTGATGTGCGATTTCGTAGTACAAATTACCAAAGACGCAACCAAAATTACTCCAACGCATCACGAAAAACTTCGTTCTGTTGGTTATGACGACACCGGAATTTTGCAGATTACGCTGATAGCATCGTGGTTTAACTACATTAATCGCGTGGCGGATGCGTTAGGAATCGGCAAAGGCGATTTATAATTGGCTAAATTTACATTTCTTTGCGTTTGAACAAAACTTTTTACAATTTCTTTGCATCATATAAATAATCGTTTTTGGAGTCGTGATTATTTTATGAAAAAAATTCTATTCTGTTGCTTAATTTTGTTGGCGTTATCATCTATATCGTTTGCTCAATCGGGAAGAAAAATTCGCTATCCTATTCCTGGAACGACTACTTCTGCAAATTCAACAAAACCTGCTGAAACTGAAGAAGTTGGCAAAACTGAAACCGAGACAACAACAGTTGGTTTTTCAGAATCTGCACCAACTCAGCCAGTTTCGATTTATATCGATAGAAAGCGACGAAAAGAGAAGAAAGAAAAAGTTGTAAATCAACCAACTCCCGCCGCAACTCCTTCGCAAAACACTTCTGAAGAGGATGAAGTTATCAAAGTCGATACAAAGTTAATATCAATTCCTGTAACAGTTTACGAGAAAAATGGACTTTACGTACCAAGTTTGAGCAAGCCTAATTTTCAGATTTTTGAAGACGGAAAAGAACAGGAAATTGCTTATTTCGGAACTGTCGATAAGCCTTTTTCGACGATTTTGTTATTGGATGTGAGCGGTTCATTGTCGGAAAAGATGAAACTGGTGCAAGATTCGGCGGTTGCTTTTGTCAATCAGATGTATCCGCAAGACCGGGTTATGGTTATTGCTTTTGATGACAAAATGAAAACGCTTTGCGAATTTACCAATGACAAGACGACGATACTAAATGCGATTGGAAATGCAGGTTCAGGCGGCGGAACCGCTATTTATGAAGCTGTTGAAACCATTATTGAGCGAAAATTTAAGAATATTGAAGGCAAAAAATCGATCATACTTTTTACAGATGGGGTAGACAGCACCTCCAATCGAGCATCATACGAATCAAGCATCAAGGCGGCGATGGAATCAGAGGCGGTAATATTTCCTATTTATTACAATACTTTTTTGGATATGATGGGAATCGGTGGTGGCGGAGCAATGCAAACACCGCCAACAATCGGCGGAATTCCCGGACTTGGCGGCGGAACGCAGAACATTGGAGCTGCCAAAGAAGTTTACGCACTAGGTCGCAGGTATTTGCAAGATTTGGCGAATGCGACCAGCGGCAGAATTTACAAAGCTGATAATTCCACTGCTAGTTTGTCTCAGGCATTTGAAGGAATTGCTGAAGAGTTACGCAGTCAATATGAAGTTGGTTATTACCCGAGTTCTGATGGTAGCAGTGGCGAGATTAAAAAGATTAAGATTCGTATTAATCGCCCAAATCTAGTGATTCGTTCGCGTGATAGCTACGTTGTAAAATAAGAAATCAATTTTTGCGTAATAAGGTCTTGTGTTTTATTGAAACACAAGACTTTTTTGTTGTGCTGTTGTAGAAATAATCATAAAACACTAGAATTCCAGTTGAAATGGAAAAAGTTGACCTAATTATTCACAATGCCAAGCAGTTAGTAACTTGTGCATCAAACGGTAAAGCCAAGAAAGGCAATGAGATGCAAAACTTAGGCATTATCGAAGACGGTGCGATTGCGATTGTTGGCGGATTAATAAAGGCTGTTGGAACTTCTGCAGAAATTCTTACAAATTACGAATCCGAAAATATGATAGACGCACAGCAAAAAGTCGTCATGCCCGCGTTTGTTGATCCGCACACTCACATAATTTACGCGGGAAATCGTTTGAATGAATTTGAGCTGAAAATAAAAGGTGCCGATTATTTGGAAATTTTGGCAAACGGTGGTGGAATTCTTTCAACTGTTGAACATACACGCAAAGCCACGAAGCAAGAATTGGTCGAACAAACGCTCAAACGTCTCGATAAAATGTTACTTCACGGAACGGCAACTGTTGAAATTAAAACAGGTTACGGACTTGATGAAGCGACTGAATTTAAAATGATGGACGTTTGGGAAGAATTGGACGCTCAACATCCGATTTATTCTGTCCCGACGTTTTTAGCCGCACACGCCGTTCCGCCCGAATTCAAAGATAATTCCGATGCTTATGTGAAAATAATTTGCGAAAAAATGCTGCCCGATTTATTCAAATGGCGGCGATATGGCTACATTGATGAAGACCGTTTTGATTTTCCCGAAAAACTTGCAAAACCGTTTCTTCGTTGATGTATTTTGCGAAAAAAATGCGTTCAATTTGGAGCAAACCAAATGATTTTAGAAACTGCTAAAGCTAATCATTTCAACATTAAAGCTCACGTTGACGAATTTACAAATCTCGGCGGCAGCAAACTTTGTATCGAATTAGGAGCGACTTCGATTGACCATTTAGACGCAATTTCTGATGAAGAAATATTGCTTTTAGCAAAATCTGAAACAGTTGGAATTGTTACGCCAACGGTGAACTTTAATTTCGGAAGCTCGCACTTTGCCGATGCTCGAAAATTAATTGATGCAGGTTGTGCGATTGCTGTTTCAACCGATTATAATCCCGGTTCCGCCCCTTGTCCGTCACAGCAAACGGCGATGCAAATCGCTTGCCGTTATCAAAAAATTCTGCCGTCCGAAGCAATCAATGCAACGACCGTAAACGCCGCATTTTCAATTGGTTTAGGCGAAAAAACCGGCTCACTTGAGGTAGGGAAATGGGCGGATATTATTATTTTGGATACTGAAGATTACCGCGAAATTTGTTATGAATTTGGCGGAAATTTTGTTGAGAAAGTAATAAAAAATGGTAAGATTATTCACGAGAGGAAATAGTTTATGACCGCAATCCCGAAAACAAAAATGTCGCTTGAAGAATATTTTGAGCTTGATAAAAACGCCGAAGGTAATTTCGAATATTTCGATGGCGAAATCTTTGAAATGAGCGGAGTTTCGCCAAATCACGCACGAATTGAAAGAAATTTATTGGTAAAAACTTCGCCGCGTGCCTCGAAAGTGGTTGTGAAGTCTTTCCATCAAATCTTCGTGTCAAAGTTCCGTTGTTGCCGACTTATCGTTATCCTGATTTAACTTTGGTCTGCGGAAAAGTCTGAATTTACGGAAATCGGCGGTCTGCAATGTTTAGAAAATCCGATTTTGATTGTGGAAGTTTTGTCCGATTCTACCGAAAAATATGACCAAGGCGACAAATTTCGTGAATATAAATCAATCGAAAGTTTTAATGAATATCTTACTAATTTCTTCGACGGAAAAAATTGTCGTGCTTTATCAAAAACATAACGAAAAATTTTGGCTCAGAAGCGATTACATTACCGGCGAATCTTTTCATCTCAATAGTTTAGATTTTGACATAAATATTGACGAACTTTACCAAGGCGTGGAATTTGAAGAAACCGAATAATAAATGACTGAGATTATTTTAGACGGCGAAAGCCTTACATTTGAACAAGTTATCGCCATAGCTTACGGCAAACCGAATGAACCTCGCGTCAGTTTATCTGAAAAAGCTAAACAATAACGTCAATCGTGCGGCTCGTGCGGTGGAAATTTTGCTCGAACGTGGCGAGATTGCTTACGGCATCACGACTGGGTTTGGTGCTTTTAAAGACAAAATTATAAGCCGTGAAGAAGTTGAACAATTACAACGAAATATTGTTGTTTCACACGCGGTTGGAGTAGGTAAATCATTTGATATTCCAACGGTTAGAGCGATTATGTTGATTCGTGCAAACACGCTCGCCCGTGGATATTCCGGTATTCGTTTGCAAACGCTTGAGCTAGTTTTAGAATTTCTCAATCGTGGAATTCATCCTATTATTCCTGAAAAAGGTAGTTTGGGAGCGAGTGGCGATTTAGCACCTTTGGCACATTTTGCCTGTGTTCTGATTGGTGAGGGTGAAACCGAATTTCTAGGCGAAATCTTATCCGCCAAAGACGCTTTATCAAAGGCAAAATTAGAACCGATTACGCTTGCCGCCAAAGAAGGTTTGGCTTTGACCAACGGCACGACAATTATGACCGCCGTTGGACTACTTGAAACTTGGAAAGCGACATATTTAGCTGAATTAGCTGACGTTTCAGGTTGTTTAAGTTTGGAAGCCTTAAACGGAACAACGCTCGCTTTTGATGAAAGAATTCACGCACTTCGTCCGCATCCGCGACAAATTGAATGTGCCAAAAATCTCCGTAACTTGTTGACAGAAAGCGACTTTACCAGAAGTTTTGATTCATCAAACGTTCAAGATGCCTATACGTTGCGTTGTATGCCGCAAGTTCACGGGGCTTGCCGTGATGCGGTTGCGTATTCGGAATGGCTGTTGAATTTAGAACTCAATTCTGTCACGGATAATCCACTTATTTTTATTGATGAAGACGATAAAATCGAAGTTTTGAGTGGCGGAAATTTTCACGGCGAACCGCTGGCTTTGGCGTTTGATTATCTGGCAATTGCTTTGTCAGAACTCGGAAATATCAGCGAACGACGCATAATGCGATTGACTGATGAGTCTTCAAATGCACATGTTTTACCGGCATTTTTGACTGAAAAAGGCGGTCTGAATTCGGGTTTTATGATTGTCCAATACACCGCAGCATCGCTCTGCACCGAAAACAAAATTCTTTCGCATCCGGCAAGCGTTGATACAATTCCGACTTCGGCAAATGTTGAAGATCATGTTTCGATGGGGGCAACTTCGGTCTTAAAACTACGGCAAATCTGCGAAAATTTAGAAAATATTCTTTCAATCGAACTTTTTGCAGCGGCTCAAGGGATTGATTTTCGTCGAAAGGCGATTGGAAGTGATAAAAAACTAGGACTGGGAACAAGAGAAGTTTATAAATTGATTCGTTCGCAAGTCCCTTTTATTGAAGAAGATACGATGATGAAGCCGTTGATGGAGAAGGTTTTGGATTTGGTGAAAACAAGAGGGTTTTGATTCATGTCTCTCCAAGAAAAATTATCATTACTAACTGTTTTTCTTTCGATAATAATTGTATTTGTATTAGCTATTTGGGGAATCTTTCGGGAAACAGTTGAAGGCTTTAAGGTCATTGAAAAGGAAACAAATAAGGTCCTGCTGTGGATAAGGCGAACAATGATTCTTCTCGCTGGAGTGGGGCTATTATGTTTCGGATACGCGGCGTTTATCGAGCCATATTGGATTGAAGTGAGACAAGTTGAAGTCAAAAGTAGCAAAATTCGTGACGGTTCAAAACCAATTCGAGTTGTTCACATTTCAGATATTCATAGCGAAGAATATGTTGGGCTCGAAGAAAGTTTACCTTTACTCATTGCCGAGCAAAAGCCTGATTTAATCGTATTTAGCGGAGATTCGTTAAATTCTAAAAGTGGATTAGGAGTTTTCAGAAGTTTTTTAACTAAGGTATCAGAAATTGCTCCAACATTTGTCGTCAGAGGAAATTGGGATGTCTGGTATTGGAATACAGAAGATCTTTTTGGAGGGCTCAACGTCAAAGAATTGAATGGAAAAGCTGAAAAACTTGAGGTTCGCGGAATTCCCGTGTGGATTGCAGGTATTTACGTAGGATCCGAAGGAAAATTGATTCAATCACTAAACGGAATACCCAAAAATGACCTTTCTATATTTGTCACACACTATCCGGATTTGATTGAAAACTCGGAGATAAAGGAGTTTGAGCCAGATTTATATTGTGCCGGGCACACTCATGGCGGACAGGTTGCTATGCCAATTTACGGAGCTTTAGTCACATTTTCTAAGCTCGGTAAAAAATATGAGGGTGGAACTTATCAGGTTGGAAAAACAACGCTCAACGTAAATCGTGGGATTGGAATGGAAGGCGGAATTACACCTAGGGTTCGATTTTGGGCGAGACCAGAAGTTACAGTAATTGACATTGTAAGCAATTAGTGCGGTGCTTCATTTGGCGGAAATGACCTTTCGTTTAAAGTCGGCTCCTCTTCGATTGCGAGTAAATCCTTGTATTTCTGAGGCAACGTCCGAACTTTCTTGTCTTTATCAGTGAAAATATGCAAAGTCTCACCTTCAACTAAAATTGTATCGTCAGATTCGCGATAGATTTCATATAGGAAACGAACGGTCCTGCTGCGAACCTCGGCAATTTTGCTGCGAATCGTGATTCGATCATCGTAAAAAGCGGGCGATTTGTATCGGCAATATACTTCCGCGACTACCATTAGAGCATCATCGTCTCTCTCCATTTCGCTATAGGAAAAACCACGTGTTTTACAAAATTCAGTTCGCCCTAATTCAAACCATACCAAATAGTTAGCGTGATGAACGATACCCATTTGATCGGTTTCGGCATAACGGACATTGACTATGGTTTCGTTCCATTCGCTCATATTTCTACTTCGGGACAGGGGATCGAACCCCGATTTCTTGATCCAGAATCAAGCGTGCTACCATTACACTATCCCGAAAAATAACCCCATTTTTCTCAAGCTAATTAGAACAAACTACTCGTATTTTTGCAATTTTATCGGCAGGGCATTTGTATTTTGTTATCGTTAGAGAAATTAACGATTTAGGTTATAATAATAAAATCGAAACTGTATTAGACCGTTTATTACTAGAAGTAATACTTTAGGATACACACGCTATATGATTGATTTACAACCATATATCTCTGCCGTCGATTGGATTTCTTCGGTTGAAGTTCGCGGAAGGGTTACGGAACTTATCGGGTTGCTCATACGGGCTGCAGTGCCTGGAGCGAGGGTTGGCGAATTATGCTTGATCCATTCACCGCATAGGGCAAAATTATTGCGTGCGGAAGTGGTTGGGTTTCGTGGCAGTGAAGTAATTTTGATGCCGCTTGGCGACGTTTCGGATGTTGCAATGGGAGCCGAAGTTGTGCCTACGGGAACATCTTTGACGATAAAAGTTGGCGAAGATTTGCTTGGAAGAGTGCTTGATGGACTCGGAGAACCGCTTGATGGGAAAGGAATAATCGAGGACGGCATTGAGAAAATCGTGGCTGCACGTCCGCCCGATCCAATGCGACGGCAGAGAGTTTCCACTCAATTAAAAACGGGTGTTCGTGCATTGGATGGACTTTTAACCGTAGGCGAAGGACAGCGAATTGGCATCTTTGCGGCGGCTGGTGTCGGCAAATCAACAACACTTGGGATGCTCGCAAGGAATACGGAAGCGGAAGTTAATGTTATCGCACTAATCGGCGAACGTGGAAGGGAAGTTCGCGAATTTCTTGAGCAGGATTTGGGCGAAGAGGGCTTAAAACGCTCGGTTGTAGTTGTTGCAACTTCAAATGAACCTTCATTGATTCGCCTCAAAGCTGCATATGTTGCAACGGCGATAGCGGAATATTTTCGCGATCAGGGGAAAAGAGTTTTATTTTTGATGGATTCGGTCACTCGATTCGCCCGTGCGTTGCGTGAAGTTGGCTTGGCAGCGGGTGAACCTCCTGCTCGTGCCGGTTTTCCGCCATCGGTTTTTTCGGAATTACCGAGATTATTGGAGCGAACGGGAAACTCGGACAAGGGTTCGATCACAGCTTTTTACACGGTTTTGGTTGAAGGCGACGATATGACAGAGCCGATTGCTGATGAAACCCGTTCGATTTTAGACGGTCACGTTGTTTTATCTCGGAAATTGGCGGCTCAAAACCACTATCCGGCGATTGATATAAATGAATCCGTTTCGCGTGTGATGACGATGATTGCTGAGGATTCTCACATTGAAGCCGCTGGAAAATTGCGGGAAGTTTTGGCTACTTATGAAGCTCAAAAAGATTTGATAATGATTGGAGCATATAAAAAAGGCAGCGATCCGAAAACGGATTATGCGATTGCAAAAGTTGATGCCGTTAATCAATTTTTGAAGCAGGGAACTCACGAAAAAATGTCAGCCGAAGATTCAATTGAGAAGTTAATCAAATTGTTTTAGATTCTTTCTGACCCAGACACACTCGCAACTTTAAATAATTCCTGAAATTTATTGGATAAGTATTTCCCCTAAAATAATTTAGAGGAAAGGGAAACTATTTTAAAAGTTTGCCGATAATATAGACAGATGAAAAATAATACGCAGACCATCGATTCGGTTGAGTATGAAGTAATTGAAACTGGCGATGCACAAACATTGAGTGAATTGCCGATTGAATATGCAAATGATGAAGAAATTACGAAGCCTGAAAATACTTCGCAAGTAAAACTTTTCATTGGAAATTTGAATGGTGAAAAGGTTTTCACTTCTTTAGATAGGAAGAGCGGACGAATTTCGGGGGATTTAATTATTGAAAATCAGAATCTTTATTTCATTGCGGAAAGTATTGAAAAATTATTGGACAAGGAAAGCCCTTGGACGGAAAACATTGAACAAAAAAATGGCAAAGATGATTTGCTGATATGTTTTCAAAGCAGTTGGTCACACAATTTATCTGCACCTTTCGAAAGAATTGTAGTTCGCAATCGTCGCAAATATCTGCTTGATGGGCTGCGTTCACATCTATTGGGTTTGGAATTGCCGCTAACGACCGCAAAGAAATTGGTAGAGGAAATTAAGAAAATAACAAGTTAGGGAGTGCGAGAAATGCCACCAAAAGTAAATAACAACGAAATCAGTCAAATTAAGCCGTTTCAGCATCAGCCGCCGGTTTCGAAACCGAAAGCACAATTGGCAAAACAAAAACCTGCAATTGATCAAACGGCTGTGGCGACTCGCCGTTGGGAATCCAGTGTTTTTGGTACTCAGCAAAAAGATCGTTTGGAAAGATTATTCGGGGCGGGAACGGCAGGACTTTCAACAGCAAATGACGTTCGTTTGGGCAAAGCAACTGCCAACGCAAATAAAGCATTTGCAGATACTTACGTCCGTGAATGGAACGCACTAAAGAATCCCTCAGGCATCACCAATCCGCCGAAAAACATGGTTGACGTTAGTTCGCGTGCCGAAACTGCTTATCGTACTTCGCTTAAGAATCAAGGATTTACGCCATCGGATGTGCGTGGAACGAGCGTTGTGAAGGCGGCTGATTTTTTACGATCGGGTGCGAAAACGTCGGGCGATTTTACTACCCTTTCGCCGAAACAGATTCAAAATCGACTTACCAATAATACTGACGCAAAATATTTCGTGCGGGTTTTAGACAGCAAATATTTGGGCAGTCGGGGATTCTCAGCCGTCAAAGGGAATAAGTCCGCACACTTGGGTTGCGACTCCGGAAGAATTAAAAGGTGCGAAGCTCGACACCTATGAAACAATGAAACGGGTTGGCTATAGCGATGATTATATCAACACGATCAAAAGCGATGTGGCGAGCGGCAAAAAGAATTTATCCGACTATAAATTGGTAATCACGGAAGCCAGCGGAACGACCGGAAAAACTGTTCCTGCTTGGGATGCTCTGACCAATCGGGCGATGAATCACCCTGATTTTGCGGCTTATCAAGGTAAACCCGCGAGCTTTTGGAAGGACGTACAGGGATTGGATTACAAAGCGGAATTGCCAAAGTTTGCGGCGGACAAAAAAGCATATTTAGCCAGCTTAACGCCCGCTCAACAAGACGTTTTCGATGCCCGGCAGAAAATGAGCGGTACGCTTGGAGTTAATGAATATTTTACGAATGATGGACGCACTGCCCGAACTGATGGTCGCAATGGCACTTATGGCGTAAGAGAATTTTTGGTTGACAACAGCAAAATCGGCGACATGCAAAGAAATACTTTTGTCGATCTGAGTGAAACAGGAAAAACGAATCTCCAAACCATTGACAAACCATCGATTATTCCGGATTCGCCTCTACGTTTGCGAAGTGAAATGCGAAATGGTGCCTTGATTGGCGGGGGAATTTCGGCGGTTACATCACTTCCGCAAGTTTTTGAACAGGTAAATAATGGCGATTATTTGGGAGCGGCAAAAACTTTTGGAACCAATACGGCTTTGGGAACTGGGGTTGGCGGAGCAAGTGCTTTTGGCGAGAGAATAATCGGTAATGGAATTGAAAACGCTCTAGGACGTTCAACTTTTGCAAATAATTTAATTGATCGCGGTTTTTCAAATGGCACAGCCCGAAGCGTTGTCAGCAGATTTGCCCAAACAGAAGCGTCAAGTTTAACTTCTACGGCATTTAATTCGACGGCTAGGCAAGTTGGCGGCAGAATCGCGGGTGGCTCAATCGTTGGCGGAATCGTTAATGGCGGATTTTCTGCTTACGATCAAATTGGAGCTTACAAACGTGGAGAAGTTTCGGGTTCGCAGGCAATCGGAACTGTAACCGGAGAGGTTGCGGTTGGAATGGGAGCAGGGATGGCAGGTGCAGCAGCCGGAGCAGCAATCGGTAGCATAATTCCGGGAGCCGGAACGATTGTTGGCGGCGTAATCGGCTTTGGAGTTGGTATGGCTGCCGGATATTTAGCCGATAAAGGCTTGCGTGGTTTGGGAGTTAATAAAGCAATTGCGAGCGGTGTAACATCGGCGATCGATAACACTGCGAAAGCCTTTACTGCTGCCAAAGACTTCGTTGGCGACCAAGTAAATAATGCGGTTTCTGCGGTCAAAGATGTGGCAAAAACTGTAGATAATTTAGCTAGCAGTGCGGTCGGCAGTTTGAAATCAATATTTAGTTGGTGACGCAAATTTACAAATTTGAGTATTTCTTTTAACTTATTGAAATGAAGATATTTACGGCGAATGGCTGGCAAAGTATCGCTCCTGAAAATTGGGCAGATCGCTCGATGATCACGTTGGTAGGCGAAACAGGAGCGAGCGGAATTGCGGCAAATATTGTTGTTATACGCGAAATAGTTGACGAAAAAACATCTATCGAAGATTACGCGGAAGTTCAAAAGCAGGGAATGCTTACGGAATTGAAAACTTTGGAGATATTGGATGAGCGTCCGTTTGAACTAAATGGTTTGAAATCTTTTCAGCGTTTGCATCGGTTCAGTGTTGAAGGTTTGGCGATTCAGCAAGTTCAAACCTTTATTTTAGAAGGAGATACTGTTTTTGTAATAACAGGAACGGCAGCGATTGAGGATTTCAATAATTCTATCGGGGCATTTCGCGAATTTACTGAGAATTTTAGATTAACAAATTGACAATTTTTATCTATAATTGGCGGGTCGAAAAAATATTTTGGTTTAAGGTAAAGTAAAATGTCAGTTAAAAAAACAAGTTCACCTTTGAGCAGCGGATCAGAAGCCGTAGATTCGCTTGGCGGCAAAGATGAATTAAAACGCGGAAAGGTTGAGAAAAGTTTTGAAGCCGCTTTGGCAGAGCTTTCCGGGCAACTTGAGCAAGCCGGATCGGAAAAAACCGACAGTCCAACGCGTGCGAAATTTCAACAAATCGCCTCTGAAGGAAATCTTGATTCGCAGGAAGGAGCGATGACGGCAGTTAATGAATCTGCCAAATTTTTAGTTGGTTCACGGCTTAGTAAAGATTTGCGAAATTCGGATGAAGGCAAAAAAGTAGCCGAAGATCTGGGAAACTATCTTTCAAAAGACCCTATGATGCACAAAAAAATCTTAGGAATCCTTCAAAGATTAAAGTAATTTCTTAACGCGGTTCACGATCGAAACGATTCACCTTTCCAATAATACGGGAAGGTGGTTTTTTTGTTTTTAAATAAGGAAACTTTTTTCATAAACTGCCGATAATCATTGATAAGAAATCAAATTCCCGAAAAAAAATCTGAGGTAAACAAATGGAAGCCAAATCTGCGACAAATTCCAACAATGTACAATCGACACCTTCCTTTAATTCCGGTACATCACTCGCCAAAACGAACAAAGGCATTTCGACAGCAGAGCTGGAAAGTTTTCCTGCTCAGTCTTCAAAAACCGGAGCGATTGAAAAGAATTTGGTTAATCGAAACGACATTGTTGCCGTCGGTTTGAATAAAGACCTAGCTACAAAAGAGGCAGCTGCCTTCAATTACAACAAGATTCAAGGCGTGACGGGAAACAAGTTTGTAACGCCCGAATTTATTAGTGGTGTTGAAGGAATGGCGAAAAGAATCGGAACGAAACCTGAATACATTATGGGTGTAATGAGCTTTGAAACCGGTGGAACATTCGATCCGGCGAAAAAAAATGGTATTGGAGCGACCGGATTGATCCAGTTTTTACCTTCTACCGCGAATGGATTGGGAACTACAACCGATAAACTCGCGAAAATGACCTCAACGGAGCAGCTAAAATACGTTGAAAAATATTTTGATCAGCCTGCATATAAAGGAAAACTTGGCACTCTTGAAGGCTTATATACGTCAGTTTTGAGCGGAACTGCACGGTCGAATAAAGATGATGTTCTATTTCGAAGCGGAACGAAGGCTTACAATCAAAATCCGCTTGACTGGAATCGCGATGGAAAAATTACTGCTGCCGAAGCCGTTACTCCGGTTGCCGCTAAAATATATGGCGGAGTAAAGGCAGTTCAACAAAAATTGGTCGATGGGGGATTTGTACCTGCGAATCAGTTGAAGGGATTTGCCGATGACGCTTGGGGAAAAAATACTTCTACGGCTCTGAGCAAATTCCAGCAGGAAAATAAATTACCTGCTACAGGTTTATTGGATGATGCTACGGGCAAAGCTTTGTTTGGAACGACGACAAATAATCCTCCTACTCCGCCGACCGGCAATATTTTGAAGCCCGGCAGTAACGGAGCGGCGGTTGATACGTTGCAGAATGATCTGATCGATCTTGGATTTATGTCGAAAGATCAAAAGGCAACGGGTGCAGGAACTTTTGGTCCGCGTACCGAATCAGCTTTGAAAGCTTTTCAAGAAAAAGCCAGGGTGCCGGTAACTGGAACATTCACACCCGAAACTCAGAAGGCGATGAAAGACATTACAAGTGCTTTAGGTCGCACGACAACTGCAAAAAATGAAGGAGTGACCAAAGGAATACAAGATAGATTGGTCGAACTTGGCTACATGACATCGCAGTCAGGTTGACACGGGTTATGGAATTTATGGTGCTAAAACAGAAGCCGCTGTTAAAAGTTTTCAAGCAAAAAATGGTGTAAAACAAACTGGAATAGTTGGCGAAATGACGTATGGCAAGTTATTTTCGGGAAATCCTAACCCTGCAAATACCAACACCGGCAACGGTACAGGATATTCGGTTGCAACAAATGGTAGAAATTACACCGTCAACGAGGGGATTCTGATGACAGATGCTCTTCGTCCACAGTTACAAACGCTTGCTGACCGGTATGCCGAGCAAACCGGCGGAAATCTGCGGATCACGAGCGGCTATCGTCCGCCTTCGCGACAGGCTTCTGCAATGTATGACCTGATTCAGAATAAAGGAACGACTTATGTCCGCAATCTATATGCAAATAAGGGTGCGGTAAATGAAATTCTTACGGCTTATGCAAATGGCGGACAGGCTTCTATGACCCGGGCAATCGAAGGTCAAGTAGATCGCGGAGTTTATATTTCGTCTCATTTAAGAAGTCGTGCTTTGGATACGGGTACGGATGCAAATTTTGGTGTTTTACAAAATATTGTCAGAGACATGGGCGGCACAGTTGCAAATGAAGGAAATCATTTTCATATTCAATTTTAGAGAAAAATTATTTGTAAAAGCCAAACTTTAGGTAGTAAAATAGAATCAATCGTAATAAATAGGAAATCTTTCAACTATTTCCATTGTTGCGGTTGATGTTTTCGTATGTAAAATGTAACGAAAAACAATCAACCGACAACTTTTAAGACAGTCAGTTTTATAACTTTATGTCGAGTTCCGGAGAAAAAACCGAACAACCCTCTGATAAGCGACTGCAAGACGCCAGAAAGAAGGGACAAGTAGCAAAAAGTCAGGATTTAACTTCTGCACTTTTGTTGATTGCTGCGGTTGGACTCGTTTGGATGATTGGCGGCTACATGGGCGGCATTTTGCAGGGAACCGTCAAAGATCAGATCGAATTTGCCGCAACTTTTAAAGGGCAATTCAATGCCGAAACGGCTAATTTTGCATTGTGGAGAGGGCTCAAAGGAATGGCTTTCGCCGTTGGTCCGATGTTTTTGGTAGTTTTTGTCTTTGCTTTTTTGGGGAATTATTTGCAAATCGGCTCGCTATTTTCCTTTGAAGCTATTACGCCGAAATTTGACAAATTGAATCCTGCGGAAGGTTTCAAACAGAAATTTCTAAAAGCTCGCCCATATATTGAAATTGTTAAAACAATTTTCAAAATGGCAATCACGGCTGCAATCGCCGGCTATGTTTTGTGGGGAGCCAGAGAAGATGTAATAAGGCTGATTTCAAAGCCGCCGGAAATTGTCGGGATTTATACTTTTGGGTTGATTTTGGAAATTGGTCTGAAAATCGGACTGACATTTCTGATTCTGGGTGGAGCTGATTTTTTCCTTCAGAAATATCTGCACAAGCAAGATATGAAGATGACCAAGCATGAAGTTAAAGAGGAATATAAGGAAACCGAAGGAAATCCATTAATCAAGTCGCAAAGAAGGGCAATTCACCGCGAGATTTTATCGCAAAGTATGTCTGCGGCTGTTCGCGATGCGGATGTAGTTTTGGCAAATCCAACCCATGTTGCTGTTGCCATAAAATACGATCGCGGTAAATCAAATGCTCCGATTATTACGGCTAAAGGTGCCGATTTGATGGCGGCAAAAATACGCCAAATTGCCACCGAATCAGGCGTTCCGATTAAGCGTGATATTCCGCTGGCAAGGTCCTTGTATGAATTTGAAGTTGAGCAGGAAATCCCGGAAGAACTTTATGAATCCGTTGCGGTTGTTTTGCAATGGGTTTACGAAATGGCAGAAGAAAGAGGGGAAATCAGGAATAATTAAATTGTTTTCCAAGATAATATGGCTGATATAAGAAATGTAAACCGGAGCGGTGGCAACGAGATTCCAAATTTGAATAATCAAATAAGGGATGGCGAATTGCCGAAAGTTGCCAATACAAATGCGAAATCAAATGCTACGCAGTTTCCCGTAGGGCAACCCCAGGAAACCCGCCAACCGATTGATGCGAATGCACTTCCGCTTTCGACTAAGATATTACCGGATGCCTTAGGAAAGGATGCTCAGCTCGATGCGGCGAGACAATTGACTTCGCTTGGCGGAGTTTCGGCAACTGACCGCTTACTTGGACTTGATTTGCGTCCGACGATGACCGGAGTTTTAGCTCCGCCGCCTGGAAATAGTGAATTTCTAAGACATCTTTCTCCGCAGGCAAGACGCATGATAATGCGGAAAATGCTGAGCAAACAGCGTGAAAAAATGCGACGTCTCGCCCGTTATTTACGCGATAGACGCGATGAAACCGACGAAGATGAAGACGATAATCAAAGATTTGAAAACGAAACATTTCTGGAAGTGATAAGTGAGCCAATGCAGCTTGAAGGCGGTAAAATAAACCGTGCGACCAAGGAACTCGAAAAAACTGCGTTAATGCTAAATATTTTGGATGAAATGCTGGCAATGCAAGATTATACAATCAGCCAAATGGGAACTTTTTCTCAAGGTTAAGAAGCAAGAATAATAATGAAATCAGCCAATAAACTAGCCGAAAGTGAAATAAGGGCAAATATCCCACCTGAAACCGCAATAGATCCGTTTGCGGTAGATTTCTTTGGGGCTAAACCCGCGACTATCTCAAGTGACGAAAATAACAAAACCAGAGAAAATTTCTTTAATTTCAAGAAAGTAAGCCAAAAGACTAAAAAATCGGAATGGTATAAAAAACTACCTAAAGTATCGATAAATGAAGCGGAATTTTCTGATTCTATTCAGAGCCTACCGGACGAGTTAAATGCTGAAATAACAAAGGTTATCAGCCAGATGATTGCCCGGTACACTTTTCGTCAACCGGAAAACGTTGCCTGCTCGATCATTTCAATTGCCGAAAAAAATATAAATAAATCAATCCGGAATTTAGCTAAAACGCCGCAAATATTCTTTACAATTTCCGGCGTATCGGATAATTCGACGGCTTTGATGACGCTCAACACGCAATTTGCGGCAACCGTAATTGATGTAATTTTAGGCAGTCAAACTGATGAAAATACTTCGCAAAGAGATTTATCACCGATAGAAATTACGATCACGGAATTTATGGTGGTCACGATTTTGAGCGAAATTAATCAATTTTTGGGTAATTCTTTACTCACATTGCAAACCGTTGAAACCAAGCCGGCTGAACTATTTGAAGCGGAAGAACGTGGTGTTGAAATGGTTTTTTTGATCGAAATTGATGGTTTTAGTGGGATATTAACAGCATTTTTGCCCAGAAAATTTTTCAGTCAATTTGATAATTCTCCAAATCCGCTTTTCATCAAGGATTTCCGGAAGAAAGATTTGGCAAAATTTGAACGTTTAACGCCGGAAATTGATTTGAATATTCAGATTGGAACAACTTTTTTAGATGCCAACAGCCTTTTATTTCTGGAAACTGATGATATAGTTTTAGTTGAAAACTCGGATATTTCATTAGATAAAGGCTTGCTCGGCAATAATTTACAGATTTGCGTGGGGCGAGGCAAAAATTTTCGTTTGACGGGAAATGCCGACACAAAAGAATTTGACGGCGAAATGTTTTTCAAGATCAAAGAAATATTTAGTGAAGAAACCCGGCGGAAATTTACGCCGATGAAACTTAACATGGAAGAAAAAGAAACTGTTACTGACTCAATTCTTGAGACCGAAGAAGCTTTAGGCGACAAAACTGAAGAACTGGCGGCTCAGCAAATTTCGCCGTCACTTGAAAATATTCAAGTTGCACTCAGAGTGCAAATTGCTGCGGACAAAATCACGTTGCGTGAATTGCAAAATTTACACAGCGGACAAATTATTGCTCTCGGATGTCGTCCAAATGATCCGGTCAGACTGGTAACGGACAACAACGAAGAGCCGGTCGCTTTGGGCGAACTCGTTGAAATTGAAGGACATCTTGGCGTTCGTTTAACGAAAGTGTTTATTTAGAATCCGGGATTATGTATGGGAAATTCTCTTAGTTTTTTGTGGATGCTCGTTCAAACGATTTTTGCGTTGTTGCTTGTTTGTGGACTCGCATATCTTATTTTTCGAGTAATTCTTCCGCGTTTGGCAGTTAATTACAGTTCGAATAATATGGTTCGAATTGTTGACCGTATCGGGCTTGAGACGCGTAAAAGTCTCTATATTATAGAAGTTGCGGGAAAATGGATGTTAGTTGCATCGTCTGAAAGCGGCGTTCAATTAATTACCGAACTTGATCCGGAAAGTGCAAAACTCGCTGAAGATGAATTGCAAAAAAATCGTAAGCTTCCGGTCGGTTCTTCGGTTGGAAAATCTTTTTCAGACAAGCTCGATGAGATAATGAATCGTAAACAAGGAGGAAAATCATGAAGCATAGCCGGGGTAGGATTATTTTTTTCGCGTTAGTTTTGCTCGGTTGTTTTCCGCTTTTTGCGATTGCACAAAATGCTCCTACAAAGGCTTCGGATACAGCAAATCCGGTAGTTTTAATCATCGTTATCGGAGCTTTGGCACTTGCTCCATTTGGGCTGATAATGCTCACATCGTTCGTTAAAATTGCGGTTGTTCTTTCAATATTGCGGAATGCTTTGGGTACCCAGCAAGTTCCTCCTAATCAGGTAATTACGGGGATTGCGTTGATTCTGACTATTTTTATTATGTCGCCAGTGGTGGAAAAAATGTATTCCGAAGCTGGTATGATTCAAAATACAGAAGCGATTTTTTCTGAGGTTTCAGTAAAAGAAGTTTTTGAAGCTTCGAAAAAAGGCAAAGAACCGCTCCGTGCGTTTTTAATTCGCTATTCCGAAGAGCGTTATAGAGTGATGTTTCATGATCTTGCTCAGCAGATGGCAGTTAAAAATGGAAACGATCCAAATGTGATAACGCCCGATGAATTTCGCATTGTCATTCCTGCATTTGTTACAAATCAACTGACTGAAGCCTTCCAGATCGGCTTTCTTTTGTTCATTCCTTTTCTAATAATCGACATGGTAGTAGCCAATATTTTGCAGGCGATGGGAATGTTTATGCTCTCGCCGACAATCATTTCGCTGCCATTTAAGCTCTTGCTTTTTGTATTGATAAACGGTTGGGAATTGCTTATCAAGAATTTGGTTTTAGGCTACATCTGATTGGAGAAGTGTATCTATGGACATGTTTACCCAGGTAGCTAACGAGGGTTTATGGCTAATTTTGATTCTTTCATTGTTGCCTTTATTGGCGAGTTTGATTGTTGGGTTACTGGTCAGTCTTTTCCAAGCTTTAACTCAAATTCAAGAGCAAACCCTGACTTTTGTGCCAAAAATTATTGCGACAATCCTAGTGATAATGATTACAGCGGGATGGATGATGGATAATCTCAGGGAGTTTACGATAAGAGTTTTTGATTTGATTCTCAAGATTAGCGTTGTTCGTTAAACCAGGATTACGCCTTAGAAAAAACGACCAGTGACTGTAAATGAGTGCGTTGATTGTAAAACATTAAGCCCTTCCTATCGGTCGGGCTACTGACACAAAAAAACTAATGGAAGAGTTTCTGCAACTTTTAGAATTGGTTTTGAAAACCTTCGAAGTCGGGCAAAGTCCGCAAGCCTTTTTGGTGTTATTTGGTTTGTCGTTTGCCCGCTTTGTTTCGTTTATAACGATCGTTCCTTTTTTTGGAGGACAAGTAGTGCCTTCGCAAGTTAAGGTTGCAACCGCAACTGCTTTAGTAATAATAACTTATCCTTCATTATTAGCCGAATTGCCGACAGATGGAAGTCCGCTTCCTTTTGGAGCAGTTGGTTTTATCGGAATGATCGCGAAAGAGGTTTTTGTTGGTTTTACGCTTGGATTTGTAGCTTCTTTGGTTTTTGAAGCCGTACAAGTTGCCGGCAGAATTGCTGATTTACAACGCGGTTCTTCAATGAGTGAACTTTTTGCACCGCAATTGCAGGAAAGAGTTTCCGAATTCGGGCAATTTCAAGTGCAGCTTGCAATCGTGATCTTTTTGACTACAGGAGCTCATCGATTTTTTATAAGTGCTTTGGTACGAAGTTTCGAATTTATCCCGGCATTAAAATTTCCCAAAGTTGAGGCAGGATGGACACCTGCGGCGGAATTCATAACGCTCATGACAGGCAGCGTTTTGAGTATTGGAGTTCAAATTGCCGTTCCAATTATTATTACTTTGCTGCTGACCGACTTATTTTTTGGTCTTGTAAATAGGGTTGCTCCACAGGTAAATGTTTTTTTCTTGAGTATGCCTGTGAAAATGTGGATTGGAATTTTTGTTTTGGCTGTAATGATGCCTTTCTTAATTGAACGATTTCGTGATTACTTTGATGAGTCTTTCAGGGCGTTTGAATTTATGCTGAGATATTTTTCTGTAATGTATCAATAATTTGAAATTTCTTCGGAATTGACGGGGGCAGAGATTTGGATTTTTTGAAATAGAGTATCTAACCATAACTAAATTGCCTAAGACTAAAAGGTAGGATAGCTCAATTCCGAAGAAATTTTCAAAAAACAAGACTAACTAAAATTTCCGGCAACACGCGACATAATCTGCGTAGGATAATTGCCAATTTCGTGATATTTCTGAACCGCAATGGTCGGGAAAAATCTTGCGGCTGCTTGCCCCAGCGGGGAATTTGCACCACCAACTTTTAAGTTTTCCCATTTTGAAGCATAACTGCGGGCAAAGCTGACGGCTTCCATTCCAACCAAGCCTTTTCCGCGTGCTTCGCCTAAACCAATTCGATAGGCATTTCCCATTGCAAGTGCGACAGTTCCTTCGCCGCCGTTGTATGCCGCTGTTACAAATTTCCAGAATTCAACACCGTTAGGCTGTCCGTATCTCGAAAAAGCAATTTCGCCAAGTCGTTTAGCTTTAATGTTTAAGAGTCTGGCAGCACCCGGAATTGCTTTTGAAGGATCAAGCCTTTCATCTGAATTTGAGCCTGCTACTCCCACATGCAATCCTACTTCTTTAGCCGCGACCCGACCAAATTGAGCGATTCCTGCGTAACCGTATTTATTGATAACGGTTGGATGAAATTTCGATTCCTGAGCGATCAAACTTTTCAAGACCGCAGGTGAAAGTCCCGGACACCACTCAACTGATCCGGCGATAATGTTGTCATAGCGAGTGGTATAATTATCAAGATTTCCTGCATTTATCTTGAAATTGCTAGCATTTGCAAAAGCTTTGTTCAGGTCTTCCTTATCATTAACCAGCCCGTTTAATTCTTCTGCTCCAACTACATCTTTTATCTCGTTAAGAGTTGGATGAACAAGCAAGGCACTGATTGAATTCCATTCGTCTAAATAGTCCTGATGATCGGAAGTTAGCGGTTTGCCCTTCATTTCAGGATGACGGGCATGGAATATCATGTCAGTTAATTGCCATGCATCTGTCGCTCCAAGCTGGATGGCTTTGACAAGGGTTTTCAACTCCTCAAAAGTTCGTTCCCGCAACCAATTGTCGTCTTCGTTTAACTGAGGACGTGCTTCTTCTCGTTTGTTTCGAAACGAATTGTCATTCGGCTTGACCGAATATTGATTTCCATCAATCTCAAACTGTTTTTGTCCGCGAGTTTTGTTGATCGTCTTTTCATTATTTCTTTCGACAATCGGTGAAATCGGGATTTGAACTTTAATATTATTGGCAGCCATATCAGTTATACGAAAATTGTATTAAATATTTGTATTCAAAACGGTTTTGATGCCGCCAGCCATTTGGTCAACTACCTTGCTCATTACTTCAATATGCTGAGAAACCTGATAAAGTCTCGCTTGGAGAGCTAATAATTCACCTTGCGATAGGCTTTTGTCGGATTTCATGATGTCTTCGACGGCTCTATATTCATTTTCAACCTGAGTGAAACGTCCGGCAAGATTGTCAGTAACCTTTGAAGTGTTTCCCATCTTGTTATTCGCATCTGTCAGGAATCCCAATCTCGTTTTGGTTGTGAATAGCTCTTCAAACTTTTTATTCAATTCGCTCTGAGAGACATTAGGTTGTGTAGTCTTTTTCGCCAAATCAGCTTCTAATTGGTTTAATCTTTCGCGGATGTCCGTGCTTGATGTCGGATTCTGCACTTTCTCAGGTTGTTGGATTTGTGTAGTTTTTTCTACCTCTTGAGTTTGCAATGTTTTGTCTTGCTGTAAATATTGTTCGAATGTCTTTCCTGAAGTAGTTGGCTGTTGTTTCAATCCTTGGTTTTCAACTATTTGCTGAATTATTTGTTTTGCTGCCCCTGAAACCATTTCGCTCATAAAATGAAAGTCTCCTGATGGAAATAAGATGCCCAAATTTTAATAGAAATATATCCTATCAAGGATTATCGGCAGGATTTTAAAAATGTTTCCTGTTTTTTTATTTTTTTGTAAAAAGATTTTACTAGGCAGATAAAGAGAGTCTTTCAGCGGTCGATAAAAGTGCTTTTGCACGGGTAAAACACTGAATCAATAAGGTATCATTTTGAGCTTTGCTTTGTTGTCGTAAAACAATTTTCAAATCTTTCTTGGCATTTTCAAAGTTTTCCATTCGCAGAAAAACTTCTCCACGATTAACCCTGGTAGGAATATCACTCGGATCGGTAGCCAATGCTGCGTTTAAATGAGGCAAAGCCCGTGCGGGATTATTTTCTCTTAACCATAATGATCCAAGAGCTACTTCGAAATAAGCAGTTGCGGGTGCGAGAGCAATCAAACCCTCAAAGATTGTAATCGCTTCATGGTTTCGTCCTTGTTGAGCGAGGGCAAATCCGAGTTCGGAAACAAGACGAATTTCATCTGGTGACCAGCCCGCAGCCGCACCCAAAGAAATACCACCATTTATCCATTCTTGTTCAAATTGAATCATCGCAAAATAAAAATTAACTCAAAATTTCAATAAAGTCATCTTTATGTAGTAATTATTTTACTAATTTAATCGGAGCAAAAGCTTAAATGAATAAAAAATAAAAAATATTGAAAAAAGTAGGAAACATTTTCGGAATGGCGACGATAATATAGCCAGAGAAACTAAATACGCGTAAGTCAAGCTAGTGGCAAACAACTTTAACGGGAATAAGTAAACAGTTTTGGAGGAACAGAAAAATGTTTGGATTGGGAAAAATATTGGGTAGTGTCGTTGGTGGAGTACTGGATAAAGTAGGTCTGGGCAAAATCGCTCCTTTCGTTAAAATGGGCTTGAATGCGATGACCGGGAACTGGATGGGAGTTGCCAAAGATGTCTTTGGGCTCGTATCAGGCTTTAAAGGTAACGACTTTCAAAATGGTGCCGCAAAGCAACCACCACTAGGAGGATTTGGCTCGAGTTCATCAAACGGAACAAATCCATTAGAAAATATTCTGGGTGGCGGCAAGATGCCAAGCATTATAGATGCATTCAAATCGTTGCTTGGAATGGGCGGTGGCGGCGAAGGTGCTGACAAGATATCAGGTGCTTTTGATCTATTGAGCGAAATATTTGATGTCAGCAAACTCTTTAACAGCAGACAATCAGCTTCGCAATATTCGACTATGCAGGCTTAGAAAGATTTGAATTTATGACTGTCGGTCAAAATACAATAAGAGAAAAGCTGAAGATATCGCCTGAAGAGTTTATGGAAATGGGTAGGGTTGGGGCGATGTACTACCAGCAGGGAAGTTTTGATAAGGCACGGAAGATATTTGAAGGATTGGTTGAATTAGACCCTGAAAGTGCTGATGCACATTCTGCACTCGGAGCATTGCTGACGTTTCAGCAACAAGATGAGCAGGCATTATTGCATTTGCGAAAATCGGTCGAAATTAATCCTTCTCAAATTGCACCATATGTAAATTTAGGTGAAGTTCTTATCCGACAACAGATGATTGAGGAAGCAGTTAAGAATTTGAAAGCTGCAATTGAATTGGATCCCGATGAAAAAGATGCGGGAGCCAATCGGGCAAGAGCAATGGTTTTAGGAATTCATCAGATAATTCAGATGAAGAATCAGAATTCTGATGATGTTGATTTGATTACGGAAAAAATAAATTAATTACATATACAAGGAGAATAAAACTATGGCAGTAGGTGGAGCTGGTCAAGTCCCAGCAGATCAACAAGCAATGTTCGATGAGCAAAGAAGGCTAAACAGTGAAAATTTAGCTACCAGCATGCAAAGCATGAGGCTTCAACAAGAGCAATCAAAACAACAAGAAGCTCTTGCGGCTCTTAGTAACACAATTAAGAATGCACATGATGCAAAAATGAATATTATCAACAACGCTAAAGGCTAATGATTCGGGGGGGTTGTTTAACCTTTAGTACGGATTTATCCGTTTGATAATAAAACTGAAGGTGTTTATATTCTAGACACCTTCAGTTTATTTTTTGTAATCTGAAATTCTAAAAGACAAGTTTTTGGAGGTTTTATGAAGAAGTTTTTCGGAATCCTAGCAATCGTTTTATCAGGTTCGGTTTTTTATTCATCTGCACAGATTGTGCAATTCCCGATATCTTACCCGGACACCGTTTACTATGGTCTTATCAATCAGGCAAGTTCTACTCGTATTTTCAATAATATGACATCGAACGTGATGATAAATAAGATGAGAAAAGATTCGCTCGCCAGAAAATCCGGAAAAACCGCGAATAATTCTTCCAGCCAAAGCGTTGCAGTAAAAGACAATTCAAATGTAACGCTCTTTAAGGAATCCGAAGCAAATTCATTGACAAAGCTACCCGGCAATACAAGTCCCGATACGAAAAATGCCGTTGTTGAATTGCTCAAAATTTATAAGCAAACTGCGGCTACGGATGGTTTTCCTGCTAATGATTTAGCCTATGCTTATCAGTATTTTGTTGTCAATAATTACAATGTTTATCATAATATCGTGCCAATGCCTGCAGACTTGGATCCTGATTTAAGGAAAGCGGCAGATATGTTTGACAGGATTTACATTCTGGAAACAAAGAAGACAAAAAGGGTAACAATGTATCAGGAAAAGCTGATATATAAGCAATTTAAGCAAGGTCTTTCTGAAGATCCTAAAATTCAGAAAATGACGGATGCTGAGAAGCAAAATTCTGCAGAAATACTGGCTACTATGCATGGTCTCATTTTTGTAATGTACGAAAATGCAATAAAGAAAAAGGACGACAAAGAAATAGACGAAGCCAGAAAAATGGCGAAAGAAGCGATGGAAAAACTTTTTGAAACGTCTATCGACAAAATACATATTTCAGGATTCGGTTTTGCAATTTATTAGAGGTGGGTATGGGATTTAGTATTTTTACATTTGATTTCGCGTCAATGTTTAATAATTTGGATGAATTTGTTCAAAACAATGATGTTGAACTTCCGGCAGAAATTATGCCGCCGGTTTCAGACTCTTTGCTTGCCAAAGCCGAGGATATTTTGGCTACGAGCTTGATTGAAAGTGAAATTAGTGCGGAAAGTTTGAACACTATTATTCAGACCAAAACCACTGATTATGTTCCGGCAGATAATTTTGTTCCCGCTGACAACTCAATTCCTGAAACAATCAAGACGGAAGCCGCTATAACAACACCAGCAAGCGAGATAATACCGCAGAGCATCTCAAACTCTGAAGAATATCGAAAAGCGATAGAAGCTTTAATAAAGATTTTGCAAACGACGGCTGTTTATAGTTTCCAAAGCTCGGATGTTGTCAGTATGAAATTTGCCGTAAATAATCAGATAGATTTCTCGAAGCAAAATAATAAGGAAGGTTTTGATAAAGACGAAAATAGATTTGATGCGGAAACTGACAAGAAACAGGTTAAATACGATCAGCTACAAGAGGAACTAAAAGTTGCGAGGTTAAAATCTAGAATCAAAACGGGATATATGTAAAAACTAAGCTAGCAGAATATCAATAGTCGAGAATCTGGGAGAACGTTGCTTCAAAATATCAAGCAATTCGCGTTCTCTCTTTTTTATTTGCTTTTTAATCTCTTCATTTTTTGCCAGAAACTGTGCCTTCAGATTGCCGTTTTCTTCCAGAGAAATTCTGACCTGCAAGCCTTCTAAAACCGAATGTTTGAGTGTGATTAAAATCTGCTTTTGATTATTGGCAGATTCAGACCTGACGGACGAAACGATTCTTTCCAAATCAGCGATGTGTAAAATCGATCTAGCCGCCGGAGCATTAGCTTCATGAGAATTCTTTTTTTCAGCGACCAAATTCATCGGCAATTGTGAATGATTTTCTTCATTCTCGTTATTTTCTTCTCCGTCTTGCGAATTGCCGCCTCTTTCCTCAATTTCACCGTTTTCTTCTGTTTGCTTGCTTTTATCGGTCCTTTTCTCTTCTTCGCCGACTTTATCCAAAGCTTCAGAGGCATCGCCATTAGACTTTAAGGACTTGTCGTTTCCTTTGTTGGTTTCGTGACGGGCATCATCCAAAATCTTTGCGAAAGCACCGCTCGTTGGCGGAGGAGTTAATTTGTCATTTGAGATCGGTAGCTGAGACGAATTGAATAAGGATTTTTCGGTCTTAACATTTGATGTTTCGTGTTTAGTCACCTGATTATTCTTACTTGTCGCAACTTTCATTCGTACCTCTATCTACTGCCGATTTTTGCTGAAACTTCACGCAATTTTTTTTGTGCGTCCGTAATATTTACAACCTTTCCGGTTGGATCCATTGCTATCGATTTCTCATACGCCTCTTTCGCCTTAGTATATTCACGCTGGTCATGATAAACATTTGCTAATTTGTAATATGCAACCGATGAATTTGGATCAACTTCAATCGCCTTCAAATAAGCCTCGATCGCACTTACATCGCGTTTCAATTTTTCATAACCCTTGCCTATGCTGATATATACCTCAGGTCTTGGCATCTCTTTTACAACTTCCTCAAGTTCTTTTAAGCCGGCTTCAATCTGTTTGTTTTCCAGCATTAGAGTCGCCAACCAATATCGCGTTTCGGGAGTTTTGTAACCTAATTGAATCGCACTTTTGTATGCTGCAATCGCTTCTTTATCTTTGCTTAATAATCTTTGAGTATCACCCAATTTTTTGTAAGCCATTGATAATTTCCGGTCATTTCGGATAGCTTTCTGGTAGAGCTTCAAAGCATCCTGAAGCTGCTGATTAGCCAAATAAGTATTACCTAAGCCGAAAAATGGCAAAGCAGAATTTGGCATAAATTCTTGAGATTTATTAAAGGCTGTTAAGGCATTTGTATAATCCTTTTTGGAAAGTTCAATTTGTCCGGAAGCAAACCAGCGATAGGCTTCAATTTGAACTGCGGTGTAACCCTGAAGTTGACCATACTGTGCGGCTTCAAAAACGAACTGCCAATCTTCTGTAGTAACTGAATCCGTAGTTGCCGGGTCTTGATATGTTTCTAAGATTGATTTAACTTTCGCACTTACGACAATTGCCATCTCAAGCGGAGACTTTTCAGGCTTAGGAGTTTCCTTAGGTAAAGCTTTTGCTTCGGTTCTGGGCGGAGCATCATTGTAGATTTTAAAGATATTTTGCTCTGGCGATATCGTAATCATTGCCGCAGAAAACGTTACTTCGCGTTTGTTTTTCGCCATTAAACGATGTGTGCCGGAATAAATCTTTTGGACAAGCTGAAACTTTTCATTTGTAAGTCCAATCTTCTTTTCGTTTAGCCAAACTTCCATCAACGGCTCATTTCCCACAAATGTGACGTTTACAAGTTTTCTTTGTGGTTGGGATTTCTTTGCCGGTAAAACTTTAGGAACTGTTGCTGTCGGTTTTTTTTCCGTAACAGGTGTCTGTTGTTTTTTTGCGGGTTTCTTTGGTTCTGCCCTGAATTCTGTTTTTTTTGCAGGTTTAGACACGGGAGTTTTGGGTTTTCCATAAACTAAATCATTGAGAGATGATTGTCCAAAAACATCATTCTCTAAAAATAAAACGGTGATGAGTACAAAAAACATCAAAAATATTTTGTTTGTTATTGATAATATTCTTTCTTTTCTCATTGACTAAACCCTCCCGGTACTTGTCTTTTTCAAAGACTGAACCCTACTTTTTCTCAATTATATACCTAAATCCTACCAAAGGCACTTTTGTTTTTTCAGGAATCTCGGTTCGCAGTTGCGTGGAAATATCGCTACTTTTATCGTCAGCACATCCGCCCTTGACGATTCTGAGTATTTGCCCGGATTTCAAAACTTTATCAGCTCTTTCATCAGAAATCTCTTCGCTTTTTTCAACCTTATCTTGAGTCCACTCCCAAACATTTCCAACCATATCGTAGGCTCCAAATGGGGACCGGTTTATCTCAGAGTTTTTGACAGAAGTTATTTTACTGCCGGTCTCCTTTGTGCTCATCGCACCTTTCTTCCATTCATTGCCCCATGGATATTTGAAACCTTCACTACCGCGTGCAGCATGTTCCCACTCAGCTTCACTTGGCAAACGGACTGTAGAGCCCGATTTTGCTGACAACCATTCGCAGAAAGCTTTTGCGTCAAGCCACGAAACATTAGTTACCGGAAAATTATCGGTTCCGGCAGGAAACTTTGCTTTATTCCAACCAGCTGGTGCGGCGTGATTAGTTTCATTGATGAATTCTGCATATTGCGAATTTGTAACTTCAGTTTCGGCGATTAAAAAATCTTTGACAAATAAACGCTCCAATGGACGTTTTGTAATGCCGCCGCCGATAACAACTTCTCCTCCGTTCACCGCTACGACGTTTTCGGTTTGGGTAGTTTTACTTGGATCCGAATCAACCGGCGGAGTTGGAGTTTCAACCGCCGGAGTTGCTGTAACCGTTGGAATTGGAGAAGGTTGGTCAATAGTAGATTGTTTGGGGCTGATCGAATTATTATTGGCGTCCGTAACTGACAGTTCATCTTGCCGAAACAGATTAAAAACAAACCAACTTCCATAACCCAACGCAATTGCGATTGTAAAACAAAATAAACCTGCAATTACGAACGGGAAAATCCGCAAATCCTTATTTGATTTGCCAATGCTCACGGGTTTTACCAGTTGAGAGCTAGTCTCTGCCATAAAGTAATCAATCAATTAAAAATTCAATAGTTAAACTCATTGAATTGATATTTTAGTTCGCCAAATTTGTTAAAAATATTACTCGGACAATTTCGTATAATCATAATACTTTGGGATAACAATAACAACTATTTTCGCTAAGTCTTTTTATTAGCTTGTGATATCTCCGGATTTCTTATTTCGTCCATGCAGAATCGCCCCGATTTCGTCGCTCAATTTTTCTTCTTTACGATTAATTTCCGTGCGTTGCGTTGTTTGCCAATTTTCTTTATGAATCTCGATGGATTTAACATCGCGAGCGGCTTCCATCAATTTCTCTCTGGCGATTTCTACCTCATTTTCGGCTTTGGAAACCGTCTGAATTTGCTTATCTACCGCGGTTTGGAGTTCAATTTCGTAAACACGCAAATCATTCAAGAAATTTTGGTGGGCTAAAACATCCTTCGTTTGAATCCCCTTATTCAATTCATTGTTCATCAGCGTTTGAGCCTGATTCTGTTTTTCGTAACAAGCCTGGAGTTGTTTGCGTCGGTTATTTAATTCAATTTCAGCTTCTTCTAATTGATGCAGACGCAAGGCTACTATGCGGGCAGTTTCATCTTTTGCACGATTGCGGATTTCCAAAACTGTTTGCAGACGGTACTTTTTCGCCTTCATGGATTTTTGATATAAAGCGTTTAAGTTGTAAAATAGTTATTAACTTTTAGATATCGTAAATAATCTTAACCCCTTTTGATGTTTTTTGAGCTATTTAGTGTTGCCAAATAATTTTCTACCCGTATTGATCGGCAAATTATCTGGATCGCCAAAGCATAAATTTGCAAATTAGTTAAATGGCTTTTGAAACAAAAGTTCGAAATAAGTTAATCTACAAAACAAGTTAATATTGTGGCAGAAGAAACTCCAGAACAAATTGTTGTCCCGCAAGTGGCATTTGCAAACCGCGACGAACTCGTTGAGCGGTATCGTCCTTACGTTTTTTCTATTGTTAAGCAAGTTTCTCATACTTTTCCTGTACGTGTAGATTTTGAAGAACTTGTCAGTTACGGGCTGATTGGTTTACTTGAAGCCGCAGACAGATACGATCCGCGTCGTAAAGTTTCGTTTATTACCTTTTCTCATTATCGAATAAAGGGAGCTATTTTTGATGGTTTGCGGCAGATGGGTATTCTAACGCGGACGCCAAATGATGCTTGGGTTCGCCGGGAATCCGTCATGAATGATCTGGTGCAGACAGTTGCAGATGATGAAACGGAAAATACTTCAGCAACTGTTGAAGATGAAATTCAGACGGTTGAAAAATTCGTCGATTCATTGATTCCTGCATATCTTTTGTCGCTAAGCGAAGAGAATGCACCTGATGTTGCGGACACCAGCGAATTAGCCAGCGTTACTCTTGAATTTCAGGAAACAGTTAAATTAGTTAGAAAAACCGTTGAAGAATTACCGGAAAAAGAAAGAGAAATAATTGAATCACTTTATTTCAAACAACTCTCAACCACCGAATTAGCTCAAAAAATGGGAGTCAATAAATCCTGGGTTTCCCGTCTCCATTCCAAGGCAATAATCCGTTTGCAGCAAAGGCTGGCATTAATCGGGCTCTTGACTAACGAATAAATCACGAAAAAATCAATATTTTAGGAAACATTTTCTAAGCTTCGCCGATAATGTTATCAGCAAGCGAAAAATGATTTTGAATCAGTTCAGAACCTTAAAGTTCGCTATTTATTCAACTATACAGGAGCAGAAAAATGGGAAACAAGATCAACACGAATGTAGTAATTAATAACTATAACGTCAGCACTAACAACGGCGTTCAGGCTGATTATTTTCAAGGTTTGAAACCAGGTTGTTTGAAAGGTGTAAAGCACGATTTGAAGCATTACTTTGACAGGAATCAACGATGTTTTGACAACATGGACAGACTTCGTGGGAATCAAGACTTCCGTCGCGGCGGATGCGTAATGCCACCCAGACGCGACGATTGTTGTCATCCGCAAGGAAGCATGAAAACTGACGGCAATACGATTACAACTCCCGGCGGTTATAAAATTGAAGCAACCGGACAATTTGAATGGAAAATCACCGGTCCCGATGGTAAATCGACAAAAGTTTGGGGCGATCCGCACGTAGCTGAAGGTGACGGCGGCAAATGGGATTTCAAACGTGATTCAACGTTCGTATTGGGCGATGGAACAAAAGTAAATGTAACCACCGCACCTTGGGGAAAAGAGGGAATGACCGTTACCCAAGGACTGGAAGTAATTAATGGAAATGAAAGAGTTACGGTTTCGGGTATTGATAAAGGCAAAGGCGTTGTCGGAAAAGTTACCCAAGACGGTTACGCTCATACAAATACTTTCCGTGGAAACGACGTTTTCGTAATGGGCAAAGAAACTGATGATTGGTCGCATCAAGGCAAAGAAGTTATCGGCAGCAATAACGGCGGCGATTCTTTCAAGTATGGCAAGGAATTAGAAGCCGGCAATACTAATGGCAACCGCTTTGGAGACTATAATAACGGTCGCGATTATAACAATGGTCGAGGTGGCGATGACTTTATGCAAATGCTGAGAGGCTTTGTGGACAATTTGATTAACGATTGGCAAAAAGGATGGAGTCCAAATACTACGGGTCAAAATCCTTACAACGACGGTTTGAGCAATCGCAATGATTTTTCTGCTGACAATCGTCGTGGTCAACGAGACTACAATTGTCCAAGACATCAAAACAATATGCGTCAAATGTTTGGTTTGCTAACCGATATGTACAGATTATTATCACGATATTCGGGCATGAACGATCAAATGTTTGCAAATCGTAATAGAACGATGACTGCCTAGAACAGCTAAATTCTTGAAGTTGTGTGAAGTGTAATGTAAAATTTACACTTCACACAATTTATCGTTTTTAGACATCTTTCATTTATTTTATGGATCCTAATAGTCAACAAATTCAACAGAACGAACAAAAGCATCTTAATCAGGAAAAACTTGCTCTCGGTGAAATTACGATTGCTGAAGCAGTTGGCATATCGCCGAAAGAGCAATACGAAATTGCCGAACGTGGCTATCAATTATTCAGTTCGGGAAAATTAGACGAAGCCAAAGTTATTTATGCCGGATTAGTTGCCGCAAGCCCTTACGACAGCGTTTTTCATTGTCATCTTGGGGCGGTTTTATATCGCTTGGGCGATGTAGATCAAGCTTTTCTTGAATACGATGCCGCCATCAGATATAACCTTGCCAATGTTGATGCTCTCGCCGGCAGAGGTGAAATTCACTTTGAAAGAGGCGAAATAGAGCAAGGAATTAAAGATCTACAAAGGGCAGTCGAATTAGATGAAGAGGGAGTTCATCCCGCAAGTATAAGAGCGAGAGCTTTGCTTTTGTCGCTTCGTGAAGAAGCCATGAAAAAAGATAATGATTAGTAAAGGGCTGCTATATGGCGAATTTAATCAACAATAATTTAGGAGGTTTAGCCAAGCCGGAAGTCGGGAAAATGCCCGATGCCAAACCTGCGGCTGAACCGATAAGAGTTGATGACCATAACGGCGGACATGCACTAAACAACGTAACCGAAAATCTCAATAGAAACCCAAATTTTGGAAAAGGCGAAGCCATCGGCGATGAATTGCCGGTAGATTTTAACGAAAATCAGGAACAAGCCAGAACACCAAAAACTCCGCGAAACAATACTCCAAGGAATAATCAGGGAAATAACGCTTCAGAGCAGGGATTGCTTCATGGAAGAGGACACAACAAGGGCGGAAATCAAGGCGAAGTTCCGGTAATTCCCAGACCCGGCGTGCCTCCTGGTGACATCGAACTTCCCGCAAATAATCCATTGCCAAAGCCAGGAAGAGGAGTTGAAAATGCGGCTCAGCAAGGTTTATTGAATGGACAAGGTTTGCAAAAACCAAGGGAACATCAAAACCCGCATCAAAATAATCACGGTAACAATATTCCCTACAACCAGCCAAAACCGCTTATTCCGATCAATCAGCCTAATAATGATTTAGCCGACCAAGATGAGGGCAAACACAAGAATGAAAATCGAGAGAATAATTTTACCCGTCAGATTGTAAGGGAAGTTTTGCGTGAGAATAATATTTATTTGAATAATGGTGGGGTTAATAAATTACTAAACAAGCCGACGACAAATCAGACTCCAACTGAGCTTAATGATCTCGTGCAAACTATTAAAAACAATATAGTTCTCGATGGTTCGCAGAATCTGAATGGAAAAACTGCTCATCAAATGGCAACGTCGATTTCAAATAGATTACACGAACAAATTCAGACGGCTCGGAATAATATTCTCCTGCACCACGAATTAGGTGCGAAAAATTTCGAACATTTGAACATCAAAGACAGAATGCTAAACGGGATTGATCTCATGCCTAAGCATCTTCCAAACGATTATTCCAATCAACTGCAAAATCATCAGCCAAAAGAAGTTTTAGTTGGAATGCTTCTTGCCCGGGGGCTGATTATGGGCGATGAGAATCTTGCAAACTTACGAAATTTTGTCTCGTCACAACCGGCGATTTTGCCGCGAGATGTGAACCTCACAGCGATGAGAGACGTCGGGCAATTGGTCAGAGTATTAATTGCTGATTCTGCTCTTGCCAAGTCTTCCGCTAATCTTGACTTAGCGGTGCAGAAATTCATTCGTATTTTATTGGCTAATAATGAGTTGGGAGTTTTATTGGCAAGTATTAGTTTAGCTTCGCAAACACGAAATAGTAGCGGTTTGGTTAGCCGTTCATTGGCTTTAGCTCAGATTTATGAACTCATAAATCGCTTGATTTTGGCGGGCGAAAAAGCAATGAAGCAGGCTGAGCTAGCCAATGCTGCGAAGAATCTTAATCAGGAATCTGAAATAGGTAAATTCTTAACGGTTGCCGGGTCTGATGAAAACGATGACAATTTATCGCAATTTTCAAAACGCCAGATAAATGGTGCCGAATCGGTTTTACGACAGTTTTTAGAATTTAATCCCTCTTTTGTAATGGACAAATCAGTTTCGGCTTTTGATAATTCAGAAAATGCGAGACAAGCCCAACAGGATTTTGTTAGTATTTATCAGGATGATATTGATCGTTGGCTAAGAAGTGGCAATCATCGTCTGGTCAAAGAAATTGATTTAGGAAAGCCTATCGGAATTGTCGTAGAGCGTGGTAATCCGGAAGTTTTTACCGCAAATACGGTACGGATGGTTTTGGTGAGAGATAGTTCGGTTCAAGGTTGGCATTTCTTAAAATCGGTTCTGGTCAAATAATTCTCAAAATAAGTGGGCAATTACCGTTTCAAATTTCCCGAATTGTATCAGCTTTTCGGAGGTTATTTCTATCAAGGTTGGGCTTCCGACTATCGTTGGGAATCTGCCAAGGCAAATGCCGCCGCCGTAATCCTTCATTTCAAAGCAGTTAATCCGCCAAACACGATCAATCGCGTAACTAACGAACTTGAAGATTTGCTCCACGAAAATCTGATCGAGACTGAACTTGCGGAAGCTCTCAATGAGCTTGGAAATAATTACTATCCATCCGCTGACAATCTGAATTACAGAAAATGGCTCGAGGGAATTTTACTTATTTTGAAGGATTCGCCAACCAAAGCCAAAATATTAAGGGAACTTCGCTGAAATTTAGACAAAAAAATAGCCGAATCGCTTCGGCTGTAAGTTTGTAGGGTCAAAAGAAATTTAAATATCTTTCGGCGGCGAAATTATATCAGCCGCATCAAGCAATGCACGAGCCGTTTGACTGTGCGGAGAATCAGAATCGGCAGCAATTATTTCAAGTAATGACGCTTCAGCTTTTTCACGTTCCCCAGCGAAAAGCATTGCTTCTGCATAATGCACGCGAGCATATAGACTTTCAGGTTTTAACTCAATTGCCGATTCGTATATTTCTTTCGCTCCAGAAAAGTCACCGCGTTGCAGAAAAACAGTTCCAAGCCCCACTTTCGGAACTTCAGAATCAGGTATCAACTCCATCACACCGCGAAAAATTGTTTCCGCCTGTTGAAATTTTGCCGCTTCGCGAAGAATAAAACCCGCCTCAAGCATTACTTGCAAATCGTTTTTACGAACTTGGATATTTTTTAGACTCATAAAAAAGACTCGACGGAAACAGCCAGCAAATCGCTTGGCAATAAAAAAATGTATAAATCGTTTCCGCCGAAATTGATAAAATTATGATTTGATGTTGTTTACAGCAGTCATTTCACTATCGTGCCGCGATTTCAATAAATTTGAAACAGTCGAAAATTCCTGTGCCTGCATTCCAACCCGCTGCTGCATACCAATGAGCTGCATCGAATTCTGCTGCTGTGCATTCATCATTTCATTTTGTTGCTTTTGCTGCTGCATGGTCGCAATTTGACTGTATCGTTGCTGATCTTCAAAAAGACGTTGTTGCTCCATTAACGCAGTGTATGAACCAAGTGATCCGGTAGAACCACCAATCACGCTTCCAACAATTCCACCGAGTCCCGGAGCGACAAAATTTAATGCTGAACTAGCCACGCCGCCTAATATTTTCAAAAATCTGTTGGGCTCTTTGGCTTTTTGCTGAATATCTAATTCAGGGTAAATCGTTCCCGCCGGGGGCAGTGGTTTAGGACCTCCTGGGGTTATCATTACATCATCTGGCATAGTAAATCCTCTCTTGCTTAAAAGTAATACTACCTTTTGCAGCGTTCCTTTAGATTAAAAATATCCTTCTGTGCTAGTTATCGGCAGGTAATAAAAAAAGTTTCCTGTTTTTTTCAAAAAAAATACTTTTTTTAAGATCGCATTTTTTGCAGGGTTTGGAGGAATTCAAGAGTGACTTCAATGCCCTTAATTGCACGTTCCGCTCCATCCGCTTCGGTGCGGCTGCCCGATCTGACAATTCTTTCCAAATCGTTGCGGATTGCATTTAATCTTGCAGTAAAATTATCTAAGTCTTTGGTGTCATTTCCCTTAAAAAGCTCACCAATTGCCGGATAATTGAATATTTGAGCAAGGTCTTGTTCGCTCATTTCTAAGGTGGATTGGTCAAATATGATTGGTTTGCCCGAACTTCTACTATCCATAATTTTACGGTTTCAATAAAACTTCTCTTACTCAAAACGCCTTCGCTGTGTCATCTAATAAGCTTATGATACTATCATTTATATTAGAATTATTTGTCAAAAGGGCTCATTAATTTTTAATGTCAAAAAGATTACTGGTTAAAAAACAGGATATAGAAATTCCAGAACTTACTCAAGAAATCCCCGCCAATGGAATCATAACTGTTGGCAGCGATTCGACTTCGACGCTTGAGTTATTAGATCCTAATATTGCTGCCGAACAATTTGTAATCGTCTGCGAGGAAGATAAAATGACGCTGCTTTCACGTGCCAGCGGTAATTTAATCAACGGTAATATTTTATCCGAAGGAGCCTTGCACCAACTTGAAATTGGAGATGAGATCAAAATCGCAGATTTCACGATCGAAGCACAATCCGACGAACAGCCTAAACCAAATTCAAACAAAAAGAAATCAAAAAAACCGAAACCTGCGAATTTAAGCAAGTCCACAGATTCAGACTCTTCTGATGAGGATTTTTCCGATTCGTCCGACAAATTTCATCATAGTTTGAGCGGAGTTTTAGCTAGTTTGCGAACAGAGGAAAAGTTTTACTTTCAAATCAGCAACGGTGTCAGCGAAGCAAGCCGATACTATGTTGAAGGCGAAGAAATGATTCTGGGTTGGACTCCCGAAGGTTTATGTTACTTGACTTCCGCAGACGATGAACACGTTATTCCACACTCAATTATACGAAAAGATTGGACTGGAGTTGTTCTGTCTCCGTTAAAACCAAAAAGTGTTTGGGTAAATAATGAACCCGTTGCTGAATCCCGGCGGCTAAAAAATGACGATAGAATTACGATTGCCGAACGCGACAGCAAAAAACCTTCGGAACTTTATTTGATTAGATTTAACGAGCCGACTGCTTTGCTTGCTCTTGATTCAATTCTGCCAAAGGAATTGCCGCCGCCGATTTTGCTTGACGAACATGGAAAATCGCTTCGCGGCGACCAGATAAGTTCTGACGATGATAAAAATATTCATTCCAGTCAGACGCCTTCGCAGACTCAAAAAACAAAGAGAAAACGACTGTTTTTCGGTTATTTTACTTTGACTGAAATTGTAATAATGACAATCGGAACTCTGATTACAGCAGCAATTGTATTTCTGATTTTGGAATTGTATTAAGTAAGACTCGCGTAAATCGCTTTGCTAATTTCTTTGTTGCTGATAATATTTCCAGATAACAGTTGCTAACAAAGGGGGCGGAAATTAATGACAGCCGGAGGCAAAACGCTTGATTTTAATGGGCTTATGCGGCGATGGAATATCACAGGATTGATGTCGCAGTATAAGGATCTGATATTTCCTACTGCTCTTTTATTAGTTATCGGCACGCTTTTTATTCCCTTACCGGCAGAAGTCGTGTCAGTTTTAATCCTTATAAATCTGGCGATTTCAATCGCGGTTTTGGTCACATCACTTTTTATCAATTCACCTGTTCAGCTTACTTCTTTCCCGACAATTTTATTACTTACAACGATTTTTCGTCTTACTTTGAGCGTTTCCGTAACACGAAATATTTTATCGCACGGAGAGCCCGGTTCGGTTGTTGAGGCTTTGGGCAAGATTACAGCTCAGGGTAATTTAATTACCGGAGCCGTGCTTTTCATAATCATCATTGTTGTTCAATTTATGGTGGTCAGCAAAGGTTCGGAACGGGTTGCCGAAGTTGCGGCTCGTTTTACGCTTGATGCAATGCCGGGTAAGCAAATGGCGATAGACGCCGACTTGCGTTCCGGTTTGATTACCCAAGAGCAGGCACGCACCATGCGGAATGATTTAGGAAAGGAATCGCAGCTTCACGGAGCGATGGATGGAGCAATGAAATTCGTCAAAAACGATTCGATTTGCACTATTATTATTGCACTTGTAAATATTATTGCCGGACTTGCTGCGGGCGTGATGTATCACAGTTTGAGTTTTTCCGAAGCTGCGAGTAAATATACAATTGCGACTTTTGGCGATGGATTGGCAGCGATTATTTCATCGCTTTTGATTACACTTTCAGCCGGAATGGTGGTTACCAGAGTTTCTTCGGTCGATGATAATTCTAACGTTGGTGCAGACATCGGCGAACAATTATTCACTTCACCAAAACCGTTATTTGTAACTGGCGGAATCATGCTTTTATTAACCCCGCTTAATCTATTTTTTCTTCCTGTAGGAGCCGCTGCTGCCGGATTTGGTTATTTTCTTTATCGTCGCCAGCAAAGACTAATTGAAGCGGGTGAAATACCTGATACATCGCAATCGCTGAATAATTCTGACGAAATCCAATTGAGTCACACGGTGCCGATGGCTATTGTTGTCAGCAGGGAATTAAGTTATTTGGTTGATAAAAACACTGATCTGGGGGCGAGTTTCAGAGCAGAAATTCCGAAACTTCGCAACACGATTTATTATGATCTAGGCGTGATGATGCCATCTTGTTATGTTGGCGGAGATGCTCCGATTGCGGCTAATGAATATTATATTGCCGTTAAAGAAGTCCCGGTTGGAACAGGTTCGCTTCGCCCAAATTGCGTTTATGTAAATGATTCGGCGGAAAATATTCGAGTGTTTGGAATTGAAGGCGAAAATGTCAGCAATCCGGCTGATTTGCGACCGGGAGCGTGGATTCCCGCTGAACAAAGACATATTGCAGAAACGGCTGGATTGAAAGTTTGGGAACCTGCTGAGGTAATTTTGCTGCATTTATCTAGAGTGATGAGAAGATACGCTTATGACTTTTTAGGTATTCACGAAGCTCAGGGATATCTTGATTTTATTTCGCGGGGAATGCCGAAATTGGTGGAAGAAACGGTCGGAAAGGTTATTACAATTCATCAATTTACAGATGTTTTACAGCGGCTTGTGCAGGAAGGAATCTCGATCAGAGACACAAAATCTATTCTCGATGCATTGAGCGAATGGGGCAGAATCGAGAAAGACCCTGTAATGCTAACCGAACATATACGGGCAGCGATGAGGCGTTACATATCATTTCGCTATGCACTTGGAAGCGATAATTTATTCGTTTATTTGCTTGATCCTGAAATTGAAGATGTAATTCGCGGAGCTATCAGAAGAACTTCAACGGGTTCGTTTCTTTCACTTGATCCCACGATTGCACATGATATTTTAGACGCGATTCGTCGTGAAATTGCCGATCAGCCGCCAACTGCTCAGCAGCCTGTAATCGTGACAGATATGGAATTACGCCGTTTTGTCCGCAAAATGGTTGAACTCGAATTCCAGTCGCTGGCGGTTTTATCGTATCAGGAATTAACGCCCGAACTTAATATTCAGCCAATCGGTAGAATTTCAATGAGGCAAGCCGGAATGAATCAAGGCTACGGGGCATTTGACGATAATTTTGCAGATTTGCCAGAACTAATGCCTTCAGGAATGGATGAATTGACGAATTAAGCCTGCCAAAACAAGGATTCAATAAATAATGACTATCAGAAAAATTGGAATTATCGCTTTGATATTAATTGCGTCGGTCTTCTTGGCGAGTTGCGGTTCTAAAAAAGTGCAATCAGTTAAGATTGAAGCGGAAGCGAATCAAATAATCGATGTTTTGGGCGAAAATGGTATTAGGGCAAGCAAGCTTGAAGTTGGCGAAGGCGAACGCAAATCGTTTGATATTTCAATCAGCGGCGATGATGAAATGCTTTCCGCCGCGATTCAGATAATGGAAGATCACTGCCTTGGTCAGCCAGAACCATCAGAAATTGAAGGCGGAACGGTGATTACATCAATTGAAGTAGAACGTGCAAGAGAGCAACGCCGTCTGAAAATGAATATTGAATCCCAATTGCGTAAACTTCCGGGCGTTACTTGCATTGATGTGAATTTTGTTCCGCCGCAAGATCGTTCTTTAGCTATAAACCCTTATCCATCAACGGCTTCAGTTTTGGTAAATTATAAAACTCCGACTTTTCCTGTAACCAGAGAGGAGATCGCTTCGTTGGTTGCAAGAAGCGTTCCAGCTTTGCAACCGGAAAATGTAACGGTAATAATTGCTGCAAAACCGCTTCGTCCGCTTCCTGATTACCGAGCGAGCTATAATATCAATCGAATTGCTTTGATTTCCGGAATCGGATTAGCCACAATATTGGCAATAGTTTCGGCTCTCTTTTTTCTGCGTAAAAAACGTCCGGATGAAATTCCCGAAGCCGATACTTTTACAAATCAAATCGAGGCGGCTGAAGGGGAAACGCCTCTGCTTAATTATAAAGACGATTTTGATGACGATGAAGACGAAACTGAACGTTAGACTATTTGATGAAAACCATTTCAAGATTGGAAAAAAATGATATTTTGCTCGCATTGGCACTCGTTTACGAGAAAAATTATCGAGGTGTCGAAAATTCTCCTGTGTTTACAAACATATCGGAGCTAGCCGAGAAATCATTTAATGCCATAAATGCCGATGACTATGTGGAAATCACTTCCAGAGCGAATTATTTGGATGAATTAACCACAGAAAATCAAGAGATTTGGCGGGAAAATAGAGTTGATAGAGTTCGCCGAAGAGGTAGAGCAATTTTGCTTGATGGTAATATTAACCCGACTCATCTAGCGGAAAATCTAACGAACGAGCCAAAGCATATTCAGAACCTTATTTTGCAGAATTTGCCAAAGGATTTGAGTGTCAGAATCGCTTTTTATTTGAAGCTTGGTTTGGAAAATGAGGCAATTTCTCCAAATCAGCAGCGGGATGAAAAGCAGATTAATCCGACAATAATTGCCTTGCTCAAACAAAAATTTTTAGAAAATTTTGTTTCGTACGAAGATATTTACGAACCCGCAGTAATCGATAAATTCTCGGTTGTGGAATTAGAAAATTTTATCCTCCAGCTTGGCTTGCGTGAAGTTGCGATAGCTTGCCGGGGAATTAATTCGAAAGAAACATTAGCGGCATTTCTAAATCGTTTTGACGAAGACGATGTTCGAGATATTGCTATTTTTCTTACCGAATTGCAAAAGATACGACCATTTTGGGTTGCTCAGGCAGACGAACTGGTTCGCAAAACATGGAACAAAAATTTACCTCCGAAAAAAGTTTTGAAGATAGTGGGACTAAGACTTTTATCGATGGCTTTTTCAAAAAGTGAGCAAAACGCCATCAATTACAACAAGCAAAAATTATCGATTCAAGAAGCAAGACAATGGCAAAAAATGGTTAGTCGCAACCAGGAAATTTTGCTGACGGAAAACACGGAGGAGCGAATAATTTTGGAACGACGAATAAAATCTTTAGATCGTTTAGCCAATAAATTTGCTCAAACAGCGAAACTATAAAATATCATGACACCGGAATTTCAAAATTCAGAAAACTTAATCAAAAGTCGAAAGAAAATAAGCTCCATAGATTTAAACGCACAATCAAAAGTCGTTAAGAATCAGATACTTTCCGCCCGTCTTGAGGCTGCAAAAATTGTTGAAGAAGCCGAAATTAACGCGGCTCAGATTCGAGAGAAAGCAAGTATCGATGCGGCTGATATGCTCGCGAAAGCTCATCAACAGGGTACAGAAAATGCTTTAACCGAATTTGAACAGAATTTGCTTGAATCTCAAGAAATCCGGGAAAGAGTTTGGCGGGAAACCGAAAAAGATTTGCTGCGTTTGTCAGTTCGTTTGGCGGAAAAGATTATTGGTCGCGAGATTGAAAAAGATAATAAAACCGTTCTCGATATTGTAAATGTAGCCCTCCAAAACGCCCGTCAGCAGGAGAAATTGACGGTTCGCGTAAATCCTTCCGATCTGCCAATTTTGGAGAAAGAAAGTAAGAAATTTGCGGCAACCGGGAGAGTTAAATTTATTGATTTTGTCGCCGATCCGCGGGTTTCCCTTGGCGGATGTTTGATCGAAAGCGAAGTTGGAACGATCGATGCTCGTTTGGAAACCCAAATGAGAGTTTTGGAACGTGCTTTGATCAGCCAATCTGACGGCGAAGACAAAACCAGTTAATAGTTAAAAGTGAAAAGTGAAAAGTCAATTGCATTTAGCTTTTTTTACTTTGTTATTACTATATCTCGATTTATTTTGCGTCAACTTCTCTATCAAAGGGAGAATAAATATTCACGACTCACTTTTCACTTTTCACTTTTCACTCTAATACAGGCAATATATAAGGTATGTCAGCAATCGAAAAAGACATTATAAATAACCGCCAAGCCTATCATGAATACTTTATCGAAGATAAATATGAAGCGGGAATTGCTTTGCTCGGAACTGAAGTCAAGTCTGTAATGACCGGTAGGATTCAGCTCAAGGAATCATACGTTGCCGTAAAGGATAACGAAGTTTGGCTCATAAATGCACATATTTCCCAATATTCTCATGGCAATATAAACAATCATGAACCGCTTCGCTCACGCAAATTGCTTTTGCATCGCAGAGAAATCGACAAATTGCAAAAAGAGACCACTATTAAAGGTTTAACGCTTGTCATTACAAGGATTTATTGGAAAAACGGACGAATAAAATTTGAGATTGGGGTGGCAAAAGGCAAGAAATTATACGATAAACGCGAAACCCTTAAATCGAAAGCGATTGAGCTTGAAACTCGTCAACAGTTGAAAGAAAAAGTAAGATAAGTTATAGATAGATAAAGTTTTGAAATATAATTTACATAGAGGAACGATGAAATTTCACGCAATTACTAACAATTACACGGAAGCGAATGTTGATGCAATCGCCGTTGCCGTTTTCAAAGATGAGAAAGCGAGTTCTGCTTTTCTCAAAGATTTGGATGGTTTGACCGGAGGATTAATAGCGTCCGTAATCAAAAACGAAGCATTCAAAGGTTCGGAAGGACAAACTGCTTTAATTCGCATTATGCCAAGCGGAAAAGTTAAGGCTCACAGCGTTTTATTGGTTGGAGTTGGCGAACCAAAAGATTACAGCGTTTCTGAAGTTGGCAATGTTTGTGCAACTGCGACGCGATTTTTATCGAAACGCAATCTGAAAAGCTTTGTTTTTGTCCCGCGTTGTGAAGGCGATGCAGCGGAAATTGCAAAATTTTCGGCTATCGGCTCGCTTATGTGTCAGTTTGGTTTAGACAAATATAAATCGAAAAAAGAAGATCAAAAAGCCATCGAAACACTTAGTTTATTTGTCGATGGAGCAGATTCGAAAAACCTTCAGGGCGGCTTGGATCGCGGCAAAGACATTGGAGATTCGATTAATTTTACGAAAGACCTATCAAACGAACCGCCCAATATTTTGCACCCAACGGAGATGGCAAATCGTGCCGTCAAGATGGCGAAAGAAGTAGGTTTGAAATGTGAAATTTTAGACGAAGCCCAGATGAAAAAGCTTGGTATGGGTTCGCTTTTAAGTGTCTCAGTCGGATCCGATCAGCCTGGCAAAATGATTGTCTTGAAATATGAGCCAAAGAAAAGCACGGGCAAAAAAGGCGAACTTCTGGCACTTGTTGGTAAAGGAGTTTGCTTTGATACCGGCGGTATTTCGCTCAAACCCGGAGAGGGAATGGACGCGATGAAGTACGATATGACAGGCGGCGGAACTGTCTTGGGGGCGATGCGGGCAATCGCTTTGACCAAACCTTCTGTTCCTGTAATCGGAGTAGTTGCAGCAGTTGAAAATATGCCGAGCGGAAAGGCTTCACGTCCAAGTGATGTTGTAACTGCGATGAATGGCAAAACAATTGAGATTTTAAATACTGATGCGGAAGGTCGTTTGATCCTCGCGGATGCGGTAGCTTATGCCGAAAAGCAGGGTGCGACAACGATCATCGACATGGCGACTCTAACTGGTGCGGTAATCATTGCTCTAGGCGATTTGAACACCGGAATTATGGGAAATGATCAGGAATTGGTTAATGATATCATTGCTTGCGGTAAAGAAGTTGGTGAAGATTTTTGGCAACTTCCGCTTAGCAAGGAATACAGCAAAATGATCAAATCAGATATTGCCGACATCAAAAATATCGGTCCAAGCCGAAAAGCCGGAACGATTATGGGTGCGGTTTTTATTCAGGAATTTGTTGATAAAGCAAAATGGATTCATCTCGATATTGCGGGTACGGCGTGGGCTGATAGCGAAAAGCCGCATCACCCGAAAGGTCCAACCGGAATTTGCATAAAAACTCTTTTGCGTTTCATTGAAAAATCGCAATAAGGCAAATTTGAAAATAAAGTTCGTCTAGTGATTGGTGTAAATTTACGCCGATCACTTTTTTGTTTCAAAAGAATTTACTTTGAAAATAGACAAGCAGACTTTTCCGCAATTAGTTAAGGATCAGCTTAGGGTAGGAGCGAAGATTTTTCGATAATTGGTATATGAATTGTGGTTAATCTATCGTAAAATGTGGTAGCTTAATTCCATAAATTCGCCTTCGTTAGGAAACGAGCCGGCATCACTGCTTAAATTAAATGGCTTGAAAGAAATCGCAATTCCTTGGAGATGAGTGTTTAGCAGCAAGTTTTGTAAAAATATTTAAGGTAAAGGGAAAATTATGAAAAATATTGTCAACAACATCATTTTTGGCAGGGAAAATAAGTTTAACGGTCTGATTGCGTTAGCACTTGTTGGATTAATCGCTTTGGGTTGTACCTGCGGCAAGGGACTTACGTCAGATTCAGGTAAAGATTCAGACACCGGCTCAGACGAGACGGCATCGAATAAGACGTTACCTACATTCGGTAAGGATAAAACTGACAAAAAAGATAAAACTACTTCAACTGATGACACAAATGACGCGGATGAAGACACCGCAGATTCGGGTGATCGCGAGGAAATTCCGGCTGATAAGGGAAATGACATCTTAACGAACGGTAAATTGCAGCCATTGGTTAAAAATACGCTGATGGATTTCGCTGATGCCGTGGAGAAAGGCGATTTTGCCGATTTTCACGCGGATTGTTCAAAACCATTTAAGAAGCAGTTTACAGCCGAAAAAATGACGAATGAATTTAAGGTTTTCATCGACAAAAAAGACTTGGCTGTTCCGATTCTTCGTCAAGCTCCGACTAAAGAATTGATCATGGCAATTTCAAAAGTTGAAAAGAAAAATGGCTTTCAGATATTAACCGCAGCCGGATCAATTCCAACTTCGCCTTCAATCACATCCTTCGACAATAAATATATTCTCGAAAATGGAGTTTGGAGAATTATTGAAGTTGAAGTTCGCATGAAATAGATTCATCCGCAAAACTATTTACGAAAAGGGGATTTAAGTCCCCTTTTTGCTTTTTAAGCCTCACACAGTTAAACTAATTTTGTCTTAAACAACTATAAAAATCGCAAAAATAAACTATGAAAATCCACGAGTATCAAGGGAAAGAACTTTTGAAAAATTATGGTGTGCCCGTGCCGCGAAATATTGTTGCACGAACACCGCATGAAGCCGAGCAAGCCGCGAAAGAATTAGGTACTGACGTTGTTGTAGTTAAAGCCCAAATTCATGCCGGTGGTCGCGGGAAAGGTGGTGGCGTTAAACTTGCAAAATCTCCCGCTGAGGCTAAAGAAATTGCCTCGCAAATGTTGGGAATGATGCTTGTTACGCATCAAACCGGACCGGAAGGAACTGAAGTAAAAACGCTTTTGATCGAAGAAGGACTGCCAATTGATAAAGAATTTTATCTCGGAATTACACTTGATCGCGTTACCGGGCGAAACACTTTTATGGCTTCATCGGCAGGCGGAATGGACATCGAAAAAGTCGCTGAAGAAACGCCCGAACTAATTCTGAAAGAAACGATTGATCCATCCGTCGGCTTGCGTCCGTTTCAAGCTAGAAAATTAGCCTTTGGGCTTGGGATACCAAATGACTTGATCAACCAAGCGGCAAAATTTATGTTGTCGCTTTATGATGCCTACGAAAAGATGGATGCTTCTTTGCTTGAGATTAATCCCTTTTTGCAGACCAAAGATAATCGGCTAATCGCTTTAGACGCAAAAGTTAATTTTGATGATAACGCAATGTATCGCCATAAAGATTATGCTGAATTGAGGGATTTGAATGAAGAAGAACCGCTCGAAATCGAAGCTTCAAAATTTGATTTGAACTATATCAAATTGGATGGAAACATCGGTTGTATGGTAAACGGAGCGGGCTTGGCGATGGCGACAATGGATATTATAAAAATTGCTGGCGGCGAACCTGCTAACTTTTTGGATGTTGGCGGCGGTGCTTCACAAGAACGCGTCGAAAATGCATTCCGGATTTTGCTGGCTGATCCAAATGTTAAAGCTGTATTAATCAATATTTTTGGCGGAATTGTTCGCTGCGATATGGTTGCGAATGGTGTTGTAGCAGCGGCAAAAAATTTAGGTGTGAAAATTCCAATTGTGGCTCGTTTAGAAGGCACAAATGTCGAAGAAGGCAAGCGAGTTTTGAATTCTTCAAATATCGGTATTATTTCAGCCGACGGAATGGCGGATGCGGCGGCGAAAGTTGTGGCAGCAGCTGAGTAATTAGGCTTGGGAAGTTTAGAAAATTGAGGAAGTTTGGGATGCCAGAAATTCCAAACTTCCTTTTTTTGGAGTTATATTTGCCATCTTGTTATTTTGGACAGGCGACCAGCGTATCACTTTCAAAAGAAGCATAGGCAGAACCAAAAGTTCCACCGCCCGAATAATCTTGATTCACTGAAATATAATAAAGATGGCAAAAACTATGTTCATCTTGTGTATCTTTGGCGTAAATGTAGCCGCGTTTGAAGCGTAATCTGGGCAGACCGTAATTATTAGTGTGAATTTGCCAATTTGCACTTGAAAAGCCTGAATTGTGGATTTTCAAAGTTAATAAATTGGCAAGTTTAGTTTTGATTAGTTTTTCGTAAGCAAGATTTTTGAAAGCAAAACTTGCGGTTGTTGGCTTGTAATCTTCGAGTTCACGAGCGGCGGATATTGCCAGAGAATCAAGGGCTTTACTAACCTCTGCTTTCTCAAAAGCATTAAATTTTGATGAATTAAAAAATTTATCACGAGCGATTTTTGAGATTGAATATTTAATCCAATCATCGTTTGTGCTTTGCGATAATCTGAATCCTTCATTGGAATTAGTGCTATCAAGTCCGGCTTTCACTTTTTTTATATCGGTGAGGGAAACAGTCGCCCAAGCACTCAAATCTTGAGCAAATACGGTTAAATTAGTGATAGCTAAAATTAGTGTTAGAACGACTACTGATGTTTTGTTTTTCATGATCTATACTCCTTAAATATTCTTCTTTCTCCCAAAAATAAAGCTCAGCCCAAAAATTGCGATGCCCAAAATTGCCATCACTCCACCGCCGATTACGCCGAAAGTTCTATTCTGCTTTCGTTCATTGAGCAGTTTTCCAGAATCGTCCACATTTTTCTTCCAACTTTCGACTGATTTCTTTTTTTCTTCGATTGGTTCAATTCGGTATTCTTTCTCAGCTTTTTCCATTTTGGCAACGGTGTCGTCATAAAAACTTTCTTGTCGTTGCACTAAATTGTCGGTCAACATCAAGCCAACCAATCCCAATCCGCCGAGTAATAACAAAACTCCTAAAATTCTCATCAAAATTTTCATGGTAATTTTCCTTTCTATTCTTCTAAATTGTTTCCATACATCATTAACAAGTTCCATTAGGTCTGAAACCACACCCGGTTGACGGATGGCAAAAAGCCTCTAAGCAGGGGTCGGCACTATTAGGGCAACTAACAAGAAATCCGCCGACACATCGTCCGCCGCTGCAAAAATCTCCGACAGTGCAGATATTGCCGTCGTCACACGGATCGGAATCGTTAAGGCAGATACCTGTTGAAGCAGCATTAATGGCTTGCGGAGCAGTTATGGCAACAATCAACGGCAAAACAGCCAATGATGTCACCCCAACTTTATGAATCATTTCGCGTCTTGATAATCCGCCAAAATCAATCCGCAGTTCATCATTATTTTCGAGCAAATTTTCCTTTTGTAATTGGTCGAGCGTGAGCCACACAATATCTTCGGAAATGAAAGTTTTCAGTTTTTCGGACATTAATTTCTTAATATCCGAAACCGTATTTTTGCCATCGCAAAATTGCCAAACTGTTCTTGATGTTTGGTTTAAGCAAAAAGCCCGGTTAATTTGTAAGTCGTAAATCATTAATTCGTCTTTGACTGCTTGGGTTACAATGTCTCTTTTACGTCCGATTGGTTTTTTATTTGTCATATTTTTCGATTTATTTTTTTCAAAGACTTTCGGTTTTCGCAGAGAAAAAAGTTCTTCAATCTCTGCCGGAGAATCGGCGTTCAAATTTTCCGCTCTACCCACAAATCCCTCCTAATGGTGTAAATGCAAATGGATTGCAAATCCCGCTACAACAAACATTTGGCGTTTGGTTTGGATCACAGTTGCCACCTGTATCCACCGTTCCGCCTGCCTCAAAGTCACAGAGTTCGCAGTCGTTTACGGAATTACAGATGGTAAAAAAGTTTACAGTTGCACAACATTGTGCAGAGGTTGTGCATGTGCCGCCTAAATTTACACAAGTAGATTGAGCATCCGCACTCGTCGGAGCAACCAGCGAACTGACAACGGGAAGTGCGATCATCGAAGCAGTTCCGATCCGTTTTACCATTTCACGCCGATTAAATCGGGTAAAAGTTTTCGTGAATTTATCGCTTTCGAGCAGATTCATTTTGATTAATTCGTTGAGCGTCAACCAAATAAAGTCTTCGCTGACAAACGTTTTTAGTTCTATGCTTAATTGTTGAGCAATTTGTGAAACGGAATTATTACCATCACAAGCTGACCAAACAAAAGCGGAAGTTTGATTCAGATGAAAAGCCTTGTTGGTATTTAGGTCGTAAATCATCATTTCGTCTTTGATGTCTTGGGTTACGATGTCGTTTTTGCGACTTCGCGGGTAATTGTTTGTTTGCATATAGTTGTTTGTCTTCGTTTGAAATAAGTTATTGCTACTGTAATAAATTTCCTCAATATTTCTGCGTATCTTATTTATAGAATCTTGATTGAACTACCAAAATCTGCGAAACTTCTTGCATAGATTGATTTTAGTAATCTCAACACTTTTCAATTCAGCAAGTCTTGAGAGTTCGCATAGTTATTTCCTAGATAATTCCTAGATTGTCTTAAATAGATGCAAAATAATTACTTATACGAATTTGATGGGTTTACATTAAACCTGGAAGAAAAAACTCTGATTCAAAACGGGAAGCCTGTTTCCATCACTCCGAAAGTATTTTTGTTGCTCAAAGTATTGGTTGAAGATCACGGCAAAATTGTTGAAAAAGAAGAATTGATGCAAAAGGTTTGGGAAGATAGTTTTGTTGAAGACAGCAATCTTACTTATTCAATTCGCCAGCTTCGTAAAATTCTCAGCGACGATTTTAATGAACCGAAGTTTATTGAAACTGTTCCGCGTCGCGGTTATCGGTTTATTTGTAAAATTGATCAATCAGAAAAGGCTGTCACAAATTTAGAAGCTGAAATAAATGAGAAAGATAATTCTGTTGCAAGTCCTGTAAAAGCCAGCCTCGTCGCGGAATTGCTGCAAAAGAATGTTTTAATCGCCATTTTTATTGGAGCAAGTTTATTCCTTGTTGTTGGCGGATTTGTTTATCGTAATTCCCAAACGGACAATTTATCAACAAGCAACAGTTCCAATAAACGTTTGGCGGTTTTGCCATTTAAAAGTCTCAAACCAAGCGAAGAAACCGATTATCTTGGTTTTGCTTTTGCAGATACACTCAATGCAAAACTTACTTCTATGCGAACATTCAAGGTTTTCCCGTCTTCATTGATGGCAAATTATCGAACTCCGCAAGATTTTTTGAGCGAAGCAACGGCGGAATTTGTCGTCACCGGAACGTATTTGAAAGAAAACGGTAAACTGCTTGTTTCATCGCAAGTTTTTAATGTCTCGAAAAAAGAAACTTTGTTTCAGGACAGTTTTGAACTTGGCGAAGAACAACTTTCGCAAACGTCGGAAATTATTGCCCGCCGTTTGATCAACGAACTTCGTTTGCGTCCGCAAGAGATTTCAAAATATGCGGATATGTCTGAAATAAATCCGAAAGCCTATAATTACTTTTTGAAAGGAATCGAACAATATTCACGGTTTAGAATTCCTGAATCAATAGAAAATCTGGAAAAAGCTGTTGCAATTGAACCGAATTTTAGCGTTGCTTGGGACAAACTTGGAACCTCGTATTTGCTGAGTGCTTCAACACTTTACGGCGGAACAGAATTTTACGAAAAAGCCGAGCAAGCCTTTCGCAAATCTATCAGTATTGATGAAGATTATACATTGCCGCATATTCATCTGGCTGACCTGCTGATCGAAACCAATCAGAAAGAAAAGGCAATCGAAATTTTGCAGAAAGTTTTAGAAAAAGAGCCGGAAAACCCAAATGCCTGGTGGGAAATGAGTTACGCTTATCGTTACGCAGGAAAGTTGGAAAAATCAATCGAAGCTGGCGAAAAAGCACATCAGGTTGATCAGGGATTTTACCTGAATGCTTCTGTGCCAAGCTATTATTTGTATGTCGGCGATTATCAAAAATTCAAAAACGCAATCTCGCGGCGGACAGATTCTTCGTACATCAAATTTTATCAAGGCTTTGCTGAATATCATTTGAATAACAAAGAAGCCGCCAAACAACTTTTTGATGAAGCCTATCAACTTGATTCAAATTCGATGCAAACGCAAATCGGAAAATCTCTCAGTTTTATCATTTCCGGCGAAAAAGACTTAGCCAAAGACTTGCTGCTAAAAGTTAAAAAAACAATTATCGAGAAAAAGGTTACTGACGGCGAAGGGATTTACAAAGTTGCACAAGCCTTTGCAATTTTAGGCGAAAACGCCAAAGCGTTGGAATTATTTGACTTATCAGTCGAAAAAGGCTTTTTCTGCTTTCCGTACTTTCAAAACGATCCGCTCATAAACAATTTGCGAAACCAAAAAAGATTTGAAGAGATTTTGGCGAAAGCAAAAAAATTACACGAAGACTTTAAGTTTTAAAACTTTTTCTTTTTGTGAAATTCAGTTAAACTTTTCTCCACAGCAAACGTTTAACTAATATGAATACGGGCGATCAAATCGGGCGTTACAAAATCTTACGAAAGCTCGGCGAAGGCGGAATGGGCGAGGTTTTTTTGGCTCATGATGAATCGCTTGATCGTGAGGTTGCGATAAAGGTTTTGCTGCCTGAATTCTGTTGTAATTTGGAGCGGGTTAATCGTTTCAAATTGGAAGCCAAAGCGGCTTCTTCGCTCAATCATCCTTCGATTATTACGATTTACGAAATCGGTGAAGACAATGGAACTATTTACATCGTTACCGAGTATATTGCGGGAGAAACGCTTCGTAGTTTCATCGAAAAGAATGCATTGGATTTAAGTTCTTCGCTCAATTTCGCTCAGCAAATTTCTTCTGCACTTGCATCCGCACACAAAGCCGGAATTATTCACCGCGACATCAAGCCTGAAAACATTATGATTCGGGAAGACGGAATCGCGAAGCTTTTAGACTTTGGATTGGCAAAACCGACAATGGTTGAAAGCGAGGCGGAAACACGCGAATTTGTTTCTACCAAAGCTGGGGTAGTTTTGGGAAGCGTCGCCTATATGTCGCCCGAGCAGGCACGCGGAAAAGAGGTTGATGCTAGATCAGATTTGTGGAGTTTGGGCGTTTGCACCTATGAAATGCTGACGGGGAGAACACCTTTTGACGGCGAAACGATGACGGATATATTAGCTAATATCATCCATAAAGATCCTTTGCCGCTTGCTGAATACGATATTGAAACTCCGCTTGAGTTGCACCGAATTGTTAAGAAATCGCTCCGCAGAAATCGCGACGAACGCTATCAATCTTCAAAAGAATTCTCCAACGACATCAAAAGTTTGATGCGTGAATTGGATTTTGCCAGTGAAAATGACGTTTCGTTTTCGCCTGATAGTTCGAGCCGTTTGACCATAAAAAATAAAGATATTCTTACCAATAAAACTAAAATTATTGATACTGATGAAGTAAATAAAACCGTTGTTTCATCAAATCAATTTGATAAAGCGAATGCCAGCTCAGCTTTTGAATCAGCCAATTTCAAACAAAAAAACTCGATGTTTATCTACGCTTTTTTTGGTTTGATTGTGCTCGGCGGTTTGTGGGCTTTAAGTTATTTCATGCTTCTCAAGCCGCGATTGGTAAATTCATTCTCAAGCGTTTCGATTGAGAAAATGCCTATCAAGAAAACCGTTTTTGGGGTCGAATTTTCGCCGGATAGTAAGTATTTAGCTTATGTGGAAGGTTCGCAGGGGTCGAAAACGCGACTTGTTTTACGTCAGTTTGAAACCGGCAGCGAAAAAGATATTGTGCCATTTGAAGATGCCACGATTGCTTTAATCGGCTTCTCGCCGGATTCAAATTACATCTATTTTCGCAAGAGTATTAAAGCCGGAATTGGTGCGGCACTTTTTCGTGTTCCCATTCTTGGCGGCGAACCAAAGCAGATTGCGTTTGACGTAGATTCGGGAGGGTCGTTTTCGCCTGATGGAAAACAAATCGTTTTTCACCGCCACACAATCACGCCGCCTAAGGAAGAAATTTTTGTAGTAAATGCAGACGGCGGACAGGAAAAATTGATTTACACGAATACAAAAAATCAGATACATCCGCAATTTTCGCCGGATGGGAAGACTATTGTTTTAAACGAGTTCGATAATTCGCGAGGACAAGGAAATGCGGCTATGAGGCTTGGCTGGATTCCTGCAGAAGGCGGAAATTTTACTCTGATCGGAAATGACTATTTTACTACTCTTAATGATTATCGTTGGCTGAAAGATGGCTCAGGTCTGCTTGTTTCGGGCGTTTTAGATAAAGATTCTACTAGCCGTTTGTTTACAGTCAGTTTCCCAGACGGCAATGTAGAGCGTCTAACAAAAGACGCGAATGATTATTTTGGGAATTCGATTACGGCGGATGGGAAAACCATTGCGACAATTCAAGCGACCACCAATAGCGGCATTTGGGAATTTGACGTGGCAACAAAAACAGCCAAGCAGATCAGCCCGACAAACGAAGAACGAAAAGGTTATTCCGCACTAAACGTAACGCCAGATGGCAAGCTTATCTTTTCTAAATTCGACGGCAAAAATAATGTTGATCTATGGAGGATGAATACTGACGGTAGCGGTGAAAAGGTTTTATTGGCTGACAATGGCGAAAATCGCAGTCGTTTTGTTTCCCCCGATGGCAGTTTTATTATTTTTGAAGCTGTAAGGAGTGGTTCGCAAGAACTTTGGAAAATGAATGCAGACGGCACGAATCAGGTTCAGCTCACAAATTCAAAGGACTTCCAAAAATGGTTTTGTGGTATCACGTCAGATAATAAATACATACTTTTCAAGATACAAGATTTCAATGGATCTAAAACTTCCATCGAAAAATTGAATCTCGAAACGGGTGAAACTTCGACAGTTTGGTCAGATGAAAAGATCTATTTGCAAAATGCAGTGCTCTCCCCCGACGGAAAAACCGTTCTCTACGCCGCCGCTCCAATCGCCTTTGAAAATGGAATGATCTCTCAAGCCTCGCTCTTCGTCGCAAGCTTTGATGGAACAAAATTGAGCGACTCGCGAGTATTGCAAAAGGTTGCAAATGTTCGCCAAGTTCGCTTTTCTCCGGACGGAAAGTCATTACTTTACATTGAGGTAGAAAATGATGGTGCGGATATTTATCGGTTAAACTTGAATGACGGCAAGACATCGAAAATCACAAATTTTAATCTGGAAAGCTTATTCCGTTTCACCACATCGCCTGATGGCAAGAAGATATATCTTGTCAGAGGCAATAATAATCGGGAAGTCGTTTTGATCAAAAACGAGGCAAAATAAATTATGGCAACAATTACTTTTTGGGGTGGGGTCGGTTCTGTAACAGGCTCGAAGTATTTACTCGAACACAATGGACGCAAGGTTCTAGTAGATTGCGGACTTTTTCAGGGTGACAAAGAATTACGGGAAAGAAATTGGCAAGATCCGCCGTTTACACCTACCGAAATTGATGCCGTTATCATTACTCATGCTCATGTAGATCACACCGGTTGGCTTCCGAGACTCGTTAAACTTGGCTTCCATGGTGAGGTTTTTACGTCCCGTGCTACGGGCGATCTGATGAAACTTTTGTTGCCCGATTCCGCACGCTTGCAAGAGGAAGAAGCTGACTATCGCAATCGACATAGTTTAACGTCTCACAGTCCGGCGTTGCCGCTCTACGATGAAAATGATGCAAAAGAGGCTTTGAAATTACTTCATCCGGTTAAAAATGATGGCGAATTCGTGCAGATCTGCGAAGGGATTAGTGCGAATTTTCGCGTGGCGGGGCATATTCTTGGGGCGAGCATGGTTTTAGTTTCGCTGGATGGAGCAAAAGCAGACGGAAGCGACATCAGATTTTTATTTTCGGGTGATTTGGGACATTACGATCAGCCAATTGTTAATGATCCGGCGGCTCCGCCAAATTGCGATTATCTGATGTGTGAATCAACTTATGGCGATCGCTTGCATGGGAATGAATCGAGCGAGGATCAATTCGTAGAAGTAATTCACGATGCGATCAAGCGAAATGCACCGGTTTTGATTCCGTCGTTTGCAATCGGCAGAACACAAGAAGTTTTGTATATGATTCGCGAACTTGAGGATCAAAAGCGGATACCGATTCTGCCTGTCAGGGTTGATTCACCAATGGCAGCGAATGCTACGCAAGTTTACAATCGTTTTTCTGAAGAACATGATCGCGAATATACGTCGATTTTGATGCAAAAACGTCACCCATTGCGAACGGGTTCAATGATTACGGCTTCCTCGCGGGAAGAATCAAAAGCTTTGAATAAAGAACGCGGAACCAGAATTATCATTTCGGCTTCGGGAATGATGACGGGTGGACGTGTTTTGCATCATGCGATGCGGATTTTGCCCGATGAAAACGCCACGCTGGTTTTTGTCGGCTATCAAGCTGCTGGAACTACAGGACGCAGAATTCAAAATGGTGAAAGGGAAGTTAAGATAATGAAACAATGGGTTGATGTCCGTTGTCACGTCGTAAAAATCGAAGGGTTTTCGGCTCACGCAGATTGGAAAGCTGTTTTGCGTTGGCTTTCGGGATTAAAGCAAGCCCCGACGAAAATTTTCACAACGCACGGAGAACCCGAAGCTGCCGAGGCAATGGCAGGGCATATTCGTGATGAATTTGGTTGGAATGTTGTAGTGCCGGAATATGGGCAAACTATTGAATTAAGCTAGGAATGGCAAATTTGAAATACAAAGAAGTTAATACAAATTTGAAACCTTGATTTGGTATCTGCCGTAATTTCAAACAAGTAAATATGCTCGAAGCGATCAACTTATCTAAAACATACTCAAGCGAAGGCACTGATTATGAAGTGCTAAAAAACATCAATCTCAAAATAAATAAAGGCGATTGCGTTGCGATCATTGGTAAATCAGGAAGCGGGAAATCGACGTTGATGCATCTTTTGGCGTGCCTTGATTCGCCTACGATTGGCAGAGTTGTGCTTGATGATGCCGACGTTTCATCACTTTCGGAAAAAGAACTCGATGTTTTACGAAATGAAAAGTTCGGCTTCGTCTTTCAGCAGTTTTTCTTAAATGGACGCGATACTGTTTTGGAAAATGTTGTCTTTCCTTTGCGTATTCGCGGCGTTAGCCAATATAAAATGGTTAGTGCGGCGATGGATGCCCTCGAAGCCGTCGATCTGAAAGATAAAGAAGAAAAAAAGGCAAAGGATCTGTCAGGCGGGGAAAAGCAGAGAGTTTGCATCGCCCGTGCATTGGTGGGTAAACCTGCCGTAATTTTTGCAGATGAGCCGACGGGAAATCTCGATTCCGCGACCGGTGAAATGGTGGAAAATATGCTTTTTCACCTAAATCGCGAGCAGGGAATTACGCTTGTTATCGTTACCCACGATCCTGATTTAGCGAGAAAATGTTCGCGAATTATTGAGCTCAAAGATGGTGAAATTGTTCATCCAAAGGTTGATAATGACACTTTGAAGGTAGTAAACAGTTAATTGTTAATGGTGAATTCTAAATGAGATTCTGGGACTTGGTTAAAATCGCAAATCGTAATCTGCTACGCAATAAACTTCGCACATTTTTGACGATTATGGCGATATTTGTTGGCTCATTTACACTTGTGTTGACCAATGGTTTAGCCGATGGAATGCGAGATTTTGTTGACCAACAGATAAAAAGCAACGAAGCTGATAATGTTCTTTTTGTGAGAAGAAAGTTTGATGAGCAAGACGATCAGAGGAATATGAATGAACCTCAGGAATACAAGGAAGAATCTGAAATTTCACCAAATAAAATGCCTTCCCGGGACTCATTTTTTATGACTTTGCAGGAAATTGAGGCTCTTAAATCTGAAATTCCAAGTATCAGTGGCATCACACCTCGATACAACATTAATGGGTCTTATGTTTCGCTCGATGGAGTCAAAAAGTATTTTGTGATGCTAAATATGCTCTCTGAAGGGGTTAAGCAAAAAGTTGAAGTAGGGCAAACTACGGTTGGCAAGGGCGAAGTTATAATTCCAAATAATTTGGCAAAAACTTTAAACCCTGAAATTGGGCAGTTAGTCGGTCGCAATATTACGATTGGCTACAAAATCGAGAATTCTAACGAAATGAGAACGGTTTCGTTAAGAATAGCCGGAGTTGCAACGAAAGGACTTTTTGAAAATCTTAGTGCGTATATTGATTCTGAAACCACCCGCAAAATCTATGAAGACCAAAAACTAGGCGATAAAGATTTTAATAAATTCTCAAGTTTTACAATTCTATTAGACACAAATAACGAGCAGAAAATCCAAGATGCAAAGGCAAAATTAGCGGGCAAAGGATTCGAAGGTGAAACTATTGCTGATAAGGATAAACGAGGTTCGGATGGAATTGTAATTATACAGCTTATTTTAGGGTTCTTTGCTTTTATTGCTTTAATCGCCGCCTCATTTGGAATCGTCAATACGTTAGTCGTTGCCGTAATGGAGCGAACCAAAGAAATCGGATTGCAAAAAGCCTTAGGAATGGGACGTTGGAAAGTATTTGCCTTATTCTCTTTAGAATCGGTTTTAATTGGTTTCTGGGGAGCGATCTTAGGCGTCGTCGTAGGAATCTTTGTTGGCAAAACAGCCAATTTTACACTTGCCTCTTATTATGCAGAATCGTTTGAAGGGTACAGTCTTTTTTCTTTTCATCTATTTTCACTTGTTTGGGTTACGCTGTTAGTCACATCAATTGCTTTTTTCGCAGGTGTTTTGCCGGCTTATCGTGCAAGTCGTTTGCATCCGATAGAGGCTTTGCGATATGAATAGAACTATTTTTGGAGGTCGGACAAGTCGAGTGAAACTTGACAGTCTTTCGTCGATTTGGCATTCTAGCTATTCGCTTTTTATGCGAATTTTAGTCGGTTAGCTCAGTGGTAGAGCACTACATTGACATTGTAGGGGTCAGCAGTTCAAGTCTGCTACTGACTATAAAAATAAAAAATGACTGCTCAAATTTGGGCAGTCATTTTTTTATTTTTGTTTTGAATTTAAGCTGCGGCTTCTTCTTCGACAACTTCAAGAATAGTATCGAAATTCACTTTCTTTCGGACAACCATATCTTTCGTGATAATAAGTTCTTTAACCCGCTTTTGCGAAGGCAAAACATACATCGGATCAAGCAAAACTTCTTCCATGATCATCATCAAGCCTCTCGCCCCTACGCGACGTTCGTGGGCTTCAGAAGCTATCGCACGAATCGCATCTTCGGTAAATTTCAGACGAATATTGTCGAATTCAAATTTACGTTGATATTGTTTGACTAAGGAATTTTTGGGCTCGGTCATGATGCGAACTAATGCGTCCACATCTAATTCGTTCAAAGTTCCCAAAACAGGCAACCTGCCGACGAATTCCGGAATCAAGCCGTAACGAATCAAATCTTCAGGCTCAATCATATCAATTGCTTCGCTAAGCCTTTGTTTATTGGATTTAACGTCTGCCTGAAAGCCGAGCGATTTATTTTTCATCCTTCTTTCTACGACTCTTTCAAGCCCGACGAACGCTCCGCCGCAGATGAACAAAATATTTGTAGTATCAACTTGCAGAAATTCCGAATGCGGATGTTTGCGTCCGCCTTGCGGTGGTACATTTGCGACAGTGCCTTCCAGAATTTTCAACAAAGCCTGCTGAACTCCTTCGCCAGAAACATCGCGTGTGATCGAAGGATTGTCGTCTTTGCGACAAATCTTATCAATTTCATCGATAAAGATAATTCCGGTTTGAGCTCTTTCAAGATCACCTCCGGCTGATTGCAAAAGCTTTAATATGATATTTTCTACATCTTCGCCAACGTATCCAGCTTCTGTTAAAGTCGTGGCATCCACAATGCAGAACGGAACATTTAAAACTCTCGCAAGTGTTTGAGCCAAAAGAGTTTTCCCGGTTCCAGTAGGACCAATTAGAAGAATATTCGATTTTTGAATTTCAACATCCGGACGGCGACGAGCAAGCTCGATGCGTTTGTAATGTTGGTAAACCGCGACGGAAAGACGTTTTTTAGTCTCGTCTTGCCCGATCACATATTCATCCAAAAAGCTGCGTATTTCCTGCGGTTTTGGAAGCGGAATGTTCCCATTTAAGGATTCAGCACGTTCGTCGTCATTGATGATTTCGTTGCAAATATCTATGCACTCATTACATACATAAACACTCGGTCCGGCAATCAACTTTTTGACCTCATTTTGCGATTTACCACAAAATGAACAACGCAAAATTTCTTCTGATCTTCTTAACATAAAATAGTGAAAAGTGGATAGTGAAAAGTGAATAGCGAAGGATAATTTTTCACCATCCACTTTTTCGTTACTTGCTACTCGCGATGTTCGATTACTTCGTCAATCAATCCGTATTCTTTCGCTTGAACCGGCGATAAAATGCGATCACGTTCTACGTCTTTTTCAACTTGATCAAAGGGTTGTCCGCTGTGGAAAGCCAATAAACGCGAGGTCATTTCACGCATTCTGAGAATTTCTTCAGCCATAATGCGAACGTCCGTCGCTTGCCCTGAAGCACCGCCGGAAGGCTGATGAATCAAAATCCGCGAATTTGGCAAGGCAAAACGTTTACCTTTCGTCCCCGCTGTCAAAAGCAATGCTCCCATCGAAGCACACTGTCCGATACAAATCGTGGTGACATCGTTTTTGATAAACTGCATCGTATCGTATATCGCCATTCCGGCTGTGATCGAACCGCCGGGGGAATTTATGTATAGATTGATGTCTCGTTCCGGGTCTTCAGCTTCCAAGAAAAGCAACTGGGCAACAATCAAATTAGCAACCATATCATCTATCGGAGTACCGATAAAAATGATGCTATCCTTCAATAAACGCGAATAAATATCGAACGCTCTTTCGCCCCGCGAAGTTTGCTCGACTACCATTGGAACTAGCATATTTCTTTATCTCTTTTCCTTTTAATAATTTGAATTGAATTGTTTAATAACCTGGATAAACTTAAAGGAGATAAGTTGTTGAATTAACAACTTTTTAGCTGTTAACGGCATTCTACAACTTATCTCTCAAAAAGCAAGTTCAGATTTAATATTTTGGATTCACGATTTAAGATCTTTGATCTTGAATCCTAACTCTTGAATATCAAACTTTCTTACGAGTTTTCTTTTCTTTAGGTTCGGCTGATTCTTCTTTATTTTCAGCCTTCTCTACTTTTTTCTTAGCCTTTGGCTTTTCTTCCTGAGCCGCAATTTCTGCAGGAATCTGACTTTCGTCGATCCATTCAGCATCGGTTATTTTAGCCGCATCGACTAATTTCTCGACCGCTTTACGGCTTCGTAATCTATCCGACACACTATTTTCCCCATCTTGCTGAGACAGAGACTTGCGAATTTCCTCCGGAGTAACCCGATAATAAGCTGCCATTTTGTCGATTTCTTCCGCAATTTCTTCGCCTGAGATTTCAATCTTCTCAATATCGGCAACCTTTTCCAAAAGCATTGCACCGCGTACGTCACGCTCTGCCTGACCTTTCATTTGCTCAAAAGCCATTTTAATAAAGTCTTTGTCCAAACCATTTAAGTCCATTCCTTGCTGGGAAAGGTCATTTGCAAAATTATTCAGCAAATTGCGGGCTTGAATGTCGATCAATGTGTTTGGAATTTCGATTACGTGATTATCAATCAATTTCGTCAAGACTTCATCGCGAACTTTATTATCCGCCTCGATTTTCGCCATCGCTTCCAAATCGCCACGCAATTTCTTACGCAAATCCTTCATCGATTTGAATTCTTCTTCCAAACTTTGAGCCCAGTCGTCATCTGCTTTTGGCAATTCGATTATTCCGTGGCTTTTAATTTTTGCTTTATAAGTAACTTTTTGTCCGGCAAGGATCGGCGAAGCAAATTCGGCTGGATAATCGACCGTAAATTCTTTTTCATCATCTACTTCCAAGCCAATTAGATTTTCGGTAAAGGCTTTTTCAATGTGCGATTCGCCTAAGGTCAATTCGAGATCATCAGCTTTGATGGGGTCTTCCTTAGGTTTATCAACGAAAACTCCTTCTAGATCAACAATCAACGTATCGCCCTCTTTTGATTTGCGATTTTCGATTGGAATAAGGCTTGCACCTTGTTGTCGCCGTTCGTCAATAATTTTTTCGAGTTCATCCTCATTAACGGGACGAACGCGGCGGGTAGCTTCCAAACCTTTATATTTTGGAGCAGCAATTTCCGGCATTACTTCAAAATGAACGTGAAGCGTAACTGATTGTGTGCCATTGGCTTTAACGTTTTCAACGTCTTCGATATGCAAATGCGGTTCGCCGAGTGGTGTAAGGTCTTTTTCCGTAAAGGCTTGTGTAACTTTATTGGGAAGTAACTCACGAAAAACTTCATTCTTGATGTCATCTTGATAGCGAACTTTTACTACATCAAGCGGAGCAAATCCTTTGCGAAAGCCGGGAATCGTTACTGCACGGGCATATTGTTTGATAACCTTATTATAAACTGTTTTAACGTCTTCAGCCGGAATCTCAATGTGCATTTCCTTTTGAGTTGCTGAAGAATCTTTTAATTCTATTTTCATTTATTAAACTGAATAGCCCGTCAGGATTAACATTTATCGACGGGCAACCTCTCAATTGTATTTGATTGTAAATACTGAATCTAAATACCGAGGGCGAGACTCGAACTCGCACGACTTTCGTCACTAGTTCCTAAGACTAGCGTGGCTACCATTACACCACCTCGGCGGATTATCAAAAAAAATGACAAATTCGAATTTATCGGATTATTGGGCGAATGTCTAGCAGAGACAATTTCTGACAGTTTAGCGTCTTACTTTTGTTTTATAATCCTCTAATTCCTTTACGGCTTTTGCGTTGTCGAGTTCGATATTTGAAACTGAATCGTAGCCTTCAATCTCCAATTTATCTCCCTTTTTAAGCATTTTATATCCGGCATACCCGCCAACCGCAATTACCCCAAACCAGAAGAGATACCAGATGATGCTGTAGAGAAATCCGATGACGGTAAAGCCCAAAAGCACCAAAAAGACTAAGCCCAAACACATCAAAAACATTTTCCACCAACTCATTGTTTTTTTCTCCTTATCAAACAATCATAATCTTTTACGAAAGTGTTTTCAAAATGTTCATTCGTGCATTTTTTTTCAGTTGTCGTATAATCACTACTGTTTTTATATATATCGTTTAGGGGAAAAGATTTTGGCTTTGGAAAATGTAACGGTCGGCACAGTCGCTGAAGTTCTAAACGCTCATTTAACGGGCGATTCAACAAAAATTGTAACCGATGTAACTCACGATTCACGGCAAGCAGATATCGGAAAACTATTTGTCGCGATTCGCGGTTTAACTATGGACGGACATCAGTTTATCGACGATGTGATGCGTCGCGGTGTAGCAGGAATAATTTCCGAATCAGAAGCTCCTGAGAATTTCAAAGGCAATTGGTTAAAGGTTAATAACGCTCGTACGGCACTCGCACAAGCTGCGGCTGTAATCAACGGCAATCCATCTGAAAAGCTTAAATTGATTGGCATCACTGGTACCAATGGTAAAACCACGACAACTTATTTGACTTATGCTTTAGCCGAAGCAAATGGCGAAAAAGGAGCTATGCTGACGACGGTTGAATATCGGATCGGTGAAAAAAGCGAGCCTGCAATCCGGACAACTCCCGAAGCCAGCGACACTCAAAGATTTTTACGTGAAGCACTTGAAGCGGGTTGTAAAACCGCGACAATGGAAACTTCTTCTCAAGCTATCGACTTACATCGGTGCGATGCTCTACATTTTGAAGTTGCGATTTTTACTAATTTGACTCGCGACCATCTGGATTATCACTTGACGATGGAAAATTATTACGATGCGAAAAAGCGTTTGTTTGATGGGCGTTTGGGTGATAAACCCGTTTCCAGCGTTATAAATATCGATGATGAATGGGGAGCAAAATTGGCTAGGGAATTGAAGGAAGCCGGACAAAAGGTTGTTACTTTCGGACTCAATACGCCGGCGGATTTGAATCCTGAAAATATTGAGGTCTCATTACTTAAAGGCACGTCTTTTTTACTCAAAACACCAAAAGGCAATCGTCAAATCACGTCTCCTTTGGTCGGCAAGCCGCATGTTTACAATATCTTAGCGGCTACTGCGGCGACGCTCGAATTAGGTCTTAATCTGGACAAAATTGTTGAGGGAATTTCGACCTGCGTTGGAGCTCCTGGACGTTTTGAGCGAGTTCCGCAGGACGGAGATTTTGCGATCGTGGTTGATTACGCTCATTCTGACGATGCTTTGTTGAATACTTTGAAAACCGCAAGAGATTTAACTTCCGGTCGAATTATTACTGTTTTTGGCTGCGGCGGGGATAGAGATAAAACGAAACGTTCGCCGATGGGTGAAGTTGCCGGAAGAAATAGCGATTTAGCGATTGTCACTTCTGATAATCCGCGAACAGAAGATCCGTTGACGATTATTTCGCAGATCGAAGAGGGAATAAAACACACTAATTGTCCGTATTTGGTAGTTCCAGATAGACGGGAAGCTATTCATACCGCAATCCAAAAAGCTAAAGCCGGTGACGTTGTTTTGATAGCCGGTAAAGGACATGAAACGTACCAGATCATCGGTAATGATAAATTCCATTTCGATGATCGCGAAATCGCCCGCGAGGCACTCGAAAAACTTAAAGAGAACTAAATTCATGAATCCATTACGAAAATTTGTCGCTCTATTTCTACTTTTTACTTTTGCCTTTTGCCTTCCTACGTACGGTGCTTGGCGAGAGCCTGTTAGGGCGAAGAATGCAATTATTGCTTCTCAGCATCCGCTTGCTTCTAAAGTTGGCGTTGAAGTAATGAAAAAAGGTGGAAACGCAATCGATGCAGCAATTGCGGTCGCGATAGCACTTGCCGTTACCTATCCGGAAGCCGGGAATTTGGGTGGCGGAGGGTTTATGCTGATTCGTTTTAAGGATGGAAAAACAACCGCAATCGATTATCGCGAAATGGCTCCGAAAGCCGCAAACAGAGATATTTTCGTCGATAAAGAAGGCAATGTAATCAAAGGCGAAGGCGGTTCGACGGTTGGCTATCGGGCATCCGGAATCCCCGGAACGCCTGCTGGGTTGGAATTTGCGTTCAAAAAATATGGTTCTGGTAAAGTGAAATGGGCGGATTTGGTTGAGCCATCGAGACTTATCGCACAAAATGGTTATGTCTTGACAAATCGATTGGCGAATTTATTTGTTGCTTATAAAGGTAATCTTGAAAAACACGAAGACAGTAAAAGAATCTTCCTCAATAACGGTAACTACTACAAAGAAGGCGACTTATTCAAGCAACCGGACTTGGCTCAAACACTTGGACGATTTCAAAAATCCGGTGCAAAAGGATTTTACGAAGGCAAGACCGCACAATTAATTGCTGACGACATGAAAGCAAATAACGGTTTGATAACGCTCGAAGATTTGAAGAGTTATAAAGTCCGCGAGCGTGTTCCGCTACGTGGAAGCTATCGCGGGCACGAAATTATTACGATGCCGCCGCCGAGTTCAGGTGGAATAGTGATGCTGCAAACTCTGTCAATGCTCGAAAAACACGACATACGCAAAATGGGTTGGGCTTCTTCGGAAAAATATCACGTATTGATCGAAGCGTTGCGACGATCATTTGCCGACCGTGCGGAATATATGGGCGACCCTGATTTTGCAGATGTTCCAATGAATCAATTGCTCGAAAAAAACTATCTTGAAAAACGCGGTTCGACTATTGATCTAACAAAGGCAACGAAAAGTTTGGACATTCGGGCAGGCGAAATTTCCGGCAAAGAGCCGACCGAAACGACTCATTTCACGGTCGCGGATAAGGACGGCACGATCGTCACAAATACATATACAATCAATGACTTATACGGTTCTGCCGTAACTGCGAAAGGCACCGGTGTTTTGCTGAATGATGAAATGGACGACTTTGCCGCAAAGCCCGGAAAGCCGAATCTTTACGGTTTAATTCAAGGCGAACGCAATAAGGTTGAAGCCGGAAAACGTCCGCTTTCATCAATGACTCCGACAATTGTCATGCGAAAAGATGGCTCACCTTGGTTTGCACTTGGTGCGAGAGGCGGACCACGAATTATCACTTCGGTTTTGCAGACTGTAATCAATATGATCGACCACGATATGAATATTCAGCAAGCGATTGACGCACCGCGAATTCATCATCAATGGCTGCCGGACGAGATTATTTTTGAACCATTTGGAATGTCGAGCGATACTCGAAAGGCTTTGGAAATATTGGGGCATAAATTTGCTGAACGACCAAGTTACATCGCCTCGGCAACCGGAATTGCAATTGAAGAAAGAACCGGCGTCCGGCTTGGTGCAATCGATTCGAGAAGTGACGGCGAAGCAATCGGATATTAATATTGACAAGATTTGATTGTTTATTGGATATTTGTCGTTGGATTTTTAATGGAATTTAGTTAGAATCGCCCTCGTAATTAAGTTGAGGAATTTGCTTAAATGTCTTTTCCGGAAAATGACACTCCCACAAACGAAGAATCAGAGAAAGTTTTGCCGAAAAAACGTTCGAATATTCCTGCGTACATTGCCGGAAGTTTGTTGCTAATCGCAGTAATTGGCGGTTTGCTATATTGGCTTTATATCAGGCAGTTTGTCACTACGGACGATGCTTTTGTTGAAGGAAACATCGTTCAGATTAGCCCGAAAATTTCCGCACATGTTACGAAGATTCACATCAAAGAAAACCAACAGGTAAAAAAAGGTGACCTCCTAATTGAACTCGATCGGAGTGAATTTGATGCAAAAATCGAAGCCGCCAAAGCACAGCTTTTAGCCGCACAAGCCATGCGAACGAAGGCTTCCGCAAACGTTGCATTAACCCGCAAGACCGCGAATGCTGACCTGAATCAGGCAAAATCAAATTTTGACACGGCTCAAACCAATATTAATCAAGCAAAACTTTCCACCGATAATAAACAGAATTCGATTCTTCAAGCCCGCAATCAGGTGCGAACCGCTGAAGCGAATATTCGCCAAATTCAATCGCAACTTCCGGCAGCGGAAGCCAACCTTGCACAGACGAAATTACAAGTTCCTAACATGCAAATCAAACTCGAAGTTGCCAGAAATGAGTATGAAAGAAATCAAACGCTTTTTAATGAAGGCGATGTTTCTAAGCAAATGCTCGAGAAATCGAAAGCAGATTTGAGCGACGCCGAAACTCAATTTGAATCTTCAAAAAAGCAAGTTTCAATCGTGCAAGGTCAAATCAATTCGTTGCGACAACAAATTGAAGTTGCAAACTCGCGTTTGAATGAAGCAAAAACAAATGTAACAGCGGCAGAAAATGACTTTAGCCAATCACAGTCGCAGGTTGACACAACTACTTCACAAGCAAATGAATCGTACGGCAGAGTTCAGCAAGCGGATTCTTTGCCGGAAAAAGTAGCCGTTGAGGAATCTGAAATTGGCAATGCTGATGCTCAAATTGCACAGGCACAGGCTGCTCTCAAGCAAGCCGAACTGGAGCTTTCATACACAAAAATCTATGCTCCTGAAAACGGTTTTATTTCGCAAAAAGCCGTTCAGGAAGGACAAGTTGTTCAGGCAGAGCAAGCTTTGCTGGCAATTTCACAGCCCGGAATTTGGGTAATTGCCAATTTTAAGGAAACTCAGATCGGCTCGATCACGGCGGGTCAGCAAGTCTTAATTTACGTTGACGCGTATCCAAATTTGATTTTCAATGGAACAGTTGACAGTTTCCAAGCCGGAACGGGTTCACGTTTCAGCGTGCTTCCGCCGGAAAACGCGAGTGGTAATTTTGTTAAAGTGGTACAAAGAATTCCGGTTAAAATTAAGTTTGATGAAGGCTCTGATAAAACCGAATTACTCGTGCCGGGAATGTCTGTCGTACCAAAAGTCAAAGTGAAATAATGGCAACAAATTCTGCTCAAATTCCGTTGCTCAATTCTCCCGCAAGATTAATCAATCCTTATCTTTCTATCGTAATCCTAACAATTGCAACATTTATGGAAATGGTCGATACGACTGTTGTAAACGTTGCTCTGCCGAGAATTGCCAGCGATCTATCTTCAACTCCGATGGAAGCTTCTTGGATCATCGGTTCGTATTTAATTGCAAACGCGATGATTTTGCCGATCAGCGGTTGGCTGGCAATCTATTTTGGTCGTAAAAACTATTTTCAAATATGCGTAATTCTCTTCACGCTCAGTTCATTTTTTTGCGGAATTTCTAGCAGTATTGAGATGCTCATTTTCTTTCGGATCGTGCAAGGTTTAAGCGGAAGCGGACTCGCGACCAGCGAACAAGCGATGATTGCGGATCTTTTTCCGCCTGAAAAACTTGGAAGGGCTTTTTCAATTTATGCTTTTGGAATGGTTTTTGGGGTGATAATCGGTCCAACCCTCGGCGGTTGGATTACCGATAATTTTAGTTGGCATTGGATATTTTTTATCAATATTCCGATCGGAATTCTCTCATATTTTCTGGTTAAATTTTTCGTTTTTGAATCCGAAAGGTCGCAGATGAGCCGTTTCGAATTGTTGAAAACAGGCAGAACAATCGATTGGATCGGCATTATTTTGGTAGTAGTCGGTTTTGGGGCTTTTCAGTTGGTGATGGAAGAAGGCAACAAAGAAGGGTGGCTTCAGTCAAATTTCATCCTTTTGATGATTGGTATTGCGTTTGCCGCGATACTTGTCGGTTTAACCTGGGAATATTATCAGGACAATCCGGCGGTCGATATTTCGATGCTCGCAAATCGTAATTTTGCACTTTCAGCGACGCTCGTTTTTATAGTCAGATTTGTCACTTTCGGCACCACATTTCTTATACCTTTTCTTGCTCAAACCCTTTTGGGGTATAGTGCGACGAATGCCGGATTATTGCTAGTTTACGGCAGCCTTGTCTTGCTTGTAATGATGCCGATTGTGGGTTATTTGACCGATATGTTTGATGCTAGAGTCGTCATAGTTTTCGGTTTGATAATTACTTGCTTTTCGTTTTTCAACCTCACTTCGATAAGCCTTGACGTTGGTTTTAATGATCTGGCGTTGAGCAGAGTTTTTCAGATTTTTGGTTTGTCTTTTCTATCATCGACGATGATGGCGGTCGGATTTTATTACGTTCCGCCAAATAAAAACGATAGTGCGTCGGCTTTGATTAATCTCGCGTCAAATGTGGGTGCGAGCTTGGGCGTAGCTTTATCGACAACGCTAATTTATCGCTATACGCAATTTTATGTTACCCAATTGAGCACTCATACTACAAACTTTAATCCAAATTACACAGAAGTACTTCAAAATCTAACTCAAAGCTTGCAGAATCAGGGTTTAACAACCTTTCAAGCGACCGCAAAAGCTCAAGGCGTAATGTGGGATACGATTTTGCAACAAGCGACTATGAACGCTGTTTTAGACGTTTTCAGGCTCTTTATGTTTTTGATTTTGTTGGCAGTTCCGATTGTTTTTCTCCTTAAGGCAAAAAAGAAAAATCATCAGGTTCATTAGGCTTTAATCTTCTTTTTGAAGAAGCTTAGTCGTTGAATCCGTAACGCTTGTTGGACTAACTAAGTCGTTTGTCTCCCTCCAGCTACCTGCGTGCGGAGCAGCATAATCCGTTGCAGGAATTGATTGCTGCGGCGGGAGGGCATTTACTGATTGATTGCCGATTAAACCCGGTTGAGCAGAGTGCTGTGTAAAATAAGTTGAAGGTAGTTGTTTTGGAGCTCCGGGTTGGAAAATCAACGCATAGATGATTCTCAGGATTCCGCCCCAGAAACTAATAATTGCTGCCGCCGCAACCAAATAAGGTTCGGCATTTAGAGCAGCGTGAATTATTGCGAGCAAGGGCACTATGAGCAATCCGGAGAGCATCACGAAACCGCCTTGCTTGACTCCCTTCTTTTTCGGAGAATCTTCAAGTTGAACGCTATGTTGAGCCAATTGACCCGGGACTTCACCGTTATTAGCTACAACTTGTATTGTTCCTGTCATTAAGAAGCCACAACGGGAACAAAATCGTGTATTTTCTGAAACTTGCTGTTGACCACAGATTGGGCAAAACATATTTTCCTCGCAAATTATTTATCTTTTTCTAAAAGCTTAGTCGTGCCATCAGTCACGCTCGTCGGTTGTTCGACTAAATCATTTGTTTCACGCCAGCTTCCCATGGTCGGAGCTACATAAGCAGAAGTTGGAATACTCTGCTGAGGCGGCAAAGCCTGCTGATTACTCGGCTGACTTAATTGATTCGCAGTCGATGAAGAAAAATTCACTGTTGCTGGATTAGGAGCGGGTTTCAAGAAAAAAGCAGACATCATCATTATCAAAATTCCACCAAATATTCCGAGAACACCGCCAATGCCCGCTATTTCTCCGCCACCCGAAATCGCAATTATCGGCGTTATCAGCAGCACCCAAATAAACATCCAAAGTCCGCCAAAAATAATCCCGTTTCGGCGAGTCAGAATACCTTTTGAATTATACAAATCAAGTAATTGGGGTAAAGTGCCACCGTTTGCAAGAATTTCAGAGATCAACGCCAGCGAAAATCCGCATCTCGAACAAAATTTTGTTTCTTCTGATATTTGCTGTTGACCGCAACGGGGACAATGCATCTTAATAAACTCCAAATATTGAAAATCAGTTTAGTCACTCTGCTAACGAAATTTTGCCCCTAAAAGTTCACTTTGGCAACCCGGCAAAAAAAATATCGGGTCAATCAAGAAGCCTTAAAATCGCAACGGCTCTGCCTTGATAATTTTCGGCAACCCGTAAAGTATCGAGCAATATTTCAAAAAGTGTTGTCATTTTTACAGGTGCGGGAATTTCTTTTTTCAAATCGGCGTCATTTTGAAAAAGCATGAAACCTCTTAAACGGGTTGCTTCAACTTCTTCTAAATACTCTAAAATCAATTGTTTAGTAGCAAGTTGCTCGGGCAATGTCCATTCAAAAGGATCATCCCAAAGCTTGGTAGTAATTCCGCCAAACGTTTGCTCAATTTTCCCCGCACTTCGCAAAACATATTCACCGCAGGAATTTATTGGAAACAAACTATCTTTTTCAAAAGGCTGCCAAAAAAGCTTTTCAGATGGAATTTTTGCAATAATCTGCTTTGAATTTTTGTGTAATTCAGCAAATTTAGCGTTAAAAATATTAATGAATTCTTGCATTTAAACAGAAAAAATCAGACGTATAAATTTGAATACATCTGATTTTTTATCATCCGCTAAAAATTAGCAAATCTGCAATTACTTTACTCTTCGCTCTTCTTCGATCATTCCGAGTCCGTAATTTTTTCCACCAAAACTCAAACCTTCCTGAATTCTGCCTTTTACGCCAACTTGTGAATTTTTGGAGGGAACTCCGCGATTTGTAACAACCCACATCGAACCCGTTCCATCATCGAGCTTATAAACGCCGCCGACCAATGGAATGCCGAAACTATTTGTAACTCTTCCCGCAATCGCTACATCTTTATCCATATATTTTGAAGGATTTCCCGCAATTTTTCCTATATCTGTTCGGCTCGGGCAACCGGCGGCAAAAATTGCCAAAGCTAAAACCAAACCAGAAAGTATCACTTTTGTTTTCATCATTTTTTCCTCACTAAATTTATTAAGGAGAGCTTTTTTGAATTACAACCTAGAGATTCGATATTGCTTCTAAAAGTTTGCTTATTTATTTTAAGGATTATTTAATTTGAAGCCGAAGCACATCTTTTGCTATATTCCACTTATAAAAATTTTGAGGAGATTTTACTATTTAATGAAAAAATTACTTCTAATTACCGGATTAATTTTATTGTCGTTTTTACTATCCAACGTTGCCCTTGCTCAAGACAAAGAAAAAGGCGAAACGTTGAACAACATTTCAAAGCTTTCGAAAAGCAAAAAGCCCGAAGACAAAGCCAAAGCTTTTCAATTAACTAAAGATTATTTGGCTAAATATGGCAAAGATACTGATGAAAACACAAAGAAAGTTCAAGCATATTTCAAAAGCGAAAGGTTGAATAATTTTATAAAAGCTATTGACGACATAAAAATTGCCGAAGCAATCGAAATTGGCGAAGAAATTTCCATCGACGAACCCGATAATTCTTATATCCCGCTCAACCTTGCATTTGGGGCATTTCAAGCGTTAAGCAAAAACAAAGATAAACAATACATCAATGATGGAATTAATTATGCGAAGAAAGCCTTAGAAATGTTTGAAGCCGGTAAATTGCCAGCTAAATTTGAACCTTTCAAAAATAAAGATGATGCAACTGCAGTATTGTATTATGTAATCGGTAACTTCTTTATTGACATTGATTTGCAAACGACAGCCGTTAATTTTTACAAAGCTTTTCAATACGACGCTCAAGTAAAAAGTTTTTCATTTCCGTATTATATGGTGGCTGTTTATTATGAAAAGGAATATGAAAAATTAGCCGGAGAGTATAAAACAAAACACGAAAAGAAAACTACCGAAGATGCGGCAATGAAGGCGGATCAAGCCAAATTAGAAAAATTACTGAATCGCATGATTGATTCTTATGCAAGAGCAGTAAAGGTTGCTGAAATTGATAAAGATGCCAATAAAGAAACTTGGAATAGCAGATTGCAGACTATTTATAAATTTGCCAAACAATCGGATGCAGGAATGACTGAATATGTAAACGGCATTATGTCAACGCCGATGCCTGATCCAAATCAACTCTAAACTATCAATAATTTTTGACTTTAAGCCTAAGAGAGGTTACTTTCTCTTAGGCTTTTTTATTTCAAATCAATCATCAAATTAAAGAAAAAATGTCCATCGCCAACCAGGTTTTGCCGCAAAACTTCTCTGTTTCCTCAAGCATTGCAGACGATGTTTGGCATAAAAAAATTGATCCAAAGGGCTACGAATGGTGGTATTTCGATGCTTTGAGCGATGATGGCAGAGATGCTTTGGTCATTATTTTCCTCGAAAACTTCATCTTTTCGCCGCGTTACAATTCTAATTCGCAATGCTGAAATTCCTGAATCCAAAATTTTTCCGGCAATCGCATTTACCTATTATCGCGATGGCAAACCCCTCTATCGCGGAATCAATGAATTTGCTTCGGATGAATTTGAAAGTGATTCTCAAAAACCTTTTTGCAAAATAAAGGACAATATTTTTCAGGTTGAAACGACGCCTTATGGATCGCGGTATTTGCTAAATATTTCGCTGAATTTGAGCGGTAATTTAATGCTCAAAGGCACATTTGAATGGCTTTTGGTGGAAAATAATTTCTTGCCTAATCGAAAAATTGTTGAAAACGTATCGCATAATTGGAATCTTGTTTCGCCGCGTTGCGATGTTACAGGAAAGTTCGAAATACTTTCTAAAGACAACAAATTAAGAGATTTACGGCAATTTCGTGGTTCCGGCTATCACGATCATAATTTCGATAATCGTTGGCTGCCCGAAACGGTTGAGCATTGGCAATGGGGAAGAGCTCATTTTGCCGATGCAACCGCCGTTTTTTATCGCTACCAAGAAATCGACCAGGCTGCGGCGACAAATAAACTTTTTGTAGTTCGTCCATGGTGAATTACGCGAATGCGATGCCGAATTTGAAGAATTGCAATTCTCAAGAGATGTCTTTGGTCTCAAATATCCTACGCGTTTGCGTTTTACATCAAACGACAATATGAAATTACGGATAAAACAGACTGATGTGATTGATTCAAGCTTCTTTTACCTACGTTTTCTGAGCGAAATGACGCTTACCCTACGCGACGGAAAACCCCGCAAAGCAATCGGCATTACCGAACATTTATCGCCCAAAAGTCTCAAATATCGATGGCTTGATTGGCTAATTGATATGCGAATCGGGAAAAATGAAAAATCAGCATTTCTGAAATAAATAGAGCCGGGTAGTTTACCTAAAGCCTACGAGACAAAATCGTAGCTTTTTTTGTACAATTTCGTTATGAAGAATCGTCTTTACAATCTTACCTGCCAAAAGGATCTGAAAGAACAAATTCAAAATGATCCAACTCCCCGCACGACTCTTTCTTTCTATCAATATGCCAAAATCGAAAACCCGGAAGCCTTTCGTGATGAATTATTTGAGAGATTTTTTGACGTTAGGCGTTTTTGGTAGAATTTACGTTGCCCATGAAGGGATAAATGCTCAAATGAGTGTTCCGACCGCAAATTTTGAAGCATTTAAAACATTTCTTTACAGCTATCCTTTTCTAAATAGAATCAGGCTCAATATTGCCGTTGAAGACGATGGTAAATCGTTCTGGGTATTGAAGATAAAGGTTCGTGAAAAAATTGTTGCCGATGGGATAACGGATGAAACTTTTGACGTAAGAAATCGCGGCGACTATCTTACGGCTGAAAAATTTAACGAATTGACAGAAAACCCGGAAACCGTTGTCGTTGATATGCGAAATTATTACGAATACGAAGTCGGGCATTTTGAGAATGCAATCGAGATTCCTTCCGATACATTTCGTGATCAACTTCCGATGGCGGCGGAAATGCTTGAAAATAAGAAAGATACGCCGGTTGTAATGTATTGCACGGGCGGAATTCGTTGCGAAAAAGCTTCGGCATATTTGAAAGCATCAGGGATTTTCAAATGTCTTTCATCTCGAAGGCGGAATCATCAAATATGTTCACGATGTAAAAGAAAAGGGTTTGGAAAATAAATTCAAGGGTAAAAATTTCGTTTTTGACGGGAGATTGAGCGAGAAAATTTCAGACGATGTTTTGGCAAATTGTCATCAATGCGGAAATCCATGCTGATTCGCATACGAATTGCAAAAATAACGCCTGTCACCTGCTTTTTATTCAATGCGAGGAATGCGATCTGAGGTATTCGGGTTGTTGCAGCGATGAATGCACTGAAATTTCTCAGCTTCCGGAAGAAGAGCAAAAAGAATTGCGTCTTGGCAAACCTAGTAAATCAATGCCATTTAGCAATTCTCAAAAAAGAATTCGACCGAGGCTTTCGGATTTGAAATAGATTTTCGTATTTCATTGTAAATACAAACCTTTTGCCATGAGATTGCGTCTAAAAACGTAACGCAGCCATCTTGGCTGCACAAGACAAAAGTAACGCAGCCATCTTGGCTGCAACTGGGATGGCATAGCGTTTAAGATGCCAATAAGAGAGGCAGGCAAGATGCCTGCGGTACATTTGCAGGCAAGATGCCTGCGTTACGGGAGAAACGATGGAAAATAATTGTAATAATCGACGTGAATTTTTAGTTAAAACTACCGCAACTGCCGGTGGATTGATACTGGGTTTGTCAGGCTTAAATGTCGCAAAAGCAAGCGAAGGCGATGCAGATGATGTAACGATCAAGCTTGACGCGAAAAGTCCTCTGGCGAAAGTTGGCGGCTCTCATACTTTTGATTACAAAGGCGATAAGGTAATTATCATCCGCAAAAACGAAACGGATTTTGTCGCTTTTTCAGCAATATGCACACATAAAGGCGGATCTCTGGAATTTGATGCAAAAACCGGGCAACTTTCGTGTCCGATGCACGGTTCGAAATTTGATTCTGCCGGACAGAATGTTAGCGGACCTGCAAAACAGCCGCTCAGAGCTTTTGAAACTGAAAAGGCAGTGGTTGTTTCATTGAAATTGTAACTCGTTCAGAGTCCACGCTTCAGCGTGTTAAAACAGTTTTGAGTCCACGCTTCAGCGTGCAAAACGCTAAGCAGAAATCAAGTTAAAGTTCTGTGACGATGCTTTGGCGTTCTAAATGATAAGCGGGAAGCACGCTGAAGCGTGGACTCAAAACTTAAGAAGGAGAAAAAAGATGAATGAATCATGTGAAAATACAAATTCGTGTCTCAACAGACGTGAATTTTTAGTAAAAGCCGGAATTTTGGCAGGCGGATTGGCTTTAACGGTTTCGGGTTTGAGCAATGTTTTTGCACAAGAAGCCGATTCAATTACAGTTGTGATTGACGCAAAAAGTAAATTAAACAAAGTCGGCGGTTCGCAAACTTTTAAAACGAAATCGGGAAAGATCGTTATCATCCGCACGGGTGAGAGTGAATACAAAGCGTTTCAAGCGAAATGCCCGCACAAAGGCGGTCCGGTGAAATATGATGCGGCGAAAAATCAACTCTCTTGCGGCTGGCATGATTCGATTTTTGATATGGAAGGCAAAACTCTCTCGGGTCCTTCGAAAAAGCCTTTGAATGTTTTTATGGCGGAATCGGGCGATAAATCCGTGAAAATAAAGCTTTCTTAAAATCTTTACAAATGCAGAAGCCTGCACGAAGTAAGGGCGATCTTCGGCAGTTGACACACTTACTACGTGCGTGTTTCTGCAAATACTTTCTGCAAATGGTTTCTGCAATAGAATGAATATGTTGGACGATTACGGTTTTGAAATCTATGAAAACAATGAATTCCCGTTGGCGTATTTAATAACGATTCGCACTTTTGGAACCTGGCTTCACGGCGATGAAAGAAATTCGGTTGAACGACACGGAAAAAATGTTTACGGAACGCCTGATATTGCTCCGAACCAAAGATTGGCTGATTTGATGAAGGCTGCATTAAAACAACCTCCGATAATTTTTAATGACGCTCAAAGAATAGTTGTCGAATCTGCAATTAAGGAGCTTTGCGAAGACCGTAAATATTATTTGCAAGCTGTAAATGTTCGAACTAATCACGCTCATGCCGTTGTTTCAGCACAAGCAAAACCCGAAAGAATCGCCGACGCGTTCAAAGCGTTTGCTACTAAAAAATTGCGGGAAGAAAATTTAGTTTCAATGGAGTTAAAACTTTGGTCTCGCGGCAGAAGTCGCAGATACTTATGGAAACCTCAGCATGTTGCCTTGGCAATTGATTATGTTCTTTATGGTCAAGGCGATTTACCTTTTGAAATAGGCGATTAAAAGGCAGAAACACGCACGAAGTAAGTGTTAATTCCTTAAAATGCAGAAACACGCACGCAGTAAGTGTGTTTTCCAAGGCGATTTACCTTTTGAAATAGGCGATTAAAAGGCAGAAACACGCACGAAGTAAGTGTGTTTTCGTGATTAGTGATTACGCTGACTCTGCGTTCGGACTTCTGCATTTGATCCGGAGCAAAATGAAGATAAAATCTATTCCGACTCACTAGAATTAAAAAACGGAAATTAAAAAGCACTCCTGATTTTCTGAGCATTACCTTTTGAATTGAATGACGATGCGGAAACACGAACGAAATAAGTGTGTGAAATGCTACACGCGAAGACACACTTACTTCGTGCGTGTTTCCGCAAAAGAAAAAGGAGGGGAGCTTTTTTCATAAATGCAGAAGCCTGCACGCAGTAAGGGCGATCTTTTAGCAGTTGACACACTTACTTCGTGCGTGTTTCTGCAATTAATGAGGAAGCCTGCACGCAGTAAGGGCGATCTTTTACAGTTGACACACTTACTTCGTGCGTGTTTCTGCAAAAAGATAAATAAATCAATAGTTTAGAGGCGTGTCTTTGTCCGCCGCCCGTGAAATTTCTCAAACGGCGGTCGGAGACACGCCTCTAAACGATTAGGCTTTTTTATTTAAAAATGAAAAGAGCAGAAAAAGATTTCTCTCTTTCTGCTCATAGGATAAACTCTCGAAATTTATCCGATTCCGGGGGGATAGTTTTATTGAACAGGTGCACCTGCAACAGTCATAGCTCCATCTGTGCAAACTAATGCGGCAGTATGTCTATATATAACACCGTCAACACTTACACCATAGTGATTTGTACCAGTTGAAGCAGAAGTAGGACTAGCAACCGCACAGTAGCTAACAAATGTTGTTGGTGTTACTGTAACGTCGAAATCGTATCCGCTTTTGATGGGAGCAGCATCATCTAAAATTGCATCAACCAAACCTGTCAACGCGGTGGACGCTGCGTATCTTGTATTTCCACCTGTAGTCGCTAAATATGTTGATTCAGCACTGTGGTAGGTTCGTAGCGAGGCAATGGCACTAGCTTCATTTGCAGAACGACGTGATGCCAAAAGTGATGGAATTGCGATAGCGGCGATAATACCGATAATAATCACAACAACTAATAATTCTACTAAAGAGAAACCTGATTGGTTTTTCGTATTTTTCATTTTTCTAAGTCTCCTATTTTAGGGGTTATTTAATTTACGCAAATGGTCGGGGGGTGTTAATCGAAGACAGACAAAGGATTACTCCCAAGTGATTACATACCTTTACAATTTACGCTTGCCATTGCTAATACAATCGCCGTGCCAGAAGGCTGAAAATCGTTGCGAAATTGAAATTTCCCGTTATTTTGCCGACGTTTAGAAGATAAAGCGTGAAAGGACGAATGAATGTTGCAGCGTCCGCAAACACAAAAAAGTGAGAAAAAGTCTCACTTGATGTAAGACTTTTTCTCACTTTTCACCGAAAACTCCTTTACTTTTTTTCCTGAATGCAGAAGCCCGCACGCATTAAGGGCGATCTTTAGCATTTGACACACTTACTTCGTGCGTGTTTCTGCAAAAGAACAAAAACTCTCCTACTTTTTAAGGAGGGGTGCCTGAAAGGCGGGGTGGTTAGCTGCTCGATATACTTCCACGTGAATTTATATTAAGCAAACAACCACCCCAGTCCTGTGGACTTGCCCCTCCTTTGGAAGGAGGGGAGTTTTTTTCCTGAATGCAGAAGCCCGCACGCAGTAAGGGCGATCTTTAGCATTTGACACACTTACTTCGTGCGTGTTTCTGCAAAAGAACAAAAGTTCACTTCTTTGCTACTTTTTCTCGCGGTTTGGTCATTTCCGTGCAGTCCTTCCAAAGATTATCGGAGCAAGTAAAGAGTTCCGGTGAATTTTCGCGGGTTTGCAGCTCGATTGTTACAAATGTTTCGGTTGAGCCGTGGGTTCGAAGTGTCCAACCAAGTTTTTGTCGATTTTGCCAAACGTAGCCGTAAGCTTCTTTCTCGTTTTTCCCTTGTAGATGCTGGGCTTCGTGTAAAAGTATCATCGCCCGCTCAGTATCGTCAGATGCTTTGGTTATAAAATCGGGATATATCGTGATAATTCCAAAAGGAAAGTTGGTAGAAGCAAAGGCGTTTTCTTTACCAATCGAGGAATTGAGCCAATTGTCAGTATTCCTGAAAACCGTAAAATGCCGCAAGATAATAACTTCTTTCGTAAAACCTTTCGCTTCTAAAATAGAGATCGCCCGATTGATAACAATCTCCTGATCTGAGCCAACCGACGGCGAACTGATAATCAACGAAAGATAAAATATGACGATAGTAAGAAAGAATATTTTGAGATATTTATAAACAAACGAAATTGAATCAACCAAACGATTCGGCGAATTATTATCTGAAGTTTTATCTGAAATACGTCGGAAAATCATAAAAAACGGAAGGGATTTATCGAGCGGGGGTTTGACGATTAAAGAATCGACATAATGATTGTATAATATTGAGCAAGAGAATTTCAATAAAAATGCAGAAGTCCGCACGTAAGTAAGGACGAAAACGTTTCCCGAAACGCCCTTACTTACGTGCGGGCTTCTGCAAAGGCATAAGATGAACAAATTTACAGAATTAACAACACCGCCAAACGAAGAACTATTTTTCAAACGAAATGATCCAAATGATCTTCGTCTCGGCGAAATAATTCCGCGTTTCACATATGAAGAAGCCGATATTGTGATTCTCGGATGTCCGCAAGATGAAGGTGTGAAACGCAATAATGGACGTATTGGGGCAAAATTCGCACCGGACAAAATCCGCGAGCAATTCTATAAACTTTCGAATTTCGGCATTCACAAAAGAATTCATGATATTGGTAACACTATTATTCAGAAGACTTTAGAAGAAACTCACGATGTTCACACCGAAATTGTTTCGCAGATATTAAGCGATGGCAAAAAGATAATTTCGCTTGGCGGCGGTAATGATTTGGCTTATGCAGATGGTTCGGCGATGGCGAAGGTTTTTGGTAGGGAAAATTGGATCGCGATTAATATTGACGCACATTTCGACGTTAGAGCAGACAAAATTCGCAACAGCGGAACTCCATATCGACAACTTTTAGACGAAAATTTACTCCAACCCAATTATTTTTACGAAATCGCTTTTCAAGCTCAGGCAAATTCTCCAATCTATTACGAATATTTGCAGGATTTAGGTGTAAAATTGGTTAGCTTGGATCAAATTCATTCCACACACGATGCCGATGAACAACTGCGAAATCTGGTGAGGCAGGAATTCGTCCATCATAGTGCTTCGATAAATACATTTTTTGGTTTTGATATTGATGCGATTCAATCGTGCGATGCTCCGGGAACGTCCGCACCGAGTCCGATTGGGCTCAGTTCCAGGGAATTTCTAACGCTGGTCGGGTATGCAGCAAATCTTGTAAATACGAGAATAATTGAATTTACGGAAGTTAATCCAAATTTTGACGTTGATGATCGAACATCGAAACTGGTCGCGATTGCGATGCATAAATTTTGTTCTGAAATGAAGTAAGCTATTTAAAAGTGTAAAAATATTGAGAAGGATTAGCTTAAAAACGGAAGAAAACTTATCAGATATGAATAAAAGAAGATGTAGATCGAACAAATAATTATTTCACCAAAACCCACAGCGGCTAAAAATCTGGCGAAGTTTATTTTCAAAATTCCGGCAACGTAGCAAACTGCATCTGTCGGAACCAGCGGAAAAAATGCCCAAATGAAAATAAAAGCGAATCCGCCTGATTTTTGCATTCTATTTTTTATCTTGTCGATTTTCGCCGGATGTTTACGTTCCAAATAATTTCCAAAACCTAAATAATCGGAGAAATAATAGAGCATAGTTGACGAAAAAAGGATTCCGATAATAGAAATAGTTAAAACCAAAAACGGTTCAGCCGGAAAAAGGATCGTTCCCGCTAGAACGAGAGGCGTGCTGGGAACGAGCGTCAAACCACGCAAAATACTAACCACAAAATATGTGATAAAAACTGAGGTTTTGAACTGCGTTAAGAAATCCGCGATGGCTTGAGCCGTGAAAACCTCACGATGTGTCACCACATATCCGACGCAAAATATTAAAAAAACAATCCAAATTGCGGCAATAATATTTTTTGTTGTCAGATAGTTTTTCATTTCAAATAATTTGTACAAATATCGCAATTATTTACGACAAAAGCTACGAAATTTCTTTCATAGCTTTTCATCAAAACTAAATTTATCAACATTTTACGCAGTTTTGCTCAAAGTTTCCATGTCTTTTCTCCAACGCAAAACCGGTTTTCTCGCCGCCGTTGCTTCATCGAGTCGTCCGATTCGAGTTGTATGCGGTGCGTTGATAACCAATTCTGGATTATCAATAGTTTCTTGGGCGATTGACTTCATAGCATCGATAAATGCATCCAAATCTTGTCTGCCTACTGATTCGGTTGGCTCGATAAGCATTGCACCTTCAACAATTAGCGGGAAATAGACGGTCATAGGATGGAAGCCATAATCGATCAAACGTTTGGCAATATCTAGAGTATGAACGCCCTTGCGGGTTTGTTTTTTGTGCGAAAAAATTGCTTCGTGCATACAATCTGCTTCAAATGGTTTATCGAAATCATCCGCCAAAGCGTGTGAAACATATCTCGCGTTCAAAACCGCAGATTGCGTCGCTTCCACCAAACCTGTGTTTCCGTGGGTTTGTATATAAGCCAATGCACGAACGAACATTCCGAAGTTTCCAAAAAACGCTTTCACACGACCGATTGAATCAGGGCGATTGTAGTCTAATTTATAATTGTCTCCGTCTTTTACAACTCTTGGCGTAGGCAGAAAAGGATCCAGTTCTGCCGAGCAACAACAAGGTCCGCAACCCGGACCGCCACCGCCGTGCGGAGTTGAAAAAGTTTTGTGAAGATTCAAATGAATCACATCAACGCCCATGTCGCCGGGGCGTGCAACACCGACGAGTGCGTTCATATTTGCACCATCCATGTAAACCAAACCGCCGGCAGTATGAATTAAATCACAAATTTCTTTGATATTTATTTCAAAAAGCCCGACTGTGCTTGGATTTGTCAGCATCAATCCGGCAATTCCGCCTTCTGCACAAAGTTCTTTCAAATGATCTAAATCAGTGAATCCTTCAGGCGTTGAACGGATAGTTTTAACGGTAAAACCTGCCATATTAGCCGATGCAGGATTTGTGCCGTGTGCAGAATCGGGAACTAACATTACGCGGCGTTCTTTTGAAGCTTCGCCGTCGCGTTTATCCAAAAATGCACGAATCAGCATCACGCCCGTCATTTCACCGTGAGCTCCTGCAGCTGGTTGCAAAGTTACGCCTTTCAAACCTGTAATTTCGGATAAATCTTCTTGTAGTTGATAAGCAAGTGCTAACGCACCTTGCGATTCTGCCTCAGGTGCAAGCGGATGAAGATTTGTAAACCCTGCAATTCTAGCGACTTTTTCGTTGAGCCGAGAATTATATTTCATCGTGCAAGAGCCAAGCGGATACATTCCCAAATCGATTGAAAAATTCCACGTGGACATTCTCGTAAAGTGACGAATTATATCAACTTCTGAAACTTCAGGAACGCCATCGAGATCGTCAGTGCGACGAAGTTCTGCAGGCAAAAAGTCGTCTAGATTTGATTCTTCAACGTCTAATTTAGGCAACATGTAGCCGACTCGTCCGGTTTGCGACCGTTCAAAAATCAACGCCTCATTTTGCGTTGGGTGTGATGTAACTTTTTTAATGCTCATTATGGTATTATTTCAAAACTCTCGGTTTCATTAATTCGATAAACATAAAAATCAGAATCGAGAGTAAAAATCTTATTTATTTTCAAACTTTCGGCAGTCGCTACTAATGAAGCGTCTGCAAAATCCATTGGCGTATCTTGATATTTTTCCATCAAAATGTTCATTCGATAAAGGTCTGAATCAGTTAGTTGATGAACGCTAAGCGATTTAGTTTCAATAAGTTGCCAAAGTTTTTGTTGGTGATGCCAATCGCCAATCAAATACATTGATTCAGTCAGACACGGCATCGTTGTAACAAAATTGCCAATATGATTTTCAAAAATATCATTACAGATTCGGTGTGCTTTTTTCTCACGCTCATCACAAACTGCAACGATTGGACTCGAATCAATCAAAATCCTATTCATTTACGCTCGATAATTCCTTTTGAAGCTTACGTTTCCAACCATCTTTGATTGTTTTATCCACCCGATTGTGAAACTCGTTCAATTCTTGTCGTTCTTTGTCGGAAATCATCGGCAAACCCAAGTTTTTTGTTCCTTCATCAACAATAATTTCAATCCAAACTTCAGGCGTAACACCGCGTTTATCGGCATTTGCTTTAAGTTTCGTATAAACTTCGTCTTTTAGTTCAATAACTTGGCTCATATCAAAATTCTATCATATTTTCGGCAGACCATTTTTAGCAATCTGCGTCATAATCTCGCAAAATCTGTCCAATTCCCAAATAGTCGTGTAAACATTTGGCGTAATGCGAATGCCTGTAAATTCGTCAAAAACAATCGGCGTTGTAAAGATCTTGTGTTTCGACATTAAATATCCGCCAATTTTTACAGGATCAATCCCTTCAATTTTAACGTTCGCAATCGCACACGATTGATTATCGTCAAATGATGTATTGAATCCTATCTTCGGAATATCCTTCAATTTGTTCATCCAATAACGTGACAAATATCGCAAACGTGCTTCTTTGCGTTTTCCGCCGATGGCATTGTGAAACAAAATTGCTTCGCCGATTGCCAGACGCATCGCGGCGGAATGTGTGCCGATTTCTTCAAACTTGCGAATGTCCGCCTTATTTTTATCTTCCGAAGCCATCAACGCCCAAATTTTCGGAATTTTGTCTTTTTTGACGTAAAGCATTCCGGTGCCTTTTGGGGCGTAAAGCCATTTGTGCAGGGAAGTTCCGTAATAATCGCACTGCAAATCGTCGCGTTTGAAATCGAACTGGGCAAACGCGTGTGCACCGTCAACAATCGTCTCAATTCCTCTCGCACGAGCCATTTCGCAAATTTTTCGGACAGGCATAATTTGTCCCGTCAGATTGATTTGGTGCGACATCAAAATCAACTTTGTTTTCGGCGTAATTGCTCTTTCAAAGGGAGTTGCAAGGTCATTAATATCTTTCGGAGCAATCGGAACTTTGATCAAATTGAGCTTCAAACCTTCACGCAATTCGCGTTGTTTAAGCGTCGTCAGCATTCGCGGATAATCTTGCGTTGTTGTCAAAATTTCATCACCCGCTTTGAAATCCATTCCCATCAGCAAAATTTCAAGGGATTCCGAAGCATTTCGCGTAATCGCAATTTCTTCTGAGTCGCAACCAAAAATTTCCGCCAAACCAGTTCGAATTGTTTCCGATTGCGGCTCTAGCAATTGCCACATCGTATAAGCAGTCGCGTCTTCCTGTTGCCAGGTGTATCGGACAAATGCTTCGGTAACTATTCTAGGGCTTGGACTTACGCCGCCATTATTCAAATTAACAATTCCGCGTGTAACCGAAAAAGATTGCTGAATTACTGACCAAAAATCTTCGTCCATCGCGACCATTTCGGGCGAAAGGTGTTCGATCTCCCGAGTTTTAGCTTGCAGTTTTTCAAATAACGAACCGACAACTGTTGACGACAAAGCCATCATTCCAAAGCCTTTGCCGACTGACGAAAAGAATTTTCGACGGTCGAAGTCTTTGAAATTTTCGCTTGTTAACATCATTTTTATAAACTTCTTAATCCTTCAACCAAATCGTCAATCTGCTTTCTCGTGTTCAATTCAGTAACGCAAACCAAAAATTCATTTTCCCGATTCTTGTAATATTTCGATAAAGCTAAACCACCGATTATGCCTCTTTCATTTAATAATTTTGCTAAAACTTCGTCGGCGTTTTTCGTAGCCTTGACGACAAATTCATTAAAGGTCGGCGTTGAAAAGGCAATCTCAAAACCATCGAGTTTGGCAATTTCCGTTTTAGCGTAGTTGGCTTTTTGAGCGTTTTGCACTGCAACTTCTTGCAAGCCTTTTTTGCCCATTGTTTCCAAGTAAATCGTTGCAGCTAAAGCGATTAAACCTTGGTTAGTGCAGATATTTGATGTGGCTTTTTCGCGTCGAATATGTTGCTCACGAGTCGCCAACGTTAATACAAATCCACGGTTTCCTTTTTTATCATAAGCCACACCGGCTAGTCTTCCCGGCATATTTCGAACATATTTATCTTTTGTCGCAAAAATACCAACGTGCGGTCCGCCGAAACTCATCGGAACGCCCCAAGATTGACCTTCGCCGACGACAATATCTGCTCCGCATTCGCCCGGACTTTTTAATAATCCAAACGAAATCGCTTCCGTTACAACCACAATCAGCAATGCTCCAACGGCGTGTGCTTTATCGGCAAGTGCTTGTAAATCTTCAACGCAACCGAAAAAATTCGGCGATTGAACGACTAATGCAGCAACTGTTTCGTCCAATTTTTCCAAGCCTGAAAGTTGTCCGCTTTTTTCATCAAAACTGACCGTATCAAGTTCAATTCCGCAATGTTGAACGTAGGTTTGGGCGACTTCCAAATATTCGGGATGAACAGTTTGAGCAACTAAAACTTTTTCACGACGGGTAACACGCTGAGCCATCAAAAACGCTTCTGCCATTGAGGTTGAGCCGTCATACATTGATGCATTGGCGACTTCCATTCCGGTTAATTGGCAAACCAAAGTTTGAAATTCAAAGATGTATTGTAGCGTTCCTTGCGTAACTTCGGGTTGATATGGCGTATAGCTGGTGAAAAATTCGCTTCGTTGTATCAAGTAATCAACGACCGTTGGCGAATAGTGCGAATAAACACCGGCACCGAGAAAACTCGGCTTAGTCGCTGCAGAATTTTTGATCGCGTAGGCTTCCATCGCCGCGATAACTTCAGTTTCCGCGAGCGGTTCGGTAACGTTCAACGCACGATTTAATTGAACATCTTTCGGAATTGAACGGAATAATTCTTTCGCCGATTTCAAGCCGACAATATCTAATATTTCCGCAACTTCCTGCGGTGAATTTGGTATATATCTCATTTTAAAGGTGAAAAATGAAAAGTGAAAAGTGAAAAATTATTCACTATTGGTTATTCACTTTTCGCTATTTAAGTATTCTTCGTATTCAACATTTGAAAGCATTGCGTCGGTTTCCAGAGCGTTGCTCATTTTTATTTTGAACATCCAGCCTTCTCCGTAGCAATCATTGTTTACATTCTCAGGCGTGTCATTTACGCTTTCGTTAATTTCGACAATTTCGCCGCCGACTGGTGTAAAAATTTCCGAAACTGCCTTGACGGATTCTACCGAACCAATCGCATCATGGGCAGTAAAATCATCTCCGACACGCGGAAAATCGACATACACAACGTCGCCAAGCGAGCTTTGTGCATAATCCGTGATGCCGACTGTGGCGACATCGCCTTCAACCAAAACCCATTCGTGGTCTTTTGAATAACGTAAGTTTTCTAATATTTTTGACATATATTTATTTGCGATTTTAGATTTGCGATTTGCTATTTCTCAAGATTGATGACCAAGACCGATCGAAAATCGGCAATTGCAAATCGAAAATCACTTCTCTCGTTTATAAAATGGAGTTGGAACAATTTGGGCAGACAACATTTTGCCTCTCACATCAATATTAATTTCTTGACCGATATTTGCAAACTCAGCAGGCACAAAAGCTAGTCCAATGTTCTTTTTCAAAAATGGTGCAGGCGAACCTGATGTTACATATCCGACCTTTTTATCGTTGATATAAACATCGAAACCATCGCGGGCGATGCCTTTATCGGTAACTTCAAATCCGATCAGTTTTCGCTTCAAACCGTCTGCTTTTTGTTTAACCAACGCATCTTTGCCGATAAAATTGTCTTTGTCTAATTTGCAAATCCAACCTAAGTTTGCTTCAAGCGGCGTGATTTCGTCGCTGATTTCGTGTCCGTAAAGCGACATTGCAGATTCAAGGCGAAGCGTATTTCTCGCGGCTAAACCGCATGGCAAAATTCCGAAAGGTTCGCCAACTTCAAGCATTTTGTCCCACAATTGAGCGGCTTTTGATGCGTCTGCATATACTTCAAAACCGTCTTCGCCTGTGTAACCTGTGCGGGAAATTATCGAAGCAACACCGTCAACTTCGCCTGTCGTAAAATGATAATATTTGATTGAACTTAAATCGGTTTCGGTCAGTGTTTGCAAGATTTCGGTAGCTTTCGGACCTTGAATTGCAATCTGGCAATATTCAACCGAAGCGTGTCGTAAATCAACATCAAAATTGACGCTGTGTTCCTTTATCCAAGCCCAATCTTTGTCTTGCGTTCCGGCATTTACGACCAAAAATAATTTATCTTCCGAAAAACGATAGACCAATAAATCGTCAACAACTGTTCCGTTTTCATATAATAGGGATGAATAATGTGCCTGTCCGTCAACTAATTTTGTAACATCGTTAGTTGTGATCGAATTGACAAACGCAATCGCATCTTTACCGTCAACGTGAATCTCGCCCATATGCGAAACGTCAAACAGACCAACTTTTTCGCGTGTCGCAAGGTGTTCGGCAATCACACCTGCAGGATATTGCACAGGCATATCCCAACCACCGAAATCAACCATTTTTCCGCCAAGCGAACGGTGTGAATCATTGAGCGGTGTCTTCTTTAGATTTTCCATAAATTGTTTGTTTGAAACTACATAGAAAAAGCTAACATTACCGAAGGTAAGCGTCAAGAATGGGCAGATGAGAAAAACTTTTTGGTTGATTAGAAAAATTAATCAGAGACCTCAATTTTTCTTTTTCTTTTCTTCTTTTGGAATTTTGGAAGTAGCTTCGATTACTTGAGTACAGCTTTCGATCGAGTTGATTATCAAACCTTTTTCTTTTTCATCAGTTGTTTTATCCAAACCCAATTTGAATTGAGGAGTCCATTTTTTGCATCCGTCGGATAAAATGTGAACGGCTTTTCCGAAAAGCGGATTGTTCAGATCGCGTTCGGCAACATCATCGATTTTACCGATTGCCTCATCCAAAGTTTTTTGAATATCCCAAAAAAGATCACGACCACTGCCGATTCTGAGTTCTCCCCAACTATCGATATCTTTTTGAACTTGTTTGTTTTGCGGAGCATTTGAATCAGAAATTGCGAGCAATCGACGATCAATAATTTTGACATAGACTTTCATCCGTAAATCAAATTCTTGGATTTCACGAACCTGTAAATCTTCTTTGTCGGTTAAATTATCTCGTTTCTGTGCGGAAACGATGATCGGAAGCAAGGTTACAATGGCTAGTAACAAAAACAAAATTCTGGTTTTCATTCTGGTTTTTTAATTGCAGTTGGAACAACTGTGTTTTCAAAAATTGGCTCGACAGCTTTAGCTCTCGCTTCACGAACCGCTTTCATCAATTTGCCTACGTGGTAACTGTATTTATATGGCATTTCACGGCGAATCGTTTCCAAACGGGGAATCTGTTTTCTTAGATAAATTTCAAAATCAATAAATCTGCGGTCGTTTGCATCAGTTTTTAGAAGAAAACCGAGAATGTTGTCTAATATTGCGTGAAAACCTGCAAGATCATTCAGAGAAGCTTGATAACTATTGATAGCATGCGATTTTTCGGCACTTGTTATTCTGGCTTCCATCAACTGAAGCGAAATTTTCGTTCTTTTTTTTGTATTACTGCTTTCGGCTTCGAGCAATTTCTTCTCGTCTTTTGATAAATCTTTGGTTGCAGCCGGGGCAACGCCTTCGGGAAGATCATCATCTTGAGCCGAAATCGTAAATGGTAAAATGAGACAAGTTGCAAACAGTAAAATAAACAATTGAGAACCTAAAAAAAACACTAAAGAATTTCTATCTTTGAGTACAATCACTGTTTCCTCCCTTTTTTTACACCTTCCCCTCGTTTGACCTGCTTTTCCAGAATTGGCAATCGTAAATTGACTTTATCAATCTCAAGCTGGTTTTGCTTCGAATCTGCAAGTTGCAAAAAAATCTGATAATTTTTTAACGCTTCGCTGTATTCTGCCAAATTATCGTGTGCAATTGCAAGGAAAAAATACGCAACTGATAAATCCGGTTTTTTGCCGATTAACCATTTGAATTCATTTGCTGCTTCTGAGTATTTCTTAAGCTCAAAATATGAGGTCGCCAAATTACTGTGAATCGCGTAATTATCAGGTTCAAATTGCAACAATTTATTCAAAAGATTGACTGCACTTACAAACTGTTTTGCTTGAACCAAAGCTGCTCCAAATCCAACTGCGTGTCCAATATTGCTCGGTTCTGCCTCAGATGCACGTCTGCAATACTCGAGAGATTTAGCAGGATTTGTTCGTGTTAAGATGCATAAACGTCCTAAAAATAGAGCGTTTTTGGGATTGCTTTCGAGTTGCTTTTCCAGCAATGGAATATCTTTCGTTTCTTTGGCGGTAATTTCATTTCTAAGAAGCAAAACGTTTGCATCCAAATTATCCAATGCGTCGAGTATCTTAATCGCCTCAATTGTATTTCCTTTTTCTGCATAAACCTTTGCGAGAAGAATTTTCGAACTAACCAAATTTGGCGAATATTTAACTAGATTTTGAGCAATTAGCAAAGCCTCGTCTAATTTGTTTTCAGCGATTAATAAATCCGCCATTTCCGATAAAGCATATTGATTCTTAGGCTCAAAACTTAAAGCTTTGGTTAAACTTGTTTTTGCTGAAATTTTATCGCCCAAATATTTCTCAATCGCTCCTTTAGCCGTCCAAACTGAAGTATCCTGATTTTGCAGATTTGAAAGTTTTACGAGCAATTGTTTTAAGCTATCAGGATTTGATTTAGTTTTTAACCGTAATTCGGTCAGAGCCAAATAAGCAGAGGTATTTGCTCCATCGAGCGTAATTGCTTTGTTTAGAATGGTTTCCGCTTCGGCATATTTTCCGTTACGAACAAGAATTTCTCCCAAGCTAGTTATAGGCAAAACCCAATTTTCACGCAAAACGATTGCTTGACGAAACGCTTTTTCAGCCTCGCTTAAACGTCCTAGCGACTGCAATGCGTTTCCACGTTGGAATTCGGCTTCGGGAAATTCCGGTGCAATTTTCAAAGCTTCTTCATATAATTTTAGAGCTTTTGCAAAATCGCCTTTCTCATGTGCATCTTGGGCTTCATTGTAAATTTCTATAAGGTCTTTTTCTTCATCGGTATCCTGCGAAAAAGAAGTGGTATGAGCAGATAAAATAAAAGTTGAGATGAGTAACAATATTGTAAAAAAACTACGATGCTTTGAGAAAGCACACATCGAAATAAAAACCGCCTTTGCCTGTAATTGTTTCAGAGAAATGAATAATAGCATAGTTTTCTAGTATCGTCTATAATTATGTTCCAATAGAAAATTGTTATGATTTGGATATTGCATTGTTTGCTTTTGCTAACTTTATTGGGTTAGAATCCATTTTCGGTCATCATTATTTTTACAAAATTAAATGTCAACTCCAAAAGCCAGCATCATTCAGCACGTAACGCTCTCCGCTGAAGAAAAAGAACAAAACTTACGCCTTTTGATGCGTCAATTTCCATCTGTGTTGGTTGCGTTTTCAGGCGGGGTTGACAGTTCGTATGTTGCATTGATTGCCACTCAGGAACTGGGCGAAAATGCAGTTTGTGCAATGGGACTTTCGCCTAGTGTTGCTCAAACTCAACGCGAAGAAGCTCAGCAACTTGCAAAGGAATTTAACTTCAATTTTCTCACCCTCGAAACCGAAGAATTAGATAACCCAAGCTACCAATCCAATCCGAGCAATCGTTGCTATTTCTGCAAAACCGAACTTTACGGCAAATTAATGCCTTTAGCCAAAATAAAAGGAATTGAGGTTGTTTTCGATGGTTCTAATATGGACGATACTTCCGATTTTAGACCTGGGAGACAAGCTGCTAAAGAAAATAATGTACGAAGTCCGTTGATTGAAGTTGGATTAAGCAAAGTGGAATTAAGGGAATTGAGCAAAAAACATGGTCTCCCAACTTGGGATAAGCCTGCCAGCCCATGCCTCTCTTCCAGAATCGCTTACGGTGTTCCGGTTTCAATCGAACGTTTGACTAAAGTCGAGCGTGGCGAAGATTTTTTAAGAAGTCTTGGTTTGAGAGAATTTAGAGTTCGCAATCACGGCGAACTTGCCCGGCTTGAAATCGCCCCGGCTGAAATAGAAAAAGTTTTGAATAAAACACACACAGATTTGATCGCAGAAAAATTTCGTGAACTGGGTTTTCGTTACGTTACACTCGATTTACATGGATATCGTAGCGGAGCGATGAACGAAATTCTGGATACAAATTAAATTTTTAGATAAACACATTGGAGATAATAAAAATGACTAGCAAAGCTAATCCGATGGCAGACGAAATGCGTCGTTTTAAGGGAACTGACGAAAAGAATCCTTTTGAGGCAATGAGCGAGCGTTTTGATCGTGCCGCCCAGCTATTGGGTTTAGACCCTGATTTATATTCAGTAATGCGAGTTCCAAGTAGGGAAATCAAAGTTTATATCCCCGTTAGAATGGATTCGGGACACATCGAAGTTTTTGAGGGTTTTCGTGTTCAGCACAATTTTGCCAGAGGTCCGGCAAAGGGCGGAATTCGTTACGCTCCGGACGTTACTTTAGACGAAGTAAAAGCTTTAGCAGCATGGATGACGTGGAAATGTGCGGTTGTAAATGTACCTTTCGGTGGCGGCAAGGGTGGAATTATTTGCGATCCGCGGCAAATGTCATTGGGCGAACTTGAACGCATGACCCGTCGTTATACTGCTGAGCTAATTGACTTTATCGGACCTGACAAAGACGTTCCGGCACCGGATATGAATACCAATGAACAAACAATGGCATGGATTATGGATACATATTCAATGCACGCCCGTCACACGGTAACAGCGGTTGTAACCGGAAAACCTGTCGGAATTGGCGGTTCTTTGGGTAGAAGAGAAGCAACCGGACGCGGCGTTATGTTTTGCGTTAATGAGGCAATCAAAAGATTTAATTTGAGTCCGGAAAAGACGGATGTGGTCGTTCAAGGTTCGGGTAATGTCGGAGGATTGGGTGCAAGATTAATGCATGAAGCAGGTTATAAAATTATCGCGATTTCAGACGTTGCCGGCGGAATTTACAATAAAAAGGGAATTGATATTCCACACGCTTTGAATTATTTACAAGAACATCGTTCATTTGAAAATTATCCGGAAGTTGAAACTGTTTCGAATTCGGAATTGCTTGAAATTAAATGCGATGTTTTGGCACCGTGTGCTACGGAAAACCAAATTACTTCTGAAAATGCCTCAAAAATCAACTGCAAAATATTAGCCGAAGGTGCAAATGGTCCCACCACACCTAAGGCAGACAAGATTATATTTGATAACGGAGTATTTGTTATCCCAGATATCTTAGCCAATGCCGGCGGCGTAACCGTGTCTTATTTTGAATGGGTTCAAGATAGGATGGGATATTTTTGGAGCGAAGATGTTGTAAATCAAAGGCTCGAAGAGAAAATGGTCGCAAGTTTCAATGAGGTGGCACATTATTCCGATAAACACTCAGTAGATATGCGAACCGCTGCCTACATGCTCGCGATTGACAGGGTTGGGTATGACACCAGAATGCGGGGTATTTATGCTTAGAATTTTGTAGCTATTTCCTTGTATATTGTTGAAAATGCTTGATTTTCAAAATAATATAGGGTATTGTCAGGGCTTGAGACTATTTTTGGAATAAAAATCTTGACTTTTTTTTAATAGTCTCGTATAAAAAGTCAACAGAGTTTTTTGTTGATTTTATTGGACATCGATAATCAAAGGCTAAAATTTTTGATTTCATGTTTTGCAATAATTAGTGTAGTATTATGTTATCTGGAAACTATCTCTTTTGTTTCTTAGCATAAAACTACAATTAAAATTGAAAAAATTTTTAATAATATTTTCGCCGGAGGAAAGTGATGAGACTCGCGAAATACGCGTTCCTGATCGCGTTAGTTACGTTGGCAATGGTATTTGCCGTGTCGGCTCAGACAATGAGAAACCTTGAGGATACTCGCAATACTGCTCCTACTGTAGGAACAGGCGGACCAACAGGCGGACCAACTGGGCTATTTACTATTTATGATGGACAAACCTTGAGAAAAGGGGAGTACACCTTTAGTGTTGCTTATAGCAATTTTGACCGTGATCCGGGCAATGCAGACTTTACCGAAGTTCCGGTTAGCTTTCAAATTGGTTTAAGCGATGGTTTGGAATTGTTCTTTAATACCGATGCATATCGTGGAATTAAAGTTAATAATCCACAAAATCTTTCAAGTTTTTACCTTCCGAATTCCCAACTTGTAGTTGGAACAGTTCCGGGAGCTATTGTTTTAGCACCTGGCACATCGGGAGTATTTGCTAACACAGCTGTTTTCCGCCCTGCGGGTGCACCTTTCGTGCAATTTCCTTATTCAGGCGGAGCAGTTGGCTTGTATGGTAACACTCTTGCACCAGGAGCATTGTTTGGCACAACTACTCTTGGACCTGTAAGAGCCGGCGGAGCTTCTGACAACTTCCCGGGCGTTGGTTCGGTATTTGGCAGTATCTTACCCGGAATCGTTTTGGCGACAGTTCCGGTTGCTGCAGTGACAACTGCAAATTTGGCAACAACAGCACCTTCTGTTTTTTCATTGGCACCAAGTTATTTACCGGATGCTCCGTTTATTAACCGACGATACGGTCAATCAGCTTTCAGCACTTATAATGCCGGAGCAAAATGGAGATTTACCGGACCAAATAATCCGGTTGGATTTGGTGTAATGGCTTACTATCGCTGGTACAATGACAATGCTGCTGACACATCTGGCTTTAACCAACTACAACGTGGTGCAAGTCCTGGTGGAAACCGTGGTGACATTGGTGCAACTCTTTTTGCTGATGTTCGTGCCGCAAAATGGGCAAACATCTCGGGAAACCTTGGTTATGTTTATAACAGCAGCGTAAAAGGTGAATTTCCAAATGGAACATTCACACTTTTAGATCGTCCTGATGAACTTCAATATGGAGTTGGAGTTGACTTTCCAGTCAACCAATATTTCCAACCGATTATTGAATTCCGTCAAACAAAATATGTCGGCGGCAGAACGCCGAATGTTTTTGAAAATGATCCAATGGATGTTTTGGGTGGAGTTAGAATCTATCCGAAACGATGGTTTGGATTTGGTTTCGCATATCGTTATCATGCAAACTCGCAAGATGATGTGGGCGATTCAACATTCAGTTCATCAGCCAGATTAGTTAACTCTATAACTGGTGGAACAGTTTCTACTACTGCTACGAGTGGTTCATTGGCTAACGTCTTCAGAACTTCAACGGATCCACACGGATTTATTGTACAATTCTGGGCTGGTCGAAGAAATGAACGTGGTAAAGGCGACATTCCAGTTGCATTTGCTGACGTAAGCAGCGTTGATTTAGATTCTGAAACAGTTATCTTGCCATGTCCTGCCGGAACAAAATCAGCAGGAGCTTGTGCCGATGACACTTCTGTTGGAGTTAAAACTTCTGCTACTAATCCTGCAAATGATGTTCTTACCTATAACTATACAGTTTCAGGTGGTCGCATCGTTGGTTCTGGATCAGGTGTTAATTGGGATTTATCAGGCGTTAAACCCGGTACTTACACAATTACATCTGCTGTCGATAATGGTTGCGGATTCTGCGGTAAAACACAGACTAAAACTATCGTTGTTAAAGATTGTGCTGATTGCAAACCAATTTGCAATTGTCCAGATTCATTTACAGTCATGGGACCAAGTAGTGTAACTAGAATTGGTGACAGCATGACGTTTACTGCCAATATGGTTGGTGGCGATCAAGCTAATGTTACATATAATTGGACAGTTTCAGGTGGAACAATTACTTCAGGTCAAGGAACACCATCGATTAGTGTTTCAACTGATGCCAGCTTGGCGGGTCAAACAGTAACAGCTACGGCTGAAGCTGGTGGACTTTGCACAGATTGTGGAGCAAAAACTGCTTCTGCAAGCGGCGAAGTTGAGACGCCAAAGGTTAATGAGCCGAGAAAGATTGATGAAATCGGTCCAGCAGTTGCAGATGATCTCAAGCAAAGACTAGACAGTCTTCGTATTGAATTGAACAATGATCCAACAGCTAGAGGCTTTATTATCAACACTGGTTCAGCCAAAGAAAGAGCCAAACGTAATAAAGATCTTATATCTGCGATGGCTTTCCTTCAAATCGATGCTAGTCGTGTTACGGTAGAAGATCGTGGTGGCAGCACACCTGTTAAATCTGAAATCTGGATTGTTCCAGCAGGGGCACCTAACCCATAATCAACCAAAAAGTTTATATCTGAATAGGGTATAACCATTTCCAAAGCGGGTAAGAATCATTGCGATTCTTACCCGCTTTGCTTTTTTTTGTGTAAATAGCTAATATTAAAAAGTGGTTTTCGCCTTTGACCACCTACTATTTAAGTTCCCCCAATCAAATAATTCTTTATTTGAAGACAACAAATAAATGATTTAGTACCATCTTAGTCATTGGCTTTCCGCGTCAGCAGCCAAATTATCAATTCCAACAGAGTGAAATAAATGAACATTCAAATTAAAATCAAACGATTCACCGAAACCCTTGTTTTCGTCTGTATGCTTGCAGCTTTTGTTTGGGCAAGTCCTGATGTCAGTCCGAGGTTTAACGGATGGCAGACAATTGGTCCGGGAGGCGGAGATATTCGTTCGCTTACTATTGACCCTAAAGATAAGAATAAACTTTATCTAACTACTATTGATAGTCAGGTTTATGGCTCTACTGATGCAGGGAAAACATGGAAGTTTTTGGTTACGTTTAATCTTTCACAGGTCACACTTGATAATATTATTGTTGACAATGAGGATTCCAATACGATTTTCGTTTCAGGACACCGACATCGAGTTCCAGGCGGCTTTTTCTATACGAAAGATGCCGGAATTACCTGGAAAGAATCGGCGGATTTGAAAAATGAGCCGATTCATGCTCTTGCTCAGTCCAACAAAGACCCGAATATTTTGGTAGCCGGAGGAGACGGGAAAGTATTTATTTCCTATAACAAAGGTGAAAACTGGAAAAAATTGACCGACGAAAAGGTCGCTTTTTTAAAGCAGTTTGTAGATTCGGCGGCTTTTGATCCGTCGAATTCAAATACAATTTACATCGGCACAACATGGCGTCCATACAAATCGATCGATGGCGGCAAAACCTGGAAGCTCATTAGTAAGGGAATGATCGATGATTCAGATGTTTTTGCGGTTGATGTTGACCCGAAATCGCCGGATCATATTGTTGCCTCAGCGTGTAGCGGAATTTACGAAACATATAATGGCGGGGAATTATGGTCGAAAATTCAAGGAATTCCTTCACAATCTCGTAGAACGAAAGCAATTTTGCGAAATCCGTCTGGAAACGGTGCTATTTATGCAGGAACTACTGAAGGTTTTTGGATGTCGCCGGATGGCGGTAAAACATGGAGTTTGACCTCTCAAAGAGAACTGGAAGTTAATAGTATTGCAGTTCATCCTGATGAACCAAACAAAATATATATCGCGACTAACAACTACGGTTTGATGGTTTCAACTGACGGCGGGAAAAATTTTGTTGCCCAAAACGGAAATTTCACAAGCCGATTTATGCAGGATATTATTCCTGATAGAGAGATACCAAATCGTTTTTACGCGACAACGAATAATACGACAACGGGCGGCGGCTTCATTTTCATTAGCGAAGATGGCGGGAAATCGTGGACTCCTGCTACAAAGAATCTTTCCGTTATCCGAATCAAAGCTTTTACGCTTTTACAGGATAAGCAAACGCCCGACACGATTTATATCGGAACTAATTTAGGAGTTTACCGTTCTCTAGATCGCGGCAAATCTTGGAATCCTATTCCACCCGGAAAAGTTCCTGTGGTGGCTGTGACAAAAAAGACGACAAAAGGAAAAAAATCTACAAAGCCTGCTGTAGCTGCTTCTGGTGTTAAGAAAGTTGCGGTTCTCAAAGATACGGTGAGAGCTTTGAGTTATACAACAGATGGGAAAAATGGGATTATAGCAGCCACTGACAAAGGCTTATATCGCACTTATAATTTCGCCGCCGGATGGGATAAGTTGCCGTTGGGAGTAGGTATTGACGAACAAATACTTGCTGTTCATGCAAGTGAAGCGGATAAAACAACCCTTTGGGCGGGAACTGGCAGATCAGGACTTGTTTATTCGAAAGACAGCGGGTTGACGTGGCAAGTAGTAGCCGCGATTCCTAATAATGTGCCGATTACGGCGATTGCAACTGATGCACAGAATCCCGATCTTGTTTATGTTGGAACATCGCAAAGCTTTTATGTTTCACGTGATGGAGGCTTGAACTTTTCTCGTCGTGGCGGTGGCTTACCGATTGGTAGTTACAATAGTATTTTGATCAATCCGAATAATGCCAATGAAGTTTATGCGGCAAGTTCGGCAGAAGGTCGAGGCGGGATTTATTATTCAGCGGATACCGGACAAACGTGGAGACAGCTTGACGTAAAGGAAATCAATTTACCAAGCAGAAGAGTTTGGACGATGGCTTTTGATCCAAAAAACACGAATCGCATTTTGATCGGAACACATTCTTCCGGAATATTCCGTTTGGAAAAAGATGCTGCTGAGGCAAAGATTGAAACTGTAACTCGACCACGCGTGGCGACTAACGGAAACTAAACACTAGAAAAATATTTATATTTTGGGACGATGATGAAACATCGTCCTTTTTGTTTTGAAAGTTGGCGTGCAGAAACTTATAATCAAATATCAAGGAGTAATATTGTGAGTCAAGAAGTTGCGTGCCCCTGTCCAATCGAGAAAAGACTATTGGAAACTGAAAGTTTGCCTTTTGCCAAAATCCCTAATCAATCAAAACTCTTTATTGATTATCAGGCGACGCCGCTTGCCCTAAAAAAATATTATCCAAATGCTGTAGATTCGCACACCCAGATTGCTCAGAGAATTCCCGAAGTTCTGGCTAACTACAAAGCAGATCGTGGGTTACTTTGCGATGTTTTATTGGAAATGAATGGCGGATGTTCAGCTTCGGACAAAACTTTGGAAAATATTAATCTTTTGAGGGATACAGAAACCGTAGCTGTGGTTTCTGGGCAACAAGCAGGACTTTTTACGGGTCCTCTTTACACAATTTATAAGGCTCTTTCTGCGGTCCGGCTAACTGAATGTCTGAAAGGACGCGGTTTTAAAGCAGTTCCGGTTTTTTGGATCGCTACAGAAGATCACGATTTCGCAGAGGTTTCAAATGCTTTTGTGATTGATAAAAATGGTGAATTAAAAGAATTAAAAAATGAACCGAAGCGTTGTTATGAAAATTTGCCCGTCGGATATGTGAAAAATGACGATTCGATAAAGCAAACGATTGATGAATTATTCCAACATCTTCCGCAGACGGAATACTCAGATGAAATTCGGGAAATCGTAGAAGGATCGTGGGTTTCCGGCGTAGATTACGGCGATGCATTCGCCAAGATGCTGACTCAAATCATTGGCAAATTTGGGCTTATAGTGCTTTGCCCACTTGATGAACGTTTGAAGAAGCTCGCAACTCCAATTTATGTTGACGCGATAAAAAAATCAGACGAAATTGTTTCAGCGTTACAAAAACGTAGTCAGGAATTGGTTGAAAATGGGTATCATGCCCAAGTTTTAGTTGGTGATGATTATTTTCCGCTTTTCTATCAAGCAAAAGATCGAACCCGGCATGCCTTGAAAAAAACACCGGTTGGAACTTATAAAACAAAGGGAATTGACAGGGAATTCACGCTTGATGAACTAACAACTTTGGCTGAAAATGAGCCTCAGAGATTCTCGCCAAGCGTTGTTTTGCGTTCGGTTGTTCAGGATTATTTGTTGCCTTCTGTATGTTATTTTGGCGGAGCAGCGGAAATCGCCTATTTTGCACAATCGGGAGAAGTCTACAGGATACTGGAACGTCCCGTAACAACGATTTTGCATCGGCAAAGCTTTACTTTTATTGAATCCAAGCATCGCAAAACTCTAGAGAAGTATAATTTGAAATTAGAGAATTTGCTCAAGGGTGAAGAAAAGCTCATTCCGGAAATTGTCGAACGATTTTTGAACACGGAAACTGCGGGACTTTTTAGCGAAGTTGAGGAAAAAATAAATGCCCAACTCAGTCGTCTGGATCAGAATCTGGTAGAAATCGACAAAACATTAGCCGATAATCTGGCTCGTCGAAGACAAAAAATTCTTTATCACATCGCTACTATGCGTAGAAAATTTCAAAATGCACAAATTCGTAAAGATGAAACTGTAAAGCATCAACTCGAAACGGCTTTTGTTTCGCTGCTTCCGCATAAACACTTGCAGGAAAGGACTTTAAACGTTACTTCGGTTCTTAATAAATACGGGCTTTACGCGATTGATTGGATTTATCAGGCGATTGATTTAGATGATAAAGGGCATCTAGTAGTTTATTTTTAATGAGTAAAATCAAAATTCTCTCTGATAATTTGGCAAATCAAATCGCGGCTGGCGAGGTTGTTGAGCGTCCGGCTTCTGTTGTCAAAGAACTGCTTGAGAACTCAATTGATGCGGGTGCAACCCGGATTCAGATTGATATTGAGCTCGGTGGAAGGCGTTTGATTCGTATTTCTGACGATGGAGAAGGCATGAACCGTGACGATGCCGTTTTAGCGTTTGAGAGGCATGCAACCTCAAAAATAAAGCAGTTAGAAGATTTGTCAGCAATCAAAACGCTCGGTTTTCGCGGGGAGGCTTTGGCTTCGATAGCTTCGGTTGGGAAAATCGAACTTATTACGAAAACTCAGGATTTACCTGCGGCAACCAAAGTCCAAATCAATGGTGGACGCATTGTTGATGTGAAAGATGCCGCTCGTTCGCAAGGCACGACGATTTCAGTTCGCGATTTATTTTTTAATACGCCGGCACGTCGAAAATTTATGCGTTCGGAAGCAACAGAAAACTTCCACCTTACAAATATTGCCACGCACTACGCCCTTGTCCATCCTGAAATTTCCTTCGTTTTAAGTAATAACGGACGCGAAACCTTGCGTGTCGCGGCAGCCAAAAACTTACGCGAAAGAGCATTTCAGATTTTTGGCGGACAACTTATCGAAAGCCTTTTGGAAGTAAATGGCGGACGCGAATACATCGCGAAAATTACGGGATATGTTTCTGCACCACGCGAAAGACGAACCACACGTGATTCGCAATACTTCTTTGTTAACGGACGTTTTGTTCGCGACAAGCTGATTTCTAAAGGGCTGCAAGAAGGTTTTCGCTCAGTTTTGCCGCACGGCGTTTATCCTGTAGCATTTCTGTTTCTTGATGTTCCGCTTGAAGAAATCGACGTGAATGTTCATCCTGCGAAAACGGAAGTTCGATTCAGACGTGCGGAAGCCGTGAAAGATGTGATTGCTGAAGCCATTCGAAAAACTTTGGAAGGTGCTAATATTTTTAGTGAAGTTCCAAGTTTTATGCCGCAAATATCAAGTTTTGAATCTCCGGTCTCAAGTCAGATTCCCGGAGTTTTTAGAAAGGAATTTGAACAACCCTCGATTGATTTTGTTATTGAAAGTCCGTTGCCCGAAATAGAAAGTACTGAGTTTATCGAAGAAAAAACAGTTGAAATAGAATTGGATCCTCCAATTTTTGAAAGTGCCGCCGAGATTCGTTTGGAGCAAAGTGAACCCGTTGCCAGCTACGGATTTCCTGCTGAAAGTTTGAGACTTCCTCCAATTGATTCTGCTGTGAAAGCGACTAAAAGCATTGAGGTAGAACAACTTAACGCCGCCAAAATTCAACCGGTTGGACAACTTCATCAGAGTTATATAATCGCCGTTGACAACGAAGGCTTGCTTTTAATCGATCAACACGTCGCTCACGAACGCATTTTGTTTGATAAATTTCGCAAAAATAGAATCGACCGGAAAATTGAATCACAGAATTTATTACTTCCTGAGACTTTTGACCTAACTCCGGCTCAAGCTTTGGCTTTTAATTTAATCGAACCGGAACTTGAAAGTTTGGGCTTTGCCTTAATGCGGCTTTCAGGACGAACTATTGCAATCAAAGCGGTTCCGACCGCTCTTCCGCCATCGGAAGTGAGAAATTTGTTAGCAGAAATTTTGGAAACAGTTGATGCGGAAAAACGTGGAAATGCCGTTGCAACAATTCACGATGATATTGCGGCAAGCATGGCTTGCAAGGCGGCGGTGAAAGTAAATATGAAACTCACACCCGAAAAGATGCAATGGATGATTGATAATCTTGTAACTAATTCTGCTGCAACTACTTGCCCACACGGACGACCGATTATCTTAAGGCTTTCAATGCGAGATATTGAGCGAAATTTCCACCGAACTTAACTTGCACTGGTTACTTCTATGAAATAATGTAACCTTTGCTTTTCTTTTTACGTCTTATGTTATAGATTTAGGACAAATTAACATTTTAAAATTTTTCAAGGAGACGACATTAATGTTTCAAGCATATCGAGTCATTCTATTGAGTTTGATTTTAATCGGGTTATCGACCGTAGGCTTTGCCCAATCGCAAGCCTTAAACGGTCAAATTGAGGGCGTTGTAACCGATGCCAATGGAGCAAGTGTGCCAAATGCTTCAATTACCGCCAAGAATATCGAAACCGGTACGGAACGAAAAACCACTTCCGATGAAAATGGCGTATATCGCTTGCCGCTTTTGCCGCTTGGAACATATCAAGTTACGGTTGAAGTCGCGAATTTCAAAAAATACGTTCAATCCGGAATCACGCTAACCACCGGACAAGTTGCTACGATTAATGTAGCGATGCAAACCGGGGACGTTTCGGCAACCGTTGAAATTACCTCTGATGCACCAATCGCTGATCCGGGCAAAATCGACGTTGGTCGAGTAATGAATGCACGCGAAGTGCAAAATCTTCCGCTTGTTTCTCGAAACCCTTATAACTATGCTCTTTTGCAGGCAAATGTAACCGGACGTCCGAATGCCGAATTTGGTGTGCCAAGGATTAACGCCAATGGCTACACACGCCGAACCAATTATCAACTCGACGGTAATAACAACACACAAGCAGATCGTGCCGGTATTCGTTTGATGCCAATTTCTGAAACGTTCGTTTCTGAAGTTCAACTCGTGACGAATGGTTTTTCTGCGGAATTTGGCAATACACCGGGTTTGATTATGAATGCCGTAACTCCATCCGGTACAAATAGTATTCACGGCTCGGGCAGCTATCGTTTCAGACGAACGAATATGACGTCTCGTCCCTTTAATATCAGTCCAACGGCAATTAAGCCGGAAACTAAGGTTGATAATTTAACGGGAGCAATCGGCGGACCAATCGTGAAAGATCGCTGGCATTTTTACACTGGCTACGAATGGGTAAATCGTGATTTAGGCGGTGAGCCAGCGAGACTAATAAACATCAGTGCTGTGGATAAAGCGTCTCTGATTGCGGCAGGTATTCCTTCGGCAGCGTTTCCAACATCTATTCCGACGAAGCAAAAGGTTAATTTCTTTATCCTAAGAAGCGATGCCCAGATTGACGAGAATAATCGTTTATCGGTTCGTTTCAATCGTTTTACAAATCTATCGCCGGATAATATTGGCGGTGGTGCAAACACCTTGCAAAGAAGCATTGATTTTGACGATAAATCTTCATCATTGGGGATTCAGCTTGCTTCGACCTTTTCGGTTAATGTATTGAATGAGTTTCGTTTTCAATTCGCAAAAAGGGACTCGAGGAATAATGCGAATGCAAATTCCGGCACTGGTCCTTCAATCGTGATAACCGATATCGACGGCGTTAGCGGCAATGGAAATTCTCCTGCTAATTTTGGTGCTCCTGAAAATGATGACACCATCGCACCACTGCAAAAGACTACGCAATTTCAAAATAACCTAACGGTAACAGCAGGTAGTCATTCATTTAAGTTTGGTGGCGGCGTCAACTTTATCGACGACATAAGAAAGACGAATTCGTTCACTCGTTTCACATTCGCATCTTTGGCGACTTACAACGCCGCGAGAACTGGCGTGACACCGACGAGCTATACAAGATTCGATCAGACTTTTGGCGATACAACTGCCGTGTTTGATTCGGCTTATTACAATTTTTTTGCACAAGATGATTGGAAACTTGGTAGGAAGATCAAACTGAATTATGGTTTGCGATACGATCTCTATCGAATTCCAAATGCCGACTCGACCGCTCCGTTGGCTGCGTCGCAGAAGTTCAAAGTAGATAAAAACAATTGGGCTCCACGTCTCGGTATGGTTTACAGCATGAGGGACGGCAATCGCCCGACGATTGTAAGAGCAAGTGTTGGATTTTATTATGATACGGTCTATTCAGATATGTATCTTAGAGCAATTCAATCTAACGGTCGACCCACCACTTTCACTGTGTCTTCTCCAGCGGCGACTCCAAGTTTCCCGAATTCAGTGGCTACCGGAACTGCCGCTGCGATTCAAGATATAACGGCGATTGCTGCAGATTTTGACAATATGTATGCAATTCACTTTAATGGTCAAGTTGAGCAAGTATTGGCGAATGATCTTTCCTTGACAGCAGGGTTTATTCGTTCAAATGGCAGGCACATTCCAACTTACAGGAGTATTAATCGAAGAACTAATGGCTTGACATTAGCTGATGGAAGACCGCGATTCGATACTACGCCGGCAGGAAGACTTGATCCGAGATTCAATAACATATTGCTAACGGAATCGAGCTCGAACTCATCATATAATGCGTTGACACTACAATTAAACAAGCGATTTGCTCAAGGCTATCAATTTAGTGCAAATTACACTTTATCTAAATCGGAAGACGACGCACCTGAGCAAAATCTTGTCGCAACACAAGTAGGGAATTTGGTAATTCAAGACCCTAGTAATAGAAAACGTGATTTTGGACCATCGCTGGCAGATCAACGCCATACTTTTGTTATGAGTTTTGTCGGTCGTCCAACCTTTAATTTCGAGAGCAAAGCGTTGAATTATCTGGTTAATAATAACCAATTGGGTATTATTGCGACTGCAAACAGCGGCGAGAGATTTAATATTGTAGCTTCGACGGATATAAATGGTGATGGATTCACCGGTTCGGATAATCCGGTCGGAATTACTAGAAACTCAGGCAAAACTCCGAAGCAGTTTAATGTCGATTTAAGGTATTCTCGATACTTTAATTTTACGGAAAGATACAATTTGGAGTTTTTCGCGGAGGCTGTAAATATTTTCAACATCAATAGCATATTCCAATTCAATGGGTTGACGGTCACAACTGATGCGTTGGGTAATCCAACCTCGGCGTTGCCTGATTTGGCGAATCGTAAGGCTGCGAACCAAATAACGTCCCTTGACAGTCGTGCGTTGCAAATGGGTTTCAAATTCAAATTCTAATGAAAGAAACTGAAAAACCATTAGTTGAAAACACTGAAGCACCTGATTCGTGGTGGCACAAGGTCTATGCAGGCGTTGTGTTCGCCACGATTGCGGTGATTTTCGCCCTTTGGGCATTTTCTCAATATTACAAATAATTTATGTCGTGGATTGATTGGTTGATCGTCGGCGGATATTTGGCATTCATGATTTACGATGGAATCAGAATGACCAAGCATACAGGTGGAGTTGACGGCTATTTCCTAGCGAATCGGAGTCTGCCTTGGTGGGCGGTTGGTTTGTCTGTGATGGCGACGCAGCTTTCTGCAATTACACTCGTCGGAGCAACCGGACAAGGTTATATGGACGGAATGCGTTTCGTCCAATTCTATTTTGGCTTGCCGATTGCGATGGTGATTTTGTGCGTTACGGCAGTTCCGTTTTTTTATCGGGCAAATGTTTTTACGGCGTATGAATATCTCGAAAAACGTTTTGACGTTCGCGTTAGAACGCTTACAAGTTTCTTCTTTTTGATCTCTCGTGGACTTGGTGTTGGCGTAGTAATTGCGGCACCTTCTGTAATTTTATCAATAGTTTTAGGCTGGAATGAACTCACGACGATCTTCGTAATGGGTTTATCTACAACCTTTTATACAATGATTGGCGGCGTTCAAGCGGTAACTTGGACAGACGTAAAACAGATGTTCGTGATTTTCTTCGGACTCTTTGTTTGCCTGTTTGTAATCATCGGAAAATTTCCCGAAGGCGTTTCGATGAACGACGGTTTGCATCTCGCAGGAGCCGTTGGAAAGCTCGAAACGGTCAATTGGAGCTTTGATTTAACTGAAAAATATACGATTTGGTCCGGCGTGATCGCGGCTCTGTTTTTGTTCCTTTCATATTTTGGATGTGACCAAAGCCAAGTTCAAAGATTTTTGACGGCAAAATCGGTTTCGGAAGGTCGAACGTCGCTTTTGATGTCTGCATTTTTCAAAATTCCGATGCAATTTATGATTTTGCTGATCGGAGTTTTGGTCTTTGTTTTCTATCAATTCCAACAACCGCCGATGATTTTTAACGCCAACGAAAACGCTAAATACGCGAATTCGGCGGAATATAAATCATTGCAAGGCGACTATGAAAAGGCTTTTGAAAAACGTAAAATCGTCGCGACAGAATACAGCACAACCAATAGCGAATCCGCTAAACAATCGTATATTGAGGCAAATAAAGAATTCTTAGCTGCCCGAAAAAATGGTGTTGATTTCGTAAAAAAAGATAACGCTGCTTTTAATGACGTAAATTATGTTTTCCCGAATTTTGTGGTGCAAAATATGCCGATTGGCGTTATCGGTTTGATAATTGCGGCAATTTTCGCGGCGGCAATGTCGTCGATTTCGGCTGAATTAAATGCTCTGGCAACAGCGACAACACTCGATTTTTATCGCCGATTGGTTGACGCAAACGCGACGGACAAGCAATACGTTTTTGTAGGTAGAATTGCCACGCTAATCTGGGGTATTTTCGCCTGCCTTGTCGCTACGCAAGCAACGAATCTCGGTTCGTTAATTGAAGTGGTTAATAAGTTTGGCTCGTTTTTCTACGGTTCACTGTTAGGAGTTTTCGTGCTTGCTTTTGCTGTAAAAAGGGCAAAGGCACGAGGGGCTTTTTTCGGATTACTTACCGGCATTCTATGCGTTTTTCTTGTCTCATTGTTCAATGTTAAAGGTGATTTCTATTATTTGGCTTTACCTTGGCTTACCCCGGAATTTTCACTTTCGAATATTTTTATTTCGCTATCTGATTTTTCTCAGGTCGTAAAGAATCCGGATGGTAAACCTGTAATTGAATTTCTATGGTTAAATTTGGTCGGTTGTTTCGCAACGGTAATCGCGGGATATTTAATAAGTTTAAGTGTTTCAAAAGATTCAAAATGAAAAATTCAAAATTGAAAATCGTAACGGCATTACTCCTTTTGGTCGCTGTTTTTCGCTTTCCGCTCTCGGCTGATGCCCAAGTTCGTGCTGTTTATGATCGCGGTTCAGCAGGATTGGGTCAGCAATTAAAACGTTTGCAAACTACCGCAAGTGCGATGCACACTGCGGCACATCCTGATGATGAAGATTCGGGTTTGCTTGCATATTTAGCTCGCAAAGAAATGGCTCGAACTTCCTATTTGTCGCTCAATCGCGGCGAAGGCGGACAAAATGTAATTGGCACGGAACTCTTTGAACCGCTTGGAGTTATCCGCACGGAAGAACTTTTGCAAGCTCGCAGATTAGATGGCGGCGAGCAATTTTTTACACGTGTGATGGATTATGGATTTTCCAAAACTCGTAAAGAAGCCGCAACGATTTGGGGCGAAGAAAAGACGCTCGGCGATATGGTCAGAGCGATTCGCCTGTTTCGTCCGTTAGTGATAATTTCCAGATTTTCAGGCACACCAGCCGATGGACATGGGCAACATCAACTCGCCGGATATTTGTCACCGATTGCGTTCAAAGCTGCCGCTGATCCAACCAAATTTCCTGAGCATTTCAGGGAAGGTTTAGAGCCTTGGCAAGCTAAGAAATTCTATATGGGACAAGGGTTTACGAATAATCCTGCAAATCAGCCAACATTAACTTTGAACACGGGCGAATACGATAATTTAATCGGACGCTCTTATTTTGAAATTGCTATGGAAGGCAGAAGCCAACATAAATCGCAAGAAATGGGAATGCTCGAATTGCGAGGAAAATTTACGTCGGGCTTGCGTTTGGTCGAAAATTTAGGCGAAAAAGTTGAGAAAGAAACGAGTGTTTTTGATGGAATTGATACTTCGATTAAAGGAATCGCAAAACTTGCAGATGATTCAAATTCAAATTTAACACCCAAACTTGAAGCACTTCAGGCGACCGCTCAAGAAGCTCTGAAAAGTTATGATGTTTACGCACCTGAAAAGTTAATTCCAATTCTTGCAAAGGGTTACAGACAGGCGATTGACGCTGAACAGTCAACCCGCGATCCCGAATCTAAATGGTATTTACGAAAGAAAGAGAAAGAATTTGCGGTCGCATTACAAATGGCTTCAAGTGTCGTGATTGATGCGTTGAGCGATTCGGAAACGATTGTCCCAGGCGATTCAGCCAATGTTGGCGTGCGGGTTTTTGCTCCTGAAAATGCACAAATCAAAGTAAAAGAAGTAAAAATTATTGCTCCAAAAGATTGGAAAGTTGAAAATTCTACCGAACCGAAACAACCTGAAAGCGGTTTTCGTCCGCGTCGTGATAATCCGACATCGGCGTCGTTTTTCATCATAAATTCTGCCTCAAACGCAAAATATTCACAACCCTATTGGCTGGAAAGTAAGAGAAATAAAGACTTTACCTTTCAATGGAACGATGAAATGTCGGCAAATTATCCGATTCAAAAACCTTTAATGACAGCGGAAGCGACAATTGAAATCGGTGGCGAAGAAATTACGGTTAAAAGAGATGTCGAATTCCGATATTCGGATGATATTCGCGGAGAAATTCGCCGGGATTTCGCGGTTGTTCCGCATGTATCTGTAATGGTTGATTCAAATTTGATCATCGCTTCGGTTTCTAATAAACCAAGTTCGCACCGAGTGGTTGTTTCGGTTACAAATAATTCGCCGAAGGAAACGAAAGGAACGCTAAAGCTAGATCTGCCGGCAAGTTGGAAGTCTTCGCCAAGCTCTGCAGATTTCACTCTGAAACAACGCGGCGAAAAAACTGCTGTGGTTTTTGATGTTACAATTCCCGCAAAAGCGGTCGTAAATGATTATCAAATAACGGCAAATGCAATGGTCAATGGACAAACATTTGCCCAAACTCAAACAGCGATTGCGTATCCGCACATCCAAACGCATTACCGTTACACACCCGCTGAAATTTCTGCAAAAGTTTTAGATTTGAAAATTTCACCGATCAAAGTTGGCTACATTATGGGCAGCGGCGATAAAGTTCCCGAAGCCATCAAGCGGCTCGGGATTGACGTGCAAATGTTGGAAGAAAAGGATTTAGCGACTGGCGATCTTTCGAAATTTGATACGATTGTCGTCGGGATTAGAGCTTCGCAAGTTCGCCCGGATTATGTTGCGAACAATGGTCGCTTGCACGATTACGCGAAAAATGGCGGAACTTTGATCGTCCAATATCAGCAAAGTGAATTTATACGATTCAATATGTTGCCATTCCCGGGCAAGATGGAAGGTGTTGTAAACGGCACGCAACGAATTTCGAATCTTCGCGTAACTGATGAAAACGCAAAGGTTACGATTCTCGATCCGAAACATCCGGTCTTTAATGTTCCAAATAAAATCGGCGATTCAGATTTTGATAATTGGATTCAAGAACGAAATTTATACTGCCTCGGCGAATTTTCTAGCGATTACACACCACTACTTTCCGCCGCAGATGAAGGCGAAGAGCAAGTAAAAGGCGGCATGCTTTATGCGAAATTAGGTAGGGGAAACTACGTTTACACATCGTATTCGTGGTTTAGACAGCTGCCGGTTGGGAATTCGGGGGCATATCGAATTTTCGCAAATATGCTTAGTTTAGGATCGAAAAAGAAATAGTTTGCACCACAGAGACACAGAGTTCACAGAGAAAATCTATAGAAAAACTCTGTGAACTCTGCGTCTCTGTGGTGAATAAGGTTTTATGATTGAAGAAAAATTTCCGGCGGCGAATTACAAGAAAAATGTCCTTGAAGATTGCTTTGAAGACGCAAAGAAGTATTTTCTTGATGCGTTTATTCAAATAGATTTTGCTCACGCAGTAATGCTTGGCGAACAGAAAATCATTACTGAAGACGAACAAAAAATCATTCTTAAAGCATTGCTTTCGCTGGATTTAGCCGAAATTCACGCTAAAAAATACGACGGCACTTTTGAAGATTTGTTTTATTATCTTCAGCAGCAAGTTACTAAATATTGCGGCGACGCGGACACCGCAGGCAAGCTCCACACGGCACGCAGTCGAAACGATATCGACGTTACGCTTTATCGGCTTTATCTTCGTCCAAATTTGCTCGAATTGATTCGCGAAGCCTCAAATTTACGCGAAGTTTTCTTAAATCTTGCTGCCGAACATCACGAAACTTTGATCCCCGCATACACCCACACGCAGCCCGCACAGCCGACGACGATGGCACATTATCTGCTATCAATGGCAGAAAATTTGGGTCGCGACATCCGCCGTCTGCAGCGTTCTTACGACAATATGAATTTTTGTCCGATGGGTGCCTGTGCGATCACGACGACTGGATTTCCGATCGATCGACATCGCGTAGCCGAACTTCTCGGTTTTACTGCTCCGACCGTAAATGCTTATGGCTCAATAGCTTCCATCGATTATTTCACCGAAATGCTCGGTTCGATGTCGGCGATGCTCGTGAATATCGGCAAATTTTCGCAGGAATTTTTGTTGATGGCGATGATGGAATTTAACGTTGTTCGTCTGCCCGATGGATTCGTGCAAGGCTCATCCATCATGCCGCAAAAACGAAACCCAGTTGCTTTGGAACATATTCGGGCGATTGCAAGCAAGGCACTCGGACAAAGTTTGGGCGTTTTTACGAGTGTTCACAACACTCCTTTTGGCGATATCAACGATTCGGAAGACGATATTCAACCTTTAATTTACAATGCTTTACGCGACGCAACTCGCTCAGTTTCACTATTCGCGGCGACTCTAAAATCAGCGAAATTTAATCTTGAAACATTGAAAGAGAGGGCTTCGGGAAATTTTATTACGGTTACGGAACTAGCGGATTCGATTGTCCGCAAAGAAAATTTGCCATTCAGTATTTCGCATAAAATCGTTGGAATTTGCGTGAAACAGGCGTATGAAGCGAAAACTGAAATTAATTACGAAATGCTTCAAAGTGCCGCACAAGAAATCGTCGGAAGGGAATTGAGCTTTACGGAAGTCGAATTCAAGCAAACACTTACGGCAGAATATTTCGTTTCGATTCGGACGATTTACGGCGGTTCCGCTCCGAGTGAAACAAAACGTGCCTTGGCGGTTGAAAGAGAGGCGGAAGCTATTGATAGCACATGGTTTAACGCCGCAAGTAATGCATTGGAAAATGCTTCGCAAAACTTAACACGCATCGTAGATTCTCATTTGGCGTAATTTAGCTTTTCATAAATCTCATTGTGTGCGATATTAATAGCGATTTCAATAAAAGACACAACTCCTAATGAATCGAAATAACGTCTTAACCCAAGAGGATTTTGATGCTTTGCTAGCATGGCTCGACCTTAATCGAGATCAGGCAGGGATTTCGTATGAAAAAATCCGACAGGGTTTGATACGATATTTCTACTTCAAAGGTTGTTCTGATGCGGAGGATTTGGCGGATGAAACGATCAATCGGGTTATCAAGAAAATTCCGACTTTGGAAAAGAATCCCGACTACAAATATGTCACAATTTTTTACGGCTTCGCATCGAATATTTACCTTGAGGAATTAAGACGAAAGAAAAATAAAGTCACGATTGAGGCTGATTTCCCTTACAAAATTCAGGAAAATGACGAAGAAAGGCAGGAATGCCTGGATGAATGCCTGAAGAATTTGGAAAATGAAGAACGACAATTATTGCTTGAATATTACGCCAAAGATAAAAGTGACAAATTTGAGCATCGTCGTAAACTAGCGGAATCAATAGGTTTAACGGCAAATGCAATGCATGTGAAAATTCATCGACTACGTTTTGCTTTGAAAAAATGTATAGAAAAATGTTTGTCGGAAAAATAGTTTGTAAGGATTTGGTGATTTTTTCATTAAGTATAGGGGATGAACAATAATAGCTTTAAAAAATATTTTCTCGGGATGTTGTCGGTGCAAGATACCGAATCACTTGAGAAACGAATAATTTCAGACCAAAACTTAGAGGCTGATTTGCTCGAAGCAGAAGATGATTTGATTGAAGATTATCTGGAAGGAAATCTCTCAAATGATGAATTAAAAGCATTTAACGAGAATTTTTTGGTAACCGATGACCGTTTGGAAAGCGTTGAATTAGTAAAGTCTCTCAGGCATAATTTTACTCAAAATACTGAAAATAAAGAAGTAAAGTCTAGTTTTCTTGAGCGGATAAAGGTCTTCGTATCGTTACGACCTTTTACATTCGCTACGGCTTCGCTTGCCTTGATATTAGGCTTGGGGTTTGTTTGGATTATGGTTCGTTCAACTCCAAATATTGATAATGCAGAACTTGTAGCGATCAACAATCAAGATTTATCTAACTTGGAAACATTAAAAGATTACAAAAAAATCAGTTTGGTAAGCGGAAATTTACGTTCAGGTGGCAATAATAATGGTTTAACAGAAAAAGATTTGACTGAACGAATTTTGATGCAGTTAATCTTGCCTAATAAAACCGATTCAACGCAAAATTTTACCGTGAAAATTTCAAAAGACGGACAAATTAAACAAACATTCACACAAAAGTCTTACGAAAAAGAAGTGCGAATTCTTATCCCAAAATCAATGCTGACCAAAGGCGAACATCAAGTTACGCTCGAAAAAGACAGCGAAAAATATAATTATTATTTTGCAGTTGAATAGTTTTATGCAGAAACACACACGTTAGTAAGGGTGTAACGCCTGAATTTCCAAAACAAACCAATTCCCAAAATTGCAGCCAACACAAAAATCATCGGATAAAAATAGCTTCGTGAAACTGAAATCGGTTGACGAAATTGGCCTTGCACAGTAAATGCCGCCCAATAGAATGGTGATTTATATTGTGTAAGAGTTGCCATCTCAATTTGAGTTTGGCGAAGCGATTCTGAAGTAGTCAGTCCTTTACTTATAAGGTTTGTGTAAAACCGTTTCATGAATTCGGCGGTCGCTTCATCGTCAACTTTCCAAGCACTTGAAACGACAGATTTCGCCCCGGCTTGCAAAAAAGCGTTGTTGAGCGACATCAAACCTTCGCCCTTAATTTCTTTGCCAATGCCCGATTGACACGCACTCAAAACAACCAAATCCGTTGCTAAATCAAGTGAATAAATATCTTGCAGACGAAGAAAGCCTTCGCGTTTTTCGCCATTTTCGTCAAACTGCGACAACACAATGCTCGAAACTTCGGGACGATTTACGTCAACCAAACCGTGCGTCGCAAAATGTAAAATTCGATAATCCGCAATGCTCGGATTCAAAACTTTTTCACGATTAGCGGCAAATCCCGATGCAATTTCCGTGCGAGATTTTCCGACTGTTTCAGCAATCGAATCTGCTTCTGCTTGCGTCGCAAAAAGTCTGGGAATTTTGCCATTTTCGTCCATTAAACGAAAATCTCGTAAATTTAAACCTAAAATCGTCGGAAGAAAAGACTCATTTTCATTCTTCGCTGTCAAACGATTGTCTGAATTATCAAAAACGGGATCAGCAAATACTAATAAGTCTTTAGTTGGTAATTGTTTGTGAGTTTGGATGTTTGGCAAAATATTCAAAAGCGAAGCTGACGGTTGATAAACAATTTCATTCTTTGCAACCAACATTTCGACAGAATTTGGATACGGCAACGCCGAAAGCGGAAGCAACGCGAGTTTACCATCGGGAACAACAATCAAACGCTTATCTGCAATCTTATCAATAACTTGCCCAAGTAATTCGTTGCTCAAAAGGTTGGCTTCAAGATTAGAAGCATTTTCTAAATCAGCGATACGTTTTTGATAAATTTCAGCATCTTCGCCGTCTAAAATTTGACGATTTTCAAATGCTTGGCGAATTTTATCAATCCGATTTTCGAGCGTGGAACGCGAAGGCAAAACAAAACTTGAAATTTCTGTTTTTCCAATCAACCACAGGTAACTTTCCTTTTCGCCAAATGCAAATTCGAGCAAAACTGTTTTCTCATCCAAGACATTTTGCTGAAATTCGGTATGATCAAAGGACGGCGGATTTTTTATCGCCGAATATATCGGACTCTGCTGTTTGAGGTCAGCTTTGATAGTTTCAAGTTCATGTTCAAGCGTTCTACGTTCTTCGTCAACCTTGTCAATTTCGGCTTTAACGGAATTACCACTCAAAAGCTCAGTCAGCTTATCTGTCTTTAGACTCAATAAATTACGAGTTTCTTTTTCCTTTTGCACAGTTTGCGGGTTCGCATCTTTCGTAAAATTCGCCTCAGACAAACGCAAAGTTTCTAGCAACGACCGAGACCGCGATTTCTCGCTCGCCTGCAACGCTTGAATCGCAAAATTTTCCGTCGGCGAATTATTGTGCTTTTGCATTAGGAGATTGATGTAGAGTTCGTAGCGGTCGTAAATGTTAGAGAAATATGTCCGTTTGAGGTTGGCGTTCGCGAGATCGGAGTAAAGGCTTTCAGAAAGGTTGAGGGACTGGTTTGCCATTCCTATCGCATTTTCGCGATCACCTCCAAGTTGATAAAGTTTCGCCAATTGAAAAGAAGTATCGGATCGGGTTACGTCATCTAGAACTTTCTGACTAAGTGTTAATGAGTTTGAGAAGTTTTCTTTTGCCTTTTCCGACGCGTTTTGCATCGCGTTTATTTGACCCAATTTCGACAAAACAAATGCCGATTCCCGTTGAAATCCGTTTTTTCTGAAATACCTTAAAGCTTCCTCAAAGTATACGAAAGCTTTTTCTTTGTCGATCTTCGAATAATAGTTCCCCAAATCTTTCCTGATAGTCGCTAAATAGTAATCAGCGGAAAGAGAATGAGCTATCTCTTGAGCTTGGTTTGCCTGCTCCAACGCAAGTTTTGCATTGCCCAACAAAAAATTGATTTTTATCAAACTTGGAAATGTTGCCAACCGACCAACTTGATTGTTCGCCTTCTCGTAGAATGCTAGAGCTTTAGTTCGATAATTTAGAGACAATTCTAATTCACCGTATTCCTCATAAATCGAACCAAGCCCATTCGCAACTATCGCTTGATCAAAATAATCAATTCCATTCGGAAAGAACATCTCAGACTTTTTGTAGTGATCTAACGCACTCTGCTTCTTGTTGGTAAGATTGTAAGCCAAACCCAATCCTGCATAGGAAATCGCCAGTCCCCGATGACTGCCAACCCGTTCCCATTTCTTTATGGACTCCTGAAAATAGCGAATCACCTCCGAAAAATTATCTTGTTCGAGTTGAACGTAACCGATGAACAAAAGGGCTTGAGCTTCTCCTTCGGAATCTTGATTGTTTTGGTATAATTCGAGCGATTTAAGGAAAAATTCCAAGGCAGGTTTCAGTTCCTTTCGGTAGAAATGGACTTCACCCGCGTTTAGAAATACATCCGCCTTGGTAGCGGCATCAACCCGACCGTCGATAAGTGCTACGGCTTTGTTCAGGTATATAGCACTATTTTTCGTTGAACCATTTTCAAACTCCAGAACTGCCAGTTTGCTCAGTGTATTGGCTTCTTCGCTACGGCTTCTGCTTCGTTTGGCAATTTCCAATGCTTTTTTAAGAACCACGAGGGCAGCCCCTTTCTCACTTAGCATTATGTGGAGCTTTGAAGCACGGCGATAGCACTCTGTCGATTTTTCGGGCACGCCAATCTCGATCCAAGCATGAGCGGCACGAAGATAATTATCTAGTGCATTTCCTATCGATGATTTATCCCATTTCTTGGCATCGCGTTGAGCATCGCTCTCCAATACCTCAATCTCACGTCGCTTTAACTCCGTATTTCTTCTTTCAAAACAGAATGCATCTGTGTTGCCAACAATAAGCGTAAGCAAACAAGCCAATATAAATGAAAGCGATAATAAGTTTCCGTTCAAAGGGGGTTATTCAATTAAAAAAGTTTAAAGATACTCCAATAATGTAGAGTATCTTTCCTAAAATTCAAAGTTTTATTTTGCCGCAGTCACAGTTTCGTCGTTCTTATTTTTCAAGTCTTCAATTGCATCCTCAAATTGCCACCAAGGGAAATTTCGCATTGTTCTAAAAACGTCAAGCGAACCGTCCGACGAAAGTCGCCCGGGAGGATTTAGTCGTCCGGGGGGATTCAGCCGCCCCGGTGGATTCAGTCGCCCGGGAGGATTAAGCTTTACTTCATTTGGAACATTTAGGCTTCCAGCACCCTGTGGTTTTAGCTCGTCGGGTATTTTGCGGACTAAGTCGTCCGGAATTGTTTCCCCATCCGGAATATGAATTCCGCGAAGCGTCTCAAATAGGTATGCCTCCAAAAAGGTGTACCAATATTTTTTGTACTTAGTGATGGTCGAATCCGTTGTTGTTTTGTACAATTCGCCTAAGCCGAAATCAAAGTTTTCGTACCGTGAGTGAACCATCGAAAGTGTAAAATACGACCATGGGAAGAACACGGAAAGTCCCCGCGAAAATTGAAAATCGCTTCCAGATGTTGCCGTTTTGATGCGGCAACCCTTAACGGCTTTTATAACTTCTTCGCATTTCTTGATAAGATTGCCGATAGGGGCATTTTTCTCTTCGATGGTCTCGCGTAATCGAGCAATCCCGTTTGCCGATTCGTCGGTCTCAGTGCCTGTGACCAAGTACTCGATTGACTGAAGGTATTGTTTGCATTCGGAGATCAGTAATTCACAGAAATCGACGATATCAACACACTGATCGTGGACGAACATTTGTGAATTCCAATGAGCTGATAAAATAAGCCGTTTGGCTATGTATTTTTCAGTCGGTGAGAGAATTAATTCGTGCAACAGTCCTCCCAACTCCATAATTTTATTCGCAACCTTGATTATCGGATCACCCAACCAAATAGCACTCAGATCTACCGACCGCCTGCTCAGTCTTTCGAAACCACTGTTTGACTCAATAAATGCATTTGAAATTGCTTCTGAAACTGAGGAAACATCGTTTAGTTTCGCCACGTTTAGTTTTTCGATTAATTCCTCATAGTCCCAACCAGAAAGTGGAACATATCCTTGCGATGCGACCAATACCTTTGCTTGACGCCTCATTTCGTATGCGAATTCGATCGTACTCATCACGCAGCTATCCAATCCCAAAACAGTCAATCCGCTACCCTTGATTGGCTCCAAAAGATTCTGGTTGATCTGCCGTAAAACCCCTTTCAACTGTTCTGCGGTCATCGAAGTTTTAGAAGGTTTGTCGCCGTTTACGCTGTCCGCATTTTCATCGTTCATAAAAGTTGATTTCTGGAAACCGTCGCCGTGCCCCGAAAGTATCAGTGCATAGTTTTTGCCTCGATATCGTTTTCTGCATTCTCTTACAAAGCGATAAAGAGTTTCTTGCGACGCAGAAAGTTCGCTTCCCGCATCATCTCTCGGTGGATCTCCAAGAGTGTCTTTGATTTCAAACTCTTTGTCTGTGCTACGCGTATGATCGAAGCATTTCGTACTAATGATCGGGGAATTGCTGTCATAGTAAGAAAGAAAGGCGATTTTGTCCTTGGTCAAATGGGCGTTTTTATCTAATCCGACAAGTCCCCATACCATTTCTTCACTCAGATTGTTATCGCCCGCCATATAAATCATTACAACCCATTCTTTCTCCTCAGTTGTCTCCAGTTCTTTCCCAAGCTTCATCAATTGATGTTCATAGGTCTCAGTTTCGGCATCATTACCGCGTCTATTTGCCATAATAAGGTTCGCTCCTATAGTGAAATTGAATTTTCAGACGGTATTTGCATTTATTACTGTAGCGTTTTACAAATTTGTCTTACGTCTATAATGTTTTTCCTCTCTGATACATTACATGAAAACTTGTTATTTTTTTGTTATCTCTCAGATGTGCTAAAATCCTGACATTATGAAAATTTCAACTAAGCAAAAGTCGATTCTTGAAAAGGTAGTTAACGTTTTCGAGACCGGTTCGACATTGGGGAATTACGGGGCGATTGCGATCTTTTCCGATGGTCCAAATGATATCCGACAAATTACTTACGGGCGTTCGCAGACCACGGAATATGGGAATTTGCGGGTCTTGGTGCAAAAATATGTTGCGGCAAATGGGCTTTATAGTAAGAAATTGAAGGCTTATGCGGAAAAGGTTGGGAGCGTGCCGCTGACGGATGATGCCACGTTTAAGGATTTGCTCAAAAAAGCGGGGAAGGAAGACGCGATTATGAAGAAGGTTCAGGATGAATTTTTCGATAGCCGCTATTACAAACCTGCGATGAAATGGGCGACGGACAACGGCTTTATTTTGCCGCTTTCGGGACTTGTAATCTACGATTCGTTTATTCATAGTGGTTCGATTTTATGGACGATTCGACAAATGTTCAATGAAAATCCACCAAATCTCGGTGGCAATGAAATTGAATGGACAACGGCTTATGTCAATGCCAGACATACTTGGTTGGCGAATCATCATCGGGAAGCAGTTCGCAAAACGATTTATCGGACGCAATGCTTCAAGAATGAAATTGCAAAAGGAAATTGGACGCTCGGAGCTTTGCCCATTACGGCAAATGGCGTTAAGGTTTTGTAAATAATTAGAGAAACTTTTCTAAGTTTTCGTGCGTAACCACCACAACAAAATTACTAAATTCAGCTAATTAATCGCAAAACGCTATGAATCGAATCATTTTCTTCCTATTGTTTTCTGTTATCGTTTCTATCGCCAACGCCCAAACAATTACTCCGCAAACATATTTTTACGAACCCGCAATTTCGCCTGATAAATCGGAAATTGCGTTCGTTTCGGGCGGCGATATTTGGACCGTTTCAGCAAACGGCGGCGAGGGGCGGCTGCTTATTTCGCACCCGGCGAATGAACTTCGACCGTTGTATTCGCCTGATAACAAACAACTTGCGTTTATTTCCAATCGAACCGGAAATGGCGATATTTATCTTTTGACGTTTGCGACCGGCGAATTGAAACGTCTGACTTTTGATGATTCAAACGACCAGCTTGATGGATTTTCTCGCGATGGAAAATGGATTTATTTTTCGTCCAGCTCAAAAGACGTTAGCGGAAATAACGATATTTTCCGCGTCAGCCCGAACGGTGGAACGCCGATGCTTGTTGCCGCAGATCGATATATGAACGAAATGTTCGCCGCTCCTTCGCCTGATGGTAAAACGGTTGCATTTACCGCTCGCGGCTTTAATCAATGGTGGCGAAAGGGAAGTTCGAATATTGATACGGGCGAAATTTGGACGTGGAATGACGGAAATTACCAGAAAATTTCGGACGACGGTTCGCGAAACCTGTGGGCTATGTGGAGCGGCGATGGGCAAACTTTGTATTACGTTTCAGATCGCGGTGGCTCGCAAAATGTTTGGAGTAAACGACTTACGGGTAAGGAAACACAGGTTACGAACTTCAAAGACGGTCGAGTTTTATGGGCAAATATTTCGAACGACGGCAAAACAATCGTTTTTGAACGCGATTTTAAGATTTGGAAACTCGATACCGATTCAAAAAAATCGAGCGAAATTCCAATCAATTTACGCGGCGTCACATCCGTTCCAAGCGTCACGCGTGAGAGCGGAACGATGTCGGAATTTTCGCTTTCGCCGGACGGGAAAAAGGTTGTATTTATAGCTCGCGGAGAGATTTTTGCGGCTTCGGCAACTGATGGCGGCGACGCTTTTCGGGTAACAAACAACGCGGCTTTAGATTCCGATGCGGCTTGGTCGCCTGATAGTAAACGAATCGTTTACGCATCGAATCGCGGCGGATTTGACCGAATTTTCAGTTACGATTTTGTTTCAAATACCGAAACTCAAATCACAAATTCAAACGCAAATGATTTCAATCCGCGATTTTCGCCTGATGGAAAATCGATTGCATTTATGCGTGGAAACACGGAAATCCGCGTTTACGATGTTGATAAAAAGCAAGAAAAATTGGTTGCGAACGGACTTTTTGACAAGCCGCCGTTCAATTCCGAACGTCCGTTTGTTTGGTCGCCCGATAGCAAATGGATTGCATTTTTCTCAACAGTCGAAAAACAATTTAATAATGTTCACGTTGTAAATATTGATAATAAAGAAGTTAAGCAAGTCAGTTTTCTCGCGAATACGAATGCAAACACGCTTTCATGGTCGCCTGATGGAACATTTTTGACTTATGTTTCGAATCAAAGGACGGAAAATTCGCAGGTCGCTCGGATTGACTTAATCCCGCGAACGCCGCTTTACAAGGAAGATAATTTCACCGAACTTTTCGGCGACAGCAAGGCAAAAAAGGCTACGCCGCCAACACCAAATCCGACGACTCCAACAGCGACCGAAACCCCGAAAACGGAGGTTAAGTCTGACGTCAAAAAAACCGAAATAGATTTTGAAAATATTCGTAAACGATTGAGTTTTATACCGCTTGCTATTGATGTGAATTCTGAATCGATTAGCCCGAATGGTAAATATTTCATGTTCCTTGCATCGTCCGGCGGGCAAACGAATTTGTTTGTTTATCCGCTTGATGAACTTTCGAAAGAGCCTTTTGTCGCCAAGCAAATTACATCGACACCGACGAATAAATCGAACGCTCAATGGACGCCCGACAGCAAGGAAATCGCGTATTTGGAAGGTGGAAAAATAAATTTCGTAAATGTTGATACAAAGGTTGGACGCGGAATCAGTGTGAATTGCGAAATTGATGTCGATTTTTCGCGTGAAAAAATGGCGGTTTTCGAGCAAGCGTGGAGCGTGCAAAACGATAATTTTTATGACCCGAAATTTCACGGAACCGATTGGAACGCTGTCAAAAAAACTTACGAACCGCTGATTGCCGGGGCTCAAAATGCGGATGTAATGCGGCGTTTGCTGAATTTGATGGTTGGTGAATTAAACTCGTCGCACATGGGTGCTGGCGGAGCGTCACCGTTTCAGGCTCAGCTCGTTGGCAAACTCGGACTTCGGTTTGACCGAAACGTTTATGAACAAACAGGAAAACTGAAAATTACTGAAATCATTACACTTAGTCCGTCGGCTGTGGTGAAAGATATAAAGGTTGGACAATTTGTGCTCGCCGTTGACGGTAAAAACATCGATGCGAATACGAATTTGGATGAACTTCTGATTGCGAAAAATACACGGAAAGTTAATCTGACAATTTCGGACGATGGAATCTCGAAAAAAGAGGTTTCAGTTAAACCAACTACAACCGGCGGAGAGAAGCAACTTCTTTATCGACAATGGGTTGAGGCAAATCGTGAATACGTTGATAAGGCTAGTGGGGGCAAACTCGGCTATGTTCATATTCCCGACATGTCGTCAAATTCTTTGCAGCAGCTTTACAACGATTTAGACGCCGAAAATTACAAACGCGAGGCAGTCGTCATCGATATTCGCAATAATAACGGCGGTTTCGTCAATGTTTACGCGATTGACGTGTTTTCCCGCAAAGGATATTTGAACTTTACGCCGAGAGGTTTTCCAACCTCAAACGGACGCACAAATCTTGGTCAACGTTCGCTGGAAAAACCGACGATTCTCGTAACAAATCGCCATACATTGTCTGACGGCGAAGATTTTACCGAAGGCTATCGAACTTTGAAATTGGGCAAAGTCGTCGGCGAACCGACGGCTGGTTGGATTGTTTTCACATCGGGCGTTACGCTGATCGACGGCACGAGTTTAAGGCTTCCATTCATTAAAATTACGACGAACGAAGGAGTTGATATGGAGCTCAATCCGCGTCCCGTTGATGTTCCCGTGAAACGGGCGATTGGTGAAAGCTACCAAAATAAGGATTCGCAACTTGATACGGCGGTGAAAGAATTGTTAATGCAAATTACCCGAAAGTAAATCAGCAAAAAGGGACTAATATTTCTGTAGAACATTAATCCCTTTTTAAGAATAAGTTTCAGTAAGGTTATTCGGTGGAATAATCTGGAGTAGAAGTATCAACGGTCGAATAATCCGGTGTTGTTGTGTCAATCGCCGAATAATCAGCTCCAGCGTCATATATTCCGCCTGTTTCTACTTGCGAACTGGCATCATAGGTTGAGCCATCAAGAGTTGAATCGGCATAAGCATCAGCAGATACTCGGTGTTCACCAGCAGTTTCGGCGTAATCTGCAGCGGCTTCGAAATTTCCTTCTTGAGCGAATTCTTCGGCATTTTTGGCATAATATTCTGCGTTACTTTCTTCCCAAACCGCATTCCCCAATTGGTATTCTTCATTTTTCGCTTCGGTCGAATGGTCTTCGCCACTTGCGTAATAATCAGCATTGGTTGTGTTCGCAACTACTTTATCCGCTTCGGCTTGGGCGGCTTCGTAATTGCGTTCTGCCGTGTATTGATCTTGCAATTCTTTGTGATATTCGGCAAAATCTTGCTCTTGGGCGGCGGAATCTAGCTCAGTCGAAGAACTACCTTCCAAAATACTCGAATCGCCCGCTTCCCATGATTCATTTTCGGCGATTTCACGAGCATCAGCAGCGGCTTCATAATCACCTTTGGCAACAAATTCATCAGCCGCAGCTTGGGCTTCTCGGGCAGCTTGGGTGTGTTCCTCAATTTCAGCATCTTCGGTTGATACGGTCTCACTTGAATCAGTAATTACAGATACATTTGGGGATTCGGCGACAAATGGAACTTGTTCGGTTGAAGGATTATAGTCGGTCGGCAGATTAAATTCGGTTGGCAAAGGAGTTTCGCTAATTATTTCATTTTGCTGATACTCAGTCGTTGGAGAATCGGACTGCATTTCATAGGCTGGAGTTTCTTCGACCGTGTATTCTCCGTTTGTAAAATCCGAAGTCGTTTCGGTGACAGTTGGATTATCTTCAATTATTGATTGGTCATCAAAAATCGCTTCGATAATTTCCTCTGCTAAAGAATCTTCGCTACCAAAATTATCGGGCTTAGTTTGGGTTATTTCGATAACGGTTTCCGTGCCATCAGGAGCAGTTTGGGTAATAGTTACGTTTTCGGTTTCGTTAGTCATAATTCAAATTCATCTCCATTTCTTTCTGCATCTTTTGATTGGCTTCTTGACCTTTCGGTGCAGGGGTAATTTTCTTTTTTAGATACGTGACCTTTTTGCATTTTGCATCAGGACACCGAATCGCCATTTGTACTTTACCATCTAAAATCTTAGACGGAATCCGCATTGGGGTTTTGCAGGCAGAGCATTTTAATTTAATAACATCGTCGCTAAGTTGCTGAGTTTGAATGGCTTGCAGCTCTGCCTGTGATGCTTCAAGGTGTTGTTTAATCAATTGTTGCCAACGATTTAACTCAGGACTTTGGGCAAATTGTGCCATCAATTTAAGTCTGCGGGTGATATAAGGAGTTGAAGAAGTCATTAATTCTGACAATTTTGTCATATCGTCATCACTATTTACATTTTGAGCAAGCCACGCATCAATATTGATTTGCCGATGTAAAAAAGGAGATTTCAAAGACCAGGAAAGCAAGACGCGACGAACAACGTCATTATTTCCGGTTGCCAATAAACCTGCCCGATCCGCCGTGATTTCAGCTTGCCGTGCCCATGCCATTAAAGGAACTTCCAAAGTGCCTTCAATCAATGCAGTTGGGCTCAAAAATTTACCCAAGGCAGAGAACAATCCACCACCCATTAAGCCTTTACCGTGACCTTGTTCGCCAACCAAAAACTTGATAACCGTTTTCCAAAGTGCGTGACCCGTTCTGCAATGTCCCATCTCGCGAGCAAATAAAAAGAGCAATTCATCGCCACGAAAACTAGTTGCCAAGGCAGAACCCATCACAATAAATGAATCTTTATCGCTGCCATATGTCCTGCAATCCCACGCAATCTCTCCTGAAATGTAAACATCAGGCATATAGGTTAGCCCCAAAATCCGGGCAGCTTTGACGGCTTGAAAATAAACATCGGGAAGTTGATTCTCACCCAATAAAACGCCATTAAATAATGTTTCAATCCAACGTCTGCCAACTTTGTCTGAAACAACCTGAGCAGCCATCGTGAGCGGTGTCATCGAACGTAGAACTGACATTGCCTTACCATCTTCCGCCCATTGAAAAGCAGCCGGATCAATGCCATAACCCTTGGCTAGAGGTCTTAACCAACGGCATTCCGGGCAGACTATCTTTTTTGCATCAAGATTTCTACCTTCGCCATTACAAGTTTGACAAGGCTTAATCTGATAAACGGGTTGAAGCGGTTGAATAAATTGTTGCTGCGGAGGCGACTGTTGATTTTGATCAAACTGCGGAGTTGGCGGGGTTAAGTTTTGTTGCGGTAAAACAGTTTGTTGTGGCTGAACCGGAGATTGAATAGGCTGAATAATGAGCGGAGTTCCGCAAAAAATACAGAATTTTGAGCCTTCATTCGGCTGCTGATGTCCATTTTGACAAATTTGGGGGTTCGGGTTTGTCATATTTTCCTTCGTTCTGATTCAAAAATAAATGATTCTTAATATCCTCCACCCATGCTCGATAAAAGCAACAAGAAAAAAGTCGCAATCGTATTTACAATTGAGCCAATAATACCCAACCACAATCCGACCTGTGCCATCATCATTCCTTCAGCCGGAGCTTTGCCTTCTTTGATTGCGGACATTTCCAGCCAACCCAGAATTGCCGCCGGAATTCCAGTAAATATCCCGCAACACAACAGACCCGCGACCGCCAATCCGGCAGCTCCCATTGCTCGTCCGCTTGCTCCCGGCTTTGTTTGTGTAAAATTCTGCATGGGCTGATTTCCCATATTTGGCTGGTTCCATTGCTGTTGAGCAGGCTGATTTTGGTAAGCTGGCTGATTTGGCTGAACATTTCCCAACGGAGAGGCACATTGGCGGCAAAACATTGCTTCAGATGGATTGCTCTGCTTACAATTCGGACAATTCTTTTGCATAAATAAATGCTCCAATAATTGAAATTATTAGTCAATAATCGCGGACCAATACCACACTATTTATCTTAAGACGGTTTAAGGAAAACAAAATTGCCTAAATCTCACAATAACTCAATGCTTTCCCGAAAACTGCTTAAAGCAACGTAAATGTATAGCGATATTCTAGCACCTTTTGCTCGAACTAAAAAATTATTTGATTAGATTAGATATTTGATTTGAAAGCAATTAAAGTGGCAGGTTAGGGAGGCGGATTCATTGGAGCATTTTTAATTTACTTTTAATTTTGACGTTGAAAATGACTCATTATTCAATAACCGCCAAAACATCGCCTGCGTTGACGGTCGCACCTTCTTCAACCTTAATTTCCTTCACAATTCCGTCTTTTGGCGACTTCATTTCGTTTTGCATCTTCATTGCTTCAACGATCAATATGCCGTCACCTTGCAAAACTTCAGCACCTTCTTCAACCAAAATTCGCACAACTTTTCCGGGCATTGCGGTTTTTATCTGAGCAATTCCATCAGCCGCAGCATCGCCCGACGCAGAACTTCGAAGCCGTTTCGGATCGATTAAATTAACCTCAAACTGATTGTTTCCAATATTTACGATGCCATTTGGAGCAGCGTAAATCTCGTGAATTTGATTGTTGTGTTTGAAAAGATAAAGGTTTGGTTCAACCTCAGAAGCTTCGAGTTCGTATTCGCGGTCGTCAATTTTCGCGAAAACTTTCGAGCCTTCGCGTTTGAATTCTAGGTTGAATTTTTCGTTGTCAATTTCCGCTAAAAGTTTCATACAAATTTTACAGGGATTAACGGGATGAAAGGGATAAAAAAGAAGTAACATCCACGTTTATCCCCTTCATCCCTGTGAAAAACTATCGTCGCGTTGTTTTATCGTATTCTGATTTTAACAAATCCATAAATTCATCACGTCTGTCATACAAACGCTTTGGTTCACGCGGTTCGTGTCGGGCGAGTGCGTAAGCTGTAATAATCGGTAAAGCGACGGTCGAATCAACATATGCGACGACCGTTCCGGGCAGTTGATCAGGATCAATTTTCCCCCAACTTACTGCTTCTGAGGGGGTTGCACCGCTCAATCCGCCAGTGTCCGGACGAGCATCCGTGACTTGCAAAAAGTAATCATGACCTTTTTCGTCGATGCCGAGAACTTCTTGAATCTGCGGTTCGGTTTGCAATGCGAAGTTTTTCGGGCTTCCGCCGCCGAGAATAAAAATCGCCGATTTTCCGCTTTCCGTGTCTGAAATTGTGCCGCGTTTAGCCGCCAAAACTATCGATGCGGTTTCATTTACGTCTAAATTCGGATTCAATATCAGCTTGCTTCCTTGCAATTCTTTGGCGGCAATATTCATGCCGATCGACGAATCGCCGGGACTGGAAGTGTAAACGGGAACACCGTATTCGTAACAAGTTGCGAGCAAAGATTTGTCTTTAATACCGAGTTTGTTGCTGCGTTCCAAGATGTATTTTCCGCAAAGATAATGAAATTCCGCGGACGACATTGTTTTTTGAAATTCAGGTGCTTCGATAACTCTGCGGAAAAATTCGTCGGTATCGAGCAAAACGCTGTAGTCAAAAAAGATGTCGAAAATCCTTACGACTTCTTCTTCCCGAAGGATGCGGTCATCTAATTTTGCATCGCCTTGATGAAGTGCGAGCCCGATTCCGAAATGCGTGTCGTGATAAAGATTTGCTCCGGTGGAAATTATCCAGTCGATAAACCCAGCCTTGATGAGCGGAATCAACGCCGAAATTCCGAGTCCCGCAGGCGTCAACGCACCCGTAAGTGTAACACCGACAGTAACATCGGGTTCGAGCATTTTTCGCGTATAAAGCTGACACGCCTCACGAATCCGAGCCGCGTTATAAGCCATAAATGATTCGTCAACAAGGTCAGCCAAGACCGTATTTTTATCAATCGGCGTCGGGTCAATCCGCTTGCCGCTTAGGAATTTACTTTTCTCTTTTGCCATATAAATTTCAAGACTTCCAGACTTCAGCGAAAATATCCGAATTTCTCTGTATCATCTTATCTTTATCAATAATTTTGAAATGATTGATCACAACCTCCGAGCTAATAAGTAATATCATGTGTGAAAACATTAAGACTTGTCTCTCATCATTTTCTGATTCGAACTGATAATTCCATGTCTCGTCCGAATTGAAGCTAAATCTCTTCCAAATGGAATCCATTGAAGGATGAGCATAAGAAAGAGTCTCTTGATAGCAGAAATAGGTTAAGAGTTTATCAAGATCTACTTTTTTTGCCATTGAAACTATATCGAGTTTCGACCACTGATGATTTACTCTTTTCGTCTTACACTTATTACAGTTAGTTATTTCAAATTTGCCCTTTACCGACTCATAGTCATCAGAAATATGTTTGAAATCTTCATCAGATAAGTCTTCATCAGAGGACTCTTTCAGCTTTTGTAATTGTTTATACCGAGTTATATGATAATAATCTAGAAACTTATCAACAGTATCTACATTCGCTCCTTCTGAGTCTAATCCATCAGGAAATTTGCTAAAGAAAGTCATAGTTACGGAATGCTCATACATTGACCTCAAGATAATCATAGAACTTCTGGCAAACCCATTACCTACAAGGATGAAAACGGAATTATAAGCTTCTACAATTTGTCGGTAAAGAAAGTATATTACTCTGCTATTCGTACCTTCTAGCTCGGATTCGTCTAATTTTTCCGCACAGAAATAAATCAAAAATTGAATTTCTTCAATATTACATAAATACAAGGAATTTCGTTCCTCAAAAATCTTTTGATTACCCCGATCACCAATCATTGTTTTGTCATTTACCAGTTAAACGTATATCTCCTCAAAAAAAGCCAAACGGAATTCTTAATAGGCAAGAAAAAACATTGCCTAGGTGCAGTTTTTCTCGAAACGATCAATATAAATCGCGGTATCATCGGGATTGCGTTTCCGGTTCCAAACATTCCCGACACAAACAATTCTTAAAATCTTCCCGTAATTTTGCCAAAGTTTCGCTTTGCAAATCAACTTCAAAACACCAACATTCTCCGATCTTCGACCCACAGGAAAATTCCTTGCCGCAGGATTCGCAAGTTTTTGTTTCTGATGATATTTTCGTTATTCGGCGGTTGATTCTGTTTCATCAGTTCTCGTTAAACGCAATAAATGCAGACGTTTATCGTCAGCTCTTAATAATTTCAATCTCAATGCCGTAAATCGTTAATTTATCGCCCTCTTTTGGTACGAAACCTGCTTGGGTTGTTACTAATCCGGCTAAAGTTGTAAAGTCTTCGTCTTTTATTTCAACATCAAAAAGGCGTTCGATTTTGTGAATTTCGGTTGAGCCGAGAACGTCATAATAATTTCCGCCATCGCCTTCGATAATTTCAATAACCTCTTCTTGCTCAGTATCCTCATCTTCGATCTCGCCGACGATTTCTTCGATAATATCTTCAACCGTAATCAAACCCGCAACGCCGCCATATTCATCTACGACCACGGCGATTTGGACATGATTTTGCTGCATTGATTTGAGCAGATCAGAAGCAGATTTTGTCTCAGGAATAAAATAAGCGGGACGCATCAGTGTTTCGATCTTTTGATTTTCCTTACCTTCTGCCCATGCCTGCAAAAGATCGCGAATGTAAATTACGCCTTCAATATTTTCAATTTTATCGCGGTAAACAGGGATTCTCGAATATTTTTCTTCGATAATTAAATCGCGTGCGGCATTGATCGTCGCATCGATTGGCAAGGCACAAATCTCTGTACGAGGCGTCATGATTTCACCAACTTTGGTGTCACCAAATTCGAAAACGGATTCAATTAATTCGCGTTCTTCTTCCTCAATAATTCCTTCGGCTTCGCCAACCTGAATCAAAGCCTGAATATTATCAGCATCGATTTCTTCTTCTTCATCTGTCGTTTTTTTACTCGGAACAATGGTTGATTCAACACTTTCTGATTTAACAAAGAATTGTAAAGGGTCGGACAAAAACGACATTACACCATAAAAAGGACGAATAAATGGCAGCAAATAAAGAAGCTTTCCTTCGGGATTTTTCCAGGTGATGAGCCGTGGGATAAATTGTCGAAAAATAAACGATAATCCTAAGGCAAAAAGCAGGGAAACCAGCAAATACTGAGTCCGAAAATTGAAATAAAAAAATGTTAAATGAGCGATTATTACGGAAAAAACAATCAAGAAAATCTGAATTGAAGTAGAAAGTGCGAAACGAAAACGCGGTCGATTTTCCAAAATTTCACGTAAAAACAGATTATTTGATTCTTCCAGATCAGCCGAAACACGCCGCAAAGAAAGATCGCTTAATTGCGTGAAAGCAATGTCAACTGAAGCTAAAAAAACAAGTAAAAACAGAATGATAACGGCTATTGCTATTTCGATTTCCATATTTAAGAAATTTTAAGTTTATCACGAAATTTTAATTCCAGCGTATTCATTTCGCCTTTGTCAGTTTCATGATCGTAGCCTAATAAGTGCAGAATGCCGTGTAAAATTAACTGTTTCACTTCCAATTCCAGCGATAAATTATTTTCAGAAGCCTGCCTTTTGGCTTGTTCGGGCGAAATCACAATATCACCGAGAAAATCATCGTTTGAATCGAATTCATCGGATATATAGGGAAATGAAAGCACATCGGTCGTGGAATTCTTGTAGCGAAAATTCTGGTTTAATCGGCACATTTTTTCATCGGAAACAAAAGCGACTGAAACACTTTTTCCTTTTGCGGCGGCTTCCAAAACTTGTTCGCCAAAATCGGAATAAAGACTTACGTTGACGTTTAGACCTTCTTGGTTGGAAAATTCAATCATTGACTATTAAATATTAACTTGCAGAAATTTATATAAAACCAAATATTATCATCAAATAATGCAAGGCAAAAACACTTCCGTTGCTTCGTCTGAATCATAGAATGTCTGATAATTAATCCAATAATAATTTTGTCGGTGCTTTAAAAAGTTGCTGAAATGGAGAGGATTTATGTTTCAATTTAGTGGTTTTCCTATTTATGTGCTGTATTCACGACATAGTCAGGAGACAGCAGAATTGCCTTGGAATGGATACTATGCAAATTTATCTTTGGCACGGACGAAGGCTAAAGATGACTTTGTTAATTTAAGAATCAAGAGACTAATTGATGAACTTAAAAAAATAAATAAATACAGCAATTTAATTGACGCGATTCAAGCGTCGCATTTAGTGGAAGATTTGAAACCACAATATCGAGGTGAAATTCTTAGATTTGAAAATGAAATCAGGCGAATTTTAATGCGAATTTCTGCAACCAAAATAGGTCAAATTGTTCTTAGCTCATTAAATCCAAGCGAAGTAATTTGGGTCGTACCTTTTTTTGGTGCTAAGAATGTTGCTATGACCGGGAGGGGGACAGAGTCAGCGGGTAGTGCTATTAGAATAAGATACAATCCGGAAGATTTTGCCAGTACCTATGAGGGAGAAGGATTGGGAAAGAATGACGTGCGTGAAGAAGTTCTTATCCATGAATTGGTTCACGCTGCGAGGCAGTCGCATAATCGATTTAACAGAATGCCCTTGGATACTGCAACATTTGGCAATACAGAGGAATTTGTAGCGGAGCAAATTGGAAATATTTATCGGTCATCAACACGTAAGATTAATCGCTTAGGACTTTACCATGGAGGTTACGACACAAAAGAGAACATTTACAGTATGTTTAGCAAAGATTGGCGGATTATTAGTTTCATAAAAACTCTTTTGAAAACCGATCCAATTGCACAACGGGCTGCCGCTCTAAAATCGCCGGATTATAACCCTTTTAGAGATTTTCATTTAATTGAAAGGGAATCGCATAAACATTTCATCGATTTGTAAGCGACCGCTTATTCGTGGGCAGAATCACCATCGGTTTGTTCCTCGTATGCTTCAACAATCAATTGCACAAGGCGATGACGGACGACATCTTTTTTCGTAAAATACACGAATTCGATTTCTTCAATATTCTTCAAAACCCTTTCAGCTTCTTTCAAGCCGCTTCGTTGTCCGCGAGGTAAGTCAATTTGGGTAATATCACCGGTTACGACAACCTTTGAACCGAATCCGATTCTAGTCAAAAACATTTTCATTTGTTCGCCTGTGGTGTTTTGAGCTTCATCTAAAATAATAAATGAATCATTCAGGCTTCGCCCACGCATGAAGGCAAGCGGAGCGACTTCGATTATTCGTTTTTCAAGCATTTTCGTTACTTTTTCGGCATCAACCAAGTCAAACAAAGCATCGTAAAGCGGACGCAAATATGGATCAACTTTATCCTGCAAATCACCCGGTAGAAAGCCTAGTTTTTCCCCCGCTTCAACAGCCGGTCGGGTTAAAATTATTCGCGAAACCTGCTTGTTAAAAAGTGATTGAACCGCCATCGCAACGCTCAAATAACTTTTGCCTGTTCCTGCAGGACCAATTCCAAAAGTCAGGTCGTGGCTCTGGATTGCCTCGATGTATTTTCGCTGATTTGCAGTTTTTGCGGCGACAGCTTTTTTACCCGAAGGATTAAAACGAGCCTTCGTAAAATGATCTTTGAAAGAATAAGTGCGGTCATCGGCGATTTGCCTGAAGGAATCACGTAATTCCTTGTCAGTAAATGAATTACCTTCGCTAAAAAGCTCTGCAAAGTCATGGAGAATGCTTTCAACTGTGGCAACATCGGTCGGCTCGCCATCAATCGCCAAATCATTTCCGCGTGCGTGAACTTGAACAGCGAGGATTGATTCCAGATATTTTAGGTTGGCATCATTTACGCCAAAAAGCGTTTCGATAGCTCTCGGAGGCAGCTCTATTCTTTTCGTATTGCTCAAATCAAATCAGTTCCTTATGTGAAAATCGTTGTTTTAATCATCTAACAAGCCTTTAAACCTGTCAACAATACTTAGAAACTGAAATACATGGATTTATGCAGCCAGATTTGAATCAATGGCTGATTTTTTGCCTTTTGAGTCAAATAAATTTTCCACGGCAGCGGCTTCGAGCGGTTTGGCAAAATAATAACCTTGACCAAGTTGGCAAGCGAGTTGTTGAAGTTTAGATAATTGGTCAATTGTTTCAACTCCTTCGGCAATAATTTCCAGATTTAAGGATTGAGCTAAGGAAATAATAGTTTTGACTATTTCATCGCTTTCAGCGTTTTGCTGCATTTGATTCACGAACGAACGGTCAATTTTAAGCGAACTAAGTGGCAAGCGATGAAGATTACTCAAACTGGAATATCCCGTACCAAAATCGTCAATGCTCAATTTCACGCCTAATTTTTTCAATTCTTCCATTACATTGACGACATATTCAATATTATCAACCATTGCAGATTCAGTTATTTCCAACTTTAAACAATCAGCCGAAAGACCAGTTTCGGAAAGTGTTTCAGAAACAAGGCTAACTAAATCAGTTTTCAAAAATTGCTTGCTCGAAACATTAACGCTAACCCATAAATTTGCAGTTGTTGACGAGTGATTTTGCCAAATTTTTAACTGGCGACAAGATTCACGCAAAACCCATTCGCCAATTGGAATTATTAATCCTGTTTCTTCGGCAATCGGGATAAAATCAAGCGGTGAAACTAAGCCGCGAGTTGGATGTTGCCAACGGATTAAGGCTTCAAAACCTGATAATTTTTCATTTTCCAGTTCAATAATCGGCTGATAAAATACGCGAAATTCGTTTCTTTCGAGAGCGAGTCGTAAATCAGTTTCAATTTGCAGAGAATTCAAAGCCCGAATGTGCATTTCTTCATTGAAAATTTCATAACGATTTCCGCCATTTCGCTTTGCTTGATAAAGGGCTGTATCAGAATCACGCAATAAAAATTCTGAATTCTGATAATTACGAGACCAAGCTGTAATTCCAATACTGATCGTGGTAAAAATTATTTGTCGATCTAAATTAAATGGTTTTGACATCTCTTCGCGGATGCGTTCAACGATTGGAATTGCTTCTTCAATATTGGCTATTTCTTCAACCAACATTGTAAATTCGTCGCCGCCAAGCCGTGCCACGGTATCACTTGCTCGCAAAATCTTTTTCAGTCGTTCGGCAATTTCAACTAATAATTTATCGCCAACCAGATGACCAAAACTATCATTGACCAATTTAAAGCGGTCAAAATCAAGATATAAAACAGCAAATTGATTGTTAAATTGACGTTTGGCACGTTTGAAAGCTACTTCCAAACGATCTAAAAATAAAACTCGATTCGGCAAATCAGTTAATGAATCGTGTACAGCATCGTGGACTAATCTTTCTTCTGCACGTTTGCGATCAGTAATATCTTGGAGTTGAAAAATAAAATGAGACGAATCATTTGTCGCTTCCTGGACTAAAGAAGCACTCCACATTAACCACAAAGTTTCTCTTTCTTTGTGAGAAACACGCATTTCCATTTCGCAAGATTGAGCGGTTTTATCGAGCAATTTCGTCAAATTGAGGTTGAAGCCATCAAGGTCATCTTTAACGAGTAACGTTTGAGCATCGAGTTCCAAAAGTTCACTTTCCGCATAGCCAATCATTTCACATAACGAATGATTAACTTTCAAAAATTTTCCTAAAGGTGAGACCAAAGCCATTCCAATCGAAGCATAATCAAAGGCATTGCGAAACTGTTCTTCGCTTTCTTTGAGAATTCTGGCAGTTCGCTCTTGCTCGGTAATGTAATGTAAAAGTTCTTCGGTGTGTCGGCGAGCCTGTTCGGCTTGTTCACGCGAAACGCTCAAAGTTTTTACGAATAAACGATTGATAAAAAAGCCTAGAATTGCGATTGGAATAGAAATTAATAATACTGCAAACCCAAATTCATAAACCGTAAAAACAGTTAGGGTTAAAAGTACTAAACCCGAAATTCGCAGAAGAGTTTGCCAAAGTTGTTGTTTTGTAAACATAAGAATGTTGTTGCAAGGCTATTTTTTCTTGAGTACGAAAGCTCAAATTATTATCTTAAAATTATCGAAGGTGATTGTTGGATGAATTTTGAGGTAAACTGGCTAAATTAACCAGATAACAAAGTTTAACTCACTTAAAAAAACTTTTGCAAGATAAATTATCTATATGCTAATCTTTATTTAGGTAAAGTGACTAACTCTCCACTTTATTTATTTCCTAATATCTCAAAACAAACCCAGCCAAATAAGTTAATGGATAAATCAGACAAAATTAAAATTGGAAGCTCTTTTTCAGACTTTTCCTTAAACAATACCAAAGGAGAAAAATGGCAATTGAGCGAAAAACTCGGTCGGGTAATTGCTTTGCTTTTTTATCCCGGTGACGAAACCATAATGTGTACCAAACAATTATGCTCAGTTCGAGACAATTGGGCGAAATATATAGATAGCGGGGCTGAAGTGGTAGGAATTTCGCCGGGCAGCGAGTCAGAACATTATCAATTTGCAGCCCACCATAGTTTGCCAATGCCGCTTTTGGCGGATTCAGACCGGGAAATCACAAAAACCTATGCAAGTCATTGGCTCTTACCTATTTGGGCAACACGAGCAGTTGTCGTCATTGATGCCAAGGGAATTATCAGGTATCAAAATATTATGGCAAGGGTTTTACGTCCAACTGATGATGAGGTTTTAGCGGCAATTCATCTGGCAAAATATGACGCTCTGGCTCAAAGTCGAGTAGCAGCCCTCTAGACTTAAAAAATCCTTGTAACTTTTCTCACAAGCCGTCTTTGCCATTGCCAAACTGCCTATGATATTATTTTTCCTTTGTTATAATACCTTTTTTGTTGTCTTACAGAGGAGCAAATATTTAAAATGGCTAATGCAGAACAATTCGGACGGGTCGTACAAATTATCGGACCTGTCGTTGACGTAGAATTTTCAAACGATTATTTACCACCAATTTATCAAGCACTTCGAATTACATCCGAAGGCTTCGACGTTGATACGAAAGTTGACACGATTTGCGAAGTCCAGCAGCATTTGGGCGAAGGTCGTGTTCGGGCAGTTTCAATGCTGCCGACGGACGGGATGGTTCGCGGAATGAAAGCGACTGATCTCGGCGGAACGATAACCGTTCCTGTCGGTGAAGGAACGCTCGGACGCGTAATGAACGTGATTGGCGAGCCTGTTGACGAACTCGGTGAAGTTAAAACAACCGAACGTGCATCGATTCATAGGCACGCACCAACCTTTGACCAACAATCGACCAGACTTGAGATGTTTGAAACCGGAATCAAGGTCATCGATCTGATTCAGCCGTTTCTTCGCGGTGGAAAAATCGGACTTTTCGGTGGAGCGGGCGTTGGCAAAACAGTTCTGATCATGGAACTTATTAATAACGTTGCGATTGGCAGTGACGGCTATTCGGTTTTTGCAGGTGTTGGTGAAAGAACACGTGAAGGAAACGATTTGCTTCGCGAAATGGTTGAATCAAAAGTTATCCGATATGGTGATAAGTTTCTTCATAAAATGGAAGAAACCGGCGAATTTGATTTAAGCTTGGTTGACAAGTCACAATTGACCGATTCGAAAGTAGCACTTGTGTACGGACAGATGACGGAGCCTCCGGGAGCACGCCTACGTGTTGCTTTGTCGGGTTTAACAGTTGCTGAATATTTCCGTGATAAAGGAAATGACGTGCTTTTCTTCGTTGATAATATTTTCCGCTTTACACAAGCAGGTTCGGAGGTATCGGCGTTGCTCGGTCGTATGCCGTCTGCTGTGGGTTATCAGCCGACACTTGCTTCTGAAATGGGCGAAATGCAAGAGCGTATTACTTCTACTAAAACTGGTGCTATCACATCGATTCAAGCAGTTTACGTGCCTGCGGATGATTACACCGATCCGGCTCCGGCAACTACATTTGCTCACTTAGACGCTGTTACAGCTCTTTCTCGACAAATTGTAGAACTTGGAATTTATCCTGCTGTTGACCCGCTCGCATCAAACTCGCGTATTTTGGATCCGCAAATTGTTGGCGATGAGCATTATACCGTTGCTCAATCGGTGAAGAAAATTTTGCAACGTTACAAAGACTTGCAAGACATCATCGCGATTTTAGGCTTGGACGAATTGAGCGAAGAAGATAAGGCGACAGTTGCCCGTGCCAGAAAGATTCAACGTTTCTTTTCACAACCGTTCCATGTTGGCGAAGTATTTACCGGTATCCCAGGCAAATACGTGAAGGTTGAAGACACAATCAAAGGTTTCAAAGAAATCTTGGACGGAAAATGCGACGATATGCCAGAGCAATCATTTTACATGGTTGGAACAATTGAAGAAGCTCGTGAAAAAGCTAAAACAATGGCTGCTGCTGCTTAGTTTCGAGTCCAATGCCTAGAGTCGTTTGACTTTAGGCATTGGACTTTCGACGTTGGATTGTAGAATTATGATTAAACTAGAAATTGTAACGCCGGAAAAAATGGCGATATCAGAAGAAGTTGATATGGTAACGATTCCGACAGCCTCAGGTGAAGTTGGAATTTTACCAAATCACGCTCCGCTTATTTCATCGCTCCAAGCAGGTATTTTGTCTTATTCTAAAGGCGGAACGACGAATAAATTAGTCGTTTCCGGAGGATTTGTAGAAGTTGGTGTTAATACCGTTTCAGTTTTGGCAGAAGTTGCTGAAGTTGCAGGCGAAATTAATACTGAAAATGCCAAACTTGAAAAAGCGGAAGCGGAAAAAACCTTAGGTGCCTGGAGTGGTTCAGTAGAGGATTTTGAAATTGAAAAAGAAAAGCTTGGACGTGCGGAAGCCCGTTTACAGCTTGCTGCCGGAAAGTAATTTATACAATCAAAACAAGATTTCAAGGCAGAGTTGATAAAACTTTGCCTTTTGTTTTTGAAAGCAATGGCAACTTTTTCACAGAGAAAATAATCTGAAAACTGATTTTTTTTATAAAACACTAGAAATGAAGGGGTTTTAGTTTTTTATAATACATGGCAAGCGTAAAATATGTATAAACACGCTTGATTGATTTTGAAAATAACTTGCTCGAATAACAATACTGTTTTATCTTAGATTTATTAATAAATTTGAGATTGTAACTGTTATTGAGTGCAAACTGTGTCACCTTTACAGGTTGCTTTGCGAATATATGATTCCGAAATCGTTAAAAATTATTAGTGTTTGTGCCATTTTGCTTTACGCAATGGCAGGCATTGAGGTGTTTTCTCAGATCCCTCAAAATACGCCAATCAAACGTAACTCACCGTTCTCGCCGAATCCAAAAAAGAAAGCTGATTCGCCTACCGAAACGACTTCAAATCCAGCAAAAGATGAAAAGAAGGTCGATCAGGCTGATTCTGCAAAAACTCAACCAACAGAACCGGATAACAGTTCCAATGGAACTTCAAATGAAGGCGATACAAAAAGCGAGCTAATTACTGAACCTAAAACTGAGCCGACTACATCGACGACAAATCCGGACGGTGAAAATACTGAATTTGAAAGTCGCTCGGTTGCAAGGAAAACTCTGGAGGTTGCAAAGCGTGCCAACCCCGTCACAGTTTCTCCGACAGACATCTATAAAATTGGAGCAGGCGATATTTTGCTAATTAGTTTGCAGAACGCTCCATCAAAAGAAACATCATATTTTACCGTCTTGAAAGATGGAACGATTGACTATCCGTTGGCGGGCGAAATGTTGCAGATATTAGGTTTAACCACAGATCAAATTGAAGATCTGCTAAAAGAAAAGATCAAGCTCTACGAGAATCCGCAAGTTTCAGTCAAGGTTCGTGAGCATAATTCTCATTCGTTTACGGTCTTAGGTTTAGTCGAAAGATCGGGCGAGAAACAAATGCAGCGTGAAGCGATTCCGCTTTATGTTGTCAGAGCAGAAGCGGTTGTTCAATCCAGAGCCAATCAAGTTCTTATCAAAAGGGAAGGTCAGCCAATTCAATCGATTGATTTGAGAGATGTTAAATCCGGTGAAATTTTGATCTATCCAAATGATATTGTTGAGTTTGGAGTCAGTTCGACAATTGCAAATGCAGGTCAAACTTCGCAATTTTACTTCATCGGTGGCGAGATTTCGTCTGGAGGACGTAAGGATTTTGTCCAAGGTTTAACTCTCACACAGGCAATTTTGGAATCCGGCGGATTGAAGAAATCGAACGTAAAGAAGATAGTGATTCGTCGTAAAAATGAAGCTGGTTTGCTTGTTTCAAGCGAATATGACCTGAAATTAATCAAAGATGGTAAGGCGATTGATCCTGAAATCTTGCCCGGCGACACAATTGAAATTGGTAATTAGTAAAACATTGCCAACTAAGATTGTAATTGTTAAACACATTTGATATTATTAAAAAGCCTTGCAGCAAAGCGATTCAGGCAATCGCTGTTGATTAACTTCAAGAGAGGAAAGTCCGAACACCGTAGGACAGCGAATCGGATAACGTCCGAGCGTTCACAAGAATGACGACAAGTGCAACAGAAAACAAACCAGCCTTCGGGTAATGGGTGAAATGGTGAGGTAAGAGCTCACCAGCATGTTTGGTAACAAATGTGGCTAGGTAAACTCTTCGCGGTGCAAGACCAAATAGGGAAACGTGAAAAAGGGTTGTCCGCCCAATATATGACGTTTTCGGGTAGGTCGCTGGAGCTTTTTGGTAACGACTAGCCTAGATGAATGATTGCCATTCTGATTTATCGGAATACAAAATTCGGCTTATCGAATCGGTTTGCTGCAGGGTAATTTTTACACATTTATTATTGATTTCTTAAACTGATAAGGAGCTTAAAAACTAACAATGGTCAATAGAAAAGGCGTCTTCATCGGAGCTTATGTTCCAAATGAATTGAAAGAATCACTACGCAGACGGGCGGCTGCCGAACACAGAACGCTCTCACAGGAAATAACCCGAATTTTAGTTGAAGCAGTTCACGGAAAAGCCTTGCCGACAGGTAGCGTTGACCGCCGCGGAAACACGACTATTCCTCGTCGCAGAGCAACTGATCCTTTGCCACGTCGGCGAACGGAAGACCTGCCATTTGTTGGAAAAGAAGATAAAGATAAAGAATAATTTTTCGGAAAACGTGTGAAAATGTCGTCAAATATATTTGGCGACATTTTTTTGTTTATTACATCTGTCGCAAATAAATTGTGGTTTTGTTAAGATTTATAAAGAAAGTTTAGATAACGATTCAGAAACGCAAAAATGGATATGAAGTGGCTGATTTTATTGGGGTTGGTATTATTGGTAATCGGTTTTGTTGTTGCACGATATCGCCGCCAAATTCAGATGGGTTGGCAAGTTTTGATGATGTTTCGAAAGATGAGACAAGCAGCCAAACCTAAGGAGACGCCAATTGAAAAGCAGGGAAGTCTGAAAGATGTTCCACTTGTTCCTTGTGAAAAATGTGGTAAATGGGTTGACCCTGAAAATGCTCTAAAGCTTCGTGCAAACAATTTCTATTGCTCGTCAATATGTATGGAAAAGGCTGCGAAACTCCAATCATTGGTTGACTAAAAATTTAGCGGGGAATAAAAGTTTCGATATACCAAACAATCAATTTTTCCCCAAACAATAGCGAAATAATAGCTCCGATTCCTAAAAATATCCCAAATGGCAGTTTCGCCTGAAGTCCATTTTCGCGATCTTTCATCATTACGACAACGCCGATTATCGAACCTGACAAGGCTCCCAAAAAGATTGTCAATAGCGTTAATTGCCAACCAAGTAATGCTCCTACACCAAACATCATTTTTACATCGCCGAGTCCCATTGCTTCAACTCCACGAAGACGTTTCCAAATTTCGCCGACAAGCCAAAGTGAGCCCCCGCCAACCAATCCGCCGAGAATTGCTCCCAAAATTGAGACAACCGACGATGGGATACTTGGGTCAATTGTATTGAGCGGAAAGATTTTAGTGTCGTGAAAGAAATCGGTTTGATAGATTATCGGAAAGATTATTCTGGCAATCAATGCGAATATTAATAAAGGATAAGTAATTACATCGGGCAAAATCATATGCTCGGAATCAATAAAGATCAGCGAAATTACCGCCGAAACGAAAATTAAACAAATCGGTAAATACCAATTAAATCCAATTTGCCACGCCACCAAAAGGAATAAAACTCCAGTTAGCAATTCGACCGCCGGATACCGCCAGGCAATCGGATTTTTGCAATTTCTACATTTGCCGCCTAGGATCAGCCAGCTCAGAATGGGAATATTATCGTAAGACTTGATTACGCTTTTACAATTGGGGCATGCCGAATTTGGGAACACTATCGATTTTTCCAGCGGAACACGATGGATTACGACATTGAGAAAACTGCCTATAATCGCTCCGAAAACTAATACGAAAATATAGCCGACTATTTCAGGTAAACCCGTTATAGATTCAAAAGAAAGCAAAAGTAGATTCATTATAAAGAAACCTCGTTGGCAGGGATGAAATGGAAAATAGATAAAACTAACGTGTGACTCAGAAGAAAAGATTAGTAAAAGTGGTGGGTCGTGCAGGGATTGAACCTGCGACCCGATGATTAAGAGTCATCTGCTCTACCGACTGAGCTAACGACCCACGCAAATTTAATAACATTTTCCTCTTTAAGGAGGATAAGACCGTTTAAGTCCTACTGTTTGAAGTATATCAACTTTGAAAAATATTGTCCAAAAAATAGATTATTCTTCAAAATAAGCAGCAAACCGTAAAAGTTTTTACGACATCTCAGGATGAGCTACGGACAGATCCCCCCAAAACAAAAATTATGAATAAGATAAAAAATGTTTTGTGTAGAAAAATGGTTCCATTTTTAACAGTAGTTTTGTTTGCTTTTTTGTGCAGCAATATTATATTTGCTCAACAAAACAGCCGGTTAGAAATTGGCGGTAGCAGAGAACTGAATAAAGCAAATAATGAGCGGTATATTTTGGACTTAATCAACGGACAGCGTGCAAAATATTCTCTCGGGAGTCTCAGGTGGAACAGCAGTCTTTCGGATTTGGCTAGGTCGTATTCAAAAAAAATGGCACGCGAAAGATTTTTCAGTCACTACGACAACGATGGAAAGTCTTTAGCTGAAAGGGCAAGTGAGATGAAAATCACCAAATGGCGATTGATTGGCGAAAATCTTTTTATGTGCGAAGGATATGATCAATTTGCTCAGTTGGCAGTTAAAGGTTGGATGAAATCTCCGGGACATCGGCAAAATATTCTTGAGAACAGATTTAATGAAACCGGAATCGGAATCGCCAAATCGAGGGATGGTACGATTTATATTACCCAAGTATTTATGGCTAAGTAGCCTTTTATCTTGTAAAAGAGTTGATGATTTCATCGGCTCTTTTTTTGATATATCCGAAAAATCAACTAAACTAAAAATCAAACAGAATTCAATTTATTCGCCGACCATTGCTAAAAGAAATCCCTGAATTTATTCTCCTATGCGATCTCTACTTTTCAGTAAAAAAACAAACTTATGGTCTAATATTCGTTTGCAAAACCTTCCAGCGAATTTGCAAAATTATTTGCTAGAAATGTCTTCTCCGCTTGTGGTATTCTAAATAAAATTAATTATGCCTTTATTGAGAATTGTTCATTATCCCGAACCCATTTTGTTGGAAATTGGAAAACCTGTAGAAAATTTTGACAGCAAATTGAAACAACTTGTAGATAACATGTTTGAAACGATGTATGAATCAAAAGGAGTTGGGCTAGCTGCTCCGCAAGTTGCTGAATCTAAGAGACTTTTTGTGATGGATTGTTCGGGCGGTGAAGACGAAGCCCGCAGATTTACTATTATTAATCCCGAGATTATTCACACAGAAGGTGAGCAATATGGCGATGAAGGATGTCTATCTTTCCCGGGACTTTACCAAAAAGTTGAACGAAATTTACGAACTATCGTCCGTTTTCAAGATATTACAGGCGAATTTCAAGAACTTGATATCGAAGAACTTGAAGCACGATGCATTCTGCACGAAACGGATCATTGCGACGGGATAGTTTTTCTCGATAGAATGTCGCCCTTAAAACGTCAGCTTTCCAAACAAAAAATCAAACGCCTGCAAAAAACGGGCAAATGGGAGTAAAATATGCCGCTTGAAGATACTAAAATTACCAAGGAAATTAGTAACAGCAGAGAACTCAACTATTATTTGAAATCGGGGTGGGTTTTGGTTTTAAGCTACGTAAAAAACAAAAGTGATACGCAAGAGCCACGCTTTGTAATTGGTTGGCAGAATGAAAACGCTCCAATTTATCCTGAACTTTTGGACGAATGGGAACGCCACGAAATTGACGTAAATAAATATAGATAAAGATTATTATGCAAACACAAAAAAGTTTAGACGAATTTAGAAATGAGCCGTTTGTCGATTATACGATTGCGGAAAACACAGACGCGATGAAAGCCGCGATTGCCAAAGTGAAAAGCGAACTCGGGAAAGATTATCCGATCATAATAAATGGCGAAAAGATTGATATTCCTACGAAGTTTGCGAGTATAAATCCGGGTGCAAAATCGGAAATAATTGGTAACTTTTCGGACGCTGATACAGACGCGGAAAAGCTTGTAAACAAAGCGATTGACGTTGCGACTGAAGCTTTTAAAACATGGCGTTTTGTCTCTGCCGCTGAGCGTGCAGAATATCTTTTCAAAGCAGCTGCAATTATTCGTGAACGCAAACATTATTACTCAGCGTGGATGGTTGTAGAAGTTGGTAAAACTTGGGCTGAAGCTGATGGTGATACGGCTGAAGCAATTGATTTTCTCGAATTCTACGGACGCGAAATGCTCAAATGGTCTGGCAATCAACCCGTAACACCGACGCCTCTTCCGGGCGAAACGAATAATTTCGAATACATCGCACTCGGTGTTGGGGCAATAATTCCACCTTGGAATTTTCCGCTTGCGATCATGGCTGGAATGACGATGTCCGCGGTAGTTTGCGGAAACACAGCGGTTCTAAAACCTTCGCCTGATGCACCCGCGATTGCGTATAAATTCATGGAAATCCTTGAAGAAATTGGACTTCCAAGCGGCGTTGTGAATTTCGTTCCGGGAAGCGGAACAAAGGTTGGCGAAATTCTTGTCAGCTCGCCGAAGATTCGTTTTATTTCTTTTACAGGTTCGAAAGCGGTTGGACTACACATTTACGAACAAGCTGCTAAAACTCAGCCGGGTCAACGCTGGATGAAGCGAGTCGTCGCAGAAATGGGCGGAAAAGACGCGATTATTGTTTGCGATGATGCCAATTTGGATGCAGCAGCGATTGGAACTGTGCAAGCTGCGTTTGGCTTTCAAGGTCAAAAATGTTCGGCGTGTTCGCGTTTGATCGTCGATGAAAAAGTGCACGATAAGTTACTCGAAAAAATTGTTGAACTTACGAAAAACTTGAAAATTGGTCTCGCAAACGATGGTGATACTGATATGACAGCCGTAATCAATCAAAAATCTTTCGATAAAGCCACTTCGATGATTGCGAAGGCAACCGAAGAAGGTGGACGTGTGTTGCTTGGCGGAAAAGGCGATAATTCAAATGGCTTTTACATCGAGCCTACGATTATTACTGACGTTAAAGAAGGTAGCACAATTGAACAACAAGAAGTTTTTGCACCGGTTTTGGCAGTTATTAAGGCAAAAAACTACGATCACGCACTCGAAATCGCCAATGGAACCGAATATGGCTTAACCGGCGGTGTATTTTCTACCAGCGAAGAAAATCTTCAGCGTGCGAGAGCCGAATTCCACGTCGGGAACTTATATTTGAATCGAAAATGCACCGGAGCACTGGTCGGCGTAACGCCTTTTGGCGGATTTAATATGAGCGGAACAGATTCGAAGGCAGGCGGACGCGAATATCTATTACAATTTTTACAAGGAAAATCAGTAGCACAAAAAATCTAATCTATGAAAACAATAACGCCCCTAATCTTAATGATTTTGGCATTTGGCTCGACTATTCTTGCCCAAAAGTCTAAAACTACAAAAAAACCAAACAGCGTCATCTTTGCTGTTTTGAATGATGGGAAAACACTTGAACCTCTCGCCAAAGTTGAGAATGGAAAACTTCTGCAAACCGTTAGCGGCGGTGACGACGGAGCCATTTTATCGGCTTTTTCAAAAACATATTATAAACCGAAAACCGTTTATAATCTTATATTTGGCGGTGTTGTAGCCGGAACCGCAACCGTAATAAAAAATGATCCAACGGCAGAATGTGTAACAAACATAGCGACGGCAACTGTTAAATCGCCACGTGCAAAACTGAAAGGTTTTGTGATGGGATTGGCGACCGATATTAAGCCGACTAAACCTAGTTCGGGATTGCGAAGAATGCCGACGCCTACCGAGCGAACTGAGATGGAAAAGCTCGTTTCTGCTGAGTTTGCGAAAAATAGTATTACGTCTAAAACATTGCGTTCTCATAACTTAACGGCGATTGATGTAGATAACGATAAGGTTCCTGAATTTGTTGGTACCTATTGGATCACAACCTCGGCGACTGAGCGGGCTTTGTTGTTTTTCATCGCTGACAAAGTTAGAGCAGGAAAATATTCGATCGGCTATAGCGAATTTCGCATTGTAAAACAGGACGAAGTTATGAGCGGCGAGATCAAGAGTCTTGACGAAGGAGTTTATCACGAGCTTTTTCTTGATACTTTGGATTACAAGAACGATGGAGTAGCCGAAATTTTTACGTATTCACAAGCATTTGAAGGTGCTGGTTTTGATGTCTATCAACGCAACGAGGGCACTTGGGAAAGAGTTTTGGAAACTTCAAATTACCATTGTGGTTATTGATTTACCCGGGATTTAACACAAAATTAAGTGGCGTTGGAATGCAAAACTTCCAATGCCATTTTTGTTTAGGAAAATATTACTCTAAAATCTACTTACTTATGAAACAATTAGTCAATCAGATTATTTCTACTATTGCCATCCTAACACTAATCATTCCAACAATTGCCCAAACCAATCAGTTTCCGGTAAAGCGTATTGAAACGCCTGAAACCTGGAAGCAAGACGGATGGAAGGCTATTGAGCAGGCAAAGAGACAGAAGATTCGCAAAGGAAAGGCGAAAAATGTGATTCTTTTTATCGGTGATGGAATGGGCGTTTCTACCTTAACGGCTTCAAGGATATTAGAAGGTCAAATGCGTGGTGAAAGCGGCGAGGAAAATCGTTTGAGTTTTGAAGAATTTCCGTTTTCAGCATTGTCAAAAACCTATTCAACAAATCAGCAAACGTCCGATTCCGCTCCAACTATGTCCGCGATTATCACAGGCATAAAAACTGACGAAGGAATCATCTCTGTTAATCAAAATGTGGTTGGCGGCGACTATAAAACGGTGAAAGGGAATGAGGCAATGTCGCTCTTGGAAATGGCTGAGATCAAAGGACTTTCAACTGGAATAGTAACGACTGCAAGACTCACTCATGCAACTCCGGCTGCGTGTTATGCACATTCCGGCTTCACGCGATTGGGAGGCTGACGGCGACATTTTGAGGCTTTCAAAAGAGGCTCATGACGCGAAATTTCCCCGATATCGCGAGGCAACTTATTGAATTTCCATACGGCGATGGCTTGGAAGTGGCAATGGGCGGCGGGCGGACGAAATTTTTGCCGAAAGAGATTGTTGATGATGAATACGAAAACAGAAATGGCGAAAGGCTGGATGGTCGGAATTTGACGAAAGAATGGACGGATAAATACAAGGATTCAGCTTATGTCTCTGATAAACAAGGGTTTGACGCGATCGATGCTAAAAAAACGAAACACTTGATGGGGCTTTTTGAAACGTCGCATATGCAATATGAATTTGACCGGAAAGCGGACAAAAAAGGCGAACCGAGTCTTTCCGAAATGACGTTGAAGGCGATTGACATAGTCTCAAAAAATCAGAAAAGGCTTCTTTCTTAATGGTTGAAGCCGGCAGAATCGATCACGCACATCACAACGGAAACGCATACCGAGCGTTGACCGATACGATCGAACTTTCGAATGCGGTGCGAACAGCCTCACAAAAAGTTAATTTGGATGAAACGCTAATTATTGTTACCGCAGATCATTCCCACACATTTAATATGGGCGGTTATCCCATTCGGGGCAACAATATTTTGGGTTTAACTCAGGAAGTTAATAGCAAAGGAATGCTCGAGGAAAAACCCGCGAATGACAAAAACGCAAAACCTTATACGACGTTAAACTATGCCAACGGAAAGGGTTATCGTGGCGGAGAGCGTCCAAATTTAACTCAGGAAGAAGTTACAAATCCTGATTACAAGCAAGAAGCGACCGTGCCGCTTTCCGACGAAACTCACGGCGGCGAAGATGTGGCAATTTTTGCAAATGGCGTAAATGCACATCTTATTCGCGGCTCGATGGAAGAGAATTGGATTTTTTATGTGATGGCGGATGCTTTGCGTTTGGGGAAAAAATGATAACCAAAGCCGTAATTCTAGCTCGAGGACTTGGAACTCGAATGCGTTCGGAAAATAAATCTGCGGAATTAAATCACGAACAATCTGAAATCGCTTCGCAGGGAATTAAGGCGTTAATCCCGATTGTTGGCAAAAAAACGTTGCTGGAGTTTATATTTGAAAGCCTTTCGGATGCTGGTTTTTCGGAAATTTGTCTTGTAATTGGAGATGAACACCAAGCGATTCGTGATTTCTGCGGAAAGCTAAATTACAACATTTCATTCGCGATTCAAGAAAAACCGCTCGGAACAGCAGACGCGATTTTGTCGGCAGAGAGTTTTGCAGCAGGCGACAACTTTTTGATGGTTAATTCCGATAATTTGTATCCTGTCAGTGATTTAAGGAGACTTGGAAGCTTGGATTCGGCAGGCTTAATCGCTTTCGATAAACAAAATCTTATTGCAAAAAGTAATATAGACGAAGCCAAGATCAATAAGTTTGCAGTTTTGAATATTGACGAAAATGGGTTTTTATCGAGAATACAGGAAAAGCCGGAAACTACTGATTCGCAAGCATTTATCTCGATGAATGCATGGGTTTTCACGTCTAAAATTTTTGAAGCGTCGCGGCAAATTAAAGTCTCTTCTCGCGGCGAATTCGAACTCGCCGACGCCGTAAATTCCGCTATTCAAAATCTCGATGAAAATTTCAAGATCGTGAGGTCAATTGAAGGCGTTTTGGATTTATCAAGCCGGGCGGATATTGGAAAAGTAGCAGAGAAAATTAGGAAGAAATGGGTAACCTTTTTATTGCGGGACGGATAGAATTCTTAGGAAAACACACCGATTATTGTGGTGGACGCTCGCTTGTGTGTGCGATTGACAAAGGTTTTTCGGTGTCTTTCGTGCCAAACGACAATAGCTTAGTTGATATTGTAAATGAAGACACAGATGAGGTTATAACATTTTCATTAGATGAAAACTTATCGATTCGAGAAAATCATTGGGCAAATTATCCCCAGACGGCAGCCAAGCGAATCGCCAAAAATTTCAAGAGCAAGAAACTGCAGGGAGTTAACATAAATTTTTCTTCGAATGTGCCGCAGGCTGCCGGAGTTTCGAGTTCGTCGGCATTTATCGTAGCAACATTTGCGGCGATCTCCGAAGTAAATGATTTGCCGAAATTTGAAGAGTATGAAAACAACATCAGTGATAAATTCGCATTGGGGAATTATCTCGGCTGCATTGAAAACGGCTATGACTATGGCGATTTGAAAGGCACAAAAGGCGTCGGAACATTTGGCGGGAGCCAGGATCAGACGGCGATTATTTGTTGCAAAGAAAACTATTTAAGCCGATTTTCTTTTTGTCCCGTCCGGCATGAAGGTGATTTTGCTTTGCCGGAAAATTTAGTCTTTGTGATTGCCTCAAGCGGAGTTTTTGCAGAAAAAACGGGTGCCGCGAAAGATAGATATAATCGACTCTCATTAATGTCTCAAGAAATTGCCCAGAAGTTTGATGGAAGTCTTTCGCTCGCTCAAGTTGTTGAAAAATTTGGGTTTGAGGAAGTTAAAGAAAAGCTTGAAAGCCCGGAATTAGTTAATCGTCTGACTCAATTTTACGTTGAAAGCTATGAAATAATTCCGCAAGTTTCCGAGTATCTGAAAAGCGGCTACATTGAAAGGGCTGGCAATCTGATCGATAAATCACATCGAAATGCCGATGAATTACTGGGCAATCAAACGCCCGAAACCAATTATTTACAAGCAAATGCAAGGGAACTCGGTGCGATTGCCGCCTCGGCGTTTGGATCAGGTTTTGGCGGAAGCGTTTATGCGTTGGTCGAAAAAGATGATGCGGAAAAATTTCTCGAAGCTTGGTGTGAAAACTACATCAAAAAGTTTCCACGCCGAAATTCCGAATTTTTCATCACGAAAGCGGGTGAATCCAAATTTGGATAAAATTGCTAATCGTCCTTGTTGTCCTCAAGGCGTTTGAACATTCCTTTTATGTCTGCAATGCCTTTGTATCCAACAAATACCGTCACAAAAATATACCAAACCAACGATGTAATAGTCAGCACAAGCCAAAATGTTTTCATCCTAAATTTCCTCCCTTGGGTTTCAAAAGCGAGCCGATAATCATAGCAAAAGCCGAGCAAACGTAAGCCGCGATTCCTGAATAATGTGGTCCGATCTGCTTGGCTAAATCGCTGCCCGACTTTTCTAAAATCAGATAGCCAACCGGTATCGCGGCACTAACAATAATAGAAGCGATCGCACCCCAACTGTTAGCTTCTTTCCAATAGCAAGCCGCAACCAAAAGCACGGAAATGCTTGCTAAATATATAGTTCCGGTCAATCCGAGATACGTCCAAAGGTCGCCTTCGAGCTTGAACCATAATCCGTAAAGCAAAAGGAAAATCCCGATAAAAGCCACAATAAAGCGATTCCAAAGGAGACCCCGTTTCTCGCTCCAACCTTTGCGAAATGGGGCAAGAATATCATTGTAAATCACGCTTGCCCAAGTAAGCATATAGCTCGAATCGGTTGACATATCTGCGGCAAGCATAGCGGCGATCAAAATGCCCATCAGCCCCGCCGGAACTGCCATCGCCAAATATTGCGGCATCGCATCAAGCGAATCAGTCACGTTTCCTAAAACGGCGAGAGCTGCAATTCCCCAAATTCCCGGTATCAAAAATCGGCAGACGAAAAAAAAACTCGTTCGGGTATAAATTTGTTGACCCGTTTTTGAATCTTTGGCGGCAAGTACGCGTGCAATCGTTGTCTGCCATGTCAAAACTGCGGCAAGATTCAGAAGTCCATTAAATACAACATATTGCCAACCCATTTCGGGATTAACGAAAGGATTAAATCCGCCCGCACCGTGATGGGTTTCAACAGTCGTAACGAGCGTTTCCCAACCCACCGTGTATAAAATTAAGATCGTAACTGCGATCAAACCGACGCTCATCACGATAAATTGCAAAAAATCCGTAATTAAAACTGAAAGCATCCCGCCAAAAATCGTGTATGTAGCGACACCGATGAGCAAAATCGTCATCGTGATTTCTAAATAGCCTTCTTGTATTCCTGCAACCTGAACCAAAAATTGTCCGCCGATTCGCAAGAAAACACCCATGTTTAGCAAACCGCCGAGAACGATTACAACACCGGCGATCCAACGAATTCTCCCGCCGAATCTTTTTTCTATTAGCTCAGGAATTGTGACCACACCCGAATCACGTAAAGGCTTGATAACAAATCCAGTTAAGCCGACAAAAAGCATCGCCAAAGCCATCAAAATCCCCGGCGTCGCACCCGCAAAACCAAATTTGTAGCCGTTTTGTGCGGTGTACATGCAGGTTACAATGCCGAATTCGGTGGCGGCTAAACTCGCGATTCCGAGGTAAACGTCCATTTCGCGTCCCGCGACCAGAAAATCGTCAACCTTCGAAACATATTTGCGAACATAAAGCCCGGCAACCATTGTTATCAGCAAATAAACGCCGACAATGCTTCCATCCAAAAGCCAATTAAAGTTTCCCATTATGCCTTCCGTTAAATTGTTTTAGGTAATTCGAGTTGGATTCTCTCTCAATAAGTAAAACTTTTCAAGATGAAAATGATTTTGACCTCAAACTTATTAGCATTACTCATTATTCAATTTTACATTGCAAAAATTCTTATCAGCTACATTTAATGGATTCTGCATTTTACATCTCTAATACTTTTCGTAAAATCTTATTAGTAATACTTTTATTAACTTGAAAAACTTATGACACACAATCTTTTTAACACACGACAAACATTCAAAACCGGAAACGGCACAGACGGAACATATTATTCGCTTCCGCAGCTTGAAAAAGAAGGCGTTGCGAAAATTTCGCGACTTCCGATTTCGATTCGCATTGTGCTCGAATCCGTTTTGCGTAATTTTGATAACGGCAAAAAAGTTTCTGAAGATGCAGTTCGTCAAATTGCGAATTGGAAAGCGAACGGCGAACGGACTGACGAAGTTCCTTTCGTGGTCGCACGTGTTGTTTTGCAGGATTTTACGGGCGTTCCGCTGCTTGTGGATCTAGCGGCAATGCGTTCAACTGTTTCAAATTTGGGAAAAAATGCGGCGGTAATCGAACCGTTAGTTCCGGTTGATTTGGTGATCGATCATAGCGTTCAGGTTGATTATTCTGGTTCGTCCGAAGCGTATCAGGCGAATATGGAAATCGAATTTGAACGGAACGCCGAGCGTTATAAATTTTTGAAATGGGGAACGCAAGCCTTTGATTCTTTTAAGGTTGTGCCGCCCGGAATCGGAATCGTTCACCAAGTAAATATGGAATATTTGGCGAAAGGCGTTTTTGAACGCGGCGGCGTTTATTTCCCTGATACTTTGGTCGGAACCGATTCGCACACAACGATGATTAACGGTTTGGGCATTGTCGGTTGGGGCGTTGGCGGAATTGAAGCCGAAGCAGGAATGCTTGGTCAGCCTGTCTATTTTTTAACGCCTGATGTTGTCGGCGTAAATTTGAAAGGAAAATTGAGCGAAGGAATGACCGCAACCGATTTGGTTTTAACAGTTACGGAAATGTTGAGAGCTGCGAAAGTTGTCGGAAAATTTGTCGAATTTTACGGCGAAGGTGCGAGAAGTTTAGCCGCAACCGACCGTGCGACCATCGCAAATATGGCACCGGAATACGGTGCGACAATGGGATTTTTCGGCGTTGACGAAAAAACACTCGATTATTTTACTGCGACCGGAAGAAGCAGCGAAGACGTTGAAACAATCCGCAGTTATTACAAATCGCAAGAAATGTTTGGCATTCCGCAAGTCGGCGAAGTTGATTATACAGTTAATTTAGAACTTGATTTATCTACAATCAAACCATCGCTCGCAGGTCCGAAACGTCCGCAAGATCGTATCGAATTATCGAATATGAAATCGAAATTCGCGGAATTATTTTCAAAACCTGTCGCCGATAGCGGTTACGCCAAAAACGCCGACGATTTGACGAAACGCATTCCAATCAAACTTGGCAAACCGAGCGGAAAACGCAATTTGCCGATGTATGGCGAAAAACAGTTGAACACGGAAAACGTGGAAGTCGGTAACGGCGATGTTTTGATCGCGGCGATCACGAGCTGCACAAATACCTCGAATCCGAGCGTAATGTTAGCGGCGGGAATTGTTGCAAAGAAAGCGGTTGAGCGTGGAATGAAGATTTCGCCAACGGTTAAAACCTCGCTCGGACCTGGCTCGCGAGTCGTTACGGAATATTTGGAAAAGACAAATCTGCAAGGTTTTCTGAATCAACTTGGCTTCAATACAGTCGGTTACGGCTGCACGACTTGCATCGGAAATTCGGGTCCGCTTGAGCCGAATATCGAGAAAGCGATTGTTGATAATGATTTAATCGCGGCATCAGTTTTATCGGGAAATCGTAATTTTGAAGCTCGCGTTCATCAAAATATCAAGGCTAATTTTCTCGCTTCGCCACCGCTCGTGGTCGCGTATGCACTCGCGGGAACGGTCAACAAAGATTTGTCGAAAGACGCAATCGGAGTCGATAAAGACGGAAACGATGTTTATTTGAAGGACATTTGGGCGTCCGCCGAAGAAGTTTCAAGCCTCATGCAGTCGGCGATGGACGCGGACACTTTCAAGCGTCTGTATGGTGAATTTGCCGAGCAAAATCCGCTTTGGAACGCAATTCCATCGAGCGTTGGGGCGATTTACGAATGGGACGAAAGTTCGACCTACATTCAAAATCCGCCGTTCTTTGAAAATTTCTCGATGGAAACAGGCGAGTTTTCAAACATCAACGGAGCGAGAGCATTGGCGATTTTTGGTGATTCGGTTACGACCGATCACATCTCGCCCGCAGGAGCAATCAAGCCGAATTCGCCTGCCGGTAAGTATTTACAAGAAAAAGGCGTCGCGGTTGAAGATTTCAATTCCTACGGTTCGCGTCGCGGAAACGACCGCGTAATGCTGCGTGGGACGTTTGCCAATGTTCGCATCAAAAATCTAATGGTTTCGCCGAAAGAAGGTGGCTTGACCATAGAACAACCGAGCGGAAACGAAACGTTTATTTACGATGCAGCGATGAAATACAAAGCCGAAAACGTGTCGACCGTAATCTTCGGCGGACAAGAATACGGCACCGGAAGCTCACGCGATTGGGCGGCGAAAGGCACATATTTGATGGGCGTAAAAGCCGTAATCGTGCAATCATTTGAAAGAATTCATCGTTCAAATTTGGTTGGAATGGGAGTTTTGCCTTTGCAATTCAAAGACGGCGTTAATGCTCAAACGCTAAAATTGAACGGAACGGAAACGTTTGATTTATCGGGCTTGGACGGCGATGTGACGCCGCGTCAGGACGTTACGCTAAAGATAAATCGGGTTGACGGAACGAGTGAAAATGTCGCGTTGACATTAAGAATCGATACGCCGATTGAGCTTGAATACTACAAAGGCGGCGGGATTTTGCAATACGTTTTGCGTCAGCTTCTGGGAGAATAATCTCATACAAGGTTGGGAGTAACTATTTACTCCAATATTTACTCCCAACTTGTCGAAAATAAGGGGCTTTGCTATCCTTAAATTAAGACATAAAACTTAATATTTACAAGGTAAAAAGACAATGGAAACAACCAAAGATTCAACCGCCGCCACACCAGCCGCGACAGCCGGACTCCGCGGAGTAGTTGCCGCCACAAGCAAGATTGGCGACGTAAATGGCGAACTCGGTATTTTAATTTATCAAGGCTATGACATACACGATTTAGCCGCTAACTCAAACTTTGAAGAAGTAGTTTATCTCCTTTGGAATGAAAGACTTCCGAGCCAAAGCGAGCTTGACGCTTTCTGTGGCGAAATTCGCAAGAATTATGCGATCCCAACTGAAATAGTTGATCTCATGAAGACGTTTCCAAAAGATGCGGAGCCAATGGATGTTTTGCGAACCACAGTTTCAGCGTTGGGTTTTTACGACCACGAATCGGCACATAAAACTGATCGAGCAAGTGCGGTGCTGGCTTCTATTAAGTTGACTGCTCAATTTCCAACGCTCGTTGCCGCTTGGGAAAGAATACGTCAGGGCAAAGATGTAGTTGCTCCATTGCCTGATCAAAATATCGCCACGAATTTTATGTATCAGTTGAAAGGCGAAATGCCTGACGCTGAAGAAGCGAGAATGATGGACGTTTGCCTTATTTTACACGCCGATCATGAATTAAATGCTTCTACATTTGCGACCAGAGTTGCATCTGGAACATTGGCAGATGTTTACGGAGCAGTTGTAGCGGGAATTGCAACTCTTGCAGGTCCTCTTCATGGCGGTGCAAACACGGCTGTTATGAAAATGTTATTGCAAATCGGTTCTGTCGAAAACGTTGAACCTTGGCTTGAAAATGCTCTGGCAAATAAGGTTAAGGTAATGGGAATTGGTCATGCGGTTTATAAAACCGAAGATCCGAGAGCCACGAATTTACGACGCTTTTCAAAACGAATGGCAGAAAAAACGGGAATTACCAAATGGTATGAAATGTCGGAAAAGCTAGAAAAATTAATGTTTGAGAAAAAAGGAATGTATCCAAACGTCGATTTTTATTCAGCTTCCGCCTATTACCTGATGGGAATCCCGACAGATCAATACACGCCGATTTTTGCAGTTTCCAGAATTTCAGGTTGGACAGGTCACATTTTGGAGCAATACGCGAATAACAAATTAATTCGTCCGCGTGCGGAATATATTGGGGCGAGAGATTTGAAATACGTTCCAATTTCGGAAAGATAACTTCGAAGATTAAGAATTACTTAGAAAGGCAAAATTGATGAATTTCAGTTTTGCCTTTTTTGTTGATATTGCGATTAGGAAATAATCTATGTATAGTTTCTTCGACCAATAAACCTAACTTTTATTTGGAGAAGGTTCCCTCGATGAAAAAGAAAAAATTAACCGAAGCAGAAAGCATTGCCAAATATCGCGAAGAACTTGCCAATCGCATCCGTAAGTCCGATATAACGGAAATTGCTCATAAACTTCGAGATTGTGTTGATGCGGAAAAAGGCACTTGCAATGAGTCGCGTTTTGCTCTGTTTCTCGGTGCGGGAGCATCTTTTAATTCGGGAATTAAAACTGCGGGTCAGATGATGAACGAATTTAAGGAAAAAATTATTAAACGTAATTGTCCCGACATTATCAAAAAAGACGAGCAGGAAAAGTGGATTCGCGAAAATGTTCTGAATGTCGGCTATGGCAATGAATACAGCAAGCTTTTTGAGGCTTTTGAACGAACTCCAAAAGGCAGACAAACCTATATTTCCAAAATTATAAAAGATAAAGAACCCAGTTTTGGTTATGCAATGCTGGCAAGTATGATTGCCCGAAATTTTATCAACACAATTCTCACGACAAACTTTGATGACTTGGTTTTTATTGCTTGTAACAAATTCACAGGCGTGCGTCCGGTTATCTACGCTTACGGAATTATGGCGACCGAGATGAAATTTTCGATGCCTCACGCCAAAATTTTAAAGATGCACGGCGATTATCTTTATTCCGCTTTGGCAAATACCGAAGGCGAGATGAAAATTTATAATCAAGACCCGAATATGAAATCTCAAGTTAATCACGCGTTAAACGAATATGAGCTGATTATCTTTGGTTACAGCGGAAGCGATAATTCGGTGATGGAAGTGTTGGAAAATTATCCGCCGGGCAAAGAACTTTATTGGTGTCATTGGTCAAAAGAATTGCCGAGCATTCGGGCGTTGGAACTTTTGAAAGAAAAAGACGGCACTTTAGTTGCAATCGAAGGTTTTGATGATGCGATGTATGAAATTTACAAAGTAATCGAGTTTGACCTTGATGGCGTTTTGGCAAAATATGAAGACCGCCGCAACGAAGTTTTACGCTTTATTGATAAATTTGAACAGAAGTATTCAACACCTGTAATCAAAGAAGCTATTGAAGATAAAAAACTTTCAAATGAAGATAAGAAAGCACCAAAAACAAAGATTGAAAAAGAACCCGAAACTTGGTGGGAAAGTTTTAACATTGCTCACGATGCAGTAAAAAATAGCGATTATAAAACCGGAGAAAAATACTATCTTCTTGCGATAAAACTAAATCCGAATGACGTAGCAGCTTACAACAATCTTGGAGTTTTGCTTGCCAAAGATGAAAACCGTTGGAATGAAGCCGAAGCTGCATACAACAAAGCGATTGAAATAAATCCGAATGACGCAGTCGCTTACGACAGTCTTGGTGTTTTGCTTACCAAAGATGAAAACCGTTGGAATGAAGCCGAAGTTGCTTACAATAAAGCGATTGAGTTAAATCCGAATGACGCAAATATTTACTTTAATTTCGCTTGTTTGCATTCGCTTTCGTGTAAAGAGGAAAACAAAGATGACGCGTTTAGATATCTGAAAATAGCTGTTGAGTTAGATTCTAAATATAAAAGGATGGCAAAGGCTGACTCAGATTTTGATTTCATCAGCGATGACCCGAGATTCGCCCAAATCATTGATGAATAAGGATAAGAAGAATCAAAAGGCAAAGCTGAATTTCTTCAATTTTGCCTTTTTTGTTCATTTGCTTGATTCACTTTCAGTAGGAATTTGTTTGTTACTTTCGTTGGAATTATCCCCAATAGAAATACCAAAAATCTTCGGATTATTGATAAACTCGGCGAGTTTATCCGGATTAAATGTGGCTTTAATGACGGTAGCTTGATCTTGATTAAATGTGACCAACATCAGCCGGATGTTTTTACCGCTTTCACGCATATAAGCATAAACTTGTTCGCCTGTGCGTGAGCGAACCCGCAAGATCGGTAACCAATCTGGGCTGAGGGAATTAGCCATCGCGAATTTCATTTCATCGTCAAGAGTATTACTTGAAAATTTCAAATTCTCAAACATTGTAAAACTAAAACTTCTAACTCCGGCAGGTTTAACAATTCTTACAGCGAATCTTGCCAACCACATAAAAGGAATTTTTACCTTTTTCGCCTGATAATTTTTTGTTAAATGCTTGATTATCGCATCATATTCTTTGTCTTTTGCAGGTACGGTTGGGGCAGTAAAAGTGAAAGCCAACGGTAAAAATAATAAGGCAAACGTAATTTTATTTTTAACCAACATTGTCTTCACTCCTTTTAATTATTCGGTTTATTGGGTTTATCGGTATCTTTTTCGATATCGATTTTAGGGAATATTCAAATTGCCGCCAAGCTCCGAAAGAGTGTCAAGGTCTATCGGACCAATTACATTAACCACGGAAATGCTTTTTGATCCCGAAATTACAACGGCAATTCCGCTCATCAAATCGCCCGTGAATTTTGTGAAAACGTCAATTTTCTGATTATCTTTTTTGCTGCGAACATTGGCAATTTTATCCCAACCCGGCGAAGTTAGCTGGGAACGAATGTCGTCAATATCATTTGGATTGTATTCATTTTCTTTATCAAAATTATAGACACGAACGTAAATTCCTTTTAAGCCAGCTAATCGCCTCACCAATTTTCTTTGCGTCTTTATCATTGGATTTTACGATCACTCTTTTGGCTAATTCGAGCATTTTTCCATCGATATTTACTTCGATTACATCACTCGCTTTATTTTCAAGACCCTTCAATCTGTCTAAGTTCAAACGGGCATCCTGGGCATTTGCGTTGATTACGGTTAGCACAAAAAGTGCCAAAAATATCAATTTTAATGAATGTTTAATTAGTAATTTCATAATTGCTCCTGATTATTTCAGCGAATCAATTTCGGCGATTTTTGCGTCATTGCCATTCGCCTTATCTTTAACTTCCTTCAATTTAGAACTTGCAATCGAAAGGGCAAGCATCAACTGATCGTATGCGTATTGCTCTTCCTGGGAAATCTTAACTTCTTTATATTCTTTAGTTTGAGTTGCCGTAGAAGCTTTCCGATGTGAAGCGATTTGAGTTGTTTTTTTAATTTCAGCCGATTTATCTGAATCGGTTTCGATGCAAAAACTGCGTGATCGGTTTATCCTGAGTTTTCTGCTTTGGAACAACAAAATCCGGTTGTGTCTGGGTAATAAACTTCCGGGAATTTCAACTGAAATCGGCTCGACGATAGGATTTGATAAATCGGCTACATCTTGAACTTTAGTGGTTGAAAAATTCAGAAAATTGCTGAAGGCGAAAAACCGATTACCAAACAAGCCATTACAGCCATCGCAAATCGTAAGAAATTTGGAAATAAGTTAAACGTTGTTTATTCTTCAACTTGCGGAATTATTATAGGCGATGCGGAGGCGAAACAGGCTGATAACGGAAGGTTTGCAAAGCACTTTCCAGCTTTTCAATTTCCACGTCGTTGCCTTTTTTGTCCCAAAGATAATCGTTTTCCATCTATTTATCCTCAATGCCAAGTTTTTGGCGGAGAAGTTTCATTCCTCTATGTAAATTTGCACGAACCGAAAGCGGCGTTAAGCCTGTTTGATCTGAAATTTCCTGCCCGCTCATTCCTTGAACTAAACGCAACACCAAAGTTTCGCGATAAGCATCGGGAAGTGAACGAATTGCGGCTAAAATCTCGTTAGCCTCAGCGTGCGGACTGTCTTGATGCGATAGAGTTTCCGGCAATTCTTCAGTTGGTTTTTTATATCGATAAAATTCCGCCGCATTATTACGGGCAATCATTGCCAACCAACCGCCAACCGCGTTTCTTTCACGCAATGTGTGCAACTTCTTATGTGCGGTTAGAAAAACATCTTGAACAATATCGTCAACCTCATCTCGCGGCACTCTTGCTAAAATAATCCCGTAAACCAAAGGTGCAAATTGCTTGTAAAGCTCAGCAAACGCTTCCTGATCGCCCTTGCAAATTCGCTCAACCAAGATTGCTTCAGGTTTGCTAACGGGCGAACTTACAGTCGCTTCACGATTGTTTAAGAAGAATAAATTGCCCGTCATTTCGTTTTCAGACATTAGTAAAAAAGTGTGGTGAGTAACGAAAATATAAATGAAATATTATGAATTTGCTTCATTACTCACCGGTAAACCAACGTTGTTGCTGTTCCGTTTATAAAGATGGCTCGAAATCAAAAATTGTTAGCAGAAAAGTTTTTGTTAATTTCACTTACGATTAATTTTTGTGAAAAGTTTAGGTGATTTGCTTCAAACAAATTGATAAAGATAAGTTCACAGAATAAAAAAAAGGGGAAATGGTAAATCGAAAAACGCAGACTCCTTTTGTTATTTCGAAACAAAAACTTACGCATCATCGTAAAATTCATAAGAAATCAGTCACAAAAACATCGTTTGCGGTGTTATTAATTTTAAGAAATACTAAAAATCTTAAGGAGTTTGCATTTAAAATGAAGAATCTGTTTTGCATCTTGGCTACGGTAATTATTATAGTCATAGGAAATACAATAATTGTTGCACAAAATATGACACCACCAATTGCTAAAAAAGAACCGAAAGTTTTGAAAATTCACGGTTACGAAATCACGGATAATTACGCTTGGTTGCGTAGTTCCAAAGACGAAAAAGGTAAAGTTAAGAAAGAAGTTGAAGATTATTTGGTTGCGGAAAATAAATATACCGAATCAATAATGGGCGACACTAAAGGTTTTCAAGACGATCTTTACAAAGAAATGCTCAGTAAAATTAAACAAACTGATCTCTCTTTGCCAACGAAAATCGGAAATTATTGGTATTACACTAAAACTCAAGAAGGCAAACAATATCCAATTTTTTGTCGTTCGACCAAAGAAGATAAATCTGATGAACAAGTAACGCTTGACCAAAACGAAATGGCAAAAGGGTTTGAATATTTTGCGATTGGTTCTTACAGCGTCAGCAATGACGGCAATATTCTTGCTTTTTCAACCGATACAACCGGTTATCGTCAATACACTTTGCAATTCAAAGATTTACGCACAGGGCAAATTTTGTCTGACAAAATTGAGCGTGTAACTTCATCTGCTTGGGCTTTAGACAATAAAACCGTGATGCTTGGCACAGAAGATCAAGTTAGCAAACGTTCAGATAAAATATGGCGTTACGAACTTGGTTCAAACAAACCTGAACTTATTTTTGAAGAAAAAGATGTTCTTTTCAACACAGGCGTTGGCAGAACCCGCGACAAAAAATATTTTGTGATAAATTCCGGAGCTGCGACGATGTCTGAGAATAGAATTCTTTCCACAGACACGCCAAAAGGCGATTGGAAAGTGATTTTGCCGCGTGAAAAAGATCATGAATACAGCACTGAAATTTACAACGACACTTTATATATCACAACCAACAAAAACGCGACAAATTTTCGCGTTGTGACGACTTCGTTGAAAGATTCTTCAGAAAAAACGTGGAAAGATTTCATTCCGCACAATTCGAAAGTCAAGGTTGATGGAATCGATTTTTTCAAAGGCTACGGCGTTGTTTCTGAAAAAGAAAATGGCTTGGAATATGTTCGTGTTATTGACATGAATTCCAAGAAGAGCAAACGAATTCCAACGATCGAAAGCGTTTATACAATGGGACTTGGCGGAAATCCAGAATTTGAAACTCCGACAATTCGTTATGGTTATGCTTCGATGATTACACCGCAAACGACTTACGAATATGATTTCAAAACAGGTAATTCTAAAGTTTTGAAACAACAAGAAGTTCTAGGCGGTTACGATAAAACGAAATATGAAACAACCCGCGTTTGGGCGACTGCCCGCGATGGTGTGAAAGTTCCGGTTTCTCTCGTCATGAAAAAAGGAACAAAGCTTGACGGTTCAGCACCGATGCTTTTGTATGCTTATGGAAGCTACGGAATTTCGATGACTCCGAGTTTTAGTTCAGCAAGATACAGTTTAGTCGATCGCGGAATGATTTACGCAATCGCACATATTCGTGGCGGTGCAGAACTCGGCGAACAATGGCGACAAGACGGCAGAATGTTCAAAAAGCTCAACACTTTCAACGATTTTTGCGACACCGCGGAGTGGTTGATCAAAAATAATTATACGAAAGCTGACAGAATTGTAGCACAAGGCGGAAGTGCTGGCGGACTTTTGATGGGAGCAGTTGCAAATATGCGTCCAGACCTTTTCAAAGCGATGATTGCACAAGTTCCTTTTGTTGATGTGATGAACACAATGCTTGATGAAACATTGCCTTTAACCACAGGCGAATGGATCGAATGGGGAAATCCAAACGAAAAAGAAGCGTGGGATTATATGATTAAATATTCTCCTTATGAAAACGTCAAAGCCCAAAAATATCCGAATATGTTGATCGAAGTTTCGCTAAACGATAGCCAAGTTCCATATTGGGAAGGTGCAAAGTGGGCGGCAAAACTCCGTGAGATGAAAACTGATAACAATACAGTTTTGCTCAAAACTAATATGGGAGCAGGACATGGTGGTGCTTCAGGTCGCTACGATCGTTTGAAAGAAGTTGCTTTCGAATATTCTTATGCTCTGAAGCAGGTTGGAATTACGAAGTAACATTAAAATTGTTGTCACAAAAAATAACGAAGCGGTGTTTTAATTATATGAGAATAATAATTTTAACATCGCTTTTTATTTTGTTTTCAAACCTCAGTTTTTCTCAAAATCTGAGTGAAACTGACCGCATCCGCATTGCCGAAGCCTTTCGGCTGAGCGATAAATTATCGGAAAAAATTTGGAAAGACTGGAAAAAATCACCGTTTGGCGTGTTATTGATTTCGCCTGATCACGAATTTCTGATAAACCATCAATCACCCTCCATCGATTTCAAAGAAATAGGCAACGATAAGCTGTTGAAAAGTAACATTCTTTGGCGACCGAGGAGCTTAAACCCAAGTTTTTTAGCAACATACCCAGCCGTTGGCGGAATTTCGACAATTGTCGTTGGGCAAGCTGAAAATACTTGGGTCAAAACCTCAACTCCTTGGACAGTAACGATTTTGCACGAGCATTTTCACCAGTTTCAAAACTCACAGCCAAATTACTACGCGGCAGTAGATTCGCTAGACCTGTCAAACGGCGACCTGAGCGGAATGTGGATGCTCAACTATTCTTTTCCATATTCAGACAAAAATGTGCAGGAGAAATTTCGGCAACTTTGCAAAATGTTGGCGGAAATTTTACAAGATCCGAGCCGGAAAACTTCAAAAGAGAAATTAACTAAATATTTATTGGTTCGCAAAGATTTTCAAGAGTCACTTAAAGAAAAAGATTACAGATATTTATCATTTCAGGCGTGGCAAGAAGGTGTGGCTCGCTATACCGAATACAAAATTGCTGAATTAGCGGCAAATGGTTATAAACCAAGCCGGGAATTTATCAAGTTGAAAGACTTTAAACCATATAAGACTGTGGCAGATGATATCTACAAAAACATAATTGACGAGTTAAAAAACGCTAATCTTGAAGAATCTCAGAGAAATGTCTTTTATCCTTTTGGGGCAGGTGAAGCACTCCTGCTTGATAAGGTGAATGCTAAATGGAAAAGCCGTTACAATACTGAAAGATTTTATCTCGAAAAGTATTTTGAAAAGTAAAATTAAGTTAAAATGTTCCCGTGGAAACGAAAACTCAAACCAGACTTAGCGTCAACATAAATAAATATGCACTCGTGAGGAATTCTCGTGGGGGGAATTCGCCAGATATTTTGCAAATCGCCCAAGATTGTGAAAAGTTTGGAGCTCAAGGGATTACGATTCATCCGCGTCAGGATGAACGGCACATTCGTTATGATGATATCAAGCCGCTGCAAAATGTTGTCAGCCACTGAGTTTAATATCGAAGGCTTTCCTGACGAGCGATTTATGGAAATGGTTTTAGACGTTAAGCCGCATCAATGCACGCTCGTTCCCGATGCATCGAATCAGCTAACTTCAGATCACGGGTGGGATACGATAGGCGAAAAGGTTTTTCTTACTGAAATAATTGGGAAATTGAAGGAAAAGGGAATAAGAGTTTCGCTCTTTTCTGATCCGCTTGAGGAAATTGTGAATGGGGCGAAAGCTGTTGGAGCAGATCGCGTTGAATTATACACGGGACCTTTCGCAGAAGAGTTCTATCGAGACAAAGAAAAAGCTATAGAACCTCATATTCGTGCATCGAATGTAGCCAATGAGATCGGCTTAGGCATAAATGCAGGACATGACCTAAACCTAGATAATTTAAGCTTTTACAAGAGTTTTGTTCCGGGTTTACTTGAAGTTTCTATCGGTCATGCAATCATTTGTGATGCAATCTATCTTGGTTTGGAGAATACTATCAAACGTTATTTGAGTGCGATAGCCAAAAGTTGAATTTTAGCCTCAGAAATATCTTGCAATTTGTGTGATTGACGGGCTTTTCCAACCTTCCCACAGCACAAATGCCCACGAGTTCCGTTTATGAAATATTTGGGGAACTCTTTCAAACAACCGGAATACTTTTTTAAAAACGATTAAAATCTTAATTACTTTGATTAGGCTATCCTTTCGCCCATTAAAACCGGATTACGCTTTAGAAAAAAACGACAGTCAGACTACTGATACAAAATCAAGCCCTTCCTAATTTCGGACATTGCCAATCAATTATTATTAATTTGAAAATGAGTTTTGAGTTTGAGAAATGCAACTTCCAATTTACCCGATGTATCGGTTATAATTAGGGCATATCAAGGGTTTGGTCTTCTACACCAAATCTATTCGAATTTCTTTTATGTCATCACTAAAGCTTAGCCAAAGACTCGATCAGCGGATGGTTTTAACCCCGCAATTGCGACAGAGGATAGAAATGTTGCAGATGAATTCGCTTGAATTGAGCGAGCTTGTGCAGCAGGAAATGATCGCAAATCCGATGCTCGAAGAGGTTGGTAATGATGAAGAAATTCAAGAAATTTCGGAAAATATTATTGACCAAAATGCCGAGAATTATGATCCTTTTGAAACCGAGATTCCGCTCAATGGTTCGAATAATGAAGATAATGGTTTTGAAAATGCCCAGACCGAGAATTACACCGAAAGCGGCTTTACTGAAGATTACGCTACGGAAACAGATTTTGATGGCGACGTGCCGGAACCTGTTACTGAAAGGGTAGATGCTTTTGAAGAGATTGATTTTGGTCAGGAATTTAAGGATTATCTCGACCCCGGCTATAAAACTCAAGAAATCGAATATAAAGAAGACGCACCGAGCTTTGAGCAGTTTTTAACCCGTTCTGAATCGCTTACCGAACATCTTGAATGGCAGATAAATCTTCTGCAAATCAGCGAAACTCTTAAAGAAATCGGGATATGTCTTGTTGGAAACGTCAATGAAGACGGTCGTTTGAAAGCGACCAATGAAGAAATCGCGGCGATGGCAAATTGTTCGCTGGAATCGGTTGAAAAAGTCCGCCAGATTGTTTTGGAACTTGATCCAGTCGGTTGCGGTGCGAGAAATGTCAACGAATGTTTGGTTGCTCAACTCGAAGTAAAAGGCGAAGCGGGAAGTTTGGCAGTTGATTTGGTTAAAAATCATTTTGAAGATTTACAACCCCATCGCTTGCAGCATTTGTCGAAAGAAATCGGCATTGAATTACAGGCTTTGAATGAAGAGATCAATAAAATCCGTTGTCTCGACCCCTACCCGGGCAGACGTTATGCTTCTGAGGAACCTGTTTTTGTTGTGCCGGAAGTTTATATCGAGAAGATTGACGATGATTACGTAATTTATTTTACTGATGATGGAAGTCCGCGGCTTCGTATCAATTCAACCTACCAAAAAATGCTCGATCAGAGCAAAACTTCCAAAGAGGAAAAGGATTTTATAAAAGATAATATTCGTTCGGCGGTAGATTTATTGCGTAATATCGAACATCGCAGGCAGACGATTTATCGGGTTGTGGAATGTATCGTCAAGCGTCAAATGGATTTCTTGGAAAAGGGTGTTGAGCATATAAAACCGATGATGCTAAAAGACGTAGCCGAAGATATTGGGATGCATCTTTCAACCATTTCCCGAGTTGTAAATCGCAAATATGCCTATACGCCACAGGGAGTTATCGAAATTCGCAGATTTTTCTCGGAAGGAATGCTCAACGAAGACGGCGAGGAGGTTTCGACCAGAATTATCAAGCTTCGAATCAAGAAAATGATCGAAGATGAGGATACCAAAAAGCCGATCACGGATGATGATGTAGCAAAGATTCTTGGTAAAGAGGGAATTAAGCTATCCCGGCGGACGGTGGCGAAATATCGGGATCAGATGCAAATTCCCGGTTCACGCGAACGCAAAACAGTTGTTTGAAATTTAGTTTTTTCTTAGGTTAGTGGCGAATAGTTAATCGGTTGCAATTACTTGTCGTTAACTTTTTCCCCAGACATCAGCACAAGAGGTAATTTTATGAAATATGAATATACAGGCAGACATATTGAAGTAACTCCGGCTTTACGCAGTCATGTTGAAAGTCATTTTGAAAGACTGAATCATTTATTTAATGGCAATGCTACATCGGCACACATCATTATCGAAGTTGAAAAAGGAAGGCATCGCTCTGAGGTGATAGTTAAATGGCGAGACGCAATATTGACTGCAAATTCGACGGTTTCGGATATGTATCAATCTCTGACTAAAACTATTGATAAGCTCGAGAAGCAGGCACTCAAATTAAAGAATAAGGTAATTGATAAGCACCATAAAGCAACCAAAATAACGACTCTTGAAAACGACAAACCGGAAGTACGCGATGAAGCTGTTTCCCCGAGAATCGTAAACGTAAAGCAATATTCGATCAAACCCATGACGGATGAAGAGGCAGTAATTCGCTTAAAAGATGAAGAGAATCAGTTTTTGGTTTTCAGAGACGCTGAAACTGAGAGAATTTCTGTGATATATCAAAGGAATGATGGCAATTATGGTTTGATCCAACCATAAATCTTGATGAATACAAATTTTGAAAATGTTGAATCCCGAATATCCGTCGAGGAATTTGTCTCAATTGTGCCGGCTGACTTGGAAATTGAAGTTATTGCAGGCGAAAAAGGTTTAAAGTTGAGGACAATTTCCTCATCGCGAATCCAGAAATTAGGATTAGCCCTTGCCGGATATTCCCAACACACTCATCAGGGAAGGATACAAATCGTCGGGCAAAGCGAAATTGGCTATCTTTCTCATCTCGACAGTAAAGCGAGAGCATCTGCCATTGAACAAATAAATTTAGCAAATATTTCGTGCATATTGGTTACAAAAAGTCTCGAGCCGCCAATTGAATTATTGGAAATAGCCAACAAAATTGGGCTTCCGATACTGCGAACTCCGGTTGTCAGCTCTTTGGCAATTAATTCCGTTACCAGTTTTCTGCAAGAAGTTCTCGCACCGCAAATCACGCTTCATGCCGTATTTATGGGCATTTATGGTCTTGGCGTTTTGATACTTGGAGCATCTGGAGTTGGTAAATCAGAATGTGCTTTAGATTTGGTAACACGGGGACATCGCTTGATAGCAGACGATGCTGTTTTGGTCAAAAAAATTGGGGAAAATTTACTTGGTTCATCGCCTGAATTAACTCACGAATTGCTTGAGATTCGCGGACTCGGAATAATTAATATTAAAGAACTTTTTGGAGTTTCAGCGGTAGGCAATCAAAGCAGCGTAGATTTATGCGTTGAGCTCAAAAGATGGAATGACGTTAAAGAAATAGATCGGCTCGGTGTTGAAACAAATGTCGAAGAAATTTTTGGGGTTAAAGTCGTCAAATTTGTTTTGCCGGTTAGTTCGGGGAGAAATATTTCAACTTTGGTTGAAACGGCGATTCGGATTCACCTATTAAAAGCGAAAGGATATGATGCTGCACAAAATTTGATCGAAAAACACACTCAGCAAATGCAGGCGGGTTCAGAAAAATAATATGTCGGAAAAGAGTGAATTGAAAATTAAGAATGTTCCTAACTTTCTTATTATAACCGGTTTAAGCGGTTCGGGAATGTCTTCCGCAACTAATGCTTTTGAAGATTTGGGCTATTTTTGCGTTGATAATTTACCTGTCACATTGCTTTCACCATTTGCACGTTTGCTCCTTCCCAATGATGAAGAAGTTACGGCAATCGAAAAAGCTGCACTCGTAATCGACATTCGTGAAAGACATTTTTTATCGAATTTCTCAAATGAATTGAAAAAACTTGCCAAGAAAAATCTGCATCCATTTGTCTTATTTTTTGAAGCAGACGATCAAATTTTGTCGCGAAGATTTAGCGAAACCCGTCGTCCGCATCCGGCAGATGAAGGAAAAGGACTTTTACCTGCGATTCGGGCAGAGCGGGAAGCCTTGCAGCACGTCCGTGAAAAAGCTGATCTTATAATCGATACATCCAGCCAAACCGTTCATACTTTACGCCGTTTGCTCGTTGAAAAATTTAGCCAAACCGACGAAGGGCATCCGCTTCACGTGCAAATTGTTAGTTTTGGGCATAAATACGGTGTTCCGCCGAGTGCAGATTTGTTGTTTGACGTGCGACATTTGCCGAATCCATATTTTGTTCCCGAATTGAAACATTTACCGGGAACAGATGAAAAAGTAATTGATTTCCTGACAAAAGAAGACGAAGTTCTTGAAACTAAACGACGTTTTTTAGACTTAATAAATTATTTGCTTCCGCTTTATAAACGCGAAGGAAAGTCATATTTAACGATCGGAATCGGCTGCACTGGCGGCAGACATCGTTCGGTAATGCTGACGGAAGCTATCGGTAAAGCATTGAGTAAAGAGGGTTTTGAGGTTTCTATTGTGCATCGCGATGTGCAAAAATAGGGGTTGGTCAAGATGACAGAAGAAAAGAAAATCGGTGGCGTAATTGTTTCACACGGAAAACTGGCGAATGAATTATTGAGTGCGGCGGAAACCGTTGTTGGGAAATTGGAGCATATTAAAGCCGTTTCGATGGGTTGGAACGACGACGTTGAAATCGCCCAAGCTGAAATTGCGAAAGCAATAAAAAAGGTTTCAGCGGGCGTTGGAGTTTTGATTTTAACAGACATGTTTGGCGGCACACCGACGAATATTTCAGCCATGTTTATTGCTGATGAACAGGTGGAGATCGTAACGGGCGTGAATCTGCCGATGGTTATAAAATTAGCGTCGCAGCACAGCGAAATGTCGCTTTCGGAAATGGCTAAAGTCGTTGAAGAACAAGGTAAAAAATCAATTTATCGTGCGAGTGAATTGCTTGCCCCACCAAAAATAAAATAGATGATTGAAGCGGAAATTAAGATAATAAATCCCTTGGGACTTCACGCAAGGGCGGCTGCTCAGTTAGTGAAATTAGCAGGCAAATTCAAAAGCAAAATTACGCTTATCAGGCACGATAATGCCGTAATTGCTGATGCAAAATCAATTTTGAGTGTTTTAACATTAGCCGCCGCAAAAGGCACAAATTTGACTCTGCAGGTAGAAGGACTTGACGAAATTGAAGCCCTTCAAGCAGTTGCAGAATTGGTAGAAAAAGGCTTTGGAGAAATTTAACGATGGCGAAATTTAAGACGGAATTAGATGAAAGTTTGATTAAATTTATCGGCGAACAGAAGATGTTTTTTACGGCAACCGCTCCGGTAAAAGGCAGAATAAATCTATCGCCAAAGGGAATTGACACTTTTCGCTGCCTTGATAATAAAACGGTCGGATATTTGGATTTAACCGGAAGCGGCAATGAAACTTCAGCCCATATTCAGGAAAATGGGAGAATTACGATAATGTTTTGTAGTTTTACGGATAAACCTTTGATTTTGAGACTTTATGGACAGGGCGAAATTGTAAAAAAAGATTCGAATAAATGGAACGAACTTATCCCAAATTTTATGCGAGATTTTGGTGAGCGGCAGTTGATTCTTTTGCACATAGAATCTACGCAAACTTCTTGCGGTTTTGGTGTTCCGGTTTATGAATTAGTAGAAGAAAGAGATACGCTGATCGATTGGGCAGAAGGGAAAGATGAAGAGAAATTGAAGGATTATTGGCGTGCAAAAAATTTAGAAAGCATAGATGGGTTGCCTACAAACCTTTTAGACACATAAATTATGTTTGATCCGGATTATCCCGGCAAGGGAAGAAAACTTGGAGTTATTGGAGTTCCGCTTGGCTTTGGTGCCGGAATGCGTGGAAGTGCATTGGGTACACGAACCATTCGTCAAACTTCAGTTCGCGGTAAAAAATTAGCCGAACACCTTATTGACATGGGCTACGAAGTTCATGAAATACACGATCTTGATTTGCCTCGTCCGACAGACGAATCGACAGAACATCCGAAATATTTGGCGGAAATGAGAACATCGATTGAAAAAATCATTCCGGCAATCAAAGAAATTTTGGCGGCTGGCGAATTACCAATAATTCTGGGTGGCGACCACTCTATTGCCTTGCCCACATTCTCGGCAATTCAATCTTTTTATCGCAATAAAAATCAGGAAGTTGGTCTTTTGTGGTTTGATGCCCATGCAGATATGAACACGCCGGAAACATCGCCATCAGGAAATTTACATGGTATGCCGCTGGCTCATTTGCTTGGTCGGGGTCTGCCGGAATTTACTGATTTAGAAGGCTTTACACCGAAAATTAAAGCAAAATATTTTGCTCATATCGGAGCAAGAGATTTGGATAATGGCGAAAAACAAATGATTCGCGAGCTCGGAATACATTGCTGGACGATGCACGATATTGATCGATATGGAATGAATTATTGTATTGAAAAAGCTTTGGAAATTGTAAAGCAGGCACCGGATGGATTTAGCGTAACTTTTGACGTTGATGCACTTGATCCGGTTGACGCACCTGGTTCCGGAACATTAGTTCGCGGCGGTATGTCGTATCGTGAAGCACATTTAGCACTTGAAAGAATTGCAGAAACAGATAAAATGAGGTCATTTGAGATTGTTGAGGTAAATCCCATGTTAGATACCAACAATCGAACTTCTGAATTAGCAGTCGAATTAATCCTCTCAGCATTAGGCAAAAGTATTTTATAAATAAATAGCGGAGATTATGGAAAAACTTAGAGTTGGAGTTATTTTTGGAGGACGTTCGGGGGAACACGAAGTATCAATTCGTTCTGCAAAAACGGTTATTGAACAGATAAATAAGGAAAAATATGAAGTAATTCCGATTGCGATCACAAAGGAGGGGAATTGGCTAAACCCGATTGAATCGATGGGATTGCTGCCTTCCTCAATTCAGCAAATGTTGCTCGAAAATGTTGGAAATTACCCGAGAAACGCGGTTGCCTTGATTGGAGATACAAAATATAAAGGCTTAACCAAATTAGAAGCGGAAATCGGCGAAGAAAAAACTTGCAATTTAGATGTAGTTATTCCTGTTTTGCATGGAACTTTCGGTGAAGACGGAACAATTCAAGGCTTATTTGAAATGGCGGGAATTCCTTATGTTGGCTGCGGAGTTTTAGCTTCAGCCTGCGGAATGGATAAGGTTGTGATGAAAGTTTTGTTTCGCGATGCCGGATTGCCGCTTTGCAACTACGTTTGGTTTTTGCGTGGCGAATGGGAAATTGCCTCTGATACAGTTATCGAACAAGTAAAATCAAAACTGGGGTTTCCGTGCTTTGTAAAACCTGCAAACCTAGGTTCATCGGTTGGAGTTTCCAGAGCGACTGATGAAATCTCTTTGCGTAGGGCTATCGAATTAGCAGCTGAATACGATCGTAAAATCATTGTCGAAGAAGGACTTGAAATGCGGGAAATTGAATGTGCAGTTTTGGGAAATGACGAACCGAGAGCAAGTTTGCCCGGCGAATATGTGATAAAAGACGAATCAAAAGCTTTTTTAGACTATACGGAAAAATACTCAGGAACAGGAAATAATGAATTTATCGTGCCGGCACTTATTTCCGAAGAGCTTTCAAGAAAGATCCAGCAAATGGCAGTTCAGGCTTTTAAGGCAATCGATGGTTCCGGTTTGGCAAGAGTCGATTTCTTTTTAAGGACAGATACAGGCGAATTGATACTCAATGAAATCAACACTTTACCGGGTTTGACCGATGCTTCGGGTTATCCGAAAATGTGGGCGGGCAGCGAACTGGATTTTCCGCAAGTGGTTGATACGTTGATAACATTAGCAATTGAAAGGTATCAGGATAAAGCCAAAAATAAGACGAGTTTTTAGTAAATAAAGTACAAGGAGTAAATTATGTCAGTCGCAAAAGTAGTCGAATTAATTTCATCATCAAAAGAGAGTTTTGAAGATGCAACCAAACAGGGAATTGAACGGGCTTGCAAAACTTTGGATAATGTAAAAGGTGCATGGGTGAAAGAGCAAAAAGTTAGTATTGAAAACGGAAAAGTTGCGGAATATCGCGTAACTTTGAAAATCACTTTTGTTTTAGAAGATTAATTTTTTGGAGCATTATAGCCTTTTCGGGTGCGGATAATCAGATTCGGTTTATTAACTTGAAGCTCGAGAGTCCGCCATTTTCCGTCTTTCACATTGTGTATCGGTTGAAATCCCAACGTATATTGCACACCCAATTCACCAACAATTGACTTAAATGCATCGCGTAAAGCAACACCGCCGGGAGTAGGAACGAATTTTCCGCCGGATTTCTCGGCAAAATTCTTTAACACTCCAATATTTTGTATCCGATCTTTTCCGCCGGTATCAATGCTCGACATATCAACCGTGTAAATATTTGCATTCGCCGCCAATGCTTCTTTCAAGGCTTTGTCAGCAGATTTTCCGCTTTTTGTATCCGCTCCATCAGACAAAACAATAATTGCCCGACGTTTTTCGCTTCGTTTCGATAATTCTTTTGATGCTAAATAAATTGCATCGTTCAAAACTGTATAACCATCAGCCTTTAATTCATAAGCGTTTGGAGCAATATCCCGGCTATTTGAAAATTCCTGAACGAGCGAAACCTTTGTGTCAAAATTATAAATCGCAGCTTGGTCATCAGTTCGCAACCCATCAAGAAAACTCATCGCTGCCGCCCTCGCCATACTGACACGGGTTTCCATGCTTCCCGAGGTGTCAACCAAAATTACCGCCGCAAAAGGAGTAGATTCCGCTTCAAAAATAGCGATTTCCTGCAATTTGCCATCTTCTAAAATTTTGAAATTTTCTTTTTTGAGATTGCGTAAGGGTTTTCCTGTTGAATCAGTAATAGTCGCATTTAGGACTACGAGCGAAGAATCAATTTTAATAACTTCATCTTCCTGAGAAAAAATCGGCACGACGAGCAAAATGAAAGTAGCGATGCAAAGTAACCAATTTATTTTCATAAATTAACTTATTTCTTATTAAATCTTAACATTCTAACGAGCTTCAGAATCGCGTTTGAACTTTCGACTGCGACCACGGAAATACTAAATCTCCCAGTTTTCTTAATTTCGGCTAAGAGACTGGCAGATTTCTCTTTTATAATCGTAAGTGTTGCAGATAATGAGGATGGAGTAATCTCCTTCTCATCTTCATCATCGTTTTCCGCACCAAGATCCTTCCTGATTTTCTTAATAAGCTTTTCGATCCTCTCAATTTTGCGGGTATCTTCGGTGGAAAAACTCTTTGATTCATTGAATTTTTTGGTTAGTTCGTCGCTCAACTTCAGAGCCTCTTCGCTCCGTTTAATCAATTCCTGAAACTCTTCTTCTTCTGCCTTAATTCTGCGTTTTGCCAAACCCTCTTTGAAGCTATCAGGAACATCAAGCTTTCTATTGGGGTCATTTCTGTCTCTGTCTTCTTGCGAATACGCAACTCCAACGCCAGTAAAAATAAGCATTAAAAACAAAATGAGACTGAGAATGTGTGGAGTTTTCATTATTCCTATTGAATCTTTGGTTCGTCAACCGATTTTCCGGTTACTGCTTCAACCAGTTTGATTAAAAATTCTTCTTCGGCAGCACCACTCGTTGGAAGTGTGACCCATTCAGCGACGAAACCATTTTCCGATTTACCTTCAACTCTAGCCATGACGCTGACATTATTTTGAATTCCGTCAATCGAATCAATATCAATTCTGAAGCTAAATCTTCCGCTCCGCCACCCTGAATCCGAACTCGGCAAAATAGCATAGCGACTAAGTTCATTTTTAGAAATTACAGAGCCTCTGGCGAATATAAATGGTTGAGTAAGAATAAGTCCCTCATTTGGTTTCGACCCGCTTTCATCGACGATTAACTTCATTTCCTGCAACACATTAGAAATTGTTTGAACTAAAACATCCCGTCTCGAAGTCAATTTGTAAGGATTCGCCAATTTCTCGCGAATGGGAGTTTTGTCTTTACCCCAATTAAATGTCCGCTTAACATTTGTGGTTTCATTATTGCCCGTTTTTTCGGTAATTTTTTGGGTTTGGGTATCAACACCTTTTTGTCCAAATAGACTAAAAGTAGAAAGTAGAAAAATTGCGAATAGAATCAGGTGTTTCATATTTATATTAAAACTGCTTTTTGAATGGAAATTATACTATATCTTGTGGTTGGATGTGAAGAATAAACTCTTAGTTGCAATTGGTTAGGTAAAATCCTGGAAATGACGCTGATACCATTCGATTGTTTGCGTTAGACCTTTTGTAAGATTAATTTTGGCACTCCAATTGAAATACTTTTTCATCTTTTCACTCGATAAATATTGAGCATCAATCTTTGCTGCGTGGTCTGGTTGAACCAGAACATTAGGTCCCAGATAATCGGATTTTCCCATTAATTTAATAATCTGTTTTACTAAATCCAACATTTGAATTGGTTCATTTGAGCCCAAATTAAAAGCTTCTCCTTTTGATTGTTCAATATTTTGAGCCAATATTAAAAACGCTTCCGCGACATCTTGAATATGAATAAATTCCCGGATTGGCGTGCCGTCGCTGCGAATAATAGGGCGTTCGTCCTTTAAAACCGACAAAATTGTGCCCGGAACAATCCGCGACAAATTTAAGTCGCCGCCGCCGTAGGTATTGGCTGAACGGACAATCGTAACAGGCAAATCGTATGTAATTGCAAAGGATTGAGCGATTAAATCTCCACAACTTTTTGAGGTTTCATAGGGCGAACGACCCTGCAGAGGAAAATCCTCTGAAAAAGGCGGTAACTGATTTGAACCATAACTATTTTCGCTTGAAGCTATGACAATCGAACGCAAATTCGCCGAAAGTCGACAAGCTTCCAGCAAAATATAAGTGCCGCGAACGTTGGTTTCAAAAGTGGAAAGAGGTGAACGATTTCCTGCTCCTGCAAGTGCTTGGGCAGCAAGGTGAAAAACAGAATCAATCTTATGATCCTTCAAAATACTTTTCAAAAGAGCAAAGTCTTCAATTTCGCCTTTTATAACGCTGACTTTTGAGACATCAAAAGCCGACTTATGATTCACATCTCTATGCAAACAAACTACCTTTGCTCCATTTTCAATCAGCAGACGAGTTATGTGCGAACCTACGAACCCCGTAGAGCCGGTAACAAGTGCCGTTTTGTCTTTCCAAAAGCGATTCATTAAAATAATTACTCTAAGTTATTCTTTTCCCATACTTTAGCATACTTCAAAAAAACGCTGTAGGCTGTGAACATAGCAATAATTAAGCCGGGGATGCCATCTCTGAAGCCTTGCTTGAGGATATATGAGCGGACAAAACCCGAGATCGCATTTATAAATATTCCCAACCCCCCTACCGTTTTCCCGTTTTTTACTAAGTATTCCGAAGCAAGAGTTGTGTAATTATCCAAGACGCGATTATGTTCGCTGAGATTCTTTTTGGTGTAATGTAAGAATTCGCCATCGAGTTTTTCAACCTTTCCTTTCACATGTGCGACTTCGTGAGGTGCAACTCCCGCCCAATAACTAGCACTTTTTCGATAAAAACGCATCTGATAATCTGGATACCAACCCGAATGCTTAATCCACCGTCCCATGTACCAGGTTTTACGTGCGATCTTGAATCCATCGGGCAGATTTTCAATCGGCAATTTCTTCAAATCCAAAATTGATTGACGCAGTTCCGAAGTTACTCGTTCGTCTGCATCGATCCAAAAAATCCAGTCACCGGTTGTTTTGGAATCGGCAAATTCGTGTTTATCTTTAAAACCTTTGAATTCATGTTGGAAAACTTTATCCGTATATTTCTTAGCAATTTCGGCGGTTTTGTCGATAGAATGAGAATCAATAATCACAATTTCATCGCACCATGAAACCGTTTCGCAGAGTTCGGCAATATTTTCTTCTTCATTAAAAACTATAATGCTGGCGGAAATTTTCATCGAAAGTGATTGTCTCAAACTTCATGTAAAACATAAAGAGTCGGCTAGCCGACTCTTCAAGTAAATTATATTAAATAGACGTAAAGCAAAGAAAACAAGCTACTTATTGTCCATCGGAGAATTTACTTCAATGTTATTAGTTCTGAAAGTGGTTGAAGTAGCTCTTTGCAAATCTGAAAGAGCTTTATTGAAATCGGTTTCTGCACGGATTTCAGAATTACGTGCGTTTGTTAAAGCATTTTCACGTTGAAAAAGCAAAAAAGTAGTCGAGCGTCCAACTTCAAAGAGCTTTCGTTCGCCATTCAATTGAATTTCTGCATTCTCTCTGGCACGTCTGGCAGTAAAAACTCTCTGGCGTGCAGTCTCAACTGCTTGAACTGCGTTTCGGACTTCAGCGACAATTATTTGTTCTTGCGATCGGGCTTGTGCGTCGATTTGTTGTTTTTGAATCTCGGCTCCGGCTAAATCAGCTTTCGCAATTTCGTTTCTGAAAGGAATAGAGATCGTCACTCCAACAGTAAATGTTCTAGTATCGGTTTTGAATAAATTACCCAAAGATTGCCCGTAACCGCCAATGAATTGCGGCGGAATCGAAGCTGTATTGCCACCCGCTGTTCCGGCTAATCCAATCAGTGTAAATGTTGAAACCAAATCTACTTTGGGTCGCAGTTGATTTTTGAAATAGACAAGATCAATCGTATTTATTTCTCTTTGCAATTTCAAACGTCGCAGCTCCGGGCGATTATCAACGGCATCTTTCAAAGCGTCGTCCAAGCTAATCGTATCTTGGCTGAAAACAGGCTGATCGGTTGGAACTAAAGACTGATTCCATTCAGCCGAGGTAGATTCCTTTATCAGTAAACCTTTTAAGGTGTTTTCGGCAATAGAAACTTGCTGAGCGGCGATCAGAACTTCCGTCTCGCGATTTGCAAGTTCGGTTGAAACTTCGGCTCTTTCCAGAGGAGCAGATTTTCCGGCAGTGATTGCTGACTCAACTCGTCGTAAATTTTCCTTTGATAAATTCAAATTCGCAGCTTTATTCTGCTGATCTCGAAGGGCAAAAACCAAGTCCCAATAAGCTCTTTGAACTTGCGAAATTACATCGATTGTTTGCCGGCGGAAATCTGAATCACTTTGTTCGAGTCGTTTTCGTTGAATTTTAATCTGTCGTCTCGTTTGATCAATCTCGCGATTTCTCAACAAAGGTTGACTAAATTGAACTCCCAAATTCGTATTATAAGTAGGATTTAATTGAGAAAAACTTGAATTGGTTGAATTTCTGCCATTATTAAAGAAAACGCTGTAGCTGCCTCCGCCGCGTTTCAAAATCTTGCCGAAAGACGTGTCAACACTGAAACCGTTACTTCGCGTTACACCAGATAAATCTGCACCACCGAGCGTGCTTGGCTGCGGTTGAACATTATTCGTATAGGTTGGAGAAACAGTAAAAACCGGATCGTAAATGCCTTGTAAAGAACGCAATTGAGATTCGGCATAGCGAACATCATTGCGGGCAACTTCAATATTATTGTTATTCTCCAAAGCCTTTCTAATTGCATCATTTAGCGATAAGGATTGGCTCTGCGAAGGATCATTACCGATGCGATTTAACACGGGAATAACCTTTGGCTCAGCGGATTCTGCCGGTGCTTCATCTTTTGATTTGATCTTATTGAGTGCTATTTCCAATCGTTTGAGGATTGGGGGAGTGTCCGTCGCCTTTTGAGCTAAAATGTCTCTATTGCTCAAGGAAATCAGTACTGAAAAAGCAAAAAGCGTGAATAAATTACTTGCAAAGTTTCTCATTCTAAAAATGACTCCGAAATTTTTATGAAAGCTAAAAACGTAAAGAATATTTTATAACTACAAGTTTATCTACGGTTAAAATGATTGATTAGTTTCAAAAAAATAGACTCGCTAAATCAATCGTAAACTTAGGTTTAAGCTTGAAAAAACTTAAAAAGCTTACTTGTGGTCAGGTCTTTTTTAAGTTAAATTCAAGCTATTATTTGTAAATATTCAGGAGGAATTTTGAGATGGGAATTAAGGTAGCTATTAATGGTTTTGGACGCATCGGGCGAAATGTTTTGCGAACTTGTTTAGGCGATAAAGATATCGATTTTGTTGCGGTAAATGATTTAACCGATACTAAAACTTTAGCACATTTGCTGAAGTATGATTCGATCATGGGCAATCTGCACAACGATATTTCGGCTGAAGGCGACATGATAAATGTTGATGGTGATAGCTTTAAGGTTTTTAGCGAAAAAGATCCGAGCTTGATCGATTGGAATTCTGTCGGGGCTGAGATCGTTATCGAATCTACCGGGCGTTTCACAAATGCGGCTGATGCTGCCAAGCATTTACGCGGTTCGGTCAAAAAAGTAATAATTTCTGCACCCGCAAAAGGCGAAGATGTGACGATTGTTTTAGGCGTTAATGACGATATGTACGATCCCTCCAATCACAAAGTGATCTCAAATGCTTCGTGTACGACTAATTGTCTGGCACCTGTCGCCAAAGTAATTCACGATACTTTTGTGATAAAAAACGCTTTGATGAATACGATTCACAGCTATACAAACGATCAGCAATTGCTCGATTTACCGCATAAAGACTTGCGTCGGGCAAGAGCCGCAGCACTTTCGATGATTCCCACTTCAACTGGTGCAGCTAAAGCAGTTGCGTTAGTAATCCCTGATCTGAAAGGCAAATTTGACGGAATTTCAGTTCGCGTTCCTACTCCAAATGTTTCTTTGGTTGACGTAACCATCAACGTCGAAAAAGCGACTTCCGTAGAAGAAGTGAACAACGCTTTGAAAGCAGCGGCAAACGGAGCAATGAAAGGCATTTTGGCAGTTTCAGAAGAGCCGCTTGTTTCGATTGATTTTCGCGGAAATTCAAATTCTTCGATTGTTGACGCTGAAAATACTAAGGTTATTGATGGAACTTGTATCAAAATTCTTTCATGGTACGACAACGAATGGGGCTATTCATGCCGGGTTCGGGATTTGGTTAAATTTATTGCTGCCAAAGGTTTATAAATCAAAACCGACATTTTCAATTTTTAGTAGAAGCGTTTAGAATTATTCAAACGCTTCTATTTTTTTACAAAACTATGACTAAGAAAACGATCAAAGACATTGATATCAAAGGGAAACGGGTTTTTATCCGCGTAGATTTCAACGTGCCGATCAAAGACGGCAAGATTACCGACGATACGCGAATTCGCGGAGCAATTCCGACGATAAATTATGCCGTTGAACAAGGTGCAAAAGTGATTTTAGCTTCGCATCTTGGTCGTCCGATCAAGGATAAAAAGAAAGCGGAAGAAAAAGGAATGCCTTATGATTCCAGCAAATACAGTCTGAAACCTGTCGCGTTGCGTTTGGCAGAATTACTTGGCAAAGATGTTCAATTTGCAAATGATTGCATTGGCGATGAAGTGAAAAGTCTAATCAATGCAACAGATAAAGGCGGAGTTATTTTGCTCGAAAACTTGCGTTTGCACGCGGGTGAAGAAGCAAATAACTCGCAATTTGCCGAAAATTTGTCGGAACTTTGCGACGTTTATGTAAACGACGCGTTCGGTGCGGCACATCGCGGACACGCTTCGACTGAAGGAATTACAAAATTTGTGGAAAATTCGGTCGCGGGTTTGTTGATGGAAAAGGAACTCGAATTTTTAGGCAAGGCTTTGAACAATCCGGAAAGACCTTTTGTTGCAATTCTCGGCGGAGCAAAGGTTTCTGATAAAATCCCTGTTATCAAGAGTTTAATCGAACGAAAGGTTGACAAATTGCTCATCGGCGGGGCTATGGCTTATACCTTTTACAAGGCTTTAGGCTACACAATTGGCAAATCTTTAGTGGAAGACGACATGATGCCGACGGCATTGGCGGTAATGAAACAAGCCGAAGAAGCAGGCGTAGAATTGATCTTGCCGACCGATCATCAGGTTATTGATTCGTACGATCCGCTGAATTCCCGAAAAACAATTCCGATGACTTTTACGAATACTGGCTTGGTTGGGTTAGACATCGGAATCGAAACAATCGCGATTTTTTCGAAAGCGTTAGACGGTGCGAAGACGATTGTCTGGAATGGACCGATGGGAATGTTTGAAGAAAAACCATTCGACGAAGGCACACTCGCAATAGCCCAAGCCGTAGCCGAAGCAACTGACAAAGGTGCCACATCAATTGTCGGCGGCGGAGATTCTGTATCGGCAATCAACCAATCGGGACTTTCGGACAGGATTTCGCATATCTCAACGGGCGGTGGTGCTACTTTGGAATTTTTAGCTGGGGACGTTTTGCCGGGGGTTGAGGCTTTAGATGATAAATAATTAGTTTTGTCGCGAATGGACGTTTCAATTCGTATTTCTCAATTGAATATTTCCTTTTTCGGTTTATGAACTCAGACCTATGAACGAATCAAACCAATTGAAAGAGTTCTAACGACAGCCCCAGGAATGGGCGTAATTGGACACGTTGACGCGGATTATGATGAGGCGATTGAATATTCGAGGGAGAATGGTGTTAAGATTCCGATGAGCAAATAGTTTCGCTTGCTGTTGTTCAGCCCAAAATCGTGGAAAATAACGTCTAGAGATCGAGACGTATTTTGTGATTTTTGAGATTTCCGCTACTCAACTGCGGTAACGCACTAATGGCAAACTAAGGTTTTCTATCTTAATGGCGTTGTTGAGTTTTAGGGCATTTGGCTTTTCAACAGTTCCTCGTGTTTTTTCATATCTGCATCGGCTTCTAAGATTTTGCCGAGTGCTTTATAGCAACGGGAACGATACATATATGCTAAAAGCAAATCAGTAGGGAATTCAAAAGACTCCGAAGGAAGTTTATTAAGTGAGAGTTCAATAGCGGAGGAAAAATCCTTAATTGCCAATTCATATTGTTTGTTGAAATAATAAGCACTCCCGCGATTATTATAAGAATCAGCACCTTTAGGATTAAGCTCAATAGCTTTCGAATAGTCCTTGATTGCTAACCCTTCTTGGTCGTCATAATAATAAGCATCACCCCGATCATTGTAAATATTAGCATCATTAGGTTTAAGTTCAATCGCTTTTGAAAAATCCTTAATTGCTAATTCATCTTGGTCGTTGGCTGAATAAGCATAGCCTCGCTTAAGATAAATTTCATGGTCATTAGGGTTAAGTTCGATAGCTTTAGAATAATCCTTAATTGCTAAATTTAATGGCAAATAATTATCTTTCCTTTTACCAAGAACACTCAGAACATCTAGTTTGAGTTCAATGGTTTTTTTGAAATCTTCATAGAATTTCAAATCAAATTTCTCTTTATAAGCTTTACCTCTTTCGAAATAAGCATTGGCAAATTTACTATCAAGTTCAATTGTTTTGGAAAAATCCTTGATAGCTAATTCGAGTTGTTTTTTCTCTAAATGAAAAAAACCTCGAACAAAGTAACCCGGGTAAAATTTAGGATCAAGTTCAATAGACTTATTAATATCCTTAAGGGCTAAGTCTTCTTGGTCGTTAGCCAAATTAACAAGTCCTCGAAGATAGTAATTTGGAGGAAAATTCGAATTAAGTTCAATAGCTTCGTTTACATCTTTAAATGCCAAATCTATCTGTTTATCGAGCAAATATGCATACCCTCGGGTAAGGTAAGCCTCAGGAAGATTCGGATTAAGTTGGATGGCTTTGTTAGCATCTTTAAAAGCTAATTCATATTCTTTTTTTGAGTATAGACTAACCCCCGATTGACATAAAACTCTGATTTACTCGGATTAAGTTCAATAGCTTTGTTAATATCCTTAAAGGCTAATTCATATTCTTCTTTCAATGAATATGTCAATCCTCGATTACTGTAGACATCACTAGCTTCAGAATCTAGTTCGATGGCTTTCGAATAATCTTTAACGGCTAAGTCATACTCTTTATTCTTGCTATAACTATTTCCTCGATTGTTAAGAGCCTTTGTATTCTCTTTATCATATTTATTTAAGGCTATTGTGTAATTTTCAATGGCTTTATCATAATTGCCTTGTTCTTGATAATTACTACCGAGAAATTCATAAACCTCGACACCTTTAAAGTTCTTATTAATTGCCTTAATTATTTCCGGAATAGCTAAATCATATTTTTTTTGACGGTAATAAATTCGTGCACGATTAAAATAAGTTTTGCCAATGCTATCCGGCGAAGAATTAACCAATTGGTCAAGGGCTTCATCGTTCAAAGCAATTGCATTTATAAGAAAAGATTCCTGAAAAGTTTTATCAAAATTATCGAGTTCATAGTCAAAGTTGTAAAGCTTCTTTTCTGCGATATTTTTTCTGATGGTTATAATAAGTTCATCTGTCGCCCCAATTTTTCTTACGTCCATTTCATCTTGTGGAGAAAGAGTGAAACTGATTCCGCGTAATTTGATTGAATTTATTACACAAACATTCATTTTTGCCAATGTATTGCAATTTTGATCAGGCTCCGTTTTATAGTTTTTAAGGTTATTTTTAATATCATTTAAAGTTACCGGTTGTTTTTGTTGGGCAAACAGGCTCAAAACACAAAAACAGAATAGGTTTATTATAAGTGTTAAAAGGAACGTGTTTTTCATAGGTTCGACTAATATTTTTGTAAGTTAGGGCTTTGGGGTTTTTTAGTTCATCGTATTTTTTCATGTCGGCTTCGGATTCGGCGGTTTTTCTTCTTTCTTTTTCGCTGGTCTTTCGATGTACAAAGCCCTTGCAAACGCCGCGAGTCTGCCTGAGTTATCGCAGTGTTTGTTTTTAATAATTCTGTCTAAAACCCTTCGGATGATCAATCTTGATCAGTGCTATGTAGAACTTTTCATTTTTTTTCACAGTTTTTATAATCTTCCTCCAGTGGCAATTCTTTATATTTTTTTATGTCTGCTTCCGCTTCTGCGTTTTTGCCTAATAATTTATAAACACTTCCACGTTCGCCATAGGTATCTCTACGATTAGGTTCAATTTCAATAGATTTGGTGTAATCCTTCAAAGCTAGTTCAAATTCATTTTTATTTACGTAGACATTTCCACGATTGTAATAAACTACTGCTTGATTAGGATCAATTTCGATAGCTTTAGAAAAATCCTTCAAAGCAAATTCGTATTCTTTTTTATGATAATAAACCGCTCCACGAATGTTATATGCATTGGCGTTGTTAGAATCAATTTCAATAGCTTTGGAAGAATCTTTAAAGGCTGGTTCGTATTCTTTTTTGTAGTAAAATAAAGTTCCACGATAAATATAGGCATCAATTCCGGTTGGGTTTGTTTTGATGGTTTCAGAAAAATCTTTTATTGCACGATCACAATCTTTATTATTAAAAAAAGCATTTCCACGAGATAGATATAATTGGGAATAATCTATTGGATAACCAGATTTCATGTTTATTATGTGTGTGTAGTCTTTAATCGCCGAATCATAAGCTTCTTTTGCGACATAACTGTCTCCTCTCCCAAAATAAGCGAACGCTTGCCTGGGATCAAGTTTTAGAGCTTCTGTATAATTTTTAATGGCTAAATCATATTCCGATTTTTTCAAGTGTGTTAATCCAAGCACAAAATATGTGTCAGGCAAAGGTGATATTCTAATTGCTTCATTTAGTGTCCTTAAGGCTGCATCGTAATCCTCTCTGTTTATGTAAATCAGTCCTAACATCGTATAGGCAGAACTCAATAAAGCCCTAGCGGGTGTATTTTCAACACCTTCCGGAGCTGATTTTATTAATTTATTAAAAGTTATAATCGCCGTTTCATTATCATCTTTAAAAAACCCTGCTAATCCCTGAAAATACAGGGTTTGAGGCTCATCATCTTCATGCTTTAATATGCTGTCAAAATCCTTAAATGCTAGCTCCTTTTGGTTTTTTTTTAAAAATATTAATCCTCTATAAAAGAAACTCACAGGTTTAGGCTCAATCTTAATCAAGTTATCAAAATCGGCAAAGGCGAGAATCTATATTCTCGTTAGCGAAATAAGCGGTTCCTCTTAAAAGCAAAGTATCAGTGTCATATTTTATAGATAAGGCTTTGGTGAGATTCACAATGGCAGAATCGTATTCTTTCTTAGTAATTAATTGAATAGTTCCAAGATTATTGTAAGGTTCAAAAAAACGATCATCAAGCCTTATTGCTTCCTTAAAATAACGCATTGCTTCATCATAATTCTCTTGAGAATCATAACAACGAGCAAGAAGTTCAAAAGTTAAAGCACCACCATATTTGCTGTTTATTGCCTTTAGCAATTCGCTGGTCGCTTCTTCGTATTTCTCTTGTTCATAATAGATTCTTCCTTTGTTGAAAAATACCTTACCAACGCTTTCGGGGCTTGACCTGACTAATTCATCAAGAGCCGCATCATTTTCTTTAAGTGCTTTTTCAAGAAAAAGTAAATTGAACGTCTCTCGATAAATATTAAAATAGTCATCTACCTTGATTAGTTTCTTTCCAAGAATTGATTTACGAACATCTTTAATTAAAGCTTCAGTTGCTCCAAGTTTCTTTAAATCCATTTCGTCTTGTGCAGGTAAATTGAAATTTATTCCTCTCGCCTTTATAAGGTTAATTATGCAGATATTCATTTTTTCTAAAGTATTACAACTTTTATTTGGGTCTCTAGCATAATTTTTGAGGTTATTTTTGATTTCGTTTAAGGTTAAAGGGTGCGTTTGTTGGGCAAACAGACTAAATCCGTCAATCAGAAATAAACTGATGACCAACGCAGTGATAAATAGGTTTTTCATAATTTTTTCTAACTTGGTTACTATTTTTAGCAACCATCTGTTGTTGACGAACAATCTGACGGTGTAGCATTTGGTTTTGGTTTAACCTCACTTTTTACTACAATGACTTTTTTAGCTGTTGCGGCAGCTTTCGGTTGGGTAACATCTTTTGATTTTCCAATTTTGTTTGGCATTGGCGTTGGTCTTTCAATATTCGGCTTAGCAATCGCTTGATTGGCAATAACGTTCATATTTGTCGGTATGTTGGACGGTTGCGAGCTCACAATGCTGTTTGTATTGGAGTTTACAGGGGAATTTGTAATAGTTGCTTCTGTTGATTGTTTTGAAAGTGCGATAATTGCAACAATCGCAATAGCACATACAACTAATCCTGCAATTATAAACAATGGTTGGTGATTGTTAGTTTGTGGCGTATTTTCTTGCGGTTTATTTTGATAAAAGTGATTTGTAACTGTGCTGTTACTAATTCCCTCGTTTTTAATCTCAACATTGTTTTTGTCAGCCGTTTCTTTTCCGCCCATAATTATATCGCCACGGTTTTCAGCAATATTGATGACCTTTTCGTTATCTTGTGAGTTAAATTCATTGCTCATAACTCGGTTTGCTACATATTTATTGGACCGTGATTCGTTTCAATGTTGATAACCTTCTCATTGCCTTCGCTGTGGAATTTATTGACAACTAATTTTGGATTATCCCGCAGGACGCGGATAATTTCGTCAAAATCAGCTTGATTATCGCGGATATTTTGTTCAATGGACGCTTTAATTTCCGGCTTTGATTCAAGTTTCTTCTGAATTTCATCCGGATTATTGAAATCAGCGATGCCGAGTTTGATAATCGGTTCTCGCAGATTATTAAACGATTCGTAAGCCTTTTTGCCGAGATGTTTGGCGACATCCTTCACAATCTCGCCGCCAATCGCACCTATTAGATAAATCATCGGATTAATTTCATTCATAGTTTTTTGGGATTACTTGCTAAAAGTTACGTCTCCGTTGAAAACTGAAATCCGTGGTAGCTATCGCAAATAATCAATTAATGACGCCTTATATTATATTATAGGGTAATCGAGTTACAAATTGTTTCGAGGACTTTGAATATTCCTAAAAAAGATATTCGCATCAATGCAAGCGGCGTTGCTGGCGTTGGCGACTCGGCGGAAGTTTATGGGATAAGTCAGAACAGCGAGCGGTAGCGATCTGTTTAACTCAATCAATCTAATATTTGGCTTAAACCATTCACTACCGTGAACGGTTCTGACAATATGATTTAATGCTATTGAATTTAAGAAAGAGGCGTTGGCAATTCAGAACCTTTTCCAGTTTGTGATAAAATTTTCGTTTAATAATAAAACTGTAAAATACTATGAGAAAACCAATAATAGCCGGAAATTGGAAAATGTATAAACTGCTCGGTGAAGCAGTTGAAACTGCGTTGGCGTTAAAGTCTTTGGTGGCAAATGCCAATCATTGTGAGGTTGTGATTGCACCTGTTTTTACTGCGATCAAGACGGTGGCAGATCGTTTGGAAGGCTCAAACGTTAGGGTTGCCGCCCAAAATTGCTCAAGCGAAACGAAGCATTCCGCTCATACGGGCGAGATTTGTGCTGATATGCTTAAGGATGTTGGGGCGAGCCACGTGATAATCGGACATTCCGAACGTCGGCAATTCTACGGCGAATCTGATAATTCGGTGAATGCAAAAACGAAAGCAAGTCTTGCTTTTGGACTAATTCCAATAGTTTGCGTCGGCGAAATCTTGGCGGAGAGGGAGTCTGGAAATGCCGAAAATGTTGTTAAATCGCAAATAGTGAAAGGATTGGAAGGTTTGACAACTTCCGATATGGAACGTATCATTATCGCTTACGAGCCTGTTTGGGCAATCGGAACGGGTAAAACCGCGACGCCCGAACAGGCTCAAGAAATGCACGCTTTTATACGCCAAGTTTTAGGCGAAACGCACGGAAAAGAAGTAGCTCAATCGATGCGAATTCTTTACGGCGGATCGGTAAAACCAGAAAACATCAGGGAATTGATGAGTCAGGCAGACGTAGATGGTGCATTGGTAGGCGGAGCAAGTTTGGAAGCGGAAAGCTTTGCCAAAATAGTTAATTATAAATAAGAAGGGTTAAGATTTTGTTATCATATTTCCTATACGGTCTATTTTTTGTATCTTGTTTGGTATTGATTGTTACGGTGCTTTTGCAACCGGGCAAAACTGATGCGGGTGCATTATTTACAAGCAATGTTTCAAGCACGGCTTTTGGTCCACGCGGAACACAATCAGTTTTGTCACGAATCACAATCGGTGCCGCTATTACGTTTATGGTTTCCGCACTTTTACTGTCATTTCCGGCAATAATTGGAAATATTTCGGTTTTGCAAACGACAACGGAAAGTGCGGCTGAAGTAAAATCAGTTGCGACAGATGCAAATACAGCTAATGTGAGTAACATTGCGAATGTAACGAATGCAACCGTCGTAACAAACAGCAATGTTTCAAACGCAGCACCTGCGAATACAAACACAAACAAATAATCTTTGGAAAATTAGGTTTTAGCCCAGGTGGCGAAATTGGTAGACGCGTACGTTTGAGGGGCGTATGGAGTGATCCTTGCTGGTTCGATTCCAGTCCTGGGCATAATATTAAAAAAGCAGTTCAATCTTGAGATTGGCTGCTTTTTTGTCGAAAAATGTAAAGAAATCGGGAAGCAAAACGACCCCAATAGGCATCGCGAATGCACTTTAACTTTCAGCCGTAATTATAGGTGAATAAAAGACATATCGGTTGAGATATTACGTTTAAAGTAGGCATTCCGACACTTAAAGCTGTTTCGAGGCAGCTATAAAGGTATGTTTCCGTGCTTTTTAGGAGGATTTGTATCGCGTTTGTTTTCCAGCAGATGCAAAGCTCTAATTAACTTTGGTCTGGTGTAAGCAGGTTCGATTACTTCATCGATAAACCCGCGTTCGGCAGCAACATAAGGATTAGCAAATTTTTCATTAAAGTCGTTAATTAAATTTTGTCGAGTCTCTTCCGGATTGGTCGTATCCAATAAATCTTTTCGATATAAAACCCCAACCGCACCTTCTGCTCCCATCACAGCAATTTCAGCAGTCGGATAGGCAAAATTAATATCAGTCCGAATATGTTTCGAAGCCATCACACAATAAGCACCGCCGTAAGCTTTTCGTGTTATTACAGTAATCTTAGGTACAGTTGCTTCCGCGAAAGCATAGAGGAGTTTGGCACCGTGTCTGATAATGCCGAGATGTTCTTGATTTACTCCGGGAAGAAATCCGGGAACGTCTTCAAAAGTAATCAGTGGAATATTAAACGCATCGCAAAATCTGACGAATCTGGCAGCTTTTACTGAGGCATCAATATCCAAAACTCCTGCCAGAAAAGCCGGCTGATTTGCAACAATCCCCACGGATTTGCCACCAAGTCTCGCAAATCCAACCACAATGTTTTGAGCGAAATATTGCTGAACTTCAAAGAAATAATTGTCGTCAACTACATTATTTATGATATCGCGAATGTCATACGGCGTAGTAGAAAGCTCCGGGACAATTGAATTAAGTTTGGTATCAGTCCGATTTGAAGGATCGCTGGTTGCCACAAAAGGCGGATTCTCCATATTGTTGGAAGGGATGAAACTCATCAATTCTCGCGTGATTCGTAAAGCATGTTCATCAGAATCAGCCGCGAAATGTGCCACACCCGATTTCGAATTATGAGCCATTGCTCCGCCCAGTTCTTCCTTAGTAACTTCCTCATGGGTAACGGTTTTGATCACATCAGGACCGGTTATGAACATATATGATGTGTCTTTCACCATCACATTAAAATCCGTGATCGCAGGTGAATAAACGGCTCCACCTGCACATGGACCGAGGATACAGCTGATCTGTGGAACAACTCCGCTTGCTAAAGTATTGCGTAGAAAAATGTCTGCATAACCGCCAAGACTGACCACACCTTCCTGAATTCTCGCACCGCCGGAATCATTTAAACCGATAACCGGACAGCCAACTTTCATTGCCAAATCCATAATCTTGCAAATTTTTTGTGCGAAAGTTTCAGAGAGCGAGCCGCCAAAAACCGTGAAATCCTGGGCAAATACAAAAACCTCACGACCATCAATTAAGCCATGCCCGGTTACGACGCCATCGCCCAAAATCTTCTGATCATCCATCCCAAAATCATTCAAACGATGAACAACGAATTTATCAAATTCTTCAAATGAACCTTCGTCCAACAAAAAATCGATCCGTTCACGAGCAGTCATTTTGCCGGATGCTCTCTGCTTTTCAAGACGCTTTTCGCCCCCACCAAGTTCGGCAAGTGCAGACTTTTTCTTTAATTGTTCCAATTTTGACATTGATGTTGTCGGTGCTTTTGCTTGCATATTTTTGTGTAGCAATAGTTTAACGATATTTTATAGTTCTGCAAATTAAAAACAAAAAATTGACGGCTGTGGGTTTGGATTGCGTTGAAACAAATAAAAATCGCAACTTATCAGCTGATATAGAGTCTATTCAATAGGAGATCAGTCGTACTCCTGTAAAACTGCAGAAATTGGCTGAACATATAGCCGATGTATTACTTGACGTACTGTTAAGTACAATAAATTCAATAAATAAGCTGTCATGACTACAAAATTTTTGAAGTGTCGAAACGCAGACATTTCAGGTTATTGTTGAGGTTGAATTTGTGAAATTTGTGGAAGAATCATCGAATGAGTTGGCTTTTAACCAATTAGACAGTTATTGCAGCGATACAAACATACATAATTTTTGGCTTCTTTAATCGAACAAATAGTTATCTCCGGTATTGAAAGGGAACTCACGTGATTCTATTAATTTCAATACTATTTTTAATGCGTTTCCGACGCTTTCGATGATTTCATTACTGTAAAGAAATTTCTTTGAATTGATATTAAATTCATTTTCGTCGAGGAGTTGAATTTGAAAGTCTTTGCCAACCAAAATATCGAGATCTAAATCAATATAATCGAGAATATTGTTTTCAAAAGTTGGCGGAAGATTGAGATTACAGTAAAAGTTACGAAATTCCCCCGTTGGTTGATGAAATCGAAAAACGTTAAACCACGCATTCTTGAAATAGTATTCGTAGCTGATCGTCCCCTTTTCAATAACTCCAAGCTCTGAATGTCGAACTTCGGATGCAAAAATACCTTCGAAAAGCCAATACTGGGAAGTCTCTTCTATTAATTTTGCGTTCCAGCTTCGATGAATTGATCCGTCGAACTTACGGGCATTTATGCTTACCAAATTATCCATTTATATGCTAAAACTTCTATTTTCTGACTACCAAAACGGAGCAAGGGGCATGATGAACAACCGAATCTGAAACCGAGCCGAGCAGCAGTCTTTCCCAACGGCTGTAGCCATGCGAGCCGACTATAATAAGATCAGCCTTCATTTCTTCCGCTTTCTCAACAATTCCGCTTTCCGGAGATCCGAGTAAAACCTCAACATTAATGGGTACTTCCGGAAATGTCTCGGTCAAAATAGCTTTGGTATTTTCCAGTATTTTCTTTGCGTTCTCTTTAGCGGTGTTTTCAATTTCAAGGGTGCTTGGAAAATATCCTTCGTAAATATTTAGTGCGAGCGGGACTGCCATATCTACAATTGAAATAATTCTGATTTCTCCATCTTTTGAAAAACTGAATTTCTTCAACATTTCTAAAGCCGCGTCGCTCTCTTTTGAGCCGTCTGTTGCTAATAATATTTTCATAATTAAACCTCTATAACTTCATATTAATCCTCAAATCAGGTAATTCAAAATTTTTAAGATTGAAAAAAATAGAGCAATCAAATTAGTAGTGTTAATCAGATTTCTCCTCAGATTTCGCAGCCAATTTTTCCAACAATACAGAAAACATAATTTTTTCCGCCTCTGTTAAAACAGCAAAAGTATTTTCTTCAAAATCTAGCCATTGTTGCTCCACTGAAGTGCGAATTTCTCGCCCCTTTGGCTCAAGATATACACGGGTGATCCTGGCATCATCCTCATCCTTTCGCACTGTAACGAAGCCGTTCTCTGAAAGTCTTTTTAACATATTGAAAATGGTTGGTGGAGAAACGCCCAGCCTTTTTACCAAATCAGATTGGCTCTGCCCATCTTTTTCCCAAAGGGAAATTAGAACGAAAACCTGTCCGGAATGAAGCCCTATTTCCACCATTTGCTTTTCAAAACCATCACGGAATATCGAACTAAACACATTAAACAAAAAGGTTAAGGAATTACTTTGCATAAGGTTAGCTTACTAAATAATAATCAATTAGCCAACTAAGTATTTGCAGGCAGGCTTAAATTAATCAGCTTAAAACTTAATTGCTTTATTTTGATTTTGCTAAATTTTGTGGCAAATTTGTTGTATGACAAACCTGAAAGATGTTAGAAACGAATTGTTAAGACTGCATAAAACGCTGATGAATTTAGAGCGTGAAAATTACGAATCGGCAAATGGTCCCATTACTAATGTCCAGCTCTTGACGTTGCTTTTTGAGGATGATGCATTTATCTGGCTCAGGGAAATTTCTATCTTGGTGGCGGAAATCGATGAGCTACTGGCTTCAAAACAGGGAATTGATTCGGGTATCGCGAATAGCTTAATGGCGAAAGCGGAAGATCTAATACATGAAAATAGCGAGAATCACGTTTTTAGGACTAAGTACCACGTTAATTTGAATACAGAAACATCCGTATCTGAGCATCACAAAAACTTACAGTCGATCTTTAAAAAGAAAAAGCGTGAAAACTTAAAGGCTTTCACGCTTAATCAACTGCTTTAAACAGTCATAAATCCTATCCTTGAGTCTTTTTCCAATCACTCAAAAAGCCTTCCAATCCTTTATCGGTGAGCGGATGTTTAACCAGCTGACCAAGGGTCTTGAAAGGAATGGTGCAAACGTCAGCCCCGACCAATGCGGCGTCAACGATATGCATCGGATGTCTGATCGAAGCCGCCAAAACTTGCGTTTGGTAGTCGTAGTTTTCGTAGATCTGAACGATGTCAGAAATCAATTGCATCCCATCTTGTGCTATGTCATCGAGTCTGCCAATAAAAGGCGATACATAGGTTGCACCGGCTTTTGCTGCCAAAATCGCTTGTGCGGCAGAAAAGCAAAGGGTAACGTTGGTCTTGATTCCTTCGGCGGTGAAAGTTCGCGTAGCCTTTAATCCTTCTAACGTTAAAGGGCATTTAACCACCACATTATCGGCAATTTTCGCCAATTCACGACCCTCCTTCAAAATTCCCACTGCATCCAAACTGATTACTTCAGCGGAAACGTCGCCTTTCACTAACTCGCAAATCTTTGCGATATGCTCTTTAAAATCAATGTCGCCCTCGCGAGCGATCAAAGATGGATTAGTAGTTACGCCATCGATTAAACCCATATCGTTGGCTTGTGTGATTTCGTCTAAATTTGCTGTATCAATAAAGAATTTCATAGTTTTTGTTGTTAAGTTTTAGAATGTTTTAATTGTAATTCAACCAAATGAGTTTCACAATTCGATTTGAGTCGATTTATCTTCGCGGTACGATGAACAAAATGATATTTATCGCAAGAATTATCAAACTTGTAATCGCAAAGCCCTTATTTCGCCCGAATTTTAGAGTCGATAGACTCAGTCCAACACCTATGATTAACAAGACCAGCCAAAGAATAAAGTTACCCGAAAGTAAAAAATCACCGATTGTGCTGAAATCGTTTTTATCGACATAAAGCCATTGCCAATAATTGTGAATCAATGCCGCGACTATCGGAGAAATTTCCAAAACCTTATAACCTTGATCCACTGCTTTTTCTTTTAACTCCTGAACTTTTGTGGTTTTTGCTTGTTCGATTGTGGAATTATTGTGAATCTGCTGATTAAAGTTCGGCAAGATCTCAGTTGCCGGTAAGACCTTTGTTTGCACCGATATCTTCGCGTCCGTTCCGGTAGTCAATTTCGTTCCGTCTTCAAGGCAGAATTCCAAATTGGGATCAGAATAGTTTCGATTACATTTCGGGCATAATTTCATTGTTAGCTTCCAATCGGATTGCGTAAAGTGCCAATTCCTTCAATTTCTACTTCACAAATATCGCCATCAACCATTTTAGAGACGCCCGATGGAGTGCCTGTTGCAATAACGTCGCCTGGATTCAGAGTCATTTGGTTTGATATATAACGGATCAAAAAATCGACCGGAAAAACCATCTGCGAAGTTCGTCCATCTTGTTTAACCACACCATTTACACGAGTTACTACCCGTAAATCCGTAACCTTTAGATCGGTTTCAAGATAATTCAAAACCGGACAAAACGTATCGAAAGATTTCCCACGTGTGAATTGAACGTCGTTTCGCTGGATATCCCGGGCAGTTACGTCATTCAGGCAAGTAAAGCCAAGTACATAATCAAATGGATTATCATTCCCAGTAAGATTTTTGCAAGTATTTTTGATCACCACGGCAAGCTCGCCTTCGTGTTCTACCTGATTTGATTGCGGCGGAACGACAATCATTTCGCCATGCAGAATAAGGGAACTCGGAGCCTTCAAGAATAATAAAGGTTCTTTTGGAACTTCATTACCCAATTCTTTTGCGTGCTCGGCATAATTACGCCCAACGCAAACAATCTTCGTAGGCACAACCGGGAGAAGCATTTTTACGTCTGATAATGAAACGACTTCTTTGGTGTCATCCAAGATTACTTTTTCATATTCAGGTTCCAAAATGCCCGTTTTAACTTGACCTTGATGTTCAAAACGACAGATTTTCATATAATTCTACGGTACGATCTCACTAATAATTTCGGATTTCTCACTTTCATTTCCATATTTATCTACGGCAATAAGATAGTAGTAATACGTTTTTCCGCTTTCCACTTTTGTATCTTGGAAAGTGTTTGTTTGCAATAACTTATCCGTTAAGCTTTCCCACGATACTTTATCAATTGAACGAAATATTTTATAGCCAACAACGTCTCTTTCAGGATTTGCGACAAAAAATATCGAAATTGTAGTAGGCGACGCTGCTAAAGTAATGCCGGTCGGAGGGCTCGGCGGAAAGTTGTCCTTCGGAGTAACTTCTATAATGTTTGATTCCTGACTTTCAATCGGCTCAGCCTCATTTCCAATCGAAACAGTGCGGACGAAATACTTATACTTCGTATCGAATTCAAAATTTGAATCTTTGAATTCAGTTTGTGTCACAGGAGCCTGGTTCAATAATCTAGCCGTAGCGTCAGACACTGAAGCTCTGTAAACATTGTAGCCTATGATGTTAGCGGGTTTTGAGTCGTCGATGTTTGCTTCCGGCGAGATCCAGGCGACAATCAATTCATCCTGCGTAATGCTGACGGTAGAAAGGGAAGGCGACTTCGCAATTTTGGCAGTTGGCTCAATTAGCAGAAAATTTGAAAATGCCGCTTTTGAACCGGACGAATTAACAAACCGAACTGCATAACGAAGCCTGATACTCTGTCCGGCAAAATCGAGTTTATCAAAATAGCTCAAAGTCTTTTTCGCAAAATCATCCTCTGAGATTGGCAGAGAAGTGATTAAAGTCGAGCGTGAAGCGAATTCTTCTTCAGTTAATGATTGTGTCGAATTAAGCGGTTCGGCTAAGCGATAAACATCAACTCGATTGATGTTTAAAACGCTTGCTTTTCCTGCATTGCGATTTGGCAATGTCCATTCCAGCCTTATTTCATTGCCTCTTTGGAATCCTGAGACCTGAACTCTCTGAACAACGCGTTCACTCGGCGGTTGCGGGGGCTTACGTTTTCCGCACGAAAGCATAAGGCTAAGCAAAGCAAGTGATATAAGCGTTAATGTTGTTTTATTCACTCTAAAGATGCTTAAAGTCATTGTGTTTAAGTTTAATCTAAGCATGTGTATTAAGCTAAAGAACGTATTGGCTTAAATCCTGATTTTTCACGAGTCCGCCAAGCCTCTCTACTGCATAAGCCGAATCAATGATCTGATGTTTATTTTCAAGCTCGCTGCCAAGAAAAGAGATTTCCTCCAGCAGCTTTTCAAGAAGCGTGTGAAGGCGTCTCGCCCCTATGTTTTCTGTGTTTTGATTGATTTCAGCAGTCATCTCAGCAAGGGTTTGAATCGCATCTTCGGTAAATTCAAGATTGATTCCTTCGGTATTAAGCAGTGCCTGATATTGCTTAATAAGCGAATTCTTTGGTTCGATTAAGATGCGTTTAAGATCGTCTATTGTCAGGCTCTCAAGTTCAACTCTAATTGGGAAACGTCCTTGCAGTTCCGGAATCAGATCAGAGGGCTTTGAAACGTGAAAAGCACCTGCCGCGACAAACAAGATATGTTCGGTAGAAACCATTCCGTAACGTGTATTGACGGTCGTTCCCTCAACTATTGGCAAAAGATCACGCTGCACGCCCTCACGCGAGACGTCGGGACTACCCGAGCCGCTTTCCCTTCCCGCAATTTTGTCGATCTCATCAAGGAAAATAATACCCGATTGTTGGACCTTATCAATTGCCATGCGGGTGATCGTATCCATATCCACCAAATTTTCCTGTTCTTCGCGGAGCATATATTCGCGGGCTTCGGCGATCTTTACTTTCCGGCGTTTACTTTTTTTAGGAAACATATTTCCCAACATATCGCCGAAATTAACGCCCATTTCCTCCATTCCTTGCCCGCCAATGATATCGACCATAGGAGTCGAACGATCAGTCGTTTCAATCTCAATCAGACGATCATCCAGTTCACTATTTCGCAATTGTTCTCGAAGTTTTTCTCGTGTGCGATTAACTTTTGGCTCTTGATTTTCTTCGTAATTTTCCGAAACGTAGGAATTAGTAGGCGGCAGTAAAATGTCTAGAATGCTTTCTTCTACGTTGATTTCAGCCTTTCCGCGAACATCTTCGAAGGCGGATTGCTTGGTCATGTCGATTGCTACATCGGTCAACTCACGAATCATGCTTTCCACATCACGCCCAACATAGCCAACTTCGGTAAATTTTGAGGCTTCGATCTTAATGAAAGGCGAATTTGCCAAACGTGCCAGTCGCCGGGCGATCTCCGTTTTGCCAACTCCGGTCGAGCCGATCATTAAAATATTCTTCGGCAAAACGTCTTGAGCAATCTCAGGCGGGAGCTTTTGCCGGCGAATTCGATTGCGTAAAGCAACCGCAACTGCTTTTTTCGCAGCATTTTGCCCGACAACATATTTGTCTAATTCTTCAACGATTTGACGTGGTGTTAAATCGTCAAGCTTCGGTTTTTCTACCGTTTCTCCGGATAAATAAATAGGCATTATATTTCTTCAATAACCAAATTAGAATTGGTGTAGATACAAATCTCACCAGCGATTTTAAGCGATTCCTCGGCAATTTCGCGTGCGGAAAGTTTCGTGTGTTTGAGCAAGGCACGAGCGGACGCAAGTGCGAAATTTGAACCGGAACCAACCGCCAGCAAGCCATCGTCCGATGCAATAACATCGCCTCTACCTGAAATTAGAAACGCAGTTTTTTCATCAGCAACGATTAAAAGTGCTTCCAAGTTTCTCAAAATCTTGTCAGTTCGCCAATCTTTCGATAGTTCAATCGCCGCTCTTTCTAATTGTCCCTGAAACTCATTAAGCTTTGCTTCAAAACGAGTTAACAGGGAAAATGCATCAGCCGTCGCACCCGCGAAACCGACCAAAATCTTGTCGTTATGGATTCGCCGGACCTTTTTGGCGTTTCCTTTAATTACAGTTTCACCAAGTGTTACCTGTCCGTCGCCGGCTACAGCCGTTTTTCCGTCACGCTGAACGAGTAAAACCGTCGTCGAACGTATTAATTTCTTTTTGCTCATAATAAAAACTTAATGATAAAGGTTTAGAACGATTTGCTCAAATTGACAGACGAGCCGATTTGTTTGAACATTAATAAGCGGGATATGAAAAAGCCAAGAATCGGAATTACAATGCGTCTGGAAATTGAAACCCGACGCTTTTATTTAGGACGCGATTATAGCGAGGCTTTACAAGGACTTGGAGCAATTCCGGTGCATCTTTCGTTGATTCCGAGCAGAGAATACGTTGCAGACTGCTTGAGTGGTTTAGACGGCATTTTGTTGCCGGGAAGCGATACTGATGTTGACCCATTTCGCTTCGGGGAAGAACCTCATCCTCGTTTGAAAAAGACAATTTTTGAAAAGGATGAAACTGATGCCTTGGTACTTGAGGAAGGCGAAAAGATTAATTTGCCGCTATTGGCAATCTGCTACGGTATGCAAGCTCTGAACGTTTTTCGTGGTGGAACATTGATTCAAGATATCGAAAGCCAAGTGCCTAAGTGTATAAGACACGAACAGGGCATTCCGCTCGAGAGAAATTCGCATTCTCTTGATTTTGCAGAAGAATCCAAGTTATTCGGTGGAAAAATAACTTCTGGGATTCGAGTTAATTCACATCACCATCAAGCGGTCGGTAAGATCGGCAAAGATTTACTGGCAACTGCTTGGGCAAAGGATGAAGTAATTGAATGCATCGAAGATAGCAGAGACGATAGGTTTATTGTTGGAGTGCAATGGCATCCGGAATTGAATTGGAAAACTGACGATTTATCCAGGAATATTTTTGAAACATTTATTGAAAAATGCAAGTAAACACAGTTATGGCAAAACTTCAGCGAAAGCCCATTAAACTAGGCTTGGAAAAGGCTTTAGAGAATCCGAAGAAATACTTTGGGAATATGCGGATCGGTTTGATTTGCAATCAGGCAACAGTTAATCATGATTTTGTACACGCTGCAGATCTATTTTTCGCTCATGACGATATAAATCTGACCACGCTTTTCGGTCCGCAACATGGGATTCGAGGCGATTTGCAGGATAATATGATCGAAACTGCCCACGGAAAGGACTCCGAGACGGAATTGCCGATCTATTCTTTGTATAGTGAAACGCGTGAGCCAACTTCAAGTATGCTCTCAGATGTTGACGCCTTAGTGTTTGATCTACAAGATGTTGGCTGTCGCGTTTATACATTCATATACACAATGGCGAACGCCATGCGGGCTTGTGCGAAATATGGTAAAAAGTTTTTTGTTTTGGATAGACCGAATCCGATAAATGGTAATGATATTGAAGGAAATATACTGGAAATCGGGCATGAAAGCTTTGTTGGAATGTATCCGATCCCGATGCGTCACGGTATGACGATTGGCGAGCTTGCACGGCTTTTCAATGAAGATTTTGAGCTTAAATGTGATCTGGAAGTAATTACAATGGATAATTGGACGAGAGAGGATTACGCTGACGAAACGGATTGTCCGTGGGTAATGCCTTCGCCGAATATGCCGACAGTCGATACAGCCGTTGTTTTCCCCGGAACAGTCTATTTTGAAGGAACCCAAGTTTCAGAAGGTCGCGGAACGACCCGCCCATTTGAAATTATTGGTGCAAGTTATATTAACGCTAACGACTACGCACGTGCGTTGAATTCATTAAACCTTGAAGGCGTTATGTTTAGACCGATAAATTTCCAGCCTACATTCCAGAAAGATGCTGGAAAAGGGTGCGGCGGGGCATTTGTTCACGTTTTGGATAGGGCTGTTTTTAAGCCTGTAATTACTGGAATTGCGATGGTGAAAGTTGCGTTTGATTTGTATCCGAATGATTTCAAATGGAAAAATCCCCCGTATGAATATGTATTTGACCGAAATCCTTTTGATGTAATTCATGGTTCGTGCAAATTGAGAGAAGCATTTGAAGGCGGACACTCAGTTCAAGAGATAAAAAACTCTTGGGTTGAAGGCGAGAAAGCATTTAAGACGCAACGAATCCCTTATTTATTATACTAAGAGTTATTTTAGGTAGCTTAGTGTAATTAAATCAATAGTTTAGGCGTCTGTATTTGATTGAAATACTAGAAGTCGGCAAGCCGACAGTTAAAGCGATAGTTGAGATTAATTGAGAGAATAAAATGGAAAATTCTTGGTTTTATGCAGCAATAGCTTGGTTGATTCCAGGTGGCGGACATCTTTTACAAGGAAGATGGCGACGTGGTCTGCTGATCGGAAGCGTTATTTGGCTAATGTTCATCATTGGAATTGTGAGCGGGGGAGCGTACTATCCCGGATTTAGTTTCAAAGACGGCTTTTTGCTCCACATCCTTAATTATTTTGCCAGCTCTGGAAATGGACTTGGTTTTATCGTTGATTTGATATTAAAGATGAACCCTCCGGCAAATGTCGCAGCTTGGGCGACGTTTGAATATGGCGGCAGATTTTTGGAAGTAGCAGGATTATTGAATTATTTGGCAGTGATTGATGCATTCGACATCGCCGAAGGGAGAAAGGAATGATTCACTTTTTATATTTGATCGGCTTCGCAATCTTTGCAGGAATTGTGATGGGGGTTATTTCAGAAGGTAATACAAAAGGTAAACTTTTATATGGTCTGAAAATCTTTGGACAATTTACACTCATTAGCTTGGCTATGGCTTGGGTGTTTTATTTTATTCCGTGGTAAGTAATAATGATGGCGACACACGAATCAGAAAGTTTGATCCTGAAAAGTTATTCGTTGGCGGAATCTGACAAGATTGTCGTTTTTCTGACAAGAGACCACGGACTTATAAGGGGTGTTGCGAAGGGAGCAAAACGCCTGAAAAGTAAATTTGGTGGAGGTTTGGAGCCATTTTCAGTAGTTGATCTGACTTATTTTCAAAAGGAAGAAAGGGAATTAGTGTCAATTGACAGCATAGATTTGCGAAAATCCTATTTTGTTGAAGCCGGCAATCCCGAATTCCTGCAGAAATTTTCATACTTATCGGATTTATTGATTGAATTTGCTCCGCCGAATGAGCCAAATGAAACGCTTTACCGAATGTCCAAGATTTGCTTGGAAACAGCCGTCTCAGAACCGCAAAGTCTTGGTAGCATTGCACTTTACTTTGAGTTTTGGATTTTGAAACTATCGGGTTTTCTACCTAATTGGAATGTGTGCGATGCCTGCCAACGCGAGATTGGCTTAAATGATCAGACTAATCTTCAGATAAACTATCATTTGCTTTGTTCGAGCTGTAGGAAGCCTGCTAAAGACTCCAATATTTCTTCGATTGAGAGGAATATATTTCTTTCCGCACAAAGTTATTCACCTGCCAGATTTGTGGAATATACGTTAGATAAACCTGAAGAAGTCAGAACAATTTCGCAGATACTGAAGCGGATAATTTCTCACATATTGGGTAAAGAAAATTTTGGTGAGAGAGTTTTGGCGGCACTTTAGGTCTCAAATAATGCGATTCAGCTGGCAAATTTCAAAATACATTCTTTGGGCTATCTTGCCGTATTTGGCATTTGCATGGCTATTATTGAGCGTTATCTTATTTGTCCAGCAAGCCAGCAGATACTCAGACATTTTCTTCAGCAATTCAATCCCTTCAGCCTTAGTTTGGCAACTAACACTCGCCTTAGTCCCGAATGTAATTGCTTTTACCTGTCCAATGGCAGTGCTAATTGGTGTAATCATTGGACTTTCGAAATTACAGGGCGATAGTGAGTTGGTCGCGATACGAGCCGCCGGAGTAGGGAATCTGCAGATCGCTATTCCAATAATTTTACTTGGGACACTTTTTTCCTTTTTTGCGTTCTTCATTAATCTCAAAGGAGTTCCATTTGCTGCACAAATCGTTCGGAAAATTGCTGTTCAAACAGCTCTTTATAAAATGGAATCACCAATCGAACCCGGTGTTTTCAACACTGAGATTCAGGGTTATACGATTTATGTGAAAGATGGCGATATTGAAAATGGTACTTGGAAAAACATTTTCATTTTTACAGAGGATAACACTACTAAGGAAGTGCGTCTGATAACCGCGAAAGATGGTCGAATTGATTCTCATAATTCTAATGCGGAAAATGTGGAGAATTCTGAACTGGTCTTGTTAAATGCCACGTCTAATACCTTTTCTCTGGAAAATCCTGCATCGAAATTGGTTTCTGATAACTTCAAGGATTTACGGCTAGTCATTAAAACAAAACGGGCAGAATTAATGGCGAAACTTACCAAAAGCGAGGAAAATCCGGAGGAAATGGGACTTTCTGAGCTCGCTCAATACGCAAAAACCAAATCCGGCAAAGAAAAAACGGAAGCTCAGATATTATGGCAGCGAAGGATTATTTTGTCAGGAACGCCGCTGCTATTCGCCTTGCTTGGTACATCGTTGGTCCTCCGTTTCAATCGGGGCGGACGGGGTTGGGGTATATTTTTAGCATTGATCAGTTTGGTGATCTATTATTTGGTGGCACTTTTAGGCGAACAACTTGCACGGACCGATAAAATTAGCGTTTTCATCGCCGGAACGATTCCAGTCATTTTAACTGCACTGGCGATATTCTGGTTTTTCCTTTCGCAGCGATTATTTCTGGCAACGGGTTTCGGTTTTCTGAAGCGGATCAGTTTTAATTTTCCGATTAGATTACGAATCAATAAACCAAAAAATACTCTCGCAAATTTGACGACTGGAATTCTTGATTTTGACATTATCAAGAGCCTGCTCAAGTATTTTGCCCTTACATTTTCTTTCCTAACGGCGATTTACATGATTTTTACGGCATTCGAACTCTGGAAATTTGCCGGAACGATCAATAATGGGTTCTCACTATTGTTGACCTATTTGGCTTACTTGGTTCCTTTTATCTACATACAGATTTCGCCGTCGGCTTTGATGATTGCCACGTTAGCGACCTACATTATTATGTCGAGGCAGAATGAAGTCGTAACTTGGACCGCCGCAGGACAAAGTATCTATCGCCTATTGTTTCCTTGTTTTCTTTTGATGATGCTGATTGGCGGAATTAACTGGGTGATTCAGGAAAAATTATTGCCACAGGCGAATGTAATTCAAGACAATCTGCGTTCTCAAATTAGAAATAAGGGCGTGATGACTTTAAGTAGTGGAAAGAACTGGGTTTCTACCGAGAATCGAATTTATTCATTTAATCTTGCTGAAAACAAACTATTGAATAGCGATTCTCAAAATGTTAAGGATTTGATTATCTATCAATTCGACGATAGTGATTATAAACTTCGCGAAGTTTTCATCGCTGATGCGGCTATCTGGTCGAATCAGAAAATTGATATCACAGGAAATTCCAGGCAAATAACTTGGGAAAACGAGGCACAGAGGGTTATTGAAAATCAGTCATTTAATCAGGAGATCAAGGAAAGTTATAATCCATTCACTCATCTCCAACGTAAACCCAGCCACCTCGCGATTCAGGAGATAAAGAATTTTATAGAAGCGACTGAATCTGACAACGAAAAACGAGCATATGAAATCGCCTTGGCGAAAAGATATTCTATTCCTTTTCTTCCCCTAATAATCACCCTTTTCACCGCTCCCTTCGCTTTATCTTTGCATAGACAGGGCAAAGTGCTAACGCTCGGTTATGCCGTCGCAGTTTGGCTGCTGTTTATGGGAGTTACAAATATTTTTGAACAATACGGTTTGAGCGGAGCGATTGAGCCAAGCATAGCCGTATGGGGACCTCTTGCGATATTTTCGATCATCGGTCTATTTCTTCTAAGCAAAGTCAAAACTTAAAATTTATTGACAATTCGAACTGCGTAAGTATATTGTTATAACTATTATGTTGACAAAAAAAATTACACAATTAGGGAATTCGGCGGCAATCGTTTTGCCTAAGGATATTTTGGCATTGATGAATATCGGAATCGGGGATGAGGTTGAACTTTCGTTGAATGACAAATCTTTGGTCATAAAACCTTTGACTGAAAAGGCACGACAAGAGTTGTTCGAATCTGCACTTAAAACTGTAATGGTTGAAAGAAAAGATTTGTTGGAAAGGTTAGCAAAAGGTGTAGATGAAAAATGATTTTTTTGTCTAAAGAGCAGCTTTTTGAAATTCACGCGGCAACCATCAACGCTCAAGGCGGAAGCGAAGGCTTGCGAGATGAAAACGGTTTGCTTTCGGCGTTAGCATCAGCAGAGAATCGTTTCTACTACGAAGAAGCAGGAATCATTGTTTGTGCGGCTACTTACGCTTACCATTTAATTAAAGCACATGCATTTGTTGACGGAAATAAACGCGTTGGAGCAATTTCGGCGGACGTTTTTTTGTTGATGAACGGTGCAAAACTCTTCGCGAATGTTGATAAATTGGAAGAAGTCTATCTGGAAGTTGCAAGCGGTGAAATGAGTAGAGAAGATTTAGAGAAATTCTTTTTTGAAAATGTCGAATTTTTATAAAAAGAAAAGGCATTAGTTTTTGTAACTTTTGCCTTTTTCTTTTTAACGTTTACTTCAAAACTACTCTGTTCCTGATTCCCACGATGTCATATACTCCATCATATCCGAAGTCAAAGTATCAATCGAAACGCCCATTGCTTTTAATTTCAATGATGCAATTTCTTGGTCAACTTCTTTCGGCAAAACGTGAACGCCGCCGGCAAGTTTTCCTTTTTGTTTAACAAGATATTCAGCCGACAATGCTTGGTTAGCGAACGACATATCCATTACTGATGCAGGATGTCCTTCTGCAGCTGCCAAATTGATCAATCGACCTTCGCCCAAAACAATAACGGTTCTGCCGTTTTTGCCCATGTATTCTTCAACAAACGGACGACGAGTAATAACTTCGGTTGACATTTCTTTCAAGGCTGAAAGGTTCAATTCCAAGTCAAAATGTCCTGAATTACAGACGATTGCACCGTCTTTCATTGTCTCAAAATGCTCTTTGTCGATAACGTGTCGGTTGCCTGTAACGGTGATAAAGAAATCGCCGAGTTTGCAAGCTTCGGTCATCGGAAGAACGCGGAAACCGTCCATTACGGCTTCAATCGCTTTGATCGGATCGATTTCGGTAACGATAACATTCGCTCCCATTCCTCTCGCACGCATCGCCACACCTTTACCACACCAGCCGTAACCTACTGTAACTAAGGTCTTTCCTGCTAACAAAATGTTTGTCGCACGAATTACACCGTCTAAAGTTGATTGACCTGTGCCGTAACGGTTGTCAAACATGTGTTTTGTTTGAGCGTCGTTTACAGAGATTGAAGGGAAGTTGAGCACTCCCGCTTTTTGCATTGCTTGAAGGCGAACAATTCCAGTGGTGGTTTCTTCCGTTGTTCCAATGATAGTTTTAGCAAGCTCCGGTTTTTCTTTGAGCATAGTTGCAACTACATCAGAACCGTCATCAATAATGATGTTTGGGTTTGAATCCAAAGCCATACGAACATGGCTCATATATGTATCAGTTGATTCGCCTTTATGTGCAAAAACGGGGATTCCCCAATCAGAAACTAAAGACGCTGCTACATCATCTTGAGTAGAAAGCGGATTTGAAGCGATTAAAATTGCTTCTGCTCCACCGGCTTGTAATGCACGAGCCAGATTAGCTGTTTCAGTTGTAATGTGAGCACAAGCAACTAATTTGATTCCTGCTAATGGTTTTTCTTGTTCAAAACGCTCACGAATAAGTCTGAGAACAGGCATTTCACGGTCAGCCCATTCGATTCTTTGTTTGCCTTGCGGTGCAAGATTAATGTCTTTAATGTCGTAATCCATCGAAATTCCTTCTTTTGCCATTTTTATTATGTTCCTTTTACCAAACTCCGGATTCCAAAATAACTATGGAATCTGAAATTCGGAATCTTAAATTTCTATACTGCTTTTGCTTCGCTCAGCGAATTCAAAAGAGCGTCAACTTTATTGGTAGCTTCCCAAGAAAAGCCCTCGCGTCCGAAATGTCCGAATGCTGCGGTCGCCTTATAAATAGGACGACGCAAGTCTAACGCATCAATAATTCCTTTCGGAGTCAAAGAGAAGTTCTCTCGAACTGCGTCTGATAATTTGCCTTCGTCAACTTTTCCTGTCCCGTGTGTATCGACTAATACCGAAACTGGTTCCGCAACGCCAATCGCATAAGCCAATTGAACTGTAACTTTATCCGCCAAACCGGCAGCAACAATATTTTTCGCGATATAGCGAGCCATATACGCCGCAGAACGGTCAACTTTCGTCGGATCTTTGCCTGAAAAAGCACCGCCGCCATGCGGAGCGTAGCCGCCGTATGTGTCAACAATAATCTTTCGACCGGTTAAACCCGCGTCGCCCATTGGTCCGCCGACAACGAACCGTCCGGTTGGATTGATGTGATATTTTGTGTTTTCGTCCAACAAATCCGCAGGAATTACCGCGTTGATTACGTGTTCCATAATTTCCGAGCGAAGCTGCTCATTAGTAACATCGTCAGAATGCTGAGAAGAAATCACAACTGCGTCAATTCGAAACGGTTTGCCGTCTCGGTATTCAACTGAAACTTGCGATTTTCCATCGGGACGCAGATAGGGAAGTTTCCCGTTATTGCGAACTTCCGAGAGCTTTCGGGTCAAATTATGTGCTACTTGAATAGGCATCGGCATCAATTCAGGCGTCTCATTACAAGCGAACCCAAACATCAAACCTTGGTCTCCGGCACCGCCTGTGTCAACGCCTTGGGCGATGTCAGGCGATTGCGTGCCTAACGCATTGATAACAGAACATGTGTTGCTGTCAAAACCAAAAGCCGCGTTGTTATAACCAATTTCACTGATTGTTTCGCGAATGATTTGTTGATGATTGATGCTTGCTGTTGTCGTGATTTCACCAGCAACAATAGCTAAGCCTGTCGTTACCATCGTTTCACACGCAACTCGTGCTGTTGGGTCTTGTGCCAAGATAGCATCAAGTATTGCATCCGAAATTTGATCAGAAATTTTATCAGGATGACCTTCGGTTACTGATTCCGAAGTAAATAAATAATTACCGTTACTCAATTTTAGTAAACTCCTTTAGTAGATATGTTTCAAATAGGGCTTGTTATACAAAAGCATAATTTTATCTTTTTACAATGAAAGTGTCAAAAGACGGCGGATTACAGAAAAGGGGATTAGAGAAATAATATAGATTGCGTCCGATAATAAAGATTATGTATAATAAAGGAGGTGTTTAAGCAGTCCGGAAAGGACACAATCAAAAAACAAAGCGGCGGATAAAAGTCCACCGCTTTGTTGGTCAGGCGATCTCGTCTGATTTACTTAAATGTTGATACATTTACAACATACTTCTCCAACAAGAAGTTTCGCAAACCTGCCGCTAAACTTGAGGAAGATTTTTCCAAAAAAGTTAACTGTTTCTGAGCCGAAACGCGATCGCCCATTTCTATTTGGTTCAGAGCCAAATTATAGATCGCATGCTCGTAATCAGGTCTTATTCGGAGAGCTTCCACGAAATGTTTGTTGGCTTCCTGATGCTTACCGATATGGTCGAGGGCAACTCCTAAATTGTTATGAGTTTCTGCAACTTCGGGTTTTAATTCTAACGCTTGACGAAAGCTTATGATCGCCTCTTTGACCTTTCCCATGGCGAAGAGCGTAACGCCGCGATTACTGTGTGCAACCGCGAGATTCGGATCCAGTTCGATTGATTTGTCTAGGGCTTCAAGTGATTCATGGTAGTCTTTAGCCCGATAGAGAGAATCACCCAAATTGCAAAAAGTAACAGCGTCGTTGGGCAGTAATTCTAGAGCTTTGCGAAAGGCTTTGACGCTTTCCTTAAATTTTCCGCTTACCTGCAAAGCTTCGCCCAATCCCGCATACGCAAAATCATAATTTGGTGCTTCGGCAATTAATTTTTCGAAAATTTGGATTGCCTCGCTTAGTTCGTTTGTCTCGATCAATGCCTTTGCCAAATTGTAACGGCATTGCAAACAATTCGGAGCGAGTGCGATCGCTCGCCGAAAATCCGAAACGGCTGCCGCGTGCCCACCTTGGAGTCCCTTGGCAACTCCCGCTGAATTCAATGCAATGATCTTATCCGCTATTTCCGGCGACGGTACGGTCAAGTTTAACTTTGATAGAATTCCCTCCCTCAAAAATTCTCGCGAATTTTCCGTTGTACGATCTTGAGCATCGACTGAAACAAACAACAAAGAAACGATTAAAAATAAAAATAAATTCCGCATAATAACAACTCCTTCCGCCGGTTAGGTAAATTCACCTACCGTGTGGTTATGAAATAGCGGACTTATCATCCGCCGTTAGTTTCAAACTTCAAAATATCTGCCGAAATATTTCATAAAAACTGCCCTTGAGTTCTTCAAAACAGACTCGTTTGTTACCTCGTCGGCAGGTTGATGATGGCTCTGTGAACGGAGTCACCCAACAAAACAACCTCCTCAACGAGGTTTATTAGAATATGTTGGAAGTAATCTAACAACGGTTTTGTGACAGAGCGTTTGTATTTCAGGACACAGCGTATTTTATTGAAGATAAAGGTACTTGCAATTCCAGGACTTGATATTTTATCTATTGAATTGGATGTTTTTTGCGTTTGAGAAACTCGGGTTAAACGAAATGAAGAATTGATAGAAAATAAGAACATCAAACGCGTTTGTTGGAATTCGCTTTTGAGGGTTTAAATGAGTTTTGTTCGACCCCCCGTCAACCAGACGGATTTGGGAACTTCCGTCTGAACTCGTTATTACGATAATTCTAACTTTGACCTTTAACGTGGTCGAAGGCTTCTTTTAAGGCACGTAAAATGTCCTTTCGTTCAAATTCGCTTCGATTAAAAACAATCTCGATGTCGAAACTATTATCAAACGCGGCGTATTTGAAACTCTTTTTCGGAAAAGTTACTTCATTAGGCGAGCTTTGACTAAAGGTTGCTTTCTCAGATTTGCCCAACTTTGGACGATTATTTTGTCGAATTTCCTCTCGCTTAAGACCCTTATCAGCGATTTTTGTTACAAATTTCAACATTGAATCGTCATCAAACTGTCTCGCTACTTCGAGCAGCGTCGATTTGGATGTGATATTTGAATCATGACATTTTTGCCTAATGTATTCAGGAATCCCGGCAATCGTCATGGATTCGGTAATAGTAGTGCGGCTTTTTCCAATTTGTTTGGCAATTTTATCGTGCGTATATCCGTATTTACTGGCTAGTGCGGCTAAACCATCTGCTTCTTCCCAAATGGTCAAATCCTTACGCTGCATGTTTTCGATGAGGGCAATTTCCGCAATCGATTGCTCATCAATATCCAATTCAATACAAGGAACTTCTGTCAATCCAGCCAAATTCGCGGAACGCCAACGTCTCTCTCCGGCTATGATCATCCATGTTCCGGCACCCTTATTTGGCTTAACCAAGAGAGGTTCAAGAACTCCTTTTTCCTTGATGGAATCGACCAATTCAGTTAGATCACCAATTTGAACACGCGGCTGATCGGGATTCGGTTCGATCTTATCAATTGGAAGGATTTTGCCTATCGTACGATTTACGGAACGAGCTAATTCCTCAACATAATGCGAATCGTGACGCATTGTAATACCTGTCGGTAAACCTCTTTTAGACACGCTTTAAAACCTCCTTCGAGAGCTTTGTATATTCTATGGCACCGCTTGATCGCGGAGAAAACGTAAAAATTGTTTCTTTATGGGCTGGCGACTCCTCAAGCCTTACGCTTCTCGTAATTATTGTATTAAAAGCCTTTTTCCCAAAAACACTCTGGATATGAGAAGCAACGTCCTTTGAAAGTGCCGTACGTTTGTCAAATAACGTAACGAGTACCCCAAGAATTTCCAACTCAGGATTCGGACGCGAGCGAACCTTCTCGATAGTTTCCAGTAGGTCATCAGTTCCCTCTAAGGCGAAATATGATGATTGTATTGGTATAATCACATGACTCGCGGCTACTAAGGCGTTAACCGTAATTAGCCCAAGTGTCGGTGGCGTATCGAAAAAAATGATGTCGTAGCGTGAACGTATCTGTTCAATTCGCTCACGCAATCTGAAAATCGCATCAAAATCGCCGGCTAATTTCGCTTCTATTTTAGCTAAATTAATTCGAGCAGGTACAATGTCGAGATTCTTGACGTTTGTTGTATAAGTAAATTTATCCCAAGGCTCATCAAGTTCAGTAAAAAGCTCAAAAGCCCCACCATCAACAGTGCCTAAATCCAAAAAAGACAATGAACTGTTACCTTGTGGGTCCAAGTCGATCAAAAGAACTTTTTTCCCTTGTATCGCACATGCCGCCGCCAGATTGATAGCGGTTGTCGTTTTACCTACGCCGCCTTTTTGATTCGCAATCGCAATTATCATTATTAAACTTATCCAATTAAATCAGGCCACTCATCGGCAGAATTTTGTTTGTTTTCTATATTTTCGGCTTCTTTGATGTTCATTGAGACTGAAGCATTCGAGATATCCATAACTTTTTGAGCAATAAAAATGGGGCAATCCGTCCTCATAGCTAACGCAATCGCATCAGAAGGTCTGGCATCAAGTGAAACAATTTTTCCATCTTCGGAGACCATTTCAATAACTGCGTAAAATGTGTTTTCAACCAAATCAGTAACAATTATCTTAGTTACCGTAAATCCAAGAGCAGTAATAATATTTCGCAGTAGATCGTGGGTCATCGGTCTCTGTGGAACTACTTTTTCAATCTCAAGTGCAATAGAATTGGCTTCGTAGCCACCCACCCAAATCGGTAAAATCGCCTCTTCGTCAACGCCCTTTAAGACAACAATCGGAGTGTTGCTGTTCGGATCCATTATTAATGCTCCCACTTTTACTTCTATCAACATAAAATTACTCAATTACTCCATAAAGGGTATTTGCCTTACTTTCCGTTATTCTAACATCGATAATCTTTCCAAGTAAGTCTGAATTGCCCTTAAAATTCACGATTTTGTGGCAGGTTGAGTGTCCCATCAGTTCGCAATCATTCTTTGTACTAACTCTTTCAACTAAAACTTTAAGTATAGAATTAATACAACTCTTTAACTTATTCTGAGTGATAGCTTTCTGAGTTTTTTCAAGAGTAATAAAACGCTCGGTTTTTTCCTTAAACGTGACATTATCTGATAAATTACTTGAAGGAGTTCCTTTCCTCACTGAATACCTGTAGATATAGGAGCTATCATATTGACAATATTGAACTAACTGACGAGTTGCTTCAAAATTCTGTTGTGTTTCATTTGGAAATCCTACAATGATATCCGTACTCACGGAAATATTTCTCGGCGAATTTTTAATCACATCAATTCGTCTTTTATAACTATCAATCGTGTGCCCTCTTCGCATCGATTTGAGGATAGTATCGCTACCTGATTGAACCGGAAGATGCACCCAATTGCACAAGTTTTCATTTTCATTTATGGCTTCAACAATATCAGGGTGAAAATCTCTTGGAAACGACGTATTAAACTTGATTCTCTCGATTCCAGTTGCAGCAACTGCACGAAGTAGTTTTGAAAACGCCGTTGCTCCGTTAAAACCTTCGAGCCCTATATTAGATGTTGGTCGATAACTATTTACGTTTTGACCAATTAGATGAACTTCCTTAATTCCCTTTCCACGCAATTCTAAAACTTGTTTGACTATGTCAGTAGCAGACAAGCTTTTCTCTCGACCTCTCGAAAATGGAACAATGCAATATGTGCAAAATTTATTGCAGCCTTCAATAATCGGCAGAAAAGCTATGTGCGGTGAAAATCTTTGACGTTCGTTGACAGACCAATCATAGTTCTCTTCACGTTCACCCAAATCAATTACTTCTTTTTCGTTATTTGAAACTTTCTCAATTGCCTCAGCAATCCGTCCAACCGCTTTGGTGCCTATAACAAAGTCGATTCCGCTTTTTCTTTTGAAAAGTGTTTCTCCTTCAAGTTGGGCAACACAGCCCATAACGCCTATTATCGGTTTGTTTTCCGGAGAGTTGCGAACCTCCCCAACTCTCGTATAAAGTTTGTTTTCTGCTTTCTCTCTGACGGAACAGGTATTGAATAAGACCACATCAGCCGAATTTTCGTCAGGTGTCATCTCAAAGCCTTTGTTTTCAAGGAGCGAAGCCACTCGCTCTGAATCAGAGACATTCATTTGACAGCCGAAAGTTTCTAAATAAACCTTTTTCATAAAAACAATGGAAGATACAAAAACTCTAAAATTCAAGCCGAAAGATTTCGTTCATTTGCATCTGCATTCCGATTATAGCCTGCTTGAGAGTGCAATCCAACTCAAGCCCTTGGCGAAAAGGCTAAATGAGCTTGAAATGAAAGCTTGTGCAATTACAGATTACGGAAATATGTATGGGGCAATTTCATTCTATAACGCTATGAAGTCGAATGGAATTCATCCGATAATAGGGTACGAGGCGTTTGTGACTTTTGGAAGTAGATTTGAGAAAAGTGCTGCAATAAAAAGCGGCGAAAGACCTTATTACAACCTAGTTTTATTGGCTAAAGATTTAGATGGTTACTTTAATTTAGCAAGTTTAGCATCTAAAGCATTCACTGAAGGAATGCACTATAAACCACGGATAGATATAGAGTTACTATCATCGCATTCGAAAGGATTAATTGCTTTATCCGGAGGCTTTAAAGGAGCGATTTGGCATCATCTCCAGCAAAAGAATTTTGCCGAGGCTGAAGCAAAAGCAAAACAGTTTGAAGAGATTTTTGGCTCAGGAAATTATTTCCTCGAAATCCAAGACCATGATTTAGCCGAAGAAAAAGAAATTCGCAAAGATTTAGTCGAACTTTCAAAGAAAACATCAATTCCATTGGTTGCAACCAACGACGCACACTATTTGACTACCGAAGATGCCCAGGCTCACGAACTTCTATATTGCATTTCAGAAGGAAAAACGATTAACGATGCGAGCAGAACTACCCTCAGAAATACCAATTTCCATCTCCGTTCGGCAGAAGAAATGTGGGAAATCTTTGGTAAAGAGTTACCCGACGCATTGCACAATACCCTCAAAATATCCGAAATGTGTCAGGTTGATTTACCAAGTGGCGACAATCTGACTTTGCCGCAATTCCCAATTCCAAAAGAAAATGCTCATCAAACAATCGATGAATATTTCGCAACAGTTGTGATGGAAGGTTTTGCTGAAAGAAAAAGAAGGGTTTGGGAGCCACAAAATAAGGAAAAAACACTCATCTACTCCTTTGAAGCTTACCAAAAAAGGATCGACATTGAAATCGAAACCATAATTAAAATGGGCTTTCCAGGCTATTTTCTAATCGTTTGGGAATTTATTAAATACGCAAAGGAGAGAGGGATTCCGGTGGGTCCGGGTCGTGGGTCGGCAGCCGGTTCGCTGGTGGCATATTGTCTGGAAATTACTGATATTGATCCGATTCAATATGATTTGCTGTTTGAGCGTTTTCTTAATCCGGAACGTATTTCGATGCCGGACATCGACATAGATTTCTGCGTTCGCGGGCGGGCGGAAGTAATTAATCACGTGACAGAAGTTTATGGACGCGATTCGGTTTGCCAGATTATTACTTTTGGAACGATGGCTTCTAAGGCAGCAATTAAGGACGTCGGACGAGCTTTAGATATGCCTTACGCTGATGTCGAAAAGATTGCAAAATTGATTCCGCCGCCCGTGCGTGGGCGAAATATCAGTATTTCTCAAGCCTTGGAACAGGTTGAAGATTTACGAAAAGCTATTGCAAATGATGAAAAAGTTAAAACTTTAGTTGATTTGGCGAGACGATTAGAAGGTTGTGCCAGGCATTCATCGGTTCATGCGGCGGGAGTTGTTATTTCTCCAAAGCCTCTACACGAATTAGTGCCCATCGCTCTTTCAAGTAAGAACGAACTTACCAGCCAATATTCGATGAACGATCTCGAAAAAGTTGGGATGCTTAAGATGGATTTTCTTGCTTTAACCACTCTAACCATTATAAGCGACTGCTTAAAGACGCTTAAAGAAAAGACAGGGCAAGAGATAGATTGGAGTTTGATTAAACTGGATGATAAAAAGACGATGGATTTATTCGGCGAAGGCAGAACGGAAGCTGTTTTTCAGTTTGAATCGTCGGGAATGCAAGAAATTTGCCGCCGCTTGAAACCCAAGGAATTAGAAGATTTATCGGCTCTAAATGCTCTCTATCGTCCCGGACCGCTCGACGGCGGAATGGTTGATGATTTTATAGCGAGGCATCGCGGCGAGAAGAAGGTTTCATATCCGATTAAGGAGATGGAAGGCATATTACACAACACTTACGGGATTCTGGTGTATCAAGAGCAGATCATGCAGCTTGCTCAGAAGCTTGCGGGATACACGCTAGGCGAAGCCGACATGATGCGTCGGGCAATGGGTAAAAAGAAACGCGAGGAGATGGCAATCCACGAGGAGAAATTTGTAAACGGTGCTGTTGAGAGAGGAATTCAGAAAGAAAAAGCCGAGAAGGTTTTTGATCTGATGAAACAATTTGCGGATTATGGTTTTAACAGAAGTCACTCGGTTGCTTACGCTTATGTTGCTTATCAAACTGCTTATCTTAAAGCACATTATGCACCTTATTTTTATGCAGCTGTTCTGTCGAATGAATCTCAGGATACTGCTAAAATTTACAAATATTCAAGTGAGCTTCGTCATGCAGGTTTAATTTTATTACCGCCTGATGTGAATGAAAGTGATGCCGGATTTACTCCTTTAGATGAAGCCGTTCGATTTGGCTTGAGTGCTATCAAAGGTATTGGTTCTTCGAGCGTTCAAGCTATTATTGAAGCTCGAAAAACAGGGAGATTTACTTCCCTCTTTGATTTTGCAGCCAGAATTGAGCAAGGCTCCTTGAATAAACGCGGACTTGAGAGTTTGATTACGGCAGGTGCTTTTGATTCGCTCAAACCAATTGATTTAAACTCGAATCAATGGCGGGCAAATTTATATTCGGCAATTGAATTGGCTCTGTCACAAGCCCAAAAAGTCTGGAATGATAAATTACGCGGACAGAATGACCTCTTTGGAGGCTTCGAGCAAGGCGTTTCAGAGGCTGAACAGGAATTGCCGACCGCTCTTCCCTGGAGTCAGCTAAAGATGTGTCAGGAGGAAAAGGCGGCAATCGGTTTTTATCTTTCAAATCACCCTTTAGACGAGCATTTGCAGACTTTGGAAGATATGGGAATTAAAAATTTCGGAGATTACGCCGACGTTTTTCCCGGTGAAAGGATAACCGTTGCAGGTATCGTTTCGGGCTTTCAGGTAAAATTCAGCAAAAAAGGAAATCGCTTTTGTATCTTTAAGTTAGAGGATCAAACAAATAGTGCAAAATGCCTCGGTTGGTCAGAAGCTTACACGAAATATTCGGATTTGCTGAAAGAAGATGAACTATTAATTATTAATGCCAAGGTTGAATCAATTGAAGGGCAAGAAATGACTTTAATTATCGAAGAAGTAAATCGTCTGGAAGATTCAGTATCAAAACGGGCAAGTAAATTATCACTCTCATTTGCCGAAAAAATAGCTGACGAAAAGTTTTTAGAGGACGTGTTTGCATTGTTAAGTGAAAATCAAGGAAAATGTGATGTGCAGGTAAAAATTTTACTCAATGATGGCGTTTCGGTCGATATTTTGTCGCAACCTTTAAGAATTCAAGGGAGCAAAAAATTGGAAAGCGAATTGACTAAAAAAGGCTGTCAGGTTTTATGGCATTTGAACTAAATATATGGAAATAGCGACTAAAACTGCATTTGAAAGGGTGCAAACGGCAAGGCATCCTGACAGACCCTACACGCTTGACATCATAAACGCGATTTTTTCTGATTACGTGGAGATTCACGGTGATCGCCGTTATTCTGACGATCCGGCTCTCATATGCGGATTTGCAGTTTTCAAAGGAATTGAAGTAGCCGTTATCGGACAGCAAAAAGGACGTGATATCAATGAAAGACGTTTTCGCAATTTTGCCATGACGAAGCCTGAAGGATATCGTAAAGCATTACGTGTGATGCAGTTAGCTGAAAAATTTGGACGACCAATCATAACTTTTATCGATACCCCCGGAGCTTATCCGGGAATTGACGCTGAAGAGCGAGGACAGGCGGAGGCAATTGCCTATAATTTGTTGCAAATGGCAGGGTTGCACGTTCCGACAGTAGCCGTTGTAGTGGGTGAAGGCGGTTCAGGCGGTGCTTTAGCGATAGGGGTTGCTGATAGAGTTTTGATGATGGAAAATGCCGTATATTCGGTTATCACTCCCGAAGGTTGTGCGGCAATTCTTTGGAAAGATGCCGGAGAAGCTGCTCAGGCAGCTGATTGTCTTCGTTTGACCGCCTTGGATTTAGTTAAATTTGGTTTGGTGGATGAAGTAATTGCGGAAAAACAGGATTGGAATATCACAGAGAAATCTTCGGAAAGAGATGATGATTCGAATGTTGTTTATTTAGCCTTGGAAAAAGCTATCAATAAGCATCTAAAGGAATTGATAGGATTTTCAGATCAGGAACGCCGGGCTAAACGGTATCAGAAATTTAGAGGAATGGGACGTTTTGAAACGGTTTAGACGAAAAAAGAGTGGAGAATTTAATCGCCACTCTTTTAATTTGTTATTTGAATAAGTTAAAAAGGGATATCGTCGTCGCCTGCGGAAGACGCATTTGCTACTGGAGCTTCCCCGGAAAATTCCTGAGTGCCGCCGCCGCCCGAATATTCATCGTTGCCAGATTTGTTTCCGGCACCAAGAAATTGCATATCCGTCGCCTGAACATCCAACGTGTGACGATTTTTACCGTCTTTATCTGTCCATTCTTCAACCTTGAGTCGTCCTTCAATGTAAATCGGACTTCCTTTGGTTAAATATTTTGCGGCATTTTCGGCTTGTTTTCGCCAGAGTGTAATTCGAAACCAAGTTGTAACATCTTGAAAATCGCCCGATTTATCGCGTTTTTTTTCGCTTGTGGCGACGGAAATATTGCAAACGGCATCTCCTTGCGGTGTGTATCGGAGTTCGGGGTCTCTGCCCAGATTTCCAACAATTGTAATTTTATTAAAAGACATTTTGAGTCTGTTCTCCGTATTTTTTTTATTATTATAGCAAACTTTTTCGGATGTTACTCTCATCCATCTATGTCGGTCAAGTTTACAAACTTGATTTTTTATTTTCAGTAAATGCCAAAAGTATTTGAGTCTTTAATTTATTCGGCGATCGTTATCCTCACTGCCTTTTTTGGCGTGAAAGGTCAGGATTCTGCTTCCCTGACAATCGATAAATGTTGGGAATATCAAAGCGACGGATTGTCAAAATACGAAATGGCGTCTGATAACGAAGTTAATTTATATTTCTCAAATTCAGACGGCTCAATTATTGCTTTGGACAAGAATGGAAAGGTTATTTGGACTACCGAAATTGGCAAAATAATCACTTCAAAAATAATCTACGACAACCAAAAACTTTTTTTTACCGCCAAATCTTTGGATAATTCGACCGACTTAAGTCTCTATTCAATAAGTTCCCTAACGGGCATTACCAATTGGAAAAAGGATATTCAGTTTTCCAAAGGTGCTGATTCAATTAATGATATTTCAATGTCTAATGGCTATTTTATAGTCTCGGAAAAAGATGGAAATTTGGTGATAATTGATTCAATAAACGGAGAAATCATTGTAAATAAAGAGAAAACAATGACAATTGTTTCAAACATAATTACAAGAAATCATGAATTAATTTATATTACTGAGAATAAAAAACTCGTGAGCTACAATCTGTCTGCAAAATCTCAAAATATTATAACTGCCCTGAATGAAAAGTTTACGCAGATTGACAGATTAACGGACAATCAAATTTTACTGACAAATTCATTGGGTAAAATTACAGCATTGGACACTAAAAGTGGCAAGATAACTTGGAAAAATAGAGTTGGCGGTGCCGTTACTTCCCTTTCGATTAGTCAAAACGATCTGATTATTTCGTCGGTCGATAATTATATTTACAATATTTCACTTATCAATGGGAAGATAAAATGGAGAAGAAGATTAGAAAATAGAAATTCCTCAATTCTTTTGAAAAAGAATAAACTGATCTTTTCAAGCATTATCAACGAAAATAAAACGGTAGTTATAAATCAGGCAGAAGGTAAAATTATCAATCAAATTAGTCTTCCCGGAGAGAATTATTTTACCGGTTCTCCGCTGATTATTGGTGAAAATGTATTGCTTTCAAGCAATATAGGAATCAGCCTGCATTCCGTAAATGGCTGTAAAAACTGAAAAAAGCGGACATAATATCCGCTTTTAATATAGAAATCTTAATGTTTTGTTTAATGACTTACTTGTCCTGATTTCGAATACTCGCTCATCATTGAATATAATTCGTCTTTAACAGCCAACTTTTTCTTTTTTAGGGTAGATTCTTCCAACAGTTCTTCATCGTTCGGATATGTTAAACCAGCCAATTCAGTCAAACGTCGTTCATATTTCTCATGTGTTTGAACTAAATCCTTAAATGCCTGATTTTCTTTAATTAAACAATCTCTCACTGGGTTTATGCTATTCATGTCCATAATTTCTGATAATCTCCTTATTTTAAGTTGGAATTCCAGAGACTTCTGCAAAAGATTTGTATAGGTCTCTGTAACAAAATAGTAACTTATTTCGCATCCGTGAATCAAGTATTTATTTAATAATTCTTCTCATGGTGTAGCCATTTTCGCTGGGATTACTGTAAAAATTCTTTCTCTCGGCAACAACTTCGAAGCTATTTTTTTTATAAAACATAATCGCCGTAAGATTTGACATTCTTACTTCTAAAAGAATTGAGTCCAAACCGCTTTTTTGGCAATTTTCCAAAGTTCGGTTCAATAGAATTTGCCCGATTTTTTGTCGCTTAAATTCTTCTGAAACCGCAATATTTAAGAGTTCCGCATAGCTTTCGGCTAAAATAAGTCGCGTGACCATAAATCCTGCTATTTTTTTTTCGATTTTCGCGACGAGGCAGATAGAATTCTGTTCATCAATTTCGCTTAGATAATCATCAAGATTCCAAGCACTTAGTTTACTTTCTTTGTGCAAACGCAAAACCATAGGCACGTCATTTACGTCCATTTTGGAGATTTTTATTTGCTCTTTGTCAGTTTTATTCAACAATTATTTTCTTGAAATTGGTAGCTTCCAGATACACGGGAGTTAAGCTTCCATTATTTCCCGATTTCATTATTTCGTAGCCTTTTGAGCCAATCAAAAAAGCTAAATCAGGCATTTCGTGCGAAATACTACTCGCCGATAGGATATTTTCGCTGCTGTTATTTAATGTCGGAATCATCAAATAATTTGGATAGTTTTCGACAATGGCTGCAAATTCTGAGCAGTCTGCGGAATTAATTTGTCCTGAGTTATTTCGTCCGTCAAATATCTGCCAATAATAATTTTGCTTATAATTGTATCCAATCAGAATTTCTCGATTTCCAATTTGAATAGGTCGAGAAAGTGCCTCGAAAAGCGAAACGCCGACGCACTTGATTCCTAGTGAAAACGCTAATCCCTGAGCAGCCGCAATGCCAACACGAATACCATTTAGACTCCCGGGACCCAATGAAACTGCTATTAATTCGATATTTGAGAGATGCAAATTATTTTTAGAAAGAATATTTTTTATCTTTTCAAGAAGGATTTCCGATACTTTTTCATCTTGATCTATTTCGTCAGAATCAATCAGATCACTCCCATCTAAAATGGCTACACTAGCAATTTTATGTGACGTTTCGAGAGCTAAAATTATCTTATTTTTATCTGACATAAATACTTTTAGTGACGCTTTAACGTTTGCGTCACTCTTTGCCATGAGGGAAAGAAACGTTTCACCACGTTAGCTATTTGATAGAAAAATCTCGGCGTATTATCTATTGTTCCGTTAACTTCAATGGTTGCTTGAATTGGATTCGGAGGGATTCGTTTTTTAATCTGCTTCCACAATTCTTTTCGATTTCGCAAATATCGATGAATTGGCAAGATTCTAACATCACTTTTCCACTCTTTTTCGACTGTTTTGATAACCCATTTCGGGATATCGAGCATTTGATTATGGTATTCCGCCGGCAAACTTTCTATCGGTAAATCCAAATATTTATGTGCCAAACCAATCGCACATAAAACCCATCCACGCCGCTTTTCATTAACTGCATCAAGGCATTTGCTCCAATTAAAATCAGCTCTTCGATTATTTACAGCGTGATAAATATCCCAAAGTTTTTCCTCGTAAGCTGCTCCATCGGTGAGCCAATGAACACAGATAATTCGCAAAAGGTCTTCGTCACAAGGAACTATGATTTCAATATTTCCGCATTTTTTCAGTACCGAACGCTCATATAACTCGGCAAAACTTAAACTATCGAGATGTCTCGCTCCATTGTGCAAATCGACTGTAAAATCTGTCTGAGTTTTCGCTAAAAAATCTTCCGCCCTTTTATAATCATTCGGATCAAAAACAAGATCAAAATCGGAATAGAGACGTTCCGCAGGATTCGGATAAAAGTAACCTGTTGCCCAACCCTTGATTAATAAAGGCTTAAAATCGTTTTCGGCAAATTGCAACCAGACTTTTTCCAGACGATGTTCCTGAACCTTAAGCGTTAGCAGCTTTAGTTGCTCTTGAAGTAATTCTTCTTTGGAATCAACCTTTATTTCGGAGCTCATTTTTTCTAAAAACTAATTTCGTCTAAATAAGGCAAGAATTTATCAGCAAATTGTTTGGCTTCTGTTCGATTCGTTTTTACGACTTTTGCCTGATTCATAACTTTGCCCAAAACCTTTAATACGAACTCAGGATTCTGCCGAATCGATACGGAATTTGCAATGCTTTCGATAATTCCTTCACCAGAACTCAACAATTTTGGCATGAATTTTGAGCCTTTTTTATAAGTTGAAACTAAGATTAGCCCAATATTTATCGGCTTCTCAGCTTTTCTTCCACCAAATTCTTCAACGTCCATATCAACTTGCTCGTAACTATTGATTATTCCACGCATCGAAAGTTGTTTGGTAAAAGGATGGAGCATTCCATCTTTATCAATGACAGCATATTCATCAGAATAATAACCTAAACCCCGACCTGCAAGTTCGGCAACAAGAGTTGTTTTCCCCGAAAAACTTCTCGCGGGAATAATAATCGCTTTGTCTTGGTATGCGACTGCTCCGGCGTGCAGAAAAACGAAATCCGACGCAAATTCCGCAACGGTCAGCCTGATCTTTGATTCCAGCGAGTCAAGCTTATTTTCGCTCGATTTTTGTCGCAAAATCTCTTCGTCGTCTTTATAAGCCAGATTTTTTTGTCTCGGCGTTTTACTCCAAATAATTGAAAAGTGATGTTCTGCAATTTCTGATTCGATTTCCTTAATTCCAGTCGGTAGTAAGAGTGGCAACCGTTGCTTTAATCGTTCCAAAGTCTCTCTATCATTCGATTTAATCACGATTTTTACGCCATAAGATTCAAAAGCAAAGGAATCTTCCCAGACTATTTTTGAAAATTTATCGCGTTTCAGTTTTCCAATGCTCATAATCTGAGAAATATTGCTATTTTGTTGCAATCTCGCCGCTTAATCCGGCAAAAGTTATAGCTGTTGTTCCAACCTCGCCAACCACATATCCTGCAGCGATGTTTGCCAATTTTGCAGCGTTCGTTAAATTTGCCCCTGCGGCTATCGCAACCGCTAATGTCGCAATTACGGTATCTCCGGCACCCGTTACATCATAAACATGGCGAGCCAAAGCATCTAAATGAGTCGGTTTTTTATCGCGTTCAAAAATCGTCATTCCATCTTCGCCTTGAGTTATCAGCAATGATTCCAAGTCCAATTCCGACATTAATCTTTTGCCTGTTTCGTTAACGTCTTTACTTCCAAAATCGCCTGACAAGGCTTCAAAAGCCTCTTTCCTGTTTGGTGTCAAAAGCGTCGCATTTCTATATTTGGTGTAATTATTTCCTTTTGGGTCAACTAAGACCTTTTTGCCTAATTCGCTTGCGAGCTTGATTAAGCTTTCCGCTAAGCTATTGCTTATCAATCCTTTAGCGTAATCCGAAACTACAACGATATCTATTTGTTCAAGTATTACTTTAAGTTTTTGTACGATAATTTCTTCGTCGCGTTCGGAGAGATTTTCCTTTGTCTCCTCGTCGATTCTGGCAACTTGCTGCTGATGAGCGATTATTCTAGTTTTGACAGTTGTTGGACGTTTTTCGATGACTATCAAGTTTTCAGCGTCGATATCAGTTTCCGCGAGAGATTCCGACAATTTCTGTCCGTTAAAATCGTCGCCAATTATCCCAACTAAAAACACCTTAGATCCCAAACCCTTAACATTTGCCGCAACATTTGCCGCACCGCCAACCACAAAACTCTCCTTCGCCAAATTAACGATGGGCACCGGAGCTTCGGGTGAAATTCGTTCGACACTTCCCCACCAATAGCGGTCGAGCATTACATCTCCAACCACCAAAACCTTTACATTTGCAAAATTTTGGAGAATTTCTTTCATATCAAAGTTTTTTCTAGTATTTGGCATCAACCATTTCGCACCAGAGTTGTCCAATGGTAATGTGTGCCTCTTGAATACGAGCTGTTCTTTCTGATGGAACTAAAACCGAGGCATCACAAAGCGAAGCGAGCTTTTTGCCTTTTGCACCTGTTAAACCAATAGTTTCGCAGCCCATTTCCCTTGCTTTCATTGCGGCGGCTAATACATTAGGAGAATTTCCGCTGGTTGAAATTCCAATTAAAACGTCTCCCTTATTTGCGAGAGCCTCAATTTGACGTGAAAAAATCCGCTCAAAACCATAATCGTTTCCAATTGCCGTAATCGCCGAAGTGTCTGTGGTTAAAGCAATTGCAGGCAAACCGCGTCGTTCTTTTTCAAAACGCCCGACAAGTTCCGTTGCTAAATGCTGAGCATCGCCCGCACTCCCGCCATTTCCACAGAGAAGAATTTTATTTCCTCGCAGAATCGCATCTACAATCATCTTTCCGCATTTTTCAATCGATGGGATTTCATTTAGTAGAATCTTAAGAAAAACGTCAAAATGCTCGTTCAGTCCTTTCTCAATCAGGCTGCCCCTCGCCACCCGTTTTCGAGCGATTTTATGGTCCGACCGTACTCTTTCCACAATTCCACTGGTAGAATAACCATCTTTAAGCGGAACTGAGTAAACTTTTCCGCCATTTTTCTGAACAAATTCCGCTCCGATTATCTGATTGATTTCCCAGTCGCCGCCTTTTACCAAAACATCGGGTTTGATCTTTTCAATTACTTGCTGCGGTGTTGGCTCATTGAAAATCACAACTTCATCCACCGATTTCAAGCCACGTAAAACCTCCGCCCGATCATTCTCAGAAACAAAAGGACGCGGATTCCCTTTGATCGAGCGAACAGATTCATCGCTATTAATCCCAACAATTAATTTCGTGCCAAATTGCTTTGCCTTTTCCAATAAATCTATGTGTCCAGCGTGCAAAATATCGAAGCATCCATTTGTAAAAACTATCACTTCCATAGTAAAAAAATGATTTTACCATTAAACTTATAAATATTTCACTCGTCTAAAACTTTATGGAAAACGCTACGCCGATGCTTCGGCAATATCTGGAAATCAAGAAAAACTATCCCGGCACAATACTCTTTTTTAGACTTGGCGATTTCTATGAAATGTTTAATGAAGACGCAATTATCGGCTCTCGCGAACTTGAGATAACGCTTACTGCACGCCAGAAAGATTCGCCAAGACCAATTCCAATGTGCGGAGTGCCGCATCACGCTGCAGCCAATTACATCGCCCGTTTGGTAAAAAAAGGTTATCGCGTTGCGATTTGCGATCAAACCGAGACTGCGGGAAATGATGTAAAATTAGTAAAACGAGAAGTCGTCAAAATCATAACTCCGGGCACAGCGATTGATTCGCAACTCATTGAATCTAAGGAAAATATATATTTAGCATCGATTTGCGGAAGCGGTGAATCTTTTGCTGCCTCCTTTCTCGATCTTTCAACCGGACAATTTTCAGCTACTCAGATTAGCGGTGCCGATTCGTGGCAAAAAATTGTTAACGATATTGAATCTTACGCCCCGAGAGAATTGCTCTTCCCAGAGTCTCTAACGAAATTAGTGGAATCAAGTTTTAGCGATTCAAAAAAAGTCTCTCTTTTAGATTCTCAAAATTTGATTCAGGATTCTGGCAATGCTTCCCCGCGATTTTCAATTTCTCTAACAAGTCTCGACGACTGGCTCTTTCACTCGGAAGATGCAGAAAGCCTTCTAAAAAAACAATTTAACGTCATAACTTTGGATGGGTTTGGCATTTCCGGAAAGCAAGAAGCAATCCGTGCGAGTGGTGCTTGTTTGCGTTACGCACAGGAAACTCAGAGGGCTTCTGCTGAGCATGTTGGCGAGATAAATTATTTTGAAGCCAATGATTTCATGATTTTAGACGCGGTAACTTTGAGAAATTTGGACGTTGTTGAATCACGAATTGACAATTCAAACAAGCGTTCGCTTTTCGGTGTCATTGATTCAACCGTTACCGGCATGGGAGCGAGACTTTTACGATCGTGGCTTTTGCGTCCATCGTTAAAACGCTCCGAAATCCAGACTCGTCTTGCCGCAGTTTCAGAATTAACGGACTCAATATTACGAGATAAAATTAGATTTTTATTGAAAGAAGTTTCTGATTTAGAGAGGCTCGTCGGGCGTTTGAATCTTGGAACGGCAAGTCCCAGAGATTTGCTAGCCCTTAATCGCTCGCTTTCGCAAAACCCAAGGATTAATGAAGTTTTGACAGACGCGACAAGTTTGCTGCTACAAGTTTTAAGCGAAAATATATTTGAATTGCCAAATATAAGAGAACTTATTTCACGTTCGATTTCGGACGAACCGCCAATGAATATTGCGGATGGCGGGGTTATCCGGCAGGGATTTAAACAAGAGTTAGATGATCTTCGCAGCGTTTCAACAGATGCGAAAAAAATCATTGCGACATTTGAGGAACAGGAAAAACAAAGAACCGGAATATTAACCCTAAAGGTTAAATTTAATAATATTTTTGGGTATTTTATTGAAGTTTCAAAAGGGCAGGTTTCACGCGTTCCGGATGATTATGAAAGACGGCAAACCCTGACAAATGCTGAACGATATACGACACCGCAGCTCAAGGAATGGGAGGCAAAAGTTCTAGGGGCGGAAGAGAAAATATTGGAAATTGAGAGCGAGCTTTTCAAGCAAATTCGGGCGGAAGTGCAAAAGGAAACGAGAAATTTGCAAACTGCTGCCAGAGCTTTGGCAACGCTCGATGCACTTTGTTCCCTTGCAGAAGTTGCACAAAAACGCAGATATGTTTGCCCTGTTTTGCATGAGGGCGATGATATTGAAATCAAAGATGGCAGACACCCAATCGTCGAAGCATTTTCTTCGGATATGTTTATTCCAAATGATTTGCGGATGAATAATTCAACAGATCGTTTGCTTATTATTACCGGTCCAAATATGGGCGGAAAAAGTTGTTTTCTGCGGCAAACTGCCCTGATACAAATCCTGGCTCAAATTGGTTCGTTCGTTCCGGCGGCATCTGCGAAATTGCCGATTTTGGATAGAATTTGGACAAGGGTTGGAGCCTCAGATGATTTGGCTTCCGGTCGTTCAACGTTTATGGTTGAAATGACGGAAACTGCAGCAATTTTGCACAATTCAACTCCGCGAAGTCTTATCCTGCTCGACGAAATTGGACGCGGAACATCTACTTTTGACGGGCTTTCAATCGCGTGGGCGGTCGCGGAATTTCTGCATGATTCCCCGGAACACTCGGCAAAAACGCTTTTTGCTACGCATTATCACGAACTGACAGAACTTGCAGAAAGTCTAGCGGGAGCGAAAAATTATCAGATTACTGCAGCGGAAAGAGACGGCGAGGTTGTTTTCTTGCACAAATTAGAAAAAGGAAAGGCGAATAAATCCTACGGAATTGCCGTCGCACAATTGGCTGGCTTACCACAAAAAACAATTGCACGTGCCAAAGAGGTTTTGGAAAAGCTCGAAAAGTATGAATTGGCAGTTTTCGCAACAGAAAAGAAGGGTTTAGACAAAGTTGCACGTAAACAAATTGCATCGCAGTTTTCACTTTTTGCTGTTTCCAACGAAAATGTAATTGATGAACTACGTGAACTTGAAATCGAGAAATTATCAGATGTTGAAGCCAAACAAATATTATTGGAAACACAGAAAAGAATAATATAATCAATAGTTTAGGTCGTATTATTGTCTAGGTGCTTTAACTGTCGGCAGGCAGACACTTGATAGCTTACTTTAACATTTCAGCTACTTTATAAATTACTTTAACATTGCTAAAATTTACTTCAGACTACTATGTTTAACCAAATAAATTCACTTTCTATCGAAGAAAAAGTCGGACAACTGTTTTTTATGGGTTTGCCCGGAATAGAAATTGATGCTCAAACAAAAAGACTACTTTTGGAAGTCAATCCAGGCGGCGTTTGCCTCTTTACAAGAAATATTCGTGAGGCTGAGCAGACTAGAATATTGCTCGACGATTTGAATCAACTTTTGACAATTAAGCCTATATTGAGTCTTGACCAAGAAGGCGGGTTGGTCGATAGGTTGAGAAGAATTATTACGCCAATGCCTTCAGCTAGCTCACTTAAAACATCAGCTAACGCGAGAGAATTAGCAGAGATTACTGCGGAAGTTGTTAGGATACTTGGGTTTAATACGAATTTTGCACCCGTTTTAGATGTTCCCACGGAAAAAAGCTTAAACACACAAAATGGTTTGCAATCAAGATTTCTGGGCAATAATTTGGATGAAGTTATCGAAAATTCATCAGTTTACCTCAAAACATTGCAAGCGGGGGGCGTATTGGGTTGTCCAAAGCATTTTCCGGGGATTGGTTCGATCGAGGTTGATTCTCACGAGGAATTGCCAATAGTTAATCTAAAACGGGAAGACTTTTTCGCAAAGGACTTAGTTCCCTATCAAAAACTTTTACCGGAAACACATTGCATAATGATCGGGCATACGGCTTTTCCTAATTTCGACTTGCAGGAAAGAGATCAAAATGGCAAACTTTTACCGTCTTCTTTAAGTTTCAACATCGTAACCAAACTACTCCGGCAAGAAATTGGCTTCAAAGGTCTAATCGTTACAGACGATTTAGAGATGGGAGCGATTTTGAAAAATTACGGTATCGGCGAGGCTTGTAAAATGGCGATCAAGGCTGGAATAGATATGCTTTTGATTTGTGCAAACCCGGAAACTGTAATTGATGGTTTTAATGCAATCGTTAAATCGGTTAAATCTGGAGAAATTTCCGAAGCCAGAATCTTGGAATCATTGCAACGAATAGCCGATTACAAAAATCAAATGAAGCCGACGTTAGCATTTAATAAAGACCGTTTAGCAGAATTATCAAAAAGAATTGAGAAACTAAACGAAAAACTAAAATAATACTTGGAGGAAAAATGATGCGTTCAATTTTTCTATATTCAGCAGTTATCGCTATTTTAATACTGATGGTTTCGGGAAGCTCGTGCAATCGGACCAATAATGGGGCAGTTACATTAGCCTTATCGGACAAATTCTCAAGTCTCGACACGATTTCCACAACAAGTCCTGATTCGGCAGCAGACCGACTGCGTAATCTTCTTTTTAACTCTTTGGTTAAGAAAAATGAGAAATTTGAATACGTAGGTGATTTGGCTAAAGAGATCAAAATTGGCGAAGACAGTTTAACTGTTACATTTAATTTGCAAGAGAATGTGAAATTTCATAACGGGCAAGCCTTTACCGCTGCTGATGCAAAATATACTTTGGACGCACTTTTTCAAGCTAATGGATATAAAGGAGCGAGTTTTTATGATTCAAAACCGAATCCTGATGATCCAAAAAACCCAATTAAGGAACCCCACATTACCTCAATGGAAACACCTGATGCAAAAACTTTGGTTGTAAAAGTTCGCCGTCCGGCTCTCGTTAATCAATTACTTTCAAATCTGGTGGCGATTCCAATTATTCCGAATAATACTCTCGATCAACAGAAAACTGCACCGATTGGAACTGGGGCATTTAAGTTTGCGAAATTTGATCAGGTTAATAATATTGTCGAGCTTGATGCCTATTCCGAATATTGGGAAGGAGCTCCCAAAATAGGCAAATTGGTTGTAAAAACGATTACTGATGCGAATGCTCTCCAAGCCGAATTGCAATCGAGCCGTGTTGATGTTGTTCCTAATCCAACCAATTTTTCAGCCGATACCTACAATTCAATTGGACAAAATCCGAATATGCAGGTGGTTCAATCGAATGGGTCAAGTATTAGATACATTGGGTTTAACGTTCAAAACGAGCCGATAAAAAATATCAAATTACGTCAGGCAATTGCTTACGCAATTGACCGCGAAAAAATTATTAAGGATTTGCTAAGCGGACAAGCCAGAGTTGCACATTCAGTTTTGCCGGAAGATTCGTGGGCATATTCGCCGGCTACAAAATACACTTATGATGTCGCGAAAGCCAAACAACTTGTTCAGGAATCGGGCTACAAAGGAGAGGAAATAAATTTCAAAATTGCTGCTGGAAATACTGCGATCAATCAGTATTCTCAGGTAATTCAGCAGTCGTTAAAAGAAGTTGGAATCAATGCAAAACTGGAAACATTGGAGCTACAAACGCTCCTGGAACAATTAAAACAAGGACAATTTCAAACAACTACTGCTCAATGGGTTGGCGGAAATCAAGACCCGATCTTTTTGCGGGACCTTTTTGAAACCAATGAATCGCCCGACAAAAAACCGGGTGGAAGAAATCGTAGCCGTTATAGCAATCCGGAATTTGATAAGATCGTAAGAGAGGCGGTCGATACGGTCGATAAAGTTAAGGCAAAAGAACTTTACGTCAAAGCACAGGAAATAATTTCCAATGATTTGCCCTATATTACACTTTGGTATCCATCCAATATGGTGGTTGCTACGAAGCGAATTGGAAATATTAAGATCAACCCGAGTGGTGATTGGACCTTTGTGAAAGATTTGACAGTCAATTAGATTGCCGAAATCAACAATCTCAAAAAGCCGGATTAAGATTCTTAATTCGGTTTTTTTTTCTTTTCGCGGATTTTGATTTGAATTGCATTGAATTTGTTAATTTGTTATAAATTTATAACAAATTTGGAAGAAGCTTATTATGAAAAGTGAAAATTTAATCGCCGCTACTGAAAATCATTTCAAAGCTGTTTTAACTAAAGACGTCGAAAAGATAATCAATTTTTATTCATCGTCTGAAGATTTATTGGTTTTCGTAGAAGGACCTCGTTGGCGAACGCTCGGATTCAAAAATGTCTCAAAAGGATGGCGAGATTTCGCGGATTCTAAGATAAGTGTTACTAAATGCGAATGGGTGGAATGCCTTGAAGCGAGAGAAACTGAAAATATGGGGTTTGTCGGCGGGATTTCAGAATTAACGGTAGAAATTGATGGAAATATAAACATTATCCGCTTTCGAGGAACATTTATTTTTGAAAAAGATGAGCAAGGAAGCTGGAAAGTAATCCACGAACATTTTTCACAACCAGCCGCAGACCCTTATGGAATCGGCGACTGGCTTAAAAAAGATTAAAACTTATTGGTGAATCGCCGTTGGGCGTTTGATGAAAACTCCTTGTTTTTTGCCGACCAGCTTCCCATTTTCAAACTGCAAATTTCCGCGAATAATCGTTTGCGTCACCCAACCTTTTGTCATTACACCTTCAAACGGCGTGTGATCTTGGGCAGAAAGTGCTTCGTCTGCCCGAATCGGTTTTTCGAGATTCATATCAACAATGGCAAAATCTGCGTCCGCACCAATTGAAATACAACCTTTTCTCGGGAATAATCCAAAGTTTCTGGCAGGATTTGCGGAAACAAGTTCTGCGATTCTCGATAGCGAAACGCCCCGTTTGTGAGCACCTTCGCTCAGTAAAACAGGATACAAAATCGAGCTTCCGCCGAATCCGGGCAAACTTCCCCAAACTCCCTGTTCTTTGTGTTCTTCGCCGCAGCAAGCGTGGTCGGAAACTACTGTGTCAACGTGTCCGCGTTTGATTCCTTCCCACAAAAATTCGCTATGTTCACGGGTTCTAATCGGCGGATTTACCTTGCCTTTTAAGCCGATTCCGTTGCGGTCAAGCTCTTCGTGATCCAATGCCAAATGATGTAAAGTTGTTTCAAGTTTGATGTCGTGATTCGGATAAGTTCGCCGAACGTCAATTCCGGCTTGAAGTGCATCACGTGATGAAAGATGCAAAAGGTTTATCGGACAACCTGTTGCATCGGCTAAAATTGCTGCTTCGTGAACCGACAATTTTTCGCTCAAAGGCGGACGACCTTCGCTGTAAGCCTTCAAACCTGTCAGACCGCTTTTGTTCGCACGTTCGATAAATACGCGGATTAATTCAGGATTTTCGCAATGTAAACTCAAGGAAATACGGGCTTTATCTTTATATTTTTCCGCCATCGCCGAAACTCGCGTCATCAATTCATACAGATGTCCGAGGTCGTAATTTTCCGCCATCGTGTAATCAGAACCTTTGGTCGAATCGGCGGAGAGCGTCAACGCCTTGTAAAACATATAAAATTTGAACGAACCAACGCCAGCATTTTCGACCAGCCATTCAACTTCGTCCAATTGATCAGCAGTCATCACCGCGATGTGATAGCAATAATCGGTGTAGAAATTCCCGTCGGAAAGCTGCATCACTTCGGGCAAAATTTCTTTATAAAGCCCTGTTTTATTGAGATAATGATGACCCGTTCGCCAATAACTGATGATCGTGCCGACTCCGCCGACCAACGCCGACATCGATTCAGACGACGCATCAACGGAATGCGGTCGATAAATTCCGACGTGAAAATGCGAATCAACCGCCGCCGGAAAAACGTGCTTCCCGTTTGCGTCAAACACATTTTCGGCTTGCGAAGAATCAATCGAATCCGCAATCGCCGAAATTTTGCCGTCGTTAATACCAATTTCGCATTTCACCTCGCCGTGAAAAGGGAAAACTACCGTTCCGTTTGTGATAATTGAATCAAATTTCATATTTTTCTTAACCACGAAGTAACACGAAGATTTCACGAAGGAAGAAAAATTATGAACGACGGAATCAATTCAATTGAAATCCTTAAAACCTTCGTGTTTTCTTCGTGTTACTTCGTGGTTGAATATCTTTTTTCCGTTTCTTTAAACTCGCTCAACCCAACCAATTCAAACCATTCATCAAAATCCATTTGACCATTTTTCGTGGTCGTCAAATTTCCGTTTTTCTTCAAATCTGCAAGCATTTCACCGATTGCAAAAGTCGCTGCTCGCTGCATAACGCCCGGATGAAGGACAATTTTGAAACCAATTTTTTCAAATGTTTCCAAACCCAGTTTCGGAGTCAAACCGCGTCCGCCTGTGTTGATCAAAAGCGGTGCAACTACTTCTTTTGCAACAATTTCACATTCTTCGCGTCCATCAGGACCTTCAAGGAAAATCACGTCGGCACCAGCTTCAGCGTAAAGATTCGCACGGTTTATGGCTTCAGATAAACCGAGACTTTGTCGGGCATCTGTGCGAGCAATCAAAACCGTATCGGGATTATTTCGAACATCCAAAACCGCCTTGATTTTCGTCAACATTTCTTCCGTTTCAACTACTTGTGTGCCTTGCAAATGTCCGCATCGCTTCGGGAAAATCTGGTCTTCAATTTGGATTCCGGCAATACCGATTTGTTCATATTCGACAAAGGCACGACGAGCATTTTGATAATTTCCGTAGCCCGTGTCAGCGTCCAAAATAATCGGAATTGTGGTCGCTTGGGCGATTCGCTGAACTTGTTGGAAAATCTCGCCGTAGCTTGCCAAACCCAAATCAGGCTTGCCCAAAAGAGCCATCGAAACACTTGCTCCAGAAATATAAGCGACCGGAAAATTCGCCTGCTCAATCATTTTCGCAGTCAAAGCATCGTAGCATCCAACGGCACAAATCGACAGTGGTTGAGCCAGCAAATCGCGAAGTTTTTTGGCACGTTCTGCAATCACTTCTTCTTTTTCAAAACCAGCACAAGCCCAATGATGACAATAATTAGCGAAATTACAAAAACTACAATTCCTGCGATTACGCCGAGCATTGCTTCATTCGTACTTATGTTTGGCGTGATAGACGGCAATGCTAGCGAACCGACCGTTACGATTAAACCAAGTACAATGCCTAAAATTCCGATTACTAAAACTGCAATTTTCATAGTATTTTCCCTTTCTTAATCAAAAAACATGTTCGGATCTTTTTCGTTCAAAGCCTTTGTTTTTCTGCCTTTTTTATCGCGAACAAGTTTCACCGAATATCCGTATAAATCGCTTCGATAAAGCGTGTGAACGTATTCCACGGGGATACCTTTGTCCGTGTAAACCGTTCTTTCTATTGATAATAGAGCTGTGCCAACCCGGACATCCAGCAGGTTCGCAACATACGGATCAGACAATTCTGCCTTGATTTCCTGCGTCGCGGTTTCGAGATTATAGCCAAGTTTCGTTTCAATTGTATGCAATAAGGCACCGCTCGAAAGTTCGGCAACCGTCAAACGTGAGCCGATTTCTTCGGGCAAATAATTGATAATCAATCCAAACGGCTTGTTTTCATTGATTCTCAAACGCTTTAAACGGTAGATTGGAGTTCCAATTTTCAACTGCAAAAGTTCAGCCTCATGCTGATCTGCATCAACGCGATTCATCTCCAAAACCTTAACGGGCGTATCCATTCCCATCGCGATTAATTCGTCGAGCGAACCAGTTAAGTGTATTGTTCCTGTGAACTTACGCTTTTTAGACTTGCGTTCAGCAACGTAAGTTCCGCGACCCTGTTTGCGTTCAATCAAACCGTCTTCGGACAAGGCTTGTAATGCTTGGCGAACCGTAATCCGGCTGACTTTATACTCTTCGATTAGTTCAATCTCGGTCGGTAAACGCTCTCCGCCACCATATGCACCCGAGGTGATTTTTTCCCGCAAAACATTTTCAAGCTGATAGTAAAGCGGAATCCGCGAACTGACGAATGATGTTTTTGGTTTAGCCATATTTGTATTATTCCTTTGTCCTATATTAAATACAATTTTAACCCAAAAATCTTTAATTTGCCATTAATCATGATGATGTCCTTGCTCATCATTGTGCGAGTGTTCCTTGCCCATCGCGTGCATCGCATCATGAATGTGAACGCGGTCGTCTTCCGAGGTCGCGGTGTAATTTGTTGCGTATTCAAAATCAAAATGGTTATGATCTTTCGTCCACATCCATTTATTGAGTTCGGGTTTTTGTCGTATTAATCGAGCCGCGGCACGATCGGCATTTTCATCAGGATTCGAATAAGCGTTGTGATGAAAATGATTATGCAGATTTCCATCAGTTCTGCCAAATCCTAAAATGCCGTGTTCGCTGTAAAATGCACCGTGATTTACATACGCCGGACGCCAAAAATATCCGCCGGTCGGCAAATCGCCAAACTGCATCATCCACGAAGTTCCCCAAACGTGATAAGCCTCCTCCGCACAATCGTGATACGAAATATTGTCCTGCTGAAAGCCCGGAGTCATCGAATAAAGAAACGTCATCGCGTGAGTTTGCTCATCAAAATGGAGTAATTTCAGCAAACAACCCGACGCAGTTTGCGGAAAAAGCGTTGGCACTTGCCAAGGCATTTCGGCGTAAGTTCCCATTTGGATTAAACCACTGCGTTCTGCACCGTCAATATCTTGGTCAGATTCTTCGAAATGCGGCTCGGTGTCGTTATACATCACTAACGCGAAACAGCCTTTTTCAGTCGAAAATGTGGGAAGCGAAACGCCGCGTGGGACGAAAAAATATCCGCCTTTTTTCCAGACCTTATCGCCGACTTTCATTTCGCCGTCCATGATAAAAATTTCCAGCTCCGAATACGAAACCGAAGGTGGCTGTTTGTAGCCCGCGTCCCATTGCACGCTCATTGTGCAAGCTCCGGAGTGCTCGTCAATCGACAGCATTTTGTAGTTATAACCGCTCGGAATTCCTTTTAATTCAAGACGTTTGAACGAAACGTCCCGGTCAACAAATGGTTCAATGTGTTTTCGCATAAGTGTTTGTAGTTCCGCCTTCAGGCGGTAAAAACTGTCTCAAATAATGCCGCAGAAATGCGGGACTACGAACTAAAATACCACCTTAAATTCCCTATCAGGCTTCTGAAAAAGGTCTTCTTTTTTAATAATTTTCTTATTGTCGGCATGCCAATAAAAGCCTGTCGTTGTGATTCTTTCATAAAATTCTTGAATCCAAACTTCACGCTGCTGTGCCAAATCAATATTCATTTCCTTGGCGATTTTTTCGTAACGTTCAAGCTGTTCGCCAAATTCTTCCTGAAGCCATTTTTCGACTTCTTCGCTTCTTTTCGGTTTATTTTTTAGTATGTTTTTACTCATAAATTTTTATTCACCACAGAGACAAAGAGCACACATAGTTTTCTAGCACGTTTTATCTCCGTGAACTCTGTGGCTCTGTGGTGCAAATCAAATCCAATCCTCCAACCCATAAACTCTCGCCGCGTTTTCGACCAACAATTTACGTTTCGGTGTTTCTCTTAACTCCAATTTATCCAATTCATCAATCGCCCGTTTGAAGCCGATTACAGGGTAATCCGTGCCGAACATTACTTTGTCTTGTCCGCGAGAATTGATAAATTTAATCAACGATTTATCCCAATATTTCGGCAAATGTGCGTCTGTGCCGATAAAAACATTCGGGTGTTTCCACGCCATCGAAATCATTTGTTCTGTCCACGGATGACCGATGTGAATGCCGATAATTTTCAGTTCGGGAAAGTCAATCGCCACACGGTCGAGCGTAATTGGTTCGGCGACAGTCCGCAAAAACCATTGAGCCGAATGTCCGACCTGAATCTGGATCGGCACGCCGAGTTCGGCACATTTCGCGTAAAACGGATAATAAACGCGGCTGTCCGGCGGCTCACCAAACCAATGCGGATAAAGATGTGCTCCAACGAAGCCGTATTCTTTGACGGCGACATCCAATTTCCGCACCCAATTCATTATCTGCGAGGGATTTACGCCGATAATTCCCTTAAATCTGTCGGGATGTGCTGCACAAACTTCGGCAATTTTTTCAAATGGTTTTTCAAAGAAAATATTCGAGCCGACCGCCGCACCTGTCGTGGCAACGAGCAGACCTTTGTCAATGCCGCCTTCGTCCATCAAAGCCAATTCTTCTTCGATGGTGACGCCCTTTTTCGTCATCTCCAAAATCCCGACTAAATCCCAAAATTGGTCAAGTTCCGGCGGATAACATTCAGTAATTTCTTTCGTCCAAAGATTGACGACTATGTCTATTGCTTTTGTCATACATTTTCTGCCACGAACAAACACGAAATCTCACGAAAAAGAATTAGACACAGATGAACACAGATTTAGCGGATTTACGCAGATATGTAATTAGATTCGAATCCGTGTTTATCTGCCCAATCCGCGTTTTTCCGCGTCTAATTTTCAACTTTCCAAACAAAAAACTTTCGTGTCATTTTCGTGCTTGTTCGTGGCTAAATCTTTCCCGCAAATCTTTCTTCAAAATCTTTCCCGTCAAATTTCGCGGTAATTTATCAATAAATTCAACCGTTTTTGGTTTTTTGAAACCTGCTAATTTGCCTTCGCAAAAACTTATTATTTCACTTTCTGAAACTTCCAAACCTTCTTTCAAAACCACAACCGCTTTTACTTCTTCGCCCCATTTTTCGCTTGGAACGCCGATAACCGAGACTTCAAATACACTTGGATGTTCTTGCAAAATCCGTTCAACTTCCGATGGATAAACATTCAACGCACCCGACACGATCATGTCGTTTTTGCGATCAACCAGATATAAATAACCGTCCGCGTCCATTCGTGCCATGTCGCCCGTGCGAAGCCAGCCGTTTTGCAAAGTTTTCGCCGTGGCTTCCGAATTATTCCAATATCCGACCATATTTGCCTCGGTCCGAATCGCAATTTCGCCTACTTCATCTGCTGGCAAAAAGTTCCAATCTTCGTCAACGATTCGCACATCAACATTCGTCTGCGGTCGTCCGCACGATTGCAAAAGATGCTTTTTATCGACATTTTCCAACGCCAAACGATGCTCGCTCGGCTCTAAAACTGTTCCTGCACAACCTGTTTCGGTGGTCGCAAAAGTCTGCCTGAAACCGCATTTTGGAAAGCGTTGCATCGCTTCACGCAAAACAGGTTCGGGAATCGGTGAACCGCCGTAAAGTAACACTTCCAAGAAACTTAGATCGTATTTTTTTGAAACATCAGAAGCTAACAACATCTGAATCGTCGTCGGCACAAGATTTGTAAATGTAATTTTGTCGCGTTCAATCGTCTGACAAGCTGTTTCAACATCGTAATTTATCAACGAAATTTGCGAACCGACATAAACCGCACAATAAATTCCCGCAATTCCCGCCGCCGAATACAAAGGCGAAGGCAGCATGACGCGATGCGTTTGTTTGCTTGCAATCGCGTGAACGTGAACTAACATTCCAACTAAAAGCGAATAATGCGAATAAATTGCACCTTTCGGAAAACCTGTCGTGCCAGATGTGTATAAAAGCATCGCCGCATCGCTGGCGTCTAACTTTGGACTTTGGGCTTTAGACTTTGGACTTTGCCCGATTAAATTTTCAAACAAACGCGGATCAATAACGTGTTGCAAACATGCAACTTGTGCTTTCACGTCGATTGAATTCTGCTCGGTTGATTCATCACAAATAATCGCTTTTGCTCCCGAATTCTCGACGATAAATGCGACTTCATTCGCCGTCAGACGATAATTTACAGTTACCGAAACCAGCCCAACTTGAGCCAATCCAAACAACGCTTCAACCCATTGATTCGAATTTTTCGCGTAAATCGCGACCCGATCGCCTCGGTTCAATCCAAGTTCAAACAACGAGTTCGCAAAGGCTTTCGCACGGTCATCAAGCTCTTTCCATGTAAAGTTTTTGTCGCCAAAAATAAGTCCGATGTCGTTCGGAAAGTTTCGTGCGTTGCGTCCTAAAAGGTCGCCTGCTGATGTTAATCCGCCAAAAATCATGCGTGAAATTTGTTATAAATTCTAATACAAAAATTGGATATAAGTCTATAACAAATCTAGCTTGACTTCGTTAAAATTGCAAGCTATATTTGCAGTATTATCATAAATTTAATTTGACATAAATTACAAACAAATTACTAAATTACGAGGCAAAATATGAGTTATCGTTTAGGAATTGACGTTGGCGGAACGTTTACCGACCTTTTACTTTTCAACAACAAAACAGGCGAAATGAAGCTAGAAAAAACTCCTTCGACGCCTGCGGATCAGTCGATCGGCATACTTGAAGGCATTAGGAAAATCGTTGAACGAAACGGTTTAGATGCGAACGAAATCGACCTGATTTTGCATGGAACCACCGTCGCGACGAACGCCGTTTTAGAAGAAAAAGGTGCATTGGTAGGCTTGATAACGACCAAAGGATTCGAGCAAATTCTGCACGTTGCACGTTCGCAAACGCCGGGACCGCTCGCCGGTTGGATTATCATGCAAAAGCCAGACCCATTGGCACCATTGTATTTAACTCGCGGTGTAACTTGTCGAACGACTGCAAAAGGCGTTGAAACTTCGCCGATTGACGAAGCTGAAATTCGTGGCTTTATCACAGATTTGAAAGAAGCCGGAATCGAGGCGTTGACCGTTTCGCTGATAAATTCGTTTGCCAGCAATGTTCATGAACGAAAAATCCGCGACATCGCCGCTGAAATGTATCCCGATCTTCCAGTTACGATTTCCACCGATATTTTGCCCGAATTTCGCGAATATGAGCGTTGCTTGACGACCGTTATGAATTCATACGTTCGACCGAAAATGGCGAATTATTTGAAAGGAATTCAGCACAAATTAGCTGATGCAAAAATTGATACGACCGTAAATATCGTTCGTTCTGATGGCGGAGTAATGAGTATCGAAGCTGCCAAGAAATCGCCGGTAAACACGCTGTTATCAGGACCTTCGGGCGGAGCAGTCGCTGCGGCATACGTTGGCGAACTTGCCGGATTTGATAAAGTTTTGGGCTTTGATATGGGAGGAACTTCGACCGATGTTTGCGTTACGATGGGCGGAACTCCGAATCTCGTGCGTGAAACTCGCGTCGGCTATTATCCGGTCAAAGCGTCGTCAGTTGACGTGCGAACGGTCGGTGCCGGCGGCGGTTCAATCGCACACGTTCCGATGACTGGTGCGTTGCGAGTCGGACCGCAATCTGCGGGTGCAGATCCGGGACCGGCGGCATATAAAAAAGGTGGCGAAGAACCGACCGTAACTGATGCAAACGTTGTGCTTGGACATCTGCCGCCGAGGCTTTTGGGCGGTGAAATGTCGCTCGATGTGGAAGCTGCACGAAATTCCGTCAAGAAAATTGCCGATACTTTAGGTTTATCAATTGAAGCCGCGGCACAGGGAATTTTGGATATTGTCAACGAAAATATGTTCGGTGCATTGCGGCTCGTTTCAGTCCAACGCGGACTTGACCCAAGAGATTTTGCACTCGTCGCTTTCGGCGGTGCAGGACCGCTTCATGGCAATTCTTTGTCGAAACTTTGCGGCTCGTATCCGTGCATTTCGCCGCCGACTCCGGGCGTGCTATCGGCATTAGGATTTCTGCATTCAGATATTAGAAACGAGTTTTCACAAACGATGATTCGCGAACTGGAAAAGATTGATAACAAAGAATTTGGAGAGATTTTCAAGGTGCTTGGCGGTGAAGCAACTGCGTGGCTTGACGGTGAAGAAATCGCTAAATCGAGTCAAAAACTTACGTATGAAGTTGACGTTCGTTATTATCGACAAGGTTTTGAATTCCCAATTGCGGTTGCCCCTGATCAATTTGCGACTGCCGCTGGAAAGGCGAAATTTATCGCTGATTTCAAAGAGCTACACGAGAAAAATTATGGTTTCAATATTGAATCGCCGATTGAAATTGTAAATTTAAGATGCGTCGGCGTGGGAACTGTCCGCAAAGTTGAATTGCCAAAATATGAAAAAGGTGACGAAAATGCTTCTTCAGCAATCACCGAAATGTATCAGGCGTGGTTTGACGGAAAGCAAATGGATACAAACATTTACGACCGCGAAAAACTTCGCCACGGACATAAAATAAATGGTCCGGCAATTGTCACGCAAAAGGATTCAACGACAGTTATTTTGCCAAATCATCACGGAAAAGTTGATGCTTATTTGAATATTTTGATTTATCCAAATTAGGATTCTTTGAAACCACGAAGCGGCACGAAGTTTTCACGAAGTCTTTTTCGTGTTACTTCGCGTTATTTCGTGGTTAAATAGTTTTTATGGAAAGTTACCGAGCAATCGCCTTGCAAACAAAATGCTTCGCCGTAAATCGTGCGAAAGATCGGGCTGATGCGGCGGAGATTATGTCGCGGACGATTGAGCGGTTGTCGCGGCAAATTGCTGCGAGCATTGCATTTATCGGTTTTGATACAAAGCTCGTCGTTTTGCCTGAATACTTTTTGACGAGTTTTCCGCTCGGAGAATCGATCGATGAATGGCGTGAAAAAGCGTGCCTGGAAATTGACGGCGAAATCTACGAAAAACTGTCACAAATCGCCCAAGACCGCAAGATCTTCCTAAGCGGAAACGCATACGAACTCGACAAAAATTTCGCTGAACTCTATTTTCAAACGTCTTTTGTGATTGCACCAAACGGCGAAGTTGTTGTTCGATATCGACGTCTTGTTTCAATGTTTGCCCCAACTCCGCACGATGTTTGGGACAAATATTTAGATGTTTACGGGCTCGAAAGAGTTTTCCCGGTCGCAAGAACCGAAATCGGAAATCTAGCGTGTATCGCATCCGAAGAAATTCTTTACCCGGAAATCGCCCGTTGCCTTGCGATGCGTGGTGCTGAGGTTTTTTGTCATTCGTCATCGGAAGTTTTCGGAATGCAAAACACGCCGAAAAATGTCGCCAAGCTCGCTCGCAGTTATGAAAATATGGCTTATGTTGTTTCCGCAAATTCAGCGGGAATTGCTGATATTTCGATTCCTGAAAATTCAACCGACGGCGGCTCGAAAATTGTTGATTACAAAGGTTTGATTATTGCTGAAACTGGTCAAGGCGAATCAATTAACGCCTTTGCAGAGATAGATTTAGCTGCACTACGCCGAAATCGCAAACGTGCCGGAATGGGAAATATTTTATCGCGACAACGCTTTGAACTTTACGCCGAATCTTACGCAAAACACTCGTTTTATCCGCCGAATTCCCTGCTTGAAAAAAACGCTGAACGCTCGCATTTTGTTGAAACTCAAAAAGATGTGATCGAAAAGCTCGCGGAGAAAGGAATAATTTAACTGCAGATGAAGACAGATAAACGCAGATTATTTTTGATACTTTCCATCTCCTTATTATCTTTATCGGCTTCTGCTCAGACTCTAAAAATCGCCGACTATTATCAACTAAAAGCCGGAAACAGCTGGAATTACGTTGCTCCGCCAACCTGGAAAGGAGATTATGTTTCCCGAATGGAAGTTGGCGAAAAAGAAATAATCTTACTTGAGCAACACCAAAAGAATTTCAACATTTTTGATTCAACAGTAAATCATTTTGACGCGACAAACGCGGCTAAAATATTGATGCAGGTTAAAGGCGAAGGAATCTATTATTTCGGTGAAAACTTTGCGGATAAAACATTTGTTAGATTTGATAAGCCGCAACTTTGGTTTCCCGAAAAAGTAAAAATAGGTACGGAAACAATCATAGAAACATCGTTTACTCGCAAACTGACGGATGGAAAAACGAATCGCGGAAACTACAAACTCGAGCAAAAATACGTTTCGCAAGAAGATGTAAAAGTTACTGCCGGAGAATTCAAAAAATGTTTGCGGATTGAATCGGAATCGTTTTGGGATTTGGGCGATGGTCGCAAAGCACGCACCATCAGCGTTTATCATTATGCGAAAGATGTGGGTGTGGTAAAGGCTTCGGCACGTTTTATTATCATCAATTCTGAAGGTAAAGAAACGATAAATCGTTTGATTGAAACAGATTTGAAGAGCTTTAGCTTAAGCAAATAAAGGATCAATTTGATTCTTGCATCGTTAAATTTTGCAAGGCTTTCTTGCTGAAATATCCGACCAAAACAACTGCTGCGATAGTTGATAAAACTCCTAAAATCAGCATTCCGGAATCTTTCGGAGTTGTAAAATTTAATTCCGAAAGACTCGATCCAATGAAAACAACGGCTATTGCTCGTGGCGTCATTCCGATTGCCGTCCCCAAAATATATGTTTTGAATGAAACTCCAGCCGCTGCGATTGAAAAATTTGTTACGGCGAAAGGCATTGCGGGCGAGAGTCGTAAAAGTGTGATAATCAGTAGCGTTTTGAAGAAATTCTCGCGGGTTAAGGCATTGTGAATTGCTTGGATTTTAGGTTTTTTCTCAATTGTCGAAAGCAAATTTCGGGAAGCGAATCGCTTGGCGACGATAAACATTAAAGTTGAAGCACCCAAAATTCCAATAATTTGAGCTAATAAACCCAACTCAAAATCAAAGGCAAACCCGCTAATAATTCCTAAAACATTGATTGCCATCAAAGCTAAGCCAGAAAAAATGGTCATTAAAGAAATAAATAGAACGAAACCTGTTTCCTTATTTTCCTGCAACCAAGGTGCAAATTGATAAACACTTGTTAATAAAAACACTGAGCCAAAAATTGGCATTAGCATCGTCAAACCGGCAAATGACCCGAATTTACCATAATCATTTACGATACCCTTTATTTTATTTAAGATCTGCATTTTGATAGGAATACTGTAAAGCCACGTTAGTATTTTCTTAAAACTTTACAATAAAATCAAGTTTAAGGGCATGGTTGGGATCGCTAATAGATCGGTTAGGTTTTTATTTTATTTCAAAGACTCTATCGTCAATCGGTCGATTGATTTTGTATTCAGACCAAAAAATTTCAGTGGTTTTTACCCCGTCATTAAAAATTCTTAAGCTTCTGGGTTGGATAAATTTAGGATTCTTGTGCCACTTAAAATCATCGTAAATCCTTTGGTGAAAACCAATTGGCGTTTTGAAAAAGGCAGAGCGGATAAAAAAAGTTTTCTTATCGATGCCGAAAATCGTTTCAGTTTTTTTTGGGTCAATGATTTTGATGAAGTAACAGAGATGACCGTCAATTTTGTCATCTTGCAGACGAAGCAACTTAAATCCATCCGACTCCACAAAACGAAAAATCGAAAAACCAAAATTATTCCCCCATTTTAATTGCTCTTCTTGCTGCTTAGCTAAATCGCTCAGATTTTGAAACGTATTTTTGCCATCAAAAGCAATTTGAAAAAACAGCATATCGTCTTCAAAAGCATCAAAACGAACTTTACCGTTTGCCGAATGTGCGGCATTATTCTCGTTCGGAAAAACCCGCCACATCTTATAATTGTTCAAAATAATAGGTTTGCCATACCAAAAGATTTTCGCTGTGCCTGACAATTGAAGTGTTTTCGGTCGCCGCCAATTTTCCCCGCCCGAAGCTGCAATTGTTTTTTTAGCAATTTCGAGCGGTGATAAATCCTGAGCTGAAGCTACAACAATCGATGTCAAAATGGACAAAACGTAGGCGGAATTAACTATTAACCGTTTACAATTAAACATTATTTATCCGACCTTTCTTTCGTCAATGACGGTTAATTTTGCAAATTCGCCATTTTCAAAATGCTGCCAGGTTCGGCATCTGTGCGTGTCTGATTCGAGCGTGATAATTTCCACGTATTTATCGTTTGGCGAATCTTTATAAACCCATGTTAAAAAAATGCAGTTTTCGTCAACTTCGGTTGAAGCACCTTTCAAACGCGGATTATCAAACTTCAACCAACCGTCTTTCAATTCGCCCGGAAACTCTTTAGTTTCAACCCTTCCGTCCGCCCACGTATAGACATTTTGTTGCGAATATTCATCAATTCCATTGGTTTTGCAGGTCAGACGGCTCTGATGATGGTCGAGGATTTCGCCCGTTTTGGCATCTATCAAAGTGTATGTTCCTTCCCAAATACCGTTATGCCGTAGAAAGACTGGAAAAGGAACTTTGGCGGTGGTTGCTTCGCTCATAATTTTACCTCATTTGTTATAAGTTTAAGACGAATTTATTTTACAACAAAATTATTTTGGTTTCAATCCGCTTTTGGCGAACTGACGGATAGAAAAGCTGAAAAGCTATCCGCTATGTCTTCGCTTTGCTTGGAAGGCTGGATTGCAAAGAAACAAACTTTTATAAAACTATTTTCCGAACGAATTTCCGCAAATTATGAGTTACGCCTTCACCCGCAACAAAACGAAGTTCATCGTTGTCAATTTCCCGATAATCTCACTCAATCCAATCTGCAAGAGTTCGCTAGACACAACGGCAACGAAACTGTTGATTGATTCCACATTCAGCCCCACCCGGTGCGACCTGAGCTTGACCACTACAGCAAAAGTTTGGGGCAGTAGTGCTACAATTTGGAAAACAAAGATCAAACGATGCACTAATGATTTGACCTGGTTGAGCTCCACCAGTAGTGCCTGATACACAACAATGTCCGAGTCCATCGTTTATACCAAACGAAGCGGCATCACAATTCCCCGATGAGCATTGACTTGGTGCCGTGCAAACCGCAAAAAAGGCGAGCAGATTTGATTGTGCCGCCGCTGCCGAGGGGGCAATGACAGAAGAAATAATGGGTAAAGCTATCATCGAAGCAAAACCGACTTTCTTAATCAATTGCCGCCGATTCAAGCCGTTAAAGTTGATTTCAACCTCATCGCCGTTTTCGAGCAAATTGTCCTTTTTCAAACCGTCTATCGCAAGCCAAACCACTTCATCGGAAACGTCTATTTTTGATTTGCTACTCAATTCGCGGCTGATGTCGGCAACCGAATTGTTTCCGTTGCAATTCTGCCAGACCAAAGCAGATGTTTGGTTCAGGCAATACGCTTTGTTTTTTGCCAAATCATAAATCAGGACTTCATTCTCAAAATCCTGCACAACGATGTTTGCCCTTCGGCTCTTTGGGTAAATGTTATTTTTCATTCGGATCTCCGTTACATTTTGATTGTTTTTTGGTGAGCAAATTGGCAAACTCATTTTTTTACGATGTTTATTTGTTCATTTTCTTCACTTCTATTGCCACGTTCCGATTCAACACAGCCGTCCGTGGCAATTTTGTCTCCGTTCCGCCTTATTTCAAGTTGAAATTATTCGATAGCTTTTTGCGTTTTTGGTTCATACAACCCATCAATTTTCAAGTTTGCCGTTCCAATTGCTTGATTAAGCGGTGGATTTGCATTTTGCCGCTGCTGATAAATTCGTTTGAGCAGGTATTGCACGAGCATCAAGTCGTTGCACTTACTCGGCTCACGAGAACGCATTAAAATTTTCTCTCTGGCGTAAATTGGGACTGGAATATCGTCAAAGCTAGCTCCAAACGATTTACGCGAACCAACCGTCATCGTGGCGTTATACAAAGACGGATACGACCGCCCTTGACCTGCTTTTTTCTATGCCATTGTTTTTCTCAATCTAATGTTTTTGCTATTTTATTTTTCAAACCTTGCAGCGGAGTCCCCGCAAATCAACAATTTTCCATCCACCGTCTCAATCAAATGAACTTGTCCACTTTCAACCATTCTGAAAACCTCTCTTTCCGACATTTTCAACATTTTCGCCGTTTCTGCCACCGATAAATGTTGTGTTTCAGCCTGACATTTATGGCAAAAGAGTCTGACCTTCGGTGCAAACCGAATCACTTTTAACTCGTGTTTTTCGGCTATGATTTTTATTCGTTTGACGACTCTCATAAAAAAGTCTTTTTGTTTGGCTTGTCATCTGTTAAAATTTTGAGCAAACCCAAAATCGTTTTCGCGTCCTAATCTTGTGCTTGAGGAAAGATTGACAAATTAACCAACAAATTGTCCTAAATTTGCCGATAAATTTTTATAAATTTTTATAAATCAACGATGAACGATTTGATGCCGCCCAAAATCAGCTTTGCCGAGTTTGAAATTGACACAGATCATCGGCGTTTATTACGTCAGGGCGAAGTCGTTCGTCTGCACGCTAAAGCCTTCGACTTATTAACTTTTTTGGTGCGAAACAACGGAAACATCGTTTCCAAAGACGAAATTCTGCAATGGGTTTGGGATGATAAATTTGTCGAAGAGTCAAATTTGGTAGTGCAAGTCTCCAATTTGCGAAAAGCCTTAGGCGAAACTAAAAATTCACCTCGTTTTTTAGTCACCGTGCCGGGCAAAGGTTATAAATTTGTCGGAGATTTAGACGAAAATCTGCTAATTATCGAAACTCATTCGGTAACGGAATTGACCATTGAAGAGGAAGTAAAAATTCAAAACCCGGTTTCAATTGGAAATAAAATATCGTCTTTCGCAAAAATTGCATCAATCGCTTTGGCTATATTGTTTGCCATCGGAATCGGTTTGCTCGGTCTAAGATATTTTCAGCCGCCGCCTAGTAAACAAATGCGATTTGCGAAATTAACCGCCAGTGGAAAAATCGCCAATATTGCACTTTCACCTGATGGAAATTTTGCTGTCTTTGCTCAAAAAGAAGACAATGGCGAGAGTTTATGGTTGCGTCAGATGGAGACAGGAAGCGAGAAAAGAATCGTCGAACCACAACCGCTCAACTATGTCGGGCTGACAATTTCTCCCGACAGCCAGTTTATCTACGCCTCGAAATTCTTGAAAAATGAAGTTGACCCGGTTTTGGAGAAAATTTCGCTTTTAGGAGGAATATCGCAAATAATTCCAAAGATTTCTAGCGGTTCGGCTATCAGTATATCGCCTGACGGCAAGCGTTTTGCGTTTACCGAATCGTTTAGTCTGCAAAAGGAGACTTGGCTTGGCGTTTCCGATGTTGACGGCTCAAATTCACGGACTTTGCTTCGTGCCAAAGACGATGTTCGATACTTTCCGATTTTTTATTCAAGTCCGTTGGCTTGGTCGCCCACCCAAAATGAAATTGCCGTGGCGGTTACGGAAAAGAGAGAAAAAGTATCATTCGACACGATTCTGCTGGTAAATCCCGAAAACGGAAGCGAACGATATTTAACCGACAAACGCTGGCGAACAGTTGATAATCTGGCTTGGATTGATGACGATAAATTAGCTTTTACCGCCAAATCCGAAGACGGTTTGCAAAATCAAGTTTGGGTATTTTCGCGTCAAACCGGCGAGGCGAAACAACTGACTAACGAACTGAAAGATTACGTCAAACTAGCGGCGAGCGGCGGAAAAATTCTCACGATTCAAGTCAGTTACAACTCGAGTCTGCGGCTGGTTGATTTTAACGAAAGCGATTTTTCCCTCAAAATTCGTGAGATTTTTACTGCCTCCGAATATATTGATGAAATGGATTGGTCGAAAGATAATGAGATTGTTTTTTCATCGCAAGCAAGCGGGAAAAACGAACTCTGGCAAATGAAAAACGATGGCACAAACGCCCGCCAAATTACGACTAATGCCAATGTTAGCTTTGGGTTAACCGTCTCTCCCGTTGACGGCAGTATCGTTTTTGCGGCAAAACAAAATGGCATCAGAGGAATCTGGCAAGTTGATTCAGCGGGGAAAAATCTGCGTCAAATCAGCGAAGGCGATATTAAATCTCCCGATATTTCAAATGACGGCAAAATTATTTTTCAACGCGGTTTGGGACATTCGGAAGGTGCTTTTTTAAACTGGAACGGCGAGACAAAAATACTCGATAGTAGTTGCTACTTCCCTTCAATTTCGCCCGATGGAACTAAAGTAGCCTGTTATTTTATGGATTTTGCGGACAACAGGAAATGGCGGATTGCTATAATTTCAACTGACTCAAGCTTGCTAATCAATAAAATCACTCCGCCAATCCCAATTTATGAGAGGCACATCCGCTGGCATCCTTCCGGCAAATTCATCACTCAAATTTATTCCGAAGGCGAAAATCTGAAACTGCTTTTCTTACCTGTTGAAGGAGGCGAACATAAAACCCTCGACGGCTTAGGCAAAGGCGAATCAAACGTGCCGGAATGGTCAGCCGACGGCAAACAATTTCTCTATCCGCAAATCACAATCGCACAAGACGCTGTTTTACTAACCGATTTTTAAGTCAACCAAGGGAAAATCTTTCCGCTGTAATTGACGTAAACTCCTTTCAATTTTGTGTAATTTTCCAAAGCTTCGAGTCCAAAATTTTGACCAGTTCCTGATAAATTTCGGATTCCGGCAGGCATCATCGGAGTCATATAGGCGGGCATATTGACAAAAACTAAGCCTGAATCCATAGCGTTTGAAACACGGTGCATACGATTTAAATCGTTTGTCCAAAAGTATGAACCAAGTCCGTAATCGCTGTCATTTGCAAGGTTTATCGCTTCTTCCTCGGTCGAAAAAGTTGTAATTCCAACCACCGGACCAAAAATTTCTTCACGCCAAATACGCATATCTGGAGTCATTTTTGTGAAAACGGTCGGCTCGATAAAATAACCTTTATCGCCGATTCTGTTTCCGCCAGCGACAACTTCCGCGCCTTCATTTTTGCCGATTTCAATGTAACTCAAAACGCGTTCCAACTGTTTGCGAGAAATAATCGGACCGACATTTGAAGTCGAATCCATCGGATCGCCAACTCGTAATTTTCTTCGCTTTTTCAACGACTTTTGCTGTAACTTCATCGGCAATTTTCTCGTCAATCAAAACGCGGCTTGCGGCGAGACAAAATTGTCCGTTATTCCCCAAACTCGATTGCAAAATTCCGTTGACAGCCAAGTCAATATCGGCATCTGCAAAGATAATATTCGCCGATTTTCCGCCCATTTCGAGCAACGCAGGTTTCGTCATCTTCCCTGTTTGTTCGCCCAATAATTTGCCGATTGCAGACGAACCCGTGAACGCAATTTTCTTGACTTTCGGATGATGAACAAGATGTTGCCCGGTCGTTCCATCGCCGTGAACGACATTAACAACTCCTTTAGGCACACCAACTTCCACCATTAATTCAGCCAACATCGTAACGGTTGCGGGAGTTTGCTCCGCCATTTTCATCACAACAGTATTTCCGCAAGCAAGTGCCGCCGAAAGTTTCAAAGTTGCCATCACGAGCGGAAAATTCCAAGGTGCAATCGCCCCAATCACGCCGTAAGGTTCGCGTGTCGCGTAACGATGCGTTCCCGGTTCGTTGTTTGGCACAGGCGTTCGCAATTTGTCTGCCGCACCTGCATAATATCGAAAAAAATCGGAGCAAAACGGCACGTCAATATTCAAATTTGACTGAAAAGTTTTACCCGAATCTTCAGTTTCGGCGAGTGCAAATTCTTCGCGGCGTTCGAGCAGTTTATCGGCAACTTTGTAGAGCAATTTCCCGCGTTCGAGCGGCGTAACATTTTTCCAAGTTTGAAAGGCTTTGTCTGCCAGATTCAACGCCGCATCATTTACTTCTTCCGCTTCACCAAATGCAACTTCGGCAATAGTTTCTTCGGTCGCGGGATTTTCCGACAAAAAAGTTTTGCCCGATTTTGAAGCAACTCTTTCGCCGCCAATGTAATGTAGAATTTGTTTCATTTTTTGATAGTTTTACAGGGATAAGAGGGATTAAAAAGGATAAGATAAAAGCTAGAATAATCATTCTAAAATGTTTTTCTTATCCTGCCTTCATCCTCTTCATCACTGTAAAATCAATGATTTATCTTTGCTTTAGCCTCGATTTCTCTCGCAAAATCAGCACAAATCTTTAATTTTTCCGCGTCAATCCCTGTCTCGATTCCCATTTTATTCATCAACCAAACAACTTTTTCCGTCGCCACATTTCCGCTCGCTCCAACCGCAAATGGACAACCGCCGAGTCCGCCAGCCGAACTGTCAAAAATATTCCAACCTGCCGTCAATGCCGCATAAATATTTGCCAAAGCAGTGAAATTTGTATCATGAAAATGTGCCGCAAACTGTTGATTCGGAAAGAGTTGTTTCGCTTGATTACACAATTCAAAAACATCATTCGGTGTCGCTCGTCCAACCGTATCATTGAACGCAATTTCGTCCGCCCCTGCTTCAACGAGTTCTTTAGTAATCTCCAAAATCCGCTCTTTTGGTACGTCGCCTTCATAAGGACAAACCCATGTAACCGAGATAGAACCACGGACTTTAATACCTTGGGCGTGTGCATCCGCGATGCAATTTTTCGTCATTTGCAAGCCGCCAGCAATTGTTGTGTTTGCATTTTTTAGCGACATCGTTTCAGTAGCCGCCATTACGTAGCAAATCCATGGGACTTTCGCCGAAATCGCCGATTTGTAACCGCGTTCGTTGAGAGCGAGACCAACCTGGTTATTGCTCGAATCATCGGCAAACGCCGCCAATATTTCCGTGCCGTCAGCCATCTGCGGAACATGTTTCGGCGAAACAAACGACACGGTTTCGATGCGTTTGAAACCTGCGTCTTTGGCAAGATTAATGAGCTTGATTTTGTCCGCCGTCGGCACAAAATTAGGCAAAATCTGCAAGCCGTCTCGCGGACTAACTTCAACTATTTCAACTTTTGTAGGTAAATTCATAAGAGTATTTAACCACATAGAAACATAGAACACATAGAAAAAGGCAAAAAAAAACTATGTGATCTATGTGGTTTAAATAATTTCCTGTGCAATCAAATCTTCGTATTCGCTCGCCGACATTTCCAAAAATCCGCGATAAATTTCTTCATTATGTTCGCCTAATTTTGGACCGATCCAATCCGTTCCGCCGGGAGTTGCGGTTAATCTCGGCAACACGGCGGGAATTTTAACGGTATCATTCGGCTCAATTTCTACTTCCTCAAACAAGCCGCGAGCGATATATTGTTCGTCCTTGACAATATCGGCGATTGAATAAACCGGTCCGCACGGCACTTCGGCATCGAGCATAGCAGCGTAAGCCTCATCGTATGTTTGAGTTAACGTCCAATCGGTGATGGCTTTGTCAATTGCTTCTTCGTGTCCGACCCGACCTTTATTGTCCTGCATTTCGGCGTGTTCCGCAAAATCTGGGCGTCCAATTTTATGCATTAGCCGTCGATAAATTGAATCTCCGTTGCCGCCGATGATGATAAATTTACCGTCTTTGGTCGGATAAGTTGAGGTCGGCACGATGCCTTCGAGCTTCGCTCCCGTGCGTTCGCGGATGACGCCGAGTTTGTCGTATTCAGCGAGCGTCGATTCCATCATATTGAAAATCGATTCGTAAATCGCGACATCCACAACTTGCCCCTCGCCGCCGTTCACGTCTCGATGATAGACCGCCGTCAAAGCTCCGAGTGCCGCGTGCAAGCCCGATAAAGTGTCGCCAATCGACAAACCGGTGCGGACAGGCGGACGATCTGGATAACCCGACGTATAACGAATTCCGCCGATTCCTTCCGCCACATTTGCATAGCCCGGACGTTTGGAATACGGACCAGTCTGCCCGTAACCTGAAACTCTAACCATAATGATTCCTTTATTTACAGCTTTTAGAGCTTCATAACTCATTCCCCATTTTTCCATCGTTCCGGGTTTGAAATTTTCGAGCAGAATATCAACTTTCGATGCAAGCCGTCGGGCGATTTCCTGCCCTTTCGGATTGGTCATATCAAGCGTGATTGACTTTTTGTTGCGACCCATCGAAAGCCACCAAAGCGACGTTCCTTTGTGCAATTTCCGCCAAACTCGAAGCGGATCGCCGGTCTTCGGCTTCTCGATTTTGATAACTTCTGCACCAAATCCCGCAAGAGTTGAAGCACAAAAAGGACCCGCGAGAAGCTGCCCCATTTCTAAAACTTTTAAGCCTTTAAGTGGTCTGTTTGTCATAAATCTGTTGCAAAAACAAAATTAATAAAATTACTCTTCCCATCCGAAAAATCGGTAAGTCCAACATTTTTCATCCCGATTTTCTCGTAAAATTTTTGAGCTTCAATATTCTTATCCCAAACGCCGAGCCAAATTGTTTGGTAACCTTTTTCGCGTGCGATTTCACAACATTTTTCGAATAACCTTTTGCCGATTCCTTTGCCTTTCAACGGTTCGATTACATAGATCCGCTGAACTTCGATTGCATTTTTACCTTTCAAACACTCGATGTATTTACCTTCTCGCAATTCCGCGAATCCAACGGCATTTCCCTTGTATTGAACAATTAAGTAAGTTAGTTGCGGATTTTCAAGCTCACTTTTTACCGTTTCAAGATTAAAGAACCTAACGCAATAATCAGCTAAATCGTGGGATGGATCGAGTTCAAAATATGCTTCGTAATGTGTGGCAATCGCCAAAACCGAAATCAGGTGCAAATCGTCGATTGTCGCTTGTCTTATTGTTAAACTCATTTCTAAAACGGAATCGAATTACGATACAAATAATCCTCGACCTCTTTCAAGCTGACCACATCCGCATATTTCGCATCCAAATCATTCAGATTTGCCTCGTGTGCTGCAGCGGAACGATCGCCAACACATTCACGCACGACATTTGTCAGCAAACCGTTTTGGCACGAATCAACTGCTGAAGCACGCACACAGCCTGACGTTGTGCAGCCCGTAACTATAAGTGTATCAACCTTTTGTGCGGATAACGAAGATGCCAAAGCCGTCCCGAAAAATGCCGAAGCATATTGTTTTGTCCAGACGACTTCACCGGAAATTGGAGCCAAACGGTCGTCAATTTCGATCCATTTCGAACCGTGTTTCAAATGAGCGAGACTTGGCACTTTTTTGACGAAAACACCTGCAGAAACCATCGCGTCGTCGTAAGCCGTAGTTGTAAAATGAACAGGAAGATTATGAGCACGAAATGCGTCTAAAAGCTGTTTTGTGGCGGAAACCTCGGCGTCTAAATTTGAGCCAAGCGGACAATTTGTATCCGTAAATCCTTTAATAAAGTCAATTACAAGCAGTGCAGGTCGCTCGCCAAATCCGACTTTATTGCCAAATCCGCGATTTGCATACATTTCTTTATCGCTCATATATTTAGGAAATTAGCCACGAACAAACACGAAAAAAGAAATGTTTCGCCGCAGATTTCGCGGATAAACGCAGATAAAGCAAATCCGATTTTAAATCATTCTCTTAATCCGCGTCATCCGCGTTGATCCGCAGCTAAAATGTTGTTCGTGGCTAAAAATTAGCTAACTGCTGCCGCCGATTTGCCCCAAGTTGCGACCACTCCGATTGCTTCGGGAACTTTTCCGATTGAAAAGAGCGGAAATTCACCGCGTTTCTCACGCATTTCTCCGCGTAATTTATCGGTTGCAGATTCGTCAATTGCCAATGTTTTAGCGTCCATCACAACGCCGTAATCTGATTTTGCTTTTTCGATTGAGACCAAACCGTTTCTCACATCTTTGAAAACTTTCTCGCTCGGACGGTCAAACGGATCTTTCCAACCGCCGCCGCCAGCAGTTCGATAAACTAAAATGTCGCCTTTTTTTACTGGAATTCGAGAGATTTTCGACGGTAGAAATTCACGCGTTCCATCAACTCGAATCAATTCTTTGGTAGATTTTGCACCTGCCAATCCGCCCATAATTCCCCAAGGCTCGGATCGGTCGCGGTCGTCGTGAATTGCGATTTCACCGTCCGCTTCGTATCGATAAACCTTGTGAACTGCATTTCCTCCTCGATGAAAACCTGCCCCGCCTGTGTCCATCAAACTTCCGTATTCCATCACGGTGATCGGGTAATAACTTTCTAAATACTCGGTCGGGATATTTTCAAAAAGTGGCCACCAGGAGTGTGCGTCCATTCCGTCGCCCATCGGTCTGCCCGGGATTCCGCCGTATGTGATTTCCATCAAGTGGAAAAATTCGTTATTTTCATCGTGTCCGTTGTAGAGCATATACGGTGATGTTCCGTAGCCCGCAGCGGTCGAAAGTTCGGGAGCACCTTTGCCTAAAGCACCGCCAAGCACGTCGAATAAACGAGTTAGAGCGTGTGTTCGACACCCGAGAGCTGCCGGAAATTCTGGATTGAGCAATGATTTTTCAGGGATTGTAACGTGTAGCAGCGGATAAAATCCATCGTTGAATAAAATTTGCGGGTCGAAAACCATGATCAAATAAACGCCGATGAACATCTTGAACATCTCTTCGTTTAAGTAAAAATTAATCGGTCCTGGAGCTTGCGGATCAGTTCCCGTCCAATCAAAATAGGCTTCGTGTCCTTTTCGATAAATCGTCAGTTTCATTTTATACGGACCATTTCCGCGTCCGTCATCGTCAATATAATCTTCAAATTCGAGCGGCGTTTCCGGCAAACACATCACGATTAACTGCTTCATCGCCTCATGTGTCCGGTCGAGCAGCATGCCCAAGCCTTCGATATATTCGTCTTTTCCGAAGCGGTCGCACATTTCTTTGACGCGTTTATCAGCCATTCGGCAAGCGGCAACAATCGCCATCAAATCAAAATAATTCATCGTTGGAACCCGTGAATTCGCCAAAATCATATCGAGCAAATCTTCGTTTAACTTACCGGCATCAAACAACTTAACCGGCGGAATTCGAGTTCCTTCGCCAAATATCGTATCGGCATCGGTCGGCAAACTGCCCGAAACCGGTCCGCCCATATCAACTGTGTGACCGAATTGCGAACCCCACCCAACTAGTTCGCCTTCGTAAAAAATTGGCATCAAAACCATCCAATCGTTGATGTGCGAAATCGCTCCGCCGCACGAATACGGATCGGAAACGAGGAAAATATCGCCTTCATTAACCCCGCGTTTCCAGTTCGCCAAAAATCCATTGATATACGAGCCGAATTGTCCGACAACCATTCGCCCATCAGGATGACAAATCATCGGAAAACCATCGTGTTGTTCACGAATAACAGGCGACATTGCCGAGCGGAAAAGCACCGTGTCCATTTCTTCGCGTGCGTTGCGAAGGGCGTTTTCTAAAATATCAAGCGTAATTTTATCCATAATTTTGCTCCGATTCGATAAGATTTGTCCTAAGTCTATAACAAATCAAATCTAATTTCAATTATTGTTTTAATTATTTTGACGAGTTTGCAAAGGCAGGAAGACTTTGGTTTTTTCTCATGGAAATTTGGAAAACCAAGCTTTAAAAATGAAAAAAAAGGCAAAAATGAATTCGCCTTTTAAAAACTTTAACCTTCTAATTCAAAAATTTACCGCAATTGGCAAATGTCCAAAACATTCATATCGGTATAATCAAGATTTTCGCCGCCCATCGCCCACACAAAACTGTAATTCGATGTTCCAACGCCCATGTGTATTGACCACGGCGGCGACAAAACAACTCGTTCGTTTTCCATAATTATCGTTCGAGTGTCTTCGGTTTGCCCCATAAAGTGCATAATTCGGGCTTTCTCGTCCAAATCAAAATACAAGTAAACTTCCGAACGGCGTTCGTGAATATGCGGCGGGCAAGTATTCCAAACGCTTCCGGTATCAAGCGTAGTTAAACCCATAACAAGCTGCGACGAATCGCAAACGCCGGGAATGATAAGCTGATAAACGGTTCGAACATTCGATGTTTCAACCGAACCGAGTTGGAGTTTTTTGGCATCTTTCGCGGTCAATAATTTCGTTTCAAAGCGTTTATGAGCGAGTGTTGAAAGCAGATAAAATTTAGCCGGATTTTTTGCATCGTCCGACTCAAAAGTAACTTCCGCACTTTCTTTGGCGATATACAAACAGTCCATTTTGCCGAGTTCGTAAGTTTCGCCGTCAACTGTGATTTCCCCCCGACCATTGCCGATATTTACCGCACCCATTTCGCGTCGGTCAAGAAACGGCTTCCCTTTCGCCGATTCAGGTTCGGTGTGAGTCGGCAGTTTAACTTTTTTGCTCGTTGGCATAACTCCGCCGACTACGATTCGGTCGAAATGCGAATAACTCAAGCGAACTTCGTTTTCGGCAAATATATCGTTGACGAGATATAAATCCCGCAAATCTTCGTTGAACATACCTAAAATTGATTCAGGATGCGTTGCGTAATAAGTTTTGTTATACATAATTTTTTAGTTCGTTTTAATTTAGCGAGCCATCCAACCACCATCAACTAACATAATATGCCCTTGCAGGTAATCGCTTGCTGGTGACGCTAAAAACACCACCGCACCTGCTAAATCTTCCGGATTTCCCCAGCGTCCTGCGGGAATTCTTTCCAAAATTTGTCGGTTTCGAGTTTCGTCGGCTCTCAAAGCGGTTGTGTTGTTGGTTGCAAAATAACCGGGTGCGATAGCGTTGACGTTGATGTTGTCTTTTGCCCACTCGTTGGCAAATGCTTTGGTCAAACCTGCCACGCCGGATTTTGATGCTGTGTAAGCCGGAACGGTGATTCCGCCTTGAAATGAAAGCAGCGAGGCAATATTGACGATTTTGCCCGAACCTGTTGCGATCATTGATTTTGCGGCAGCTTGTGATAATCGGAAAATGCTCGAAAGATTAACTTCTAAAACGGTTGACCAATCTTCTTCGCTGAAATCTACGGCAGGCGAACGGCGGATCATTCCCGCATTATTGACCAAAATATCAATTCGACCAAATTCTTCTATTACTTCCGCTATAATCATTTTAGGTATGTCGCGGTCAGACATATCGCCCGAAATAGAAATTGCTTTGCGTCCAAGATTTTCGATTTTTTGACAGGTCTCGTCCGCTTCGCCGTCAAAATGACAATGGCAAGCTATATCTGCACCAGCTTCTGCCAAGGCAATCGCCATTGCTTGTCCAAGTCCGACGGACGCACCTGTTACGAGTGCGATTTTTCCGTCTAGTTTGAATGAATCTAAAATGCTCATATTTTTAATTAGTAAAGTAGAAAATCCACCTCATCAACTTTCAATTTCGGGATTGTTGAAGATATTTGCTTAAATTTTTCGTCCGTATATTTTCGGCTTGCACGCCTAATAAGCGGATAAAGTTTTTCAGGGTTCAATGTGCTAATTTGCTGATTTGACCATCTCTTTCGACTTTCAAGATATGGCGTTAAAAAGTCGATTGCAAGGCGAATACTGCCTCTTCCATCCGAACCTTTATAATTCCACAAATCAATTTCGGCGTGTTCCGCAAGTTCGGCAAGAGTAACAAAACCATCCAAATTCATTACGCTGTAATCCCACGATTTTGTTCTTTCAAGCTCGAGCGGTTGGCGTCCATCTGATTCGATTTGTTTAGTGAAACGCTTTTCTTTTGCATTTTCCAACACACTTTTGGCAACATCTTTCTTGCCGATAAACAGAGCAAACGAAACAACTTGGGCATCATAATATGTGCCATGATTATTTTTGGTAGCAGCTTCATCGAGTCCGTTTTTACTTGTCATCAACCATTTCAAATAATCGGCAAACCATTTTTCTAAGCCAATTTGGTCAACTCTTGTCCAAGACTTAGAGCCTTGCAAAAGTCCAACCGCATCAACCACATCGGTCAATTCCCGCGTTTCAATAATCCCTATTCCGCGACCTGTGTTGACACCCGGAATTGCTTGTGCAAATTGTAGATTCGGGTTCATTTTGGTCTTTTCATCTAAAAACCACATTTTCAAAATCTCGGTCGCTTTGGATGCATATTCCTCTTTGTCAGTAAAGAAAAATGCCAGCGAAAGTGTTGCCACAGCATTCTCGATTTTGTCTAAATTTTTATGGTCAGTTATCTTTTCGATTTCCGGATTTCGCTCGCCGTCTTTGCGGACATATGGTAAGCCGTTTTGTGTATTTGGGTTTCGCCAAAAATACGGAGCTTGGCTCATATAATCGTGTTTATCACTGCTCGGCGGAGCAATTTCTTTATCGATTACCGATAAAAACGTTGTGTTAAGAAGCTTTTTTGCTTCTTTTTCGAGTTTCAAAATTGCTAAACCATACGATCTATCTGGCGATGTTTCAGCGAAAATTTTAGCTTTGCGTTCACTTAAAATTTTTGAATTCAGGATAAAGACTCTTGGATTTTGGGCAAGCACAATCTGTCCGCAAACGGCAAAGAATAAAATGACGAAAATAAAGCGTACAGATTTCATTAGTTTTTAATTACAGTAACTTCAAAACGCCATTTTTGAGGCTTTCGGGCTTTTAATTCAATAGTTTCGGCAGTCAATATTTGATGCAGTGGAATTGGTCGGATCACGCCTTTGCTTAAACGTGTGTCTCCAGTTGCCAGAATTTCATTGTTAAATTTCCAATCAGCTTCAGCGTTTGTTTTGAGCGTTCCTTCCTCGCCCTTAAAAATGTCAAGCCGTTTGTTTTTCATCATTTCCACCTGATGCTTCGTTGCAGTTGAAGGAAATGCAAACTTCCAATTTTTGAGCGTAATATTTTTATCCGATGTTAACGTTTCTTCGCGAATCAATTTGTTTCCGACAATCTGCCAATTAACTTCGCTTTTTACCCCAATATCAAAAATTTCTCCAGATTTGCTGCCTATTTTTGCAAATTTATTCCATACAACCTGCAACGATTGTCCGTTTTTCGCCGGTACGATTCGATCTGCTCCGTCAGATGCAGCGTACGTTTTCCCGTCTTTTAATTCAAAAAAAGGCACGAGAGACGGATAAACTTCTTCAACCGGATTTGCAAAACCACTTAATCCAAATGGTGCGGCTAAATAATCGGCAATCGCAGGTTTTGTGCCGACGGTAATTGGCAAAGCAAACTTCAAATTTCCTTGGCGAACAAGCCAAACACCTTCTTTTCGAGAATTATCTTTATCAAAAAACTCAAATCGAGCGACGTTATCCAACTTTGGTTTCACAGGGATTTCGATAAGTTTTTCAGCTTGGAGCACTTTATTAAAACTGTCGTGAGCAACAATGATTTTGGCAAAGCTCGTCGAAATTTGCTGAAATTCGCGAACTGGACTGATATAAGCATAATTGCCACGCCCATAAGCAAAAATGTTAAAAGTGTGTCTCTCGTTAATATAACCTCCGCGGATCCAACGCCACGCGAGATTGTAAAGGCTTGCCAAATCAGCTAAAGGAACTGGGCGAAATTCAGGATTTTCGCCAAGAAAAGCGACGATTTCAAGCGTGTCGAGATAGCTCACAAGTCCTTGGCTTCTTCCCCAATTGTAGCCATAACCTTGATCTGAAACCAGATCCCACCACAAACGCATTTGAATTTTTATTGACGTTTTGAGCTTTTCCAAAATATCTTTTCGACCGACAACTTCGGCAGCTTTCCAGCAAAATCGGATGTATTCATTGGAATACCGATCGTATCTGCCATTTGGCAAATCGTCGTCGGCGTAAATTGCTCCATCAATAAATTGTTTCGCCGCTCTTTCAAGCAAGGAATCGAGAAAAGCTTTGTCCTTCATTAACCCGAATTCGTAGGCAAAAGCCGCGATTCTTGCCGCTACGCCCAGATAATTTTCTGGTAAATTGATGACTTCTCGGGTTTTCGGATCATAAATACGAGTCGCGTCCAGAAGTTTCACCCATTCTTTTCGCTCATCTTCGTTCATGCTTTGCCAGACGGCATTTTTGCTCAAATCCTTGCCGAAATGCCTAAGTGCTTGTGCCGCATAAAGTTGCGAAAATGCTTTTCCGCCTTTTTTAACTTCATACAAACCCATTTCGGCAATTGCCCGTGCCGTATCTTTTCCGCCAATTTTAGAACTTCCGCTGACGTCACTTTGAGCCGCTAGCACCCGCATAAAACTGCCCCAGGTATATTCGCCTGTTGTAATCGAACCATTAACTTTATCAGGCGGCGGATTTAGCGTTTTGATGTCGCCGAAGTGAACTGAAACTTCACGATGAAAGAACTCTTTTACTTCGATGTTTAGATCTTTAGAGAAAGTCGGTTTTCCAACTGTTTGTGCCAAAACATAATTTTGACCGAACGCTGCAAAAAATATGGCAATCGTTAGAAAAGTTTTGTAGCTATTTACATTCTTCATCTTTATTTACAATGATTTCAAAGGCAAAAGTGTTGAACCAGCTAAAAGCATTCAAAGCAACAACCCAACCATTCAGAAGTGGATTGATATTTGAAAATCAAGCGACCATTGGTGCCGCAAAAGCCGGTGCAGTTACTAAGGCAACGGCACCACGCAAACGCGGATGCTCGGTTGCCGGGACAATCCGAATTTGCGTTAATCCGAGGTCTTTGGTCAATGTTCTTTCTTTAATTGCTTCACGGACTTCAGGTTCGATTAAATCCCACGCTTCTGTAATTTCTCCGCCGATATAAACGCAATTCGGGTCAATTACGTTTATGACAGACGCCAAGCCGAGTCCTAAATAACGAGCCGTTGACTGTAAAGCCGTTACAGCTTTTGCATCGTCGCCTCTTGCTCTTGTAATCAGATCTTCAATCGTAAATACTGAATTTTCAACAGTTTGTGGTTCTCTTTTTGTCAGGCTTCTTCCAAAATATCTTGATAACGTAGCTAAATTGGAAATATATGCTTCCCAACAACCGTTTGCTCCGCAAAAGCAGCTCGGACCGTCAATATTCAATGGGATGTGTGCAAATTCGCCGGCTGTGTTATGTTTGCCACGCATCAATTCCCCGTTGATTACCACGCCAACGCCAACTCCGTCCGAAACGCTGACAAAAACGATGTCGTTTGATATCGGAAAGTCGCTTCGCTTCATCCAAATTTGCGACAACGCACACGCTTTGCCCGAATTTTCGAGATGAATTTCGACATCGGAAAATTCAGCCTGAAGCGGGGCAAGCAAATTAATATCTCGCCAGCCCAAGCGTTGGAGCATTTAAAACAACACCTGTTTTACGATTAACCATTCCCGGAATTACAATTCCAATGCCTTCGCAACTCGATTCTTTAACACTGTTTGGAATATTTTTCTTGATGTTTGCACTTAAATTTTGAACAAACTTGTCCGGATTTGGCTCAGTCGGAAAACTCAAAATATCCGAAATTTGTTTGCCGATAGAATCTGTAAACATCAAAAAAGTCCTCGTCGCACGCACATCAACCGCCACTGCATAACTTTTATTAGAATTTACATAAAGAAACGTTGGCTTGCGTCCACGAACTTTTTCGCTGCCTTGGTCTCCTTCACGAACCATTTTTTCTTCCAAAAGCTGGTTGACAATAAAAGTTACATTTGCCCGATTTGTTTCCATCAAACGAGATAAATCTGCCCGAGAAACCGGCTGATGAGCCCGAATCAAAGTCAAGGCGATTTGACGATTTATCTCGCGAGAAGTTCCCTGTTTTGCAAGCGTAAAATTTTTTGGATTTATTCTTCTCATTTATTTGTTAAAAGCTTAAACAAATCGATATGCCTAACCATTTGAAGTGCAAAATGTATCATTAATCACACCCTATTCAGGGAGTTATCGTCAATGAATAACGGAATTCAACTGGAAACTACGCTAATATGTTAAAACTTTTAACATATTACACCGTAATGTAAAAAGGTCAAGTATAATTCAAGATTGAGGAGTAGATTTTTCGATATGCTCTAGATTTCATCGCTTTGCCAGATTCGAGTCATTTTTGAAGTTCCGCAATTTCCGCTAAATCTTTCGGCGGATTTATCCAAAGTTTGCCGTCAGATTCAAGTGCCTCACGCATTGTTTTCGGTAATTCGGAGTATTTATCAACCCGATACGAAGCGAGCTGGAAAACGCTGTCGCCGCCACCAAAGAATTTCGGCAAATCACCGCGACGATTCCATGTTAATTGATAACGCGGCGTTCCTTTTGCACTTTTGGGCTGGATCAAAAAATCGTAATTCTCGAAGGCTTTATAGTTTGGGAAATTGAGAAACAACGGTGCGGAAAACATCGTCAAACCATTGAATTGCCGGGCAATCATATCGCCGCCTTCAATTTTTTGAATTCTCGGCACTTTGCCTTGAACAACCGTGGTAACTATTTGGTCGTCTTTCAATTCGTATGAAATTTGTTGATAAGGATAAGCAATCGGCTCAACTTTTATTCCGTTTACTTCGCGTAAAAGTTCGTTGGTTTTAGCATCGCGATAAAAGAAAATCTTGCGAGAAAGTTGGAGCTTTTTCGTTTCGGTCGATTCAGATTTAATAAGCTTCGCGGTGTCGATTCCTTCAACTTTCGCAACCAATTTTCCGCTCGGATATTCGTAAACTTCACCAACGCAATACCAATAAACCGGTTCGCCAGTTCCGATTCGCATTTCTGTAAATTCTTTAAATAGATTTGCGTTAAAGCTCTGTGCAATCAGACCTTGCGTAAATATCAAACAAACTGCCAACAACAATAAATTCCTTCTCATTCTTTCATTCCCCTTGTTTTCCAATAAAATATCGCCATCAAAATTCCGAAAAAACCATCGTAAGCAATCGCTAAAAGTATCAAAGGTTTCGCCTGATTCATTGAAAGCAGATGAATCCAACTGCCCATGATAAACAACTTGCCGAATGCTCCAATCAACGCCATAACGCGATTACGAATCGGGTCTTGCCCCATAATCCAATAACCAACGCCGAGCATCAGCACGAAAAACCACAGATTGAAATGATAAAACCTCAACATCGTGCTGTTATCGGCAGTACCGTAAAACATTTCTAGATGCCCAGACATCGAAAACATCGCCACAATCGCACCGATTATATTTCCGATTGCCATAATTTTAAAGCAAGTTTTGTAAAAGTTTAAATTCATTATTCAGGCACAACCTTCATCCATTCCCAAACCTTAAAATCGTAAATTCCGTGAACGCAAAACGGATCAGCGTCCGCTAATTTTCTCGCCTGCTCCTCAGTTTCTGCCGCGAAAACATAACAACCTGCACCGAGTTCGTTGTCGGTTTGATTGGCGAATGGACCAGCCATTATGCAGATTCCTTGTTTGCCAAGTTCTTTGAAATACGCCGTGTGTGCGTGGAGAATCGGCATTACTTCTTCGGTTGTGAATTCATTACGTTTCGCTGTTTTTGCGATTGTAAAAAACCAGTATTTCATAAATCTATGCAGTTGCGAGTTTCGGTTTAACCAAAAAATTTAAGATAGTTATCAACAAAAGTGCGATTCCAGTTGTTGCAATTAGTAACATAAATCCTTTGGAATAATCGCCGCCGTTTGCGTCTGCAACCATCCCCGTAATGCGAGTTCCAGCTGCTCCGCCGATAGTTTCGATCACGGTTACGGCTCCCAAAATTGTGCCAAGATTCTTCAGACCGAAATAATCCGCGACCAATAATTGCAGCAAAACGAAGATTCCGCCATAGGTTAATCCGAAGGGAATAACGAAATATAAGACGTTGTTTGCATTCAAATCGAACAAAAACAAAGTTGAGGCGAACATCAACGCGGCTCCGAAAAACATCACCCGAGTGGACTTAAATTTATCGCTCAAATATCCAAAAAGAAATTTTCCGACGACGCTTGCAGCAAACATTTTTGATTGAACATTGCCTGCATCCGCAAGGCTAAAACCCATCTTAGGCGTTTGAAGATAAAGATTTAACTGCTGACTAACCACGAAAATTCCATAAAAAATCAACGCGGCACAGATTGAAAAAATCCAAAACGTCTGTGTTGCAATAGCTTCCATGAGCGTCATTCCGCTTAATTCTGCAGGCTTATTATCAAAATTATTGGTCGGAATTGCATCGCCATCGGGCAGCAAACCCATGTCGCTCGGACGACTTCGCACCAAGAAAATTGCCGCTGGTAAAAGCACCAACCAGACCAATAGACTGACCGAAAGCATTGCGGTTCGCCAACCGTAACTGGTGATCAAAGGTGTTGCGATTTGCGGAATCAAAACGCCGCCGAAGCTCGTTCCGGTCAAGACGATTCCGAGAGCGAGTCCGCGATTTCGGCGAAACCAATTTGAAATTAAGACCGTGTTTACAAGCACGCCAACGAATCCGAGCGACGTTCCGAGCAAACTATGTGCGAGATAAACGATGCCAGACGAATTCGCTTGCGAATAAATAATCAAAGCTCCGCCAAGAATCACGCAGCCGATGCACATCATTATTTTCGAGCTTAGTTTCGTCAGTAAATAGCCCGCAATCGGTGCGAGAAATCCGGCGAAAAGAAACGTCAACCCTGCCGCTCCGCCGACCATCGATTGTGCTTTATCAGCTTCAACTCCGCCGATTGCAATCATATCTGCGAGCATCGGTTTGTAAAAAACCGGTAAGCCGCCAATCGATAAACCATTGCTCACAACCAATGCAAGTGTTGATATTGCAACAATTAACCAGCCATAAAAAAATCCGCTTTTTTTCGATTCAGTCATGAATATTGTTCCCTTCTTGTGGTTTAACCAGCCGCTGAAAAATGCCGATTTGGCAGATTAATCTAGTCACATCTGCGGTTTCACCAAATTTTCCTCAACGAACCTTACAGCACTGCACACCGACATTTTTGCCTTCATACAATCTTGAAAGTGCTTCCGGCATTGCCTGAAAACCTTCGATTACATCTTGCACCGGCTTCAATTTTTCCTCGCGAATCCAACCCGCGAGCTCGTCCATCACTTCATACCAACGACCAACGTGATTATAGACAAAAAATCCGCCCATTTTTCCTTCAACCGCCCGCAGACGCGTGTAATTTGTTAAACCAAATGGACTTTCGCGTGTGTATTCGGAAATTGAGCCGCATAAAACGATTCTCGCGTGCATAGCAAGTCGTTCCAAACAGGCTGACAAAATATCGCCGCCAACGTTGTCGAAATAGAAATCGATACCGTTTGGACAATACTCCGCTAACTTTTCCGCTACGTTTTCCGACTTGTAATCGATTGCCTCATCGCAACCTAATTCTTTGATGAAATTACACTTATCACGTCCACCTGCGATACCGACAATCTTTTTCGCTCCAGTAATTTTCGCGAATTGAACAACCATCGAACCAACTCCGCCAGCCGCACCTGAAATCACAACAACATCGCCGCGTCGCGGTTCTTGACACAAAAACCAACCCGCATAAGCGGAAAGTCCGTTCATTCCCAAAACTCCGGCGGCGAGCGAATAAGGCAAATCGTGAGACGTAACTTTGAAGAATTTTTCCTGCTTCGTCATCGCAGTCGTAGCGTAAGTTTGCCAGCCGATCGAGCCTTGCACGATGTCGCCAACCTGCCAATCTTTATGCCGCGATTCGATGATTTTCGCCACGCCACGACCGCGAATTACATCGCCAATTTGCTGATGTTTGTCGCCCGTTCGGTCAGTGCCCATCATATACATACGCATTACGGGAGCGAGTCCGAGATACATCGTTTCAACTAAAACTTCGCCGTCTTTTGGTGTTGGAATTGACGTTTCGTGCCATTCAAAATCAGAGGGTTTGACATTTCCAACGGGTCGGTTAGCGATTCGCCATTGGCAATTTACGCCATCACGGATTTTGAATTTGTTGGCAAAATCTTGAAAACTAACCATATGATTCTCATAATCTTCGTCACCAATCGTCTATTGATTCTAAGCCGCAGTTATTTCATCGACTGCTCTTTCCGCGGTTTCCAAAGCACCTTCCATTCCCGGTGCGTTTTCTGCGGTATGCTCGCCGGCAAAATGGATCACACCAACAGGCGTTTTCAAATAAGGCTTTAATTCGCTGAATTGACCACGGGTAAAATGTGAATAGGCTCCTTTTACAAATTCATCATTTGCCCACGATTTAGTTCGTGTTCTTTCAATGGATCCTTTCATTACTGGAAGAGCCTTTTCAAATTCATTTTTTGCCCACTTTTGACGGACTTGATTGTTCATTTTGTCTGCAAAATCTGCACCGTCACCGTCCATCCAAGCTGTGAAAATTCCCCGTTTATCACCACGTTTACCTGCTGCCATGAAAATTCGCTCAAGCGGTGTGTCCGTCCAAATACTTGAGCCAATATTCCGGCTATCCCATTCAAAACGACTTCCCTGCAAATAGACTTTTGTAATATGTGTGTAGGCTAATTGATTGATTGCATTCATTTTAGGCTCTGGTAAGCTTGGAGAAAACTTAATTTCACGTAAAACCGAAAAAGGAATTGTGCAAACCAATTTTTCGGCTTCAATTATATTATTTTTACCTCTTTTGTCCTGAAACGAAATTTTTACCGAGTTTGCTGTGTGCGAAATTTTCTTGATCCTTGCTTGTAAAATAATTTTTACGCCATTTTTTTTCGCATTTTCGGCAAGTGCTTTAGGGATTTCTGAATTTCCGCCAACAATTCGATTCGCTTTTGTCCCGGCACCCAATCTTCTCTGTCCTTCAAACATTAGTGAGCCGGCTGAAACTGTTTCGATAGAATTATAGTTTAGCGAAATATTAATGAGCCGAATTGCCGTTTCGCTTACCCCTATTTTGCGTAATGCATCTGCCAATGAAAGTTTATCCAATTCGGCGATCTTTTCGGCATTTCCGGCAACTTCCCGCATCATTTGTCTTAAATGCCTGGTTAAAATCATTGGCGGCAATGACTTGGATTCATCACCTTTCAAATCATATGGATGCGGATCAAGTGTTGCACCGATTGGATATAGCTTATTTTTTAGAATTGCGGTCGTACCAATTCCGCCTTGTAAATTTGCAACGCTTCCGCTTGTTTCAATCTCGGGAGGGACTTCTTCAAATTGCACACCAAATTTTTGTGCGTACCCCAACATTCTTTTATAGCCATCGCCCAATAGCTCGCCGCCCAGTTCAACAAATTGCCCATCCAAAAATGAGTCCCTAAGCGTGAAAACCCGACCACCAATCCGGTCACGTCCTTCAATCACAGTTACTTCATAGCCACGTTCGGAAAGCTCATATGCGGCGGATAAACCTGAAAGCCCAGCACCTGCAACAATTACGCGAGGTTTACTCTGACTTAAAACTGGACGCGAAACTAATGCGAGTCCGGTTAATGATATAAATTCTCTTCGATTAAATTTCATTGGAGTTGGTATTGATTGTGAAAGAAAACATCACAACCTCTATTTCTTTAATGTGAAACTTGTCTGCAGCCAACGCATATTTATTCCAAGTTTTTCTGCTTCGGGATTTGTCCACGAATAAGCGACTTTTCGTCCGCTGGCGATTTCAACAACGCTTAATGTCATCACCCAAAGTCCGCTTTTATGTTGTAATTGGGCAAGTTGAACGTTGTATTTATCATTTAATTTAACCATGCCGCCCTGGTCATGAATCAATAATTTACTTTTACCATCGTATTCTTCGCTTGAAAAATCCTTATTAACAAGTGGAGTTTCACCAGTTTTCAAAATCGCTGTCCATCCTTCAAACCAGCGAACACGCTTCAGTTTCGCATGAATACCTGATTTATTGCCAAAAACGTAATTTCCCTGCTCGTCTTTGGCTTGATCGTTTATCCAAATTTCGTCTTTTGTGAGAAATAGATCGTCGGTGATTATGATCGTCTTTCCGCTGCGTTTTGAGACAACCTTGCAGCCATCCTTTTTCATATAACCTTCAAACTTGATCGCGAGTATTATTCAATTTCCAATAAACCTCGCAACCGCGAATTGTTGTAAGATTTGTCATCGCCAAACCGCTTAGTTTGCTTGGATCAAGATGTGAATCCCGATATTTCTTTTCGTCGTCAAAATTGTAAATTGTTAATTGTAAAGCCTTTTCTTTTTTGTTTACGGTGAAATTATAAAGTCTTTGCCGATAAACTTTTGTCTCGTCACCATCTAAATATTGCTGAACAAAAAAGGTGTGTTTGCCGATGACTGGCAAATCAACTTTTTTGAAAATCGAATGAATTTGTTCATGCGAATGCTCAACTTTGTTTTCTTTGTCATTGTAGTGCTGTGCAAAATTATCGAAGCGACCTTCAAACCATGTGTTGAATATTTTCATATCGTCTTCGAGTTTGTTCTTTGCAGATATCGTCAAGAATGAAAGCAAGATCAAAGTGATGATTAAAAGTTTCTGTTTCATAGATGTCTTGAAAAGTCCGTGAATTTGTTATAAGAATAGAACCATTCTAATTGAGTATTTCAAAAAAATAAAGGACGAAAAATGAAAATCAAAATTGTATTGCTCAGCGTGGCGTTATTAGTTTTTTCACAAATCGGATTGGGGCAGAATTCACTTGAAAAACCCAAAAAGATTGACCCAAAAAAGATTACGAAGACATTGAAGGTTGGGAACGAAGCGTTTGGAAAATTCATTAAAGGCGTGCAAAAGAATGATTGGCAGCCCTTTTTTAATATGTTGACAGATGATTTTACAATATTTTTTCCGCGTGGAGAGTTTCAAGGCGAAAGCAGAGGTAAAGAACGGGCAATAAAGTTTTTCAAATATGTCGGTGAAAGCTTCAAAGATGGCTTTACGGTTGTCGAGAAACTACGAATTACTGCCAATGAGACTACAATCGTTTTTGAATTACGCGATGAAGCTATTTTGAACGGCAAGCCCTATAAAAATCGAGTTGCTCTTAGTTGGGACGTCCGTGGCGATAAGATTTCCGCGTATCGTGAATATTTTGGCAGTGATGGCAAATCAAACTAAAAAAAGGGCGTCAGGATCATTCCCGACGCCCTTTCATAAACTCTCTTTCAATTATTTTTTCAATAAATTAAAAGCTTCAATCGTAAATCCGAAGACAAAGCTTCTTCCAGGTGCAGGTGCATTTTGGAAATGCTCAAAGAAGAATTTGTCTGCTAAATTATCAATTCCCGCGTTAAGCGTAAATTTATATTTGTCGCTCTTCCAATTGTAGCCGCCTTTGATCGAATGTTTATCAATCGCAGCCAAGCTGGCAAACGAACCGTAATTAATTAGAGCCGTTCCAACAAATTGCGATGGATCCGCCCTCGTCACTTGGTTTTGATGTCGCCAGTTATATTCCGCAGAAATTCTGCCTTTGGAATCCAAATACTGTGCACCGGCAATGATTCTAAAGGGAGTGATGCTACCTAATGGAAAATCAGCGGTCGAACCTGTTAGCTTTATCGGCGTGTTGCTTCGATTGTAAATAGCGTTCAGTTGTGTAATTTGAACTGCCGTTGGCGAGCCATTCGTTCCGTGCAATGTTCCGAGCGAATAAAAAGGATTGATACTTCCCATTCCGCCCAATGATATTGATGCTTCACCGGTCGATTCAATTCCCTTGATTGTTGCCGAGGCTTGATTGATTCGAGCATTGATCTGCACTGCCACTTGCGGAACTCCTGCAACTAGCGGACATCCTCCAGCGAATCCACCGGGCAATCCGGGTGCGGGTGCCACACAATAAGATTGTGCCGGTGCAAAAACTAACAGATCGTCGATTTTATTGTGGAAATAACCTAAAGAGAAATTGAATCTTTGTTGGGTAACTTTGATTCCAATATCGTAATTATTTCCTGTTTCCGGTTGTAAATTCGGATTTCCTACAACTAAAGACGCTAAGCCGCCCAAGCCTGGAGTGAAATTTCGAAGCAGGTAACGATCGGTAATACCCGGTTCGCGATAGCTATTTGCCCACCGAAAATATGGGTTAATTCCAAGTGGAAACCTTCCGACGATACCAAAATTATAAGTCGTTGATTTTCGGTTTGAACCTGACGAACCCGTCCCGCCTGCCAAAGCAACTAACGTCGGTAAAGCCTGAACAACTTGACCAAGAGCTCCCGGATTTGCAACGAATTGCGGAGTCGCTGCATTGAGTGCTACAAACTCAGTTGATAATGGGAAGCCATTTCCGGGACTTGCCGTTGTGACCCAATTATCATAACGAATACCGGCTGTAATTCTAAAGAATTTAACCTTGTCAAATTCAGCCTGCGAGTAGAAGTTATTATCTACATATTCAGTTAAAGGCGAACTGGCTCCAACGGTCGGCGTGCCTGTAAATGATCTTGTATTTGTTGCTAAATTAAGAGTTGCCGGGGTAGTAAAGAAATAATCACGCGATACATCTTTCGTTCGCCCACCGCCAACGGTAACGATTAACCCAGTAAAAGGAGCTAACGCTGCTTGAAAATCCAATCCGTCGGTCGTGATTGTATTTCTATTGTCTGTAAAAGAAGTTAGCGAAAATATCGAAGTGTTTCCGGTAAAGGTTGTGGCATTCGTATAGCTTCCTGCCGGTCCTTGGAGATTTGCCCAAGTATATTGCGTTTGCGGGAAGGATAATTTCTGATAGAAATAATTTGCGGAAACTCTGGGAATATATTTGTTTAAATCCAAACCCTCATAGCGAATTCCTGTTTTATCAAATCTGCGGTAGCTGCCATATCTTTCTTGGGTTTCGTAAGGAGGACCCGAAAAAGCGTTTCCATTATTGCCGTCATCACGGCTTAAATATTTTCCTCGGAAACTGTGTTTTTCAGTTGGGAAAAACCACATGTCAATTTGTTTGCCATTTCCGTGACCCTGCCCATTGAGAATTTCTTGATTCTTCGCAATCGGAAAAACCGTGTAGCTAGCTGCGGATTGGAAAGTTGTCCCGGCTACATTGATTGGAAATTGTCTGAAAAATTGACCGATCGCAACGTTTTGGGCAAGCGTTACTTCACCATTACCGGAGCTGTAATTGGCATTTCGATAAAGATTGCCACTTCCTCTAAAAGCAATGTTTGAGCTTGATAAATTCATGGTTAAATTACCACGACGGACCGCACCATTACTGTTATAAGAACTATCAAGACGAAGCCCTAACAGTAAACCATCAGGCGAAAGCGTTGGACGTTTGGTAATCAAATTTATCGTTCCGCCGATCGCGTCAGAACCATACAAACTCGATCCCGATCCTGCTACAACCTCGACTGATTCTAATTGCGAAGGATCAACAACCTGTATCGGCTGACCACTCGCACCAACGTCAGTTCGCGGATTGTTTAGCTTTTCGCCATCGATCACAACCAACAGGCGATTGGATGAAAGTCCACGCAATCGTGGACGTTCGCGTGCCGGATTCGTTTCTACAGAACCTAAATTCGGAGCACGCTCCATCACTTCAAAGGTTGAACGCGGAACTCTCTGCTCGATTTGATCAGCGGAAGTAACCGTTACAGTTTGGGGAATCTCAGCGGCTAAGCGGTCGCTTCCCTTACCTGCCGTTACAGTTACAACATCGCGTATAGCTCCAGGAGAAATTGAAAAATCTTGGGTTGCAGAAGCACCATCTTCCAAAACAATGGTCTCGGCTGATTCTCCGAAACCCTTGGCGGTAGCGTTGATTCTATATGTTCCTTCTCGCAAATTGGAAAATAAATACCTACCTTCCGAATTGGTCGTTGCGGTGATTCTTTGACTACTGGCTAAGCTTAAAGCGGTAACGGAAGCACCTACTACAATCGATCCGTTTGAATCTCTGATAAATCCGCTGATACTTCCGGAGTTTTGCGAGAAACCGCTAATGCTCACCACAGCAATCACTGCAATGACGAGAAAAAGTTTCCTGATAATCATAATTTCTCCTACGATTGATTTTTAAGTCCAAACACATTAAACGTCTTAAAAGAAAGACAAATATTTTGTTTTAATTGTTGACGAATTCTAATATGTTTGGCAATGTATTTGTTATAGATTGCGAACAAACTTAAGGTATCGTAAACCCGAACGGTTTGTCAACACATTCGTATTAGCATTATGACCTTTAAACGTAAAACTTCGATCTCTTGGGTTGAGGCAGAAAAAATTACCGTTCGCGGTCATCCGATCCAAGATTTGATGGGAAACAGAAACTACGGCGAAGTTCTTTATTTATTACTTTTAGGCAAATTGCCGAGTCAGGCACAGGCTAAAATGCTTGAGGCAATCATAATTTCAGTAATTGATCACGGGGTAAAACCACCTTCCACTATTGCAGCCGTGACAGTCGCCAATACGGGTTCTAGCTTGAATTCCGCAGTAGCAGCTGGGATTTTAGCGATAAATGAATTTCATGGCGGAGCGATTGAAAATGCAATGTTAGCGATTAATGAAGCCGTTAAGTTGCAGGAAACAGGAAATTTAGATGTAATTCAGTCAGCAGAAAAAATTGTCGAAGACTATAAAAACCGTGGTCAACGAATTTCAGGATTTGGACATCGTTTTCATGCTGCCGATCCGCGATCCGTTCGTTTATTTGAATTTGCAAAAGAACTGAAAGCTGCTGGAAAATTTATCGAACAAGCGGAAGCATTAGAGAAAGTTTTATCGGAAAAATCAAGCAAAGCATTGCCCATAAATGCTGACGGAGCAATTGCCGCGTGCTTGCTTGAAATGAATTTTTCGCCGAAAATCGCGAACGGGATTTTTATGATCGCACGCACGGCAGGTTTAGTCGCCCATGCGGTAGAGGAACAAGAAAATAATCCGCCAATGCGAACGGTTGATGTGGAAAATTACGATTTCGAGAAATAATGAAAAACATAAAGCGTTTATTAACAATAACTTTGACGATTCTGATTTTTCAGAATTTCGTTTCGGCTATTGAAACAGATCCCAAAATCGTGGTCGAGAAATTTTATAAATTTCATCGAACCCGAAACGGTGCATTAAGTACCCACGAATTAAATCTGCTGAAAGGTTGGCTCACAAACGATTTGGTAAAACTCTTTCGCAACGAAATCAAACGTGAGGAAGTATTTACACGAAAGAATCCAAATGACAAACCATATTTTGGGGACGGCTTACCTTTCCTGCCCTACGAAGAATGCGTTGTTGGCGATAAAATCATTTTAAACAGGCTAGAAACCGGCAAAGCGAAAGTTGAATTAAATAAAGCAATAGTTGAGGTTAAGTTCTTTATCCCTAAGGAATGTGAAGGGCAAGCCGAAAATAATTTGATTGACATTTACGAAATTGAACTACAAAAAAACAAAACCCGCTGGCTGATAAATGATTGGATTTATTCAGATGGGAAACGCTTAACAGAGGTTTTGAAGCGAGAAAAATATTGAGATGCTGGTTACTTTCCGCCGAATAAAACTTGAAGATATGGAGTTTTTGTGGAGACTAAACAGTCTTGTTATGAAAGATTATGTAACACAAACTTGGGGTTGGGACGAAGATTGGCAACGACAGCATTTTGTTAAAAATTTCGATAAAAATACAGGGGAAATCCTTGTATTTGACAATGCTGACATCGGATTTTATCGCGTGATTGAAGAACAAAATGAAACTTTTTTGGTGTCAATCCTGATTTTGCCCGAATTTCAGAAAAATGGAATCGGAACGAAACTAATTCAAGATTTAATTCTAAAGAAAAGAAATCCGATTCGATTGCAGGTATTGAAAGTCAATCCTGCCCAAAGTTTATACAAACGTCTTGGTTTTAAGCAAGTTAGCGAAACTGAAACACATTTGATAATGAAACATTTTTAAATATGGACACAGCAAAATCAGAAACAATGAAAGAAAAGATTTTAGAACTCTTACCTGAAATAAATTTGATCAAAGACGAAGAATTGCGTGAGCAAACCGCACAAGTTTGGGAAGACGCAATTATTGACGGCGGTTGGACAATTGAACAAATCTTGCGAATGCCTTTTACGGTTCACGTGGAAAATTGCAACATTACATTCATCGAGCACGTTCGTACCGTTTGCAAAATGTGCATCGCCGTATCTGATGTGTTAAAAGAGGCTTACGGCGACAGAACCCAAATTGATTACGATACGATGATTGCCGGAGCGTTGCTCGCTGATGTTGGAAAATTGATCGAATACGAAGAAAAAGATGGCAAAATCACAAAAGCAGGACGTGGACAACACTTGCGTCATCCCTTCACAGGCGTTGCGATGTCGCACGCGAGAGGCGTAAAACCCGAAGTTCAACACGTTATCGCCACGCATTCGAAAGAAGGCGAAATGATGATTCGATCAAATGAATCGGTGATTTTTCATCACGCGGATTTTATCGATTTTGATCTGGTAAGCAAAAAACGCCCATTTTAGGAAGATATGCCCAAAGAATCCAAAGAACATAGCACTGCAAGTTATCGCAATTGGATACTGCAAGATTTAGAACGAAGAATTGCGAGCGTTACCAACTGTTTGAAAATGCTGGGCACGATTGCAAAAGGCAGCAAGATTCCGACTAAGATGATACTTAAAGATACTGAGTTTGATGTTGAAAAGGTGATTACTCAGTCTTACGGTTCAGAGACGACTAATTTGAAAGACTTTGATTTTAAATTACACAATATCCATATCGAGGACTTTTGGGAAAAATTAAACAGCATAATTGATACGTTGGAATGGGTAAAGCAACGCCTAAGAAACAAACAAGATGGAATTAGTGAACGAGAAAAAATTTGTCCGAAATGTAGAGGACTATTTGAGTAGAGGACTATTTGATACGTATGAATATTGCTTGAATGATGGGGAAGAACTCTTAACTATTTCAGAGGAAACCTTTGTCGATATTCCACTATTCGGACGAAAAACAACATTAAAAATTAAGATGGATGATGGAGAGACTCTCGTATATACAAACGCGACCGTGAAGGAAAATTCGAAGAATATCGAAATTTTTGATGAGGAAGAAACGCAGCTGGGAAGTTTAATCACAAAAAAAATATCAGGTTGGTGGATTGAGAAAAATTAGAATGACCCAAAATACCATATCTCAACAATGGGCGGAATACGCCGTAAACTTACGATTTGAAGACTTGTCGCCGGAAGCAATCGCGGCGGCAAAGATGTTTTTATACGATAGTTTTGGCTGTGCATTGGGCGGTTCGAAAACTGAAGATTTTCACATTTTGGAAGAAACTTTCCGCGAAATCGGTGGCAAAGGCGAGTGTTCGGTAATCGGTTCAAATCTTAAAACTGACGTCCGAAGTGCGAGTCTTATCAATGGTTTAGCGATTCGAGCCTTAGATTACAACGACGTTTATTGGAAGCAAGATCCGAGTCACCCGAGCGATTTATTGCCCGCGGCATTTTGTGTTGGAGAACGCGAAAATCGCAGCGGAAAAGATTTGATTTTGGCGACCGTGATCGCTTACGAACTCGAAATGCGGATTATGGAAGCGGCGTTTCCGGGCGTTCGCGAATTAGGTTTACATCACGCGACTTTGACGCAATTTGTCTCGCCGGTTGTCGCCGGAAAAATGCTCGGAATGAACGCCGAACAAATCACCAACGCCATCGGAATTTGCGGCTCGCACAACACAACTTTGGGTGCTGTAACCGCCGGAACATTGACGATGATGAAAAACACCGTCGATCCGATGGCGACCGAAGCCGGAGTTTTTGCAGCGTTAATCGCCCAAAAAGGTTACAAAGGTCCAACGTCAATTTTCGAAGGACGCGAAGGACTTTTTGAGGCAATCGGCAATCAATGGAAACCAGAAGTTTTGACCGATAATTTAGGAAAAACTTTCAAGATAGTTGACTGTTCAATCAAACCTTTTCCGTGTGAAGCCTTAACTCACGCACCGATTTCTGCCGTTTTGGATTTAGTAATTGAACACAATTTATCTCCGGAAAGTATTGATTTGATTGAGATTGCGACACTGAAACGTGCCGCCGAAATTTTAGCAGACGAGAAAAAATACATCATTGATTCGCGTGAAACAGCCGATCACAGTTTGCCGTATTGCATCGCTGCGGCAGTAGTCCGCCGGACTTTAACGCCGAGAGAATTTTCAAACGAATCGTTGAAAGATCCGCAAATTTTGGCAACAGTTCCGAAGGTTAAAGCCGTTCTAGAACCGTCTTTTGAAAGCCTCTTTCCTGCCGAGCAGCCTTGCCGCGTTGTCATAACTTTGAAAAACAGCGACAAATTGATCAAAGAGCGAAGTTATCCGAAAGGTGATCCGCGTGACCAACTCTCAACCGCAGAATTGAAGCAGAAATTTGAAGTTTTAGCCGAAGGAATTTTGGATACGAATCAATGTGAATCTTTTTACGATGCTGTGTATAGCGTTGAAAAACTTGGTAATATCGGCGATTTGATGAGACTTTTGACGAAAAAATGAGTGAATTCAAAAAACAACTTGAAGAAGCCCGAATGCCGATGCATAGTGGAGTGCATCCATTTACAAAGGCTTGGGTCGAAGGCGAACTCACACGCGAACAGCTTGGTCGGTGGGCGATTCAGCATTATTACTACATTGAGCCGATTGCCCAGCAATTTGCTGTGCTTTTTTCGCGTTTGCCTGATTTAGATGCACGAACACACATGCTCGAAAATTTGCTTGGCGAAGAGGATCCAAACGGTCGGCATCCCGATTTATTGCTAGATTTCGCCCAATATTGCGGTGTTGACAGAACCTATGCGGCGACAGCGGAGCGTCGCGGTGAAATTTTGCCGACTACGCGGGCGATGCGGTCTTGGATTTGGGAATTGGTTTCGCATCGGACATTAGCGGAAGCGGCGGCAGGTATTATGGTCGGACTCGAAGGACAATTGCCGACACTTTATCCGATGTATGTTGAGCGTTTGCATCAGATGGGTTTTGACGACAGTGAATTGCAATTTTTCCACGTCCACATCGAAGGCGATACCGAACACGCCCATGTTGGGTTGGAAATTGCCGAAAGATATTCTACGACGCCCGATTTACAAGGAAAAGCTATTGGAGCAGTCAAGGCATCGGGTCAATTGCGTTGGGCATTTTTGAGCGGAATGTATCGCTCAATCGTTTTAGGTGAAAGTTTGTAGTTCCTTCTTTTGACGGTTTTCCGCGTGACAAGCATTTTTTATGGTTTTAGATTTCGACAAAAAAGTTGTTCTCGTTACAGGTTCCTCAGGCGGAATCGGAAGTAAAATCGTCGAACGCTTGCTTGCATCAGGTGCCTGTGTGGTTGGCTTTGATCTCAAAACTTCTGAAATTACCCATCCAAATCATCTGAAAATAAACGGCGATGTTACGAATGAAAGTGATGTTAAACGATGTGTTGACAACGCTTTAGATAAATTCGGACGGATTGACGTTTTAGTGAATAACGCGGGAATTGTCGGAAAAGGTCGCGTTGAAGAAACCAATTTGAGCGATTGGTCAAGAGTTTTGAACACAAATTTAACAGGTGCGTTTTTGTTTTCCAAACATACGATTCCTAGCCTCAAAGAATCTCGCGGCAACATCGTAAATCTTTCATCGACCAATGGTTTAACCGGCGGCTCGCATTTGAGCGGTGCAGCATACGCTTGCTCTAAAGCGGGAATAATTGCTCTCACCAAAAATTTAGCGAGAGACTTGGCGAGTGATGGCGTGCGTGTAAATTGCATCGCTCCCGGACCGGTTGAGACTGAAATGATTGATAGATTTGGTAAAGACGGAATTGAAGATTTGCGGCAAAGCATTCCATTAAAAGAACTTGCGACGGCTGATGATGTCGCAAATATGATCTTCTTTTTAGCTACGGATGCAGCAAAACACATCACGGGCGTAACAATTTCTTTAAGCGGCGGACTCGTAATGCACTAATGAGATTATGCTCGACTTACGAACATTTTTAGCAGAAAACGAATCGGATATTTTGCGAATATCAGAGCCGATTAGCGTTAAGCATGAAATTACAGCATTGCAATATGTCCTCTGGGAAGAAAAAAGATTTCCGATAGTTTTAGTCGAAAAGCCGAAACTTGAAAACGGTCAAACTTCCCTTTTTCGAGCGGTTACGAATTTAACTGCTAGCCGAAAAGTTACTGCCAAATCGTTAAAATTAACCAATCACAGAAACGCCGCGACGGAAATTACTCAAAAATCTAGTCAAAGAATTGATCCAATCACAATTGATAAAAGCGATGCTCCATGTAAAGAAATCATTCTGAAAGGTCATGACGTAAATCTCGGAACCTTTCCGATTTTCACTCAACATGAATCCGATGCCGGATGCTATCTAACTGCAGCCCACGCAACGACTTACGACCTTGAAACTGGCGTTGACAACACGGCTATTCAGAGAGTTTGGGTAAAATCAAGAAATCGTCTCGGCTATTTTCCTTATCTCGCTTCACACAATCGCAAAAATATTCTTAAATTCTGGGAACGCGGCGAATCCGCACCGATTGCTTTTTGGATCGGTCATCATCCAGCCGTTTCTATTGGGACTCAGGCAAAACTCGATTATCCGGAAAGCCATTGGGCAACGGCGGGCGGCTTGCTTGGCGAGCCGATTCGACTTGTTGATACCGAATTATTTGGCGATAAATTAAAAGTTCCCGCCGACGCGGAGATTATTTTAGAAGGTTTTGTGCCGCCAAATGTCTATGAAAAGGAAGGCGGATTTGGTGAATACACAGGCTTTATGGGCGAAGAAACGATGAGCCCGATTTTCGAACTGCATTGTGTAACTCATAGAAAAAACGCGATTTATCACGATTATGGTTCGGGTTTGCCCGATTCGCTGGTTCCCGACAATTTGATGATCGAAGCGAAACTCTTTCAAATCGCTCGTAAAGTCTCCGATAAAGTTAAGAATGTCCACGTTCCGATTTCGGGCAGACGTTTTCACGCTTATATTTCGGTTGGAGATATTTCGAGCGAAACGGCTCGCAAGATTTTGCACGCAACTTTGCAATTTCGCCGTGTAAAAATGGTGGTTTTGGTCAATGACGATATTGACATCTTTGACGAAGAACAAATCCTTTGGGCAATCGCCACACGGACGCAGATGAGCCGTGATGCGTTAATTTTAGATGATTTAGAAGGTTCGGCACTTGATCCGAGTTTGCACGAAGGAGTGAGCAAAACTTCAAAAATGGGCATTGATGCGACGTGGAAAAATGTAGTAAAGCCTTTGAAAAATAAAGTGCCTGATGAAGTTTTGGCAAAAATGAAAAGGTTTGTTTAACGCAAAGACGCAACGCAACAAGGACGCAATGGAAAGAGGCTAAAAAACCTTTGCGACTTTGCTTCTTAGCGACTTTGCGTTAAAAATCAGAGAGAAAGATGAAAAAGATTCCGCATTTACGTTGGATAATAATCGGACTAATTTGTTTGGCGACAACAATTAACTACATTGATCGCCAGTCGCTTTCGGTTGTCGCTCCGATTATCAGCAAAGAATTTAACCTTTCAAATCAAGATTATTCGTGGCTTCCCTTTTGGTTTCTCTTTGCCTACAGTTTAATGCAAATTTTTTCAGGACGATTGATAGATTTCATCGGCACCAAACGCGGTTTTTCGCTTTCGATAATTTGGTGGTCAATCGCCAATATGCTGCACTCTTTTGGTCAGGGTTTGTGGAGTTTTTCGATCTATCGTTTCTTGTTAGGAGTCGGCGAAGCGGGAAATTATCCGGCGGGTTTGAAGGCAATTGCTGAATGGTTTCCCAAAAAAGAAAGGGCAACGGCGGTAGGAATTATCAATGCCGGAACTGGTTTGGGTGCGATCCTTGCTCCTCCAATCGTCGCTTTTTTGGTTGCATATTATGGTTGGAAGGTCGCTTTTATCGTTACGGGTGCGATCGGATTTTTCTGGCTCATCGCCTGGCATTTTGTCTATGCGAAACCCGAAGAACATCCGAGGATTACCGAGGATGAATTGCAATTGATCACGGCTGATCGCGATGACATTGGTCTTGCCGAACCTCCAAAGCCTTGGCACTATTTCCTGCAATACAAAGAAGTTTGGGGATTAATGCTTGGACGTTTTGTCTGCGATGGAGCGTTTTATTTTTTCGTTTTTTGGCTGCCGAAGTATCTGACGGATGTGCGAAAATTTGAAATCAAAGACATTGGATATTTCGGCTGGATTCCTTTTCTGGCGGCTGACATCGGAGCGATTTTCGGCGGTTGGCTCTGCGGATATCTTATCAAACGCGGCAAAACAGTTGATTTTGCTCGAAAAGCAACAATTTGGCTCGGAGCATTGATCGTTCCCGTAATTTTGTTGGCAAGTTCGGCAGAATCACCTTATCGAGCGTTGGCGTTGATTGCGGTTGGAATGTTTGCAATTCAAGTAAAATCATCGTCATTGTTCACCGTTCCGGCGGATTTGTTCAAATCGAAAGATGTCGCCTTCGTCTGGGGACTTTCGGGTGCGGCAGGAAGTTTTGGCGGAATGTTGTTTCAACCGCTTGTCGGCTGGCTCGTGCAAAATTATTCCTACACGCCTGTTTTTTGGATCGCGGCTTTTATGCATATCGTCTCGGCTTTGGTAGTGATGGCGTTGATTCCAAAAATCGAGAATTTGGAGCGGCACAAATCAGTATAGCGAACGATAGTGAGTCCGTGTAATTAACCAGTAGCATAAGTTTAGAGAAGTTCGCTACCGCTCATTATACTGATTCTAGTCCAAATTTCTTAGATACGAAAACGAACACTTTATGAAGACTATTAAACAATTCTTGAGCAAAACGGTCCCGTTAATTATTGACGGAAAAACGGTTGCGTCATCTGACGGCAAGACATTTGAAACCATCAATCCTGCCACCGACGAAGTCTTGGCAAATGTCGCATTGGCAACCGCGGAAGACGTTAATTCTGCCGTTAAAGCCGCGAGAAAGTCTTTTGAAAGCGGTGTTTGGTCGCGTGGGCTAAAGTCGTATCGCAAGAAAATACTTTTACAAATTGCGGACGTAATCGAAAAAAACGCGGACGAATTGGCGATGCTTGAAACGCTCGATACAGGCGTCCCAATTTCCCAAACTCGCGGTCGGCATATCTTTCGGGCGGTTGATAATTTTCGATATTTTGCGGAATTGACGACACACGAATCAGACAAACTCGTCCAATCGGAAAACACTCATTTGAATTTGATAACGCACGAACCAGTCGGCGTAATCGGGATTTTGTCGCCTTGGAATGCACCGCTTGCACTCTCGACGATGCGAATTGCGGCAGCACTCGCGTATGGAAATTCGATCGTGCTAAAGCCTTCTGAATCAGCACCTTTAACAGCTTCGAGGCTAGCAGAATTGGTATTGCAAACTGATCTGCCTGCAGGAATCTGGAACGTAATTCAGGGACTCCCGCAGCCAACAGGCGAAACTCTTGCTACACATGCGGGAGTGGACGCAATTGCTCTTACCGGCGGAACTGAAACCGGGAAAATCGTGATGAAACTTGCAGCAAACTCCGTCAAAAAACTTTCGTTTGAACTCGGCGGAAAGTCTGCTTCAGTGGTTTTTGCCGATTGTGATTGGGAGCGGACGATTGACGGAACTCTTTTGGGAATTTTCTCAAACAACGGTCAACAATGCCTTGCGGGTTCACGAATTTTGGTCGAAGAATCGATTTACGACAAATTTGTTGCCGAATTTGTGGAACGTGCAAACAACATCAAGGTCGGAAACCCGTTAGATGAATCAACCGAAGTCGGACCGCTTGTGTCTAAAAATCATTACGAAAAAGTGCTGAACTTTATCGAACAAGGCAAAGCCGAAGGTGCCGAAATTTTAGCCGGTGGATTTCGTCCAAATGGTCTAGACAAAGGTTTTTACTTGTGTCCGACAGTCTTTGGTGAAGGATTTTTGGCAACTTGTATCTCAAGAGAAGAAATTTTTGGACCAGTCGCAGTGTTCAAAAAATTCAAGACTGAAGACCAAGCAATTGCGATGGCGAATGATTCCGAATTCGGTTTGGCAGGCTATGTTTGGACGGAAAATCTCGAAAAAGCAACCCGCGTATCAACAGCGATTCGGACGGGAACAGTTTGGGTAAATACGCCTTTGTTTCGTGATATTCGCGTGCCTTTCGGCGGAATCAAACAGTCGGGATTCGGACGAGATGGCGGCGAATTCGGGGCTGAATTTTACACAAATATCAAAACAGTTTGCATGGCTATCCAACGACCGAATATGCCGAAAATTGGTAGTAAATCGTAGAATTCGCCGATAGACATTTCAGTCCATTTGTTATAAACTTAAGACAAATTATGGCACAATTACACGAACACCAAGCGAAACAAATTTTAGCTGCGAACGGGATTGAAATTCCACGCGGTGAAGTTGCGTTTGATTCGAAAACGGCTCGTGCGATTGCTGAAAAACTCGGTGGAAAAGTCGTTGTAAAAGCTCAAATTCATTCGACATCGCGTGCGGCTTCCGGCGGAATTAAGTTTGCAAAATCGGCAGACGAAGCCGAGATGTTTGCGACCGAAATGCTCGGTAAAGAAATTGCTGGAAACCTTTGCGAAGTGGTTTTAATTGACGAAATCGCGGAAATTGAGCGAGAGTTTTATCTCGGATTTATTGTTGATACAACGCTAAAACGTCCAACGCTTTTGTTTAGCGATTCCGGCGGAAGCGGAATCGAAGAACGTGCGGATTCGATGAAAAAGTTCGTCTGTTCGATTCGCAAGGAACCTAATTTACAGGAACTACAAAAATTTGCGTTTCAATCGGCGTTTCAGGGTCTTTCCGAAAGCGAAAATGTTATCGGGAAAAGCGATTTATTTGCCTCCCGACTATCACTAAAACTTGCTGAAATTCTTCTCAAATTGTATCAAGTCGCAAAAGCAACCGACGCGAGAACGGCGGAAATTAACCCCTTAGCGGTATTAAAAGACGGCAGATTAGTTGCCTTAGATTGCCGAATCTCAGTTGATGATTACGCCGATTTTCGTCAAAAAGAACTAGGAATCGAAATAGCCCGCGAACTTGGGCACACGCCGACGAAGCTCGAAAGAATCGCGTGGAATATAGAAAAAGATGATTTTAGAGGAACATTCTTCTTTGTCGAAATCCTTTCGGAAGTCCAAAGTCCAAGGTCTAAAGTCCAAAGTCAAAATCACACGACTTTAAACGTTGGACTTGAGGCTTTAGACTTTAGAATCGGCTTTCACGGAGCCGGTGGCGGCGGTTCGATGGCGAGTTTAGATGCGGCTCAGCGAAACGGCTTGCAACCCGCGTGTTATGTCGATACGAGCGGAAATCCACCTGCTTCGAAGGTTTATCGGGCGGCGAAAATTATACTTTCAATTCCGAATATCAAAGGCTATTTTTTGTCGGGTTCGGGCGTCGCGAGTCAGGAACAATTTGGTCTGGCACGAGCAGTTTTGAAGGCATTTTTGGAAGTTCAACCTAAAATTCCGGCAGTTTTACGGCTCGGCGGAAATGGCGAAGATATTGCGAAAGATTTAGTGGAACGCTACGCGAAATTTTTGCTTGCACCGATTGAAGCTTATCAGAAAAAAGATACGGCGGATTTTTGTGCGGCTCGATTGAAGGATTTGATTGAAGAGTTTTCACCACAGAGACACAGAGACACAGAGATTGAAAACCATATTTCTACGTATTCTTTTAAGACTAAAACGGGCTTGATTTCATTCGATTATTTGAAGTTAAATGCCGAGTCAGCCAAGAGAATTGTCGAATCATGTCCGCAAAAGATTTTGAAATTAGATGAAAATAATAAACCGATTCTCGCAATTGAAGCTGAAGAAGCTGAACGCGGAAAGTGTTCGGAATGCTTGGCTTGCGAGTTTGCGAGTTTGGATTTGGGGTTGAATGCGGTGAAGATTGATTTCCCGATTGCGGGTTTAGAAGTATGAAAAAAGTATATCGAAAAGGTGCGATTGGTGCGTTGATGGATGAGTATGAGCGTGCCTATTTTGAGCTGCGAAATTTGATCGAAAGCATTGACGAAGAAAATTATTTGAAAATTTTTGATTCGGCAACGAAAGACGAAGATTGTCGTTCGATTCAAACAATAATGTCTCATGTTGTGCTGGCTTGCTACGGGTATGCTAATTCGATGCGTGAAGCGTTTTCAATGGATTTGCAAGTTTATCAACCAAAACAACTTGCGAAAAATGAAGTATTGGAAAAATTTGATGAAGCAATAAAATACACAGTAGAAACGCTCGAAGGCAGATGGGAAATGCCTAATGATGAAATATTTTCGACGTTTATGAAAAGCGAATACGTTGAAGATTTGGAGCAAAAACTGGAGCATGCGATTGTTCATCTTTTGCGTCATCGGCGGCAGATTGATAAGTTTTTGATGATGACATAATGCAGGCTTCCGCATTACAAAATTAAAATGTCGATACTAATTGACCAACATAAAAAAGTAATCGTTCAAGGCATCACGGGACGCGAAGGTTCGGTTCGGACGCGGCTGATGCTCGATTACGGAACGAATGTTGTCGGCGGTTGTACACCGAATCGCGGCGGACAGGAAGTTCATGGTTTGCCTGTTTTTAATACTGTTGAAGAAACTATCGAAACGCTTGGAAAAATTGATGTTAGCGTGATTTTTGTGCCGGCTCCACGAGTTAAGTCTGCGGCGATTGAAGCGATTGAGGCAGGCGTTCCGTTGATCGCATTGATTGCAGATCGCGTTCCACTTTTTGATGTTTTAGAGATTTGCGAGGTCGCCGATGAATATGGTGCAAAGTTCGTTGGACCAAACACGGTCGGCGTGATGTCGCCCGAAAAAGCGGTGCTGGGAATGATTGGCGGCAACGCGAAAACGGCGAAAGAATGGTTTCACAAAGGTTCGGTCGGAATTATGTCCAGAAGTGGTGGACTTTCGGCTTCAACGGGCTACTATATTTGCCAAACGGACGTTGGAATTTCGACAATTTGTCACGTCGGCGGCGATTCGGTCGTTGGTTTAACATTTCCCGAAATCGCACAAATGTTTGAAGATGATGATGAAACCGAGTTAGTCGTGATGCTCGGTGAAATCGGCGGTTCGCAGGAAGAACAAGTCGCGGATTTGGTAGAATCTGGCAAAATCACGAAGCCGATCGTCGCATATATCGGCGGAAAAGCCGCTCAATCAGGCACACGCTATTCGCACGCGGGAGCGATCATCGAAGGCGGAAAAGGAACCTGGCAAGGTAAAATTGACCGATTGAGCGAGGTTGGAGTGACGATTGTAGAGCAATTCGGTGATGTTCCTTTAGTAGTCCAAAGTCTAATGTCCAAAGTTTAATGTCAAAACTTGAGGTTGAAAATTATGAAAAAACTAGTTCTATTTATAACGATAATATGTTTATTTGCAACATTTACGTTTGCACAAAAAAAGACAAAACGTTCGCAGCAGCAGCTCAATGCTGAAGCAAATTTTGCCCGTCCTGATGGCAAAGATATGGTTTTTTATATCAAGGGTTCGGCTTACGCGTTCATCCCCGGCGAGCGTCCACAAAAACTTTTTGGGGTTGACGGGTATAACATTCGCCGGCGAGTAGAAACGCCCGAAAAAGATGGTTTCTTCCTTTCTACACGCGAAATCGTGTTTTATACCGACCCGAAAACAAACGAAATTATTGACGAATGGACGAATCCTTGGTCAAAAGAAAAAGTCGAGGTTTTTCACATTCAAAACGATCCGGTAAACGGGCGTTTCCGCATTAGAGATGGGAAATATATCAGCGTTTCGATGGACGGGAAAAATGAACGTGGCGAGTTGGGAACGCCGCAAGAAATTAACGATCATCTGGTTTGGACAAATGATGTGTTTCCCTTCTATCCGCTTCCCGGCTTTGATAAAAACTACACTGCAAGCGAAATGTTTGATTTTTACGTTGAAAAGAGCGAGCTATATAAAACGACTCCGCCGAAGAATGTAATGCTCAGTTGGACCCGAGTTGGACCATGGCTGCCTTGGATGAAAATGCCCAGAAATGAAGGCGTAATTATAGTACACGCACGCAGTTGGCGGATGGAAAAATGGGATATGCTGCCCGAAAATGTCAAAGCTCGCGTAAAGACGAAACATCCGGAATATATGACCGCTCCGGCGACAGTTGACCCGATGAAGCCGAATGAGACTTCCTGGACTTTCTACAATCGAATAATGGAAGAACGCAAGAAAAAACAATAATTAAAGATGAACACAGATAAACACAGATTCTATTGGATTTTAGTGATTTTGCTCTGTGCGATAACTTCTATGGCACAAGAAACATCAATTGGCGGCGTATATGAGGTTGGCATTGGCACCAGAAATGCTGATGGGTTGGTTAAATATTGGCAACGCTTTGGTTATCGAGTTGGGCAAAGAGGCGAACTTTCTGAATCCGAAGCTGAAAAGCTTTACGGCGTAAGGTCTAAACTCATATCAATCAGGCTGCTTCACCAGGATTCAGACCACGGTTTGATTCGGCTGATGGAGTGGGAAAAGCCCTCAAATCATGGATTGGCGATGTCGAAAATGAATGTTTTGGGAAATCGCTGGGGAGCAATGTTGACGGGCGACGTTTATAATTTACAAAACCACGCGGAGGAAGCCACTTCCCAACGACTTCCAATTTTTATGGTAGAACCGCAACGAGCGGAGATATATAAGCTGGAAAAACGTCCCGCTCCGTTTCTCGAAAATTATGCAACAGTCCGCGAAATGTGTTTGATCCAACCCGAAACACGCCAAATTATGTTTCAACGATTTGGCTACAGTCTGGCTAACTACGGCAAAATCAATGAGCAATCATTTTTCAAGTCTAGCCAAATCACCCACGTTGGAATGGTGATTTATCGCAATCAGGAAAATATTGATTTTTACGGTAAAGTGTTGGGTTTATTGAAGGTTAAGGAAAATGAGAACTATGATTCGGATTATACAAACCCAAGTTCTAAAGCGATTTTTAGTTTATCGCCCAATCAGAAATATGGGGCGACCGACTTTGATAATCCGAAAAGTTCAAAAAATCCCGCGGAAGCTCTTTCAGGGCGTTTGAAAATTATTTGGTTTTCGCCGGATTCAAAACTCGATAATAAGTTTGATTTTGCGAAACCCGGAAGTCTCGGTTATTCGCTTTACACTTATCGGGTTAAAGGAATCGAAAATTATCATACGAAAGTGAAATCAAGTGCGGCAACCAATTTAACCAGCATGAGAACCAATGAATTCGGCGAAAAGAGTTTTTCTTTTGCTGCACCCGATGGCTACTTTTGGACGATCGTTGGCGACGATTAATTGAGTTGGAATTGTGTTAATAATGTTGATTTTAGCCACGAAATTGTCTTAGAGTCCACTTGACAAAATCGCTCAAGAAGGTAGAATTAGTGTTTAGTCGAGCGGGAATAGCTCAGCGGTAGAGTGCGACCTTGCCAAGGTCGATGTCGCGAGTTCGAATCTCGTTTCCCGCTCCAAAAAATTTAGAGGCGACGTTATGGCTAGATCCAAAACGTCGCTTTAATTGATTGAAAAGTTAATTTCAGGATAAAAACTGAGATAAAAATGGCGGCGTAGCCAAGTGGTAAGGCAGAGCTCTGCAAAAGCTTTATTCATCAGTTCGATTCTGATCGCCGCCTTATGAAAGCATCTGATAATGTATCGGATGCTTTTTCTATTATTGCTTTCTTTTGACTATTACCAATGTAATATCGTCATTTGCAGGTGCGGTTTGGGTGAATTCCGAAAGAGCGGATTCTACTTTATCTCGTAAACCCGAAGCAGAACGACTCAAATTCTTGCTGACAACTGCCGAAAGGCGTTCCAAACCAAATTCATCGCCTTTTAAGTTGTTCGCTTCCGAAACTCCATCGGAATATATTACCAAAGCTTCGCCTAATTCCAGCTTAGTTTCACCGATTTCATATTCCGCCATCGGCAAAATTCCAAGTGGAAAGCCGCCTGAACCGAGTTCTTCGGTTTGTCCCGATATTCTGGCAACTAGCGGTGGATTATGTCCGGCATTGATGTAATTTAGTGATCCATCTGAAAGATCTAATTCGGCGATAAACAATGTTACAAAACGATTTGTCGGGGTATTATTGGCTAAATATTTATTAACGGAGCAGACCGTTTCAAGCAAAGTTGATTTGGCAGCAACTTGTGCGTGTATTGCTGCATGAAGCGACGACATTAACAAAGCTGCTGCGGTTCCCTTTCCCGAAACGTCACCCAATGCGATGAAGACTTTGCCGGTATGGCTTTCAATGAAATCATAGTAATCACCACCAATTTCATAGCAGGAAAATGAAATTCCTTGAAATTCATAACCGTCATAAGTAGGCATTGTCGAAGGTTGGAATCGTTGCTGAATTTCAGTTGCGAGCTGTAATTCATGTTCCATCCGCTCGCGTGCAAACCGTTCTTCTAAAAGCGTCGCATTTTCTACGCGAATCGAGCCAACCGACGCGAGAGTTGTCAAAATGTTTAAATGTTCTTCGGTAAATGTTGCTTCATAAGTCGGAGAATCAGCATAAATTAAACCGAAAACTTCTTCTTCGCTAACACTTAACGGAACGGCTAAAACCGAGCGGATGCCCAAAAGTGCCATTGTTTGGCTAGCATATCGCGGATCGTGCTGAGCGTCTGAAGTCAACACCGATTTTCCGTTATTGATAACTTCATCCATCACAGTTCGGCTAATTCTAACTTCGCTAATTGTCTCGTCTTTGCCGCGAACTCTGGCAACGGCAATTTTCATTCCGCCTTCGGTTGCCTCATCGCGTAACATAATGACGCATCTTTCCGCCGGAACCGCTTCAAATACCAATGAAGCGACCTGATTTAGCGTTTCTTCCAAACCGGTAGAACTCAAAAGTGTTAATCCAACCTTGCTGATTAAAGCAAGGAGTTCGCCACGGGTTGAAACAGCTTGTTGGGCAATCATTTCAGCGGTAGAATTTTTGTTGCGGCTAAAGGCAATTGTCATCGCCGGATTGAGTGCTTCGGTGTTGTCAGCAATGAGTGTTGAACCGCTGGCGAGATTATGGCGATTGTCCTCAAAAACAATAACCGTCTCGCCAATCTGAATTTCTCCGCCCGAAAACAGTGGAATTGGCAATGTCACAGCCGCGTTATTATAACGGGTGCCATTTGCCGAACCGAGGTCTTGTAGCCAATAAGAATCGCCTTCTTGTCTGATTTCAGCATGAAGCCGCGATGCAAAAGCATCTGGAATACATATGTCGCTCCTCGCAGAACGCCCGATTGTCGTTCTCAATCGAGAAATCACTGTTTTTTCAACTCTATTGTCTGAATACTTAACAAGCAAGTCTGGCATAAAATATCAATTTTATTCCTTTATCCGGCGTTGACCGTAAATTACCTCTGTTCCTGCAATATAGTCGTGCAAGGCTCTTCCTTTTGCGTTAAAAACTGAAAATAAAAAGCCTAGTCCTCCTGTCAGAATCGTCAGAGGATAACCAACCAAATATCGCAATATCAGATTCTTAAAACTTGGAATCCCGCCGTTCGATCTAACGACGCTCAAACCCGTCAGCATTTTCCCGACACTTTGCCCTGTAAACATTGGAAAGATAATGAAATTAGTCAATCCAAGCAGAATTGTAATTATCCAACCCGCGTTGCTTATTTCACTATTTAATAATTTTGCTCCGTCTATTCCCATCAATCGGGCAATAAAAATGCTGATAATTGGGATACTCACCAAAAAAATATAGTCAATTAACAATGCACCGCATCGCAATAAAAAAGGGGCTTTTAATTTTTCCGCGTCAAAGTCCACGACAATCTCTTCGGTTCTCGTTCGACTTTTCGGCATTGTTTTCTCTACTTTTGCACTCATTAAATTATTTCAGTCCCTATCTCAAGCTAAATTGTAATGTGGTATCGCCTAATCTTACTTTGTCTCCATGAGTCAGAATCTGCGGCTGTCTAGGCAATAAACGAATCTGTTCGTTATTGGATTGAATCAAAACAGTTCCATTTGACGAACCTAAATCTTCCAACATGAAAATATCTCCATCCCGCCAAATTCGGGCATGGCGACGTGAAATCTTGGTTTGCGGATCAAATTTTGAAACATCAACTTCAGGAAAAATATTGGACATCGGATCGCGTCTGCCCAATAAATTACTCTCTTTTTCAAGCGGATATTCCATTCCGTTGAGATCGCTTGTGCCAATGATAAGAAGTCTTGCCGTAACCGGCGGAGCGGCATAAGCTGGTTGTTTTTGTGATTGACCAGCAAGTGGCTGTTGAGCACCGCAAAACGGACAAAACATATCAGATGCGACGATTTTCTGCCCGCAAAATCCACAGAAAACAGGGACATTTCCGACGGGTTGGGCAGCATTATTCGCTATTCCAAATGTGACGGTTCCCTTTTTCAGATTATCCAGATGCTTGATTAGTTCATTACGCATTTCTTGTGCGGAACTAAATCGTTGAGCAGAATTATACTCCACCGATCTCATTATAATCTGTTCCATTTGATCGGTAAGTTGCGAATTAATCTGCCTTGGACGAGGATGTTTATTAAAATCAAAGATCAAAAGCGGATTACTTTGCGGGTCTGCACCTGTTAAAAGATGAAACATTGTTGAGCCGAGACTGTAAATATCAGATCGAGGCTCGACGTTACCACTAAATAATTCCGGCGGTGCATATCCCATCGTGCCGACAGCCGTAACTCCTTTTTCCTCTTTATTTACCCAGCGTGCAATACCAAAATCGATAATCATCACTTTGCCGGAATTACCATCGATCATTATGTTTGAAGGTTTCAAATCCCGGTAAACAATTGGCGGCTGTCGATTATGCAAATAATCCAAAACATCAGCAATCTGAATTGCCCAATCAGTAATGCTAACTTCGTCTATTCTACCTTCGGGAGCAGCTTTTAGCCTTGCTGCCAAATCGCCACCCGAAATGTATTTCATTACAAGATAAAATCTGGCTTCTTTCTCATCGTAAAAATAATCGTAAATAGTTGGAATTGCGGAATGTTCCAAAGAAGTTAAGAGCATTGACTCACGTTTGAAATCATTGATCGCTTTTTCTTGCTGCTCATCGGCAATATAAGATTGAACCATCTCCTTAACTGCTCTCAAAACACCGCCAAGATTTTTATCGCTGGCAAGATAAACGGCTCCCATTCCCCCGCCGCCGATTTTTCGGACAATTTCATAGCGGCTGTTCAAAATCGTACCTTCATCTAAAGGTTTAAGTTTCTTTCTGCCCTTTCCGCCCGTATCGCCCACTCCAATGTTAGGATTTGTGTAAGAACGGCTGTCTTTATCTTCAATGTTTGCCGAAACAACTACTTTGTCCTCAACATTTACGGGTTTATTTTCTTTTATTTCCGGCGAAATTAGTGGTTCAGAAGGTGGAGCAACATCCCCTTCAACCTGCGGACTAATTTTAGGCCGAGATACATTTTGCACAAATGGATTAACGGATTTTCCGACCGCAGCCTTTTTATCAAAGAGATCATATTGAATTAATGTGACGTCTTCCAAAGGCGGTTCAATTTCCGCATCTTCAATCATCGGAGGTTCAGGAATTGGAGCAATTTCGCTTTCGTAGGACTCTTCGATTACCGGCTCGTCAGGTTCTAGTTCGACCTTTTCGTCTTCAATGATCGGCTCCTCAAATTCAATTTTTGCTTCCTCGATTTCAGGCTCAGGAACAGTTTCAATGATCGGTTCGGATTTGATAATAGCCGGAGTAGAATCAACTATGGTCGCATCAAAATTATCCTCCAAACCCGATTCGAAACCTAATTCAGGCGGTTTCTCTGCAATTTCAACCTTGATGTCTTCAACGGTTTCATTTGATTCAATAACTTCGGATGGAATTATTTCTTCAACTTCTATATTTTCTGAGGATATTTCTATTTCTTCGAGCAAATCTTCTTCTTCATTTTCTATTTCTTCAATCGGTGGAACTATAATTTCCTCCGTTGAAACAGGAATTTCTTCGGGAATTGGGTGATAGTCTTCGATCAATTCTGTTGGAATTACGTCAATATTTGCCGGCTCCTGAATCAGCACATCAGATTCCACAATCGTTTCAGAATATGGCTCATCGGCTAATATATGCGGAGTTGGCGGAGGTGTCAGCGGTGTCTGAAGGCTTACTTCATCATCAATATTTGTTTTAGCAGAAATAATATCATCAGCGATTGAAGCACTTGTTTTTACAGCTTCAGGTTCGCCAAGCTTTGGGGTTTTGACGGGTAGTTCCGGCTCAGATGGAGCGGGATCGTCAACCACTTCAAGCGAAATTCCGCAGTATGCACAAAATGGATCTTGGTTGGCTACTTCAGAGCCGCATTCGGGACAATATGACATCATTTTAGTAAATATTTGATAATTAATATCCTAAGCAATTTGAAATCTTAAAAACGTTTTGCCGACAATAATTTCGTCACCATCTGAAAGTAGATGTGGGTTTCCGGGGATTAATCTCCTGCCCCGGTTGACGAATGTTCCATTGGTAGAACCCAAATCTTCTATCTGATAAGTTCCTCGTTCGTTAAAAATACGTGCATGCCTTCGTGAAACTTTCGCTTCCGGATCGTGGACATCGAGATCAATATCAGGAAAAATTCCATTATCGGCATCCCAACGCCCGATATAAGACTCATCATTCTTGACATTAAATTCTGTGCCAACCGCATTTCCGCGTTCTATAATCAATTTTGCTTTCGTTTGCTTTGATTCTTCATTATTTATCACAGAAATGTCCTTTCCTGACCCATGTTCTTCGATAATTAACGGAATTCCGATAGAAGTGGCACTTGACTTCTGATTTTTCGAATTTTCTGTGACATTTGATGTAGTTGCGTTTGCTAATGAAGTTCCGCATTCATCGCAATATTGCGAACTTTCAAGGTTACTTGTTCCGCAAGTTAGGCATTTAATCATCTCTGCTATTTTGGCGACCTTTATCTTTAATTGTATTGCGTTTTGTATTTTAACTCTTAAATTGATAATCGTAAATAGTGCTTAAAAAATAATTACTATTTTCCACAAATCGTTTTTTTTGAGTTTAATATTTGAAACAAATCCTATTTTACCAGCGTAACAAAAATATGACGCAATTCAAATATCTAATTTGCGTGAATAAATAGCAATATTCATAAATTCTTTAACTAAAGAGGATAAACATAATGGCTCTTAGCCGTCGTAAGAAATTTATTATTGGTGGTGCAATTATCGCTGTGGTGGTGGCTGCAACAATAATCAGCATATTTGCAACGCGTAAAGATACGCCCGAAGTTGTGATCGTAAAAATCGAACCACGCCGTGAACTTCGCTCTACCGTAACGTCGTCCGGCGAAATACGCCCGATTCAATTTATCAATCTAACCAGCGAAGTGCAGGGACGAATTGAGGAAATTTACGTTAAAGAGGGCGATGTTGTAACCATGGGTCAGCCTTTGGTACGACTCGATCCGGATCAACTGCAATCGAATACAGACGCACAGATTGCCGCATTGCAAACCGCCCAGAGCGAATCGCAGGTAACGCGTTCGCAGATTATTGCCGCTCAGAATCAGCTTTCGCAAGCTCAGCAGGGTTTGATTGCTTCTGAAGCCGGCGTCAATACTGCCCTTCAGGCTGTTTCTTCCGCTCGTGAAAACGTTAATCAGGCACGCCAACAAGTGGTCGCGGCACAAACAGATGTGGATCGGGCTCAGGTTGAAGTAAATGCCGCGAATCGTGAGTTAAAAAGATCCGCTGAATTGCTTGAAAGCGGCGTAATATCGCGGCTAGAATTTGATCAGTCGAAAGACCGGGTTGAAAATGCGAATGTTGCCTTTAGAAACGCCAAAGCAAGACTTGATGGTCAATCAATCGCGGTAAAAGAAGCCCAAAGCAGAGTAAATGAAGCGATTGCCAGAGCCAATGAAAGCAAAGCAAGAGCGAGCCAGCAGGGTGTTGCTGTTCGCGATGCCAGACGCGGGGTGGATACTGCGAATTTAAGTGCGAACACCAGTGAAAGCCGAACAAATCAAGCTGCCGCAATTTTACGCGGGCAAAAAAGTCAACGCGATAAAACAATGCAATCTGCTCCGATTAATGGTGTAATTGCTGACATTCCATCAAAAGTTGGGACGTTTGCCGTAGCCGGACTTTCCACCACACCGCTTTTAACTATTGCAGATATGTCCACGATCAACGTGGAAGTAAAAGTTGATGAAACTGAGATTGATAAAGTTGCGGTTGGACAAGTTGCGAAGGTAAAAGTTGATGCATTCGGGGAAAAAGAGTTAGTTGGAGAAGTAACTCAAAAAACTCCTTTGGCGGTCGGTAAATCGCAAACGACAGGTGGACTTTCAACTAATATTAACGTTCAGGAAGCAAAGGAATTTCGCGTAGTGATTCAGCTTAAAGAAGTCCCCGATGAAATAAGGAAAGGCTTGCGTCCCGGCATGAGTGCGACTGCAACTATTACAACCAATACAGTTAAAGACGTTGTGACAGTTCCGCTTCAAGCTTTGGTTGAAAAACAACCCGACGCTCCGCCGCCAGCTCCGGAAGGAATGAAAAACGACGCTACGCCGATTGAGAAACCAAAGGCGATCAAAGGCGTTTTCGTTCTGGAAGATGGTAAAAGAGTAAAATTTGTTGAAGTTACGACCGGAATTACCGGTGAATCTGATATCGAAATTAAGAGCGGTTTAGCCGCAGATCAGCAAGTAATTACTGGTCCAAGCAGGATTCTGAAAACGCTGAAAGATGGCGATATTGTAAAACAACAGACAAAGAAAGAAGGCGAAAACGCTAACAAATCTTAAACAGTATTAGACCGTCTTGCTTTCGTGAGGCGGTCGAACTTTGTAATTATGTCTAATCAAGAGCAGACAAACGGAAACTATAATCCAAATGCCCCGGAAGCATTGATCTCAATGCGGAATATCTGGAAAACTTATCAGATGGGTACGGAGCAACTACATGCTTTGCGTGACGTTTCTTTCGATGTACAGAAGGGCGAATATTTGGCAATTATCGGACCTTCGGGTTCCGGTAAATCGACTTTGATGAATCTGATCGGTTGTTTAGATAGCCCAACGAGTGGTCAATATTGGATTAACAATCATCTTGTTTCCAAAATGACCGACGACGAATTAGCCAGAATTCGAAATCAGGAAATCGGCTTCGTCTTTCAAACTTTTAACCTTTTGGCACGTGCTACCGCGTTGCACAATGTTGAATTGCCGCTAATTTATGCCGGTATGGGTACTAGCGAACGCCATCAGAGAGCCCAAGATGTGTTGGCTTCGGTAGAACTCGGCGATCGCGTTGGGCATCGTCCAAATGAACTTTCGGGTGGTCAACGCCAGCGTGTCGCCATCGCTCGTGCATTGGTTAATAATCCGTCAATTTTGCTTGCAGACGAACCAACCGGAGCTTTGGACACAAAAACGAGTCATGAAATTATGGCTCTTTTTGAAAAGCTGCACGCAGATGGAAATACGATTATTTTGGTTACACACGAACACGATATTGCCGAAAGAGCACATCGAATAATAACGATTCGGGATGGCAAGATCGAATCGGACGAAAAGACAAAATGATAGCAGATCTTCCCCTCTATATCGTTGTTTTATTTATAGTTACAACGCTTTTGACGGTGGGAATATTTCAATCTGCAACTAATCGAACTGGTTTTAATTCCAAAATAGCTAAAGTGATTTATTTTCTACTTCCTTTCTGGCTGATATTTCAGGCAATCCTTTCAATCACAGGCTTTTATCAAGTAACAGACTCATTTCCGCCACGCCTTATTGCCTTTGGAGTTTTTCCGGCAGTTATTTTTATTGTTGGACTTTTTGTTTTTTCAAGAGATTTCATTGCAAAACTGCCGCTCAAAACAATAACATTTATCCAAATTGTCAGAATTCCGGTAGAGATCGCATTATTTTTGCTTTATCGAAATGGGCAAATACCGCAGTTGATGACTTTTGAAGGGAGAAATTTTGATATTTTGGTTGGATTAACGGCTCCGATAGTCGCGTGGCTAGCTTTTTGTAACGGGAAGATAAATAAACCGTTGCTCGTAATTTGGAACGTGTTTGGACTTATTTTATTGGCGAATATTGTTACTCACGCCGCACTCTCGCTGCCTTCCCCGATTCAACAGTTCGCTTTTGATCAGCCAAATAAGGCAGTTCTGTATTTTCCTTTCATTTGGCTTCCGACGATGATAGTTCCAATAGCGTTATTTTGTCATTTGGCGAGTTTTTGGCAGCTTCTTAAACGGCAAAATTAGACCCATTCCATATTTTCCTTGACCACTTTTGCCGGAACTCCTGCAACTAAGCATCTTTCGGGTACATCACGAGTAACAACCGAGCCTGCCGCAATTATTGCTCCATCGCCAATCGTCACACCCTTTAAAATAATCGCATTCATGCCAATCCAGACATGATTTCCAATTTTTACAGGAGCTTTCATCGAATAATTCGGTTGATTAAGAATCAGATGATTATCGCTATCCCGAATACAAACATTCTCGGCGATTGCTGCGTCTTCGCCAATCTCAATTCTTTCATAACAACCAATATTTACGCCGCTGTTAATATATCCGCTGCCTAAAACTAAAGTTGCATTTTTATTAACAAAAACTTGTGCATTTTCGTAAATTTTGAAATTATTTTTGACAATCAACGACGAATTATTGCCCAAACCTAAGCTTGATGATTTAGTCGTCCGCTTGAGCCATGAACAATTGAATTCGAACAAGGCATTTGGAGAAATTTCAAGACTTGCAGTTTTTGCGATTTCAACATGAGTTTTACAATAAAGAGAAATATTGCCTGTTTTCACGCGTTGTAATTTGAGGTGTGCGACCAAATCAATCTTTAGGATACGTCGTATTTTATTCAATGTTTGATTCATTTCGCTTTTACACAAACTCGGATATCGCCTTTTCAATATATGTTTAACTGCTTAGCATTTCAAGAAATGATTCTACAAAGGTAATTTTTTTCTTGAAACTGTAACTTTTTTTGATGTTCAAGCGTATAATTAAAAGGTAAAATTCTGTAAAGATTATGAACTTCAATGAAACACTAAGATTAGCACTTTCAGCAATTTGGGCTCACAAACTTCGCTCATTTCTGACCCTTTTGGGAATGATAATCGGCGTTGCTGCTTTTATGTTGGTGCTTTCGATTTTGCAGGGTTTTAATAAGTACATTGACGAAAAAATTGCTGGTATCGGCTCAAATGCTTTTTCGGTGCAAAGATTTAATTTCTTTGAAGACTTTAAAGATACTGACACAATTGCTGCGGCTCAGAGAAGAAATAAAGAACTAACTTTGTCCGAAATGGAGTACATCAAATCGCGTGCTCAGCTGATTGATAAAATTGGTGCAAAAGCCCGCCCAAATATTGCTGATGTTCGGGTGGATAAACAGACACTGGAAGATATTAGAGTTGAAGGAATGGAACCAATCGTTGCTGATATTGATAAAATTGACATAGCCGAGGGTAGGTTTTTTACAAATTCAGAAAATGATGGTGCTGTTCGTGTTTGTTTTATCGGTTCTGAGCTTGCGACTAAGCTTTTTCCACTCAAATCTGCAATCGGTGAAGAGATATTTATTCGCGGAATTCCCTATAAAGTGATTGGAATTCAGGTTGAGAAAGGGACCGTTTTTGGGATGCCGCAGGATATTTTTGTTTTTCTTCCAATCAAAACTTATGCTTCAAATTTTGGTCCTCTGCGGAATAGCCGAAGCCTCTATTTTGTAGCAACTTCTAAAAATGAAGGCTTATTTAAAGATGCGGTTGAAGAAGCAAGAACCTTGATGCGGGTTTTACGAAAGATTCCGGCAAATGAAAAAGATAACTTTGCAGTCATCACTCCTGATGCGATTACCGGCTTTCGGGATAGAATTTTTGGCGTAGCCTTTCTGGTAATTATGATTGTTCCAACCATTGCATTGGTTGTTGGTGCAATTGTGATTATGAATATTATGCTGGTTGCCGTTACCGAAAGAACAAAGGAAATCGGCATCAGAAAAGCACTTGGAGCAAGACAGGCTGATATTTTACGGCAGTTCTTGGCGGAATCTGCGACACTATCGCTAATTGGTGGAGTGATTGGGCTTACGGTTGCGTGGCTCGGCGGAAAGATTGTGGCAAGCTATATTTTCCCAACATTTATTCCAATTTGGGCAATGTTTGTTGGAATTTTAGTTCCCGCGATAATCGGGATGTTGGCTGGACTTTACCCGGCTTGGAAAGCCGCAAGACTTGATCCAATTGAAGCCTTGCGGGCTGACTAAGGATAAAAAATGAATCCTATTAATTTTTTTAGAAATCATATTTACGAAAATCTTCGAATGGCACTAGATACTATTCGATCCAATAAACTTCGTTCATTTCTGACGGTTATTGGTGTCGTTATTGGCGTTATTACGGTGATGTTGATTTCTTCCATCATTAGTGGAATTGATATGGGAATAAAGAAGGAGATTGAATCGTTTGGAACGCGTTCAATTTTTCTTTATAAATTTGACCCCGGAATTCGTTTTGGACGCCCTTCACGTGAAGAAAGAATGCGTAAACCTCTGACGCCTGAGGATTCTGAGGCAATTGCAAAACTTCCTGCGATAGAAAACTGCGTTCCAATGTTGGACATAACTAACAATTTCTTTGGTCAGAAAATTCTGGTGACTGGAAAAAATGGCAAAACATCCTCGGCGATTAATCTAACCGGGACGTATCCTGAAATCGAACGCGGCGGGACTGAAATTTTGATGGAAGGACGCTGGTTTACGAAAGGCGAAAGTGATGCAGCACAGAATGTTGCGGTGATTGGTTCGAGCGTTGTTGAAAACTTTTTTACTATAGGCTCGCCCGTCGGTCAAACTATTGAAATTTCAGGTAAAGAATTCCGTGTCATTGGAGTTTTGCAAAAACGTGAACAATTTGGGGGTGGCGGAAGCGGAAGCGACGATCAAAGCAATGTAATTTGGATGCCATTTGGAACGGCAAAAAAACTCAAACCAAATGCCGACGATGTTTTTGTTTTGGCAACGGCTCGCGAAGGCAAAATGGACGAAGCTAAAGATCAGATTACGGATTTATTGAGAATTCGCCGTGAGGTTCCTTTTGATAAACCCGACAATTTCGGTATGGCAACCGCAGACAGCATTATCAGCCAATTCCGCTCAATTACGCAGGGCGTTGCAATTGCGATGATTGTTATCTCCTCTGTCGGGCTAATGATCGGCGGAATCGGCGTAATGAATATTATGCTTGTGTCTGTAACGGAAAGAACTCGGGAAATTGGAATCCGTAAGGCAATAGGAGCACGAAAGAGTGATATTCTGACACAGTTTTTGATTGAAGCAATGACACTAACAGGTTTTGGTGGATTAATCGGATTATTTCTTGGTTGGTTATGCACGCTGGTTATTGGCTTGATTTTCCCTTCTTACGTGCCTTGGCAAGCACCTGTCTTTGGTTTCTTAATCAGTGTTGGAATTGGGTTGGTATTTGGGCTATTCCCCGCATGGAAAGCAGCACGATTAGATCCGATTGATGCTTTGAGATACGAATAAAAAAAGGGCGGAATAGTTAAACCGCCCGGATAATTTCCTTGTTTTGTCTAACCCGCAAACATTCCGCCTAAGGCAGCCATTGCTGTTCCAATAAGCCAAATAATAATCGAAATTCCCCAAGCTGATCCCGCGGAAATTTTGAAGCATTTTTGCAATCCAACCGATCCCAAAAACATTCCCCAGAAAACAAGCAGGTCAAATCTTGTCAAGACCGCATTTAATACACCAGAGCCATCCATAAACATCGTCGGATTAAGCTTGAGCAATCCAAATTGTGATTGAGAAAAGCTGATATCTTCCGCAGGTTTGAAAAATAATACCACCAAGCTTCCCACCACAGAAATTAGAATTGGAGCAAACGACGCATATGCTGATATTGCTAAACCATGCCAGTAATTCCCATTTCCGCCAAATGCCAAGCCGCCGCCCCAATAAACCAAGGCGATGACTGCGAAAATGGCTAAAGTGAACACAAAACCAAATCCGCTTACCGCAATTTCTCTGACTCCAAACGGTTGTTTTGCGTCTTCACGCATTTGCTTTTTCGCTTCTTCGGGCATGCTTTCCATTATTTTCATGTTGAGTTGCTCTTTAACTATCGCTTCCTTACCAACTTTAAGTTGGAGCGACACCGTGTAAGTTGTTAATAAAACGGCACATAAGATGAATGGTAGAACTAATCTCGGAAAAGGTTTTCGACGTAAATCTTCAAATACTTCGCTCGGTTCTATAAAAATACCCGTAAGCGTCTGCAAAAGCGACATTTGCGGCTTTTCTTGATCATTCGTAAAGTCTTGCGGTGGCAAAGGGGCTTGCCATTCCTGATTCTCTTCAGACATAGAAATTCTCCTGTGTTAATTTATTTGCTTGAATTGCTTCCGTAGATAAATTACGCCAATTACCTGGAATTTGTTTCAATTGGTGTGCATTTTTAGGTCAAATCTTTAGGCAGGCTGCAAAATGTCCCGCAGAGATTTCCTTCATTTCGGGCTCAATCTGCGAACATTCTTCGCTCGCAATCGGACAGCGTGTGCGGAAACGGCAACCTGACGGCGGATTTATAGGTGTCGGAACATCGCCTTTTAAAATAATTCGTTCGCGTTTCAACTTCGGATCAGGAATTGGAATCGCTGATAGCAGAGCTTTTGTATAAGGATGTTGCGGATTTTCGTAAAGTTCCTGAGCCGTTGCGATTTCAACGATTTTGCCCAAATACATAACGGCAACCCGGTTTGAAATATGTTCAACAACCGCAAGTCCGTGTGAAATAAAAAGATACGTCAAACCCAGTTCTTGCTGTAAATCCTGTAAAAGATTTACGACTTGAGCCTGTACCGAAACGTCTAACGCTGAAACAGGTTCATCCGCAATAATTAACTTCGGATTCAACGCCAACGCACGAGCCACACCCAATCTTTGCCTTTGTCCGCCGGAAAATTCGTGCGGATAACGATACATGTATTCGGGATCGAGTCCGACCTTTTTGAGCAATTCCGCAACGCGGTCTTTTTGTTCCGATTTGTTGCCGATGCCATGAATTTGCAGTGGTTCAGAGACGATTGAAAGGATTGAAAGCCTAGGATTCAGACTCGCATATGGATCTTGAAAAATAATCTGCATTTCACGTCGAAGAGGACGTAACTCGTTTTTATTCAACGACAAAACGTTCTTTTCGTCAAACCAAACTTCCCCGCTTGTTGGTTCGATGAGACGCAAAATACAACGTCCAACAGTTGATTTTCCGCAACCGCTTTCGCCAACCAAACCCATCGTTTCGCCTGCCAAAATATCAAACGAAACACCGTCAACCGCCTTGACTACATCATCGGAATTATCCACCGGAAAATGCTTGACGAGATTTTTTATTTGAACCAATTGTTGTTTTTGTGTTTTCGTAGATGTCATCTATTTCTTTCTTCCCAATCTTCAAAAATTATCGCCCAACGCTCGTGGTCGAACCAAATGTCGTCAATTTTCAGATACTTACGTGAAAAACCTTCTTTCGTGAGACCGCATTTCTGCAAAACTTTTATCGAAGCCAGATTATGCGGTTGAACATTTGCTTCGATGCGATGAAGCTTCAATGTTTCAAATGAATGTCGCAAAATTAAATTCACAGCTTCGGTCATAAAACCTTTTCCGATAAAATTAACGCCGAGCGAATAACCAAGATACGCATTTTGAAAGCCCTTGCGAAAAATCTGCGATAAATTTATCGCTCCAACTATATTGTTATCAACAGTTTGGCAAATTACAAAACACTCATTCGCTTCATTTTCGTTGCGTTCGCAATACGTTGTGAAACTTTCAATATCTAAAATCGGACTCGTTAAACCTTTGTAAAATTCGATACTTGACTTGTTTACTTCGATGAATTCACTGGAATCATCAAGCGAAACGTAACGTAGATAAACTTTATCGCCTTGAATTTTGAGGTTAAAGTCTTTCATCAATACAAAACACAACGAACTTTTACGCCTTCGCTCAATTCTTTCAACGCAATTTCACTTATTTCGCATTCAGGCTTCTTAAACGTGCATCGCGGAGCAAAATGACAGCCATTTGGCAATTTCGTGGGGCTTGGCACCGTTCCGTCAATTGTTTGCAAACGTTGCTCCTTTGTTTCGCCGACCGCCCGCATTTTTGGGACGCTTCGCAATAAACCTTGTGTATAAGGATGTTTAGGATTCTCAAAGATTTCATTAACCGACGACTCTTCGACAATTTTCCCCGTGTACATAACGCAAACTCTATCCGCGACTTCGGCAACCACGCCCAAATCATGTGTTATTAACAAAACGGCAAGTTTACGAGATGTACGAAGTTCATTTAAAAGCTCAAGTATTTGTGCCTGAATCGTTACGTCTAAAGCAGTTGTGGGTTCGTCTGCAATCAAAAGTTCGGGATCGCATGCGAGAGCCATGGCAATCATAATTCGCTGTCGCATTCCGCCCGAAAGTTGATGCGGGTAATCCTTTGCCCGTCGAGCCGCATCGGGAATCGACACCTCTTTCATGGCTTCAATTGCGGCTTCCCAAGCCTTTGTCCGGTCAAGTTTTCGATGCAGTCTTAACGCTTCGGCAATTTGCTCGCCGACAGTAAAAACGGGATTAAGAGACGTCATTGGATCCTGAAAAATCATCGCTATATCGTTGCCGCGAAGTTCCCGCATACGTTCATCAGTTGCTTTAGTTAATTCTTCGCCTTTGAAAGTTATCGAACCGCCGACAATCTTTCCGGGATCTGCAATCAAACGCATTATCGACAATGCAGTAATTGATTTCCCGCAACCGCTCTCGCCAACCAAGCCAAGCAATTCGCCTTCGCTGATGCTGAAACTGACATCATTAACAGATTTCACAATGCCCCCACGAGTTGGGAAATGTGTCTGTAAGTTTTTTACTTCAAGTAATTGACTCATCTTCTATGTTGAAATTTTGCTTTATTTTAGCCTTCGCGTGCAACCCTTTTCGTCGCTTTTTCTTCCAATGGATGTTATCATCTTTTCGGAATTTTGCGATTCCCGGTCGTCACTAAAAGGAGTATTTCAAGTGAAAAAAAGTTCGATTTTAATTAGTTTACTGTCTTTATCGTTATTTTTAAGCAACATTAGTTTAGCTCAAAACACCGTTTCTAAAACGATTTCGCCTAACAAAAAAGATAATGCGGAGGCTAAAAACAAAGTTCCTGTAACGGTAGAAAAGATTGAATCTGATATGTCGGAAGCCCTTACCGTAATTCAGGAAAACTACGTCGATGGCAGAAAATTAGATTACAACGATCTTTTCAAATCTTCGATTGACGGTATGCTACACACGCTCGATCCCCATTCCAATTATTTTGATGCGAAAGAATATGAGCAGTTTAGAACTGATCAAAGTTCGCAATATTTTGGAATAGGAGCAAGCATCGGCGATTTGCGTGATTCGAGCGGGAAAATAGTCGGCACTTATATAAAAGCAACTTTTGATGGTGCTCCTGCAAATCGGGCTGGCTTGCGATATGGTGACAAGATTTTAGAAGTAAATGGCGAATCAATGCTCGGCAAACCATTTTCGGAAGTTCGCTTACGCCTTCGCGGACCGAGAGGGACACCCGCGAAAATTATTGTTGAAAGACATGCGACCGGCAAACGCGAAACTGTTGAAATAATTAGAGATGCAGTTCCCCAACCATCTGTTCCGGAAGTTTATATGATCCGTCCAGGGATTGGTTATATAGCAATGACAGGCGGATTTAATCAAACAACTTACAATGAATTTCGCACCGCGTTGCAAAATTTGAAGGCACAGGGGATGACCCAATTGGTCTTGGATTTGCGTGGTAATGGCGGAGGTTTGGTTAATCAGGCTTATCGTGTTGCAAATGCCTTTTTGTCTCGCGGACAGACGGTTTTCACACAGAAAGGGCGTTTAGATGGAACGGGAGATAGTTATCGTGCGGAAAATCCTAATCCTGAAAAGGCTCCTTTGGTTGTTCTCGTAAATCAGAACTCAGCATCGGCTTCGGAGATCTTAGCCGGGGCTCTTCAGGATCATGACAGAGCATTAATCGTGGGAGAAAATACTTTCGGAAAAGGTTTGGTACAAAATCCATTTCTGCTTGAATATGGTTCGATGCTTTTATTGACCATTGCCAAATACGAAACTCCTTCGGGTCGTTTGATTCAAAGAGATTATTCAAACGGAAATCTTTACGATTACTACAATAAAACTAATGGCGGAAATGATATAAATACAACTACCTCAACTGGTTCGCAAACCAAAACCGATTCCGGCAGACCAGTTTACAGCGGCGGCGGAATAATGCCTGATGAGGTAATAAAACCCGCTACAATTCCGATTGAAAGAGCCAGACAACGCCAGAAATTATTAGATCCATTATTTCTCTTTTCATTAGACTTGAGTGCGGGCAAAGTTGCAGAATTTGGTTCTTATGGGGTTAATACACCAATTAATTTTGGCTATAACATAAAGAACACGGACTTTCCGATGTCAGAAGCTTTGTTTCAGAACTTCAAGAAATTCGCGATTGAAAATTATAAGATTTCACCAGCTTTAGTAGATAAAGAGCGACAATTTATCGAATTGAGTATCAGAACGGAAATGGTAACTGCAGCTTATGGAATTACAACCTCTCAACAAGTTAATAATGAGCTTGATAATCAATTATTAAAAGCTATTGAACTATTGCCTAAAGCTAAACAATTGGCTCTGGCGGGTGAGAAGGCTAATTCCAACAAGGTAGTTTCGGATAATAACAAGTAAAATTCTATTGCGAAAAAATTAAAAAAGGATGAGGAATTTTCAAAGTTTCTCATCCTTTTTTGCTTATGCTGAAAGCAAACTAATCAAATAATAAATTCCATATCCTAAGCCGGCTAAAGCTAAAACTACTAACAATATTGCTGCTGCAATCATCAGCTTAAACTTTGTATATCGCTTTGGATCCGGCGGATTTAATGTGTTCTGCGGAAAATATGGCGGTGGTCTATTCATAAAAATAATCTCCTGATGAATATCGTAAGTACTTTTGCCTTGATAAGCAAACTCGGGTTGAATCTGAAATTTGGTATTTAAATCTCCAAGTTCGAAATTCTAACGCGGCAGATTCTGCTCCAAGTTTGCCAATCCATACCCCAATACTGCCATCACAGCGGCATTTTCAGCCAATTCTTGCGGCACAACCTTATCCAACGTATCCGCTTCTGTATGGTGATAATTAAAATATGTTCGCGTATCAAACCAAGGCGAAAATGATGGAACACCCTTGGCGGTCAAAGTACTGATATCAGAACTTGCACTTGGTCTAAATTCTATCTGCCCCGCTCCCTGAGGCAAAAGGATTTTTGCTAGTGGTGCAAGATAAGGAATTGCTTCAGACTTCCCTGCGAAAATAAATCCCAATGGATGGCTTGCCCCTAAATCGCCTTCAATTGCGGCAAAATGCTTTTCAATATTGGCTTCCTTTGCATAAGTATTTGCTCCCACAAAACCATTTTCTTCGTTCATAAATGCGACAAGACGAATAGTACGTTTGGGTTTCAACTTCAAATCTTTAATAGATTTAATCGTTTGCATTGCCATCGCAACTCCAACCGCATCATCCAATGCCCCCGTACCCAAATCCCAGGAATCGAGATGACCGGAAACTACTACGATTTCGTCCGGCTTTTCACTTCCCTTTAGGTCTGCCAAAACGTTGTAACTTACTGTATTTGGAAAGCTTTGCGGGGTAAGAGTTAATCTTAATTTTACCTTGCCCATTTTTGCTAAGTAAGCAATCGTTTCGGCATCTTCATAAGTAACTGAAGCCGCAGGAATTTTGGCTACACCATCTTCATAACGCATTCCGCCTGTATGAGTTAAACGATTTTGCGAACCCCCGGCAGAACGCACCAAAACTGCTACTGCACCGAGTTTTGCCGCTTCAATAGCACCGCTGCCACGAAATGCCGAAACCTTACCGTAAGCAGCCCCGGCTTGATTCATTTCAGCTAGTTTTTGATCAAACTTTACATTAAAAACTACGATTTTCCCGGCAACTTTTTCTTTTCCTAAAGCCCTAAGTTCATCATAATCACTTACAACCACAACTTCTGCGTTTAGACCGCTCGCATCCGTCGCGATACTTCCGCCCAAAGTTGTAACGACAATTTTTTGCGTAGATCCGATTGCCATTCCGGGAAATTCGGTTAATTCAGCTTTTTCTTCGCCACGAACCCAGTGCGGAACGTCTAGTTTTTGTAAAGTTACTTGCAGACCAAGTTTTCGCATTTCATCAGCGACATATTCAACTGCTCTTTCCGCCTGCTTCGATCCTGTTAATCTAGGTCCGATGTTGTTGCATAAATACGCCGTTTGTTCGTAGGCGTAAGAGCTATTAAGAGCGGATTGCCGCAATTTTTCGAGTTCGGATATAGTCTTTGGCGAATATAGAACCGGCGTTTTAGCAGGTGTTGGTGTTTGAGCGGCAACATTTGCCGCAAAAAGAAGCAGAATTAAAATGTTAAGTTTTCTCATAATCGTTTTGTAATTCGAACAGCATAGCTCAATTATTGCGGAGTGAAAAATCAATAATCGAAATCGGCTTAAATTCCTTTGCTTCATATTTTACACAAATAAATTCTGTGACATAATGAAGTCGTTTTTCAAACATTTTATTAAAGGTCTAAAAACTATGAAACGTCTGTTTACGTGTCTCTTAGCACTTACTTTTCTTGTCATAAACATAACCGCCCAAACTCAATTCGGCGTAAATGAATTGATGAAACTTCGTCGCGTCGGCGATCCACAGCTTTCTCCGAATGGGAGAATGATTGCTTATACAACCGGCGATGTTAATGTTTCCGCAAACCGGACAATAACGCATATTTACACCATTGCTACATCTGGAGGTGAGGCAAAGCAGATTACAACGGGTGAAAAATCAAATACTTCGCCGCGGTGGTCGCCAAATGGGGAAAGAATTGCATTCACAACAGGCGCTCAGATTTGGACGATGAATCCGGATGGAAGCGATCGAAAACAGATTACTACTATTTCAACAGGTGCGGGCAGTCCGGTTTGGTCTCCAAATGGTAAGTGGATTGCATTTAGCTCAGAAGTTTACCCTGAATGTAATGGCGATGATGCTTGTAATAAGGCAGAAGATGAAAAGACAGAAGGATCAAAAGTTCAGGCTAAGGTTACTACTCGCTTACTTTACAGACATTGGACGGAATGGCGTGACCGCAAGCGAACGCATGTTTTCATGGTTTCGAGTGATGGCGGAACGGCAAAACAATTTACGCAAGGCGACTGGGATTCGCCGCCATATGCCGCCTCTACCGGAGCAGATTTCGCCTTTTCGCCCGATTCCAGCGAGATTGCCTATCTTAGAAATCAAGACAAAGTTGAAGCTATTTCAACTAATTCAGATATTTACGTCGGTTCCGTAAATGGCGGAACAGCGAAAAATATTACCGAACAAAACAAAGGATACGATGTTTCACCAATCTACACTACTGACGGCAAATACATCATTTATCGTTCGCAAGCGACGGGTGGTTTTGAAGCAGATCGTTGGCGAATAATGCGTTACAACCGTCAAAGCGGTGAGACGGTGGAATTGACCACTGGCTTTGATTTGCAGGTTGATGAAGCAATTGTTTCAGCAGACAATAAAACCGTATATTTCACGGCTGCCCAACGCGGATTGTCGCCAATTTTTACCGTTCCGGTTGAACCCAATTTTAAGTTAAGAATTGCTTCGCACGTCAAAACTTTAATTTCCGAAGGTTTTAATTCAAGTCTTAACATCACGCCCGATGGCAAAACTTTGATTTTTGCGTCAAGTTCGATAACTATGCCGTCGGAAATTTTTACAGCAAATGCTCAGGCAAATTCTAAGATAGCCAAGTTAAGTGCGGGAAATATGGAACTTAGTGCTTTGCAAAAACCTGAAGAACTTGAATGGAAAGGTGCTCTAAATAAATCGATTCACGGATTTTTGGTAAAACCTGCTAATTTTGATGCGAGCAAGAAATATCCACTTCTCGTTATCATTCATGGCGGACCGCAAAGTGCTTTTAACAATTCGTGGGGCTATCGTTGGAATTCGCAGATTTTCGCAAATGCGGGTTACGTTGTTTTTATGCCAAATCCACGCGGCTCAATAGGATACGGGCAAAGATTTGTCAACGAAATTTCAGCGGATTGGGGCGGAAAAGTCTATACGGACATAATGAATGGCGTTGCTGAAGTTACGAAAAAACCATATATTGATAAAGATAATATAGGTGCAGCCGGTGCCAGCTACGGTGGATATATGGTCGATTGGATCCTTGGACACAATAATGATCCGCGTTTCAAATTTAAGGCACTTCACTCGCATGCAGGCGTGTACAATCTGGAAAGTATGGCGACCGTGACTGAAGAATTATGGTTTGTCGATTGGGAATTCAAGGGGATGCCTTGGGTTAATCCGGTTAATTATCAAAAATGGTCTCCTCATCGTTTTGCAAAGAATTTCAAGACGCCGACTCTAATAACGCAAGGTGAGATCGATTATCGTGTTCCGGTAGATCAAAGTTTGCAACTCTTTACAACGCTTCAACTTAACGGCGTAGATTCAAAACTGATTGTCTTTCCTGACGAGGGACATTGGATTCTTAAACCGCAAAATTCAATATTCTGGTATGGACAAGTTTTAGACTGGTTTGGAACACATCTTAAATAACTAAAAGTGAAAAGCTAATAGTGAACAACTATTTTTTCACTTTTCACTTATCACTTTTCACTAAATTATGGCTTATTTACAACCCGATAAACCGGGTAAAGTTTATCTCCCGGCAATCCGCGAGGCAAAAGAAAGAGGCGAAAAGCTTGTTTGTCTGACAGCTTATGATTTTCCTTCGGCGAAAATTGTTGACGAAGCGGGTGCGGACATGATTCTCGTCGGCGATAGCATTGGGAATGTTATTCACGGCTATGGAAATACGATTCCGGTATCGCTCGATGAGATTGTTTCTGCATTGATAGCGGTTAAGCGTGCCACCGAACGAGCAATGGTTATTGCCGATTTACCTTATGGAACTTATCACGTTTCAGCCGAGGAAACGGTTCGCAATGCTCTGCGTTTGATGAAACACGGTGGTGCCGAAGCAATTAAATTGGAAGGCGGACGCAATCGGGTTGATATTGTAAAAAGGCTGGTTGACGAAGAAATTCCGGTGGTTGCACATATAGGTTTAACGCCGCAAAGTGTTTATAAATTGGGTGGTTATCGCGTTCAGGGACGAACTGCGGATCAGGCAAAACGTCTGATTGAAGATGCGAAACTTTTGGAAGAAGCCGGTGCGTTTGCAATGGTTTTGGAACTCGTTCCGCGTGAAGTCGCTGAGATAATCACAAAAGAAGTAAAAATTTCAACTATCGGGATTGGTGCCGGTGCCGATTGTGACATACAAGTTTTAGTTCTGCATGATTTGGTTGGGATGACTTTTGGCAGACTTCCCCGTTTTGTTCGCCAATATGCAAATGTTCGCGAAGTAATGAATGATGCTATAAAAAATTGGACAAACGATGTAAAAAACGGAAACTACCCTAGCGAAGCGGAATCGTATGGTTTGACGGATGAAATGAAAGTCGAATTGGAAAATATTTTGAAATGAAACCGATCCTGGAATCAGCGAGTCTTGAATTGCTCGAAAAAATTTACAAAATCGGTCACAAAAAGACATTTTATGAATCTGATGTGATTTTTGCTGAAGGAGAAAAGTGCGAATATTTGCCGATAGTTTTGTCGGGAAAAGTGAAAATGGTTCGATATCCTGAAATCGGTAAGGAATTCATTATCGGATTTTTTGGGAGTGGAGAAATATTTGCGATTCCTCCGGCAATGGACGGCAAGCCGTTTCCCGCAACCTGCGTTGTTGTTGAAGATACAAAGCTCTTAATTCTACCTCGTGAAAATTTTCAAAAATTGATGAAAGAATCGAACGAGTTTTCTTCAATTATTGTTGAGAAAATGTGCGGTTTAATGCGTGAAACCGCAGAAACGATTAATAATTTGGCTAATTCCTCTCCCGAACATCGAATAATTAATATTCTCTTGAGGCTTTCAAAATCAACTCCTGTAAAAATAAATCTACGTCGTCAAGACATCGCAGATATGGCTGGTTTGACGACCGAAACAACCATTCGAGCAGTTAAAAAACTGGCGGAAAAAGAATTGCTGACAATTGTTCGCGGGAAAATATTTATCGACCGACCGGAACTCCTCCGTGATTATCTTGATTAATCTTCATGTACATTGTGTTCGCGATAGCCTTTGCTCTGAACTTCACCAAATCTGCTTTTTCACCTAGAAAATGCTCGTCAACAGTTTCAAAAAGTAATTTAAGCCACCGAGTAAAATGCTCAGAAATCAAAGGCTCTTTTTCATTTAGCTCCAAATGTTTTTGCATCGGTGAGCGTCCATATTTTTCTTGGAAATTGACTGTTCCAAACAAAATCATTTCCCAAAAATCGACGATAATCGGCAAATGATGTTCCAAATCTATTTTGGCGACATCTGTAAAAATATACCCTATCGTTTTATCGTCTAAGGCTTTCGTGTAAAAAGCCTTCATCAAATTTTCGATATCCAGACGAGTTTCAATATCTGTCATAATTTAATCCTTTCTCGTGTCATAAGACTTCCTAAAGCTAACAATAATAATACTTTAACTGCATCCGAAATAATGTAGTAGATATGCAAATTTGAAAACGGCTCGGCAGTTCCGGCGATGACCTTCATTGTTCGTTCATCTAATAACGGAAACAATACAATCGTTTGAACCACCAAAATTAACGAAATTATTCCAAAGAAACTTAATGGAAATTTGCCGATTGGTTTTGCTCGCCAAAACGAAGCAGCTAGCAATAAACACAGCACAATTTCGACTTTGTTGAGCGTGTGAAAAACGATATAGCCAATGCCAAGTCCAAGCGGAATTGTAATATTTGGAGCCTGAAATTTGAGCGGTGCTTCCATAAAGGAAATTGCACAGACGAAGCCAAACCAGACAAAAGGAATCGCAATTTGTAAGATTTTCCAAAACATACTTAAAAACTATAAGCCGCACCAAAGTTTAGATGATTTGCACGTTTGCGACCGCTGATCAAATAGTAGGTGTTTAATTGTCGAAACTCTAATCCAAATTGAAATTGCGGCGTAAATTTATAAATCGCATCAAACGCCCAAGCGAAATTGCGACTGCGAAAATCTCTTGTTCGCGTGTTCACCAAACTCAAATTTTTCGGATCATCTAAACCAATCGAGCCATAGAAAGTTAATTTATCATCGGCAATATTCGGAGTGATTCCAAGCTGAGTCCAACCGCCGGCAGTCTCAATTCCTTTAACACCGCTCGAAATCAAAACATTATTTTGTCTGATCGCATAATCGGTATTGTAATTTTGAAAAACTCCGGCTTGAAATCCACCCAAATTTTGTCCGTAAAATGTCTCGCCTGACCACGAAATTCGCTTGTGAAGCGGAAAATTCCAATCCAGTGCGACACCAAACGAATCAACATCATCTTCGATAATCGGAGCCGTTGTCGAGCTAGCCCACGAGCGTCCGTAATGTGCCGAAACGCCGATGTTTCCCGCTTTCTTGGTTGAAAACCAATTTTTATCATTAAACGAAAGGCGAGTTTGAAAAAAGGGCAATTTCGATAATGCACCGGAGTTTGGCTGCTGTAAAAAGCTCGCGGTGGAATTTGAATCGCCTGTTTGCGGTGCTAAAATTGCACCTTGCCAGACGATTTTGCCGTTGCTAACCCGTTGTTCAACTTTAACTTGCGGCAGTCTCGCCCAATTATTTCCGGCGGCGGCAAATTGCGGAATCGCGGCATCGGCGATTGAAACGGGATTTTGTGGAGCAAATGGAATCCAATCTTGTCCGATAATTACCGACGTATCTTTCCAATCAACTTTTGCAAATGCAGAACGGATTCGCACAACACCGAAATTTTCACCGATGGCGATTGCGGGCGAACCGCCGAAGAAATCCGCTTCCACTACGCCGGATAATTTTGCGTTTCCAACCTTTCCGCCTTCAATCCGCAATCCCAAACGAGTTTGGCGAACACTCATACTCGTATTTCCTTTGCCCGAAGTAGCGGCAAAAAGTGGAATATCGGCGTTGTTAGTTCCTGCAGAATTGTAAAAAGCATTGAAATAAATGGTGCCGTAGGGAACAACTCTCACGCCGTTTCCAAGCTCAAGCCCTACCGATATTTTCTCAGTCTGAATTTGTTTTTCAGGCGTTGCTGAGGTCGTTGGCGTTTCCACTTTTGCGGTTGCAGTTTCCGACGATTTCTTTAGTTTATCCAGTTCACCTAAAATCGTCTGTATTTGTGCCTCAAGCTGTTTGATTCTTGTTTGCACGTCTTCTTGAGTCGTCTGTGCCGAGATCGAAAATACCAAGAAAATAATTATGATAGACAATAATAAGTTCTTTTTGGACATATATTTAACAGGATCGCTTGCACCCCTTTGCGTATAAAAGACTAACCCGCAAAAGGTTGCGACGACGGAAAATACTTACGATCCGATAAAAAGCAGATTGACTGTATTCCAGTTCAACCCACGGTGTTAACGGTTGTCCGTTCGTCTTTTATACAAGTCAGCCGGTCAGGCTATTCCCCGCTTTACAAACACTTAATTCCGAATCTACCGGCGTTGCAGTCGTTCTGTGCATCAGGCAGCCAAACTGCAAGAACTTTCTAATAAGTTTTCAAGCGACAGACACAACTTAATCGAGAAATAATCCTATATTTATGATTCAAATCATATTTCGTTTAAAAAAGATAATTAAAATACTGAAAGTTGAGATTGTAAAGTTTTTTGCTCGCCAGTGAGTAGTTGAATCTGGGAGTCGATAGGAAAACTGAGATGATTCGTTTAAAAGTTAGCGTTCCAAACGAAGACTACCAACAAAACTTGATATCCTGCCAAGTTGCCTGTCCTGTCCGCACGGATGCACGAGGTTACATCCGTGCAATTGCAAAAGGAAATTTTGAAGAAGCCTATCTCATTGCCCGCGGACCCAATCCATTTGCCTCAATCTGCGGCAGAGTTTGCGGTGCCCCTTGCGAAATCGCCTGCCGACGCGGAAAAGTTCCAAAAGTTAATGATGATGGATTTTTTGTCGGACAAGACCGTCCTGTTTCGATTCGGGCTTTGAAACGATTTGCCTGCGATATATCTGGTCCTGAAGCGAATCCGCCAAACGAAGTCTTAGAAAAACTTAAAAATTTTGTGCCGCCGATTGCTGCCAATGCAGAAGAAATGGCGGCACTTTTGCGTTCGGCGACCGATGGCAAATTTGAAAAGGCAGACGGCGGAAAGATTGCGATTATTGGAGCGGGTCCCGCGGGTCTTTCTGCCGCTCACGATTTGGCTTTGATGGGATTTAAGCCGACGGTTTTTGAAATTGAATCCCTTGCCGCAGGGATGTTGGCGGTTGGTGTTCCGGCATATCGTTTGCCGCGGGATTTGATTGCCAACGAAGTAAAAGTGATCGAAGCCCTCGGCGTAGAAATTAGGTGCGGCGTGACGATTGGGAAAGACATTTCGTTTGCCAAATTACGCCAAGATTACGCGGCTGTGTTGATTGCGGTCGGGGCAAAATCTTCGCGGAGTTTGGGTTTGAAAGGCGAAGACGGGCTGGGAGTTTACGGAGGCGTTGATCTTCTACGGGCAGTTTCTTTGGGCGAAGAATTAAGCGTCGGGCGTGAAATTGTCGTCATCGGGGGTGGAAATGTAGCATATGACGTTGCCCGAACCGTTGTCCGCCAAGTCGCCTTTGATGCTGCCCGCACCGCTGCCCGATTATCTGAAACCTCGCGTGTTTATTTGGTTTCGCTCGAAAGTGCCGAAGAAATGCCCGCCGATACAATTGAGATTGTTGAAGGCGACGAGGAAGGCGTTGAACGGCAAAACGGCTGGGGACCGACGGAGATCGTCCGCGATGAAAACGGAAAGGTCACGGGGGTAGCTTTCCGAAAATGCTTACGCGTTTATGACGAAAACCGTCGGTTCTCCCCCCTATATGATGATGAAGATACAAAGATAATCGCCTGCGATACAGTTCTTTTGGCGGTCGGGCAGTCTCCAAAACTCGATTTTTTAGAAGATGGCGGAAACGACGTTGAGCGAATGGGAAACGGTTGGCTCAAAGTTGATCTGGAAACACTGCAAACAACTGCCAGCAACGTTTTTGTCGCCGGAGATCTGGCACACGGAACACGCCTTTTGATTGATGCGGTTGCCTCGGGCAAAGCAGCGGCTCGTTCGATTTATCAACATCTTACGGAAAGGAATCTCGAAGCATTTACGATGACAAAACACATCGTCCTTGACCGATACGCCCGCGAACGCGGCTACGAATCGTTGCGTCGGGTCAGCGTTCCCGTAATTCATCCCGAAGAAAGGCTCGAACATCCCGAAAATGTGGTTGAAAAAGGTTACACGGCGGAACAAGCAATGCGGGAAGCCTCGCGTTGTTTGGATTGCGGCGTGACACCCGTTTTTGATGGAAGTCGATGTGTTTTGTGCGGCGGATGTGCCGATGTATGTCCGACTAAATGTTTGAAACTGGTATCTTTAGCGGATTTGGAATTCGGCGGAGACGTTACTGATTTGATTGAAAAAAATCTTGGAATGGACGCAGATTTGAATGAAAATTCGGCGATTTTGAAAGACGAAGATCGCTGTATCCGTTGTGCTTTGTGCGAAAAGCGATGTCCTGTTGAAGCGATTACGATGGAGAGAGTTTCTTTTTTGACAAGCTGGACGAGTCAGTAGCGTCGGCGTGAGCCGATGCGTTCATGATTGCAACGAAAACGCATTCGCTTACGCAAACGCTACCGACAAAACCTTGGAGTTCATATGACGACAAAAGCAGGTAAAGAAAAATCGAGATTCGACCCCGAACCGATACCACGTCGGGATTTTCTAGGGTTGGCGGCACTCGGAGCAACCGCGGCGGCGTTTATTTTTTCGATCTTCGGGATGTTGAAATTGCCAAAAGCGGCGGTTTCGGCATCGCCCGCCAAGAAGTTTAACGTGACGCTGCCCGATGCGTTGGCTGATGGCGACGCATTTATTCCGGCTGGGCGAAATGTCGCGGTCTATCGGAACGGCGAGGGCGTTTATGCGATTTCAACCATCTGCACGCATCTTGGCTGCATCGTCAAAACCAGCAAGGAAGGCTTCGATTGTCCGTGTCACGGTTCGGGTTTTACCACCGATGGAACGGTTCGCAAAGGTCCGGCACCAAAGGCTTTGCCGTGGCTGAAAGTAACCAAAAGTGGTTCGGCGTATGTTGTTGACGAAGAAAAAATGGTGCCGAAAGGAACGATGGTGTAAGTTATGAAAACAGCAAAACAATCAGCGTTAAGCGAGTTTTGGGAAAACTTAAAATCCACGCCGAAGCGGCTTTTTGAAGTTACATTCCGTAGCGGTATTCCGAAAACTGACCGCACCCGTTCGACCTTTATTTTCGGCAATGTTTTCCTGCACTTACATTCCGTCCGAACGCACCTCTGGAGTATGCGTTGGTCAACGACAATGGGCTTGGGAATTATTACAACCGCTGCCTTTTTCATTACGCTTATCACCGGCGTTTTGCTGATGTTTTACTACAAACCATATCCTGACGTTGCCTATCAATCCATCAAAGACATTCATTTTATCGTGCCGACGGGACGCTTCATGCGGAACATTCATCGTTGGGCGGCAAACGTGATGGTCGTCGCGGTGATTTTGCATATGGCGAGGGCATTTTACACCGCCGCTTACCGTAAACCTCGTGAATTCAATTGGTTAATCGGTTGGGGATTGCTGGTAACGACGCTCGGTTTATCGTTCACGGGTTATCTGCTTCCGTGGGATCAGCTCGCATATTGGGCAATCACAATCGGAGCAAATATCGCTCAATCGCCGCGTGAAATCACGGATGCAATCGGAATTACCGGATGGGCGGACATCGGCGGTTTGCAACGCGAACTTCTTGCTTGGTTCGGATAAAGTTGGCGAAGAAGCATTGATTCGATTCTATCTGCTTCATGTAATGATTTTGCCGCTCGCATTGGCGGCTTTGATGGCGGTTCATTTTTGGCGAATTCGGAAAGACGGCGGACTGGCGAAACCTGAAGATGTGGATAAACGGGTGCAGTCAAATCCTGATGAAAATTATCCGGTTTTTACCGAAGAACCGAATAAAACTTATCAATTGGCGGCGATTGTCAAAGGTAAAACTTCGGCAGTCGGAAATGGTCCTGAAAACACCCTGCCATCGATGCCGCATCTTTTTTATGCCGAACTCGCGGCGTTGATGCTGACCGTTTTGATTTGTCTGGCGTTGGCATTTATTTCTGACGCACCGCTCAAAGAAATGGCGAATCCGTTAGTGCCTGAAAACCCGGCAAAAGCTCCCTGGTATTTTTTAGGATTACAGGAAATCGTTTCTTTCTCGGCATTTACGGGCGGAATTGGGATTCCGATGTTGTGTATTATCGGCTTAGGGCTGATTCCATTTTTAGACCGCGAAACGGAGGGCACGGGCGAATGGTTTGGTGGTCGCGGCGGCTGGAAATTGGTCAAATGGTCGGTTGTATTTGGGTTTCTTTCATCAATCTTGGTCGAAGCATTTGCGATTCGTTTCGGTTGGCTGAGGGAATGGTTTCCCGATATTCCGCAACTCGTCATCACGCTAATCAATCCGGGAACTGTGCTGACTTTGATTTACGCACTTTATTCGTTTTGGGCGGTGCGGAAATATAACTCGACGCGGGCCGGTGCGTTAGCTCTGTTCACTTGTTTTCTGTGCGGATTCATCGTGCTGACTGTTATCGGCACATATTTTCGCGGTCCGAATTGGGATTTTTACTGGTCGCCTTCGCAATGGCAGGCACATTAAAAGACTATGAACAAAAATAAATATCTTCTTTTGTTCTCGAGTTTAGGGGTTTTGCTCCTTCTTGTAGTCGCGGCTGTTTCCGAGAATTTTTTCAAGGAATGGCACGGCATTCAGGCGTCCGCGAAAAATCAGGAAGGGGTTGATTGATACGCGTCTGCGGCAGATTGTTAATCCGAATTTGAAAACTGCTGATCGCTGCGTCACTTGCCACGTCGGAATGGCGGTTGGTGAACAAATTTCGTCACCATTGAAGGTCGCGGCGATTCACAAACCTGTCGTCCATAATCCGTCTGAAATCGGCTGCACGGTTTGCCACGGCGGGCAAGGTGCGGCAACAACCAAGGAAGACGCACATGGAACCGTTGAATTTTGGACTGAGCCGATGCTTCCGGCGAAATATGCATACGCAAGTTGCGGAAGTTGTCACACGCCTTTGAACGTGCCCAATCTGCCTGTTTTGGAAAATGCCCGCAAGACTTTTGAACGGCTTGATTGCTACGCCTGTCATCGCGTGGAAGGTCGCGGCGGAACGCTTCGGGTTGGCGGAAATGTGACGGGAATGGAAGGACCAGACCTTTCAAATGTTGGAATTAAAGGCTATAAAGCCGATTGGTATGCAAATCATTTGCAAAACTCACTGCAGGAAGGCGTTTGGAAAACTTCTTTCCGCGAAATCAGTGAAGCCGATCTTGCAGCGGTCAAAATTTTCCTCGATACCGAGATGGGAGCGTCAAAACTCATCGAAGCCAAAGCCCAATTTAATACGGTTGGCTGCACAGGTTGTCATAAAGTTGGAAATTTTGGCGGGGATGCAGGAGTTGATTTGTCGCAATCGGGTTTCAAAGACCCAAATCAGCTTAATTTTTCGGCTGTTCAAGGCGAACATACCCTTTCAAACTGGATTGCCGCCCATTTTCGCTCGCCTGCTTCGACGGTCAAGGGTTCGCAAATGCCAGCTCTTGGGCTTTCGGAAAAACAGATCGATTTACTAACGATGTATGTTCTTTCGCTTCGCCGACGAAGTCTTCCCGACCTTTATTTGCCGAAAGATCGTGTTAAAGCAATGCGTTTCGGAGCGAGAGAATTTGCTTCAAACGGCGAAACTATCTACACAGCGGTTTGTGCGAGTTGTCACGGTACAAACGGGCAAGGAACTCGTTTCCCGGGACTCGTGCCGAATCCCTCAATTACGAATCCCGATTTTCTCGAACTCGCTTCAGACGATTTTTTGATTCAAACAACCAACAAAGGTCGTGCTGGAAGACCGATGCTCGCTTGGGGCGAACGCGAAAACGGTTTAACGCCGGACGAAATTAAATTGCTTATTGCTTATATTCGGCAACTTGGCGGAAATGTTCAATACAAAGCAGATACGATGCCGGCTCATTGGGCGAAAGGCGATGGCAATTTTGGACAACGATTATTTACGGCAAATTGTGCAGGATGCCACGGCAAAACGGGCGAAGGTTTGGAAGGTCCAGCGATTGGCGGCAAGACGTTTTTGTCAGCGGTTTCCGATACGTTTTTAGTTGAAACGATTTCCCGCGGAAGGCGTGGAACAGTTATGCAGGGATTCAATAATTCGTCGGTTGTTCGCCGTGCATTAACACGAGAAGAAATTGAATCGATCGTGGTTTATTTGAGGTCTTCGGAAAAATAACGTTCTGAGTTATGGCTTCGTTCCTTGAAAAATGAATACCGTAAAAAACGGAAGCAATCGGAACTCGGACACTCTTGTCCGAATCGCCCGACGCGGCGAAACTTGCCCAGGATTGAGATGCGTCAAAATCAACATTTGTTTCGTGCTTCGCACTCATTCGGACAGGAGTGTCCGAGTTCCAGTTTTTGCGGCAATTATTTTTCAAACACGACAAGGGGTAGCTCTAAACAAGAGGTCATTATGAAAAAGGAAATTTCAAGACGTGAATTTTTGGCAAGAATTTCGGCGGCGGGTTTTGGAGCATTGGTTGCTTCGACGACAACCGCGTGGGGATTGGACGCGATTACAAATCCGTTAGCGGTTTATCCAAACCGTGATTGGGAAAAGGTTTATCGTGATTTATTCAAATACGACTCGTCCTTCACTTTTACCTGTGCTCCGAACGATACGCATAATTGCCTGCTCAATGCCTACGTCCGCGACGGCGTGATTACGCGAATCGGACCGACGATGGGCTACGGAAAAGCGGAAGATTCAGCTGGAAATAAGACAAGTCATCGTTGGGATCCGCGGGTTTGCCAAAAAGGATTAGCTTTGACCAGAAGGTTTTACGGCGACCGTCGGGTCAATGGCACGATGGTTCGTGCGGGCTTTAAAAAATGGTATGAAGAAGGTTTTCCGCGTGCAAATGATGGTCGCCCCGATACCAAATATTTTCAACGTGCAAAAGATGAATGGGTGCGAATGCCTCACGCCGAAGCTGCCACGATTGTCGCGGCGACTCTCAAAAATATCGCCGAAACTTACAACGGCGATGAAGGTAAACGCCGTTTGACCGAGCAACATTATGACCCTGCAACCATCGAAGCGACCAACGGAATCGGCACTCAGGTAATGAAATTTCGCGGCGGAATGCCGCTTTTGGGAATGACTCGTGTTTTCGGAATGTATCGGATGGCGAATTCGATTGCCCTGCTTGATTCAAAAATCAGAAATGTCGGAGCGGATCAGGCTGTCGGACCGAAAGGATTTGATAATTATTCGTGGCACACCGATTTGCCGCCCGGACATCCGATGGTGACAGGACAACAAACGGTGGAATTTGATTTAAATTCAGTTGAACAAGCCAAAACCGTAGTCGTTTGGGGGATGAACTGGATTACGACCAAAATGCCGGACGCTCATTGGCTCACCGAAGCCCGCGTTAAAGGGACAAAAATCGTTGTCATCGCTTGTGAATATTCGGCAACTGCGACCAAAGCTGATGAGGTTCTGGTTGTTCGTCCTGGAACGATGCCCGCACTGGCACTCGGTTTCGCCAACGTCATTATGCAGGAAAAACTTTATGATCCCGAATATGTTCGCCAATGGACTGATATGCCGATTTTAGTTCGGATGGACACTCTCAAATATATCAAGGCGAGCGAAGTTTTTGGCGGTGAGCCCGCTGTATTAAAATCAACTTTTATCGTCAAAGAAGGCGAAAAAGAGCCAATCCCAATTCATCAAACAACGCAAAATATTGTCCCCGAAAAACTTAGAAATGAATGGGGCGATTATCTTTGGTGGGACACAAAAGCGAATGCACCAAAGCCTTTAACCCGCGATGAAGTAGGCAAAAATTCCAAAATCGGTGAAGCCTTGATCGAAGGTTCAATCGAGGTTACGCTGGCGGACGGAAGCAAGGTTAAGTGCCGTCCTGTCTTCGATTTAGTCAAAGAATATGCCGCACATTTTGATCCGAAAACGACTGAAGAAATCACTTGGGCACCTGCCGCTGCAGTCGAAAGATTGGCAAGACTTTTTGCCAGAGATTTCGGAACAACACTCTTTGCAGTCGGGATGGGACCAAATCAATTTTTCAATAGCGACAATAAAGATCGTGACCTCTTTTTGCTCGCCGCTTTGACTGGAAACGTAGGAAAAATAGGCGGAAATGTCGGTTCTTACGCCGGAAATTACCGCACCGCACTTTTCAATGGAGCTCCGCAATACATCAACGAAAATCCTTTTGACATTGAGCTTGATCCTGCGAAACCTGCTCGCCCGAAGCAATACTGGAAGGCTGAATCCGCCCACTATTACAATCACGAAGATCATCCTTTAAGAGTTGGCAACAAACTGCTGACCGGCAAAACTCATATGCCTTGCCCGACCAAATCGCTCTGGTTTGCCAACGCTAATTCAATTCTCGGTAACGTCAAATGGCATTACAATCAGGTTTTCAATGCTCTGCCTAAAATCGAGTTAATCGCGGTTAATGAATGGCATTGGTCAACTTCTTGTGAATGGGCAGATGTCGTTTTTGGTGTGGATTCGTGGGCGGAACTAAAACATCCCGATATGACTGCCTCGGTCACGAATCCGTTTTTGATGGTCTTTCCGAAAACGCCAATCGAGCGAATTTTTAATACTATTGGCGACATCGAAGTTTATGCTTTAGTCTCTGCAAAACTCGCCGAATTAACAGGCGACCAGCGTTTCAATGATTACTGGAAATTCGTCAATGAAGGCAACACCGAGGTTTATCTGCATCGGATTCTTGATTTTTCAACCAATACTAAAGGTTATCAATTCAAGGATTTACACGAAAAAGCAGTTAACGGAATTCCGGCGATTATGAATAGCCGGACAACACCGAAAAGTGTCGGTTACGATCAGGTTACTGATTCAACGCCTTGGTTCACGAAAAGCGGACGGCTCGAATTTTACCGTGAAGAAGATGAATTCATCGAAGCGGGCGAAAATCTGCCCGTTCACCGTGAGCCGGTTGATTCGACCTTTTACGAACCGAATTGCATCATTTCGCCTCCGCACGAAGCAATGCGTCCCGCATCTCCCGAAAGCTACGGCGTAAGCCGCGATGATTTGAGCTGCGAAACCCGTTGCGGACGCAATGTTGTCTATACGTGGGCGGAAGCGAAAACTCATCCGCACCCATTAATCAAAGACGGCTACAAATTCATTTTCCACACGCCGAAATATCGGCACGGTGCACACACGAACCCAATCGATACCGATATGGTTGCTGTTCTTTTCGGACCTTTCGGCGATATCTACCGTCGCGACAAACGTGCTCCATTTGTTACGGAAGGTTATGTTGACATTAACCCGACGGATGCACAGGAGATCGGCGTAAACGATGGCGATTACGTTTGGATTGATGCTGATCCCGAAGACCGACCGTTTCGCGGTTGGCAAAATCGGAAAGAGGAATACGAAGTTGCCCGTTTGATGTGCCGCATCAGGTTTTATCCCGGCACGCCAAGAGGTGTTACACGGATGTGGTTCAATATGTATGCCGCGACACCCGGTTCGGTTTTGGGTCAAAAAACCCGAAAGGACGGTTTGGCGAAAAATGAAAAGACGAATTATCAGGCGATGTTTCGATCAGGGTCACACCAATCGGCAACACGCGGTTGGCTGAAACCGACCTGGATGACGGATTCGCTTGTTCGCAAAGGAATGTTCGGGCAAGGAATGGGCAAAGGTTTTGCGGCGGATATTCATTGTCCGACCGGTGCTCCGCGTGAATCCTTTGTCAAGATCACAAAGGCTGAACCGGGCGGAATTGACGGCGTTGGATTGTGGAGACCGGTAACGTTGGGCATTCGTCCGCGAACCGAATCCGATCAGATGAAGAAGTATTTGGCAGGGGAATTCTTGAAGAAAAGTTAGTTTCAAAGGAGAAAAATATTATGGCTCGCGTAAATAATTGGCAATTGGGAAGAGAGATGTCGTATTGGTATCCCGAATCACGTCCGAACAAACAGTTTGCAGCGGTCTTTGATACCAATAAATGTATCGCCTGTCAGACCTGCACTCTAGCTTGCAAGACGACTTGGACATCGGGCAAAGGGCAGGAATATATGCTCTGGAACAATGTCGAAACCAAACCATATGGATTTTATCCGCTCGCTTGGGACTTAAATCTCCTAAATATGCTCGACGGGCAAAAATGGAACGAGGCTGGCGAAAAACCTGTTTACGAAGGCAGCACAATTTTTGAATCCGCTCCGGCGGGCGAACGCGTCATGGGTTGGCGACCGGCAGATGAAGATTACGCTTATCCAAATGTCGGCGAAGACGATTGTGCGGGCGGAATCGAAGGCGGAGCGAGTCTTTTTGAAACGCACGATATGGCTTGGTTTTATTACCTTGCCAGAATCTGTAATCACTGCACTTACCCAGGTTGTCTGGCTTCGTGTCCACGCGGTTCAATTTACAAACGCCCCGAAGACGGCATCGTTTTGGTTGACCAAGAGCGTTGTCGCGGTTATCAGGAATGCGTTCGCGGTTGTCCGTATAAAAAAGTTTTTTTTAACACGATGACCGGAACATCTGAAAAATGTATCGCCTGTTACCCAAAAATGGAAATGGGTATTCAGCCGCAATGTTTTGTAAATTGTATCGGCAAAATCCGGATGGCTGGCTACATCAACACGCCCGACAAAGCAAATCCGCAGAATCCGATTGATTATCTTGTTCACGTCAAAAAAGTAGCGTTGCCGTTGTTTCCGCAGTTTGGGCTTGAACCGAATGTTTATTATATTCCGCCGATTCACGTTCCGACATCATTTACCAAACAAATGTTTGGTCCCGGAGTTGACCACGCCATCAAAACCTATCGCGAAGCCGCCGCCAATAAAGACGATGATTTGATGGGACTGCTTGGGCTTTTCGGTTCAAGCGAAATGGTAATGGAGCGTTGGAAACGGGTCGGCGACAAAATTATCGGACTGGATGCAAACGGCAAAGAACTCGTTGACGTGCCGATGAAAGAACCCGTCCATATTCGTCCGGCGGTGGACAAACTGTATCAGATTACACGCACTAATTGTCCGTAACACGATTTTGGAATGCTGATTTTGGATTTTGGATTGATTTAATGACAAATCCGAAATCCAAAATCGAATGAGGTTTTTATGAAAAAAGTAATTTTTCTATCAATATTCATAATTTTTCTTCTTTTTGTATCATGTCGAAAAGCAGTAGTTCTAACGCCCGATGTGCAAGTTGTTTCCGCTCCGAAAATTTCGCTCGAAGCAAATGATTCGGTTTGGAGCAATGCCCCAACTCACGGCTCAAAACTGATTTTGCAGGATTTAGTCGAGCCGCGTCAGATGGAAGTTACGACTCAGGAAGTTCAGGTGCAGGCGGTGACTGACGGTAAGGAGGTCGCATTTCGAATCGAATGGCTCGATGATACCCAAAATGATATGGCGAAACCGCATAATTTTATTGACGGTTGTGCGGTTCAAGTTCCGATAAAAATCGAAGCCGCCGTTCCGGCACCGCAAATGGGCGAAAAGGATAAAACTGTCCAAATTTCGTTTTGGCGGGCGGATTGGCAAGCGATTGTTGACGGCAGAGCAGATGAAATTACGAGTATTTATCCAAACGCCAAACCGGATCATTATCCTTTTCAAGCCGAGTCTTTAGAAAAGAATCCTCAAGCTAGGAAAGATGCAGAACTGCGTTACGCACCTGCCCGATCTTTAGGTAACAATCGTCAAGGTCCGCGTCAGCAGCCGGTTGAAGACCTCATTGCCGAAGGTCCGGGAACGCTCTCGCCAAACCCGCAATCCTTCTCCAAAGGCAAAGGCGTAAGAACTGCAAAAGGATGGGCGGTGGTCATCACTCGACCATTGCCCGAAGGCTTCTCAAAAGAAAAACAATCACAGATCGCCTTTGCCATTTGGGAAGGTTCGAAAGGCGAAACCGGAGCGAGAAAAATGCGGACGGGCTGGGTAAATTTGATAATGAAATAGGAATAAAATGAAAGCCAAACAACAGAAAACAAATCTCTTAAATGAAGCAGCGGAATGGCGACTAATTAGTCTGCTGTTTGAATGTCCCAACGGCAATTGGCATGAAAACGTCAAGAACCTAGCTAATGAAATTACCGATGGTCAATTAAGGACTGCAGCTGAGTTTGCCAAAGTCGAAGCGAGCGACGGTCTTTATCATTCAATTTTTGGTCCCGGCGGACCCGCTCCCGCCCGCGAAGTTACTTATCGAAGTTGGGTGCAGCCCGGCTATTTACTTTCGGAATTATCGGCATTCTACAAAGCGTTTTCGTATCAGCCGAATACAGCTGAAACGCCGGATCATATCGCCGTTGAAACAGGTTTCATGGCTTATCTGAAATTAAAAGAAGCTTTCGCCAACGAATGCGGCGACTCTGAACATGCTCAAATAACTGCCAAAGCTGCGAAAACTTTTAACGACGAACATCTAGCAAAATATACTGAACAAATTGCAAAGTCGCTCGCCTCCTCAGGGATAGAGTATCTCGCGTTATCCAGCACGGCACTTCTCAAACGCGTGGGTCGCGATAAAGACAAAAAAATAAGGCAAATATTGCCGGTTTTGGGAGAGATGGACGAAGAATTCTTTGAATGCGGCATAAATTAGCGGCGTAAATCACTTTGATTCGATTGAGACTGAAAATGGGATGGCGGAGTTTCCTCAGCCATCCCACTATTATTGGAGGTATTTAAATCAAAGACTCATGCTTCGAGCGGCTCTGCAACCGGTACTTCATTTCTCTTTTTCCGTTTCAAGATCAAGCCCAGAGCAAACCAAACAAAAGCAAACGCACCGGCAGCGAAAATGGTATCTCCCAAAACCCTCATCCAACGGAAAAATTGCATCACATCAGTTTGCATAAATTCGGGACTGCGAGCCGACCAATAGCCGTTTGAAATTGATTCCGCAGTTTGCATTAAGCCGATTGGAAGTAAACTCAAAAGCATCATTGCCAAGCATCCGATGTTGATTGCCCAAAACGCAAACTTGATAAGTCCTTCTTTCCAAATAAGTTGCGGGTTCATTGCACGCAAGCAGAAGAGCAAAAGTGCGAGTCCCAGTGTTCCGTAAACTCCGTATAACGCTCCGTGTGCATGAACTGCCGTTGTGTTCAAGCCTTGCATGTAATACAACGCAATCGGCGGATTAATCATAAAACCGAAAATGCCCGCACCGACCAAATTCCAAAACGCAACGGCAACAAAAAAGTAGATTACCCATTTGTATTGCATTAGCCATGGTCTGGATTCAAGCCTGTGTAGATTTTCCCACGCTTCATAGCCGACCATCGTCAACGGCACGATTTCAAGTGCTGAAAAGACTGCACCGAATGCTAAAACAACGGTTGGAGTTCCCGAAAAATAAAGGTGATGACAAGTTCCGATAATCCCGCCGCTGAGATAAATCGCACCTGACATAATCGAAGCTCTCGCAGCACTCGACATATTTATCACGCCCATTTTGGCGAATAAAAACGCGACAACTACCGTGGCGAAAACTTCAAAAAAGCCTTCAACCCAAAGATGCACAACCCACCAACGCCAGTATTCAACGACGGAAATGTTGCTTCGCATTCCCCAAAAAAGTCCTGGCATATAGAAAAGTGCGATTCCAGTCGTTGAGATTAAATACAATACCAACAATGACTTAGGTGTTGTTTTATCCTTCAATGCCGGAGCGGTTGTTCTGATAATTAAAAACAGCCAGAGCAATAATCCGACAAACAAAGCTGCTTGCCAAACTCGTCCGAGATCTACATATTCGTAACCTTGATGACCGAACCAAAACCACAGATCGCCGTTGCCAAGCTTGTGCATAACGCTCATCCATTGTCCGCCCATCGAGCCTAAAACTACGACCAACAATGCACCAAACAACGCATCAACGCCGAGTTTTTGATATTTCGGTTCATAACCGCAGATGATTGGTCCGACGAATAATCCGGCAGCGAGCCAAGCGGTTGCAATCCAAAAAATTCCGAGTTGCGTGTGCCACGTCCGCGTTACGACATATGGCAAATAATCGGCGAGCGGAATTCCATAAAATCCATGTCCTTCAACGCCGTAATGTGCTGTGATAACTCCCATAATTATTTGCAGCAAAAATAGTAATGAAACAATCAAAAAGTATTTGACAGTAGCTTTTTGCGACGGGAAAAAATTCATTCCGATAAATGGGTCGCTGTGCGGTGCATCATCGGTTGAAGCATCTTTCCGCATTCCCGCGTTATACCAAATTAAACCGCCAATTCCTGCAATCAAAGCAATTACGCTGACACCTGTCCAAACAATCGTCGAACTCGTCGGCACATTAGCGACCAAAGGTTCAGACGGAAAATTGGATGTATAAGACATTGTTTGATTCGGGCGATTGGTTGAAGAAGCCCACGATGTCCAAAAGAAAAATGCGGTCATTTCACGCAACTTTATTGGATCGGAAACCGCACCTTTTTGAATTGCAAAATTGGCATTTCCGTTGGCAAAAACATCTGTGTAATGCTTCAGATTTTCTTCAAATGCTTTCGCACGAATCGGATCAATTGTAATTTTATTGGTCGCAGAATCGTAAGTATTTTTCCGCATCAAATCTTGTAAACGCTGACGCAAAATGGCTTGTTCTTCGGAATTTAAAACCGCATAATCTTTCGAATAATTCGTTTTTGCCCAATCATTTAAGATAAACAACGATTCGCGGTGCAGATAATCCGCCGTCCAATCGGGAGCGACGTAACTTCCGTGTCCCCAAATCGAACCGACTTGCATTCCGCCCATCGCCTGCCAGACGTTTTGTCCGTTTGAAACTTCGCCGTCTTTGATTAAAGTGTTTCCATCGGTTGTGACGACCGCAGTCGGAATCGGCGGAGCCTGGTAATAAATTTCAGTTCCAAGCCACAATAAAATACCAAACGAACCAATTATGACCGCAATAAATACGATCCAAAGTTTTTTCATATATTTTCCTCGATTTTCTAAAACGTTTTCGCCCCTACTCTCGTTTGGGCTTCTGCATTGGCTGACTTTTGATTTATGCGGAAAACTTGGTAACTAAAATACTTAAATCAAGTTCACCGATAATTTCGTGTGGAATATCTTTCTCTAAATAAATTAGTGTTCCCTGCGTCAGCTTTTGCTCTTCCTCTAAGTTTTCGCCTGCTTTGAAAGTTCCATTTCCGTTTAAACACAGAACCGAAATTGGCGAGTTTGCTTTATGTTTTGCCAAAATTTCACCATTGAAGAGTTTTATTTCCATTACTTTTTGCTTTTCGTTAAGCAAGACGTTGATTTCTTTGGTTTTTTCCAACTTTTGCTTGTCCTTAAAATCTATTTGGGCAAGTAGCTTAATGTGGTTCATGGAGTGGATAGTATGTTGATTGGAACACATAAAAAATGATTTAAATCACAAAACAGGTTTATTTTTCACGATTTAAAAAGTTTGTGGCAAAATGATATGTGAAGATGATAATTGATTGGAATTTCCTACTTACATACAGACCAATTAAATTTATCGTAAGGCTTTATCAAAAAGCTTTTCACGATGATATTTTCAGTCGTGCTGCTCAGGTCGCGTTTTATTTTTCGTTTGCCATCTTTCCGCTTTTGTTATTTTTAATGTCACTTTTTGGACTGATTTTGGACAGCACGGAAGAATATCAGAAAGAATTGTTTGAATATTTACGCGGAATAATGCCAAAAACCGCTTTCGAATTGGTTAAAAACACGATTGTGGAAGTTGCCCAAAATTCTTCTACCGGAAAGTTGACCTTTGGTTTTTTGATAGCAATATGGTCGGCTTCGGCTGCAATTGATTCTCTGCAGGTCGGCTCTAAATTATGTCTATTCACTTAGAGAAACCCGCTATTATTGGACGACAAAAGGTCTTTCGCTGGCTTTGACTGTCGCGATAGGAAGTCTGTTTTTTATCGCTCTCGCAATTATTTTCTACGGCGGTCACCTTATTACAATTTCCTTTGAGTATTTTTCTATTGTAATTCCATCTGATTATGTATTGATCCTTCTCAAATTGATTATCGCTTTTCTAGTAGTCAAAATTCTTTTTGCGGTAATTTTCAATTTATTGCCAAATCATGGAAAATTTCGCTGGAATTGGACAACTTCGGGTGCAAATGTAGGTATTATTTTGTGGTTGATATTGTCATTTAGTTTCAGGCTTTACCTGCAATATTTTGATACTTACGCCCGCACTTACGGCTCGCTTGGTGCGATGATTGTTTTGATGCTTTGGCTGTATCTAACTGCCTTGGTTATACTTATCGGCGGTGCTATCAATGCGATTCTTATTGAAATCAGAGAAGAAAAATCAGAGATCGAAAAGCTGGATCATGTAGATCTTTAGACAAAAAAACTATTATTTCATATAATTAATTCTTCTATATTTCGCCGAATCGATACAAAATATTTATATGTCATTAATGCTCGAAGAAATTACCGAACAACCCGTCGTTTTGGAAAGAACGATCAATGCGGAGAAATCAAAAGTTGCAAAATTGCGGAAATTTATACGTGAACGAAACATCGATTTGATAGTTTTGGTTGCTCGCGGAAGTTCGGATAATGCTTGTCAATTTGGCAGATATTTGCTCGAAGTAATGTGTGGAATACCCGTTTCGCTTTCGGCACCGTCGGTTTTTACGCTCTATAATGCCAAGCTAAACCTCTCAAACGCTTTAGTTATAGGAGTTTCGCAATCTGGCGAGGGAACAGATATTAACACCGTTTTGGAACACGCAAAAAAATCCGGAGCCTTTACAATCGGAATTACAAATGAAGCTGATTCGACCATGGCGAAAATCGCGGACGAAATTTTATTAATCCACGCAGGACGAGAAAAATCCGTTGCCGCAACCAAAACTTATACCGGACAAATGCTTCATTTCTATCATTTAGCCGCAATATTTTCTGACAATAAGATAGAATTTGAAAAAATTCCAAATTATGCCGCACAAGTTTTGCAGCTCCGTTCGAAGGTTGAGGAGTTAGTTGAGCGATATGTTTTTATGGAGAATTGCGTAGTTGTTGGTCGCGGCATGAATTACGGAAATTCTTATGAATTGGCGTTGAAATTGATGGAAACTTGCTATGTAGTCGCGGAAAGATTTTCATCAGCCGATTTTTTTCACGGTCCGTTGGCAATTATCGAAAGACGATTTCCGGTTATTATGCTCGCTCCAAATGGTGTTACAAAGCAAAGCTCGATCGATTTACTCAAGCGTTTGCAGGAACTTAACGCAGATTCGCTTTCTATCACAAATGATGATGAAATCGCAAATTTGAGTTCTCGTGCGTTGCGAATGCCGAAAGAGATTGAAGAAATCCTGTCGCCGATTCCTTTTATTATCCCTGCTCAATTGTTCGCCGCTTTGCTTTCAGAGGCAAAAGGAATTGACGCTGACGCACCGCGTTCACTCTCGAAAGTAACGAAAACCATATGAATTCAAGATTTAGGATTAAAGATTTAAGATTTTTCGTTATTCTTTTTATTCTCTTCATTTCAATTGATATGTCAGCTCAAAATATTCCGTGCAAATTTGACGAAAAGACCATGCAGTTTGTTGGAACACCACTTGAACAAGCCCGATGTTTGTTGCGTCCCAATAAACCACGCGGAATTTTGGACAAGGAATTGAAACGCTTACCAAATCCAATCGAAAAGCTGATTGGTAGCAAAGTTAAGTTCAAAAAAGAAAAGCTTCGAAAATACCTTTTAGCAAATAAGTTCAACGAAAATAAGCTGGGCGGAAGTCTGGATGAACCATTATCACTGGCAAAATTGCCAAACGGCGAGATGATTCCAGCACTCTATTTCATCATTCACGATACCTCAACGCCAAATTACGAGAAAGCTGAAATCCCTACTGATATTAACAATAAGTCATGGAAATACAATAATTTAGAGATGTGGCTTAAGAATCCCGTCGGGCATATTTTCGTAAATAGACTAGGTGAATCAATTACAACAACATCTTTTTCGGAACCTGTAAAAAAAGGCTGGGGAACAAAATTCGCGAGAGATTTCTTAAAAGCTGACGGAAAAGGATTGCAGCTTCATATCGAACTCGTTCAACCGCGTCGGAGCAATCCAGACTGGTTTGCCGGAAATGACGAGATTGCTCCCGATCCCGGCTTTACCGACCAGCAATATCAGCGGTTGGCGTTGCTATATGTTTGTGCGAGCGTGAGACGCGGAACTTGGCTGATTCTCGCTTATCATTCAGCAATAGATGCCGGAATCAAAGATGCACACGACGATCCGCAACGTTTTGAATTGGAAAAATTTGGAAAAAATTTGGAAAAATTAATAAAGAAAATTAACTGACCGATTTAAGCAAAGCTTCACGCATCTCGCCGGCTGTTTTCCAACGGTCGGCAGGTTCCTTTGCAAGAGATTTTTCAATAACGCTGTTTAATTCAGGGGGAATCTCAGTGCTATGAATGAAAAGCGGAACAATTGGCTTCTCAAAAATCGCTTTTACCGTTTCCGCGATGCCTGCTTTTGGAGAAATATCGAGAGCGTGTCTGCCCGTCAGCAACGTGTAAGCTGTCATTCCCATCGCGTAAATATCGGATGGCGGCTGAACTTCCTTGAAATCGCGAATTTGTTCCGGCGGCATATATGCAATCGTTCCGGCAACATCACCAACCATGGTTACACCACTCATTCCGGTCTGCTTAAAGCTTTTCGCGAGTCCAAAATCCGTTAATTTTGAATTGTAATTGGGATAATTTCCGTCAACCAAGATATTTTGTTCTTTAATATCGCGATGAACAAAGCCGAGTTTATGAGCGAAATCAAGTGCCGCAAGCGTTTGCTCCACAATTTTTACGACTTCCAGATGATGCAATTTTCCGCCGCGATGCTTTGAAAGTTTCGAAGCATCCATCCCGCCTACATATTCGGAAACAAGATAAATAATGCCATTATGAGTGCCGTGTTCGATATAACTAACGATATGCGGATGCTGCAAACTGGCTGCGACTTCAATTTCCCGCATGAATCTTTTCATCGACTGGTCGCTAACTGCAACTTCGGGCAAAAGCGTTTTAATCGCAACGGCTCGTCCATCTTTTATCGAGCGAGCGAGCATCACACTTCCCATACCGCCCTGCCCGAGAATGCGGATCATTTGGTAATTTGGAATCGGTTGCGGATTTTGTTTGAGTTTTTCGCGGCAATCTTCGCATAAAAAAGAAAGTTTCGCATCCGGACGAGAGGCTTCGGCGTCTGATAACGCCCCGCAATTTATGCATTGCACCGTCACGAGAGACGGAATACTGCGATCTTGATTGGTTATGAATTCGGTTGAATTATCGGATGAAACTTCAACTTCTATAATAGTTTCGCCGCCTTGTATTTTGTCACCACTTTTGAGATACACGCTTTCCATGCGTTGACCATTTACAAATGTACCGTTGGTCGAGCCCAAATCACGTAAAAAACATTGCGGAGGAGCAATTTCTAAAATGCAATGATGTCGTGAAAAATACCTGTCTTCGGGCAGACAAAAGTGTGCGGATTCAGAGCGTCCAATTAAAAAAGTGTCATGTTGATCAAAAGTGAAGAGTCGTCCTCTGTGTGGACCTGCAATCACTCGTAAAGAAACTCTCATTAGTTAAAAAATATTCTATGAAAAAATGGAAATTATAACAAGCAAGAACATTATTAAAAGATTTATTGATCCGAGAATCATGCCGCCAATTGCAAGTCCTTTTCCTCCATAACTTACGGGGTTGGAATTTGCATTTGTGTAGCCTAAATAGCCTGTTATCAGAGCAACGATTCCAAATGGTAATCCGCCCCAACAGCAAATTGTTAAAAATCCAATAATCCCGAAAATCAAAGAAACGGTCGGTAGCGTCTGGTTTTGTCCGTGAACAAAATTTTGGTTGACGCCTTGCATTCCACTCGTTTGATGCTGCGTCATTTGCTGATTTTGATAAGTTGGAGCCTGATAATCAGTCCAATTCGGACTCGTTCTACGCGGACTGTCCATAATCACAGTAGGACTCGGATTATCATTTGAAAAAGTTAATATTCCGCCGTCGTTGAGGCAAAAATTCAAATTTTCGTCAGTATATTTTTGCTGGCAAATTGGACAAATCTTCATATTTAAAGAGTTTTACTTGCTTATTACGAGATCAGAAAATGCAATCGGGATAGAATCTCCCGCATAAATTCCGAAAATGCCATTTTGGTTATTTACGCTATCAGAAACCGTAGCAGCGAACTGTCCGTTGACATACATTGACATTTTCCCGCCCTGATCTTTTACTTCAATCTCATTGGTTTGCGTGCCGCTTCTGATTGCCGGCAATCGCGTCCAATCTTTCAAAATGGTTTCTTTTCTCGAAGTATGCTGAACAATGCGGAAAGACTGCTTGGCAGAATCAAGTAAAAAGCCGTAATCCTTTTCCAAAGGTGAATCTTTTTCGCTGTGAACTAGCAGTCCATAGCCAGTTTTTGTTAATGTGCCATTCACATTTCTAACCGTAATTTTAGTAGAAGCGTCGGACGTTTTCATGTCTTCATCCGAACTGATCAGAACGTAAAAAAAACCGACTTTTTTCGAAGTCAATATAAATTCGCCATTTGAGTATTCAGAAGTACCGTATTCATTTGAATCGGTTCGCCATTTTGAAAAATCTTCGCTTTGCACATTTTCCGGATCGCTATCATCCGGAGTTGGGCTTTTACTGTTGCTATTTTTAACCGAGACATTGCTACTAGGCGTATTTGATGCAACCAAAGCAATTAGACCTAGAAAGCCAATTCCACCCAAAACCACCAAAACACCACAAATTGCGAGTACCCAAACCCATGCTTTTGATTTTTTCTGAGGTCTTTGCTGAAAATTTGGCGAAATTCCCTGATTGAATTGCGGAACAATCTGATTAATTGCCGTTGGCGGCGGAGTAGCATTTGCATTTGTTGTTGGCGATTGACCAAAAAAAACAGTCGGCTCGCTGTTTGGGTCATTTTGCAGCTGATTTAAGACAGAACCATCGGAAAGACAAAAATTCAGACTTTCATCTGAATAAGTTTGCTTACAGGTTGGACAAATTTTCACTTATATTCCCTCAAAAGTTTAAATTTACACAGCTATGTATTATACGCTATTTTGCTGTCTAAATCGCAAGATTATTACCGCATTTACCGCAGAATCTAACATTCGGGGGGTATGAATTTCCACATTTCCGGCATACTCGCTCAACGCTTTGCGGAATATTACTTTTTATTTGCTGTGGAATTATTGGATCCGGATTTGTTTTAAAAGTTTGAGCGGAAGTCATATTAAAACCGCATTTACCGCAAAATTTTGAAAAAGCCGGAAGACTTTGCGAACATCGCGGACAATTAAATCCACCGACATTTTCCGCCGGACTAATCATTGTAAAAGTTGAATTTCCACATTTGCCGCAAAATTTCACTCCCTCTGCAAATTTTGCACTACATCTCATACACGCGACGATTCCCGGCATTACGCTTGATTGTCCGGCACTACTGCTGCCTTCGTGCGAAGGAGATGGCTGGCTTCCGCTGGCAATCGGTTTCAATTGTGCCTGAATAACCTGTTCACTTGTTCCTTCGCGAACTTCGATAACTCGTTCGTCATCTTTCTCGCCTAGTTTAGAAACTCGTAGAATATGTTGTCCCGCCGGAATCGAATTCAAGATCAATTTGCCTGAACTTCCAACGCTGCCTTTCCGTTCGTCATTGACATAAACTTCCGCACCCGCCGGAGCCATGATAATTAATCTGGAATGTCCGCCGACCGAAACATCGTCCAGATTATTACTGGCTTTTTCTAATTCGAGAATCCAATCGCCAACCGTCGGCGGACGTTCATCCGGATCTTTTTCAAGCGAACGCATGATAGCTTTTTCAACATTCTTGGGAATGTCGGTGCGGAGCGTAGAAAGCAAGGGTGGTGTTTGCATGATCTTCTGCATCACCAATTGCATCATGTCGCCAATAAATGGAGTGCGACCGCCGAGCATTAAATAAGCAATAGTTCCGATCGCGTAAATATCTGCTCTCACGTCAATTCCAAGTTCGGGCTGCATCTGTTCGGGAGCCATAAATTCGGGAGTTCCGATGATTCCACGGGAAGAGGGAGTCGCATTTGAACTAATATCTGTAACGGTTTGACTGACGATTTTTGCCAATCCGAAGTCCCCGACTTTGATAAATCCATCCCCGCCGCTCGAGCGTTTTTTCATGATGAAAATATTCGCCGGCTTCAAATCACGATGCAAAATTCCGGCTTCGTGTGCAGCTTCAACGCCTTCGGCAATTTGTTTGAGCAGGTTTACGGCACGTTTTACAGTTAAAGTTCCTTCGCGTCTGAGAAGTCTGTGGAGCGTTTCGCCGTCAACATATTCCATCACCAAATAGAAAACGCCTTCTTCATTTTTGCCAAAATCGGTCACGTCAACGCAATGCGGATGCCTAATTGAAGCCGCCGCTCTCGCTTCCCTTTCAAATCTGGCAATCGCTTCGCCTTCCTGTAAATCATCGGAATTCAAAAGATCTTGACGGACAGTTTTAACCGCAACTTGTTTCCCAATATTTTCATCTCGTGCAAGATAAACTTGCCCCATTGCTCCGCGTCCAAGCCGTTTTTCCAAATAATAACGCCCTGCCAATTTCAAACCTCCGGGCAAGGCATATTTGGTCGAAGTTTGATCCTGCGGACACGTTTCTACCGCGTCAGGATAACAGGTTTCACATTTCGGACATTCTCTCATTTAATAACTTTTACCAAACAAAATATTTGATTCTGCATCAGAACGTTTCGAGATTGATTTATTTGCAATAATACTTGGATTTAGCCGGAAAACAAAGTTTGCCTGATTGATTAAAACTCTTTTATTTGAGCAAGATAACTATCGAAATTTCGCTTCATTTCTTCCAAACTGTCGCCGCCGAATTTTTCACGCATTGAATTTGCCATCGTAATCGCAACCATCGCCTCGCCAATCACTCCAGCAGCCGGCACCGCGGTAACGTCAGAGCGTTCAAATGTAGCAAGTTCTTCCTGTTTGGAATCAATATCCACCGAACGGAGCATTTTTTTCAACGTCGCGATTGGTTTGAGATAGCCCCGAACCCGCAATTCTTCGCCATTTGTGATTCCGCCTTCCAGTCCTCCGGCTCGATTTGATGTCCTGCCAAAATTGCCATCTTCGTATGTAATTTCGTCATGAACCTTTGATCCAAGCCGACTGGCGTTTGCCACGCCTTCACCCAATTCGACCGCTTTTACAGCTTGAATTGACATCACGGCTTGAGCCAAACGCCCGTCCAATTTTTCCCACCAAGAAGTGTGTGAGCCCAAACCGACGGGTAAATTCTTGACAACGACCTCAAAAATTCCGCCAACCGTATCGCCTTCTTCTTTTGCGTTGTCGATCAATTCAACCATTGCTTTTTCGGCAGTATCGTCAACGCAATTTAGCAAGGAATCGACCTTAATCTGGGAGATTTCATCCCAATTCGCCGAAATTGGCTCTGCCGGGATACTGCCAAGCTGGATAACGTGTGAACGAACCTCAATTCCAAAATTCGCCAGAAGCTGCTTGGCAATCGCTCCGCAAGCAACTCTCGAAGCCGTTTCGCGAGCCGAAGCACGCTCCAAAACATCACGCAGATCACGCGTTTGAAATTTTTGTCCGCCCACCAAATCCGCATGTCCGGGGCGAGGGCGTTTGACGATTCTTGGATTTTTTGGCAATTCTTCAATTTCTTCAACAGACATAATTTCCGTCCAATGAACAAAATCACGATTTTCAATCATCAAAGCGATGGGCGAACCGAGCGTTTTTCCATGTCGTACGCCGGTTAAAATTTCAGCAGTATCCGTTTCAATTTTCATCCGTCCGCCGCGTCCATAGCCTTGTTGGCGTCGCCATAGCTCATGATTAAGTGCTGCTAAATCAATAGTTACACCCGCTGGCATTCCTTCGACTATTGAAACTAAGGCTTTTCCGTGCGACTCGCCTGAAGTTGTAAATTTAAAGTTCATATGAAATAAATTTAGCTATAACGCTCCTTGGATTTGTTCAGTATCGGTCGAATGACAATTATGAAAACACTGAAAAGAATCAATGCCCCACCAAGAATTGCTTGCAGATTCAACTTTTCCCCGTAATAACTCCCTATAAATACCGCAACGAGTGGTGTTACAAATGCAATCATCATAGCTTTAGTGACGTCAATCTTACTTAAAAGCCAGTAGTAAAGCCAAAATGCCACAATCGAACCCATTATTGCAAGATAGAAAACGCAAACGATCGCTTGGGAAGTCCAATTAAAGTTTATCGGATTTCCTTCGATTGCTAATCCAACAATCCAAAGTGGAATATGTCCAATGAGCATTTGAAAAAAAATAATTGTCGCCGTATCTAATTCTTGCAATTTTGATTTTGTTAAAACACTTGCGTAAGAAGCCCCAAATGCCCCAACCACAACCGCTAAACTGCCTAAAAGTGCTAGTTTTCCATTAAGAATTAACTGTTCATTAAAAATTACGGCAACGCCGACTAAGCCGAGCGAAATTGATAATATCTTTAAAGTGGTAATTTCTTCACCAACGTAAATTCTTGCCAAAACCAGTCCAAAAACCGGAATAGTTGCCTGCAAAACTGCGGCTAAGCCCGATGAAATATGCTGTTCGCCCCAAAATAAAAGTCCGTAATTCAGTGAAAACTGTAAAAAGCTGCAGATAAGGATTATTTTCCAGACGTCCTGTCCCTTTGGTAACTTAAAACCCCGAAATAAAACAATTGGAAAAAGAATCACGCATGCAACCGAAAATCTAATTGCGGCAAAGGTAATCGGTGGCAAATCTGCCAAACCAAGCTTGATGAAAATCCAAGTACTGCCCCAAATGAGACACAGTATAAGCCAAACAATGAGTGCATTCATAAAACATCAATGTTAATTCGAAATCAGGAATAGGTAAATGTGAAGAACTTATTTTCTTTGGTAAAAACTCAGACTCGAATCGCCTTGCTTTACGATACGCCAACGCCGTAATTCACCGATTTCGTCTAATAAGACAGTTTTTGAACGATGTTCGGCGATAAAAACTCCATTTTCATTGAGCAATTTTGAATCGGTTTCACCAAAGCAAGATAATATTTCGAAATAGTCGTCATCATATGGCGGGTCAAAAAACACAATATCAAATGAATTTTGTGATTTTTTCACAAAATCAATCGCTTCAGCTTGAATAACCTCAGTTTGGTCTTCAGGAATTGACAATAGGTCGAGGTTTGTTTCGATCAAGCCACAGCTTTTGCGTGATTTATCAACAAACGTTGTAAACTCAGCACCTCTTGAAAGTGCTTCAATGCCAATTGCACCGGTTCCGGAACAAAGGTCTAAAAATTTTGTAGTTTCTGCTATTTGTGGATTGAGAATGTTAAAGAGGGTTTCACGCAAGCGATCAGAAGTTGGACGGGTTTTAAGACCAGCGGGACTTTTCAAAACCCGTCCGCGATATAATCCAGAAATTATACGCATCAGGCGGCTCTATCGTAAAAACTTAACGTAGAATCGCCTTCTACAATTACCCGCCATCTTCTTAAAACGCCTAATTTCTCAGGAAAAAACATTTCAGAGTGATGTTCGATAACTAATAATCCTTTAGGTTTTATGCAAACGCCGCGTGAAAAATATTCTAAAATCTCGTCGTAATTTGTATCATATGGCGGATCCAAAAATACCACATCCCAAAATCTACGTCGTTTAGCCATTTGTTTCAAAAAAGGTACGGCTTCAAGTTCGAAGATTTCACCATGCCCTTCTTTGATCTCCATGGTCGCCATGTTTTTCTTAATAAAACTGCACATCTTAGGCGAACGTTCAACGAAAGTTCCGAGCAAAGCTCCTCGAGAAATCGCTTCGATCCCTACTGCCCCAGAGCCTGCACAGACATCTAAAAAACGTTTTCCTCTAACCCGCCGGACAATTAATTTGAATAAAATCTCCCGTAATTTTCGTGTTGTAGGTCGTACCTTTGGAGAAGTTGTGCTTTGCAAAAACTTCCCTCGAAGTTTTCCATCAGTTACTTGCATTTCTGAAGTTATTTTTATTAGTGGTTCTGATTTGAATTTATCCGGCTTTCCTTTTGGAGGAAATTTTTTCTTTGGATCAAATTTATTTGGTTTGCCTTGAAATCTATTATCTCTTGGTTGAAATTTAGTATCGCGGCTCGGGAATCTGCCTTCTCCTCTTGGTTGAAAGGCACCTCCTTCTTTTTTGGGATATCCGCCTGCACGAGGTTGATTACTACTACCTTCACTTCGCGGGCTGACTCCTTCCTTTTGGGGTTGAAATCGTCTTTCATTGTTAACCATATCTCTGGGTATTCTCTTGATATTGTTACGATTGAAAGGCTTTTCGCTATTTTGATTGGTTGGTCGTCGGTTTTCCATTATTATCCTTAATTTTCAATAGAGTGATTCGTACTTAAAATAACAATTTAACTTTGCTATTTTATTTCGCCTCCCAAGACCCTTAGGCATCAAAAGAAATAAACTGTGTGAAGAGTAAATTCTTAAATCGGACCCATTAAGATGCTAAAACTTCGGAAGGCATTAAGCAAATATAACCAATTGCTGTGGTAAATATCAACTTATATCGCTATCATCTTGTGCATTTTTACAAAAACCACGAAAATACTATCCAATTCCGGCTAATTTTAGTCTTTTATTCTGTTTCACCGCCAAAATTAAATCTGCTGTTTCTTTGCTTGATTTCTTTTTGGTCAGATAAATTTCAGCTTCATTCTTTGCTGTTTCCAAAATTTCAAGATCACGAATGATGTTACCGATTTTGAATGTTTGAATGCCGGATTGTCGCGTTCCTAAAATTTCACCTTGACCGCGAATTTCCAAATCTTTTTCGGCAATCTTAAAACCATCCGTAGTTTCTTCCATAATTCCGAGTCTTTCTTTGGCAACAGCAGTTTTTTTATCGCCTGTCAGCAAAACACAAAATGATTGTTCTGCACCACGACCAACCCGCCCGCGTAGCTGATGCAATTGTGATAATCCAAATCGTTCAGCATGTTCAATTATCATCAGACTAGCATTCGCAACATCCACACCTACTTCAATTACGGTCGTAGAAACTAAAATATTTGTTTCGCCATCGGCAAATTTCTTCATTACTGATTCTTTTTCGTCGGTCTTCATTTTACCGTGCAATAATCCGACGGAAAAAGACGGAAATATCTTTGTTTCTAATTCTTCAAACATCGCAGTTGCGGCTTTTAAATCCAGTTTTTCCGATTCTTCGATAAGCGGATAAACGATATAAACCTGTCTTCCCAAGTTTACTTCGCGTTCAATGCCTTTATAGACACCTGACCGCTGATCTTCACCGCAAACTACTGTTTTTATTGGAGTTCTACCCGGCGGAAGTTCGTCAATCACGGAAACTTCCAGGTCACCATAAACCGTCATCGCTAAACTTCTCGGAATAGGCGTAGCTGTCATCACCAAAATGTCGGGATTATAACCTCTTGCACGTAATTGAGCCCTTTGTAGAACTCCAAAACGATGCTGTTCGTCAATTACCGCAAGCCCAAGCTTTTCAAATTCTACGGCGTCTTGAATTATCGCATGGGTGCCGATAATCGCATGAATTTCGCCATTCGCGAGTCTTTCCTGAACCTTTCTTTTCTCGGCAGCCCTTAGACTTCCTATCAATAAATCTGTTTCAAACCCCGTATTCGCAAGCAATTTCTTAAAATTACGTGCGTGTTGTTCAGCTAAAATTTCAGTTGGAGCCATCAAAGCCGTTTGATAGCCATTTTCCATCGCAGCAAGCATTGCCAATAAAGCGATAATGGTTTTACCACTTCCAACGTCGCCTTGAACAAGTCTGTTCATCGGAGCATCGCTCTGCATATCTGAAAAGATTTGCTCGCACACTCTTTTCTGAGCATTTGTTAAAGTAAACGGTACAACGGCATTAAGTCGTTGACGAATTTTATCTGTAATTTCAATTACGGCACCTTTTGGTTCTTTTGTGCGTTCGCCGCGTTTATATTGCAAAGCAAAAGATACCCAAAAGAATTCTTCGAAAATAAGCCGTTTATGGGCATTGCTTCGGGCTTTTGCATATTCAGTCAAACTGGCGTTTTCCGGTGGAAAGTGAATTTCTTTAATTGCCCGTAAACGAGAAATAAATGAATGCTTTTTTAATAATTCATCGGGAAGAGATTCTGTAAAAGTCGATTCATCGAGATTCTGCAAAACGTTAAAAACAATCTCACGCAACCTTTTTGTCTGAAACTGACCAAGTTTTCGGTAAATTGGCACTCGCCGTCCGACATGAATTACCGGAAAAAGATTTGAATCATCCAACAATTCGTCAGAATCGACCGAATCTTGATTTTCCAGCAGTCCGAAGGAATCAATATCAGCTTCAAGCGGCAGCAACTCAAGCTCATCCGGCTTTCCAAGCTTCAGAGAAAAAGTATTGCGTCGTGAATCCCACTCCCATTTACCAAAAGCGACAAGCCTGGTTCCGCGTGAAAAACGCTTTTTGTAATATTCAATCGCATGATTGGCAATTTTTCCTGAAACGAACCAAAAAATCACGACCGGTTTGCGAATTCTTTCAAAATCGCCGGCAGTTATTTCGAAAATATAAAGCGGTGGTGCTTTTGGTCCGCGATTTTTACCTACACGAAATCCACCCGCAACCCGAACATAAAGGTCGAGCGAGGCTTCCATATTGCCCGTTAATTCATCGATTTGAATGAGATTTGAGCGATCCTCATATCGCATTGGAAAATAATTCAAAAGGTCTTCAACGGTTGCTTCTGAAGCTTCTGTTTTGTTCGCAAACGAAGCAACTGCGGTCGCAAGTTTTCCTGACATCGCCGAAGAAAGCTTGGCGATTTCGTATTTATGAAATTCAGCGACCGGAGTGGAAAGTGAAAGTTTCATCAAATAATCTTAGTAAATATCCTCAGATATTACTTTAAGTCTCAAGACTGAAAGGATTGAAATCAGTATTCTTATCGTAATAATCTTCATTCTCCGAACGTTTAAGAAACCCGACAATTAAATAAGTGAACGGAGTCGCCAAAACTTCCCACATAACTTTTATAAAATAATTTCCGATCATTACGCTAATCAGTAAATCATTCGACCAAAGACCATAAAAAGCTATTGGATAAAATATGAGCGAATCTGCAAGCTCACCGAAAATGGTTGAAGCGATCGTTCGGACAAAAAGAAGTCTGCCTGACATCCATAGTTTTATTTTTGCCAAAACAAATGAATTAACAAATTCACCGAGCCAAAATGCGGTCAAAGAAGCTAAAACAATTCGCGGCGTTTGCCCGAAAATCATTTCAATTGCCTTTTGTTTTTCAACATCCATCGAACTTGCTAAAGGCAGAGCAGTTACGACAAATGACATCAGCGATGCGAAAATCAAAGCCCCAAAACCTGCCCAAATTACTTTACGCGAACGTGCATAACCGTAAACTTCAGTCAGGATATCGCCGAATAAATAACTTATCGGAAAAAATAAAACTCCGGCTCCGTAAATATATTCGAAACTGCCAATTTTTATGACTGAAACTTTATGTACACCAATCAAATTTGAGCAAAGCAAAACTGCGACAAACGCCGCCATAATCAGATCATAATAGCGATAATTACGCCGTGATTCTTGTGTCATAGAGTTTTACCGATGTCCTTGCGATATTGCATTCCTTCCCATGATATTTCATTAACTACCTTGTATGCTTTATTTAGAGCTTCGTCGATATCGCCACCAACGGCTGTAACACCCAAAACTCTGCCGCCTGACGTGACAAAATTTCCGGTTTCATCTTTTGCAGTTCCGGCATGAAAAATAACTGTGTCATTCACATTTTCTAAACCATAAATTCTGTCGCCAATTTTCGGTTTCGCGGGATAATTGTCAGAAGCCAAAACAACGCAAGCCGAACTTCCCTTTTTCCACTTAATCTCAAGTTTATCAAGGTTTTGCGAGAGCATTGCCTGGCAAATTTCAAGGAAGTCAGTTTCAAGACGAACCAAAATGGATTGAGTTTCCGGGTCGCCAAAGCGGACGTTATATTCCAAAACCTTCGCTCCCGAATCAGTCATCATCAATCCGATAAACAATATTCCGCGAAATGGAAATCCATCTTTTTCGCAGCCTCCCAATGTCGGTTTGATAATTTCTTTGACGATTGTCTTTATTTCATTATTGCTCAAAAGACTATCGTCTGAAAACGTTCCCATCCCGCCTGTGTTTGCTCCCGTGTCGCCTTCGCCGATCCGTTTATGGTCTCTAACGGGCGGCATTAACGCAAAATTCTTTCCATCTGCAAAGAGCAAAAGTGAAACCTCCTTTCCGATAAGCCTTTCTTCCAAAACTATTTGCGACATTGCTTCGGCACCAACGATCGTTTCCAGACTATCAATCGCCTCTATCGCCTGCTCTCGGTTTTCGGCAACTACAACTCCTTTTCCAGCTGCCAGACCATCGGCTTTAATGACAACAGTATCAGCGAATTCCGATAGTAATTCTTTAGCTTCTTCGGGATTTTCCGCAATTCGATAATTTGCGGTTGGAACGTTGTGATACGCCATAAAATCTTTGGAAAATGCTTTTGAAGATTCTAATTGAGCAGCTTTTTTCGACGCTCCGACAATTGCTAAACCGCGTTTCTCAAATTCGTCAACGATCCCCAGTGAAAGTGGAACTTCTCCGCCAACGAAAGTTAAGTCTATTTCTTTAGATTCGGCAAATTGTGCCAATAATTCTATGTTATCCGGTTTAATTCCAACATTTTCCGCAATTTCAGCAATCCCTGCATTGCCATCTGCACAATATACTTTCTCAATATTTTTACTTTTTACAAATGCCTGACAAATCGCGTGTTCGCGTCCGCCGGAACCAATAACGAGTATTCTCATAGTTTCTCTTCTTGACACTTAAACCAGATAGTTATAATTTCTTGTTCGTATGCCTCGCACAGAATGTTTTAAAGCTAATTTAGCAAATCATCCCATTTTTGAATAAATTGTGCAAAAAACAAACCAATATTGCGTTTAGATATTGATAGTCAACCAAGGGAAGGAATCATTTATGTCGCAAACGGAGTTACATAATAAAGTTGAATCAAAGAATGTTCAATTTGAAGATTTGACATTAAACTGCATTGATTGCGGCAAAGATTTTATATGGACTGATGGCGAGCAGCTTTTCTTTCATGATAAAGGCTTACAAAACCCGCCAAAAAGATGCAAACCATGTAAACAAGCCAAAAATGAAAGACTCTCAGCGATTGCAACTGCCCATGCCTCTGGAGTCAAGCAAAAGATTGAAGTGATAGTTAGTTGTGCCAAGTGTTCAAATCAAACTACCGTTCCCTTTTATCCATCCCAAGGTCGCCCTGTTTATTGCCGTTCATGTTTTTTGGCTATGAATCCCGATTTAACTGCTGAACAAACAATAAATTAACCACCAACGTGAACATTCGGACGAAGTTCGGGATCATCTTCAGCTTTACGCAGAATTTCTCTGGTTACGGGTGCCGTATCTCCTTCTCCAAAAAGAATATAGCGAATCAAATAACTAATCGGATTGCCCTCGCTCCAACCAAAATAAACGTGTGGTATTTTCCCTGTTTTATTGCGTAAATGTATTAAAAGCCCGGCAATCGCGTTCGGCACTGCAGGTGCTTCGGTTCGCAAAACGCGATAGCCATCGATGTCGTATCCGCGAATTTTGAGCTTACCTTTAAATTCAGAAGCGTCACCTAAATCAATTTCAAAAAACACAATCGGATCATTGGCGGGAATGTGATTATCAACTCGTTTTTCATGTTCTTTAAAGCGATATTCGGCTAAATCTCCCACTTCCCTGCGGTTTGTGACAATGCGGATTTCGCCTTCACACATTTCCTCAATAAATCCATGAGCCTGTTCATCAAATTCAATCTCGTCAATCCGGATTTCAGTCGAACGCAAAGCCCGTGAAAAAAACGATGCTGCTACTATACCTATGATGAATAAGGAGGCAATCTTTATCCCATCCGGTCGCTCTATGACATTAACTATCGTCGTATAGGCAAAGACTAGAGAGATGAGCAAATAGCCAAACCACCATTTATTGCTTTTTCGCCAAGCCGAAAGCGTTACTGCAACCGCCGCGGAAGACATTAAAACCAAAACCCCCGTGGCATAAGCTCCGCCCTGAGCTTCAACATTGGCGTTAAACGACCATGTAACAAAGAAACAAATTAACGTAAATACGAGTACCAAAGGACGTGTAGCTTTAGCCCATTCCGGTCCCATTCCATAACGCGGCAAATAACGTGGCACAATATTTAATAGCCCAGCCATCGCACTTGCACCGGCAAACCAAAGAATTAATACAGTTGAAAGATCGTAAATCGTGCCAAAAAACTCACCGATTTGTTCATGTGCAATAAACGATAACGCACGTCCATATGCTTTTCCCCCTTCTTGAAATTCCTGTGGTGGAATCAAAACGCTGGTCATTACACTCGTGCAAAGAAGCATAAAACTCATTATCAATGCCGCTGTGAGAAGCATTTTGCGGGTGTTACCTATGCGATTGGGATTTTTGACCAAAGGCATAACTGCAACACCAGTCTCAAAGCCTGATAAACCGAGTGCCAGTTTCGGAAAAACTATAAGTGCCACGCCAACAATAAAAAATATATTGCCTTTTGCTCCTTTGTAATCAAAAACCGCCTCTTTCCAATTAGCCAACAGTTCAGGATGAGTGAAGACTTCCCGAAGTCCAAAGAAAATAACAATTAGATTGAGCAGCAGATAAATCGCAACAAGAAAAACTGCAATCCCAATTGCTTCTTTAAAGCCTTTTAGAAAAACCGCACCAAGTATTCCGATTAAAACAAGTGTGATTAAAACAGGGTGGTCAAGAAAATGCAGATGCTCCAAAACGAATGGATTTTCAACGATATGTGCTGTTGCATCAGCCGCAGAAAGCGTAATCGTAATGACAAAATCAGTTGCAACAAAGCCCAGCAAAACCAGCACGAAAAGTTTTCCTTTCCAGCGGGAAAGCAAGGCTTCAAGCATTGCAATTGAACCTTCACCTTTCGGGCTTTCCGCCGCAACGCGATTATAAATCGGCAAAGCACCAAACAGCGTTAATAAAATCAAAACAAATGTCGCTATTGGAGATAAAACTCCAGCCGCCAAAAAAGCAATGCCCGGTTGATATCCAAGCGTTGAGAAATAATCGACCCCCGTCAGGCACATTACCTTCCACCAGGAATGCTGCTCATGCTTTTGAGGTTTGCCGTAAGGTGCCTCAATTTCTTTTACCCCTTCAAAAAGCCATTCTTTGAACCAACTGCTCTTTTTATTGCTTTGCATAAATTACTCAAAAAAAAATTTGACCCGAAGATAAATGAAAATCCTGGTCAACTTCAATGTTTAGGGGCTGATTTTTTTGCTTCAATCGAAACTTTTTCATACTGTTGTAAAAACAGATAAAAATACTAATGATTAAAAAGAGATTTTACGCTTATTGAATAATAGGTCAAGTGTGTATGAGGTGTTGAATTGCTATATTTCGCTTTAAAATTTAACAGGGCAACGTCTCCCACACCGTTGCCCTTAGGTCACAAGTCCTCACCCCTCGTGACCAGAATGTTCACCGGGGAGGTGAACAATTCCAATTATCCACAATAATATTTTTTTTGCAACTAAACTATTTTATTTTTTTCAATAGTCAGCAAATTATTCTCTATTCTTTTGAAGAAATACCTTCCACTGCATTTCTGTCCACTTTTTCCAAATCAGCAAAGCCAACAACCAGCAAAAGAGCTACAAGACCAAGAGTAGCAATAATATACAATATTGCGATTTGCTCCATAGATAGTAAAACACCGATTACGATTGCTGCCAAAACCAACCAAAAAAGTGCGATTGTTCGACGACTAAATTTCTTTTTTTCTGCCATAATTTTCCTTTTGATAAATAAACTTTAGATATTTTAACTTTTTACCCGAATCGTGTCTAATCGACTAAATTTTGAATCTAATCAATAATTCTAAGCGGCAATTCTACCGACTTTCTTTCGTTTTCGTAAACCTTCACAAAAGGTACAAATTTCTTTTTGTCTTGTCCCGTTTCCAAGACCTCAACTATGTCATATTTTTGCAAAATGATGATCTTCGCTTTCTTTACTCTCAATTTTAGAAAAATCTACCTCAATCCGGCTGGCTTCACCTCGATTGCGTCGATAAACCGTAATCCTTGCCGAATCTGCATTTTTACTAAAGCCTCCGGCACTTGAAATAGCCCTGCTCAAAGTCATTTGAAGGCGGGCATTTATCTGGCGTGGATTATTTACACCGCCAATCACATAAATTGGTTCTGCCATCCCAATCGTGATTATATCGCCATTAAGAATAACCGGATTCGCATCTTTCACACCTTTAATCAGATCAATAATCTTGATATTAATTATCTGCGAATCTTCATGTTTATCGGAAACTTCTCTATTTACAACTGAATCCGAACCGCTTAACGGCGGAGCTAAATCTCGGCAATTGAGCCTATTGGAACGGTAAATTTGAATTTCGCCACTCGCTCTTTCTTCCAGTCCGCCGGAAATAATAATAAGTTCGTTTAATCTGACAATCCTTTGAATATTAAACCGATGCTGATTTTTGACAGCTCCATAAAGATATGAAATTGCCCGACCGCTTTTATCTAATATCTTAACTTCGACCTGCGGATTTCTGAGAATTTTCTCGAAACCTTTGGCAATTGCTTTAGCTACATCGCCTTCGGTTTTACAAAGGGCATAAATTGGCTCGTCCACAAAATCGATTCCGTTTAAAAAGCCTTCAGGAGTTAGTGTTCCCCGCCAATCAAACTCGCTGCTTCCTATTACATCAACATCAATTAAATCACCAAAATGTATTAGTTCGACGGATCGGATTGTGTCGTTGCTGCTTAATTTATTGGAATTTATTTCGGGTTTGATGAGGTCTTGAGTTTTATCTTGAGCTAAAGAATTTTGATGCCATAGGAATATAGACATGAAACAAATTGATATAAAGTAATACTTCTTTTTATACATCTATTCAATTTGTAAACTTAGTGCATCTTAACCCGCACCTTTCTTTTAACTTTAGGTTTATTTTTTGCCGTTTGCTTTCCGCCATTGTTTTTCGCAGCAGTATTATCAAGTAAATCGCTTTCTAAATTAGTAGCTGCAATCGTATTTACGGTTGCTTTCGGTTGTTTGGAGTCTTTTTCACTAATAGATGTTGAATCTTCAACATCTAGCTCGCCCTCAGAGTCAAAAGTGCTGAAATTCGCAACATCAGTATGTACATTTTTCTTTTTCTTAGTCTTCTTCGTAACAGTTCCGGGAATGGCAAAACCAATAAACTCCCAATTGCACTCATCACAAAGCAAGTTATAAGTAAATGCTATTTTCAGCAGTATAGGAGTTGGTCTGTATCCTTGCCTTACTCGACTGCTTTTACATTTAGGACATCGTTGTGTTGCCATAACATATTGTCGGGGGACAACTAATCTTCACTTTTTGTTCTCAATACTTCGATTTTCTCAAGAATTTCTTGGGCAATTACACTATGCTCTTCTTTTCTCTCATTTTCACGGGCTAAAAAGAAAAGTGCATCTTTATAATGATTAATAGCTCGCTGATAATTTTCCTTAAATTCCGCTCTTTCAGCTTGTTCAATCCAATGATTTACTTTAACTGAAACAATATATTCTCTAACCGAAACAATCGAATCCAATAACCGCTCTTCGTTTGGATAGAATTTTAAAGCCGAATCAATAACTCCAAAAGCACGCTGAGCGTTTTCAATTTTTTCATTCATGCCGGGCTGAAACTTAGAGTTTTGAATAAAAACCTGAGATTCAATCGCCGCCCATGAGAGCAAATGGTATTTGTGAATTTCCTGAACTCTCTGCCGCCCATTTTTCAAAACCAGATATCTGGGCGATTCTTTGAGAATTCCATTTAACTCCTTCTGAGATTTTTGTAAATACGTATTGCATAATTCAAAAACCTCTAAATGCTTTTCCGGATAATTGCCGGCAGATTTTGCAATGTGAGATCTGTTTTCAATGTTCTTCAATATCTCAGAGTTTCTCTCTAAAGTTAAACGATCGGATTTTGTATTGTTAGCTCTTTGTTTATAAACAGTTTTCAATTGATAATCAAGTTGTTTTTGAGCGTGAATTCTTTTTCTGAAAATATTTCTAAGGACAAATTCACGAACGACAACGGCTGAAATCATCAATAGACTGGCAACAATACCCGCAGTAATCCAAGGCATCGTATCTTCCGTTCCATGTAAAAGTCCCCAGATAATGAAGAAAGATGCAATTGAAACAGATGTTGTTAATACGTAATAATTTGTCGTCGAAAACCAAAATGGATAACCATTACTTGCGTACTGAAGATCTAATCTTTCATTGAAAATATTTTTCGCCGGTTTTTGTGCCAAATTTGCAACCTCATTATTCAATTACCGAAAAATCACCAAAAGATTCTTAGAATCTACAAACTTTATACTCTAGATTTATTTTAATTATTGTCAATAAAAAATAACAAAATCTTCTATGAATATTGATTATTTTGTAGTTTTTAGGCAATATTGAATTAAATTTCATGAAAAAGAAGCCGGCAAAAGTTAAAAAGACACTTTTTGATTCCATCAGGAAACCAACTGCTCCAGCTTCGCAAAAAATAGGAACCAATAAGCCAAACGAAAAGGTTTTGCCGTCATTACGAAAGGCAAAGCACAAAAAAGATTTGGATATTAAAGACGAATAATGAATATCTTTCAAAGATTTTATAGAAAAATAACTAAACCGAATATTTGGGCGAGACCTCAAATGAAGGTTATTTTTCGTGCAGAAATAATGCCCGGTAAATCCAAAGAAGAAAGAACTTACATCGTCGAAAAAGTTTTAACAAACGGAAGAGTAATCTTAGATGGGTTTATTGGCGAGCATCGTGAAAGTGAATTTGAACCAATTGTCTTCAGTTAAGTTTTTTACAACAATCATTCAATATGAAAAAGTTCCCCTCTTATTCTTTGCTTAGATTTTGCGTGTATTTTCTAAGCTTTATACTTTTCAATTTAGCTGTTTTTGCTCAGACCGGAGAAAAGAACTTAATCATAAAAGCTCTTGAAGAAGAGCAAAAAAGGGCTTTTCTGCTCTTGAAGCAAAACGGAAATCCGCCGCCATATTACCTTGGGTATCAGGTTTCGGAAGTAAATTCGACAACAATTTCAGCCTCTTTTGGGGCGATTCGCTCGAGCGGAACTACGCGATTTCGCAATCTAGATGTTAGTCTTCGCGTTGGCGACTTTAAACTTGATAATTCAAATGGTCGTGGTGGAACGATAAGTTCCGTGCGTCTCCCGATAGAGGACGATCTAGATGCCATCAAAAGTTCAATTTGGCTAACAACTGATGCGGCTTACAAAAATGCCGTAGATAATTATTTGCGGGTTAAAACACAAAAACAGACGAGCGTAGCCGATGAATATCCTGCCGATAATTTTTCGCCAGCCCTGCCAAATATCAATTACAATCAAGTTGCTTCATTGAACATCAATAAAACGGAGTGGGAAAATCGTCTTCGAAGCCTATCTGCAGTTTTCAAAAAGTATCCTGAAATTTATAATTCTACGATTACTCTTTCGGCGGATAAGGTAAATAAATATTTGGTTAATAGCGAAGGAACTTCGCTTCAACATGGCAAAATTTTGGTCAGAATCAGCATATTTGCGTTAACAAAAGCAGATGATGGCATGGATTTATTCCGCTTTGAGTCATTTGATGCAACAACGCCCGACGGTTTGCCTATTGAAGCCCGTTTACAGCAGGCAGTCGAAAAAGTTGCGAAAGATGTTATGGCTTTGAAAAAAGCCCCAACGACTGAACCTTTTACCGGTCCGGCAATTCTTTCCGGACGAGCTAGCGGAGTGTTTTTCCACGAGATATTCGGGCATAGAATTGAAGGTCATCGCCAAAAAGATAATTTCGAAGGCAACACTTTTACTTCCCAAATCGATAAAAATGTACTTCCAAGTTTTATTTCTGTGACCGATGATCCGACCTTGTCAAAACTTGGTACGACCGATCTGAATGGCTTCTATCTTTTTGATGAAGAAGGAGTTAAATCACAGAAAGTACCTCTTGTTGAAAACGGAATTTTGCGTAGTTTTCTTATGTCGCGTTCGCCAATTCTCGGTTTTCCCGGCTCGAATGGTCATGGAAGAGCAGCCCCCGGATTAGCACCTGTTTCACGACAAGGAAATCTAATAATTCAGGCTACTAAAACCGTGTCGAAATCTCAGTTAAGACAAATGCTGATTGAAGAAGTTAAAAAACAAGGAAGTAAATTCGGCTTATTTTTTGAAGACATTTCGGGCGGATTTACAAACACAAGCAGATATTCGCCGCAGGCATTTCAAGTTACGCCAATTATGGTTTATCGCGTTTATGCTGACGGTCGCCCAGATGAATTAGTGCGTGGTGTCGATTTGATAGGAACGCCTTTAACATCATTTAGCAAAATAATCGCGGCTGACGATAAACCTGAAGTCTTCAATGGATTTTGTGGGGCGGAATCCGGCTTTATTCCAGTTTCGGCAATCTCGCCTTCGATATTAATTAGTCAAATTGAAGTGCAAAAACGTGCTAAATCAAATGATTTATTACCAATTCTGCCACCGCCAACTTTATCAAAGCCTTAATTAATCATGAAAAAAACATCTAACTTGAAAATATATTTTGCACTTTTTATACTTGCAATTAGCAGCATACCAACATATCCGCAAGTTACTCTTGCGGATTCAGATGTTCTCATGCGTGCAATGAACGATGAAATAGCCAGAACAGTCAATCAGTTGCAATTAAAAGACTTAGGAAAGCCTTATTTTGTTGAATACGGTATCAGCGATCTCGAATCTTTTAATGTTTCAGCGAAATTCGGAGCGTTAAATGGATCTGGCTTTGACAGATCCCGATCTGCAACTACACAAGTTCGCCTAGGTAATTACGATTCTGATAATACAAATTTATTCACAACCGGAACTCTTTCCAACATAATTCCTTTGCCTTTAGACGATAATTATGATGCAATCCGGCACGATTTATGGCTAGCTACCGATGCATCTTACAAATCGGCTATTGAGCAAATATCTGCCAAGCGTTCGTATCTGCAGAACAATGTAGTTGATGAAAAATTGCACGATTTATCAAAAGAAACACCTTCTTTATCGATTCAAAGCAAGCAAAAATTAGAGGTTGAGGCGGCAAAATGGGAAAAATTCATTCGCGAACTATCAGCAGTTTTCAGGAAATATCCGCAGATAACCGATTCAAGCGTGACAATGTTTGCCCGCTTGGAAAATCGATATTTAGCCAACAGCGAAGGCACACGCCTGCGTGAACCAAATTTGCTAATTTCAATCAATATTTACGCTGAAACGATAACTTCTGACAATCTGCGATTGAATCCGTCAAGACATATTTACGCTAGGAATTTTGATGGTTTACCAAGCTTTGCGGAAATGACAAATGTTGCCGAAAGGATGGCTCAGGATTTGGTGAAAGTCCGGAACTCACCGCTTTTTGAAGAGACTTATATTGGACCTGTTTTGTTTACTGAAAGAGCTTCTGTCCAACTGTTCTCTCAACTTTTAGCTCCAAATTTAGCTGATGAGCGTCCACCTTTATCGTCGCGAGGTGGTGAAAGCGGTGTATTTTCTGAAAGGATTAATAGAAGAATTTTGCCTCCGGCGATTTCCGTGACAGATGATCCTAACCTCAATCAAATCAACAACATTAACCTGATTGGTGCCTACCAATTTGACGCCCAAGGAGTGGCAGCAAAGCCAATCAGCCTCGTAGAAAATGGGATATTAAAGTCATTGCTTTCCACGCGTGTACCTACGAAAAGATATCCGCAATCAAATGGTCGGGCGAGATCGGGTTTTGGCAGACCTTTTATAAGCAATCTATTAATTCAAGCTAAAGAAGGGAAAAATTTTGCTCAATTGAAAAAGGAGTTATTGGAATCATGCAAAGCTCAAAGTTTGCCTTTTGGCATTATGATCCGGGAAATTGATTCGACGTTTTTTCTGTCCGGTTCATCGCTTTCGGTGCCGATTTTAGCTTACAAAGTTTATGTCGAAGATGGACGCGAAGAACTTATCAGAAATCTTTCAATTGACGATTTTCCCATTCGCGAATTGCGTCAGATATTGGCAGTCGGCAGCGATAATTTGACGTTAAACCACGTATATGGGAATGGCGACAGGGGACAAGGCGTTCCCTACAGCGTTACGGCTCCGTCGGTCTTGTTAGACGAGATTGTTTTACGAAAAGATACTTCCAGCAAGACAAAGCCGCTGATTTTGACTCATCCTTACTTTAATAAAATGAACAATTAAGCCAAATTAGGTTTGTTAAAAATCATAGACTTTTCCAACTTCTAAAATTTCCAGATTGGGTATTTTCATCTCGGCGATTTCTTTGACTACGGTCTCAAAATACATTGGTTTGATATTGATAATATAGATTGGACAGTTTGTATGTTTAAATTTTTCAAGCTCTCTGCCAAGTGATAAGGGAGTTAAATGATGCGATGTGCAGGCAATTTCAGACAGGCTGTTTGGAAAAGCACATTCAATCAATAAGGCATTTAAGTTATTCTCCTGATTGATTTTATCCCAAAACACACTCATCTCGGAAGTGTCTCCGCTGATTGCAATTTTAGACATCTCATCGTTGACGATAAAGCCAACTGTGGGAACTTTATGATTAACTGAAACGGGTTTGAAAGTCAGATTGTTTATTTGAATTTTATCCGAAACTTGAAAGGGTTTATATACTACGATTTCGCCATTTGCATTCTTCAATTCGGAAAATCTCGGATAAATCGTCCAATTAAAGATAAATTTTTCCAGAGCTTCGATTACTTCGTTTGTCGCATGAATTCGAATCGGTTGTTCCAAAGTGGCAAATAAATCGTCAATAAAAATCGGCAAACCAGCAATATGATCAAGATGGGCGTGAGTTAAAACAATATCCCGAATGTTATTCTTTTGAATCGGGCTGGCAGACATGGCAAGACTTCCGGCATCAATCGCAACAAAATCATCAATTACAAAACAACATAAATGCTGCTGCAATGTTGATTTCCCGTTTTGATCTATTGTCGTTGGCAATAATTGAAGTTTCACCTTTTACCTCGCACAAGTTTGTGCTCTTCCTCCGTCTATTTCATAAGTTGTTCCCGTAATCCACGCCGCTTTTTCCGATGCTAAAAAGTAAATCAAATCAGCAATTTCTTGCGGTTGCCCGACTCTCCCAAGCGGATGTGTTGTTTTTGAATGCTCCAGAAAACTTTCATATTTCTCATCATCCATGCCGCTTCTTTTGTGCAGATTTGTTTGAACAACTCCCGGATTTACTGCATTAACACGAACTCCTTTCGGAGCGAGCTCAAGAGCAGAACAACGGGTTAGTTGATCGATAGCAGCTTTCGACACGCAATACGCTAAAACATTTGGAAAAGCCCTGACACCCGTAACGCTTGATACGTTTACAATATTTCCCTTGCTTTCAATAAGATACGGAACGCATTTATTCATCAGATAAAAAACCGAACGTAAATTTATGGTCATCATTTTATCCCAATCATCCAGCGTTGTAGTTTCAATCGAACCCGTCGCAATTAAGCCGGCTGCATTAATCAAAACGTCAATTTTGTGAAATGCACCAATAGTTTCGCTGACAACTTTCTCAACTTGACCAACGTCTTGCAGGTCAGCCGAAATGGTTTTTATCGAACCATTCTCCGCATCGATCTCTTTGCTCAAAGAACTTAATTCATATTCATTTCTGCCAATGCCAACTACTTTTGCCCCATTTTCGGCAAAAAGTTTGGCACTTGCCCGACCAATTCCAGAACTTGCACCAGTAATTACAACTACTTTGTCTTTCATATATTAGGACGACTTCAAATAAAGTTTTTGCAGTTTAACACAAAACCGGACAAAAAAAGGGCAGCCAATTAAATGACCGCCCAAAATTTCTTTCGGAGATTTGTGATTAAACTGCTTTAAATTCCGTTCGTTTGAGGTTGATTGGCAAACAATAATTCGATTGCCTGTTTAGTTTCCACGCGTTTACGCTTCTGAAAATCCGTTACCCAATTTGTTACATTGGAAACAACTTCACGTGCTGATTTCTGGGGATTTTTGTCTTCGGTCTTCAGATTTATCTTAACCGGAGTTCCCTTTTTAATTACCTTTACTTTTAATTTCGTATCCATATTTCCTACCTTTAGCTTACTCTAAAACTAAACGTTTTTTATAAATTTATTAGAACTTGTTTATTATCAATGGCATCATTTTAATGCCGTTATTAAGACGCTTGAGTAATATTTTTTTGCTTACATTTTTTTGATTCCGTAAATAAACAATTTGTTGCTTTTGCATTTTGCAAATGTGAAAAACTATCTTTGCGATTTGCCAATTTAACTAACGTTTTTATCTTTAACTAAGTTCCAACTATTTTGAGCTAAATCCTTGATTTTAAGCTCTTGTAAACTAAGAACGATGATAAATGAAAAGCTTGCAGGATTTGGCATAAATTTTGCACCTATTACCATTGATGAATTATTTGGAGCTAACAATAATATATTTAACCTGCGGAACACCATTTGGCGTTTACTTTTTTACCAAACAAAATCAAGAATCAAATTCAGGAAAAATTTGGCTTAAATCGATTTTGGTAAGCCTTCTCTGGATTCCTTATTCTGTAAAATTATTTCATGGCTTTGTTACAATGAAGTTACAAAATCTAAAAAAAGCTGAAGAAATTAGGGAATCAGAAAATTTTAAGCTTAAAAGCGATGAATTTGAGCGAAGGTATTCTCAAGCGTTTATTAACTCAAATCAAGTTTCTCTTTTTGATTTTAAAGAAACTTTTCATAGATTTGTTGGCTTAACTCAACTGAATATGCCGTTAGTTGATTCTTACACTACTCCTATTAGCAAGTTTTCTCAATTAGGAATTCACGATAACCCAAATCTCTTCTCAATTTGTCTGAATAGACGCAACCGAAAGCGACTGGAACAACATCAAATTATTGCCCGCGAAGATTTCGTGAAGCTATTAGAGAAATTAGATATTTGCGGAAATGAAAATATCCAAATAATTTCACTTGAATTCGCAGAATTTATAAACGATTCCGGATTTGAGAATGAATTAAAGCGAAATCATTGAAAATCAAAAGCAAATATCCACCGAATATAACGTCAAGAATATGGAGAAAATAGTATGGAACACCATAACACCGAAACCATTGACTATCCAAAAAACACCTTTGAATTTGCGGACTATGACCGCGAAGGTGGCGTTAGCGAAGAAAGATTAAACGAATTTCTCCAGTGGGAAAAACAAAATAATCTCGAAAAAATAGTGTATCGGGACGAAAATGAATGTTATGAAGCAACTCTTATAAAAAATCCTCTAACTACGGAAAAAGCATTCGCTCAATTTGGTCTGCTGCTCGGCACATTTCCTCCAATGGTCATGTTTGGTAGATTTGTGGCTGACTCAGTTTCTACTTCTGAGCAACTTTGGCTTATTCCATTTCTCTCATTTGTAAATCTAGTTTGTGCATTTGCAGGACATTTTTCAGGTAAAATCGTTTCCAAAATGGTAGCCGAAGTAGAAAAATGGAATTGGGCTAATATGTTGGTAATATTACCTTTTATTGGGATTCTGTGGGGACTAATCGCCGGCGGTGCCGGTGGATTAGTTATTTTTGGTATCGGTGCTATTTTTGGTGCAATCATCGCGGCAGCTGTCGGAGGCTTATCACTTCCCGTATTTACCATTTTTCATCGTTTGTTAAAAAAAGGCGATGTTATCGAAAGAAATCTTTTTCTTCCAATTTCTTTAGGGGTCGCTCTTATTGTCTCAGCTTACATTCTTGGATTGAACATTAAATAGACTTCATTTATTTTATCTGTAAAGTTAATTTAACATTTTTTTAACACTGATAATTCAAATGAAGTTTCTATTTATATTACTATTCGCCCTATTTGCTTTTCCGGTCTTTTCGCAAAATTTGCCAGCGAATGATTTTCAATCGTGGAATGACGTAACAATTTCCAAACCATTAATCAAGAGCAAAGATTCCAGAGGAAAAGAGTTTGAGAGGCTTACAATATTTTTTACCGGAGCTTTGAGGCTAGGAAATAATTTCAAAAATTTAGTTGATCAAAGACTCGGAGTTGGGTTTGATTACAAGGTCAATAAATTTTTAACTTTAACTCCAAATTATTTTTACCGCTCTGGAAAACCTAGATTAAATGTGCGTGAATACGAAAACCGGTTTCGTTTTGCGGCAACCTTTGAGAAAAAATGGACAAGATTTTCACTGAAAGACCGAAATCTCATCGAATATAGGTTGCGAAATTCAAGAGCAGATTCCACCCGTTATCGAAATAAATTGACTTTTTCCTTGCCTGTTTTGAAAAACAAAAAAGAAATATTCTCAACCTATCTTGCAGACGATGTCTTTTATGAAATAACGACAAAAAGCTGGACGCGTAATGAGTTTACCGCGGGAATCTCAAGAAAGCTTACGAACAATCTTGGGGTTGATGTATTCTATTTGCGTCAAGATAATCGTAGCGGACTTCCGAAATCTGTTAATGCGATTGGAGTTAGTTGGAAAATAAAGCTTGATTGAAAGCACAAACAATTTTCGATACAATCGCCATTATTAAATGCTAGTTTTATTACATCTTTTCGCTCTTTTTCTGCTTGTTTTGCTGGGTTTTTACGTTTTCGTAGCGAGTCCGCGAAGCCGTGCGAATCAAACTTTCGCTGCCTTTATTTCCTTCCTAGCACTTTGGACTGTTAAAGATCTAGTCTTATGGAATTTTCATAGCAACGATGAAAATGCTTCTTGGTGGGGTTCTGTCAGTTTTATCACGGCACTTTTGATGCAATGCAGTCTGGTCGTTTTTGCCTGGGTTTTTCCGGAAAATTTGAGAACCCCGAGAAAGAAAGCGGCTGTCATTTTTGCACCAAGTCTTGTATTAATTCCAACTGCAATATTCGGTTTGCTGTGGAAAGAAATCGGCTTTAAGGATGGCAAGTTTTATGTCGAATTGGCACCGTTGGCTTACGTCTTCGTGATTTATGTTTATGGTGTTTTTGGGTATGGGGCGTTTGTTTTATTCAATAAATACCGCAAATATCAAGGTACACAGCACGCCCAGCAAGTAGGTGCGATTCTTTGGGCATTGGGAATTACAGGAGTTTTTAAGACGCTCGCAAATATCATTTTGCCATATTTCAATATCTACGAATTCTTGCCGTATTCTGCGATTTTTGTTTTGCCGGGTGTTTTGATCTATGCTTACGCAATTTCTAATTTCCGACTCTTTTCACTTGAAAATGCTTTAGATCAATTTCGTTTATTTCCAATCACTTACAAGGTTGCTTTGAGTATCGCCAGCGTTGCCGTTTTGAGTTTTGCCATTTTTCAGATTCCGATCGTTTATTTCGCATTCCACAATGGAATGAATTTTGATTCCTGGAGAAAATATCTTGTTTTTAGCGTAATTTCAGCACTCGTTCCGAATCTTCTACTTGTTTTATTAGTTGTTCGTATAATTTCCCGTCCGCTACAAAGAATAACTTTGGCGGCAGTTCGTGCAACAGAAGGCGATTACGGAACTCAGGTTGACGGCAGACAAAGCAATGACGAAATTGGTCTGCTCGCTACCTCTTTCAACGAAATGAGCCGAAAGATAGCCGAAGACATCAAGCAATTGCAAAGTCTTAACGAGCAACTTACTCGAACCGAAAAACTTGCAGCAATGGGAACTCTTGCAGCCGGAGTTGCACATGAAGTGAACAACCCTTTAGCCTCAATTTCATCGCTGATTCAAATGATGCAGACAAATCCTGATTTGGATTCTGAAACACAAGAAAGACTCCGTTTGATACAGACGCAAATCATACGTATCACTGTAGTTACCAAAGATATGATGGATTTTGCAAGGGTTCGTCCGGCGGCGAAAAGCTTATCCGAAATTAATAGTATTCTAGAAATATCCCTTCGTTTGGCAAGTTTTGACAAAAATTTTCAAAGACTAAAAATCGAAAGAGAATATCAGGATAATTTGCCGCATTTTTTGGCAGACGTTGACCAACTTCAACAAGTTTTTCTTAATCTTTTTCTCAATGCACGCGACGCAATGCCTGATGGTGGACGGCTTACAGTTGCGACTTCGGGGGTTGATAATTCCATAAAAGTTGAGATTTCAGATAGCGGAAGTGGGATCGATGAGAGAGATTTGAAGCAGATATTCGACCCATTTTTTACCACCAAACCGACCGGCAAAGGAACTGGTTTGGGCTTGGCGGTCTGCTATGGAATTATCACGGCTCACGGCGGCAAAATCGAAGTTATGGCGAATAATAAAACCGGGACAAAATTTATTGTTACTTTACCTCTCTAATTGTCTTGACAACATAACGTTTTCGTAGAAACTAATCATAGTCTTAAATTCCTGCCATTTTTTGAGGAGAAATATGAAAAAAAATCTAGTCATTTTGTTGGCTATACTTTCGTTTTCTTTTGCCGTAATTGCACAAGAAAAACCCATTGCATTTATAAACGCAAAGATAATTCCAATTGTCGGAAACCCAATTGAACAAGGCATTTTGATTGTTCAAAACGGAAAAATTACTGCTATTGGTGATGCTCGAACCGTTCGTCTAACTGCTGACTTAACCAAAATTGATATGCAAGGCAAAGTCATTATGCCGGGCTTAGTTGATTCGCATAGCCATATCGGCGGAACTGCCGGCGGCGATGGTTCTGGTCCAATACATTCTGAAGTTAGAGTTTTTGATTCGCTAAATGTGCGTGATAGCGGAATTCAAAGAGCTCAATCGGGTGGCATAACAACCGCAAATTTAATGCCCGGTTCTGGTCATTTGAATAGTGGACAAACACTTTACGCAAAATTGCGAGATGGAAATATCATTGACGATATTTTTATTTTTGATACAAATGGCAAAATTATGGGCGGAATGAAGTTTGCTAACGGAACAAATCCGATTCGACCGGCGGGAGGAAATTTCCCCGGAACTCGTGCCAAATCTGCTTCAATGATTCGTGAAAAATTAACAGCCGCTCAGGAATATAAAGCTAAAATCGCCAAAGCAAATGGCGATGCAACAAAAATGCCGGCACGAGATTTGGCGATGGAAGCATTTGTAGAAGTGCTAGAAGGCAAAAGAGTTGTACATTTCCATACACATCGCCAAGACGATATTATGACAGCGTTACGCTTGCAAAAAGAGTTTGGATTTCGCATTGTTTTACAACACGTTTCTGAGGCTTGGAAGGTTGCCGATGAAATCGCTAAAGCTAAAGTTCCTTCATCAATAATTATGATTGATGCTCCCGGTGGAAAACTTGAAACCGTAGATGTAAGTTACACAAACGGTGTCGCTCTGGAAAAATCAGGTGCGTTGGTTGGATTTCACACAGACGATCAAATTACCGATTCGCGTTGGTTTTTGCGTTCGGCTGGAATGGCTGTACGTGTCGGAATGTCGCGTGAAAAAGCACTTTACGGAATGACGATGGCGAACGCAATTATGCTCGATCTTGATAAAAGAATCGGTTCGCTTGAAACAGGCAAAGATGCTGATTTTATTGTACTTTCTGGCGACCCTCTAAGCGTTTACACACACGTTTTAGAAACTTGGGTTGAAGGCAAAAAAGTTTTTGACCGGGCTAATCCAAAAGATTATTTAATTCAAGTAGGCGGATACGGTGCTGAGATCGACCGAACCGGACACATAGATTGCTTTGACGGCGACGGAGGTAATGATTAATGAAAACTTCAAAATTGATAAACAAAATTCTATTTATTTCCATGTGTCTATGTGTCTCTGTGGTGAATATATTTTCACAAATAGCAGTTAAGGGCGAAACCGTTTGGACAATGGCTGGTGAACCAATTAAAGACGGCGTTGTATTGATCAAAAACGGCAAAATTGAAGCAGTTGGAACTTCGGCACAAGTTAAAATTCCTAGTGATTACAAAATCGTATTAGCAAAAGTTGTAACACCGGGTTTGATTGATGCTCATACAGTTATTGGACTCAATGGCTATCTTAATCAACCGCATGATCAAATGGCTTTAGACGGATCGAGTCCGATGCAACCCGATCTTCGTGCATTCGATTCTTACAATCCTGACGAGCGTTTGATTGAATGGATTCGCGGTTATGGAGTGACCACTATTCACACTGGGCATCAACCTTCGGCACTCATCTCAGGACAAACTTTTATCGCTAAAACTTTCGGTAAAACAGTTGAGGACGTTACAGTTACGCCAACTGCGATGATTGCTGTAACGCTCGGCGAAAACGGATTAGCAGGTCAAGGAAGGTCACCGGGAAGTCGTGCCAAACAAGTTTCGATGTTACGGGAAATGTTGATTAAGGCTTCAAATTACAAGGGCGAACCAAAAGACTTGAAGATGGAAATGATGTCGAGAGTCATTAAACGCGAAATTCCGCTCCTCGTGAATGCAAATAAGGCACAAGACATTATGACGGCATTGCGAATCGCGAAAGAATTTAACATCAAAATCGTTTTGGATAGTGCGACTGAAGCACCGCTCGTCATCAATGAAATTAAGGCGTCCGGCTTCCCTGTTATCGTTCACGCATCGATGGCTCGTACCGAGAGTCTTTCGCTTGAAACGGCAAGTAAGCTAAAAGCCGCTGGAATTCCAGTCGCGTTGCAAAGTGGTTACGAAGGTTATGTTCCAAAAACTCGAATCATTTTGTTTGAAGCCGCGATGACGTTAAAAAATGGCTTTACGATGAAGGACGCACTTGGCTCGATTACAATTGACGCTGCTAAAATTTTAGGCATTGATAGCCGAGTTGGCTCAATCACAGTCGGAAAAGACGGGGATATTGCGATGTATGACGGCGATCCATTTGAATTCACAAGTCATTGCGTTGGCACAATTATCAACGGTGAATTAGTTAGTAATGTAACGAGGTAAATTTATGCTTCTTTCCGTATTTCTTTCAGTATTTTTCCTATTTCAAACGCCGATGGTTTCGCCAAAACCTGTCGAAACTGCTAAACCTGCTCAAGCAGAAATTGAAGCTCCAGTCGTGCTAAAACATTCGGTAACAATTGGTGGAAGGTCTTTGAATTACACGACGACCACAGGTTTTATGCCGATTCGTAACACCCAAACAGGCGAAACTGAAGCCAAAATTTTCTTTATGGCTTACACGCTCGATAATCCGCCTGCCAAACGTCCTTTGATGTTTTCGTTTAATGGCGGTCCGGGTTCGGCTTCTGTTTGGCTGCACTTGGGAGCATTAGGTCCAAAACGTGTCAAGATGACTGACGAAGGATTTCTTCCGCCGCCGCCGTATGATTTAGTTCCCAATGAAGGAACTTGGTTCACGGAAACGGATTTGGTCTTTATTGATCCGGTTGGAACGGGTTACAGCAGAGCGACCAAGCCCGAACTAGCAGCAAAATTCTTCGGTTTACAAGGTGATGCGGAATCGGTTGGCGAATTTATCCGAATGTATTTGGGGCGGGAAAATCGTTGGTCGTCGCCGCTCTATTTGGTCGGTGAAAGCTACGGGACAACTCGTGCTTCGGCACTTTCCAATCATCTTTTTGATCGTGGAATTGCCCTAAACGGGATTTGTCTTGTTTCGGTGATTATGAATTTTCAGACATCACGATTCGCTGAAGGAAACGATTTGGCGTATCAACTGATCTTTCCTTCTTATACCGCAACTGCCTGGTATCACAAGCGTTTACCTGCCGATTTACAACGCAAGCCTTTAGCGGAAGTGCTTAAGGAATCTGAAAACTTTGTCGAAAATGAATTAGCGATTGCTTACACAAAAGGCGACCGAATGAGCGATTCAGAAAAACAAAGTTTTCTTGATAAATATTCGCGTTTGACGGGTTTGAGTAAAACTTTTATCGAAAATAATAGATTTCGAGTAGATTTAGGAAGATTCAACAAAGAATTGCTTCGTGATCAAAAACGAACCACTGGTCGGCTCGACAGTCGTTTTACGGGAATTGACCGCGATGCAGACGGTAATAATCCGGAAAATGATCCTAGTATGTCTGCAATCCGTCCGCCTTATACCGCGACTTTTAACGACTATGTTCGCCGTGATTTGGGATTCAAATCCGACCTTGAATATTACATTTTAGGCGGCGGAATCACCGCTCCGTGGAATTGGGGGCAAACTAATGGCTACGCAAATACGGCAGTTCCCTTGCAGTCAGCGATGCAGAAAAATCCTTTTATGAAGATTTTCGTTGCTTCGGGCTATTACGATATGGCAACTCCCTTTTACGCAACGGAATACACTTTGGCTAATATGAATCTTGATCCAACTTTACGCAAGAATATTTCGACTTCATTTTACGAATCGGGACATATGATGTATATTGAGAAGAAATCGTTAATAAAATTGAAAAATGATTTTTCCAATTTTATGCGAGAAAGTTTGCAGAAATAAATTAGCCAAGAACAAACACGAAAGGACACAAAAAGGAATTTCTACTGAATTTGTGTCCTTTTTGCCGATATTAATCAAGTTTGTCTGCTGAACTAAACCCTTTCATAATTAACCAAATTGAAAAAAGAAGCTGGCACAAAGCCAATGGCAACAACATCAACATGTGCCATTTGTGATTGATGCCATACAAATTTAACAACATTTCGGTTGCACCTAAAAACGAGGCGATGAAACCAAAGATGATAAAAAATATTGGCAAAAGCCGCCCTTTAAACATTAAATAGAAAAAACATCCATAGACTAAAAAGCCGAATAGAATATCAATCAAATGAGTCATCTCACGAGCATTCCCAATGATATTTCCGATTGTTTTATAAAGACTTGCGTCAGTTGCTCCGCTTTGCAAAAACTCATTACTTGCCGCTAACAACGCAAAAACAGCCGCATTATCAACAATTCCAAAGCAAAACTTAATAACGCCAAACATCAAATATCCGATAGCGAAATTTCTGCTGTATGTTTTGAAAATGCCAAACAGCAAAATATCAATTATCAGCGACAGAATGCCCGTAAATAAACTCAATAAAACCGATGAGATAACCGCATTTGAATTTGTCCCGACACTTGTTAGAAAATCTTTTGAAAAACTGATTGGTCCGAGCAAAAATAGATTGTTATACATTCCTAGAATAAGGATTAAAAGGAACAATGCTCCGACGATTCGGGCAATAGTTTGGTATGATTTTGTTTTGTTTTCCATATAAATAAAATTTGATAACTCCTTTTTATTAGAAGACTTTAGCTTTTTTCAAATAAGTAAAATTGTAATTTCGGGACACTTAGCGGATTTTGATAAAAAAAGGAGCACCTTTTATAAATTCAGATTCTTTGAATATCATTTTTGGATTTTCGCCGGTCATTTTTTGAATGTCTTTGATAAAATGTGATTGATCACAAAAGTAGATTTCGTATGCGAGTTTAGTTAATTTTTCGTCTTTGCCGCGATGGAGTTTGATTGCATCTCGAAAACGCAAAATCCGCCGATAATCGGTAATGCTTACGCCGAGATGTTTTTTAAACTGACGCAAAATAGTTTTACGGCTGACTTTGATAATTTTCGCAATTTGTTCGACGTTGTAATCTGCATAATTTCCATGCAAAAGTGACAAAGTTTCAGTCAAAATGTTGTTTTCAAATGGGCGGTAAAATGAAAGCATTATTGAATCAAGCCTTTTGCCAATTTCACTAACGTCTTGTAAATCAAGCAGTTGCTCTAACTCATTCTCTTTTTCATGCCAAAAAGGAAACTCTGCCCATATATTCGGGACAATTTCGTTAAACGGTTTATCGCAAAAGAAATTTATACCGACAGGCTTAAAAACAATCGTGATTCCCTTCATTGGAACTGATAATTTATGAACCAAAGGTTGGGTAAATCTGCCCGAAATATCAACGGTTAATTTATTATTGATCTTAAAAGTGTAATTATTTCCGGAAAAAATCGGGTAAAACTTTTTGTAAATCGTGACCAAATGTAAATGATTCGGATAGGAAAGTAATTCTTTTGGCGGGTCTGAGCCGTGAAATTCAAAGGCGAAATAATAGGCGATGTGCTTTTGCAGAACTTCACTTTTCGGTAAAATATGTTGAATATTTATTTCCATTTCACCAAAAATAACGTAACTTTTAGTGAAATAGTTCAAGTTTTTATCGTCGTCGCTTCTTCAAAGTCTCCATAACATCCTGTAAATCAATATCTTTCGCAGCCAAAAGCACCAAAAAATGATAAAGCAAATCGGCGGCTTCATTTTTGAACAACTCATCATTATTGTCCTTCGCTTCGATAACTAATTCAACCGCTTCTTCGCCAACCTTTTGAGCAATTTTATTGATTCCTTTAGCAAACAATTTGGATGTATATGAACTTTCCGAAGGCTCAATTTTGCGAAGTTTGATAACTTTTTCGAGTTCAAACAAGTAATTATCTGTTTCATTTTTTTCATTAAAACAAGTGTCCGCACCGGTATGACAAACTACGCCTGTCGGAATCGCTTCAACCAAAATTGTATCGCTATCACAATCAACCAAAATTTCTTTAACGTGCAGAAAATTCCCGCTAGTTTCGCCTTTTGTCCAAAGAGTCTGCCGTGATCGTGAGAAAAATGTAACTCGTTGAGTTTCTTGAGTTTTCGCAAAAGATTCGGCATTCATAAAACCCAACATTAAGACTTTATTCGTGGCAAAATCTTGGATAATTGTGGGAACTAAACCGTCAGCATATTTGTTAAAATCAACTTTCATAATTGTTAATGGTAAATTGTTAATTGTTAATGGAAATCGCCTTTTAATTAACAATTTAAATCCTTACTTCAATCCTATTTTCCTTCAAATATCCTTTTAAATCTTGAATCTCAATTTCCCGAAAGTGAAAAATGCTAGCCGCGAGTCCTGCATCGGCTTTTCCTTCGGTAAATACTTCTACGAAATGCTCCATCGTTCCTGCTCCGCCCGATGCGATTATCGGAACATTTACACTTTCGGAAATCAACCGCGTTAGACCAATTTCAAAACCCTCTTTCGTGCCGTCCGCATTCATCGAAGTCAATAGAATTTCCCCGGCTCCGAGTTCTACGCCTCGTTTTGCCCATACCAAAGCCTTTAATTCAGTCGGAGTCCGTCCGCCATTCAGAAACACAAACCATTCATTTTCAATGAGTTTCGCGTCAATTGCTAAGACGACACATTGCGAACCGAAATTTTTTGCCGCATCAGCCAAGAGCTTAGGATTTTTAACTGCCGAAGTATTGATTGAAACTTTATCCGCACCTGAGCCGAGCAAAATTTCAATATCTTCGACCGAATTTATCCCACCGCCCACAGTAAAAGGAATGTTGATTTCGCGGGCAATTCGCTTGACCAATTCGGAAAAGGTTTTTCGCTTTTCGATAGTCGCGGTGATGTCGAGAAAAACAAGTTCGTCCGCTCCATTTTCGCAATACAATTTGCCGAGTTCTACCGCATCGCCGGCATCTCGTAAATTGATGAAATTAGTGCCTTTAACGGTGCGACCGTCTTTCACATCGAGACACGGAATTATTCTTTTTGCAAGCATATTTCGATTTTGGATTGGTCTTCGATTCGCATAAATTCGCGTTTATTCGCGGGCAAATCCTTCTCTTAATTCCTCCAATTTAATTCTGCCTTCGTAAATTGCCTTGCCGATAATTACGCCCGAACAGCCGATTTTTTCGAGTTCACAAACGTCTTCAATTCTGCTGACACCGCCGCTGGCAATCAGTTTTAGTTTCGGCAATTTCGACAAAATTTCGCCGTATAATTCGTTTGAACTTCCCTGCAACAGCCCGTCTTTACTGATGTCGGTGCAGAAAACCTGTTTAACGCCTTGTGTGAAATAGTTTTCCAAAAACGGCAAAATTTCTAACTCCGTATCAGTTAACCAACCATTGATTGCCAATTTCCCAATACGCACGTCCGCACCGAGCAAAATCTTGTCGCTCCCATACTTTTTGAGCCACGAGAAAAACTTTTCTGAATCCTTAACTGCAATGCTTCCAATACTTGCGATGCTTGCACCGACATCAAAAATGGATTGAATATCTTCCTCAGTTTTAATACCGCCGCCAAAATCAATTGTTAAATTTGTATTTTCGGCAATCATTTCCAGCGTTTGCAGATTTGTAACTTTTCCATTCTTCGCTCCGTCTAAATCAACTAGATGCAGACGTTTAATGCCGAATTGCTCAAACTCTTTTGCCACCTCAAGAGGATTTTCGTTATAAATTTTCTTCTTTTCAAAATCGCCTTGCGAAAGCCGAACACATTTGCCATCAATCAAATCAATAGCGGGAATTACTTCGATCATATTTTTACCTATCACGAAGTTTCACGAAGAAAGCACGAAGGGTTTAATCTCACTAACTTTAGTTGCATTCTTTAATCTTCGTGCTTTCTTCGTGAAACTTCGCGGTTCAAACCTTTAAAAAATTCTCTAAAATTTTCGCACCAACTTCGCCCGATTTTTCAGGATGAAATTGAACCGCATAGAAGTTTTCATGTTCGACGGCTGCACTATATTCAATTCCATAATCGCAACTTGCCACCGTTTCTTTGCCGCTTTCGACATAGTATCCGTGAACAAAATAGACGTAAGAATTTTCGGAAATTCCTTCAAAAAGTTTGCCTTTCAAGTCAAAAATGTTGTTCCACCCAATCTGCGGGACTTTTAGATTTTCAGCTGAAAATTGATTGACACGATAGGGTAAAATTCCTAAACAATCTGTGTTATTTTCATCCGAAGTTTCGCACAAAAGCTGCATCCCTAAACAAATTCCCAAAACAGGCTGCTTGAGCGATTTGATAACTTGGTCGAGTTTCCTTTCGTGTAGATAATTCATCGCTGTTGAAGCTTCGCCAACACCCGGAAAGATAACCTTATCAGCAGTTTGCAGAATTTCGGCATCGTCTGAAATAATCGGCTCAATCTCCAAACGAGTCAAAGCATTTTTGACGGATTCAACGTTTCCTGCGTTATATTTTACGATAGCAATTTTCATTTCTTGTTTGCAGAAGCCCGCACGAAGTAAGGGCGTTTTTCATTATCTACAGGATTGGTTATTTGCGAAAGGCACACTTACTTCGTGCGTGTTTCTACATTTTTATAAAATCCCTTTGGTCGAAGGCAAACTATCGTTTCCAACATCTCTTTTGACCGCCATTTTGATCGCTTTCGCAAACGCCTTAAAGATTCCTTCAATTTTGTGATGTTCGTTTGTGCCTTCTGCCTTTATGTTCAAATTACACAATGCTTTATCGGAAAATGACTTGAAGAAATGAAAGAACATTTCAGTCGGCATTTCGCCAATTTTTTCGCGTTTGAATTCGGCTTCCCAAACACACCAATTTCGTCCGCCAAAATCAATCGCAACTTGAGCCAAACAATCATCCATCGGCAAGCAAAATCCGTAGCGTTCCATCCCGCGTTTGTCAGCGAGAGTCAGCGAAAACGCTTCGCCGAGTGTGATCGCCACGTCTTCAATCGTGTGATGCTCGTCAATATGCAAATCTCCTTTGCAAGCTATTTTCAAGTCCAAATTCCCGTGTCTAGCAATTTGTTCAAGCATGTGATCGAAGAAAGAAATCCCGGTTGAAATCTCGGCAATTCCTTTGCCGTCAAGATTTAGCTCGACCAAAATATCGGTCTCTTCAGTCTTTCGGCTATGTGAAATTTTGCGTTCGGGAGACTTCAAAAAGTCGTAAATGTCCCGCCAATCGCAAGCAATTAACTTAACAGTTTCGCCCGTTTGATGAACTTCAAAATATGGATTCTTGATAAAAATCGCTTTTGCTCCGAGATTTTTAGCAAGTTGAATATCAGTGTCGCGGTCGCCGATTACGAACGAGTTTTTCAAATCACAATCATCAGAAAAATATTTCGTCAGCATCCCGGTTCGCGGTTTGCGATTCGGACTATTTTCCTTTTCAAAGGAACGGTCAATACAAACTTCTTTGAAAGTAATTCCTTCATTTTCAAGCGTTTGCAAAATAAAATTATGCACCGGAAAGAACTTCTTTTCAGGGTTTTTACGAGTTCCTAGTCCGTCTTGATTCGTAACCAAGACGAGTTCAAAATCGAGTTCGCGGGCAATTTTCCCCAAGCTCGAAAAAACATACGGCAGGAATTTCAGTTTTTCAAACGCATCAATCTGAAAGTCTTCCGGTTCATAAATAAGTGTTCCGTCGCGGTCAATGAACAATACTCTTTTCATATTTCTCTAATGATTCCAATAATTTAGCGTTTTCGTCTGGCGTTCCAATCGTAATTCGTAAACATCCTTCGCACAACTCTACCGAATTTCGATTTCGCACAACGATTGTTTCATTTAGCAAAAATTTGTAAATCGAATTCGCATCAGTCGTTTTGACTAATATAAAATTCGCATCAGTCGGATAGATTTTGGTAACGAGTTTTAATCTAGCCAGATTTTCGATCAATTTTTCACGTTCTGAAATGATCTTCCCAATCGTTTTTTCGACTTTCACTTTCTCATTTAAAGCATCTAACACAGCCTCTTGAGCAATCTGCGAAACATTATACGGAGGCTTTACATTGTTAAAAAGTCTAATGATTGCATCATTTGCAAATGCCAATCCGACCCGTAGCCCCGCTAATCCCCATGCCTTTGAAAATGTCTGCATCACAACTAAATTAGGAGAATTGACAATTTCTGAAACGAAACTCTTTTCTTTTGAAAAATGAACGTAGGCTTCGTCAATGACTACAATTCCGTTGAAAGTTTTGGCAAAATCTAATATTTCGCTTCGATTCAAAGAATTTCCGGTTGGATTATTTGGCGAACAAAAGAAAATGAGTTTCGTGTTTTCATCAATTTGGGGTTTGATTTCAACAAAATCAAGTTGAAAATCTTCGGTTAAATTCGCCCGTTTTATCGCAACATCGTTGATTTCCGCCGAAACTTCATACATTCCATAAGTCGGCGGACAAATCAAAATATTGTCTATTTTCGATTCGCAGAAAATCCGAAAAAGTAAATCAATCGCCTCATCGCTACCGTTTCCGATAAAAATTTCGCTCGTTTTTACTCCATTCCATTCGGCAACAATTTCCTTGATTTTCAACTGCAACGGGTCAGGGTAGCGATGATAATTCGGCTCAATCGGCGAACCAAAACTATTTTCATTGGTATCAAGAAAAATATTCGCCACGCCGCTAAACTCCTTGCGTGCAGATGAATACGGCGTTAGTCGTTTGATATTTTCACGAACTAAATTTTCTAAATTGAATTCCATAGTTACAATGTCAACACCCTTACTAACGTGCGGGTTTCTGCCTTTGAATTTTTTCTAATCGAACCGAAATGGCATTTTTGTGAGCGTGTAAATGCTCCGCTTCCGCCATCAATTCTATCGTTTTTCCAAGATTCAAAATTCCTTTTTCAGACAACTTTTGAAACGTGATTTTTTTGACAAATGAATCAAGCGAAACACCGCTGTAATTTTTGGCGTAGCCATTGGTCGGCAACGTATGATTAGTCCCCGACGCATAATCGCCCGCTGATTCGCACGAGTAATTTCCGATGAAAATTGAACCGGCGTTGATAATTTTTTCGGCAACCTCATCTGCGTTTTCAACTGCTATAATTAAATGCTCGGCAGCATATTCGTTTAAGACTTCGATGGCTTCGGTTTGAGTTTCAATTAAAATCGCCTTTGAATTTCCGATGGATATTTCTGCAATCGCCTTTCGTGGTAACATCACAAGCTGTTTATTTACCTCATTTATTGATTGTTTAATCACATTTTCGCTGGTTGAAACCAAAATAACTTGGCTGTCAGTTCCATGTTCGGCTTGCGACAATAGATCCGCCGCTACAAATTCAGGAATCGAAGTTTCATCTGCAAATACGGCTACCTCCGAAGGTCCGGCGGGCATATCAATCGCCACACCCGTTTGTGAAACCATCTGCTTGGCGGCGGTTACATATTGATTGCCTGGACCAAAAATCTTATAAACATTTGGAACAGTTTCCGTGCCGTATGCCATCGCTCCGATTGCTTGGACTCCGCCGACTTTGAAAACTTTTGTAACTCCGCAAAGCCTTGCTGTGTAAAGAATTACATCATCAATCTCGCCATTTTTATTCGGCGGTGAGCATAAAATAATTTCTCTACAACCAGCGATTTTAGCGGGAACTGCCAGCATCAAAACGGTTGAAAAGAGCGGAGCTGTGCCAGCTGGAATGTATAACCCAACTTTTTCAATCGCCACGGATTTTCGCCAGCATAAAACGCCTTCGGTTGTCTCAACCTTTTTAATTTCCTCGATTTGCGACTCGTGAAACTTTTCGATATTTGCCTTCGCGATTTGAATCGCTTGCTTTAATTCATCAGAAACATTTCGTTCAGCTTCTTCAAATTCAGCATCGGAAACTTGTAAGTTTTCAATGTCAACGCCGTCAAATTGTTTGGTAAATTTGCGTAAAGCATTGTCGCCGTGCGATTTAACTTCATCCAGAATACTAGAAACAGTTTTAGTTAAATCAGCCGTTTCAAATGCCGGACGTCGTAAAATTTCTTTCCAATCTTCTTTTTTAGGATAGCGAATAATTTGCATATAATTTAGTTAATCATTTGATCGATCGAAAGCACCAAAATTCCTTCTGCTCCTGCAAGTTTAAGTTTTTCAACAACTTCCCAAAAATCATTTTCGTTAATTACGGAATGAACGGAACTCCAACCGCTTTCAGCAAGTGGTAAAATCGTCGGACTTTTGATACCAGGAAGCAGTTTAATAATCTCGTAGCGTTTATCATTCGGAGCATTGAGCAATATGTATTTATTTTGTTTGGCAGAATTTACAGCATTAATGCGAAACATCAGTTTTGCCAAAATCTTGCTTGAATCTTCGTCGAGATTGTTTTGTGAGATTAAAACAGCTTCGGAATTCATCACAGTTTCAACTTCCTGCAAGCCATTGGTAAATAAAGTGCTTCCCGAACTGACTAAATCGCATACAGCGTCCGCGAGACCAATACTCGGAGCAATTTCAACGGAACCGCTAATTGTGTGAATATCCGCGTTGATATTATTTTCTGCTAGATAAATCGAAAGTAAATTTGGATAAGTAGTAGCAATTCGTTTATTTTCAATGCTTTGCAGGTTTTGATAGTCAAAAGATTTTGGAACTGCCAGCGATAATCGGCATTTGCCAAATCCTAGTTTTTCGATAATATCAACTTTTTTGTTTGATTCAAAAACTACATTTTCACCGACAATTCCAACATCAGCCACACCATCGGAGACATATTCTGGAATATCATCATCACGCAAAAAATAAATTTCAATCGGAAAATTTCTTGATTCAGCCCGAAGTTTGCCAACTCCGTTTCCAAATTTTATACCGCACTGTTTCAATAAATTTATTGAATCATCGTGCAAACGCCCTGATTTTTGAATCGCAATTTTTAATTTTTTTTCGGTCATAAAATACAAATCTAGCCTGAAACTTTTTCAAGTTCACGCTGCTTAAACTAAATTATCTCAATGATTTACAGAAGAAATTAGTCGGCGTGGTTGTGCAGCCGATGATGGTGGAGATGATTAATTGTATTGAATTTGCTCAACATTTCTTTTTAATATTAAAAACACATTGGAATTACTTTTGCAAATGCACAGTCTAAAAAAATACCATTTGCATCGAATCCACCCGTATTACCGAAAATTGATTAAATCGCTTTTTATACGCGTTGCGAATTTGTTCGATTTTTCGATTGGATGATTTTCGATTATTAACGGGATAAAGCAGTATCAACAGTTTGCTAGATTCTTTGATGATTTTCCCTTTATTTTTCCATTGACCTTTGGCATCTAGAACAGTTAAACCAGCGGGAAATCTGGGCGTAACGAATTCGTCTAAAAAACTTTCCCATTCGTCTTCTGAAACTTGTGTGCCGTCATTTTTATCTCTGCCAAAATATAATTCTGTTCGCCAGTAATTTTGTCCTTTTTGGGTTGAGGCATGTTCAATTGGAGTCAGAGCAAAAGAATTGTGAAAACCAAAGGATGTAAACGTAATTAATAAACATAAAACGGCTAATCTGTTATTTTTCAATGTTTTGTCTCTCCTTCAATTAAGTTTATTGCGTGTTGCAAAAGTGGTTTGATAACATCAAAACACTCCTTGACAGCTTTTGTTGAACCGGGAAAATTGATTATTAAACATTTACCGCGAATCCCGCAAATTCCACGCGAAAGATAGGCTTTAGGATTTATCTTTGCAGTTTCAAAACGCATCATTTCTGCCAAACCCGGTGCTTCCTTTTCGATTACGGCTCGAGTAGCTTCGGGCGTATTATCACGCGGGGCAAAGCCGGTTCCTCCAGTTGTAATAACCAAATTCGCTATTTGAGAGCATCGTTTGAGATTTTCAACTAAGCCGTTATAATCATCTGTAACAATAATCTTTTCAATGATTTCCGCTCCAATCTCTTTCAAACATTCGAGCAAAATTTCGCCCGATACGTCATTAGTTTCTTGACGAGTATCGCTGATAGTAATCGCAATTGCTTTAATTTTAACTGTTTCCATACCGATAATGTTCTTTGAGCCAGCATAAATCCATTGCTACTAAAAGCCCTGCATCTTCTGCCCGTTTGGCGGCTTCGTTATCAATCACGCCTTCTTGGAGCCAAACTGCTTTTGCACCACTTTTTATCGCTTCGTCAACAACGATTCCAGCTTCTTCGGAGCGACGGAAAATATCAACAAGGTCAATTTTAACCGGAACTTCTGCTAAATTTGAGTATGATTTTTCACCTAAAACTTCTGTTTCAAAGGGATTTACGGGAATTATGCGATAGCCTTTCTTTTGCATATAAGCAGCGACACCGTGCGACGGACGAATGGGATTTGAAGATAATCCAACTACTGCAATAGTTTTGCATTCGTCTAAAATTTGTTTAATAGTTTCAACTTCGTTCATTTAAATCCATCCTATAAAAACCCCAAGAATCGTAGAGATAAATCGCAAAAGGAATGAGCCAAATAAAATCGTTGGTCAGATTCATTATTAGAGCATTAAACGTCCATTTGCCAAGATAAATATAGTAAAAAATACCCATCGGACCGAGTATTTTCCCCACAAATCCAACCAATGCCAACATAAAGCTTTTTTCTAATTTGCGGGCAATTTCCAAATAAACTACCCCGTATAATCCAACGATCATTCCTACGCAGACGAATATTTCAGGATAATTTGGCAGTTCCATTTTGGCGAAACGAAAGAGCCAATTCGGGTCAATGCTGACCCATAATCCCCAACAAATGTTGTAAATTCCCGCTAACAAAAACGTTATCTGATGGAGTTTTCGTCTTTTAATCATTATGCTACCGGGTTTTCATCCAACAAAATCGCGTCTTGCCTTTTGTTGTACATTACACTTAAAACAACTCCCCCGATTACGAGAGAAATTCCGATAAGTGTTTGAATCGTGTAGATTTCACCGAATACCAACCAACCGAAAAGGATCGCGTAGATAACTCCCGTGTAATTGATTATTGAAACTCTCCCGACGGCTTCGGACTGCAAAGCTTTGGTTAGAAAAACTTGTCCGATTTGCGTCAAAATCCCTGTAGCAACCAGGTAGATCCAGTCCAAGCCAATCGGCATTTTCCAATCGAATAAAATGTAAATAAATCCGGCAATTATGCCAACGATTTGAAATTGAAAAACAATTACCAGCGGATGCTCGGTGCCTTTCAGACTCCGTACTAGATTATACGCAACGCCCGAAAAAAAGGCAGCGGAAAGTCCTGTGATGAAATAAATTGTGGGAAAATTTGCGTCAAAACCTTTAATGACAAAAACACCTAGAAACGAAACTGCGTAAAAAATCCACTGAAAACTCTTGACCTTTTCGCCGAGTAAGAAAATTGCCAAAACGGTAGTAAAAATAGGTGAAAGATACGAAAGAGTCACTCCACTAGCGAGGGGAACATTTTGGATCGTGACGAAAAAGCAAAACAATGCCAGAGTTCCCGAAGCACCGCGTAGAAATAGATATAAACGATTATTTCCCAATAGATTAGTCTGACTGCCTCGCAATGAAATCAGACAAGCTATTGCTGACACAATGCAGCGGAAAAAGACAACTTCCATCGCCGGCAAATGCGAAAGCTTTTTGACAAAAATATTCATCAACGCAAAAGAAAAAGCTGATACTAACATCGCTTTTGCTCCTACGCTTATAAAACTAGACTGATTTTCTGTTTCCAAAATACCTCGTAAAATGTATGATTGTAGCAATTATGTTCAAAAAAGTCTTGATATTGTCAGCTTCGGTTGGAGCCGGACATTTACGTGCTGCGGAAGCCCTCGAAAAAACGTTTAAGCAGATGAATGCAGCTGAAGAAGTGCGAAATATCGATGTTTTGCAATATACAAACCCCCTATTTCGCAGGCTTTACGGCAAAGCGTACCTTGATATGGTGAATAACATGCCCGAAGTTTTGGGTTGGATGTATGATTCGCTTGATAAACCTTGGGAAAACGAAAAGCGTCGGCTTGCATTAGATCGATTAAATACGCTGCCTTTTGTGAAATACTTTCATGATTATCAGCCTGATATAGCCGTTTGCACTCACTTTCTACCCGCTGAAATTATCTCATGGCTCAAAGGAAAAAAGAAGATTGAGTGTCCGCAAGTTATTGTTGTGACAGACTTTGACGCACACGCACTTTGGCTCTGTCACCATTATGAACAGTATTTTGTCGCGATGGAAGAAACTCGCGTCCATTTGGGGAAAATTGGGATTGACGAGAGCAAATTAACTGTTTCGGGCATTCCGATCGATCCAATTTTTGCTGAAAAGAAAGATAAAATTGAGATGCGAAAAAAATATGGTTTAGAAATAGACCGCATCACGATTTTAGTTTCAGCCGGCGGTTTTGGTGTAGGTAAAATTGAACATACTTTGCAGGCTCTGGCGGAATTAACTACGCCTTCGCAAGTTCTGGCTTTGTGTGGAAAGAATGAAGAATTAAAAGCAAAACTGGAAAAAATTAGTGCCGAATTGATGAAAAAATCAGATGTAATTTTCAAACCAATCGGCTTCACACGCGAAATGGACGAATACATGTCTGCAGCAGATATTATTGTCGGAAAACCCGGCGGTCTAACTACATGTGAGGCACTCGCAAAGGGTTTGGTTTTTGTAGTTGTGAATCCAATTCCGGGTCAGGAAGAAAGAAATTCAGATCATTTACTCGAAGAAGGTTGTGCGATTCGCTGTAATAATTTGCCAACCTTGGCTTATAAAATTGATAAACTGCTTTCTCAGCCCGAGAGATTTAAGGCTATGCAAAAAAAGGCTTTAGAGTTTGCCAAACCAAATGCAGCGAGAGATATAGTGAACAAACTAGCTAATTTTTAAATGGCTAGTCTTTCAAAATAAAAGTTGGCACCATTCCGCCGCCGGACGAGACATTGGCAAGCTCCGTCGTTGAAAGCCTTGTAAATGCCGATCCTACTTTACCGTAGAATAATAGAGGATCTAAATCTACGAGTTGCTCGCTCATGATGATTTTATCGCCATCAAGCATTGGAAATAATTCTCTGGAAGTTTTTACACGTTCTTGCACCAAATAATCGCCTTTTTCTAAAGCGTCATTAATCGCTGAATCCCAATCTTTTTCATCAGAAATCCAACCTATGTAGATTCCGTGTCCGCCGTAATCATCATTTGGCTTTAACACCAATTTAGATTTATTCGCCCGAGTCCATTCGATCAAATCTATCGTTTCACCTTTGTTTACGGTCGTTTCATTGCGAAAATTTCTAGTCCAAGGCACGTGTGCTTCAATTTTATCAAGCTCATTCGAATCAAAAAGATGTCCGTAGCGTTCGTTTGTCAAAACAGCGAAAATGGCTTTTTTATGGATGATTTTCGATTGAAAACTATTGACCATGCAGACCGCTCCGGCTCGATATGCGTCCACAATCGCCGGATATTTTTCCATAATCGGCAAATACTCATTGACCAAAAGACGTTTATAAATAATATCAATTACCGTTTCGCCACAGCGAAGTTTACCGTTGGAAAATTCAACCTCTTCAGGCGAGCAAATTATCGAAGGATAGCCCTCAGAAATAAAATAATCGCGGAATAATTCAAATTCCTTGATCGTTGGTAAGTCTTTAAGATCAATGATTGCAATAGTTGGCGGCGTTTTTGGTTTTTCACCAAGAAATTCATGATAAGCCCGAAGTAAAACGTCGAGCATTTTGGTGGAGCCTTCAAGAGTTCGAAACACGTACTTTTCAGCGAATTTCTGCATTATCGGTAGATCCAAAAAAATCTTACTTGCTGAATCCGAAAAAGCAATTCCTGCCGGCGATTCGCCGTTGAGTTCAACAAACGAATAAGCATCAGCGGTGAGAAATGAATCAAGCCGTGCGGTCGGCGAAACCATCGAATATTTTTGGTCAATCGACACCAAATCACGCTCGATCTCAGTAATTCCAAGTTCATCCAGTAGCTCATTATTGCCGATTGCAGCAATTCTGACCTTATCCAACGCTCCGAAAATGGTTTCACAAATAGCCGAAATACGCTTCCAATCTGATTCTAAAACAAAATGAGGACGCAAATACGGCGAAAGTCTTCGTCCGCCAAAAATCAAACGTGCTTCGTCTAATTTCTCATCGAGCATTTTTCGGGAAGTTTCAGCTAACTCAATGTCTTCTAAGAGTTTATGGTAATATTCGACGGCTTCCTTTAACATACTTTTTTACAATTCAAATTGATACCGATTTACTGTATATGGCTCTCTAATCTTTTCGCTGTGAAATTTGAAACCCTGCCCCTCATAAAATCTGCAAAGCTTTTCCCGCTGATCGCAATCAAGTCGTAAATACCTTTTATCCAATGATTTAGCCTTTTCCTTTGCCCAGTCCAGCATTGCAATCGCGACGCCTTGACCCGCAAATCTTCTTTTCACCGCAACTCGATGGACAAACGCCGAATCGCTATGCGGAACATCTCCCCAATATTCCTCGTCTTCCGTCTGAAAACGGATACAACCCGCAATTTCACCGTCAATTCTCGCAAGCCAAAACATTCCGTCTGATACTTGATTTTCAATCTTATCCGGTGCCAATTCGTTAGCTTCCCAAAGCTTTTCGCCTTTATTTGCAAGCCAATTGGCGACTTCCTGCAAAACGCCGGCAACATCCGGTAACTCATTTGCTGAAGCTCTTTCTATAGTAATATTCATCAATCGTTATTGATTCGCTAGCTTCAGGATTACGTCAAATTCGCCTTCAGTTAAAGGCATCACGGAAAGCCTCGATTGTTTTATCAAGGCGATATTTTGGAGACCTGCTTCGCCTTTAATTTGTTCTAGCGTTACGGGTTTAGGCAATTTCTGAATCGGCTTTATTTCAACTGCAAACCATTTTTCATCCGTTGGATCCGGAAAGCTTTCGCGTGAAACTTCGGTTAATCCGACGACAGATTTTTCAGAAATTGAATGATAAAACAAAACTTTATCGCCAATTTCATCGCCTGCAAATTGTTCCGAGCTTGAAAATTCCGGACGCCTGTCCAATCGGTTTTGCCGTCTTTTACTAAATCGTCAAACGAATAAGCCTCTGGCTCCTGCTTTACTAACCAAAAATTCATTTTTAATCTTCCTTGTGATTTACGTTACTTACCTTTTTGAGCCTTAAGAGCTTTTTTATTCAACCATTTAGCAAGTCGCTCAAAATACGGCTGAAGAGGTTTGAGGAGTTTTGCTCGCTTCGAATTTGAATTCTGCTTTTCGCTCCATGATTTCAAATTTTTCTCCGCATACTGCCGGATTTGTGGCTCCAAATTTTGTCTTTTTACAGAATGCCGGAGCGTTAAATAGTAATGTTGCCCAACGAGGGAAAAAATTATTCCCGCCAAATTACCTTTAAATGATTGCTTCGCCATATATTTTTTGGCAAAGCCTTCAGTTGGCTGAAGTAAAGCCCCAGCAGATATTTCTAAATAAGCACTTTGATTCTGCTGTTTGGGATGATAAAGCCCGGGCAGATCACCCTTTATCGGCATTGCCGTTTTCATTGCGGATGTATTAATAAAATCAACAATTTTTATTCTATCCAGTCCGCGGATATGTTCTGTTGGTAAAAAATCCAAGATATTTTGAATATTCTCGTCGGTCTTTTTTGGTAAATCAATAGTCGATTGATTCTCCAATTTAACTTTTTCAAGCCCTATCGGCTTTTTGCCTGCTACTTCAATTGCCATATCCGTAAATTGTAATTCGTTAATTGTAAATAGTAAATTCTAGGAAAAAAAAACTATAATCAAAAAAAAATTTCAAGGTAGGTGCGTATGAAGCGATTTTTTATTTCTACTTTATTTCTGGTAAGTTTTTCTGCATCTGTATTTGCTCAGGCTTCTAATCCAATTATTTACGATTTTGTTATAAAAAACGGTCGAATAATTGATGGAACCGGTAATCCTTGGTTTAAGGCAGATATTGGGATAAAGGAAGGACGCATCGTAAAAATTGGCGTAATAAATGAAAATGAAGCAAAAGAAATTGTTGATGCTCAAAATCAAATAGTTGCTCCAGGTTTTATAGATGTTCACGCTCACACCGAAAATATTTTTAATAATCCTAATGCTGAAAACTTTATCAGAATGGGTGTAACATCCTTAATTACGGGTAATTGCGGCGGTTCTGTAACTGACGTAAACAATTTCCTAGGTAATTTCTCAGCCAATCCAACAGCAGTAAACCTAGGAACTCTGATTGCTCACGGTTCTGTCCGACGAGCTGTTTTAGGCACCGAAAACCGGGAGCCAACTCCCGAAGAACTGAAAAAAATGGAGGCGATTGTCGAACAAGGAATGAAAGATGGAGCGGTTGGGATTTCAACTGGTTTGATCTATGTCCCAGGCACTTACGCCAAAACTGATGAGGTTGTTGCCCTTGCTAGAATTGCCAAAAAGTACAATGGAATTTACGCCAGCCATATTCGCAATGAGGGCGAAACAGTTTTTGAAGCGATTGCCGAAGCCATTAATATCGGCGAGCAGACAGGCATTTCGGTTGAAATTTCACATTTCAAAATCGCCAGTAAAGAGCATTGGGGAAAAGCTAATCAAACTCTCGATCTAGTTCGCCAAGCCCGTGCCAGAGGTTTGCAGGTAACAATTGACGAATATGCTTACACAGCTTCTTCTACTTCGCTAGATACGATTTTACCGAGTTGGGCACTGGCAGGCGGACGTGAAGAAGGCAAAAAGCGTTTGGCAGATGAGGAAACTAAAAAGAAAATCACCAAAGAAATAAAAGACACGTTGAAAAAAAGCAAGTTTAAGGATTTTAGCTATGCTTACGTTGCTTCCTATTCTGCAAATAAAGATTATGACGGAAAAAATATTAAGGAAATTTCTAAACTTGTGCGTGGCAAAGATAAACTTGATGCTCAAATTGAGCAAATTTATGAAATCTATCAAGGCGGCGGAGCTCAAATGGTCTATCACAAAATGGACGAACCAGACGTGCAAATGATAATGCGTGAACCATTCACTATGATTGCTTCGGATAGCGGCGTGCGTGCGATCGGCGAAGGTAAGCCGCATCCGAGAGGTTATGGAAACAATGTTCGGGTTTTAGGGCGATATGTTCGAGAACTTAAAATACTTACGCTTGAAGATGCTATTCGTAAAATGACCAGCTTGCCGGCACAAACTTTTAACTTAAAAAACAGAGGATTAATCAAGGAAGGTTTTGCAGCTGATTTAGTAATTTTCGACGAAAAAACGATTGCGGATAAAGCCACTTATGATGATCCGCATCAATTCCCTGTCGGGATTTCATATGTTTTTGTTAATGGACAAAAGACTTTTGCCAATGGCGAATTAAACCAAACACGTTTTGGGCAGGCTCTGAAACTAAACTAAAAACGGTTTTAACAAAATAATTCACACTTATGCCCAATTTGCCTATATCTGCTTTGCCAACAACAGTTTATGTAGAACAAAGGCTCAATAATTGCAGTTGTATTTGATGGTATTTTATGTTTTTTCAAAATACTTACTCGTTTGATTAGGCATTTTTCGTTCAAATAGCTTAGACTGATAGGTTATGTCTTCAATGAACGAAACACAAACAACATTCGCCCACTTTGGTTTGAGCGATGAAATTATCAAAGCAGTAAAAGAAATTGGTTACGAAACCCCTTCGCCAATTCAGCTAAAAACGATTCCCCTATTACTCGAAGGCAACGATATTGTAGGGCAAGCTCAAACCGGAACAGGAAAAACCGCATCTTTCGCTTTGCCGATCCTACAGAATATCGACGCGAACAGTAATGGATTGCAGGCGATTGTTTTAACGCCGACCCGCGAACTTGCTATTCAGGTAGCCGAAGCGATTCATAGCTATGCGAAATACATGAAAAAGGTGAGAGTTTTGCCGGTTTACGGCGGACAATCGCTTTTTCAGCAAGTAAAACATTTACGTAGCGGTGTACAGATCATTGTTGGAACACCGGGACGCGTAATGGATCACATCAGACGTGAAACAATCGTCTTCAATCAACTAAAAATGGTTGTTTTAGATGAAGCTGATGAGATGCTTCGGATGGGATTTATCGACGATGTAGAGTGGATTCTGAGTCATACTTCAAAAGAGCGTCAGACTGCCTTATTCTCTGCAACTATGCCGAAAGAGATTCGTCGAATCGCCGAGCGGTATCTGAAAAACGCGATAAACGTTGAAATCGAACGCAAAACGCTCACGGTTCCGGCAATCAAACAGTTTTATATCAATGTTTCCGAAAGCCAAAAAGCAGACGTTCTAACAAAAATCCTCGAAGCCGAATCAAATGAAAATGAATCGATTTTAATCTTCCAAAGAACAAAAATGGGCTGTGACCGCCTCGCGGATAAACTTCAGGCTCGCGGATATGCCGTAGAAACGATGCATGGCGATATGAATCAAAATCAACGCGAAGCCGTAATCAAAAAACTAAAGCCAGGAAAGGTTGAAATCGTTACTGCGACGGACGTTGCCGCCCGCGGGTTAGACGTTGAAAGAATTGGAATAGTCGTTAATTTCGATATGCCGGGCGATACGGAATCCTACGTTCATAGAATTGGGCGAACCGGACGTGCGGGCAGATCAGGAAGATCAATTCTCTTTGTTACACCAAGGCAATTGCGGATGATGCGTGATATTGAAAGATACACAAATCAAAAGATTGAGCCAATGAAATTGCCAACGAAAGCTGACATTGCCGCAAGGCGAATCGCGGGCTTGAAGGAAAAAATCGTTGCGGCGTTAACAGAACAAGATTTAGAACTTCATCTTTCATTTGTAGAGGATTTTGCTGAAGAACACGGCTGCGATATTGCAGAAGTTGCTGCGGCTGCAATATTTATGGCAGTTGGCGAGAAGACACTCGAAGTTGTACCTGAACCCGTTCAGATCGATAAATTTAATTATCCTGAATCGGGAATGGTCAAACTTCTGTTTAATGTGGGCAGAAAGCATAACATTTCGCCATCTGATATTGTTGGGGCAGTAGCAAACGAAGGTGGAATCCCTGGGAAGGCGATTGGAGCAATTGATGTAAATGATCGATTTACATTGGTTGACGTGCCGAAAGAATTTGTTGCACAGGTTTTGAGCCGAATGGCAAATTCCAAAATTCGCAGTCAAGCTGCAAATATCCGCCTCGCTTCGGAAGACAACGTCGTTTCTGAAAGAAAAGCGGAATCAAAAGAAAAGAGCGAACGCAGACCTTTTGAAGATTTCCGACGCGATCGACCAAAGAAAAACAAAGGACGAACGCCATTTACTTCCGATTCAAGAGGACGAACCCGTCCTCCAAAGAGAAAGGCTAAGAAGAAAGCGGACAGATGATTTAAGAGCTTTGCGTTTGCGGGTAGTGTCCTAATCCTGTAGTGTTTGCCTATTTCAATTTATGCTTGCTATCTTTTTCGCTTGTTATAACTTTTGCAGAGTTCACAAAACTTTGAGATGCACTCCGGCAATGGAAGCTGGTTTGAGTAATACAATTTGGAATTTGAAAGATTTATTAAAAATAGAGGTGAAATAAGCATGAGATTTAAGGTAACGCATCGCGATCATGGGTTAAGAGATGAAGGGATAACAGAAATGTGTTGTGACACTATGTCAAAAGTTATAGATAACGAAGTTGTAACTAGTAACAGTGGGTTTGCAGACTCGTTCAGCGAAGATTATAAACCCTTTAATATTTTTAAGTATGACGATAGGCATAATCCAGTCGAGTTTTATCCGTTAGAATTTTGCCCATTTTGTGGTGACAAAATTTCTATCGAATTTATAGACGGTCGACTGACATCACATTAGGACACTACCCATTTGCGGCTTTGCTTGCAATACTTACTGCCCGATGATATCATCCTTTCTTTACTTTGGCAGGCGAAATTCCTGCCTACTTTTTGATAAGATGCTAACGAAGAACTTTGCTATAACCCGAACTACTACGACACGCTTCTAATGGCGTGAAAATCGCGTTTTTTAATTAGAACGCAAGGCAAAGTCGCTCTTATCAGATCAAATCAACTTAAGTGGTAGTCATTAATTGTAAATAGTAATGCACGAATTGATAAGAGATTAACGATTCGAAGCTAACGATTAACAATTAAAGTATATGCAAATACAATTTGGCGAACAAAGTAAGGATTTTCCCGAAACAGTTACTGTTCTGGATGTAATCAAAGCGTTTGACCGTGAAGTTTTGAAAAAAACTCTGGCGGCGAAGGTTGATGGTGCAGAAGTTGATTTATCTTTTCAACTGCCGATCAGCGATACTACTTTGTCTCTTCAACCGATTACCGCCGACACACGTGATGGTTTGGAAGTGATCCGCCATTCGACCGCACATCTGCTTGCCGCCGCGATTCTTGAACTTTTCCCTGAAACGAAACTCGGCGTTGGACCCGCTTTGATGGAAGACCCGCGTTACGGGTTTTATTACGATGTCATTGCTCCAAACCAACTTACGGAATCGGATTTACCGATTATCGAAAAGAAAATGCGTGAGATATCGAAACGAAACCTCGTTTATCGGCGTGAAGTTATCGCTAAAAACGAACTTGTAAAACTTTTTGAAGCACGAAATGAACCGCTCAAATGTCAGTTGATCGACGAAAAAGCTGACGAAACCGCGACTGCTTATTATATTGACGGAACGCCGTTTGTTGATTTTTGCTTAGGTCCGCACGTTGGGCACACCGGAAAACTTAAAGCATTCAAATTATTGGCTTTAAGCGGTGCGTATTGGAAAGGCGACGCGGAAAATGAGCAAATGCAACGCATCTACGGAACCGCGTTTGCGACACAGGAAGAACTTGATAATTGGGTAAAACAACGCGAAGAAGCCGAAAAACGCGATCACCGAAAACTCGGCAAGGAATTGGATTTATTTTCGATTCAAGACGATTACGGACAAGGTTTTATCTTTTGGCATCCGAAAGGTGGAGCGATTCGGACAGATATGGAGAATTATCTGCGTGAAGAGTTGCAAAAACGCGGTTACGGAATGGTTTTTACGCCGCACATCGCCAAACGCCAACTTTGGCAAACTTCGGGACACGAACAGAATTACGCCGATTCCCTCTTTGAACCGATGGGAATGCCGGAAAAATTCGGCGAAGAAACTGAATTCCGTCTGAAACCGATGAATTGTCCGTTTCATATCGGAATTTACAAAACTCATCCGCGTTCATATCGCGATCTGCCGCTTCGCTACGCCGAATTGGGAACCGTTTATCGTGCGGAACTTTCGGGAACATTGCACGGATTAATGCGTGTTCGCGGGTTTACGCAAGACGATGCACATATTTTTTGCCGACCGGATCAAGTTGAAGATGAAGTTGGAAATTGCGTCGATTTTGCTTACGATGTTTTCAAAACTTTCGGGTTCGAGAAGTTCAAAGTTGAACTTTCAGTTCGCGACGGTGCGGAAAATAAAGGCTATTTGGGGTCAAATGATGATTGGGCAACTGCGGAAGTTGCTTTGGTTAATGCGTTGAAACGTCGCGAGATTCCGTATGAACGAATCGAAGGCGAAGCAGCATTTTACGGTCCGAAAATAGATATTAAGGTTGAAGATTCAATCGGCAGACTTTGGCAATTATCAACCGTTCAATTTGATTTCAACTTGCCCGAACGCTTCGAACTCGAATTCATCGGTTCTGACAACAAACCGCAGCGACCTGTCATGGTTCATCGTGCATTGTTTGGTTCGGTCGAAAGATTTTTCGGCGTTTTAATCGAACATTACGCGGGAGCGTTCCCGTTTTGGCTCGCACCTGTACAGGTTACAGTTCTGCCGGTTACCGACCGCATCAATGATTATGCGGCGGAAATTACTGCTGAATTGAAGACACTTGGATTTAGGGTTGAGAATGATTTGCGTTCAGAAAAACTTGGGGCTAAAATCCGAAATGCCCAGTTAAATAAAGTTCCCTTCATGATTATCCTTGGTGATAAGGAATTTGAGGAAAAAACAATTGCCGTTCGCGAGAAAGTAACCGGCGATTTGGGCGGAATGTCGCTAGCAGAATTTATTGAAATGGCACGAAAATTGAAAGAAACCCGTGCTTTGACGAATGTATAAGTTGAAAGTTAATTAAAACTCTTAACTTTTGAAAAGGAGGTCTCTTATCGCACAATTTAGAGGACGCGGAAATCGTCCAGATAATCGCAGAGGTCCGCAGCATCGGACAAACGAACGAATTAGAATTCCAGCCGTTAGAGTAATTGGCGAAGACGGCGAGGCACTTGGAGTAATGGATACTCGAGATGCCGTTCAAAAAGCCAGAGAAGCCGGACTTGATTTAGTTGAAATTGCTCCAAATGCCGATCCGCCTGTTTGCCGGATCATTGATTACGGAAAGTTTCTTTACGAACAGAAAAAGAAGCAGCATGAGCAAAAGGTTAAGCAGGTAACTGTTACGGTTAAAGAGGTTAAATTCCGACCTGCGACCGACGATCATGATTACAACTATCGAATGTTGCGATGCCGTGGTTGGTTGGCTGAAGGAGATAAGATTCGTGGAACAATTGCTTTTCGCGGACGAGAAATGTCTCACAGAGAATTGGGACACAAGATTCTGAAGAAACTACAAGACGATCTTGCAGATATTGCGGATGTCGAAGTATTCCCGAAAATGGAAGGCTACCAAATGTTTGCGATATTTGTGCCGAAAAAAGGCAAGATTATAGAGAAGAAACCCAAGCCGACCGTTGAAGACGGCGAAAAATAAAGATTTTTTACAAGATTATTAAACAAGGAGAGGTTATTAAATGCCTAAATTAAAAACACATAAAGGAGCGGCAAAGCGTTTCCGTTCAACTGCTTCCGGCAAGTTCAAACGCGGACATTCGCACGCACGTCATATTTTGACGAAGAAAACCAGCAAACGTAAGCGAAATCTAGACGTCGATACATACGTTTCAGAAGGCGACCAAAAACGAGTAGAAAAAATGTTGCCATACGGAAGAGGTTAAGAATTTAAGATTCGAAATTCAAAAGTAAAGATCTATTGTGTAAGATTTTTTAATCTATCAATCCGAACTTTGAATTTCACGACGAAGGAGTGAAGAAATGCCAAGAGTAAAACGTGGGAATAAACGCGTACAGAAACGCAAAAAAATATTAGCCTTAGCCAAAGGTTACAGAGGAACTAAGTCGAAACTTTATCGTTCGGCGAAAGAATCGGTAGAACGTGCCCTAAAATTCGCCTATACGGGCAGAAAGCTGAAAAAACGTGATTTTCGATCATTATGGATTGTTAGAATCGGTGCTGCAGCCCGTTTGAACGGATTAAACTACTCAAACTTTATGCACGGTTTGAAACTTGCCGGAATTGAATTAGACCGCAAAGTTTTGGCAGATTTAGCGGCAAAACAGCCGGAATCTTTTGCCAATTTAGCAGGTCAAGTGAAAGATGCTTTGGCGAGTAAGGCTCAGGCAGCTTAAAGCCGCATTATCGTTAAGAAAGCAAAGGGTAAAAGTTATAAACTTTGCCCTTGCTTTTTTATTTTAGATATAGAATTTATGTTAAGATTTTAGTAATTAAAAGCATAATGATTGAGCAAAAAGAACAAGTAGAAAAAATCCGCCAAGCATTTATCATGGAATTTAGCAGTTTCAATGGTAATCACAGTAACTTAAATCTGATTGAGGCTGAAAATCTGCAGCGTGAAATCGGCGAGTTGAAAACCAAACATACTGGCAAGAAATCAGCGATTGCAGAAGCGAAAAAGTTGATTGGTAAAGTTCCGCCTGAATCCCGCGGTGAATTTGGTCAATTCGTGCAATCGGTTGAGAAAGATATAGTTACGGCAATTGATGACGTTGAAAACAAGCTGAAATCGTTCATTTCCGAAGCCAAAATTACAAAAGAGGCGATTGACGTAACGATCCCATCAAACCGTTTGCGTCAGGGGCATTTGCATCCGCTGACTTTATTGCGTCAGCGAATTGAAGATATTTTTGTTTCGATGGGTTATGCGATTGAAGACGACCGCGAAATCGAAACCGATTATTACAATTTCGACGCTTTGAACATTCCCGAAGGACATCCCGCACGCGAATCGCAAGACACTTTTTACACGACCACAGGTTTGGCGTTGCGTTCGCAGACTTCGACCGTGCAAATCCGGGCGATGGAACGCCGCGGAGTTCCCTTGCGAATCATCTCACCCGGCAGAGTTTTCCGACGCGATACGCCCGATATGACTCACGTTCCGATGTTTCATCAAATCGAAGGATTGTGCGTTGATAAAGGAATCACGATGGCTCATCTGAAAGGAACGGTCGCCGAATGGTTACGCCGTTTGTTCGGCAAAGACACAAAAATCAGGATGCGTCCGAGTTATTTCCCTTTTACCGAACCATCGGCAGAATTCGATTTTTCGTGCTTCAAATGCGAAGGAACCGGAACATTCGAGAGCTACCGTTGCCGACCGTGCAAAGGTTCCGGCTGGATCGAACTCGGCGGCTGCGGAATGGTTCACCCAAATGTGCTGAAAAATTGCGGCGTTGATCCGGAAGTTTACACAGGGTTCGCGTTCGGATTCGGTCTGGAGCGAATGTGTGCGTTGATGTACGCGTTGGACGATATTCGGTATATGTTTGATAACGATGTGAGGTTTTTAGAGCAGTTTAGGTAAAGTGCGATGGTCACGTTTTTGTTTGTTTTATTTATCGTTTTACTTTTTTTATCAGCTATTGGTGCGTTCATTGGTAAAATTGTAAAGCAATCGATCAATCGAAAAGGTGAATTGGGGATTAACTTTCGTGATTTAATTTGTCCATACTGCAACAAAAAAACTGTTTTACAGAGACCTCCAACTTTAGAAAAACAGGTTCCATGGGGAGCAGGCGTTTGTTCAAACTGTGGATGCGAGATGAATAAATGGGGCAACGAAATTTCAACACTTGCTGACGATAAAAAGATTGCTAAACAGTTAGAGCACATGAAGATTAGTCCAATTCCGCCATTTGATGAATCCGGAAAGACAAGATTGGAAAAGGTTTTTGAAGATAACAATAAATAATTATGTCTTGGGCAGCATCTTACATTGCAAAACTAAAAATTGGTGAAACGGTTTCTTTTCGTCCGCGTGGAAATTCGATGCAAGGTAAATTGAATCTGGACAACTTTGCACCGTTGAACCAATCGAAGATTATGACACTTTAGAAAAAGGCGATATTGTTTTGTGCAGAGTGAATGGCAGTGAATATCTGCATTTGATAAGAGCGATTCAAGGTAAACGCTTTCAAATCGGTAACAACCGGGGAAGAATAAACGGTTGGATTACGGCGAATTCGATATTCGGGAAATGTGCTAGAGTTGAGAATTAAGAGTTATGAAAATTCTTGTCACGGGTGCCACTGGTTATATTGGTGGAAGACTTATTCCAAAATTATTGGAAGAAGGACACGATGTGCGTGTTTTAGTGCGTAATCCGCGACGTTTGGAAGGTCGAAAATGGTTTGAACAAGTTACGATTTTTCAAGGTGATTTAGAAAATACCGATGATATTCAACAAGCCGCCAACGGAGCTGATGCAGCCTATTTTTTGGTTCACGCAATGTCGGATGGTGAAGATTTTGTAAAGAAAGAAAAATTGCTTGCCGAGAATTTTGTTCAAGCAACACATGAGGTTGTGAAAATTATTTATCTTGGCGGTTTATTGCCCCAAGGAAATGTCTCTGATCATTTGAAGAGCCGTGCAGATGTTGGCGAAATCTTGCGTTTTGAAGGCAAAACGACCGAATTTAGAGCAGGTCCGATAATTGGTTCGGGTTCGGCTTCGTTTGAAATGGTGCGATATTTGACAGAACGGATTCCTATAATGGTTGTTCCGAAATGGGTAAAAAACGAAGTTCAATCTGTTGCAATTCGCAATGTAATTGAATATTTGGTTGCAGCCTTAAAGATTGAACCCTTGGGGGTTGTAGATATTGGAGCGGATCTGTTGGAATTTCGCGGAATGATGGAACAATATGCCAATGTTCGCGGATTAAAACGAATTATGATGCCCGTTCCCGTATTAACTCCATTTTTATCAGGTTTGTGGGTTGGGTTGGTTACTCCGATTCCAAATTCGCTTGCCGTTCCGTTGGTCAAAGGGATCATCAATCCGGTTTTGGCTGACACAACTAAGGCAAAAAAGTTTTTTCCAAATATAAAACCGATGTCGTATCGTGAAGCGGTAGTTTTAGCCCTTTCTAAAATTAATGAAAGAGCTGTTGAAACTCGTTGGAGCGGTTCATATGACGATACTGATTTCGAAAGTTATAGTTTGACCGATAGCGAAGGAGTTTTCAAAGAAGTCCGATCGGTCATAACTACTGCGTCATCAAATTCTGCCTTTCGAAGTTTTACCTCAATCGGTGGTGATAAAGGTTGGCTAACGTGGGGTTGGGCTTGGAAATTACGAGGGTTTATGGACAAATTAGTTGGCGGACCCGGACTTTCACGCGGTCGCCGACATCCGACTGATTTACGTATTGGAGAAGAGCTTGATTTTTGGCGAGTCAAAGATTTACAGAAAGATAAATTGATGCTCTTACAAGCAGAAATGAAGGTGCCGGGCAAGGCTTGGTTAAAATTTGAAGCCATACCTATTGACGGCAAGACTCAGATTATACAAACGGCAATTTTTGCACCAAAAGGACTTTTTGGATTTTTGTATTGGTATGGTTCATACCCTTTTCACTTTTTTATTTTTGAACAAATGGTGAAAAAAATTGCCCTCGGTGCGGAAATTTTAGATGCGGATGCTCCAAAAGAAGAAATGCCGGCAACAATTTAGTTAAATGGACAAAATTCTCGAATCAATTTCAGTTTTCGATATGTTTAAGATTGGTGTTGGTCCGTCGAGTTCGCACACGCTTGGACCTTGGAAAGCGTCGCTTGATTTTCTTGAAAGACTTGAAGAGGAAAATCAGCTTGGGGCGGTTAAATCGATCAAAATAAAGCTTTACGGTTCTCTGGCAAAAACGGGAAAGGGACACGGAACTGATATTGCGGTTCAAATGGGTTTACTGGGTGCGAATCCTGAAACAATTCCTGTTGATTCGATAATCCCAACGATTACGGAGATTGCAGACAAAAATGAGATTAAGATTTGCGGAAAATTTCCGGTAAAATTTGATCCGGAAACGGACATTGAATTCCACTTTTTGCGGTCTCTTCCTTTCCATCCGAACGGGATGAAGATTATCGCTGAAACAGATTTGGGAATGCGGGAAGAAACTTATTTTTCGATTGGCGGGGGTTTTATAGTTCGCGAGGGTGTTTCGGATTCTTCCCGAGAACACGTCCGGCTTCCCTATCCTATTGAAAACGCAGAGGATATAGTCCGATACTGCACAGAGATCGGTGGTAATGTCTCAGATGTTGTGAAGATCAATGAGCGAGCCTGGAGAGCTGATGAAGATACTTTCAATGGTGTTTTGAAGATTTATAAGACGATGCGAGAATGCGTTTATCGCGGTTGTCACACGGACGGAATACTTCCCGGTGGACTGGACGTACAGCGTCGGGCATTTGATCTGAATACAAGATTATTAGATGGTCGAAAGTATGATGATTACGAGAGTTGGGTGAAAGCGATTCGTGCCGGCGGCGGGAATTTTCGCTACGTTTCGGATTGGGTTAGCTGTTTTGCATTAGCTGTAAATGAAGAAAATGCAGCATTTGGAAGAGTTGTTACAGCTCCGACGAATGGTGCTGCCGGAGTAATTCCATCTGTGTTGCTCTATTTCATAATTTTTTGCGACGGAGATGATGATGAAAAAATCGTCAGGTTTCTACTTACTTCTTCGGAAATTGGGAGTATTTTCAAAAAAGGTGCGACGATTTCGGCAGCGATGGGCGGATGCCAGGCAGAAATTGGTGTATCGTCTGCAATGGCGGCAGGAGCATTGGCAGAAGGACTCGGTGGAAACTTCAGACACGTTACAATGGCGGCGGAAATCGCGATGGAACATCACCTTGGAATGACCTGTGATCCAATTGGAGGACTCGTGCAAATTCCCTGCATTGAGCGAAATACGATGGGTGCGATCAAAGCAATTATGGCAGCCCAGCTCGCCTTGCAAAGCGATCCACGTGAGGCGAAAGTTCCTTTAGATGCAGTAATTGCAACAATGTGGCAAACTGCTTTGGACATGAACTCGAAATATAAGGAAACTTCGGATGGCGGATTGGCGGTTACGGTTGGTTTAAGCGAATGTTAGTAACGCGGGCATCCTGCCTGCAATTGATGTAAATTTTCGTTACTGGCAGGCAAGATGCCTGCGTTACTTATGAATATTAGTTACAATTGGTTAAAAGATTTAGTTGAAATAGATTTGAGCCCGCACGAGGTTGCGGAAAAGCTGACGAGCGTTGGATTGGCGGTAGAAGGAATTGAGCCTCATGGTGACGATTTCGTGTTTGATATTGATTTGACATCGAATCGTGGTGATTGTTTATCGCATTTAGGAGTCGCACGCGAGTTGTCAGCGATTACGAATTACGAATTACCAATTACGAATTACGAATTACCAAACGTGGGCAATCCAAATCTTGTTACAATCCAAGACTCTGATTTGTGTCAACGTTTTACTGCTCGCGTCATTCGAAATGTAAAAATTGGAGCATCGCCTGATTGGTTAGTTAAACGTTTGGAAGCCATTGGCGAACGCTCGATCAATAATGTTGCCGACATCACAAATTTCGTAATGCACGAACTCGGAAATCCGATGCACGCCTTTGATTTCAATAAATTGGTTGAAAATCGAATCATTGTCAGACGTGCCAAAAAAGGCGAGACAATTAAGACTTTAGACGAAGTTGAACGCGAATTGTGCGAATCAATGCTCGTCATTTGTGATGCCGAAAAACCTATTGCAGTTGGCGGAGTGATGGGCGGATTCGACTCATCCATCACCGAAGGAACTACTGATGTTTTACTTGAAGTCGCCTATTTCAAGCGTGATTCAATTCGCCAAACTTCTCGTGATTTAAAGCTTTCGACAGAAGCAAGTCACCATTTTGAACGCGGAGTTGATATTGAGAATTTGGTTCGGGCTTCAAAACGTGCAACTGATTTAATAATTGAACTTGCAGGCGGTGAAGAAACTGATTTTGCTGACATCTATGAAATAAAACGTGAAGAAATTTCTGTTGAATTGCGTCAAGAAAAGATCGAAGCCTTGACTGGTCTTGCGGTATCGGAATCCGAAACTGAGAGAATATTAAATGATTTAGGGTTTCAATCCGAAATCCGAAACCCGAAATCCAAAATCTTTAAGGTTCCAAGTTGGCGTCACGATATTTCTATCGAACAAGACTTAATAGAAGAAGTCGCACGGCACGTTGGTTACGATAAACTCGGTTCAGAACTTCCCCCTACTCGGTCTGCGGGAGAATATCAACCTACGGAAAATCGTAAAAAATCATTGCGAAATGCTTTGACAACTTTGGGTTTTGACGAAGCAATTTCATATAGTTTTATTGATTCAAAACATGATGAAACATTTGAGTTCGTTGCTGATTTGATCAATGAAAATGGTGAAGAAAAATTCATTACGCTGCAAGATTCAATCATCGAAGGGGCAGTAAGAATGCGTCCGAGTTTACTTTCAGGTTTGCTTGACGCGGTTCGTACAAATTTAAATTACCAAACCCGAAATATAAAACTGTTTGAAATAGGAAAAGTTTTTGCTAATTCCAGCGACGGAAATTTGCCAGTTGAAAAGGAATTATTTTCAATGGTTTTGACGGGCGGCGAAGTTTTCGAAGGTCGTGCGGTTATTTCAAAAGAAATTGATTTTTACGATGCAAAAGGTGCTTTGGAAACTGCGTTGGACGCGATTAATTTACCTTCGTTGGAATATTCTGCAAAGCTTATAAAGCACCTGCGAAAAGGACAGTCTGCGGAGATATTGTCTAAAGGTAGAGCAGTAGGAACGATTGGCAGGATCAATGACGAGATTGCGGCAAATTATAAGTTCAAACAGCCTGTTTATGTAGCCGAAGTAGATTTGCAATCTCTTTTTGAAACTGAGCAAGAGCAGATTTTATATAAACCGTTACCAAAATTTCCAGCTGTAATCAGAGATATTTCGCTATTGGTGAAACGCGATTTATCGTTTGCGGAAATCCTTCAAACCATTGAATCACAAGGCTTTATTATGTGTAAGAAAGTGTCTTTCGTAGATATTTACGAAGGAAAAGGCATGGCAGATGATGAACGTTCGCTCACAATTCGTCTTGAATACAGAGCCGATGAACGGACTTTGGTTGAAGCAGAAGTTGAAGAAGTTCATACAAAGATTTTAGACGTTTTGGAATCGAACTTGAACATAAAACAGAGATTTTAGAAAAAAGTTAAGATATTACTTGAAGTTTTTGTGATTTCTGAACATAATTTACAAGATTCATATAAAAATTTGCACGCGGAGAAAAAAATGTCTAACCTAGCCGGTATGGAAAAATTTTCACATCTTGAAGACAAGATATATCTCACGATTGAATTTGCCAAAAGGATGCGTGAAGAAAAGGAAAAACTTGAACGCGAGACAAATTCAATGAGACATGAAATAAACTCGCTTTTGGATGAAAAAGTAAGACTTGAAGATAAAATTGAACGTTTGATGAGCGAACGTGATGTGATGCAGCTAAAAATAGAGGCAATGCTTGATGCAATCACCGTTATCGAACCCGAGGTTGCTGAAGTTTTACACAGATAATTTTTATGTTAGGAAAAAAAGAAAAAACAGATACCGCTCAATCAATCCGGGTAGAAATTTACAACCAAACCTACAACATTCGTTCTGACGGCGATAATGAGTACATTTTAAGGCTCGCGGAATACGTTGACAGTAAAATGCGTGAAATTTCTTCGGGCACTTTAACTGTTGATTCTCTGAAGGTTGCGATTTTGGCAGGGCTTCATATTGCAGATGAATTTCACCAATTGAAACGTCATCAGGAAACTAATGATGCTCAACTTGCTTCCCGCAGCAGCGAATGCACCGAAATGCTTGATCGATTTCTGAAACAAAAGGATATTGCCGCCCAGCAGGAATTTGAAACTGAACAGTAGTTTTACGCTAAAACCCGCATAACTTTTGAGGCTGTCCAAAAAGTAAAAATTTGGGCAGTCTTTTTTTTCATTTTAGTTTTTTTTCTGCCTTTGCAGACTAATTTTTGTGATTTTTCTCGTTTGCGGGATAAATTTAGTTTGTTTTTTCAATAGTTTGAGTTTATCCCGGGTTTAATGGCTTCTTTCTAACCCAAAGTGGTTCAGATTGTGAGCCAGTGCTATCAGTCCGACTTCGATTCCGGCTTTTTGGAGTCCTCTTAAATTGAATCTTTTGAATCCTTTGTTGTGTTTGATGTTGCCAAAGACCGCTTCTACCTTCCAACGTTCTTTTCTTTTCACCACTCCGATTTCACTTTCCAGTAATTCTCTGATTTCTTTCCGCCGTTTGATCAGATTATGATTTCGTCCAATGATTCGATTTCCTGTTGATTTATGGCATCCTGAACGCATCGGACAACTTGTGCAATTTTGAGCTTGGTATTGATTTATCTGCTGAATGTAGCCTGTTTTGGTCTTTTGTTTTTTCGTCCCGATTCGCTTCATCGGTTGTCCGATCGGGCAATAATAAGTGTCAGTTTCCTGATTGTAATACAGATTATCCGCTAAAAATGGATTCTGTTGGTGCTTTTTACCGGTCTGTTCTTTCTCGAAATAATTGTATTTAACGAAGGCTTCAATCTCTTTTTCAGCTAAATAATCATAATTTTCTTCGCTTCCGCAACCTGCGTCTGCAGTGATATTTTCCGGATTATTTCCGTAACTTTCAACGTGTTTTTCGAGGTGATCTTTGAGTAGATTTGTGTCCGTCGGGCTTTGTCCGAGCGTGTAATTGACCAGATAATGACCGCTCGTTGAGGCTTGCGGATTGTAGCCGGGTTTGAGCTGTCCGTTCATCATATGATCGTCTTTCATCCGCATAAACGTTGCCTCTTTATCCGTTTTTGAATAACTTCCGCGACCCTTTAGAATCTGCTCTTTCTCATCATATTCACTCAACTTTTTTGTCCAATTCTTCCTCGCATAATTCAACTTTTGTTTGACCTTTTTGTCGATTGATTTAACTTTCAACGCTTCATTTATTTCTTCTATCGCCCGACTCACCGATTCCGGATTGATCTCTTTGAATTCGGGTTTGGTCGGCGTGTTTTCTTCTTCCCGATAGACTTCCTCGACATATTTCCAAAGCTCATTGAGCTGCTTTTCGATTCGTTCGCGACTCGTCTTTATCGCTTTTCCCCACACAAAAGTGTAACGATTCGCATTCGCTTCCAGCTTCGTCCCGTCCAACGTTATTTCCTTCAATGACAAGACTCCTTCCTCTGCCAATAAAACGACCACTTGACTGAATATCTTCTGCAAATGCTCCTTCAAACGCTTTCCCCGAAAATCATTGATCGTGTTATGGTCAGGCTTCGCTCCGCCCGTAAGCCACATGAAATGCACGTTTTCAGTTAAAGATTGCTCAATCTTCCGCGATGAGTAAATGTTGCGTAAATACCCGTAAACCAACACTTTCAACAACATCCGCGGATGTTAACTCGACGTCCCGCCGCCTTTATAACTCTGTTCCAATTCACCGATATTGATGCGTTCGATAACCTCATCGACCACCCGCACCGGATGCTTCTCAGGTATCAATTCATCCAAACTCGGCGGCAACAACATCGGCTGATTCTGCACATATCGTTTGAATACTGCTTTTTTGCTCATATCAATATTTTAAATTAAGTTCTTTTAAAATGAAAAAGAAGCCGCCTTTTCAGACAGCCTCTTTATTTTTTTAGATCTAATTTTTATCTGTTTTCAGATAACAATTTTGCTTTTGCCTTTCATATCCGTGTGCTACAATCTTTTTACGGTTAAGAAATTTACTGTACTGTTTGTTATTTTCAACACGATAATTGAGCCAACATTTGAATTTACGGGAGACTAATGCGGTTTTCAGTGCAATCTTTCACAGTTAAAGATTTGCCGGAGGAAACAGCTCATTTATTCGCAAGGATAATAGGTCACCCACCTGTTAAAACAGGTTCAATTCAAATTGAGAAAACGGCAAATACGGTTCTCTTAACCTGAAATCGTAAATGGTAAATCGAAGATAGTCTAGTTGCTATTTGGATTTACGATTTACGATTTTAGTTTTTAACTTATGAATATTTTAATGATTGCAGATGTCGTTGCCCGCCCGGGCAGGAGAGCCGTTTTAGATAAACTGCAGGATTTGCGGCGTGAACATCAGATTGATATTGCAACGATGAATGCAGAAAATGTTGCCGGCGGATTTTCTATTACTCCAAATATAGCCGATGAACTTTTTGAAAGCGGCATAGATTTAATGACCTCAGGCAATCATATCTTTGATAAATCTGAAGTAATTCCCTACATTGAAAAAAATCCGAGACTTTTGCGTCCGGCTAATTATCCGCCTTCAACTCCTGGCAAAGGTCTATTTGTTGGCGAAATTAATGGGTTTAAGATAGCAGTTCTAAATTTACTTGGTCGGGTTTTCATGCCGCCTGTTGACGATCCGTTCCGGGTGGCAAACGAATGTATTAGGGCGATTCCGGACGACGTAAAGATTCGATTAGTTGATATGCATTGCGAGGCGACATCTGAGAAATATGCGATGGGTTGGTATTTAAGCGGACGCGTTTCAGCAGTCGTCGGGTCGCACACCCACATTCAAACTGCCGATGAGCGTATTCTTGAAAATGGTACGGCATATATTACTGATATTGGCATGACAGGCAGCTATTCAGGCGTAATCGGAATGAATAAAGATCATATAATAGAACGATTTACGAAATTTCCGTTCAGGAGAGCCGATCATTCGACGAGTAACGTATGGATTTGTGCGGTAGTGATTAAAATTGATGAAACGACTGGAAAAGCGGACGAGATTAAACGTTTGCGGATTGAACTTGATAGCTAAAATAGGAGAGAAAAAATCTTGAGCAATTTGGTACGTTTTGGAGTAAGTATTGAAAAAGATTTACTCGAGAACTTTGACATTTTATTGGACGAAAAAAATTATGCTACTCGTTCTGAAGCAATTCGAGATCTGATCCGCGACACTCTGGGGCAGCAAAGGATTGATAATTCGAACACAAATGTTTTAGGCAGTTTAACTGCTAATTTACGACCACCACGCTACCAAATTATTGCAGCAAATGTCTGTAATTCAACATCAGCATCACGGGTTAATAATATCAGTAATGCACCTACACGTTAGTCATCTTGATTGTATGGAAATATTGGCACTTAGCGGCAAGGCTAATCAAATCAATCAGTTAGCAAATGACATAATGAGCTTAAAAGGCATAAAGCACGGTAAGTTGTTTATCACACTTCCTTCCTCAGATATCGTGAAATAAAAAGTGTTACACTTTTACATTACGTGACACGTTTGTTAAACTCGCCTTATTGTACTAACAAGGGGTTTTATGAAATATTTAGTCATTATCTGTCTTTTTATCATCAATTTCGCTTCTTTCCAATCCACCTATTCTCAAAATCTGGAAACAATATCAGGAACTGTAATTACGGCTCAAAATGAAGTTGTGCCTAACGTCTCAATTTCGGTTCAAACCAGTCTCGGAAAGCAGGAAATTGTGACCGATGGCGAAGGAAATTTCACACTTCAAATACCGAAAGAATCAATAATGCTCACTATTTCCGGGAAAAACATTTTGGGTAAAACTTTTCCGTTAAGCTCGGGCGAATTTTCAAAGAACTTGCGACTTGTAATAAACTACAAAATTGACAAGATTCATGAGGAGCTTGTAATCAGCACCTCAACTGTCGAGCCAGATATTGAAAGAAGAAATGAGAAAATTTACTCTGACACGTTATTTTCCCGCGATGATCAAATTTTTCAAACTCTTGATGCAGGTATCAACGCCGGACAGCACGAAGGCGGTGGTAAATCCCTAGAAATCAGACGTTTCGGGTTTAATTTGGATCATGGTGGCGTAAATGGCGGTTTGAAAGTTTTGACCGATAATGTTCAACAAAATCAAGGGACTCAGGGGCACGGACAAGGATATTTAGGCAGTTTGAAATCATTTTCGCCGGAATTGGTGAAAGACGTTGAGATAATTAATGGTCCTTTCTCGGCTGAATATGGTGATTTCTCAGCACTTGGTGTCGTTCATATCAAACAACGCGAAGAACTTCCACAAGAATTTACCGCAAGATTACAGTCCGGTAGATTCGACACATACAGAACTTTTTTATCATATAGTCCGAAATTAAATAACATCGCTTCATTTATTGCTTACGAACGCTCCATTTCCGACGGTCCATTTATTAATCCACTAAATTATGGTCGCGATAATTTGACGGCAAATTTAACATGGACGTTAAACGAGCGACGTTCAATTGGCTTTAAATTTAATGGTGGACGAAACGATTTTCGTTCGTCAGGACAATTACCACTTGATGAAGTTTTTGCCGGGCAGACTTAGCAGATTTGGATTTATTGACCCCGATAATGGCGGAAAAGTTCGAAATGGAACGCTTGGAATTTATTTTCGGGACGAGGACAGTAAAGGACGTGTCTTTAAGGTAGATGGATTTGTTTCACGTTCGTTGTTTGATTTATGGTCAAATTTTACATTCTTTTTGAATGATGACGTTAATGGTGATGAGATTCAGCAACACGATTCCCGTCTGCAAGAAGGCGTAAATTTTCAATTTCTACAACCTCTTAGATTTGGTAATGTTATAGGGGTTTTTACCGCTGGCGGAAATATTCACGCAAATCAAATTAATGTTGGAATGTATCTCTCCCAATCCCGAACACCATTTGCAAACTTCTCAAAAGCCGATGCTAAAGTCACTAATTCTGGCACTTACGTTCAACAAACATTTGATTTATTCGATGGACATCTTCATTTTGGAGTTGGTTTGAGATACGATTATTTTAACTTCAAAGTTGACGACTTTGTTTCTCCAGATTTTTCTGGTCAAGATGCCGAGGGAAAATTCCAACCTAAATTTAATTTGGCTTATACTCCGAAACACCAAATACCTTTTACTCTTCATTTTAATTATGGGCGAGGAATTACCAGTCAGGATGCTCGCGGAGTAGTTCAAAGACCTGAGAATCCAAAGATCGCCACTACAGATTTTTACCAGACGGGTGCTTCTTATAATTCAAATAGATTTTCTGCAACCTTCAGCACGTTTTTAATTGACCGTTCCAACGAGCAGGTTTACATTCCGGATAATGGAAGTATTGAGCTGACCGATCCAACCCGCTCTTATGGGTTTGAGGCAAAAACATCAATTAAATTAAATCGATATTTTAGTTTTAATGGTGGGTTAACTAAAGTTTTGGATGCATATTTTCGAAATACCAGTCCACGAATCTTTGTCGATAGTTCACCACATTTAACTACTAATGCAGGCATCACTCTCAATGATTTGAATGGATTTACAGGTTCAATTCGTTATCGGCACATCAGCAATTATAGGCTTGATGGGACGGATGATTCGTTAAGAGCAGCGGGTTTTGATGTAATTGATTTGAGCGTAAATAAAAAATTAAAGAAATGGGTTGATCTGAATTTATCGGTTGATAATCTGACCAATAAAAAATACTTTGAAACCCAAAATTACTTTGAATCAAAGTTAACACCAAGTTCTCCGATCGTTTCGAGAATTCATGCGACGCCGGCGTATCCGATAACGCTTACTGTTGGTTTAACTTTTAGATTTGGCTTGAAAAACTAATCGCAAAGACTATTTAATCGCTTGCAGATTCTAATTCTTTGCGAAATTCTTCTTCCATTTTCAAGGCTTCAAGGGCAAGCGGAAGTTCTGCTGAGCGGGACGATAATTTTTTTAGAGCCAGTTCGGTGTCAGCAAAATTTGCACCTCTGCGAGAGGCGGCTTCGATTAATTGCAAACGGCTTTCAGCCTCAACTCGCATTTGTTCCGCTTCTTGCTTTATTTTTGTTAACTTTTCGGTGTCCTCTTTTAGTGCTTCTTGAAGTTCTGTTGAAGTTTCAGATTTAAGATTTTTTAATTTGCCATCCCTTCTTTTGACCAATAAAAGTTCGTTTTTCGCCGATTTTACTATTCGGGTAGCGGTTAAACGAGATGCAAGAGTTTCCCTGAAAGCATCGCCCAGCAAACGGTCTTTCGATTCAAGTTCTTTTAACGATTTACGTTCGGCACCTGTTAATTCGTGCTTAAACCATTCAACCTCTTCGGTTCTGATTCCATCAACGGCAATTCTTTCGCGAATCTGCGTAAGCCATCGTTTTCGATAGATCATAATGCCGGCTGAGGTTGCTAAACCTAACAATAACCCTGCGATCAGCGATATCAAGCTTAAAAAAAGAAAAAATGCGGCAGTTGGCGTAAGAGACGAAAGTAGAAACATGACAAAGAAGATTAATGCCGGAACAATCGATAAAATAATTGGTGATGCCCACGCACCAATCAACAGCCCTTTGTTTTTATTCAAATCTTTACGGGTTATTTCGTAGTTTCTGTCAAGCTTGGTGTTGTCTCTGAAATCTAATTCCATATCTTGTTTTTAGTCTATCAATACTTCTTTTTTTTAGCACTTTGAAAATGTATTGTGCGAATTTACTTAACTGAAATTGTTTTCTGTAATATTATTAGAATTACGTTGCAGAAATTTTTTAATTATGTCAAAAATCAACTTACCCGGATTAATTAATGTTTTTTTAATTGGAGTTTTTTCCATAGGTATTTCGTTTGCTCAGGTTACGGAAACTATTGAAGGCAAAGATAAAAAAAAGAGTCAGACAAAAGTCAGGGTGATGACGATTCCAATTTCAATTTTTTCTAAACAGGAATTGAAAGAGAGACAGGCTGACGAATTCTTGCAAGCCGGTAATCTAACGGTCAAGGAGGATGGCGACGATCAGGTAATATTATCAATCCGTAGCGTGAGCAATACGCCTTTAGCCTTGGCTATCCTAATTCAGGATAATCTTTCCAGCAGTTTTAACCTTGAAATCAAAAAGCTGAGCGAATTTATCAGCCGGTTGCCAAAGGGTTCTAAAGTAATGGTTGCATATCTTCGCGGCGGAACTATTCAGATTCGCCAAAAATTCACGGAAGATTTGGAAAAAGCGTCAAAGGCATTGAGAATCGTCTCAAGTAGTTCTGCATCTGCTCCAAATAGCCCATACGAGGGAGTCAGTGAAGCATTGGAAAGATTTGATGGAATACCTAATGGCAGACGTGCTATTTTATTGATTTCAGATGGTTTAGACACAAACGAATCTTCGCCGACGCAAAGTATTGATCTTGAAAGAGCAATTCTCAGAGCACAAAGAAAAAGCGTCGCAGTTTACTCATTTTTTACTACTACAAATTTCACAGAAAACATTAGCAGTTCGGGGCTTTCTTTGCAGGCACAAGGTTCTTTGCAAAGAATATCGGATGAAACAGGCGGGCGGGCATTTTTTCAAGGAACTCTTTCCCCTGTTAGTTTCGATCCTTTTTTCAGGGATTTAAATTTATTGCTAAATCGACAGTTTGCTTTAAGTTATCTCTCGACACATATGAAGAAAGGTTACCATCGTGTGCAAGTTCTGAGCAGCCTTCCAGATATTAAGATCGAACATCCAAAAGGTTACGTCTATCGCTAACCGACTTTGCAATTGCAAACGGGACAAACTCTTACATCTTCTTTAATTAATAGACCAATCCAAAACAAGATTCCGGTCGTCAATAAAAGAGCCGCAAATACAATCCAACCAGCGGTAGAAATCTGCCTTTTTGTCATCGGCAAATTTTGTGAACCGCATCTCGGGCATCGATAACCATTGGTGATAAAAGAAGGCTGCTGATAAGCCAACTGTTGAGTTTGAGGTACAGAGCCGGACAATATGGGCTGTGCGTTTCGAATTTCACGCGTTTGACTGAATGTAGGCGGATTAACCTGAAATTCATCCGTTTTCCACATATATGGACGCGATTGATTGGTATCTTCTATATACCTCTGCTGAGTTTGTGGTGAGGCAAAACCGTTACCGCAAAATCGGCAAAAATTTACATTATACTCATTTTCTTTTCCACAATTTTGACAATGAATCATTGTTTTTCGTTAAATAGTCTGCCTGATACTACGATAATTTCAGAAACTAAGTTCTGATAAACTAATCAAATTTTATCTTTTCACCCGTTTTGATTGCCTGATAGACAGATTCAACCAATTCGACTGATTTATAGCCGTCCAATGCCGATACTACCGGCGATTTTCCTTCAGTAATTGAATCAATAAATGCTTTATCTTCTTGCAGATAACCCCATTTTTCATATTTTTCAAGCATCTGGCACCAGTAAGTATTATATTCATGCGTTCTATGGTCAAACCCTTTTGAATCAAAAAGTTTTTCCATTTCTTCGGTGATAATCGTGCGGTGATGACAAAAAACTTCCATCCGTTCAAACGGAAAATGCCAGCTTGCATCGGACGACGAAGCAAATGTGCAATGAAAACCATTTTTGAATTTGAAGAGAATAGAAAACTCATCCAGTTCCGGATATTCGTGCTGAGAACCGTATGCAACAAGTTCGCTAATTTCACCAAATTGATGCCGACACATATCGAAAAGGTGGATTGTTGTTTCGTATAAAAAGCCGCCCGTTACATTTGTGTCTCCCGTCCAAAGAGGATTTTTCAGTTCCCCGCGATTCATTTTGATATGAGCGGAATGAGGTTTGTCATTCGAAATTAATTCTTTCAACTTTACATAAACCGGTGCAAAACGGCGATTATGACCAACTTGGAATACTTTTGCCGAACCGTTTGCCACCTCCAGCAGTTTTTTTGCATTATCAATTCCGATTGCAAAAGGCTTTTCACAAAAAACGTGTTTATCGTGCAAAATTGCGTCTGATGCGATCTCAACGTGCGTTTTATTTGGAGTTGTCACCAAAACTGCGTCGCAATTTTCAAATAATTCCTCTCGCGATTTGCAAACTTTTCCGCCAATTGCTTTTGCCGTTCGTTCAGCTTTTTCAGGAACCACATCGTAAAGTGCAGACACTTCCGTTTGCGAATCTTGCGAGTAAATCTGTCCGTGAACACTTCCGATATAACCTGTTCCGATGATTCCGATTCTAATTTTTTCCATTTGATCCAAGTAATCCTATGCTTTCGCTTCTTGTTTCGATAAGCCTAAAGCTTTTTCTGTGTGCATCTTAGCCAATTTTGCTACTTCAAAGGGATCATGATTCCAATATTCGGGGCGAAATATTTCGATAGAAACCATTCGATCATAGCCAATCTTATCAAAACGCGATTTTATCTCTTTCAAAGGCAAAATTCCGAGTCCTGGATAAAGACGATGAGCATCTGTAAGCTGTTCTTTAGGCAAATCTTCCGCGTCGTTAATATGAAAAATGAAAAGCTTTTCCGGCTTCATATTATCAATTGCTTCAAAAGTAGAATTTCCAGCGTAAAAGTGAAAAGAATCAAGCACATTGCCAATATTTTTTCTATTCACTTTTTCCACGATTTCGTTGCAAAGATCCAGCGTTTGGACACTACAATCCGTTTGCCCTAAAAACTCGAAAGCCAACGAAACATTATGTTTTTCTGCAATTTCACCAAGTTCATTTAATACTTTGACTGATTCGTTAATAATTTCATCTTTGGTTGCATTTTTAGGTAGTTTTCCCGGAACCACAACAACATAAGGACAACCAATTTCTCCGGCAATCTTTGATAATTCCTCAGTTTGAAATTTAATAATATTTTCGTAATCATCTGAGTTGCGGAAAGTAATATGCTCTATAGAATTAATTGAATAAGGCACCAAGTTATTATCTTTCAACACCTTCGATAAATCTGTTGTTGTATTGGTTATTAAATACTCACGAAGTTTCGACGCCCAAATTTCGATCAATTCGAAGCCCGCTTGGCTCGCAGCTTTGATATCTGTTACCAAATCGGCGTGCATTGTTGTCGCACCATTTAATGCTAATTTCATAAAAATAACCTCAATTATAGAAATATTAACACAAAACATGAAAAATAATTAGTGGCGGTAAATTATTGTAAGACATACACTTGCAGCGTTATCAAGAATAATATTCAGTTTTTTCAAAATAAATTTGTAACAATTCACGGATTTATGTCATATAACGATGACGCCATGTATAGCTAGGTCGCTGATGTTACTCGTCGGTTTTATCGGCGGCTTTCGTCAGGTCGTCCATAAGTCCCTCGTTTGCTTTATCTCACCTTGTAAAAAAAGAAGGCAAGTTATCTCTGCCTTCTTAAGTTTGAAAATTGGGAAAAGAACTAATTGCGTGCACTTTTGGCATCTACCCACCGTTCTAATCTCCTTTAATCTATCGCCGACCTTGAATAAAAGGTTGGTTTTTTTATCGTCAAATTTTCGCAACCTTTTGAATTTTTCATACGTCTAAAAGTACGTTATTATTTAATTCCCATTACTTGCTTCAGCAGAATTAAAAACAATGAACAAAATAATCATAACCATCGCAATTGTTACCCTTTTTTCGGCTAGTCTTTTTGCCCAAACCTATGGCGATGCCACACTTGCTTCGGTTCGCACAAAAGATGCCGCCAGCCGCGACGTACAGGGGAAATTACTCACGCTTTCTGCTGTCGAACATGGCTTCAGAGCAGATGTTTACTCAAGCAATCGTGTTTTTCCAAATGCTCGTGAGCACTGGCAAAAACTAATTTCCATGTATCCGTCTGACACTAATATCCCAAAGGCTTTTATGGGAATCGGACGCTCGTATATGTGGGAACGCGAGTACGCTTTGGCGATAACATTTTTTGACGAAGCGGTTAAGAATCACACATTTACCAAGGAAGGACGCGAAAGCCTGGCATTTAAGGGAGCTTGCCAAGTTCGCTTAGGCAAAAATCTGGAAGCTGCAAGAACTTACGAACAATACACGACCATGTTTCCGACCGGCGAACGAATTGAAACGTCGCATTTGAATATTATTGACGCCCTTCGCGAAGCGAAAAAGTATGAAGAAGCTAATCTTTGGGTAGAAAAGACCAGACAAAGATTTGCCGGATTGCCTTCAGAAACAAACGCTCTCTTCGCTAGATTGCGAATGGAACTCTTTCAGCAAAATTTCGAACGAGCCATCATTACTGCGGACACGTTAACTAGATTGCGGGATTTCGATGGCTCACTGACATCGGGCAGCGAGGTAACTTATCTAAAAGGTCTTGCCCTTGAAAAACTTGGTCGAAAAGGTGAGGCAATTGCGGTGTACTCAGCAATTCCGAATAGCCTAAACTCTTATTACGGCGGTTTGGCAAGCGATCGTTTGGCAAAATTAAATGCTCCTAGAGTCAAGCTAATTGCCTATTCGCGACCTAATTTGATGAAGGATTTCCCTGCTCCTTATCGTGCCGAATTGCTTCGCTACGCAAAATCACGCGGGGTTGATCCGCGGTTTGTTTTGGCGATTATGAAACAGGAAAGTAGCTTTCGGACAAATGCAAAATCGCCGTCGGCTGCTCGCGGTTTGCTCCAATTGGTGATCGATACGGCTCTTAAATACAATAAAAAGGCGGGTTTCCCAAATTTCAAAGATGACGATTTATACCGTCCTGACGTCAATATCGCGTTAGGCAGTCTTTACATGTCTGAACTGAAGAGCCAGTTTGATAATTTATACGAAGCCGTAGCCGCAAGCTACAACGGCGGCGAGGATAATGCCGTGCGTTGGCTAAATCGTGCAAATCCGAAAGATCCGGCAATATTTACTGCCGAAGTGGGTTTCTCAGAGAGCAAGAATTACGTTTTCAAGGTGATGGGAAATTATCGCGTTTATAAAGAGCTTTATACGGAAGATTTATTGAAGAAATAAGCCATAATTTCCAAATAATTATTAACTTGAAAGTCTTGGGTGAACATATCGCACGAGACTTTTTTTCATCATCAAATCTTGTGATCTTTTTTCCGGAAATCACGTATAATGTTTTACATGAAATAGAAAGTTTCTTTGGAGGAAAAATGGAAGGATTTATAGGAATAATCGCATTTCTTGGGTTTATAGGTGTCGCACTTTTAGTGATAGCTTTGAAAACAGTCAAGATTGTGCCTCAATCATCCGTACTATTGATTGAAAGGCTTGGAAAATTTCACCGTGTGGCGAGCAGCGGGCTAAATATCATAGTCCCATTTTTCGAATCGCCGCGGGCTGTATTCTGGACTAACACCCGCCCGGGAACGATACAAATAGATTCCCGCGAGCAATTTATCGATCTGCCGCCGCAGACAATGATTACCAGAGACAACGTGATGATTAATGTGGATTCGGTAATCTATTGGCAGATTACTGATCCGATTAAAGGGGTTTACGAAGTAAATGATTTGGTTGGGAGTTTGGTTCAGTTGACATTCACTGGAATGCGTTCCGTTGTAGGAAAACTTGATCTCGATCATACGCTTTCCTCACGCGATCAGATTAACGCCGAACTTCGTCTGATTCTTGATGAAGCTACGGATAAATGGGGCGTTAAAGTAACTCGAGTTGACATTAAAAACATTACACCACCCGAAGATGTCCGCATCACTATGGAAAAACAGATGACGGCTGAGCGAAATCGTCGTGCCTTGATTTTGACCGCAGAGGGAGATAAACAGGCTGCAATTACGCGTGCGGAAGGGGAGAAACAAGCTGCAATTACACGTTCGGAAGGTGAGAAAGAGTCAGCAGTTCTGCAGGCTGAAGGTGCAGCTCAAGCGAGATTGAAAGGCTCGATGGCAGAAGCACAGGCGATAGCACAAATTTCACAGACGATGGGGGGCAGTCCTGAAATTACCGCCCAATATTTGATCACGACCCGCTACATCGAATCCTTGCGAGACATGACTCGAACTCAAAATTCCAAGGTAATCTTTATGCCGATTGAGACTTCGAGCATGCTTTCGGCGGTTGGTGCTTTGAAAGAAGTTTTTGCAGAAACCGGCGAAAAATCGGAGCAAACACAATTGCCCACCAACACTCCGAACAGACGTGAATTAAATAAATAAGATCCGCATTAAAGACTGTGGTGAATTTCTTTTCACCACAGTCTTTTAAAATATTGTAGTTAATTTACCTCACATCCGAATATCTCAAATCCGCTAAACTATGTGAACACAACACTTTCCAAACTGAAGAGCGTTGGTACAGTCCTTGCATAATCATTTGTAAATGCAACTTCAAACCACTTTATCAAAATCAGTTTCAACAATCGGAGTCGGGCTACACACAGGAGTGGATGTAGCCATGACTCTCAAACCTGCACCTGAGAATACCGGCTATGTTTTCGTTAGAACTGATTTGGATGATTTTGAAATTCCCGCATCTGTTGAATATATTTCGCATTGCAGCTACGCCACAACCTTGCTAAGAAAAGGCGTTGTTTTATCGACGTGTGAGCATTTGCTTGCGGCTTTACGTGGTTCCGGAGTGGATAATTGCTTTATTGAATTGGATAACATGGAAATTCCGATCATGGATGGATCGAGCGAAAATTTCGTTGAACTAATTGAAAAAGCAGGAGTTAGCGAACAAAAATCACAGCGTCATTCACTCAAGATAAAGAAGAAAGTTGAATTTATCGATGGTGATAGAAAGCTGTCGGTTGAACCCTCAGATCGGTACGAAATTGAGTGTTTGATCGATTTTCCGCATCCGTTTATTAATAGTCAAACATTTCATTTTGAAATGATCAATGGTTCATTCGGACGAGAAATTGCTTCAGCACGAACCTTTGGATTTACGAGAGAAATCGAGATGCTGCGAAAGGCGAATCTTGCACAAGGCGGTTCGCTCGAGAATGCAATTGTTCTGACGGAAGACGGAATGCTCAACGAACATCCGCTAAGATTTAAGGACGAATTCGTTCGGCATAAAATTCTCGACATTATAGGCGATTTCGCTCTCCTCGGCATGCCGATTTTAGGTAAAATTACCGCTCAAAAAAGCGGACACGCGGTTCACGCAAGTTTGATGAGTAAGCTTCTTAAAACTGAAGCAGCTTGGGAGATTGTGTAATTTTTCTATTCGTAAATGCTAAAACACACTTACTTCGTTCGTATTTCTGCAATAATCCTGCGAAATTGTAAATTAATTCCCGATCGGCTCGCCTTGCGGAATAGGTAACGTTGGCGTTCTAACTCGTGGAGTATCCGGGCGAGTGATGAAACGCTCTAAGTCTTGTTGAATCAATCTTTTCAAACCATTTTGTTCCAACTTTAGTTTAACTTTTAGCGATTCGTTAAGCCCATAAATTGCCTCATTGGCAATCGCCCTTACCTGCGGGGAAGCTTCCCCGTTACCAGCCAAATCCATCAATCTTTGTGCAACCAAGTTTTGCTGGGCTTCTAGAATTGACTTGCGATAGTTGTCAATCGGCATCTGAACCTTCCATATTTGATTCATCAAAGAATCTGTAACCTCTTTGAAATGAGGATTTCTTTTGTCAAGAGCATTAAATTCGATCATTCTGGCAGCTCTCTGCGGATTCAGAAGTCCCGTGAAAACTATGTCCGTGGCAATGGTTGCCGTTCCAATAGAATCAAAAACAGGCTCCGTTCTTTTGGCAAAATATTCGCCTGTTCCCTCATCAAAGCCGGTTGCACGCGGCGGAATCAAATCAATAATATTCTTCGGTATCGCCAACTCTTCTGTAGTAATCGTTTCAAGAACTGTTTTTAAAGCTTCGCGTTGGCGTTCAGGACTTACAATTTCGTTGTATTTACTAGGGTTAACACCGTTCGAAGTTTTTACTGCGTAGGTAAAATAGACGCCACCAATCGATTTCATAGCCGCAACCGTTTGATAGCGATTATGCAAATAAAGCGGTACAAATTTAGCTTCTAATTCTGAAAGCGGCGTACCTTTCGGGATGCTTTTAAGCCCAAAATTCGCCATCCCAATTCTGCGAACCTCCATTTCATGTCGAAGCGTTGCGATGGGGTCGCTGCCGTTATCCCAAATGCTGGCAAGCGGATGAGCAGTTCCAATTCCGCGACCATCATTGTCGTCAATAAATAGCATCCCGTCAGCTATTCCCTTTGTCAGGATCTTTTCAAGCTCGGAATCTTCATTTGTTCCCTTCGGAAATTCTGAATATGCATATTGCACGGAAAACTTGTCAAAAATTCCGATGCCGATTCCGTAAGCATTCGAAAGATCGAGCTTTCCGCCTTTAATTTCAACCATTGGAGCCGGATAATCCATCACCGATCCGCGTCCGCCATATGTGCTAGCAGCAAAATTATGTGCAAATCCGAGCGTGTGTCCAACTTCGTGTGCCGATAATTGGCGAATCCTTGCGAGCGACATTGCTGCCGAATCCGTGTTCGTTTGAGCCAAATAATTCATTTCAGGTGAATCCGAAAAAAGGCATCTATCATTCAAATCGCCAGTTGCGTTATAAATGGGGATCATACCTGTTCCAAGCATAAAATCTTGTCGTATTCGCAATGATCCGAGCGAAACGTTGCCCTTAATGATCTCGCCCGTTCGCGGATCGGTAACGCTCGAACCGTAAGACCAACCGCGAGTTGAGCGATGAACCCAATTGATCATATTGTAGCGGACGTCCATTGGATCGGCATCCGCCGGGAAAATCCTTACCTGAAAGGCGTTGCGAAATCCAGCCGCGTTAAAAGCCTGGTTCCACCACGCCGCACCTTCAACTAAAGCAGACCGAATCGGCTCGGGAACTCCATTATCAACGTAATAAATAATTGGACTAACTGCTTCTGAAACCAGCTCACTCGGATTCATTTTTTCCAAACGATGCCTTGAAATCCAACGCTTTTCGATCGGTTCTGTAAATGGCGATGCGTAATCGTTAAATATTATTCCAAAAGAACTTGTCCGCGGATCGAATTTGCGTGGCTGATATTTATTATCAGGTAATTCGACGAATGAGTGATGTTCTCTTACAGTTACCGAATTACCCGAAGGCGAAATTGAAGAAAGCAAACGCCCGGCATCATCGCCAGTAAACGTCAGGGTCGTCTCGACTTCGGTATTTCTTGGAAATCCTTTCGTTCTAGGTAAGTAGAATGCACTTCGCGAATCATCGAGCTTAAAGCTTCCTTGCCGTGCTTGGCGAATTCTATCAGCAACGCCATGTGCGTCTCTCATCAAAAAAGCCGTAGCATCAACCAGTGCTTTTCCCGAATCTTCCGCTTCGATCTTGAAACCCCAAATCACAGAGCGGGCAAATGAATCCGCCACCGCTTTCTTTTCCGGTTCATCATTGCTCAAAGCCCGGTAACGATAGTTGGGCTGAATCATTAATATTTTATTGCCAATTCGTTCAAAATAAACTACATACGTTCTTCCAAGTTGTCCGCGATCTAAGCCGATCGGATTCGAACCGAGTCCGGCAGGAAGTGAGATCTGATATAGAAATTCCTGATCGAATCTGGAAATTTCCAAGAGCATTTTTCCGCCTTTGGCATCCCAATAGAGAGGTATATACCCGTCAATTTTTTGCAAACCTTTGATCTTATCGTCAAAAGTATCGGTAGATTTTGTTTGAGAAAATGCTGAATTAGCCGAAAAACACAGAATGATTGAAAACAATAACGCTACGAGACGAGACATAGATTTCTCCAAAAGTTTGAATTGATTTGCCAAAATAATAACACGAAATTCTATTTCCATTAGATTTTAACACCGCAACACGTGCAGGCTGTTTTAGTTAGGTCCAATTCGGCAAACTTAGTGTCGTTAGCTGCCCGAATTGGTTCGCGTTCCATCGAATCAAAATAATCGTTCATCATTTCAACTAATTTAAGTTTTTCTTTATTCTTCAAGTTCAAAAAACCATGAAATACGATTGTTATATTTTCATCCATATTATTCCTTCGTTTTGAGATACTTTTTGCCCTTTAGTTTCTCAGGCATTAAGTCCTCATTCGTATAATATTCATAACCCTTGCCATAGCCGCTGTCCTTCATTAACTTAGTAGGGGCATTCCGCAAAATCATCGGCACGGGAAGATTTCCAAATTTCTTAACGTCTTCCGAGGCTTTGCCCAAAGCCTCAACAGCACTTCGGTCTTTCTTGCAATTCGCTAAATATGTAACGCCATGGGCAAGGTTTATCGCGGCTTCCGGCAATCCGATTGTTTCAACTGCACGAAAAACCCCATTCGCCACAACGAGTGCGGTTGGTTGTGCCAAACCAATATCTTCCGAAGCAAAAATCACCATTCGCCTTGCGATAAACTTCGGATCTTCACCTGCATCGAGCATTCTCGCGAGATAGTACATCGCCGCATCCGGCTGGCTGGCACGCATCGATTTAATGAAAGCACTGATCACGTTGTAATGCTCTTCGCCTTTTTTGTCGTATCGCAAAAACTTTGATTGCAATGCATTTTTCATGTTCTCGAGATTTACTTCGCCATAAAGATTCGAAGTATTCTCGATCATCGTAAGTGCTTGCCGGGCATCTCCATTTGCCATTTCAATGAGCCAATCTTTCGCCTCAGTATCTAGCTTTATGCCACTTCGATCTATAATTTCCGACATTTCTTCCGCCGAAAATTCTTCCAAGATAAAAACCCGCATCCGCGAGAGCAATGCCGGAATAACTTCGAAACTCGGATTCTCCGTAGTTGCACCGACCAAAATAAGTTCGCCATTTTCAACAAATGGAAGCAAAAAATCCTGCTGGGCTTTATTAAAACGATGGATTTCATCCAGAAACAAAAGACGAGTGCGATTTTCGATATTTTGGGAGTTAATTATCTTGCGGATATCATCTTTTCCGGCAGAAACAGCGGAAAGCTCATACAAATCAGCATTGATCGCATTGGCATAAATTCTGGCAAGGGTCGTTTTGCCGATTCCGGGTGTTCCCCAGAGAATAAAGGAAAAAATATGACCGGTTTCAATCGCAATTTTAAGCGGTTTTCCTTCGCCGACAAGGTGTTTTTGTCCGACAAATTCTTTCAGAGAAGTAGGTCGTATCTTATTTGCCAATGGCTCCATTCGCTAATTATTACACAGCTTTAAGAGCGGTAAAAGCTACCTGCGGAACATTGCGAAAATTACTTAAAAACGCAATAATAAAGCAGTATTTTCACTAGAAATTAATGAAAGCAAACGAAGTAATTTATCACATCAAGCAAGATCGCGAACTTACTCAAACTTGGTCGCATTTTGACCGTACGGAAAAAGAGGAAGTTCTTTCCAAGATGAAAGAGCAAACCTTAAAAGATATTGAAAGAGTTCTCCGTGAAGTAAAAACCGGTCAAAATTGGCTCTTTTGACCCGTGTTTACTGCTTCTGCATCGTCTTTGCTACTTTCTGCACTTTGTCTAAAACCCGCAAAAGATTTCCGCTCCAAAGCTTTTCGATCTGTTTTTTGGTATAGCCACGTCTTACAAGTTCAAGCGTTACATTAAAAGTCTCAGAAGCGTCGTCCCAACCTTCTACGCCGCCACCGCCATCAAAATCCGAGCTAATCCCAACGTGATCGATTCCAATTCTCTTAACCAGATAATCAATATGATTTACGAAATCCTGCACATTAACATCGGGTGCAGAAGTCTTCAAGCGTTCATTAATAATCGGACGAGTCTTCGCTCGAAATTCTGTTATCTTCGCCATGTATGCGTTTCTTTCAGCTTCGGGCAGTTTTATCAAGTCTGCCCGTTCCATCATCTTAAACCCTTCTTTTTCAGCAATTTCTTTGGCTATCTCGCCTGATAGCTTGGTGCGGAGCTCACTTTTTTCTTTACTTATATAACTTCGAAAGGCGACAGTTTGCACCACTCCTCCATTTCTTTTGATCGCTAAAAGCTCTTCATCGTCGAGATTTCTGCTGTGATTACACAAGGCTCTTGCTCCCGAATGCGAGGCAATTACCGGAGCCTTAGTGAACTGAATCATTTGCAAATTTGCCTGTTTTGAAGGATGCGAAAGATCGATCATGATTCCCCATTTATTCATTTCAAATACAGCTTTCTTGCCCATTTCGCTCAAGCCATTATGCAGCCAAACGTTATCTCGCTCGCCTGTATTCGAATCCGAAAGCTGGCTGTGTCCGTTATGTGCGAGCGACATATATCTTGCCCCACGCATCGCGAAATCCTTGATATTATTGAGATCCAGCCCGATCGGATAAGCATTTTCGACCCCAATCATGGCAACTAATTTACCCGATTTCGTAATTCGGCGAACGTCTTTCGATGTCAAAGCGAGTTCGATTTCATTTGGTGCGATCTTTTCCGTCAGATGGTGAATCGCGTCGAATTTATCGATAGCATTTGCATACGCTTTCTTGTAGCCTTCTTCGTTTAATTCGCCTTGACCGGTGTAAACGATAAGCCACGACACATCGAGTCCACCTTGCTTCATTTTTGGCAGATTGACCTGATTTGGCAGATTTTGCGTGTAATTTACAGAATCAGTAAAATTCCGCGTATCGATGTCGTTATGCGTGTCAAGAGTGATTACTTCTGCGTGAATCTTTTTTGCTTTCGCAATCAATTTTTCTTCATCGGTCAACTTCTGAGCCGATATTGAGATGCTCAAAAATGATACAAAAATTGATACAGTTAGCATTCCTGCTAAAAATCGTTTCATTAAATTCTCCTATTCCGGGTTGTTACAGAAAACCTTACTTTTTCATCCCCTCACCAACTGGCTGCCGATATTTCTCTTTTTCTTTCTCACGATCAATGAAGCGAATCCCTTTCTGCATCCATTCGGGAGCGGGTGCTCCTTTGAGTTTATGGTTGAAGAATTCAAACATTCTGCGTGAATAATCCTTTTGATTTTGACGCCTGTGAAGCCCGTGGAATTCGCCATTGTAATTGAACATATATACTTCCTTATTCAATCTGCGAAGCGATAAATAGAATTCAATTCCCTGATACCACGGCACTGCATCGTCATTATCATTGTGAAGCATCAAGATTGGAGTTTGAACCTTCGGTGCATAAAAGAGCGGAGAATTTTCCATAAATTTGTCAGTAGAATCCCATAGATTTCCGCCAATTCTGCTCTGCGTTTTTTCGTATTGAAACTGTCTCGGCAGTCCCGAACCCCAACGAATTCCGCCATAGGCACTCGTCATATTTGAGACCAACGCACCCGGTGCGGCAGCTTTGAAACGATTCGTCCGCGTCACCATATAGGCAATTTGATAGCCGCCCCAACTGTGTCCTTGAATCCCGATTGCGTTTTCATCAATATAGCCTTTATCCACAACGGCTTGCACGCCCGGCAGCACGCATTTCAACGCACTTTGCCCGGGATACCCAACCGTATAAACGATATCCGGCATAAAGATCACATAGCCATTACTCGCATAATAACTGAAATTAACCGACGTGCCCGGACCCGGATTTTGGAAATTATTTACGGTATCCGAAAGCTTTTCGTATAAATAAACGATCATCGGATATTTCTTCTTTGGATCAAAATTATCAGGCTTTATCAAAACACCTTGGAGCGGCACTTTATCAGCGTTCTTAAAGCTTACTAATTCTGCTTTTCCCCAATTAAATTGGGCACGCTGAGCATCGCCATCGCTAACTTTCTTGATTGCCTTGAAGTCAGCCGTGGTCGTCCAAACATCAGGAAAAGTATCAAAACGCGATGCCGAAAACATCAACGCATCAGCATCCTTTGCTTTTGTTGGGAAGCCAAAATTCTTAGCATCCATGATAAGTTTTTCGGGAGTTCCATCAAGTTTCACCCGATAGAATCCGGTATCCCGAGTTTCTTCATTTTCGGCGTAGAGCAATAAATTTTGCCCGGGTTCGACAAATCTCTCGTCGGGATTCAATCTCGCGTAACGCATTGAAGTTTTTTCATGCCGTCCGATTCCCTGCGTCAGCATTTTCGCGTCGGTTCCATCGGGCGAAATTTGCCAAATATCGTATCGATCATTGATCAAAACGTGCTTATCATCTTTCGTCCAACCCGCAATCCCATAAGAAGATGCAACGCTCGGGGAATCATGCTCTTCATCAGAAAATTTAATCTTTCAATTTACCTCGTTAAATTGGTAATTTTCCCGTCGGGAATCGAGATTGAATTCCAATCCTTTCCATCGTAAAAAATCGCATATTTGCCATTTGGCGACCAACTCATTCCGAATTGCTGTTTTTTGAGCAATAGTTTTCGCGATCCATCAACCGTATTTACCAAATAATAATCTGCATAACCCGCGTCGTAATTTTGCAGAGGTCGATACTCCCGATCATCTGCTGCCAAGTGCGTAAAGCCCATTAACGCTTGGATTTACATTCTCCATTGTTGTATCGGCTAGTTGGACAAACTTCTGTTCTTTAATATGCCAAACCGCACGATACGAGCGATCACGCTCACTAATCGCACGAACTTTTTGCATCGGCTGAACATAATCGTCCTTCCAATGCCAAAGATCGACCGTTACCCTTTCTTCGTCCGGAATAGCATTATTCGGATCGGCTTCCGGATCCGGCGGCGGCGAATTACTCATAAATAGCCGACTTCCATCATATGAAAAGCTCAACGACCCTTTTTCGCTAACTACAAATTCAGGACGAAATCCGGCAGTTTGAGTCGAAACAACTTCGCTTGCGGACGGCTGCGTGCGAAGCCAATAATAAACCTTGAATTTCGGTTGCGACGCCGCGGTATCATCCTTATCGCTTATAAACGCGACCTGATTCTGCTTTTCATCCCATGAAAATTTTGAGTATTTTCCTGCACCCGAAAGCAACGCGACAGGTGCTGAATCACTCTGCGGAGTAACAACAAAAGCTCCATTTGTCTCTTCTTTTTTTGAAGAGACTGCGAAAATTAACGATTTCGCGTCTTTGCTAAATGTGTATTCCAAGACGTCGGCGAACGTTCGTTCAGTTCCGTTAGACAAATTATGCAAAACTAGGTCCGTACCGTAATCCTTCTTCTTTGTTTGAGGTTTTATTGGTGGAACAGCCGGAGTCGCAGGAGGAGTTGGAGTCGGAGTTTCGGCTTTCTTTTCTTCTTTCGCCGCTTCTTTCAAAATAGCCACAAAACCCGAACCATCTTCAGGAACTTGATAACTCTTCACACGTTCAACGCGATTTACTTTTCCACTCGCTAAATCCATGATGCCGAGTGCGTTTTTTGGGAAATCTTCAGGCTTCTTTTTATCTTTTCTCGCCTTTAATAACTCAGCTTTAGTCGGTTCAATATTGAAAAATATATATTTGCTGTCCGCCGAAAATATCGGGCGAAGCAAGCGTCCCTGAGCCAAAAATGCAGCGGTCGCGGCAGGATCGGAAGCATCAGGCGGGGGAGTTGGCGGACGATAACCGCGTAAACTTCGCCATTCCGCACCGGTTGCGGTGTTTTTTACAAATAACTCGCCGTCGCCATCTTGCGGCTGCATCACATACGCGACAAATTTACCATCTCGCGAGATTTGCGAACCTTGCAAGCTTCGCCACGAATCAAAATCCTGAGCCGTTATTGATCGCTTCGCCGTAGATTGAGCAACCAATTGCGGAATCAAAAGACCAACTAAACAAAGTGCAAAAATAACTTTTTGAGATTGACGCAAAATCGCCGGAAAAAGAAAACGCTTAGACACCAAAGACATAATTCTCCTGATAAAATAGATAGATTATTTTGTAGAGCAATTCAAAAATAAACCTAGATTGGATTTTTTACAAACTAGTATTTGATATCTGAACAAAGCGGATGAAAGAAATTCGCGTAGAAAACATCCTGGACGTTTCGGACCAATTCCCGTTACATTCAAATGCCAACAAATTTGCTTGACTTATTAGCACGATTGGAATATTACTAAGCGAAAAGCACCTTTTCAGGTTGGTCTTCGAATTCCGGGCGAATTATGAAATTTCCGATTGGGACAGTGTTAATCTTTCTTTCGTGCCTATTGTTTGCCGGTTCGGCTCGGGCACAAGCGGACGAAATCTGCTCTGAAGCCGGTGCAACCCCTTCGCTGGAATCGCCTTTTGCTCGCGTTCCATATGTTTACGGCAAAGTTAGTTTGAGAGGATTTGATCAAAGCTCCAAATTACCTAAGGTTGCTGTAGTTTTATCGGATGGTCTTCAAACTCCCGCACGTTTATTTATCGGAAATTCGGGTAATTATTGCTTTAAGAGAAAGAGCAGCGGCAATGGAACGCTTACGGTCGAATTGGATGGTTTGGAAGTGGCACGTCGATCACTTTCCTCATTCGCACCTGCACAGCAACGCGAAGATTTCGAGATATATTCGCCAAAACCGGAAAAATCGGCACCACCGGGAGTTGTTTCCGCCAGGTTTTCACGCCCGATAAATCCAAAAACAATTGAACTCTATAAAAAAGCCGGTGAAGCCGAACGAAGTAAAAGTCCCAAAAAAGCGATCGAGTATATTCAGGAAATCGTTTCAATAGACAAGGAAGATTTTATTGCATGGGCGAAACTTGGCGAGTTATATCTTGAACAAAAATTGCTGCCTGAAGCCAATTCTGCGTTTAGAAAATCGCTAGAGTTGAAAGTGGAATACACCCCGGCATGGGTCTTTCTCGGAAAACTACGGATTGAACAAAAACAATTTGAAGCAGCAATTGAAATTTTTAAGCATGTAATCAGCCTCGAGCCAGCATCAGCGAGAGCACATCAGCTCCTTGGCGAGGCATATCTACAAGCCAAAAAGGGGTCGTTAGGAGTTGAAGCATTAAATGCGGCTATAAAACTTGATCCAATCGGCATGGCGGAATGCCATCTGCGAATCGCCCGACTTTACGAACTCGCCGGGGCGAAACAATTTGCAACTCAGGAATATAAGATATTTCTAACAAAAATCCCGGATTATCCAGACAAAAGGAAAATTGAAAAGTTCATCAAGGAAAATCCGGAATAGTGAATTCCTGTATCACAGGTAACTCTTTTCTTACATAACAATTGTCGACACTTACGCTAAATCGCCAACGCCAGCAACGCGGCTTGCTGCGAAAATCTTTTCCAAGATTATTCAAAGTTCGCCCCAAACTGTCAGCGGTTTGCGGTATTCAGAATACTACAAAACTGCGGATTATTTGGAGCGAACCAAGTTGAGAAATTATTTCACCAAATTATGAAAAACAAACGGAAGAACTTCATTGTAAATTCTGCCTTTTAACCCCCAAATCCTGTTTCTATGATCGCCATTGTATTGTTCAAACTGATGCGGAATCTTTAATTCGGTCAGTTTTTTAGATAACAAACGGCTGTTGATTTCAATTAGCTTGATGTGCTCTTCGTCGCCGCAATCAAATTTTATGCCTCTCAGTTTCAGCAGATTTTCTTTATTTGTTTCAGCCATTCGAATAACATCATATTCAAGCCATTTGCTATACGCTTCCGGATTCGGAACAAGTTTATTTCCTTCAATTTTGTAGGGTTTATCTGCAAAAAATGGCAGGTTGGCTGGGTTGGGAGAAAAGGCTTGTGCGACCATCAGCATCCCGATAGAAATTTGGTTCTTAGTCGCTAAAAGTTCCTCAATAGTTTTGGCTTCGATAAACTTTTTGACATCAGGGTTATTAGGATTGAGATCGTCGGTAAAACTTAGAAAACCGCTATTCAACCCATACGCAACGCTGAAAACGTCAGGGTGTTTCATCGCCAGAGTAATCGCCCCAAAACCTCCCATCGAATGTCCGACGATGGCTCTTGATTCTGCTTTGGCAAGAGTTCGGTAATTCGTATCAATGTGATTTACGAGTTCTTTTGCCGTAAAATCTTCCCAATTCCCCGTGGCAGAAGAATTTACATAAAAACTACCGCCCCACTGCGTGTTTTCATTTGGCGTAACAACAATCATTTCGCCAAAACGATTCGACGAAACACCAGTATCAATTAAACCTTGGATTGCAGCGTATTTATTGGATTCATCCACAAAATTGAAATGATCGTCGCCTGTCCCATGAAGCAAATACATTACGGGATAGCGTTTGTTTGAAGTTGAATAACTTGGCGGAAGATAGATTGAAATTGGTCGTTTGTTATCCACGCCAATTACATTATTGGTTAAAGCCTTGGAAACCAAAGCATCAATTTTAACGGTGCCTTTATCTTGTGCAATTACAAATTGAACCGATAAAAGCAAGAAAACGAAGGTTGTGTATAAAGTATGTTTTTTCATACCGCAATCTTATCGGAAATGAAAATCCAGAGTCGTTCGGGTTTATCCAAGCGAACACATTTCTATAAATTTTTATGTTTTTTGGAATATTCAGACGGAGAGATGCCGACGGTTTTCTTGAAAGCAGTATTAAATGTAGTTTTAGAATTGAATCCCGATTCAAAGGCGATGCCCAACATATTCAGATTATCTGTCTTTGATGAAGTCAATAATTTCTTGGCTTCTTCGACACGATATTGATTCACGAAATTGTAGAAATTACTGCCTGTAACCTCGTTGATCAAATACGAAGTATCATGAATACTGATGTTCATTCTTTCGGCAACCGTCGCTAAATTTATTTCGTTGTCGAGAAAAATCTTTTCATTTACCATCAAGTTTTCCAATTTGGCAGTCAAAGTCTTGATTTGGTCGTCATTCAATCTTGGAAGAGTTTTCGTCTCGTTCGGCGTCGAGTTTGTCTCGCTTTCTTCGTTAATTATCTCTGAAATTTCAGCTAAATCTTCGTTTTTAAAGGGAAAAATTGCGGTTTGCTTCATCGCAAAATAGGCAAGAAAAAAGATAGAAATGGAATAGATAAAACGGTTGAGATTTACCAGTGTTGGGAAAATGCCGAGTGCGTCGTTGATCCAAAAAAGAAGCGGGAAAACCAAAATAATCAGCAAGATTTTAAGCCATTTCATGTCGATCTTTTGGGTTGAGGCTGTAATCAATTGCAAATTTCTGTTGTGTTTTATGAGCGTTCGATACGAAACAATAATGTAAAATAGAACTTGAAATGGCAAAATATTTCGAACCCAAAAAGCGGTTTCGCCAATCTCAAAAATCGTTTTCGTGGCAAGACTTTCTTTGCCTGAAAATAAAAAATTCTCAATTGCTGCATACACTACAAACGGCAGAAAATGTAACCAATAGCGAATTTTGAATTTAGTGGTCGGGTGAACAAAATAAAGAACGCTGATGTAAAGGCTCGGGGCTAATAAAAACTGCAAACTGTCTATTATTTTAATGAAGAAAGGGTAAGATTCACTTAGTCCAAAATCTACAATGTAATTTTCAATAAAAGCAGTTCCCATGACAAACGCAAACAAACTAAGCCATTTATTGGCTTTTGCGTTTTGCTTTAGCGGATGAAAGTAAAGTAAAAAGGCGAGCAGAAAACTTTCACCGACTAAAAATGCTGTCAAAAAATTATTCATTTACGCTACTTTTATCATAACTGAAAACTTTCACTGCATAAACTTCCGCCGAATCGGAACTTTTCTTAATGATGAATGGTAAATGTTGAATGATAAATGAAAATCGATTATCCAAAGTTTGCCCCCCAAATTTATCAGTTCAGTATCTGACGTTCTGAAATGATTATTGATTAAAAACAGCTTAACAGAAAAAATTTAATAATTTCGCCTTGTTTTATGCACTTTTGCAAATTAAAATTAAAACTTTCTTTGGTAAAGGGATTGGAAATTCCGGAGTAATTTTGTAACCTTAATTTTAACAAACATATGGCATCAGGAATTTTTGCAATTTTAGACGATATTGCTATGTTGATGGACGATGTTGCTTTAGCCAGCAAAATCGCCACGAAAAAAACAGCCGGAATATTGGGTGATGATCTCGCGGTCAATGCGGAAAAAGCGACGGGTTTTGTTTCTTCGCGTGAACTGCCTGTTTTGTGGGCGATTACCAAAGGTTCATTTATCAACAAACTCATCATCGTTCCTCTAGCATTTATTCTAAACGTGATCTTTCCGCCGGCGATCATTATCGCGTTGGTGGTAGGAGGAATTTATTTGGCTTATGAAGGAGTTGAAAAAATCCTTCATTGGATATTTCATCGCGACGAACATCATCATGATCATCCCGTTTCAGAACCGCATCCCGAAGACAGCGAAACGGAAGAAAAAACAAAGGTTAAATCAGCCATCTCAACCGATTTTATTTTGTCGGTTGAAATAGTCATCATCGCGTTGGGAACTGTGTTGGACAAACCGCTGATCACTCAAATACTTACTGTTTCTTTCGTCGCTTTGATTGCGACGGTCGGCGTTTACGGACTGGTCGCCATGATTGTCAGAATGGACGACATCGGCTACAAACTCATCGGTTCGGACGAAAAAAAAGGATTTTCCCCCAAACTCGGACAATTTTTGGTCAATTTATTGCCTAAAGTTATCCGTCTGTTAAGCGTCGTCGGCACAATCGCTCTGATTCTCGTCGCCGGAGGAATTTTTGCTCATAATATACACTTTTTGCATGAACTTCTGCCGCAGATTCCTTCGATTATTAAAGAAGCCGTCCTTGGGATTATCGTCGGTCTGATTGCGGTCGGTGCGGTAACGATCATCAAAAAAATTATTTCATCATTTCGTAAAACCGAATTATAATTGTTAATTATCAATGGTTAATTGTTAATTGCTTCCCGCTTAAATTAACAATTAATAATTAATCATTAACAATTATTAAAGATTATCCAAAGTTCGCCCCAAACTCCTCGCGGTTTGCGGTATTCAACATTCTGCAAGGGTGCGGTTGTCAGACTAAAGGTATATTTTCTTCAAAAGATTATGTTACAATCCAATTTATGGAACAGCAAATTTTGCAACGAATCACTATAAATCCAAATGTTTGTCACGGAAAACCGACTATCCGAAATAAACGCTATCCGGTTGAAAATATATTGGAATTGATGGCTTCGGGAATGACCAATGAGGAAATTTTGGCGGATTACGAAGACCTTGAAAAAGAGGATTTGCGAGCGTGTTTGATGTTTGCGGCGAAGTTGGCTAATGTCGGCTCGATTACGGAACTCGTAACGGCATGAAGTTCATCGTTGACGCACATTTGCCGAAATCTTTAGCGTATTCATTACGCGAGAAAGGTTTCGACACTATTCATACCAGCGAATTACCCGATGGAAACGACACGACCGATACCGAAATAAATCGTCTTTCAGTAGCTGAAAACCGAATCGTAATTTCCAAAGACGCTGATTTTTACGATAGTTTCACCGCCAAAAAAGAGCTTTCAAATTACTTCATCTTAAGACAGGAAATATCAAAAATACTGAGTTAATTGCATTATTTGAAAGAAATATGGAATTGATAATCAAGCAGTTAGACGAATGTTCAGTTGTTCAAATCAATCAAAACTACATCATCAAAGTTCAATAACGTAAGGTTGGTAACTGTTGACTGATAACTGTTATCGCATAAACTTCCGCCGAATCGCCAACGCCAGCAACGCCGCTTGCAACGGTGCGAATATCTTTTCCAAGATTAGCTGAAGTTTGTTTAATTAGTGTCTCAGTAATGCAATATAGCCTGCTTGTTGAAAATGTTCATCAGTTGTAAGTGCTCGAGATAAATCATTTTCCTGCATTACGATAAATGAAATACAATCAATTAGACCCCAATCTTTGTCGGGTCGATTACAAAATAATTCAAAGGCTTTTTGATAAAGGTCGTCTGTAATCGGCACAATTTCAACTGTTTCGTCTTGTTCAAGTGAAATCAGCAATTCTGCGGCAGATTGACGATAACGCTTTTTAGATAAGGCGTTACCGATTTCCAATAGAATAGCAGTTGTGGTTATCAGCCGTGTTCTTTCGGTTTCGAGTTGTTCGGATAATTCTGAGGCGTAGTCGTGATGTTGGTCGGATTCAACGGAGAGAGCGATGGCAAATGAGGTATCAAGAAAGACTCTATTTTCCATCTAAATCTTCTCCGCCATAAAGATATTCGTCAATTTTTTCGGAAAAATCTGTTGGACCTTGCAAACGCAGAGAACGTGCAACGCTCAGAAACGATTTAGTTTTGTTTTCAATCGGCGGTTTTACATTTATCACAATTTGCACAGGAGTATTCGGCTCAAGCGTAACCGTTTCACTCGGACGAAAAACTTTTCCGTCAAAAATTGCTTCGATTGTTCTAGTCATATTTGCACCTCAGTTCAAATTATATCACGAAAAAATTTACAATTAACCATTATTTTCACCGCATAAACTTCCGCCGAATCGCCAACGCCAGCAACGCCGCTTGCAACGGTGCGAATATCTTTTCCAAGATTATCCAAAGTTCGCCCCAAACTCCTCGCGGTTTGCGGTATTCAACATTTTGCAAGGTTGCGGTTGTCAAAATTATCATTACCTCAAATTTACAATCTTTTTATTGTGAGCAATTTCCGCTTCAATTTGTGCAACTAAAGACCGTGCTTCGGGAAGTTTCTCATTAGCTTGGGAGATCATAGAATTGGCTTCAGGGATTCGGGAACTATTTGCATCTTGAATTACTTTTGCAGTGCGTCGATTTTCAACAGCACTTCTATGTCGTTCTATTTTTTCTCTTGTTTCGTTAATATTCTTTTTCTGTTTGGATTTAAAGAAGTCGTAAATGTAAAGACCCAAAATGAATGCAATTAAAGGAGAAACGAAGATTCCTAAAACATTTTCATGTGACAAAAAGTATCGGACAACAAAGATACAAGTAGTGATGAAAGCTAAAATTATAATTGCAAGCAAACATCCATTACCATTCGTTAGACCGTACTCTTCATTAAAATAAACAAATTGTCCTGCCGACTCTAACTCCTCATCGCTCATAATGTCGCTCACCTTGAAAGGATAACTATTGAGGCTTGATTCACTGAGTTTGAGGATTGATGTTCCCTCTTGGAGAATCTCTTCAAGATACTTTACTTTCCATTCGGCTTCGTTGAGTTCTTCCTTTAATCGAACAAGGGCTAATTCGGCGGCAGTCTGAGTGGCTCCAGTGCTAATTGCTCCCAAAGATTTAGCAAGTTCAAGAGAGATTGTGCCGCCACTTCGGTCGACAAATAGCTGAGATCCGCAAGTCCCACAAGCCAATTGTTCTTTATTCTCACCAATTTCGAGACGTGTGCCACAATTTGGACAATTAAGCGGAATTATTTTCATCTGATTCTCCTATAAAACGAAATGATTGAACAAACTTCATTGCGGAATCATAAACTAATTTCTTGAAATCTTACATTTATTTCCTCATCGGAACTTTCACACCATTCTCCCTCGCAAATTCAATCGCCTCATCATAACCCGCGTCAACGTGCCTGACTACGCCCATTCCGGGGTCGGTTGTTAAAACTCGTTCGATTCGTTTGGCGGCTTCGGGTGTGCCGTCGGCAACGATAACTTGTCCGGCGTGGAAACTATAGCCAATGCCGACTCCGCCGCCGTGATGGAGTGAAACCCACGTTGCACCGCCGACGCAGTTGATCATCGCGTTGAGATAAACCCAATCGGCGATTGCGTCTGAGCCGTCTTTCATCGCTTCGGTTTCGCGGTTGGGCGAGGCAACCGAACCGCAATCGAGATGGTCTCTGCCAATCACAATCGGTGCTTTGAGCGTTCCGTTGGCGACTAATTCGTTCAACTTCAAACCTGCTTTCGCACGGTCGCCGTAGCCGAGCCAGCAAATCCTCGCGGGCAAACCTTGAAACTCAACCTGCTCTTGTGCCATCGTCAGCCATTTGCACAAATGGTCGTTGTCGGGAAACAAATCCATCATCGCTTGGTCGGTTTTGTAGATGTCTTCCTTGTCGCCCGAAAGTGCAACCCAACGAAACGGACCTTTGCCTTCGCAAAACAGCGGACGAATATATGCCGGCACAAATCCCGGATAATCAAACGCATTTTCGACTCCGTTATCCTTCGCCCGCTGACGCAAATTATTGCCGTAATCAAAGACGATTGCCCCGCGTTTTTGATATTCGAGCATTGCTTCAACGTGCCGTGCCATCGAATCCATCGCCCGTTTCTCGTAGTCGGTTTGATTAGATTTTCGAAGTTCGTTTGCCTGTTCGATTGAAAGACCTTGCGGAATATAACCCATCAAAACATCGTGTGCCGAAGTCTGATCGGTAACGACATCGGGCAAAATGTTGCGTTCCAAAATCTGCCAATGAACATCCGCCGCATTGCCCAAAAGTGCGATAGATTTCGCCTCTTTTTTGTCGGTAAATTCTTTAACCAGCCGCAACGCATCGTCCAAATCTTTTGCTTCAATATCAACTTGTTTGAACTGTAAACGTCGGTCAATACGCTCTTTATCAACATCAACGAGCAAACCGACACCGCCATTAAAAGTAATCGCCTGAGCCTGAGCCCCGCCCATTTCGCCAAGTCCGGCGGTCAAAACAAACTTTCCTGCCAAAGTTCCCCAACCGTTTTGCCTCGCCAAGCGAACCGAAAGTTTCGTAAGTTCCCTGCAAAATTCCTTGTGTGCCGATATAAATCCAACTTCCCGCCGTCATTTGTCCATACATCATCAGCCCGTCGCGTTCGTATTGGTCAAATTGCGTTTGTGTCGCCCAATGCGGAACGATGTTTGAATTGGCGATTAAAACTTTCGGTGCGTCCGTGTGCGATTTGAAAACCGCGACAGGTTTGCCCGATTGAACGAGCAAAGTTTCGTCTTCTTCAAGATTCTTCAAGCTCTCTAAAATCGCATCGAAACATTCCCAATTTCTCGCCGCTTTTCCGCGTCCGCCATAGACGATTAAATTATCCGGATCAAACGCGACTTCTGCGTCTAAGTTGTTTTGAATCATCCGATAAGCGGCTTCGATGAGCCAATTTTTACAGGTTAAAGTTGTTCCGGTTGGTGCTTTGATTGTTCGTTTCATGATAATTAATAATAACTTCAAACGTCAGGTAAACTAAAATTAGAACATAAAAAAAGCGAACAAAACTTTCGCAATGTCCACTTTTTTTCTTTTGGTTCAACACCTCTATGCTATTTCTTCCACGATTTTGATTTGAGATTGAATTATTAATGCGTGCGGCTCTTCATCATGGATAGGTTCCAACACCTCGTGTCCAAAATAGGCAAACCAGCTCAAAAATACTATCGTTAAAATAACAACTCCAATAATCGCTACCGTAACTATCCAAAAACTATTTGGTTCATTTTTTGTCATTTCATCCTCCAATTAATTGTGACTTATCAAAACTTAGATCCAATCAATCTCAAAATTTGATAACGTAAATTAGTTGTCATCATCGTCGTCATCGCGTTTGTTTTTAGCGTTGTTATTCATCGAATTTCGATTTTTGTCGTCGGCATCGCTTTTATTACCAGCATCATCAGCATCAGTTTTCTTAACTTTTGAAGACATATTATTTGCTGCCGGTGAATTGCTAAGTTGTTTATTTACAGGTATATCGTCTGCATCTTTGTCGTCTTTATCAAATCTTGCTGTATTTCCTACCCTTGAATTTGACTGATTTGCAACTGTTGAATTCGTAACGTTAGTCTGTTCGTTTTCTGTCTTTTTAGTTTCGGTTTTGCCACCGCAAGCGGCTAAAAACAGACTTAATAAAATTGCTGTATAAATTGCTAATTGCTTCATTGTTTTCTCCTATTTAATCATCGTCGTCAGCCTTTTGATTTGGCTGAGTTATGGTTTGTCCGTTGTTTACCATAATTGCCCGCACGCCGAATTCGTGAACTAATCTTCCGCCTTCGTGTGCTGTATTCAACAAAACAACTGCTCCGGCTCCGTAAAACATTAGAAAGGCAAGACTTATCGGTATCACGATTGTCCTTCCCAGTTCTTTTTTGAAAATAATCGGAACAAAAACGATTGCTGCAAATATCGCGGTTAGAGCCGTAAATATGTTGCGGGTAGTTTCGGCAAGTTCTTCGTGATTCTCTAAAACCGACTCAATATTTGCAACATGTTCCGCGAGTTCGCCTGCGGCATCGCCCGTTGCAACTGCGATAAACGCGGCTATCGTTCCGATCAGCATTAGGGCAAATGCAGAAATCATAAAGGCTCGCCCATTTTTGTGAAATATCATTCCCAGAACAATCAAAACCGGTGCAACAAGCAGTAGTGCAATCGGAAAATGAACAATTATCGGGTGTAATCCGTCCCAACTCGGAATAGGTGGTAACATAATTTTAATCTCCTTTTTTAGTTAATAACTTCAAACTTTTCTTTCGGCGTAAAATCAATCGGACATTTTTGTAAATTCCCATCTGTGGTCGTAAAACCGCACGTTTGGCAAACATAAAACGTCATCTTTTCGCCTTTCCATTTGTCCAAATTGTTCAACGCTTCCTTGTAAAGTTTGGCGTGTTCGCCTTCGGCTATTTTAGCAAAATTGAATGTCCGCAATGCATCCTTGTTGCCTGTTCGGCGGGCTTCCAACATAAAATCGACATACATCGTGTCGCGTTCGTATGTTTCGCCTTCAACCGCTGCTTTCAGATTTTCTTCGGTCCTCTTTATTTCGGGAAGTTTAACCTCAGCCTTCGGTGTTCCGCCCATCTTCTTAATCACTTCGGCGTGATTCTTAATATGAACTCCTTCGGCAAACGCCGCCGCACGGAAGAGACTTGCGACTTTCCCGTAACCTTCGGAATCGGCTTTTTTGGCGTATTCCAAATATTTTGCGTTGGCATTTGTTTCGCCATTATAGGCTTCCTGCAAATTCGCCAAAGTTTTGCCGTTATCAGGAACGGGCGATGCGTATGCACCCGTATTTGTTTGTGTCTGTTGCGGTGCAGATGCACAATTTGTCAGAAAAAGTGTCGTTGTAACGCTGAAAATTGCAATTGTTAAAATTTTTGTAGTGATCATATCTTCTCCTCAAATTAAATTGCCGTAATTGGCGATTATGTCTTTTGTAAGTGCAAAGACTATGCCTGCGAGCTAAACGGCGGTATTAGTATGCTTTAGAAGAATTGTGTGTTTTTTTGTTTGGGGATTTGTATAAATTTTTGAGCAGATTAAAAACTGTCTGTCGTAAAATTTTGACAAGCGGTAGGTAGATTTAGGAATTTAATTAAAGATTGTATTTTTTGATTTTATAAGCAATATCGCTTCGTGAAATACCGAGATTTCGAGCTGCTTCGGCTTGCACTCCCACAGCATTTTTTAAGGCTCGTTGAATTAAATCACATTCGATTTTTTCCAAAGTTTTTGGCAAATCTATATTTTGTCCGAAATTATATGAAGTGCTATTTTCTTTTTTTTCAACATTTTGCAGATAAAAGTCGTCGGCGGCAATTTCGTCGCCGATTGCCAGAATATTCGCCCGTTCGATCAAGTTTCTAAGTTCGCGGACGTTTCCCTTAAAATCGTAAAGCTTTAGTTTTTCAATCGCTTCGGCTGAAATCTTGCGTTTCGTTATTTTCAATTCACGGGAAGTTTCCTGCAAAAGATATTCGACCAAAATCGGTATATCTTCGCGTCTTTCTCTCAGCGGCGGAACATCCAAAGGCACGACGGCGAGGCGATAATATAAATCGTCACGAAATAAACCCTCTTTTACACGCTCCTGCAAATCCCGATGCGTGGCGACAATTATTCGCACATCCACCGTCCGTGAAGCAGTTGCACCAACCCGCAAAATCTCTCCGTCAGTCAAAACCCTCAAGAGTTTTGCCTGTAAATTCAAAGACATTTCGCCTGCCTCGTCTAAAAAAAGAGTTCCGCGATGTGCCGCTTCAAAAAGTCCTTGTTTCGCCTTGTCTGCACCAGTGAACGAGCCTTTTTCGTGTCCAAAAAGTTCTGATTCGAGCAATTGTTCGGCAACTGCGGCACAATTTACTGCCAGAAAATTCTCGTTCTTTCGCAAACTTCCTTTGTGAATCGCACGAGCTACCAATTCTTTGCCAGTTCCCGTTTCGCCTGTAATTAAAACCGTCGCGTTGGTAGGGGCAACTCTCGAAATTTTGTCTTTTAGATCGCGAATCAGTTCGCTTTCGCCCAAAATTTCGTCGGCAAAAGCAAAACGCTTGGCTTCTTCCCGCAATAAAACGTTCTCGCGAACCAATTTCACCCGCTCGGTTGCACGCTTCGCAACTGCTTTTACAACCTCGGCGACAAAGGGCTTTGATATAAAATCAAAGGCTCCGGCTTGCATAGTTTCAACGGCAAGTTCGACCGTGGCAAAAGCCGTCAGCATGACAACAGGCAGCGTCGGATCATTCTCGCGGCAATAATTAACGATTTCAATTCCGTCGCCGTCGAGCATCTTTTTGTCCGTTACGACGAGATCAAAAGACGTTGATGATAAAAGACTTAGTGCAGTTTTCACGCCCTCGGCTTCGACGATTTCATGTTTGTCTTCTTGCAAAATCAACGACAAAATCCGCCGCATATTCGTTTCATCATCAGCTATCAAAATCTTTGCCATTGTTTTTTACTTAGGTAGAATAAACTCAAATCTAACTCGTCCCGGTTCATTCGTCGCGAGTGTAATCTCGCCTTTATGCGAACGGGCGATATTTCGGACAATCGAAAGCCCAAGTCCGGTTCCTTTTGGTTTTGCGGTAAAGAATGGTTCGAAAATCTTCGGTAAAATATCGTCCGAAATCACTTCGCCGGTGTTTTCTACGAACAATTTCATCTGGTTATTTTCGATGTTACAACCCATTTTGATATTTCCATTTCGTTTTGTCGCATCAACTGCGTTCAGAATCAGATTCAACAACGCTTGACGAATCTGCGGAGCGTCAAACCGCGTGGTAATATCCGCATCGCAAATTATCTCCAAAGAGATCCCGCCTTCCGTAAGCCTCGCTTTTGCTATACTCGCCACATATTCCAATGTATCTCGAACGCTATTCGTCTGAATTTCAGGCTCTTTCGTTCGTGCATAGGCAAGAAAATCGCTCGTCAGTGTTTCCAAACGGCTTGCTTCCTGCGTAGCAATTTCAAACATTTCAGCACGCAACGGCGAATTTTCCGATTGCCTCGCCGCCATTTCCAAACTGCTCGCAATCATTGCCACTGGATTGCGAATTTCGTGGGCAATTGCACTCGAAAGCTGCCCGACCGCGGCGAGCTTTTCTTCCGCAACCAGTTTTGCCTGCATTTCCTTCAATTCTTCCAAGCTCAATTTTAGCTTCGTTTCCTCTTCGCGTAAATTTCCGACCAATAACCAGACGACAAATCCTACCACAAGGAAAATCAGCGAAACCGTTGCAGCTTCAAAAAATTCACCATAATCGATTGGAGGTTTTCGTTGAAAAAAAATCCAAACCTCCAAGAAGGTCAAAACCATCGTAACTGCTGTAATGGCAAGAGTTTTTAGCAAATTAAATCGGTAAGCAGCCTGAATGATCGGAATTATCATCAACACCGAATAATGGCTGTCAGGAGTGCCGCCGAAAATTGAAGCAACAAAAGCAAACACGATATTCAGCCAAATGGAAAAATGTGTGTGAAGGGTAAGTTTATTATTATCAATATTTACGCTGACTCTTTGGAGCCATAATAGCTCCACGATCAAAATAATAAATCGAAAAGCCAAAGTAGAAAGAAGAAATCCGGACGGAAATCCTATCTCAAAAAGAAAAATAATATGAACCAAAAAAAGTGCCGAAACTGCCCCCATACTCAGCAAAATCAGAGCAATTTCTTGTCGTTTGTAAGATTCAATATTTATCATTTTATCCTAATTCCATCACCAATCAATGAGTGCAGAAGCCCGCATGAAGTAAGGGCGTAACTTCGATAAAATGCAGAAGCCCGCACGCAGTAAGGGCGTATTTGTTGACATATAACACACTTACTTCGTGCGTGTTTCTGCAAAAGTTCAGTTCAAAATAGTAAGATATTCCTTCCAAACGCCAACATTTTCGGCATATTGTTTTGCCAAAACGATAGAAACATGTCGAATATGCGTCAAATCGTGAACTGCCCAAGTTGCCAGTAATTCTTTGAGCGTAACTTCACCGAGTTCGGGGTGAATTCCTTTAAGTTTCAATTGTTCATCTGATAAATTCCACGATTTTAGTGTTTCAATATTTTGCTCACGCATCGTTGCGAAGGTTTCTAGTAATTCCGACAACGTCTTACCTTCAGATATTTCAAACTGTGCGAAACGGTCGAACGACTCAAATGTTCGGTTTTCTCCTTGTGCCAAGATGATTTCGGAACGCGGAATCCAATCCGTTTGCTCGCCGTGAATGTAATGCCCGACAATATCAAAAGCGTTCCATTCGCTCTCTTCGGAAGAGGCATAAATCCAATCATCAGAAAGACTTCCAAGCAATGATTTGATTGTCGCAGGGGTTTGGGTAAGTACTTCGATTGTCTTTGAAATTTGAAAATCCATAAATTCGCTCCTTTCGCTTATTTGCCTCGTAGAATCTTCTTTGAAAAATTGATTTAGTGTAATAGAGTAAACAGAAAATATGTCTGATTATAACGAAAAACTTGCAGAACTTCAGCAAAGGCTTGATAAAATGATGGAGTATCAAGGATATTTCAATCGTGAAATTGGTCTGATTCAAACCGAGATCAACGCCTTAAAGCGAATATCTTTACGCACCGAGCCGACGCAACAGGCTCAACAGCAACAGCCACCTCCGCCTATTCGACCGCAAGAGCCACGATTTGAGCAACCTCGGGTTTCCGAGTCGCCACGACAGAATTATTCGACGGCTACGAATCAGACACAAGCGTCTGCAACTAACCAGACTCAAGAAACAACGCTGCAAAAATCGGGCATCGAAGAATTCATCGGTAAAAATATTATTAGCCTGATTGGGGTTATTATCACAATTATCGGCGTCGCAATTGGGGCTAAATATGCGATCGATAATAATTTGATAAGTCCGCTTACTAGAATAGTTTTTGGTTACATTGTCGGATTTGGATTGCTCGGGTTTGCGGTAAAATTGAAAGCTAAATATCACAATTTTAGTGCGGTTTTATTGAGCGGAGGAATGGCAACGATGTATTTCATCACCTATTTTGCCTATTCCTATTACAACCTGATTTCGCAAATCTCAGCGTTTTCCGTAATGGTGATATTTACCATTTTCACGGTCATCGCTGCGATAAATTACAATCGGCAAGTTATTGCAGTAATAGGACTTGTTGGAGCTTATGCAGTTCCATTTCTGCTTAGTGAGGGTTCTGGTCGAGTTGATGTATTGTTTAGCTATATCGCGTTGATAAATATCGGAATTCTGGCAGTTTCCGTGAAAAAATATTGGCGTTATTTACTCTATTCATCTTTCAATGTTACGTGGCTGATTTTCATCGCGTGGTTTGTAGATAAATACAGGATCGATCAGCATTTTTCGCTCGCACTGCTCTTTTCTACCGTTTTCTTTTTGATTTTCTACGCGGCGATTGTCGCCTATAAACTTCTCCACAAAGAGGACTTTTCTGTAATCAATATCGTTTTGCTGCTGCTTAACTCCTTATTATACTTTGGGTTGGGGGCAGCGACATTAGATGGTGGGGAGAGATCCAGAGAACTTATCGGTTTCTTTACGCTTGCAAATTGTGTACTTCATTTCGGAGTGAGCTACTTAGTTTCTCAAGTATTAACCACGAAAAAGACGCTTTATTTCGTTCTGGGTTTAAGTCTATTTTTTCTTACGATTGCCGTTCCGATTCAACTTGAACGGATATTGGACGCCGATTTTTTGGACAATCGAAGCAGTATTTTTATTCTGGATCGGCTTTTCAAAAAGAATCGATTTTTATGAGATTGCTTCTTATGTTTTGATGATTTTTGCGACGTCCGGGATATTTATCTTTCTGAGCTTTAACCAAGTAAACTGGTCGGATTATTATTATTACCCCAATGTTGACAGTATTTTAACGCTTACGCCCTTTTTGAATAAACCATTTCTGGCAGGCTTGAGTTTTGCAATCGGATTCGGATTAATTTGCTATTTAGCTACGCGTAATAAATACGAATCAATCGTTGATTCAGACGCTTTTAAGGTTGTTAAGGTTTTGGTTTCCATTGTTTTCGTTGTTGCACTATACAATCTTTTCCGGGCGGAAATTGGAAATTATTGGCATCTGCAATACGTAAAAACAGCTTATACCGAAGTCTACCAACTTTATAATAAGCCCGAAAACAGACTTGTTTTTGACGGAAATCTATCGATGTTTAATGCTATCTGGCAGATAAATTATACGATGCTTTTTCTCTCAATTCTGTCGATTGTAAATATTAAGTGCTTAAAAAATGTGAGTTTGGGATTTGCTCTTCTAACCATCAACGTATTTGTTTTGGGCATCTTCTCGAGTATTCGGTCTGTATTCTTATCAGCGAACTTGCGGGAGAGTTATTTGCTCCAAACAAATGCCGAACATATTCGCCCGTGGCATTTCGCATATCTCGATAAGGTATTTTTCGCTGGCATTTGCATTTGGATTGATCCTAGCGAGCTATCAGCTTTATAAACAAGAATTCTTACAAAAAATTGCAGACCTTATGATAATTTTCGACCTCGCTTTTGCCGCGATATTTCTGGATAATTCTTAGCAGCGAACTTTTGAACATACTAGATTTTGTAGGCTATAAAGATTCTTACAAACTCGCCTTGAGTCTGCTCTGGGGTGCATATTCATTGGGCTTAATATCTTTGGGAATACTATGGCGAAAAACTCATCTGCGAATCGGAGCCATCGCCCTATTCGCCCTAACGCTTGCAAAACTTTTCCTTTACGATTTAACTTCGCTCAGCACGATTGCCAAAACAATTGTCTTCGTTTCGCTGGGGATTATGCTTCTGATAATTTCATTTTTGTACAATAAATACAAGAAATTCATTTTTGCGGAACAGGAAGTTTAAGCTGGATTACGCTTTTAAGAAATTTATTTACAAACCGCCAAAGCTTTTTAGCAAATGAAATTTGCGACATTTTAGTAGCCCACAATGCTAATTGTGGGTAATATGCAGTTTAGTGGACAAAGCCATTGAAAATGGCGACATAATTTATGCCGTTCTCTTCGAGAACTTAAAAATTATTTTCAACCAAACCCACAGTTGCACTATGGGCTACAAACATTTCGTCATTTTCAATGACTGATGAGTTAAATATAATGCAAAACGCAAATACTTAATTTTCACCGAAATATCAAGTTTATATTTGGAAATCAATGGACGATTTTTTTTAGAACAAGTAAGTGAGATGGTTTAGTTTGAAGCTGGATAACTTTGAGCATTTTTCTAGTTTGATAGAAACAAAAAGCCGCCTTACTCTATAAGAACAAAGCGGCTAAATTTCCTAAATCATTGAAGTTGCAGCAAAATTATTTTTCGGCTACTCCAAGCATGAAATTACTAATCGAAGATGTCCCGTCAAATGCAGTATCTAAGTTTAATGCATCGTATTCAATTTCAGAAGTGCCATTGCCAGTTACTGTATATTTTGGTGGCAAGGAAAAAACGTTTGAAGCAAGTTGTGCAGAAGTGTACGGGGCGATGACAACATTCCCGGTAATTAGCCCATTACCGCCTCCACTCCTTTCCCACCCGCCTGTTCCCGTAATAATTATAAGCCCCTTAAAACTCCATCCACCTTTGTTTTGCAAAGTTCCGGTAACAACCAAAATACCGCCTCCATCCACATTTGCTGTGCAATTTCCTTCACAGAAGGTAATACCAGTTCCTGTTGTGAAGTCCCCAACGTTCGTAATTTTTGGACTGCTGTTACCAGGATCAGCGTTATAACGATTAGAATTTTTTGCAGTTATCCTGAGTTGGCTGATCATTGCATCAAGATTTTGCGGTGATGCCAACCAATCCGGAACATCGGTGATAACCGCTGGTGCGGGTGTCACATGGTTGTTGTTACTTGGTATCCCATTTAAGACGTTAGTCAAACCTGTTGAATCCATGACTCCAACAGATGGAACGCCATTATCTCCTGTTAGCGAAGCTACAGAAGAATTTCCATTGTTAAATACTAAACCATTACCAGTTCCCTGCATGGTAATCGCTGCGGAACTCCCTAAATCATTAAAGAAATTGTTCTGAATAATTCCCTCAAGTTGCTTTTTTGCTCCATTAGGACCATAACCAGTGGATAAAACTTTCAATCTATATGGTTCAACCGGAGTTGTACGCATAAAGAAAGAAGAGTTTGTAACACTAGCAGTAGCCGGATTTGGGATGGAAAAGCTGATTCCAGCACACGAATTTATAGTTGCCGTTTGGCACAAATTGACAATAGTTCCCATTAGAGTGTAATTTGGTGAGTCAAATGTGATAAGAATATTTGAACTACTCGTCGCTTGGGAAATTGTTCCTCTGATTGTTCTTGTAGCGGGTCGTGGGTCGCTGATTACATAATTAATTGAAAAACGCACGCCTGTACTAGGAATTTGAATACTAGTTGTCCCAATTTTTTCTATTCGAAGAGTTGATAAAAGTGGGTTTAGTGTGGTTGGATTCGGATTACAGTGGGTGTTATTGGTGAATGAAATCCCGCAGTTTGTTACATTATCAAACGAAAGTGTAATGCGGCTCGGTGAAGTACTGTTAGGAAAAGAAATTGTACCCGTTCCATTTGTGGGAAAAGTTCCGATTGTTGAAAATGTTGTTAGAGCAGAAGAATTATCCGGGTCGCTGACGTTAATGCTATATGATGTGCCGGCACTTGCACAAGAATTCGGACCAACCGATACTTTAGTTCCGCTGCAATTATAAGTTATCCAATTTGAAAGACTTGGGTTTGCGACAGCAGCACTGTAAGTAGCAGCCGGCGTATTCCTTAAAACATTGATTGTGGATTGCAAACCACTCTCTGCAACATAATATGCTTTTGTTTCAGATAAAACATCAGTTGAATTTTTAGAGTTTGCCCCAACCGAGGAAAGCAAGGCAACTATGGCAATTCCAAGTAAAACTGAAATCATTAAAACAGTGACTAAAGCTGCTCCATTTTCCTTACGATTATTTCTTATATTGGATTTAATTTTGTGCCTCATTTTATTTCTCCTCTTTAAATTTAGTATTGCCCCAAATGATAAGGCGAGTTTCGAAGTGTTATATCCGATTTCACAGTTTCGGTTTGCCCTGAAGGTTGTCCTTGCACAGGCGGTAGATTGACGGTTAAGATAACGGTTATCTTACCTGTATTTGCTGAAGCAGTACACGGTGCGAGAATTGTTGGAATACAATCAGGACTGTAATTTTGATACAGAAAAACAACATCACTTATCTGATTTACAATACCTGATGTTGAACCGCCGTTATATGCGTCGTATTTGACCACAGATTGTGTAGCTGCATCCCAAAAGAAAACAATGTCTTCTCCCTGATCAGTAACAGTTCCATTGTTATTTTGGTTATTTGCACGGAAATGAAGTTTCTTATTGGTACAATCTGCTAAAACTAGACCATTATCATTCTTCAAACCATACCCCGAATTCCCTATTTCACGAGACATAATGTTGAGTGCAGCCTGAGCTGAAGTAATCGAATCGGTTTTACTACTTTCTCTCGATCTTGACCCTAACGCACTGGAAAAAGTGGCTACTGCAACCCCTAGAATTACAAGAGTCAAAACCATTGCAATGATTAGTTCAATTACAGAAAATCCATTTTCATTTATGAACTGGCTAACACCAATCATTTGTCGAGTTGATTTGTATCTTCTATTTTCAGTCATTTCATTACCTTCAATTTCCAACCTAATTAGACCGTACCCTTTGAATTGTGACATTTGTTTGTAAATTCGAAAGCCAACCTGTTTGAGTAGTTTGCGGAACGGCTGAGATTGTAATTTCTTTAAACTTCGTGGTTGTGTTACCGGTAGTTTGAATTCCTGACGTATTCGGATCGTTATCTATAGTTACAGTAATATTAAATACCCTCCCATCTGCACTTGTTCGAGTTCCCATACTCGTTGCTGTCTTGCCGTCCAAAACAGTTGATGAACCAACAGGAACGAATTTTAAACTTCGATAATATTCTACTTCCAGTTGAAGCACCGACAATGCTTGGGCTCGCAAATTCTCACCACTATTGACTTTAACGACATAACTAAATACAGAAAGTATCCCGACACATAAAATTATCATTATGGACGATGCAACGATAACCTCAACCACCGTAAATCCCTCATCCCCAATATGCATTTGGCAATTTATTCGTTTTGTCCTTTTTAATATCCTCATATTTCTAACTCACAGACTTTCGCATAGAATTTGCCCCACTCAGGGAAGAATCGCATCATTATTTATCGAAGGCGTTGGATTCGTTATCGCTGGGGGACTAAATGTTGGAATTGCCGCGTTTCCAGGCAATAGATTTACTGTTCCAGTTGCAGTAACCAAAATCTTGTTTGAATTACTCGCCGTTGGTGTTGTGCAAACGCCATTGCATACCAAGAAAGTAGTTGCTCCTGTGCTTGAAATCTCCCCGCGATTGTCAAAAGAAATAGTCACACCTGATGTCAAAGGAACGCCGTTTGTTGCACATATGCTCACATCTGCCATCCAAGTAGAATTTACTCTTGCCTCGCCACCTTCAATTGTCCCATTTTGATTTACATCTGTATTCAAAGTAAAAGAAGTTGCAGTGACAACTACATTCGCCTTATTTGCTGAAACCGTTCGACGTTTCACCGAATCAAACCTCGCTCTCTCAAAAGCTGATTTCAATTCACGGGCGACATTCTGCCGACCTAATTGTTTCTTTGCTGAGCCGATGTTCATTAGAGCAATCGTTGAAACAATTACCAGAATCGTAATTACAACCAATAGCTCAACGTATGAAACACCTGCCTGACTTTTCTTTTTGCCAATGTTCATATCTTCCTATTTACTTCCAATTCTTCCCGCCAATTCAAACATTGGGCTGTAAAGTGCGGCTACGATGAAGCCGACGAAGATTCCTACCGGAACAATCGCAAAGTTTTGCAGCCAAAATAGTACGGCTTCGAGTTCGCGTTCGGCACGGGTTTCGACAACTTTTGCGTAGTTGTGAAAAGTGTTTTCCATGTCGGCGGTTTTTTCAAATGTCATTAAAACGCCGCTAAATTCCTTGCCCATCAGAAATGGATAAGGGATAAAAAGCTTATGCAAATCATTCGATTCTGTAATGAAACGATGGCGAACGTGCATCAGCATATTTTTGTATTCCGGATTCGTGGAAGTTTCCGCAGCAACCAGAAATCTTTCTGTCATAGATGGAATTCCGGATGCGAGCATCGCCATTGTCCGCAAAGTTTGTGCAGCGTAATAATGGCGGAAAAAAGTACCGAAAACAGGCATTCGCAATGATGCAACCTTGATTTTATCACTGCCATCTTCGGTTCGTGCCCAACGCATAAAAAGCATGATGCCGATGATTAGAGCAATCATGAAAACAATGCCATACCAACTCGTTAAAAAGTCTGATCCGCCGATCATAATTCGCGTAATAAGGGGTAATTGCTGGTCTTGCCCGGTTAAAAGCGATGTGTAAAGCTCAACCATTTTCGGCATCACAAAATATTCAACGATTCCAACGGCTACCAAGCAGAAAAGGATAACGGCAATTGGATACATCAATGCTGAGCGAATGCTGGAGCGGATTGCATCCGCCTTTTTTTCAGCTTCTGCAAAACGGTGAAGAGTGAGTAAAAAAGCACTCTTGCTTTCGCCGCTTTCACTATCAGAGGCAGTTCCAACTTCTTCACCAATCCGTAGTGCACAAATGAACGTGATCGGGAAAATCGGTTTTTCCTGATTATCTTTTTGAGCCGCGAAGGCTTCTGATAAATTCCAACCGTTTATTACCAGTTCGCTGGCTTTCATCAATGCGTTTGACAACATTTTGTTGGTTTGTGCATGTGCAAGAAGCCTACAAACTTGAGTAGGGCTTTCGCCAATTTCCATCAAATCACCGAATTGTTCGGCAAGAGTAGCTAATTCAACGCTGGTTGGGCGGCGATTTTTCTGCCTGCCACCGCGTTTTTCGGTGATAACGTCAACTTTGATTCCTGCACGCTGAAGTTGTCTGCTCGCTAATGATACTTCCGATGTTTGCACAAATCCCTTGATCCTTTCGCCTAGAGAATCGGTTCCAGTAAAATTGAAGCCATTTTCCGAATAGCTCAAATCCTCATCATCGTAACCATTTTGATTCTCAATAGCCGCCCGTGAAGCATTGGGCGTAATCCGGCGGCTGGTCGGATTAAATGAGCTTGCCGCGTTTGAGTTGATAGGTTGTTTCATTTCATTCATATTTTCTAAGTAACGCCGTCCATCTTGGCGGCATACATCGCTTGGCGATGTGGCAACAATGAGCAGTTCAGATATTAAGCAAAAGTATGAATGCTTTCGCATTCAATGCCGCCAGGATGGACGGCGTTACTATCCGACAATTTCGCCTTCTATAATCTCTTCGTTATGGAAAGAATCCTGCAAAACCGTATTATTTGCCGACGATGCAGTGCGTTCGTTAGCGTAGGCATTATTGGCATATTGGCGTTTGCTTTCAACCAATCCCAAAACTGCCGCCACTTCCATTTCGGAAGTAATTCCCTGCAAAACCTTTTCACGTGCTACGGTTTTCATCGGAATCAAGTAGCCGGCATTCATTGCTTTTATGGCAACATCCCTTGCGGTTAAACTATGATTTTGAATCCAATCTTTCACTTCATCATTGAAATAGAGCAATTCGGCAATCGCCGTTCGTCCGCGTGTTCCCTTATTAAAACAAGCCGGACAACCAACCGCTTTATAAACCTCTTTTTCGTAAATGTCAGAAGGACGCGGATCAACAATCTTGCATTTCTCGCATAATTTTTTGATCAGCGATTGTGCCAAGATCAAGTTCATTCCGGTTGACAAATTTTCACGCGGAATGCCCATTTGAAAAATTCTCGAAAGCGTATCTTCTACGCTGGCGGCATGAAAAGTCGCTAAAACAAGATGACCTGTTAGAGCAGCATTGATTGCCAAAGAAACGTGCTCCGCAGAACGCAATTCGCCTATTCCGATGATGTCCGGATCAGCTCTCAGGCAAGAATAAAACGCATCCCACCAGCTAAATGGCGTGTTCGGACGCAAACTCATTTGAGTTCTTCGCGAGGAACGAATTTCGATTGGTTCGCCAATTTCGATGATCTTGTAAATATCAGGTTCTTCCAATTGAGCGTAAATTGATTCCAAAGTATTTGTTTTACCCGAACCGGTTGCTCCGGTAACAGTTAAAATGCCACGCTTTTGAGAAAAAGCGGCTTTCAGATCCGCAATCTGACTAGGCAAAAATCCAACTTTATTGATATCGCGAATCGGTTTTAATTGCGAACGAAGAACGATCGACGGCGAATAAAGAGTAGGCTGCGAAGCAAAACGAAGTTCTACGTCAACCGCTCTTCCATCTCGCAACGCCCTAACTTTAACGGTCGAATCAATATCCTTAAACTTCATCTGGGTTGCGTCTTTACCCGATGTTTCGGCTAAACCCATACAAAGCTGTTTGATCTTAACGAACGGAATATTATCCCAGCGGGTAAACATTTCGCTATCGTAACGAAATCTGATTCGACCCGTTGGTTGCCCCGCTTCGATGTGCATATCGCTCGAACCGGATCGCAAAAATTCCATTAAAATCAGGCGAATAAATTGCTGAGTCGTTAGTTCGGCTTCACTACGTTTGATATGGCGTTCGTATTCTTCTTCATTTGTAAGATCGAGCCATTCCTCAGCTTCACCTGCATAATCAGCTTCAGAGGCAGCTTGCAAACTGTATGATTCTTCTTCTGAAAGATCACTTTTACCTTCGCCCCATTGTTTTGTTTTTTGGGAATCTTTCTTGTGCTGATGGTCAATTTCCTGATTTCGCGTCGCATCGTTGTAAAGATGTCCGTGCAGATATTCGAAAAACGGTTCATCAAGCGAGAGGAATTTCACATTAAGCGGACTTACCCTCAACGCACGAATTACGCCATCACGATGATCGCCATTTTTTATTTGAACTAATCCGACCTCATAGTTTACCGAGGTGTTTGTTCCGTTCCATGCATTAAGGATAATTGCCTGATAGCGGCTGGAAAATCTTTTGCGTAAATAATGAGTAAATTTCTCAATATTTTCCACTTTAAAGCGTCTTTCCAAACCGCGTCTGACAGTTAATGCCTGATTTTCCGCAACCTCACTTTCATCAATTTGAGCATCCACATTGAGTTCGGAATCAATTTCTTCGCGAGGGACAATTATGAAATCAATCGCGTTTGCTACTTCGTCTTCATAACGCGTACTTTCTTCCAAGATTGTCGTGTTTTCCTTTGACATACTTCAAAACTCCTGTCACGTTTTGCACATTTAATATATTGACCGATATGAGAAGGCAATTTTGCCTATCAAACCAAATAATTATTGCGGCTTCGAAATCACTGGATTATTTATCGCCTTCACCGGCTTGATCATTTCGGGCAAAACCGTCGGAATATCTGTAGTCGCTCCCGGAACGACAACCGGTTCGATCACTGAGCCATAAGGCACTATTTCAACAGATATCGCGAAATAGAGTCGATTAATTTCAGCTCTTTTCACTTTTCGCTTAAACAAATAACCCAAAATTGGTAAATCGCCCAAACCCGGTGTTTTTGAAACATCGTCGCTTAAAGAATCGACTGTAAAGCCACCTAAGATAACCGTTTTTTCTTGATTCAAAATCAAACGCGATTGGATTGAGCGGCGATTAACGGATGGCACTCCCTGACTAACCACAGCCGTATCTACTTCATTTGATTCGAGTTGGAGCTGCAGATTTACAGCCACAGGATTGCCGTTATCATCGTCAATAACGTGCGGTGTAACGGAAAGCAAATTTGACGCTCCGATGAATTCAAGATTCCCGGGAGCTCCGCCAAGATTACTTCCCTGCGTTAAAACCGGGATTTGCCTGCCAACTTCAAGCTCAGTTGTGTCGCCATCTAAAACAACCGCAAATGGTCTCGATTTTATGGCAATTACGCCATTTTGCTGCAAAGCATTTGCCTGAGCATTAAAATTGACGGTGCCGATAAGCGTAGAAAAATCGAAAAGTGTTCCGAGTCCGCCGAGCGTATGACCGAAAATTCCGCTGGTGCTTCTGCCATCTGCGGTTCCGGCAGTAATATTTATCGAAGCTCCTATATCGCGAAGTCGATTTTCATTGGCTGTGTAAACTAAACCTTTGATCACTACTTGAAACGGCGGACGATCTGCACGCTCAATAATTTGATTGATCAGAGCCAATTCTTCATCAGTCGCTTTGACGACTAAAATATTTCTGCCCGGAACTTGCGAAACAGATCTCAAAGTTCGGCGTGCTTCTTCATTTTTGGCAGTCTCGCCCGTACCGCCGCTGCTCTGACCACCGCTGTTTCCAGCAGATTGCAAACCCAAAATTACACGTATTTCGCTGATTAATTTTTCAAAATTACCGCATCCTCCGCTCTGTCCGCCACCACCACCGCCTTGACCACCGCCTTGACCACCGGATTGACAACCTTGTCCGCCACCGCCGCCGCTTTGACCGCCACTGCTTCTTCCTGCGACATCGACATTACCACCCGATGTTGGTTGTAAAAATTTCAGTTTGATAAATCTAGTTTTCACTTCGGCTGAATCTTGTAAATTGTTAAATGCTTCACTTTTTACGAGTTGAATCGTCTTTTCGTCGATACAGGTTGCCCTCACACCTAAGACAAATAGCTGCGAGTTTAAAAGTACATTCCAAGCTACATTATCCGCTTTGATATTAATCTTTTGATTACCAACAGTCGGTCCAACCAAGAAACCAATCCCGAAACGATTGTGAATTTGCAGCAACAAATCGTCCAAAGTCAATTCTGCAAAATGCGTGAAACTTAAATTCCCGCCGCGATAATTTGGATCACAAAAATTTGATTTTTGCGGAGACGGAAGCGAATTCTTGATAGCTGAATTTTGCTCCGCCTGTTTCGCCGAGATGTCTTTTACCGCCACCTTTTCAGTATCCGCAACGGTTGAGTTGACTACCTCTGACTGAGCAAAAATGCTCAATTGAAGTAATAGAATTATCAATAAGGGGGTTAAATGTTTCATAATTTTTAGTCCTCTCTCAGAATTCCCAAAGTTGGAGAAGATGTTAGAGTATAGCTTTGTGCTGCTCTTGTTTTGATGTCGCGTTCCCATTGTTTTACTAAAATTGTATTCTTTCCGTAGCCGCTAAATTCAACGCCTTCAGGACGTTTTCCAACTAGCCAACCATCGAAAAATCTGGCTCCAATCGGAAAGCTCATAGTTCTATTCATCGTCTGCGAAAAGAACATTACTTCTTCCTGACCTTCGCCGCCGCTTACGATGCCAATCGGAAATAAGTCACCAATTGCATAAACGCTCGATTCAGGTCCGCCATCGCCGCCGGCAGAAATTCTGGCATCCCGCAAACGCATTCTTTCGTAGGTAGCTTCCGTAGAGGCAACGTCAATCACTTTAGCCGCTTCGGCACTTTGATTTGCCGAACCCGATTTTTGCGAATTTTGCAGATTCTTTCCAGCGGAATTTCCCGGTGTGTCCGTTTTACCACCAACTTTTGTGACAGTCGCGGTTTGGTTTGCATTTGCCGCAGCATTATTAGGTGCAGCAACAGCAGCAGTTGGCGGAGCAACCTGTCCGGTTAAATTACTCCGATCTGTAAACGGGTCTCTTACCTGAGTCGTACCCGGAAACGCTTCAAAATTCAAAACTTTTGCTAATTCAGGCTCAATTTTCGGATCAATTACGACGGGGGCAGGCTGGTTCTTGACATTTTCTTCGGCGAGCTTGCTTTCAGTTACGGAAGCCAAAACATCCCAGATAAATCCACCCATAAAAACAGTTAAAAACGTACCTGCAAAAAGCAAACCCAATTTGAGCGGCAATCTGTCTTTTAGCGGCAATGTAGTTTGATTAACTTGCTTCTTTTCCATTATCTAACCTCCGGTTGAGTCGCACTTGAGGCAATAGCTTTTGGTGCGGCAGGCATCTCAGTTGGTGGCGGTGCGTGATATGCAACCAGCGTAAAACCTGCTGAAACACTACTCTTCAACGAAACGATTGAATAATCCCTAACTACTAAAATTCGCGGCATTCTTGAAATATCAGTGAAAAAGGCTACAACTTGCGGATAGTTTCCGGTTACAACGGCAGGAATTTCCCGCTCATACACTTTCTCAGCTTTCGGAGACTTAACTGATTCTTTGACAGCCGTTAAACCCGTTACCGTAACGCCATTGCGTCGTGCGGCAGATTCAACTTGCCCAAGTACGTCAGAAATTTCCGTCTCTTCCGGTAAAAGCGGTTTTGCTTCCTGATAAAGATTTACAATTTTATTGAATTTAGACTTAAACTGATCTTCCTCTGATAACATTTTTTCAGTTTCCAGATTTACAATCTCTTTCTTCAAAACTGCCTGTCGATAAGTATCGGCAGATACCGAGTAATCACTCAAAAGATAGCTGTAAATTAAATATACCGCTCCGAATGAAATCGTTGCCATCAGTAAAAATGTTAGTCCCGGACCATATTTTATAGATTCGCGGACAATGCTATTGGTCGATTTGTTGTTTGTTTTTGCCATATCACTTCACTCTGTGAACTCAAGATTTTCCAACAATTACTTCCCTTGTTATTATTTCAAGGCTGTTGCAGCCGGAGGCGGTGCAGTATTTGCATTCAGCCGGCGGCACTACCGGAGCAGGTTTCTTATTTGGGTCAGGCGGAATAAAATCAGCCATCGGCAGATAATTGCCTTTTATATTCCAAGCGACTACGCCGGGAGCTAGATTGCTGACAAGGTTTGTTCTTCCCGCCGTCGGCAGATTTTGCTGCCCAGGTGCCGGCAAAGGCATTCCTTCTTGCACTTCGTATGTTAAATTGCCGAAAAGTTTTGTTCCGCTGGTTGCACCGCCGGCAAATTCCAAAGCTTTCAAAAACGCTGTTACAGCATCTTTATTCTTGGCAAGTCCCTTTATTTCAACAGTTCCATTAACCAAAAGTTTCAAATCAGAAACATAAAAAGATGGATCAACATCAATCGGATAACGCGAATCAAGTTCGTGCTGCAAACCGATACTAACCGGCTGCTGCTTTCGCAAACGACTGACTTGCCCGATAAATTCCTGATACCATTTAAGACTCGCTTCGTATGATTTGCGACGATCAAGAGCAGGTTTAAGTTCGGCAGTTTTTATTTCTGCTCGGGCATCCCTAATCGCCAACCAAGCCTGAGCTCTAACAATATTTGCAACTAAACCCAACAAAATTGCCAATGCCATAATCGGAGCCGCCAATAACGAAAATACGGCTCTGTTATGTCTTTTCTGCCCCATTAATTGCTCTATATTCTGTCGATTAATCGCTCCGGTATCAGCTTCAGCAAGCAGATCACGGGCAAGATTTATCTGGGGAACAATTTGGTCGGCGTTGAAATTTGGATCACCAAAATTGAACGAACCGAAAAGCAGTCCGCTGGCGATTGCCTCATCAGTGGGGATATTTATTTTCAATACTTCCAATCCGGTTTTACGAGCGTAATCCGTTGCAATCGGGGCTACAAGATCATCTATTCCAGGCTCTGCCGTCCAAACAATTTGGCTGTAATTTGCCAAACCCATCTGCTCCAATCTTTCCGGCGAGAGTTGGACGTAGAGCTGCTCAAAAGCCTGCTGAATATAATCTTGAGCAAGCGAAACTGTTTCGTTTGCCTTAGTTTTATTGATATTCGGGTTGCTGTTAAGATTGATCCTGCGTGTCTGCTTACTATCAAAATCCTTTATTTCTGAAGGTGCAAGAAAAGCATATTCGCTAAAAAGACCGTCCGTCGGACTCCATAATCCATAACTGAAACCAGCTCTTGTAATCAAAAGAAAAGTCGTAACTTCTAATTCCTTGCCGGGTCTTAGAGCATTACCGCCTTCTGGCAAAGCATTCAAAAAATATCTTGCTACGCAACGAAGCGGGGTTTCTATGGTTAAATTATCCTTAAATATTCCCTCTTCCTGCCCGAGCAGCATTTCAATTCTTTCGCGGGTTTGATTAACTTGCTGACGCGGAACCTCTGTCATCGAAATCTGACCATTTGGCAAACGCGTTACGGAACACGCAGTATCTTCGAGTGCAGTTTCAAAAATGGGGAAATTATCAGTACCGAGCTTAATTTGTTGTTCGGCATTTAAGAGCCAATCTGATAAATCATCTTCATCAAGGGTTAGTGCATCGCCATCGAGTGCCAAAATCCGGGTTCTTTCCGAATAATCGCTAATAATCGTTGAAACCAGTGTATTTTGTGATAATGGCGGTAAATCCGGTTGGCTCGCCCGACGCATTTGCAGTGTCGCCACCAGATTTAAATCGGCAGGCAAACGCGTCAAATCCATGTCATATGTTCCGGAAATTTCTCCCGGAACCGGCAGTGCAGTAATTACTTCACCACGCTCATTCCAGACCAATGCAAGCTGATCGGGGGATGATAACTGAGGATTTCTACGCCTTTTGAAGGATTTTTTAGCTTCCTTTGCACCAAAACTATTTTTCATAATGAATTCCAAAAACGATAGCCGGTAAATCCGAACATCGTGAAAATAAATTAGTGGTTCTGAACAGTAATGACTTTTCCCGTCAAAACGTTACAAAAAACTTTGCCTAATTTGTTTATAGAAGCGACGTTTTACAAGCAGCACACCATCGGAAAATGTGATATTCCCGATATTTACGGAGTGTTTGCTTAAAACATCTCTCCTTTTTGTATAATTTATGGAATTTGGATTAGTGAATTCAGATGACGAATTCCCAGAAAAATTATGATTATTGTTTCCCAAACGATTGTTAAGATGGTTTCGACAATCGACGGGGATTTCAAAAACCTCATTTTGAGGTTGGGGTGTAACGATCATTTCGGAGCTCCTTTAATAACTTTAGGCAGAGACCAAACTCCAATTAAAATTCTCTACCTATAGGGGGTTAAATAAGTTGAATACCAAAATTGCATGACAACCATCGGAAAATTCCGATGTGTTTATGACGATAGGTAATTAACTCAACTTATGCTTGTCATTTAACATTAAAAATAGACATTGTGTCAATATTTTTCTTCAATAAATAACTAAAAGACCGTCAATTTCAAAATTTGTCTCAATAAAAATGCTGTATTCTCAGGAAACATTTGCGAAGTCATGTTGCTGCATAAACTTAGCTAGGTTTGATTATTTCGATTTTGAATCATCGGAATTCGAGTAGCCGTGCCTAAATCAGCCATTGTTCCAACTCGTTTTCGTTCACAAAGCTCTTTCAATTCATCCGCATTTGACGTAATCGTCATCGCTGTTTCGAGCGTAATACTTCGTTTTTGATACAAACTCGCCAACGATTGGTTGAGCGTTTGCATACCAAATTTCTCGCCGCCGGTCTGCATCATGGAATAGATTTGATGTATCTTATCTTCCCTGATTAAATTGCGAACTGCCGAATTCGGAATCATGATTTCGAGAGCCATCGCCCGCCCGTTTCCTGCTGCATTGGGCAGCAATGCCTGACACATAATACCTTCCAAAACAAGCGAAAGCTGGGTTCGAATTTGCGATTGCTGACCAGCGGGAAAAACGTCGATAATACGGTTAATTGTTGAAGCTGCTGTGTTTGTGTGCAGAGTTGCGAGTGTTAAATGCCCCGTTTCCGAAACTCGCAATGCCATTTCAATAGTTTCCATATCACGCATTTCGCCAACCAAAACAATGTCCGGATCCTGACGAAGTGCAGACCGCAGCGAATCTGCAAATGAATGCGTATCACCGCCAAGTTCTCGTTGGCTGACTACGCAATTTTTGTGATTATGAACAAACTCAATCGGGTCTTCAATTGTCAAAATATGTTCGTGACGGGTTAGATTAATCTTGTCGATCATTGTCGCGAGGGTCGTAGATTTACCCGAACCCGTAGGACCGGTCACAAGAATCAAACCACGTGGCTTACGACATAAATCGGCTACAACCGAAGGAAGCCCCAAATCTTCAAACGACCTGATTTGATAAGGAATTGCACGCAAAACTGCACCTATTGTTCCTTTTTGCCTAAAAATATTTACCCGAAATCTGGAAAGTCCGTCGATCCCGAAAGAAAAATCAAGTTCAAAAGCTTCTTGAAATTTTCGTCGCTGCGAATCCGAAATCACGGAAAACGCCAATCTTTCGGTGTCATTCGGCGATAAAACCGGATAATTTTCAAGCGGGCGTAGGTGTCCGTGAACTCTCACTTGCGGCGGACTATTTACCCGCAAATGCAGATCAGAAGCTCCGAGTTCCATCATTTTGTTTAAGAGCTCGGGCAGAGTAGCTTGAGCGTTTCCACTAATTTCCATTATTTTCTTATTTCCCTTTTCTGCGTCTGGGTAATTAAATCTAAATGTTGCATTTACACGTGATACACCAACATAATCTTAAAAAGATAGTTTGGAATATCCCTAAAAATGATTACTAAACGATTCGCTATTATGATTACTCTCTTTTTTTTTGTTCGTCAACATTTTTTTTAGTCAGATTGAGAAAGTATTAATGTTGAACGAAATATTTCCCGACTAAAATCCTTGGCAAAACAAGCGATTGACAGCCGTCTTACATTGGACTATTTGAAAGTTAATTTATTTTTTTGTAATAATTTGTTCCAAAAATGCATTAGTTTGTGAAGATAATCATTTAAGGATCAAATCACTCAATAAAGCTGAATTTAATGAACGCGATGTTGTCACAACGAACCCTATAACTGGAGTCATTCGCAATAAAAAATGGGAGAATACTCAAAATACTTCTTTCTAATTCGGTAGAAATATGTTTCAATTCATTTCAAATTGGATACTACTTTTTCCAAGCAATATTCTTTTCATAAAGCCGGAAAGAAAATTTGGTGTTGTAGATATGCTTGAATCGAAAAAATCGAATCTATTGAATTTTCAGTTGAATCCTCCAAAAATTCAGAAATTGATTTTTGGGCGATTGGCTTTGATATTTTCAATGCTTTTGGCGGTTTGGTGGTGGAAAAACACCTACCTTGGTCTCGCTGCCGAAGAATTTCCAAGTAGCCTCTTTCTGCTTTTCATCGTCTCTATCGGGCTTTCCATTGTCTATTTTGCGTTACTCAAATTTAATCTAAATTTATTGCTGCAAGTCCGCATTCAATTTGTTATCGATGCATTTTTGATAACCGGATTTGTCTGGAAAACAGGCGATTTACTCTCGCCATACATTATACTTTACTTGATTTTGATTGGTGCATCCGGCTTTTATCTCGGCAACCTTGGCACTCTTTTTATCTCTGTATTATCCGCTTTTTGTTTTACGCTTTTGCCGTTTCTAACGTCTCAAACAAATATTTTTGCTTTTTCGGGCGAGACAAGACCTTCGAGATTGTTACAGGCGATTGGCTTCAATACCGTGGCGATTTTAGTTGTCGGTTTGCTCGCTTCGCGTTTTTCAGAAAGGCGTCAGGTTGACCAAAAAATAATCGAAGCGGCGGAAAATTTTGAAGATTTGCACGTTTTACATGAAAGAATTGTCGAATCAATACACTCGGGATTAATTACCACAAATTTAGATGGCAAAATTTACGCGTTCAACCGTACCGCGGAGGAAATTTCCGGATTAAAGGCGAGCGAAATTATTGGTAAAAGCATCTTTGATATCTTTGGCGAAGAGATTCAAACGCCGATTGAAGTTTGCCTCGGATCAGTTCAAAGCGATGATTTCAGAGCAGAACATTTTGAAGCCAGTTTAATTTCAAAATGTGAGAATAGAAAGGCAAATTTCGTTACCGTAGCTTGCTCAATTTCGCCTTTAAACGGCAAAAACGGCTCTGTTTCCGGGCTAATTTTAACGTTTCAAGATATTACAAAGATTCGCATAATGGAAGAAACTTTGAGGCGTTCCGATAGATTGGCAGCGGTTGGCAGAATGGCTGCGGGTCTGGCTCATGAGATTCGAAATCCGCTTGGGTCAATGAGTTCGGCTTTGCAATTTTTACAGGATAAAAATACAAATAAGGCAGATGATTCGGGATTGATTGATCTGGTTTTGAAGGAATCAGACCGTCTCAATGAAATTATCACTAATTTTTTGGCTTATTCCAGACCAAACTACGATTCTTTGTTTCGAGAAAATTGTAATTTACTTGATGTTGGCGAAACGATTGAAGATTGTTTGCTGCTTTTACGGCATAATCCTGATATTTCAGTAAATCATCAGTTTGATTTTGAAATGCCAAAAACTCCGGTCAGAATTAAAGCCAACGAAAGTCAATTAAAGCAAATTTTTTGGAATCTGACAAAAAATTCACTGAAAGCGATGCCGGATGGCGGTAAATTTTCCGTGAAATTACATGAAATTTCTGATAAAAATGTTCAGATTATTTTTGAAGATACAGGGCTTGGAATTAATCCTGATTATCTGGAACAACTTTTTGAACCGTTTTCCAGTAAAGCAAATGGAACTGGTCTCGGACTTTCGATTGTTCACAAAATTGTGAACGATCATAATGGCAGAATTGACGTTCAAAGCCAACTTGGAAAGGGTACAAAAATTACCATTGAATTGCCGCAATCTGTTTAATTGCAGCTATTTACATTACTTTAGCGTGTCGCCCCCGAAGGCGTTTGCAGGAGAACCCGAAAGGCATGTCTGATATTTTGATTGTTGACGATGAAGAAAGTTATCGAAAGGTTTTAACCTTAATTTTCGAGGCTGAAGGCTATTCCGTTGATTCCGTAAAAAGCGGTCAGCAGGCTCTCGATTACCTCCAAACCAATAAATGTAATCTCGTGATTTCAGATGTCAGGATGCCTGACATGAATGGAATCCAGTTGCTCCGTGCTGTTCATGAAATTTCACCCGATATTGGCATTATTTTGATGACAGCTTTTGGCACTATCGAAACTGCCCGTGAAGCTTTCAAACTTGGTGCTGACGACTTCGTACAAAAGCCTTTTCATAACGAAGAACTTAAAGTAATTGTTAAAAGAACGCTCGAAAAACAAGCAATCATTAAGGAAAATACCGCTTTCAGGCAGGCTCAGAGCGATCATGGATCGATAGGAAATATTGTTGGAAATTCTGCGAAAATGCAGTCGCTTTTTCAGATGATGCGGAAAGTGGCAAGAGAAGATTCCACGATTTTAATTACCGGAGAATCAGGTACCGGAAAAGAGCTTTTCGCGAGAGCAATTCATGATATTTCCAATCGAAAAGATAAACCGTTTGTCGCGATTAATTGCGGTGCGATGCCTGAAAATTTACTCGAAGCCGAACTTTTTGGCTTTATGAAAGGTACTTTTACAGGGGCTAATCAAAATCGAACAGGGCTTTTTGAATCAGCAAATCGAGGTAGTATTTTTTTAGATGAAATAGGCGAAATGTCGCCGGTTATGCAGGTGAAAATGCTCCGGGTTTTACAAGAACAGCGTATTCGACCAATTGGAGCCACGAATGAGATTTCGATTGATACCCGCGTAATTGTTGCAACTAATAGAAATATCAAACAAATGGTAGATGAAGGCACGTTTCGTCAAGATCTTTTTTATCGACTTTCTGTAATTCCTCTGCACATTCCGCCGCTAAGAGAACGTCGTGACGATATTCCTGATCTGGTAAATCATTTCATCACAAAATTCTGTTCAAAATCCGGCAAGAAAATTAACATGTCGGAACAAGCCATGAATATTCTGCATAACCGTAACTGGGAAGGAAATGTTCGCGAACTCGAACACACGATTGAACGGGCGGTCGCTCTGACAGGCGATGGCGAAGAAGTTCTCGCCGAATATTGCATCGAAGAAAATCAGAAAGAATCAAATGGCAGTTTCTTATTGCCAAAAGCCGGGCTTCATTTACCATCATTTATTAATAATCTGGAAAAAAATATGGTTGAGGAAGCAATGCAAAGAATGATGAACAATCAAACCCGGGCTGCCGAAATACTGCAAATTCCTGTTCACGCTTTTCGTCATCTGCTGAATAAACACAACCTCCATTCAAACGGTTCGAGTCATAATAAGGAGATGTAACCACTGACCCAATTTAGCTTTCAGCAACAATATTTACCAGAGCCAATCGTTCGATGATCTCTCCTTTTTCAAGATGTTTCTCGATAATTTCGGCAACATCTTCTTTTTTTACCTGAGCATACCAAACGCCTTCCGGGTAAACTAAAACTGCTGCCCCAATTGAGCAAAATCCTACCGAACTGCAATCTGTCAAAACAACAGAACCTACAGGATTTCTGCCCTTTGAAGCCTTACCGTATCGCAAATTTTTCGCCTCAAGTTGTGTCTCAAAAGCGGCTTTTACGTCAGCACTTCCAACCGCGGAACACGATTTTCCATTGCACACAAAAACCTGTCTTTTAAGAGGTGCGGCGGCAACAGGAGCAAGTCTGCTGAGTTCTTGTTTGTCTTCTATAAAATCTTTTGCCATAGGGATTTAAGCTGTTTTGCAAAAAACTTGAACGATTGAATCCGGCATCCAATCTACCAGACTTTTTGTCACGGAATCTGCTCCGGCTTTTCGCAAAATTTCGGCTTCGAAAGTATTGGTTACTCCTAGTGTTTTCATGCCTGCGTTTTTGCCGCCTTGAATTCCCTGTGGTGCATCTTCGATTACCAGACATTCGCCATGATTGAGTGGATAATGACCATCGGCAATTCGTCTGCGATCAAGATACTTGAAGCATTCAAGATAGGCTTGCGGATTCGGTTTACATACCGTAACGTCCTCTGCATCAATTATTTTTGTGAAAAATCTGCGAACGCCAATTTTATTCAAAACATACTCAATATCTTCGCGATTCGCCATGCTCACAACTCCCATCGCAAAGCGTCCGCTGCACTTTCGTATGAAATTTTCTACGCCATCGCAAAGCGGCATGTCTTTATCGATTACCTTTCGCCAAGCGTCGGCTTTTTTTGTTCTCACCTCGACAATTTTTTCTGCCGATAACACTTTGTTGATTCTGTTAAAGTGATGTTTTATAAATGTTTCGTCGTCCATTCCGGTGCAGGCAAAATATTCCTCTTCCGACATCTCAAAGCCCTCTTCCTTGAAAATTTCCTGATAAAGTTTCATCTGAATATGCTCGTCGTTGATAATAACGCCATTAAAATCCATCAAAATTGCTCGAATCATTTTGTAAATTGTTCCTTTTGTTTGAAATAGATAACTTTAGAGATTTTAACTGCTTGTCGTAAATTGAGCAAAGAAAAAAGACGCGAGATTTTCACGTCTTTTTTGAACAAAATCAATACAAGTTTACTTTTTCGTTTTTGCTTCCTCTTGGTCTAAATTCTTCTTAAATTCTTTGCACCATTTGGCAGTCTCAGCTTTATCTGATTTCCCTTCACCCACACTCTGCTTGATTCCTTCGCGAAATTTCGCTTCCATAGTTTTTAGAATAGCTTTGGTAAAAAAATCAGTCTCTTCGCTGTCAATCTTATTACGGAAATAATCCATCATTTCATCGCATTCAGGAATACCAATTTTTTCGCCTTCCGTTGCAACATCCGTTACTTTGTCAGTCACTTTATCTGTAATAGTCCGATTATCGCTGGTCGTTTTATCAGTTTGCTTTTGTGTGGTCGGCTTTTCGTCTTGAAACATATTGCCCAAATTACCGCAACTGCAACCGATAACAAAAATCATTACCGCTAAAACCATTACCAAATTAAATTTATTTTTCATAATTTTATGTGCTGAATTCAGCAATCTTTCCTAAGACGGTCTAATTTAAGAATTTTGCGTCAAAAATATTATTTCTTCCCAAAATACCTTGCGGATCAAATGCCTTTTTTAACTCCGCCATTTCGTTTAAATATCTTTCGCCATACATCACATAAAGATATTTGCTTTTAACCTTTCCAATCCCGTGTTCAGCTGAAATTGTACCACCGAGCATTATTCCCTGAGCAATGAATCGACCATATAATTGCTTGGCTTTAATCGCGTCTTTGTCATTTTTTGGCAAAATATTGACGTGCAAATGATTATCGCCGATGTGACCAAAAATTACATAATTTAAGTCCCAATCTTTGAGTGATTTTTTGTAAAATCTTAGCATCGAAGCAAAATTTTCGTCGGGAACAGCAATATCAGTCGAAATTTTACGTTGTTTGTGATGAACAATAAATTCGTTGACCGAAACAGGTAAAGCGTGCCTGAAATCTCGCATTTTTTGACGATCTTCATCAGTTGTCGTGAACCAGGAGACGTCAATCTCAGCATTGTGTTTTTCTAAAAGTTCATTCCACGCTGTAAAAAGTTCATCTTCGGTTTCCTCGTTAGTTTCTTGCTCAAAATAAACAGCACCAATCATATTTTCCGGTGTTTCAGGAAACTTTTCTTTGATAAATTTCAATGCTTCATCATCAAAATATTCTAACAAAGTTGCATCAAGTTGATTTTCAATTTGCGATTTGCGATTTGCGAATGATTTTTCTCTCGCTTCGTTGACGAAATTTAGTAGATTGTCTTGGTCTTTGAAAAATATTATTCCGCTCAAAAAGCCTTTTGGTTTTTGCAAAAGTTTGAATTCAATTTCTGTGATAACTCCAAGCGTGCCTTCACTTCCGATAAATAAGTCAATCGCATCAACTTTTTCAGCAGAAAAATAGCCGCTTGTATTTTTGCGTACATCGGGCTGTGAGTATGTCGGAATTTTCGCCGTGATAACCTTGCCATTTGAAAGTGGGATAGTAATAATTCCTTCATTATCCGAAAAAACTTGTCCGCGTTTGAGATTCAAAATTTCACCTGTTGGCAATACAACCTCAATTTTTTCAACAAAATTCCGAGTCGAACCATACTTAAAACTGCGTGAACCGCTGGCATTTGTCGCAACTGTTCCGCCAAGTTGGCAGCTCCATTCAGTTGGATCAGGCGGGTAAAACAGTCCTTTTGCTTCAGTTTGTTTTTGAAATTCTGCCAAAACAACTCCTGCCTGAACAATCGCAAAATCATTGCCTATCTCTTTGATTTGATTGAATTTATCAAGCGAAATAAGATAACCGCCAAATGGTATGCAACCGCCAACCAAACCCGTTCTTGCCCCGGCAATCGATACGGGAGTTTTACTTTTATTCGCTTCCTTCAGTATTTCTGAAATTTCGTTGGCGTTTTCAGGTACGAAAAACTTCTCAGCGTGTCCGCCTTGCAGATTGCTGGCATCAATTAAGTAGTCTTGAAAGTCTTCTTTCTGGGTTTTAACTTGCATAAATAAGCATTATTTCAAACGAACGGTAAATATCAAAATTTGAATATTATTATTTTGTGACGGCAAATATTTCGAATTCCTTTGGCTTGCCAAAAATCGAAGTTTCGCCAACTTCTACCTCAAATTCTGCCTTTTCACCACGTTTTAATTCAGGCGGATAGGTCGAATCTATGCCAACGATTTGTTTGTTTTCATCGTAGAAGAAAACGTAGATTTTCGGGCTGACTTTGTCATAATCAGTATTTGTCACAATTCCTTTCACTTTATAGAAGACTTCCGGGTAGTTTCTGAAATTATATGAAGAAGTTAGAGTTTGGCTCGTAAGCTTGGTATCGGTATAGATAAGTGTTGGATACAAGGACTTTTCGTCTTTTTCCGAAACTTTAGCGAATGGAGATTTATCAAATTGTGCAGACGTATATTCGGAATTAGAGATGTCAACCCAAACAGGAATTGTTTGATTTGGCTTCAAAAAATCCAGTTTTGAATCTCCGTAAACGTTACCAATCTTGATGTCGTTTTTGTATAAAAGTAATGAAATTCTAGGATTCTCGACTACTCCCTCGCCAATATTTGTGACCATACAGCGTAGATATTTTCTGCCAAAACTTCCCTTTACCTTATCCTGAATTTCAACCTGCAAATTCGCTTCCGGTTTTGCTTTACGAACCGGTGTTGGAGTTTTTGAGATTGGTGTTGGAGTTACGCTTTCAATATTAGTCTGCCGGCTGCCTTTAATACCAAGGTATATTATTCCAAAGCCAATTGCGACTATTGGTAACAAGATCAACGCTGCTATAACTCCAAGTAAAACAAGGCTCTTCGGTTTTCTAACATTAGGCGGACTATTTGGGTTCGTCACGCCATTTTGCATAGCTGTTGCCAGATTATTTTGCTCAATGGGGAGATATGGAATTTTATCAGGTGGTATGTTTAGAGTGGCTTCGCTCAGTTCATTTTCAAGATTTACAAGCACCGAACCGTCATTAAAACAGAACGATTGATCGTCTTGATAGCGAAGCCGGCAAATCTGACAAATCTTCATAAAACCGATTTATACCTCAACAATTGTCGGAATTATTACCGGTTTCGTACCCGTTACCTTTTGCAAAAATCTTTTAAGATTAATGCGTAAATTTTCCTTAAACCAATTTTTGTCGCGAAATTCATCTTTAGACATTGCTTGAATCGCAAGTTTTATCGATTGTCTTGCATCTTCAATCATTCCATTTGTCAGATCAATTCCGGCAACACCTTGGAAAGTGATTTGCGGCTGTTCGAGCAATTCTTTCGAATCTTTATCAAGCGTGATAACAAGAGAAATTGCTCCGCCATAAGCCAATTTCTTGCGTTCACGAACAACATCATAGAAAATTTCGCCCATCGATTCTTCATCAATAAATCTTTTATGGAGTTCGTTTTTGGCAACAACTCTTGCACCAAATTCGTCAATCTCAAAAATATCTCCGTTTTCGATCAAAAGCACGTTTTCGTCGGTGTATCCGGCGATGTGATTCTTAATAAATTCTTTATGCCGGAAAAGCATGCGATATTCACCATGGATAGGCACGACATATTTTGCTCTGGCAGTTTCCGTCATTATCCTAATATCTTCCTGCGAAGCGTGTCCTGAAACGTGTACGAGTCGCCTTTTTTCTTCGATGATATTTGCTCCACGCTTGTAAAGATTTCCAATTAAACGAGATATATTTTTTTCATTACCCGGAATAATACGTGCGGAAAGCACAACAGTATCGCCTTTTTCAATCTCCAAACCCTTATAATTTGCGGTTGCCAAATTCCATAAAGCCGCTCTGGTTTCACCTTGTGAACCTGTGACAAGATAAACAATATCTCTATCATCCAAACTTCTGGATTCTCCCAAACCAACCAAAGTATCTTTCGGAATCTGCAACAACCCAAATTCCGTAGCAATTTCTACGTTTCTTTGCATCGACCGCCCGATAACAGCGAGTTTCCGACCAAAAGCAGCAGCCATGTCGAAAATTATTTGGAGGCGATGAATCGAAGATGAAAACGTTGCAACAAAAATTCTGCCCTCTGCTGTTTCAAAAATGTCCTCGAAGGCTGGTATTACCGCTTGCTCAGAAGGCGTTCTGCCTTCCACAGTTGCATTAGTCGAATCAGCCAAAAGTGCCAAAACGCCAGCATCGCCGTATTTTTTAAGCGTTTCTAAATCGTATGGTTTACCGATAACCGGTGTGTCGTCAATTTTATAATCTCCGGTATGAATTACAGTCCCAATCGGCGTGGTTATTGCCAATGAAAAACAATCGACCAATGAATGCGAAGCATGGATAAATTCGATCTTAAAATTACCTATTTCGACAATATCATTCGGTTTAACGCGATGAAGCAAAACATTACTGAGCATTTTGTGTTCATCTAATTTCCGCTCTGCTAATGCCATCGTAAAACGCGAAGCATAAGTCGCTAAGTTGAATTTTTGCAAAAAATACGGCAATGCACCTATGTGATCTTCGTGTCCATGGGTGAGAATCAAAGCCGTCATATCGCCGCGATATTCTTCCAAAAACTCAAAATTTGGTATCGAAATATCCACTCCGTAAGGCGTTTCTTCGGGAAATCCCATCCCGGCATCTACAATAATCATTTCATCGGCATAGCGAATTCCCATGCAATTCATTCCAAATTCGCCAATCCCGCCGAGGGGTATAATTTCTATTTTATTCATTAATTTACTTTATTAAAGCTGTCTTTTATTGTCAGGAGTATAACATAAAAAACTATTTTTCGTTAATCTTGACAAAATTATCAAGTATTTGGTATTCTTATTTTTTGACAATTGAATACAAGGGGAGTAGATAGCCCAAAACGGTTTGTTGGTGTCGTCAATACGGTTGTGAAAGCAACCCGGCTCAGCAAAGAAAATATCAAGACCTTGTGCAGAACTTTATTAACTGAGTTCGCACGAGGTCTTTTTCTTTTGCGAACAAACACAATTTACAGACGAGGTATCTATTATGAGTTTATTTCCCTTCGCGGAATATTGGTGGTTTTATCTATTGTTTCTTGGCTTTGTAGGCATAATTCTCGCACTTGATCTTGGCGTTTTTCACCGCAAAGAACACACTGTTTCTTTCAAAGAAGCGACAACTTGGAGCGTTGTTTACATTATTCTCGCTGTTGCTTTCAGTTTCGGGCTTTATTATTATTCAGCTTCAAGATTTCCAATTGAAACTGCCAACACGGTATTTTGGGAGTTTCTAACCGGATTTGTGATCGAATATTCTCTCTCAATCGACAATATTTTCATCTTCGTTTTGGTGTTCTCTTACTTTGCAATTCCCGGAAAATACCAGCATAGAGTATTATTCTACGGCATTTTAGGTGCGTTGATATTCCGTGCAATTTTTATCGCATTGGGTTCAGCTTTAATGCAATTTCATTGGGTAATTTACCTTTTTGGCGGATTCTTGATTCTCACTGGAATTAAGATGGTATTCAGTTCGGACGCTGAAATCGAACCTGAGAAAAATTTCCTGGTAAGGATTCTGAAAAAGTTTATGCCTGTGTCAAATGAACTTGACGGCAAGAATTTTTTCACCAAGATTGGCGGCGTTACCCATGCAACTCCGCTTTTCGTTGCACTACTTTTCCTGGAGGCAACTGACATTATTTTCGCGGTAGACAGCGTTCCAGCGATCTTCGCAATTACCAAAGAACCGATGATCGTTTTTACATCTAACATCTTTGCTATCTTAGGATTACGCTCAATGTATTTCATGCTGGCAGGAGCCGTCGATAAATTTTACCTGCTGAAATATGGATTGGCAGTTGTTTTAACATTCGTTGGTTTGAAGATGGTTTGGTTAAACGATGCTTTTGGAGGAAAATTCCCGATCACATATTCTCTTGGCTTTATTCTGGGAACGATTTTGATATCAATTATCGCTTCTTTAATCTTTCCAAAAAAGATTGAGAAAGAGGAATTAGCTTAAATTTTGAACGGCTGACAGAATTGAAAGCCATTCGTTTAAGGTTAAGGTTTCAGCCCGTTTACCCTGTTCAATATTTGCGGATTCGAGTATTTTGCTTGTGTCCGCAAATTTATTTTTTAGATTGTTTAAAATTGTCTTGCGTTTTTGTTGAAATCCCACCGAAACTATTTCTCTAAACAATTCACTATCAATGCTTTCTGTTGGCTTCGAATTCAATTTCGCAATCGAACTCCAAACCTTCGGAATCGGAAAGAAAGCCTCCGGCGGAACGTCGAAAAGTTTTTTGGCTTCAAAACATTGCTCCACCAAAACAGTCAAAAAGCCACGCTCAGAATTGCCTGGTTTCGCGGTAATTCGTTCAACCACTTCCCTTTGCAACATCAGAACTAAATCGCTAAATACTTGATGTTGTTCTATTAATCGCTGCAAAATAGCGGTCGAAATGTAATATGGCAGATTAGCAACTAACTTTATTTTCGAATTTAAGTCTTGATTTTTGAACCTTGAAAAATCAACTTCGAGAGCATCATCCTCAAAAATTTCAAAATTTGGATGTTCGGCAAATTGCTTTCTCAAAAGCGGCACGAAATCCCGATCCAATTCAATTGCGAGCACTTTTGCCCCGCTTTCAATCAATTTTTCGGTTAAGGCACCCCGACCCGGACCAATCTCAATTACCGTATCCGTTTCTTTCAATTGAAGAGCGTCAACAATTTGATCAATATAATTTTGATCAACGAGAAAATTTTGCCCAAGCGACTTTTTCGCATAAGGTCTTCGGGTTTTAGAGTTTTGAACTTTTACACTCATTTTGCGGGATAGCCGGTAATTTCTATGTCTTCGCTGTGTCTGATTATCTCAATGTTGTCGAGTTTCAAAGCTTCTGATAATTTTTCTACACCGCTACCTCCAAAAGAATTCGGAGCGGATCTTCCGCCTATGATAACGGGTGAAATCATCAACGAAATCTTATCAACGAGCCTGCCATCTACAAATGCTCCGGCAATTTCGCTACCGCCTTCAACCAAAATGCTTTGCAAGTCCCGTTTTCGTAATTCATCTAAAACAATGTCCAGATTTCTTGAATTCGTTTGGACTATTTCTACACCCTTCAATTCCAAAAGTGCAATTTTTTCAGTGTTTTGCGAGTTAGTAAAAACGATCGTTGGGGTCTCGTTTGCCGTATTTGCCAAAACCGAGTCTTCGTAAACTTGCAAACGATTATCGAGAATTACGCGAACTAATTTTCGCCGTCGCGGGTTTCCGGTTCGATCCGTTAAGCTCGGATTATCAATAAACGCTGTATTGCCGCCAATCAAAATCGCATCATGTTCGTGGCGGAAATCTTGAACTCTTTTTGATGATTCGCTAGAAGAAAGTGGCGTAGAAGCCCGATCTGTTAATGAAATTCTTCCGTCCAAACTCATCGCCAGTTTCAAATGAACAAAAGGGCGATTTTTCAGATGCCAACAGATAAACTTTTCGTTTTGCCGAGCCGCTTCTTCCGCCAAAATTCCTGTTACAACTTCGATTCCGTTAGCCCTGAGAATTTCAAAGCCTTTCCCCGCAACCAACGGATTCGGATCCTCAATTGGGCAAACAACTCGTTTAATACCAGCATTTACAAGTGCCGTAGTACATGGCGGAGTACGATTCTGATGCGAATGCGGCTCAAGTGAAACATACGCCGTACTGCCTCTCGCGGATTCCCCAGCCTGTGCGAGTGCGACCGCTTCTGCGTGTGTAATATCGTTGTAAAAATATGTTCCTTCGCCAACTATTTCGCCTTTCGCTGCAACAATTACGCAACCAACCAATGGATTCGGCGAAACCTGCCCAACACCAACCGCCGCGAGCTCCAACGCCCGGCGGGTGTGCTGCAAATCAATTTGTGAAAAATCATTTTCCACCCTAATTAAACAACCCGTTCACATAATCTTCAGCATTGAAAACCATCAAATCGTCAACTTGTTCGCCGATTCCAACATAGCGAATTGGCAGATTCAATTCTTTTGCAATCGCGACGGCGATTCCGCCTTTGGCTGTGCCGTCTAATTTGGTTAAAACGATTCCCGTCACGTCGGCGGTTTTCATGAATTGCCGGGCTTGTTCCAAACCATTTTGTCCTGTTACTGCATCAATTACAAGCAATGTCTCATGTGGTGCTTGAGGCACTTCCCTGCCCGCAATTCGTTTCATTTTTTCGAGTTCCGCCATTAAATTTGATTTGTTATGAAGCCTTCCTGCGGTGTCAACAATCAAAACATCTGAGTTGCGAGCTTTTGCAGCTTGCAAGGCATCAAACAAAACTGCCGCGGGATCAGTGCCTTGTTTTTGTTGGATAAGCGGAACTCCTGCACGTTGTGACCAGATTTCAAGTTGTTCGGAAGCAGCGGCACGAAAAGTATCGGCAGCACAAATCAAGACTTCATGTCCTTCATTTTTAATTCGTTGGGCAAGCTTGCCAATGGTTGTTGTTTTACCGACGCCATTTACGCCTACCACCATTAAAACGTAGGGTTTGATCGATAGATCGTATTTTGTTTCGTCCGCAACTCCGGCATCTTCGGAGTGATGCAGGATGTCTAAAAGTTCATCACGCATCAACCTTTTGAGAGCGTCCAAGTCATTAATTTCCTGACGTGAAACACCTTTTCGAATCGCTTCGAGAATCTGCATTGTGGTTGCAACTCCAATGTCTGTAGAGATTAGCATCTCTTCGAGTTCGTCGAGAAAAGCTTCATCAATTTGTTTGCGACCTTCAAAAATTGTATCGAGCTTTGTATTAATCGAATCTCGTGTTTTTTCGATTGCCTTATTGAATCTAACCGAAAATTCCTTTTCGACCGCAGCTTCCTGTGCCTGCAATTCCTCAATTGTTTTATCGAGTCCGAGAATCGAAGTTGATTCATCTTTACGTTTCCAAAACCATGCCATAAATATAAAAACCTACCGTTTATAATCTCAAAACTTCTGATTATAAACGAGTAGGTCTTTGGAAACAAAAACGTTTCGATTAAGAGTCTATTTTTTAAGTGACCTCAAGCCGCTGATGAGCGTATAAATTCCAAACGCGTGAACAGCAATTCCAATAATCGAGAATGACGCAAGATACAGCAAGGCGTCGAAACTAAAAATTATCAGTCCCAAAATCAACGCCCATTTTTTGCCGAAAGATGCTTTTCTTCCCAGTAAAGCCACTATTCCTGCACAAATAAAGCTCACGAGTACGGGTGCAGCATTTAACAGGCTCATGTTTGTGAATCCGGCTACGGCTGAAACGATTAACGTTAATGAATGAATTATAAGTGGAACCGTCATCCCCAATGCAAATGACCACTCTACTCCGGAAAACAACAGTACTGAATTGATTACAGTGAGCACTGCTTTCGCGTAAAACCAATACGCTGCCTTGCCGACTTCGGGTGAAATTGATTCATCTTCGATTGGTTGAGCGACAAATGCAGTCGAGTTCACCGGAGCAAATGCTTGATTTACAACCGGAATATCTAGAGTTTTACACATTGCTCCGCACATCGGACAAGTGTTTTGTTGCGGACAAGCCTTACAAAAATAATTGGTGCATGTTTCACAATGATATTTAGCTTTTGCATCTGAGTGCAAAACGCAGAAATGTACTTGAGCTTGTTCGCCTATATCCTGATAGACTTGCGGTGGTGGCGGCTCGTTAAAGGTCTGAAACGGTGGTGGAACGGCAACATTGAAATTTTGAGTTTGTGCCGTGTTTGCAGAGGTTTGCACGGTTGTTGTAGAAACTACGGTTCCAGCAGCACCTAGTTCATTTGCATTAAAAAATTTATGCAAGGTCGGCACTTTATGTGCTTCGATCCAACGTAAATTGCCTTTACGAACTTTGTCCTGAGGAAGCAACGTTCCATCAGTAATCCACTGTGTCAGTTCATCAAAATTAGTGGCTTCGTAAATCTGTCCTCCAGTATCTACTTGCCAAATTTCATTTGCGAGTTCCATAGTTTTCTCCGATGGGTTCATTGAACGTTAGTTCATCTTCTTCTGAATTCAATCTAATTCTCATAAACCTCTTTAATCCTCTTGATTGCTCAATTTTTAAGCTGTAGTCATCTCCAATTCCAATTCCTCTTCTTCCTCAACTTTTTTTGAAAGCCGGGAATTTCCAACACTTACGGGACGAATTTTTCCTTCCGCACAAGCCTGTACCAAAGCTTCGACAACCTTTCCGTCATAACGGGTACCAACAAAACTTCTGATTCTATCGAGTGCTACATCCAAAGCCATTCCTTTTTGATATGGGCGGTCAGTCGTCATTGCATCAAACGTATCCGCTACTGAAACAATTCTTCCTTGCATCGGAATTTGGTCACCTTTTAGTCCTTGCGGATAACCCATTCCATTGATCATTTCGTGATGCATATACATTCCGGGCAGAAACTCCTCCATCGCAGGAATTTGCGACATGATTTTATAGCCTCGCTGCGGATGAGTTTTCATAATTTCAAACTCGTCGTCAGTCAATGCCGCCGGTTTTTTCAAAATATTATCGTCGATCGCAATTTTCCCTACATCGTGAAGTAAAGCACTGATTCTTAAGGTCTCGAGTTCTTTCTCATCCAAACCCATTCGTGTTCCAATGGCGACCGAAAATCTTGCAACTCTTTCAGAATGTCCTCGCGTGTACTTATCTTTTCCATCAATGGCGGCAGCCAAAGCTTTCACTGTCCCCACGAAAAGCTCCCTATTTTCCTGTGCTGCTTTAGCGAGTTTGGCTATATTTTCTTCCAAACTTTCGGACATTCCGTTAAATGTTGTGCCTAAGGTATTAAGCTCTTTAATATGACTTGGTTTAACACGTGATTTCAGGTCGCCTAATCCAATTTTCTCCGCCGCTTGAACAAGTGATGAAACCGGAAACGTTAATTGACGTGCGAATAGACTACCGACAACCAAAGCCAATAATGCAAAAGCAAGACTAATCATCCAAGCCTGCCAACGCATTTCGCCGACTGATTTCAATGCCCGTTTTTCGTCTTGCATGGCGATCACGCCAAAATTCATTTGGTTATTGAAATTGACTGTGGAATACGCCCCAATCATCTCATACTTTGTACCGTCGTATTCCGCAGTAAATGGAACAAGTGCCGACTGAATCTGTTGGTTCGCTAATTTCCATTCCTCCACAATTTTCAAGCCATTCAAGTCTTTTTGTGTAGAAACAACTTCGGAATCGGGATGGAAAATTGCATGACCCTTTTCGTCAACGACAAAAATAATCGGCAGTCCGGCACTCCATAGTTCTTTTTCGCTCGCCGGCATTGTTTCAGACATGATCTGAGATATTTCACGAAGAGAAATTACCACTACAACCGCTGCAGTGATTTCCTCGCCCTGCAAAACCGGAACCGCAATTGAAATCACGTTTTCACCGCTCGACTTCAATAATTGCGACTTTCCCCAAACCATCTTTTTATCCGCGATTTTTGCCAACAGGCTTGCGGATGTATTTTGAACCTCTTCTGCGTCAATCGATTCAGAACGAAAAACCGACAATGGTTCGCCTTGAATCGGCTTAACGTAGAGCATTAGCAAATTAGGATTTTCTTTGAGGGTTTGCCCCAATCTTTGCTGAGTCAAAGGCGAAGAAAGTAGTGCGAAGTCCTGAGAGAGTTCAAATGCCTTGGCAATTCCACCGACGAGTTCGCCATATCGCTGTCCAAACATCTCGATTTGGCGGGCTTTATCTTGAACCAATTGGGTTTGATAGCGTCCTTCAACTGCCCGTAATTCCTTACCGCTTCGCTCGGACAAAAACCATCCTGTTAAAACAAGCGGAACTAACCCAACGAGCAAAAGCGTAATTAGGACAAAATAGACCAGACTAATTTTATTTAATTTAAGAGGCATTTCTTTATGCGGGGAACGTCAGAAGAACATCCTTAGGAATTTTATGATATTTGTTAATGATTGGTCAACTATTATCAACAATGTTTATATTCCGAAAGTCTCTTTTGGTATCTACATTTGACAATTTTTGAGTAAAAAACCAAACTTACCGTGAAACTACGGGAGATTAAAATTAATGAATTCAAATCGCTTGCTTCTTATCGCTGCTCTTGCATTCCTTTTCTTACCGATACAAACTTTTGCTAAATTCTGTGCTTGCTGCTCCGAAAAGGGCGAATATTCAATCCGCGTAACTAAGCCTACCGAATACGAAATTGGCGAATTAAAAAGGCTGCAAATTGTTGATGCAACGCTTTTTACTGACGCTGGATATCCAGACAACATTTTAGGTATCACACCTTTGACTGAAAATTTTACCGCTAATTTTTCAATTCAAAGTAGTATTTGGAAATTTGCTTTTCAGGGTGACGGGAAAAACACCGGGATTTTGAACCTAGCCCAAGCACCAACTTTTGTTGATTTCAAGGCTGATATACATGATGGCGGAGAAGGCGATCCGCTTTTGTATAAAGAAATGCGTTTCAAATATAAAGTAAAGAGCGGAGCCGGCATTTTTGCAAATGGAATCGTCCCAATGACGGAATATTTTCTGGTCTTTCAAGGACGCGGCAATAATTGCATGAACGCTGAAGATTTCACCCATTGGCGACTGGAGATTACAGGCAAGAAGGCTAATTACGCGTTTTTTGGCAAATTAAAAACCACAGAAAAATGATCCGGCTTGACACTTACGGAACAAAATCGCATCATTAAATTTAATACTTGTGGTGAGTTATTGCGACTTGCGACCACGTTAAATAAACCGCTAAACAGCCGAATCAATTAAAGTTTAAACTTCAAATTTCGTGCTGCGATGGCACGATTTTTTATTATGAAAAACTTCCGTGACTTAATTGAATCCGACGGTATTTACGTTTTCGACGGTGCGATGGGTACTCGTCTTTACGAAAAAGGAATATACATAAATCGCTCTTATGATGAGTTAAACCTTACCAATAAAGAACTTGTCAGAGAGGTTCATGAAGAATATGTGAAAGCCGGTGCGGATATTATTCAAACAAATACCTTTAGTGCCAATTACAATAAACTGCAAAAATTCGGGCTTGACAGTCAGTTAAAAGAGATTAATTTATCCGCTGTAAAAATCGCTCGCGAAGCCGCCTCAGGAAATGTATTCGTAGCCGGAACTGTCGGACCATTGGGTTTACGAATTGAACCTTACGGACCAACCTCGTTCGACGAAGCAAAATCAATGTTCAAAACCCAAGCCGAAGCTTTGCTTGAAGGCGGAATTGATCTCTTCGTTTTGGAAACTTTTTCGGATTTATCGGAAATTCAGCAAGCGATCAAGGCGATAAAGGAACTTTGCGATCTGCCAATCATTGCTCAAATCGCAATTCAGATGGACGGAAATACCGTTTTTGGTGCGACTCCTGAAATTTTCACTCAGCGTTTGGACGAATGGGGAGCAGATGTTATTGGTCTAAATTGCTCAGTTGGTCCGGCTCTTTTCCTGAATGCTCTCGAAAAAATGCGTGAAGTAACCGATAAGAAAATTTCCGCCCAGCCTAATGCAGGATTACCGAGAGACGTTCAAGGCAGACAAATGTATATGTGTTCACCGGAATACATGGCGGAATTTTCAAGAAGATTTATTCAGGTAGGAGCAAGCTTTATCGGTGGATGCTGCGGCACAACGCCGCAGCATATCAAGCTTTTGGCTGATGCCATCCGCTCTGTTTCGCCACGCCAAACCGCACAAACTTTCGTCAAACAACTGGCGACAGTAGAGGAATTGATGCCGCAAGACGTAAGGGTAGTTCCACTTGCTGAGCGGTCGAAATGGGGATACAAAATTGCAAACGGTGAATTTGTCACATCGGTAGAAGTTTTGCCTCCAAAGGGTTGCGATGCGGAAAAAACACTCGAATCCATCAAATTATTAGAAGAGGCTGGAGTTGACGCAGTAAATATTCCGGATGGACCTCGGGCTCAAACCCGTATGTCAGCCCAAGCGACTTCGGTTTTAGTAGAGAGAAGCATTAATATCGAAGCGGTTTTACATTATTGCTGCCGCGATCGAAACTTGCTCGGTATGATGTCCGATTTGCTAGGCTCCGCAGCACTAGGATTGCGGAATCTTCTGCTAATTACCGGCGATCCCCCAAAAATGGGACCATACCCTGATGCGACGGCAGTTTTTGATATTGACGCAATTGGCTTAACCAATATGGTCAATAAGCTCAATCATGGTCTAGATCTTGGAAACAACCCTATCGGTAAGCCGACCGCTTTTACAATCGGAGTCGGGGTTAATCCCGGAGCGGTAAATTTAGATGAAGAAATCAAGCGATTTGAATGGAAAGTTGAAGCCGGAGCTCAATACGCCATTACGCAACCCGTTTTTGACACAGATCAGCTCAGAGAATTTCTACGACGAATCGAACATACCAAAATTCCAATCGTCGCCGGAATTTGGCCACTTGTCAGTTTTCGCAATGCCGAGTTTCTACACAATGAAGTTCCAGGCGTAAATGTTACGCAAGAAATTTTGGAAAGAATGAAAATAGCTTCGGAAAAAGGTAAGGAAGAAGCCCGCGAAGAAGGTATCGCAATTGCACGCGAATCGCTTTTGGAAGTTAAGGAATTGATTGCCGGCGTTCAGGTTTCAGCCCCATTTGGCAACGTTAAGTACGCTTTACAGGTTTTTGAAGTATTGGATGAATTTAAGAAAAATTAACGCTATCGCGAACCATATGAGATGGTTTTTATGATTCCGTTTTGAAAATTATCGGTGTTTGGTGAAGGCAGTTTAATCATTGAAAATCGATGATTAAACTCTTCATTCATCGCAGCTTGCGTTTCGCTCTGCCATTCATAACGGATTATCGCACCATCTTCAAATTCGTAAATTCTTTCAATATTTGATTCACTGAAAATGATTGTTTCTTCACGTACAAACGCGTTTTGGATGTCTTTAATGATTGCGTTTACGTAATAATTGGTTGTGTTTCTTCGATCTTTCATAGTTTCTTAAGGAATTAGAATAATCTTGCCAAATGCTTTTGATTCAATTACTTCGCGATGAGCTTTCGAACTTTCAGTTAATGAAAAAGTCTTTCCCACAATCGGATTCAAGTAGCCTTCCGATAGACCTCGAAAAATTTCTCCGTGAATTTCCAATTCATCTTCCTCCGAAAAATTAAACAAAGCCATTCCCAAAATAGTTGCGTCTTTGCCCATTGTCAAACGCGGATTAAATTCAAGACTGCCTCGATTTCCAATAACTACGATTCTTCCAAACTTCGCCAAAACATCAAAATCCTTAACTAAATTAACATTCGCAAGCATTTCTAAAATTACATCAACGCCTTTATTTGCAGTTGCTTCGAGAATTTCTTTCAGATAATTCTCGTCCGAATGGTCAAAAACGAAATCAGCACCCTGTTCAATTATGAGTTGCTTTCCCTCTTTCGAACTCGCCGTTCCGATTACTTTTAATCCCGCGTTTTTCGCCCACTGAATTGCAGCGATTCCGACTCCGCCGCTTGCTCCGTGAATCAAAACCGTTTCGCCTGATCTTACTTTCGCTTTTTGAAATAAAGCACGGTATGAAGTCGCATAAGGCACGAAAACGCCAGCCCCCTTTTCAAAGGAAACGTTTTCGGGTAGTAAATTGACTTGATTTTCGTTGCAGATCGAATACTCAGCGTAAGTTCCAGAAACAGAATCAGCGGTATAAACGCGATCACCTATTTTTACTTTTGTAACACTCTCACCGGTTGATTCAACGATTCCAGCGGCATCTTTGCCGGGTGTGTAAGGTACATTTGGAATAGTGGTGTAAGTTCCCGAACGAATATATGTATCCACCGGATTCACTCCAGCCGCTTTAATAGCGACCAAAACTTGAGAAGCCCCGACTTTTGGAATCGGAACTTCTTCAATTTTCATGACTTCCGGCAAGCCATATTCCCTTACTACGATTGCCCTCATTAAACGTATTTTTCTACCAATTTTTCCATCGCTTCACGTGAAACAGCACCAACTACGCGTTCTTGCTCTTCTCCGCCCTTAAACAAAATCAAGGTTGGAATCCCGCGAATTCCATATTGCTGCGGCACATTCATATTTTCGTCAACGTTCATTTTCACCACGCTGGCTTTATCTAAATATTTTTCCGCAACTGCTTCAACCGCCGGTGCGATCATTCGGCAAGGTCCGCACCATTCTGCCCAAAAATCCACTAAAACAGGCTTATCTGAGCCTAAAACGTCTGCTTGCCAATTTGTATCTGTTGCTTCTTTTGTAAATGCTCCCATCTTTTCTCCTGGTAAAATAACTTTTTTCGAGATTATAACTTAGCGACTAAAATTATTAAACTATCGCCAATGTTTTTAATTGTAACAACTATAGTTACAAATGGCAACCAGCCCTATAGTTTAAGAAATCATTTTCGTGAAAGTCATCTGCGGAGGTTCCGCCGCAATTTCGCCAACCATCGCGAAAAAAGCCTTGAATTCAGGCGTTTCGAAATGTTCATCTAAGGCGGCTTTGCTTTTCCAAGTTTCATGCCAAACAAAAACCGTTTCGTCATCGATCGCCTGATGAACATCGTAGTTAATACAGCCCGCTTCAGCACGCGACGGAGGAATTAGATCCAACGCCGCTTTCTTTGCTGTTTCAATCATTCCGGCTTTTACTTTCAAACGTGCAACAAGCACAATTCTTTCATCATTCATATATTTAATAAATTTTGCCGCGGGTTTCGCAGATTTACGCAGAGTTTTTATCGATTTATCCGCGTTATCCGCGTTAATCCGCGGCTAAACATTTCCTCTAAAAATCGTTTTCCAAAACAATTCTATATCTCGTCTTCCCACTTTCTAGACGCTCAAAAGCTTCATTTATCTTCGACATCGGATATTTTTCCGTCACCGTTTCGATATTGTGTCTCGCACAAAATTCCAGCATTTTTGCGACGACAGCCGGACTTCCAGTTGCCGTTCCCGTAACCGATTTTTGCTTCATGATCAACGAAAAAGAACCAATTTGCATCGGTTCCAAAACCGCTCCAACCATGTGCAGCTTCCCTTTTGGAGCTAGCGAATTTATAAACAGATCCCAATTTAACGTTGCGTTTGCGGTAACTATGATCATGTCGAATTTGCCCGCAAGCTTTGCAAATTCATCTTCGTCGCGAGTATTTACAACGTAATCCGCACCCATTTTTTTCAGTTCGTCGGTTTTCGATATATCTGTTGTGAATGCAGTAACTTCACAACCCCATTTATCAGCAAATTGCAACGCCAAATGACCTAAACCGCCAATTCCAACCACACCGACTTTGTCAGTCGGGCTAATATTATTTTGCACAAACGGATTGAAAACCGTGATTCCGCCGCAAAAAAGCGGACCTGCTTTTGAGGCATCCATGTTTTCAGGCAGCTTGATCGCCCAATCCCAATTGCAGCGAACTTTTTCCGCAAAACCGCCGTGCCGCCCGGCAATCGTTCCGATCAATTCGCGGCAATTTATCTGAAAACCCGACAAGCAATCCTGACAATGTCCGCACGTTTCAGCATTCCAACCAAGTCCGACAATATCGCCGATCTTCAAGCCTTTCGCGTTTTTTCCCAATGCGATGATCTCGCCGACCACCTCGTGTCCGCCTACGAAAGGAAACACCGTCATTCCCCAATCATTATTTCGCATCGATAAATCCGAATGACAAATCCCGCACGAATGCACTTTGATTTCCACCTGTTCATCGCCCAAAACCCCGAGTTCAAATTCAAACGGCTCAAACTTCCCTTTCGGCTCATTCGCCGCAAATGCTTTTATTAAATTACTCATAAAATTATCTTGCCAAAATTGACCGAAAGATACAAAAGGATAACCTAACATTCTTGTGAATTAGAAGTGAATTTGACCATCATTTGAAATGCATAGAAATTCAAATTAACCGTTTATCCTGTTATAATTCGCGTATGGAAGAAGGCTTTTCTTGTGGTGAACCGCCGATTCAAATTTTGGAATGGAGTGAAGCCGTCCGGATGCGTCCTGTGATGTATACAGGCAGCACGGGAATTCAAGGTTTTGTCCACATTTTGCAGTCAATTCTTACGGAAAGTTATCCGTTTGCTGAGTCGCGTCGAATCCTCAACGCCCAAGAAATTTGCTTTGAGTGGTTAGATAAATTCTCAGGCAAGCTAATTCTCAAAAAATTCAAACACAAAATTCCTGCGAATATTTGTCATACTCTCTACGGAGCGGGCGATGAATTCGCGATTTTAAACGCACTTAGTCGAAACTTTGAATTTACGCTGTTTGATAGAGAACAAAATGAAATTCTAAAGAACATTTATTTTGAAGGAAACTTACAAATCGGCATTGACGACGAAATGGAGTATTCTGCAGACAGGTTAGAAATGACATTTCAGCTAGACGCAACCATTTGGGAAGAATTTGAAATCAATCCGCATTGTTTATCCAGTTTGCTTAAAGATATCGCTTTTATAAACAAAGGAAAGTCCCTTGAAATCAAATATTTGGTGGACAATCAGCAATGCCGAATCATTTATAAATTTGATAGTGGTTTGCATGATTTGATTAAAATTAAGTCGCTGAACGGGATTGGTCCAACTCTTTTCGAAACCTCCATTGAGAGAGAATTCGATGGATTCTCGGCGGACTTTGCGTTCGTTTTTTGGGACTATTCTGTAAACGAACCATTTCTAAGGTCATATTTAAACAACTTTAATACTCATGGTCACGGAACGCACGTTGACGCGTTACTTTCGGGGATTATCAAAGCGTCAAAGAAATTCGCCCGGAAACACGAACCGGACGAAAATTATGTAATTACTCAGCGAACAGTAAAAAGTTTCCTTATTGCGAGCATTCACCCGAAACTTGGAAAACCGACCTTCTATTACTCAACGAAGAGCCAGCTGACTAGTAAGGAAATAGTGAAACCGGTTAGTGATTTTGTATCCGGATTGTTTTTCGAGAAACTTGAAAATGATAAGGAACAAGCCAAAGCGTTCTTCAGACATTTCGCAGCAATCCATTGGAAGAAAAACTGGCTAGACCTTTACGCATAATAAAATTAAAACGAATTCGTGAAAATAGTAAATCAAAGCCCTTTTAAAACTTCCAAAATTTTGACCATCGCCAATGTATCGAGTTTACAATATTCAAGTAACGATTTCATTACAGCTTTTTTCTTTTCGCCATCGCCTTTGTAAACCTCATCAAACCAGCGTGCCATCGCCACACCGCCGTTTCCAATTTCCAGATTCATGTATGTCAGTTCTGGGACAAGAGCTGGCAAAACGCTCTTGATCGAGTTATTTTTCATCGCCGGATCGCGGTAAAGTTTTTGTTGAAAGATTTCGTAAAGATCAAAAACACGCGAATTTACCGATTCAAAAAACGCTGCGAATTCCGGATGTAGCATTCCCATTTCGGCATTTCTGGTCATTTCAAATGCTTTATACCAAACGATCACGCTCCCCTTTTCGCCAATAACCTTTGCCAGATTTTCAGCAATTTCACGCGGCGGATTTCCGCCTCCATCAGACAAAAATTCGTGGTGAATTAGTTCCGAATCAGAGTCCGCCTTGATATGAAGCGAATATTGAAACGTAATCTGAGCCAGCGGCGACATTCCTTTAATGTTTGGAATACAAGGGTTTACCGTTTCATAATCGAGAAAATAGAGCGGATATTCTAGTTCGTCCAATTTTTCTTTGATCGCAGAATTATCAATCTTAGAAACACCTGACTTTAGAAAATCGACATAATCTCGCTGCGTCGCCGTCAAGTCATAATCGTCCGGAACATCAAATAAATCGAAAATTCCGGCTTCCAAAAGTCCCGCAAGTTTCTTGCCTTGCAAACGCGGAATGTCCGTCACAACCCGTTCAGGAAAATTCGGAATCGCAAACTTCAGATATTCACATTTCAACTTATTTCCACACAAATTTGCGTAATCAATCTCCGGTTCACCCGCGAGCAAATCAAACGCCGCACCAATCCGCAACGCAATATCAGCCTGCAATTCTTCAACCTTTTCAGTTACATCTTCGACAATAAATAATTGATCTAAATCAAGATTTTCGCCCAAAATATAGTCCCCATTTAGCAACACCAAAAACGCCTTCGAAACCTCCAAGCCAGATTCGCGAGCCGCATAAACCTGAAACCCAACATCATACAAATTCACCTCGCGAGCGTTTCGATATTTCGAATCGCCTGGATCTTTGTATTTCGAAGATTTCACTTCGTAAATGTGTCCATCGTCTGCAAATACGTCAAACTTGGCAAAAAGCCTATCGCTTTCCACCTTTTTCTGAAACTGATAACTGCCTCCATTTCTACCTAAAATCAGTTCCTTAAAATGCCTTTCAACCTCATAACCCTGCCGAATCCGAAACGCAATGTCAGGCGAAATCTCGCTTTCAACTAGTTCAGAATGATGAAAAGCTAACCAAAATTCATTCGGACATTCGAGATAACGGCGGAAGTTTGATTTTGTGAGTTTTTGGTTCATAAATTTTTACATTTTTGGACTAAGGTCTCAAGGTTTTCCGATTTCTTTGAAATTCACTGCAAAAACACGCACGAAGTCTATCCTGCGGTCACAGAAATAGCCAGCTAATGTGTCGCTTTACGGATTATTCTCCGAAAGATTTGAGAAAAGTTTCTATCAGTTTTTCGTCATAAAAAATCCCGTTGTCTATAGCTTTTTCGATGTTAGGTTTTATTTCATTGATTATGCCGAGAGATTTGGCTTTGCCGAGAAGTCCGAGAGAACCGATAACTTTTAGCCCGACTGCTAAAGCTGCTCGTCTGCCTTTAACTTCGTCAATACAAACGGTTTGAATATTTTGTTCGAGGGCAAGTTGGATAACTGCCGCTTCGCCAACATCGAGCGAGGCAACCGCAAGCGGCGAAAGTTTAAATTGTAAATTCTCGACTTGTAACCAAGAAGGAATTGTAATGTCATAGCCTTTTGCCGCACCCGCTAAAATCTCGCTTTCTACTTCAGCGGGACAAACAAATTCAAACGGTAATTTTTCGATAATATCAAAGACTTGCATTTTAGAAATAGCAAGTAACGGGCTTGTATTTGTTGCAATTTTATCAATCATTTAGGGCAAAATTAAGTTCTTGATTTAAATCTTCCGGTTTGAGATTGCTCATCGGAACACCTATTTTTGAGAGTGAAAATAGAAAATCAACTCGCTCCATGTCTGATAATTTTGCGGCTTGCCCTGATGATATTCTGCCTGTTTCATAAAGTTTAGCCGCCAACAAAAATTTTGCCTGTTCGGAAAATTCTTTGTCCGAAATGCCTAAGGTAAAAAGCAAATCATCTGCATATTCAATGGTTAATGTGTTTTGCATAAACTCTTTCCTCAATTAACACTTTATCACGGTTTCCGCTTAACTTTTTACTTTTTACTTTTTACTTTTTACTTTCCCACGCCCTCGACAATCGCTATTTCTTCCGCTGTCAATTCGTATAATCCGTAAACCAATTTATCAATCTCGCGTTCCCAAGCGGACGTTTCTGCCTTTGGATTCGCTTTTTTCGCCGCGAGGACTTCTGAAGACGCCAGCCGCGGTCTTCGCGAAACGCAATATTTAGCGAGATTTCATCCCCAGCCAACTCCGGATGATGCAGAGCCAGCCAAAATTCATTCGGGCATTCGATGAATTTTCTAAATTGTGATTTTGTGAGCTTAGACATTTATGATTCTAGAGCGAAATATTGCTAACTATACTTCGGAAATTCTCTAAGCCAGCTTCAAGATTCTCAATTATTTCCATCGCCAAAACATCTGGGTCAGGCAAATTATCTAAATCAGCGAGCGATTTATCTTTGATCCAACTAATATCCAAACTCGTCTTATCGCGGCTCATGATTTCTTCGTAAGTGAATTTTCGCCATTTTCCTTCTGGGTTGGTTTCTGCGTCGAACGTTTCTTTGCGTTTGTGACGATTGGCTGGATTGTAGCAATCAATAAAATCCTGCAAATCTGATAATTTTAGCGGATTTTTCTTGAGGGTGTGGTGAACATTTGTTCGATAATCGTAATACCAGATTTCTTTTGTCCAAGGCTCTTTTGCGGCTGGCTTAGCGTCGAAAAATATGACGTTTGCCTTTACGCCTTGGGCATAGAAAATTCCTGTCGGCAGTCTGAGAATCGTGTGTAAATCAACCGTTTCAAGTAGTTTCTTTCTGACTGTTTCACCTGCTCCGCCTTCAAACAAAACATTGTCGGGAACAACAACGGCGGCTTTTCCCGTTGTTTTGAGCATTGTCTTGATGTGTTGGACGAAATTGAGCTGTTTGTTGCTCGTAGTTGCCCAAAAGTCTTGCCGATTGTAGGTTAAGTCTTCTTTTTCCTGTTCGCCTTGTTCGTTGGTGAAGGTTTGACTGCTCTTTTTGCCGAATGGCGGATTTGCCAAAACGTAATCGAAGCCTTCGCTCGCGGGAGCAATCAGAGCATCAGCGGACGAGATAAAATTCTCGCTGTCTATATCGCCGATATTATGCAGAAACAAATTCATCAGAGCCAGACGGCGGGTTCCCGCGACGATCTCATTTCCAAAAAAGGTTTTGAATCTGAGAAACTCTTTTTCGTCGCGGTCGAGCGAATAGCTTTTTGCCAGAAAATCATAAGCGGCAAGGAAAAATCCGCCCGTTCCGCACGCAGGATCGGCGATGGTTTTATTCGGTTCGGGGCGAACGCATTCGACCATTGCCCGAATCAAAGCACGCGGCGTGAAATATTGTCCCGCACCGCTTTTGGTGTCTTCCGCGTTTTTCTCCAAAAGTCCTTCGTAAATCTCGCCTTTTACGTCCGCTCCGATTACGTTCCAACTCTCTTTCCCGATTAAATCAATCAACTTATAGAGCTTTGCCGGGTCTTGAATCTTGTTTTGGCTCTTGGTAAAAATCTGCCCGAGAATTCCTTTTTCGTTGCCGAGATTTCGGAGAACATTGACGTAATGGATTTCGAGCGGAGCACCGCGAAGTCCGGCGAGGCTTTCCCAACTGTATTCGGCAGGAATCGGCAACTTGCGGTTATACGGCGGTTTTGAATATTCGTCCGCCATTTTCAAAAACAAAAGATAGGTCAATTGTTCGAGATAATCGCCGTAAGAAACGCCGTCGTCACGAAGTGTATTGCAGAATGACCAGACTTTGCTGATGATTGAATTTGTATTTGCGTCCATAAAATAATTGTCCACCAAACTTCAGTTTGTTGCTGTCTTGAGCAATCGAAAAGTCTAGGTTATTTGAAAACATTATCTTGTCTTCTCGCTAGACCATTCGACAAACTAAAGTTTATCGGACAATCGGACATTGTCCAACCAACTTCAGTTTGTTGTTCTGCTAAGCAATTGAAAAGTTTAGTCTGATTGGAAATCCTCAACTTGATTTCTCGTTAATCCATTCGACAAACTGAAGTTTATCGGACTTTATCTGACAATCTTTCTGCTAAATAATTTCCTTCCCAGTCTTTCCAATGATTTACGAGTTTTGCCTTCACCGGATTATTCAACGTGTATTTGACGATTCGGTAAAATTCGGCGTCATCGCGGATATAATGATCGTAACTTTCCTTTTCCCAAAATGAGCCGCTTCGTTTCAAAGCGATGTTAGCTTTCCTTGCGGTCACGCCTTTTAATGATTGCATTATTTCCGCAAGTGTCGCTTCTTCGCTCACAAATTTTGGGCGTTTTGACGATTTATCCTCAATCAAATTGGTTTCGGAAATATTTGGCTTAAAAACAACGTGAACGTGATTCGACATAATCGAAAAAGCATCCAGACGATACTTTTTGCCATCATCTTCAAGCAATTTGTCGGCAACGATTTGCCTGATTTCAGATTCACCAAGCCACATCGGTCCATCTTTAGCATCGTGCAAAATATCTTCGAACTTACGAAACCAGCTACGATGAAATTCCACAAGCCTTTCTTGCTGTTTCTCCGCACTCTCAGACGGATTCGTCGTTACCTCACGTCCGATTCTCAACAATTCCTTGTCTAGCCATTCCTTTCTTGCCTGATATTCCTTGATCGTTGATTTCGGAATAGAACCAGCCAAACGAAATGTAACAAACAAAGTCGCGTCCGGCGGATGAATATGCGGGCGATTCCTTTCATAAAATTGTTTGTATTCAAAATGACTCATAAAATGTCCAACAAACTTCAGTTTGTTGTTAATTGTCCGATAAACTTCAGTTTGTCGCTCGCCCGGCACATCAACAAACTGAGATGTCCGATAAACTTTAGTTTGTCGTTTGCCCGGCACATCAACAAACTGAAGTTTGTTGGACTTGGTTGACCAATTTCCCCTCAAACGCTTTTTTCAGAATGCTTTGCCGCAGGACTTCGGATTGTTTCAGGCTGGCGGCGATGGTTTCTTCGAGTTTATCGCAGACGCTCAGTCGGCTTTCGATTTCTTCGACAATGCGTTGTTGTTCTTCGAGTGGGCAAAGTGGAAAGATGATACTTTTTATGTCTCTCAGATAAATTGCTTGTTGTGCCGTTGCCCCAGAAACAGAAACGATTTTCCGATTTACTAAAGGCGATTTCAAAACGTAATTTAGATATTTGCTAAGTATTGACACATTTACTTTTATCAAGATTACGCTTCCAAGAAGGCAGAAAACTTTATCAGTTGTGACAATGCACATTCTGCCAACAGTTGCACCACGACTCACAATTAAAATATCGCCTGTTTGAGGATTACATCTTTGTAAGGCTTTTTGAGCAGTTTCTTCGCTGATAAAAAGTGGATTTTCAAATGAAACTCCGTTTTCTCTTACATCTTTGGCTGACAAGAAAGGAATTCCTGTCGCCTGAGTTTTAGGTCTGAAAATGCTCCCCATCAGTAATTTTCTCTGCGACATCTTCTAATCTTTCCCATCTTCCAACCCTTCGGCAATTCGCCTTCGTTCACATTTTCATTTGTGAGTTTGCCTTCAAACGCATATTTCAAGACGGCTTGGCGATAGATTTTTAATTGTGCTTGGGCGGTTTTGAGGCTTTCGATTCCGGCGTCCAATTCCGAAAAGAGTTCTTCGATTTTGGCGACAATCCGTTCCTGCTCGGCAAGCGGTGGAAGTGGGAATACAAAGTTCTTAATTAAATTTGTTCCGATATTTGCTTGGAGTAGTTCCACGTCACTTTCTAATTTCGTCAAAATTTTTGGAGATAGTGATTCAAGATAATAGTATAAGAAAAAGCTAATTTGAATTCCCTTTCAAAATTGCACTATAATTTGAAACGTTGATTCTGTATTAAATTCATTTGAATATTTCGTCCAATCGATTGTAACTCGGATGAAAACAATGTCACCTTCTTTCCGAATTATTCTTGCGTACAATCTTTCAAAATCTTCTCTGATATTGATTTGCGACCTTTTCGAAATATATTCTTCATTATATCCTCGATAAATCTTTAGCAGGAAATTATCCAAGATATTTCGTCTCCCCAATAGGAGTTTTCTTTTGTTGAAGGCGTTCCACCTGAATACAATTGCCCAGATATCCTTCAACTTTACCCATTCCCAATTTTTCGGTAATTCGTTTTTGTTAATCATTTTGCAAATGTCCAACAAACTTCAGTTTGTTGATGTGCCAAGCGTGCGACAAACTAAAGTTTATCGGACTTCTTCAGTTTGTTGCTCGCTAAATCATTCGACAACTTTAGCTTTATCGAAAAACCTCAACTTGTCTTCTGCCAAACGGTTCGACAAACTGAAGTTTGTCGGACTTGTCGAACTTTTTTATGCCGCTAGAGCTTCGTTTATCTCTTCAATGATCGGTTCCATCTGGTCGCCGAAAAGCTGATACATTTTGCCTAATCCGCCGGCGGGTGCGAATGGTTCGTATTCAAAATCATCACGCTGAATATGAAACGAGGTGGCAACGTGGTCTTTGATCATTCTCAGCCATTGCATCTGTTCTTCATTAAATTTCAAGGCTCCCGATTGCTTGCCGAAAACCCACGTTTGAAATCTGCGGTCAACGCCAACGCCGAAATCCGTCAACTTTTCGTCAATCCCGCACGTTTTGCGAATCAAGGCGACCAAAGCCGTCAGCTCGGTTTTTGCCGCTCCTTCGGTTTCGCCCAACTGCTGATATGCCTGCCAAACATTGAGCGGAGCAATCTTCGGTCGTTCCATTTTCAACTTGTCGCAGAGATCGCGAATCATTTTGAAAGTCAGTTCACGACGGCGAAACGGAAGATTATAAAATATCTGCAAAGCCGTGATCTCGTCTTTATTTTCCAGAATCCAGATAGCAAATTCGCTGATCGTATTTGTCGCCGCCTCGCGTTCTTCTTCGTCCCAACCGACTTTTGTAACCTTGTCGGGATTGATGATGTCAATAATCTGATCGAGCGATTTGCGGACATTTTCGACAAATTCATTAAATTCGCCCGTAAAAACCGCCGCCGCTTTTTCGATTATTTGCTCGTGCTGCCGCTTGAGCTTTGCATTTACCTCTTCAGGCGTAAGACTCGGATTAGCGGAAACGATCTCGGCTTCGATATCGTCGAGCCTATCGGGACTGTAAACGGAAATGAAGCTCGGCAGCGATCTCACTCGCCGTTTTGCCTTTTGCCTGCTCCTTAAATTGCTCACGCTGTTTTTCGCTGATTTGCCGGTCAAGCCTGCAACAGGCGATTGGCGAGATCGAAAAAATATCTTCTTCACGCACGCCAACCGCGACCGCATCCAAGCAAATCTTTCAAAGCCACGCCGGGCTTTTTGCTCCAGCGGACGGCTGTCGGTTTTACAGCTTTTCGTTACGCCAACGGCATCCACAATTACAAAATGATCTTTGGCAAATTTCGCCGTCGGCGTAACCTTTCGCAATGCGTCGAGCGTGATCGTCCGCGTGCCGCGACCTTTCATCTGTTCAAAATAATTGCGGCTTCGCACGTCACGCATAAAGAGCAAACATTCGAGCGGTTTTACATCTGTTCCGGTGGCGATCATATCCACCGTGACGGCAATTCGCGGATGATAATCATTGCGAAACTGCGACAAAACGGATTTCGGATCTTCATCGGCTTTATATGTTATCTTTTTGCAAAAGCGATTTTCTTCGCCGAATTCTTCGCGGACGATCTGGATAATATCGTCGGCGTGGCTGTCAGTTTTGGCGAAGATCAAAGTTTTCGGCACTTCAAATTCGCCATTTTCGTCGAAGCGGTCAGGAAACATTTTCGGCAAATGTTCTTTGAAAGTTCTAATAACCAGTCGAATCTGATTGGGATTTACGACCGATTTATCAAGCTCGGTCGCGGTGTAAGTAATGTCTTCGTCCAATTGTTCCCAACGCTTTTTGCGTGAAAGTTTTTCGCGTCGGTCAACGAATTCTTTCATCTTAAGCTGTCGCACCTTGCTTGGGTAACTTCCGTTTCGATCAGATAATTGTTGAAGCCGACATTTACGCCGTCAATCACCGCTTGCTCGTGTTTATATTCGCTGACGACATTTTGATTGAAATAGCCGAAAGTGCGGTTATCAGGCGTAGCCGTCAAACCGATCTGAAACGCATCGAAATATTCCAAAACCTGTTTCCAAAGGTTGTAAATCGAACGATGACATTCATCAATCACGACAAAATCGAAAAACTCGATCGGCAATTTCGGATTGTATTCTACGGCTTGCGGTTCTTTCGGCTGCCATAAGAATTCGTTGGGATTTGTTTCCTCGCTCGATTCATCCAATTCACGCCCACGCAAAACCGAATAAAGCCGCTGAATGGTGCTGATATAAACCTGATTGTCTGTGGGGATAAATGACGACTTCAAACGATGAACGCCATAAAGCTCGGTAAATTTACGGTTATCATCATTCGGCAGGAAAGCCATGAATTCCTGTTCGGCTTGTTCGCCCAAATTTTTTGTATCGACAATAAACAAAATCCGCTTGGCATTAGTGTATTTGAGCAGACGATAAATAAACGTAATCGCCGTAAAAGTTTTACCCGAACCTGTCGCCATCTGAATCAGCGAACGCGGTTGATTCTTTTTGAAAGATTCTTCGAGATTCGTAATCGCCGTAATCTGACAATCGCGTAAACCTTCGGTCGGCAAATGTCGAATCGTTTGCAGACTATTTCGCAGAGTGTCGGTTTTCAGCAAATCACGCAAAGTTTCCGGTTTATGAAACGAAAAAATCGGACGCGAACGAGGTTTCAAATCCCGGTAATCGGTAAAGCGTGTAAGTTCGCCCGTGCTTTCATAAACAAACGGCAGCGGATCATTATTAAGATATTTGAGTTTAGCTTTTGCGTAATCGGATGATTGATCTTCAACCTGGGTTAGATGCAAGCCTTCATCTTCTTTCTTCGCCTCAATCACGCCGACAGGCTTTTTATCGACAAACAAAACATAATCTGCCGGACCAACATCGGTTTGATATTCGCGCACCGCTACACCCAATGATTCGCCAAGATTGATTTTCTTTTTGCTTTGAACGCTCCAACCACAAGCGATGAGATGCTTGTCAATCAAATCGCGTGAGATTTGTTCCGGATTTTGATTCGTTTCGTGGGGCATAAAAATCTTAACCTTGTGTGTTCAATGTTTTAACATATCTGCACTTTCGCTGCAAATTTTTGTTGATTTTGATTAACCCGAAAAATCGTAAACCAAATCACCTTTCGTATATCTCTCATTCTCAAAAATATGCGGATAATGTTTCTTTAATTCTTCTAAATAAAGATCATACGGCAAATCGTTGAAATCTCCGTAATCGTGGAGATAAGCCATAAAGCTATTTCCTTTGTGGTCGAATTCCTGAAAAATTGAATCGGTTTTGCCGTCAAATTCGAGAGGTTCAACGCCGAGATATTTACACAAATTCAAGTTAAACGCCGGAGTCGCCTTTCATCCATTTCCCTTCTAAAAACATCTCAGATGCACCGTGGAAAACGAGTTCGTTTGACTTCAAAATTTCTTCTAAGTTTTCCGGTTGCGATGTGGTTTTTGACGATGTAAAAACTCAACCGACTCGGAATCCCGACGGCTCTCGCACACGCGGAAAGCAACACCGCTTTTTCGACGCAATATCCGCGATTTCGTATGAGTAAATCGCTCGCCTGCAAGCCTTCGCGGCGTAAATCAAGGAAATACGGATTGTATTGAAAGCCATCGCGGACGGCTAGATAGAGGCTTTTCGCCCGTTCAATATCAGAATCGCCGACGGCATTTTTCGTGGCAAATTCGCGGACTCTTTTGTCGTCAAAGTTTAGAAATTCCGTTGGTTGTAAATAATTTTCCATCTTTTTTTACTCTGATAAATCGAACATTTCCACATCAACTAATCCAACAATAAAAGCTTCAAAGTCCTTGGCTAAAAAAGTAATTGTTGGCTCATCTGATTCAACATCAACATGGACAACTTCTGGTTCACCACTCTTACCATTTTTTCGATAATCCAGCATTATCATATCGTGTCCTGCCGAAGGACATTCGCAAACCGCAATTCCAATTTCGGGATAGCCCCATTCATCAATACAATGCTGATTACCCAAATCATCGGAATCAATTCCCCACGTTCCGCCAAGTCCTTTGATTCCAGAAATTGCAATATGATCTTCCGCCCAAGAAGTTGGATTAGTTGTTGGAAAACAATCCTTTTTTGAACTTCCACCATTCTTAGTTCTCATCAATTGAATGTAAGATTCGGGAAGTTTGTAGCCTAATTTATTTTCAGCATCTAAAACTCTTTCAACAGTTATTTCATCAGGACTTGTGAAATAGTCAGAATCATCCCAAAAGCCCGCTAAATCAAATTTTTGAAAACATTTATTCATAAAAAACTACTTATTCACGTTTGACATATATTGCGGCGGATAGCGTTCACCGGAAGCAAAGCCTTTTGGAGCGATTTCGTCAATTCGGCTCAAATCATCAGCCGTTAATTCAATATTGACTGATTCGGCGTTTTGTTCGAGATATTTGAGGCGTTTTGTTCCCGGAATCGGCACGATATGTTCGCCTTGAGCCAGCACCCAAGCGAGTGCGAGTTGGGACGGTAAGCAGCCTTTTTCGTTGGCGATTTCTTCGACCTTTTTCACTACTTCGAGATTTTTAGCAAAATTTTCGCCCATAAATCGTGGCGACATTCGTCGGTAATCGTCAGCTTCCAAATCTTCAAATCGTTTAATTTCGCCGGATAAAAATCCGCGTCCGAGTGGCGAAAATGGCACGAATCCGATGCCGAGTTCGCGGCAGGTTTGCAAAATTTCGTCTTCGGGTTCGCGTGTCCATAAAGAATATTCACTCTGCAAAGCCTCGATTTCGTGAACTTTGCTGGCACGTTTCAAGGTTTCAGCATTTGCTTCGGACAAACCGATAAAGCGAATTTTTCCTTCTTCAACTAATCTCGCCATTGCCCCGACCGATTCTTCAATCGGCGTTTCAGGATCAACTCGATGCAAATAATAAAGATCAATTTCGTCAATTTTCAAACGCTTCAAACTCGCTTCGCACGACTGTTTAATGTATTCAGGTTTGCCGTTAAGTCCACGAACTAAAGTGATTTGCAGCATCACGAACGATTCCGCATTTGGTCGCAATGACAAACTTCTTGTCGAATTCCTTTAATTGCGTTTCCGACCAATTCTTCGTTGATAAACGGTCCATACATATCAGCCGTATCGAGAAAATTAACGCCCAATTTCCAACGCTCGATGAATAACCGCGATTGATTCTGCATCATTCGTTTCGCCGTAAAATTCCGACATTCCCATACAGCCCAAACCGATGGCGGAAACTTCCAAATTCCTAAGTTTTCGATATTTCATAATGTTATTTTTGCCGCGGATTAACACGGATGACGTGGATAAAGAGAGATTAGGAAATGATTAAAACTATTTATAAAATCTTTTCTTAAATCCGCGTTTCTCCGCGTTAATCTGCGGCTAATTCCGTTAAATATTCGCTCGCTTTTTCAATCTCTAAATCACTAAAAACTTTGATACCATTTCGCTCAAACAAAGCAGTTGTTACGCCTTGCCCAACCTTTTGAACTGATGAAAATGTGCCGTCATAAATAAACGAACTTCCGCACGAAGGACTTTTTGATTTGAGAATCGCAATCTTTTACATTGTTCACTTGAGCCGCTTCAAGTGCCTTCTTTGCACCATTTATAAAATTTTCGGAAACATCATTTCCTTGATTATCCAAGACTTTTGCCGTTCCATCCAAAACTGCGTTGCCATCATCAGATTGAATTTCGGCAGGCAATCTTGGCACACTCAATCCACCCGCAACTTCCGGGCAAAACGAAACTAATCTGCCTTCGAGTTTCCAATTATTAAGCAAATCACTTTCCGTCGGAACATCATTCGCATCGTAACGAACTTTGTTGCCGAGCAAACAGGCACTTACTAAAATTTTAAATTTCATAAGACTTTTAGCCGGGGAAGGACGCAGATAACGCGGATAATTCAGGTCTTAGGACATCCTAAAATCCGCGGCAAATTAAATCACGCGTCAATTTTATCTCGCAAACCACCGTAAACAAATTTTCCGACGAAATCCTGCTCAAAAAAACGATTTGGAAAAATTGGCTGCAATTTTGCTGACTTCATTCAATCGATTCATTTGTTCAACCGACAAATTTACATCTAAACTCGCTAAATTATCGTTCAATTGAGCGAGTTTTCGCGTTCCGATTATCGAAATCGAAGTTGGCTCTTTCTGTCGAATCCACGCGAGTGCAACCTGCGATGGCGAAATATTTAACTCATTTGCGACATTTACAACTTCTTGAGCAATCCGAGTTTTGCGTTCCTTTTCAACCTCCAAAGCACCTTTCATCATCTCCGAACCAAACCGCCCGGACTTGGCTTCGTCCGTTTCCATATCAAGATATTTTCCCGCCAAAATTCCGCCAGCCAGCGGCGACCAAGGCGTAACTGTTATGCCTAAGGACTTTGCCATCGGCAGAAGTTCGTGTTCGGGCGTTCGCTCTATCAAACTATATTCAATTTGCAGCCCGACAAATTGCGTCCAACCGCGTAATTCCGCCAGCGTATTTGCACGAGCAACATACCAAGCCGGAGCGTCCGAAATGCCGACATAAAGCACTTTTCCGCTTTTTACAAGGTCTTCAAAACCTCGCATAACTTCGTCAATCGGCGTAAGCTGATCCCAAATGTGCAACCAATAAAGGTCTATGTAATCAGTCTTTAGCCGTTTCAAACTAGCTTCAACCTCACGCATCATCGCCTTTCGATTATTTCCGCCAGCATTCGGATCGCCCATCACTTGCGAATTTGAAAATTTGGTCGCCAAAACAACCGAATCTCGATGACCTTGCATAAATTCGCCGAGCATCGTTTCGGAAGTTCCGTTGGTGTAAATATTTGCCGTGTCAATAAAATTTCCACCAGCTTCGCGGAACGCGTCATACATCGCCCGCGATTCGTCGCCGTTTGCTCCAAATCCCCATTCTTCACCAAAAGTCATAGTTCCCAAACAGAGTTCGGAAACCCGTAAACCGCTTTTTCCTAATAATTTATAACGCATATTGATTTATTTTCTTTCCTTTAATTCCTCGTAAAATTTTGCATAATTTGGAGTTGCAACATTCAACAATTTCGATTCTCGCACCACATAACCTGTCAAAGTTTCCAACTCAGTTTTACCTTTTTTAGCAAAATCCGCGTGCATCGAAGAAGTTGCAGTCGGCGGTGCTTTCTTGATTTTTTCGAGTGTCAATTCCTCTATGTTTTTTGCAACCTCTATTTTTCTAGCTCGTGCCAACTGTGAAACTTCCGCAATTAAATCAACTAATAATCGGGCGTTTTCTGAGGAATCTAAAATCTCGCTAACAGTTTTATCTAAATACGAAGTTAGCGTTGCCAAACTCGAAATAAAAATGTATTTTTCCCAAATTGTTTTGTCAATATCGTTTGAAAGCTCTGTCTGAATTCCCGCAGATTTGAATATCTTCTCGACCTTTTCCAAGTTCGCTTTTGAACCCGTAAAACTGCCAAATTGAATCAAACGAATTTCACTATCAATTTTTATCACGCCCTTTTCAATCAACCTCGCCACTATAAAACAGCAACCTTTCCAAACTTCCGTGTTCGGCAAAATTGACTGAATTGTTTCGGTGTGATTTACGCCATTTAGCAAAGGTAAAATCACCGTATTTTCGCCAATGCATTCACGATATTTGTTGATAGATTCGGTTAAATCATATGCCTTTGTGCAAACGATAAAAAGATCAGTCTTGCCGATTTCGGTAGGATCATCCGCAATCAATTTCGGCTTGGCAATAAATTCATCGTTAGTTGCGATAACTTGTAAGCCCTTTGTTTGAATAGCTTTAGCATTTTCACCGCGAGCGATGAAGATTATTTCAACTTCATTTGAATCAGCGAAATGTTCGGCTAATTTTCCCCCGAAATATCCGCCAACTCCACCGATTCCTAAAACTGCAATTCTGTATTTTTCTGACATTGTTTTTTAACTTTAAAGCCAAGTGTTTATCTGTTCTTCAGTTAAATTACTACCGCAAATAATCGTCGCAACCGGTTTATTTGCAAACATTTCACGGTTTTCCAAAATCGCAGAAACTCCGACCGCTCCCGCAGGTTCAACCACCAAACCTGCGTTCAAATGCAGCATTTTCATCGCATCAACAATCGAATGTTCTCCAACCAAAAGGCAATCGTCAATCAGATTTTCCATATCGTCGAGAGCTTCTTGCACAGGCAGACGAACGCCGATTCCGTCCGCGATTGTGTTAACAGTTTCGTGAGCAATCAGACGCTTTTCGTGCCACGAATCAACCATTGCAGACGCACCTTTCGCCTGAATTGCGATGAGTTTGGTTTGCGGACTTTTCGCTTTGAAATAAGTTGCGATTCCGTTAAACAAAGCACCATTTCCGAGCGGAATCACTAAATAATCAATCTGTTCGGGAAATTTCGACAATTCCAAACCAATCGTTCCCGCACCGATAACCGTTTCAATGTCCAAACTATCAATTACAAATCTGACATTATTTTCCTCGCCAAACTGTTTTGCGTGAGCTTTTGCCGCGTCGAAATCCTCACCTTTTAAGATTACCGTTGCACCTAAATCACGCATTCGCTTAATTTTATAGGGATTTGCAGATTCGGCAGCAAAGATTGTGAGAGCGATATTTTGTTTGCGGCAACCATACGCGATTGCTTGCCCAAAGTTTCCCGCACTCGCACAAACCAACGTTTTTTCAGTCGAATTCGTGCAAAGCAAATCGCCGCCGCGACCTTTGAAACTCCGAATCGGATTGTTCGTTTCAACCTTCAAAATCAATTTACAACACAAAATTTCGCCCAAAGGTTCGCACTCATATTGCGGCGAATTCAGGAAAACTTCGTCAATAATTTTGTAGGCGTTTTCGACGTCGTTTATATTTAATCTACTCATTTCTTATCAAATTGAATTCGTAAATTTCTTTCCGCCATTGAAATAGTTTCAGTAATTCTCTTGGCTCGCGTTTCGGCAGTTTTTGCTCCGTAAATCCACGAAAGAATTACTTTTTTTACGCCGACAGTAAATTTATCGAAGTTTTCAAAAGCCACATCATTTGCTTCAAAAGCCTTCAATAAATCTTCTTGAATCTCCAGGTTATCACTCGCATTCAAAGCATCCCAAGAACCGTCAAGTTTGGCTTGTTCAATTTTTTGCAAACCAATTTCGGTTATCAAACCACTTGCAATAATTCGCTCAACTCGTTCCTTGTTTGGCTTTGACCAAACACTTTTCGGCTTTCGCGGCGTAAAAAGTAACCTCGAACGCTCTTCATCGAACTTTCTCGCAACTGAATCAATCCAACCGAAACACAACGCTTCTTCGACAAATTCTTCGTAACTTACAAAAGGCTTTTTCGTATGCTTTTTGAAATAGACGAACCAAATTCCGTCCGATTTATCGAAGTTTTCGGCTAGCCAATCTCGCCATTCTTGCCTAGAAAGCGGATGAAAATCAGCAAATTCATCAATCTTCGACATAAATTTTATAAGTTTTCCGGCGGCACAAAATGATTTTCAAAATTCAATATCTTTCCGTTTTCGCAAAGAATATTTTCGGCATTAAGCAACAAAATTTGTTCGTCAAACAATGTCGGTGAGGTAATTTTTCCTCCATCGCTAACCACTCGATGCCATGGAATTTGTTCACTTTCGTCTTCCGCTAAGGTGGTTAAGATATACGCAACATGCCTCGGCATCACCTCTAAAGCCTCGCCAATTGCTTTATAAGTTGTGACTTTTCCATTCGGAATTGCTTCAACAATCGCCAAAATTTCTTTTTTTATTCGGGCAAAAGCCGCCGATTTCGCCATAGTTTTTCAAGACTTTCACATCACATTTTTTACGCAGTTTCTTCCAACGGAAAATCTGCACCTTCGGAAGTCTCTGCAAATTTGTTGAATTCTTCGGCTAAAGTTTCCAATTTGATTCGAGCACCTCTCAACGCGGCACGACCTAAAAGCAGATTTTTTGGAGGATTCTCCGATTCTACTGCTTTGATAATTGCCTGTGCCGCACGAATCGGGTCGCCGGGCTGATTGCCGCTCGAATTGCGGATTGTCGCCTGATTTGCTCCGGCAGTTTCGGCGTAATCGGCAATTGTGCTTGGTGCATCGTCTGCGGAACGACCTGCCCAATCCGTCCGAAAACCGCTCGGCATAACATTAATCACGTTTATTCCCAATGGTTTAACTTCTTTTTGTAACGCCTCGGAAAAACCGTTGACAGCAAATTTTGTCGCGTTGTAAAATCCTACGCCCGGATTTCCGATAAATCCGCCAATCGAAGAAATATTGATGATCGCACCGCTTTTCTGCTCTCGCATTTTTGGCAGAACGGCACGAGTCATTGCATATAATCCCCAGAAATTTGTTTCAAACATCGAACGAACCGCCGATTCTACTGATTCTTCGATCGACCCGAAATATCCAAAACCCGCGTTGTTTACCAAAACGTCAATCTTGCCAAAATGTGATTCAGCTTTTGCAACCGCCGCCGCGATCTGCGTCTTGTCCGTTACGTCCAATTCAATCGCCAAAGCATTGTCAGGACTGATTTTAACCAAGTCTTGAACTTTCGCAATGTTTCTCGCTGTAACCGCAACTCGACAATCCGCTTCAAGCAATTGCTTCGCCAATTCATGCCCAAAACCGCTCGAACATCCCGTAATCAACCAAACTTTTTTATTATTCATAACTTCTTCTTTATAATTCCCTGCCAATCCGAAGATTTATTTTTCCGATAATATTTTGTTTCTCAAACCGCTCATCCAACCAATCCACTTATCGTAATTTGAAGCCTTGCTGACGATATATTCTGCAACTTCTTTATGCGGCAGAATCAAAAATTGTTCCGTCTCCAACGCTCGCACAACCGCCTCCGCACAATCTTCAACCTCAATCGCTTCTGCCATCAAAAAGTTTTCAGGTTCGCCATCGGGTGTGGCAATCAAGTTAGTTTTCACACCTTGCGGACATAAACACGAAACCTTAATCCCTTTGTCCGCATACGAATACGCGAGATATTCAGCGAACGCAACAGCGGCGTGTTTCGTAACCGAATAAGGTGCAGCCAACGGATATGTGAGCAAACCGGCGGCTGATGCAGTGATCAAAAACTGACCTTCGCCGCGACTTAGCATCGAAGGAAAAACGGCTCTGCTCAAATATAGATGCGATAAAACATTGATTTCCCAGATATTTTGCCAACTTTCGTTTGAAACCTCCAAACAGCCTTCATCACCCCCGATTCCCGCGTTTGAAACGACCAAATCAATGCGTCCGAATTTGTCTAAAACATCATTTACAACCGTTTGAACTTCCACTTCGTTCGCAACACTCAGTTTATAAGCAACGCCGTTAATTTCTTTAGCGACTGCATTTGCATTAACTTCATCAATATCCGTAACGATTATTTTCTCCGCACCTTCACGAGCAAATCGCTCGGACAAACCTCTGCCGATGCCGTTTGCTCCGCCTGTGACGAGGATGATTTTATCTTTAATTTTCATAAGAATTCTTAGCCACGAACAAACACGAAAAAGTACGAAAAGAAAACTGCAAATATGTTATAAACTCTGAATCATTGTCACTAGTGTCCGGTTATAAGTCGAATAGATTCAACTGTTTAGAATCAGGCTCACTTGAATTATTTGAGTCGCTTTCGCTAAGTAGTTGATTTAATTGACTTTTATCGATTATCGAAACTGAAATTATTTGCAGAATTTCATACAAACTTTTTTCGATTTTCAGTTCTTTTTTAATGATTGCCACCAACAAATAATTGCAAATGGCAATCCAAATTTGGGTTTTGACAGCGTTTTCGCTCTCGCCCCAAAATCTTTTTATCTTCAAATGTTGTTTTATCCATTTGAAAAAGAGTTCAATCTGCCAACGATATTTGTAAAGTAAGGCTATTTCTATCGCTGATAATTCACAATTGTTGGTCAGAAAAACATACGTTTTTCCCTGTTCTTTGTCATAATATTTTACCCGTCGTAAGCGTTCAGGATAACTTTTCTTTGATTTATAAGTTGTCAACTTGATGGTTTGGTCACATCTCAAACCACTTTCTTTGTTCACTTTTCTGGCATTTAGCCGGGCAAAAGCTAAATTAGTTTTTGCTCTGGTGACAAAGAAAGCTGAGGCTTGATGAAGCCGATAAAGTCTCTCGAAGTCAAGATAACCTTTGTCCATCAAATAGATTGCCAGCGGTTCAAAAACGAGTTCGTCCAAGATGTTGACATCGTGCATTTTGCCGTCGGAAATATGAATAAAGATTGGCAAATTACCGCGTAAATCAAGTAATGTGTGTAGTTTAACAGCAGCTTTAGCACGTCTGAAATGAGCCCACCAAAAGACGTTCAAACATAAGTCAATGGTGGTCGCGTCCAACGCATAAACCGGATTTGGAATGTCCAAACCAAAGCCGTCATCCAGATAAAGTTGTCGGGCTTGAGCAAGTAAGACTTGAGCAAAATCGGCATAAATTCGCCAACTTCTGGTTTCATTGGCTTCGGAAAGAGTTGACCTTTTGACAGCAAACTTGATGCCTAGATGATACAGTTTCGATTGATGAGCCGCGAGACAGTTGACAATATCACGCAGAGATTCCCGATTGGTCAGTTGTCCAAAACTCAGCGTCAGAAACTGATTGCGACAAGTAAAGCCTTTGTTTTTGAAATTACCCTTGTAACGGGCAACACATTTATCAAATTCATATTTGGGTAAAAATTCAAAGATCTGAGAAAAAATATACTTTCCGTTATTCATCTCAAGAGTTTAGAACTTGAATGAACACGATTTGAAATCGAAAAATCGAAATATGGCTGTAAATAATCAAATATCAATAGTTTACAGCTGTAAAAACTTTTTTAACCGGACACTGGTGAATCATTGTATAATAACTCTTGTTCAAACTAACTTATTGGGTAAAAAGATGAAACGCGTTCTCTATTCAATATTCTGCGGCACAATTCTCGTGGTTGGATATTTTTTGTTTCTCGCCATACTCTACCAAATACGACCAATTAGTTTTGGCACTTTAGCTATCCTATTGAAACCAATTAATCTTCCATACGATATTTATAAAAGCATTTTTGGATTCTATGTCGGCAATCCAATGGTTGTAAAAGTATTTAATATCGTTTGTGCTATTTTACTCTATTCGATTCCTTGCTATTTGGTCTTTACTGTTTTTGAAAAGATGAAGAAATCTAATATTAATGGAAGTGAACTGCCGCCAGAACCGCCTATTTTTTAGAATTTATTTTTCGTGTCGTTTCGTGTTCGTTCGTGGCTCAATTTCAAACCGTCAAAACAACTTTCCCCATCGTCTTTCTCGATTCAATCGCCTCGTGTGCTTCTCTCGCTTTTTCGAGCGGAAATTCGGTAACTTGAATCTTCAAACGATCCTGCGGCGATGTGTCCGAGCAATTCTTTTGTGAATGCGATGCGGTTTTCGATTGGTTCATTCATAAGCCAATAACCGCAAATTTTGTGGTTTTTCTGCATCAAACTCAGCACCGAAACGTTGAAATCTTGCCCGCTAGCCGAACCGTAAATCCACATCGTTCCGTGTTTTGCCAATACCTTCAAATTTTTCGCCACAATGTCGCCGCCGACCATTTCAATCAGCCAATTAACTCCTTTGCCGTCAGTCGCTTGCAACACTTGATCCGTCCAATCATCTTCACTGTAATTTATCGCAAACATCCGCGCCCGAATTTGGCAACGGTTTCGATTTTTGCTCGAACTTGAAGCCGTTCCGATTACTGTCAAACCTTTGTGTTTCGCAAATTGCACGAGCAATGTGCCAACGCCGCCCGCAGCCGCGTGAATCAAAATCGTTTACCCGGTTTTGTTTCGTTGAAAAACCCAAAGCGCGTCAAACCTTGCACGAGCAATGCGGTTGATTCGCCAAAACCTAATTCATCAGGAATCGGCATCGTCGCATTTGCTTTTGCAGTGCAAATTCGGCGTAACCGCCGCTAATTGTCGTTGCCAAAACACGTTGACCGAGTTTCAGATGCTTAACATTTTCGCCCCAACTTCCGAATGCGTTCCCGCTGCTTCGTAGCCAAGCGTGAACGGTAGTTCCGGCTTCGTCAAATAATTGCCCGAACGCATCATCGTATCGGCATAATTAATTCCTGCTGCCGCGACTTTGATTAAAACTTCGTCCGCATTCGAATCGTCGGTTTTTCAATTTCTTCGAGCGTCAACTTATCAACGCCGCCTAATTCGTGAACTCTGATTGCTTTCATAATTTTATGGAACGCCGTCATCTTGACGGCAAAGCGTCTGAAAAGACGCTAATATTGTTGAATCACTACCTTGTTTAGATTGCTCTCGCAATCTGTGCCGTCAGGATGACGGCGTTCCGTTAAGTTTGTCCGACCCATGTTTCGTCCGCGATTTCATCCCAAATCTCGCGGATTTCATTGAACTCTTTGCTTGAAAGTTTGCCTTCGGCAATGTATTTGGCGTTTTCCTGCCAACGATTCGGCTTCGTTGTGCCGACAATTGCGGTTGTAACTTCTTCAATCGAAAGCGTAAACCGCAACGCAATCGCAATCGATTCTTCGAGCGATTTTTTCAGAAATGGAAACGGCAATTTTTGAATTCGTTCCCAGTACGGATGATGATATACGTCCGATGGTTTTTCCTTGTTTCGCCAAACCGCGTTGGCAATTGGGCGTTTTGCAATTACTCCCAAACCTTTCGAATGTGCAAGTTTGATATTACCGTCAATTGGCGATTGATCTGCTATCGAAACGGACGTTTGCAACGTGTCAAAAATCCCCATTTCGATTGCATATTTTGCATCTTCGTTGTCGCCCGAATAACCGATGTAACGCGTATAACCTTTTTCTAGGGCTCGCTGCAAACCTTCGATACAGTCGCCTTGCTGCAAAACTTCAGTTGAGCAACTATGAAGCTGTGCGATGTCGAGATAGTCAGTCTTCATGTCACGCAGACTTTGTTCGATAGCTTCTAAGATTCCTTTTTTTGACCAATCGGAACGCGTAAAGCCGTCCAAAGCCCCGCATTTTGAAATTAGGTAAAACTCATTTCTTCTATGACTTACAGCTTCGCCTATAATTTTCTCGCTCGACAAATACCCGGCAGCTGTGTCAATCAAATTTAACCCCGAATCGAGTGCAGAGTTTAGCAATTTATCAACATCTTCTTGCTCGATATTCCGCACAAACCCAAGTTCCGCACCACCAAATCCAAGTAATGAAACTTCCAAACTTGTCTTCCCAAGCCTTCGCTTCTCCACTAGTCTTTCTCCTTTCTAATAATCATCAAACCATCTCGTATAGTTAACATCACATTTGACACACGCTCATCCGCCATAATTTTTTTGTTAAATTCATGTAATGCAACCGTGCTTTCATCATCAAACTTTTCAATATCCAAAACCTGTCCGCTCCACAAAACATTGTCTGCGATGATAATTCCCCCGACCTTCATTCTCGGGAAAACCAGGTCGAAGTAATTGGAATAATTGGGTTTATCGGCATCAATAAATACAAGATCGAATGTTTCATCAAGCGTCGGGATGATCTCTAGAGCGAGACCGAATCTCGCGTCGATTTTATCTGCGTAAGGTGATCGTGCAAAAAAATCAGTAGAAATTTCAAAGGTTTCGGGCTGAGCGTCGAGCGTGATAATTTTCCCATCATCGGGCAAACCTTCCGCAAGGCAGAGTGACGAGTAGCCCATATATGTTCCAATTTCAAGGATTCTTTTCGGCTGCAGCATCTTGCAAAACATCGACAATACTCTGCCCTGATAAAAGCCTGAAAGCATCGTTTTATCATTTCGAGTTGATGCAGTAAGCTCTCGAATTTCGGTTAAAAGTTCGTTTTCTGCAGACGTATGTGTATTTGCATAGTCCTGTATTTCGGTTTGAATCATTGAGATTATTATAGCGAAAAGATAAGGCTATCGCTAAGAGGTGTGTGTATTTTCTTTGATTTAGCCTGAAAAAACCAGCGGAATATCTTCGCCGATGTAAAGACAGGCAACTAAAATTTTCTCGGGATTGTGCTTTTCACTGCTGTCTTAATCAAGCTTGAATGATTTTGGTACGACTTCTATCGAGATTATCTCGCCATTCGACTTCGTTTTCTTATCTACGCTTTCCTTAAAAATAAAAATCGTCGGGGCATCGAATCCTTTTAGTCCGCAGCCGAATTGAACTTGTTCGATATCACTAGTAAATCCTCTTATCTGCAAGGCATTAGTAGATTTTAGCTTAATTGTTTGAGTTCCTGTTTTCATAAAGAAAAACATGCCGTTTTTGTCGCATTCAATCTTCTCGATAGTCCCCTCCAAGCGGGTTTCGCCTTCCTGAGGTTGCCTTAAAGCCTGTCTGATTGCATTCAACATCGCTTCCTTTCGTTGCCCTTCGAAATTGTTTGAGTCATTCTCGACCGTCGTCTCGCTTGGAAAAGATCGCACGATTTGCTCGGGCTCCGGTTCATTTTGACTGGTATCAGCCGCTTCCGCGAGCTCCTTTTCGTCAATAAAACGAAAACTTTCGGGAACAAAATCAATTGCCGTTAATTCCCCTGAAAACGCTGACTTAGTTGAAGTTGTAGCTTTATAGGTGAGAACCGAATTGTATTTGGTAAAATTCGCGTTGCAGGCAACCTGTGCGTTTTCCGCATCGCTGTCAAATGCAACTAACGTTAGACTTTGAAAATCTTTGCTGAACAACGAAATCGTACCGCTCTCAGTCTTCACAGAATAAACAACCATCTTTGGCGGACACGTTATCTTTATGATTTTCCCAATTAGCTGTTTTTCACCCGCAATCGGTTTTTTGATTGCTTCATTGATCGCAAGATTGCGTTCCTTTGCTTTGGCTTGAGCAATTTCTTCGGGCGTTAGTACTTTCTCACGAGTATTTGGTCGTCTGCCCAGAATTCTCGGACTGGTATTTCGCATTGCATTATTTCGATTTCCTTCGTATTCCTTGCGGAGTTGTTCATTTCTGGCTTTTACGTCGAGCATCGTTTGTATATTTCTCAAAAGATTTTCGGCACGTGCTTTTATTTCGGGTTCATCGGACGTTTTGGAGATTTTTTCCGCGAGAATTTTCGCGTCATCAGCCTTTTCCTGCCGAAACATTATTTCGGCTATTCGCAATATCGTTTGCTGATCGCCCGGCTGATAGGTAAGTGCTTTCTTGAGCATTACGATCGAATCATCAAGTTGCTCATTATTAACCAAATTTACGAAAGCATACAATTCATAACTTGGAGTAAAACTTGGGTTTAACGTGATTGCTTTCTTCAGAGCGTCCCTCATTTTCGTAGCAACCACGGGTGAAAATTTGGAGACGTAACCAAATTCGTCTCGACCTTCGCGGCTCAATAAATACGCATAATTGTAGTAAGCCTGATCATTTTTCACATCGCCTGCAATCGCTTTTTCCAGATACGTCTTTGCTTCGTCAAACTTTCTCTGGCGAAATCTAACCATTCCCATCGTGGTATTCGCCATGCTGGAATTTGGCTCGAGTGCCAATGCTTTCTGCAGAAACGGCTCGGCATCGTCCTCACGACGAATCCTAAATAAAAGGTCTCCCAAATAAGCGTTCATTTCCGCATCAGGCAAGGAAGAAGTTTGCATTTCGGCATCGAAGTTTAATTTTTTCTCTAATGTATGTGTTTGATATCTATAGCTCGACTGCGAAATATATTTCTGCAAGAGTTTTTCCATCTCGGCGTAAGTCACGTTAAATGCATCTTTAAACGCCTTTTCCATTGGAACACTATTTGCTGAAGCATTTAGGAATTTTTCGACCCCTGCAAATCTTGTCCCATTGGAGTCTTGCATCAAAAAGTGAAGGAAAGCCCACGCCTGTGCATAAAAAATGCTCCGAGAATGATCGCCATTTTGATGAAGCGAGTAATTATCAATCTTAAGCATTGTTTCCAGAGGGATTAGTTTATTATCTTGAAGCAAACGAAGGTGACCATTTTGAGGGAGTCCAAGTTTTACTTTTTGATCATTTTCTATCTCAAATGTTTGATAATATTCCGCCAGTCCTTCGTTAAACCAAGGTGGAACTTCCGATTTTCCCAAGTTTAGGTCCACCATAAAATGAACGTATTCATGAAAAATCGTCCCGAAAGTTTCCGAATCTTCGCCCTCGATCGAAAGGGTGATGTAATTTGCATCCTTTCCTGGTTGAAAATATCCCGCGATGCCATCGTCAATTTTACCGTCCCCTCGCTTTGGTTTGAATTGTTTATAAGAAGATCCGCTTTTGAAAACGATTACATTATTAGGAATCGCCGAATCAAAATTTGCCGATTTTAGGATAAGCCGGAAAGTTTCACGAAATTGCTCAAGCTTTGTCGCAACCTTGCGAATGTCTTTTTCGCTTGCATTACCGATCAGGTGAAAGTTTTTTGATTTAACTCTTGTCCAGGTGTCTTTAGCGAAAGCTATTTGTGCCGAAAAGATTAATGACAAAAGTATGAAAAGTGACAAAGACAAAGATTTATTTTTAGACATATAGTGAGTTCCTTACCAGACAAAATTTTATGTCTATTCTGTTATTTGTCAATGTTTTTTTGTAATTATAATTTTCAGAAACTATTTATTTGACCTAATCCTTTTTCATCAAAGCTCAATATCAAAATACAAGCCTTTGTCTTCATCCGGCGTGTGATTGTCAGCTTTAAAGTCTTTGGTTATGTCTTCGGTTGAACGATATTGACTGTGTTTATTTAATTCATCAACCAATGTTTTACGCGGAACTTTGGTTTCTTCGCTATGTCCGTGTTTGCCTTCCATTGTTGAAACAACCGTTCGCATGGACTTTTTCTTTTCGTCTTCAGTCGCATTTGACTGTGATTTTTTGAGAAATTTTTCCCACAGAGATTTTGGCGTGGCATTTCTGCTGCCGTGATGCCCAACCTTGTAAAGCGTTGTATTTTTTAACAATTCCAGCAACTCTTGGCGTTTTTCTTCTTCTTCGGCATCTTCCCGATGATGTTTGAGGACATATTCCCAATTTTCAATTTGAGCATCACCCGGAAAAAGTAATTTCTTATTTCCATTCATTAACAGCAAAATAACGCTGGTATTATTCATTGATTTATCTAAAATTCTGACGATGCTCAGTAATTGTTCGGCTCTGACATCCCGCATTCTTCTGATAAACCATCTCGTGTGCGAAGGTGCATATTTATCGTAAACCTTAGCATTTGGAAATGGATTATCAGGCGTTCTGTTATTTTTATCTTGCTGTTCTTCGGTCAAATTTGCGGTGGCTGATTGCAATTTCCAATAGTTCAAAAGCGAAGCGGAGAGCATCCAAAATTCTTCGTCATCCCGTGAGCGTTGCTTCATAACCTTGCTATATTGGTCAATTGTGGGCGGACCCAAAACTTTCGCTTTGATGCCGAATAACTTTTCAATTGCTTCCAGATCAGAGCCGTAATTAACATATTTATTTTTGCCCATCGCTCGCAAATTTTCGACCGCAGACTTATTTTTTATGTTGTTATCGCCCATTACAACCAGTTGTTTTCTGATTTTTTCATTGATTGGATGAACAAATCCTCCACCATTTGACGATTCCCTTATGTCTTCGCCCAAGCGATTGGCTTCTTTGACAACCACTTGGGAAACATTGTGCATATTGTTGAGCATCATTGCGAAATTTCTATCAGCATTGCTTTCTTTTTGCTGATACTCTGCTTTCAAATTATTTGGTTCATATAAACTTTTGCCGTTTCCTTTGGCATTTTCGGGTAATTCAGGCTTTTCTGTCCAAGGTTGAATAACATAATCAGGTTTGCATTCGGCAATAAGTTCGCCGGTAGATTTGTTCGTTTCCGAATCTTTCATTCCTTCGGTCGAAAATCCGCTGATATGATCTTTATGGCGATGCGTGGCGACAACTAAATGGAGTTTTTTATTACATCTTTTGCTAATGTTTTTAGCCACTCGCAACATTTGCAATTCTTTTTCTTTATCAGATAAATCATTAGGCAAACCTGTCGTTCCAAAATCAATCAGAGCAAATTTCTCAATCGGTTTTTCAGCGTTAATTTTTCCGGTTTCATCAGGATATTGAAAGATAAGCAGGAAACAATCGCCAAATCCGACTTGATAGGATCGCAATATAATATTTTTGGGCGTTAATGTTTTATCAGTAGTTTTTTTCGGAGTTTCATCGGGTGACATATCTAAAATTCCTCCTCAACAAAGTGGTTTGAGAAAATTGCCGAACGCCGCAAGTGCATTCTTGAAACGAAGTTTTTTGAAAAATCTTCGTGGGTAAAGAAACCATATTTCCAAAGATATTCCAACCTTTTATTTTGCGAAGTTTGACTTAAAATACGATTTCTAACGTGATATTTTAATTGTCCATATTCATCAAAAATTAGTGTTCCACCTCCATATAAAATAACTTCTTTGTCCGAAGGCATTCCTTTTGGTTTGCAGATCGGGACAGGAAGTTGTTGGAGTTCTCCGGCTTGAACTGTCATATATTGGATATATTCGGCAACCGTTTCACGCAAAATAAATCCATCCGGGCTGATTCTGACACACGGTCTGACGGATTGAACACGGGTGTAAGCATTATCAGACAAATTAAGACTTTTTCGATTATCCCAAATAAAGCGGAAAACTTCGTCTTTACTTCGAGTTAATGAATCAAACCGAATGCGGTCGTATTTGAAACGATACCTTTCAGTTGACCAAATCCCCGATTCATTTTCATTATAAGAAGATGGCTCAATTCCATATTCGGCAAATATTTCTTTTAAGTGCTTTCGATATTGAAACCGCGAATCATCAGGCACGGTTTCCTGGTCGGCAGTGAGCAAAGCACTTAGATAATCGCCAAAACTAATATCGGTCGGAGGTGAATAATCAATTGCCCGAATAGCCATAGTTAATAAATGCGAAGCTGCATCAGCACCTTGCTCAATGACCAATTTTCGACTGACAAATTTCCTTTCGGTTAAATCTTTTTTAAGTTCATCAATGCGGGCAGTCCAAATCTTTAGAAATGATTTCATCATTGCCGCTACAAACAATTCGCCGCATCTATGCGGTTCTTCAAATTCCTCTTGTTCAAGGTATGGAACTATTTTCTTTCGTTTTTTTTCTGCCTTTCTGTCTTCAATTTCTTGCAGTTCTTTCAAGGTTTTAAGTTCAATTGAACGTCGCAAAGCATTACCTCTGATACCGGTCACTTCTTCGCCGAATTGTTCGGCTAAACCTAATAAACCCGACGTGCTAAGTGTTTTTTCGGTCAAATATTTTACTTCAATTAATTCCTTTTTAATTTCATCAGGGGTGTTTTCCGGCATTTCATTAGTTGCGGTATTTACTTTTGCCGTTTCAATCATTTTATCCAGCAAAACGCTGACGATTTCTTTTAACGAAAAGACCGAAAGTAATGAGACAACATCTGCAAATCCTTCGTGAAAACCGGCTTGTTCGGGCGATGACGGTTGGGTGTAATGTTCTCGTAAACCGTCAAGAATGGCGTGAGTCGTTTCGTGTGCAACGACATCGTGCGATAGACAAGTAAAAACAATCTGTTGGATATTTTTAGGCGAACGAAAATAGCCAAACATAATTGCTTTATCACTCTCTGAATAAAAAGCATTGGCATCAGCAAAAGCGTGCGGAGCAACATTTATTTGATGTCCTTCAAATCCCCATTCAACCCGTCTGCCCAAAGCATGTTCAAATCGAGCCAAAGTTCGCATCACAATTGCATAGACATTTTGCTGGTGAAAATGCGGATTATTCAAAATCTCATTATCATCCGCCCCTTCAAACGGATCAAACGATTTCTTGCCCCGTTTTTTAGGATCAAGCGGAATATAATGTGTATCAGTTGACGCATCGTAATCAACTACATTAACTCGATAACCACAAGGTCCGAGAGCTAAAGTTTCGGCTGGAATTTCAACTTTTGCCTTTAGGATATTTCCGTCTATATCCTTAATACTTGGGTCTTGGGCAACAATCGTTAAGAATTGGGTTCGCGGTAAATTTTCCATTCTTTTCCCCTCTTTTTTTGGCTTTCTATATTCTATATGTTTTTTTTCTCAAAATATTTCAATATTTTTTTATAAATTGAGATATTTTTATGAAACTGGATAAAAATACAGATTATATTTTGAAAACGTCTTTCTTTTATAGTTTTTTATGATAAAAACACGACTATTAAAAGTTTGGTCTTAACCGTTCTTTTGCGAGCGTTCAAAAACTAAGTTAAAATTACTCTATGCCTAAAGCAGAACTTTCGGAAATTTTGTTCATTTTGATAATGTTTACGGTGGTAATAATTATCACCATTGTTTCATTGTATCTTTTTGTCAGACAATTTAATCGCGAAAAGAAAGCTTCGCAAGAATCAAAAAGTGAACGCACTAAAAAGGACTAAAGCTTTATGAGAAATTCCAATATTTTAGACCCAAAACAAACTGTTTTGGTGGTGATAGACATGCAAGAAGCTTTTCGCTCAGCGATTCCTGATTTTGCTTTGATTACTCAAAAAACTTCGATTGCGATTCGCGGTTCTTATTTATTGAAGATTCCGATCATCGTTACCGAACAATATCCAAAAGGATTGGGCATAACTGTTGAAGAACTAAAATTAAGTCTGCCTGACAACTTAGAAGCTATCGAAAAAACAACATTTAGTGCGTGTGGGTCGGCACTTTTTCTAGAAAAGTTAGAATCAATTAATGCAAAGCAAATAGTGATTTGCGGTATTGAAGCTCATATTTGCGTTAATCAAACGGTTCACGATTTGCTTGAAAAAGGCTATCAGGTTCACCTTTTGCAAGATTGTATTTCGTCTCGCTCAACCCACGATAAACACACGGCATTCGAGAAAATGAAAGGTAGCGGAGCGATTCCCTCAAATGTGGAAATGGCACTTTTTGAACTGATGATTGACTCAAAACACGAGCAATTTAAGGCGATTCAACAGTTGGTTAAATAATCAAAGTCCTCAATCCAAAAACATCTAATAAACGGCTTTGACCTTAAATCTCATACCAATTACCATTGTCAATTAACTATTTTTACTTATGGATATCCTTTCAAATCTTAATTCACAGCAGCGATTGGCTGTTGAAACAACTGAAGGTGCGTTGCTTATACTCGCGGGTGCAGGTTCAGGTAAAACTCGCGTTATTACCGTTCGCATAGCTTATCTAATTGCGGAAAAAGGAGTTGCACCTTACAACATTTTAGCCGTTACATTTACAAATAAAGCTGCGGCTGAGATGCGTGAGCGAGTTCGGACTCTTTTACAGGGCGTTGGCTTGCAATCTTCACCTTTGATCGCAACGTTTCACAGTCTTTGCGTCCGGATCTTACGGCAAGATATCGAACATCTCGAAGAAGGCTTTACCAAATCATTTACGATTTATGACACCGATGATTCGATAAAAGTAATCAAGGCTTGCGTTAAAGACATAGGCTTGGATGAAAAACAGCTTTCGTCCCGTCAGGTGCTTTCGGCGATTTCTTCGGCAAAAAATCGCGGCGAGGATTTTGAGCTGTTTGCTTCATCGATTCAATACACCGATGAAAGAAAAGCTTCGATTGGGAAGGTTTTTAAGCTTTACGAAGAGCGTTTACATAATTCAAATTCATTGGATTTCGATGATTTGATGATTAAAACGGTCAAATTACTCCGCAAATCGGCGGAGGTTCGGGAAAAATACAACAATAAATTTAAGTACGTGTTGGTTGACGAATATCAGGATACGAATGCGTTGCAGTTTGCACTTATCAAATATTTAACCGAAAAACACGCGAATATTTGCGTGGTTGGCGATGAATCTCAGAGTATCTATAAATTTCGTGGTGCCGATATCGGTAATATTCTATCGTTTGAACAACATTATCCGAACGCCAAGACCATACTTTTGGAGCAAAATTATCGTTCTACGCAGACGATTCTTGATGTGGCCGATGCAGTAATCGAAAACAACTCCGAACGGCGGAAAAAGAAGCTTTGGACGGACAATGATAAAGGCGGGAAAATTAAGTATTTTCAAGCACTTGACGGCGATTATGAAGCACGTTTCGTTGCTCAAAAGATAGACGAACACCGCCGATATGATTCAAATGAAAAAGCCGCGATTTTGTATCGGACAAACGCTCAATCTCGTCTTTTTGAAGAACATTTACGGCGGGCAAGAATTGAATACAACATCGTTGGTGGTTTTTCATTCTACGAACGTGCGGAAATTAAAGACGTAATTTCATATCTCAAAATGGCTTTAAATCCTTTCGATGATATTGCCTTAAATCGCGTAATTAACACCCCAACCCGCGGTCTCGGCAAGACTTCGCTTGATGAGCTAAGCCTTAAGGCTAAAGACTTTGGGACGTCACTGTGGGAAACGATTGCGATTATTACCGATGAAAAATACGGGCAGCCTTTGAATCTTACGCCAAGAGCGATTGAAGCCATGAAAAGGTTCAAAATTATAATCGAAAAACTATCGGCTAAGGTTGGCGATTCATCGACTGGCGAGCGTCCGGTCACTGACGTAGTTGTTGCAGCGATTGAAGAAACGGGTTATTCGGCAATGCTTCGTGCGGAAAATTCCGATGAAGCAGCAGCACGGTTGGAGAATTTGGAAGAGCTTGTAAATGCGGCGGTTGACTACGATACTCAAGAGGAAAATGGACTTCGCGATTTCATAGATCATGCCGCTTTGTCGTCCGACACAGATAAGTATGATCGCAATGCACCCGTAACGATGATGACAGTTCATTCCGCGAAGGGTTTGGAATTTCCGACGGTCTTTTTGGTTGGCTTGGAAGATGGTATTTTCCCACATTCCAGAAGCCTCAACGACCCGAAAGAGCTTGAAGAAGAGCGACGTTTAGCCTATGTTGCGATTACTCGTGCGGAAAAGACTCTATACATTACGCACGCCATGCGTCGGCGTACTTATGGCGAAGAAATAGCCGCAGAGCCATCTCAATTCTTAAACGAAATGCCGCTCGATTTACTTGAGGATATGACCCGGGGAAATTCTTGGCTTTCATTCTCAAAGAGCTCGACCGTTCAGACAAACAAGCAAGCAGCAAAGATTCTCCGCGGCGAGGAAAGCCAATACAATAAGCCTAAAAACCTTTATACCGGAAAGACTTACAATTCAACCGACGCAATCGCCGAATTCTTTAATCAGAAAAAAGCCGAGGGTCAATCAATAGATAAGCCGACAATTTCCAAGCCTTCCGCTTACGAAAATTTGAAAACCGCTTCTTCGAATCAATCCGAATTCCAAAATCAGAAATCCAAACTTGAAAAAGGCTTTGTTGCTGGAAGTTATGTTCGCCATGCGAAATACGGCAAAGGCTTAGTTTTGCGAAGAGAAGGAGCCGGCGACAGCGTAAAATTAACAGTTAGTTTTCCCGGTTTCGGACAGAAAAAACTCATCGAAAAATTTGCCAATCTAGAAAAGGCGTAGGTTCTTTCTTCTTTCGCAGATTTTTTTTGCCGAATTCACTACATTTGGCATCTTACTTGCTTCTATCTTCAATGGTAATGCCCCCAACATCACTATTTTTTCGTCGATCTATTCTTTAAAATCAGTTAAGTCTAATACATGCTAGTCCTTACCGATTCAGCGATTTATTCGCTTGCGGTAGCTTTAATGACATTATTTGTTAAGTGAGCTAACAAATTTAGTCAATATGTATCTTTAAGACACGGAATCTATGGGCAAAGGTAAAACTACTTCCACAAAACAAAATATAAAATCGGGTCGGGTCAAAAGAAAAATTACCCCGATGATAATAGAAGATTATCTGGAAAAACATAGTTTCTACTCGGAAAATACATCGGTAATGTTCTATGCCTATGAAGAATTTCCGACTCATAAAACTTTTAGTGTAAGCCCAAGTTTTGAAACACTCGGTTACCCGCTTGAAGAATGGAAGGGCGGTTATGATTTTTGGCGGACAATTGTCCATCCGGATGATTTACCCGAATTACTTCGAAAAGCATCAGAATCTGCACAAAATCGCGAAAGTACCGATTTTACGTATCGGATGATTACCAAAAGCGGGGAAATCCGTTGGTTTCATGATAAAACTACTTTTGTAATTGATCCGATAACCGGTGCAAATCGCTGGCAAGGCATAATAATTGATGTTACCGCACAGAAAGTAGCCGAAGAAGAATTAGGAAAGATGGCAGCGGCTTATAAAACCATTGTTCATCATATTCCCGATTCGGCTATCTTCATATTTGACAAGGATTTAAAATACACACTGGTTGAGGGAATCGCACTTGAAAGCCACGGCGTGTCGTCGGAAATGCTCGAAGGCAAAACGGTCTATGATTTTTATCCCGAGCATCTTGCGGAAACTTGGGCGAGCTATTATCGTGCTGCTCTCGCAGGCGGTTATCTCTATTTTGAGCATAAGCAAAACGAACGTTTCTTTCAGGTTCATATTCTCCCCGTAAAGGATAATGACGGAAAAATATATGCCGGATTAGCAATGCTTCAGGATATTACCATCCGAAAGAGTCAGGAAATTGAGCTGACTAATAGTGAGGCTAAATATCGCGAACTTTTTGAAAATGCAAACGATCTGGTTTACGTACACGATCTTGAAGGCAATTATAGCTCGATAAATAAAGCTGCTGAGAAAGTTTTTGGTTATACGAGTGAAGAAGCCATGAATCTAAACGTAAGCCAGATCATCTCACCGGAACATCTGGAATTCGTTAAAGAAAAAATCAAGCAAAAATTATTAAACGGCTCAGATAAGACAACTTATGAAGTTGACTGCATAGCCAAAGACGGAAGGAAAGTGTTGCTTGAAGTCAATAGTCGGGCGATTTACAAAGACGGTAAAATTGTTGGTATTCAGGGAATTGCCCGCGATATTAGTGAGAGAAAGCGGACCGAAATCGAATTGAAATTGCGTGAAGAGCAATATCACGATCTTTTTGAAAACGCTAACGATATTATTTACACGACTGATCTTGAAGGCAATTTAACATCAATTAATCGGGCAGGCGAGGAATTAACCGGTTATAGCCGCGTTGACGTTTTAAAAGGCGGCTTTAACATGAGTACGCTTCTTCCGCCAAAAGACTTGAAATTGGTCAAGGGGAATATCAAGAAAAAGTTATTGGGAGTCCCATCTACTCAATACGAAATCAATCTGCTCAAGAAAAATGGCGAAAGCGTTTTGCTGGAACTAAATTCCAGATTGATTCTGAAAGACGGGAAACCTATTGGACTGCAAGGAATTGCACGTGATATTGCCGAGAGAAAGCGGACTGAAGATGCCCTGGTTGAAAGTGAACGCCGATATCGAATGCTTAGCGAAGGAATAATGCACCATGTTTGGACGGCATCGCCAGACGGCATCATGGATTACATGAATAAACGCGGCTTGTCGTACCACGGTTTATCGGAAGTAAGTTTGAATAACAATCAATGGAAGGAACAATTTCACCCCGATGATTTTGAACGTATTTGGAAGGCTTGGGGCGAGAGTGTTAAAACCGGAACCGATTTCGAAGTGGAATTTAGGTCAAAACGATATGATGGTGTTTATCGTTGGTTTCGTACCACAGCAACTGCGGGTCGTGATGCAGAATATAACATTATAAAGTGGTTTGGTACGAGTACCGACATTCACGATAAGAAAACCGCAGAAGCAAAACTCAGCTACTTTGCTAAAAGCGACACATTAACAAAATTGCCAAATCGGGTTGAATTCATGAATCAACTTCTGGCTTCAATCGTTAAATTGAAAGCAAATGATTCAACAAAATTTGCAGTTTTGTTTCTGGATATTGATCGTTTTAAGGTAATAAATGATAGCTTGGGACACATTATTGGCGACAAATTATTGTGCATAGTAGCGGCAAGATTAAAGGCTTGTGTACGACCAAAAGATGTTGTCGCTCGCTTGGGCGGTGATGAATTTACGATTTTGATTAATCAAGTTGACAGCGACGCTGATGTTACAAATACAGCACAGAGGATTCAAAATAAACTCTCACTCCCGTTCAAAATTGATAATTACGAGATTTTTACATCTGCCAGCATTGGCATTGTGATTTCTGACGGACCTTCCCGCCAACCCGAAGATTTCTTACGCGATGCAGATACGGCGATGTATTCCGCAAAAGAGAAAGGCAAAGCAAGATTTGAGATTTTCAACAGCGAAATGCACACGCAAAATCTGAATCTGTTGCAGATGGAAAACGATCTCCGCAGAGCGATTGAACGAAACGAATTTAAGGTTCACTATCAACCAATTATTAATCTGGTAACAGGAAAAATTGAGGAATTTGAGGCTCTAATACGCTGGGAACATCCAGAGAAAGGACTAATTCAACCGATTAATTTTATCGGAGTGGCTGAAGAAACAGGTATGATTATTCCAATTGGAGAATGGATTTTAACCGAATCTTGCCGACAAACTCTGATTTGGCAAAAGAAATATCCGGGAAACAGCATTTCAATCAGCGTTAATCTTTCTGCAAAACAGTTGATGCACCCCGATTTAATCGCACAAATTGAAACTTCACTACGAAAAACGTCACTTAATCCTCTTAGCTTAAAGCTGGAAGTTACGGAAAGTATGGTTATGAAACAGGCTGATCTGGCTCTTGATGTTTTGAAAAAGATTGCAAATCTTGGCGTTTCACTTTCCACAGACGATTTCGGAACCGGGTATTCGTCTCTAAGTTACCTGCACCGTTTTCCATTTAATAGACTAAAAATTGACCGCTCATTTATCGGGCAAATGGATAGTTCGACAAAGAGTTTGCAGATTGTTAAGTCGATTCTCTCATTGGCAACAAATCTTGGTTTTGATGTTGTAGCAGAAGGAATTGAAACTTCCGAACAACTGGAAAGATTGCAAGAATTCGGCTGCGAATTCGGTCAGGGTTATTTATTTTCAAAGCCCGTAGATGCAATTCAAGCCGAAGAATTATTATCAAATGCACCCGAATATTTTGTGCCTTTTGACGTACCAAAACAAATTGATTTTCTGGAAACTCATTTATTGCAATAATTTACACAGTAAGATGGCGTGTAGACTAAAACTTTTATTAAAAGAGACTTACCTGTATTCCCGAGCAAGCCTTTCAAAACCACAGCTCCATCTCAAAAAACTTATAAAGGACAATCTAGAACTAACGTTGGTCTTTTTGTTTGAAAGTTGCATAGTTACGGTGAATTAGCTAATCTGAATTTTGTCTTGAATTAGGAGCAAAATTTAGTGGAAATAATAAATCGCCGACAAAGAATGGCATCTCTGGCGAGAAAACTCCGTCGGGAAAACAAAACTATCGGGTTTGTTCCAACGATGGGAGCTTTGCACGAAGGACATTTGCGGCTCGTAAGCGAAGCAAAACAAATGTGCGATGTTGTTATTGTCTCGATTTTTGTTAACCCTACACAGTTTAACGACAAAGGTGATTTAGAGAAGTATCCGAGAGATTTAACAGCCGATGCGGCCCTTTTTAGCCGAATATCAGGTTGACTACATTTTTGCTCCGGGAGTTGAAGAAATTTACCCCGAAGGTGCTTCAACGTTTGTTTATGTCGAAGGAATCACAGAAAGTCTGGAAGGTGCGTCTCGTCCCGGTCATTTTCGTGGTGTAGCAACGGTTGTCACTATATTATTTAACACAATTCGCCCGGATTTTGCTTTCTTCGGGCAAAAAGATGCCCAGCAAGTTGTTGTTATTCAGAAACTTACGCGTGATTTAGGTTTTGAAACTGAGATTGTAGTTGTACGAACAGTTCGCGAAGAAAATGGTCTGGCAATGTCGTCGCGAAATGAGCGTTTAACTGCCGAAGAACGTGAAAAAGCTTCGATAATCTATCAAGGCTTGAGAGAAGCGAAAATTGCTTTTCGGGATGGTCAACGAAATGCGTTGAATCTGGAGCAAATAGTGCGAAATAAGATAGGCAGTGAGCCGTTGGCTACGATAGATTATGTTTCCGTAGTTAATGCTGAAACGCTTGAACCACTTGATTTTATTGAAGAAGAGCAGGTTTTAATCGTGGTCGCCGTTAAATTTGGAAATGTCCGTTTGATTGACAACACGACAATTAATCGCAGGCAATAAATTGGCATCAAACTTGCATCTACAGTTATCGATGCCAAAGTTTGGCAGATATGAATATGAAAAACAAACTTTTGATAATAGCGATGGCGTTAGTTTTAGGGCTTTCAGCAAATGTTTTGGCACAGAAAAATAACCTCGTGCCGACATCGCAATCCGCTTCTTTGCAAACACTTGAGGGTGAAATTATTTCGCTACCAACGTTGAAAGGCAAAGTCGTTGTCTTAGCTGTCGGAGCGAGTTGGTTGCCTTTGTCAAAACAACAAATTATTACGACAAACAAATTGGTAAAGAAATATGGAACCCAAAATGTTGTGATTTATTGGGTGACAACCGATTCGAGCAACATCAAGTCTAAAAACTACGCTTCCGACGAGCAGATTAAGGCGTTTGCTACAAAGAATAAGCTGACGGCGACAGTTTTACGGGATTCCGATGGCTTGTTTACCTTGAAGAAATATGGAATTGACCAACTTCCGTCATTCGTGATTTTGGACAAAACCGGTAAATCGATTGGTGAACCTTTCGGTGGACTTGATCCCGAAAGCGAACCTGAAATCCTAATGCAAGTCTCGATGGCGATCGATAAACAACTCTAATCATTGAGTTTAACTAAACACAAAAGCCGTTCATATTAATTTATGAACGGCTTTTCCAATTATGTTTTGAAAATTTTATCTAAAATTCTATGCCTTGCTGTGCATAAATTCCGGCATTAAAAGGATGCTTGATCTCAGTCATTTCTGTAACCAAATCAGATGCTTCGATTAATTCAGGTGGAGCGTTTCTACCCGTCATAATTATGTGCAAATTTGGCTGTTTCTCGCGAATTGATTTGATTTCATCCAGAACCTTATGCAAATCAAGAAATTTGTAATCTAGTACATAAACGAGTTCGTCAAATACGACCAAATCATACTCTTCGCTTCTCATCTTTTCTACGCACAATGCCCATGTTTCTTCGCTTGTCTTGATATCTTGAGCTGGATCTTGAGTATCCCAAGTAAATCCATCTCCCATGGTGTGAACTTCAATTCCAAGCTGTTCGCAAGCTTCGTGCTCACCATATCGATCCGTTTTCGACTTCATGAATTGAATCAAACAACAATTCATTCCTCGTCCGGCTGCTCGAAATAGAACGCCAAGTGCAGCAGTTGTTTTACCTTTTCCATTGCCGGTATTGACCATCAAGAGCCCGTGCGTTTTTTCTTTATAATTTTCCCGCCGCCATTTATATCGTTTTTCTTTACTAGAATTTTCCATATTCCCCTTGTTCTTATCAAATTTTAGGCAAAAGTCAGTTCAAGTTCATCGCGTTTTGATTTGCTCACGGCTTCTGCAATTTCCGTTACGAGTTCCTTTTCCGATAAATCCCAATCGCCACTCATAGTACAGCCGGAAGCATTTTTATGTCCGCCACCACCAAATTTTTCGGCTATTTTTGCAACATTTATCTCGCCTTTGCTACGCAAACTTACCCTATACATTTCATTGCTAATTTCTCTCATATAGACAACAGCTTCTACCTCTTTCGCCATTAATGGAAGGTTGACAAAATTGGAATTATCACCGTTGATTGCTCCTGTAAGCCTTTTCATTTCAAGCGTTTGTCTCATGAAAGCAACTCTCCCGGAATCATCACGTCGAACAGTATTGAGTACTTCACGCATCAATTCAATCCGCCCCCAAGAAAAACTGTTGTAGATCATTTCCGAAATCTCAGCGGGTTTGACACCAACTTTTACAAGTTCGGAAGCTACTTTCAAAGTTCTGTCTGTGGTGTTTGAGTAATGAAACGAACCTGTGTCGGCTACAAGAGCTAAGTAAACACAATCTGCGATTTCCTTGGTCACACGCCCGCCAATTGCCTTGCACAGATTATAAATCATCTCGCCAACGGCTGACGCAGTAGAATCAATCCAGTTGACCGTTCCAAAATGCTCGCAAGTCGCGTGGTGATCTATATTTACAGTAAATTGTTGATCTAAATTCTTAATTTCCGGACGGATGATATCTGAGCATTCGATGACAAAAACCGCGTCGTATTCACGGTCAATTTCCGTTACAAGTCGAATGTCTTTTGCACCGGGTAATTCCTGGTAAGAAACCGGAAAAGCATCGCTGACAATAACTTCCGCCGTTTTTCCGAGTGAGCGTAACAACCAACAAAGTCCTAATGAAGAACCGATTCCGTCTCCATCAGGGCGAACGTGCGTGGTAATTCCAAAAAATTGCTTATTTTCAATTAATTCTACAACTTGACTTAACATCGTAAAACGGTAAAAAAGTGAAAAGTAAAAAACAGCGAATGTCGATATTCTTTACTTAATTATTCACTATCATTTACCTTCAATCCTTCTATTATTTGTTCAATGCGTCCTGCTCTTTCCTCTACCGTGTCACGGGCAAAATGAATATGTGGGGCATGATGAATGTTCAAACTCATCGCAACTTGCGAACGCACAAACTTTTCTGCATTATGAAGGGCTTTCATTGCCCCTTTAATCTCTTCTTCATCGCCTTCGATTACTACAAATACTTTCGCATCACGCGAATCAGGCGAAACTTTTACATCAGTTACAGTAACCGCAATCAAACGTGGATCGTCTAATTCGTAACCCACAATTTCTGTTATTTGCTCGCGTAATGATACCGCTAATCTTTCAGGACGACGCATAATTCAGTTGGCACCGGCAGTAGCAAACGGCAGTCAAATTTATTCTGCTTTCTGCCACTATCGCTGCATACTTTACAATTCAGTAGCTGCTACCTTTTCAATCACAAATGCTTCAATTTCATCATTGGCTTTGATGTCGTTATAATTTTTCAAGCCAATACCGCATTCGAAACCTTGTCTTACTTCGTTGGTATCTTCCTTAAATCTTCTTAGCGAATCAATCTCGCCTTCCCAAATTACGACTGCATCACGGATAAGTCTTGCTTTAGCCTGACGTTTGATAACGCCATCGCTGACACGGCAACCCGCAACAGCACCAACTCTTGGAACTTTGAAAACTTCCTGCACAAGTGCTTTACCGAGAATATTTTCTTTCTCAATCGCATCCAGCATTCCAATCATCGCTGATGTAATTTCTTCTTCAATCTTGTAAATAATCGAATGGAGACGAATATCAACATCTTCTTGTTTGGCAACTTCGGCAGCTCTCAATTCAGGTCTGACGTTAAATCCAATAATTACAACGGCGGTTGAAGTATTGCTAGCCTGTGTCGCTGATGCCAATAAAACATCGGATTCCGTAATAGCACCCACTCCTGAGCGAATAACCCTGACCTTAACTTTTTCGGTTGAAAGTTTTTCAAGCGTAGCTCTCAACACTTCGATAGAGCCTTGAACATCTGTTTTCAAAACAACCAAAAGTTCCTTGAATTCAGCCTGACCGAGCGATTCGAGACCGCGTTTAGTCGATTTTGTCATCGCTGATTGTCGTGCTTTTTGCGAACGCTGATTAGCAATCGAAACTGCCTGATCAATATCGGCTACGACCTGGAATGTATCGCCAGCCTGCGGAACTCCTTGTAAACCAAGCACTTCGACAGGTGTTGCCGGCGGGGCTTCGATTACAATTTCGCCTCTGTCATTAAACATTGCACGAACTTTTCCGTGAACTTGTCCGACAATAAATGGATCACCGACGCGTAAAGTTCCTTGTTGAACCAAAACCGTCGCAACCGAACCGCGTCCTTTATCAAGTTTCGCTTCGATTACTACTCCGGAAGCCCGGCGGGTTGGACTTGCTTTCAAATCCATAATGTCGGCTTGCAAAAGGACTGTTTCAAGCAATGTATCAAGATTTAGCTGCTGTTTTGCCGAAACCGGAATCATTTCAACGTCTCCGCCCCAATCTTGCGGCTGCAAACCTAATCCGGCTAATCCTGTTTTAACCTTATCAGGATTTGCATCAGGTTTATCAATCTTATTAATTGCAACAATTATGGGAACGCCGGCAGCTTTTGAGTGTTCAACGGCTTCAATTGTTTGCGGCATCACGCCGTCGTCAGCCGCTACTACCAAAATAACAACGTCGGTTGCTTTCGCACCGCGTGCACGCATCATCGTAAAGGCTTCGTGACCGGGAGTATCAAGGAAAACTACGCGGCGTTTTTCATTTGGCTTGTCAGGATTGTCAACGTAAACGCTGTATGCACCAATGTGCTGTGTGATTCCGCCTGCCTCACCTTCTGCAACATTTGCAGAGCGAATTGCATCAAGCAATGAAGTTTTACCATGGTCAACGTGACCCATTACGGTAACTACGGGAGGACGTGAAAGTTCAACGTCATCAGAATCTGCGGCAATTAGCTCTTCAAATTCTTCCTCAACTACCATTTCTTCAAATGGCACAAAGCTTATGTCGTAACCATAATTGCTACCTAGATCTTTCGCCATTCTTTCGCCAATTGGCTGATTAAGAGTGGCAAAAACGCCTTTTTTGATTAACAATTGAACTATGTCACGCGGAGTAACACCAATTTTTTCAGCAAAATCACGAACGGTAGCTCCTTCGATCATACGAGCAGATTTAAGATTGCTGGCGTCAATTTTTCCAACTTGATCGCTGATTCGCTCTTCAATTGTTCTAGGACGCTGAAAATCGAGGTCGCGTTCTTGAAATCTTGAATCTTTTGCGTCGCCACGAGCATTTCCGCCCTTCTTACCTTGATTACGTCCAAATTTCTTACGCCCATCTGTTGGTGGTGTGTAAACTGTTTGGGGAGTTGAGGTTTCGCCTGGCGTTGCCCTAAGTTCTGTTCTCTTTCCGCCTGTTCGGTCATCACGTTTACGATCTTGTCCGCGAGTTGGTTCAACCCTTTCGATTTTTTGAACCACGGGTTTTGGCGAGATAACTCGTTCGCCTTGCTTCATTCCCGCGTCCATTGCCTCTTTCGTAAGTCGTAATTGTTTTACCTGTGTTCCGGTCGGCTGGAAAACTTTGACCTTGGTAGTAGTTTCTGCCGTAGGCTCTGAGGCAACTTGGGTTTCCGCCGGCTTAATGGCAACTTCCTCAATTTCAACCGTTTGCGAATGTTCAATTTCAATTTGAACAGGCTCTGATTGAGCCGGTTCAATCGTTGATTCAGGTATTTCAGCAGTCTTCTGTTCCGGCGAGATGAGTACAAGCTTTTTTAACCGTACAGAGTTTGTTGGCGGAGCATCTGCTTTTGGCTTCTCTTGCTCTTTCACCATAATTGGTGCGGATTTTATTTTTTCCTCTTTTGGTTCAGGCGTTTGAACCGGAGTTTCATGAATTTCTTCAATCTCATGAGAAACTTCATCGGAAGCGGCATTAGGTGCTTTCTTAATTACCTTGATCGCACGTGCAGGTGCGGTTTCTTTTTTCGGGAAATACTTATTCCGAATCTTGTCCGCAATCTCTTTAGGGACAGAATTAGACGGCACGCTGACGTCTGCACCCTCGCGACGCAGTTCTTCCATCACACGCTTTGTGTCTTGCTTGAGCTCTTTTGCTAAGTCGTATATACGAACTTTGTTGCCTACGGACATTTATTTCCCTTTTTATATGTTAAAAAAACAATAACTATTCTGCAATTGGAGTTTCTTCTACTACCTCTTCAACTGCACTTTCTTCTTCAGCCGGCGGATTCGCAAGCTTTTCTTTTGCTTCTACAACAGCCTGAGCCGCCGCAATAATTTTTTCGGCTTCGTCAAAACTAATGTCAAGCGTATCAACCAAATCGTCAATCGACGTTAAAGCCAATGTCTCAACATCAGTAATACCTTTTTCTTTCAAATCTGCTGCTTGAGCCGATGAAACTCCTTCTAGTGCCGAAACCGGAACTGCTTCGCCCGAAGCCATCATTTTGCCCATTTGCTGTGCAATTTCTTTTCTCAAATCAGCTTCATTCTTGATATCAATATCCCAACCAACGAGACGGGTTGCCAATCTTACGTTTTGACCGCGTTTACCAATCGCCAATGAAAGCTGATCTTCCGTGACAATTACTTCCATCTTACGTCGATTAATATCCGTAATTCTTACCTGACTAACCTTCGCTGGACTCAATGCATTTGCCGCAAAAACCGATGGCTCATCCGACCATTCGATAATATCAATCTTTTCGCCACGCAATTCCTTAATAATTGATTGAACCCGAGATCCCTTCATTCCAACACAAGCTCCAACCGGATCGACATCTTTTTCATTTGACGCAACTGCAATTTTTGCACGATCTCCGGGTTCGCGAACGGCGGATTTGATTGTAACCGTATCGTCATAAATTTCCGGAACTTCCATCTCAAAAAGTCTTTTCAACAATTCAGCAGAAGAACGAGAAGCCCGTATTTGCTGACCTTTTGGGTCTTTCGTAACATCTGAAATAACAACGCGGATTCGTTCGCCCTGGTTCCAGCTTTCGCTTCTCACTTGGTCGTTTCTCGACAACAAAGCTTCCAAATTATTTCCCAAATCAATGATCATTTCGCCGCGTTCAAAACGTTTGACGATGCCATTGATTAGCTCACCTTTGCGGTCAATATATTCCTCATATACTTTCTCGCGAATTGCTTCTCTGACCTTTTGCACCAAAATCTGTTTCGCGGTTTGGGCGGCAATTCTTCCCAAATCTTCGGTCGGCAAAGGTAACAGCAGCATATCGCCAACTTCAATTTCATCTCCGGCAAGTTCTTGTGCTTCAACTAGGGAAAGTTCTGATGAAGGATTCTCAACTTCTATGACGACTTCTTTTTGAGCCGAGATTTCAATCATTCCTTCTTCGTCGTTCCAATCGACCTGAATACTTTCACCCGTTTTGTCTTGCGATTTAAATTGCTTTCTGGCAGCTGCCTTGACCGCATCTTTCATCGCTTCAATCACTAACGCACGATCCAAGCCGTGTTCTGTGCATAATACTTCGATACTTTGCCCAATGGATGTCAATGTCATAACTCTATTTGGTTAATTCCCGCATTAACTCTTTGCTCGTCTAAATTCTTCCTCTATATCGATTTCTAAATTAGCTTTGGCAACTAAATCATAGGAAAATCTGATTTCCCCACAAGTTTTGTCGTCAAAAATAACTTCCTCATTATCTACCGCTCTAATTCTGCCCCGAAAATTTCGTTGACCTGCAATCGGCTTTTTGGTTCTGATTTTCGCCAAGCTTCCGGAAAACTTGGTAAAATCCTTCAAACAGTACAACTCGCGTTCCAATCCCGGAGAAGAGACCTCTAAAATGTAACTGGATGAAATAAAATCGTCATCGTCCAATATTTCGCCGATTTCGCGACTAAAAATAGCACAATCTTCATGCGAAATTCCGTCGGGTTTATCAATAAAAATCCGTACCGTAGGATTTTGATCAGCACCAATCGCTTCCGCCCTAACGAGTTCCAGATTGTTTTTATCCGCAACTTTTTGGGCTATTCCCGTCAGTTTTTCTGCAATCGCAAGTTTATCCATTTGAAAAACAAACCAAAATAAAAAGTGGGCGTAAACCCACCGAGTGCGACCTACGAAGTGTAGGAAACGAATATAATACACAAATTTGCGATTACACACAAGCCTTTGGGTCTTTATCCCTGTGAATTCAGGAATAGCAAAAAAAACCGGACATTGGAATCAAATCGGCTATTCTTGACTAAATTCGATATTCAGACAATACTTAGCTCATCTCAAACAAAATATCCGCCCCAATATCGTGTCTTTGAGCCTATTCCAAAAAAATAAAAAAAGGGAGACGAATACGAATATGAAAAAGATAATCTTGAGTCTTTTAACCATTTTCTCGCTGTGCGTATTCATTAACGCTCAGTCAACCACTAACGAATCAACAAATGCTGCAATGCCTGCGAAGGTCAGGAAACCTACTTTTAGAGCAACAAAGGATCAAATTTCTGCTGTTCAAAGGATTTTAAAAGTCACTGAATCAGGCAAAATGACCAAAGCCGACAAGCTGGTTCTAAAAACTTATCAATCTGAGAATGGTTTGAAAGCAAACGGCTCACTTAATCGTGCAACACTTGAAAAAATGGGCATCGAATTAACTGAAAAACAAAAGGAAATTCCGGTTATGCCTAGTTCATTGGCGAAAGAAAAGAAGAGCAAAACTGATAAAACTAAAGCTGGAAAAGCTGTTTTCAGAGCAAGCAAAGAACAAATTATGCAAGCTCAGAAAATGATTAAAACAACTGAAACGGGAAAGCTTAGCAAAGAGGATCGCGAAGGTTTGAAAGCTTTTCAAACTGCCAACGGAATAAAACCTACCGGCGGTTTGAACAAAGTAACTCTTGAAAAAATGGGTATTGAACTAACTGAGAAGCAAAAAGGAATGTAGATTTTATGTATTTCTGAAGTCTATCGGCGGGAAGTTTTGGCTTTCCGCCTTTTTTTGTATTTAATTTTCTGAATCAGTGAGGTGAATCCCTTCGAGTTTTTCTTTCAAAAGACTAGTCAAAACTGCACTCATTGACTTCGTCCGCCTATTCTTCCTCCAAACAAGTTCGACTCTTGTTTTTGATCGAAACTCCTTAACCTTTAGTGCAATAATTCGACCATCTTTCAATTCTTCATAGATACCCCATTCGGGCAGAATAGAGATTTTATTTCCATTGGTTACCATCGATCTAATCAAAGCACCATCGTTTGTTTCAAAAACCGTTTTAGAAACAATTCCAAACTTTTTAACGAATTCCCTAATTGTAGCCCTAGTGAAGTTCTTTGGTTCAAATGTTACCCAATCTTGGTTCTGCAGATCTTCGATAGTAACTTTTTCGTGTGTAGCGAGCGGATGATTCCGCCCCACCACGATCCACCGTTCATATTCGCCATAAGGAATCAACTCTAGTCCATCATAATTAAAACCGGGTACAACCATTCCTATGTCAATTTTGCCATTGCGAACGCCGCGAATAATGTCGTCAATTTCGTATTCATTATGAATGGTTAAATTAATTCTATTATGTGTTTCTCTGAATTCCTCGATAAAAACTGCAAGGGGATTTCCAAGTCCGCGGGTTGCAACGCCGAGTACGACTTTACCGCTCAGGGAATCAACATTATCTTCAATCTCCATACGCATTTCGTCCGCAATATCAAGTATTTTGGTAGCGTGTTCGAAGAGTGTTTTACCTACTTTGGTTAAAACGATTCCGTCCTTATCGCGAATAAACAAAGGCTCTCCGAGTTCATCTTCGAGTGATTTTATTTGATGGCTGACGGCTGGCTGGCTCAAATTTAGTTCCTCTGCTGCTCGCGTAAAATGCAAGGTTTTAGCGACTATGCTGAAGGTTCTTAACTGCCAGAGTTCCATAATGCTTAATTTCTTGGAAACGTACGTAGCTTCTTAGAATTACGTAAGATTTTCGAAAAGCTTAATTCCTTCCACTTTTTTTCCAACAAGATAGTCCACAAACACACCAACTAATTTGGTGCGATTGGAGGGTGAAATAATAATATTGAGCGGCGTATCGGTCTTCGCTCCCTTGATCTTTAGTGCGGTCAATTTCTCTTGTTCGAGAATGTCAACAATTCCCCAAATCGGTAAAAATCCAACGCCAGCTCCATCTCTAATCAATGAAGTTATTACTGCTCCATCATTAAAATTACTTAGCTTTTTTGGAACAAATTTTTGTTCGGAAAAAATAACGTTGGTGCGTCTTCTCAGCCAACTGCCCTCTTCGAATAAGATCCAATCTTCGTCAATGAGCCGCCTAAAAGTAACTTCTTTTTCGTTCGCCATCGGATGATTTTTGCCGACCACAAAGAGCATTTCAAATTTACCCCAAGGAATCGACAATAAGTCTCCAAAATCTTGATTTTGAGCTGTAAATCCTATGTCAGAAATTCCTTTTCTGACATGTTCAAAAACATCCGCAGAGTTCAAAACGGATTCAAACCTCAACTCAATTTCCGGATGAAGTTCCATAAAATCTCGTCTAACTTGACTGAAAGGAGTATTTAACGAACGAGGAACCGTAACAATGTTTAGGATACCTTGTAAAGTTTCTTTGTTATCTTCGAGCTCTCGCTTCATTATGCCAAGCTGCTGAAACATTCTGTTAGCATATTCAAGTACCGTGTTGCCTTGCGAAGTAAGTGAAACGCTGCGTTTATCGCGATAAAAAAGAGGCACGCCGAGTTCTTCTTCAAGAGACTTAATCTGGTGACTAACAGTTGATTGCGTTAACTTCAACTCTTCCGAAGCACGGGTGAAATGTAAAGTTCTTGCCACAACTCTGAAGGTATTTAATTGCCAAATCTCCATATTTGTTGAGTATTTTACCGATTCTTTCGCGGCGACTTTTCTATTTAACTTATAAACATAGTAGCATTTTGAGGAGATATTCTTCAATTTTAGTTAAAGTTTAATGTTTATCGATTCCTGAAAAATCTCCAACATTTTGAAGAGTCTAAATCTTGTGTTTACAGGGTTTATTAGCCTATCGCTCTTAATCGATACCGCTTATCAGCTTGATGAAAAATTAGAATCGGGAAAAATTCGTGTCTCAATTGCTTATTTAATATATTGATGTTGAGCCATTTGGTGTCAAAAAGCGAATCGGCGAGTGGATTAATAAAAGTACCAACTTTAGAAAAGAAAATAGTCCCCAACTACTATTTCGATGAAAACGATTTTAATAATGCGACACGCCAAGGCAAGTTGGGACAATGCCTCTATATCTGATTTTGATAGACCCTTGAATCAAAAGGGACTCCAAGCGGCTCCCTTAATGGGAAATATTATTTACAAAAATGGCTTTCAAATAGATCTAATAATTTCGTCCCCAGCAAAGCGAGCCAAGCAAACTGCAACCCTCGTAAAATCATCCGCAGGAATTGTACCGTTGGTCGAATTTGAGAAGGAACTATACGAAGCAAGTCCAATTACTCTTTTGAAAATAATTTCGGGCATTCATGAAAAGCACGAGTCGGTTTTACTGATCGGACACAATCCAGGTATTCAATCATTGATCAGAATGTTGACTGGAGAGATTCAGTCAATGCCCACGGCATCCCTTGCGAGGATATTATTGAGCGTAAACAATTGGAGCGATATTGCTGAAAACTGTGGTCTTCTGGATGTTGTAATCCGCCCAATAAATTTGATGGAGAAAGGAGCAATTCGAGAACCGGTATTGTGTTAATTTCGTAATTCTTTGACTTATTGGTCTCGAACGCGGGGAGGTAACCCCACATTATTTTCTCGATTTCGACTATACCAATTAAGCCATCATTGTTTTACAAACTCCTTTTTCATTATAAGAGAAAGTCCTCAAGGGTTAGCCAAAGGAAACTTTGGGTGGGGACAAAAAAGCAGATTGGAACGCGGGGGCAGTCCAATCTGCTTTTTATTTTCTAAAGGATTCCTTCCTTTCTGGAATCCATCTCCACTTTCCTTCCAAACTCTTTTCGCACTATTCTCGGCGGAGCATTTTATAACTTCTTAAAAAGTTCGGAAACAATCGCAGTTATTCAAATGCAACCCAAATTTCTTGATTGTGCTATATTATTGTCAAAAAAATATGACTGAAAACAACATCTATTTTTACATTACGCCATTCGCACTCGGTTTTATTCTACTCGAAATTGCCGCGTGTTTTGTTTTCAAGCGAAATCTGATCACTTTTTCTGAAGCCGTAGCGAATTTTGGTACACAGCTCGGAAATCAGACGACAAACGTTCTTGTAATGATTGGCGTCTTTTATGTTTACGGGCTTTTGTGGGAAAATTTACGGATTTTCACAATTGAAGTAAATTGGTGGAGTTCGTTCCTTTTGCTGCTCGGTGTGGACTTTATTTTTTACTGGGTACATCGCTGGGGACACGAAATAAACATCCTCTGGGCGGCACATTCTCCGCATCATTCGGCAGAAGAGATGAATTTTTTCGTCGCACTTCGGGCGAGCGTAACGCAAAGACTTTGCTCATTTCTCTTCTTTTGGGTGCTGACGATTATTGGTTTTAGTCCGGCTCACATCTATACCGTGGTTGGAATTCATCTTTTCATTGCGTTTTTACATCACACTGAGTTCATTCCGAAACTTTGGAAGCCAATTGAGTTGATTTTCACCACTCCTTCTCACCATAGGGTTCATCACGGCGTTAATTTGCAGTATTTAGATAAAAACTATGGCGAATTCTTGATTATTTGGGACAGAATGTTTGGCACTTTCGAAGAGGAAAATGAAAAGGTCGCCTATGGCATTCTTGATCACCCCAAAACCTGGAATCCGATCCTTATCAACTTTCATTTCTATATCGTCTTATGGAAATATGCGGTAGCCGCTCCATTTTGGTGGGACAAGATCCGTATCTGGTTTATGCCCGCCGGCTGGATTCCGCGAGGTTTTGAACGAAAGGAAAAACCAAGTATAACTACTGAAAATCAGATAAAATTCAGACCTGCGATGTTTGCTAATGCCAAGGTTTATTTGATTCTACAAGTCGCTTCGGGAATTGCATTGATGCTCGGGATTATCTCAAATCTTTATGGATGGACGCCCGCCGAAAAATGGATTGCTGCAGGTCTCCTTTGGTGGCAAATCATAAACTGGGCGGGTATTTTGGAATCAAAATCATGGCTCATGCTTTCCGAAATACCGAGAAATCTCTTTACGCTTTTTGCAATAATTGCCTTCAGCGAAATTTATCAGCCTTCCTTAATTTTATTCGTAATTTTCGCCACGGCGATCTTTTCTATAACTTGGACAATTCTTTATTTTCGATGTAAGGCTGAACCAATAGTATTTGCGACCTAACTTCTCTTCACTCAGAACTTTGCTAAACCAAGAATTTCTGTATAATTTACGCAATTATGAGATTCATTTTCTCACGTCTATTCTATATTCTTTTGGTACTCGGGCTGATTCCGCTCTCGCTTTCGTGGAATTTTCCGATTCTTCGTTCAATTGTTTTAAGTTTTGATATTTTGTTCATTTTTGCTGCCTTGATTGATTGGGTAATCAGTCGCAAATTGCCAGCGGAATTAATGTTAAAACGTTCATTTTCAAAGAGATTTGCAATTGGCGACGGAACTGATGTTACGCTTCATTTGGAAAACCGAACGCCTCATAATTTCACTTTAATTTTGAAAGACGAATTCCCTCCTGAGCTTGAATTAACAGGCAAACGTGAAGAAAAGTTTACAATTACGGGACAGACTTTTGCCGATATGACTTACACCTTAACGCCTCCAAAACGCGGAAAATTTGAATTTGGACAAACAGCAGTCCGCTTCAAATCAAGACTCGGTTTGATCTGGTGTCAGAGTAAACTTGGCGTTTCGCAATCTATAAAAGTGTATCCAAATATGAGACGAGCAAGAGAAGCGGAGTTAAAGGCACTCGGAGCAAGTTCGTATTTAGCAGTTCAACGCAAAGCGGTTCGTCGGGGTGAAGGACGCGAATTTGAATCAATGCGTGATTACGTTCGCGGAGATGAATTACGGCATATTTCCTGGACGGCAACTGCACGGCGTTCAAAACTTATCACCCGCCAATATCAAATCGAACGCGATCAAACAATTCTAATCGCAATAGATGCAGGTCGTTTAATGACCGGCAGAATTGAAAATGAGACGAAATTTGATAAGGCAATTCATGCAACTCTGGCACTAATGTCGATGGCGGCTCGCGGTGGCGATAATTCCGGAATAGTCGTTTTTGGGCGGAATGTGAAAAAATTCTTGCCGCCAAAACGCGGAATCGAGCATTTTGATCCTGTTTTGGAAGCCCTTCACGATATGGAACCCGAGTTAATCGAACCAAGTTATGGCAGAGCATTTCAATTTATTTCGTCTAATTTGAAGAAACGTGCTTTGGTCGTAATTTTGACTGATTTGGTGGATAAAGAAAGTTCGAAAGAATTATTAATTTCGCTTAAACTGTTACGCCCCAGACATTTACCGCTCGTAACTACAATTGGCGACCGAGATCTAAACGTAACCGTCAGCAAAATTCCAACTGATTTGAAAGAAGTTTTCACTCAATCGGCGGCTGAGGAGATCATCCATCAAAGAGAAGCCGCACTGCGTTTGGTAGAAACTCAAGGAGGGCTTGCCTTGGACGTTAATGCTTCAAATCTTGCTCCGAGGCTATTGGAAACTTATTTGAAAGTAAAAGAGCGGGGTCTGCTATAACGGAACGCATTCGCCCTCGAAGGCAATGAACGCCAAGCCTTTCAAGTAGAATAAATACTCGCGGTTCTAAACTTTTTCTAAAGTGTGCCTTCGAGGGCGAATGCGTTCCGTTAAGATTTCAATTTTTATGCTTAACATTTGTTTAGTTGAACCAGAAATCCCGCCCAATACCGGCAACATTGCACGCCTTTGTGCCGCAACATTTACCAATTTACACATTGTTGGCGTTGCAGGTTTTCGACTAGATGAAAAGGCTGTAAAACGTGCCGGCTTAGATTATTGGGACGACGTTAAGTTATTTCGCCATCGTAATTTAGACTCGCTTTACGATGCCCTGCCAAATTCACGTTTTCTCTATTTCACTACAAAATCTAAAAAAAGCTACACAGATTGGAGCTTTCATGATAACGATTGCCTAATTTTCGGACGCGAAACCCGTGGTCTCCCCGAAGATTTACTCGCTGCCAATTCAGACCGTTGCCTGACTATTCCAATGCCAAACGAAAATGTCAGAAGCCTAAATCTCGCAAATTCAGTAAGCATCGTGCTTTATGAAGCCCTGAGGCAATGTGATTTCATCAAATAACCGCCAAAAAATTTGAGTTTTTGCGGCTTTTGTGCGAAGTTATTGTCAACAGCAAATTCTGGGTAAAAAGTTCCCCCTGATTTTTATTTATAGGAGTGTATTTTGTTATGTCCAACCTTAAACCTTTGGCTCGAAAGACAGATATTGTTGTCCAAGATTTAGACAATGAAATCCTTATCTACGACCTCAGAGAAAATAAAGCATTCACACTAAACGAAACTTCAGCTACAATCTGGCAACTTTCAAAGGGAGATAAGACGATTTCGGAAATCGCAGATATCTTGTCAGCAAAGTTTAATTCGCAGATAAACGATGAATTTGTATTTCTCGCAATTGAACAGTTTCACAAAGAGAATTTAGTCGAAAACTTTGATGAAATGCACGGACTATTTAGTGGTTTTTCACGAAGAGCTATCATTAAAAGAGTCGGCTTCGCAACGGCAGTGGCACTTCCGATGCTTTTTTCCGTTATCGCACCAAGTTCGATAAGTGCTCAATCTGCGTGTGCCGCAACCCCATTTCCTACGGGTTGTCCGTGTACGGCAAATCCTAACTGTGCTAATTTTTGTTGCGGGTTTGCACTTGTTTGCGTCACTACCGGACTTGTAGCTCCGGGAGGTAATTGCCGGGTAAACTGCGAATGTACTTCCGGTTCGTGTCCGCCAATCGCTGGACCAAATATTTGTGCCTAGAATGGCTACTATTCAGTTTTTACCAGCTTTTTATAAGCTTCTTCGAAAACCGCTCACGATTTTTCTGGGAGTTTCGTGTGCGAGATTTTAGTCTCGCACTCAAGTGTTCGTGCATCGCGGATTCTCTCCTCAACTGGTTGAGATTCCAAAAACTACATATGACAGTTTGAGTTTTTCTACTTTCTATGACAAATTATCAGCATCCCCGTATTAGATATAAATATATAGTCCGATTAAAAATCAATTAATGGAGCAGTTACCCTTATGTCCAAACTGAGACCTTTGGCAAGGAGATCCGATATAGTTGTGCAAGAATTTGGCAACGAAATTCTAATCTACGACCTCCGTGAAAATAGAGCCTTCAACCTAAATGAAACATCTGCAATGATTTGGCAACTTTCTAATGGCGATAAGACCGTTTCGGAAATTGCCAAAAATATGAGTCAGAAATTTAACGCCACGATTACCGACGATTTCGTGTGGCTCGCATTAGACCAGATGTTAAAAGACAAGCTGGTTGAGAGTGAAAACGAAATCGCCGGATTTTTGAAAGGCTTATCTCGTCGAGATTTAATTCGGAAAGTTGGTTTCGCTTCACTAGTTGCCCTTCCTATCGTATCGTCTTTAGTTGCTCCAGTGGCGGTTAACGCACAATCATCAACTTGTGGAGGAACCTGTCAATGCCCAAACGCAACTGTAGGTTTTTGCTCCCCAAACGTTGGTGCGGGCACCTATCCTTTTTGCCAACTAAAAGCTCCAACGGCAACTTGTAGATGTCGAGGTCCGTTTGGTCTTGACGGCAGCGGCACGACTCCCAGCCAAAAACTCGGAACTTGTGCAACAGCTTAGTATTCCAACTAATAATTCAATACAAAACCCTCTGCTTACAAGCAGTTACTATGAACTCTATTAAATAAAAGACCGTTTGGATCAGGAGTCTTTTATTTTCTCAATTTGCCTTTTCCCCTCAAGTACGTCATCATTTCTGTTTATTTTAACGTACATATTTTAAACAAATGATTGAAACTTCTAAAATTCGTAATATTGCAATTATTGCTCACGTTGACCACGGTAAAACCACTTTGGTTGACGCGATGCTCAGACAATCTGGTACTTTTCGTGACAATGAAGCCGTAACAGACCGCATCATGGATTCCATGGATTTGGAACGTGAACGCGGAATTACCATCATGGCGAAAAATGCCGCAGTTAGATATGGTGATTACAAAATCAACATTCTTGACACTCCCGGTCACGCTGATTTTGGCGGTGAGGTCGAACGCGTTTTGAAAATGGTTGACGGCATTGTATTGTTGGTTGATGCAGCCGAAGGCTGTTTACCGCAGACACGTTTCGTGCTTCGTAAAGCCTTGGAATTAAAGCTTCCGGCGATTGCGTTGGTTAACAAAATTGACCGCCAAGATTCACGCCCTGAAGAAGTCTTGGACGAAATTTACGACCTTTTTATCGACCTTGGAGCCAATGAAGAGCAAATTGATTTTCCGGTTCTTTACGCAATTTCGCGAGACGGAATCGCAAAGAAAAATCTGGCTGATGAAAGCGTGGATCTCAAACCTTTGTTCGATCAAATCATAAAAACTATTCCTGAGCCAAAAGCAGTTCGCGACGATTCCCTTCAAATTTTAGTGGCGAATATTGATTACAACGCTTTCGTTGGCAGAATCGCCATTGGAAGAATTTTCTCAGGTGAAATTTCAAAAAATCAGGAAATCGCTATTTCAAAACGTGATGGATCGATCGAAAAAACTCGCGTTAAGGAGCTTTATGTTTTTGAAGGCATGAAGCGGGAAATTACTGATAAGGCAGGAGTTGGCGAGATTGTAGCCCTCGCAGGGGTGGAAGATATCAATATTGGCGAAACGATAACGTTAGTCGATAATCCAAAGCCTTTGCCGGTAATCGCCGTCGACGAACCAACTATCGCCATGATTTTTGGGGTTAATACATCCCCTTTTTCCGGACTTGAAGGAAAATTTGTAACTTCACGCCAGATTCGCGATCGTCTTGAAAAGGAATTGCTCGGAAACGTAGCATTGCGTTTTGCCGAAACAGATTCGCCGGATAGTTTTAAGGTTTCCGGACGCGGTGAGCTTCAACTTTCAATTCTTATTGAAATGATGCGTCGCGAAGGTTATGAACTACAAGTTTCAAAACCGGAAGTGATTACCCGTCGAACTGAAAGCGGTGAATTGCAGGAGCCCATTGAGCAGGTTGTAATTGATGTGCCTGAAGAGTTTATCGGTGTTGTAACTGAAGCACTCGGACGTCGTAAAGGTCAAATGACGAAGATGATCAATAATGGTTCGGGTCGCGTTCGACTGGAATATGAAGTTCCTTCTCGCGGTTTGATCGGCTTCCGAGGTGAATTTCTGACGGAAACTAAAGGTACGGGTTTACTCAACACGATCTTTTTGCGGTTCGACACATGGATGGGCGATATGCGTGGACGCGGAACCGGCTCTTTGGTTTCAGACAGAATGGGCGAGGCGATGACGTATGCTTTGTATGCATTGCAGGAAAGAGGCACGCTCTTTATTAACCCGCAAACAAAGGTTTATGAGGGAATGATTATCGGCGAAAACGCACGTGCGGTTGATCTCGATGTAAATCCGATCAAGGAAAAGAAATTGACGAATATGCGTACTTCAAGTGCCGATGAAGCAATGCGGCTTGTACCCGTTAAAGGCTTATCGCTCGAAGAAGCTCTGGAATTTATCGCGGATGATGAGCTGATCGAAGTTACGCCAAAATCAATTCGTTTAAGAAAACGCGGATTGAAACCGAATGAGCGAGCTAAGAAGAAGGAGGCTTAAGCCTTTTTCTTCAATCATTTTTTTGATAGACTTCCCCTAACAATTTGGTAATCAAATAGAAAAAACATGTTAAATATTCAAGAGCGTCAAAGTGGAAAAACGATCATCCTCGATTTAGAAGGTGACGTGATAATGGGTGGCGGTTCGGCAAAGTTAAAAGAGACTCTTGCCGAACTTATTAAAGCTAATAAAATCAATGTTTTATTAAATTTTCAAAAGGTCAGATACATTGATTCTAGTGGAACGGGCGAGATTATTTCTTGCTTTGAATCGCTCAATCAAAGTGAAGGAACGCTCAAACTTTCTAACCTGACACCAAAGGTCGAGGAAGTTTTGACGCTCAGCAGTATTTTGCCGATTCTTGACGTTTATGATGATGAAGCAAGTGCTTTGAATAGCTAATTCTCCAACTACCTCGTGCCATTCTCGCTTTTGAAGAGCTTTTTCAGAAAAATTCAGACAAAAAAAGGACGGCAACACGTACCGTCCTTCCAGAAAACTTAAGTTTCACTTAAATATCGTAATATAATGAAAATTCGAGCGGATGCGGACGAAGACGCATAGGATGAACTTCTTTCTCACGTTTGTAAGTAATCCATCTATCAATCATTGTTTTGCTGAAAACATCGCCTTTTAGCAAAAATTCATGATCATTTTCCAAAGCATCCAAAGCTTCTTCCAGACTTCCCGGCAAGCTCGGAACGCCTTTTAATTCTTCGGCAGACAAATCATAAATATCTTTATCAAGCGGTTCACCCGGATCGATACGATTTTGAATACCATCAAGTCCAGCCATTAACAATGCGGCAAATGTGATGTACGGATTGCAACTTGGATCTGGTGGACGAAATTCAAGACGTTTTGCTTTTGGACTGGTTGAAAACATTGGAATTCTCACGGCAGCCGAACGATTACGAGCCGAATAAGCAAGATTTACAGGTGCTTCAAAACCTGGAACTAATCGTTTGTAACTATTAGTCGTTGGAGCGGCAAATGCTACGAGAGCCGGTGCATGCTTGAGCAAGCCGCCGATGTAGAACTTCGCCATTTCAGAAAGTCCTGCATATTCATTTCCGGCAAAAAGCGGCGACCCGTCCTTCCAAAGGGATTGATGACAATGCATTCCAGAACCGTTATCACCGAAAACCGGCTTAGGCATAAAGGTTGCGGTTTTTCCGTGGGCGACCGAGGTATTTTTGACAATGTTTTTGAAAAGCATAACATTGTCAGCAGTATGTAAAAGGTTAGAAAATCTAAAGTCAATTTCGCATTGTCCGGCAGTCGCAACTTCATGATGATGACATTCAACGTCGATGCCAACGCTCTCCAAAACTAATGAAATTGAGTTTCGCAAATCGATTAACGAATCAAGCGGTGCAACCGGAACATATCCTTCTTTTGGTCGGATGTGGTAGCCGTTATTTGGGTTCACATCATCACCTTTTCGTCCGCTATTCCAGTGTCCTTCTTCAGAATTAACCGAAAATCCTGCCGAATTCTGATTGTTGTGATAGCTTACTTCGTCAAACACGAAAAATTCTGCCTCAGGTCCAACATTGATGGTATCTGCGATACCTGTGAATTTCAGATAGCTTTCGGCACGAACGGCAACCGAACGTGGATCGAGTCCGTAACCTTCTTTTGTGATTGGATCAACTACATTAGCGATCAAACAAATCGTCGTTTCTTCAGCGAATGGATCAACCCAAACTCTTCCTGCATCAGGAACGAGCAACATATCTGATTCATTAATTGCTGCCCAGCCTCGCAGAGACGAAGCGTCGAAACCATAGCCATCTTCAAAAGAATCTTCGGTTAGCTGGCTGATTGGATAAGTTAAGTGATGCCAAGAGCCGATTAAATCCGTAAAACGGATAGATACAAACTTCGCCCCTTGCTCGGCGGCGTAGTTCAAAATAGTTTTTGCGTTCATTTATACTCCTAAATTGTATTCAAGAAAATTAGCTTTGAAGGGAGCCGTTTCGTTTCTCTGGAAATCCAACTTTCGTAAGATTTTACAACAAAACAAATAAAGTTCAAACAGGGCTTTATTTTTAGTATTTATAAACTCAAATTGATTCCTTCAGACGATGCAATGCTTATAGTTTTACCAGTTTTATCTAGAACAACAATCTTGTTGTAACCCTTTTCTCCACCTACAGTTAAGGTCTTTTTCAAGATGTCTTCTTTAACATCTTTGCTGAGTCCGTCCCAAGTTGGTAAGGCTACTAAATACATTCTGTCTTTGCTAATTCTCGCCGAAGAAAAGAATTCCTTAAGGGCAGAATTATCGAGATTTACTTTCTTTACATCTGCTGAGCTTTTCATAGGCGGAGTGAATAATTCAACCCATGCATAAAGACCTCCCAAGGAAAGAAGCGTTAAGATCGCAAACGCTAGGAGAAACTTATTTACCCCAAAAAGACCTCGTTTAGGTTTCGGCAAAGAACGATCTTTCCCTTTAACTCGCGGTTCAAACTTAAAACTTTCCTTGATCTCAGGGGCAACGACCGCTTCTTGTGGTTTTGCTGGTTCGACCTTCACTTTCAGGATGTCAATCAACTGAAGTGTTTTGCTTGTCGCATCTGAAACGGAAATATCCAAAACAGATTGATATTTTTCGCTCAATTCTTCCGAGTTTCTATGTTCTCTTTCCTTTTGAATGAGTTCAACATATTTGTTTCCGACAATAACGTTGCATTCGAGAATTGTTGCCAATAGTAAAGGTGCAAAAAACTTTTCACCGGTATTTTCTTTGAAAAGTTTGACCCGGTTGAAGAAATCATTTTTTATCAATTCATCAATTGAAGAAGCGTTAGTGACTTCTTGCATGAAATCTTCAAATTTAAGAACGCCAATCAAAACATCCGAATCGTCTTCATCCGTTTCATAAAGCGGAATGCTAGACCATTCAGCGTAAAGGTTATTAATTTGTCCTACTAATTCGCCTCTGCTAAACAAAAACTCCCGGGTGTCGTCCCATAATTCACGCGAAAATAGCCGTGTGACAACCATGTCAAATTTGCTTCTAACTGCTTCGGAAAATGGTGAATTTCTGTAAAATCTCGCGAGAGCAATTAGTGCGTGCGAACTAAGTGCCGGCTTAGCATTTTCACAATACCTGCGTAAATCACCGACTAATAGATTTTTATCACGAATTGACAATGCCGAATACCAACTTTCGGTTTCCTGCATTAACTTAAATTCCGCTTGAGCATGATCTTCGGAATTTAATTCGGTGAGTGCTTGTTGAAAATCATGAAGTGCTAATTTTACCGGTAAATCATCATATTGTTTGGAAATTGTTTTGATCTGCTCGCGTTCAATTGCTGAAATGATATGTTCGACAATCTGCAAAGAGGTAACTTCTTCGGTCGCTCTACGCAAATAAAAATCGTTGCCTTTTACTTCTTGAGCCATCAGAAGCGGATTATCAAATCCATTGTTGTCAATATTATTAAAATCAAAGTTAGCTTCATTTACAACAAAATTTGGTTCGGCATTTTCAGTAAGGTTTTCGCTGATTGTATCTTCGGAAATAGGCTGATTGTTTGGTTCGTCAAATGCGGTTTCAATTGGTTCAATTGGTAATGAGGTAGGCAGTTCGTTTGTTCGAGTTAAAGCGATGGGTTCGAGAGGTATGTCCGAAAGGCTGTTTACGAAATCAGAGGGTGGATTAGAGTGCTCAATTTCTTCATCAAAAAAACTGCTAATATTTTGTCTGAGCTCATTAAATTCGGGCAGACTTACAGCCTGATTGGTGGCTGTGGTTTCTATGGTGCTTGTGGCTGGAATCTCTTCTTTAGGCGGACTTTTCGTAATTGGTAATTCTTCTGTCTTCGTCTCAATTTTAGGCGAATCATCAATTATTCCTGCTGCTTGGGTCTTTTTCTTAACAGATTTTTCAAGTAAATTTTCTTCTCTTAACTCTTCCAGCAAATCATCAAAAACATTCATCTTCTCATCCCCTTTTTTCTGAGCACAATCTAGTTGCTAAAATCAATTGTGGAATTGCCTGAGGCATCCATTATTACAGCGTATGGAACTTCTACAGCATCAATAGTCCTGGTAGCCTTAATAGTAAAATTCTTTTTTAAATCATCATCGGTTGGGACAACTACAGTTCCGGTTTCGGAAAGCATTTCAAAGGTATATTTGCCACGCTTAATCTCGGTTCCTTGAAGCGTACCAAAGCCACCGGCATACTTTGCGTTTAATTCATCCAGACGGGCATATCTTGAATTCTGCGAATAAAAATTTACCTGCTCTTGAGCCATTATTTTAGTGACTGCGAAAATTGCCCCATTTTCTGCGGCTATGATTCCTTTTCTAAATATTGGAACACCGATAGTTGCTATCACTCCAATAATTACCACAACAATTAAAAGTTCGATTAACGAGAATCCATTCTCATTTTTTATGTTTTTCATAACTGACCTCATTTATGGGTTTATAATGACAATTTTTGACACCGTTTTATGACAACGAACGTCAGATTTTGGTTTGAAACTGCTGAAATTATCAATAAATTTTGTATTTCGCGGGAAATCTGTAAAAAGATTTCACTCTCGCAATGTTCTTTGCAAGGCTCGTGCCATAAACTTTTTCAAGTTTAACGTTATTTTTTCTTGGGATTTACAAACAAAAATAATTGTTGTTGTCCTAAGCATCTTTTTTTGCTACATTTCCTTTAGACAAAAAATCTCAAGCCTTCTCTTCCATGAGAAGTTATTTTTTTCTAAATTTTTTTAGGAGTCATCATATTGTCCGCAACAACTGAGCAAACTATCGAAACCTACGGAATTGACAACTGGGGTGCAGGCTATTTTGGAGTCAATCGTAAGGGGAATCTTATTGTCCGAGCATCTGAAAACGACAGCAAATCAGCAGACGTTAAGGAAATTATCGAAGATTTGAAGAAGCGAGGCATTAATGCCCCAATTCTCTTACGATTTCCACAATTGCTCGTCGGGCAAATCCGAAAACTTCATAAATCCTTTAAAAATTCCATCAAAGAATATGATTATAAAGGCAAACATATGTGTGTTTACCCGATGAAAGTTAATCAAAATCGCTCTGTCGTTGAAGAATATTTGAAAGAAGGTTCGCGTTATGATTTTGGACTCGAAGCAGGTTCCAAAGCTGAGCTTTATGCCGGTTTGGCGATGGAACAATCTGAAAATAGCTTACTTGTATTGAATGGCTTTAAGGACGAAGAATTTATCCGCTTGGCTTTTGCCGGGGCTCAAGCAGGCAAAAATGTTGTTATCGTTATTGAAAAACTCAGCGAACTCGAACATACGATCCGCATTGCCGATGAAATGAATGCAATTAACCCAAATATAAAGCTTCCAATGATCGGGGTTAGAGTTAAATTATATTCAAAAGGCTCGGGAAAATGGGAAAAATCGGGCGGCGAAGCTGCGAAATTTGGTCTGACGACAACGGAGATTCTGGAAGTAATCAGGCGACTAACGGAAACTGGCAAAACAGAAATGCTCAAGCTTCTTCATTTTCACATAGGTTCGCAACTTACTGACATCAAACGAATTAAGAATGCAATGAAAGAAGCTGCCCGGGTTTATTCAAAGATCCGAAAGATGAATATTCCGATTGAATTTTTAGATGTTGGCGGCGGAATGGCGGTTGATTATGATGGGTCTAAAACGTCTTATGAGTCTTCGGCAAACTATAATGCCCAAGAATTTGCTAACGATGTAATTTACGTTATCAAAAATGTTTGCGATGATGAAAATGTTCCACATCCGACTATTATTCAAGAATCAGGACGTTTTTTATCTGCATATCATGCAATTCTGGTTGCCAATATTCAGGATGAGATTGAAACGGTTGTTGAAGATATAAATATGCCGATTACGCTTGAGGCAGACGATCCTCAGGTTGTCAAAGAATTTTTTGATCTTCGTGAAACTGTCAATGGAAAAAACTATCAGGAATACTACCATGACGCTCTCGAAAACCGCGATGAGCTATTTACGATGTTTAATCTTGGCTTGATTTCTTTGGAAGACCGTGCTAAAGGCGAAGTGCTTTTTTGGGATGTTTGCGAAAAAGCCGATCAATTTGCTCAACAAAAGAAGTATGTCTCAGAAGAATTCGATGATTTAAGGCGTTTGCTTTGTGCTAAGTATTTAGCGAACTTTTCAGTTTTTCGTTCGATGCCTGATAATTGGGCTTTGGAGCAGCTTTTTCCGATTGTTCCAATTCATAAGTTAAATAAAAAGCCCACAGAATATGCTACTCTATGTGACATAACTTGCGATTCTGATGGGATTGTCGATAAATTCGTGGACTTACACGATGTCAAACCGGTTCTGGAATTACATAAATTAGATGATGAGCCATATTATTTGGCAATGATGTTAGTCGGTGCGTATCAGGAATGCATGGGCAACAATCATAATCTTTTCGGGCTTCCGCATGAAGCACATATTCATATCGACGATGACGGTTACATCATCAAAAAGGTTATTCAAGGCTCGACTTTGGGAGATGCTTTAGCCCAAGTCCGATATGAAGAAACCCAATTGCACGATGGATTTCGTAAAATGGTGTTGCAGCAAATTAAAGACGGCAACACGTCTGCCAAGGAAGGCAACGAATTAATCGAGTATTACGAAGGTCGTGTCAATGCCTATACATATTTATCGGCAAATGGGGATAAGTAGATTTTTAAGAGTTTATATTTAGTTATTTTACAAAATTATTTTATTGGAGATTTTATAGATGAGTACTCAACGCAAACCAAAGGCTTCTAAATTTTTGACAGTTCCAACCAGACCAATTCCCGTTGATCGGGATCGTTCGGTGGCAGGACTGTTGGAGAAAATGGAAGGTGCAGGCTTTGGTGCAAAACAATTAGCTGAATCACACAGAATTTGGCTCGACATGTTAGACGATAACACGACAATTTATTTATGTGCTTCGGGCAATTTAATTCCGGCGGGAATGCGACGTTTATTGGCTTATGTGGTCAAAAATCGTTTCGTTGACGTTTTGGTAATGTCTGGAAAAATGCTTTTCCACGACATTCATGAAACTCTCGGACGCAGCCATTATCAAGCACATCCGAGCATGAGCGATGATGAACTCGATACATCTGAGGTTTCAAGAATCGGCGATATGTTGGCATATCAAGAGGAGTATCGCGAAGCAGACGAATGGATTGGCAGCGTTATCAATCAATTAGATTTAACACGTTCATATTCGATTAGAGAATTTTTACATTTGTTAGGACGCGAATTGGCAGAAATTGCCCACGAAGACGGAATTCTAACGTCAGCCTTTAAATCACGCGTTCCAATCTTTTGCCCGGATTTAATGGGCAGCGAATTTGCCGTAGGCATTGCCCGTTCGAGATTTGAGAAGAAGATTAATTTCACTTTCGACATCATCCAAGACACGATGGAAATGATGCTGATTGCTCAAAGAACCCGCAATTCAGGAATAATTACATTGGGCAACGTGAGTAGCCAAAATATGGTAAACGTCACGGAACTTTCGTCGTATATCACGCGGACAAATCCACGCGGACATAAATACGCCGTTTCGATCACGACCGATGCGACGCCTTTGGATATTCGCACGCCTTCGGTTGGCGGAAATCACACGACAGTTTTTGGTAAGCTTTTGCGGGGTGCTACTTCTGCATACGTACAGTGCGATCCTTCGATTGCGTTGCCAATGATTGTAACTGCTCTTTCACAGACTGCAGCCAAGTATATGAAAGGTAGAAAGCGACCGAGTTTTGCTTTTCAGGGCAAGGAATTGGGAGTTGACATCCCGTAATTCCCTTTTTAATCGTAAATTTCAGAGTCGTGGCAAGGTATTGAATCTAGTCACGACTTTGCTTTTTGTTTGAACTTTATTGATTTTGCAACGTAAAATGTTACTTAGTAAAATGGTATTCAATATCGATTAATTCTTTTGAAGCTTATCAGATTAGTGAGGTAAAAATGTTTAGAAAAATTGTTGTTTTAAGTTTTTTATTGAATTTAGGTTTGTTTTTAAGTGGTTGTGATTACAGCAGATTAACGGCTGAACCGACTACACCGCAGAAAGAAATTCCACCACAATCTGCTCCGATAGCACCAATTTTAGCCGATGGCACCCGCACTTCTTATGCCGATACGGTGGATAAAGTTGCTCCCGCTGTGGTCAAAGTTTTTAGTGAGGTTAAAGTAAAAGCCGCACCACAGCAATTCCCTTTTGGTGAAGATTTTTTCAAAGGAAAACCTACCGTGCCTCAACAAAATCAGCCACCAACATCCGGCGGTATTGGTTCCGGCGTTATCGTCAGTCCGGATGGAACAATTTTGACGAATCACCACGTTGTTGCAGGTGCTACAAAAATTAAAATCGAATTAAATGACAAACGCGTTTTCGAGGCAAAAATAATCGGATCAGATCAACCGAGCGATTTAGCTGTTTTGAAAGTTGAGGCTAAAGAACTGCCTTCATTAACTTTAGGCGATTCGGACAAAGTTCGCGTTGGCGATATTATTTTGGCTATTGGTAATCCACTCGGCATCGGACAGACAGTAACTGCAGGAATTATTTCGGCAAGAGGTAGGCGAACGGGTTTAAGCGATGGAAGTTTTGAAGATTTTCTGCAAATTGATGCTCCTATTAATCGTGGAAATTCCGGTGGAGCTTTAGTCGCATTAAATGGCGAACTTATCGGCATTAATTCACAGATTTTGAGTCCTTCCGGCGGCAACATTGGAATTGGTTTTTCGATCCCTTCAAACATGGCTAAATCCGTGATGGAACAGCTTTTGAAAGATGGTAAGGTTCGCCGCGGACAGCTTGGAGTGGGCATTCAAAACATCACGGAAGACCTCGCAAAAAACTTGGAACTCAAAGAAAATAAAGGTGTTATTGTCGGCTCTGTAACTGAAGGAAGTGCTGCTGAAAAAGCCGGATAAAACGAGGAGACGTCATTACCGCAATCAATAGTGAAAAGATTGAAGACGGTAATGCCCTGCGTAATAAAGTAGCTGCGACCGCTCCGGGAACCGAAATATCATTAACAATTTTACGCGATGGAAAAGAGCAGGAATTAAAAGCTACTCTTAATGAATTTCAACCCGAGAAAGGAAAAAATGCCGAAGACGGCGACGATCAACCTGAGCTTGGAAAGCAAAAGGAAAGTGGCAAATTAGGTCTTAATTTGCAGCCGCTAACTTCCGGAATCGCAAAACAACTGGAACTTCCCGCTGAAACCAAAGGATTGGTTGTAACTGAAGTTGATCCGGAAGGTCCGGCTGCAGAAGTAGGAATTACAAAGGGAGACGTTGTATTGGAAATCAATAAACAGACCGTTGAAAACTTTGAAGAAGTTGAAAAAGCTCTGGAAAAAGCTGGCGATAAGCCATCTTTATTGTTAATCATGCGACAAGGACGAGTAGTTTTTGTAACAATTGAGCCGAAAAGATAGCTACAAAAATATTCGTAGCGATTGAAGGATGGGTATTAATTACCTGTCCTTTTTTCTTTCCGATTTATTAGTTTTGTGATAAAACTTTGACCTATGTTTAATAAAATGTTTTTGGGATTTTACGCACTTGCTATTTTGGTAATGGGTATTTTGACATATATTCCCTTCGACTGGTTGCAACGAAAAGGCTTTGCTCCGTCGATAATTGTCCAAACTTTTGAATATTGGGAAAATTGGCATTTCACGGTTCTCTGGATTTCGTCTTTGATTCTATTAGGTTTATCTAATGTAATTTTATGGAAAAATCGAAAAGCATGGGCAATCTGGCTAAGTTTTGTATATTTTGCCGTTTTTCTGATGTTAAATACCTGGTGGTTAAACGAATCTTTGTTTGCCTACAAAAAACAAAATAATTTATGGGACGGAAGCTTTCAGATCGGTGGGATTTTTGGAGCTTTTATGTGCGTAATTATTGGGATAGGGACTTTTTTCAATCAGTTTTTGGTTTTGAGAATACGTGAGAAATTGTTGGGCAACAGCAACGATACCTCAAAATCTGCCCAGGAAATGACCACTGAAGAAATCGCAAAATAAATACTTAACAAAACATTAGAGGCTTTCAAGATTTTACAAACCATTGAAAGCCTCTAGTTCCTAATCGGGACGGCGAGATTCGAACTCACGACCTCTCGCACCCCAAGCGAACGCTCTACCAGGCTGAGCCACGTCCCGTGCAAAGGAATATTTAGATTAGAAATCATTTGACCTTTTGTCAAATGAAACAAAAAATCCAAGTAGAAATTACATTCCCACTTGGATTACTGATAAATCTAAACAGCAAAATATTAATATTTTTTCAATCTAAAATTCTCATCGTCAGATTTGCTGCTTCTTATCATTTCACTTAATTCCAAAAGTTGCGACGCGAGCGATTTCAAGGCTTCCCGTCTTTCGGAATTCATCGGCAAAACCTCGTCATCAGGTACATTTAATATAATTTCATTTTCATCAAAATCATCATCAAAAATCGGCTCATCTTCAAAATCTTCTTCAGTCGGCTGAAAACTTGGAACTGGTTTTAAGACAATTTCACGTTCAATAGGTTCCGAATGAACTATTTTTAGCCGACTGGCTTCTCTCAATTCAGTTTGAAGCTTCTTTTTCGCACCGGCAATAGTAAAAAGTTCGTCATACAAAAGTTCTTTGATACGCATCGCTATTTCTACATCGCGACGACGATAAGTCCTTTGCCCCGAACGATTCTTTTGGGGTGAAAGCATCGAAAATTCGGTTTCCCAATATCGCAAAACGTGAGCTTGAACCCCCACTAAATCGCAGACTTCACCAATCTTAAAAAAAATCTTTTCGGGGATAATTGTTGCAGGATAACCCATAAATTCCTCTTCAAATCATTATAAGGTAGATTCACCAAATGAATTTTAGTCTGAACTTCAAATCGTGTCAATGCAATTATTTAGCTATCAACATTTGTCAAGATACTTCAATACACGTTAAGTTATTGTTGATGCAGAAAGAGTTTGAGTTTATCAACAATATTCGGCAAAAATTTTCGCTCGATAAGATTGGCGATGATTGTGCTGTTTTACGGAAAAATAAAACGCACGATATGTTGATTACTGCCGATCTGCTGGTTGAAGAAATAGATTTCAAACGCAGTTGGATGATTCCAAAATTACTCGGACAAAAAGCCTTAGCCGTTTCTCTTTCCGATATTGCAGCGATGGGCGGAACCCCTTTATATTCAATGCTTTCAATTGGAATACCTCAAGCGATTTGGGATACTGAATTTGTTGATGAATTTTATATCGGATACTTTGAATTAGCGAATGAATTCAATGTTGAACTGATTGGAGGAGATGTTTCAAGAACTCCCGATAAAATCGTAATTGATTCTACCGTCATAGGCGAATCGAAATGCAATAAAGCGGTATTGCGATCGGGAGCAAAAGTTGGCGATCTAATCTATGTGACCGGCGAATTAGGCGGTGCAAGTGGCGGATTGAGGCTGCTTGAAAATGGCTCGATTTATGGTGACAAGAATGAACTCTGGCAAGATGAGCTTTTATCAAAACAACTCAATCCACTTCCGCGTATAGCCGCAGGAAAAGATTTAGCCAAAATCTCGACTTCGATGATTGATATTTCAGACGGACTTTCCTCGGATTTAAATCACATTTGCGAGGCAAGCGGAATTGGTGCGAAAATTTTTGCTGAGAAGATTCCGGTTCACCGAATGATCACAAACTTAGCTACAAACTCTTTTGAACAATTGGACTTCGCTTTGAACGGCGGCGAAGATTTTGAACTGCTTTTTACGGCGAGTCCGAAAAAATATTTTAACAACCAAAACCCGCATTTTTTTTGTATTGGCGAAATCACCGCAAATGTTGGAATCATTGAGCTTATCAACAACCAAGAATCTACAATTTTACAACCGAAAGGATATCAACATTTTTAGGCAGTCAAGAACATTTCTCGAAAAAGTCTTGACACTCCGAAAAAGTCGTGCTAGTTTTTGAAACTGCTTCGGGAAGTTCGGAGTATTTTTTTAGGATAATTTATGAAACGGAATTGGATACATAAAAATTTAAGACAAAACGGCTCACCTGTGATTTGTGAAACACGGGTTTCAAGCAGCCATTTTATGTCCAGTATTTGTGCCAATTTTGAAACACCAAGTTATAACCCCAATTCAGGGTTACGACAACTCGCCGGCGGCTCAGATCGCAGCGAGCAACAGATTTAGAAAAGCGGGAGCGATTGTTCTCGCTCCCAAAACATAGAAAACACAAGGTTTATCCGTTTTAGGAGCGATTACAATGCTTTCCGATTTGAAAGCAAAAAAGTAATCGTTTTTTTTGTTTTTGTGATATTTGACAACTGAATAACGATTTTATGACGGAAAGCAGACCGTACAAAAAAGATCATTTCCTAACAGAACTTTGGCGAGTTGAATAGAAAATGATCTTGGATTCATGCTCAGGCACAAGTGTGTCTAAGTGCGTCTGCACGCCTGCTTTTCCGTCTCTTTTTTAACATATTTTCGCGTTGGAAGCCATTTTCGATTTTGGATTGGTGATTTTGGATTTTCGATTTTTCCGTAAGCGAAACTCAATTTGGCTGAGTGCTAGTCTTCCAAACTAGATGTTGCGGGTTCGATTCCCGTCGCTTACTTCGATTTTGGATTTGGGATTTTGGATTTAGGATTGAAGAAGAATCCGAAATCGAAAATCGCCAATCTAAAATCTTCCGGAAGGTTAGCCTAATTGGCAAGGCACCAGTCTTGAAAACTGACGCGAGCAATCGTTTGCGAGTTCGAATCCCGCACCTTCCGTTTTTTTCACGCAAGTATAGCCAAGCGGATAAGGCGACAGTCTGCAAAACTGTTCAACGCGGGTTCGATTCCCGCTACTTGCTTATTCGATTTTGGATTTTTGATTGCCGATTTTGGATTGTGACTTTTACCAAGCGACGAATCCAAAATCGAAAATCCGAAATCCAAAATCAAGATGGCTTCGTAGCTCAATGGATTTAGAGCGTCTGTCTTCGAAACAGAAAGTTGCAGGTTCGAGTCCTGCCGAGGTCATTTCGGGATTGTAGCTCAACGGAATTAGAGCAGTTCACTACGAACGAACAGGTTGGAGGTTCGAGTCCTCTCAGTCCCTTTGTTTTTCCGGCTTCGTAGTTCAATGGAATCAGAACACAAGTCTTCTAAACTTGAAGTTGCGAGTTCGAGTCTCGCCGAAGCCTTTTATTTCGGGATCGTCTAACTGGCAGGACGGCTGACTTTGAATCAGTAAATATAGGTTCGACTCCTTTTCCCGAAACCAATTTTTAATAACTAAGCGTTCCGCAGATGGCTATACGGGCTTGCCTTGGAAGCAAGTGTTCGCAGGTTCAAATCCTGCCGCTTAGATTCGTATTGCTTCAAAGTTCCAAGTTTGAGGTTCAAAGTCAAATCATCAACTTTGGACCTTGAACCTTGATCGTTGAGCAGCAAACTTCTCCGCCGACGTAGCCTAATTGGCAAAGGCACGAGTTTTAGAAACTTGGGATTGCGAGTTCGAATCTCGCCGTCGGTATTTTCGGGCTGATGATGTTAACTGGCAGCATAGAAGTCCTGCAAACTTTTCGTAAGGGTTCGAATCCCTTTCAGTCCACTATCTCGATTTTGGATTGGTGATTTTGGATTTTGGAATTAATTCCGTAATCCGTATTCCCCAATCCGCAATCATTCTGAGGACGTAGGCAAATGGTTAAGCCGCCTGACTTTCATTCAGGAAATTACGGGTTCGATCCCCGTCGTCCTTATCACAATTCTTTGGGCGAATGCTGAAATGACTACATTCATTGAAACTGAAAAACCGCGTCATTTCATATTCTTGTCGCCCAAAAGTTCTGGAAACGTGGCGAAATGGTAGCCGCTTCTTAAATTTTGGATTTTGGATTGCGGATTGCGGATTGATAAATCCAAAATCCAAATTCGCAAATCCAAATTCGTATGTGGTTTGTAGCTTAATCGGCAAAGCGTCGCACTGTGAATGCGAAAAATGCCAGTTCAAATCTGGTCAGACCACCCATTTCGATTGTGGATTTAGGATATATTCTTTCAATCGCAAATCGGCAATCTAAAATCCAAAATCCCCTGGGGATGTAGCATAGTGGCTAATGCACTTGACTGTCTATCAAATTATCGCGGGTTCGAGTCCCGTCATTCCCGTTTTATTATTTTTTTGGAGGAAAAACACTATGTTGGATAAATACTTTTCGGAGGTTAAAACAATGAAAATATGAACTAAAAACTTAAGCTAGATTATTTGATAACTCATTACAAACAAATTAGTTACTCAAATATATCTAACGGAGAAAAATTGTGGGAAATAAAACGAAATATCATGTAAAAAAGCGACTATTCTTGAATCGCGATTTAGGAATGTCGGCGGTAATTGTCGGCGTAGTTGAAGATACGAGTGGCTTTGCAGACGAAAACGAAAGTGACTGGAAATGGGGCAAAATCGAGCTGATGCTCTCAGATTGCAACCGCAAAGTCCGTTTCGATTTCGATATGAGCGACATACGCGAGCGTTCGGATAGTCTGTTCAAAATCAGGCGAATTGCAGAGGTCGTAAATGCTGTAAAGTCAGCACTAGAGATTGAAGCGAAATCAATCTCGAAACGTAAACCACCAAAAAAGAAAGAAGAAACGGCTGGATAGCTGAGACAGATTAGCGTCGGTTTGAAGAACCGAAAAGATTGGTGCGATACCAATTCTAGCCACCAAATTAGTTCAAAGTTTTATGTTCAAAGTTCAATGGCATTGAGGTTTGAACCTATAACTTTGAACTCGAAACCGAACAGCCGATTAGCTCAATTGGAAGAGCCTTTGATTTACATTCAACAGGTTAAAGGTTCGAATCCTTTATCGGCTACTTCTTAACTAAAAACTAATAGTGAAAAGTGAAAAATCTCTGAAACTCTTCACTTTTAGTTTTTAACTTTTCACTATTCTTGCGGTGTAACTCAATCGGAAGAGTGCAGGTCTCATAAGCCTGAAGTTAGCGGTTCGAATCCGCTCACCGCAATTTCTCCAAAGAAAACTCACACCTCATCTAATCTTTTTTCGGCGATGTAGCTTAATTGGAAACAAAAGCGTCTGTCTTGTAAACAGAACGATGTGAGTTCAAATCTCACCGTCGCCTTTTCAAATCCGGGACATAGTTTAACGGCAAAACAGTCGGCTTATACCCGATATTAGCGGCAGATTACCGCACATTGCAGGTTCGAATCCTGCTGTCCCGATTCTATCGCAAGAATGGAGCAAAGTTGGCTCGGCGGGTTCATATTCCGCAAATCGGTGGGTTAAATTCCCTCTCTTGCAACCAATTTTAATGCGGAAACACGCACGTTAGTAAGTGTGTTTTCGCCCTTACTAACGTGCGGGCTTCTGCAATTCACAACCTTCCAAATTCAAACGAAGCGAGAATTTTTTTCGGATAAAAGAATGCTTAAAGCCCACCTTTTGTCTGCAACGGACACATTTGTCTTTTATCGCTAACGACTTAATTTTCGTTTCGTTTGCCTACCACATTAGGATTTGGGAACTGTTTTTACACCCTTACTTCGTGCGGGTTTCCGCATTTTTTCCGTGATAACTCAATTGGTAAGAGTGCCTGTCTGTTAAACAGGAAGTTCTGAGTTCGAGTCTCAGTCGCGGAGTCATTTCGATTTTGGATTGGTGATTTCGGATTGGTCTTAAATCCGCACTCCGCAATCCCAAATCCGCTATCGTTCTAGGTCGGTAGCTAAGTGGTTACAGCACTCGCCTTTTAAGCGAGGTGTCGTGGGTTCGAATCCCACCCGACCTATATTTTAGTCCAGAGTCTTGAGCCCAACGTCCAAAGTCAAGATTATTATGATTCAACCGACCTTGAACTTTGGACTTTAGACTTTGAACTAATCAGAAGGAGGAAAAACAATGAACAACTCAATATTTCAAACGGTGCGTGGAATGTTCACGCCGAAGACTGACACAATAAATAAAGCAGGCGGACGTGCTTACGAGTTTTCTCCGAAACACGCACTTGCTCAATATGCCGTAACAGGTTCGTTTAATTCGACTTTTTACGCGAATGCCGAAGATCAAATTACCAAAGTTGTCGAACTTTGCGGGAAAGTTGACGCGGAATTTATCGCCAAACTTGCCGTTTTCGCCCGTGAACGCGGATATATGAAAGATATGCCGGCGTTTTTGGCGGCGATGCTTTCGGTCAAAGATAAGGCGTTGCTGGAAAAGGTTTTTCCGCGTGTGATTAACAACGGAAAGATGCTCAGAAACTTTGTGCAGATTATGCGAAGCGGTGCTGTCGGACGTAAATCTTTGGGAACAATGCCGAAACGTTTGGTTCGCAACTGGTTTGAAGATCGCAACGCCGAATCAATCTTCAAACAATCGGTCGGGCAATCGCCGTCGTTTGCGGACATCTTGAAAATGGTTCACATCAATCCGAACGATGCGGAAAAGGAAGCACTTTTCGGTTATTTAATCGGTCGCGAAGTGTCGCGTGATAATCTTCCGAAAGTTGTTCAAGAGTTTGAGAAATTCAAACTCGGCGAGAGCTTGGAAGTTCCGAATGTTCCGTTCCAAATGTTGACGGCGTTGCCTTTGGCGGCGAAAGATTGGATCGAAATTGCACGTAACGCGGGTTGGACGATGACGCGGATGAACTTGAACACATTTCAACGTCACGGAGTTTTCCGAGACGCTGAAATGGTTAAAATAATCGCGACTCGTCTGGCAAATGCGGACGAAGTTTTTCGGTCGAAAGCGTTTCCGTATCAGGTGTTGTCGGCTTATAAAGCGGCGGTGGCGAATTCGGAAATACCGAGAGAAATCACGGAGGCTTTGCAAGATGGGTTGGAAATTGCATGCGAAAATGTGCCGAAAATTGAAGGTAAAGTTTATATTTTGCCTGACGTTTCAGGTTCGATGAGTTCACCCGTGACGGGACATCGCAAAGGTGCGACAACTTCGGTTCGCTGCATTGATGTCGCGGGTTTGGTCGCTTCGGCGATACTTCGCAAAAATCCGACGGCGGAAGTTTTGCCGTTTGAACGTGATGTCGTAAATGTCGCATTGAATCCGCGTGATTCGGTGATGACAAATGCACAGAAACTTGCGAGCATCGGCGGAGGCGGAACAAATTGCTCGGCACCGTTGAAACAATTGAACCGTGCAAAATCTAGCGGCGATTTGGTGATTTACGTTTCGGATAACGAATCGTGGATGGATAATCAACGCGGTTGGAACAACGGCACGGAAACAATGAAACAATGGAATGCCTTCAAGGCTCGCAATAAAAACGCGAAACTTGTCTGCATCGACATCAACCCAAATGCAACTACGCAAGCCCAAGAACGCCAAGACATCTTGAACATCGGCGGATTCTCAGACCAAGTCTTTGAAATGATCGAACTGTTCGCAAAAGGTGAATTGAACGCGGCTCATTGGGTTGGCGTGATTGAAGCGGTTGAGGTGTAGTCAAAAGCTCGCCATAAAGTTAATCGAAAACTTAACTTTGTGGCGAAGTTTTTTACCATTAGAATGAAGAGAGGATAATATGCCATTCAATATTGAATTAGATCATCTGCCTGCGGGAATTACTGCTGCGAGTGTTCGAGCGGGAGAAAATGCGAATATCATTACGAGGGAATTTACTTCATCGGAAGATGGTGGTGTTTTCATTAAACGCCTTGAAGGAACTCCTTCTCATATAATTAATCAAGTTGCTCAACAAGTACTTAAATCTCATATTCAATACTCTCAAATTGACCATTTATTGGCTTTAATAAAAAAAGACAAATCAGTTACGGTTTATATTAATGAAATTCCAATGGCTACTGATGTTTTGATTAAGACTGCCGGTAAGAAGAAAGGAGAGCTAATTTATAGTGATGATATAGCGGAGATTATCAAAGTCCGGTTTGATGGGATAAGTATTCCAGATGACGTTGGTGTAGTGTTTCTCTTTTCTATCAACTGGCGAAAAGGACTCTTTTTTGACTTTTCTAGTTTTTTCAACGGTCAGAAAACAAGAGACTATGATTTTGAAAGCATGATTGGTCAATTGTTTTCTTATTTACAGTTTCAAGATTTGTTTAAGATTTCCGATTTAGCTTGGGAGAACCTTTTTAGACAAAAATGGTTTCCGTTTATGAGTTTAAAGAAGGAAACTGTGAAAGATTTGATTTCGCGAGCTAGTAACAGTTGGGATATTGATGAATTAATTGAAATAATTTCAAATGAATTAGTGGAAATCTTACCTGTTGCAATTGAACGATGGAAAACGAGCGATTTGTTAATAGATGATTTAGAATTTTTCGAAATCGCAATTCAAAGATTTATTTCGGGTGATTTTGTAAGTTCATCATCAATTTTGTTTCCTAGAATTGAAGGACTTCTTCGAAAAATTCAAGATAAATCTAATCCTTCATTAAAAGCATCCCAAAAGAATTTAATAAAAACGCTTGGGGAAAGTTTTTCCGAAGAAAGAAAATCATATAGTTTTCTATTGCCGTTAAAATTTCAAACTTATTTGGAGCAGGTGTTTTTTGCGAGTTTTGATACTTCTGCACCAATAGAAATCTCAAGACATTCTGTTTCGCATGGCGTGGCACCAATCAAAGAGTTTAATCAAAAGTCTTCGATAATTGCGTTACTAATAATTGACCAACTTTACTTTTACCTACTTTCAAATAAAAAGAAAACTTAAATAAACGAAATAACTTAAATCGAAAGCTTTATTCCAAATTCACTCCTTCATTTCGATGATCGTGTTTCTGCCTTAAATACAATCATTTACGGTAGTCCGTTTGCGGACGAGAAAGCATAAAGCTACATGCGTCAGCGTTTAGAAAGCAATCAACAAAACCGAGCCTGTTTGCAGGCGGCAAAAGTTCTGTCGTCCGCTAAACGGACTCGAAATTCTTCCGTCAACGACTGCACGATCACGCATGTAGCTAAAATCTAACGTCCGCAAACGGACTGATTTTGGTAAACTTTCTAAAATAATCAATATCTTTGTTTTAATAAATTGCCACTCAGCTTTAGCCACTAGTATCTACACAAGTCTGATAGTTCTTTGATAACATTAAAAAGTATGAAATAAAAGTTCCAAAAGCAGAGCCACGGTTACAAAAAAGGTATCAAAAATTAGTGGAGCAGCATTTAAGTCCGACCCATTCGGTGGCGGCAGGTTTAAGAAGTTTGCGACGAACAAACAAACCGTTTGCGGCAACGCAGGCGGCGTGGCGATTTTTTGCTAATGAGCGAGTAACTTTGCCGCTTCTGGCAGAGCCGATAATTACTTACGCCCGCGAACTAAGTGTTGCTCATTCAGCACATTACGCCCTCGTGATGCACGATTTTAGCGACCTTAAATTTACCACTCACGAGAATAAAAAAGACCGCATCAGGTTGTGCAATAACCTTGAATTCGGCTATTTTTTGCAAGCCGGATTACTGGTTTCCGATATTGACGGCTCGCCGTTAGCACCGCTTTATATTGGTTTGGAAGCGACGGATGGGGTGCATTCGTCGCGACGCGAAAAACCGCTGCCGCATCGTCGCCAATTGGATGAATTAAATCGGACATTTGGATATATTGAAAATCTCGAATTGCCAAAGCCGCGTGTTCATATTTTTGACCGACAGGCAGATTCGTTGCTTCATTTGAGGCGATTTGAGCGATGCGGGAGAAAGATTGTAATTCGTTCAAATGATGTTCGGCGAGTGAGGCATCAAGGCACGAGCAAGTTGCTCAAAGAAGTCGAAGAAAGTCTGCAAAACGAGTTAAAATATGTGCGAGAGGTAGAGCATCAAGGTAAAAAAGCGTGGCAATTTGTGGTGGAAACAACGGTTATTTTAGAGCAATCGGGAAGGACAAAACAAGCAACCGCGAGCAATCCGAACAAGCGAAAACTAATCAAAGGAAAACCGTTAGAGTTGCGATTTATCATTAGTGAAGTGCGGGATAAACAAGGTAAAGTGTTGGCAACGTGGCGGTTATGGACAAATGTGGGGGAACGAGTAAAAGCCGAAGAAATAGCCCTTTGGTATTATTGGCGATGGAAAATAGAGAGTTTTTTCAAGTTGTTAAAGCGTGGCGGACAACAAATTGAACAATGGCAACAGGAATCGGCGGAAGCGATTGCTAAACGATTGCTGGTAGTGGCTCAAGTGTGCGTTTTAGTTTGGGCATTAGCGGTTTCAAAAGAGGAAACCGCGACCGAAATAAGAGAGTTTTTGATAAGTTTAAGCGGCAGACAAATGAAACGCGGAGTGGCATATACAGTTTCGGCATTGTTAGTCGGAATGTGGCAGTTTCTCGCCATCATTGACGCTTTAGAACGCCACACCACCGCTGAGTTACAGAGTCTGGCAAATGAATTTCTCCTATTACTTGGCTCTGAATCGAACTTTAAAGTTGTCAAAGAACTTGTGTAGATACTAATGAGCTTTAGCTAGTGGAAATGGTAATAAATTGAAGCTAAGGCTTGAGCCGAATATCTGAGATAGATTTAATCCGACTAGCTTTAGCTGAAGCAATATGGAATTATCTATTTTTTAAATTTGGCTAAAGCCTTGTGTTTATTGATATTCCTAACCACTAGCTAAAGCTGAGTGGCAATTCATAAATAAATACGAATTATTTGCGGAGACTTAAACTATGAAACTAATCTTTATCTACGGTTCGCCCGCCGTCGGGAAATTTACTGTGGCGAATGAGATTGCGAAGCGAACCGGTTTCAAAATCTTTCACAATCATTTGAGTATTGACTGCGTTACGCCGGTTTTCGAATTCGGTTCGCCGCCGTTTGAGCGTCTGATCGTGCTTATCCGCCGCGAAATGCTTGCCGAAGCCGCACGCGAAAACGTCAATACGATTTTTACTTATTGTTATGCGAAAGATCAGGACGACGCAAATGTTACGGAATTAACTGAAGCCGTCAAACAAAACGGCGGCGAAGTTTGTTTTGTGTTTTTGAAAGCCGAAAAAGAGGAGTTGGAAAAACGCGTTCTGGAAGAATCACGAAAAGCGATGAAAAAGATTCGCACGGTCGAAAATCTGCACGCATATTTTAACCAATACGAACTTTTTACACCGCTTCCGCACGGCGAGAGTTTGGTGATTGATAACACAAATCTTTCGGTGGAAACCGTTGCGAAACAAATTATCGAACACTATAAATTATGAAATCTTACTCCTTTGCGTTCTTTGCGTAAACCTTTGCGTCCTTTGCGGTTAAATCTTCTTTTTACCGCAAAGGACGCAAAGAATAAGACGCAAAGTTACGCAAAGGAAATCAATAAAATTATGGGCTACAAAACCGAAACCGAAATAGCAAACATCGTAATAGCATTTGAAAACTGCACAATCTCGCGTGACGCGTGGAAGCACGCCGAACATCTAACGGTCGCGATGCATTACGCACTAAACCACGATTACACAACGGCTTACGATAAAATGAAGTCGGGGCTTCTTAAGCATTTGAAGGCGGCTGGAATTGATCTGAATGTTGAGATGCCCTATCACGAAACATTGACGGTTTTTTGGCTGCGGACTGTTTTTAAATTCGTTGAAGCGAATCGAGGTAAATCATCCGTTGAGATGGCTAACGAAATTATCGAAAAATTCGACAAGGATTACCCGTTGAAGTTTTACAGCCGTGAGTACTTATTTTCGGACGAAGCGAGGTATGCGTTCGTTGAAACTGATTTGGGAGCGGTTCCCAAAAGTTAGTCACTTCATTCGATTTTTTTCTTTTAATTCTTTCCAAATCAAAAACAGCAAGAAAGCTATTATCGGCGGACTAATGAAAAACAGGATAAACATTAAATGAAATAGATAGCCGAGTGGATTACTTGTATCGTCCATCAATTGAGAAATTGCAAGTTCGGATGGCTGCATAATTGTTTCGTGGCTTGGAAAACAGGAATAACTGTAAACATCAGAATTACCATTACTTACAGCTTCGCCCATTCCATCAAAACCAATGCCAACAACGGCAAATACAAGCAGAAAAATTTCTAAGACATTAACAAATTTACATTGAAATTTCATAAGCACCTCTTTTGTGAGAATCATAGCATAAGAATTTCTCAAACCACCATATATTTTTTGGCGAATGCCGTTGGGATTACATTGGTATAGAAAGTTCGACTCTTTCCCGCGTTGAAAAATGCGGAAATCTCAATAATCTTGTCGCCAAACTTTTACGCAACGTAGCTTAGTCCGGTAAAGCAGACGCTTGATAAGCGTAAGAGCGAAAGTTCAATTCTTTCCGTTGCGATCACTTCAAAAGTCCAAAGTCCCTAGTCTAATGTCCAAAGTCGAAAAATCGACCGACCTTGGACTTTAGACTTTGGACCAAAACTTTTAGACTAAAAAAGGAGGCTTTTATGCCATTTCAAAAGTTAAATATCAGCGGTGCGAAAGCCGATGTTTTGTCTTGGGTTCATCACGAGATGACGCTTGAAGAACAAAATATGCTTCGCAATGTTTCGCGGCTGCCTTGTATTTACAAGCACGTCGCATTGATGCCGGATGCTCATCTCGGCAAAGGTTCGATGGTCGGTTCAGTCATCGCAACTAAAGATGCGGTGATTCCTGCGACCGTTGGTGTGGACATCGGTTGCGGAATGATGGCGGTTAAAACGCCATTCAAAAGCGGCATCTTAGACGGAAAATTGAAAGATTTGCGTCACGAAATCGAGCGGGCAATTCCGGTCGGGTTCAACTGGTATAAAGAATCGGTTGACGAAGCATCGCGTTGGACTGGTTGGGAAACTTTCAAAGAATTACACCCGAAAGTGCAAGAGCTTTCGGCGAAATCAATGAAACAACTCGGCACGCTCGGCGGCGGAAATCACTTCATCGAAGTTTGTATCGATACCGAAGATAACGTTTGGCTAATGCTTCATTCGGGTTCGCGAAATATCGGTAAGGAATTGGCTGAACGTCATATTTCTACGGCTAAGTCGTTGCATAAATTGAACGAATTGCCTGCTCCCGATCTTGCTTATTTCATCAAAGGAACGAAAGAATTCCAAAATTATTGGCACGATTTGGATTGGGCTCAATCTTACGCGATGAAGAATCGGCAAGTTATGATGAATCGTCTTTTGAAATCATTCAACCGGATGTTTAATAAAGACAAGGCGTTTCGACCCGAAATTGCGGTGAATTGCCACCATAATTACGTCGGAATCGAGACACATTACGACGAAGAAGTTTTCGTTACGCGGAAAGGTGCGATTAACGCCGAAGCCGGGCGTTTTGGTATCATTCCGGGTTCGATGGGAGCAAAATCGTTTATTATCAAAGGTTTAGGAAATCCGGAAAGTTTTAATTCGTGTTCGCACGGTGCGGGACGCAAAATGTCTCGGACCAAAGCGAAAGCAAAATACACGAAAGAAGACTTGGAAAAACAAACCAAAGGCATCGAATGTCGGAAAGACGCGGGCGTAATTGACGAAATTCCGTCAGCGTATAAAGACATCGAAAAAGTAATGCGTAACCAGTCTGATTTGGTCGAAATTGTGGCTGAAATCAAGCAGGTTATTTGCGTTAAAGGATGAAAGCTGAAATTTCAGACTAGGAATCTGGAATCTCAACTTACGCAAATTATTTTGTTTTTAATACTTTGCGATTTTCGGAATTGGAAGCGAAAACAATGACAAATTTATATTAAAAAGCATGTAGGATATATAAAATGGACTTATTACAAAAAATAGTTGATGAAAGGTTAAAGGAAGAAAGAGTTATATATCAAATTCTTCAAACCGCCGTGGAAGAACAATTTGACAAATTAGGTATAAAATTAAAAACATCAAAACTCAAGGAGGTTGTTAAATATTTGCAAAGTCATGAAAATGGCGTGTCGGATTTCCAACTAGATGAAAAAGATATAGTGAGATCAAAACCTTGTTTCGGTCAAAACGATATTGAGAACCTCTCGATTTCAATAACTGATTCCGAGATTAATGAAATATCGGAAAGGTTTCTTTCTAAAATGCCTGAACTATATGCAACATTCGTTGACCAAAGTTCGGACATTTTACTTAAGACACTGCGACGAAAATCAAAATCCGTATTGGTTGGTAATAAAGCAACACGACGACAGTTTGCTAAAGACATCTCTTTTATTTGGGGAAAACCAATAGACCTTCTGGAATTCTACATTTCGCTTGTTGTTGATGCAGGGACTGAATTTAACCAACATTATGGTGAAATCTCTAAAAATAATACTGACGTAGTTTACGAAGTTTTGCTTAAATTGTTCGCTAGGTCTTGCCTAGTTGCTTCCGAGATTCTGACCTTGCTTAGAGCAGGATTCGCTGACGGAGCACACGCTAGATGGAGAACTTTACACGAAATTGCGGTTGTCACTATGTTTATCAGCGAAAACGGAAAAGATGTTGCAGAAAGATATTTGAAACATGAATTTGTCGAAGATTATAAAGGAGCAAAGCAATACCAAGAGCTATGTCCCGTAACAAAAAATATCCCCATTGACGAACGAGAATTTAAAGAAATCAAGAAGAAATCTGATGATGTTATAAGTCAGTATGGATCAGACTTTAGAAATGATTATGGTTGGGCTTCCCAATCTCTCAATAATAAAAACCCTAAATTTAGCGATATTGAAAAAAGTGTAAAACAAGATGGATGGCGACCAAACTACAAATTAGCGAGCCACAATGTGCATGCTAATCCAACAGGAATTTCGTTTAAGCTAGGAAAACTGAAAGAGGATTCAGGATCATTGTTAATTGGCAGTAGCATAGTAGGACTAGACGAAGCAGGCGAAGAAACCGCAATTTCACTATCAAAAGTGGTTGGCACGTTTCTTTTGTATAAGTCCAACTTAGATTCGCTGACGTATTTTCATACGCTTAATAAACTTAAAGATGAAGTCACTTCAGAATTTATTGAAGTAGCCAAAACTTTTGAGGAAATTCAATTTTTAGATGAAGATTTTGAAATTGATGAAGAAGAAATACCTCCAATTCATGATTCGATTTCTTATTAACAGCAACTTGGCTAAAACCTCGTATTGCCATGTCGAGAACAACAGTTCAAATCATCCACGATACTTTCAAAATCAGTCCGTTTGCGGACGGAAGATTTTAGCTACATGCGTCAGCGTGTAGTTGTTGATAAATAAGAACTTAAAGTCCGTTTGCGGACGGCAGAATCTTCTTTCAAGTATCGACATCGAGACGTTGCCCCGCTTTCATAGGTAAATAGCATTCTAAGTTATATTGAATCTTAATTTTCGAAACTGCCCTAGACTCAAATTTATTATACAATTTCGAAATGTCGCTTAGAAATGCTATCAAAGCAGAGACCTTTTTGCCCTTTTTGAAGTGGCTGAAAGGCTATGACAAAGAAAAATTTTCCAAAGATTTTGTCGCCGGAATAACTGTCGCTGTGGTCTTGATTCCGCAAGTAATGGCGTATGCAATATTGGCAGGGTTGCCGCCTGTTTATGGGCTTTATGCGGCTTTTTTAGGCACTGCGGTGGCGGCACTTTGGGGAAGCAGTCAGCATCTTTCATCAGGACCGGTCGCGTTAGTTTCTTTTCTCACATTGACGGCTTTAGTTCCCTTGGCGAAACCCGAAACGCCTGAATTCATTGCACTTGCGATAATCCTTGCGTTGATCATCGGTTTGACACAGCTTTTGATGGGCATCTTCAAACTAGGCTTTATCATGAACTTTATTTCTCACAGCGTGATTGTCGGATTTACGACTGCCGCCGCGATTATTATCGCATCTACTCAAATACCGAATTTGCTTGGCTTCAAAGTAGAAAATCATGAGTTTGTCTTTCAGAATTTTTTTGAGATTTTCAAAGCTCTTCCAAACACGAATTTTCCAACGCTATTAATCGGCAGTTTGGGCATCTTTTTTATTATCTTTACAAAAAAACGCTTTTCAAAGGCGTTTCCGGCAGGGCTGATTATGATGTCAGTCAGTATTTTTCTTTCGTATTTCTTTGATTTTGAAACCAAAGGCATTGATGTCATCGGTCACGATCAATGCCAAAATAAGTTTGCCTTCCATCCCGCAGATTTCGTTTGGACATTTATTAGCTTTGCTGCCGAGTGCATTGATAATTTCGATTGTCGGATTTTTAGAGGCGTATGCGGTTGGCAAATCAATTTCCGCAAAAAGCAAACAAAGAATTGATGTCAATCAAGAACTTATCGGGCAAGGGCTGGCAAATTTGGCTTCAAGTGTTTTCAAAGGATATCCGATTGCAGGTTCTTTTTCCCGCACCGCAGTAAATTTTTCTGCCGGAGCCGTAACGGCGATTTCGTCCGTTTTCGTCTCGCTATTTGTTTTAATTACTATCTTATTTCTGACTCCGCTTTTGTATTTTCTGCCGAAAGCTATTTTGAGTGCGATTGTCATTGCTGCCTTGGTTGATTTGATTGAATTTAGCAAATTTCGGGAAACCTTTAATCTTTCCGGGACAGACGGAATTGTAATTGCCACAACCTTTTTGTTTTCTTTCATCTTAAAACCGGAAGATGCAATTTTTATCGGAATCCTCGTTTCACTTATCTTGTTTTTGCGAAAAACAATTGTCGCTGATGTCGTAGAACTCGTTTTTATAATGGATGAAGAACGATTCAAAAAACTGAACCATGAAAATGGACTGAAAGAATTTCAAAATATCGTAATTTTGCGGATTGATATGTCAATTTTCTTTGCCAATGCTCATAATATCACTGACCAAATTGAAAAAATAGTCGCCCGCAAAGGCAAGGAATTAGAACATATTGTGATAAATTTTTCGGGTGTAAATTACGTAGATGTCAGCGGTTGCGAAACATTAAACGAACTTTTTGATGATTTGAATGCGAAAGGGCTGAAAATTTATTCGATGTATCGAAAACAACAGGTTCGCGATATTATGAGAAAATCAGGAATTCAAGATCATTTAACTATGCTTCACGATATTAAAGGCTTTAAGCACGAATTTATTGTTCAGAAGAATGTGAATTTCAAAAAATAGCGTGATGTGGTCGAAGTTGTGGCGAAGATTAAGCAGGTTATTTGCGTTAAAGGATGAACTGATTGCGGAAGGCGGAACTCGGATTGCGGATTTTGCTTTCCGAAATCGGCAGGTGTTTTCAATGAATTATCATTAAGACGAAACGATTCGACTGTGTTTAAGTTTGCCTTTACCAGGGATTCGTAGAACAACGAACTTTTCATCAATGCTCTTAATTTTCGGAAAACTATTCCAACTATAAAACTTAAACCCAATTCTAAAACCAAGTGTGCCCATAATTCCAATCGCTACAGCATAGAGCGAATTCTCAAAACCAAAATATAATCGATGATTGTTGCTGAAATTATCGTAGCAAATATAAGTAAAACGAAAATTAGATGAGCTTGCCCAATAGTCTCAACCATTTTGATTCTCTTACCGCATTTATGGCAAATAAATGCTTCGACGGTGTAGGTTTTCGTTAATGTAGTCTGTAATGACGTCCAATCCGCTACCCGCATATTTTCCTAACTGTGCGATGGGGCTTGATTGATGATATTCAAACGAATGAAAGTTGAATTCGCACTTTTTCCAGCGATATTCAATAACTGAAAGGAATTTTCACGAATTTCGTTGAATTATCTTTGGTTTTTTTTGATTTCATGTGAGTTTAACATTCAAGGTCAAAATACCAGATATAGTATTATATGCGATTTCTAACCAATCTTTCAATCCTTTTTTCCATAATTAATCTCAATGTCCGTCAGTATTTCAATCGTGACCTGATTTGGCGAACCGAAAATTCAAATGTGCTACTTTAATTTCAAAATCAGTCCGTTTGCGGACGAAGAATTTAGCACACTTTGAGCGTGTAGTTGTCGACAAATGAACTTAGAGTCCGTTTGCGGACGGCAGATTCTTCTTTCGCCTGCAAACAGGCTTAAATTTCTTTTTCAATTTTCTACACGCTGACGCATGTAGCTTTAGGCTCGCGTCCGCAAACGGACTCAATCGAATTTTCGATTTCACGACCAATTTCCCTGCTCTAAACAATTACAAATCTAAAAAAAGGAGGTGTTCTGCATGATTACAGGACGAGTTTTACTATTCAATTTCAGTTACGAACCGCTCGGAACTGTCGGGGTCGCCCGGGCTATTTGCATGATTTTTCGTGGAAGCGTTTTTGTCGAAGAATCTGATGGTGAAAATGTTATCCGATCACCGCGGGAATCTTGGCAGTTCCGAGCGTTATTCGTCTAAAACGGTATGTAAATGTTTACCGCAAACGTCGAGAAACTGCTATGAAACGGGCGCGGATCTACATTCGGGATCGTTATCGCTGCCAATATTGCGGTGACCATAAAATCTGCCGCAAATCTAACCCTTGACCACATTTTACCGCGGGCTCAAGGCGGGGAAACCTCCCCGCAAAACCTTGTTTCAGCTTGTATAAAATGCAATCAACGCAAAGGAAACCGCACGCCCGAACAGGCTAGGATGCCGTTGCTTACTTCGCAAAAGCTGCTTCAAATTGGGCTGGATAGAGTATTGCTTTGTCACTATGCCGAATCTCGTCAGGAATGGAAGAAATATCTATTTATGGATGAATACGAGGCAGCTGCATGATTTTGCCCGCAGACTACGCAGAAAAACGCAGAAATTCTTTGTTTTTCCGCGTCGTTCCGCGTATTCAGCGGGCAATCTCTTTCCAAAATAGTTATTCAGTCTTCAACTAACGAGGCGTTTACCTGCCTTAGAGAGTACCCTTCCTAGCGGTCGCGTTTCAGATAAAGAATCGCGGATGGACTCAAACCGCACTTGGAACAGTGGAACGGAAACGATGAAACAATGGAACAGTTTTTAAATCTCGTAACAAAGACGCGAAACTTGTTCGCATTGACATCCAACCTTACGCAACTACCCAAGCCCAAGAACGTGCAGACATCCTAAACGTCGGCGGATTCTCTGACCAAGTTTTTAATTTGATTTCAGAATTTGCGGGCGGAACAATGAATGCTGAACATTGGGTTGGTGTGATTGAAAACGCTAAGATGTAAAATAATTAGGTGGTATTTTTATCCGCCTAACATATTATTTGAAAGGGGATAAATATGGAAACAATTCAAAGTGTTGATGAAGAGAAAAGAAAAATTACTCAAAGGCGACTATTACTTTCAAAGCAAATGTATGAGCACGGAAATGAAATCTCAAGAAATGCAGATGCATTAAGTAAAATGATTGCCGTTCATAACCTACATAACTCCATTGAAATTACGCTTAAGGCGATTTTTCTATTTTACGAAATTAGAGCAGCAGAAACAACTTAATATTGAATTTGAACAAATGTTAAATGAAATTGATAACCATCAAGAGTTTAAGGATGCCGGTAAAAGATTGCCTTATAGGCAAGCTATGCGTAATTTAAATCGAACTTAGAAATCTAGTTCAACATCATGCTGTTGAACCAGAGATTTCCACAATGGACGAATGGCGAGTTTTTACAAAGCGTTTTTTAGTAAAGGCTTTTAAACGAATATTTTGATTTAGATTTTAATAGACTATCAGCAATAACCTTAATTATCGATTCTAAAATAAGAGAAACATTTGAAAAGATTCAGCAAGAAATGGAAAATAACGATTGGAACAAAGCTACTAAATTACTTAGAGTTATTTTTGAATGTTCAACAGATGCAATTTTATCGGTTTTGCCAGATGAAGGATTTAATAGTAGCTTTTTTGTTACTTCCAGTTTGCGAAATAATCAAAACTTAATGTCATCTCGTAGTACCCTTTGAAAAAATCTATTCCAGAATTCGTAATGCTGAACTTCACTCAGCCCTTCTTGCTACCGGAGTAATTTTGAAAATTCTAAAAAAATTAAATTCTAAAACTTCCCAGAGTAATTTTTTCAGTGAATTATTCACCTCATTTCTTTGGTAAGATGGAATACTCTGAAGAGGAATGTAAATGGGCTTTTGATTTTATTGTAAATTTAATAATTGAATTGCAATTACAGGGATATGAATTAGATTTTAATGAAAGAACAGAATATGCCTGTGCAAAAACATTTGCAGATGACTTTCAGATGCAGATAACAGCATCATAAAATGACCAAAATTTAGGTGAACAAATGTAGGGGCAGGTCTTGTGCCTGCCTAATCAGCCGAATGGCTGAAACATGATATCGGTAACTCCGCATAACGATATTCAATTGCAGAAGCCTGCACGAAATAAGGGCGTAAACTGTTGATAAACAAAACACTTACTTCGTGCGTGTTTCTGCAAATAGTTGATTTTCTATTAATTTTTATCCCAATCCGGCGTGTGGAATGTGCCTTCCATATCGAGCCTTTGATAGGTATGAGCACCGAAAAAGTCTCGTTGGGCTTGAAGCAAATTCGCGGGTAAACGCTCGCTCGTGTAAGCATCAAAATATGCCAAACTAGACATCAGGCAATACGAAGGAAAACCCGATTTAGCCGATTCCGAAACGACTTCGCGTAAATCGCCAACAATTCCCGACAATATTTTGGAAAAATTTTCGTCTAAAAGAATATTCGATAAATCTTGGTTTGCAGAAAAAGCCCGACGGAATTCTTCCAAAAGAGTCGCACGAATAATACATCCGCCACGCCAGATTTTAGCAACTTCAACCAAATCAATTCCGTATTTTTTTTCCTTCGAGGCAGCCTTCAGCAAACTCAAGCCTTGTGCGTAAGTGATTATAAATGAGGCATATAGAGCATTCTTTAGATTTTGGATTTTGGATTTCGGATTTTGGATTGATTTGGAACTTGAAATTTGAAATTTAGAAGCAGCAACTTTTCTTTCGCTTTTCATCGCCGAAAGTTGCCGCATCGTAACGGCAGAATCTATCGTCGGAACAGGCACGCCCAAATCCATTGCCGCTTGCGAAGTCCACTTCCCGGTTCCCTTTTGTCCGGCAGTGTCGAGAATCATTTCAACCAGATTTTTGTCTGTTTTATCGTCAGCTTTTCGCAATACGGTTTCGGTTATTTCAATCAAAAATGAATTCAATTCCGCTTTGTTCCAATCACCAAACATATTAGCCATTTCCTCGTAACTCATTCCAAGTCCACGATTTAAGATGTCGTAAGTTTCACAAATAAGCTGCATCAAACCATATTCAATGCCATTGTGAACCATTTTCACAAAATGCCCTGCCGAACCATTTCCAACATGAGCCGCACAAGGTTCGCCATTAACTTTCGCCGAAGCCGCTTCAAAAATCGCACGAACGTGTTCGTAATTTTCGGCTTTGCTACCAATCATTATCGCACAGCCGTGTCTCGCACCTTCTTCGCCGCCGCTTACGCCAACCCCAAGAAACTCTAACCCGTTATCAGTCAACAACTTCTCCCGTCTTTCCGTATCAGGAAAATGCGAGTTTCCGCCATCAATTACCAAATCGCCTTTATCCAATTTTGGAATCAAATCGTTGATGACAATATCAACAATATGAGCCGGAACAAGAATCATTATTTTTCGGGGCGATTCGAGTTTAGCCAGAAATTCGTCCAAATTTTCGGCAGTTTGCAGAGTGTAATCTTTTCCTTCAGCGAGTAAAAGTTTGCGTTTTTCCGCATCCAAATCATACCCAACGCCACTAAAACCATTTTCCGCCACATTGAGCAGAAAGTTTCTGCCCATCACGCCCAAACCAATCATTCCAAATTGTGCTTTTGCCATATTGAAACAATTGTAGCGAGATTTCGTGGATTTGTCATAGCGATTTTTTTTCTGAATTTTTCAAATCAAATAAATTGGAGTAAATTCTTCGTATGAAAACTTTACTCGAAGCGATTCGTCCAACTACCTTTATAAAGCCGACCAAACTCTCTGAAATGTTCAATTGTGATTTAACAATCGCTTCCGAAACGTTTCAGCATACCGGGAGCTTCAAGTTTCGGGCGGCGTATAATGTGGCGTTAAACGTTGAAAACACACATATTATCGCGGCATCATCGGGAAATTTCGGGCAGGCGATGGCGTATACTTGTTTGCTCTCGGGGAAGAAATGCACGATCGTGATGCCGGAAACTTCTGCGAAAGTTAAGATCGACGCGGTTAGGAGTTATGGTGCGACGGCAGATCTCGTTGACACAAAAAAGGTTGGGCGAAGTGAGCGAGTTGCCCAACTTGCCAACGAATTTCCTGACGCGTATATCGGAAGTGCATACGACGATTCGTTGGTGATTGATGGAAATTCGACGATGGGCGACGAACTTGCGGCGATGGATTTTGACATCATCTTAACGCCCGTTGGCGGCGGCGGATTGATTGCCGGAATTTCGCTCGGACTTTGTAGAAATGGCAGCAATACGCTGTTAATTGGAGCTGAACCTTTGCTTGCGAATGATGCGGCACGTTCGTTAAAAGCTGGAAAAATCATCGCAAATGAAGCGGAACCGACTACGATTGCCGATGGTGCGAGGACTCTTTCACTCGGCAAACACAATTGGAAGATTATCGAAAAAGGCGTTTCCCAGATAGTTGAGGTTTCGGATGAAAATATCTGTGAAGCGGTTCGTCTGCTCTTTTCGAAATCAAATCTCAAGGTTGAGCCAACTGGTGCTTTAGCCTTAGGAGCAATCTTAGAAAGTGCCGAAATGTTTGCAAATAAGCGAGTTTGTGTTGTAGTTAGCGGCGGAAATGTTGACACAGAAGTTTATCGTAATATTTTGAAGGAGTACGTTTAACAAAGAAATTCACTCCAGTTAATACCAATCAGCTTTCCATTTTGAAAAGTAAAATTCGCACTCGCTTCATCACCTTTTTGCTCGTAAATGACAAATTCCTTGCCCGTATCAGTTTGAATATCAAACGGTTTACCAAATTTATTTTGAACTTGTGCTTGAGTTGCTCCGAGTGCAATTGTGCCTCCGACTTTCCATTTTGACGAAGAGATTTTCATTGAAATGACTCTCAGATTTTTGCCTTTCTCATTGCCCATTAATTCAATTCGCAAACCCGTATAATTTAAGGTCACAAATGTTACTCTACCGACACATTCGTCGTCATTAACTTTTGTTTTCTTCTCAGAAACAGGTTTCCCAAATGTGGCTTTTACTTTTGATAAAGTGCTGTTTAATCCAATTCCATTAATTCGTAAATCAATTTCCTTTGCGGATGAAATTACCGGCAAAATCAATAGAACAAACAAGTAAAGTATAAATTTAAGTTTCACGGAAAATCACCTCGGTTTTGTGACAATTTAACTTAACCAAATTTGCGGAAAGCTCTATTTAGCTTTTTTCTGTCGCAGATAAACTCCCGAAAAAGTAACGTTTACACCGCCGCAATTGAGGTTATCGGAAGCTATCAAATATTTTCCAACTCGATAAAGCCTTACTTTACAAGCGAATTCGTCAGTCTCTTTTTCGCCAATACTAAGCAAATTGCCGAGCGGTTTGGCAAGTCCATCCATTTCACCAGTGTGAATGTTGTCGCCTAATCCTTTCCAAATAGCGTTTCCCGAAACTTTGAGAAAACCACTCTTTTTAGCTTTTCCAATTTCGATATCATTTGAGTAGTATACCCACGCTCCTAACCAATCATTGCTTAAGATTTGCGTAGAATTCTTAAGAAACTCCAAGTTTTTCGTCGCAATCCAGCCAGCCGTTTCCGCTCCTTTTTGCGGCTGATACCAAACGCACGAATAATCACCAAAATTCCTCGACACGATAACTTCATTATTAGTAACAAGATAGCTCTTTGCTCGACAATTATTTCCATTCGGACAGCCGTCGTCGTCACTATAAAAATAAGCCCTTTCGCCTTTCTTTATTTTAACCTTTGCGATTAAATAATTGACGGATTCTCTCGGAAAAAAACCATTGCGGCACCAATTTTCCGGATTTCCTTCGAGCTGGGCAAAAGCTACCGTTGGAAAAATAACAAACAGCATCAATAAAAAATATTTCATATTCATTTACCAATTTTGTGGCGGTTGTGGTGGATAAAAATTAGCTTGTTCGCCGCCATTCTTAAAGAAAGATTTAACATCAGACTGAACCAAAACGATCAACGACCAAACTCCAAAGATTCCGCTGATAAAAAAACAACATGCAGTAAGCGGCAATGTTGATAGAATTGCCGAAAAAATGGCTAACCCACGGTTTTGCCCTTTCATCATTCGAATTGCCCCAAAAATTATGATTGGCGTAACGATCATTGCAAGTAAACCAATTCCGTAGCCACCGAATGTTGCGATCAAATAACCAATTTTCTCGGCTTGTTCGGTTGGAATTTGCTGCCTTTCAGAAACTTTTGTAAATCTCAAAATACCGGAAAGCAGAACGACTGCACCAAAAACGCCATTCAAAATGCCCATTACAAGCATTCCTATAGCCGGAATTCTCAGTTTTCCTAAAATGTCGTTAGTCATATTTTTTTCAATATTTGTCGCCGTAAATAATCCAAAGCGGCTTGCGAAGCACGCCAACGAATCAAATATCTGTCGCCGGGCAGCAGAATTTTGAATGATTTCACCTGAACGTCATCAGCGTAGCCAATAAAAACCAACCCTACCGGCTTTTCGTCAGTTCCGCCGGTAGGACCCGCAATGCCTGTTACGGAAATTGCAAAATCGGTCTGTGATTTCTTCCGCATTCCGCTAGCCATTGCTTCGGCAACTTCCGCAGAAACCGCACCGAAATTTTCAATCAACTCTTTTGGAACGGACAAATTTCTGATTTTTGCATCATTGGCATAACAAATTGCCGATTCAATAAAATAATCGGAGGAACCTGAGACTTCCGTAATTCTTTGGGAAACTAATCCTCCTGTGCAACTTTCCGCAATTGAGAGCGTTTTGTTCATTTTTTTCAATAAGTTGCCGACCACTTGCTCCAGCGGTTCGCCATTTAATGCGAATAAGGCGATTCCCAATTTTTCATGAATTTTGCCGACTAATTCATCGAGAATTAAATCCGCTTCCTTTTCAGATTTACTTTGGGCGGAAAGATGGAGTTCGATTTCACTTTTATTGAAGAGGATTGAAGTTTCGACCGTTGGATAAGCCTTGTAAATTGGTGCAATCGCTTCATCAACGGCAGATTCACCTACTCCGGAAACTCTTAAAAACCTGCGTTTAACATATATCTCACCTGCCTTTTCTCGTAATTTCGGCAAGATGAAATCGTTGAACATCGGTTGATTTTCGCGGGGAGGTCCGGGCAAAACGACGAAGAACTTCTCGTCCATTTCCACCAACATTCCAACCGCCGAACCATTTGGATTCGGCAAAACTTCAGCACCTTGTATCACAAAAGCCTGACGTTTATTAATTTCAGGCATTTCTCTGCCCCATTTACGAAATCTTTCCCGCAGATCAATCTCTAATTCGTCTAAATAAACGAGTTGGCGGTCAATCGCCTGAGCGGAAACGGTTCGGGTTATGTCGTCTTCCGTTGGACCTAATCCACCCGTAGAAATCACGATGTCAGAACGCTTGATCGCATCTCGGATGGTTTCTTCCAGACGCAATTTATCATCACCAACGATGGTCTTGAGTTTTACTTCAATCCCAATTTCATTGAGCTTTTCAGTTAGCCAAAGACTATTAGTGTCTGTTTTTGTTGGGGTTAGGAGTTCCGAACCAATCGCGATAATTTCAGCTGACAATATCATATTTTATACCTTTCGCCTGTTAGAGTAAGGTTTTTCGCAAAATAACACAAAAAGTCTCGTCAAAAAATTGAATGCTTTGTTTGGAGGTAAAAGGTATGGAAATAACTTGGATTGAAAGTGTTAAAAAAACCAAGAAATTGCTGATATTTAATGATATGGTCGGAGGAAAATGGTTTCAAATATTCAACCCTACATTATTATCCTTCAATAAATTACGTCTTGGAGTAACTGCGGTTAATGCAAAAGATGCGGATTCTGCTAATGTGATCATGAAGGTTTCATCCGGCGGTGCAAGTTATAAACATTTTGGTCAAGAGCTTAACGCAAATTTTGATGGGAATAGTTTTCACGGTTATACAATGCTTTTGCAAGGAGAAAGTTCTCATTTACTTGAAAAAGCAGTTGTTTTTTTACCCCTTAGTCCAAAAGCAATGGCAGGCTATAAAGATAGTGGCGAAACTTTGTATGAAGAGGCTGATGTCAATCAAATGCGTGTAATCGCCGTTCACGAACTAGTTCATGCGTGTGGATTGGATAATGACGAACACGATAAATTTGATGGATTATTTCAAGCTCGTTTGGTCCCTTCTGGCGGTAAGATGGAGAGTGTGATGAAAACGAAAGGGAGCAAAGCGATGCCGCCAATGTACTTAACTCCATCAACCAAATCAAAAATTCAACGGCTTTGGAAATAAGTCTTATTTACCGTAAATATCGTGTAAAAGTTCTGTGATAGGTTTTCGATTGGTTTGTGTTTCGGTTTCTTTTTTCTCTTTCTTTTTCGGCTTTGAATCAGTGTCACCGTCAAATGCGTCAGTAACATATTTAGCAAAATTCGACGTTTTGAGTGCATCGCGAGTGGGCTGAACCTCTTCCGTTTGTATAGAATTTGAATTCTTTTCTTCAGCAGGTTGCCCGGAAAAAAGACTCTTAACGGCGTTTTGCTTCAATTGCTGCGTCGCTTTAGCTATTTCATTTTCTTTCGAGTTAAGCTGGTTGAGTGCTTCGCGGCTTTCTTCCAAAATCTGTTTGCCTTTATTGCGTCGGGTTCTTTCAAGCGAACGAATAGCGGCTGAAGTTTGAGGTGCTTCAGTCGGTTCACGCTCGATTTTGCGGAGGATTTTTACGTATTCTTTTAGTTCCGGGGTAGCGTAAAGGTAATTTGATTCACTCGCAGCTTCATTTTCCAAGACATAAGTTAAATGATTTACAGCAGCTTTGTGGTTGCCAATTTTATTGTAAAGCGAACCGAGAGCGTAATAAACGAGTGGTGGAGCTCCATTCATTCTCTGCAAAATCACTTCGCCATTCATTATCACTTCTTGAATTTCAAAGCCAAACCAACGACGTTCTTCACTTCTTAATATTTCATTCGCAGAAAGATAAAATTCAAAAATTTCACGAATAGAATTTGGTGAAGTTTGGACAAAAGTTTTCCAGAGAAAATAAGCAAATATACCAAAAAAGGCGATCACAAAAGTAGGAAAGCCAACTACCACCAGCATCGTAGCAATAACGCCAAATGTAAGGAAATATTGAGTTTTTTCCTTCAAGGCATCAGGCAATTTCTTTTGCAGTTTATTTTCGCTCACGTTTAAATTTAAGCTTCCGGCGTATCTTTAATCCTTGGCTCACTAGCCGTTTTCGCTGCCGGCTTTCTGGTTGACGGTTTCTTCGCAGTCGTTGCAGCTTTTTTTGAAGCCGTCGGCTTTTTAGGTGTCGTTGTTTTTTTAGCTGTTGCTTTTACGGCATCAGATGACTTTTCTTTAACCTTTTCTTCAGGCTTATCCTCAGTTTTATGTTCAGCCGGACGTTTGGCTTGTTTTTCCGCCTCTTCCATCTTAAAACCAAAGTGGGCGATTCCGTCTCTGATTTTTTCGCCAATTGTGTATGGTAAATTCAAGAGAAAAGAAAAAGTGTCGCTTAACGCAATTGCTTCCAAATCAACGAGTTTGCTGACTTTTTCTTCAAGCGAAAGAGTCGCAAAATCTTTTTTAAACTTTTCAAATTCAGGTATTTCTGGTTTTGGCTTTTCAGTAGTCATAACAGTAATTTCTCCGTTTTTTTCTATTTTAGCCTGACAAGATAGGCGTTCACCTTTCTTACGTCTTTCCGGGTTTAGATGTTCCAATTCCGCTTTAGTTGGCTCAGAAAGCAGATTTCCACCTTTGAGAATTTTTACGGCACAAGAATCACAATCGCCTTTGCGTTGACAATCATTCTCAATCAAAACTCCAAATCTTGCAGCCGCGTCGTACAAATAAGTTCCAGCCGCCACAATACCGTTTCTACCCGAAGGTTCAAATTTTACTTCTACTTCCATAAATTTATTTTGCCATTCTGCCAGCCATCACTTTCACACGCGGCTGAGCTCCTGAAGATAAAATGCTAGTCTCTTTTTTCTGACATTTTTCGCAAAGACCTAATATTCGCAAACTATGATGGGTGGGCTTAAAATTATATTTTTCCGCCATAGAATCCTGCATAGCTTCAAGCTCGGGCGAGAAAAATTCAATTACCATCCCGCATTGGGTGCAAATCATATGGTCGTGATGCTCATGTTCGTGGTGATGTTCATAATACGTTCTGCCATCTCCAAGCCTCACTTCACGGGCTAAACCAGCATCAGTCAATAATTTAAGCGTACGGTAAACAGTCGTTTGTCCGACAGTTTGATCGTCTTTTTGCACGAGCCAATATAAATCTTCACTTGCAAGATGTTCTTCCGTTCGCAAAAAAACCTCAAGTATCAAATCTCGCTGTGCCGTTTTGCGAAGACCTGTTTTCTTAATATGTTCGAGAAAAATTCGCTTTTCCTCTAAGAAACTTTCTTTCTTTTTCGACATATCTGCAAATGCTTACAATCAATACTGATATCAATAATGTAATCTTAACATTTGCACCTTGGTGTGAAAAGAAGAAAAAACTGAATCTGAGGCTTAGATTTACAAAAATTATTTTAAGAGTTGAGCCATTTCCCGAAGCAAATCATTATCTGCTCCCTTCTCTTCAGCAATCTTCAAAGATACTAACCCGATTTTCTTATAAACTTCCTGAGTTTCAACTGGCATATGTTCTTGAATTGCCTTCAAATGCATCATCATTGTTTCTAAATCAGCCCTGGCGAACGTTCCGGTTAAGGCTTCTGAAGGACTTTGTTTGTAAAGATTTGAAATGGTGCTTTCTATCAAAGGACGTAGGAATTTTTTTGCCTCACCACCCTCCAAACCACACTTTTCCAACATTTCTAAGGCTAATGAAATCAGCGTGACTAAGTGTCCGCAAGCCATGACAGCGGAAGCATGATAAAGCGGTTTGAATTCACTTGGAACTTGGAAAGAATTGCCGCCCAGTATTTCGGCAAGATGTTCGCCGACTTGAATACAGCCGTTGCTGCCCTCTAAGCAAAACTGAACACCACGAAAAGCCTTTGGACCTTGGAAAGAATCACTAATCGAAACCAATGGATGAAATGAGCCGACATCATAACCTGAAGTTTTCAAATCTGCCAAAATTTCTGAAGATATTGCACCGCTGGTGTGAAAAACGAAAGGCATTTGTTCTAGTTCTTTAGCCAATAATTTCCCAACATTGAAGATTTCGGAATCTTGAGTTGTGATGATTATAATGTCTGTCATGACATCAGCAAACTCAAATTCTGTAAGAATTTCCGGTCTCGGATGAATTTGTTTAGCAACTTCTTTGGCGTGTTCAATGTTCCGGGCTACCAATTGCCTGACAGTATATCCATTTCCGGAAAGTGCAATCGCCAAGGCACCGCCTAATTTGCCGACGCCAATTATCGCTACTTCATAAAAGCTTGCCATATTTGAGGTTAAGAGGGGAAAGTCTAAATTTTAAAATCTATTACAAGTTATATTGTATATAAATTTATTAAATTTTCAAGAGACAAGGTTCGCTTGGCAATTCGATTATCCAATCATTTAGCTGAGTTTGCAGCTCTGTTCTGGTCTGAAAACCCAAATCAATGGGCAGATTTACATTAAGAAGTGGAACTACCGATAAATTTTGAATTATTTTGTTAAGAATTATTAACTCTTGATGATTTAACAACCGGAATTCGCTACGTCCTTCCAGAATATCAACAAGGTTTTGAGCTTCTTTGACAAAATCTTTGTCTTTCCCGTTTTCGATAAAATCTTCAAGCGAAGGAATAATTGCCTCTTTCAAAAGCCGGAGCGTATGCCGATATCCTTCTCTTCCCTTTTCAACAATCATCATCAATTTGGCGGGCAAAATTTCCCATTCGGAAATTTGAAAAAGGCTAAAAGAGCAGGCACAAAAGGGATGGAGCTTTAACATTTCTTTTACGTCAAACCCACAATCCAATTCCTTAAACTGACGACAAATTTTTTCTGCCTCAATTCGATGATGGTCGTGAAAAATCGGATTTCTTGAGAGATTTTCAAATTCCCACCATTCATCACTTTTCATTACTGATTCAATTTTCTCTTGCAATAGGTGAGATTTCATAATTGCATCATGATTAATTGCAAAATATGAAGAAAACTTTTCGTAAAATTCGTTCCACGTATTTTCTAATTCGCGATTAAGTAATTCGCTTGGTTTTGCTGTAACTTGCTCAATGATTCCAAGTAATTTATGACGCAAAGATTCGATATTCGAATCTTGAGTTGCTTCGCAAACTGCGAGATATTCCCATATTTTTTCTCTTTGCGATAAACCGCTGATGAAATCTTCAAGAACTACCAAATCCTTGGCACAAGAATAAAATTCTTCCTCTGAATCCGAAAAAGCGTCTGCAACTCTCTGCAAACCTTCATCGAGCGAAATAGTTTTCCCTAAAATATATTCAACTGTTCCGGCAACTGCTCCAAATGTATTTTGTGCGTGACGGGCTAATTTCCAAATCGTAGTATTCAAAACCTCATCAGGCAAAGCTTCAAAGCGTTCGAGCAATTTTGTCTGTTGCCAATCGTCAAACCATGTTTTCAGTGCGTGCAAGATTGTTTCGCGATCACTTGGATTGTCAATTGTTTGAAAATTGTCCAATCCAGTCAAAACTTTCGCCCATTTTGTCAGTTCAACACTGCCATAAAGTTGATTTTGCGGAGCCGCAACGCCAACAATGTCGTCCCAGATAATTTTCAGATCCAATGAACGTCGATTGATTCTATCGCCTTTGGATGTAACAAATTCGAGTTTTCTTTGAGCAACTAATGCTCCAAGAACGATATGTTGAGCCTCTTTCGGTAATCCAAAAGGTTCTTTTTTAAGAATTTGGTTGATTGCTCTTAACGAAACCGTCTGATTCTCGTTCAGACTCACTAAATCTAAAACTTCTTTTGTGACAACTACTTTATTCAACCTTTCATCGCTCTCAAGCACGTAGGAATTTCCCTGCTCGACAACCAAGCCGAGAGGAAATGCGATGTCCCTCGCCAATTCCTGAACTTCAGGCAACGATATTTTAGCACCGCTAAAATGTTCATTTACCAGAGACGACACTTCGCCCATGCCCAAATTACAGGCAAAATAAGGATGTTGCTGGTATCTGGCTTCAAAAAGAGGCATGAGCATAATCGAAAACAATTCGCTGATGCTATGAGTAAATTTGGCTTCCTCAAAAAAATCGTACTCAAAACCATCAATCAACAGTTTTCCATCGTCAATAAATACTCTTTTCCAAATCTTTTCGATCTGAGTGTGATGGGTATGCCCTGCCGCACGAACTTGTTCTCCAAAATCATTACGCAAGGAATCATCATTAAGCAAAACGTGATATCGGCGAATAGTATCTATTTCTTCAGGTTTCAAAGAATCAGGCTGCCAAATAACGAGAGGACAATCCGAATCGCTCAAGCCGCTAAATTCTTTTTGTTCAGGATTGCAAATTAACACTTCCCAATCAATAAACTCAGTCGAGCGATCAGATTTAATAACATTTTCCGGGTCATCTTCTTGTTTCCAATTCCAGACAACTCTCCCGCGACGCAATCCGCCACGCCAGTGCAGATGACAATCGGCTGTATTTTCAGCCGGGGTCTCAGCGTCAACAGGCAAAAGCCAGTCTGAGTAACGATCTTTCCCAAAACGCCGCAGAATTTTTTCAAATGTATCATCAGAAACGTTCTTCGACTTTTCCGCAAGTGCTACGTTGATGCCGTCTTTCCCATTTACCTTAAAACCATATCGAACTTCGCGTCCTTCTTCGGCATTTCGGTTAATTTGGTCAGGTTTTGCCTGATAAAAAGTCTCTAAAATATCGCCAACAATTTTTATTGAATTTGCCGGGTCGCCATCCTGAAAACCAAGCATTACCGAACCGATATCTTGTGCCGTAGCACCGTCGCCATTCAATGACAATATTAAGAGAGCCTTTAAGACCAATTTCGCTTGAAGCCTCTGCATTAGTGGAATATTAGCAATTACTTCGGCGTTAAATTGATCGTAAGTTTCAAAAGATTCTTTCAAATCTTCTGCCTCTCGAAGCGATTTCTCAACAGCATCAAATACTTCGTCGAGAGCCACCAAAGAATTAGCCGGACGTCCGAGAGATTTTGTCGCAGTTTCCGAAGCAAATTCCAAAATGACAAAATTTTTGTCGTATAGTCTTATAAACGGAGCGACCTCTAAAATCACGGGATGCAATGGATAAAGTGCCGTAAATCTTTGCTCGCTCCAACGAAATGCAGGCAAACTCTCGCGAAAATCTGTGTAAATTTCATGGAGAATATGCTGAGTTTGTCTGTGTTTTGGAAACAGATTTGTTTCAATAATTCGGTAAAGATGCTCTTGATCGAGATAATCGATACTATAACTCATCGCAATTGCAGCATTTACACCATCAGCACCGGCAATATCATCGTCTAAAGCAACTCCAATAAAAACGTTTAAATTCTTAGCCAATTCCGCTAATTTGCCGAGCGGCTCTCCGTCGTCTCTGGCTACTCTGCTTAAACGGTCAAACGCTGTATCAACAAATAAAACGAATGGAACTTCACCTGCCATGTCAGCAGCCTTTTCAATCAGATCATTGAGGTTTCCCGGTAAAGTAGAAATTTCGGTTTCAAAAGCTATCGCAACTGCTTCTCTGATTTCATCAAAAAGCGTGTCATGCGTTCCTCTGCGAACATATCCAACCGGATAGCGGCGGCGTTTAAGCCTCTGTGCACCAGCTAAAACATAGCCGTCAGTAACTCTCGAACGAAATTCGGGATGAGAAATGATTGCACCAAGCGCGCCTAAAAAGTGACTTTTACCCACGCCGCGATAGCCGGCTAAAGCTTTTGCTTGCCCGTTTTGCGGTTCGGCTTCTGCAACTTTGTCGAGCCACTTTGCCATCATTTCAGCAGTTACATCAGTAAAATGATATGCGGAAAGTGTCTGTTCGGGATTTGATATGAAATCTCTCAGACTTTTATATGAGCGGACTTCAACTAAATCCTTAATTTTTTCTTGAATACGTTTCATTTGATTTGAAAATAACGGAAACTAGCGGCTTTCTATTGAGTGAATCTGACCTGAATTATCGAACGAATACATGAAGTAATGAACCAAACTATCTTTAGTTCACAAATAGTTTAGCAGTTTTTTAACAATGATTAAACATCTTTTTTGAAAAAATACTGAATTTTTCCAAAAAATTTATTTATTACTGTAAATACACAACCTTTTTTTAGTTTATGTGCATCATATAGCCATTGCCATAAATACTATTTTATAGTTACAATTATGAACATATCGAGTTTTTTGGAGGAATGTAATGCGGAAAAGTAATTTTCAAATACTAAGTTCTTTTTTTCTCTTGTGTGTAATGTGGTTGAGCGTGATAGCCATTGCACCATCGTCTAGTTTTGCTCAAAGCGGTTCGGACAAGTCTGCCGATACCAAAAAAGACAAAAAAGCGAAAGTTGACGATAAAAAACAAGCTCCTGCACAAAAAGGTCTGACAGTAAACGAAGATCCGGCAATGATCGGCAAACGCAATATCAATAGCGGTGGCGATAAATTTTTTGGCTGGCTTGGCGGATCAAGAGAAAAAGAAGCCATGATCGGCAGACAATTGGCGATGGAAGTAGAGCAACAATCGAAACTCGTCGATGATCCTGTAATCACAGAATACGTCAACCGTGTTGGTCAAAATATCGTTTTACATTCTGATGCGAAAGTTCCCTTCACAATAAAAGTTCTTGATACCGATGAAGTTAATGCGTTTGCACTCCCCGGCGGTTATTTCTTTGTAAATAAAGGATTAATTTTAGCGGCGGAAAACGAATCCGAATTAGCCGGCGTAATGGCACACGAAATCGCACACGTAGCCGCTCGCCATGCGATGGAAAATCAAGGCAAGGGTCAACTCATAAATTGGGGAATCCTCGGCGGAATAATTTTCGGCGGTGGGATTCTAAGCAGTGTTTTGCAAAATGCCGGCGGATTCGGCGAATTACTTGCTGGTTTGAAATTTACACGTGGTGCAGAGAGTGAAGCTGATCGATTGGGTGTTCAATATCTATATGCAGCCGGATACGACCCAACGGGGATGGCTACAATGTTTGAAAAGCTTGCATCACAAAACAAGAAGAAACCGGGCAAATTAACTAAGCTATTTACAACCCACCCTCAAGCTCTCGACCGACGTGATGCGAGTATTGCATTAGTTGGTCGCTTCGCTGAAAAGGAAGAATATGTAATTAGCACTTCAGAGTTTAATCGCGTTAAAAACAGACTTTTGAAAACAACCAATGCCCGTTCAACCACAACGATCGATTTTGATGAAGGCGAACAAGGCAAACCAACTTTGAAAAGAAGAGCTCCTGAATCTGAGGATTCTTCAACAACTCCGGGAAGTTCTTCATCACAAGAAGGACCTCCGCAATTAAAGAAACGTGGTGCAGAACCAACTCCTACGCCAAGTCCTGAAAAATAAACAGGAAGCTAAAAACACAAAAAAGGACAAGCAGAATCGATTTCTCTTGTCCTTTCATTTTGTCTGGATTTGCTGAAAACTAACTAGTCGTTCCTTAAAAGCCATATAAAGCGTGTATTTGCTATACTTTACGGTAGGTATTTGATAAAATAATATGCAAGATATTCCTAAATTAGATTGATTTTCTTGCAAATAGTTATGATTGGAAAGTCACCGGACGTTGGTCAAAAGCATTTGTTTTTGCCGAATTTAGTCGATTTCATTAATCTTAAACACGAACTTTGTTTGTTGGCTGAGGCGATTGATTGGCAAGTTTTCGAGACGGAGTTTGCTCCGTTTTATGCAAAAGCGGGCTCGCCGGCGAAACCGATACGGTTGATGGTCGGGTTGTTGATATTGAAGCAGCTTTACAAATTGGGAGATGAAACGGTGATGGCTGAGTGGGTATCGAATCCGTATTTTCAGTATTTTTGCGGTGAAGTTGTATTTCAATGGAAGTTTCCGTGCGACCCGTCGGACTTAGTTCATTTTCGGCATCGGATAGGTGAAAAAGGAGTGGAAAAGATCTTATCGGCGAGCATTTTGCTGCATGGGAAAGAAGTGCTAAGTGAAGATATATCGATAGATACGACGGTTCAACCAAAAAACATAACATATCCGACGGACACAAAATTGGCGGTTAAAATCATCGAAAAATGCAATCAATCCGCCGCCAAAGAAGACGTAAAACTGCGGCAAAGTTACAGGTTTACGGTCAAAGAATTGTTGAAAGCGGCGAATTCAAGAAGCCCGAAACGAGCGTTGGAAAGACGAAAAGCGAGGCGAAAGATCAAGACGATTGCGGGGCGGCAAGTGCGGGATTTGGGTCGGAAATTAGGGGAAGAAAGTTTGCAGAAACATGCGGAGAAGTTGGAAATCTACGAGCGGGTTTTGAATCAAAAGCGAGAAGACAAGGATAAAATTTATTCGCTGCACGCATTAGAGGTCGGCTGCATTGCGAAAGGAAAAGCGGACAAAAAATTTGAATTCGGCAGCAAGGTATCGTTTGCGGTGGCACAAAAAAGCAACGTGATCTTAGCGGCAGTAAACTTCAAAGGCAACCCTCACGACAACAAAACATTAGACTTAACGCTCGCACAGCAAGAGCGGATAACAGGCGTGAGAGCAAAAAAAGCGTTTGTTGACCGGGGCTACAAAAGCCGGGAAATCGGCGGGACAAAAGTGCAAGTGCCGACCAATGGAGCAGGAAAAACAGCGTCGGAAAAGTTGAAATTAAGAAAGAATTTCCGCAGACGAGCGGCAATTGAACCAATCATCGGGCACGTGAAAAATGACTTTGGAATGGCAAAAAACTATCTCAAAGGCGAAATCGGCGACGCGATCAACGCAATTCTGGCAGCAAGTGCGTTCAATTTCAAAAGCTGGATGAAAAAAGCCGCCGAGAATGTTATTTTTGTCTTTATTTGGCTAAAAGAATCACGGCGACAAATACAAAACATATCAAACTATTCCGCCGCTTATTGATTTATTAAGGAACGACTAATTAATATTTCCCTGAATTTCAACCGGAAGCCGGTAAACTGAATCGTTTGTCGCAACTATCATCTCACCTTTTTTGCTCAGGCAAAGCCCTATAACATTCATCCCTGCAACAAATAACTCGGCGTTTTTTTCCGGTGTAATCTTGATAATCCCTCGTCTTCCCTGTAAACAGGCGGCAATGTATAAGTTGTTGTCTTTATCAAATGCCAAACCTTGTGGTCTGCCTAAACCTCTAAAATAATTAGAAACCTCACCAAATTTATTAACCAGATAGATCGAATCAAAGCTGGATAAACCCGGGGCTGCAACCATTAAATTTCCAAAGTTATCAAAAGCAATATGGTATGCCGAAACTGAAGGTTCGAGCGTGGCAAAAATTTCCGGAATGCCGAAATCGGTCAACCTGAAAATAGTTCCACGTCTATCGCCAACGTACATTACGCCTTTTTTGTCAAAAGCAATGCCCGTAGGAATGCCTAAACCACTTGCAAAAGGTATTGCCTCTTCATCATTTGTAACCCGAAATATCTCTCCATTGGCACGATTCGAGACAAAAAGTTGTCCTTTATCATCGAAAACTATTCCGGTAGGATTAAGGATATCTGTGGACATTTCCTGCAAATAATCATCTGCCTCAAGACGAAAAAGCGTAACTGGCAAAGACTGCCCGCGTGAACCTGAGCGGGTTAAAATGATTGAATCATCCTTTGGGTCAATAGCCGGATTAGCAACGATATGCAGGTCTTCGGCAATTTTTTTTGCAACAATCAAATTTACAGATTCGCTGCGATCTGCTCCGCTCTCCAAATAAATCTCAACTTCTGACGTATCAAAATTTTCCGGAACGACAGCAATCACACGATTTGAAGAAGCCGCTACAATTTTAGCTCTTTGACCGTCAAAGAAACATCCGTAGCCATTTTCAAACCCAATCTCAAACCCTTCGCAATCAATAATTACCTCGCTGCCGGGGAGAGCATATTGAGGACTGATCGATAATATTTTTCCTGCTTTATTCATCTTGTTTAATTCAATCTCTAATCTTACGATGTTTTTTCCTTTACGCCAAATGACTGATTTTCTATGCTATAATCACTTAATAAAGCGATTGGAGGTAGGGATTTATCAGCACTGTTCAAGGCTATACTCAGGGCTTAAAACATAATCAACTTCGGAAAATTGAGAAACTTTTCACTCGGAGGATTGCCCAAGACGAAATCGTTTCAGCGGAATTGGCTCGCCAAATGTCTGAATTATCTCATGAAACCGGGAGACTTATTGGCGTTTTGGTAAATCGAAAAGGGCAAATTGAGTACGTTATGGTTGGAGATTCCAAACGCATTTGGATGCCTGATTTCAAACGTGTCCGCGTAGCTCAAGATCGTTTTCGAGGACTACGATGTATTCACACTCAACTTTTAAACAACAAATTAACTCAAGACGACTTAACTGATTTGGCACTATTACGTTTGGATTTAATGGCTGTTATCGAAGTAGATAACAAAACGGGACTGCCAAACCTAGTCCATTCTGCCCATCTTTTGCCAACTACTTCGGAACAGCTCGAAGAAGAATCTCAGACATTGCCTTATCAATTTCTAACTCCACAAATCCCTTCTCGACTCGATATTGATTTTGCTGAGCTTATAAATTCTCTCGAAGAAGAGATGGCACGCAACCGGCAAACGGCACGAACCAGAAAAACGAATCGTGACCGCGTTATTTTGGTCAGCGTTACAACCGGATACCTTTCAGAAGCTGAAGAATCCATGGCAGAACTTGAGGAATTAGCTCTTTCGGCAGACGTTATTCTTTTGGATAAAATCATCCAGCGTCGTCAGGAAATTGACCGCCGAACAGTTTTGGGAAAAGGCAAGCTTGATGAACTTTTAATACGTGCAATGCGGCTTGGAGCCGACTTAATCGTTTTTGACACTGCTCTCTCGCCAACTCAGGTTCGTTCGCTTTCTCAAGCTACTGAGCTCAAAGTTATTGACCGTCCACAATTAATTCTCGACATATTTGCTCAAAGAGCACAATCACGTGAAGGTAAAATACAAGTCGAACTCGCTCAATTGAAGTATATTTTGCCGCGTTTGGTAATGGGACAAGATTCCGCATTTTCCAGATTGGCGGGCGGAATCGGCGGACGCGGACCGGGCGAAACAAAACTTGAGACAGATCGCCGCCGGGTACGCGATAAAATCAATCGTCTGGAAAAAGAAATTGATAATTTAAGCCGTCAACGGCAAGAAAGACGCAAAAAAAGGTTGCAGAAAAGCCTTCCAATTATATCTTTGGTTGGTTATACTAACGCAGGTAAATCTACTCTGCTCAACACTTTAACCAACAGCAAAGTCTATACGGAGAGTAAGATGTTTGCCACTCTTGACCCAACATCGCGAAGATTGCGTTTACCAATTGAGCAGGAAGTTATTATAAATGATACGGTGGGATTCATTCGCGATTTACCGGATGATTTAGTTGCTGCATTTCGGGCAACGCTTGAAGAAATCAGCGACAGTAATTTATTAATCCACGTTGTAGATGCTTTCAGCGAGCAATGTCTGGCACATATAGAGTCGGTTGAGAAAATTTTAAGCGAATTAAAATTAAGTGAAATTCCGCGTCTAATTGTTCTAAATAAAGCAGATTTGCTCGACGAAGTTTCTTTAGAAGCATTAATCCGGCAAATCTCGCTTGACAAAGATAGTGATTGCGTGGCAATTTCAGCACTTCAATCAAAAAGTTTGAGTCCATTATTTGAGAAAATTGGAGAGAAGTTGGCAAAAGACCTGACGTCGTTTGTTGATTCAAAGTTGGCTGTCGGAAGCACCAACTAATGTTAGTTTTTCTAATCTGAATGAGTAATCGAATCCCAAATCTGGCACCGCCATTTTCAAAGACCCGAAACAAAATCGTGAGTATTTTGTCCCGTCCTTTTAAAAAGCTTTCGGATACTCAAAAATTCTGGATTGGTTTTGTGGTTTTGACAGTTTTAACCACATTATTGCTGCAAAGTCCTTTTCGACAGGCTTTCAACGAAACCTACAAAGAGGGCGAAATCATGCGTCAGAGCATTGTTTCGCCAGCTGATATTTCGGTAGTAAATACTGAAGAAACTGAGGCAATCAAGCAATCATCCCGCGAAGCGATTCGTCCAATTTTCACTTTTGAATCAAATCGGGCTGAGCAAGCCGTTCAAAGTTTCCGTATTTCGTGGGAAAAACTTACAAAAGTAAGTCCAAATTCTAATTCAAACGTAAAATCGAACAGCAAAACTGACGATACTCAATGGACAGGAACCGGCGGCATTGAGGTTGAAAAAATACTCTCTGCACGACGTTTTACGCCAAATGAAATTGATGCCGTTATTCGTGCATTGAAGGAAAGTGCAGAAGGTTCTATTTACGATGATGCCGACAAGCAATATTTTCAAAACGAAATAACTTTACTTGACAGACAAAAGCCTAATCAGCAATCCATTGCCTCTCTGCCGGAAAGTTCGATGACACCACTTTCTTCAGCCAGACGGAAATTATTTGAGCGGTTGACTGAAATAAAAACCTTTTCGCCCAAAGAGATCGAAGCTTTTAACAAAGCTCTTGAGACATTTGTTCAAGCCAGCGTAACATTTGACAGCGTTGCTACCAATATGGCTCGTGAAGCTGCCGCTCAAAGCATTCAGCCTGTTTCCATTAATTTGAAACGCGGTCAAATCGTTGCCAGAAGCGGTGACACTGTAACTCCCAATATTTTATCTCAAATTAATGCAATTCAAATATATTCCTCTTCAACCCGGCAGTTGAATCGCTTTATAGGTTTATTGCTTTTAATCGGTGCATTTTATTGGATCGCATGGAAATATATTGAACAACGCGGCTTGGTTCTACGGCTAACGTTGTCGCCGGAATTAACCTTCGCCTTGTTTGGCTTTGTCATTATTATTCAAATGTTGCTGCTCAATGCGGGATTTTTGCTGGCTGATTTTACAGCGGCTCAGAATCTAAGACCGCCGTTTACAGATTCAGCAATTTGGAGTTTCGCTATCCCATTTGCATTCTCAAGTCTGCTTATCACGTTATTGGCTGATAGAAGAACTGCACTATTTGCAGGCTTGTTTGCGTCATTTTTAGGAGGAATGCTAGCCACCAAAGGACTCGAATTTATTATTTATTCTACGATTTCTTCTGCAGTTGCCGTTTATGGAATCGGACATTATAGAAGTCGTCAATCCGTTACCACAGCAGGTTTACTTATTGGCTTGGTCAATATTTTGACAACAATCGCTTTGATTGCCTACACGCAGCAGCCTTTCATTCTTAACACTATTTTACTCGCAATTGGCTGCGGTTTACTTGGCGGTCTGATAACTTCGGCAGTTACGGCAGTATTTCTACCGATTTGTGAGTCACTTTTTGGAATATTAACCGACGTGAAATTGCTCGAACTTTCGAATGCAGATTTGCCGATTTTAGGTCAGCTTGCATTAAGAGCTCCGGGAACTAATCAACATTCTCACGCCGTCGGACAATTGACAGAGGAAGCCTGTCGGGCAGTTGGTGCAAATGGACTTCTGGCGAGAATTGGTGCTTTATATCATGATATCGGCAAAACTGCAGCACCGGAGCATTTTGTTGAAAACCAACTCGGGAAGAATCCACACGACAAGTTGAAACCTGTTCAATCGGCTAAAATCATCATCAGTCATGTGACTTACGGCATTAAACTTGGCAAGGAAATAGGTTTGCCTCAACGGATTATTGATTTTATCCCACAACATCACGGCACACGTACTCTGCATTTTTTCCTGCGTAAAGCTCAAGCCGAAGCGAATGAAACCGTCGAGATTGACGAACAAGATTTTCGTTACCCTGGTCCAAAACCTCAGTTTAAAGAAGCTGCCATTATGATGATTGCCGATAGTTGCGAGGCGGCTGCCAGGGCTTTGCAAGAACCAACTCCCGAAAACATTCGCTATATCGTAACTAAAATAATCGACGCGATTTTAAGTGACGATCAGCTCGATGAGTGTGATTTGACGTTGCGTGAATTAACCTTGATTCGTGAAGCAATGATTAGATCTTTGGTGGCAATTTATCATTCAAGAGTAGATTATCCGGGATTCATCCCGCCAAATTCGCAACAAAAAATTGTCATTCCAAATGAATTGCTAGATAGCGAGGAACGCGGAATAAAGTATTCTAATCCGGAAGATATTCCATTGAGCAAAGGTGGCGAGATCGAAGATGAGGCAATTAACCGCTCACGACGGGCGAATAGTAAAGCTGACGCTCAAAGCAGCAAATAATTTTGATTAAAATTTAGATTTGAGTTTTAAGAACGTTGTCTTTAAATCTTCGGGGATTGTTCTGGTTTGACCAATTGCAGTCATGAAATTCACGTCACCAATCCAACGCGGAAGAATATGCAGATGTAAATGATCCGCGACACCAGCACCTGCCGCCTTGCCCAAATTCATTCCCAAATTTATTCCATTTGGTTCATAAACTTCCTTGATAGCTTTCTGACATATCTTCGTCAGATCCATCATTTCATCAGATGCTTTTTTCGGTAATTCAAAAATTTCTGCTGTGTGACTATATGGAATAATCATTAAATGTCCGCTGGTGTAAGGATAAATGTTGAGAATAACAAAATTAAACCCGGCACGATGAAGAATAAATGATTCCTCATCGTTTACCGAGTTTTCTAAGATTGAGCAGAATACACAATCATTAATGGCGTCGCGATTTTTCTCTTCTCCGCCCTTGATGTAGTCGTATCGCCAAGGACTCCACAACACATCCACGGCAGTTTCCCTCTACTTCGCTAGATTTACTTGCCTTTGTTGATAACTTCTTTCAATTCTTTACCAGGTTTGAAATAAGCCACTTTTTTCGCCGGGATGTTTACTGCTTCGCCGGTTTTGGGATTACGCCCTTTACGCGAATCACGCTGGCGTACTCTAAAACTTCCAAAACCACGAAGTTCAATTTTATCACCTTTGTTTAATGCTCCAACAATGCTGTCAAAAATAATTTCAACCAATTGTTCCGCATCTTTCTTTGTCATTTCTGCTTCATTGGCAACTTGTTCTACTAAGTCTGCTTTAGTCATATTTATTAACCTCTCAGGACCCTATATATTAAATTACAAAAACTTAACTTAAGAAATTACTTTGCTTCTTCTTCAACGGCAGTCTCGTTTTCACTAACTTCCGCTTCGGTTTCCACAACTACTTCAGCCTCCGTCGTTGCCTCTGCAACCTCTTCAGCTTTTTCTTCGCTTATTACTTTAGTATCGGTTTCTTCAACTGCTGGTTCTGTTTCGACTTTTTCAGCTTTAGCTTTTTTCGACTTTTTCTCTTCCTTAATTTCTTCCTTTACTTCCTCTTCAGGTTCGGGATCTTTTCCGAATTTAAGATTAGCAAGCTCGGCTAAGGAAGCCATTCCACCTTTGGCTACTGTTGAATAGACTTTTGTGTCAATTTCAGGTTCATCTTCTCTGCCAACAGCTCGTGCGGAAAGTCCGATTTTTTGAACATCCGTTTCAATTCGCAGTATTTTGAAGTCCATTTCCTGACCGAGACTAACTACTTGCTCGGCTCTTTCAACTCTTTCATCTGAAAGTTCCGAGATATGGCACAAACCTTCGAGTTCATCACCCAATTCAACAAAAACACCAAAATTGGTAAAACGTGAAATCTTACCTTTAATAACATCTCCCGTTTTGTGGGTAGCCATAAAGCCATCCCAAACGCTAGGTGTTAGTTCCTTAATTGACAAAGAAAGTCTTCGACCGCCCGTATCAATACTGGTAACAACTGCTTCAACTTCCTGACCTTTTTTCAAAGCATCTTTCGGATGTTTTATTTTTTTCGACCAAGAAATATCCGAAACGTGAACCAATCCATCGACGCCGTCTTCAACTTCGATGAACGCCCCAAAGTCAGTTAAATTTCTGACTCTGCCTTGTACTTTACTGCCAACTTGGTAACGAGAACTGATAGAATCCCAAGGGTTTTCCAGCAATTGTTTCATTCCCAAACTGATGCGGCGATCATGTGTATCAATTCCGAGGACTTGAACATCTACTTCATCACCAACATTAACTAAATTTTTCGGATGTTTTGCACGTTTTGACCAAGACATCTCGGACACGTGAACCAACCCTTCTACGCCTGATTCTAATTCAATAAACGAACCATAATCGGTTACAGTGGAAACTCTGCCTTTTTGTTTCGATCCAATCGGATAAACTTCCGGTACAGTTGACCATGGATCCGGCAATAGCTGCTTAAATCCGAGCGAAACTTTTTCTCTTTCGCGATCCAGCTTCAATACTTTTACTTGTGCAGAATCATTAATCTTGAAAATTTGGTTCGGATTTTGCAATCTGCCCCAAGACATATCGGTTACGTGGAGAAGTCCGTCAATGCCGCCCAAATCAACGAATGCACCATATTCAGTAAGGCTTTTTACCTTTCCTTCGACAATAAAACCTTCTTCAAGATGAGCCAGAGTTTCAGCTTTTTGAGCATTAACCACTTCGTCTGTCATAATCTTTCTCGAAAGCACAATGTTATTACGTTTGCGAGAAAACTTAATTACTTTGGTTTCAATGTCTTGACCAACATATGGATCAAGATTTCGAATCGGACGCGAATCAACTTGTGATCCGGGTAAAAATGCTTCGATTCCGCCGATTTCAACTTTCAATCCGCCTTTGGTTTTTTCAACCACCTTGCCGACAATTGGTAAGCCTTCTTTGAATGCTTCTTCAATATCAGCCCATGATTTTCGTCGTATAGCGTCAAGAAATGAAAGAATAGGAGCATTATCGCTAGAATCCATGCTTCTGATAATTACTTCCAGTTCATCGCCCGCTTTCACGGTAATTTCACCGTCAGCCGAAGTAAATTCTTCTTTAGCGACAATGCCTTCGGATTTGTAGCCGAAATCGACTAAAATACCGCGTTCTGATACACCAACAACCTTTCCTTGAACCAATTCACCTGAGCTAAATGTCTTTTGCTCTTGCTCAAATTGCTCAAGAATTGCACCAAAGTCCATTTCTGTTGAACCTTGTTCTTCATCAACTGATTCCGTTGAATCTGCTGATACCGTTTCTTCCGTAACTGAAGTCGCTTCCGTTTCTTCAGCTTCTGTAATAACCTCGTTTGACATGAAAATTTTGTTAAAACCCCTTCAAAATGTTGCTACTTTAATATAGTTACTTAATATTTTTCCGCCTTATTTAATCTCTCGTCTGTGAAAACAACTCAGCGGATTGATGTTTCACGCATTTTAAAAAACCATTACCAAAAACACAATTATCCAAACAAAGTTTTGTTGTAAATATTTCGTGAAAAAAGAGAAAAGACATTTGCTAATATAATTCCTACGAATGCTAGAATGACTAGATTAAGTCTAGAATTTACACGCCGAAGTGCTTGAATGTCAAGACAATACGCAGTAAATATAGCAATTTCGGCTTTTTATTACACATTGAAACTTATTTGCTGGTAAAACTGCTCTAAATATTTATAAATTTAGCCGAGTTCGAAATACAACCCACCAAATGAAAGACAGCAGCGTCACTTTACAATCAAATTGACTCCATGTGAAATTTATTGAATAATCGACAGGAATTTTAATCACAAACGCAAAATAAGGATTTTTCTACAAAACACATAAAAGTGGAAAACGAATTTACGACAACTTTTGTCTCACTCGGATCAAATCTGGGAGATAGAGCAGGTAATTTGCTGTTAGCTGTTCGCGGCTTAACCGAAGCAAGCTTTATCGTTCATCGTCTTTCGGGTGTCTATGAAACGGAACCCGTAGGCGTTGAAAGCCATGATGACTACCTAAATATGGTGGCTGAAATCCATGTAAAAAGTATTTCTCCTTCGCAAATGATGGCAAGAATGTTGCGGATCGAATATCTGCTTGGAAGACAACGTACAGTTGCCAATGCACCACGCACGCTTGATCTTGATCTTCTTTTATTTGGAGATTTACAGCAACAAACCGAACTCGTTACTTTGCCGCATCCAAAATTACATTTACGAAATTTTGTTTTAGTTCCGCTTGCGGAGATTGCTCCACACGTTATTCATCCGGGATTGAATCTATCAATTCAGGAACTCTTAAATGCTTCGCCAGACCATTCAAAGGTTCGCCGATGGCAACCAAATGGGAGAAATTTGTACACAAACGAAATGCACTAATTTGCCGAATGCCAAAAAGATTTCATGTTTTTGGGGCAACAAAAAAGACGAGGATAAACTCGCCTTAAATGTTTGATATTAATAGTGATCCGAGAAGGACTCGAACCTTCGACCCAATGGTTAAAAGTCTTGGCAAGTAGGTTTATTTACTTCATTTAAGTTTCCTTGTGTGCCTTATTTTATGCCTTTTTGTCAATTTCAGTTTATAATAGTTTCATTGAGTTTTGATGATTTTGGCAGAGTTGGTACACACTAGGCACACAAAAGTTTTAACGTGATTCTCCGCAAAAGAATCAAACTGAGAAGGAGTGAGCTTTATTTAATAGCATTTGCTGTTTTGACGTTTATAGACGCTCATTTTTCTTTTCCCTCTATTCTTGCTTTGACATTTCGTTAAATCTTACCGATTTCTTGTCTTTTTTTAGGTTATTTTGAAATCCGTCAACACACTTTTTTTTGCCACAAGTTTTGGAACCAGACCTCTTTTCCCAAAAGACTAATCTACACATTTGACATAATCTAAGTCGATTGTGGTCAAACTTCCCTATTTGTCCCGCAACGCCTGTTAAATGAAGATTGCCGTCTTCATCTATATCCGCTTTTGCCGGAATGGAGACGGGAAAATAATTGCGTTGCACGGATGGTTGTTCTCGAGAACTCGTAAGACTTGTCACTAAAGAGATCATTCCAGTTCTTATTTCCCTAACATAATCGTAAATCGCCACTATTTTTCCAATTTCAGTATGGTCAAGATTCTTTAGAGAACTTAAAGTAAGTTGCGGCATATCCATATTAATAGCTACCGCTTTGAAAAAATCAAGCGGCAGTTTTTTTAAACACGCAATCAATGCCCGTCTTAGAGTTAAATCATTATCTTTAAACCAATCATTAGATGTAAAAAAATCCAAACTCGGCGATTTTTCGGGATTGGTTTTTTCGAAATTGTATGCACTTTCAAAAGCGTAATCGTAAAAGATTATCAAACGTGGGAAATTGCGAACATTGTGTAGAACGGATAGTTTATTCTCAATTGCTCTCTTTTCAAATTCTCGTTTAATGAAGTCATTCTTTCTGATTACTATTTTAAAGATGTCAGGCATTTTTACTTCAAGCGGAATCATATTAGTTAGTGTTATAAATAAGTCTACTTCTTCAGGACATTCACTTTTCTTCCGATACTTTTTTACCATTTTTACAATTTTATTTTTACCTTTGTGTGTTCTTCATTGTGATTGAAAAATATCCTTTACTTTCGAAGAATACTGAATAGAATCTAGAGACATACAATCATAAAGAATATACAGATGAAAAAGAAGATTGTAAATAAGGAGTGAACTTAAATGGCTAAAACTATTACGGAAAATCAAAAAATGGCTTATTCGGTTGAAGACGTGGCGGTACAAACAACGCTATCGAAAGCATTTATTCGGAATGAAATTCGCTCGGGCAATTTGAAATGCCGCCGTGTCGGACGGCGAGTTTTGATTTTGAACGACGATCTACAGAACTATTTGAAGCGAGGGTAAAAAATGACACAAAAATTATTAACAGTAAAAGAAGTAAGCGAAATTTTAGACTTAACGAGAAAGATGAAATATAAAAAGGAATTTTATAGCTTGGTTAAAACGTGTAGTCCATTTTTACAACGGTTACTTTGGAGAATTTTTATTAACATAATAGTTAAGGTAATTGTAGATAATCTGGATTAGATTTGAAGGAATTCGCTTAAAAATTTCAACAAGAAAGGACAAGCGATAAACTTGCCCTTTCTTTCCAATAATAATAGTGATCCGAGAAGGACTCGAACCTTCGACCCAATGGTTAAAAGCCATTTGCTCTACCGACTGAGCTATCGGACCACACCCGTTAGCTTTATGCCAACGAAATTGTAGATTTTAGCAACTTCTAAAAGAAAATCAAGTCCAAAAACTACTTAAACCAACTTTCCATTACTGAATCCTCTAGAATTATTGTTTGATCTCTTTCCGGACCTGTAGAGATCAAGCCAATTTCAACACCGATTGAATTTGAGAGAAAATCAACATATTCACGAGCTTTCGCGGGCAGATTTTCGAGTTTTGTCACGCCAACTGTTGAAGATTTCCAGCCTTGGAGAGTTTCATAAATAGGTTCTACGCTTTTTAATTCTGAAGTTGTAGCGGGAAAATAATCAATTTCTTTGCCGTCAATTTTATAACCAACACAAACTTTGATTTCGTCTAATTCATCTAAAACATCCAATTTTGTTAAGGCAACCGAATTAAATCCGTTCAGATTTGCGGCGTATTGGGTCGCAAAAGCATCAAACCATCCGCACCGTCTTGGACGCTTTGTAACAGACCCGTATTCGTTACCTCTTTCCCTGATTAAATGTGCCAGATGCTCTTCAGAATCAAGCATTTCAGTTGGAAACGGTCCTTCGCCAACACGTGTTGTATAAGTTCGCACAATCCCCAAAACTCCTGAAATTGAATGCGGCGGAATGCCGGCTCCAACTGCGGCACCGCCAGCTGTCGGATTCGACGATGTAACATAGGGATATGTTCCGTGGTCAATATCTAAAAGTGTTGCTTGAGCTCCTTCGAGTAATATTTTTTTGCCGGCTTTGATGTTTTTTGTCAGAAATGTTGTTGTATCGGCAACAAAAGGTGCGAGGCGATCAGCTAATACAGAGATTTCTTCAAAAATTTCATCAGAACGAAGCGGTTCGCGTCCGTACATAACGATAACGCGATTTGCTTCCTCTAATCCTCTCTCAATTCTAGCTTTCAAAACCGCTTTATCAAGAGCATCGGAAACTCGAATTCCCCGTCTTCCAACCTTATCTTCGTACGCGGGACCAATTCCCCTCAACGTTGTTCCAACTTTTTCGTTACCCAATCGTTCTTCGCTGGTATGATCAAGAACCCGGTGGTACGGCATAATCAAATGAGCTCTGCTCGAAACTTTAAGTCTATCGGGTGTGATAGAAATTCCTTGTTCGATCATTTGATCAACTTCCTCGAAAAACGCTTTTGGGTCAATAACCATTCCATTTCCAAGCACACAGGTTGATTCTTCATGAATAATTCCCGAAGGCAAAAGCCTCAAAACAAATGCTTTATCGCCAACATAGACTGAATGCCCGGCATTGTGTCCGCCCTGATAACGGGCAACAATATCGAACCGATCCGCTAATAAATCAACTACTTTTCCCTTTCCTTCATCGCCCCATTGAGCTCCAATAATTACAATAATCATAATTTTACTTAATTTTTTTAGTCCAATCTTCTCTTAACATTGAAAACAAAATTGAGTCTGAAAATCTTTGGTTAACCCATTCATTTTGTCGCAAAACTCCTTCTTTTTGAAAACCTAATTTGTTTGGGATTATCTGACTTTTAAGATTATCCGCTGCACATTTAATTTCAATTCGATTAAATCGTAATTCGTTGAATGAATACTCTAACATCGCTTCGCAACAACGAGTAATAATTCCTCTGCCTTGATATTTTGAGAATAGCCAGTAACCAAAGTCCGTAGTGCTATTAAAAAAATCAAACCTATTTAAGTGAAAGGCTCCCGCCAATTTATTTTCAACTATAATTAAAGAATGCAATCCATTTAAGGTTTTATTTACTTCTCGATATTCAGCCAGTAATTTATTTGCCTCAGTTTCGGTTCTTGTCACCGTTGGAAACGAGCAAAATTCGCTCAAATATTCATAATCTTCAACTACGCCCTTACTAAACTCAGCCGCATAAGATTCTGTCGGTTCTTTTAACGTAATTTCGTTATCAACTTTGTAAGAAAAAAACATATGGCAATTAGTTTGCAATTTCTATTATCTGGCAACGCAAGGTGTTGATGATTGCTAAAACCAAACTAAACTTTGAGTCATCTTTTCGCTAATTGGTAAAGTTGAACGTATTTTCGTGCTGCATTTTCCCAAGAATTATCTTCGCTCATGCCATTCCATTGCAGCTTTGCCCAAAGTTCCTCATCTGCATAAGCTAACAATGCTTCGTAAATTTTCTCTAAAAATTTGTCAGCTCGAAATTCCTTAAACTTAAATCCGTTTCCTGTTCCATTGAGTGCGTCAAATTCGTGTACTGTATCATCCAAACCACCAACAGCCCTGACGATTGGAATTGTGCCATAACGTAATGAATACATTTGGTTTAAACCGCATGGCTCAAAGCGTGATGGCATCAAAAACATATCTGCCCCGGCTTCGATTAAATGTGCTAAAGATTCGTTATAACCTGTATAATTCCCAACTTGACCAGGAACAGTATTTCTCAATTTTTGGAAGAAATCTTCATAACTTTTATCTCCCGAACCAAGAGAAATCAGATATGCTCCCGTATCCAAAATATCCCACGAAACTTGCTGGATCAATTCGATGCCTTTCTGCGAAGTAAATCTCGTGACTGTCGCAAAAATCGGTCTGTCTAAATCGATTGGCAACTCAAATTTTTCGAGCAAAGCACGCTTGTTTTCACGTTTGCCGTTTAAGTCAAATTTATTGAAATGATGCGGAATTTCCACATCAGTTTCAGGATTCCAAACATCATAATCGACTCCATTAACGATTCCGTACAGGCTATTTGAACGCTGCCGAAGCAACCAATCAAGCCCGTAGCCATTTTCAAAAGTTTGCATTTCGTAACCATAAGTTTGCGAAACGGTCGAAAGCATATCAGAAACAGCAAGTCCTGCTTTCATTGCCGAAGCGGCACCATTGAACATAAAAGCATTTCGCTCGAAATCGCTTGAAAAGCCAAGCTTCCATAGTTCACCTGAATCAAATATTCCTTGGTAAGCCAAATTATGAACCGAGAAAACCGTTCGAGTGTTTTTCCAATAGGAATCCCAGAAACGTAAATGTGCAATTTCTACCGCCGCAAAACCCGTATGCCAATCATTTAAATGAACAATATCAGGAGGCGAGCCAAATGTTTTAATCAGAGTAATTGCGGCGTGATTAAAGAAAGCAAATCTTTCGTAGTCCTCATTGTACCCGTAAATTGAATCACGATGAAAATAAGATGGAGCATCAATCAAAAAGGTCGGTGAACCATTTGCTTCTGAGTAGAAAACCTTAGCGTGATAAATTCCTCCACGCCATTCAACTGGTAAATCATCAATCGCAGTTCGCCAAAGATGTTCCGCCTTGGTTTGCCAATAACAAGGCGTGATTAAGAATGCGTCTTGTCCAATCTGACGTAAAGCTTTTGGCAATGCCCCTGCGACATCGCCCAAACCTCCGGTTTTTGAATATGGAACTGCTTCCGCAGAAATAACCGCAACTCGCATTTATTGCTCAAAGAAAAATCGTGAATAGAAGAACACTAAACATTATAGCGATTCCATTCACGATTGACTATTTATGATTTGAAAAAAATTTAGCTTTGCATTGAGGCTAAAAACTCAGCATTTGATTTTGTTTTGCCGAGTCTTTCAAGCACAACTTCCATCTGTTCAACAGGTGAAAGCGGATTCAAAACCCGACGCATAACCCAAATTCTATTTAAATCTTCTTTAGAAATGAGCAATTCTTCCTTACGTGTACCTGAGCGTTGAAGATCAATCGCCGGGAACAAACGTTTGTCTGAAAGTCTTCTATCGAGATGAATTTCGGAGTTACCTGTTCCTTTGAATTCTTCAAAGATTACGTCGTCCATACGAGAGCCTGTATCGATCAAAGCGGTAGCGATAATCGTTAAACTTCCGCCTTCTTCGATGTTTCGAGCCGCACCAAAGAAACGTTTTGGACGTTGCAAAGCGTTTGAATCGATACCACCGGAAAGAATCTTACCACTCGGGGGAACGACCGCGTTATGTGCTCTCGCCAGACGCGTAATCGAATCAAGAAGAATAACAACATCGCGTTTATGTTCGACCAAACGTTTCGCTTTTTCAATAACCATATCAGCTACTTGAACGTGACGAGTAGGTGGTTCATCGAAAGTTGACGAAATCACTTCGCCTCTAACCGAGCGTTGCATATCTGTAACTTCTTCCGGGCGTTCGTCAATCAACAAAACAATCAACGTAACTTCCGGATGATTTGTCGTAATCGAATTCGCAATTGTCTGCAAAAGCATCGTTTTACCGGTTCGTGGCGGAGCAACGATCAACGCACGTTGTCCTTTACCAATCGGCGTTACAAGGTCAATTACGCGTGCCGCAATGAAATCCGGATTAATCTCCATTTTCAATTGCTCTTCTGGGTAAAGAGGCGTCAGATTATCAAAGAAAACTTTTTCGCGAGCATGTTCCGGGGCTTCAAAATTGATAGCTTCAACCTTGATTAAAGCAAAATATCTTTCCCCTTCTTTTGGTGGACGAATCTGCCCGGAAACCGTATCGCCCGTACGCAAATCAAACTTACGAATCTGCGAAGGAGAAACATAAATATCATCCGGACCCGGCAAATAATTATATTCAGGTGCCCTGAGGAAGCCGAAACCATCCGGTAGAGTTTCTAAAACACCTTCAGAAAAAATGAGCCCGCTTTTCTCCGTTTGAGCAGCCAGAACCTTGAATATTAATTCCTGCTTACGCATTCCGGTTGCTCCCTCAATTTCCATCCCCTTTGCGATAGCCGTTAATTCAGAGATAGACATATCTTTCAAAGATGCCAAATTGAGAGTTTCACTGGTGTCAAAAACCTTCGTATTCTGTTTATTATCTGGTTTTGTAGCTTTATTATCTTCGTCTGCCGCTGAAATTTCTACGGTTGAAGTTTCCGAGCCATTTTCTTCGGCGTTAGTTTTCTTTGTAGTCTTGCTACGAGTAGTCTTGGTTGCCATTCTTTTTGTCCGTTTGATTTATTAATAGGAAAAACTTGTTGATGTATTTAAATGTTGTAATTTCAGTACTTTACGTTTCTATTGGACACGATTAAAGCCATCATCATTACTTATTTTAAGATATGCTTTATCTCGTGGAGAAAATATGGAAAGTTCCGTAGGGGTGCAATTGACCTAAGCCCTAGTGCTTTCTCAAAATCCTGAGTTTTCTGAGATATTCAATTATTACTCAATTTAAACTGAGAAAGCAACCCTAAAATAATATATTTCTAATCACAATGCATTTTCAATTTCCCGCCAAACATCATCTTTACCCTGTCCGGTGGTGGCTGAATAAGCAATCACTCTGCTTTCATGAAAAATCTTTCCTATCTCGAGAATGCTTTTTTTAAGCTTTATTTTTGACAATTTGTCTGCTTTGGTTGCGACAACAATATGCGGTTTCTCATTGTAAATAAGCCATTCATTGAGCTGCCGGTCAAGTTCTGTAGGCAAATGCCGCGAATCTATCAATTGAATACAAAGCTTCAACTCATTTCTCTGAGCCAAATATTCTTCAGCCATTAAACCCCAATCATGCCGCATTGTCTTTGAAACCCGTGCGTAGCCGTACCCAGGCAAATCCACAAAATAATATTTATCATTGATCAAAAAAAAGTTGATGCTTTGAGTTCTGCCTGGTGTATTTGATGTGCGTGCCAAACCTTTTCTACTCAATAAAGAATTTATAAGACTCGATTTTCCAACGTTTGAACGACCTAGAAAAGATATTTCCAGACGACCATCAGTAGTCCAATGCGATTTATTAAAAGCACTTTTCGTAAATTCGGCGGATGTTATTTTCATAAAATAGTTTGAGGCAAAATAATAAGTCAGAATTGCCTATTTTCAAAGACAATTCTGACATAGTAAAATTTGAAATCCGCTTACTCCAGAGTTACGGCAATATCATTTGCGGTCGCGTCTGTCGTCCAAATTGCAGGCGTCTCAGTTGGGATAATTTCCACCTTTTTAGACTTCTCTAAAGCAATTTCTAAGAACCTCATCGATCATTTCAACGGTAAAAATCTGCAGATCTTCCCGAATTTCTTCCGGAACATCAGCCAAATCCTTTTCGTTGTCTTTTGACATGATGATCGTTTTCAAACCAAAACGATGTGCCGCTAGGAGTTTTTCTTTAACTCCCCCAATCGGTAAAACTTTTCCTCGAAGCGTGATTTCACCGGTCATTGCTACATCATGGCGAACCGCAACGCCCGTCAATGCTGAAACCATCGCCGTCGCTAAAGTAATTCCGGCACTCGGTCCATCCTTTGGAATTGCACCTTCCGGAACATGTATGTGCAAATCTTTCTTGCGGAAATCATCGGAATTAATCCCGAGCTGATCAGCCCGCGTTTTAACGCAAGTTAATGCTGCACGAGCCGATTCTTGCATTACTTCGCCGAGTTTACCTGTCAGCGTAACTTCTCCACGTCCTTTAACCAGCGTGGCTTCAACCTGCAAAACTTCCCCGCCGACTTCCGTCCAAGCCAAACCATTGACCAAGCCGATTTCACTTTTACGCGAAACGTCCTGCTTGCGAAAACGGATTGTCCCGAGTAATTCCCTTACCTTTTCAGCGTTTATTACTTCTACAAATTCTTCTCTGTTTTCAGTTCCAACGAATCTTTTCGCAACCTTTCTGAGACACGAGCTTATTTCACGTTCCAGATTTCGGACACCTGCTTCGCGTGTGTAATGTCTTATGATCTCCAAAATTCCATCGTCGGTAAATTTGATATTATCTAAGCTCAAGCCATTATTTTCAGCTTGTTTGAGCAGCAAATGACTTTTCGCGATTTCGAGCTTTTCTCGTTCGGTATAACCCGAAAGATTCAAAATTTCCAGGCGATCTTGGAGCGGCGGCGGAATTGTATGTAAAACGTTAGCCGTTGCAATAAAAAAGACATTTGAAAGATCGTAATCCACGTCTAAATAATGATCGCGAAACGTATCATTTTGCTCAGGATCAAGAACTTCAAGCAAAGCGGCACTAGGATCACCACGAAAATCCCGACCTAATTTATCAACCTCGTCCAATAGAATCACTGGGTTTTTTGTACCCGCCCGTTTCATTAATTGAATGATTTGACCCGGTAAAGCTCCAATGTAAGTTCGCCGATGACCGCGGATTTCCGCTTCATCATGAACGCCGCCAAGCGATAATCGGGCAAATTTTCTTCCTGTGGCTCGGGCTATTGATTTTCCAAGCGAAGTTTTCCCAACTCCGGGAGCTCCAACGAAGCACAAAATCGTTCCCTTCGGATTCTTAACCAATTGACGGACTGCCAGAAACTCCAAAATCCGTTCTTTAATCTTTTCCAAGCCGTGATGGTCTTCATTCAAAACCTTTTCAGCTTCATTTAGATCTTCAATCTCGTCCGAACTTTGTTCCCAAGGAACGCTCACCAACCAATCAATATAGGTACGCGAAATCGTAGATTCAGCCGACATTGGCGGCATCGCTTCAAGCCTCGAAAGTTCTTGTAAAGCCTTATCTTTGGCTTCTTCCGACATCCCAACTTCTTCGATCTTCTTTCGAACCTCGTCTAAATCCGCTTTATCGTCTTTGCGTCCGAGCTCTTTGTGAATCGCTTTAATTTGTTCGTTTAAATAATATTCCCGTTGAGTTTTGTCCATCTGACGTTTAACACGTCCGTGAACTGTTCGATCAAGATTCTTCTTCTCGATTTCATTTTCCAAAATTTCAACAAGTTGATTCAAACGCTCTTGAACTGAAACCGTTTCAAGCAAAGTCTGCTTTTCTTCAACTGATATTTTCAGGTGCGAAGACATCGCATCGGAAATCTGAGCGGCGGAAATCCCACGCAAACTCGCGTGAAGAGCATCCGTATAAGCATCAGGAGCAAGTCGCATCAATTGCTCAACCAAGCCGTGAATCTTTTGCAGCGACCCATCTGTCCTATAACCCGATTCATCAATCGAGATAATCCGGCGGACAAATGAATAAAACATTCCATTCTCATGTTGCTCTACGCGAACTGTAACGCCTCTTTCACGACCTTCTACAACAACTTTTACTTGTCCGTTTTCCTGTTTTTGAGCCTGCAAAATGCGTCCAATCGTCCCAACCGTAAAAACCTGATCGGGTCGTGGTTCGTCAACCGTCGCATCATGCTGCGTCGCTAAAAAAATATTTTTGTCGCCGTTCATCGCTTCTTCCAAAGCCCTAACTGAACTCGGACGACCTATCTTAAAAGCAACTTTCGTGAAAGGGAAAATCACCACATCACGAATTGGCACCATTGGAAAGCGTAAAATATCTGTTGGCATTTGATCAGAGAACTCTTGCATATTATTTTTGAAACTCACTCTTGAAGTAATTTTAACCGATAATCTACTAAGATTCTAATTTTAGAACATTTCCGATTTTTTTTGCTAGTTTTTTGCGTTATTTTGCAAAAGCGGTCACATTGATTGAATTATTTGTCTTATCAGCTAGTGATAATTCAGAATTTCTTCAAATTGTTAATTTGAATCTACGAAAGCGAAAGTATTCTAAATGGCTAATCTTTTGAGCCGTTATTTGCTCTTGACGCCGATATTGATTCACACAATACTTTATAGGCTTTTGATTTTTCAAAATCTTTGAATAAGATGCTATCATCCTGTCTAATAAGGAGAAAAAACTGTGTCATTTCCAAACATATTTACCAAAGAAGTTTCTGACGAAATAATCAATCGAATCAACAAATTAACACCTGATTCGCAAAGACAATGGGGCAAAATGAACGTCGGCAAAATGCTTGCACATTGCAGCGTTGCGTATGAATCAATCTATGAACCGGGCAAACATCCGCCGCCAAATTTTCTAATGAGATTTTTTCTGAAAACGTTTGTCAGAAGTGTAGTTACAAATGATAAACCTTTGAAAAAGAATAGCCCAACAGGTAAGGAATTCATTATCACGTCAGACAAGGATTTTACCGCTGAAAAAACTCGACTGATTGGATATATCCAACAAACACAGCAACTTGGCGAAGCTGAATTTGACGGTAAAGAAAATCCCGCCTTCGGCATGATGAACAAAACCGAATGGAGCAACATGATGTATAAACACCTCGATCATCATTTGCAGCAATTTGGAGCATAATTTTCAGATTTGTCGTAGCGTTGTAAATCTAAACTCAATAAACCATAATATTGGGTAAAATGAAATTAAACATCCAAGACACTTTCAACTCGGAACTTCCATCCGATCCAAATAAAAGCAACACGCGTCGCCAGATTTCGAAATCTTGTTACTCATTTGTCACGCCGCGAATTCCGACAAATCCGCAATTTGTTCATATAAATAAAGGTTTCGCTTTAGAAATCGGTTTTACCGAGACTGATTTTACCGATAAAGATTTTCTACAAATTCTTTCGGGCGGAAAGGTTATCGAGGGAACGAACCCTTTTGCGATGTGCTACGGCGGGCATCAATTCGGACATTGGGCGGGACAATTGGGCGATGGCAGAGCGATAAATTTGTTTGAAGTCGAAAACAACAACGAGCGTTGGGCATTGCAATTAAAAGGTGCAGGCGAAACTCCGTATTCACGCACCGCGGACGGGCTTGCAGTTTTGCGTTCGTCTATCCGCGAACACCTCTGCAGCGAGGCAATGTTTCATCTCGGCGTACCGACAACTCGTTCGTTATCAATAGCTTTGACCGGCGACCAAGTTTTGCGTGATGTGATGTATAACGGAAATGCAGCGTTTGAAAAAGGTGCGGTTGTCTGCAGAGTTTCGCCGACATTTATCAGATTCGGCAATTTCCAGATTTTTCCGTCCAGAAACGATGTCGAAACGCTCAAAACCTTGACTGATTACACTATCAAACATTTTTTTCCAAATATTAAAGAAAGCGATTATCTCAGCTTTTTTCAAGAAGTTGCGGATCGAACTTTAGAGATGATTATTCATTGGCAACGCGTCGGATTCGTTCACGGCGTTATGAACACCGACAATATGTCGATACTTGGTTTGACGATTGATTACGGTCCGTACGGTTGGCTTGAAGGCTACGAACCCGGTTGGACGCCGAACACGACGGACAATCAAAACAAAAGATACGCTTACGGAAATCAGCCACAAATTGCTCTGTGGAATCTGATGCAGTTGGCAAATGCGTTGGTGCCGTTGGTGAATAAAACCGAACCTTTGGAGAAAATTTTGGCAGACTTTAAAGACGGATTTGAAACAAAATATCCGGAAATGATGCGTGAAAAAATTGGTTTGGCGACCGCTGATGAAAACGATATTTCGCTGATTGTTGACCTTGAAGCCGTTTTGCAATCAACCGAAACCGATATGACTTTGTTTTTTAGAAATCTGAGTTTAGTTGCAAAAACTGATTCAATTTCAACTGCTACCGAAAAAGTCAAAGACGCGTTTTATAATCCGCCGGAAGTTTTCGGTGAGATTGAAACTGCTTGGAATGAATGGTTTACGGCGTATTTGAATCGTTTGAAGATTGAAACTTTAATCGATGATGATCGAAAACCCAAGATGAATGCGGTTAATCCGAAATATGTTTTGAGAAATTATATGGCTCAATTAGCGATTGACGAAGCAGACAAAGGCGATTTTTCTATGGTCGAAGAATTATATAACTTACTCAAAAATCCATACGATGAACAGCCCGAATACGAAAAATATTTCGCCAAAAGACCTGATTGGGCGAGAGATAAAGTCGGTTGTTCGATGCTGTCGTGCAGTTCGTAATTCGGAAACACGCACGAAGCAAGTATGTCCTTTTGCCCTTACTTCGTGCAGATTCCGCCTTTATTCCCAAACCGCACCTTTTCCGGCTTCCCAAAGTTGTTTATTGAGCAGAGGAATATCTTTTTCGATAATTTCGTTCGCTCGCGATTTCAGAACGTTCCATTTACCGTTCATTTCGTTCAACAAATCTAAATTCGGCTGATTGACACGCGGAATATCGCTTTCGGTTTGGTTTATCAAATACAGATAATCGGCTGTAAATTTATTCGGAAAATTCTCAACATCATCGTAAGCCTTCGATTTGCGTTGCACCATGTCTTCGTCCCAAGATTTCATCTTCTTGATCAATTCTTCGCCGTTTTTCTTGATGTCATCAAATTTACCGCCAGTCGGCAACGAATTCAGCAACGAATCCAAACGCTTTTGTGTTTCAAAGAGGCTATTCACCATTTTATGCATCGAAGTTACTTCGGCTTCCATACCAGCCATTGTTTGATGATATTTCTGATAAGTTTCCGCCGTTGTCGGGTAGATTGGATTCGCGAGAATTTCAGCTTCGGTTGAAACTTTTTGTCCGCCCGAAGTGATTGTCACAGAATATTTACCCGGAATTGCTTTGTGTCCCGCGTAACTCGCTTCGATGTAGACTCCAGTCGCACCGGGCATCGTCGGATAACGCATATCCCAAACGAATCTGTTCAAGCCTTTTGCCTTCGATAAAGTTGGCTCGCCTTGCGGTCCACCGTCGTATTTTTTGAAAGATTTATCAGCTTTTGAACTAAATGTGCGAACAAGTTTGCCTTCAGAGTCTTTTATTTCCAGAGAAATATCGTCAGTCTTTTTCAATTCAGGTAAGTTGTAATAAAGCACGATGCCGTTCGCCGGATTAACGCCGCGGAAACGATTTGCACCTGTAAAATCATCCTCTGAATCATCCAATTCGCTACCGCCATTCGCAAGATACGCTGATGCCGGCTGATAAATTGAAAATGGTGCAACATCTTTTTTGTATTGTCGAATCAAACTCAAATCGTCCAAAATCCAGAAAGATCTGCCCGAAGTTGAGGCAATCAAATTTCCCTGATGCACACGCAAATCGGTTATCGGCGTAATCGGCAAATTGAGTTGAAACGGCGACCAATCTTTGCCGCCGTTCCACGAAATAAACACGCCGAGCTCAGTTCCCGCAAACAATAAATCTTTACGAACTTCATCTTCACGCACGACACGTGTGAACGCATTTGCAGGAATTCCGTTGTCAATTTTTGTCCAAGAATTGCCGTAATCAGTTGTTTTATAAAGTCCCGGACGATGATCATTAAATTTATATCTAGTTGTCGCGATATATGCCGTAGCTTTATCAAATGGCGAAACTTCAATCGCGTTTATCAGACATTCTTCCAAACCTTTTGGAGTAACATTTTTCCAAGTCGCACCGTTATCACGTGTTAATTGAACAAATCCGTCGTCGCTTCCTGTCCAAATTACGCCTTTTTCGAGCGGCGATTCTTTCACATAAGCGAGCGTTCCGTAATTTTCCGCTCCAACTGCTTCATTGGTGTAAGGTCCGCCGCCTTTTCCCTGTTTGTCCTTTTCGTTGCGAGTTAAATCGGGCGAAACCTCTTTCCAGGTTTTACCTAAATCTTGTGTTTTCAACAAAACTTGCGAACCATGATAAAAAGTATTCGGCTCCCATTTGCTCCAAATAATCGGGGCATTCCAATTGAAACGGTATTTATTATCCTTCGCATCGCGTCCGAGATATTGAATCGGAGCCGCCATAATATTCGTCGCGGCTTTCGCTTTTACGTCAACAACTTCAATTGTTCCTTGATAACTTCCACCCAAAACGAAGTCTGGTTTATCGGGATCAAAAGCCAAAAACGCACTTTCGCCGCCCGCCGAAGATGTCCAACTCGAAGTTCCAATTCCGCCGCTGCCAAATTCTCGGCTCGCAATTTTTACCGAAGAATTGTCTTGTTGTCCGCCGTAAATGTTGTAAGGGAAAAGATTATCAACGTTGATTCGATAAAACTGTGCGGTCGGCATCGTCGCTTGCGAAGACCAAATTTTTCCTTTGTTAAAAGTAATTGCCGCACCACCATCGTTGGAAATCACCATGTTATTTGAGTTGGTCGGATTGATCCAAAGATCGTGATAATCGCCATGAGTTCCGCCTAAAGTTTCCCAAGTTTTACCGCCATCATTCGAACGCAATGCAGGTGCACTCAAAACATAAATCGTATTTTCATTGAGCGGATCAATAAATAATTCGATGTAATACCAAGCACGCTGAACAAGCCGCGGTTCGTTTGTTACCTGCGACCAGCTCTTGCCTGCGTTATTCGAAACGTAAAGTCCGCGTTCGTCTTCATTCGAATCACTTTCAATCAACGCATAAACTTTTTCGGAATTTGAGCGACTCACGGCAATCGCCATTTTGCCCATTTTGGTCGGCAAACCTTCCGTCATTTTTTCCCAAGTTTCACCGCTGTCAACCGATTTATACAAGCCGCTCCCTGGTCCACCCGAGATAACTTTCCACGGAAGGCGACCGTGCTCCCACATCGCCGCGTACATAATCCGCGAATTATTTGCGTCCATCGAAAGCTCAACAACACCTGTTTTTTCGTCAACAAAAAGCTTATTTTTCCATGTCATTCCGCCGTCAACCGACTTATAAAGCCCGCGTTCCTTTGAACTTGAATACAAAGCACCTTGAGCCGCAACGTAAACAACATCCGGATTTTTCGGGTGAACAATGATCCGTGAAATGTGCTGCGTGGCATCTAAACCAATCTTTTTCCAAGTTTTTCCGGCATCGGTTGATTTATATACGCCATCGCCATGATGAGTTTTCACGCCGCGAGGAGCGTGTTCGCCCATCCCAACGTAAACCACATTCGGATCACTTTCCGCCACGGCAATCGCACCAACCGAACCTGTTTTGAAATATCCATCCGAAATATTTCGCCAACTCGCTCCCATATCTTCGGTTTTCCAAAGTCCGCCGCCCGTCGTGCCCATATAATATGTCTTTGGATCGCCAACAACGCCCGTAGATGAAACCGAACGTCCACCGCGAAATGGTCCAATCGAACGCCATTTCACCGGCTTGAAAATACCGTTAAGATCATTTGGATCAGCAACTTTCGGAGCTTGTGCTGATAAATTAAAGACAGAGAAACAGATGACAAGTAACAGGAGCAGTTTTTTTGACATAAAAATCCTTGTTTGAAATGCTAATTTATTGGTGCTTATTCAATTTGGATTATAGGGCAGAGTTAGTTTTTCTGTCCAGCCTTGTAATTTATTAGGTTGGCGTCAATTTCTTTTGTACGAGCTTGCTATCGCCTTTAGTCCTTATTCATTCGTTAAATTTGATGGAGACTACAGCAAAAAAAACGCATCTTGACTTTCTCAAGATGCGGCTAAATTCGATGAAATTTGCAAAAAGCCTAATCCACTCTTAACGTATCGACAAAGACTTCAAGAAAGTCTTGCTGGGCTTCGGAGAGGTTGATAAATCTGATGCCAAAACCGATTTCAAACACATGATTGGCTACTTCGCCCTGAAAAACGATCGTTTGTCCGTTAGTTAGCGGAAAATGTATTTTCACGTAATCCCCGTTTTCTACTTCTCCCGAGCACAGCACGAAGCAGCCGGAAACGCTGATATCGCTGATAGTTCCGTTTTGTTTACCAACAAAGCCTTCCCAATCAATATCGATATTTACAGTAAATCTCTCAGTTACCCGACGCTCATTTCCCTTTCTTCTGTCTATCATTTTTCTAAATTTTATTCGCTAATATTTTTTTTCTTAACCACTAAATAATAATAAACGGGCAATCCAAGCAAAATTAAGAAAATTCCTATAAATGATTGCGTTGGAGCCGTAATCATCGTATTTATGATCAGCCAACCAGCCACCAACAAAAATAATATCGGAATCACAGGATAACCAAAAGCTCTGTAAGGACGTTCGGCATCAGGCATTTTTCTGCGGAAAACAAATACTGAAGCGGTAGCCAACGCATAGAAAAGCCACGAACCGAAAATCACATAATCCGTCAAGGTATCAAAAGAGCCTGATAATGCAAGAATACAACCCCAAACTCCCTGAACAATCAGTGCAATTACCGGAACTCTTGTTTTTTCTGATAACTTGCCGAAACTTTCAAAAAATGTCCCGTCTTGTGCCATCGCGTAAGGCACTCTTGCCCCTGTTAAAATTGACGTATGAAGCGTTCCGATTGACGAAGCCATCAATCCCATTACCATTATGCTAACCGCACCCGCACCCAAAAATCTCAATGCAACTTCCCTTGCAACTGATGAATCTTTGGAAACGCTGGCAATCTCAGTCGGCGTTAAAACATAGAAATAAGCCATGTTAGCCAAGATATAGAGAACGATAATAAAAATCGTCCCACCTATTAGTGCCAGCGGTAGATTGCGTTGCGGATTTTTTATCTCGCCTGCTACAAGCGTCACATTATTCCAGCCGTCATAGCCCCATAATGCCCCGAGCATCGCGGCTCCGAATCCAGCCATAAATGTGTAATCAGCAGATCCGAAATTTACGGAGCTATTTACGCCTTCACACAAACCGCCTTGGCTCATCATTCCAAAATGCCCGAAACTTCCATTTGCGAGCAGAAATGCTCCGATTCCAATCAGCAAAACTAAACCAATTTTTACAACGGTTAAAACTGTCGCGATCATTCCGCTTGAAGAAACTGAAAGCAGATTTATGAGCGTAAATGTGATGATGACAAGCACCGCGATCAGCTGAAGAGATGTTAATTCATATTGATAGCCAGCGATATTCGTTGACAAAAGTACTTTCTTTACGCCGCCACCGAGTAAATCGTTCAAAAATATCGCAAAAGCAACCGCTGCCGAGGCTTGAGCCCCCGTTTTACCAACAAAAATCAACATCCAACCGTACAAGAATCCAAAGACTTTACCGTAAGCTTCCTTTATGAAATTATAATCGCCGCCGGCTTTCGGCATCATCGCGGCTAATTCCGAATAAGTTAAAGCTCCGGCTAGTGAAAGAATTCCGGCAACAATCCAAACGATAATTACCCACGTCGGATCTCCAACGTTGCACGTCATTACGCGTGCTTTGAGGAAAACGCCCGTTCCGATTACGTTTCCAATGATAATTGAAATCGCCGCGACTAATCCGAGTCCACGAATTAACGTTAATTTACTGGTTTGATTTTCTGTCATATTTGATTAGAAAGTAGATTTTTGATTGCAAAAGATTAACACGGATAGCAAAAATGATAAATGCTTTTGCTGATATCGAGGTGAACTTTTATGCTAATCTTTTAAGTTTCTATGCATAGATTAAATCTATCTGCCGATGAATTGGTCGAGCGATTGCTCAATTTACCAAGTGAACTAAACCTCTGTTTGCTTGATAGTTGCGGTGTTTCGCATCTCAATTCGCATCTTCTGGTGGCAGGTATTTCACCAATTGAAACAGTCGAGATCAATGAAAATGAAGCCGAAGAAACTCTCATAATACTCAATCAAAAAATTTCTGCTCAAGAGGTTTCATCAATATTAACAATCTCTTACGATTTTGGTCTGAAACTAAATTCGATAAAATCGAGGTTTGGTAATGCTATTGAGCCCGACATTTTTCTTGCTCTTTTCGATGTTTTAATAATTCATGATTATGATAACAATGAGACTTATCTGAAAGGCAATGCAAAGAAATTTGAGGAAATTGCAAACCTTCTTCTATCTGCGAATCCCTACAACTTTCCGCAGTCGTATACAAATTCATCAGTCGAGTCAAATTTAAGTCGATCGGAATATCTTTCCGCCATCGAAAAAATTCAGGACTTGATTCGCCAAGGCGACACCTATCAAACCAATTTGACTCAACAATTAACTGCGATTCTCCCGCAAGATCTAACCCATGAGAAGATCTTCCTATCATTGCGAAACCATCATCCCGCTCCTTTTTCATCCTTTATCCGTCGAAATGATGACGTTGTAATCTCGGCTTCACCCGAAAGATTTCTTCGGGTCGAGGGCAAAATAATTACAACCAATCCGATCAAAGGAACTCGTCCGCGTGGGAGTAATCCGGAGGAAGACGGGCAGTTACAAAACGAACTTTTAGTTAGCGAAAAAGATCGTGCGGAAAATATAATGATCGTTGATTTATTGCGAAACGATATAGGAAGAGTATGTGCATTTGGGAGCGTAGAAGTAGAAAAGCTTTGCGAATTAGAAAAGCATCCAAGCCTTTTTCACCTTGTTTCCACAGTTTCCGGAAAGCTTCGAGAAAGCATAAGTCTCTCAGATATTTTGCGTGCGACGTTTCCTTGTGGTTCTATTACGGGAGCACCCAAGATCCGTACCATGAAGATTATTGACGAGATTGAAACCGCTCCGCGTGGACTTTCGATGGGAGCGATTGGTTTCATTGACTTTGATAAAACGATAGATTTGAGCGTGGCGATCCGAACCATGGTTATCCGCGAGCGGCTGGCGATTTTCAATGTTGGCGGCGGAATTGTGATAGACAGCGATCCTCAAAGCGAATATGAAGAAACTCTAACTAAAGCAAAGGCAATACTTAACGCACTATCAGCAAAAACTGAAGACTTGCAATAATTTTCAATGGAACTTTTTCTCTCAAACGGTGTCTAAAAATTCAGACCCAAAAAAAGGAGAAAATAAATGTCTGAAGAAACAAATGTTAAACCCCAAATCAACGTAACCCCGCTAATTGATGTTCTGCTCGTTTTATTGATTATTTTTATGTTAATTTCGCCGCTAAAACCTAGTCGGTTTCAAAACAAAACTCCAAGTGAGCCGGACAATTCGAAAATCCCAGTCAAGCCAAATCCAAATACTTTGATTGTCAGCGTCAACTCCAATTACACGCTTGAAATTAATCGTGAAAAAGACTTTGGAACAATTGCGGATCCTCAGAGTATGATTGCGAAGCTTGCGGAAACATTTAAGGTACGTGCACGAAAATGAAGTTTTACGCGATGGCACAAACGAGATTGAAAAGACAGTTTTCATCAAAGCTCCGAAAAATATTCCGTATGGAGAGATGGCAAAAGTGGTTGACGCAGTTAAATTATCGGGGGCAAGTCCGATCGGTTTACAGATTGATAATTTGGACTAAAAAAAGTGTTTTTGCCAAAAACTTTTGTGTTATAATTTTGCTCGAAAGTGGTTGCAACGCACAACCCAAAAATTCTCAGCAAATCTTTATTTCATTTGGTAAATGGTGAATTACTACAAAATTTTGAGGGTTTCACCGACGGCTTCAATGGCTGAAATTAAGTCAGCTTACCGCCGTTTGGCTAGGAAACTGCATCCTGATGTAAACGGTAATTCCGAAAAAGCGACCGAAGATTTCGCCATTATTGCGAAGGCTTACGAGGTTTTGAGCGATTCAGATGAGCGTACTTTTTTTGATAATCAGTTAGCAAAAGCGAAAGGCTTGATTCATTCGACCGATTCAGTTTTTTATTCGGATAATTCGCACGCACAAAAACTGCGGCAGATGGCAATAGAACGCCGTTATAACGATATTGTTGACCAAATGATTGCGGCTGACCGAGATGAAAGTCTGGCACTTCGCAAGGTAATTTTTCCTATAGTCGCTTGTTTTGTTTCAACTTTTGCCGTGGCAGTTTTTCGCCCGGCATTTTGGTCAAATTCTGCGATTTTGGGCAAAATTGTTTTGCTTACGCTATTTACGGTTGGACTCTTGAGGCTTTTTAAAACTTTACGTGAGGGTTTTGAGCGTTTTACTTATTCAAAAGAAAAAATGCACGACTCTGTTTTTGAAGAAGATACGTCACCCGTTAAGCCCTATTCTCGGTTTTCAGTAGTTATTTTTTTGCTGATTGGATTTGCTATAAGCCTATTCTTTGGAATTGTAGTCGGAAATTCCATGGAAATGTTTGTCGCATCCATGATTCCAAATCTTTTTTCGGCTAATCTAAAGCTTGAATTTGTGGTTTATCCACCAATTGTAGTTTTATTGGTTGATATTATGCACACCGTAATTACTAAATTTGAGCAATAATCCAATCATACTTGACACTTGCGGACAATGATTTTACAATCTACGTTTTCTCTAAAGGGGAAATTAAGCACTTTTATTTATCAGGAACTGAAACAAACAGAATATGCCAAATCATAAATCCGCTGAAAAGCGTGTCAGACAAAACGAAAAACGACGTATTATTAACCGCAGCAATCGTAGCCGCGTTAGAACTCAGATCAAAAAGCTCCGTTCAGCTTTAACGGCAAAAGACAAAACTTTAAGTTTAGAACTTTTGAATCCAACAGTTTCATTAATCGATAAAGCGGTTAATAAAGGAATTTTGCACAGAAATACGGCGGCTCGCTATAAATCACGCTTGAGTTCGCACGTTTCAGAATTAGCTTAATAGCTTTCCGCACAAACGATTTTCTCCTTTAGAAAAGGTAAGAATAAGCTTTCATGACTTATTTTTACCTTTTTTCTATGCGGATAATTCGGTTACAAGCATTTCGATTTGTAAGCGGGGAGTCGCTTTGGAAGTTTTAATCGCCAAGTCTGCATCTGCAATTCTCTGCAAACTCCACGAAAGTTTCTCAACGTCTGCAACTCGAGCCTTTGCGAAGAAATCATCTTGTTTGAAAAAAGGCAAATTAATCGTTCGTGCAACCTCTTTTCTATCAACACCTTGCCGCATTAATTCTTTCGCCAAAAAAAGCTTCCGGAAATTACTCGCGATCAAACCAAGCAACATCAAAGGCTCTGCTCCATCGTCCAAAATCTTTTGCAAAGTCTGTAAAGCATGCACTCTCTTTTTATCCAGTAAATAGTCAGTTAACAGAAAATTTGTAAATTCTCTCGAATTTGGAACTAAACTTTCCACTAATTCGTAGCTGATTATTGAATCAGGAAGTGCCGCAACGGACAATTTTTCAATCTCATTCGTCAATCTCAAGACGTTATTTCCAACCAACGCAACGAGTTGACGTAAAACCTTTTCATCGGCTTGTGAATTCAATTCCTTCAATTTCACTCTTGCCCACTGCATCAATTCATCATCAGACAGATTTCCAAATTCTACTGAAACGCACGTTTCCAAAAGAGTTTTTGCAAAACGACGGCGTTTATCTAGTTCATCGGCGATAAATATTACAATCGAAAATTCCGCCGGACGCTGTACATAATGAGCCAAAGCGTCCTCGTCTGCTTCCTTTAATTTGTTGATTTCAGTGATCTTAACGACACGGCGAGGCGATATCATCGGCATTTGTTCGGCTGAAGAAATTGCGTGAAGAAATTCAGTATCGTTGAGACTGACTTCAGTTTCATTAAATTCCCGAAGCGGCGAATCATGCAAAACTTTTTCCGTGACAGCCTTCGCAGCCAAATTACGCAAATATTTTTCCGCCCCAAAAAGTAAATACATTGGAGCAATTTCACCTTTTTTTAACTGATTGCGGAGATCCTCTCGGGTTAGAATTTTCATAGATTTTTTTTTGGTGGGGTTGGAAAATATAGAGTAATATTTGTATTTCTTTTTTTGAGTCTTTTTCCGTTTTTCAGCTATTTCTTCTCTTCTTTCACGCCCATTCCGTTTACAATAGTCGAAACGATGGTTTCGGCAAAAGCTCGCGACATTCTTTCTACTGCGGGATCTTCTTCATTAAAAAATGAACGCGGATCACTTGAAAATTCAAATGAATCCCGGAAAATAAGATTTTGATTATCGTAAATTACCTGATTTTCCATCAAATCTTTAACTGTGACAGCTACGACAATCGTTACTTCATAAACTCTCGCACGACCATCTCTATCAAGTAGAACACCCGAAAAACTAAAATCCCTGATACTTCCTTCAATCACAGCGTCCGCACCATTTGTAGTTCCCTGAACCTTGATGCCGCTTCCACGCTTGATGATTTCTCGCATCACCGATTCCGTAAAACGCGATTCAACCCGATAACGAAAGCCTCTGGCTTCAAACTGAAAGGCAGGCACCGCCACGGTTTTAATGCGTTTTGGCAAGCCCGAATTTGTAACGGGTTTGTAGCATTCGGTAAATCCCGAAACAAATATTAGAACCGTCAGTAAAGCAAAAAGAGTAGTTTTTTTCATGATAGCTTGATTCAAATTTAACGAATTCGTTTAATTCTCCTAACTCCGAAAATTATTATGCCTAAGGTAAATACTACAATTCCGCCAGCCAGAATGTAAAACAAAGGGGTAAATTCTCTTTTCGTGCCGCCCAATACAAAATCACTCCCTCCTTTCGACATCTGTTTTGATTCCTCTTCACTGATTTTTGGTGCAATTTTTAGATTTTCCTTTATCTTGAGCGTTGAATCCGCTCGCTCAATCGAGTAAGTTGGGAATTCAAATTTATCTCTTTCACTCTTCCTAATATCGTGTACAAATTGATGTTTGAGTAATTCAACCCCGCCTTCAAAGGTATTTTTACTCAAAGAATCTAGTAAAGTGCTAAGTTGATTAGATGTTGGTTTATCACCAAGATCTATCAAATTTTTCTTTGGAACAGCATATAAAGTACCACGCCTATACCTTGCTCCACCTCCACCGGCTTCGATTATGGTGGCTCCATTACTCTTAATTTCAACTTCTCGGAGAATCCCCGGAAACTCTAAGAAAAATCTGAAATCAGAAATATCTTCTTTTGTTACAATCTGTAAATTAGTCGAAACACGCATTTCATCCTGTGGCGGCGGAACATCCGCTTTAACCAAAAGGCTAATCAAGAAGATAAATAACGCAGCAAAAAACAATTTTCTTCTAAGCATCAATTTCTCTCCAATTTTTTATTGCTTCTGCGATTTTAATCGCTTCAACAGTTTCCTTAACATCATGAACGCGAACAATTTTTGCACCGTTCCAAACAGCAATTGCAACGCTCGCGAGACTTCCCGACAATCGCTTTTCAGCATCAGGTTCGTCTAATATCCTACCGATAAAAGACTTACGCGATGTGCCAACCAATATCGGAAATTCTTTGAAAAGAACGCAAATTTCTGAAAGTCTTGCGATTAATTCAAGATTTTGTTGCAAAGATTTACTAAAACCGATTCCGATATCTAACGATATCGCCTCCTTTCTTACGCCTGAATCGGTGGCTTTTGCAATGCTCCAATTTAATCCTTGTTCAACGTCATCCAAAATATTTTCAACCGCAGGAAGCTTATGCCTCGTTTCAAAATCACCGCGTGAATGCATTAATATCAAGCCTGTCTTATGTTTCGCCGAAATCAGGGCAATATTCTCATCGAATCTAAGTCCGGAAATATCATTGATAATTTCTGCTCCTGCTTCAATAGCAGCGTTCGCGACGTCGGATTTACAGGTATCAATAGAAATGGGAACATCAAACGTTTTTGAGATCGATTCGATAATCGGAGTAACGCGTTTTTTCTCTTCATCGGCAGATATTCTCTCGCTATTCGGACGAGTGCTTTCACCACCAACGTCAATAATATCAACGCCTTCCGCGATCATCTTTTCAACTTGATGGAGTGCCGAATCAACTTTATCAAACTTTCCGCCATCGGAAAATGAATCAGGAGTAACGTTTAAAATGCCCATTATTAGCGGGCTGTTGTAGTCTAATTTTCTGCGGGACGTTTGCCAAAACATATTTCAATTGAATCACAAAAGAAAAAGGATGAAGAAATCAACCTCATCCTTCATCCTTACTTATTTTTACCAATACCTAAGCGGTAGCTGGCGGCGTAATTGGCGGCAAGATTGGTTTTTTGAAAGGATTCAGATTACCTTCTTCTTCATTTTTTACCGATGAACCACCTTCAGGAAACGTATTTGATTCTTCGTCGTTTTCAAGCGGTAATCCTGCAATTACTCGTTTCATTTGTTTCAAATCTAATGATTCAAATTCCAATAAAGCCGTTACCAAACGATCCATCGCTTCTTTGTTATTAGATAAAATCCCCTTTGCTTTCTCATATTGCTCAGAAACGATTCGTTTTACTTCCTGATCGATCTTGATTGCCGTGTCTTCTGAAAAATCACGATGCTGGGCAATTTCACGACCTAAGAATATCTGCTCTTCTTTTTTACCAAAAGCAAGCGGACCTAAATCCGACATCCCGTATTGGCAAACCATCGAGCGGGCAAGTTCAGTTGCTTTTTCGATGTCATTTGAAGCACCTGTTGTGATTCTACCGATGAATAATTCTTCAGCAATTCTTCCGCCCATCGCATTGGCGATCATTGCGAGAAGTTCTTCTTTAGTTCTCCCTAAAACATCAGCCTCGGGTAAATAAAACGTCACGCCCAAAGCACGTCCACGTGGAACGATCGTAACTTTATGAACCGGATCACTTTCTTCGATATTCATCCCAACGAGTGCATGTCCCGCTTCATGAATAGCGGTCAATCTACGCTCTTTATCCGAAATAACCATGCTCCGACGTTCAGGTCCCATTAAAACCTTGTCTTTCGCGTATTCAAGGTCATTTAGAGAAACAACCTTTTTATTACGACGAGCCGCAATCAAAGCTGCTTCATTAACCAAATTTGCTAGATCTGCTCCCGTAAAGCCAGGAGTTCCACGAGCTATAATATTTACATCAACCTTGTCATCAAGCGGAATTTTCCGTGTATGAACCTTCAAAATTCCTTCACGTCCTCGCACATCCGGGTATGAAACAACCACTTGACGATCGAAGCGTCCTGGTCTCAGCAGTGCAGGATCCAAAACGTCAGGTCGATTAGTTGAAGCCATCAAAATCACGCCGTCGTTTGATTCAAAACCGTCCATTTCGACCAAAAGTTGATTCAAAGTTTGCTCGCGTTCATCGTGTCCGCCGCCAAGTCCGGCACCGCGATGACGACCAACAGCGTCAATTTCATCAATAAAAATAATACAAGGTGCATTTTTCTTACCTTGTTCGAAAAGATCGCGGACACGCGAAGCACCAACTCCGACAAACATTTCAACAAAGTCAGAACCCGAAATCGAGAAGAACGGTACATTCGCTTCTCCTGCAACTGCCTTGGCGAGCAAAGTTTTCCCTGTTCCGGGAGGTCCCATCATCAAAACGCCTTTCGGAATTCTCCCGCCTAATTTTTGAAATTTTTGCGGATCTTTTAGAAATTCAATGATCTCCTGTAATTCGTCCTTTGCTTCTTCAACTCCGGCAACATCTTTAAATGTAACTCTCTTTTGTTGATTATTGAGTAGCTTTGCTTTTGATTTACCAAAGCTAAGTGCTTTATTTCCACCTGCTTGCATTTGCCGCAATGTGAATACCAAAATTCCGACGATCAGCAAAATTGGCAATGCGTTAATTAAAACAATAAACCATAAATTGCTCGGAGCCGGCTCGATCTTAGTCGTCGCTCCAGCCGCCTTAGCAGCATCGATTAGGGGCTTGCGAGTTGCTTCGCTCGAGTCAATCTTAGCGAACGATTTTTCCCCATTCAGATCCGTGATCTCTGCAACCTCTTGTTTTATGTCCAATTCTTTTACATTTTTATCTTCGATTTGTTTCCACAATTTGTCATAAGATATTTCCGTCGGAGCTTTACCCTGCGTCCGCTGGATAAAATACACGAACATTACAGCACTCGAAATAATCATCGCCCACAATAATAATTGTTTTGCTTTTGAACTCAATTTACAGCCTCCAAAATTGCCTTTGTCTTAAAAAATCAACAAATTAAATCTAACAAATAACCACAACTAAGATGAGGATTTTGATCCAACAGTTGTTCGATTTAGCAAGATGTTACAAAAGCAAATCATCCCGCTACTTTGATTCTAGTTGGCGAATCAGCTTTTTTCAACTGTTGTTATTTCAAAAAAGAGATTTCCGTCTTTTTTTATTACTTTTTCGCCATTCGGCAATTCAATAATTCTACCGCTTTTTGTACTAAACAGCATGCTCTCAATCGCTTCCAAATGTCTAAAATTAATTTGACGAAGATGTCCACGCTGCCTTTTTAACCAATGCCGTAAAACACGCAAACGCATAGATTTAGATAGATTCTTGAGTGTCTTTTGGTCAATAAATTCTGCTTGTATCGGGCATTGTTCAGACAATTCTTTTGCGTCTTCACGAAGCAATGCGGCTGTCTGCGAAAGGGTTTCAATGATCTGCGGATTTAGTTTTTGCAAAATTGGAATAATTTCTTTACGAATCTTAACTCGAGAAAATTTTAAGTCATTATTCATCTCATCATCTCGAAAATTAATCTTATTCAGACCGCAAAAACCTTCAGTATCTTCTCGCCTCGCCCAAGAAAGCAGCGGGCGAACTATCGAAATTTCCGCCGGGTTTTCCCTCACAGCAGCCATTCCGGCTAAGCCGTCAAGCCCGCTTCCGCGAATCAAATTGATTAGTAGTGTTTCGGCTTGGTCATTTTGCGTGTGTCCGGTGAGAATAGCGAAAGCCTTGTGTTTTTCGGCAGTTTGACTAAGAAAAGTGTAACGAGCATTACGGGCATTTTGCTCTAAATTCCCCTGCTGATGCTGAATTTTTGATTTGGCAGTTTCTGTAATAAATTCAAAATCTAAATCCGCACTCAATTTTCTGACGAATTCAGTATCATTACGGCTCTTAATTCCGCGTAAATCATGATCAAAATTTGCAATGATAAAACGTAAATTAATCTTTTTGTGAGTTTTGAGATTATGCAATGCCAACATTAAGCTGACCGAATCAGCCCCGCCGGAAACTGCGATAATAATTGTTTCATCGGCAAAAGGGAGTTTGAGTTTCCGCCATTCGGTCAAAAGATTTCGGACGAATTTATGCATTTGTTAGTCGAGATTCAGTTTCTTTTTTGCAGCCGAAAGTGCCTGAAAAACTCTTTCCGGCGATGTTCCGCCAATTTGATTTTTGCTCGCCAGCGTGTTTTCCAAACTCAATGCCTCAAAAACATCAGCTTCGATCGATTCGGAAAAAGTCTTTAGTTCCTCTAAGCCTAAATCGTTTATTTCTTTATTCTGCGAAATGGCTGACAAAACAATTTGACCTACGCTGTCGTGTGCAGTCCGGAAAGGAACGCCTTTCCGCACCATGTAATCTGCCAATTCAGTCGCGTTTAGATATCCTGTGGTCGCCGCTTTTAGAGTTTTATCCTCACGCAAACGTAAACTTTTCAGAACTATTTCAGCAACTTGCAGAGATATTTTGACGGTATCAACCGTATCAAAAACGGCTTCCTTGTCTTCCTGCATGTCTTTATTGTAAGCCATCGGAAGCCCCTTCATCATTGAAAGTAACGCAATGTTATGCCCAAAAATCCTTCCGGCTTTTCCGCGAATCAGTTCAAGTGAATCTGGATTTTTCTTTTGCGGCATCAGGCTCGAACCGGTTGAAACTGCGTCACTTAGCTCAATAAATTGAAATTCGCTCGAAGTATATAAAATCAAATCCTCTGCAAATCGTGAAAGGTGAACCATCAACAAAGAAGCGGCTCCAACAAATTCGATCGCAAAATCACGATCAGAAACTGCGTCTAAACTATTAGCAGAAACTCCATCAAACCCTAGTTGTTTTGCGACTTCCTCGCGGTCAATATTATAAGCTGTTCCTGCCAAAGCAGCCGAACCAAGCGGCATAATATTTACTCTTTGCCAAACCTCAACAAGCCTTTCCCGATCTCTTTCAAACATCTCAAAATAAGCCAGACACCAATGCAACCAGAGAATCGGCTGAGCCCTTTGAAGATGCGTATAGCCAGGCAAAACCGCATCCTTTTGGCGTTCCCCAACATCAAGAAAAGCTTTTTGCAATTCAATCACAAAGCTTAAAATTTCCTTGATTTCATCTCGCAACCAAAGTCGGAAGGCGGTCGCAACCTGATCGTTTCTGCTTCTTCCCGTATGTAATTTTCTGCCGGAATCGCCAATTAATTGGATTAATTTCGATTCGATAAAAGAATGAACATCTTCAACTGATGAATCATCGAAATAATCTTTGTCAAAATTGGAGCGTTTTAGAATAGTTTCGAGACCGTTTTTGATTTTATTGGCTTCTGATTTGGTTAAAATGCCGGCTTGTAATAATCCCTCGCAATGTGCTGCGGAACCTTTTATATCGGCTTCAAACAGACGTTTGTCAAAGCTAAATGAATTGTTAAATTGTGCAAATGTTGCATTTGCAGATTCTGTAAAGCGTCCGCCCCAAAGTTTTTTTGTCTCTTCCATCAAATTCTCCGTTGCCTTATTTTAAGTCGGATTACAGATTTCTGACAATTTCGCTAGCTAATAATTTACAAATAGTTTTGTTTTCAACAACTAAAAGTGCATTTCCTTATTCACAACTTTAATTTTTTTTTGTATAATCCATTGAAATTTGCTGTAAGCGAATTTTCTACAACTCTAATTAGCGAAATTAGCATCTATCGTTAGTTGACAATTGCCCCAATTAAAAGTGGCTTCTGCTTGTTAAATGCGTGAAATATGAAGCACAATCCAGATTTTTGCTTTCCAGTTTTGTTTTATCTTCGTGGAGGAAATATGTTTTTACAATCTAAGTTTTTAAGTTTTTTGCTTACTCTATCATTTATTTTTGGTATCTCGGCGGCAGTTTTTGCCGATACAATTCGTTTGAAGGACGGTAGCATTGTTAAAGGTAAGGTAATTGGATTTAAGGATGGGCAATTTGTCATAATCATCGGCGACGGTAATCGCCAAAGACAGATGACATTTTATTCCGATGAAATCGATTCAATTGAATTTGATTCGAATAATTCAATGAACACCAAGGTTTCTACCCAACCAACCGTTCAACCAAAATCAACGCCAACGCCTGTTTCCAGTAATCAACCCTCGATGACAGCAAATCCAAATGTCAGAATTATTGGCGGACAAAATCCTACCAGCAATAACCAAACCGTGGAAAATCCGCCAACCACACCTGTAGCGACAAATACTCCAAAAACTGCTCGTCCGATTCAGATAACATCAAGAGTTTTGGCGGATAACACCTCAAATGGTTGGACAAATACGGGTTGGGTTGTCAAAAAAGGACAACGAATTCGCATTAGCGGAACGGGAAGAATTTCACTTGGTAATGGTCGCTATTCGACGCCTTCGGGAGTTGCGTCTCTGCCTGACAATCAAAAACTCATGAAGGATAAGCCCACAGGTGGCTTGATTGCCGTTATTGGCGACGACAACAACGACTTTATCTTCCTGGGCGGTTCGACTGAATTTGTAGCAACGCGAGACGGTGCATTATTTCTCGGCATCAACGAAGGAAATTTGGACGATAATTCCGGTTCGTTTGACGTCGTTTTAGAAATTGATTCAACTTCAAATGACGGCAAATAGTTTTTTTAGTTGCATTATTCCAACTAAATGACGAAAATCTGAATCTAAACAGAAAACTTTCAGGATTTCAGGCGGTAATATGCAAACAATAAACTTCAGATTCTTTAGAATATTTCTTTTGACACTGGCATTTGTTCTCAATTTTGGAATAAATGCCAATGCCCAATCCAAACCTCAACGCCCTGATAATCCACGCAATAACGAAAAGAAAAATGAGCGTCCTGATCCGAAATCAGAAGAAGAAAAGAAGCGACGCGAGGAAGAGCAAAAACAACTTCAAGAAGAGAAAAATGCTGTACAAGATACCGAAGTATTAAAAATTGACACGAAACTCGTCAATCTTGAAGCCGTTGTTTACAACAAAAAATCAGGTCAAATCATAACCGGACTAAAAAAAGATAACTTCGCAATTTTTGAGAACGGTGTTAAGCAGGAAATTTCCAACTTCACAAATGCCGAATCGCCAATTACAATTTCTCTTGTTTTGGAATACAGCAAATGGTCTGAGGTTTTCGGCTCAGGGGCAGGTCGCAGGCTAGATGAAGGCAAGCTTGAGGTCATTCGTCCGGTAGCTTATTTCCTTTCAAGATTCATTAAAGCTCCCGACGATTATGCTTCGGTAATCGCTTTTGATATCCGCCCTACGCCAATTACAGATTTCACGAACGATCCGGCTCGATTGCGTCAAACTATCGATCTGCTGCTTAGAAATAACCCGGCTTTTAGAGAAAATAATTTATTCGATGCAATAAAATTCGCTTTAGTCGGCGGAGTTGGCGACACGGTCGTTCTGGAAAATGCCAAAGAAGAAAAAGCTCAATACGCAGGAATGGTAGCCGTGAAGTCTAAACGTCGGGCGTTGATATTGGTTGCTTCGGGGATTGATACTTTCAGCAAAATAAATTACGACCAAGTTAGAAAAATTGTACAAAGTGCCGGGATTCCAATCTATATTATTAGTACCGGAAATCTTTTCTATAAACTCTACGAAGGGCAATTGGAAGCTACGGATTCTATTAGCGGATTGCCGGGCAGACTTACTTTTCTGCAAGCTCAAAATACGATGAATACGATTGCAAAAGAATCAGGCGGACAGCATTTTCCGATGACCTTTGAGGGTGAAATTCCTAATATTTTGCAATCAATAAATGGACTATTGAGAAATCAATACAGTCTTGCCTACGATGCCGGAGATAAACCTCGTGATGGCAAAAAATACAAACTCGAAGTAAGAGTTGATATAAATGGCGATGGAGTGTTTGAAGGAAAAGAATATATTGTGCAGCATCGACCTTTTTATACAGCTCCGAATGACAACGATAAAAACGCCAAGAAATAGAAGTCGTTAAAATTTCCCATGAATTTTCAATCTGAATTCATCATTTGATGTGTAAATTTCTGCCCGTTTTCCTGAAAAAATGCGAGCTTGGTGCAGCAAATTTGGCAAGCCTATTTTGGAATGATTTGCCTGATAAGCCTCACTTGAAAAGATTGATGCAATCTGCGGATTTAATCGCTGAGTAATCCCATAGCGAATTGCCCTCGAAGCGGGCGGAACAAATCCATTCGTTCTGCGTGGATTCGAAATCTCTATAAAATTATCAAAAACTGAAACGTTTGTGGCGGGTTCGCGAATCGCTAAATCTCTGTGAATCAAGGCATTGGCGATTGCTTCGCTGATAACCTCAAATTTATAATTCGCTCTCGCCTGAATTAGTGTGTTTCCATTGTTTGATTGATTCCAGTTTTTTTCGATACGCAAATCTGAGTAGAGTTTTACAAATCTCATAATGGATTCATAAAGATAGTATAAATTCCCTCTAAACTCTTGTTTTTCAATAATTTGCGATTCAATTGAATCTCCCGAATATCGAATAGCCGTAACACCTGAACGCGGAACAATTTCAGCAACCAGTTCATTTTTACCAAACAACAAAATTCCCGCAATTGTAGGCACGAATTCATCAGTATTTCCAACCGCAAGCAGCAAATCCTTTTTAAGGAAATTCCTTGTGTTATAGTCAATTTTTAGTTCGAAATCCTCCTCAAAATGTCGGGCAAAATCCCATAATAAGGCATCATCAATATCACTTTCCGTAGCTCGCAAAACCGTCACGTTTTCATAGCTAAGCGGACGTATTTCCTCGAGCCACATTGAAAGCTCTTCACGTGTCGCTTCACGTTTTTCTGCTCCGATTCGCAAATAGTATCTGCCATCTCGGGTTCTATATGGACGCCGTTTCCCGGCGATTTCAAGCGAGACAACTCGTCTGCCATTATCAAATGAAATACAATCAAGCAGAGGAATAATCGGCGGCACAACTTCTTCACGGCAAATTCTGACCAATTCTTCCTGCACGGTCTCAGGATAATCTACGCCTTCGACACGCAATTGATCGTTCACGCCAAAAACGATCAAACCGCCGGAAGTATTTGCCAGAGCTACAATTCCTTGAGCAATTCGTTCACTATTAGAAAGTTTTACTTTGAGTTCGAGATAAGTATCTTCGCCGCCGCGGATAAGGCGGATAAGCTCCGTCCGCGAGGTTTGCGGAGCAGTAGTATTCAAGATATATTCATGAAAAGAACGCTCTGAAGTTGATATGCTGCGTTCGCTATTTTTATGTTTTCGACGTGCCATTGTTGTAAAGAAGCGACAAAATTCGCCACTCTGTGATGCTCAAGGCACTAGCGAAATTTGAAATTTGAAACTATCTAAATTGAAACATTTTCAGATAAAAAAGTAAAAGCTTTTATTCGCAGATCCAAATTTACGACCAACCTTTTGGCATTCCTTAACTACAAATAACTTTGTGACACTCAAAAAAGTATCACATACGAATCCCAATTTTTTGCCGATTTGATAAAATAAAACTATGTTTCGCCCAATTTTATTCGCAATACCAATTTTTGCCATCCTGATCGCTCTTGAGGCGTGGTACGACTCTCGGCATGGCGACCTGAAATATGAGCGGAGAGATACCTGGACGAATATTGCTTTAGGTTTTGGAAGCGTATTTTTTGGTGCAATTTTCGGAATTATTCAATTTGCGGGTTATGAATTTATGTATTCAGTTGCACCTTTTCAAATTCCGATGAATACGGCATGGGCATGGATTTTATTAATCTTTATTGACGATTTTTCTTATTACTGGTTTCATCGGCTGAGCCATGAATCGCGGTTTTTATGGAATTTCCACGTCGTTCATCATTCCAGCGAACAATACAATTTAAGCGTTGCAGTACGGCAAAGCTGGTTTGGCGGGCTTGCTCATTGGATTTTTTACATTCCAATGGGCTTAATTGGTTTTCCATATTGGGCATTTCTCATCGTTCACGGAATTAATTTGATTTACCAATATTGGATTCACACCGAATTCATCGGCAAACTTGGATGGTTTGAGTGGATTTTCAATACGCCCTCGCAACATCGAGTTCATCATGCGATCAATCCAAAATATCTCGACAGAAATTACGGCGGCATTTTTTGCATTTGGGATCGAATGTTTGGTACGTTTACCGAAGAAACGGAAAGACCTAAATATGGTATTATCAAGCAGATAAAAAGCTTTAATTGGCTCTGGATCAATTCTCACGCTTGGGTTGAAATGTGGGACGCAATTCAGGAAAGAAAGACCCTGCTTGGCAAATTCCGTTGCGTTTTTGCGTCTCCGAATCTGAACTTTGAGAAAAGTGAAATTAATTTACTTAAATTACCGTAAAAAAACATGAAAATAAGAATTTTTCTGCTCGTTGCTATTTTGTTGGCATTTTCAAGCATTGAATTTGCTCAAACCGTAAAAATCACACCAAAACAAGTCAGTTATAACCGACCAAAAACAATCGAAAACGAATACAAGCGTTCCTTCAAAATTACCTATCCGAAAGTAAGTGGAGCTTCGGGCAAGAAAATCGAGTCGGTTTTGAATTACGAAAAGATATTTGATTACAAATTAAAGTATCAAATCCGCGGCGAAGATACGTGGCTTGATGAGATAAGTTACGACGTTAATTATAATAAAAATGGCATTTTAGACGTTTTAATTTCAATGGAAGGTTCGGGTGCTTATCCGTCGGTCACAAATCGGTATTTTGTTGTAAACACAAAAAGCGGCAGCCGCGTCAGACCCGTTGACGTATTTACAAATTTAGCCGCACTTGCCTCAAAAGCTAAAGCAAAACAAAAAGCTGAAGTAAGAAAAACAAAAGCTGAGTTAAAAGCCGACCCAGAAGCTGCCGATTTTGACGCTTCCGAATATTTCAATAACGCAAAGTTCATGTCGAAAGATTTAAATGAGTTTTCGGTTAGCGAAAAAGGCGTAACATTTCGCTATGACTATGGATTTCCTCACGTTGCACTTGCCTACCAACCTTCAGGTGAATATTTTTTTACATGGAAGGAATTGCGACCATTTATCAAAAAAGGAAGTTTGTTTGCTCAGTTCGCGAAATAGCCTTATAATTCAAGCCTTATGATTGAAAAAAAGATAAGAGTTTTGGTCGCAAAGCCCGGTCTAGACGGACATGATCGCGGTGCAAAAGTAGTCGCACGTGCATTACGCGATGCTGGAATGGAAGTAATTTATACCGGTTTGCGGCAAACACCTGAGATGATAGCTTCGGCAGCATTGCAAGAAGACGTTGACGCAGTCGGAATATCGATTTTATCAGGTGCACACAACACGCTATGTCCGCGAATAATCGATCTAATGCACGAAAATGGAATGGACGATTGTATTGTTTTTGTCGGTGGAATTATTCCGGATGCAGACATCCCTTTTCTCAAATCCAAAGGTGTGACTGAAGTTTTCCTACCTGGAACTTCCACGGAAGATGTAATAACTCTTTTACGTGAAAAGGTTACGTCCAAAAATTAAGCTAAATTAATGAGACAGATAAGCAAATAAAAAATTGTTCTAAATCCTTTGAAAAATTGTTATAATCAAAAACGAGTTGACCAAACAGCTCGGTTTTAATTCCCCACATCCTACGCTTATTTCAAAAGACAAATGATAAAGATAATCCTTAAAGCCTTGATTCTAGGCATACTAATGCTTTCAATTCACTCGAACGCTAATGCCCAAAGCACCCTGAACGAAACAAATCAAAACTCAAACATAGCTGTTTCCGGAGCCAGAAAAACTATCAAAGTTGGCGGAAAAGCTGCTTATTTTGTGATTAAAGAAACTGCGAAAGTAGGTTGGGCGACTACAAAATTTGCCGTTGGCGAAGTTGCTGCTCCGGTTGCGAAGGCAATTGTAGTAAAAGCCGCTCCGAAAGCCACATTATTTCTCTTAAAACGAGGAACTCCAATCGCCGGCAAATTGCTTTTAACTTATCTTAAATTATAGATTTTCTTTACAACATCGAAAATTGAAGGCTGAAATAGCTGAATTTCACTGTTTTCCGATAACAACTGATTCACCAATTCCGCTTGATTTCACGGTTACAGTTCCGCCCGAAAATTCGGAATATTCAAAACTAAGACGTGAATCTTTGATCGTTCGGTAGTCTTTGCCATCCCCTTTTATCAGAAAACTGAGTAATATTATCGTTTTTGGTGGAAGAATTCCGAGACCTTCTTTTCCGAATTCGAAGGTTACTGAAAACACATTGATCGGAGTTTTCGAATCATTCGGACGAATCGTGAGATTTCTTTCCTCTCGCCAAATTTGGTGCGTTTGGGAATCGATCCAAATTTTACCTCGCAAACATTCGTTTAACTCATAAACTGATTTTGGAATTTGAATACCGAAATCCATTGTTGTTTTTTTCTCCGCTGAAAAAGACTGATTTACAAGTATATAAGGGCTTTTCGCACGTTGTTCGTAGGAAACAACATATACGTCCCTTCCGCCAATTTTTTCCACATCAATCAACGTGAAATTAAAATATGGACGAATATGCTCAGCCAAAACAGGCGTTTGAAACAAAGTTAAATTCGCTATCAATAAGCCCTCGTCAAATCTCAAACTCTCTTCATTAATTCGCTGCAATTCTTCCTGTGCCGAATCCGAATTTAATAAATCCCTAAAGAAGTCTTCAGTTTTTGCCTGATTACGATAAATATCTCTGCCATCGATCTTTGTAACATGCCGATATTCAGCAGCTACTTCCGAATCAAATTTTGTTTGATAAACAATCAGATTTGATTCAATAACTTTTTTATTTGCAACACTTCCATCTTTCCTGAAAATTTCCCGAGTGCCTTTTTCCTTAGCCACCAAATTCTTAAAAGCTTCTTTATAAACTCTTGTTTGTTTCTCGGATTCAATCAATAAATCTTCAATATTTTGTGCATACAATTGAGTCGAAAAAAAAGCGAAGTAAACAAAGCAAAAAGTAATTATTTTCTTCATAATAAAAATCAGGATTGTAATCTTTCAAAGATTAAACACCCAATCGATTAAATCTCCCAAAATAGATCAATTTCATAGCTTTTAGCTTGATTTATCGTTGAAAGAGAATTCTAATTTATGAATGAGTGAAAAAGTAGAGATTTGGAGAAAAGTCCGGTCTGAGAAAGTTGCCGACTGCAAAATTTTTAAGGTTCGGCGAGATTATTCTGTCAGAGAAAGTAGTGGCAAAGAACACGCTTTTTACTGCCTTGAAAATCCTGATTGGGTTAATGTGCTGGCTATTACGAAAGATAACCAAGTTGTTATTATCGAACAGTTTAGGCATGGTTCAGATGATATTACGATCGAGATTCCGGGCGGAATGGTTGACCACGGAGAAGATTCAAGCGTTGCTGCCAAACGCGAATTGATCGAAGAAACGGGCTACACGCCCCGGGAAATGATCTCGCTCGGAAAATGCCGACCAAACCCTGCGATTCAGGACAATTGGCTGCATCATTATTTAGCAGTTGATTGTGAAAAAACGCATGATGTACAGTTTGATGAAACTGAAAACGTGGTCACAAAATTGGTGGATTTTGAGAAATTTACCGAAATGATTGCATCTGAAGCCATTACGCATTCCGCAGTTTTGGTTGCATTTTTGAAATATCAATTGCATAAATCTTGAGTGAATCTATCTAGCAATATTTATAACGTATTTATAACCAAACAGATAGAAATTTTACGGTAAACCAATTTGAATTTGGAGTAATCAAATATACTATTAACATAGGAGATAATTATGAAAATTAAATTTGCACAAGTGTTTTTTGCAGTTGCGATAGCATTTTCGATGGCATTCATCGGCGGGTTTGCATCAAATCAAAATCCGTATTCGGCTCAAGCCCAAACCGTAAAGGTTAAAAAGAAACGAGTTGGAGCCATCAGATATATATCTCGTGGCGGCAAATATGTCGGAAGACAAGTATGGAATGGAACTCGTTGGGTTGGAGTAAAAACCTGGAAAGGTACGAAATATGTAGGCAAGAAAACGTGGACTGGAACAAAATGGATTGGCAAGAAAGTCTATTAAATCTTAACCAATGAAATTAAAAGCACGATTAGATTAATTCTTTTCGTGCTTTTTCATTTATTTAACGTCATCATCCAAAATCTGCACGTCCGTTTCAGTCTTTCTAAACTGTGAATACGCGAATTCAATCTGCATATCTTTAACACTAAAAAACTTCCCGTTTTTCTTCTTAATTTCGCCTGATATGACGTTTATCTGCTTAGGCACTAAAATTCCATAGCTGCTTGCCTGATATTCAAAATTTGTTTGTAAGACCGGCAAAGGCTCCGCTGTCATAATCGCCAATTCCCTCTCTTCTCGCCAAATTTGAAAAGTTTTGGCATCAATCCAAAATTTCCCCTTCAAAAAAATGTTATTTTTCCGTAAGTCTTTTGGTATATCCGCAGTAAATTCCAGAGCTGAATTATTAAGATCTAAACCCTTCATATTTATTGAAATAAAAGGGCTTGTCTCAATTTGTTTGTAAAAAATCACAAAAACATCATTGCCCTGATAACTTTCTTTTCCGATTAATTCAAATTCAAATGAAGGTCGTAAATTATCAGATAAAATGATCCCTTCGTATAAAGTTAAACCGCTGATATCAAATGCTTTATCATATCTCGAACTCGTTTTTTCAATCTTTTCAAGCTCACTTTTAAGAGTTGTTGTTTTAGCTAATTCGGCAAAAAACTGATCCGCATTTGCCTCACTATTTGGAACTGTTTTAGCGTTAACCTTCAAAACATTTCTTAGTTCATAAGACAATTTTGGATTTTTTGAAGACTGATAAACCAAAAAATTTGCTTCAACTATAGATTTTTTTCTCGCCTCGCCTTTTTTATCAAATTCAGTAAAAGTCTTAGTTTCAAGAGCCAAAAGATTGCGGAATTCCTGCTGAAAAACAAGAGTTTGATTGGCTGCTTCTGTCAAAATTTGATCTAAAGTTGGCGTTAAAACTGTCGTATTTGCATCGGTCTGCGATGTTTGAGAGAAAATCGCCAAAACCAAAGAGAAAAAAACTGCGACTATAAATAATATTTTGTTTAACATAAGAAATCTCCTAAAACTTCATTATAAACAAATTGTCGCAATAACCTAAAAAATACTCCCTAAATTGGCTTCAAAAGTTTTTTTTTACTACAATCAAAATTCTAAAATCCAATTTTGATTTCGGGAATTTATTATGTCAGCAATCATTTACCAGATCGAAGATTCTATCGCCACTATTACCTTAAATCGTCCAGAAAAACGAAATGCTTTGAATGATGAACTCGTTAATTCGATAAAAGACGCTCTGCTTGAAGCGGACAAAGACGAAAATTTGGCGGCGATTATTATCAAAGGTGCCGGCAAAGATTTTTGTTCAGGTGCGGATTTATCAGCACTACAAAAGATTTCGGAAAGCGATATTTTGCAAAATTGGGACGACGCACATAATTTGTTAGAACTATTTTCGTTGATTCGCAAAGTAAAAATTCCCGTCATTGCCGCAGTTCACGGGCGAGCTTTAGCGGGCGGCTGCGGATTGGCAACAGCCTCTGATCTAGTTTTAGCGTCAAAATCTGCAAGATTCGGTTATCCCGAAGTTAAGATCGGCTTTGTTCCGGCGATGGTAATGGCTATTTTGCGAAGGAATGTTTCGGAAAAACGGGCGTTTGAATTGGTCACAAGAGGTTTTGAGTTTGATACAACCACGGCTGAGATATTTGGTTTAATCAATGAGGTATTTGACGATGAAACGTTTGAAGAATCTGTGACTAATTACGTTTCAGGCTATAAAACGCTCTCGCGTTCAGCAGTTATTTTGTCAAAACGCCTTTTGTATCAAATGGATGGCATGAATTTTGAAACCGCTTTACACATCGGAGTTGACGCAAACGCGATTGCCAGAATGACCGAAGATTGCCAAAATGGAATCGCTAAGTTTTTAGAAAAGTAATGGAAATTTGTTACTGCTGCTCCGGTAAAGAATTTAATGTTTGCTGCCAGCCTTTTCTTGTAGGAATCGCAAAACCCCAAAAGGCAGAAGAACTTATGCGGTCTCGCTATTCTGCTTATTCAACTGTAAATGTCGATTACATTTTAAAATCCACACATCCTTCGACCCGCAAATTTCATGAAGCTGATTCAATTGAGCAATGGGCTAAATCAAACACGTGGCAAAATCTTGAGATAATTTCAATCGAAAAAGGAACGCATCAAGATTCCGTTGGAACAGTTGAATTCAAAGCGTATTTCCTAGATTCAAAGGCTCAACCGCAGATTCACCACGAAGTTTCTAACTTCCAGAAGGAATTGGGTAAATGGTTTTTTGTTGATGGATTTATAAAGGATTCGCTTTGATTTCATCAATCAAACCAATTTGCAATGCCTCAGCTGCCCCAACCCTTTTCGCCGTTAAAAACATTTCCAACGCCTTCGCTTCCCCAACCAATCTCGGCAGACGCTGAGTTCCGCCCCAACCCGTCATAATCCCTAGATTCGCTCCAGGGTGACAAAACAAGGCATTTGGCGTGGCTATACGTTTATCGCAGCTCAACGCTAAATCCAATGCTCCGCCAAAACAAAATCCATTGACGAATGCAATCGTTTCTTGCGGCAATTCAGGGATTTTCCGCATCAGATTCTGACCGTTTAGGGCATATTCACGTGCAGTTTCGTAGGTCACTTGGGCAATCTCGTGAAGGTTTGCACCTGAGGCAAAGCAATCATCAACCCCTGTAAACACAACTTTTTCAATGTCTTCTCTGTTTTTTACTTCGTCTATGATCTTGTCTAGCATTTGCAAGACTTCAATCGAAAGCGGACTTCGCTGTTTTGGGCGATTAAAGCGAATTACCACTAAGTTTTGATTATATTCAACCAATATTTTTGGCAATTTTCCCGCTTCCATACGTCTTTCTTATTGATTTTGAACGACTTTTAGTTTATACCAAATTTGCGAAGTATGAAAAACGATCAACTGCCAACCAGAGCACAAGCAATTATCTTTCGTGGAAAAGCCACTTTGCTGCAATTAAAACGCGGCTTTGAAAATCTCACGGACAAAAATCTTAAACGCTTTAACCAAAATAAATTTCAAAATCTGCCAATTCTTGGTGAATCCAAAACAATGCTTTGGACAGAAAAAGAACCCGGTGAGCAATTTTTGCAAGCAGGTAAAATACAAAATCTACGAATAGCCGTAAAGCGTCTTAATGGCTTGCAAATATCTGCTAATGAAACATTTAGCTTTTGGAAACATGTCGGTAAAACGACTCGCGGCAAAGGATTTGTTGCGGGTCGTGAATTGCGTGAAGGATGCATTATTCCAAATGTCGGAGGCGGTTTGTGCCAAATTTCCAATGCTCTTTACGATGCTGCGTTAAAAGCAAATTTCGAAATTGTCGAGCGTCACGCACATACGCAAGTTGTGGCTGGCTCACTCGCAGAACAAGGTCGGGACGCGACAGTTTTTTGGAACTATGTTGATCTTCGCTTCAAATCGGCAACGGCTTTTCAAATCTATGCTGAGCTCGATTCGGAAAATCTGATTTTACGTTTTCACGGCGAAAAGCAGATCGAGAAGAGTCTTGTCTCAATTTCAAGAGACAAAACGTTGAAAACGGCAGTGATAGGAAGTTGTGCTACTTGCGGCGTAAATGACTGTTTTAGGGTAGTTAAGCCTTCAGCAAAAACTCTGGATTTTGGAAGAACTGCGTATTTAGTTGATGAATTTTCACCTGAATTTGATGATTACATCCAACAGAATCGGACTGAAAAGGATTTTATTTTCACACCGCTTGATGGAAAGCGTTTCAAAAAAGCCAATTATGCGTGGTCAACCAATGGTTTTGCCAAAAATAAACAAAGCCTCTTCGTAACGGCAGTTCGATCTTATAAATCTCGCAAATTAGCGACTCAGGGAGCATCTCGGCAAAAAAATCTGCTGGCAATGTATGAGAAACTTGCAGAAAGTTATGCCAAAAACCTAAGTTACGATTGTTTGCATTTGGTGATCCAACAAAACTTGCTTCCGTTCCTGTGGAGAGACGGACATCTTGGCGGTCGAACTTTTGATGTTTTGATGACGGCATTACCGATGCGTTCGTTACAAGAAAGACTCGATTTTGCCAAATCTTTACACCCGGAAAGCACAACTTTGGGCGATTTTCGAGCTGATGAATGGCTCATCGAAGCCGAAATGAAAGCCCTGCGTCACGCACGAAATATTATTACACCGCATACTGAAATTGCGTCGATTTTCCCTGACAATGCACTCTTGATTGATTGGAAACTTGCAAAAAATGAACAAAAATCAAAGACCAAAAGCGAAAAGCCGAACATCTATTTCCCTGCGTCAACTGTTGGACGCAAAGGAGTTTACGAACTTCGAGAAGCCTTAAAAGGAATGAATGTTAAACTCATTACCTTTGGTTCAAATATTGAAGGCGAGAATTTTTGGCAAGGTTTTGATGTAGAACGGGGAAACGCTGCCAACGGTTGGCTTGATAAGGCTGACTTGGTAGTTTTGCCGGCATTTGTTGAACACAAACCTCGACTTTTATTGAAAGCCGCCGCGGCTGGAATTCCGGTAATCGCCTCCAAAGCGTGCGGCGTCGAAAATGTTGCAGGAATTGAGGTTTTTGAAACCGGCAACGCCGAAGATTTACGTTTCAAATTGCAAAACTTTCTCACTAAGTTATAGTTATAAATATGTTTAGAACCAACAAAGCACATCCTTGGCACGGCGTTCCGATCGGCGACAAGGTTCCACAGGAAGTTACGGTTTTTATCGAAATTGTCCCTCGCGATACGGTAAAATATGAGGTTGATAAGGAAACCGGGTATCTGAAAATCGACCGTCCGCAGCAATATTCAAACGTTGTTCCGGCAAATTACGGCTTTATTCCGCAAACATATTGCGGCGAAAATATCGCCAAATATGCAACCGCACATTCTAATAAACTAATCGAATTGGGCGACGGCGATCCGCTCGATATTTTGGTTTTGAGCGAACATCACATTCCACGCGGCGACATAATTTTGAAAGCAAAACCAATCGGCGGATTTTGTTTAATTGACGGAGGCGAGGCGGACGATAAGATCATTGCGACACTCGTCGGCGACAAAATTTACGAAAATTTCAACGACATCTCCGAGCTTCCCGAGGCGATCGTTAATCGTCTGCAGCATTATTTCTTAACGTATAAATCGCTGCCGAGCGAACCTAATATCTGTGAAATCGCACACATTTACGGACGTGAACAAGCTTATGAGGTAATAGGCGAGGCGATTAAGGATTACGCAATATTGTCTTCAAAATTGAAATAACAGATTACTCTCAGGGCGGCTACGCTTAATCCGTAAAATAATACACAAAGTTAACGTTATTTTAGACATCTTAAATGATGGGGCGAGGTATTCTTATGAAAAAACTATTGCTTATCTTGCTGATTACGTTGACGTTATCAGCTATTGTATCGGCTCAATCCAACGCAAAACGCCCGCCATTGCCGCCAAATGTTGCCAAAATGAAAGGCGAATATCCTGATAAACTTTTGAAGATATCTGCTGTTAAATCGCGTATGAAAACGCTTTTGGGTAAAAACTATGAGGATTTCTTTGATTCATTTGAAACGAACCGTCAATTTGAAAGGAAAGGAAACTTTCTTTTTTCGCATGGTTGTTTGATTCATGCTTGCACCCATCTAGAATCTGCAATTGCGGTTGATTTGGTAAATAAAACAATTCACATCGGCATTTTCCGCGAGAATGAACCGGTTAAAACCTTTAATGAAAACGGCAGAAAGACGCCTAAACTTTTAGCAAATTGGGCAAGTAACTTAACCAACCTCAGTAAACATTGATTTTGGACGAAACCAAGAATGCTTAGCCGAATCAGCAATCATTAAAAAAAGATTGCCCAAGTTGCAAAGTCTTCGCTGAAGTTTTCAAAATGATGCGGAACTCTGGAAGGAACAAAAAACGAATCACCAACTTCGCAGTTAAATCGTTCATTATCAATAATTAACTCGCCTTTTCCCCGAACGATAAAATAAAACTCGTCTTTTTCGTGAAAGGTTTGATAATCGGTTCCGCTTGGTGCAAAAAGAATTTTAGAAACGCTGCCTTTGCGAAATGTTTCAACATCCCAAATGCCTTCTTTCCATTTTTCGTTTGCAGGCAAAGGAAGTTTCGCTAACACTTCTTCGATGGTGAATTTCATCTCAATTCGCCCGAAGTTCTTGGTTTAATTTTTTCAAACAATAGTTCCGTAGTATTTTCAGAAACGCTAATAATCGGCTCAACCGGTTTTTCTTCCAACAATCTGGAATCCGAACTGAAGTCTAAATGTTTGTTTTTTAACTTATTTTCTTTTTTCATTTCAGTCAATATCACATAAGAAAGTGTAATAGAAGCAAAAATTAAAAACGCGAGCAACATTGCACCTAGGACGATGCTTTCGGTTGAACCTGAAAGAATAAATCTAAAAATCACCAAATACATCAGGAACAAAACGGCAAATACACCCATTCCTAAAAGTCCGATAGTTCCAACCGTGCCGAGTCTTTCAATCGCCACCGATTTTTTTTTGACATCAGAACTTTCTAACTGTTTCATTAAATTTTGGTTTATTTCTTCTAGATTTAATCCACATCGTCGGCAAAACTTTTGATCTGTTGAATTTTTTGAATTGCAATTTGGACAAAACATAAATTCTCTCCTTTTGATTCAGATTGATAATTAGCAAAACGACGGAACCGCAAATTTTGTTCGAAATAATTAAATTTGCGGCAAAACAAACGCCCCGATATGCGGCTTATCCGTATTCAAGCAAGTTTGCAACGCGATTTCCAAGGCATTTCGCAAATCTTCGGGGACGACAATCGCATCTAACAAACCTCGTGCGGCAGCGTGTTTTGCGTCCAATTCCTTTTCATACGTCGCTCTAACTTTATCCATTTCAGCAATTAGAGCTTCATCGGGTTCTTGCCCGAGCTTCTTTAGTTTTTCTAATTGCGTGCCGTGAATTGCCTGCACAGCGGAATCGCCTTCCATCACGCCCATTCTTCCGGTCGGCAAACTAAAGATAAAATCAGGATCAAAACCTTGTCCGCTCATCGCGTAATAACCTGCACCGGATGCGTGATTTATCGTCAAAACAATTTTCGGACTGGTTGCCGTCGCCATTGCCTCAACAAACATCGCACCCGAACGAATGATGCCCGAATGTTCGGCTTCCGCACCTACCATAAAGCCCGAAACGTCTTGGATGTAAACGATTGGCGTAGAATGGCGGTTACAATTTTCGATAAAATATGCACATTTTTCCGCTGAATCTTTGTAGATTATTCCGCCGAATTTTGGTGGTTTCCCTGATTGACCCCGAATCATTCCGCGTGAATTTGCGATTATCCCAACTTGAATTCCGCAGATTCTCGCCGTGCCGCAAATCATTTCTTTGGCAAAATCGGCTTGAAATTCGTCCAACTCTCCGCCATCTAAGATGCAGTCTAAAACTTCGTTCATTGAATACGGAGCTTTATGTTCCTGCGGCAAAACTTCGTAAAGTTCGTCGGGTTTTGATTTTGGCGATTTTGGCTCCGTGATCGAAACGCGTGTTTGATGCTTATTTGGCAATTCGGAAACGAGCTTGCGGATTTTTTCAAGACATTCTTGCTCGGTTTCAGTTCGGTAATGTGCCACACCGGAAATTGCGTTATGCGTCAAAGCACCGCCAAGTGTTTCGTTATCAATAGTTTGCCCAGTCGCACCTTTGACCAAATTCGCTCCGCCTAATCCCATAAACGAAGTTTTTTCGACCATCAAAATCACATCTGAAAGTGCCGGCAAGTATGCACCACCCGCAACGCACATTCCCATCACGGCGGAAATCTGCGGAGTTTTCAGATACTTTCGCATAATCGAATTGTAATAAAAAATGCGAGCCGCACCGTATTGTCCGGGGAAAACTCCACCTTGATACGGCAAATTAACTCCCGCAGAATCAACGAGATAGATAATCGGCACATCATTCCGCATGGCAATTTCCTGTGCCCTTAAGATTTTTTTGATAGTTTCGGGATACCACGCACCGGCTTTTATCGTTGCGTCATTTGCGACAACCACGCATTCGCGTCCATGAATCCGACCAATCGCGGTGACAACCGCCGCCGCCGGAGCTTGCCCGTTATATTCGTCATATGCGACAAGCAAGCCGATTTCTTGTTGATAAGCATCGGCATCGAACAATAGATCTATCCGTTCACGAGCGGTTAATTTGCCGTTCGCGTGAATTTTCGCAATCTTTTCCGCACCGCCGCCCAAGCGTAATTTTCGCTCAAGGCGTGTGTATTCGGCAGATAATTCGGATAAACGAGTGTCTTTTTGCATTTCCTAAACGATACCATATGCCTTAAGTTCGTAACAATTAGTCGTCTTCTAACGGAGTGTCCAAACAATTCCGTTATCAATTTTCGGGTCGTTCGTTTTTCCACCGGTAGCCATCATTTTTGAGTCGTTACTGAAGATTATCGGAAATGTAGCATCGTTCAAAGTTTGCAACAATTCGCCTTCAGCTGACCAAATTTTGACTGGTGTTTTCAACCGTTCCGTTGTAACAAAATAGCGATTATCAGGACTCCATTTAAGTGCAAAAAGATTCTTTTTTTGTCCTTTTTCAAGTTGTACGCTTTTCACTAACTTACCAGTTTCGACATCCCAAACCTGAAATAGAACTGATTTGTCCTTTCTAGGAACAGTTATAACCCTTTTTTTATCATTACTTACCACTGCTCCGTCCGTCGCACTCTTCTCAAACACAAAAGACTCTTTGCCGCTCGCTGCGTCATATGCTTTCAAATCTCCACGTTTCGTTATTGAATAAACGAGTTTTCCATTCGAACTCCAAAATACGGTTACTGTTTCAAATTTCTCAGCTCCAAAAGAAGATATTTCTTTACCGCTAACGGTATCCCAAACTCGGGTAAAGCCATCGTAGTCGGAAGTCGCAATCATTGAGCTGTCCGGACTGAATTCGAAGTAAAAGATTCTACTCTTCGATTCAAACTTATTCAATAGTTTCCCCGTGTCGGCATCCCAAAGAGTAGGATTCTTATTGCCATTTGCGATAACAATGTATTTGCCGTCTTGGCTAAATTCAGCGTTCGAATCAGATCCTGCAAGTGTTGGTGCGAACAATAGTTTTGTTAACGTCCAGGCTGTGCTGTATTTTGAGTGATTCAATTCAAACTTAGGTTTACCCGATTCAAAATCAACAACCTTATATTCCTTGTCGTTTTTATTAATTAATATCGATTTCCAATCAGGTGACATCAATATTCTTCGCATTTCAAGTGGGAAATATGCTGATTCGCCTGCACCGTTCATTGCATTTAGAAACCCTCCGCCACCATAAATTCGACCAACGGCGGCAAGCCCCTCTAACCCCTCCAATTGCCTAACTTTCTTGCCTGTCTCAACTTCAAAAATCGCCAAACCCATTCCCTCTGACGATTGGATGACTACGTTTTTACTATCCGGACTAAATGAAAATGCCCAAAATCCTTTACCATCAATTTTACTGACCAAATTTCCTGTGTCAGTTGCATATATCACCACGTCAGCGGTCTTTCCGCTTACGGCTACGTATTTGCCGTCATCGCTAAAAAGCGTTAGTGCCGTTCGACCTCTCCAAATTCCAGCATTTCGAAATTCGGGCAAGTTTAGTTTCAAGGTCGCAACATTCGTATTTTCTTGTGTTTGAGTGAAAACATGAGCTATACATATCAAAAGAGTGATCGCTAGAATCAATAATCTTCGCATAAAATAAATCTCCGTAAGTGTTAGTAATTGCCGGGGAATTGTAGCATGGGCAGCCCACGGTTAATAACTATTTTTAGGGCGAGTATCATGTGATATTATCACCCAAATTCCGAAAGCCAAATTTATGATTCTCTTATGCTTACCGTTTCCGAAGCTTGCTTTATTTTAGTCCGGTTTTCATCATGTAATTTCTTCGCTTTCATCAACGACAACGAAAGCTCTCGCAATTGATCCGTTTGCTTTAGTCGCCTTGTAATTGCCTTATCAGACATATCAATTTTCCCCATTTTGTAGCCTATCAATATCGATTAAATCTTTTGCCCTGCCAGCTAGTTGCTTCATTTTGATCAATCCTACCTGCGAAACAACCCACAAATCTTGATTTTCCCACAACAATTTTTCCCTACTTTCCCAAACATCATCAATCTGAGGTGTAACGAGCAATATATCTAGCGATAGAACTTCGCCCTCCTCATCAATTTTTGAAACTCTCCGAATCTCAACGGCTCGTTCTTTGAATTACATATCAAGACCTTTGATGTCATAACCTTTCTCAGCGGCTAACTCGTAAGCCTTTTCCAAAGACTCAGATTTTATCAAAACATCAATGTCGAATGTTGCCCGCGGAAAGCCGTGAATCGTTAATGCCAAGCCGCCGCAAATTGCATACTCAATTTCATTGCTGTTTAAGGCTGATATAAGTTCTGCTAATTCTTGTAAAAGTGTTGCCATAAAAAAGCTTACGCGGTGCAAATCATTTGAAAGCCAAACTAAAGAATATCTATGGAAAAAATATCACAAGCCAATTACTTAGCCAATTAATGCGATATTCATTTATTGGTCATCGAATTCATAGACACGGGAAAATTCAAAAACTATACTGTTCTAATATGAGTTATCCCCAAATGCAGAAATTTTTGTCATTTATTTTAATTTTTTCATTCATTCATTTTTCCAACCAAGACAGTTTTGCACAGGAAAATTCTCTGCCAGCGACAAAGAAACGACCAACTATCGGCTTAGTTTTGAGCGGCGGCGGGGCTAGAGGGTTAGCACATGTCGGCGTTTTGAAGGTTTTGGAAGAAAACAAAATCCCAGTTGATTATATCGGCGGAGCTAGCATGGGAGCATTGATTGGGGCAATGTATGCGATGGGAAAGTCACCAACCGAGATAGAAGAATTTGTGAATAACCTCAATTGGGACAAATATTTACAGACAACTACAACCTTTGATAATCTTTCTTTTCGGCGGAAAGAAGATAAACGAAATATTCCATCGCCGATTACCTTAAAAGGCAAGGCAAATGATTTAAAACTTCCTAACGGATTAAATTCGGGACACGAAGTTGGTCTGTTATTCGATCAGACAACGCTCTCATATGCTCAGATTAAAAACTTTAATGAATTGCCGATTCCCTTCCAATGCGTTGGGACGGACATGGTAAATGGCGAATCAGTTGTGCTGAAAGATGGATCGCTCTCGCGTGCTTTGCGGGCAACAATGTCGATTCCAGGAGTTTTTACCCCAGTTGAGATTAACGGCAGAATATTGTCAGATGGCGGATTGGTAAATAATATTCCGACGAATATTTTGAAAGATATGGGGGCGGATATTATTTTGGTGGTAAACATCGAAACACAACTTGGCGACAAGCAGTCACTCGATAATTTGCTCGGTGTTTTATCGCAAACAATAAACATCGCGTCTGCCGAAAATTCAAGGCGAAGTCTGCGGCAAGCCGATTTCATTATCGCACCGGATTTGCAGAAATTTACGACTTCCGATTTTAAGGAAAGCCGCAAAATCATTGAGCTTGGCTATGCCGGAGCAACACAAAAAGCACCGCTGCTTCGAAGCCTTTCGCTCAATGATTCCGATTGGAATGAACACTTGAACAATCGACAAAAACGTCGTTTACCGGACAATCCGCCCGTTCCCGCGTTTGTGGCAGTTGATGGAAAGAATCAAGAATCGATTCAAACGATCACCGAAAAGTTAAACGATAAATATAATAATCAACTGCTTGATGAAGTTAAGCAAAACGAGCTCGCAACTGAATTATCCCAACTTGTAGGAACCGGCAGATTCAATTCACTTGATTACGGAATTACCCAAAAAGACGGCAAAACCGGCTTGCTAATCAATACCAATGAAACTCAGGAAAAGCCTTCCAGACCAACTCGTTTGGAACTTGGATTTGATGTTAATAGCGTAGAAACCGACAATGTAAATTTCAACTTTTTGGCAAGAATGACGATTTTTGACGTTGGGCGTTATGGTACGGAATGGCGAAACGACCTGATCCTTGGGTCAAATACACTTTTGTCCAGCGAATATTATCGCCCGATTGGGAAAAGCAAATTCTTTATAGCACCGCGTGCCTCGTATTCACGAAATCGTGTCAACTTTTTCAATGGCGGAACCAGAGCTTCGGAATATGTTGTACAGAGTTTTCAAACAGGTCTTGATGTTGGCTATAACTTCAATTTACGCAGCAATTTGCGTGTCGGATATACGCTCGGCTATGAAAGAGCTTCGAGGCGGATTGGCGACACGGTTTTGCCAAATATCAAGGGTGCTTTTAGCGTTGCGGCAACTCGCTGGACCTATGACGGACTTGATAAAGCTCAAGTTCCGACGAAAGGAATTTTGAGTCAAAATTCCTTAAATTATTTTTTCGACAGCCCCGACGCCGTCAATAAATATGCTCAAACGGAGTCGAGAAATCTGATATTTCATCAATTTGATGAACGAAATACGATGTTTTTAATCGGCAATGCCGGAACAACTTTTGGAGATACCGCTCCGCAATTGCAAAAATTCACGCTCGGCGGACCATTTCGGCTTGGCGGATATGGCTACGAAGAATTCCGTGCGAGTAATTATCTGCAAGGCGGTGTTGGATATTTATACAATCCAATCAGCTTTTCGTCATTTTTGGGCGGAAAAGTTTACACAGGAGCGTGGTATGAAGGCGGGAGTGCTTTTGAAAGATTTGATACAGCAAATTACAAACAGAGTGTAACGGGCGGTGCAATTGTGGAAACTCCGCTGGGACCAGTCTTTCTGGGTGCGAGTATCAACGAAAAAGGACGTTCGCGTATCTATTTTTCATTCGGACGAATCTTTAGATTCAATAAATAGTAGCCGATTTCACAAACGTCAGATTACGCTCCGTTTTTGTTTTCTTACACTCTGCGGTAGAATTTCACCTTTGTAATTGACGATGGAAATCAAAGAGCAACAATTAGAAATAACGAATTCCGCTGCAATTGTACCAACGCGGGAAGAGATTTCCGTGCTTTCGCGAAAGGAAAAATTCGGTTTTTACCTTACTCAAAGAATGAATAAAGGCGTCTGGAAGAGAATAATGACGTTTCTTCAGCGTCATATCGGCTCGCTTTGGATTAAGATTTCTACTTACAATTTGATGCAGGTTTTTGGGCTTGAAAATTTTGCAAAAACAGATGCAACACGCCCGATTTTATTGGTTGCGAATCATCGTTCGTTTTTTGATATGTATGTCGTCTCCAGCACACTTTTTCGTCAAACAGATCGGCAATTTCAACTCTATTTCCCTGTTAGAGCCAAATTCTTTTATGATTCGTTGATTGGTTGGTTCGTAAATTTTGTAATGGGCTGGTTTTCAATGTATCCGCCATTTTTTCGCGAAGAAAAACAAGCGGATAAACGTGAATTTGATAAGTTTTCTATGCGAAGATTGGTACAAATCTGTTCGGAAAATAAACCAAATATCATTGGTTTTCACCCCGAAGGCAAAAGAAATCTGAATGATAATCCCTACGAATTTTTACCGGCACAGCCTGGAGTTGGGGCGGTAATCATGAAGGCGAAGCCTCAAGTAATTCCGGTTTTTATCGCCGGTTTGGGCAATGATTTACCAAAACAAGTTTTAGGAAATTGGCGAGGCGGCGAAAAAATCAGGATTTGGTTTGGCGAGCCGATCGGTCTCTCTGCCTTTTACGAAAAGGGCGACAGACTTCGGACACATAAAGAAATTTCCGACTTTCTGATGAAAAAAATCGGCGAACTTGGAGAATCGGATAAAGCACGGTTTCAAAATCAAAAGCAGTAAGGCTTCGTTATTTTTTTTCGCCCAATTCAACCGCTCTTTTATACGCCGCATAAACCGCTTTTGACAAAACGGTCCGCATAGATCCCTTTTCCATTTCGTAAATTGCGGCAGCAGAAGTTCCGCCGGGAGACGTTACCATATTTCTCAATTCCGCCGGATGTTTATGTGATTCCATCGCAAAAAGGGTTGAACCAAGCATCGTTTGCTGAACTAATTCCCGCGAAACTTCCCTTGAAAATCCAAGGTGAACTCCCGCATCTGTCAGGGCTTCCATTAACATAAAAATATATGTCGGACCAGTTGCAGAAAGTGACGTAGCCATGTCAATTTGGTTTTCAGTTTCAACGTAAAGCTCTTTCCCCAAGGCACTTAGCAGTAATTTAACTTGTGATTTCTGTTCGTCACGAACTTCATCCGAACAAGTCCAAGCCGTCATTCCCTGTCCAATCTGTGAAGGCGTATTTGGCATGGAGCGAACAATAAATTTATTTTTTAAGCCTTCTGAGAGCGTTTCAATTGTTGCTCCGGCTACAATTGAAATTATTAAATGATTCGGGCTTACAACATCTTTCAATTCACTCAAAACCCCTTTTAAACGTTGCGGTTTGACACAGATAACTACCATCGAATTATCATCGACTAATGCTTTAACGTAATCTGAATTATGCTCAAAAGCACCAATTCCATATTTTTTTTCCAACTCTTCGCGTCGATTTAAACGCGGATGCGAAGCAGTTATTTGTTTGCTGTTAACCAATTTCTTTCTCAAAAGACCTGCAATAATCGATTCTCCCATCACGCCGCAACCAATAAATGCTAATTTTGTATTTTCCAAAAGATTTGTGCTCTCCATAATTTTTTGTGTCATAATTTCACTTAAAGTTTTATCCAAAACGCATATTTCTGCAATATCAACGAGGATTTATCGAAAATGAGAATTCGTATTTTTTTTCTTTTAAGCTTTATTTTGTCAATTTTTGGCTGTTCAAATACCGAAACCACATCTAATTCTGAACCCGTAAACAGCCAACGCGAGAAAGTTACAATAACAAATAAACCTCAAGAAACCGTCAAAACAAACGAAAATAAAGCAACGAACAGCAATCTTACAAAAACTGATAATAACGAAAATTCAGATTGCAGCAATCTGCAAAAAAAGGATTTCTCAATCGATAAAAAACAGACTTTCGCAATTGATTTCAAACCTTTTGAAAAATCGTGCTTTGCAACTTTTCACGATCCGCAATTTACAAATCCACCGCTTGGTTCGCAATATTTTATCTATAGAAATGGCAAAGAAATCTTCAGTTTTCCGGATCAGTTTAATGGAGGAAACGCGACTTGCTGGATTACAGCTGTCGAATTTGCCGACGTAAATGATGATGAATTAAAAGATGTTATTGTGGTTGGAAAATGCGGGGCAAAATCGGAAGCGTATAATGAAAATATGGTCTATTTGAATACTGGCGAAGATTTTGTAACGAATGTTGAAGCAAATGTTGAGATGCTGGATTTTACAAAAGTAAGCCAAATAAAAAAATATGTCAGGAAAAATCAGCCAATGTTTACAAAATAACGACCTATTTTGAATCTTTTTTCATGTTTTGCTCGAAAACTCTTCTATTAGCTATTTAGCAGTAGTAATCAGCGAGCAATATATGAAAATTAAATTCGAAACATTTTTGGCGATTCTTACCATATTGTTATTTGTGGCAAGTTTCGCTAACGCAAATTCTTGAGCAGACCAAGTTGTTTTTTCAGTTCTTTAACTTCTTCCCTGAGTCTTGCAAGTCCTTTAACCAAGGCATTTTGCCGTTTGTATTCGTCGAGTGGTTGAACCGGAGTTCCCCACCAAACACCAGCCCGAACAATCTTATTCGGCAATATTCCTGCCTGCGAACCAATTACCGCACCGCTCAAAACTTTCGCGTGATCTCCAATACCAACTTGTCCGCCGATAATGCAATCATCTTCGATTATCGTGCTGCCTGAGATACCCGTTTGAGCAGCTATTACGACTCTTTTTCCGACTTGAACATTATGGGCAATCTGCACCAAATTATCGATCTTTGTACCTTCTCCGATTCGAGTTTCGCCTAAAGCTCCTCGATCAACGCAGGAATTTGCTCCGATTTCAACATTATCCTCGATTACAACCGTCCCAATTTGCGGAAATTTGACGTAGCCTTTTCCACCATCGCGAACATAACCAAACCCATCCGCTCCAATTACAACTCCGGCGTGAAGAATTACTCCATCCCCAATCGTGCAGTTATCCTCAACGAAAACGTTCGGGTGCAAAACGCAACCTGAGCCGAGCAAAACACCGTCACCTATTTTCGCCCCTGCTCTAAGTTGTGTATTATCAGCTATTTCTGAATTCTCTCCGATGCAGCAAAATGCTCCAACAAAAATATTTTTACCCAATATTGCCGTTTCAGAAATTACAGCCGATGGATGAATTTCCGAGCCTCTATTTTTCGGAGGATGAAGTAACTTTGCGATTCTAGCGAATGCAAGTTTCGGATTTTTAGTTTGAATGATCGCACAATTCAACTCAATTTTTTCAACGGTAATAACACAAGAAGCTTTGGTCGGTTGGATATTCTCAAGTTTTTCGAGAAAAGCTATCTCCCCTTGTTCGGCGATTGCATAATCGGCAACCCCTTTAATATCAATATTTCCATCGCCACTCACAATTCCATCAACGATTTTTGCAAGTTCTTTAATCAGCATTACTTTTCACTTTGGGTAATGGCTTTCTGCAAAAAAAACTCCAAGCCTTCGAGTTCAAAACCATGTTCATTTTCCAGCCGTTTGATAATTGGAGCAGATTCGCTATCCAAAAAATCCAAATCAGCCAGGTCAAGCGTTAAATCTTTGCCCAAATCTTCACGAACGCTAAGTGCAATTTTTTCGAGTAAAATCGCGTCTTCAAGCATTAATGAGCCTTCTACTCTCAGGAGCGTTTTACCCCTTTCGTAGTCCTCAACCTGTGTAATATTTGTTGGCATTGCTGAAATTTTGTTGGTTTCGTACCAAAAAGTCAAATTTGATGTTTGAGGTTTAGATACGCAACAAATGTCGCTTAGTTTCACCAAAGTGAAATAGGGGAAGACGGACGTCTTCCCTTTTACATATAACGCGAGGATTACTCTTCGCTTTTGCCATCTTTCTTGTGTCCGCGTCCGAATCCGTGCCGCATTCGTTCGCCGGATTTTTCTTGCATCGTTTTGGCTTTTTCGCGTTGCTCCGGCGTTAAGAGTGCAAACAATTGAGCTTTGGTCTTTTCTTTCTCAATAAATAGCTGCTTCATTGTTTCGGCTTGTTGGTTTGCCATCTTATTCACCTTTGCTTCTTCAAAATTCCCGTCAGTGCCAAGATTTTTGATTGCTTCATGATTTTGTTTCATTGTTGCAAACAAAGGCTCGATTCGAGTTTTTGACTCGTCCATAATTTGCTTGGCTTGAGTTTTTTGCTCGTCAGACAAACCTGACTCAGCGGCAATCCGATCAACCAAAAACTGGGGTGGAAAACCTCCTTGTCCAAACACAGCTCCGTGATGTCTGCCTTTCCAACCCTCACGTCCGCCTTGGGCAAAAACGAAAAGTGTGCCGATAATCAATGTTGCAATACCGACTATTGCGAAGCCAAAAAACTTACGTCTGTTGTTTTTCATATTTATTTCTCCTATATAAATTCGCGGCTTTTTCACCACGTCAAAATGTTTAACGAAAAGTTTTCCGAAAGTATTGTCAAGTTTTGTGATTAATCTGTAGAGAAATGTAAAGGGCAGAAATTTACAATTCTTGACGTTTTGCTAGCCGGATCTGAGTTAAACTAAAATCAATTGCTATGAATAAGATTTTGCTAATTGACGATGATGAAGAACTTTGTGATTTGGTCAAAGAATATCTGACCGTTGAAGGATTTGAGGTTGTAGCTGTTCACGATGGCGTAAGTGGATTGGATCAGGCACTTGCAAATAAACATGATTTGATAATTTTAGATGTAATGTTGCCTAAAAAAAATGGCTTTGACGTATTGCGGGATTTACGGAAGCAATCAAAAATTCCTGTTTTAATGCTAACAGCTAGAGGAGATGACATGGAAAGAATTGTTGGGCTTGAAATTGGAGCGGATGATTATTTGGCAAAACCATTCAATCCGCGTGAACTGGTAGCAAGACTTCGTGCAATCTTAAGAAGAGTGGGAAACGGTCAAGAAATATCGCAGCAAACTAGTGAAAAAATTGAGATTGATGATCTGGAAGTTATGGTTTCGGCTAGATCTGCCAAGAAAAACGGCGAAGAAATCGGACTTACCGGAGTTGAATTTGATTTATTGGTACATCTTCTTAAAAACGCCGGAAATATTGTAAAAAAAGAGGATTTAAGTTTGCAGGTTTTGGATCGCAGATTGTCGCCTTATGACAGAAGTTTGGATATGCATATTAGTAATTTGCGGAAAAAATTGGACAACGACCGGATCAAGACGATTCGGTCCACAGGCTATATTTATACAATTCAATGAGTCTATTTTTTAAGATATTTCTATGGTTTTTATTGGCGATGGCAATTGTTGTCGGCGTCTCGATTTTTGTTTCCTGGACTACTCAAAATGAACCATTTGCGGAACGTTTGAGAAATAATTCGCAAACTTCAATTAGGATTTATACGGAAACTGCAAAGCAAATTTACGATAATGAAGGTGAGGCTGGCATCCAGAAATTTTTCCAGATTATCAGAAATGCTTATCCGAATCGGGAAATATGCCTGGCTGCTGAGGCAAATCAAAATTGCTTTGGAGAAAATAATTCGCAATTAATTCAAAAGGCTATTCAAACCACGCAGCCAATTTCAGAAAGAATCAGTCCTGAAGAAAATTATATTGCACAAAAATTCGTTACAAATGATGGGAAAACCTTTGTAATGGCAATGAAAATAGACTTTCCGCGTCCGCCGCCGCCATTTGGAATTGATTGGCGAACTAGACTTCTGAGAATTTTCGCAATACTTTTAACCGCCGCAATCGTCTGCTACGGACTAACGCGGTATCTCGTTAAACCGATTTTGAGTTTAAGAGATGCTACACAAAAATTGGCCGCTGGAGATTTTCAAACGCGAATTCAAACCAAAAGACGCGACGAATTGGGAAAACTGGCACGCGATTTCGATGAAATGGCTGAAAGGATTGAGCTACTTCTTACTTCGCAAACACGCTTGACGCGAGACATCTCACACGAATTGCGTTCGCCCCTTGCGAGAATGAATGTTGCACTTGAATTGGCAAAGACGAAATCGACAAACGATACTCAACCGCTTTTGGAAAGAATTGAGCGTGAATCCAATCGATTAAATGACATGATTTCCAATATTTTAATCATCTCGAAACTGGAAAGCAAGTCTGAAACTATTGAAAAGAAAGAGCTTAATCTATCAGCGATATTTGAAAGCACTGTCGAAGATGCGAAATTTGAGGCTGCCGGCAAATCTAAAATTGTCGAAATGCTGAAAAACGATGACATTAAAATTTTTGGCAATGAAAGACTTTTGCGGAGTGCAATCGAAAATGTTTTGCGAAATGCAGTTCGTTACACCAATGACAGGGTTGAGGTTTCGCTGGAAAATCACAAAGATCTAGCCATCATCAAAATTCGCGATTTCGGGGAAGGTATTCCTGAAGAAGATTTGAAAGAAATATTCCGACCTTTTTATCGCGTTAGCGAAGCCCGCGAACGTAAATCAGGAGGAATCGGTCTTGGCTTGGCAATTACCGAACAAGCCGTCAACGCTCACTCAGGCGAGGTTTCCGCTAAAAATCTATCGGACGGGCTTTTGGTCGAAATCAAGCTGCCCTTGAGCCTCTCGCATCAATAAACGACTTAACGCATAACGCCACAAATGCGAGGCACAACAAAGACATAGCAATCAGCATGGACGAAGCGAATGTTAATGAAAAATCTGAGATTTTCGAAATTATTCTGATCATTGGCACAATAAATCCCAGCAAACCAACCAAAACCGCGGCGTGCATCAAGTGTTTGCGAAGATTTTCTTTAGCGTTCGCAAGATGCCCGATCACCATTAAGATAAGTCCGAAAACGGACGGAATCAAAGCGGTTGGACTCGCATTTCCCACGTAAGCACCATATCCGTAACCAATAATTCCCAAAATAATCAAAAGTCTTCCAAATAAAATCGCTGTATTAGGCATAAATTTTCCTCTTTTTTTATAACTTACCAAAATTTTATAAAAACACGAAATTCGTAAAACAGAAAAGGCTGCACTTTATACTAATGCAACCTCTTAATTATTATCAGCTAATTGTTGTAATCTTTATAGTTTAGGCAGTAATTTATCAGCCAAAACCCGATCAAGTTCCGATAAAATTTCATGCTGATTTCGAGCCTTTTTCTTAAAATCAGCAACTTTTGAAATATTCACCTTCGTCGTCGGTCTTTTTCTGCTGTAAATCTGTGCTAACGCGACATAAGTTATGCCCAGACCGTAATGAGCGTCTTTGTTTTTTTCGTCAGCCAAAATCGCTTTTTGGTATGAGACAATCGCTTGATCAAAATTGTTCAAAACGTAATATGTATCCGCTAAAAATAGCTGAGCTGTTGTATTTTGCGGAGCTTGCAATGCTGCCTTTTGATAAATTGGCAACGCTTTTGCATATTGTTTTGAATTATAATATGAATTCCCGAGACCCATATAAGCTGCTGCGTAGTCAGGGTTTAGCTTGATTGCCTGAAGAAAAACCTTCTCTGCCAAGCTAAATTTTCTAGCCCGATTATGGGCTACTCCCATTTCGGCATAAGCCGCAAAATTATTTGGTTCCAAATCTATCGCTTTTTGATACGTTTCGACTGCTTCGGCATATGAACTGGAATCATCAAGGTGGTTCCCGAGTTCAACAAAAGCCGCATAATAATCACGTTTCAACCTTATTGCTTCGCGAAACGAATTGATTGCTTCCGGGCGTCTTTTGAGATTTGCGTAACACAAACCCAAATTGTAGTGAGATTGCGGAACGTCAGACCTTTTTGCGTTAAAAGATTTAAAATCGTTGACACATTCGAGATAATTTCCTCCACGCAAATTAGTCAAACCGCGATCAAATATTGCCTTCAAATCTTGTCCGAAACTAACCGAAACCAGCAATAAAATAAGCAAATAAGCTTTAAGAAACAACTTCATTTTAATTCTCCAAAACAACAACAAGTGTAATTAAGAGAACGTTTGATAGTCAAGATTTTTGCATTTTTTTTTGACGCGAATCAGTAAGAGTTTTTGTTGAGAGTGAAAAACTGTAAGTTTGATAAATTTTACGGAAAAATTCTAAGGATTTTCGCTTCTTATTTTTTCGAGCATTGCTTGAATAGTGTCTTTCAAATGCTCCGTAATCTTTTCGTATTTCTCTTCGCCTTCAAGATTACTAAACTGCTTAATATTCAATGGTTTGCCGAAATGAATCTTAACCTTGGCAAAGCGAATTTTATTGGAATTTCTCGCCCAAACTTTCCATAAACCATCCAAAGCTACGGGAACAATCTGTAAATCCAACTCGCTAGCCAAAATCGCCGCACCTTTTTTGAATGGATGCAGATCGCCATCAAAAGCACGTTCGCCTTCGGGATAAATATTCAAAATCTTGCCATGCCGCAAACCAATTGCACCCGCTTTCATCGCCTTCATAATTTGAGTATCTGCATCAACCGGAACAATTCTGGTTAATTTCGCAAAATTTCTGCCAAAAAAACCATTAAAAAACTCGCTTGCCCCAACGTGGAAAATATCTTTGAGAATGGAATAGGGATAGGTCGCAGGAACGATAAAACCATCCAAATAACTCTGATGATTAGGGCAAATAATGAATGGTTTATTTAGCTTTTTGAGTTCATCCAGACCCTTAACTTCAAGCCTGAAAAGGATTTTACATATAAAATACGTAATTCGTAAAACTATGAAAGCAAGTAAGTTAAAGAAAGTACTTTGCTTCAAAACGGGCTGAATTTCCGACAAATCATCATTTGCCTCAGTCAAAATTTGTTTCCAATTAAAACCGGTTTCTAGATTGCCTTTGAAGTTTTCGGGATGAGCAGTTTTTTCAACCAATTTAATTACTTCCGAAATCGTCAGAGCTTTTGTTGCTTCATCACTATCGAATTCGACTTTGAAAGTTTGCTCCAAACCCGCAAAAGTTTCCGCACGGGCGAGTGAATCCAAACCCAAATCAAGTTCGAGGTTCATATTAGGATGGATTATTTCGAGATCCGTTTTTTGCTGCTTAATTGTTGCAATGACTGCTTTTCCGCCAATTGAATCTAGCATTGATTTGTCATCTTCGCTCAACGCCCAAGTTTTTTCCGAACGCGGTTGGTTTAAATTTAAAACTCCGCTCTCAATTTCTTTTTGAAGCTCGAAACGCTTAATTTTCCGCGTTGCAGTGCGTGGCAGAGGTTCTGCCCGGACGATGTATTCGCGAACTCTTTGATATTCCGGCAATTCGCGTCCCAAACTGTCTAAAGTCCAACGAATTGCTTCGTAGGAATTCGCAATCTTCGCTTGTTTCAAATAATCAAAATCCGGCACAACTACTGCAATTAATTTTTCCGCACCTTGCACGCCGATTGATTCATCCTTCACGCCAAGCACCGCAAGTTCAGCAACTAAAGGTGTTTTGAGATAATTAACTTCCAAATCTTCCGGGTGAACATTCTTGCCATTTGGCAAAACAATGACATCTTTTTTGCGTCCCACAATATAAAGATGTCCGTCTTTATCAAGTTTTCCAAGGTCGCCTGAGCGAAACCAACCATCCGGCGTAAAGGCTTCGGCATTTGCCACAGGGTTCTTGTAATAACCTTTGAAAACCATTTCACCTTTGATCAAAACTTCGCCAATTCCTTCCGAATTGGGTTCGTCAATTTTTATTTCGGCATTAAACATCGGCTTTCCGACGGAACCGACGCGGTTGTCATCTTCGTAAGTTGCTGTCGCGGCACCGGAAGTTTCCGACAATCCGTAACCTTGCAAAATAGTAAAACCGAGCCTGTGAAAGTCAATCGCTACGTCTGAATCAAATCGCGAACCTGCCGATATTGCAATTCGTAAATTTCCGCCGAAACCGTCGTGAACTTTGCCGAAAAGCTTCTTGCCGAGATTGATTCCCAAAGAATCACGCAGGAATCCATTGGTCGCCAGCATTGTTTTGAAAAGTCTTTGCACGATTGCAGATTGACCTTTGACCGCATCGAAAATCTTCTTGTGAAACAGATACCAAAGTCGCGGAACGGTCGTTAAAATCGTCGGCTTGAATTCCTTCATCGCCCTCGATAATTCATCAGGCGAAAGCTCTTTCAAGTATCCGGTTTCGACGCCATAAGTAGTTGCAACCCATAGATTTACGATTTGCAAATAAGCGTGAAAGAGCGGTAGAAGTGACAAAATACTATCAGTATTCGAAAGATTAATTACTTTATTGATGCCGTCCAATTCAGCCACAATATTTCCGTGCGTTAGCGGAACACCTTTTGGCGTGCCTGTCGTGCCGGAAGTATAAATCATCAAAGCCGTGTCATCGCCTTTCGAGGTCGGAATTTGTTTAACAAACGATTCGGGGAAATCAGTTTCACGCCAATCTGCAAAGCTTTGGAAACCATTAGTTGATTGCTCTAAATTCCAAACAACAGCCGGAATATGGCGACCGAGCTTTTCTTCAATTTGCTGAAATTTGCCGGTTATATCAGGTGAAAGGAACGCAACTTTTGCTTCGGAATTTTCGAGGAAATTTGTAATCGTTTCAATCTCGCCATGCGGATCAAGTGGGACAATAACCGCCCCGTGATAAATCGTTCCGAGATACGCAATTGCCCAACACGGGTGATTTTCACCAATTAACGCTACTCTATCACCAAACTTAACTCCTTCTGCTTCAAGACGATACGCAATCGAGCGGATATATTTCAACATCTCGCCATAGGTATAAACTTCCGTTTCATCGCCAACAATCCGCATTGCCGGTCGTGCCGCATGCATCTCGCAAGATTCGATTAAACGTTGGCAGAATGATTTAGTCATAAACTCTGTGTACTCTGTGTTTAATTTTTCGGCTTTGGCACACGAACCCGCAAAGCACTAGGCATAATCTCGAAAATTGCGGGCAATTTGCCGGGCAGTTCGCCATCGAGTTCGAGATGAATTGCTTCATCGCCGATGGATGAAACCTCAATTCGTTTTACCATTGTGTGTTTTACTTCCTCAAGCGAATAATGCGTTCCAGCGTAAAGCTTTTGCACATTCATCGATATTTTCGCAGCACCAATGTCGCCGATATTTATCACATTTAGCAAACCATCGTCGATTATCGCATCAGGTGCAATTTTCATCCCGCCGCCAAAATACCGGGCATTAGCTACGACCAACACTATTGTTTGCAATGATTTAACAGGCTCATCATCAAATTTTACTCGAACTGTTTTGGCACTCATATTGAGAACCTCTTTAGCAGTTGAATAGGCAAAACTTGCTTTTCCACGCAAAGATCCAAATGTTATCCAATTCAAATTTCCAGTAGTTTTTACCCTTTCGATAATCGCTGCGGAAAGCCCGACGCTCGCAACATTCAAAAAATAACGCTCTTCCGTCGCATTTGCGTGACTAAGAAATGTAACTTTGCCGACATCAATCCGTTTGGTCACACCATTTTTTAGGGCTTCGGATGCTCTCCGAATTGTTGACGGCATTCCCAATGTTCGCCTAAAATCTCCACCGGTTCCTTGCGGCAAAACGCCTAATTCTGCATCCTTTCCTGATAGCAAAATGCCATTCGCGACTTCGTTTATAGTGCCATCGCCGCCGCACGCGACAATAAACTCACGTCCGCTTTCAGCAGCTTTTTTAGCCAATTCCGTAGCGTGTCCGCGATGTTCGGTAAAATCTACGTTGAAAGCTCCGTAATGCGATGCCCAGTCGGACGCAATTCTTGCCCAACGTGTTTGCGTTGAACCACTCGCAGATTTCGGATTTACGATAATTAATGGAATTGTTTGCACGTGGAGAGATTGTAACAAAGGTATTACCATTCAACAAAAGTAAAATTAACTCGGAGCGGCGAAAATTATCTGATTTCACCTATCGGGATAAAATATACTGCAATACCGCTTCAGCAGCTTTTTTGGAAGCACCGCCATTACCAAGACTTGAGGAAATTTCCAATAATCTTTTACGAAATTTTTGATTTACCTCAGGCAAAAGCAGACGCGAAATTTCCTCCGCAATCTTTTCGCCGTTACAGTCATTTTGTATCAGTTCTTTTGCCAAACGTTCGTCCGCGATCAAGTTTATCAAACCATAATGCGGTACATTAACTAAATGCCGTAACGTATGATAATTATGGGCAGAAACCTTGTAAACAATAACCAACGGCGTGTTCAATAGCCCCGTTTCAAGCGTAGCGGTTCCACTTGCAACAACAGCCGCATCAGCACTCGCAACTGCTTCGTAAGTCTCGTTTTGAACTATTGTAATATTTGGATTATGAGCTTTTGATTGCCTGATAATCGTTTGAATATCTTCAAGTTTTCGATTTTGAGCGACCGCCAAAACAAACTGAATTTCGCCGTTGGTTTTATGTAGAATCTCAACTGCATCCAAGATCGCCGGTAAAATTTTGCTTACTTCCTTACGTCTGCTGCCTGCCAAAAGTGCGACAATTGGCTTTTCCGGCTTCAAATTGTGTTTAATGCAAAACTCTGTTTTTGAAATCTTTGGCTGAACTTCGCCGACCATTGGATGTCCAACGAATTCAACATGTTCAACCCCTCTTTCAGAGTACCATTTCTTTTCAAACGGTAAAATCGCCAAAAGCAAATCCACATATTTCGCAATTGTTTTAACGCGATGTGAACGCCATGCCCAGAGCTGGGGTGATACATAATAGATTATTGGCAAACTATTGCGTTTCAGTGTTTTAGCTAATTTCAAATTAAAGTCCGGAAAGTCAACTAAGATGATTGCATCGGGCTTTCTTTCAATAGCGGTTTGTTTTAACTTTTTGAAAATCCGCCAAAACATAGGTAAGGCTCTCGCAATTTCCAGTAAACCGATAATCGCCAGATCGTCCGCTTTAACAATTGTTTCAACGCCGAGTTGACGCAGTTTATTTCCGGTTGAGCCAAAGAATTCAAAATCAATTTCAGGTGATCGTTGACGTAAAGCTTCCACCAAATGTGCGGCGTGAGCATCGCCCGAAGCTTCGCCCACAACAAACATTATCTTAAGCTTTCTTTTCATTGATTTCGTACCGTATTTCGTAATTTGCAATTCGTAATTTGCAGAATCTTGCGAATCCAATCAGCATAAGTTATTCTCTAAATAATTGAAAGTTATAGCAAAACTAAAGGTATTTTCAAATCTGTTACCACTTTTAATTATAAGAATCTTTTAGTTTTAAACCGCAAGGAGTTTAATTTAATTTTATGTCCACAAAAGATGTCAGCACTTTGAAAATTGCCCCAAAGGTATGGAAAAATGGCGAGTTTATTAACTGGGACGATGCCAGAGTTCACGTTATGACACACGCACTTCATTACGGTTCAAGTGTTTTTGAAGGAATCAGAGCTTACAGCACAAAACGCGGACCGGCAGTTTTTCGGCTTACGGAACATATGCAGAGGCTCCTGAATTCCGCAAAAATTTACCGGATGGAAACGAAGTTGACACGCGATATTTTGATACAGGCAACTGTTGATTTAGTTAGAGATAGCGGATTGGATCAATGTTATTTGCGTCCGATTGTTTTCCGAAGTTTGGATGAAGCAAAGCCTGCTTTTGGCGTAAATCCTTTTCCAAATCCTGTTGAAGCTTATATCGCAGCATGGGATTGGGGCAAATATTTGGGCGAAGAAGCACTAGAAGCGGGTGTTGATGTTTGTGTAGCAAGTTGGAGCAGGATCAGTACGAATTCGATGCCGGCAATGGCAAAAGCTGCGGGAAATTATATGAATTCGCAACTCATCAAAATGGAGGCAATTTTGAATGGATTCAGTGAAGGAATTGCACTTGACGATAGAGGTTACGTTTCCGAAGGCTCCGGCGAAAACTTATTTTTTGTTCAAGATGGTCATTTAATTACGCCACCGCTTGGCTCATCAATTTTACCCGGAATAACACGCGATTCCGTTATCCAAATCGCACGTGAACTCGAAATTCCAATTGCCGAATCGACTATGCAACGTGCGGCTCTTTATCTCGCTGATGAGTTATTTTTTACAGGAACAGCCGCTGAGATTACACCAATTCGCTCGGTGGATAGAATTACGATCGGAGAAGGAAAACGCGGTGTGATCACGAAAAAGCTGCAAGAAGCCTACTTTCAAATAATTACAGGCGAGCGACCCGCACCTAATAATGCTCCATGGCTGACATATGTAAATGAAAGCTCAGCGACGGCGACTGTTAAAGAATAATTTCAAATTTGACATTTTAATATAAAACCTTAAACTCGCATTTTTCATTGTAAATTTGCGAGTTTTTTTATTCTTTATGAAATCTATCTTTTTTAAGCCTGGTTCTTACAGTAACCCTATTGTTTTCAACTGTTTTGGGTCAATCTGATGAGCCAATTCGTATCGGCGTATTTTTGGATATGACTGGCGATACTGCGAGTTTTGGTATCTCAAGTTATTCAGGAATCAAATTGGCAATCGATGAAATAAATGCGGCGGGCGGACTTGATGGGAGGATGATTGAAATGATTCTGGAAGACGATCAAGGAAAGCCTCAAAATGCCGAAATTGCGGTCAGGAAATTAATTGTTGAGAAAAAAGTACACGCTTTATTGGGCGAAGTTTTGTCTACGAATTCTCTCGCTGCCGCTCCAATTGCTCAAAATGCGAAAATCCCAATGATTACGCCTTCATCAACGAATGAAAGAGTAACCAAAGTTGGCGATTATATTTTTCGCACGTGTTTTGTTGATACGTTTCAAGGCGATGCGATGGCAAAATTCGCCTTTGAAACTTTGAAATTAAAGCGAATTGCAATCCTTGCGGATTTCGATTCGGCATATGCAAAAGGATTAAGTGATGTTTTTTCGACAACTTTCAAAAAATTAGGTGGCAGAATCGTTATGCAGAGAACCTATTTTCAAGGCGATGTCGATTATTATCAACAATTAAAAGCTATCAAAAAATTAAAGCCAGATGCGATTTATCTTTCCGGTTATTACAATTCAGTCGCTGTTATCGCCCAGCAAGCTCGCGAGTTAAAAATTAAATCATTATTTTTAGGCGGCGACGGTTGGGATGCACCCGAAATATGGCAAATCGGTGGAAACTCCCTCAATAACTCTTTTATTACCAATCATTTCACGCCTGATTCTCCGGATGAGAAAGTTAAGAAATTCGCCGCTGACTACCGAAAAACGTTTGGTTTAACGGCGGATGCATTTGCGGCTCTGGCGTATGATTCGGTATATGTTTTAGCGGATTCGATCAAAAGAGCAAAATCGACCGATGGCGAAAAACTGCGGGATGCAATCGCTCAAACCAAAGACTTCCAAGGCGTAACCGGAAACATAACACTTAATTCTTCTAGAAACGCTGTCAAACCTGTTGTGATTCAAAAATTGCAAAATCCTAATTTTACATTTCACTCAACAGTTCAGCCATAAAAAACTTAACACCCGATGATTTTTATCCAACAGACGGAAGTTTGTTAAGCGATGGGAGTAAATCGCTAAATACTTTGGTTAAGAAAATTACAGAATAGAAAAGAGGGGAAAATGACGAAAAAAATATTTCATGTTGCAAATCTATGGGTCTTAGCTGTAATGCTCGGGCTTTTTCTTGGCGATACATCGAATGCTCAATGTTCTATTGCTGGCGTAACCGAACAATTTGAACCATTGAACAGTCGATATGAGAACTTCAAAGTTTATCCTTCTATGGCTCCAAGAGTCTATGTAAAAATATCTTATCAGTCTTTCACTGACCCTCAACATTTTGTGGCGGATAGTTTGGAAAAGTTCTTCATTGTCAAGGACGGAGATGATTGTGCCAAGCGACTAAAGATCGACAGATTCGAGAAATATAATGGCGGAAACTATTTGGTTTTTGATGCCAAAAGCAATGGCTTAAAAATTACGGATGAACTAAATATCGGAATACTCGTCGAAGTCAAAGATAAAAATGGAAATGTAGTTCAAAAGCTTCTAATGTGGGACTCTAATGATGATACAAAAAGAAGGAAAATTCCAATTCCAGAAATTGATTCATACACGCTCAAGGTAACTCCAGATTATATTCTTGAACAAGAACTAGTTGATGGCACTAAAAAACCTGTTGGGCAACTAAAGTTTACGGTAGATGTTCCTTCGCTGGTTACAAATAGTAAAATAGCGAGAGTTTATTTCAATACAGACAATGTAATCTCAACAAACTGGAAGGACAAAAATTCAAAACTTGAAACTAAGATCGGGTTAGAAAGAAGTTTAACTGACAAATGGTATATGCCAATTCATTTTGAAACAAAAGTGAATGGGGATCAAAGAGTGAAGAACGCGACATTCGTTGCTTCAAGTGGGATAAAGACCATTTTACCTTGGGAATCGACAAAAAGGGCTTTATTTAATCAAATAATCCGAGCTCCAGTTTCACCTGAATTTGGTTTGAGTACGGAATACTACCGCCGACTGAAGCAAGATACGGCTTCGTTAGCTAAGTTTCCAAGGAAAGATAGTTTTGCGTTAGCAGGTGAGTTCAAATGGTTACCAATTCAACTTTTTACCCCTAGTTGTAATATAAAAGGTGCTGGCGGTAATTTCGAAAAAGATCCAACCAATAAACTAAATGGACTAAAGGAAGATTTTGACAAATGTTTTTCATCACAAAATATCTCATTAGAACTTGCAGCAAAAGGTTGGTGGTTTCCATACGAGAAAGATCTGGTAGGCACAAAAGTAAGAAGGTATGAGGGTAGAGCTGAAATATCGCTCTTGATTCCAATAACGAGTAGCATTGTTGACCAGTTTCTTTTCAAAAAGAAAGACGACGTAAAACCAATTAATGCCACACAGCGTTTTAGAATCAAATACGTTATTGGTGCGAATGACGCACGAGGCTTTGAGCGTTCTTCCCAATTGAGTTTCGGGATAGAATTAATTAAGTAGTGCTTTAGCGAATTATCTGCCCAAATTGTTCAGTCCCAAAAGTACCGATTCCGTTCAGGCGAAAGCTGAAGACGAATCGGTTTTCTCGTCTTAAGCCTAAATTAAATGTATAGGCTTGAACTGTTAGCGAACAGCAATCGTAGGTATAACCAATTGTGTAAATTGCACTTACAAGCGGCGTGTTGGCGGTGGCTCGCTTATTCTGGAAGTCGAAAAATAGCGAGTTTCCGGCAAACCATCCTTTATTTCTATCGCCAATAAAAATTGACGGACTCCACTGAGAACCACGCAAAGTTCCGGCTTCTTTGCCAAAAGAATCAGCGTATTGTTCAAGCGAGGGAGCTAGTGTTACGGCTCTCGTGAAATAAAAAGTCTGGAAAAGCTTGAGTAATTTTGTGTCGTAGCCAATAGTTGCAGAAATATCACGCAAACCATCGCCGTGGATACCTAAATCCATACGAGAATTTACAAAAATAGTCTTTCTAGGGCGATAAGTTGCATCAATATTCAGAGGCGACCAGCGTCTCGGAACTCCGCCGAAAGTGAATGCGGTTAAGCCCGTTATCGGATAAATTTGATTACGAAAACCTGGATTCAAGGCACCGCCGAAAGTCTTATCAAAGAAGTGTTTACCGCGAACTGTTAAAGTAAAAAGTTCATACGGCTGGATCGAAAGCGGATTGATCGTTGAGCTCGGATTTTCCTGATATTTTTTTTCCGCTTCGGCTGAAACTGCTTGCGTATAACGCCTTGTGAATATTCGATTCGTCAAACCAAATTCAATCTCGTTGGTGTCAGTTTGCGTATCAACATAGTCAAAGCGAATAATTTTATTAAAATCATCAATTCCCTTCACTACGCGATAGGTCAAATAAGGCTCAATCGTATGGCGAAATTTGAACGCGTTATTTCTGCTGTAAAAATTTCGAGCGAGAGCGACTGGACGAATATCAAATTCAAATTCACCATAATTCCGAATAATGTCGCGACCAAAAACCTTCTGAAACCCGTCTAAGGAATTCGAATAATAAGTGACTCTTGTTCCCGCCGTTGCAGTAAAATTAACGTATTTTGTATTAAAAGGAATCGTAATTTGCGGATGAATATCGAATCGCTGCCCAATTGCAGGGGTAACAATGGGGTCTCTACCCGCTATTTGCCGATAAAGTGCTAGATTATCGGTCTCTTCGCGACGGCTAACGCCTTCCAGACTTGCTTTGAATGAAAAATACGCGGCTTTGAAGAAACTTAGTTGGCTCGGACGTTTTTCAAAATTAATACTTGGTAAATTCCGTGTTTTTACTCTTACATTTGGAATTGAGATCACTTGCGAACGTGCCAAAATATTGAGAGTGTAGTTGTTCCAGCTTTTGTTGACAAAAGCCTGAGAACCTTCGATTGGGGAAATTACCTGCTGAATACCATCGGAAAAAACTTGTCTGAAAGCTAAACTGGATGTTAAGCGAACATCAGCCGACGCTGTAAAGCCATTTGGAAAATACTGAATTCCTTCAGCATAAACCGTCGAACCGCCCTGATCGGAACTCTGTGGACCAGGTTTTGCACCAAGAATCCGATCTTTAACGGCGTAGAAACCAAAATTGAAATAAGAGCGTGAATTCGCGCGAGTTCGCAATTCTGCACCGTATCCTAGACCGCGAGAAGTATAAACATCTCCGCGAAACGTTAAATCCGCTGATCGTCCGAGCGTTTGGTAATACGCTGTAGAAATCCTTATGCCTTTATTTACCGAATATCCAACAGTTGGCAGCAAAAGTCCGGATTTACGATCTTCTCTTTTAAGCGAAATCGAGGCGTATGGCAAAGCAACAATCGGGATATCTTTAACCCGAAATTTCGGCAGAATCATGCTGATTTTGTCATCTGCTTTGATGTTTGCAATATCAGAAGAGAAACTCCATTTCGGTACGGAATCAACGCACGCTGTAAACTTACCTTTGACCACCTTAATTTCATTTAGCGAGATTCTTTCAACCCTATCGGCAGTAAAATAGATTACCGTTCCGTCATTTGTTTGATTTGTAAAGCCTGTAGAATCAACAAAATAGCCGAGCTTAGTTTTATAGTTCCATTCCGTTCGCGAGCCGGTAATCCGCTGATCTTCCCCTTGGTCAAAAATCACGTTTCCTTCGGCAATAATTTTATTTGTGGCTTCAAAAATCGTCATTTTATCAGCCTGAATCCTGTAAATTCCGTACCTTACATCCACCTTGCCTGTGTGAGTTACAATCCGGCTGCCTTCTTTTCCTTCGCCTGTCTGATTATCTGAGTAAACAACCAAATCACCATTTCCGCCTTCCTCGATAACAGATTTTTTGCGTATTGGAGCTTTTATTTCAGTGTCTGCGGCGACTGGGTTAACGTTTGGAGTGTCCGTCATCGGATTAGCTACTTGCCGCTCAACGGGATTGGTCTGCTGCGAAAGCGAACTAATACCAAGAAAGGCAAGACAACAAAAAAAAGATATGATTTTGGTAAATTTATGAAGACTCATTTGGATAAAATAGTAATAATATAAGATGCTATCACGAAATTAGTTAAAAAATAAAAGTTCTGAGGGGAAAAAGGTTCGATGAGCAAACCAACTATTTTAGTTGTCGAAGATGAAGAATTGATGAGGGCTATTTTGCGAAAACTGCTTGAGGATGAAGGCTATTGTGTCTTGACGGCGGATAGTGCAGAAACCGCTTTGGAACTTTTTACGAAGAGCGATGTTAACCTCACGTTGACCGATATTCGAATGGCAGGAATGGATGGACTTCAATTGCTTGGTCAACTCAAAGCAATTGAAAGTGAAGCACTTGTCATAATTATGACGGCTTATTCATCGGTTGACACGGCAATTTCCGCACTTCGAAAAGGTGCTTACGATTACATCATCAAGCCTTTTGTGAATGAAGATTTATTGCAAACCGTAAAAAATGCACTGCGTCAAAGAGAACTTTTTCAAGAGAATCGTACGCTCCGCCGCGAACTCGATAAGCATTATAGTTTCAATGAAATAATCGGCAATTCAGCTTCCCTACAAGCTGTTTTCAGATTGATTGAAAAAGTTTCCGCCACTAACGCGAGTATCTTGATTCAGGGCGAAAGCGGAACTGGTAAAGAATTAGTTGCCCGTGCGATTCATCGGCAAAGTAATCGGTCAAATAATCCTTTTGTCGCGATAAATTGCGGAGCATTGCCGGAATCTTTATTGGAATCAGAACTTTTCGGGCACAAAAAAGGTTCATTTACAGGTGCGAATTCTGATAGCGAAGGACTTTTTCGCTCGGCAGATGGCGGCACGTTATTCCTTGATGAAATCGGCGAAATTCCCCATGCATTGCAGATAAAACTTTTGCGAGCTTTGCAAGAACACGAAGTAACTCCAATTGGTTCAACTAATTCCATTAAATTTGACGCACGCATTATCGCCGCCACTAATCGAAACTTAGAAGAGGAAACAACTAAGGGAAACTTTCGCGAAGATCTTTTTTACCGTCTCAATGTGATTGAAATTTTTCTTCCTCCATTGCGTGAGCGTCGTGAGGATATTCCATTATTAACCAAACATTTTCTTGCCAAATTCTCTACTGAGCAGAATTCCGGCGAAAAAAATATCACAAAAGAAGCGATGTCTGCCCTCATAAATTACAATTGGCAAGGCAATATTCGCGAACTCCAAAACGCCGTAGAACGTGCATTTATATTGAGCAATGCCGAGATTGCATTAGAAAATTTGCCGCCAAAATTGATTACAAATTCGCAACACGGTTTTGAAATTCGTGATCCAAATGGATTAAATCCAACGCTTGAAGAAGTTGAACGAAGATATGTTGTGGAAATCTTGAAAAGCGTTAATCAAGACAAAACTCTGGCGTCGGAAGTTTTAGGGATAGATCTGTCAACGCTCTATCGAAAATTGAAACGCTACGATGAAATTTAGGTTGTAATATTTTCGGCTAACTTTTCATTAAAATTTGAATGGTGAATTTATGAACAGTAATTTTGGCGAGATTGCACTTTGTTTGAGTGGTGGCGGTTATCGGGCAGCATCTTTTCATCTTGGCACAATTGATATGCTCGAACGCCTTGATTTATTGGATAATGTAACAATGCTTTCAACCGTTTCTGGTGGAACTATACTTGGAGCAAGTTATGCTGCTTGGCGAATTGAGCAAAATGATACGCCGGACTTCCGTGAATTTTACGAAAAGTTTTTTTCCTTTTTGCAAAACACTAATGTAATTGAGCAAGCATTAACCGGACTTTCGCAAGCTAAACAGGATGATCCGAATGAAGAAGCTAGTTTGATCAGAGAAGCCGCCAAAATTTATAAAAAACATTTACCTTTTGCCGATATTAATTTTGGACATTTCTACGCGGGTGATTCGCCAAAAAAACCTTTCAAAGAATTAATTTTCAATGCGACGGAATTTTATCAGGGCAATGCTTTTCGCTTTCGTATCAGCCTTAAACCAAACGCCGTAGTGGGAAATAATAATTACCGCCTAAATAAAGTAAAAGCTAAAAGTTTACACTTATCGGATATTGTTGCGGCTTCATCTTGTTTCCCCACTGCTTTCGAACCGATCATATTTTCGAAAGATTTCAAGAATATTAAGGATTTGTTTAAAGATAAGGAGAACATTTCTTTGATGGATGGCGGTATTTTTGATAATCAAGGCATTGCCAGTATGTTGCTTGCCAATAAAGCGTCAAAAGCTAAAGGTGCAGATTTCGCACCAAATACCGACGCAATCGAAACAGATGAAACAACGGTTGACTCTGAAAATATCACACTCATTATTATTTCAGACACAAATCAAAGAAGTGACGAGATATTAAAACCCCACGTCCACTTTAATTTGGTTGAAAGCCTTAAAATAAATGTTAGTTCTTGGTTAGCAGAAAAAACGACGGTACCGATTCATAAATTAGCGAATCAATTGTGGAGTGTTTCTTCGTGGATCGGCTTTGGATTAACTGTTTTCTTAATGTTTTACGGCGGGTTTTTACTCGGGCAAATATACAAATTTACTTCTCAAACCCAATTTACAATTTCAAATTTGTTATGGCTACTAATGGTTTATTACCTGCCTTTTTCGATTGCCGTCGGTCTGATATTCATCATTTATTCAATTCGCAAAGGAAAATATAGATTGCTCAATTGGATAGATGAACGCAAAGAAATTGAAATTAAAGGTGGTAGATTCAAAGTGATTGAAGCGATTAAATATCTGACTATCAATGATTTAGCCAATTTAGCCGTTTCGCGAATTGGATCTCTCGTTAGTATGTCGGCAAATGTTTTTATGAAGGCAATTCGAGGTTTGCAGGTAAAAACGGCAATTATTGAAGATGAATTTAGAGAGCGTCTGGCTTTTAATTACATTTACGACCTTAATCCCAGCAAGAATCGAACGAGTATTTGGCAAAAAGATGCTGAGCTAATTCCTAGTGCTGAAATGATTTTGATTGCGGATAAGGCAGAAGAAGTAGAGACAACGCTGTGGTTTGGAAAATTAAAGGAAAATGAGATAGACACTCTGAAGCTATTAATTGTCTGCGGAAGAATTACGATTTGCCTCTCTCTAATGAAGTTTTTAGTCGAACTTGAAGGCTTTGATCCAAAAGATACAAACAATCAATATCATAAAATCTATAATCAAATTAAAGCTGAATGGACTAATTACAAAAAACTTTCTGATGGCGAATTAACAGCAAAAACCATTGAGAAATTCTATAATTTGTCGCTAGATCTAAGTGGTAAATAATTCCAATACAAAGAAATTGGTATCCTCGATGTGGGTTATTTTTCCATTTCCATAAGGTGTGTTGAAAAATTGGTTAGCACCAAATGCCATTCCTCTAAGACTCTCACTTCCGGAAAGTTGTGATTTAGCGGTCAATTCTTCCGGATACCAGTTTTCCACTTCGACTTCAACTTCTTGCGGCTGTTTATTTTTTTCCACTAAAGCGATGATCTTCTTTACGTTTTCCGGCGTATATTGCAGCACCGCGATTATCTTTCGATCAGTTGGTCCCGGCACAGTATTGTCTTTGCTGCCTAAATTCTCTTCTTTCCAAACAACTTCCTCAGGAATCTCTGGCAATAAAACGATCTCCAGTAATTTTTCAACGTCATCACTGCTTGGATTCTCCTGAACGGGATCCGAATTTTGAACTGCTGTGTTTTGAGCAGAATTTGTATTTGAGTTTTCAACGTCTGTGCAGGAAACTAGAAAAATTAGATTTAAAAATGCGACGATAACCAATAATTTGGAATGCCAGCCAATTTGTTTCATGTTCCCATTGTAAAAAGTTTGTAACTTTATTGCAATTGCTAAATTCCCCGCTTTCTACTTTCCCGCTCCAGCTTTCCCTTGCTTTGTGGTTTTTTCCGCCTTAAACTACTATTAAAATAGATTTTTATCACAACATAACAAATATAAATATGTCTGAAGTAAAAGAAGCACAAACTGAACTAAATCGTTGGGAAGAAGAAACATTACAAAAAGTTTTAGACAAATCGCCGGAACGCAAAGAATCGTTTGAAGGCGTTTCGCTTGAGCCTGTCGAACGGCTTTATACCGAATCTGTTGAAGACATTGGCTTTCCCGGCGAGTTTCCATATAAACGCGGAATTCATCCGAGCGGTTATCGCGGCAAACTTTGGACAATGCGTCAATTCGCGGGTTTTTCGTCGCCTGAGGAAACCAATAAACGCTTCAAATATCTGATGCAGCAAGGTCAAACGGGACTTTCAACCGCATACGATTTGCCCGCGTTGATGGGTTTGGATTGCGATTCGCCGCTGAGCGAAGGTGAAGTTGGAAAATGCGGAGTCGCCGTGTCGTCGTTTGCTGATTTCGAGGTTTTGTTTGATGGAATCAACCTTGAAGAAGTTACCGTTTCGCAAACAATTAACGCTCCGGCGTGGATTTTTCTTGCGTTTTACGCGGCACTTGCCGAAAAACAAGGTTGCGATTTCAGCAAGATTTCAGGCACATTACAAAACGATATCTTAAAAGAATACATCGCCCAAAAAGAATGGATTTATCCGATCAAACCCGCGATGAAACTCGTAATCGACACCTTTGAATTCAGCACAAAATTGCTGCCGAAATTCAATCCGATTTCCGTGAGCGGCTATCACATCCGCGAAGCTGGTGCGACCGCGTTACAGGAACTCGCGTTCACCCTGCGAGACGGCGTTGAATATGTTAAATACGGCATCGAACGCGGACTTGATATTGATGAATTCGTGCCGCGAATTTCGTTTTTCTTCAACGCACATAACGACTTTTTCGAGGAAATCGCCAAGTATCGTGCCGCTCGGGTAATTTGGGCGGAAACGATGAAAAATCGCTTCGGTGCTAAAAATCCGCGTTCGATGCAGTTGCGTTTTCACACGCAAACTGCGGGAGTTTCGCTCACTTCGCAACAACCACTCAACAACATCGCACGAGTCGCGATTCAAGCTCTCGCAGGAGTTCTCGGCGGCACAAACTCTTTGCACACAGACAGTTACGATGAAGCCCTCGCACTTCCGACCGACCACGCCGCATTGATCGCACTTCGCACACAACAGATTATCGCCGAAGAAACAGGCGTTGTGAACACGGTCGATCCGCTTGCAGGTTCGTATTTTGTTGAATCGCTGACGAATAAAATGATCGAAGGTTGTTACGATTATTTCGACAAAATCGACGGTTTCGGCGGAATGGTCGAAGCAATCGAAGCCGGATTTCCGCAACGCGAGATTCAGGAATCGGCGTATCAATATCAAAAGGCTCTGGAACGCAAAGAGCAAATCATCGTCGGCGTAAATAAATACACGATGGACGAAGAAATGTCGCAAACGAACATCTTGAAAATTGACGAAACCGTCGGAAAAACGCAGATGGAACGCCTCGAACGTGTCAAATCGACACGCGACAAAGGTGCAGTCGCCAACGCACTCGAAAAACTGAAAAACGCCGCAAAAAATAACGAAAACGTAATGCCCGCAACAGTCGAAGCCGTGAAAGTTTACGCGACGGTTGAAGAAATCTGCATGTCGCTCACGGATATTTATGGGATTTATGAAGAACCTGCGTTTTAGATATTGACAATAATGATAGACTTTAAGTTAGTCAGTGAAATCGCGGACATTGAAATTATTGCAGTAAATAAAGGCATTCGTGACTTGGCTCGCCTGAATCGGGTCCATGGTAAAGGTCGCTGGAGAAAGCTAAAAGGCATTGCAAATGTTGAACTTCCAAGCGGTCGAATTCGCTTGGCGGAAGTTCATTGGTATGAGGTACATAGCATCGGCAAACGAGAAATGAAAATCAAACTGCCGTTTTTAGATTAGATTATGAATCAACACGAATTTGTAGTTTGTATAAACAATAAAGGTTACGAATCGTCGCTCGAATTTGGAAAGATTTATCAAGTTATAGTCGATGAAGACGCGAAAGCTGAAGGTCTTATCCGCATTATTGACGAAAGCGGCGAAGATTATGGCTATGCAAATCAACAGATTTCATGCGGTGGGCTTTGCCGGCGGGCCCTAGAAAGTGCGTTGCTTGCTGCCTAAGCAATTTTGAAGAGGTAACCGCTTTACATGAAAGCCTTTTATGCCAAATCGACACGCGACAAAGGTGCCGTCGCAATCGCGTTGGAAAAACTGACAACGCCGCGAAGAATAACGAAAACGTCATGCCCGCAACGGTCGAAGCGGTGAAGGTTTATGCGACCGTTGAAGAAATCTACATGTCGCTGACGGATATTTATGGGATTTATGAGGAACCCGATTTTTAACAAAAGATTAAAAAAACACTTAATTATCGGTTACAAGTTATTTGCAATAACGGTTCACAATCTTGGATAGGTCATAACTAAACGTGAATTTACAGCCGCCCAAAAATTATCTGCAGTCGCTTATTGGAAAGCTCGAACGCCGCTAGACTTGACGTGTGTTACATCAGAGTTCATTCTTCAATTGTCGAAAAAGACCTTCACTTCGTAATTGATGAAAGTAACTTAGATATAGCGAAGATGTTATCTTTGGTAAGTTTCGAGTGTGCTGATTTTAATGAGATCAGAACTGTTTAATGTCAATAAAGGGCAACGATTCATTCGTTTGAACCAAGGTGGTACGGACTCGATTTTTTTTGTCGAAAAAAATAGGCAAGGATGGATCAAAATATATTTTGCGAGAAGAGGGCGAACATGGTGAACGGTTCAATAACAACACGACATATGGAAGATTTCATCCGTTTAGTAACTCCTCTATCGCTACAACGGGTAAAATAGAGGTCGGATTTCGGAGTTCAGAAAAAGATACGATGCTAGTGAAAGGAATCACTTTCTGAGCAACGAAAAACTTTTGGTAATAGGAAACCGGAATTTATTTCTCTCAATTCCAAAAGAATTTCCCTCTTGTTTTGCTTCGGAAAATGAAAGCGGAAATATTGAGATTGAATACAATTCTCCTTTGCTTTCCAAAGATTTGTAGTTCTCAAAAACATAAATCTTCTTGACAGTTATTTGCAAAAAGGAAATCAACGGGAGACCAAATAAAATTCAACACTTGTCCTTTTTATCAGCAGGATTGGAAAGTTTTAACCAATCAATTACCACAATCCGCAATTATTACAACCAAAGGAAATTCACCAAAGCAGTTTTCTATTGGAGAGAAAGACACAAAAATAGATTCGGGAAACAGACCAACTTCCATTGCGATGGGAAGTGGACAATTCCAGAATTAAACTTTTTCAACAGCGAAAGAAATCATTATACACAAACCAATAATTATTCAGAACACAGAACTCGAAAATGCGATCACAAGATTTCTATAAAGCGATAAGAGAAATTGAAAACAAACACTCGGTCGGTTTAAAATCAATTTTCCGTTTTATCAGAAAAATTTATTACGACTGGAATCTGAAACAGGAAACAACATTTGCAAAACTCCATCAAATTCAAATTGAATTTGACATTGCCATTGAAAGAATTATTGATTGAAACAATTGGAAACATCTTTTATGATTTTGATTTTGACGAATATCATAAACAGCTATCAGCAAAGTTTGCGGAAATTCTAAATACAGTTAAGAGCAACAACAAAACATAAAGGTTGAAGAATTATAAAACGAAGATTCATCAACTTATTTTGCCTTCGTGGCTGTGCAACGCACAACAAGTCAGAACTCAATCAGCTCTTTAATCAGACACAGCATAAAACGACCGTCCACGGCTTGCAAGACATTGGCAAGTTGGAACTTAATTAGAGAACGAATTTATAATAATCCGGACAGAGATTATTATTCACTCACAGCCAATCAATCAAAAACAGGAAATTGTTTCATACTCAAAAAGTGATGATACAAATCAGAAGCAGCAAAAAGTAATTTCATCAATTTACGGAAGCGGAAAAATTGAAAAATTGATTGAGAGATTAGGCAGGGCAAAAACAGAATACAAACTGTTGCTTTACGGAATTGAAGAACGGGCATTTCGTTTTCATTTTGATAAATATGTTGAGGAGTTAAATCGTGAATATATTTGGACAAGACCGCTTTGAAATTTGTGGCATTCCTTTCAGCGACAACTTTTATCAGTATACAAATTTTGATGAATTGATTGAAGCCCTTGCTTCAACTAACCACGATCATCAAGAAAGCGATAGCTAAGAAAATAATTTTTACAGACAAAAGCAAAGTAAAGCTTCCCTCGAGCAAATCTGTTTTGAAAATTGTAGGCAAAGAAAAATCTATTATTCAAGTTGACGATTTAAACCAAGGCGACAAGGTTCTTATTTATGAGAACCCTGACAGAAAAAAACTCTCAGAGGCAATTTTTGAATTGAAACATCCTGAACTTGTTGAAAAAGCTCGACAATTACGCTGCCCTTTGGAAAAATTGCTTGAAAGAATATGCAGGAAGTTTAATCCCGGCTACTAGTCTATTTGGTAAATGAAAAAAAACTCTTTATGAACTATTGAAGGAAAAGCAGTTTAGCGTGAGTGAAGCAACTTTATACAATCGGGAGAATGGTCATGTTATGTTTGCCCGAAGTAATGCTGATTTATTAATCATCGCCCAATTAATAGCGGATAGTCGGCTTCAATTTAATTTTGTGGGAGAGACAAATATTTTGCCTACAATTTCCGAATACAAAGGAAAGGGAATTGAGTATGGTTTCAAATTCAGCGGAACAGCATGAACCATTTTATACTGACAGCAGAAATGGATTTCCTTTTATTGCGGAGTGGTTGACCGTAGAAGAAGTAGAAAAAATTGTTTCAGCTATTATATCTCCTATCAAAACTATTAAAGACATTGAACTAATAACGACACAAAACAACAACGATGAGTAAATTCAGAGATACCTTTTACAATGAAATCAAGAAGGGATTAATCGGAACTGGTTCTGATGTTTTCGGAGTTTCCGACAGTGAAGAACTAATTTCTGATTATCCTTTGAACAGATACTATTCTGGAATTTTATTTCCGTCAAAAGATTTTCCGACAGGTTCGGCAAAGTCAGAGGAAGAAATTGAAAGTAGTAGTAATGAGGCAGATACTAACGAAGAAGATTATGACAACGCTATTGACGCTGACGAAGAACCAGCAGGAGATTCAAAAGAAAAAGATCAAAAGATTAACGAAGATCTTGAACATGAAAAGAATCAAGATAATGGTTCTCAGACAGAGAGTAAAGAAACTGATTTCGTAGCGTTGGACACAGAAGATTTTCAATTAACACAAAATGCCTTCTTCCCTACTCACATTGGTTTTACTTTTTGCATTGACCCTAAAAAATCAATCAAAGTAAATTTTTCATTTGGCATTTTCGACCAGTTAGAGCAACCGTCTCGAAAATTAAAATTCGCAATATCGAAAGAAGGTTTCCAAACCTTCTTTGATTCAACTATTGAAACACAACTATCTTTGAAGCACTCTTACTTACAATGACGGTTTTATGCAACTTTCAAGAAAGTTGGATGGAAGCCAAGGCGGTAAGATTAGCCGGAGCGGAAAGTGAGAACCATTTTGACAGTTTCAAAGTTTATAAAAACATTGGAAGCAAGGAAGTTTACAACTATGTTCACCTACTTGAAAAACTTTTAGGAAGAATTTGGAAGCGGCAACACATTGAAATTCCCAATGAAGAAGTTTCAGTTGCAAATACGAAAGAGCCGAAAGAAATATTAAGTAAAGAATACGGTAGCCAAATTCTTTCAGTTGGATATATGGTGAAAACCTATGAATACAAAGGTAATAACTATGTAAAAATTTTGTTGCTGAACGAATTCAAATCATCCATCAAACAAATATAGCAACACAAACGAAAACTTGAACAGGAAATGTTTGTTTCAAACAAACATTTGTGGAGAACATTTCTATGAAGCCTTACAAGTCGCAATCAGAATTGCATCCGTTTGACGAAGAACAAAACGAAATAAATTTCATTTACCAAGACATCAAAAGTTATGGAGTTGGACACAATTGTTCAGTGCAATGGAATGATTCACCAAATCCAAATTTAATTCAAACGGCTTTTATGCCTGACAGAATTGTTTACGGAATGAAGAATGATTTTTCAAAAGGATTTTTTTCAACTGACTTTGATGCATTAAATAAATGTTTGGAATGTAAAAGAACTTTCACATTTCAATGATGATAAAAAAGGAATCATTAAGAGCTTGAAACTTTTCGTTTCACTTTATCAAAAATGGATTGATGGACAAACAACAACGGCAAAGGGATTTAACCAAGAGGATAAAAAAATTGCTGACAAACTTTTAGCCCGACAAGGAGCAAACTACAAACGCTTAATTAAGGGAATTGAAATTTTATAGAAGGCGAAAGTGGAAAAGCATTTCATTGTTTCCAGTTGGCGAACACTGCAATGTTTATTCAAATGATAATCAGTAACGACAAACGATTTGGAAATAAAGAAAGACACTTGATTGATGAAGTTGAAAAAGCCAATTACAACTCACTGAAATTTTTTGAGGATTACCACGATTGGAAATTTTTGAATCCAGACAGACCAAGCCGCCACGAATATAGACCGTTTCAATTGGCATTTCTTCTTTTAAGCATTGAAGGAATCATTGACGGAGTTTTAGCGGAACGACAGGAATGGAATTTGTGGACTTGATTTGGTTCCCAACAGGAGGGAGGAAAAACAGAAGCATTCTGAGCAGTTGGAGCATTTAATATTATTTGGAGACGATTGAGCAACAATTCAGAAACTTCAAAGGGAACAAGTATTCTGATGCGTTACGCCTTTCGAGTTGCTGACATCACAGCAATTTGAAAGAGCATCACGATTGATTTTAGCTTTGGAATTTATCAAAAGAAATTTTGCACCAAGAACTACCCGAAGAAAAACCTCAATAGGACTTTGGGTTGGAGAAGGAGCATCGCCAAATCAAATTGACGATGCAAATAAAATTGTAGAAGATGCAACAGGCAACTCCGAGAAAGCCAGACCAATACACAAGCAGATTGCAACCCCCGGCCTATGACCGTCGTGTGGAGTTAGATTAGTTTCTAAAACCGCAAGCAGTTCAAGCACCCGGCTACGATTGTTAGTAAGGCACCCAAGGATATTAGTATTCTCGATTGTTGTGAATTATGCTTGTGCATTTCACACAAGCGAATTGCCGATTCAAGTTGTTGATGAAATGCTTTACAAGCAACCGCCAACACTTCTGTTTGCGACAGTTGATAAGTTTTTAATGCTTGCTTCACAGAAAGAAGGTCAAACACATAAATTTTTCAACTCATTTTCAGATGCACACCCACCCGATTTAATTATTCAAGACGAGTTGCACTTGATAAGTGGACCATTGGGTTCGATAAGCTGGAATCTTTGAAAGCGTAGTTGATTACCTATGTAGCAAAGGAAACCGCAAGCCAAAAATTATTTAGTCGACCACAACGACAAGAAACACTTCACACCAAATTAAAGAACTCTATGCAGGAAAAGAAGTAAATATCTTTCCACCTTCAGGAATTTCGTACAGCGACAGTTTCTTTGCAAAAGAAACTGCTAGCGAACGTTGAGTATATAGCATTTTTAGCGACAGGAAAAACAGGAATCAGCTCACCGTTGGGATTACCCCCTACTTGCTTTACACACGTGTAAAACTTTATGATAAAAGTGATTTTGCAACATTGAATTTGTATTGGACAATTCTTCCTACTACAATTCATTGAAAGATGTAGGAAAAATAAATAACAAGATAAATGATGAAATTCAAACCAACGCCAATGTTTTGTTCTATCCAAATTTTGGTTACAACTCAAGTCTACCCTTTCTAATTCGAGATATTGACAGTCGTCACATTGAACTCACAGGACGTATTGAAAACAACAATATCAAGGAACTCTGAAAAGATTGGATGATGAATTTGCAACAGAAGTTTCTGAAAAAGAAAATGAGTATGTAAAAAATGGACTTGATTTGGTGTTGGCTTCCAATATGATTTCGGTCGGCATTGATGTGAGCAGATTGAATGTGATGCTGGTAAATGGAATGCAGAAACATCGCTGAATACATACAGGCAAGCAGTCGTGTTGGAAGAAAACATGACGGAATTGTTTTCACTTTGTTTAATCCGAATCAGGCAAGAGATAAATCCTACTTTGAAAACTTCAATTCATTTCATCAGGCATATTATAAATTTGTTGAACCGTTAAGTGTAACTCCATTTACTGAAAATACAATTCCCAAAATGCTAACGACAATGTTTGTTGCTTTCATGCGAAACAGCGTTTCGGGTTTGACTAAGAAATTCAGAAGCAAAACATTTTGAACCTGAAATGGCGTAGGTTTGAATATACATCACGGCAAGATTTGGCAATAGCGATTACTTAAACACTTTGCTTGATGATTTGATTAAGAGTTGGACAGCGAAGAAAAATAGAATCAACAATCTGACTTACTCAACGCTTTTGAAAAAGACATCAACTGATGTGAACCCCTTTGATGAATTTGGCTAACGATCAATTCACTTCGTGACATTGACACAGAAACTTATTACCGAATAAACGATTTACAGACAAATTAAGTATGGCGAAATTTTTTAAAAAGGAAAATCACAGCGAACAGTGAAACGCTTTATACATACACAGACACGAAAAGCTGTTACAGCAACATCGGGAGTTCAGGCAATAATTGAAAGCCCTGTTGGTGCTTACAAAGTTATGGACATAAATCAGTGGTGGTTTTTTAATTCAAATAATCCAAGCAATTACTTACTGACTGATGATAATGGCAACTACATTTTTGAAATCAAAGAACCAAGATTGCTGAATCGTTTGAGAGGCACAGGAATTTTTCAGAACCTTCAAAGGATAATTCAAGTTCCTCCAAATGCACAGAACGAGGACAACCGTTTAATGCCAGCAAAAGAAAATCAGGTTGGTAAAGTTGAACATTTCCCGACTTGGTATTTTTGTGAAACTTGTGGAAGATTCAAACCAATTGCTGAGTGGTGGAATGGTTGGAAAGATGTTTTACAACATGATGAAGGAATAAACGACCAAGACAGAATTAGGGAACAATTTATTTACGACTCCAAACTTCCGGGCAGACCAAACTGCTATTGCTGCTACAAGGGTTCTTTCGCAAGAAAAAAGAAATGGAAATATCATAAATTGGAACAGGTTCGTTTTGTTTTTGTTTCACCCGATGGAGACATTCAGGATATTGATTGGAGCAAATGGATAACTGCCCAACGAGTGGTTAGCGATGGCACAGGCAAAGATTTCGATGGAATTGGAAAGGGCAAATATGTTTTGGGAAAAGAAACTTGCTGCAACAACATCTCTCTCAAATACGTTCGTTCTACAAAACTTTCGGATTTGGTTGGTATTACTATTCAATGTGAAAACTGCAATCGTAAAAAAACATTGGCAGGTTTTTTCAATTTGCGTCATTACAAAGGAAAAATAAAAGATAGCAAAGGCGAGGAACATAAGATCTCATACAAACCACTTATCCGAACCAGCAACAGTGTTTACTATCCAATCGTGATGAGCAGTTTGTTTATTCCGCAACCGGAAATAAAGCTTTCACATGATGAAAAATCCACAATCAGATTGTTAAGCACAAAAGGAAATTTGCCCCAGCAAATAGCAGATGTAACAAAGATTTCTTTGAAAGAAGTTCAACAGGTTTTGGGGGAAGTAGATAATTTAACCGAAGCAGAATTCCGCAAAAATGAATATGACTACTTACTGAATGAGTATCGGTATTTATTGAATACTTATAGTTTTATTACTGACGAGAAAGATTTAATACTTGAAGAAGTTCCTTTGAATGATGAATTGAAAAATTTCGGTTTCGAGAAACTCATAAAAATCAAAAGGCTTAAACTCACTTCGGTTCAAACCGGCTATACACGACTTAGCCCAATGGATAGAGATGTTTTTTCAAACAGCAAGGACAAGTTTATTCGTTTTGACAACGAAGACGTTCCATTAAAAGCAAAGTTCCCGATTGCCAATCCAAATGCGACAGATTATTTGATGGGAGTTGAAAATTTTGGCGAAGGAATTTTTATCAAGTGGAATGATGAAAGAGTAAAAACTTTTATTGAAGATTTATTGAAGAATGAAAAATGTAACGCGGAAATCAATTCACTTTATCAAAGGGTTCTGCAAAACGAAATGATAAACAATGACAAGTTCGCCGACACGACACGCTTAGCAAAGACATTGTTCATTCATAGTTTCTCTCACTTAATCATTAAAGAGTTGGAATTCCTCTGTGGCTACCCTTCTTCTTCGGTTGCAGAAAGAATTTATTGCGACACCGACACAATGAACGGACTTTTGATTTACACCATTGCAGGAAGCGAAGGAAGTTTTGGAGGACTGATTAAGCAAGCGGACAGCGACAACTTTGCAAGAATACTTTCATCTGCATTGCTAAGAGCCAAAGATTGCAGCAGCGACCCGATATGTTATGAAAGCGATGGACAAGGAGTTGGCGGACTAAATTATGCAGCTTGTTATTCCTGTTTACTCATTAGTGAAACATCGTGTGAAGAATTCAACTCGTTTCTTGATAGAAGAATTCTTATCGATGAAAACTATGGATTTGTGCGGAATCAAGCTTGCTGATTAATTATTTTGCAAAACTAGGAACGCAATTATCAGTTTCCAGAATAAACTCTTTCCAGAATGTCTAGACATCAGACCTGCCGCCTCATTTGCCGATGCCTTAGTGGAAGTCACAAGTTCTTGATATCGAGAATACACTTTTGGGTCGAGAATCCGATAGGCAAAATTCTAAAACCTCATCTATAATGGGTTTTGTATGAATCCAAAAAATAAATCATTCCATTCGAAGAGTGTTTTTGCAGCACTCTTTTTTTGTCTCTTTTTCGCCTCATCTTCAAATGTTTTCGCGTCCGTTACGTTTGCGAGGCTTTTTTCGGATCATACGGTTTTGCAGCGGCAGAAGCCGATTCCGGTTTGGGGTTGGGCGAATCCTAATGAAATTGTGAATGTAACGCTCGCTAATCAGAATGTTGCGGTGAAAGCGGATTCGAGTGGGAAATTTGTTGCAGTTTTTAAGGCGATGGAAGCGGGCGGACCGTTTGTTTTGAAGGCTACGGCGGCTTCGGGGAATGCTGCCGCGAATGATGTTTTGATTGGTGAGGTTTGGCTGTGTTCGGGGCAATCGAATATGGAATGGTCGGTGAAGCAGGCGGATAATTTTGCGTCGGAGAAGAAAAACGCGAATTTTCCGCAGATTCGGCAGTTTTATGTGGAACACGTGGTGGAAACTGAGCCGATAAAGGATTTGAAGACGGGCGAATGGAAGGTGAGTTCGGCGGAAACTGTCGGCGATTTTACGGCGATCGGTTTCTTTTTTGCACGCGAAATTCATCAGAAAGCTAAAGATTCCGGTCGGTTTGGTGCATTCATCTTGGGGCGGTTCGCAGATCGAAGGTTGGATCAGCAAAGAAGGAATGCTCGGCTCGGATGAATTGCGAAATTACGCACAAAATCTGCCGAAAAACTGGCAAGAAGCCGACGCGATGCACGAGAAAAAGGTTAAAAAAGTAACGCTCGGCGATGAAAACGCAAACCCAACAATTGCTGATGAAAAGAAATACCTGGCTGCGAATTTCGATGATTCGAAGTGGGTTTCATCAAGCCCGATCGGGCAATGGGATTGGAAAGGAATTTGGGCGTTTCGCGGCAATGGTTTTATGGCTCGAAACGTTGAACTATCAGCGAATTTTGCGACCGAAGAAACGAGGCTCGGACTCGCGGATACCAATGGTTACAAAGAGATTTACATCAATGGCAAGCAGATTTTCGCAGGAGTTTCAAAAGGAAAACGCGAGTTTATTGTGCCGAAAAATACTTGGAAAGAAGGCGATAATCGAATCGCGATAAAGCTTAATAAAAACATCGAACCTGAATGGTATGGCGTCGGGTTTATGGGTTCGGATAATGACCTTTTCGTTGCGTCAAAAAGTGAGAAAATCCCGCTCGGGAAGGATAATTGGAAGCTCATGCCATCGTTTGCCGAACCGCACGAATACGCACATTCGAGCAACAATGTCGGCACTTTTATCTACAACGGAATGATCGCACCAATCGTGCCTTACGCAATGCGTGGAACGCTTTGGTATCAGGGCGAAACGAACGCCGGACGCTCAATTCAATACCGCAAAACATTTCCTTTGATGATCGAAGATTGGCGGAAAAAATGGGGCGACGATTTCTATTTTTACTTCGCACAATTATCGAGCTACGGCAGAAATCAAAGCAGCAATGAAGGCAGCGGCTGGGCGGAATTGCGTGAAGCTCAAACGATGACATTGAAAGTGCCAAAAACCGGAATGGCGGTAATTACAGACATCGGAAATGCCAACGATATTCATCCGACCAACAAACAAGACGTAGCCAAACGCCTCGCTGCAAACGCTTTGAAATCAAACTTACGGATTGGAAGTTCCATATAGCAGTCCGATGTATGATTCGGTTAAGTTTGAAGGCGGAAAAGCGATTGTGTCGTTCAAATTTGCATATGAAGGATTAAATGCGAATGATAAATTTGATTATGTAAAAGGATTTGAAATCGCTGGAGCTGGACAAGGTTTTCCACTATGCGAAAGCTGAAATAATGGGCGATAAAGTTATTGTTTAGAAGGCGAAAGTGAAAGATCCGGTCGCGGTTAGATACGGGTGGTCTGATGCACCAGTTGACGCTAATTTATTTAATTCGATCGGCTTCCCTGCTTCGCCTTTTCGGACGGATGATTGGCGGGGCGTTACGATTAATGGAAAGTTTCAATAGTAAAGAATATGCAACAAGCGACTGTTAGAAATCCGGTAAAATAGATTTACTAACAGCCGCGTTTCAGTCGTGCTTCTTAAGGTTTCGAATCGGTTTCTCTTTCCATTACAACCATGTGTTCGCCTCGGCTTACCATTCCCACAATTACAAAACCTGCTTCTTTCGCCTCAGTCACTTCCTTTTGCAAAGTTGAAGTTAGATTTGTTGCCAAAAGTTTGTATTCATACTGTTTTGTAACGGTTGGCGGTTTTTCCATGAGCATTACAATTTCAACGCCGCCAATTAGTTGGGCTTTAGCGATCATCGTGCTTGGAATTAAGCGATAGCCGCCTTCCGCAAGCTGGTTTAGTTCCTTTTGCATCGTTCCCGTTCGCGTTGTTGCGAGCAGCTTGTATTTATACGGCTCGGCTACTGTTCCGTCTTTGGATAGAAAAAGTGCCATTTCGGAGCCGCTTGTTGGTGCTCCAACCAATATCCGATAACCGGCTTCAGCAGCTTGTGCGATCTCTTTTTGCATTGTCGAAGTTCGCGTAGTGGCGAGCAATTTGTATTGTAGGTCATTATTTGGTTTGTCTTGAGCAAAGATGGTTGCCGAAAATACCAACACAATGATTGCTAATAATATAGTTTTATTTTTCATTTTTTCTCCTTGTGAAATTGAGTGTTCAAAAATCTGTATGAGATTAGCAGAGATTTTTTGAATCGGCAATTTAATTTTTGCTGAGCTGACTAAACTAATTTTCGAGTTTTTTGTCGATTGAAAAGGCAGGCTTTGATGTCAGACGGTCGAGCCCTTCCTAATGGGCGGGCTACTGACACGGTTCGTTTTTTCCTGAGAATTGTCCAAATCATCAATCTAAAGTATTATTTTAGCAGTTTTACTCTCTCCAATTTGCCTGAATATGAAACCTAGAATCGCTTTATTTGCCGATACTTTTACAGAAGTAAACGGGGCTGCCAATGTTTTGCGTAAATTGACCGAATTTGCGAAGGAGCGGGATTATCCTTTTTTGGTTATCTATTCGGGTGATGAAACGGTTTTGACTGAAGATGGGAGCTTGATTCGGTTGCAGTTAAAGCGAAATAAATTTGCGTTTTCGCTTGATAGTGAGCTGAAATACGATCCGCTTTTTTGGCGGCATAACGGATTTGTTCGTAAGAAGTTAAAGGAATTTAAGCCCGACGTTTTGCACGTTACGGGTCCCAATGACGTAAGCCAAATTGGTCTGCTTTATGCACACTTGAAAAATATTCCGGCAATCGCTTCGTGGCATACGAATGCACACGAATACGCCGTCAGCAGATTTTCACCGTTGATCTCCTGGCTTCCAAAATCGGCTCGCACAAAAACCGAAATTCTGATGCAGAAAGTCGCGTTGAGCGGTTTGATGAAATTGCTGTTTTTGGCTCAGATCCAGCTTGCTCCGAATGAAGAGTTGGTTGAATTGCTTAAAAAAATGACAAAGCGTCCGTCTTATTTAATGAGTCGCGGGGTGGATACCTTAATGTTTTCACCGGATAAACGTGATCGTAAAGATGAGATTTTTACGCTTGGATACGTTGGGCGATTGCGACCTGAAAAAAATGTTCGCCTTCTTGCAAGGGTTGACGAAGAATTGCGGAAGCGAAGTATTACCAACTACAAATTTTTGATCGTTGGCGATGGGAGCGAGGAAGCATTGGCTCCGAGAAAATCTCTCAAACGCAACATTTTACAGGCGTTTTGCGTGGTGAAGAATTGGCTAAAGCCTATGCAAATATTGATCTATTCATCTTTCCTTCGCAGACCGATGCTTTTGGAAATGTTGTTTTGGAAGCAATGGCTTCAGGAGTTCCATCAGTCGTTTTGCCGGATAATGGTCCGAGATTTTTGATCAATCAAAATGTTACGGGTTATGTTGCTCAAGATGAAGCTGATTTGATTAGATATTCGGCGGATTTTGTTTCAAATCATGAATCCTTGCCGGAGATGCAGAAAGCGGCGAGGGAAAGAGCACTCGAATATTCGTGGCAGAAAGTTTTTGAGAAAGTTTACGAATATTACGAAATGGGCAAGACGATTGATAAAAGTGTGAGAGCGTAGTTTAATATACAGAAAAGGTTTTTGGAGGAGTTTTTATGTGGTTAAAAATCATTGGTGGTTTAATAGTTCTTTTGGCAATTGGCGGAGTAGGAGCGGCTTATGCTTTGGGATTTATTTTCAATCCTTCGCCAAGCGAGCCGCCGAATGTTTCGTCGATCTACGAATTTACGATGAAAAATATTGATGGCGAAGAAGTAAAACTCGAAGCCTACAAAGGCAAGACTCTGTTGATCGTAAATACTGCCAGCAAATGTGGTTTGACGCCGCAATATGAAGCTCTGCAAGCCATTTACGACAAATACAAGGATAAGGATTTTGTGGTTTTGGGCTTCCCTGCCAATAATTTTATGGGGCAAGAACCCGGCGGCGAGACTGAAATTAAGGAGTTTTGTACGCTGAAATACAAGGTTACGTTTCCAATGTTTTCCAAAATCTCAGTTAAAGGAACCAATCAGCATCCTTTTTACACATATTTGACCAATGAAAAATCGAACCCAGGTTTTTCAGGCGATATTGGCTGGAATTTTGAAAAATTCTTAATCGGAAAAGATGGCAAAACGTTGGCGAGATTTAGCCCAAGTGTAAAACCGGACGATCCGAGCGTGGTTGAGGCGATTGAAAAGGCATTGAAATAATCGAATTTACGTTCTTTTCCGTTGAAAATTATCGAACCTGCTATCGCGGCAGGTTCATTTTTATGCGTTATTTTGATTCTCCATTTATCTAATCAAGTATTTTTTGTTAAAATCCCGAAGAGTTATGAAAAATTTAATAGTAGCAATTATTACACTTATCGTATTGATTTTAATCGGCTTCGGCGGCTTTTATTATTGGATCAATAGTACGATGAATACCAAAGTAGCCCACGATAAAGCCAGTCAGTTTATACAAATTCCAAAGGGTTCTACACCAAATGAGATCGTCGAAAAATTAGCGGCGGAAGGCATTATCACAAATGCTTCTGCGATGAAAAATTACATACGCTTTATGGGCGATGCGAGCAAACTAAAAGCCGGTGAGTATCAATTTGATTCGCCAATTTCGCCAATACAAGTATTGCAAGAACTCGAAAAAGGTGAAGAACGAACGACCAAACTAACTATTCCGGAAGGCTTTACCCGATTTGATATTGCCAAACGTTTGGCTGAAAAATTCCCGCAAAATCCGCCAATGGACGAAAAAGCAGTTTTGTATTTGATGGACGATGTAAGCCTTATCAAAGATATTAATCCGACCGCCAAAAACCTCGAAGGCTATATGTTTCCAAGCACTTACAGCTTTCCGAAAGACGTAAAAATGCAGGACGTGATCAAGAAAACAGTTGAGCAATTCAAAAAAGTTTGGACGACCGATCGTATCTTGAAAGCTCAACAAATGAACAAGACTCCGCATGAAATTATCACGATTGCGTCGCTTATCGAAACCGAATCTAAATATGATGAAGAGCGTCCGATCGTTGCGTCTGTAATTTATAATCGCCTAAACAAAGGAATCGCTCTTGGAATCGATCAAACGGCGGTTTACATCGCAAAAATGGAAAATCGTTGGGATGGGACAATTCACAAAAGCGACCTTGAATCGCTATCGCCATACAACACACGCAAAGTATCAGGATTGCCGCCCGGACCAATTTCTTCCGTATCGGAAAGTGCGATCGATGCAGCTCTGAATCCGAAGCAAACCGACTATATTTATTATGTTCTAAACGTTGAAAAGAATGACAGTTCGCATCATTTTTATGCCTCGGCAGCAGAATTTGAAAAAGGTAAAGCGGCTTATCAGAGGTGGCTGGCGGATCAACGGGGGAAATAGGTGGAACTTCTGGGGGAATTTGGTGTCTAACTAAATATGCTTAGATTCTCGGAAAAATTCAAGGCATTAGATTGGGAGCAACGATTGCTCTTTATAACTACTTCCATTTTTCCTATCTTCGTTTTCGGAGGTATCTTTGTTCATCTTTCAAACGAAGTTTACGCTGCTATAAGCGACTACCTTTTTCGTGCGAAAACGAATATTGATTTCGCGGTTAGTGGACCAATGTTTCTACCATTCTATTTAACTGGGTTAGGAATTATCTCGCTGATTACTCTTTCAATTTCAAGCATTTTCGTCTTGATCAAAAAATTCAAATATTCAAGAATTTTTCTCGTCTTAACGCTTTTCGGGGTGCTTGCTCGAATCTTGGGAGTTTATTATCTATTTTTCCAAACTTTTGTTGAGCCAAAAGTCGGGGAGTTTGTTTTCTACATTATTGAAGACCTCATATTTTTGGCAATTGTTTTCCTACTTCTCTTTTGGCAAATTTCCATTCTTTTGCGTATCCTTGTAAAAAGTCTGCAAAGGAATGCGATAATGCCGTAAATGATAAAACTTCTAGCACTTGACCTTGATGGAACACTTCTGAATTCGCAAGGCAAAATTCCCGATCAAAACAAACTTGCGATTACCAAGGCTGAAGAAAAAGGCGTTTTGGTAACAATTTGCACGGGTCGGCGTTTTCGCGATGCTTTGCCGGTCGCACTTGAGTTAAATCTAAACGCACCAATCATTTGCCATAATGGAGCTTTGATCAAATTTGCGGATTCTTTGGAAACTGTTGCTGTTTCGCTGATCTCAGTTGAAACGGTTTTTGAAACGATTCGGGTTGGCAAAGGGTTTGGAGGTGATGCTTTAGTTAGCTGCAATCCGAATACTAAAGGGACTCTCCTTTACGACACAATTTCGGCTCACAATATTCCATTGCAAAGATATATCGAATGGGGAAAACGCTTGCATGGTGCAGAAGCAGAAGACGCTGTTCACCACGTTGAATCTTTGGAAGAAGTTGTTGGAAATGAAGAAGTTATCCATATTTCATTTTCAGGCGGATGCTCTGCAATGTATGATCTGCAACGCACTTTAGAAGACGAACTTCAAGAAAAAGTTAATATTTTAGTGACCATTTATCCTCAGATGGATTTTACTTTGCTCGATATTTTACCGCCACAATCGTCAAAAGGTGCCGGACTTGCGAATCTGGCGAAAATTCATAGTCTTTCGGCGGAAAATGTAATGGCAATCGGCGATAATTTTAACGATTTCGAAATGCTCGAATATGCTGGAACAAGCGTGATTATGGGCAATGCACACGATGGTATGCTAGAAAATGAGGCATACGAAAGAACTTTGAGCAATGATGAAAACGGAGTAGCCGTAGCCATCGAAAGATTTATTTTGTAGAATGTAAAGAATCTTATTATTACTAAATTAAAAGGAAACATAATGGCGAACAAAATTGCAGTAATTGAAACAAACAAAGGCACTATCAAATTTGAGCTTCTCGAGCAAGACGCTCCGAAGACAACCGAAAACTTCAGACTTTTGGCAGAAAAGAACTATTACGATGGCGTGATTTTTCATCGAGTAATCAAAAATTTCATGATCCAAGGCGGCGATCCGCTCGGAATGGGCTACGGCGGCGAATCTGCATGGGGCGGCAAATTTGATGACGAAATCAATAAATCAACGGATCTTTACGCGGGTTCATACAGCAAGGGTACGGTCGCGATGGCGAATTCCGGTGCAAACACAAATGGTTCGCAATTTTTTATCATGCATATCGATTATCCTTTGCCCCCAAGTTATACAAAATTTGGAAAGGTAATTGAAGGACAGGACGTAGTTGACGCAATCGCGGCAGTAGCCGTAAACGGAAGCGATAAACCACTCGAACCTGTTGTAATGAATAAGGTTACGATCGAAGAAGGAATGTGGTAGAGACAAAAGGATGAATTTTGAAGGATGAGGGATGAATTAAAATCCGCTCTTTTTCAGGTGTCATATTTCATCCTTTATCCTTAAAAGCTGATGCGTGCTGTTATCCAAAGAGTAAAGCGGGCAAGCGTTACAGTTGACGGCGAAATCGTCGGAAAAATTGATAAAGGATTGTTGGTTTTACTTGGTGTTTCAGCAGAAGATTCAGAAAAGGACGCGGATTATTTGGTTGAAAAGACTTTGAATTTGCGGATATTTGAGGATTCAGAAGATAAAATGAATCTTTCTCTGCTTGATGTTAATGGAGAAATGCTCGTAGTTTCGCAATTCACGCTCTACGGCGACACGAGAAAAGGTCGCCGCCCATCGTTTATTGAAGCAGCACAACCTGAAAAAGCCAATAAACTTTATGGATACTTTGTATCCGAATCTAAGAAGAAAGTATCGCGGGTTGAAACAGGAAAATTTCAGGCAATGATGGATGTTGAATTAATTAATGATGGTCCAGTTACGATTTTGCTAGATAGCACTAAGAAATTTTAGAGATAAATATGTCTATTAAAAGTTTGAAATGTTTGGGTTTAGTGTTGTTTTTTGCCCTATTTATCAGTTGTAATAAACCTACTCCGGTAAAAACCGCCGATGTTAAGAAAGGCGTTGCACCAATCGCCGATGCTGAGGTGGCAATTGTTGAAATGGAGCAGCCTGTTTACGGCAAATTCACAATTGAATTATATTCGAATATTGCACCGCAAATGGTTAAAAGATTCAAAGAATTAGCAAATGAGGGATTTTATAACGGAACTGCGATACATCGAATAAATATAGCTGTAATCCAAGGTGGCGACCCATTTTCAAAGGATGATGATCCCAAAAATGATGGCTTAGGTAAATCGAACAAACCAAACGTTTCTGCGGAATTTAGCGATCTTTTATATGATTCCGGAATTGTTGGTGCAGGACGCACCAGTGATTCGGTCAACACGGCGAACTGCCAGTTTTTTATAACGCTGAAACGCACGAAAGAATTCGATCAAAATTATACAATTTTCGGCAAAGTAATTGACGGAATGAACAATGTCAGAACCATTGCGGGAACTCCCCGCGAAGGCGAACGCCCGATTGAAACTGTCAAAATTAAATCAATTACTATTCAACCGAAAAAGTAGTTACGTCTGAAAGGCATAGTAATTGCAATGTTTAAAGGTTGGATATTTGGGAAATTAAGGTTTGATTAGCTGTTTATAAGATCAAATCAAAAAAGGCTCTCATTGCTGAGAGCCCGGTAAAGGTAGATTGAGTCTTAATTACTTATTTTAAGCCTAAGGCAATTAAGATTTGATCTATGATTGTTAGATTGTTCGTGGTTGTTTCACCATCCGCGAAAACAGACAACGTAGTAGTTAAAACTAGCGATAAAGCTAGCATTAGCTTGTATTTTTTCATTATTTTTCTCCTGAAAAGGTTAGTTTGAGGCTAACCGCGTTTGGTATGATTGAAATGCGGAGGCAGACATTTCAAACATAGTATAACAGAGTTAAACATGCTTTGTACATGAAATACATATTCTCAGGAAAAGTAAGTCAAACTGAAATTTCCCACCTTATTGAAATTGGGTGGGATCTTGAAGCACGCCGAGATTTAGAAGGCGTACTGGAGAACTTCGCTCCGATTTGGGCAAATATTGACGAAGAGCCTGATTTTTCCAAGTATGAGATTCTTGAACAAGCTGCATTATATAGACTCTCCGGTTATTTTCTAAGTTATTTTGGAAAGGCTAGAAACAAAAAGAACTTTCAGGAACGTTCAAAGGACTTACTTAGCAAAGCTATTTCACTTTTTATGGAGGCGGGTGAGTTCCATTTGGTAGCGGAAGCCCAAAATTGCCTGTCAACTTGTTATTTCCATGATGGTTCATTGGTTGAGTCCGAAATTATTCTTGAACAAACTGCCGAAGATTTTCTCAGTGATAGTCTGCATCTTATTTACCTTAAGAATCGTGGTAATTTATTAAGCACTAAAATACAGCAAAAAAAATATTCGGAAGCTCTAAGGATAATTGAAGAAATTCAAGTCCCGATGGAATTTTGCGAAGATAAACGTGCTCGCATTACCTACCATGATAAGGCTGGACTCATTTATCGGCATCTTAAGCAATACGAAAATGCGGTTTGGCATTACGAGGAAAGTATTAGAAACGCCTCAGAATTAAAGGAATTTCTTTTCATTTCTATTTCAAGAAATAACCTAGCATTTCTCTTTTACAAAACTAAGGATTTTCTCGCTGCTCATCGCAATATCGAGGAGGCTTTGAAAATTGCCCAAAAACATAATTTTATTGGCTGGCTTCCAATTTATCTAGATACAAAGGCATTGATTGTAGCGGCGGAAGGGCATATAGAATTAGCTTTAGACACAATTGAAAAGGCGTTATCCATCTTAGTTGAAAGTGACGATTACTATTCGATAACGGATTCGATGTGGAACAAATGCAAATTTTTATTTCAGCTTGATCGCAGAGAAGAAGCGATATTGGTGTTTAATGAATTGATTTCTTTGGCTGGGCAAAAAATGGGTGAGTTTGCTGTTAAGAACTTTGTTAAGGAATTTTCGAAATTAATTCACGTCAAACAAGAAGGTTCGTTAGATAATGAGATTTCCCGTTTCAAACGAGTAGAAATTATTAATTCAATTGAGGATAACAACTATGATCTTCAACTGGCGGCAGACTCTTTAGAAATTGATTTTTCAGCATTGGCGGAAATGTTGGATTATGAATTTCCCGAAATTTATGGGGAACTAGATCTGCTACCAATTTCAAGTGCTCCTGACAATCTTACGGAAAAAGTTGAAAAATCTCACAATGTTCCGCGAAAAATTTCACCGTTGCATTTACACAACGTATCGTTAAGTGAGACAAATCGGTTGACTCCTAGTTTTTCAACTTTCTTTGTTTCTTCGGAATTGACACTGGAAGTTTTAGGAATTGAAAAAGATTTGGTTATCGCTTTTGCACCTTTAATAAATTTCAAAACGGATGAGTTTCTTTTAATTTATTGTCAGGAAAGCGACTCATATTCTTTTGGTAAATGCTTGCATGACAAAGATTTAGACATTTATTACTTGAATACCGGAAAAGAACCAGAACCATTATCCTTTAATGACGTTAAAATAATTGGTAAAGCAATAGAGTATCTGCCTTTCTCCGAGATTGATAATGAATCTCTGTTTTTTTCGCCTCTAAATTTCCAGCCGTTTTCAGTGTAACTTCCCCTCTTTTGAAAGCATGAATATTCAAAAGATTTCCAGCCGGGATAATCAAAAACTCAAGTTTGCAAAAAGCATTCGTGACGGACGCGAGAAAACCAGAATATTCGTTGAAGGATTGCGGCTTTGCGAAGAGACTTTGCGGGCGAATTTGAGAATTGAATCCGTATTCTTTACACAGAAATTCTCGGCAAGTGACCGCGGTTTGTCACTAATTGAGACGCTTTCACAGATGAATGTTGAACTTTTAGAAGTTCCGGAACAAATTTTTGATTCGCTCTCAGACACAAAAACATCTCAAGGCATAGTCCTAATCTGCGATAGACCCGTATCCGACCTGAAAAACATCGAGCAGAATTTAAGTGCCAAACCTTTGCTCATTTTGCTACATCAGATCAATAATCCTGCAAATTTGGGAGCAATTTTGCGAACTGCTGAAGCCAGTGGAATTAACGGCGTAATTATCACTAAGGGTTCTGCGGATGTTTTTTCAGCAAAGACGATGAGAAGTGCGTTGGGAGCGAATTTACGCGTTCCGCTGTGGATAAATGCTGAGTATAAGGAAGTTGTTGAGTGGGCGGAACAAAATAATATCGTAACAATTTGTGCGGATATCAGAGCGAAAAAGAGCTATTTGGATATTGATTGGGCGGTCGGGAAAATGCTGGTAGTAGGATCTGAAGCAAACGGATTAAACATTGAAGAACGTTTGATGACGGATGAAAGTTTGATAATTCCGATGGAGAACAATGTAGAAAGTTTGAATGTTGCAGTCGCGACGGGAATTATTCTTTTTGAAGCAAAGCGGCAGCGTTTTAAACAAAAAAAGTAGGCTGAAAACCTACTTTTTGTAACTAATTTATGTTTTGGTTATTTATTGACATTTGTAGTGTTCGCAGCACCATTTCCGCCGGCTTCACCATTTGAAACTGCAGTTTTGGATTTTTCAGATTCCAGAACTTTGATTGAAAATCGATTTTCAATCGCTGCAGATGCGAAAGCAATTTCATTTGTTAAAGTCGCTAAATTTGCTCCTTTATAATCTTTCAAAGCATTTTTGGCTTTGGCAAATACATCTTTAGCCTCAGCATATTTTCCGATTATTGAATATGCCCTTCCCAATAAGTAATAGTCTTCCGAGTCATCTGCTTTTGCTCCGCTTGCGTCAATATATTTTTGCGGATTGTTATCTACCAAACGGCGGCTGTCTTCGAAAGCAGAATATGGAATGTTGGGCGTTTGCATCTTTGTAATTTGCGGTGCCGGCTCCGGCGGGGGCTGCATACTATTCCAACCATAATAAGCTCCTGCACCAACTAATCCTCCAATAATCAAACCCAATAAAAACGGCAGTATTTTACTTAAAATTCCACCTGAAAGACCATTATTGATAACGTAAGTTTTTTCGTCTTTTTCGATTCTGAAATTGCTAACCTCTTCTTCTTTTGCCGGAATTTGCATTGTGTCGCTGAAAGGCTGAGGCTGAACGAAAGCGTTTTCAGTAAATGTTGGTTCTCTGATAATTTGCGGCTGATGAAATTGTGCATTCGCAGGAATCTCTAAATTTTGCGTCGGAATTTCGCCTGTTTCCATCATCAATTGATTCGCCAGATCAGCAGTATCCACGAATAGGCTGCCGCGGAGAAGCAACAGTATTTTCTTCAATATCAAGCGGTGTGAAAACCTCAGTACCTGAAACTCGCACGATTACTGCCGTTAGATTATCTTCAGCACCGCGTTCGTAGCAAATATCTTTCATTTGTTGGCAGATTAAAACGGGTTCGTGCGGTAAAGCCAATAATTCTCTGATCTCACCATCGGAAATATGCCGCGTAATGCCATCGGAACAGAGCAAGAATGTCGAATTGGATTCAAACATGATTGTTTTCATGTCGATTTCAACCGAGCCTTCTGCCCCCAGTGCCCTGCTAATAACGTTTTTGCTTGGATGATTTTCGGCTTGTTCGTTCGTCATTCTACCAGCCCGAACTTCTTCTTCAACCACCGAATGATCCTGAGTTTCACGAAATAAATTTCCTTTAGAATCAAGACGATATAGACGCGAATCACCAACGTGACCAATCGTTGCGATATTACCCGAAATTTGCAAAGCAACAATCGTCGTCGCCATCGTAGAAAGTTGCGGCAAATCGTGCGACATTTGATAAATCGCGTTATTTGCCCTGCTCATCGCAATATTCATCAATTCTTCCAAATCACCGCCTTCTATCGCATTGTTAAAAGCTTCAGCCAAGATTTCAACCGCCATTTGTGATGCAACATCACCTGCCTGAGCTCCGCCAACTCCATCGGCAACTGCAAACAAACCACGTTCCGGCATCTCAACATAAGAATCTTCATTTTGCGGACGTTTTTCGCTTAATCCGCGGTCTGAAACAGCTGAAGTAATCATTTTGAAAGAATTTTGCGTCATTATTTTTTCTCCGGGCAATAGAATCGGGAGTTATATTCAGTTAGCTATTTTGCCTTGAATTCTGTGTTGCCAATACTCGCGTCAACGGCGTTGCGATGTGAAAAAGCCAGCAACATGCCGAGCATTATAAAACTTGTTATCAAACTAAATCCACCGTGACTTACAAATGGAAGCGTGATTCCCGTCATTGGCAATGCACGGGTGATGCCGCCTATATTAACCAAGGCTTGAAAACCGATAAAGGCTGTCAATCCGGCTGCACAAAGTTTGCAAAACATATCTCTTGCATCAAGGGCAGTTCTGATTCCCGCACTCACAAACGTAATCAATGCAAAGGTTATCAATAATCCGCCAAAAAGTCCAAGTTCTTCACCAATTGCCGCGTAAATATAATCAGAATCTGCGACCGGAATTAATTCGACATAACCTAAGCCTAATCCGCGACCGGTTTTACCTCCTGAAGAGAGCCCAAAAGTTGCCCGCGAAGCCTGCAATGCATCGTCGCCAAACCACGCTTCTTCATTAAGTTGCTGCAATTGCGACTTGATTTCACGCAATTCTTGTTCATCTGCCTGAACTTGTCCGGCTTGAGTGCCATCGGCTGGCTGCTCTTCTTCAAAAGTTTCGTCTTTGGTCAATTCATACATTTCCGAAACGTCTGCGGCGGCGATCTTTTTCAGTTCGGAACGAATTTCAGACGCACGTTTTTTCGTTTCCGCGTCGGGATTATTTGTATTTTCAATCTTTGAAAGCTCGTCATAAAACGGCTTGGCATCGGGCTTTCGCTCCAACAAATCGCCACGATATTGCTTCCAATAAAAATCTGCCAAATCTCCTTTCCAAAAAGGTGTATCCGGAGTTGGCGGATTTAAAGCATCAAACCACAGATGGAAACGCTGATGAATACGTGGCGGCAAAATCGCCTTGACCGGTTCGGAAAGTGTTGATAATAGGGGAACTTTTACTTGTACGCTGGTTGGCAATGCACTCAGCATTAAAATTGCAACAATAAAAACTACTGAGCCGACAAAGACAATTCGTTGCGGAAAACGCCGGACCGCAATCAAATAAAGCGTGATGTAAACCGAACTAAAAACTAACATTTGCCCGAAATCCTTCAACACGAAAAACGGGATAAACGGCATTACAGCCATCACAAGCAAAGGCAAAACGTCTCTTGCACGCGGAACTCCCCAATATGTTTGCAACAATTTCCGGTAAAGCACCGCCAGAATTGCCGCGAATCCAACCAAAAAAGGTATTTTTGAAAGCTCCCAAGGAGTCATATTGCCGAGTAATTTGCCGGATGAAGATGCGACGGCGGCGAGCAAAAGAGGAACCAAGGTCAGCAAAACGATCAGAAAACCGTTTTTCTGCAAAAGATTCAAAACCTTATCATTCTTGGTTACAATGATTGTAAATATGCAAAGAAATATGGCGAAAAGCGGAATCAGAGTTCTGCCCGGCGGTTAAAACACCAAATGCCGATTCATTTGCCGGTCGCGGTTTTTCCAGTGATAGATCCACGGGCGACGGCGGAGTAGCCGGCAAACCCATCATTTGCTTCTTTTCGGCGGTATAGTTTTCTTGAATGTAATGGAGTTGTTGAGTTTTTATCTTTTCTTGCCGGGCAGCTGATTTTTTGTCACGAGAAGAATATTCCAAATCGCTAAATAGTCTGTATTGAACAGTTAGCCCAATCGAAAAGAGCAAAACGGCAGTTGTGTAAAGTGTCCAATTTCCCTGAAATTTAATCAATCGGCTAAAAATCGGCAAAACGGCAAGCAAAATCAGAAGACCAATATTTCGATACGCCGTCACCTCAGAAGTTTCATAGCCTCGAATCAACGCTCCGTAATAGATCGCATAATGCCCGATTGCCGCCAAAATAACGACAATGAATAATACAAAAAAATGTGACGATGCTCGATTTTTCATAATTATCCGTTACCTTTTACCTTCTTTTTGTTCCCTGTCGGCAATTTTGCTTTTGGCTTGTACTGCTCGCCCAAAAGCCCCAAGTCTCTCGCTTTCATGATAACGTTTGCAACAATCGGAGCCGCCGTTTTCGCACCAAACCCGCCGGATTCGACAACGACCGCGATTGCTAATTGCGGTCGTTCCAGAGGTGCGATTGCGACAAACCAACTGTCAGTACGTTCATACATTACGGGAGCATCGTATTGGATAATCTTGCCATCTTTATCTTTTCGTTTTTTCTTGACGGTCTTTAATTTCCCGCTAGCATCGTAAACAGGAGCTTGTTTTTCAGCCGTTCCGGTTTTACCGCCGACTCTTATTCCGGCAGAACGAACTCCGCCAAAAACTCTCGTCGCAGTTCCGCCTGAACCTTCCGTAACTAAAGCCATAATTTCACGAAACGCATTTGCCTGTTGTGGCGTTAAAACCTGCGAAAACATTTGCGGCGGCTGATCTAATTCGATTTTTGGCTTCATCAATTTCCCTTCCATATTCGCCGGTGCAGCAACGATCAAAGCCATTTGAAATGGCGTCATTTGTCCTGCATAACCTTGCCCCATTCCTTCCAAACCAACGTCATAATTTGAAATACCTTTGCCCGTTACAATGGTTGATTGCTGCGGAGCCATCGCATTTGCGACACGCTTATTACTGGTATTCCAAATGTCTGGGAAGTATCCTGCTTGAACTGCTTCTTTTGGAGTATCAACTGCTTTAATTCCCAAAATTCCGGCAGTATCTCTCATTCGCTCCTTACCTAATTCAACCGAAAGCTGTGCAAAATATTGGTTGCTCGAAGCTTCATAAGATTGTGCAATATTTAAGGGAATGCAGCCATACGGAGGCTCGCAACCACCATTTGCATCTAAAATCGGACGCGAACCTTTGAAGGCAATGTAACCCGTTGGCGAACTCGTTAAAATCGTATCTTGTCTGCCCGCACGAAAAGCGGAAAGCATCGTAAAAGTCTTAAATGTCGAACCCGGCACATAATATTCGCGAGTTGCCCGGCTCAATAAAGGTTTGTTCATTTTATCGCGTTCGAGTTTGTGAAGTTCGTCCATATTATCCGCTTCGCTCAACGCAAACGAAGGATTTGAATACATAGCCAAAACATCGCCCGTTTGGGGATTTAAGACAACAACCGCTCCCTTTTTTCCTTGTAATTGCTGTGCCAAATAGGCTTGCAAATCCCGATCGATCGTAATTTTGACATCATTCTGTGTGTCTTCGGGCTTTTTTATCCATGTCAAAACTTCCCAAGCTTCCGGCATCGGATCAACTTTTGGCGAATAAAGCGTGCGGTCAAGTCCGGGCGTTGAAAGTTCCGTCCCCATTAAATGAGCCATCTCCTTATCGAGTGCGTATGAACGGACAATATTTCCGTCTTTATCTTTTTTATAATACGCCAAAGAGTTAGCCAAAGTGCCCGATCGATCAAGCATCCAACCACGCAGAGCCGTCGAAGCAGAACGCCGAGTGCGTAAATCTCGTGTGCTTAAAGCCTGAAATCTTTCGTTATCTCTTTCCGCGAAAATTGTCCAATAAACATGAAAACCAAAGACAGTAAATGTTAAAGCTACAAAAACAAACTGCCAAATTCGCAAGCTTCTATTGGTTGTCGTCAAACTTAATCTTCGCTTAACTTCTTTAGGTATTCCCTCTTCAAATGCAAATTTCGGACGCAAATTTCTGATGAATGAAAGCAACAAAAGAAAGAGCAAAAGTGCGATTCCAGCCATATAAATAAGGCTCAAACCAGCCGGAGTTCGCTCCAAAACTTGCTGCCCGAAAAGATTTTCAGGTCGCAATTTATTCCAATCAAATTGTAAAATCAGCAGCAGGTAAAACATAACTTTTCTTTCTATTTTGCAGATTCAATGTGTTTCTTTCCCAAAATACGCCATCTTTAAAGCCTTGAATCGATTGATTTTCGTCTGCTAAATGCAAACGTTTTTCTGCAATACAGGCGAAATTTTCCTCTAATTCAATCCCGACATACTTTCTACCCAATTTTTTTGCAACAACCGAAGTCGTCCCCGAACCCAAAAAAGGGTCTAAAACCAAATCGCCTTCATTTGTACTTGCCAATATAATTTTCGCCAAAAGTTTTTCAGGTTTTTGAGTTGGATGTTCGGTGTTTTCGGGCATCGACCAAAATGGCACACTTAAATCCGTCCACATATTTGACGGCGAAGTAAGCCTAAAATTGCCGTCTTTCTCTTCATTCCAATCTTTTGGAACGCCGTCGAGTTTATACGGTGCGACAACCTGCCGCTTGAGCCTTACGTCTTCTAAATTAAACGTAAAATCTTCCGAAACTGTGAAATACCAAATATCCTCCGACGTATTTTTCCAATTTGAATTTGCACCGCGACCTTTTTCGCGTTCCCACGTGATCCGATTGCGAAGTTTGAAATATTTCATTCCGATTCGCTGAATCGAAGATGCGGAACGCCAATCGCCGCAAATATAGATAGAAGCATTTGGTTTCAATAACTTAACGCAATCCTGAAGCCACGAATCAAGCCAGATTTCGTAGTCGTCTAAAGAAATCTGCTGAAATTTATTTGCACCAAATTGCTTGGTTAAATTGTATGGAGGATCGGCAAAAAGCAGGTCAAAACTGTTTTCCGGCAAATATTTCAAAACTGAAAATGTATCCTGACAGATAGTTTTATCAGCAATTTCAGAAACATTTTTTTTAAGCGTAACAAGATTATTCCGGTAAAGATTCAACTCTTTATCAGTAAGCGTAATCGTCCGGTTTCTCTCAGCTTTACTCATCAAAATTTAGTTTTATTCTAGGTTCGGTCTGGTGAATTTTATCTTCCGGCTGTTGCCTTGGAACTGATATTTCTTTTTTACTTGAAATCTCGTTTTCATCGAAATGATTCTCAATATTTTTTATTTCCGCTTCGCTAAATCTATAGTCAGGAATTTTTGGTACTTCTTCCTCTTTAGGCTGAGCGGATACAATTTCCGGTTCAATTTGGGATGCCTTATAGGCTTCAGTCGGCAAAGCAGCTTGCGTCGGTTGCAGAGGCGTTTGAAACGATTCAGTCGGCGGCATTGGTTGTGCCACATAGCTCTCTTGCGTGGCAAAATCGGTGGGTTTTGGGACCCTCCGTAAGTAAATTTCAATATTTCCAAACTTCACTTTATCGCCCTCATTTATCGGAAATGCTCTGCCATAAGCAATACGCTGACCATTGATAAAAGTTCCGTTTGTCGATCCTGTGTCAGCAACCAACAACTTGCCTTGCGGATTCAAAACGAGTGCCGCGTGAATCTTGGAAATGCTTGCGTCTTCAATACTTAAGGCGTTTTCTTTAGTTCTGCCAACAGCATTTCGCTTCTTACTTTCATTAAATTTGAGCTCAACTTCCTGTTGTTTTTCAGCAATTGTAAACTCTGCAATGTAAGTTTCCTCATCAGGATTTTGCTCAATCTTTGCGGCTTCGGGAATCAATTTCTGAACATTTATTTGCGGAGCAGTAACATTTACCTCTGCATCGGAATCATCATCCCCGAATTCGTCGAAACTCGCCAAAAATTTTATTCCTTCCGTAAAATAATCAGGCTTAACTTCGATATGTAGAGGCTTAAATGTGTGATAAAGATTGTCGTTAATGTGGTCAATTGCAGCAGCAAGCAATTCGTGTTCAAGTTTTTTCAATCCAGTTTCCGAATCGGTGGAAAACTTATTCCATTGCATTTTGAGCTTGATATTATGCGGCACAAATCTGCCTTTCCCGCTCATTTCTTTCACTTCCGAATCCAAGAGAGTTTTGAGCCGCTCGGTTAATTCGCTGGCAGAGAGACTGCTGGCTTTATTCCAGCCCCGTCCGGTCATCTTATCGAAAATATCGCCGATCTTCGACAAAATGCCTTGCACAAACCAATCCGCCGTTCCTGATTTATTATTTGATTTATTCTCAGACATTCTTTTTGTGAATTGTAAAACGTTAGTTAAGATTAGTAAATAGCTATTATATTGATTTTGAACTTTGAAACTTACTTTCGCGTATCTCTTTCGTGGCGTAGTTTTATGCTTTGTTGTAGCATCTAAATTGCCGAAAAACAATGAAGGAACTTTCTCTGCAAAATTGTCGGATCGACGGACGCTATGACATCCAAAGCCCTTTGGGGCGTGGAAGTTATGCCGAAATCTACGTTGCCCGCGATACAAAGGCTTCAGACCAGTCGCCACATAGTTTGGTCGTAATCAAAGCACTTAATGTCTTTCTGCAAGACGGTTTGGATTCGGATTTAGAACGAACTTTGGTAGAAAATTTCCAAAATGAGGCAATAGCACTTGACCGCGTTCGGCATCCGAATATCATCAGCCGACTCGGACACGGAACAGCACGCGATTTAAGCGGAACTGTTTTTCACTATTTGCTATTGGAGTATTTACCGGGCGGAGATTTGTCTAAACTATGTGCTGGCAAGGCTTTACCGCTTCCGCAAGTGTTCAGTTATTTGGAACAAGTCTGTGCGGGGCTTGCTCATGCTCATAAAAATGGCATCATTCACCGCGACATCAAGCCGCAAAATTTGTTGCTCACGCGAGATAAAAAAACTGTTAAGATCGCAGATTTCGGAGTTGCACGTTTTTCGCAAAGTGACACGCCGATAACGAGAGTTGGCACAAATATGTATGCCCCGCCAGAACATAGTCCCGTTTTTAATGATTCGATGGATGTGCTGACAGTAACGGAATTAACTCCCGCCGCTGACATTTATTCATTGGCAAAATCTACGTATGTTTTAGTTACAGGCGAATCTCCGAGACGATTTACAAATCTGCCGATTGGCGATTTGCCGATGGCTTTTACGGAAAAAAAATGGGGCAATGATCTGATCAGGGTTTTACGGAAGGCGACGAAAAATAATCCGGCTGACCGATATCAAACTGTTAATGATTTTTGGGTAGATTTAGTGCAGGTAAAACTACTTGCGGAAACGGAAGAAACTGAAACGTTAACCCAAGTTGCACCAAAGCCGCATTTGATTCCGCAACCCTCGGTAACTAAGGATTTTTCACCACAAGCACCGATTCGTCCGCATTTCAACACTTCGGAGAATTTCAAAGTGCCAATGCCGGATGATAAGAATCCGAATTTTGTAGTGCGATTGTCTTCGGATAGGATTGTTGAAAGTCCAATCCCGAAGCAAATTTATAATGAAAATAGGCAAATTCAGTTTGATATTTCTCAGCCAGAAACTAACGCAAAAACCGGCTTTCTGAAAAAAACTGCAATATTTACTCTGCTTATCAGTCTATTTGCAGGGGGATTATTTGCAACGCAAAATTATCTTCGCCACGGCAGGATTTTCCCGACGGTTCAGAATCCATTCGCGTCTCGTGAAGGAATCGCCAATAACGATGTTAATATACGTAAAGAAGGCGATGTAGATAGCGATAAAATTGGTCTGGTTCCGAGAGGTTCGCGTGTTAGAATTGTAAATTCTAAGGACAATTGGCTAGAAATTGCTATAATTGAGCGAACCCGTCAAAAGGATGATCCCGACGAAAAGGAACAAGGCTGGGTAAATAGAAGATATATTAACATTCAGGAGTAAGAAGGATTGTCTGGCTAGGTAAGCCGATCCGAAAAACGAGTCCATTATGGGTGTTTTAAGCAAAGTTAGAGGCTGGATTGATGGCGACAGTGCGGAAGGCGTTTTGGAAGAAGCCGCTCGCGACGCTCAGGTAAAACCGCGTAGTAATGCGGAAGAATTTATTGTTAAGCTGGCACGTGCAGTTGAGGAAGTTATGCAGCGTGAAATGGTGCCGCTTCCGCAAGGCACAACGCTTATTCCTACCGAATACATCATCTTTATGAGCGATGAAGATGATAAGGAATGGCAGGGTGCGAAACGTCGCGGATTAGAGCAGGGCTTGTATCACGTATTAGCCGAGCGTGCGAAAGAAATTTCCGGTAAAAAGAAGCTTGAAACTCAATCTTTTGCAGTCGAATTAAGAGTTGACGGCACGCTGGAAAAAGATGATATTCGCATACAGCACACCTGGGAAGACGGCTCGAATAATAAAACGGGTGTTGTGGCGAGACAAAAGCCGCAGACAAATCCTACGCCGCCTAGGATCGCCCAACAAGTTACACCGCTTCAACAAAATCAGCCGGTCGCTACAAATCCGTATCAGCCACCGCCGCCAACTGTCGCACAGCTTGATATTCCTTCATATCAGCCGCCGATTTCAGACGAAAACGAAGAATCCACACGAGTTCAAAAAAGAAATGTTGAGCTTTATAAATTGGAAGTTTGGCAAAATGGCGTTAGGCAAAATCTAGTGCCGATCTATCAAAACGAAACCGTTATCGGGCGTGGTTCGAAATCAAAACCTGTCGATATTCCGCTAACGGGAGACCCGGAAGTTAGCCGTCGCCATTTAACAATTGTCACAAACGGACTAGGAAATTATTGGCTCGTGAGCGAAGGACGCAATCCGATTATTGTTGGAAATCGCGAAATTCCTTCGGGACAAAGAGTACAAGTTTCACCCGGCGAAGCTGTAATGGTTTGCAGTTACATTATTAGAATTCAGCCTAAATAAAAATATTTATTTCCACGAATGTGGTTCACGTTGCGGCGGAGCCTGAAATTGATTAGCTTCGTTGTAATTGCCAAAGGGTTGTTGATTAGTAGCATTGTCCAATAATTTTGCCTGCGAAACGTTTGAATCATAAAAATTCTTTCCTTCATCACCAAATAAAAAAATCAGTGCGAAAACTCCAGCCGCCGTTCCTAAAGGTGCGTTCATACACGCCGTTATTGCCCCGGCAATTCCCCAATTTTTCGCATCCGGTCTTTCCTTAAACATTTTCCAACCGCCAACAATTTGCGGAACGACAAATGCCATGGAAAGAATTCCAAAGAAAGCCATAATTACCGCAAAAAATCCGAATGGGGCTTTTGGGTCAGCGAACATAATTAATCCCATAAAAGCCAGCATAAAAATCACAATTAAACCTTGAAGCCCACCATGAGCCAATAAAAAGATACCTGCCAATCTATTTTTTTCTTTTGCTGTCATAGTCTTTCCCAACCAACAACGATTAATTTGATTTAATCTTACCTAACTTTACGCAATGTTCAAATAATTTGTTCTATATTTTGCTTCCCTTCATTGTAAAACTAATAGATAAAATGGTTTATGAGCCATTAAATACTGAATCTCATTGACTAAAACCACTGCAATTTGTAATAGTTAAGTACCCCGAATTATTTCTTACATCCTAGAACAAATCAAAGTCAGTCAAAATATTATGAAAATGCTACAACTCCCGCTTGCGAGATCTTCAAATCTCGTAGTCCAGGAACTTTCAAATGAAGTTCTTGTTTATAATCTAACGAGCAACAAAGCAATGTGTTTGAACCAAACTTGTGCCTATGTTTGGAAACATTGTAACGGGAAAACTGAAGCGTCAAGCTTCCTTAGTCTGCTCAATCAAGAATTCAAGGTTAAGGTAGATGAAGAATTTATCTTTCTAACTCTGGATACACTAGCCAAAGCCGATTTGCTTGAAAACTACGAGCCAAGAAAAACTGATATAGTAACCAGAAGAAAAGCTATATTAAATTATGCTCTGCCGATGGCATTGCTACCACTCGTAACAATTGTCTTGGCTCCTTTAGCTATTCATGCACAAAGCGGTACGTGTGCTGCAACACCATCTGCAAGTTGTTCTTCGGCTGCACAATGTAGTGATGCAAACACACCTGGATGTGCAGACGTGGGTTGTACATGCGGATCATTTACTTGTGGCGGAGATAGTTGTTGTGCCGCTGGGAGCATAGCATGTAGCTAAAACAAAAGAATCAAGGCAAACATCTTTGCATAAAAGTATAGAGTTGATTGCCTTGATTTTTTTAACGTTCAACCGCCATTGCCACAGAATTTCCACCGCCCAAACAAAGGGCAGCGACACCTTTTTTGACATTTCGACGTTTCATTTCGTGCAAAAGAGTTGTTAAAACGCGGCTACCGGAATTTCCGATTGCGTGTCCAAGTGCAACAGCTCCGCCGTTTACATTAACGTTATCGCCATTCATCCCAAGTTCTTTCATCACACCAAGTGCCTGAACTGAAAATGCTTCATTAAGCTCAAATAATTCAACTTCCGACATTTCCCAACCCGCCTTTTTCAAAACGTTTTGAACTCCTTGGACAGGTGCGAGCATGATAAATTTCGGCTCAATTCCTGAAGTTGCGTGAGCAACAATTCTTGCCAAAGGTTCGATTCCAAGCTCCTTTGCCTTTTCGGAAGTCGTTATAACCAAAGCACTTGCTCCGTCATTTACACCTGGAGCATTGCCCGCCGTTACAGTTCCGCCATCTTTTTTGAAAGCTGGTTTTAGTTTCGCAAGACCTTCAGCAGTTGTGTCCGGGCGAACAGGTTCGTCATAATCCAAAACGATCGGATCACCTTTTTTCTGCGGAATTGAAATGCTGATAATTTCGTCTGAAAATCTACCTGCTTTTTGTGCATCAGTTGCTTTTTGATGCGATTTTGCGGCATAATCGTCCTGCTGTTCGCGTGTAATTTGATGTTTTTCCGCAACAATTTCGCCCGTATTTCCCATGTGCCAATTTTCAAAAGGACACCATAAACCATCGTGAATCATCAAATCAGTTGCAGTTTGATTTCCCATTCGAAAACCTTCGCGGGCTGTCTGCAAAGCGTATGGAATATTAGACATCGATTCCATTCCGCCAGCCACAACAAAATCTGCGTCGCCCAACATCACCGATTGAGCAGCCAAAGCAACCGCACGAAGCCCGGATCCGCAAACCATATTGATCGTTAAAGCCGAAACCGTTGGCGGTAAATCAGCTTTGAGGGCAGCCTGACGAGCGGGTGCCTGTCCGATTCCGGCTTGCACAACACAACCCATAATCACTTCATTTACGTCCTCAGCTTTGATTCCAGCCTTTTCAATCGCCGCTTTGATAGCTATTGCACCCAATTCCGGTGCAGAAAAACCTTTCAACGCACCTTGGAATTTCCCGGTTGGCGTCCGCATCGCACTAATTATTACCGCATCTCTCATAAAATCTTTATAAATCCTCTTAAATTAATCTCGTTAAAAGAAGGATAACATATTGTTTTTTCAGTTAGAAAGCGAGGCTATGCTACTTGTTTAATACAACATATTAATTCAAGAAACATGTTAATAATTGTGAGACATTCATAACTTTGTCTTCTGCTATCCGTTGAAAATAGAGCTTGATAGGTTAGTTATTCGATTGATACGCATCAAAGAGTGAAACGTTCGCCGAGGTAAAGTTTTCTGACTTCGGCATCTTCCACTAACTCAGTCGGTTTGCCGTCTTTTAGGATTTTTCCGTCAGACATAATATAGGCGTGATCTGTAATTGAAAGAGTTTCGCGAACATTGTGGTCGGTTATTAAAATACCGATATTTTGCTTTTTCAAATACAAAATAATCTCTCGAATATCTTCAATTGCCAATGGATCAATTCCCGCAAATGGTTCATCTAAAAGGATAAACTGTGGTTCGGTAGCAAGGCAACGGGCGATTTCTACGCGTCGGCGTTCGCCTCCTGAAAGTGCATCGCCACGTGTACGACGGACGTGCTTTATGCCAAATTCTTCCAATAGATCTTCTAATCTTGAAAATCTGTCGGCTCTTGAAAACTTCATCGTTTCCAAAACGGCTAAAATATTTTGTTCGGCAGACATTTTGCGAAAAATCGAAGGTTCTTGAGGTAAATAACCAAGCCCGAGTCTCGCCCGGAGGTACATAGGGAGTTTGGTAACGTCTTTGCCATTAAGCAAAATCTTACCCTTTTCGGCTCGTTCAAGCCCCGTCATCATGTAAAACGTGGTCGTTTTACCTGCTCCATTTGCCCCTAAAAGTCCAACGACTTCGCCTTTTCTGACAATCACACTAACATCGTCAACAACTTTTCGCCGTCCGTAAGTTTTTTGTAAATGCTGGGCATATAAGGAATTAGCGGAGTCAGCGGGTTGAACGCCATTTTCCGAATTATTGTTTTCCAAATTTGAAGAAATCGCCATAAAAATAGATGAACAAAAAGTTTAACAAAAAACTTACTGATGTTCATCTGCCTGAGTGCTATTGATTTTTTATTTTGTAAACTGTTCGCGTTCTGCCAGACCCGCCTTGTTTGCCCGAGCCTTGATTTACAACTGTATTATCTTTCATTGAAACGGTAATTTGGCTGCCTTGCGTCGTGCCTTGCTCCGAATCTTCGGCAATCGCGGGATTTCCCCTCAGAATCACAGTTTCGTCCGCCGTAGTGTATTGTGCCCATGTGCCTCTAACTTTTCGTTTGGGCTGCGTTATGACGACATCATTTTGCACAATTGTTTGCTTAACTTCATTCTTTTCAGACAAATAAACGTCAGCCAATCCACCAGTAATTCTTTCAGTTCCTTGCCGTATATCTACATTATTTTGATATTGCAGATGCTTATCTTTATCGCGGTACGAAATTTTGTCCGAAGTTGCGGAAACGGGCTGATTTATTACCTTCCCGCCCTCTTTGCGTTGGGCAGTATAAAGCAAACTTTGAACTTTTCCATCGCCTTCAAGTCGGCTTTCCTTTTGATATAAAATCAGCTGATTCGCTTTTACGTAATTATTTTCCTGCCACGCACGAGCATTCCCTGTGTAAATTCCAGTTTCGCCCAAATGGTCAAATTGAGCTTGATCTGCGGTTAAGTAAACAGGCGTATTTGTTCTGGTAAAAGGAGTTGCACCGTTTGTCTGTTTTTGATTGTAATAAGTTGTTGAAACGTTTCCACGTAAAAAAGATTTCTGATTTTTCGTATCCCAATCGATTTCACCAGCCTTCGCCCTTGCACGTGAGTCAAAAACGGTCGGCTCTCCCCCACGCAAACGGACAACTTCATCATTTGCCGTGTAGCTCATCCGATCCGAAATACCGTTTCTGTCATTTTCGTTAAATTTCGCATTCCCGGTTGCATCAAATTGCTGAATATCCTGTGTTTTCTGATTAAAAGCCGAATCCAATCGATCTGCCGTTAATGTTTGCACACCACGATCCGCACGATTTACGGTCGGAACTCTCAATACTTTTGCCTTCGTACTTGCCGAACAATTTTTGGCAATATTCCCAGCACCATAAAAATCGCAATCAAAACGAGGAGCATTAATCGTAGTTTTGTAATTACTTGGAGCAGCATTTAGCGGTTCGACAACCAATTCTGCATTCCCAACTGCCTCAACTTTCGATAAATCCTTACCACCGGCATTAAAAAATGTCTTTACGTTATCTGCCGTTAGACGCTTATTGGCAGAATTCGGATCATTATTTGGCGAATCCATTTTTACCGTCGTACGACCTTCGGTCATCATTTGATTAACGATTCCGACTTCGGTAAATAACACTCTAATACCAGAAGCAGCAGCGATTGTAGCTTTTGAATATTCTTGCGGTTGTGTTGGTGTTACGACAACATTGCTGGCACCGGTTACGTTACTGGCTTGGAGTTGTTGATTCACATTAAATGTTGAATTTAATTCACTTCCGCGAATTTCAGTTGTTCTTTCTGGGGTAATTTGTTTGAGAAAGGCATTACCTCTGCCAAAGGCGTTTTGGACGTTTTCGTTAGTACCAAAAGTTGCGTTTAGCTCATTTGCCGTAACTTCAGTAGTCCTTTCCGGAGCAACTTGTCGCAAAAAACCATTTCCGCGAACTACCGAATTTTGGATTTTCTTGTTTGGGTATAATTGAGCAGTGATGGCATCGCCTTTTACCAGACTGCTTCCTTGTGTGATATTCGCACCACCGGTTAGCCAAATTCTGCCGCTGGTCTGCTCATAAATTGCCTCGTTTGAACGGACAACTGTCTGCTTACCATCGTCAACCGTTATGATTTCAACATTGTCCTTCAAATCAAATTTATCATTCGGTTTGTCGTAAACAGCATATTGCGAGCGAATTTTAGTTGGTTTACCGCCTCGATTTGCATCAATAATGACATTTCCGGTCGCAGTTGCATTTTGCAATTCCTGCTCAAATAATGTCGTAGATTGATTTGCATTTATTTTTGTATATTCAGCATTTCCAGCCGTTGGCTTCGCAAAAACTTCTGTATTTCCAACCAAATCAACTTTCTTAACCTGTTTATCAATTAAATAAGCGGTCGCCTCATCGGCTTTTATGTCAGTTGGTTGTTTGAGATTTGATTGATTCGCAAGCGGTATTAAATTGATTACAACATTTTGTTTTGCATTGATTTTTTGCTCAACCGGCTGACCTTCTACGGTCGTTTCCTGAACCATCGCGTGACCCGAAACAATTTTTGCACTTTGTAATTTCGCTGCTGCTACCTTATCAACCTCGAGTTTCGGATCAGCATTAGCATTTATTTCAACATCTTTCAGCAATTCAATTTTTCGTTCTTTGACAAAAAGTTTTGTTCCAAGCGATTTTCCTTTGATGTTAAGTTGTTCAAAATCAACCAATTCAGTGCTTTCAGCAGTTTCAAGTTCGTGATCGTAAGTGATAAGTTCGGATTTAACTTTCAATTTATCCCGCGTTTCAATGTTCACATTGCCGATGAACTGTGCGGTAAAAAGCTTTTTGTTGTCTGTATGCGGAACGTAAATTGACCGTGTTGCGGTTATCGTATCAAATTTTTCACCCGTCTTGTCATAGGCTTCGAGATAGACGTTTTCGAGTTCCTGGTGTTCATCAGCAAATGTGGTTGCTTTATCGGCTTTGATGTAATATTTCGTTATTTGACCTTCCGTCTCGCGTCTTTCATAACCATTTACAACCGCAACAACATCTTGAGAAAGCTGAACTTCCTTTCCTTTCATGATAAACGGCTTCTTTTTCAGACTGAGAAATCCGATAGTAATCCAAATTATTGATGCAATCAGACCAAGAATCGCCAATACTCCAAGAATTTTCGGGAAATTAGCACGAACACCCACAAGGTTTGTGCGTTTTTTCGGGATATTTACTGCTTGCTCAATATTTTCCATCTACTTTTAAATCTTCTACAACTAATTGCAATCTGGTATTTCCATTCCACGAATTCGCTTCCGGTGTGTACGCGATTTCGATGCGGGAATTGGCTTTCAGAGTTTGCTCATTTGATTTATCTACGCCGTCCCACCAAACCGCTTCAAATTGTTTCCCGCCGGCATCACGCAATTTTAGCTTGAGATGCTTTTCTTTCATAACGTAAGGCTCACCCGATAATACCAAATCTTTCGTGACAAAAACAGGTTTCGGATTTCCGGCTCCAAATGGCTCAAGCTCTTTCAAATCGCTAACCAACTTCAAATCAAGACTTTGCGAAGAAACCACGGCATCAATTCTAACCTGCGGAATTAAATCTTCATCACTTAAATGCAGGGCAGCGTGTTCATTTATTTTAACGCGAAGTTCGTCAATATTTTCTTGTTTGATTGTAAAACCACAGGCTGCGGCGTGTCCGCCAAACTTTTCAAAAAGCTCAGCACAAGATTCTAAACCATTGAGTAGATGATAGTTAGCAATCGAACGTGCCGAGCCATGACCAATTCCATCTTCAATCGAAATAACCAAACTCGGACGATAAATTTTGTCCGAAATTCGTGAAGAAGCAAGCCCGATTACTCCCCGATGCCAAACATTTCCCGCAACAACGGCTACGTGCTTTTGATTCGCACTTCCTCCATTATCAATATATTCCTGCAAAGCAAGCTCCGTAATTTGCTTTTGCATTGTTTGTCGTTCGCGATTGCGGCTATCTAAAATTTGTGCGAGTTCGCGTGCCTTTCCAAAGGTTTCGGCTTCCAAAAGTTCGACAACCTGCCGGGCAACGTCCATTCTTCCGGCGGCATTAATTCGTGGTGCAATTCGAAATCCAATATCCAAACTCGTCATTTCCGAATTACAATCGGCAACTTCCATCAGTGCTCGCAGTCCAAAATTCTTTGCACTCGGCAAATCACGAAGCCCGAGAGAAACTATTGCACGATTTTCACCCGTTAGATTCATTATGTCTGCAATTGTTCCAATCGCGACAACTTTCAAAAAGCCTTCAACTAAGTTCTCGCGTCCTTTTTCCCGCAAAAGTGCATGAGCCAGCTTGAATGCAACTCCAACTCCGGCAAGATTTTTATCCGGATATTCGCAACCCGTTTGATTGGGATTAACGATAGCAAAAGCGTCGGGATTGCCATTAGATTCATCTGATAAATGATGATCGGTAATGATTAAATCGATGCCATTTTCCTTCGCCCAAGTTGCAGGTTCAAAGGCTCTTGCACCCGTGTCAACGCTTATTACAAGCGTGTAACCTTCTTCTTTTGCTTCAATTAACCTTGGAATATTTATTCCATAACCTTCGGTAAAACGATGAGGAACGTGAAAACCTGTCTTAGCTCCCAAAATTTCCAGAGCTTTTCTAAGAACCACAGTTCCGGTTGTTCCGTCAACATCATAATCACCCCAGATCAGGATTTTTTCTTGATTTTCTATCGCTTTGAAGATTCGTTTCGTCGCTTTATCGAGGTCTTTTAGGAGATTCGGTTCGTGTAAATCGTCAAGACTTGGTTTGAGAAATTTGTGTGCTTTTTCATCGGTATCAAACCCGCGTGAAACAAGAAGTGCCGCTATTAAAGGCGACACATTAAGACTTTGCGAAAGCGGAATCAACTTTTCGCGATCGTGTTTTAGAATGTTCCAACGTTTCATTTACTTGTTGATTTTTGCTTCGATTTTTATTGAATTTGAGGATTTATCAAACCTGCATAAAGGCAATATAAAAGTATTGAACCGAGTATTAAACGATACGCAATAAATATTCCTGTTGAACGTTTTCGCAAAAAAGCTAACAAAAACCAGATCGAGAGATAGCCGACAATCCCAGCCACAATTGTTCCAACTGCCAATTGAATTAAATCATCTTTGGAAAGTAAATGATAAGCTTCCCGCATTTCGAGCAAACCGCTGGCAGTAATAGCAGGAATCATCAAAAGGAACGAAAATCTTGCGGCGGCTTCCCTTTTTTCTCCGGCGAAAAGTCCGCCCATAATTGTTGAACCCGAACGACTTGCTCCCGGAATCAAGGATAAAACCTGTGCGAATCCTACAACGATCGCATCAATTAATCCAAATTCACGCAAATCTTTCCTTTGTGATCCAACGAATTCAGCAATAATTAATCCCAACGCGATGGCAATCATCATTGTTGCGATCACCCAAAGATTTTTTGTTTGCGGACCTTCGATTGCTTTCTTAAAAATCAAACCAACCGTTCCAATCGGAATCGAACCAATTATTATAAGCCATCCGAGCCACGCATCTTCAGAAAGCCACATCGGACGAACACCGTGTGTCCCCGAGAAAGTAATTCCCCTTCGACCCGTCAAAGCCGCCCAATTATCACGAAAGAATGCCGTCGTAATGTTCCAAATATCTCCCGCAAAATAAACAAAAGTCGCGGCAAGAGTTCCAAGCTGCATAACGGCAATTGTTGCAGTAATTTGTTCGGCGTTTCCATTGTATAAATTGGTCAAACGGCTGGCAAAAACGAGATGGGCGGTAGAACTAATTGGGATAAATTCCGTCAAGCCCTGAACAATGCCAAGAATAATTGCTTGTATCAAATCCATATATTAATTGTCTAAAAGGGCTTCATTCAGAAACAACAATTTACCATTAAGTGCCGAAGATTAACAAATTACTCTCTGTAGTTTCTGCTTCCGGCAATCTTGTCGTATAGCCATGCCGGAAAAATTCTGCCCAGTTTAACAAACGAGGCGAGCTGCCAAGGAAATGCATAAAACTTCTTTCGTTTCTCAATTGCCACAATCATTTTGGCAGTTGCCGTATCTAATTCCATTAAAAATGGCATGTTAGCCTCTCTGCCCGATGTCAGAGGAGTTTTAATGAAACCCGGTTGGATAATTGTCACATCAATATTTGTCTTTAGTAGATCAAGCCGAACGCTTTCGAAAAGATTATTAACCGCAGCTTTACTGGCTGAATAACTAGCGGATTTTGGAAGTCCGCGAAATCCTGCAAGACTTGAAATTACAACAATTTGACCTCCGTTTTTTTCGATCATGTCCGGCAAAACCGCTGCCAGCGAATTAAATGCTCCAAAAACATTAACGTTAATTACTTTTGAAAACGTCTCCAAATTTAAGTCTTTGGCGTGAACCGCACCGCCGCCAATTCCCGCATTTGCGATCATTACATCAATCTTGCCAAATTCATCACGCAAACTTTTCGCAGATTTTTCCAAGCCATCTTTGTCTGTTACGTCAACTGGAAAAATTCTTGCAATTCCGCCTTCTTTTTCGATGTTGGATTGAAGTTTTTCCAGTTCATCGCGACGGCGTGCGAGCAAGCCCATAATTGCACCTTTTCTAGCTAATTGGAGTGACATTTCATTACCAATTCCGCTCGATGCACCGGTTAGAAAAACAACTTTACTTTTCCAATTCATCAACACAATTCCTCAACATATCGCCCTAAAACAATCAATGCTTTCGCCAAATCATCTTGTTTTATCAAAATGTGATCACGGGAAAACGCAGAAAGTGCCATGATCGAAATTTCCGCTTCAGCCAAAATTCTCGAAACTTCTGCCAGAAATCCAACCACGGTGAAATCCAACACCAATTCAAAGGTCAAAAGCCGCCAACCGCTTTCAACTTTTGCATCTCTCATCGCGTGGCGTGAAGTTTGATAATCCGTCTGATCCAAAAGCAGAGTCACCTCAAATTTATCTTTGAGAATCATAAAAGGTGCAGTCATTCGCGGCGATAATTCTGGATTTTCTAATAATTTTGTCCATTCACTATCTCGAAGCGAAACTAAATAATAGCTTTCCGGCGAAACTTCGACACGTGTCTTTTTGAGTAATTCTAACGCGTTCGTTTGCATAAATAATGGTTAAGAAATCAACGATTTTTCCCTTAAATATTTAATTCTATCGCGAATTGTGGCTGCTTGTTCAAATTTCATATCTTTTGCAGATTGACGCATTTCACCCTCTAATTGGTAAATCGTTTCCTTCAGTTTAGCCGGTGAATATTCGTCAACCGCGTCTAAATCAAGCGGAACTTTGAAATAATCGGCTTCATAGGCTGTAACCAAAGTCGCATCAATTGATTTGATAATTGTGGTCGGCGTAATGCCGTGTTTTGTATTGTATTCTTCTTGAATTTTACGGCGGCGGGCGGTTTCAAACATCGCTTTCCGCATCGAATCTGTAATTTTATCAGCATACAAAATCGCACGACCTTCGGAATTTCGTGCAGCACGTCCAATCGTTTGAATCAACGAACGTTCACTTCTCAAAAAGCCTTCTTTATCTGCGTCAAGTATTGCAACTAAGGATACTTCCGGTAAATCCAGACCTTCCCGCAAAAGGTTAATTCCAACTAAAACATCGTATTCTCCACGCCGTAAATCACGCAAAATTCTAATTCTTTCAAGCGTATCAATATCGGAATGCAGGTAATTTACTTTAACGCCAATCTCAAGAAAATATTCCGTTAAATCTTCCGACATTTTTTTGGTCAAGGTCGTAACCAAAACTCGTTCATTGCGTTTTGCACGTTCCTGACATTCGTGTAAAAGGTCGTCAATTTGTCCTTTTACGGGACGAACTTCGACAATCGGATCAAGCAACCCAGTTGGGCGAATAACTTGTTCGACAACTTCACCGCCCGTCTGCTCAAGTTCATAATTTCCGGGTGTTGCCGAAACATAAATTCGCTGACCGACAATTCCTTCAAACTCATGAAAATTCAGCGGACGATTATCTTTTGCACTCGGAAGGCGAAAACCATAATCAACCAAGGTTCCTTTTCGTGATTGATCGCCCTTAAACATCGCACCAAGTTGTGGAATGCTCTGATGCGATTCGTCGATAACAATAATCGAATCTTCTGGAAGATAATGAAGCAAAGTCGGTGGCGGCTCGCCCGGTTTTTTGCCTGTTAAATGTCGCGAGTAATTTTCAATTCCACGGCAAAAACCCATCTCTTTCATCATTTCGAGATCGTACATTGTGCGTTGGTGAAGTCTTTGTGATTCAACGAGTTTCCCTTGCTTGATCAGTTCTTCTTCCCACCAAATAAGCTCAGCCCTGATAGTTTCAACAGCACGTTTCATCGTCTGCTTCGACATTACAAAGTGAGTTTTCGGATATATCGGCAAGCGTGATTCGTGTTTGTGCAATACTTCCCCAAGCAAAGAATCAATCGTGTAAACCGCATCGATTTCATCGCCCCAAAATTCAACCCGATAAGCCTGATCTTGATAACTCGGATAAATTTCAACAATATCTCCACGGACACGAAAATTACCGCGATCAAACTCGATCTCGGATCGTTCGTATTGTAATTCGACGAGTTTGCGTAAAAAATCTTCGCGTTTGATTTGCTGACCTTTTTCGACAAAAAGGATCATTCCAAAATACGCATCAGGATCGCCTAAACCATATATGCAACTTACACTTGCGACGACTATCACATCTCTTCGCTCAAATAAACTGCGGGTTGCGGATAAACGAAGTCTATCAATTTCTTCATTAATAGTTGCTTCTTTTTCAATATAAAGATCAGCCGCAGGAACGTAAGCTTCAGGCTGGTAATAGTCATAATACGAGACAAAATATTCGACCGCGTTTTCCGGGAAAAACGTCTTAAATTCCTGGTAGAGTTGGGCGGCAAGCGTTTTATTATGTGCCAAGACAAGCGTTGGACGTTGCACTTTCTCAATAACATTGGCAATCGAAAAAGTCTTTCCGGAACCCGTAATTCCTTGAAAACATTGATGTTTTGTCTGGTTATTTAGTTCATTGACGAGCGTTTCAATAGCTTGGGGCTGATCGCCTTTTGGGGTATTTTCCGAAACAAGTCTAAATTTCATAATAAAAAAGGATTACGAAGTAAATTTTACTTCGTAATCCTTTTTTTGTCATCTGTGAAATAATGTCTCTATGCCGTTACAAGACTCATTTCATTAATTGTTTTATCGATTTCAGCTTTAAGTTCAGTTGGAAGATCTGCTAACTCTATTAAATGATAGAGATGCGAGAGAACTTTATTGTCGCGAACTACTTTGAAAATGTGTAAAATCGCAAATCTGACATTCATATCGCGATGACTTTTTAGAGCTTCAATTATCAAATCCACTTCTCCTGATTTTATAATCAGGGCAATTAACACAAATGCTTCTGTGACATATTTTGCATCGCGATTTACCAATCTATCGAGAGATCTTTCAGCAAATCCGCCTTCGATCGCGGCTCTCGCGGCTTGCCTCATACGCCCTTCTTCATTGGTTTCGATAATTCTGCTCCAGGCACTGGTTCGATCAAAACTAAGTCTTGACAGTCCTCTCGCAGCTGCTGCACGAACTTCCCTCGTAGGATCCGCACAACCCAAAAGAATGGTTTCAAAGACAGATTCGTGGTCAAAATCGGCTAGTACGGAAACCGCTTTCGATCTTAACGATGACGAAAGATCGTATATTGCGATTTGCGACAGCGATTCAATTGAATTACGGGTTCTAAAAGCCATGAGAATTCTGATCGCTAAATCCCGGATTTCTTCATCTTCCTCATATTCATCTTGAGTTTGCTCAATCGCACTTAGCAAGGCTTCATCATTTGATAAAGGTAAGTTCGCGAACGTTTTTGATTTTTCAATGCGATTTATTGAATAAACAGGAAGCGGGATTGTCTCCAGATCATCGAATGAATATGAATTTTCAGCATCTTCTCCATTCGAGCCATTTCCATTCAAAACTCCGCTTGTGTTTGGTAGGTTTAATGCCTTTTTCTTTGGAGCTTTTTTTCGTTTTCGGTCAACAATATTTTGATTCTTGCGAAGCCATTCCATCTCCTCTTCAGCATCAAATTCGGTATCCTTTTTGCCGCCTTTCTTCTCAATTACATCGGCAACTTTCTTACTTTTTATCTTCCAATATATAGCTCCCGCCAAGCCTGCGATTAAGACAAAAAGCGTAATGTACCACCATGTAAAATCTTCTGCCAGAGGTTTTGGAGGCAATGGCGGCGGTTGCTGAGCGAAAGAAATGCCAACGGAAATACATAATATCGCTAACGATTGCAATAGTTTATAGAATTTAGCTTTTAAAATAATGTGTTTTTTCATGGGTTCTTAGATGAAGATTTTTAAGGAATAAACCGTAAGACGAAGTGTTTACTCAGAGCAAGCCTGAATTCGCTTACTCCTACAACTAAATATTATGCATTATTCCATTCGTTTTGTCACTATAAATTTAACATTGTTTTGAATTATTTACTTTTGTTGTACCTTTCTTCTCAAAAAATTAACAGATTTAATTACATCCTTTACCAATATTTCTTTTCGTACTAAAATTTTCAAATCAAAAGACAATTTTAGAATTACCTATAATGACAAAAGTAAAAACTGTATCTGAAACAAATCTTGCCGACCTAAAGCTTATTCATCGCGGAAAGGTTCGAGACGTTTATGAAGTTGATGAAACAAGTCTTTTATTGGTTGCAACTGATAGGATATCTGCCTTTGATTGTGTAATTCCAAGCCCAATTCCACTCAAAGGAACTGTTTTAACACAGCTTTCAAGCTTTTGGTTTAGCAAAATTGAACATCTTACAAAGCATCATTTGCTTACGTCTGAATTTGAAAAGATGCCCGATATTGTCCGAAGGAATTCTGAGCTAAATAGTCGCTCTACTTTAGTTAAAAAAACGAAAGTGTTCCCTGTCGAATGTGTTGTCAGAGGATATCTCGCCGGAAGCGGTTGGAAGGATTATCAATCAACTGGAAAAATATGCGGTCATGATTTGCCAAAGGGAATGAGAGAGGCAGAAAAATTGCCAAAACCTATATTTACACCCGCCACAAAAGCCGCAACAGGGCATGACGAAAATATTACCGAACGTGAATTTGGCAGAATTGTTGGAGAAGATACTGCTAAACATTTGGCTTCGCTTTCACTTAGAATTTTTGAGTATGCCAGTAAATATGCTCTTACCAAAGGAATAATTATTGCCGATACAAAATTTGAATTCGGACTCGGCGAAAATGGCGATATTTTACTGATTGATGAAATTTTGACTCCAGATTCATCACGTTTTTGGTCAATCGAAAAATATCAAATCGGTCAATCGCCGCCTTCTTTTGATAAACAATTCGTTCGAGATTATCTGGAAACACTTGATTGGGATAAAACTCCGCCGGCACCAGCTTTGCCGGATGAAATTATTAAGTCAACAACGAAGAGATATCTGGAAGCTTACAAACTGTTGACAGGAAATGATTTGATTCTGAAAATATCTAACGATTAGGTGTCTAACCCATTAGAAAATAAAATGTTAATCCGCGAGAGAATGGAAAAATTGATTGAAGATATGCTGGTTGGGCAAATTATGCTCAATGAAGCAATGTCTGAATTTGAGAAGTTATACATTCAAAAGGCTTTATTACGCTACAAAGACCATTTATCACATACCGCAAATGCACTCGGAATCCATCGCAACACACTTTCGAAAAGGGTTTCAACTTATCAAACTCCGCCCAAACTCCGGAAAAGATTGATTTCAAGAAGATCAAAATAAATTATTCAGAAATTGAGAATGCAAATATCTGGTATTTTCCGTCTCGATTACTGGAAAAATAAATTTTCTTGCCATCAGCCGACCAAATAGGATTTCTATCATCAGCAAGATTTCTCGTTAGCCTTAATCGCTCAGATCCATTCGAATTCATTATGTAAATTTCAGAATTCCCAATTTGACCAGATTGAAAAGCGATTTTCTTTCCGTCCGGTGAGATAGAAACACTTTCATCAATGAATCTTGGACGATTTGTTAAACGCGTAACTTCTTTATTTCCGTCTGTTGCAACTTTGAAAATCTCAAAGTTGCCATTTCGCCCATTTTCTTTGTCATTTGAAAAATGAATTTCTTTGCCGTCGGCTGACCAATCCAGCGAATTACTCGTTCCTAAACCATTGCTGGAATAAAATAATGTTTGATGACCACCATCAAAATTCATCAGGTAAATGTCCAAAACACCTTGTTCGCCACGATTAGACAAAAAAGCAATTTTTCTACCATCTGGCGAGAATTTTGCACCTACATCTATACTTAGATTTTTAGAAATATTTCTAATATTTGAACCATCAATCTCGATAAGACATATTTCCGTATTACCCTCAATTTTTTCTTGAAAAACAATGGTCTTACCATCTGGCGACAGAGAAAGATTCGTTTCATTTTTTAGGCTATATATTTTTCGGATACTTTTCGTTTCAATGTCAAACGAGCGAATTTCGTAATTGTCTCTATTCGTTTGAGCAAGATAAACTATTAATTTGCCAGCTTTTGAAACGGTAGGATAGTTTAAATCGGCATTATTATCTGAAATCAAACTTCGGGGTTTATTGATTTCAGCATCAATCACAAAAATATCTTCATTACCATTTCTATCCGAAGAAAACGCGATTTTTGTGCCGTCAAAAGACCACGCTCCATTGCCCACATAATTTCCGTAATTCCCTGTCGGCAAAGGAGTTTCCTTACCAATTCCATCCAAATTCATTAAGTAAACGTTATTCTTTTCGTTCGTGCGGTCAGAATTATAAGAAATTTGTGTTCCATCCGGTGAAAATGAAGCGAAACTTTCCCACGCCGGATTATTAGTTAATCTTCGAACATTTGTTCCATCACGATTCACCAAATAAATTTCAGCGTTGCCATCACGGGTGCTGGTAAAAAGAATTTCCTGGGCATCAGGCGAAAACGCCGGGTCAGCGTCAAAGGTTGGCGAATTAGTAATATTTTCCAGCTCCAAGGTTTCCAGATTGATGATGACAATATCAGATGCCTCGCGTTTTCCTTCAGGAAAATACTGAGCCACGATCTCGTTAGAAACTCTTGACCAATCCATATTACCCAGCAAAATCGGGAGTTTTCTCTTATTTGAGCCATCAGCATCGGCAATGTATGAAGCCTTTTCAACTGAGTCAGTAATAATGATTTTTGAACTGTCAGGCGAAAATTGAACATCCTCTTTAATCTGTTCAGTTCCATCTGAATTAATTTTCATAAAATCCGAAACCCTATCTTTTTTGTTGAGTCTGTATCGGATTTTACCGTCCGTCGTCCAATGTGGGGCATTTTCAGCCAAATCATCTGAGGTCAACTGAATTAAACTCGAATTGCTTGATTTAACTTTTTCATTTCCCTGCCAAAATTTCCAAGCTGCCAGCACGACTATCGAAAAAGTAAGCAAGATGATTGTTGAAAAAATTAAAGGTTTCCAAATTTGATTTTTCGATACAGGCGTTGGTTTTTCGATTGTCGGCTGTTGAGCTAGTTCTGTAACTTCAATGTCTGCAATGTTAATCGCAGATTCGACCGTAGTTTCAACTTCCGCAATAAATCTATATCCGATCAGTGGAACAGTTTCGATAAATTTAGGATTTGAGGAACTATCACCAAGAGTTTTTCTCAATTCGGAAATTGTTCGATTCAGATTTCCCTCTTCAACAATCGTTTCGCCCCAAATTTTCTTGATGAGATTTTCTTTTTCACACAGTTTATTTGCATTTTCAACCAAGTATAAAAGCAGGGAAAAAGTCTTTGCCCGCAGACGAATACTCTCTCCCTCACGCAAAAACAACTTTTCGGAAGGGATTAGTTTGAAATCGGCAAAAGAATAAATAGTTGGTTTTTCTTTACTTTGCACTCGTTACAGGTTTTTTACAGAATTAATACAGAAAAATTTAGGATAAATTACAAGATTTTGCAAGGAGTTTACGTTTAACCTGAGCCGAACTACCCCTGTATCGCAAAGAATTTAAGGTAAGAATCTGGAATTCAAATGTGATTTCCTAAAATATGAACACTAAACCAAAGTTACGAAAAGAAAATATCGTCATCCAAGAGCTTGATAAAGAACTCTTGATTTACGACCTGAAAACCAACAAAGCATTTTCGCTAAATGAAACCTGTGCAATGGTTTGGCGTGAATGTGATGGCGAAAATTCAATCGCTGAAATCGCTTCAATTTTAAGCCTAAGATCGGAAGGTTTAGTCAATGAAGAAGTCGTTTGGTTGGCACTTGAGACATTGCAGAAAGAGAATTTATTGGCGGATTCTGATGGCATTTCGCTCAAATTTAATGGAATGTCGAGACGTGAAGTGATTAGGAAGGTTGGGTTTGCGACGATGGTGACGATTCCCGTTATAACATCTCTAATTGCTCCGACGGCGGCAAATGCACAATCTGGAAACGCTCTACTCGGATTGAATTCTTCTTGCTCGGCAGATAACCAATGCACTTCCGGTTTTTGCGTGAATCCATTTGGTCTGGGCAATCGCCGATGCTGTGTTACGGGCGGCAATAATAATCCTCATGCTGTTCCTGGCTCAATAGTGATTACTAGCTTCAACCCAAATGCACCCACCATTTGTCCCACAATCTCTGCTCCGCCAGGTCTATGTTGCTCGGGCAGAATTGTTGTCTCAGCAACAGATCCTAACGCTTGTGCGTGTGCTTGAAAATTAACAATGAGAATAGCCAATGAATAATTTAACAAAACCAAAAGCTAGAAATCCTGAAATTTTAGTTCAAGAAATTGGTGATGAAGTCTTGATTTACGATTTGGAAATCAATAAAGCATTTTCACTAAACGAAACCTGTGCAATGGTTTGGCGTGAATGTGATGGTGAAAAACCAATCGCTGAGATTGCTTCAATTTTAAATCGAAGAAGGAATATCAAATGAAACCTAAAGCTAGAAATAACAAAATATTAATCCAAGAAATCGAGAATGAGGTATTGATTTACGACTTAACAAATAACAAGGTCTTTAACCTTAATAAAACTGCCGCTTTAGTTTGGCGAAATTGTAATGGCACGAATTCGGTTGAAATAATTTCAGAGAACACAAACTTCCCCGTCAATCTTATTTTACTAACAATTGACGAACTGCAAAAATACAACTTATTTGAAGAAGAATTTGTGACGAATCTTCCAACTGATAAGTCAAACCGCAGAAAATTATTGATGCAATTTGCGGCAACTGCTTTCGCTTTACCTGCGATTATTACACTTGTCGCTCCTAAATCAATAAACGCTCAATCCGGGCTTGTTTGTAAGAGAAATAATGGATGTGATTGTCCGGGCGGAACTCAAACTACTCGCTTAGATTTTATTGGAGCTACTTGCGATGTTCCATCCACAAATTGCGATCCGGAGTGCACTTGCACGGTTATCGATTTAATTGATCAGCCTCCTCTGCCCCCTAGACCAACTTTACAATGCTTGTAATTCGCTATTCGTAAAGACAAGGTTCTTTTGTGATTTTAATGTTACAAGCCGGATGAAACATACTCTCAACCAGCTATTTTTGTTTATGTTTATCGGATTTCTTTTGACAAAATCTGATACGACCATTATCAAGTTTTCTTCAATAATACTTTCACAAGCTAAGTTGACATTTTACCTTCCTCTTTAGTAAACTAGCACTCATACAAAGAGAGTGCTAAGCACAAATAATTTTACTAATTCATAAGGAGTACCAACTAAAATGGCAACAAAAATAAAACCATTACACGATCGTGTAATCATTAAGCGTCTTGAAGAAAGCAGCGACAAAACCGCAGGCGGACTTTTCATTCCAGATTCGGCAAAGGAAAAACCACAAGAAGGCGAAGTAATCGCGGCGGGTGCCGGAAAATACAAAGAAGACGGTTCGCGTCAAACTTTGGATGTAAAAGAAGGCGACCGTGTTCTTTTTGGAAAATACAGCGGTTCTGAGATCAAACTTGACGGTGACGAATTCTTGATTATGAAAGAAGACGAAATCTTAGGAATCATTGAGCGTGCAGGAGCAAGTGCAAAATAATCGCGGAATTCGGAATGCGGATTGCGGAATTATTAAATCCGAAATCTGAAATCCAAAATCCCAAATCACAAGGAGATATTATGGCTAAACAAGTTATTCATGGTGAAGATTCGAGAGCGGCGATTTTGCGTGGTGTAAACCAACTCGCAGACGCTGTTAAAGTTACTTTAGGTCCAAAAGGTCGCAACGTTGTTATCGACAAAAAATTCGGTTCGCCGACTATTACTAAAGACGGCGTAACTGTCGCAAAAGAAATTGAATTAAGAGATCCTTTAGAAAATATGGGGGCTCAGATGGTTCGTGAAGTTGCTTCAAAAACTTCTGATGTAGCCGGTGATGGAACAACTACCGCAACCGTTTTGGCACAAGCGATTTTCAAAGAAGGTGTTCGCACAGTTGCTGCTGGAGCAAATCCGATGGCATTGAAACGCGGTATCGAGCAAGCTGTGGCAGCAATCGTTGCTGAAGTTTCGAAAATGGCAAAACCTGTTACGGGCGAAATGATTGCACAGGTTGGAACGGTTTCGGCTAACGGCGACAAAACAATCGGCACGATCATTGCTCAAGCGATGGAAAAGGTTGGAAAAGACGGTGTTATTACTGTTGAAGAATCAAAGACCATGGACACTTCACTTGAAGTTGTTGAAGGTATGCAATTTGACCGCGGTTATTTTTCACCTTATTTCGTAACCGATGCTGAAAGAATGGAAGCAGTTTTAGAAAACGCATTGATCTTAATTAACGAAAAGAAAATTTCTTCGATGAAAGATTTGCTGCCGATTTTGGAACAGGTTGCTAAAACTGGCAAACAACTTTTGATTATCGCAGAAGATGTTGATGGTGAAGCACTTGCAACATTGGTTGTAAATAAATTGCGTGGAACATTGAATGTTGCTGCAGTTAAAGCACCTGGCTTTGGCGACAGACGTAAAGCAATGTTGGAAGACATCGCGGTTTTGACCGGTGGAAAAGTTATCAGCGAAGACTTAGGCATTAAATTGGAAGGAATTTCGATTGACGACTTAGGAAAAGCTAAGAAAATTACAGTCGATAAAGACAATACAACCATCGTTGAAGGCGATGGTGCAGGCGAAGCAATCGAAGGTCGCGTTAAATTAATCCGTAACCAAATCGAAGAAACTTCTTCTGATTACGACCGTGAAAAATTGCAAGAACGCTTGGCTAAATTGGTCGGCGGTGTGGCAGTTATCAAAGTTGGTGCAGCAACCGAAACCGAGATGAAAGAGAAAAAAGCTCGTGTTGAAGATGCAATGCATGCGACTCGTGCGGCGGTTGAAGAAGGAATCGTTGCAGGCGGTGGTGTTACCCTCGTTAAAGCTGCAAAGGTTTTGGATACATTTGTTGCTGAAGGCGATTCAGATGAGCAAATTGGTGTAAACATCATCAAACGTGCTGTTGAAGAGCCACTTCGTCAAATCGTTGGAAACGCTGGAAAAGAAGGTGCTGTTATCGTTGAAAAAATCCGCGAATCGAAAGATGTGGCTTTTGGATTCAATGCTGCAACTGAAGTTTTCGAAGATTTAGTAAAAGCAGGTGTTATCGATCCAGCGAAAGTTACACGTACCGCATTGCAAAATGCGGCGTCGATCGCTGGCTTGATGCTCACAACCGAAGCAATGATCGCTGATGCTCCAGACGAAAAAGGCGACGGCGGTATGGGCGGCGGAATGCCAGGCGGCATGGGCGGAATGGGAATGGGAATGTAATTCGATTTGGGATTGCGGATTTTGGATTTTAGATTTATTTAACCTTCCAATTTCCGCAACAATCTCTATTTTGAAATTTCGCTCTATAATCTAAAAAGAGAGTTGTTCTACTTTGGACAACTCTCTTTTTCATTAAGGTGGAAAAGGCTCAAACCCCCATTTTCGCCTTTTCCTATGTTCAAAACCCAATTACGGTTTAATTTTTGGGGAGATAATTTTTCAATGTCACCAAAATTAGTAATAAAAGTTTCAAACAAACCAGTCTAATTATTCGGTTGGGAACATCTTAGCAAATGAATTGTTCTATTTACAAGACAAATTTTAATTTTTCGTACATTGTTTATTTCGTTGTACAATCCGGCTATCCTTTCAGCCGTTTTGCCTTGTTAATTAAATTCAAAAAGTCACTTCTGTACCCTTTCAAATCGGTTCCAATAGCGGAATTTGCAAGATTAGTCATGTTTGCAAAACTCGCCGTTCCTTTGTATCGTGAATCCCGCATAATCAGCCCAAACTCAGCAACCGATGCAGCAAATTTTAAATTGTCAGAAGCATTTTGGATTGAATTACCACTATCAAGCAAGCCAATCGTTAATAATTTTGAAGTGTCCTCTTTTGGTTCCTTGTAGCGTAATTTAACCGTCAAAAGTTCATCATTGAAGCTCGTAGTTGTGGGTTCAACCTTTGAATATTTGAGCTCAATTCCGTCATTTTCAATCGGCTGACCTGCGGGAACAATCTCGTAAAGTGCTGTTACAGAATGACCGGCACCGATTTCGCCCGCATCTTTCTTATCATCATTAAAATCTCGATTTGCCAACAAACGATTTTCATAACCGATCAAACGATAGCCTGCAACTTTTGCGGGATTAAATTCAACTTGGATCTTTACATCCTTCGCAATTGTATAAAGCGTACCAGCAACTTGCTGACCAAGTGCTTTGCGGGCTTCTTCATTTGAATCAATGTATGCGTAATTGCCATTACCTTTATCTGCCAATTTTTCCATCATCGAATCATTCAAATTTCCAGTACCAAATCCCAAAACTGATAGAAAAATTTTGTTTTTTCGCTTTTGTTCAATCAAATTAACGAGTTCATTATCATTGGTCAAACCGACGTTAAAATCACCGTCAGTCGCCAATATCACCCGATTATTACCGTTTGAAATAAAATTGTCTTCAGCAATTTTGTATGCAAGCTTGATTCCCTGTCCGCCATTGGTCGAGCCGCCCGCTTCGAGATTATTGAGAGCATTTAGAATTTCATTTTTGTTGTTGGTGGATGGTAAAACCAGTCCGCTCGAACCGGCGTAAACTGCAATTGCTACACGATCTTGAGGTTTTAATTGATTGACCAAAATCTTCAAGCCCTGTTTCAAAAGAGGCAATTTATCGGGCGAATTCATCGAACCTGATACATCCAAAAGGAATACCAAATTTGATGACGGTGTATTATCAAGGGCGATTTTCTTGCCTTGCAAGCCAATTGAAACGATTTTGTGTTTCGTATTCCAAGGACAACTGGCAACTTCATTTGTCACGCTAAACGGCACATTTCCAATAGGTTGCGGATAATCATATTCGAAATAATTAATTAATTCTTCGATGCGAACCGAATCTTTTGGCGGTAACATTCCGTCATTGATGAAGCGTCGGACGTTGCTATAAGAAGCAGTGTCAACATCAATCGAAAAAGTTGAAAGCGGAGCATTTTTTGTTTCTAAAAACGGATTTTCATTAATTTCGGCATAACGCTCGCCTGAAGTTTTTGATTCCGAATCATCATCATCGAAATCTTTTTTTGCAACGGTTGAAGTATTTGCCGCAACCTCACTTCGTTCAGTCATAACTTCTGAAGGAGTCCCCATTGGAGCAGGTTTATTTTGGGAAATATCGGTTGATTCGGCACTTTTATCACTCCAGCAACCTGAAAGTAATAGACTGTAGATCAGCAAAGCTGACAGAAAAAAGCTAATTTTTGATGAATGTTTCATAGTTCCTCCAAATAGAAAAATGCAAGTTTGAACTTGTAAATCGAAGAACGATGACAAATCTCAAACTTGCAAATCATTTGAAAGAAAATCTATTAAATTTATTGATTAGCGATTAAAACAGGAATTGCTTTTGATTCATCAAAATTCAAATCATCAATTGTCATTGCATTTGAATTGTCATTTGAATCCATAACAATATACAGATTATCTTTTTCATCTATTCTGTCTAACCAATTAAATGAAGATAAAATATATTGTGTTAGTTTCCCGTTTGAGTCTATTTCAGGTTTGAAAACAAGTTTTTCGCTGGCAATAATACTAGTCGCTTTGCCATTTTTCATAAAGAAATTAAGTCGGACATTTACATATTCGCCGTTATTCTTATGTGAATTCACTTCAAAATTTGTCGTTAATTTCTTTGTTTTACGATTCAAAGTCGCTTGGACTAATTTAACATTCTCATTTGAATTCACTTTCGGAACATACGTTTTAGTAAAACAACTCGTTCGTTTCTCAGGATTACCGACCGGGTCATAAACTTTTTCGGTTGGCAAAACCGTAGTGTAACCGCTGATGAAAATTGCAGCACCGACAATTAAACCAAAAATAAACAATCCAAAAATATTCTGTTTCATATTACAAAACTCCCTCTCAAAGTATAGAACGATATTACTCTAATTACTTGCACTCAATCAAGGTTTTTTCGAAAATCTTGCTTCCAAGACACCGTTAATTTCCTTGCCAATATCAAAGGTTATTTTCGGATACGTCCGTTGTTCAACCTCAAAATTCCCCATTTCCAGTAGCATTTCAACTAAAGCAATTTCGGTGATTTTGCCTTCGATTTCTACAAAAAGTCCAAAAGGAAGCTCATCCAAAACCACTTCGGCATTTTGGAGACGAAAAGTTTTCCGACGTTTTTCATAAACCATTCCCATTGTGAAGCCAAGACATCTGATAATATTTTCAATCGCCCCAGCATCGGAAACTTCAGTTTCGAATTCGGTGTGTTGCTTGATTCCGTTAAGATTTCTTATGCTTTTCTTGTAAGTCAGAATTGTTCGATCGTTAGTTTTCCTGACTCGCAACAAAGCCTTTTCAGCTTCCAAAATTCCACCACCATACAATTCATTTACTTCAAAATCTTCGCGAATAAATTCTGCATTCAGTTCATTTAGAGCCTTTAAAGTTTCGCCAAATTGCTCTTTAGTCAAACGATATTTTTTCTCTGTTTCAATTGCCATTTAGTTATTTTTTCAGCTCAATTCGTGCGAATCCATCTCCAAACTTCTGGAATTGTAGCTTTTTTACCATACATCAGCATTCCAACCCGGTAAACGCGAGCCGTTACCCAAATTAAACCGCAAATTGCGAGTATGTTAAGTAACACTGATAGAATTACCTGCCAAAGTGGCGGCATTTCCGTGAAAATCCTGACAGGCATTGAAATTGGCGAGACAAATGGAATCAACGACATAATTGTTGAAAACGTTGAATTTGGGTCGCGAACTATCGGAATAACACTATACAATCCAGCCATCAAAATAATTACGGTGAAGATCACAAATTGTCCGCCTTCTTGAGTTGAAGTCACCATCGAGCCGATCAAGGCATAGATCGTTGAATAAAGAAAAAATCCAAGCAAGAAAAATAAGAAAAAATATCCGATAAAAAGCGGAGTTATATTTGGCAAATCTATGGCAGTACCACTGGAAGCCATTGTTGCCAAAATATACGTCAACAACGCTAACGCGGAAAAAATCCAAATTGCCACCTGACTTATTCCTGCCAAACATACCCCAACCAATTTACCCATCATCAACTGAAAAGGAGTCGCCGAAGAAAACAAAATCTCAGCGATTTTAGTCTCTTTTTCCTCAACCACTGCCCCCATAACTGCGGAGCCATATAAGGTTATCGTAATATACAGCATAAATGCCAGTCCGAAAGCGATCGGAAAACCCCAGTCATTTCCCTCTTTTACGCTTCCTGTTTTATCGACACTTTTAGCAACAAAATCAACTTTTTTGTTTATTTCCTTTAATCTTGCTTCGCTTATGTTTGCTTTTGAAAGTCGCTCCAGACGCACTGAATCATTGATCGCTTCTTCTATTACATTTTTCGAGACAAAATCCGAAGCATTTCTAGCATAAAACTCAAACTTTACATTTTCGACGCTAAAATCCTTCGGAACTATCAAATAGGCGTCCAATTTTTCATCGGCAATCTGTTGATTTAGTTCGGCTTGAACCTGTTCGCTAGTCTTTTGGTCAGGCTTATATTCCAGTAATTCGAAATTGCTTCCTATTTGGCTCGAAGTATTTTTCAACTGCTCCTGCTGAGAAGTATTCAAGTTTTTCAATGATTCTTCTGCTTTAGCTTTGATCTTTTCTAATTGTTTTTCAGACGAAAGACTCTCGCTCAACCGCTGATATATTTTGCCGTCTTGCTCAACTATTGCCAGCCGGATTGCATTTCCCTTGATCGAAAACATCAACATTGGCACAAAACCGAGGGCAAGCATTCCCAAAGGAGCCAAAAAAGTCGTTATAAGAAAAACTTTTGTCCAAACAACTTTGAAGTATTCACGTTTTAAGACTGCCCAAAATTTACGCATCCTGCTCCTTTATTTTTTCGATAAAAATATCATTCAAACTTGGTTCGATTTGTTCAAATTTAGTAATTATTGCTCCATTCTCAATCAATCGTTTCAACAAAATTTGAGCGTTAGCATCTTTTGCCAATTCAATTTCAATCTCATCCGCGTGCTGAATTACACCTGCAACTAAAGTCTTATCGTCCAGTATTTTATCATCACCTGTGTAACGTAATGCTATAAGATTTTTACCAAAACTTTGCTTAACCTCACGCAATGTTCCACCGATTACTTTGCGGGATTTATTTATCAAAATAATGTCGTCGCACAATCTTTCGGCAGTTTCCATGAGATGGGTTGAAAAAATTATTGTTTTTCCTTGAGTTTTGAGTTCTGCGATTGCTTCAAGTAAAGTTTCAACGTTGATCGGATCAAGACCGGAAAAAGGTTCGTCTAAAATTATTAGTTCGGGATCGTGTAAAACCGTTGCGATAAACTGGATCTTTTGTGACATTCCTTTGGATAGATCAGCCGCTTTCTTTTGCTTCCAGTCAATAAGATTCATCCTGTTGAGCCAAAAATCAATTCGCTCGTCAGCTGTTTTTTGAGAAACCCCTTTAAGAGCAGCAAAATACCGCAACTGCTCATTGATTCGCATCTTCTTGTAAAGTCCGCGTTCTTCTGGAAGATAACCAATTTTATCTTGTAATTCCGGCGACATCTTACGCCCGAAAAGCTCTATTTTGCCTTCATCAGGTGCGGTTATCCCAACAATCATTCTTATTGTTGTTGTTTTGCCTGCTCCATTTGGACCCAAAAAACCAAAAATTCTTCCCGCTTTTACTTCTAACGAAATTTTGTCAACGGCTGTAAAATCGCCGTATTTCTTTACCACATTTTCAACTCTGAGAGTTATTTTTTGTTCGTTCATAAATTCAAATATTATAACTATTTACGTTAAACTTTTCGCCTGTGTTTCAAATGTTGTATGATGTTCGGTGAAATATGGAAATTTGTGTTTATCAAAATGGTGAAGAAGAAGTTGGGAATGATTATTCCAGACAGGATTTGACTAAACTTTTGGCAGAAAAGAAAAATTTGGTCTGGGTAGATTTCGACATACGAAACGAGGCAGACCGGATTGAAGCTGACGAAATACTACATAATGTTTTTCATTTTCACCCGCTGGCAATTGAGGATGCACACGAAACACGCAATCAGCCTAAACTAGAGGTTTTTGCCAATTATTTATTCTTTATTGTCCATGGCGTTAAGACTGAAACGAACACCGAAAATTTTGTAACTAAAGAGCTTGACGGTTTTTTGGGAGAAAATTTTCTGGTTACTTACCACAACGAACCATTTCGAAGTATAAATAAATTAAAAGATCATCTAAAAGATAGTCCTTTCATTTGTACAAGAGGTTCGGAGTATCTTCTTCATCAAATTTTGGATGAATTGGTGGATCTATATCTTCCCGTAGTAGATGAATTTGATGTCGCGATTGATAAATTGGAAGAGCGAATCTTTCGTCTAAAGCGTGGAAATAATAAGATCCTGGAAGAGATTATGGATCTCAAGCGTGCTGTTGCGAGACTTAGAAGAATTTCTTCGAAACAACTGGAAGTCTTATATAAAATGTCACACAATGAATCCAGATTTATAGATGACTCAATCCAGCCTTTCTTTCGCGATATTTATGATCATCTTCAAAGAATTTCTGATCTTTCGGAAAGCTACCGCGACTTGGTTTCCGGGCTTTTAGATATTCATTTTTCCGTAATCGCCAATAAAACAAACGATGTAATGAAAGTAATGGCTATTTTCTCAGCAATTATGCTACCGCTCTCGCTAATCGCAGGTATCTATGGAATGAATTTTGACTACATGCCGGAACTCAAAACGCGTTTAGGATACTTTGTGGTTTTGGGCTTTATGTTTTTGGTAGCCGCAGGATTAATCATTTATTTTTGGCGAAAAGGCTGGATAGGAACGGAAGATCTCGAGGAAATTCCTGAAGACGAGGATGAGAAAACTAAAGCGAAATACTTATCGCGTAAATGATAGAGAGGCACGCACCAGCGTAAACTCCCGCTAAAATATCATCGGCACAAACTCCAATCCCAGTTGGCAGATTTTGTAGCGAATCAATCGGATACGGCTTCCAAATATCAAATAAACGAAAGAGCAGAAAACCGGCTAATATCAATTTCCAGGAAGTCGTAAATGGTATAAACAAGAATGTTAGTAATTGCCCAATAACTTCATCTACAACCGCCTGAGAAGGGTCTTTATGTTTGAAAAGAGCGGTTGAGCGTCCGGCAGCCCAAATACCAAGGAGACAAAATAGAAGGAAAATTACTCCGTTGAATACATGAATCCACGCCGTTATTTGTAAATCTGTAAAACTCGTCAAACCAAGAGACGCAGTTGCCTCAATCCAAACAAATAGAACGTATATCAAAACTCCGACCATCGAGCCCCACGTGCCTGGTGCAAGCGGCAAATAGCCGACTCCAAAGGTTGTAACCGCAAGAGAAATGTAATCAAGAGGAGTTTTTTGCTGACTTTCCATAATTTGATAGTTTTAAAGGATTTTTCTAATTCTAAGTCGTCTTAATTTGTGATTTATTGTTGATTCCATATAACTTGCCAACATTATTACCCGATTTTAACTAATTACCAAGCCATGCCATTTCTCACCGTCTAAGCAGGCAAAGATAATTCGACAGATATACAGCATTAATCGATACCTGAAAGCAAAAAGTAGTTTTAAAAGCGTCAATATATTGTTGAGATAATATCAATAATTTAGAGAAACAAAATGATCATTAAGGAGTGTTTATATGGGTTCAACTTTGAAAGGTCTATTTCGAAAATTAACTTGGGGAGATTTCAGTGGTCCGCAACCTTCGTCCAATCCGGATAATATGTGGGCTCAAGCGGCACCGGGCATGTCGCCTAGCGGCATTACTACCCTAACGGAGGGAACCGGAGTTTCCCAAGTTTGGAAACTGGGAGATACAGTCACGGTATCAATTACCTTTGATTCACCAAATAGTTGGGTTTTACCATCTGTCAAAAGCATGGATGAGGCGGAGAAAAACCGTCTATTAAATCATGAACAGGGGCATTATAATTTGATTGCGTTATTAGCAAGAGACTTTTTTTGGGAATTAATGCAGTTAAAAGCCGTTAGATTTGCCACTTCCGCTGATGTTGGAACTAAAGTGAGAGAAATTCATTCAAGATATACTGCGGTTGGTCAGCCGTTACAAGATCTCTATGACAGTAAAAATGAAACCGACCACGGAAGAAGTTCGAGCGGGCAAACAAAATGGGATAATTTCATCCAAAAAGCATTTACAGAACCAAGAGTTCCGGCAATTTCCGCTCCAGATGGAACTGCTTACAAAGTTGAAATTTTGTCAGTCATTAGAGGGGCTGGATTAACGATCTAGTACTCAATTAATCCGTTGTGGGGGCTGTAATGCTCAAACTATAGCCCCAATCAAATCATACTCGTGAGCCTCATTGATTTTGACGTTGTAGATTTCTCCGATTTTCGGTTCAAAATCTTCCGGAATATCGTTAATCAGAATGTACCCGTCAATTTCTTGTGCCTGACCTTCTAAACGCCCTTGGAAAAGTAAATCCGACTCTTGGGAAAGTCCTTCAAACAAAACTTTGAAGGTTCTACCTATTTTTTCCTTGTTCAACCGTTTAGAAATTTTTGCCTGCTCTTTCATTAACATTGCTCGACGGCTTTTTGCTGTTTTTGCGTCAACTTTACCCGGCAAATCGAAAGCTGGCGTACCTTCTTCGTCAGAATAAGTAAAAACCCCAACATTATCGAACCTGCAATTCTTTACAAACGTCATAAGTTCCGCAAAATCATCATCGGTTTCGCCAGGAAACCCTGTAATAAACGTTGTCCGAATCGTGATATTCGGAACTTTCTCCCGAACTCTCTTAATCAACTTTTCGAGACTTTCACGAGTTCCCCCGCGTTTCATGAGCTTTAACACATTTCGCGAACCATGTTGCAAGGGCATATCAAGATATTTTACAGCCTTTGGAGTCTCCGCAATTGCCTCAAGAAAAGCGTCTGAAATATGAGTCGGGTAAGCATACATCACTCGGATCCACTCTATATCTTTAATTTCACCCAACGCACGAATCAATTTTGCTAAAGCGTCAACCTCGCCTAAATCTTCTCCGAACCGAGATGAATCTTGAGCAATCAAGACAATTTCCTTAACACCCTGCTTTGCTAAATCTTCAGCCTCTTTCAAAATTGAGCCAAATCTTCGCGAACGGAAACTTCCACGCATTGCCGGGATAGAACAAAAAGCACAAGGTCTGTCGCAGCCTTCAGCTATTTTGATAAATGCGGTATGTGAATCGGTTGCACGAAAGCGAGGTGTGTCGAAATCATAAAGATATGTAGCGGTTTTGTTACCGATCGGCAATAGCGGAAGCGACTTGAAATCTAGTTTCTCATCAGTTGCATCTAAAATTCTGCCAAGTTCGTTAGTTCCAATAAACGCGTCAACTTCCGGCAATTCCTTCATCAAATCGTCGCGATATCTTTCTACCAAACAGCCGGCAACAACAACTCTTTTTGCCTGTCCCACGGATTTAAGCTGAGTCGCTTCAAGAATTGCATCAATTGATTCCTGCTTCGCCGACTCAATAAAACCGCACGTGTTTACGACAATCGTGTCAGCTTCGGCAGCATTATTTGTAATTTCGTAGCCAGCCTCTTTCAATTGCCCCATCATTACTTCAGAATCAACCAAATTTTTTGGGCATCCGAGACTAACAAATCCTACTTTTTTCATATTGTATAACTATTTTCGTTGAGGTTCTTCCAATTCATTAAGCCAATTTTCAATTTCCAAAGATTCTTTTTGCGACAAATTTTGATTCCCAAAACGAACCTGATTATACTTCTCTGTAATTGAAATAGCTTGCAGCATATTTGAGGCAAATGCAAATTCCATAGGCGTTTGATGCGGCTCGCGATTTAACCCACGTTTCGCTAAAATTGTCTGTAAACGCTCATAAAATTCTACGATTGTAGCTTTCTTCTTTCGCTGAAACAGTAAACGTAATTTCTCAAATAAATGTAAGCTAATTATTCTTCTAAAAATCCAAACAGCTGAAATAATTGCGAAAATACTCAACAAAACATAGGCAAGCCCATAAGCCAAAGCCTTAAAACTGCCTTCCAAACCATTTTTACCGCCGACTTCATCCCACCAGATTGATAAACGCTCTTTCGCGTATTCAAGCCAAATAGATAAGTACCCCTGAAATTCACTGAAATTATTACGAACTGAACGAAAAAGTGAACGCTGTTCCTGATTGTCAAAACTTACAACATATTGAATCCAAAGAGTTTCCAGACCTTCTATAAAGCTCTTCAATTTTGAACCAAAGACAGCAACGCTTTGTGGATTCTGACGTGCCGCAGGTGTCGCATCAAACGGCACCCAAATTTTTTCTTGCGGAAAATAAACCTCCACCCACGAATGAGCGTCAGATTGCCTGACTACGTAAACGCCTGCCGTCTCATTGTATTCACCTCTCTGAAATCCATTAACTACCCTGCTTGCAATACCTTGCGTTCTGAGCATTATAGCCAGCGAAGATGCAAAATATTCACAATGACCCTCCCGAACATTGAAAAGGAAATCAGCCAAAGGTTCCTTACCACTCGCTTTTAAATCAAGTGTGTATCCATAGTTAGTTTGCAAATAATCTTCTATTGCCTTGGCTTTTTCAAATCTACTAACCGCTCTATTTTCAATGCCTATTTTTTTGCTTAATTCGAAAATTCTGGTGTCAAGATTTTCAGGCAGTTGTAGGTATCGGGTAACCGACGTTGGATAATCAGCATTATCTTCAATCAGTCGTTTTATATTTGGACTATTTACTTCAGAAACTGCTTTGTAATTAATTCTGCCCCAATTGCTTCTAAAAGCAGATATCGCACCTTCCGAATCACGATTAACTATTTGAAAATTTCCCTGAAGTGCGAGCGGACGCGGCAAAGTAAACAGAATAGGAGTATCAAGAGGTTCAAGATATATAGTTTGAGTAATCCGAACACTGGTTTCTTTTGGATTATCAAGCATAAAAACATCTTTGTCATTTCTAACAGTCGGTTCTGAAAATTGGACTTTGGACTTCTTCCAACTAAGGTTATCAAAGGAATCAAGTGCAACCCCACGCCAGCGAAAATAATCAATTTGTGTGTCATCCGGATTTTCAATCTTTACCCTCATAACAACTTCATTACTTTGCTGTAATCTGCCAATTTCGCCTAATCTGACCGAATCAGAAAACCCTGTAAAGCCCGATAGACCACCTAAATTCCCACCAAAATTTGCTCCGCCGACTCTTGGAAATGTAAAGAATAGCGGCACCGCAACAAATGATATGGCAATCAAAATAATTAGTGCAATAAACGGTAATCTATGGAATCTAAAGTCTCCTAGAGTAGTAAAACGATTTTGTGTTTTAGTGGTTTCTGCCACGGCTCTGGCAGACTTTCTTATCTCAAAAACAATTATCGAAACAAAAGAAATCAATAAATAGCTGAGCAATCCTATAATGAACAAAGGGCTAATACCCACACCGGCTGCCAGCAGTATTTCAAAAAAAGCTATCAGATAAATCAAAAACCAGTCTCTGTCTGATTTTTTTTGTAATAGCTTGATAGAAGATAGGACTAAAATCAACCTTGATAGATTTCCTGCTGTAAATGCGTCTCTGGAGTTGAAGTCGCTTATGTTATATTTCCAATCCAAATAAAACAAAGGAATTATTAGAAAGATAATGATGACACCCTTCCTTTCGGT
>CAVXPU010000005.1:0-1517500 GCA_963763855.1 Pyrinomonadaceae bacterium | reverse complement strand
ATAATGTAGCAATGTAACGCGAAAGCCCTTCACGAATTACGCCATAACCTTCTCCCCGAACCAACTTTGCGTTTCCTAACCAAATTTTTGCGACCGAATCAGCAATTGTAATTGCAGTTTGTGAATCAATCTTTTGACGACGAAAAGCTGCGTAGTCTAACAAAAGCGTCCCTGAATCTGAAAATCCCGCACCGCGACGAACAGCCACAATTTTCATTGGAACACTCGAAATACTGCCCAAAAGACTTGCCGTAAAGGTCGAAGCTTCAGTCATCAAGCCAGCCAATTCATTCGCCCTTTGTATCTCAAATTCGCTTGCACCTTTCGGTAAGTAAACGCTAACTCCTTTTGCTTCAACCTTTTCCCAGTTGCCTGTCAAGAAAAACGGCTGTCCGTTTAAGCTCTGCTCATAAGTTGAGCCATTCGCTGTTCCCGACGATATTAAAGTCTCAGAGGAATTTATCTTCAATTTAAATGGAGCAAAATCAATGCCTTTTGGAGCATAGTGACTATTTGGAGTTGGATACCAAAATCCCAATGGCAAAAATTGCGAACCGAGAGGCGAAATCGCGTTTAAACCAGAATTTTCTTCAACCTTCAGCTTATAATCAACATTTACAGTAAACTTAGCACCCGGCTGAATATTTGGCAGATTAATAACAATTCGTTGCAAATTGCGGTTTGTACCAAGTGCTTCCTGACTTTTACTGAAAATAACCGTCGAACCATTTAAGGTCACGGCAACAACTTCCGCGTTTTCGCTTATTCTTAAAGTAAGCCGCGAACCAGCCGCATTCCCAATGTTTTGAATACTTAAAGTGGCATTGGCATTTAAAAAACGATCTGATGTTGAGGCAGTTATATCGTATTTTTTAACCTGCCAAATTGCGGCAGCTCGCTGTTCGGTTTGAGAAAATGCTTGAATGCAAAAAGAAACAATAAAAAAAGCGATTAAGCAAAGTTTGTTCATATTTATAGTTAGAAAGGGAATTTTAATCCAAGTTCTCTGATTGTCAAAAGTGCTTCAGCGTTGCCTAAAGCGTCATCTACCGGATTATGCGTGTGTTTGGTTTTTCGGAATTTTTTCCATTCAGAAGCCGCAAAATAATCTTTTCGTAAGCCGGAATATAAATCGCCGATTCGCCTTCCGCTAAAACCAAATGGATTCTTACCTATATAATAATGAAAGTAATAATTAATCCATTGCCAATCAAAGGCAAGATTATCCGAGATGAATATAGGACGATCGTTTACATTTTCGTTCAACCAAGTCGAAAAATTTGTCATTACGTCACTTGGTTCGTCAAATGTTAAATGCTCTTCCCGTGAAAAACCGCTGATTGACAAAGCTTTTGCATCCCATTCTTCCGAAATCGGACGAGTTTTCCCGTAAAATGTTTTCGACAGGCTCGGTTCAACAATGACCGCACCAAAACAAACCATCGAATATTTGTGCGGAATTGCTCCATCAGCTTCAACGTCAACCACTACTAATGACATAATTCGTGGATCGCCTTTAATTTCTTCAGCAAATCTTCAAGTCTTTCCAGCGGTAATTGATTCGGACCATCGCTCGGTGCAACACTCGGATTATCGTGAACTTCCATAAATATCGCGTCAACTCCACATGCAACGCCCGCACGTGCGAAACTTTCAATATATTTTCCCAGTCCATCCGTTGCCTTGCCCAATCCGCCCGGTAATTGCAGCGAATGCGTCACGTCAAACACCACCGGAACTCCTAGATCCCGCATTATCGGAAAACTTTTGAAATCAACCACTAAATTGTTGTAACCAAAACTCGCCCCACGTTCCGTCAACAAAATTTTCTCGCAGCCCGAACTTTGCAGCTTTTCGACGATGTTTTTCGCGTCCCAAGGTGCAAGAAATTGACCTTTCTTAACGTTTACGGCTTTTCCGGTTTTCGCCGCGGCGACCAAAAGATCGGTTTGCCGACACAAAAATGCCGGTATTTGCAGAATATCCGCAACTTCGGCTGCTTTTTCAGCTTGATAAGGTTCGTGAACGTCGGTGATTATCGGTAAACTCAATTCTTTTTTGATTCGAGCCAAAATCCCGAGTCCGAAATCCATTCCTTCCCCACGAAAACTCTCCGCCGAACTTCGATTCGCTTTATCAAATGATGATTTATAGACAAAATCGACACCAACTCGCCCGCAAATCTCCTTGATCGAACTCGCCATTTTGAAAGCGTGTTCGTAAGATTCGACCACGCAAGGTCCCAAGATAAACGCCAAACGTCCATCTCCCAAGGTCACATTTTCGATGCTGAAGGACTTCATTATTTTGTGATTAAACCTCAATCCTATCATCAAATTCAATCGCTTCTGTATTTATCTGCTTCTCAGCAGTCACGTCCGCTTTCAAATTTTCGCTATTCAAACGATTTGCATGTGCAGCTTTAACAAATGAATAAAAAAGCGGATGCACGTTCAAAGGCTTTGATTTATATTCAGGGTGAAATTGGCAGCCGACGAAATACGGATGAACATCCTTTGGCAATTCAACCATTTCAACGAATTTTCCGTCCGGCGAAACACCGCTGAAAACTAATCCATGTTGCTCAAGTTTTTGTCGGAAAGCCGGATTAAACTCGTACCTATGCCGATGACGTTCTTTGATAATTGGAGCATTTCCATAGACCTCTGAAACGAGACTTCCCGCCTTAAGTTCACAATCCCAAGCTCCCAAACGCATCGTTCCGCCAAGTTCTTCCACGTCAACCAGATCGCGTAGCTTAAATATGATCGGATATTCCGTCTCGGCGTTGAATTCCGTCGAATCCGCTTCTTTCATATCGCACACATTTCTTGCAAATTCAATACAAGCCGTTTGCATACCTAAACAAATGCCAAAATATGGCGTTTCTGATTTTCTCGCGTACTTAATCGCCCGCAACATCCCCGAAACCCCACGTTTTCCGAATCCGCCGGGAACCAAAATCGCATCGAAGTCTTGCAACTGAGTCTCGTAATCGTCTTGCATCAAATTTTCAGATTCAATCCATTTCACATTTACACGCAAATCATTTGCAACTCCGGCATGTGTTAAAGCCTCTCTCAAAGATTTGTAAGAATCTTCAAGTTCAACGTATTTTCCGACAATCGCAATCTTCACATTTCCTTGGCTCGGCTCTTTTATTGTAGAAACCAGCTCACGCCAACGTTTTAGATCAGCCGTTGGAAATCTTTCCGAAAGCTGCAAAGTATCAACCACTAAATCGTCCAAGCCCTGCTCGTGAAAAGCCAACGGAACTTCATAAATCGTTGAAACATCTTGAGCCGAAATAACAGCGTTTTCTTGAACGTTGCAAAATAGAGCGATTTTCCTGCGTAGATCCAACGACAAAGATCTTTCCGACCGACAAAGCAAAATATCCGCAGAAATACCGATCTCGCGGAGTTCCCGAACACTATGTTGAGTCGGCTTCGTTTTTAATTCGCCGGCGGCGGCAATATAAGGAACAAGCGTAACGTGAACATAGATCGCATTTCCACGACCAACGTCATTTCCAAGCTGACGAATTGCCTCCAAAAACGGTAACGATTCAATATCGCCCACCGTTCCGCCAATTTCAACGATCAAAACATCCGGCTTTTCAGTTTCGGCAACAACTTTGACGGCGTCTTTAATTTCATCGGTGATATGAGGAATAACTTGAATCGTTTTGCCCAAATAATCGCCACGGCGTTCTTTTTCGATTACCGAAAGATAAATTCTCCCGCTCGTCCAGTTGTTTGCTTTAGTAAGCTTTGCATGCGTAAAACGCTCGTAATGACCAAGATCCAAATCGGTTTCCGCACCGTCGTCTGTCACGAAAACTTCGCCATGCTGAAATGGCGACATCGTTCCCGGATCAACATTAATATAGGGATCAAGCTTCATCATTTGAACTTTTGCCCCGCGAGCCTCAAGCAAACAACCGAGCGAACTCGCCGCCAAGCCTTTACCCAAACTCGATACCACACCACCTGTTACAAATATATACTTTGTCATCTCTGCTCCATCAATCAAATTATTCTAAATCTCCGTTTCCTTTGCCTTCGCGTTTCTTTTTGTCATATCGCCCATCTTTTAGTTTTGCAATCGTTTCTTGAGATTTTCCCTCTGCAGGATTCAAAACTTTATTCAACGCATTCCCAACCGCACCCAATGCACTTCCCCCCTCTGCCGCCCGACGTTCAAATTCTTCGGGAGTTCGCCGATGAGTATTTCCAAGACCGCTAATTCCAAGATAAACGCCAATAATTACAAATACAAAAAACAATAATCCTAACCAATCACCCATTATTGTTGCTCCAAAAGATATTTAACTCTCTCAAAATCTTCTAGCGTGTCAACACCAATCGAACTTTCCACGACCTCAATAACCTTAATTCTTGCCCCATTTTCCAACGCCCGAAGTTGCTCGAGCATTTCGATTTTTTCCAAATTCGATTGCGGCATCTTCGTAAATTTCAATAAAAATTCCCGCCGGTAAACGTATAAGCCTGTGTGTTTGCGAAATGTATTAATCAAATTTTGCTCCCTTTTCAAAGCATTTTCAAGTGTTCCAAACTGCTTTACAGCATCACGCGGAAAAGGAATCGGTGACCTCGAAAAATACAAAGCGAATTCGTTTCTATCAGTAACTACTTTGACAACATCAGCCGATAATACATCTTTGTAATCTTCGATTTTCTCGCAAGTCGTTGACATCACAATACTTTCGTCATTTAGCAACGCATCCACAGCCCTTTCAATTGTCGTGGACGGAATCATCGGCTCGTCGCCTTGAACATTTACGATTATAGAATTCTCAGGAAGCTTTTCGGCAACTTCAGCAATTCGGTCACTCCCGGATTGATGATCCGCGGAAGTCATGACAGCTTCATTTCCACTTTCAATAACAGTTTGCAGAATCCTCTCATTATCGGTTGCGACAATTACACGATCTACATTTCGGGCTTTTTTAGCTTGCTCTAAAGTGTGCAAAATCAGCGGCTTGCCGTTGATATGCAGCAGCAACTTCCCTTCCAAACGGGTCGATAAAAACCTTGCCGGAATGATTGCGATAATAGATTTTGTTGGATTATTTTCCGCTTGACTCACGGAATTTAAGTGTATATCGGTTGTAAAAATAATTCAAAGTTTGAGTTGCGAAACTTTATCCGCTAAACTCTGAAACGTGCAAAACGAACAAATTCAAGACTATAACGAATCACTTAAACAGGAATTAGACCAGCCTCCATCCGAAACAAAAGAGATGAGTCCCAATAATCCGCCATGGAACAGTTTGATTGGAATCTTAACCTGGGTTGGCAGCATTATCTTGATTGCCGTGATTCCTACGGTTTTCATTCTGGTCTATTTACTTGTGCAAAGAGTGCCGCTAACCGATGGAAAAATTCTTCAAGAAACAATTCAAAGTGATCCTTATGCCTTAATGTTTAACCTGCTCGGAATAATTCCCGCTCATTTGCTTACGATTTTGTTTGCTTGGATAATCGTGACCTGGGGGAAGAAGTATTCGTTCAAGGAAATGCTTGGATGGAAAATGGGCGGATTTAATATCCTTTATTTGATCGGGATTACTATTGGCTTTTTTGTTTTAGCGGCTTTGGTTTCGCAAGTTTTGCCCGAACAAGAAAATGATTTCCTGAAAATGCTCCAAAGTTCAAAGTCAGCTGTTTATATTGTAGCAATTATGGCTACTTTAACCGCTCCATTGGTCGAAGAAGTGGTTTATCGTGGAATTATGTATTCTGCTTTCCAACGAACTTTTGGAATTCCGGTGGCAGTTTTCTTAGTAACGTTGCTTTTTGCGGCAGTTCACGTTCCGCAATATTATCCAAGCTATTCTACTATCTTAATGATTTGCCTGTTAAGCCTAGTCTTAACAATGATTAGAGTGAAATCAGAGAATCTATTGCCGTGTATCATTCTTCACACAATTTTCAACGGTGTCCAATCAATCGCCTTAGTTGTGGGGACTTTTTACGACCAAAAGCCAGTAATCGAAAATGCACAGCCCGCTTTATCTTACTTTCTCAATTAAAAAAGCGGGACTTTTAAGCCCGCTTATAATCTAATCAATTTTTGGATCCGCTTTCCGGTCAACGATACTTGGTCTTTCATATCGGGGAGTTTCTTGCCTTGGTTGCGGCGGCGGTTGGCTTATTGGCTGATTACCTCCACCATTATTTGTTCCACCGGAATTACCACCATATGTCGGTTGACTGCTCGGAGGAATCATCGGAGTTTGCTGACCATTATTTGGGTTGTTCAAATTCGGATTTTGATAAACCTGATACGTAATTTGCCTTGGAAGCTGATAGCTCCAAATACTTTGATTATAGCCAAATCCATAGGGCGAACTCCATGCGTAGCCGAAAGGCAAGAAACAAAAACTTCGACTAAAAGGATCTTGAACCCATAAACCATAACCGGTGGACATTCCCCAACCGCGATTTTGGTAAGAATTAAACAATGAACGGCTCATCTCTCTTTCCATCAATTTCGCGTTGATTTTGGCAATTTCTTTCGCCCGATCACGGCTCCAATTTTCTAAATTTCCCTTGATATCACGATCAAACTTTGCAACCAAAACGCTTGATCCATTCTGCGTGGCTGTTTTGCCTTTTTTGATAATCGTTGCATTAGAATCGCCAACCTGAGCTTTTCCTCTCCAAACAGATATTTTGCCATCTCCGTTTTCCAAAACATCAAGCCTGAAAACTCCCTCCGTAATCAAATAAAATTTAGAATTAGGCAGCTTCAAAGAAACTCTAAAATCTTTATCCGCAATAACTTCAAGCATTGCCGAACCTTTGTTGAGTTTTATTTGCAAGTCATCTAACGATGTAGAAATAAATTCAAACTCGGAGTTTTCGGCGATTCTGATATACGAACCCGGATTTAGCAAGACTTCGGCTTTTCCATCATCAGACGTCGAAACTCTATCACCAACCTCAACCGTGTCGCCTTTTTGCAAAGTTCCGATTTTTCCATCTTTAGTTTGAACAGCGACTTTTCCCGCAAGAAAATTTACAGCCCCGGCTTTGGCAGAAATGAGATACAAACTCGCTGCAGCAGAAGCCTTTTTGCTGTCTTGGGCAAATGACAAACCTGTCAGAAATAATCCAAATACGACAAAAGACAAAGCTTTTCTTGAAATGTTATTCATATCGTTTCAAACTCCTTATGTTGATGTTTCAAGTGAATGGTATTCCTTTTTTACTGCAAGTGCAATATTTTTGATCGAATTCTTATAGATGCCATACATTTAATATACGCCGTAAATTATTTATTTTGAAACAACCTTTCCAACGCAAGCGTAATCTAAAAGACTGCCTACATTGTCGGGCGATTTTGAACTTAGGGAATATTATGGCAACTTTTAAAGACCCAGTAAGATGTTTTGCACCATTGGAAGTGATCGAAAGATTGCTCCAGATCCGTGCTGAATCGGGCTATCGCGAAGCTGTCTATCTGCACAATTCAATAGAGTTAGCAGATTGTTTAGATGCCCATGGTTTCGATATATATGCGTTTTCAACCGAAAATGCTGAAATAAATTACGGAGATTATACTGCTCCGATAGTTCCAGGCGGTGAAACCGTTCACTTGTCAATTACAACGCATTAATTCCAATACAACTGAAGAGAACGCGGAAGGTTTAAACTTAGGTTTGCCTTCCGTTTTCATATTGATTTGATAATAAAGAGTGTTCCGTCGTCATCCAAAAACTTCCTGTCCGTAAAATCCTGAACTCCCTTGCGTATAAAATCGATCAGTTCTTTTGCAGAGAGATCAATTCCTTTCAAAACGAGCTCGGCAAGTCTTTCGCGTCCAAATTCCTCACCGTCTGAATTATCGGCTTCGGTCATTCCATCCGTGTAAAGCACGAGGGTTTGCCTTTTTTCAAGGCGTAAAAAATGCTGGTGATAACGCATTGAGCGAAACATTCCCAGAGGTAGATCACCATACTCAACGTAGCGGTAATCGCCATTTTGGTTGATTAAAAGCGGCGGATTATGTCCGGCGTTAGAATAGACAAAAGTTTTGTTAGTAGCGTCTAAAATCCCATAAAGTGCGGTCACAAATTGATGAGATTCGACGGAATCCCACAATAAATTATTGACTCTAGATAAAGCAATATGCGGAGCGTAACCAATCTGTACATTCGTTCGCAATGATGCCCGAAGAAAAGCAACCAAAAGTGCTGCGGGAATTCCCTTGCCAGCAACGTCAGCGATAATCACGCCAATTTGATCGTCAAAAATCTTAACCCAATCATAGTAATCTCCTGAAACTTCTTCGGTCGGAAAAACATATGCTGAAATGTCGAAGCCCTTCAAATTAGGATCTTTTTCCGGCAAAAGCTGCATCTGAACTTGTCGTGCGACTTCCAATTGAGCCTGAATTCTCTTTTTCTCTACCAATTCATCGTAAAGATTTACCTTCTCAATAATTATCGCTACCTGAGAAGCGAGCATCTGCAAAACTTCTAGATCGTTTTCGTCGTAAGCATCAAGTTCGTCACTCTCAAGATCAAAAACGCCGATTACTTCCTCGTTTGAAATAATCGGAGCCACCATTTCGGATCGGGTTTTCTCTCTCGCATGAAAATATCTCGAATCTTTGCTGACATCCGGCGAAATTATAGGTTCGCCTTTTTGTGCTACATAACCAATAAAGCCTTCGCCAAGTTTCAAACGCGGCTCTATCAACTCAAAACTGATTTCATATCCGCGAATTGTCTTTGACTTGAAAATATATGGATTCTCTCTGCCCTCATCTTGTTCAATCAGGTAAATTCCCGCTGCGTCATAAGGAATAATCGAGCTAAGCGTATCCATTACAAGACTTAGCACTTCGTCCAAATCCATCGAACGGCTTATGGTTTTCGTAATATCGAGCAGCATACGCAGCTTATCAACTACGGAAAGTTTTGAATCCTGTTTTGAAGTTTGTATTGGTTCACTCATGCTATTTTAGGATTTGTTATTCCAATTACTATTGAAATTCGTGTAATCATCCCACAATTTCGACACTTTAATTCGGTATTCAACCAAATCACGACTGACATTGAAATGACGGGCAATTTCTTTTGAAGTTTTACCCTGATTTATCATTCTACGCAAGGCGGAAAACGGAACAAGTGCAGCCGCTCCAACCGAATAAGCCTCTTCTTCAATATCCGCCTGATACTCACGGGCGATCGCTTTTCCTTCTTTGTTATATGTTGTAACCGCAAGTTTTGAAGGTTTGTGACCAAGAAAAACGTGCGAAATTTCTTCCATCAGAGTCGCATTTTGTCGATTTGCCCCATGTGTAGGATTCAAAACAATCAGCTTTCTTCCGTCGGGTAAAGCTTTTGAACAAGCTCCTCCAGACCATGCATCCTTGCCATCTCCAACCAGATGCAGACGCGTTTCTTCGGTTAAAATTGCTTCTAATTTTTCATAAGGAATTACAAAAAGATTTGCGTAACGTGCTAATTCAAATGGATTTAGACGCTCATCATCGCGATTCAACCCTGCAAAATCACGCAAGGCAATCCCACGAATTTCATAATTTCTACCTTTTACTGAAGGAGGAAGATTTGATGTGTCCACGAGTTAGGATTATACAAGCAAATAAAAAAAAGGTGAATCCGCTTTCACGAAATGTCACCTCTTTTATTGCAGAACCAAAATTCTAAAAACCTATACTTCCTTAAACTCAGAATCAACATCTTCACTAGAAAGTGCGACTCGATAATTCTTAGATTGTATTTGCTTGGTAATCAATAAATCGTCTTTCGTTTTGAGCAAATCAGCCCGATTATAAACCGAAAGTTCGAAATTATAGCCGTGCGTAATTGCGTCTTTCGGGCAGGCTTCTACGCAAAATCCGCAGAAAATACAACGTCCATAATCAATGTTATAAACCTTCGCATATCGCTCATCGCGTCCAACCCGTTCTTCATATGGACGGGCATCATCGGTCGCTTCAATGTAGATGCAATCACTCGGGCAAGCCACCGCACAAAGATAACAGGCTACGCATTTTTCCTTGCCATTTTCATCAACGTGCAATAGATGTTGCCCACGATACCGCGGCTGGAGCGTAACCGGATCGTCCGGATATTGAACTGTCCATTTTTTTTGCGGCATTTTAGAGATGGTGATTTTCATCCCTTTGATGATCGCTTTGGTTGAATTAATAACGTCTGAAATTAATGACATATTTTGATTGTTTTAATAAACTGAAAATCCTCTACCTAGGTAGATTCCCGCTTGCCGCTAAGCCGATAATTACGAAAATATAAATGTAGTAGCAAACACCCAATAAAAAGAATAAGCCGCCAACAATCATCCCTGCAATTGCAAGTCCTTTTCCACCGTAATTTGCGGGGTCATTATTTGCGTTTTTCATTCCTAAATAACCGGTAATTAAAGCAATTAAACCAGTTAAAGGCGAGATATAGCAACAAAGTGAAATAATCCCCAATACCAATGAAACTATCGGCAACGTTTGATTCAACCCACCTGTACCCGCAGGCGGCGGTTGAAATGGTGTATTTTGTCCAACTCCTTGTTCACCCCAGCTTTGTACCGGTGCAGGCGGCGGCGTCCACGCGGAACCGACGTTTGCAGGCTGATTTGACATATCATTTTGCCCAAAAGGCGAATCAAACGGCGAAGGTGGAGCACTAAACGGACTTTCCGGCTCCTTGAAAGCAGGGCTTACAGGAGTTGGCTGAAATGGTGATCCTATCGGATTATTTGGCGGTGTGGAAAAAGGCGAATCAATCTTTGGACTTTCACTCGGCAATGGATTCGCGTTAAATTTAGGCGTTTCCATCGGTTTCGAAGGCTCTGTCATTGGCGATGAAAATGGCGTACTGCCACTCAATGAGCTGCTAAAAGGATTAGGAATCGGAGCTTCCGGCTTTGGTTTTTCGCTGTAAGTTACAGTCGCTTTTGGGTCAACTACCGGATCGGTTTTGGGTTCATTCGAAGATAAATCTCCAAAACTTGGAGGAGTTAATTTCGGTTCATCAAATTTTGGCGGCTCAGGACTTGGAACAACCATTTCAGATTTCGGCGGCGTTACGACGGGTTTTTCAAACTTTATCGGTTCTGAAACAACCATCGTTTTCATCGGATCAAATTCCTCAGGCAATTGCAAAAGGTCATCTTCTTTCAGATCGCTGCCTGAACTTTGAATTTTCTTCGGATCATCCACTAAATTCGCCAATGGAATGTCTTGTTTGCCAACTACAACAGTTTTGTACGGATCTTCAGTTACAACAGGTTCAACTCCTTCAACTAAAGGTGTTCCGTCTATCTGACAAAAGCGTTTGTCATCGCCGAAAGTTGTCTGACATTTAGGGCATTTTTTCATTGTTTTAAGTCCTTTGCAAAAAGTTTTATTAAGTTGCAGAATCTAATCATAGCTTACAGTTAGCTGATAATTAAAATCAATATTTGTAGTATTTAAAACTCTGCAACCTTTATACATTGACGGTTAAACTAATTCAAGTTTGCTGAAAAAGTAGGCAATCTCAATTGCCGCGTTTTCGTCTGAATCTGAACCGTGAACCGCATTTTCGCCAATCGAACCCGCGAAATCCTTACGCAATGTGCCTTCAGCCGCTTCCGCAGGATTAGTTGCTCCCATCAAATCACGCCAAGCTTTCACTGCCCCTTCCTTTTCCAACGCTAAAACAACGCATGGTCCGCTCGACATGAATTCGGTTAGTTCGCCAAAAAACGGGCGTTCTGAGTGAACCGCATAAAAACCCTGTGCATTTTTCAACGTTTGATGAATCAATTTCATCCCACGAACCTTAAACCCATTGCTGATAATTCTATCAACAATCTTTCCCGTATGCCCTTTTGCTACTGCATCAGGCTTGATAATTCCAAATGTTAAATTACTCATTATTAATTTATTTTTCCCCTATATATTTGTTATCTTGAATGATTAAGTCATTTCAAATAACTCTCTAATTTCTTCACTTATCCTACTTGGTTTTCTGGTTTTTACATCAAGCAAACACCAATTACTTTTTGCTTGAACGATTAAATGTTCGCCGCGTTTGATCTCAGTAAACCTTTTACAAGTAACTTTTGTCGCCGAGCCGACCCAAGTTGTAACCGTAATTTCGTCGTTCTCAAAAGACTGCTGTTTGTAGTCAATTTCGTGACGCAGCAAAAACCAGGTCAATTCATCTTGAACTTTTAGGCTAACTTCGCTTACCCAATGTGCAACTGCAACATCTTGAATCCATTGAACATAAATAACATTATTAACGTGATTTTGCTCGTCAATATGATGCTTTTGAACTAAAATTTGTTGTGAAAACCGCTTCATAAATTAAACAAGGAAAGCTAATTAAATTCAAGTTTAACTAGCATTTCCTTGTTTCGGCAAAAGTAAATAGATTATTTTTTAGATTCAGGCATTAAAACAAATTGGATTTTGTTATCGAGATTTAAGTATTTTTTAGCCACTTTTATCATATCTTCTTTGTTTATAGAATTTATTCTAGCCTCAGTTTCTACTAAATCAATAATTTCGTTTCCCTGTGATAAATTGCCGTAAATCAGACTGCTCCAATATGCATTTTCTTTAAAGTTTTCTTTAGCCTTAATCAATCTGGCTTCTTTAACTTTAGCAATATCTTTATCATCAATCTGTCCGTTTTGAATTTTTTGAACTTCATTCAGAGCCGCCTTAATCAATGAGTCGACATTATCTGGTCCGCACGGAAAATTTATAAAAAAAGAATATCTGCCAATCGGAATTTTTTGCATTGAGCCGCCCGCTCCGACGCCGTAAACACCGCTTTTTTCCTCTCGTAAAACTTCAACTAATTTAATGGTTAATAGTTCACCAAGAGCGGATAAATGCCTGTTTTCAGTTATATCAAATTCTGTTTTACCTCGAAATAAGAGTTGAACCAAGCTTTTATCATCAACTCCTTTGTAAAAAACCTTTTCATATTTACCGGTTAATTCTTTTGATTCGATATGTTTCCAGGTTTCTTTGCGATTGATACTTGGCAAATTGCCAAGATATTGAGTAATCAACGGTTTAATTTTTTCGTTGTCAAAATTACCCGTAAAAATAAAAGTAAAGTCCGAAGCATCAGCAAATCTATCTTTGTAAATGTCTTTGATATTGCCGAAATTTGCGATGTCGATTGCTTCAACTCCGAAAAAGTTAATATATCGCGAGTCGCCATTTGCCAATTCTTTTATCGTTTCAATGGTAAAATAATTACTAGGGTTGGCAACTAATTTTGAGAACCCCTTTTGTCTGTCCAAAAACGAATCGAAGACGGACTTGTCAAAATTAACATTTGTGAACCTTAAATAAGTGAGTTGGAGCATTGTTTCAAAATCCTGCGGGGTTGTTGCTCCGTTAATTGTTTCAAACAAATCGCTGACACCAACTGTGACATTTGCTCGCTTACCTGCCATCATTTTATCCAATTCAACTTTTGAAAGATTTTTTACACCGCTTTCTCCAATTACTTGTCCAAGAAAGATTGAGGATTTGTATTTTTCATCATCAACCAAAGAATAACCGCCAGGGCTGAACCCTCGCATCGAAATCTCGTTAGCTTTGAAATCAGTTGGTTTGAGAACTACCTTGACACCATTTGAAAGCGTCCAATAAGTTATCCCAAATTTGCTGTCGGTCTTCTCTTCAGTAACTTTTGGCGTAGTCGGCAGATTTGCCACCAACGGCTCAGTGGAAGTTGTTTCGGAATAAGCAGTTAATTTAGCGGTTTCTGATTGTTTAATGATGCCTAAAACTTCTTGTTCAGTTGGATATTGAACTTTTGGATCATCCAATCCTGTAATTACAATCACGCGATTTTCGTCAGTCGCCGCATTTTTAGAAAGAGCGTTAATTTCGTCTAAATTAATGGTTGGAGCGACGGCTTTTCCAAATTCATATGAAAATTCGATTCCCGGAACTATGTCGTCATTTAGAAAACCACTAACATATCGCCCAACCACAAAATTGGATTGAGTTTTATCCCTTTCCTTGTAACTGTTTTCCAAATTGGAAAGATACCTTTGCTTTTGTCTTTCTAATTCCGCCGAGGTGAATCCAAAATCTTTTACTCTCTTATTTTCATTTAATAAAGCGGTTAGAGTTTCTTTTATCCTTTCAGCGGAGGTTATACCGAACATCGAATAAGCACTTTTGCCGCGAATAAAACCGCCAAATCCCGAGCTGGCAACTTGAAATGGAGGGTTTGGTGCTTGTCGTAATTCGTCAAATCTCGCTCCTAACATTCCATTATAAAATTCTTTAACCAAAGATTGACGCAAATCTTTTTGAGTTTTAATTTTCTCTTCGGGTCTTTTGAAAACAATCTGAACAGATGTTCCCGTAGCTTCTTTGTCATTTTCAATGGCGACGAATGTTTCCTTGTGGTCGGGAACTTCAAATTTTGGTCTAGGCTTTGTTGGTCTTTTGGCTTTTATGTCGGAAAATGTTGCTGTGATTTTCGCTTCTAATTGATTTACGTCAAAATCTCCGACAGCAATAACCGCCATTAAATCAGGACGATACCAATCTTCATAGAAATCCACAAGTGCTTCGTAATTAACATTTTCCAGCAGCTCTTTCTTTCCAATCGGCAATCTGTTGGCGTATTGCGAACCATAAAGAAGTTTAGGATAAGTCTTATTTGAAATTCGCTGACTTGCCCCTTTTCCTAGTCTTAGCTCCTCTAAAACAACGCCTTGTTCTTTTTTTACTTCTTCTTTGTCAAGAGTTAGACCCGAAGCCCAGTCTTTCAAAATCAAAATTCCGGTATCTAATAATTCGGGCTTTTCGTCGGGTATTGGCAAAATATAAACTGTTTCATCAAAACTCGTGTAAGCATTCAAATCCGCCCCAAAACTAATTCCTATGGACTGTAAAAATGAAACGAGTTCGTTTTTCTTGAAATTCTTGGTTCCATTAAACGCCATATGCTCAAGGAAATGAGCGTAACCTTGTTGGTCATTACGTTCTAAAATCGAACCTGCATTAATAGCTAATCTCAGCTCAACTTTCTTTTCAGGCTTGGTATTTTTACGCAAATAATAAGTCATTCCGTTTGAAAGCTTACCGATTTTGACGTTTGGATCATTTGGAATGGGAGCATCAAGATTAACCTGAGCAAGCAGATTTGCTGTGAGGCTAATCACTAATAGTAAAAACAATACAACTTTCTTTTTCATAATTATTTTTATTATTGTAAGTAATTTACAAATATAAGTTAACGTTAATTACAAAAATAGTTTTCAATTCTCCTACTTCTGTTTATAACTAATTGGACAATACAATTTTGTCTGTTTACTCATCTTTTTATATTTTTGGAAACTTTTTTAAAGCTATACGTATGAATTCGCCATTCCTTCGGAATCAGTTTCAAAGAATCAAAAAAACAGGTTGTTTCGGAAAATATTACGGCAGAAAGTGTTAAGTAAGCTACTAAAATCGTCCTTTAGCGAAAAGTCGCTTGAACGATTTTAGTCGAAATTGATTTGCCTAAATTAAAAATCGGGATTTAGAAAGTCACGATTTCAAATACGCCATATTTATTTACCTTCTCAAAATTAAGGAAAGGCTATTTGCAATTTTATTTTCCTAAGACGGCTTTCATCGTAACTCCAATATCCGCCGGTGATTTCACAACATGAATTCCCGCTGCTGAAAGAGCTTTCATTTTTTCTTCCGCAGTTCCCTTGCCGCCTGAGATGATTGCTCCGGCGTGTCCCATTCTACGTCCGGGAGGTGCGGTTTGTCCGGCGATGAACGCAACGATTGGTTTACGTTTCGATAATCCGCTTTCAAATGCCCAAGCTGCTGCGTCTTCTTCAGCACTTCCGCCGATTTCGCCAATCAAGATAATTCCTTCCGTTTCATCATCTTCCGCGAATAATTTCAAGGCATCTGTGTGGTTTGTACCGATGATTGGATCGCCGCCGATGCCGATAGCGGTTGATTGTCCGAGTCCGATCGCTCCGGTTTGACCAACGGCTTCGTAGGTTAGCGTTCCGCTTCGCGAAACAATTCCGATGCTTCCCTTTTTGTGAATATGACCCGGCATGATGCCGATTTTACATTCGTCCGGTGTAATAATTCCGGGACAATTAGGACCAATCACGCGGGTATTCCGGCTACTCAAATATTCTCTGACTTTTACCATATCAGCAACCGGAATTCCTTCCGTAATGCAAACAACCAATGGAATTCCCGAATCAGCGGCTTCCATGATCGCATCTGCGGCAAAAGCCGGCGGAACGTAAATTACCGAAGCGTTTGCACCTGTTTCCTTAACTGCATCGGCAACTGTATTGAAAACGGCAATTTTTTCATGGGTAGTTCCGCCCTTTCCGGGTGTTACTCCGCCAACGATATTCGTACCGTAATCGACCATCTGTAATGTGTGAAAAGTACCTTCTTTGCCTGTGATGCCTTGCACGATAAGACGTGTATTTTTATTAACTAAAATGCTCAAGATTTGCTCCTGTAAATTTACTAAAAAAGTTTGTGAATTATTGCCTGAAAAGTATAACACGATGAATCTTTTTTCCCGAAACTGAGTTTTTGCGAACTTTTTTACATAACTAACCGTAATCACTAATAACTTTGCTATCAAGCATATTCATCCGAAAATCTGATATTTTATCATTTTATGCAACGAACTTTCTCTTTCTATAAAGATGCCTTCCGGATTGCCTTGCAGTCCATTTTGGAGCATAAACTCAGGGCATTTTTAACTCTCATTGGAATCATAATTGGCGTTGCGTCAGTTGTAGTTGTAGGTGCTTCGATCAGCGGTTTGAATTCATATATCACAACTCAAATCTCTAAAGTACTTGGTACAAATCACTTTATGATCGCCCGGATGGCGTTTTCGGGGAGAATGGAAGACGATGCTTTCGAGCGTGCAAATCGGCGAAACAAAAAGCCAACTTGGGATGAATACGAATATTTACGGGATAATTGTAAAAGCTGTGCAGTTGTCGGAGCTCAGTTAAATGGTGGTGTTGACCTGAATGAAAATGGAGAAGAAATGCCTTCCGTGACGGTTAATGGCGTAACGGCAAGCTTTCTTGAAATCGAAGATAAAACGATTATCGAAGGACGTTTTTTTACCGATGAAGAAGTTGGACGCTCGGCAAAAATCTGCGTAATTGCTGATGATGTAAGGGAAAAATATTTCAAAGATGTTTCACCGATTGGAAAAACCATTAAAGTCCGTGGAATTCCGTTGCAGATTATTGGCTTGGAAGACAAACGCGGACAACTTCCGGGGAGTTCATTTAATCGGGCGATTTATATTCCAGTCACACTCCATCGCCAAATATTTTCCGTCGGAGATAATGGCATCTCAATCCACGGAAAAGCCACATCACCCGAACAATTTGATACTGCTATTGAAGAAGCCAGACTACTATTACGCAACAAACGCGGCTTGTCAGGCGTAGAAGAAGATAATTTTGGACTCGTAAACACCAAAGAACTCGGCAGCCAAATTGACCAATTTACCAATGCAATTGCGGTTGTGGTTATTCCGATTACATTGATTACGCTAATCGTTGGCGGAATTGTTGTGATGAATATTATGCTCGTTTCCGTTACAGAAAGAACTTTTGAGGTTGGTTTGAGAAAAGCTCTAGGAGCGACCCGAAAACAGATACTTCTACAATTTTTGATCGAATCAGCATTGCTTTGTGTAGTTGGCGGATTGATCGGCTTGTTTGTGTCTTGGCTTGTAACCCTTGCTATCACAATATTTGCGGGAGTTACGATGACGATCACTATTGTCTATGTGATTTTATCAGTTGGAGTTTCAAGCATTATCGGCGTTATCGCAGGACTTTATCCGGCTTGGAAAGCGGCAAGATTAGACCCGATTATCGCATTGACCAAAAACTAGAAATTTATGAAATACTCGACATCATTACCCGCAGAAGTTTTAAAAATGGCTTTGGATAGCATCCAGACAAATAAATTTCGCTCGTTTTTGACGATTTTGGGAATTGTTGTCGGAGTAATGACCGCGATTGTCGTTGCATCTATTTTAACGGGTTTGCGTCAATCAATTGTTGGTATCGTGGAAGATTACGGCTCAAATAATATTTACGCTTTTCATCTGACAACCGGATTTGGTCCGCCAGATCGTGCCGAAAGAAATCGTAAACCACTGACAGATGCTGATGCAGAAGCGATTATGCGGCAGTCATCCGCCGTCGAAGATGTTGCCACAGTTGCGATCAATATTGGTTCTTGGGGAACCGGATTTGACGACAACATGATTTACGAAGGACGAAATTATCGTTGGGCTTTAACTGATGGAGTTACTCCAAATCACCAAGCAATAACCAATGTAACCCTGAGTCAAGGCAGATTTATCTCTGAAATGGACAATTTTCAGCGGCGAAATGTTTTGGTGATAGGCGTTGACGCACGCGATGCACTTTTCCCCGATAATCCTGACGATGCAGTTGGTAAAGTAATTAGAATGAATGGAACGACTTGGGAGATCATTGGTGTTTTGGAAAAAAGAAAAGCCGGTTTCTTTGGCGAAAATGAAGAAGACCGCAAGATATTTTTGCCTTTCAGAACTGCTCGAAAAGTTGCTCCAACGCGGGATGCAGTTTTGCATATTATCCAAGCTAAAAAAGGACAATTAAATGAAGCGGTAAGCGAGGTAGAAACGATTTTGCGTTTGCAAAGAGGAGTAGCATTTAGCGAACCTAATAATTTTGACGTAAAAACGGCTAATAGTTTTATTGCTCAATTTGACGGAATTACGGCAGCAGTTGGACTTATCGCGATTGCAATTTCGTGTTTAGGATTGCTTGTAGGTGGAATTGGCGTAATGAATATTATGCTCGTTTCAGTCACCGAAAGAACCAAAGAAATTGGAATCCGCAAAGCAATCGGAGCAACAAAAGGTGCGATCGTTTTGCAATTCTTGCTTGAAGCGATGACTCTGACGTTTATGGGTGGAATAATCGGCGTAACTTTAGCAGTTGGAATTAGTCAATTAATTATATGGTTTGTTCCATCAATTCCAGCACAAATTCCTGCTTGGGCAGTTATTACAGGTTTAACGGTTTCAATTGGCGTAGGACTAATTTTCGGAGTTTTACCTGCTCGGAAAGCCGCCAAATTAGACCCGATTGAATGTTTAAGGTACGAATAATCATCGAAAACTTCACGAAAGAAACGTCTTAAGCTTTCGCCTTTGAAGCAGCAAAATTATCGTTTGAAAAAAGATGAGTCCATTTTTGGCTTAACGATTCTTTGACGAGTTTTTCTACTTCATCAGCCGTTCGGCAGGCTTCGATTTCTTTGACGATTGCCTGTGCTTCTTCGTAGGCGATGTGCGAGATTACCTGACGGACTCGTGGCAGAGAATTTACATTCATACTCAATTCCCTAACGCCCAAACCAATTAAAATCGGTGCATAAACCGGCGATCCAGCCATTTCGCCGCAAATAATCGCCGGAACATCATATTTTTCGGAGGCTTCGACAATTTTTTTTATAGAACGCAAAACCGAAGGATGAAGCGTGCGAAACCAATCAGCGACCAATTCATTATCGCGGTCAACCCCAAGTAAATATTGGACTAAATCATTTGTTCCGACGCTCAAAAAATCAACTTCCTGGCAGATTTCCTCAATCATCAAAACCGCCGCCGGAACCTCTATCATCACTCCAACTTTTGGATTTCCAAATTTTATCTTGCGTTTTTCGAGCTTTGCTTTTTCTTCTTCCAAAATCTCTTTTGCCCTGACGATTTCTGAAATATCCGAAATCATTGGGAAAAGAATGTCCAATTTTTGTTCAAAAGAAGCACGTAACAGCGACCGTAGCTGGGTGCGAAAAAAATTGTCGTGCGAAATACTGAGGCGAATCGCCCGCAATCCCAACGCAGGATTTTTTTCCTGCTGGCTCGTTTCATCATTCAAATGTTCGAGGCTGATGTCGAATGTGCGAATTCTAACTCCGTCTTCATTCACGACCGCCGCTATCTTTCGATAAGCTTCAAATTGCTGTTTTTCCGAGGGCAAACTTTTGTTTTGATTGAAAAGAAATTCGGAGCGAAACAGACCGATTCCCTCGGCTCCAAAGCGTTTCGCCTTGGCGTAACCTTCGGGGATATCAAGATTGGTTCGAATCGTTATGTATCGCCCGTCCAAAGTTTTAAGTTTTCCCTTAACTGCTTCTAATTGTTCGGTTTGCGGGTGCTGAAATCTTTCAGCCTCCTTTTGAAAACGCTTTATTGTTTCGCTTGAAGGATTAACAAAAACCTGTCCGCCATAACCATCTACGATTACTTCATCGCCCGTTTTTATGCGACGCAAAACTCCTTTAATACCGGTAACGGCTGGAATTCCAAGTTCGCGTGCGAGAATAAAAGTGTGCGAAGTCCAGCCGCCGCTTTCGGCAATTATTGCTTGCGGATTACTTTTCGAAAGTTCAACGAGCGTCGAAGGATTCACTTCCGATGCAACAATAATCGAGTGCTTATCTAACCGGTAAGATGTTTTTTCGCCGCCGCCCAAAGCACTCAAAAGCCGCTCTGTAATATCTTGCAGATCAATCCGGCGTTCGCGTAAATATTCATCCCGAATGTCTTTATAAATCGCTAAGTATCGATCTGTCACGAATTTAACAGCCCATTCGGCATTAACTTTTTGTTCGAGAATTGTTGTTTCGATTTTTTGATGCAAACCCGCGTCTTCTAAAATTAAGAGATGTGCTTCAAATATGTTCGCCTGAATTTCGCTGGCTGAATTATGCGTTTGATGACTGAATTTTTTGAGTTGGCGGCGTGCGAGTCTGACAGCGGCTCTGAATCTTCGGATTTCCCGATCCAATTGAGTTTCTTTTAACGTAATTCGATAAAACTGACGCTTTTTGCCGTAAAGTGAAACTACTTTGCCGATAGCAATTCCCCGCGAAACACTACGAGCTTTAATCTGTTGCTCAATCACAGTTTTACTTTTATTGACTGTCACTAATTATTTTCCACGTCTAACGGGGGAGCATTAAGTTTTGTATTATCAATAATTTAGACAATTTAGAAGGTTACTTTGCAGTCTGATTTACGATAATACGGCAAGCATCTTCGGCATTTTCTACAAAATTTAAGAGCGAAATTTCTGTTTGGCTGACAACTAAATTTTCTTCCCAAGCTTTTACAACCGGCTTCCAGCAGTCTCCAACCAATACCAACGGACGTTTTTCTATCACACCCGTCATCAATTTATTCCAAACCAGAGAGATTTCCGTGACAGTTCCCATTCCGCCCTTTAGAGCGATAAAGCCAACGGATCGTTGAATTAGCCCCTGCAAGCGATCATAGAAATGATTTGTTGCAACTTTGTCTGTTAAAAATCGGTTTGGTTCAGCTTTGAATTGATTCATCACAATTCCAAGAACCCTTCCCCCTTTTTCTCTCGCACCACGCGACGCGGCTTCCATCACGCCGAGATAGCCGCCAGTACAAATTGTATAACCTTTTTCAGCAAGAATTTGCCCAATTTGCCGGGCTTGCTCATATTCGGGAAAGCCTTCCTGGCATTTTGATCCGCCGAAAATTGTGACGATTTTTTCTTCTGACATATTCTATATTCTAGCGGAAACTCGAATTAATAGCATCCAGAGCGGCTGATCCGGGACAAAGTTCATCTTTTGTTAACTTATTTAAGGGTTTATCACTTGTGTGAAGAAGTTCGTGAAGTTCTCTGCCCTCAGTGTTCAAATAGAGCAGACCCGTTAATATTTCGCCTTTTGATTTCGCGGTCTGAACGGCGTTAATCGCAGAAATTCGGTCAAGCGGATCCCAGTCTTTTTCGAGTTTTCGCAAATTAATCAACGAACCGTCATGCATCGCAATACTTTCAACACTTCCGGCTTCATATTCTGTTTTGATCGTTTTCATGATCGGGACGAAATCCATTGTCGATGTCATTTCAACGTGTTCGCGGACGTAATCATACGACTTTGTAGAACCGACATTGTTATTAAACGTAACGCATGGCGAAATTACGTTGATAAACGCGAAACCCTGATGTGACATTGCGGCTTTGATAATCGGAATTAATTGTTCTTTATCGCCCGAAAAACTTTGTGCGACAAATGTTGCACCTAATTCAATCGCCAAACTCGCCAAATCGATTGATTCAAATTCGTTAATATGTCCGGTTTTGTTCTTCGAACCTGCGTCTGCGGTTGCCGAATCCTGCCCTTTCGTCAAACCGTAACAGCCGTTGTTCATAACCATATAAACCATATTCAAATTTCGCCGAACAACGTGAACAAACTGTCCCATTCCGATTGAAGCCGTGTCGCCATCGCCCGAAACGCCGAGATAAAGCAGGTCTTTATTCGCCAGATTCGCACCTGTTGCCACCGACGGCATCCGACCATGAACGCTGTTGAAGCCGTGCGAATTATTCAAAAAATAAGCCGGAGTTTTAGACGAGCAACCGATTCCCGACATCTTGGCGACCTTGTGCGGTTCGATGTTCATCTGAAAACACGCCTCGGCAATCGCGGCGGAAATCGAATCATGTCCGCAACCCGCACAAAGCGTTGATAGCGAACCTTCATAGTAGTCAACCGTGTAACCCAAATCGTTTTTGGGCAAATTCGGATGGCGAAATTTAGAACGTAAATATGACATATAAAAAAGTGGTCAGTAGTCAGTAGTCAGTTGTAGCAATCCGCTGACTACCGTTTTAATTTGTTTCAAAATATTGACTGTGCAAAACTGCTTCCGCAAATTCCTGTACGCGTTGAAGAGCTATTCCATTTCTTTGCTCAATTGCTAACGGATGATCCGTTGGCTCCAACTCGATAAATGGTCGTTGCCCAACTGGTCGCGTGTGAACATTGGTTTTCAAAAGCATCGTTTCTTCTCCGTAACAGGGCAACGAAGTGCTTAACCATCCAAAATATTGCGGTTCACTCTCACGCCCCGCAACTTCCCACAATTCGGTCATCCGCTCGAAATTTTTCTCACTTAACGAAACCCAAACATCCCAACTGAAAATCTCTTCACGTTCAATCAAGGGAATTTCCAATCGTCCAACTACAAAAAAATGCTCGTTATCAATTATACATTGGTCTGATGAAAGCAACGTTCTTGCACTTCGCTCAGCTTCGGGAATTTCGAAATATGGTGCGGGTGCGGGCGAACGGTAGCTGAACGGCATTCCCGAGTGAAACTCATCGCAAGTTGAGCATCTAAACCCTTCCATAAAATCGCATTTTTTAATCAAGCTAAAGTCAATTCTTTCCGCAGAATGTGGTCAACGACTTTTGGAAGCGATTCGTGCCATATTTTTGCTTCTTCTCTAAGCTTGAGAAAAACATCTTCGGCGATTTGCACTTCAAAAACTCGCTTCGTTATTTTGATTTTATCGTTCGAATTCTCTAAATCGCCAGTAAAATCAGCTAAACTGTGATTGTCCCAAAACTCTCCGGCTTCAGCTTCGGATACAAAGGATTCGGGTAGTTTATTTTGGTTTCCAATCTGCGACATTATTTTGACAATTGCAGTTTTTCAGCCAACCACAAATTTATCAAAGTTTCAGGAAATACACCGCGAACACGAGCTTCGGATTCAATTTGCTGATAGATTTGCGGCTCTAGCGTAACACGCTTTCTCTGTTTTGCACGGACTTCAAATTGGGCTTCGCGGGTGTCTTCCCAGTGGTCGTCCAGGCTGTGTGTGTCCCAAAACTCTCCGATTTCTTCCAAAGTTGCCGCCTTTGAAATGCTGGTAATTTGTCTTTTTTTATTTTCGCTCATAACGTTTTCGCTCTTTTTTATCCATGTCCCGCCCACTCAAAATTAATGCCGTGTTCGATGATTTATAAATAAAAAATACAATCAAATAACGACCTGCTTCAGTTTGTCCGCTTACCGAATAAACATCTTCTCCCTTTTGATGCCCCGACTCAACAAAACGATAACGCGGACGATTAAAGAAAATTTCCTCAACTTCATCTTGCGAAACCTGATGCTTGACTTCTACTTTATCAAGTATGCTCGGGAGCCAAATAAAGTCATCAATATACATAATTTTCAAAAAGTTCCCACGTGTATTTTAGCACAGTTTTTATGACAAATTTCCCTTAATCTGCATCAAAATCTTATCAGCCGTAATTGGCATTCCGTCGTAATTCAGCACTGAAATAAGTTTATCGGCATTCACATCTAACTCTATCATCATCAACGACTTAAACTGTGCATCGCGGTTTTGCTCGATGACGAAAACTTTCTTGTGTGCATCAACAAAATCTGCAAACGCCTTACCAAACGGAAACGCTTTTGGACGCATTGCATCGAGTGTGATTCCTTCGTTTTTCAATAATTCGACCGCTTCTTCTGCCGCGTAAGTTGATGTGCCGAAAAAGATAACGCCAAAATCGGATTGATTTTTTTCCTGATAAAATTCAGGTTGCGGAACAAGTTCTTTTGCCGTGTCAAACTTTTTCACCAAGCGATCCATATTTCGCTGATACGCGGCACTATCTTCAGTATAAACGGCGTATTCATCACGCGAACTTCCGCGAGTTACATTCGCACCTTTGGTCGGATGCGTCGCCGGAATTGTGCGATACGGAATGCCGTCGCCGTCTGAATCCAAATATCGCCCGTAACGTTCGATTTTTTCGAGCTCCGCCGCCGACAAAACTTTTCCGCGGTCATATTCACGCGAATCGTCCCATTTGAGCGGTGCGGAAATATGGTCGTTCATTCCCAAATCGAGGTCGGTCATCAAGATAATCGGCGTTTGCAAGCGTTCTGCCAAATCAAACGAATCTGCCGTCATTTCAAAACATTCCTTCGGCGATGCAGGAAATAAAAGAACGTGTTTTGTGTCGCCGTGCGATGCATAAGCCGCGAGCAAAATGTCGGATTGCTGAGTTCTGGTCGGCATTCCGGTCGAAGGTCCGGTTCGCTGAACATCGATTAAAACGGTCGGAATTTCGGCGAAATATGCCAAACCCAAAAATTCATTCATCAACGAAACGCCCGGACCGCTGGTCGCCGTAAACGATCTCGCACCGTTCCAATTTGCACCGATAACCATTCCGATTGCTGCGAGTTCGTCTTCGGCTTGAACGATAGCGAAATTCTTTTTACCTGTCTCTTTATCAATCCGCAGTTTTTCGGCGTATTTCGTAAAATAATCCACGACTGAGGTCGAAGGCGTAATCGGATACCACGCGGCAACCGTCGCACCGCCGTAAATCGCACCCAAACCGCACGCCGTATTTCCGCCGATTAAAATCTGGTCGCCGATTAAATCTCGCCGTTCAACTCGAATATTGAGCGGACATGCAAAGTTTTCTTTAACGTAATCAACGCCCATTTTCAACGCTTTGATATTCGGTTCGATTAAACGTTCTTTTCCTTTGAACTGATCGCCGAGCAAGCCTTCCAGAACTTCAAATTCAATATCAAATAGTGCGATTAAAGCACCAATGTAAATGATATTTTTGAATAGCTGACGTTGACGGGCATCTGTAAAAGCATTGTTTGAAAGTGTCATCAGCGGAATGCCGAGATAATTGATGTCGTCGCGGATGTATTGCGAATGCAAGGGTTTAGAGCTGTCGTAAAGAAAATAGCCGCCGGTTTTTACGCTCTGTACATCTTTCAGCATACTTTGCGGATTGACGCAGACGACAAAATCAACGCCTTCGCGTCGCCCAAGATAACCTTTTTCGCTAACGCGGACTTCATACCACGTCGGCAAACCTTGAATGTTCGACGGAAAGATATTCTTTGGCGTGACGGGAATTCCCATACGAAAAATCGCCTTGGTAAAAAGTGCGTTCGCACTCGCCGAACCCGTGCCGTTGACATTGGCAAATCTGATTACAAAATCGTTTATTTTAACTTCGTCCATTTTTTATTTTGTCCACAGATAAACACAGATGGACACAGATTTTTTTGATATTTTATAGTGCAACTCTTTTGATTTCTATTCGCGGTTTACCGAAATTTATCAACAATCCAATTTTCAATCCGGTTGCTTTCAGATAATTCAAAATTTGTGCTTTTTGAGAATCATCTAAATTAGTAATCGTTTTCATTTCAACAATTACGACATCTTCTACGAACAAATCTGCGATATATTTCCCAACTTCGATTCAATCATAATAAACCTTGATCTCGTGTTGTTGTAAAACTTTGAAACCAGCTTTTCTCAACTCGTGAGCCAAAGCATTTTCATAAACTTTCTCAAGAAATCCGCATCCCAACGAATTGCTCACAGCATATGAACGACCAATTATCTTTTCGGCAATCGCGTTGATTTTGTCCAAATCTTTTTCAAAAAGCGATCTCAATAATTCCGATTTATCTGTGTCCATCTGTGTTTATCTGTGGATAATTTTCTTCTATTTTCCGCAACCCGTATAAGTCTTCGTCACGTTATAGAAAAACTTCTGCATATCCCAAGCCGCCGTCGGGCATCTTTCGGCACATAATCCGCAATGCAGACAAACGTCTTCGTCTTTGACCATAACTCGTTTGGTTGGAAGAGTTTCCGAGACATATAAATCCTGCGACATATTCAAAGCCGGAACTTTCAATTTCGCCCGTAAATCTTTCTCCGTTTCTTCGTTGCCAGTAAATGTGATGCAGGCGGTCGGGCAAACGTCAACGCAGGCGTCGCATTCGATACATTTTACTTCTGTGAAAACTGTTTGGACGTCGCAATTCAGGCAGCGTTGGGCTTCTTTAAAACCTGCAAGCGGATCGAATCCTAATTCCACTTCTTTTTTGCGGTCTTGGAGCGTAATTGATTTATCTGCTTGCGGAACGACATAACGCAAATCCGGGACGACTTCACTATCAAACGCCCATTCGTGGATGCCCATTTTTTGGCTGACAAGATTTACATAAGGATCAAGCCGTTCGTTGACGTCTTTGCCGCTGCATAAATGATGGATCGAAACCGCCGCTTGATGTCCGTGGGCGACAGCAGTGATCACGTTTTCAGGACCAAACGCCGCGTCGCCGCCGATAAACACTTTCGGGTGTGTAGTTTGAAAAGTAACTTTGTCAACAATCGGCATTTCCCATTCGCCAAAATCCACGCCAATATCGCGTTCGATCCATGGAAATGCGTTGTCTTGTCCAATGGCAAGAATCACATCGTCAGCTTCAAAGAAAACGTCAGGTTCGCCCGTGGGAACGAGTTTACGTTTGCTGTTTTCGTCGTATTGAGGAGCGACTTTTTCAAACGTCATTCCTTTTAGTTTGCCATCTTCAACCACAAACGATTTCGGAACGTGGTTATCAATAATCGGAATATCTTCGTGCTGTGCATCGTCTTTTTCCCACGGCGACGCTTTCATATCCGCAAAAGGCGAACGCACAACAACTTTAACATCATCACCACCGATTCTGCGTGAAGTTCGGCAACAATCCATCGCCGTATTTCCGCCACCGATTACCAAAACCTTTTTGCCAACCGATTTTGTGTGTTCAAAAGCGACCGATGCAAGCCAATTAATGCCGATATGGATATTTTTTTCGCCTTCCCAACGTCCCGGCAATTTCGGTAAATCTTTTCCACGCGGAGCTCCTGTGCCGACGAAAATCGCGTCGTAATCTTTTTCTAAAACTTCTTTCAGGCTTGAAACGTAGTGTTTGAAATGTGTGTGAATTCCTAAATCTAAAATGTAATTAACTTCTTCATCCAGAACAGTTACAGGCAGTCGAAACGATGGAATCTGGCTGACCATAAAGCCGCCGCCTTTGATTTGTTCGTCGAATAAATGGATTTCGTAACCGAGCGGAGCCAAATCTCTCGCCACAGTCAACGAAGCCGGACCTGCACCAATCAACGCAATTTTCTTTCCGTTTGGCTTAAAAGGACCTTGCGGCATCAAGGATTTTACATCGCCCTTATTGTCCGCCGCGACACGTTTCAAACGGCAAATCGCCACAGGTTCTTCTTCCACACGCCCACGACGGCACGCAGGTTCGCACGGGCGGTCGCAAGTCCTGCCCAAAATTCCGGGGAAAACGTTGGAATCCCAGTTAATCATGTATGCTTCGGTGTATTTTCCTTCGGCGATCAGGCGGATGTATTCGGGCACTGGCGTGTGTGCAGGGCAAGCGTGTTGGCAATCCACAACTTTGTGGAAATATTCGGGATCGTTAATATCGGTTGGTTTCAATGTTTATTGTTCCTTAGATAGGTTTTATCTAAAGTTAAAAATAATATTTTTTTGGCTTAACTTCAATGTTTAGACGTAAGAAAAGGCGGTTATCCAAAAATAAAGTTGACTGTATGTTTATTTTTTAGATAACAAGTATTTTTCAATTAACTGAACAACAGTTTCAATCTTATCTCCAAACATTGAATTACCCCAATTTCTTGGCGAAGACAGTTGTTCCAAAAGAAGAAATAATAAAAAACCTTCATCTTGAGACCATTGATTCTTTTTTCTCCTTACTCCGTCAATCGCGGCTGTTTTTTGTAAGTTCGCTCCTTTTTTATTAACTAGCCACGAATACATTGTAAATTGTCCCAACCCCTCCATTGTTAAGAAAAGGTTATCTATTTCGATAAGATTTGAGTATTTGCCGACGAAAAACTTTTCTTGTCGCATTTTCAAATGAGATAAGGCTTTTTTAATCAAATCCTTTTTTATTTGCCAATTATTTTCTACAATGGCATTTTCTAATAGTTTTATTTCTTCCAAGTAAACAGAGACGTATTTCTCATTATCTTTGAAAAGGTTTTGGACAATATCATCCGAAAAATCAATGCCAAAATTATTGAGCTTCTCAAATTCGCTTATTTTAGTGCCAAAATTCTTTATTTGTTGCGAGTGAGAAAATTCGTGAGTAAAAATTCCTGTTATTAAATTATCATCGCCTAATTCTTTGCTTGAAACGCCTGCTTGTTTCCAAAAACTTGGAAGAGGCATTACAAAAAATGACTTAGCGTTTTTACTTTTATATTCAGAGGCGAAAGACATTAAACCAACTTCAACAGGTTTGCCGTTGGGAAGCATTATATTTTCTTTCAATTCGTCTTTTTTCCATTTAAACGAATAAGGCAGTATTTGAGGAATTAATATTTTTTCGCCGTTTGGAATAGTAATGTCAGAAGTTGAATAAAGTGTTTTTTCGTTAAAAAGTATGAAATCCACTTTATCAAAGGTTTTCAGCCCATAAACTTCTTTACTAACCAAATTCCAAGCAGAAAACCATTTTGGAACTGTTTGCCTAAACTCCAAATCGGCTTTATCAGAGTATATTTTCTGACCAAATATTTCATTACTTACAGAAAATAAGAATACTAAAAAAATAAAAGCTTCAAATCGATTTCTCGTCTTTTTCATTTCAAAATCTCTTTAGCCAAATCTTTCTTGCCATCATTCAGAGCAGGTTTTAAACCTAAAATTTTGCACATTATGTTATAAACTTCCACATTTTCAAACGGTTCTGAAAGATAGCCTTTCTTAAACGCTTCGCCGTGTCCGACAAATGTTGCTTGCATTTCTTGATATTTATTGTCGTATCCGTGAGCTCCACGCGGACGATTTAAATCTTTTTCGTACATATCTTTTGTCCAATCATCATATTTTTTATGAGTTGTCGTCATCCAACCTTGCTCGGATGAACAAACAATCGGGGCAATTCGCGGACTTTTTTGATAATTCAAACGTGCCGGAATATCAGCTTTTTTCCAACAAGTAACGTGCGGTAAATTATTGATTTTAGAATAAATTTCGTCTAATTTGTTTTCTTTTGGAAAGATTTGAATAATTTCGTTTGTCCATAAAATTCGCTCAGTTTGTTTTTCTAAATCGAAATAATCATCAAGAAATGTTACGTTTTTACAATAATAATTCGCCATTCCATGATCTGAAACGATAATTACATTTACTTTTTTATCGATTTTTCGAGCCTTTAATCCATGAATTAATCGTTTAATATCGTTATCAACCGACCAAACGGCATATTTTGTTTCTTCTGCATCAGGTCCAAATTCGTGTCCAACATCATCGGTATCGCTAAAATACATCGAAATCATTGTCGGACGTTGTGATTGCGGTAAGTCCAGATAAGATAAGACCTTATCAACTCGCATATCATTCGGAACTCGTCCATTATACGTTCGCCAGGTTGTCGGTTGCTCGCCTTTAATCAAAGTTTCTGTGCCGACAAAAAAATATGAAGCGGCAATTTGACCTTGTTTTTCGGCTGTCACCCAAATCGGTTCACCAAACCACCAACGTGGATTTTCCACTTCTTTGCGTTTGGACATCGTAAAAACTTCGCCAAAATCAAAAACATTATTTTCCACGAGTCCGTGATTTTGCGGATACAAACCTGTTGCAACTGTGTAATGATTCGGAAAAGTCTTGGTCGGGAAACTCGGAATCATCCATTTCGCCCGAACACCGTTTGTGGCTAGTTTGTTTAGAGTTGGTGGCTGGTATTTATCCAAATAATCGTAACGGAATCCATCCAGCGAAATCAGAATTACAGTCGGTTTTAGATCCTTGATTGGCTTAACTTGAGCAGAAACAACATTTGAAAAACAAACGATTAAAAAAAGTAATTGAAGAAAGTTTTTCATACCTTTGCTATTTAATAGAGATTTGTAAAGAGTAAGGAATCCGATCGCGAATTGCCTCAATATAAATCTCATAATCTCCGCTCCTAGGTAGTTTAATTTTGTATAGCCGCTTTCCGCAAATTCCTTCGTTATGTCCTGCATTATTCAGCGGATAATTCACGCAAAGATTTGCGTCTCTCAGTGGTCGCGACGAGATCATTTTTACTAAAAGTATTTGTCCGGCTTCTGCTTGAATGTGAAATATATGCGAATCAAGGCGATCATTCACCAATCCTTTAACAGTGGTCGAAGTTGCCCCTTTTGCAAACTTAACTTGTTTCTCAACAACTTCGCCTTTTTGGGAGAAAACATTACTAATTCCCAATAGAAACAGCAAATTTACCAACAATATTACTTTTTTCATAATTTTAATTAAACGCTTATTTCGAAAAAACTCTCTCAAACACCTTTCCAACATTTCGCAAATAATGCTTTACATCAAACGCTTTTTCGATTTCTTCAATCGTTAAATGTGCCGCAACATCAACGTCTTTCGATATTAAATCTTTATATTCTAAAGTTTCAGTCGCATCGTCCCAAACTGTCATTGCGTTTCTCTGCACCCAAACATATGCATTTTCACGACTTACACCTTTTTGTGTCAAAGCTAACATCAATTGTCCGCTGAAAACAATACCACGAGTCTTGTTCAGATTTTTCAGCATATTTTCAGGATAAACGATCAATCCATCAAGCAAATTTGTAGCTTTTGCCAAAATATAATCCAACGCCGATGACGAATCAGGCAAAACGATTCGTTCCGCCGATGAGTGCGAAATATCGCGTTCGTGCCAAAGTGCGACATTTTCGAGCCCGACAATCGCGTTCGCACGAATCGTCCGAGCCATTCCGCAAATTCGCTCAGACATTATAGGATTGCGTTTGTGCGGCATCGCCGACGATCCCTTTTGTCCAACCTTAAATTTTTCTTGGGCTTCGCGGACTTCCGTGCGTTGCCAATGTCGGATTTGCAAAGCGATTTTTTCTAAACTGGAAGCGATGATTGCTAGGGTGCAAAGATATTCGGCGTAGCGATCTCGTTGAATAACTTGGGTCGAAACATCGGCGGCTGCAATGCCTAATTTCGCACAAACTCGCTCTTCAACATCGGGCGAAAGATGTGCAAACGCACCAACTGCACCAGAAATTTTGCCGACCGAAATTGCTTCCTTAGCTCGCAAAAGTCGTTCACGATTACGCTCGAGTTCGGAAAACCACAATGCCCAAGTCAATCCAAACGACGTTGGTTCGGCGTGAATTCCGTGAGTTCTGCCGATTTGCGGTGTATCTTTGAATTCAAACGCACGACGTTTTAAAACTTCGAGCAAAGGTTCGATCTTCTGTAAAAGAATGTCGCACGAATCCTTTAATAACAACGCATTTGCGGTATCAACGACGTCAGACGAAGTTAAGCCGTAATGAACAAAACGTGCCGATTCACCAATGTTTTCCGCCAAATTTGTGGTAAAGGCGATCACATCGTGGTCGGTAGTTTTCTCGATTTCGTTAATGCGTTCGACGGTAAATGCGGCTTTTGCTTTGATTATTTCAACGGCATCTTTTGGAATCGTTCCGTCTTCCGCGTGAACTTCGCAGACAGCAATTTCAACGTCAAGCCATTTTTGAAACTTGTTGCGAAGCGACCAAAGTTCGCTCATTTCAGGTAATGTGTAGCGTTCTATCATAAAATTTATACTTTTTGCTTATTGATTCAAGAATAAAGGCAAAATTCGATTTGTTCAAACGTCAAATTCGCAAGAAAATATTCGACGGAGGAAAGAATGGGCGAAAGAACAACAATTCTCGGGACAAGATATCAAGTTTCAAAAATTCTCACGCAAGCTAGAATTACAGGCGACGTAAAATCAATCGCCAATGCACACGAAATAAACCGACAAAGTGTAGTAAAAGAAGTGTTATTACATCTTTTTTTGATGTCGAAATATCAAATGGTCGATTTCCCGCTTTCCGTTCGTGCTGCCACTAGCCAGTATTTATCAGGAAAATCCGGCAACGAAGCGGCACACTGTGTCCCCGGACAAATTTTCTATAATGGAATTGCCGTCCAAAAATTGTCAACGAATAACGAGTATCTTGAAGTTGCTTTAGATTGCTTGTTTGGAACTACTGACGATTTGCCCGCAAATTTTAATAAGTCAGACACGCTTTCCGAAAATTTCAATGGTTTAACTGCCGGTGATCAATTTGGACTTATCAGGGCATTCGAACTCGCTGCCAATTCAGTAGTTCGGAGCGGGAAATATGCCAAATTCCAGCGTGCCTACAATTTCTATCATTTTCTCGAACAGGCTTTCCAAATCTATAAGAGAGAAGGAATTAGCTCGTTTGATCTGGCGATTCAAAAACTAAATCAGACTGCCGCATCAGCCTCTGGTAATGATCTGCAATTACGAAATGAGCGTCTCTTAATAATCAGAACTTATAAAGAGACGCTCGAAAGGGCAAGTAATTCAATTGAAACTGTGATCGGGTTATTTCCCGAAGATGTTTGGTTTAATATCCGGCAATAAAATCTAAATCAAACCTTTTTTTATCAACAATTCAGCATTCAAAACTGCTGCTCCGGCTGCCCCACGCAAAGTATTGTGCGATAAACCGACAAAGCGATAATCAAAAATATTGTCAGGATATAAACGTCCGATTGTAATCGTCATTCCATTGCCGCGATCCCGATCGAGCCTAGGCTGCGGTCTGTCCGGCTCATCCGTTACATACATAAATGGTTTTGGCGAAGAAAGGAGATCCAAGCTCGGATAATTCGCGATTGCGTCTCTCACTTCTTCCAGCGTCGAAGTTGACCGCAATTTCACTCTCACCGAAGCGGTGTGTCCGTCAATCACCGGAACTCTAAAACACTGTGCGGAAACCTGAAAATCCGCTGTTTCAATATGTTCGCCGTTAAATTTGCCCAAAATTTTCTGTGCTTCAGTCTCAACTTTCGGCTCTTCGCCGGCGATATACGGCAAAACATTGTCCATAATATCTAGAGTCGGAACGCCCGGATAACCCGCACCCGAAACCGCCTGAAAAGTAGTTACAAAAACACTTTCCACTCCAAATTTATCTTGCAAAGCAGCGAGTGGCGGAGCAAAACTCATGATCGCACAATTCGGATTTGTTACAATAAAACCTTTGGTAAAACCGCGTCTTTGACGTTGAATATCAAGCAAGCCGAGATGTTCGTGATTGATTTCAGGAATCAAAAGCGGAACATCCTCTTCCATTCGAAAAGACGACGAATTACTGATAACCGGATAGCCCGCACGTGCAAAAGCTTCTTCAGTTTCACGTGCGACCGACGACGGCAAACTCGAGAAAACCAGATCACAATCCATGCCGGGTTCAATCGGCTGGACGACAATTTCTTTCACCGATTCCGGCATAGAAGTCGCCAATTTCCAAGGCGTTGCCTGAACATAAGTCTTCCCTGCCGAACGATCCGAAGCCGCCAACGCCGCAATTTCAAACTGCGGATGATTCTCTAAAAGCTGGCAAAATCGCTGCCCGACTGTACCCGTAGCACCCAATATTCCTACACGATATTTCTTCATAATTTCAAAAGCTTAAATATTATAATAAATTATTTGCTTTGACTATTGATAACATTTATTTTTCTAAGGCTTCTTTCATCCGCCGAATTCCCTCAGTAATCTTCGTTTCGTCGCAACAAAACGATAACCGCAAAAATCCCTTAGTTTCATCGCCAAATGCTTTTCCTGCAATAGTTACAACACGATTCTGCAAAAATTTCTCGCAGATTTCCATTTCGTCATTGCAGATTGTACGCACGTCGAGCATTGTGTAAAACGCTCCTTCGGGAGAAATTGCCGGTAAGTTGAGTTGAGTTTTTATCTCATGCAAAATATGTTCGCGACGATTTTTATATATTTCCCGGGCGTTTTTCATCGCCAGTTTTCCCTCTTCTGTCCACGCTTTTAACGCCGCTTTTTGCGAAATAGCCGATGTGCAAGTTACGTCATAACCGTGCAAAATAAACGCCGATTTCATTGCTTCAGCATCACCGGTCAGCCAACCGAGCCGCCAACCCGTCATACTCATCGCTTTCGATAAACCACCTACAATCAACGTTTTATCATAATATTCTGAGATCGAAGCAGGTCGCCTATCAGTAAAATAAACGTCGCTGTAAATCTCGTCGGAAATGACGTAAATGCCCGTTCCCTTTAAAACTTCAGCGATTGATTGGAGTTCCTCCTGCGTGTGTACTCGACCGGTAGGATTCGATGGTGAAAGAATCATCACGACGCGAGTTTTGTCGGTAATTTGTTTCTTAAACTCTTCTAAATTAAACGCGAAACCTTTTTCTGCAGGCAGGCGATACTTCGTCATTTTCGCACCAGTCATATTGATAATTCCCCAATACGCGGGAAAACTCGGGTCGGGTACGAGCACTTCATCGCCTTCTTCAGCAAGCGTCATCAATGCAACGAACAACGCCTCAGACGAACCTACAGTAACTATAACATCATTAATTGCAAGATTTAGATGCGGATACTCCGAGACGATTTTTTCACGCAGCGGCACTAATCCGGCTTGAAGCGTATAGCCGTTTTGCTCATCTTTAATCACCCTAATTGCTTCATTACGAACGCAATCAGGCGTTTGCAAATCCGGCTCGCCGAGTCCGAAATTTATCGAATCAGGCAAAGCTCTATCAGCAATTTGCCGAATCATTGATTTTTCAATACCTCGTAATCTTTTTGGGACGCGAAATTCGTTTTGTGGTGTCGCTTTCATAAATTTTAATGATACCAGAATAACAAATCTATAGAAAATTCAACCGGTTTTGATTTATTTCTTTCACTCAGGGAACCTTTTCCCGACTTCTGGTGTCTAACCAATTGGAAACACGAATATTAAAGTCACTCGCGGGAGAAAATAATGAGAAAAATTCTTTTACTGCTCAGCATTATTTTTTGTTTATTTACAACAACTTACACACAAACACAAGGCGAACTCGAAGCCGTTGGTAAAAAAGGAAAACCGCTTGGAGCGTGTCCGCTCAAACACACTTCGGTTAAGGCTGACATCAGCGGTTTTCTCTCGCGGGTTACGGTCACGCAGGAATTTGAGAATAAGTTTGAACAACCGATCGAAGCCGTTTATGTTTTTCCGCTTCCGCAAGATTCGGCGGTTGATGATATGACGATGAAAATCGGTTCGCGGACGATTCGCGGGAAAATAATGAAACGCGAAGAGGCTCGCAAGTTTTATGAAGCAGCGAAAAATGCGGGACAAACGGCGAGTTTACTCGATCAGGAACGCCCGAATATTTTCACACAAGCTGTGGCGAACATAATGCCGAATGAGAAAATCATCATCGAGATCAGCTATGTGGAAACGCTCAAATATGAAAACGGAAGCTACGAATTTATGTTTCCGATGGTCGTCGGACCGCGTTATAAACCTGCTTCGATGACGACTGAGCAGAAAAAGGCGATTACTCCGCCCGTTGCCGCAGATACCCGTGCCGGACACGATATTTCGCTCGAAGTTAATTTGAACGCGGGCGTTCCGATCACGGGAATTCGCTCGACTTCACACGAAATTTTGACGACTAATCAAAGTTCGAATATCGCAAACATCAAACTAAAAGATGCACAAACCATTCCAAACAAAGATTTTATTTTGCGTTACGATGTGGCGGGTAAAAAGATCAACGATGCGGTTTTGACTCATTCAAACGGCAAAAGCGGTTATTTCACATTGATCTTGCAGCCGCCCGATAAGGTCGAATCAAAAGATGTTTCGCCGAAAGAGATCGTTTTTGTCTTGGATACGAGCGGTTCGATGTCGGGTTTTCCGATTGAAAAAGCCAAAGAATCGATGAAAATGGCTCTCGATAGTCTTTATCCGAACGACACTTTTAATCTGATAACTTTCGCGGGCGACACGGCGATTTTATTCGATAAACCCGTCCCGCCAACCAAAGAGAATCTCGAAAAGGCACAGGCTTTTCTCGCCTCAAGACAAGGCGGAGGCGGAACGGAAATGATGAAAGCCATCAAAGCCGCCCTTGAGCCGAGCGATTCGCAGGAACATCTTCGCATCGTTTGTTTTATGACCGATGGCTACGTTGGGAATGAAGGCGAAATCATCAGCGAAATTCAAAAACATCAGAACGCGAGAGTTTTCAGTTTCGGCATCGGAAGCTCGGTCAATCGTTTTCTGCTTGATAAAATGGCAAGCGAAGGACGCGGCGAGGTCGAATATGTTGCACTTCAGGATGACGGCACAAAAGCTGCCAAACGCTTTCACGAACGCCTCCGCAACCCTTTGCTGACAAACATATCTCTTGATTGGAACGGTTTGCAGGTCGCCGACGTTTATCCAAAGAAAATCAACGATCTGTTTTCCGCCAAACCTTTGATAATTCACGGACGCTACACAAAATCAGGGAGCGGCACAATTAAACTTAAAGGCAAATTTGCAGGTAAAGAAGTCGTGCGGGAAATTCCCATCAATTTTGCCGATAGTCAAAAAGAGAATGATGTTTTAGCAACGCTTTGGGCGAGAACTCGGATTGATGATTTAACGTCGAAAGATTACAACAGCGTCGCACAAAACAGCAAAACACAGACCGAGATCGAGCAGATGATTACTCAAATCGGTCTGGAATATCGCTTGATGACGCAGTTTACGTCATTCGTTGCAGTTGAAGAAAAGGTGGTTAATAAAGGTGGAAAACCTGTTCGGGTTGATGTGCCGGTCGAATTGCCTGAAGGTGTGAGTAAATTAGCGATTCAGGAAAGTGATGAGGAGCCGCCGCCAACTAAAAAATCCCTTAAAAGTCGGGCTTCAAACAATATGGCTTACATTATAACTTCTCCTAGTTCAAGCAGCGGAGTCGGTTACGGTTCAAGTAGCGGAGTCGGTTACGGACCCGTTCCAAAAATAATTTCCGGTGGAGTAGTAAATGGAAAAGCCGTTAATCTGCCAAAACCGGCTTATCCGCCAGCCGCAAAAGCTGTTAATGCAAGTGGTTCGGTGAATGTCCAATTGACGATTGATGAAAGCGGAAACGTAATTTCGGCTTCGGCAATTTCAGGACACGCTTTGCTTCGGGCAAGTGCGGAAACAGCGGCGAGAAGTTCAAAATTTGCTCCGACATTGATTTCAGGGAATCCCGTCAAAATTACTGGCGTTATCGTTTATAACTTTACCAATCCGAATAGTCCGCCAACTGTTTCGGTCGGTGATCAAACGGTTGTAGATAATTCCCAACCGCCGAAAGACCCGAAACAACTTCGGCTTGAACAAAAACTCCATTTTTGGATTTACGATTTGGTGGATAGATTAAACAAAGGCGTTTCTACTCCAACTGAAAATGAAGCAAAATTCGTCAAAAACGGAAAGGCTGAAATCAATATTCAACTTTCGGCAAAATCGCCTGAAATTATAGAAAAACTAAAACAGCTCGGTTTTGAAGTTTTGAGCGAAAATGGAACAAACTTAGTTGGACGAATTGCGGTTGAGAAAATAGTTCAACTCGTTGAAATTGAGGAAGTTCGGTTGGTTTTACCTAGCATTGAGTAAAAGAAAATCGGTATAGCGAACGGTAGTGAGTACGTTAATCATCAAATCAAACACGAACAATGATTACGATACTCGCTACCGCTCGTTATACTGATTCTGAAAGTCAATGTAGCCATTGTGAATATTGGTCGCAAGCAGTTTAACAGCGATCTTTTCACCGACTTGCAGCCCGCCTTCGCCTCGAACAATTCTACCATCTACGGGCGGACGTAAAATCCTTGCAAACGTTCCGCTCGGTGTAATTCCGGTAACAATTGCGTCAAAAGTTTCGCCGATTCGGTGCTGCATTACGCTCGCGGCGATCACTTTTCGCATTTTGCGTTCCACTTTTCTCGCGGCACTTTCGCGTTCGTTGCACCTTACTGCAATTTCCGTCAATTCTTCTTCCGTGTATGGAGTTTTCCCGCCATTCAATACGGCTTTTACCATTCTTTGGACTATTAAATCAGGAAAACGACGATTTGGTGCGGTCGAATGCGTGTAATCGCGAAGAGCTAAACCGAAGTGTCCGTCGGCAACCTCATTTGGCTTTTGCACGACATATTCGCCCGCCCCGATCAATTTGATGATGGACAAAGAGAGGTCGGGAAAATGTTCGGAATCCGCCAGTTTTCTCTTTTTCAAGAATTCCGCCAATGAATTTGAATCAGGTTCCGCAAGCAGACTGTCGCCATATTTTTGAGCAATCTCGCGAATTCGCTCCCATCGAGCGGGTGTCTTTACGATTCTTCGGATACACATTAAACTGTTTTCTTCTAAAAATTCCGCCATCTCAACATTCGCCGCAACCATGAAATTTTCGATGATTTTACGAGCCGAATTTGTTTTAACTATCTGCAAATCCTTCGTCTGCTCGCCATCAAAAACCGGGACCGATTCAATAGTTTCAAATTCGAGCGAACCGCGTTTCTGCCGAAAATCGATCAATCTTTTCGCGGCTTTTTGTTGGATAAGTATCTGTTCACGCAAACCGCTAACGTCTGAAAACTCATTTGGCTCGACCCCATTTTCATCGAGCCACGCCCCGATCTCGCCATAAGTCATTTTCGCGTAATTTCGCGTCAATGCTCGATAAATACTATGTTCCGGCACATCGCCTGATTCAGTAATCACCATTTCAACGACTACTGCCAAACGATCAACATTTGGTAGAAGCGAGGTTAAATCTTCAGAAATTTCACGCGGCAACATCGGCAAAATCTTCGCTTCCGTGTAAACGGAAACCGTCTGCTTTTGGGCAGAATCATCAATCGCCGACCCCTTTTTTACGTATTCATCTACGTCCGCAATTCCAATCAGCAAACGTATTTCACCATCCGCCAATTCTTCTGCAAATTCGATTTGATCGAGATCTTTTGAAGAATCATTATCGATCGAAGACCACAGCAGCTTTCGCAAATCTTTAATCGTCGAATCATTAGAAATTGTCTTATTTTTGAGCGAATTCAGCTCATCCGAAATTTGAGGTGAAAAATCGGTTTGAAAACCATTCTCGCTCATTGATTCAGTCGCAATTTTTCGCAGTTCAGAAAGGGTAATTGATTGATTCATTTGAGATTAAGACTAAAAACGGGCGTGAAGTGTAGCTGCTAAATCTGAAGGAATAGTTAATGGGTAGAAATTTTGAGATTCAAAAAGGTAATCTTCGCCATCCTCGTCAATTATCCGAATCATATCATCATTCTCTGCATTTGAATCAGTGACGATTTCGTATAATTTGCCAACTTCAAGTGAAGCCTCAAAGCCTTTATTATTTATGCAAACCGCAAATTGTGTGTTCATATTTAATCAAGCCAACGTTTAATTTTACCATTGCATTTCCCAATTCCGTGTGCTTCAAACCAATGAATTTCAGCCAACCGCAGGCGACCATTTGAAATTCTCCCAACACTTGCAACACCTTTCAATTTTCGCCATCGACCCTTTCCAAATTGTTTGTTTAAGTATGGCAAAATTCGGATTTAAGTTCCAATCGCAATAATTTCAATCTGCTCGATTTTACCAATTATTTTAAATCCTTCCAACATTTATCTTAAATAATCTTCCAACTGAGTCGAAGCATTCGTCTTTTCATCGCGGTATTTTACGATAATAGGTGCGTAAAGCGATAATCCCTGTTCTTTCCCGAAGCCGCTTGTGATTGCCCGCGAACCTTGCACAACTACGGCTCCTGCCGGAATTTCCAACGATTTTTCCGGCGTGGATTTATAGACCGTATTATTCACCAAATCGAAAACGGGAGTTGAACGGGTTAAAATCACACCTGAAGCCAGCACGACCTTTTCGCGGACAATTACGCCTTCGTAAACACCCGTGTTGCCACCGATCAAACAATCATCTTCGATAATGACCGGATTTGCGTTAACCGGCTCGAGAACTCCGCCGATCTGAGCCGCCGCCGAAATATGCACGCGTTTACCGACTTGTGCACAGCTTCCAACCAACGCGTGCGAATCGATCATCGTCCCTTCATCTACATATGCTCCAACATTTACATACATTGGCGGCATACAAACCACGCCGGGTGCGATGTACGAGCCGTCGCGAATCGAACTGCCGCCCGGAACGATTCGAACCTTATCTTCAAGCGACATCGGACGAAGCGGATAAGTATCCTTATCAAAAAACTGAAAAGTTTCAGTCTCTTTCGACATTTCAATCATGCTACCCATCTTGAAACCGAGCAAAATTCCGCGTTTTACCCAAGCATTTGTTTGCCAATCGCCGTTTGCAAGTTTTTCAGCCGCACGGATTTCACCTTTTCGCAGGGCGATTTTGAATTGCTCGAAAATTTCACGGTCGTCAGTTGTGAACTCTGATTTTGTTAATAGTTGTTCAATTTTTGTTTGTAATTTCATGTGTTTCTGATTCTTTATAACGTAGTATATAGCCACCTACATTAGGACCGAAAAAATTAAAACGAACTTTTTGTGCTTCAAATATTTCAAAAACCTGATTTCCCTTTATTTCGATTGAACCGTTTTCACCGGAAATACTTAGTGTTTTTATGTTGAAGTGGTCGCCATAAGGCTCATGATGAGTCCAAAACGGGTCTGCTGTTGTCAATTCAAATCCTTGATTAGGTGAAAGATTCAACTCTACGATTCCTTTTTCCTTATCAATTTTATATTTTTCTTCGGATAGTATTTCCCAAAGTATTTCTCTATTATTTATGTCGTTAAGACTCTTTACACGCGGAACTAGATCGCCATAATACAAATTTTTTGTTTGGTATTTTATTGCGATGTTTGAATTTGAACGATTTTCGATTATAAAGGAAACTCTGTAAGAACAACTACACAAAAAAATTGAATAAGTTAAAAACAGGAATAACTTCTGATACTTAAATTTCATTTTAACCTCATCTATGAGCCATAATCCCTCTCGCAATCAGCCCAATCCCGCCTGCAAATAAAATTAGCATAATTATTGTATTGTAAAGACTTGTGGTTTGGAAATAGATTTGCAGATTCATCAAAATTCCCGAACCAATTATTACTACGCTGATGAAAATCAGGATCCAACCAATAATTGATTTTCCATTGAAAAAGACGAAAGCGATGCCGAAAATTAGTGGAATCAAAGTTAGTCCGAATGTATTGTAGCCGCCGAAATTCCAAAAGCCGCTCGTTACAATCACGCGGCTAACCAACATATAAGCACCCGAAACCGCCATCGCCAAACCGATAAAAAATTCGATAAGTCCGCCGGATGTTCCACCGGGATTTTTCAATTTATCAATGTCCATATTAGTTTTCCCATTTTGCAGAAGCCTGCACGAAGTAAGGGCGTAAATGCTTGACATTAAACACACTTACTGCGTGCGTGTTTCCGCACAAATTAATTAATTTCCAAACCCGCCAATTGATTCAAACTTCTTACGCCAACGCGGATCGTGATCTGCCTGTACGCCTTGCCGACAAAAATACGCGTGGGTAAGCTCGTGTTTCAAAATATTTGTAAGCTGCTTTTGATTCGCCTTTTCGTAGAACGCTTTTTTAATAAAAATCGTCGGCTGATTCTTGTTTTCGCAAATCGTGTAAGCAAGCCCACGCTCGGTATTTGTACCCGTTTTCAAAATCGGTTCATCCTTTGTGAATAAAGGAACAGAAGGCATATTATCAAACAATTTCAAAAGCGAATCGGCTTGAGTTTGGAGTTGTGCTTTTTTTTCGACATTTTGAACAGGCGTTTGAATTAGTTTTATATTCGAAACTAGGTTCGTATTGATATTTGAAACAACTGTAACTTGATTAGTTTCAGAAGTTGTTACGAAAAAATATTTAATCAAAAAAGCGACTCCGAATAGAAAAGAAACTACGAAAAAAACGATTACTATAAATTTTAAGGTAATAAACTTCAACATTTTACAGCAATAACTTTGTTAGATTCCCAGCAAAACCAAATCCGCAAATTTGTCAGGATTCTCGTTGTCAACATACATGTCTTCGGAAGGCATCCAATCATTCAACCATTTTTCTTTCATTGCTTCGCCATCGCGTTCAATTCCTCTTTGAAACCGAAGTTCACGAGGGCAATCAATCCAAATCTTGAAATCATAAAACTCGGATAGTTCCTTTTTCAATGAAAAAATACCTTCGATAATTACTATTTTCCCAACGTTAACTTGCTTCCAACCAGCTAATTTAGACCTATGCCAGTCATATACCTGATACTCTGCGTACTGATTTCTGCTTAAAGGTCCTAAAACCTGCCGTTTTACTCTCAACCAGTCTATTTGTTCGCCGTCATAAAAATCGTCCATTCGAACAATTTCCGAATTCGGTAAATTTTTCTTTATTTTATTGGCAAACGTTGACTTTCCAGAACCACCGCAACCATCTATTCCAACAAGTAGTGTCAAATTTTTTCGAGGTATTTCTGAGAAACGACTCATCTCGAAATCTGATGTTTTTTGTTTTTCTGAAATATTTGACATATTAAGACTTCAAACGATTCAACATTCTCGGAAATAGAAAAACTTACAAACCCAACCACAATTTAAGTGATTTTTCTAATTCCTCTGAGTCTAATTTCAAAAGTGAGCCAACTTTCTTTTTGATAAGATTTTCTTTGATAGTGAAAACTCCGCGTTTGACGGCAGTTTCAACATTCAAACCTGCAGTTTTCCATTCTTGCAACACAAATTCGCCTTGCAATAAACTGTTTGTTTTGCAGGTCAAAGGAACAATAAAAACATCTTGTGAAATGTGCGGAGCACTAACAATTACAGCAGGTCTGACCTTAAAACTCGATAGATCAGAAAACGGAAAGGCAATCAAAACAATTTCATTTTTCGAGTAATTCGGCATAAATATCGTCCTCATCGTTATTCCAAATCTCGTCTGATTTTGAACTGCTTGCCGTTGTAAAAAAGTCATTCTCATCAAAAAAATAATCGGTTTCACCCAAAATTGTAACCAAAGCCCGATGATTTTTCGTAAGTTTTATCTTTTCCAAAAGCTGAACTTGTCCTTGTGTATCTATTACAGCTTCAACTGTTTCTAACATAATTATTACCTCAACGATATTCTAGACGAAAAAAACATTACTCACAAAAAATTACGGCTTCAACCGATTCAACATCCTTGGAAACGGAATTGTCTCACGCACGTGTTCAATCCCGCACATCCACGCGACACAGCGTTCTACGCCCATACCGAATCCTGCGTGCGGAACGCTTCCGAATCTACGCAAATCCAAATACCATTGAAACGCTTCTTTCGGCAGATTGTGCGATTCGATCTGTTTTTCCATAAATTCCAAATCAGAGGCACGTTCGCCGCCGCCGATGATTTCGCCGTATCCTTCGGGGGCGATTAAATCCGCTCCTAATGCACATTCTGGTCGATCCTTATCTCGTTCAAAATAAAAGGCTTTGATCGCCGTCGGAAAATGATGGACGAAAACCGGTGCGTCAAATTGTTTTGAGATATAGGTTTCATCAGGAGCTCCGAAATCTCCGCCCCATTCAAAATCGTTTTCGAGTTCGCCTTTGGCAAAACCTTTTTTCAAGATCTTCACCGCTTCATCGTAATGAACTCGCGGAAAACCTTGTGCGAGAATCGCTTCGAGCTTGGTAATATCACGTTCGAGCGTCGCCAATTCTTCGCGTCTATCAGCCAAAACTCGTTCGACGATGAACTTTATCAAACCTTCGCCGAGCGTCATTACATCGTCCAAATGAGCATACGCCATTTCTGGTTCAACCATCCAAAATTCCGTTAAATGTCTGCGTGTTTTCGATTTTTCAGCACGAAAAACAGGTCCAAAGCAATAACTTCGCCCCAAACTAGCAGCGGTCGCTTCGTTGTAAAGTTGACCGGATTGAGTCAAATACGCTTTGTCGTCGTCAAAATAATCAACTTCAAAAAGCGTGGTTGTGCCTTCGCACGCGGCAGGCGTAAAAATGGGCGTATCAGCCAAAATAAATCCGTTGTTATCAAAAAAATCACGGGTCGCTTTGATAACGGTATGGCGAACTTTCAAAATCGCGTTTTGCTTTTTCGAGCGAATCCACAAATGACGATTATCCATCAAAAATTCCGTGCCGTGTTCCTTCGGCGTAATCGGATATTCGGCGGCATTTTGGATAACTTCCAAACCCGTAACGTCCAATTCCACGCCGATTGATGACCGTGTATCCTCTTTAACCGTACCGTTTACGATGATTGATGATTCTTGCCCAAGCGACTTCGCCGATTCAAATAATTCTTCATTATTCGGTTTAAACACAACGCATTGGACGATTCCTGTTCCGTCGCGGAGCTGCAAAAACACCAATTTTCCGCTCGAACGCGAGTTGTAAAGCCAGCCTTTTAGGGTGACCGTTTCGCCGATGTGATTTTTTAATTCGTTAATGTATGTTTGATTCATAATATTATTTGCAATTTTAGTTGAAAAAAGTACAACTGCAAAACGTCAGATTTGACTTTTGAAAAACGCAGGGTAAAGTCATTACGTATGGCGGAAGGTAAAAAGAAGAAAAAAATTGATTATTCCAGAGCGTGGGTTGAGGCAAAAGCGTTAATTTGGAGCTATCGCTGGCGATTATTGCTGGGTTTGGTTTTGATGTTAATTAGTCGCGGGGCGGGATTCGTTTTGCCTTATTCGACCAAGGTTTTGGTGGATAGCGTCTTTGGCAAGGGTGAGTTTTACATGCTCAAATGGATCGCCATTGCAGTCATCAGTTCAACAATAATTGGTGCAGTCACATCGTTTACGCTTTCGCAAGTGCTTGGGGTCGCCGCCCAACGTGCGATTACGGAGATGCGAAAAAGGATTCAGGCTCATATCGAAAGGCTTCCGATTTCTTATTTTGATTCTACACAAACCGGGCAATTGATTTCGCGAATTATGCGAGACGCCGAGGGGATTCGTAATTTGGTTGGGACGGGCTTGGGGCAAATCGTTGGCGGATTATTGTCAGCCTTGGTTTCAATGTGCATTTTGTTTTACCTCAACTGGCAAATCACGCTGATTACGCTTGCGGTTTTGACGGCTTTTGGTTTTGTTCTAAGTTATGCATTTAAGCAACTTAGACCTCTTTTTCGCGATCGTGGAGAGATCGAAGCACAAGTTACCGGAAGATTAACCGAAGGCTTAGGCGGGATTCGAATTGTAAAAGCTTACACAGCCGAAAAACGCGAAGAACTTTCATTTGCCCGTAATATCCATAAACTCTTTCGAAATATCGCAAAATCGCTGACAGGCGTTTCCGCTACAGGAGCTTTTGCTTCGGTGATTATCGGATCGATAGCAGTTGTAATGATGTATTTTGGCGGAAACGCGGTGATCGCAAACATGAGCGACCCGACAACTGGTATGACGGCGGGCGATTTTACGCTTTACGTCGCTTTTACGGTTTTTATGGTATTACCGATAGTCGATTTAGCAAATATAGGAACCCAAATTACTGAAGCGTTTGCCGGTTTAGACCGAATTTCGGAAATTCTTTCGATGAAAACCGAAGACGACGCCGATGCGACTAAACCGTCAATACCTGAGATTAATGGAACGATTGATTTTGAAAACGTAAATTTTGAATATGAAGCGAATGTTCCGGTCCTTAAAGGCGTTTCATTTCACTCTGAGGCAGGCTCAACTACCGCACTTGTCGGCTCAAGTGGTTCCGGTAAATCGACTATTTTGAGTTTGGTTTTGAATTTTATTCAGCCAACTAGCGGGATTGTAAAGATAGATGGTAAAGACTTGCAATCAGTAAAGTTACGCGATTATCGTAAGCATCTTGGAGTGGTTTTGCAAGACAATTTTCTCTTTGATGGCACGATTTTAGATAATATTCGTTTTTCAAAACCCCACGCTAGTCTGGATGAAATCAAGGAAGTTTGCAAGATTGCCAATGCCGATGAATTTATCGAAAAATTCCCAGACAGTTATAAATCTGTTGTTGGCGAACGCGGTGTAAAACTTTCCGGCGGACAACGGCAAAGAATCGCAATTGCCCGGGCGTTGCTTGCTAATCCGCGGATTTTGATTTTAGATGAAGCAACCAGCTCACTCGATTCCGAAAGCGAAGCCTTGATCCAGGAAGGGCTAGTGCGGCTGCGTGAAGGACGCACAACTTTTGTTATTGCACACAGACTTTCCACTATTCGTTCGGCTGATCAGATTTTGGTAGTTGAAGCCGGCGAAATTTGTGAAAGAGGAACTCACGATGAACTAGTTTCGCTAAATGGTCGATACAAACAGCTTTACGATAAACAATATAAATTTGAACAAAATCTTTTCGTAAATCCGGGTGAAGATTTTACCAACAAGACAGCCGAAACATTGTCAGCCACCAAATTATAGTAACGCAGGCATCTTGCCTGCTTGAATTTATGTCAGAAAAACAAACCTATCAGAATCACACGCGGTTTTTTCCGCTTTTCCATTTTATCGTTTTTCCAATTTTGGCGATTAATCTGATCTGGCAAATAGTCAGACTTTATCAAGATTCAACTTGGGAAAGAGGCGAGATGCTGCTGGTCGCTTTCGGGTTGGTCGGAATGCATTTGGCTGCCAGGATGCAAGCTCTTAAAGCTCAGGATCGCGTAATTCGACTGGAAGAAAGATTGCGATATAACGCAATGTTGCCAAAGGATTTAGCGGAAAAAGCGTCGAACTTAAAAACAGGTCAAATGATAAGTTTGAGATTTGCATCGGACGAAGAATTACCCGAATTAGTGCAAAGGACTTTGAACGGGGAATTTGCAAATGGTAAGGACATTAAGTTGGCGATTAAAAATTGGAAAAGCGATTATCTGCGGGTTTAGTCTCGCAGATTCAGATATATCCTCACGTTTCTCTGTGTCTTCCAAAACTCCTTACGCTTGCTTGTTCGTCTAATTGAAGGAAAGAATAAAACCTATGAAGTGATATTGTGTTTGATAATTTTCTGCAAATTTGGATATCTTCGTAAATTTTCGCAAGCCCGCAAAACGATTTGAAACATCGGATTGATGTATTGAATGAAGTGAGTTTTATCACGAAATGCTGCTTGGAAAGAAAATGTGCCGATGGCTTTCAAGCAGCGTTGAACCGTTTGCAAGCGAAACTCATCCGCATATTCCTCTTCATTCAAATTCTCAAGTCCAAATCTTTCTCTTTCTGACAAAAAGAAACTCCGTTTTTCATTCAACCATTCAGGAGTTGGCAATTCTGTTACGCGATCAAGCAACAGCGAAACTAAATCGTAGCTTGTGGAACCAAGGCGGGCATCTTGATGGTCAATGATTTTTAATTCGCCGTTGTGATACATCAAATTGGCGGCGTGAAAGTCTCTATGGCACAATACTTTAGCGTGGTTTTGGAGCTCCTTGCCAATCTCGCCAAACTCATTTTCAAGTGCTTCATTTTCGGAATTAGAAAGCGTCGATTTCATCAAGCTTTCAAAGTAATGAGTTTTGAAAAAATTGAGTTCCCAGAGAAGCTTTTCTTCGTCGAATTTGAGTTTTGAAGCAATTGAATCCTCGGCAAAAGCAATCGGCGTGGCGGCTTGAATTTTTGCAATTAGTGAAATAGCTTCGTCTAATAATCTTTCGCGTTCGGTTTCATCCGTTGCTTGCAAAACATCTCGCAAAATTACATCACCAAAATCTTCGTGAACGATAATTCCCTGTTCGGAATTAGATGATATAATTTTTGCAACAGGTAAATCGGCGGAAAGAAAGACATTTGTGACATCCAAACAAGCCTTGAATTGGGCATTTCCCTGTTCATCTTGCGGATAAACGCAAGCTATAGCAGATTCAGCGTGCCAACGTGTCCGAAAATAAGCCCGAGTTGAAGCATCAGGGGTTAATTCTTCGATCGAACAATCGACTCCGCCCAAATAATCTTTCAATCTTTCAATTGCCGAAACGTCGCTCATAAGCCTCTAGATTAAAGATACAACGTAATTTTCTCCAACGTATTTTCCCGCCAAAGCCTTTTCCGGAATTTCCACATTTTCCATTATTTCGGCTGGCACAACTGCCACATCTTCAAAGATTTCATGAGATTTGATCGTAACGTTGTCGCCGATGATCGCACGTCTGACTGTCGCGTCTTTTTCGATCTTTACGTTATCCCAAAGTACTGAATCCGTTACACTTGCGGTTTCGTCAACGCTGCAATTTTCCCCCATGCAAACGTTTCCACTCTTCATCATAGCCAACGAAATATCCAGATATCGGGGAATAGTTGAAAGTTCAAACCAGTTTCCCGTCGTCACGTGTGCATGTATTTTTTCGCCATTTAATATCGCAGGATTGTAAAATGTTGGGACAATGTCCGAATATCCGCTTGCCGGAATGTAATCAAAAACTCGAGGTTCGACAATGTGAATTCCAGTAAACATGAGCGGAACTTGCAGTTGTGATTTTGGATTGGGAATCGGAAAACCGCTGCCAAATCCTTTAACTTCACCATTTTGGACAATAACTTCGGTAAATTTTTCAAAGTCGGCATTTTCTTTCAAAACCATCGTAGCTATTGCACCTGATTCTTTATGAGATTTAACGGCTTTGGAAATATCAATGTCAGTAATTATTTTGCCATTTACAATTAAAAAAGTATCGTCTTTAAGTAATTCCCGGGCATTTGCTAAAGCACCTGCTGTGCCTAAAATTTCGGGTTCTTCGATCGTGTAGTGAATTTTTACTCCAAACTCCGTGCCATCGCCGAGGGCTTCCTGAACTGATTCCGGCTGATGGTGCAGATTTACCACAACTTCATCAAAACCATATTTTGCAACATATTCAGCGACATACCCAACCAAAGGTTTTCCTAAAAAAGGGATGGCAGGTTTGGTGCGGTCAATTGTTAAAGGGAAAAGGCGAGTGCCGAATCCGGCGGCTAAAATCATTGCTTTCATAATCTCAAATCTAATCTAATATTAAATCATTTGTAACATTTTCCCGCAAAACTTAATTTGCACAATTATTTTTGTCGGCTAAAATCAGAGGACGGAACGCCTTCGCCCTCGAAGGCAATGAACGCAAAGCGTTCAAACGATGTATTGCATTCAAAGGCGTCAAAGTATTTACTTGGTTCTCGCAATCTTGCCTTCGAGGGCGAAGGCGTTCCGTCGATTATAATTATGTCCAATTTATCAAAAGACAAAACGTACGGTTTATTCGAATCCAATGAGAATAAAAGGTTATTAGCAGATTTGAATGCTCAAAACATTGAATCGATTGTGTTTCCGGCTATTTCAACTTCGGAATTATTGACACAGGAAACCGAAACACTCTTGAAAAATCTCAATAATTTTGACTGGCTGGTTTTTCCGGACGTTTACGCGGCAGAATATTTTATCGAAAATCTAACAAAATTTGGGATAGATTTATTTGAATTGGATTCTTTACGAGTGTGTGCTTGCGGCGAAGCTGTAGCGGACAGATTGAGATTTTCTCAGCTTCACGCAGACGTTATACCGCCTACAATCAATACTTTAGACGTATTAAAGTCAATTTGCGATTATGTTTTTGACCAAGCTGAATTTGAAAATTTACGTTTTTTGATAATTCATGGAAAAGAATATGCTTCTGATCTTTCAGATGAATTGGAAAGCCTGAAATCTTTCGTCATGAATCTGCCGGTTTACTCTTTTGAAATTGCCGATAAAAGCGAAATTCCAAAATTGAAAGCACTTCTCAAAGGCGGGGCGATTGATGAATTTATCTTCTCAAGCCATTTTGATGTGATTAGTCTGGCTCAACTTTTTCAGACCGAAAATCTGTCAGATATGCTTGCAGGAATTAGACTTACGGCAAATAATGAATCTTCTAGAAAATCACTGCAAGAATTTAGATTAATCGATTAATTTCCATAAGCCGATTCAATTGTTGCAAAAACATATATTTACGCTTTACGAAAATTTTATTGCTGATAGAATCGGTCAAGGCGAAAATCTTGCCTGCAATCAACTTACTTTTAAGCGAATAATAACTTTATGGAAACTGAAATTCCGCAAAAAAACGATAAAAAAGAAATTTTCGGGTGGATGATGTACGATTGGGCAAATTCTGCTTTTTTCACGACAGTGATAGGCGTTTTGCTCGGACCTTATTTGATTAATTTGGCTCAAAAATCCGTCGGAGAAGATGGCGTCGTTTTAAATTTATTTTTCTTTACTGTTACACCAAAAGGACTTCCCGCATTTTGCATCGCAATTTCCGTAGTTTCGATGGTCATTTTTCTTCCGGTGCTTGGTGCAATTGCAGATTACACGCATTTGAAGAAAAAAATGATGGCATTTTTTTGCTATTTGGGAGTTGTGGCAAGTTCGTTATTATTTTTTGCAAAAGGAGATTCGTATATTTACGCAGGGGTCTTGATGATAATTGCGAATATGAGTTTCGCGGCGGCTAACGTATTTTACAATGCATTTTTAATTGATATTACGACACCTGATAAGCGAGATAAAATCTCAAGTTATGGATACGGAGCCGGCTACATTGGCGGCGTAGTAATGCTCATCTTGAATATTTTGATGATTAAAAACGCTGACGCTTTAGGACTTAGTACCGAAATGGCAGTCCGGCTCTCGTTTTTAATCGCCTCGCTTTGGTGGGGTATTTTTGGCTTCATTTCGTTTACGCTGATTAAAACTCGCGATGCCGATAAATCCATCCCGAGCGATAAAAGCCTTGTTAGTGTTGGGTTTTCTGAACTGTGGCAGACTTTGAAAGAACTTCGCAGACTTAGATATACCGCGATTTTCCTCGTCGCTTATTTGTTTTATAACGACGGAATTCAAACCGTTATCCTACAATCTTCTGTGTTTTTATCTTACGAATTTTTTACGTCAAAAGGATTACCGGAAGATAATTCGTTTCTTCTGGGGATATTTTTGGTTGCCCAGGTTTCAGCGTTGGTTGGTGCGATTGTGTTCGAGCGAATTGCGAGAGTTATAGGAGCAAAACAGACAATAATTCTATCATTGATTATCTGGTGCGGAATCGTGATTTACGCTTATGCATTCCTGCAAAGTCTTTATCAGGCTTGGATTATGGGAGCTTGCATCGGTTTGGTTTTAGGTAGTGCCCAATCGCTTTCCCGTTCGCTTTATTCGCAAATGATCCCGAAAGGACGCGAATCTTCGTTTTTTGGATTATACGAAATCTCAGAAAAAGGAACGTCATGGATGGGGCAACTTCTCTTCACAATTATCGTTAGTGCGACAAATTCTTTTCGTCACGCGATACTAGGATTGATCGTATTTTTCGTTGTCGGAAGTATTATTTTGCTTTTTACAAATACTGCCCGGGCAATTCACGAAGCCGGAAATATGACCCCTGAAGAAGCTTTGAAAGAAAATCAATAAACTAAAAGAACCTGACAGTATATGTAAACCTCACGCCGCGTCCAATTTCAGGTGCTAAATCTTTGATGAACGACAGATGATTTCGATATTCTTTATCGAATAGATTGTAGGCATTGACGCCAAAAATATGTGCATAATGCTGTCTTCCAAGTATGTAATTTGCCGACAAATTGAACAAGCCATAACCAGGGGAACGCGTTTCCAATGGATAAAGTTTTGTCTGCGGCGAACTAAAATATCCTTCCGGTTTGATTGTAAGTCCGTTGTATTTAAGTTCAATTCCAAATCTAGCGTGAGCCGGCGGAATCCGCGGCAGATTCAAATTAAAATCGACTAAATTTGCCCGTACGACATCACCATTAAAAAATAACCCAACGTATCGATTTACATCGGCATTAAAATTAATTTCCGCACCGGTATATTGACTATTACCCTGTAAATATCGAGCCGTCGGTAAATTATCGGTAATGTCGATTTGACCATCGTTATCCTCATCAATGTAGCCTAAATAAACAAAATCATTAATTCGATAGTGGTAAAAATTCATCTCAAAACGAAATTTATTAGCTTGATGCCGAAGACTGAAATCTATGCCATTCGAACGTTCACGTTTCAGATTTTCATTGCCGATTTCAAATGAAACTGTGCCGATATGTGGACCATTATTGTAGAGCTCTTCTAGAGCTGGCGAACGATACGAATTCGAATAATTAGCGACAAAAGCCCCGCCTTCCCATAAACCAATCCGAATTCCGGCTGCTCCTGAAAAACCTGTGTAAGTTTTCTTTGACAAGGCTAGGTTTTCAGGGCACAAAACATTTCTCTCAAGTCTTCCGCCAAATTGAAAACTAACTCTCCCGAAACTTAATTCTTCCAAACCAAAAGCTGCAAAAGAATTTTGCTTAACCTTGCCATCAATCAATTTCTCTGCACCATCTACCAAATATTCACGATCAAACCCTTCAAAACCAAAACGCCCGGTTAAGCGATCAGCTTTTTTTTGTTCAAATACTGTTCGGTAAGATAACGTCTGATTATTAAAAGTTGTGTTGATTGTAGAATCCTCAAGTTCCTGATGCCGATATTTATTGTAGTTTATTGAAAACTTCCCACCGGTTATTAAGGCATCAACATCGCGAAAGCCTCCATTCAAACGGACATTAAAAGAACGCATGTTCACATCGATATCTTCGTTTTCCTCGCCACCGGATTCAAAGAAACCAGCGAAAGGAATTCCGTATCGGCGTTTATCATAAGAGTAATTCCCCGTGAAGTAAGCTTTCGTATCATAGTATCCGGCACCAATCGAACCACTTCCCGAACGTGATTTTGAATTTGGCACAAAGTCGAGCGGGGTTTTGTAATCAGATGCTCTTTGCAGGCTTCCATCGCCAAAAACCATAAACTTTTTGTAACCGTATTCGAGTCCGCCGCCACCGCCAAATTGTTTATTATTTGTTCCCGCAACTCCTGTGAAAAAACCTCGGAAACCTTTGTGTGAACTATCTTCGTGGCTGCTGATAACGTTTACAACTCCGCCGATTGCGTTGCTTCCGTAAAGTAATGTTGCCGGACCTTTTACAACCTCAATTCGATCTGCACTAAGCGTATCAATTGGTTCGCCGTGATCGCCGGATTGTGAACCAAGCGAGCCTGAACGAACTCCATCTTGAGTTACTAATACTCTATCGCCATCGAATCCGCGAATCACCGGGCGTGACGAACCAGGTCCAAAACTACGCTTGGCAACTCCTGATTCGCCTTCTAACACATCGCCGAGCGAGCTTGAAGCTTTTTGGGCGATTGTATTGGAAGATACCGTATTTACTGATTGAAAAGAATCTAGGGCAGATTGCTCCGTGCCGGATGCAGTAACGGTAACTTGCTCGCTAACTCCGGCAATCTGCATCGCAAAATCAAGCCTTTGATTCTCATCTACCGAAACATTTATCGTTCTGACAATATCCGAAAAGCCTTCCAATTTTGCAATTAGCGTATATCTTCCGGCGGGAATATTTGTGAATTGAAATTTGCCGTCATTATCGGTTTGAACCGTCTGTTTAAGCTGCGAGATTTGAATCGTCACACCATCAAGCGGAGTCTGATTCGCCGTGTAGGAAACCGTTCCGCTAATTATCGCTCCTGTTTGTGCAAAAGTTGAAGCGATGAAAATCAGAATAATGGTTGAAACTTTGGATAGTCTTTTCATGTAGTCATTTGAATACAAACCGCCCAAACTTTGCAATTAAGCACTGAATATTTTAAATGAACTGCTTTTTTTGGGGGATGAACTGCTATAACTTGAGAAAACTTTCGCGAAAAATCTTGGATCGCGACCGACTTACGTTGAAATGTTGTCCGTTTTTCAACAACACTTCATAATTTCCGCCGGTTTGCGGAATAACTTTTTGTATCAGATCAAAACGAACCAACGCACTTCGCGAAAGTCTCACAAAAAGTTCAGGTTTAAGCTTTGCTTCCAAATCCTTGAGTCGATAGTTTATGACAAATTTTTTATTATTTTGGGAAGTAAAATGCAAAAGTTCTCCGTCCGCAACTACCGATACAATTTCATCAACCATCAGAAAAAAAATCTCGCCCTTATGTTTTATGGGAATTCTTTCCAGATAAGTCTGATTACTTCCCAATACTTTTTCATGAGTATTAAACGCCGTCTTTAATCTTTCTGCTTCCTTTTCCTGATAATCTTTTTGCTCCAACCTTTCCGAAGCCCTTTGCAAAGTTTCAAAAAGTCTTTTTTCTTCAATTGGTTTGAGCAAATAATCAATTGCATTAGTCTCAAAAGCCTGAACTGCATACTCATCAAATGCTGTAACAAAAGCAATCAGCGGAAGTTGATTTTTGGGTAAATTCCTTACTACCTCAATTCCCGACATTTCCGGCATTTGCAAATCGAGCAAAGCTAAATCCGGTTTCATTTGTTTTATTATTTCAAGAGCCTCAAATCCATTTTCGGCTTCGCCCACAATTTCGACATTATCAAAATGCGTTAAGATATTTTTCAAAAACAGCCTCGCGGGTCTTTCGTCATCTGCAATTATTATCCGCAATTTATTCATAAACTATTTTTCACAGGAATGCCGATTCTGACTATGGTTCCTTTTGGAAAATTTGCCTCCGTAGAAAAATATGCCGAATCTCCATAATGAGCCTTTAATCGCTGGACCACATTTGTCAGCCCTACACCGTAGGATATTTGCCCGTTTGATATTCCCGCACCAGAATCGGAAATTGTTATTTTCAAAAGTCCGCCAATAGCATTTGAATCATAGTCAGCAAAAATTTCAACCTCTCCGCCTTTTCTTATTTTTGAAATACCGTGCTTCACGGCATTCTCAACAATCGGTTGCAAAATGAAAGCCGGGATTCGAATGTCTTCCAAGTCATTGGCAACATTGATTTTAACATGCAGCCTTTCTTCAAATCGTGAACGCTCGATTTCAAGATACGAATTAATTAATTTGATTTCATCGCCCAATGTCGCAAATTCTTCAGTTTTACCCAAAACTGAGCGGAGCAATGTCGTCAATCGCATTAATGTTTCAAAACCTTTCTCGGGCGAGGTCTTGATTAGATACCCAATCGTTGTCAGCGAATTAAATAAAAAATGCGGATTAATCTGCGATCTCAATGCCGTTAATTGGGCTTCCGCAGCCAATCTCAAGAATTCCCGCTCCTTTAATTCCTGCTCAAGCCCTTTATTTTTTGCCCGTACCGCGTCAATTCTTCTGGCGGCAATCAAACGAATATTGTCCAACATTTCAATTTCGTCAGAAAGTAGATATCGTCCGCCAGTGAATTTTTTTAAAGTGATTTTATGAAATGGAGCCTCAACGGTCGGCACGAATAACTTCGCAAAATCATTCGCAATAATCGTTTCAAATTCTCTAGTATCGTCTTCCGTGAAATCGATAATTTCTACCGTCAAGGCATTTTTCAGCCGCATTCCAACGCTTTTTAATATCTCATCCGGCGATTCGAGGGTTTCAATCTCACTGGCGGTTTCGCTTATCAGCTTTTTGTAATCCGCACGTTTGAGCAGCAATTTATCAACGAACAAAACGGCAAATTGGTGTAACTTAGGATATGTCAATGCGGTTATTATCCACAAAGTTAGAACCAATACAACACTTTCAACATCATTTCGTTCATGATTTTCATGCAATGCCATCAATGGAACGGCAACAAAAGCGTAAAGCAAAAAAGCCGTCAAAGCCAATAAAAGCAATGATATAGCACGTTTTAAGAATAAATCGGCAAATGCAAAACGATAGTCTTGCAAAAGAATTACGAGTACCAACGGCAAAGAAGATTGATGAGTAATCAATTCAACAAACCAATATTTTTCTTCGCCGTTATGAACACTCAAATGCAAAACGGAAAACGCGAAAATTATCAACGCCATCGCGAGCAGCAACTTGTTTTCTGGTTTGAAAATAAACGATACGGCGAGCAGAATAAAAGCCCCGATCGTTAAAACCTGAAGAGCAAGTTCTGAAGGCGGTGCTGGTGAGATAAAATGCAAGATCGCCGCAAAAACACTCAATGCAAATGCAGGATAGGAAAGCCATTTCTGCTTGTTTATGTGCAAAACAACCGGAGGGATGAATCCAAGTGCAGAATAGGAAATAGCCGTAAAAATTGGCGAGATTTCCGCCTGTCGAAAGTCACGCCAAAGAAATGTAAAAAACTCTCCAAAATTCCAAAGTATTCCCAAAATTCCGGTCACAAGGAGTAACCAGTTATTTTGTTTGTACAAACGAACAACCATTACAATTAGCAATCCATAGAGAGCGATTCCAATCGTAAAGCCCAAAAAATTTACCAACGATGCAAGATTTAGGGTGTTCATTAATCATAAAGACTAGCTTATTATCCATTCGATTTCCAAATTCCTTCGAATAAACAAAATATTTTTCACTAATAAACTTCTGATTCGAGCTTTATCGCATCATTTCCTTTAGCTTTTACTTGAATAGGCACATTCCACGCCAGCGTTTTTATCAAACATTCGCCCGTATTATCTTCTCTACAATAATACAGCGTAATCTTCGCTTTGAGCATCGTTTCACCAATTTGCGTTGTTTGAAAAGGAATTGTTAGCGGCAGCGATTTTAGCTTTCCTTTTGCGTTCTCAATTTTGACTGTTTTTCCGTCAACGACTATCTCGAACCGACTTGGTGCCAGTTCATTAAGATGAAAATCTTTCGGTAATTTTACATCGAAACTTATTGAATTATTTGCACTTAAAGCAATTTCTTGCGTTTCAACTTTGAATTCTTTCAAATTTGGCGAAACAGCTGGAGTTTCGTCTGCTTTTGGCGAACTTAAACCTTCGATTTTAAGCGTTGAAGCTTGTTTGGTTGCTAAATCAATCACGCGAATTGCCTGATTGTTAGTATCGGCAATGTAGAGTTTATTATTTGCAATGCTCAATCCGGCGGGTTCGTAAAATTGTGGTTTGACGCCATCAATTTGCCCACTTTTTCCGTTGCCAAAAATTGTTTTGACTGTGCGTTTTTCGGTATCAAGTTGTTTAATTTTATGATTGTAAGTATCTGCAATTAATAACTTTCCATCATTTATAACCAATCCGAGCGGATGCTGCAAACGGACATCATCTCCTTCGCCGTCAGTATCACCAAAATCATACAAATCGCCGCCAACCAAGGTTGTAACGGTCTCCTTTTGCAGATCAATTTCGCGAATGATATTTGATTCGCTATCAGCCACCCAAAGCTTTTTGCCATCTGAAATCAATCCCGAAGGCTGTGCAAATCCGGAGAGCATGTTTGGAGCATCGATGCGTGCTTCCACTCCTGATCCGGCGTAAGGCGAAACGATTTGGGCAGCCATATCAAGCTTCCAAATTTGATGCGTTCCAGCCATCGCGATATACAATGCGTTTCCAACTTTCGCCAAATCCCAAGGCGAGCTAAGTCGTGCAGTTTTAATACTTCCGCCCGTTGTCCGCCATTCAGCCTGCTTGCCATCGCCCGTAATTGTCTTAACTTCTTTGGTCGTCAAATTAACGCTACGAATCGCATGATTTTCGGTATCGGCGATGAATAAGGTTTCACCGTCCAAAGCCATTCCTTGCGGACGTTTGAAAGTTGACGTTTTGAAATCGCCGTCTTTAAGACCTGATTCACCGCTACCAATCGTTTCAATTAATTTACCTTGCAAATCTGTAATAACAATACGGTTATGATTTGAATCCGAGATAAACAAACGATTAGATTTGGCATCTGCCAAGACTTTGCCGGGGAAAGCCAATGGCAGATTGCCAACTTTCGCCCTTTCCAGAGCGAATTCTAAAGACTTTTCATCTAACTGACCTTTTTGGCGAAACTCAGTTGTCATATTCTCTATATCTTTATCAATTTCCCCGTGATTCCCTTCGCCAACATAAGTACTCGTAACATAGCCATTTGGATCAATCAAAACCTGCGTTGGATAGGCTTTAACGGCGTATTGATTCCAAATCCTGAAATCCGCGTCGTTAACCACCGGATGCTCGAGTTCGTATCGAAGAATTATTTTACGGATATTTTCGGTTTCACTTTCATTTTCGAATTTTGCCGAATGAACACCAATTACGACGAGTTGGTTGGCATATTTTGCTTCAAGTTTTTTGAGATGAGGAATTATGTGAATACAATTAATACAGCCGTAAGTCCAAAAATCGAGCAAAACGACCTTGCCTCGCAAAGCCTGTAAAGACAACGGTTTATCGGTATTGAGCCAACTTCGTCCTCCGTTTAATTCAGGTGCTCTGACCTTTGGTTGTTGTGCCATTACTAATGAAAAACTTCCCGTTAAGATAATCAAAAACACCAGTCTCAAAATACGCATAAATTTTTTATAAAACTTCCTTACAAATGATTTCGCACAATTCCAAGAAGCAGTTTCAAAATATTTTTATTCCCGAAATAGCGATCAGTTTATTAAAAAAGTGAACAAATATGGACTTTTGTAGGGCAAACTAAGTATAATCAATTTACATCGAATTTGTATTGGCTCAAATTAAACACCTCCCGGTTTTTAAATTTATGAAAAAAATTTACACGTTTTCATTGTTTTTGGTCTTACTTCTTATTTCGCCTTCGTATGGACAAAATGCGGAATTTACGAAAACTTCTAAGGATAACAAGATTTTAATTAGCATTCAGGTCAGCGTAAGTGATCGCGAAGGACGTTACATTTCGGGTTTGAAAAAAGATGATTTTACAATTTTTCAGGATGGGAAAAAGCAAAATGTCTCTCTTTTTGAAACCTTCGAAGAACCGCTCAGCGTCGCACTTTTGCTTGACACCAGCGGCAGCACACAGGGTGAAGCTTTAGAGAAAATAAAGGACGCCGCACGCGACTTTATTGGTCTTTTAAATCCGAAAGATCAATGCATGATAGCAACTTTTGACTCAGATCTTAATATTTTAAGTTCATTTACTTCAGATGAATCTGACTTGAAAAAGGCGGTAGAAAAGATTCAAACCGCTCCAAAAGACGGAACAATTTTGCATCGTGCCGTTTCGCAAACCATACAAAATTCTTTTAGTAAAGTTTCGGGCAGAAAGGTTATTGTCTTACTTTCGGACGGAAAAGATTTTGGCAGCAATGTCACAAAAACCGACGTTTTGAATCAATTGGAAGAATCTGACGTGATGATTTATTCAATTTTTTATCAAACCGGTGCGGGTTTTACTAAAATTGCAATTACTTCCGAGGGAAAAGTTATCGAGGCTAAGCCTAATAAAAAAGAGAAAAAACCAAAGCCGCCAAAGAAACCAAAAGGGTATTCAATTGGAATTCCCGCTCAGATCGAAATTATTCCCGAAGAAGAAATAAAAGCTGATAGAAAAAGAGCGGATATTGACGCGGTTGATTCATTGAAAGCATTTTCAGAAACAACGGCAGGCAGATTTTATTTAAGCGACAGCCCAAATCTAAAGAAGATTTTCAGGCAAGTAGCCGCCGAATTACGCCAGCAATATCGGCTCGGTTATTATTCAAATGAATCTGGCAAGGAACTTACGGTTCACGACATTATTGTTAAGGTAAATCGTCCAGATGCAGTTGTTCAAACCCGTGGCAAGATTCGCGGTAAGTAATTCTCAATAAATACTTTAGGACTTTATTATGTATCATTTTCAAACTCATTTGAAACAATTTTCTTTATTGCTTGCCGGATTGTTTTTACTCTGCGGCATTGCTTTAGCACAGGACAGAACTTGGCAATCATTTACACCGAAAGTTGGCGGCTGGAGTATTCTTGCACCGGGCATTTTGCGTCCCGATGAAGAAGCTTTGAAGTTTAATAGCAATCAAGGCAGCTATACATATAATGACGCAAATGGTTTTTTCGCAGTAGTTTACAAGGATTATTCGGCAATCAATTTTCTTTTTGGCAAACGAGGTCATTACGGCAAACAGCGGGATTTGGTCGTAAAAGCCAATAAAGGAAAACTGATTAAAGATGTCGAATTTAACAACGGCAAATTAATCGGACGTGAAGTACACATAAGAATGCCGGATAATCGCGTGATTGAACGCGAAAGTAATATGAAACCGATGTATCGCGTACAGAGATTTCGTATGTTTTTTAATGGTAATCGTTTTTATATGGTTTTGGCAGTTTTGCCTGAAGCTGAAATTGATTCCGCCGATGTAACTGCTTATCTAAATTCTTTCGTCCTGAAATAGACCCCTAAAACTATGAGATTTTTCTATATATTTGTTTTTACTTTTTCTTTTTCTTTTTCGATTTTTGCCCAAAATCAGGCAGAAGTAATCGTTCCATCTACTTTTTTGCGAAAAGATGCGAACGCAAATGCCGAAAAACTCAAAACTCTGCAGAATGGCGAAAAATTGACTGTGGAAAATTCGGAACAAAAAAACGGTTGGATTTATGTTTCGATTGAAAATCGCAAAATAAAAGGTTGGGTTAGCGTTAATACCATTCGCCAATCTGAAAAGCAAACAGTTATCGAAATACCGACAGCCGTTGCTCCAAAACCCAAAGCAACTCCAAAAGTTGAGCCGAAACCGACAGTCAGACCAACACCGACAGTTCAGCCGACACCTTCACAAACGGTTCCTCCAAAGGTTGAACCAACAATAACTCCGCAAGCGACCGCGACAATTTCAACAAAAACCGTCCCAACTCCAATTCCGACGATCACGCCTACTCCAGAACCAACTCCGGTTGAAGACACGGAAGTTTTGCGGGTTGATACGGAGGAAGTTAGTCTCAATGTGCGGGTAGTTGATGGCAATAATCGCTTCGTCGGAGATTTAGCTGAAAAAGAATTTCAGGTTTTTGAAGACGATGTTTTGCAGCCGATTACTTCTTTAACTACCACGGAAGTTCCAACGTTTAACGCACTTGTAATCGATAATTCCCGTTCGCTTCGTTCGCAACTTAGTAAAGTTATAGAAGCCGGAAAAATAATTGTTGCACTTAATCGACAAAATGATGAATCCGCTATCATCCGTTTCACAAGCAAAGACAAAATCGAAGTCTCTCAGGATTTCACCCGCAGCAAGGCTTCGCTGAATAATGCTCTTGATAATTTATTCCTCGAAGGCGGACAAACTGCTGTTATTGATGCAATCTATTTTGCTGCAAATAAAGTTGATAAATATCAAGTATCTGAAAAAAAAGAGGACGTAAAACTTCGCTCATTGATTTTGGTTTCTGACGGAGATGATCGCGGCAGCGTACGCCAAGAAAATGAACTTTTCGAACTTCTCAGAAAAACAAATGTCCAAGTTTACGCCGTTGGATTTGTCAATGGATTGAGCGAAGAAGCACTAGAAGGCGGAATTAGCAGAAGGCAAAAGGCAAAAGATTTTTTTAATCGTCTTGCAAAAGAAACGGGCGGAAAAGTCTATTTTCCGGATTCAATCGATGAACTTACGAAAATAGCAAACGAAATATCCGGCGAATTGCGAACGCAATATGTTATTTCCTATATGCCGACAAATGAACTTCGCGACGGAAATTTCAGGACGATAAAAGTTGTCGTAAATGAAGGTAAAAACAAGGAAAAACGTACTGCAATAACCCGTGCAGGGCGGAGTTCAGTTCCGCAGTAAAAAATTTACAAAAAAATTTACTTTTTATTGCAAAAATTTCTGAAAGCTTCGTCTATCAAATATAGAAATTGTCCCCCCTAAAAACAATTTCTGACGCTGAAACCGAGACAAAGTGTTTAGGTTTATCCCCCAAGGTAAGTGACGCACTTGTGATGCGTCACTTTTTTTTGGAAAAAATTCACCTAAAACAAAATCGCTAAATACCAGCACCCTACTGAGACTCTTTGTTCTCAATACTTTACAAATATTTAGCGATTACTAAGCAATCGTTACTCTCTGGTCTGTAGCCCTAACCTACCAATTCACCGAACCTTCTTTACTTGTGTCAATCTGCGTTAATTCCACGCCTTCATCGAAAAGAAAAATCTTCAAATTATCAAATAAAAAATCGTGAGAATCCGAGCTTGAAACGTCTAATCCGAAGTGATTAATTAATTGATTCTGCTTTTGCAACCATTCTTTCCAGCAAGCTTGGCAAATTTCATTGTAAACCCTCTGCCCTAAATCATTTGGAAAAGGAGCAAAAGCCATTTGTCCCTCTTTTTTGTTGCACCGCGAACATTTAAACCCATCTTTTGAGAATAAACCCATTTTTACTCACTCCTTAATTCAAGCGTTATTTGCTTGCTTGATTGCTTCCAAAATATCTTCATCTTTCGGTTTGAAAAGGCTCAAAGATTCCACTTTGTAATAACGAATTATACCTTTTTTATCAATCACCACAACAGCCCTCGCTGACCTTCCGGGAATCCATGATTTGACATCGTATTTTTTGACAACATCGCCCTTTTCGTCCGCCAATAGCCTCAAAGTCAAATTATATTTATCAGCAAAACTTCGGTGTGAACTTACAGAATCCATTGAAATCCCAACGACTTCAGCTCCAGTAGCCTGATATTCCGACCAATGATCGCGAACCGAACAAAGCTGGGCTGTACAAACAGGCGTATTATCGCCGGGATAAAACAAAAGCACGACAATCTTGCCCAAATGCTCCGATAAATTCCAATTTTCTCCGCCCAAATCTTTAAGTTCAAAATTTGGAGCTTCATCACCGATTTTCATATACATTATATTCTAAATCACTTCTTCGAATTTTTCACGGCAATAATCTCCGCAGCAATTGAAACTGCAATCTCTTCAGGCGTATGCGAATTTATCGGCAAACCAATTGGCGTATGAATTTTCGCTAAACGCTTTTCATCAAAACCATCTTTTTCTAGAGTTCTGAGCAGAGTTTTCATCTTCGACCTACTGCCAAGAACGCCAAAATACTTAAACTTTTTATCAAATAATTGGCGGATCACAATTTCATCAAATTTATACCCAAGCGTCATTACAACTACATAAGTATTCCGATTTGAGTCAATTAACTCGCCAATTTTTTCGTAAGATTCAATAATTTCAACCCGATTAGCAAACTTATTCTTTTCCAAAGTATTCAAATTCGGACGATCATCAAAAACTGTAATATGAAAATCCATTTTCGACATCAATTCAGACAAAGCCAACGCACAATGTCCGCCGCCGATGATGAAAAGTAGATTTTTGTAACCGATCTTTTCTGCGTAACCCCAGTCATTGAAAGTTGTTGTATAAAGAAATTGTCCTTCAACAGCTGTCCAATATTTTTCAAAGAAATCTTCTCTTAACCCATTCCAATCTTCCGAACCTTGATAATCATCAAAGTTTTTCATCTCCCGAGTGACAATCCATAATCCTCTATCTGTAATTTCAAAAATCGCCTTAGTAGATTTCGCTAGTGATAACAAGAATGAATTTATCCTGTCGATTTCGGACGGTCTGATTTTAACAAAAAGAATGCGTTGATTACCCGAACAAATCATTCCGCTTGAATATGGTGAGTTTTTTCGATGAATTTGCTCTCGCCCGAAAATCGATGTGTGTCCAAACTTTTTCAACGCCTCCTCATCCGTTAAAGCTAAAAACTCTTTCGCAGTTTCAACTAAATTGACTTCCATCAAGCCGCCGCCGATGCTTCCAAATAATGTGCCATTTTCGGCAACCGCCATTTTGAAACCTTGTCTGCCGGGCGAACTTCCAGAACTTTGAACCACGACGAGCAACACAACTCCTTGATCATGTTGAAGATGCGTTTCAATGAATCTTAATAATTCGAGTTCTCTCTTCATTAGAGTGCGTTCATTCATTTCGTATCTTGACGATACAAATTAATCAAAACCTTCTCTGCCGTAAAAGGAGCATCAAATTTCGGGAATGAGTCAGTACCGTCGGCGTGAGCCGATGCGTCCAAGCGAAATGACTTAACTGCCTCCCTAATCGCAAAATACGCACCGAGCCCATACATCAAAGGTGGTTCGCCGACCGCTTTTGAATTCATAATTGCCAAGTTTTCACGCGAAGTTTCGAGCGGTAAAATATCGAGTTCTTTCGGAATCGAGTAAATATCGGGGATTTTATAGGTTGACAGTGCGTTCGAAAGAAGTTTGCCTTTCGCGTCATAAACGATTTCTTCCATCGTCATCCAACCGATTCCTTGGACGATTCCGCCTTCAATTTGCCCATAATCAACCGCCGAATTCATGGTTTTACCGAAATCGTGGCAGGTTTTTACGTAATCGATTTCGTAAGTTCCACGCAGACAATCAACTGTTACGCCGACAATCGCCGTCCCGTAAACGTGATAGGCAAACGGATTCCCTTTCGCAATTGACCAATCAAACCCAATTCCTTGCGGAGCGTAATGTGCGTGTTCACTTAGATTTACGCGACGAATATAAGCTTCGTTCAAAAGTGTAAGCCAATCCAAAGTTGTTCGATTGCCATCCCGATATACATAACCGTCTGTAATTATAACGCCGCTTTGAGTCCCGCCTTCAGGCGGAATTTCGTTAGCGTTTGAGATTCCGCCTGAAGGCGGGACTCTAAACATTCCATCATTTGTTAGCTCCAAAGCTACCTCTTTCAGCCTTTCCAAAATCGTTTCGCAAGCGATTCGTGTAGCGTGTCCGTTCAAATCAGCTCCGGCTGAAGCGGCGGTTGGCGACGTGTTGGCGATGCGTAAAGTATTGGTAGTATGGACTTTAACCTTATCAGCGGGAATCGAAAAAACATCAGCCGCGACCTGCAAAATCTTGGTATTTACGCCTTGTCCCATTTCCACCGCACCGGTCGAAACGGCGACCGAACCATCCGTATAAACATGCACGAGCGAGCGAGCCTGATTCATCAGCGTTTTGGTAAACGAAATTCCAAAGCAAATTGGTTGAATTGCGACCCCTTTTTTTAGGTATTTATTTTGCTGATTAAATACTTTAGCTTCTTCCGCTAATCTATTGAATTCAAATTTTTTATCGGCTTGTGACCAACTCGTTTCTGCATCGCTGACGGCAAGTTGACCGTATGGAAATTCGTCGTTTGTTTTAAGCAAATTTTTATGCTGGATCTCTGATGCAGAAACGCCCAATTTCTCCGCCGCGTGAGCAATTGCCGATTCGATAACGAACATTCCCTGCGGTCCGCCAAAACCTCTAAACGCTGTGTTCGGAGGAAGATGCGTCCGGCATGAATACGCGGTCGCGGTTACATTCGGTATAAAATAAGCGTTTGTGCAATGAAACAAAGTTCGTTCTAAAACGGGCAGCGAAAGATCAGCCGCCGCACCTGCATTTTGATAAAATGTCGCTTCATACGCGATGATTTTCAAATCTTTATCGAAACCGATTTTGTAATCAGCCGAATATGGATGACGTTTGCCCGTCATTCGCATATCTTCCATGCGTGAAAGGGCGTATTTTACTGGTCGTTTCGTCAATTGAGTCGCCACCGCACAGACGCTCGCCCACGCGTTTGCCTGATCTTCTTTTCCGCCAAATCCACCGCCTAGACGCGTTACATCAACCTCAATTTGATGCATCGGCAGACCAGTAACCTTCGTGATTGTGCGTTGAACCGCGGTTGGACCTTGGGTTGATGAATAAATTCTTAGCCCGCCCTGCTCGGTCGGAATCGCGTAGGCTCCTTGCGTTTCGATGTATAGATGCTCTTGCCCGTTTGTGTAAGTTTGTCCCTCGAAAATATGTCCGCAAGCCTCAAGAGCCGACGCAGAATCGCCCAAAACAAACCTTTTCGGAGCACCGATTATCTCACCTTTCGCAAACGCAACTCGTTCATCCGTAATAACTTCCAGCGGTTCAATGTCCGCCGTAATTTTCTTAATTGCGTGTCTAGCTTGTTCATCAGTTTCCGCGACGACAATGGCAATCGGCATTCCGCAAAAATGGACGTGAGTATCGGCGAGAAGCGGTTCATCTTCAATAATTCCGCCGATTTCATTGCGTCCGATGATGTCTTTGGCAAGAATTATTTTCACGACGCCCGCACATTTTTCGGCTTCAGAAATATCAACCGATTCTAATTTCCCGTGAGCAATCGGCGAATCATACACACAAGCGAAAAGAGTTCCTTCAAGCAAAGGAATGTCATCAAGATAAATGGATTCTCCGCGAACGTGCGATTTTGCGTCAATGTTAATCATAAATTTGTGGAAATTTTAACATAAATTCTTTTGTGTTAAAATTTTAGGCAGCTTAGGTTTATTTTAATATGTTTAGTAAAACTTCAGTTTCGATTTTATTTGTTGTGCTTACTTTATTCGTTTTCGCATCTATTGAAAGAACTTTCAAAATAAAGCCTCTGACCTCTAATAATTTAACTCAACTGCAAAATGAAATTGTTTTGTTTCCAATTGTCATAAACAATAAATGGGGATACATAAATCAAACGGGAAAAATCTTAATTGAACCACAGTTTGATGAGGCTTCAAGTTTCTCGGAAGATTTAGCAAGTGTTTATATTAATGACAAATTCGGATTTATTGATAAAACAGGTAAATTCATAATTGAACCGCAGTTTAAAAATACTCTCGGTTTTCATGAAGGGTTTGCCCCCGTCGAAATCAATGAAAAATGGGGATATATTGATAAAACGGGAAAAGCTATTATTGAGCCTAAATTTGATGAAGCGTTTGCTTTCTCGGAAGAAATAGGAATAATCTCGCTTGACGGTAAGCGTGGTTATATTGATAGACAAGGGAATATTATTATTCCACCCAAATTTGAAAATTCAGGCGGGTTTTCGGAAGGTTTAGCTTCCGCAGATTTTGGAGATAAATATGGTTATATCAATAAAAAAGGGGAAATAGTAATCAAACCACAATTTGACCAAGCACAAGAATTTCAAGACGGATTAGCTTTAGTAGATGTTAATTTTAAGTGGGGAATGATAGACAAAACCGGAAAATTTATCATTAAACCGAAATATAATTTCTTAGAAGTATTTTCTGAAGGACTTGCTCCATTTGGCAACGGCGATGGTTGCGGATTTATCGATAAGTCGGAAAAAATTGTTATTCCGGGGCAGTTTTATTCCATCGGATACTTTTCCGAAGGTTTATCTGCTGTGGTTGTTAAAGATAAATGGGGCTTTATTGATAAGACAGGCAAAATTGTAATTGAACCCAAATTTGCCAGAATAGAAAGTTTTTCAGATGGATTAGCCCAAGTGTGGGAAGAAAAGGGAATTTGGGGTTATATCAATTATCAAGGTAATTATGTTTGGAAGGTTTCAAAAACAGATACCTCTATTAAGCCTCAAAAAAACCTCAACAAAATGAGCCTTAAACGAATGTCTTGCCAATAATCTAAACCAAAGCTAATTCAAAATGATGCTTTAAGGTAGTTTGAGCTTCTTGATTTAGTTCGACAATCTGAAAACTTTCAGCAGGGTAAAGATAATCTTCGCCGCTTTCGTCTATGATTCGCAAATAATCTTTCGGATCGTTACTAAGAGGCTCAAGCACAGGATAAAGTTTGGCGGGTACAAAATCTGTCTCTTCCTCAATTTCTCCAATGTATAACGCAAAGTATTGTATTTTCATAACTTTAATCTAGCAATCTTTTAATTTTCAGCTTCTTTTTGCCGATTCCGTGGCATTCATACCAATGAATTTCCGCTAATCTGATTTCGCCGTTTAGCAATTCAACTTCGGCTTCGCCTTTGATTTTTCGCCAGTTATCTCCGCCAAATTTATCCCGTAAACTCTGTAATTCCCGAATCGAACTGCCGCGAGCAATCGTTTCTTTATTGAATATCGGCGGAAAAATCTTCTTGAATTTTAACATAAATAGGTAAGGAAGAAACTATATTTTGACGTCAAACAACTAAACAAATTGAGTCCCTTTTAATTGCCGTTGCAAAATTTTTTTTAATCTGCAGTTTCGCGAATATCGGAAATCGGCGTTACCCCTTAATCAAGCTCATCGCCTCCGCCCTTGTCCTTGGGTCTTTACGGAAACCGCCTAAAACTGCCGATGTAATCGTTTTCGAACCAGCTTTTTTTACGCCACGCATTGTCATGCAAGTGTGTTCGGCTTCCATTACGACCATTACGCCGAGGGGTTTCAAGCCTTCAAAAATTGTGTCGGCGATTTGCTGGGTCAGTCTTTCTTGCACTTGCAAACGCTTTGCAAAAACTTCTGTAATTCTCGCAAGTTTTGATAGCCCAACGATTCTTCCGCCGTTTGGAATATAGGCGATATGACATTTTCCTGTGAATGGAGCGAGATGGTGTTCGCAGATCGACGAAAATGAGATGTCTTTTACGATTACCATTTCATCGTGCGAATCGCCCGGAAGTGCTTTGATATGTTCACTTGGATCATCCCACATACCTTCCGTGAGTTCGCGATAGAAGTCCGCGACGCGTCTTGGAGTTTCTTTCAGCCCGTCGCGATCCGGATCTTCACCAATTCCTTCCAGCACCAAACGCACGCCTTGTGCGATCTTTTCTAAATCAATTTTTTTGTTCATTCAATTTTGATAAGACTAATTCTTTCAATAGTTTAAGTGGAACATTATTTTCCAATTGCAATGCGTTTTAGTTGTTCAAATTCCGGCATCGCATTAACCTTGTTTGCCATTTAAGATTCCGATTTTAACATCAACTTCGCCAAATTGCGTTATCACTTTTACGAACTTTCGCTCCAAACATTCGCGTTCGATTTCCTGCACACGAACGCCAAGTGTAGTAGTTTCAACATATAACAATTCGAGTTAATATTTGTCGGTCTTTTCGTCACAAAGAATTGAAATCATTGTTGCCGGACGATTTTTCTTCATCTGAATCGGCGTAAACCAGCAATCCAATGCACCAAGTTCAAATGCTCTATCCATCACATACCCGAGAATCTGCGGCGTTGTATCGTCAAGATTTGTTTCAATCAAAGTTAGACTTCGGACTTTGGACTTTGGACTTTGGACTTCGCCGAGCATTAAACGAATTACGTTTGGAAAATTTTCATAGTCGCGAGTTCCCGCCCCATAGCCAATTTGTTCAGAACTCAGATTAACTATTGCCCCGTAACTTGCTGATAATGTTGATATTATCGCTGCACCTGTAGGAGTGCAGAGTTCGCCTACTATCTCGGTTGAATAAATTGGAATGTGCTTCAAAAGTTCGGCAACGGCAGGCGGCGGAACAGGAAACTTCCCGTGAGCCATATTTACAAAACCGCTCCCAACGTGAACTTTAGAACACGCAAACTTTTCAATTCCGAGCATCTCAAAGCCTATGCAACATCCGACCACATCAATTATCGCATCCATTCCGCCAACTTCATGAAAGTGAACTTTGCTAATTTCAATTCCATGAACTTTCGCCTCGGCTTCGGCTAAACGCCCAAAAATCTGAATCGAACGCTTTTTTACACCATCAGACAACGCCGATTCATTAATTATCCTTTCAATCTGATGAACGTGGCGGTGATTTTCTTCATGTGGAACACTAACTTTGGCATGAATTGCTGAAATTCCGCTTTTGTTAACGGTTGTAAATTCAACCTCAAAATCGGGAATGTTTAGTAAGCTGATTTGTTCGATAAGTCTGGCTTGATCGATTCCAAGCGATATCAATCCTCCGAGAATCATATTCCCGCTCGCACCCGCAAAGCAATCAAAATAAAGAGTTTTCATGTTTGTTTTTAACCACATAGGAACATAGAACACATAGTTTTTTACGCTTCTTCGCTATGTTTTCTATGTTTATGGTAAGAATCTTCTGCAAAACTTCGCCCGCTTTTCCGGTTAGCCTTTCATCGAAAATATAACTCAAACCGGTTTCTTCTGTATTAATTTCAACGCAATATGCTCCATTCGCTTTCGCAATTTCACTCAAACGAGCCGCCGGATAAACGACTGATGAAGTTCCAATAGAAAGAAATAGTTCGCAATCAGCCAAAAATTCTACTGCATATTCAAAGTATCCTGAAGGCAATAATTCGCCAAATAAAACGATATCAGGTCTCAGCGGAGCGTCACAAATATCGCAAATATCGGGCGTATGCGGTATTTCAGAAGGAAGCATTTCGTATTTCAAACGGCAACCTTTGGTGCATTTCAGCCGTTGGATATTTCCGTGCAGTTCCAAAACATTTCTCGAGCCAGCTTGCGTGTGAAAACCGTCGACATTCTGTGTAACCACCAAAAGATTCTCCCGCAGGCGACTCTCCCAAAGCATCAATGCCCTGTGTGCTTCATTTGGCTGACATTCTTGCAAGATATTACGCCGATAATCTATCCATTCCCAAAGCTCCGGCAAATTCTCGGTGAGCATTTTTGCTGATGAAATCCGGTCAAGCGGCAAGCCTTTCCAAATTTCGGAATCATCTCCCCCGCGAAACGTAGGCACTCCCGATTCCACAGAGATTCCCGCACCCGTTAGCACACAAACCTTTTTGGCGTTTGCCACCTTTTCAATCAAGTCAGGCGAAATTTCCATCGCTTTATTTTCAACTTAAAGTGGAAAAGATGCAAAGTCTTACAATTAACTATTGACAATTAACAATTTGGCTCGTCGTTTGTTATACTTTGAGTCTTTATGAGTCTGACAGAATTACAAGAAACATTGCGTAGCAAGGTGGTAGAAACTGCCCAAAGCGTTTTCAATATCGAGCTAAACCACGTTGCAGCAGAAGTTCCGCCGAAAACCGAATTAGGCGATCTTGCGTTTCCCATCGCCTTTGAATTGGCAAAAAGAATCAAGCAGGAAACCGGCGAAAAGCGTAACCCGCGTGAGATTGCCGAGCAACTTAAGATTGCACTCGAATCGCACGAAGCCGTTGAAAAGGTGGAGGTTGCGGGTGCAGGGTATTTGAATGTTTTTCACAAACGAGCAAGCTTCCTGAATGAAGCCACAAGTCGTGATTTCTTGAAAATCGCAAACGAAAATTCGCCAAAAAGAATTGTTGAGCACACCGCCGTTAACCCTAATAAGGCGGCTCACATAGGTCATGTTAGAAATTCCGTATTGGGCGATACTTTTGTCCGAATTTTACAGGCAAATGGTGATCACGTTGAGGTGCAGAATTACATAGATAATACCGGCGTTCAGGTGGCGGATGTAGTTGTCGCGTTTATCTATCTTGAGAAGAAAACGCTTGCAGAAATCAAACAGCTTGATGCTGATTTAGCCGCCAAAAACATTTCATTTGATTATTACTGCTGGGATTTATACGCGAAAATTGGTCAGGAATATATTGTAAATGAAGAACTTAAAGCAAAACGGGCTGAAGTTTTGCATTTGATCGAAGCCGGCGATAATGAGACGGCGAAGCTAGCCGATTACGTCGCGACGCGAAACGTTGAGTGCATTTTGAAAACAATGGAACGCCTCAATATTCGGTACGATCTGCTTCCTCGCGAGTCTGAAATTTTGCATTTACAATTTTGGGCAAATGCTTTTGAAAAGATGAAAAAGCTCGGGGTAATTCATCTTCAGACTGAAGGAAAGAATGCTGATTGCTGGGTAATGCCTTTTGATTCTCATACCGGAAGCGACGAACACGAATCCGATAAAATTTTGGTAAGATCAAACGGGACAGTAACTTACACTGGTAAAGATATTGCCTATCAACTTTGGAAACTTGGGGTTTTGGAACTTGATTTTAATTACAAACTCTTTAGCAAATACCCGGATGGCAAAGAGGTTTGGGTTTCGACGGCTGAAGAAACGCACAATCAAAATGTGCCTAAATTCGGGGGCGGCGATACGGTTTATAATGTTATCGATACACGGCAGTCTTATCCGCAAGACGTTGTAAAAAAAGGAGTTTCGCTGATTGCACCGGAAAAAGGCGAAGCAGCTAGCGTTCATCTTTCGTATGATATGGTCGCCCTTTCGCCATCTGCTGCGGAAGAACTTGGATTTAAGCTGAGCGATGAAGATAAGCAAAAGTCTTTTGTTGAAATGAGCGGCAGAAAAGGGCTTGGCGTTAAAGCGGATGATCTGATAAACCTTTTAGACGCAAAGGCTTTGGATGAAGTAGAAAAACGTCACGCAGATTTATCAATCGATGAAAAACAGAAAATTGCACATACGATCGCGGTTGGGGCTCTACGTTACTTTTTACTCAAATTTACCCGCAATACAATGATTATTTTCGACTTTAAAGAAGCACTTTCTTTTGAAGGCGAAACGGGTTGTTTTTGTCAATATTCTGCGGTTCGTGCAAATTCGATTTTCCGCAAACTGAATCAAGAAGACTTGGTGAAAGCCTTCGTTACAATCGCCGATAATCAAGCGAAATTGGCTGAAGTGATTGAAGACGAAGTTTGGGGAATGGTCACACTGGCATCGCGTTTGGAAGAGACGATTGCTCAATCCGCATTAACCGTTGAACCTGCAATTGTTGCAAAATATACGTTTAACTTAGCCAAATCATTCAACCTTTTTTATCATCATCACAAAATCTTGAGCGAAGAAAATGAATTGAAACGAGCAGTTTTGATCGCCACGGCTGATATTACGCGAAGGGCTTTAACCTGTGCCCTGAATATTTTGGGTATTGAAGTTCCCGATAGAATGTAATTCGATTTTAGATTTTAGATTTTGGATTTATTTTATATTTTTTATGTTAATTGTAATGAAATCAGACGCGACTCAGAAAGATGTTGAGCGTGTTTTAGAAATAATTGAAAAACTTGGCTTTAGACCACATTCAATGCCCGGTTCTAATCGGACTGCAATTGGAATTACAGGTAATAAAGGATCGGTTGATCCCGCTCATTTTGAGAATTTGGAAGGCGTTGCGGAAGCGATCCGCGTTACCAAGCCGTATAAATTGATCTCGCGTGACTTGCGTCCCGATCGATCTATTATTAAGGTTGGAAATTCTGAGATCGGCGGCGATGAACTAGCAATAATCGCAGGACCATGTGCGGTTGAAACGGTTGATCAAGTTTTCGGGGTTGCGGAAATCGTAGCAAAAAGCGGTGTGAAATTTTTCCGGGGCGGTGCATTCAAACCTCGAACATCGCCCTATGCTTTCCAAGGTAAAGGCGAAGATGGGCTGAAGATTCTGGCTGATGTTCGCAATCAATATGGCTTGAATATCGTAACCGAAGCGATGGACGAACACGGCGTTGATCTAGTTGAAAAATACGGCGATTGCATCCAAATCGGGGCAAGAAATATGCAGAATTTTTCGCTGCTGAAATACGTTGGCAAAACCCGCAAACCTGTTTTATTAAAACGAGGTATGTCCGCAACCTTGGATGAATTTCTGCTTGCCGCTGAATACATTATGTCTGAAGGCAACTACGACGTGATCTTGTGCGAACGCGGTATCCGTACATTCGATACACATGCCAGAAATACGATGGATCTATCTGTCGTACCAGCCGTTAAGCGGCTTTCGCATCTTCCTATTATCGTTGATCCGTCGCATGCAACGGGCAGAAATTATATGGTTAACCCGATGGCTCGGGCTGGCGTTGCGGTTGGAGCAGATGGTTTGATAATTGAAGTTCATCCATGCCCCGAGGAAGCACTGTGCGATGGTGCTCAGGCTTTAACATTGAATCAATATACGGAATTGGTTGGACAAATGAAGGCGATTTATGAGGTTGTAAATCACGAGAAAATGGTTTTGGCTACCGTTTAAAACGTGCGACTTATCAATAACCTTTCCGCAGATGGTTTCGATTATTTTCAAAAAAAAGGTTGTGTCTGCCGAAACAGACACAACCCTCGCCCTTTGCCTTGGCTACCTAAAACTATTTTACAAATCTAAGCCTAAAAAACCCGTAAAACTGGAAATAGCAACTTGCAATTGCCGTAACGATCAAAAGAGTCATTGGTAAAAACCGAAAAGTTTCCGGTAATACAACCCCTAAACTCTGCTTGAAAGCCACACCAAGCAAGATTGCAAATCCAGTAATCATGCCTCTTCCAATAAGCCAACTCCCGATTTTCGGCTTATCGTTCATAGGTAAAAAGTATGGCAAGATCGCGACTAAACCAAGCGTAATTGCCAGAAAAATCGTATCTAACCTAAATGATGTCAATGTTTGTCCAAATTCAATTGCTAAAAAGAATAAAACAAATGTTGTATCAAATGTGAAATCGCTTTCACTTACATTTTCTACCTTTGCTGCTCTTACTTGCGAAATAGTTTTCATATTTTTGCCTTCTCAAATAGTCTGAAATTTAATTGAATTACTCAGTTTAATTTTTACTTATTTCTTCGGTGTACTAAATTGCTGATACGCAACACGAAAAAGTTCTGACAAAGCTTTAGCCGTTTCAGGCGATAAATTTTTGTCCGCTCTTAAATGTGCTTCCACAATTTCAGGCGTAGCTTCATGCGGATAATAAACAACCGGTCCCACATTGTCGCCGTCGCTTTCCTTCATCATCACCCGATCAACCGGCATATTTAGCCAAGAAGTCAATCTTGCGATGTTATCGGCATCAGGTTTCCCCGTGCCATTTTCTATTCTTGAGAGAGTTGACGCTGAAACATTAGTAACATTTGCCACGTCTCTCAAACTAAGATCAAGCTCTTCCCGACGGCGTTTTATCGCACGCCCAAGCTCGATCGTATTGATTAAACTTTCATTTTTGAATCCCATAATCTTCTCCACGCTTCCCTTAGAATTCTAATGCTTTGTTGCATCTGCCTTGATTCTGTTTCAACCATAGCACAAGAAAAATTTATTTGCAACACCGCGTTTCACACTTGCAACTAAAAAAATGTTATGGTACTTTGTTTCACAGATAAAACGTTTGTTTTATATAAGAGGTGATGTTATGAAAGAAATTGGACTGCAAAATAAATCTATTAATGTAAAAAAGAATTTCGCAAGCGAAGCGGAAAGCGACTTTGTTAATTTGAAAAGTAATGTTTTCCAGATAAATTCCGCCGCTGTCTCCAGAAATTCGCAAGCAAATACAAGTTTGGGATTTTATAGCAATGTTGTTTCAGAACCAAAGAAGATTGCCAATATTCTGGACAAAAAGTTGCCGAATTGGGCATATTCCATCAGAGACATCCGGCAAGTTGGCAATATTTTTGCAGTTACCGCTGCCATTACATTTGACGGCATTACCCGTGAAGGCTTGGGGATTAGCCCTGATGATACTGAAAAAGGAATAAAAAATGCGGAAAGTTCTGCGTTGATTGAAGCTGCTGAAAAGTTTGGTGTAATGGGAGATCCGAATAGAAATTCGTCAGCAAATCGTGCGGTTTCTACCTCAGTTAATTTACCTTCAAACCCCTTGGCTGTGTCACTTATGGATTTGGTAACGGCAAAACAATTGGGAATAATCCGTACAATTTCCAAAGAGACGGGCATAAATGCAGACAAAGAATGCGAATCAATTTTTGATTGTCAGACGGGTGAATTATCAAGAGAAGCGGCGACAGCGTTCATCGAATATTTGCAAAATCAGGCAATTCAAATTCCTTTGCGAAAAGCCAGCTAATTTTTATCTCAAAAGCCCCCAGAAAGATTGAGTTGCAGCAAAACCGTCAGCTTTCTCCGCGAAGCCAGCAATCTCACGCTGCGACTCAACCCCTTTTTGCTATTCCTTAACTCAATAAACTCTTTTAATTTTCATTAATTACATGATATTATTTTGCCAGTCCATTTAATTTGAGTTTTTTTCACACCTTAGATGGATATCCCCTGTGGTTTTTCTAAAATTTAATAACGAAGAGAGGGTACAACAAATGGCAGGTAAATTTGAAATAAAAAAATCTTCAAGTGGTCAACATCATTTCAACTTAAAAGCAGGCAATGGACAGATTATATTAGCTTCAGAAATGTATGAATCTAAAAGTGCGTGCGAAAATGGAATCGCGTCAATCAAGAAAAATGCGGGTGACGCCGCGAAATATGACCGCAGAACTTCTGAAAAAGGCGATCCTTATTTCGTCTTGAAAGCCGGAAATGGGCAAGAGATTGGCAGAAGCGAAACTTATCAAGGCGGAGCGGCAGCTATGGAAAACGGTATTAAATCTGTTATGAACAATGCTCCCGATGCTGAAGTAGTTGACACAACTGCGGCATAAATTGTTTTACAAAAGCACGATAACTAAAAACCGCATAGATACGATGTTAAAAATCGTATCTATGCGGTTTTCCTTTAAGCCTTACTGCCGGTAAACGGTAAATCCGGCAAACCTTCCATCTGCGGAGCGAGAATTCCTTTAATTGAAGTCGCATTTTCAACATTTCCGTTCAGCGAGATTTCAATTTCTTGTCCTTGAAAATCTACTAAAATTGTTCCCTTTACCTTGCTTCCGGTTAGGCTTCCCTCTTTAACCGTTCCCGCACCGAAAGGCGATTCAAAAGATCCGGTGAATGATGCGTCCGTTTGGATTAAGTCAAAAGAAACAGGCAACGATTGACCTTGTAATTCAACCGTTAAATTCCATTTGCCATTAACATCGGCAGGGTTTTCATCCGGATTTTCTTCATATTTTGCGATTTCTTGTAAATTTCCCTCAGTGTCAAAAACTTCAACACTATCTGCATAACCTCTCGCTTGTTTCAGTATCTCTCCAGCATCGCCAACAATAACTAAAGCAATTTTATCCGGGTGAATATGCTCTTTTGCGACTCGCTGAACATCTTCAATCGTAACCGCAGCAACATTCTCACGGTAAGTTTGCAGATAATCTTCGGATAATTCGTAGAGCTTTTGGGTAACGATCAAATTCGTCAAACCTTCCTGAGTTTCCGCACGAATCGGGAAAACTCCTGTCAGAAAATTCTTCGCATCGTCAATTTCATTTTCACCAACTTTTTCGTCCCGAATTCTATTTAATTCATAGAAAAATTCTTTCAGCGAATCACCGGTTACAGCACTCCTAACTTCCGCACTTGCTTCAAATGAACCGGCTAATCTGCGGGTATCAAAGCTCGAATAAGCCCCGTAGGTATAGCCTTTTTCTTCACGGATATTCATAAAAAGACGCGAAGAAGCACCAGCACCCAATATTTGATTCATCACAATAATCGGAAAATAATCAGGATGACTTCGACTAACACCCAAATTTGCTAAAACAATATTTGATTGTGCAGAACCAACGCGATCAACTATTGTCAGAGTTTTTCCCGTACGCACAGGCGGAGAGTCAAATACTTTAGTTTCAACACTTCCCGGTTTCCAATTGCCAAAAACTTGTTCAAATTCCGCTAAAATTTCTTCTCGATTTACATCTCCAACAACAATCATCAACGCATTATTAGGAACAAACTTTTTGGCATGAAAATCGATCAACATTTCCCTGGAAAATTTCTCAATTTCTTCTGCTTTTGGCGAAACAGTTCCATAAGGATGCGAACCGAAAATGATTCTGGAAGCTTGCTCGTCCGCCAAAAAATCAGCTTGCGAACGCTGAAATTCCAGACTCTTTATCGTGTTTTCTTTATAAAGATTCAGCTCGCTTTCAGGAAATGTCGGTTCAAAAAGCACCTCTGCCAAAAGCTTTAATATTTCGCCGCGATACATCGTTAACGCCGAAGCGGCAATCGTCGTATTGTCTGACGAACTCGAAGCATGGAGCGAAGCACCTAGATTTTCAGTCTCTTCTGCAAGCTGTCGGCTGCTATATTTCGCGGTTCCCTGCGTCATCAAAGAAGAAACTGCCGTAGCCAGTCCGCGTGCGTTTTCGGGTGAATTAATATCTCCAAAACGAAAAGCAAGGCGAAAATTAACAATCGGAAGTCTTCTGTTTTCAAAGATTACAACTTTTAAGCCGTTTGCCAATTCGGTTTCAAAAGGCTTGGCAATATCAAATGGTTTTGGTGCAAGCGGCACCGGTGGTGATTTACGAAATTCTTCAGACATAAAATTATAGATTTTTTCATCGCATCATTTTTTCATTGGCTCATTTTTTCTTCTCAAATGAACCAATGATGCAATGGCTCAATGACAAAATACTTTTTCGACCTATGATTTCTCTTTAGCAATCGGCACCACGTCCAAAAGAGCGTGATTATCAGTATTCAAAAAGGTTGCGACGGCATTTCTAATTTCCTCAGGGGAAATTGCTAAAAGTTCATCAAGCTGAGTATTAATCAACTGCGGATTTCCGTCATAAAGTGTAAATTCAGCGATCTGCTGGCAACGCGAAAGCGATGATTGACGCGAACGAACTTCATCATTTATCAATTGATTACGAAGTTTTCGCATTTCCTCTTCACTCACGCCACTCTCGGAAATACTTTTGATTTCGGCGACAATCGTTTCACGAATTTCTTTTAAGAAACCTTCCTCTTTCGGAATTGCACCGATGTAAATTGACGAAGGACCTCGACGCTCGTCTGTAAATCCAAAAAGCTGTAAAACGGTTTCCGCACCCTTCACAAGTTTTTGATAAAGCCGCGAACTCTCTCCGTCGTACAATAATTTCCCCGCCAAATAAAGTGCATGAAATTCGTGCGAACCCCGCTGCGGAATCTTCCAACCCAATAAAAATGCCGGTAAAGGAGCGAGTTTATCTTCATATTTTTGATATTTAACCCCAATTTCTGTCGGCTCAGAAACATCAATTGCCGCTGGTTTCGGCTGACTCGGAATCGTGCCAAAAAACTTTTCGATCAACGATTTTGCTTCATCCTTTTCAAATGAACCAGATAAAACTAAAACAGCGTTATTCGGTGCGTAATAGATTCTGAAAAATTCCTGAACGTCTTCCACCGTTGCATCGTCCAGATCTTCCATCGAACCGATTGTCGAATGTGCGTTAGAAAAATTCTTGAAAACCATGGCGTTGATGAGGTCGAAAACTTGTCCGTAAGGCTGATTGTCATATCGCAAACGCTTTTCTTCTTTAACGGCATCCCGCTGATTATCAAGGTTTTCCTGAGTTACAGCGAGCGAACGCATTCGGTCAGATTCGAGCCACAAAGCAAGCGGAAGTTGGCTTGCCGGCATAGTTTCAAAATAATTTGTACGTTCGGATGATGTCGTTCCGTTCATGGTTCCGCCGGCTTTCATCACATATTGAAAATGCTCAGCTTTTTTGACGTTTTCCGATCCCTGAAACATCATATGTTCGAACAGATGTGCGAAACCTGTTCGCCCTTCGCGTTCATTTCGCGAACCCACGTCGTAATAAACCGCGATTGATACAACCGGAATCGCACTATCGGGACTCAAAACCACTCGCAAACCATTTTCGAGCGTATATTCTTCTAAATTTATCGGTAAAAGTTTAAAGTTTTTAGACATAAGATATTTAATATATTCGATTTAACTCTCTCAATTAAATCATTTCCATTTTCTTCGATTCGCTTCAATGATTCAATGGGCAAATGATTAAATGACTCAATTTTAAGTTTCCGACTGGTTTTTTCGGGCAATTGCGTAAAGTACAGATTTAACCTGAAAAGGAGTTAAATCCGGATAGGTTTCGAGCAAAAGTGCAATGATTCCAACAATATGCGGACACGCAAAGCTGTTTCCCGTCAGGCTTCGATACCCGCCGCCGAGCCAAGCCGTTCGTACATTTACCCCCGGTGCGGTTAATTCAATTACCTCGCCAAAACGAAATCCGAAATGAAAAGGCTCTTTTTCTTCACTTTTGCTGACAGAAATTAATGACGATGAAAAAACTGATGGAAAACTCGGCTGCGGCAAATTATTCGCTGCGGCAACCACAATACATCCCGCCTGATATGCCCGATCCAGCAAATCGTGTAGCGGTGCAAAGAATTGTGGTTTGGTAGTTCCAAGACTCAAATTAATAATCCGAAATTTACGTTTTATTGCATATTCCAAACCTGCCAAAAATGCTTGCCCGTCGCCGGAAGCCTGAGCTCCCAAAACCTTTATGCTGTAAAATTCGGCATCTTTTGCAATGGAATTTATGATTCCCGCACAAGCAGTTCCGTGTCCGGCTGAATCTCCGGATTCTGACGGGATAAATAAAACACGCTTGTTATCGCCTTTGGCTTCTAATGATTCCACAACTTTGCCCAGCAAATCTGGGTGATTGGCATCAATTCCGCTATCAATTACAGCGACGCTGATACCGCGACCCGTGCGAGATTTCCAGCTATCGTCTATTACAACGGCATTCAGCAAATCCATGGGTTCATTCATTGAATCAAATGGCGACGTAATCATCGTCATAATTTAATAACTTAAAAAACTTGTTTCAGATTTATCGTCAGAGCAACGTAAAATAGATTCCATTATTTCCCGGCAAAGTGTTCTTTCGGAAGATCCGCGACCTGCAATTTCTTTCACCAATAATGCCAGATCGATCATTTCACGATGCTCGGCTGTCGAACGCAAATCGCTTAACCAGTCGCGAATTTCATCAAACTGCACATCTTCATCCTGCTTGAGCATTTTTTCGCCAAGCTCGCGAAAAACTTTGGCAGATTCGTAAGCATTTACCAAAGAAGCGATTGCATCGGCAAAAAGTGCCGCTTTATCCATTTCAAAAGGCGTAAACGCTTCAAAAGGAGGTTCGCCAATTCGATTAACATATTCCAAAACGCCAATAACTTCGTCATTATGACGCAAAGGTGTAGCTAAAATTGTCTGCGTATTGTAGCCGGTTTTTTTATCAACTTCGGCGTAGAAAGATTCTTCCTGTCCAACATCTGCAACCGCCATCGGCTGCCCCGATGAATAAACGAATCCCGCGATTCCCTTTCCCGAAGGAATTTTTATTCCGACCAATTGATCGGCAACTTGCCCGATTGCAGATAAAAATCGTAAATCGCCTTGATCGCCATCGCGAATAATTACCGAAGCTTCTTCGGATTTCATCGAACGACCCGATAAATACAGGAGATTTTTGATTGATTCGGTCAGAGGTTCGGTCATTGCGTTGGCAACATCTACCGTTTCGATTATCGCCCGAAGCTTTTCTTCGAGACTTCGTTTTTCTTCATTTGCCATTTGTTTTTACCTTTCTTAGAAACATTATCCACTATCCAATAGATTGACGCAAAAATGATTGGAATATTGCTTTGATTCATTCTTTTTGCAGAGCATAGTCAACTTTTAAATGCGTGTAGCTTGCGATTAACAATGAAAATTTCGTAAGATGCACGAAACAATTAAATTAGGTTTTTTGTAATGGCGAAAATGCTTGAGAGACAAATTTCAATGGGTCAACGATTTTTTACCGCACTAACTATATTGTTTTGTGTATTTTCAACGACGTTTTCGCAAACGACAAAAACTTTCAAAAATCACAACAATCCGATAGTAAAACCAAATGCTGATCCTTTCGTGATGGAAAAGGGGAAACTGTTTTCTGCTTCCAGAAAATCCCGTCCGCAGCCAAAAGACTTTGCAAATTCCCCACAAGCTATTGAAATTGAGCGAGAAACGGCGGTTGGAGATTTTATCGATGCTCTCGAAATTATCCGCGAAAATTACGTTGACGCAAAAACGATTGATTACAATGAGCTTGCAAAATCTTCAATTTCAGCGATGCTGCGAACACTCGATCCGCATTCAAATTATTACGATTCTACCGAATATCAGGAACTTTTGAGCGACCAGAAATCTGAATATGTAGGCATAGGCTGCACGATTGTCAATTACGCAAGTAATGGAATTACAGATACTTACGTTACTTCTACATATCCTGATTCTTCAGCTTTCAGAGCCGGACTTCGTTTTGGAGATAAAATTGTTGCAGTTAATGGCGAAAAAATGTCGAATCAGGAATCCGCCAATGTCCGCGATAAAATTCGCGGTCCAAAAGGAACATCAATTCGCATAACAGTCGAAAAAGCTAGTGACAAACGGCTCGAAACGATTGAAGTAAAACGAACGATCATAGCTCAGCCTTCGATTCCGGATGCCTATTTATTGCGTCAGGGCGTAGGGTATGTTGAGCTGACAAATGGTTTTAATTACACAACTTTTGACGAATTAAATGTCGCTTACCGCGATCTGCAAGAGCAAGGAATGATTTCTTTGATTATTGATTTACGTGATAATCCGGGCGGAATTCTCGATCAAGCGGTTAAAGTAGCCGGAAAATTTCTGCAAAACGGACAAGTTGTCGTAACTCAGAAAGGACGTTTTGAAATTGATAATCGAACGCTGCGGGCATTGAATAAATCTTCCGAAAATATTCCACTTGTCGTTTTGGTTGACGAAGGAAGTGCTTCGGCTTCAGAGATTGTTGCGGGTGCTTTGCAAGACCACGACCGGGCTTTGATAATTGGCGAAAAAACATTCGGAAAAGGCTTGGTTCAAAGCGTAATTGATCTACCGACTGGCTCGGGTTTGACACTCACGACTGCTAAATATTACACGCCATCAGGTCGTCTGATTCAGCGTGATTATTCTGGCGTTGGCACTTACGATTACTTCAGCCACAAAGTAAAAATCTCGCAAACTGAAGCAAGTAAAACAGATACGGGCAGAACAGTTTACAGCGGAGACGGCATTACTCCGGATGAATCAATCAATCAAATCAACCTAACAGCAACACAAATCAATTTACTTGACCCAATATTTTTCTTCACACGAGAAATCGTGAACGGCAGAATTCAAGGATTCGACGAATATAAAATCACGCGTCCAATTCAATACGGACATCGAATCCGTCCCAGCGATTTTCCCGCAACCAATGAATTATTATTAAGTTTTCAAAACTTTTTGAACCGTAATAAATTGTCAGACATAACAGCCGAACAATTTGAAAGCAATAAGAAATTTATCCTGACAAGACTAAGATACAATCTCGCAACAGCAGCCTTTGGAAACGTTGCCGCCAATCAAGTGTTGATAGAAAACGACTTACAGGTTGCCAAAGGAATTGACGCACTGCCAAGAGCCCAAAATCTAGCCCTCGCCGCCCGCAAGACTTTGCAAAAATCAAATAAGTAAAATGGTCTGATAAACCGCAAAACGAACAAGATTTTTTTGACTGAATACGAGTGAGAGTTTGATGGAAACAAATAGCATTACAAATCTGAGCGAACAATAAAATAATTCACAAATCACCAGAACGGTGCTAGAATTTTGATTATGTTGGAGACTTTTGAGAAAAAAACATCAGAGAATTATGACAGTTGTATTGTTGAAGTGCCAAAGGAGTTTGCCTTGGCGAATGGGTTTCCTGCAAAATGTTTCGTTAGTTTGACTATGAAAAACGGTAAATTAAACTCAGAAATAATTGAATTTACCGACCAAGACGAAAAAGAAGTTGATGAATTTATCAACGAATTTCCAAATCTCAACGAGGAATTAAAACAAATTGGCGACTGACGAAACTGTTTATCTTAATTGTGCAACCTCTTTTTTTCGATCCATTTCTTTCCAATAATCAACCATACTTTGTATGTATTCTCTAAATTCATCCGTAGTCATCTTGTTATGCCTTCCATCATAAGTTGCAGGTATTGAATTATAAACAGAAGCCTTGCACAAGATCACAAAACTACCTCTAAACCATCTTGTAACCTGGCGGGAAAACTCTGTTATTGGATAATTATCTTTGTAGTCAGAGGAGTTCTCCATAATGTAGTAAGGATAGTAATCGCAAGGAGACAATTCACTTAATTCTTCTCTGCCATACTTTGTTTCATAAGATTCCTCATCAGCTTCTATTTCTTTAACTCCTGAGGGTTGAAGATCATCAGCTTCCAAGCGGAAATAATTCCAATCATGATTGTAACCAAACGATTCAAATATAAGTCTTTTAGGTTTTACAATATCTACTGAGCCAAAATCTAACTCTATACAGTTATCTTCATAAGATAATCGTGCATCTGCCAAGTCAAGCCCTCCGCCACTTGGAAAAAGCAAATGATTTAAGTTGTCATAGGTGCAAACTACTTTTAAGATTTTTATAATGTCTTCAATATTTTCCCACACCACTCGTCTAGGAATTGAAGTTGGAAAAAGTTTGGATTGAATTTCAAACCATTGTTGCTGATTAGTTTTTTAAAATTTTCTGCAAGTTCTTGCCATTCCTGTAAAGCAGAAATAAATTCGTCTATTGATGGTCTTCTACTTGGGTCGTTATCTGTGCAAGCTATCAGCAAATTATCAATTGGCGAAGTGAAATGTTTGGAATAAAAATTCTTTAGATGAATAATTGAATCAATTGAATACTGTCCATCAAATCCCTTGCTATTTTCAGTAAGATAAATCCAAAGAGTCTTAGCCAAAGAATATACATCTGCTTTTGCTACATCAGCATTTGAAGATTCTCGTTTCATCTCAGGAGCAATTGTCCATTTTGCTCCGATTTGTTCGTTAGTGAACGACACTTCTCTTTTATTTGGGTAATCGACTAAACCAAAATCAGCTAGCGTGAATCTTGAGTCAAAAAAGAGGATATTTGCTGGTTTAATATCTCGATGAAATATTTTTCGCTTGTGTAATTCAGAAAGAGTTTCAGCTACTTGAAGAATAGCATCTATTTTTTCTTCTATTGGCTTCCCGTTTAGTATGTTTTCCGAACTCTCTGCTAACGGCATTATAAAACAGGGAAGTTCTTTACCTAATTCTTCTGGAAGATATTTTTCTTCTAAAGGAATAATTCCTTTAATGTCAGAGTTTTGTTCAATGACTGTTGTTTCGTCAACGAATCGGTCGTATGATTTAGCGTTTATCTTCATAAGAATTTTAATTGCTTTTATATCTCCATTATGATTCTGACAAGCCCATACTTCTCCGTTTCCGCCGCAACCTAAATGGTATTTAAGTTTCCAATTACCAAATCTCTTACCTTTTTTAAGTAAAATTTTCATAATAGTCTTTTATATTAATTTTGATTACAACCAAATCATAATAAGAACTTGGAAAAAATAAAAAAGGACGTGATCTGAACCTCACGCCCAATTAAAAATTTAAAACGTTAAATCTAAAAAGTATCGGTATTTGCCCCAATCATCACGTTTGCAATTCGCTGACGAGCCACGAATGTGTTAATCGTCGGTCACAACATTTTTCTTAATTCGCAATGATTTTTATGATAAAATAACAAAATGATTCAAACACTTGAGGCAATTGTGGATAAAACTGGCAAGGTAAATTTGCTTACGGAAATTCGTTTGAAAGAAAATCACCGTGCGATTGTGACGATTTTGGACGAAGAACCGCGAGTTTCTGAAACTGCTTTGCTGAGCGAAAAGGCTTTGGCTGAGGATTGGTTACGCGAAGAGGAGGACGAAGCGTGGGACTATATGCAGTCGGAGAAATAGCATTTTTATCCTTTCCTTTTTCAGACCTTACAAACTCAAAATTGCGACCCGCCGTTATTCTCGCCGATTCCGGAAAAAATGATTTCGTGTTATGTCAAATTACAAGTAAGGCTTACGCGGATGCACGTGCGATTGAAATTAACGCCGCCGATTTTTCAAAAGGATCATTAAGAGTTACAAGCTATGCACGTCCGGGCAAATTATTCACTGCAAATGAGAGCCTTTTTGTTAAGTTAGTTGGTGAATTAGGAGAAACTTCTCGCAAGAAAATTGTTGAAGCTATTTCGGATTTGCTCAATGAAAATTTTATTTGATTAAACCCAATTATAGAATAAAAAAGTCCGAAGCCTTTCAACCTCGGACTTTTCACTTTTAGTTTTTCACTTTTCACTTTTCACTAAAAAGTATAAGTATTCGCCCCAATCATCACATCTGCAATTCTCTGACGAGCCGCAAATGTATTGATCGGTGAATTGTTTTTCGTGTAACGCTTTAACGCAACGAGCAACATTTTCGCTTCGTCGCCTTCGAGCATTCCGGCGATTGTGTTTTTGGCTGATGCTTCGATTTTTTGGATCGCATCGTTACAAAAGACTTGTGCCATATCAATTTGCCGATCCGCGTTGCCTTTCGCGGCTTGCTTTTTCGCCCTCAAAACAGCGGTTTCCATCGCGTAGGCTTGCATAATGATGTCGGCACAATTCATCAAAACTTCTTGCTGTTCGGCTAATGCCATCATATATTTTTGTGCCGCCGTGCCGAGAATCACCAACGCAACTTTCTTCGCGTTTGCCGCTAATTTTGTTTCCATTGCGAGCAACGAATCGTCGTCGTCAAACGACATTTGCGGGTTCATAATCTCGTCTTGCAAGGCTTTTGCGGCTTGCAAAAGGGCGAGTTTGCCTTTCATCGCACGTTTCATCAATTGTCCCGGAATGAGCAGACGGTTGATTTCGTTTGTGCCTTCAAAAATGCGGTTGATGCGTGAATCGCGGTAGGCTTTGTCAGCCGGATATTCAGCCGAATAGCCGTAGCCGCCGTAGATTTGCACCATTTCATCAACCACATAATCCAACGCTTCCGAGCAAAAAACCTTATTAATTGAACTTTCAACCGCGTATTCGTCAATCGATTGAAGCTTGGTCGCGTTGTCGGTTTTGTCACCGATAAGCGTGTCAATCATGCCGACTGTTCGGTATGTGATCGCTTCTGAAACCCAAGTTTTAATCGCCATTTCCGCCAATTTATGTTTGATCGCACCGAAACTTGAAATCGGTTTATTGAACTGATGACGCTCGTTCGCATATCTAACAGATTCGTGAATAGCGAGTTTTGCACCGCCTGTAACTGATGCTCCGAGTTTGAAACGTCCAACATTTAGCACGCCAAACGCAATTTTCGCACCGTCGCCGACATTTCCGATCAAATTGCCGACCGGAATTTTCGCATCAGACAAAACAACCGCCGTGGTGGACGAAGCTTTGATACCCATTTTATGCTCTTCAGCCGCAGGTTTGCAGTTTTCCGAACGCGGCACCAAAAACGCCGAGAATTTTTCTTTTTCGCCGTCAACCTTTGCGAAAACAATGAAAACGTCAGCAAAACCGCCGTTTGTGATCCACATTTTTTCGCCGTTGAGAACGTAATGCTGTCCATCTTCGGTCAATTTCGCAACCGTTTTTGCACCTAAAGCGTCCGAACCCGAACCAGATTCAGTCAAACAATATGCGGTCGTAAGTTCACCGGAAATGATTTTCGGGATCCATTCTTTTTTCATTTCTTCCGAACCCCAATAGTAAATCGGAAGCAAACCAATCGAGGTTTGAGCACCGTAAGTTGACCCGAAACCACTTCCGCGTCCGACTGCTTCGGCGATAATCACGCCGGTCGTTTGATCGAGAGCCATTCCGCCCAAATCCTCAGAAATATTCGCACCGAGCAAACCAAGATCGCCGGCTTTTTTCAATAAATCACGGGCAACATTCCAATCGTGTTTCTCCAAAAGCGGCAGATTAGGCACGACTTCGTTATCGATATATTCGTAAGCCGTTTCCTTGATCATCCGATGTTCATCCGTAAAATCCTCCGGCGTAAAGCAGTCTGAAACCGTGCCTTCGCTGATCAAAAATTCGCCGCCTTTGATGTAACCTTTTTCCATTTTTGCGTCCATATTTGCTCCTTTTGATTGACTGAATGAATGCTCATTCATTTTGGGTTGTTGATAATGTAATATTTTATTGAAAAAAATTCAAGTTAATTTTATGTCGAACTTATAAAATCAGCGGAGAGTATATTTAGCCGCGTTAGTTTGCCGTTTGATTTTTTTTGAAAAATGAAAATAATCCGCCGCAATAAAATGAGTCTATCCCGTTCTGTATTAAGAAAACGTAGTTTTGAATAAAAAATAAGGAGTCTTTTGAATGAAACGAGTAATTTTTGTTGTTAGTTTTGTGTTTTTAGTTAATTTGGTTTGCATCGCACAAGAGCGGGCAAATGCTTCCACATATAAAGAAAAGGCGAATGCCACAACTTACGGCGACGAAACAAAGCCCGTGCTTTCCACCGGAAACCTCTTTGGATCGCAATCGAAAGACGTAATGGACGTTTATTTTCTCGAAGCAACTGTTTTGATGAATCTGAAAGCGGACGAATATGTCGCGTCTTTCGGTGTTGGCGGCGAGGCTGAAACGAGTCTGAAGAGCGAAAATCTTGTTGATTCAAAGATTGAGAAATTCAAAACGAGCCTTTCGTCAATTGGCATCAGCGAAACATTTGTCGATTTTATCAATCAGGCACCGTATTACGAATTTGATTCGACAGGCAAAACGGCGACCGAAAAACTGAAAGGCTACAAGACCGCAAAAAATGTTCTGCTTCGTTTCAAAGACCGCAATTTATTGGGGCAAATCACAAAACTCGCAAACACGGCGGGAATTTACGACTTTATAAAACTCGATTTTATCGTCAAAGATTTCGCAGGAATCAAAACCAAAATGATGGGCGAAGCGATAAAGATCATCAAAAGCAAAGAGCAGACATATTCGGGTTTAGGCATTACGCTCAAACCTGCGGGGATCGCGAACGAAAAATACACGACCTTTTCGCCTGACCAGCTTTATCAGGATTATCAAGCTTTTGAATCCGGTTCAGCCAGCGGCTATCGAAAAACGATTGAAAAATCCAAAAATTCGACATCGTATTACAGCGGATTCGACGGCAAGGATTTTGATCTGACGATTAATTCGATCACGCTGGAACCAAATATTCAGGCGGTTTTGTATCTGCGGGTCAAATATCTTCCGACGGTTGTTCCTGATGTGAAATGCTGTTCTGAAACGAATCCGAAATAGCGGTCGAACTAGTTTTTCTTATAAAGACTGTCGCTGCCGATATGGAGGGCGTGATTGAATCTCGCCCGATAATTTTCGTATGCGATACTTGCCGTTAGTTCAACGATTTGTTTTTGGTTAAAAAATTTACACAGCCGCTCAAAAAGCTCATCAGACACTCTAACGGGAGTTTTCGACATTTCTTCGGCGTATTCAATCGCAGTCTTTTCACGTTCGCTTAAAATTTTGGAATGTTCCCAATTCGGAACCTCCCTGATTTCTTCGTCTGTCACAACATTTTTGAGTCTGCCGCCGGCAGGCACGATGTCCATTCAGAAAGGGCATTCTACAATTTGTGCGACGCGTAACTGAGCCAAAACGTGAATTCTTGCCTCAATCATGCCCGATTTATCAATTGCGACTCCAAGCAAAGTGCCGAACCACGCGATTCCCGGTCGCTGTGCCTGCACTTTTAACGACGTAACAACCGAGCCGTAAATTTTCTTGCAACCTGAATAAAGCGGCTTTATCCAAAAAGGTGCTTCGGATTCTTCGATTGATTTGATTCGTGGACTCATAAATACTATTTTTAATGTTCTATTCTATTTTGCAAACAATTGAGGATGTTTCGCTCTTAACTTTTTTCTTCGTTCTTCCGACTCATTTTTAGCTTTTGCCATTGCCGTATCTAATTTCTCAGAAGGTTTTATTACAAATTTCCACTAGTGTCCGGTTATAAGTCGAATAGATTCAACTGTTTAGAATCAGGCTCACTTGAATTATTTGAGTCGCTTTCGCTAAGTAGTTGATTTAATTGACTTTTATCGATTATCGAAACTGAAATTATTTGCAGAATTTCATACAAACTTTTTTCGATTTTCAGTTCTTTTTTAATGATTGCCACCAACAAATAATTGCAAATGGCAATCCAAATTTGGGTTTTGACAGCGTTTTCGCTCTCGCCCCAAAATCTTTTTATCTTCAAATGTTGTTTTATCCATTTGAAAAAGAGTTCAATCTGCCAACGATATTTGTAAAGTAAGGCTATTTCTATCGCTGATAATTCACAATTGTTGGTCAGAAAAACATACGTTTTTCCCTGTTCTTTGTCATAATATTTTACCCGTCGTAAGCGTTCAGGATAACTTTTCTTTGATTTATAAGTTGTCAACTTGATGGTTTGGTCACATCTCAAACCACTTTCTTTGTTCACTTTTCTGGCATTTAGCCGGGCAAAAGCTAAATTAGTTTTTGCTCTGGTGACAAAGAAAGCTGAGGCTTGATGAAGCCGATAAAGTCTCTCGAAGTCAAGATAACCTTTGTCCATCAAATAGATTGCCAGCGGTTCAAAAACGAGTTCGTCCAAGATGTTGACATCGTGCATTTTGCCGTCGGAAATATGAATAAAGATTGGCAAATTACCGCGTAAATCAAGTAATGTGTGTAGTTTAACAGCAGCTTTAGCACGTCTGAAATGAGCCCACCAAAAGACGTTCAAACATAAGTCAATGGTGGTCGCGTCCAACGCATAAACCGGATTTGGAATGTCCAAACCAAAGCCGTCATCCAGATAAAGTTGTCGGGCTTGAGCAAGTAAGACTTGAGCAAAATCGGCATAAATTCGCCAACTTCTGGTTTCATTGGCTTCGGAAAGAGTTGACCTTTTGACAGCAAACTTGATGCCTAGATGATACAGTTTCGATTGATGAGCCGCGAGACAGTTGACAATATCACGCAGAGATTCCCGATTGGTCAGTTGTCCAAAACTCAGCGTCAGAAACTGATTGCGACAAGTAAAGCCTTTGTTTTTGAAATTACCCTTGTAACGGGCAACACATTTATCAAATTCATATTTGGGTAAAAATTCAAAGATCTGAGAAAAAATATACTTTCCGTTATTCATCTCAAGAGTTTAGAACTTGAATGAACACGATTTGAAATCGAAAAATCGAAATATGGCTGTAAATAATCAAATATCAATAGTTTACAGCTGTAAAAACTTTTTTAACCGGACACTGGTGATTTAATATAATTAAATAGCTTCTTATAATTCTCATGCTTCGGATCGTGATTCATAATCAAAATTGCTTTCGGACAATAATATTGCGAAGTCACCTGAACTAAGTGATCTACCTCTTTAGCAAAAGAATGATTTCTGTTGCTAAATTTATTTCTAACCGTCTTTGAAAAATATTGGTCAAGTGCTTTTTTATTATGCCTTTTTAGACTCTCTCCAATAATGTTGTGAAAAAGCAGAAAATCGTGTTTTGACGAAATTTCTTCAATGTCTTTAGCTTTTTCTATATCGGAAGTTGTGAGTTTTTCATTCATCAAATGCAAATCCGCATTGGTGATTATCATCGGAATGTTGAAAAAATTGGTATCGAAAAAGGGTTCGATTTCAAGTTGATTTGCAAACGACGAAATTACCTGTTCCACAAAAGCGTATGACAGCTGATCAACTGCACGAGAAATGCTTTTTTCAAGAAATTGATTTTGAAAAATTTCAACTCCTTTCAAACAAATAGGACCTAATGGTTTTTGTATGTTTTCGTAAGGATAGTGTGTAGGTAGAAATTTGTCTTTTTTGAAATGGTCAACTGTATGAAAAAAACAATTTTGCGATAAACCATCTGGACGAGGATTAGGGTCTGGTAGAAAAAACCATTTTGTCGGTTCAGTTTTGTATTTGCATTCAACCATAAATGTAAGGAAGTTACGGTCTTCAATATACGAAACATCTAAGTCATAAGAGAATTCTTTTTCAATTTGATTTTCGTCAGGTTTAATATACGAATATTCATCCCCTACTTGACATCCTTGGTTTACAAAACATTCTTTCACTTCATATTCAAACGGCAATCCTGATTTCAATAAAAGGTTTTTCCAGTCTTTTGTAGCCATATTATTCATTTTCCGAGTTTCAAATAAAAAGAGCGGATATCATGGCAGAACCCACTTTTTTTATCTATAAAGTATCTGCGGAATTTCAATCCAATCGCTCAAAAATTCCCGCCGCACCCATTCCGCCCCCTACACACATTGTTACCATTCCGTAGCGTGCTTTTCGGCGTTCTAATTCGTTCAAAAGGGTTGCAGTTAGCTTCGCACCTGTGCAACCGAGCGGATGTCCGAGGGCAACTGCACCGCCGTTTACGTTTACTTTTGCAGGATTCATTTCCAAAACTTTCATCACCGACAAACCTTGTGCGGCGAAGGCTTCGTTTAATTCAAAAACGTCAATATCTTCTAAAGTTAAACCCGCCAATTTCAAAGCTTTTGGAATCGCATAAACAGGTCCGATTCCCATTTCTTCCGGCAAGCAACCTGCTGTCGCGAAACTTACAAACCTTGCAAGCGGCTTTAATCCCAACTCTTTAGCCCGATCAGCCGACATTACAACGCAAGCGGCGGCACCGTCCGACATCTGCGAAGAATTTCCTGCCGTAACAGTTCCTTTGACGTGAAAAACGGGTCTGAGTTTGGCTAAACCTTCTATTGTTGCATCCATTCGCGGACCTTCGTCGGTTTCAAAAACGACTTCTTTTCGCAACACACGACCTTTCGCATCCAATTCATCAACAAAAATATTCATTGGAACAATTTCGTTTTTGAATTTTCCTTCTTTAATCGCCGCCGCCGCTTTCAAATGCGATTGAAGCGAAAATTCGTCCGCCTGTTCGCGTGTAATTTCGTATTTTTTTGCCAAATTTTCCGCAGTCAAACCCATATTCAGATAATAATCGGGATAAGTTTCGGCTAAGGTTGGATTCGGTCGGAAATTCGCACCACCCATCGCGATCATCGACATTGTTTCCAATCCGCCCGCAATAATCACTTCAGCACCACCCGTTTTGATCCGGTCTGCGGCAAGTGCGACTGTCTGCAAACCACTTGAGCAATAACGATTTACGGTCATCGCCGAAGTTTCAACCGGCAAACCTGCCAAAATCGCAGCCGTCCGTGCAACGTTCATTCCCTGCTGTGCTTCAGGAAACGCACAACCCATAATTACGTCATCAATTTCGCTCAAATTCAAGCCTTGAACGCGTGCGACTGCTTCCTTAATCGCCGCCGCTCCCAAATCATCTGGACGCGTATTTTTTAATGTTCCTTTCGGTGCCTTCCCAACTGCGGTTCGAACCGCTGATACGATAACTGCTTCTTTCATATTTTTCTCCGATTATCTCACTTAAAACGAAATGAGTGAATGTTCATTCATTTTTCTAATATACATAAAAACCAGAACTTTTACCAATAATATCTCACTTAATCCTCATCGTAATATTTATCAGGCTCGTCAATCTTACCGTCTGCAAGATTGCACAACCTTCTAAAATTCGGCAGAGTTGCGAGCCAAGCGTCTTCTCCTGAAACTTCGACAATATTTTCTTTGACCTTCGAACGATTTACTAAATCCTTTTGTCTCAACAAAAAGACAATATCGTCGTAATCTTTTTGTCTTCCGGCAAACATTTTTAGGATCAAAAGCCATTCGGGAGAAATGAGTTTGTAGCCTTTCGGCATTGCAATCGCTGCTGCCAAAGCCTTCCGGTAATATTTGGCATACCCATCGTTTCGGACAATCCAATCGACTGCAACTTTGTATTTCCCAACCTCAATCGTGTAATTACTTCCGCCGAACGTTAGCGGTCCATTTGCCTTGAGAGAAAGGTTATTTGTAGCGATAATATCAACATCTTTCGTCAAACGCGGAGAACCATAAAGATACATTGCAATGCCGCCGACCAACGCCCAATTGACATTCTCAGTTTCAGCGGTTTTCCCGATTTCGATAGATGCTTCGAGACCTGTATCTGTTGAAATAGTTGGTTTTTCAACATTTTTTTCTACTCTTTCGATGATTTCGGAATCGCTCATTTTAGCTTTCTCTCACCAACTTCACATCCTCAGGTCGCGTAACAACAATCGGCACGTTTTCGATGACAACGTTGCTTGCGTCCAGCCCGTAAGCGGCATCTTCGCGGATGCTAAACCAGCGTCGCAAAATGTAATAAGCACGCATGATGAAATTATCTTTCGCAGGCAAATCGTTTTCGTAGCTCAAAAATGAACTGAGCAAAACGAAGCGAATATCACCGCGAATTTTATGCTTTGCCAAAGCCGGATGTCGGCTGGTCATCTCAACTTCCTGGTGTTTTACGATGTCGTCGAGAGCGAGTTCGAAGAAATAATTGATTCGCGGTTCGATCCGGAACCCGAGCGTAAATGTAAGAAAATAAACGTCTTCTTTCGCCAAAGTTTCCACTTTATATTTAGTTGTAAATGGATGATCATCGGTTTTTACATGAACAAACCAATAAACGTCCGCACGCTTTGGCGTCTTTTCCAAAACTGATTCAATCGTTTCTCTTTCGAGATATTTTGGCGAATCAGAACCCGTTAAATAGACCAAATGAGTAGAATATTGAGGAATCGTTTTGTCGTTGCTTAGTGCTTTTAGAGTGCCGAAAAACTCTCCCGTGTCTTCCATAACCGTCAGTTTCTTGCGGAGCTGTCTGCCATTAAACCAGAGCCACATTATGCTGAATAGCACGAATCCGACTGCGACCGATACATAGCCACCTTCTGGGAATTTCTCTAGATTCGCAATCAAAAATGCACCTTCAATTACCGTAAACAAGGCGGTTAAACCATAGACAATAAAAGGATTAAACCGACGGGAACGCAAATAAACAAAGAGCAGAATCGTCGTCATCAGCATCGTCAGCGTAACTGATAAACCATACGCGGCTTCCATATGTTTTGATTCGTGGAAATACAAAACGATAAAAATACAACCTGCCATCGAGCAGCCAATTTACCTGCGGAATATAAAGTTGACCTTTGAAATCGGTCGGATAAACAATGCGTTGTCGCGACCAAAATGATAGCCGAATTGCCTCGCCAATGAGCGTAAAACTGCCCGATATTAATGCTTGCGATGCAATAATCGCCGCCAAAGTCGCAATCGCAATCGCGAAAGGCAAAATCGCAGGCGGAACAATCGAATAAAACGGAGTCGTGCCAGTAAGCTCTTTGCCTGATTGACTTAGCAACCACGCACATTGCCCCGCGTAACTCAAGAGCAGACAGATTTTCACAAAAATCCAACTGAAACGAATGTTCGCACGCCCGGCGTGTCCCATATCCGAATACAATGCTTCCGCACCAGTCGTGCATAAGAAAACCGCTCCGAGCAGCCAAAAACCGTGCGGATATTCAGCTAAAAGTTGATAAGCGTAATAAGGATTTATCGCTTTCAATACGGAAAAATCTTGCACAAACGACATCAATCCAATTACGCCGATAAACCCAAACCACAGCGTCATTACAGGACCGAAAAACTTCCCAATTAGCTGAGTTCCAAATTGCTGGGTAACGAAAAGTCCAATGATTATAGCAATTACAATCGGAACAGTTGGAATGGTAGGCGAATAAATCCGCAAACCTTCAATCGCCGAGGAAACCGAAATCGGTGGTGTAATGATTCCATCTGCGAGCAAAAACGAGCCGCCAATAATCGCCGGAAATAACAACCAAGGTCCTGAATAACGCTTGATGAGTGCATAGAGCGAAAAAATTCCGCCTTCACCGTTGTTATCGGCTCGCAACGCTATAAGCACATATTTAATGGTCGTCTGAAACATCAGAGTCCAAAAAACTGCCGATAAACCGCCGAGAACCAGCACCGGATCAATCTTCCGCGTGCCGACAATCGCCGAAAAAACGTAAAGCGGCGAAGTTCCGATGTCGCCAAAAACAATGCCGAGTGAAATTAAAAGTCCCGCAAAGGTAACTTTATCAATATGTTGACTATGATCGTTTCCGTGTTCCATATTTATTTGTTGGGGCAATTTTTTGTTGTAAGAATAATTTACAACGATTTTCATTTTTTTGCGAAATGTCAGTAGCAAGTTGTAGGCATCGTTATGTCTGTGGCGTCGTATCGCTTATCCGTGTCGGTAACGTCGCGTCAGCCGATGCGTTCTACCCGTGAAATGTGCATGCATTCGCTCACGCAAACGCTACTGACACTTCTTCAATCTGCAATACTCCTCGTAAAACTTTCGGCTCGATTGAAACTAAAAATCCACGCTTTCCGCCGTTGATATAGATTTTGTCCAACTCAAAAATCGTCGATTCCACATAAATCGGCATCGCGGTTTTCACACCAAAAGGCGAAGTTCCGCCGACCAAATATCCTGTTAATTTATTCGCTTTTTCAGGCGAAACAGGCGAGACGGTTTTAACGTTGATAAGCCTCGCTAGATTCTTCGTTGAAACCTGTAAATCGCCGTGCATCAATACGATAAGCGGCTTCTTCACGTCAGTTTCAAAGACCAAAGTCTTGATAACGGCGTGTTCGTCAACTCCTAAAACTTCCGCAGAATGCTTAGTTCCGCCTTTTTCAACGTAATCAAAAATATGCGGTTCAAAATCAATTTTATGTTCCCGCAAGACGCGGATTGCGGGTGTAATCGGGTAATCCATAAACTATTTACCGTAATAATAAAGACCCAACGCAATCAACAAAATAACAATCGATCCAATATCAATAAACGCAACTTTTTGAACTTCAGACGCAATATTTGCAGTGGTAAACGTCAGAAAAATAAACGTAATTTTGCTGATTAAAGCTAAGATTACCGCTAAAACGATATATTCCGATTTGAAAGCCGCAGTCAGCAAAGCAATGCCGACCAAACTAAGCAAAACTCCGCGATGCCTCATCAAAGCGGTCAAACTTTCCCCCTCAAGCGGAAAACCATAAAGTTTTAAGGCTTTGCTGGAATCAAAAAATACCATTATCGGCAGAATATTAATTATGCCGATAATAACTAATAGGATTGATATGATTTTAGCGGTCATATTTGTTCGGGTAAAAGTGTAAAACTTTCGCAATGATTTGGTTTGAAAACGCTGAAATGTCGGCGGTCAACAGTTAAAATCTTTATGATTTTTCCGTAAATACGTCTTCAGTATTTTCAATTTCTTCAATGCTAATTTCGGCTTCAATTTGCTCAATAAACGCCAAAACTTTCAACTGTTTTTCAAACGGTAATGCAAGAATTTTCTTCATCATAATTTGTTCTAAATCTGGAATCATAACGTTTATGGTAACCAGTCAGCTTTTCATTGGAGGTTTTCCGATGGATGCGAGTTTGGTATTCAAACTATTTTTTCTTTCTTCCAATCGTTTTGGTTGAACAAATACAAAATCAAACAATGATTCATTAACTTCCAAAAGCCACTCAGCTTCGCCTGCTTCAACTTCAACAATCTCACCTGTGTTTGTGTCCTTCAGCGGATGTGCAGCAAAATTTCCAATGTTTCTTACAGCATCGATAGCATCTGTTAAGTATGAAGGAACATCTGTTCTTGAAATAAACTCGTCAATTTCTTTCGCTAAACTGGATTTAGTTATTCCTAATTCTTCTCGAAAGACATCTTGTAGAATTCGTCGGCTCAAGGCGGCACTTGCTTTTGGACTTATGGACAAAACGGCACAGGCTTCAAAAAAGTCATTTCTGTATCTTTCCGGAACTTCTGTCTGAATTACTCGACCTATGATTTGGGGATAAATTATCTTTTCTGAAAATAGTTCAGTTATAACCCCAGACTTCACAAAGCCCTTACTCAGGATTACGATCAAATCGCCGCACAGCGGACACTGCCCATAACTCATTTCAGAACGAATTTTTCCTTCGGAATGATTTTCGCCGACCCAAACGTATGAGTCCTGCTCTTCATAATGTATTCCTTTACTACAATGTGGACAAATCATCTGATTGTCTCCTTTTAATTTCCTTATACCTAAAACAACTCATCAAATGATCATTCACCATTCCCGTCGCCTGCATAAACGCATACATAATCGTTGAGCCGACGAAATTGAAGCCGCGTTTTTTCAAATCTTTACACATTGCATCGGAAATTTCGGTTGTTGCGGTAACTTGCCGAAGGTTTTCCCAAGCGTTTACAATCGGTTTGCCGCCGACAAATGACCAAATATATTTATCAAACGTGCCGAATTCTTTTACGACTTCGATATAACATTTCGCATTGCGAACCGCCGATGCAATTTTCAGTCGATTTCGAATAATCCCTGCATTTTCAATGAGTCCCGCACATTTCTTGTCGTCGTATTTGGCGATTTTAGCGGCATCAAAATTGTCAAAAGCGAGTCTGTAATTGTCGCGTTTTGCCAAAACCGTGTCCCAACTCAAACCTGCTTGAGCACCTTCGAGTAGCAAAAATTCAAACAAACCTCGATCATCGTGCAGCGGAACACCCCATTCGGTATCGTGATAATGAATTGCCAAATCATTCTTCGCCCAATCGCATCTTTTCATAATTTTTACGGAACGCAGGCTGCTAGCCTGCAAGTGCTTATCAGCATTCAACTTGAATGCTTGCATAGACCATTAGATTTTTTGCAAAAATCTTGCAAGCTGGCAGCATGCGTTCCAGTCGGATCGCCAAATCACTTTTTTACTATTTTTGCCGCGGATTTCGCGGAGAAACGCGAATAAATCAAAAGAAAATCCGCGTCATCTGCGTTAATCCGCGGCTAAAAATACCGTTCTATCAAATCTTTCGAATTCATTTTAACAAAATCCGCGTGAGCTTCAACCACCGAATCGAGCCGCAAAATATCTTCAATCGAATTAACCGTCGCGATGCCGATTGATTTCATTCCTGCTCGATTAGCTGCTTCAAAACCACCAATCGCATCTTCAAAAACGATTGAATTACTTGGACTTACGCCGAGTTTCTGTGCGGAAACGAGAAAAACTTCAGGATCCGGTTTACCGTTTTTCACATCGGCGGCTGTTGTAATTGCATCAAAATATTTTCGCAAATCTAAACCATCAAGGATAAATTCCATATTCGAAATTGGTGCCGCAGTCGCGACTGCCATTTTTATTCCGAGCCGCTGTGATTCATCTAGAAATTCGATCAAGCCGTCAACAACTTTTCGATGCGGTAGAAAATTTTCGCGATAAATTGCATCTTTGCGGTTTCCATATTCGATTAGTTTTGCATCTTCAAGTTTATCGCCAAATATTCCGCGAAAAATTTCAAGGCTAGTTTTGCCTGCAGTTTTCCGCAAAAAATCATCGGAATCAACTTCCATTCCAAGTTCGCCGAAAAAATCCACCCACGCTTCGGTGTGAAAATACATATTGTCAACGAGCGTTCCGTCCATATCGAATATGAACGCAAATTGTGTGTAATCAATCATTTACCTTATTTTACTTTACTTATTTTAACCTGTAAATATTTATGAAAAGGCGTTTTTGTAAGAGGTTCGCAATTACTGCTTGGCGTAAGCAGATTTAGTTGCGGTCCGATTGGTTCGCTGTTTTTGTATCTTAAGCCGTAGCCGTTTGGAAGCGTAACCATTTTGCGGCGGACGCTATCGTCAATCTCCACAAATACGTTTATTTTGCCAACCGAGGACTGGCAAACAACTTCCGCACCATTTAATATTTCTAGTTCGAGAGCATCTTCGGGGTGCATTCGCATTGTGCCTTTCGGGTCAATTTTTCGCCATTCGGGATTTCGATAAATCTGATTTGCGTTGTAACTTCGGCGTTCGCCCGCCATTAAAATAAACGGATAATCATCGTTTGAGAGGTTTTCATTACGCAATTCACGCAAGGCTTCGAGCATTTCGGGTATTTCCAGATAGATTCGTCTATCCTTGTTTTTGATTAGCGACCAAACTTCAACGTATTTGTGTTTGCTAATGATTACACCCGATTTGTTTGCAATAATCGCATCAAATAAAGCGTTACCGAGATTTCCTTGATAACCTGCTGCGGCAACCTGTTTAGAATATTTCGCACCATAACCAATCGTCAAACCCAATAATGGTGCGGCAGATTCGGCATTTTTCGGCAGAGTTTTGCCGAGGGTTCGATACATTATCGAACTCGCGTATTTTTGCAGTTTCGGTTTGCGTTTGAACAAAAGTTGCAACGCCAACAGATATGCAGAACGCGAAATTGATGCGGCAAATCCTAAAATCGGGAAACTTTTCGGAATAAAATTCATCTTTTCCAAAAGTCGCGTATAAATTTCGGGTTCGTGCAAAGATTCTTCCAAAGGCTCAAAAACGGCGTGGCGAAGATGGAAAAAATTCTCCGGGAATTCGAGATTGAACCCGCTCGCTTCCAATTTTTCAAACTGCGAAGCGGCGGGCAAAACATAATCAGCAAGCCGTGCCGTTTCGGTCATCGCCACATCAACCACAACGAGCAAATCAAGTTTTTCAAAGGCTGAAATGTAGGCTTTTGAATCGGCAAAAGTCAAAACAGGATTAGAACTATCAACCCAAACTGCCCTGATTCTGTTTTCGCCGGAATGATCTATCTCGTCAGGCAAAATGTTTGGCGGATACAAACCGCCAATCGGAAACATTTTGTGTTTGGCGGTGCGACTTCCTTTTTTTCGCTCATCCGTATCGCTGACCAAAGGAATCAGCAAAGTATGCAAATTATTGCCGCCTTTTTTGCCGAAATTTCCCGTTACCAAATAAAGAAGTTTTTCGAGATAACCGTTTAAAGTTGTGTGCAAAGTGTGTTGGATACCCAAATCGATTCTAACGCAAGCATTTTCGGCAGACGCAAAATCACGGGCGACTTTTTGCACCAATTCAAATTCCACATCAGCTCGTTTTGCGTAATCTTGTGGATCAATCGCCAACAATTCTTTTTCCAAAGCGTCAAAACCAGTGCAATGTTCGGCTAAAAATTCTTTATCATGCAAGCCTTCACGGACAATAATCGAGAGCATCGCCGACATTAGAAAAGCATCTGTGCCGGGCTTGAGTTGTAGATGAATATCAGCCATTTTCGCCGTTTCGGTAAAACGCGGATCAACGACCACCATAGTTCGTTTTTCATCTTTCTGAATATCTCGCAAGGTATTGCGGGCATTAACGATACCGTGTGCCTGATATGGATTTGTGCCGATAAACAAAACGTAATCAGCGTGTTCGACATCTTCCGTCGTATGACAGAGCTGATTGCCGAACAATCGTCCATTGACCCAAATATCGCCGGTTTTTTCCTGAGCCAAAGCGGTGTAAATAAATCGGCCGTCCATCGCCGAAAGCAGTTGTCGGCTATAAATGCCGCCCCAATGATTACCTTGTCCGCCACCGCCGACAAAAGCAAACGAATTTCCACCGTAAGTTTTTTTGATTTGAGTGAGTTTTTCAGCAATTTCGCCGAGTGCTTCGTCCCAAGAAACGCGAGAAAAAGTTCCGTCAGATTGCCGTTTTAGCGGATACTTTAAACGGTCGTCGTGATTCTGGTAATACTCTAATCGGGCAGCTTTTTGGCAAATATAGCCTTTACTGATCGGATGTTGTTCATCGCCTTGAATTTTAACGAATTTTCCATCATTAATTTCGACTTTCAAACCGCAATTCCTTGAACATAAAATACACGCCGTTTTTTCTGTTGACATTTATTCCGATCCTTTTATTTTTATTTGCTAAAATCTGCTAAATTTATTCTTTGCAAAATATACAAAGTCTTCTCGATTATCGCGTGAGTTTTCCCAGCTTCGTTTTTAAGTTCGATTGTATAGATTTTATCAATCGATTTTGAAACTTCAAGTTGGGATTTGATATCGGCAATTTCTTCGGGCGTGATGAGGAATTTGGCGAACAACATTTCCTTGCCCGGACGTTTAAAACGAATGTTCGCCGATTTATCCCAAACCAGATAATCCTTGCCCAAAATTTTGATGAGCATCACCATATAAATCGGGTCAGTCGCGGCAAACATACTTCCGCCGAAGATTGTGCCAACGTAATTTTTGGTTGACCAATTGAGCGGCAACTTTACGTCAATTGCGTGATAATCATCGGAAATATAGGTGATTCGTCCACCGCCGCGACGATACGCGGGAAGGAGATTGAATTTGAAACGTTCGATTTTTTTGGAGAAACTTTCTTTCATCGGAAAAATAAAGGAATTGAGTAAATAATTGCGATTAGCAAGGCTCCGATCGAGACTAATTTTGAACGAAATTGGCTTAAATCAAAGAAAATGAATTGTTCAATAACGCGAAAAACACCAAAAAGAGCCATCCCTGCGATTAAGGATTTTCCCAAACCTGTTGCTAAAAGCTCTTCGGATTGGAAAATCGAAATATAAGCGAAGATCAGAAAAACAAGCATCAGACATAAGTTCAAAACTTGGATAATTCCTTTATTTACTGGTTTTACCAATTCCAAATCTTTCTTCCAATCAAACAGTTTCCAAAATAAAATATGAAAGATGAAACAAATAATCCAGATTACGCCGCCAATAATTATTAGATTTTTCATTTTGGAAATCCTTTCGTTCTTAAAATCCTTTCGGCTTGCAAAAAATGTCGTTTTTCGTGCAGCATTAAAATCTCGAAGGCATCATCAAGGCGAAGATTTAACGCAACATTTAGCGGTTCGGCAATTTTAATTTTATGAATATCCAAATCTTTTGCAGCTTCAATCATGCGAATTAACTCTTGATTATTTTCAGCAAAATCTTCAAAAATCGTGTTTGAAATATTACTCGTTGTAGGTTCAAAAATCTTAAAAGTTTTCATCTTTCTAGGCTGCTCAGGTTTCAAACTGTTTTTCATCAACACGGCGATTAAATTGGTTGAAAACGGGATTTTTGAGAAAAAATTGTTGTGATGGTTACCGTCAATTACTTTTTGAATCGCAGGAAAATATAGACTGTTTGTGATTATCAAATGCTCGAAACATTGCCCGATGCTCCAAGTTTTTGCGTCAGGTTTCCAGTTAATTTGCTCAGCGGAAAGTATGCCGAAGGTTCGATTCGCTTCGGCGGAGATTTTTTGTAGTTCGGCGATATATTCGTCCATAAAGCTTGATTTAACCGCAAAGGTCGCAAAGGTTTTCGCAAAGAACGCAAAGGAAAACCAAATCAAAACTCGAAAAATTCAACTTTTACCAAAAAATCTTTGCGAACCTTCGCATCTTCTCTTTGAGTCCTTTGCGGTTAAAAATTCTTACAGTCAGTTCACAACCCGTTTCATACCTTTTTCATTCAATCTCAGAACGTTGAAATTAATCAATAATCCAAGCTTACAGCCCGATAACTTCAAATATGTCAACACTTGTGCAAGATGAATGTCGTTAATTGCCTCAACCGCTTTTACTTCGATTATCAATTTATTCTCGACCAATAAATCAACGCGATAGCCGCATTCCAATTTTACATCTTCGTAAATCAAAGGTAATGCCTTCTCTTTCTCAACAAACAAACCCGCTTCTTTCAGCTCGTAAAACAGACATTCTTGATAAGCGTTTTCCAAAAGTCCTGCACCTAACGCTGTGTGAACTTTCAATGCTCGGTTGATAACCAAATTTGAGAGTGAGTTTTCTGTCATTGTTTTTTCTAGGCGTTTAACCGCAAAGGACGCAAAGTAAAACCAAAGCCATGAAAAAAGTTGCCACCATGAATTTTTACAAAAAAATCTTTGCGTGCCTTTGCGTCTTCACTTTGCGACCTTTGCGGTTAAATCCCCGCCTAATTTCTCAAAGGCTTACCGGTTTTCAGCATTCCCGCGATTCTTTCCTGCGTTTTGCGTTCGCCGCACAAACTCAAAAATCCTTCGCGTTCTAAATCGAGCAAGTATTGTTCGGAAACTAAAGTTCGGTGATTTAATTCGCCGCCACACAATATTTTAGCGATTTTTCTGCCAATTAATTCATCGTGGTCGGAAATGTAACCGCCGCGTTTCATCATTGTCAGAGCAATTTTAAATGCCGCCATTCCCGCTTCGCCCATTGCGATAATGTCTGTGCGTTGGACGGGTTGGGTGTAACCTGCGGCTGAAAGATTCAGAACTTCTTGTTTCGCATCAGCAATCAAGCGGTCACCATTCATTGAAATTGCGTCAGAATCTCGCAAGAATCCCCAATTTTGAGCTTCTTGGGCAGACGTGGCAACTTTGCCCATTCCTAACATTTCAAATGTCTTTTTCAGGAAAACGAGCAAATCAGCATCAGGCGTTTTCTTAGCTAAATCCATCGCCCGCAGCGTCATTTCTTTGGTTCCGCCGCCGCCCGGCAATAATCCCACGCCGACTTCAACCAACCCCATATAGGTTTCAGCCGCCGCACGAACCTTGTCGCAATGGAGCGGAATTTCGCAGCCGCCGCCGAGCGAAAGTCCGTAAGGTGCTGCAACCACAGGCTTTGATGAATATCGCAAACGCATGTTCGCTTGCTGGAAAGCGTGAATCATCATGTTGATGTCGTCCCATTCTTCCTCTTGTGCGGCGAGCAAAATCATCATAATATTCGCCCCAGCCGAGAAATTTCCGCCTTGATTTCCAATCACAAGCCCGACGTGATTTTTTTCAACCTCCTCAATTGCATACTTCATCATCGCCATCGTGTCCGAACCAATCGAATTCATTTTCGAGTGAAATTCGAGACACGCAACGCCATCGCCGATGTCGATTAACGAAGCACCTTTGTTCGATTTGATAACGCCAATGCGGTCTTTCACCGATTTGAGAACGATAACTCCTTGTTTATCAGCGATTTGCTTGTATGCGTTCGTCGTGAAATCGTAAAACGACTTCGTGCCATTTTCGTATTTGTAGAAAGATGTCGCACCCGAATCGAGCATCGCTTGCACATTCGCCGGAACTTTCATCCCTTCAGCCTTCATCCGTTCGACCGATTCCGCCACGCCGATTGCGTCCCAAGTTTCAAAAACGCCTATTTCCCAACCGAAACCCCATTTGATTGCATTATCAATTTCAACGATTGTATCGGCAATTTCGGGAATCCGATTCGCCGCGTAAGCCGAAATTCTCGCGGTAGTTTTCCACAAAAACTGCCCAACGTTATCCTTGCCCCAAACGAGCTGTTTGACGCGAGTCGGAATATCTTCAATCGCTTTGCCCGCATCAATCGAAGCAAATTTGGTTTTGACTTGCGGTTTGTATTCAAATGTTGCGAGATCGAGTTCTAAAATGACTCGTTTGCCGGTTTCATCTTTCGATTTTTTGAAGAATCCACCGTTGGTTTTGTCGCCCAAAATCTTCTTATCTAAAAGCGTTTGCATCACTTGCGGTGCTTTGAAAGTGTCGCGATCTTCATCTTCAGGAATAGCGGGATAGAGATTTGAAACGACGTGAGCGGTAACATCCAAGCCAACCAAATCGGAAGTTCTAAACGTCGCAGACGATGCGTGACCAATCGCTTTTCCAGTCATTTGGTCAACTTCCGTTGGCGTAAACCCAAGCTTAATCATCTCGTCCATCACCGCCATTATCGAATAAACTCCTACCCGATTCGCAATAAAATTCGGACGATCTTTCGCGGGAACAACGCCTTTGCCTAAGCGAACATCGAGAAAACCCGACAAACTGCAAGCCACTTCGCCGTCAGTTTCCGCAGTTGGAATTACCTCAACCAATTTCATATATCTTGGCGGATTAAAGAAATGCACGCCGACAAAATGCTTTTTGAAATCATCAGAAAACGGCTCTGCGATTGACGAAATCGGAATTCCCGACGTGTTTGAAGCGATGACCGAACCGGGCTTGCGGTGCTTTTCAACCTCAGCAAAAATACTATGTTTAATATCCAAACGCTCAACGACAGCTTCAATCACAAAATCGCAATCTTTAAGCTTTGGCATATCTTCTTCAAAATTCCCCAAAGAGATCAAATTCGCATTTTCCACCAACATAAACGGTGCCGGCTTCAATTTCTTGGCAGCTTCCCAAAGCGATTTCACAACGCTATTTTTGTCCTTTGCATCCGCCTCACGCGGTGCAATGTCAAGCAATAAAGTCGGGATTCCCGCATTCGAAAGATGAGCCGCAATCGCCGCACCCATTGTCCCCGCACCCAAAACTGCGGCTTTTTTGATATTTAACATAATGATTATTTCCTTTTTTATGAAATTCTTGTTGGGATGATTATAAATGAATGGCGATTCATTCAGCAAATACAAAAAACTAAGAATTCACAAAGCGAATTCTTAGTTTTTGTTTTCGTTATTTGATGGTTATTAAAGACACGGGTAAATGGCAGTGGCAATATCTACACACGCCGAATATTCGGCTGTGCATACTCCATCCGGACAAAAGTTTAGTCCGCAAACGTAGATTTCATTCCGAAGGACTTCGCACAAATCATTTTGTATTGGTTCTAGACCTCCTCCGCCACCACCACCAGCTCCAAGTCCGAAACGGCAAAAAGCCCAATCATCCCAAGCTCGCTGAATGCAAGCACTAAGTGCTTGTTGACTTAAAATCCCCGCGATTCCTTGGCATGCGGAAGTTGACTGTGCCAATTGAGTGTCACAGCTATCTGCAGCAACTTTATTATTTGAAACAAACAACGTTCCTGAAATCAAAACCGTTAAAACCAAAAATCTGAATATAATATTTCTCATATTTTTCCCCTTAATGAAGTTACAGACTTTCCATAACCTCCACTTCCTTCATTGAAGGAACTTTACCTATCCAAGAATTCAACACTTCGCCTTTTTCGCTAACAAGAATCAATGTTGGACTTGCTCGCACATTGATTGAATTCAGTTGAGCTTGCTTGATTTCTTGGATCTCCACACCGTTTTCTCTCAAATATTGGGAGCCTTCCTCGCGTGAGTTCGGAAAAACGGCGACTAACTTAACGCCCTTCAACTTCTACTTTCTCGACAAAAGTATTAGAGAAAGGCGTTCTTTAAAATTGTACTATTGACATGAGCCTTGGATACAAAATTCACAACCATATCCGCCACCACATTCATAGTCGTAGGTGCAGGAAGCCCCGCAATTGCCGCCTCCGCCGCATTCAACACAATTACGGTAACAACTGTTTCTTACGTTTCGACAGTAGCTTGCTGGATTACCGCTGTAGATACAATCATCATAATCGGGATCACAACTTGAACAACATGGTGCCGCTAATACTTCTCGGTTGTAGTCTGAAAAAACCAAGAATCCTAAACACCCCATTAAAATGGCTAAAAGTGCAATTCTTCTGACTAACTTCATATTCTTTTTCATTGTTAACTCCTTATACTTCCTAAAATTACGGCTATTTATTAGTTGCTCATAAATTCGCCATGACTTCTGTTGCCTTCTCATTTGGCAATCTTCCCACCCAAGAATTTGAAACTTCACCCTTTTCATTTACTAGAATCAATGTTGGGGTTCCCCTCACATTAACTGAATTGAGTTCAGCCTGTCTAATTTCTTGAATTTCCACACCGTTTCCTCTCAAATATTGAAGGCTTTCCTCGCGTGAGCCCGGCAAAACGGCGATTAATTTAATGCCTTTCTCCTTAGCTTTTTCAATTAAGATTTTATAGAAAGGCATACTCTCTGTGCAAAATTTGCAACTCTTTTGCAAAACAATCAGCAGAGTCTTTTGGTTTAGCTGCCAATCGACATCAGGCAAAGACATTTTTGTTCCTTTGGCAATTTCGGTTGGCGGCTGGGGTTTTGGATTTTGCTGAAAAAAGAATTTTTGGATTAGGAAATAACCCAATAAAATGGCAACAAGAATAATTGCGATATTAGCGAATAATTCGACACGTTGGGATAGTTTTGATTGCATTGCTTTGAGTTAAAGTGCCACTTGGGAAAAATGCTTTGAATTTTGCGATACTTTGTCAGTTAACGGTGGCAGTTTCGTATACTTTCGAGGGGAATCGCAAAAATCAAGGGGAATTGTTTAATGGCTCAATCTTATACCCATTTTTTGATTTGTCAAGATTTTTTTCGTGTTTAGATTTTCGCAAATTAACAAGAAGCGGTTAAGCACATGAAACTCTTTGAGTTATAGTTTCATTCATTGTAATTGACTCGCAGACTCGCAGATTAGCAATCAGATTTCGGTAATACGCTCGGGATCGAAGGATGAACTATCCTCGTTCAATACGCTTCCCCCAAGATTTAACGCGGAACCGGCGGTAATCCGGCAATACTAAAAACCTCAGCGTTATCATAATCGGAGGTTTGCACCAAAGCCGTGTTTGAATTGTTATTGGTAATGTAGAGAGGCGTTGTGTAAGTATGAATGTTGAAAATTACTTACAGATTCATTCCGTTGTCCGGTTGTTCAAATTTGGTCATTGAAAAAGTTTGATAATCAAGCATTTGAACAGCTCTTGATCCATTCGATTCTTCACCGTGGCGGACGGCTGAGAATCCTTAAACCTTTCCGTTTCCTAAAATTTATTGCCTTGAAAATCCTTTTCGTGTAAAGTTTTGATTATTTTTCGTCCCCATCATATGGAGTAAACCAATGAAACGAATTTTATTTACAGTTATTCTCTTTGCAGTTTTTTTATCTTTTTCAAAACAAACTCTTGCACAAGGATTTCCCTATCATCTTTACGATCCTCGCACGATGGCAGAATTGGTTGAAAAGAATTCCGGTGTGAAAAAGGTCGAAGGCTCAAAAAATTTAATGATTAGTGCGAATCCTTTTTATTCTGCAATTAGAATGGAATACGCCGGAAAATCGAGGATTCTTTCAAAAGAAAAAATCGGATTGTTTAAGATTTGGCAGGAAAGCCTGGAGGTTGACCCTGTGTTATTGAGCATTCTTGATAAGGAATTTTTGTTTAAGGAATGCGGCAAGGAATATTGGATACCTGTTCAAAAACCTGCTGCTAAGGATTTTCCTGAAGACATGAAAGCAGGTGATAAAATAACGCTTTATTTAATGATGGTTGGCGGAATCGAAGATAAAGGCAACTGGGATTGGATCTTTTTCACAAATTCTTTCAAGATTTATTAAAGACCTCAATTAAGGACATTTCAATGAAAAACATTTTAATTTTGATTTTTGTTTTAGCAATCACAATATTTTCCATCAATTCAACCCTCGCTCAAGATTTTCCATACGAAAAATATGACCCGAGAACATTATCAGAACTTGTTGAAATGGACGAAAAAGGCTCGAAAGATATGCCGGGCGATAAAGGGCAAATGATCATTCATGCAAAACTTTTTCATTCGGCGGTTAGAGTCAAGTTCATAGGAACGTCGAAAACCGTATCCAAAGAAGAAAAAGATTATCTAAAATTGTGGCAAAGTTCGCTTGGGATTGACCCCGAAATTTTGGAACTTTATGAAAACAAATATCTTTTCAAAGAATGCGACAAAGAATATTGGATTCCTGTTCAAAAACAAGTTGCAGCTTATTTTCCAAAGGAATTAAAATCAGGGGATATGATCACGCTTTATTTGATGTATCCGGGCGGGGTGAAGCCAAAATCTGCCAATTCGTGGAATTTTATCTTTCTGGTGAATGAATTTCGGAAATATGAAGATTGACTAAAACTCTTAGTTGCGTATAAAGCGTTGAATTCGGTCCTTCACGGTCACGTTCCTGCTTTTTTCATTGTGTCGCAAAGCCCAATTCCGAAATCGGGTAAGTTTTCTTAGGCTAAAACCGTTTCTTTTTGATTTGCAGAGTGATATTTTTCGAGAGTGTTGGCAGTTTCTTCGGAAAGCGGTAATACTAAAAAATAATTTAGCGGATAAATTGCACTTTCACCTTCTTCGTCAATGACACGTGCTTTATCGCCACGCAGACCGATTTTGTAAATCTTCAATGGAATCAGTAATTTATGGTCGTCGCTTTCTAAGCAAACCGCTAGAACTTCTTCTTTTGGCGGACGTTCAGAGATAGAAACCGTCGTTTCTTTGGCAAAATTGAATTCTCCTAAATCTTTGTTGTTCATACAATTTGTTCCAACCACACTTGGACAATTTTCTTAACCTTTCTTAACCCCAAATAAACGCCATTCGCCCTGAATATCCGCAAAAGTCTTAAGACTGTGTTCCACAAATGACAGACCTGATCCGGCGACGAGATCCTTAACGGTGCGGGAAACCAAAACTTCGCCAAGTTCCGCTTCATCGGCGATGTGTTCGGCAAGTTTGACGGCTACCCCGCCGTAAGTTTCGCCGATTACGTCGCATTCGCCGGTGTGAACTCCCGTTTTTACCCGCAAACCTAAGCGATTTGCAGATTCGGTGATTGCCATTGCACAGCGAATTGCTCGGGCGGGTCCGTCAAATGTGGCTAATAGACCGGTTTCGTTGTAGGAAACTTCCCTGCCTTTAAAAAGTTCGATTTGTCGGCGAACGTAAGCACTGGATCGTTCGATAAGTTGTTGCCAATTGGAAATTTCAAGAGCATGAGCATCGGGATCGATGATTTTAACGCTCAAAACAGTTGCCAAAACGCGGTCGTATTCATCCGAATGCCGCATTCCCGTTAAAAATTCTTCGATCTCTTCTAAAATTTCTTCTTGGTCGCCAACGAAGGGTAGATGATCTATCCCGTCTAATTCCAGGTATTTACAGGCTGGAATCTGCGAAGCTACAAAGCGTCCTTCTTCTACTTTGAGGCACATATCGCCGCTTCGATGAATGACCAAAGTTGGAACGCGAATGGTTGGCAAAATATCCCTCACGTCAATTTCGGCATTCATTTTTGTCAGTGCAACCGCCGCTCCCGGACTCGCTCCCATCCGCAAATAGGTAGCCCACCAATTGCGAAATTCTTCGTCGTGAGCCATCGAAGGAGCACGTTCTTCGATACCAACCGCTTTCCCCCAATCTCGGCGAACGGTATCAAAAAAAGCTTCTCGCTGGTCAGTGGTTGGAGCCCACGGATAATCTTTTTCCCAAATTCTTTTGGCGTAAGTGCCGATCATTACGAGGGCAGACGTGCGTTCCGGGTAGGTGGCGGCAAACAAACTGCACATCGGTCCGCCTTCCGAAACTCCAATCAAAACGGCACGTTCTGATCCAACTGCATCCATAACAGCTCGCACATCGTCCATTCTTTGCTCAAGGGTTGGCAATTCATTCAAAGGAACGCGATCGGAAAGCCCGGTTCCCCGTTTATCAAACAAAATCAAACGCGAGAATGATGCAAGGCGATTCAAAAAAGACGCAAAAAGGTGATGTTCCCAGAAATATTCGAGGTGCGAAATCCATCCCATCACGAAAACTATGTCAATATCACCGCTGCCAACTACTTGGTAAGCAATATTAACCTCGCCGCTTTGGGCATAATGAGTTTCGGGTTTATAGACGGGCAAGGCGGTAGAAACGCTCTTCAATTGGGGTGGCTGATTGAACGCTGGAGAATTTGGCGAGTCAGAATTTTCGATCAATTCTTCGCGAATTGAAATTTTGGCACGAGTGCGTTCGTAAATTACCAGATCCGAATCAGTTTCCTCATTAGTTTCAACCGAAGCAATAAATCGATAACCACGTTTTGAAACGGTTTCAATGAATTTTGCACCGTTTTTGCCTTCGCCCAAAACCTTGCGTAAATGTGAAATATTTTGAGCCAAATTATTTTCTTCAACGAAACTGTTTTCCCAAACGATCTCCATGATCTTTTCTTTGCTCAAGACCCTTCCGCAATTTTCAATCAACAAAAGCAATGTATCAAAGGCTTTAGGGGTCAAAGAAATCGTTTCTTTGCCATCAAAAAGTATTCTTTCGTTCGCATCAAGTTGGAATTTTCCAAATGTGTAAATTTTACCGGGGGCTTGGTTCATTTTATGAATTCAGGAAACTTTCAGAAAATTTTCAGAATTTTCTAAAGATAATCGGAATGATTTCGTCTTAAATAGAGCCTCTAAAATTGATAAATCAATAACAATGAATTTTAGAGCATATCAATTTAATTGCAAGAAATTTTTCAAAAGCTAAAAAGCCAGATTTGGTTGACTATGACAGAAAACAAAAAGATTAGAGAAGTAAATATTGAATTTGAGAGAGTTAGAGTAATTTCAAACCTTAAAAAGGTTAAGAAAAATTGCGAAACTTGCGGATCAAATGCGGAATTTATTTCTCTTCCAAATGCTTCTCAGATTTTTGAAATTTCCGAATCGAATATTCTAAGACAAGCTTACGAAAATTCGGTTCATATTGAATTTGAAGGCGAAAACGAAACTTTGGTTTGTTTAGCATCGTTAATGCTTATGAAAGATAGATTTTAATATCTGCTACTTTACCCCCATACCCCCAAAGCCCCCAAAACAAAAAGAGGTAGTTGAAATTCGACCGCCTCTTTTTCCACTCGTCCCGATCCAAATTTACTCCGCTTCTAACGTTAATACCGAAATTTCTGGCGGCACCCTAAAGCGAACCGGTAAAATACTCGTGCCAATTCCCGTCGCCACAAATACATCAACGTCGTTTTTGCGAATAAAACCCGCCGCATACTTTTGCCCAAAACTTGACGGAACAATCGGCGAGCCAATTAATGGAAAATTACACTGTCCGCCATGCGTATGACCCGCAAGAAAAAGCGAAAAATCCTTCGAGATTAGATGATCGCCAGTCAGAAATTCCACCATATCCGGATTATGAGTAAAAGCGATTATATTTCCTTCGGTTTCGCCTAGTTTATCCAGAGCACTTTTCGCATCTTCGGAATAATTCAAAGGATTCCCCGTTTTTAAAACGTCTGCCAAGCCAACGAATCTAATCTTTTCGCCATTTTTTTCAATACTAATCGCCTCATTTTCCAAGACCCTGTAACCGGCGTTTTCAAATTCAGCTTTTACCTTTTCGTTTCCATACTCATTATCGTGATTTCCCAAAACAGCAAAAACGCCATATTTTGCACGCATTCCGCTCAAATTTTGGACAGCGGTTTCAAGCGGCATCTTAAGTTTTTTTCGATCAAAATATTCGGCGGAAAGATAATCTCCGAGAAAAATTATCAAGTCGGCATCTTGCTGATTGGATAATGAAACAATTCGATGCAGTTTCTCTTCGTCAATAAAATTAGAACCCGCGTGAACGTCTGAAATCGCGACGATCTTAATGCCATTCAATTTTGGCGACCATTTTTTTAATTTTAAAGTGTGTTGTTTTACGATTAAATGATTTGGTTCGATCAAAAACGCCCAAATCGCCAGACTGGTGAAAAATAGAATAATCCATCCGAAAATAAATCTCTTGGGGGGTATTTTCATTTGTTTAGACCCTTATTTATCTTTTTCCATTTACAGTAATTACCACAATTTCGGGCGGAACTCTAAATCTAAAAGGCAAACCCGATGTACCTATTCCTGTCGTGACATAAAGATTTCTTCCATCCTTAATTACATGACCGCTCGTATATTCCTTTTTTGCCGGAACGATCGGAGCTCCAATTATTGGAAAATTAACCTGTCCGCCATGGGTATGCCCGGCAATGAGCAGTGAAATTAACTCGGGTGTTTCATCAAAACTATCGGGGTTATGTGTAATTCCGATGATATTTTGTTGATTTGGGAGCTCTGCCAAGGGCTTACCTATTTCAACCTTTTCCTTCTTCCAAAAGTCTTCAATTCCAAGAAGCGAAACAGTCTTATTATTGACGACAAACGACTTAGTCTGATTGTCCAAAACCGTAAATCCAACGTCTTCCAGTGCTTTTCGGCATTCTTTTTCGTCATACCACCAATCGTGATTGCCGATTACCGCGAAAACTCCAAATTTAGTTTTCAAACCTTTCAGATTTTGAGCAATCATCGCCATCGGCATTTTCAATTCCCTGTCATGAAGCGGTTTGCCGTCGCTAACTTGCGAAACAAAATCACCTAATATTACAACAATATCAGGATTTTGAGCATTTATTTTTTGGGTGATATCTTGCAGCCTTTCTTCAGTAATAGTATGCGAACCGCCGTGAATATCAGAAACTGCTACAATTTTGAAGCCATCCAATTCATACTCCCAGTGCGGCAGATTTAAGCTAACCTCTTTAATTACAAGCTGATATGGCTCAATAAAATATGTGTACGCAAGCAAAGAAAGAGCGATAAAAAATCCGCTAACGAATACAATCAGGATATATTTCAGAAACTTTTTCATCGCATCGAATTATACAGTTTTTTTTCACTTATTTTGGAAAATATTCCCGCCATCTGCTATCCACGAGTTTTACAATATCTTCTCGCGGCTCGAGTTCTTTCGGATACCAAGGTTTCATCCGGGCATCGATAATTATTGGGTTTTGATAAGAAATATGGTTGTTTTTTACGCTCAGGTTTTTAGCATAAATATCAGTAGAAGGATTAAAACGCGTCCAGGTAGCCCACAAAAATTGTTCGGCAGATTTTGCATAATCGGCAGAATCGTGCAAAACAACGACCTGAAAATCATCAAACTTCCCTGATTTTGATATTCTCTCAGCTTGCTCCTTATCGTCTTCGTAGCTTTTTCCTTCAATTACCAAACAGCCACCGCAAAATACTTCCGCACGCTTGATATCGCTCGGTAAATCTCCTTGAAATTCATATTTCAAATCACGAATCGCGTCGCCAGTTCCGACTAACATTGCTTTGCTGCCGTGGTTAATTTTCCCCGAGGCATAATCTAGGGTATCAAATGAAGTGCGGTCGAAAATAAAGAAGTCGCTCTCCCAATTTACACGTGCCAGAATATGCTCGAAAAGGCTTTTGAAGTCGCGTAGATCTTGCGGTTTATCGGTTAAAAGCAAAAATTTTGTGAGTGAAAGTTGTCCTTCACCCAAAATTCGAAAACCCGCTCCAAGTGCTTCGCGGGAATATCTTTCTTTAACGACTGCGGCAGCCAAAGAATGAAATCCCGTTTCGCCATAGCTCCATAAGTCCTTTACCGCAGGCATAACGAGCGGAAAAAGCGGCGACAAAAGTTCTTGTAAGTAGTCACCGATAAAGAAATCTTCCTGACGAGGTTTGCCGACAACGGTTGCGGGATAAATCGCGTCTTTGCGATGAAAAACTGCTTCGACATTCAAAACGGGGTAGTCATGCTGAAGAGAATAATAACCGTAGTGATCCCCAAAAGGACCTTCCGGACGACGCAAATGAGGCTTAACCTTCCCGCAAATCGCAAATTCAGCTTCAGCGATCAAACGATGTCCGTCAGCCAATGGATTCTTGGTTGTTTTGATCTTTTGTCCGGCGAGCAACGATGCCAGCATCAATTCAGGAACGTCTTCGGGCAGCGGTGCAATCGCCGACAAAATCATCGCGGGAGGTCCGCCTAAAAATATCGTAACGGGCAATGATTGATTGAGCTTTTCCGCTTCGTGATAGTGAAATCCGCCGCCTTTGTGAATCTGCCAATGAACTCCAGTAGTTTGTGCATCATGCCTTTGGATGCGATACATTCCGAGATTGTGTTTGCCGGATGTAGGACTCTCAGTATAAACGAGCGGCAGCGTCACAAAGGCTCCGCCATCGTCTTGCCAAGTAGTTAAAATCGGTATTGAATCCAAATTAGCTGGTTTATCGCAAACTTCCAAAATGGGTGCGGAAGCTACTTGTTTTGTGCCAAATTTCAATGCATCAAAAGCCATCTGCCGATACCCCCAAAGCTTGCCAAACTTCGGCGGCAAAAGGTCTTCAACCATCTTGACGGCAGTTTTTACAAATTCCTGCGGTTTCTTGGTAAAAGCTAGATCAATTCTTTTTATTGTACCGAAAAGATTTGTAACTACCGGGTAGGAACTCCCTTTGACGTTGTTGAATAATAAGGCTTTACCCTGATCTTCGATAACGCGGCGATGAATTTCCGCGAGTTCCAAATACGGATCAACTTCCGCATCTATCTCAATCAAATCGTTTTCTTGGCGTAATTGTTTTAAAAATGAACGTAAATTGCTGTGCATAGTTTCACAATCAATTGAAACAAAGCATAGCAACAAGTGCAAGTGGAATTGGTATTTAAGTTTTTATGAAACTATCGAAGAGTGAAAAATCTAATTATACTTTTCATCAAAAATTAATGTTTAAGATGATAAGGCACATTTGTAACAATAATTCCTTTTTTGAAAAGCAAAGTTGCCTTCAATACCAGTGAACTTTGATTGTGCAAAATCTGATGCCACCATTTGGCGGGAACAAATTCGGGTAAAATTACTGTTAGCAAATCATCATCGGCTCGGCGGTCACATTGGTCAATATATTCAAGCAAAGGTTGGGTCAAACTTCGATACGGCGAAGATAAAACTACTAATTTAATGCCTAATTCCCATTTCTCCCATGCTTCTTTCAGTTTTTCGCCCGATTCGCCGTCAAGATCTATAAATACAGCAGTTACATTATTAGGTGCGATTGATTTTGCATATTGCAGAGCCAACAAAACGCCTTGATGCAAACCTGAAATTGGCACGATAACTTCGTGTTTTATAGTTTGCAGTTTTTCGATTCCGGTTGTGGAAAGTTCGTTTGAAACATTAACATAATGCTTGTGAATTGACCGAAACATAAAAACTAAAATTGGAATAATTAAAACAACTAGCCAAGCTCCATGCATAAATTTGGTAATAACAAAAACCACCAAAACGATTGCTGTGCAAATTGCCCCAAAACCATTTAATAACAATGATTTAAGCCAATTGTCGGAGTCTGTAACATAATCGTCAACGGCTTGTGACTTACGACTTTTGGCTTCTGAAATCGCAAGTTGCGGATCAGCCATCGAAACGTGGATTTCTTCATCTGTTTTTCCGTTTTTGCCGTTACCATTTTTTTCACGTTCGCGTAACCAGTGAATAACCATTCCAGATTGCGAAAGGGTAAACGAAAGAAACACACCAACCGCATAAAGCGGAATAAGTTTGCTTGTATCTCCTTGAAACACAATAACTAAGATAATTGCCGCGATTGACAAAATAATAATTCCATTGGTAAAAACGAGTTTGTCGCCGCGATTAGAAAATTGTCTGGGCAAAAATCTATCGTTGGCTAGAAGCGAAGAAAGTCGAGGGAAATCTGCAAACGCTGTATTCGCAGCTAATATCAAAATAGCTGCGGTAAATGCTTGAATTACAAAGTAAAACCAACTTAAGCCGCCGGTAAAAATAACTCTCGCAAATTGTGAAATAACCGTTTCGTTTGAATGCGGATGAACTTGATAAAGATAGGCTAAAACGCTTGTTCCGAGAAACATTGCGGAAAGCAAAAATGCCATCCAAATTAAGGTTGATGAAGCATTTCTTGCCTCCGGTTTTTTGAAAGCTTGAACACCATTTGAAATTGCCTCGATTCCGGTCAAAGCGGAACAACCGTTAGAAAACGCACCAAGTAGCAAAAATAGCGTAAGTGCCTGCGGAACATAACCTTCGGCGAGTTTTATCTCGTCATTTTGCGGCATTGGAACTTGTCCGCCGTAACTGAAATAATGAAACAACCCATACAGAATCATCAAGAAAAAGCTAATCACAAACCCGTACGTTGGAATCGAAAAAAGCGTCCCTGATTCACGAACTCCCCGTAGATTTGCAAAGGCAATAAAAATGATGAAGCCAATGCAAAGATGAACTGTGTAAGCCGTTAACCATTCGTATCTTGTGCCTTGAATTGCAGAAGTTATTGCCGCTACGCCTGCCGAAATCGAAACCGCTACTGTTAAAATATAATCGACCAATAGCGATGCAGCCGCAATTAAACCTGAATTCGTTCCTAAGTTGTCTTGGCTACAATATAAGCACCGCCGCCCGATGGATAAGCGTGAATCGTTTGCCTATAACTGAATGCCACGATCCAAATAAGTATGCCGATGGCGATTGAAATCGGCACAACATAATTAAAAGAAGTTGCGTTTCCATAAGCTACTGCAACTGCTAAAACTAAAAGGATTTCTTCAGTTGCATACGCTGTCGAAGAAAGTGCGTCGGACGAAAAAACCGCGAGACCCGTTTTCTTGTTCAAACGCTCGTGAAGGGCGTGTTCGTTGGCAATCGGATTACCGAAAAGTATTCGTTTTAAGTTCATAAAATACCTAATTTGTTTTATTTTCTGTGGCTTTATCCATAAAATGTCCGCCGATAAACAGCATTGGATATGAAAGAAAGATTAAGGTTGTGCCGATTTCGTCAAAGATTGAATCGGCATTGATAATTGAATGAATAACCAGAAAAATGAATCCGGTAAAAATAAACAAAAGTCCGCCAAATCCACCTAAAAAAGCTATTAAAGAATATCGTTTTTGCTTATTTATACTGCTCTTTTCTGCATGAGCAATCGGAAAATTTAAAGACTCAGTTTTCATATCTTTTTCTACTTTCATTTTCTAAAACCTATAGAAAGATTAGCTAAAAGAATATAAAAATGGTGTGAAAAAGTTATAAAAAAGTTCTAAAGATTTAGGAGTTTGGCAGGAAGCGATAACCAATCCAAGGTTCGGTGAGCAGATATTTAGGTTTGGAAAAATCAATTTCGATCTTTTTGCGGAGCGAGCCAACCAAAACCCGCAAAGCTTCAGGCGATTCAGTGTAATAATTGCCCCAAACCTTATTGAGTAAGACTTGATGTGTCAACACTTTATCGTGATTTTTGAGTAAAACGGCGAGCAGTTCAAATTCTTTTGGCGTAAGATGTTTTTCTTCACTTTTGATTAAAACTTTGTGTGCGGAAAAATCAAGGTAAAAATCTCCAAGCTCAATAAAATTTTCTTGTTTTTGCGTAACACGACGTAAATTTGCACGCACTCTCGCCAATAATTCGTTTGAGGCAAACGGCTTGGTAATATAATCATCCGCTCCAATATCTAAGGCTTCGACAATCGTTTTTTCATCGTCTCTTACAGATAGTATGATTATCGGCGTTTCAGAAACCTGACGAATTTTTTGACAAAGTTCTAATCCTTTTAAGTTTGGCATTTGCAAATCTGTAATGACCAAATTTGGTTGCCAATCATTGAAAAGTTCAAAACCCGCCTCGCCGTCGCTTGCCGTGCGAATGTCGAAAGCGTGAGCAGACAAAATTTGCCGCAACACCCGAATTATCTGCGGTTCATCGTCAATTACCAAAATTTTTTGCTTTTCAATCATTGTTTTTTATTGGTAGTTGAAAAACAAACTTCGCTCCGATATTACCTTTTTCTACCCATATTTTGCCGTTGTGTGCCTCGATAATTCCACGCACAATTGCCAAACCCATTCCAAAACCTTTAACCTTTTTATTGCCGCGATAGAATTTCTGAAAAATCTTATCGCGTTCATTTTCTGCAATTCCTTTACCTTCGTCTTCGACCGAAATTATTAAATCATCTGCGACAATTTTTGCATCAATCTTGATGATCGAATTATTCGGTGAATATTTAACGGCATTTTCGATTAAATTATAAATTGCCTCAGAAACTGCCTTTTCATCAATTGAAACTTTTGTCAGTTTTTTAGAAAGACTGAGCTGAATTCGATGATTTGCGGTAATACTTTCGGAACGTTGTAAAGTATGTTCGATAATTTCGGCAACCTCAATCTCAGATTTTCGCAAGCTGAATTCGCCTGCCTCAAGTTTAGCAACTTCAACCATTGATTGTATGAAATTATTTAAGCGGTCGGTTTCTTCGTTAATAACTTCAAGTAGTTCGGTGCGTCCTTCGCGTTCGAGCGTAATGTGAATTGATTCGGCGGAATTTTCTTCAAGCAACATTGTAACTGATGCTTTAATTGAAGTTAAAGGCGTGCGTAAGTCGTGAGTTACCGCATCAAGCAAGGCTGTTTTTAACTTCTCACTTTGTTTAATTGCTTCTGCCTTGCTGGCTGTTTCAAACGCTTTTTGAAGTTCGTCATACAATCTTTCGGCTTCTCTCGCTCGTCGGCGAGCGTAAGCAGAAAGTTCGCCCGCAATCACCGCCGTAATTGTAAACGCTCCCCAAGCTATCAAATTTTGAGGTTCGGAGATTTGCCAAGTTCGAACAGGCGGAAGGAAAAAATAATTAAAGCAAAGCATTGCTAAAAAAGAACTTAACAATGCCGGATTGCGTCCGAAAAAAGTTGCGGAGAATAAAACAATCAGCAAGAAAGCAAGAGCGACGGTAGTTGAATTGAGAATTTGATGAAATGGTTCGAGAAAAGATGTTACTGTCAAAACCGATAAAACGGAAATTCCAAACCGAACTGGTCTTAGAAACAGAAAATCTTTGAATTTCATTTAGAATTCTCCACTTTTCCGCAAATTACTAGTTTTCCATTTACATTCTTGAAATCAGATCACCAACTTGCCCGACGCCGTGACGTTCCATATCTTCTTTAGCCATGCTGGTAGTATTTTGTATGCCAGCCAAACGCAAGCGGAATTCATCTGGATTTGTCGAGCCTCTTAACGCTTCTTCAAGCGTAATAAGACCCGATTGATATAGGTAGAAAAGTGATTGATCGAAAGTTTGCATTCCATATTGCGAAGTTCCGGCGGCAATTGCGTCCCGGATCGATGCCGTTTTATCTTCGTGCAAAATATAGTCGCGGATTAGAGGAGTTGAGACTAAAACTTCAACCGCAGGAACTCTTCCGGCTCCTTTATTAGTCTTCATAAGCCTTTGCGAAACAACGGCTTTTAGCATTCCCGCAAGTTGGATTCTAACCGATTTTTGCTGGAATGGCGGAAAAGCACCGATGATGCGTGCGATCGTTTCAGAAGTATCGGTAGTGTGCAAAGTTGATAAAACCAAATGTCCCGTTTCCGCTGCAACGAGAGCCGTTTCAATCGTTTCGAGATCACGCATTTCCCCAACCAGTATTACATCAGGGTCTTGACGCAAAGAGCCACGCAAAGCTTCAGCAAAAGAACGCGTGTCAACATCAATTTCGCGTTGCGTAATAAAAGATTTCTTGTCTTTATGGAGAAATTCTATCGGGTCTTCAATCGTAACAATATGCGAATTTCTGAGGCTGTTTATTTGGTCAACTATTGCCGCAAGAGTCGTGGATTTACCAGAACCCGTCGTGCCAGTTACCAAAATCAAGCCTCGTTGCTCTTCGGCAATCTTGCTTAAAACGGGCGGCAAGCCAAGCTCGGCAACGCTCCGAATCTGATCCGGGATAACCCGGGCAACGATTCCTACTGAGCCGCGTTGCTGAAAAATATTGACCCTAAAACGTCCGAGCCCTGAAACGCTATAGCCGATGTCCACTTCGTAAGCATCTTTGAAATGTTGCTTTTGCCGATTAGACATCATCGCGAAAGCCATTTCCAAAGTCTCTTCCTGTGCTAAGACGGTTACTCCGGTAACAGGGCGAAGCTCTCCGCTGACGCGAATTACGGGATATGAACCTGCTCGTAAATGCAAATCCGATGCTCCAAAACTCATCGCCATTCGCAATAAATCGTCTATTCTAGTTGGCATATTTTGTAGATAAGAAACTCTCGGTGGAGAATTTTATTAAGCTGAAAGAATTGAATTCTCCAATCGACCAATTTGATTTTAACCGTGATAAACAAATGCGTCAATATGTTTTTTCAGTTGAGCAGCGTAATCGTTGATGTCTTAATCTTCCGGAAACGTTTTCCGCCATTCCTTTTCGATATTTTCCATTATTTTGCAATCACAATAGCCGCCATTTGCATTGAGCCAAGCGATTATCTTTGGAAAGGGTAAATTATTTTTCATCAGAAAATAGAGGGCAAAACGAGCGGTGTGGTCACATTCAGTTTCGTAAAGTTCATCTTCGATATATTCGAAAAGCAATTCAATTTCTGCCTTTGTTATCGGCAGCGATTCAAAAAATCTCGCAATTTCGTCGCCATTCATTTGAGCAAGCATCTCAATTTGTCGTTTTCTTACAATCGGCATAGATAGATTATAGCAAATTGATTTCTGAGTTGAGCTAAAATAAAAAAGCCGCGAAATTTGCGGCTTCGAGAGTTAAACTTTTACCTAAGCTAATTAGTCGTTCCTTAATAAATCAATAAGCGGCGGAATAGTTTGATATGTTTTGTATTTGTCGCCGTGATTCTTTTAGCCAAATAAAGACAAAAATAACATTCTCGGCGGCTTTTTTCATCCAGCTTTTGAAATTGAACGCACTTGCTGCCAGAATTGCGTTGATCGCGTCGCCGATTTCGCCTTTGAGATAGTTTTTTGCCATTCCAAAGTCATTTTTCACGTGCCCGATGATTGGTTCAATTGCCGCTCGTCTGCGGAAATTCTTTCTTAATTTCAACTTTTCCGACGCTGTTTTTCCTGCTCCATTGGTCGGCACTTGCACTTTTGTCCCGCCGATTTCCCGGCTTTTGTAGCCCCGGTCAACAAACGCTTTTTTTGCTCTCACGCCTGTTATCCGCTCTTGCTGTGCGAGCGTTAAGTCTAATGTTTTGTTGTCGTGAGGGTTGCCTTTGAAGTTTACTGCCGCTAAGATCACGTTGCTTTTTTGTGCCACCGCAAACGATACCTTGCTGCCGAATTCAAATTTTTTGTCCGCTTTTCCTTTCGCAATGCAGCCGACCTCTAATGCGTGCAGCGAATAAATTTTATCCTTGTCTTCTCGCTTTTGATTCAAAACCCGCTCGTAGATTTCCAACTTCTCCGCATGTTTCTGCAAACTTTCTTCCCCTAATTTCCGACCCAAATCCCGCACTTGCCGCCCCGCAATCGTCTTGATCTTTCGCCTCGCTTTTCGTCTTTCCAACGCTCGTTTCGGGCTTCTTGAATTCGCCGCTTTCAACAATTCTTTGACCGTAAACCTGTAACTTTGCCGCAGTTTTACGTCTTCTTTGGCGGCGGATTGATTGCATTTTTCGATGATTTTAACCGCCAATTTTGTGTCCGTCGGATATGTTATGTTTTTTGGTTGAACCGTCGTATCTATCGATATATCTTCACTTAGCACTTCTTTCCCATGCAGCAAAATGCTCGCCGATAAGATCTTTTCCACTCCTTTTTCACCTATCCGATGCCGAAAATGAACTAAGTCCGACGGGTCGCACGGAAACTTCCATTGAAATACAACTTCACCGCAAAAATACTGAAAATACGGATTCGATACCCACTCAGCCATCACCGTTTCATCTCCCAATTTGTAAAGCTGCTTCAATATCAACAACCCGACCATCAACCGTATCGGTTTCGCCGGCGAGCCCGCTTTTGCATAAAACGGAGCAAACTCCGTCTCGAAAACTTGCCAATCAATCGCCTCAGCCAACAAACAAAGTTCGTGTTTAAGATTAATGAAATCGACTAAATTCGGCAAAAACAAATGCTTTTGACCAACGTCCGGTGACTTTCCAATCATAACTATTTGCAAGAAAATCAATCTAATTTAGGAATATCTTGCATATTATTTTATCAAATACCTACCGTAAAGTATAGCAAATACACGCTTTATATGGCTTTTAAGGAACGACTAATTAGTAGCGGCGAACCCAATAATATCTACCATATCTCCAAACTCTGACATATCTCGAACTTTTAACACGATTTCCAACATAAGGTCTAACAGTATAATATCCACGTTTTACCTTGCGTCCGTTATTGGTTTTGTACCACTTGTGCGAATTTGGTCTATTTCGATTTTGAACAATCACAACTTTGCTTTTGTTGCCGCGTTCAACACGATTTCGATCACTCCTACCTTGTGCATTTGCAGACGAGACGCCGATCATAAATACGCTCAATGCTAATGCTAATGTAATGTTTTTTATCAAATTCTTCATAATTCTGTATCCTTTTAGGACAAATTTCCGAAATACTACTTAAATTCATCGGTCTCAATATGAACTCATGCAATAAATGCTCCACAGGATTACTCACACTACTCTTCAATACTTTCTGATCGTTGATTTTCTTCCATTTCCCTTTGTTTAATCCCTTCTCTGCCATCATATTTTACAAACTTTGGTAGAAAGATCGCTAAAATTCCAACCGCAACTACGCATAAAATCCCGCCCGAGACCAATGCTGTTTGAACACTGTATGCTTCAGCGACAATTCCCATTTTTGCGTCACCTAATTTCGGTCCGATGAGGTAACTTATCATTTCAATACTGGCGAGTCTCCCTCGCAGGAAATTGGGAATCGTCTGATTCCATATCGCACCGCGAAAAATACCGCTCAGCATATCTGCAAAACCAGCGAACGCGAGAAAAACTAAGGCAAGCCATAAATTATCTGAAAGCCCAAAGAGCGTAATCCCGATTCCCCAACCGATTGCCGCCAAAATAACTGCCAGACCATGCCTGTGTATTCTCCTTGTCCAACCCGAGGTAAGACTTGCGAGCAACGCTCCCAGTGCGATCGAACCTAGAAAAAGTCCCAAATATTCCTTGCCGTAAATCACTGCCAACGCCGGATATAGAGCTTGAGGAAAGGCAAAAAACATCGCTGCGATATCGATTAAATAAGTACCCAAAAGGTCTTGCCTGCAAAGTGCATATCTCCAAGCTCCGATTACGTTTTTAAGACTCGGCTTATCAGCGTTCGCAGGCGAGGCGACCGCACGAATCATAAATACGGCAATCAATGAAGCGACAAATGAAACAAAATCTATCGTGTACGCTATTGCAACGCCAAAGCTTGTAGCAATAATTCCTGCAATTAGCGGACTGACAATCGCACTCAAACTCCAACGCATTGAATTTAATGCCATTACCGCGGACATCAATTCAATCGGGATTACTTTCTGAATAAATGATTCAAATGCAGGACGCTGCAATGCTGCAAAACCCGCGTGTAATGCTGCAACCAAAAATATTATCCATATTTGCGGATTGGGCAATAGAGCGTTTAAGAGTAGGATTCCGGTTACAATTGTTTGCCCAATTTCGGTAAATCGTAAAATCTTTCTTTTATCAAAGGAATCCGCTATAGAGCCGCCGATAATGCCGAAAACAACCATCGGAATAAGTTCGGCAACCGAAATATAGCCGACCATCGCACTCGATTTTGTTAAATCAAAAATCTGCCATTGAATTGCCACAAACGACATCATCGTTCCAAAAAACGAGATCATTTGCCCAAAAAACAATAACCGATAATCACGAGAAACCCGCAACGGCGTGATGTCAATAGCAAAATTTTTAAGCATTTCTTAAGATTATTTTCGCTGCGTTTATCGCCTCATCAAGATTCGTGATCTTACCATCCAATTGCAATTCGTAAATCGCCTTGATAACGAAGCCAAATTGCTTGGAGGGCATCATTCCGAGTTCGATTAAGTGCCGACCCATAAACAGTGGTTCAGGTGCCTTAATTGCAACATTTAGCTCTCTTACCCTTTCAATGAACCACTCTTGAGCCGCAGAATCAAAATGCTTTTCTTTCGGAATCCAATCCGGATTTCTGCCAAGTGCGTCCGCCTTTGCAACGCGATAAAGCAAATCAAGCTCAACCTTTCTCGCCAAGCGACGAAACGCTCCATTGCCGGGCGGATTTTTGTAAAACATTCCCGGTGAAAGATGATAGCGGACGAGTTGGATAATTTGCTCGCGAACATCATATCCGTCAAGTGTGTAAATTCCGAGCTTATCGAGAAATGAAATGGTCGGCTCAATTCCCGCTTCATCGTGTCCGTGAGCACGCCAGCGACCATCGAAAAATTTCGTGGTCGCAGGTTTACCGAAATCGTGGCACAAAGCACCGAGCATTACTGCGATTTGCTTCGCATAAGGCAAGTCATCAATCAACTTTCTCGCTTCATCGACAACCAAAAGCGTGTGAAAATCAACGTCACCCTCCGGATGCCATTCTGGCTCTTGGATAACACCAACCATCGCTGTAAGCTCCGGAAACAATTGACTTGCAATGTTTAGATCATAAAAATACTGCAACCCGATTGAAGGCTTATTTGATTTCAACAACAATTTTTCAAGCTCCGCCCAAATGCGTTCTCTCGGCAAATCGCTCAAATCAATTGATTTGCAAAGTTCGATTGTTTGAAAATCAATTTCAAACTCAAAACGAGCCGCGATTTGTGCCGCACGCAATACTCGAAGCGAATCTTCGACAAAAGTTTCGTCCGCGATGTGTCGGATCTTTTTGCGTTTGATGTCGTTTTGCCCGCCATAAATATCAACAATTTCGCCGGTCAAAACGTCTTTCATAATCGCGTTTATCGTAAAATCTCGACGTTTTGCAGCTTCTTCAAAGGACATTTTCCCGTCGCCTTCAACGACGAATCCTTTATGTCCGCGTGCGACTTTTCGTTCTCTACGCGGCAATGAAACGTCTAAATCGCTACCGATCTTATAAACCGTAAAGCTCTCGCCGACAGTGTTTACATTGCCGAATTCGTTTAGAATTTCCTTGAGTTTATGCGATTCAATCCCGTAAACTTCGATGTCAAAATCTTTTGGTTCGATATTCATCAATTCGTCACGCACACAACCGCCTACAAGCATCGCACGTCCGCCGTTTTGCTTGATAAGTTCGGCAAGGTTGATTATTTTTGAAGGCAATTTTGACATCATTTTCGCAAAAATCTATGTTAGCAAAGAGCGTAGCGAAAACAAATTTGCGAATTCCTTTAGTTTCCGCAATTCCGCTTCGAAAAGACAGTTGTATTTTAGCCTTTCGGATATTTTTGTTAATATTTATCTAAATAAATGATTCCAAAACTAATGACAGACATTTCCCAAGCCCAACAAATTCTCAAAGACCAATTCGGCTTCGATGATTTTCGACTTGATCAACAGCCAATTATCGAAACAGTTTTGGCGAAAAAGGATTGCCTGGTTTTGATGCCAACAGGCGGCGGAAAATCGCTTTGCTATCAGATTCCCGCCTTGATGCAGGAAGGCTTAACTGTTGTGATTTCTCCACTTATAGCTCTCATGAAAGACCAAGTGGACAGCTTGAAAACTGTCGGGGCAAATGCAGCGTTTCTGAATTCCAGCCAGACGGCAGCCGAACAAGTTGAAGTATTTAACGTAGTAAAAAACGGGACACTCAAACTCTTATATGTCGCACCTGAAAGACTTTTGCAAAGCGGCGAACAATTCATCGATTTCCTCAAAACGATTAAAATTTCACTTTTTGCCATTGATGAAGCTCATTGTATATCGAGCTGGGGACACGATTTTCGACCTGAATATTTACAGCTTGCCAAGTTGAAACAGAATTTTCCAAACATACCTGTAATTGCACTCACCGCAACAGCCGATAAGCTCGTCCGACAAGATATTCTTGAACGTTTGTCGATCGATAAAGCACAAGTTTTTCTATCTAGCTTTAATCGACCGAACATTTATTACGCGATCGAACCCAAGAAAAATTCGTATCGCAAACTATTGAATTTCCTCGAAAACCGTCAAAATGAAAGCGGAATTATTTATTGCTTGAGTCGGAAATCAGTTGAAAATATGGCTCTAGATCTGCAAACTGAAGGTTTTTCTGCGTTGCCGTATCACGCAGGATTGAGCAAAGAAATTCGCGATAAAAATCAGGATTCTTTTTTGAAAGACGAGACCAAGATTATGGTTGCAACGATTGCTTTCGGGATGGGAATTGATAAGTCTAACGTTCGATTTGTTGTGCATTGCGATTTACCCAAAAATATTGAGAGTTATTATCAAGAAACCGGGAGAGCCGGGCGTGACGGACTGGAAAGTGATGCTTTGCTATTTTTCAGCTGGGGCGACGTCACCAAATTGCAGGAATTTGCGAGTGTGGAGGGCAATCCCGAGCAAAGTCAAATCATGCTCAAAAAGCTGGATGTAATGGGCAAATACGGCGATCTGCGAACCTGCCGTCGGCAATTTTTGCTTAGTTATTTTTCCGAAGAAAGTACGAATTATTGCGGAAATTGCGACAATTGCAACACTGAGATCGAGCAATTTGACGGAACGATAATCGCTCAGAAAGCTTTGAGTGCTGTCTATCGAACGGATCAGCGATTTGGATTAACTTATCTCGTCGATTTCCTGCGAGGATCAGCTTCAAAATCAATTCGTGAAGAGCATAAGTTATTGAAAACATATGGGGTTGGAGCTGATTTTTCAAAAGATGAGTGGTTCGATTATTTCAGAGATTTGATTGCTCAAGGTTACCTAAAACAGGCTGAAGGCGTATATCCGACTTTCGCTTTAACAGAAAAAAGTGACGACGTATTGCGTGGAAATGTGAAGGTAAATTTGATCAAAGTTAAAGCGATTTCCGACAAGAAAGACTCCTTGGTCAGCGAAATTTCGCATCCATATTTGGCAGATTTATTCGAGAATCTGAAAAAAGTTAGAATGAGGATTGCCAAGAGCGAAAATGTTCCTCCCTACATCATTTTTTCAGACGCAACTCTCGTAGAATTTGCTACTTTTTTACCCCACGATTATGAGGAAATGCGTAAAATTTCGGGCGTTGGTGATTTGAAATTGCAGAAATACGGCGTCGACTTTCTGTTTGAAATTCGTAAGTATTGTAAAGAAAACAATTTAGATTCGCGAATTAAATTGAAAAAAGCTAAAAGCGAAAGAAAGAGCAAAAATCAGGGCGAAATCAGCGATACTTACACGCTTTCCCTCAAATTATTCAAACAAGGCAAATCCATCGACGAAATCGCAAAGCTCAGAGATTTAGCCAAAAGCACGATCGAAAACCATCTTACGAAATTTATCCCAACGGGAGATATCAGCATCGAAGAAATCGTCCCGATTGAAAAAATTCAAGCAATCAGGGATGCAATCACCGAGGTTTTTGACGGAAAATCCACCGGTCCGGTGAAGGAACTTCTCGGCGACGATTATAGCTACGGAGAAATTCGTGCGGTTCTCGCAATAATCTAGTGAAATAATCGCCGAAATTTTGGCTTTCAACTCACACGTAAACTTGTCTTAAAATCTTTCTTCGGCAATAATTGCAGTGACTTTTTTTCGCTAAAAATGTCTGAAAATATTACCCAACTCTTAAAATCTGCTCAATCGGGAGATCGTCAAAGCCTTGATGATTTTTTGCCGCTCGTCTACCAAGAATTAAAGAAAATCGCGGCTCATAAACTATCGCTCGAACGCAAAAATCATACGTTGCAAGCGACTGCGTTAGTCCACGAAGCTTATATGCGATTGATCGATCAGCATTCGGTTGATTGGAAAAATCGCTCACATTTTTTTGCGATTGCTTCGGAAATGATGCGTCGAATTTTGGTCAATCACGCTGAAAGTCATAACGCCAAAAAACGTGGCGATGGGCAAACGATGATCTCGCTCGATGATGTTGATGTTGTAGCAAACGACAGCGAAGTTGATCTAATCCTCTTGAACACAGCACTTAACGAACTCGCCGAATTCGACGACACGCAAGCAAGAATCGTTGAGATGAAATTCTTCGGCGGACTGACAAATGAAGAAGTTGCCGAAGTTTTGGGCGTTTCTGATTCAACCATTAAACGCGAATGGCGAATGGCACGGGCATGGCTGACAACAAAATTGACCTAATTTGTTAATAATTTCTGCGAGTATTAACGGAACGCAGGCTGCCAGTCTGCACGGACGCAAAGCGTCCGAAATGTGCCTGAGATAAGTTCAAAATAACAAAGAAAATTACTCGCAGGCTAGCAGCCCGCGTTCCGTTCGAAGTCGAATGAATTCAGAAAAGTGGCATCAAATTAAAGCGATTTTCAACGAAGCGGTCGAACTTGATTCAGCCGACGTTGAAGCATTTCTCCAAAAACAAACGGATAGCGAAATTATCGATGAAGTTCGGCAATTGTTAGAAGCTGAAAGTGAAAACAATTTCGCCCAACCTGTCGCCAATATTTCGAATCTTTGGCAAGAAGAATCGGCGGAAAACTACGTCGGCAAAGAGATTGGTGGATACAAAATCGTCAACGAAATTGGGCACGGCGGGATGGGAATCGTCTTTGAAGCAGTTCGCCAAAAGGACGATTTTTCGCAAACCGTCGCGTTGAAATTGTTGAAACGCGGAATGGATTCGGATGCAATGCTTCGTCGTTTTTCGCATGAACGCCAAATTCTTGCTTCGCTTGAACATTCAAATATTGCAAGGCTTTTAGACGGTGGACGAACCGATGAGGGCACGCCGTTTTTTGCGATGGAATTCGTCAAAGGTCAGCCGCTTGATGAATTTTGTAATGATCGAAACCTCAGTATTAATCAACGTTTACGGCTCTTTTTGCAGATTTGCTCAGCAGTTTCGTTTGCACATTCGCGTCTCGTCGTTCATCGCGATTTGAAGCCGGGTAATATTTTAGTCACAACAGATGGCACTGTAAAATTGCTCGATTTTGGTATCTCAAAAGTTATTTCAGATGAAGCCAATAACAAAACTCAAACCGTTACGCAGCTTAGAATGATGACTCCGAAATATGCTTCGCCCGAACAAATCAGCGGCGAAATGGTTTCAACGTCAAGCGACATATATTCTTTGGGGTTAATACTTTACGAACTTTTGACTGGTGTTTCGGCTTACGATTTTCCGAATAATCGCCCTGATGAAATGGCGAAAATTATTTGTGATGTAGAACCAGTTCGTCCGTCGTCAGTAGTCAGTGGCGAATGGTCTGTTGTCAGCAAAACATCTGACGGTGTTGGCGTTACGACTAACTCAAAACTTAAAACGCAAAATTCAAAACTAATTCGCGGTGATTTGGATAACATAATTCTAAAATCTCTTCAAAAAATTCCTGCTCGGCGATACTCTTCCGTCGAACAATTTGCGAGTGATATTCAGAGACATTTGGATGGTTTACCCGTCATCGCACGCCCTGATACTTTTTCGTATCGTTTGGAAAAATTTGTATCGCGGAATCGAGGTTATGTCATGACCGGAACATTATTATTTCTAACACTTATCGCCGGAATTGCGGCTACAAGCTGGCAAGCGTATCGGGCGGAAAAACAGCGACAATTAGCCGAAGAACGTTTTAATCAAGTTCGAGAATTGGCAAATAATATCGTTTTCAAATATTACGATGAAGCCGAAAAATTGCCGAATTCTACGCCGATTCGGGAGATGTTTGTCAAAGATTCACTCGCCTTTTTTGACAGTCTTTCGCAAGACGCAAACGCCGATGATGCACTCAAAAGTGAACTCGGCAAAGCATTTTTACGAATCGCCAAGGTGCAAGGTCGTCCGTCGTCGCCAAATTTGGGGCAAACAGTTCAAGCAATCGAAAATTATCGCAAAGGAATCGAGATTCTCGAACCGTTGATTTTGAAATCACAAGACACCAATTTACAAGCTGAATTTGTCGCTGCAAATGCTGATTACGCAGTAGTTTTGCGGCAAAATGGACAAACTGAAGAATCGAACAAGTTTTTTCAAAAAGCAATTTCCACAGGCGAAAACTTGTTGAAACAGAATCCTGACAATGAAGCGATTGCTTCGCGTTTGGCAATTAGCTACATTTTTTGGGGAAATTCCTTGCCCGTTGGGTTTAACGAAAACGAAAATATTTGGGCGTATAAAAAGGTGATTTCTATTTGTGAAAAACTATTGCAAAAGAATCCTGATGACCTGCGGCTCAATAATTATTTGGTCGGAGCAAGCACAAATAATGCGACGACATTGTTGACTTTGGCACAATCTGCTCGCTTCGATGAAAATGTTGACTTGGAAAATAAATATCTTGCGGAAGCAAAAACGCTAATGGAAAAAAGTATTGAAATAGACAAAAAACTGGTCAAACTTTATCCGAATCAAGTGCTTCCGCCCGCAATGTTGGCGGCTGCGGAGCTTTATTATGCAACCGTTTTGATTGAAACCGAAGAATACGAAAAAGCGTTGGAGATTTTGCAAGCATCGGAAAAAATTTACCGCAAAAGTTTGGAATTCGACAACATCAGCGTTGGGCAGAAGTTGGAAGTTTCGACCGTTGAACAACGTCTTGGAACGATTTATTCACGCACGGGAAAAGCAAAACAAGCTGATTTGATGTTTGAAAGTTCGTTCAAATATCTGGATTATTTGGTCGAAAAAGATGCGGAAAATTTCGACTACATCAAAGTTCGCGGCGAAGCTAAATTTAATTATGGCGATGAATTGTTGCGGCGAGGCGAAACGGATAAGGCTCGACAAATTTATGAAAAAGCCTTTAATGAAATGTTTGAAATCGCCGATAAAAAAGATGCAAATTACGCTAAATCATTGCAAGCATTGTATTTTATGAAACTCGGAAATTGTGAGAAATCAAATGAAAAAGCCATTGCCGAATATCAAAAAGCGGTTGAGATTTGGCAAAACAACGATGTATTGAATATGAGCGGAAATGTGCAAAAGGATTTATTTGAAGTTTTGCAACGAAAAATAAAAGGAACTCGGACACTCCTGTCCGAATGAGTGCAAAGCACGAATAAATGTTGAGGTTGAATAACTTCAAACACTTTTCGCCGTTTCCGGCGATTCGGACAAGAGTGTCCGAGCTCCAATTTTTTTGACCCAATTTTTCGTTAATCCCTGCGAGTATTGATGTGAGCGTTTAACGCCTTTGGAGAAAACTATGAAACGAAACTTATTAACAATTACAATATTTTCAATCTTGGCAATTTTGCCAGCCAATATTTTCGCCCAAACAGCCTCGAATAAATGCGTTTCGGGTGATTGCGTAAACGGCAAAGGCAAAATGGTTTATGCCAGCGGCAATATTTACGAAGGCGATTTTGTTAATGGCAAAGCCGAGGGGCAAGGAACTTCAAATTTCGCCGACCGTGCAACTTACACGGGACAGTATTCCAAAGATTTATTTCACGGCAAAGGCAAATATAACTATCCCGATGGCAGCGTTTACGATGGTAATTGGGTCAATGGCAAGATAGAAGGACGAGGCAAATATTTCAATTCTAACGGCACTACTTACGAAGGCGATTACGTCAATGGAAAAGCCCATGGAAAAGGCAAACTTGTTAATTCTAAAGGCGATATTTACGAAGGCGATTGGGTCGATGGTTTAGCCGAAGGACAAGGGATTTTTAAGTTAAAAGACGGTCGAATCTATACGGGACAGTTTTACAAAGATAACTTTCACGGCAAAGGCAAAATTATATACGCTGATGGCGACATTTACGAAGGTGATTGGCTTAACGGATCTAGAGACGGACAAGGAACTTACACAGCTAAAAACGGCAGTTATTACATAGGGGCATGGAAAAACGATAAGTCGAATGGTTACGGGAAAGATTACAATAAAGCGACAAATATCACACGGGAAGGCACTTATAAGGATGGTTTTTTTAGTAGTACACCTGCCCAGCAACCAACAACGGCTGAGGCTTGGTATAACTTAGGAAACGCCCAATCCAAACAAAACAAACACGAGGAAGCGATTAAATCTTACAGCGAATGTATTCGGTTAAAACCTGAAATGGCATTTTGCTACGGTAATCGCGGAATTGCCAATTCGCGGCTAAATAAGAATGATGCTGCTTTAGCTGATTACGCTAAATCTATTCAGCTCAACCCAAACAACCCAAATCCTTATGCCAGTCGCGGAAATTTGTATGGCAATTTAAAAAAGTTTGATTTAGCCAAAGCTGATTACAAGAAAGCACTCGAGCTTGACCCGAAAAATGCGATAACTCATTACAATCTTGCCCTTGCTTACAAAGACACAAAAGACTATGAAAAAGCAATCACACACTATTCAAAAGCAATCGAGCTAAACCCCAAATATGCAAAAGCCTACAACCAACTCGGCGAACTTTTTCGCGACCAGAAAGAGTATGAAAAGGCACTAAACTATTTTAACAAAGCAATCGAAATTGATCCAAAACTTGCCTCTGCATATGTCGGTCGCGGAGGTGCTTACGGCGGTCTTAAAAAATACGCGGAAGTTCTTGCAGATTGTTCAAAGGCAAGTGCTTTAAATACTGACTCAACAGCAACTGCAGCGGCAGATTTGTGTATCGGTTTTACGAGAGCAGATGTTGATAAAAGCAGCGATGCCATCAAAATATATAACGAATGTATCCGTCTCAATCCCAATGCAGATTCTTGCTACATTGGTCGCGGCGAAGCAAATCAAAAGCTCAGAAAACACAACGAGGCAATCGCGGATTTTACTAAAACAATTGAATTAGATCCCAAATACGATACTGCTTATTATAAACGCGGAAAGAGTTACCTTTTGCTGGATAAAAATAAAGAGGCAATCGCCGATTTTAACAAGGCTCTTGAACTCAATCCTAGGTTAGAAGAGGTTCATTTCTTGCGTGCGGAAGCCTATCTTTATTTGGACAAATTTCCCGAAGCGATTGAAGATTATACCAAAGCGATTGAGATTGATGACGAAGATATTGAGGCTTACTTTGGTCGCGGCGAAGCATATCGAAAAAGCGGGAAATTTTCCCAAGCTGTTGACGATTACACCGTAGTAATTGACAATTTTGAAGAGACCGACGACGACGGTTATACCGCTGCCCTATTCGGTCGTGGAAAAGCTTACACAAGTCTAAAGCGATACGAAGGGGCAATCGCGGATTTTACCGAAGTCATCAAAATCGAACCCAAACATCCCTATTGCAGCACAGCCCGCGGACTCCTATATTTTCAAGAAAAGCAATTTAGTAAAGCTAAAGCTGATTTGGAAAAAGCCTTGGAAATAGACCCCGATGACAAATTAGCAAAGGAATATTTAGCCAAAATTGCGGCATTGAAGAAATAATTCCATCAGGTGCATTTTAGATTGATTTTGTTGGAGAAAACTATGAAACGAAATTTATTAACAATTACTTTATTTTCAATCTTGGCGATTTTGCCATCGGCGATTTTTGCCCAAAGTTCGGATGCACTTTACAAGCAGATGAACGCAGAATTTGACGCTCAGAAATTTCCCGAAGTAATCGAAACGGCAACAAAATTTCTCAGTTTACCCGTAAAAAAACCAATAGACAGGGTAATTGCTTTTAATATGAGAGCAAGTTCAATTGAATTTGTCTATTTTGACAATAGCAAACCGAATAACTCTGATTACACTCTCAGATATTCGCCAAAAACGGTTGAAATGCTTAGATTAGCGATTTCGGATAATGGCGAAGTTATCAATTATTACCGAAATCTAAAGTCTCGAACCGCCGAAGATGAAGATTTTCTCAGCGGAACATATTCAGATTCTGCGAAAGTTTATTTGAGTTTGGGGCAATATAGTTCGCATAATCCGGCTGATTTCGCAAAGGCTGAAGAGCTATACAAATTGGCTTTGCCAAAAAGTAAAAAGCAGCAATGGTTAAATATGAAGCTGGTTCTATGTCTGGCTGGTCAATATAAATTTTACGAAGCCCGCGATTTGGCGAACCGAGTTTTAGCGGCTGAAACCGAAGAAGATTATATCGTAACGCTTTCATTTATCACTGAGGCTTTTGATTCGATGGGCGAGTATCAATTCGCTGATGCATTTCTTTTGGAGCAAGCCGGAATCCGCAAAGTTGCCAATAAATCATTGACTGAAATGCTAGTTGTCAAAGCCAGAAGAGAAGATGCACAAAAAGCGTCGTTAGGATTTGCTAACCCAATGACCGCGATGGAATTGAATCGAAAAGGAGCTTTACTTTCAATAACTCAACAATGCGACAAGGCTCTGCCGCTTCTCGAAAAATCGATGGCAATTTCCGAGTATCCGACAGCTGCTCGTTATGCGATTCCTTGTTTGTTCAACCAAAAAAACTACGAGGTCGCGTGGCAAACCTCGAATGGGTTAGTTAATTTGAACAAAGATGATGTCGTCGCTCTTTCGTTTCGCGGAGTGCTCTACGGAATGCAAAACGATGCGGCTAAAGCTGAAGCTGATTTAGCCAAAGCTATCAGCGTTTTTCCAGAACTTGCGGCGATATTCAATTCGTTGGATAATGCTAAAAAAATCTACCAAGTCCAAAATAAACCAAACAAGGTCAATGAAATAGAGGCTTTGGAAAAGAAACTTGCTGCACTTAATGCTGAGATGAACCCCAGCAGCATATTAGGCGATCTTGGAATCCAAACTATTTTGGACGAAGACGAAGAGGATGAAGAAGAATCTGCCAATGAAGCAAAAAATACGAAACAAAATGAGAAGCCCGATACGACAAAAAGCAGCATAAATTCCACTACGCCGAAGCCAACTGCTCCAACCAAAACTTTGGCGGAATTAAACTGTAACAAGATTGAAACGCACGAAGGATGCGGCAAACTAAAACTTTTTATGACGGAAAGCGAATTGCTTTCAATGCTTGGAAACCCGGAGAAAAAAGAAATCAATGATAACGCGGATCAGACTTTTTTCTATTATTCAAAGGGATTATCTTTTTCGATTAATTCAAATGGAAAAATCAGAGAAATTAGTTTTAACGGTTGGACAGGTTGGAAACTGGACAGTAAATACATCACGTTTCAAGGAACACCTGAAAAAAATATTAGTTGGAAAATGTCGCTTCCTCAAGTTAGAAAAATATACGGAAGACCGCTCGAACAAACCACAAAAACCGACGAGGAAGGAAAATACCAAAATCTAATGTATGGAAGGATTGAATTTCGTTTCAGAGATGGAAAACTAGCGGCTATTTCGGTCTATTGAAAGATATATTAAACGACTGCATTTTCAATTCAACTGGAGAAAAATTATGAAACAAATCTTTTTAACAATTACATTATTTTCAATCTTGGCGATTTTGCCAATCAGTATTTTTGCACAACAAAATCCGTTTCCGGGTTGCAATTTTGTATTGGAAGACGCGGGTTGCGGTAGTTTTCTTGGATATTCTGAAAACAGAGTTCAATCAATTATTGGAGTTGCCGACCATACTGGTAAATACTATAGTTTCGGCATTCATCTCTATTTTGATTCGGAACTTAAGGAAATTACCTTTTATGGAATTAAACCGTTTAGCGAATATCGGCGGACGTTTGAGGGCAAACCGAGTAGGAATTTTGACTGGGAAGTTTCCACCGATGAGGTAATCAGCAAATACCGCCAGCCGGATTCCCAAAAAACATGGAAACTCAAGGATTATATTTCGACTGATTTTTATTACGGTGAAAATATTGTAGTGGGTTTTATGGACGGAAAGCTCGCTTACATTTCCCTAAAAGCCCCAAAATTTGCGTTGGAAAACATCAAATCACCAACCCCTAGTCCTACACCAAACCCATCGAGCGTCCCAACCCGCTATAGCGGATTGTCCGATTGTAAGTTCATTATTGAAGACGCAGGTTGCCGAAAATTCTACGGAAAATCTGGCGTGGAACTTAATTCGATTTTCGGAGATACGCCTAAAAACGGAAGCTATTCAAACTTAGGAATTTGGTTTTATATGTGGTCGCCTTCACGCAACCAAGCGGAGACGGTTGGCGAAGTAAAATTTTACGGAAAAAACATTGGCGCCGGCACACGATTTTCGGGAAAACCAGGCAAAAACCTTGATTGGAATGCAAGCCCTTCAGACGTAATCAAGATTTATGGCAAACCGGCGAGTCAATCTGAATGGACAAATTCAGATAAAACTGTCGAATCAGCAATGGGATACGGCAGCGATTTGGGTATGCGGTTTGAAAACGAAAAACTTGTCGAAATTACGCTGACAAATCCAAAATACATTGAAGAATCGGACGCTTATCTAGAAAAAGAAAAGCAAAAATATTTGGAAGAAAAAAAGACAGCGGAAACGAGAATAGTCCAAGAAAAAGTCAAGGAAAAAGCTAAGAGTGAAGCAACTGAAATGGAAGCCGATTACAAATCGCTACTCGGAACTATTGAATTATACAACGAAGAAGGCGAGCGAGTCCTTAAGCAAAATATGACTTTGATGGCGATGGGCGGCATTTGGGCTCAGGACGTGCGGAAAAAATTGGATAAAGTTGATGCCAAAATGGTTGCTGCGATTGAGCGATTTACCCGCAAATATGACGGACAGATTCCCGATTGGATGATTAAGGGAATTCAGGCAAAAAGGAGTGGACAATAGTTTAAGCAATTCTGTTTTGTGAAAAGGAACTCGGACACTCTTGTCCGAAAGCGTTTGAAAAACGCTACAAACCTAGTTATAGTTCAATTTTAAAATTGCTCAAGCAGATTCAAACACTCTCGTGTTTGTTCGGACAAGAGTGTCCGAGTTCCTTTTCTAAGGCAATTGGGAGAAAATAATTTTATGAAATACTTGTTTGTATTAACTTTGATTTTAGTTAGCTTCAGTTTTGTCTTTGCCCAAGACAAAGGCAACGCAAACGGGTTTACGGCGAAACACACAACCAGCGGAAATGTCACGATCAAAAAAGGGAAAGTTTCCGGCGTAATCAATCTTGCAAGACAAGTTTCAGGTTGCGTTTATACAAGTCGTCAAGCGGTAAAATTCGCCCCGCCGGATTGTGCAAGTTTTGGTGCAAAAGCCGATTTCAAAATAATTGATGCAGTCAGCAAAAATGGTAAACATTATCTAATTATCGAATCCGAATCGCCTTCGGGAAATTCCAATTGCAATGCTTGCGGACGCTGCGGGGCTGACGGTGCAACTTCGTTAATTTGGGTAAAACTTAATGCTCGTTTGAAGCTTGAAAAAAAGAAAAGTATTCCTATTTCCGATTGCGAAATAAACACTTATCTAACTGAAAATAAAGAAATTAATGATAGTTTAAGGGACGGCAAAGGCTATCGTTTCATTGATAACAAACTGCGAATTGAAACCAAAGGGCGTTCTAATGTTGAAACCAAAGACAGAACATTGATGGACGAAATAATCATCTGGAATTATTCGCGTAATTCGGCTGAAAAAGGTTTTACGATTGAGAAGAAAACTTTGGTTGAAGACTAATAAAAAGAGGGTTTTCAGCATCGAAAATTATGAAAAAATATCTATTTGCAATTATCGCAACTCTATTTTTGATGCAGTTTTTTATTCGCTCAAAACAATCCAAACGCTGATTATTGGGCTATCAAAACCGAAAAAGGAATGGCGATTTTTTATCGGAATCAGCCGCAAGCCTTTTCGCTTCTTATTGATGGCAAAAACCCAACCGGAACGCAAAATAACGCCCAAAATCTTTCGATCCAAACCGACAACATAAGCGTTGAAATCGAATTTATAAAAACATCTCTGTTTCTTGGGAAAAGTAAAGTTATCGAAGCTGACGAAATTCTCAAAGCTCAACGGGCGTGGCATATTGCAACTCGTGAAAAAAAATGGAATGTAAAATTGAATTTAATTTCGGATAGTTTTACGCTGGTGACGGTTTATAGCTTGATGGACAACATTTTGCCAAATCGGACAATTCCAACTGTTTATTACGGTTACAGCGTTGAAGGCGTTCCGAATCGGGCATTTTTCCAAACTGTTTTGATGGGCGATGTCGTTTTGTCAGTTGGAACGACTTTCCCGGAATCGGTAAAAGTTGACGATGTTCAAGCATCGATAAAGAGAATTATTGAATCAATCACGCTCTTGCCGCCGCAGAAAATAAAGGCTTTGCCCAAAAAGAAGGTCGTCAAAGGCAAAGCAAAGAATTGAACATTTGAGCGGTTAAGTTTCTGCCAGGATATTATTTCGACTTTGGTTTAACCGCCCGAATAGTTCCGTTTATACTAGCAATTTCATTATTAAGCGAATTTTTAACTGAAAGATTCGTCAACTTGAAAATCACTTCGCCATCGTTTTCTTCCAAAATTCTAATTTCGCCTGCAGAGCCATCTTCTACCACATACATTTTGTCGGTGACAAAAGCGTCCTTCGTCATTGTAATCTTTTCAGCATAATCAAGTTTGTCAATCCCAGCCCGCTGCCAAATCTTTTGACTGTTATCGGCGGACTGTTTGACCGCAAAACTCAAAGTTCGCTTGTCCCAATTAGCATAAAGCCCAGTCAACGCAACTTTATAAATCGTTGATTCGCCTTCCTTTGTTACGAACACATTTGCTGTTCCCGAAAATTCTTTTGGAAAAGTTTGTTTAGGATATTCGATGGTCAGCTTGTGTGGATCCGAAATCTCGCTCGCGACGCCCGCCGGTGGATCAATTTTTCGCAAAATTCCGCTCGTCATCGTTTGCGAAACTTCCCTTTCGTTTGAAGTATATTGCTCGGTTTTTTTCCAGAGTTCGGCTTTGGTTGCGGATTTTCTTAAATTTACAAATATCTGATAACTTGTTCCGTTCTCTCGCTCTGTTGTCGCGGACAAAATCTGGCTCTCAATTGTGCCGCGAATATTCTGAAGCTGAGTGCCGATTTTGAGCTTTCCGACCAAAATCTCGCCTTTGACTTCAAAATCAGCTTCGATTCTTAAAGCGTCCCCATTTTGCGTAAAATCCGCCCGATAAAACCCATCAGTTATTTGCGAAAAACCAAATATTGGTAAAAATAAAATCAATACGATCCAAAGTTTTTTCATTTGTCTGTTTTCCATCCATTCGTCAAAAATGACCTTAACTATTATCGCAGGAATTGTGACGAAATAAGGTCAAAAAAGTTTAGTTAGGACGAGTATCAAATTTTAATGGATGTATTACAACTGAATCATCCGTCGGTTCCATCAATTCATTTCCTGAAAGTTTAGCTAAAATCACGGTAATATTATCTTCTCCGCCGCGTTCGTTTGCTTCTTGGATTAAAACTTGGCAAGCATTTTTAAGGTTATCGCGGTTGTTCAAAACAACTCTTAATAAATCAACATCTGTGAGCTTATCGGAAAGCCCATCGCTGCATAAAAGCAAAATGTCATCACTTTGGGGAATTAGTCGCACACCATCAGGATAAACTTCATTTTGTGTGCCGAGTCCCTCCAAGATCACATTTTTTAAGGCGTGGGTTTCAGCCTCTTCAGGCTTGATTAGACCTGCATCAATTAGTTGGTTGACTAAGGTTTGGTCTTTGGTGATTGGATAAATTTTATCTTTACGGACTAAATACGCTCGACTATCGCCAACTTGAATGAAATCAACCGCGTCAGTAGTAATTCCCGTAGCGGTCAGAGTGCAACCCATTGCATTATACTCGGGAACTGTTCGCCCTCGATGATGAATCAAACGATTGGCGTAAAGAGTAGCACCATAAAGTTTTTCGATTAATTCGCCCGCATAAAAGGAATCGTCAAGATTAGGAATTTCCCCCGTGAGCATATTTCTGACAGTTTCAACCGCCATCTCACTAGCAATGTCTCCTGCCCCTAATCCTCCACAACCATCAGAAACAGCTAAAACGCTACCTCGCTCATCAATCTCAACTTTTTGTGATTGAATGACAAAATCATCTAAAACTTGTGATTTCGTGCAAAAGTTAGAATTATAAAGATTCAACAAAAGAAAATTATCTTCGTTTTCTCTTCTAACTCGTCCGATATGTGTAGTGGCATGGATTTCTGCTTCCATAATTACCCTAACCGTTTTTGTAAATACTCTTTCAAATCTGCAATCTTCACTCGTTCCTGTTCCCAAGTATCTCTGTCCCTCACAGTTACTGCATTATCGTCTAAAGATTCGTGGTCAACGGTTACGCAGAAAGGTGTGCCAATTTCGTCTTGGCGGGCGTAGAGTTTGCCGATTCCGCCTGTGTCGTCGTAAACGGTTCGCATCGTTGGCAGCAAATCTTTTTTGAGTTGTTTCGCCATCGCGACAATTTCAGGTTTATTTTTTGCGAGCGGCAACACGGCAACTTTAATTGGTGCGAGTTCGGGTTTTAATTTTAAGATAACGCGAACTTCGCCTTTGTCATTGGTCTTTTCGGTATAAGCGTCCATTAAAACTGCTAACAATGTGCGATTAACTCCAACGGCAGGTTCGATTACATACGGATAAAAACGCTCGTTTGTGGTCGGGTCAAAATATGAAAGGTCTTCGGTTGAATCTTGGTTAATTCGTTTTCCGTCCGCATCTTCGGGCTTTTTGGAATGTGTCTTCAAATCAAAATCCGTTCGATTGGCAATTCCCATCAGTTCATCAAATTGTGCGTCTTCGTCATCACGATCAGGGAAAAACCTATACAAAATATCAACTGTGCGAACGGCGTAATGTGCCAATTCCTTCGCATTTTGCTCGTATAATTTGAGATTTTCGGGTTTAATTCCGAGCGATGCGAACCACGTTTGAAACCCGTCAATAAATTCCTGATGAATTTCCGCCGCGTCTTCCGGACGACAAAAATATTCCATTTCCATCTGTTCAAATTCGCGTGTGCGGAAGATGAAATTTCCCGGCGTAACTTCGTTGCGAAAAGCTTTTCCGATTTGAGCAATGCCAAAAGGTAATTTGCGTCGCGAAGTATCCAGCACATTTTTGAAATTGATAAAAATTCCCTGTGCCGTTTCGGGACGAAGATACGCAGTCGCCAGATAATCATCGTCTGCAGACGTTGCTCCGACGGTTGTTTTGAACATCAAATTAAACTGTTTTGCTTCGGTTAAATCGCATTCTTTACCGCTTCCGGCACATGAATTTAGCGTCTTTTGGGCAAGCGACATCTTGCAATTTATCTTCGCGATATCTGCCTTTGCACGTTCGGCAATCGACCAACGGATCGCTGAAAAAGTTGTTTCGTGACCGCTATATTTCCACGTCAAACGGTTTTGGATAATTGATGAGTCAAGTCCTTCAATATCGTCGCGTTCGTGAACGAGCCAACGCCACCAACGATTGTTTAATATTATTCGCAAGTTCAACGCCAAGCGAACCGTAATCCCAGCTTGAACCAAGTCCGCCGTAAATGTCGGACGCGGGAAAAACAAATCCGCGACGTTTTGAGAGTGATACGATTGTTTCGATATTCATAGTAAATTCCAGATTCCAAATTTCAAGTCAGTCAGTAATTTTACAACGGACAAACAACAATCGACAAAGGACTTATGTACAAAAAAAGGACGACCGAAGCCGTCCTTGATTAATTAGCTATATTTTCGTTTATTGCGGTACCGGAGGATTTGCTCCCGGAGGAACTATCCATACATCGTAACTGGTTTTCGCTTTTTGTCCCCAGTTCGTGATTACAAGTCTGTTTGGCGGAACACCACGACTTTGAACCAAGTAATTCAGCGTACGTTTGCTCAATTTATCAACCGAGTTGACCTTTGTGCTTCGTTTGTCTGTTCCTTGATACATGATGATGTAGCCTTGTGAATCAGGTTTGTTTAGCAATTCCGTGGCAAAGGCATCAAGTCTCGCTTTATCATCGTCAAAAGCTGTGGCTTCCCAATCATCAAATCTATATGACTTTGGTTGCTCTACTACAGGAATTTTGTCTACCAACGTGCTCACCGCGATGCTTTGTCTGCAAGTTGCATCGTAAACTCCATCAGTAACTTCAACTTCCGCACGAACCGGTTGTCCGCCCAATCCTGTTGTGTCAACCGTGATCGAAGGAGTTCCTAATCCGCTAGTGATACGTGCATTTTCAGGGGATACTCTCCAAACATAATTAAGAGCCGCTGCACCGCCTGAAACTGCATTGATGGCAGCAAAGGTAACTAAATCACCCTCCGTAACTTTATCAGGACCGCTGACATTGATGTTGTATGGACAAGGAGTTTTAACGTCATTTCTCACCGTTTTCAAGCAAACACAATTTCTAACGTTTTTTGTAAAGGTGTATGACTTTGTAAATTCTTTCCCGTCAGGGCTTTTGATCGTAACTTCATGTACTCCGGGAGTAACGGCACGCTCAAATTTAATTTGGCTTCCTTCCGTTCTGCCTACTTCAACACCATCGACCAAAACTGTCATCGGTTCATCGGTAGTCACCGAAATCATCGACATGTTTTTTGGGATTTTGTTGATAACTTCTTTTTTCGCATCAGCAAAGGCTGTTGTCGCTAATCCCAATGTCATTACCATCACAACAAAGAGAAAATTGTAGCTAATCTTTCGCATCTTTTTACCTCAATCTTTCGTCGAGACCAATTAGATCTCAATCAAATAAAATGTTTAATCTTCTGTTTCTTCAGTTTTTCTACGCAATCTTCTACGTGCTGCCACACCAATACCTGCCAATCCTGTGCCGAAGAGTAAAATTGTCATCGGTTCCGGAACAGGTTCTGGAGTTGGAGTAACTGTCGGAGTTGACGTTGGCGTAGGCGTCGCTGTCGGCGTTGCCGTTGGAGTTGGAGTCGCTGTTGGCGAACCAGTCGGCGTTGTTGTCGCAGTCGGCGTTGGTGTAGGTGTCGGTGTTTTGTCCTTTCGGTTTAAAAGAACAACCGCAACCGGTATCGCTGCCAAGCCTAACAATGACCACTTCGGGAAACTTGTACCGCCTACTTCATCAATCGGACAATCGCAGACGTCATTTTCAACTACTTCTACAGTTTTTGTGATAATAACGCGGTCATCTTGCGGAGTGGTCGAGACGTCTTTGGTTGAATCAACCGTTTTATTGTCGTCCGCCAATCGCAATTGTGTGAAGCCGCCTGTTTTTGCCTTACCCGGCTTGGCATTCACCACCTGAATTACTTGATTAATTTTTACAGGGGCTGCCTTGACAATATTTGCAGAGAGCAAAAATGCCGTTAATGTTACTGCCGCTAAAGCAAATTGATATGTTTTATTTTTCATTTTCCTACACCTACAACAAAAAGCTAAATAGTTATTTGACCATAAGTTTTGTGAAAAACTTAATGCGTTCACTTAGTTGGGGTTCTTTATGTTGAAAACTATAACAAAAAAAATTGATTTTTGCATCTATTTTTTTGGGTTTTCAGCAACTTTTCGTCCAATTCCAAGCTAAGCCGCCTACTTCTTATGGTCGCTTACACCTGATACAAAGTTTTAATAGAAACAATTTCCAGAAAATGTTAAACATTTTTCTGAAAAAGAATGTAATTCAAAGGGGTTAGCTGGTTTGAATCACATTTTTACGGGATAGTTGCACAAAAAAAGGGTGAAAGAAATCAGTCCTTTCACCCGATAAAACCTCTTTCAAAAGCAGAGTTTAATTAGCTTCAGCCTTTGCTGATTCCTCTTTTAATACCGCTTTTCGAGAGAGCTTAATTTTGTTGCCTTCTCTGCCGATGCATTTAACCATTACCTGCTGACCTTCTTTCAATTCATCGCGAACATCTTTGATGCGTCTGTCTGAAATTTCAGAAATATGAAGCAGTCCTTCTGTTCCTGCGAAAATCTCAACGAATGCTCCGAAATCTACGATTCGAGTCACAGTTCCAAGATACGTTTCGCCAATTTCAGCTTCCGCACAAATCGATTTAATGCGGTCGAGAGCTTTTTGAGCCGCTTCCCCATCATTAGTCGCAATATTAACAGTTCCATCATCGGAAATATCAATTTTTGCACCGGTTTCTTCGGTAATCGAACGAATCATCTTTCCGCCTGGTCCAATGATTTCGCGAATTTTATCAGGATGCACCTTGATAGTAATAATTCTAGGTGCAAATTCCGAAAGTTCTTCGCGAGGCTTGCCAATCGCTTTTTCCATGATCGCAAGAATATGGAGACGACCTTTTTTTGCTTGCTCAAGAGCTTCAGACAAGATCATCGCATTAATTCCGCCAACTTTAATGTCCATTTGCAAAGCAGTAATACCATCGGCAGTTCCGGTAACTTTGAAATCCATATCTCCATAGTGATCTTCTGCACCTGCAATGTCAGATAAAATCGCGTAACGATTCCCTTCCATCACCAATCCCATCGCAACGCCAGCAACCGTTTTCTTAATCGGCACACCAGCATCCATCAACGATAAACAACCGCCGCAGACCGACGCCATAGAACTCGAACCATTAGATTCGGTAATGTCCGAGACGATTCTTAATGTGTATGGAAATTCAGCTTCTGAGGGCAAAACAGCTTCGAGAGCTCTTCGGGCAAGATTTCCGTGACCAATTTCGCGGCGGCTCGTGAAACCAATTCTGCCAACTTCGCCAACCGAGAACGGCGGGAAATTGTAATGCAGCAAAAAGCGTTTTTTAACTTCGCCTTTTTCCAAATCATCAGTAAATTGCTCGTCCATCTTTGTTCCAAGCGTTGTGCTGACAATTGCCTGCGTTTCGCCGCGTGTGAATAAAGCCGAACCGTGAACCCGTGGTAACCAGCCAACATCGCAAGTAATCGGACGAATTTCCGAAAATTTACGACCATCAGGACGACGACGTTTTGACAACATATCGTCGCGAAAGATTTTTTCCTTCAAGTAACCAAAAACTTTTCCCGCTTGCGAACGCTTTTCTGCATCGTCATCAGGATAACTATCTACAACCTCTTTTTTCAAAGCGTCAACCGCTGCATAACTGGCTATTTTGTCTTTGCCTGTTGTATCGAGGGCGGCACTAAGTTTTTCGCCGAAATTTTTCTCAATCTCTGCGATTAAAGCCTCGTCAAGTTTTGGTGCTGTAAATTCACGCTTGGTGATTTCTAAAGCTTTGCCGAGTTCACGTTGCCATAAACAAAGGCGTTTGATCTCCTTGTGAGCCAACATCATCGCTTCGACCATAACGGTTTCCGCAACTTCCTGTGCTTCTGCCTCAACCATGCAAATCGCTTCTTCAGTTCCTGCAACGATTAAATTAAGGGTTGAATTCCGGCGTTGGTCGTAAGTTGGATTGATTATGTATTTACCGTCAACAATGCCGACGCGAACCGCTGCTAAAGGATTTTCAAACGGAATATCGCTCAAATACAGTGCACATGATGCACCCGTAATCGCGAAAACGTCCGGATCGTTATCGGTATCGGCAGAAATCACAGAAGCAATAATTTGTGTTTCGTTCTTGTAGCCTTCAGGGAAAAGCGGACGACATGGACGATCGATCAAGCGGCAAGTTAAGGTTTCTTTTTCGTTTGGTTTGCCTTCTCTGCGGAAGTAATTTCCGGGGATTCGTCCGGCTGCAAAATTAGCTTCCCGATATTCTACAGTGAGCGGGAAAAAGTCGATTCCTTCGCGAGGCGTGTGTGTGCTTACTGCTGTAACCAAAAGCATTGTATCGCCAAATCTAACAACAACAGCTCCATCAGCTTGTTTGGCAACCTTGCCCGTTTCGATTGATAATTCGCCATCGCCTAATTTAATTGATTCTTTCAGATATTTCTTTTGTGGCATTTTTTCTCCATTATATTTTGTCGCAAAACTCAAGACTTGAGATTTTTCACTACTTAACCATTTCTATTACCAATTGTCTTTGCTTTGCGTTGATTTTAAATAAACAAAGACGGCAGAAGACTTGCCGTGATAGCTTCTGCCGTCGTTCTATTTTTATTTAACGACCCGTTCTCGTTTGTTGATAGCTTTACGCTGTCACGTTCAGCAACTACTAACAAATTCTTCGAAAGAACGTATGATAAAAGAACTCGAAGATGTCTTTTATATTAATTCCAATCGGCTCAAAATTAACGACGTAAGCCGAGACGTTTGACCATTTCATGATATTGTTCAATATCAGTTTTCTTTAGATAATCAAGATGCTTTCTACGCTGTGAGACTAACTTTAATAAGCCTCTTCTAGAATGATTATCTTTTTTATGTGTTCTGAAATGTTCAGTTAATTCGGTAATTCTTTGCGATAAAAGTGCAATTTGCACCTGCGAAGAACCCGTATCATTGTTATGTAAACGAAAATCACCAACGATTTTCTCTTTAGTTTCTTTAGCTGTTGCCATAGAATTTTGTTAGTCTCTCCTTTTGCTCGCAGTCGAAACCGCGAAAATTTTATTTATTGAAAAATATATAACTAAAAGTGAATAATTTTTGGATATAATTTTTTCTATCAGCATTATCCACTATTACCTATTCACTATCAACTATTCACTACTTGAATTCTTCCATGAACTTCGTTGAAAAGTCTCCTTTTTGAAACTTCTCATCATTCATAATCTTAATATGAAGCGGAATTGTCGTTTTTATTCCTTCAACGACCATCGCTTCCAATGCCCTTTTCATTCGGGCAATCGCAATCTCGCGTGTTCGGGCGTGTACGATTAATTTTGCGATCATCGAATCATAATAAGGCGGAACAACATAATTCGGGTAAACCGCAGTATCGATTCTCACGCCGGGACCTCCGGGAAGATTCAATCCGGTAATTTTACCGGGCGATGGCACGAATGTTTCAGGATCTTCCGCATTGATCCGGCATTCGATCGAGTGTCCAAACATCTGAACGTCTTCCTGTGTAAAACCCAATTCCTCGCCTTGTGCGATTCGAATCTGTTGGCGAACAATATCAATTACAGTCACCATTTCCGTCACCGGATGTTCTACTTGAACCCGTGTGTTCATCTCCATAAAGTAGAATGCACCGTCTTCATCAAGCAAAAATTCAAATGTTCCCGCACTCGTGTATCCTATCTTTTGACAGGCTTTTACAGCTACATCGCCCATACGCTCGCGTTGTTCTTTGGTTAAAACAACCGACGGAGCTTCTTCCAAAAGTTTTTGATGCCGCCGCTGAATCGAACATTCGCGTTCACCTAAATGAACAACATTGCCATATTCATCTGCCAAAACCTGAATTTCTATATGGCGTGGACGTTCGATATATCTTTCAATGTAAACCGTACCGTTTTTGAACGCTGCAAGTGCTTCAGTTTGAGCCAGTTCGAGATTGGTGTCTAAATCTTCTTCTTTGCGTACGATACGCATACCGCGTCCGCCGCCGCCAGCCGCCGCCTTAATTATGACGGGAAAACCGATTCTTTTGACCAATTCAATCGCTTCTTCGGTTGTTTCAATCGGATCCGGACTTCCCGGAAGAATCGGAACGCCTGAATCAATCATCGTTCGACGGGCTTCCACTTTATCGCCCATCATCTTAATAACATTGGGCTTTGGTCCAATAAAAATAATGTTGCAATCTTCACAAACCTTGGCAAATGTCTCAGATTCAGCAAGAAAACCATATCCCGGATGAATCGCGTCAACATTTGTAATTTCTGCCGCTGAAATAATTGACGGAATATTTAGATAACTCAAAGAAGATTGAGCAGGACCGATGCAAACCGCTTCGTCAGCAAAACGGACATGAAGAGCATCACGATCTGCTTCGGAATGAACCGCGACCGTACGTATCCCCATTTCCTTGCAAGTCCAAATTATACGACAAGCAATTTCGCCTCTATTGGCAATCAATATTTTCTTGATTTCGCGTTTTTTCATCAGGTTAAAGAAATAGCCGCTAAAATGCACAAATCGAAACAATATCTCCCCGTTTTTTGTGCTATTTTGCGACTATTTTCTAATTCCAAAAAGTGGTTGACCATACTCCACCGGCTGACCGTTTTCAACGTAAATTTTTACTACTTCACCCGCGGTTTCAGCTTGTATTTCATTCATCAACTTCATCGCTTCGATAATACAAACTACAGTCACGTCGGTAAGTTTATCACCGACGGAAACATATGCAGGTTTATCCGGCGAAGGTGCAGAGTAAAATGTTCCAACAATTGGCGAAGTTATCTTGAATAAATCCTCATCAGCAGATGCTTTTGTTTCAGCTTCGGCACCGGGATGGGGAGTTTCGATTTTAGGATAGATGTTGTGCGGAGTTGTTGAAGGCTGTGCGGCAACTGGTTGAATCGGTTGAACAATTTGCGGAGCGGTTTGCTTGCTCAAACGTACTCTGATATTTTCGTTTTCAAACTCAAAATCAGTAAAACCGTGTAAATCGACTAGCTCTGCAAGTTCACGAATTTCAGCCATGTTCAACGAGCTCTCTTCACTTTTTGGAGAAGTTTTTCTCGTCTGTTTTTTTTCAGCTACGATCTTTTTTGCTGTTGCTTGTTCGCTCATCTTGAATTTCTCCTTCTTCAAACAGTAAATCGCAAATCATTTCAGGATGCAAGTCCTCATGATTCACGATTTGCGTTTTAGAAATTATCCTTTCGCTGCTACTTCACGAACATTATCAACCAATTCAATTAGAGAAGTTTCTCCATTATCACCTTTGCGACGACCAACTTTAATGATTCTGGTGTAACCGCCGTTACGGTCTTTATACCTAACTCCCAGTTCATCAAAAAGTCTCTGAACAGCCTTAACACCTGCAGTTCTCTCCGGTCTTACTTTCGCTTCGCCTTTCTTTCCGCGAAAACGGCTCATTTCTTCTTTATAATTGCTATTTCCGGCATGAAAAAATCTTGACGCTTGTCTGCGAAGATGAACATTATCGCCACCATTCTGTGCTTTCTTTGCAAGCGTGATAATTTTTTCAATAAACGGGCGAAGTTCTTTCGCCTTTGGGGTCGTAGTAATAATGTAATCATTTGGCGAATTCACCAAAGAAGTTGCCAAATTACGAAGCATTGACATTCGATGCTCGGTAGTTCTACCCAATTTACGATGTGCTTTTAAATGTCTCATATAATTCTAATTATAATCTCTTGGGGGCAATTTCTAAACGTTAGCAAATCTGCTAATTTACAACGTTTTGTACCCTAAAATTAACTAATCTGCCAAATCTCTCCCACCTGACCCGGGTATCGGATTGCCTTGCTCGTCAAAATCCATTCCAAAGTCTAAGCCCATTCCATGTAGCATATCCTTGATTTCAGTAAGAGATTTCTTGCCGAAATTTTTGGTGGTCAACATGTCTCTTTCGCTTCGCTTGATCAAATCTCTGATAGAGCGGATATCCGCATTTTTCAAACAATTATAAGAGCGAACCGAAAGTTCAAGTTCTTCAACCGAACGGTCTAATAAATCATTGCGAAGAAGTGGTGGACGAGCGATGTCCTCGTATTTATAATCTTCTTCTTCCTCTTCGAAATTGATAAAGATACTCATGTGGTCTTTAACAATTTTTGCGGCTAAACCAATCGAATCTTCAGGTTTTACCGAACCATCAGTCCAAACCTCAATCGTCAATTTGTCAAATTCGGTATTCGAACCTTGACGTGTGGCTTCAACCGAGTAATTTACTTTCTTAATCGGTGTGTGCACTGAATCAATCGGAATATAGCCTATCGAAAGATCCTCATCATTGTTAAATTCAGCCGAAACATAGCCTCTGCCACGTTTCAAACGCATTTCGATGTTCAAATCTCCGCCGCCGCTAATAGTCGCAATATGGATTGAATCATCTAAAACTTCAACTTCACCATCATGCTCAATGTCAGCACTAGAAACTTCACCTGCACCTGACTTGCTGATAGTTAAAGTTTTTGGACCTGCTCCGTGTAATTTGAATGGAACCTGCTTTAGATTTAAGATCACATCAGTCGCGTCTTCAACGACACCTTTAATCGAAGAAAATTCGTGTTCAACGCCCTCAATCTTGACCGCCGTTATCGTTACACCTTCGACTGACGATAAAAGTGCACGTCTCAGTGAATTTCCGATTGTCGTTCCAAAGCCCCTTTCAAAGGGTTGTGCGAAGAATTTTCCATATCGCTCAGTCAATGTTTCTGAATCAACCTGTAAACGGCTCGGCATTTGAAAATCTGTCCAAATATTATTTGTTGTCATATTCTTTTATAATAAAGTCTAGAGCCTGAGAAATTTCTTTTCTGCTAAATCACGATAAGTTCGTGATTTTGAAAGAAAGAAATTCCCCAGACTAAATAATTACTTGCTGTAAAGTTCTACGATTAACTGTTCGTTAATAGTTGAATCAATGTCTTCACGTCTAGGTAAAGCTGAAACTGAGACATTTAAGTCAGAACCCATTGATGTTAGCCAAACCGGACGACCACGCCCTCCGGCTGTTTGCCAAGCACCCTCAACATGTACATTCTTTTGGCTCTTATCTTTAATTGTGACTACATCACCAACCTTAACTTGAAACGATGGGATATCAACCTTTTGATCGTTAACCAAAACGTGACCATGATTTACAAGTTGACGGGATTGGCGGCGAGATGTTGAAAAGCCGGCACGATAAACTACGTTATCCAAGCGTCTTTCGAGCATAAAAAGCAAGTTATCGCCAGTTATACCTTTTTGTCTGGAAGCTTTTTCAAAGTAATTGCGGAATTGCTTCTCTAATACGAAATAAATACGTTTTACCTTTTGTTTTTCCCTAAGCTGTTGACCGTAGCCCACTAAGACTTTGCGTCTTGCGGTTGCTCCGTGCATCCCGGGAGGTTGTGTTCCACGTTTTTCAATGGGACATGACGGTTTGTAGCAACGGTCACCTTTCAAAAATAATTTTGCACCTTCGCGACGGCATAATCTGCACACCGCACCTCTATATCTAGCCACTTATTTGCCTCCATTTGTTGGAATAATTGACTTTGCGAATCCTAATCGTTTGATTAGGAAGCAAATTCAATAAGAATCCGACAAATTTTTGTTGGAAAAGTTTACAGACAAAAAACTCTTTGCCCTTCATCCTTTCGATAATTAAATAATTAAATTAATAAAACTCAGACTTGCAATCGCAATTCAAAAAATATTACACTCTGCGACGTTTTGGCGGACGACATCCGTTGTGCGGAATCGGCGTTGTGTCACGGATGGAAGTCACACGAATTCCCGCATTATTAATTGCACGAATTGCTGATTCCCGACCGCCGCCTGGTCCTTTAACCCTAACTTCGCATTCTCTCATCCCAACTTCAGACGCTTTACGTGCTACTTCCTGAGCAGCTTGCTGAGCGGCAAACGGAGTTCCCTTTCGCGAACCGCGAAAACCTCTTGCACCCGAAGAACTTTGGGCGATAAGATTTCCTTGCGTGTCTGTGATGGAAATTAACGTATTGTTAAAAGAAGCCGCGATGAAAGCAATCCCGATTGGAATATTTTTTTTCTCTTTTTTACGAAAAGTCTTTTTTGTCTTTGCTTGTTGCTTTGCCATAAATTTGCCTGTTGGAATAAAGGCGTCAAATCAAAAGCGAACAGCACGCTCAACAATCTGATCCGCCAAAATTCCAATAAATTACTTCTTGCCCGGAGCTTTCTTTTTAGCCACCGCCGCTTTACGCGGACCTTTACGAGTACGAGCGTTTGTTGACGTGCGTTGACCTCGAACAGGCAAACCCCGTCTGTGACGCAAACCACGATAACATCCGATATCCATCAATCGTTTGATGTTCAATTGTACCTGTTTGCGTAAATCACCTTCGATTTCACCTTGTCCGTCTATGATTGCACGAATTTTAGCCAGATCATCTTCACTCAAATCTCTGATTTTGGTATTAACATCAATTTGAGCTTCGGTTAGAATCGAAGTCGCACGAGATTTGCCGATGCCGTAAATGTACGTCAATCCGATTTGCGATCTTTTATATGGTGGTAAATCTACCCCTGCTACACGAGCCATAATTCTCCTAAATTTTGTAACTGTTGTATTGTTGATTGTTTTCGTCTCAAAAGGCTTTAATTAACCGTCAAGACACACAACCCACAACTTATCCCTGACGTTGTTTGTGTTTTGGGTTTTCACAAATCACACGCACAATGCCTTTTCTATGAATCACTTTGCATTTAACGCAAATTTTCTTTACTGAAGGACGCACTTTCATTTCTAAAACCCTCGCTTATTTATAACGATATGTAATTCGCCCTCGACCTAAATCGTAAGGTGAAAGTTCTACCAGAACTCTATCGCCGGGTAAAATTCTGATAAAATTCTTTCTCATTTTACCGGAAATATGAGCCAATACCTGATGCTTATTATCTTCTAATTCAACCTTAAACATCGCGTTAGGCAGAGTTTCGAGAACAGTCGCTGTTACTTCTATCGCTTCTTCTTTTGACATAAGTCATACGACCAACTTTATCTTTAGTTGGACAAACCGTAAATGTTAGCCTTTTTTTCAAACTTTTTCAAGTTAAGCAGCCACTCTTTCTTTTTTATCATGTTTGAGACTCGCTTTTTGTTCTTTGGTCAGCGTCAAAATCTCTGGACCATCTTCTAATATCGCAATCGAATGCTCGAAATGTGCACTTGGCTTTCCGTCTTTGGTAATTACAGTCCACTTATCTTCTAAGGTTTTGGTTTCTGCACTTCCCATATTTATCATTGGCTCAATCGCAAAACAATAGCCGGGTCTGATTTTTTCGCGTGTTCCCGCACGTCCATAATTTGGAATTTGCGGAGATTCATGCATGTTGCGTCCGATTCCATGTCCAACATAATCACGGACAATTCCATAACCGAACTTCTCTGCATGGCTTTGAACTGCGTGTCCTATATCGCCTACTTTCTTGTTTGGATAACACTGCTCAATTCCAAGATATAGGCACTCTTCGGTAACCTTTATCAACTGAGCAACTTCATCACTCACATTACCAACAGGTGCAGTAAACGCCGTATCTCCAACAAAACCGTTGTAGCTTGATGCCACATCAATTGAAATGATGTCACCATCCTTCAATGGCGTGTTGTCCGAAAAGCCGTGAACAACTCTGTCATTCGCTGATGCACAAATTGCAAAAGGAAAACCGTGATATCCGATGAAAGAAGGAATCGCACCATGATTGCGTATCATCTTTTCGGCTGCTGCATTCATTTCAAGAGTTGTAATGCCAATTTCAACCATTTCGCGGAGCATCTCCCGAACTTCTGCTATCAGTTCGCCGGCTTCACGCATCTTGTCTAAATCTTTCTGTGACTTGGCAATAATCATTCTCTTTCCCAAAAAAATATGGCTCAGTTTGCTAAAAACACCTTTAATTCGCGAATCAATCACTTAAATAAATTTTTCCAATTCAGCGTATATTTCGGTAACTTCCCTGTCGCCTCTAACTTTCTCCAAACGCCCTGATTTTTCGTAAAATTCAAGCAACGGTTTGGTTAAATCATCATAAGTCGCAAGACGTGTCGAAACGCTCTCTTCATTGTCGTCAGCTCGATGGAGCAGACTTGCATCTGGATGGAAATCACAGAAAACTTCTGTTTTTGGCGGCTTCGAGTAGATATTGTAAATCTCTCCGCAAACGGGACAAGACCTTCTCCCCGTCAGCCTCTTCATTAATTCAACTCTTGGCAGATCAACCTCAATCGCCTTGATTTCTTTATTTTGCTCTTTCGCTAAAGATTCGAGTTGCTCCGCTTGAACTGCTGTTCGAGGATAACCATCTAAAATATAAGTACCTTTGCAATCATCGCGTGATGTTCGCTCTCTGACAATTTGATAAGTTAATTCGTCTGAAATCAATTTTCCCGAAGCCATCGTTGACTGTACTTCACGGGCAAGAGGAGTATCTGCATTTTTCATTTCACGGAATATATCACCGGTCGAAATTTGCGGAATTCCCTTTCTCTCTTGCAACATTCGGGCTTGTGTACCTTTACCCGCTCCCGGAGCCCCAATTAAAACGATTATCTTACTCATCTGCTACGATCTGCGTCCTCTTAATCGGGAACCTGCTCCCAAAAATCCTTCGTAATTTCGCATCACAAGCTGAGCCTCAATCTGCGACACAGTGTCCATCGCAACACCAACCAGAATCAACAGCGATGTACCGCCAAAGAAAAACTGGTAACCAAGCCCGGTCGGAATCCAACTAAGTCCTGGAGTCGCTTGAAGAAAATTATCTACTGCTGTACCAATAAAAGGTAATCGAGCCACCTTAAAACCACTCAATAGAACCTGCGGAACAAAAGCTATAAACGCTAAATACAAAGCACCGATTGTAGTTAAGCGAGTCAAAATGTAATTGAGATATTCAGCCGTTTGCGACCCCGGACGAACCCCAGGAACAAAACCACCCGATTTTCTCAAATTATCCGCCACGTCATCCGTATTAAACTGAATTGTTATATAAAAAAATGTAAACAGTACGATCATGGAAATGAACACAAGTTCATAATAAGGATCGCCGCCATGAAACTGCTGGAAGAATGCATAGACTTTTGTCCACAACGCATCCGGTGCGTTCAAATCCGGTGGAATTGCTTGGAAAACCGTCTGCGGCAATGCCAAAACGGACGAGGCAAAAATAACGGGGATAACTCCACCCATGTTTACTTTTAGAGGTAAAGAAGTCTCTTGACCTTTATAAACCTGATTTCCCATCCGCCGACTTGCGTACGAAATCGGAACATTTCGCCGAGCTGATTCAACGTAAACGATCAAAGCAATCAAAGCAATCATCACTACGACGAGGAATACAACTCCAAGAGTCTGCATTGGATCGCCTGCACCAATTCTTTCTCTGATTTGACTAATGCCACGCGGCAGACCAATTACGATACCTGCGAAAATAAGGAGCGAAATACCATTCCCAATTCCCCGCTCAGTAATTTGTTCCCCGAGCCACATCACAAAAATCGTTCCGGTTGTTAGGGTAACCACCACTAAAACTGTAGCCCAAACACCTTCAGCACCTGTGTTAGCAATAATTCCATTTCGGCTTAGCCAGGTAGCAACGAAAAAAGTCTGGATCGTACAAAGAATAACTGTTAAATAACGAGTCCATTGATTAATTTTTTGTCGCCCGACTTCGCCTTCTTCCTGAACCTTTTTCAATGGAAGATATAAAACAGTCATTAATTGGATAATGATTGAGGCAGTAATGTAGGGAGTTACCCCCAGAGCAAATACAGAAATTGTACGGAAATTTCCACCGGAAAAAAGATCAAGAACGCCAAGAAGTGTTCCGCTTACATCAGCCCAAACCTTTTCCAACTGGATTTTGTTGACGCCAGGAGCAGTAACATGAGCCCCAAAGCGATAAACGGCAAGCATTCCGAGAGTGAAGAGAATTCTACTTCTCAACTCCGGAACCTTAAACATATTTTGGACTGCAGCAAAAAACTTATCCATATAATTCCCCAAACAAATGAAAATATAACGCTCAACCAAAAGAAATTTCCGGATTTACGGAAAATCTTTCAATCAAACGCTATCTAGATTACGCACTTTGAGCGTATTTCACAATTGAATCAGCGGTTCCACCAGCTTTTTCAATCTTTTCTTTCGCATTTTTTGTAAAACGATGTGCCGAAATCTTCAAAGCTTTGGTAACGTCACCATTGCCTAAAATCACCAAATCGTGCTTGGCTTTTTTGATCAAGCCTCTTTCATGCAAGATTTGAGGAGTTACTTCGTCTCCCGCGTTAAAGTTTGCTTCGATCTTGGCTAAACTGATCTCGAGCCATTTGGTCTTGAAAATGTTGGTAAAACCACGTTTCGGTAAACGGCGTTGGAGAGGCATCTGTCCGCCTTCAAAACCAATTTTGCTGGAATAACCCGAACGCGATTTCTGTCCTTTGTGACCCTTTCCGGCTGTTTTACCCGTCCCGGAACCAGGTCCGCGTCCGATTCGTTTCTTTTTGTGTGTGCTTCCCTTGGCGGGACTCAAATTGTTTAATCCTATTGCCATTTTTCCCTCAATTCGTTAATTGTTAATGGTTAATCGTCAATTGAAGTTCGCGACCGCAATTAACTATTAACCATTAACAATTAAGCATCAACAATATTAATCTACTATTCTCAATAGATGCGGAACTTTTGAAACCACACCCCGCATTGCGGCGTTATCCATTTTTTCCACAACTTGATTCAGCTTGGTAATTCCCAAACTTCTGACTACGTCTTTCTGTTTTTGCGAATAACCAATAGAACTTCTGTAATATTGAATTTTAATCTTCTCGGTTTGATTTTCTTCTTTCTTCTTAGCCATGTTTTTGTTTCCGAATTTCAATTCGCTTTTAATCAAAAAGCGTTACAGTCAATCTGCCGCTTTTAAGATTTCGCAAATCTTAAATTACAATAAATCTTCCACTTGCTTACCACGCAGACGAGCAACTTCAACCGGGTCTTTCATTCTTGTCAAACCATCAAAAGTTGCACGAATAACGTTGTGCGGATTGTTTGATCCGAGAATTTTTGTCCTGATATTATGAACGCCGACTGATTGCAAAACAGCTCTTACAGCTCCACCTGCAATAACACCGGTTCCTTCAGAAGCTGGTTTAAGCAATACTCGTCCAGCTCCGTAACGACCAATAATCGGATGCGGCAACGTTCCTTCAATCAATGGAACACGTATCAAATTCTTTTTGGCAGCCTCAACAGCTTTTTTGATCGCATTTGGAACTTCTTTTGCTTTACCCGTTCCAAAACCAACATGACCTGCTTCATCTCCGATGACTACTAACGCGGCAAAAGACATATTTTTACCACCCTTTACAACTTTCGTCACCCGATTGATTGAAATCAATTGGTCTTTCAATATCAAGTTTTGTGCAGAAATGCGTTGTTTATTAGTTTTCATTACTTTCTTCTTTTTCCGACTTGTTCAAACCTGCTTCCCGGCTTGCATCAATTAATGCCTTGACCCGCCCGTGAAATACATATCCACCGCGATCAAAAACTACATTTGAAATACCTGCCGCTAAAGCACGCTCGGCAATCGCCTGCCCAACTTTAGACGCGGCTTCAACGTTTCCACCTGACTTTATATTCAAGGATTTTTCAGTCGTGCCCGCACTTACGAACGTTTTCCCGTTATCATCATCAATTATCTGTGCATAAATGTGACTGACGCTACGAAAAATCGCTAGGCGTGGACGCTCTGCAGTTCCGCGAACTTTCTTGCGAATTCGGCTGTGAACTGCACGACGAATATCTGCTCTACTTTTACTTGCCATATTCTTATTTTTGATTTCGCTTTCAGAATTACGAGCGTACTTGTTTTCCACTCATATCTGAAATTATTTTCCGGTTTTACCGGGTTTCAATCTATAAACCTTGTCAGCATATCGAATGCCTTTACCTTTGTAAGCATCAGGTTTACGAAGTCGGTTTAATTCAGCACAAACCTGTCCGAGTTTTTGCTTGTCAATTCCAGTTAATGTCAAAGTCAGCTGATATTGATTGATCGCTGTTTTTGTTTGAACTCTTTCAGCCTTGGCTTCAATTCCATCAGGCAGAGGAAACTCTATCGGATGGGAATAGCCAAGTGCAAAAACAATCTTCTTACCTTGAACATCGGCTTTGTAACCAACGCCAACAACGTCCATATCCTTCTTGAAACCTTCAGTTACACCAACAATTGCGTTATTTGCCAAGGCACGTCCCAAGCCATGAAATGCAGCTTTGTCGTCGCCCGAACGTTCGGCAATGAGTGAACCATCTTCAATCTTGAAACTAACGCCATCTGGAATTGGAGACTTCAAAGTGCCTTTCGGTCCTTTTACTTCCAAATCCATGCTGTTAATTTTAACTTCTACTCCCGATGGTATTGATATCGGTTTTTTTCCAACACGAGACATAATTCCTCTTCAATCCGAGTTACCAAATGCACTATTCATTACGTTTCAGAATTTGAAAGTTGCAATTTGGAATCTATTTAGTAAATTTGTGCCAAAATCTCACCACCCATTTTTTCATAACGGGCTTTTTTTCCACTCATTAATCCTTTGGATGTGGAAATGATATTGATTCCGTAACCGCCGAGAACTTTTGGAATTTCGCCTGAACCGACATAAACTCTTCTTCCCGGTGATGATACTCTTGCCAAATGCGTAATAGAGGATTCCCCTTTTGCATCATATCGCAAGAAAATACGTATCGAATATTTTACGCCTTCACCTTTGGTTACGTAATTATTGATGTAACCTTCTTCTTTCAAGATGCGGGCAATCTCTATCTTTAGCTTCGAACCCGGTATGTCAACACGCGTATGTTTTGCTGCAATCGCATTGCGTGTTCGCGTCAGCATATCGGCTATTGGATCTGTCATTCTTATTTTACTCCAAAATATATATCAGGTTTCAGTTAAAAACTGACTACTGAATATCTAAAACCTTACCAGCTAGATTTAACAACACCAGGGATTTGTCCCTTGAGTGCTAAGTCTCTTAGTGCAATACGTGAAATGCCAAATTTACGCAAGAATCCACGCGGACGACCCGATTGTGAACATCTATTGCGAACGCGAACTTTACTAGCATCACGCGGCATTTTCTGCAATTTAATAACTGCTGCATCCACTTCTTCAACGCTCGATTTAGGATTGTTGATAGCTTTCTTTAATTCCGCACGTTTGGAAGCAAATTTTGCAACCATTTTTTGGCGTTTTTCGTTTTTGACGACCTTACTTATTTTTGCCATAAACTTATTGTCTGAAAGGCATTCCGAGTGCTTTTAATAAAGCTCGTGCCTGTTCGTCATTTTTTGCGGTAGTGACGATTGAAATGTTCATCCCGCGGGTTTTATCAACCTTGTTAAAATCAATTTCAGGAAAAATCAACTGTTCTTTAACTCCAAGAGTGTAATTTCCCCGACCATCGAAAGCTTTCGCTGAAACTCCGCGAAAATCGCGTACTCGCGGCAGTGCTACTGAAATCAATCTGTCAAGAAATTCAAACATTCTGTCTCCACGCAAAGTTACCATTGTGCCGATATTCATGCCTTGACGCAATTTGAACGATGCGATTGACTTTTTTGCTTTAGTGACAACAGGCTTTTGACCTGTAATCGACTTCAATTCATCTGTTGCTGTGTCAAGTATTTTAGCGTTGCTGATAGCCTCACCCATACCCATGTTGACAACAACTTTTGTAATCTTCGGAATCGCCATTGGATTTTCAATTCCAAACTCTTTGGCGAGTGCCGGAGCAATTACTGTACGATATTTTTCTTTTAATCTTGCCATTTCTTTTATTGTTGGGACTCGCTCAAAAATCGTTAATCTTCAGCGTTACCAAAACTAAATCAAATTATTCTTCCGTTTTCTTATCAGCTTTCTTGGTTGCTTTTTTTTCGGTTTTGGCGACTTCGCCGATTACTTTTCCACTTTTTGCAACCCGAACTTTGACTCCGTCACGAATTTCATAGTTAATGCGTGTAGGCTTGCCTGTTTCAGGATCAAGCAACGATACATTTGAAATATCAACCCACGCTTCTTTCTCAATAATGCCGCCTTCGATATTCATCTGCGGAACGGCTTTGCGGTGTTTTTTGACAATCATTGCCCCTTCAACCTTAACTTTTCCATTACGCGGATCAACCTGAATCACCTGACCACGATACGGATTACGTTTTCCGTTTGTGTCGTAGCGGTTATATTCCTTTCCGGCAATGAAAACAACCGTATCGCCTTTTTTGATTTTGGCTCTAATTGTTCCTTTTTTTACAGTTTTCATTACTTAAATAACCTCCGGTGCGAGCGAAACAATCTTCATAAAGTTTTTGTCACGCAATTCGCGGGCAACTGGTCCAAAAACCCGTGTTCCGATCGGCGTACCGTCATCTTTAATCAAAACTGCTGCATTTTCGTCAAAGCGAATGTAAGTTCCGTCTTTTCGTCGCACTTCTTTGCGAGTTCTGACAATTACCGCACTATAAACTTTACCTTTTTTTGCCGTTCCTTCGGGTGCTGCTTCTTTAACTGCAACTTTGATTTTGTCACCAAGAGTTGCTGTTTTTCCTGTAGAACCGCCAATTGAGTTGATCATCTCAACTCTCTTTGCACCTGAATTGTCTGCGACCACCAACGAGGTCTGCATCTGAATCATAATTTTTTCACTCCATCTGAGTGGTCAGTGGTCGGTGGTCAGAAAATCCGACTGCTAACCGCCAACTGCCGACTTTTATTTTGCTGCTTTTTGTACAATCTCAACTACACGCCAGCGTTTACGGGCTGATAGCGGTCTGGTTTCAACGATTTTCACCTTGTCGCCAATCGACGAACCCAATTCGTCATGTGCCATAAACTGCTTTTTACGGCGTACATATCGGCGATATTTTGGATGCTTGATCAAGCGGTCAACACGGACAACAACTGTTTTCGTCATTTTGTCCGATGTCACTACACCAACTCTTTGAGCCCGGCTCCCGCGAGATGCGTCACCTTTATCTTTGGTTTCAGTTACTTCAACCACCGCTTCAGTTTTTTTAGCTTTCTTAGGCTTTTCTTCCGAGGGTTTTGCTTCTTCAACCACTTCTACAGCTTGTGTTTCAACAACTTCAACAGCCGTTTCCGTAGTCGCTTCAATTTGCGTTTCCTCTGCTACCGTTTCTTCTTTCTTCTTTCTTGCCATTTTCTAATTTCTCAAACTATTTGGCTTGAGCCTCTATTTCTTTTTGTCGAATCAATGTGTTGACTCGTGCCAAGGTTTTCTTTTCGCGTTTGATGCTGCTGACTGATTCTCCAACGCCTAAAGTTTTACGAAATTTCAGACGAAAAAGCGACTCTTTCAAGCTGTCTGCCTGTACTCGCAATTCATCTACTGACATAGTACGAAGTTGGTCTAATTGTTCTTTTGTCTTCATCTTAAACAATTCCTCCTTCCAAATCTTGACGCGTTACAAACTTCATTTTCAAAGGAAGTTTCTGTGCCGCTAATTCCATTGCTGATCTTGCCAGTTCTTCACTAACACCTTGAATTTCATACAAAATCCGTCCGGGTTTAACTACTGCTACCCAATGATCCGGTGCACCTTTACCGCTTCCCATACGGGTTTCCGCTGGCTTTTTGGTAATTGGTTTATCCGGAAACATCCGAATCCAAATTTTACCGCCACGTTTAATGTGACGAGTCATAGCAATACGAGCCGCCTCAATCTGACGGTCAGTAATCCAACCAGCCTCTAATGTTTTCAGTCCAAAATCACCAAAGTTCAGTTTGTCGCCGCGTGTAGCTAAACCGCGATTACGACCTTTATGAACTCTTCGGCGTTTGACCTTTTTCGGCATCAACATAATAAATACCCTCGTAATCTGTTAATGATTCAAATCATTAACCAATATTAATTATCCTCTATTATCGTTTCTGTCACGTCGGCGGGGCGGTCTTCTGTCATTTCTTCCGCTTCTCTCGCCTTTTACTTCGTTGATCGGGTCTGAAGTTGTTCCCCGTGCCATTGAGGCATTCGGATCAAGAATTTCACCGCGATAAATCCATACTTTCACACCAATGATTCCAAATGTTGTCAGAGCTTCCGCAAATCCATAATCAACATCTGCTCTTAAAGTATGAAGTGGCAACCGTCCTTCCAAAGCCCACTCAGTTCGTGCGATTTCAGCTCCGTTCAAACGTCCGGCAATCATAACTTTGATTCCCATTGCCCCAAAACGTTGCGATTCTTCCATGATTTTTCTCATGGCTCTTCGGAATGCAATCCGTTTTTCAAGCTGTTGAGCAATTTTCTCTGCTTGAAGCTGACCGTTTAATTCTGGCTTTGTAATTTCCTGAATAGAAACTATTACTTCGCGTCCGGTCTTTTTCGACAAATCTTCTTTGAGCTTTTCAATCTCAGTACCTTTACGTCCGATGATAATTCCCGGGCGTGAAGTATAGATGATTATTTTCAAACGATTCGCGGCACGCTCTACATCAATATGTGAAACTCCCGCTCCGGTAAAACGCTTTTTCAAATCACGTTTTAACTGTAAATCTTCTGCCAAATATTCGGCGAATTCTTTTTTGGCGTACCAATGTGAATGCCAGTCTTTGTTATATCCGACTCTAAAGCCGTATGGATGAACTTTTTGTCCCATAAAAACTTATTCTTCCGTTTTTACCGCTTTTTTAGTTGTCGTTTTGGTAGCGGTTGTTTTGGCTGGAGCTTCTGCTTTCGCCGTTTTTTCAGTTTTGCCTTCTTTACTAGCTTTAGTTTTGACCTTCTCAACAGGTTTTTCACTCGAAACCAAAACTGTGATATGACAATAATGCCGTTGCTCGCGATAAGCCCTTCCCTGTGGTGCAGGTCTCATCCGACGACGATTTTTATGCGGTCCCATGTCAACAAAACATGACTTTACAAATAAATCGTCAGGATCAATCGCGATATTTTGCTTCTCCGCCAGATTAGTTGCATTGGCAATAGCCGAACGCAATGTCTTTTCAATCGGATCAGCCGCTCGTTTATCAGTAAATTTCAAAATCGATAATGCTTGCGAAACGTTTCTTCCGCGAATTAAATCAATCACGAGCCGTGCTTTTCTCGGCGAACCTTTCAAATTTCTTGTTTTTGCAATCGCTTCCATAATCTTCTATTTTCTCTTCGCCATCTTCTCCGCCTTGGTTCCAGGATGTCCTTTGTAAGTGCGGGTTGGTGAAAATTCTCCAAGTTTATGACCTACCATATTTTCAGTAACATAAACCGGTATATGACGTTTTCCATTATGTACGCCGAAAGTTAAACCAACCATATCAGGCGTAATTGTCGAACGACGCGACCATGTTTTAATTGCCTGCGGTTTGTTTCCGCCTTCGGCAATTCTCTTCATAACTTTTTGGACGCTTAAATCAATAAAAGGTCCTTTCTTTAATGAACGTGGCATATCTTATTTTCTTCTATCACGCACGATCATGTTGTCGGTGCGTTTATTGTTACGAGTTTTATAGCCTCGTGTTGGTTGTCCCCAAGGAGTTACTGGATGACGTCCGCCTGATGTTTTACCTTCACCACCACCATGCGGGTGATCTACCGGATTCATCGCAACACCGCGAACTTTCGGGCGTAAACCTTTCCAACGTGAGCGTCCTGCTTTACCTAAGCTGACATTTTCGTTTTCAGTATTTCCAACTTGTCCGACCGTCGCCATACAAACCAATGGAACTCTTCTGACTTCACCTGAGGGCATCCGCAACTGTGCAAAATCTCCGTCTTTTGCAACCAATTGTGCAAACGAACCTGCTGAACGAGCCATCTGCCCACCTTTGCCCGGGCGTAATTCAATATTATGAATCTGTGTTCCGAGTGGAATATTCTTAATTGGCAACGCATTTCCCGGCAAAATATCAGCCTCGGCACCGCTCAAAATCGTTTTTCCAACTTCCAATCCAACGGGTGCGATAATGTACCGCTTTTCACCGTCAAGATATGTAATCAAAGCAATATGTGCTGAACGATTCGGATCGTATTCAATCTGCGAAACCTTTCCGGGGACACCAATTTTGTTACGTTTGAAATCAATTATTCGATAGAAACGTTTGTGTCCTCCGCCACGCCGACGAACAGTAATCCTCCCGTCATTATTGCGTCCTGAAATTCTAATTTTTGGCTCAAGCAAAGATTTTTCGGGTTTTGCTTTTGGAGTCAATTCATCACGCGTCAGATACGTTTGGTAACGCCTCGCAGGTGATGTTGGTTTTAACTTTTTAATTCCCATAATTCTAATGAGTTAATGAATAGCGAAATCAATATAATAATTTTTCACTTTTCACTATCAACTTTTCACTAATTAAATAGCTTCTGCGTAATCAACCATCGGCTCACCTTTTTTCAAGGTTACGTAAGCCTTCTTCCAATTTGGACGACGACCTTGTGTTCGTCCGCGTCGCTTAATTTTGCCTTTGTAGTTCAATGTATGAACGGTCGAAACCTTAACATTGAAGATTTCTTCTACAGCCTTACGAATATCCTCTTTAGCTGCACCGCGTGCGACACGAAAAGTTAATACTTGTCCTTCGCCTTCTTCGCTGGTAGCCTCTTTCAATAAAACTGATTTTTCTGTAACTACGGGCGACTTCAAGATATCCCAAATTCCTAATTCCATTATTTTGCCGCCTCCAATTTAGCTTTTCTCAATTCCTTTTCAGGCGTCAATAAATCCGTCAATTCCTGCAATGCTGTTTTACTAATCAATAGTTTTTCGTGCCAAAGCAAATCGTAAATGTTCAAACCAAAAGAATTAGTAACTTTTACTTTTTGAATGTTGCCCGATGAGCGTAGCAAATTCGCATTGTCCAAAGAGTCAACAATCAAAGTTTTTGTTTGCTTTTTCTTGTCTGCCAAACCTAGCGTGACCAAAGCACCAAAAAACTCTTTAGTCTTTTCGCCAACCTTGAAATCTTCGATAATAATTAAATTCCCTTCACGAAGTCTCTCAGATATAGCTGACCGCAAAGCTCCTCTACGCATTCGGCGAGGAATTTGATATGACCAATCTCGCGGTTGCGGACCGTGTACCGTTCCTCCACCTTTCCAAAGCGGCGAACGCAACGATGCAATTCTGGCACGACCGGTACCCTTTTGTTTCCACAGCTTTCTACCTGAACCCGAAACATTACCACGCGTTTTTGTGGCTGATGTTCCCTGCCGGCGATTTGCCAAATAATTGGTAACCGAGGTGTGAACCAAAGATTCATTGAAGGCTACACCGAATACGGCTTCAAGCAGTTCAACCTCACCAACTTTCTTATTATTCAAATTGCGAACCTCAACGGTAGGCATAATCTTACTCCAATTTGTATATGTCATCTGCCAAGGTTATAAAGAACCTTCAGCAATCGACTATTTTTTATTAGCTTTTCTAACTACAACCAAGCTTCCATTAGGACCGGGTACTGCTCCGCGAATCATAATTAAGTTGTTTTCAGCATCAACTTTAGCGACTGTCAAACCCTTAACAGTTACGCGAGCATCACCCATGTGACCCGATGAACGAGTTCCTTTTATTACCCTTGAAGGATATGCCGATTGACCAATTGATCCCGGTGCACGAACTGACATTGAACCATGCGATTCCGGACCGCGATGAAACTTATGCCGTTTAATAGTTCCGGCAAAACCTCGCCCTTTCGATTTTCCGACAACATCAATTAAGTCGCCGTCGATAAAAAGATCAGCTTTGATTTGGTCACCGATAGCAGCATCCGGTTCTCCTTCGAGCCGAATTTCCTTCAAAATACGTGTTGGCGGAAGACCGTTTCCTGTTTTCTCAAAGTGACCACGCATTGGCTTGGTGACGTTTTTTAATTTAATAGCAACGTCTTCAACCAAACCCAGTTGGACGGCATTGTAACCATCTTTCCCAGCGGCACTTTTAGTTTGAACAACAACGCAAGGTCCAGCTTTTACAACTGTAACAGGTGTTACCGTTCCATCTTCTGAGAAGATTTGCGTCATTCCAATTTTTCTTCCGATGATACCGTTTATCATATTTTCGATTTTGGATTTTGGATTTGCGATTTTGAATTATTTTTTGAGCCAATGACACAAACTAAAATCCAAAATCTAAAATCTAAAATCGCTTAGTTTTTGCCAAATGCCTTGATTTCTACATCAACACCGGCAGGTAAATCCAATTTCATTAACGCATCTACTGTTTCAGCAGTTGGGTCAAGTATATCCATCAAACGCTTATGTGTTCTGATTTCAAACTGCTCACGTGACTTTTTGTCAACGTGCGGCGAACGCAGAACCGTCCATTTATTTTTGATGGTTGGAAGCGGAATCGGACCTGCGACTCTTGCTCCCGTTCTCTTCGCCGTATCAACAATTTCCTGTGTGGATTGATCCAACACGCGATGATCGTAGGCTTTCAACTTAATGCGAATTTTTTCGTTTAACATAACTTTGTTTTGAGTTCCGCCACCGGGCGGCTTTTTACTTTACGACTAGCCGCCTGAAGGCGGGACTCTAAACTTTACTCAATAATATCAGAGACAGTACCTGCTCCGACTGTTCTTCCGCCTTCTCTGATGGCAAACCGTAATCCTTTTTCCATCGCGATAGAATTGATCAATTCAATATCCATCGCTATGTTGTCTCCAGGCATTACCATTTCTGTTCCTGCCGGTAAATGTGCTATTCCTGTCACATCTGTCGTTCTAAAGTAGAATTGCGGTCTGTATCCGGTAAAGAATGGGGTGTGTCTTCCGCCTTCTTCTTTCGTCAATACATACGCTTCTGCTTTGAACTTTTTGTGCGGTGTGATGCTGCCCGGTTTGGCTATTACCTGTCCGCGTTCGATCGCTTTTCGGTCAACCCCTCTGAGCAACAATCCGACGTTGTCTCCGGCTCTGCCTTCATCAAGCAGCTTCTTGAACATTTCAACTCCGGTGCAGACCGTGTTTTGCGTATCTTTGATTCCGACGATCTCCAAAGCTTCGTTGATTCTGACGATTCCTCTTTCGATTCTGCCCGTCGCTACCGTTCCGCGTCCTTGAATCGTGAAAATATCTTCCACCGGCATCAAGAATGGTTTCTCGATATCTCTCAAAGGCTCTGGAATGTAGCTGTCAACCGCTGCCATCAATTCGTCAACTGTCGCTTCCCATTTTGGATCGCCTTCCAATGCTTTCAAAGCTGATCCTCTGATGATCGGAATATCGTCTCCGGGGAATTCATAGCTCGACAATAGTTCTCTGATCTCAAGCTCAACCAATTCAAGCAATTCTTCATCGTCCACCATGTCCACTTTGTTCATAAAGACAACCATGGCAGGTACTCCTACCTGGCGGGCTAACAAAATGTGCTCACGGGTTTGCGGCATCGGTCCGTCTGTTGCTGCACAAACCAAAATCGCTCCGTCCATCTGGGCTGCTCCGGTGATCATGTTTTTTACATAATCAGCGTGTCCCGGACAATCTACGTGGGCGTAATGTCGGTTCGGTGTTTCATATTCAACGTGTGCAGTTGCAATCGTGATACCTCGTGCTTTTTCTTCCGGTGCATTGTCAATCGAATCAAACGATCGAAACGTCATCTTCGGATTATGCTTGCTCATGACCTTTGTGATCGCCGCCGTCAATGTCGTCTTCCCGTGGTCAACGTGTCCGATCGTCCCGATATTAACGTGTGGCTTGCTTCTGTCAAACTTCTCTTTGCTCATAGTTTTTTATCCTTTCTATAATAAATCGCAATTTGCAATTGTAAATCTCTTAACTATTTGCCCCTTTTACTTTTGCGATAACTTCTTCAGCTACATTTCTTGGAGCTTCGGCATATCTTTCAAAGTGCATCGTTGATGTTGCACGACCTTGTGTCGCAGAACGTAAATCTGTTGTGTAACCAAACATTTCCGACAGCGGAACGAATGCAGTTACAACTTGAACACCACCCGGACGCGGATTCATACCGTCTATCTGTCCGCGGCGACGGTTTAAGTCGCCATTTACCGCTCCCATGTATTCTTCAGGAGTGACAACTTCAACCCGCATAATTGGTTCGAGCAATACCGGTTTTGCCTTTCTTACAGCATCTTGGAAAGCTAAGCTTCCTGCGATGTGAAATGATCGCTCGTCTGAGTCAACATCGTGAAATGAACCAAAAACCAAGGTTGCTTTGATGTCAACCAATTCGTAGCCGGCAAGGTATCCTCGACGCATCGCGTCTTTCATGCCTTCCATCGTTGGTTTGATAAACTGTCGGGGAATTGTTCCACCAGTAATTTTATCTACAAATGTAAAGCCTTCACCCGGTGCCGGTTCGATTTCAAGCTCAACGTGAGCAAATTGTCCGCGACCGCCAGACTGTTTCTTAAATATCTCTTTACCCGGTGCCGGTGCTGTGATCGTTTCACGATACGCTACTTGAGGCTTACCAACATTGGCTTCAACACTAAACTCGCGTTTCATCCGATCCACGATAATTTCCAGATGAAGTTCTCCCATCCCGGCAATGATCGTCTGACCCGTGTCATGATCCGTGCTTACCCGGAAACTAGGATCTTCTTGTGCCAATTTGTTGAGTGCAATACCCATTTTATCTTGATCCACACGAGTTTTCGGCTCAACCGCAACTCTTACAACCGGATCAGGAAAGTCCATCGATTCAAGAATGATCGGGCTTTTCTCATCGCAAACGGTTTCTCCGGTAGTGACGTTTTTCATCCCGCCGATAGCAACAATTTCTCCGGCACTCGCTTCTTCAATATCTTCCTGTTTGTTAGCGTGCATTAGGAACAAACGACCAACTCTTTCTTTCGAATCTTTAATCGGATTGTAAACATACGAACCCGCTTTAATCGTTCCGCTGTATATACGGACATACGAGAGCTGACCTAAATATTTATCGACCGCGAGCTTGAAAACAAGTCCAGCAAACGGAGCTTTTGCATCCGGATCACGACGCTCAACCGCGTCGCTGTCAGGATTTACACCTTCGACCGCAGGAATATCAAGCGGACTCGGTAGGTAATCTACAACAGCATCAAGCAAGGTTTGAACACCCTTATTTTTGAACGCTGATCCTGTTACAACCGGAACCATCTTTGAAGCAAGAGTTGCTTTTCTAATAGCGGCACGAAGTTCATCTTGCGAAATTTCTTCGCCTTCGAGAAACTTCATCGCGATATCGTCATCAAGATCCGCAACTGCTTCAACCAATCTTTCGTGTGCAGCTTTTGCTGCGTCAACCAAATCAGCCGGAATATCAACCGTAGAATATTCCGCACCTTTGTCTTCGTTGTTCCAAATCAAACCTTTCATTTGGATTAGATCCACGACACCTTGTAGATGCTCTTCTAAACCGATTGGAATTTGAATAGCAACCGCATTTGCCCCTAATCGATCAAGAATTGATTGAAATGAACGATCAAAAGAAGCTCCCGAACGATCTAATTTATTGATAAAACAAATACGCGGAACACCATACTTATCGGCTTGACGCCAAACGGTTTCGGATTGCGGTTCAACACCGGCTACTCCGTCAAATACACACACAGCACCATCTAAAACGCGAAGTGAGCGTTCTACTTCCATCGTAAAATCTACGTGACCGGGCGTATCAATGATATTAATTCTATGCTCAACATCATTTCGCTTCCAAAAACAAGTTGTTGCGGCAGACGTAATCGTGATGCCACGCTCTTGCTCCTGAGCCATGTGATCCATGACGGCTGTGCCTTCATGCACCTCACCAATCTTGTGCGAAACACCTGTGTAGAAAAGCACCCGCTCAGTAGTCGTGGTTTTACCCGCGTCAATATGAGCCATGATTCCAATGTTTCTATATTTATCTAAACTAATCTTTGCCATTTTCTTGTGTAAATCGTCAATCGTTAATTGCAAATCGCACAGTTATACAGGCGATTCAACCAACCATTTACCTGTAAAAACTAAAATCTGTAATGTGCAAATGCTCTATTCGCCTCAGCCATTCTGTGCACTTCGTCTTTTTTCTTAACCGCACTTCCACGATTGTTTAACGCATCCATCAATTCACCAACGAGTTGATCTTCCATAGTTTTCTCATTGCGTTGACGAGCATAATTAACAATCCATCGGATAGCTAAAGTATTGCGACGATCAGGACTAACTTCAAGCGGAACCTGATAAGTTGCACCGCCGATTCTTCTGGATTTAACCTCTAGAGTAGGCTTAACTGTATCGACAGCCTTCTTAAATACCTTCAATGGTTCTTCGCCGGTTTTTTCAGCGATTTTTTCCATTGCACCGTAGAAAATTTTTTCGGCGGTAGATTTTTTCCCCGCCCACATTACGCCATTGATAAATTTCGTTACCAATATGCTATTAAAAATTGGATCCGGTAAAACTTTTCTTTTTGCTGCAACTCTTCTTCTAGGCATAATTCTTTAATTATTTCGCCGCTTTCGGACGTTTTGCTCCGTATTTCGAACGGGCTTGATTTCTATTGGCAACGCCTGATGAATCAAGAGTTCCGCGAATAATGTGATAACGAACACCCGGAAGATCTTTTACCTTACCTCCGCGAATCAAAACGATTGAGTGTTCTTGCAAGTTGTGCCCAACACCTGGGATATAACTTGTAACTTCAATTTGATTTGTCAAACGAACGCGAGCCACTTTACGCAACGCCGAGTTTGGTTTTTTCGGTGTTTGTGTATAAACACGTGTGCAAACTCCGCGTTTTTGCGGATTGGCTTGCAGTGCAGGACTCGCCGTCTTGTATTTGACAGCTTTGCGACCTTTGCGAACTAACTGGTTAATTGTTGGCATAATTTCCTTAACTCTTAACTTAAAAACAATAAAGAGCCTTAACCTGACTCTTACCGAACTTAATCCGGCAGTAAGCACAAGCGGCTACCTTGTGTCTGAATAATATTTTGGGATTGTCTATAACTTCTAATCAATAAGCGTAGATTTGACTGTCCCTTGTGTTTTTCTAAGCCTAAACTTTTCTGTAGCGTGACCAATTTATATGTGGAAGTAATCCGTTTTGATTGGCAGTCCCAAGCTAAAAACTTAGTTTTACGCTACAATATAGTGTTGCGTTTTCTTAAACGCCCTACGCATTGTTAATCAGACCTGTTATGTCCGAAACAACAGAGTATATTTATTTCACTATTTGATGTCAAGTGGGCTTTTGCTAAATCTCTCGTTTCTAAGTTAGAATCTATTTTTTGATACTGACACACATTTTAAACAAATATATATGACAACAAAATACGAAAGTTTTCTTGATAGTTTTGACGAAAAAAGCTGGCTGGCGCGGTCAGCAATTTAGCGTCAGCGATTCATGCGGTTGATAGTGATGCAACGCAGGTTTGGTTTCGGTTTTATCCGCTGGAGCTTTTCCGGCATCTGCAAATGGTTGAAGACAAAGCGGCTACGCTTCATGGTTTTGCGATGCAGGGCGATTATGAATTGAAGAATCAAATCGATATTTCGCATTCATTTCTGTATGGACATCGCTATTGGAAAACGGTTAAGGAAGTGATCGAGCGGCGTGCTGAAGCCTTTAAGGGCGAAAGCGGAGACTTGGAAATTGAGGCGAAGCAAATCGCACAAACTGTCGCCAACGAAGTAAAAGGTAATGTAACAGTGACATTGGGCATTAGTTTGATTGGATTGATGACGTTGGTTCAAAGCGGTTTGGAAACTTTCAAAGCGGTGAAGGGTGAAGTTAAAACTCCCAAAGGTTTGTTGAGTAAATCTCCAGATGCGATAGTCGCCGAACGGGGTAAGGATGATTCGCAAGGTTTATTCGGCTTTTTGAAATCAGTTAATAAGAAATTCACGGTCACTTGGAATGAAAATTCCGGCGATGCGAAATACGACATCACGAATGATGAAGACGTTGCGACGGCTTCTGCACGCGATCAATCGCAAAATTGGAAGGCGAAAGATGAAAGATGTTGGGAAGGCGTTGTTCCTGTGGAATGCCGCTCAGCAGCTTGCGGAACTTGTTGGGTTGGAGTCCTTGGGGGGAAAGAAAAGCTTTCGGAAGTTTCAGTACGCGAAGCTAAACAGATGAAGATTTTCGGTTATCAGCAGCCGGAAGAAGCTCAACCGTATTTGCGTTTGGCTTGTCAGGCACGCACATCGGGCAACGTTACGATTGTAATTCCACCATGGAATGCCGTTTTCGGACGAAAACTTTACGGAGTCGATGATGTAGAACTCGAACCTGCAACAACTTCAGCCAAGAAATTACGCGAAACAATTGCGACAGCGGCGGGCGAATAGTTTGTGAAGCAAGACCCCAACATTCGAACTTCTCAATCAGCGGTTTGGTATGTCGTACTCGCTGTAACACTATGGAGTTTGGGTGGATTATTTATCAAAATGACCAGCGTTTCAGGTTACGAAGTTAATCTGGGACGCTGTTTTTTTGCGGCAATTACGATCGCAATTCTCACAAAATTCAAAGCCTTAAAAGCAGACAAATTTACTATTTTAGCGGCAATTTTCTACGTTGGTGCTTTATCATTTTTCGCCCTCGCCAATAAAAAGACGACCGCCGCCAATGCAATTTTTCTGCAATATACAGCTCCGATCTATATTTTGATTTTTGCTCCAATCATACTCAAAGAGAAGTTTCGGTTGGTGGATTTGTTGACCGTTGCGGTTTGTTTACTTGGAATGTCGCTTTTCTTTATCGACCCCGTTCCGACAGCGGCATTATCGTCCGAATCGCAATTTATCGGCAATATTCTCGGGCTTTTGTCCGGCGTAAGTCTCGGCGGCTATATCTTGCTTTTGCGGCATCCGAAAGCCTTGAAACAGAATCCCGCATCGTCCGTTTTCTACGGTAATATTTTTGCAATTTTTGTGATGTTGCCCTTTGTATTGCCGAATCCTTCTGCATGGACTGCAAAAGATATTTTTGCAGTTGTTGTTTTGGGTGTTTTCCAAATTGGACTGGCGTATTTTTTATTCACATACGGGGTTGCGAATGGAGTTCGCTCGCTGGATGCGAGCATTATCGGATTTATCGAACCAATTCTCAATCCAATTTGGGTTTTTGTTTTTCTTAAGGAAACTCCCGGAAAATGGGCAATTCTTGGCGGTTTAGTAATTATTTCGGCAATTCTTTTTCATACATTCCTTACGTCAAAAAAGCGAAGACTTCTTAGCTAGACCCAGAATTCCCTTTCTTGTCATCACCCATCAATTTCGCGACATGAAATATGTACTGAATTCCTGAAATTACCGAAAAGAATGCAACCAGCGTATAAATTGTTGGCAAATAATAACCGCTGTAATCAGGAATAATTGAAGCGATCAGGATCATTCCAATCGCCGAAATCTGGACGAATGTGCTGATTTTCCCCAAAAGCGACGGCACAAATCCGCGAAACTCCGTCATAATAAAAATCGCCAGAGCTACAACAACAATCAGAATATCCCTGCCAATCACCGCAGCCGTCACCCAGAAAGGTACGGGAAAATGTTTGGTAGTTTCCGGCAAAACGTTCGGCAATGTGAGAAGAATAAAGGCGACTGTCATTAAAAGTTTATCTGCAATGGGATCGAGAATCGTACCGAGTGAAGACTTTTGATTAAATTTTCGTGCAATAAATCCGTCAAAACCATCCGAAATACCGGCAAAGAAAAAAGTAAACAAAGCCCATTCGTACCTTCCGTAATACAAAAGGCTCGCGAAAACCGGAATTAATGCCATCCGCAGAAAAGTGATTAGATTTGGAATCGTCAGAATTTTGTCGTTCATTGAGGCGATAGATGTAACTTATCAAAAATTTGTTGCTCGCAATTCCAGCACGGAAATTTCCGGCGGACACTGATATCTCACCGGCAAAACAACCGTACCAATGCCGCGTGTAATATAGATATGCGTATCCTTTCGGCGATGTAGTCCGCTCGTCAGCCGCCTCCGCAGATTCGGGAATAAGACTTTTTCACGAGGTTCACGCAATTTTACCTGTCCTCCGTGTGTGTGTCCGCTCAAAACCAAATCGATATTTGAATAAACCGCTCTTTTGAACACAGCGGGATTATGCGACAAAAGGAGCTTCATTTCATCCGGCAAACTTCCCTTCAAAGCCGCCCGGAGATTCGTTTTACCCATCATAAAATCATCAACTCCGCAAAGCCAGAAAGATTCGCCTTTTGCCGAAAGCCTAAAGCCTTCATTGATCAAAACATTGATTCCCGCTTTTCTAAACGATGATGTGACCAAATCAGCGTCCGTCCAATGATCGTGATTTCCCAGACAGGCAAATGTGCCGTAAATCGATTTCAGTTCACCCAAAACTTCCGCAACCGGCTCAATATATTCGCTTTCATGCGAAACATAATCGCCCGTCAAAATAAACATATCGGGCTTCAAATTATTCGAAATCTCAATCGCTCTTTTGATGTGTTCAAGATTTGTCAGCGGCGAATGATGAATGTCCGAAAGATGTACGATTCGGAATCGGTCTAAATTCTTTGGCAAACGTTTCAGATTAATCGTTATTTCTTCAATTTCAATTGTGTTTGCTTCATTAATTGCTTCGCGAGCCTTTCGTGACAAGGTTTTCGCCAGAAAAATTGAGCGGTCAGAGCCAATCGCGGCACTAAATCGCTTCGTAATTCTTCCTCTGCGAAAACTTAAATCTTTAATCATTGGCTTTTTGTGTGAAGCCCTACTTTAACATATATCGAGTCAAAACCTCAAAATTTTAAGTTTTTGTGCATAATTTGAGATTTTCGATTCGCGACATATAATAGATGAATGCAACCACGCACCCGACGACAGCGAGAAGTTTTGGATTACATCACATCGTTTATTGAAGATCGTGGCTACGAGCCTTCATACCAACAAATCGCACGGCATTTTCGGATTGCCTCAAAATCAGCAATTGCTAAGCATATTGCAGCTCTTGAATCACAGGGATTACTTTCCAGACAGCGTGAAAATGGAAGTTTTGGACTTGAAGTTAGACCAAAAGGCAGTTTGTGGGATTTGGTTTATCAGATCGAATGGCTGCAAATTCCTTTTGCTGATGACCATACTGACGAATGGCGAGAAACTCCATTGATAGTTCCTCAGGCGATGATTGGTAATCTTTTGCCAGATCGAGTTTGTGCCTTTCGCGTCAGGAATGAGGCAATGATCCAAGAAAATATCTGTGACGGCGATATCGTTTTGTTGGAGAAACGACCATATGCACGTGATGGCGATATTGTGGTGGTTTTCATGGAGAATAGGAAAGTCTTACTGAAAAAATACTACAGAGATGGTGCAAATATCGAACTTCGTCCGGCAAATAATGATTTTGAATCGATTACAGCCTCTGCTGATAAAATTTCGATTCAGGGAGTTGTTAGAGGTCTCTTAAGACCGTTCGATTAAATAGTTTTGGAAGCGGTAGAATTGTTTTTCCTACCGCTTCGTAATATCAATTTGACCGCTTATGCTTCAACTACGCTTTCCATCTGTGGTCTTCTAAACAATTTTGGTCGGCGATGTAATCTACTGAAAACAAGAAGGTTGAAGAAATGCATTCCGCCCAAAACGAGCAAAACTAACCCGATCTTCCAGGATAATGCTTCAATTCCCTGTCGGGCATTTAATACTTCGCCGCTTAATTTTAGAGCAAGACTGACGTAGCCCAAATTTATCAAATAAAACCCGACTACGAGTAAATGATTTACTGAATCAGCTAATCCTTCATTATGCTGGAAAACTTCGACCAGAAAGATTCGTCCATTTTTGTGCAGCGTTTGTGCAACCCAAACTGTTAAGAAAATGCTGATTAGAATATACGTGATGTATGTCCAAACGATTACTTCCATATTTCCTCCGGTTTTGACTTTATTGATGCAAGTTTTGTTTGCATCTGCTAATAATCTAAATCAAATCTTGTGCCAAACTTCACAAGCTTGTAAATATAACAAAATCAATCGTTTTGCGAGGATTGGATTTGCGTTTTGCAAATCAGTGCATTCAACTTTGGCGTTATGCAATTTGATTTCAAAGTTTCAAAATTGTAATCTTTTCATTCGCTTTTAATCTTATGTCAAATCAACCAACTCCAAACGCCAGTTATAGCTTAACTTTACGTGTTAAAATTCATAATCAGCCCGGGAAATTAGGACAAATTACTACCGCTATCGGGCATGTTGGCGGCGATATCGAAGGCATCGACATTGTGAATGTAGGGAAAGACTTTTTGGTAAGGGATATTACAGTCAACGCGGCTTCGGAAAAGCATGACGAAGAAATTGTCCAAGCTGTTAAAAATATTGACGGCGTTGAGGTTATCAATACGTCAGACCGAACGTTTCTAATGCACCTTGGCGGAAAGATCGAAACCGTTTCGAAAATGCCTTTGAAAACGCGTTCGGATTTATCGATGGCTTATACGCCGGGAGTTGCAAGAGTTTGCTTAGCTATTCAAAAAGATCCTGAAAAGGTTTTTAATCTAACGATTAAGAAAAATACGGTTGCGATCGTTTCTGATGGAACTGCGGTTTTAGGTTTGGGCGATATCGGACCGGCAGCGGCAATGCCTGTGATGGAAGGAAAAGCACAGCTTTTCAAGGAATTCGGCGGAGTTGATGCATTTCCGATTTGCTTAAACACGAAAGATCCGCACGAGATCATTCAAACAATAAAAAACATTTCGGTCGCTTTTGGCGGTATCAATTTGGAAGATATTTCTGCTCCGCGTTGCTTTGAAATTGAAGATCGTTTGAAAGAAGAATTAGATATTCCTGTTTTTCATGATGATCAGCATGGAACAGCAGTTGTAGTTTTGGCAGCACTTATCAACGCACTGAAAATCGTCGGCAAAAAGATGGAAGACATAAAAATTGTCGTTAATGGAATCGGTGCGGCAGGAGTTGCTTGCAGTAAAATTGTGATGGCGGCAGGTGTTAAAAATTTGATTGGCTGCGATACAAAGGGTGCTTTATTCGAAGGTCGCAAAGAAAATATGAACTGGGTAAAGGAATGGTTTGCCCGCAATACAAATCCGAATAAAGAAGAAGGCAGTGTTCACGATGTAATCAAAGGTGCTGACGTTTTCTTCGGGCTTAGTGCACCGGGCACGATCACTACGGACGACCTCAAAAATATGACAAAAGACGCAATCGTTTTTGCAATGGCGAATCCCACTCCGGAAATAATGCCGGAGGAAGCCGAAGGATTAGTCGCCGTGATGGCAACGGGTCGCTCCGATTATCCAAATCAAATTAACAATGTTTTGTGTTTCCCGGGAATCTTCCGGGGAGCGTTAAACTGTCGTGCTTCAAGGATTAACGAACAAATGAAACTTGCCGCTGCCAATGCGATTGCCGGAATTATAACTGAGAATGAATTGCACCCGGATTACATTGTTCCATCGGTTTTTGATCGACGAGTTGCGGAAGCTGTCGCAAAAGAAGTTGAAGAAGCGGCTTACGCGACCGGAGTTGCAAGACGAGAAAGATCGACATCCGAAAGCGAATTTTAGTCATCTATATTTTGTGATGATTAAAAAACACTTTGCAAAATTAACCGTTGAAGAAGTTGCCAATACGCTGACCCATGGTTTTGGTCTGATATTGAGCGTTGCCGGATTGATCTTTTTGGTAGTTCTAGCGAGTTTAAAAGGCGACATTTTGCATATTACAAGTGCCATTATTTACGGGCTTTCACTTATCGTTTTATACGCTGCTTCAACCTTTTATCACGGTGCCATCTCACCAAAAGCCAAGGAAAATCTACAACTTCTCGATCATTGCTGCATTTATCTTTTGATCGCCGGAAGCTATACACCATTTGCACTTATCGCTCTGCGTGGCACATTTGGCTATAGTTTATTAGCTTTTGTTTGGCTATTTGCATTGGTGGGAATCGTATTGAAGGTTTTCTTTCACAAAAAATTTCGGGCAGCCTCCGTTGTTTCATATATAGTGATGGGTTGGATTGGAGTGTTAGCCGTTCAGCCATTATATAATGCTCTCGGTTTGATGCCGATTGGATTAATCGTCGCAGGTGGATTGGTCTATACGCTGGGGACAGTTTTCTACGGTTGGCATAGCCTCAAACATCACCATGCGGTCTGGCATTTATTCGTACTCGGCGGCAGCATTTTGCACTTTCTGGCGATTTCAATTTACATCATTCCTTACGTTACAAATTTATAACCAAACCCGTGAACTGTTTGAATATAAACAGGATACCGTGGATTATCTTCGAGTTTTTGACGCAGCCATGCGATGTGAACATCCACCGTTCGGGTCGTCGGCATTGCATCATATCCCCAAACTTCGTCTAGCAACTCGTCTCGTTTTAAAACTTCGCCCTGATGATCGATCAAATAGTGCAAAAGTTTGAATTCCATTGCTGAAAAGTCAAGCAAGTGTTTATTTTTCTTAACCTCGCCGCGTTTGAAATCGATTTCGACATCACTAAAATTGAATTTCTCAAAATGACTTTGGCTGCCTTGTTTTGTCCGTCTCATTAGTGCTTCGATGCGGGCAAGTAATTCGATAACCTCAAATGGCTTAGTAAGATAATCGTCTGCCCCGATCTTCAAGCCCAGAACTTTATCAATTGTTTCGCCTTTTGCGGTCAACATCAGAATCGGCGTTTCAATTCCCTTCTGACGCAGATCTCGGCAAACGTCATAGCCGTTTTTCTTAGGAAGCATTACATCAAGCAAGATCAGATTGAAAGATTCCGAGAGAGCAATTTGCAAACCCATTTCGCCGTCAGTCGCACTTTTGACGGTAAAACCTTCGCTCTGCAAACGATCCGTCAGAGTAAAAATCAAACCTTCCTCGTCTTCGATCAATAAAATTTTCATCGGCTATCCAACACTCGGTAATTGTAAAACAAACTTGCTTCCCTTACCCATCTCACTTTCAACCACAACCTTTCCGCCATGTGCTTCAACAATTTGCTTAACCAAACTCAAACCCAAACCATTGCCATGAATTTGCTCGTCAACCACTTTTTTCGAACGATAAAACGGTTCGAAAATATGCGGCAGATCCTTTTTGTCTATTCCAATTCCTTTGTCTTCAACCGCAATTATTATATTTCGATCCTGCGTAAAAGCATCAATTTTAATAGATTTTGAGCCATTCGAATATTTGATCCCATTGACAATTAAGTTTTGTATAGCGTGGCTTAAAGCCGTTTTATCGGCATGAATTTTTGGCAGATTTTCGCTAATTTCTGTTATCAATTCAAAATTCTCTTCCTGCAAAAATGACTTACATTCCGCAATTGCATTTTCAATAATTTCACTCGCTTTATGCTCACGTAAATCGTATTTTTTCTTTCCCGAATTTGCTCCGGCAAAATCCAAAATTTGTTCGACCATTGCGGTCAATTTCTTACCTTCGCCTTTGATCAAATTTCCGTATTTTGAAACTTGCGTTGTTTCCTTCGCAACTCCATCCGCCAAATTCTCACCTGCCGAATATATCACCGCAAGCGGAGTGCGAAATTCATGGGAAACACTTGAAACGAAGTCTATCTGCCTTTGAGCCAACACTTTAGCACGCTGAGCAGAAATAAAGATTAGAATACCCGCAATGCCCAAAAGCGATAAAATGCCAAAGCTGACTAACATATTTCTAAGTTTAGTTTGAGCAATAAAATTATCGAGTGAACCAGCGACGTGTTGAACATTGAGCGTCCAGTTGGCGTTCGATTGATTATGCGTTGTGATCGTGGAAACTCTCGGTTTTTCTTGTCCCGCAATCCGAATTTCAATTTGCGAATTACTATTTCCCGGCAAATTTGTCTGCTCATTTTTTTCGATCCGGCTAACGATCAAACTATCTTTCCTTTCCCCAATCGTCGTCATCATTTGCCGGTTTGAATAAAAAAGAAATTTTTCGGGCGAAAGGGCAAAAAGTTCTGCCTTTGAATCAGGAGACGTTATATTAATGGTCTGATAAACTATTTGATTGGAATTACTTACAATCGAAATGTCATAATCCGAATCTTCATCCCCAAAAAAATATCTTTTTTTCAAATCAGGCAAAAGCTGATTTTGAATCACAACGGCATTTAATTCGACGATTATCGTACCAATTCTTTTTGGTGAAACAATTGCAGGAATTTTTATTTTTTCCAAATTTGGAGGAGAAATCATCACGCGGTTAAATGTTTTCTCCGATGCGGAAACTGGAATCAAGAGGGAGGAAACCCCATTTGCGAGCGGTTGGAATTCTTTTTCAGAATTGATTTGAGGCTTTATCTTGGCGAGATTTTCCGTCCATTCAGCTTCCGTAAAATCACCACTATCGGCGTTAAATTTCGCTAAAGAATTCCCCGTAAGCTCCAGAAAATAAACATTTTGAATTAATTGAGGATAAGCAGTTTTCTTAAGCCAAAAATTGTATCGCTCATTGAATTCCTGTAGATTTTGGGTCTGCCAATCTTCCGCGTTTATCTGCAAATTAAAGTAGATATTTTGAATTTCCAGATTGAAATCATCCGCAAAACGTTGGGTATCGCTTTGAAGCCGGGAGTGCATCCGCTGACGTTCGCCCTCGCTAATCTGATTAAGCCAGCGATACTGCAGAAAAGCGAGAGTTCCGAGCAACAAAAGCAAGCCGATAACAGGTAAAATTTGCAGGCGTGAACTTTTCACAACTTGATTATTCACAAACTTCTACCATTAAACAATATCTTTTTCGCACATTTTACATTCTTTACAAACTCTTTACCTGAGCTTAACCACATCTAAAAGAATTTACGCCATTATCACTGTGTCGTAATGACCAATCAGAAATTTAGGAGAAAAGAAATGAACAAATTTATCAGAACAATTTTATTCGCGGCATTATTTTTCATCGGAATCGGCGGAATAATTGAACACGTGGGAGCAAGTTTCAAATCCGACGAAAAGGCTTTGGCTTTGATAAAACAAGCTCGCCAAGCGATTGGTGGCGATATTGAAATTCAAAAAGTCAAAAGTTTAACTATCATAGGAAAAACAACGAAAACTTTTGATTTCGACGGATCAAACAAAGCCGAGCAAGGCGATCTGGAAATCAATCTCCAAATGCCCGACAAATTTCAAAAATTGATAAAAACTGGCACGACGGATAGTTCAAACAATGAAAATAAAGAGGTTGACGTTGTTATCGTGCGAAAAGGCGGCGGCGAAGCGGAACGGACGGCAAAAAATAGCGGCGACGCTGACAAGAATATTGAGGTAATAATTGACGATAAGTCAACTCTCGAAAAATCGAATGAAGGCGAGAAAATGCGTCACAATGAGCTTCTTCGAACGACACTTTTTTTGCTTTTAACAGCTCCGGAAGGAGTTGATGTTGCCTACAATTCGGGAGGCGAAGGCGATGTTGACGGGCTTGCTTGCGATATTGTTGACGCCACAAGCAATGGCGAAACCTTCAAGCTCTATTTGGATAAATCTTCGCATTTGCCAAAGATGATGAGGTATCAGGGATTTCAGCCGATATTTATGAAATTCACGAAAGATGCGGACAAAGTTGGTGACAATAAAACTGAAATCAAAGTTTTCGACAAAAAGCTCGACAAACCTGAAACCGCACAGTTTGAGGTAAAATTCTCAGATTATAGGTCAGTAAATGGCTTGCGGTTACCATTCAAATGGACGCAAACCATGGCGAAAAAGTCGGATGAAATAAGCGAAATTTCCAGCTTTGAGGTAAATCCCGCCAACATTTCTTACAAATTTAAGGAATCCGAACGGCAGGTAAAGATCAGGACGAAAAAATCTCAATAATCTCCACGAAAAGAGGATACCTGAAAAGACTGATTTAGCAGTTTTCGTCATCGAAGATGATTAACAATATAGCGTAGCGAGAATCGCTACGTCTGATTCATGGGGTCGTTCCGTCGCCGAAGGTGACGAACATAAAACGTTGATTGTGCGACGCTTACAGCGTCGAAACGACTGATTATCAATTTCGTAGGGTTTCACCCTACGCCATATTGTTCGTCGCCTTTGGCGACAAGAACCCTGATTTTCAGAATATCTTTAGACTTTCCAGACATCCTCTTTTTTTGCAAAGTATTTAATTTCAATTAATTAACCTTTTTCAATTCCTCAGATATCTTAACGACGTCAAAAGGAATCAGACTCATTTGTAAAGTATTAATTGAATCAACCAAATATTTCTTCCTTTCCGGTGCACTATCTTTTTCCTCTAAATACGAATTCAAACCCAACACGCTCTCGCCAATTACGGTAGTTAAAAATATTTGAGAAGTAAACTGGGAATCAAATGATTTTGGGATATCAAAAGTCCACAGAAGACCCTTTTTCTTGCTGTTTAATTCAATGGATTGCTTGTTGATTGTGAGCTTACTATTCATCTCTCCAGCAATGTAATCACTCTCCCAAACTTGATGTTTTTCCAAAAGTTCATCTTCGGTAGGTTTGGAGGTTTCGCCTATTTTTGACTTATAAAACTTTGAATTTGCAACGGTTACAACCTGAATTAACTTTCCATCAATGTCAAAAACCGGATGATCGCTTTCCAGCGGCAGCATTGATTTGCCTTTGAATTCTATTCGGTACGAAATATTTTGTTTATTGTCAACGATTAAATAGCCGTCAATAGTTTTGAGAATCGTCGTCCCGTATTGATTTGGAGTTTGTCCGAAAAATGGGAAAACCAAAAATAATTGTAATAGTAAAAGCAACAATATTTTCTGCACCATATACTGCCCTCTCAAACAACTTTATTCCTGATCTATCGATTAAATCAAGCTTTTTCTCGAATCTTTTCGATTAATTTCGGGATAATTTTTCGCGGCATTTGAATAGCCCCGGCAATGTGCCTCGCTTCTGTAAAATGCCCGACTACATAAACTCCTTCAACATTCGTCTCAAACGTTTCTTCGTCATAAACCGGAACATTTCCGTACTTGGATTTTCGAATTTCAACGCCAAGATTTGTCAACAAGCCAAGTTCCGCATCTGCACCAATCAGCACAAAAACCACATCATTTGGGAAAGTCTCAATCTCGCCATTCTCATTTTCTAAAACAATATCCTTTTCACGAATTTCAACTACGCGTTTTAGAAAATAAACGTTCAAACAATCTTTTGAAAGTTCGGCTTCTAGAGGCTGCTTAACCCAATATTTGATACAGCCTTGCTTCGGATTATTATTTTCCCAATCTTCCCTAAATATTGCAAGAATTGCATTTGCACCTTCTTGAGCTAAGAATAACGCAGCTTCACCAGCCGAATTTCCACCACCAATTACCATGGCGTTTTTCTTAACATAAGGATAAGTTTCGCGAAAAAGATGATGAACTTTCGGCAAGTCTTCACCTTTTACATTCAAACGCCGTGTGTGTTCCATCGCTCCAATTGCAAATAAAACGGCTTTCGATTCATAAACGCCTTTGTCAGTCGAAACTTTGAAACGCTTATCCGTAATCTTTTCAACATTTAAGACTTCTTCTTCAGTCTGAATGTTAAGATTATTTTCCAAAACAAAGCGGACGTAATACGACAATAATTCTTCACGAGTCGGTTTCTCGCGGGCGGGTTGAAGAGTGCCTTCGATCAATTCAAGTTCGTTGACCGTAGAAAAAACAGCCAAGCCAACCGGATATTGATAGATCGTATTTCCGATTAACTTTTTCTCGATCACGATATAATCAAGTCCGAGCTTTTGTGCTTCCCAAGCAGCGGAAATCCCGGCGGGACCCGCTCCAATTATTATCAAATCAAAAGTCATTAATCGTTATCCAATCTCTCAAGTTCTGAGGTAAAAAGTTCAATCTGAATTTTCGTATTATCCAATTCCCGCTTAGCTTCGAGATATTTTTCCCACTCATTTGTATTCGTTAGAGCCTTTGCAACATCTTCATCGAGAGCATGAGCCATCAATGCCAAAAGATCGCTCAAGGCTTCCTGATTTTTCAAAAGCGATTGGATAATTGTGTAAGCCAACTTTGCGTTGGGCAGGTCTATGTCTTTTAGTTCGTTCATATTTATTTGAGCGGTATTTATTGTTCACTATCAAAAACTTGTCTTTTTTCCGGTGTCGGGTTTGGCGATTTTCCATTTGAAGGAATGACCCAAAAATCAGCTACGAGAGATTCTCTGTAACCTCCATATACAACGTTGATTTGTTTCGGAGAAATGTTCGTGTTTTTAGCGATTATTTTCTTACCTTGCTCAATATGCTTACCCACATTTCTTATGTTGTAGTATTCGCTGTCTCCATAGAAAATTATTGTTCCTTCTGAACCAGTCTGATTTTTAATAATCTCGCCGAAACTATCTATTGCCCAACTAAATTTCATTTCTTCAAGTTCTTGTTTGGAAAAGTTATAAGCATCTTCATAAGTCGTTGGTTCAACTCCGTTTTTCCTATCTTCCTCTTCAGATTCTTTAGCTATTTTATCTCTTTCTTTTCGGGTTGACGCTGATAAGAATTCTTCAGGCTCATCAAACTCAAAAGAAACAATCGACCTGCTGGCAAACTGGAAAGTGCTATTTGTGGGTATTATCGGTTTCGGCAAAGTGTCGGTAGGTTTAGGTGGTTCGGCATCTTTGGGAACGAGCCATATTTCGGAAGTAATGTCTTTTCTATAACCACCAAAAATGATGGCGACTCTTTCAGATTCGATACCACCAAAAGCCATTTGTGTTAGGATACGTCTGTCCATTGGGCTTCTTTCCAAGTCAAAAACCAACGCGTTAACTGACTGATAGGTAATGATGAAACCTTTTGCGTTAGGATCATTAGCTAATTCAATTCGAAGATTGTCTAGTCTCGCCCCTAAATCACATTCGCCGTGTATTCCCACCAAGTCATCCAGTTTTACCGCTTTTGGCTTGTCTTGAATTTGAGCCAAAGAAATCGAGCTAAATAAAATCAATATTAGAAATAAGACTCGCAACATAAAACACCTCGCAACAATCAAAATATTCTAACCCACGAACGGCAAATCTTTAACAACTGCCGTCGTTTCACCACTTTTCAATTCCGTTCCATCCGCTAAATAATCGTACCGAACATAACCCAAAGCAATATTTTTTTCTAATTTGGGCGAGTAACATACCGATGTAATTTTACCAGCATTTTTCCCGTCAACTGTTCGTAATTCTCGACTCTCAACTCCTAACTCTCCACTCTCAAACACCAATCCTTTCAACTGTTTAGCTACATGTCCGCGGAAGTAAATGCGAGCGATAATTTCTTGTCCGATGTAGCAGCCTTTGTTGTAGCTGATTAGCCCGTTTAACCCGAGTTCAGGGACTATCGTCGTTTCGTCCATATCTATGCCATATAGCGGAATTCCCTTCTCGATCCGTAAAACTCCGTAAAGTTCATCGGAAATTTCAACCGCGTCAGATAAATCAAGCTCAAAATCTTTCGGAACAAAAATATCTTCTCCGAATGAAATTACTTCCTCATGATCAGTTATCAATTTTTCATTATCAACTAAGAAAAATTCGTATTTTTCACTCAAATCTTCAGCAAAAAAATCTCCTGCAAAAGTAAAACGAAATAGATTATTCCAAACCTTTTCACGAGTTGCCTCTTCAGTTTCGATAAAAAACTTGTCGCCCTGCCGCAATACTCTTACAACCGCGAGCAGCCTCCCTTGAGCATTTGGAAAAGCCGCCAACATTTGCGAGCCATCCTCTAAAGCCTTGACATCATTGGTGATAAGTCCATTTAAGAATTGTATCGCTTCTTTTCCCCAAACAGCAAAAAGTCCTCTCGGCATCTTTTTGAAGCCGGTTTTGCCATTGCGAATTGCTTGATAATTTTCTATTGAATTCATGTTTGTAAATCTAACGCCGCACTTTTGAGAAGTCCTCCGTAACTTTCCTAAAGCATTTGCAAAATTCTACTAGAAAAGCAAATATATTACTTAACTTTATCAAACAATTTTGATTATACAAATATGAGTCAAATTACAGAAGAAGCGGTTTTAGACGCACTAAAACAGATTATTGATCCCGATTTACGAAAAGACATTGTCACACTCGGCTTTATCAAAGATTTAGCGATTGATGGCGGAAATATTTCGTTTCGCATCGTTTTGACAACTCCTGCCTGCCCGGTTAAGGAACTGATGGAATCCCAGGCGATTGAATTTGTTTCCTCGTTGGAAGGTGTTGAAAACGTTAAGGTTACGATGGATGCAGAGGTCCCGAAGGGTCGCGGAATCGCTAACAACACGGCGATTGCCGGAGTTAAAAACATCATCGCGGTTTCGTCGGGCAAAGGCGGCGTTGGCAAATCGACAGTTGCCGTAAACTTGGCGGTTGGCTTATCCAAACTCGGTGCAAAAGTTGGAATTATGGATGCCGACGTTTACGGTCCAAATGTGCCATTGATGCTAGGCGTTGGTTTCCAACAGCCTGAGGTCGAAAATGGACAGCTCAAACCAATTAAAAAATATGGTGTAAAAATGATTTCGATGGCTGTACTCGCTCCGCCGGATAAACCGATGGTGCTTCGCGGACCGATGCTTCACGGAATCGTAAGGCAATTTCTAACCGACGTAAATTGGGGCGAACTCGACTATTTGGTCGTTGATATGCCGCCCGGAACCGGCGATGTCCAATTGAGTTTGGCTCAACTCGTACCGGTTCAAGGTGCGATTTTGGTGACGACTCCGCAGCAGGTTTCGCTCGCGGACGTACGACGTGCGTTAGCGATGTTTGAGCAGGTTGCGGTTCCCGTAATCGGCTTAGTAGAAAACATGTCGTATTTTATCCCGCCGGATATGCCGGACAAACGTTATGACATTTTCGGTCACGGCGGCGGAAAAAACTTTGCTGATGGATTTGGAATTCCTTTTTTGGGTGAAGTCCCGCTCGGAATGGAAGTAAGGGAAAGCGGCGATAAGGGAATTCCCGTTGTTATCAGCCATCCGGAATCTCCGCAGTCGATAGCATTTATGAAGGTTGCCGAAGAAGTTGCCAGACAAGTTTCGATTGAGGCAATGAAGCCTGAATTGAAGATTTTTTCGAGAGCAAAGTAATTGGAAATTATTTCCCGAGTTTGGAGTGAAGCACGGATATCCTTCGCTCCAAATTATCGCTCTTTTGCTTAGTTGAGAGAGCTGCTTCGCCAAGCAGATTAACCTTTTCAACATGCTCAAGGGCTTTTTTGTAACTCTCCAAAGCCTCTTTAAGAAATGCTGTGTCCGTCTCGGAAATTGAATTATCGTCCGACTCGAAACCGCTCAGAACATCGCCTTTATAAATGTAACCGTCAGCCATCCGAAATAACATGCCGCTGTCATTCGGAGTTTTTTGTAAAATCCTATCTAGGCGATCGATGTATTCCTTTTGCCACAAATCGGCAGCTTTTTGTTTTTCGTTATTCGCAACGTAATAATCCGATGCCGGAATCAAAAATTCGTAAGCATATATGATATCGGCAGCGAGGTTTTCATATTTTTTTAGTTCGGCAAGAGAAAGATTCAATCCCTTTTCGAGATTTTCTCGTCCCTCCTTTTTTTTTCCGAGTTTATCTTGAGCCATGCCGACAAAAATTGTATAGAGTGCGATACTTCTTGGCAGTGCTTTCTGAACGAGATTTTTGTTCTCTTTATTTCGTAGGAGATTGTTCAGGCAATGCTCGTAAAGTTCCAATGTATTTTGCCAATCGCCGCGTTTGACATAAATTTCTGCCATCATTCGTCGGCTTCGATTGGAATGATTGAAACCAAATTTTTGCGTATTGTCCCGCAAATAGGCTTGGTCGGCGGTTTCGGCGGATTGGCTGTATGCCAAAATCGCCTCGTCTTCTTTGCCTGACTTCTTTAAAATATAGCCTTTTTGCATAAAATAACCCGCCAATTGTGTTTGAACATCGGGCGTTTGTTCGTTGGCTTGCCGAAGTTCGATGGCACGCTCAAGCAGTTCAAGTGCTTTCATCGTTGCCTCAACGCTTTCCTCTTTTCTTCCAACGCCATCGAAATTCTCGCTCAAAACATCAAAGATATTTGAAGTGTCGAAAAATATGTTTGGATTATTGGGCTCAAGGGCTATTCGTTTGAGGTTGATTTCGGAAATCGTCTCAAAAGTTTCAATAACTTTATCAGTATTTCCCTGAATGCCGTAAAATTCATTCAGAACACCCAAAGTTCCGGCTAAATTGCCGAGATATTTAGAATTATTCGGCTCAAGTTCAAAAACTTTCTCGCGTAATTGACGGGCTTTTTGCAAATCACTCAACGCTCGTTCGTAATCCCGCAGTTGCCACGTCCGCGAATGACCAAGTTGTGTATAAGCCGTGCCGAGTTCATCTAACAACTCAACATCTTCAACATCAGCCGACAATGAATCCAAGATTTTCGCCGATTTTTCAATAATTTGTTGGCGAATTTCCGAACCATCGGGCAGATTTTGCAGATTTTGACTCGTTTCATTCAATAGCGATTTCGCCACGTCTCGCACTTGTGCAACGTGAGTCTCTGCCTTTGCCCGTTCACGATTTGCCACAAAACTTTGCCAAATAGCAAAACCTGAAACAAGTAAAATCAAAGCCGCGAAAATTGTCCCGATTTGATGACGATTAACGAATTTTTTGAAACGATAAATGCCTGAATCAGCCGTGGCAGTTACAGGTAAACCGACCAAGTATCGCCGAATATCTTCGGAAAATTCTTCCACAGAATGGTAACGCCTTTCTGGTTCTTTTCGTAACGCTTTGAGGATTATGTTGTCCAAATCACCCTTTATCGATTTTGGATTTAGGATTTTGGATTTTGGATTGGGAATTTCATTTTGCGTTCTCCCTTTCTCCTCGCTTGTGTTTCTGACAACCGACCATTGCTGACCCACTACTGACGACGGGCGAGCAGGCTCTTCTGTCAAAACCAAATTGGCAATTTCCTGATAGCTCTTTTTATCAGATTTAAAAGGACGAACGCCGCTTAACAATTCGTACAAAACCACGCCGAGCGAATAAACATCGGTTGCGGTGGTTACAGGCAAACCGTTTATTTGCTCAGGCGACGCGTATTCGGGCGTCAGCATTCGCGATTGCATTGCCGTAGTTGTGTTGTTAAATTCATCTGAATTCACGAGTTTTGCGATGCCGAAATCGAGCAGCTTTGGCGTTCCTTCAGGCGTTACTAATATGTTTGAAGGCTTGATATCGCGGTGAATTATCAGATTTTGATGTGCATATTTTACGGCGTTGCAGACTTTTTGGAAAACTTCCAACCGTTCGTTTGTGTCCATCTGATGAGCGTCACAAAATTTTGTCAGCGGCTCGCCTTCGATGAATTCCATGACGAAATACGGCAAATCGTTTTCGGTCGAACCCACGTCCAAAATGGTTGCGATATTCGGATGTTCGAGCCGTGAAAGAATCTGGCGTTCGCGGTGAAATCGCTTCAAAACGGCTTCGGTGTCCATTCCGCGTTTGATAATTTTAAGAGCAAATTTTTTGTCTAAACCTTCTTTTTCGGCAAGAAAAACTTGTCCCATTCCGCCGGAGCCGAGCAGCGAAATTATCTTGTAACTACCGATTTGTTTGCCCAAATACGATTCGATATTCAAACCGATCTCACTTGAGATAGGTTCGGCTATAAAATTTTCAAGTTTTTCGTTTGAATCGAGCAAACGGCTGACTTCTGAACGGACAAAATCATTCTGACCCGCCAAAAACTTTTCTCGTTCAGCTTTTGGCAAATCAATTGTTTGATGGAAAAGTTCCTTGATTTTTATCCATTCAGCGTTTTGCATATTCTTAATCAACGGAGCTCAGACACTCTTGTCTGACTGAGTGCAAAGCACGAAAAAAGTGTCAGGTTAAATTCAACTCATTTTTTTATCTACGCCCTTACATCGCTGAAAAACGCGATGTTGCGGACAAGAGTGTCCGCGTTCCTACTTAACTAACGCGGATTTTTTTCAAAAATATTTCAGCCGTTTGAAATTTTGTCGAAAAGCCAAGTGCGTGCGAACGTCCATTCGCGGAAGACCGTTGATCTGGGAATTTGCAAAACTCCGGCGACTTCTTCAAACGTCAAACCGGCAAAGTAGCGTAGTTCAACGATTTTCATTTGAACTTCATCGTGCTTCGCCAGTTCGTCTAACGCGAAGTCTAAATCAAGCAAAGATTCGTTTAACGCGACCGAAAGTGTATCAACATCATCAAGCGAAATCTTTATTCCATCCCGTTTGCGTGCGTGGCGTTCGCGGGCGTGGTCAACCAAAATCCGACGCATTGCCTGCGACGCAACGCCGAAAAACTGTCCGCGATTTTCCCAGTCAACCGAATGCTGATTTACCAATTTGAGATACGCTTCGTGGACGAGAGCGGTCGTCGGCAAAGTTTCTGCGTATTCATTTCTTAGGAGATGATGGGCAAGCCGACGAAGTTCATCATAAACTATCGGCAAAAGCTGGTCTAAAGCCTCTTTTTTGCCGGTCTTACACTCCTCCAATAACTGCAAAACTACTTGTCCCATAAGTGATTTTCAGATTTTGGGAAATTATATCAAAACATCCGCGTTTATGAATAGAGAAAAATTTTTGGAGGCAGAACGAATTATGAAACAGATGATTTCAGCATTTTTAATCTTAATTTTTATGGCATTTCCCGCTTTCGCCGATTACAAACTGACTCAGCAAAGAAGCGGGGTCAACGAAAAAATGACTCAGGAACTAACCGTCTATGCCAAAGGCGTGCGAACACGCCAGGAACAGCGAATGCTAATGGAAGGCATGCCGCCCCAGGCAGCCGAAATGATGGCAAAGAGTCAACCGAATTTCATTACTTTACAGCAATGCGATTTGAAGCAGGATGTTACATTGAGCGAGCCGAAAAAGTCCTATTTTATTGACTACTACGATTGGTCGGGGCGTTCGCCTGAAGTTCAAAAACGCCGACCCAATCAAAAAGTAACTATCAAAGGAACGATGACGATTTCGTCGGTTGTGACAGATTCGGGTAAACGCCAGGAAATGTTTGGTTTGACCGCGAAGTGGCTGAAAAGCGTCCGCACCTTTGAATCTTCGGAGGATTCGTGTGACGGCAAACGATCATTCAGATTTGAAGAGGAAGGCTGGTATGTAAACTTAACTTTGGAAAGCAAAACTTGTGATATGCCGAAACCGCCGCCAAGCCAGGGGGGTTGCCGCCCGAAATTGATTATGAAATCAATGCAGAATCCCGGCTTCCTGCTCGAAGGCGTTAGCACAATGTATCAGAATGAAAAACTAATCGGCACTAATAAACTCAAAACCACTGCCCTCTCGACCGCGACGCTCGACCAATCGCTTTTTGAAATCCCAAAAGATTGGACTGAAGTTGATTCATATTCCGAACTAATGCCAAGTTTTTCCAACATTATGCGGGATACCTCGGCAACAACTATCGTCAGAACTGAAACCGGAACTAAATCGTTAAAAACAATTGCGATTGATTATTTTTCGGGCAATGCTTCAAAGGTCAGTCAGGATGAACTCCGTAACTATATTTCACAAAAACTTTCCGCCGCCGGAATGAGCGGATTTCCTATAAATTCGCAAGCTGATTTAGCAACCGGAAAATATGTTAATACTATCGGCGTTGAAATCAAGAAATTGAAAGAATCAGGTACCAGCAAGATCGGCGGGCTTTTCGGCAAGGTGACGGGCAATGATTCTGCTGCGAAACTTGGCGACTCAGAAGCTGAAATCATCGTCACGATTTACGGCAAGGACGGAAAAACCGTAGTTGCGAGTGCAACAGCAACCGAAAAGGTCAAAGGAAAAGCAGACGATGCCGTTAAAGCCGGAATTGATAAGGTAATCGGAGGTTTGCTGGAAAAAATCAAATAAGGAAAACGAAGCAGAAACGCGAGCGTGAGGAAGCGTGTCCACCCTTTGGCGGTCGAAACACGCTGCTTAATATTCGCGTTTCTTCCTTCCAGTTCAAAACTATGAAACAGATTTCTACCCTATTATTCATAATTTCATTGTTTGCAAGTTGCACCACGACTTTTGCTCAAGTTCCCAATACACCGCCTCCACCGCCAAAAGTGGTCGAACTCGAAGGCACAAATCCGCTGGATAATTTTCCCAAAAAAGGGTTGCCGCAGCCTTATTATTTGGGCAGAAACCGCTCGGAGGAATTGGCAGGCTGGATAGCAAACGAACTCTCCAAATACGATGAAGAGGCTCTTCCGATTCTAATTTCGACGCTGCAAAAATCAGGTTTTTTCATCATGGATCAAAACCAAAAAATCCTTTACACACCTACGGCTACTTACGATATGGAGATTACTTTTTATGATTTTGAAGTCGCGGGAATGCTCCGAACTTCGGCATTGGGCAAAACCACGACAATCAAAAAGCTTGCGGAAGTACTTTCGCAAAACAATCCGCAAATTTCGGCTGACAAACTCGGTAAGTCTATTTTAAGTGACCTGCGGAAAGCCCGAAATTCCGAAGACATGCGGCTTCGATTTATCGGAACGCTGATTTTTGAATTTAGCAAACTATTCACCACACCCGTCGATTTGGCAACGGCTACCCCCGAAACCGCCAAGATAAATCATATTCAGATTGCCCTGATTGGACGGATGTTGCTGGGCGATTTAATAGATTCTTACTCTAAAATAGTCGCCGCTGATTATCGAAAAAGAGAGTTGTTTGATTCAAACGAATTTCGTTTTATCAACGCCGGATTTTTGAAATCAACCAATAGTCTTTGCGATTCGTGGGATGATTTGTCCATTTTCCAAAACAAATCCAACAAAGCCTACGATACAGCCCAAAAAAATCCGATTTTTACCGAAACGCTCGACGAATGCGAGCTATTGACCGATAAGACCAAAATTGCCGAATGCAAAGCGAAGAAAAACAAAGATTTGCACCAACAATTTCTTGAGGCAATCGGAAAAGGTTTGAGAGTAGCGACTATCTCATCGGCTACCGATAGTTTGGAAGCCGCCTCGCAAACAATAAAAATTGACCTTGTTGTGCAAGCCCCCGCTCCGCTGGTCAGAACAAAATCTGCTACGGGAGCAGGCGAAACCCGTGATTTGACAGCAATGTTGACAATGGAACCGCTCAAGCCCGAAAAAGCTGCCCAAATCGGTTGCATGAAAAAGCTGACCGAATCAAATACGAATTTTGACCTTTATGAGCCTGATTCGCTTGATGGAAAAAAGGTTGATTGGGTAATCGGGAAAGGAGGCGGTTTGGTAAAATTCAGCACTCAATCGGATAGGCTAACGGGAAAAACAGGCGAAAGCAAAATTAGTTTGGTCGGCAAACCCCAAACGGAAGATTTAACCAACCGCAAGACTTACGCCACCCCTGAAACTGCTGAAGTTGTGGTAATTGTGTCGGGAAATAACGCGAATTTTGCCTCAAAAACTGTGCAAGTGCCGATTCGTGATTGGATTCCTTGCAGTGATGATTGGAGTGGTAAAATCACATACGTTGCTTCCTTAAGCCGAACTATAGAAACAAAGGCGGCAGGAGTCGTTGGTAAAACGAGCTATGTCCTCGACAATGAAGTCAATATTAGACTCAATCCCCGCAAGCCTGAAGAAATTAATTCAAAACCCGTGAACCCCGCCAAAATCTCAGTTCATTATTATTATTCGGAAGATTTTGAAGGTGAAGGCGACTTAAATCCTTGTTGTCCGAGTGATTCGGACAAAACGAAGATTAAAAAAAGCAAAACCTTATTTCAAAGCAGAAATTACACAAATGATTTTTTCATTCAATATTCCGGGGGAGAGCGAGATTTTAATTTAGGTTTCATATCGGGATTAAAAAGTGTTAGAGCAAAAGAACGGAAATCAGTGAAACTATAAGCACTGATTGTGCCACTGACGAAGATGAGGATGAACTTGCCCCTCTGGCACCCAGAAAATCGCCTAATCCCGACCCCGAAGACGATGATTTAGCTCCGATTACCCCAATTAAACGTGATGACGAGGAACTGGCACCATTAGCTAAGTTCGTCACCGTGCAAATTCCGCTCGATCTGGAATCTGGTCGGTATGGACAGAGATTTACCGGCACAGCGGGCGAATTTCTCTTCGGCTCTAAGGAGTTTAATTATAAAGATGGTTCGCAAGTAACTTGGAGTTGGAACTTATCCCGTTGCAAAGATTGATTTCTCCCAAATTGAATTACCCACTTGTCCGCAGATGATTTCCAAATTCATTTGCGGATTTTTTTTTGAGATTCTGAAAAATTTTGCGAAAACTTCCGCGTTTATGAATAAGGGGAAATTTTGTAGATATTCAACTCATTGGAGGAATGGTTATGAAGGGATTCTTGAATTTGGTTTTGAAGAGTGGTGTCTTGACTGCATTTGTAATGATGCACTGCTACATCGCACAGGGGCAGAGCACGACGACGTATGGTTATCAAGCCGGTACCAACGGCACGAACAACTCGTTTTTTGGGGCGGTAGCGGGGGCTAATAATACGGGAATGAACAATGCTTTTTTCGGTTATCAAGCGGGTCTTTTTAACACATCGGGGTATAGCAATTCCTTTTACGGAACTGCCGCAGGCGAGAGAAATACCACGGGACGCGATAATTCCTTTTTCGGCTCTCAGGCTGGTCTTGGCAACCTCGGCAGCCAAAACGCGTTTTTCGGAAATTCGGCGGGTTACTTTAATTCCACGGGTTACAATAACTCGTTTTTTGGTGTGAATGCGGGTAAAGGAAATTGGCAAGGGCATAATAATACTGCAATTGGTTTTGGTGCGGACGTTTTGGCAGTGGGCTTAACCAACGCGAATGCAATAGGCTCCAGTGCGGCAGTGTCGCAAAGTAATTCACTCGTGCTAGGAAGCATTGCCGGTGTCAACGGTGCACCCGCTACTGTCAATGTCGGAATCGGAACAACCGCTCCACAACAAACTCTCCATGTTAACGGTAACAGCGAAATCCTTTCAACCGGATCCGGTTCAGGTTTCAAATTTCGCAATCGCAATAGCACGACTTCCAGCGATGATTGGGTTTGGTATTCGGATGGGAATGTCGCCCGGTTTTGGAGGTCTGGTGTCGGGGATCTTTTGACCGTTAAGTCAAACGGATCGTTCGCGATAAATACTATGGGTGTGGCGGGTTTTTCACAGCTCTGCCGCAACGGATTTAATGAAATCTCAAATTGTTCATCTTCGATTCGTTACAAATCAAACGTAACTTTCTTTACTTCAGGGCTTGATTTAATTAAGCAATTACGCCCCGTTTCATTCAATTGGACCCAGAATGATTTGTTTGATTTTGGACTCGTCGCGGAAGAAGTTGCCGAGGTTGAGCCTTTGTTAGCAACTTACAACAATAAGGGCGAGGTCGAAGGTGTGAAGTATGACCGCGTTGGAGTTGTCCTCGTCAATGCGGTCAACGAACAGCAGACTCAAATCGAATCACAGCAAAAACAAATCAGCGAACAGACGGAAATTATCAAACATCAGCAAACACAGCTTGAAGCATTGAAAACACTCGTCTGCTCGCAAAATCCGACTGCTGAAATATGTCAGTAGAGATAACAAAAAGCCCTCACCCCCAAGGGCTTATAAATCGAAATAGTAGGAGTATTTTATGATTAGCAAACCATTAAGCCGTAAGGCAAATATCGTCGTTCAAGACCTCGAAAACGAATTCTTGATCTATGACCTGAAAATCCATAAGGCGTTTTGTTTGAATGAAACAACAACTCTCGCCTATCAGCTTTGCGATGGCACGAAAACCATTGCCGAAATCAGCGATTTGATGAGTAAGAAGCTGCAAATGTTAGTCAGCGAAGACTTCGTTTGGCTTGCATTAGGCGAACTCAAAAAGGCAAACCTGCTTGAAAATGGGGATGATCTTAAAAATTCATTCGATGGATTATCGCGACGGGAAATTGTTAAAAAAGTCGGTTTGGCTTCGATGATTGCTTTGCCTCTCATCACTTGCGTGGTTGCTCCGACTGCGTTGATGGCTCAGTCGAATTTGCTTCCTTTATTTGCCGCTTGCAGTCCGACAACTCCTCCATGTGCGTCGGGAAATTGTTTTCCATCAATCTCATTGGGAGTAGTTTGTTGTGCATCGAATACCACCAGCGGAGGCTTAGCCTCAGGTCAATTCCTTCCGGGGTCTCCCGGCTCCTGCAATCCATCTGGTATTTGCCCTGGGTTAGCCGGTGGTTGTTGTAGCGGTGCAGTTACCGCCATTACTCCACCTCCGTTAACTTGCGGTCCGGGACAGGTTCTTTGCCAGTGTAATTAGAGTTTTGATAGGAAATTGATCTTCTATTAAATAAACATCCATGTCCAAATTCACGGAAGTTGAATCGGCAACGCCGAATGTTTCCGATGCGGAAGAGGGGAAAGCCGCATCGGGTTTTTTAATTCAAAATATTCATAATTAGTGGAAAATTTTAGTCGAGTTTCCGCGTTTATGGATAAGGGGATTTTCGGAAGAGGGAGAAGAATATGAAACTGAATATAAGCGTTGATAATTTGTTGATTTACGATGTGGAGTTTCAATATTTCGCTGACCGATTTGTTAAGGAAATCGGGAGTAATTGTGCTGTTCATGCCGTTAAGACAATGGCAGATTTGGCAGCTGCAATTCTCAAGCATAATGCGGTTAAATTTCTCGAAATTTGTTTGCACGGAAGCCCGGGAAGGCTCTATATGGATAACAAAAAAGGGATCGACGGAAACGTTATTAGTTTAATAGCAGCAGCCAATCCAATTTTTTTGAAGCGTAATGCACGGATTCTCTTCGATAGCTGTCAAATTGGTCAGGGCGAGATAGGAGACAAATTTATGGATTCCATCGGAGCAGGGATGCTGAAAGGCAAAGGAGGAATTGTTGGAGCAACTACAGTATTCAACCACACCTATCCTCTTAGACCTTGGGTAACAGGTGCTCATATGCTTACCGGCGGAATTTTGAAAGTAAAGAAATACGATGAATCGGGCAAATTGGTCGCCACAAGAAGTGTGGACGAATACGGTTTCGCAATGTAATGAGATTCAAGTTCTAGTGCAAAAGCTTCAAATCGCCCAAGTGTGATTTTGTTTTTTCAGCGGAGGTTGGTAATGAAAAATCGAGAATATTTCACTTTAGTTTCGTTAACATTCGTTTTTCTTTTAAGCCTTAATTCAGCTTACGGACAACTTTGCGATGAGGCAGGCAAAGCTCAAGCGTTAAATACGCAATCAACTTGGGTAATAGATTACGATGAAGCAAAAAACAAAAATTGGGTGACGATGTTCAAGCCGATTTTGACGGAGATGCAGAGGGTTTTTCCGCAGCCGCCGAAGGGTTTGTATATGCGTAACAGCTATTCTTCCTTTATTGATTTTGACCGGGCTTCGCCGAATGATGTTCACCGTTACCAAGGTCGTTTCGTTATTAAGACTCTGGTTTGCTGGCGAATGGGCGGAATGAATAAATTTATCCCATTCGAAGACCCCGAATCATTTGTCTATTTCAATATTAATGCGATGGACAGTTTTTTGATGGACGATTTTGAGAATTTAAGAACCGGCGACCTTCGCATTGCTGAAAACCCGAACGGAATCAAAAGCCTCTATAATTTCAACGAAAATGGTCAGCAAGAGTTTATCGGCTTGTATTTTTCCGAAAACAAGGGTTTGCCTTTCCGCCGTTTGGGCAAAGCCGAATTAGCCCAAAAGTTTCGGGAATATTGGGGCAATAAATTTGACGGACAAATCAAAGAATTGGAAACGGTCTCAACGAATATTGATAAAGAAATTGCCGAAACCAAAGCCAACCCCTATCTGACTGCGAGTCAAAAACAAAAGATTATCGATGGTCTCCGCCAAGCTGACGTTGAAAGAAAAAAAGCTGACGTTGTAAATAAAAAAAGAATCGAAACTCTCAAAGCACAACGCGATGACTGCCTCCGCCGAACCCATGCAATGATGAAAGCACCCGATGCCAAATCCGATGCAAGGGTGTATCTCCTTAATGCACTTACCTACGAACCCGAAAAACTTGAAGCCCCAGCAGGCAAAGGGAAATTCGTTTATGTCGAAAATAAGGATTTTTTTGATAAGAAATTACCGAAATGGCAACCGCAATATATCTTGGCTTGGCATCGCAGACGCGATAATTTTGCCGTTCAAACCGCCTTTAATAACAAATTTGAAAACGAGTTTGATTTCAACGCTGTCCGCAAAATAGTCGGAATGCAGCCGATGGCAAAAGCCGCGACTATTACCGGAATGGGCGGCACAGTAGGCAGTTCACCTGATAAAACAACTGAAAATGTCACTAATTCAGCCAATGGTGTGCTGTTTTCCGAAGATTTTGCGAACGCCGAAATCGAGCAAAAACCACCGAATTGGACGGTCAGCAACGAAAATGCGAAGGTAAAAGACAACCCTGATTGTCCGGGCAAATGGTTGGCGATGAAGGATGGCGGACTCTTCTATCCCAACTTCTCCCTTTTGGTCTTGCCAACCAAATTCACGCTTGAATTTGATGTCAGTTGGAACAAAAAGATTTCCTATTACAGTCCTAATTTTGTCTTTCATATCGGCGAGGCTCGCTATGACAACAGTTTGAAACGCTATGACGCGGAATATGTTCGTCCCGGCTCAATGCCGATGAATAGAATCGAAATTTGGCTCGACCCGCATTGGAATTCTTCCGGACGGTATGGTTTAACCCGATACGATAATCGCGGCGGGTATCTCAAAGATATTTCAGACAAAACTACGGCTTTTTATAAAGAAGCAAATCGTGTCCACATCAAAATTGTCCGCGAAGGCTCACGAATGAGAGTTTATTTGAACGATGAAGCGGCAAAGGAAGACCCCAAAATCACTCTGGACGAACATATTCGTTGGAACTTCTTCGGCTTTGGACTGAGCGGCCGTGCAAATGCAGAGCGATTGGATGAATTTTATTTGAGCAATATCCGGTTAATCAGACAATAGTGAGGAGTTTTGACGAATTTTTCAAAACATTTTTACCGTTGATTTCAGAAAATAACTATTTAGAGAAATTAATGATTAACTTCCATAGACACAAGGAGATAAAATTATGCGTTTACCAATAGACGGTTATTACTTAACAATTCGGAATAAGAGTATGAATAATACATTTGGCTATGTTCGGACGGATTCAGAAGGAAATCCAAAACCCCATCAAGGTTGGGACATAGCCGCAATTTGGGGAAGCCCCGTTTATGCTATAGCTGATGGGAAAATTGAGTTTATAGCGAATTCGGGGGACTATGGTAAGCAAATCTGTTTGAGTTTTACCTACAAAAATCAAACTCTTTATGCGTTCTACGCTCATCTTAATTCAATCAATGTCCAATCAAACATAGAAGTAAAAGAAGGCACTAAACTTGGCACTGTCGGGCAAACCGGAAATGCCAACGGTCAACACCATTCACAAACGCACTTACACTTGGAGATTAGAACAGTGAAAGATCAGCATCCAGGAGCTGGTTTGCAAAATAGACGTGACCCTGTAACAGTTCTGGGAGCTCAGCCGCTTGTAGATATTATTTTCTCTGATTTTCCCAAGCTAGTTAAATAGACTTTAAAAGTGAGGTAATTATGAAAAATCTTTTAATTTTATCAATGTCGTTTATTTTGTTGAGCTGTGGCGTCGCTCAGGCTCAACCCAAAGGCTTGACTCAAGCCCTTTCGGGTATGCAGTCCGCATCCGCCGAAAAGGTCAAACGAATGTTGATGGACAGCGATTATGAACCAGTTCCCGCAAAAGTTCCTGGGACAAACAATGCTGATTTTAAGCCGTCACCGTCGGAAAATCTTAAAAATATCGCTAACGAATTGGGCAAAACCGCTGACGAGAAAGCCGTTTTTCTGCAGCTTTTTACCGAAGTCAAGAAACTTTTTGAAACAGAAGCCGCTGATAAAAAAAACAACGTTGCCGGTGCAGCGACTTTTTTGATGGCAACCGCTGTGTCGGTCTTTCACGAATCCCCCGAACCGTCCAAAGCCGCAACGGATAGACTTTTTCACGGGCTGAATTCGATATATGACGAAATTCCCCAAATGGCGAGTGCTTCAAATAAAGACAAACAGTTTTTATACGATCTCTACATCAGCTACGGTGGACTGATTTTGGCGAGCTACGAGGAAGCCAAACAAACCAAAAATAAAGAAACGATTGATGCGATCAGAGTTATCGCCGGTTCAACTCTTTTGGACACTTTCAAAATCAATCCAACCACAATTTATTTTGAAGGCGACAGTTTGCGGATGAAATCGGAATCGAGCGGAGATAATACAACACCAAGTCTGCAACCAACTACCCGAAGTCATACCTTCGCCAAACAAAGTACAGATTTTACCGATACAGGCTGGGTTTCTACACCAACCGAAGATTACGTCAGCGTCAAACGAAATGGCACGGAAGTCCGATTATTTTACGCCGATACGGCACTCGACAATGCAATGCCAAAAAACACTCAATACCCCGATTACTATTGGAGTAAATTGGTTACTCCGTATTTCAATGTTGCAAATCCCGACAAATTTGTAAGTATCAGGTATTATGCCTACCTGATTCACGGAGATGCGGTTGACCTGCAATCCGGCAAAAAGTGTTATGTAGCTCTTTGGAACCAGAACGACACGTTGGCACGAGGAAACTATCTCGTGATCGCTCCAAATCGTGCAACATTTCAACAGTTGTTTCCTGACCCACAGGAAGATATCGCTAAAATGCGGGGCTTCAACAAATTTCCTGTTACTGCACAGGATGTAATCGGAAATTGGAAAGGCGGGAGCGGCAACTTTGCCGATTATTATAACGTCTATACGGGCAGTTATGCGGGAATGAAGGCAATCTCGATCGAAAATGACTTCGTTTTCAGACCAAACGGCACCTATCAACATATCTACCGTAGTGCGAACACGAATTTTGGCGGCACTCAATTCGCCAAACTTGAATACAACGGCAAATTTACCGTCACAAATGATTGGGAAATAACCGCCACCAATCACGATGACGGTTTAACTGCAAAATTCGCTAGCCACATTGTTGCGGTGAAAGGTGGATATTTGTTGGTCTTGCACGATACCCGAAACAATATTACAAATACCGTCTTTAAGAAACCGTAGTTTTTTTGAGGAGACTCCCGGTCGTATCGGTTCTCCTTCTCTATGATTATTTGCAGCTTAAATTTGCCCATCAAGGCGATTGCCCAATTGGGCGTTTGGTCCTTTCTCAAATTTGATTGAGGTTTATCGGCAAACGGATTATTATGTTTTCATGATTCGAAATTCAATAACACTTTTGCTTTGTTTCTCTTTCTTTTCAGTGAGCGTTTTGTGCCAACAGGTTGGCGGTGGTGGATTGGGCAGTTCCATAAACGCGGGTTTAGGCGGTTTGATAAATGCGAATGTCTTTAAGAAACTTTCCCAACCCAAAACGAAATCGAAAGTAACCACTCAAGGAAAAATGGTTCGCAAAGGTACGACGACGACAGTTGCAAAAACGACAACCTCGAAAACCTCGAAATCGCAAAAAACTAATAAAAACCGCCCGATAAATGTAATTGATGAGCCTGCTCAAATCGAAAGTAGTGTTTTAACTTTCAGACCAAACGTCAATTCGGGATTTGATCGTGAATTGGCTAAATCTTTTAGCACCAACAAAGCCGAACAAGATACTTATCTTTTGATTTTCAAAACAATAAAAACCGCCTATGATGTGGAAGCGACTAAATTAGGCAGAAAAAATGACGTTGCAATGGCACTTACATTTTTTATCGGAACTACTTTGATGGTTTACCACGATTCGCCCGAACCAAGCGAGGAAGCGATCGACAACGTTTATCAGACCTTGGCTGATTCGCTGACAGAAGACGGAAATCTTGCGACTTCTTCTGATTTAAGCAAGCAACAAATAAGCGACACTTTGGTATATATTTCCGGAATCGTTTTGGCAGGCTATATGAATGGAAAACAAACCAACGATAAGGAAACATTAGATGCTTACAGAGTAATGGCTGGTTCGTGTTTGCAGACTTTAATGAAGATTGATCCTGATAGTTTGAAATTTAGTAAAAATGGTTTGCAGGTGAATTAACAAGACTAAATACTCTCATTTTTCACTATTCAATTCGATCTCACGTTCAACTTTATTGAGAGATTCAGCGATTTTCGCTGGATTTTCCAGATAAGCGGGATCCAGGATATTCTCGGATTTGAGGGCTTCGTAAATTCTTTCCGCTTCTTCTAATTTTACTTTTGCTTCCCTCAAATTATTGAGTTTTTGAGACTTATTCTTTTCTAAATCACTCTTCCTTAAAAAAAGTTCTCCATATTTCCAAAAGTAATCGGCAATATGTGTTTTCTCGGAAGTTCCGACTTCCTTGCTTTCTTTGGAATTGAGAATTTTTTGGCATTTTTGAAAATACGATTCAGCCTCGCTAAATTCATTATTGTCGCGATAGAGTTCTCCCAATTTTGAATAACCGTTAAAGAGAGTTCTCTCAATAAATCTATTTTTCGCATCAAGACTATTAAGTTTTTCGAGTATCGGAATCGAAATCTTATATTCTGCAATCGCTTTCTCTATTTCCTTAAGGTTGAAATAGGCACTACCCAAGCAATTGTGCGTAAAGACCAAATCCATTTGAGATTCAACATTATCGGTAGATATTTCAGCGTTTTCTTTATCATAAACAAAGGCTTTTTGATAAAACTCCAAAGATTTCGGAAAGTCGTTTTCCAGAATATAAATGGAACCTATATTTTTGTATGTTAAAGCTGCACTTCGCTTATATTTCTGCGGTAATTCACTCCCTTTCCCAAGCTCTTCGTATATCTCCGCCACTTGCGAATAGATCTTGATAGCACCCTGATTATCGCCTTTAAGCCTGACTATATATGCCCAATGCCACATTGCTCTCGCAAAATCTGCTTTGCCTTGTAATTGATTTGGATTATCAGACTTCAGTGTTTGGAAAGTTTTTAGTCCTTTTTCAACATATTCAGCTTGAATTGGTCGTTCGTCTTTTTTTTCAAATATTAGACCTACTTCTAAATACAAATTTCCCAAAGTCCTCTGATCATCAATCGTTGCTTTATTATTTATGGCGAGGTTTTCTTGAATCGCTACGGCTTTGAGATAATTTTCCCTTGAGGCAACGTATTGCCCCAGGTTTCCGCCCTCTACAGTACTGCCCTGAATTGCACCCAACTTCCGATAGGCTCCAACAAGCTCCCGCTGTAAATCCGGATTATTTCCGCTTTCGCTTGAAATTTTGTCAAGATAAATAATGGCATCCGAGACCAACTTGGCTCGAGCTTCGGTGGCTCCAGGAAGATTTTTGATACGTTCGTAATGATCAAACAAAATTGTATTGGCGAGTTGGCGAACATCATCAAATCTTCGTTCGGCTTTGGCACGCTCGCGTTCGGCAACGAATGCCTGCCAGCCTGTAATTGCGGTTGCAGATAGAATTGTAAAGAATATTAAAACGCCTGCGAAAACGCCTGCTCGATGCCGTTTGACAAATTTTCCGACGCGATAAGATGTCGAATCCGCGATCGCCGTGACCGGTAATCCAACTAGATGACGGCGAATATCTTCCGAAAATTCCTGAACGCTGGCGTAGCGTCGTTCGGGCTCTTTCTTGAGAGCTTTAATTATGATGTTGTCCAAATCACCCCTTAATGATTTTGGATTTGGGATTTGGGATTTGGGATTGTCTATACCTACCACATCAGTTGTTATTTTTTCATTTTCCAAAGTTTTCTCAACCAAATCCCAACGGCTTATAGCCGAACTTGGCTCAATCGGATCGGTATCGCAAACGGCGTGAATAATCTCATCATAGCTTTTTGTTTGATAAGGACTTTGCCCGGTTAAAAGCTGATAAAGTAAAACTCCCAGACTATAAACATCGCTTACAGTCGTAATTTTTTCGCCGCGAATTTGTTCCGGTGAAGCATATTCGGGAGTTAGCAGTCGAAAGATTCCCGTAGTTTTTGTGTTTTCGGCTTCATTTTCGAGATTTAGTATTTTTGCAATACCAAAATCGAGCAATTTTGGCGTTCCGTCCGCAGTAACTAAAATGTTTGAAGGTTTTAAGTCACGATGAACTATCAAATTCTGGTGGGCATAGGAAACCGCAGAACAGACTCTACGAAATATTTGCAGCCTTTCTTCGACCGTTGAGTTTTCGTTATTGCAGTAGGAAAACAAATCTTGCCCGTCAACAAATTCCATTACAAAATACGGTAAATCATCTTCAGTCGTCCCGCCTTCAAAAAGTCTTGCGATGTTCGGATGATTAAGCGAGGCTAGTATTTGGCGTTCGTTGCGAAAACGATTGACGATAAAATCTGTATCCATCCCGCGTTTAACAATTTTCAAAGCTACTTGTTGGCTAAATTCGTCATCCGCCCGAACTGCAAGATAAACCGCACCCATTCCGCCGCGTCCAATTTCCCTGACAATTTCGTAATTGCCTATCTGTTCCCCAATTCTTGATTTATTTGACGCGAATAATCCAGCCTCGATCACTGCCGAATCTGCAATGAAATCGCCTGACGCCTCCGAACTTATTAGAAGTTCTTCAACTTCGCGGAGCAAATCTTTATCTTGGCAATTTTGTGAAAGAAAGATTTTGCGTTCTTTCGGATTGAGATCAATTGCTTCGTGAAAAAGTAATTTTACATCGTTCCATTTTGAATCGCTCATCATTGAAATCTCCTTTCAGTAATTAACGCGAGAATTTTAGGGCAAAAGTGCCAAATTATTTGGTCAATGCACGATATAGCCAGCCGCGAGCCATCGCCCAATCACGTTTAACGGTTCGCGTAGAAATTTTCAGAACTTCCGCCGTTTCTTCAACGCTCAAGCCCCCGAAATATCTAAGTTCGACGATCCGGCACTGTTGCGAATCAAACTCTTCCAAACGAATTAAGGCTTCGTCTAAAGCCAGCAAATTCTTATCGGGCGAAATAGAGGCAATATCGACCTCTTCCAATGAGACCTTTTCACCTTTTCCACCATGTTTTTCGGCGTTTTGGTGACGGGCATGATCAACCAAAATTCGTCTCATTGCCTGTGAGGCTATCGCCAGAAAGTGAGAACGATTTTGCCAACTGACCGAGTTTTGCTGGATTAATTTGAGATACGCTTCGTGCACTAATGCAGTTGTTTGCAGCGTAATCGGAGCATTTTCGCGACGCAGATGCTGATGGGCAATTTTTTGCAAGGATTGATAGATCAGAGGAATCAGTTTTTCAAGCGAATCAGAATCTCCTTCGCTCCATGAATTGAGCAAACGAGTAACCTCATGAGAACCGCCAACAACTTGCTCTTTCTCTTCGGACATATTTTTTGGCACTTATCCAAAATAAACTTCGCGTAAATAAATAGACGGATAATTATAGGTTCTTTTGTTTAAGAAAGTATATGTGTCGCATTTTGCAAGTATCAGAGTTTTTCAAATTTGGAGGTTTTATGAAATTCAAATCAGCTTTAAGCATATTATTTTTAACATTTTGCGTATCGATAAATTTTGCCCAGACGAATCTGACGATCAAGAAAAAAAGTTCGATGAAAATGCCCGGAATGCCTGAGATGCCGGCAATGCCGCCTGGAATGAAGAATCCGATGGATAGTATGGAAAATCGAAAGTCAACGGTTTTTATCAAAGGTTCGCGGATGCGGACTGATATGAGTGTTAAATCCAGTGATGGTAAAGGTCCTATGATATTTACCAATATCGTTCAATGCGATAAACAACGCACGATTTCGTTTAGCAACAAAAAGAAGAAATATTTTCTTGACCCAATGGCAGCCCCAACTTCGGCTAGCGTCAAAAACTCTCGCAAAGGTGGATACGTTACTGTTACGGGAAGCGTTACCGATACAGGCGAGCGTGCGAAATTATTCGGCTACGATGCCCGTCATTTGAAAGAAATCATTACTTTCACGCCATCGAAAAATGCTTGTATGAAGGACAAAATGCAGATCGAAATTGAAGGTTGGTATGCGGACGTTCCTGAATTTTCCTGCCCGATCAAACGAAATATGAGCGAATTCAAGATGGATAAAAACTGTTTTGACGACGTTGATTTTCAAATGAAGGGCGGCATTACCGGAGTTGCCTTGAAGGAAGTAAAGAAAATTACGATTGAGGGAATGACGATAATTATGGAAGAAGAAGCGACTGAAATTTTGAAAACTCCCATTGCCGATTCCCTGTTTGAGCCGCCGACCAATTACAAAGCCGCCAATACTCTCAAGGAAGTTGAAGACGATTCGGCGGATGATTCTTCTGCTCAGACAAATTCGACGATTGCGGATCCGACGTTTGATTCTTCATCTTCCGTTCCCTCAACTTTCGCGATGCCAGCCGCTGGAATCGAAAAACAGCCATTGAGTGACAAGAAATCGGGGATGATTAGAATTGGAATTGCCAAACCGAAAGTTACCACTCCAGAAAGCAAAAAAGATCCGGAAGCAGGTTCGGATATTGGGTCTGCAGTTACTAATTCATTGGTCGAATCTCTGAAATCTGAAAATGTGGAGGCATTTCAATTGGAAACCGATTTCCCGGAAAATGAATGCAAGGAAAAGGGTTGCGACTATATTTTTTACGCGAATATCACCCAAAAACGGGGTGGCGGCGGGATGTTCAAATCTATGGTTCTGATGGGTGTTATTTCAGCCGGCGGAATGCTGGTTCCGGGTATTGGCGGAATGATTGCGTCAACCATTGCCAGCCAAGTGATGGGAAAAACTATGGAGAAAAACGCCAAAGCGAAAGATGAATTTACGCTTGATTACAAGGTAGTAACGATGGATAAAACTGTGCTTTCACAGGCAGTTACAAAAAGCAAAACAGAAAAAGACGGCGACGATGTGATGACTCCGCAGATTCAACAAGCTTCGAAAACGATTTTAGAGAAGCTTAAGAAGTAGAAATAAGGTTTTTGAAAAAGTTCACTCGAAATTAATTGCAGTTGATTTAGTTTCGGGTGTGCTTTTTCCTCGAAAAATGAAAAAGAGAGGCAAATATGATTAAAAAATCTACTCTATTAACAATTTTGGTCGTTAGTATTTTGCTCGGGTCTTCGGCTGAACATTTTTGGGCTCAAACCATTGTTAAACTGCCATCAATTAAAGGGAAAAAAATAGGTAAACGTGGCGTGATTACATCCGTCAAAACTCCCCCGAAACCGCCAAAGAAAATGCCGCCGAACACTCCAACTCGTGAGAGAGAGCCGGAGCAATCTTCGAGATGGGAATTGACCGGGGTAATTACGGTTACCGGAGAGGAAACTTATCTAAGTGGAAATTGCACTGCGAAAATGTCCCACACATACAAATCAACAGTCATTTTGGACTATATGCAACAATCATTCCCGGCTGTCACAGACCCTAAAGAATTGGAAAAAATTTCAATAAATCTTCCCAAAGAAATAGCAGCATCAGTTGGGAGCAGCCGAACTATGTGGATGGTCTCGCCCCTAAAACCGCCTGATACAAGTAATGGCAAGTTGCATATCACCATTTCCGACACTAGAGAATGTAATATTTTAGACGCTAATAAAAGGAAATGGAATAAAAGCATCGAAACATTGAGTTTTGACAACGAAGCGGCTATTGGGGGCGGTGGGACTGTGACATTAGATAAAGGGCAACGGAGTATATCGGTTGGCGTTGGTTTTACAGGGTATGATGGAACAGCCGTTCGCAAAATCCAAATGCCATACGGTGAACCGAAACTTTTAAAAGAGGGAGTACCTGGTTATCCGCAAATCGAATACGTTACAACTAACACCGTAATACCAGCCCCAGCCGCATTTTTGCAGGATACAAATGTTGGTTTTTCATTTACTTTTCCAGACAATGAAGGACCCGATCCTATCGCAATGGAAAAAAAACCGAAAGTAGTAGTGACCTACACCTTCAAAAAACTTTAGCTCGTGTTTTGAACCAGACTAGAAGAAAAAGGAAATTTTATGAAATACGATCTAGCTTTAGGTGTATCAGTTTTAATATTTTGTGGGCGGTGCCTTTGCCTAATTTGGTAAAAAGTTCAGCAAATTTTTGAAATTCCATGACTTTTGGTAATTGCGATAAAGCCGTATTGACACAAGCGATTACAAAAAACAAAACCGAGAAAGACGGCAACGATATGATGACTCCGCAGATTCAACAAGCTTCGAAAACCGTTTTAGAGAAGATTAAGATGAGGTAATCCGATGGAAATAAATGTTGTAGATACTGTCGATCGTGGGTTAGTTACTGTTTGGCGACAGCTCACGAGCATGAATCAAGACCCGATTGAAATTGCGAATGGACCCGGCGGAGTCGAACGCATGGTAGCTGCCATCATAGCCAAAGCGAAAAAACCGCAATCAATTTCAGCACTACGAATCTATTCACACGGAAACTCCGGCATTTTCGTCGTTACAGGCGGAGATGGTCATCGCAAAGAAATTGAACCAACATCGATGATATCTGCGTCAAATTTGACTAAGTTAGCTTCTACGTTGGGTCGCTTGACACCATATTTTAAGTTCGGGGCGAGGGTTGACTTGATGTGTTGTTATGTCGCCACCGATTCTTTCGGAACGGACAGCCACAGAATTAAAGAAAACTCTGATGGCGAACAATTAATTAGAGGTTTGGCAAAAATATGGCGTGTAAACGTTCTGGCATCTGGAAATACTGATAAAGGACTTCCAATCACAGGTTTGAAATTCGTCGGTTTGGTAGTTCAGGCAACACCGAATGGAGGGCTAAGCTGCATGCCTGCACCTGATATTCAGAAGCTGCATTGATCTGAAGACTTTTCCGAATGAAGATTACTTTATTTGCTGCAAATTGAAAATACCATGAAAAATACAATAATTTTTGGTTCGATATTAATACTTTCGTTGCTCGTATCAGCCAACTACTCCCAAGAAGTGACCTTGACCACCACCAAAGATAACATTGTCGCTTCCAAAGCAACAATTGACCAACCCGGACTGACGGGTAACGCCAACGCAATTATCGTCGCAACGCCGCTTGGCGATTCCGCAAAATTAAATCCGCATCCCATCGGAGTTTGGTATTACAACGATAAATGGAATATTTTTAACACCGACCACGCCACATTGCCCGCTGGATTAACTTTTAAAATCCAATATTTTTCTAAACCAGGCGGAAGTAATTTCTTGCATTTGGTTGCGAAAGATAACCTTCAAGGCGAAAGTTCGTATATTGATAATCCGGCACTTAATAATAATCCGAATGCCCAAGTTACAATTTTTCAGAATCACGCACCTGACTATCGTGCAGCCTCTCTCAATAAATATGAAGCGATTGCCGAATACGATCCTACTGCTGGAAAATGGTATATCAAAAATGTCAACGGCGAACGTCTCTATGCAAATACCGCTTACAATATTGTTGTCGGAACGGCTGCAATAGCCGCAAATCCAACCTTGCCGATTGCTACGCCGTATGCCCCGATAGTTGGCACAAGCCTCGCTCCGCTAACTCTAACGGTTGTTGTCAAAACAGAGTGGACAGTTCCGCCACAGGGGAGCTACGCACATTCATCAGGGCTTTGCAAAATCGTCATTGGGACATACAACAATCCGAACATTTTAGCTACCGACACCGTGATTGTCACAGGACAAGCTGAACTTGAAGGAGCTTATCTGAAATGGACGGCGACAGTCGATAACGGAGCGATCCATTTTAATGTTTGCAACTGGAAACAAATGACTTTGAACGCCCAAGCAGCTTTGTATCTGAACGGCAGGAAAGTAAATATTTTGGTGCTTCGATAAATAAATATATGAAAAACATTCAAATCATTCGCAAAATCACGTTAGGGTTGTTTAGTGCATTTATTTTGTGCCTATTCATTCCAACCACGGGTTTTTGTCAAGCCGAAAAACTTGGCATTATCAGCTACACAACGCCAAAAGGAATGAGCAAAACGCAGAAGGAAAACGTCGTTGCCTTTAGCGAAATCAATCAATCAACGGGCGGATTTTGCATTATCACGCTTTACGGTGCTACAACCAGCACGGGAAGTCCAAACGGCGATTTCACGAGAGAATGGAATAATTTAGCGGTTAAAACCCTGAGTGCCAAAACAAATCCCGAAACTGAAACACAAACCGCAGAAGGTTGGGAAATTATCGCCGGTGCGTCAGCGGTTGATTCGGAAGGGGTTAAAGGAGCGGCATTTTTGACCGTGATTAGCGGTTTCGGCAAAACCGTCAGCGTTCTCGCGGTTTTTAATGACCAATCCTATATGGCTCAAATCGCGGCGTTTGTTAGCGGAATAGATTTGGATAAAACCGCCGCACCTGCTAACAATACAGCTACAACTCAAACGCCGACATACGATACCGACGGTAAACTCATCATCCCATTACCAAATAAACAACTTACCGTAGCTGATTTTGCCGGAGAATGGGGCGAAGACGCAAAACGGTTATCCACGACTTACGTTTATCGCTCATCAGGTGCTTACGCTGGAAGCGATAACTTGAGTTTCCGCAGTAAGATGACAATTACTGAGGATGGTGGCTACATCAACGATTTTTTCGCCATCCAAAACGGAAAGAAAATCATTGATAAAACGAACGGCACAATCAATGTCAACGGTCGAGTCTTTACTATAACGCAAAAAAATGTAGCCAAATATGTTATTCGCGGTTGGCTGGAACTGCCCGATATGACGATTATGATTCTTTGCGGACCTTGGTATGGCGACGATGTAATTCCTGAAAATATTTTCACCAATCCCGAACAAGGGGCGAACCTAAATAATACTTGGGTGAGAAAGAAATAGTGAGCGACCAACAAATTTTGCAGTCAATTAAACCTTGAAATTTTGTCAAAACTAAATTAAAGTTGATTAATAAGTAAAGATTCTCATTTGAGAGTCGAAAGTTATTATATTTTGAGGAGAATGAAAAAATGTCAGCAGTTGCAGCACCAAGCGTTGAGATGGTTGTAACGCCATCAGCGATTACGGAAATTAAAGGATTTTTGGCAGGTGAAGATGATTTACCGGAAACGGCAGGACTTCGCGTTCGCGTTGTACCGGGCGGATGTTCGGGGTTTTCATATAGTTTGAATATCGAAGAAGAATCAAAATCAGGTGACTTTATCCTAGAAAAAGGCGGCATAAAGCTCTTTGTCGATATGTTTTCCGCCCAATATTTGAACGGCATCACGATTGATCACACGTCAAACATGATGGGTTCGGGTTTTACTTTTGAAAATCCAAACGCGACCGGCGGCTGCGGATGCGGAACTTCTTTTTCAGCCTAATTATTAATACAATTCACAAAAAAAGTCTCGATAATTTTATCGGGACTTTTTTTTGGAATTCCGTCGCGATTGGAACTTTTAATTAACATACAAGACAACTAAGGAATGCGAAGATGGTGAAGGTAGGCGGGGGATTTCCTCGAAACCTTAGGGGATTCTCTATGGTTTTGGAAGCAACCGGCGAAACGTTTTTCCCGTCCGAAATGTGGCTTTTTCACAAAAGCCTTGCCAAACGTACAGCGTTTTAGGTTAAAATAGTTAACAGCAACTTGATTTTTGCTGGCTAATAAGTAAAAATCAAAAGGTCGAAGCTAAGATCAATACACAAATAGCCCCAAACTTTTATTGAATCCAAACTAAATTCTAAGAGAATTTATGTCTTAGTTAAGCCCGTGGAATAAAAAATTCTACAAAAACTCTCCTGAGTATTAAATAATAAAATAAGGAACTTTACTGAATGAAATGTGAGAATTTTCTGAACAAAATACTGTTTTCGGTTACTATTTCGTTACTGCTGGCTGGGCAATTATTCGCTCAAGACCGCCCCAGATTGGTCGTTGGTGAGAGAAACGCAAAAAAAACTGAGGTTTTTCGCGAATCACAGCCCGTTTCGAAAACTCCAAATCCTGCAACCCGTCCGGTTTTAACGAATTCAATCAGAGTTATCGGAAATACAAATCCCGAAGTTTTAGTTAAGAAAACAGTTTCCTCAGTTCCGACAAACTCACCAATCAATAATTTTTTAACTAATAAATCGCTTGCGGCTTTTAACCAAAGATTGCGTGGAGCAATGGATTCCAAAATCGGCATTCCTTATCATTATGGCTCCGATGGTCCCAGAACTTACGATTGTTCCGGATTAATTTGGAGCGTATTTGGTAGTGCCGGCATGGAATTTAGCAGAACAAGTGCGAGAACTTATTGGAATACGTTTGAGCCCGCATATGGCGACGAGAGATATAAATTTGGAACGCTCGTTTTCTTTAATTCACTAGGTCACGTAGGTATTGTAATTGATGAAAACACTTTTTATCACGCATCTTCGAGCAAAGGCGTAACGTATTCGCCATTCAGCGGCTATTGGGGAAAAAGAGTTGTTGGTTTCAGAAGAATTCCAATGAATTTTTAGAAACTGAATCCCTAAAGAGTTAAAAAAACGCGATGCCAAATCAGGCGTCGCGTTTTTTTATGTCTGCTATAGGAGTTGAAGATTCTGTTCGATATCATTTAAAAGAACATCTGCATCTTCTAATCCAATATAAAACCTAATCATATTTGCTTGCGGATCATCGTCTTTCACGAAAGCACATTTCGGCATTATCAGAGACTCATAACCACCCCACGAAACCGCGATCAAAAAGTGACTCAGAGATTCGCAAAATGTTTTGATCGCACGCGTATTCTTATTGGCGAGTGAGATGGTAAACATTCCCATCGGCATATTCATCTGCTTTTGAGCTAATTCCAATTGCGGACTATTTTCATCAAATGGATACAAGATTCTTTCAATTTTGGAGGATTTTTTCAGATATTCAATTATTTTTTTTGTGCTTTCAGAAGATTGCTTCAGCCGAATCGGCAGCGTTCGTAAACTGCGAAGCATCAACCAGGCATTTTGCGGAGCAAGAATACTGCCAAATGTCATAAATTCATTCTCAAATATCTGCGTGATTTTCTCTTTCGAGCCACAAATTGCACCTGCTACAACATCACTGTGACCGTTGTAATATTTTGTCGCCGAGTAAACAACCAAGTCAATTCCGAATTCAATCGGACACTGGCACAAAGCAGTGCAATAGCTATTGTCTATTACAGTTACGATTCCTCGTTGTTTGGCGAAATCGGCAATTTGTTGCAAATCCTGCAATTCAAATGTCCAGGAATTAGGCGATTCAAGATAGATTAGCTTCGTTTTTCCGGTACATGCTTTTTCAAAATTTTCAATTTTCGTTCCATCGATAAAAGTCGCTTCAACATTGAATCGAGGTAAGATTTTCGTCATCAGATGATTCGCCCAAGTGTATGGATCTTTAACCGAAATAATATGATCGCCTGCATTTACTTGCGAAATTACAGCATTTGTTATCGCCGCCGCCCCGCTTCCAACCATTAGGCAATCATCAGCACCTTCCAAAGCCGCCATCTTTTGGCAAAGAATATCTACCGTCGGATTATTTCCCCGCGTATAAAGATGATTAACCTGTTCGTTTTGAACCGCAAGCGAAAATTCATCGACGGTTGGGAAAGCAAAATTGCTCGTTTGGATAATGGGCGGAGCAACGGCGTTAAAGTATTTCTCTCGATCTTCGGCAAGCTGATTGATGATGAAAGATTGATCCATAAATTTACTTTGTTGTTTTCTTGAAAATCGCGAAGAAAATACATCCAATTGCCAAAAATGCGAGTCCGGCAAGTGCTTGTTCGGGCTTTTCAATCAGCGTATTAATGACAATAAAGACTGACATTGCGATAAAAACAGCGGCTCCGATACTTCCCCCAATCGTCTTCTTTTTGATCAAGATAAAATAAGTTGCCGCGGTCAACAAAAAGAAAATTGTATCTACAAAAACGACATAAGTTATCAGATTAGAAAACGTTTTCCAAAAAATCAGCAGAAAGATTGCCCAAGCAGATTGGAAAATAATCGCCCATATCGGGGTTTTGTAAACCGGATGGATTTCAGCGAATTTTTTGAAAAATAGCTTGTCTTCCGCCATTGCAAAGTATATTCGCGGAGCAGTCAGAATATAAATTCCTATCGTTCCCATAACCGACAAGATGATCAAAAATGAAATAAATTTCCCGCCAAAGCTCCAAATCATGTTGATTGCATCTGAGGCAACACTTTTTGACGCGGCGATTTGCTCAATTGGCAGAAATCTCAAATAGGCAATATTGATCGTCAGATACGCGAGACAAACCGCTAAGATTCCTATAATCAATGCTTTCGGGACAGTTTTCTCCGCATCTTTCACTTCAGTTGAAATAAATGTTGCATGTTGATAGCCGCCAAATGAAAACGTAACGCCGATAAGTGCGAGCCCAAAAGCTGAAATTAACGAAAGATTCTCCTGATTTGCCGGAAAGTCCGTATTGAGGAAATCTACGTTTTGATTTATCCCAAAGAATATGCCGAGAAAAACGACTAGCAGTATCCCTAATAATTTTGCTGAGGTAAAAATACTAGCGTATAAATTACCAAATTTAACCCCGAAAATATTCATTACTGTTAACAAGACGATTGTCGAAATTGCAATCAAAAGCTGAACATTTTCCGAAAGTGGGATGAAGGTAATCAGGTAAGACGTAAAAACCAAACTCAACGCCGCAAGAGAACCTGTATTTACAACCAGAAGCATTGACCAACCAAATAAAAAGGCGGGCAAATTTCCGTAGCCCTCTTTTAGAAAAACATAAAATCCGCCAACTTGGGGAAATTCGGCGGATATTTTCGCAAACGTTAAAGCTCCACATACGGCGATGATTCCGCCGAGAATCCAAACGGCAAGCATCAATCCTTCGCTTGGCAAGTATCCGGCTATCTCAGCCGGAGTTTTGAAGATGCCGGATCCGATGCTCGATCCGATTGCGATCATCGTTAAACCATAAAGTCCGATCTGCTTTTTATGTTTTTCTTCCATAAACCGCCAATCGCCTTATTTCAGTTTTCCAGTTACAAATCCCGTCCGCACTTCATTCTCAATTACTTCCCAAACAACGGCTACCTTTTCAACCGAAACATACGCGACTTTTTCATCGTCGCGAAGATACAAAATTCCATCCTTTACGTTTACGATCTCGCCTCTTACCGCCGCCGCAGTTCCACACGAAACATCGACTTTTTTACCCATCAATTGCGTCAAAAATTCTTCCATATAATTCCTCATTGTAAAATACTATTCTTCTAAATATTGCTTATAAACGACTTGCGTGAATTGCCAAGCGTCCTGAAGTTGCCCAATGGCTTTCCGCCTGCTTCGCGGGAGCGGGTGAAATCATGTTTGATTTATAATTTAACACCGCAGCGATCATCGCCAAATCTTTTTCAACCTCGGTCGGCTCGATTTTTACACGTCTTTCCTGCCAACGTTCGATAAAACCCGTGTCTAAATTCCCTTCGATAAACTCTTTATCATCAACAATTTCGCGGAAAAAAGGAAGCGTCGTTTTGATTCCGCCAACCTCATATTCCTGCAAAGCCCGACGCATTCTCGCCACTGCTTCTTCGCGTGTTCGCCCAAAAACGCAAAACTTTGAAATCATCGGATCGTAGAAAATAGAAATCTCGGAGCCTTCGTAAATTCCGCTGTCGTCCCGCACGCCGTTTCCCTGCGGAACTCGCAATCGCGTAATTGTGCCAGGACTCGGCAAGAAGTTATTTTCAGGATCTTCCGCATAAACGCGGCACTCAATCGCGTGACCAACAATTTGCACATCTTCTTGCGTAAACGAAAGCTTTTCACCCCAAGCGACGTTGATTTGTTCGCGAACCAGATCGATTCCGGTAACGAGTTCGGTAACAGGATGTTCAACCTGCAATCGCGTGTTCATCTCTAAGAAATAAAAGGACTTATCTAAATCAGAAACCAAAAATTCGACAGTTCCTGCACCGACATAATTCACAGCTTTCGCAACTTTAACCCCACATTCGCCCATTTTTTGACGAAGATTCGCATCGTTAATCGGCGACGGAGCTTCTTCTATAACTTTCTGATGCCGACGCTGAATCGAACATTCGCGTTCGCCTAAATGAACATGATTTCCGTGTTTGTCAGAGAAAATTTGAATCTCAATATGTCGTGGACGAACGATGGCTTTTTCGACGTAAACCGCATCATCGCCAAAACTCGCAAGTGCTTCCGATTGTGCCGCTTCGAGTGCGTTTTTGAGCTCAGATTCGTCAAAAACCAGCCGCATTCCTTTTCCGCCGCCACCCGCAGAAGCTTTTAGCATCACCGGAAAGCCAAAACTTTTCGCGATTTCCAACGCTTCGTTTGCATCACGCAAAGGTTCGGTCGTACCTGGAACAATTGGAACATCAGCCGCAATCGCAATCTTTCTGGCAGACATTTTCCCGCCCATTCCTTCCATCGCTTCCGGTGGCGGACCGATAAATGTGATGCCCTGTTTCGTAACTTCGCGAACAAATTCGGCGTTTTCCGACAAAAATCCGTAACCCGGATGAATCGCCTCGGCACCCGATTTCTTCGCGACATCAATTATCTTTTCCCAACGCAAATAACTTTCGCTCGAAGGCGGATTTCCGATGTGATAAGCCTCGTCAGCCATTCTCACATGCAACGCATTTTTGTCGGCTTCCGAATAAACGGCGACCGTTGTAATGCCCATATCACGGCACGCACGAATTACTCGACAGGCGATTTCGCCTCGATTAGCTATTAAGATTTTCTTGAACATAAATTAGACCAAAATGGAATTCGCATGTTGCTTTGGATCGTATCTTACGCCAATTTTTGCACCCGGAGCGTATTTCAATGAATCCGTAATTTGTTGATTACTGATTATCTCCGATGATTCATAATCCGCACCGTGAACGCTGTAAGAGAAATAGACAATTTCGCCTGTTTCAGTTGCTTCGGCATCAATTATTGCTCCGTCGGTAATTCTGCCGAATCGATTGAGATATTCACGCCTTTTGGCTTCCAAATCTACTGTTTCTTTCTTTCTAAAAATATCAAAAATTCCCATTGTTTAATCCAATATTAAAGGAGGTTTGTTATATTTCGCCCGCAAATTATTAATTGCCGCAAGAATGGTTGGACGCTGCACGATCTTCGCTTCGAGTGGTCTCTTGCCCGGAATATCGAGCATGATTAATCCCAATAAAATGGTCAGTAAACCTTGCCCAGGTACGCCGGGTAAGGATAGCAAAATCCCAAGCACGATTAAGACTAACCCTAATAGATTCTTTAGAATGACAGCTCCCCAACGGACGAAAAAGGAGCTATTCGGCAAGAAATCTCTTTGGTAATGAGAACTAAAATAATTTTCGGGAATTTTGACCATCACAATCGCAATCGCACCAATGCTAAGACCAAACGAAAGCAAAAAGATTCCAACGCCGAGACCAACCCGAGTCCACGTTAAATCTAGCCAAAACTGAGATAACCATTCCATATTTTTATTGCCGATATGCCAAATATTTTACGTCTGAAATTTAAACGTGAAAACAGGCGTGATGTTTCAAAGGATTATCGTAATTGACTTTATCTTTTTGTTCAACTTAATGCTTTTGTTTGAACTTTCAGAAGTTGAAAAAATGGCTGTAAAAATTATTGTAGCAATTTAATTCGACTTTTTTGAAAATTGCTTCGTCTAACCATTTGAGTCAACGTTGATATCTTAAAAATAAAATAAATGTTCTGGAGGTATATGTAAATGATGAAATCATTACGTTTAGCTGTTGCAGCTACATTAATCATCGGAGGCTTGTCGGTTGTTTCTTTTGCTCAAAGCAAACCAAAAACTTGGCAAGTAAACAAACGTCAACAAAATCAACAAGGGCGAATTTTTAAAGGAATAAGCTCAGGTGAATTAACAAAACGAGAAACCTATCGGTTAGAAAGAGAACAAGCTCAAATTAACCGAATGGAAGATCGTTTTAGAGATTCCGGCGAAGGACTTTCGAATCGTGAAAGAGTACGATTGGCTAAAGAACAAAATCAAGCTAGTCGGCATATTTACAGACAAAAACACGACAAGCAAGACCGTCCAAATTAATTTTCTATAACTTAAACTCTTAAAGACGAGTTTCCCTGCTCGTCTTTTTATTTTTTAAAGAAAAAGCGTTATCATCATTTACAAATCTGTTCAATCTTTTCCGTCAAACTTATGAAAAATTCAAAATACTTAATTGCGTCCACCTTGTTATTACTTATATTTTCAATCACAACATTTGCACAAACAATGCCAGCAAATTTAGACGCTGGGTTGTGGCAAAAAGCGTTGAAAATCCATAAGAAAGCAGTAATTGTTGATGGTCATAATGATGTTCCTTCGCCAATGGTGGACGAAGATTATGGGCTTGCCAGCGATTCTAGAGGCAAATTCCACAAAGATGATGGAACGCCTTTTCATTCAGATCTGTCGCGTTTTAAAGCAGGCGGTATTACGGGCGAATTCTTTTCGATTTACGTTTCCGGCAATGACTATCAGAAAGGCGGAAAAATGCGTCGGGCAATGGATTTGATTGATGCCACCTATCGTGAAGTTGAGAAAAATCCGAACCAATTGAGCTTTTGCACAACCGCCGCCGAGATTCGCAAAGCAAAAAAACAAGGTAAAGTTTGTGTTTTAATGGGAATTGAAGGTGGTTACGTCATCGAAAATTCGCTTTACGCACTTCGTAATTTTTATCGCCTCGGCATTCGCTATATGACATTGACACACAATGTTTCGCACGATTGGGCAGACGCACATCGCGGCGAAGTAAAACATAATGGGTTGTCAGATTTTGGAAAAGAAGTTGTCCGCGAGATGAATCGGCTCGGAATGCTGATAGATATTTCGCATGTTTCGGTCAAAGTGATGAACGATGCTTTAGACGTTTCAACGGCTCCCATAATAGCTTCGCATTCATCTGCAAGGGGTGTGAGCGACCACACACGCAACGTACCTGATGAAATTTTAAAACGTGTTGCGAAAAACGGCGGCGTGATAATGCTCAACTTCTATCCGGCGTTCTTAGACTCTCGAACAAACACTGAAGAAAACGAGCGTTCGGCAAAATTGAAGCCGCAAATTGATGCATTGAAAGAACAATTTAAGAACGATCAACAAGCCTATTTTGAAGCCGAGCGAAGACTATTGGCACAAAATCCCATTTATATGCCTGATTACAAGCGAATTGTTGACCATATAGACCATATCAAAAAGGTTGCAAGTATTGATATCGTTGGACTTGGTTCCGATTTTGACGGTGTTCCTTATTTGCCCGAAGGAATGAAAGGTGCAGAAGATTTAATTTTAGTCACTTATGAAATGCTGAAACGAGGTTATAGCGAGCAAGATATTCGTAAAGTTTTAGGAGAAAATTTTATGAGAGCGTTTACTCAAGCTGAAAAGGTCGCCAAAAGTTCATCTAAAAATATTAGCGGTGACGGAAGTTTGAAAAAACTAGGTAAATAAATGTCTTTTAATCGAAGAAATACCATAAAGATTACAGCTATTTTAATGGCGGCAATATTTTGTTTTCTATTGATAAAATACATGGGTTTAATGGATTTCATTCCGCAACTCCGAGCTTCTGCAGAAAGTCCTGATGGCAATTTTAAAGTTTATGTCTATCAAAAAAGACTATTTCCTCGACCAATATTTCCAAGAATGGGGGCAACCGCCAAAGTCTATGACAAAGATGGAAATTTGATATTTAATGAAATCATTTATCACGATGATGACTGGGACGACACGGTGGGGGAAGCTTACAACAAAATCTCTTTTCAAGGAGACGAGATTCATATAAGTCCGGGAGTTTATGCCCCCAAAAAAAGCTACGTTATTAAAAATTCTACACTTGGCAAGAAATAATTTATGAAAAGACGCGATTTTATTCAATTATCAACAGTTGCGAGTTTAGCCATTACAGCAAACAAAACCAATGCAGAAACTTCGGCTATCAATTCCCAGACGGATCTAACCGAGACAACAATTGGCGATTTGCAAGCAATGATGCAAGGGGGAAAATTCAGTGCTAGAGACATTGCGGCTGTTTATTTAGGCAGAATTAAGGAAATTGATCCGAGAATAAATTCAATTATCGAAACGAATCCTGATGCCCTAAAAATTGCCGAAGAAATGGACAAAGAGCGAAAGGCTGGCAAAATTCGTTCGCGATTGCACGGAATTCCCGTTCTTCTGAAAGATAATATTGATACCGCCGACAAGATGAAAACGACGGCTGGCTCGCTCGCTTTGATTGACGCTCCAACACCAAAGCAAGATGCGTTCATCGTCCAAAAACTGCGTGAAGCCGGTGCGGTGATTTTAGGTAAAACGAACTTGAGCGAATGGGCAAATTTTCGTTCGGACAATTCGTCGAGCGGTTGGTCCGGACGCGGCGGACAGACCCGCAATCCGTATATGCTTGATAGAAGTCCTTGCGGTTCTTCGTCTGGCTCCGGTGCTGCAATTGCAGCGAATCTTTGTGCCGTTGCAATCGGGACTGAAACTGATGGCTCAATTGTTTGCCCGGCATCAATCAATGGAATTGTGGGAATCAAGCCAACACTTGGTTTAGTTTCGCGAAGTGGAATTATCCCAATAGCTCATTCCCAAGACACCGCAGGTCCAATGTGTCGAACGGTGACGGATGCCGCAATTTTATTGACTGCAATCGTTGCCATGGATAAAAATGATTCGATTACTTCGCAAGCCAGCAAAGGCGAGAAGGATTACTCTAAATTTTTGAAAAAAGATGGCTTAAAGGGAAAGAAAATTGGTGTGACCCGGCAATATTTTGGCAGGAATGAACGCGTCGATACTGTAATGGAAGCTCAGATTAAAGTGCTAAAAGCTGGCGGAGCAGAACTCATCGATGTCGAATTCCCCACGCTGCGGCAGTTTGGCGATGCCGAATATGAAGTTTTGCTTTATGAATTCAAGGCTGATTTGAATAAATATTTGGCAACCCGTGGCGGCAAAATTCAGAGCCTGGCGGATTTAATTGAATTTAACGAAGAAAATAAGACGAAAGAAATGCCTTATTTCGGTCAGGATATTTTTATAAAAGCTGAAGCCAAAGGCGATCTCGAAACCCGTGCTTATCGTCTCGCACTTCTTCAGAGCAAAGTTTTGACCCAAGACCAAGGCATTGACGCCCTGATGGATAAAAATAAGCTTGATGCCATAATCGCTCCTTCAAATTCGCCGGTTTGGATGATTGATTTGGTTAATGGCGATTCACCCGCGAATTATGTCGGAAGCTCAGGTTTGGCGGCAGTTTCGGGTTATCCAAACATCACTGTGCCGGCAGGATTTATAAACGAATTGCCCATCGGGATTTCATTTTTTGGCAAAGCCTTTACTGAAGCAAAATTAATCGAAATTGCTTATTCGTTTGAACAAATGACGACGGCGAGAAGAACACCAAAATTCTTACCCACTTATCAATAAACTTATGCCTGCACCAACAGTTCACGGATTTGCCGAAAAAGTTGCACTTGTTATCAATGGTTCTGAAGGAATCGGACGTGCGGTTGCACTTCAACTCGCACTTCAAGGATGCTATGTAATTATCTCATATGAAAAGACTTCTGCTGATATAGAAAATGCTTTAAGTGAATTGAAATCACTTGGAACGCTGGCAAATTCTGTCGCTTCTGAAGACGCAAAAACCATAATTACCGAAGTTAATAATCTTTTCGGAAGACTCGATTTATTGGTTAATTGTGTGAAATCTGAAGCCGATTCGTCGTTTCAGATTGATACGATATCAAATGAAGCGTTGGAATTGATGAAATATCGCCCAAAGCCTTCAATCGTTAATGTAATTGCTGAAATGCAAGAAGTATATTTTGCCAAACATTTGCCTGACAATTTTCGTCAAAATTGCGTTGTAACCAAGGAAAAGAAGCAAATTATTGAACATGAACTCTTTTCGCTGAACAATTTTGACGACACAGCGAGAGTTGTCTTATTCTTTCTTTCTTCCGAGGCAAAATCTCTCAATCAGCAAGTTTTATATGTTAATTAACGGTTTTTTATGATTTCGTGATAATATTTTTTTGCCATGAAAATTGATACAGTCATTATTAGAATAGCTTTTGTATTGCTTCTGGGTTTGGTGGGCTATTTGTTAAATCCGCTGGCGGAAACCCATTGGCTTCAAGACTTTAACGGACTTCGACGTTTCTTTTCTGCGGTTCTCGGAATTATTTTTTCTATCGTTATAATATTTTTTGAAATCCGGGTTCGCCAAGCGACGATTAAAACCCTACTTGGGGCAGCAGTTGGTTCGATTCTTGGAATCATTGGAGCATATTTAATCGGGATGCTGATTAGCTCGCAAGAAACCAAAGCAGTTCCTGCCGAAATGAAAACTTTTTTAACCGTAACTCTTGTATTTTTCATGGGTTACATTGGTTTAATGGTTGGCGGAGCGAAAGGCGATTATATTAACTTAGCTTCTCTCGGCGGAGTTTTTAGCGATAAAGGTGCGAAACGCGATTACAAAGTTTTGGATACTTCGGTAATTATTGACGGACGAATTGCAGATGTCGCGGAAACCGGTTTTTTGGGCGGAACGCTCGTAATTCCTCAGTTTGTTTTGACAGAATTACAACAAGTTGCAGATTCACCGGATTCATCAAAACGTCAACGCGGGCGACGCGGACTTGATATGCTCCAGCGTTTACGAAATAATTCCAGCCTTGATATTCAAATCGTTGAAACCGATTTTCCAGCCGTTAAAGAAGTTGACTTAAAGCTTATTGAGCTTGGCAAACAACTCGAAGCAGTCATTGTTACAAACGATTTTAACCTTAACAAAGTATCTCAGCTCAGAGGCGTTAATGTATTGAATATAAATGAATTAGCTAATGCGTTAAAGCCGGTAGTTTTGCCGGGCGAAGCAATGAGTGTATTCATTCTTAAAGAAGGTAAGGAATATAATCAGGGAGTTGCTTATCTTGATGACGGAACGATGGTAGTAGTAGATAATGCCCGCAAATTGATTGGTAAAAACGCACAAGTTGCCGTTACCAGCGTTTTGCAAACAACCGCCGGAAAGATGATTTTTGGCAGATTGTGGGAAGATGCTCATAATGAACCAATGGAATCTAATCTCGGGATTCATGATTCACGAACTCCGGCTTTTAGAAAGGCAACCAGAGATTTACGAAGCATTAGTTTGATTCCGAATGCGGAAGATTAGGCTGGATTTATGAACACAGCCATTATCGTTGCCGCCGGAAGCGGAAAGAGATTCGGCTCGAAAACTCCCAAGCAATTTTTAGAGATCAACGGTAAGCCGCTTGTCATTCACACGCTTGAGCGTTTTCAGGCTTGTCCTTCAATAGATCAGATTATCCTGGTTTTATCGTCGAATCACACATCAGATTTTCTTGAATTAACTGCAAAATACAACATTTCAAAACTTTCAAAAATCGTTTCGGGTGGAGAAAGCCGTGCAGAATCGGTTTCGAAGGGATTCAAGGCGATCCGTCCGATAAATGCGGGAATTATTGCCGTTCATGATGGTGCAAGACCTTTGGTAAGCATCGAAGAAATAACAGCTTGTATTGAAAAGGCGAAGGAAAAAGGTGCTGCGATTCTGGTCGCTCCGGTAACTGACACGATAAAGGAAATTAAAAACGGTGAGATTGTTCAAACTATTGATAGAAATAAGCTTAGACGTGCATTAACCCCGCAATGCTTTACTTATGACATTTTAAGAAATGCTTTTTCGCAAGTGAAAGATATTTCCGAATCAGCAACCGATGAGAGTTTTTTGGTTGAGAAATTAGGGATTACAGTTTCGTTTGTTGAAGGAAATCCGAGAAATATAAAAATTACAACCAAAGAGGATTTTATCCTCGCTGAAAAACTATTAAAAGAAGATGTTTAGAATCGGTTTTGGCAATGATATTCACAGGCTGCTGGACGGCAAACCATTAATTTTGGGTGGCGTTACGATTCCTTCGGAAAAAGGTGCGGAAGGACACTCAGACGCTGATGCTTTGCTTCACGCGGTGACTGATGCAATTTTGGGAGCCTTGGCAATGGGCGACATCGGTTTACATTTTTCTGACAAGGATGAACGCTGGAAAAATGCCAATAGCTTAGTTTTTCTAAATGAAGCAGTTAAAATGATGCGGGAAAAGGGATATGAAGTAGTCAATTTGGATTCAACAATTAGCTTGGAAAAACCAAAACTCCGCCCATTTATTGACACAATGCGTGAAAATCTAGGACGGAGTTTGAATATTGATGTTTCGCAAGTTTCAGTCAAAGCTAAAACCGGAGAAAAAGTTGACGCAATCGGAGAACTTCGGGCGATTAAAGCCGAAGCAGTTGTTTTACTCCAAAGAGTCACAAATTAATAAGCATTAACCGGAATCGCTGCACCATTTTCTCTGGCAATTCTCAAAACTTCAAACCATGTTCGGGTTATTTCCGAGTCATATTGCGAAAAAGTAGGCGAATAGCGAATGTCTGAAAATCTGCTTCCTTCTATATCTTTTACGTCGTTAAGAAAATCCGCTTGATTCCGCCACGCTTGTTTATGATTTTGCAGTGCAAATTGAAATTCACTTGGCAGGTTCTCAGCGTTCAGATTTTCCAATTTTTTAGTGTAAATTTCAGTTTCTTCGGCATAATTTTCCAACTCAACGACAGCAGAATATTGTCCTTCTACGGATTGACCGGAAAACGTATTGTAAGCCCTAACTCTACCATTTTCAACATCTTGACGGATCAATTGACTAATCCGTTGGGCAGTAGAATCAATACAACCTCTGGTTACAAAAGGTTTCTGTTGAACCTGATAAGTAGGTCTAAATAACTGAACTAAAACGCCCGAAGCGGTAAAAGTTACAACGAAAGTGACTAAAGCAATAATGTGTTTCGTATTCATAATGATGTTATTATGCCTGATAGAGACGGAAAAATAAATGCTTTTTTCACAATTTTTGAAATTATTTTAAGTTTCCGAAATTATCTAATTCAACTCCGTAACTTTCAGCAACATTTTGCAAATTTTCAGTTAGCAATTTTAATTCCCTCATCTTTTCAAAAGCTATTTCTTTCTCAGCACTAATCATTATTTCACCGTTTTTATTGGTATGTTTCAAATCAAAGACAAGATTTAGCCATTCAATATTACTAAGCATTTTACGTTCCCAAGCGTATTGAAAATCTTGCGGCAAATGGCTGACATCTTGACTTGCACGCAATGAAAAATGTTTCTTGATAATCTCCCAACCTCTGATTTTTTTATCGCCAAGCAAATCATTTTGATTAACTTGATCAAGTTCAGCAAACATTTCTTGTAAAAGTTGCTGATCTTTTTTCAAAAATTCATAAATTTTAGTTTTATTCACACTTTTTTCTTGAGCAGACATAAAATGAAAACTTACGCCATTCTGTAACATCGAGCTACTCATTAAGGCAAATGAAAAGCTGATCAAAAAGATGGTGATTGAAAGGATTGTTTTTGCGTTTTTATTCATGTATTTTAATTGTGGTTGGCAAATGTAAAACAATGTTAGTTTAGCAAGTTTAATACTGCAAAACAAGTTATTTTTTTTGCGTAATTCTGCTAAAGTAATTTCAATGAGACCACAGGAAATTATTGCAAAAAAAAGAGATGGCGAAACGCTTTCACGTCTGGAAATACATTCCTTCATTTCAGGCGTAACCAGCGGAACTTGGGCGGATTATCAGATTTCAGCGATGCTGATGGCGATATTCACTCGCGGAATGAACCACGAGGAGCAAACTTTTCTGACGCAAAATATGCTCAATTCAGGAGATGTTTTAGATTTTTCAGACATCGAAAAACCAAAAGCCGACAAACATTCGACAGGTGGGGTTGGCGATAAAACGAGTTTGATAATTGCTCCACTGGCGGCAGCTTGCGGTTTAGCAGTACCGATGATTTCAGGTCGCGGACTCGGTCATACTGGCGGAACACTAGACAAACTCGAATCTATAAATGGCTTTAATGTTAACCTTTCAACTGCTGAATTCAAACGAGTTATTAATCTGTGCGGGTTTGCAATGTGCGGGCAAACTCCTGAAATTGCTCCTGCCGATAAAAAGATTTACTCACTCAGAGACGCAACCGCGACTGTGCCTTATATTCCTTTAATCGTGGCTTCTATAATGTCAAAAAAACTTGCCGAAGGTTTGGATTCGCTGGTTCTGGACGTGAAAACCGGAAACGGGGCTTTTATGGAAACCATTTCACAGGCAAGTGAATTGGCAAAAGCAATGGTTGAAACGGGAAATTCTTGCGGTGTTGCAACCCAAGCTGTTATTTCAGATATGTCGCAACCTTTGGGAAAATATGTTGGAAATGCCTTGGAAGTTTATGAATGCATCAAAATTTTACGTGGAGAAGCTGAGCCGCAAATGTCTGAAACACTTGATCTTTCGGTTGAATTGACTGCCCGGATGTTGGTTTTGAGTAAACTTTCCGAATCGTTTGAAACTGCAGCAAAACTTTGCTACAAAAAACTCCAAAATGGCGAGGCACTCGAAAAGTTACGACATAATATTGAGCTGCAGGGCGGCAGATCCTGCGGTTTGCGATACTCCTGAAATACTTTTAGAAAAGATTATCCAAATCCCGGTTATTTCTCTTTCCGGCGGATTTATCGCTGAAATAGACACCAAAACGGTCGGCGGAGCGATTTGCGAAATCGGTGGCGGACGGACGAAAGTTGACGATGTCATTGATTTTGCGGTTGGGTTCGCGTGCGAAAAGAAAATCGGCGATGAGATCGAATTCGGCGATCCATTGGGAGTTTTATATTGCCGTGATGAATCGCAAGCTTTTCAGATTCTTCCGAAATTGCAGGCTGCTTATCGTATCAGCGAAGAAAAACCCGAAAAAAATGAGTTGATCCAAAAAATAATTTCATAAATCCTGCAAGATATTGCTTCTATTCGCGTTCAGAAAATAACAGGCAAATCGCCAAGTAATTCTACCTACTAAATAGCAGCGAAAAGGAGTGTTTATGAATATTTTTTCTTTCAGATTAACAACATTATTTTTAACCGGAACGATAGGGCTGGCAACCGTCGGGGCTGGCTTAAGTCAAACTAATTACAGACATGCTTCACCCGTTAAAACAAACTCAAACCTTAAAAATAAAGCAGTTAAACCCAATCAAAAGAAGACTTTAGAAATGGTCTTTGTAATTGATACAACGGGTTCGATGGGCGGATTGATTGAAGGTGCAAAACAAAAAGTTTGGAGCATTGTGAATGACGTTATGCAGAGAAAAGATCGTCCAAATGTAAAGATCGGACTCGTTGCCTATCGCGATAATGGCGATGTTTACGTGACAAAAGTTACCGCATTAACCGATGATCTTGACAAAATTTACTCGAATTTGATGGATTATCAAGCAGATGGTGGCGGTGACACTCCCGAAAATGTCAGGCGTGCTTTGGCAGACGGCGTAAGCAAAGTTGGCTGGTCAAAATCTGATCGAAATACTGCTCAGATATTATTTCTGGTTGGCGATGCCCCGCCTCATGATGACTATAATCAGGAGCCCGATGTTTTGGTAACGACGGCAAAAGCTGTCAAAGCTAATATGATAATCAACACAATTCAATGCGGAAATCTTGAAGGAACGCGTGAAATTTGGCAAACGATTGCTCAAAGAGGCGAAGGAAAATATTTTGCAATTGCACAAGACGGCGGTGTTCAAGCGATTGCCACGCCTTACGACACTCGTCTCGCTGAATTGGCACAGAAAACTGCCAGAACCTACATGACTTACGGAAGTCCGGCAAGACAACGAGCAAATATTTCTGAAATTTCGAGCAATGAAACGAAGGTTGCGACTGGTGCTTCGCTTGGAGCTCAAGCTGATCGTGCGGTAAATAAAGCAGTAAACGCAAGAGCTTACAAGGAAGACTTAATCCAAGACATTGAGAATGAGACAATAAAACTTGAGGACGTTAAGGATGCGGACTTGCCCGAAAATTTGAAAAAAATGTCTGTTTCAGAACGAAAAAAAGAAGTTGAAAAACGTCTGACTGAAAGAAAAGCAATCCGTTTGGAAATTATTGAGCTTTCGAAAAAACGTGACGAATTTATCAAGGCGGAGCAAGCGAAATCAGGCAAACAAGATGGTTTTGATTCGGCAGTTTCCAAGGCTTTGAGCGAACAAATGCTCAAGAAAGGAATCAAATAGAATTCGAGATTTAGGATTTTGGATTTGAGATTTATATCTTCTGAAAATTTTGCGTGAACGATTTCAAAGAATTGTTCACTTTTTTTGTCAAAATCACTGTCAAAGCTTGTAATTATTTCAAACCGATACCATAATTTGCTTGCAAATTCTTTCAATCTAAAAAGGAAAACCTGTGAAATACGGATTCAAATTTCTCTTGGCGTTCATTTCGGTTTTAGCAATTTCTTTTGCAAACCTATCTTGTTCAAATACTCCTGCGTCGTCTGAAAAATCGGGAAAAATCAAAGTCGGTATCGTTTTCGATATTGGCGGAAAAAATGATCGTTCATTCAATGCGGCTGCTTGGGAAGGCGTTAAACGTGCCGAAAAAGATTTTGATATTGTGCTGCGTGATGTAGAACCCGGCAATCCAACTTCAATAGAACCTGCAATGCGTGCTTTTGCAGAACGTGATTTTGATTTAATTGTCGGAATTGGCTTTGCCCAAGGTCCGATCATGCAAAAAGTTGCAGACGATTACCCAAATATTAAATTTGCAATAGTTGACGGCGTGATTTTTGAAGCGGACGGTAAAACTCCGAAGAAAAATGTTGCGTCGTTAGTTTTTCGTGAGCATGAAGGCTCGTATTTAGTCGGAATGATTGCGGCTTCCAAGTCCAAAACGGGCGTTTTGGGTTTCGTCGGTGGGATGGATATTCCCTTAATTCATAGATTTGAAACGGGTTATGAAGAAGGGGCAAGATCCATAAACCCAAATATCAGGGTGATTGATAATTATTGCGGAGTAACGGATTCTGCCTGGAATAATCCCGGTAAAGGCAAAGAATTAACGCTCAATCAAATTGAAAAAGGAGCCGATGTCATTTTTACGGCAGCTGGCAATTCAGGTCTTGGTGCTTTTGATGCGGTTGAGCAATTTGGAAAAACCGGCGATGAAGCGAATAAATTTGTGATTGGAGTGGATTCAAATCAGAACGGAGTTAAGCCCGGATTTGTGCTTACTTCAATGATTAAACGGGTTGATAATGCAGTTTACGATGCAGTAAAGGAAGTTTTGGGCGGAGAATTTAAGGGCGGCTTTCATGTATTCGGACTCGATAAAGATGGGGTTGGTTATGCGATGGATGAGAATAATAAACTTCTGATTTCAGCCGAAATACTTGAAAAGATTGAAGTTGCAAAGAAAAAAATCGTTGCGGGTGAAATAAAAGTTACAGACGCAATGGCAAAATAAATTATCGAGGGTCAGCTAAATGTTGCGTAGTTTAAATTTCAATTCAATTCTTTGGATACTGCTAGGGCTTGCCAGTCTTGGCTATGGCGGTTATCTTGTCTGGTTTTTCAGACGGGGGCTAATGTATAATTTCCAATTTCCATTCGGGCTGGTTTTTACCGGAATAGGCAATGGCATTTTGCGGATTAACCAATGGTTTTACAGACGTTTCACCGCTTGGCAGAAAATTCAAAAAAGTCGGGACTCTTCTTTTTTATTCCCGGGACTTCCTCTCTTGCTTTGGGGTGTTTGGAAATCAATTTAACCGATAATGATAGAACTTAAAAACATAACTAAAACTTTTGGCAATGTTATTGCAAACAAAGACGTTTCGATCAATGTTGATTCCGGAACGATCCATGCAATAGTTGGCGAAAATGGTGCGGGTAAATCGACTGTTATGCGAATCGCTTATGGATTTTATACGGCTGATTCGGGCGAAATTTTAATTAATGGAAAGGCAGTTTCGATCAAGAATCCACACGATGCCATTGCACTCGGAATTGGAATGGTTCACCAGCATTTTATGTTGGTTGATACGATGTCGGTTGGCGAAAATATCATTCTCGGGGCGGAAGGAAAAAATCCGGTAGGCATTGATTGGCACAGAGCTAATAAAGACATCTTAAATCTTTCCAATGAATTGCGTTTGGGAATTAGCCCGAAAGCCTTGATTGAAGATTTATCAGTTGGTCAGCAACAGAAAGTTGAATTGCTAAAAGCCCTTTATCGAAACGCTAAATTGTTGATTTTAGACGAACCCACTGCAGTTTTAACGCCTCAGGAAGTCGAAGATTTTTTTGCTATTTTGCGAAGAATGCGTGAGCAAGGCAAAACCATTGTAATCATTACACATAAGCTCGAAGAAGTGCTTGCAATTTCTGATAAGGTGACCGTCATGCGTGATGGAAAAGTGGTCGGAAATGTAAAAACTTCGGAAACCGACGCAAAAGATTTGGCTCGAATGATCGTTGGACGAGATGTTTTATTAAGGGTTGAAAAAACAAGTGCAATTCCTAAAAATGACGTTCTCAATGTTAAGAATTTGAGCGTTAAGGGCAAACACGGCAATGCTCTAAATGGAATTTCGCTTAATGTTCGCGAAGGTGAAATCGTTGGCATTGCGGGCATTGAAGGAAATGGTCAAACGGAATTGATCGAAGCCATAGCCGGACTCGTGCAGTCTTCGCAAGTATTTGGAAATATTCAGTTTAGCGGAAAAGATATTACTTCTCTCTCCGCCCGAAAACGCAAGGAGCTTGGCATTGCACACATCCCCGAAGATAGACATAAACGCGGACTTTTGCTCAATTCAGATCTGGCGGAAAATTCAATTTTGGGAGTTCACTATCGTTCTCCTGTTTCGGCAAATGGTTTTTTGTCTAATTCTGTTATCGAAAAACGAGTTAATGAAATAATCGAAAAGTTTGATGTACGTCCGCCAAATCCTGAGCTTGCCGCAAAGTCTTTATCAGGTGGAAATCAACAAAAACTAATTATCGGCAGAGAATTTGAACTCAAGCCTAAATTGCTCTTAGTATCTCAGCCAACTCGCGGAGTTGACATCGGGGCAATTGAATTTATCCATCGAAAATTGATTGGCTTGCGTGATTCGGGTACGGCAGTTTTGCTCGTATCTGCTGAGCTTGAAGAAGTTACGGCTTTGGCGGATAGACTCTTGATAATTCGTGAAGGCAAAATTGTGGGTGAAGTAGATCCAAAAATGACTTCGGTTGAAGAAATCGGATTGTTAATGACGGGCGGAAATTAGAAAAGACAAAACAGCAATCTTAAAACTATTTTGTTTCTGCTAAACTAATTAAAACAATTATTAAAGTATCTTTTTGATTCTCTCAATTGCTTCCTGCAACCTTTCCAATGATGCCGCGTACGACATTCTGACAAACCCTTCCATTCCAAAACCAGCTCCATCAGTAGTTACAATATGGCATTCATTCAGCAATCGATCCGCAAATTCGCCCGAAGTCTCGGCAAATTTTCTGACGTCGGGAAAGCCATAAAAAGCCCCTTCAGGCATATCGCATTTCAAACCTAATTCATTCAATGCGGGGATAAACCAATTTCGCCGGCGTTCGTATTCGCCCAACATTTCCTTGACAGAATTGCGGGATTTTTCAACTTCATCCAACGCAACCGCACAGGCATATTGCGTAAAAGAAGTTGGGTGAGATGTCGAATGACTCTGCAATTTGAGCATCGCCTTTGTCCAAATATCAGGTGCGATTGTATAGCCCACTCTCCAGCCTGTCATCGCGTAAGTCTTTGAAAATGAACCTGATATGCAAATATATTGAAGCAACTCAGGCGGCAATGTCGCAACCGAAAAAACCTTGTTTGGTGGGTAAACGAATAATAAATAACATTCATCCGAAATCACATAAATATTATTTTCGGCACAAACTTCAATGATTTTACGAAATTCATCCGCCGGAATAACGCGTCCGCTTGGATTTGATGGCGAATTCAAAACTATTAGCTTAGTTTTCGGCGTAATCGCCTTTCTAACCTGCTCCGCAGTCAAAATAAGATTGGTTTCTTCGGTATCGATAAAGACATTATTCGCTCCCGTAAAACTTACCATTTCAGGAAACGAAACCCAATAAGGCTTGGGAATTAGGACATCATCGCCTTCACCAACGGCAGTCGAAATCGCATTAAAAAGTCCTTGCTTCCCGCCTGATGTCGCCATCACTTCACTAGGATTTATTTCAACTCCAAATTCGCGTTTGTAAAAATTTACAATTGCTGATTGCAAAGGCTTTACGCCAGCCGTAGCAGTATATTTCGTTTGACCTTTTTGCAGAGATTCCCAAGCGGCATCTTTAATAAATTGCGGAGTGTCGAAATCGGGTTCACCGATGCTTAAATCGATTACATCCTTGCCTTCGGCTTTCAAAACCTGAGCTTTTTGCATCGCCGCCAGAGTTGACGAAGGCGACATTTTTTGGACGTTTTTTGAAACAATAAAAGACATATTAAAACTCTATTCTTGAAATTTTTCTTCTACTGATTTTGGCACAAGTCCTTCAATCTTTCCACCGAGCCTATAAATTTGTTTTATCAAACTGGAGGAAATATAAGAAACATTTGGGTTCGCGACAAGAAAAATCGTTTCGATTTGCGGCTCTAGCCGTTTGTTCATCAAAGACATTTGCAGCTCATATTCGTAATCAGCGATAGTCCGCAAACCACGTAAGATATTGAAAACGTTTTGCTTGCGAGCATAATCAATCAATAATCCAGTAAAATCCTCGACCACGATTTTGCAATTGGGCAATTTTGGTAAGGATTTTTCAAGCATCTCTTTACGTTCTTCAATTGAAAACATCGAAACTTTGTCTGGATTATTCAAAACTCCGATAATTATTTCATCGAACAGGCTCGCACCGCGTTCGATAATATCAAGATGACCATTTGTGATTGGATCGAAGGAGCCGGGATATATTGCACGTTTCATATTTGATTAAAATTTACTATCCAACATTTTTTTCGCTGCGTTTTGAATCTCGATGTGTTCTATTTCAAATTCGGGATTCATCTTCATTTTCAAAACGTATTCGAGCTTCTTCTTCGCTTCAGCGTCCTTTCCAACGGCTAAATACGCCTCCGCTAAATGTAGGTGAAGGTAGCCATTTTCTTTGTCGTACTCAATTCCCTTTTCTAAATATTCGACAGCCTTTTCAGCCTTTCCGCCCGTTATACGCGTAGCAAGTTCGAGTTGTGCAAGAGCGTCAAAAGCACTCGCCCCCTGATAATTCGGCTGAATTTCAATGACCTTATTCATCAACTCACGAATTTCACCCGTTGATTTTATGCCAACTGTAATCGGACTTCGCTTCGCCTGCTCACCCAAATTCGCACCCGCCCAAAAATAGCCTTCAGGTTTACTTTGTATCGATTCGCGAAGCAATTAATCCCGCTGCATAGCCTTCTTGCAATGTTTTATCGATTTCTTTTTCATCAGCTTAACTGTCTGGAAAGAAAGTAATTAAACTTCGCAACCCTCCATTCAACTTCAAAATCTCGTTTGTCGGGATTTCTCGCACGCGAAATCGTTTTCACTGCTTCACGGAGTTTTTCAAGATCAGTTCGTTTTGCAAATAATGCGTCAGACTGACTAATTAACTCCGCCGTTGGAACAGTTTCCTTTGGTTTTGCGTCAACATCAGCCTCTGTTTTCGGGGCACACGCGGCAAAAATCAGCAGCGAAAAAAGTAAAAAGATTTTAAGTTTCATAGTTTGTGTTATGAATATCCAGAAAAAATTTGCTATATTGCTTTGCTTACGATAATTTACTGCAAACAGCAATTTGAAACAATGAAAGAAAGACAAAACGCGGCGGCTTTTTACGATTTAGAAGGAACATTGGTCAGCACTAACCTCGTGCACACGCTCGCATTCTACGCGAAAAAGCAGCAAGGAATTTTCCCAACGCTTAAAAAAAGTGCCTTAACATTAGCCAAACTTCCCTTTTTTGCCGCGACCGATATTTACAGCCGAAATGTTTTTAACGAAGTGTTTTTCCGCAGTTATAAAGGCGAATCCCACGACCGTCTGCGATTTTTTGCTGATGAATTGTTTGAAAAAACGCTCAAACCCGCGATTTACGAAGGCACGTTCGATTTAATCAAACAATCGAAGAAAAATGGACATCGGCAAGTTGTTTTGACAGGAGCATTGGATTTCTCAATCGAAAAATTGATGGATTATTTGGGCATTGACGATTACGTTGCGAATCGTCTGGAATTTGTAAATGGGTACGCAACCGGACGCGTGCTTCCACCCGTAATGGCAGCCGCCACGAAAGCCGCCTGGATTCGCGAATACGCCGAGAAAAACAACATAAGTCTCTCAGATTCATACGCTTACACAGACAGCATTTCCGATTTGCCGATGCTCTCAATCGTCGGTCATCCCGCCGCCATCAACCCAGATTTCCGCTTAAAACAAGTCGCCCTACAGCATAATTGGGCAATCCTCAAATTAAAGTAGATTTGCCATTTCCGCGATAAAGGTTTAATTTATTAAAATAGGCTTGATTGCATAAGTAAGTAAGTGCTTACTTACTGTAAAACTCTGCTAGGCGGCTTTTGATTTTCTATCGAACGTGAAATGTTTTATTTATTTCGACCAGTTTATGTATTAAGCAATTTTGTTTTCCCAATTCCAAAAATATTATTGTTATTTGTTGGACTTGATATTGTTCTTTGTCTCGCTCCATTAATCATTGCTTTAATATCAGTCCTCTTTATTCGGCTTTTGGAAATCAGAAAAAATGACGGTAACGAAGTCCAAAGCAATTTAGCGGCAGCAATGGCGGAACAAATTGCCAGAAAAAAGGAATTTTACGAGACAGCTAAATTCCGAAAGTTTCTTATAAGCTTTGATTATGTATTACTTGAGCAGTTTGCTAAAAAATACACCGCTGACTTTCAAATTTCAGAGGAACAACTCCGCGATCTTGTGAGCTTTCGACAACAGTATTTGAGTTCCGAAGATTTTATAAATGACAAAAATGGCTTAACAGGTCAAGGATATGACTATTATCTAAAAAACTTAGCCGAACTGGTAAAGATAATGTCTCTTGATGATGATGTTAGAAAACTTCAAACAATTCTCCAAACGCGTAATTGGCATTTTACAACCCAGGAATTATTCGTTCTGGTAAATCGGGCAAGCTGTAAAATGTTTTTCGAAAATACCAAGGCAAGAATTCTCTTGAGTCCGTCCAATAATCAAAAAGAGGTAATTGACGCATATTTGGACTCTTATCAGTGCCAAGACCATAAAACATTGTCGGTTTTGCTGGAAATTTTGAAGGAAAGGGAGTTATTCAAAGGGAATTTAACTGAACTTTCTGGATTAGTAGAGAAAGTAAAAAAGATAATTGAAATTGAGCGTTTTGAACAACAATTAACAACTGATGATAGACAAATTCAATTAAAGGATATTGACCAGCTAGGCGGATATGAATTCGAAGAATTCCTAAAAAACTTATACTCAAAAATGGGTTATCAAGTCGAGCAAACTAAATTATCGGGAGACCAAGGGGCTGATTTAGTCGTCATAAAATTTGGGGAAAAGACCGTGATTCAAGCAAAGCGTTACAGCGGAAATGTTGGAAATTATGCTGTGCAGGAAATTATGGCGGCAATTAGTTTATATAATGCACAAAAAGGAATGGTAATCACGAATAACTACTTTACGCCTGCCGCAGTTGAACTTGCCAACGCAAATAATATTGAGCTAATTGACAGAGACGGATTGGAAGAATTGATTAACAAATATTGGTAAAATTTTAATATGGCACTACAACTTAGACGCAAAACACACGAATCGGTCGTGTATATAGACAAAGACTCGGCACCGCGCATTATGCCGTTTGGCGAGGATTTTATTTTGGAAGACATTCCGATTGGCACGCGGGTCATTTATCCGAATCCGCCGATTCAAGGTTTGCCGAATCGAGAAGCCGCGATTCGATACGCGATCAATCATCCGCTTGATGCCAAACCGCTTTATGCACAACTCGAACCGGGAATGAAAATCACGATTGCGATGGACGATATTTCTCTGCCGCTGCCGCCGATGGCTACGCCCGATTTGCGTCAGACGATGCTCGAAGTCGTGCTTGATTTGTGCTACGCAAACGGCGTTGACGACATTCATCTGATCATCGCCAATTCTCTGCACCGCAAAATGACGGAGTGGGAAATGAAGCGAATGGTCGGCTCAAAAATCCACAATGCTTTTTATCCAGACCGCTATTACAATCACGATGCGGAAGACGACGATAATCTCGTAACTCTTGGATATACAAGACATAACGAACCTTTGCGAATCAATCGCCGTGCCGCTGAATCGGACATTTTGATTTATTTGAACATCAATCTTGTGCCGATGGACGGCGGACATAAATCGGTTGCGGTCGGACTTTGCGACTACGAAAGTTTGCGTGCTCATCACGAACCGCAGACAATCCGCGATTCACATTCGTATATGGATCCGCCGGCTTCGGAGTTGAATCATAAGGTTGTTCGTTTGGGAAAATTGGTTGACGAACATTGCAACGTCTTTCATATCGAAACGGCGTTGAATAACAAAATGTTCAGCGACGGTTACGATATTTTGACCAAAAACGAAGACGAATTTACGTTTGCGGACAGAATGAAATGGGAAGCGATGCGGCGGACTTTTTCCAAAATGCCGCGTGGTGCGAGACGAAAAATGCTCCACGCGATCCCAGCCCAATACGAAATGATTGCGTGTTACGCAGGCGAAACCGAACTTGTTCACGATAAAATTCTCGAAAAAAACTATCAACAATACGAAATTCCGGTCAAAGGTCAGTGCGATATTTTGATTACGGGCATTCCCGATATTTCGCCGTATAACGTCTATTCCACGCTAAACCCTTTGCTCGTGCAAGTTATGGCGATGGGCTATCACTTTAATATGTATCGCAATAAACCGCTTTTGCGAAAAGGCGGCGTGATGATTCTGACTCATCCGTGTTTCGACGAATTCGACCATAATTTTCATCCAAGTTACATCGAATTTTTCCATCGTTTATTGCCCGAATCACGCGACGCTTTTTATCTCCGCGAAAAATACGAACGCGAATTTGCATCAAATCCAAGCTACGTCGAAATGTATCGGCGAGGCAACGCCTATCACGGAGCACACCCGTTTTTTATGTGGTATTGGGGCGAAAACGGCAGACAACATTGCGGAAAAGTTATCGCCGCCGGAGCGGAAAATGCCCACGTCCCCGAAATGTTAGGCTGGGAGCGGGCAGATAATCTGACCGAAGCGATTGCCATGGCGAGAAGTTTTATGGGTAAGAATGCGGAGATTACGATGCTTCATCAGCCGGTGATTGGTCTGTGTAGTGTAACGGATTAGATTTGAGGTCGCAGATTGCGACTTCAAAATGGGAAAAATAATGAAAAACACTCAAATTGAAAAAGTTGAAAATGTAGAAGATAAAATCTTCAATATTCGCGGTCAAAGAGTAATGATTGACAGCGATTTAGCGGAAGTTTATCAGGTCGAAACTAGAGTTTTGAACCAAGCGGTTAAACGAAATCTTCATCGTTTCCCATTGGATTTTATGTTTCAACTTGATCCTGAAGAAGTTGAAGCTTTGCGGAACTCATCACAATTTGTGACCAGTTCAAACAAACATCGCGGAGCAACCTATCGTCCTTACGTTTTTACCGAACACGGAGCCGTAATGCTCGCCAGCGTTTTGAATAGTCCAACGGCGATTGAAGCAAGCATCAAAGTTGTCCGTGCGTTTGTGCAAATGCGTTCGATTTTGGCTTTGCATCAGGATTTGGCAGATCGCATCGAAGAACTGGAAAAAACGACCGAATATCACAGCGAAAAATTCGGCGTAGTTTCGCAACTTTTAGGCGAGATTTTCCGTAACCCAAAGTTCTTGAAACGCAAGATTGGGTTTGTTGAAGAGGAGAAAAAGAAAAAATGAATCAGGAATTACAATTAGGAAAATACGAGTTTTATCCGAATGATGATGAGTTGAAAAGGTTGGCTTTGATTGATTCTTTTTTGAGAAACGACCCGGATTTTAGTGACAAAAGCGTTGAAGAACTTTTGATAGAACTAGATAAATGAAATTATCACTGACAGAATTGACGGAACACGGACACTCTTGTCCGAATGAGTGCGAAGCACGAATTGGCGTTTGGCGAAAACAAGAGTGTGGGGAAATCAGCATTTTACGCCGTTGAAAAACACGACGTTGCGGACAAGAGTGTCCGCTCTCCGTTTAGAAATGAAATTATCACCAACAGAAATTTTTAATAACAAGAAGATATTCTTCATCGGCGGCACGGGTTTTGTGGGCAAAGTAACGCTTTCAATGTTGCTGCACAATTTTCCGAATATCGGCAAGGTTTATGCGACCGTGCGGGCGAGGGATAAGCAGGAAACGCTGAATCGTTTTTGGGATACGGTTGTGCCTTCGCCGACTTTTGATCCGCTTCGTGAAAAATACGGCGATAAATTTGAAGAGTTTATCCGCGAAAAGCTGATTCCTGTCAACGGCGATGTTTCGAGCGAATTTCTCGGCATGGACGAAGCGGAAGCCCGCGAAATAATGTCCGATTGCGACATAATTATCAATTCGGCGGGAAATGTGACGTTTAATCCGCCGCTCGAATCTGCTCTGCGGACAAATGTTGTCGGCACGAATAATGTTTTGAATCTTGCACGGTTGATGAAACGCCCAACACTCGTTCACGTTTCAACCTGTTTTGTCGCGGGAAAACGGAGCGGTTCAATTTGGGAAAACGAGCCGGTTGTCGGCTATTTCCCTAAAAAAGAAGAACTTAAAGGCACGACTTTTGACGTTGACCAAGAAGTAAAGGACTGTGCCAGATTATCCGAACAAGCCCGGCAAGAAGCCGAAGATGCCACGCAAGCGGCGAAGTTTCGAGAACTTGCCCGCAAACGATTTATTGACGAAGGACGCGATCCCGATGATGAAGCCGAGATAAAATCGGCTATGTTCCGCGAACGCAAAATGTGGATTCGGGAACGCACAACTGAACTCGGAAATGCCCGTGCCGATTATTGGGGCTGGACGAATATCTATACTTATTCCAAGAGTTTAGCGGAGCAAATTGTTGCGAAACAAGACGATATTGTCAAGATTTTGGTGCGACCGTCTATCGTTGAATCTTCCGTAAATTATCCGTTCCCCGGTTGGAATGAAGGTTTCACCACAACCGCTCCTCTCATCCTGATTGCGTTGCGTGGTCAGCCTGTTATTCCCGTCAATGAAAAGCTCGTTTTGGACATAATTCCCGTGGATATGGTTGCGGGTGCGATGCTCGGTGCGGCGATGAATGCGTTGATTGACGATAAACCGCCGCTCGTTTTTCAAGTTTGTTCGGGCGATACAAATCCGAATGATATGAAGCGGATTGTCGGGTTGGTCGGACTGTATAAACGTCAACATTTCAAGGAAAAAGAGACGGGAAATAAACTCGTCAATCGTATTTCGGGGATGATTGAAACTACGACTGTGACGCAAAAATCGTATGAGACTTTTTCTGCTCCGATGTTGAATAATTTGGCGAAAAAAGCAACGGGTTGGCTCGATAAAGCGACTCCGCGTTGGGGCGGCGGACGAATCGGCGATATTGTCAATGATGTTAAAAAATCGGTCGAGAATTTTGAGCGGACAACCGAAGAAACCAAGCAAGCATTCGAGATGTTCAAACCGTTTATGGTTGACAACGAATATAATTATCGAGCCGATAATACAAGGGCTTTGATGAATTTGGTGAAGTCTTCGGAGAAGCATCTTTTGCCGTGGTCGCCTGAAAAATTGGACTGGTATGACTATTGGTTAAACGTCCATTTTCCGGGGATGCGAAAGTGGGTTTTGCCGACTTTGGAAGAGGAATTGGACAACGTTATCGAAAAGCGTGTTCACACTTACAAAGACCTCGTTGATATGTTTGAAACCGCCGTGAAACGCTTCCCGACCCGCGTTTCGATGCGGATTGAACGCTATGGCAAAAAGGAGCAATACACCTACGAAGACGCGAAAGAATTGGCGTATCGGGTGGCTGGATTTTTGGTGGAAAAAGAGATTGAACCGCATCAAAAAGTCATTCTTTTTTCCAATAATATGCCTGAATGGGGCTTGTCGTATTTCGGAATTTTGAAAGCTGGTGCAACGGTAATTCCGATTGACCCGAGTTCAAATGCCGAAGATGTCGCAAAATTTGCGGAAGCCGGAGAAGCATCTGCGATCCTTATTTCACCTAGACTTTACGATGAAAATCCGAAATTAAAAGAACTGACAAATGTTCCGATTTACGTTTTCGACGAAGTTTTTGAAATGCCGAGCGAAATTGAAGAAGCTAAACGATTGGCAAAATTACCCGCCAAAATTTCGGCGAATACTGTCGCAAGTTTAATTTTCACGAGCGGCACAACGGGAACGCCGAAAGCCGTAATGTTGTCGCACAAAAATTTCGTCAATATGGTTTCGATGCTCTCGTCCGTTTTGGAAATGAACATTTCTGATGGCGTTTTGTCCGTTCTTCCGCTCCATCATACTTTTGAATTTTCGGCGGGATTTTTGACACCGTTCACCAACGGAACGCAGATTACCTATTTGGACGAATTGAACGGCGACGAACTCGCTAAAGCGTTGGAAAACGGCTTAGTAACTGGAATGGTCGGCGTGCCTGCTTTGTGGGAAATGCTGCATCGCCGCATCAAAACTGGTTTCCGAGATAAAGGCGATTGGTTTGCCGATTTAGCCGATAACATCATTGATTTCAATAGTTGGCTTCGCGACCACACGCCTTTTAATCTTGGTCCGATTATCTTTTTCCCGATTCACGAAAAGTTCGGCGGCAGAATGCGTTATCTCATTTCGGGCGGTTCGGCGTTGTCGGAGCGTGTCCAAAAAGATTTGCACGGACTCGGGTTTACTATCTTAGAAGGTTATGGTTTGACTGAATCTTCGCCGGTTTTAACCTTTACACGTCCGCAAAATAAACTTAATAAAGGCTCAGTCGGCAAAAATCTGCCCGGTGTTGAGGTCAAAATTGAAGAGCCTGACGAAAATGGAGTCGGCGAAATTCTCGCACGCGGTCAAAATGTGATGGTCGGATATTTCAACAACGAAGAAGCCACCAAATCCGTTTTACACGACCGCTGGTTGCGGACGGGCGACCTTGGGAAAATTGATGATGACGGCAATTTAACTATTGTCGGACGCTCGAAAGACATCATCATTGATTCAAACGGGAAAAATATTTATCCAGATGAAGTCGAAGAACTTTACAGCAAGTCCAAGTTTATCAAGGAGTTAAGCGTTGTCGGTTTGATGGATGAAAACGGCGGGGAGAAAATTGCGTGTTTAGTTGTCGCCGATTACGAATTCGATATTACGTTGCCACGTTCCGAAGTTAATCGCAAAATCGAAGCACATTTCCGCGAAGTTTCGCAAACTTTGCCATTTTTCAAACGCATCAAAGTTTTGCATTTAACGCCGTTTGAATTGCCAAGAACTGCTACGCGAAAAGTAAAACGACGTGAAGTTATCGAAGAATTACAACGACTCGAAGCCAAAACGAAAGGCGAAAATAAGTTCACATCTGATAAAAAAGTTGACGGAAATGTAGCTTGGTTGTGCGATATTGTGGCAACCGTGGCGAACCGTCCACGCTCGGAAGTATCAATAGATTCAAGGTTTAGCGATTTTGGTTTTGATAGTTTGATGTATGTCGAACTGGCTTCGGCAATCGAAGACGCGGGCGGAAAATTACTCTCGCCCGACACTTTGAACGAAGTTCAGGATATGCGTGAATTGCTTTCGGCAGTCGAACGCGTGGACAAAACTAAACGCATCGAAGCACCAGAAATCGAATCGAAAAGCAATGTCGCAGACGAAATTTATGTTCCCGGAATCCTTAAACGAATCGGCAATGTGGCGATAGATTTGGTCGGCGAAGCCCTTTATAATCAAGTGCTTACCACAACAATCGAAGGTCAAGGAAATGTTCCTCCGCACACAAATTTCATCGTTGCCCCAAATCACGAATCGCATCTCGATACAGGTTTGGTTCGCAAGGCTTTGGGCAAAGATGTCGCCGAAAGAACTGTAGCAGTTGCCGCCGCAGATTATTGGTTTGACACAAAATATAAACGTGCTTATATGGAAAATTTCACCAATCTTGTGCCGATTGACCGTAGCGGAAATTTGCGACAGTCACTCCGATTTGTCCGCGAATATCTCGACGGCGGTTACAACGCTCTAATTTTCCCGGAAGGAACACGAAGCACAACGGGCGAAATTACCGAATTCAAACCCGTAATTGGTTATCTCGCCTTAACTTGCAAAATCGGAATTCTGCCAATTTACGTCCACGGCACTTATGAAGCCTTCCCGAAAGGAATGACGATTCCCGCCAAAGACAGTTTCGGAGCGGAAATCGGTGCAAAAGTCGGTCGCTATTTGGAGTATGACGAACTTGCGAAAATGACTGATGGAATTTCCAAAAATGAGGCTTATCGCCTAATCGCCGCTCGAGTTCAACACGAAGTCGAAAATATGCGGGATGGCAAATCTGATAAATTTGATGTCGCAGGTATTAGGAAAAAATGGAAGGCTGAGAGGCGGAAAACGAGGAAGCAAGAAGTTGTGATTGATGAGTAAAATGTGTGCTAAAATCAAAAATTATGAACTACAAAGATTACATTACAATCAACCCGAATAAACGGAGCGGAAAGCCCTGTATTCGTAATTTGCGAATGACCGTCACTGATGTTTTGGAATATTTAGCAAGCGGAATGTCAGAAGATGAAATTTTGGATAATTTTCCCGATTTAACTCGTGAGGATATTCGGGCGTGTTTGGCTTTTGCGGCTGATCGCGAAAGAAGTTTGGCAACTGTCGCAAGTTATGAAATTGCTGTTTGACCAAAACCTGTCTTGGCGTTTATCACGGAATCTTAGCGATATTTTCCCTGAAAGTATTCATGTCCGCGAAATCAGTTTCGCTGAGGCAGAAGACAAGGAAATTTGGGATTATGCGAGGATCAATGATTTTGTAATCGTCTCAAAAGATACTGATTTTCAGCAAAGAAGTCTGCTTTTTGGACATCCGCCGAAAGTAGTATGGCTGAGGGTTGGGAATTGTGATGTAGAAACGATCGAATCACTTTTGCGAAAACACTCCATTTCAATCCACACCTTTGTAATGGATCAAGACAATTCCATGTTGATTTTGCCGTAAAAGAGATCGAACTTTTGAAAACATTTCCCAAATAGTTTCCGTAATAACAAAAAAAGAAAATTTCGTTGCCAAATAAACACTGTAATTTGTTTCTAAATTTAATATGAAAATCAAAATCTGTTTAATTGCTATAGTATCTATATTGTTTGCAACATTTTCCGTGTCAGCCCAAAAAGCTGCACCTATAACTTCATTCAAAGTTGAATATCAAAAATTCACTTTGCCAAATGGTTTGCAGGTGATTTTTCATGTTGATCGGTCTGATCCTGTGGTGGCGGTTAATCTGACGGCTCACGTTGGTTCGGCTCGTGAAAAAGCCGGACGCACGGGTTTTGCACATCTTTTTGAACATCTATTGTTTCTGGAATCTGAGAATTTAGGCAAAGGCGGACTAGATATTATGTCTGCGAAAATCGGTGGGTCGGGTGCAAATGGTTCGACTTCGCGTGATCGGACTGACTATCTGCAAACTGTGCCGAAAGATGCACTTGAGAAAATGATTTGGGCGGAAGCGGACAAACTCGGTTGGTTTATCAATACCGTAACCGATCCCGTTTTGGCGAAAGAAAAGCAGGTTGTTAAAAACGAAAAACGGCAAAGTGTTGACAATAATCCTTATGGACACACAAGTTACGTCGTTGATAAAGCCCTTTATCCCGCAGATCATCCGTATAATTGGCAGGTCATCGGCTCGCTCGAAGATTTGCAGAATGCTCAACTTTCCGATGTCAAAGAATTTTTCCGACGCTGGTATGTGCCTAATAATGTAACGCTGATTATTGCCGGAGATTTCGATGCGGTTCAGGCGAAAAAATGGGTTGAAAAATATTTTAGCGAAATTAAACGCGGCGAAGACGTTAAACCGCTTGAAAAACGTGCGGGATTTATCAAAGAAACGGTCAAATTTTATCACGAAGATAATTTTGCCCAATTGCCTAGATTAACGATGGATTGGGTGACGGTTGAGCAGTTTAATCCCGATCAATATGCTCTCGACGTTTTAGGTTCGTATTTAACACAGGGCAAAAGAGCACCTTTTTACGAAGTTTTGGTCGAAGATAAAAAGCTGACATCCAATGTTTTTGCTTCAAATGATGCTCAGGAAGTTGCCGGACAATTCAATTTATCGGTCGTTGCTTTTCCCGATAAAAATCTTAATGACGTAGCGAAATCAATCAAAGAAGCGTTTGCCAAATTTGAGAAAAACGGCATTTCGGAAAACGATTTGAAACGCATCAAAGCCGGACAAGAAACTCAATTCTATAATTCACTTTCAAATGTTTTGGGCAAAAGTTCACAACTTGCACAATACAATTATTTGACCGGAAACCCCGGATTTATTGAGCAAGACATCAAAAATATTCTTGCGGTGACGCCTGCCGACGTGATGCGGGTCTATCAAAAATACATCAAAGGCAAAAATTTTGTGGCGACAAGTTTTGTCCCGAAAGGCAAGCAAAATTTGGCTTTGGAAAATTCCAAAAAGGCTGAAGTTGCTGAAGAAAAAATCGTTCAAGGTGCGGAAGATGCGGTCGATCCGAATGTAAATGCGACTTACGAAAAAACGCCTTCGAGTTTTGACCGAAGCAAAGAACCGCCGTATGGAACCGCTCCAACTGTTAAGGTTCCAATCATTTGGGAAAATAAACTTGCCAATGGAATGCGTGTTTATGGGATTCAGAATTCGGAAGTTCCGTTGGTCAATTTCGAAATTGTAATTGATGGCGGAATGCTTTTGGACAAACTCGACAAAGTCGGCGTTGCAAATTTGATGTCACGAATGATGACGCAAGGAACAGCGAGGAAAACTCCGCAGGAATTGGAAGAAGCGATTCAGCAACTTGGAGCTTCGATTAATGTTTTTGCGACGACGGAAGACATCCGCATCAGCGTCAATACGTTGGCGAGAAATTATCAACCGACCTTAGCTTTGGTGGAAGAAATTTTGTTTGAACCGCGTTGGGATGAAAAGGAATTTGGCTTGATTAAACAAAGCATTCTCAGCCAAATCCGTAATCAGGAATCGAGTCCTAACATCATTGCTAACAACAATTACAACGTTTTGATTTACGGTAAAGACAACATTCGTTCGCGTAATATTTTAGGAACGGCTGATTCTGTCAACGCAATCACAATCAACGATTTGAAGGCGTTTTACGAAAAAAATATGTCACCTTCGGTCGCTCGAATGCACGTTGTAGGAGCGTTAAATAAAACCGTAATCACTAGTTCTCTCGGCAAAATCAATGCCAAATGGAAGGCGAAAAAAGTTGAAATTCCTGCGTATCAAACGCCGAAACCGCCAACTTCGTCGAAGGTTTATTTCTACGATGTTCCTGATGCGAAACAGTCGGTTTTGCAAATTGGTTATCCAGCTTTGGCGGCAACTGATAACGATTTTTATTCGGCAACTGTGATGAATTACATCCTCGGCGGCGGCGGTTTTGCATCGCAATTAACCCAACAATTACGCGAAGGCAAAGGCTACACTTACGGAATCGGTTCAAATTTTTCAGGTACAAAAAGTGCGGGAGCATTCACAATTTCGAGCGGAGTCCGCACAAATGTAACGCTCGAATCGGCTCAATTAATCAAACAAATTTTACAAGATTACGGCAAAAACTTTAACGATCAAGACCTTGAAACAACCAAAGGTTTTCTAATTAAAAGTAACGCCAGAGCTTTTGAAACAGCTAACGCTAAACTCGGAATGCTCAATAATATCAGCAAATACGGGTGGAAATATGATTACGTCAAAGGTCGCGAAGTAACGGTAAAATCGATGACGGTAAATCAAATTAAAGATTTATCGAGCAAGTATTTAGACTCAGGCAAGATGTATTGGCTCGTCGTTGGCGATGCGAAAACTCAACTGCCGAGATTGAAAGAATTAGGTTTTGGCGAGCCGGTTTTGTTGAATAAATAGAATATTACTTGGTTAGAAAGAGAAAGTGGCTGGTAAGCAAAATTACCAGCCACTTTTTTTTAATACAAAATGAAAGAATATGCGATTTGCTTGGAGGTCGTCTGTGCAACTCCATTTCTTTTTCTCGGTTCAAATTTAATGTTTTTGGCAGCGGCTATTGCTTGTTCGGTTAGTCCATGCGGCAATCCGCTGATAGCAACAATGCTTCCAATCGTTCCATTTGCATTAAAAGTCACTCGCAGAGTTACAGTTCCTTGAATTCCATTTTCCCGTGCGGCATCGGTGTAAATCGGTCGTGGCTTTAGGATGATGTTAAGTCCAGTCGAAACGCCCGAATTCGGTTTGGATTTCAACGTTGGCGGTTTGTCTATTTCATCGTCTTCCTTGGAGCTACCAATCCCCGTTCCCGCTTTGTCACCATATTTATCATTCGTCGAGCGACCGATCCCACCAATCCCATTTTCGCCTACCCCATCTCGCCCACGATTACCAATACCGCCAGAACCATCCTTTCCCATTCCTAAATCATCTGCTGATACTCCATTTGATGGAATCGGATTTGTCGAATTCGGATCACCATTAGTACTGTTTCTTTTCGGCGGAACAATATCGTTTGGTCCTTTAGTCGCTCTCGTAACGGCAATTTCTGGATTCGTTACTGAAATATCATCCTTGCTTGGGGTTAAAAGCGGCTTGTCCCTAAATTGTGGCGGCAATTCTCCTTTCGAGATCTCCATTTTGTCATGACGACCTCCTGAACCACCTCCACTGCCATCGTCATTTTTATTGAGTTTCGGAAAATTGATTTCTTCAATGATTGGCGGGGCATTGCTCCCCAAAAATGTTGTTTGAATCAAATCATCTTCAATCGCAGCAACAAACGCATCCGAGTAATAAATCGAAGAAACCAGACTTGAAATCGCGACAACGATTACTACGAAGGACGCACCTAACATCAGTAATCCGCTCATCCTACTATGCCTACCTTCGAATAGTGTAACCGCGTAATTCCAATCTTTGGGTTGTTCACTTATTTCAACTCGAACATCTAATCTGGTGGCACAATTCGGACAATAAACAAAGGTTTCTGAAAAATCTTTCTGACAATTGACACACGTCTTTCCTTGCAGTTTCATAACAAACACGACCTCTCTGAGTAAAAATTGTTTTTACTTAATGAATTTTATTTGGATTGTTGAGTCAACTAATAGAATAGATGCGGTGACTTTTGATTACGATGCTTGAGGGGCAAAGAAAAAAGGCTGGCACCCAATTTCGAGTGCCAGCCTTTAATTTATTCAACCACTGTTCTTTTTAATACATTGTAAAATTATATTCCAGAACTTTCGTAGTAGCTACAGGAACACCATTTCTTTTAGCAGGTTCAAATCTAATTGAACGGGCTGCTGAGATCGCAGATTCAGTTAAACCATTTGGTAAACCACTTACAGTAGAAATACTTCCTACTGTTCCGTTAGCGTTAAAGGTAATACGCAATCTTACAACTCCTTGAATCTGGGCAGTTCGTGCCGCATCGGTATAAGGTGGTCTCGGCTTTGAGGTTATTTGCAACCCAATCGTAGGACCTACCGGTTCTGGCTTTGGAGTTCTTGCCGGAGGTGGCGGATTATCGTCATCCCTGCCGTTGTCGCCATTTCCTCTTCCGCTACCATTTCCATTACCAATACCATTTCCGTTGCCCGATCCATCACCATTTCCGGCACCTGTTCCGCGTCCATTTCCCTGTCCGCGTCCGGTTCCGCTGCCTTGTCCGCCGCCGCTACCCGTTCCATCCGAAGCTACATTAAATTTACCATTCGGATCGCCATACGGATCGTTGCTCGGTTTTTCTTTACGGTTTCCCTGCGTTTCAGGTCTGAGAACTAACTCAGGATTAGTTACCTTGTCCATCTTTGCAGAAGGCGGAATCATTGGTTTTTCACTTTGCGATGCCAAAACTCCTTTTGAAGTAGGCGTTGGGTCTTTTTGACCGCCACCGCCGCCTCCGCCGCCATCATCTTTGTCCTTTGGTTCAGGTAATTCGGGCTCGATTTCCGCAGGCGTATCATTTACAAAAACGATGTTGTTCAAATCGTCTTCCAATGCTCCTATATAGGCATCATAATTATAAATCGAAGCGACTACCGAAAAAATTGCACCGCCCATCACGAGAGCAAAGGCACCAAGAAGCAACATTCTTTTTGTTGCCGAACCTCTTTCTTCAACTAAAGTTACGCTGTAAAATCCGTCATCATCCAATCTTTTATTTGAAGACTGCTTTTGCGTATTGGCAGATTTCTTCTCGTCTGCGTAGCTCGCTTTCGTTTGCTGATAAACCCGAGGCGGAATAGGCGGCATTTGGAATTCGTTTGCTGGAGCAGCAGCAATTGGAGGAATCACAATCGCCGGAGCAGTTACAAACGGCTTTTCAACAATTTCATCTTCGAGTTCTAAAATATCTGTAGTTTCAGGCAGAAACGCGGGTGCTTGCGGCACAATCTCTTCCAACTTGCTAATTTCTGTCGGTTTAACCAACTCCGTAGTCGGCGGAGCGGCGAATAAATGCTCTTGGGTCACTTGATCCGGAGTTGGGACAAACGTATTTTGTTTGGATTCTGACCCAACCGGATTCATCTCAAAAGCCGTCAATTCTCCGGCACAATTTGGACAAAACGAAAACTTTTCCGAAAAACTTTCTTCACAAACTGAGCAATATTTTACTATCTTTCCCATCTTTTACAGCCTCTCCAACATTTTCTTTTTGATTCTCAAACTCATCGTTCACAAACCTTATAATGACGACTTCGCCTACTGTTAAGCTTGTCTCAACTATAATAATACATCACGGCTCAACAAATTAATAGATGCAACAAAGTTTTGCGGCGATGCCTACGGGCATCAAATTTCTCAATTTTATCATCTATATCCCTTGCGATGACTTTTAAGTTTGGTGATTTAACTCTAAAATATAAAACAATGAACAATCTGGAATTCTCCAAAAAAACTGCTTTTCTGCTTTTTGTGACACTTTTTTTATCTGCTTTTGCTTTCGGGCAAACAACGAAATTGCCAGCCCCGAAGGAAAACAAACTTCTTAATGGTTTGAAATTATTGGTTTGGAATGATCCCGCGATTGAGAAAGTTACCGTCAAACTTCGTGTTCACAGCGGAGCAGCTTTTGATCCGAAAGATAAAATGGGAGTAATGGCATTACTTGCCGAAAGTTTTTTTCCGACAGAGCAGGCTCGTGCTTTTTTCGTTGAAGATTTAGAAGGAAGTCTCGATATATCAAGTAATTACGATTATCTGCAAATTACTGCAACAGGTAAATCGAGCGAAATTCTATCAATGCTTGAAACTATTTCAACCGCAGTTATCAGCACGCCTCTCACTCCGGAAAACTTTAAGTTGATTCGTGATGCACGCCTTAACAGAGTTAAAGAATTGGAAAAAAATCCGGCATATGTGACAGATTTGGCGGTTGCAAAAAGGCTTTTCGGAGATTTTCCTTACGGCAGAAGCATCGAAGGCACGACGGATTCTCTTGCAAAAATTGATCGTGCGGACCTTCTATATGCCAAAGAAAGATTTTTAACTTCAGACAACGCAACAATTGCGATTATTGGCAATGTAAAACCCGAATATGTTCATCGCGTCACGAGGCAACTTTTTGGCAATTGGAATAAATCCGATAAAAAAACTCCTGCAACATTTCGACAACCTGACGAGATAATTAAAGAAAAACAGTTCATCAATTTTGCTGAATCTAAAAATGCAGAAATTTATCAGGCTACTCGTAGCATTCCGCGAAATAGTAAGGATTTCCTGTACACTCATATAATTACAGATGTTTTATCAAAGCGGCTGAAAAAAGCGGGTGACGTATTTCAGGCTCAAACCTTTGTTACAAATAACTCATATATGCTTTTTGGAAAATATATTGTCGGAATAAAGATTGCACCTGAAAAAGCCACTCAATTTCTTCAGGAAGTTAAAAAAACTAATTTTGTCAGAGAAATCAGCGATGCTGAATTTGCCGAAAGTAAAGATTTTGTTATAAGCGAAATGGCAAAAGCGATTAATAATAAAAATACTAATTCTGACCTTTGGCTTGATGCAGACACTTATCGTTTACAATCGATTTCCCAGCAGTTTAACTCGCTCCAAACGCTTACTTTAACTGATGCAAATAGAGTTTTGAGCAAGATTTTCAATAATTCATTTGTCGAGTTAGTCGTCGGAGATGCCAATAAATTAAAGGATTTCGTTTCTACAAATCAACCTGAATAATGCCAACACAAAGAACTGCTAATGAAGAGGCTCACGCAAAAGCCGTCCGCGAAATGTTTGCGGGAATTGCTACAAAATACGATTTTCTCAATCATTTCTTGTCAGTCAATATTGATAAAAGATGGCGGAGATTGGTACGTGAAAAACTTGAGAAAGAATTGACCAACAAAGATGCCTTAATTTTGGATGTAGCTTGCGGAACCGGCGATCTATCAGTTGAACTTCAACAAAACGCCTTGGCAAAAGTAATCGGAACGGATTTTTGCCGACCAATGTTGGCAATTGCCGCTGAGAAAAATCCCAAAAATAACCTTTCAATTCCCTATCTCGAAGGCGATGGAATGAACCTTTCGTTTCCTGATGAAACATTTGACGCCGTAACCATTGCATTTGGCTTGCGAAACTTTTCTAACTGGGAAGATGGCTTATCAGAACTTCACAGAATAGTAAAAAAAGGCGGGAAATTAGTAATCTTAGAATTTTCAACTCCTATAATCCCAGGCTTCAAACAAATCTTCAATTTATATTTCACGCAAGTTTTGCCCCGCATCGGCGGAGCTGTCAGCGGTTCTCGTGGGGCGTATGAATATCTGCCCGATTCCGTTTCACGTTTCCCAAACCAAAAGAATTTAGCTAAAATGATGAGCGAATTAGGTTTTACAGAAGTTGATTATAAGAATTTGACCGGCGGAATTGCCGCGATTCATATTGGAACAAAGGTTTAAGTATTTGTCAGTTTTCCCTAATCATCATAAAATCTTTTCTATCGCTCGTTAAATGAAATACAAACTACTTAATTTTGCCAAACAGGTGGGACTGCTTTTGTTAGTTGTCTTCACGGTTGTTTCATTGGTTACGTTTTTGATTGAGATCGTTCCGGGTGATCCTGCGACGGCGATTTTGGGCGAAAATGCTACTCCAGAACAGATTGAAAATTTCAACAAGAAGCATGGGCTCGATAAACCTGCTTTTTTTGTTTCCTACAATAAGGAAACCGGTGTGACTTGGAATGGAGCAGATAATCGCTATTGGGATTATTGGACGGGGGTTTTGCAAGGTGACTTGGGTAAATCTTTTAGAACGGATAGACCTGTTTTGGAAATGATTACAGAACGGTATCCGAATACGATCAAGCTTGCACTCGCGGCGATGTTTATTGCGATTTTGATCGCCGTTCCACTCGGAGTTTTAGCCGGAACAAATAAAGGTTCACTAATTGATAATTTTTCATCATTCTTTGCACTCCTAGGAATTTCTTTGCCGAGTTTTGTAACAGGTCCATTTCTCGTCTATCTTTTCGCCGTAAAATGGCAGATTTTTGCCCCGACCGGAAGTTATAACCCTGAAGATATCATCTTGCCTGCGTTTACACTTGGAGCGGCACTTTCCGCGATTCTAACCCGTATGGTGCGTTCTTCGGTAATCGAAGAACTTGGTGAGGATTACGTGCGAACGGCACGTGCCAAAGGTTTGAGTGAACGAATTGTAGTTTACAAACACGTTTTGAAAAATGGTCTTATTCCGGTTGTCACGATTTTGGGTTTACAACTTGGAGTTTTGCTTGCCGGTGCGATTATTACGGAAAAGATATTCATGTGGCAGGGTTTGGGTTTGCTTTTGCTGGACGATGGCATTGGCAAACGCGATTATCGAATCGTGCAAGGTTGCGTTCTCGTAATCAGCGTTACATACATATTGGCAAATTCACTAACCGACTTAGTTTATAGTTGGCTCGATCCGCGAATTCGGCTTTCGTAGTTTAATGAATAGATTAACTTACATTGGAATCTTCATAGCAGTTATCTTGATAATCGTTGCGTTATTCGCACCGTTTATCGGAACGCATGATCCAATCGCACAAAATTTGGGACTTCGATACGCACCAATGTCTGCCGAACATTGGTTTGGAACAGACGCAATCGGACGCGATGTTTTTTCGAGATTGCTTTACGGAGCGAGAATTTCCTTGCAAGTTGGGATCGTGGTTACGGTTGTTTCGGTAATTATTGGTTTAATAATTGGTGCAATTGCCGGATTCTACGGCGGTTGGGTTGATAAAATTCTATCGGGTTACTTATTTAATGTGTTTTTGGCGTTTCCCGGACTTCTTTTGGCAATCGCTTTGGTAGCCTTTTTAGGAGCAGGACTTGGCAAATTGATTCTCGCTCTTTGTATCATCGGCTGGGTTGGCTACGCACGCGTAATGCGTGGACAAGTTTTGAAAGTTAGAGAATTTGATTTCGTACAAGCAGCACGTGCTTTGGGTGCGAGCAACATGCGAATTTTGTTCATCCATATTCTGCCAAATGCAATTCAACCAATTATCGTCCAAGCCTCACTCGGAATGGCTGGAGCGGTTTTATCGGAAGCATCACTTTCATTTCTCGGCTTGGGGATTCCACCGCCAGCACCTTCCTGGGGAACAATGATCGAAGAAGCTCGCGGACTCGACACTCTATATAATGCCCCGCACGTTTTGTTTTTCCCCGGAATTGCCATCGCTTTAACTGTACTCGCCTTCAATTTCATCGGCGATGGACTTCGGGAATACCTCGATCCAAAGCAACGAAAACGTTAATACCTTCAATTCCCTTCTTTCAACTTCTCTTTCCGATAATATTGACATTTTTCGTCACTATCCGATTAACGAAAACTGTTAAATGTCACTTTTTCTGTTCCTAAAGTCTTATCTCTTAGATTAATGACAAATCTCTTGAATGCCCATATTTATTGGCTCAAACAGTGTTCGTAACGTTTTGGCACGCTCTGGCACATGGATTGAATATAACCAACACGTACCTGAGACAAGGTAGTTAAACATTAAGAAAAAACAAGAACAGACTTTCTAGGAGATTATTAAACAAAATGAAAAATCAAAAAGGTTTCTCGCTTATCGAACTTTTAATCGTTGTAGTTATTATCGGTATCATTGCCGCTATTGCTATCCCAAATTTACTTGCTGCACGTCGTTCAGCTAACGAAGGTTCAGCTATTTCATCACTTCGCACAACACACAGTGGTCAAATGACATTCCAAGCTACTTCAGGTGCTGGCAACTATGCTGTTGATTATCCAGCTTTAGGAGCTGCTGGTATTGTTGATGCAAACTTGGGATCAACTCAAAAGAGTGGATATAACTTTTCTTTAGGCAAAGTTGATTTCAGTGCAGGTGCACCCGCCACTTTCGGAGCAAGAGCAACGCCTGTTACAACTACAGGATTTACTGCAACCGGAACACGTGACTTCTACATTCAAACCGAAGGTGTTATGTATTCAGATGCTGCCGGTGTTTTAACAATTAGTACAACTACAGGTGCTGTCACCGGTGGTGCTTCGACAAGCAGACCATTAGGAAACTAATCTTGACTCAATTTAATTGGACTAGGGGAGATGAGCAATTATCTCCCTTTTTTGCGTACTTGTGAATATTTGTGTTTACAAGCCAATTATTATATATATAATTGTTGTTAGAAGATCTGGTTTTTTTTTGAATTCTTACTGGTTCCGATTCTACTCATAATAATTATTTTAATTCTTTAACTCTAAGAGATTATGTCGCTTCAGTTAAGTAATCATCTAAATGCAAATCGAATTTGGTTCGCAGTCTCACTTATATGGGCAGGTGTAATAATAGTTCCGCTGATTTATTTCCCGATTCCCCAAAATCCTATGGGACATCCTTGGAAGGTTGAATTAGCTTTTTCGCTATTTTTAACTTTTTGTTTAGGGTATTGGCTCCTCTCTGAGAAGAACCTAATCAAGGGAATATGTTTTCAATCTCATTCCAAAATTTGGTTTGTGTATCCGATTCTTGCATTTACTCTTTGGAGTGCATTTTCGGCGATTTGGGCAAATTCTGGTTCATCGGTTCTGCACCACACACTTCTGTGGTTTTGCTATGCAGCTTTCGTTTGTGTCGTCAGCCTCATAATAAAGGACCGAAAATATCTCAAGAACAGTATAATTTCGGTATCTATTTTAATTGGAACTATTTCGCTAATTTGCATAGCGGAGTATTCATTTTCGCCAAATATTAGCGAGACTTTCGGCTTTCGATACGGTAGGTACGCTGAAATTTTCGCAACCCTATTGCCCTTCTTTTTCGCATACACTTTACGCTCAAAGCGAAGGCACCTCGCGTGGTCGGTTTCAATCACTCTTTTGCTAACGCTTGCATTATTATTTTCTCTGAGTCGTGCCGCTTTTGCTTCCGCACTAATTGGAGTTGCTGTTTTTGTTATTCTCCGATGTTGGTCGAAACCCATTAAACTGGAAATTCTCCGAGCCGCTGTGATGGCGTTTTTGATGATTTTAGTTGGATTTGGAAGCCAAGTATTGCCGTTTTCTTCTCAAGAAAAAGGTTCAGCGATAACCCGGTTGAAGCAACAAAACGACAATGATGCAAGCAACAGCCTCACTCAAAATGTTCGCTTTTTGATTTGGAGCGTTGGAAGAGAAATGTTTGTTAAAAACAAATTGCTAGGTGTTGGGGCGGATAATTTTGGATTGGAGTTTAATAGATACCGTGCTTACTTCGTCGAAAAGCCAGAGAACAAATCCGAATCAATGCAAGGTGAGGATGCAATTCCTGAAAGGACACATAATGAGTTTATACAGGTTTTCTCAGAGCTTGGCATTATCGGTGGACTGATATTTTTGATACTTATCATTGGAATTATGAAGCTTGGATTAACTGAAATTTTTCAAAACAGGCGAAATCGTTCAAATATTTTAACTCAAGCTGCTTTTGCCGGAGTCATAGTGTTTTTGGTTAGCTCGTGTTTTAGCTCATTCTCATTCCGCTTAATGCAAAATGGAATCGTCTTCTTCTTTTTGATCGCGGTACTTTTGAGAAACAAGATGTTTGAAAAGACTGAAGCGACAGATTTCCGATTAGACAACGCCAAGCCCAAAATCATTTTGATCCTTGCGATTCTAGCGTGTGTCTCACTAACAATCTATTCGACTGTTAGGGCAACTAGTCAGTATCTAACTAATTCTGCTGAAAACACGACTGATTTTGAAACATCAAGAAGTTTGTTTGAAAAAGCAATGTGGCTCGATTCATCAAACGCGTCCGCCCAGTTTTCTTTCGGATTAAAATTGTTAAACCAAAAGAGATTTGATGACTCGTCGATTTATTTCCAAAAAGCAATTGACAATGGAATGGGAGCATCATCGGCATATTTTATTCTGGCGTTAAGTCAAAGTTTGGGAAATGACGAGGCTGGAGCAAAGAAAACTCTTGAAGAAGCCCTAAAACTCTATCCTTATTCCTATTTTTTACATTTAAGATATGCTCGGTTACTGAAAAATAGTGATGCTGAAACTTCACAAAAGCACCGTGCAATCGCGAAAGAAATTAATCCAAAACAGTCCGAGACTTGGTGGATATTCCTCAATGAAGGTGCAAAAGTCGCGTTTGAAAAGACCAAAAACAACAAAGATGCTGTGCCTTTTACCGATTTAATACCAAATCAGGCTGTAAATACGGTAATATTTGAACGTCAAATTCTTGATCCGAACGAGAAAATTTCGTTTGGATTTATGAAATAAATTTGATAAATTTAAACAGGTGTTAATCCACGCCTCGGATTTCAACAAAAAACACATTCCCAATAAATCAAAAAAATGTCAGAAAATCATTCAACTTGGTTAAATCGTATTTTTACAATTTCGCTGAATACGTTTCGCGAGTCGATTCGTGACCGGATTCTTTACAATTTAATTATTTTTGTTTTATTAATTACCGCAGCCGCGATTTTTCTCGGCGAATTAACGGCTGGAAATGAAGCAAGAGTAATCGTTAATTTAGGACTGACTGCCGTATTATTATTTGGTGCATTTATTGCAAACTTTGTTGGAGTTGGACTCGTTTCAAAAGAGATTGAAAAGCGGACGGTTTACGCAATTTTTTCAAAACCTATTGGTAGGGGCGAGTTTCTTATTGGTAAATATTTAGGGCTTTGTCTAACTCTGCTTCTGAATATTTTTGTAATGGGAATCGGGATCACGCTGGCTTTGCTTTATGTTGGCGGAGGCAATTTAGTCCTTCCGGCTTGGTCGTCGCTGCTGCTCATTTATTTTGAATTGACTATTCTTACCGCTGTTGCGATTCTTTTTTCGAGTTTTTCTTCACCAACACTTTCTGCGTTGTTAACATTTTTCGTCTTTATAATTGGGCATTTCAGTACTGCACTTAACCAACTCGCCGAATCGATGGGTTCCCAAGGAGCGAAAATTTTCTTCAGTTTTCTGTATTACGTTCTGCCCAATCTTTCTTTTTTTAGTTTTACGACTAACGCAGCTCACGCTCAAATTCCCGGCATCGGGTATATTTTAACTGCCTTCGGTTATGCTCTGATTTACGTTGTAATTGTAATAACTGTAGCCGTTTTTATCTTTAGCAAACGCAATTTCAAATAGTTCAAATCATGAAAAACGCCATCGTGTTAATAATAATTTTAGGTTGCGGATTCTTTGGAATTTTCTCTCTGAGCAGGACTTTGGAAAATATTAAACCAAAGATCGACGCGAGCTATGAAGACGAAGATTTATATTTTTCAGATAAACAGCTCAAGGCTTTCGGATACGACGCCCGCGGCTTGATGGCTGATTGGTATTGGGCTAATTCACTGCAATATCTAGGCGGCAAAGTTGTCAATGTTACTGGCAATCTAAATATTAATGATTTGCGTCCATTAAATCCTCGTTTGCTATATCCGATGCTCGATACTGCTTCAACGCTCGATCCACAATTTATGACTCTCTATTCCTATGGTGCCGCCGTTTTACCGGCAATTGATAATCAGCAGGCAATAAAACTTTTGGAAAAAGGAATTGAGGCAAATCCCGAAAGTTGGCGGCTTTATCACAATCTCGGCTACATTTATTGGCAAAATAAAGACTACGAAAAAGCTTCGCAAATTTATACCGCTGGCTCCAAAAAAGCAGAAGCTCCGGTTTGGATGAAACAAATGGGGGCAAGTATGCAAGCCCAAGGTGGAAGCCGTGAATTTGCTCTGCAAGTATATCGACAAATGTTTGAAACTGCTGAGGACGAACAAACCAAGATCGTTTGCCGAATTAAGACATATGCAAGTTGAATCGCTAATCGACCGTGATGGAATTCGCCCGGTATTACAAGCGTTTCAGACGAAAAACGGTCGTTGTATAAACTCCTGGAAAGAAATTTATCCCGAACTTCGCGGAGTTAAATTGGTCGGGAACAAAAGCCTCGCTTTCGATTCGAATAATTCTCCCGTTGATCCTCTCAAAGTACCTTATTTATTGGTTAATCAAGACGGCAAATGCGACGCGGACATTGATTGGAAAAACTCGAAAGTTCCTTACAAATAAATGATTGAAACTCAAAAGAAAATCAATTACAAACATATTGCCATGATTGCAGGATTAGCTTTTGTGGTGATGTTACCCATTTTTTATAATGGGATTCCGTTGGGAAACGATTTGTCGCAACATTTTCAATTTGCCCAAACGATTCATAAATCGATTACATCAGGTGAAATTTATCCAAGCTTTGATGCGGATTTCAACCAACAGTACGGAGATTATGGTATTCGTTTTTATCCTCCGGCAGCTTATTATTTGCTGGCGATAACATATTCAATATTTGGAAATTGGTTTTTCGCCGCTCAAATTTCTTTCTACCTAATATTCTTTTTAAGCGGGATTGGCACGTATTTATGGGCTCGTGAAGAATTTTCTGATGAGCAATCCCTGATCGCGGCTGCACTATTTATTTTTGCTCCGTATCATATTAATCAGATTTACAATAATTTTCTCTATGCTGAATTTGCTTCAATGGCGGTGATTCCATTCTGTTTTCTTTTTATAACTCGAATCTGCAAACGAAATAATTTATCCAGTTTTCTCGGGCTTTCGATTGCTTACGCTTTGCTGATCTTGACTCATCTTCCTCTAACAATTATCGGATCGATAGCACTTGGAATTTACGGTTTAGCGATGATAAATCGAGAGAAATTCTTCAAGAATTTTATTGCCCTAGCTTCGTCTGCGTGTTTGGGTGTAGCGGCAAGTTCTTTTTACTGGATAAAAATCGTTACGGAAAAAGACTGGCTTAATCATTCGGGTGGCAAATATTTTTTAACTATTTACAGCTATCTTGAAAACTTCCTTTTTCGCCCACAAAATTTTCTCAATTTCTATACAGATGCTTCGTGTCTTTGGCTTGGCGAGATAATGCTTTTGTCGATATTGTTTATTTCAATACCTTCAACTATTTTTATCCTGAAAGATAAAACCAGCATTAATCGTTTCGCATCGTCGGTAGCAATTGTTTTATTGGTCTCGCTTTTCATGATTTCGCCGCTAAGCATATTTATTTGGAATAATTTAGACTTTCTTCAAAAGGTTCAATTTCCGTGGCGTTGGTTGGGGATTGCTTCATTATCGGGTTCCATTTTTGCATCGATCGGTATAATTAAACTTGCTGAAAAATTAAAAACCAGCAAAAGTGTTCTTCTACAATTAGGTGTGGTATTTATTTTTCTTTTGTATTCGTTTAGCTCTATATTAATCATCAAGCAAGCGGAACATAAGTCTTTTGATAATTTTAATAGTGCCGTGGGAACCGCTCCAAATCAAAGCAGTTTTGATTGCTGGTGGACGATCTGGGCAAAATCAGCGGCAACAGGTACTAGAGAAAAGGTTGTTGTCGGAAATCGAAAAGTGGAAATTTCTACTTGGGATAAGAATCTGAAAGAATTTACCATCGAGAAAGGAGATGAGACTTCCGCTCGAGTTGCATTTTACTATTATCCTCATTGGAAAGCTTCTATAAATAATGAACTTTTGAACGTCCAGCCTTCTGCCGATGGTGCAATTTTGATTCAGATTCCTCAAGATGCAGTCAAAATTTCTTTGAGGTTCGAGGAACCCAAATTTGTAAAAGCTTGCCAAATTATTTCACTTCTGGCTTTGCTTATAATGGCAGTTATTTCAATTAAATTACTTCTAAACGGTCTGTATTTTGACCGACTAAATCGTTGATATATGAAATACATAGTAGAAATAGAAAATTTAACCAAGGATTACGAAATTGGATTCTGGAAAAAAAAGAAAGTCCGAGCTTTAGATAATTTAACTTTGAATGTTGAAGGCGGACAAATTTTCGGCTTTTTAGGCGGAAACGGTGCCGGTAAGACAACTACGATTAAAATATTAATGTCGTTAATTTTTCCTTCCGCTGGAAGTGCCAAAATTCTCGGAAAAGATATTTCAGACGTCAAAATGCGTGCGAAAATCGGTTATTGTCCTGAAAATCCATACTTTTATGATTACCTGACGGCTCGCGAATTGTTGATGTATTTTGGTGAACTATTCGGTTTGGATAAATCTAAATGCAAGCAAAAAACGGAAGAGCTTTTGACCAAAGTTGGTTTGGAAGAAGCCAGTTGGGACAAGCAATTGCGAAAGTTTTCAAAGGGGATGCTTCAGCGAACCGGTTTGGCTCAATCTTTAATTAACGATCCGGAAATCGTATTTATGGACGAGCCAATGAGCGGGCTCGACCCGATTGGACGCCGCGAAATCCGCGAATTAATTGCCGAATTACGCGAAAAAGGCGTTACGGTTTTCATGTCAACTCATATTTTATCGGACATCGAAGCCTTGTGTGATAATGTCGCGATCTTGCGTAAAGGCAAACTTGCAGCAACCGGAAAGCTGGACGATCTATTAACTTCGCACGGCGAAAATCAATCTTTTGAGATTAATGTCAAAGGTGTAACTGCTGACGTTTTGCAGAATTCAATGACAAATATTGATGCAAACGTCTTTGCAAAACCTAACGGAGCAAACATACAGGTTTTGAATGAAAATGATGTAGAAAAAGTTTTGTTTGAAATGAAAAAGGTCGGTGGAAAACTCGTCTCCATCCAACCTGTTAAACAATCTTTAGAAGAATTATTTGTTGAAAAGACTGAAAAATAGTCTTTACTCCTGAACTTTTATCGCGGTAACTTTCCAGCGGATATTGGCTCGATCATCAGTTTTTTCAAAACCTTCTATCGTAACCTGCACCGGTAAAACCTGATTATTCTCTAGTTTTTCTAACTCTTTCGGAACAACAACGGTAGTTTTTTCCTTAACAACTTTACCAAAACTATCAACTACGGCGACCTTTATCTCCAATCCTGTCAAGGTTTTACCTGTAATATTACGAAAGCTTCCATGAATTGACATCATTATTGTGCCCATTCCGGTTGGAGATTGTGTGGTGCGATCTTCGTTGGTTTCAGCAATAATTTTTTTCGTATACTTCTCAAATTCGGGCGAACCTTCACGATATGCTCCGTCCATCGCATCAACCTGAATCTGTTGAGTCGATTTCTTCAGCGAAACAAGACCCAAAACAGCTGCAATAACTAGAATTCCGATGATTGAAGCCAATAGAAATACCTTGCCATTTCCCTTTTTAATGTCAGGCTCTTGCAAAAAATTGTCCATAAATAATCTCCAGTTAAGTTAGATACCAGATTTTCGAAAAAGTTCCGCAATTGATTGGTATCTTGACTAAAAAATTAACAATTTCATGATGCCTAAAATTATTTCCCATGTCCAATTCTCTTATTGTGCAGCAGTTTGGAGTGGAAAATCAAAAAAGCATCTTACATTGATTAACGCAACATCCGTCATTGCTTGACAAGATCGCGGGTCTTTCGATATTCTTATCGTTCGCGTTTTAGCGAAAATTCTATACAGAGTGATATTATGAGTACTTATTTTCCTAGTGGAAAAGGTTTAGCAGATAATCGGAAGTGGCTCGTGGTTGATGCCGCAGGTAAAACTGTTGGTCGTTTGGCTACTGAAGTTGCAAGAATGTTGTCGGGTAAAAACAATCCGCAATGGACACCTTTTTTGGACATGGGCGAACACGTTGTAGTAATCAACGCTCGTCAGGCAGTTTTCAAAGGCTCGAAAAATGACCAAAAAGTTTATCGTTATCACACGCTTTATCCGGGCGGCTTGAAGGAAACATCTTTGAAAGATATGCAAGCAAACAAGCCGGAACGTGTAATCGAATTGGCAGTTAAAGGGATGTTGCCAAAAACTAAGCTGGGCAAGGCGATGGCTAAGAAATTAAAGGTTTATGCTGATGCAGATCATCCACATTCTGCTCAAAAACCAGAATCTATTGAATTATAAAATTTGATTTTGCTTTGGCTTTCTTAAATCTGAAATCCAAAATCCAAAATCCAGAATCCAAATATGGCTGATATACAATATTACGGAACAGGTCGCAGAAAGACCTCAACTGCCAGAGTTTATTTACGTCCGGGCAGCGGTGCAATTAAAGTTAATTCTAGAGCATTTGAAGAATATTTTCCCAATGAAGCATTGCGGATGATCATTCGCCAACCGCTTAGCTTGACCGATACCATCCAAAAATTTGACATTCTAGTCAATGTCTTGGGCGGCGGAACGGCAGGACAAGCAGGAGCAGTTCGTCATGGAATTACTCGTGCTTTATTGGAATTCAATTCTGATTTGCGTTCAACCTTGAAAAAGGCTGGACTTGTAACCCGCGACCCGCGTAAAAAAGAACGTAAGAAATATGGACAAAAGGGTGCTCGTGCACGCTTCCAATTCTCGAAACGCTAATTCGATTTTGGATTGGGGATCTTCGATTTTGGATTTAATCAAAACCGGTTTTTCCTTTTTAACGATCTGAAATCTTTAAACCATCGCTTGAATTTATTGGTTTGAAAAAAATTGAATTCAGGCGAGTACAAAAACCAATAAGGAGAGTATTTTGGCTACAGTAACGATGAAAGAACTCCTCGAAGCAGGAGTACACTTTGGACACCAAGTTCGCCGTTGGAATCCGAAAATGAAAGAATACATTTTTGGGGAACGCAACGGCATTTACATTATTGACCTGCAAAAAACGCAGAAATTATTTAGGGATGCCTTGAATTATGTGACTGCTTCGCTAACAGAACGTCCGAATCAAATGGTTCTTTTCGTCGGCACAAAGCGTCAAGCTCAGGAAGCTATCAAAGAAGAAGCTGAGCGTTGTGGTCAATATTATGTAAACAATCGTTGGTTAGGCGGACTATTGACCAACTTTCAAACAGTTCAGAATTCGATCAAGAAAATGCGTGACATTGAAGCGATGAAAGAAGATGGTCGCTTTGAAATGCTGACGAAGAAAGAACGTTTAGAAAAAGACCGCGAACTCGAAGGTTTAATGAAGAATTTGGGCGGAATTCGCGATATGAAGCGTTTGCCTGATATGCTTTTCATCATCGATGTTCGGAAAGAAGAAATCGCTGTTTTGGAAGCAAATCGATTGGGAATTCCGGTAGTTGCAGTTGTTGATACAAACTGTTCACCTGAAGGAATCGACGCGGTTATCCCAGGAAATGATGATGCTTTAAGAGCAATCAGACTTTTTGCTTCGCGAATTGCTGATGCTATTCTTGAAGGAAAAAATATTGCTACTGAAGGCGGAGTTGTTGCAGACGATGAAGTTGTTGAAGAGGCAATTTCGATGGAAGAAGCTGCGGCACTTCCAATTGTGAAAGATGATACTGAAGTTGTAGCAGCTCTTGAAGAAGAACCTGCGACTGAAGTTGCAGCAGAAACAATTGAAGAAGTTAAAGAAGAGCAAAAGGCAGAGGAAGAAATCACCGAAGCAACCGCTTAAATTTTATACAAATTTTATCTTGAAAGCGTAGCTCTTAAACGAATTTAAAGGCTACGCTTTTTTTCAAAAAAATTATCTATTAAATTATTGGAGTTGAATTATGGCAGAAATTAAAGCAAGTGACGTTATGGCTTTACGCACCAAAACCGGTGCAGGAATGATGGAATGCAAAGCGGCATTGACGGAAGCCGATGGCGATGGCGAAAAGGCAGTAGAAATCCTTCGCAAGAAAGGTTTGGCATCTGCTGGGAAAAAAGCGGGTCGTGTAACGGCGGAAGGTGTTGTGGGTTCATACATCCACATGGGCGGAAAAGTCGGTGTGATGGTTGAGATCAATTGCGAAAGCGATTTCGTGGCACGCGGCGAAGAGTTTAATCAGTTAGTCAAAGATGTTGCTATGCACATTGCTGCGGTTGATCCAAAATACGTAAATCGATCTGAAGTTCCGGCTGATATTATTGAGAAAGAGCGTGAGATCGAATTATCGAAATTAAACGCTGATCCTAAAAATGCCAACAAACCGGCTGATATTTTAGAAAAAATCATTGAAGGTAAAGTAAATAAATATTACGAAGAAAATGTCTTAGTTGATCAGGCGTTTGTTAAAGATCCAGCTAAAACGGTTGGCGAATTGGTAGCTGAAAAAATTTCGTCGATCAAGGAAAATATCTCGATCCGACGTTTTACTCGTTATAAAATGGGTGAAGGAATCGAGAAAAAAGCCGATGATTTTGCGGCGGAAGTAGCTTCTATGGTCGGTTAATGGTTCGCAGAGTTGCAGTTAGTATCAGAGAGTTGCATCGTCAGAAAGCACGTAACTTACTGAAACTACTGCAACTTTCTGTAACTTTCTGTAACTAAAAAAATGAAATTCAAAAGAATACTGCTCAAACTTTCGGGTGAAGCTTTGATGGGCGAACAGAATTATGGCATTGATACAAATATTGCCGAATCTGTTGCAAAAGAAATTAAAGCGGTTCACGAATTAGGAATTGAAGTTGCGATCGTTGTGGGCGGTGGAAATATTTTTCGCGGAGTTTCCAAGTCTGCGGGAAATATGGATAGAGCTGCCGCCGATTATATTGGAATGCTCGCAACCGTAATGAACGCTGTGGTTTTGCAAGACGCTCTTGAAAAGCAAAATGTCTTTACACGGGTAATGTCTGCTATTGATATTCCACAACTAGCCGAACCCTTTATTAGACGTCGAGCTGTTCGTCATTTGGAAAAAATGCGGGTCGTGATTTTTGCCGCGGGTACCGGAAATCCCTATTTCACAACGGATTCGGCAGCGGCATTGCGTGCGTGCGAAATTAAAGCCGAAGTAATTTTCAAAGCGACGAAAGTCGATGGAATTTATTCGGCTGACCCGGTAACGAATCCCGATGCTACGCGTTTTGAATCGATTTCATACCAGGAAGTATTAAAAAAACAGCTGAAAGTAATGGATACTTCAGCTATTTCGCTTTGTATGGATAATAATTTGCCTATTATGGTTTTTAACATGAAAACATCGGGCAATATTATTAAGGCTGTCAGTGGAGATTTATCAATCGGAACGCTGGTTGGCGGCAATAATTAGGAGAGAATTATGAGCTTGGAAGATGTGATAAAAGAAACTAAACCGAAAATGGAAAAGGTTATTGATGATTTTCAACGTAAATTGTCCAATGTCAGAACAGGTCGGGCGACAGTTGGATTACTTGACGGAGTAATGGTTGATTATTACGGAACTCCAACTCCCTTGATTCAAATGGCTTCAGTTGCCGTTCCGGAGCCGCAATTGATTACCATTCAGCCTTGGGATATGTCTCAACTCGCAGCAGTTGAAAGAGCAATTATTTCATCTAATTTGGGGATGAATCCTTCAAATGACGGCAAAATTATCCGACTTCCCGTTCCGGCTTTAAATGAAGAACGTCGCAAGCAATTAGCGAAACAAGTTCACGAAATTGCTGAAGAACACCGTGTCGCGGTTCGCAATGTTAGGCATCATGCAAATGATAGTTTGAAGAAATTGAAAGGTGACAAATTGATTTCGGAAGACGGCGAGCGAGACGGATTAGATCAAGTTCAGAAATTGACGAATTCCCACATCGCAAGGATTGACGAACTAATGAAGACTAAAGAAGTAGAAGTAATGAGCGTATAAACGAAAAGAGGAGAAGCCAAAATGCTTCTCCTCTTTTCATTCATCAATCAATAATTCCTTCTCTATTGTGCCATTGTAAAAACATCGTTAGCTACTTCTGAATTGATCAAAATCTCTTTCGCATTGAAATTCGCATATGATGAAGTTTGCCCTAAGTCTAATCTTTGCGAAAATTTCTCGTTAATAAAAACTCCATCAATGTCGCGATACTTATCAATTGCAACTGAAGTCGAAACTGCTCGTCCGTCCAACTCAAAATTTGACTCGTATTCTTTCACCAAATTTGTTTTCTCATCAATCTGAAAATCTGAAAAATATCCCTCCGGCGAAGTCACTCGAAAACCCTTCTTCTTTTTGAATTTCTCAGGCAAAGCGGAAACGATGTATCCGGCATCTTCAATTTTTGCAATTACTTGCAAACCAGTTCGTGTAATTGGCGGCAGGCTTAGTCCGGCAATTGACGAGAACGTTTGATCCCCATCAGACATTTGTCTGAAATTGAAGAACGCTGATTGGATGTCTAAACGATATTTATCACCAGATACAACAATCGCAAACGCAGCAGGCAATGTTTGCGGTGAACCCGGTGCTGAAACCTCAACTCCACCGCGTAAAACCAGCGTTTTCACTTTGATGAATTTTTCACCGCCATGAGCCTTCAATGTCGCCTTAGCCATCTCTAACAACGCTACATCCGATTTCTTTTCCTGTGCAAAGGTTAAAATCCCACAAGCAATTATCAATAATAACGCAAAATATTTTTTCATCTTTCTTTTGAATCCTTCTATTTGTTGATATCTATACGAAAAAAGAAGAGTGAAAGTTTTATAAAACCTCACTCTTCAATAAAGATGCAAATTGTGGTCAGTTTGTTACCAATTAAATCTAGCTGATAGATCAACCCGACGATTTGCCGAACCACCACCACCGCCAAAGAAGCCAAAGCCTCCGCCTGTGTTAGTTGATTGACCAAAAACCGGCGACGTTAAAAAGCCTTGTCTAGTTCCTAAATTTACGTTATTGAATAAATTCCTCACATTAACGCCAATAGATAGGTTATATGGTTTGCGGACATCGCCGCCACCGAAGAAGCCGCCGCCTCCACCCATCATCACCATTTGCGGTCCGCCACCACCGCCTCCACCGCGATTTCCGCCGCCTCCGCCTCCGCCACGGTTTCCTCCGCCATCACCACGATTTCCAGCGGTTTGAGTGCCGTTTTGAGCTCCCTGTCCGGTTGTCGCCGCTTGGGCTTTTGAGCCACCAAAACCAAAGTTTTTGTTGAAACCCAAATTGACGACAAAACTGCCTGGCGTTATTCCATAATTTCTTGGAATAATTGTAGTGCTGGGATTCGCAATTCCGCTAATATCGCAATATGAATCCGTTATCCCTCTCGCAATACATCTTTCACTCAATTGGGTGTATGTTGGTCTTTCAAATGTAACTGAATCGCGATTTGAATCCGTTCCAGTAACAATATTAAATCTTCTTTCCGAACTATAAATAATTGTCGGACTAAGCCTGATGCCCCAAGGCATACTAACTGAACCGCCCATAAAAAAAGTATGCCGAGCATTGAAGGCTGATGAACCGTATTCACTACTCAAATCATAACTATAAGCCGGAAATCCTACTGTATTGATTTGAAATCTAGGACTGCTCAAACTATCCGTATCACCTTTCGAGTCACTCAAAATATAGTTTCCAAATAACGTAATCCGATTGTTAAATCTCGTGCTAGCGTTAAAAACAAGCTGCTTCGTGTTTGAATAACCACTGGATTCAATTGTGTAAGTATCGTCTCTGGTTGTATCAGGTCTAAGTAATCGAATCGCCGCCAAATCAGCTGTCCCGCAGCCTGCAATTCCCGGACAAACAGGAGCATTAGTATTCCTCGTTCGGAGCGTATGCAGCGAACGAGAGTTGATAAATGTAGCGGAAAAGGTTGATCTAAAAGGTAGTTGCCGTTCGATACTAACGACCGATTGAATCGAATAAGGCACTTGTAAATCATCAGCTACCCGAAATGGGATGCTGGCTCTGGGGTTTAACTGTGAAATCGTTGGAACATTTGTCACGCCGCCGTTAGTAAAAACAGCTTGACCAAGAACTGCTGGATTATTTTGAACAATATATTGCAACTGCGAAACTCCATCATTTCGGATTGCTCTTAACGTATTCCCTTCTGAAAATCTTTCGTAAAACAAGCCGGCTCCTCCGCGAATAACTGTTTTTGGTTGTCGCGAACCGCCAGCTCCGGGTTGCCAAGCAATACCAACTCGTGGTGCAAAATTCATCCCGTCGCTGATATTATTTTGATTCTCATATCGCAAGCCAAAGCTTAAAGTTAAATCCTTTCGAGCTTTCCAATCATCAGTAATAAAGAGACCATAATCAATTTGTGAAACATCAGCTACAGGATTTCCTGCTGTAATGCTAAATTGATTTGGATTGTAACGAGGGTCAATATTACCTAATACTTTTTGTCTGTATTGTTCGATTGACGAGACAAAAGTATCATCTGATGCATCAAGTGGTGTTCCTTTATTATCTAAAAATCCAAAGAATGAAAATGTTCCGCCATAATTTGATTCCGAGCGATCTTCGATATTGATCCCACGAATTCTAACGCCAAATTTTAGAGCGTGTTGGGAAGCTTTTCCCGCTGAAGTGGTTGTATAATTTTGCAATTCCCAACGCTTAGATTTTGTATAACTCAAACCGGTTTGCGAACCACCGCCTGAAAAAGCACTTGAAACGCTAATTGTAGGAATCGAATTATCGCCTGTTCTTTCAGAATCAGTAAATTCATATTGGAACCTAGTTTCATTGACTGTTTTAGCGTTTACAATCATTGATTCCGTCATTCTTATTTCGTGTTGTGTGTTAGTGGAACTAGATGCACGACTCGGCAATGAAAATCCGCCAACCCCTTGATTTTCCGAAGTATTCCTCGAAAAACTATAAGCAGTTTGTAGCGTATTGTTTTCATTGATTGAAAAATCAACTCTTGGACCAAATGAAAAACGTCGTGACGGAACTGTCACATCCTGATTAAATCCAACAATATTATTAGCCGAATCTAAAATAGTAGCTCTGATCAAATTGCTATTGTCATTCTGATTATAATTAAAATCCAACGAAAATTCGGCTTTTTTAGCTTTAATCGGACCACTCAAAAACCCACCAAAATTTCGAGTCTGGCTTGGAGCACGATTTGTCGCAAATGGATTGCGAGAGTTTAGACTTTCGTCATTAAAGTTCGTATTTACTGAACCGCGGAATTTGTCGAATCCTGGTTTAGTTAAAATTTCAACTCGTCCAAAACCAACTCTATCGTATTCAGCAGAAAACGGATTTTGGTTAAAACGAATTTCACGAATTGCTTCTTTTGGTGGTATTCTTCCGCCCGAAAAGCCGTCGATACTGATCTGAGCTCCATCAGGACCGGAAGCCGAACCCGCTAAAGCCTGTAAATAAGCTTGTAGTTCGTCTGGGTCATCTGGCAAATCATCAATATCTTTGCCTTTCAAAACTGTCGCACTCGCATTATTATCCGCATCCGTACTAACTTGATTTTGATTGCCAACATCAACCGTTTCGCTGACCGCTTCTACTGTTAATGCAATAGTTAATTCTTGCTTTTCACCTGCTGCAACTTCAACTTCGGTATTTTCGTAGAGACTAAATTTTGTGGCAACAACTCTAACAGTGTATTTGCCGATAGGTAGCCCGTTGATAGAAAATTCGCCTTGCTTATTGGTAGTAGCCGTTTTTTCCTTGCCGCCAGAATCTTTTGCAATTACGGTTGCACCAATAACTACTCCGCCCAGACTGTCATAAACTTGTCCGCTGATGCTCCCGGTTGATTGTCCAAAAATTAATGAAGCAAGGCTCAAAATTAATAAGTTCGTAAGTAAGAATGATTTCAGATATTTCATAATAGTTCCTCTTGGTTAATGTAACTAATAACCAGATCTTTTGATTTTATGGGTTACCAAATCCGCCGTCTAATCCGGGGATGTTAAAAGATGGTGATTGAGTTCCGCGTCCACCGCCGGCAGCTGGCATTTGTGCCATCGCCAAAAATGGTTCGACTCCGGATAGCAATTTAATTGCCGTGTAACGATTTGGCGTTGTGCTTGCGGTGCTTGTTACACCAATTGTGTCGCCAACCTTAAAGTCAGCAATCGTTAAATTAGGAAATCGTTCCAGCATTTCATCAAGATCAAAGCGTCCGCCACGCATTCCGCCTCCTTGTCGCATTCCTTCCGGAGGAGTTTGACCGCCTGCAGTTCCCGCAGTTGGAGGAGTTCCACTTGAAGGTGCAGTTGGCGGACGCATTACTACAACGTTTCCGCCCTGTCCACCAGCTTGTGGAGGTCCACTACCGCCCGCCATACGCATTGCCATTCCCTGAGCCATTTCAGCCGGAAATTTCTTCATTATAGAATTTGAATTTACTGCAATAATAATGGGCTTTTTGGTCTGCACATCTTCAATAGTGATTTCATTCTTTGCAACGTCCACAGCCGTTATTTTTCCAGCAACGGTTTTGAAAGAACCCGTTAATACCTGTTCAGCTTTGAGAGTTAGACCATCCGCACCTTTATCGCCCAATGCACGAATTTGATCACCCGCTTTGATTTCCGCCAACGAACTGGCTTTCGCGTCGGCAAATTTAACCGAATCTGCGGCATATCTGCGGTAATTGATTGCTTCCTTTGGCGTTACGGCAATTTTCGTTTCGCCCGTCATTCCGCGTGAAACAACTGTTATCGTCTGCGTTTTGAAATCAACGGATTCAACGCGTCCAGAAATTCCGCGAGTCCGCCACATTTCTTTTTCAGCCGCTAGTTTTTTAGACAAATCCGATTTCGTCATCAGATAAATCGCCTTCGCAGGCATCGATTTTTTATCGGCAGCGACCATTCCTGTTACCAAGATTTTATCGCCGACCCCTATTTCAGAAACTGTTGTATCAACTGCTGCTTTTAGACTTGGGTTGTCTGGAGGCACCCGTTTATAAACGGTATTTGTAGCCAAAACAGCGTCAATATTACCATCGCTCGTTTTCAGGGAAATTTTGTTATCGCCAATCGAAATTGCGAAAACTTCGCCAACTGCCAAATTTGCTTTAATCCCGCTCAAAGCAGGTGCCGGGGTCGGAGTTTGTGCAATTAGTGAAATTATTGATGTACTAAATAATGATAAGAACAAAATAAATTTTTGCATTATAATTCTCTCTGGTTTGTAAAACTTTAGTTTTAAGACGTTTGGGCGATTTGAAAATCGTTTACAAAGAATGATTTATACAAAAACGCACAATAATACAGACGCTTTTTTTTCTAAAATAGTTTCTTTAATTCGTAAATTATTTGTTAAGAATTTGTAAAGAAATGTAAATAATCTGGCTCTATCCGACTTTCCAGATTTTTTCAGAACGAGTAGTGATCACAAGTCCGAGGCTTGCGGCAAAGAGTAAGACTACCGCAAGTGTCCACAGATAAGGAATCGAAAGTAAAATCGACCAAATAACTGCACCGATGAAAAGTGCGATAGATTCTGAATGGAATTTTTCGGGTAAGTAATGTTTCTGCAGATATTTACCAAAACATACCTGAAGAGAAACTCTTCCGTAAAAGTAAGCTAAAAATATCAATAATAATGACATCACACCAAAGATTCCGCTGATATTGGTCGGCAAATAACTTAAACTTGCAATAATCGCCAATGTTGAAACAATCAAAAGCGTCATACCTATCGCCAGCACTTTTAGCGTTGAAAGCTGAAACTGGCTGACTGCTCTGCTGATTGCTCCTGGGGCAATCGTCGTAAAAAACAAGGAAATCACAAACCAAAAAAGCGTTGAGAGCAACCTTTGGGCAAAATAAGACCAAGTTAAATGTGGGGAAAATAATTGTGATGGATTAAGCGTAAGATTTCGCAATTCTTCTTCGTATCCGGCATACATTATTGTTTCTTTACCAGGATTTCTGAGCGGCTCGCTTCTTTCGTGTTGATATTTTCCGCCGAAAATTATCACATCACCGCCGATAAAAGCGTCATTTTTTTGGATGATCGAACCGCCGATGGTCGCTACATCGCCGTCAACTTTTCCTTCAATAATTATATCTCCGCCAAATACCAAAACGCCTTTAACTTCTTTTCTAATAATTACCGTTTTTCCAAACGCAAAAATCTCTCCGTCTTGAATTTCGTCAATTATTATTTCGTTTTTCTCATTATTTGTGGAGATTGTGTTTTGGGCGTGGAGTGTAAAAATACCAAGTAACATGACCGAAAATAACAAACCAAGCTGCCAGAAATTGACGTTAAAAGGTTTGAATTTGAAAGTTTCGGTAAGATACATTTTGTGTCTAAGTTAAGAGCGATTAAATTTGAGCCGAGAAAGAAACCAGAGCGTAAAAACACAAGCCACTGCAATTAAACCTATGGAGAAAATTGGACTGAAAATTGCCTGCTGGCTCAAGAAGCGAAGAACGACAACAATTCCGATTGCAATATCATAAATGAAATGGGTAATAAATCCGGTAACTGCGATAAACTGCCGACCAAATTCACCTGTTAAGGCAAAGTTTTTCTCCGTTTCCGAACGAAAGCCTATCGCCAATATAAGAAATAACAGACAGGAAATAAAAATCGCTTTCGAGCGTTCGCCACCTGTCCGTAAACCTTGGACATTACTTTCTGCCTTTGTAACTACAATTTTCGTAAAATCTTTGGGCAAATCAATTTCAGATTCTTTGCTGAAGGCAAAATTCAAGGCTCTGGAAAGTTCTTTTTGTGAATTAAACTCTGCCAAACAAATTTCACAATCGGTAAAATGCTTTTCCAGAGAAAGCTCTTCTGTCGGAGAAAGTTCGCCTTCCAAATAATGAAAAATGTCTTCGCCGGGGCAATTTTGCTGAATTGTAGAATCCTGTAAACCCATTACTTTCTTTATCTTAAACTCCATTAAAACCTTTCTCGATAAATATTTCCCGCATCATTTCTCTGGCTCTGAAAAGTCTGTTTTTGACCGTTCCAAGCGGCAAACTGGTAATTTCCGCGATTTCGTCATAACTCAAATCATTGTTGTGCCGAAGCAAAATCAATTCCCGGTAGCCCGAAGGTAATCTTTTTACAACCTTATCAATTTCCACACGCCATTCATTTTGCTCATGTTCTTGTTCAGGCGTTGGACGCTTGCTCTCAAATTGAACCTGATATACGCCGTCCTCGCCTTCAAGTTCAAGGCTGTGCTCATGATTGTTTCGACGTCTCAGATGATCGATTGCCGCATTGTGTGAAATTTTATAGACCCAGGTCGAAAATTTATATTCAGAACTGTAACGCGACATAGAATTATAAACTTTGATAAAGATTTCCTGGGTCACATCAAGTGCAGCGTCATAATTTCCCAACATTCGATACACATAATTGGTGATCGGACGCTGATAACGTCGGACAAGTTCTTCAAAACTATCCTCTCGTCCAGCGATTGACTTGGCAATCAGATCGACATCTGTAAACTCACGTAAATTTTCGATTTGGGGTGCATTTATTGTCATAACACAAAGGTAATACGGTTAGTTTTTTGCTAAAGTTTCAAATAAAAACTAGGTCGGATAATTGAAAAAAATCAGTTTATTCTAGGTTTTCCAACAGCATTTAGGATATTATCATAAATTATCGAAAAAATTAGTGAAACCGAATTCGGAAACGCAACGAATTTAATACTTTCAACATCTTAAAAATATATCTTGCATTGATGATCTTCGTCCCTTAAAATGGATAGCGTTCAAGGAGAAAATATGGCAGTAAAAAGTTCCCAGGAATTTAGCCGTTCTGTACTTTTGAGATGGCTAGGTGTTTTTTTTACTATTTTTGTCGGCTTTGCAATTGTAAATCTCGCACAGGACACGAAGCCTACTCCACCGAAAGTGGACGACGATGACCCTCCAATTTCCGTTAATACCGATTTGGTGACTTTAACTTTGACGGTTACGGATTCATTTAGCCGCTATGTTTCAGGGCTTGGGAAAAATGCTTTTACCATTATCGATAACAATCAAGAGCAAGAGATTACGTTTTTTAGCGATGTTGACGCACCTGTTTCGGTCGGAATTCTTTTTGATGTTTCCGGCTCGATGAGTGGTGATAAGATCATCCGTTCGCGAAAAGCACTGGAGAGATTTATCAATACCAGCCATCCGAATGACGAATATTTCCTGATTGCATTTAATACGCGTGCTCAACTTTTACTTGATAGAACACGCAATGGTGAAGCCGTTTTAGATAAACTTACAATGGTTCAGCCGAAAGCAAATACGGCTCTTTACGATGCTGTTTACCTCGGAATCGAACGTGTCACCCGCGGTTCGCATCAGAAAAAAGCCTTGTTAATTATCAGCGATGGACAAGATAATAGTTCGCGTTATAACTTCGGCGAAGTTCGGCGTTTATTAAAAGAATCCGACGTAACTGTGTATTCAGTAGGAATTATCGGAAGCGGCGATGCTGGCAGTTCACTTGGCATGCAAGGACAATCCTTTTTGAGTGAAATTTCGGGTGTCACTGGCGGACGTGATTTTTATCCGCAAACCAATGTTGAACTGGACGAGATTTTTGAGCGAATCGCATTAGAATTACGTCACCAATATTCAATCGGCTATACTCCGAAGGATTTTGCTCCAAATGGAAAATGGAGAAAAGTAAAAGTTAAGGTCAAACCTCCACGTGGTTTGCCGCGTCTAACGGTTCGCAGTCGTGAAGGATATTTTGCAACACCAGCGACTCCGCTTCAGTAAGTTTGGCGATTTCAGGATAGATAATATTGATGAAGAAAAACACTTTCAACCTTTTATTAATTGGCTTTTGTTTTGTTTTTTTAACTGCGGTTGCCTTCATTGGCAGTAATCTGACCAATGCCCAAACCGTTGACCGACCAAGAACTACGCCTACTCCAACACCAAAATCCAGCGTAGTTCAGACCAAAACCCCGACACCAACTCCAACGATTACACCTTCGCCGACAGTGGATCCGATTGATGATCCAAATGAAGTTATCAAAATTGATACGGAATTGGTGAACTTAAATGTAAGAGTAATCAATCGTAGCAATAAATCGTTAAATGGATTGCAGAAAAACGAATTTCAGATTTACGAAAATAATGTTTTGCAAACGATTGATGGATTTAACAAGGCTGAAGTTCCGACAAATTATGCTCTTGTAATTGATAATTCAGGTTCGCTTCGTCATCAGCTTGAAAAGGTTATCGAGGCAAGCAAAATTATTGTCAACACCAATCGTGCGGGTGATGAGACGAGTGTTGTGAGATTTGTTAGTTCTGACAAGGTTGAAGTAGTGCAGGATTTTTCGCCTAACAAAAGCGATGTCGTGGAAGCTTTAGATAATCTTTACGTCGAAGGCGGACAAACCGCGATTATCGATGCTGTTTATTTGGCAGCTGAGAAGGTTGACGATTATGAAAAAACCCGCAATCCAAATGAAAAAAAACGTCGGGCATTGATATTAGTTTCTGACGGTGAAGATCGTGATAGTTTTTATAAGGAACAACAACTTTTTGAACTTCTACGTGAATCGGATGTACAAATTTACGCCATCGGATTTGTTAATGAATTAACCAAAGAAGGCGGATTCATCAGCAAAAGCCCGCAGGAAAAAGCTAAGAATTTCATGACCCGACTTGCCAATGAAACTGGTGGAAAAGTTTATTTCCCGAATTCAGTTTCCGAGCTAAACCAAATTGCTACCGATATTTCAACCGAATTACGCACTCAATATGTAATCAGCTATTACCCGACCGATACCAATAAAGACGGCTCCTTCAAAAATATCAAAGTAGTAGTCGCCGATGGACCTAATAAGGAAAAAAGAATTGCGATTACACGATCCGGCAGAAAATCGTCAATCGACAGCCAAGGCTCAGCACCAACTTTACAAAATAAAAACCAGAAGCCTTAAACTTATTGAGTTGTGTTTGATTACGAGGAAGTCGCTAATTTGGCGGCTTTTTTTATTTGGATTCTACAACTGCTTCAATTCAGACTGAGCGATCATATAATCTTCTGGAATTCCGATGTCGATAAATTTTCCAGAAGTAAGAAACAAATCAACTGGATTCGTTTTAACGATCTGAGCAAAATAGTCTGTTTCCAGCGAAAAAGAGGCGTAGGGTGGAAATTCATTCAAATCATTTTTACCTAAAACATAGCAACCTGCATTAATTAGTCCTGAGCCGATGGAGTTTTTTTCCAAAAATCCTATAACCTTATGATTTTCAACCAGTAAGCCCCCATAACGTGATGTATCCTCAACCTCCCTTCCGACTATAATTGGGTTGCGATGCTTCATCCAAAGTAGCTCAACTTTTTCAATTTCAAGGTCAAGATAAGTATCTCCGTTAAAGACAAAAATGTAATCCCGAATCGCTCGCTCCATCGCCCAGCGAACAGCTCCACCAGTTCCAAGCGGTTCATCTTCAACTACATAAATCAATTGAATCCCCGCAAAAGAATCCCCAAAATGCTCGATTATTTTATCCGCCATGTACCCAAGAGATAAAATGATTCGGGTGAATCCTTTTTTCGAAAGGCTTGACAGTAGAATTTCAAGAAATGGTCTTCCGGAAATGGGAGCCATTGGCTTCGGCAAATCGGGCAAAATTTCTCTCAATCGAGTTCCAAATCCGCCAGCCAAAATAATCCCCTCGTACATTATTCTTTCACCTTAAAAATTTCATTTTCAACGATGCCGCAAATAATATGTCCCAAAACTAGGTGCCCTTCTTGAATCTTAGGAGTATCACTCGAAGGAACTTCCAAAATGTAATCGCACAAATCAATCATTTCTCCGCCCCGATTCCCCGTCAGTCCTACACAAATCAGCCCTTTCGAGCGTGCTTCTATCAAAGCTGAAAGTATGTTTGGCGACGTTCCCGAGGTAGAATACGCGATGAAAACGTCTCCCTCACTTCCAAGTGCTTGGATCTGACGGGCAAAGAGTCTTTCATAACCGTAATCATTCCCAATTGCGGTTAGAATCGACGTATCAGTGGTAAGTGCAATAGCAGGTAATCCCGGACGATCAAACGCGAAACGACTGACAAATTCGCCCGCAATATGCTGTGCGTCGGCAGCACTACCGCCAGTACCGGCAAATAGAATTTTTCCATCACGTTTAAAGCATTCAATACAAGCTTTTGAAATCGCTTCCAAATTTGAAAGAATATTTTCATCGGCGAGCATCGCGGACATAACTCTTCGGGCTTCGCTAATTTGCAAATGGATGTATTCTCTCATCATATTCTCCACGCTTGAGTACCGTTTTTTGTAAAATGACAATTGCTTACTTGTCCATCAAACTTATTCAATGTTCGGATTACATCCATCCGTCGTTCCGTGGGTACAAAGAACATCATAAATCCTCCGCCACCAGCCCCTGAAACTTTTCCAGCCAATGCCCCCGAATTTATCGCAGCATCATAGATTTCTTCGATATGAGGATTTGAAACCGTTTTAGAAGACCGCTTTTTACTTTCCCAACCTTGCTGCATCGAATTGACAATGCCTGCAAAGTCTCCCCTAAGCAAGCATTCCTTCATTACTAAAGCTTCATTTTTAAGACCATGCATGGCTTCAAGAGCATCAATCGAACCCAATTTCACATTGTTACTTTGATCTGCAATTATCTTGGCTGATTCCCTCGAAACACCCGTATAATAAAGAACCAAAGAAGCTTCGAGCTCGCAGATTATCCAGTTTTTGATTCGTAAGCGGATTTACGACCGCTCGCTCATCAGCGTAAAACTCCATAAAGTTAAACCCACCAAATGTAGCCGAATACTGATCTTGCCGACCGCCCTGCAAGCCGCAATCCACACGCTCAATCTGATATGCCAAATGAGCAATCATGTAATCATCCAATGGCAGATTTAGCAATTCCGCAAAGGCTCTAATCATTACAACGACAAGAGTTGAAGAAGAACCTAATCCAGAGCCAGCCGGAGCATCGCAAAACGTGCTTAACTCCATCGGAATAGGTTTTCCATCATTATATTGTTGAATCATCTGATTATAAACAGCTTTATGGAGATTAAGCATTCCATTCAATTCTAGCTGCTCACTTAGAGTATCCTTCACCTCAATCTGTTGGTCTGCGGCGATAAACCGAACCTCGGACTCTCCGAGAAGCTTAATTACGGCATAGGCGTAGCGGTCAATTGTAGCGTTCAGCACATATCCACCGTGAATATCACAGTACGGCGAAACATCGGATCCGCCGCCGGCGAGACCTAAGCGTAAGGGTGCACGAGCACGGATAGTTATCATATTAAAGTAGTGATTGTGCCCACGCAGTCCTTTCCTCAGAAATCGCGTGTTCAAGATAACATCTGGCTGACTCAAGTCCAATCGCGTGTGCCAAAGGACCAAAGCCATTATTTTTTAATACTTCTACATTTTCAGGACGGGCAGTCCAAAGTCTTGTTAATAATCCATCTGCATCCAAAAGTTTTTTTTCTGATTTAAACTCCGCGAGAAAACACCAATCTCTTCCTGGCAATGGAATTAAAGTAAAACCGTGTGTCGCAAAAATTTCATTCAAGGCTTTGGGCGAGTACGAGACGATGTGACCGCGAACGTGAGGGTCAAGATAATTAGGATCAATATTTTTTACAAAACTAGGTTGGGCGGAGTTAAAGTAAAAAACTGCCTGATCTTCGGCTACGGCGGCTAATTGTCTGATTAGTTCTTTCAATGTATCAGGCGGAAGATGTTCTATAACCTCAATGCAAACGCCTGCCGAGAATTTCCCGTTCAGCTGTGAAACGCTGCATATTTTATAGTTCTCATTGCGAGTTCTATACAGGGGCGGAGGCGGAAATACCTCACAGCCATAAAACAATCCCCTGTGTTCAGGTAAAATTACCGATAACGAGTCAAGCAGGTAGCCGGGACCAGTGCCAATATCTATAAACCGTTTAATTGGAATTCGTGCATAGAAAAACACCTCAAATACTCTATTCATCGAAGAGCCAAACGACCTTTCTCGACTTGCGATAGTCTCATTTTCCCAATACCCATCGTTATAATGTGTATCTTTTGACTTAAGCTCGTAAATAAATTCAGGGTCAGCAAAAAGCGAAAAGCAAACGCAACATTCAAAATATTTGACATCCGCAATCGTTTTATAAAAGATACTTTTGCCGCTTTCGCAGACCAAACAGTTCATAAAAACCCAAATTTCGAAAAAGCCGGTCTAGGGAATCACTTTTAGGGTGCCGACGAGGATAATTTGTCCGGTTGAAACCATTTTGATTTCAATCTTTTTGTCACCCGCAGCAGAAATATCGCTCGGGTCGATACCGGCAGTAACAAGTTTAGGTTGGACAGCCGTCGGTTGTGGACGACCCTCAAACAATATCTGAATCTCCCCCATTCCTTCAGTTGACTCAACATCAATCCATAACCCCATCTTCCCATCTGGTTGTTTATTCGGAATCGTTCCAATTTTCAATGGTTCTAAAGGTCCCCATTTTACAATTTTCACGCCATTTGATTCGCTACCTGCGTTACAAGCTGCAAACATGAAGAGCATGGTAAATGTACAAATTAATAAGATTTTTTTCATAAGAACAACTCCTAAACTAATTAACAATGATTTATCCAGAACTTGAACTCAATCTATCAGCCCTAAAAATCAAACCATTTCAAACGTATTTATCTTCGGATCTTAATGATCGATAATTTCGTACATCGGTCGAAACACAGTAAAGATTGATCTTGAGCTTCCGAAATCTATCAATTTTGTGATTCCGTTTTCACTCTCCTGCCCTTTGAATCTCTAGTTTTCGAAAAACAACCCAATCCGCAGTCGAATTCCCGCTTATCGACAGGGCTGAAATGGCTAACATTCCTTCTCCCACCATCCCGGATGGGAGTTTAACAGAGCCCGTTTTCCATCCCATTGGTTGATCATCGCCGATACGCGGAGAAACTGGTAGTTCAATAGTGCGTTGTTTACTACCAGTTGAAATTTCGAATCGTATCTCCATTCCGTCCGAATTATGATAAGGCATTGCGTATTCAAACTCAATAGTATCATTTGATTCAAACAAAACATTTGAGAATTCAACTGCATAAGGCGATACAAGCACCCCACAATCAACTTTGTCGAATGTAAGCTTTAAGGCACCCTTACCTGTTGGCGTACTCACAAATGAGTCGTCCTTAAGTTTGCCCTCAAGCCACTTTTCAACAAAATCATCCGCTTTGACTTTATTTCCGGCAAAGAATTGAAGTGAAGTAAACCCCTTTTTCGTAATGGATTCTGCAATTGCCCCTGAAAACAATGAATTTGAAACCATAATCGAAACCGTACCAACCTTGCTGTGCAGGTTAAATTGGGGACGTAAATGCTCAGGTACTAGATCGGTAAAGAATTTCTCATCTTCAAAACAAATAGCGATCAGAGAGTGTGATAGGCGGTTAATTCGCTTGTAATCGACGTCAAAATAACTCTTTAGCATCGTTTGCGAAATTGAGTTATAGGTATAGTGAGCTCCAAAGTAAGGAAGTCTTTCTATTTTTGGCTCACAGATAATACTTGGAATCACTCCGCTCCTCGCTCCATTGCTAGCTCGATACTTCTGAACCACGCTCGCCAAAACCTTTTCGACCTCGCCAGTATGATTTTCGTATTCTGCACGAACTGGATTTGCAAAAAGCGGACGACCGCACTCCCATCCATCATTGATATAAGATCCCACCATTTGGTCACTGATTGCAAAAAATGCAACCACTACAGCAACGCAGTTTAGTAAAATTGATGAGAATGTATAGTCCTTTGTAATCAAGATAAGCCGCCTAAGCATTGCAATAACAACAAATACAGCAAAGCAAGAGGCTACTGCCATATGCCTGCCCTGCGAGAAGAATCCCAAAAACACAACAAATGAGACCGCATAGGAAATTGCCAAGGACACAAAAAATCTGTCAGCACGAAAATTCTTAAAAAGCATTAGAAAGGTTATTAACAAAAAAGCAACAACCGGTAACCTTGAAGATGGAAAAACATGAAATCCTAATTCTTCTGGCTTGAGTATTTTATCAAGCGTCAGCATATGAATCGCGGTGACACCGAGACTCATTAATTTACTCCGCTGAGTAACGACGTCAAAAGCCTGATTATTCTCAGGTCGCCTAAATAACTCCCCCTTCGGATCGGTAATGGAAACTAATGCCTCAGAGGGTGCAAAAATACGTCCGGTAAAAGCATAATTCCTGTAAAACTGTTCCCCTACGATAGTAATCGACAGCATTAGGCAAATCGCGAATGACGCAAACTGAACGAATCGGAACCGTCGACTATTTTTTGGGGGCTCCTCCGAAACTTTGTCGAGAGATTTGCGAATTGGTACACGAAATAATCTCTTGATCTTAAAAACGAGCCAATTGGCAGATTCACGATCCACCGTCAACGCCCGCCATAAAATCCAAAATGGAACAAAGAACAATGTCGTTATCTTTACAGAAACCGCACCAGCAATCATAACGAAGCCCAATGGACCGGCTAAACAAGATGCGGCAATAAGTAAAATCAAAAACGGTTCCTGGTAAGCAGTTCCTGCTGCGGTAAGTGGTTCGGTAAGTGATACCATCAACAAGATCATCGCATTTTTCGTAAAACCACCGGTTTCATCATTGCAACGAGAAAAGCCCCTTGCGATCCATGGCAATATTATCCAAAGCCCAATAAATGCAAAAGCAGTCGTGAGTGCGGGGGAATACTTTGGGTCAAGTATTCGAATTTGGGAATTAATGATCTCGAGGAAATTCGTACCAAGTAGCGTATGGTCAATAACCCCTGTTAAAGCCGTTCGCCAATCTGCAATCATAATCGGAACCGTTGCCTTATAGAACAACGAATCATAGGCTTGATCGGTCAACTTCGAGCGTAATAAAATAAAGACTAATAAAAACAAAGGCGGAAAACACGAAAGATCAAGGCGGAAGGTTGTAATATTTTTACCTACAATAAAGTATGACAATATGGCAGAAACTATGAAGATTCCGAAAAACCACGAATCGGTCAATCGCATCGATTTCGTATGTAAAATCAAGAATGCGAAAGCAGAATGTATAAGCAAAGTTGTCACGATAAAAACGACTCCATCCGCCAATAATTTAAAGGGATTGAGTCGTTGCCGATCTATTGAACCAATAGGCGAATATTTTATCGCAAGGATACGCAAATAGGCATATATCAATAGCAATACTCCAAAAATAATGAAGGGACGAGGATAAGTATCCGCAAGTTGTGCCAAGATCCAGACCAGAAATGGAAGAGCAGTCAGTTGAGAGAGTACATATAGTTTCTTTACACCATTGTGGCGGGAACTCAACATGAAAGCAATGCTTTGGCAACCAACAACAATTGACCAGTACAATATCTCCGGCATTGAAGCGTTGATTCCACAATAGAAGAGTCCGGAGGTCATCTGATAAAAGCCCGCTGATCCCGCGAAAATTAGAATTAAAACAACAGCAGTAAATGCTCCGTGAAGATGCAAAAACTCCCTGAAGTTCGTTGAACTCAATCTATTCAAGAATCTGCTCATGTGTTTTTTTAGCCAATGAGGCTTTTCAACAATTTACTTAACGAGCCGAAATACTAATTGTCCGTTGCCTAGGTGTCCAAATTCCGATGACATATAAATTTCCGAAGATACATCACTAAACCCCGAATTTTGCATCTCATCGAGGACATTCCAACCAAAGTCCGTGAATACAAGTGAGCCATCCTTACTGACTGGATTTCCATGGTAATTTGGTTTCAACAGATGCTTAAGTTTTCCTTGCGAAATTTTTGCTCGAGCCACCGATTTATCCCGATCAACTCTAAATGGAATAGTGAGTAACATAGCACCGCCGCGTTTAAGGACACGTGCACATTCCGCAAAAGCTTTTGCCGGGTTTGGTATGTGTTCAAAGACATCATTACTAATGATAAGACTAAACCTATTTTCCACAAAACTCAGATTCTCAACATCTTCATGCCGGAGTCCATTAACAATAGCTCCTGCATCATATTCAAAGCCAAGGTATTCACTCCCCAAGACATTTTGATCTCTAAATTTAGCCTTAATCCATTTAAAAATTGGCGTAACTTGCTCCATCATATACACTTGATTATCGCTGTTCCTAAGCAAAATCTGCTTTACGAGCGTCGCCATTAGTCTTTGCCGATTATTCATTCCACAAAAAGGACACTCAAGCCTTTCCCTCCAATTCGGTAACCAACTATTTCTAATCCGTTTACCGCCTGATTTCATGTCTACCAGAAAATCTACATATTTATTGCAAGGTATACAGAACCCTTGGAACAGAAATTCTTCAACATCGTTAGATTTGAGAAGTTCTTCTTCAAATCTTTCTAGTGATTTCAATTTCTTGTCATTAAGGAATAATTCAAAATCATCGCGATTTTTGAAGATTGCGATTGGATTTAAATCGTTTGTCCTATCATCTGAATTGTGATTTGAGGAACTTAAGAGGCTCTTTGTTTTTTGAGTGCATCTCTCAGCAATGTCAACTATATCCGAAGAAATTACACGTGGTTTGGCTGATGGGTTTCTGATCGCAGAAATCGGATCGATTCCCCGCGAGTAGAATGGAGAAACGGATAAGTTCTTTACACAGACAGAAAGCATGTGTGTTGGTGTTAAACTTCCGTCCTTGAAACCGATCTCATCCGCCGCGTGAACGTGATTAATGAATTGCTGATCCCACTCTTCATCGGATTTGAAATGATGACCAAAGCATCGATCTACAAAAATATCAATCACATTACCAAAACTGATAAATTTCTCAAACTGGAACATTTTTGAGAGTAATGGCAGAATCTCTTGAGCACGGATACCCTCAAATCCTTCAACACTACAATCCCAGTTGATATATTCCTCTTCATGCCGGTTAAGAAGCACGTTGAATTTGTAGGTCTCTGGCAAGATACTCCAAAATTTATTAACGACCTCCAATGATTCTTGCCATCGTTGATGACCATTTCGCCCAATGATGTCGCTAATTACAAAACTCCCATCAGCGTGAAGGCAGCATTCTATTTGGCTAAACAAGTGTTCAAGATTAGTTATATGGTGAAGCGATTGGTTGGCGATGACTCCATCATATTCGCCATTCGCAACCCAGGTATTGAAATCCGCCTCGACAAATCGCATATTTTCGGCGACATTATTTTGGCTCGCCATTTCTCTTCCACGGTCTAGCATCGAAGGATTAATTTCAACGCACTCTAGAACAAAATCCTTACAGTTAGCCTCAATCAACCTTTTTGCGATTGAAACTTCTAAATCACAATTACCCGAACCAATACTTACGAAACGAGCAAACGTGCTCTTTGTCCGCCTTTTAGCTTCAAGCAGATTTTTAGAATAAAACTCCTCAATTGAATCAAACCCGGCTTCGCGAAAAATCGGGCTTAAGTGTTTATTTGACCAATAATGAAAAATTTCTGGTAAATCATGGACATTAGTAACATTTTCATATATCGCTAATTCTTGCAAAAGCTTACTTTTATACTCGTCATTTTCAGGCGGTTTCGTATTGCCAATTTCCCTAACCTTTGGCACGTTGGGCAGGTTAGAATAGAGCGGAAGAGACCCACCATCCTGAACAATATCAAAATCAAGCGACCTTAAAATTCTTGCCAAATTCTTCCATGCTTTTTTGGCTCCCCAAGTCGCTTCGGCGAAGTCTAACCCATTTCGACTAATTTTATTCCAAAGTTGCTCATCCGAATATAGCCGGGTAATCGCTTTTGCAAAATCATCGGAACTATCAGCAACGAGGACGTTTTCCTGATTCGTAAGCGACATTCCTTCAATTCCGTTCGTCGTGGAAATAACCGGCAATCCAATCGCCATAGAGGTGCCAATTTTTCCTTTAACACCAGCTCCGAATCGCAGAGGAGCAACAGAGATTCTCATATCATCAAGGAATGAATTCAAATCTTCGATAAATCCGGTAACAAATACATCGCTTGAAGCTAAAGATTCAATTTCAGGCGGAGGGTTACTCCCGACTACAAAGAACCGCACGCCAGGCAGATTCTGCCGAATCGACGGCATGATATCAGATACAAAAAATTTAACCGCATCAAGGTTTGGGGGATGCTGAAACCCACCCACGAAAACTATGTCTCGTCGCTCGGCAAACTTTTTCTCTGTTCTCGGAATACCTAATATTAATGGAAGGACGTGAAGTTTGTCGTCCGGCATTTCACTTTGAACGAATGCCAACTCTTCTTCTGAAACAAGGATACTGGCATCAGACGCATGAATTGCATTTAATTCAATTGCTTTCATTTCATTCGCTGAGTTTGCTTTAACTAAATCCTGAAACAATTCTGCCTCACGTGACATCCTCACAAAATGCAGATCATGAGTGTAAAAAAGTACTTTTGCACGCGGGCAATATCGCCTGATTGCTTTTACATTTCGGTCAACGACATTGGGTCTAAACAAAAAAGCTAGATCATAACGATTACCACATTCCTTGAGATGATTTTCTACACTCGTCACATACGGGCTATACAAAATCTCAATACCAATACGTTGAAGAGCCGCCGTGTATTCAGGCATATACAGAAGATTATCCTCAGGAATAAACGTCACTTGGAAATCCATTTCTCGAAGCAGAAGTAAAAGATTGTAGACGGTAACGGACCCTGCATCACGGTTTGGGGTCGGCGTACAGTGTTCTAACACTAAAACCCGATATTTTGCTCTCCGGTCTTTCGCAATGTCGGCATCAACTCCGGCAATCTGGTGGGTTATCAATTTATCCTTCCAACGTGAGTAAAGCTTTTTCGTGTTCTCGAGCTGGTTTGATTTAACCCCACCACTTGTATCAGTTCCGGAAGTTACTCCTTCATGGTGGAAAATTGCTGAAAGCGGTTGGTAGATAACTCGATAACCTCGATCACGAATCTTCAACGCTAAATCAGAATCTTCGCAATACGCAGGCAAATAATGTTCGTCAAACCCACCCAATTCCTGAAAAAGTGCTTTGGGAATCATAATTGACGCCCCAGAACAATAATCAACTTCTCTCGCATAGTTGTATACAGGCAACTGCGGATCATCAAGGCGACCAAAATTCCAAGCACTACCGTCTTGCCAAATGATGCCGCCTGCTTCTTGTAGTCTGCCATCCGGATATACAAGTTTGGAACCCACTAATCCGGTACCGGGAAACTCACGAAAAGTCCGCACCAATTCATCCATCCAACGATTTGTAACTTCAGTATCGTTATTCAAGAAATACAAAAATTCGCCTTTTGCCGATTCCGATCCCAAATTGGACGACCGAATAAACCCTTGATTATTTTCACTACGAATTATCTTAATACCATTTACATTCTCTAGAACCTTAAGCGAAATATCCGGTGAGCAATCGTCCACGACGATTATTTCGAACGGTACTTCTGGATGATTTGCAGCAATCGAAGCCAAACATTTTAGGGTGAAGTAAATCTTTCCATACATTGGGATGATTACTGAAACCAAAGGATTTTCTGAAGATTTTATCTTAATTGTCTTTGCAGTTTTGAAGGGATCGCCAAATTCGTCAAAGGACGTAGTTGAAGTAAGTCTGCCATAAGGTATCTTTTCAATACTTTTGGTCAAAACCGGTGCCTTCTGATTTCCATCCAAACGAGTTTCGGTAACACGCAATAACTTAGGAGCTTTCGCTGCGATAAACTTCCGGTGATTTTCCACAGTTTGCGGATTTACTGGAAGCTTTTGATAAATGCTTTTGGCTAAATTCAAAGACTTCTTGGCGTATCGCTTGGATTGTTGTCTAGGTGTTACAATCCACATTTTAGCCTCTCTTAATGGCAACGTAAGTTTCCACGATTTACCGGCGATTACTCCATTAAGTCTTTCGTGAACCTCCTTTAGCTTTTCTCGCTCTTCAATTAATTCTGCATCAAGCCTTAACCCCCATTCTCCACGTCGAGCAATTTCGTCATTTAGGCTTACAATTTCTTTATTGCGTTCAGACACCAATTCGCTAAGAGTGACTATTTGCTCGTCAAAATTAGCCGACCGTTCTACCTGTTCCGCAAGCAATTGGTTTAAATTAGAAGCCTGTTGATCTTTTTCTTGAACCTCATTTCTAAGGCTCGCAATTTCGTTACTAAGACTAACAATTCGCTGGGTGCCTTCAGAATTGGCATGGTTGAGGTTCGTGATTTGTTGGTCACGCTCCAAAATCATTTGCTCGAAACCGTTAATTCGCCGATCACGCTCTGAAACTACTTGATTAAGATTGGTAATTTGTTGATCACGTTCAGCAATAGCTTGACTGATAGTAATAACCTGTTGATCTCGTTCGGTTACTAATCCGCTAAGTACAGATATCTGTTGGTCACGCTCAAGCAAAGCTTTCTCGGTCTCTCCAAAGCGATAACGCTCTAGCTGACGAGCACCAAGCGAAGAAAAGTAATCCCGTAGAATTTGTTGTTCTTCTTTATCAATTAGCCAAGATAATTTCTTGCTCGCTGGGCAATCATCAAGTTGCAGAACGCCTAGCCCGTGTGAGTGAACGAACTCCAAATTTAGCGGGTAATCTTTCTGTAGTTCTGACCAAAGTTTCCAAACTCCAAATCCACTTTCTCGAACATTTGTGTCATGAAAAATTACAGTCGCTCCTGGTGCTAATTTGGGCAACCATGTTTCAAAATCATGCTTTACAGCATCATATGTGTGTAAGCCGTCTATATGTAGAAGATCAATCGAGCCGTCAGCAAAATTATTTCTTGCCTCATCAAAAGTCATCCTTAATAACCTTGAAAATGCAGAGTAATGTGTCTGGTTATATGGGTTAACACGCTCAAAAATCTCTTCCCCGTAGTATCCAGCATGCTCATCGCCTTTCCAAGTATCGACCGCATAGCATTTGGAATGAAGTTTCTCTTCTCGGACAGCTTGGCAGAATGCGAAGTAGGAATTGCCAGAATGTGTTCCAAGTTCAACAAAGAGCTTTGGTTCAAGTTCTTTAATAACCCAACTCGCAAATGGCAGATGCCCCATCCATGAATCTGGAAATTCTAGATGCTTTGGTGAAAAACGAGCCGTCATTAACAAATCATTTCTAATCATACGATATTAAGTCTAATGTCCTGCATTGGTATGCCAACCAGCCCGGAGACGATACTATTTGATTCGCACCTAAACACAACTGCATCGTGTATCCAATGATGTTGTTCATGGATTTCCTGAGTTCCATTGGCTATTGCAACAGTGATACTGTAATCTCCGGGAGGAAGTAATGGTATCGTGAATTTAAAATCAGCTTGTATAACCTCTCCGTTTCGAACATTAATTGGTTTATCTTGGTATGACAAAAAGGTGTTGTCACCGAATAAGGCTTGACCTAGTCGGTCTTTAACGTAGAAGCCAACAATTGGAGATTCGAATTCTTGGAACAATTCTGCCACTATTCGCAAGATAACTGTTTCGCCGCCAGCAATATATGGGAGCGAGCATTGAGTTTCATCCAGCAAAAGAACATTCCTAATTTCTGCCCCACCAAGCCCAAACGAGCTTGCTTCAGGATCAAAAATTAACTTTGGAATGTCTGTTGACAGTTTAGGCGTAGGGTCAGTTCTTATCCCGTTGGGCTTAGATTCTTTTGTGCCAGCATGCTTTTTAATCGACTCAATCTTTTCGGGACGCTTTCCATTCTGGACACTACTCAGTTCCTCAAGATAGTATTCACAAATATCTTTTGGAGAACCGATTTCAATTAAGCTGCCTTTACTCAACAGGACGGCAGTATCGCAGAGGTTAATAACTGCTCCCGTATCATGACTCACAAACATAACCGTTCCATAATTCATGAAAGTGCGTAGAAAACGCATACATTTCTGTGTAAAAAAAGCATCTCCCACTGATAGTGCCTCGTCAATAACCAATATATCTGCATCAACGTGTGCTATAACCGCAAATGCCAATCGCACGACCATTCCGCTTGAGTATGTTTTGATCGGCTGCTCAATGAAGTCTCCGATATCAGCAAATTCAGCTATTTTGTCAAAACGCTCATGAATTTCTTCATTCGTTAAACCCAAAACTGACGCGTTCAGATAAACGTTTTCCCGTCCCGTAAATTCGGGGTTGAAACCTGAACCTAATTCTAACAATGCGGCGATTCTTCCGTTGGTTTGGATCGTGCCGCTTGTTGGATTGAGCGTTCCGCAAATCATTTGCAATAAAGTTGATTTTCCGCTTCCGTTTCGCCCAATTATCCCAACCGTTTCGCCTTTTTTTACTTCAAAAGAGACGTCATTAAGTGCCCAAAATTCACGGTAATATTTTTTACGGCGACCATTAAGCATCTGCAAGAGCCGATCACGAGGCTGTTCGTAAATGTGGTAGCATTTGCTAAGATTTTCGACTTTTATTGCGAAATCAGATGACATCAGCAAATCCCTTCCTTGTTTTTTGAAACCAGACAAAACCCAGCCAAGCTACAATTAGCCCACCAGCCAAACAAGCAGCGAATCTCGTCAAATCCGGATATTTCCCCCAGAACATAACCTCCCGAACCTGCTCGACTACTGTCGCCAACGGGTTTACAAATAGAAAATTTCGAACGCTCTCAGGCAAAGCCGAAACAGGATAAAATATTGGAGTAAGAAACATCAATACATTAACCACAATCCCTACAAACTGAGAGGCATCCCTCAAATAAACACCCAGCGAAGCTAACCACCAAGAGATCCCGATAATAAAAAATAATAAAGGCATCAATACGATCGGGAGGAGCAAAATAGTCGCATTCGGAATCCCAAACAATAAAATGTAAGCAATTACCCAAACAATGCAGCTCACCAAAGAATGAAAAAAAGCTGACCCGAAAGCTACCCAAGGCAAAATCTCAAGCGGAAAAACAACTTTTTTAACGTAATTAGCGTTTGATAAAATCAAAGTTGGCGATCTATTTATGCATTCTGCAAAAAGATTGAATACAATCAATCCGGCGAACAAAACCAAAGCAAATTCTGTCTTGGAATCACTTTCACTACTCCAACGAGAATTAAAAACTACTCCAAAAACGAAAGTATAAACCGCCAACATAAATAATGGATTAAAAAATGACCACAAAATGCCCATTATTGATCCGCGATATCGACCCACCACTTCTCTTTTGACAAGTGCCCGAATTAAATTCCGATTACGCCAAAAACTGGCGAACATCTCATTAGGAGAAATTGAAAAATCTTGCACTATCCAAATACCTCTTAGTCCTTAGAACTGCCTCGATTAATAATTTTACTATGAATTCCATACACGCCAGAAGGATTTGAAAAGCCCTAGTTCCAAGTAAATCGCCGTACTAATTTTGAAAATTAATTGTACTTCCTGGTCAGATTTGAGGGCAAGTGTTTATGTTTCCAAATAAAAATTCACTTTGAGCTACCAGTGTTTTTGAGAAGGATTTACTTGCTTTGAACTTTGCTCTGCCGAGAATCAAATCCCAAAACTCTGGTTTATTTTTTTGAAACGTTTCGATTCTAGCCCAAAATTAAACTCGGTGTCAAAGTATCGGATTCGTGTCCATTTTCCTGTTTACGAAAGCCAGCGAGAAATCTTCTTTTTCCAATGTTAAATTTGGATTATAATAAGGATCAAACTTCAATTCATCTTTCCAATACCTCAGCATATACTCTCTTTCCCGCTTTGAACGCTTCGCATTTCTTGGCAATTGGTCTGAATCACGGCTAATGGACTCGTAATGGTAGAGTTCCGCGTACGGCGTGTAAACTATTAGAAAGTTCTTTTGTCTAAGCCGCAAACAAAAATCGATGTCATTGTATGAAACCGTCAAGTGCTTTTCGTCAAACCCGCCTAACGAGGCAAAAACGTCAGCTCTGACCATCATACAAGCCGCAGTAACCGCCGAAAAATTCTGAATAGCTTTGGTTCTTCCTAAATAGCCAGAACACTTTTCCGACAAATATTTATGAGAATGTCCTGCTAAGCCTCCAATTCCAATAATTACACCGGCGTGCTGAATCCTACCGTCAGGATAAAGAAGTCGAGAACCGACGGCTCCTACTTCCGGTCGGATTGCTTGTTCTACCATCGCTTCTAACCATTCCGACGAAACAACTTCCACATCATTGTTAAGAAATAACAACAGTTCGCCTGTGGCTTTTTTGGAAGCAAGATTATTAATTGCGGAAAAATTGAACTGATGATTGTAGTCAATCACGCTAATATTTTCTTCGCGGGAAAGCAACTCCAGATAAGCTAGAGTCTGAGGCTCGGTACTTTTATTATTGACAATAATAATCTCATAGTTTGGGTATGTAGTTTTACTACGAATACTGTTCAAACAGGTCTCTAGCATCTCTGCCTTATCTCGCGTTGGAATAATGATGCTTACTTTGGGCTGACTTTGGAGTTTCCGTTTCACACGGAGAAGGTTATCCGCCAATCCCGGCAATACTTCTACTTCTATTTGCTGACGTTTAAAGTGTTCTGAAAAACTCTTAATCTTCGCAACTTGATTAACTTTCTTATTTAGATCATTTGCAGCCACTTTTTTGCACGAGTGATAAAGAACCTTGGGAATGTGATAAATTCTATCGGTTTGCTCAATTAATCGTAAAACCAACTCATAGCTTTCCAATCCGTCAAACCGAAAACCAGAATCCACAAAGTTTTCAATTAACATTTTTCGATAAACGGCAAAATGTCCCGTATAATTTGTGGAATAAAAGAAGTCTGGCGACCAATCAGGCTTAAAGATGGCGTTAGAACGCTTCCCGCGTCTATTTATACTATCTTCATCACTGTAAATCATGTCCGCATCAGAATTATGGTTTAGCAACAATACATTTTCAAAAAGTGCGTTCGGAGCTAATTCATCAGACTGATTAAGTAACGCCATGAATTCACCATGAATAAGCTTGAGAAGTTCATTAAGTGTTTTAGGCGTTTCGCGATCGGCAGCTAAAAAGCAAACTTTAATTCGACTGTCTTTTTTTGAATATTTCTCAAGTATCCGATGAATCTCAGAACTGCCGGAATATGTTTCAACCAAGTGCAATTCCCAGTTTGAGTAGGTTTGGGCAATAACACTCTCAATCATTTTCTCAAATTTCTTAGTTTCAGGATTATTAACCGAAGTTAAAATACTAATTGGCGGACGGTAGCTGAAATTAAGTTCAGAAGACCTTTGTTCATTAAGTGCCGGTTGTTGAGGTTCATTTTTCTTAATCCACCTTCCATACATTTTTGCGAATTCATCTGTCTTAAAGGAATCGACGGAAGGTGCGGTTTTAAGATTTCGCCTTTCTCCCTTAAGGAATAAATATCCCTGCTTCGCAAGTCCGGAAAAATCCCCTTTCTCCAATAAAAACGATGCAGTAGAGTAAAGAGATTTTAATCGCGTTTTCTTTTGAATAAGCCAATCCCGCAAATTTTCATGTTTACGATTTTCGGACTCAGTTCGCAAAAGATATTCAGATTCGCCACGAACTTCGTCCGATACTATTGGCAATTTGGAATTGCTTTCGATAATTTCAGCCAGCTCGAGGGCAAAATCTTCTTCTTGCATTTGGACACGACGAAAAACTTGCGTCCAAGGAGCAATATAGCTCGCATCGTAATCTAAAATCCTAACAAATCCGCTCTTCTCAAATTTTTCGTCCCAATTTGCTCCTGATTGGAAATCAAGATTGTCAGAGTTGCTTAAATCAATTGATTCTGACGTAACCAACACTATATCGCCAAGGCTACAAAGAATTCGGATCGACTGCTCAATCTGATTGGGCTGGAAATTTTCCAGCATGCTCAAACAAATGACTAAATCAAATCTTTTGTTAATACTCAGCTCGCTCAGACTCGAACATTGAAAATCCGAAATGTCCAAATTATGAGCTTCGATACCTAAACTTAGGAAGGTTTCAACGAGATAACTATTTGGAGAACCGACATCCAAAACAGATGATGGATTGAAATCGTCAATGATGCGATTAGAAATGTCGCAAAAAATATTTTTTGAGGATTTTAATTGACCAAAGGGTGTATTTTTCACGCTTTCCGGATAAAGAATTGCGTCCCCGGATCTGTTGAGATTGAGCAATGACATAGCAAGACTCCAAAATTAAGTTTCGTCCCAGCGAGTATGGTTTTTTACTTAACGTAACTCGCAAACAAAGAATTTCTTTTTATATTGAGCCCGGAGATCCGATCAACAAATATTCCCGAGCTTTCCAAAGCAAATTTTCTGAACGCGAACGATCTTAAGCAAATTTATTTCTAGTAATCCACGAACTGGCAGTAACATTATTACCATCTAGACATCTGTGATTTTTTTTCTAGAAAACAATACGAAAGTAGCAAAAAAACTCCGCAGCCGCAAGTAAAAATAGGGCTTTGCCGTTTTTCTAACGGTAATTAAAATTATGTTAGAGCACTTATTTATTTATTTAAAATGTTAATCTCTGCATCAGTTGTGTAAATCAGACGCGTGGAGTGAAGTAATTATTCCGAAGATTGAGAGGCAACTAAAATATTAGTTTTGTTAAAGAGACGGAAATTTCATCTCCGACGGAATTGAGCAAATCGCCAGAGTGCGGCAACATTCATTTCTCTCATTAATTTAGAGAGTTTATCGCAAGTTTTTTGAGGTTTCCGGCTAATTAATCCTGTCTGCCTGAGTCAAATCAAAAAACCAAACGGGCAGAAAATCGTCAATCGATAGCCAAGGCTCAGCACCAACTTTGCAAAATAAAAATCAAAAACCGTAATTATTGATTGATTTTTCACTTATATTAAATCTTCAACCGAATGCTCGTATTTCGTAGCATTCACGCCGGTTACTTCTTTAAAACTGCGAGAGAAATAATGGCTGTCGGAAAAGCCGGTTCGGGCGGCGATTTCTTTTACGGTGTATTTGTGTGATGCGAGCATTAGTTTTGCACGCTCAATTCGTATTTGTTTAAGGAGCTGACGAAAGCTGATCCCAACTTGTTGGTTCAAAATGCGTGAAAGTTTTGAGGGCGAAACTGGAAGTTTTTTCGCGACCCGATCCAGATCCAAATTCGGGTTTGAATAATTGTCAGTAATAATTCGCAAAGTTTCCCGCACCAGTCGATAAGTTCCGCCGTTATCGAGGTGATCACAGGCTTTAAGGGGGAATATTCTTCGCAATTCTTGAATAACCTCCAAATCGTTTGACAATATCTCGTCGCTAATCAAGAATTCGCCTCGAAGGCATTGTTCATCATGCACCTCGTCAACCTTCTCAAGACGAAGAAAGAGCATTGGTATATTATGGTAAACCTTTCTCAGACGATTGATTATCAGCCGTCGAACCGGAAATCTGGCAGCACCAATCACGATTAAATTAACCTTTTGATCCCTCAATTCTCCATTAACATGATTCCTTGAAGTAATCGAAGACAATCGTACAGACGCGATTTTCTTGATTGCAGATAGAGTATGCTCACAACAATCTATCGCTAAAATATTGAATTTTTCTGAAGATTTGTCGCTCATTTGTGTCGCAAAGAAAGTAATTATAGCTAAAACATCGATTTTTACGCTTAATTACACCATTCTTCCTTTTATTACACCTGTTTGTAATTGATTGTCTTGAATCCAACCCTTTACCATAATAATTGACAATTTAGACGGGTTTTTCTCGATTTTAATTAGATTAGCAATCATTCCCCCCCAAAAACTGGAAAATCATACCCCCAAAAGCTAGAGAGAATCGTATTTTTAGAATTACCTCTTTCTCCGGAAAATTAACTGCATTACATAATTAACAGTAACGTAGTAAACATCGAATTCGATTAGGATTCGACTGTAAATAGGCTCGTCAAGGTTTGTCAATAAATAAAAGTTTTTGGAGTAAAATAAATGACAACAGCAAACAGAAGGTTTTTAACCTTTTCAGATAAATCAAGGCTTTTCGCCTTAATCCTCCCCGTAGCATTTTTATGTCTTGCAATCGTCTCAACGTCGCAAGCCGCCGTTCTGTCAGCCGATAATTTTGACGATGGCGTAATGGATCAAACCAAGTGGAAATTTGGTGTTCTAACCCGCAATACGTCACAGTTTGATCCGCGAATTCAAGTTGCTGAGCAGAATGGTCGCTTGGCAATTTTTCCGCCGATTGGTATGCCCGGGGTTCATTACAATGGTTTGGTATCCAATTTTCCGGCAAATTTTACCGATGTTTTCGCTGCCGTTGAGATTGTCGGTCGAGACAATTCATTGGCACAAAGTAATTTTGGCATTGGCATCGATAAAAATAATTTCCTACGCTTCAGAGCTAAAGGAAACACTCTCTATCTGGAAACCGCAGGAAACCCCGCGGGCGATTCGAGCATTAAATTTAACGCTCTTCAGCATCGTTTCTGGAAATTCCGCCACGTTATCGCAACCGATTCAATTGTTTTTGAAACAAGTCCAGATGGAACGAATTGGGTGATTGTAAAAACGGTTCCCCGCTCATTCCCGATCACAAATCTATTCGTTGAATTGAATGCCGGAACGTCTGACGCTGTTAGTCCGGTCGGCATTACACAATTTGACAATTTTATGGTTGCGACCAATTCTGCGACAGCACCGCCTCCGCCTCCGGGACCAACTCCAACGCCGCAACCAACCGTAAATCCGACCCCAAACCCAACACCAAATCCCACTCCTAACCCAACTCCATTCCCTACTCCTAATCCAACCCCACCGCCACCGTCAGGATCGGTAGGTGCTTCCCGCGGATATCTGACAACGCCAGTTGAACTTGCTCAAATCCGAAACAAATCTTCGCAAGGAATTGAGCCATACAGATCGTCCGTCAATTCACTTTTGGCAAACGCGGGAACTCCGCAAGTTTGGTCGCTCGGGATTATTGATCCAAATAACCGGGATCAATTGAACGCTGCCGCCTCGATGGTTTACGCCAAATCCATGGCATATCATTTAACCGGAAATACGGAATATGCGGCAGTTGTTCGCCAAAAGATATTGGAAATTTCTGTAACCAATACCTGTCCAAATGAGTATTCGGGCGGAAACGGTTGTATTTTAACGCTTTCCAGACACATTGCCGGTTACATTGCCGCAGCAGATTTAATCGCCGATTACCCTGGTTGGACTGCCGCCGACAAGCAAACTTTTCAAATTTGGCTTCGCGATAAAGTTTATCGATTTACAGATTGGTCATCGGATGCCCGCAGTACAAATTGGGGCAGCGTTGGAACGATGACAACATTGTATATTGCCGATTATTTTGCCGGTTCAAATATGTCTTTGGTTGACCGCGATGGAAAGTCACTTTCACCGGGTCAAGCTTTCCAGGAAGCTCGCCAAAGAGCTTATGATCGCAGCAATGGTAATTCGTATATGTACAATTCGGTTTGCTCTCAAACTACAGGTCTCGGCTTCCAAAGCTACGGCGGCATTCCCGAAGAAACAGGACGCGGCTCGACCGGGTGCTGGGGAACGTATTTGCTTACAAATGATTCATCATGGAGTTATATGGTCGCCCATCTTTCGGGAACCCTTCCAACAGCGGAATTACTCTTTAGACGCGGAGATCGCGGACTTTACGAAAATATCGCCGCCGATGGAAAAGGTTCAATTCTCCGTGCGATTCTTTATGTAATCGAAAATCCCGCATCGCCTGCCAATTCATATGATTGGCTCGAAAGCCGAAAGTCGATTCTCGAAATTGCTTACAAATATTACCGCCATCCCGCAATGGCGAAGCAACTTGGTATCGGGACAGGCAGCCGTCATATTGCAGGAAGCGGAAATAGTGCAATGCCGCATTTCGGAACTTTGACACATGGATTCGCAGTTGGCGAAAATCCTGTCTTACCGCCGATTATCGCAGCACCTTAGTAACGCAGGCATCTTGCCTGCTGTATTAAATAGGCGGAATCAATTGGGCAATAATTGATTCTGCCCCTTAATGGAGTGAAGTATCCGGCGATCTTTTCTCCATTTTTTTATGTTTACTCGGCGTTATTCCAATTCTTGTTTAAGATATTCTTTCCCTTAAAAATAATGAAAGCTCCAAAATCTGCATTCGTATGAATTGGTTGTTTTTGGGTATTTCCAATCGGCATCGTTAAATCTTTGGAAATCATTGGCAAATTAATCTGTTTCCCGTCAAAAGCACCTTTCAAAATCGGCTGACCAAAATAATTTTGGGCATCATAAACTTCATATTGATCGCCTTTTTCCAAAAAATCTTTTAGATCGACAGGAATATTTGAAGACCTAGATTGATTGAAAACAATCACATTTGCCCGTCGTTTCTCGTATTTGTTGAGACGAATAAAAACTCGTCCTTTTTTTATTAATTCATCCGAAAAACTACCTGAAATATCGAATTTATTTATTTGTCGCCATTCGACGAAATCAATTTTTCGTTTGTCCAAAAGAAATACCGGCGGATTCTTTTCACTGATCGGGTAAGTATTTGAATCTAATTGATATTCGGCTAAATTTACATTCGCAGGAGTTTCAATTTCAATCCGTTTTCCGGTGGACAAAATCGTGTTTCCACGTGCTTCAATAGATTTCCACCACAATATTTTCAGCGGCACACGGCTTATAATATAGTTATCCAAAATCTTTACATCATCGTTAGATAGATTTTCGTAGCCGAGGCGTATTCCGCGGTTTTTACTCGTCGGTGCATCAGGAAAATTGTAAATAAAATTTTCCCGCAACTCGATCCGTCCCGCGGAAACGCCTGCGACTCCCCCAACTAAAACCTGATCGGCAACCTGTTCCTCTCCAGTTAATGCTCCATTGTTAAAGATTGTATTTCCTTCAATTGCAAAACCACTGATCGAACTTTTTACAGAATTCGCATAAACGTGCAAACCATATCCGGCATTATTAAAAATCAGATTGTCGGCGAATTGCTGAGTGCCATTTTTGTTATGTGCGTAAACCCCGTGCTCCTTTTTATTGTTGCCGTTATTGTAAATAAGACAGCCGTAGATTTCAGTTCCGCCATCTTCATTCCAAAGACCGAAACCGTGACCATTGTCGTAAATAATGAGGTTGATATACTTCGTGTTTGCCGCCCAAACATTGATTCCCGAACCACGCCATGGATTCAATTCGCCGGAAGAATCAAGCGGTTCACGATTTGGAAAAGAATTCGTGACTTCAAAATCCCAAAACCAAACGTGTGGGCTTCTCACGGCTAGTGCCGCCGTTTCCCTGCTTGCATCAGTTTTTTCAATCACCGCACGCTCATTAGGGAATTGCCTGAAATGAACTGCTGCACCTTCGCGACCTTTAACCGTAACCGTAAAAGTTCCGTTATATTTCCCGCCGAGTAACCAAACAATATCGCCCGGCTTGATTTCAGTTTTGCCTGATCCGCCGGCGAGTGCGGTTGCCAAATCCCAAGGTGATTCAGAAGTTCCGCGTCCCGCAGAATTGCCTTGCGGAGCGACAAACCATTGGGTAAAACCATCTTTCAGCAAACCCATCGATTTCATATCGCTCAGTATTTCCTTCGCCGAAATTTCGATTTTAGGACTGCTACTCGTAATCGTTGAAGGTTTCCGCAACCAGCCGTATTCGCCGATTATGAAAGCTGTGGTGACAAGTAAAATCAATAGAGGCAGACACAAAAAGAATGTTATTGAATTGAAATACCTCATAATTTTTGACGTGATCTGACTCATAAACTAGGGCAAAGCATTAAATCGAAATGCCAAGTTTTTCCTTTTTCGAAACTACGGCTTTCCCCTTGCCGAGTTCCTCCAATTCTTCCACAAAACGCGACGCCCAATCCGTTCGCGAAAAATTTTCTTCAACGTATTTGCGACCCGCTTTGCCCATTTCCTTTCGTCTTACCGGATTTTCGTAAAGCTGCAAAATTGCCTTGACTGTTGCATTTGTGTCTCCGGGGGCAACAACAAATCCGCCTCCTGATTCGGCGATCAATTTCGCACTCTCGCCATTAACTGCCCCAATCACAGGCTTTTCGCAGGCAAGATATTCAAATATTTTCACTGAAATAAGCTTTTTCGGATACGGCTCAGGTCTGACAGCAGCAAAGCAAACGTCTGCTCTGGCAATAATTTTGGCGATTTCATCAATTTTGCGTTCGCCGCTGATAATTACGTTTTCAAGTGATTTTTCCTTAACGTAATTTTCCAGATTTTCCCGCCTTGCTCCATTGCCTAGCAAAAAGAAAACGATGTCTTTTCGATCACGTAATCTCTCGGCGGATTCAAGCAAAATTTCAAGCCCGTGTTTGATACCGAAAAGCCCGGAATACATCACCACAAATCGATTTCCGAATGGATATTCGCCCGCAATTTCGTTATTGGGCGGAAGCGGATTGAACATTTCTAAATCTGCACCATTCGGCAGGTAAAACGCTTTTTCATCAGTTCCTCCACGATCAACAATCGTTTCCACCAGCGATTTTGTGGTGGTAGTAATCAAGTCGGCTTGCCGATATCCCCAATTTTCGAGCATTCTGGCAACGCGAACGGGGATTGATTTTTCTGACATATCGCCGTAAGTGATCAATTCATCCGACCACAGATCGCGAACATCGAAAATCAATTTTGCTCCACGCAGTTTCGCCAAAAGAATTGCCGGAAGAACCGGGAATATAGGCGGCGAAGTTATGAAAACAACATCAACTTTTCCTCCCCGCCAACCACTCAAAAAAGCAGCTGGCATAAAGGAAATGTAGCTCAATATCTGTGACAGTTTAGATTTATTACGCGGTGCTGTGTAGTAATTTGTCCGCAAAATTTTATAGCCGTCTTTCTCCTCACTCATCTGAAACTTACCGCGATAATCAGGAAAAACCTTCCCCGCAGGATAATTTGGCATCCCGGTGGCGACGATAACTTCGTGACCTTCTGCAACCAACTGGCGGACAATCGGATACAAGCGATTCGACAAAGCTCCCATTTCCGGAAGATAAATTTGCGTAATGATCAATATTTTCATTGTCTTTATAAGAAATGAACCGAAAAATATTGCTAACAGGCACCGGACCTTTCCACGACAGTTTTAACAGTTTTGAAAAGCAATTTCGTATCGAGAATCGCACCTCGTTTTTCGATGTACTGCATATCGAGCAACACTCTTTCGGCATAAGTCGTTTCGCTGCGACCGGAGGTTTGCCATAATCCGCTCAGTCCCGGCTTAACGCTCAATAATTTGTCGCTATAAATCGAATATTTTTCCAGTTCGCGGCGAATAATCGGGCGAGGTCCGATCAAGCTCATCTTTCCCTGCAATACCTGGACTAATTGCGGCAATTCATCAAGACTCGAAGAGCGAAGAAATTTCCCGCATTTTGTTATTCTCGGATCATTGTCAATCTTAAATTTTTCGTCGAATTGCTTTCGCAATTCAGGATTCGTTTTGAGAATTTCATCCGCATTTGTGACCATTGTGCGAAATTTCCAGCAGTCAAATTCCTGACGGTGTTTACCAATTCTCCGATGCTTGAAGATAATCGGTCCCGGACTCGTAATCTTAATCATCAAAATGATAAAGACAATTAACGGTGACAACACTAATATCATTGCCGTTGAAACCGAAATATCCATTCCGCGTTTGAAGAGATCGTAGAAGAATCTTTTCCCCGCAGTTTGAGTTGAAAAATACTGAAGCTCTTGATTGGCTTCAAGTAAATTGTTGATAGTGTTAGGTTTAGAAGTTTGATTATCTGCAAGCACCGGGGGCTGAGATGAAACAAATTTCCGTATATTTGGTGATATGGTAAAATGTTCTTGCATTAGCTTTGCTCACTCCATGTGTAAAAGTTGGTGTATTCGATCGGACGACACCCGCCAGTGACGTCCGATTTTCTTTTTTTGTTACATAAAATTTGAATTCAAAAATTGTTCGAATGCTTTAAGTTCGTTTTTCGGCTATTTGATTTCGGGATTAAAGCTTCATTTTTTGACTCGGTTTGAGCCATAGCATTCTTGTAAACTTCAATTACCCGCTTGCTCGTGATTCGCTCATCGAGATCCGCAATCATTTCGCTTCCTTTGATTCTTCCTCCTTTACTTAAGACTTTGGTCAATGCTTCGGCAATCTTTTCCGGCGTGTCGTCGTCGCTGAAGAAGCATCCTTCGATATCTTCAATTCGCGTTCGCACATCGCCAACATCAACCGAAACAACCGGCAAATTGCAGGCAATCGATTCCTTAACGACATTTGGCGAACCTTCGTGAACAGACGTTAAAAGCAATGCATCGCAGGCATTCATATAAACCGGAATCATCTGATGGGAAACTCCGGTCGCGACAATTAATTCAACCTCGAATTTATCCTTCAATAATTCAACCGCCGATTTTGCCAAGTCGTATCTCTTCCGTGGATTTTTGATTGACGCTGCGGCAAATAGAATCAACTTTTTCTCTAAAGGAAAACCCAGAGCTTTACGTGCTTCGGCTTGCGAAAATGGTCGGAATATCTCCAAATCCAGTCCGCTAGGGATTACATGAAAATCCTTTCGTTTGAGATTTCGTGCAAGACTTTCCGAAACTACAATCACTTCATCAGCCATCCATCCCATCACTTTCGAAACCGTTCTTAGGATTTTCCCAAGAAACGTCGGCTTGCCGTTTTTCCCGATAATTCCCTCTAAATCATTGCCGCGAAAGGTGATAACCCATGGCAGATTCTTTGGCAGAGCAAGTGCGGCACTATGCCCCCATTGGGCATGCATTAAGTCGTAATGTTTTCCTTTAGTGTGTTTTCGCAAACGCCACCAGGCTGCAAGATAATTGAGAAAATTCTTATTTCCGCGAAAGTGGAAAAGATCAATATCAATTCCTTCGCGACGCAAAAAATCAATTTGCCTGACGATAAACGGAACACCCATCGGTCTTTCCTCAGTCGGATATTCACTCGTGATCATCAAAACCCGTATTCCGCTATCCATCTCAATATTCCCCCGCAAATTAGCCAATTCCCGAATTCTTCGCTCGTAATCTTGTGTGATTTCCTTGAAAAACTTTTGGAGTTAATTTGTAATAGATCCTCCAAAAAGCAGCTCCAAAAATCGGTAGCGGATCATCTAAAGAAAGTCCGGGTTTCGCTTCGCATTTTATTGCCCATGAAAACCATTTGAAAAATGAAACGCCTTCCGCTCTCGCTGAAAAAACATCCTGCCAAAGCCGACACCAATTTGTTCCGGCACGGGCTTTTCCAAATTCAGGTCGCGGCAATCCGACCAGATCGCAATAGACTAATTGAGGCAAATTAACTCCCGCCAATGCTCCCGGATGATGCCAGAGACTAAATCGCGGATTTACTTCCAGAAGAAAAAGCTTGCCTTCCGGCGAACGCTTGAAATCAAACTTCGCTAATCCGTGGAGATTTAGTTTTTCCACCAGTTCACGACCTAGTGCCAAAACATCGGCTGAATCGGTAATAGTTAAAGCACAGCTTTGTCCAAAATGTTTCGGATAAGTCCGGATCTTCTTACCTGCAAATTCTCCGGCAATCTCTCCATCTTCGTCCACATAAACGTGATAACTTTCAATCGCACTTTCTTCGCCTTCAATCAATTCCTGTGCCAATATTCGAATTCCGCTTTCACCAAATCTTTCTTTGAATTTATCTAATTCCTCAGGTGTTTCTATTCTTATCGCTTTGCTGAGTCCCGCGATCGGCGACCATTCATTTGTCTTTCTCGTCAATGGCTTGGCGATTAGCGGAAAAACTAAGTTGGTCTTTTTCGAATTCGCTTCCAGAATTTCCGATTTCGGAACCGGCAGCGAAAGCTTTTCTGCGAGGTTTTGGAATCTTAGTTTATCGACCAGATCTTCCGTCAATTGCTCATCGGGAACGACAAAACGGTAGTACCTGCCGAGTTCGCTGCGATATCTCGAAACGAGAAGCAGATCAGCATCAGATTCATAAAAAAGGATTGGTTTCGTCTTTTGTCCTTTTGCAAAATCGATCAATTTTTCGAGTGATTGCTCGATTTCATTCCACGGATCTGTCCATTCGATCACGTATTTTGCATAGCGGGAATATCTGGGCAATGCACCGCGATCTGCAACAATGGCACACGGAATTTTTGCCAGCCCAAGCGGACGCAACAAATCAATATCGCCCATCACAACTGCGATTGGATAATCTTCCTTCTTCATTTTCTTAATTTAGGCTAATTTTCAGGATGCCGGAATTTGATTCTCTATTTGAATTCCCTTTGAATTCAATTTCCGCTTGGCAATTTTTCCGCGAATCGACTGCTGGAAACGATATACTTTTTCAGTAAGATCACGGGCAACTGTCAGCCAGCGATACCGGCTGCGAACCCAACGCGTTTTATCGCCGTTCATTTTAGCTCCGAATTTCGCTTTAAAATCTCCGCGTCCTGCCAAATCGAAACTTGTACAGCCCATCTCCATCGCCTTCTGCATTGCCGTCCAAGTCATCAATTCGGTCGGTCGATACTTGCCATGTTCCGCCCGATGAGTCCAAGTGAAAAGCACAAGTTCTTTATTTTCAATAGTAAAGAGTCCGGTTGCAATGCTGATATCCCAATCGGGCAGATCAACCGAAATCGCCAAAAGCGTTTCCTTTTCCTTCATATTCCGGAAATATTCAAGAACTCTGGTTTTGCTAAACGGAACAGTATTTCCACCGCGAACAAAAACCTCTTGGATCTGATCGTAAATCTCGTCCACAAATTCTTCATCATCTCGAAAATTTACCCTTAATCCGAGTTCTTTTCCGCGGGTTATGTTACGCCGGGCACTTGATTTCATCCCTTTCAAAACTCTATTTTCCTCACCCGGAAATAGTGGCATTTTAAACGTATATTCGGGTTTGCCGCGGAAACCGGATTTTTCCATAATCGCTGCGTCCAAGTCGCCACTTGTAATTTCGATATGATGAATACCGTATTTTCTTTCCAAAAATGCTGCAAGCGGCTCAATTAATTCCGATGCAGAAACTTGTTTTTCATCAAAAACCGGTCCCATGCTAACTGTTTGCCAGCCCGGAAGCGGTGAACCAAATAGTTTCAAAAGCCCAATTTTCACAATCATTCCCGGCATATACGCAACCTTTTCGCCATTTCTTTCGAAAATCAAAAAGAGCAATTTGCCGTTAAATGTTTTTTCTAAAGAACGAAGCCAAGCTGACGTATGCGACACGCGATGGTTTTCAAAGTTCTCAATTAAGGAATCCCATTGCTCAATTTCTTCCGCATTTGCTTCGCGAATAATGATTTTGTTGCTCATAAGATTTCACCTTTGAGAATTTTTTCAGTGGAAACGGATTTGGTATTTTCTTTGCTTCTGCGATTTTTCCAAGCGGTCGCCTGATGAAAATATTCATTTATGTAAAGCGGTGCGATGCTTCCCGCCGACTTCGCACGCAAAGTTTTTGGCGTATCTTGATTATGTGCTTCGATTCTTGGAAGCCGCAAAAGATTACTTTCAGTTGAAGCCAATCCCACGTCAGTTGTAACCGCGATCTTAAATCCCGAGGAGCGAACCGCGTTTTCATAGCCTTTTGAAACGTGACCCAAAATCGAATTACCAAATGGATACGCGTAAATGCTCGAATGCTCGTTTCCAAAACGTCGCTGCAAAATTTCCGCTGATATTCCAACCTCATCCTGAATCTGATTTAGCGTGCATTCGCTTGCTTTAACGTGCGTATGCGAATGCGATCCGAGCGTAACCAATCCGCTGGAAACACATTCTTCGATCTCCTTCCAGTTCAATAAACGCCATGAATCCCAAGAAACTTTCGCCACATTTTTCTTCGCCCAATTATCAAAATGGGCAAGTTCTTTGCTCCCCGTCAGCCCGGTTACGACAGCCAATGTAGCCGGAGCGTTATATTTTTTTAGAATCGGTAAAGCGTTTGCCAGAAAGTTTGAATAACCATCATCAAAGGTCAGACTGACCAAGGGCTTTCCTTTCAAAGAATCATTTTCCGCAAGTCGCTTAGGCAATTCCTGCAAAGAAACGATTTCGGCAAATTCGCTTAAAGCGGCGATTTGCTTTTCAAATAAAGCCGGGGAAACATTGCGATCATCAAAATGCGAATCATTAAATCCAACGTCGGCAATCCGGTGATAATAAAAAATACAAGATTGCCCGGCAAACTGCTTTTTGTTGAATTGATGCTGAAAAACTTCTGACCAACCCGTCATCCGTCTTAAAATTCTCTTTACTTTATTTGGCTTGATCATAATATTTAATAGGAGAATCCCGGTCGATTTACGTCATTTTTTTGTTTAGTCGATCCAATTCGCTTAAACATAATCGGACTCGAAAGCACATATGCCATCACAAACCAATGCATCTTATTGTGCAGCCAAACGCCGCTCATATTTGCTATCAAGACAGTCATTAGCATAGCTAGCGGCAAAACTCCGCGAATGCCGTCTCTCGCTTTCCAGGCAGTTTTCGCGGTCAGAAAAATTCCCCCCATCAGTGGAACCAAGCCGATCAAACCCGAAGATAAAAGCACGAAAAGAATCAGGTTATGCGGATTCTTACTGTCTTCATCTACGTGGGCAAGACGTGCCCCGAGCTCGTATTCGCTCGATTTCGCCCCCCAGCCAAATAAAGGTTTTTCCGTAAACATCTTCCATGCTTCCGGATAGATTTTTTCGCGTCGGGCTAGATTTCCGTCTTCGATTGCACTTTCAAATCGTGATCTGCTCGCTTCGGATTGCATAACCAAGGCAAGAAAAAAACTAATCCCGATCAAAACAACTGCGGCATTGCGAAACTTCGCAGAAACGGCTCCTCGTTTCAGTGTAAAGACCAATAGTCCACCGCCGAGTGCGAGCAATCCGCCGCGTGAACCGGTTTGAACGACCGCGAGACCAAGCAATGCAATCGCTGCATAGACCATTAAATGCGACTTAAAGAAGCTTTTTCTCAAGCCGTAGGTCAATCCGGCTAACGCCAAAAAACCCAAAGAAAGGATTCTCGCCAAATTGTTTGGATGAAAACCGAAAGCACTCACCCTTTCGCTTCTGCTTCCCGTATCGCTTGCAACTTCTGAAACTCCAATTTGTTGGAGAAATGCCAACAAAGTACATGAAATGGCTAAGGTTAAAAGAGCTCCACGAGCCGCTCTTTCGGATTTCATGATGTTGAAAGCAACCCAGCTCATCAGCACGAGTTGGGCAAAAACGATCAGCTGCCACTTTGCCTCTTCGAAATAGATTTTCGGAACCGATGTGTAAACCGGAATCGTGAAAATTATCAAATACAAAAAAAACAGCCAAAATGCAGTTGGCGGTTTTTTGAGGCAAAGCGGAATCTGAAAAACTAGGGATAGCAGCAGCAACGCAAGCGTGATTACCGTAATTTCAGTCGGAATTCCTAGATTAACCGTCTCAAAAGGAATCGACGCGATAAATCCGTAAAATGCCAAACGAACAATCGGAACAACGTAAATATCCTTTATTTCACAACGCTTTTTCTCCGGCAGATCGGAAGTTTCTGCGGGTTGAAATTCCTCCGCAGTTTTCCCGAATTGTTTTTTTGTAGCGAAAATATTCGGTTGTTCTATCGATTGCGATGCCATGCTAACCTCAGTCAGTTCAATAATTAACTACGGAGCAAGCATAAAATTATCGAATAAAGCCGCTCCTGGATTGGCAACGTTGCCTGATGTTCCGGCAATCATTTCAATCCGGCTGGCTGTGATCGGAATCAAGCTCGGAGCAGACCATTTAACCGTCCAATTTGTGCCGTTTGGACTTGTTTCATAGAGAATTGAATCAGTTGGCTGATTAAAACGTATTCGCCAAAAGCGATACAAAACAGCGTCGTATGGAAAAGTAAAACCATTCGTCACTCCATTGATACGATTTTCTAAATACAGCGTGTTTCCTTTGGCTCTGAATCCATACCAATTATCTTTATTGTTACCAATCGAAAAGATCGTGGACGCATTACCCGCAGCTTTCTGAACCATTTCAACTGTTGCTGCATTTTGGCTTAGATCCCAAGTCAAATTTGAAACGTATCCATTATATGAAGCAGGAGCATAAGATGAACGCGGAACGATTGTCAGCCTGCCATTTTGTTCAAAAACCTGAACTTGAGGATCAAAATTCGAAGCACTTCTGCTCAAAATTCCGAAAAGCCATTTGGAATTATCCGTCACATTATCGTCAAAATTGTCATTAAGTATTCCGGGTTGAACAATCGGCGGAGTCGATACCTGAAGCGTATTTGAATATCCCGAAAAACCACCGCCGTTAAATGCCCGAACTCGATATGAATACGGAGTATTTGGCGTTCGCCCGGCATCATTGAAAGTAGTAATATTTGAACCAACGCTTCCAACTTCAGCAAAATTACTGCAATTTATGCCTTCGCATCGTTCTAAATTAAAGCCATTTTCAGTTGAAGAATTATCTGTCCAAGAAAGATTGACTTGAGTTGGAAAAACTCCTGTCGATGCCAGATTATTTGGTGCGGCAAAACCTGTAGCTCCGATTGTAAAATCATCAATTACTACGCCTGCTCTGGTAATAAACTTAAAGTTTATTGATTCGCTGTTTGCAGTTATTAATTGAGCACCGTAATCGCTTCCAAATCTCACAACACTCCCCTCGATTGCTCCTTCGAATGATCCCGTACTGTCGCCGCCCAAACCATTGGTCATATATGGAAATCCATTTTTCATAACCCGCTCGTAAACATGTGCGTGACCTGCCAAAACCGCGGTTGCTCCCCATTGCTGATAATTCCATTGCAGGTTTTTGTACGAAGTTCGCGAAGAATACGGAGGATGATGCATATAGACCACTTTCCAAGGCGAGGTCGAGCTGGCAAGTCTGCTTTGCAACCATGCGGCTTGCGGCGAATTTGGCGTAACGCCGCTTGGTTCGCGAGAATCGCTATCGATCACAAAGAAGTGAACCGGTCCTTGAACGAAGTCGTAATATCTCTCGTTATTCGGCAAAACGAAGTAATCTAAATAAGGTTGGGCAGGAATTCCAACGTTATTATCCCAATCGTGGTTTCCAAGACTCGGGAAAAATCGATTATATGGAGAACCCGCACCGTAACCACCTTGATATGGAAAAATATATTCGTGGTAGAAGCGTCCGATTGTGTGGTCAATTGTAGCGGCTTCTCCATCTGGATAATTATTGTCACCCAGCGTAATAATAAAATCCGGATTCCAGCTTTTAACCAAATTGGCAACGCTTGCCTGATTATTATCGCCCGAACCAAAATCGCCGATTGCGGCAAAACGTATAGTTGGCGATTGTGCAAAAACCAAAGAAGAATTGACCAAGATTATTATCGCCAAAACACAGAGAACACTTGATTTGTTCAATTTTCTCGAAACCAATCTTAAACCTTCAAAAATAAACATTTTCATAAACCAACCTCAATTTGTTGTGTAGGTAAAACTTCTCTTTGCGACGCTTTGTTGCTTACAATTTTGAACGATATTTCGTCTGCAATATCTTTCAAATTTCTTTCTGCAGTATCAAATTTCAGGATATTTACCGCATTATTTTCCGTAAATTTCTTGATTACTATTTCATATGCTTCCCGGTATCTTGAGAGAAATTCAACTATTTCGTCATCGGATTTGTCCTTCATTCTGTGCGATTTATTTCGCTGCCGAATTCTTTGGATCAAAACTTCATCAGCCGAATCAAGCCATATGATCGTCTTTACCAATTCCTTCCAATGATTGAGACTTTTCGCTTCCCATTCTTCTTGCAAAATCGGGTCGTTTTGACTGTCAACCCGCAATTTACTAATCGCGAAAATCGCTCCTTCATCAAAAAAAAACGTCCCGGATGAATAATCCTGACGCTTAACAAATTCCGTAAATGCATTGATACGAACGATTTGCTTAATTTCTTCGGAGCTTAATTTTTTATAGAGTCGATTCTTAACCAAACTGGGCAACGTTGTAAACGAACTTTTTAACAACAAACGTTTAGGTAATCCCCAAATCGTTAAACCCGCTTTCGAGCCTGACTTTTTAACATTGAGCAAAGCAGCAAGTGTGCTTTTTCCTGCTCCGCATAGACCGATAATTTCAACGACGTTGCCTTGTCCGATATTCATAGAATTTTCCAAATCGATTGCCGCAAATCATTCAAAACTTCCGCCAATTCCCTTCCCGCATCAATCAAACGAACCGGTTCGCCACGCCAATTTATGTTCCATAATTCGCTCGAACGCGTAAAAACATGTGTTCGTGATTCGTCTGTTTTTCTAACGACTGCGATGTATGGCTCAACCCTCAAAACAAACATATAGTCCGGCGAAATTATCTGCCGATAATAATAATTTTCGATACGGCTTAATAGATATGTACCTTTGCTCGATTTCTCATCACCTGATTCGATCTTGATTTTCGGGCTGTCCATCAAGCTGATATTCGAAACAGGATAACGATCACAAATGACAATCGCTCCATTTGAAGCAAGGCGGCGAATTTTTCGATATAGCCGAAAACGGTCGCGTGCAGTGCAAATCCAGCGAAGATTTTGCAGCAAACCCACCTTTGCCTCAGTTTCGGAATCGCCGACTATTGAATCGAATTTGTTTTTAACTTTTAATAATCCGGCTATCAGAAGCGTAAAAAACGATTTCGGAGGTTTGCCGAGATGACATCGTTTAGTCTCAAATTTCTTGGAAAGCCAACCGTAAATTTCGTTAACACAAGTTGTTTTTCCGGCTCCGTCGCCGCCGATTATCGCTATCAACGCACCGCCATTTTCAAATTTCTTAAGTGCTTTTTTGCGAATAATAAATCGGCGAAACATAAACGAAAACCAACGGATTAATCGCGTCATTTTTTCTGAAAAACGCGATAATCTGCCATAAACTGCTAATTCTTTTTCTAATCTTTGTCGGATAAAAACTCGTTTCTCGATTGTTGCATCCGGTTTTAACGAATTAAGGCAATCGCTAAATAGCTGCCAGCTAATCATCGGAAAATGCTGCCTCAGAGCATTTCGCAATTTCAAATCGTCGGCTTCGGTTTTCAGATAATTTAGTTCATCAAAAATTTCTGCAAAATGCTTTTTGGATTTTCCGGTCGCATATCGGGCAAGAGTTTCAAATGCCGAAAACTTCAAAACCATCCGCATCGCAAAAAGAATTAATTCCATTTCGGGTGCGGCGATATTAATTTCGCCTTCACGAATCGCCGAATTGAGATATGCATCCTCAATTGGCAGATGATAATTTTTGGTTAGATCATGCCCGAAAACGAGTTGGTAATGTGCGTGAACGTGGATGAATTTTTGTAGCCCCGAATCAAAAGCGTAGAAATTCAAAATACCCGGAATCTCCATTTCCTTCTGAGTTAAAACCTTTTTGAAACCGAGTTGAAATAGTACTGCAGTGAATTTCCCGATGTCTCGGCGTTTAACCAGCAGATCAAGATCGCCTTCGCCTTCGAGCCATTGATCGATCTTCCAATTGCTCTTAAACTGGCAATAATTTACACCCTCAGAATCCAAATGAAACAACAAATCGCTAATCAATTCAGACGATTTCGAGCTTCGATCAAATTTTTCAGGCATTTTCAATACTTGCATCTTTCACTCCATATATTTGTGATTCTTTTTCCTGATTTTGAAATAATGACAGCCGAATTCTTTTCGGTAGGTAACTTTGTAAAATGCCGATGAACCACAATCCTTCTGAACCAAAGAAAAATCGCGGTGCAATTTTCAAACCTAAAAAAAACAATATTGTAATCAGAAATGTCGTCGAAATTAATATAAAAATAGGCATTAAGTTGATTTCCCGCAACAAATTAACCAAAGGCAGAGTTATTACTGAGAGAGCAATTGCCGAAACGAAGGCATTGCTATGTGCGGCAAAAAATTCGTGCCAATTTCGCCCGACAAGTTTTAAGCTAAGCCCAGCCATCAAAAGGAAATTGATTGCTACCGCCGCCAAAACTCCCGCCGCCACGCCCGCGATTCCCCAGAAATGTCCTATCCAGGCTCCGGAAATTACCATTCCGGCATAGATTGCTTGTCGCCAGGCACGTCTGTAAACTGCCCCGGTTGCCCTAACCAATGAATCGCTCAATTTGTAACTCGTTCGCATCATTAATCCGATGAGTAAAATTCGAAAAGGAAGCACTACGTCAACCCATTTATCACCAAGAATTACGTCAATCAATTCCGGTGCAACGATAATTCCCGCCATGCTCATAGGCAGCATCAATAAGGCTACGAGAGTAATTACCCGCATATAAGCAGCAGCCAAGCGATCTTTTTGGCTTTGTATTTTTGCAAACGTAGGAAACAAAACACGGTCTAGAATCTGCCCGAGAATTGAAGCCGGAACGCTCATTAATTGATAAGCACGCCCGTAAATTCCGAGTGAAAAAAGGTCTAACGTTCGGGCAACAACCAAGTTATCGCCTTGCAATGCCAAGTTATTGCTGATTCGTGCGACCGTGTGTCCGCAGCCGAAATAAAGCAACTCGGAAAATGCTTGCTTTTCGGGACGAAGACTTTTTGGCGGATAGCTGAATAAGAGAGTCGATGTTTTCACAACCGCAGTCACGAGACTTGCCGTCACCAATGCCCAAACCCCAAAACCTAAGAGTGCCAAACCTGCTCCAAAAATGAAATATCCGATTCCGAAACTGATCGTATCCACTGCCGCCATCCAACGAAAACGCAATTCACGCTGCACCAAAGCTTCGCCGATTGTGGCTAATCCGCGTATCGGAAAGAGCCATGCCAAAGCTTTCAAAACTTCATCGACCTGCTGAGAATGGAAAAAGCCCGCCAAAACCGGTGCTAGAAGATAGATCAATAATCCGCCCGCCGAACTAAGGATGAGCGACGATACAAATGCCGTTGAAACGTGTCGATCTTCTAAATTCTCGCGTTGAACGATGGCGGCTTCGAGTCCAAGTTCGGTAATAATTTCCGACAGACCAACTACGATCATCGCCGCACTGAGAATTCCAAAATCCAAAGGCGAAATTAATCGCGAAAGGATGATGAGTACCAAAAATTGCAGAAAAGCCTGAGCACCTTTCCCGCAAGTCACCCAAAATAATCCTTTGGCAATTTGATTAGAAGAATCTTGATTTTTTACAGATTTCGACATTGCTTTATCTCAAAGAACAAGAAAACACACAATATTATTTTTGATAGTGATATGAGTAACTTTCCGTCACTGCCTTGACCTTATTTAGCACTACGCCGACGATATTTGCCCCAACCATATTCAGCACTTTCCGCGTTTGCCTGAGAGATTCTGCCGAATTACGATTTTCTTGGACAACCAGCAAAACACCGTCCGCCATTGCCGCAAGGATCGCACTATCCGCGAATGTCATCACGGGGGGCGAATCAATTACGATAAAATCAAATCTCTTCTCCAGCAGATTTAGTAATTTCTGCATTTGTTTCGAGCTCAGGCAGTCCGCACAATCTGATAGCAATTTCCCCGCCGTCAAGAAATTCAAAGTTTCAGTTTTATTGATTATGATTTGGTTTATTTTCTTAAGTTCGATGTTACCGGTTAAGAGGTCATTCAACCCTTCTTCGTTGGGTAAATTGAATATTTTATGCAAACGCGGACTTCGCAAATCAGCATCGATAACAAGTACCGAAGCACCCGTTTGCGAAAGACTTGTCGCGATATTGATTGCGGTAGTCGTTTTGCCTTCGCCCTGACGACTTGAGGTAACCAATAGCTTTTTGATATTCCCGACTTCAGGCGATAGCAGTAAAACGGTCCGTAATTGACGGAAAGCTTCCGCCAATGGCGAGCGATAATCGCCATTCAATATCAATTCGTTTCCGGCTTCGTTCGTAGCGTTTCCGCCAGATTCGCCATTCTGTAAGTTCAAAGCGTTGATGTCTGCGAATTTTCGCCGATAACCGACATAACCGAAAATGCCAGTTTTTACTTGCGGAATCGCAGCAATTGCCGGCAAACTCAAAGTTTTTTCAACTTCAACGGCAGAATGTACCGAATTATCGAAATAATCGCGGATCAAAGCACCTGCAATACCCAAAGTGAACGAAAATAAAAAAGCCAACCCTATATATTGAGTGGACTTTTGATCAAGCGGTTTCGTAGGCGTTAATGCATAGTCAACTACCCTAATATTATTTGGCACTTTTGCTTTCAGCATCTGATTTTCCTGTTCACGCTGCTGCATTTCATCCAAAAGTTTTCGGTTCGTTTCAAGACCTTGCTGAATAATCCGATAATTGATCGCCGCACTATTTTGATTTAGTGTTTCGCCCCATTGTTTCTTAAAACTTTCGCGAATCGAATCTTCGCGGGCTACGGCTTCCTTGAATTGCACTTCCCGGCTCTTTACCAACAACGAAGAAGCCTTTTCCCGTTTATCTTTCGCCGCCGCTTCGAGAACTCCGATCTGCTTATCAATTTCAATAACTGCCGGATATTTTTCAGTTACTTCAACGAGCAATTGAGCCCGGCTTTGGCGTAAATCATCCAGTTTGCTGTCAATGTCTGCAATTTGCTTCGTATTCATTTCGGAAATCGCATCGGCTGCACCCGGTACAAGTGCCGCATTATAAGCAGCTTCGGTGCGTTTTCGATCGTTTTCCGCTTCGAGCAATTGCCTATTTAGCCCTGCCAATCTTTCGACTACGGTATTTTGTTTGTCATCCAATGAAGGCAACTGGTAATTGCGACCGTATTGCAAAAGCCGCTCTTCATCATTTCTAATCTGCGACTTCAAATCGGCGATGTTATTTCCCAGATAATTATTTTCATTCGAATTCGTCTGCAATTTTTTGTCGAGATTGGAAATCACCAGTTGTTCCGCCACACCGTTCGTTACAAGTGCCGCAATTTTTGGATTCGGATGCTTATATTTGATACTTATCAGACGAGTATCCTTAACTGCCTGACGCGATTGTAAAACCGGCTGAATGTTTAAGGTATCAATAATATTATCCACCAATGGATTCAATCTTTCCGCCTCTTCCAACTTTCTCGTTTTTGGTCTTTCTGCAAAATTTCTGGCTTTACCGGAATTTTTGTTTTTACTCACTACAGTCTCGTTTTTATTAATTTCCGGAACCGTTCCTTGAAGATTGTCACCAAGAAAATCGTGATTTTTTTCCAGATCAAGATTTTTTACAACGTTCCGAATCAACTCCGGACTTTCAAGAAGTTCGAGTTGGGTATTGAAATAAGCCCGGTCTTCAAAGGGCGATGCGGCTCCCTTCGGGTCAAGTTCGCCTTCGCTTTGAGAATCCACCTGAACGCGGGCTTCGCCTTGATAAACTTCCGGTTGATTCTGAAAGTAAACTGCAGCAGCTGAGGTAAATAAAACAGTAATTACGATGACGATCCATTTGTGGCGATTAATACGCTGTAAATATTCCCGCAGATGAATTTCGCTTCCTGATTCAAAGTCCGGTTCGTAATATTCTGCTTCAATTGGTGTCGGAAATTGCTCTTTTGGTCTTCGTTCCATTTTGAGCAAACTCCTTACTGATTCGAGATTTTCGTTTTTATTCAACATAGCTTTTAATTCCTCTAAAAATACTGAAAAATTAATTGATAACGCGAATGGGAAGCCGCGAAATAGTTGGAACAATTGAGTTTATTAATCCTCGTAGGATTTTTTTGCCGGTTGATGAAGGCACTTCGATAATATCGTTCGCCTGCAAAACTACGTCTTCTGCCTTTTTCTGACTTACCGCCTTCAAATTAACCAATATCTCCGTTTTTGTAGTTTCCCCAAGGGCTTGCCTTGAAATCCTTACCTTATCAAAACTCGTATCCGGCAAAGTTCCGCCCGCCATAGCAATCGCCTGAGTAATGGTTATCTGCTCTTTTAATGCAATTGTTGTCGGTTTATAAACGTTGCCAACGATGTAAATTTTGTCAGCCTCGATCAAGTTGACAACGTCGCCGGGAAGAACAAATGGATTATCTGCTTCAGCGTCTCCACTTTTCATTAAATCTTTGATTTGATACCAAGTTACGTTTTCACTTGAAGCAGTAGCAACGACAGATTCCACAGGGTTTTCTCCGGAGTTTTCAAGCTCACAGGAACGTGTGTTTGAATCGTGCTTGATTTGAATTCGTCCGCCTGCGTCATCAGTCGGACCTCCGGCAAATGATAGCAATTCCAATAAACGCACTTTCCGCTGAAGTTGAAAACGTCCGGGTTCACGCACAGCACCAATTACGGCGACCGGTTTTGATTGAAAATCCTTGATAAAAACTTCTACGTGCGGAGTTCGCAAATATTCCAGATAGAGCCGTGAAATTTCTTGTGCGAGTTCGTAATCGGTTCGGCATTTCGCCCTAATTTCCGTTCCGAGCAAAGGCATTCTTATCATTCCGCGTCCATCCACACGGATTGCATCGCGTGATAATTGCGGACGATTGTAAACGCGAATATCGAGCACATCGCCGATTCCGATTAAATATTCATTTAAGGAAATATCGGTTTGGAGCTTATTCGTATCCAAAACCTGTGCGTTTGCTATTGAAAAAGCAAACATAAAAAAAGCCCCTATTAAAATAAAGGCTTTCGGATATTTCGAATGTTGGAAATATTGCACGGCTCTCATATGACGTTACCTCTTTTTCATATACTGACGAGATGAAAGTGCTTCACTCAGATGATTTTTATGGGCGAGATTTAGAATTGTATTGCCAATCTCGACCATCAATTCCTCATAAGGACGATTAAATTTTCCGGTTAAAGGATTGTCTCCCAATTTAACGATCTTGAGTTCTCTGATCCATTGCCAAAATTGAGCTTGGGTTGTCCAGTATCGAGTTTCGTTTTGACAAATGATGAGTGCGGTTCGCTTCTTCTTCTTACTTTTCGGGGGGTTCATATATTAATTACCTCAATAAAACATAAAAGTCGCCTTAGTTACATTCAGCAAGACTGAACTAACATCAACGACCACGGGGGGAAGCCACTGGGGCAAAATCGATTAATACAAATCGATCAAATTAATTTTGGAAACGACTGAATATGCTAAAACAGTCTTAACTTTTACCTTTGGTATCAGTATCGATCACTACATTTACTCTGCTACTTTTTCCATTAGCAACCTTTGTGCCAAAGCGATTCCGGCGAAAATTAACCGTTTTGTAACATACTGATTTAGACTCTGAACGAAGCAATTACTTTTTTTTGCGTAAATGTTGGAAAATTACACTTAATTGCGGAATTTTACCCTTACTTGTTTTCAATAAAAATCTAGATTTATTAACAATAATTGCATTGCCAAAACAATAGACTGTGTCTTTTGTGGAAATCACAAAAAACTTTATCAAATCTCATTGGTCTAAAAAATAATTGTGTAGCGATTAGTTTTTTCTAAGGTAAGAAAAGTATCGGCGTTGGATCGACAAGGTAGTAGTGTCTTTTGGTGCGTGTGTTTTCTCTCATGGCAAAAATCTCCTGGGGGTTGTTTATTATAAATAAATTTTAAAGCCGAATATCTACACTTTGGAAGATTTCCAACTTATAAGCAAAATTCACGTATAGAAAATCTGACGCAATTTCTATACCAGTAAACATTAATTGGTGGAAAAATACAGATATGTAACAAAGATGTAACACAGTCAATAATTTACGGAATTTGGTAGAATCGTCGGATAAAAGATACGATTCATTTTTTTTCAAAAAAGTGTGAATTTTTATCACACGATGTGAGAAAAAATCGCACATTTTCCAGAGCGTTCTGCCAAAATGGGGTATAAAAATCTGACAGCTTTTTTCCTGATTTTGACTTTCAAATTAGCCCAAATTTGTTGGATTTTTCTACCATTGTCAATAGATTATAAAAATTTTGCAAGGAACTTCATTTTTCATAACAAGAGCTTTTGTAGTTTGATCAATGTTCAGCTCATTGATCAAACTACAAAACATTTTCAAATAGTCGTCAAACCTAATTTCCGAGGAGAAAACTAAAACCAACACATTTTCTTTCGCTCTTTCTTGTCTTTTTACAACTCTTCAATTAATATATGCATCTATGCAATGATTATGCGTATTAAGGAGTCTTTATGCAAAAAATCGAAAGGCAGAATGAAATACTGAGTTTGATAAGGAAAGAACAAATTTCGACTCAGGAAGAATTAACCGAAAGCCTTGAAAAACAGGGCTTTACGGTAAATCAATCGAGCGTTTCGAGAGATCTGCTGGAACTTGGAATCGTTAAAGTTAAGGGGTTTTACTCTGTCCCTCAAAAAGTAAATTATGCAAGCTTCGGCTTAACAAGTTTAGAAATAGCTGGTGAATGTTTGATCGTCGCAAGAACCGAAACAGGATTTGCAGCAGCAGTTTGCGTAAAGATCGATAACGCAAAGCTCGACGAGATTGTCGGCACAATTGCCGGAGAAGATACGATTTTTATTGCTGTTCGCAATCAGAAAGAACAGCGAATTGTTTTGAAAAAAGTTTGGGAGCTGTTTGAGTCTAGGGTCTAAAGTCCAAGGTCTAAAGTCACCGTGCTTTTGACCTTAGACTTTGGACGTTAGACTTTGGACTAATTCACATGAATAAATCAATAAAAAAAGTAGTTTTAGCATATTCGGGCGGACTTGATACGTCTGCAATGTTGTTGTGGCTCAAAGAAACTTACGGCTGCGAAGTTGTCTGTTTTTGTGCAGACGTTGGGCAAGGCGACGAGATGACGGGCTTAGAGGAAAAAGCCTTAAATACAGGTGCATCAAAGCTTTACGTGGAAGACCTGCGTGAGGAATTCGTAAAAGATTTTGTTTGGACAGCTGTTAAGGCAAATGCACTTTACGAAGGCGTTTATCTGCTCGGAACAAGTTTGGCTCGTCCTGTTATCGCCAAAAAACAAATCGAAATTGCTCAACGCGAAGGTGCTGATGCGGTCGCACACGGAGCAACGGGCAAAGGCAACGATCAAGTCCGTTTTGAACTTACATATTATGCACTTCAGCCTGATATTAAAGTTGTTGCACCGTGGCGGCATTGGGAATTCAAAGGTCGTGCAGATTTGATCGCGTATTGTGCAAAACACAACATCAACGTGACCGCGACTGCCGAAAAACCTTATTCGATGGACAGAAATCTGATGCATATTTCATACGAAGGCGGAATTTTGGAAAATCCTTGGAATCGCCGCCCGATGATATTTTCTTGCTCACGAAATCGCCCGAAAAGGCTTCGGACACAGCCGAAGAAATGATTATCGAGTTTGAAAAAGGCGAACCGATTGCGATCAACGGCGAAAAATATGGTGCGGTTGATATGCTTTCAAAGCTCAATTTTATCGGCGGCGAACACGGAATCGGACGGGTTGATTTGGTCGAAAATCGCTTTGTCGGAATGAAATCTCGCGGAGTTTATGAAACGCCGGGCGTAACGATTCTGCAAGCGGCACATCGTGCATTGGAATCAATCACGATGGATCGTGAAGTGATGCGTCTGCGTGATTCGCTTGGCGTAAAGTTTGCCGAATCAATCTATTACGGCTTCTGGTTCGCTCCTGAAACCGAGATATTGCGTTCGATGGTTGACCAAACTCAAACGACAGTTTCCGGCGAAGTCCGCATTAAATTATACAAAGGAAACGTCACAATTTTAGGACGCCGTTCGCCAAATTCGCTCTACAAAGAACGGGTCGTGACCTTCGAAGACGATGCGGGTGCATATAACCAATTCGATGCGGAAGGATTTATTAAATTGCAGGCGTTGAGATTGCGATTGCGAAAAATGGATTAATGGAACGCTGGCATCTTGCCGGCATTGAGCGTGAAAACGCGAAAATTATTTGTTGAATATTAGACATTGCTACGCCGCGATTGCGACGTCTGCCGGCAAGATGCCGGCGTTCCGAGTATGAAAATATTAGAATTAGAAGTAGATAAAATCGGGTCGGCAACATCGCCTTTGAATTTAGGCAGAACTGTTTCGGTTATTTCCGAAAATCATTCGCCGAAATCGGGCGATGTTGTGGTAGTCAAAGCGTTAAGCGAATCAGTAACTTACGGCAATCTCGAACTGCCGAGCGGACGGCTTGCGAAAATTAATCGCAATGATATTTTGCTTGGGGTTTTGGGTAAACGCCGTGCCCTGAAAGGATTTTTCGGGGATGTTCCCGAAACAATTAAGGCTGGCGACAAGTTGCATCTTTTGAATATGGGCGGCGTAATCGGCGTTTGTAGCGGACATCATTCGAGTTTGTCGGATGCGATTGAAGTTGAAGTATTGGGGCAGTTATCAGTGAGCAGTTATCAGTGGGCAGTTCGATTTTGAATATTGCTGCTAACGCTTTGAAACCTGATAAAATTCTTAATCAATCTGCTCCGATTGTTATAATTGCGGGAACTTGTATGAATTCGGGTAAAACTGTCGCCGCGACTGAGATTGTCAAACAAGCCTCGCACGTAGGTTTGCGGGTTGCGGGAGCCAAAATGTCGGGCGTTGCGTGTTTGCGAGATACGCTGAATATGCAGGATTGCGGAGCGTTTACAACCGCAAGTTTTCTCGATTGCGGTTTGCCTTCGACTGTCGGGGTGGACGATTTAGCACCTGTTGCCAAAGCGATTTTGAACAAATTAAACGAATCAAAGCCTGATTTAATCGTCGTAGAATTGGGCGATGGAATTGTCGGCGGATATTCGGTTGATTCGATTTTGCTTGACGAAGAAATCAAAAATGCAACGGCGAGTTTCGTCTTTTGTGCATCGGATTATGTTGGGGTAATCGGTGGAATCGAAGTTTTGAAACGCTTCGGCATCACGATTGATGTAATCGCAGGTTCAGTGACAGATTCGCAATCAGGCGAAGATTTTGTGGTTGAGAATTTCGGAATTAAAGCAGGAAATGCGAGACGAGATGGGCTTCGCCTTTTTAGTTTGATAAATGCCCAAGAATCATTGGCGGCTTAAGATATAGTAACGCCGCCATCTTGGCGGCTGTCCTGAGGGCATCCTGCCCTCAACTCTTTTTCACAATTCATTGATTTTTATAAAAAGCAACGGCGGCAAGATGCCACCCAGACAGCCGCCAAGATGGCGGCGTTACATTTTTAAACTATTCGTAGTAAAATCCGTATAATATCTAAAATTCTTTCCAAAAAGAGGTAAATATGTCTGCAATTGCAAAACGAATTTCGTTTGTTTTATTGATTCTTTCTTTTATGTTTGTAACTATTTCGGCTCAAAAATTTGAGTATCCAAAGGCTAATAAAATTGACCAAATTGACGATTATCACGGGATGAAGGTCGCTGATCCGTTTCGCAGTCTGGAAAATCCGGATTCGCCCGATTCGCGTCAATGGATAGAAGCCCAAAATAAAATTACCGATGCCTATTTATCGCAAATTCCAGAGCGAAAAATGATCAAAGATCGTCTTACAAAACTCTGGAATTACGAAAAATATTCGGCTCCTTTTAAGCAAGGCAAAAATTATTTTTATTACAAAAATGATGGTTTGCAAAATCAATCAATTTTGTATATCGCCAAATCAACTACTGATGCGGGCAAGGTTTTTATTGATCCGAATAAACTTTCGACCGATGGAACGGTTGCTCTCGGCGGAACTGTTTTTACAGATGACGGCAAACTGGTGGCGATTGGAACATCAACCGCTGGGTCGGATCAAACAGAGTGGAAAGTGATGGAAGTTGAAACCGGAAAATATCTGGATGATAAACTCGAAAAACGTCGTCAAGGAATTTCCGGTTGGACAAAAGACGGTAAAGGTTTTTTCTATTCTGCATTTCCTAAGCCGAATAAAGACACAGCTTTACGCGATCAGAATTACTTTCAAAAACTCTATTATCACAAACTTGGAACACCAAATGATCAAGACACCTTGGTTTACGAACGTCCGGATAACAAGGAATATTTTGTCGGAGGAGGCGTGACAGATGATGGTCGCTATCTGATTATTTACGTTGGGCAAGGAACGCGTCCGCAAAATATGATCTATTACAAAGATTTGCAGGCGAAAGATTCCAAAATAATGCCGATTTTCGATAAATTGGAAGCGGATTACACAATGATTGATAATGTCGGAACAACTTTTTATTTTTCGACCGACAAAGATGCTCCGCTGAAACGTGTGATAGCTGTTGATATTGCCAAAAACAATAAAATTACTGAAGTTATTCCGCAAGCGACGGAAACTCTGGTTGGTGTTGGCATGCTCAACAACCAGTTTGTTTTGAACTATTTAAAGGATGCCTACACGCAAATTCGTATTCACGATTTGAAAGGAAAATTCATCAGAAATGTTGAGTTACCTGGAATCGGTTCGGCAGGCGGATTTGGCGGCAAAAAAACGGACACCGAAACCTTTTATTCTTATTCGAGCTTTAACGCCCCGCCAACCATCTTTCGTTACGACATGAAATCTGGTAAATCGACTATTTTCCGTGAGTCAAAAGTCGATTTCAAACGCGATGATTATGAAGTAAAGCAAGTTTTTTACAATTCAAAAGACGGCACGAAAGTTCCGATGTTTATTGTTCATAAAAAAGGACTTAAGCTTGATGGAACGAATCCAACGATGCTTTACGGTTACGGCGGTTTTAATGTAAATATGACGCCCGGATTCTCTGTTTCGCGGCTCGTTTGGATGGAAATGGGCGGAATTTATGCAGTCCCGAATCTTCGTGGCGGTGCAGAATATGGCGAAAAATGGTGGAAGGGTGGCAGTCGTCTTAATAAACAAAACGTTTTCGACGATTTCGCATGGGCAGCTAAATATTTAATCGATCAGAAATATACGCAACCGAGTAAATTAGCCATATCGGGCGGTTCGAATGGCGGTTTATTGGTTGGGGCAACGCTCAATCAGCATCCTGAATTATTCGGGGCAGCCCTTCCGGCAGTTGGCGTGATGGATATGCTTCGTTTTGAAGGATTTACGATTGGCTGGGCTTGGACATCCGATTACGGCTCGGTAAAAGATAAAGCCGATTTCGATGCACTTTATAAATATTCTCCGCTTCATAACATCAAAAAAGGCGGAAAATATCCGGCAGTGATGGTCACAACTTCTGATCACGACGACCGCGTAGTGCCTGCACATAGCTTCAAATATACGGCTACTTTGCAGGAAGCAAACGCGAGCGATAAACCGATGCTGATTCGCATTGAAGTAAACGCCGGGCACGGTGCAGGCAAACCAACTGCCAAGGTAATTCAAGAGCAGGCTGACGTTTACGGATTCTTGGTGAAAGAACTCGGAATGAACGTTCTATAAATGTATCTGTCGTGAAAAAAGAGGCTGTCTGAAAAGTCCGTTTGCGGACGTAATAATTAAGCTCCACACGTGAGTGTGGAGGCTTTTGAAGAAATGCTATAAGCCCGTTTGCGGGCGACAGTTTGTGTAAAACATTGATATTACATGGTTTACTATTCATCTGCCGCCCGCAAACGGGCTTGTATTTTAATTTGCCCGAACTCCACGCTACCGCATGGAGCTAAATTCTTTAGCCCGCAAACGGGCAAATTGGACTTTTCTGACATGCTCCTTTTTTTGCGAACCTGCTTTCCTATTTAGCCTGAAAATCCGGTTAAAATTGCTTTTTTGAAACGGTGATATTCGGTTTTAGCCAATTTCTCAGAGCCTCGCTTTTCCTTCTTTGACCGAAAATTGGCGAGTGCCGGAATGCACCGACTTGGTCGGATTATTTGAGCAGCTTCCGGGTTGATCCTCCGAATTGGTCAACTTTGACAAGTTCCTACACAGATTCCACTTCGCAGAGCGTCTAAGGTCATGCAAAATTCTCCGAAATTATTGCAAGGAAAGGTATTGACGAGTACCTCTCCTTGGTCTTTGCAAACCAATGGTCCGCTGCATTGGCATCCTGGGCAAGCAGCAGAGCTAGAACAATCCGCACCGACCACGCAAACTGCCCCACTCTGTGCATTTGCCGCACTTGGAGCGGTTAAAGCATTGACCAAAGGTAGTGCCATCATCGTGGCTAACCCGATTCGTTTGATTGCTTCCCTGCGGTTTGCGGTAAAGTTATTCGGCAATTTACCTGCATCCGCCATCAATCCTTCTTTTTTCAATAAGTCGATGGTCAGCCAAACAAAATCTTCGTCGGCAGATTGTTTGAATCTCTTGGTAAGTGCGGTTGTAATTTCAGACGTTTCCCTATTCCCATCGCACATCTGCCAGATAAAGGCTGATGTTTCATTCAGTAAGTAGGCTTTATTGATGCTCAAATCATAGACCAACGTCTCGTTGTTAGTTTCTTGGATAAGTAAATTTTCGTTTCTGTGTTTTGGTTTCATGTCAAATTGTTTTTTGGGGGTGTTACTCAGATTATTCTTCAAATTATTAGGAAAATTCCCCAAAACATATTCAGACCTTTCAAAAGCAGAACGAAATTAAAGTATTCTGAAATTGATAGATGCAAATTTTTCCGGGGATACTGGATTGACCCAAATGCTCGAGAGCCATAATTACTGATGTGTAATCAGTCGTAGTAGATTATGCGGAAATAAAAAACTTTTTAACATACTCCAAAGGGAGTATTTTTACAGCGGAATCGGCAAAATTGTTGCTTGCTTAATTTCTATCCGATTTTGAGTAGCTTGATCAGGCAAACAATTTTCTGAGACTTAGCGGATGGCTGTCATTGCCTCATAATCTATTTGTGGTTAATATTTCTTGGATGAAATCAGCTTTGAACATCAAATTTTTGGCAAGTCTATTTTGCCTTGCACTCTTCTTTGCCATAAGTATTAAAGCAAGCGATTTTAGATATTATTGGTGGACAACTGCGGAAGGATTGCCGCAGAACTCCGTCAATTCGCTGGTTCAAACGCGGGAGGGTTATTTATGGATAGCCACATTTGGCGGGTTGGTTCGTTTTGACGGTGTAAAATTCACGGTTTTTAATACGGTCAACGCTCCCGAGCTCAAAAGTCAGCGAATTACTGCATTGCACGAGGATAGAGCCGGAGTTTTATGGATTGCCACAGAAACCGGCGAAATTTCGTGTCTTCAGGATGGTAAATTTCACGCCTTTGACGACAGCGAAGAAGAAGAAATTTATTCGTTATATGCAGATACTCGTGGATATTTGTGGACAGGCGGAGCAAATGGAGCAAGGCGTTACAAATTATCAGAGAATCAATACCAAGCCGAAATTCAATCCTTTGAAAGAGTAACAACACCGGCTGATGATAAATCACCCAAACAAATTTCAACCATCATTGAAGCGAGTGATGGAGACATATGGCTTAATAATTCCGCGACCACGCTCGAAAAACCAAGCCGCATTTTGCGTTGGCGGGAAAATGCACCGATTGAAATATTTGATTTTTCCGACTATTTGAAACAATCTTCGGGGTTTTTTATTTCCGACATCGCTGCGTCAAAGAAAGATTTATGGGTTGCCGAGCGTTCCGGCTTGTATCGTTTTGACGGAACAAAGTTTATTAAAGAGCTTGAGATCAGCAATAATGCAGCCACCAACACAAAATTCACCCGCGATTTGGACGCCAATTTGTTAGCTAATCTCGATGATGGAATTCTTCACCTTGGTAGCAACAGCAAATGGGAAAAAACTCCTGTGAATTTTTCTGAGAAGGGCGTGCAGGCTTTTTTTTCTGACCGAGAAGGAAATTTGTGGCTGGGGACGAACACGCTAGGGTTAAGCCGCCTCAAACAAAACTTTATTGAATCATTTGATGAATCACGCGGAGTTGCAAATAATCAAACAGCCGCCGTTTTAGAAGACTCGAAAGGAAATCTCTGGATCGCCGGATTCGGTTTGCATAAGTTTGAAAACAATAGGTTTATCGCTGACACAAGTATTCCGAAGTCCTTTCTTATATCGCTTGCCGAAACCCGAGACGGAACATTGATGACAGGCGGCTACGATGTCCTTTTTGCCCGTCGCCCCGACGGTTCAATCAAAGATCTGTCTGGTGAAATTAAGCAAGCGTTAGGAACTGCCACTTTTGCCGTAAAAGCGATTTTTGAAGATTCATATGGCAATTTGTGGCTCGGTTTCCGGGAACACGGTTTATTGCGGCGTGAAGTAAATGGAAATTACAAACGTTTTACGACTGAACAAGGACTGATCGGCAATCAAGTGCAGTTTATTACCGAATCCAAAGACGGTGCAATTTGGTTCGGCATTCTGGGTGGTGCCAATCGTTTTGAAAACGATAAATTTACGAGCTTTACCACAGCGGAAGGATTTGCTAACAACAACATCCGCGATATTCGTGAAACTGCGGATGGCAGCATCTATTTTGGAACATACGGCGGCGGTCTATCACGTCTGAAAAATGGAACGATTAAGACTGTAACTGTGCAGAACGGATTATTTGACAATGTAGTTTCCCGTATCTTGATTGATGAAAACGACAATTTTTGGATGCTGGGAAATCAAGGCATTTTCACTATTGCCAAAAGCAATCTGGACACTTTTTTTGACGGGGTAAGTTCACAAATATTTTGCCGTTCGTTTGGAACAGCCGACGGAATGCTGTCCGCCGAAGGAAATGGAGGAAGTCAGCCGGCTGGCTGGATAGCGAAAGATAAAAAATTGTGGTTTCCTACGATTCGCGGATATGTAGCGATTACCCCGCCTCCGCCCGAAAAATCGTTGCCTAATGCGGCAATTGAAGAGATTAGAGTCAATAACAGATCTCTCGATTTAGGGCGTTCGATCGAAATTCAGCCGAATGAGCAAAATCTGGAAATCGTTTATACAGGGATAAGCTTCAACCGTTCCAATCAATTACAGTTTCGTTATAAATTAGAAGGCTTTGACGAAAATTGGACCGAAGCCGGAAACCGACGCACCGCATATTACGCCTATCCGCCATCCGGTGAATATGTTTTCACGGTTCAGGCTGCGAATGCTGACGGCGTTTGGAATGAAAATAGTGCTAAAATTTCGCTCAAAATCTTTCCGAAATTTTATCGGACTTGGTGGTTTTGGTTAACCTGTTTCTTGCTTGCAATCGCCTTGTTTTATTTGATCTTCTCAATCAGACTTTCCCGGCTGAATCGTGCCAAACAAGCTCAGGAGTTGTTTTCGCGGCGTTTGATTCAGGTGCAGGAGGAAGAACGCAAACGAATCGCCGCAGATTTGCACGATTCATTGAGCCAAAATTTGGTTATCATCAAAAATAGGGCGATGATTTCCCTTAGCCAACGCGATGATCTTGAAAATGTTTATGAGCAAATCGAAGAAATCGCAGAGGCTGCGGACGAGTCTTTAACGGAAGTGAGAGAAATTGCGACCAATCTGCGACCGTTTCAAATTGATCGTCTGGGATTTACAAATGCAGTAGAAGCATTAGTTCGTAAAGCAACCACGCAAAATCTGCAAATTGAAGCCCGAATTGATAAGATAGACCACCTATTAAAACCCGAAATGGAAATCAATCTTTTCCGGATTTTGCAGGAAGGCTTGAATAACATTGTGAAACATTCGGAAGCAACCGAGGCTTTACTGGAAATACAACGCGACAACAAAAATATCAGAGTTAATATCTCAGATAACGGCAAAGGTTACGATTTAGTTGATCGTTTAAAAGGTGGATTTGGTTTGATGGGAATGCAGGAACGTGCACGTATTTTAGGTTGTGTGCCAATAATTGAAACCGGTTTAGGAAAAGGAACAACGATTCGCCTGAATTTCACGATCTAGTCTTTTATTTACAAATGTCTATTAAAGTTAAAATAATACTTGCGGATGATCATCCGATTGTTCGCCAAGGTTTGCGGCAGGTGATTGAAAGAGAGCCTGACTTTATTATCAGTGCAGAATGCAGCAACGGACGAGAAGTATTAACGACCCTAGAAACACAACCGGCAGATGTCTTGATTCTCGACGTTGATATGCCGTTGATGAATGGTTTTGAGGTTTTGAGCCGTTTACTACAAATTAACTCTGATGTAAAAGTAATTTTATTGACGGTTCATGATGAAATTGAATTCTATAATGAAGCAATGCGTTTAGGAGCGATGGCTTATATCTTGAAAGAATGTGCGATTGAAGATATTGTCTTAGCAATCCGCAGCGTGATTTCAGGACAAACGTATTCTAGCAACCGCTTAACTCACCATCTCAGCACCCGCTTAAATCAAAACAATTCGGAAGGCGTATCGGCTCTTACCCCGATGGAACGTGAAATCTTAAGAATGATAGCGGATTATAAAACCAATAACGAAATTGGGGATAAACTATTTATCAGTCCCCTGACTGTCAAAACGCATAGGCGTAATATTAGTCAAAAATTAAATATTGTCGGAAATCACGCTCTGATGAAATTCGCACTTGAAAATAAGCAATTGCTTTATACTAATTAATTATAGAGATCGTCCGAAAATGAGTATTCAAGATAAGACATTCTTGATCGAAAAGTCTTAAAAACAATCTGAAAACAACAAAAAGCAACAAATTAGTTCCGTCAAGTTTAGCTGCTGGCAATTCATCGACTACCCATCACTTGTCGGTAAAGCAATTTCGGAATGATGTGAAGTTGCAAGGGTAGCTGAACGTAATGTCTTAATTTGTACAAAAACCTGCACCACAAAACCCAGGAAAAGTACCATTAGGGCAACAAGTGTCTGTGGGAGTACATGGGGAATCTTTCGGAATACACGCTCCCGTTGAAGCCGCATTGGCTGCTTCTGGAGCTACCAACGAGCTTATCATAGGCAGAGCGATAGCTGTGGCTAAACCCACCTTTCGCACTAAACTACGTCTTGACATCGTTGTTAGGTCGAGTGCTGGTGCGATGTTTTTGAGCAAATTGTGTTCGTCTAGCTGTTTTAGTGATAAATAGACAAACTCTTTCGGCATTTCTTTTCCGAATTTTGCCGCGGCATTCGCCCGGATATCTTCTACGGATTTAGTTCCATCGCAGGATTTCCAAACAAAGGTCAGAGTTTCATTGAGGACATAAGCTTTATTAATCAAAAGATCATAAATCATCGTTTCACCGGCTAAGTTTTGAACTAATATGTTTTCAGTTCTGGTAGTAATTTTTGACATAAATTGTATCTAAGTTTCAGAGACGCTGTGGACTCTTTTTTATCTGTTTTCAGCAGTTAATTTCAATGTTGGTTTAGGTCAATATCTTGCCAAATGCAAACAAATCGCCAAAACCGATTAAGTTGAAAATACTTGGCATGAAAAATTAGGGGAATCATGAAAATACTCAAATCCAATATTGGTGAAGATGTTGTCTAACCAACTTAAATTAACTCACGAAAATATTATATGTAATTTGAAAACTTCTTCATATACTCCATAGGGAGTATTTTTAAGGTAGTTTGCGAAGAAATATTGATCTGGTTTCGTTACTAAGCGGAATCAATATTACTCTTAAGTGATTGAATGAATCGTTTTTGTGAAAAACTTATATGAAGAAAGCACCAGTATCCGTTGTCATTCCCTGCTACAACAGTGAGAAGTATTTGGAAAACACGCTCAAAAGCGTATTTAATCAGACGCTGCCTGTCTCGGAAATTATCGTTGTTGATAATAATTCAACGGATAAAACCGTGGAAATTGCGAAAAGACTTGGGGCGAAAGTTATTACCGAAAAGAAACAAGGGAGTGCGGCAGCACGAAACGCCGGAATGAAAGCCGCTGAAAACGAGTGGATAGCATTTCTTGACAGCGATGATATATGGAATCCGCACAAGATTGAATTGCAAATGAAAGCTGCTGAGGTTTTCGCGGGAGCTTCTTTTATTACTTGCGAATATCAAAGAATCTATCCAAACGATAACAAGACGGAGCGTAATCCCGCCCTACGAGAGACTTTGTCGCGTTTTGAGCAATTTGTGAGTCACGGTGATTTATTTGGATTTTGCGATAATATTGATTTCAGCTTGTATCAACATCTGTATTTGCGAACTTCGGCAGCGATGATTCATAAGAGTATTCTTGATAAGGTTGGATTCTTTGACGAGAAAATTAAGGTTAATCAAGACATTGAGTTTTATTTGAGAATTCTAAAAGACAACTCAGTTGCTATTGTTTTAGACGTTCTTGTGGATTACATGATGCATTCTTCAAATATTTCCAATGATTATGAACGCAAGATGACTTACACCTTTCGAAATTTGGAAAAAATCACAAGGTTTCCTGATAATTACCTTGACGGCTCGGAAGCCAAGTTCAGAGAATTTCTTCAGCAACAAACGATGTTGGCGATGATTGAAAAGGCGAAACTCGCGAAAGAATGCGGAACTACACTCGATTCGAGCGTCGATATTTTCCAATAATCGTAGTTCCCGAAGGTTCTTCTCAGAATCTTTTCTTGATGTAAAAAAATATTTCAGTTTTATTGATTATGAAATGAACAAAATTCTTTTGGTTCGCTGCCGTTTTTGAAGGTTTTCGCTTCTTTTTCAGGACAATTCATTTTGGCTCGCATTCCTGAAAGCGGGCAAACCATGATCGTTACACTTTGGATAATTTCAGTTTTCGGCTGGTTCGGATTATAAGGCTGCTTAGAAGCCTTTGTTTTGTTGTCTTTGGGAGGTGCATTACCGCCAGCTTCATCCTCAGCATCTTCCCAAGTCGTGAAAGGAGTCGGAGTAACTGCAGGACTTGTTTTCTCGATAGCAACATCTTCAATTTTATCAATTTCGGGAACAATATTTGCTGGAATAGTTCCAGCGACAAAGAATTCGATGCGGCGAAATTCCGGAGCGACCCCGGCTAAAAATGAATTGATTATCTCAGGTGCTCGAGAGGGTTCTTCAGTTTTACCATTTTTAGTTTGCTTGATCACTTCTTGTTGGGTTTTTGCCAAATCGGCTTGGGCATTATCAAGTTCGCGTAATATTTTGCCATTGCGGGTGTCAATTTCAGCCTGACGAATTGAATCGGGCATTTGCCAGTCGCCATTCCATTCGGGGTGTAAATTCAAAGCTTGCCGCATAAAATCCGCCCAAATTGGTAATGCAGAATCCGCTCCTTTCATTCCCAATTCGTCATTTTCATCAAAGCCAACATATACCACGCAAACGAGTTCCGGCGTAAATCCGGCAAACCAACCGTCTCGCGAAGTCCCCGTTTTACCCGCATAACCCAACTTCCCGGCTACGTTTTTGAAACCCCAAGCCTGTGCATCCGTCGCCGTTCCGCGGTTGATAATATCTTTCATGATGTCGTTCATGATGTAGGCAACATCTGGACGCAAAACATTCTTTTTCTCAGTTGTTGGAGCAATAACGGTTTTGCCTTCGCCTGATGTGATCCGATTTATGGCTACGGGCGACGTTTTGTCTCCCAAATTCGCAAATACGCTATATGCAGTTGCAACTTGCAAAGGTGTTGCTTCAGCAGTCCCTAATGCCATTGATGGATAAGCCTTTTCAACCTTTGGAAAACCCGCTTTCGCGGCAAAATTCATTATCTTGCCGATATTCAATTGCATCCCCAGATCGACCGTTATCGTATTTTTACTTTTTACTAAGGCATCCCGCAAAGTTGTTTCTTTATTGCTGAAAACGTCGCCGTAATTATTTGGCGAATAGCTTTCGTTATTGAATGTGAAAGTCTTTTTCTCGTCTTTGAAAATCGTTGCCGCCGTAAAAACTTTGCCCAAATCATATGGACTATTTATCGCAGAAGCGTAAACAAAAGGCTTAAAAACCGAACCGGGCTGACGCATTGCATCCGTTGCCCGATTAAACTGATTTTCCATGAAATTGCGTCCGCCAATCATTGCCACGATCTCACCTGTTTTTGGTCGAATCGCAATCAATGCGGCTTGCAAAGTTCCCTTTTGCTTTTTGGGAAAATATCTATCGAGCTTTTCGAGACGATTAACAACCGCAAAATATGCAAGTTTTTGCAGATCCGGATCAATTGTCGTGAAAACGCGAAGATGCTGCAAAGCATCAGGATCGCTGATTACTTTCGGCAATTGCTCAACAACATATTGCGAAAAATACGGCATTCCCTGCAAATCTTTTTTGCTCGAAACTTGATAAAGAGTAAGCTTTTCCGCCTTGGCTTCTTCGTATTGCTTGGCGGAAATCTCGCCGGTCGAAAGCATTGATTCAAGAACCTGATTACGTCGCTCAGTAGTTTTTTCGAGATTCTTTACCGGATTATACCGATTCGGACTGCGAATTATTCCTGCGATCATTGCTGATTCCGAAAGGGTTAAAGCCGTTACATCTTTACCAAAATAAACATTTGCCGCCTCGCCAACACCATAGATCGAAAGTCCGGCTTGCTGCCCAAGATAAATCTGATTCGCGTACAACTCAAAAATTTTCTCTTTCGAAACTTTCGTTTCCAGGATCAACGACATCAAAGCTTCTTTCGCTTTTCTTTCATAGCTGTATTCGTCCGTCAACAGTAAATTCTTGACCAATTGCTGAGTAATTGAAGAACCGCCCTGCTTCGACAAAGGAGAACTAGCTTCCTCCTTATCGTAGCGTTTCCACAAAGCACGTAAAATTCCGCGAACATTTACTCCGTAGTGTTCAAAAAATGCACGGTCTTCCGTAACGATTATCGCTCGTTTCAATTGCTGAGGAAGATCATTAAAGCCAATAACTTTGCGTCTGCCATCGCCTTCGGCAGTTATCGAACTCAATATTTTTGGCTCCAATCTTGTTTGATTTACTTCTTTTTTTGTTTCTAAATCAGTAATCGACGCAATCGATTTAGCATCTTTAGTAAATTTCACTTGAAGCGACGGGAAAATCTTCTTATCGTCGATAATTGCCGTTTCGCCCGGTTCAATTTGAATGGTATTTTCGTTTTTTTCGTAGCGGCTTCGGGAATCGTCGGCTTTCGAAGTTTTCTCGATGTAGCCAGCCGATTTAAGATAACTCAGCAAGTCTTCGGGTGTGATAGTTTCCTTGTCTTTTAGAAGTTTTGGAGCAGAATAAACTCCGGCATTTTTCGTAAAAACTTCCCCGCGAAGCAATGAATCAACTTTTTCCGAATATTCCTGCCAGAAATAACCAAACGTCAAACCTGCTCCCAAGATCAGCAAAACTGTGAGCAATAACGTGATCGGATTAAAGATCAAACGAAAAGCACGACCAAAAATTCTCCGAAAAATATTCTTTTTAGGCGGAGTTTTGGCATCTTCCACCTTCAAGCGGTGCCGCAGGCTTTTGTAAATCTTTTTATCTTCGTTTTTTTCTTTTACTCGGTTTAACATCTTGGCGAGACCGATACGAATTGTGGCAGGAAAATCTCAGGGTAAAACACCCAACTTTCATTTTATAGGTTTTATATTTGCGATGTCTAGCAATTATTGACAAAATGAAGCGAGTTTTCTGATGCCAATAGAATTATTAACCCAAATTCCGGACTTTGCACGCAAGCGATTAGTTTCTGCTGCGTTGGCTATTTTGCTCGCTATTCTCTTTGGTGCCTCGGGTTTTTATTTCATAGAAGGTCTTAACGTAATCGACAGTATTTATTTTGCTACCGAAACAGTTACCACAGTTGGCTATGGCGATTTAGCTCCAAAAACCGTCAATGGTAGAATTTTCACAACCTTTTTCATGCTAATCGGCGGCGGTACCGTGTTGTATGCTCTAACCTCTTTAGTTCAAGCAATTATCCAACTAGAAATATTCGCCATTTATAACAAACGACGTAAAATTAAAGAAATGCAAAAATTAAGTAATCATTACATTGTCTGCGGTGCGGGCAGAGTTGGAAAAAGAATTATTCGTAATCTGGAAATGCAAAAAATGCCTTTTGTCGTGATTGAGCGAGACGAAAAGAAGGTTGCTGAAAATATCGAAAACGGCGATTTCGTCGTCGTGGGCGATGCCACGTCAGAAGATGTGCTCCGTCGTGCGGGAGTTGATAAGGCGAAAGGTTTGGCAAGCTGTTTGCCGGATGATGCGGCGAATGTTTACGTGGTTTTAACGACCCGCGGAATGAATGCACATATCCATATCGTTGCCCGTGCCGTTGAAGAAGAAGCCGAACCCAAACTGATTCGGGCAGGTGCAAGCCGCGTTGTTGCCCCAACGATAATCGGCAGTCAAACGATGGCTCGGGCTTTGCTAAAGCCTGCAATTGCAGACTTTATGGATTCGATCGTAGCTGAAAATCTTGATCTCGCATTTGAAGAAGTAACTATCGAAGGAACTTCAAATTACTGCAATAAAACCCTAAAAGAAACTCATATCGGCACCGAACTCGACTTAGTAATCGTCGCAATTCGCCGCAAAGCCGGGGAAATGATCTTTCACCCTCTCGGCAATACGATAATTAAAGAAGGCGATCTTTTAATCATCATCGGACGGGCTGAATCGCTGCAAAAATTGGTAGCTCTCGCAAAATAAGTATGAAAATTTTAGTAACCGGCGGCAGCGGCTTTTTGGGCACACACATCCGGAGATACTTCGACGCTGATGATTTTTCGAGACGCTCAAATCTTGATATTTTAAATCTTCAAGACGTTTCCAGGGTAGAAGAATACGATGTTGTCATCCATCTTGCGGCTTTTTTAGATAAATCGCCGGAAAATTCGGAGCAGAGTTTTCTCACAAATGTTGAAGGAACCGTTAATTTACTTCGCTCGATGCGGCAAAATTCGACCTTCATTTTTGCCTCCACCAAAGACGTTTATGGAAGCCACGCCGATAATTTCGAAGAAGTTCCGGAACATTGCTTAACGGACTATTGCGGACAGTCGCCGCTTGAATGGTCAAAATTGATCGCCGAAAAATATGTTGATTTCTATGGGACAATGAAAAAGTTTCGCACCTGTATCTTCCGTCTTTCCAACGTTTACGCTCCAAAAAGCCCGGGCAATGAGCCCAATTTCGTATCGCATTATTTAGACGCAATTAATGTCGGCGAAACGATTGCATTACCCGCAAACGGAACTCCAAAACGTGATTTTCTCCATGTTGAAGATTTTGCAATGGCTTGTCAAAAATTTATTGATTCGGATATCGTTCACGCTTTATACAATCTCGGCGGTGGCTATAAAAACGCTTTGACCTTAAATGAATTAGTCGAAAAAATGGAGAAAATTACGGGAGCAAATGTAGTATTGGATGACGCGGCAAATATGCCTTCTCCGATTCCCTTCAATTACGTTTCGGATATTTCGAAAATTGAACACGAATTAGACTGGCAGCCGACAATTTCGATTGAGGATGGGCTTAGAAGATTGCTTTAACGCAAGGTTGCGAAGGGGCAAAGTCGCTAAATCTTTAAACTTTCCAACCAAATTGAATATGAACGAAAATGAAATAAGTAAATTGATAGTAGATGCCTCGATTGAAGTACACAAAACTCTCGGCGGCTGTGGATTATTGGAAAATGTTTATGAAGAAGCATTGGCTTGGGAGCTCGGAGCTAAAGGATTGCTAATTAAACGACAAACGGTGATTCCGATCTTATATAAAGGGAATCTTTTGGCGACGCCGTTAAAACTTGATTTATTAATTGAAGATCTCGTAATTATTGAAGTGAAATCAGTTTCGATATATAACAGCATTTTTGAAGCCCAAACTTTGACCTATTTGAGATTGACGGGTTTAAAACTTGGGATGGTGGTAAATTTTGGCGAAAAACGTGTAGTAAATGGAATTCATCGAGTCGTAAATGGCTTATAAGTTCAGTCATTTTAATATCTTAGCGTCTTTGCATCTTTGCGTTAAAAGTTCCCAAATGAAAATAATCGTTCGCGGCACAAATTGGGTAGGCGATGCGGTGATGCAGATTCCTGCTTTGCGGGAAATTCGTCGCATTTTTTCTGATGCTCACATTACACTTTGTACGCGTTCATGGGCGAAAGGAATTTTACAAGATACTGATTTTATTGACGATATTTTAACGATTGAGCCTGAAGAATCTATTCTCAATCAGGTAAAAAAATGGCGAAAAAGTAAATTTGATTTAGCAATTCTTTTCACAAATTCCTTTGAAACCGCTCTGATTGCAAAACTTGGGAAAGTAAAAACCCGCTTTGGTTATGCAAATGAAGGACGTTCTTTTTTGCTGACAAATTCAATCGAAAAACCACTTTGGAAAAATGAACGGCACGAAATTTACTATTATCTGAATTTGATTAGCGAAGTAGAAAATCTCTATTTTTCAACTATTTCTGAACAAACTCCTAGGTTCGACTTAACCGTTTCAAACAAGCGAAAAATTAATGCGAAAAAGATTTTAAAGAATAAAGAGATTGATCCTTCAAAAAAAGTAATCGCATTTTGCCCGGGATCAACTAATTCGCGGGCAAAGCGTTGGCAGAGTGAGAGTTACGCCAAATTAAATGATTACTTGCAAGGTGAATTTTCTTCCAGCGTTATTTTGATCGGTGATAAAAGTGAACTTGACGTTTCGTTGGAAATTGTTGAAAAATCAAATATCAAACCGATTGTTTTGACAGGCGAAACTTCCCTTGCCGAAGCAACCGCGATTTTGAGTATTTGCGATTTATTGGTTTCAAATGACACCGGACCAGCCCATATTTCTGCCGCTCTGGGAACTGAAACAATCGTTATTTTCGGTCCGACGAATCCTAAAACTACACATCCGACGGGTGCGGAAATAATCCGCAAAGATGTAGAATGTTCACCATGTATGCTACGGGACTGCCCGATAGATCATCGCTGTATGACACAAATTTCAGCGGAAGAAGTATTTCAAAAGATTAAAGTTTTATTGAGTAATGACTAAACGAAAAGCAATTTTTTTAGACCGCGACGGTACCTTGATAGAGGAAGTCAATTATCTTCATCGGGTAGAAGATCTCATCTTTTTTGACTACACGGATCAAGCCGTTAAACTATTGAAGGACAGAGGTTTCTTAGTTATTATTACCACTAACCAAAGCGGAATCGGGCGTAATATTTATACCGAAAATGATATGCATTCAGTTCACGAAGCGATCCAGGATCATCTGACCGAAAAGATCGATGCCTTCTATTTTTGTCCGCATTTACCGGACGCGGGTTGCGTTTGCCGGAAACCAAGTTTGGGAATGATCGAGCAAGCTTGTGATAATTTCGAAATTGATCTGGAAAATTCGTGGATGATTGGCGATAAGGTTTTAGACGTTGAATTAGGATTTAACGCAAATATCAAAACTGCTTTAGTTTTAACAGGTTATGGCGAAAAACACGCCGGTGAATTAGCGAAACAACCAAACGTGATTGCCAAAACTTTGATTGAAGCCGTGAATTTGATAGTTGACAATAAAGTGGGATAACTTTTTCGCCCGTACTGACGTGCGGGCTTCTGCAAAATCGATCTTATTTCTCTCGTCCAAAATCATCTTCGAGCCGCTCAATATCGTCTTCCCCGAGGTAGTCGCCTTGCTGAACTTCAATAAAAACAAGCATTTCGCTGTTGTCAGGATTTTCAACACGATGTGCGGCACCGAGTGCGATATCAATGCTTTCGCCTTTTTTGACTAGAATTTCAACGCCGTTTAATGTTACTTTAGCTGTGCCACTAACTACGAACCAATGTTCGGCACGGCGTGAGTGTTTTTGATAACTCAAACGCTTATTTGGTAAAACTTCGATTCGTTTCACTTTAAACCCTTCGGCTTCGTCTAAAACATGAAAAGTACCCCACGGACGTTGGTCAAAGGTAGGTGAATTATTAACTTCTTGCATATTTTCTGTCTATTTTTCTCCGCAAATTATGAATAGTCTAGTCGAAAAAGATTCTATCGCCAAAGACGGATTGACTAATAAGATCCAACTTTTGATTATCGGGCGATTGCTCGTTTTATTTCTGCTTTTGGTAGGCACATGGATCTGGAATAGCGGACACCTCAAGCTTTCGTTTGATGAATTCCCGCATAGCCTATTTCTGGCTTTTATGATCTTTGTCGGCTTAACGATTGTCTATTTTTTCGTTCTGAGACTTAGTAAAAACTACACCTGGCAGGTTCGCATACAGTTCTTTTTGGATGCATTGCTTATTACGTGGCTCGTCTGGCGAACTGGCGACTTAAGCTCACCCTATTTAACGCTTTACACGATTTTGATTGCTATTTCAAGCATGTTTTTGAGTTCCCGTGAAACGATATTTATCTCAGTTTTTTGTGTCGTTTTATTTACATTGCTGTCTTTGTCAACGGTTTTTCTATTCGTGGATTCGTTTGGAATGGCTTACACGCCTTCGAAAATTATTCAGATTTTAGCGTTTCATATTGTCGCGTGTTTGGTTATCGGGTTGTTGGCGGCAAAACTTTCAGAAAGGCAGGATTCTAAAGCAAAACTTATCGAAACCGAGCAAAATTTATCAAGTTTGCGGGTTTTGCACGAAAGAATTGTCGAATCCATCCGTTCAGGGCTAATTACGACTGATCTCGAAGGAAAGATTTACACATTTAATCTTGCGGCTGAGGAAATTACGGGCTTCAAAGCAAAAGATATGTTTGGCAAGGATATTACTCAGTTATTGGGAAATGTCGATTTTCCTATAAAAAGGGCTTTGGATTCGGAAAGCAACAACGAACATCTGACACGTTTTGAAACTGATATTTTAACGCCCGAAGGTTTTGCCATTCATATCGGATACGGAGTTTCGCCGCTCTTTGATGAAAAACATGAAACCACCGGATTGATCATTACTTTTCAAGATTTAACCGATATTCGCTCGATGGAAGAAAGCATTCGCCGCAAAGATCGTTTGGCGGCAGTTGGACGTGTTGCGGCAGGTTTGGCACACGAAATTCGTAATCCGCTTGGAGCCATGCGTGGTTCGATCCAAGTACTTCAAGCTCAAACTCCGCCCGATACCGCTCAAAGTTCTCTAATGGAAATCATCATGCGTGAATCGGATCGTTTGAATAAAATTATCACCAATTTTTTGACATACGCACGTCCGCGAGTAAGCAATTTTTCTGATATTGATCTCCGCGAATCAATTACCGATACGTTTACGTTACTAAAACATAGCCCCGAAATTAAGGAATCTCATCAGTTAAAATATGAACTTCCGGAAGATTGGGTCAGCATTTCAGCAGATCCCACCCAGCTTAAACAAATCTTTTGGAATCTTTCGCGAAATTCGATTCAATCAATGCCTGATGGCGGAACATTGAGCGTAAATTTAGTCGAACTGCCGCAAAATCGTGTGCAGATTGTCTTCAGCGATACGGGTTGCGGAATGCCGCCCGAACAAGTTGAACAACTTTTCGAACCATTTTCAAATTCAACAACAGGCGGAACCGGACTTGGGCTTTCGATCGTTTATCAAATCGTTCGCGATCATAACGGGACGATAAACGTTCGAAGTCTTGAAGGTAAAGGAACCACTATTACTATCGAATTTCCAACCGATTTCAAACCACAAAATTCCGTAAACGAAGGCGAGAAGTCAGATAAATCAACGCAATCATCTCGTTTGGAGAATTTTTTAACTATCCAACAGGATAAAAATAAACAAAACTAGCCTGCTCTATCTGGCTAATTATTCAAGAGGAATGTTTGGAGAAATTGCCAAATTTTCCAAAAGATGGTTGATCGGCGAATGTCCGTGTCCAATATTTGGAGCAGTTCTGATTGCCTCATTGACGAATTTTTTCGCGATTCCAACAGACTCAACAAGATTTTTCCCCAAAGCTAAATTTGCAGCAATTGCCGCTGCCAATGTGCAGCCCGTTCCATGAGTCGCGGTTGTTTCGTAGTATTCATCCTCAAAAATGTGGAGTTCTTCGCCTATGAAAAGAAAATCTTTCGCAACTTTTTTCCGTGAACCCGAAATCCCCGATCCGGAATCTAAAATCGGCAGGTGTCCGCCTTTGAGTAAAACATTTCTTGCTCCCAAACTCTGAATTTTTCTGGCGACTTTTGCAAAATCCGCCTCGCTTTCAATCTTCAAATTTGAAATTCTTTCTGCTTCAGGTATATTTGGCGTAACGATATCTGCAAGCGGAAATAGCTTTTTAATCAATGATTTAAGAGCCTCATCATCAATCAGATCAAATCCGGAAGTCGAGCGAACAACCGGATCAACCACGAAATTATTCAATCTTTTTTTTGTTACGATTTCCGCAACTTCATCAACAATTTCCAAGGTCGGCAGCATCCCTGTTTTGAGTGCAGATATGTGAAAATCGTCTAAAATCGGCAGAGTTTGCCGGCGAACTGATTCCGCAGTTTGATGAATTGCCCCGAAAACTCCGGTCGTATTTTGAAACGTTACGGAAGTTATTGCCGAGGTTGCAAAACACCCGAACGCTGAAAAAGTCTTAACATCTGCAATAATTCCGGCACCGCCTGATGGATCAAATCCTGCAATACTCAGGCAAATTGGTGTTTTTGTATTATTCATTTCGTAAAATTCCGTATTTCCGCAATCGTTCCTGCAAGCTTTTCAGTTTCGGCAAATAATTGAATTGCCGCAATTCCGCCCGCTCCTGAATTAATTACATCACTAAAATTATCAATATTTATTCCGCCGAGTGCAATTATTGGAAAGTCTTCTACGTTTTTAACCGCCTTTTTCAGTTCACCAATTCCTTTCGGGTCACCGTATTTTTCTTTTGAAGGAGTTGGGAAAATTGGACTAAAAACAACAAAATCCGCACCATCACATTTGGCATTTTTAATCTCGCCAATTGTATGAGTTGAAACGCCGATGGTAACTTTTTTGGGAAAGGTTTGCCTGATAATTGCTGTATTAATTGAAGTTGAAGTAAGGTGAACGCCATCTGCATGAGCTGCGAGAGCGACGTCTGCACGATCATTAACTAAAATTCGCGTTGATGAATTCTTTTTAAGTGCAACAGTTTCTGAAACTAATTGAAATAATAATCGGACGGGTAAATGTTTCTCCCGGATTTGAATCATCGAAACACCGGTTTCAATCGCAACCTGAAAGTTTTTTAATAGATATTGTTTATTTGCAGAATAATTTTGTGAGGTTAATTTGCCGCTGGAAATCAAGTAGATAATGGGTTTGCTGTTTTTCACATGATTAATTCGAGTTCGTTTTTCCTTCCAAAATATTGACACTCTGCTTGAAATTTACGATTTCCCAAAATCCAATAATCAGATTCAAAACTCCAAGTCCCGTCACGGCACCTTTTACCCATCCCGATGCTACAATTTCTTGCAAAGCTGGCAAATTAAGCGATTTTCCGACAAATAATAACAACTGATTATTTCCCCAATCGCCAACTCTGCCAACGCTCACCCACGGAAAAACGATTAAAACTCCGCCAGCCAAAATGCAAAGCACGATAAAAAAAATAACAGTCAGTCTCGAAACCATATTGGCGATTATAACCTTTTTTATGATTTGCGAACAACTGACTGTTTTTTAATTGGAGAAAAGCTTTACTGACTCGTTAAGAGACTTTCCAAACGCTTTCCAACGTCTCTAAAATCAACGTCTAAACCATAGATCTCTTCGAAATATTTGACTGCACTTTGAGAGTCACCGGCTTTTTCATAGGCATTGCCAAGTTCATAATTTAAGCCGTTTAATTCTTCGCTGTCCAAATCTTTTGCACCCAAACAACGTTTGTACCACATGATTGCGATGCTTGGCATTCCTTTTTCCATAAAGGTATGCCCCAGTAAATTGCAGCACCAAAAGTATCTTTTTGTTCCATCATCAATCGAAACAAGCTTAACTGCATCTTGAAATTCTCTGATCGAATCTTCAATCAAACCCATTTCTTTGTAAACAACGCCGGTTTGATAATGAACCTCAAATTCGTCGTCAGGAGTAGGCTTAACTTCCTCTAAACTGGCTTTTGCAATCTCTTCAACTTCCGTTGGAGCATCTTCGACAGATTGCTCTTCAACCGCTTCAACCGCTTCATTTACTTCGGTTGCTTCGGCAGGAATTTCTTCTGTGGCGATTTCTTCTGTGGCGATTTCTTCTGCGGTAATTTCTTCTGACGTTTCTGTCGTCGCTTCGAATTCGTCAGAAAGTTCTTCTAACGATTGCGAATCGTCAATTTCAATCGTGGAATCATCCGGCAAATCGTCCGTATTTTCCGTGACTGTTGTGTCAGAAATTGTTTCAGTAGTTTCAGCTAAATCCTCATTTGAGCTATCATCAACGGCTGTTTCAACTTCTTCAGGCGTTTCGCTTTCATCGACTGAAACTTGATTTTCTTCTTCAAACGATTCAGTTTCAGCTTGCTTTGCTACAACTTCATTTTCGACTTCTTCTGTTGGCGTTTCACCAACAACCTGTGCAATTTCCTCTTCATCTGAAGCCTTTGGCGAATCTCCAATCTTTGCTTTTACTTCTTCGATTTCCGGTTGAATTCCAAAAGTCTTTTCTAATTCGACAATTGTTTTTTCGGCTAGATCAATAAATCCTTGCTCGATGTAAAAAGTAACGCCTTCAAGATCGGTTTGCATGGTGTGGCGTTCGTATTCTGATAAAATTCTGCCTGTTTCTGCTTCATTTTCAGCTATGCTTTCAGCGTAAAGTTCTTTAATCTCTTCATTTGAGATTTCTTCAGGTTTTGCCTCTTCAACAAATTCAGCGGTGTAATCAAATCCATTTTCGGCATAATCAACCGCAGTTTCGTCGGTGTAATTTTCGCCATTTCCGTTTGTTGAATTTAAGGCAGGTTGGTATTCGCCAAATGTGGTATCAGCGGCAAATCTGCCGTTTTCTTCGTCTCCCAAACCCGAATAACTTTCAAATGTGGGAATGTCGCCTTTAGACTCTTCAGTCTGGGTTTCACTAATCTGAGTTTCACCAATTGGCATGGCAACATAGCCATCGACTTCTTCACCTATAGCAACGCTCAGTTCATGCAATCTTTGTGGGAAATAAGAATTTTGCGGCACAATCATTACCAATTGCGTCAGGGCATAAACTTCATCTTCCGGTCGGTTATCATTTTTCGCTGCTTCGGCTAATCTTTCAAGAGACGTTTGAATTCCAGCCTCATCACGTTGCCACGAATGAAAACGAACCAGTAATCTAATCGCATCAACATACTCAGAATTAACCGTAAGAATTCTTTCGATAAATTCGCCCAATTCAATTGCCTGCCCGCCAACCAGCATATGTTCCGATGCCATTGTGAGAACTTTTGTAGCAGATACGATATTGTTGGTCTTTAAATATGCGTTTACAATATCCAATAATTTAGGAAAATTTGAAGGCTCATTTTCGACGAGTTTTACAACTTCGCGTTCAGCCTCGCTCAAATTTCCATTGCTTATGTGGCAATCGATCAGCAGATACATTATTTCGCGATTATGAGGTTGCCGGGCGAGCGAGCTTTCCAATGATTTTGCGGCTTCGTCAGTGTATCCCAAATTCATTTGAGTTTCGACAAAACCCTTAAGTGCTTTTACATCGTCCGGAGTAATTTCCAAGGCTCTTGAAAAAGCCGTAACGGCAGATTCATATTGTTTTTTGGCATTTAAGCGAGTTCCGGCTTCGACATAGGCAGTTGCGGCTTCATCCCTTAAATGATCTTGCCAGCAAGCGTCCGCAATTTTGAGATAAATATCAGCATCTTTAGGATCAAGATTTGCGATTTGTTTCCACACAGATAATGCTTCGGCTTTTTGACCCGTTTTACTATATTGTTCCGCCAACGTTGTGTAATGTGTTCGAGCTTCTGCCAGCGAGCCTTTCATCTGATAAAGTTGGGCTAATTTTGCAGAAACTTCCAGCGAATCCGGCTTCAAACGTGAAACTTTATTGTAAATTGCAATCGCTTTTTGAGAAAAATCCTGTTTTCTATAATGCTCGGCAACCAGCATAAAGCAATTTACCGCTTCATCTGTTTCAGACGCTTTAGCATGTAAATCCCCCAGCATATTGAGGGTCGAGAAGTCATTTTTGTCAGCTTCTACTACTCTTTTATACTCACTTATTGCCGCCCGAATCTTGCCTTGTGCCAAAAAACGCTCGGCATTTTTCATCGCTTTTACTTTATCGAAAGTCATTATTATTATGTTTGAAAAATATTTTGATGGGACAGAAAATTGTCCGGAGGTTACAAATGCAGGACGTAGATAAAATCCTTTCCCGCAATGAATAAATTACCATGTTGAAACAAAAAATGTCAACATGTTTTAACAATTTTTGTAATGTAAAAACACATCTTCCTTGGAATTCAGTCAATGTGATTGAATTTGCCTGGGATTAGGTTAAAATATGTCTCTGATCTATAAAATTATGCCTGAATTACCAGAAGTTGAGCTCGTCGCCAAATCGCTCAATCAACTTGTTTCAAAACGCAAAATTATTTTTGCCGAACTGCATCGCGAGCGGCTCGCACCTGACACAAATCCAACTGATTTTGCCCAGACGTTAAAAGATTCGACGATAAATTTCGTCCATCGTCGCGGCAAGCATATTCTTTTTGATTTGGATAATCGCCAAACTTTACTAACACATTTGCGAATGACGGGTCGTTTTATGCTTTTGCCGATCGAGAAAGAATTACCAAAACATTCTCACGCGATTTTTTATTTTTCTGATGAAACACGTCTTATTTTTCAGGATCAGCGACATTTTGGTTTGATGAAAATTATTGAAACGGAAAGACTTAGCGATACTCCGGAAATAAACAAGCTTGCTCCTGAACCATTTTCTGAAGAGTTTTCGTTCGCTTATTTCCAGAAGGTTTTGAAAACTTCAAAACGCAGCATCAAAGAATTTCTGCTCGATCAAACGAAAGTTTGCGGTCTGGGAAATATTTATGCCTCAGAAGCGATGTTTTTGGGTGCTGTGAATCCGCAAATTTCCGCTCAAAAATTGACAAAAATAAAAGCAAAAGTATTATTTGAAAAAATCCGGGAGGTTTTAGCAGAATCAATTGCACATGGTTCGACAATGACTATAAACCCCGAAAATATTGACGGAAGCTATTATGATGGAAGCATTGAAGGACGCTGGCGGGTTTATGATGAAGAGAATAAACTTTGCAAAAATTGTCCGGCGGAAATCAAGCGTATCGTTCAGGCAGGGCGTTCAACTTTTTATTGTCCTAAATGTCAAAAAAAATGAAATTTTGTTCTAAAATATTTTCGACTATTCATATATTCCAAACGTCTAAGAATTGAGTGTGAAATTATTCATACTTATGGGATATTTTGAAAGTCTCGTGAGATTTGGTTAAAACACGAGTAATGATTGGAAATCTAACGGATGAGCAATTGGTCGAAGCAGCAACTGGGGATAATCCCGAAGCTTTCGGCGAAATCGTGAAAAGATGGGAGCGAAAGATATTCGCTCTCTGTTTCGGTATGCTCAATCGTGAAGATGATGCTCGCGATGCCGCTCAGGAAACATTTATTTCGGCTTACAAAAGCCTGGCAAATTTTCGCGGCGAAGCAAAAGTTTCATCGTGGCTTCATCGAATCGCCGTTAACCAATGCTTAACTAAACGAAGACGTACAAAGGTGCGAAACGAGAGTTATTTGGAAGATGAGCAAGTGAATAATGAATTGAATTTTGCAAGCAATTCATTATCGCCATCGCGAACCGCCGAGCAATCCGAAAGGCTTAAATTAGTTCGCAAAGCCGTAAATTCATTACCTGATGATTTACGCCAAGTGATTGTGATGAAAGAATTTGAAGAGATGACTTTTTTGGAGATTTCGGAAACTTTAGAGATTCCGTTGAGTACGATTAAGAGCAGAGTTTATCTGGCACTCAAACAATTGCGGTTGAAACTGGAGAGAACGCCCGTTGAAATAGTTTGACGATAAAAAAATGGCAGAAACTAATAACAATTTAGCTTGTAAATTTGGAGAAGACATCGTTTCGTATCTTTACGCAGAGCTTGAATCTGCAAATAAAATTCGTTTTGAAAGTCATCTCAAATCGTGTTTGACTTGTACCGAAGAATTATCCGGCATTGCTCTAACCCGTTCTTCCATAACCGAATGGCGTGATGTGGAATTTTCTACACTTGCTTTACCAAAAATTGAAATCCCCTACGAAAAGGTTGAAATGCCTGAACATATTGGGGAAAAACGTCCGTGGTATGCTGCCATCCGCGATTTATTTTCTCTCTCTCCAGCGTGGATGACAGCCGCTACGGCAGGTGCAGCTTTAGTAATTTGTCTTGGTTTGTTTGCAGCGTTGATTAGCAATTCAAGAGATAATAATGTCGTTGTTCAACAGACAAACGGCAAAACGTCTCCATCGCCAACCAGTGAAATTAAGAATCAAAATACTGTTGCAACTACGCCTGAGGTTGTTGTTTCAAAATCTCCAGGTAATTCGCCACAACCTGCAGCAAAAGATAAGGTAACGTCGGCTGCGAAATCTGAAACTACCTCTATTAAATTTTCGGGTAATTCAAAACCAACGAAACCCCAAAATTTGACGGTGGTAAAATCGTCGCAAAAGCCGGAGCCGAAAAACGTAAAGGTTAATAAAAACACCCCGAAGAAAGCTCCAAGTTTGGTTGACGAAGAAGAAGAGGATGATTCTTTGCGTCTTTCTGATATTTTAGAAGAGATTAGCATGAGGTAAGCAGATGAAAAAATTTAGCTTAATCAGTTTGTTTGCAGTTATTTTCACGTTCGGATTATTTTCGGATGCGATGGCTCAGAATGATCCGCCGCAAATCGGTGCGGAGCAACCTTTTGCACCCCAAAGCCGTCCCGGTTTGGTTCAAATGCTTGGCTTGTCTAGAGATCAAATCCAACAATTACGGGCAATAACTAGAAATTTGCAGCCTCAAGTGAAACAAGCTCAAATGAATCTGCGAGAAGCGAATCTGGCTCTAGACGAAGCGGTTTATTCAGATGATGTAAGCGATGCTTTGGTTCAGGAGCGGCTTAAGAGTGTTCAGAATGCTCAGGCAGAAATGGTTAGAAGTAAAACTATGCTGGAAACTTCAATCAGAAAAATTCTCACCCGTGAACAATTAATCAAATTTAGAAATTTACGACAAAAATTCAAACCTGAAAATGCCAATAATAGAATAATAAATCCTAATAAACTCAATAATTCGCAGAAGCAAATTCCTCGCAGACGACTTTTGCGGATGCAAAAACGTCAGACAAATTAATTAATTAAGCACCTTTTTTTCTTACGCCGATTCAGTTGTGAGTCGGCTTTTTGTTTGTCGTTTTCACTATATTCATTGTAATCTCTATATTTAACGATATTCCACAAAGCTAAATTTTCATTAAATGAACCTGTTAAAAAGATTTTTATTTGAATTACAGGAAATTACTTATCTGATTGCTTCTGTCTTGGCAGGAGTAACCAGAAGTCCGCGTTACTTTAAAGAATTATTGCAGCAAATGGATTCGATAGGGGTCGGTTCACTGCCGATTATTTTGCTGACAGGCTTTTTCACTGGTGCAGTTTTAACCCTCCAAGGCTATCCGCAATTAGCTTATTATGGCGGGCAGGGCGAAACAGGAAGATTCGTAGCGGCTTCGATGATTCGTGAATTGGGACCGGTTTTTTCAGCTTTGATGGTTGCTGGCAGAGTTGGCTCTTCAATCTCCGCGGAATTAGGTTCAATGGTTGTTTCCCAACAAATTGACGCAATGCGGGCTTTGGGAACTGATCCGGTTCGTAAATTAATTACTCCACGAATCCTTGCGTTAGTTTTAACTTTACCGCTTTTAGTAATTGTTGCTGATATTTTAGGCTTGGTCGGGGCTGCCTTGGTCGGCAAAACGATTTTCGGACTCGATTATAATTCCTTTGTTAATTCGGCTCGTGCCGGTATTCAAATTGAAGACATTATTGGCGGAATCATCAAACCACTATTTTTTGGCTTTATTATTGGCATAATTTCTTGTCATAAGGGATTATCTACAGCCGGAGGAACTGCCGGAGTTGGTCGTGCAACCACGATTGCGGTTGTGCTTTCCTCAATTTACGTAATCATTGCCGACTTTTTCTTGTCTAGAATTATTCAAGTTTTCTTAAAAGCAGGTTTATAAAATGGAAGGCACAAAACCCGATAAAAATTTATTGGATCGAACGATTCCGGCGATAGAATTTCGTGATGTGCATCTTTCATTTGACGACAAAAAAATCTTGAATGGAATCAGTTTCAAGGTCAAAAGAGGCGAAACAAAACTCATTTTGGGTAGAAGCGGCGGAGGAAAATCCACGACAATTCGCCTGCTTTTAGGCTTACTCAAACCGGATTCAGGGCAGATTTTGGTTGATGGAGAAGATATTACGCATTACAGCGAACCCGAAATGATGCGTGTTCGCCAGAAAATGGGGATGGTTTTCCAAGAAGGAGCATTGTTCGATTCACTTTCAGTTTACGATAATGTAGCCTATCGACTGCACGAACAGGGCGTGGATGACGCTGAAGTTGAAGCCGAAGTTCGCAGAATGTTGCAATTTGTTGACCTAGAAGACGCAATTGATAAAATGCCGAGCGAACTTTCCGGCGGAATGCGAAGACGCGTAGGAATTGCCAGAGCGTTAGTTGGCGACCCGAAAATTGTAATGTTTGACGAACCAACCGCCGGACTTGATCCGCCGACTGCCCGAACAATTTGCGAACTCGCAATTAAATTGAGAGATTTAGAAGACGTTTCATCAATTTTTGTAACGCATGAAATGCAAAATCTTGACTATTTATGTTCTGAATATGCGTCTGTTAATGAAATGGGTGAGGTAATTTTCGAAGAAGAGGGTGAAAGGCTTTGCCTTATAAATACGGGAATAATAATGCTCAAAGAAGGGCAAATAATTTTTAATGGTAAAGATGAAGAACTGCGAAAAGTTAATGATCAGTATATTCAGCGTTTTCTTCACGGAAAAACGAGATGATTTAATCAATATAATTTGCTAATATCAGTTTTATGCCGCCAAGTAAAAATAAATTAGGTTTCAGTCAGTTAAAAGTGGGTGCGTTTGTTTTAGCAGCCCTAATTGTTTTAGGGTTTTTTATCTTAAATGCGACCGGTGATTTTAATCCATTTGAGAAACAAATGCGTTTAAAAGCACGTTTTGCTAATGCGGACGGCTTACGCGAAGGTGCTGCGGTGGCATTGGCTGGAGTTAATATCGGGAAGGTTGAAGCTGTTCGCTTTTTGCCTCCCGATAGTCCCGAAACTGAAAAAATTGAAGCCATTTTTCGTGTCAGTTCCATACTTGACGGAAAACCGATTACTGATCGAATTCGAACAGATTCTACCGCACAATTAACCGCTACTTCAGTTTTAGCCAACGACAAAATGATCAATATCACGCCTGGAACCGTGAAAGGAACGCCCGTTGAAGAAAATCACGTGTTGGATTCCACAATGGCTATTTCGATCAATCAGTTGACCGCCACAGGCAATGATCTACTGGGTCAGATCAATAAAATTGCGATACCTGCCAATGAGATTTTGAACAAGGCAAATCAAGGTGATGGCACGCTCGGCAAGATTATTAATGATCAGGCACTTTATAAAAATCTGGACAACACAGTTGGCGAAGCTAAGCTGACAATGGTCAAAATTCAGACGTTGATTGACCGCGTTAAAGAAGGTGACGGAAGTGCCGGAAAACTTTTGAACGATCCTGAGCTTTATAACAATTTAAATTCAACCGTCACTAAATTAAATTCAATTTCTGATGATATTAAAGGCGTTTCGCAGGATTTGCGGAGCGGCAAAGGAAGTGCCGGAAAATTATTGACTGATGACGCACTCTATAACGATGTTCGCGAATCGCTAAAGGATATCAAGGCTTCAATCGCCCGAATCAATGGAATTGCCGATGAAGTAAAACTTTTGTCAAAAGATTTGAACGAAGGTAAAGGAACCGCCGGGAAATTCTTAAAAGACGACCAAATATACAACGATGCTCGCCAGACTCTTGCAAAATTCAACACTACTGCCGACAAATTAGACTTGATTTTATCAGATGCCCAGCAAGGTAAAGGCACATTCGGCAAGCTTTTGAAAGATGAAACGCTCTACAATAGCATCAATCAAACCTCGGCAAACGTAAATCAGCTTTCCAGCGAAGCAACAAAAATGATCTACGATTTCCGGCAGAATCCGAAGAAATATCTGACGATCAAATTTAAGTTATTTTAAATTATTCGATTTTTAGTTGATCAAATTATGTTTATAAAAAAATGATATAATTCCTCCCACTTATGTCCGAACCCGGTGGAACAACAACTCAATCAGGAATTCTCTACCAAAACTCGATTACCGCTTTATATCTTGGTCGGCTTTGCGATTCGGCAGAACGACCTTCATCGGAAATAGTAATTAGTGTTCGTGCTGAAACTCTCGATCATATTGATGACACGGTTATTACTTATGCTGATGGGCATCGAGAATTTATTCAAGCAAAGGAAAATATAAGTAAAAACGATGAGGCTTGGTCTAAATTATGGCAAGATTTTGAAAAACAACTTGATAGTGCAGAATTTCAGACTGAAAAAGACCAATTCACCTTGCAAATTGGTTTTCCACAAAAAGAGCATAGTTTAATAAGGGAAATATGCGATAGGGCAACTACAAGTCTAACTCCAAAAGAATGGGTTAGTAGGTTGAGCGAGGAGCAAATTAAACTTCTCGATAAAATCAAACTGGAGTTTTTACCCCATAAATCAAATGATGACTATGTTTTTGCTATCTGCAAACATCTGCGAGTTTCCATCTTTTCTCTTCATCAAATAGAAAGAGATCTACTTTACTTTTGGATACCAAAAAATAACCGCAAACCTTTAGAACTGTTTAGGCTTTTTAGAGATAGAGTTGGAGGAGAAGCAAGGCTTCGAGGTATCTTTACTGCCAAAGAATTATTGAAAAATCTTGAAGTGGAAAGCGGAATTGTCTTTTCGATTCAGCCCACAATCGCAGAATTAAATGAAATTGTAAAAAAATGCGGTGCAGGACTTCGACAACACAAAAACACTTTCGGGAATACTGACATCCACCTCGAAAGACAAGTAACAGATGATGTTCTTAATTGGATTACTGAAAAAACCGAGAAAAATGTAGCGATTATTCTTGACCAAGCGGGAACAGGAAAATCGGTTGTAATGCGAGATATTTTAGAGTCTTTGGATAGACAAGGTGCTGCTGTTTTAGCATTTAAGGCGGATCAATTATCAGGAATCAACAGCAAAGATGGTTTGCAAAACAAACTAGGCTTATCTGATGAGATTGAACGCATTTTAGAACAATTTTCAAAGGCAAAGAAAACCGTTCTTATAATTGACCAAATTGACGCTCTATCCATTTCGATGGCTCACGACCAAACGACGCTTAATATTTTGTTGGATGTTATTGCAAAGACACGATTTATCAAGGACTTAAAAATAATTATTTCGTGTCGAGAATTTGACTTTAATAACGATCCAAGATTAGCCAAAATAGATATTGACAAAAAATTCAAAATCGATAATTTATCAGAAGAAGAAGTGAGAGCTGTGATAAATAATACGGTTTTTTCTTTTGATAATTTTTCTCAAGCGACTAAAGAATTGTTGAAAACACCACTTCACTTAGATTTATTTCTACTCTCTGCTAATCAATCAAATTCCGTCTCGTTTAATTCTCTAATTGACTTAAACAGCCTACAAGACCTTTACTCACTACTTTGGCAGAATGTAGTTTGTAAAAGTGAGATAAATGCCCCATCTAAATCACATCGGGAAAAAGTTCTGGAATTAATGACCCAAGAAATGAACTTAAAACAGAAGGTTTCCGTTCCTAAATCCCTAATTACCAAAACCGAAGATGAAGGCTTAATTAAATCCGCAGAATGGCTGGCTAGTCACGGGATTTTGATTCCTTATAAAAACGAATGGAATCTGATACATCAAACCTTTTTTGATTATTGTTACGCTAAAAACTTCGTCGAAAACGGAAATAATCTATACGAAAGCATCTTTTCAGGCGATCAAGGCATATTTGTCCGTCCGCAAATTATCCAAATTTTGAATTATTTACGCGGCGTTGATAAAAATATTTATTACCAAGAATTAAGTCAATTCTTGACAGAAAATCAAATAAGGTTTCACCTTCGAGATCACGTTTTACGTTGGTTTGCCGCTTTGCCAAACCCTGATGATAATGAATGGTCATTCGCTGTGCGTTTAATGCAAAATGCGGAACAAAAGCAGCGATTGTTTATTTTTATATCCGGTAATGCAGGATGGTTTGATTACCTCAAGCCAATGTTAATCAGACACTTAGAGAATCAAGATGATTCAACCTTGGATAATGAAACAATTCCATTATTGACTTCTTTTGCAGACATTAAACAAGCAGAAATTGCTGAAATTTTGCGACCTTACTTAAATCGGAATGACGTTTGGGACAATCGAATCCATTATTTTTTCCAGAGAATCCACAACTGGAGTGAGAGACCGGCAATAAACTTGTTCGAAGATTATTTCACTTCTACAAATAATATTGAACGAGCCGACTACTATGAACTAAAGAAACTCGCAAAATTTGACAAAAAAGCAACTTGCAGGTTTTTTGTGAGAATTCTTAACATCATTGTTGAAAAAATCATTGATAATTTTGAAAAAGATACAATTCCTTATATCTATTCGATTAACAGCGAACTCGAAGTTTTAAATGGCAGCACTGTAATCGAAATATTAGATTCTGTGGCTGAGGATGAAGCCGAGTATTTCCTCGAACAGCTTATTCCTTGGATTGAAATTGTTATGCCGCTTTCCGCTAAAGAGAATGATTCAAGGTCTCCTTATTTTAAATCTGATTCGCTTTCACATTATTGGGATGACGGAACTTATGTTGTTCAACATCAGTTAATCAAAGGTTTAATAAAAAGTTTGATAAAGTTAGCTGAAAACGACTCGCAAATATTTCTTAAATATATTGAAAGGCTATCTTCTCTAAATTATGAATCTCCACAACGACTTGTATCTAGAGCTCTTACCAAAGTTGCAGAAAAATATGCCGATGAAGCATTTTCATTCTTGAATGCTGATGTTCGACGTTTATATTTGGGTGAAAATGAAGTTTTTGATTCCAGACAATTAGTAAAAGAAATTTCTCCTTTTCTGACGAATGAGAAAATAAAGGTGTTAGAGTTAGGAATTATTGCCTTATCCGCTCCGTCAACCTTTAAAAGAACTGTGGGAATTACAATACAGATATACGAATCAGATGTTTTTACTGCAAAGCATTCCAAATCATAAGCTAAGTTTAGAAACTCGAAAGTATTTAGCTGAGTTAGAACGTAAATTTCCAAATACTAAAGCCTCAGAAACTTCTCAAAGTAGAATAAGCGGCTTTATCGGCTCTCCAATTTCAGTTGATTCAGTTAAGAAAATGTCAGATAAGGCTTGGTTACGAGCAATTGAAAAGTATAAAAAAGGCGTCGTACATAAAGAATTCTTAAAGGGCGGAGCAAGTCAATTATCAAGTCTCTTAAGCAACGAAGTAAAAGGAAATCCTGAAAGATTTTATAAACTTGCCTTGAACACATCAGATACTATTGATTCAGCTTATGTTAGTGCGTTTGTTAATGGATTGGTAGAATCGAGTATCAGTTCAGATAAAGTGTTTGAAGTAGTTCGCCATTTTTCAAATCGCAATGATCGCGACCGTCTTAGAAGTTTTGCTTGGGCTTTAGAAAAACGGGCAAAAGAAAATTTTCCCGATGATTTACTTGAAAAATTTACTGATTATTTACATTCACCTATGGGTGAAGATGAAACTTGGTGGCAACGTCGAGAAGAAAATAATTCAAAAAATAAAGGCTATTATGATGGATTAAGTGAAGGACCATATTCAAGTTATCTTAATTCCGACAGAGGAGCATTTTTTCGCTTATTAATGCGAGTTTTTGAGTCCGAAAAAACTTCCGAATCAATCGAACAAAAGTGGGAGTTAATTCGGTTTACCATATCTGATGAATCAGTTGCCTTAAAAGCCGGAGCAATCGAAGAGTTAATTTACTTAATTAATCACAATCAGGAAAGAAGTGTGGAGTATTATAAACAAATAATTGACCAACATCCGTTCTTGCTTGATATGAGGTTTTCGCTTGATTTCCTCTATTATACTTTACCGAGAGATTACAAAACATTAGCTCCGTTTTTAATCAAAGCAATGCAAGAAAAACACGAATCAACTCGTCAAAGAGCCGCAGAAATTGCTTGTTTGGCTACTCTTTATTCGGAAATAGAAAGTGATAAGGAAGTTCTTATTTTAGCTTCGGATTTAGCAAAATCGACACTGACCGGAGAACCGGCTTGGCGAAGAGGTGCAGCAAAAATTTATTCTCATAACATAAATGTCAAGAAATTTAGAAACCTGTGTTTTGAGAGTTTAATGAAACTACTAAATGATTCTGATGAACAAGTAAGACGGAACATTTCTTACATTTTTGAGAGATTGGACGAAGAGTCGTTTCTAGATTCCCAACAATTTATTTTGTCTTACATAAGCCAAAGAGTTCCACTTGAAGATGAACGGCGATTAACAGAATTTTTATGGGACAACGGAATGCTAGATCCTGAATGGTCTTTGACAGCAATCAATTCTTTTTTGAATCATCATTCTGAAAAAAATACTCGTTCTTATTATCGTAGCGGTGAGTATTTAATCAGATTAGTGCTAAGGATTTATTCAGATAAAAGTCTTCCTAAGAAATTTACAGATTTGTCTTTAGATATCTTTGATAATTTGATGAAGATTTATCCGGGCGATACGATTAGAATTCTAGGCGAGTGGGATCAACGATAAGAAATATTTGACAATAAAATTTAAGCTATTCTAATTCATTGAAACAAAAAAAGTAAATTGTCCGAAAAAATTATTTCAAGACAATTTACGATTGTTTATTAACCGAGAAAGTGAGCTTAGGTGAGCTTAGCCTCTTGATCGTTCTAATAAAGTCATAGACAAGCAACCAAGCAGTCCTAACGTTTCTTCTTCTTGTGTTACTTGGGCTTGAGTTGAAAGCTGGAACTTCCCTTCGAAAAAAGCAGGCTGTTTTGCCAAACGCATAACGGGCGTACCGTTCATTCTTTCGACGATGTAAGCAGGATTGAACAAGTACCCAGTAAACATCCCCAATACAGGAATTTCGCCGACCAATGCATCAACTACCTTGATCCAGCCATTTTCCTCATGGATTTTCAAAATTTGCTGTCCGGCAGCGTTATTGATGTCATAATTCGCCCGCCAAATCGAACGCATTCCCTGTCGTTTAATTCCACCAATATAACGACCCGAAGCATCTGTAAAATTGTATTTGGCGGAAAAATCAATAACGCGATCCGCTTTGATATTGAAAAGTTGTCTTGTCTGCGTTTCGTCAGCAAAAATATTAATATCTTCTTTCAATTTAAACATTTTTTGCTTTACATAGCCGAGCATAGCTCCATTAGCATCGCGGATATAAATCTGGCTCGCCAAAGCGATAAGTTTGAAAGTTAAATCTATCGGATAATTCATCTGTTTTCCTTCTCCTTTTTCAAAACGAACTCTAACTCACTTAAATCTCTTAACCTATTGCAAAAAGTTTTGAATCAAATAATATTTCTGTAATCCTTCCAATTGTCTTCTGCTATATTAAGCTTCAATTCATCCAATATGCCAGTCAGACGTGTTTCAAGTTTCTGAGTTAATTGCTTTGAATTAAAGTCTTTGGAGCTTTCAATCAATTCTGCTTCACCAATCTTTACAACAATCTGCGGCTTAAAATTTTTGAGAAATTCATACCGGATTGCTAAAGGAAACACGTAACATTTTGCAGTTTTTTCAGCTATTTTCGAAACCCCGTTGAAAAACTTCAAGGGGCGAATATCATTAGGCAATATCTCTCCCTGCGGAAAAATCCATAAAGTTCTATTTTGCTTTTCCGTCAAGATTTTAGCCGCGTAATCCAAACTTAGAAGTGCCTCTCTTGCATTCTCCCTGACAATCGAAAAAACGCCGAGCTTTCGAAATAATTGAAGATTCTTCAGCTGCTTTTCTTCCATTAGCAAAAAAGAATCCAAATTTGCTTCTCTGGAAATCTCAAAGGCAAGCAGACCATCCCACCAACTCGAATGATTGCAATAAATTAGCATCGGAAACTTATCCAGCTTTTCAATCCCGGAAACTTGCAGCGAGCTAAACTTTCGTCTAAATAAATTTCGATTATAGACCGCAAAAATCTTCTCAAACCACTTACTTTTATTAGCCTCAAGCATTTTTGAAGATTTTCGCCACCCTTTTATTTATTCCGCAGGTTACTTCGTAGGAGATCGTATCCGTTTTTTCTGCTAATTCTTCAGCGTCAACACGTAAACCATTTTGCTCGCCGATCAAAACAACCTCGTCGTCAATTTTAACATGTTCAATATCCGTAACATCAATTAATGTCCAATCCATCGAAACACGCCCAATTACATTTGCAAACTCTCCATTGATTAAAACTCGTCCGCAATTTGAAAGCCCACGCATATAGCCATCTTGATAACCTATTGGAATTGTTGCAATTAGCGAATCACGATCAACTGTAAATGTGCGTGAATAGCCCAAAGTCTCACCCGCCGGAACTCTCTTCAAAAAAGTAATTTTTGTATGAAGCGACATAACCGCTTTAAGATCGGGCTTTTCGATGTTTTTTGGCAAAACGTCGCCGCCGAGCCCGTATAAAACTCCGCCAAGCCGCACCATATTTCCCCGTGAATTCGGATGTGCTATGCTCGCCGGAGAATTTGCCAAATCCCGAAAGCTCGGACGAAAGCCCTTTTCTTGGAGCAATTTAACGGAATCATCAAAACGTTGAATTTGCAGATTTGTGAAGTCGTTTTCCGCTAAGTTATCGGCGTTCGCGAAATGAGTCATCACACCGTCAACCTTAAGATTGGTAAGCCCTTTCAAACCTTCGACAAATTCTCCCAATTCATCCCAACGAACTCCGATCCGATTCATTCCGGTATCAATTTTGATGTGAATATCAGCGATCACGCCTTGCTCTTTTGCGGCTAGATTAAATTTTTCGGCGAGGTCAAGTCGAAAAATGGTAGGCGTTAAATCGTAGTTGAGTAAAAGTTTTTCCTGTCCGTCAAAAAATGATCCCAGACAAAGAATCAATTTTCTGATTCCGGCTTGCCTTAGTTCAACTCCTTCCTCGGGCAAAGCTACCCCAAACCAATCAATTCCCGCCTTCTCCAAAGCCTTCGAACAATCCACCGCCCCGTGACCATAAGCATCAGCCTTGACCACAGCCATATACCTTAAATCATTGCCAACAAAAGATTTAACTGAGTTAAGATTAAAGGCTAAATTGTCTAAATGTATTTCTGCCCAAGTTGGACGGTTCATATCTAATTGTTAATGTTTAATTGTTAATGGTTGATTGGACAAACACGTAAATTATTCTTTGATATGATTCAATTAACAATTAGCCATTAACAACTAACAATTTCCTACCCATTTTTCACTATTAAAACGTGTGCAAGATGATGACGAGAATGCCAATCGTAAAGTGATAGGAAATAGTCTAGATCGTATTCGCCGCGTTCGGGATGATTAAGTTTTTTTGCAAAATCAGCGTCCGTCATTGAGTTCAAAAGCAATGTCCAGCGAGTGTGAACTCCGTCAATAATCATCAAAGAACTTTCAATCGGTGCATTCTTCGAATCAGCCAATTCTGCCCATTCATCCTCAGCATACGGTTTTATTGTTGGGCAATTTTCCGTTAAACCAAGCTTAAAACGGCTTAAAGATTGTGCATGACTATCCGCAACATGATGGACGACTTGCTTTACCGTCCAACCTTCAGGGCGATACGTTGTTTCAAGTTGTTCCTCGCTCATGCGGTTGCACGCCTCGCGTATTTTGCCCGGTAGCTCAGCTATTGTTTGAATAAACTGCTTTCGTAAATCCTTTGTTACTTCAACTTGCTCAAATTTTCCAACCGGAAATCGTAAATCTTCACTCATAAAATTATTCTCCGCCAAAATAGTTTTCAAATCTCGTAAATTCCTTCAAGAAAGCCATTTTCACGCTACCGGTTGGACCATTACGTTGTTTAGAAATCAGAAGTTCGGCGATTCCCTGATTTTCTTCGCTTGGCTTGTAATATTCGTCACGATAGATAAATGTAACTAAATCCGCATCTTGCTCAATCGAACCGGATTCGCGGAGATCAGACATCTGCGGTCTGGGTGGATTTCTTACTTCGGGAGCACGCGAAAGCTGAGAAAGTGCAATCAGTGGAACGTTTAGCTCTTTTGCTAAGCCTTTCAATTCTCTTGATATTTGTGATACTTCTTGCTGGCGATTTTCATTTCGTTTGCCGCTGCCAGACATCAATTGCATATAATCGACTACGATCAAATCAAGTCTTTTTTGCTCAGCAACCAATCGTCTGGCTTTCGCACGCATTTCAAGAGGCGAAATTCCTGCGGTATCGTCAATAAATAGTTTAGCTTCAGACAAAACTCCGATTGATTCCGCCAATCTTCCCCATTCATCCCGCGTTAGAAATCCATTACGAAAACGATGTGCGTCAACTCTCGCTTCGGAAGCCAGCATTCTCATTACCAACTGCTCCTTAGACATTTCAAGCGAGAAAAATGCTACAACTGCACCTTCATGAATTGCCGCATGTTGGGCGATATTCAGGCAAAGGGCAGTTTTCCCCATCGAAGGTCTTGCCGCAACTATAATCAAATCAGTACGTTGCAAGCCCGATGTCATAGCATCCAGTTCGCGGAAACCTGTTGCTAAGCCCGTTAAGGCATGACTTTCACGTTTGGCAAATTCTTGAACTTTAAGTAAAACTGTTTCGGCAATCGGTTTAACGTGTGAAAATCCCTGCTTCGCACGCTCATCCGCAAGAGCAAAAATAGCTTGCTCGGCATGGTCTAGAATCATTTCAGCTTCGTCTTCTTCAGCTAAGGCTTCGCTGGTTATTTGATTACAAACCTTAACTAAATTGCGGAGAACGGCTTTGCCCTTAACAACTTTTGCGTAAGATTCAATATCAGAAAAATGCGGCAGACCAAACGTCAGATTAGTGACAGTCGCAATTCCGCCAATGTTCTCAAGCTGTCCTTCTTTTTTAAGCTCTTCACCAATTAAAATCGGATCAATCTTTTCGCCGCGTTCAAAAAGACTGATCATCGCTTTGAAAACCCTACGATGCAGCGGCGAATAGAAATCTTCTTGTTTTAATAACTCAATGGCTTGGGAAACAAGCGTATTATCCAGCAAAATACCGCCCAAAATCACTCGCTCTGATTCCGGCGAAGATGGCAATGGCTTTTCTAAAAATTGCTCGCGGGTAGAATTTGATGTCATGCTTTTGATAGCTAAAAAAAGACTGCAAGTTTCTAAGAACTCACAGTCTTTTGATAATACTTCAAGTTTGAAAAAAAGTTAATTAAGCTTCTGCTGTTTCTTTCGCCTCTTCCTTAACTTCTTCTTTTTCTTCACTTACGCTACCTTCAGCAATTACTCTAACAGGAACTTCTAAAGTAACCTGACGATGTAATTTTACCGGAACCGAATATTCGCCGGTAATTTTGATCGCATCTTTAAGCGTAATTTTCTTACGGTCAATTTCATAACCTTTTGCTTTGAGAGCATCGGCAATGTCCATTGAAGTAACTGAACCAAAAAGCGTACCTTCCTCACCTGCTCTGCGAACAAATTCAAGCGAAATGCCTTTCATTTGCTCCAATTGTAATTCTGCAGTTGCTTTTTCAGTTGCTACTCTTTTGAGAAGTGCAACCTTTTCAGCCTCAACCTGTTTGATGTTTCCTTTGGTCGCTAATGATGCTAAGCCTTGTGGAATCAAGTAGTTGCGAGCGAATCCAGCACGCACTTTTACAACTTCTCCACGTCCGCCTAAATTATCAATATCTTCTCTTAAAAGGATATTTGTTGTTGCCATTTCTTAAAATTCCTCCTGTTTAATCGCCAACGAATGGTAACAAAGCCATTGAGCGGGCACGTTTGATAGCTTTGGCAATGCGTCTTTGGTCTTTTGCACCAAGTCCTGAAATACGACGCGGCATAATTTTTCCGCGTTCGGGAACGAACCGGCGTAAATAATCGGTGTCTTTCCAATCCACATAATCAGGCACACGCTCTCTTTGGCGTCGGCTTCTTTGGAAACGGCGTGGTGCTCTTTCGCCTCTTTGACCTTCGCCCAAATCAACATCAGTCATCTGTAAATCTCTGTCTCCGTCCATCTTTTTCTCCTTATCTTACTGATTTTCTTGGACTTCAGCCGATGCTTCATCAGCCTTTTCTGCCTTAAAACCACCATTCCGACGTGATTGTCGGGCATCACGTTTGGCTTGAATCTTATCCGCAGCTTTGCGGTCTTCATCAACCCGAACCGTAACAAAACGAATAACCGTATCATTTACGCGGAAACGACGTTCTAATTCGGCAATTTCTTTGCCCGAACCTTCGATTTCAAAAAGAACGTAATAACCTTCTTTTTTGCGTTTGATCTCATAAGCGAGCTTTCGTCGTCCGATATCATCTATACGGATTACGCTCCCGCCTTCACCTTCAATCTGTTTCTGAATTGATTCATTCAGCTTCGCAATGTCTTCATTCGCCGTCTCTGGTTGGGCGATATACATCACTTCATAAACTCTATTTGCCAATGTACTTTCCTCCTTTTGGCTTTCGAGCCTCGTTTAAATAACGAAGCAAGAAGGGCTTTCGATTTTGGATTTTGGATTAGCGATTTCAGATTCTAAATCCGCAATCCGCAATCCTCAATTGTATTGTGCCATTGCTTTATCAACCCCATCACGAATGATGGTTCGAATCGCTTCCGCACTTATTTCTAAAACTTTTTCAACTGTTTCAAAGTCTGACTTTGAAAATTTCTCTAAAACAAATCTTTTGGTATCGCTGATCGGATGTTCGGGCTGAATTCCGATCCGTAACCTTATAAAATCTTGAGTTCGCAAACACGCTATGATTGATTTCAAACCATTATGTCCGCCATCCGAACCTTTTGGACGAATCCGAATTTTGCCGAATGGTAAGGCTAAATCATCGGTAATTACGATAATTTTCGCTTCGTCACGCCTTTGCAAAAGTCCGGCTACTGCTTCACCGCTTAAATTCATATAAGTTTGCGGTTTCACAAGTTCGACTATTTCGTTTTCAATCTCAGCACGCCCTACAAAGGCACGACATTCTTCTCGTTTGACCAATGCATTTGCCGCTTTCGCCATAAAATCAATCAGCATAAAGCCTAGATTATGGCGAGTTTCTACATATTTATCGGTCGGATTCCCAAGTCCGACAATCAGCCAATTCACAAATTACTCGCTCGCTGCTGGTGTCAGATCTGCCGCAACTGTAGGATGTGCTGCTTCTTCGGCGTCTTCCGCTTCATTTTCAGCCTTTAATACTTCGGCTGCGTGAATTCTCGCTTCTTCTGCATCGGCAGCGTCTTGAATCGTCTTAGCGTTATATATTTTCTCTTCTGCTGCTGAAATTCTAAGCAGATCAGCGTGCATCAAACGACCTTTCAAAGGGTCAATTTGACGGGCTTGGAAAATTACATTACTAACTCCCATTCCCTCAATATCCAAAGAAAAAACAGTTTTGCTTCCTGATTCCGAACGTAAAACCGCAGCTAAATCTTTCAATTCCGTTGAAACCGAAACAGATTCTCCGCCACCGCCATAAACCGTAGCTGGAACTCTTCCCGCCACTCTTAAACGGCGTGCAAATCCTTTGCCGCTTTGCTCTCTTTTTACCGCTTTTACTACAACTTTTTCAGACATAATTCTAATTCGTCCTCTATTCAAATTCTAAATAAACAATGATGAAACACTAGTCTCATCGTGAATCGATTTAATTCCGCTGGCAAGCATTTTTGCCACGCTCAAAACTACAATTCGCCTTGCTGCCTGAAGTTCTTTCCCTTCAACGCTCAGAGGAATTGTGTTCGTTACAACAACTCTTTCCAGATAAGAATTCCTAATATTTTCAATCGCCTTGCCTGATAAAACTGCGTGTGTAAATGCTGCCATCACGCTCTTCGCACCTTCCTTGTGCAAAGCTTCGGCGACCTTGCAGATCGTTCCGCCGGTGTCGCACATATCGTCTATTATCAAACAATTCTTGCCTTTTACGTCACCAACGATGTTCATCACTTCAGAAATATTGGCTTTTTCGCGACGTTTGTCGCAAAGTGCCATTCCTGAATTCAACCGTTTCGCGTATGCTCTGGCTCTTTCTGCCCCGCCAGTATCGGGTGAAACAATGATCAAATCCTCGATCAGATTTTCCTGAAAATAATTGACCATCACAGGTGCCGCATATAAATGGTCAACCGGAATGTCAAAAAATCCTTGTATCTGAGCAGCGTGCAAATCGAGCGTCAAAACTCTTTCAGCACCGGCTGTTGTTATCAAATTTGCAACTAATTTCGCAGCAATCGGAACTCTCGGGCGATCTTTTTTATCCGATCTTGCGTATCCAAAATATGGAATAACAGCAGTTACTCTCTCGGCTGAAGCCCGATTAAAAGTGTCGAGCATGATGAGCAATTCCATCAAATGCTTGTCGCTCGGCGGACAAGTTGGCTGAATGATAAAAACATCAGCTCCGCGGACATTTTCACCAATTTGGAAATTAAATTCCCCGTCGGAAAATCGTCCGGTATTGGCTTGCCCCAGATCACAACTTAAATGTTGGCAAATTTCTTCGGCTAATTCCCGATAAGCATTGCCTGAAAAGACTTTGATGTTTCCTGTTACACTCATTGAATTTGCGTTTAAAAAATAAATTGACGAGCAACTAAACAAAGTTACCCGTCAATTTCACAAATAGAAATGGCTGGGGCGGGAGGATTCGAACCTACGAATGCCGGATCCAAAACCCGGTGCCTTACCACTTGGCGACGCCCCAAAACAATACTTTTTTTCAGAAACTAATCGGAAACAACGTCAAGAACACTTTTCAGTGCATCGCGGTAAATATTCCGCGAGACAGTTGCTACGGCAAACTTACGCCAGCTTGATTCAATTTCAAGGGCTTTCAAAGTCGCTTGCCGTGTCTCTTCATTTTCAAAGATACCAAAAATCGTTGCTCCGCTTCCTGACATTAAAGCACTTTTTGCCCCGCAGGCAATCAGCTTATCTTTTATCCGCTTTAACTCTGGTTCAATCTCAACAACTACTGCCTCGAAATCATTTACCGGAACGCTTTGGAGTGAATTTAACCTTTCAGCCTCTTCACAGCAAAGTTTGAGGATACTTTTTGAAGGGTTGTTTGTCAAGTGTCCTGCATTTAATTTCGCGTACGCAATTGGGGTTGAAATATTTATTTTTGGAGTGATGAGCAGCATAAATCGCTCATCAATCTCTTCAAGTTCCCTAATATCAGTACCACGACCTGTGCCTAAAGCAGTACCGCCAAAAAAGAAATATGGCACATCCGAACCTAGTGTTTTACCAATTTCGCATAGTTCAGGCAGACTAATCTTAAGTTGCCACAATTTCGCCAAACCGAGTAAAGTAATCGCACAGTCTGCCGATCCGCCTCCGAGCCCACCGGGTGATGGTATTCTCTTTTCCAAATGAATTTTTGCACCCTTTTCAATTTGAAATCTTTTCTGTAAAAGCTCAGCAGCTTCAAGAATCAAATTTCCATTATCAGTAGGAATCTCAGGGTCATCGCAGGTCAGGACCAACTCGTCATTTTCCGAAAAAGTTAAATTATCAGAGAGCGAAATTGTTTGAAAAGCGGTGCAGATTTCGTGAAAGTTATCTTCACGCTTTCCCAAAATCCTGAGAAACCAATTTATTTTGGCAAATGCTGGCAAACTAAATGAATTTGTTGAAATCATTAAATTTAGTTTAAAAAAGAAGAAGGCTGAAGCAACCCCCCAGAAGCCTCAACCTTCGCGAATGAACTTTTATCAATATTACCTTACGACAAATACTTCAGTAAAATAATATGTGCCGTCCGGAGTAATCGCTACGCCCAAACCAGCTTCTTTCCAGCGTTTGTTTAATATATTCTCTCTGTGTGAAGGCGATTGCATCCAACGTTCACAAGCGAATTCTGCAGGATTATCGTAGCCGCGATTGTACGCAATATTTTCCCCAATCGCTTTCCATTTGCTAAAACCCAAAGCGTCTGCACGATCATTAACCATCAAGCCATCTTTCCCAACGTGGCTAAAAAACTTAAATGTCGCCATATTTTCCGAATGAAGACGAGCTACTTTAGCCATATCTTCACTCCATACAACAGGCGAGAGACCATTGTCTTTACGATTTTCGTTAAGAATTTTGAAAGCGATTTGTTCGAGCTGCAAAGCGACAGCCGCGGTTTCTTCCAGAGCCGTTTTTGTTTTGAGATCGGAAACTTGTTTGTTCGGAATTACCTTCTCTTCTTCTTTGTTAGTTAGATCTCGTTTGCTAACGTAGGAAATTCTCGGACGATTAAGTGCAGAAAGTTCAGGTTTTTCTGTAGTCGCCGCCAACGTGCCAAATGCAGTATTTACCGGACTAGAACTATTTTGCCCAAAAGAATTGAGTGAGAAAACTGTCAGGATTAAAAAAGAAAAGGTGCAAACCTTGAAAGAATTACGAATTAAAGAAGAAATTGTGTTTGTCATTACGACCTCACTTCGGTAGCCAGACGATCTCATTTTAGAGATTCACGACTTTGCGTTACCCGCATCACTACGGGGTTGCCATTTTCGGTTAAGGTTTGGATAAACGAACTTTAAGCTAAGTTTTTTTACCCGCTAATTTTGCAATTGCAGACAACGGAATTTCTCCGGTTTATCTGCTAGTTAATAAATACTCTTAATTAGTTTTTGTTTCCAAAAATATTTTTATTATTTTTTTGGTTTGTTTTAGATATTGAACAAAGTTTGATATTGGCTTAACTGTAACTAGACAAAAAGTTTTTTATTTTTTCTAAAAATTCTTCACTTTTAGTCATTTCTAATGTATAAGTAATTTAGATTACTTCCATAAGTATTTCTAAATTGCGAGCATCTAAAAATGAGCAAAATACATCAGAGTTTTCGTCATTGCCGTAAAGCAGAAATAAGTTTTCTGCATTCGGTGCTTGAAAAGTAATAGTAAGTTTGTGGTACAATTCTTCTAGCCTTCTATAGATTGCCTGTAAGAAGCCTACCAAAAGCTAAAAAATAACGGAGAAATAGATGTCAGGATTTAACAAGATTAATACCCTCTGGGTAAGTATTACTATCTTATGGATTGGTTTTTCGGCGGCTGTTGGAAATGCCCAACCCGTCTATTCTAAACCTGTTACGCCAAACCCGACCCCTACTCCTTATTACCAACCAATTATTATCAAACCTGGAACGACGCCAACACCTGGCGTAACGAAAACCGCTGGGGTAACTCCAGTTAAAACTGACATTGTCAGTCCGGCTTCAACGGGAATGGCAATCCCCGGGTACTCTGGAATTTTGATTGAAACATTGGATGGCAAGGTAGTTTCCGAAAGCTACTCTAATTACGCTTTTAATCCGGCTTCTAACGTAAAAGTTGCGACGGCTTACGCTGTCATCAAAACTTTTGGACCCGATTATCGTTTTCCTACTAATGTGTTTACAGATGGAACGATTGATCAAAGCACCGGAGTTTTGACAGGAAACGTTTACATTTCCGGACGCGACCCTTATTTCACTTTGGAACACGGTGTTGCCGTTGCTCAGACACTTAATAACCTAGGGATCAGACAAGTTTCCGGCGATTTGATTGTGACAAACAGCTTTGTTATGTCACTGAACGGCTCGTATCAAAGATCCGCGGAAATCCTTTTTGCGACGCTGGATGCTAATAAGCGTTCTTCGGCGGCAACTCGTGCGTGGCAAGAATATTTGGCATCGTCAGGTAAATTTTCGCAAATTACAGGAATTCCAAGCGTTGGTTTCACAGGAAGTCTTTACATAGACATTATCCCAAGCAATGCACGACTTTTATTTGCACACGAATCTGCTCCGCTCAAAGAAATTGTCAAAGTAACGATGTGTTATTCCAACAATTTCTTGGCTGAAAAGCTTGGCGATATGCTCGGCGGTGCTTATGCGGTTGCAAGAATCGTTCAGACAAATGCCGGAGTAACTCCTGCTGAATTTTCATTGCAAACCTCGAGCGGATTAGGCATCAATCGCGTTACGCCAAGAGCTCAAATGAGACTTTTGCGTGCGTTTCGCAATGAATTAGCGAGATATAAAATGACATTTGCCGATGTAATGCCGATTGCCGGACAAGACCCTGGAACATTGGCAAATCGATTCAAAGATTTTCCTTATCAAGGCAGCGTAGTTGCGAAAACAGGCACTTTAGGTCAAACCGATGGTGGAGTTAGCTCGCTAACGGGTGAAATGCAGACTAAAAATGGTAAGTTGCTTTTCGTTATTTTTAATCAAAAAGGATCAGCAAATCGCTTTCGAAATTTCCAAAATGATTATGTAAACATGATCCAGAATCAACAAGGCGGAGCAACGACTTTGGGTTATGCATCGCCAACGCTTTCGAGCCGATTATCAACCACAAGAATCGTCTATCCAAACACCAGAGTTGCTGCCGGTAATTAACTTTTTCCAAAATATCAGCTAGGAAGGAAGCATGAATTTGCTTCCTTTTTTGTCTTTTTGACTTGTCGAATCCGGAAAGTTGTAACAAAATCTATCGTTTTGAGAAGTAAATTAAATGAGTGAAAACGAAATAAAACAAGTTACCAAAGAATCCCCAACGAACTCAGACGAAAAACCCCAAACAAAACAAACGAGCGTAGCCAAAAGTGCGGGAATTGTTTCGATAGCAGTTATGTTTTCGCGGGTCCTAGGTTTAGTTCGTGAAATGATTTTCTCTCGTTTTTTTGGTGCTGGTTTTCTTTACGACGCTTTTTTGGTCGGTTTTCGTATTCCGAATCTTTTGCGTGATTTATTTGCCGAAGGAGCTTTGTCGGCAGCGTTTGTCAAAGTCTTTACGGACTATCAGTTAAAAAATAGCGAAGAAGCGGCTTGGCGACTAGCAAGTTTGATCTTCAATGCCTTAGCTACTGTTTTAAGTGCGGTTTGTCTTTTCGGAATACTACTTTCACCCTACATCGTGAAAATTATCACCTATAATTATCTCGGAGATCCAAATTATTATTACCCACAGGAAAAGGCAGACCTTGCCGTAACGTTAATGCAGATAATGTTTCCATTTATTTTATTGGTAGCATTGGCAGCTTTGGCGATGGGCGTGTTGAACACAAAAGGACGTTTCGCAATCCCTGCTTCGGCATCAACCGCGTTCAATATTATCTCGATAATTGCCGGACTCTTTTTTGCATATTGGCTATCCGGCGGTAGTTGGGAACTTTCAGTGGATAAGTTAAAAATTCCAAGCGACTCAGCACAATGGGCGATTATTGGAATGGCAATTGGGACTCTGATCGGCGGTGCGGCTCAATTAATAATTCAAATTCCATCACTTTTCAAAGTTGGTTTTAAATTTTCAACCGCGTTAAGTTTCCGCGATGAGGGTGTGAAACGAGTTATGCGTTTGATGGCACCGGCAATAATCGGAACGTCTGCAGTCCAAGTCAAAGTTATGGTAGATACAGTTGTCGCGTCCGGAATTGACGGCGGACAATCTTGGCTCAGTTATTCCTTTCGCCTGATGCAGTTTCCGATTGGACTTTTTGGTGTTGCAATCGGAACAGCTGCGATTCCCACGCTGTCACGTTTAGCCTCCGAAAATAATTTTAGTAAATTTCGCTCAACTCTTTCAGATTCCCTCAAACTTGTATTTTTGCTAACAATCCCGTCAGCATGCGGCTTGATAGTTTTGGGTGAACCAATAATTCGCCTAATTTACGAAGGCGGACGATTTACAGCTTCTGATACTAACATGACAGCTTGGGCGTTAACTGCCTATTCAATTGGACTTGCCGGATATGCCGCGATCAAGATTATTTCCCCGTCATTTTATGCGTTAGACGACGCAAAAACTCCAATGTATGTTAGCGTTGCTTCAATAGTTATTCACTTTTTTGCAAGTTTTGGTTTGATGAAATTACTATCAACCGTGGGCGTTTCGCCTGAAAGACCGAATGGTTATGGACATGTTGGAGTCGCTCTTGCAACCTCAACCGTAGCCTTAGTTAATTTCTTCGCACTTTCCCTTCTTATGCGACGCAGAATAGCCGGGCTTAACGGTCGCGAGATTTTCAACTCCGTCATTCGAATTGTCGCGGCATCTGCAGTAATGTCTGTCGTCTGCTATTTCAGCTACCATTTTTTGTTTAATAGACTAGGAACGCAAGAACTTTTCGCACTTGTTGTTGAAGTCTTCGTGCCAATCGCGTTAGGCGGAATTTCTTTTTTGATAGCCGCAAAATTACTACATATCAACGAAGTGGATAAAGTATTTAATGCGTTTGCCCGAAAGCTCGGACGTGCTTAAAATTCTCCATGAAGCGTAAAAGCCATTGAATAATAAGGACTTGCAAAACGTTTGTTTTTGATAAAGGTCAGTTGGGCTTGCCGTAAAGCCTGTGCGGGTTTCATCTTTTTAGCCAGCAAATTTTGATAAAAATGTGACATCAATTCAGCGGTAGCTTCATCATTTACATCCCACAAACTGACCAAAACTCTTGATGCTCCAGCATACATAAACCCACGTGTCAGCCCAATCAAACCTTCGCCGCGAATTTCCTTGCCAAGTCCGGTTCGGCAACCGCTCAAAACTACTAAATCAGCCGAGAGTTTCATATTAAAAACTTCATCCGTTCGCAGAAAGCCATTGAGCGGATTACCGTTTTCATCAATCAGAGAAAAGACGAGTCCACTTAATTCGGGATTTTTGTTATTCAACAAACCGTGGGTGGCAAAATGAATTATTTGATACTCTTTAAGTTCGTCAGAGAGAGCAAATTGGCGGGTTGCGGCAAAATCGAGTGCTACTTTCCGTTGATTTGATTGAGTAAATTTTGTAATTGCATCGGCTTCTTTGCGGGTAAATGGCAAACGCGGAATCTCAAGTTCTCCATCGGAGAAATCTTCAATCGAACGATTCAAATCATTAAAATTTATCGAGCGAATTGCGATAGGGTTTATTGGCGAATTTGACTTATTTTTAGCCAAGGCAAGCCTCTCATCATTAACGTCAAAAACCGGATCAGCAACAACTGCAATTTTCTTTGGAGCAGGAATTCGGCTTAAATTTTCTTGCCGCAAAACGCTCAAAACAGAAGCAGATGGCAAATTAACGATTTCGTTTGTTTCAACTAAATATCCTTTTTTATTATGCAAACTGGCAAATGGAATATATTGCAAAGCTCCGTCAGCCACAATCAACAGCCTTTTGTTGCCAAGCAAATTTTCAACTGAACCAAGCAACATTTGCCTAAGTTCGGCTGAAACTACTGGAAATTCTAGATCAGCCTTATTAATTCTAAACTGCTTTTCCTCTGGAGTTTCGAATTTAACTTTCGTATTGCGGGCGGTTAAATATTCATAAGTTTTCCTTGCTTTTGCTTCAATTTCCGTCCGTTTCGGCAAATCAAAAACTTGTGAATTATTTTCAGCCACAAGCCATAAATAACTTTTTTCAGCACCAAGAGAATAGGAAAGCAAAACCGTTTTGCTATCTAAAATCTTATTCTGAATTTCTTCAATCGAGATAGCTTGCGGTTGAGTTAAAGCAGCATAACGAGGACTTTTTTCTCGAATTTTGGCTTGAACAATTTGATAATCGCTGCGGATTTTTTCAACTTCTGCTCGTAAATTTTCAGCTTGTTTTGGAACACTTTTCCCACTTAAAACTCGACTTAGATTTTCCAGACGAGTATTTAACAAACCATAAATTTCACGTTCTTTGTCTAATAATTCCTTATCGATTCCTTCATAAATATCAGCATTTGCTTCATTTAACAGATTGAGCAAATTTCTAGCCCGTCCACGCTCAGCGGCAATCCAAGCAAGTTTTGCAAAGCCTTTAGTCGGCTCTAGAGTATGTCTTTGCATCAAAAATTCAGCATATAAACTGTAAAAATCATAAATAGTTGAGGAAAAGCTGTCCCGCAATTCGTTTAAATTGATGTTTGAGCGAAAACTTTCAATTATTTTCAAGGCTTCTTCCAATAACCTCTGTGCGTCACCGTTTTTACCTAATTTTTGTTTCACTTTGGCTAAAGAAAAAAGCGTTTCAGCTTGATGCGAAGGATCTTCGATTTGACGGTAAATTTGCAAAGACTTTTCTAAAGATTTCTCGGCATTTGAAAGATCCGCCGTAGCAAAATATAAATTTCCTAAATGTCGAAGCGTGACAGCTTCATTAACTTTATCTTGTGCATTTTGTGATAAATTTAATGATTGATTAAGTAATTCAAGACTTTTAGCGGAGTTTCCGGTGGAAAAATATGTTCTTCCCAGATTATTCAAAAAAACCGGCTGATTCTTTTGGTTGCGGAGTTTTGTGCCTAAATCAACCGCTTTCTGAAAGAATTCGAGAGCTTCTTTTGTCTGATTTTGATGGAATTTAACTTTCCCTAAATGGTTAAAAGTTTGGACTTGACTATCGTTATCCTGAATCTCTTGAAAAAGCCGTAAAGCTTGTAAATGAAAGGTTTCTGCACGCTGAAAATCATCCAATTTTTGATACAAGGAGCCTAAATTATTTAGCGTTACACCTTCACCGCGAAGGTCTTTTGTCTCTTTTCTCAAAGATAACGCCTCGCTCAAATATTGGAGAGCTTTTTGCCACTCGCCCAGCAAAATATATATCCCGCCAACTCCATTACGACCTGACGCTTCACCGTATTTATCATTTGCCTGGCGTGAAAATTCGATATGCATTTGGTAATATTCAATCGCTTTTTTTCGATTGCCCAATCGCATATAAATGTTGCCAATATTGCCTTTAGCAATCGCATATTGTCTAATTGCATCTGCGGATTTGAATCTTTCTCCGGCTATTTCATAGATAGAAATCGCTTTCAAAAGCGAATCCGCTTCGACATTGAGAGTTGACAAATTAAACGCTTGATTAAAAAGATGATGCCCGCTGGTAAAATCTATCTCTTTGGCGGTAGCTTGACGTAATTCGGAAAATTTTAGCGAATATTTGCCGTCATTTTTGCCAAAAGAAATAATTCTGAGTTCGTAATCATCGGTCTTTTCGATTCCAACCGAGGTAGTTTCAGTTCCATCGCCTTCCGCTTCGTTTTTTATTTCAATCAGATTTGTTCCGTCAGAAGCGACAAGCATAAAAACTACGTCGCAATTTTTTTGAGTTGCTTCAAACTTGGCAAATTGTCCCGCCTCTAGCCGAATTTTATAAAAATGTTTCCCCTGTGCGGCTATTTCTTTTTCGATAGTTTGACCAAATGCTAATGGAATACTTTCTCGTTCACTTTGCGACCAAATTGACAATGCTAAACTTAACAAAACAAACAGAATAACGGGGGGCTTTTTCATATTTTTTTCCTCACGGTTTATTTAACGGGTTAAATCTTTTACCACTTGTGAGGGAATATTTGTCGCTTTGCCAACATAACGCCAGGCTGAAACTCGCTTTTTACTTGGGAAAACAACGAATCCATCGGCATTAACTAATCGAACTGTGGCGGTTACGATCGTGTTTTCATCTTTGCCGTTATCGTGTTCGCGGCGAACTGAAACCTTTAGCAATCCATCAGCTTTATCTTTATTATTGACGGCAAGAAAACGCTTATTAGCATTGATCTTGTCCATTAATTGCTCGCCGATTTGCCGACCGAATTTATCGTCTCCGCTTACTTCGATAAAGATATATTTGATATTTTTCAACCCTTTGCCCGATTCCTTAACGCCTCTGGTTGTATTTTCAATTTCAATCAAATCTTCTCGTTTTTCAATCACCGGAAACTTCTTAACCTCTGCAATCTCAGTAGTTTCTACGATATCAGCATTCTTTTCTTTAACGATTGCAGGTTCGAGTTTTTTACTTTCAGTGGTTTTGTTTTCACTCTCTTTAACTTTCAGAACCGACTTTTCTGCAATTGGTTTAATTTCAAGTTTTCTGTTTGTATTTTTAATAATTTCGGGTTTTATAATTGGATTTATGTCAGAATTTGGGGGTTGAATAAAACTTTCGTTGTTGGTGATCAATGATGTATTTTCAGTATTTTTAACAATTATTTTGGTGTCTTGAGTTGTAAAATTAAAGTAAATAGATGCCGCCATTAATAGCACTAAAAGCAACCCGCAGCTTGCCATTGCCAGACGTAAAATGCTTGCTGATTGGCTGCCAAAATCCTCCATTTTGCCTTTCAGCCAACATTCTATTCTCCGTCTAAATTGCGTTTCTGCAAAACTTATCTGACAATTTTGATCTGCAAAATTAAACGAAATCTTTTGTCCATTTTCCAAGATCATTGCAGTATTTTCAAATTCGTCATCGCCACCTATTAAACAAGTTGCCAAAAGTGTATCGCGTCCGTTTTCGACTGAATAAACCTCAATTAATTCGGCAAATTCGCGGTCAAAATCAAATTTGTGAGATTTATTTTGAGCCGAATTATAAAAGCCAACTTCTTCACCATCCACCAAAATCCGTAAATTTCCACAAGTTGCCGCTTTACGCCGAGCGGCTTCTTGTTCGAGCATCGCGGACATCTTTTTCAACTCGTTTTCTCCCAAAGATGGCGGATTACTTTGATTATTCTGATTATTGGGATTTTCTTTCTTCTTCATATTAAATCTCGGAATCTCCAATTTTTCTCCAGGCAGGGGGAAACTTAATGAATTAACTACCTTTTGAAATGTTTCCGGATTGAGCAAAACGTGCATCCGATTTAATTCAACGCGATGCTCATCGTCAGCGTTTTTTCCGCTAAAGCAAAGTGCATCAATCACTTCCAAAAATGGATTAAACTTTTCCGGCAAACTGCACGCTGTATTCCAAGGCGTAAAACTTTTCAAGCATTTGTTTACTATTTCAGCTTGAATCGGCGACGAATTTGCACTTTGAAATCTCTGCTCGCCACGATTAACGCTGGCAATTTCCAGCTTTTCACCGAAACGGTTTTTCAATTCTTTCATCAAAACCCCTTTTCGCGAACGATAATAGTAATCATCGTGAACTTTTTCGGGGTCTTGAACGACGACATTGTAAATTTCCATCGCTTCATTTGTGCCGTAATTATGTAAAATCCGACTCAAACCAAGCGTGACGTAAAATGAATTTCGCTTGAGCGTAATCCGAATCAGATGCTTGATAAAATAAATCAATAAATCTTTTTCGCTCGCGGTTTCGGTAAATTCCTTCTCTTTTTCAAATGCTTCGGATTCGACATAAACTAGCCGCTGTAAAAGCTGTAAATCATTCATCGAAACCTTGCTTCGGGCATTTCTCGCTTCGGGGGCATAGTAAAAGCGTTTGAATTGGGCGTTACTTGTAACTTCCAATTTATTCATCGCATTAAAAGCGATTTGTTTGGCAATTTCTACGTCGCCGTGAATAAAAAAGCCAAGTTCAAAAGCTCTCTCCAGCCATTTTTCTGTTCGCGATAATTCGTTCATTCTTAATTTCACCACTAACTCAATACTTCAAACTGTTAGCAGTGTATTTTCAAACGAACAATTAAATCTTTAGTTTTTTCTGAAAAAGCAATGAAGTTTTTCTGAAAAAATTATTTAAGAAACTTTTGTTTCCTGATGTATTTTAGGTATGAAATTGAGATATTAGCGTGTAATTTTCGGAAAAATCGGTGGAAAATTTAGAGTTAGAACGAGTCAGTAGCCCGACTGTAAAGGAGGGCTTTGATTCCAAAGCGTTTAGCCCTCCCTTACGGTCAGGCTACTGATTCCAAAATTATTGACTGGACAATTGCTTAAAACACAACAAAACTTTCGAGAAAAGCTTTCAGCGATTTTGCGTCTTTAGAAGCCATACGGTAGCAAAATGCACTTTTTGTGCAGTATTCCGCGGTAAAAACACCTTTCACCTGAAAAACTCCATTAATCGTTCCATCAGCAGCAACAGGTAAGATTTGAGTTTTGCCGCCTTTCTTTTTTACATTTGCAAATTGTTCGTCAAAATTTTTCTTTGCATCGTCAAAATTCTCAAATTTACCGATGGATAACGCAACATAGCGGGAACCATTGTGATAAGAGGCTTGAGCAGCAGCTTTTGCATGAGGGAAAAACTCATTTACATCTACTATGCTCCGCGTCAATTGCGTAAATTTCCCAACTTCTTTGCGATCACTTAAAATATCAAATAATTCCGCACCGGCGTCATTATTTTCGATGATTTTGTTGGCTGGTGTATTGGAATTATTTTCAACAATCCTTTTGTTATTGTTCGATATATTTACATTTTGATTAGTGAGACCTCCGGCATTTGAAATAACCAAAATCAAAGCAACACCAACCACCGAAACACCAATTAATCCTGCACATAACAACAGCCCAATTATCCAAAATTTTGAACTGCTATTTCCTTTTTTCTGAGGATCACTTTGGTCAACAGTAGGAAAATCAGCTAAAGTTTTCTGAATTGTCGGGATGCTAGACTGTGCCGGACGAACAACCTCATTTCCGCAACTCGTGCAAAAATTCATATTTGGAGGGTTTAAGAAACCACAGTTTTCACATCTATTTTGGTTCATAATTCGTTTATCTATACCAATGATTCTACAAAACTAAATAGTCAATCAGCAAACAATTGCAATCAGTCCGATGTTGACAAGCACAAATTGACCTCTGGTTTATTGCTCAAAAGGTAGTTTTAATTGATAATTTTACATAATTTATGAGCGACACAAAACCAATCCGTCAGGGCGAAGAATTAAATATTGAAGCACTCTCAACGTATTTACACGACAAAATCGGCGGTGGCGAAATTTCTATCGAGCAGTTCCCTTCCGGCAATTCAAACTTAACTTACTGCGTAAAAATCGGCGAAACCGAATACGTTTTGCGTCGTCCCCCATTTGGCAACACGGTCAAATCCGCACACGATATGTCGCGTGAATTCAATCTGTTAGACAAATTATCGAAGGTTTATTCGCCCGCTCCAAAGCCGATTTTGTTGTGCCGAGATGAATCAATTATCGGTTCGGAATTTTACTTGATGGAACGCCGATATGGTTTAATAATTCGCGGAAAATCGCCGATTGCCGCAGCACGCACGTCAGTAAGTGCGAATATTTGAAACTCTCGATAATTCCGTCGAACTTTGCGAGCAAAAAGTCTGCGAATCCTTCATCCAAAACCTCGTTGATCTGCACAATCTAGACTACAAAGCCGCCGGTTTAGGCGAACTCGGAAAGCCTGTCGGTTATGTTCAAAGGCAAGTTGAAGGCTGGTCAAAAAGATATTTCAACGCGAAAACCGACGATTGGAAAGAACTCGAAAAATCAATCGAATGGCTCAACGCAAACATTCCTGACGACAACACTGCTTCGCTCGTCCACAATGATTATAAATTCGACAATATCATGCTGAATCCAAATGATTTAACCGAAATTATCGCCGTTCTTGATTGGGAAATGACGACCATCGGTTCGCCTTTGATGGATTTCGGGACGACGCTCGGCTATTGGATGTCGAAGGAAGTTGGCGACGAACTTTTGAATATGCCGTTTAATCCGCGGGTGTTGATGGAAAATGTTTCACGACAACAATTAGCAGAAATGTACGCGGAAAAATCTGGTCAGGATTTGTCAAACATTTTGTTTTATTATGTTTTCGGCACTTTCAAGATCGCCGTAATCGCACAGCAGATTTACGCACGTTTCGCTAGGGGATTTACGCAGGACAAACGCTTCGAAAAATTCAACATTTTCGTAAATGCGTTAGGAAAAATCGCGTTTGTCGCAATCCAAACGAAGAGAATTTAGATACAATAGCCATTTATGTCGCAAATCGAAGAAATTCACGAGTCTGAAAACCCAATCGAAAAGTCGAAATACGATCGCTCAATCGTTGAGGGTTCGCTTCCAAAAGCGGTCTGGAAGCTCGCCGCTCCTACGATGATTGCAAGTATGTTTGGCGGATTGCAAGGGTTGGTCGATCATATAGTTGTCGGAAATATTGTCGGTTTCAAAGGAAATGCGGCGATTGGTGTTAGTTGGCAGATTTTCCTTGTTGTGGTCGTTTTCGTTTCGTCTATTTTTACCGGAATGAACATTATGGTCGCCCGATTTGTGGGTGCGGGTGAACCTGATAAAGTTAATCGAACAGTTTATCAGGCATTCATAACCGCTGTGTTTGTAGCAATTGCGGTAATCGCACCAGTCGGATATTTCGCTTCGCCGTTGCTTCTAAATCTTGTCAACGCTGATGCAGGCGTGCAGATTGAAGCACTTCCTTACTTACGAACAATGTTTCTCTTTAGTAGCGGGATGATGCTTTATTTTATGTTCTCGGGAGCATTACGCTCTGCCGGAGACGCGAAAACAGGCATGGTTTTGGGAATGGTCATGACATGCCTCAACATAATTTTCAACATTATTTTGATCAGAGGATTTGGACCGATTCCATCATTCGGCGTTAAAGGTTCGGCGATGGGAACTTGCCTTGCGTCGGGAATTGTTGCGAGCTATGCAATTTGGAAATTGTTAAGCGGCAGTTGGGTCGTTTCAATTCGTAACAAGAGCGGATATGCCCCGGATTTTGCAGTTATCCGCAAACTTTTCGAATTTGGCTTGCCTGCCGGAATTCAAGCAATTGCGATGAATATCGGCGGCGTTTTGATGCTTTCATTTATCGGCTCGCTTGCCCAAAGTGCTGCTGCACAAGCTGCTTACGCGGTTTGTTATTCGCAACTCTTCTCACTCGTCAGTTTTACATCAGTCGGATTAATGGGAGCAACTTCGGCAATTGTCGGACAAAATCTCGGTGCAAAACACATAGAACGGGCAAATTCGGCAGTTCACGTTGCAGCATATTTTGGATTGATCGGATCAACTTTGATTGGCTTAATTTACTTCTTTTTTCCCGCACAATTATTAGCGATCTTCGGAATGGACGAACCTGCCGCGGTTGAAATCGGCGTTCAACTTTTGCGTTTTTTGAGTCTTTCGGGAATTTTTGTATCCGTCGCACTGATCTATACAGGCGGCTTGCAGGGCACAGGCGATACGAAAAGCCCGCTTTATATTTCTCTAATTTCGCAGGTGCTGATTCCGCTCGGAATTTGTTTTATCCTCAAGCAAACATACGGTTTAGAGCCTTGGCATATCTGGTTGGCGATTCTTATCGGACATTTTGCACGATGTATTTTAAGTATGCTGAGATTTAGACAAGGAAAATGGCGAGCGATAAAAATTGAAATGGAGTCGACTGCGGGGTGATTTTCAATGAGACAACAATTTGTTGTTTTCTCAAGATATTTTGTCGCATTTATTTAACTGCAGCATGAGTCTTTTAAAAGTCTCGTCATCAGATTTTGTTACCATTTTTATTTTGACTAAATCTGGAATAAGTTTTGATGATTTTTGATACATCTGGCATGAAGACTTGTTTAACTTGTCTTTTTCGCTGGCGGAAATGGTTTGGAAAGTAGAAAGATGATTATATGTTTCGCCCAAACCCATATAAGTTTTGATGAAGAATCTGTTAACTGAGGCATCGTTACTTTCTAATTTGGTATCTTCTATCAACAAATTAAATTGAGATATTTGATTCATAGCTTCTTCAAATTTCCCCATTTTTGAAAATGTCCGGCTCAACTTTGCATAAGACTGAATTAGCGGTTGGCGTTTCTCAAAGTCGGTCGGATTAGTTTTTAGGTCTTCGGTTAATAGAGTTTGCGATTTATTGAAATTTGCCAAGGCTTGTTCGTTTTCCCTAAAGTGAATGAGCATATCACCGATTTGTTCGTAAATATCTGAAAAATGGCGGCGATTTTTATCACTTTCGCGTTCAGCCGAGGTAAATGCACCGATAATTTCTAAGTATTTTTCATAACTCTTTTTAGCATTTTGTAAATCGCCTAATTCATAGAATATTTGCTCTTTTTGATAAAAAGTATCAGCATGAATAATACGAAAAAAGAAAACATCGCCCCCAATTTGGTTTAATAAAATCTCATACCTATCGGAAGATTTTTGATATTCTTGTAAGGCTTCTTTTAGCTCGCCTTTTTCCCGAAGCGTAGCACCTAATTTCTTATGACAACTTGCCAAGAGATTATTTAAACCTGAGCCGCCATCATTTTCGTTAGCTAAATTTTCCAATTGCAAAATAGTATTTCGCAGAAGTCCTTCGCGTTTTGGCAAATCTTCAATTGCATCGTGGTATTCAAAAATCACCTTGTTGGCTAAACGTTGAGCCTCAGTTAAACGTCTGGCAGATTTTCCGCTTTCAATATTTGCCCGAATGGCTTGCCAAGTTGTAGTAATAATTCCGCCAACCAAAGTTAGAAAAATAATTATGCCTAAAGCGACCGCCGTTTTGTTTCGCAAAGCAAATTTTGCAAGACGATACATCAAACTCAATGGGCGAGCGATGACGGGCAAATCTGTCAAATGTCGGCGAATGTCATCGGAAAATTGCTCGGCTGAAGCATAGCGGCGTGCGGGTTCTTTTCGCAGAGCCATTAAAACGATGTTGTCCAAATCGCCTTTCAATAACTGGGGATTAGGATTCGTAGTTCTTTGTGGAAGATTTTCACTTTCACCGTATTTTCGAGTTTCTGCTTCTCCTTCTTTTTTGGTTTCAATTGCTCTTTCACTTGGCTTTGCGGGTTCTTCAGCATTGATAATTTCGGCGATTTCAAGGAGCGAGAGATTTTCAAAACGATAAGGTGATTGACCGCTAAGAAGTTCATAAAGTACAACGCCCAGCGAATAAACATCGCTCAAGGTGGTCACTGGCAAACCTTGAATTTGTTCAGGACTAGCGTATTCAAGCGTCATCAAACGAGTTCCCGTCGCGGTTGAAGCGGTTTCTGCACCTATTCCATGGGGGTTCATCAATTTAGCTATCCCAAAATCGAGCAGTTTCGGCACTCCGTCATTTGTCACAATAATATTTGAAGGTTTGATGTCGCGGTGAACAATCAGACGTTGATGTGAGTAGGTAATTGCCGAACAAACTTGGCGAAAAAGTTCGAGGCGGTCATTGATGGAAACGGAATTAGCCTCGGCAAATTCTGTAATCGGCAAACCTTCGATATATTCCATCACAAAATATGGCAAGCCGTCTGCGGTAGTACCGCCATCAAGAAGGTGGGCAATATTCGGATGCTCAAGCGAGGCTAGAATCTGCCGCTCATTGCGAAAGCGTCGTAAAACAGATTCGGTATCCATCCCGCGTTTGATAATTTTTATAGCAACCTTCTTTTCAAACTCACCGTCGGTGCGTTCAGCTAAATAGACCGTACCCATTCCGCCGCGTCCTATTTCGCTAATGATTTTATAAACGCCAAACTGCTGTCCGATTAATGAAGTTTCTTCCGTAGAAACACCTGCTTCTGAATTGAGAATGGCAGGCGTTTGAATAAAATCCTTAGCTTTTTCGTGAGCCTCAATCAATCTTTCTAATTCATTCAGAATTTCGTCATCATTTCGGCAAACCTTTTTTAAGAAATTCTCTCTCTCACTCGCCTCAACTTCGATGGCAACATGAAAAAGATGATTAAGTTTTTCAAATTGGTCAGGCGTCATATCTTGATTTAATGATTTACTTAGCTTGATTTGAATTCTCTACCAAACTCGAAAGTGAAGACGTTTGAATTCCAAAAACTTGCGGATTTTCCCCAACAATAGCTGCGGCAAAGAATCTCGGCAGATATTCGGCACGTCTTTCATCTACAAAAGGTTTGGTCAATTTATCCTGCGTCGCTAAGAGATCCCAAAAACTTACGTCAGCCTGCTCAATTTTTTTTAATTCTGCTGCGATTTCAATGTCCTCCATCTTATTTAAATCCGTAGCATTTTTATAAGCAATTGATAAACTCAAAAGATTCTTTGACTCCGCGACAAAAAATTTATCGGATTCAAGACTTGCTCCAAACTCAATATCGCAGAAATAATTTTCTTGAAATGTTTCAACCGTCTCTCGCCTATTTTGGAAAACCCCAACTCCGCGAGTAAAACTTGAAGTATTGATACACGGACAAAATTCGGAATCAACCATTGCCATATAAATCGGCACTTTGGCAGATATTTTCTTTTCAACAAAAGGCTTTGTTATTTTTGAAATAACTAATTCTGCCCTTTTCAAAACTGTTTCCAAACTACTTTTTCTAAACGCAGAAGCATTACAATTCGATTCGGTATTTTCATCAGTTCGAACTGAATATTCATCCACAAAACGTCTGATTTCATCTTTTCCCAGAGGTGAAATCGCACTTTCTTCGCCAACCTTGATTTCGTTCAAAATTTTATCCGATTCATTTGAAATAAAATTCTTTTTTTCATCTTCCGACATTTCTGAATACAGCCCTTTGGCGGCTTTTTCGATATTGGGAGTTGTTGAATTTTGATTAGTTACATTATTGCTTGAGTTATTTCTTGTCAGAAACCAATAACTGCCTACCGTCAAAATCAATACTAGAAAACCCACTCCAAATCCAAGAAAAATTTTGCTTAGTTTGTTTGAGGCTTTGAGGTTATGCTTTGAATCTGTGTTTTGTGTTTCGTTATGTCTTACATCTAAAAGCGTTGTCGCATTTTCAAAATCATTTATTTTAGGACTAGACGTGACTTTCGACAGTTCGTTTTTATCTCTTTGATAATTAAGGTTTTGGTGTTTTTGGGTAACAGGTTCAAAACTTAAATTATTCCAATAAAATTCAACAGCTTGTTTCATTAAAGAAGCCGATTGAAATCTCAGATCAGGATTTTTATTGAGGGCGATTTGAAAAAACTTTTCCCATTTATCTTTTACATCCAACGGCAAGGAGATTGGTTCACGAGTCACAATTGCCATCATCATAGATATTTGGTCGGGAGTCTGGAAAGGCATTTGTCCGGTCAGCATTTGATAAAAAATGATGCCGGCGGACCATAAATCCGACTGAAAATTCTTCTTTCCTTCGAGTGCTTCAGGTGACATATATGCAACCGTGCCGGAAAAGTTTTTGGTTATGCTAGACTCATTTTTTAGTATTTTAGAGACACCGAAATCTGTCAGTCTCGGTTTGCCTTCTTGAAGCAAAATGTTTGCCGGTTTCAAGTCCCGATGAACGATTCGGCGTTTATGTAAATACTCCAAACCTTCTAAAATTCCACCAATTATTTCTACTGCTTTTTCTTGTGAAGGAGATTTCCCGCTGTGTATTTTGAGCCATCCATCCAAAGAACCATCTTTTACATATTCGCTGACGATAACTGCTTGACCGTTGTAAATATTAGCGTCAATCAGAGGTAAAATATTGGGGTGTCCGCTTGCTTTTTGCCAAAGCTCAGCTTCCCTGCGGATTGAATCTAATTCAATCTCGTAGTCGGTAAAAAATTTAAGTGCGAAGTGGGCGGTGATTATCGAAGTTTGCTTCTCAGCCAGCCAGACTTCGCCAAATGCCCCCCGTCCAAGTTTTTCAATTAGGGTATATGGTCCGATAGTTTGATTCTTTCTTCGCATTTGCTTCGATTATTCATCCCTCAACTTTCGTTGTTCATCCGTGAAAAAAGCCATGCTTTTGAAAAACTCCACTCTCTTTCAACTGTGGCGTCGGAAATCTGCAAAAACTCGGCAATTTCCTTATTTAACAGACCACCAAAGAATTTTAGTTCAACGACTTTTGCTTTTCGAGCGTCAAATTTGGCGAGTTCGAGTAGAGTTTCATTGAGGGCGAGAATATCCACGTCTCGTTTTTGAAATGAGTCAATGGCGATGCTCAAAGAGACTTTTTGAAACTCCCCGCCGCGTTTTTCTGCTTTTCTATCGCGGGCGTGATTGACCAATATTCGACGCATGATCTCCGCTGCCAATCCGAAAAAATGTGATCGATTTTTCCAATCAACTTTGTGTTGGTCAATTAGTTTTAGATAAGTTTCGTGGACGAGTGCAGTTGATTGAAGCGTGTGAGAAGAGCGTTCGCGGCTCATATAATATTTGGCAATTCGGCGGAGTTCATCATAAACAACGGGCAAAAGTTCATCTACGGCTCGCTCATCGCCACCGCTTAAATCAATCAGAAGTTGTGTAACGCCTTTTGAGTCCAACATTTCGGCTTCTCAAAAAAAATATTTTTATTGATGAGGGATTTTACTCCCAAACTGTGCGTTATTCAATAGGCAGGCAAAAAGGCTTGCAAATTATTCATTACGAGAGGACAAAAACAATGATTTTTTCAAGATTAAACACGATTTCAACTTTATTATTTTTTGCAATTTTGGCAGTTTCGGCAAATGCCCAAAATAACATTAATTATCCGCAGGCATTATTTCAGTATCAAACAAATGTTCCCTTTAGTGGCGATAACAGCGAGCGATATTATTCATTCGTAGCAAAAGGCAATGTTTCGATAACCTTTGATTTAAAAGCCTATTCGGACAATGCCGGAGTTTATATTGATTTCATTAATTCCAAAGGGAAAAGTTTAGCTGAGGTGGAACTCTCTCAGGCTGTAAATCGCGGATCTGATCGGATTGTCAAAAATCTGTCGCTTGGAAAAAAATTTCAAACTGTAATCCTGAAAGTAAAAAGTCTTTCTTTTGGTAGTCGTGCGTCATATCCAGGCAATTTAAAAGTTTCATTGAATGGATATTTTGCCGGATTTCAGAGTGATAACAATTGGGGCAGTTCGTCTTTTAACGAGATTGATTTTGAATCGGAAACTCAACTTAATTGGGTTGGCAGAGAAATTGACAGCCCGCGAATGCTTAATACTCGATATTCGGTCTTAAATTTTAGAGGTGATAACAAAGAACAATATGTCGCTTTTTACGGACAAGGGAAAATTGAAATTACCTACGATGTCAAAGCCAATGGCACAAATGCGGGAGTTTATTTGAATCTACTTGACGAAAACGGTGAGGAAATTGCTCCACAAGAGGTTGCTCAAGGAGTAAATGGCGGAACAAATCGCGTTACCCAAAGTATTCAACTAAACGGACGACAACTTGTGATTATCAAAATCGTCAGCATTTCATACGGCAGCAACGGCAGCTACCCGGGGCGACTCAAAATTACGCTCAACAGTGGGTTCGCGGAATAACTACAAATTTAATAATTGAACAAAAACGCCGCAGTTTATCGCTGCGTTTTTTTATTTGAGGGTTTTAGCTTGCAAACCGTGCGTTATCAATTGAGCAAGTAAAAATGCTTGCCGTGAATATAAAAAAGAGGAGAAAAAGTATGAAAAAGCAAAGAGGAATGTTAAGTATCATTTTTTTATTGGCGAGTGTTTTCGCACTCAGTTTCGCAGTCAATGCACAGATTAAAATCCCCAAAATGGACTCGAGAACTAATACCCAAATACCAGCACCAGTCGTTGGCGGACGTTATTTATTTTGGGACCGAGTGGCAGTAAATCCATCAGGCTTTACCGATTGTTTAGGCTTGGGCGAAATAACGATGACAGGTTTTCAAAATGTCAACAAAACCAGAAGCGAAGTTTCAGGGTTTTACGGAACAAACTATGCTTCAATCAGTTGTTTGAATAATACGGCTTACATCATTGTCATTGGAGGTGACAGTAAAAAAACAAGAGAAGTCCGCGACGCTTTGCGAGGTAGATTCTTAAATAATCAACTTACCCTTCCAATCGCTTCGACCATCGAAAACAACAACTATTTGTATGTGGTAACAAAAAAGGTTTTAACCGCAACTGAAGAAGGTTGTTTGACTATTGCCAGAGGAGCAATGCAATCGCAATTTGGAAATGCAAAAAAATCAGAAAGCGAGATTACAGGTTCTTTGGGTGAGTCTTACGCCTCAATCGCATGTCAAAAAACCGGGTCAAATTTTACTGCAGTTGTTATGGTTGTCGGGAGCAACAATCGTCGAACTGCCCAAATCACGGAAAGTTTAGGTAAAAAAGTTGCTACAACTGTTCTGATTGATAACGGCACGGAATTGAATCCCGTTGACAACTAATAACGTCTCTAATTTACAAAAAATGACGCAGTTAATCGCTGCGTTTTTTATTTTAAATATAATAAACACCTGAAAATCAAATACTTACAAATGTTCTGAGCCCATGAGGGTTTTGACCGTCAAATTGTGCGTTATTTATTGAGCAGACAAAAAAGCTCAATAAATCTAAGGCAAGGAGAAAAGTTATGGCAAGACATGAAATAGTAGCAACAAGCGTAGCTGGCGGCAGAACATTTTGGATCAATGAAACGAAAGTCGGACAAAATCAGTTCGGGGGCAAAAAATCAGACGTGGAATTAGTGCAGTTTTTCCTCAAGCAATTTTTTTTACAACATCCTGAATTATTCAAAAAATTACCGAAAACCAGAACAAATGCAAGCTTCATTTTAATTGATGGAGTAGTTGGCGATCAAACTATTGAGGGGATTAGGTCGTTTCAGACTTTTCAAAAAGGTGGAGATCCAAAGCAAGTTGCAGATGGTGTCGTTAGTGTTCCTCCTTTTGGACATACGGGCATATTGCATGCAGGAATGCACACAATTTTGAAATTAAACCTTTGGATTGGAGCTAAAACCAACATTGATACTTCACATCTGGAAAGACACCTTGATATATTGATGTTTGCACCTAACTTATTGAGAGAAATGGTATTTAAGCCATAAACTCTGTCAGGTATATTCTGCGTTAGAAGGCAAATTTTGTAGATCGCAAGATTTGCCTTTTGGTCGTTTTGGAGGGTTTTTGTAGCATCTTTTAAATTTCTCTTTGCTCAAATTCAGACCTTTCTAAAATTTCCTAAAGGAATCTTAAATGCTAAACTGTTCGCTACCGAATTTATGAAAAGAATCTTCCAAGTCAGCATTTCCTTCATTGTGATTTTTGCAATTGCGTATTTTTTAACTACTTTTTATTTTCATATTTCCTATCCGCAAACCAAATGGGACTGGACAAAAATCGAAACAAACGATGTCAGTTTTCCGAAGGATTTCATTTGGGGAACAGCGACCGCAGCACATCAAATTGAAGGAAATAACGAAAATACAAATTGGGGCGAATGGGAGAAACAGCCGGGCAAAATTAAGGATGGAAGCAACGCCATGAAAGCCGTTGACGGTTGGAATCGTGCGAAAGATGATGTGAAGTTGATGAAAGATTTGGGCGTTAATTCGTATCGTTTTTCGCTGGCTTGGAACAAAATTGAACCCGAAAAAGGCAAAATTAACGAAGAAGCCTTGAAGCATTACGACGATCTAATCAACGAACTAAAAGCTAACAATATCGAGCCGATGATTACGCTTCATCATTTCACGCATCCACTTTGGTTTGAACAACTTGAAGCATTTGAAAAGGAAGAAAACATCAAATATTTTGTCGAATTTTCAAAGCTAGTTTTCGCACGTTACCACGACCGCGTAAAGTTTTGGGTTACGCTCAATGAACCGAATGTTTTCGTTACATCGGCATATTTCAACACAGTTTTTCCGCCTGGGAAATCCGATTCAAAACTAGGTGCAGAAGTTTTGAAAAATATGTTGAAAGCTCATGTTGAGGTTTATAAAACGCTGAAAAGTGGTCAGGAAAACAAAGACCAAAAGCCAAAAACCGAAGTCCAAATCGGTTTAGCCACGAGCATTTTTCAGTTTGAGCCTGCCAGACGTTGGCATCTTGGCGATTGGGCGATCGCACGAATTTCGAGCAACACTTTTAATGAATCGGTTCTCGGTTTTTTTCGCTCAGGAACGTTAAATTTTTATGTTCCGTTTGACGTAGATCTTTCCTATACAGATCCAGAAGCACCGCAAACCATTGATTTTATTGGAATTAACTATTATTCGCATTACGCTTACAAATTTGATTTCGACTTCAAAAAAGCCACGCAAAGTCTGGCGGTTGAAGGCGAAGAAATGACAGATATGCCTTACACAATTTACACCGAAGGAATTTATCGTGCGATTGAAGAAGCCGCAAAACTCAAAAAACCAATCATAATCACAGAAAATGGAATTGCCGATTCCAAAGATGTCAAACGCGGAAAGTATATCAAACAAAGTCTTTATGCCGTTTCAAAAGCGTTGAAAGATGGTTACGATATTCGTGGCTATTATTATTGGACGCTGATGGATAATTTTGAATGGGCGGAAGGCTACACGCAAAAATTCGGACTTTACGAAGTTGATTTGCAAACGCAAGAACGCAAATTGCGGGAAGGTTCGAAGGCTTTTATGGAAACAATCAACAAAAATAAATAGCCGACTATTTTATCGTTTGAATTAGCGATTCGATTATCTTTTTAATCGCGGCGGCTGTGATTTCATTATTGATTTCACCATCGGCATTAAACTTAGATTTCGCGGCTTTGATAATTATTTTTGAATTGTCGCCTACGCTTGCTCCGATGGTTCTCAGAATCAAATCCAGCGATTCAAAAGCTTTTTCGCCCGATGCACCCGCGATGATGAAAGCCGCAGGTTTATTTGAAAAAATGGTCGTAGAAACTGTCCATTCAACTGCGTTTTTCAAACTTCCGGGCAGACTGAAAACGTATTCGGGCGTTGAAATCAGAACGCCGTCTGCCTTTGAAATCAGCTCGCGAAATTCGCGGATGATCTTCGGCGGATTGCCGTCGTCTAAATCAGGATTGAAATGCGGAAGCCCCGCGAGGTTTGTATAAATCTCAAAATCCAAACTCCCGCGATACATTTTCTCAAGCGATTTCAAGATCAATTCGTTCGTCGAATTCGCCTTTGTGCTTCCGCAAATCGCCAATATCTTCCGCCTTTTCATCGTTTAATTAATAAATCCGCCGTTCTGATTCCAAAATCGGAGCATCATTTATCGAAGCCTCACGCCGTCGCATCAAGCCGTTTTCGTCGAACTCCCAAAGTTCATTTCCATAGCTGCGAAACCAATTGCCGTCCGCATCGTGCCATTCATATTCAAACTTTACCGCCATTCTATTTTCGCGAAAACCCCAAAGTTCTTTTTTAAGTTTGTAATCGAGCTCTTTCTCCCACTTTCGATAGAGCAAAGCCTTGATCTCTTCGCGACCATTGACGAATTCGGTGCGGTTTCGCCATTTGGAATCTTCCGTGTAGGCGAGTGCGATTCGTTCGGGATCGCGTGAATTCCAGGCATTTTCGGCGGCTTGAACTTTTGCTAGTGCCTTTTCTAAGTCGAAAGGCGGTTTGATTGCGGTCGGTTTTGGTGTTGTTTCACTCATTATTTTTGCTCCTTTTCTTTCTTCAATTCGGCAATTTCGGCTTCCAATTTTTCGATGTGTTCGTTCAACGGCTCATTCATTTTTCTAACTTCTTCCATCGTAAAACGCTGTGTAATATGCTGCGGACAATTCCAATCGAAGGCTTCAACGTGCAAAATCATCGCACGTTCAATCTTCGCTTTGTAATCGGGCATCGTCAATTTCTCGATACTTTCGGGAACATCTTTTGCGTCTTTTACCTCAACATTCGCGAGAATTTTCAAACGCCTTTGGTTCGGATAATCCATCAAAAATAACGCGGCTTTGTGGTTTTCCAACAAATTCCCAACGCTGATATATTGCAAATTCCCTTTGAAATCGGCATAGCCAAGCGTTTTATCATCCAAAACTCTAAGAAAACCTGTCGGTCCGCCGCGAAATTGAATATACGGCTGACCTTCGTTATTTACGGTTGCGATATAAAATCCGTCGCGTTGGCTGATGAAATCTTCTTCGGCATCCGTTAAGCCATAAAAATCGGATTCGCCGCCTTCATATCGCGAATAACTTCGCCGCGAACCGTGTTTTTCCTGCTCGGCTTTTACGCTGTCTGTAAATGTTAGATCGAAAAATTTATGCGACATAATTCAATTTTGGATTTGGGATTTCGGATCGAGGATTGCCTTTCCAAAATCCGAAACCCCGTAAAATCAGGCAGCTGCCTTACTAGCCAATGGAAATTCGATTGCCGGAAAATCGACTTCCGTTCCGGCTGTTTCATTAAAATAATTTGTAAAGATATTCAACGCAACATTTGCGACGATCTCCGTGATCTCTTTTTCCGTATAACCCGCTGCTTTGACAGCTGCAATATCCGTTTCAGAAACCTTTCCGCGACTGACGAGCAAGGCACTCGAAAATTTCAAAGCCGCGTCAACTTTCGCGTCGTCCGAAGATGCACGACGGGCTTTCAAAATCGCCGTTTCGTCCAAACCAGACATTTTTCCGATTGCTGTATGAGCCGAAGCACAATAAACACAGCCGTTGATTTCGGCGGTCGTCAGAGCGATTTGCTCGCGTAATTTGGCGTTTAACGTCGTGCCTAAAGCACCGCTGAAGCCTAAATACGCTTCCAAAACTGCTGGCGATGTCGCCAAAGTTTTCATCAAATTCGGTGCGAAACCAATTTTCGCCTTTACGCCGTCTAATAATTCTTTCGCTTTGCCTTCCGCTGTTTCGTGGTTGATTGCTGTAATTCGTTGCATGATATGTAATCTCCTAAAATTAATTTATTATTGATAACCTTTCAGTTATGCTTTCTACTAGTGCATTAATCATGCCAAAACAATCCGTTTAGTTAAACCCCTGTAATTCAATAGCTTACAATATTTTAAGTCTAAACTAATTTCAACGACATATCATAATTCAACGAAATTTAGTTGCGATAACAACGATATTTCGTTACTATTACCGTATGACCTCCGAACTTCCGTTTAATTCGATAAATGCCTTAATTACTCGAAAAAGTCCCGTGCAGGAAACGCTGCGGGCAATCACTTCGCAAATGTTGAAACATCAGGAAGTTGCTCTTGCGAGGATTTGGTTGGTGGAAAAAGGCGACATTTGCGAAACGTGCGTTATGCGTAAGGATTGCCCGAATCAGGCAAGCTGTTTGCACCTCACGGCGAGCGACGGCAGAAATCTGAGTGGCGGAAATGATTGGTCAGGATTAGACGGCAAATTTAAGCGTTTTCCGCTCGGCGTGAGGAAAATCGGACATGTTGCCGAAAGCGGCGAATCGGTTTTTCTGGATAATTTGCGGACATCAAAAAGCACATGGATTGCTGACCAAGATTGGATAAACGAAGAAAAAATTGATGGTTTCGCCGCACATCCGCTAAAATTTCAGGACGATATTTTGGGCGTAATTGCAATTTTTTCGAGGGAAAATATCTCAAAGGAAAGCTTCGAATGGCTTCGTGTTTACGCCGAACAAGCGTCGATTGCGATTGCAAACGCCCGTGCTTTCGAGGAAATCGAAAAGCTCCGGCAAAAATTAGAAGATGAAAATGATTATCTCAAAGAAGAAATTCACGAAACCACGCAGCACAAATTTCTAATCGGAAAAAGTCCTGTTTGGGCGAAAATCTTACAGCAGATCGAACTTGTCGGAAATTCTGAAGCCACCGTTTTGCTAACAGGCGAAAGCGGGACGGGAAAAGAAATGGTCGCACGAGCGTTGCACGAAGCGAGTTCGCGGCGAGATAAACCGCTCGTGAAAGTAAATTGTGCGGCAATTACCGCAGAATTGTTTGAAAGCGAGTTTTTCGGACACGTTAAAGGTGCGTTTACAGGTGCTTTCAAAGACCGACTCGGGCGTTTCCAACTCGCAGATGGCGGCACGATTTTTCTTGACGAAATGGGAGAACTTCCACTCGCAATGCAGGGAAAGCTTTTGCGTGTTTTGCAGGAAAAACAATTTGAGCGGGTTGGCGAAGACCGCACGCGAACCGTTGATGTCCGCATAATTGCCGCTACGAATCGCGATTTATGGGCTGAAGTTGAGGCTGGAAATTTCAGGCAGGATCTATTTTATCGACTCAGCGTTTTCCCAATCCATCTTCCGCCATTGCGTGAACGGCTTGAAGATTTAGAGCCGCTTGCGAGACATTTTCTCAAACAATCCGCTGCAAAAATGAACTGCGAAGTGCTGAAATTAACCGACGACGACATCAAAACTCTCGAAAATTATTGGTATCCCGGAAATGTGAGAGAGCTGCAAAATATAGTTGAGCGAGCGATTATTCTCGCACAATGCAGTCGGCTGAATTTCACGATGCCGCAAGTTATTAATCGGATGATTGTGACCGAAAACCCGCCGGAAACTGACAAAACGTCGATTCTTAGTTACAACGATTTGAAGAATCTCGAGCGTGAAAACATAATTAAGGCGTTACAAAAATCGGGTTATAAAGTGTATGGAAACAACGGGGCGGCAGAAGTTTTGGGTTCAAAACCAACAACGCTGATTTCGCGGATAAAGGCTTTGCAAATTCCGATGAGACCCGAAAACTAACCTCAAATCTTCAAGCCAAATCGTTTTTTAAGGCTTCCATCTGAAGTTCGCTCAACTCGGCTTCGATCTGCAAATCAGAATGCTCAGAGCCAATTGAAATAGGCATTTTTCCTTTGCAATCAAACTTTAAAAATTGAACCGACGAGATTTTTTCGTCTTCATTTTGGCGATCGTCCACTTGTGCAAAGGCTTTCGAACCATCCGCAAATTTCAGATAAAGTTTTTCGGGCAAACCAACCCATTTAGTGAGTTTTTCCGCACGTTCAGTTGGATGATCGATTTCGACCAAAAGCGTGCAGCAAAGTTCGCCTTTGTTGCCGATAAGTTCGTTGTAAGTCTTGATTTCGTGTTGAATATCGGTTTCTTTTACCATCTTTTCCGCACGAACCATTTCGAGGATTTGATAGCGAACGGTTTCCGTATTTTCAAATAAGAACGTAAGGTTTTCGCCAACGTGAATTCGTCGTAAATCCTTTGCACGCATTGCGTTAGCACGAATTGCGGCTCGTTGTTCTTCGTAGGTTACGAAGTCTAAAATATCGCTTCTTTCTACTTTTTTCATAAAACATTTTAGCCACGAACCAACACGAACTTACACGAAAAAGGAAAAGAAAATGTTCGTGTCTTTTTGTGTTCGTTCGTGGTTAATCTAATCCTTCTTAAAATCATCGCCACGATATGCTTTTGCCAAAATTGACATCGGATGCATCGGTTTTACGCCAGCGTGTTGTTCAAATTGAATCGCGGCAAGCGGACAATCGGTTGCCCAAACTTCGGCTTCTTTTTCCTGTTTCATTCCATCAAACGCTTTTTTTCCAATGCGTTGCGATGGTTCGAAACCTTCTACCGTCATCGCGTAAGTTCCATCGTGTCCGCAACATTCCATCGTCGTCGCGGGTGTAATCCCAAGAATTTTACGCAGCAGGTCTCTACCTTTGAAGCCAACCGATTGTGCCCGCAAATGACACGGTGCGTGATACGAAAGTTTTTCGCCGGGCGTTGATTTGATATCGGTGTTAAAGCGTTCTTCGTTGCGGATTGACCATAAATACTCGCTCGGATCCATCGTTGCCGCGGCAAGTTTTTCAGCGTTTGCACGATCTTTCAATTCAACAAGTGTTGGATATTCGCGACGGAGCATCATTGCACAAGTCGGATTTATCGCTAAAACCTTTGCACCTTTTTCAACGAAAGGGAGCAATTTTTCAATGTTATTCTTCGCGTGTTTTTGCAAAGATTTGAGATGACCGTGTTCCCACGAAGGCATTCCACAACACTCCAAACCTTTTGAGCACGCTACTTTAACTTGATTCTTCTCTAAAACTTCAACAGTGTCTTTACCAATCTGCGGTTCGTTGTTTTGTACGTAACACGTCTGAAAAAGAACAACTTCACCATCATCTTTAATTTTGTCGTTTTTAGTCGCCCATTTTTCAAAAGTTTCACCTGCAAAATCGGGCAAAAGCTTATCGCGATGCACACCGACAACTTTTTCAAAAAAGTAACGATGAATTTTGTTGCGGTTCGCAGTGTTCGCCATTATTACAGGCAAAACACGAGCCATTTTCCCCGCTTTATCAGGATCGCCGAGAATTTTATCACGCAGTGTTGCACCTTTTTCTTTATGGCGAATCGCTTTGAAGCGATGTACGAGCTTGGGAAAATCGAGTCTGAAATCGTGATTATCGCGTTCGGTATATGGACATTGAACCTCGCAAAGTTTGCATTGGAAACAATCGTCCATCACTTTTTCGGTTTCTTTTTCGGTAATTTTCGCGACGTTTCCATCGTGATTATTGTCGATAAAAGAAAAAAGCGAAGGAAACGAATCGCAGTATTTAAAACACATGCGGCAGCCGTGACAAATCTCGAAAGTCCTTTCAATCTCTTTGTTTAGACCTTCTTTGTTCCAGTATTTTTCTTCGGACGGATCATAGCTCAACCCGTCAGTCGGTGCGTAAGAAATATTTTTGTCCATATTTTTAGAAAAAATTAACCACATAGGAACATAGTTCACATAGAAAATTTAATAAACCTATGTGTTCTATGTCTCTATGTGGTTCAAAAGATCTTAACTAATTGAATCCAATAGACTTTGGAATCTTCCAGCGTGTGACTTTTCGGCTTTTGCAAGTGTTTCAAACCAATCCGCGACTTCATTAAATCCTTCTTCGCGAGCAGTTTTCGCCATTCCGGGATACATATCGGTATATTCGTGCGTTTCGCCGTGAACCGCCGATTTCAAATTCAAAACCGAATCACCAAAAGGCATATCGGTCGCCGGATCGCCGCAGGATTTTAGATAATCCATGTGTCCGTGTGCGTGTCCCGTTTCGCCTTCTGCCGTATCGCGGAAATTTCCCGCAACTTCCGGATAACCTTCAACGTCCGCAACTTTCGCGAAGTATAAATACCGACGATTTGCCTGCGATTCGCCTGCAAATGCATCTTTTAAATTTTGTTGTGTTTTTGAACCTTTTAGTTCTGCCATAATTTCCTCCAGAAAGTAGTAATTTAGAATTATTGTAAATCTAAGGATATGACTTTTGGAAAGGCAAGTCAATTCAACCCCAAGATTAATCGCGATGATTTTTGCGTCGGAATTAGGGATTTATCTTGGCAATTTTTTGTTGAGTTTATGTTATCATTCTTGCTTGTTTAGTGATGCACTCGAAGCTCGGATTTTGGTGCAAAACGTCGAACTTTTTTATGGCAAGTGGCATTATTATTCACGTCAACGTCGGGAAAGAAAAACGGACTGAATTGTTCACCGAAGAAAGTATCCGGATTGGTTCTGACGACACCTGCGACCTCCAAATTCGTACTCATAATTTAGAATTTGAAGGCGTTTGGCTGCAACTTCATCGTGAAGGAAATGAATATCGCTTGATCGAATTTGATAAAAGTCTTGGTTTTACGCTCAATGATAAGCAAGTCCGCAGGTTTAGTCCGATCAGAGATGGAGACGTAATTGCATCGAAACTTTTCGATTTTTCGCTCTCATTCTTCGCTCTCGTCACGCAAAGTTCGTTAATTACAACCAATCGTGAGCAACGGCATGTTGCACAATTTATTGAAGAAGCTGCTATCGGTTCTGCCGCGTCGCCAAAAAGAGACGAAGCGAAGGCGTTTTTGCGTGAATTCGTACGCGAACTTTTGCGTGAAGTAAGCTGGACGACAAAACTCATTCTTCTAACGCTGACTGTCGGTGTTTTAAGCGGTCTATTCTATTTAGGTTTTGGATTTTATCGCGAATTGAAGGAAAACCGGCAACAATCCGAGATTCAAAACGAGACAATTAAAAGGCTCGAGCAGCAGCTTACGCAAAATAATGAGCAGCTTGGAAATCTTGATAAAACTAATAAAGACATTATTAAAACCGTTTCGCTTGCACCAAATTTGCGGGTTGAATATGGCAATGGAGTTTGCCTGATAGTTGGGGTTTACGATTTAGTAGATCGCAAAAATGGCAAGACATTGCGATATCCCGATCCGGTTGCCAGCCAGCCTGACCCGTATGAACCTGTCCCGTCAATCAGCGAAGAAGGAATTCCTGAGCCGCCGCCACCACAACAAGTTGGTCTGACAACTGAAGGCAATGGAACAGCAGTAGAATACGATTTTATTGGAACGGGATTTCACGTTGGAAGCGGATATATCGTTACAAATCGTCATGTTTTGCAGCCTTGGGATGAAGACGACATGATCAAGCAAATGATGCGGCAATCAAATGGTCGTCCGAGAATTAAACGTCTGGTCGTTTATTTTCCGCAATTTCCGCAATCATTTCCCCTAAAAATTCAGCAGATCGGTGGTCGTGAAGATTTAGGAATTGCTACGATTGATCCGAATTTGGTTTCGCCCGATATTCCGGTTTTGCCGATGGAAAGTTCGTCCGATTCAATTGCCGTCGGCAAAACAGTAGTCACAATGGGTTATCCAAATGGACCTGACAGATTGCTCGCAATGGTCGATGATTCAGAGGCAAAATCAATTAACGCAAGGTTTGGAAACTCGCGGCAATCGTTGCTCAATTACTTGGCTCAAACCAAGAAAATTGTTCCGCTTACTACGCAAGGTGCGATTACAGACCTCGATTCGAAACGAATCGTCCACGACGCAAAAACCGCGGAAGGTGGCTCGGGTGCTCCTCTTTTCGGACAATCTGGTAAAGTAATCGGTGTGAATTTTGGTGTATTTACCGAAAGTAATGCAGCAAATATGGCGATTCCCATCAGATTTGCCATCGATTTGCTCAAAATTGCCGGATGGAAATCTGCCGAAGAAATTCAAGCGGAACAAAATCAAATACCTCAAACTGCCGCCGCCAATTCAAATACAAATCCAAACGGTTCGCAATAGTAAAAATTCAACTGTTTTTGTGAAAACAATACCTGAAGAAATTGAAAGATATCGCGACCGTAAATGGCGGCGTGAAGAGACCTTGAAGGTTGAAAAAGCCGCTCAGGTTGAGGAAATGATTGAAGATCTGGGCTTTTGTTTAACTCTTACAGATGTTCGAACTCCTTTGCCATCAGTTTATCTTGCAGTTTGCGGCAGACGAGATGCACACACCCCAAAAAACGTACAGAAAGATTACGAAACAAGCCTCGCCTGGACTCTCAAAGATGAAGTAATGCAACGCGGTAAAATGTATTATGCGAAATTGATAAAAGGTCGCTCAATGTTCGTCGCACCTCGCCTAATTCCCTATTTCAATTCACTTTACGGCATTTCAAAAAATGAAGAAAAAGAACATCTATCGAGCGATGCCAAAAAAGTTTTGCAAGTCTTACGCAAAGAATGGGAAAGTGCGACATCAGATTTACGAGCCGAAACCAAGATCGAAGATCGCAAAACTTTAACCAAAGCGATTGAAGAACTTCAGCGAAAAATGAAAGTTATTCCATCAGAAGTGCTTTATGTTCCGAAATTTACATATATTTGGAGTTTGGCTGAAGGACGTTTTCCAAAGGAATTAGCGAAGAAGATTACACGCGAAGAAGCCGTTACCGAATTGGCTCGTAACTTTCTGCAAATGCAAGGTTTAACATTGATTGGGGATTTAGCCAGGGCGTTAGGAATTACCCGCAAGGAAGCCGGAAAAGGAAATCATAATTTGGTTGACGAAGGTTTTGCGGAAAGATTAGAAACGGGCGTTTATCGCTTAAAAAGTTTATAAATATGGATGCTTACGAACAATTTGGCAATATTGATATTTATCTTTTTGACCAAATTTTGAAAGGCAGATTTAATCCTTCGATGCGAATTTTAGACGCCGGATGTGGCGGCGGTCGAAATCTTATCTACTTTTTACGCAACAATTACGAGGTTTTTGGGACTGACCAAAATGATGAAGCGATTCAATATATCAGGCTTTTAGCGAAATCAATTTCTCCAAAATCTTTAGCCGACAATTTTCAAATTTCGTGCGTTGAAAAAATGCCTTTTGTTGATGATTTTTTTGACTTAGTCATTTCAAATGCAGTCTTACATTTTGCGGAAAACGAAACTCAATTTGATCAAATGCTAGTTGAGATGTGGCGAGTGTTAAAACCACACGGCATTTTATTTGTTCGTCTAGCATCGGATATTGGCATTGAACATCTGGTTGAGAAAATTGTGGAAAGGAGATTTTTATTGCCGGATGGTTCAGAGAGATTTGTGGTTAATGAAAAGATGTTAATCGATAAGGCTATTGAGCTTAACGGCGATTTGCTAGAGCCGGTTAAGACGACAAATGTGCAAAATCTCCGTTGTATGACGACGTGGGTTTTATTGAAAAATTGAACTTGAATTTGTGCATCTTTTAGGCTATTGTTTCATCTATGCGACAGATAAACAATCCGCCCAATCCTTATCTCAAATATTCATCCGAATTCTTAGGTGAGCCGCCCGCTACAAAACTTGAAGTTTACGAAGAATTTGCCACCAAAAAAATCATCACAAAAGCATATTCTTCGGATTTTGGAAATCGCTTTACTGTCAATTGCTATCGCGGCTGCATTCATGGCTGCACGTATTGTTTTGCACGCCAATATCACGAATACTTGGGCTACGGAGCCGGGACAGATTTTGAAACCAAGATAGTCGTTAAACCAAATGCTCCCTATCTTTTGCGAGAAGAACTCAAGAAAACACGTCAGGTAATTAATCATCTAGATTTTTCGTTTGCAACGGATCCTTATTTACCGTTGGAAGCGAGTTATCAACTTACTCGAAAATGCTTGGAAGTTTGCCTTGATTTTCAAATGCCGGTGGGAATAATTACAAAATCACCACTTGTAACAAGGGATTTAGACATAATTAAAAGATTGAAAGACGTAACGGTTTTCTTCTCGATTCCTTTTCTCACAACTGAAAAGTCTAACCCGTTTGAGCCATTCGTCCCCATTCCCGAAGTGCGTTTCAGAGCAATGAAAACTCTTGCTGATGCGGGTATAAAAGTTGGGATTGGGATCGCTCCCATAATGCTTGGCTACAACGATGCCGATATTCCGCAATTGCTTGAGAAAGCAAGTGAAAATGGTGCAAGCAGAGCATTTATGGGAATGATTCATTTCGACACCGATTCGATCGAAAACTATTTTGTAGAGAAATTAAATGAAAAGCTGCCAACTAAAGCAGACAAAATTCTTAACCACATTAAACGCGAACGAGATGGGAATCTTAGGCACAAAACTTACGCAGAGCGTGGAATAGGCAAAACCGCCGAATGGGAGCTCGCCCGAAAAATGTTTGATTTGAATTTTAAGAAATTAGGTTTTGAAACAAATGAAAAGCCAATTGAAATCATGGAAGAAAGAGCCTTACCGATTCAACAAAGATTATTTTAACGCGATATAGTGGGCGATATTATGGGTCGATGGGTGATTTTCCTCAGGCTGGGTAGAAGTGGAGGGAATCATTGCAAGGATGTTATTTATTACTACTCAATAACTTAACTAAATGATTCCCTTGGTTTGGGGTAGTCGTTTGCAGAATTACTTATAGTTAGTGCAAGCCGCGTTCCAAAAAAAAGCCCCGAAATAGATCGGAGCTTCGCTTAGGTTGCGACGTTTGGAAGCAAGGCTGCCCTTACGTTTGGAAGTGCAAGAAATTATCAATTACATTTCGGTTACGGTTGTATCTTCTGTTAGTTCTGGCAATTGCAAGAAAAATAATTTGGTAGTATTTCCCTCCGAATCGAGAATAACCAAACCTTCATCGCGACCGTCAAGCCGTATGTTCTTGATAACATTTGTCGGATGTTCGACGAAATGCGAATAATGTTCTCCTTCTTCGATTCGTCTGTTTTCCAACATTATTTCGACCCCGCTTTTATCGAGAACAACGCCTGAAAGCGGCATTTTTTTCACCGTTTGGTGATTACCCGTTTCGTCGCTTATCTCGAGCTTGGCAAGGCGAGCATGATTCCGTTTATTAAAACTATCAAAATAATTCTTCCATTGCTTTTTTTCTACAGCAAATTGTTCCATAAAACCTCCAACGCGGATTAAACCGTTTCGATTTTTACATCATTCGGCTTCGTCTCTGCAGCCTTTGGAATAACGAGATTTAATACACCATCTTTGATTGTGGCGGTCGCTTTATCGGCTTCCACCTGACCCGGTAAATCAAACGTGCGAAAGACCTTATTCGATTTGCATTCGCTATAGATCATTCCTACATCCTTCTTTTCACTTTTCGTTTCGGTTTCGCCCTTGATTGTAATTCTATTCGGTTCAACGGAAACCTTTAGGTCATTTGCCGTAAACCCGGGCACTTCTGCACGAATAGCTAACTTACCGTCAGCGTCTTTGATTTCGATCGGAACCCGCTTTAGCAGTTCCCTTTCCGCTTTAAACCAATCTTCCAATTCGTGCCCAAATTCAAATCCTCTTTGTTCGAATCGCTCAAATGCTCTCTGAGCAATTTCTTGTGTATTTTTTGCAAAATCTTCAAAAAGATGTTCCGCTTTAACAAAAATATTCTCAGGTTTGTTTGTTTTTTCTAAGGCAGACTGATGTTGTGCCATAATTTTTACCTCCCAATTTATTTAAGAAGCTCTTTTCAGAGTCCCTTCAAAAGAATGTGGTTGCAAACATCATGCCGATTCATTAAGTCAATATACTTCAAACATTTCAGAACGCCGAAGCCATCCGCGTTGGGAAATTTTTCTCACTAAAGACTCAAGAATGGTGGAAATGACGCAGGTTCAATCGGTGATTTTTTCCACCTTCACCGCCGTTACTTTGTATTCGGGAGCGTGAACATAACGATCGCGAAAACCGCTCGTAATTCGATTAAGCATTATTTCTGCCGAATGAAAGGTTGTAAAAAGTTCGCTTAATTTAACCGTCGGGCTAATGCGAATCGGCAAAAATGCTTCACCATAACGGCTTTGCAAACGGACCTTTTCGCCAGCCGACAATTGGAGCCTTTCCGCGTCTTCTTTACAAATATCAAGTGTATCGCTCGGACGAATTTTTTTGATATCAGTCCGCATCGTCATTGTTCCGGCGTTGAAATGATAGAGATTTCTGCCCGTTGTTAGCCTGAACGGAAATTCATCGCTGATTACTTCTTGAGTTGGGCGATATTTGATACGTTTCAACGCCGCGGTTTTCGATTTCGTAAACGATTCTTGATGCAGAAATTCAGTTCCGGGATGGTCAGTTGCCGGGCAGCCCCATTGCAGACCGCTTTCGGCAATTCGCTCATAAGTAATACCGTATGCATCACGCCAAACTTCGCGGATTTCGTTCCAGATTTCTTCGGCGGAATTGAAATTGAAATATTCGTCCTTACCATAAGCTTTCGCCAAACCGCAAATTATTTCCCAATCGTTCCTCGCATTTCCTTTCGGCTCAATAACTTGGCGAAGAAGCTGCACACGCCGTTCGCCATTCATGAACGTTCCGTCTTTTTCAAATGAAGAAACGGCGGGGAAAAACACGTGTGCAAAGTGCTTGGCGGTCTCGTTCATAAATAAATCCTGAACGATGACGAGTTCCATTTCACGAAACGATTTCTCGGTTGCGGCGGCGTTTGCCTGCGAGAGAAAAACATCGTAGCCGATCACCCAAAGTGCTTTGTGATTTCCTGCGGCAGCGGTATCGAGCATCGCCAACAGATTTTTTCCTTTCGCGGTTGGAATTTCTTTACCCCAGATTTTTTCAAAATGTTCGCGACCTTCTTCGATTGCGATACTGCCTGTTAAAATGCCCGGGTCGCAACCCATTTGAGCCGAACCTTGAACGTTATTTTGTCCACGCAAGGGATTTATGCCGGTTCCCCGTTTGCCCATGTTGCCGGTGATCAACGCCATATTTATCAACGACATGACGCTTTCCGTGCCTTGAATATGCTCGGTCATCCCGAGTCCGTGAACGCTCATCGAAGGCTTCTGTGTGGCATACATTCTCGCCGCTTCACGGATTTTCTCAGCCCGAACATCGCAAATTTCGGCAACGCTTTCAGGTGAATAATCTTTCACAAATTCCTTAAATTCAGCAAATTCTTCAACACGTTCGTTGATAAAATCTTCGTCGATCAAACCTTCTTCGATAATCGTGTAAGCTATTGAATTAAAAAGCGGAATGTTTGTTCCGGCACGATGCTGGAGATGGATTTTGGCGTATTTCGTAAGTTCCGTTTTCCGCGGATCAACGACGATTAGGTTCGTTCCTTTCAAAGCGGCTTGCTTGATTTTTGCACCAACGATGGGATGATTTTCGGTGGGATTCGCTCCGCAGATCATAATCGTTTTGGCGAGTTCTACATCGTGAAAAGAATTCGTAGCCGCACCTGTTCCGAGCATCATTTTCAACGCGGCGGCAGACGGCGTATGGCAAACTCTCGCACAGCAATCCACATTATTCGTTTCAAAACAGACTCGTGCAAATTTTTGTGCGAGATAATTTTCCTCGTTTGTCGCTCTCGCTGAACCCAAAACACCGATGCTTTCCTTGCCGTAAGTTTGGTTAATTCGCCGTAATTCCTTAACCGTATATTCAAAAGCTTCATCCCAAGAAACTTCTTCCCAGTCTCCATTTTTGCGAATCATGGGCTCAGTAATTCGATCTTTCGACTCGGCGAAATCGTAGCCGTAGCGTCCCTTTACGCAGAGATGCCCGAGGCTAACCGGACTTTTCATCGCGGGTTTTATTTGGACGATTTTCCCTTCTCGCGTCCCGACATTCATCTCGCAACCGGTTCCGCAATAAGGACATACGGTTTTCGTCCAATGGGTTGGCACTCCCTTTTTCAGAATGGATTTATCTTCCAAAGCACCCGTTGGGCAAACGTCGGAACAGGCACCGCACGAAACACACGAACTTTCACCAAATTTATCAAAAGAATCCGGCACGATATGAGTATTTTGTCCGCGATCAATAATTTTCCAAACAAATTGCCCTTGCAGTTCGTCGCAAATTCGGACGCACGCAAAGCAATCGATACAGCGAGACATATCAACTTGAATAAATGTGTGGCTATCATCAATTTGTTTGATCGGCTGGGCGAAATCAGTCTCCTTTAAACCGTATTGACGAGCCAAACGATGAAATTTTTTGTCAGGATACAATAAAAAATCTTCGAGCGGATATTTATGAGCGAGCATTTTCAAATCGGTTTTACGCGAAGTCTCAATTTCTGGTGAATGAGTTTGGATCGTCATTCCCTCCGCAAGTTTGTTTTGGCACGAGGCAACCGTTTTGCCGTTTGCTTCAACAACGCATAGGCGACACGCTCCGCACGCTTTTATCCGTTCATCATGGCACAATGTTGGTATCTCAATTCCTGCTTTTTGACACGCATCAAGAATCGAAATATCATCGTTAAACTCTTTTATTTCAGCGTTTATCGTTGCTCTAATCATGTTGTTTGCTCAAAAGCCGCATCTTGATCGGCAACTCCGCATTCATCGCAGATAAACAAATTATCCGAATCATATTCCAATGCATTTTCTACGCGTTCCAACGTTTCTTTATCAACGAAATACACCTTTCGACAAGTGCCGCAGACCATTTCATTCTGATTAATCGCAGTTTGAAATAGTGTTGGGTGCAATTCAGTTGGATAATCGCCGTCGTATTCCGCTCTTAATCTTTCCACCATTTTGCCTCCTTTCTGACCATTATTCGTAATTTTCAAAACGCAAAACCGTAATTTTGCCTTCTGCATCTGTAACGTCGAAACCGTCATTCTCCGTTTCAAGACCAAAATTGATTTTTATGTTTCTCGCATCGTTTATCATATGCGTCAGTTCATTGCCCAGCATAATTTCGATCGATTTATTGTGCGTATCAAAATCAATTCCGCTTAGCGGCATTCCATCCTCCAGCCAATAATCGTTGCCATTTTCAAAGACGCCGATACGAGTTGGGCGACCATAATTTTGTTTACTGTAATATTTCAAAAAATTTGTTAAATCAGCATTTTTTGCACGTTGCGTATTCATAATTTCACCTCCATCAATAGTTTTCTTTGCAATCCGCTTGCCAAAGCGATTTCAAAGGATTTTTCATATCAATTCCCCCGAACCTTTTTCGACCAGATTCTTGAATTGCTCTATAAATCTTGCCGCCGGAGCACCATCAACCAAATCGTGGTCAAAATCGACCGTCAGATTAAGGCATTCGCGGATTTCGATTTTCCCCTCGTGAAAGTTTGCTTGCTGGCTAATTCCGCCGACCGTGATCCCAAGCGTATGAGCCGAAAAACCGATTCCCCAACCGCCTCCGCTGCCAAACATTCCAACCGACGTCAGATAAACCGTTCCAACGTATTTCTTCCAAATTTGCGGGCTTCGATTGACGATGCGATAAACTAAATTTCTAACAAAACCCGGTAATAATAGAAAAAATCGCATTGACTTCCAAAGCTGTGTATTCGGACTTCGCTCGGGTTTCATCTGTATCGCACGAAGTTCGTCGTGAATCTCCCGCCACGTTTTGCTGTTTGCCGCCCTCACGATGTAGGCGAGCGGAAATTTTTCGCCTTCGAATTCAATTTCGACGTAAGTAAGCACGTCAACATCTTGAAAGATGATCAGTTTGTTCAGCAAATTACGGTAAGCCTGAACAAACTTGTTTGCTTCAACTGCCCGTGCGAGGCATGCAATCACAAACGCCGTAAACGAGAGCGACTCGCCGGTTTTTTCTCTATGCTCGCGAATGAACTTCCGAATATTCGTAACATCAAATTCAAGCAACCCGCGAATCGTGTGTTTTTGATGACATAGTCGCCCGGAATCAATAATCAACTGCCTAATTCGCGGAAACGGGACGATTTCATATTCATTACGCTCGTTGGACACTGTAATATTTTTCCTGAAGCGGTGGAGCTGAATACAAAGCGTCTCTAATCGCAACATCCCTCGGATCTCCCGCGAATTCTACGCTCTTTCGATTCGGCACATAGGCATAGCCAATTTGGGCAATCGGATCAGCAAAGCCGAGCGAGCCGCCCATTCCGGGGTGACCGAATGAACCCGGAGAACCGAACGACCAGCCTGAACAGCTCTTCATAAATCCAAGCGAAAATTCAACGTCGCCTTTCATGACCTCATCGTAGAAACCATTTGTCGTAGGAATTGCCGGTGCAGTCAGTTCTTGCAAAGTCTTATCGCTCAAACCCAGTTCCTTGCCGCCGGTCGCAAAAACGCTGTAGGCATGTGCGATTGCCCGTGCCGTTCCCACACCTCCGCCCGACGGGATTTCGAAGTTTCGCGGGTAAATATGATGTTTGTCATGAGCGAGCTCAGAACCCGTCAATGCCCTTCGAATATTGGAGCGGGGACTCCAAATGTCCAACGACATCTTGACCGGGAAACCAAACAACATCTCTGAAAAACTTGGGTCTTTAAGTGTTGCCAATCTCGAATCCGGAATCGATTCGGGCAAGCGAATGTAAAAATCTAGCCCAAGCGGAGCGGCGATTTCTTCCTGAAAAAATTGCCCCAAACTGCGATGCTTGGGATCGACACGGCGGAGCAGTTCGCCTTCGTAGTATCCAAGTGTTATCGCGTGATAACCTTGCTTCGTGCCGGGTTCCCACACAGGTTTTTGACGAGCCAATACTTCTGCCAAACGGTCGAGATCGGCGATGACGCTTTTGTCAACCGGTTTGTCAAAGGCAAATAATCCGGCTTGGTGAGCCAAAAGTTGCCGAACCGTAATATTTTCTTTGCCATTTTGTGCAAATTCCGACCAATATTTTGATACAAGCTCGTCATAATTAAGCCAACCGCGAGAATGGGCGAGAGCTAAGGTCATCGCTGATAAGCCTTTCGTCGTTGAATAGACCAACGCCATCGTGCTTTCGTCCCAAGGCTCACCGGTTGCTTCATTGCGAACTCCGCCCCAGAGATCAACCACCTTTTCGCCCTTATGATAAACACAGCAGGCGGCACCGAGCTCGTTGCGGCTCGAGAAATTCTCTACGAAGGCGTCGCGAACGGATTCAAAGCCTTCCGATGCATATCCGTGAATTTTAGTCGGTAATTGAACGGAGTTTGCGTCGTGCATCTTATTATACAGTAAGTATCCGCCCCCTAAGGCTGATAAACCGATAATTGTTTTTGTTAATGCTTTCATTTTAACCTCCTTTTTTAAAACGTTGGTGCGGGTCACCTATTTCGATCTTGCTTTTCTTTCAAGCAGGAATCCCATCGCGATACTGATTGTTGGAATCGCAAAATAACCAATTCCGATCGACATAAAATACTCCGCAAAAGTTGTCTTCATCATCGGAATCAAAACTAAAGCGTCTAGGATAATGTTGATCGCAAACCACGACACGCCAACGATAATCCCATTCCGGATGAAATCGTTTTCGACAAGTTTGAAATAGCGATAGAACAGATAACAGCCGGACATCGTTCCAACAACCATAATCGTTGACTTAAATGTCGGGTATGGAACGATAAATTCACCACCTGGTTTAACGAACAGAAACGAAACAACAAATGGGATCAGCCACGATAAAAAGCCGAGTAGAATGTTTTTAGTAATCAAGTTATTGTTCATAACGCCACCTCAAAAAACTATGGATTCCCCCAAGTTTCCATCGCCTTAACCGACAAGCTATCGGAGTTTCCGCCTTTCGGATCACACAAAACAATATGCTGCGATGGGTTGGTTAGATCGTATCCCGGCGGAGTAGCACCGGGACATCCGCAGCCCGCACTGTAGGAAAAGTTAGCGTTCAATGCGTAACGATCCCACCAGCCTTCTGTCTTAATATAGGTTGTCTCAATTCCATCAGGCAGATCCAAATCCGGATCAAGAAAAACGGGAATATCAACACTTTCCCCAGGCTGCAAAGCGGGAACCGCAACGCTTGAATTAAGCTTAAACACTCTCATTGATTCACGAACAGAAACATATCCCGGATCGGTCGCTTGATTCTCGGGATTAAACGCCTGAATCACCAAGAAAGCAGGTCGCGGGTCAGCCGTGTTGTCGTGCATTAGCCACGAACCGCCTGATGCTGTCTGGTTAACTTGCTTAGTCATCTCAGTTAAGGCAGCTTTCGCGGCTTTCTTTATTTCGTCTTTCGGAAGCGGAATCGGCGATGCGGCGAGCACTTCAGCCGCGATCGTCTCTGCGATATAATCCGCTCCCATCTCCTGCAACTCATTGAAATTAGGGATATTCGGTGGCAATCCGATTGCGACAAGTCCTGCGTCAAGTCCCATCTTTAACCCCATTTCGCACCATGATGGACAACCAATCTGAACGCCTTTTAGAAAATTGACGAAGGCACCCACGACGAATCCCTTAATGCCGTTCCACGCTGCGGAAATCAAATTAACAACATTTGCGACGAAATCAATAATTCCGCCGATAGCATCACCAACATAATCCCAAAAATCCTTGCTGTCTTTTTGCGGCGGCAAGAATAAATGATCGCCAACCTTCCAGCCTAAAGAGTTGTTGATAAAATCCGGTGGCAGGTTTACCACGATAAACCAATATTGTGAATCAGTGCGACGCTGGCGAATCGGCTCGTAGCCTTTGATTCGTGCCTGCGGACTCTGGCAAGTAACGGTTTCCGTGCTAGCAAATTTTATCTGCTGCTGTGCCGGCGGATTTGGATCGTAAATGATCGAAACTGATGCCGATGGCGGACCCGCGGAATTGCCTTTCGCATCAAGCGGAACAAGACGTATGTAATACGTACGTTTGTTTAATTGCATCAGTGCAGAAGGAGCGATTTTCAATTCACGACTAATACGCGGGGGGCGTTTAGGTGTCGGTGTCGGTCTGACAACAGGCACGCGTCTGCGTATGGTCGGATCTTGCTTGACTGGCGGTGTAATTATCGGTTGTTTGATAACTGTCTCGTCTGATCTTTTAATATTTATCGGTTCAGCCGAATAAATACTTGATCCGGACACTCGATTAACGACCTTTGACAAATCAATATCTATTCTCTTACGATCACCCATTGCCGGAGCAGATTTTACAAGTCCGCGTCCTATCAATCCCGGCGGATTTCGCCAGTTCTTGCTGTCTTGAGTGGTCGGAAAAACGGTTACTTGCCACTCTGCCTGAGTCGCATTTTGCACATTGTTGATCCATCTCAGATGCCAATTCACACTCTGACTTGGAACCATTTTGCCTGTTTTGTCATAAATAAAAGGAAATTCTGTAGAACCATCGGCGGGCATTCCGTTCCATGTCAAAAGTTCGGTCTGTTTGTTGAATTTTTTAAAACCCCAACCGGAAACCATTGTTGCCGGAATAAACGTCTGTTTTTTCAACGAGACGGCGAGAGAACGCTTAGCGATTCCGGAAGCATTCGAAACCATTATCTGTCGGTCACTAAGCTGTGCATTTGCCGCAACAGTAACCGACAAAGTCATCTGATATGAGCCGACCATTTTCCTTGCACCGCGTGCTATTTGAACGCCTTCGCCAAACTGGATCTTCATATCCGAAGTCAAATTTCTGCCGACGATCGTTACTTCCTGCGTCTTTCCGGGAATCAGTATCTTTGGATTTACCGCGAAAAGAATCGGCGGTTCAGTCTGATTCGATTCGTAGAAGCCTGAAAATGTATTTCCTCGCTGAATTTTATCGAATGTGATTGAAATCAGCGTTGGAAAATCTATCGCCTCTTTGATCTCAATCGGCAATTGTTTCCATGTAGAAACCACTTCCCGGAGAGAATCTCTCGAAACATCGGGATATTTCAGCAAAGCCGAATCAACTATCCGGTCAAATTGCGTTTTTTGAAAGTTCGGCACGCCGTTCAAACTTCTCTCAATCGCCACCATCGCGGCAAAAAGAACCGGATTTCGAGCTTCGGTGTGTTTGAACCTCGCCACGGAAGTAGGTTTACTCGGTTTGCTGCTGGTTTTTGCATCAACTTTAACAGGCACAAAAACCTGAAACATCATCGAAAAGCTCACAAATGCAACTAAAATATAAAATCGTAATGTATTAACTTTCATAACACCTCCAAGTCAATTCCATGTGCTTCAGAAAAGGTTTAGGCTAATCCTTGAGCACGAAGCTGTCGGAATAAATCACGCCTTTCAAGCAAAAATGCACCGAATCCAAAGAAGAAAACGGCGAGTTTTGCCAGCCAGCCAATCCAAGGTAGCGACATCACAATCGTGATGATCAATGCACCGAAGATTATTTTCAGAACGTTCGAATCTTGCCAACGTTTTAATAGATTCAAAACCCACTCGCCAACAAAATATGCAACAAAAACGCCCGACAGCATGAAGCCGACGAACGACATCGCCCCGAGAATAAATGCGAGAGGCAAACCAATAACAGTTACGAGCAAGATCACGAATACGAATGGCACGACTAATGCCGTAACCATTCCAACGAGCAGCGATTTCAAGGCGTCTTTTTTCAACATTTCAGCAACGCGATTCGTCCAGACTGTCGAAAACCAGACAGCGGCGAGTCCTAAAACAGTTATCCACAAAAATGTCAGAAACCAACTGCTAAACCAGCCTCCTCCTTTGTAATTCGAATCTTGGCTGCTCTGCGTTACACGATGCTCTACACGACCATTAACCTTCGCCTGAGAAGATATCGATGGCGGATTCGGACTGTTTACAATCAAATCTCCTTGAACAATCGTACCCGGATTGAGCGTAAAATTCTCTGCAAAAACCGTAACGTTGCCGCCAACTTCGGATGAAATTTGGATATTTCCCGCAGAAATATTCAGGTTGCGTCCGATCCTGCTTTTTACATCAACCGAACCCGCAGCGATCCTTGCATCTTTGCCAATAGTCGCGTTTTGCTCGAGAACGACCGAACTTCCGGCTAACATCGCATTGTCTGCAATCGGTGCATTGACAACCACATTTGCACCCACCGCCCATAGATCGTTGCCGATTGGAGCGTTGACATTTACGTTTGCACCCGCTGCCATCAGATATCCTTTGACATCGCCGGAAATCGTGACATTTGTTCCCGCGACAACGACGTCTGCGGCGGCGTTTTCGGATTTGACATCAATGTTTTGTCCCGCCGAATAGTAGTCCTCCGAAGACTGTTTTTCAGGGGTTTTAACCTGCTCAGGCTTGATTTGCGACTCAGCTTGAGCAGGTGGTTTACTCTCTTGGATTGTTGGTTTAGCCGGAGTTTGTGCAAAGGAATTGACCAGCAAAGCAAAGCTAATAATTCCAATGCCCGCCAACAAAATTAGATATCGAATATATTTATTGATGTTCATACGATCACCTCTCTCAGCAGATCGTCAGGGTTGATCTGCGTTTGTATTTCTCTTTAACGGAATACAAACTGCGAATTGCACCGACAATGTTCGGCTGTCAATACCATCACAATTACCTCGTTTCACCGGCTCGAAACCAATTATGGATGTGCTTCAACGTTGAACGGTTTCTTTCCGGCTCCGCTTCCGCCGCGATACACCGCATACAAAACAATTGCCGCGACGATCAAAAGAACGATGCCTCCGAGCAAAACATACTTCCATAATGATGTTGAGCGATCCTTTCCTTCGCTAATCGCGGTTCGTGCTTCTGTAATATTCTTTTGAACGTATGGATAACCCGGATTGAGTTCATTGACTTCGCGGAATTTGTCCAAAGCACGGCTATATTGCTCTTGATCGTAGAGGATAAGCCCTTGCTCATAGATATTCGAAAGATTGCTTTCGTTCGGTGTGATATTGATTTCACGCAAAAATTCGTTTGCAATACCGATTGGAACAAGGAAATTCATTCCCTGAACCTCTGCACCGCGTTTGTAATCTATGCTTCCGAAGGTGGCAATTCCGATCACTTCGCCTCGTTCATTAAATGCCGGACCGCCGCTGTTTCCATGAGTGAATGCGGCATCGGTTTGCAAAACTTCCCATCCGCCCTGCATAGTTTTTTTAGCACTTATAAGACCCGATGTCATCGCGGGTTCGATAGCACTTGATGCCGAAAGATATTCGTGAAATGTTGCAACTGCCGGATAACCGATAACATAGGTTTTATCGCCGGTTGAGACGTTTCCGTCAGTGGCTATCTTTACAGTTGGAAGATTCGTCTTGTCCATTTTTAGTATCGCAACGTCTTTTCCGGGAGAAGGTTCTCCACGTTTTTTTATGTCGCTGCCAAAACCTTTTTGTATCGCTTCCAAGCCTGGAATCGCAACACCCATTTCGGTAAATACTTTTGTTTCAATCTTCCCGACCTGCATCATATTTTGGTAATAGATCGCCACATTTTTTATTCCGGCATTTATGACGTCCTCCGGAATTTCCTCGTCGCCTACTTCCTTCTTGAAGTCTTCAATATCCTTCTGGATAATTTCCTTCAAAGCCGTCTGTGTCAGTTGCCATTTGAGATAGTCCTCCTCAGCGTAAACCACGTGGGCATTTGTTATGATGTAGCCATCGGGCGTAATAATAAATCCTGTGCCCATCGCACCGGTTTCAACGTCTTTTTTGATGATGGTTTTGCTGGGTTTTGTATAATCCAGCAAATTAAACATAACTTCCTGTAAAGCCGCAGCCTTTAGCCCTTTTTGAGTTGCCGGAAACGCTCCGCTCCTCACCAAACGCTGTGCCCGTGAAATGAGCAACTGCTGTTTTGATTCATCAATATCAGGTTCGGCTACTTCAATACGTGTCTTCCAAACCGTATAAATCATCACTACGCCGGGCTTATTCCGCTCGGCAATTTGATGCGGTGTAAGCACCGATTGGGCTTTCACAAGTTGGGCATCTCGAGCGGTAAAAACACCGAAAGCAAAATAACCGAGCAAACTAAAATAATCTTTGTCAAATAATATTTCTTCATAGCTTTACACCTCCATTTCAAATCTTTATGCGAAAGCTTATTCCTCCAAAAAAAAGACTTCGACCCGCACAAAGCCGCTTCAATGTCCTTTGAATCAACTGCGAATTTCCCCTCACTTTTGACGAAATAGAATCCGCAATCGAGAAATCAAAAATAGTCTTCTAAATAAAGGTAAGTGCAAACGCTATGCCACTTTTTTGTTGGGTGTTTTGTTCGGTTTTGACTTGAAAAGCTGGAAAATTCGACTAAATTAGGTGTTTTTACGCACTTCTATGTGAGTAATTTCACAATTGGATTTGCGGCAGCTTAGAAGAGATAGAAGTAAGTAAATCTAAACGAAGTCATATCGATTTATTTGTGTTTAGATTTACTCATAAGTTCTGATCTCAATAAATGTGCAATCCGTAAGGTCCTTTTAATTATTTCATCTCCGTCTGTTCGACAGTTGCTGAGTTTTTTTCTACGTCTCGTAGCAGCCCATCTAGTACGACCCGATCAAGAATTTTCCCGCGTAGAATTACGGTGTTAATTCGTCGAATATTCTTAATATCTTCGAGCGGATTTGCTTCAAGCAAAACTAAATCCGCAACAAATCCTGTTTCAATTTTGCCGAATTCATTTTGCTTTCCCAAGAATTTTGCGGGATTTAATGTCGCGGTTTGCAGGGCTTCGGCGGGAGTTAGTTTTGCCTCGTTTACGTAACGCTCGATTTCGTCCAAGACCGAAAAGCCATGAAAAATATAAGGATTTATCCAAGCCGCGTCCGAACTCGCTAAAATTCCAACTCCTTTTTCCTGCAATATTTTGAGCAATTTCAAATCAAGCTCTTTCGTTTTTGCAGCAAAATCGTAATCATCTTGAGTGCGTCCCATACGTCTGCGGTCGGCTTCGGTCCATTGTTTTTTGATTGCTTCAGGGACGAATCGAAAACGCGGATCGGTCGGCGGCGGGTCTTTGCCGAGATAGAAATCGATAACAATCATCGTCGGCGAAACGAACATTTTATTTTTCGCCATCTTTTCGGCAAGTTGTTCACATTTTTTCCAGTCAACCGAGTTGATCATCTGAGCTTTGTGTTTTCGGAAACTCACAAACAACTGCTGCAAATCGCCGCTTTCGATGATTTTGGCACGGTCTGCAATTACTTCATCTTCTTTGCTCGAACAGCCGAGCAAAACCTTATCAATATGTTCGACGGCTTTGTGTCCGGCATTAACAGCATCCATCATTTTTATGCCGTCGGGAATATGTCCGATGAGCGGAACATTGCGTTTTTTGGCGACTTCGGCGACTCCAAGATATGCATCGAGCGGCAAAAGTGAATAGGTTTTGAGATATTGCCAACCTTCATCAAGCAATTTATTTGCCTCGCGGATTCCGTCTTCGCGTGTTTTCGCGACGCGGATGCCTTGCCAAGCTCCCGGAGGTCCATCAATAATTGCACCCGTTAAAACGATTCTCGGGCTGATAATCTTGTTATTTTCAGCCGATTCGGCAAGATTCTTTTGTTCCGTGAGGTTCTTGAAAGAACCCAAATCGCGAATTCCCGTAATGCCGTTTGCTACATAAACAGGCAACGAAAACTTCTCCTCGTTGGGCAAAGCGAGTGCGTGAACGTGGAAATCCCAAAGTCCGGGAATCAGGAATTTACCGCCCCCATCGATGGTTTTGAGATTAGATTTTTTATCGTTTGAGCGTGTAATTTTGAAGATTCTACCGTTTTCGATGAAAACGTCCTGGTTGCTGATAGCTTTGCCGTTTTCAACATCAATGACATTGACATTACGAACTACAAACGATTCGGTTTGGGCGTTTGACGTATGAACCAACGAGGCGAAAACTACTATAAAAATGATATGGGCAAATACGTTTTTCATACTTTTACCTCTTTTCACAGCCGCTTTATCAGAGCAAAACTTCTTCAAGCGGACGGCGTGGAGTTCGTTTTGAATCGGATTCTCCAAAACCCAGCCGGAATGGTTGCTGCGGAAAAGCGTTTGAATCGGGTAATAATTTTGCTAATTCGGCTTTTATATCCGGCACCTGCACGATCTGACTCATCGGCTGCAAACTTATTCCGAGAGTTGTTGCTTTCAGGTAAATTCGTTCAAAAATTTGCCCCACTTGAACCTGCGTTTGACGATCATTTTTTTCACTGCAAATTACTCCCAAAACCGGCGAACTCATTAATACTTCGGAATCTTTTTTTGCCGTAGAATTGCCGAGATTTATATGAGTCACCGCAAACTGTGAAATTTTCGCAATCAGCCACGAGGCACCGAAAACGCCTTGTCCGATCCAGTAGCCGAGTTCTTCTCGGAATTTCGGATCAGCAAATTGCAAAGCATCCGCTCGAGTAATTAGATCTTCCACTTTCCGTCTTGTTTCCGTTTCACTTGTCAAAAAGAGCCAAATTCCGTCTTCCCTACAACAATTTTGAAGGCGTTGTTGGTCTTCGGGCGAAATCGGCTCTTTGGTAAATTCATTGTGATTTGTGCGTCGCTCGTAGATAGCCTCAAACATTTCGGGCAAAATTCTGTGTTCGGCACTCTGATTAAAATGGATGGTAGCGACAAGGTTTTCGTTTATGGGGTTTGGAAAATAATTTACCCGTGCATCGTATCCGTGATATTCGGCGGCGATCAGTAAATTTTCCAAAGCACAGCCAACACTGATGTAGAGTTCGCGTTTATCAGCATCAGCAATTTTCAAGTGGCGTGAATCATCGGCATAAACTTCAATTGTGTCTTCACCGACAATCTTAAACATCCAAGGTTGAGTGTTATGACTTGATGGAGCGAGAATCGCATACTCAAGGCAAAATAAGAGTTTCTCAGCCAAAATAGCGTCTCGATCAAATGTTTTTCGTGCCGTTGCGGTTGAATTGACGTTATTCATTGTGCCCTCCTTTCAGATGTGTGGAGCAATCTTGATACGCCCCAAACCACTGTTAACAGCGACAAAGAGCCGATTGCGATTAACGTCAACATTGACGCTGAATCAATAATCTGGCGGAAATGCGATTCGCCATCCTTTATCTCGATGTAGCCGACCGGCGTAACGGAAACTCCGCCACCACCGCCCGAGCCCTCTTCGTCTTCTTTTTTGCCGCTTCCTCCGCCAAATCCATAGGCAGCTTTTGCGACCGGAATTACCGTTACGCCGTCGCGTTCAACCGGTTCGGAGTAGATGTATTTTGCATTCGCCGTAATGCCTAGCTGATTTGCTATCCGTTCGACAAAAGATTTATTGCCCGCTTCAATTGGTTTTTCTTGTGTCAACATTTTTGCCTCCTTGATTGCTCATGCAACCGCTAATTCATAGTCGTCCTACCCTTTATACATAACAAAAACTATGCCAATAGCTTTTGCGTAAAACGGTAACGAATTAGGGTCTTATAGTTGAGGGTTTAGAAAAAACTGGGGAATATTTCGCAGTATCACGAAAAATTTTCGAAGCGGCGTTCGTTTGAGGCTTCGTCCAGCCGTAGGTTAATTTTTATCCGCTAAACTGTTTTTATTATTCAGTATATCTTCTTCGATTATTTGTCTCACCTTCGAGGGTTCTTCAAATAAAGGGCTGTGTGCTGAATTTTCGAAAGTGTAAAACCCTTTAAGCGGTGCTTGAAGTTTAACCAAATAAGCTTTGGATAGATCAACATTGACTGTTAAATCATATTTTCCGCTAAAAAAGTAAACAGGAATATCCAGTTTCGGAACTTTAGCAGTAAAATCTGTTTCCAGGATTTCATTTATGAGCTTTGTTTTGGGTAAAAATGAAAATTTTGATCTCCAAATGTTTATCTTTTCTCTCAGCGTATAGGCTTTACAAGTCCATAGGGGAATAAAAAGGTCCCAAAAAACCGACGTCATTTCGTGCATTGTTCCGATGCCAAGCTCGTGCATATACTGGTCACGTAGGGGAGCTTTGAAGTATGAAACAATGTCTGAATCAGATTCCAAAACACGGTGTTTTTCTAATTCATTAATTGCTTTTTGATTTCCAACAGCCTTATACCGCTCCAGCATATATTTATATGCGATTTTTTCTGATTCAGGTTGATTAGTAATCTGTGCCATCGCAATATATGCGTTATACAACTCCGGTTTTTGGGATGCTGCCAATAAAGCGACCGTTGTGCCGCCGGAAAGAGCCATCAAAAAGATCTTTTCCTTTCCAAACCGTTTGCGTAAATAATTTGTTATCTCAATAGCGTCTGATGAAAGCTGATTCAAATTCATACTTTCCAACGTTACCTCCGGCGTATAAGAAAGCCCGCCGCCACGTTGTTCCCAGTAGCACACCGTAAAATAATCTTCGAGTCCGGGGTTAAACTTTTCGATCAAAAAGTAATTTGGAAAAGCAGGTCCGCCATGCAGATATAAAAGAACAGGATTGTTAATATTTTTACTTCTAATAAACATCCCTTGTTTTACACCGCCAATTTCTATAAATGTTTTTTCTGAAATACTTCCGGGAATTGGTTTACCGGTTTCGTCTAAATACTGTTCGATTTTACCGGGACTATACATAAACAAAATAACGGTCAGAATTAAGGAGAATCCCAATATAATTATAAACATTCGTTTTATGGCTTTTTGGATAAATTTCCTTCTATTCATAAACCCCTTAATCAAAGTCTTTAACGTTGTATTCGATTTCGCCAAAACTAAAAGTTCCATAAGCCGAATCGCCGGCTGGATAGCTGTAGACTGCCTCCGCGTAACCGGGAATCATCCGACCATTTACTTGCTTATAATCCTTTAGCGGTGTTGACCAAGGCAACCTTTTCCCCGCGTCAACATTGTATCTGTCGTTTGAAACAAAGTTGATAAGTTCGCCTTTCTCGTTAAAATAAAGCCAAGCCGAAATCGTGATACCATTGTTCGTAAAGTCAGCTTTCACCTTGTCTTTCTCTACTTCAAGCCACTTAATTCGTTTATCGATCAGAGTCGCCGGAGCCATGCAGCACATATCGTTAAAAAAGGTCACAGTTTCGGCAGTATTCATCTCTTCGCCGTCTTGATACTGCACTTTTATTAGTGACAAAAGCCGAATATCCATAAACGCCTTCCCGTTTTTGAAGCAATGAAAACCTGCCACAGGCAATTTTTTCATTACCGCGTCCATAAAAAAAAGACGTGTCGCAGACTGCTGAAAGTTATATTGTTCAGAATTGAACGGCATCCATTCCGACTCTTCGTTTTTTCTGAGTTTCCCATTGAATTTAACCTTAAAATTGTTCACTTTTGGTTTTCCGATTGAGCCTATATAACGTAGATATTTTTGAACCGGTTCGGGCAAAGTTTGAATATCAGATTCGTTTAAGATCGTATCGGGCATATTCGCTGTTTGGATCAAACCGACTTTCACTTCACTTTTGTAGCCATTGGCAAAATTCCATTGTCCGTAGCCTATAGTCACTGCGACTAGAATAATTACGTTTGCGATCGTGCCAAATTTCGCATCTTGCCAAGTTGTGAATATCAAAAACTGTGAGGCAAAAATCGCGACAATTCCAATCAGCCACCACCAATCTTTTCGCAGCAAAAACATCGGAATCATTGTCAGAAACAGCAATGTCGTAATTAGCCACAGCACCCCCTGATTTTTAGAAATCGGCTGCGTTAATTGACTCATTTCGGCAAAATTAAACGCTTTCGCAAAGCCCATCAAATGGATTAATCCGTGAATTGTGACCACGAAAGAAAATATAATTTTAAGGATTGTTTCCATTTTTCACCTTACCGAAAGCTTTAAAGGTCATATAAAGACCGACCATTGCTCCGATTGCGAGAAATAGGTAAATCGCACTATTTTGCCCGGCTTGTTTCGCTTCCGGCACGAACATTCTGAATAAACCAAAGATAATTGCCGCCCAACCCAAAAGGGTAATTATCAGCGTCCAGTCACGCGTCCAATAATTGTGAACACGAACGATTGACAGCCCTCCGATTAACAATAAAGTTCCGCTCAAATATGTAACTGGAGGGAAATTGTCCGCCCAAATATGAAAATTTAAGGCTTCAGAAGTTGTTAGTGCCAACAAAGTTGGACCGAGCAATTTCGCGATGTATTTTGAGTTTTCCATTTCCCTTTTTCGGCTCAAAATCTACTAATCAACCAATCCGTTGATCAAAAAGCTTGTTGCTTTCTTTCTTTAGCCAGCAGCAGATTTTCTCTTTTTGAAAGATTCAAAAGCTTCCTTAAACATCGCCCGATGATGCGTTTCGCGTTCCAGAGCGAGTACGAAACTCGCTGCCGCATCTTTTCGCCCTTCGGCTTCCGCGTCTTTTATAAAGTTTGGATACATCGTTTCAATCTCGTAATCTTCGCCGTTTGCGGATTCATCAAGATTTTCAAACGTGCTTCCGATCCCGCCCGCAACACGCAAATGACTGATTCCGTGAATCGTTTCTGCACCCGCGGCTTCCATAAAAAGCTGTGCGTATTCAGGCAGATTCTCCTTCATCGCCTCCATTGCAAATGCCATATATTCAAGCCTCGCTTTTGCTTCGCCAAATATCGCTTGTTTTAAGTTTTCTTCTGTTTTAGTCATTTTAATATCTCCTTTTTCTAAACTTTTAGCTCCTTCGTCGGCGATATGCGGGACGAAGAAAATCTCGCTTCCCAATTTCGTTTGATATTCTTCTTGACAGCGGGATAGATTACCCATTTCAGAATCGGCGAAACCAATGTCATATAAATCGGGGTTCGCCAGTTGAGTTTTTTGACGTAAATCGCCACGTACAAATCATAACCGCCGGCTTTTTCCACAGCGGCTAAGACCCAAAAACAATGAACCGTTCGATTAACGATCTCAAACATAATTTCCTTCTCGTAGCAATAGAGAATTGTGTTAATGCTCTCAACTTTGCCCGTTGGAATTAGCGATTTTTCGCGTTCTTCCTGTGTCAATTTTTTAATCCACGAATTCGCGTTTACTAATTCCGGCACGTTATCCCACTTCAAAATTTTGCCAATTTGCCCGCGGAGCCAAAATAGAAAATCCGTGATAAAGCCAAACTTGTATTCCTCCGCTTGATTCAATCCTATAATTCGATAAATTTCGTCCATCAACATCCCTTTGCGTCCGCCTTTTAGCTCGATAAAATCGAGGCTATGAATCGGAACATCAGCCAAGAATTGATGTGCCTTTATCGACAATTTATTAAAGTCGCTTTCGTATATTTCATTCATCTTCCAACCTCCTTTTGCCGCGTTATTTCAAAAACGCTCTGAACAAAAGACTTAAGCCAATTACAACGAATACCGCCGCCATAAATGGAATTTTCAGATCGAAGACACCGCCAAAACCCGCGACAAAAGCCACTACCCCTAGAAACACTGAAAATCCGCTGACCGCTAAACCGTAAGCATAGCGGGCGAAATTAACTCCCAACATAATCAGACCAGCCCCAAGTATCCACGTATCTGCCGGAACTGCGGTACTTGGAAGCAGCCAAAGTGTACCGATCATAATTAAGAAAAGTGACCAGCCTATTTCGTCTATACGGATACTAAGATCACGTTTTTCGGTTTCGCCGCCTAATATTGTTTGATTGTTTTGCATAATAACTATTCTCCTTATACTGGATTCCGTAATTTGAAAATGCCAACTACTTCCCCGGTTCATAACCAGCCGGATGATGGAGATGCAAATCAAAATCGGTTGTTATCTCTATCCTTCGAAAACCCTTTCCAACGGTTGAACTTCGATATTTGATTAACCATTGCCTCTGGAAATTCTGCTTAAATTCTTCGAGATATGGTGAAAAATTAATAAAATCAAATCCCGCAATGTAGCTTTCACCGCCTGTTTCATCTGCAAGGCGAATCAGCGAACCTTGTCCGTAATTTATCGCAAAACGCCCATATGGCTTTCGATCTTCCGAGGGTGCATAAATTGTAAAAATAGCAATTCCCTCTCGTTGTGCATTGCGAATCGCCCGGTCAAGCGACGTCGAAAAATAGGGACTCGCGGAAATGTATCCGCCGGACATATCTAGCCCGTCAGAGACCACGATAATCATTTTTCGACCAATTGTTTTGTCATCAAAATGTTTCAAGACATCGCCAACGCCGTCGTACGGACTAAAGATCGGTGGAAAAGAGGAACTGCGGATTATTCGCAATGTGTCTGCGGCTTGCTTGAGATTTGTCGTCAATTCCTGCGTTACAATCGCACCGCCAATCGTCAAATAAGCGGTCATTGCACGCGAACCTTTGGGCAAACTTTGTATAAATTCTTTTAGTGGTTTAATTTCACTATTTACCCGCCAATCAAGATTATCCTGAACAACCACGGCAATGTTTAACGGAGATTCGTTGGCATTTTTGACGGAAACTATTCGTTGCGAACGTTTATTTTCAAGTACTGCAAAGTCGCTGTTTTGTAATTTTGCGACGGTTTCGCGTTGTTTTTCTCCACGGGGAAAAGCCGTTACAAGAATTGTAATTTCCTTGCCGATACCGGGTTGCCGTTCTGTCTGAAGTTTTGGTCTATTCTGCGAAAAAACTGATCCGCTGCAAAGCAGAACTATAGCCAATAGAGTGTTTAAGTAAAATTTGTAATACATGATAACTCCCTTAAATATGCCTTAATCCGTTATTCTTTGGCAAAAACAGCCAATAAAGGAGAAATAAAAACCCCGGAAAACCAAATAGGATAAATGTCCATCCGAGCCAGAGTTTTCCATTCAAAAATAATCCGTAAATCAGGTAAAAGGCTGCCAAACTTCCGACTGAAATAATTCCGCCAAATCCTTCATTCCGCCAGGAAATCAAAAGACCCGCAAACAATCCAAACGGAAAAAATAAAAGTCCGAGCCATTCGCGATATTCAATCACTTTCAAATCGATTCCTTCTCCGATAACAAATAAAAACAGCAAACTAATGGTCGCCAAACTCAAAATTCTAGCCACCCATCTCAAGTAAAATAAACCGTTGTTTTCGTAATTTCTTTGGTCAAACATAACCACCTCCAGACACGATTTCACAAGTCACTTTGTTTCCGGACAGCGACTTATTATTACCGTGCAAGCCGCGTGTTGGGCTACGAAGGTAGAGACCGAACCAAGCAAAACCCGCTCCCAAAGCGGATATCCATGCGAACCGAGAATAATTAAATCAGAGTTCCATTCTTTAGCTTTTTCAACAATCACATATTTCGGGCTGCCTGAAATTATTTCGGTTTTTACATAGCAACCAAAGTCTTTTTCGATACTTTCCTTGGCTTGTTTCACGATTTCATTTGCCGCAATGAGATTATTCTTTTCAATCGATGCTTCGTATTCAATCATTGCTCCGCCGTAAGGCTCTGCCATAATTGGTCTTGTCGGTTCTACGATTGATAAAATAATTACTTCGGAGTCTTTGGTCACGTTAATCCTTTTCAATTCGTTCAAAACGCAATCGCTCGATGGCGATCCGTCAATTGCCAATAAAACTTTCATCTCTTTCACCTCCATACACTTACGTAAATTGCATTTTTCATGCCAGACGTTTTCAACTATATTTAGAACGTATCGCCCGTGAGAGTGTGTAAAATTACCCAATTTGTATTAAAATTTCCTCAAGACAGAGGTTAATACAATGCCAAATAGCAACCCGCTACAGTCTGAACTGAACCCAAACATTCTTTTCAATAGCATCATCGCCACCGCTATGGATGCCATTATCACGCTCAATTCCAAACAAGAAATCCTTCTCTTTAATTCTTCCGCCGAGCAGGTATTCGGTTATACCGCCGCGGAAGTTTTAGGTAGAAAGATTGATATGCTGATGCCGGAAAATTTTCGCCAAATACACGATCATCACATCACGAACTTCGGAAAAACCCACGCAACCAAGCGAAAAATGAATAATTTAGGAAGCGTTTTCGGACTCCGCAAAAATGGTAATGAATTCCCGATTGAAGCCTCAATTTCGCAAACGGAAGAAAACGGAAAACTTTTTTTTACCGTAATTCTGCGTGACATTTCGGAAAGACGACGAAATGAGAATCTACTCCGTGAGCAAGCCGAACTGCTAAATCACGCACGCGATGGAATTATCGTTATTTCCACTAAGGATGAAATTCTTTTTTGGAATCATAGTGCGGAAAGGATTTTTGGACATTTTCGGTCAAATGCACTTGGAAAAGATATTTCGGGGATTCTGTTTAAGAATGAAAAAGACAAATATTTGACCGCCAAAAACGCGACTTTGGAGAAGGGTGAGTGGTTTGGCGAATTTTCATTTATCATTCCAAATTCCGAAAAACGGATAGTCGAAACCCGTTGGTCGATAGTTCACGACGGCGATGAAAATCCGATACTAATATTGCTCATTTGTACGGATGTAAGTGAGAAAAAAAGATACGAATCGCAGTTTTTACGCTCGCAAAGACTTGAATCTATTGGAATTTTGGCGGGCGGCATCGCTCACGATCTAAACAACGTTTTGTCGCCGATCATGATGTCGCTATCACTTTTGCAAGAGAAACATCCCGATGAATATTCGCAAAATTTACTCAATACCCTTCAGATAATGACCGAACGCGGCGGAAATATGGTTCAGCAAATACTTTCGTTTGCTCGCGGCGTGGAAGGAGAAAAAATTCCTTTGAGTCCGCGAATATTGATTAAAGAAATAGTGAAGATGCTTCGTGAAACCTTCCCCAAAAATATCAATCTGCGGCAAAAATTGGATGATGATTTACAAAATGTTTCCGGCGATATTACCCAACTCCATCAGGTTTTGATGAATCTCGCCGTAAATGCCCGCGATGCAATGCCCGAAGGCGGAACGCTTACATTTAATGCTCGAAATATTGAACTGGACGAGCATTTCGTCAGAATGAATATTGACGCAAAAGTGGGTAAATTCGTTTTAATTCAAATTAGCGATACGGGTTTTGGCATTTCGGAAGATATGATCCACAAGATTTTTGATCCATTTTTTACGACCAAAGAAAAAGGAAAAGGAACGGGCTTGGGGCTTTCCACGTCGCTCAATATTATTCGCGGACACGGAGGTTTTATTAATGTTTACAGCGAAGTAAAAAAAGGGACGCGATTTAGTATTTATCTACCCGCTTTGGAAGAAACTTTTGAGGAAAAACTGTAATGATTATGAGCTTTTACCGCGTGGAAGCGGCGAATTAATTCTCGTAATTGATGATGAATCGGCGATTTTAGAAATCACTAAAACAAACCCTGGAATCCTTCGGTTATAAGGTTTTAACAGCTTCTGATGGAGCTGAAGGATTGGCAGTTTTTGTAGAGAATAAAGACAAAATCAGCCTTGTAATCACAGACATGGCAATGCCGATTATGAATGGCATTGCCACAATTAAAGCGATTCTAAAAATTGACGAGGGATGAAAATTATTGCCAGCAGCGGACTCGAAGACGGCAATGAAAAAGAGGCAATGGATCTTGGGGCAAAGCTTTTTTTGCGAAAACCCTATACCGCGAAAACCCTTTTAGAAAATATGCGGGACATCCTGTAACGCAGGCATCTTGCCTGCCTTTTCATAGGCTACATTAAGAATTGCTGACAAAGATTTGAGAGCAAGATTGCTCTCAAGACAGCAGGCAAGATGCCTGCTTTACTTTCGGCACACTGTTTGCGTTTACCTTTACCAACAGCGAGGTCATTTCAAGATGAAAAAAATCCTAATAGTTGACGATGAAAAGATGATCCGCTGGACACTTTCGCAAGCCCTGAAAAGTTGGGGCTACATTCCGATTGAAGTTGCCACAGTTTCTGAAACTATTGAAACGTTTGAAAATGAATTGCCGCAAGCTGTTTTGCTTGATATTGATTTGCCGGACGGATCAGGTTTGGATTTATTGCGGGATATAAAAAATCTCAATCCGGAAGCAGTTGTAATAATGATAACCGGAAACGTGAGGGTCGAAACAACGATTTCCGCACTTCGCGGCGGTGCCTACGATTTTATCAGCAAGCCGATTCATCTTGAAGAATTAAAAGTATCTATCCGAAATGGTCTCGAAGCACACGAGCTTCGCAAAGAAGTAAAACATATCCGCCGCGAAAGATCGCAAAATTTCAGATTCGAGCAAATTATCGGTGAATCGCCAAAAATGAAGGAAATGCTTTCTTTGGCGAGAAAAGTAGCGGAAAGCGAAGTTAGTTCAGTTTTGCTGCAAGGCGAATCGGGAACCGGAAAAGACTTGATCGCAAAAGCAATTCATTATGCTTCACATCGCTCGGAAAAGCCTTTTGTCGCGATAAATTGTGCGGCAATTCCTTCAAATTTGGTTGAATCCGAACTTTTCGGATACGAACGCGGAGCTTTTACCGATGCCAAAGGACGCAAAGAAGGACTTTTCGAACAAGCCGAGGGCGGAACTTTGCTTTTGGATGAAATCGGCGAAATGGAATTAGGCTTGCAAGCCAAACTTTTACGCGTTTTGGAGGAAGGCGTTTTTCGAAGAGTTGGCGGATTGAAGGATATTCCGCTTGATGTTCGCGTAATTGCGGCTTCAAATCGCGATTTGAAATCTGAAAGCACCGCCGGACTTTTCCGACTCGATTTATATTATCGTCTTTCGGTCATTCAAATTGATATTCCGCCACTTCGCGAACGCGGCGGTGACGTTTTGCTTCTGGCTAAATTTTATCTCGAAACTTTAGGCGAAAGAGTAAGACCAAAGAAAACATTTCACGGATTTGCACCGGAAGTAATTAAAGTTTTTCAAAATTATGATTGGGCGGGAAATGTTCGCGAACTTCGTAATGTTGTTGAAAGATGCCTAATACTTGAAGATGCAGACAATATTACAACCAGCTATCTTCCCCATGATTTATTGGCTCCGCATAGCATTTCGTCTAAAGATGGCAATCATAATGGCTCGGATTCTTTTGACTTAACTCTGCCCCAAAGCGGCATTTCGCTCGAAAAAATTGAAGATTCTTTGGTTCGCCAAGCTATAGAAAATAGTCATGGAAATCAAACCCGTGCCGCACAATTGCTCGGCATTTCCCGCGACCAACTCCGCTATCGTTTGAAAAAATTACAGGATTGATCATTATCAGTAGCGGTGTCAGTTTCCGTGTCAGTAGCCCGCCCGTAAGGAAGGGCTACTGACTTTGCGACTCAAGAAAATCAGCCTATAATCTCAAAATATGCAAAATCGAATCGAAGTTTTCAAACAGATGCTTGAATCTGAGCCAAATAATTCAATGGTTATGTTTGGGCTCGCGAAAGAATACGAAAAACTCGGACAAGCCGATGAGGTTATCAACCTTTTAGAGAAATATCTGGAAACCGCGGATGATGAAGGCAATGCTTACGGTGCATTAGCAAAAGCCTACGACAGCAAAGGAAATCGCGAAAAAGCGAAGGAATGTTACGCCAAAGGCGTTGAAGTTTCCCTCGCACATGGACATCCGACAATGGCTGGCGATTACAAATTTGCCCTTGATATGCTGAACGACGAACTAAATTTACTGAGAAAACATGAAACAAATTTCAATCTTAATCTTTGCTTTTATTGTTGAGCATAAATGCTTTAGCTCAACGCGAACTCGGTGTTCGTCCAACCGACACTGGCGGAGTTGTTCCCTACGAACAAGCGGCTTACGATGTGAAAAAATACGACATTTCGCTTTCGGTTAATCCTGACTGAAAAATCGATTTCAGGTTCGACAATTGTTACTGCAAACATCGTTCAGCCGATAAACGCTTTCGTTTTAGATTTGGATACGCCGTTTACCGTTTCCGAAGTTTCAATCAGCAAACACGAAACTGAAATTTGAACGAAAAGAAGGCAAAATTTGGTCATATTTTCCGATGACGAAGCAAGCGGGCGAAACAGTTTCAGTAAAAGTTATATATTCGGGCGTGCCGCGAATTGCTCCGAGAGCTCCTTGGGTTGGCGGATTTATGTGGGAAAAAACTGCGGACGGTTCGCCGTGGATTGCAACCGCGTTTCAAAATGACGGTGCAGACGTGATGTTTCCTTGCAAAGATTATCCTTCAGACAAGCCCGAAACGGTTGAACTTCACGTCAAAGTTCCAAATCCGCTTTACGTTGCGACTGTCGGAAAATTGCAAAAGGTTGATAAAAATTCGGACAACACAAGCACTTATCATTGGTTGATGTCGAACCCGATTTCTAATTATGAAATTGCTCTAAACATTGCACCGTATAGACTTATCGAAGATTAAATGAAAAGCATTTCGGGCGAAATGATTCCAATTAAGTTTTATATTTTGCCTGAAAGCTATGAAAAAGGTGCAAGTTTGATTGCCGAAACAAAGAAATATGTCGCGTTTTTTGAAGAATATCTCGGACCTTATCCGTATCGTTCCGAAAAACTCGGAATCGCTGAAACGCCGCATCTCGGAATGGAACATTCGACGATTATTGCTTACGGAAACAAGTTTAAATACGACAAAGATGGCTTTGATTCGTTGATGTTTCACGAACTCGGACACGAATGGTGGGCAAATCTCGTAACCGCTTCCGACTGGCGTGATTTTTGGATTCACGAAGGTTTTCAATCTTTTATGGACACGCTTTATGTCGAAAAAACCAAAGGGCAAAGATGCGTATTTGGAAGCGATGAAAAGACGTGCGAAAGCGACTCGAAACAAGCAAGCAGTTGCTCCGCGAGACGCAAAAATCGCTTATCAAGTTTATATGGCTGAGCCGGATTATCTGAAAAGCGACGGCGATATTTACGGAAAAGGTGCGGTCGTTTTGCACACGCTTCGTTATTTAATCGGCGATCGAAGCATTCTTTAAATCATTGCGAAGAATGGCTTATCCGACGAAACAGATGGAGAAAATTACAAGCGGCAAACAGAATCGTTTTGTAAACACAGACGATTTCAAACAAATTGCCGAAGAAGAATCGGGAATGAAACTCGATTGGTTTTTTGAAGTCTATCTGCGTCAGCCGTTTTTGCCGAAACTAAAGGTTGAACAAGTTGAAAATAATGAAGGCAGAATGAGCCTGAACCTGAAATGGGAAACGCCAAACAACATGCCTTTTGAAATGCCGATTGAGATCAAAGCCGGCGACAGAACAGAAAGAATTAAGGTAACTAATAATTTTGGTTGGATGTTGATACAACGCGGGGAAGAAATCGTGGTTGATCCGAATGGTTGGATCTTGAAGGTTCAATAATGCTGATTCGCAAACTTGATTTTGAAATTTACGCCGATTATCACCAATTTTATTTGGAATGCGAAAGCTCGCCGCATCGGACGGATAAGGTGTGGGATCTGGAGAATATTGCGTTTAACCGAATGTTGGGCGTCGAAGAAAAGTTGATCGCGATTGGCACGGCACGCTATCGAACCGTTCCCGTTACGCTAGAATTTCACGATTGCGAACCCCGTTTGGAACTCGAAAAATATAGTCGTGTTAATGAATGCAGTTTGGAAGTGGCGTCAAATAAATTGGTCTTATCAGGCTGCACTGAATATTTACCCGATGCGGCAAGAATCGACGTTGAACCAGCAACATATGCTGTAAGAATACTTTACGGCAACGCTGAAGATGTGAGCGACGATTCCGAAGGCGACGATTTTTATGTTTTGCAACTTTGGAAAAACGACGTTTTCGGTGAAGTAGAAACGCTTAAACCCTAAGATATGGCAACCTATGACGACCTCAAGTTTTCTCACCGAATCTTCATGCAAAATTATCCATTTTCGCGATATACGATTGCTGATAATCCCCTTACGAAATTGGCTAAACCATTGAGCGAATGTAAGTTTGCCTTGATTACGAGTGCCGGATTGCGGTGTGAAAATGATAAGCCTTTTGGTAAATCAAAGAAGCTTTCTGACAGTTCGTTTCGTGAAATATCAAACGATATTGAAGTGCAAACACTCATTGAAGATCACAAAAGTTCGGCATTTGACCATTCAGGAATCGAAGCTGATAAAAATCTCGCGTTTCCGCTTGATCGATTCCGCGAACTTGTTGCAAATAAAACGATTGGGAGTTTGAACCGACGGCATTTTTCGTTTATGGGTTCGATTATTAATCCGCGAAAATTGATTGATAAAACCGCTAAACAAGTGGCTAAATTATTGAAGGAAGACAAAGTTGATGCGGTTTTCTTAACGCCTGTTTGACCGATGTGTGTTCAGACAGTTGGTCTGATTCAAGCCGAAATCGAACGAAATAATATCCCAACTGTTTCTATCTCATTGCTTAAAGAAGTTACGAGTATTATCCAGCCTCCTCGAAGTTTGTTTGTTCCATTCAAAATGGGTTATGCTTTGGGTTTGCCAAATGATTCGGATTTGCAGTTTCGTATTATTGAGCAAGCTTTAGGTCTTTTGGAAAAAAATCACACTCCCATTTTGGCAGATTTCGCTCCTTTTAGTTAGAATAATTTATTCATTCATTATATTTAGTTATTAAGTTTAGGTTACAAAATGGCAACTGCACCAAAAAGAAATAATAAAAATATGGCTAAAGCTATCGCAGCAAAAGATTTTACGGCTGAAAAATATCACGGTTTAGATACGGAAACATTGGTCGGAATCTACCGCACAATGTATCTTTCCAGAACAATTGACGATAAGGAAATTAATCTAAAGGGACAAAATAAGGTCTATTTTCAGATTTCCGGTGCTGGACACGAGGCGGTTTTGGTTGCTGCGGGACTCGCGATGAAGCCGAAATATGATTGGTTTTTTCCATATTATCGTGATCGTGCATTGATGCTTCAGCTTGGAATGACGCCGCTTGAAATGCTTTATTCGGCGGTAGGTGCAGAGCCTGATCCGAATTCACATGCCAGACAAATGCCTTCCCATTGGGGGCACAAAGATCTGAATGTTCCATCGCAAAGTTCCTGCACGGGCTCGCAAGCTTTGCACGCAGTTGGTGCGGCGGAAGCGACCTATCGGGCGAATTTGGTAAAAGGTTTGCAGGATAAAGTTACGGGTTTCAAAGGCGATGAAATCGTTTATATGTCGGTCGGCGATGGAACGACGAGCGAAGGCGAATGGTGGGAAGCCTTAAATTCGGCGTGCAACATGAAATTGCCGGTGATTTTTGTGGTGGAAGATAATGGTTATGCGATTTCTACGCCGGTTGAAGTTAATACTGCCGGAGGTTCGATTTCAGATTTGGTAATCGGTTTTCCGAATTTATTTATACAGAAAATTGACGGCACAAATCCTTTAGAAAGCTACGCGGCATTCAAAAAAGCTGTCGATTTTTGTCGCGAGCGAAAAGGTGCGGCTTTCATTCATGCGAAGGTTGTTCGCCCGTATTCGCACTCTTTATCTGATGACGAAAAGCTTTATCGACCAACCGAAGAGATCGAAAAAGATGCGGCAACCGATCCCATTAAAACTTATGCTGAATTCCTAATGATCGAAGGTTTGGTGAGTTCGGAGGATTTGGAAAAAATCCGTAATGAAGTAAATATCGAAGTAAATGAAGCTGCCGATATTGCATTGGCGACCCCGCAACCTGCTCCGGAATCAGCACTTAGAAATGTCTTTTCGTCTGAAATCGACCCAACTGACAGGCAACTTTTTGATACGGAAGACGGTGCGGAACTTTCTGGAAATGCCGGAACGATGGTTGACCTTATTAATCGTTGTTTGCACGAAGAAATGGAGCGTGACGAACGAATTGTCGTTTTCGGCGAAGACGTTGCCGATGTTTCGAAAGAAGAATATCTCGAAACGTTGAAAGGTAAAGGCGGAGTATTTAAAGTTACGGCAAATTTGCAGCGTTCGTTTGGTTCGGCTCGGGTTTTCAATTCGCCGCTTGCTGAGGCAAATATCATCGGTCGTGCGATCGGATTGGCTTTACGCGGACTAAAACCTGTCGTTGAAATTCAATTTTTCGACTATATTTTCCCGGCGATGCACCAGATTCGTAATGAACTGGCAACAATGCGTTGGCGTTCGGATGGCGATACGAAATCGCCGATTGTGATGCGTGTTCCGGTTGGCGGATATTTGAAAGGCGGGGCGGTTTATCACTCGCAAAGCGGCACGACATTGTTTGCACACACCCCAGGACTGATGATCGCGTATCCTTCTAACGCATTGGATGCAAACGGTTTACTGCGAACTGCGATCCGTTGCGATGATCCTGTAATGTTCCTTGAACACAAACATTTGTATCGCCAAGTTTATAACAAATCGCAATATCCTTCGTCCGAATTTTTGATTCCGTTCGGCAAAGGAAAAAAAGTCCGCGAAGGCAGCGATGTAACAATCGTAACCTATGGAGCTTTGGTACAGAGAAGTTTTGAAGCCTGTAAACGTCTTGAAAAGCAAGGAGTTACGGTTGATTTAATTGATCTTAGAACACTCGTTCCATACGATTGGGAAATCATCGCAGAATCGGTCAAGAAAACTTCGCGTTGCATTGTCGCCCACGAAGATTCGGTTTCTTACGGCTACGGAGCCGAAATCGCCGCCAGAATTTCAGACGAATTGTTTGAATATTTGGACGCACCCGTAAGGCGTGTTGGGGCGACAGATACCTTTGTTGCTTATGCTCCGCAGGTTGAAGATTTTATTCTGCCGCAGACGGAAGATGTTGAGAAGGCGGTTTTGGAATTGATGAAATATTAGGGGAAAGGTGAAAGGGAAAAGTGCAGAAGCCTGCACGCAGTAAGGGCGTTTTTCCGCATTGATTATTAGGAAGATGGGGGTTTCGGCTTCATCTTTTTATTATTTCCCATGCATCATAAAAATCGTTGCCTATCCCTTTCCACCAAAATTTAACATTCCCATTCTTTGACGCTACCCATCCATTTTGATTTATTTTTTTATCTTTCAGATGGTCAAAGTTCCAGCTACTAGGTTTTATTGATTTAATCGGCGTAACTTTGGTCTTTAAAGAATCATCATATTTAGCAAAAGTATTCCAGTCGTGAATGTAATCAACTACAATACATTTATTTTCATATAACGAAAGAATGTTGTTGATATGCACATCTGAAAAGCTGTAGCCAATAAGAATAAGTATTTCGGAATCTAGAATATCTCTTTGCAATGAATAGTAAAATTCCAAATAAGGACTAAACTTCATTCTTTGTAATTTGTTATAACCTGAAATAATTGGTGCTGCGATAATTAATTCTCTGTCTAATCCTGAATTTGATGACGGATCATTTTTTAAAGGAGAAAAAGGCTTGGTTACTTTAGTAACCGTATCATTACTATTTTTCCAAAGAATACTGCCATGTAGATTGTAATGAGAATCGTAATCAAATTCACTCGTAACTTTTTTAGACTGAAACTTACCCGCTGAATCAAACCCATCATACAAGTTGCCGTATTTATTTAGCCATGTGTCATAGTTTAACGTGTAAATCTTCCGTATATACTGACTTTGAGATAAATGTTTATTTAGAAAGTCACCCCTAAAGGTATTCATTCCAATATTATTTTTGTCAGAGTTCAGAATAATTAACTCCCCAACAATTGCATCAATAAAACCATAGTAAATGTACTTGATGCCTTCAGCAATACTTTTGGTTTTCGCACTCGTTTTTAACTGCTCCAAATCTTTTTTTACGATATCCTTCAAGCAGAACAAAGATGGTTTTGTTCCTTTTTTTCTTTCAGAACTACTTGCGTTAGTTTTGTTCAATGAAGTCTGGAAAGAATATATTTCTTCTAATAGGTGAATAATCGTTTCAAAATTTATGTTCGTCACATCGTAAGACGACTTTGATTCCTTATAATGTTTGCAAAGTTTTTCGAAAAAATACTCTCCGGGAGGTTTTCCATTAATTCCTAGATTTGAAAGCTCTTTATTCCTTATTATGTCAGTCAATTTTTTAGTCGATGGTGTTCCAAAAGGCAATGTAAATCCCGCACCTGTTAAAATTGTCACTCTCTTTCTTTTCATAATTTTGGTTAATTTCAATCAATTCAACAAATATAAAAGATTTACTCTAAACAATCAAAAATAAAAATCCCAAAGAATATTCCCGGCTGATGTTCCAAATGTCATCTTCGGCGACTCCAAGAACATGACATTTTTGGCTGTGTCATTATTACCGATGCCTTTTCAAACATTCCCGCTTGTCACAGTTCCCTTCTCTCTCCTATACTGATATTTAGCGTTTTACACGATTTAGGAGATAAATTTTGCAACCAAAAGTTCATCAAGGACTACTAAAAGCTGAAGGCTTTCGTTTTGCGATCATTGTTTCGCGTTGGAATGATTTTTTGACAACCCGTTTAACTGAAGGAGCCTTGGACGCTTTGGAAAGGCTTGGAGCTGACGAAAAGTCGGTTGAAATTTTCAAAGTGCCGGGTTCTTTTGAGATTCCTTTGACGGCTCAAAAGATTGCCGATGGTGGTAAATTTGACGCAATAATTTGCCTCGGAGTAGTAATTCGCGGCCAAACTCCGCATTTTGATTACGTTGCGGGTGAAGCGGCAAAAGGGATCGGACAGGTTGGGATGAAATCGGGTGTGCCGGTTATGTTTGGCGTGGTTACGGCGGATACGCTTGAACAGGCGATTGATCGCTGCGGTGTAAAGGCTGGAAATAAAGGGTTTGAAGCCGCAATGTCGGCAATTGAGCTCGTAAATTTATACAAAGAAATGAAAGGCGGCAAATAAAATGATTTTCGCCGCAAGTTTGAAAATAAGCAAGGATTATGGGTACAAGGCGTAGGGCAAGAGAATGTGCTTTGCAGATGCTTTTCGCGGCTGATGTCACGAAAGTGTCAGGCGATATTTTGACACGTGATTATTGGAATGAGATCGGTGATCCGGAAACGGATGCTGACACGATGGAATTTGCCAATCGATTGGCGGTTAATTCGATTCGAGAGGTTGAAACCGTCGATAAACGCATTAAATCCCGTGCAGAACATTGGCGAATTGAGCGGATGGCGATTGTTGATCGTAACGTTTTGCGGCTCGCAGTTTATGAATTTTTGTTTGAACAAACGCCGCATACGGTAATTATCAATGAAGCTTTAGAAATTGCCCGACGCTTTTCTACCTTCGAAGCCACTCAATTTATTAACGGAATTTTAGACGCGATCAAGCAAGACTTAGAGAAAGAGTTAGATTCTGAGCCGCCAAAAGCGGAAGCCGAAAAAAGCAAAGGTTCCTCAATATAATCTTCGCCGCAATTCAAATACTAAAGGAAAATTTTGATGGCAGATTTGAGTAAAGAGTTTCTTAAACAAGCTATATCAACCCTCCTTTCTCTTCAAGATCAACTTTCCCAAGTTAGAGACAAAACACTTTCCGATGATTTCATAAAACATTATTTTCAAAAGCTTCACACTCTTAAAGGCTCTTCGCAAACTTTTAATTTCAATAACTTAGCAATAATCTCTCATGAAATTGAAGATATTCTCCAAGCAATTCAAAAAAAACAAATTTCACAAAATCAGTCGACTTATAAAGTAATTCAGGAAAGCTTTACGATTCTAATCAAAACTGCCAAAAGCTATCAAGAAGATTCGCAACCTATTGATTATAAAGATTTTTTCACTCAAATAAGAGAAATAAATCTGAAGTCTGCTGATTTACCGGAATTCGATTTTAGCGAGCATTCCATTTCGAAAACTATACTTGAAAGATTATCTGCACAGGAAAAATCAAAACTCAATCTGGCAATCCAGAACAAAACAAATTTATTCGTTTTAGAAGCAAATTTTACGATGAGTAATTTTTATCATGGGTTCAAAAATCTCAAGGAAGTTTTGGACAATAGTGGGCAGGTAATCGCTGTTTTGCCAAATTCCGGAGAGAATCGCGATAATATGTCGTTGCAAATTTTATATTCGGCTAAATTGTCAGGCGAAAAAATAAAAGACTTGCTGAAATCTTCTTCAGCAAAAATAACATTTGAAATTGCTTGGAGTTCAGGGCATTTTTTAAGTGATACCTCAGAAATGCTCAATAATTTAATAGCCGTTAGTAAGCGTAAATCATTCCAATTAAATAAAAATATAAATTTTGAATTGTGTTTGGATCACGTAGAGATTCCGGCAAAATATCTGCTTTTGATTAACGAAATTGGGAGCCATTTGTTAAATAATGCAGTCGATCACGCGATTGAATCGCCGGAGCAAAGAATCCAAAACGACAAAAATAAATTCGGGAAAATCACGGTAAGCCTTTTGAAAATGGAAGATGGCATTCTATTAATCGTCGAAGATGATGGAAAAGGAATCAATCTTTACGAACTTAGCAAAACTGCGGTCGAAAATAATCTCAACAAATCTGACCATAACTTATTGGAAAAAAACGTTTTAGACCTTATTTCCAGACAAGGATTCTCAGCGAGTGAAACAGTTTCCGGAATTTCAGGTCGGGGCGTTGGACTTGCAGCCGTAAAGGCTTTAATAGACGAAGCTTTCGGCAAAATCGAAGTTGAAACTAAAATTGGCAGCGGTACAAAATTCTCCATTTATCTCCCGCTAAATTAATCGACCCTTCATTCAAATTTCGCTACTTATTTTTTTGCGTCATATGCGTTAAAATTAAGTCAATTAGTTTTTATACTTTGAGGTTTCAAAAATAGTGACGAATTTAACTGAATATATCAACGAACATTTTGGAGCAAATGCTCAATACGTTGAAGGTCTTTTAGCCAAATACAAAGAAAATCCAACTTCGGTTGACGATTCTTGGCAAGATTTTTTTGGCGAATTAATGAATAATGTTTCGCCTTTAGACAAGATTAGCGGCACCAACATCGTAGAACCAACTCCTGCTTTTACAACAGTTGCGGGTAATCCAGCCGCTTCTGCAACGGCGAAAGAAAAGGTTGCGATCGCTCTTGGCTCCGATATCGAATTTCGACCGATCACCGGTCCTTCGAAAAAAATTGTCGAGAATATGGAAGAGTCTTTAACTGTTCCTACGGCAACTTCTACACGAAGAATTCCCGTCAAAGTTTTGGAAGAAAATCGTAAACTCATCAATGAATTTCAGCTTAAACGCGGTCGCGGAAAAGTTTCGTTTACCCATATAATTGCCTGGGCGATCATTAAATCTTTGAATGTTTATCCGCAAATCAAACATGGCTTTGCGGAAATCAACGGCGTGGCTTCCCGCTTGCAGCACGAAAGCGTTAATCTCGGTATCGCGATTGATATACAGAAAAAAGACGGATCGCGGAATTTGCTTGTTCCCAATATTAAAAATGCCGATAAGTTGAATTTTGCACAGTTTTTAGCAGCTTACGACGACGTTGTAAAACGCTCGCGAGAAGGCAAATTAACGATGGACGATTTTCAAGGCACAACTGTTTCGCTGACGAATCCGGGAACGATTGGAACGGTTGCTTCAAATCCCCGACTGATGTCCGGACAAAGCGTGATCATCGCAACCGGAGCGATTGAATATCCGGCTGAATATCAAGCGATGACTTCCGCCGCACTTTCGCAACTTGGCATTTCTAAAGTACTTACTGTTACTTCTACATACGATCATCGGATTATTCAAGGTGCGGAAAGCGGATTGTTGCTCGCGAAAATTCACGAATTTTTAGTTGGAAAAGAATATTTTTACGATAAGATTTTCAAGGATATCGAGATTAATTATCCGCCGATGCGTTGGGCTGAAGATTATAATCCGTCGCTTTTTGGTGGAAATCAACTCGCCGAGCAAGCCGAAAAACAGGCAAATGTTTTGCAATTGATCAATGCTTATCGTATTCGCGGACACCTTTTGGCAGATATTGATCCGCTAAATATGACTTCGCAACACGTACCCGAACTCGACCTAGAGAATTTCGGTTTAACGATCTGGGATTTGGATCGGGAGTTTATCACAGGCGGTTTGCACGGAGAAAAAACTGCCACGCTTCGGCGAATTTTAGACATTTTGCAAAAAGCTTATTGCGGCAAAGTGGGTATCGAATATCGGCATATTCAGAGCAAAGAAGAAAAAGATTGGATTCGTCTTCAGGTTCGTCGGCAATTTGTGGATACAGAACCGCTTTCAGTTGAAACGAAAAAAGCATTGCTTGGAAAACTGATCGAAGCCGAACAATTTGAGCAATTTTTGCACAAAAAATATCTGGGACAAAAGCGTTTTTCGCTCGAAGGCTGCGAAACTTTGATTCCTATGCTGGATCAATTGGTCGAAAAATCTTCGGCAAATGGCGTCAACGAAATCTATCTTGGAATGGCTCATCGCGGTCGTTTGAATGTGCTTTGCAACATCGTTGATCTATCGATGGCGGAACGCATTTTCACGATTTTTGAGGGAACCGCTCATCCGAGTTTTCCGGCTGATGAAGGCGACGTAAAGTATCACCAAGGAGCAATTGGGCACCATAAAACATTGAGCGGTAAAGAGATAAGAATTCAGCTTGCCTGTAATCCGTCGCATCTTGAATTTGTAAATCCCGTAGTAGAAGGAATGGTTCGGGCGAAGCAAGACGAACTTCGCAATGGCTTTCAGCGTCCGCGTGAAGAAGTTTTTGATGAAGTTTTACCGGTTTTACTGCACGGCGATGCTGCTTTTGCCGGGCAAGGAACTGTCATGGAAACGTTGCAATTGGCGAGTTTGATAGGCTATCGAACGGGCGGAACGATTCATATTGTCATCAATAATCAAATCGGTTTTACGACTTCGCCGGGTGAATCCCGCAGCTCAATTTATTCGACCGATGCCGCACAAATTACGCAAACGCCGATTTTTCACATCAATGGCGATGATCCGGAAGCGGCTTATCGCGTAATCGAAATTGCCTTGGCTTATCGGCAGGAATATAACAAGGATGTGGTGATGGATCTGGTCGGTTTCCGCAAACTTGGGCATAACGAAGGAGATGAACCGAGCTATACGCAACCTGTGATGTATGCCAAAGTAAAAAATCATCCCGGCGTGCAACATCTTTATGCACAACAACTTATCCGCGAAGGCGTGATCGACGAAAATGGTCATAAAGAGATGACCGATAGAATAGTTGCGAAATATGAAGACATCTTAAAACGCGTCAAGCAAATTGTCGCGGATAAGCCGATAAAGGCGATCTTGCAGCCGCATCCAAACTGAAGATGACGGTTCAGAGATTTTCGAAACCGCCATTTCTGCGGACGTTTTACGTCAAGTTTCCGACAAAATTTCGCTCGTACCCGAAGGCTTTCAAATCAATCCCAAAATGGTTGGACAACTTGCGAAACGTGCAAAAATGGGAACCGGCGAAGTATTAATGGATTGGGGATTTGCCGAAGCAATCGCATTTGGATCACTCGTTTTGGAAGGAACACCGGTTCGCTTGAGCGGGCAGGATTCGGGACGCGGAACATTTTCGCAACGTCATGCGAGTATGTATGACACAATTACCGGCGACCGCTGGCTTCCGCTCGGGGAATTGCGAAATGAAGCAAATCCTGCGGCACGTTTTTATGTGTTCGACAGCAGTTTGAGCGAGCAAGGCGTTTTGGGATTTGAATACGGATATTCTGTAATTTTGCCTGGTTCGTTGGTGATGTGGGAAGCTCAATTCGGCGATTTTTCAAATGGGGCTCAAGTTATTATTGACCAATATATATCGTCGTCTGAAGACAAATGGCAACAAAAATGTAAGCTTGTGTTGCTGCTCCCGCACGGGTATGAAGGTCAGGGACCCGAACATTCGTCAGCCCGTTTGGAGCGATTTTTGCAGCTTTGTGCGGAAAACAATCTACAAGTTTGCAATCCGACAACGCCTGCAAATTACTTTCACCTCCTTCGACGACAAGCGAAACAGGAAATCGTTCGTCCTCTAATTGTAATGACGCCGAAAAGTTTATTGCGACTTCCGGAAGCAAGTTCGACTGTTGCGGATCTAACAAATGGCGGCTTTCAGTCTGTTATTGACGACCTAACTATTGATAAATCAAAGGTTAAACGAATTGTAGTTTGCAGCGGAAAAGTATTTTACGATCTGGAAAAAGCGAAAAATGAAAACGTTGCAGTCGTTCGTTTGGAACAATTTTATCCATTCCCCAAAGCCAAATTGCAAGAAGTTTTTGCAGATTATCCAAACGCCGAATCGCTTGTTTGGTGTCAGGAAGAGCCGAGAAATATGGGCGGCTGGGTTTTTGTCCGTTCACGTTTCGAAGAAATCAAAGGCAAAATGAGCTTTGAATTTGTCGGACGAACCGCCTCTGCTTCACCAGCAACGGGAAGTTATGCGATTCATAATCTAGAACAGGCTAAATTGGTAGAAGAAGCGGTAACGATTTAGGTTTTTTAGCTAAAAATAATCGATATGAGACTTGTTCAGAAATGAGCAAGTCTTTTATTTTAAAGATTCATTTTCTTGATTATCGCTTGAAAACGCGGCTCTTTTCGTAGGTCATCGTAGTATGGCTCAACGTTGATGAACGGTGTCAGAAATTCTCGCTTTTCAACGGCCTTTTCAAGATTATCGAGTGCTTTTTCCTTGTCTCCAACTTTATTGAACAAATAAGCCAAAAAAATAAAATGATTTGTTGAGTTTTTATCAGGACTGAAATCTTCCAACTGCCGCTTCCAAAGGGCTTGGCTTCCTTCTTTATGATAGATTTTCATCAGTTCCGAACTTTGCATTTCAAAATGCTTTTTTGTTTCGGCTGTTTGTGATTGAGGAGGGCTAAAGTAAAACCAATTCAATTTTGATGCCTCAGCCCACTTTTCGTATTCTCCTTGTTCCAAATATATTTTCGTTAGATTTTGGTGTGCGAAAAAAAATTCGGGATTAATCTCTAATGCCTTTTGGCAATATTTTTCCGCATTCTGGTAATCGCGGGCAAAATAATAGGCTTGACCGAGATCGGCATAAAAATTGAATGATTGCGGCTCAATCTCAACCGCACGCTGTAATTTGGCTATCGCTTCCGGCTGTCTGCCGCGAATCATCAAAAGCGTTGCATACCATTGATAAGCCCTTCCGTAACCATGGTTTAGTTCGATTGACTTTTTGAAATCAGACTCAGCCTGCTCCCAATCCCAACGATTAAACGTATTCAAAAATCCGCGTGAGGCGTAGGCTTCCGCCAAATTTGGCTCAATCTCAAGAGCTTTGTTCAGATAAAAATCTGCATCTTTTTCACCGTTGAGCAAAAGTTTGTCTGCTAATCCAACATACGCCAAAGCAAATTTCGGGTCTTTTTCAATCGCCCGGCGAAAATAAGTTTCGGCTTCCTCTGCAAAACCGATATTGCGTTTGTTCCAATAATAACGACCTTTCAAATAAAGTTCGTAAGCATCGGCGTTTTCCGTATAGCGTTTGAAAATCTGGTCTTTTTCGGGCTTGGTCAAATTTAATGCCAGCGAATTTGTAATCTTTTCGGAAATTGCGTCTTGCAGCTTGAAAAGGTCAGTCTGATTTTCGTCAAAACTCTCCGACCAAATTTGTTTTTTGTCAGAGGCTCGCAAAAATCTCAAATTAACGCGAATTTTTCCATCGGATTTTTGAACATTCCCCAGCAAAATCGCATCGGTATTGGTAATTTTATCAAGTTGGCTTTCATCAAAACTCACGTTTTGAACACTAATTTCGGGCAAACCACCCAAATTCATCAGCAATTTTTCTTTAATCCCAAGAGCTAAAGCCTTTTCATTTTCGTCATTGCTAAGAGACATTAAAGGCAAAATGGCGATTGATTTGATGTTTTCAGAGTTGCTTGAATCTAGTTTGTAAAAGTAATAACCAAAAACGCTCGAAACCAAAATCAGCGTGGCTAAAATCGGCATCCACCAGCGATGTTGCGGTTTGGCACTTAATTGTTTTAGATTGGGTTCGATTGAATCTTCAATTTCTTCGATTAAAGTTTGCGAAAAGGAATGTTTTTCTATCACCAAATCGGGAATATTAGAAGTGTGACCGACTTCGCCTGTGAAACGATAACCGCGTTTGGGAACAGTTTGAATGATGTTTTCGGATTCGCCGTATTTGGCAAACATTTTTCTGAGGCGATAAACGTGGCTCGAAAGATTGCTTTCTTCAACAAAAGAATCTTGCCAAACGCGGGTTAAAATTTCGTCTTTGGTGACAATTTCGTTGGTTGCGGTGAGAACACAAAGCAATTCGATTTCTTTGAGCGGAAGATTGATTGCCTCGCCCTTATGCCATAATATTTTCCTTTCAGTATCAAGGCGAAATTTACCAAATTCGATTTGTTTAGAATTTTTATCAGACATTGAATTAGTTGTCGAAATTCAGTTTATTACTGGGATTGTAGCCCAGCAATCTGCAAAATAAAAGAAAAATCAATAAAATAGTTAAGTGGAGTATTTCAGACTGCCGTTTATATTTGATAGGAGGGTAAGCATCCTTGCTTGCCTGAGCGTGAAACGCGAAAATGACCGTGTTTTTTTTAGAGAATGCAAAGTTAGCGGAGTATGCAAGCAAGGATGCTTGCACTCCTATTTTCAACGAAATCGCTCGGATAGTCGCTTGAATTCCATGTTCTCGCGTATTGGGTCAAAAATTGGGTCAAGTTCGATATAAGCAAGGTCGCTCTCACGCTCTTGCGAAGCTTTTTTTAGATAGCGGATTGCATCATCACTATTGCCTATACCGAGCGAAATTATTGCCGAACTAAAAGCGTTTTTTTCGATTGCGGATCGTGTCTGTAAGGTTTTCAAAAGTGAGTCAGCAGTTGATATATTTTTCGCTAAACCATTTGTATAGCCAATTTCCGAAATCATTCCTTCTTGTTCAGCAAACTCCAAGGGCAATTTTTGATATAGCGAGAAGGCTTCTTGGTATTTACTTTGCAGCGTTAAAACTCTCGCTAACCAAATTGAAGCACGATAAAATTTTGGCTCAATTTCCAAAGTTCGGTTAAGTTGGGCAGCGGCATCGTCATATTCCCGCGAATAGTAATACAAAATTCCCAACTCGGTATTGATAACCAACGAAAGCGGATCGAGTTGTTGTGCTTTTGACATTTGTTCGATGGCTGGAGCGAGATTTTTCCGAGCAAGCAAAACATTGGCAAACCATTGATGTGCAGTTGCATAATTGGGGTTTATTTCGATTGCCCGACGAAAATTTTTCTCCGATTCGGCAAAATTTTTGTTATTCCAAAATTCAACAAACGCCAATGAAGTAAATGCTTCGGCAAGATTTGGGTCAAGTTCCAAAGCACGTTTGGCATTGGACTGAGCCAATTGATATGAATCCTTTTCCGATGAAACGGTATATTCCGGTAAAACGCAATAAACATCCGCCAACCCCGCGTATGCAAGTGCAAAATTCGGGTCAAGTTTGATGGCTTTTTCAAACGACGTAATCGCACTTTGCAGGCTTTCGGGCGTTCGCTTGTTCCAAAAATAACGACCTTTCAGATATTCTTCATACGCCTCTGAATTGGAAGTCGGGCGTTTGGCTAAGATTGTTTCTTGTTCTTTAGAAAGCCGTAAATCTAGTTCGCTGAGTAATTTACTTGAAATAACACTTTGCAAATCAAGCAATTTATCGGCTTCGCCATCAAACTGTCCTGACCAAATTTGCGTTCCGGTTTTTACCGAAACAAGCTGCATTGTAATTCGCAACTTATTATCTTCACGCTGAATCCGACCTTCGAGAATTGCGTCAACCAACAGCTTTTTACCGATTTCGACGGCACTTTCATCTGATTCAACAAATTTCATCGTCGAACTTGTCGGGCGAACCGAGATTGATTCGATTGTGCCGAGTTTGGTAATTACCGAATCCATTACTCTGAGCCGCAAATCATTGTCCGTATTTTTTGAATCAAAGGATTTTAAGGGCAAAACCGCGATTGATTTGATTGCCTCTTTATTAGAATAATTTCGATAAAGCAAGTAAAGACCGATAATTAGAATCAAAGCAATTACAGGTGCAGCCCACCAATTTCTGCTTTTTTTGGCGGGTAAAAGTTTTGGCTTTGGCAAATCCGGCGAGTCAATTTCCTCGATCAAGGTTTTACTAATCGAACGCCTTTCGATAACGATTTCGGAATTATTTGAATGATGGATGACTTCGGCGGTAAAGCGATAACCGCGTCTAGGAACGGTTTGAATCCAATCGGGCGATTCGCCGTATTTTTCAAACAGTTTTCGCAGCCGATAAATCTTGCTTGTCAGATTGGACTCTTCGACCGTCTGATTTTCCCAAACTCGTTGCAATATATCTTCTTTGGTGACTAATTCGCCGCCCTCAGTCAGCAAGATAAGCAACTCAATTTCCTTCAACGGAAGATCAATAACCTCGTCTGCATACGACAAAATCTTTTTTTGGACATCAAGACGAAACTTTCCAAATTCACGTAAATCGCTCATCTGCTTAGACATAAGTTGATTTCAGAATGAAGTCAGAACTAAATCAAAACTAATTCAAAGTTAATTTAGAAATAATTCAAGACTTCATTTCAACGGCAAAGTTAGAGTTGCTCCATCGAAAGATTGCAAACGAACTTCTTGGGTAAAAAGCCCGATTAAATAAGAAGCTAAGTATTTATTTCTAAAGGCGAATTGTAAAACAAATGTCAGCGAAAACAAAGAAATATTTGATTACTACCGAAAAACACGAGTTTTTTGTCATCCGTGGAAATCAGGACAAAAAGATGAATGGTTTCTGCACATTTTGCCATGCAGAAGTAGAATTGCTGACTTTGGATTCGATTACTACCGAAACCGGCATATCAACTCGCATTTTGTTTCAGTTAATTGAAAGTAATTTGATTCATACAATTGAAACCGCGAGCGGTCATTTGTTAATTTGCCGAAATTCTTTAACGAGTTTTGAAAACCAAAAATTTATCAGTAACGAGTAGAAATTAAGCACAGGAGATTTTAATGAAAAAAAATTTATTGTCGACACTATTTGCCATTTGCCTATTAGCCAATATAGCGGTGAACGCTCAAGTTAATGATGGTCGCCCGACTTGCGGCACTTTAACTCTTCAGGAAGGTTCAACCAATCCAATGGACTTCCCAAACGGTCGAATGGGTTTGCGGCAAGCTCAGGAGATGCTTCTCTATATTCGTTTTGACGCGACACAAGTGAGACCAGGGTTTGATAATGCTGGGGAGTTCAGAAGTTCAATAGTGAGCGGTGTGCGTAACCTTTCGGCTTCTACATTAAGCCAAGAGCAAAGGAACGAAGTAGTCAGGCTCGTGCAAGATGACTTTTCACCTTTCAATATCAAGGTGACAACTGATTTTAATGAGTTTTTGGCGTATCCGGCTGAATTTAGGGAAATGGCACTTGCAGCTGGAACTCCCGGACAAGCTGGGTTTTCTAATGGCACAGCTGGCGTATCTCCTCTTATCGGAGAACGCATTCCGAATGCTTTTTCTTTCACTTTTGCCAATCTCTTGGGGAATAATCTACGTGATATAGCCGCAATAATTTCGCATGAAACAGGGCATATCTTTGGACTCGATCACCAGCATTTATTTAGTCCGTCCTGCCAGATTTCCAATGACTATCATCCCGGTTTCGGGAGCGGGAGGATCGGATTTGCTCCGTTGATGGGATTCGGATTTATTGGCGATGTTATTCAAAACTGGTTTGCCCAATCTTGTCCCACACTTCGTTTAGGAGTTCCGCAAGATGATTTTGCAAAAATCAATTCTTCCGTCAGCCTTCGTCCCGACGATTTTCCGAATGTTCCCCAGCCCGGTCAGCCGGAAATGAACAGGAATGGAATAATCGGCATCTTGGAACAAGGCGGCGATGTTGATGTATTGTTCATAAATTTCCGTTCAGCCCGCAGTGCGACCATTACCAGCGACAACATAGATTTGAAAGTCACGGTTTTATCACCCGGAGGTCAAGTTCTAGGAGTATTTAACGATCCGCTTGACCGCAACGTGACTATTCCGGCAGGACCAGGACCGCGTTTCCTGAGAATCGAAGGCGAGAGCAACGTCAATATGTCATCGCAGTTTATGACCGGGATGTATCACATCGCTTTTTAGTCAAAGAATTACTAGCAAATTAATTAACAGAAATCAAAAGGAGTGAGAATAATGACAAAATTATTAGTAGTAACTTTAGTTCTAATCAGCGGTTTGAGTTCAATCGCTTTTGGCGGAGTAATTTCCAAAACCTTTGAAATCGGCGAAGGAACATCTAATGCCCGTTCCAACAAACGAACTTTTGAAGTTCCGTGCAATTTGGCAGTTTCGGCTTTGGTTACATATTCACGATTGGGCAGACCGGGAACTGAGAATGACGTTCCTTTGACACTTACAGTTATGGCACCCGCTGCCGATGGCGGCGAAGGTGAAGTGGTTAAAACGAGACAGGTAACGGCAAATACAAACTCAAATTCAATTACACTCCTCGGAGGAAGTTCACTATTCGGTTGCAGTAAAACTTGGGCGGTTCGGGTCAAGGCTGCCGACGAGAGTTCGGGTTTTACGGTTAAGGGCGAAATCCGCGTGACTTTTGTGGATTTCCAAAGACCTCTAGCTTTCACTTATGGTAATAGCGGTCAAAGTATAGCTAACGGTCAAACCGAAGACGTTAATGTTTATTTTGCTGAAGGGGCTCCCGATTATGCTGCTCGTATTGCAAATTCTCAAGGGGTGATCGAAATAAAGGGTAAGTGGTATCACAATTTGGCGACAATGCCAATCAGAATGAGAGCGGAACTTGTAAATCCAAGAGGTGAAGTCGTTGCGTCGGATTCAGGTTATCCTCAAAACGAGATAAATCCGTGTTGTAGCACAAACAAACTCAAGCTAATTTATCGGATTACCGAATATATCGAAGGAGTTTGGAAGGTAAGATTAAAAAATCTTTCTGATCACGATGCCGTTGATGCTAGCCCCATTGGCACTTTCAAACCTAGCTGTCCGTAAAGTAATCAACTAACAAATTATCGACATTTAGGATGACTCTCCCCAAAGCTCATCCTTGGGATAACTTTTTCTCAAAATAAAGGGAGAAAAATTATGAAAAAAGTAATTAAACACAATAGATTCAGAAAATTACGCCAAACTTTGAGTTTGTTTACCGGATGTTGCCTGTTGGTTGTCGGCTCATTTTTGATTGTCAAAATTCAAGCCCAATCAGACTTAAAAGTAACGGCAAGTTTCGCCGGACAAGAAGTTTCACAGACCGATAATATCGAACTAAAACTCAGTCGTGTGGTCAATGCGGACGAAGGCAAAGTGACGGTTTTATTGAACGAAACCGACATCACAACGCTGGTCAAAATTGTCGGTGATACTGTCACTTACAGCCCGTCCGTTTCGCCCCTGCCCGCCGGAGAAAATTTGGTCAAGGTTTATTTGGCGGTGACGGATGAGGATTGGAAAGAGTTGGCGGATTTCAAACTGTTGGTCAAAGCCTCTGACACACCGGAAACAAAAGAAGAAGAGAAAACCGAAGTTTCATTCACGCCAAATGTCCAACTGAACATCAAGGGCGAGAATACAACCGATTTCTTCCCCCTAACAACCCGCCCCGAAAGACCGCGATTTACCGACGAAACAGGGCAAGCCTCGTTTAATCTGACGGTTTCGCGGGCAGGTTGGAATCTTAGCAATCAAGCTGATTTCGTTGGCTCAAGCCGTCGGAATGAGGCTTTGCGGTTTGGCGAATTGGGTGTCAAAGCCCCGCAAATTGATTTGTCAAGTTATCTGATTCAGCTTGAAAAGGGGCGGTTTAAAGTCCAATTCGGTCACGTTTCGTTTGGTTCGAGTCGCCATTTAATCAATAATTTTTCCAGTCGCGGGATTAACATAACTGTTCCGCTGACCAAAAAAGACGACATTTCATTCGGTGCGGCAAATGGCACAAGTGTCGTTGGATTTGGCAATTTTGGTGGAGTTGACCGCACCCAACACAGCATTTTCAGCACCACCTACGGACGCGAAATCTTGAAAGAGCCGGGCGGTTTTCGCGTTGAAGCAACGCTGATGCGTGGTTCGCTTTTGCCAATAAATAATTTTAATCAAGGAGCGATATTGGACGCGGAAACCAATTTTGGCGGGACGATTCGCCTCAAACGCGACATCAGCCGTTTTCGCTTTGATGCCGGATTTACCCGCAGCCGTTTTACCAATCCGGTTGACCTTTCGATGGATCAAGGTTTTGGCGGATTTGACGAAAACGGCGAAATTATCGAACAAACCTTGCCCGTTAAAAGGACAAATTCCGTTACCCGCAATGGTAAATATGCCGAAATCAGCTACGACATTTTTCAAGGTTTGAAGGTCACGAAGAGCCGAAGTTTAAGTTTGGCAGCGACCTATCGTTATGAAGAATTAGACCCGCTTTTCCGCAGCGTAGTGGCATTCGTTCAGGCAGATCGCCAACAGCATCAGATTGAATTGACGGGCGGTTTCGGCGACATCAATTTCACGCTCGGCAATATGCGTGACCGCGATAATCTGGACGAAATCGCTTCGATTCTGAAAACCTACAATCGCAACAACAACGTCAATATCAACTTTTCGGTCGGAACGCTTTTCAATCAAGCCAAGCCGTCTAAATTCCTGCCGCGTATCGGTTACACGGTGACAACGATTCAACAATTCGGGGCGTTTTTGCCGCAAGCAGGCGATTTTAGAGAAGTTTCGGAAGTGCCTGACCAAGCGACTAGAAACCACAATATCGGTGCAAATTGGCAATTTTCGCAAGCATTCAGTTTCAATTATCAGCATCAGCGGTCATTGATTGACAACCGCCAAATCGGACGCGAGAACGCAGATTTCCAAAACACAAATCACGGCTTTTCGTTCAATTTCAAACTACTGAAGAATCTAAGCGTTTCGGCAAACACGGGAATCAATCAAATTGTCTCGCTGGAAAAACCCCGCACGGATAAAACTTTTAATCTTGGCACAACGATTACTTGGCAAAACGCGATTTTCACCAATTCGACTTTTTTGGGCAATTTCAACGGCACGGTGGCGGGCGATACCAACAATCTGACGGATAACCGCAACGGCAGCATGAGTTTGGAATGGTCGTATAAACGCAGCTTTGGCAAAGAAGGTTTGAAAAAAATCCAGTCGCAATTTTTTATCCGATACAACAACCGATACGGAAATTTCGTGGACAGAATCTTCCGCATCAACAACTTTAACAAGCGGCAAACATTCAATTTTGGTTTGAATTTTACTTTTTTCTAGGTAACGCAGGCATCTTGCCTGCTAAGCGAAGGAGCACCTTGCTCCGTGTTGATAACCAAAAACATTTGATTGGCTTAAATATGGCGGCAAGATGCCCCCATATTTGGCAGGCAAGATGCCTACGTTACATCGGAGAAATCTATGAAACACATTCTATTTATCGGCTTCATTCTAATTTTCACCGTCAACCTGGCGGCACAAATCGCGGTTACGCCAACCAGCGTCAACGTCAATTCGCAGGATGCGACGGCAGTTCCGCTAACCTTTGGACCGCTTCCGGCGGATTATCGTCCGGTTGAAGCAATCTGGTGCGGCACGCTAATTTCGGCAAGCGGAATCGGTCAAAGTTGTCGTCCCGATACGATTTACGGCTCGCTTCCCGAACGCTACAATCAATCGCAGCGGCGAACTCTGACCAACGGCGGAAGTTATCTTTTTGATGTCATGGCAGTTCCCGCATCCGTTACCAGACGGGCGTTTCAAACTGCCCAAAGCGGTGGAAGTGCAAGATTTTTCTACGTCCGCCGATTTGCCTCACCGAGCGGAAATCCTGATATTTTCGTCAGCGTTATTTGCCGGATGGGTGGCGGCGGTGCAAGAACACCGTTCACAATTACTTCGGTTAAAGTCCGCACACCCGATGAAAGACCAATTCTCTTTTTGAAAAGCGGAAAGCCTCTGCCCCCAATATATTACGAGATTCAGTATAACGGAACGGGAACATTGAGAGGGCGTTGGGAACTCGTTCAACCGGGTGAGGAATTACCGAATAACTTCGATTTATTACCCGAAGCCGCTTTGCCAATTGACCAGCGTGGACAGCAACGGCTTTACACCCAACTTTCGCGTTTCGATGTTTTTCTTCCGCCATCGGGCAGATACCTTTTGCCTGCACCGGAGCGAATTCCAAACTATGTCGAAGGGCAATATTTTCTGCTTCTGCGGCTCGAAACTTCGTTTGATAGGGAAACAGAAAATGAATTACCGATTGATAATACCCCCGTCCCAACGCCTACCCCCACTCCCACACCTGCCCCCTGCGATGTTCCTTTGAAATTTGCCGTTACCGCTAACGCTTCCGGACCTTGTTCCTGTCCTCCGGGTGAGATTGATAACGGCAATGGCACTTGCATAACGAATTCTTCGGTTGTGTTTAGAGCGGATGCCTTTGGAGGCGGCGATTCTGTTTCAGCCAACGCCATCCCACAAATTGACGGCACTATTCAATATGGCGGAACAGCAGCCTTTCCGATGCCTTCTTTACGCATTCAAGTTGGAGCATTTAACGACAGATTATCTTGGATAAAAAACGGCTTGATTCCTAAAAATGTCAATCAGGCATCAGTCCTAAATATAAATCCGCAAAATCGTTTTGAAACGCTCGAAGGCGACAAATTGGTTCTCAATAATTACGGCTGGTATGAGTTGAAAGATTCGGATGTTTATCTGGTCGAATTCGTCAATGAAGCAGACACGAGGCTTTTAGCGGCTTACATTCCACCGCCTCGAATGTCTTACTATTTACCGAAAATTTTACGGGAAAGATTCAGAAACAAAAGGGTTTATTGGCGGGTCAGTGCGTTGAAAAAGAACGGAAAGCTAATCGCCCGGACAGATAGACAAAGGATTATGTAAATAAAAAAAGGAGAAAAATAAAATGAAAACAAATATATGCAAACTAATGTTACTAATGGGTTTAACTCTGTTAAGCAGTCTGCCTGCTTGGGCAATAATTGACAAAATCGAGGCTTATGTTGGGAGCGGTGCTCCAATGAAGGATTATGAGCGGGATGAACCGATTCCAATTCCGATGCTTCGCGGAAGATTTTTACGTGTCCATGGCGGCGGAACTGATTTGGTTCATTCCATAACTGATGGTGTCGGCTTAGATTGTGATATTAGTGGTAGAAAACACGGAATTGGTTCATATGTTGAAATGACCTGTCTGGCGGAACCTAATGCTTCAACATCCGTCCGCACGGTAACGCTTAACTACCCAGCAGGAAGCGATACTTTTAAGATTCAGGTTAAAAGGGTTGGGACGATTTCAAAAATTGAATATGACACGTCAACCGCAGCCGCTACCGGCGGTTTCCAGAATATTGACGTTTCCCGTGGCGGTGGCGGCAGCATTACCGGGTTTGCAACACCAACAAGACTTCCTGCTACTAATTTGCCGCAGGATCAGGAAATCACATTGGTCGTCACCGGAACAAAACTTGGAAATGTAAAACTCTTTTCCGATTCAACTTCGGGTTATTCCGGTTCGGTTGTATCAGGTGCTACAGAAACTCAATGCAAATTGAAAATCACATTTACGAGCGGAGGTTACAAAAACATCATTCTGCGGGATGAGGATACTCCCGATACCAATGCCACGAGTAACAATTTGTTTAACTACAAAGGAGCAAGTTCGCCCAACGATTTCAGGGTTCAGGTTGCGGCAAATGGGACAGGCGGAGGAACGACTTTTGCACCGAATTCGCCCGGACTCATTGGCGGCGGAAGCACTGCGACCTTTGTTGACCTTGCCCCGCGAGCCAATATGCTCAATGTTTTCCGTCGGCTTAGTAATTTTACCCCGTTCGCCGTAAATGGATTAACTTTTGTCACGGTTGAAAACCGTTGGTGTGAAGGGATGACGGGAAACCAATCAAAAAGCATCACTATTCCCAATATTACTTGGGGCGTGACTAATGTCGGGACGCAAAACATCAACCAGCCTTTCGAGATAGTTCTCAAATCAAACGGAACGGTTCTGGCTACCCAAACCGTCACCAATCTTAATCAAGGCGTAACCAGAGATTTCACTTTTCAAAGAGAAAGATCACAGGTTCGCGTCAGGACTCGCAGCGACCGTCAAGGCTGTTTTATTTCGCCGAATGATACCGAAGATTTTTACTTTGAAGACCCGCAATTTACGGTCGAAGTAGATAATGCAAATGCAATCGGCGAAGCCACAGTCAGACGGTCAAATAACAACCGTAATTTTTAAGTTGCAGAAAAACGCACGAAGTAAGTGTGCCAAATTTTAAGCCTTTGCTTCGTGCAAACTTTCGCAAATTAGAGGAAAAAAACAAATGAGCAATTTACCAAAAGCCCGATTAGAAAATATCGTGGGGGGGGGGGGTTTGGGGTTTTTTTTTTTTTTTGGGGGGGGATAAGATGGGAATATTTAGTTTTTTTTTTGGGGGGTGTTTCGAATAGATTGAGCGTCGGTTTTGTTGTTTTTGCAACTAATCAACGAATTAATGAAAAATTTACGAAAGCACGAATAGAAAATATCGTAATTCAAGAAACCGAGACGGAACTGTTGATTTACGACCTTATTTCGAATAAAGCGTTATGTCTTAACGAAACTTGCAAAACCATCTGGCAAGCCTGTGATGGCAAAACTACGTTTGCCCAACTGCGAAAATCAACCAGCGATGACTTTTCCGACGAAATAATTTTTCTGACGCTTGAAGAATTACAAAAGAAAAAACTATTGTTAGAAAAGGTTAAATTTGAGCTTCCGGCTGGCAAACGTTCAAGGCGAAAAATGGTTGCTAAATACGGTGCAATAGCAATTTCTTTACCTGTAATTGTTGCGATTGCTGCCCCGACTTCGCTTAATGCTCAATCTGTATGCGTTTGTATCGGCGGCAGTTGTGCGACCGGAGCGTGTATGTGTCCTTCGGGTCAGACAAATTGCAGTAATACTTGTCGGAATTTGAATACAGATAACATGAATTGCGGTATGTGCGGAACTATTTGCTTTGGAGGAGAATTTATGGCTTGTGTCTCAGGAACTTGTATCTAGTTTTAGTCATATACTTCAATATGTGTGGCTCATCAGCCATTGTAGGTTGTGTTTCAAAAATCTTGTGAAACTTGGAATTCACTAACGAAAATATTAAGGAGAAAATAATTATGCCATTAATGCGTCAACCAAATCCAATGCCATCGCCTTTGAATTATGTTCCGGCAAATAGTGAGCCATATAGAGTTAAGGCTGGAGACAGCTTTTTTACCCTGGCAAAATTGCCAAACGTCGCCGCCGCAAAAATGGATGCCCGAGGGCTTCTAAACTTCAATTTCAAAACGACCAATGAAATGGAAGTAAATTGGTATTTGAAAAATAAAGTCGGGTGCAGCAAAGCGACACACGATGGCAGAAATTTCATGTTTTCGAATGCTGATATGCCGGGAATAGTTTATCTGCCGAAAATTGGAGTTCCGCCGTCCGTAATTATTGGCGATCCAGAGATAATTGAAAAGCCTAAGTTGATCCCAATGTGGGTCGGGCTTGGTTTAAAGGTAGGTGGGCAGAGTGCAGTTGGTGTTTCAGGAGGACAGGATTATATGACCGCTTTTGTTCAAAATTTTGGTGATCCTTCAAAACACTTTGAGTTTATGACAACTACCCGGCGATTGGTCTCAATAGGCGTAGGGGCGAGTGGTGGTGTTTCATTAGTTATTATTAGTGGAATAATTAAGCCTCCAGAATTAAATGCACTTAAGACCTCAGGTGTTGATTTCAATGTAGCTGTAGGTGGTAACTTAAATGGAATTTTGAAATTTGAAAAAATTCGAAAAGTGGCTCCATTCATCAGGGTATTTAAGAAAATGGGTATTTTGACGCCTGCAAAATTAAAGGAAGCGTTGAAATCGCCTGACATAATGACAAACTTATATAAATCCTTAAAGTCTTGCTCGGACTTCAAGAAGTCAGACCTGAACGGAAAGCCAGAAATAATTGTCGTAGATTTATGGGGTGCTGGAGGTGAATTGAGTTTATTTTACGGGGAAACAAGCTTTCAGGTCTTAATTGACTTTACAAATTAGAAATTAAGGAGAAACAATGCAAAATATTTACAAACCGAAAAGCAGACAGGAGAATATCGTAATTCAGGAATTAAAAGATGAAGTCTTGATCTACGATTTAGAATCAAATAAAGCATATTGTCTTAATGAAACCGCCGCCACAATTTGGAATCTCTGCGGTGGAAAAATGACACCGCTGGAAATTAGTGAAAAAGTGAGTAAAAAGACGAATTCTGATGTAAAAGAGGATTTTATCTGGCTCACGCTTGAAGATTTGAAAAAGGACAATTTGGTGATTAATCTACCGAATGAATCGTATTTCAAAGGTCTGTCACGCCGTGAAATAATCAAAGGAATTGGATTATCAACGATGATTGCTTTGCCGGTTATCACGTCATTAGTTGCTCCTGTTGCAGCAAATGCTGCCAGCACATTCGGTTGTTTTGTAGGCGGAACTTGTCCGGGTGAAATTTGTGCGACAGCCGCAACCGCCGGAGATTGTGAGAGTAGCATCAAGGAATGTTGTCCGAGTTTTGAAAGTTTTTCGGTTGAATGTTCAGCTCGAACAAGTTGCACTTGTTTTGCAAAATGCCCGGAAAATCAATAGTTTGGATAAATAGCAAAACGTAAAGTAAAATGTTTAAATATTAATATGAATTCATTTTATGAAGTAATGATCGAACGCAATTTTTCTTCCGCCCATCAGCTGCGTGGATATAAAGGAAAGTGCGAAAATTTACACGGACATAATTATAAAATTGAGATTTATGCTCGTGGCGAAGAGCTAAATAACATCGGTTTATTGATTGATTTTGGTGATTTGAAAAAGGCGGCGGATGAGATAGTCAATTATCTCGACCATCGTAACATCAATGAATTGCCGCCTTTTGACGAAGAATTGAATCCTTCGGCAGAAAATTTGGCACGTTATTTTGTTGAATATTTGAACTCAAGAATCGGGGACGAAAGAGTGAGCGTTTACAAAGTTCGCTGTTATGAAACACCCACAAGCATCGCTACTTATCAACTTTCATAGAAAAAAGGCAAGTGGAACTAATCCAATTGCCTTTAACTTTATCGGGGCGAGATGATTTGAACATCCGACCTCTCGGTCCCGAACCGAACGCTCTACCAGGCTGAGCCACGCCCCGTTTTTACTAATCAAAAGTCTAGATTACAATGCTTCGTTAGTCAATTTTTCTTCCTCTTTTTTGCCGAATTTATGCTTTAAGAACTCAATCATCGGCGGCAGCAAAGATAAAAATACGACGAGAATTACAACCTTTTCAATATGTTCTTCAAGTTTTATCCCCAAAGCATTTTCAACTACGGTTCCTAAGAAATAGCCTGCCAATACCATTGAAAAAATCCAGAGAAAACCACCGAAAATGCTGAAAGTTAGAAATTTAAGGTAAGGCATTTCGGAAGCACCGATGACGATTGGTGCGAATGTTCTGACGATCGGCATGAATCTCGCCAAAATTACAGTTTTAGCTCCGTATTTTTCAAAAAAATGTTTAGCTTTTTCAACTCTGCTCGGCTTAAATATCCAAGAATCTTCACGGTTGAAAAGCCTTTTGCCCATATATCGACCAGTCCAGTAGCCTGTAGAATCTCCAATCACCGAACCTGCGAAAAAAGCAATTAAAATATAGTAAATATTAAGTTTATCGGGTAGTGTTCGTGCCATCAATCCGGAGACTACTAAAAGCGAATCTCCCGGCAAAAAGAATCCTACCGCCAATCCTGTTTCGGCAAAAATAATGAAAAATAACCCGAAATAAACGTAGATTCCCAATAAATTAAGCAAAGTTTCGATTAAAACTTTCGGATTTAGATAGTGTAAAAATTCTTTAATAGTTTCCATATTTCATATTTATTTCCAACCATGTTCGCCAATTAGCGGCACAAACGCACAGGCTCCAAAATCTTCGGTCTCAAATCCTCGTTTTGTTCGGGTAACGCGGATAAGACGCTGTGTTTGTTGGTCTTGCCCGATTGGAATAACGAGTTTTCCGCCCATTTTAAGCTGCTTTAAGAGCGGTTCGGGCATTGTTGGTCCGCCAGCGGCAACCAAAATTCCATCGTAAGGAGCATAAACTTCCCAGCCAATTGTTCCATCTGAACATCGCATTGACACATTGTGAATTTCCAACTGCTGCAAACGAGCTTGGGCTTCTGTTGCCAGCTGCTGAATCCGCTCAACGGCGTAAATTGCCCGTGCAAGCTGCGATAAAATTGCTGTTTGATATCCCGACCCCGATCCGATCTCCAAAACTTTCGAATTCGGCGAAAGTTCCAAAAGCTCGCTCATTTTGGCTACGATATATGGTTGTGAAATCGTCTGATTTCCGGCAATCGGCAACGCGTTATCAGAATAAGCCTGAGCTTTTAAGGCAGTAGGAAGAAAAAAATGTCGCGGAATAATGCTCATTACATTCAAAACATTTTCATCTTTGATTTTGTAATGTTCCCGCAAACGCTTTATCATTCGACCACGCGGGATCTCGTATTCATCCATTTTTCGATTTTGAATTTTGGATTGTTTCCCAAAATCCGCTTCCTGAATAGTTTCTAATTTTCGGAGTTCCAATCTCTAATCATTTCAATTGCTTTATAATTCGTCAAATCAGCTCTCATCGGCGTAACAGAAACGTAGCCTTCGTCTATCGCTTCAAAATCAGTATTTCCGCCAGCTTGAAATCCTTCTCTTTGTTCCCCAATCCAATAATAAGCTTTTCCACGCGGATCAATGATGCTCGGAAACAATCGGGCGAGCGACCTTAAACCCTTGCGAAGTAACCTTTATACCTTTGGGAATGCCTTTCGGAACATTGATATTTAGCAAAGTCCCTTGCGGAATTCCATCATTTAAAGCCTTTTGAGTGAGTATTTTGGCAATTTTTGCCGATTCGGTAAAGTCGTGTCCGCGAAAAGCAACTAAACTAAAAGCAAGTCCCGGAACACCCAAGATCGTGGCTTCCAATGCACCCGCGACAGTTCCCGAATATGTTGCATCATCGCCCAAATTTGGTCCGTGATTGATGCCGGAAACGCAAATTGTCGGCATTTGTTCGGGTAGTTAAAATTTGATTTAAAGCAAGTAAAACGCAATCCGTTGGAGTACCGTCAACAGTCCAATGACGCTCATCAATCTGCCGAATCCGAAGAGGTCTCGCAAGTGTCAGGCTGTGTGCCGCACCGCTCATTTCCGTTGCAGGAGCAACGACATAAACGTCGCCTAGTTCAAGCAAAGCTTTTTCTAATGCGGCAATTCCTTCGGCATTGATTCCATCATCATTGGTTACCAAAATGCGGATTTTTTTTTCTTTCATATAAAAACAAAAGTGATGCCTGATTAAAAATGCGTTTGGCAAATAACCTGCCGCATTATCAATCACACATCACGCATTTCGTTTTGAAATATTGTTATTCCCGGTTAAAACCACCACTAGGAGGAGCCGAATTGCTATTATTATAGCCACCACCGCCACTATTGTTGTAGCTATTGCCGCCCGTATTGCCGCCCATCGGACGCATACGATTACGCTTTTTGTTGCGTTTGCGAGCCATCGCTGATTTTAATTTCGCTTTTTGTCCGGGTGGAATGAAATGTGCGTGTTTCTTCAAATCCTTGATAATTTCTTCAGTCATCACCTTCCGTTTAAAACGACGCAACGCACTTTCGATTCCTTCATTATTATTAACTGAAATATAAGCCATCTAAATTTTCCTACTCCTTTATGCTGTCTGCATTGCCAGAAATTCTGCATACAAACGAAACTACTATTAAACACGCTTTTTAGCCTTTTGGTCAAGCTGACATAAGCAAAAAAATAAATCGTGAACATTGTTTTTGTTCACGATTTATTCGATTTATTCAAAAGAAACTAAGCCTTTGCTGTTTCATGTATTTGTCTTTCTTCTCGCGTTTAATTCCGCCGATTTGCACGAGTTTTTCACCCTTGATCTGATTTTTCTCCATCACCATTTGTTGATAGAGTTTCTTCATCATTTGCATTTCTTCAGCGGCAGTTTTTGGTCCTTCCATTTCAGGCTTATCAGGACGAGAAAGGTCAACTTCATTCAAAACCAAATTGTGTGAAGCATCAGCCATTACAACTTCTTTACCTTTCGCGAAAACTTCATGGCGACCATGATCTTTATACCATTGTGCAACTGTCGCATTTTGATGCATATGCTCGATGATATTTCTCCAGCCGATTCCCGTGTTATATGCACAGAACGAAATTTCGCCTTCTTGTGTTCCATAAGGAATAATACACATTTCAGTTCTGCGGAAATCGTAGTTAAATAAATCTTGGAACCACATTCCTGCGATAAACAAGAAGTTCCAAGGGTCTTGACGACGTTTTTCGATGTCTTCAATCGTTCTGTCGCCGCTGACTTTTCCGTAATCTTTGCCTGATAAACCGAATGATTTATCAAATTTCTTCAAGATTCCGCCAAGCGTTAAACTATTTGGAGCTCCGTATGGATTGTAATTTTTCAGCAAGTGCCAAGCCCATCATCAAATTTGAAAACCATTTTCCGCGATTTGTGTCAGTGATATGCTGCATATCTGTCACCAATCCTTGAATGTTCAAAAATGCCGGAACAGGTGCCATTTCTTTCGTTTCTTTATTAACCATCACCGCAGTTCCAACCCCGCAATTCGGGTGGCAACCGCAAGAAACTTGTCCCCATTCGGCTTCAGGACCGTGAACTACGTCAGCAAAATCCGCAAACGCTCCCATCAATGAAAGTGGAAACCAATCGCGTGTCGGCTCTGTAATTCCAACTTGCTTTTGCACATCAATCGCCAAATGCGACAATGTATATCGTTGTTGCAGACGGCGTTGCTCAGTAATATGCTCATCACGACCGGTAAATGAAACAGGCTGGAAAGCGATAAACGAAATTTTCTTCGGATTTTCCAAAGCAAATCGGATAATTGTTCCGACTTGATCGTTATTTACCCCATTTACAAGTGTTGTAACCAAAATGATATCAACACCGGCTTCATGCAAATTGTTGATCGCACGAAGTTTAACGTCAAATAAATTTCCAATTTGTCTGTGCGAGTTAGCATCGTTGCCAATTCCGTCAAACTGCAAATAAACGAATCTCAGACCCGCTTCAGCAGCTTCACGACAAAATTCTTTCGATTTCGCAAATTCAATTCCGTTAGTTGCGGCCTGCACCGAGTTGTAACCAACTTTACGTGCATAGCGAACTGCATCCAAGAAAGTATGGTGAAAGTGTTGGCTCACCGCCCGAATATTGAACTGACATTTGACGACGCGGTTTGATTTGAATTGCATTGTCCAAAATTTCTTGAACGTCTTCCATCGAAAGTTCGTGAACGAATCCAACTTGGTTTGCGTCCATAAAACATGGGTCGCACATCATATTGCAACGGTTCGTTAAATCAACTGTTAAAACCGCACCGCGACCGTATTTAATCGTTGAAGTTCCATGATTGTGCAATTTTTCATCATTGTGCGATTGCATATCACGACCTGGAAAGAGTGATTCGATGTGTTGCAAGAACTTTGAATCAATCGCCATCAAATCTTCGATACGACCATGCTTCGGACATTCTTTAACCATCCAAACTTCGCCATTGCGTTCGATAATTTCAGCCTTGATTTCACCAACATTTTCATTGATCAAAGTAGCAACTTCTCTCGCTCCGCTTAGAATTTCTTCGCGAGCTTCAATTACACAGTTGGGACAGAGTGAATCCGTTTTACGCGGAAAGCCCAATGTAGGCTTCGATTTTTCCCAAGATTTTTGGATTGGCTTGTCAGCCCATTTAGGGGTAAACGAAGGATTTGGCTTGAATTGATTTACGCTTTTCACGGCGTTAAATAATCCACCTGCAACGTATGTCAAACCTTTTTCAAGATGCTTAATTGTTCTCATAATCTTTTAATCTCCAACTAACTGTAGTTTCTTCACTAAGTTTCTGATCTTCAAATCTTTTAACGTGCCAATTGCTTCTCAGCTTGTGGCTTGTAATATTAATAAATTGTAATTATTTTGTAGTAGTGCGTGTAAATCTTTTTTGAAACGGCTTACTCGATTAAAATCACTTCGTTCTCCTTAGAGTAGGTAGCAATAGGTGTGCCACTCTTGAGAATTACTACAAGCTGTCTGTTTCCATATATTTGCAGTCATGTTAATTCAAAAAAGGAGACTTGCTTTTGAGTGGCAATATGATACACTTAAGTCTTAAACCTACGTTTATATACAAAATGACACACACGAACATATTGCCCTGAGGCTCTTTGACAAGTATTCAGTCATTTTGAATGCTAAAGCATTTAAACCAACGCTTAAATATCTAAGTTTACTTCACTTTAAATTTTGCCGCTATAAATACTTAAATAGCTCTCTTTATTATAGTTATAAAAATATTCAGTCTATTTTGTTTTTCGTTCTCTACACGTTCACCTTTAAGCAGATACCTGAGTTATTACATTATAACTTGTTTGTAAACTGTTAGAAACAAAGCATTTCTTGCTTCTAGAAAAGTTCTTTACAGAACGTTTTTCTTATGCTAAATTTTCAACACTTAATGAGTAGATATTTGCAGTTCCAAACTCACTTAAGAATACTAAGACAGATTTCAAGAATTACAAATTTGGGTAAGTTAAAGAACAGTAGCCCCCGCTTCTGACAATATGAATATACGTTTTGGAACATCTGGTTGGAGAGCGATAATCGCAGACGATTTTACGTTTGACAACGTTAGACTTGTTACCGAAGCAATTTGTAGTCATCTGGCAGAAACGAATTCGAGTGAGGTTAAGCAGACTTTAATCATCGGGCATGATTCACGCTTCATGGGTGAAAAATTTTCCGAAGTAGCTGCGGAAATTGCCAAGAATAAAGGGTTTAGAGTATTGCTTTGCAATCACCCAACGCCAACGCCGACTATTTCTCATGCGATCCGAACGGAGAAAGCTGCGGGAGGAATGAACTTTACGGCATCGCATAATCCCCCGGAATATCAGGGTATCAAGTTTTCAACGGCTGATGGTGCACCGGCACTTCCGGAGATTACGAAACAGATTGAAAAGATTATTTTAAGCAATCCGAATGTGACGGATAAAGATGGCGGAACTATAGAAAGTTATGATGCCCGCCCGGCTTATTTGGAAGATTTGAAAAGCAAAGTTCGTCTAGACGTAATCGCTCGAAATGGTGGTAAATATGCATACGATGCAGTCTGGGGAACAGGTCGCGGATATTTAGATAAAGTATTGCGTGACAATGGTTTAGAAGTTGAAACACTGCACGATTGGCGAGATGTTAATTTTGGTGGCAGGTCTCCTGAACCTAGCGAAAAGCAGACAGGCGAATTAAGAGACGCAGTTTTGAAAAATGGTTGTGTTTTAGGCTTGGCGACCGATGGCGATGCAGATAGATTTGGTGTTATTGACAGCAACGGTGACTTCATTCAACCGAATCAATTGATACCAATATTGGTCGATTATCTAGCAGAAAGTCGCGGATGGACACTTGGAGTTGCTCGCTCAGTTGCGACATCCCACTTTGTCGATAGAGTTGCTAAGTTGCGTGGATTAAAGCTTTACGAGACCCCCGTAGGTTTCAAATTTATCGGTGAATTGATAAATAACGATGAGATTATTCTAGGCGGTGAAGAATCCGCAGGTCTTTCGATCAGAGGGCATTACCCTGAAAAAGATGGCATCTTGGCTTGCTTGTTGGCAGCCGAAGCAGTTGCCGCGAGAGGGAAAAGCTTAACCGAGCAATTGAAAGATTTAACCGATAAGGTAGGAAAAGTTGAATCAGGCAGAATTGGTGTCAAATTGACACAAGATGTAGCCGCAAGATTGAAAGAAAAACTTTCGCAAGAGCCAAACGAAATTGGCGGCAAGAAAGTTGAAAGCATAAATAGAATGGATGGCGTTAAATTTATGTTCGAGGATGGAAGTTGGATGTTGATGCGTCCTTCCGGAACCGAACCGATGGTAAGAATTTACGCCGAAGCCGCCGATAAAAACACTTTGGAGGTGCTACTTGAGCAAGGTCGCAACTACTTATTGGGATAACAGCCCGGCTTCAATGCCAAAATTGAATTCACGTTCGAGAATTAGAAGTAATATGAATTCAAATCGTGAAAGCACAACTCCACAATGGTTTGTATTTGCCGTAGTTGTATTTATTACATTTATGCTGTGTTTAGCTGTGAATTTTCGTTCTTTCTCAGAATTGAATGTTGAAATGGAACAAAATCAGAAGTTAAACATCGAATTACAAGAATTAACGAATCAAAATTTATTGATTCAAGAAGAGATTCATAACTTAAAGAGCGATCCGAAATTAATCGAACGAGAAGCGAGAAAACTCGGAATGGGTCGCCCTGATGAAAAAATTTTAGTACCGACAAACTAAACATGCGGAGAGTTTGTTGTCAGTACTAGCATCCTGCCCTTGATAATACTGCCTTTTGCCTGTCTACTCCGCGTTGCCTACAGCTTCCCTTCCGCTTAAATTGCGGCTTGCGTTTCCCGACGTAAGCCGCTCTTCCCTTTTACCGCTTAATTATTTATCATTACTATACGCCTAAAGAATGATTAATTACAAACTTTTTTATTCGCCACATTATTACGCCGATATTGGCGAAGGTCATGTTTTTCCTATTCGTAAATTCGAACTCGTCCGCGATTTAGTCATAAATGAAGGAACTCTTCTTAAAAATGAGATTATTGAGCCATTCCCTGCGTCCGTTTCAGATTTACATTTAGTTCATACCGAAGATTACATTTCACGTTTGATTAGCGGCAATTTAACGGATAAAGAGATCCGAAAACTCGGACTGCCTTGGTCGCAAAGCTTGGTAAGACGCTCTTTAAACGCAATTTCAGGAACGATTGAGGCTTCAAGGCAGGCGTTAGATAACGGAATTGCTTCGAATCTGGCAGGCGGAACCCACCATGCATATCCTGATAGAGGCGAAGGCTTTTGTGTGTTAAATGATGTAGCTGTTGCGATTAGGGTTTTACAGCGAGATAAATTGGCGGAAAGTTTCTTGGTAATCGATTGCGATGTTCATCAAGGTAATGGCACGGCGTTTATCTTTAAGGACGATGCTTCCGTTTTCACTTTTTCAATGCACGGAACAAAAAATTATCCTTTATACAAAGAAAAATCGACGCTTGATATTGAGCTTCCCGATAAAACAGGCGATACGGAATTTCTGGAAACATTGGAACAAGCCCTACCACGAATTTTTCAGCATAATCCTGACATAATTTTTTATTTGGGCGGTGCAGATCCATTTGAAAACGATAAGCTCGGTCGGCTTAGTTTGACCAAAAATGGTTTGATGAAACGGGATGAAATGGTTTTAACCGCGGCAAAGGAACATAATATTCCCATTGTCACGACCATGTCGGGCGGTTATGCATTGGATATTAATGACACAGTTGAAATTCACGCGAATACGATCCGGGCAGTAAAGAAAGTCTTTTTCAATCATCAACTTGCGTTTTCATCGTCTAATTTTTAATCTGTAATTTGCACAATTTCAAACAACAATTTAACAAGGGGTAATGAAATGAAAATCGTAGTAATCGGAAGCGGTTTCGGGGGATTGTCTGCGGCAATTCGACTTCAGGCACAGGGACACAAGGTCACAATCGTTGAAAAGCGGGACAAACTCGGCGGACGTGCTTATGTTTACGAGCAAGACGGATTCAAATTTGATGGCGGTCCGACCATTATTACCGCACCTTGGCTGATTGACGAACTTTTTGAGATTGCCGGAAAGAAGACTGCCGATTACGTTAAACTCGTCAAGATTGATCCTTTTTATAACATCCGCTGGGAAGACGGAACGGTCTTTCATTACAACGATGATCGAGAGAGGCTTCTCGAAGAAATTCGCAAGATCGATCCAAATGAAGTTGAAGGCTATAATCGCTTGTCAAAGGACTTAGGGGAAATTTACCGGGTTGGATTCGAGCTCATCGATAAACCGTTCACCAAAATTTGGGACATGGTCAAGGTTGTTCCCGAGATGATAAAACTTCGTTCTGATCGTTCGGTTTACAAGTTTGCCTCAAAATATTTCAAAAACGAAAAACTCCGCGAGGCTTTCAGCTTTCACCCGCTTTTAATTGGCGGAAACCCTTTTACTGCAACTTCAATCTACGCGATGATCCATGAACTTGAGCAAAAATTTGGCGTTTGGTTTGCCATGGGCGGAACCGGTGCTTTGGTTAAAGGTTTTGCGGATTTGTTTATCGATATTGGCGGTGAAGTTTTTACGGATGCAGAAGTTGAGGAAATTTTGATTAAGAATGGCAAAGCGACCGGAGTAAGGATCAAGTCAGGTGAAATTATTGAAGCAGACACGGTTGTAGCAAATTCCGATGTCGGGATGACCTACTTAAATCTTATCCCGCAAGAATTCAGACGAAAATATACTGATAAAAAAATTAAGAAAATGACTTATTCGATGTCGCTTTTCGTCATATATTTCGGCACAAATCGCAAGTATGACAACATTGCCCATCATGAAATTATTTTGGGTAATCGTTATAAGCCTTTGTTGGACGAAATTTTTGAAGCAAAAACTTTAGCAGATGATTTTTCGCTCTATCTCCATCGCCCCACAGCGACTGATCCGAGCCTCGCTCCCGATGGCTGCGATTGCTGGTATGTTCTTTCACCTGTTCCAAATTTAAAGGAACAACTGACTGGAAAACTCAGGCAGAGCCATATAAACAACGGATTTACGAGTATTTGGAAAAACATTATATGCCTGATTTGAGGCAGCATATCATTTCTGAAACTCATATCGATCCACTGCATTTTGAGCAAACTTTGAATAGCTATTTGGGAAATGCCTTTGGAGTTGAACCAACTTTGTTGCAATCCGCGTGGCTGCGTCCTCACAATTTAAGCGAAGACATTCCCAATTTATATCTGGTCGGAGCAGGAACTCATCCGGGTGCAGGATTGCCCGGAGTAATGAGTTCGGGAAAAATTGTCGGAAATATGATTGGATACGCTGAATAATTTTGGATTATTTGGAATTTGGAACATAATAATCGAGTTTTGCGTTTAGTTTAACGGCAATCCGAAATCCAAAATCGGCAATCTAAAATATTTATGTGGTATTGGACAAAAGTCTTATTTGCAATTTTATGTGGGGCAGTAGCGATTTGGCTATTATATGAGATCGTCACTTTCCCCAGCATTTCCAAGCTCAAAACTGAAAATCCTACAACGTCATCGATGATCGAATATCGTCTTTCCGAAGCCCGTGACGATGGCAAACAGCCAAAGAAATATATGATCTGGCAGCCTATCGAGCAAATTTCTCCAAACCTTCAGAAAGCCGTCTTAGCCGGAGAAGATTCGCGTTTTTTTACTCACGACGGATTTGATTGGGAAGCTATCCAAAATGCCTGGGATGAAGCCGTGAAAGAAGGCGAAAAAGAAGCGAAACAAGAGGGCGATTACGACGAAAACGACTGGATTCCGCCAATGCCAAGCTTCAAACGCGGAGCTTCTACCATAACTCAGCAATTATCGAAAAACCTTTATTTATCAGAAGATAGAAACTTTTTACGCAAAGGTCGCGAAGCTCTCTACACATATTTTCTGGAAAAAGACTTAAGCAAAAAAAGGATTTTGGAAATTTATCTAAACGTAATCGAATGGGGCGACGGCATCTACGGAGCCGAAGCTGCATCACGAACGTATTTCAATAAATCAGCTTCTTCGCTAAGCCCGCAAGAAGCCGCCTATCTTTCGGCAATGATTCCGAGTCCGCTAAATGTTTTTAATCCCAAAAAGAATCCAAAAAGGGTCGTTCGTCGCCAAAGAGTCATCTTACGCGGCATGAACTACATTAAATTAGCTTATTAAAAAGAGGAAGCCTTTATCTTAGCTTCCTCTAAACCGTCTATCCGTCTCTCGTACCCGGCGTTGGTGTCGGCGTCGGTGTTGGCGGCGGCGGAGTTGGTGTCGGCGTTGCCGGAGTTGCCGTTGGTGTCGGTGTTGCCGTCGGTGTCGGAGTTGCCGGAGTTGGGGTAGCCGATGGAGCAACCGTCGGAGTTGGAGTTGGAGACCCGGAAGGTGTCGGACTCGGGGTTGGTGTTGGAGTTGGCGATGGCGTCGGTGTTGGAGTTGGAGTTACATACGGAATAGGCGGCGTATAAGGCAACGCGGTATTCCCTTCCCAATCCTTCGGCACAGCGGCTTCCAAAAATTGCAGATTGCGAATTCCAATTTGAGTCGTTCCCTCAACTTGATATGTCTGCCCATCTTGAAGCTGTTTCGTGGTTTCTACGGAAATTGATGGTTCTACCAGTCGAACCAAATTGCGTTCATCCATTCCAACTTGTGAAATCGGCTGATCGTAAATATTCGTTCCGGTTGTTGTGGGTTGGAGAATATATCGAAATTGTAAATCAGTCAGATTTTCTGCGATTACCGCATCAGAATGTCCCGCACCTTTTAATCCAAAAACACGTCGGATTAATCTGCCTTCGGTATCGACAAAATATTGGATTATTTGAACCCTCATCAATGTTGAAGGCTTCGAACTGTATCCGGTAGCTGTCGCAATATTACCGGTGGGACCTTTTCGATTCAGTTTATACGGATCGCCGTCATCCCAAAAAATAGTACCCGGAGTTTTGCCCGTTATAGTACCGAAAATTCCGCTGTTTCCGTCTGATAGATAATAGATTTCTCCGACATCAAATATCGAATTGTCGCCGCCCGGAATCCAAATTGCTCCGGTTGTATAATCCGTCCACCATGCTGGCAATGAAATAGGCGTAAAACTCTTGTCAACTGAAATCAGCGTTATCCGATCGCTCCTTTCTTTTATGAAAGTCGGAGTAGTTGAATCAAATACCTCCGTACTGGCTGGAATATTATCATCAGAAAGAATCATCCCGAGATTTGTATAACCTAAGGAAGTCGGATCTAAATCAGTTGCCGGACGTTTTGACAAATGTCTGGTAGCAAAGTCCGTTGGTATCCAAATATTTGCGGTTCCTTTAATTCCGTCACCAGCCACTAATAAATCCCTGTTTATATACTCTTGAGCATTTCTCAAACTCTGATTGGCATCCGTCAAATGATAATTCACATTAGCAGTAACAATGCTTCCTTGCATCAGCGAAAAGGCAGCGATCATTATGACTAATGTCACGGTCATCACTATCATTAATTCGATTAGTGAAAAGCCTTTTTGATATTTTTGAAGATGCAAATTTTTCATCGTCTGAAACCCCGAATCTTAGTTCTTAAGATTTTGACGGAAATTTGTTGCCTGCAAATATTGGAAAAATGGTGTTCCGGGAGGCAATTTACTCGGATTCAGAAACGTTTCGTCGAAGCTCCAGTTTCTAACGGGCGGCGTGTAAATAACGGACGTATCGTTTTCCCATTGTGACATCGCCTGAGTTGAGCTATAAAGAACAATCATTGAACCTGAATAATTAAAGGGCGATTGTGTTGTTAAATTCCAAATCTCCAGAAAACGCGGGAAATTGACTATTCCGCCGGATCTTCGCAAACCTAATGAATTTCTGCCCGGATTACTGCTCATTGCGTTTTTCGTGGCTCCGGCGATTAATGCGGCTCGAATCGAGGTGCTTTGCGTTATGTCAGCCGAATTTGCATCCGCTTGTCTGAATGGTGTGCCAGAATATGCCTGAGGATTGCTAGTACCTTCAGGACGCATAACGCTCAATCCATCAAACCACGTTTTCGAAAGCGGGAAAATTGCATCGCAGACGAGCGACATTGGAACCTGAGCTCCCGTATATCCCCCGTTATTTAGCGTTGAGCCTCCTGCTGGAATCGATGTTATGCCGGTAGTATTGACATTTCCCCAGGTGTAAAGCATATTTTCGGTGGCAATGGTAATTCCTTTAGTATTGGAAAGCTTGCCTGCGGCGGCGGTAAAACTGAGCTTTTCAGAATCAAAAAGCCGGACGGCACGTCGAAAATAATTATTCGGATTATTCCAAGCCATCACGGTTTTGGTTCGATCGAGCAACGATCCGGAATTTGGTCCAGGTATTTCCCGTATCAGGCAGTTCGGAAATATCTTTTTGCAAAATTCCCTTCTTGGAAGCTCCGCCGAATGCGGAATCCCAACCAAAATCAATTACGTCTTCTCCTTCATCTAAGGCTGAATTCGGACCATAAATGTCTTCATTATCAACAATTCCATTGGTGCTTAAGAATGCAGTCGCATCTTTTAGATATTCTGTTTTAACTTTGTCACCGCGTCGATCTGAAACATAAACAACGTATCCCTCGTCCGGATTCTTGATGTTGGTACTTACCGCATTTGTTCCAGCAAGCAGATTTGCATTGTAAATTCCATCAACCCAACGAGCCAGATTGTGCATGTTGATTTCAACGACACTCGTCATTCCGCGTTCATAAATATTATTTTCGTCCAAATCATTGCGATACCAACCTTCGCGAACGTTATAAACGTTGATCGGAACAACGTTTTCAAACCAAGTGCTGGGTGTTGCCGCACGGGTTGAAGTTGGTGATGTATCATCATCAAGAATGGCAATCGTTGTATCCAGAAATCCTAGCGAGTCCAAATATCCGGTCGGATCAACGGCGATTTCTCCATCAGCCAGAAATCTATAATTCTTTGTTAGATTAACTAAATCTAGTCCATTTCCGGCACGATCCCTGCTGCCTTGTAGAAACGACGTAAAGAGTGGACGCTGCAAATAGACGATTCCGTTTGGCTCGCCTTGAGTCATTCCCATACTGAGAATGGCGGTGGTTACGTCAAGGGTTGTTCCATCAGGTTTTACAACTTCGATCAATATTCTTCCGTTTACGCCCGAACCAGGTGGAATATAATTACCCGCCACGGTCGCTCCGGCATTTTTGATTCCTCTCACTGTCATTGCGTCTGAAATAGAAGAATCCGGATTTATTTGTTTGAAATTTGGTTGAGTAAATGAGCCCAAGTCAGAAACATTTCGTAAAGCGTTTCCACCATTAAGGGGAATCGGATCGAAAGCCGAGAGCAAAACTCCTTTTCCAGCGGGAATTCCGGCAACGTTACTCGCACCGCTTCCGGCTGTTTCATCATCAAGTAAAATTCGTATCTGAGCTTTAGTTTGGTAGCGTGACGTGGAAAGAATCTCGTCATCCGAAGGTAAACCGCGTTTAATGAGCTCTGCCGTTGAATTTCCACCCAATTGCAGAGGCAGCTTCAATTGCGTTGCTCCTGTAGATCCGGTTAATAATTGTCCGCCATACCGTCCCGCCGTGCCGTCGGCAGTCAGGGTTGACGTTGAATCCCAAGACTGCATTTACGACGCCATTCGGTCTGCCAGGATAAAATCCTCTGCTTCCGGCAGAACTTCCAAGTATATTCGGTCCGCCTACCGTGCTTCCGCTTGATTTCACGCTTCCATTGGCAATCGGCACGTTTATCGAACCAACTTGAATAACTACGTTGGGCTTTCCAGTCAAAGTATTTGACGCACCGCTGCTGATTGCATCACGGACCAATTCGCCAGCCATCGTAACGCGATTTAGAAACTTTGTATTGGAAAGTGCAAAAATATTTTGATTACTATGAATTCGTCCGTTAAACGTGGTTTGCGGACCAGGCGAAATTTCCATGTCTTCATTACTGAAAACACCAAACTGAAAAAGAGGAACTAAATAGTTGTTAAATTCCCGCTCCAATTTTACCTGAGTTCCGGTTCCGAATGTGCCGGTTGAACTAATTTTATATGGAACGATGGTCGCATAAAGACCCGAAAAAGAACCTTCCGGAATGTTGACGCGTGGGTAAACAGTACTTGGCAAACCCTGCATTGTCCGCATTTGTGCCAGTTTCTCATTATCTTCCGTTAATGTTTGGAGAAAGGTAAAGCCTTCGGTTGTAAGAGCAGTTGGTTGCGTACTCGCAATCGTACTCAAATCGCTTGGAGATGGACGCATTTTGGTTAGGAAAAGATCACTAAAACTATTCGTCATTATCTCCAGCGAAGCGGCAGTGGCATAAAACGTTTGCGTTCTCTGCAATTCGCTTCCGGCAATACGTGCTTCGCTCGAAGCAAAGGCTAATGCCGTAAGAGAGATTACCGCTAAAATCGCAACCATGATGATCGCAATAGCTAAAGCAGCTCCCGTTTGTTTAGTATTTCTTTCTTTTTTCATAACTGAACCTTTCCATTAGTGCAAAACTAATTTGCTCCGAAAATCATCCCGTTGTTCGCGATTCATCATTTATATAAGCGATTCCGCTTACTTCGCTTACTCTTCCGCCGGTTGAAAAATATCTGACCGTAACAACAACCTTTTTTATCTTGGCATCAAGCGGCAAAGGGGTAATTTCAATTCGTCTCGTGTATCCGCCTCGTGCCAGACCCGGATTTTCAACGTCATCTGCATTTCCCCAGATCGTATCCGGTCCTGCTTCTTTCAAATCATCGTCCGTGCCAAAAACCCCATCAAATCCAGGATTTATCGAAACCGCCTTAAACCCTTCGCTAAACCCGTTAAACGTATTTGGAGCGTCAGTATTATCAACGTACGTTTTGTTTGCCAGTTGGAGAAATGTCAATCTATGAGTATTCCTGAGCGATTCGATTTCTTCTACTGTTGAAACGATTACCGTTCTCGCATTTCCCACATTTCTACTTGTTGTTCCGTATTCAAAAGCATAGGAAAGAGCCGCAGCAGTCCCAATTAAAGCAATCGAAATGATCAGGATTGCGACAACCGCTTCAACTAATGTGAAACCATCTTCACTACCTGATATTTCCGTGATTTTTTTTGAACTTTTTCTATTCAACATAAACATCAACGCCTTGGCTATATCTCCACAATTTTGCTCTGCCTCCGGCTCCCAAAACAGAAACAGCAAATGCCGTATCCATTGGTGTTTGTGGATTGTAAAAGAAAAGTGCCTTGTTTTGCGGATTGTTACTGCCGTCAACAACAGAGCCGTCCGTCTGGAAAGTAATCTCTACGCCATTGCTCATTAGCGATGTCAAAGTCGTTCCATCGCCAAGTGCCGCTGCTGTAACTCCGGTAGGACGACCATATGTAAAATTGTCCGGCTCTAATCCGTCGCCGGTCAGTGGTGAAACGCGGTTTTTCGCATCGCCCAGCACTCCAAAATTTCCACCGTAGAAAATCAAGCTTTTGTTTACATTATCGTAACGAATAGTAACCGGAGTTCTTTGCGACATCGCTTCCTGACGGGCTTCGCGAAACCCGGTCACAACTTGCCTTTGAGTTGCCGAAAATCTGAATAACTTTCTCGATGTCATTACTTGCGGCAAGGCTAAAACCGCTATAATCGCAATTACTAAAACTACGATCAGCAATTCTGCAATGCTAAAACCATTTCGTTTTGTCTTAAGGCTGTGTTTCATATCTCAATATATGCTTGAAACGAAAGTATTTTAACTTTCATGTTCATTACTATTTAAGTTTGAATAACAAAGTTTTTCCACAAAAACAATGTTATTAAATGATTTATTTTTATTTATTTTGTTATTTCTTTAAATCTGAGTGTTTTAGTCTGAAAAGAAGGGATTAAAATAAAGTGAAGTGACCGGATATACCAGTCGTCTTAAAAAGAATACCAATTATACCGACTAATGTCAAAAAATGTATAACATCGTAACTTGCCAAAAAATAAAGCCTTTGTGAATTTCACAAAGGCTTTGGAAAGAAACATTGATTTAATTTTTAGAAAGCTAACTCTTTTTCCAAGAGAAGTTCTGCCCGGCGTAGTTCAAATCTTCCACGACCAAAATTTCCTTCAATCGATAGCACCATTGCTATGAAATAGTCTTCACTAACAAGGCGTAAGATAAAGATTCCGGTTTCGCTTACGAGATTGAATTCACGTAATTTTCCAAATCCGAGTTCGTCATTGGTACGTCTGGCGTTTCTTAAAAGGGACGTGTATTCAGCCACAGCAACATCTAAATTTGCTTCTGTACCTGCGGATTGCCAAACTTTCTCAACAGCAATTCCGTCAGTCCCCATTATCAATGCACCCAAGCAACCTTCGGTGCGACTAACCATTTCTTGCAGAACTTCCTTAAACATTATCTACACTCTCCGTTACGGTTTTACAGGATTGCCCACTTGAACTGCAGGGACAACTGGAATTGTAACAGGTTGTTGTACATTTTCCGAACCACCTGAATTCGACGGCGGATTGCCGAGCGGTACAGGTTGCAAAATTGCTGCAGGACGATTGCTTACGCCTGTTTTATCAGCAGTTTGGCTGTTTTGAAGATCAGGTCGGATAATGCGTGGAGTGATAAAGAATAAGACTTCACTCGTCGTTCGGGCAATTGCTTTTCTCTTGAAGAGATTTCCCAAAACCGGGATTTTATGTAATCCGGGAGTTCTGAAATTATCTTCACCTTCAACATCAATTAATGCTCCGCCAACAACGGTTGTTCCGCCATCAGGTACCATCATTTTTGTTTTGGTTCTTTGTGTATTGATCCCGGGAGCTCCGCCTGAAGCACTTGTTGAGCTAACCGAACTGTTTTCAACAACCAAATCAAGTAAAACCGTTCCCGCATCATTGATCAAAGGAGTAACTTCTAATTTCAGCGGTACTGAAACATAAGTTGTTGTAAATACAGCTGCTCCGCCGCCCGTACCTGTTTGCGATGTAACGATTGGAATTTGTTGACCGCTTTCCATGATACCTTTTTCGTTATTTAGCATCGTTACGCGAGGAGTTGCAATAGTTTTGGCTTGACCTTTCTTTTCACCGGCAGTTAACAATAAATTGATTTGAGCAGTTCCAAATCGTCCGGTTGTTAAACCAATAACTGTATTTGCTAATTGCGAAGCCAAGTTGTTGTTTGGGGATGAACCTAGAACTCCACCAGTCGTTGCACCGGCACCGCCCGTTGGATTCGTTCCAGCTGAAGGTAAACTTCCGCCAACCGCTCCACCATTGTCTCCGATTCTATTTCCAAAGACCGCTCCTGAAAGTTGGATACCAATGTCTCTGCTGAAATCGCGTGTAGCAATTACCACTCTCGCTTCAACTTCAACTTGTGCTTCAGGTTGATCGAGAATTGCAACCAATTGACGAATCGCGTCAATATTTTCTTTAACATCTGTGATAATTAAAGAATTGCTTTTCGCATCAGTTTCGATTGATCCGCGACGTGAAACTCGACGTTTGATGATTGGTAACAGACCATCGCCACCGGCTGAGCCGCCGGATGCTCCGCCAGATGTACCAGTGGTAAAACCGGGTCCACCCGCTGAGCCTGAAGCTTGTGCATAGTTTAAGCGAATAAATTCTGTATAAAGAGGTGAAGCGTCAAGCTGGTTCTCACGTTTTTTCTCTTCAACTGCACCTTCATCTGCGATTGTTTTTGAGGCTGCAACTCTAAGAATCGGTCCGTTTACTTGAACTCCAAGTTCTTGCGAGCGAAGAATCGCGTCTAATGCAGTATTCCAAGGCACATCACTAATATTTACTGTGACCGGAACTTTTTGAACCGATTTGTCGATGACAAAATTGATGCCGTACTGCTCTGTGAAATAGCTGAGAATATCTCGAACATCTGCGTTAACAACATTTAAGTTGGTAACTTCCCCTACAAAGCCTGCATCGCCATAGCGTTTTCCTTGGGTTTGCGTGCCTGTTTTCTGTGCTAAGACTGATCCTGCGATGCAGCCGATGATTATTAAAGCAATGGTGACTAATTTGCCCGATTTGCTTAAATACTGAAGAAAAGTCATTGTTTCCTCCCTCACTAATTCTTTATGGAAAACTAGTGTAGAAATTTTAGTTTGATTTCAGATGAACGGTAAACCGTCCACAATTTGTTAGAATTATCTTTCTTTATTGGCAGCAACCTTGACAGATTTCTTGGTTGCAGGTGTTTTTGCTTTACTACCCTTTTTGGTTTTGTCAACAGCTTTATCTTTCGCTGATTTCGGTGCTTCAACGGGTTGTTTGTTCATTTCATCAAGTGGTGAAACAACAACCGTAGGTTTTGCTGAAGCTTCTGGAGCAACCGGTTGGGTTGAGCTGGAAGGTGCTGATTCGGCAGGTTTTGTTACTGCTGTTGTCGAGACATCAATAGGTGCCGTACCTTGAATTTCTTCCTGCTGAGTATATTCGCGTAAAGTTTTGTTTTCTTCGGAAGTTATGAATTTCCCGTTGCTCATTTTGATGACTTTACGAAAAACGAGTCGGTTTTCTTCAACTGCTACAAGCTGTCCGTTAAAGAATTTTTCACCCGGATAAATCGTGTAAGACATTCCGATTGGAACCGCCTGAACAATTACTGCATATCCGCGAGGTGTGCGGAAAATTCCGGTTATGCTCATTTCGTCGAGTGTTAAGATGCTCGTAGGCTTTGGCAAAGGTTCGCCATTTGCTGCGGCTACTTCACGCAAACGCTTAAAGTAGTTTAGGCGATCCTGAATTGGAGGAGCCCCCACAGGAACGATTGCCGGTGGCAAAGCTTTGACTGGCTTACTAGTTGCAGTAGTCGCTGTACCTGCGGTTGTCGCAGTTGAAGCCGGTTTAGCGTTTGGATCTTTTGGTCTTGCGTAAGCTGGCTTGGCAAACGGATCGCCCGCTTGAGCACTTACTTCCCCAAGATTTGCATTAGCTAAAATGAAGCCTAGTGCGAAAATTGCTAAAGTTAAAAATTTCATTTTGTTTGATTTGCTTTTCATGGCTATCTCTCTCTTAGACCTCACGGGTTATTTGGCGGCTGGTGCAGCTGGTGCGGCGGGTGCAGGTGCGGCTGGTTTTGCTGGAACAGGTGCACCGGGTTTTGCCGGGGCAGGTTGATTTGCAGTTGCCAGATTTTCCGGCGAAGCGTAGTAAGCTGTCAGCAAAAATTGTGCATGAAGTGTTTTTTCGGCTGATTGCTTATCCAATTGCTTGAGACTGAAATCCGTAATTGACACAATTCGCTGCAGTTTCGCCATTTTGTCGAAGAAATCGCGTAAGTTGTTGAAATTGCTGTCAACCTCGATTTCTACCGGCTTGCCCATAACGAAATCTTGTTGAGTGTCATCACGCGGACTAAAGCGGCTGACAATTAAACGACTGCCACGTGCTGTTTCTTGTAAACCTTGCAAAACGTTGGTAATTTCGCGGTCTTCAGGCAACAAAACTTTCAATTCGTCGTATTCAGCTTGCTTGCTGGCAAAAAGTGAACGAAATTCGTTTATTCTTTGAGTTGCTACTTGTGCTGCTTGATTCTTGCCTTGCAATTGAGCAACCTGTTCATTAATTCCGGCAGTTTCTGCACGAACTCCGCTGGTGTAGAAGTAATACACTCCACCAATCATTGCCAGTCCGATTCCGAATAAAATTGCCAGTTGGTAATACCAAGCGAGTCCTTTTAACTTTTCCATTGTTTTAGTTTCCTTTTATGCTCAAAACGAATTTAGTTTTGAAAAACTCTATATATCTATTGGTTTTTTGCAACCTGTGGAGCAGGTGGAGCAGGAGCGGCAGGTGCGGCAGCTTTTGGTGCATTATTAGCTGCTTGCGGTGTGCCTTGTGCAGGATTTGTTTGCGGTGCGTTGGCAGCGGTTGTTGCTGTCGATGCTCCCGCTTTTGATGGAGTATAAGCACAGCGTATAGTGAAATTAACTATCTGTGGAACTGTTGCTGCAGGATCATTAGCGACCGCAACTACGCCCGGCATATCTTTTCTTTGGGTTTCAATTCCCAAATTCGAGAATAAACCGCCCGAAAATTCAAGGCTGCTACCAAATCTCGTGACAGCAGATTCATCTGGCGAACTACCTTTAATAGTTAATTGCTCGCCTTTTTGCTCAACGCTTTCAAGATAAATGCCCGGAGTCATCGTAATTCTTTCGCGTAAGGCTTCTAGCACCGCACTCGGTCCGGCTTGTGAAGCACGCAATTTTTTGATCGCTCCGATTCTCACGTCGATATTATTGATCTTTTGCTCAAGCTCTTTTTGCTCTTTCATTACTGCTTCAAGCTGTTTGGCGATTTCTTGTTGGTTAGCCAATTCTTTCTCGGCATCAGCCTTATTTATTGAAGAACTAACCACATCAATTCCTATAACTGCCAAGGTTAAAGCAGTTACCGCGACAGCCATCAAAATAAGTTTTGAAAGCGGATTTGAGACCTTTCTTTCAACGCTGGCAGAGCCTCCGGCTTGTCTGTCTGTTACTGAATCTAATAGGTTTATTTTAATCATTTTGCTTCCACCCCTCTGAGTGCCAAACCGACGGCGACAGCCATCTCCGGCATTATTTCGCTCAAATAATCAGGATCAAATTTTTTCGTATCCACTTTGATTTGGCGGAATGGGTCTAATACTTCGACCGGTAATTCAAGTCGGGCAGATAATTGTTGTGGTAAACCTTCCAATTTTGAACCACCACCCGAAATTAATATTTTTTGTACGGCGACTCCGCCATCTTCTGCAGTTGCCCGATAGAAATCGAAAGTTTTTTGAATTTCCATCGCAACCGTTTCCATCACATTGCCCATTAGCGGCTCAATTGATTTTTCTTCAACGTTTTCGGCAGCATCGGCAACTCCGCGTTTAACCGCTTCAGCCTGTTGGAAACTAATTCCCAAAACTCTTTGCAAAACATCAGTAAATTGACTTCCGCCAACTGTGATGTCGCGAGTGAACAACGAGCGATTGCCTTGCACAATATTGATGTTCATCGTTGAAGCCCCAATATTTAAGAGTGTTACAACGTCGCTGGCTGCGGGTTGATAATTCATTTCATAGCAATTTTGCAAAGCGAACGTATCAATATCAATAATTACAGGTTGCTTTCCTGAAAGCTGAATTGCCTGTTTGATATTCTCGATTCTTTCACGTTTGCAAGCTACGATTAATACCGTAGTAGAATCTTGATCTTCCGCCGTAACGTGATAATCAAGACTAATATCCGCAAGGTCGTATGGAATATGTTCTTCGGCGTGCCAATCGATCGATTCTTCTAATTCTTCACGACTCATTGGCGGCAGAACTATGTTTTTGATGATTACCGAGTGTCCGCTGACTCCCGTTACCACCTGATTTGCTTTAATTGAATAATTACTGCAAATGTTTTGAATGGCTTGAGCCACCGTGTTAAGCTCCATAATTTGACCATCTACGACGGTGTCGCTTGGCAGATTTTCAAAGCCAACGCTGACCAAATTAAGATTGCTCATTTTGCCTTCCAGTTCGACTGCTTTAATAGAACTCGAACCGACATCTAGACCGGCAACGCTTTTCTTTTTACCGAATAGCATTATCTTCCTCACTCCTTTTAGCTTTTACGCCTATTTCCACGAGTTTTGTGTTTTCTTTCTTCAAGGTTTTCTCAGGATTTCGCTTAACGAATCAGTTTTTTGATTTGTTTGAAGAGCTTTTTTGCCACCTGCTTCTGATTTGCCAACTGTTTGATAGGACATCTTTAGGCTTGGTTAAACTGAAGGTAGGTCAAAAAATCTGTTCGTTTTCTTTTACTCCCTATAAGCAATTTTTTCATTTCACTCAGGTTGCTTCTGCGAAATTCGAGTCATCAGGTGACGATAGGGTTTAACGACTTTATGTCGTCAACAAATCAAAGTTACCGTAATTAACAACTAATGTCAACAATTATTTACAATGTTTAACAAAAATTGCCATTTTTTTACTCACAATGCTCTAAATTGAGTCTTAATGACCGATTTCATTGGTTAATTTGACAGATGTTGGATGAGTTTCTTTATCATTTTTGCAGTTTCTAAAGGCTTCTCAAATGGAAAAAGATGTGTCCCAACGATCTTATGAAATTCGAATGGGAAATTTTTCTGCATAAAGCTAAGTCGTGCTAAGCGAGCTTCGCGAGAACGCGTACCGCCAATATAGTAAGCCGGAATCTTGAGCTTACCGCGAAACTTTGTGAAACTATGTGGAATTGTTCGATATATCTTTGCTTCGATCTTTGGTTCAAAAAATAGTTTCAAATTATTTTCACCTTCAATCGTGGCGTGTTTAACATAGTCGCGAAGCACGTCTTCATCGAAATTTCGAAACATTGTCTTTTGTCTGAAGTGATCATAAGCTTCGTCCCGGCTTCGCCAACTATTTCGGCGAGATCGTGCTACGCGAGACGGCGAGTATTTATCGATTAACTTTGTTATCTTGGAAAGTTTGAGCATTGCACCGCTCAAACGGCTGACCAACGGCGAATCGAGCAAAATTATCGCTTTGTAAAGGTGCGGATTTTCGCAGGCGACGAGGAAATGTAGAATCCCGCCCAAACTATGCCCGATTCCGATTACAGGCATTGTGAATTTCGATTCAATTTCGGTTTGTAATTCCTTGGCTAAATATTTCCAGCCGTCCGTGACGGGAAAACTAGGATTGTGTCCAAGACGTTCGGAATAACCGATCTCAAAATCGTCGCTCAGAAATGAGAATAGTTTTGAGTAAGTTCGTGCGGGAAAACTGTTGGCGTGTGCAAAATAAATAACTTCCTTTCGACATTTCAAACTCTATTCATCAATTCCCAAAAACTTACGTCGATCCATCTGCCCAATTTGTAACCGATTTCTCTAAAAAGTGCGACCTTTGAAAAACCCATTTTTGTGTGAAATTTAATACTCGGTTCGTTTGGAAGTGAAATCCCGGCAATTATCGAGTGAATATTGGTTTCAGCGAGCAAATCAAAGAGCGTTGCGTAAAGTGCCGTCCCGATTCCCTTCTGCTTAGCCGCATTCTTTACATATATAGACACTTCAACCGTGTGATCGTAAGCCTGCCTCAATCTGAATTTATCAGCAAAAACATAGCCATAGATCTCGCCATTTTCTTCAGCTACAAGATAAGGATATTCGTCTTTGGTCGTCTCTATCCGTGCGACCATCTCTTCTACGCTCAATGGCTCGGTTTCAAAAGTATGATGAGTGTTTTGAATATAATAGTTATAGATATCTGCAATCTGGCTAGCATCTTCAAGTTTTACTTTTCTGACAATCATTTTTCCAATCTTAACGTTTAAGATAAACACAAAACCTAATTATTCGGCTTACTCAACTTTCAAGTCTAAGAGATTTCTTGCGGAAAAGCTATTTACATTTAAGTCGCCTTATATTTCCTCAATTCATTTTTCGCCACACTTTCAATGTGAACTTCATCCGGTCCGTCGGCAAGCCTCAAACTTCTCGCATAAATCCAAAATTGCGTCAGCGGAAAATCTTGCGAAACGCCGCCGCCGCCGTGAACTTGGATTGAACGATCAATAATTTTCAACGCCATACTCGGCACAACCGCTTTTATCATCGCAATTTCGTTGCGGGCAAACTTATTTCCCTTTTCGTCCATCATCCACGCGGTTTTCAGAACCAACAGTCTCGCTTGTTCGATTTCCAGTCTCGCTTCGGCAATCCATTGGCGGATAACTCCCTGCGATGCAATGGGTTTACCGAAAGCGATGCGGGAATCTGCACGTTTTATCATCAATTCGAGTGCTCTTTCAGCAACGCCAATCAAACGCATACAATGATGAACTCTACCCGGACCGAGGCGACCTTGGGCGATTTCAAAACCGCGACCTTCGCCGAGCAAAAGGTTCGACGCTGGTACGCGGACATTCGTGAACGAAACTTCGGCGTGTCCGTTTGGAGCGTCGTCAAATCCAAAAACCTGCAAATTTCGGGTGACGATTACACCATCTGCATCCATCGGGACTAAAATCATTGATTGTTGTTTGTGCATTTCGGCGGATTCATCGGTTTTGCCCATAAAGATCGCCAGTTTGCAACGTGAATCGCCTGCACCTGTTGACCACCATTTGCGACCGTTTAAGATGTAAAAATCACCTTCGCGTTTGATTGATGCTTGAATATTTGTCGCATCGGACGAAGCAACGTCAGGTTCGGTCATCGCAAAACACGAACGAATATCGCCGTTGAGCAAAGGTTTGAGCCACGTTTCTTTTTGTGCAGAAGTTCCGTACCTTTCTAAAACTTCCATATTTCCGGTATCAGGGGCAGAACAATTAAAAACCTCGCTCGCCCATGTAACTTTGCCCATAATTTCGGCAAGCGGTGCGTATTCAACATTGCTCAAACCCGAAACTTCCGGCAAAAACAAATTCCACAAACCTTCGTTTTTCGCCTTATCTTTAAGTAATTCAATAAGTTCCGAAGGCTGCCAGCGGTCACCGGAATTTATTTCATCGTGAAAGTTTTTTTCGTTTGGATAGATATGTGCGTCCATAAATGTTTGCAGACGCAGCTGAAGTTCAGCGGATTTGTTTGAATAATTGAAGTTCATTTAATGAAAATATCACATTTATTTCTGCAATCCGATTTTTCGCATTATTTCGACAAAGCGTTTTTCATTCCGAATCGGGTCAAATATTGAGTCAGCATTTGCCGACGGAAGACTTCGAACACGGCTTTCCAAAGCCTTTTCAAGATATTCAATGACTTTTTCCTTTTCACCAATCTGCAAATAGAGCATCGCTTTGGCAACTGGATTTTCCGTCCCGCTTCTCGAACGTTCAACAATCAGATGTTGCCAATACGGGTTCAAATCCTTGTTAGCAAGTGCCTTAGTCAAAGGATTTGCAGCTTTTTCGCTTGGTGAAAGTTTGCCCAAAACGATTTCACCGAGTTCGTCATACATTTTGCGTTCAATGTAAATCCAATACAAAAGTTTTGGTGTCCGCCAAAAATCAGGTTCGATTAATTTGGTCTGATTACAAGCAGAAAGTGCCTTGTCGTATTTCCTGTCAAAGAATGAGAGTTCGCATTGAGAGGCATGATAAAGCGGAGAAAAAGGTTCGATTTCTATCGCTTTTTTGAGTTCTGTTTCAGCTTCTGCAAACCGTCTTTGGATACGCAAAAACTGAGAATATTTGTAGTGCGTCAGTGCGTAATTCGGATTTAAAGCAACGGCTTGTTTGAATTCACTTTCTGCACGCTCCCAATCCCAATCACGCCATTGATAGATTTCGCCCAAAAACGCGTGCGGTTCGGCTAATGATCCATTGAGCTTTAGAGCTTGGTTTGCCATTTCCTCGGCTTTTTCCCACTCCACAGAAAGCTGATCCGAACTAAGCAATGCCTCAGCATACATTGCGTATCCCAATGCCCAATTTGGCTCAACTTCGACGGCTTTTTCACAGCGTCCGATCATTTCTTTGCGTCGGAAAAGTTCGCCTGCCCTCCAAATTTTTCGTGCTGAAAGAAAGTTTTGCCGTGCTTCGGGGTTGAGTTTTTCAGTGGATAAATTTTTCTCCTCTTCGATTTCCGCAATTTTTAATGAAAGTAATCGTGCCGTGCGAAGTGCAATCGAATTTTCGAATTCCCAACCGCTTTTCTTTCGCACCGTAAACGTTTCAGACCAAATCGATTCGCCATTGCCAGCTTGCCGCAGCTTCACGGAAACCTGGACATTTTCACCATCAATACGATACGTTCCCGACAAAACAGCATCCGTTCCGAGTTGTTTTCCGATTTGTAAAGCATCAAATTGTTGTCCCGCTAAATGGCGGACGGAAGTTAAAGGCAAAACCTTTAACTGCTTGATTTTGCTCAAACTTGTAATCATCGCGTCCGCTAAACCAATTTGGAAATCCGTCGGGTTTTCGCCGGCAGATTCGAATGGCAGAACGGCTATTTCGTCAAAACCGAGGTTTGATTTCGGCGTTTCCCAAGCGTTTCTTTGCCAGACAAAAGCGGCAACTAAAAGACTAAACAATGACAGAATAGCAATTGTAATCTGCCAATTGCGTTTAGGAGGTTGAGGGTATTGAATAGCTTTCGGAATTATTTCATCTGATTCTTGCTCAACCTTTTCAATCTTAATTTCACTCGATTTTTCGATGATTTGAGCCGCTAATCGATATCCGCGTTTTTGAATCGTTTCGACATACTCTTCGCCATCCACATTTTTGCCAAGAATTTTTCGTAAAGTATGAATGCAAAATCTGAGGTTTGTTTCTTCGACAAAAGTATCTTTCCAGACTACTTTCATCAGTTCGTCACGACTGACAATTTCACCCTGTTTTACGACTAAAACCACCAAAATATCGAATACTTTTGGCTGGATTGGCACGGTACGATCCGAGTGCCGCAAACACTTTTGCCGTAGGTCTAATTGGAATTCTCCAAATTCGTAAATCATTGTTTTTTGGGGGACTCTAACGAAAATCTAACATTTTTCTAACGCAAATTCAAAGACTTTTTCTGGTCGAGACATTGCTTGAATGATTTCCCCGGAAATATCAAGTTTGATAAATATAAACAAGGAGAAATGACAGGACAATGAAAAATCAAATGTTGAAAATATCTTTCGCAGTTGTATTCGGATTAATAATTTCGAGCGGATATTGTGTAGTAGCTCAATCAACTCAAGAAAACTCTCCGGTTCGGCTCGCTTCAAGAGTGATGAGCGGCAGGATTAGCGGCAATCAAACCTATTATTATTCGCTGCGGGCAAAGCGTGGCAATGTCGTCACAGTCAGGGCAAAAGTTGCATGGTTTAACGGCACAAGTTTTTCCCTTGACTTTCGTGGAATGCAAGGAACGGACGGGGGGCAAAAGCAATGTTGCGACGGAGATTCGTATCTTTTTCTCGATCACGGATCGCGAGGCGTTAAAGAACTAAAAAAATCCTTTACCGTTATTTCGGATCAAACATTCTTAATGGCTTTTACCTTTAATACACCGAATATGATCTACACCTTTACGTTTGACGGAATCGAACTCGATGACGAATTGAGTAATTCGGAAACAATTAGAGTTTCCGGCAAGAGCGGAAATAATTGGCGTGATACGGGAATAAACATCAAGAAAGGCGACAAAATCATACTTTCTGCTACGGGAACAGTTGATGTAAGTGCCGGATGGGGAGTCCACGATGCAAACGGCACTCGAAATTTTGCCGATTTACCCGGGTATCCTGTCAATAGTCAGAGGCGATATGGGCTTGCCGCCAAAGTCGATTCGCAAAAATGGGCTTACAACGGACGAGCAATAGTAGCCTCTCGAAACGGTCGACTTTATTTAACTTGCAACGATGATAACCCTGATGATAACGAAGGAGAATTCATCGTTAACGTAAGAATTATCCGGACAAGATAAGTGTCAAATTGTAATAAGGAGAAAAAATATGCCAACTACTGAGAGATGGATCGAATGGTCGAAAAATTTTGCGAGACCATATAAACACAGGAACTACCAACTATATTTGGAAGTTGCTCAAGCTGCTTGCCGATTTTATAGAGACTCAAGAGGTCTTAGCACGGTTCCGGAACTTGCCAATGCGGACCATTATTGGTTAGCCCGATACTTTGTTTTCCTGAGTGCCGGTGCCGGCAGAGATGCAGCTACCGCACACCTTCCTAATTACGGACCGATCGGACCTACTCGTGAGGAAGCACTTCGATCTATGCCGGCACAGATCGGCGGTTTTTTTACGGGAGCGGTTACGGCTTATGCACTCGTTCCAATTTTAACCATTGCTTGGGACGTTTGGAAAAGAATTGATTCGCGACCACCGCCAATTGGTGACCCGCCACCTTCCGCTCCGTCTGTTGATCAAATGATGTGGGCATTTCGAGGGTGTGATATCGGTTTTATTAAGGACGCAAACCATTCGGATCAAATGGTTTGGGGCTTTGCGATGAATAGATTTAACACAGCAATTACGGTACCCGCCCCGCCTGAATAGTTCTATTTTTTAAAAAACCTGATGGAATTAGGCTTAATGACCCAAAAAGGAACCGATTGATCTTATTATTTGCGAAATGGTAAGTTTTGATGAATGGACGATAACTATTAAGAAAAAAGAGAAATCTCTATGAAAACCATAATTTTACTAAAAACTGTGTTTCAAATTTCTTCGATAATTGCAACAATGACCTTTTCGGCTCATTCCCAGAACTGCAAACCCAAACGAGTTACCTTTCCGCCAAGCAGTAACATTTTTACGTTTGGCGGAAACACCCAAGGTTGCAGGAGCTATTTATTGAAAACCGGGAAAAACCAAAGAGTGCGAATAACACTAACTTCACCAAATAAAGACGTTTACTTCTTTGTGAATCAAGCTGACGCCACCAAAGATGATATGGGAGGCGACTATTTTTGCGAAGATTGTAAAACACTCGATGAGTATTTCAACGATGCTGAGGATTGGGAAATTTGGGTTGAGGGCTTCGAAACGGCTGAAAATAAAGCGATTGGATATACCCTGACTTTTGCTTTAACCGATTCGCCGATAATTACGTCCGGCGTTCTCAATAGCAAAGCACTCAGTTTGCCAAAACCTCCCTATCCGAAAGCAGCGAAAGCAGCGGGTGTCAGTGGTTCCGTCACCGTAAAAGTTGAAGTAGGCGAAGACGGCAAGGTTTATTATGCAGAAACGATTAGCGGCAACGAACTGTTTTATCAAGCGGCGGAATCTGCAGCAAGACAGGCAAGATTTCGTCCGACTTTGGTAAATGGAAAAGCCGTCAGAATTTCAGGCACAATAGTTTATGATTTTCGATAATTCTCTCGGATATTTTTTGAACACACCCTTCTTATTAACAAACATCTATTCCTCATCTGGTGTTTTTTTGGTTTCATCACAGGTCATTTTTGATGTTATTCTCCAGCCTCTCTGAAACCTCGCCGTGACCTTTTGCGAAATAAATTTTGAATAAATCTCAACTGGGTATTTTGTATGAACTTAGAAAAGCAGTATTATTCATCTGCCGAAGAAATTATTCGCTGCAAACCCAATAAAAATATGAAACAAAATATCCTTTTAGCAATCGCTTTAATAGCGTTTTGTGCGTTTGGCATTAACGCCCAAACTTGTAAACAAACTTCTAAACAAGTCGCGGAAAATTTCGCTAGTGCTTTTGAAGCAAAAACAATGGATCAACTTGACGCAAATCGCGGTGCGGTTGGCAAAGTTAAACTGACTATGGAAAATTCGCTCGCCGAAGATGGTGCGAAAGGTCAATTTGTCGTCAAAACTTTCGCCAATATGAAAGCACTCGAAAAATGGATGACCAAACGTGAAATTGACGAACTTCCGGGCAGAACTGCCAACGACTTAATTAGTTGTAAGAAAGGTGTTTGCAGTTTCAAAATTGAAGGACTTTTGCACAACACACTTTTTCTGAAAAAGGTTACGCTTGGTTTTACAAAAGCTAAATGTCCTTATATCAAATCGATTTATTTGGTTGACGGAAATTAATTGCCGATTTAAGAGTCCAATCTAAAAATCACCAAACGCGTTACAAATTTTTATTTGATAACGCCTTTTTAACAGAGGAAAATATGAAAAAAAGTATTGTTACCCTTATGTTTGTGCTAACCATCGCCGTTTTATCGGCTTCGGCACAAACCAAATATTGCTTTGAAAACGAAGGTTTAAAAGCTACAACCGGAATCTTATTTAGGGTTTCAGGCAACAAAATCACCGAAGGCGAATTTACGACAAGTGTTTACGACGAAACCGCTTCGCCCGTAAAATCAAGTTTCACAGGAAAAAAAGTCGGTAAAATATTGACCATTAAATTCGCGGGAAAAGCTCCTGATGAGTTTATGAAAATCAAAACTATTAAATGGACGATGGGGAAAACTTTGAAAGTTCAGATGTATGGCAAAAATTACACAACAAACAAATGGAGTGTTTATTCTGCAACATTTACAGGATGCGACATCAACTAAAAATATGTTAAAACAATTATTATTTATCGGTTCAATCGGTTTGTTTGCAATGGCTTGCGGCGGAAACACGGTAACCGTTAATACAAACACTAACTCAAACGCGGCAAATGTCGCGGCAAATGCTTCAACTAATGTGACAAATACCGCGAATGTTGCGAATACAACAAACACAGGAAACCCAGCTGCTAATTCAGCTAACGTCAACAAAACTGCAAATACAACCGCCGCGAAACCAGCTCAAAGCGGACCAAAACGAATCAGCTTTACAAAAGGTTCAACCAACGCAATCGAGTATTTCGATCTCGAAGTTGGCGAATCAAAACAGTTCGTGGTCGGAGCAGCAAAAGGTCAGGATTTGACCATCGGAAGCGGCGGCGATCTAAAATTTACGATGATTACAAAAGGAAAAATGGTTGATGAAACCAATGATTCCACCAGCTACAACGGCACGACAATCGCCGGCGGAGATTTCGTTTTTGAAGTTACAAATACAGCTACAAAGAAAAACAAAACTTCAATTAACGTAATAATCCAAACAATCGGCGACGATTAAATTTGAAAGAATGAAGAAAAGCGGTAAATATCAGTCTGAATTTGCCGCTTTTTTACTCAGCTAAAACTTCTTCGTTTAGAAAATAGCCGTCTAACCTTCGCTTAATCGTAATTTCTTTGAAATCGCTAATTACATCTAACAAACTGCCTATATTTCCAACAAAAAATTCGTTTTCGTTCTTTACTTTTTGAAAAATCTGCTCGAAATTTTCTTCATGATTTTGCAAACGGATAACGGTTAAATCATCAAAACTATCATTATTTTCCAACAATTCGTTTTCAGTTGAACCAATCTCTCGCAAAAACTCGAAACTGTTAGCAACAAACAACTTATTATCTTTCATTTGATAGCCAATTTCCCAGCCGACTAGTGGAATTTTCAACTTTCGCAAGCCACTTTCACTTTCCCAAATAAACTCTGTATCAGCAACCGTTACATGGTTTTTCAAAGCTTCAATAATCGAATTTTCAAACTGATTTGCCTGAAAATCATTCGGATTTTTTAGCGAAATGATTGCCGCTTTTCTAAATTCAACAAACAACGGATTCTCGAGCATTTGCGGACTCGCGGCAGTCAAAATCGTTGTAGGATTTGCCGAAGTCAAGGCATCTGAAATTTGATTAGTCTGAAAAATTTCGGCTTTAATGATTTCTTCATTTTCAACCTCTTTCACATCTTCATCAAAGTCCGAATCCAGATAGTTGTAATCACTTTTGTAATAATTGTCGTTATCGTAATAACTCAAATGACTAGAACGCTTTCGAGATGTTTGCTCAACTATTTGCTTGTCAAAAAGTGTGTCGTATATTGCCTTACCAAGACGTTTTTCTTCAATTTTTTGCAAACGATAAAACGGCACATTTTCAGGAACTTTACTGAGCAAATCTTTCGTGTCATTTGGCGAAATTCTCACGGAATGTTGCGGTTTTTTGAGCAGAAATTCTCGTTTTTCCGTCAAGCCGTTTTCGTCCAAACTAACGTCAAAAATTCCCGCTCGAATGTTTTGCAAATCTTCAACATTGCTCATTAACCAATATCTTTTGAAATAATAGTCGGTATTTAGTTTTTCCTGATTTACCCAAATTGTAACGAGATTCGGCGTCATCCTTTCGCTTAAGTTTCTGAAATTCACTTCATCATAAAGCCTTTGTTTGCCTTTAATTGCGGTGATTGTGCGTAAGAACAATTTCTCGCTGGTTGCCAAAACAAAACGACCTTTCATGTTGGCAAAAATCAGCTTTTGATTCTGTCGTTCACGGTCAACTTTGAACTCGATTTGATAAAAACTCGTGCCATCCTCTAGTGTGGATTCGGCAAATTTCGACGAATTTTGGGCAAACATCGTTATGGCAAAAAGTTCTTTATTCATTGGCGAAACGTAAACAAAATCAAGTTTCCCGATGTCATAAACCGCAACGGCGGCTCGATTTTCCGCCAAACTATTCAAAGTTTGCAAATCAAGCGAAAAGCCGGTTGAGTTTTCAAAATCCGAAAATCTTTCACCAAGTTTGATGCCTAAATGCGATGTCTTAAACTCGGCAAAGTTTTGGCTTTCGAGATATTTTTCTTTAAGTTTTGATTCGTCCCAAAGTTTGATAAGTTGTGGTAAATCATCGGTTTGCAGATAAACCAATGCACCATTTGGCAAGTCTTTGGCAAGTGAAAATTTTTCGTTGCTTGAAACTTTTGCCCAAACAACTATTCCGACAAACAACAAAACTATTAAACATTTGGCTTTCATAATTTCCTCACATTTTCCGCATCAACCGTAAAATCTGTAACTCGTTTATTCTTATCAATTTCCAAAGATTCCAACGCTTTAATCCTTGCCCCGTCAGCTTTTGATTTAGCTTTTTCAAACTCAATTGCTTTACTAAACTCACCAACTTTTTCGGCTGATTTTGAAAGCAAATCCAGCAATTCATTGCTCTTTGCGGTTTTATCAATTTCAGCTAATTTCAAAACGGCAAAATGTTTTTCTTCGCTCGCATATACACGCATAAGTTGTTGCATTGCTTGAGTTTCTGCGGCTTTATCAGCAATCAGCGAATTTACGAAGTTGCCGTTGTAAAATTGTGAATATGCATCAAAACCAATGTTCGGAATTTCGCCAATCTCGCCAAGTTCGTGAAGTTTCAAGATCGCCTGCCAACGCAAACTTCGTGGCGTATTTCGTTCATTAACAAGACTTTGAAGAATTGGAATTGCATTTTCGTTCGCTAAAAGTTTTGCTAATTCGAACTTATTTTCAAAATCATTAGGCGAAATCTCCGTCAGTTTTTGCCGAAACTCAATTGCTTTTTCTGGAAAACCGAACTCGGCATAAACCTCCGCAACAGCTTTGTAATCATTGAAATTCTCTATTTCAAACAACCTTTTCAATATTGCAAACGCTTTTTCGGTATCGCCAAGTTTGAAATTTTGCCTTGCCAAGCCGATAAAATTTACTGTTTCAAAATTTTCGAGTTCAAGCATTCGTGAATAAAAAGCAATAGTTAATTTTTCCGCTTCGTCGTCTCTTTTCAAATTTTTCAAAAGCATTACAGCTTCATTCAAACGCTCGATACTTGGCGGCTTTATATCTTTGACATTATCCGTAACTCTAATGCTAACAATCTTTTCCAAGTCTTCGCTAAATAACTGAAAATGTTTCAGCCGCAATGAAAACGGACGTGGAAACTTACCTTTCATTTCGCTTTCAATTTGTAAAATCAATTTTTTTGCCTCCGGAGTTTTGTTCAGTTTGAGCAAAAATTCGAGATAATCGTATTGAAAAGTATATTTGTCATTGCGTTCCCTGTTCGCCTCCGCAAAGTCTTTTTCGTGGTCGTAAATTTCTTCGGCATCTTCATTTGAAAAAGCCCGCCGAGCGATTGTTTCAAACTCGTAATCGGTTGAATCAAATTCCATTTTGGTAAATAGTTTTTCATAAAACAGCTGTCGAAATTCGAGGGCGATCAGTTCGTTTTGAATAATTTTTTGCAAAACCAAAGTCGAATCTTTCAGTTTATCGGTCAATTTCAGAAGAAATTCTGCCTTGCTTCGTTCATTATCGAAACTCTTTGCAATCGGATATAAAAACTCCTCTAAGTCTTCATTTTTCTTCTCTTTTTGAACCAAAATCGGAATTATGTTTTCCTGTGCGTGATGTTCTAAGCCAAGTCTTTGCATGGTTTGCAGGTAAATCGGAATACTTTTCGACAACACTTTTTCAAAGACTTCAACTGCTTTTTGTTTATCACCCAAACGCCATAATGTTTCGCCAATAATTGCCAAATCTTCGGCATTTTCGTTATCTAATTCCAACGATAATTCAAAGTGTTCGCGTGCTTTTGCCAATTCATTTTTTGCCAAATAATACTTGCCGAGTTTTACCTGTTCGCTTGCATCTTTCGGCAAATTTTCGGTCATTGCAGGTAAAAATTTGTTTGCATCAAATTCCTTTTTCGCGTCCAACCATTCGCCGTATTCGCGTGAAAGCAGAAGCCAATCCGTGCCGATAAGTTGTTGTGTTTTATCGGGTTGCGTCGTTATCATTTCACCGATTGTGCCGAGATTTAAGGCATCGCAAAAATAACATTCACTCGTTTCATCAAACTCTTTCAAAGCCAAAGTAGTTTCAGCGTGCCTTGAAAGTTTCCACGATGTTTGAAAATTTGAATTCGCGATCGCCGCGTGTGCGAGTGCTTTTTCGCCATTGCCAAGCAAAAAATTGATAAGTTGTAATTGATGCGGCGAATTTTGTTTGGATAATGCCTCAAGCTCAGGTTTATCAACAATTTGCAAATAACGAGAAATGTTTGATTGATTTGTATTTTCGTCTTGGAAAAGCTGCCGCAAAGCCTGAAGTTCCTTTTCACGATTGCCGGTAAGTCTAGCATTTTCTGCAATTAACGGCAGATTATTCTCCGTTTGGGCAATTTCCAAAACTTTCTCAAATGCTCCACGTTCCTTGTAAAATTCAATCAAACTTTGCAAGTTTCCACGTTTGATTAAAGTCTTCTCGATCAAATCGCCAAAGCCCGCACGAGTCGCAAAATCTTGGAAAAATAACAACCGTTCATTGTTTGGATTTTCCTCACTTCGTTGACTAAGATTCGTGTGCAATTTGTCCAACTCTTCATTTGTTCCCACGGTTTTGGCAATATTTCCAATAGTGTTTGACATCGCAATTTCTACAACTTGCAGACGTTTTCTTGCTTCGCCCGCGAGTTTTGAATCTTTTTTGTTAATTTCGGCAAGATAAATTTCTCTTAAATCAAACAATCTTTCAGCGATCACATCTACATTCTCTTCCTGACGAAGGGTATTGATATAACTCGTTATATTTTCGCCTTTTAACTCATTTACCAGAGGTTTTTCGAGCAAAATTGCAAACGCTTGGCGAAACATTTCAACCGATTTTGCCTTGTCAGCTTCTGCAAACTGATTTTCGGGTTTGATGATTGGTTTCACTTCAACGGGCAACTTTTCCTGTTCGATTTTCGCCTCTTCATTTCGCCCAAGTAGTTGCATTAATTGGACTTTCTGTTTCAACAGCTTTTTGTCTTCGCCGGAAAGTTCGATGATTTTGTCCAGATTTTTCAACGCTTCGGCGTAATTTTTGCGGTTCGTTTCAATTCTGACTAATTCGGCGTAAAGTTCGGTCATTTCCGGCTGGTTATCAATCGCTTTGCGGTAATTTTTAATCGCATTTTCCGCATCGCCATTCGCTTCAAAAATTTGGGCTAAAACAACATTCCAACGATAATTTTTAAACGCTTCGTCAGCCGTTTTTTGGTAATAATTCAACAACAAATCTGCCTCGGCGTAGCGTTTAACGTAACGAATCGCGGCATCAACATTTGCTTGTTCGCCAGGCTCTCGGTTTATGATTTCGATGTGCTGTTCCACCGCCGAACGATGATCTTTGAGGTTTGTAAAAGCGGAAATCATATGCTCTCTTTTTTCAGCAATTTCTGCGTCAACCTGTTTTGGCTCAATATCTTGCAGCTTTATCGCCTTAACAGTTTTGGCAAAACTTTCACGCAATTTTTCGGCGTTGCCCTCACGCACATAAACGCTCGCAAGCTCGTGAAAAACTTCAGAATCGGTCGGATTTTCTTGATGTAGAGTCACCAAAAAACTCTCGGCTTCAGCCAAACGGTCAAGCGAAATCAGACGTTTTGCTAACCGCGATGCAAACGCAAAACGATAATCGCCTTTGCTACGGGCGAAACCGTTTTGCAAAACTTGGATCGCCGCTTCATTCGCTCCCAAACTCCAATAAAAATCCCCACTTTCCGTTAAAACGCCATAGTTGGTCGGAAATTTTTGCACCAAATTTGTCAAGATTGCTTTAGCTTCATTCGGCTGATTATTCTCACGATAAAAATCTGCCAATTTTAGACGGTAGGAGATTGATTTTCTTGGGCTTATTGAAATATCAGCTAACCTTTTCAACGCAATCGGTTCGATTTCTGCGGAAAAATCTTGTGCGGATTGGAGGAAATCTGTGTCTTTGCTGAGTCCGATTTGCTGTCGTAAAAGATTTTCGGATTGTTCGTTTTTTCCCAAGTCTTGCAAAATTTCAGCATAACGCAAAGTTTTCCAATCTGACTTGGTTTGATTCCGAAAAGCTGCGTTGATTTTAGCGAAATTGTCATCATTTTTTGCCAAAATTTTCAGCCGTTTTTGAGCTTTTCCGTCATCATTCCCCAACGCTTTCAGATATTCGGAAATTGCCAAAGCCTGTTTATGCTGCGATTCCAAAATAGCACCCGACTCAAATGCGTAAAGCGTTGAATCATTTGATTTTCGACGTATTTTTCGAATCATTTCCAAAGCATCGTCATACTGAAAATAATCCCAAAACACGCTCGCTGTTTCGAGGTAAGTATCGTGTGAACCGTTGCCGGTATCAATCAATTTTTGCCATTCATCTTTCGCGATTTTGTAGTTGCCAAGTTCGGCGTTTATTTCTCCGCTTTCCGTTCGATAAACCGCGTTTGAAGGTTCAAAGTCAGCTCTTTTTTTGGCAGAATTGGCAGATTCGCTCAGAATTTGACGCTCTTTTTGACCGAATGAACGCGTCAAATTTATCAAATGCTCGGAAAATTCTTGATCATTTGGATAAATTTTGTTCAATTTTCGGTAGCCGTTTAAGGATTCTTCGTAATGCGACAACCTTAGGTACGCATCGGCTCTAAACAGTTGATAAATAACACTTTCACTCGTTGATTGACTCAAAAATAATCGTAATTCGCCTTTTCTCGCCAACTCATTCAGAAAATTTTCGCGGACATCTTTTGAGAAAAAATAGTATTCCGCAGAGAGTTTTTGCCAATCTTCGATTCGATTATTTGCCTTATAAAATTTCAGCAAACTATTGACAAAATTGATGTTATGAGGAAAACGCGTATGTGCGGTCTGGTATAATTTTAGATAAAGTTGCTTGCCAAAATCGTCTGTCGCAGCCCTTCCGTCAACAAATTGCGACAAATAACTTTCAATTTCCGAATCACTTAATTTCTCAACCAAATCAGCCGAAAACTCAGAAAATTCAGCCTGCTTCTTGTTGCGAATAAACCAGCGAGCGAGTTTATCACGCCAATTATTGCTCGGAAATTTTTCAAGCGTTCTTTTGTAAGTTTCGAGCTGTTGATCAAACAAATTTGTCTGTTCTAACCACAACAAACGCTGTTCGTAAAGCCATTCTTGGTCGGGATATTTGGCGATTTCTTTGGAGTAAATTTCAAGTATCTCCGCAATCTTTTTTTCTTTCGACAAAGATTCGATATAACGCGACAAGACATCTGCGTAAGCTATTTGTTCGCTTTGATTTCCAAGTAAATCTTCGTATGATGTTTGCTCATTTTTTGGATACGAATTACGATCTCTTTCTTCGTCCTTTGCGGCTTTTTGAATTATGAAAAACTTCTCTTTTTTGCCTAAATAATCCAAAACTTTTTGATAAATTTGACGCTCTTTATCTGGCTTTTGAGCAATGATAAAAGCATCTGCCAAATTCATCGCGACACGCGGAAAGTCCGTTGATTTTTCATAATTTTCGGCAAATTCGTTCAGCAATTTCTCAGCTAAATCCGTTTCTTTTGCTTTTGTATAAATTTCAATCAAATCCAAATACATTTGACCGATCTCAGGCGAATCGGGGAACTCGTTTTTGTAATTTTGAAAGACTCGAAACGCCGCCGCACGATTAAACAGTTTCGTGGCAACTCGTTCTTTTTCAATAAGTTGCTCGCTTGGGTTTGTGTCAGAAAATATGAGCGACAAAATTCCTGTTGTGATTCCTGGATGCGTGTCTGCCGAAGCAATATCACGATAAAAACTCAAATCACCCTTGGTTAACGAGAGCCTTTCATTCTCGGCTTCGCACAAGATTTTGAAAATCTGATATGAAATTTTGCCACGCATTTCCGGTGTAAATTCGTTATGCGTTTGTAAGGTGTAAAGAAATTTTGAGGCTAAATCACCATTTCCTTCCTTTAGCAAAAATCGTGCAATCGTTAAGAGTTCATCCGCTTGCCAAGTTTTTTTCGCCTTTTCCAGCTGCAAAACTGTCGACGTAATTTCATCGTAATCATATTGTTTATAATGAATTAGCCGAATTGCAGTATCGTAATCGTCAGGATTTTTGCGAAATTTAGTTTTTAATTCTAAGCCATAAGCACGAAAACGATCATGGTCATTCAAAAATTGATAAAACCTGTTTGATTGCTCATCAGTCCAAAACGGATTAAACGATTGATAATAAACAGTTTCTGCTTCTTGCGGAGAAATCAACGCAACTTCCCGTTCCAACATTTTTTTGGGAAACTTTGACTTAAATTGACGAATAGTCTCGAGTGCTTTTAGCTTGTTGTTTTCAGCGACAAGTTTATCGATCAACTTTTCAATTATTGGCAATGCATCTTCTGATTCGTCCGCAACTTGTTGAAAAAACTCAGGTTGTAGATATTCATCCAGTTCGTGAAGCTGCCCAAAATTAATTAATCTCTCAAAAACGTCGAGTCGTTTCGTTTGATTTAAGATATTAGCTTGAATCACCGCCGACTTTTCATAATTTCCCCGCCGATTATAAAAATTAGCCAAATTGTCCTGATTTTCCGCCTTCCTAAAGAAATTTTCCGCTTCATCAAATTTTTCAAGTTTTTCGGCAACTTCAGCGAGTTTGGCAAAAACTCGCGGATCATTTGTTTCATTCAATTTCAACAAATTTTCGTAGGCTTTGGCGGTTGGAATCGGCACAATCGCCGAAGCTCCAAAAAATTCTTCGCGTCTGTAAATTGCTGCGTCTATTTGTTTTTCGATTGATTCAGCATTTGTCTGCTCACTATAAAACGAGACCGAAAAACAAATCATCAATCCACAGATGAATACAGATAGACACAGATGTATTAACTTTTTCGAGAGAGTTCGCGTTTGTTCGTGGCTAAATCTCTTCATAATATTTCCACCTCAATTTCCGTCGTCGAAAGATTGTGAGCGGAATCTTCGGCAGTAACCGTCAAAATGTATTTCCCCGCCGCTAAACCCATAGGAATCTTTAGTTTACCGATATTTGTTTTGTCTTGATTCGACCAAAAAAGCTGTGTTGGTTTTGCTCTATAAAGTTTGGCGATTAGTTTCGCCGTGTCTTTATCAGCCGAAACTTTGAGCAAAATTTCTTCGCCTGCTCGAAAAGATTTCTTCACAAGATTGATTTTCACTTTCGGTGCGTGGCTATCCACGACAAAAGTTTTTTCTTCCTGATAGCCGTTTCCCAGTTTGTCAGTCAGTAATATGCGACACGAATAAACGCCGTCAATCATCGTTGCCGGAGCGAGAAAACGGGTTTCCCAAACGCCTTCATCAACCAAATATTTCAGCGGTAAAGTTTCTCCAAACGGCAGAACAGCAAAGACTTGCGTGATCGAAGGATCGGTTTTGATGCGAATAACGGGATCGCCCGGCTGAATTAAACGAGGTCGCAACAACGCTCTTGGGGCGGCAATAAAAGCCGTGTAAGGCGTAACAAACTTGTATTTGTCGGAAAGGCGAATTATCTCCGAAATGTAGTCTTCACGCTCGCCATCGCGGTTCATCGCCTGCAAAAGTGCGTTCACCCTCGCTTTCGCCCAAAGCCGCGGCAAATATGAATGCGTGTTATCAAATTCGGGTAAGTTGACCTCTTTTGAAAGTTGCAATGTTTCCATTCCAAAATCGCCTAACACGCTGATTTGACTTTGTTTAGCTTGTTGATATCGTCCAACAAAAGCAAAGCTCGAACCCGCAAAGCTTTCCGATTCAGTCGCGTAAATATAGTGAAAATTTGCCGAATCATTTGAACTAAAACGTAGATTTCCAATGCCCAGCGAACCGATTTTTTGAAAAAAAAGCTTTAGTTGAACCGAAATATCGTCAGTTTCTCGCGTTTGGACAAATTCGCCTTTTGTTTTTTCGCATATATCTTTTAACAACAATTCGTTAGCGTCCGTGCCTAGTGCAAAAGCGAAAAGTTTGGCGTTTTCGTCATCGAAAAGTTTTGAGATTTCGTTCGTTTTAGTGGTTTCCAAAGTCGGATTTGCGTCGGAAATCAGAACGATATTTCGCTCACCATTAGAAAACAATTTGGTTTGATTGATTGCAGTTTGTAATGCTTTTTTCAGATTTGTTCCGCCGCCAAGTGCCTCATTTTTAACGAATTGCAGAGCGTTTTCGATATTTTCGGTCGTGGCGGAAACGGGTTTTTCAGCAAACGGAATTGTTTCGTCGTTGAATAACACCAGATTAAATTCATCAGTTTCATTTAAGCTGTGCAAGAAAAAATTCGTTGCTTCGACAGCCCGAATCAGTTTATCGCCATACATTGAAAGTGAAGTGTCAAGTAGTAACATAATTCGTTTAGGCTTTGTGGTTTGCAAGTTTTCTTGATTAAATATTGCACGAGTTTCAAAAAAACCGTTAGGATTTGATTTTGCCAATTTCGGATCGCGTAAATCGTAAGCCGAAATCGTTTCGGGCGAGCGATAGCTGATAAATGAAATCGAATTTTCGTTTGAATTGATTTTATATGCAAATGATAAATCTTCTTTTAATTCAGCATTTACGGCTTTGAACACGGCTTCATATTCGTTGGGTTCATTCCGCAAAACCTGCAAATCGTAGCCCATTGTTTCAATCAGCGAAATCGGAAAATCGCTGACAATACGCAAATGAATGTTTAATTCACCGACATTTTGCATCTCGCCAAACGAGGCTTTGAGCGGAAAAGTAAACCGCGAAACTAAATTTTCAATCGGTAAATCTTCTGTATATTCAAGCTCCAAACGCTTTGTGCCGTATGGAGTTATCGGAAAAACTTTGGCAGAAAAAGCAGAAGTATCTTCGTCCTGTTGCAAAATCGCCGGATCAATCTTTTTCGGTGCGGTCAGTGCGGCGTAAATCGCATTTGCCCGACGTTTTTCCATCATTACGCCCGGAAGTCGCAAGTCATTTTCCCACGTTGCAAAATCAAAAATTGAAGAAGTGTTTGGCAATGCAAAAAGATATTTTCCTTCAAGAGTTTGGGCAGTTTTATTGTCAAAAATCTGCATAATTTTGACGTTAGCGTGTTGGTTATCAATCAAAATATCAACGTCCATTCGTTGCAATGCAAGAATTTTTTCATCAGGTTTGTCTTTGATTGATGACGGAATCAAAACACCAGATTGAGCGTTTGCGGAAAGAAGAAACAGTCCACAGATGAACACAGTTAAACACAGATTTTTCATTGTTTTTCGACCTCATCGAAATATTGTTTATTGACCTTTGCGATTCCGTTAGTTGTTGCGAAATATAGACTTTTGTCGTCCGAGTTGATTGCAAACACTGCTTCGGCGGGCAAAATCTCTTTGATTGTCGTCCATTTGTTTGTTTGGAAATTTAAGACCTTTACGCCGTTCAAAGTTCCAACGAAAAGCCTTTCTGAATCGCTGAAAATCGCGTTTGGATTGACAACAAATTTGCCGATTTCGCTCGAAAATTCGTAAAGTTCGCCCGATGGCAAAAGCTCAAGAATTCCACCGCCGTAAGTTCCGATAAAAATGCGTTCATTCGCCAAACAAAGTGCCGTAATCCAGTTATTTGTGAGTTTTGAATTTGCGTCCGTCCATGTTTTAACCACCTTGTTTTGATCAATTCCCGCCAATCCGCCGAGCGTTCCTACATAAAGTTTTTTGCCAATTTTCAACGTTGTGTAGGTGCTGTTGCTTGGTAATCCGTTGATATTTGTCAGCAATTTTTCGCCGATTTTTAAGCCTTTATTGGTGGCGATTGCGTCATTTGAAAAATGTGTGATTGAACCCTTGGCAAGATTTTCAATTGCAAGATCGTTTTTGAACCGCCACAAACCTTTGGAAGTTGCGGCAATAATCTCATTGTTTTGTAACTGTAAATAGTTGATGTCGCGGATGTTATCGTCTTCGATATGCTTTATCTTTTTGCCTGTCGAAGTGAAAATATCAATTCCGTTGCGAAAAGTGCCAGCCCAAAGATTGCCGTTTTTATCAAAAGTAATGGAAGTAACAAAATTGTCAGCCAAATTATTATTTTCCGCTTTGGCAAAAGGCTTAAAATCGCGAAAAATACCGTGATTAGTAAGTAGAAAAAGCTGTCTGTCCAATCCAATAAGTCTCGATTTTTCAACATTTGCGATCTTTTTCTTCTCATTTAATTGTTTATCGAAAGTAAAAAGGTCGCCGTTTTCGGTGGATAGATAAATTCTGTCCTCAAAACTTTCCAAACTCGAAATCATTGGTAAAATTTTGATTGTTCGGAGTTTGTCATTTTCCAAAACCGAGAGTCCGAAATCCGTCGCGACCAAAAGGTTTCCGCCATTTTCAACTACGCCGACAATTCGATTTGAAGGCAAACCTTCGGCGGTTGTAAATTTTCTCCAAACGTCATTTGCGTAAATCCATAAGCCGTTATTGAATGTGCCGACCAAGAGCGTTGCGTCAATTTTGGTCAAATAATTTATCGCTTTAATCGTTTGATTTTCGGCTTTAATTTCACGAAACACTTTGCCGTCAAAATCTAACAAACCGCCGTTAAATGTTCCAATTAATAGTCTTCCGTTGTCAATCAGAAATGTTGTAATGGCTTGCGTCTCACATTCGGTGAAGCGAAACTGAACAAAATTTTCGCCATCAAAAGTTACAACTCCTTTCGTCCGCGTTCCGATAAACAGTTTGGCATCGAAAACCGCCAATGCCGTCAAATCGCTTTCGGGCAAACCGTCTAAAACCGTGAAATGTTTGATCAGCTTTCCTTCTTGCGAAAGTTGCAATAATCCGCCGTTTGTCGCCGCATAATATGAGTCTTGAAAGCGAACAATATCCCGAGTATCTTGTGTGTTTTGAATAATTTGCACAAGATTTTGAGAGTGAGGCGTGAGGCGAACTTTTTCAAACGTAACTATTTTTTGTTCTATTAGGCGTGAACGAGTTTGGGCGAGTTTGTTATTTGCATCTTGGTTTATCAGGTAAATTTGAAATCCCAAAACACAACATCCAACCGTCAGAAGGGTAAGCAGCGTATATTTTTTGAAAAGTAATCGCCTCATTGAAAACGATTATCTTCAGTATTTGGTTAATTTATAATGGGACGAGCGTCAGTTTGAAGGTGTGCTGGTGCGGTTTGTGAAATGTGGAAATCCACATTTAGACTTCAATCCAATTGAAGGAACGAAACTCATTTATTTTGCGAAAATCATCAGCATTTTTGGTAACAACTGTTAAGCCGTTTCGGGCTACATTCATTGCAATCAAACAATCATTGGTCATTCGTGATTTTTTGACTTCATCGAAACCGTATTTTTGTCCGATGCTCGATAGAACTTGACCGCAAGTTGTCCAATCGGATTGAATCGGGACAAGCAACCGGTTTATTTTTTCAAAATCCTTTTCAAATTTGTTAAGAAGTTTTTTCAAAACCCGATTTTGCGAGCCAACATAGAGTTCTTCCAGAACAATGACACTGAGCCAAATTGGAAAATCAGTTTCCCGGCGTTGTGCGAAAATGGAAATGTCGCCTTGCCTCAATGCGGAAACGTAAATACTTGTATCGTAAAGTATTCCCGACAAAATTATTTACCTTCCAAGCGTCCGAAAACGTCTTCAATCAGCAAACCTTCCTTGGCTGCATTTTTGACAAATTTTTCGTGTGCCGACCGTGCAATTTCGTTTTTTGCCGACTCATTAAGCACCATTTCAATGGCAACTTCTATCGTTTCCGTTTCGGTTTTCGTCCCTAAAACTTGTTGAGCTTTTTTTAGTTTTGATTGATTTAAGATAAAATGTTTATTTTTACGGACTGCTGTTAAGTTCGACATAATCCACCTCGCATGTTCATAATATCAAAGTTTATGCACATACACAATTCTATTTTTGTAGCATAAAAATCGTCTTTCCGTCATCGCTAGTTTCCCACACAATCTCGGCTTCAATGAGTTCGGCACGAGATTTTATGTTTGAAATTCCGCGTCCTTTCGGTAAATTATTAAAATCTGGTGAAAATGTTTTTCCGTCATTTTCGATTGTGAGTTTGAAATTTTCTACGTCCGATATTCTCATCTCGACAAAATTCGCTTCGGCGTGGCGTTTTATGTTGTTCAAAACTTCTTGGGCGATGCGATAAATTTGCATTTGAACATTCGGTGAAAACTTCAGACGTTCTTCTAAACCATCTGAACAGCTAAACTTATAATTTTCGATCGTGTTGCTTAACAAGAATTCGAGTGCGGCGGTCAATCCGACATTTTCCAAAACTGACGGGCTTAAATCTTCACAAATTCGGCGGATTTCGTCGGAAACTGATTCGATTTCTCCGCGAAATTCTGCCGTTTCGCCTTCAAATTTGTCAGACTTCAACATCAATTTCCGTAAATCCGCAAGCGTTTGATCGTGCAGATCACGTGCGATTCGGCGGCGTTCGCGTTCGGCTTCGTTGGCTAAATCGAATCTCGCGGCGGCAATTTCTTTGTTTTTCTTCGCGACTTGACGTTGTTCGATAATCGCAAAAACCAAGGCTACAACGGCGATTAGTAGCAAAACGGCGAGTGCGGTTGAAGTCCACGGAAACGGGGCTTTGGCGACTGAAAAATTGAATATCAACGGCTTTGACGAAACTAAATCTTGATTAAATGAACGAATTTCAACTGAATAATTACCCGACGAAAGATTCTCAAAAGAGATTTGCGAATCTCTGCTTAACTTCTTCAAAACGACTTCATCTTTGCTATTTTTGAGCAAATATCCATATTGAAAATTTTCAGGAAAAGTGCGACTACTCAAGCCTGTAACTTCAACATTCAGAGTATTTTGCGGGTAATCAAGCCTAATTGCTTCGGCAATTTCTTTAGCGGAATGAACGCGTTCGCTGATTATTCGATTCGACACGACTTGAGGCAGAAATTGATTCGTAGAATATTTCGAAACGCCTTTTCCGGTGCCGATCAGCAGCGAATTTGCGAATGGCACAATTGCAAAAACACCCGACGAAGGTAAGCCTTGCTCGACATTCAAATTGGAAAAAATCCAGCCAAATTCAGTGTCGAATTTCATCTGAAACAGACCTTTGTTTCGCGAACCGGCATATATCATATCGCTCGTTACCAGAACGCTCCAAAATTCAATATTTTCGATAACTCCGGTTATTTCAGCGTTTTGCCGGCGGAACAGACCTTTCTCTGTAGCAAACCAGTAGCCTGTTTCGAGGGTTCCACCGATTTCCCGAATCGCGTTATTTTGCAAAATTCCGAGAGATTTTACTTTTCCATCTGAAAACTCCAAAACGCCGTCTTTCACTGTTCCGAGATAAATTTTTTCTTTTTCCGCAAAAGCGGTGATGAGTGAGTCGTGGGCGTAAATCAGCTTCTCGTTTTCAAACAATCCTTTGCCAAAAATCGCCGTGTAAGTCTTGCCGTTAAGATTTTGAATCGAACGAATATTGTCAGTTGGTGTGCCGATAATTAGGTTATTTTCAACATCTTCACCCACTGAATAGACTGATTTATCGGAATTTATTTCGCTTTGGAGCCAATTTTCGCCGTCAAAAACATGAAGTCCTTTATTTGTTCCCGCATAAATTTTACCGTCTTTAGCACTATACAAAGTGCGGACAAAATTTCCGTTTGAATTCTCGGAAAATACGTAATTAAAAGGACTTGAGCCATCAAACCGACAGACGCCTTTGTCCGTTCCAAACCAATTTACGCCTTCGCGATCGACGAAAACATCAAAAATTTCATTAGAACGCAAACCGCCCGAAGTATTTTCAAAGGTGAAATGCGAAAGCTCTTTTCCATCGCGAAAACGATAAACCCCATTGTCTTTTGTGCCGATCCAAAGGTCATCGTTTTTATCAAATTTTAACGATGTAATTGTCCTTATTTGTTCGCCGAAATTCCGGAAAATTCCGTTTGTAGAAAAATTAAACAATCCGCTATTTGTTGGTTTCACACGACTTCCGAGCCAGGCATTTCCATCTTTATCGAAAGTGAGATCATTTATAAAATAGGGTCTGAAGGATATCTTAAACTCTTTTGCTTCGCCATTTTTCAATTCAAATAATCCGCGACCTTCAGTTCCAAAATAGATTCTGTCGCCGTTAACTGCGATGCTTGTAATGGGAATATCAAGTTTGAATAGGCTTTTCGCTGAATTGTTTTCCAACGCCAAAAGTTCACCTGTTTGCGTTGCGAAAATAGTTTTTTCACCCGAGGTGATTGAATTAATTTGTTGTCCGCGAGTGTTTTCTACGAGTAAAAATTTGCCATCTTGCGAACGAAATACGCCGTTATTTGTTCCGACAAAAAGCGTTTCATCTTTACCAACCGCAAGTGAAAATACCTGCGTAACTTGTTCCAAAGGAATAGTTTGCACGCGGCGACCGTCGAATCTCGCGAGACCGTTTTCCGTCGCAAACCAAAATATTCCATCATTTGTTTGAGCGATTGCGTGAACCTGATCAGATGGTAAACCGTGAAACAAACTGATGTTGCCCCATTGGTGTAAATTCTGGGCTTGCGTTGAAAGGACAAAGAAAATTAACCACGAAGAGACACGAAGGAAACACGAAGTCTTTTTATTTTTCTTCTTCGTGAAATTTTCGTGTGCCTTGGTGGTTGGTTTTCCGTTCATTTGCCTTTTTCGTTGAGGAATTTCGCTCTATCGCGTTCCAGCCAATCTTGCAATTCGAGTTCGGCTTTTTCGAGTTCGTCACTATTTATCAAACCACGTTTTAAGGCTTCGCAAAACGCACGCGTGCGAACGTTGAACGCCAATTTCTCGTAACTGTCTTCAAGCAAATGGTTTAGCTTTTCGTAAAGAGTTGTCAAACGGCTTTCAACTCCTCGCTGCGACAGACTGCATTTGCGGGCGATCGCCCAATTTGAAAGTCCGAGCGAAAGATAACGCAAGGCTTCTGCTTCAAAATCTGTCAGCAGCGGACGCTTAAATGAATCCTTAAATGCTGGATCAATCATATCCGCACCATCTTCTAAAACCGTTGAAATAAAACGAATTAGACGATTTTCAGGATTATTTTTGTGTATAAATCCGTAGGTCGGCGTAGGGCTAACGGTTTTGACGATTTTGCGGATTTCGTTGATATAAATTTCGTGTGGAAATTGCGTCCAAAAGATAATCTTTGTTGCCGGAAGTTCTTTCCAAATCGTTTTCGCAGCTTTTACACCGGAAAGCTGAGGCATTTGTATATCCAAAATACACAGAACCGGTTTGTTCTGCCGACATAGATCGAGTGCGTGTTCGCCATTTTCGGCTTCGATTATCGGCAAATCAAACTGTTTTGCAAGGATTTCTCGCAAATAACTCCTTTGTGCAGGATTGTCTTCGGCGATTAAAATTGACATAGCGGATTTATAACACTAAAACTAATATGACTCAAAGCCGTTTTTTCCAAATTGCTTGAACGGAACGCCGTCCATCCTGGCGGCACTGAGTGCGAGGCACGAATTATTCCCTGTGAATCCGTAATGGCGTGGCGTTAGACTTTATACGTCCATTCGGAAGTATGCCGCCAAGATGGACGGCGTTCCTTTATCAAAATGTCTTTTACGTTTAGCAGTAAATATCTATGTTTAACGATCGTTCTCTTTCTTCTTGAGCTCGCAATTGCTCTATTTATTGAAGATATGCTGATTCGACCGTTTGTTGGAGATGTTTTGGTCGTTGTACTGATTTATTGTTTCTTTCGAATATTTTTGCGAGCTGATTATTTGAAAATTGCTATTGGAGTTTTGGTTTTTGCGTTTACAATCGAGATTTTGCAATATTTTGATTATGTAATATTGCTCGGTTTGGAAAATAATCGAATTCTCTCCGTGGCAATGGGAAGGACTTTTGAATTGAGCGATTTTGCCGCGTATTTTGCAGGATTTTTATTGATAATCTTCGGTGAATTTCTAGCTAAAACTGCAAAGGATTCGGATCTCGTAAGTAAGCAATAATTTCATCCTCTTTTTCGTGATTTTCCATCCAATCCTTAAATCTTACAATTTTTACATAATCATCTTTGCCAAATTTTTCTTCGTACATTTGAGCCAGTCGAGTGCGAGTTTCTCCTTTTTTAACTTCTTCTTGCCAATGATCGGTAAAAATATTGTGCAAATCATCGTGCAAATTACGGCGTTTCAAGATTTCCCATTCGCCTTTATCAAGCCAAATTCCTGCACACGTTCCGCAATGATCTATCAGGAAAGGAACATTTTGTCCAACCTTATATTTAACCAGAATTCTTCGGCATTCGGGACACAAACGAACAATCTCGAATTCGGGAATCGTCATTTTTAGCTTTTTTGAAGGAATTTCCGGAAGGTTTTTGTGTGATTTAAGCCATATGTCATAATCCGAATTTGAAACCCATCTCCCGCGACAATCTTCGCAAGCCGAAGCCAACAAATTAGGCTCAATTTCGCGTTTGAAAAGTTCAATATGTTTGCAGACCGGACAATTCATAATGCTCAAATTAAAAGTTTATCGATGAAAAGTAAAGGATTTTATCCAGCTTTTCCAAATTCTTCCGCCAGCTCAATCTGTTTCCGCGTTTCGACTTTATTTTCAGTCATAAACTGATTGAATTGATCGGATTTATTTTTAGGAACACTCAGAGTTTTCCATTCATTTGATCGAAAATGCTTTGCAAGAAAAACAATTTGCCCGATGTGGTAAGCGTAATGCGTTAATTGCCGATTGATCGCTTCGCAAATTGTGTGCTTTTGCCCCCGAATTGTAATCGTTTTGCCGAAATCTTCCACCGTTGAAGACTCCAATGCTCCAAAAAGACAGTTCCAACCGCTTTCCCAAAGTTCCAACAGACTTTCTCTTGTATCGTTTTCGGTGACAAATTCGCTATCTCGATCGCGAAAATCCTTCTCGCCGTCAGCCGTTAAAAAATCCGTCCAACGTGATAACTGATTCCCCGCAATATGCTTCACAATAATTGCAATCGAATTTGATTCTTCGTCAATTTGACGGAAAAATTCTTCGTCCGAAACTTGTTCGATTGCTTTATCCGCGAGCTTTTTGTAGTTGCGAAACGACATAATCGCATCAGCTAAATAATTTTCGATGATTTGTTTTTTCATTTTTTCAAATCCCGATAATAATCGTGAATGTAATCCTTCATCCAGACTTGCCACCAGCCGAGTCCGAATTCTTTCGCCTCTTTGTTTGCCTCGCGATCTGTCCAGCCTTCGAATTTCATTCGATAGACCGCGACTACAGTTCCCGTTCGATCCGCACCGCGTTTGCAATGAATGAAAACGGGCTGATTCGCCGGATCTTGAATAATTTCAATGATCTTTTCGATCTCCGAGTCTTTTGGTTTGAACCAATTGCTTAAATGCGGATTGAAAAATCTCATCCCGTTTTCTTCCGTAACCTGCTTTTCCCGACGAACTTTTCCATCGGGATCACGAAAATTTATTACGGTTTTGACGCCGAGTCTTGCAAGTCGCTTGATGCCTTCCGCAGTCGGCTGTCCGCCGCGATAAAAATTTTCGTTGATTTTGTGAAAATTAGGCAGATCTTCTTTTTTTGATTCAGTTTTATTGGGCATAAGCAAAGAACTGCTGAGTAATATCAACGTAATTAAAAGGCTTCTTTTCATAATGGAACGCGGGCAGCTTGCCTGCGTTTGAATTTTATTCGCAGGCTGGCATCCCGCGTTCCGTTTGTTATCGTTTCAATTTTGCGGCAACTTCTTCTCTGGCAACAATTTCCTGTTCATTAGCTACCATGTCCTTTATTGAAAATGAAGTCTCACCGTTTTCATCTTTCCGTAATAAACAGACGAAAGGCACTTTGATCTGTTCAGCGTATTTATACGGTTTCGCCTTCTGATTGGTGTCAGGATAAATTAGAACCCTTAAATTGTTTTTTCTCAATTCACCTGCTAGTTTCAAGCAATCTGCGGCAAGACTTTCATCGAAGCATGCAATCATTACATCCGCCGAATCAAGCTTCAATTTTCCTTCTTTGATTGGTTTTTCAAACATCCCGCGTTCATCCATTACAACGAGAATCCGCTCCAGCCCCAGCGAAAAACCGCAGGCAGGAATTTCTTCTTTGCCAAACATTCCGATCAAACCATCGTAACGTCCGCCACCACCGATGCTTAGCGTAAAATCTTGCCCGTGCAACCCAGCTTCGAAAATAGAACCCGTATAATAAGACAAACCTCTTGCTAAAGTAGGAAAGATATTGACCCTCCCTCTTGCTTTCGTGGATTCAACAGAATCAACGATGCTCTTAAGTAGATGTTTTCCAAAAAATCCTCTAGCATTATCACCGAGAAACTTCTCCAATTTCGTTAGATTCGAATCATTGAAGGCTTTCTGCTCACGCACTTTCTCATCATTCATTCCTCGTTTTCTGGTTTCCTCAGCATTGAAGGTTAAGTTCGGTGCATTTATGGAAACTAAATCAATAAAATCGCTAAAGAGCTTTTTCTGCAACTTACTTGTAAATGTCAATTTTTCATCAAGCTCTTGTATCACCTTTTCTTTACCTATTTTATCAAGTTTATCTAATGCAACTAATGCATCGATTTGTTTACTCTGTTCAATTCCGCAAACTTCTAGAACTCCAAATAAAATCTCTCGATGATTTAATAAAATCACAAAATCCTCAAACCCCAATCTTTCCAAAATCTCACAAACCGCCGAAATCAATTCCGCCTCAACCACCATCGATTTCGAGCCGATCGCATCTACATCGCATTGATAAAATTCGCGAAAACGTCCACGTGCCGGGCGGTCGGCACGCCAGACTGGTTGGATTTGGTAGCGTTTGAAAAATTTGGGTAATTCGTTTTTGTTATTTGCCACAACTCTCGCCAGCGGAACGGTTAAATCGTATCGCAGAGCCAAATCGGAAAGCCCTTTTTCGCCTTGTTCGAGGTCGAGTTTTTCGCCGCGTTTGAGAATTTTGTAAATTAATTGGTTGCCTTCCTCACCGTATTTTCCGGTCAGAGTTTCAAGGTTTTCGACCGCCGGAGTTTCGAGCGGTTCGAAGCCGTAAGATTCGTAAACTTTTTTGATAATATTGATAACGTAATTGCGTTTGCGGATGTCGGAAGGTAAAAAATCACGCATTCCGCGAGCTGGATTCGTATTTGACATATTTCATTTCACCACAGAGACACGGAGACACAGAGTTTTTTTATAATCTTGTTCATCCAGTTTATCCTGTTAATTTTCTTTGTAAATTTCTGAAAGTTTGGTGTAATTGAACCAAAACTTGTGTAAATCTTGAATTTCCTCGTCCCTCAAGTTCCTTTTCACTCTCGCGGGTGTTCCCATAACGAAAGAACGCGGCGGAATTATTGTATTCGGTGTAACCAAACTTCCTGCGGCAATTAGCGAATTTGCACCGATTCTTGCACCGTCTAAAACAATTGCACCGATTCCGATCAGGCTTCCTTTTTCAATATAACAACCGTGAATCGTCGCAGAATGCCCCACAGTAACCTCTTCTTCGATGATCGTCGGATAATCTTCGCCGCGAGAAACGTGGATGATCGTTCCGTCTTGAATATTCGTTTTCGCACCGATACGGATGAAATTTACATCGCCCCGAAGTACGCAATTATACCAAATGCTTGCTCCTTCGCCGATTTCTACATCTCCAATCATCACAGCATTCTCGGCAATAAATGCCGATTCGTGAATCTTTGGAGTTTTGCCTGAAAATGACTTAATCATCTGCATTAAATCGTAACCTTATCGCAATTAAACGGCAAGAGAACCCAAAAATGTGAATATACATTATTTTCATGAACCTATTTGATTCAGAAATTACATCAAAATAGTCAGTCATTTTTTTGACAAAAATCAAATAATTTCACTATACTTACGCAAATCAAAAAACGATCGCCGTCATAAATCTTATAGTAATTATGAGTATTTGCGGTAAAAACTGAAAAGTTGGAGCGATTGTCCGTTTGTCTATTTTAGGTCGAAGTTTTTTGTTTGTTAGCTTTGATCAGAAGTAATAATTCAATTCATATTTTTAGAAAATATTCATATTTTAGGTTTTTTTTTGTGATTAATAAATAATGTTTCCCCAAAAGAAACCAAATATTAAGCAAGCACCAAAGCTTTCCAGACCAAAGGTAAGCGGGAAATTTTTGCTTGTCGATGGAGAAAAGTTTTACGTTCGCGGCGTAACTTATGGAACGTTTGCTCCGGACGAAGATGGCGAGAACTTTCCGTCTGCTGAAATCATCGAAAAAGATTTTGCGATGATGGCTCAATATGGCATAAATTCCGTTAGAACTTATACCGTTCCCCCGATTCTTCTGCTTGATATTGCCGATAAATATAAGCTTAAAGTGCTAGTTGGCTTGCCTTGGGAGCAGCATCTTACATTTCTTGATGATAAAAACACAACCCGCGAAATAGTGAAGAGAATTAGTGAATCGGTTGCTTCATTAAATGCTCATCGTGCAATTTTGGCTTATACTTTGGGCAATGAAATTCCGGCTCAAATCGTCCGCTGGTATGGCAAGAAACGAATTGAGCAATTCCTCAAAAAGCTTTATAAAGCAGGTAAAACTGTTGATCCCGATGGACTTTTCACCTACGTAAATTATCCAACCACGGAATATTTAGACCTTTCATTCACAGATTTTGATTGCTTTAACGTTTATTTAGAAACCAAAGAAAGACTCGAAGCCTATCTCAAGCGTTTGCATAATTTAAGCGGCGACAGACCTCTGGTGATGGCTGAAATTGGACTCGATAGCTTGCGAAATGGCGAAGAAATGCAGGCTGAAAAGCTGGATTGGCAAATTCGTTCGGTATTTTCCAGCGGTTGTGCCGGAACGTTTATTTTCGCCTGGACTGATGAATGGTGGCGTGGCGGTTTTGAAATTGAAGATTGGGATTTTGGACTCACAAGGCGTGATCGTCAGGTAAAACCCGCTCTCCGATCAGTTGCCAAAGCTTTTGCCGAAAGTCCTTTTCCGATAACGAAAGATTTGCCTGCTATTTCAGTTGTTTGCTGCAGTTATAATGGTTCGCCAACGATTCGACACACTTTAGACGCACTTCTGGAAGTTGATTATCCGAATTACGAAGTGATCGTAATCAACGATGGCTCGACCGATAATCTGCGTGAAATTGTAGAAGAGTATCCATTCCGGCTTTTCAATACGCCAAATCAAGGCTTGAGCAATGCCCGCAATTTAGGAATGGAAATGGCAATCGGCGAAATTGTCGCGTATGTCGATGATGATGCATATCCCGATAAACATTGGCTAAATTATCTGGCTAATGCCTTTATCACAACAAATCATGCAGGGATCGGCGGACCAAATATTCCTCCTGCAGGCTGATGGAATTATTGCCGAAAGCGTAGCGAATGCTCCGGGCGGACCCGTTCACGTTTTACTGACTGACGATATTGCCGAGCATATTCCGGGCTGCAATATGGCTTTTCGGCGGGATGTTTTGCAAGAAGTTGGCGGTTGCGACGGGAAATATAGGACGGCTGGCGATGATGTGGATCTGTGCTGGCGAATTCAGGAAAAAGGCTACACGATTGGATTTCATCCATCCGCAGTCGTTTGGCATCACCGCAGAAATTCCGTGAGAATGTATTGGAAGCAGCAAAAGGGTTATGGCAAAGCCGAAGCACTTTTAGAAGAGAAATGGGCTTCTAAATATAACTGTTTCGGACATTTAACGTGGGGCGGCAGAATTTACGGAAAAGGCTTGACTCAACCTTTAAAACTTACAAAAGACGAAGTTTTTCACGGCACTTGGGGAACGGCTCTTTTTCAATCGATTTATCAGAGCGTTCCAAATACTTTTTCGTCGGTTCCGCTCATGCCGGAATGGTATTTTGTGGTGATTGCGTTGGGAATGTTATCTGCCCTCGGATTTTTCTGGCAGCCGATGCTTTTGACGCTTCCTTTTTTCATTTTCGCCTTCGTCTTAGTTTTCTTACAAGCCGGAACAAGTGCCGCAAAAGCCATTTATGCAACTCCGCCGAAATCAAATTTTGAAAGCTTTTACCGCTGGTGTTTAACAGCTTTTCTCCATATTATTCAACCACTTGCGAGACTTTACGGCAGACTCCAACACGGCTTAACACCTTGGCGAAAACGTGGAATTGAGAGTTTTGATAAAGCATTATTGATTCCCAAAATACGTGATTTTGTCTTGTGGTCTGAAACCTGGAAATCAAGCGAAGATTGGCTCCTAGGTGTTGAAAATACTTTGAATCATCATCGTGTTAGTGTAAAACGTGGAGGAGATTTTGATCGCTGGGATCTGGAAACCGGCTGTGGATTATTTGCTTGCTCACGCGGATTGCTAACGATTGAAGAACACGGCGGTGGCAAGCAATATCTAAAATTCCGCTGTTGGTCTGACATTTCTAGAATTGCGGTATTTCTCTCAAGCTTTTTTGCAGTGCTGACACTTGTGGCAGTCGCAAGCGAAGCATTTATTGTAAGCATAATATTTGGAATAATCTCGCTACTTGTGGTTTGGAGAGTATTAAAAAATTCAGCGAAAGGTACACATATTCTATCGCAAGCCTTTCTAAATCAGGACGTTAGCAAGCCCACGATATCGGAAATCGAAGAGGGAACGCACGGCACAGGAATGATTTTACCCGAATCCCCAAAGGTGGCGGTTGCGAGTGCCTTTTCAGCAGCCACTGAAATATTCTCACAAACAAATTTCCGGAAAACAGAAACAAAACCGCTTGATTAAGAGTAATTTAATGAAAGACATACAAATAATTTCCAGATTGCTCAAATACGTTTTGCGTTATCGAAATAGTCTTCCGCTGCTCATCCCGATTGCCCTTTTGGGTGTTATTTTGGAAATCTCGAAACCTTTACCGATAAAGGTGATTTTTGATTATGTGCTGGCAAAACAACCAATGCCGGCATTTTTAGCACAGCTATTTGCAGAATCGTCTCGCGAACAAATATTAATTTGGTGCATCGTACTAGCAGTTTTCATAACGATCGGAAGTGCCTTGATTTCTTTATTTGTTACGAATTTAACGATCTCGCTGGCTCAGAAATTGGTTTATGATTTTTCGCTTGATATTTTTTCTAAATTGCAGAAGCTTTCGCTAACCTTTCACGGGCGAAATAAGGTTGGCGATCTGTTGCAGCGATTGAATCAGGATGTTTTCGTTGTTTATTTTGTTGTCGCTCAAATCGCTTTGCCCGCGATTAGCTCTACGTTTTGTTTGTTTGGAATGTTTTTTGTAATGATGCAAATCGATGTTTCGCTTGCACTTATCGCTTTAGCGGTTGTTCCTTTGCTCATTCTCTCACTAGTTATTTTCGCCAGACCGATGACGGAAACGACTACGAATCAATATAGCACTCAGGGCGAACTAACGTCATTTATGCAACAAAGTTTGACCGCCATAAAAGCAATTCAGGGTTTTGCTCGCGAGAAATATGTAGAGGAAAAATTAGTACGTAGGGCGAAGGATTTCGGAAAAGCGTATAAAATCGCCAATCAGGTTTCGACCGGATTCAATCAATTGACTTCGCTGATAACAGCCATTGCCGCTACAGTTTTACTCGGATTTGGAGCCTCAAAAGCTCTCAGCGGAAAGCTTTCTAATGGCGATTTATTAGTTTTTCTCGGATATATCGGGGCATTATACGGACCAGTAAACTCTTTGGCGACTGCAATTGGAGCAACCTTGGTTTTGGGTGCGAGAGGTAGGCGGGTATTTGAGATTTTGGATTCTGAAGAAATAATCGAAGAAAAACCAAATGCCGTTGAAATGGCAAATGTGCGTGGAGAAATTTCATTTGAGAATGTGATCTTCGGTTACGGAAACAAGGAAGATCCGGGTCGAATCATTTTGGAAAATGTGTCTTTCAACGTTCGTTCCGGTCAAATTGTTGCAATCGTTGGGGCAACCGGTGCAGGAAAAACCTCGTTAGTGTCTCTAATCTGTAGATTTTATGACGTTTGGTCAGGAAAAATATCGATTGATGGAATCGATATTCGTGATTATTCTCTCCAATCGTTACGCGAGAATGTTTCTTTGGTTTTGCAAGAAGCATTTTTATTTTCCACCAGCGTTGCCGAAAATATTTCTTTTGGTCGCCCAGGTGCTACTCGCGAAGAAATTATCGAAGCTGCAAAAATTGCTCAAGCTCATGACTTCATTATGGATTTGCCAGAAGGCTACGAAACAATAATCAGCGAACGCGGAAATTCATTTTCGGGCGGCGAAAAACAAAGAATTTCTATTGCCCGAGCAATTTTGAAAGATGCTCCAATTCTAATTTTAGACGAGCCAACATCGGCTCTCGACGCAAATACGGAAGCAAAAATTTTCCAAGCAATTTCAAAATTAATCGAAGGCAGAACAACTTTTATTATTTCGCATCGGCTTTCCACGATTCGCCGGGCAGATCAAATTATTACGATCAAAGATGGAAAAATTGTCGAAACAGGAACACACGAATCCCTTCTTTTGGCGGGAAATGTTTATGCAGATTTGTATAAACATCAGCATATTGCGGCAATGTAGAAAATATTTATAATGAATCACAACCTGACATTTCGAATCTTTCAACCCGCAGATATCGACGGGATTTTAAACCTGTGGAAAGAAGAATCGGGTTGGGGCGAAATAACAGAAAAGCAATTTAACAAATGGATTAATACTCCTTTTGGCGATTGTATTATTGCTGTTGCCGCTGACAAAGATGGCGAAATTCTAGGGCAGCAAATATTTATGCCGTCGAGTTTTTATCACAAAGGAACTGAAAAAGTAGCGTGCCGCGTTTTAGCTCCGATTTTGTCGAAAAAGATTCGGACAAACATTCGAAACAAGAATCACCCATTTTATCAAATGCACCGGGTTTGTTTGGAAGAGTCAATTTTGCAGCAGTTTAGATTGATCTATGGTTTTCCCCTACATGCGTGGCTTCCCGTCATGCACCTTTTCCCGAAAGCTGGATTACCTAAGATGGAAACTGCCGAATATGAGTGTTGGACACTCCCAAAGGCAAATTTTGAGAATTTCACGTTGCTTTCGAGCGATTTGGAGGCAACGCCCATAGCGGATATTTCGGATGAATTCGACGAACTTTGGAATTCGGCTAAAATACATTTTCCGATCAAATGCGGAATGGTGCGAGATGCTCAAAGGCTTCGTTGGAAACTCGGCGGACATCTGGTTTTTGCAACGCGAAGCAATACGGGAGAATTAATCGGCTACGTTGCGATCAACAAAAAAACGGGCTTAATTGTTGATATGTTGACTCAAAAACCGTTTGATCTAGAGGATGTTTTTGCTTCGACCTTGAATGCATTCAACCGTTTTGAATTAGAAAATGGATCGTTTTCCTTCGGCGGAATTGGCTTGATGAAAACGAAGATTTCTTCTACATTGATTAAAAATTTTGGCTTTGAAAAAACCGACTATAATTTCGCTTTCGGGTGCTATTCGATTGATTCTGAAATTTCAGTTGAATCAATTTCGCCGATAAATTGGTATATGATGCCTGACGATTAAAATTTATGAAATTGCGTTTTCGAATGAATACTCCAGAAGATAAAGCAGAACTTGTTCAGCTCTGGACTGATTTTGCCGAGTGGGATCGGATTGACGAAAAAACTTGGGAACATCGTTTTGGTAGAGCCTCGATAGCTTTGGCAATTGACGAAGCTACGGAAAAAATAGTTGGGCAAGCTATTTTTCTCCCGACTCCGGTTTCGCTCAAAGGTCGCGATGTTTCGGCTTATCGCCCGTTTGCCACATTTTTAACAAAGGAAGCCCGAAGTTTTCAAGGTTTGAATCCGCTAACTCATCCAATGTTCAAAATGTATCAGATGGCAATCAAAATGTTGCGGGAAAATGGTGTTGGGTTGATTCAAATGCTACCAGATCCTTTGTGGGCGAGAATGCTCCGGCTTGCCCCTGATTTTCAGATTGCCAAATTTCCACTTTGGAGTTTGAAGTTACCGCTAGTTGAAACTTTTTCACTTCCTGATAGCTATTCGATAATCGAAATTCAGCCGAATGACCCCCGTTTGGATGTGCTGTGGGAGAAATCGGCAAAACTCTATAACTCTTCGGCAATTCGTAATTCTGAAGCTCTAACGTGGAAAACAAGCCATCATAACCACTGTTTTCGCGGTATAGAAGTTGGCGGTGAGCTGGTGGGATTTGTGGCTTCGAGATTCAAAAGCCGCGATCGCCAATGGTTAATTTGCGATATTATTGCCGCCGATATTGAGGCTTTTCGAGCTACGATTACGATGGCTTGCAACCAGGCGTTTGAATTTAAACAGCAAAATCCGAATGAATCGTTGGACAAAATTGCAATTCTCGCGACCGAATTGATTCTGCCGATTGTGAAAGACCTGGGGTTTTACAAAGATTCTTATAATTTTATTTTTGTCATCCACCGTTTGGATTCTTCCTTAAAAATGGAAGATATTGAGCCGTCGGGCTGGTATATTGGTGCAAATGATTAGATGAAAAAACTAAGAATCATCGTTGGTGGATTTTTAGGATTATTACCTGCTGGCGGCGTTACGTGGGATTACGTGCAGTATCCGGTTGGACTTGCCGAACTCGGTCACGATGTTTTTTATATTGAAGATACCCGGCTCTTTCCAATTTATCAAAAAGCTAGAAGTGGTTGGAATGATTGCACTTCGAGCGTTAAGTACCTCGCAAAAACGATGGAATATTTCGGGCTTGCCGATCGCTGGGCTTATCGGGATGAGGCATCCGGCAAATGTTTTGGGCTTTCGGAATTGCAAGTTTTAGAGATTGCGAAAACGGCTGATGTTTTTTTGAATATTTCCTGTTCGACGGTAATGCGGGAAGAATATGCGAGAATTCCAGCAAGAATTTTGCTTGATTCTGATCCAATGTTTACGCAGATTCAGATACTTTCGCAACAGAAATTTACGCCCGGCGAAGCGAATTTAAAAAAAGCCGTTGATGCCCATAATTACTTCTTTACCTTTGGAGAAAATATCGGTGAAGAAGATTGCAAGATTCCAACTTGCGATTTAAATTGGCGACAAACCCGGCAACCGATTTGTCTTGATTACTGGAAATCTGATTTACCAAAACCCGCTTCTTCAATGACAACTTTGATGAATTGGACGGCGGGTAAAAATCTTGAATTTGAAGGCGAATCTTGGGGGCAAAAAGATGTGGAATTTATGAACTTGATAGATTTACCGGAGAAAGTTCCCTCTGTTTCGCTAAGCGTTGGAGTAGGGCAAACGGGTGGAACGCGAAACGATGGTTTTCCGCTCGAGAAAGCACAAAAAGCGGGTTGGAAAGTGCTGGAACCGAATGATTGTGCTGAGGATTGGCTAGGGTATCAAAGCTTTATCAAAGGTTCTCTGGCTGAATTTTCAGTAGCGAAGGAAACTTATGTTAAAGCTAAAACAGGATGGTTTTCATGTCGTTCAGCATGCTATTTGGCGGCAGGTCGTCCGGTAATTACGCAAGAAACCGGATGGTCAAAATTTATTCCTGTGGGCAAAGGTTTGTTTGCTTTTTCTGATGAAAAAGAAGCAATAGAAGCGATTCGGGAAGTTAATAGAAATGCCAATAACCATTCAATTTATGCACGTGAAATAGCGGAGGAGTTTTTTGATAGCCGAAAAGTTTTACGAAGAATGTTAGAGCAAATTTCATAGGAGTTTTTATGTCAGAAGCAGTATTTCAAAAAGTAGTCGAACTCGTGGCGGCACGAATTCATATTTCAACGGGAGACATTTCTCCGGATTCCACCTTTGAAGAATTAGGGATTGATTCACTCGCGGCACTCTCGCTGATCTATGACCTCGAGGATGAATATAATATCGAGATTCCAAACGAAGAAGCGATGAACGTGACAAATATCAAGCAAATGGTTGATAGTTTGGAAAGACTGGGAGTTGAATAATGAGTAAACGCAGAGTGGTCGTCACTGGTCTTGGAGTGATTTCTGGAATTGGCAAAAACGTCGCTGAATTCATGGATTCTATCCAAAATTGCCAAAACGGATTCGCTCCGATGGAATTGGTTGATCGAACAAATCTGCGTTTTCAAAATGCTTGTGAGGTAAAAAACTATAATTCAACCGATTATTTTGAAAATACCGATCTGATTGATCGCTTTGCTCAATTTGGTATTATCGCTGCCCGAGAAGCGGTAAATGATGCCGAGATTGTATTTACAGAGAATACAGCCGAGCAAACCTGTATCGTTTTTGGCAGCGGAATCGGCGGACAATTGGCTAATGAGCAAGCCGCAAAAGAGATTTATGCTGATAAACGAAACCGCGTTCACCCATTAACTGTGCCGAGGGTGATGCCGAATTCATTGGTCGCAAATATTTCGATGGAGTTTGGGATCAAAGGTGCTGCTTTTTCGGTTGCTTCAGCATGCTCGTCTTCAAATCATGCGATTGGAAACGCCTTTTGGATGATACGCAATGGAATTTACGATACCGCAATCGCGGGTGGAAGCGAATCTCCTTTCAGCCTGATGCATCTGAAAGCCTGGGAAGCAATCCGCGTTGTCGCACCTGATGTGTGCCGTCCTTTTTCAAAAAATAGACCGGGAATGACCCTTGGCGAAGGTGGAGCAGCATTAATTTTAGAAAATCTTGAAACCGCACAAAAACGCGGTGCGAAAATCTACGGAGAAATTATTGGATTCGGAATGTCTTCCGATGCCTCGCACATCACCAAACCTTCGCAAGACGGTGCGGCGAGAGCAATGAAAATGGCTTTGAAGGATGCCGAAGTTGCTCCAGATAAAATCGATTATATTAATGCCCATGGAACAGGCACACAAGCCAACGATTCGATGGAATCTGCGGCGATTCATTCCGTTTTTGGATCGCACGCCAATGAACTTCCAGTAAGTTCGACGAAATCAATGCATGGTCATGCTCTTGGCGGCGTGAGTGCATTTGAAGCAATTGCAACGGTTTTGGCGATACAGGAAGGAACTCTTCCGCCAACCGCAAATTTTACAGAAGCCGATCCTGAATGCAATTTAGATGTTGTACCCAATGAAGCACGCGATAAAAAAATTGACTATGCGATGTCAAATGCCTTTGCATTTGGCGGTTTAAATGCCGTTTTGGTTTTCAAAAAATTTGAGTAGACTTATGCAAAATTTTTATCAATTGCGGGCTGGCACAATATTCGAAGGCGATTGGTATAACGGCAAAATACCTGAAAACATTGAGGTTGGCGACAAATACGGTGCTGGATTCGTCATTTTGTTTTAAGACACTATTTATCGAATTTGACGATTGGTTTGCGGGTTGGCAAATAATGTTACATCTTTGGCGGACTTCATTGGCGGCGGAGGAAAATGCACTAATCGAAATCGGCGATAATTGCTACCTTGCAAATGCTTCGTTAGTAGCTTCGGAACGCATCACGATCGGGTCAAATGTATTGATCGCGGGCGGTGTGACAATTGCGGATTCCGATTTTCATCCGATTGCTCCGGCTGCCCGTTTGGCAGATACGATCGCGATTTCGGCGTTGGGGAATCGATTAAAGCGTCCGCCAATTGCCACGAAACCGGTTGTGATTGAAGATGACGTTTGGATAGGATACAACGCGACGATTTTAAAGGGCGTTCGCGTGGGAAAAGGTGCGATTATTGCTGCAGGTGCGTTGGTTATTGAAGATGTTCCGCCAAATTGCGAGGTCGCAGGAAATCCCGCGAAGATAGTAAATCGATGAGAGAAAATTTGGTTCAAACCGGAAAAATTGCAGATGATGGTCGAAAATTTATCGATTACGATTGGTATGCGGGAGGAATCCCAGCCAATGTCAAAACTGCGGAAAATGTTTATCTCGATACATCCTACAGTTTTGCCGGATTCCATTCGAAAAAGGACGAAGCATTGATAATTGGCGAAGGATCGGGAACCTACGATCGGGCATCGTTTGTGGCGGGAAAAGATGGGCGAATTCATGTTGGAACGCACACCGCTTTGAATGGAACGACGATAATTGCAAATGAATATGTTGAGATTGGAAATCACTGCTTGCTCGCGTGGGGCTCAGTAATTACGGATAGTTGGAGCGTTTCTCTTGATACTGAAACGCGTCGTAAAATTTTGCACTTGGCTTCGCAAGACCTAAATCGACAGCTTTTGCCGACCGATAAACCCAGCCCCGTAATTATTCAAGATAACGTTTGGATCGGCTTTGATTCCGTAATTTTGCCGGGCGTGAGGCTTGGACGCGGTTCGGTTATCGGCTGCAAAACAATCATCAGCAAAGATGTGCCGCCGTATGCAATTATGGTCGGAAATCCAGCTCGGCTAATTCGTTTTTTAGAACCGAACGATACGGAAGGAGCTATCAAACTAGCCTTCATGAATGGTCTTAAATGATCGAAATCTATTTTAATTTTGGCGGTAACTACCGGAAAACGTGATACTTATGAGCAATTTGATTGCACCCTATGGAAATGAACTTGTGAATTTGCTGGCAGGAGAATCAGAACGCGATGCTTTGATTCAAAAGGCTATTAATTTGCCGCGGCTTCAAATCTCACAACGCAATATTTGCGACCTCGAAATGCTTGCGGTTGGTGCTTTTTCGCCACTCAAAACGTTTATGAATGAAGCTGACTATGAGTTCGTTTTAGAAAAAATGCAGCTTGCGGATGGTCGGCTATTTCCTTTACCGATAACACTTTCCGTGAACAAATCCCAAATCATTGAAATTGGAAATGAGATTGCGTTGGCGGATCAAAGTAACAACGTTTTGGCAATTTTGCGTATCGAGGAAATTTATAGATGGAATCGGGAACGCGAATCGATACTCGCATACGGAAGCAAAGATACACGGCATCCGATCGTCAGCGAATTAAATTCGTGGGGAGAGGTAAACATTTCGGGAGAGCTCGATGTAATTTCACTTCCCCGTTATCACGATTTCACCGATTTACGTTTAACTCCAAACGACGTGAGAATGCAGCTTTCGAGTCTTGATAACGAAAATGTAGTCGCCTTTCAAACTCGCAATCCGCTCCATCGGGCTCACGAAGAAATGACCAAACGGGCGATGGAAAAAATCAATGGCACATTGCTTTTGCATCCTGTCGTTGGGATGACAAAACAAGGCGATATCGACCACTTTACGCGGGTGAGAGCCTATAAATCATTGGTCAACAATCATTACGAGCAAAGTCGGGTTTTGCTTTCGCTACTGCCTTTAGCGATGCGAATGGCGGGACCAAAAGAGGCTTTGCTTCACGCAATTATCCGCCGAAATTATGGTGCAAATCATTTTATTGTAGGACGCGATCACGCCGGTCCGGGACTTGATTCAAACGGTAAACCTTTTTACGGAGCATTCGATGCACAAGAAATGGTGAAAAATCATCAGGAAGAAATTGGCGTCACGCCTTTGACCTTTGACGAAATGATTTATTTGCCGGATGAAGATCGATACGAGGAAGCTTCAAAGGTTGAAAACAAGAAGACGCTATCGCTTTCGGGAACTCAAGTCCGTGAAGATTATCTTTTCAAAGGCAAAACTTTGCCCGCTTGGTTTACTCGCCAAGAAGTCGCTAAAGTATTGCAGCAAACATATTTACCGCGTCATCGACAAGGCTTTTGTTTGTGGTTTACCGGTTTGAGCGGTTCCGGGAAATCAACCACGGCGGAAATCTTAACCGTTAAATTATTGGAACACGGTCGGCAGACAACAATGCTCGATGGCGACGTTGTCCGCACGAATTTATCGAAAGGATTGGGTTTCAGCAAAGAAGATCGCGATGTAAATATTCGCAGAATTGGCTTTGTCGGAGCGGAAATTGCCCGTCACGGAGGCGGGGTGATCTGTGCCGCTGTGAGCCCGTATCGTTCGACTCGCAATGAATGCAGGGCGATGTTTGGAAGTGATAATTTCATCGAAATTTTTGTCAATACACCGTTAAATGTCTGCGAATCACGCGATGTAAAAGGAATGTATCAACTCGCCCGCGAAGGTAAAATTAAAAATTTTACGGGAATTGATGATCCATATGAATCGCCGGAAAACCCGGAAATTGTAATTGATACAACTTCGCAAACGGCGAGCGAAAATGCCGAAAAAATTCTGGAGTTTTTGGTTGAAAGAGGTTTCGTATTGTCGGGAAATTTTGCTGGGGAGAGCATTTTGACAATGGAAAGCGGTAAATGATCGGGCATGAATTAATGCCGTAACTTATTCTTTGTCTTGCAGTTACGCCGCAGTCTAAATCTAAGCTATTTTTATAAATATGCCAAAAGTTAAGAATGAAATTTCACACGATCTAGGGCAGGAAGAAGCCATCAAGCGACTCAAAATGGCTTGCGAATGGGGGCGTGGCATCTCCGATTTACAGGAAACCTGGGAACATAACTTTTTGTCGTTTTCAGTTTCGATCCAAGGAGTAAAAATCAGCGGAGCGGTTGAAGTTACAAACGATGCTTTGAAATTGGAAGGAAAAATTCCGCTCATCGCAGTTCCCTTCAAGAGCTGGCTTCCGAATATCCTACGGAATGCGATCAAGGATCGAAAAGAACAAATTGAAACGATTGGAGATGTTTCCAAAGATCCTTTAATACTTTATTTACACATCCCGAAATCTGGCGGAACAACGCTTGGCGAATTTATTTACAATCAATGCCAAAATGAACAAGATTCTGACGAAGGCTTAATTAAGAATGGTGTTTTGTTTTTGGGAGATGGATTTTTTCGGGAAAATGACAGTTCAATTCCGATTCCGCTTCAGAAGTTGTTGAGCCGGAATGATTTGCGGGCTGTAATTGGACATTTTGCGTTTGGAATCCATGATTACATTGAAAAGCCTTTCAAATACGTTACCATCTTGCGTAATCCGGTAAAACGGGTTTGCTCGCTCTATAATTACCTTAATATTAGCGGCAAAACGAGCTTAGAAGACTTTGCCAAATATCCAATGTACCGGGAAATTGACAATGATCAAACTCGGCGTATCGCCGGCGTTAATCCTGAGATTGGTCAGATAAACGAAGAACATTTGGAAATTGCGAAGGCAAATTTGCGTAAGCATTTCTCAATAGTGGGAACGACTGAAAGATTTGATGAAACGCTAGTTTTACTTCAGCGAAAGCTGAATTGGCAGAAGGAAATTCCGACGTTTCCCAGAAATGTAACGAAAAAGAAAGCTGTCCGGCTTTCTGACGCGACAATAAAAGCCATCGAAAGCCGCAATCTTTTAGACATTGAATTGCATAAGTTCGCTGGTCAACTGCTGGATGAAATGATTGCCGCAGAGGGCGAAGATCTTTCCACATTACTTACTAGTCAGAAAACCCTAAACTCAAGCAAAATACAATGTTAGTAACCGATAAATTCGTTTTCATCCACGATCCAAAACAGGGCGGCTCATTCGTCACGAAGGCTCTTTTTCGAATTTATCGAGCAAAATGGAGCCTTTTAAGACACCTGCAAGTAATCATCTTCCGGCAAATCACGACCAAGTCGGAATATGGAAATTTAACGATGTTGAGCCTTAAACATGCGGGTTGCAAACACATTCAGAAACAATTTCAAGACCGTAAAATTCTGACAACAATCAGAAATCCATACGATTGGTATGTTTCGCAATACGAATTTGGCTGGTGGAAAAATAGGTCGTTGCTCAAATATTTCAAAGAAGTTCCTAATTTCGAAAGCGATTATCCAAATTTTCCAGATTTGAATTTTGCAGAATTTATCAAACTTACCGACCAAGCTTTTGACGTTCATTTTAATTGCCCAAAAGAAATTTGGAGTGAATTTGGCTGGCGAACTCGCTCGTTTGTGGACTATTATTTCAAAAATCCAAGTGAGGCATTTCCTAAAATGCTCGACGAAAATTATGTAGCTTCAAAAAATTATGAGTCCGATTTATACAGTCAACTACATTTTATCAACACCAAAAATCTAAACCAAAATCTCTACGATTTTTTGCTTGAAAATGACTATAAACAATCAGATATTGAATTTATTTTAGAGATGAAAAAAGTTTTACCGCTCGGAAAAGGTCGAACAAACGAGCAAAAATGGGAGAAATACTTCACTCCTGAATTGAAAGCCCGAATCCGACAAAAAGATCGAATAATTTTTGAAATGTTTCCCGAATTTGATGTCTAAATTAGAAAGTTCAAACTTGCGAATTGCCGTTTTGGGCTACATTGTCAGAGGTCCGCTTGGGGGATTGGCGTGGCATCATTTGCAATATGTTCTAGGCTTAAAAAAACTGGGCTATGATGTTCTGTTTATTGAAGATAGCGAAGATTATCCAGCCTGTTACAATCCCAAAACCAATGAAATGAGCATTGACGCAAGCTACGGTTTGCGATTTATTGACGAGAGTTTCAAGAGCCTTAATTTAGCAGAGCTTTGGTCATATTTTGATGCTCATACAAATCAATGGTTTGGTAATCAAAAGGCGACTGAGTTTTTGGCAAATGCCGACATCCTACTCAATCTTTCGGGCATAAATCCGCTTCGTGAGTGGTCAATGAAAGTTCCAAAAAGAGTTTTTCTTGATACCGATCCGGCGTTTGTTCAAATTCGACATTTGACCGATAAAAACGCACATAGTTTAGCTGCAATGCATAATGTTTTCATGACGTTTGGCGAAAATTTTGGGGCAAAAGATTGTCTGATTCCGAATGATGGTTTTGCATGGCAAACGACTCGTCAGCCGATTGTTTTAGATGTTTGGAAAGTATTAAAAGGCAATAAAAAAGCTAACTGGACAACAATAATGCAATGGGATAGCTACAAAAAAGTTGAATTTGGCGGACTTGAATTTGGAATGAAATCGAAATCTTTTAATGATTTTATGGATTTTCCAAATAAGACAACGGAGCTTTTCGAACTCGCCATCGGAAGTGCCTCCGCTCCTAGAAATTTACTTCAAGAAAATGGTTGGAAAGTAACAAATCCGCTTATTCCTACTCGTACAATTCATACCTGCCAAGAGTTTATTCGAAATTCAAAAGCGGAATTTAGCGTAGCAAAAGATGGATATGTAAAGAGCAAAAGCGGCTGGTTTAGCGAGCGAAGTGCGGCATATTTAGCGAGCGGACGCCCTGTATTAACTCAGGAAACTGGCTTTTCAAAATTTATCAAACCCGGCAAAGGACTCTTCTCATTTACAAAACAAGCCGAAGCACTTGAAGCAATGAAAATAATCAACTCCGATTACGATTTTCATTGCCGCGAAGCTCGCTTAACTGCTGAAAAATACTTTGCCTACAATACAATCCTCTCAGATCTGTTAGAGAAATCGCTTTAGAAAAATCGTCAGCCTTTACTTCGCTTCCTTGTAAATAAATCCATTTTTCATCACAAATGAAGATTGTTCCATCAGTTTGATATTTTCAAGCGGATTTCCCGGTACAGCAACGATGTCCGCATATTTTCCAACCGCTAGCGAACCAAGATTTTTATCCAAACCAAGCAGCTTCGCGGCATTTGAAGTTCCCGCCACAATCGCATCAATCGGACGCATTCCGCCCCATTCAACCATTAACGTAAATTCATGTCCGTTGGTGCCATGAGGAATCACTCCGGCATCAGTTCCGAGGGCGATTTTCACTTTGTTTGCGTAGGCAAGCTTTATCGCATTACGCATTGCCGCCGCCGCAGCAAGTGCTTTTTCGGCACGCAAACCTTTTAACACTCCATTCTTCGCAAATCGCTCAACAGCCTCGCCTGCCATCAAAGTGGGCACCAGAAACGTGCCTTTTTGAGCCATTAATTTCGCACCCTCGAGGTCTAAAAAAGAGCCGTGTTCGATAGACGCGACGCCCGCTTTAACGGCAATTTTAATCCCTTCGGTTCCGTGTGCGTGAGCGGCAACTTTTCGCTCGTGTTTCTCAGCTTCTTCAACCATTGCTTTCATTTCTTCAAAGCTATATTGAGTTGTTCCAACGGCATCGCCTTCCGATAAAACGCCGCCAGTCGCACAGGTCTTAATCACATCTGCACCATATTTTACTTGATACCGAACAGCGGCTCGAACTTGATCAACGCCATCAGCAATACCTGATTTGAAGTCGCCATCAGCAACGCCGGGTTTGTAACCGTTTTCATCACAATGTCCGCCTGTTATGCCGAGTGAATGAGCGGCAGTCAACATTCTTGGTCCCGAAATAAAGCCATCGTTAATAGCTTTTCGCAGAGCTAAATCCGCAAAATCACCCGCCCCAACGTTTCGGATAGTCGTAAAGCCAGCCATCAATGTCCTTTGTGCATTTCCAACTCCCAAAATCGCAGAAAATTGTTCGTAATCGCGGAATGTCGCATTTGGACCTTCGGGATCACCAAGAACTCTTCCCAGAATGTGTGTATGAGAATCAATAAAACCGGGCATCAAAGTGGAATTACCGAGATCGATAGTTCGGGCTCCGGCGGGGATGGCAAGGTTTGCACCAATTGCGGTAATTCTATCGTCAGTTACTATGACTATACCGTTTCTTATTGGTTCAGCTCCAGTTCCGTCAATAATTAGAGATGCTTTAATTACCACCGTGCCTTTTCCTTTCTGTTCGCCGGGAGCACCGAGCTGCTGGGCATTGAGCTCAAATATTTGCGACAATGAAATTAGCGTCATAACTAAAAGAAAAGATATTTTTGACATTTTTTATCCTCGTTCGGGTATTAGATTTTGTAAATATTAGGTGCGATTATAAGCAACGGGAAACCACATGTCCAAATAGATATAATGAATTTCGCTTTCAAGGCATTTCGTGGCAAAATTCTGTTCAGCCAAGTTTTGAAATTCAAATCAAGCAAGTTTAATAATATGAATTACCAACCTAAAATATTAGCCTTCGCAGGTGCTTTGCGAAAGGAATCTACAAATAAAAAAACTGTAAAAGTTGCAATTGAAGGTGCAAAAAAAGCCGGTGCCGAAGTTACTTTTATTGATCTCAAGGATTTTCCGGTTCCGCTTTATGACGGAGATCTTGAGGCGGAAAAAGGTTTGCCGGAAAATGCTGTGAAATTGCAGGAATTGATGCTTGCACACGATGGCTTTTTGATCGCTTCACCCGAATACAACAGTGGAATTTCAGGCGTTTTGAAAAATTACATCGATTGGGCATCGCGTCCAAATGGCGAACTCAAAGCAGGTGCCTACTTTGCCGGAAAAATTGTCGTAATAATGTCGGCTTCGCCCGGAGGACTAGGCGGTTTGCGTGGACTTTTTGATCTAAGAAAAGTACTTTCTACGATGGGCATAATTGTTTTGCCCAATGAATTTGCGGTAAGCAAATCGCACGAAGCTTTTGATGAAAATGGCGATGCTAAAGATGATTTCGTCAAAAATAGTCTAGAAAATTTAGGCAAAGTATTGGCTGATTTTTTGGTTAAATATAAAGGTTAATTTACGATATGGAAGCAATGCTAAACGAAATAGAAGCCAGAATAGTTGGCTGCCTGATTGAGAAAGAGGCAACCACGCCCGATTATTACCCACTGACGCTAAATGCCTTAGTTTCAGCGTGTAATCAGAAATCTAATCGCTTGCCGGTTGTCGAATATGACGAGCAAACGGTCTCCAGAACCTTAGATGGTTTGCGTGATAAAAATATCGTTTATGTCTTTTACGGGAGCTCAAGCCGGGTTCCGAAATACAAGCATATTCTGCCAAAATTACTGGAAATTGATCTCCACGAATCAGCAATTATGTGCGTTTTGATGCTCAGAGGATTCCAAACCGTTGGCGAATTACGCGAACGAACGAGCCGGATTTATGAATTTACAAGCCTCGACGAAGTACATCAAACGCTCGATGAATTGATGAAACGCGAAACGCCGCTCGTGATCGAATTGCCAAAGCAAGCCGGGCAAAAAGAACGCAGATTCGCACATCTTTTGTGCGGTGAAATTTCAACGGAAATGATGGAATCTGCACAAGTTACGCCAACTCAGGCGAAGCACGATCAGATTGCCAAACTTGAAGCTGAAATCGAAGAATTGAAGACAAACTTCGCGGCGTTTCGATCAGAATTTGAAGAATTCAAAAAGCAATTTGATTAAATTTTATGAAGAAATTACTATCCGCTTTGCTTTTCGTTATTTGTGTGAATTGCTTTCAAATATTGGCTCAAAGTCCGACAAGTGAGACCAAAATAATCGATGCAAAAGGTTTGAAAAGTCTTGTTTCAAGTAAAGAAAATAGAAAACCTGTTTTGATAAATTTTTGGGCAACATGGTGTGGACCATGCCATTCGGAATTTCCGGAATTGGTTGAAATTGATAGGGATTACAGAAAAAAAGGCTTAGTTTTTAATATAGTTTCTGTGGATAATTTTGGACTGATCGATTCCGGCGTTCCGGAATTCTTGAGGCAGTATGAATCAACAATGCCCTCATTTTTAATTGATTTGCCAGACCGAAAAGCTATCGCGAGAGCAGTAAAAACGATCGCTCCGGCATTTCGTGATGTCTACCCATTTACAGTTTTGTTTGATAAGAATGGACGGCTCGTTTATCAGAAATTGGGAAAGATCAATGCAAAAATTCTCCGTGCGAATATCGAAAAAACGTTAAGAAAATGATTGATTTAAGAAGCGATACAGTTACAAAACCAACCGCCGCGATGCGAAAAGCGATGGCGGAAGCGGAAGTTGGCGACGATGTTTATGGCGAAGACCCAACCGTAAATCTTTTGCAGGAAAAAGCCGCTGAAATCTTCGGAAAAGAAGCCGCGATTTTTGTCCCGACGGGTTCGATGGGCAACCAAATTGCCGTCAAACTTCATACAAAACCAGGCGACGAAATTATCATCGAAGAACGCGGACATATTTTCAATTACGAAATGGGAACTCCCGCCGTTGTTTCCGGCGTAATGATTCGTCCTGTTCGTGCCGCCAATGACAATGGAATGCTGACTTGGACTGAAATTGAATCAGCTTTGCACATCAATCAACCTTATTACGCTTGTCCAACCGGGTTGATTTGTCTTGAAAATACGCACAACTTTGGCGGCGGAAGTGTAATGTCTGCAACGGATACGAGTGAAATTTGCGAAAAATCTCACGCTGTGAATATTCCTGTTCACTTGGACGGAGCGAGGATTTTTAATTCCTCGGTTGCTCAAAATGAAACGGTCGCAAATCTTACAAAGGATGTCGATTCGGTGCAATTTTGTTTGTCAAAAGGTTTGGGTGCTCCGGTTGGTTCGATGCTTTTGGGAACGAAAGAATTCATCGCAGAAGCGAGAATTTGGCGGAAACGTTTCGGCGGCGGAATGCGGCAGGTCGGCATTTTAGCGGCGGCAGGTTTGATTGCTTTGACGGAATCGCCAAAATTGCTTCACGTTGATCACGAAAATGCGAAACTGCTAGCCGAAGGCGTGGCGAATATCAAAGGAATTAGAATTGATCCTGAAAAAGTGGAGACCAATATTGTCATTTTTGATGTTTCGGAAACGGGAAAAACTTCAACGGAAATTTGCGATAAACTCAAAGAAGACAATATTTTAGCAATTCCATTTGGAAAGGCGATTCGGATGGTTACACATTACGATGTTTCACGGGAAGATATTGATAAAACCTTGAACATTTTGGACAAGATTTTATCAATTTAGTTTATTTCAAATCTATTGAACTATTCAAACTTGGGATTTTTCCCCTCGTTTCCTGAATCTACGAAATTATAAGCACTTTCAAGAATTGTTCTTAAATTAGCTGCTACATTTTCATCAATGCCCGCTCCAACTTGATTGATACTTTCAAACAATAAATCGCTGAAGGTTGATTGTTGTAATTCGCTCTTTAATTGATCATTAGATTTAAGTTCCTCAGCCAAGAATTTTTTAGCTTCGGCAGCAGTCATATTTTCAATTCTATCAAGTGTTTCTTTTTTAAGAACTCCTTCCAAACCACCCAAGGCTCTTTTGAGAAGTGCTGAACCCCCTTCGCCAAGTTTACCAATACCTGGAAATGGAATTAGGTCGAATGCCAGTCCCACAACCGTATCAATAAATTTATCGCGTGCCGCTTTATCATTTGCAACTCTATCTCTAGCTCTTTCAGCGGCGTTATCAACTGCCCCAAGCAATCTACCGGCAAGTCTTGCGGAATTGCTATTCCCATTGTCCCTTGCATCCTTAATCAAGCCTCCAATTAAACCGGACAATTCGTCAGGCAAACGATTCAAAGCTGAAGTGCTTTCATTTCCTAAAGGAGGCGTAAAGAGCGACAATTCCACAAATTTTGAAAGGCTAACAACCGATTCAATTGGCAGGTCGCCATCTTTCATCATCGAACTAATGATTTGATCTTTCTTTTCAATAAATAAACCCGCCAGATTATTCTTAAATTCAACGTTATCTTTTAGATTTTTAAATGCCTTATCATTATTTAGTCCAGTAATTGCTGCGTTAAATATTTTTAAGTTAAGACTTTCGGAAAAAGGAGATTTTTGTGAATACGGTGGATATTGAATAGCTCGCTCCGTAGTTTTGGATAAGAGTTTTTCAACTCCGCCAAATTCCTGCAAATTCAGCAAATCTTTGACAGATTCTGACCCTGCGTTTATTCCAAATTTAACTGAATCCGAAAACGACGGTATTTTTTTCTGCTCAGACATTGCTCCTTCAATGAAAGAATTTAATTGACTTTGGCTTAAGCCATTGAGAATTTTTTCTTGGCTCGAAGATGGTAATGTATTCAAAACGTGCATTGCAGAGGCGTCGAAACCTTCTTTTCCATTTGCGACGGCAGCCTTAACAAACATCTCCTTCAAAGCATTATCAGACGATTTTCCAAAAATCTCAGTTGCAACATATGGATTCGCATAATTCATTGAATTTACGATTGCATTTATGCTTTCCTGAGATAATTTTCCGTCTTTATGTAGTTTTTCAAGAGTATTTGTAACCAATTCTGCTTGAAGAATTCTAGATTCAGGATCTGTTCCGCCCATCACGAATGTTGAATTATCACTTGAAGCATCAACTGTTTTAGAAATCATCTCTGCAGTTTTATCAGCTCCTAAAGCACTAAAAAACTGGCTAATCCATTCAGAATTAGCATCTTTACTATGCAATGAAAGTGCCTCAATAAAGGCATATCTTGCAGTTTCATCAGTATTATATTTTATGTAATCAGCTACTTCTTGAGGCGTTGCTTTTGGATTATTTGAAGGGTTAACCCCATTGGTGGTGGGATAAGTTCCTTCCGTCGTTCCTTCAAATATTCCACCTGTTTGCAGAGCCTTAACTATTCTATTTGCATCAATAGCTTCATCGCCGTGAACAGGAGAACTACCTACTAAATTTTGATGAATTGTATTAAGGAGCTTTTTGCCATCATCCGATTTTGCAATGATTGCAAGTTGATTATCGTCGAGCGAGCGAACCGTTTCTTGTGCCAATTCGTCTTTATGACCATTTTCCAATTTCTTATCGTTCAAAAATAAATCAGCAACTTCATTAGCTTTTGCCGGATCATATTTGGCAATATCTGCAATTAATTTTCCTGTTTCTTCCGCCGAACTCTGTTTATTTGATGAATTTTCGTAATTCTTAATTCTTTCAGTCGCAATCTGTGAGGAAGTTTTGTTTTCATATGGATTTACGACCTGTTGTTTAACATTAGCTTGTAATAGATAATCTAACTTATACTTCATTGCCCCGCTTGAGTAGGAAGTATTGCCAACAATACTTGCCCTGCCCTCTTGAATTAAGGCTTGCACTTCCACTTTTTTAGTTTCGTCTTTAGCTTTTATCTGTTCTACTTTTACTTCCGGTTTGACGGGATTACGCTCTGGAATTTTCATATTGGCTCCTAGATCTTTCAATAAATTTTTAGCTGATTGTATTTGCTTGTTCTAAAATTAATCTTCTTCTTTTTAGAAAACACTTCTTTAACGTTAAGTTATCGTCACCTGAACCAAAATGTTTCTCTTTAATTTTCTTTTTCTATGCCGATTTAGACAGAAATTCAAAAATCAAATAAACTTATTTCGATGATTATTGCGATTGATGGACCTTCAGGAGCGGGCAAATCGACGCTCGGAAAAATGCTGGCAAAAGAATTGAATCTGCTTTATCTCGATACCGGAGCGATGTATCGTGGCGGTCGCATTCGCCGTTTTGCAGCAAGGTATTGATATTAATGATGAAGAATCCATTATCAAGCTCGCAAAAGAATCGAAAATAGGGCTCTTGGGCGAGCCAGATTCCCTACATATTTTCTTGAACGGAATTGATATTTCGGGCGAAATTCGAACAAATAAAGTAGGGCAAACGGCTTCAATTGTTTCGTCGATTTCTGAAGTTCGTAAAACGCTTGGTCAGATTGCAGCAAGAACTTGGCAATCGCGGATCAGGTTGCGTTTTAGACGGACGCGATATCGGAACCGTCGTTTTTCCAAATGCTGACGTAAAATTTTATTTGACAGCAACGCCTGAGGCACGCTGCGAAACGACGGTTACGAAGAAGATTTGCAACGCGGCTTAAATACAACTCTGGAAAGCACTTTGGAAGAAATAAATCTTCGGGATAAACGAGATGTAACCCGTGCAGATTCGCCGCTTTCGATTGCAAAAGACGCGATTGTAGTTGAAACAAGCGATATTTCCAGCGAAGAAGTTTTCGAGAAGATGTTGCGAATTGTCATAGAAAACTCAGGCAGAGCAAGCCACAATTTGACTTAAACCCTATCAATCGCTAAGATTTCTATTCGTTCTTTATAGGCTCCCGTAGCTCAGTTGGATAGAGCAACAGCCTTCTAAGCTGTGGGTCGCACGTTCAAGTCGTGCCGGGGGTATTTCGATTTTTGATTTGGGATTTTGGATTTCGGATTGTATAATTTTTAGGTTGACGAGTGATTTCAATCTGGGAATTCGAAATAATCCAAAATCCCAATCCGAAATCCAAAATCATACACGGCGGCTATAGTTCAGTCGGTTAGAATGCCTGATTGTGGTTCAGGAGGTCGTGGGTTCGAGCCCCACTAGCCGCCCCATAAAAATCAAAAAGGGTTGAAAGCTTTTATAGTTTTCAGCCTTTTTGCTTTAATAATCGATGATAATCATTTATCATTTTCGAAAAGCGAACAAGGATTTAGCATTTGAATTTATATCAAAACATCAAAGAAAATTTTGCAAAACGCAAAGTCGTGATTTTAGGCGATTTGGTCGCCGATCAGTTTTTACGCGGAACGATTGCGAGAGTTTCGCGTGAGGCTCCGGTCTTTATTTTGAGCCACGATGATACCGAAACTCTGGCTGGCGGAGCAGCGAATGCGGCTGTAAATGTCGCGAGTTTGGGCGGAAATTCAGTAGCGGTTGGGCTTGTCGGACTCGATTCTAATGGCGATGCACTTTTGCAAACGCTCAAATCCTCTAAATGTTAATTGCGATTACATTATTTACGCAGAGAAATTTCAAACGATTACGAAGGTCCGCGTTTTAGCCGGACAAAGCTACGCGGCTCGCCAACAGGTGATTCGAATTGATTACGAAAACAAAACTGCTGTTGAAAGCGAAATCCGCCTGCAATTGATGCAAAATCTGGTTGCGGCTTGCGAAAATGCCGATGCGATTATTATTTCAGACTATACTTTGAATCCCGATCTGGGCGTAGTAAATGCTGAGATCGCGGCGGTTGCTCAGCAAATCGCTGAAGAAAAACAAATTCCTTTGGTCGTCGATTCGCGTTTTCGTTTAAGAGAATTTCCCGGTGCGACTTCAGCAACGCCGAATCAAGACGAGATCGAACAAATTTTGGGTCAGGAGTTCAGCGAAGATAATTGCGATAATTTACTCGACACTTTAGGTTGTAAATCGCTGATTATTACCCGTGGAAATAAAGGTATGCTGTTGATAGAAAAGGACAAAACGCCTTTTCGGATTGATGCGATCGGCTCGAAAGAACCTGTTGACGTGACAGGTGCGGGCGACACGGTTATTGCAACTTACGCATTGAGTTTGGCTTCTGGGTTTAGCTTTGCGGAAAGTGCCGAAATTGCCAATCATGCTGGCGGCATCGTCGTCATGAAAAAGAGAACGGCATCAGCGAGTATCGAAGAATTGATAGAATCGTTAAAAAGTCGGGCTACTATCGAACAAAAAGCTCAAACAAAATGAACCATTTTGCTCCAATTTTAGACCGCAACAGACTGATCGCACAGGTCGCAATCGTCCGCCGAAAAAGAAGCAGAATCGTTTTGGCTAATGGGTGTTTTGACCTTTTTCACGTCGGGCATATTCGCTATTTGGCTGGTGCAAAAGAATTGGGCGATTGCTTGATAGTTGGACTTAATTCCGATGAGCAGGTGAGGGAACAAAAAGGCAAAAATCGTCCTTTCATGCCGGAAAATGAACGGGCGGAAATAATCTCAGCATTAAAATTCGTCGATTTCGTCACGATTTTTCCCGAGCCGACCGTTGAAGAATTGATCAGGGCGATTCGCCCTGATTTCCACGCCAAAGGCACGGATTACACAACCGAAACAGTTCCCGAACGCGAAATCGTCAAAGAATATGGCGGACGTGTGGCGATCGTCGGCGATCCGAAAAATCATTCGTCAACGCGATTTTCTCGAATCCATAAATAGCTAGCTCGTATGTTCACTTCCCGCACAAAAAATGATTTGATGATTGAAGTTTGGGAAGCATTGGATTGCGAATCGGTTGGTGCGAAAGAAATTAATGCAATTGCCGAAGCAGTCAGAGCGAAATTTGGAAATAGTGCGGTGGATTCGCCGATGCGGATCGCCCGCTTGCTTGCTGATGAAGGTGCGGAACTTCGTCATTCCGAGATCATGGAATTGGCGATTTCAACCAATTTTGAATCACCATACGATGCGATGTTTCGCAATATTTTGAAAATTCGCCGATCTCAAACAAACTCTCAATTCCATTCGCCAATTAGACAATTTACGACGTAAACTATTATCTGAAAACGATAAAGAAGGCTTGCGGATTCTCCGTGAAACCGCAATAAACGGCAAAAAAGAAGCGGGGGCGATTAGCGATGACGCCAGAATCACACAAAAAAAACGGATCGAAAATCAAGAGATAGCCGAATGGATAACAATTTGGCTGCAATCGCCTGAAATTTTTGAAAATTGGATTGACATTGCGAATGAAATCAAAGGATTTTCAAGAGAAACTCGGAGAAATTTAAGTTATCAATTACTTGTCATATGCGAAGATTTTACGCTCCAAGCGAAAATATTAGTCGGTCAAACTATTACGCTAAATGCAGATGAAACAAAGCATTTACGGGATGTTTTGCGTCTTCATGAGGGTGAAAAGATTTCGGTTTTTGATGGAACCGGAACTGAATTTTTATGTGAAATTGAAAAGATTGAAAAGCAGAAAACTTTGCTGAAAATTGTCGAAAATATTCCTAATTTTCGCGAATCAGCTTTAAATTTAACCTTAGCAGTTGCACTTTTGAAAGGCGAGAAATTTGATTTGGTCGTGCAAAAAGCTTGTGAACTTGGCGTTTCTGACATTATTCCGCTAATCACAAAGCGGGCTGATGTAAAGATCAAAGATAAAAAGGAATCCGACAAAAAACTCGACCGTTGGCAGCGTATTTCGCTTGAAGCGGCAAAACAATGCGGACGCTCAAGATTGATGCAAATTGAAGAGGCAATTGACTTTAAGAAATTTGTTGAAAGTTCGATCCGGCACGAGATTATTGTTTTCAGAAAGAAATGGCGAGAAGTTTTCTGAAGTAAAATCAGCGGAAAAAATAGTCGCAATTATTGGCTCAGAAGGCGGTTGGGAAGATGCTGAGATTGAATTTGCGAGAGAAAAAGGCGTTCAAATCATTACGCTTGGCGGTAGAATTTTGAGAGCAGAAACAGCCGGTATAGTTATCTCTGCTCTCTTGCAAAATCATTTCGGCGATTTAGGCTGACTATTGTTCAGTCGGCACAGGTTTTCGCATCGGACGATAAAACGCATCGCCGCGTTGCTGCATTTCGGCTTTAGTTCCGAGTGTTTGAATTACAGATTCAAGCAAAGGAGTCGAATCTAGCCTGAAACTTGTAGAACCTTTAACTTCTACATCAGTATCATCAAAATTAATAACTAGATAGCGAATCTTCTTTTTCATGAATTGTCCGGCAATTCCCGCACCCAAAATCGGAATATTTTGAACCGCACGACCCGTTCCTGACTGCACCGAAGCAGTGTTCGGATAGATCACGATCAATGCTTTGTAAGGAAATCCAAAGCGTTCTTTGCCTGCTTTATCAAAGAAAACCAGCCTGAAATTGGCATCGTCGAATTTCAAAGTTCCCTCTTCTTTTTTGCTAAAGCCAAACATTCCGCCTTCGTATCTCGCCTTAAACGTAACCGGAGCCATCGCCGCCGGAGTTAAAACTTCTGGCTTTTTCTCGATAATTCGCGGCTGTGCTTGAATCCCAACAAAACACAAAAACACTAAACTGAAACAAAATGTAAGTTTTTTCATAATTTTCACCTTTAATCAAATCGGGGTAAACCTAATAATCCTATAGACGCATCCCGCCAACAGTTCGTTGCCATGCGAGGGCGTTTTTCAAAACATTCAAACGCTTTATATCACCAGCGGATGCGTTTTCAGAAAGTTGCTGAACGATTGATTCAAGCAGCGGCGAAGCAATAAGCCCCGCATTTACCATAATTTGCGAGTAATAATGGATTTGCCTATTTCCTTTTTTATCGGTGTGAAACTTAAAAATTTCATCTTCCGACATTTTGAAAACGTCTCTTCCCGCAGGTATAACCCGCCTCGGAACGCCGTGAAAGTTCTCTCCATTTTCGAACGAACCAAGTAACAAAATCCCGAGTAAGATACCTTTTTCGTTCAAAAAATCCGGACTAAATCCGCGAAGTTCTGTCTGCGAAGATAAACGCGGTCCAAAATTTGAGTATTCGGGATTAATCAATATCGAATCATAAATAACGCCGATAATTTTTCTATCTTCATCATTTTCGTCAAAAGGAATGGATACAAACTGGGCAAAACCGTAATCTTCAGGACTCGGCGGATTGCTTGAATCAAGAGAATCAATCACGCGTCCACAATAATCAATATGAGAATTTGACTTAACTATTTTTGCAATTTTCATAAGTTTTGCCACACATAGAACACGGCGATTAGTAAGGTAGTCTTTTCACTTTTCACTTTCTAAAATTCCCTTCCTAATGTCGGGATAATGTACAAAAGCCACCATAATAAAATTTGAATTGCCAAAACCACGAAACTCAAAATCATGCTGACAAGAGCAAGTTTGCGTCCGCCAATTGCCGGATTCTGCCACGAGCTTATCAGACTAAATCCACCAAACACGAAGGTTAGCGGAATAAACAGAACTCCAACATAAGGCACAAGCGAATAGACAAAACACGCCCAAGTCGTTTCCGACGTTCCATTTTCGTTTATCTCAAATAATTTTCCAGTCTCTTCAAATCTCTCCTTTTCAAAGACAATAGCTTTTCCTTGCAATCGATGTGCTGAACGCAAAGTGTCCAGCGGCTGATAACCTTCCCTCAAATTCTTTCCGCAAACCCTGCAAAATTTCGCCCGATTTCGCTCAATATCTGCTCCGCAAGCCAGACAATTTTGACTCGTTGATATTGAATTGCGAAATTTTGCTTCAACCTTCATTTGTTTATCGCTATCTTCTTCTTCCTTTGCTTGCCGCTTTTCTTGAGATGCTAAAATTAAGATTATTCTCTTTAGCGAAATTTTGTAAAGCCAAATAGAAAATTTCCCGGTCTTGAGTTGTGATTACAGCCGTTTGATCCGCTGTTTCAAGCGAATATGGATAACCCAAACCAATTATACACTCAGCACGAATCACATCAATAACGTCATCTAATAATCCTTTTTCATAGATCCAACTTGGAATGTCGAGTCTCGCAGGCGAATCGTCGCTCGTTGTTTGCAAATAGACAAAACCGATCGTGTCGCCAAAAAATTCGATTAAGCCTTTACGTTTTGCATAACAGAAACACGTTCGATCTCCCCAAAATTGTAAAACTTTCGGAAACAAAATATCGCCATCGTGAAGTAAATCAGCATTCGCTTTTTCAGCGTCAAACTCGTCTAAAAAAGTAAGTAAATCTTTCGAATAACTCCGTGCGACATAGCCAACTAGAGGAACCTCAGTTGTTTCCGACACATAAATTAATTCCCGCATTAGCTCGATATATTTATTTTTGTTATCTTTGGCAAGCGGAAAAGGGACGAGCAAAGTATTATCATAAAACGCCAAAGGCATCCTTTCACCGCGTTCCTTCCAACCATTTTTTCTTTCCAAAAATTCCCGCGTTTTTCTGACTTCTTCCTCAATTCGTCTTTCGCTAACACGCGATTCCGCGGGATCCGGCATTAATTCATTCGGCGAAAGGATAAAGAATTCAGCATCCTTTTCATATGGAATATTCTCGTTATGAGGATTTTCAAACCAACCGACTTGCACTGCCGCAACCGTCATCGAAATGTCGCGAGTTGGCGGAATCTGGCTTCCATCAACGGCAAATGTTGTCCGATTTTGCAAAATGTCTGCCTGCCCATTTTCGGGATTCTTCGTGATTATTCCAACTCTCTCCAAAGCGAATCGACAACTTTTTATATTTATCTAATTCGGCGGAAGGCATCGCCCCTGTCTCCAATTTATATTTCAATCGCTCACTAATTTCTACCAGGGAAACTTGCTCAAGTCGTTGAATCTTTTCCAGATAGACGGATAATGAATCACGCTGTTCATTAGAAAAACTTGTGAAATCAGCTTTCTTTTCTTTCAATTGATTGGCTAAAAGTTCTCGAAATATCATAAATCTTAAGTCTTTTTTGGAGGTTCCAGATCGCTATACCCATCAAACCTAAAATACCATTTTTTACCAATTCTTTTTGTGACGACAAAAAATTTACCCTGACTACTTTGAACTTGTTTTCCATCCTTGAAGGTATTGATCGTGTAAATTCCGAGTTCGTAGCCAAGTTTTCTATCGACCTCGCGTTGCAAAATACGAAACTTTATTTCCATGGTATTGCCGTTTTTTTTGACGTAATCAAAAAAGCCGGAGAAATTTTCACGAATTTTATCCCGACCATCAGTCATCACATTTCCCGAAGCCAGATAATTTGCGTCTTCTGTGTAAAGATCCACCACTAATTCAACATTCAAATCCCGATAGCCTTTGGTAAAAGTTGCGTATATGGCATCGATTTCCTTGTGTGATTTTACGCCATTTTCTAAGGTTAAATCAGGGCTTTGAGCATTTATTGAAAATGAAACAAATAAAATAAATAAAAGGAACAGTGCTTTTCTCATATTATTTCACGCGACTCGTCCGTCTCTTCAAAAAATCCATCAGCACAAATTCACTCAAATTATTTGGATTTGCGAAATAGGCTTTTCCGTTAGTCATCGCGGTCATTTTCTTCACAAAATCTACCAAATAATAATCGCTCGCAAGCATAAATGTATTGATCATTATTCCGCCTTTTCGGCAGGCTTGCACTTCTTTCATCGTTTCCGCCATAACGAAAGGATCATTGCCGTTGGAATTCTTATAGAGCAGACGTTTATCGGTTTGAGCTTCGGAGTAGCGTCGATAATTTAGATATGCCGGATTGCCCGAATCGATAAAAGCGGCGGTCGGCTTTCCGTCTGTAATCATTACGATTTGCTTCATATCTTTGCGTTGAGCATTCAAAATCCGTCGGGCAAGTTTTAGTCCTTCGGCGGTATTTGTATGATATGGACCAACCTGCGTAGTCGCCAATTTCGCGATCGGAAGTTCTTCCGCACCATCGTGAAAAAGGACAATTTTAAGCGAATCTCCCGCGTATTGCGTACGAATCAGATGGGAAAGAGCAACCGCAACCTTCTTCGCCGGTGTAAAACGATCTTCGCCGTAAAGGATCATCGAATGCGAACAATCAAGCATTACAACCGTTGCACAAGAAGATTGATAATCTTGCTGATGAACGTAAAGATCTTTATATTCAAGGTTTAGAGGAACGGTTAAACCTTCTCTCTGGATCGCCGAAAGCAGAGTGGCATTGACGTCTAAATTTATCGTGTCGCCAAATTCGTATTGTTTTGAGCTTAAAGCGGCTTCCACTCCGGTCGCCAAATAATTAGTATCGTGTCTGCCAATCGAAGATTTGCCAACGCTTCCCAAAAGTTGTTGTAATTGTTTATATCCAAGAAAATCCAGTCCTTTTTCGGTTAAATTAAATTTTACATTTCGAGGAGTTTGCGTGCCGATTTCACCCTGTCCGTCGCCGTGTTGATGTTGCTGCTGTTGTTGTGATTCAACTTCTTTTAAGTCTAAATAGCCCTCTTCTACAAGGCGTTCGATAAGCTGATTTATCAATTGTTCAATTAGCGAACCCTTAAATTTGCCATCATTTTCCGCCAACATTTCTTCAATTTGCGGCGGCGTAATAATCTCATTTTCGAGCAAAGCCTTAAGCAAAGCCTGCCGTAGTGCATCGAGCGAATCGTCAATCTGATTTCGCTGACGAGTCCACCAATAATCCTCATTGAAGCCGGAATCAAGAAGCGAATCACTTAACGACTGCATCAAATCTCCAAGACTTATATCGGAAACATTAAACCCTTTGAACTTCGAATAGCGTATAAATTTCATAGCAACCTCAAAACTTCACTTGCCATCTGACCAAATGTTAGATAATTTAGAGAGGATCTCTCGATAAAAAAATTTTCTTCCCCCCAAAATTAACATATTTCGCTCTCCCCTTAAAATTAATTACATTAAGGAGTGAAAAAAAAATGAAGAAGTTTTTTATAGGATTAGTAATGTTGGCTGTTTTAGCCGTAGGTTTGCCAATTGTGGCTGAAGCACACCCGAATTGTCGCCGTCATAGAGAAAAAATCTTATGTCAGCAGAAATTACGCACCGCGTTATGCTACTCGTGGATACACATACCAACGACCGAGTTTTTACCAAAGACATCGTAATTTGTCGAATATCGCAATCGCCTCTGGCGGTGGTGCATTGCTCGGCGGCTTAATTGGTGGAAATCGCAAAGGTATTGGCGTAGGAGCATTGGTTGGTGCAGGTAGCGGTGCATTATATACATATGTTTTGAGACCAAAGAAAAAACGTAACTACTAAATTTTAGTTTAGTTTAAGAAGAAAGCCGTGATTAGTTTTTTAACTTTTCACGGCTTTTATTTTTACTTCAACTTAGACACGTTGTTCACAGCGTGGTTGTCAAATTGTTAACAATTGAAGGGCGTTTCTAACGTCCTTAATTTAAGGGCAGTTCTATTGAAATTGCCGCAAGCTTGAGCTAGTGGGTTAATTCGAGAAAAATATCCTGGCTTTAGCCGAATTACAACAAATATTTTTTTACTCCTTACAGCTTTAGCTAAATCACTGCGGATGAATGATTTAATTATTTTATTCGGCTGGTCTATCTTGTCCTTTTCGATTCGTCAGCTAAAGCAGACGGCAATTCATGTTTGGCTAAAGCCAATGATCAATTCAATGTTCAGGCAAATTCGCGTTCGATAATTCTCGCATCTTATTTGATAATCTTTGCTCTTTTGGTTTTCAAAAAAGGTAGTGTTTCCGATTGAAAAAAAGGATTTTCCGTTCCCCAAAAGATGTATGTCAGATGAAGCTCATTTTCGGCAAATTGGAATATTTCTTCAGCCGTTATTCGTTTATTGGTATTTGGATTAATGTAGTTATAGTTACCGTCCTGAACAGCTAAACCGGTCGGCACTTTTTTATAACTGCTTTTAATAAGCGGGTAACTTTTTTGTTCCTTTTTATACGGAAACAAATCGGGACCGCCGACACCGATGTTGTTTGCCCAAGCAAATTCATAAACATCTTTCAGTAAAGTAGTGGCTAAACCGGGAACACGACAGCCGGGCATAAAATTGGCATAAACAATAACGGTTGATTTTGGAAATGCTTTTTTAAGAGCCGCCAAATTTTCCGTGGTTGCTTCTTTGTATCGCAAACAAGTAAAACCGGGCGGATGCAATTTGCCGACGCTTCCAAATCCTATGGATGTTTCATCGGTATTTATCCCTTCAACAATTCCGTCAAACTCTTTTCCCAAAGCCGCATAAAGTTTATGCAATCTTTTTTGCACTTCCGCGTCCCATCTTCTCGTCGCCCATCCTTCCTCAGTATATTCCGTTTCGTCGTAGTCTTTGAATGTATATGTTTTGTTCGCTCCGCTATTATAAATCGGGTCTTCCCGTAAATATTTCGGTGCAAAATTACGCTGCGGTGAGAATGAAACATCCTGAATTTGAATAAACAGCTTTTTTTTCGATTTCTTGAGAAACTTCAAATCCTCTTTGATCTCACTAAAATCATATTCGTCTTTCGTGTGTTCCAATTGATTCCACGAATACGCAACCTGAACGCCATCAAAAACTTCGGGTTTCCAATAGTCCGAATTCCTGAGCAGTTCTCTGTCCATTCCGATAAACAAAAAATTCTTTATCTGAGAGAACGAATTACCAGCCGCAAATAAGATTAAAGCAAAAGTAAAAAGTATCCGTTTCATAATCTGAAAAACTCCGAACGAAAGGAATATTGACTAAATCAATATTCCTTCTGCCTAAACCGTCAGGCAAATTGCGGTATATAACTTGCTTCTTTTTGCAATATTCACCTAAAGCTATTCGAATTTGTTATTCTTTAGTTTAAATTCAGCTCAAGCCTTGTATCTTGTTTTCTATTCCGTCAGCTAAAGCAGACGGCAATTCATATTTTTCGCACCTTCGGGCAGATTGCTGTGATAGATTTGGATTGCTCGTCATAAGAAAGAATCCTGCGGAAATCTCCGAATTTAGTTTTCAGGTCGCGTTCTGCGAGTCGAAGATTCATTTAAGTAATTGAGTTTAAGACATTTATTAAGTGAACACTAATCACCTTTAATATCAAAATTTGGTTTTTTGTTGTTTCATGAACTCAACAAAACTTAACTCATCGTTGAACCCCATCTCTTTTAATAACTCTTTACCTCTGCTCTCTATGTTTTGTTTAGTGAAAGGTTTTGCAAATCTGTAGCCTTTTGAGTTTGGAGTTATGGCAACAAATATCTTTTTATTTCCAGGTATCCAATTTTTTTGCTTCGGTATAATTTTTGGGAATGTCGGTTTTGTTTTGTAAAATCATATTCAAAGCAACTGAACCTTCACCCAAATTGTCAAGTGATCCGCCATCGCCAATGATCGCATAACTCTGAACAGTATTTTCTTGATTAAAGGCTGAAACTAAATCCTCATTTTCAGCCCCAAACTCTTGAAGTGGATTTTTATGAATTACTCCATTTCCGTCTTTCCAATTTTTGGCGGTAGAACAAATTAGAATTTCACCGCCTCTAAACGATTCTTAACCCACATTCACCACGCTGTCCACTAGGCAAATCATTTTTTACTGATGTTAATAAGCCAAAATATCCTTTGAATAAACCCTCTTGAAAAATACATAGTTTTGATTCCCGTGCCGCAATTACTGAGTCCCATTTAATTCTATAACCTGGCAAATCATTCCAATTATTTGCTCGAAACTGTTTGAATATCTCTTTTGCTTCCGAACATTTTAATTTTACTTCTTTATTGTTTGAGAGTTTTTTATAAACGCTAATTCCGTTGCAAGTCTTATTTATTGCAATAGTTGTTCCGTCAAAATCATCAGAATAGTAAGATTTCGGACTTCCATCGGTATTCACGCGAAGAATCGAGTAAAAAAGAATTATCTTCTTTAACTGCGGAGTTTTATTGAAAAGCAAAACTTTCTTATTTTCAGGCTTAAAAGTCTCAGATTTTTCAACCTTGTATTCCTGAGCAAAACTTATTTGAGTTGCAAAACATCAATGTCAAGATTAGCATGATTCTCATTTTCATAATTATTTTTCTCCTGTCTAACGCTTCATTTTTAATACGAGTTTTATTACCTTCTTTTGCCACTCTTTATTAGGTTCGGCAGTGTTATCCGCTGGATTATCTTTTCCACCAGCCTCAATTATTATGTAGTCAAAAGGTTTGCCCTAAGCTCCAAATAAGGTATATCCAAAATAAATCGACATAGAGCCATCATCCAATTCGTCTTTTAAGACTCTGTTCGACGTTCCAGCAACGAGTTTTGTAAGATATTCTCTACTCTCCTGCAATGCAATAAAGTAAACACCATTAAAGAGTTTAGCGAAAAGATTTGAATTTGTTACCAATACAAAGTTGTGGCTATTAGTGTCTAACATTTCCCTATTGGAATCGTGATTATGATTGTTAATCTTTAAAAACCCCAAAAGCAGATTTGGCTTCGTCTCCGTTACTCCAATCGCTCAGAGATAAACTATCATCGTTATTGTGAATCCCGATAACAAAATTGATTGTGTTATTTTTGGTCACAATCTTTAACAGTTTTTTCGCAAAACTATCAATTTCATTGATTAGACCTTCTGTTATTGTTGTTATATTGCAGGGCTTTCCCGTATATACAAGACTATCTTTTATACCTTTTTTAGTATAAATTCGATTTGGATCAACGCAATTTTCCTTATTTGTCCCGAAATACAAATATCTTTGGTTTTTACCAGACGAAGATTTTGAAACAACCTCAACAAGTCTTCCATAATTCTCAGAAATAACTTTTTTTGCTGCGTCAAGACCTTTTTCTTCATTGGCGTGAACAACGACAAACGTCCTGTCAATTATTGTTCTAGGGTTAGTTTTTGGTGGATTTTTCGTGTAAACCCTGATCGTTATCAGATTGTCAATTAGAAAAATTCCTTGCTCCATACAAGTTAGGTTTTTGTAGTTATATTCAATTTTACATGGCTCAGGCGATTTATCTTGTGATTTAGCATCAAATGCCAAAAACGCAGATATCATCAAAATAATCAATAATTTATTTAACATCGTCACACCTCCAACCATCTACGCCATTATAATTCTTAATATTTGAGAAACCAGTATTTAAATTTCTCGCCAGTTCCAGCCCCTCGTTTCTGTTTACATTCAACTTGTTTCAAACCTTTAGATGGCAATTCAGTTTCCGCGTAACCTAAGAACGTAAAATGAAATGGGTCATAACGAACCGTTCGGAACCATCCTTTTTCATTTAGTTTGTTCACGCACTCCTCATTGCAGATTCTACAGTTTTCATTTGGAATACACGGTTTAATATCAGAATTACTTTTGCCATTGTTAACATCAATTGCTAAACCTAAGATGGTGCTGAGAGCCACCTGGAATTGCATATGAATAAATATATTCAGAGTGATCTCTTACCACATCATCAAATGTTTTTGTTCTCAACTTGCTTGCAAGATGGTTAATCCAATTTCGATATGCTTGCTCGTAATCTCGAAAAGCCCAATCATTATTAATACCATCGGTGCAGGTTTCAGGTTTGTCGTTGCAGTTTCTAGCCACGTTTTGCCTGCCGTTTAAATCCGCAAATGCTTCAAGAAGTTTTACTTTTGCTTCCGTTTGAAGATAAAACTTGGCAAACACAGGTTCGTTATCAACTGTTTTGAAGGATTTTGCAAACTGTTCGACCTCAGATGAATTTTGAAATCTACATTTTGAGGGTCGTATTGATGTGTCAGGTTCAAATACTTGCGATAAATAAACAGCCCCATATTCAAAAAGAATTTTCTTTTCAGCTTCCTTAGTCAGATTACATTTTTTCAACCAATTAGGTTTCTTGAATTCAGTTGACTTGACGGATACGTTTGTTTGCGAATTTACGGTTAAAGAGGTAAACAGCAAAATAAGAAAAAGCAAATAGTTTCTCATTTACCTTGATTTCTCCTAATAGGAACAGAATTTGGTAAAGCTTCAATTTATAATGACAAAAAGTGTCGAAATATTACAAACTTTTTTCAAAATATTTTCTTTTCTCAAATTTCATTATGCTCCTTCACCCCATCAGGCAAATTCCCGTGATAAATCTCGCCGCCGCCGAAAAAGTTAGTTTCAATCACATCACAACCGACATCTAAAAATCCCGTGTGAACTTTTTCAATAATCGTCAAATTCTGCCATTGCAGATTGCTTCCCATTGCACCGTCAAAAACGATGACTTTTTCTTTTCATAAATCTAAAAAATTATTGCTCATAATAATATCTATTTGCTGTTGCAAAACGGTTTAACTGATACTATCTTCCCAAAATTCATTGATTAGCGGCAAGAAAATCTGCCAGTGAAGCAACATCAATAGCACAGTGTCCGCCATACAGAGGATGCCATTTAGTTTTTACGCCGCGTTTTATTGCGATATTTGCAAGGGCTTCCGTTCCCTCAAAATTGCCGTATTTATCATAAAGACCACACGATAAATATAGTTCAGGATACTTATCATCTGCCCGCTCAATCAATTTTATCGGAGAAATTGAGTTCCATTCCTCTTCATTAGAAACATAAGTCTTTGCCATTTGGAGTATTCCAAATGCTATCTTTGGATCTGCTCCGGTGCGTTTGACTGATTCTCTCATCGTCGAAAAATCAGAAAACGGTGAATCCAAATAAACTCCCGGACAGAGCGATGCAACTTTAGAAAACAGGTTAGGATGACTGAGACCTAATATCAATACATTCAATCCGCCCATTGATTCGCCAAGCAAAATTCTATTTCGCGGTTTACCTGTTTTTGATTCAATTTCGGGCAGACGGGCAACAAAATCATCCATTAAACCACTTTCCGCTTTGGAATTTTTTGGAGTTAAAAGCCACACATTTCCGTAAGAAACGACCACAACAGTTGGCGGTTTTGTTGATGATTTCTGCCAATACGATTGAACTAAGGAAGTAAAATAAGTGTCATCATTCCAAATAGAATCATCCATATTCCTTCCGTGTAAGTGATATATTACGTCTTCACTTACGCCGTTTTCTGCACGATATACGGTGAAATTTAAGTTGCCGCTCGTGAATTTTTGCGATTGTGCCGCTATAAAATTAACTTTTTGACTTCCGGTTGGACTGGTAAAATATGTCCATACCCAATACCCGCCAATCAAAAGGAATAAAAAGAAGGCTATGATAAATAATTTCTTCTTAGATATGGTTATTTGTTTCATAATAATCACTGCGACAAACAAACGCCGACTGCCAACTCAAAACATTCCTGATTCTACTTGATTAATGATGCTCCTTCGCTCATTCGGGGAGATTGTCCTGGTAAATCTCGCTTCCGTTTTATAGATTGTCGTCTGCCTTTATGAATTGCCGTCCGCTTTAGCTGACGGAACTTTAATTACTACAATCACAGGCTTTAGCCAAAATCAAATATATTATCAATCTTGCCTTTTGCTTCAGTTAAAGCTATTCGGAATTTGAATTATTCTTTGTTTATTCGGCTAAAAATATTTCGTCGGTTTCACCGAATAAAGAAACATTCTCTTATACTTAACTAACTTTAATTAGATTTTTAATTATAACTATCCAAATCAGTTAAATCATCATAAATCAATCCACGGCGTCGCGTTTTGTTCGCGTCATTGCTTCGTAGCCGCCTTCTTCATTGCGTGAAATCTTATTTTGGGCGTATAAGCCTTCCAAAACGAATTCGCAGGCTGAGACAAGCTTTGCCTTGTCATTTCGGGTAAATTCCAGCGGAACGAGCGTTGATTCGATCAAATCGGGAACGCTTTGCAAAAGGTTGACGCATTCTTCAGCAGATGCATTATCGGAAAGCAAAAGTTTATTTCCCTGATCAAACCAATGAATCGCCGGAGCAAAATCAATCCCTAAAAAGAAACCATCAAAAACAACGCTGCTCGCCTTTTTTATCAAATCTTTGGCAACCCGATTTGCTCCAATCTGTTCGCCTTCGTATTCGAGCTCCATTTTTCCGGTCATCGCAGGTAACGCCGCGTAAATATCCGAAATTCGCGGAACGATCTCAGGCTCATTAGTCAATAATGCCCGTCTCTCAGCATTGGAAACCATTGCTTCTGTTGCAGTTATCGGAAATCTCTGCGAAACTCCCGAGCGTTTATCAATTCGCTGATCGTCTCTCGCTTCAAAGGCAATTTGTTCGATTAGTTCGCCGATAAATTCGGGAATTTCGAGTGTAAATCCATCAAAATCATCCCGTTTGAGCCATGCTTCCTGCTTTGTAATTTCCACGCCGAGTGAAATATCTTTCGGATAATGCGTAGAAATTTCCGAACCGATTCTGATCTTTCAACGGCGTAATAATTTTCCCGCGAGCCGTGTAATCTTCCGGATTTGCCGAAAAAACCAGCATCACATCGAGCGGCAAACGCACCGGATAACCCTTAATCTGAACATCGCCTTCCTGCATGATATTAAAAAGTCCAACCTGAATTTTTCCTGCCAAATCCGGCAATTCGTTGATCGCAAAAATTCCGCGATTTGCCCGTCGGCAGAAGTCCGAAATGAATCGTCAATTCGTCAGACAAAAGATGTCCGCCTTTCGCAGCTTTGATCGGGTCAACATCGCCGATAATATCGGCAATCGTCACATCAGGCGTCGCGAGTTTTTCAACAAAGCGATTATCGCGTTTTACCCAATCAATTTTCGTCTCATCGCCGTGAATTTCCACCTGCTGCCTGCCGTAAGCCGAAAGCGGCTGGAAAGGATTATCGTTAATTTCCGAACCCGCGATGATCGGCATTTCTTCATCCAACAACTTCAGTTAATTGTCTGATAATACGACTCTTAGCCTGTCCGCGTGTGCCGAGCAAGATGATATTATGTTTCGATAAAACTGCGTTTACGAGCTGCGGAATCACCGTTTCATCATAGCCCACAATCCCTCGAAACAGTTTTTCTCCGCTTCTGATTTTTTTGATGAGATTTGCACCGCATTTCGTCTTTTACCGACCGTGAAACGTGTCCGCTGGATTTTAATTCTCCCAATGTTTGTGCTCTGTTCATAATTACTTTTATAACAAAAAAAAGCAGTTCTCTCGAATAAGAAAACTGCTTTTTATCGAATTATTGGAAACTTCGCTAAGTTATTTCAATTTCGTATTTACCCAAAAGTCCGTCGATTCCCTCTTTAGAAAATTTAGCTTTCTTGATGCGATTTAATTCCGGATCAAACGAATAATTATAAGCCGTACGAAAGTCTGATTTTTCAAGAATCGAATTTTCAAATTGTGCTCGCCGGAGGTCGCAATTTTGGAAAACCGCTTCGCTCAATTCGGCGGTGGAGAAATCTACTTCCGACAAATTGCAGTCAAGGAATTTCGTTTTCTTGATTTTCAATCCGTAAAATGAAGAAACATTGAGGTTACAGTTTGCGAAACCGACTTCAAAGAGAAAGATATTGCATTCATCAAACCGCAAACCGAGCAATTTGCATTCCTTAAAACGGACATCTCGAAAAGCCGCTCCAGCGATCTTTGCATTGCTCAGGTTGCATCCGATGAAATCGCAATCGGAAAAAATTACGTTTGATAAATCTGTATTGGCGAAATTGCAGTCAATAAAAGTGCAGTCTTCAAATTCCTCGGGTTTTGCGGAATCGCTCTGAATAAATGATTTTCTCGAAAGTCTTGCCTTCGTTATAGATTTGGAACATATGTAGAGTTTTGCGTAAGCCATCTTGTCAGTAGCGTCGTGCGTGAGCCGATGCGTCCTAGTTGTTATTTTGAACGCATTTGCTCACGCAAAACGCTACTGACCTGATTAATCCGTCACCGCTCCAAATTCAGCAGATGAAACAAGCTTGGCATATTTCGCCAAAACTCCTCGGATATATTTTGGTTCCGGTGCTTTCCATAGTCTTCTGCGGGTCGCCAATTCTTCGTCGGAAATATTTAGCTGCAAAGTTCGCGTAGGAGCATCGATCGTTATCGAATCCCCTTCTTCAATCAGTGCGATATTTCCGCCAACGAATGCTTCGGGAGCAACGTGTCCGACCACCATTCCATATGTTCCGCCGGAAAATCTGCCATCGGTGATTAACCCGACGGAATCACCCAAACCTGCTCCGATAATTGCGGAAGTCGGTGCGAACATTTCACGCATTCCGGGTCCGCCTTTTGGTCCTTCATAGCGAATTACGATTACGTCGCCTGCCTGTATTTTTTTGGAAAGAATAGCTTTAAGGCACTCTTCTTCGGAATCGAAAACCTTTGCTTTCCCAGTGATCGAAGGATTTTTAACTCCGGTGATTTTCGCGACCGACCCTTCCGCGGCTAAATTTCCGCGTAGAATTGCGAGATGTCCTTGCTCGTAAAGCGGCTTATTAAATTGACGAATTACGTCTTGATTCAAATTCGGTGCGTCGGGAATTTGAGCAAGATTTTCAGCTATCGTTTTACCCGTGATCGTCATGCAATCGCCATGTAAAAGTCCTGCTTTGAGGAGCATTTTCATGACCAATGGAATTCCGCCGGCTTTGTGTAAATCGGTCGCAACATATTTGCCTGATGGTTTTAAGTCACAGAAGACAGGCACTTTAGCTCGAATTTCTTCAAAATCATCTAGTTTCAAATCGACATTAGCGGCGTGTGCGATCGCCAAAAGATGCAACACAGCATTGGTAGAACCGCCAACCGCCATTATCACCGCAATCGCATTTTCAAAGGCTTTACGGGTCAAAATTTGGCTAGAAGTTAAATCGTTTTTTACTGCTTCCGCTAAAACTCGTGCAGATTCCGCCGCACTATCGGCTTTTTCGCTGTCTTCCGCCGCCATTGTCGAAGAATACGGCAAACTCAAACCCAATGCTTCAATCGCCGAAGACATCGTGTTTGCAGTAAACATACCGCCGCACGAACCTACGCCCGGGCAAGCGTGCTTCTCAACTTCGGTCAATCTTTTATCATCAATCTTTCCCGCCGAATGTTGTCCAACTGCCTCAAAAGACGAAACAACCGTCAAATCCTCGCCGTCCAGATGTCCCGCTTTAATAGTTCCGCCATAAACGAAAATTGCCGGAATATTCAAACGGGCAATCGCAATCATTGCACCGGGCATATTTTTATCGCAGCCGCCAATTGCCAAAACCCCGTCCAGCGATTGCCCGTTGCAGACCGTTTCAATCGAATCCGCAATCACTTCGCGGGAAACGAGCGAGTATTTCATCCCTTCAGTTCCCATCGAAATCCCGTCGCTAATTGTAATCGTGCCAAATACTTGCGGCATTGTTCCGCTTTCACTAAGGGCATCAATTGCACGTTCTGCAAGAACATTTATCCCCGCGTTGCACGGCGTAATTGTGCTGTAGCCATTCGCCACGCCGATTATCGGTTTGGAAAAATCTTCGTCAGAAAATCCGACAGCCCGAAGCATCGCCCGATTCGGCGAACGTTCAACTCCTTGTGTAATTTGACAACTTCTTCTATTCATATTTCAGTCGGCAGAAGCAGTGGCAGCCGCAGTTTCTTGTTCGATTACTGGACAAAAAAACGGGCGTTAGGATTAAAAAACTAACTGCCCTCTGCTACTGCCTGTGCCGCTACCTAAACTCCCCAAAGATGCTTATCTTGATTGTAATGGAGCCAAAAATCTTGATTACCTTCCCATTCCGGACGGTGATTTGTGCAGGCGATGGCAACTGTATCCGCCTCGGCGACTGAAGAATGCTCAACATTAGCAGGAATTACGAGACTCTGATTCGCCTCTAAAACGAATTCACGTCCGCCAAAACTGACCCGCCAACGTCCCGAAACGACATAAAGAATCTCTTCAAAATCGTGACGATGGGGCTTGGTAATTGCCCCTTCATCAAGCTTTACGTGAGCCATCATGATGCTTTCGCCAACCGCGACGCCGCGACTATAACCATCGACCAACGTGCGTCCTTCTTCTTTATTCCAATCGTATTTCATAGATTTTATTGATTCAATGAATCATTTGTTCATTGCTTTTATACAATGATTCAATGTTTCAATCAACAAATGAATAAATTAGTTTGCTTGCTTGTTAACCAAAGTCTTCTCTTGCAACCAAGGCATCATTCCGCGAAGCTCTTCGCCAACCTTTTCAATGCTGTGAGTTTCGCCTTCGGCTTCCATTCGATTGAAATTCACTTTGCCGTTATCGCATTCTGCCATCCATTCATCTGCAAATTGTCCGCTTTGAATCTCGCTCAAAATTTTCTTCATTTCAGCCTTTGTTTCTGACGTTACAATTCGACTTCCGCGAGTTAAATCACCATACTCAGCCGTGTTTGAAACTGAATAACGCATGTTGGAAATTCCGCCTTCATACAGTAAATCGACGATAAGTTTCATCTCATGCAAGCATTCAAAATAAGCCATTTCAGGTGCATATCCGGCTTCGGTCAAAGTTTCGTAACCCGCTTTGATCAAAGCAGTTAAGCCTCCGCAAAGTACGGCTTGTTCGCCAAAAAGATCAGTTTCGGTCTCTTCTTTGAAAGTCGTCTCGATGATTCCAGCTTTGCCACCGCCAATTGCCGAAGCGTATGCCATTCCGAGTTCGCGTGTGTCACCCGTAACGTCTTGATGAACCGCCAAAAGACATGGAACACCCCGACCTCGTGCATACTCGCTGCGAACCAGATGACCAGGACCTTTTGGAGCAACGAGAAACACATTTACGTCTATCGGTGGCGTGATTTTTTTGAAATGAACGCCGAAACCATGTGCAAAAAGTAGATATTTGCCGGGTTTCAAAGCAGGCTCAATTTCGTTTCGGTAAACGGTTGGAGCGAGTTCGTCAGGAACTAAAACCATTATCATATCGGCTGATTCAACCGCATCGCGGGTGTATAAAACTTCCAAGCCGGCAGCTTCAGCCTTAGCTTTTGATTTGCTTCCTTCCGGTAAACCGACAACCACATCAAAGCCCGAATCCTTCAGGTTATTCGCGTGTGCGTGTCCTTGCGAGCCATAGCCAATAACGGCTATCCGCTTTTCTTTCAATAAGTTAAGATTTGCATCTTGTTCGTAAAATACTTTCATTATCTCTTCCTCTTTTGCGGAAGCCCGCACGTTAGTAAGGGCGTTCCATTTAATATTTACATTCTCTATGTCAGTATTTCGTCCTTACTTACGTGCGGACTTCTGCATTTTTTTCGCCCTCCTTAATAGTCGGGTTACTGACCAATCTTATAAATTAGCACTCAATATCTTCTCGCCGCCGTCTTCTAAAGCCGAAAGTCGATTAGCGGCTACGCAACCCGTCCGCGTTACATTTGCAACTCCGAGAGGTCGCAGCATTTCGATAAAAACGTCCACCTTATCCATCGCACCGGATAGCTCCAAAATCATTTTTTCGTGAGAAATATCCACTACTTTCGCACGAAATATTTCCACCAAACTCATCACTTCCTGTCGCTCAGCACCGGCTTTGGCACCAACCTCGATCAATGCCATTTCCCTTTCAATATGCGGCAAACGCGTAACGGCTTTAACTTCGCGAACCCTTATCAAACGCGAACATTGCTTGATAATTTGCTCGATTACCGAATCATCGCCAAACGTCACAATCGTACAACGCGACCAATTCGGCTCTAAAGTCTTGCCGACCGTTATCGTTTCAATATTAAAGCCGCGAGCAGAAAAAAGCCCGATTATTCGCGAAAGTTCGCCTGCTTCATTGGCAACATCAATTGTAATTGTATGACGCATAATTCGATTCAAAATTTAAGATTTAAGATTTTAGGATTTAAGATTTTGAATTTATTTCATCCTTCATCCCTCAGCCTTCATCCTTCCTTCAAGATCATATCCCTAGAATTTCCACCTGCCGGAACAATCGGGAAAACATTTTCTTCTTTCGTTACAACAATATCCATAATCGTTGTGCCTTCATAGCTCAAACCTTTTTGCAAAACTTCGGTCAATTCAGCTGGAGTTTTTGCACGCAAACCTAATGCTCCGTGAGCCTCCGCGAGCTTCACAAAATCCGGCGAAACGGATAGATCAACTTCTGAATAAGCCCGTTTATAAAACATTTCCTGCCATTGCCGAACCATTCCGAGATAGCCATTATTCATAATCAAGACTTTCAAAGGAATATTGTATTGAACGGCTGTGGTGATTTCTTGATTGGTCATCTGAAAACCGCCATCTCCAACTATTGCAACAACTTGATGCTCCGGACAAGCCAAAGCCGCACCCATCGCAGCAGGCAGACCAAAGCCCATCGTGCCAAGTCCGCCGCTCGTCAGCCATTGCCGCGAACGCTTAAATGGGTAAAACTGTGCCGCCCACATCTGATGTTGCCCAACGTCTGTAACGATTATCGCGTCACCATTTGTGATCCGGTGAAGTTCTTCAATAACCTGCTGCGGCTTGATCTCTGTTTCCGAAGTTTCGCAGATCAAAGGAACGCTTTTTTGCCATTCGCGAATTTCCCTCCACCAAGGCTCACGTCTTTTAATACTTGCACTAATGTCTGACTGACTGCGGTTTTTCAACTTTTCAGCAATCGCTTTCAAAGCTGTTTTCGCATCAGCAACCAGAGAAATATTTGCTTTACGAATTTTTCCGATATTCGAAGGTGAAATGTCTATGTGAATTACTTCGGCGTGCGGAGCAAAAGTCGCCAATTTCCCCGTCACGCGATCATCAAAGCGAACTCCAACCGCAAAAAGCAGATCGCTTTCCGCCACTGCCATATTTGATGTGTATGTGCCATGCATTCCGAGCATTCCCATACAATTTTCATGAACCGAAGGAAATCCCCCCAAGCCCATAAGTGTAGGCGTAACCGGCATTTGCAAAATTTCCGCAACTTCCAAGAGTTCATCTGAGGCGTTTGAAGTAACAACTCCGCCGCCGACATAAAAAACAGGTTTCTTTGCTTCCAGAAGTTTTTGCACCGCTAAATCTAATGCTTCCCTATCAATTTTCTGCTCATTTTCAAGCGATGGAAAATGAGTTTTCTTTCCCGAATATTCAGCCATTTGAGCGGTAATATCTTTTGGAATATCGATTACTACCGGACCCGGTCTGCCCGTTTGTGCGATCTGAAAAGCTTCATCGATTATCGCTTCGATTTTATGAACGTCTTTAATTAAATAGCTGTGTTTTACTATAGGAAGAGTAATTCCAAAGGTGTCAACTTCCTGAAAAGCATCCGTGCCAATCATCGGAAGCGGAACTTGTCCCGTTATCACAACAAGCGGAATCGAATCCATATAGGCAGTCGCAATTCCAGTAACCGCATTCGTCGCACCCGGACCTGATGTCACCAATACAACTCCTACTTTTCCCGTCGCCCGTGCATAACCTTCGGCAGCATGGGTCGCACCTTGCTCATGGCGAACGAGATAGTGCGTAATTTCTTCACGAAAACGCCAAAGCTCATCATAAATATGCAAAACCGCCCCGCCGGGATAGCCGAAAATTTTGTCGACCCCATTTTTGATCAATGAACGGACGAGAATTTCCGCACCGCGTGCAATTTGCGGTTTAGCATTTTGACTTTCAGTGCTAACAACATTTTTGCTCGCTTCAGTTGCAGTTTTCATAATTTTTTATTACTTCTTATGCTGTTTTTCTCAAACATTTCACAATACCTATAAATGAAAGTTATGTATCGTAGCATTTCATAACTTATATTTCAATTATTTTTTTGGAATTAGCCGTATTTTAAGCAAAAGATTAAAATAAATATTATATGTAAAGCTCACTATGTATTAGAATTCATTTTATGAATCAAACGTCTTCAAGTGCATTGCACAAATTTCAAGATACGATTGGGATCCGTTTTCAGCTTTATAACAGCCTTTTTTTGTCGCTTCCTTTTTACGGAATTGATAAAACGGGCATCTTGCTTTCGCTATTTTTAAGCAATTGCGAAGATGGCTACGCAGCCAAAAAAAGTCCAACTCAAATCATTGACGACTTTTTTGCCAATCACACTTCACTTGATACCGAAGATTCGAGGATTGATTTGTTATTTCGCTTTGTGCAATATGCCGAACGCCAAATTGTGCTTTTCGACGCTCTCGAAGACGCTGCTTTTCGTGAGATGAACGACATGCACGGTGCCGGAACTCTCAAGCAGATCACTTCTGATGTAATCCAAACCAATAAACTCTCTGAATTTTCGCAAACTATTGACACATTTAGTGTTAGACCGGTTTTGACCGCTCATCCAACGCAATTTTACCCGGGTTCGGTACTCGGAATTATCAACGATTTGGCGGATTCAATTGAGAAAAATAACGTTACGGAGATCAACACATTTTTGCAGCAGCTCGGGCGAACGCCATTCTTCAAAAAATCGAAACCGACTCCGTTTGACGAAGCTGTAAGCCTCATCTGGTATCTCGAAAACATCTTTTATTTTGCGATTGGAAATATCATTTCGGAGATAAAGCAGGCTTTTCCCAATGAAGAATTTGATACTTCGAAATTGATTAGAATGGGTTTTTGGTCCGGTGGCGACCGCGACGGAAATCCTTTTGTAACGGTTGAAATTACATTAAAAGTTACCGAAGCTCTCAGAAGTTCGATTCTGAAAGCGTATTATCGTGATGTTCGTCGAATCAAAAGGCGACTGACGTTTGTTGGAGTAGAAGAAATTTTGGGTGAATTGGAAGATAAACTTTACGAAAATATTTTGCTTCCCGATCCGAAGAAAAAGATTTCGCAAGAAGAAATTTTGGCAACTCTAAGGCAAATTCGCGAAACACTTTTGGGCAAGCACGACGGGCTTTTTGTGCAATTGGTTGAGGAATTAATCTCCAAAATTGAGATTTTTGGTTTGTATTTTGCATCGCTTGATGTTCGTCAGGAATCAACGATGCACGCTAATATTTTGCAACATATCGCGGAAACAACGGATAGTTTACCCAAAAATTACGCCGCTTTGTCAGACAGCGAAAAGATTGAATGTCTTTTGAAAGTTACCAAACGAATTGAAGCCGAAAAACTGACCGACGAACTCGCCAAAGACACTATAAAAACGGTTGAAGCGATCAAAAAGATTCAATCCGAAAACGGCGAAAAGGCTTGCGAACGCTACATCATTTCGCAGTGTCAGTCTGCTTTGAATGCAATCGAAGTTTACGGACTTTTTCTGCTCGGCGGTTGGTCTGCAGAAGATGTAAATATTGATATCGTTCCGCTTTTTGAAACAATTGCCGACCTTAAGGAAGCTGCGGATGTGATGCATCAGCTTTACGAAAATCCTCTTTATCGCCAACATTTAGCACGCCGCAACGATACTCAAACAATCATGCTCGGCTTTAGCGACGGCACCAAGGACGGCGGCTATTTGATGGCAAATTGGAGCATTTACAAAGCAAAAGATGAACTTACTGAGCTTTCAAGAAGCTATGGCGTAAACGTAATTTTCTTCGATGGTCGCGGCGGTCCGCCAGCTCGCGGAGGCGGAAAAACGCATAAATTTTTCTCCTCAATGGGTAAAAATATTGCTAACGACGCGATTCAGGTTACGATTCAAGGACAAACAGTTTCGTCAAATTTCGGGACGATCAACGCGGCTCAATTCAACCTCGAACAATTACTAAATGCTGGCATTTTTAATCATCTTTTTTCAGCCAAAGACGAGACTTTTGATTCCTCGGAGGAAAGCTTGATGCAGTCGATCGCAGATGCGAGTTTTGCCGAATATGAAAGCCTGAAAAATCATCCGCAATTTCTCGAATATCTTTCAAATATCAGTCCTTTAAGATTCTATTCCGCGACCAATATCGGCAGCCGACCGGTTAAGCGTGGCTCTTCTAATAAGTTGACATTAAAGGATTTACGGGCAATTCCTTTTGTCGGAGCGTGGAGTCAATTGAAACAAAATGTACCGGGCTTTTACGGTGTTGGTACCGGACTCAAAAAGATGGATGAAGCCGGAAAATTCGAACAAGTTAAAACGATGTATCTGACTAATGGCTTCTTTAAAGCATTAATCGACAATTGTGAAATGGCGATGCAAAAGTCGTTTTTCCCGCTGACGGCTTGGCTCGAAAATGACAAGGTTTTCGGTGAAATATGGCGAAAGATCTATGCCGAATATTTACTTACGAAAGAATATATTTTCAAACTTTCCGGCAAGGATTCTCTGATGTCTGATTACCCGACCGAACAGCAATCCGTGCAAACCCGTGAGCGAATCGTTTTTCCGCTAACCACGATTCAGCAGTATTCGATCCAACAAATTCAGGGGCTTGAAGCCTCTACGAACGATTCCGAAAAGATTGCAAATTACGAAAAACTCGCGATGCGATGCTCTTTTGGTATCATAAATGCCGGGAGAAATTCGGTTTAGTAAGTCTTTGGAGCCTCAATCGTTATTTCTTTTTCGAAATCGTAGGTTACTGTCATTTGCACTTTGTTATTCGCGTAAATGCCGTCAGTTTCAACCTTTATCGGCAAGCTGGAATTCGCATCGATCCACATTTTGCAAACTGCTTCTCCGCCGTAAGAAGTGTTGTATTTGAAAATTAAAGCATCCCTTTTGTTGATAGTTTCCTTGCCCACGAACGTAAAGTCTCTCATCGCTGCTAGCGATTCTTCCGAGTATTTGCCACGAATATCTGCGATTGAGGGTCCTTGATTTGGAGGCAATTTAGTCCATTTTCCATCGCCCATTCTACTGAAAGATTCATTTCCAATCACGATTATTTCGCTCTTCATGGTTGGCACATTATTCTTAATAGAAAATTTATCAGGGGCTACGAAACTGACTTCGGTTTCAACCTCTGCCAAAGCATTCTTGGTCTTTATGACTGAATGATACGATTTCGCATCCGTAAAATTTTTCAAGGTGTCTTGAATAGCCGCTTTAGGATCGGTTGATTCGCTCAGTCCGCCCCCAAAAGAAGGCAATTTCGCAGAATTACACCCAAATCCGATTGTCATCAAGATCGTAATAAGTAATATATTTGTCAATAATTTAGATTTGTTCATAAATTTATTCTATCGCTAATTCATCGATAACCAAAAAGTGTTTTGCAATCAAAACTCGCCGTTAATCCTCTTCGTCGTCCGTTTCTTCAACAAAAGTTTCATAACCGTGAGCGTCGTCATAATAATAACTTCCCTCTTCTTTTTGATCGATAAATGAGCCCGGCAAGCATTCTGCGTCTAATTTTTCTTTATCCTCGCCTGATATATCTTTCGGCTTCGTCTTTTCTTCCATAATTCGTATATAATTCGCAGAGAAAATTCAAATTGTCTAATAATCTATGAAGAATATACGCCTTTTGCCGCTGAAAGTAATTTCATTGTTATCAGTTTTTAGTTATTTTGCGTGCTTTTTTGCAATAACTTTGGTTTTAGTAAACTCCAATAACATTTCCGCACAAAATTTAACCGTTCGCCAAATAATGGCTGAACCATCGCTCGCAGGGATGCGACCTGATTCAGAAAAGCTTTCGCCTGATGGAGCAAAAGTCGTTTTTTCGTGGAACGCAGACGGAAAAGAACCGCGAAATCTGTACATTTGGGCTGGTGGTGAACCAAGAATTTTGGTAAACGCCGAGCAGAATTTTGAACCACGGACAACACCGCCCGAAAGCAAGCTTAACTATGGTCTGATTGTTCGAGACGATTTTGTTAAAGCCCGTGAGAAGAATCTCGGCGGCGTAGAATTTTCACCAGATTCCAAAAAGATTCTGTTTTTGCAGAATTCGGATATTTATGTTTTGGATTTGGATTCACAAGCGGAAACATCCATTTTGAAAGACGAGAAAATACGCAGTTATTGGGAAAGCTATCAATCTAATATCATTCGCCGTGCTGATCTTATTGAAATCATAATTCACTCGCTAAGAATGGGGGCAGTAGTTGAGAACAAGCTATATAACGAAGTATTAACTTCCAAACAACTCTTGATTGATACGATAAATAATGCTCCGAAACTAACTACGATTAATCCAAAAACTATAATTTCATTAAATGAACAATTTGATGTACTGATTAATCAGCTTAAGAATTTGCCAAAATCTTACCCTAGATTAAGTACGAATGAACCCACTTTGAAGGTTTTTGATGAATTGCAAGGTGTGGAAAACCGAATAAATGTTGCTCGAATTGACTATGAAGAGTCGATTAAAACTGCGGAAAAAAAATCCGCCGCCCGCCGCATCACCCGCACTCAAGGCTCTGAAAATTCCGCTCGCTGGCTGACTAATGATTCGATTCTTTATTCTTCCGCCGGCAATTTTTTTGTTTTGAATTTGAAAGAAACTTCGCTCGTGCAGGTTACGAAAGAGGCAAATCCGGCAGCGTTTGTTTCGATTTTTGGCGTGAATCCAACCAAAGACGGCAAAATGATCGCTTACACGGTTTCGGATGGCTCGCGTCAAAAAGCTTTGTTTGTGCCGAATTATTTGGACGAATTTACGGTTGCACCAACAACTCGCCGAGGCTGGACAGATCAGCGAATTTACGCCTATCCAACCGATGGAAGCCGCGAAACACCTTTCGAAGTGAAACTGCCAAAAGCTGAGGGTGTTTCCTACATTCGTTCGGTAAAATGGGCGGCGGATAATGCGAGTCTGATTGTTGATCGAATCGATAAAGATACGAAGCGGCGACAACTTTTTTATGTTCACAATGTAGGCAGCAAAGCAGAGCATATCATTTTGCTGACCGAAGAAACCGACGAAAAATGGGTGGCGGGACTTTCCAGAATTGTAGAACCGAATCCGCAAAACGCAGCCCAAGTATTTTTTGGAAGTGAGCGAGACGGTTTTAATCATCTTTACAAAGCGACGCTCGAGAGACTGCTAAATGACGTTTCACCAAATCCCGAAGCTCGTCAAACCGCTCCAATGACGTATAAAGATTCGGTTAAAATTGAGCAGGTTACAAAAGGAAAGTACGAAATTGATTGGGCAAAATGGGCAGGTACCGGCGATCAGATAATTTTTAGTTCAACCGAAGAAACGACTGCCGAACGTCAATTTTATGCCTATGAAATGAAGACGAAAGAAAAGCTGAAGATTTATTCGCAGGAAAAAGGAATGCGAAATAATCCGCAAATTGATGAAACGATCGGCAATCAGCCAAATATTCTCTTCCAATTTTCAAAATGGAATTCGCCTTCAGAGCTTTATATTCAAAAGATCTGCACAGGCTGCCGCGGATTAAATGCTGAACAAAAAATCACCAATTCAATCCCCGAAACTTTCAACAAAACAGCTTGGTCTGAACCGAAATTTATCGATATTCCGAGCCGTGACGGCAAAATAATCAAATCGAAGATTTATTTGCCAAATAGTTTTGATAAGACAAAAAAATATCCGATGGTGATTTTCGTACACGGTGCGGGCTATCTGCAAAATACGATTAATGGCTGGAACAATTATTATCGCGAGTTTATGTTTCACACGCTTTTAACCCAAAAAGGTTATGTAATTTTAGACATCGATTTTCGCGGTTCGGCTGGCTACGGGCGAGATTGGCGAACTGATGTTCATGATTTCTTAGGTGGAAAAGATTATGAGGATCATTTGGACGCGATTGATTATTCGGTCAAAAATTATTCCGTTAATCCGAAAAAAGTTGGAGTTTATGGCGGAAGCTACGGCGGTTTTATGGCAGAGATGCTTGCTTTCCGAACTGATAAAATCACCTGTGCGGCTGCGTTGCGTCCGGTTGCAGACTGGAAAAACTATTACGCTTCGTCAAATATTTACACGACTGAGCGGCTCGGATTTCCTGATAAAAATCCTGAGGCTTACAAACGCAGTTCGCCGATTGCATATGCGGAAGGCTTGAATAAACCTTTATTAATTTTGCACGGATTGGTTGACGATAACGTACATGCACAGGATTCGATTCAACTGATCGAGAAATTAATGCGGCTCGAGAAAACAAAATATTTTGACGCAATGCTTTATCCGGCTGAAAATCATGGTTTTGCACGCCCGACGAGTTGGGCGGACGAATACGAAAGAATCTTGGACTTCTTTGAAAAGAATTTGCGGAATTGATAATTGAGAATCGATAATAGATAATTGCATTTCGATATTTTCGGGATTTTGATTTAAGTAAAATCTGAATTGCTCGATATTATGCAGAAGCCTGCACGAAGTAAGGGCGAAAAGTCAGCACACTTACTTCGTGCGTGTTTCCGCAACAAAATTTGCTCTAATTACTTATAAATACACAATAATGAGAATTTTGATCACAGGCGGAGCGGGCTTTATCGGTTCGCATCTTTGCGAGAGACTTTTGAACGAAGGCAACGATGTAATTTGTCTTGATAATTTTTTCACGGGCAGAAAAGAAAATATTCTTCATCTGCTTGATAACAAACGATTTGAACTTGTTCGCCACGATGTAACTGAGCCGATTTTGCTCGAAGTTGATCAAATTTATAATATGGCGTGTCCGGCATCGCCGATTCATTACCAATACAATCCAGTTAAAACTGTAAAAACCAGCGTAATGGGTGCAATTAATATGCTCGGGATGGCGAAACGTGTGAAGGCGAGAATTTTACAAGCCTCAACTTCCGAAGTTTACGGCGATCCGATTATTCATCCGCAAACCGAGGATTATTGGGGAAATGTTAATCCGATCGGCACGCGAAGTTGCTATGACGAAGGCAAGCGAATCGGAGAAACTCTATTCATGGATTATCACCGACAAAATAACGTTGACACACGTATCGTTCGTATTTTCAATACTTACGGTCCGAATATGCGGGAAGACGACGGTCGGGTTGTTTCAAATTTTATTAGTCAGGCATTGCGTGGCGAAGATTTGACGATCTACGGAACAGGCGAGCAAACCCGTTCATTTTGTTATGTTGACGATCTGGTAGAAGGTATTATTCGGCTGATGAATATTGAAGGCGGCGAAGATGTGCATATGCCGGTAAATATAGGCAATCCGGGCGAATTTACAATGCTTGAATTGGCTCAGGAAGTCGCCAAAATTGCTGGTAAAGATATTAAAATCACGCACTTGCCACTTCCGCAAGACGATCCAAAGCAACGCCAGCCGAATATTGAAAGAGCTCAAAGCCTTTTGGGCTGGCAGCCGACTATTCCTTTATCTGAAGGATTAAAGAAAACTGTCAAGTATTTTGAAACGCAAATCTCGTAAAAAGATTTTGTTAAACTTTGTTATTGACACAGCCGCGTTAAAAGTTAGAAAATAGAAATTGGAATTGCCCTATGGAATCCAATTGTCAGAAGATATCTCAGAAATTCAATAATCTACCACAATCTATTTGTTCCTTTTGACGCTGGTGATTTATGTCTGTTTTGCGAATAATAAAAACAATTTGGGTCTGAAATACTAAACATAAATTCGGAGAAAACAATGAAATTTTTAATTACTGGCGGTGCCGGTTTCGTCGGAAGTCATCTAGCCGATAGGTTGCATAACGCGGGTCATGAAGTTACGGTGATCGACAATCTCTCGACCGGACGTTACTCAAATGTCGCCCATTTGGAAGGAAAACCTGGCTTCAGACTTCTAATTGATACAGTTTTGAATGCTCGCTTAATGGAAGAATTGATTCGTGATACTGATCGTGTTTTCCATATGGCAAGTGCAGTCGGCGTTCGGCTCATCATGGAGCAACCCGTCAAAACTATTGAAACAATTTTCAGAGGAACTGACATTGTTTTGGAATTCTGCTCACGCTATCGCAAACAAGTTTTGATTCCGTCAACCTCAGAAGTTTACGGAAAAAGCACACAGGTTCCATTCAATGAAGACAATGATATTTTGAAAGGATCCACCAGCAAACACCGCTGGGCATATGCTTGTGCGAAGGAATTGGATGAATTTTTGGCATTGGCACATTGGAAAGAAACCCGCTTGCCCGTTGTAGTTATCAGACTTTTCAATACTGTTGGACCTCGCCAAACCGGTCAATATGGAATGGTTGTTCCGAATTTCATCAAAGCTGCTTTGCAAAATCAACCGCTGACGATTCACGGTGATGGAACTCAATCACGTTGTTTCGGACACGTTTCAGACATCGTCGGAGGCTTGGTCAAAGCAATCGAAACTCCTGCGTGTTTTGGTCAGGTTATGAATTTGGGTAATCCTGAAGAAGTTTCGATCAAGGAATTAGCTGAAAGAATCATCGCGGCAACCGGAAGCTCCAGCAAACTTGAGTATCTTTCATACGATGAAGCTTATGGAGCAGGTTTTGAAGATATGCAAAGACGCGTTCCGGGACTTGAAAAAGCTCAACGTTTAATTGGTTTTCAGCCAACCAAAACTCTTAATGACATCATCTCAGATGTTGCAGGAGAATTTCGGGAGAGTCTGAAAATCGATTCGGCTAGTGCATAAACTATGAAGTCTTTTAATTATACGGCTGTTTTTATTTCTTTTTTGTTGTTATGTTTTTCGGCTTCCGCACAAGAAATTGGCGGAGTGAAAGGAAAAGTACGAACCCCGCAAGGCAACGTAATTTCCCAAGTGAAAGTAACTGTCCAGCAAAATGATAAGGAAATAAAAACAGCCGTAACTGATAGTAAAGGCGAATTTCTCATCAACGGACTCAAAGCCGGCAAATATAATTTTATTTTCGCTAAAGACGGCTATTCTTCAGGCAGCCTAAACAACGTTGAAATTGGTAAAAAGAAAGTTCGCGATCTAGGCAATCGGCTTGTTTTAGAAGTTGACGAAGGCTTTTTGGTAATCATTAAAGGCAGCGTTTTTAATGAAGAAGGCAGAAGCATTTACGGTGCAAAAGTAGAAATCGCGAGAGTTTCAGGCGATGGCACAGCAAAGAAATTATATACTTCCACGTCAACAGAAAGCGGACAATTTACCTTTCGTTTCCCGCCCGGAGCCGCTACATACCGCGTTACAACATCAGCCAAAGGAAAATCCTCAACCAAAGACATAACCGTCGATAGTGCAGCAATTTATCGTCTGGCTTTAACCCTCGATTTGAGTAAAAAGAAAGAAGGCGAAAAAGACTCCAACGAGAATCAGTAGGATTATATTTAAAGATTTCTCAACGAAAGGTGGTTAGTTAATCAGACCGCTTTTTTTGTTGGTAATTTTATAAGTAATTTTGTATCCACAGAATTGAACTTGAGCGGAATTCTTAACGCAAAACACTTAAACACTCTGCCCGCAGGCAAAACCCGAAGACCACGCCCATTGAAAATTATAACCGCCGAGCCAGCCTGTAACATCAACGACTTCGCCGATGAAATATAAACCTTTAACCCGTTTGCTTTCCATTGTTTGCGACGAAAGTTCGTTTGTGTCAACACCGCCGATTGTAACTTCCGCTTTGTGATACCCTTCAGTTTCATTAAAATTTACTTGCCAAGTATTCAACTTTTCAGCGATTTTTTCGAGCTCTTTTTTGCTCGTTTGATTAAGAGGTTTATTGCTTGCAAATAAAGTTTCGGCAACCCGATTCGGCAGAAATTTACTCAAAAAATTGTCGAGATTTTGTTTGTTGTCGCGGTTGTTTTCAAGTAACTCGAGGGCGTTTTCGGTCGGCAATAAATTGATTGAAATTGGTTTATCTTTCTGCCAATAATTTGAAATCTGCAAAATCGCCGGACCAGACAAACCTCTGTGCGTAAACAAAATGTTTTCGCGAAACTCACGTTTTCCAACGCTCACAATTGAATCGACGGAAACCCCTGCGAGCTTTGTAAGTTGCAGATTAGAAAAGACTAATGGCACAAGTGAAGGTTTCGTTTCGACAATTTTGAGCTTATATTGGCGGGCAATTTTGTAGCCGAAATCAGTTGCTCCAACCTTCGGAAAAGAAAGTCCGCCGGTCGCAATTACCAAACTTTCGGCTTCAAAAACGCCTTGAGAAGTTTTAACGGAAAAAGTAACGCAGGCATCTTGCTTGCCCTGCGAAAAACTTTCAGTTTTTTCAACGGTTTCTACCAAGCAATTTACCCGAATTTCAACTTTCGCTTGCTTGCATTCTTCTAAAAGCATTTCGATAATCTGCCTCGAACTTTCTTTGCAAAAGAGCTGCCCGAGCGTTTTTTCATAATAGGCAATCTTGTGTTTTTTTACTAAATCAAGAAAATCATTCGGCGTATATCGGGCAAGTGCAGATTTACAAAAATGCGGATTATTTGAAACGAAATTGTTCGCGGAAACGCTTTTATTAGTGAAGTTACAGCGTCCGCCGCCGGAAATAAAAATCTTTCGCCCGACTTCGGAATTATGCTCAATAACGAGTGTTTTTCGTCCGCGTTTGCCTGCTTCAATCGCACAAAAAAGTCCTGCCGCCCCGCCGCCGATGATAATTGCGTCGAATTTCATTTAAGCTAAATATCTTTCTTTCAATATCTTAACGTGATGCCGAACATGTCCGACCATTATGTATGCCAATGCCCGAACCGAGATTTCATTTTCACTCGCGATGCCAATATTATCCCAATCGCTCTCTTTCAAGTTATTGAAAACAAACATATTTGCCGTTCGAAGGAGGGTGAATTCTTCGATCAAATCCGCAAGTTTTCTGTCGTTGGAATTTGAATTTGCAACGTATGGATTTTCGTCAAAACCAGTCAGTGGGTTCGCATCGTTGCGACCAAAGCGAAAAGCACGATATGCAAACACACGTTCGCCATCTATCAAATGCCCGAGAACTTCTTTGATTGTCCATTTTCCGTCTGCATATCGATAAAGTTCTTTTTCGACAGAAATTGCAGAGAAAAAATCTTTAATTTCGTCAATTTGATTTTGCAAAGCAGAAATTATGTCAGCTTCCTGAACTAAGCTGACATAACCCGCGTACCAATCTGAATATTCATTCTCTTCAGGTCTTTTCATATTTCAATCTTAACAAAAAAATATGATTTTTCGTTCTTAAAACAACACTTTTGACCTGTTAGTTTTTTGTTAAGCCGTAAATCTTGACGGATTGTTCACGACGACCAATTGTCATATCGAATCTTGTAAAAGCTGACACGACGATCACCGCCACCTCCGTAGCGTTCGAGTATTCTAACGGTTTGAAAACTGTAAAGAGTGATCTTTTTCATCTGTTTACCATCAATAAATTCGGCTCCGATAGAACATCTAGGGAATAAGCTACCGCTGTAATAAAATTCCTCGAGTGTTTTGACCAGCGGATTCGAATACAAATTCTTTACACTTTGCTCCGGATAGATAAACACCGGGTTTCTAACGAATTGCCTTTGTCCATTGAGTTCCATCACGTAAAAGAATTCATCGCCAAAAGAAAATTTGTCAAGATAGATTTTTTTTGGCACTCCCCACTCAACTTCAAAGTAATATTTATTGCCAGCCGTACTTTCATTATATGAACTCACTTCACCCTCCTGAGCTGATTATGCGAAACTTTTATTTGTGCATAGCAATCGCCATTTGAACTGCATTATTTGCCTGCGGGACAGCCAAACAGTTCATCTTTCGCAAAATAGGCGTAACTCTTTCCGTATGTTCCGCCTCCCGCATAATCCTGAATAATATTGATGTAGTAAACGCGGCAATATGGGTGGTCGTTTTGAGAATATCGCACCCAAGCCATTCCATATTTATATCGGTTTTTTGGAATTCCAAGCTCGTTCGTTTCAATCAGCCAATTCGATTTCTGAAGTCCGATATAAAAAATCTTGTGTTTTTCTAAATCGCTTATTTTTGACTTCATCAGATTTTCTTCAATCGAATTATGAATCGGATAAGCCTTCGTATTCGCCTGATAAGACGACATTTTTTTCTTGATAGCCTCAGCAAGTGCGTCAAGCGGCGGATCAACGTATTCTTTGAATTCCAACGCATTTGAATCCTTTAGCCACTTTTCGCGTGTTTTTAGTGAAACTGCGTTCAAAACATGGTCGTAGGTAAATGTTTTGGTAAACCAACCGCGTTCGTGTGTAAAACTTTCAACTTCTTTTTGTCGGTTAGCAATTTCTTCCAAATGTGTTTGCAGCCAAACGCTTTCCTTCGCTTTATTTGATTCTTTTGCACCGACAGCACATTGAAAATATTGATCACGGTTGGTCGTAATTTCTTCCCAAATTGCTGGATTTTCGTGATATGGAAGCCCTGTATTCGGACGAGATTTGAGTTTACTTTTCAATTGGCTTTCAATTTCCGCCAGTTTCGGAATTTCGTCCTGCAAAGTTCGTTTCATTTCTTGCGAAGTAGAAAAATAACGGTTGCTAAAAGCATCGCCGGTTACTTTAATAAGTTCCAGATTTTGTTTCTTGGCGTAACATTCCAAATATGGGTCAAGATACATCGTATTTCCCCACGTAACATCGGTAAAAGCCTGTTTATCATAACCATCTGTCTTAATTTCAATCTTATCCTTTTTGATTTTCGGGATTTTGGGAATGTTTATTGTTATTTGTGCCGAAACCGACTGATTACCAAAGGCTAAACTTAGTGCAAATACTAATGTGACAAGTAAATTCTTTTTCATATTTTTCATATTATTGTTCCTTCATAGTTTGAAAACTGAAAAATTCATAAAACTGATCCGAGAATTTTTGAAAAACACCTGTTTCTCGCAATTTATTGCGGATCAGTTCAGGAAATAAATTCGCAATTCTCATTCAGACTCTTTGAAAAACCGGTCCTCCCTGATAACTCCAAAATGACAACGTGACTATTTGCAATTCATTAGATAAAGGCTCACAAGACATTTTGATTTGGCTCGTGGTTATTGGGCTCATCTTGCTTCCTTTCATATCCTTACAAGTAATAGTTGCGACACTTCGCCTCTCTTCGGTTGGACTGGTTCTGAGTCTTGTGTCTTTGACATGCAACTCAAAATAATCAATGCTTTTGTCCGCTAATGAACGATACGCGTAAAGTTGATTAGTGCAAACTGTCAGCATCCGAGCCCCGTCAGCACCTAATGCAATCATTTGCATCAACGGTAAATCGACACTGCCTGTGTGAAAGGGGGATGTCATACGATCGCCTGGCTTAAAGGCGTAAACAGGGATAAGATTTTGACCGATTCCTTTTCCCTCAACTCTTAATCTGTATAAAAAAGGACTACCCATTTGATTTTTCCTCCGATAATTTTGTTTTCAAGGATTTTGCAAAACGCTAATAAAAATTTATTCATCTAAAAAATAAATTAAAGTTCTCAAAAAGCCTCTTATTTTAATAAGACAATTCGGAAAAAACATTTCACATTTTTTTGAAGGTAAAATTCAATATTTTTCATTATTTTCCCTCTAGGTATTTTTATTACGGCGAATTTTACGATTTGATAACTACGGCAAAATGCGATTGCTTTTTGTAATGGAAACTTATTTGTTCAGATTCACCCGTCTGGTCATAGTTCTTGCCAGGATTAAAACCGCTCCAAAACGTTCCTTTTTCATAACCGGAAACAATAACCTCAAAGAGGTCGAAAATCTGTTGTGAATTTTGGTTGATGATAAATAAGGATATTTTGGGAAATGATATTTCGTAGCGTTGATATTCAATTCCAAAGCGGGATTGATTTCTCAAAAACGTGTGTACGAAAACAGCGGATTCTTTATCACTCGGTTTAACTATGTCAACGTTATTGTAATCCTTTGCCTGATAACTGATTGAACCGCCTCCGTTTAACGGCGGGGGAGCGAGATACAATTTGTTCGGCAACATTCCGGTAAACTTGAATGTTGAAATCTTAAACCTCCTGGACATTCCCTTATACGGAAAACCTATTATTTCTAATTCATATCTTTCTTCTGCCATTTCTTTTTCCTCCTTTTTTTCAAAATCTTCCGATTAAAAATCGACATCCCATTTTTGATAAAACATTTTAGAAAATACATTTCACAATGTTTTGATTTCTGTTTCAGACCTTCCAATCTCAACAATTCTTTTACCAAGTTTGAACATCAGCCTGGCTTTGTTAGGTTGATATCTTTTGGGTGAGAAGAATTGCCGGTGCAAAGTGTCTGATCGCTTGAATGAAACCTCCGGGAACACTGACCGCTCCGAAAATAGCATCTTCGTTAAGCAGCGTAATCGTCATTAATCGTCCATCCAATATGTTTTTGATAATTCTATTTTCGTAGGTTGCCGGATGAATCTTTCCGTCAATTCTAAGTAGGCGATGGGCATTTTGTCTCTGATATGCCTTGATAGCTCGAATTGTTTTCTTGTCGAGAATACCCGTTACCGCGGGTAATTCCGTCATTGATAATCCAAATTTTAACTTTGACATAGCTTCAGTAAACCCAACGAGTTTGAATAATGCCTGAATGAGCATTACATCGCCTCTTTCGTTTCTTTCGCCTATTCCAACTATCCCCATCGTATTTACAACTATGCGTCTGCCAGTGCTGTTGTTTTCGATTTCAATAAGTGCCATTTTCGTTTACTCCTTTTGTCAAAATTTACGGATTTCAGAAACCCCTTAAAAATAATTCGACTTCCAAATCGCTTTCGTCGGGGTTTCAAGTAATTAAAGTACACAAAATTTGCGACTACGAACCCGATTGCTTGACCCGCATTATTGTCAAATCTAAATTGAATTCAGCCGTTAATTGCTGTGAATCACGAAATCCATACAATCACCTTGGCTGTTGAATGAACGCGGGTAATTAAATCGCCTCCAACCATCAGCCTTGCATTCATCTACAAATACGGGACGACCGCAAACGGGTCCACCCGGATCTATCGAGGTTGGACTCCCAAGCGGAACGATGAATGTTTGGGCTGTGATAACCTCTCCGGCAGTCAAGTTTTTTCCTCTGTGAACCCGACCGGCAGGTTCAACAAAGGCTTGCCCTGCGGTATAAACATTTTCAAAGCCGCATCCGTCCTCGACCGTGAGTGTGCCTTGCTTGATGATTGTGTAAGCCCCGACTCCGGGATGATTATGCCAGCCCATCACTTCGCCGGGAGCAATTGTAAGTGTCCGCATCCTGATTTCTGCTGGACCACCAAACTGTTGAAATTGTGGTATCGTGCCGACCGCAATCGTATTATTAACTGATGCAAATGCGGTGACTCCCAGAATAAGTGCACCCATGCTGAGTGCGATTACTAATCCTTTTCTCAATGTTAAGATTTTCATTTTCTAAACTCCCTTTGTTTTTAATTTCTTTTTGACCGCTGAAAGCACACCGATACTGCCGTAACAAATTCTTGTTTCCATCTTTCAGTGATGGTAAAGTGTTCGACAGTAATCTTTTATTTAAACCGTCGAGTGTGCCGTCTTACGCGATACACTGACCATACTAAGCAAGGTGGTTTGGAAAAGTCCTTCGGTTTAGCTTCTGTTTTCCTTCTGTTTTTCTTCCGCCTTGCTGCTAAAGTGGATGTCCTTGAAAGAAAAAGAGTTATATGAATTTGGAGGGTTTCGTCTGGATGTGGCGGAACACTTTTTGGCACATCTTTCAGGCAAGCGTGTGCCACTTTCGGAGAAGGCTTTTGCAACTCTCTGCGTTTTGGTGCGAAACGGCGGACACCTGGTTCGCAAAGAAGAACTCTTAAATAAGGTTTGGGAAGATTCGTTTGTCGAAGAAAACAATTTGGACAAATGTATCTATGCCGTCCGACGGGCGTTAGGCGAAAAACCGGGCGAGCAGAAATTTATCGAAACGGTCAGGAAACACGGCTATCGATTGGTCGTCAAAGTGTGCCGCGTTGAAGCAGAGGTTTTGCCGATACATCAGAAAAATCTGACTCATCCAGCGGCAAAACAAATCCCGCTGACAAGATTTTTGCATCGCAGCGAGCAAACCGAAAGCGAAAACGCGACCCAAGTTTTACACGCAACCACGGGCGATGCAGAAATGCAAACCGCCAAAACGCAACCCGATTTTTGGCAACATATAAGACATCGTAAATTGCTTGTCACTTTTACGGTCTTCGCGGCTTTGCTTGCGGGTGCAATCGTGTTTTATCAATACTGGACTTCGAATCAAACGCCGTCGGCACAGGATTTGTATTTGCAAGGGCGTTTTTACTCGGTTAGGGAAAATAAACCGGATAACGACAAAGCGATTCAATTGCTTGAACAGGCGGTTGCTGTCGACCCGAATCACGCACTGGTGCATGCCGAACTTGCACGGGCTTATGGCACGCTTTATTTCCAATTCGAGCCGCAACAAAGACAGTGGCAAGAAAAAAGCCACGTCGAATTGGAAAAAGCCTTTGCCCTAAAGCCCGATTTAGCGGAAGCACACGAGATTCGCGGTTTTCTGTTATGGATGCCCGCCAACCGATTTCCGCACGAGCAGGCGATTGCCGCTTATCGCCGTGCCCTTGTTTCAAATCCGAATTTGGACGAACCGCATCAAGCACTCGGAAAGATTTACCTGCATATCGGTTTGTTTGAAGAAGCGTTGACGGAATTTCACAAGGCTCTGGAACTAAATCCGAGCAATACGATGGCACGGTATCGCATTGGCATCGTGTTGATTCATCAAGGCAAATTTGAAGAAGCGTTGCGAAGTTTGAAAAGCACTCCGCCGGAGATTAATCCCACGATAGTTGGACGAGATACGGTTTGGTTGCTCATTTCACTGGGTCGCCGCGAAGAAGCCGCCGATCTGCTGAATGAATTGGTCGAAAAAAATCCGACGGACGAAGGCGGACAATTCGCCGGATTTAAAGCTTTGCTATCAGCGATAGCGGGGAACGCTGCTCAAGCGGAACGGGAAATTCAAGACGCACTCAAAAAAGGCAAAGGTTTCGGACATTTTCACCACACGGCTTACATCATTGCCTGCACCTACGCCGCGTTGAACAATCCCGAACAAGCCGTGCGATTTTTGCAAATGGCAGCCGACGACGGCTATCCCTGCTATCCGCTGTTTGAAAGAGACCCTAACCTTGACGCGATTCGACAAAATCCGAAATTTCAGTCGTTTCTTTCTGTGCAAAAACAACAAAGGGAACATTACAAATCTTTGCCGCAACTTTAGGCGGATTGTTAGCGACAAACAAAGCGTTCGAGAAGCAACAGGGGCAGATAACTTTTCTCAAAGTCGAATCGGGTTTTGATTCGCTCCGTTGCGACCCGCGTTTTGCCGAATTGGTGAGGTACGTAGAATCGAAGTAAAAAGTTAAAATGTAGATTATTGAACCAAGAAGTCGGATTATTCAACCGCCCTCCAAAATTGAACTATCTTTTGCCTTCTAAATTCGCCCAGTCGCCCGATTGGATAAAACTTGCCCAGTAAAATGGATGTTTTCTATCTTCTTTTTTCAACATTTTGAGTTGGACTTGGCGGAGCGAGGAATTTCGCCCCATTCCATTTTTGAGATTGGTGTAATAATCTGTCATCAATTTACGAGTAATAAGATCGCTAACAGACCAGAGGCTCATCACCAAAGATTCTGTTCCAGCTATCACAAAAGCTCGTCGTAACCCATAAACACCTTCACCATTTCTAACTTCACCTAAGCCTGTTTCGCAAGCCGAAAGCACGACTAATTTTGTCCCCCAAAGATTTAACCCAGAGGCTTCGAGAGCCGTTAAAATTCCATCATCACCGAGTTTGTTTTGTTGATTTGCCCCAGCAAAGGCAAGCCCCGAACGGAGCAATGGATTTTCGATTTTAGCTTTGGCATTTTTAGATGTGTCTTTATTTTCCAAGAAGAATCCGTGGGTAGCAAGATGCAAGATTTTGGGAGCAATGGTTTGTTTTAATGCAGATTCAGTAGCTTTTGCTTCGGTCAAAATAGTTGCATCTGGAAATAAAGTTTGAATAGACCGCCCTTCTATTGCCGTATTCACAATCGGTGCGAAATAAGTATCAGTCAAATTTCGGGTAACTGTCACACTTTGGCGTTTATTGCGGGCTATATTTATTTTTTCTAATTTACTGATTTGTTCTGCTGAAGGTTGACCAAAAGTTGGATTTGCAATTACCAAAGAATTGCTTTTACTTGTTCTAGCAGTTTGAATTCGTAACAGATCACGCCCACTGGTCAAATAAGTAAACGAATAATTTTCAATCAAATATTTATTTTGCTCGTCAACCAAGGCTTCAAAAGGAATTAGATTTAATTCACCATCAGGCGAGATAAATAGTTTTTTAGCATCGCCCAATAAACTGCGAATCGGTTGCATTACTTTTTCGTCAACGCGGCGAGCGATTGCCTTAACATCATTTCGTTTTGGATCGCGTAATGCTTGTTGCAGATTATTGATTTCAGCATCAATTTGCTTGGCTTCACCTAAATCTTTCCATTTAACTTCGCCTTGATTTTGTAAAACATAAACAACATATCTCTCCTTGCCGGAGTTTTTCGCATTGCTAATTAAAAGCGGATCAGGTGTGTAAATTGCGAATTCTATCAACGCAAACTCATTTGGAATAACTGCCTGAACTGCTTGCAAAGTAACGGGTTGCGAAATCGGATAAAAACCTGCTACTCGGCGGCTGATTTCATCTTCAAGTTTTTCGCTTTCATCAGTCAAATTTTTAATTTTCAATTGATGTTCGGCAAGTGGTGTTTCTTCTGCACCTTCTAAAATAAGTTCTGAAATTTGTTGAGTTATGTTGCTAAAATCATCCAACAATTTTATATCCTGCGGATTAGAACGCCGACGCAACTCTGACAAATTATTTGAAACAGCGTCTAAAACTCTGCCTTTTTTTCGTAAAACAGTAGTTACCGCAAGTTCGATAGCTAGTGGATTATCGGGTGCAAATTTTGTTTGCAGAAAAAGACTTTGATTAGTCCGGTCAAATAAATTGTTAAGAAAAGCAAGTTTTTGTCGCTCCGAACCGATTGTCATATTTAGGGCAATGTTGCGTTCATCAATCGAATTTGACCTTTGTTGAAGGCTGAGCGATTGATTTATATCGCCTTTTGTTGCCAATAAAAGTGACAAAGCACTCAAAACTTCACTAACCGCCGGGCTTTCTGTGCCGAATTTATTTTCACGAATTTCTAATGCTTGACGATAAAGAGATTCGGCTTTTTCATGGTCTTTTTTGATGGCAAATATATTTCCTAAATTATAAGCAGCGTGAGCAGTTAGCGGATGATCTGTCCCAACTGATTTTTCGCGAAAAGCAAGTATGCGTGTGTAAAGCAATTCTGATTCGGCTAAATTACCTTCGCCAACATAGCATTCAGCCAAGTTTGAAAGTGCGTCAAAAATTCGCGGATTATCGGGTTGATAAATTTTTTCGAGAATCGCAACCGCCCGCAATGCAAAAGGTTTTGCCTTTTGAAAATCGTCCAAATCATTGTAAATTTTCCCAATATTATTATAAACAACTGCGGTATTAAAACTTTCCGCACCGGCGGTTTTTTCTTGAATATCTAAGGCTCGCTGATATAATTCGAGAGTTTTTTCTTTATCACCCAAAGCATCAAAAACAACTCCTAAATTAATCAAACTAGCCGCCACCGCAGGATGTGATTTGCCATAAATCTCTTCTCGCATTGCCAAAGCTCGCTGATGATATTCAATCGCTTTTGGATAATTTTCCTGATGATTATAGTTGGTCGCCAGATAATTTAAGGTGTTTGCCGTATGTGGGTGATTTGGTTCAAAGATTTTTTGTTCGATTGCTAAAACCTGTTGATTTATTTTCTCAGCTTGGTCGTAATCGCTTTGTGCATCCGTAATTCGGGCGAGAAGTGTAAGATTTAAGACAACTGTTTGATTTTCTAATCCCAGTTCTTTTTTATTGATCTCAATTGCTTTTTCAATCGCTTGTTTAGCTTCAATATATTTGCCTGCACCTAAAAAACGGATCGAATCGGTTTGTAAAACCCATGCTGTTTGCAAGATTTTTTCTTTTTCAGAAGCTTTGTGCAAATCAACCAACCGAATCTCATATTTTCCGGCAGGTAAAAACGGAAACTTACTCGTAATTTCAAATTTGTAAACGCCTTCGGATTGAGCAATAAATTCAATAATTTCAGTTCCGGTAGATTTTAACTCAGCATCAAAATCCGCCAATCGCTTTTTATCTGTTCCATAAAGCCTGATTCCAATATCAATCCCACGCTGTTCAACTAGAATTTTTACATATTGGTTGGCAGCTAAATTAATTTGATAGCTTTGTCGGGTAGTGCCGGATATTTCTCGTTCGATCGGCTTAAGTAATTCAAGTTTAGTGATTTCGGGTGTTACCGTTGGGGTTGGATTTTGACTGTAAATTGAGTGGCAAATTAAAAGAAAGGTGAAAATAAAACAGCTAATGCTCAGGTAGTTTTTTACTGACACTAACCTCAATTCAGAATAAGATTTTTTCACCGCAGAGACGCAGAGACACAGAGTTTTTTTGCATAATTTTATAAAAATTGAAAATAATCGTCGAGACTCAGAACCATTTCTTTTCAATGAAATCTGAAATTGTTTATCTCTGCGTCTCTGTGCCTTTGTGGTAAATCTTTTCTTATCCAGAACCGACGCTAATCCTAACAAAATCTCTTTTGGAAACATTTGCAAAACCTCCAAAGCCGACCGGTATTAAATTTTGTTTGATTATTTTAACACAGTCCGAAATGGATAATTGCCGATAATTTCAGCTTCACCGTTAGAATTTAAGCCTGAGACTTCTATGGAATAGGTTTGAGATTTTAACAATTTCGCCGGAAAATTTATGTTTAGAAAATTATTTGTGCCTTTCAATTTAGTTTTTATCTTGCCACTTCGCCAAACGATTTGATTACTAGATTCATTTTTCAAAACGACTCGACAAAATTTATAGTCGCCGGTTTCTAGTTCTAATTGCATAAATATTGAATCAGTTTTCGGTGGGATTGAAAGCGTTTGAATTGGCGAATTTCCTCTCAAAGAAGGAGTAAGAATAAATGATGCGACGCTGATCAGACGGCTCGGCAGATTAGGAGTTTGTTTTTGAATTTCAGCCTTTTGCGGCTCGATTTGTTGCTTTTCGATACTTCGCTTTTGCTCCTTCTCTCTTTTTAATTCAGCCAATAATTGCTCTTTTTCGGTGCGAATTGTTTCGAGTTCTTTTTCAGTTTCGGCAATGTTTGTGCGTTGATTAGCGATTTCAGTCTGCAATTGTTTTTCACGTTCTTGAAGATCGGCTTCACGCTGCAAAATTTTATCTTCAGTAATCTTTGCTTCATCAACATTTGTCCGAAGCCGAGAATTTTCAGACCATAACCAACCGCCAAACAACATTAAAGCTAAAACTGAAAACGCCAAGCCAAATTGCCAAGCACGATTAGAAAAAGTGAACATATTTGAGAGAAATCCTAAAAGTGTTTGCTTGGATTTTGTCTGAATAGGTGAAGAAGTTTCTGTTTGAGCAATATTTTGCTTGGCAAAGATTTGAAAGTTTTTGGCAAACTCTACTTTTTCGTGGCGAATTGGCGAAGCAAGATAATAAGATTTGAATTGTTCAAGTTTTTCATCTTTGAGTTCGCCATTAACATACGCGTCAACCAAGTCTTTTTCAGTAGCTTTTAGTTCGTCAGCAAATTGTTCGTCAGTTATGCTGAGTTCGTCAAAAACTTCCGTTTCAGCATCAGGCAAAGAGCCGAGCAAATACGCAGTTATATTTTGATTATTAAAAATCTTTTCGCTCATAATTTTACGACTTGAAACAGACCTGTTTCATACTTATAAGACAAAACTCAAAAAACATTTCATTTTCCGTCCACACATTTTTTTACACAAGATTCAATTTTATCCCGAATCCGGCAAGCTCTGATGCTCAAAGCATTCATCGTCAGCCCCAAACTTTCCGCCATTGCCCGTCGATTTTCTATCTTTATCCGCTCTTCGCCATAGTAATAACGAATAATCATTGTCCTATTTTCTACTTCTAATTTACCAAGACAATTTTCTAAACACTTCAGTCTCTTCTCTTGCAATTCAGTCTCTTCAATGGCTTTAGAATCAACTGTTTGAATCTTATTTATCAGCACTTCGTCTAGCGGAATATTATTTTTAGAAGCTGTCCGCAAATATTCTAAAAAAACAAAACGAGCAACGACATAGCAATATTTTGCCGGAGCTTCACTTTCTATTTTGCCTTCTTCTTCCAATCGTCTGGCAACCCGATTCAAAGTTTCATCAGCCAGTTGATTTGGTGTCAAACAATTTTTACGGTCAAAAAAAGAGACCAGACGTTCCCTCATTTCCAAATATTTTTGCCCGTCAGAATCCGTCCCTTCATCCAGCCAATCGAGAAAAAGGCGAAAAACATTGGGCGTTAATATCCAATCTTTTTTTTGTGTAACTTTTTGCACCGTAATTCCTTTGAAAAATTTTAACCTTTCTAATTTCTCAAGACAACAAATCTGAAAAATAAATCTTATAAGTAATGATGCAAATTATTTTAATGAAAATTCTGCGTAGTTCTGCGTGTTCAGCGGGAGATAAAAATAATTTCCCGCTGAACACGCCGATTTTCGCAGAGTTGATTAGTTTTGTTTCTCTAGTATCCGTTGCTTGACTACTTAGTTTCATAATTTGTTATTTGGATTTGATTTTGTCATCATAAAGTTTATAGGAGAAGATTTATGACACCCGAAACACAAAAACATCTATCCGAATCCGGCTACGATATTACACCGATCAGCGAAGATGTGCGTCAACATTTAGCCCAAGATTTAGACCGCGAATCCTATCACGTTTTGCTCGAACACGGCACCGAAGCCCCGTTTTGCGGGAATTTAACCGACAACAAACAAGATGGCACATACGCATGTAAATTGTGCGGTTTGCCATTATTTAAGTCTGACGAAAAGTTTAATTCGGGAACAGGTTGGGCTTCATTTTACGCCCCATTTGATGATGAACACTTAAAAATCTACCGCGATGTTAAATTTGGAATGGTTCGTGAAGAAATTCGCTGTGCCAGATGCGACGGGCATCAAGGGCACGTTTTCCCAGATGGTCCGCCGCCGACAGGTCAGCGATATTGCTTAAATTCAGCCTCTTTGGAATTTTTCGCCATTGACGAAGCGATTCCTCAAAAAGGTTGATTTCAGTTGTCTAGTTTTAAAATTAGTATAGCGAACGATAGTGAGCAAGCAAAAGTCCGAATTTTGCAATGATAAGCATGTTCGCTACCGCTCACTATACTGATTCCAACTAAACTCCATTTGGCAAAACCATCAATATTTCCAAAGTGTTAGCAAGGATGCGATAAATCCAAAACAACTTAGCCCGGTTCGCATCCAGTGCCAAATTGACCCTCGAGTAAGTTCTTTTGCCAATTCGTCATCATTCAAACCACCGTTTGCAAAGCTCAAGTTTGCCTCTTTGAAATAGAGGAAAAAGGTCGAGACTATCACTAACGAAATTATGGCAGCGAGCAACCCAAACCAACGGCTTGGATGTTTTTGCCACAACGATACGATTGCAGCGGCGACGGAAAGAAGTGCCATTATCGTGGTAACTAGACCAAAAAAACCGTGCAAACGTTGACCATTAGCCGCGTACCAAGCATAGAAATCGTTGGCTGAAAGCGAACGCCAATACGGAACAAGAACGCATCCTTCGGTCAGCATTGAGCCGACAAACATTCCAATTGATGCAACTGATAGAAATCGAATAATTTCAAAAATTAAGCTGATTGTGTTTTGATTTTCTTCCATTATAGTCGGCTCCCTAGGTTCATTTCTGATCTATTTGATACTGGTTTCTCTAAATAGTCGTTCCTTAAAAGCCATATAAAGCGTGTATTTGCTATACTTTACGGTAGGTATTTGATAAAATAATATGCAAGATATTCCTAAATTAGATTGATTTTCTTGCAAATAGTTATGATTGGAAAGTCACCGGACGTTGGTCAAAAGCATTTGTTTTTGCCGAATTTAGTCGATTTCATTAATCTTAAACACGAACTTTGTTTGTTGGCTGAGGCGATTGATTGGCAAGTTTTCGAGACGGAGTTTGCTCCGTTTTATGCAAAAGCGGGCTCGCCGGCGAAACCGATACGGTTGATGGTCGGGTTGTTGATATTGAAGCAGCTTTACAAATTAGGAGATGAAACGGTGATGGCTGAGTGGGTATCGAATCCGTATTTTCAGTATTTTTGCGGTGAAGTTGTATTTCAATGGAAGTTTCCGTGCGACCCGTCGGACTTAGTTCATTTTCGGCATCGGATAGGTGAAAAAGGAGTGGAAAAGATCTTATCGGCGAGCATTTTGCTGCATGGGAAAGAAGTGCTAAGTGAAGATATATCGATAGATACGACGGTTCAACCAAAAAACATAACATATCCGACGGACACAAAATTGGCGGTTAAAATCATCGAAAAATGCAATCAATCCGCCGCCAAAGAAGACGTAAAACTGCGGCAAAGTTACAGGTTTACGGTCAAAGAATTGTTGAAAGCGGCGAATTCAAGAAGCCCGAAACGAGCGTTGGAAAGACGAAAAGCGAGGCGAAAGATCAAGACGATTGCGGGGCGGCAAGTGCGGGATTTGGGTCGGAAATTAGGGGAAGAAAGTTTGCAGAAACATGCGGAGAAGTTGGAAATCTACGAGCGGGTTTTGAATCAAAAGCGAGAAGACAAGGATAAAATTTATTCGCTGCACGCATTAGAGGTCGGCTGCATTGCGAAAGGAAAAGCGGACAAAAAATTTGAATTCGGCAGCAAGGTATCGTTTGCGGTGGCACAAAAAAGCAACGTGATCTTAGCGGCAGTAAACTTCAAAGGCAACCCTCACGACAACAAAACATTAGACTTAACGCTCGCACAGCAAGAGCGGATAACAGGCGTGAGAGCAAAAAAAGCGTTTGTTGACCGGGGCTACAAAAGCCGGGAAATCGGCGGGACAAAAGTGCAAGTGCCGACCAATGGAGCAGGAAAAACAGCGTCGGAAAAGTTGAAATTAAGAAAGAATTTCCGCAGACGAGCGGCAATTGAACCAATCATCGGGCACGTGAAAAATGACTTTGGAATGGCAAAAAACTATCTCAAAGGCGAAATCGGCGACGCGATCAACGCAATTCTGGCAGCAAGTGCGTTCAATTTCAAAAGCTGGATGAAAAAAGCCGCCGAGAATGTTATTTTTGTCTTTATTTGGCTAAAAGAATCACGGCGACAAATACAAAACATATCAAACTATTCCGCCGCTTATTGATTTATTAAGGAACGACTAAATATTGTAGTGCTCCATTTGGTGCAAAATTGAAATTTAGAATAATGGTTAGCGGACAATTTGTTTCACCATCGAAAGAAAAATCAAAAACCTCCGGTGGTTTGATGTCGGCTTTTCGGGTCAATTTTCCTCTTGTCAGATATTCTACATCTTTCCGTGTTTTGCCATTATGAATTGATACGCCAACGAAAGCAGTATGTTTTTCAGCCGAAATGACACTCTCAACCGCTCGCGGATTTTGTCCACTGATAAAAGTTGTCGCAAATGCGAGCCAGAGCGTTAGTTGAATGATTTTTGCTTTGTATTTCTGCATTGTAATTTTTCCTTAAATGTAAATTTACCCTCTTTATCGGGCTTGATGTTTAAAGAATAGCTTTGATTGACGAGTTTGAAAGTGACTAAATCCGACGTTAGTTTGACATTTTCCGCCAACCTGCAAAGATTGAAACGCAACGATTTCTGTGAAGGAGTTTGAATTGGAAAGTAAGGTTTCAGTTGGATTTTTGCGGGATGTTATCTATTTTGCCGTGTCGCGTGGTGTGTCGCTGACAGAACTGTGTCAATCGGTTGGAATTTCATCCGATTTATTATCGAAACCTGATCTTTCGCAAAAGGTTTGGCAAAAAGCAGAAGAATTTACCGGCGATGCTTACATTGGTTTGCATCTCGGCGAACAAAATCATCCTTCGATGCTTGGCTTGGTTGGTTTTGTAATGCTAAGTTGTGCGAATTTGGGCGAAGCCTTGGAAAAATTGATTCGTTACACCAATCTGCTGACGGACGCTTTGCAAGGCAAATTAGTGAAAAAAGGGCTTTTGGCAAAGATAGAAATAGAAATAATACGTGACCGTGATAATTATTTGCTTGAAACACCTCGCCAGCCAATCGAATGCTCGTTATCGGCGATTGCGGCAATTGCGGAGAGATTAACGGGAAGAAAATTTCCTATTCGTGAAATGCACTTCAGCCATCCGCGACCAACGGACATTTCCGAACACAAACGAGTTTTCTCGGCTCCGATTCTTTTTTCGCAACCTTCCGACAAAATTATTTTTGCTGCTGAAGCCTTGAAGTATCCAATTTTATTGGCGAATCCTACTTTGCTTTCAACTTTTGAAGACCAAGCGGAAGACAATTTGAATCGCTTAAACAAGCAAGAAACCCGCTCGATGCAGGTTCAACAAAAGATCGTTAAACGATTAAACGCCGAACTTCCAAATATTACGGATGTCGCTCGCGAACTTGGACTAAGCGAACGCAGTCTGCAACGCGAACTCGCCGCCGAAAACACTTCATTTCGCGAATTGCTTGACGAAACGAGATGCGAATTAGCGATCAAACATCTGCAAAATGAAAAGGTTTCAGTCGCTGAAATCTCATTTCTACTAGGATTTTCCGAGCCAAGTGCGTTTCATCGCTTTTTCAAACGTCAAACCGGAAAGACACCAAACGCTTTTCGTGAATCGGTTGAAAAGTAATTCGCTTATACCGTTTGCCCTTGGAAATTGTGCATTAAGAAAGGAACTCGGACACTCTTGTCCGAACAAACGCAAGGCGTTTGAAACTGCTTGATGACCGGTTAACTTGAAGTTACATGACGGTATTAAGCATTTTTCAAATGCTTTCGGACAAGAGTGTCCGAGTTCCGTTAAATTATTGCATTTGCATAGTTTTTTGGAGTAAATGGTATTAGAAAGCTAAACACTCGCTTTATGCCGAATCAAAGTAACGCCAAGCGAAATCATCCAAATTGAAAGCAGAATGAAACTTACAGGCGTTAGAATTCCGAAAGTTCCTGCGTCAAAATTGATTACGGTCGCAAATCCTTCTACCAAACCAAGCAACATCAAGCCAAAAATTGCAATTCCGACAATGCCTTGCCAACGTCTAAAAATTGTCGAATTGAGCATCGCTACGGAAATCAAAACTATCCAAATTGTCGTAAATAATTGCCCAAGATGTTCGCCGATGGCAACTCCTGCAAATTGATGAAAACCTTGAAAAACCATTATTGCGGCAGATTTAATCGCTTCACTCGCGTTTGAATCGGTGTAAGTATTAAATAATGGAACGCCTTCGCCCTCGAAGGCTCAGATTGCGAAAGCAATCTGACTTAAGCTAAACATTTCTAATGTTAAAGTTATGCTGAACGCTTTGCGTTCATCGCCTTCGAGGGCGAAGGTGTTCCGTCAAAACCTTAATTTCTCCGTAGCGACATTTTAATACCTTAAGTAAGCGTCCGATTTGACAGGAGAGCAATAATTTCCGATGCTTATTGTTTTGAGTATTTCAATTATTTTATTTAAAAGGTAACTATAAAAAATGTCTTTAACAGTAGTTGGTTCGGTTGCGTTTGACGCATTGGAAACTCCATTTGGCAAACGTGACAAAGTTTTGGGCGGTGCGGGAACGCACTTTTCGCTTTCAGCAAGTTTCTTTACAAATGTGCGTGCAGTTGGCGTAGTTGGCGGAGATTTTAGCGAAGAAGAATGGGCGGTTTTCCAACGTCATAATATTAATACTGACGATATTGAGATCGTCAAAGACGGCAAAACATTCTTTTGGAGCGGGCGATACGATTACGATATGAACACGGCTCATACGCTTGATACGCAATTGAATGTGTTTGAAACATTTCAACCAAAACTTTCCGATGAATCTAAAAATTCTCGCATCGTTTTCTTGGCAAATATTTTGCCGATGTTGCAAAAAGAAGTTCGTGAGCAATGTGAAAAAGCAGAATTTGTGGCAATGGACACGATGAATTTTTGGATTTCGTCAATGAAAGAAGCCTTGCTCGAAACCGTCAAAATTGTTGACTGCATTATAATTAACGATGCTGAAGCCCGACAGTTAACTGACGAACCGAATATTCACAAAGCAGCAAAAATCATTTTGGGTTTTGGATTAAAAGCAGTGGTAATCAAACGCGGCGAATATGGAGCAACTCTTTTTACGAAAGATTCATACTTCTCGTGCCCCGCGTATCCACTCGAAAGCGTTTTTGATCCAACTGGTGCGGGCGATACTTTTGCCGGCGGATTTATGGGTTATATCGCGAGCCAAAAAGAAATTACTGACGATGTTTTGCGTCGGGCAATGATTTACGGTTCGGTGATGGCTTCGTTTAACGTGGAAAAATTTGGCACGGAAAGAGTTGACGCACTTGATTATCCCGAGATCAACGAGCGTTTCAAAGCGTTCAAAAAAATGACTCATTTTGACGATATTCCATTTGAAAAAAGCGTTTCTGCGTAAACTCGAAAAATAAAATCCTCACTTTTGCTTTTGGAGTGGGGATTTTTCGCGTTATTATCATTTTATATCTACATAAGGTTAATTCTCCAGAATGCTATTTCTGCGAACGTTTCCGAAGGTCAGTTTTTCTTAAGCAATAATGCCAACTACAAAAAAAGTATCTTTACTTGAATTTATCAATCCGTCACGGAATTATTTGACGCTTATTATTGCCTTGATTATTTTTGCCTGTTTGGCTGTGAGCCTCGGATTTGGTTGGTCTTCGCCAAATATTAGCGATGTTCAGCGTTGGATTTTCATCATTTTCTTGATTACTTTTCCGATATTGGGTTTGCTATTATCGATTTGGTTGATTCTCCGTCATTTCCGTAAATTATCGGTCAATGAAGGCGACGATGAAATTCCCTGGCAGATCATGTCTGCTGAAAGACAAAAGCGAAAATTGAATGCGGCAGTTGATGAATTGGCTTTCAATTTGGAAATTCCCGAAAGTCAGATGAGCGATTTGCGTTCGGCGTATATCGTTGCAGAAGATTTGGCTCTAAGAAATATTGAACAGGAATTGAGCATTCCGCTCAAGCGATATATCACGCTGGAAAAAGCCGATTTCGATGCAATCTTGATTAATGATGATCTGATAAAGTGTTTGGATATAACATTTGCCGTTACGCCGGATATTTCACAAGAAAAGATTAACGCAACTTTGCGTAAGGTTGATTCCTTCAAAAAAACCATTGACCGACTTCGCCCGAATACCAAAATCGTATTGATGCTCATCATGGTTACCCAACTCGATAGCACATCAGAAGCCGAATTGCGAAATAAAGTGAAAACCAAATTTTCGCAAACGCCTGTTGACGTTGATATTCGTTTTTATGATTTCGAGACTCTGCAAAGAACTTTTGCGTCTTAAATAATTGTTATCAGCTTGCTTTTTCCCTTTCCAACTTTTAAACTTTTCCCCTTTCTACAATTATGCTTAAAGATAAAGTTGGAATAATTTTTGGTGTTGCGAACAAGCGTTCAATTGCTTGGGCGTGTGCAAATGCGTGTAATCAGCACGGGGCGAAAATGGCTTTTACATATCAGGGCGAAAGGCTTCGGGAAAACGTTGAAAAATTGACGGCTGAGCTTGATGGGGCGACGGTAATCCCTTGTGATGTAACGGATCAGGCATCGGTTGATATGGCTTTTCAGATCGTCAAGGAAAAATACGGCAAACTCGATTTTGTAATTCATTCGATTGCGTTTGCACCGCGTGAAGCCCTCGACGGTGAATTTGTTGAAACGACGCGTGAGGCGTTTTTAACCGCTTTGGAAATTAGTGCTTATTCGCTTTCCCAGATTGCATTGGCGGCAAAACCGTTGATGACGGATGGCGGAAGCATCGTTACAATGAGCTATTATGGGGCTGAAAAGGTTGTTTCAAATTACAACGTGATGGGCGTTGCCAAAGCCGCACTTGAGGCTTCAACCCGTTATTTAGCCGAAGATTTGGGCAAATATAATATCCGTGTTAATGCGATTAGTGCCGGTCCGATCAATACGCTTTCGGCTCGCGGCGTAAAAAACATGGGTGCAATGCTCGGGCATATTGCCGAAAAAGCTCCTCTTCGGAGAAATGTAGAAGCCCGTGAAGTTGGCAATACCGCTCTATTTTTGGTCAGCGATCTGGCTTCGGCGATTACCGGCGAAACGATTTATGTTGACTGTGGATTTAATATCATCGGAGTTTAGAAAATTAAATGGCAAAGAATAACCCAAAAACTATTGTTGAAATTCCGGCGACGATTGCCGAAGCCAAAGAGCTCGCGGAAACATCTTATTGGCAAATGACGGACGATGAAATGCTTTTGCGTTCGCCGGAACCGGATGACGATTACAAAACTTCAGATTCTTGGCGGGTTTTTCGCATCATGAGCGAATTCGTTGATGGATTTGATAATCTTGCGACAGTTACTCGCGGCGTTTCCGTTTTCGGTTCGGCACGTACAAAAGAGGACGATCCTTATTACATTGCGGCTCGCGAAACGGGTAAATTATTGGCGGAATCCGGCTTTGAAGTGATTACGGGCGGTGGTCCGGGAATTATGGAAGCCGCAAATCGCGGAGCGTTTGAAGCGAAGAAAATTTCGATCGGATGCAATATCCAATTGCCTTTCGAGCAATCTGCCAACCCATATCAAACTAAATCGCTGACCTTCAAATATTTCTTTGTCCGCAAGACAATGTTTATCAAATACAGCAATGCCTACATCATTTTTCCGGGCGGATTCGGAACGATGGACGAAATGTTCGAAGCATTGACTCTGATCCAAACCCGAAAGATTCGCAATTTCCCGGTCGTTTTATTCAGTTCACAATATTGGCGTGGGCTTTTGCAATGGGTAACTTCGACGATGCTCAATGAAAAGATGATTAATGCTGAAGATTTAGGCTTGATTCATCTAACGGATTCGCCGCAAGACGCTGTTGATTTCATTATCAAAACTTGCAGTGTCGAATTAAATGGCAACGGGGAAAAGTAAAAAAGTAAGAATTTGAGAACGTGAAAAAGTTTGCTGATCAATGATATGCAAACTTTTTCACTTTTCCACTTTTAAACTCTCATTCATCCAACTTAAATAATGTTCCGACACTCTATCCGCTTTGATCGCAATAACTTCCGGCGTTTCATAACTATGATTCGCTTGAATAAATTTCTCCAATTCATCATATTTTTCCACTAGGGTTTTTATCAAAAGCAGATATTCTGAATCGTTTTGAAGCTGATCTTTCCAGATGTAAAACGATTGAATCTGCGGCAAAATCTGCACGCAAGCTGCTAATTTTTCTTCGACAATTCTTCTTGCAAGAATTTCGGCTTCAATGAGATTTGGAGTTGTCGTAAAAGCAATAATCATTTTTTGTTTATAAACGAAAAGAGCCGGAAAATCTACAACAACAGTAAATATCCCGGCATCTTAACTTGTTTGATCGATTATTTTCGAGCCATTAACGCTTTATATTCATCACTTTCATGCCATTTCAATATCTCAGAAACCCGCCAAACAGGAAATGGATGCGTCATTCCTGCAGAAATTACGCTTGCCCAGAATTTATCAAGATTGCTTTCATCGCAATTTTTATCAAAATCTTCGGCTTGAACCAAAAATTGCTCATAACTCATTTTTGAAAAAGATGTGCCGCCGGCTAGTTTCATCATCGTTCTGCCAACAATGTGCGGATCTTGGACAACCAATAATGCCGCCCGGTCACAAGAAAGTTCCGCACGCCTCGTCCAAGCCATCAGCGAACTGTTAATCCCAATTGCAATAAGGGCTTTAACGATTTCCGCACCCGGAACGAGTCTTCCCAAAGAAGCATTTGCCAAGGCTTCAAACAGTCTTGCGGCGGTAAGATATAAAACATGCTGAGCCTGAATATGCCCAACTTCATGTGCCATCACGGCTAAAACTTCCTCATCGTCAAGCTTTTCAAGCAAGCCGGAGAAGAAAACGATTAAAGGTTTTTCCACACCGGTCGTAAAAGCATTAACCAACGGACTTTGCTGCACAAAAAGATCGGGCATATCAACGCCGAGCGTGGTGCAAACAATCTGCAATTTCGCGTGAAGATCAGGAAATTGCAATGGCGTAACTCTGACGGTACTTGCCATAAACACAACCCGACTGGCAGATTCGCCCGTTACCGCGAGTAGTTTTTTAAGCCCTGAATCAACGCCCGGAATCGCTTTCAACGCCGCAAGTGCTTTGCTATCATCAGGATGAACGTAATCATGCTTACCTAAATCTGCAAACTTTTTGTGAGGTTCACTCGACAAAGGAAGTTTGCATTTTCCGCAAATTGCCTGCCCATTTACAAAACCATCGCGGACAGTATTTCTCTGTCCGCAATATCTGCAACGAATAGAATTGCCTTTCGCAACTCCCTCGCTCGAATCTGATGCTTCGGATTTTTTTCTTGCCATAATGAAAGTTTAATTTAGAAACCTTATATAATTCAAATCGTCGTTTAATAAACGTTTGACGCGAGCCAAAAGTTTAACTTTTAATGACTTGGGTTTCTAAACTGGCTGAAAAAAATCTACTTATCACTTCCGTTTCCCCATCGATAGAAAAGCGAAACGACTACCTGATGATTCCGATATTTCTTGTCCGGATCGTTGGAATTTCGTTTTTCGTAGCTATAATTATTCTCAAGTCCAAAATTGGACTTACATTCGTGCCGCCAATTGACGTCAAAAGTCGTCTTTTTGTCAGAACGCGGAACCTCTAAGCCATCCACATCGATCAATCTTCCATAAAGACGTGGAGCGTAACGGGCTTCAAAACTAACGGTGTCTCGCTTTGTTGGAGCATAGTCGAAACCGGTGCTGAAAGTGCGGCGAATGTACTTCTGCCGCTCGCCGCTGGCGATATTATTGTCATACCTGAAGCCTGCAAATGCCTCTAATTTTTTCGTCAATTGTCTCGTATATTTAAACCCAACCTGCGGATTTTTCGCATTCGTATTGGGATCTTCGGAAGCAGTTTTTATTCGATATGCCCCATAAACACTGACTTTGTCGTTTTTTGAAATTTTATAGTTTAGCTTTTGCGTAATGATAAACTGATTATTCAATTCACGATCTTCATTTGCTCCTTTGAAAACGGCTTCCGCTTCGGTTTCGGTGGTAAATCCATTGCCCAAATTATAGCGATAGGCGGCTCTGAAATACTGACCACGTCGGCTATAACGGGCAAAATTTGAGTATTTTGGAACTCCGATAATGTATTGCAATTGGATTCTTTGCTTGCTCGATTGCAATTGATAACCAAAATCAAGCGAAGGGATCACACCAAAAGACCTGGTGCCAATCGGCTCCTTATCAAAATTGCTGTCGAAAGTGCCGAAAAGCGAGGCTTTTATGTACCAAGTTTTTTCCCAGCTCGCCTGTGTATTAGCCTTTTTCACGGTACCTTTTTTGGCTTTTGTCGCCAAATTTTGACTAAAAACCACGCCGCCAAACAAACTAATCAACAAAACTATCAACGCAACTTTCTTATAATTCAATTTCATAACTTTTACCTCCAAACCCGCTTTGCCAAGAGCCTTTTCCCTTCGACTAAATCGATCATCAAACAAGGATTTACTGCTCTGGTATTATTAAACAGTTCAATTAACTGCTCTAAAAAGACAAAATCTTTTTCATCCATCACCGAATGGTGCAGCATTATCCCCACCGTTTCGTTTTCGGCGATCTGCTTCGCTAATTTTTCGCCGATTTCCTTCCGCAATAGCGAAACCCCTTTTCGCTTCGCAAACCAATCCAACGAAACCGGAATTTCCGCTAAACCATTGATACTAAGAGGCGTAGCACCCGATTCACGCGACAGCAGGGTAAACCCAAGCTCACGTAAAGCCTTCGCCGTGTCCGCCGTGCAGCGATTCCAAGGCGGCGTAAAAATCTTTTCCGGTTTTTCTCCAAAGTACCTTTCTAAGATTGCCTTTCCTTTCGAAATATCCGCAAATTGCTGTTCGTAATTTCTCGATTCGCCGAATTCGCATTTTCGCCCCGTTTGTTCGTGGTTCGTGTGTTGAAGACCGTGTTGGTGAATCGAAAGAAGTCCAGGACTTTCCAAAAATGCAGCGAGTAACCTCTTCGCCAAAGATTCACTCGTTTCACAAGGAATTACGGCGATATCCAAGGGCATTTTATGCTTTCGGAAAAGATCGATTAACTGAAAGAGCTTGTCATCTTCCCAACCCGCGTCGTCGTCGCGAAAAAAGATTTTGACAGGTGTTCTTCGCTTTTCGCAGGCTTCGCTAACAGGTTTCAACCATTCAGATTCCGTCAATAAATTTTCAACGATTCGTGCCGAATTTTCACCACCTTCCAAATTGAGTAAACTCGTTTTTGGCTGGAAGTCAAACGCTTTTTTTATCGCAGCAGCCAATGTTTTAGGGCTCAAATCGCGACTTTCAATCACCCGCATAATTTCCAATGCTTCGAGACGTTTTGCACGTTTCATCTGTTCATCGTCGCCATTATCCGCAAACGGAACAACCACCGAAGCCACACCCGATCGTAAAATATCCATCACCGTGTTATATCCGCATTGGCTGACCGAAACTCTGGAATTCGCCATCTCCTGTGCCAAATTTGGGACGAAACGAATCAATTCGATGTTTGTCTTTTCATTTGCCAAAGCTTGAAATCGATTAAAACTTTCAGCAGGCAAAAATGGTCCGGTTATTAATTTTATATTGACGTTTTGCGGCAAAAAATCCTTTGCATCGATGGCAGTTTGCAAGAGATTTTCGCCTACCATTCCGCCGCCCGCCGAAACGATTACCTGATTTTTATTTTTCTTGTCAAAATTCAATGCGTCGGATTTAGCAACAAAACCTGTGTAAAAAACCGGAACTTTCAAAGGCGTAGCCGGATGAAATGTATCTTCGAGCGTGGCAAAATCCTTATCGGAATGAACCAGAATCGCGTCGAAAAATTCGTTAGCAATTGTTACGGCTCGCTCTTCATGACGTGCTTGATCGCGGCGTTGCCCGACTAAAATGTCCCGCAAACTACAGATAATCTTGGCTTTACCTTTCGCTAATTCCAAAAGTGGAAGCAGTTCATTGCGGAATTTTTTGCGTCCAAAAGGGAAAAGCTCAATGATGATTGCCGAAGGCTTTTTGCGATCAAAAGTTTCAATAATCGCGGCTTCCCTAAGCGTTTGACATCGCTCAACTGTTCGGCGTTTATCAAGCGAAACGAGTTGATTATTGGCATCAAATCCAAGCGGAGGAAGATTAATAATTTCAATATTTTCCGGCACTTTTAGTTTTTCAGGTAGCCGACCGCCGTTGAGAAAAATAATCTGGAATTTCTCCGAAAGCTTCTCAGCTAAAGCAAATGAGCGGACAAGATGACCCATTCCGAGCGAATGTTGGCAATAAAATAATATTTTCGCTTTTTTAATCATTTCGTTATTCAAATCCAAAATCCAAAATCACCAATCCAAAATCGAACTATGCTCCTAAAGCCAGTCCGTGCTTAAACTTACGTTGATACATTGCCTCATATTTCTTACTTGAATTGAGCAAATCCAAGTGAGTTCCCTGCCGTTCAATTCGCCCATTTTCGAGCATTAAGATCCAATCGGCTTCCGCGGCATTTTGCAGATCGTGCGTGATCAAAAGGCAAGTTTTGCCCTTCATCAAACGATTCATCGCCTCTCGAACCGCAATCTCGCTTTCCACATCAAGCCCGGTCATAGGCTCATCTAAAATCAGAATCGGAGCATCGCGGACGAATGCCCGGGCGATCGAAAGCCGCTGACGTTGTCCGCCGGAAAGAGTTCCACCGCGTTCGCCCAAAATCGTGTCATATCCATTTTCAAGTTTTTCGATAAATTCATGTGCATTCGCAGCTTTCGCGGCAGCAATAATCTCTGCATCTGTAGCTTCAGGTTTGCCATAAGCAATGTTTTCCTTGATCGAAGCACCGAAAAGAATTGTGTCTTGCAAAACGATTGCAATTTGGCGGCGAAGCGATTCGCGTTGATAATCTTTGATGTTCACCCGATCAATTACTACCTGCCCGACTTGAGCTTCATAAAGCCGCAAAATCAGGCTGATAATTGTTGTTTTTCCCGCTCCCGATGCTCCGAGCAAGGCAACCTTTTTGCCGACCGGAATGTGGAAACTTACGTTCTGCAAAATATTCTTTCTATCTCCGTAATCGAATGAAACATCATAAAAAGTAATTTCGCCTTGTATTTGCTGGGCTTTGATCGCGTATGGAGCGTCCTCGATTTCGGGTTGAATGGCAAAAATCTCACGAATCCTGCCCGCACTTACCATCGCCCTCGAAATTTTGGCGGAAAGTTTTGCGAGCGTTCGAATCGGATTATTAATGCTATGCATATACGTTGCAAAAACGAGTAATCCGCCGGGCGTAATTTCGCCGGTCAAAGCTTGCCATGATCCGACAACAAGAACCATAAACGTCCCAATTGCAGTAGTTAGATCAACTGAACGTGATGAAATTGCTTCAAGACGCGTAGTTTTCAAGCTTTCTTCAAGCGTTTTTTCGCTCTGATCTTCGAAGCGTTTTTCTTCGTAGCTTTCGCGTCCAAATGCCTGCACGATCAGAATTGAATTGAGAATTTCGTGTAATTTCGAAGCGATTTTTCCTTCGGCTTTACGCTGCTTGCGTGCAGATTCACGAATCGCGTGAAAACGGTAGATCGAAATCGCCGCGAGAATTGGAAAAGTTGCCAAAACGATCAAACCGAGTTTCCAATTAATCAAAAACATAATTACGATCATCCCGACGAGCGTTATTATTTCGGTTGCGAATATCAATGCGAATTCCGAAAAAGTATCGCGTAAATTATTTGTATCAGCGGTTACTTTCGTCAGTAAGTCTCCTGTTTCCGAGCGTTTATGGAATGAAAGCGATAGTCTTTGGAGATGAGAAAAAAGTTCCGCACGAAGCTTATGGGCGAGGCTAAAACCGATCCGCGACGAAATAAAAACTTGCGAATACGTAAAGATTCCTTTGATAAGTGAGATTAAAACAACGCTCGACGCGACCAAAACGATTGCCCAAAATTTATTTTGCTCAAAGAAAATAGTCGCAGATGCAAAAAATTGCGGTAGCGGCTTTGCAAGCAAAATATTGTCGATTATAACTTTCAGTGTCCACGGACGAAGCAAATCTGCGAGAGCGAGAACAAGCGTGCTAAAAAGTGCAAAGGCAAAATTCCACTTTTCCAACCAAAGATGATTTCCCACGATTGTTCTAAATTTTGTTTTCCCGTTTGCCATCATCGCAAAAACTCCAAACACTTCAATGCTTTAGCCAAAATTTCTTCCGCCTCATTCTCATCTTTGGCGGCTTTTGCCAGCCATTTGTGAGCCGAATAAAAACTCATTAATCGTTCGTTTTCAGGATCTCCATTTGAACGAAAGCCTTCGAGGAATGAATTGATAATGCTGACGTCCATTTGCGGATATTGATGCTTGATCTGGACAATAAATGATGCTAAATCTCGTTCAATCTCGCCCAACGAAAAATCTTCGAAGTCTAATAAAATCAATGTCATACCATCAAACAACCATTGATCCAAATGCATGTCGCCATGAATTGGAACAAGTTTTTCAGCCGGCAGATCCACCGTTTCAAATAAGGCTAAGATTACCTCAGCCTTGTCTTTTAAATTTGGAGCAATCTCTTTTATTTTCCCAACAAATTCCTGCGAATCTTTCAATTGCTCCCGACGATCAAAAAAACGCGGCGGAGTGATCTCAAGGTTTGAAATATGGGCAACCCCCTTGCCTATTTCAAACGAAATTCTCTCCCCGCCGCTAGTCGTCGGAAAATTATTTGCTACGTTGCCGGAAACTTTTTCCTGCCAAATTGTTCGGGTTTTGCTGTCCCAACAAACCGATTTTGGCACTGAAAAATTAACCTTTCCATCTTCTGAAAATTGCCACAGACTTTCGCCAATTTCATGAATCCTTTGACCGCGGTCGTGCTTAAAGAATTTCTTCGGATAAACCTTTACGAAATATTCCTTGCCACCTTTTTCGATATTCAAAAGGCAACGTTTGTGAGGCAAATATTTAATGATTTTGGCTGTTGGATTTTCGCGGAAAATAATACTTAGCGTATCAAGTTCGCTATCGTCAACTACTTGTAAATAGGCAGTATGCGTCATAATTCGCCTCCTGCTAAAATCCTTTCGCTACCTAGTAAAATCTCCGAAAAATGCTGTAATCCTTCAATGCGAATCCTAGAAATCGAACGCAATGCCCGCTCGGTTAATAGTGCGGTTGCCGTATGCCAATTGCGAGATTCACGGATGGGTAAAGCACGGATTTCCGCATAGCCTTCCAGAAATGAATCAGCCGATTTCAAGCATTCACTACGAGAAATTGATCCGATGAGTTCTTTGTATCGTAATCCTGCAACAAAACTTCCGATCTCGGCGGCAGGATTTCCAATCGAAAGCTGATCAAAATCAATCAAACTTAGGGTTTTATTATCAATCAAAATTCCGTTTTTCGGATGCACATCGCCGTGCAAGCAAACGTTTTCTTCGTCTGCAAAGCGAGAGGATTCGAGTAATTTTTCAGATAATTTTCTTGCAGCCGTCAGACAATCGGGGCGAGCCAAGGCAATTGCATCTATCGCAAAATTGATTCTCGCGGGCGAAAGCCTTGAAAATTCGGGCAATGAAACACTCGTTTGAATATTATGCAAATCGGCGACCGCTCTTCCAAGAAGCTGAAAACCCCTTGTAATCTGCTGTTTATCAAGATCTGCTAGTCTCTTTCCTTTTACCGCTTCAATCATCAAAAGTCGATTTTCCCGGTCAAAATCTATAATTCGCGGAAAGCGATTTTGAGCATTTTTTTCAGATTGCTCGGTTAAGAATTGAAAAACTTTTTCGCCCGTTTTGAATTCCTTTTCGGCATAGATTTTCGCGTATGCAAAAATTTGTCCGCCAGCGTCCAAGCATTCAACTGTCACACATTTTTCAGGTGCATAGGCAACAACGCGACTTACAAATTTTTCTTGTAAAACCTTTAGATTGCCAATTTTTCTGTCATTCGGAAAACGCTGAAGATTGGTTTCGTTTTGGTTTTTAGCATAAATTCTGGCTGAGATGAGTTCGGTTTTCCCATTAGCCAAAATCCGGTAAAGCACACGCAAACTTGAGTTTATCTTGTATTTTGCTCTGATAATCTCGCAAGTGGCTATATCTAATCCAAAAGTTTGTCCGATCTTCCTCTTCATCAAATCTGCATCAAGCAGCTCGCCGCGATTAGGCAAGTACTTATCAAATTCAAGCAAATTTGTCTTAGCGGAAACGCACATCATCTGGCAACCTCCGTGCGTTTGAATTGTCCAATTTCTAAATTTTCGCCGACCATTTCCCACGACAAAATATCTTTCAACGATTCGCCGCTAACTTCAATCTTTGTAACATTTGAAGCACTTGAAACTTGAAAGGAAGGAAGCTTTTCATCGTTGCTGATTGGCTTTATCAATGTAAAAAAATCCTTTGTTGGCGAACCTTCGGAAACGACGCTTAAGCAAGGAATGCGATGCTTAATTCCGTATTCGGGCGAATACCAACTCGGCTCAATATTTACATTTTCATCTCGCGAAAAAACGATTGCTAAATCAGGAGTTGAAACGATCGAATTTATACCTGTTTTCGTCATCAAAACATGATTCCAAGCGGCTGGTGTAAGATGAAAACGGAGATCAAATTTTCGCTGCGTTTTGCCGCGAAGATTGTCCCAAATAATCCAATAATCATTGCAAACAAAGAAGATACGGCGTGTGTGAATAGTGTCGTAATTTGGACTGATGGCTTCACCGCAAAGAATGTCAAGATTCTCAAAACTCTGGCGTTCGATAAATCGCCCAAGCGAAAGCTCACCTTTTGGTTTGCCTCGCCGATAATTAATTTGATCCTTTTCGTCAACGCAAACTGTATTTTGAGCAGCCGTTCCTTTGAAAAAATGCCGCCAGTTTGTCGTGCCCTCCTCGGAATAGGTAAATCGTCCTGTGTCAACAATTAAAGGGTTTCCGTTAGCCGAAATTTCAACGTTGAGCAGATCGTAATGCCCATGTCCGCCATCGCCCAGGCGTCCACAATCAAAAACTAAAAAATTCGAATCTGTCTTCCAATCGCTTCGCTGAATGTGATATCCGCTTTCATTGAAACTTAAATTCCGTTCAATTGGCGGCACACCTTTTTCGCCTTTTGTGCCGACAAATAGAAAGTCTTTTCGTTCAAAAATTACGCCGGCGAGTTCGAGTAGATCAAGATAACTTCCCGTATCACTATCAGATAGAGCGGGAATTTCACCAACGGGCGTGTGAATGTGCATCGCGAATTCGCAAGCCTTCTCAACCCGTTCGGCAAAGCCTTCCGGAAGGTTCAAATTGCCTCGTTTGGCATTTTCCATCACGCCCAGAAATGAACGCAAAACTATCATATGATAATGCGTTGATTGCTCGCGATGAACGCCATCAGCTTGAAAATCCGTCAGTAAATTTTCATACAATTGTTTGATTGAAAACTGCAAAAGTTCGTCTGATTTGTCCGGATTTGGCAATGCCAATGAAGCTACAAAAAGCGAATAAAGCTCAAGCGTTCGATGATTGCGTTCAGGTGTTAAATTATTGCGTAAATGGGTGATTTGACGAGCTAAACTCTGACAAATTTGATTAATGAATTCAATAGAAAAAACCGGATTTTTTCTCGCAAAAATCATCCAGGCATATATCCAATTTTGAATCCGTCGGGCTGAAACATCGCTTGAATCAGAACCAATTTCAACTTGCTCGATCCACAAACTGACCAAGTTTTGCCACGTTTTTAGATTTTTTTTATCGCCCGTTTCGTTAAAAGCGAAAGCCAAATCAAGTCCGAAGTAGAATTTTGACCATTCGATGTGCCATTCTTCATCACTTGGCAGCGGGTTTTTTGTCCAATCAATCGAATTAAGTTTGAGTCGTAAACCTGCGTTCGTAAAGATATTTAAGCAGGCATCTTCGGCAATTGAAATATTCTGATAGGCTTTTTCTATGACACAAAAAATCTCACGCGGGGCGATTTGCTTTCTTGCTTTTTCTGGTTGTAAAACTAATCCTATCATTGATTTAACCTTTTTTATTTGCCCCTGAAGAATCAGTATAGCGAGCCGTAGCGAGCAAGAATAAGTAAAGACTTGTCTGCGGTTCGCGATGTTCGCTACCGCTCTCTATACCGATATGTGCTTACACTTCTAATAACTTTGACGTAATTCAACGTCTTTCGCGGTACATTCCGCTTGCCATTGCTCGCTTTCAATTATTTCGAAAAAAAGATTCGACAAATAACTCGCGGTCACATCGCCATCGAACGTTTGTTTAACAGTCACTTTAGCGGCTTCGGAAAGACGCTTGGCAAATAATTTGTCTTCATGAACTTTTTGCATGGCATCTGCTAGTGCGTTTGCGTCTTCGGGATTGACCATGATGCCGTTTTCGCCGTTTTTGATAATTTCGGGAATACCTGAAACGTTAGTGGTAACGACAGGTAGTCCGCAAGACATTGCTTCCATCATCACGTTTGGAATCCCATCACGGTCGCCATTTTCGAGAATTCGACACGGCAGACAAAACATCGTTGCTTTACGAAGTTCCTCAAAAACGCCTGATTGCGGCATACTTCCCATCAAATGAATTTTTCCTCTTAGACCATTTTCCGCGATTTTTTGTTCGACGATTTTGGAAGCGTCACCTTTTTCGCCGACGATTACCGCTTCAAAATCAACGTTTCGCTTTTGCAAAATCGAGCATGCGTCAACAAAAACATCTAACCCTTTTTTCTGTACCAAACGCCCGACCGCCAATGCCCGTAATTTTCCGTTTCGCTCGCCGGAAATACCTTTTTCGGTTTCAAGTAAATCAGTAAAATCAGTGCTTAAACCGTGATAGAGGCAATGAACTTTTGTCGTGCTGATCGCTTCCAGATGCGTTTGATTCGCCTTCGTACAAGTAACGACAAATTCTGCCGCATTCATCTTTCGTTCCAAAAGACCGGCAGGATTTAGGGATTCCAAGTAAATATCTTTCGCGTGTCCTGTGAACGAAAATTTCAATCCCGTCATCATCGCAGCAAACCATGCAACGGTTGTTGCTCCGTGGGCAAAATGTGCATGAAGATGAGTAATTTCGGGCTTTTGTAAGATTTGTTCGGCAACTGCACACGCTTGCAAAAATTCTTTCAGATAAGTTTTTTTGTAGCTAAAAAGCGAATGGCGTGAACGAAAAGTTTGCCCGATTGCTTTTCCAGTCGCTTTCAAAAATCCGATTGGACGCTTTTTCACCACCGAAAAAAATGACGAGGAAAAATCTTTGAAATGGAGTTTGAGCCATCCTTGCAAGGTCGAATCCGTCAACGAAGTCGTTTCAGGAAGATAAAACGGTTTTGCCGTTATTTTCTCAATCATTTTGTGCTTCAAATTCTCAGACGGCTTCTTAATTACAAGCAGTTCCGGCTCAACGCCGAGATTTTCCAAGCGGTAAATTTCGCTGGCAATAAACGTTTCCGAAAGCTTCGGAAAATTCTTCAAAATATAGGCAATTTTCCCGTTTTTCATTTACGCATCCTTTGTCAATAATTCACGAATTCTTCTGTTTATTCGCGGCAAACCATTCAAATCGATATCAGTTTCGCCGGCGGAAACCGCGTTTAACGAACGTAAGATCTTTGCAGACATCACTTCAGCGGAAAGTTCGCTCGGCTCGATATATTCAAAAAAGCCTCGATCGGCAAGCAGACGGGACCGAATTAATTGTTCGCGAACAGGCTCCGCACGGGGAACAAGTACCGCCCTTTTATTGAGTGAAAGGAGTTCGCAAACCGTATTGTAGCCAGCCATTGAAACGACGACATCTGCATTTGCATAATGCGGAGTCAAATCAGCTTGAAAGTCCAAAAACTCAATGTCTTCAACACTTCCATACCGTCTCAGAAAATAATCACGACTTGTAGAAGGCATTTGCGGACCGAAAATAACCGTCGCCGAAATGGCTTTTTGCCGTCTCAATATCTCTAGGCTTTCTAAGAATTTTTCGATTAATTCAGAACCATCGCCACCGCCGCCGGTAGTTGCCAAAAGACGCAATTTGCCGTCTCCGCTAATCCGATTTTCAATTTTTCGTTTCAAATAGCCGCAATAGCGAGTTTTCTGGGCTACAACTTCGGGAAACTGATATTCTTTAACCGCATCAAAAACTTCCTTAACCCCATAAATCCAAACTTCATCGTAGTATTTTTCGATAGTTTCAAAACTTCCGTTATCGCGAAGCACTTTGCTTGTCCGAGCGGGATCATCAAGAATGTCGCGGATTCCCAAAACTATTTTGGTCGGTAGGTTCCAAGATTTGATAAGTGCCAATGCTCCAATCAATTCGCCGTCAATTCCGGCGGCACGCTTATCTACCAAAAGGAGATCAGGAGCAAATCCGGTAATCGTATTTTCTAAAATCGCGATCCGGGTTTGTTTGATTTCGTCTGAGCAACTCGGTAAAAACTGCGGTTCATACCGTTCCGCATTTGGTCTGTCGAGCGATGGAAGTTTAATGTAATCAATGCCTTGCGGCAGACGAAAGGCATGAATTACAGGTGATCCCGTAATAATTAGTATCGATGCCTTCGGATACTCATGAATCAAATTTTCGGCTAAAAGCAGAGTTCGGCGAATATTGCCAAGCCCGAAAGTGTCGTGTGAATAAAGTAAGATTTTTGGCTGTAAATTCAGCTTGGGTTCGATTTTTTTGTCTGATGCTTTCGCCGGTCGAAAAATATGCTGTTTCAAAAGCTGACCCGAATGCAAAAAGGAATCGACTTCGCGATTTGGCATTCTCAGGCTTCCAGTATCAAAATTCATTGCAATTTCCATGTTAATTCTCCCACCTTTTTACAAATCAAAAGAAACTCTATTTTTTTTCGGGGAGTAGAGTTTTTGCTTGTGTTACTACAGTGTTAAGAAAAAGTAGAAAAAGACAGGTACGCGAAAAAATGTTTTTTATTCACAAAAATAGACGCCCGATTATTGAAAACCAGTCGTCTATTTTGTTTTTGTTAGCTAGTTACTTAGTCCGCACAATCGCCGGTATTTGGAATAACCGTAACGGCATTGAGTGCGTCAACCCTGTCTTTTGACTTCTTACTATTAATTCTGGTCGCCGTGCATCTCACGTGGGATCGAATCATTGCCGAAGTCATTCCGGGGAATCTTTGCTTAATTAAAGCGATAACTCCGGTAACAACAGGAGCCGCCATCGAAGTTCCGCTCCATGTACCAAAACCTCCATCTGGGGTTGTACTGACAATACCATCGCCAGGTGCCGAAATCTTTAACCAAGACCCGTAGTTTGAGTAAGGAGCCAGGCGATCTCTCGAATCAGAGGCAGCTACCGAAAGCAAGCCTTCCACCGAAGATTCTGCCGCAGGATACATCTTAAATTCCCCACCATTATTTCCGCCTGCAACTACGATTGATAAATTTGGTTTGCCTACTTGCGGGAAATCAACATCGGATAATTCCGGAAGAACACTGCCGCAAGTTCGCATTAAATCGCCAAGCAATCTTGTTTGAATAGGACTTGCCAAGCTCATGTTGACCACATTTACGCCGTCATTTGTTGCTAAATTGCCATCCGGATTAGCGGCAAAAGCCAATGCTTCAGCTAAAACCCAAGCATTTGTCGTCCCGCTCGGATCTAAAACTCTAAGCGGCATTATCTTCGCATTTGGTGCAACCCTGGCGATGATTCCCGAAACGTGTGTGCCGTGCCCGTAAGGGCTAAAACCGTTTGGACGAATTTCCCGCGGATCATTATCATTGTCCACAAAATCCCAACCCGGCAAAAGTTTTCCGGCAAAAGCAGGATGGTTGTATTCTATACCCGTATCCAAAACCGCAATTCTTACCCCTGCACCCGTTGAAATTTGATTAGCCTGATCCAAATGAATCATTTTCGGAAACCATTGTCCGGTAGTAAATTGAGCAAGCGTGTTTCCTACGCTCCATGAAACTCCAACGCTCCAAGAAACGCCACTCGCTTCGGGCGAAGCGATAACGCTGTTGGCATCTGCATAAGCGATGCGGATGTCACCACGAAGTCTGTTAACGGTTTCATTTACCGGTACGCCATTAATAATTTTAAAACGATAAATAGGACGCGAACCGAATTGATCGTCTACCTTCAATCCGTATTGCGATGTAATTGCTGGTAAGTCTGCCGGAGAATTTAATTTAACTAAAACTTCGTCTAATAAAATCGTGTCATTTTGTGCTTTGATATCTTGCCCAAAACCCAAAACAAAAACCAGAGAAATACTTATGGTAAGTATGTATTTCCAAATACTTTTTCCGCTCATTTTACTCATTGCCCCTTCTCCAAAACTAATTTAATACGCCACTATATCAAGACAGTGCAAATTATATCCATAAAAAGACACAATGCACTTTCTTTACCATCTACCCGTTAAAAAAAATGGTGACCATAAGTAAGGATGCGAGTTTTGTTTGATAAGGTTGCATTGAGCATTTCGCAAAGACTCTGAAATTGTTTCGCCTTTTTGAAGATTTTCATAAAGACGAATGATTAATTCTTGAGCTGCCTGATCGTTCACAGTCCACAATGTAAGAATCAAACTTAATGCTCCCGCAGAAAGAAAACCACGAGTCAGCCCCAATAATTCCTCACCTGCAAGGATTTTATTTAAACCGGTTTCGCAGGCACTAAGCACAACCAGCCCCGCATTTAGCTTCAGTTCACCAATATCTCTGACAGTTAGAAATCCATCCGCCAACTTAAGCGACGAGAACATTGGATTATCTTTTCTAAACTGTCCGTGACACGCCAAATGTATGACGTCAAAATTTTCCGCATTTCGTTTGAAATTGTTAAAAGTTGCTTTTTGATCAATTAAAGTTAGATTCTCAGTCATAACTTTTTTCAATTTTTTCACTTCCTCTACTACAAACGGAATCTTTTCATCAGCAAAGCCAACTAACAAGGCGTTTTTTAAACTGCCTTTCTCTTTTTGCAAACAATGTTGCAAAACAGTTGCACTCGGAGCGTAGCTAACTTCTCTTTTCTCAATTATATAGCTTTCGCCATCAAACAGTGCATGGAAAGGCAGATAATGAAGCCTTCCAAAAGGAACGATAACCAAATGCAGATTTCCGATTGAATTTTCTAATTTTGAAAATAGTTTCTGATACAGCTTTTTGAGATAAAAATCCGTTCTTCTTTTCAAATCCGCTGCAAATGGTCCCAGATTGGCTTCGCCGTATCTCATCGTTTCGAATTGAAAATGTAAGCCCTCCAACAACTCGGAAATTTCTTCCTCCGTAGCTAGATTTTCAATGAATTCAATCTTTTTACCTGTAATGACAAAAACGGATATCTTATCTTCAAAAGAAACGAATTCAAGCAAAACTCTTTCACTTCCCAAAGATTTCTGTAGTTCTTTCAAATCAAATGATTCTTCCTGATATAAGCCTTTGCCATCAATATTTTTGATCTGTCGCATCAATTCATTGATTTTCCGTTCACGTTTCTGTGTTTCGGGGAGCAATGAATTACTTTCTTCTACCGATGCCCGATTACTACGGCTATAAAACCAATTTAATTCTTCTCGTAAATCCGTCAGCTCCTTAAAAAGCTTGGCAGAATCGGCGGATCGAATATTTTGTTTCTGCTCGGTTTCAGAAAGTGATTCTGCAAGAGCTCGAGAACGCGAACGCTCAACCAATTGAAAAGCTTCCTTGATTTTATCCTGTTTCAGATAAATTTGAGCAAGTGATTGATAAGAAAGAAGCTTATCGGCAAAAAATGCCATTCGAAAATCTTCAGCGGGAAGGGGATCACGTAAATTTTCGATTAGGTTTATGGCTTTTTTAAAATGACTTTCTGCCGCTGCAACCTCATTTTTTTTCAATGAAAGTTTCCCGAGGGACGTTTGCGAGGATTGTGCGAAAAATAAATTTTCCTGCTTAATTGCGTCACGCAAAGTCTGTTTGAAAAAAATTTCGGATTCCGGATAACGCTTTAATTTTATGAGGATCTCGCCCTGAAGCCATTTTGAAAGTAAGGCATATCGCAAATTTCCACTCTTATTTAGCATTTCAGCCGTTTTCTCCGACAGCTTTAAGGCTCTTTGGTAATCTTGGATTGAAAAAGCCAGTTGGGTTTCAATCAGTTTAACAAAGGCTTTCCCCGCCGAGTTTTTTTCAGCCCGATAAAGGTTGGCGGATTTTTTTAACTGGTTGAAGGCTAATTCGTTTTTACCCAAATGAATTGCTGCTCGTGCAAAATTAGTTCTCGCTCGTGCCTCTTCACCTTGCATTTTTAACTGTTCCAAAGTTTCCGTGACTCTTTCGTAAATTTCAAAAGCCTCATTGATTAGATTTAGTTCAAGATAAACATCCGCCATTTCTAATTCCGCGACTGCCGATTGATGTGGCATTTGCAGTTTTTCGTATTTCTGCCGAGATAACTCTAAAAATTTAAGAGCTTTATCAAATTTTCCTCGAAAAAGTGACAGATTACCCATACTCGCTTCAATTTCAGCTTGGGTTACGACCATTTCCGCTTGTACCGACCGGGCAAGGGCTTTTTTATAAAAACGTTCTGCCTCATGAAATTTATTTTGATAAGCAAACGAGGTAGCGAGGCAATGCTCAATCATTGTCAGCTGGGTCAAATCATTTATCTTAATAAATCTTCTTCGGGCGGAAAGAAATTGTTTCTCTGCTTTATCATGAATCTCCCTCCGCCAATAAATATTACCAATATTATTCTCAATCTTTCCTGCTGAAAGTTCATCCTTATTTTTTTCAAATATCTTTAGTGCCTCCTTCCCACATTCAACCGCCTCATCATAATTTCCGAGTAAAGCCAGTGCATATAACTTGCTAACTTGAGTTTGTGCGGCTTGATATTCTTTGCCCAATGATGTGAAAATTTCGGAAGCCTTATCGATATTTTTGATCGCAGATTGAGTTTTTCCCTCAGTCAAATTCGAAATTGCCATCACCCAATATGCTAAAGCTTTAACCTCAATTTCAGGAATAATATCGGCTAAAACTGCTAATGCGAGTGCAGCATTTCGAGTTTTTCTCGGCTCTGTTGTCCATGAATTGTAGTAGGTATCCTTCAGGTCTTCTGCAAGTTTGAGGTCAACGATTGTCGGATTATTTTTGTACAAATTACGGTGAACTGCTTTCGTATCTGTTTCCAGTAATTGTGTGATTAATTCCAGCCTTTGCATCCGTATTCCACGAGAATATTTGAAATCGTATTTCTTTGAAATCTATTATAAGTAAAAAGCAGAAAAAAGGGCGAAAAGTTTTAACAACTCTTCGCCCCAACAAAACTCTATCCCCCCCGAAATAGAGTTTAGCCTAAGTAAAACTAATATTTTGGATCAAAATTTCCTTTTCAGCATTTCGAATAAACATGTCGTAATTCCCGCGTGGGATTTTGGAAACTTTAAATTCGCTCAACTCATTTGAAGAAACAATAAACGTTTTTTTAACGTTTTGCAGTTCGATCTCACATTTGCTGAAATCATCTCCCAAGATTTGTCCCATTACAAAAGCCTCTTCACCTTCTTTTGTGATTCGCAGAGAAATCCCAATTTCATCAGCCTTGTATAATAATTGGCTGACAGGTGATGAACCCGAACGCTCTCCAAAAACCGGTTGATTTTGCGATAAATCCACTTCCAAGATCGCCAATATCTTCTGCAAAATAGTTTTCTTTGGTTCGGCGATTCTTGCACGAAACATATTTTTCGCCCATTTTATTGAGTCCTTCGGAGCGTCTTGAGAATCATCGGCTTTCATCAAACCAATGATCTTGGCAAATGTTTCCGCTTCCGAAGAGCAATTTTTGCAAGCAGATAAGTGATTTTCGGCATCAGCCAATGCTTCTTTTTGAAGTTTACCTTCAGCCAAATTGCTGAATATTTCTTCCGATAGATGTTTAGTTAGCAAGCTCATTTTTTTACCTTTTCCCTACGAACACTGATACAGTCTGCTAATTTTATCCAAAAAGACAATCCAAAATTTTATTTATCCAAAATCTTCGCAAGTTTTTTCAAGCATCTCGCACGAAGAGGACTGATACTCGTTTCACCAACCCCGATTGCCTCCGCAACCTGCACATAAGTCGCCGGATTCTCAAATAGATAGATCATCGTCAGAATCTTTTGACATCTTTCTTCAAGCTGACTTAAAGCCGCACGAATCAAGTGTTGCTCTTCAATTTTAATTAAGATTTCATCGGCAAGGAGATCGGAATTCGCTATTTTCGATGCTAAATCTTTTTCGTCATCGTCTAAAGAATAGTCGCCCGTAGCTCCGCGAACGCTTCGCCATGTTTTGAATTTTGTGGTTGTTACCAGCCAGGCTCTAATCTTTTCCGGTTGCTGAATTTCGTCAAGTTTTTCAAAAAGCGTTAGGAAAACTTCTTGAAAAATGTCGGCTGCCTGTTCTTCGCTCAAGCCCGCCCGACGCGGAATCGTAATTATCAAACGCTGAAATCTTTCAACCAATTCATTCCACGCCGTTTCTTCACCTCGCCGACAAGCCAAAATCAATTCGGCGTCGCTTTTCTCTATCTTTTTAGCTATGAATGAACTTTTTGGCTGACTCTGCATCAGGTAAAGTATATGTGTAACTTAAACTTACGGCAACTGTTGGATTTATTATTGAAAATGGGTCAAACCGAATCTGTCGATCTGCGATTAACTAATCTGACGACCGTTTCAATATGATGAGTTTGGGGAAATAAATCTATTGCCGTAATTGATTCGATTTCATAACTTTCCGCACATAAAAGTGATAAATCCCGAGCTAAGGTTGCCGGATCGCAGGAAACGTAAGAAATTTTTGCAGGTTTTATTTTTTTCAATAAATTTGAGATCGTTTCGCCCTCAGCACCTGTTCGCGGCGGATCAAGCAACACAAAATCGACATCTTTCAGACGATTATCAGCCACCCATTCGCCAACATTTTCATTGAAAAATTCAAGATTTCCGAGTCTCGCATTTGCCGCGTTTTTATTTGCAAATTCGATTGCTTTTTCATTTCCTTCAACGCCCAAAACCTTTGCAAACTTTCTCGCTAGCGGCAACGAAAAAAGTCCGACCCCGCAGTATAAATCTAACGCCTTCCCGCCTTCAATATTTGCGGTTGCAAGTTCAATCAAATCATCAATTAAGTATGGATTTCCTTGAAAAAAAGTATGAGCATCGTAGGCGTACGTGTCGCCTTTTGCGGCAAAAGTGAGTTCTTGGGTTGGCTCAATAATTTCCGCTGAAAAGGTTGAAATCAGTTCGCCGCTGGCAGCTATTTCAATTTCGGCTTTCTCACCCCAAAACTCTGTCCAACTAAGATTCTCGTGTAAATCCTTAAGCTTATTTTGCAGACTTGGAAGCAGAATCGGACAACTTTCTACATCAACAATTTGATGAGAATGACGCTTAAAATATCCGATTTTTTGATCACGCGTGTCGGCATGGAATTGAGTTCGCGAGCGATATTCGAAGTCATTAGGACTCGCGATTATAGGAATTTCTCCTGCAAAATCAATCCTTCCAATCCGCTTTAAGCAATCTTTTATGATCCCAACCTTTGCATTTAGCTGAGCCGCATAGTTCATCTGTTGGAAATCGCAACCGCCGCAAATTCCAAAATGTTCACATCTCGGCTCAATTCTATCGGGCGAAGGCTCAATGATTTCAATAATTTCGGCAAAAGCCAACTTCCCTTTTTTCTCGCGGATTCTAACCTTTACAGTATCGCCAACGCTTGCCAGCGAAACAAAAAACGTAAGTCCATCGGCAAAAGCCAGACCGTAGCCATTTGGCACAATTCTCTCAATTTTTACAACTGTTTCTGTTTGATTCAAAATTTAATTTCCTATAAATAAAAAAGACTCAATCTCGGTATTTCAGCTTCGGTTCGAAGTTTTTTGAGCAAAAGCAGATCAAACGTTTTTTGATAAACTTCCTTTTCCAACGTCTTTTTATAACTTTTAAGTTCGCTTTCAGTTTCGCCCTTGAACTTAGTTAACAGTTCTTTTTCAAAATTTCCCAAAAGGCTTTCGTCAAGTAATTTTTCCAAAAGGCTTAAATCTGCTTCGAGTTTTTCCGGGTCTTCATAGTTTGCCTTAAATTCATTTAAGCGACTCAATACTCGGTCAAATGTTTCGGCTAAAACCTTGTTCGCATTCAGTTTAGCAGATTCCAAAGCCGCTGTAATGCTCTCCAAATGTGTGGCGATTGCGGATTCGGAAAACGTTGAATCCTCGTCATTCGCGTCAAAATCTTGGGCATCATCGCCCTTGCCAACCTGCGATTCGAGCCACTCCTGATGCTGAGCTTCGATTTCTTCGCTGCAAAAAGCGAGACTTTTAACTGAACGTTTTTTCTTTGATTTCTCAAAATTGTCAAAGACTTTTTCGATGCTTCGCAAAACGATATGGAGCGGCACTTTGCTTTCTTGCCACGTTTCTATCAGAGCCCAATCCAGCGGACTCAAAAAAACGCTTTTGCCCCGCCGGCGGATAAATGTTTCTTCGATTTCGGAGAAATAATTGAAGTAGTTCAAGGGATTTCAGGTTGCCGAATTCTTCGGTGATTAATAATAAATGGCTAAAGTTTGATCTTCATCCGACGCAAAGTCCGCATATCTTCATCGGTCAAATCCAGCTCGATCTCGTTGGAATCTTCCTCAAAATGTTCGATAAGTTCTTGCAGACCGATTTCCAACCGCAGACTAAGATTAGGTTCATAGCCAATGTCACGCAGATTTTGAATGGCTTGCTTCACGTGCGTAGATTTCTCAATCGCGGCATTGATAGCTTCGCCGAGTTCGTGAACCGCTTCTTTGGCATTTTCGTCAAGATTCATTTTTTGCGTCCGTAGCAATGCTACGAAAGGTTTGCCAAATAGTCAAAAAAACATCAATGTTTTCTTTGTCCGTGAGGGATTTAAAGGATTTGGAATTTGTAGTAAGGTTTAGAGTAGTTATGTTTAGAGGAGTTTAGAAGTTTACAGGTTTAGGCGTTCAAATAAACCTAACTGTCTTCTAAACCAAACAGCTTAGCTTGAAAACAATGGATAATTTAGTATTTTCAAATATGATGCACCGTCCTGCCCGGACGATAGTTAGTATTCTCGGCATCGCAATCGGAATTTTGCTGATCGTTTTCACATACGGAATCGCCACCGGAAGTTTGCGTGAGCAAGCAGATCGTGAGGCAAATGTTGGTGCACAACTATTCTTTTGCGGTTCGGGTGCAAGCTGCATCGGCGGTGCCGGAGCATTTCAAATACCTGTTTCAACCACAAAAAGCCTTGAAGAAATTGAGGGCGTGAAATCCGCAATTGCCATCGGACAAGTAACGGTTGACGCAGATACCGCTCAAGGAAGACGCCCGATTGACGGCGTAAACTTTGACGAATACTCGCAAATGTCCGGGATAAAGATCATGGAAGGTCGCCCTTTTGCTAATGATACCGATGAAGTAATTATCGATACCGCATTCCAACGTCAAAAGAATTTCAAAATGGGCGATACTCTAAAAATTTGGGAACGCGATTTCACGATTGTCGGCACATACGAACCTGCAGGTGGTGCGAGAGCGAAAATTTCGCGGCTGACCATGCAAAAACAGACGATCGGCAAAGAAAGTAAACCGGAAGAATTAAGCAAAGCTTCCGCAATTTTGATCAAAATAAAAGAAGGTTATACCGATGAGCAAGTAGGCGAAAGCATCTCTCAAGCCTTTCCAAATAATCAACTTATCCGTATCAAAGACCTCGAAGAAATCTACATGAATTCCATTCCTGCACTCGGAGTCTTCCTGAATGTAATCATTGGAGTGGCGGCAACAATTAGTGCTTTGGTGATTTTGCTGACGATGTACACGACAGTTACCGAGCGGACAAAGCAGATCGGAATCCTCAAATCTTTGGGAATGCCAAATTCAAAGATCGCCTGGACGATTACTCAGGAAGCACTTTTGATAAGTTTTTTAGGCGTAGTTAGCGGAATTCTTTTAACTTATTTGCTGAGACTATCTTTATCCGGATTTGTGATGATAAACGTTGAAATAAAATGGCAGCTCCTGCTAATCACTCTAATAATTGGACTAATCGGCGGAGCATTAGGAGCATTATATCCGGCACTTCGAGCGGCAAGATTGGATGCAGTTGAGGCTTTGAGTTACGAATAATTATAAACGACGTATTCTTTCTTGTAATTCCTGCAAATTTCTTATTTCACCTTGATTTGGTGAATAAAGCGAATATGCTTTTTCGTAAGTTTCAATCGATTTTTGATAAGCAATTTTTGCTTTTGCGATTCGTCTTTTGTCCTTTATTTTGTATGATTTAGACTTTTCATCGTAGCCCGCATGAGTATCGCCGATTCGTTTATTAGCATCAGCCAAATAACCCGAAAATCCGCCGTCATCAGGATTTTTGTCGAGAAAATATTGAATGCGATTGATGTGCTTATCCCAAACTTCAATCGCTTTCGGTAATTGATTTGAATCAACGTAATACTCGGCAACATCGGGCAAGGCTTCGTAAGAATAGAGCACTCTTGAAGAATCTTCTTTGTTTCTTTCAATCTCAGCCGAATATTTGCCGTAAGCCGTTTCCATAAGATGTTTAGCCTCGGCGTATTTGCCTGTTTTTTCCAGCATTAGGGCTTGGCGAATTTGATAGATATTGATTCCATTTTTTAATTCGTTGGTCTTGCTTGGAAGTTTTCGCACACCTAAATCTAATCTGTCCAAAGAAATTTGATACATTTCCAGAGCTTTATCAAATTGTCTGCGTTCGCGGAAAATATCCGCATTGAATCGCGGAGAGCGAACTGTCAAATTAAAGGCAAGATTCTGATTAACATCCATTTCAAAAGACTTTTTCGCGATTTCAAATGCCTTATCGTGATAGACCAACGCTTCGTCTAAGTTTCCTAAATCTTTCAAAATGTTGGCTTTATTAGAAATTATATATGCAAATTCTTTCATTTCAGCGGCAGTTAAATCTTTCGCTTCATATCTGCGGATTGATTCATTAGTCAGATTCAAACTTTCAGTTAGATATTTTTGCCGTTCCGCTTCTTGATGAAAGGAATTGGCAATATCGGCTCTGCCCGAAAGAAAAACGTTAAGTCCGTTAAGAATATCAAAATTTTCGGAATCTGCGGTGTAAAGTTCACGACGGATTTTTTCCTGCTCATCCAAACACAAGAACATGTTTTCTTTATCGCCAAAACCAAAATAAACGTCGCCCAAAAAAGCTAGCGAATTCACCAATTTTAGCTTGGCTTCGGTGGAATTGGGATTCTTTTCCAACAGTTTGCGACGGATTTCGACAGATTTTTTTTGATTTTCGATGGAGCTTCTAAATTCCCGAAATTCATAATTTTGTTTTTGACCAAGACTCAAATAACCTTCGGCAAGGTCATTCAAAACTTTCTCATCAGTCGGATTATCAAGAGCAATTTGGTCGAGCATTGCAATTGATTTTTCAACCAAATTTCGTCTGATTTTTACGCTTCCTTGCAGATCATACAAAGCAACATTTGTTTCCTTCATCAGATCATTGGCAATTTTTTGCAGTTCGGAATAGCTGCGTTGAGCCTTTTCCCGTTCACGCATTGCAACAATTCCTTGATAAATCGCCACGCCCGAAAGCGATAAAATCAACAACGAAACAAAAGCCGAAATCGCCACACCACGTTTATGTCGCCCGACAAATTTTGTGAATCGATACCTTGTCGAATCAGCAGTTGCGGTTACGGGCAAACCTTTCAGATGACGTTTAATATCTTCCGAAAAATCGCTGATTGATTGATAGCGGCGTGCAGATTCTTTGCGTAATGATTTGAGAATTATGTTGTCTAAATCACCCCGTAGCGATTTTGGATTTTGGATTTTGGATTTTGGATTTGGTTTTTCGATTTGAGTTTCGTGAGTAAATTCGCCTGTCTCTCTGACCACCGACCACTGTCCACTGACCACTGACGAAGGTTTCTGAGGTTCAACCGTTAAAACCAAATTCGCGATTTCCGCATAGTTTTTACTTTTTGAGCTAAACGGACGAACTCCGCTCAACAATTCATACAGCACAACTCCAAGCGAATAAACGTCCGTTGCAGTTGTAATTGGCAAGCCATTTATTTGTTCGGGCGAAGCGTATTCGGGCGTGAACATTCTCCCGATTGTCGCCGTATTTTCAAGTTCGCTATCAAGTAATTTGGCAATTCCGAAATCCAATAATTTCGGCGTTCCTTCGTCTGTAACTATTATGTTTGAAGGCTTTATGTCGCGATGAACGATCAAATTGGTATGTGCATAAGTTATCGCCTCACAAACTTTTTGAAATAATTCGAGCCTTTCGTTTATGTCAAACTGATGTTCTTCGCAAAACTTTGTAATCGGCAAACCTTCGATATATTCCATCACAAAATACGGCAAACCTTCGGGAGTTTCGCCGCCGTCGAGCAATTTTGCGATATTCGGATGATTTAATCTGGAAAGAATCTGACGTTCGAGCTTGAAGCGTTTGAGAACGGCTCGCGTGTCCATTCCGCGTTTGATTAGTTTGATCGCGACCTTTTGTTCAAACCCGACGCGTTCGGCAAGATAAACATTCCCCATTCCGCCTTCGCCAATCAAACTGATGATTTTGTAATCGTCGATTATCTGTCCGATATTTACATCTTGGCTCAAACCGAGTTCCACGGCAGCTGGTTCGGCGATAAAATCTTCGGCTCGTTCGTATGACTTGAGAAGGTTTTCAACTTGCAGACGAATATTATCTTCTTGCTGAGCAAGGATTTGTGGACGTTCGTCCGCTGGCAATTCAAGCAAATCGCCTAAGACTTCTTTAATTTTTAACCATTCCGCTGATTGCATATTTTATTTTTGCGGAAACACGCACGAAGTAAGTGTGTTATCTGTCAACTATTTACGCCCTTACTGCGTGCGGGCTTCTGCATTTTTTTCCTTACTAATAATCGCGGATTTTTTTACTAAATCGGCTCACCATTTATTTTTTGAAAGAGCCAAGCCCGGGCGATTGCCCATTCGCGTTTGACGGTGGCGGTTGAGATTTTCAATACTTGAGCGGTTTCTTCTATCGTTAAACCGCCGAAATAGCGGAGTTCGACCACCTGCACTTGTTGTCCGTCAAAAGTCGCCAGTTCATTCAAAGCATCGTCTAAATCCAGTAAGCTTTGATTTAATTCAACTGAAATTGTTTCGGCATTATCGAGGCTGATTTTAATTCCGTCTCGCTTATAGGCGTGCTTTTCGCGGGCATTGTCTATCAAAATCCGACGCATCGATTGAGCGGCAATAGCGAAAAATTGCCCTCGATTTTCCCAATCAACCGAATGCTGATCGACCAATTTCAAATACGCTTCGTGAACCAACGCCGTCGTTTGCATCGTCTCCGCGTTGTATTCCTCTCGCAAATATCTATGAGCCAGACGACGCAATTCATCGTAAACAATCGGCAACAGTTTATCCAGAGCCTCTCGTTTTCCATTATTTAATTCATTCAAGAGCAGGGTAATTTCTTGAGCCATAAATTTTTTGGGGGTAGTGTGAGCCAATTTTACAATAACTTACGCGATTTAGTATAGAGGGAAATTTTATTTTGAAGACCAGGCAGAGTGAGAAGGTTTAGGAAGCGTGTAGCAACTCGAACATTTGACACGCTCCTTAACAGTCGCGTTTCTGCCTTTTGTAGCCAGCCATCCCAAATGAATAGCTACAAAATGTAATTTCCCTCAAAAATCATAACGGAGAAACAGATGAACAAATTACCTTTAGCCAAGACAAAAAATACTTTGGTGCAACAAATACAGAATGAAACTTTGATTTATAACCTCGAAAATGATCAGGTTTTTTGCCTTAACGAAACTGCCGCTTTTATCTGGCAAAATTGCGATGGTCAGACGACAATTTCTGATCTCAAAAAAATAAATAGTCAACTTAATGACGATTTGATTTTCTTAACTTTGGATATGCTAAATAAACGAGATTTGCTGAGCGAAACTGCTGAAACCAGCTTCCCGATAGAAGCAATTGATCGCCGAAAAATGTTTGCCAAATACGGAACGATGGCGATTGCTTTGCCGCTGATTTCTACTGTTTTGGCTCCAATTGCCGCGAATGCTCAAAGTTCTTGCGTTAGTGATCCAAATTTTACCGATTCAAGTGCCGGTATTTGCGTCCCGGTCGGCGACTTATCGCGGTGTATCGCACTTCATCCCTTAACGTGTTGTCCGGGAACATCACCATTTTGGCAATGCACCTCTAACAACGAAACCTGTTTTGGCGGATGCAGATAGGCATAATTGTATACAAATACTCAGTAATACCAGTTTACCCGCAAATAAACGCAGGGATTTTGGGTGAAAAGATATGAAAAAATTAGTTTTTACAATTCTATTGCTAACCGCGTTTTCCACTTTCGCCCAAACTCAAAAGTTTGACGTAATGACTTACACGCCGCCGAAAGGTTGGACTTTGCAGAAAAACGATAACGCTAAGGTTTATTCGACAATGAATAAATCTACAAATAAATTCTGCCTGATTATGCTTTATCCAAGCATTCAGTCTAACGGAAATGCTGAGGATGATTTCAAATACGTTTGGAAACAACTGGTGCAAGATGCTTTCAAAGCAAGTGGAAATCCTGAAAAGGAAACTGCTGAACTTGCCGGATTTACCATGATTCAAGGTGGCGAATTGATTGATTACGAAGGCACGAAAGCATTGGCGATGGTTACTATTTTGAGCGGTAAAGGCAGAGTTATCAGTCTGATATCAATTATGAACGATGCGGGCTACACAAACGACATTCAAGCGTTTTTTGAAGGAATGGATGTTGATATTAAGGAGACACCGAAACCGGAAGAAGTTCCTCAAACCAAACCAATTACGGCAAATATCGTGGGTCATTGGCAATGGCATTATCGCGATGCGTATAACGCACCGTTAGGAGTGCTCCGCGATTACCGTTTTGATACTAACGGTAATTTTTCCGATAGCAGAGGCAAAACAGGTCGCAAGTCAGGAAAATACAGCGTTTCGGGAAATGATCTGACAATCGTTTATTCCAACGGCGAGAGTGAAACTTTCACATTCGGTATCGAAAATCGGGAAACGTATTTTAATTTGGCACTAACCGACGCGACCGGAATGATGAATTTTATCAAAAAAGACTGAGGCGGATAAATGATGATGAAAAAACTAATTCTATTTTTGCTGATTTTATTGACTTCAACTCCTATTTTCGCTCAGACCGTAACCGATACGCGTGAATACGGCTCTTGGGTATTCAGAATCAGCAAAGGCAAGGGCAACGACGACCATTTTAAGCCCGTAAATAAATTTCCTCCGGCGACAATTACGGGACCGGTAAAATTTGGTTATGGTGCGGAAAAAACAGTCAAATTGCCACCTGCGGTGCAAAATAAAATGCAGGCGATATTGCAGGTATTTAAGGATGCTTACCCGAAGCCGTATAAAGAATCGGTTTGCTATGGCGTAAATTCTATTCCGGTAAATGGTGGAGAAACGCCATTTGGTTACAGCATACATATCGGCGATTACGGCTTTCAGTATAACAATCTCGGGAAAATTTTGCCGATTGTTCCCGGTCGGCAGTTTGGCAATATGTATGAAGGATATGCGACAATTAACGTCAATTCCTTCCCCGGTAGCCGCTATACCCTTGACGGTGCATTTGAGGTAGTAAAAGAACTTTCGTATTACTATTCGATCCATGATGATCGCAAACCGAAACCGCTGGGCGAAATATATTTGGTTGCTCCTAAAGATAATTTTGAAAAGGAAATCAAAACTGAGAAACTCACCAACGCCCCGCCGTTATCGTTCGGAAACGAAGCCGATAACTATTTTACTATCAGACATTTAACCGGCTATCCCAAAGAGCGTGAAAATATTGTCAACTACAAGATAAGAAATTTAGTGATGCTGTCTGCCGACAATCAACTCCCCTTTAAACCACTGACCAGAAAGCAATTTATTGATTTATTAGAAGAAAATATAAATGAGAAAAATCTAAATCGAACAGCACCAATCGTTGGACAAATTAAAAAGGATTTTGAAAGAAATAAAGAAGTGCTTCTTTTAATGAGAAAAGCGTTTGTAAATGAACTAAACCAGCCCGCAATAATAAACGAGAAATACAAATCGGTAATTAATGGAGGCTATTTTCCCGATGAACTAAACGCAAAAACAATCGTCAATGTGTTTGTCACGGATAGATCAAAAGGATGGGCATTGTATCGCTATGATTCTAATTTTTATAGCTCAATGAACGAAGCTGACGTAAAAACCATTTCGGTTGAGTGGCTTGATGAAATTAACGTGCCATTAAATGAAAAGTTTCCTGATGCAAACGCCAAGGACAAATCGGGAAAATTACTAACCGATGTGAAATTTCATCGAGCAATGCAATATAAATTTGACTGGAGCAAGTTGGCTTCGCTTTTAACAAAATGATTGTGAAAAAAATATTACTAGTCTTTGCAATTTGTCTGTTTGTGGGTAATGTATTTGCCCAAACCCAAAAGTTTGACGTGATGACATTCACGCCGCCGAAAGGTTGGACAGCAGGTCAAAATGGCACGGCGAAAACGTTTCCACAATTGATAAAGCCGCAGGAAAATTCTGCATGATGATGCTTCATCCGAGCATTACAAATCACGGAACACCTTCGGAAGATTTTGCTTATGTATGGAAAACGCTTGTCCAAACCCCGTTCAAGGCGAGCGGAAATCCTGAGAAAGAAACGAGCGAAGCCGATGGTTTTACGATTGTTAGCGGCGGTGAATTGATTGATTACGAAGGCAGTAAAGTTCTCGCAATGCTCACGACCGTCAGCGGTAAAGGCAAGGTTATCAGTCTTTTATCGATCTTTAACGATGCGAAGTATGCGGATGATGTTCAAGCTTTTTTAAGTGCGATCGATATTGATATTAAGGAAACTCCGAAAGCAAAGCCGACTTCGCAAGGTGGCAGTTCAGCATTTTCGGGAAGTATCAGCGACTACGAATTTAGCACTCCGCCGAAATGGACGCGGCAGGATTCTCAAGGTGAAATTGTTCTCAAAAAGAAGACCGAATATCAGGAATATACAATTTCAATGCAGCCATTTGTAGCTTCAAGCGGAAATTTGGAAAGCGATGCGGAATACAATCTTTTGGCAAGTTTTTCAAGCTGGCAAGCCTTCAACTGACAACGGTTTTCGGGCGGATTACGGTCGGTATGAGAAAGGCAAAACCATGCAAGGTTTTGATTATTTTCAAGTGAAAAAATACATCACCAAAAAATCAGGCAATGACAATCTAAGGATCGATGGAACGTTGCTTTTGATTCAAGTAGGTGACAAAGTTGCAGTAATATCTGCCGGTGAACCGTATCAAACAATGTTTGACGCTGCGGAACAGGCACTCGATTACATCCTTTACGACTTTCGAATAGCGAGTGCCGGAGCGAATGCTAACTTGCAAAAAGACTTGCTAGGTTCGTGGTCAAGCGTCAGTAGCGTTGCTCTCTTATACACATATCACCCTAACGGCACATTTTCGTTCGCAGGTGCATCGCAATTTCGCACGTCACGCGATTCCGTTTATGACAACGTAACCACAACAAGTTTTTCGTCCGACGGAACATACAAATTGAGCGGCAATTTGATGACAATCACGAACAAAAAATCGGGAATCACGAGTCAAGATCGAATCCGTTTTTATTATACGAAATATGATCGATATGACTGGGAATACAAAATGGGCAAACTTGATACAAAAACTGGTGGAACGATTGTTTACAGCAGAGATAAATAAAGGGCAGAAACGCAACCAATAGAAAGCGTGTTTCACGCATGGCGGTCAGAACGCAAGTAGGAGAAAAATTATGACTTTACGAAAACTATTAACACTTTCAATAATCGTTTTGGCGTTTAACCTAATTGGTTTGAGCCAAACAAAAAAACCTGTCGGAGCTAAAACCACTGCCCCTGCTCCGACTGCTACCCCCGTTCAAACCACCGGAAACAAATATTCCGACTACAAAATCTCGCAGAAAATGGATATGGGCGAGAAAGTATTGCGTTTGAACAAACTACTTGGTCAAAAGGAGTTCGTGAACGACACGAATCGAAAATTATTAGTTGACCCGAATGATAAAAATTCGGCGATGATGGCACAATATGATGCCGAATAATGCAACCATTCGGCAGTGCGATTTGAAGCAGGATGTAACTGTCAGCGACAAAAAACGTGCGTATTTTATTGACTACTACGATTGGTCAGGTCTCTCGCCCGAACAACTAAAACGTCGTCCGGTCAATAAACCTGTGGTAATAAAAGGAACGATGACCGTTTCGTCAACCGTGACAGATTCGGGCAAGCGTCAGGAAATGTTTGGTTTGCAAGCGAGATGGCTCAAGCATGTTACAACTCTTGTAACTTCGGCTGATTCGTGTGATGGAAAGGCTGATCTAATGACGGAAGAAGAAGGCTGGTTTGTAACGCTTTCGCTTAATTCTGATACTTGCCGCGTCCAAATCCAAGGGAGTAAAGGCGGCTGCCGTCCGAAAATTATCATGGGAAAGATGCAAAATCCGGGCTTCTTTTTGGAAGGAACCCGCAAAATGTATCAAAACGGCAAACTTACAACGACTTCGAGTTTTGAAACGACCGCACTTTCAAAAGCCCCGCTCGATCAAGCCTTTTTTGAAATTCCGACAGATTACAAAGAAGTTGATTCCGAGCAGGAATTGATGCCGAATCCGGGCGAAATGATGAATATGAACGCGACAACCGAAGTCGGTGGACGCAATGAAGACGGCGAACGCGAGATGAAAGCCTCAAACATGAAAACAGTGGCGATTGACTTCTTTTCCGGCAACGCTTCAAAAGTTAACCAAGACGAGCTTCGCACTTATATTTCGAGCAAACTTTCCGCCAATGGAATGAGCGGTTTTGCGATAAATTCGCAAGCAGATTTACTGACTGGAAAATTCGTAAACGTTATCGGAGTTGAGCTTAAAAAGATCAAAGAATCGAGCGGAGCAAAAATCGGCGGACTTTTCGGCAAGGTTACGGGAAACAGCGATACCGCAAAACTTGGCGATTCGGAAGCCGAAATTGTAATCACAATTTACGGCAAAGACGGCAAAACAGTTGTTGCCACGGCAAGTGAGAGTGCAAAAGTTAAAGGCAAACCCGATGATGCTGTGAAAGCCGCGATTGATAAGATAATCGGCGGTTTATTGGCGAAGATCAAGTAACGGAACTCGGACACTCCTGTCCGAAAGCGTTTGCAAAACGCTAACGGTCTTTAATTGCAGTCATCATGAAATTTGACTCGGCACTTTTCATCTGCTTTTGCAGATGTTCGGACAAGAGTGTCCGAGCTCCATTAAAAACAAATATGAAAAAATCAATCGCAATTCTTTTACTCGTCGCATTTTCGGTCAATGTTTTATTGGCTCAACGCACTCGCCCGGGTGTTCAAGGTGTCTATTCGCCAAAAGTTGAAATACTTGAGTCAACCGATCCGGCGGATACATTTGCGGAAAAAGGATTGCCGCAACCGAAAATCATCGGGGAAAATCCTTCTGATAAACTAGCTGCCGAGCTCGCGAGAGACATTTCCAAATACGACGACGATTCTCTGCCGACGCTTATGGGAACTTTGCAAAAAGCTAGGTTTTATATAATCGATGAAAATCAAAAAGAACTTTACCGTCCAATTTATGGTGATGGAATTGAGCTTGCGTTTTTTGATTTTGAGGTTGTTGGAATGCTTCAGGCATCTAAATCGGGTTTGGTTACAACTATCGCAAAAATGGCAGAAGTAATCGCTTCCAATAATGATAAAGACGGACTTCCCGCCAATTTGATTGCTAAATCGCTTCTAGCCGAAATCAACAGTAATCTAAAATCCAAAGATGAAAGAAAACGATTTCTTGCCAGTTTGATTGTAGAACTCGGTAAGGCTTCGGCGAAACCTATTGATTTAACGACTGTGACACCTGAAAATGCGGCGATAAACGTAATTCAAGCTTCGTTGATTGAACGAATTTTTCTTGGCGATTTAGTTAGTGAATATACAAAACTCACCGACGGCACGTCATTTAATTACAATAAATTTACTCAGCCTGTTTCATTTGTTAACGCCGCGTTTGTTAGAAATACGAACCGACCGTTTGACGGGTGCGACGCAATTACAGACACAACAAGCGTTATAAAAGCCGGACGAACAGCAACAAAAGTAGTGGAAAGGCTCGAATTCTTCCGCGAATTATTGGGAATGGGGAAAAATTCCGATATCTCCGATGCGTTAAAGAGTCGCGATATCAAAAATGTTTTTAAGAATTATGCATCAGGCATCAGCATTTTTAACTTGGGCATGGCTTATGTGAAATATTTTGCCGCCTTGCTGAATGTAAAAGGCGACATATCAGTTCAATCTCCGATTCCGTTGATAAGAACTAAGAATCGTATCACAGGTGAAACGCGAAATTTGAAAGCAAAATTCTCAATTGATTTTGACCCAAAAAAAACTACCACGTTGAATTGCATCGGCAGTGCATTAGAAGCCGCGTCGGGCGTGAAGTTTAGCGTTCCCAAAGGCGGATTGATGAAAGACAAACCTTTGAGATGGGAAATCATCCCGCCGCAAGGTTCTGAAGACTCCCGGTTCATCGCATTACGCGATTACTATGACCTGACGTATCTTGAATCAATTGACGGAAAAGGGCAGATATTTCAGCGAACAGACGCAAACGGCGAAAACTCAATCCGCTTGGTGGGCAAACCTCAAAAGACTGATTTAAGCTCGCAAGCATTAGTTCCGGTCCCAAAACAAGTCAGGGTCAGAGCAAATATCGCTCTTGAAAGAATGGATTTTGGAACTGATGCCCCCAAGATTGGAAAATTTACTTTGGTGAAAAGCCCAACTGAGTTTGTTCTCGGACTTTTGGAAGCTGTTCCCGAAATTGCGAGTAAGGGTAAAAACAACAGCGTCACGATAAACGTTCCGGTTCGCGATTGGCAGCCTTGCAGTGACGACTGGGGCGGATTCGTCAACGTCAAACGCGACTATTCAAAAACGGTTGTAATCAAAGCTTCAAAACGGAGCAACGGAAATTCCACGGGCGATGGCGTGCGGACAATCATCGAACGTGACGAAGCCGACATCACGCTCAATCCGCGAACGCCCGAAGAAATTTTGCGGAAAATTGACCGAAAAACTGTGATCGTTGTTGGAAAGGGAGAACATTCGGATATTTCTCGATTGAACCGAGAAGGCGACCCGTGTTGCGGCAAAGCGGAAGGAAGCTGGAAAACCAAAGTTCAAGAAGGGAAAATCGATACATACGATTCGATTATAAAAGATCCGTTTCGCTTTTCAGTCAGACCCACCGAACGCGATTACAGCCTTTCATTTGAATACAACAGTTTCAATTTTCCCGGTCACAGACGCGAATTCAAAGAAGTTGACAGCGATTGCGAAATTGATCGAGATGAATCATCCGACACAACCGAAGATGCCAACATCAATTTTTCGCCATCGTTGATTCCGGGACGTTATGGTGAAAGAGTTGTGAATTCCGAAGGCGAATTGATGTTTGGCACAAAAGAAATAACAGCCGGCGATGGTGCGAAACTTGTTTGGAAATGGGCTTTGGCAAGATGCCAGAAATAGTAAAATGCGGCTGTCTGAAAAGACGTTTCTTGCCCGTTTGCGGGCATTAAAATTAAGCTCCAAGCGTGAGCGTGGAGCTTGCTCAGGCAGAAATAAGAGCCCGCTTGTGGGCGACAGAGTACATCTAAACTGCTGTTTTGCAACATGTTAACCGATCTGTCGCCCGCAAAACGGGCTCTCTCATTTTCAATCGTTGACTACAAGCTCACGCGTGTAGCTTCACGTTATCGTCCGCAAACGGACTTTTCGGACAGCTTCCTTTTACCTTTTAGTGTCAGTAGCCCGACCGTTAGGAAGGGCTAAATACTTTACAATCAAAGCCCTCCTTAACAGTCGGGCGGCGAAGCGGGGGACACGAATCGTACTTTCCTAAAACGTAGTCTGGGTTTAATGGCTATGAGAATCCATTGAAAGATTCCGTCCTGTAACAACCCAACCGCGTCTGGTAGTTTTGCCACTTGGAATTATTGAGCTGAATTTATAATCTTCCATCGTGAAATCTCGTCCAAGTATTGCAGTCGCTGGATTTATCGCTCTTTCAATTTGAGATGATTGCATCTCAACTTTCGCTTTCGCCATAAAAGCTTCAATATCGGCAATCTTTCGCGGCAGCTTTCCGGTCATCCATTCAGTTCCGGTTTCAGTTACGAGCATATCGTCTTCGATTCTTACTCCGATGTTTTTATAACGCTCAAAAACCGGACGGACTTTTGCGATAAACGCTTTATTTTCAGGAGTATCCGGTAAATAATCAAGAGCGTCTTCGCGAATGTAAATACCCGGTTCATTCGTCGTTACCATTCCGGCTTTGAACATTCCATAATTCCCGACATCGTGAACATTCATCCCGAGCCAATGTCCCCAACCATGCATATACCAAAGGCGATGTTGACCCGAATTTTTATCCGTGATCAGACCAAGTTTGAACAGTCCGTCCCGAATTACGTCATTAGCCGCTTGGCTCGCCTTCGAAAACGAACTTCCCGGCTTTATCTGTTTTGCGGCAGCTTCCTGTGCATCGTAAACAATTTGATAAATTTCGGCTTGTTCCTTAGTAAATTTACCGTTTACAGGAAACGTCCGGGTTACATCAGCTGTGTAATGATCGTATTCCGCACCAACATCCATCAGCATTAAATCATTCTTTTTAATCTCGCCCTGCGACTCAACGTAGTGCAAAGTCGTAGCATTTGGTCCGCACCCAACGATTGATGGATAACCCCAATAATCAGCGTTGCGGCGTCGAAATGTATATTCCACTTCGGCTTGGACTTCATATTCCCAATTTGCCTTGCCGATCATACCCATCGAACGCATTTGAGCTTCGGTTGTAATATCAATCGCATGCTGCAATAGTTTGATTTCAAATGGTGATTTGACGAGGCGTAAATCGCCAAAAATCGGGCGGGCGTTTTCAATTTTATAACCAGTAAAACTTTCGGCAAGTGCTTTTTCCCTACGAAATTCTGCCATTCCCTCAGAATCTGCTTCGCCAAGCGGAAGCAATAAATAAAGGGTTTCTGCGGAATTTCCGAGGCTCAAATTGTTAGCCGAAATAAAAGGTTTCTTCTCTTTAGCAGCATTTAGAAAAGCTTCAAATTCGGCAACGTCAATGATATTTTTCACGCCCGAAATTCGCGTTGCTTCTTCATTGGAATACATCTTGCCGTTCCACGTTTCAAATTGCGGATTGCGTTTTGGAAGAAATAAATATTCATTTGTGGTTGACGCCATTTTTTACCAAAACGAGTGTCGAATTATTTTGTCGTAAGTTGCTCAAATAATAGTGGTTATTCTCTTGGCGATACATAAAATCGACATCGCCTGCGTAATTGCGTGATTCGGCACTTCGCAAAATTAACATGCTATTGGCAGACATTCCCGCCAAAACAGCCTGTCGTCTTTTAGCCAATTCAGCTTGACGCTCAGCATCCTTAAATTTTGGAGCCGGCGGCGTAACCAATATTGCCTTTGGCTCGTTTGCCAAAGCAATAATCGAAAAAGAAACCAACATAAACCCAACTAAAATAATCCTTCTCATCTCGTTTACCTCTTAGTAATTTCAATATTCAAATCTTCTGATGCGGTATTTCCAAAGAAATCTGCCGCGAAAACCCGCAAAATATAGTTGCCATTTTTTGAACTCAAATCCAGAAATTCTTCGCGAGCGACATCGCTATTTACTTCATTTGTAACGATGTAACCAAAAACGGTTTCAGGTGTGTAGCCCGATTTACTGCCCTTTGCGTAAATTAACCAAACGGATTCAGGATCCGGCATCTTTTGAAACGAAATCGTCCATTTTGGCTCAAATAGCGGGCTTTTATCTTCCTTCAAAAGCTGATAACCAAGCTTGTAAACGCCAAGTTTGCGACGTTCGGGATTGCCGTCCATTCGATCAAATGCCTGAACAACAATTCTAATTTTTCCGCTAATTTTTATACGTTCATTTGGCTTTTTGGTTTCAGAAAGCGGCTGCCAATCCTTGTCAAAAAGAGAAACGCTTTCAATTTTGGGAACGATGGAATCGCTATTGCTGGGCAAGATTAAAGCATCAAGGGCATTCATTTCAGCACCGGTTCTTCCCGCAATCAGATGAACGTGATTGAAAGAATTGAGCGTTCCGATCACATCGCCTGCCGCAAAGCGTATGCCTCGCGGAATCCGAACATTAACCAATGCTCCCTTTATAATATGTTCCGTTCCATCTTTCCCTTTGATGCCTGTAAAATCAATAATCTCAGAGCCATCTTCTTCCTTTTCAAACTGAAAACGATTGTCGCCAAAAGGTTTATCATCCTTATCACGCCCAAGCCGAAGGTGAATATAACCAATTGTCGGCATTCGCAAACGTTCACGCAGTCCGCCAAAATCTTCAACCGCAATTGGCTCTAAAACTTTTTCCGAACGGATAAAATAAGCCTTTTCGCCGTAGCCGCCCGCAATATCAAGCCCATTGTGAAACCATGCATCTTCGCCATCCGCAATCTCACCGCGAATTTCGCCCATGGTTCCGGCAATGTCGCGTTTCGCTTGCGGCGGATTATACGTCCAGCGAGCAGGCTGCAAACTGCGAAATTCTTCGGCAGTGTATCGCATCTTTGCAATTTCCTCGGGCTTAACCTTTTTACCCAAATCCTCGCCCGTCAAAACTCTTACAACCTGATTTTCCGCATCCGCTACAAACAAGTTCCCTGCCGAATCAAACGCCATTCCACTTGGGCGATTAAACCGCGAACTCATTAAACTGCCATCAGAAAACCCGCGTCTTGATGCCGAAATTGTTTCAACGAAAGGAAATGTACGTCTGCCAATTGCCCTAATTGAATTGCCGTCCGTTACATAAACCACACCCATTTCGTCAACCGTAACTCCAGTCGGCTCAACAAATTTAGCTTGCAGAGGAAACCCGTCAAACGAATCTTGTTCGCCAGTTCCGGCAACTGTAATCGTCGTCCCGTCAAGCAAAACTTGCCGCAAACGCCTGTTTCCCGTATCTGCGATCAGCAGACTTCTATCCTGCAATATCGCCACTCCGCAAGGCGTATCAAATTTCGCCTTTTCACCACTTTCATCGCTAAATCCGCGACTGCTGCCCGCTAAAGTCGAAACTCTTCCATCGGCAATTACACGAATTCTATCGTTGTAAGTATCGGCGACATAGATTTTTCCTTCTTTCGAAATTGCCAATCCAATCGGGGCGTTGAAAAGTGCTTTAGCTGCTTCGCCATCGGCAAATCCAGATTTATTTTCTGCTCCGGCGATCGTCTTAATCTCTCCATTTGCAACGTTTACGGTTTTTATCGTGTTGCTTCCGGAATCTGCAACAACCAAATTTCCTTTATCATCAAAAGCAATTGCGGAAGGCGTATTAAGTTTGTCGGTTACCATTTCGGGCTTGCCGTCAGGAAGAACTTTAAATATCTTTCCAGCGTCGCCATCAGAAACATACACGTTGTTTTGCTTATCGACGGCAACGCCAAAGGGTTCTCCAAAATCTCGGTTTACCCCTGAAAATGTATTGGTTTTAGTGAAATTTATTCGTTTCTTCTCAAAAAGCCCACAACCCGAAAAAACTATTGAAATGCAAAGAATTGTGGCGATTGTGATTATTAAGCTTCTTTGAAAAAAAGATTTGTTGAATATCGTGCGATTTGATAACATTAGCCTTATCGTAAATTGTTTTGAAATAAACGTAAAATCAAGTCGTAGATGATTTGTGGCTTGTGATTTTTTATTCGTATTTCATACTCAAAATTTAGTTACAAAAAAGGAGTTTAAAATGTTTTCATTGGATCAGCTTTTAGGACAAGATCAAGGCAATACTGCCCTTCAGGAAATCAGCAACAATGTAGGTGCCGAACCAAGTTTGGTAAATAGTGCAATTCAAATGGCTTTGCCTGCAATTTTAGGCGGACTTGCCAACAATGCCGCGACGCCTCAAGGTGCAGAAAGTCTAAATAATGCACTTGAACAACATGATGGTGGGATTTTAGATAATCTCGGAGGCTTAGGCAGCATGATTTTTGGTCAGCAAGAGGCTGCCGCACCACCCCCGCCGCAATATAACGCAGGTGGAATTTTGGGTCATATTTTTGGCAATAGCCAAGGTCAGGTTGCCCAACAAGTTAGTAATCAAACAGGTTTGGGTATGGGACAAGTTGCCCAAATTTTGATGATGCTTGCTCCGATGGTTATGGGCTACCTTGGTAAACAAAAACAAACTCAAGGCGTCGGTGCCGATGGACTTGGCGGACTTCTCGGTGGATTGCTCGGCGGCGGACAGCAGGCAGCAGCACCACAAAGTTCCGGCAATGCAATGATGGACATGGTTTCAGGAATGCTTGATTCTGATGGCGATGGAAGTGCGATGGACGATATTGCTTCCATGGCTTTCAAACACATGACGGGTCGCTAAAATTCGGTTCAAATTAATTTATGGCAAGCCGCTTTTTGAAAGTTACTTGCCATTTTTTTGCTATAATGTCAGCACTCAATCAATTAAAACTATGCGTATATTAAGATTCATATTTGTCGCCGTATTGCTTTTGCAATTGCACTTAAATTTGTTCGCTCAAGAAACGCCGATCACACGAGCCGAAACTCTTCGCGGCTCAATCACGCCCGAACGCGAATGGTGGGACGTTTTGCATTATGATTTGTCGGTTCAATTTTTTCCTGACACGAAAACGATTAAAGGTTCGAACGTGATAAGTTTCAAAACGTTGAAATCCGGCAGCAAGATTCAGATTGATTTGCAAACACCGCTTAGCATCACAAAAATCATACACGGTGGCGTCGATTTGAAGTTCGAACGTGAGGGTTTTGTTTATTGGGTTACGCTCGATAAAGAATTGCCCAAAGGAATCGAAGATAAAATCGAAGTTTATTGGGAAGGTCGCCCGACTGAAAGCCGAAATCCACCTTGGAGCGGCGGAATTACTTGGGGACGCGATGATCTTGGCGAACATTTTATCACCACAACGTGCCAAGGAATTGGAGCCAGCATTTGGTGGGCGAATAAGGATCACGGCTCAGATGAACCCGATCGCGGGATGAACATCAACATCACTGTGCCTGAAAATTTGGTCGCGGTTTCGAACGGTCGTTTGATCGCCGTAGATTTGGTTAAAATAGAAAAAACAAAAACCTATCGATGGGAAGTTAAAAATCCGATAAATAATTACGGAGTCAATGCCAATATCGGCAACTACGTCAATTGGTCTGAAAAATACAAAGGCGAAGGCGGCGATTTGGATATAAACTATTGGACTTTGCCGCATCAAAAAGAAGCTGCGATGAAGCAATTTCAGGAAGTCCCACGAATGCTCAAAGCCTTTGAACATTGGTTTGGAAAATATCCTTTTTATGAAGACGGCTACAAACTCGTCACCGTTTCATACGCCGGAATGGAGCATCAAAGTTCGGTGACATACGGAAATTGGTTTCGAAATGGCTATCGCGGACGCGACGTTAGCTTCACCGGAATCGGCTACAAATTCGACTTTATCATCGTCCACGAATCAGGTCACGAATGGTTTGGCAACAATATTTCGATGAAAGATGCCGCCGATATGTGGGTTCACGAAGGCTTTACAAATTACACGGAAAATATCTTTGTCGAGTATTGGTTTGGCAAAAAAGACGGCGAAGATTACGTGATCGGCAGTCGTAAAAATATCCGCAACGAAAGTCCGATAATCGGCACATACAATTCCAACCGCGAAGGCTCCGGCGACATGTATTACAAGGGCGGAAACATGCTCCACACCATCCGAAGCATCATAAATAGCGACGAAAAATGGCGTGGAATTCTGCGAGGATTGAACAAAGATTTTTGGCATCAAACCGTGACAACCAAACAAATCGAAGATTATATTTCGAGCAAATCAGGTATCGATTTAAGCAAAGTTTTCGATCAATATTTGCGGACGACAAGAATTCCAAAATTGCGGTATAAAATCGAAGGAAAAAAAGTAATGTTTAATTACGAAAACGTGATTAGCGGATTTGCAATGCCGATTCGCGTAAATGTTAATGGAAAAGAGTTTGCGATTACGCCAAGCGAAACGATGCAAACTAAAGACTTCGGGGAAGAAATAAATTCATTTGAAGTAAATCGCAATTTTTACATTGAAGCGGATTCTGTCAAATAGGTCGTTGGGTGTCAGATATTGCATTTTGTGTCAATTTGCTCTATTATTGTCACTAGTGAGGTGATTGACATTATGCAAACATTCGTCAAAACAAAAGTAACGCAAGGCGGAAGAATCGTAATTCCCGCAGAAATGCGGAAGCAACTCGGAATTGAGATCGGCGAAGACGTGAATTTAACGTTGGAGCAAGATTCGATGAAAATTTCTACGAGCAAACTTGCTCTTAAGAGGCTTCGGCAAACAGCTCAAACCGTTGCAAATAATAACATTTCGATCGTTGATGAGTTGATCGCAGACCGACGAAAGGAATCTGAAAATGAATAAAAGGGTTTTGGATTCTTCGGCGATTTTGGCGGTGATATTTCAAGAAACAGGTGCAGATATTGTGGAGCCTTTGCTTGAAAATTCGTTGGTCAGCACCATCAATGTTGCCGAGGTTTTTACGAAATTGGCAGAAAAAAGCATCTTGAATCAAAAAATGATCGACGATTTTCAGCAGCTTGGAATTGAAATAATGGACTTTGATTTCGAGCAAGCCGCCAAAGTTGCCGAACTTCGTCCCTTAACAAAACATTTGGGCTTGTCACTCGGCGATAGAAGTTGTTTGGCATTGGCAATTTTGAATAATGCACCCGCCGTTACTGCTGATAAAGCATGGAAGGGTTTAACTTTTTGCCAAATTGAAGTCATTCGATAGTTTTGACATCTCGCTTACAAAATGTTCAAATTTAATTTGAAAACGTGGTGAGTTAATGCGACTTGCGACCACGCTAAATAATCCGCTAAACAGCTTGAGTTCAAAATTAGAATTTTAAGAAACTCTGTGCTGTGTAGTGCAGAGTTTTTATTATTTTAGAGGAATATCAATGAAGAAATTATTGTGGTTATGCATAAGTGCGGTTTTCGTGTTTGGCTGCTTTACGAATCCGGGTTTTGCTCAATCAAAGCAAAAAATGTCGGTTAAAGCATTATTCAAACTCGTTCCGACAGAATACTTTACGCCTCAATGCTGCGACGGCGACGTAGATAAATTTCTTAAAGAGAACGAAAGCGTAATTGATAATAAAAACGGAGCGATGGGCGGTTCTGAAAACGACGGAACGAATGGCTTTTGGTTCACGATTTTCAGCAAGTCGAAAGGTGGTTATGTGGCAGGATTATATTCATATAATTTGAGGTGGCATGATTTTTATTTCCTTGATTATAAAAACGGAAAATGGATAAATGTTTCGAAAACGATTCCTAAATACAGCACCGAAAACTTTTATTTGTTTCCTCGATTAGGAAAAGTCGTGAAAGTTCACAAGAAGAAATACGACCAGCCCGGAGAACCAGTTGGTGTAGATAACGGCGTGGAAATCGGAAAATACCTGTATTCATTGACTTGGAAAGGCGACAAATTTGTCGTTACTAAATAATCTGTATGAACTTAAAAATGAGCCGCGTAATTTTGTTCGTTGATGATATTAAAAAGACGACCGATTTTTACGAGAAATTAATCGGACTCGAAATTATCGGCGAAAAAAGCGATGAATTTATAAGTTTTGACGCAGGCGGTTGCCAGTTGTGTCTGCATCAAATTCCGAGTGAATATATTGATTCGAGCAATAACTACGACGCTCGCGAAGATAGCTATACAAAGGTTGTGTTTTATTCGGATAATGTTGATCGTGACCGTGCGGAATTGATCGCGAAAGGCGTGAGAATGAAGAAAGTCATTAAGTTTGAAGGAATGGAATTCTGCGATGGTTGCGATTGTGAAGGGAATATTTTTCAGATTAGTAGCCGATAGTCGTTACATGATATTTAGGAACTTATGCGTGACGCACAAATGATTGAAGTCGAGTTTGAATCAACCGAAAAAGACTTTCAGCGAGTTTTACTTTGGTATCATTGGAAGCGAATGTTCTTAGAATATGTTCTGATGGTTGTAATTGGAATAACACTTTGTTATTTCCTCGGTTTCAATGTTTTAGATATTAAGAACAATGGTTGGGCTACACTTGCATTTGTTGGAACACTAACAATTCTGCTTTTTTTAGACATTTACCGACGATGTATTTTCCAAGCAAACAAGTTAAGTGAAATCGCGAAGCCATCTAAATCGTCTTTTTCTGAAAAAGGAATTGAGTCGAAAACGCCAACGACTTCCTCAAACAGAGAATGGGAAAGTTACGCAAAAGTTTATGAGACTAAAACCGATTTCATTTTTTTTCAACAGGAAAATGCTTTTGCAACTATCCCAAAAAGATTTTTTAAAAGCGAAACTGAAATTGAAGAGTTGCGAGAACTCCTAAGAAGAAAACTTGGTGAAAAAGCGAAACTAATTAACTAATTTTTATGAGCAATAATTTTTTAGATCTATTAAAAGAAAAAGTCATCGTTTTTGACGGTGCGATGGGAAGCAATCTGCAATCGCAGAGTTTGACGATTGAGGATTGGGGCGGAGCGAATTTTGAGAATTGTTCGGAAAATCTGCTTTATACGCGACCTGATGCGATCGAGCAGGTTCACGTTGGCTTTTTGGAAGTTGGCTGTGATGTGATCGAAACCAATTCTTTCGGCGGCGGCGAAGTCGTTTTGCAGGAATTCGGGATTGCCGATAAAGCTTATGATGTCAACAGATTAGCGGCGAGTTTTGCCAAAAATATCGCGAATCAGTATTCGACCGCTGCGAAGCCTCGTTTTGTTGCCGGTTCGATCGGACCCGGAACAAAACTCCCAACGCTCGGGCATATCAATTATCTCGATTTGAAAAAATCTTACGTCCAGCAAGTTCGCGGTTTGTATGACGGCGGCGTGGATATGTTTGTTGTGGAAACGTGCCAAGATTTGTTGCAAACGAAAGCCGCTTTGTCCGCCATCTTTGATTTTTTCAAAGAAAAACGTATCAAATTGCCCGTTATTGCTCAAGTTACGATTGAAACTTTCGGCACGATGCTCAACGGAACTGAAATCGCTGCCGCCTTGACCGCACTCGAACCGTTTCCGATTGACGTCATTGGGATGAACTGCGGAACCGGTCCGAAACAAATGGCTGATTCGCTTAAATATCTTGTGCGAAAACGCTCCGATGTATGTTTCCGTTTTGCCGAATGCGGGTTTGCCCGAAGTTAAAGACGGCAAACAACATTATGACGAAACGCCGGAAAGTTTTGCGACACAGGTTGAATCATTTTGCGAAAGATTTTGGGGCAAATATCGTCGGCGGTTGTTGCGGAACTTCGTATGAACATCTGAAATTGGTCGTTGATTTGATGGAAAAAGTTACGCCGAAACAGCGAAATGCGAAAATCACGCCGTCCGCTTCTTCGATTTATTTTCAACAACCTTACACCCAAGATAATTCGTTTCTGATTGTCGGAGAACGAGTTAACGCTTCGGGTTCAAAGAAAATGCGTGACTTGCTCGAAGCCGAAAATTGGGACGGACTCGTAAATCTCGCCAAAGAACAGGAACGCGAAGGTGCTCACATTTTGGATGTCAACGTCGATTTTGTCGGACGCGACGGCGTTGCAGATATGAATGATCTCGTTAAGCGTTTGGTCACAAATGTCAAAATTCCGCTCATGCTCGATTCCACCGAATGGGAAAAAATGGAAGCGGGATTAAAGCTCGCGGGCGGCAAATGTCTCTTGAATTCAACCAATTACGAAGACGGCGAAGATCGTTATTTCAAAGTTTTGAGCCTTGCCAAAGAATATGGTGCGGGAATTGTTGTCGGTTTGATTGACGAAGACGGAATGGCTCGAACTTGCGAGAATAAAGTAAAAATTGCCCGTCGTGCGTTCAAAGCCGCAACCGAATTCGGCATCGAAGCACACGATATTTTCTTCGATCCGCTCGCTTTGCCGATTTCGACAGGCATCGAAGAAGACCGAATGAACGCCAGCGAAACGATTGCATCAATCAAACAAATTCACGAAGAAATGCCCGAAGCAAACATAATTTTAGGCGTTTCAAACATTTCGTTTGGATTAAATCCCGCCGCACGAGTAGTTTTGAATTCAATTTTCTTGCACGAATGCTGCGAAGTTGGGATGAATTCGGCAATCGTCAATGCTTCAAAAATTCTGCCGCTCAATCGTTTTAACGAACACGAAATCGAAGTCGCACTTGATTTGATTTACGACCGCAGAAAATGGAGCTCGGACACTCCTGTCCGAATGAGTGCGGAGCACGAAAAAAAAGCTGACGAACCAAGCAATTTAGGTGAAAATGGAGTTGTTGATAATTCGGCACATTTCGCTCTTTCGAGCGATTCGGACAAGAGTGTCCGAGTTCCATCTAAAAAAGGCTGGCATTCACGAGGTTTTTTGCCGCATTTTGACGGAGATAAAACCCAATTTATTACATTTCGATTAGCCGATTCTCTTCCGCAAAATGTTTTGAATCGAATCAAAGAAGAAATCGAACACGAAAAGATTGAAGATACTTCTGACGAATACCGCGAACGCACCGAAAAATATCTTGACCAAGGAATTGGTTCGTGTATTTTGAAAAATCCTGAAATTGCCAAAATCGTTGAAGATACAATAGCTTACGAACACGAAAAAAGTTGTAAAATCATTAGCTGGGTGGTTATGCCAAATCACGTTCATCTATTGTTACGCCCGCTCGAAGGTCATAGTCTTTCCGATATTATGAAGCGGATCAAAGGCGTTTCGGCTCGAAAAATAAATCAAGCGACCAATTCAAGCGGTTCAGTTTGGCAAGCGGATTATTTTGACAGATATATTCGGGATGAAGAACATTTTCTTAAAACCGTTGATTACATTAAGTTTAATCCTGTTAAAGCCGGACTTTGCGAAAATCCTTCCGATTGGGAATTTTGTAAAAAATGGAACTCGGACACTCCTGTCCGAATGAGTGCAAAGCACGAACAAAATGCTGATGAATCAGTTAGTTTAAGTGAAAATGGAATTGATGAATTATCAACATCTTTCGCCGTTTCCGGCGATTCGGACAAGAGTGTCCGAGTTCCATCTGACATTTGCACTTACGATCCGCTCGGTGAATTTACCACAATGTTTATGGGCAAAACGGCTCAATCGATGAAGGTTGACACGACCAATTTGTCCATCGAAGAAAAGTTGAAGCATCACATTATTGACGGCGAAAAAATCGGGTTGGAAGATTCGCTGAATATGGCACTCGAAAAATACGAGCCGCTCGACATTATCAATACGCATTTGCTTGGCGGAATGAAGGTTGTCGGCGATTTATTTGGCAGCGGGCAAATGCAATTACCGTTCGTTTTGCAGTCAGCCGAAGCGATGAAAACCGCCGTAAAATTCCTTGAACCTTTGATGGAAAAGGTCGAAGGCTCGACAAAAGGCAAGATGATTTTGGCGACCGTCAAAGGCGATGTTCACGATATTGGCAAAAATTTGGTTGATATTATTTTGACAAATAACGGCTACGACGTAGTAAATCTGGGTATCAAACAGACGATTGACCAAATTTTGGATTCATACAACGAACACAAAGCGGACGCAATCGGGATGTCGGGCTTGCTCGTAAAATCGACGCTTGTGATGCGTGATAATCTCGAAATTATGAACGAACGCGGAATCAATGTTCCTGTAATTTTGGGCGGTGCGGCGTTGAATCGTAAATATGTTGACAGCGAACTCGTGCCGCTTTACAACGATAAATTGTTTTACGCGAGAGATGCGTTCGACGGTTTGCACGCGATGGATGAACTGACGGGGAAAGGCGACGCGGAGACTAACGGACACGGAGACGCGGGGAACGCGGGCAGCCTGCCTGCGAGTGAAGATGACGATATTATTCAAACTGTTGTAGATACTGAAGATTTGGTTGGCGAAGACGCAAAACTCGGAATGGTTGCGGCGAGAGTTCAGCAAACTAAAATCGAATCTCGACACAACGCACACAACAAAATCGGAAGTTAATCCTGCTGAAATTATTCCAAAAGCTCCGTTTTACGGCTCAAAAGTTGTCGAAATTACCGATTTGAACAAAGTCTTCGATTTCATCAACGAAACCGCACTTTTCAAAGGTCAATGGCAATACAAACAAGGCAAATCATCGAAAGAAGATTACGCTAAGTTGTTGGAAACAGAAGTCTATCCGAAATTCAAAGCCATCAAAGCCCAAGCGATTCGTGAAAAATTGCTCGAAGCAAAATTGGTTTACGGATATTTCCCTTGTCGAAGCGAAGGCAACGATTTAATCATCCTCCAAGATGACGAAAAAACGGAAAGATTGCGTTTCACTTTCCCGCGTCAACCGATCGAACAACGCGGCAGTAAAAATCTATGTTTGGCAGATTATTTTGCTTCGGATAAAACCGATGTCGTCGCATTTCACCTTGTTACGATGGGCAGAAAGGCTTCGGAACATTCGGCTAAGTTGTTCAAAGCAGATAATTACACCGATTATTTGCTGTTCCACGGATTGTCGGTCGAATCAGCCGAAGCACTCGCGGAAATGTGGCACAAACGCATCCGCGAAGAACTCGGCTATGCCCAAAATGATGCGGCGGATTTGGCAAAACTCTTCCATCAAGGCTACCAAGGCTCGCGTTACAGCTTCGGCTATCCGGCGTGTCCGAATCTTGAAGATCAGACGAAACTTTTTGAATTGCTTCAACCGGAAAGAATTGATGTCGAATTGTCGGAAGAATTTCAATTCATCCGGAGCAATCAACTTCGGCGATAATTATCCATCATCCTGAGGCGAAGTATTTTAATATTGAGTAGATTCTTATGAAAGATTACGCAGTAATATATCCTCAATTACCAATTGAAATTATTTTATTTTTCTCCGAGCGACCAACAAGTGATGTTTGGAAAGCAAAGTCTGTATTTGAATTTTGTTCTTATTACAAAGAAAAATATAGAACTGATGAAATGCCTCAGCCTCGCTCTGTTGCGGCTATTTGTGACAGATTTGTTGATGTTGGGAAATTAACTGTCCATTCTCGAGCCGGAATTGACTCTATCGATAATCGCTATATCGCGTTTTATAGAGAAAAAATAGACAGAAACAATTCTTATTTACTGGGTGTTTTAAATTTGCATTTAAGTTTTGTGGCGTATGGTTTTTCATATATTTACGAATACTATAAACCTTTTGTCTTACCCCTTTTGTTCAGAGATTCCGAAGGAAACGAATCTCTTGGAACATGCTTTCGCTATCAAAATGCTATTGCTTCAGCAAAGCATTGCTTTGAAGGTGCGAAACAAATTGCAATTCAAGGCATTCCTGGCGAGGTACTCAAGAATTCTAATTTCATTGTTCACGAAAAGGAACAGATGGATTTAATCTATGTTGAAATTTCTGAATTAGATTTTTTGACTCCATTTTCAGGGAAAGCCGACATTTTGGATGAAGTAATGACTCTCGGATACCCTAAAATTGCGGGCTATCATAATTTTCTTTCAGCAGAAAAAGCCACTGTTTCATCAAGATTTACGGCAACGACAGGACAAGTTGCAGCGAGTGCAGAAGATATTTGGATTCGAGAAAATTTATTTCTTATAACTGCGAGAATACAAGGCGGCAATAGTGGCGGTCCCGTGATAAATAATGAAGGGCGAATTGTTGGTGTTTCTGTAAATATGAGCAAAGGCGAAGGCGATTACGATGATTTAGGTTACGGGACAGTTATTCCAATTTCATTCGTTAACGAAGATATTGTAAATAGAAAGGCTTGTAAAAGTTTTGACGCAAGTAAAATAGCGTTTATAGATTTCGACTACGACTAAAATATCTTAACTATGAACCTATTCAACCCAACCAAAAGAACCGAACTAGTCGCCCGCCTAAACCGTCTTACGCCCGAATCAAAGGCTTTGTGGGGCAAAATGAGCGTTGGCGAGATGCTCTGTCATTGTTTGGACGGCAACAAAATGGCACTCGGCAAGCGTCCGGCGACTGATCAGAGTAATTTTTTCACTCGTAATATTGTTAAATATTTGGTCGTGTATGTTGTCCCGATTCCGAAAGGTGCTCCTGCTCCGCCGGAAATTAATCCGCATAAAAAAGGCACGAAACCGCAAGATTTTGAACGTGAACGTCAGCTTTTAATTGACGACATCAATAATTTTGGTAATTTAACGAGCAGAAGATTTTAAGGGCAGACATCACATTTTCGGCAAACTTACGCCCGATCAATGGGGTAGATTGGGTTATAAACATCTCGACCATCATTTGAAACAATTTGGAGTTTAACTATTCGGAAGTGCCTTTCGTTCGTCAACGTTTTTTGGCAAGTGAATAAGGCAGAATTGCGGATGAAGGCTCTATTTGATTTAATACTTAAGTAAATTATGAATAATCAAGAAGCCTATAATGCTTGGTCGCAAACTTACGATACGGTCGAAAATAAAACTCGGGATTTAGAGGCGAAAGCTTTGCGTGAGATGCTTTCAGATATTGAAAATGCTGATATTTTGGAAATTGGTTGCGGCACGGGAAAAAATACTGAATTTTTGTTAACAAAAGCGAATCAATTAATTGGTGCAGATTTTTCGACGGAAATGCTTGGGCAAGCTAAGTTAAAAATTTTGGCTGAAAATGTCGCGTTTCAGCAGATGGATTTACGCGAAAATTGGAGCTTTGCCAAAGATTCATTTGATTTGATAACCTGTTCGTTAGCGTTGGAACATATTGAAAATATTGATTTTGTCTTCAGCGAAGCAAGTAAAGTATTGCGTAGCGGTGGAAAATTTTACATCGGCGAGCTTCATCCTTTCAAACAATATCTCGGCAGCAAAGCACGTTTTGAAACAAATTCGGGCGTTTTCGAACTCGAATGTTTTGTTCATCATTTTTCAGAATATGCCCAAGCAGGACTTAAAAATAATTTTACAGTCAGCAAAGTTATTGAATGGTTTGATGAAAATGAACCAAGACAAATTCCGCGATTATTGACTATGATTTTTACCTTAAAATAAGCGATAATTGCAATCAATTACTCTATGGACATTTACGCAAAAGCAACTTTTTTATCGGAATTTCTGCCCGAAAAATTTAGGCAAGAAGGCTCAAAATCAACGAATGGCTTTTTGCAGAATATTTTGAATATCCCGAGCAAAGAAAGGACGAACAAGCGATATCGTGCCTTTTTATTTCGCAATAAAAAGCGGACGATTTTTGGTTTGAAGGAATTTTATAAAGACAGCAAAACCGATTTTCGTGTTTTGGCGACGCAGCGTAGTAAGCGATGAGAATTTTCGAAATAGTTTGATTTCTGATGACGAAGATTTACCAAAGATTTGGAAGCGGCATTAATGGACGACACGCTTCCTCCGTGTTTGCGTTTTTGACTTATGTCCGGTTGTATAAATTGCCGTCTGCTTTAGCTGACGGAGATATTGACATCTCAATGCTGGCTTTAGCCAAACTTAAAACCTTAATTTTTACTCCTTATAGTTTCAGCTAAAGCGTTGAGGATGATTGGTTTGTCTTATTGTTTTGGCTAAAGCCGCATTCACTTTTATCTCTCACCTCCAGTTAAAACTGGAGGCAATTCATAAAAACGTTTTCTGATAGTCAAATTTATAGAAGTCCGTTCAATTCAGCACCAAACTAATTTTGGTTTCCCGCCTTTTTCGCCGCAAACGATTGCGTGCTGTTCCAATTTTCTTGCAATATCGAGTACTTTTTCTTCCGAAATTTCCAAAATAAATAAGCTTTCCTCGCGTGCCCAAGATTCATCTTCATTTGTTCCGTAGCCTTTTAGGAATTGAAAGTTTTCATCATTTAAGAGTTTTAACAGTTCACTTTGCCTTCGATTATTTTCCTCTGCATCAAGCACTTGCGAGAGCGGATTGTGGGCAGTTAGGAAGGCGAAGGTTTGGGCATCGTAATGCGTTAAAATTTCGTCAATTTCAGGTGATTTTTCGCCGATCTTAAATCGAATTTCCGCGTTTTGCCAAAAAACTATATAAACGGCTTCCAAATATAATCGGTTCAGATCTTCCATCAATATTATTAATCTACTCGATTTAACAAACTCATTATTTCCGTCTATTATTAATACATAATTGCTCTGTAAAAAACTACTTAAAGCGAAATAGACAAATATTTATGGCAAAAAGAATCTTTATCGCGGGTTCCGGCGGAATCGGCGAAGCGGCAGCACTTTTGTGGCGTGAATGGACGGAATTTGATACGGAAATCTTTCTCGGGGATGTAAATGAATCTAACCTATTGCAAGCAAAAGAGTTTGTTTTACATAACTCGCTCCAAACTTCAAAAATTGAAACGGTCTTGATGTCGCCAGACGGAATTAATGATGCGATGAAAGCGGCATTTGAGCAATGTGATTGTTTGCTCGATTGTTCCCCGGGCGGACAGGCTCCGCGAATGGCAACTTTTGCGAAAGATTTCAAAATGCACTATGCAAATTTAACCGAATATGTTGCCGAAACTGATGAAATTATCGAACTCGCGAAGAGGGCTGAAACTGGTTTTATTTTGCAGACAGGACTCGCTCCCGGCTTTATCAATGTCTTGGCAATGTCGCTTTATAATCAATTTACGCAAAGATTTAACGTCGAAAATGTTGAACGGATCACGATGAAAGTTGGAGCATTAACTGCACATGCACAAAGTCCGCATTTTTACGGATTTACGTGGTCGCCGATTGGCGTTGCGACTGAATACGTGAAGGATTCCCGGGCAATCCGCGATGGAAAAATTACCGAACTTCCTGCACTTTCGGCTCGTGAAAAGATAATTATTGATGGCAAAACTTATGAAGCTGATTTAACTTCGGGCGGTGCAGCAGATTTACCGGATTATTTTCAAGGCAAGTCTAAATCGCTTGATTATAAGACTTTACGCCACGTTGGGCATTATGATTATGCGGAAAAGGTTATCGCAAAAAATGATTCGGACGCGGATAATATCTTGAAACAGTTTTTGCAGGAAATTCCTGCGGTTGAAGATGATTTTGTTTTGGTTCACTCATCAGTTGACGGGTTTGATGATAAAGGAACACGCCGAATGCTTGAAAAGGCTTATTCAATTGAGCCCTTGGAAATCAATGGACACAAACTTCGTGCGATTCAAACGACGACCGCCGTGCCGCTTTTAGAATCGGCAATGATGTTGCTTACCGGAAATTACAAAGGCGTGACTTTGCAGAGCCAGCTGAATCCTAATGAGTTTTTGAATGGAAGTTTTGTTAAGAGAATTTACAGGGATTAAGGGGATAAACAGGGATAAAAACGAAAATCCTTTTCCCCATGCAGAAGCCCGCACTTTAGTAAGGGCATTAAGTTGAATAATGACTGAGTTTAACACACTTACTAACGTGCGTGTTTCTGCCTTTTAATATGAAAATAGTTTGCATTTCCGATACGCATAATTGCAACGAACAAATCGCCGTTCCTGATGGCGATATTTTGATTCATTCGGGCGATGCTACGGTTCGGGGAACACACGAAGAAGTAGTTGACTTTTTAGCATGGTTTTCAAACTTGCCTCATAAATATAAGATTTTTGTTGCTGGAAATCATGATTGGCTATACGAAACAAACAATCGGACCGCGAGACTTTTAACGTCCAGTTTCAATATCAAATATTTACAAGATGATTTTGTTGAAATTGAAGGTTTGAAAATTTATGGAAGTCCTTGGCAGCCTAGATTTTTTGATTGGGCGTTTAACTTAAATCGCGGTGAAGAACTCGCTGAAAAATGGCGTTGGATTCCGAGCGATATTGATGTTTTGATCACTCACGGACCGCCGAATGGGATTTTGGATGAAGTTCCGCGTCAATATTTTACCGAAAACACTGGTTGCGAAGAATTACGCAAACGAATCGAACAAATTGCGGAACTCAAAAAGCTGAAACTCCACGTTTTCGGGCATATACATTGCGGCTACGGAACGCATCAAGAATTCGGCGTAAAGTTTGTAAATGCTTCGGCTTGCGATGAGCAGTATCAGCCGACTCAGCCGCCAATCGTAGTTGAAATATAATCTTAGAACGGACAAATTCAGACAGCTTGGGTTTCCTTAAAACAGCCTAAAGCGATCAGGCTTTACGAAAAATCGTGCTACAAATTGAGTCCAAATTATGGATAATATGTAGGATTGGTAAATAGTGTTTGCATGAAAAAAGCCTTAATTTGCATCTAATATCTAGTTTTAACAAGAATTTTACGTACTACATCTTGCGGAAAACACTAATTTAATATTACATTACAAGAAACAAAGGAGGAAAAATAAATTTGCTCACCGGAAGAGTTTTACTACTAAATTTTTCTTACGAACCGCTTGGAACCATTGGCGTTGCACGGTCTATTTGTATGTGGTTTTCGGGTAAATTAACTGTTGAAGAAAACGACGGCGACAATGTTTTGCACTCGCCTTCGACGATTTTTCCGGTTCCTTCAGTAGTTCGTTTGCGGCATTACGTTCACGTAAAACGACGTCGGCAAGAGACGACGATGAAGCGTGCGAGAATTTATATTCGCGATCGCTATCGATGCCAATATTGCGGCGAACATAAACACGCCAAAGATTTAACACTCGATCACATTTTACCGCGTGCTCAGGGCGGCGAATCAACTCCGCATAATCTCGTATCTGCTTGTGTAAAATGTAATCAACGCAAAGGCAATCGTACGCCCGAGCAAGCCAGAATGCCGCTTTTAACTTCGCAAAAACTTCTTCGTTTAGGCTTAGATCACGTTTTATTGTGTCACTATGCTGAATCGCGTCCTGAATGGAAAAAGTATCTTTTCATTGACGATTTTGAAGAAGAAAGTGTTCAGCTCGTCGCTTAACGAAAGTACTTCTCAACTCAAAATATGCAACCTTGCCCAAAGTGTTTGCGTATTATTTTTTTGATTACGTTTAAATCTATTTTTATTAAAAATTACAGGAAATCTATGAAACGAACGATTAATCTCTGTCTTGTCACAGTTTTGTCTTTGAGTTTTGTTTTACCGGCAATCGCTCAGAAAAAAACCAGGTCCAATTCTGCCAAAAATACGGTTAAAATGGACGCTGCAACTGCACTTCCGCCGATTCCGATTGAGCAATATACGCTTAAAAACGGGCTTCGAGTTGTTTTGAGTAAGGACAACAGCGTTCCGGTTGTTTCGGTGGCGGTTTATTACGATGTAGGTGCCAGAAACGAGAAAAAAGGTCGCACGGGTTTCGCACATTTGTTTGAACATATGATGTTTCAAGGTTCGGAAAACGTCAAAAAAGCTGAGCATTTTCAGTATGTTGAAAAAGTTGGCGGATCGCTCAATGGCTCTACCTTTACTGACAAAACGAATTATTATGAATCGGTTCCGGCTAATCAATTGCCGGTTGCATTGTGGCTTGAGAGCGATAGAATGCGTTCGCTAAAGATAAATAAGGAAAATCTTGATAACCAAAAAGAAGCGGTGAAAGAAGAAAAACGCCTCCGCCGCGATAATCAGCCTTATGGGCAAGTTTTTGATATCGTCACCGAAATGACATACAAAAACTTCTCGAATTCGCATTCTACAATCGGTTCGATGGACGATTTGAATGCCGCATCGGTTGATGATGTAGCTGAATTTTTCCGTATTTATTATGCTCCGAATAACGCTGTTTTGGTCATTTGCGGTTCGTTTGAAACCAAAGAAGCAAAGGCTTTAATCGAAAAATATTTCGCGACAATTCCTCCGCAGCCGAAACCTGATGCAGTTGACGTAACGGAGCCTGCTGAAGTTGCGGAAAAGAATAAAACGTATGTCGATAAGCTTGCACCGTTTCCCGCGTTTTTGATGAGTTGGAAAATTCCTGCCGGTAACACGCCTGAATACAAGGCTTTATCGCTTGGTGGAAAACTTTTGTATGAAGGCGAAAGTTCGCGGCTTTATCTGAAATTGGTGAAAGGTGAAGAATCTGTTTTGCAACTTTTTGGATTTAACGATACCCGACGCGGACCTTCGTCGGCTTTACTCGGTGCGATTCCGAAACCGGGCAAAGATGCGAAACAAATCCGGCAAGCGATGCTCGACGAAATAAAAAATATGGCGACGAATGGTCCGACCGCCGAAGAAATGCAAAAACTTCGGAATCAACTGCTCAACGAACAAGTTCAAGGCAGACAAACTTCGCTTTTCCGTGCGATGCGTATTGCCGAAGCAACTCTTTTTGAAGGCAATCCAAACCTTGTAAACACAGAGCTTGACGAGCTTTTGAAGATCACGCCTGAGCAAATTAAGGCAGCGGTAAACAAATATCTAAACACCGATAATCGTGCGAATTTAGACATTGTAACCGCGAAAGACGCAAAAACGGGAGGTCAGGAATAATGACTAAAATAATTTCAAAACTTACATGCATGTTGTTCATTTTTACACTGCTGGCTACTTTTGTGACAGACGTTTTTGCACAGACAAACGAAGATTTTCGTAAAACCGCTCCAGCACCGCTCGCACCTCGTCCATTTGTTTTGCCAACGCCTTTTCAAACCGTTTTGCCGAATGGGCTAAAGGTTGTGGTGATTGAAGATAAGCGTTTGCCATTAGTAAATTTTCGGCTTGCGATTCCCGGCGGAGAAATTTTGGAACCGAAAGATTCGCTTGGAATTACATCGATGGTTACCGGTTTGCTGAAAGAAGGGACAAAAACCCGCACGAGCAAGCAAATTGCACAAGAAATTGAAAACATCGGCGGCTTTATCGGTGCAGGTTCGGGTAAAGATAATACGTCGATTTCCGCGTCGGCTTTGTCGAAATATTCAAGCGAAATTTTGAGGTTGATGGCAGACGTTACGCTCAATCCTTCGTTCCCAGAAAACGAAGTTAAACTATCTAAAGACAACACTATACAAGGGTTAGAGGCACAGAGGGCAACGCCATCTTTTCTCGCTGACGAAGCTAAATCGAAAATATTGTGGGGCGATCATCCATACGGAATTGTTTCGCCAACGAAAGAAACAATTTCTTCAATCACCAGCGAAAAACTTGCCGCTTATCATAAGCAATCGGTGATTCCGAATAATGCCGTCTTAGTGATTGTAGGCAGCGTCGATAAAGCAAAAATTACGGCTGAAGTGAAGGCGTTGTTTGGCGGTTGGAAAAAGGGTGTAATTCCTCCAATAATCTTCCCGCCTACGCCGATTCGAACTGAAAAAACTTTGACGATTATTGATCGTCCGGGCTCTTCGCAATCGACAATCTCGATGGGAAATCTCGCAATCGAGCGAAACAGTCCTGATTATTTTCCGATGCTCGTGCTAAATCAAGTTTACGGCGGCGGTGCTTCTGCGAGACTTTTCATGAACATTCGCGAGGCAAAAGGCTACACTTACGGAGCCTATTCCGATTTCGATACACGACGACTCGCAGGCTCATTTGGAGCGAGTTCCGACGTGCGAAACGAAGTTACGGGTGCATCGCTCAAGGAATTTTTCTACGAAATGAACCGGCTTCGCACCGAACCTGTTCCAGCGAAAGAATTGACTGATACAAAAAGCTATTTGACCGGAGTTTTTCCGCTTCAAATGGAAACTCAAAACGGCTTGCTTGGTCAGTTTATGAACATTCAATTGAACAGTTTGCCCGCGAATTATCTGCAAACTTATCGCGATAAAATCAACGCCGTTACCGCCGCAGATATCCAACGAGTCGCGAATAAATACGTTCAGCCGGACAAAATTGCGATCGTTATCGTCGGCGATACGGGCGAGATTTTGAAGCAAGTTACGCCATATTCATCGAAAATTGAAGTATTTGATGCTGATGGCAAAAAGCTTGATATTGCTTCATTTAACAAACCTGCGGGCGGCGAACCAGCAAATGCCACCGGCAGCTGGGAACTGGGTATGCAGGCGATGGGACAAAATATCGCGATTACGCTTGATCTGAAACAAGATGGCGAAAAAGTTACGGGCGAAATGTCTTCAATGATTGGCAAAGGCATGATCGAGAATGGCAAAGTTACCGGGAATAAATTTACCGGAACTTCAAAAGTCAGCTTTCAAGGTCAGGAGTTAAGCTTAAAAATAGTTGGCACAATTGACGGAGAAGCAATGAAAGGGACGGTTGATTCCGGTATCCCGGGTGCTCCTCCTTTTCCATTTACGGGAAAGAGAAAAAAGTAGTTAAATAATTGCAAAAGCCCACGCGGAATAAGGGCGAAATCAGTTGTACACTTACTTCGTGCGTGTTTCTGCAATTGAGTAAATCCTCCCTAAATGAATAGCTTATACGAACATCTTTGGCTCTATGATCTAGTCCACGCCAAAGCTGCCGATTCCGAACAAATTACATTTTATGAGCGGGCGATTGAGCGTTTTGGTCAGCCCGTTTTGGAACTCGCCAGCGGAACGGGCAATTATTTAGTAACACTTTCAGAAAGCGATTTCGATATTTCGGGAACGGAAAAATTTCCAGAACGCCTCATTTTTTCTCGTGAAAAAGCTGAAACCCGCAATATTGAAACCAATATTTATAATGCCGATATGCGAAATTTCAACTTGAATGAAAAGTTTAAGTTGATTTTTATTGCGGGAAATGCTCTCCAGCATTTGAAAAAAATTGATGAAGTTGGCTCGTGTTTTGCTTCGGTAAAACGACATCTTTTGCCAGAAGGACGTTTTATTGCCGAAATCTTTAATCCGTCGATTGAATTGTTAAATCGTGATCCAAATCAGCGTTATTTCGTCGGCGAATATCGAACTGATGAGGGTTGGGTTGTTTTGGAAACCACTGTCCGATACGATTCTTCAGCTCAGATCAACCACATCGATTGGCACTATCGGAACCAGTTTCACAAAGAAGAACAAACCGTTTCATTCACTATGCGTCAGTTTTTCCCACAGGAATTGGACGCACTTTTTGAATTCAACGGTTTATCGATCGAAGCAAAATTCGGCGATTTTGATTGTTCGGATTTTACAAATGAATCGCCTAAGCAAATTATTGTAGCCTCAATTAGCTAAGCTCAACTGATTAAAACCCCCAAGCTGCCAGTGTTTCCCGATGATCGTATTTTTCAGCCTTCGGCGGATTTGGACGAATATTGCCCATCATGGTTAAATTATTCAGAAAATCAAAGGTAAATGTTAAATCTCTGTGAAGACCGGCTCTTACAGTCCAAAATTTTGGTTCAACCGTGGTTGATCTTAAACCGCCCGCTCCGGTTTGAAGGTTTCCGACGGTAAAATCTGATGTCAGAGTATCATGGTAAAATCCTGCCAAGCTCTTAATATTGTAGGTTCCTACGCTACCCGCGGCATAACCCTTAAAGAAAATGTCATTCACCGGGATCTGATATTTCCCGCTGGATAGTGACGAGCCAGTTTTTTCCATAACGAACGAAGCTATGCTTTGCTGCAGACGCGGAGTTGTTTCTCCTTTTTTTACCTCCCAGGCTTCCCAGTAAACGGTTTCCATATTTGAACTGCGTTCCACTACTTTTTGCGTACCATCAGCCGATTTTGCAAGTTCGGAGATCGTTCCCCTTTGGTTTTGTCTAATCATCTGGATTATGTGACCATCCTGCTCTGCCGGCATCGGTAATTTGAATTTTACCCCCCAAACAAAGCCTCCCTTTATTACTTCTGCTCTAACCTCGTTACTTTTATCCAATTCCGGTATTTGTGCCAACATATTTATTATTTCTCCTGTAATATTCAGGCGTTTATTTCGCCTTTCATTTAGTAATGCGTTTGAATTTGAAAAAAACTATCATCGGTTAAAAAATATCGTTAATTAATTTTCTGCCTAGAAATCTCGCGTCGTCTATTCCGCCGCGCCGATTGTAGCGAACAACTTCCCCTTCAAAATTATCAATATGATTCTTTGGAAGTCGTATATATGTGGGTAACTGCTTGATTCTTGGAGCAATCACATAAGCACCTGAAGCTCTTGCAATTTCCGAGCACATCTTCGATCCGTCACCATCAACTCCGATAAATGTTTGATGGACGACACCGCAGGCAATGATGATTATGCACTTTACCAATCCCCTGATTTGGGAGAAACAATTTACATTGCTTAGGTCAATACCCGTCCCGATTCCAAGACCAAAACCGCCGCTTGAAATCGCTTTTCGGGTTCCGAGCTTATTGATTCCGTGTTCATAAAATCCATGACAGTTAATGACTAAACATTTCAAGCCTCCTTCGGAACAAATTGCCAGGATTGCGGCTTTCGATAAAATCTCATTACCGGAAGCGGCTGCGGGAACATTCCAGGTTTCCCACATGTCGTATTTCGTTCCGGGCACGTCATGCGAATTTAACGCTATTGAATTTTGTGGTATTTCGATCATTTTTAATTACTCCTTTTTTCAACTTTCCGCCATTCAACTATTAATGCGTTTGGTTTTTGCAAAAACTATCATTTTTATTTGTTTTTTGTTTTAATGTAGTAAATTGGGAGCTAAATTATGTCTGCCCGTCCGACCAATGAAGTTACCGAACTCCTACAAAAATGGAGCGGTGGGGATCATTCCGCACTTGAAGAACTCACGCCTTTTATCTACGCCGAACTTCATCGGCTTGCAAAAATTTATATGAATCGGGAGAAGCCGGGGCATACTTTGCAAACTACGGCTTTGGTAAATGAAGCCTATATGCGGCTGATTGATTGGAAATCGGCAAAGTGGGAAAATCGCAGTCATTTCTTTGGAGTTTCGGCTCAATTGATGCGGCGGATTTTGGTCGATTTTGCAAGAAAACGACCGAAGATTGAGAATCAAAAAATTCAGCATGTTTCGCTGGAGGAAGCCTTAACGATTTCGAATGAAAGGACTTCGAACTTGATCGCACTAGACGAAGCCCTAAATGAATTAGCTGAATTAGACGAACGAAAGGCGAAAATTGTAGAACTAAAGTTTTTCGGCGGTTTAAGTGTAGAAGAAATGGCGGAAGTTTTGAAAATTTCCGGAGTTACCGTGATGCGGGAATGGCAAAAGGCTAAAGCGTGGCTTTATCGTGAGCTAAGCAATAAATGAATCGTAATCGCTACAAGCAAATTGATGAAATCTTTGATGCCGCTTTGGATTTACCCGAATCCGAGCGAGAGGCGTTTTTATCAGCCAAATGCAGCGGCGACGAAGATTTGAAAGACCAATTGCTAAGTCTGTTAAAAGCTCAAAAACGAGCCGATGATTTCCTCGAAAAATCGGCAATTGGAATTGCTGCCCAAAATCTTGCGGAAGAAAAAACTGTCGTTGCAAATTCTTACTTTATAGACAAAACACTTGGAACTTACAAAATATTATCTCTGCTTGGTTCGGGTGGAATGGGCGAAGTTTATCTTGCGAATGATGAAAAACTCCACCGGAAAGTAGCACTAAAGATCTTACCGGCTGAGTATAACTTTAATGATGAAAGAGTTAAACGGTTTCAACGAGAAGCGAGAGCAATTTCTGCCTTAAATCATCCAAATATCGTCACAATTTACGACGTTGGAAGCATTGAAAATATCAATTTTATTGCAACCGAATACGTTGAAGGTAAAACGTTGCGTGAATTAATTGGTCGGGGTTCAAATTTTAAGCAAATTTTGTCGATCATCATTCAGGCGTCCGAGGCACTTTCTGCGGCTCACAATGCGGGAATTATACACCGCGATATTAAGCCGGAAAATATCATGCTGCGTCCGGATGGCTATGTGAAAATTCTCGATTTTGGTCTGGCAAAGCTCTCCGAATTTGATCTGACCACGCTAAAGGGTTTTAACGCGACGGCGAAAGGAATAATTATCGGCACACCCGCTTATATGTCGCCTGAGCAGGTAGCGGATGAAAGCGTTGATCATCGAACTGACCTATGGAGCATCGGCGTAGTTTTATATGAAATGCTGACGGGTAAGAATCCATTCAAAAAAGATAATCGTCAAGCAATTTTTCAAGCGATCTTATCCGAAAACCCGTCGCTTGCGAGCTCATTTAATCCTGAAATTAGCAACGAACTTGATCAAATTCTGATTAAAGCACTTGAGAAAGACGCAGATTTAAGTTATCAAACCGCCTCGGATCTGCGGGCGGATCTGAAACGGGTTAGACGCGAAATTGATTCTTCGCCGTCTCTGGAAAGCGGTCAGTCGATTTCGCAAGTTACAACGTTTACGGCAAAACGAACCATCGCTGCTTTTGTCGTGATGTTCATTTTTTTCTCGGTTATTGGAATCGGCATTTACGCTTTATATCTTCAAATCGCCACAAACGCTAAGGCAGAAGCAAGTGAATGGGTTTCGGCAAGACATTCTCAAATAACGGAAACCCCCGGTATTGAAGGCTATCCAAGCCTCTCGCCCGACGGCAAAAACATTATTTTTACCAGCGATATTGGCGGAAACCGTGACATCCATTTACAGCGGGTTGGCGGTAAAAATGCCTCGAATCTTACAGCGGGATCGAAAGAAAACGACACGATGGCGGCATTTTCTGCTGACGGTAAATTTATTGCTTTTCGATCCGAACGCTCTCCTAACGGCATTTACGTGATGGAACAAACGGGCGAAAATGTCCGGAGAGTATCGGATATCGGCTTCCATCCTTCGTGGTCTCCTGATGGAAAAAAAATCGTGGTTAGCGATAAAGCTGCTGCGATTCATACTGTTCACACGGTTCCAAATAGTTCGCTTTTCGTGATCGACGTTGCCACTGGAGCTAGGCAAAAGATTGAAACAAATGGCGATGCGATTTTGCCGAATTGGTCGCCAAATGGTCATCGAATCGCTTTTTGGTTTGTAACGGAGGGCAAACTGCCTGCGATTGCAACAATTCCGGCTGCAGGCGGAACGCCCGTTATAGTGGCGGAAAACGACGCTGCCGACTGGAATCCGGTTTGGTCGCCCGATGGGAAGTTTCTGTATTTTGGCTCTGATCGAAACGGCAACATGAATTTTTGGCGAATTCGCATCGATGAAAAAACAGGCATTTCCGAAGGTGAACCGGAATCCGTGCCAACACCTTCAAAATATTGCCGCCACCTGACATTTTCGCGGGATGGAAAAATTCTTGGATATGTTCGCTATGAAAGCCAATCAAATTTACAAACGCTAGATTTTGATCCGAAAACCCTGAAAGCTAGTTCTGAACCTACTTGGGTAACCCGCGGCGATCGCGAAATTAGTCATCCGAATCTTTCAGCGGACGGCGAAAAATACGTTTTGCGGATTCCTACGCGAACGCAGGAGGATATCGGTATTATCGGGAGAGATGGCTCGAGCCAAAGAATGCTTACAAACGATAAATTTCGCGATCGGCTTCCTCGTTGGTCGCCTGATGGCAGCAAGATCGCTTTTCAAACCGACCGAACAGGTAAATATCAGATATGGATGATTGATCCTGATGGCTCTAATGCAAAGCAAATAACATTTTCTGAAAAAACGGCGGCTGCGGCTCCCGTATTTTCACCGGATAGGAATCGGCTTGCATTTACAGAGATTGATACGAAAATGATCTCGCCTTTCTTGCTTGACCTCAATAAATCGTGGCAAGATCAAACACCATTCCCTCTTAAAATCGCAAGTAATCAATCCTTTTCGGTTCGCGATTGGTCGGCGGACGGTACAAAACTTCTTTTTGTTTATTTTGAACCCGACGGCGACGAGGTTGGAATAGGAGTTTATAACCTAAAAACGCAAACCCATGAAAAAATTACCGAAACAGGATCTTCGCCCTTTTGGTTGAATGATAATCGTAATTTCGTTTTCATAAACAAGGATACGATCTCAATTTGTGATTCAAACACGAAAAAAATAACCCCGCTCTATAAACCCTCCGCTTATGATGTAGAACAAGTAAGTATTTCTCCCGACAACAAAACGATCTATTTTCGCTATCTTCAAGTCGATACCGATGTTTGGCTGCTCGACGCTTCGCAAGATTAATAAATATTGCAATTTCGCGAAGTATCATGGTATAAAATCTCCATGATTTTATTTGTCAAAAATCCAACCAAACTACTTCTCGCCCAGCTCGGTATTGCTCCAAAAGAATCCTGTTGTCTTTAGAATAATCTAAATTTTAAAGTTTTTGCGTTTGCCAATCCTAAGGTTTGGTATTTTGTTGTATCATTATTTTTTTCAAAACAGGATTTTTATGCTTAGATTTCATAATACTTTAACCAATAAACTGGAAGATTTTCAGCCATTAAACGACAACGAAGTAAAGTTGTACATTTGCGGTCCGACGGTCTGGAATTTTGCACATATTGGTAATTTCCGCACATTTACTTTCGGCGACATTTTGAGCCGCTATCTGCGTTTTAAGGGCTACAAACTCACTCATGTGATGAATTTAACCGACGTTGACGATCGCATTATCAATGAATCGCACAAAGCCGGAAAAACGATAAATGAATTTGTAGAGCCGTATATTGTTGCCTTTTGGGAAGACATGGAATCAATTGGAAACAAACGACCGGATTTTGCCCCACGAGCGACCGAACACATTGCCGAAATGATTCAGATCATCGAAACTCTTTTGCAAAACGGTAAGGCTTACGAATCTGAGGGCTCGATTTATTTCCGAATTTCGGCTTTTCCCGAATACGGAAAACTCTCAAAAATTAAGTTTGAAGGCAACATTATAGGCGGCTCGGAGCGAATTGATACGGATAAATATGAAAAGGAAGATGCCCGGGATTTTGCTCTCTGGAAATTAGTCGATCGAAGCGATCCGGCTGGTTGGGATGCTTCGTTTGGCTACGGTCGCCCGGGTTGGCATATCGAATGTTCCGCAATGGCGATGAAATATTTGGGCGAAACTTTCGACATTCACGCTGGCGGAATTGATTTGCAATTTCCGCATCACGAAAACGAAATAGCCCAATCCGAAGGTGCAACAGGAAAACTTTTTGCGAAATATTGGCTTCACGGCGAATTTCTAAAGATTGAAAACGAGAAAATGTCGAAGTCTTTGGGTAATGATTTTACGCTTCGAGACATTTTGAGTCGTGGATTTAATCCTTTGGCGATTCGATATTTGCTGCTTTCTGTTCCTTATGGCAAGCAGCTAAATTTCACCTTTGAAGGCTTGCAAGGTGCGGTTACAACGGTTGAAAGGTTAAAACAATTTCGACTTTTGGTAGTTGAAGCAAAGACTGCTGAAGGTTCAGATGAAAGCGTTAACGCATTGATAAATAGAGCTTTACTGGATTTTGAAGATGCCCTTGATGACGATCTAAATACTTCGGTTGCCCTTGCAGCGATTCATAATTTGGTTCGCGAAATTAATACAATTCTAGCGAAAGACGAACTAAAATCAACCGACCAACAAGCCGTTTTGCAAGCCGTTGAAAAATTTGATTCGGTGTTGGGAATTTTCGGAAAAGCTGAATGCGAAATGTTGGATGAAGACATTGAAAAACTCATCGAAGAACGCCAAGAAGCCCGTCATCAGAGAAATTTCGCTCGCTCTGACGAAATTCGTGATTCATTGGCTGAGAAAGGAATTGTTCTCGAGGATACAAAAGAAGGCGTCAGATGGAAGCGAAAATAAACTTAGAAGATATTTTAAGCTATTATTTTAGTATGATTTTGGAGCACCTGCGGGAGGCTTGCCAACCGGTTTTTTGGGTTCTTCCCTTGCAGCATTGGCGGCTTTTCTAATATCGCTTGTCTCTTTTTGCTGATCTTCAATTTGTTTTTGCAATTGCGGATCGGCGGGCATTGTTTGCTCTGTCGGAGTATTTATCTTCGTAGAAATATTGGAATTTGAACCATTTGTCGGCGTATTTGCCGAAGCATTTGAACCGGTTAAATTGCTATTTTTGGCAGGTGAATTATCAATCGTAGCAAAGTTTCCGACGCTATTGGTATTTGCATTTGAAGCTGTTTTACCTCCGCAGGCAAGACACAAAACGATTGTCACCACCAAGAGTAAAGTTATTATTTTCATAGGCTTAAAGAGAAATTCCATCACATAATTTGCCGTCAATGCTTGTGTAGGCTAATTGAACATCCTTAAATGTATCGCTTTCGCGGCAGTATGAAATGCAGCTGTCAAAGGGTTTTGAATAGATATGAACACTAACCGCTCGCTCAGAAAATTCCGGTAAATTAAGTATTTGATGAATCGGCTCTTCAAGCTCAACCTTTGCAGCCAAACAATCCGAAAGATCAAACATATCGGTTTCTCTGAGCTTGCAATATCCTTTTGCTTCGTCAATTGCCTCGACCGAAAAATTTTGTCCGCGAAGCTTTCCGCTGACGACGCTCATCCAACATCTTTGATCCGCATGATTGTGAATCCGCGAAACTTGCCCGGCATCCCAACACAAAACCATTAATTCAAACCGCTCATCCTTGTAGACCAAATTTCGCGTGTAAAATTTCTCGCTCCAAAAAAAATAGGGCGAGATTGAATCTATATCGACCGGATTTTTGCCCAAAAATTGATAAACATTATCGCAAGTAAAATCTTTTTCGGGAATTTCGCAAAGTTCATCAATAAATTTGTTAATTTTCACTTTCATGTTGTTGGGTATTTCACTTTTATTTGAGATTGGGGCATCTCAACTTCTAATTTTAACACTATTTTTATTTTCTGAAGTCATTATTTTTATTTTTGGGCAAATGAAAGTGTTCAGCATTTTGCACAATCTTTTATAACTCGCTATAATTTTTTAGGTTTAATTTAATAAATTTATTCAACAAAAAATAATGAAAGCAATTGCCGAACAAGTTACAGATTCAATCAACCCTGAAGTAGCACACGCCGAATATTTGAAAAGGCAAAAATCGCAGCTTAAGATGGTAAAGGATTTGCCAAAAGACAAGCTCCAAGAGATGCTTTACCAGATGATTTTTGCACGCCGTTTTGAAGAAAAATGTGCCGAAGTTTATCGGATGGGCAAGATTGGCGGTTTTTGTCATCTATACATCGGACAAGAAGCCTGCGGAATTGGTTCGCTTTCGGTTTTACGCCCTGACGATATGGTTATCGGCAGTTATCGAACTCACGTTCAGGCATTCATTAAAGGCATTCCGCCCGAAAAAGTCTTAGCCGAACTCTACGGCAAAGCTGACGGAGCCGTAAAAGGCAAAGGCGGTTCGATGCATATGTTTAGCAAAGAACATCAATTCTACGGAGGACACGGCATTGTTGGCGGACAAATAGGCGTTGCCACCGGGATGGCTTATGCTTCAAAGTATCGTGGCGAAGATAGCGTAACGCTTTGCTATTTCGGCGAAGCTGCCGCGAATCAAGGGATTTTTCATGAATCATTAAATATGGCTCAACTTTGGAAACTTCCCTGCATCTACATTTGCGAGAATAATGTTTACGGAATGGGAACGTCGCAAGCTCGTGCGATGTCAATTTCAAGCGTTGCGAAAAAGGGCGAAAGCTACGGAATGGCTAATGAATTTGTTGATGGAATGGACGTTATGGCAGTCCGCGAAGCATTTCAGAGAGCAGTTGATCGTGCCAGAAAAGATGGTTCGCCGACGCTGATAGAAGTTCGTACTTATCGCTACATGGGACATTCGATGTCAGATCCGGGCAATTATAGATCTCGCGACGAAATCACAAAATTCCAAGAACGCGATCCGATAAAACTCTTCAGCGACACTTTGATCGAAGCAAAAGTAATTAAGGCAAAAGACATGGACGAATTCGAAGCAAAAGCGGCTGCCGAAGTAGAAAAATGTGTGGAATTTGCGGAAAATAGTCCGTTTCCGGATGAGAGTGAATTGATAACGGATGTGTTTGCTTAACCAGTCTTAGTAATTGTGATGTCTGAAAAAGATGTTGATTGATGGATGGTCAGGCAAATGAAGAATGTTTGCAAATCAACGAAGTTATTCAAGAATTTAGCCTATGCCGTGTGTTAGTCAATTTTTTGGCATTTTAATTTACTTATACTATAACGAACATTCTCCGCCGCATTTTCATGCAGAATATAGTGGAGATGAGGCATTATATGAAATTGAAACTTTAAGAGTTTATGCCGGACAGCTTCCACGAAGGGTTCACAATTTAGTACTTGAATGGGCAGATATGCATCGACAGGAACTTTCGGAAGAATGGAAAAAAGCTAGAAATGGCGAAGTTTTAGGAAAAATTCCGCCCCTGCAATAAATATGAAATTGGTAAGAATAAAATCAGTAAAGCCGCTTGAAAACTTTGTTGTCCACATTGAGTTTACCGACGAAACGGAGCGGGATATTGACCTTGAACCATATTTGCGTGGAAAGATTTTTGAACCTTTGCGACAAAATATTAAAGCATTTCAAGCAGTAAAGGTTGATGAAAGAATGAAAACAATTTGTTGGGAAAACGGTGCCGATATCGATCCTGACGTGCTTTACCATAACTTAAAACCGGTTTGGGCTGAAGAAAAAGAATTAGAATTATCTAAATAATTTATGGCTATTTTAACCATTCGCGACGCATTAAATGTTGCATTAAGAGAAGAAATTTTACGAGACGAAAACGTTTTCATCATGGGCGAAGAAGTCGCTGAATATGATGGGGCTTATAAAGTGACTCGCGGACTCTGGAAAGAGTTTGGTGACAAGCGGGTGGTTGATGCTCCGATTACCGAACTCGGTTTTGCCGCTTTGGGAGTTGGTGCGGCTATGGCAGGTTTGCGTCCTGTGATTGAATTTATGACGTGGAATTTCAGCGTTTTAGCGGCTGACCAAATAATAAATAATGCCGCGAAAATGAATTATATGTCCGGCGGACAATTCAATGTGCCAATCGTTTTTCGTGGTCCGAATGGTTCGGCTTTTCAAGTTTCATCGCAACATTCGCAATCTTTTGAAGCCTTTTACGCCAATTTCCCGGGATTAATTGTGATCCAGCCTTCGACCGCCGCCGACGCAAAAGGTCTCTTGAAATCAGCGATTAGAGACAATAATCCGGTGATTTTTATGGAGCAAGAAACGATGTATGGCATGAAGGGCGAAGTGCCTGATGATGAAGATTTCTTGATTCCAATTGGAGTTGCCGATGTAAAACGCGAAGGCAAAGATTGCACGATTGTCGCTCGTTCGTTCACTGTTCCGCAGGCATTGAAAGCCGCGGAAATATTGGAAAGCGAAGGAGTTTCGGTCGAAGTCGTTGATCCGCGAACAATTAAACCGCTTGATATTGATACGATCGTTGCTTCCGTCAAGAAAACGAATCGCCTCGTAATCGCAGAAGAATCTCATTCGTTTGCCAGCGTAGGTGCAGAGATTTCGCATCAAGTTATGGAACAAGCATTTGATTTTTTGGACGCACCGATCAAACGAATCTCGTGTGCCGAAACGCCAATGCCATACGCAAGAAACTTAGAAGTTTTGGCGTTGCCGAGTGTTGAAAAGATTGTGGCAGCGGTGAAGGAAGTTTGCTATTTGTAGTTTCATAATAAAAGAATTGTTTTATGAAAAGAAAGTATAAAATCAATCAAAATTTGAGTTCTAGAAATCTTTTTCATCTCACAGGGACAATGGACATTTTGAAACTGATACTTCAGAACGGTTTTCAGGCGAGATATATTTACGAAAAGTTACCCGGAACAAAATTAGCGTATTTCACTAAAACTGTTTGTTTTTGTGATATTCCGTTGGGAATTATTAAAGAACATATAAATTGGTATGGGGAGTATGGAATCGGACTTAACCGTGATAAAGCGAAAGAAAATGGCTGTTCGCCTGTCTTTTATATTCATAGTAAAACTAAAGATTTTCCACTTACAAGTTCAGCAAAGAGTATTAATTGGTTCAAAGAATTTACATTTGCGAAACATCTAAAGCAGATATATGGAAAACAAATAATTGACCATAAAGATGGTAACCCTGTTTTTAAAAGAAAAAAGATTCTATAATGAAAAAGAGTGGCGTTATTTTCCTGATGAATCTGATTTTGAAATTGTTAAATACAAAGATGAATCAGAATTAGTAGACAAACGTAGTGAATTAAATGAAAAACCAAATTCATCATTTTTCAAGATTGAACCTGAATGGATTGAATACATTTTAGTTAAAAGTGCGGAGGATTTGACTGAATTAAAAGAAGCTCTAACTAAATCTCCATATTGTGGTAAATATGAAAATCTCTTGACTAAGGTAATTACGACTAATCAAGTATTGAAAGATTTTTAATAAACTATACGAATGTGAACGAAAAAGACTTAAAGCTCAATTATTTACAAACGCCGCAACCGATGGGAATTTTTCAAATTCGTAATTTAGCGAATGAAAAAGTTTTTGTTGGAAAAAGTGAAAATTTAGGTGGTATTTTTAATCGAATTCAGTTTCAACTAAAAGCAAATTGCCATACTGATAAACAACTTCAAGCAGATTGGAACGAATTTGGAAGCGAAAACTTTTTGTTTGAGATTTTAGAAGAAATTGAATTCAGAGAAAATCTCGACATTAAAAAAGAGTTGGAATTTTTAGAAGATTTGTGGTTTGAAAAGTTAAAACCTTTCGGGAATCGCGGTTATAACGAAAGGAAAAAGTCACGCGAACAACGTCTGCAAATGATTGCGGCAAAGAATTCGCAGAAACACATAAGATAGCAAGTGTGTAATCGCCCTTACTTCGTGCGGGCTTCTGCAAAAGCACGAAAACCCAAAATTATGGCTGAAAAATTTACAATGCCGAAACTTTCACCAACGATGGAAGAAGGGCAAATCGCACGTTGGTTAAAGGCGGAAGGCGACTCATTTGAATCAGGCGAAACGCTTGCCGAAGTTGATACGGACAAAGCGACGATGGAATTAACCGCGTTGAAAGCCGGAACTTTGCTCAAGATTTTGAAACAAGGCGGCGAAACTGCTTTGCTCAATGAAACTATCGCAATTACCGGCAAGTCAGGAGAAGATTTTGCCGCTCTTTTGAGCGATGTCCAAAGTCCAGCGTCCAAGGTCGAAAGTCCAAATGGTTCCCCTGTGCCAAAGGTTGACGAAGCCAAAACAGTCGAAACAGTTCAGCCCAAAACCGAAGTCCGAAATCCAAAGACTGAAGATGGCAGACTTCTTGTTTCGCCAATTGCAGCTAGAATGGCAACGGAAAACGGAATTGATTTACGAACGGTAACCGGCTCTGGTCCAAACGGCAGAATCATAAAACGCGATATTGAAACGGCAATCGAAAGCCCAAAACCCAAAACCCAAAGCCCTTCTTTCACACCTTCGCAAGTTTTCGGAGCTTCAAATTTCCGAGACGAAGGCGTTTCAAAAATGCGTCAGATCATCGCCGAACGCTTAACTGCTTCAACGCAAAACGTTCCGCATTTCTACTTAACTGTTGAAATAGAAATGGATAGCGTTTTGGCTTTGCGTAAACAGATAAACGCAACCGTATCCGAAGCCGAGAAAATTTCGGTAAACGACATTATTGTAAAAGCTACTGCAATGTCGTTGGTCAAGCATTCTTGGGTTAATGCTTCATTCCAAAATAACTCGGTCAGATTTTACGAAGATGCCGACATCAGCATTGCCGTTGCGATTGAAGACGGCTTGATTACGCCTGTCGTTCGTGCAGCAAACAAAAAAGGTCTTTTAAGCATATCTGCTGAAATAAAAGAACTTGCGGGTCGAGCAAAAGCGAAAAAACTTCAACCTGAAGAATACACAGGCGGAACATTTTCGATTTCAAACCTCGGAATGTTTGGTATTGAGCAATTTACTGCAATTATCAATACACCCGAAGCCGGAATTTTAGCAGTCGGCGGAGCAAGCGAAAAAGCTGTCGTCAGAAACGGTGAGATTGTTGTTCGAAGCATGATGAATGTAACAATGTCGTGCGATCATCGAGTGATTGATGGTGCAACCGGTGCTAAATTCTTGCAGACTTTTAAACAAATGTTGGAAACCCCAGCGATGATGTTATTATAAGTTTTATGACGGCTTTACCGAAAAAAACTTATTCGCTTGAGGAATATTTTGAGTTGGAAAAAGAAACCAACGAACGTTTTGAATATTTTGACGGGGAAATATTTTCAATGAGCGGTGTAAGTGAATCTCATGATGCCATTGAGGTTAATTTAATCGCGACCTTTAGAGCAAAATTACGTGGAAAAAAATGTAGAAATTTTGCAGCCAATATGCGTTTGAAAGTGCCAAGTTTGCCGCCTTATCGTTATTCAGACGGCTCTGCTTTGTGCGGTGAAGCAAGCTTCGAAAAAATCGGCGGTGTTGATGTTTTGGTAAATCCTCAACTAATTATTGAAGTATTGTCTTCTTCTACTGAAAAATTTGACCGCGATTTGAAATTTAAGCATTACAAATCTATTGAAAGTTTTCGAGAATATTTATTAATCTCTCAAGAATCTTATTTTGTCGTTCATTATCTAAAACATAACGAAAAGTTTTGGATGCAAACTGAATACGATAAATTGGAAGATATTATTAATCTAACAACGCTGGATTGCGACCTGACTCTTGGTGATATTTACGAAGACATAACCTTTCTTGAAGAGTAAAGCCCAGTATGTATTCAAATTCCACCAGAGTTCCCGATTATTCCCCACATATTGCTCTGCTTTTTGTCCAACTCTGTTTTGGCACTGCTCCCGTTTTGGGCAAATTTGCTCTCCAAACGTTTTCTCCGTATTCGATAGTTGGATTTCGGGTTGGCGGAGCGGCAATTGCTTTCTATTTTTTGCAAAGATTTCGCGGGAATTTGCAACTTGAGCGAAAAAAAGATTATTTATATTTTGCACTTTTTGCCTTAATCGGAATCACTCTCAATCAACTGCTTTTCTTCAAAGGCTTATCGCTTACAACTGCTTCCAATACTTCGCTTATCGCTGTGACAATACCAATTTTTACAATTGCAATCGGCAGTTTGCTCGGTTCGGATTCATTTACGTGGGTAAAAGGAGCGGGAATTTCAGTCGCGGCATTAGGGGTGATCATTCTGGTAAATCCCTTGCAGGCGAGTTTCAATGCAGACACAACTCTCGGCGATATCTGTATTATTCTCAATAGTTTAGCGTGGGCATTTTATGTAGCGGTTTCGAAGAATTTTCTAATTAAATACGGAGTTTTGAAATCGATCACGTGGCTTTTTATCTTTGCTTCATTGCTCAATGTTCCAATCGGGCTTTATTTTTTGCGAGAATTGGATTTAAGCTCAGTCGGAGTCAGTTCGTGGTTGTTTGTCGCAGGAATTGTCCTATTCCCCACAATTCTTGCCTATTACACAAATGCGTGGGCATTAGCCAGAGTTGAGCCGAGTGTTGTAACGGTTTACGTCTATCTTCAGCCTTTAATAGGCTTCTTTTCCGCGATAGTTTTTCTTGGCGAAAAGATTTCAGTTCGCCCGATTATCTCTGCAATGCTGATTTTTACAGGCGTTTTTTTAGTAACCAGAAAAAGCAATATCACCATTCACGAGACTTAAAGTAATATTCCCTTGTTCATCTAAAACAACTAGATCCGCACGTTTTCCAACTTCGATTGTGCCGAAATCTTTATCAATCCCCAATAATTTAGCCGGATTTGCACTCGCCATTTTTGAAACATCCACGGGCGAGACTCCTATCGAAAGCATCATTTTGACAGCGTCAATCATTGTAATTACCGAACCCGCAATACTTCCCCGTTCATTTTGCGTTTTGCCGTTTACAACCGATACCTTCTCGCCCCAAATCTCAAAATCGCCATCGCCCAAACCCGTTGGAGCAACCGAATCGCTAACTAGAATAAGCTTATCGGAAGGCTTATTTTCAGTCGTAAATTTCAATATTTTCGGGTGAACATGAATTCCGTCTGCGATAATTTCACAGAAAATTTCATCCTTCGTCAAAGCCCAACCAGCCACGCCAATTTCTCGGTGATGAATTCCTGTCATCGCGTTAAAAAGATGCGTAACATGTTTTGCACCCGCCGCAAATGCCGCTTCTAGCGTCGCAAAGTCCGCTTTCGTATGCCCAATTGAAGGAATCCAGCCTTGTTTTGAAAGTTCTTCCGTTAGTTCAATTCCGCCCGCAATTTCAGGAGCGTAGGTTGTATGATGTACACCATTTTTAAGTGTCGGCAATTCACTAAGCTCTTGTCCCGTAAAGGTTTTGAAGTATTGCGGACGCAATGCTCCGCACATTTGCTGATTAGCAAAAACGCCTTCGTAATGTACGCCGATAACCTGTGCAATCCGAAAATCTTGCTGCATTTCTATAACTTTTTCAAGCGTAATAATCTGCTTCTGATAATTCTCGTCCGAATCCGGCACAAACGTCGGAAGCCACGCCGTGACTCCATTTTTGACTAAAAATTTCCCTACTTCGAGAAAATCGTCAACGCTTCCTACATTCGTATCAACGCCAATTGCACCGTGATTGTGAATGTCGATAAATCCAGCGTAAAGTGTTTGATTTGAGAGATTTACGCACTCATTTGCTTGAAGCGTTTCACTTGAAATTTGTTCGATTCTACCTTTATTTATCAAAACGGACTGATTTTCGAGAATTTGACCTGGTGAAACTATGTTGGCATTTTGAAAGGCAATTTTCATAAAAACATTCTAGCAAAGAAAAAGGCTCAAGCCGAAAACGACTTGAGCCAAAGTGTCAAAATTTTGACTTAATTAGAAATTAACCTTTGCACCAAACTGCATTGTGCGTGGGTCGCGAACTGTGGTTACTTGTCCGTAGTTCGCTACCGTTACGTTAGTGCTAATAGCTCTAAAGTTTGTATGATTCGCGATATTGAATGCCTCGGCTTTCAATTGAACTCTCCACGTTTCACCGAATCTCAAATTCTTGGTCAAAGCGAAATCAATTCTTGCAGTATTTGGACCATTGATAATGCCGCGACCGGCATTACCTACCGTATTGCTTAAATTGGTAGCCGTTGCAAGTGGGTTAGCAGCAAAACAAGTTGTATTAAACCACTGCTGGAAAGTTCTTGCTCCGCCTACATTTGGATCACAAAGCACATTCGGTCTCGCCACCGTAGTTGGTGGGGGAATTAATCCAACACCCGCAGGATCAAAAGCCGATGTCGTTGCCGTAAAAGGAAGTCCGGTGTTGTAAGTTACAATCCCCGAAGCTTGCCATCCGCCCAAAAGCTTTCCGACAAATCCTTCCTGTTTCGAAAAGAAAGGCAATTCGTAGATATAATTTACTGACAGAATATGCCTTCTATCAAGAGCCGCCCGTCCTTTATCAATTGAAATATCAAATGAATTCTGCGGAGCTGCCGATCTATCATTTTGGTTGTCAGTCAAATTTTTTGCCCAAGTATATGAGAGATCTACTGACGAGCCAAGGGCAAATCGATGCTGAGCCGAAACTTGCATTGAATGATAGCTAGAGTTATATCGCGGTTGGACAATCGTTACCGCACGATAACCGCGGAATGGACGAAGCTGATCGAGAACTGCCTCTGCCCCGGCGGAGAAAAATCCAGTTCCGGCAACTTGGCAAGCAGACAAAGTAGGAGCAACGGCTTGACCAATATAGTTTGCACCGGTTGCACATTGCGAATTAATCGCTTTGCCTGGTGCAAGTAAATTCGCCTCAAAAGAACCAATCAAATGAGTTCCTTTTGAACCATAGTATCCAACGGTAACGATTGTATTTTTCGTCAACTGTTGTTGCAAATCAAGCGACCAATGCTGCATGTAAGGCGTGTTAAAATTCGTTTGAATTGCTCTTACATTAGCAGCCGTTAGAGAGGCAACCAACGCAACAGCAGCTCCGGTTGGAACAGGCTGGTCGAGCCGCGTGTTGTTGATCGTTGCTGTCTGTTGATAGGGTTGGTTTGCACCAATTTGCTGCAAGGCAGTACCATTCAAAACCTGCTCGTGGTAAATTCCATAACCTGATCGAATAGCCGTTGTACCTTTACCAAATGGATCCCAAGCCATCCCAAAGCGTGGAGCAAAATCCTTCTTGGAAACATCCATAATGAATTTTCCGTATGGCGAAGAAATCGGATTACAACCATTAGGTGCGGTCAAGTAATTTTGTGAATTAACAATTACGCCATTACAGAAATTGCCGGTTCCGACTACTCTGTTTCCTGCTCCTGTAACAGCTGGAGCGTCAGATAATTTCCAAAGGCTTGGGTCAAAATTAGACAATCTTCCGTTTTTATCCCAAGGCGATCCAAAAAATGAATATCTTACGCCGTAGTAAAGGGTTAAATTGCCTCTCGCACGCCACTCATCTTGAGCATATCCTTCAAAAGCTTTTTGTCTAAGATCTGCCGTGTAATCAAAAGCGGCTTGAGTGAAATTCACGTTGGTTCCCAACAAGAAATTCGCCCAGTTTTGTCTGTTTGTATTTAGAGTTCCCGACAATCCGGTCGCCAATATAGTTGCAGTTCCGCCTGGAGTTAAAAATGCGTTGTAAATTCCCTCATTATTTCCGGCGAGTGCATTTTCATTCTTGCGATATTTAGAATAAACAATACCAAATTTCAAAGAATGGTCTCCCGCAATCCATGTAACGCTTTGAGAGAAATTGCTTTTGTATGAAAAATTATCATACGGTCCGAAACTGGTTAAACCGCTGAAACCGTTTCCTGTAATCGTGGGAACACGATCTCTCTGATTCAAAAATGGTAATGGCGGAGCAATCGGTGACTGGGACAAAGCCAAAGTTCCGATATTCTCACTGAGAATTGCTCCATATCCATATGTATATTTAGATTCAAAAATCAGATTGCTGCTCAATGCATAAGTTACTTGAGCAGTATGTGTTTTTCCCGGGGAATTAGTCGCCGTTGTAGAAACACCAGGAAGCGAAGCTCCTGATGAGAACAAAGCGTTTACGTCAGTTGTAGGAATTTTGTCCTGTTGATAACGATAAAACATTGAGACCTTGTCATTAACGCTGTGGTCAATTTTCAAAATCTCTTGACGAAAATCTCCAATATTAAGAGCCGGTGCAATCAAGCCATACGGAGCAGTAGCTGTTACGCTATTTGGCAGAGGAAGCTTGTTGTAAATACTGTTAAGGTATTGTGTTGCAATCGGATTAATTGTTCTAACCGTACTCAATGCAGTTCCCGCAGGAAGAATAGCAGTACAAGTTGCAGCGGTTCCAGCACCCGAAGCTTGCAAACAAATATCTACAGGAAAAATACCATTTCTTAAATTAGCATCCGGAACAGTAGAAACTAGAGTTGGAAATCTTTTGTCTTTGCGGATTTCTTCTGAAAAGAAAAAGAATGTCCGTTGATACCGCGTGAATAATGGGTCTTTCGGATCTTTTTCCCCAAAATTGAAAAAGTAAACCGGTCCACCTAACGTAAATCCAAAATTATTGTAACGAAACGGTCTGCGTTTCGCCTTGCCATCTGCGTCGCGTCCTGCCGAGGCAACTTGATTCGTTATGAAATCATTCGCGTTGAATGCTTCATTTCTAATAAATTCAAAAGCACTTCCGCTTAATTTATCGCCGCCCGAACGAGTAATAACGTTTACTTGTCCGCCGCCGCTTCTTCCTGATTCTGCTGGATAAAGCGATCGCAAAATTCTGAATTCTCCAATTGAATCAACACTTGGATATGCCTGAATAGTTAAATTCGATCCACGGTCAGTGATATCAGCACCGTCAACAGTAAATGTATTTTGACTGCTTCTCGCACCATTAACAGAGATTTGAACCGTGTTTGCCTGACCATCAGGATTAACAGTTCCTTGATAAACCTGGTCGGAAAGATCATTTGAAACTCCCGGAGCAAGTGCTACAAGTTGGGTAAAGTTACGATTGTTGATAGGAATTTCACGAACCTGATTGCCGCTAATCACAGTGCCGCTTGTTGCAGATTGTAATTCAACAGCAATCGCATCGGCTTCCACCGTTACAACTTCCGAAATATTTCCAGCTTCGAGGGAAATATCAATGCTGCGGCGTTGTCCTAAATCAAGCTTAACTCCGCTCTTCACGGCTTTTTTGAAATTTGGTGCCTGAACAGTAACTTGATAAACCCCAACGGCTATATTTGGAACACTATATTCACCGTCATCATTCGTAGTTATGGTTCTGACTACTATATTACCTTTTTCAGAATCGGTGATTGTGACTGTCGCCCCCGGAACAACCGAGCCGGATACATCTCTCACAACGCCATTCAGCGATGCTGTAATTTCTTGTGCCACAACTAAATTTTGCAGACACAAACAAATCGCAATCGCCATCAATGCAACTGTGATCGTTGATATAAAATCTTTTTCTCATTATCCTTATCCCTCTGTTAGATTTCTTAAGAAAGCTAAAATCTGCTTGCCATAAGTTTTATTTAGATTTTTGGAAATATGTTCAAATTTTCGTTATAGCTATAAATGAAACAAAAATGCTGACATAACTTCAAGTGCTGCTTTAACTTATGGAGTTTTAGCTCAGAACTTTTAATCGCCAAATGCCATTAAATTTTTAACCATCTTAAAATATTTGCAAATATGATGCCCGAAGCTTTTTTTAGGAAAATTGATATTGCCAATATGTTTCCGAAAAAAAGGCTCAAGTCGAAAACGACTTGAGCTTCTTCCTAATTACTACTTCCTAAATTTATTCTAAAAAACATATCGCAACGAAAATTGAACATTTCGCGGTTGATAGTCGTTTGATTCGCTTGTAATCCTACCAAAAGTACTAGAACCAGCAGACCAGACGGTTGCAGGAAGAGCATATCTAACGTGATTGAATGCATTAAACATGTCAGCTCTCAAGACGATCTTGTGTCCTTCAAAAGGCAACAAGAAACTCTTATAAAAACTAACGTCGATATTATTTACGCCATCGCGAAAGAAAGTGTTTCTTCCCAAGATATTGCCACCACTCTGATAATCCGCAACTGTTGCCAATCGAAATGCCGTTACGGGCAATTGATTTGGAGCCGATGCAGGATGATCAACAAAATTGCCCAAAATATTAGGATCAATGAGTACTGGTCGTGCTTCGCTAAAACCATCTAAATCAAGATCAGTAGCTGCTGCTGTTACCGTAAAAGGACTGCCATAAGCCGCTTTATAGACAACTGACGTGTACCATCCACCCAAGACTTGACCGATCCAATCTCTGCGTTTTGCAAAGAAAGGATTTTGGAAACTCACAAATGTTGTAAAACGATGTGGGGTGTTAAAAAGCGATAAAGAACGCGACAATCTGGTATTCGGACCATTTGCATTTGTGTCACCTGTTCCCACGAAAGTAGCTTCCGAATTTGTGTCTATCGATTTGCTAAAAGTGTAATTCGTTGTAAAAGACAATCCATTGCTTAGCCGCTTATTGAATTCCACCTTCAAATCATGATAGTAGCTCCAAGCCCCATTGCTGATCTCGGTATTGGTAGTATATCTCGCGTCAGCACGACGTTCATTTGTTCTCGGCACTCTAAAACTATATTCATTAGCTGCCAAAGGAACTGCAACCGGGCAGGCAGTAGTAATAGGAATATTCACCAAACCCGTTCCGGCACATAGTGCATTTGAAGCTAACCTAATTGTTTGACCACGCAAATCCGTAGCTCTTGGATCACCCGCTGGACGATTCGCAGCCGTATAAAGAACTGTCGGATCGTTAAATGGATGACTCGCTACGAGAACACCATTCGGATTAATTGAAGGTAGATTTGCTTGTCTGAATCTTAGAAGACCAATTCCGCGATTGCCTGAATAAGTTAATTTCAGAGTCGTTTTCAATGGCATTTTGCGTTCAAAACTTGCACTCCAATCTTGTTTGTATGGCATCTCTAAATCAGGATCAGGTGTCGTGATTGATACCCTTGCCGTAGGTGTTCCGGGTGTAAAAATAAATCCATTTGTTGGATCTGCAAGATTAGTACTTGCAGCAAATGTATTCTGCGAGGCATTTGGAGGGTTGAATCTAACACTTGCACCGGTTTGAGTGAAAACGGATTGGAAAATCCGTCCGTGGTATATTCCATAACCCATTCGAAATGAAGAATCGCCTGATTTTCCAAGCAACGTCCCTAAAATTCCACCTTCAAAATCCGGAGCATATGCTAAACCAACTCTTGGTTCGTGATTATCTTTGTCAGCACCAAAGCCGTACTGAATCCGGTTCTGAACCTCATTTGGAGCAGAAACGTATTCGTATCGATAGCCAATATTTAGCGTTAAATTACGCATAACCTTATAGTTATCCTCGGCGTAAAAATTATATTCCTTAATTCTATTTTCTAAGAAAAATGGTCCGAAGCCTTTTTGGTAGCTACTGACGCAACCGTTCAGCAATGCCTCGTAAGCGTTCAGGATTGGTTGCCCAACCACAAATTGAGAGCAAATACCCGTATTGTTGAAAGTGTAAAATCCTCGAGAAAAGCTGTCTGCCAAATCATCAAGCTGAACGAATCTCATATCAGTTCCAAACTTGAAAAAATGACTACCGGCAACTGCCGAAACGTTATATACGATCTGGTGATCTGTTTGATACCGATTGATCGGAAAAGTACCAGCATTACCAATAATCGTCCCCGAAACTGGGCTATTAGTAAAACGGATAATAGGTGTGTCATTTCCTGCTTTAATCCCAACCAACGTTGTTCTCAAACCCAAGCCATAACGAAATTCCCCGCTGATATTCGGGCTGAAAATATGAGTCCACGTCGCACCATAATTCTGTTGTTTATTATTTTGCTTGGTCGCTTCACCAACCGTAATGTCTTCGTTGTCAAAGATTTGACGGGTATATTGCCAACGTGCAGTAATGTTGTCGCGTTCTCCCAAATTCCAATCGAAACGAGCCGAATAATCATCAAGCGGTCTATTGAATCCCACGGCAGCTGCATAAGTTCGAATCGAACTCAATGCTGTTGACGTGTCATTAGGTGCCACGTTAGGAAATCGATTTACAACCGATTGGATGAAAGCTCTATTAGCAGGCGTATTATTCGCCGGAGCCTTTAAAAACCAGTTTGCGGGATTTCGCTCTGCCTGAGTCAAAATATCACGACGATAGTTTAACGCACCGCTTTCTCTCTTTTGGTCGAAACTAAGAAACCCGAAAATGTTATTTTTCCAAACGGGAAAGCCAACCACACCGCCGTATTGATTTCTACGATTTACAGGTTTGGGCTGACCGGTTGAAAAATAACGCTTTGCATTTAATGCACTATCGTTATGATACCAATACGCTTCGCCTTTAAATTTGTTGGTTCCCTGTTTTGTCTGTACCAATACGACCGCTCCGTAGCCTCGACCAAATTCGGCACTAAAACTCCTCGTTAGATTACCTGAAATTCTTTAATTGTAGCTAAAGAAGCACCTTGCCTATTCTGATTTTCCGAAGAATCATCGTTGTTTACGCCGTTTATCTGAAATGTTAGCTCCCCGCGAATTCCCGTTCCGTTAAAACTTATTGAAGAACCTATGATAGTGTCGGATTATTTGTGACCAGCAGCCGGATTTTCCTGATATCCAGCAAAAGTTTCAGCCAAAGTAAGGAAATTTCCTTGATTAAATGCCACGGTTTGCTTAATTTGTTATTCCGTTAAAGTTCCTTTTAATTTAGAATTTGTTGTGTTAATTTGCGGCGGCTTCCTCCGTAATTGTAACAGATCTCCTTTGATTGCGGGATTGATTTCGAAATTTGTGAGGTTGTATCATTCAATTTCACCTGAATATTTTCACGGATTACCTTACCAAAATCGCTTTTGGGTAGCATACCTTATAGCTTCCGATCGGCAAAAAGGTGCTTTAAAACTACCTTCGAACACTTGGAAACAATTGTTCGTGTTTGACCAGTTTCGTCATTAGTGATCACAATTGTTGCTCCTGGAATAACTGCTCCAGCAGTGTCAACAATATTTCCCTTTATACTTCCACTAACAGTTTGAGCGATTTACCTCAGCCTAACGAATAGAAATGCTGCGAATAGGCTACAAAACCTATGATGAAACTCTTTTATCTCATTATGATTTTTCCTCATCAATCTTAATTTTTTGTTTCATAACCAATTTCGCCATAAAAATTATTTAGATTTTTGGAAATCTCTTCAAATTTTCGTTATACCAAAAAACAAAAGCGAAAAAGCTTGTAACTTATTTAGTTACAATGGTTTTATCGATTAATTGTAAAAATTATGGCAATCTAAATGGTTACGAAATCAACCTGCTTTTTTTTTAGCAAAAATGATGCCTAAAATATAAAAAAAGCCGCCGGATTAACTGAAAATCCAGCGGCTCATCTTCTAATACTTCTATTTCTTCAAATTAGAAGTAATATTTCAATACAAATTCAACTCTACGCGATTCGTTGATCGTGTTTGTTATTTTGCCAAAATTAGCCGGATCGCCCAAATTTCTAACCGGCAATGTGAAATTTGGATGATTCGTGAAATTGAAGAATTCAGCTCTGAAATCAATGTATTGACTTTCAGTAACGCTAAATTTCTTACCAATCGTCAGATCCATTTGTCCGTAGTTTGGACCCCGCAAAATTCCGACTGCTGAATTCCCAAAAGTTCCCAAAGCTGGCGACGCAAAGTCCGCTGCATTGAGCCATTGATCAATCGTTTGATTGGTTGGAAGACCGCTGCCGATTCTGTTGGGACGCGGAAATGCACCTGCACGAGGAGCTTGTAACGATGACGCAGTTACGCGGGTATCAAAAACTGTAATTGGGAAGCCGCTCTTGAAATTGATTATGGTACTCAAATTCCAACCACCTAAGATTGCATTTGTTATTCCATTCCAATTATCGCCCCAAGCTCTGCCTTTGCCGATTGGCAATTCATAGCTTCCCGAAAGCGTAAAATTATGTTTCACGTCAAAGAAAGCTAAACCATAATCAGATTCGCGATTATAGTTACTTGAAGCATATGCACCTTGATCGCCTGCGAAAACGCCCGAACCGTAAAAGCCGCGATTATCAGTCAAAACTTTGCCAAACGTATAAGAAGCCAAATATTCCAAACCTTTGGTAAATCGTCTTCTCAAACTCGCTTGCAGAGAATGATAATTACTTCGCGACCACGAATCAGTTCCGCTAATTGCTGTAACTAAAGGTAATACTGAGAATAACGGACGACGTTGTTGTGCCGGAAGCCAAGTTGCCGGATCGCCCGTTCCCGGAAGCGGTTGATTCCAATCCGTCGGTGCGATCAAATGACTCGCCTTATGTCCAACATATCCAATCGTGAAAGATGTATCTCTCATAACTTGATACTCGGCAAACATATTCCATTGCTGGGTAAATTGTGGACGTAATTTCGGATTCCAAGCCCGAATCAGTCCGGATGGAGTATTACGCAAGATCAAACCGTTAAAGCCTGTGGCAATCCTATTTGCACGAGCGGCATCCGCCGGATTGCAATTGGTTGCGATACAACTTGTATCATAAGGCACATCGGATTCGGCGAAAAATGGTGGGTTTAGCGGAAGTCGTAGATTTGCACCTGTTCCTTCCATAAACTGAATAATTCCATAGCCCGCCCGTAATACCATTTTGCCATCGAACTGTTTTGGTGACCAAGCGAATCCAACTCGCGGTTCCCAAGCCTTATAAAATGGATCATACAAAGCACGACTGTTACCGTCTAATCCTGCTCTTCGTAAAGCTCCCGTAACGATATCAAAATTAGCCTGACGATCATTTTTTTCAACGATTGGCGAGCTATATTCCCAACGAAGCCCTAAGTTTAATGTCAAATCAGGTCTGACTTTCCAGTCGTCTTGAACGAAGATTCCAATTCGATCCTGTAAATGTGTCCAAGGATCAGAATCAGGACTTCCAAGTCCCTTACCGTTTAGAGTGTCAAGCAAAAAGTCTGAAATTGCCGAACCCGTAAAGGTATTTCCGTAATTGAAAAACCCAAGCAAGCCATTATTTCCCGGATAAAAACGATCTTGAACGTATTTTTGCCATTGACCGCCCATTTTCAAAGTGTGGTTGTTCTTCACCCAAGTTAAATTGTCGGCGAAAAGCCACGTCATGGTCTTGTTGTCTTCAGTTACGGCAAGAGTTCCAATATCACTTATTCCGGTAATTCGAATTGCACTTAAGCCAGGTATTGCTTGTGTTCCGGCAACTCCGAGAGTCGTATTGGCATTGCCAATTCCAGCCCAATCAAAAGCGTCAACTACGAAAACAGCACGATTGAAACCGAATCTTGCTTCATTGATTACTGTTGGCGTGATCGAACGCGTGTAATTCGTTACAAAATTTTGCGGACGACCTTTTCGGAGTCCAGTAAGATCAGTCGGTAAAGCACCTTTCGTGCCGGTTTCGTCTTGAATCGCAAATGAATAGCGAGCCGAGATCGAATCCTTGTCAGTTGGTCTGAAATCACCTTTGAAATCAAATTGATGTGCCTTAATTTTGGTGGCAAAAGTGGTTACATAATTGTTTGTGTTTCCTGCACGATTCGCCAATGGATACAGACTATTACTTGCAAATAATGCTCTCGCTGCCGCACTAAATCGGGCAGTTGGAATTTGACTTCCCGCAAAGCATGCCGCTTGATAATTTGTGCCAGCTACTGGTGCTGCTGGAGTTGCCTGACATAACCCGGTTAAGAGCGGATCGCGGATAAACGCTGAAACGCCCGATAAATCTCCGTTTCTCCAAGCTGTTGGGATCACGGTTCGGGTTACGCCGCCGCCCGTACGTTGATCGGCACCTTGATAAGCAACGAAGAAAAAGGCTTTATCTTTTACGATTGGACCGCCAAAAGTTCCGCCAAATATATTTTGACGAAGCTTCTGTTTTGGGGCAGCTACGCGATTATTCGCCCATAAATTTGCGTCCAATGCATCGTTTCTAAAAAATTCAAAAACGTTTCCGCGAAATTGATTGGTACCGGATTTAATTGTTGCATTTACAACCGCACCGGCAACGTTTCCGAATTCTGCGGAAGTGTTGCTGGTTTCAACTTTGAATTCAGCAATCGCGTCAACGTTTGGTTTAATACCGATTCGATTGTCGATTGTTTCATCAACTGAAATTCCGTCAACCAAAAACGCATTTGTTTGTTCGCGATTGCCATTTACGTAAGGTCTGCCGCCGAAAGCACCGGGCGACAACGATGTAAATGAGTTAACTGCGGGAGTTACAGTTCCCGGAACGAGTAGCGTTAATGATTGAAAATTACGTCCGTTCAAAGGTAAGTTATTTGTTGTATTACCCGAAATTACAGTTCCAACGTTTGCATTTTCAGTTTGCAAAACAGGTGCAATATCTTCAATCGTAACAACTTCAGTTACTTCGCCAACTGGCATAGAGAGATTCACCCGAGCAGTTTGATTAACCTCGAGTCTTATTGCGGTGGATACTACTTTCTTAAATCCTTTCGCTTCAACCGATACGATATATTCGCCGATCGGCAGAAATGGAATTGTGTAGCTTCCGGAGCTATTGGTTTGAACCGCGAAGGTTGCTTTGGTCGCCTGATTTGCAGCAACGACTCTTGCATTCGCAACCGCGGCATCATTTGAATCCGAAACAGTTCCGGTTAGTGTTGCTGTGATTGTTTGCCCTGAAACTCCTTGCAATGAACAAAATAAAACTGCAATTACAAAAAGTAACCAAAATGGGCGATTCTTTTCAAATTTCATTTTTTTCTCCTATTTTTGAAGACTGGTGTTGTCGAAATACCATCAGGAAAATTCAAGTTTTTGGAAAAAACTACAAATTTTCGTTATAACTATACGCACTAAAAAAGAACCTAACCTCTGTCTTTTCAGATGGTTAATATTTTTGGGGGTTCATACAATAAGTTATAGATCTAGTACAAATTTTAGTATAGCAAAAATAATGCCCGACGCTTTTTGAATTCGTCTAATTTGCCCTGCCACGATCTTTCGATTTCTTGTGGAGAATTGCCTCGCTTGAAGCTTTCAAAAACCTCGGAATTAACCCATAGACGGCTGTAATTTTCAATTTTCCAATCATTTGGAAAAAGAATTCGAATCGCGGAAGCAATTTCGAGCCCTACAATTACGGGCTTAAACTTCTCCCTATCAGTAATTACGATGTTAATTCCGCCGCATTCCTGATCTTTGAAAACTGAAGCATTCGGCTTAAATTTAGTAGGGACAAAGCGAACGCCGGCGAGGTTTTTTTGATTTAAATAAAGAGCAAGTTTCTGTCCGTCCATCCACGTTGCACCGATCACCTCAAATGGCGTATCGGTTCCTCTACCGACGCTGACATTAGTAAATTCCAATAAACCAATTCCACTGTAAAGTGTTGCTTCCGTTAGACTTCGCATATTTGGCGAAGGATTTACCCAAATCTGATTCGTTTCGTCAAACCACATCGTTCGCGACCAATTTTCCATCTTTACGATGTTTACATCCGCACCGATCTTGCGTTCGGAATTAACCATATTCGCAATTTCGCCAACGGTCATTCCATGTCGAACCGGCAATGTATGAGCCGCGATGAAATATCGTTTTTCGTCATTTACGATTGCATCGTCCGCGATTCCGCCTTCGATATCAATGCCATTTATCGGATTCGTTCGATCTAACACTATAACCTTTATCTTAGCTTTCGCCGCTTCTTCCATTACATTTCGAAGCGTGGAAATATAGGTGTAAAAACGAGTTCCAATATCTTGAATGTCAAAAACCAAAGCATCCAAATCTTTCAATTGTTCAGGTTTTGGGCGACGCGTTTCACCGTAAAGCGAATAGATCGGCAGACCTGTTTTTTCATCAACCGAATCAACGATTTTCTCCTGATCAAGCTGTCCGCGAATGCCATGTTCGGGCGAAAAAAGCGAAATGAGTTTAACGTTTGGAGCTTCTTTCAAAATATCGATCGTCTGCTTTCCGGCTCGATTTCTGCCCGTGTGATTCGTTACCAAACCAATCCGTAAACCATTCAATTCCTTGAAGTTAGACTTTTCCAAAACATCAATGCCATTAAGTACGATTGCAGATTTTGGACTTACGATTTGCGTTTGATTTGGAATCTGAACTCTGAAATTTGGAATCTGGCGGACTATTGCGGAATTATAAGCAGCCTCAGCTTGTCTGTATTTTTCGATCGGCGTATCTAAAATCGCACTCGCCACAACGGTCGAAACTTTCGCACGAAGCGGTGCGACATCGCCTTTTCCATCTGGATGAACCCGATTCGACAGGAAAACGACAAAAGTTTCACTCGTTGGATCAATCCAAATTCCGGTACCCGTAAAACCAGTATGTCCAAATGAACCAAGCGGGAAAAATTCGCCTCGATTTACCGAAAAAGAGGAACTAATATCAAATCCAAGTCCGCGAGCTGCACCCGCCTCATTAATCACGTAAGGCTTTGTCATTGCAGCAATTGCGGCTGGAGAAAGTATTCGTATTCCATCAAGAGTTCCACCATTTAGGATCATCTGGCAATAGCGTGCGAGATTGTCGGCGGTGGTAAAAAGTCCGGCGTGTCCCGCCATTCCGTTCATCCGAAAAGCAGTTGGATCGTGAACTTGTCCACGCAAAATCTTGTTGCCTTCGGCGGTGCTTCCATCAAATGTCGAACCAAGATAACTCCTTTGTCCTCTTATGTTTTCCGTCGGAGCAATTCTCCGCAATGTAACGTAAACATCCTTTCCGCCTTCGCTCACTCGATCTTCAACCGTCTTTTCACTTTCAACCCATCCGTAGCCCGAATCATTCATTTTGAGTGGCGAAAAGACATTTCCATCGGCAAATTGTGCGATATCTTCTTTTGAAACTCTCTGGACGATTTCCGCCAAAACGATAAAGCCTATATCGGAATAAACGAACTTTGTACCGGGCGGATTTCGTAATTTTTCTTTGTAAAGTGCGTTGAGCATTCCGCCTCGACCGAGCCATTTTTCTTTGAGGTCAAAATCGGGCTGATAGCCGCTAATATGAGTTAGAAGTTGTTGAATTGTAACGGACTTAGCATCTTTGTCTTCGATTTCCGGAATGAATTTTCCAATTGTGTCGTTGAGCCGAATTTGCCCAGTTTCGAGCAAAATCATAATGCTAGTTGAGGTTGCGACAACCTTTGTAAGGCTCGCCGCGTCGAAAATCGTATCAATCGACATTTTTTCGACAATCGGATCAATCGCACGATTTCCAAAGGCTTTTCGATAAACAATTTTCCCACGTCGTCCGACGATCACAACGGCTCCGGGAAGCTTTTTATTTGCAATGTCTTGATTAACTAAAGCCTGTACTTGCCTAAGCTTAGCCGAAGACATGCCAACTGATTCAGGCTTGGCAAGCGGAAGTCCTTGCGAAGAAATTGAAACCACAGATGAACACAGATAAACCCAGATAAGAAAAAAGATTCTGTAATTCAACTGACCACTGAACACCATCCACTGAACACTTTTAAACTTTTTCACCCTTTCACCTTTCTACTTTTTTGCCTTCAATTCCTTCTCTCTTTCCTTAAAACTATCCCGGCAAAGCTTGGCAAATTCGGTAGCAATTGGCGAAAAATATCCGCCGCGTAATTTCGCTAAGCCTAATTCCCACTTAATTTCCGCACCTTCGATGAGCCAAGCAACGAGTCGATTTTCCCGCACTTCATTAGCTACCGTTTTCGATCCGGCAATCCCAACTCCCATATTGTTCTCAACCATTTGATTGATAGCTTCTTGGCGTGAAAGTTCCATCACAACGTGCGGTTTAACGCCCACTTGTTGGAAAAAATCATCAATTTGCCGACGCGTATTTCCACCATGTTCGCCTAAAATAAGTTGTTCGGCGGCGAGCGTAGCAACGCTGATAACCTTTTGTTTTGCAAGCGGATGCGAAGGATGTGCGATTGCACAAATTTCATCGCTAAACAATAATTCCGTCTGAATATTCGACGATTCAACCGGAAGCGAGACAAAGGCGACATCAATATCACCGTGCATAATTCGCTCAACCAAAGCTGCACTCGTACCCGAACTAACCGTAACCTCGGCTTGCGGATATCGCTCCTTGAGCCGCTGTAAAATCCAAGGCAATTGCGAAGTTGCAAACATTGCTGAGGCACTTCCCAGCCGTAATCTACCGTGTTCCGCACCTGCAATTTCAGCAATTTCCAAAAGTGCCGTATCGTGTTCGCGTAAGATCTTTCTCGCCCTTTCAAGCAATAGTTCACCTGCTTCGGTTAGAATTACGCGGCGAGGCGTTCGAATAAAAAGCGGAATCCCAACTTCATCTTCAATTTGCCGGATCTGCATCGAAATAGCGGCTTGGGTAACGTGAACACGTTTTGCTCCCGCCGTAAAAGTTTTTGCTTCTGCAATCGCAACAAAAGCCCGTAGCTGTCTTATTTCCATAGAATCTTATTATGGTTATTTGTTTTCTTTATACCAATTAGCAAAGGTTATCGACTTGATAAAATCTTTTAGTTTTCATTATATGACAAGAATCGCTAAAATAGAACAATAATTTTAATGAAAAAGCGGAAAATTTCTCACAATTTATATCTGGGCGTTGATGGCGGCGGGACAAAAACGCACGCAGTTTTGATCAATGAGGACAAAATCCAAGTTGGCGAAGGCTTTTCTGGTGCGTCAAATCCATTGCGTGTTGGCGTTGATTCGGCGATCAAGAATATTCTATCTGCAGTCACAAAGGCTTCGGATACAGCCAATCGGAGCAGAGGCGATATTGTTTCCGTACAAATTGGACTCGCTGGTGTCCGCCGCGAAGATTTACGGTATCTTATTCGTAATCAAATTAAAGACGATTTAAGAATCCGAAAAATTACCGTAACTACCGATGCGGAAATCGCACTTTATGCCGCGACCGAGGGCAAAGAAGGGTTGGTGATAATAGCCGGAACGGGCTCAGTTTGTATGGGGCGAAACAAAAAAGGTGAAATGGCATCGGCAGGCGGTTGGGGACCACTCGCAGGCGATGAAGGCGGGGGTGCTGGTATTGCCCGACGTGCTTTGCAGGCAATCGCAAAATCATCCGATGGTCGCGGAAAGCCAACAAAATTAAGCGATTACGCGGTAGAATATTTTCGTGCGAGGAGACTGGAAGATTTGTCGGTAGCTATTTACGCTCCGCAGGTTGATAATGCAAGGATTGCCGGTTTTGCGAAGTTTGTTTCACAAGCGGCAGGCGAAGGCGATGAAGTTGCTCTCGAAGTGTTATTTGAAGCGGGAAGAGAATTAGGAGTTGCAGCGATCGCCGTAATCCAAAAATTAAAACTGAAAAATCATAAAATACCGATTGGAAAAGTAGGGAGCGTTTTCAAATCAGGTGATTTGATAGCAAAACCATTACTCGATAAAGTCCACGAAATCGCAGCGAACGCATTTATGCGTGATACTGATAAAACACCTGCTTTTGCGGCAGCTTTGATGGCTTTTGAGAATAATAAAAATGGGTTGAAAGTATGAGAAAATACGCAACAGTGATTTGCATTTTAATCGGCTCAGTTTTCGCCTTTGGTCAAGAACAGTCGCAAAAGCAAATTGATTGGAGAACCTTTGCTCAATTAGGCGAAGAATTTACAGTTGAAGTGCCGATATTTCCGAAGTCCTTCAGCCAATCTCTAGATAATTCTACTCGCCGGTATTATAGGCTCTTTGATAAAACTTATTATTTCATCTTTGTTGACTCATTTCAGAAACCAATCTCAAAGTTTAGCGGGCAACACAAAGAAGTAATGAAATTTGTCAATCAATTTAAGCAAAGTGGAGAGAAAGGAAATTTCGGACAATTTTTTGGCGAAAAATTCGAGTTTATAGATGACGAAGGTTTTTACCATATCGTCGTAACAGTTAAAACTGTAAGTCATATTTATGCATTTCAAACTGTCAGTCATGATAAAAACGATAGAGTTGCTAGGCATTTTTTTTCGAGTCTAAAAGTGGCAGACAATAAATTTGAGGCAGACGAAAATAAAATTTCTGCTGATTCTGTGAGTAATAACCCGATAGCAGAAATTAAGAATCAGGATATCGAACTCGAAAAGGAAAGTGTCGCCAAAACTGAGGCTGCTGCTATTCAGCAAAGCACTCCAATAAATATTTTAACGAAGCCAAGAGCTAATTATTCAGATTTTGCGAGATTCTATTCGATTGAAGGAACTGTTACTGCAAGGGTAACTTTTTCAGCCGATGGAAATATAGGAAATGTAAATATAGTTTCTAAATTGCCGTTTGGCTTAACAAAGAACACAATTAAGGCAATAAAATCAATACAATTTAAGCCGCCGACAAAAGATGGAATTCCGTATAGTACGGTAAAACAATTAAAGTACTCTTTTTCTTTTTTTTAATGCTACCAATTACCGAACAAGAAAATCCGAACACTTCAAATATCGACCGAGTCTCGACGCTTGAGGCTATTTCGTTGATTAATAACGAAGACAAATTGGTCGTATTGGCGGTTGAGCGGGTTTTGCCGGAAGTTGCGTTGGCGATTGATAAGATCGTTGAAGGGTTCAAAAATGGCGGTCGGCTTTTTTATGTTGGCACAGGCACAAGCGGACGTTTGGGCGTATTAGACGCAAGCGAGATTCCGCCGACGTTTGGCGTTTCTTATGATTTAGTTCAGGGCGTGATTGCGGGCGGTTATGACGCACTTTACAAAGCGTCTGAAGCTTCGGAAGATAATCGCGAAGTAGGTGCTAAAGATTTGCAAACACGCGGTTTAACCGAAAAAGATTCAGTCATCGGAATCGCGGCTTCGGGCAGAACACCCTACACAATCGGTGCAGTCGAATACGCACGAAATTTGGGTTGCTTTACGGCTTGCATCGCGTGCGTTCCGGATTCTGTTTTGACGCAAACGGCGGAAGTTGCAATAGTTCCGGTCGTTGGTGCAGAAGCAATTACGGGTTCTTCGCGGATGAAAGCCGGAACAGCTCAAAAGATGATTTTGAATATGATCTCTACCGTTTCGATGATTCAGCTTGGTTATGTAAAAGGCAATCGGATGACGAATGTGAAGGCTTCCAACATCAAACTTAAAGAACGTTCGTTGCGGATTCTAATGAGCGAAACTGGTCTGGAAGAAGCGGAAGCTCAGCGATTTATGACTGAATCAGGCGACGATTTGCGGGTTGCACTTGTAATGTTTCGGGGAAATGTGGATGTGGAAACTGCGAGGAAGGCTTTGGTTGAGACGGATTTCGTAGTGGATGAAGCAATCAATAAAGTAGAATCTTCTTGAAATGATATCTGAATTTAAAGAACAAGTGATTGAAACTGAGTTGTTTGCGGATTATTTTCAGTTTTATCTGCAAGATGATGATATTGGAAAAGGAAATCTTGAAAATTCCTGGACTGACGAAGCCACAAAAAGACTTTTGGCAGTTGCTCCCTATGTTGTTGGAGTTGGAACTGTTCGTAATATGGACGTTCCTGCTAAATTGTTTCTGTCGAATGAATCGCCAAAAGTAGAATTGGAAACCTATCAACTGATAAACCGATGTTGTTTGGAAATAGAAACAGGAAAAATCGTTGTTGCCGGATGCACCGATTACTTTCCCGAAGCTTTAAGAATTGAGGCTCCAAGCGGCTTATATGAAATAGTTGTCGGATACGGAAACCTTGATAAATTGAGTGAAGACGGATTAGCCGGAGATGATTTTTATCATGTTTTTATTTTTCCGACTGATGAATTTATCAAAGTGGAAACTCTGGTGGATAAGCGAACCAAGAAATAAACAATGCAAACATTAGACCTAATCATCATCTTCGGATATCTCATCGGCATTACGCTGTTTGGTATCTTTTATTCGGGCAAGCAGGAAACGACGAAGGATTATTTTGTTGGCGATAGAAACGTGCCTTGGTGGGCGATTGCGGCTTCGATTGTGGCGACTGAAACTTCGACCATTACGTTTATTTCCGTTCCCGGAATTGCGTTTGCGAAGAATGGGAATTTTGAATTTTTGCAGCTTGTTTTCGGCTATATGCTCGGTCGCGTCGTAATTTCGCTGCTCTTTATTCCGATGTATTTCAAGGGCGAACTCTTCACTGTTTATCAACTTTTGGGCGACAGATTCGGCGAAAAGGTGAAGATGCTCGCGTCCGGTCTATTCGTCATAATGCGGAATATTGCCGATGGAATCAGGCTTTTATTAACGGCGATTGTTTTGGCGGCGGTTTATGTTGCCTTCGTGCCGGATGCAAATCCGAACACGATTATCGTTTTATCAATCATCCTACTCGGCGTGGTGATGATTATTTTCACGTTCTTCGGCGGAATGGAAGCGGTGATTTGGGTTGAGGTTGTTCAACTCGGGATTTACATCGGTGGTGCGATTGCCGCGGCGGTCGTTATCTTAAACCAAGTTGACGACGGAATGGCGAAGGTGATGGAAATCGGAAGTCAATTTAATAAATTTAACTTAATTGATTTCGGAATCCGCAACACGAAATACTTTCTACCGATTCCGTTTTTGTCTGAAATTCAATTTAATCTTCCGTTTGATTTTACGAAAACATTTACATTTTTCGCAGGTTTAATCGGCGGTTGCTTTCTTACAATGTCAACTCACGGAACTGATCAATATCTTGTTCAACGCTATCTTTGCACCGATAAAGCAAGCTCGGCATCCTTTGCATTGTTGAGTTCGGGAGCAGTCGTTCTCGGACAATTCATCGGATTTTTGTTCATCGGCGTTCTGCTTTTCGCGTTTTATCAACCGTTCGCAATGGATGGCTATGCAACCGCGACAGGTGCATTTCCGTTTACGGGCGGTGACAAAATATTTCCGGATTTTATCACCAAACACATGCCGACAGGTTTGAGCGGAATAGTCGTAGCGGCAATTTTCGCGGCAGCTTTGTCGAGTTCGCTAAACTCAATCGCGGCAACATTTGTGCAGGATTTATACAAACCATTTAAGAAAAATGCTGACGACAAACATATTTTGAGAATTGCGAGTATTTTGACAGTTTTCTTCGGAGTTGTGCAGATTTTGGTCGCATTATTTGTTATGAAGCAAGAACGTTCGGCTTTAGATTCGGCACTTTCGATCGCAGGTTTGATAAACGGACCAATTCTAGGCGTGTTTTTGGTCGGAACATTTCTCAAGAAAGCGACACAGACACATGCGTTAATCGGAATGCTGTCGAGTCTGACGCTTATGAGTTATTTCCTTTATCTGGAATTTGTTAAGCGTTTCGCAATTATTCCCGAAGCTACGCCGCTGGCTTGGACGTGGTATGTTTTAGTCGGAAGTTCGACAACTTTTATTGTTACTTTGATTGCAACTTTAATATTACGCAACAAAGAAACATCAACAGCAAACTAATTTATTTACATGAAAAAAGTATTATCAATTTTATCCGTCTTTATCTGTGTTCACCTGTGGACAATTCCCTTTTTCGCTCAATCGCCAAAGCGTTTTGAGCCCTCGGAAAAGTCTTGGAAATTTGCCGACAAAATGATCAAAAAAATGTCGTTTGATGAAAAAGTCGGACAACTTGTTCACATTGGAATCAACGCCAAATACACCGCACAAGACAGCGAATTATTCAAAGATATACAACGCCAAGTTGTTGAAAATAAAGTCGGCGGAATCGTAGTTTTCGCGGGCGGTGTTTATGAAACCGTGCATTTTGTTAATAGAATGCAGGAAAACGCGAAAGTTCCGCTCTTAATTTCAGCGGATTTTGAAACCGGCGTTGGAATGCGTTTTGATGAAACGGTAAATTTCCCTTGGAATATGGCGGTTGCGGCAACCGGAAACCCTGAATTTGCCAGGCGGGAAGGCGTAATTGCGGGACGCGAAGCTCGTGCGTTAGGCGTTATGCAGGTTTACGCACCTGTAGTTGATGTCAATAATAACGCCGATAATCCGGTAATAAATGCCAGAAGTTATGGCGAAAACCCGCAAGATGTCGCACGTTTCGGTGTAGCATTTATGGAAGGTTTACAGTCAAATCGTGTTATTGCTACTGCCAAACATTTCCCGGGACACGGAGATACAAATGTTGATTCGCATCGCGGTTTGCCGATTATTGACGTTTCACGCGAGCGGCTTGATAATCTCGAACTTATTCCGTTCAAAGCAGTTATAGATGCGGGAATTGCCGGCGTGATGATTGCACATATAGGTTTACCGCAAATTGATCCGACTGAAATTAAGCCGATTAAAAACGCGATTAACACCGATACCGATTCTGCTTTTACGGGTGAAAAAGCGACAATGCCTTCAACTCTTTCGCCATTAATAAATACGCAGATTTTGCATAAAGAGCTTGGTTTCAAGGGTTTAACCGTTACCGATGCGATGAGCATGAGCGGTTTAACTCAGTATTTTACGCAAGATGAAGCCGCAGTTCGTGCGTTTCTTGCAGGTTCGGATATTTTAGAAAAACCAGCTGATGTTGAGCTTACTTTGAAGGGTTTGAAAGATGCGGTGATTTCGGGCAGAATTTCTAACGAACGCTTAAATGAGTCAGTCCGCAGACAAATTGCCTGGAAGCACGAACTCGGTCTTTTCAAAAATAAAATTACGCCTTTGAATGAAATTGACAAGATTGTTTCAACTAATGAATCTCGGAAATTAGCCGACGAAATCGCACAAAATGCTGTGACATTAGCCAAAAATGAAGGAAATCTACTGCCTTTGGAAAAAGGGAAAAAGGCTGTAGTCTTGTGCATCACAAATGGCGAAGACAAAAATTTTGTCGGAGCATTATTTACTAACTCATTGCGTTCATTGGGCTTGCAAGCTGAAAGAATCGTAATAGACGAACGTTCGAGCGATGCTGATATAAATTTTGCGATCTCCAAAATTCAAAAAACAGATATCGTAATCGGCGGACTTTACGCACGTGTTCGGAGCGGTGCAAAAAATTCAATCGGATTGCCGGAAGCTGGTGTAAAAGTATTAAATGAAGTATTTGCATTAAAAAAACCAAGCATCGGAATTAGTTTCGGAAATCCGTATTTATTGCGTAACCTGCCTCAGTTCAACAGCTACATCGTTGCCTACGGCGATATGGCAAGTTTGCAGCGAGCCGCCGCAAACGGCATAATGGGAACGAATAATTTCGTTGGAAAACTGCCGATCACGATTGGCGAATATCCGCGAGGAACGGGTTTGGGTCTTAAAAAATGAGATTTATTGTAGTTTGTTTAATCTTATTATTTGCAACATTTAGCTACTCGCAAGAAGTTTCAAAAGACTATTTGATGGGTAAATTCCGACCAAGTCAGGATCGCAGATTTGTAAATATCGGCGGACACAATTTGCGGCAGGAAGTTTTCGCATCGTTTCAGGAAATGCAGCGAAGTGCTGCCAAAAGTGGAATTCGTTTGAGAATTGTTTCGGCGACGCGAACTTTCACCGACCAAAAAAGAATCTGGGAAGAAAAATGGAACGCGAGAGCTCCCGTAAATACCGACACCGGCGAATTTCTGCCAAAACCAAATACGCGGATGGATAATTTGACCAGCGAACAGCGAGCATTGCGAATTCTAGAATTTACGGCGATGCCGTCTGCTTCGCGGCATCATTGGGGAACGGATTTTGACTTAAATAATGTAAACTCAAGCTATTGGCAAACTGCAAAAGGGCAAAAAGAATTCGTCTGGCTATCGCAAAATGCTTCTACTTTTGGATTCTGCCAAGTCTATTCCGCAAATCGCCAAAATGGCTATAACGAAGAAAAATGGCACTGGTCGTTTATGCCATTATCACGGGAATTTACCAACGAATATGAAAGATTGATTCGTAATAACGACATCGCAAACACCGGATTTCTAGGTTCCGGAACTGCTTTGAGGCTCAATTTTATCGATAATTTTGTCTCCGCAATCAATGAAAACTGCAAATAATTTATGACTTGGCAGATTGAAAATTTTCTCGAAGTAAAAAACAAACAACTTTCCATCGACGGGGTTTCAGCGACTAAACTTGCCGAAGAATTTGGCACGCCGCTTTTCGTTTTTAGTGAGGCTCGGATTCGTCATAACATCGAACGCTTGAAAGCTGTCCAAGATGTAATTGATTGTAAATTAAAGGTTTGCTACGCTGCGAAAGCCAATTCGAACATGGCGATTTTACGTTCTGTTTTAGAAGCTGGAAGTGATCTCGAGGTGAATTCCGGCGGCGAACTTTTTAAGGCAATCGAAATTGGTTTCAAACCCGAACAGATTATTTTTAACGGCACTTCAAAAACTGAACAAGAACTTGAAGAAGCAATCGTTTGGGGAATTTACGCGATTCAAGCGGATTCGCTTTATGAAATTGAACTGATTGAGAAGGTTTCGCGACACGTTGGCAAACGTGCGAATGTCTCGCTTCGGATTGTTCCCGAAATTGAAACAGCGACACATCCGGGTTTGAAAACTGCGATGAATTCGTCAAAATTCGGAATGACTTTCGATGATGCTTTGGTCGCGTTTAAGCGTTGGAAATCGGACGATGAACATGTAAATCTTTGCGGAATTCATCTGCACATCGGCTCGCAAACGCCGAACGAAGAACCTTACACAACCGCGTTGATGTTTTTGGTAGAAAAATTACACGAGGTCGCAAAAGTAACAGGACACAAACTTTCACATTTAAATCTCGGCGGCGGATTTCCTGTTAATTATCTGCGAGACAACAGTTTAGCCGATTCTATGAATAAAGAAAACGCAGAACTCTTTGCGTCTGATTTCGAACCGAAAGCTGCCTTGAACGCTGCATGGAAAGCGATTTCGGAGAACGATAACTCAGATTTGAAAGAAATTACTCTATTACTCGAACCCGGACGAAGTGTGATCGCCGACGCGGGAGTTTGTTTGACATCGGTGAGAAACAGGAAGTCGCGTCCGATTTCAGATCCAAAATCCAAAATCCAAAATCCAAAATTGGAAGACAACTGGTTATTGACTGACGCAGGTTTCAACATTCTTCTCTCGATGGAAACTTACAAGTGGTATTATCACCTAATTTCCGCCTCGCGAGCGAGCGAACCGCACGAAACAAATTACAAAGTCGCCGGACCTTTATGCGATGGCGGCGACGTTTATTTCGATATTGAAGGCGAAGGCAGACTTCCCGATTATAGAAAATTACCTGAAAACGTTGAGCCGAATGAAGTTTTAGCGTTACTAAATTGCGGTGCGTATTCAATCGCACAGATGTTTCAATACAACGCACGCCAACTTCCCGCAATCGTCATAATCAAACAAAACGGCGAAGTTGCTTTGATTCGTCGCCGTGATTCTTATCAGGATCTACTTGGTAATGATGTTTGGTAGATTAGCTTGTTGCTTTTCGAGTCATGGTCTGCAAAATATCTTTTTCGTGTTCGTTTAATTCAAATTTCAAATCATCAAAAACGCCCGAAAGTTCAGCCAGAGCAGTTGCCCGATTGCTTTCGTCTAATATTTTGTCGATTGTTTCCAAACTTTCGCTGCAAGCTTTTCTGCTTTTTTCCGTTTCGCCAAAAATATCAAAACGCCTTGCAATTCGATTAAGGGCAGATGAACGCAACGAAAATTGTTGAATCGTTTCAACTTGAGAATACGCTCTATTTAGTTCTTTCAAAGCCTCATCGTCTTGCTCCAATTTTCGCCTCGCATCGCTCAAAGCCAGCACAGACAATACCTTATCGGAATCATCGTTGATCGATTCGATTGCCTGCTGAGCCAAATCTTCATTATTTTGCAAAGCACTATGCTGATAAATTTGTGCGAGAGAATTATTGCGAATTTCTTCGTAAGGATTTTCGTTGGCGATCTCAATTGCCTTTTCTAATTGCTGAAATTCCGCGAAGTGGACTGATATTTGCCCGAAAAGATTGTATTTAGCTTGAGAATTTCGAGTTTCAGTATCCCGCTGCGACTTTAAAATCGCGTAGGCTTCGTCCAAAGTTTCTACCGCTTCCGTCCGCTCATCTTTTCGATTAAATTCAACCGCGTAGCCAACCAAAGCTTGTGCGATTTCGTGTTTATCTGTCACCAAATCTAACGCTCGATCTGCCAATTCAAGGCTTCCCGCTTTCATAAAACCGTGGCTGATTTGTGATAAGAAAGGATCGCGATGTTTGCTGTCGAGTGTTTCGCTGAATTGTCTGGCTTTATCCAAAACTTCAATCGCTTTATCCTTTCTATCGGCATCGATATACTGAAACGAAATTCCCAAATAAGCCCGAATTCTTTCTTCTTCCAAATCAATTTCCTGAGCAATGATTGTTGCTTTTTCGAGTAGATCCAAATCACCCGATTTGCTAAATATCTCCTGCAACGTATGAACCTTGATAAAAGGAAATTCAATTTTGTCAATAGTTTGCAGGGCATTTTCAGAATCTTGATGAATAGCAATTTCGGCGTAGATATTTGAAGCATGTTCTAAATTTTCAGCTATCTGCGTTGCTTTTTCAAATTGGTTCATCCTCGCCTTTTGCTTTCCGACCTCCTCAAAAGCACTGCCTGAAAAACTCGCTTCTTCCATTGCTTCAGCCAACTGGATCGCATATTCATCGTCGTTCAATTCGGCACATTTTACTGAAACGCCGATCAATAATTGGTCACGCACAAAAGGATCGTCAATAGAATCGGCAAGCTCTGCAGATAAATCCACGTTGTTTTTCGCCAAATAATATGGGACGATTTCTTTCATCGCTTCGGCGTATCCATCCGAGCTTTTGATGTTTTCAGCTAGAAACGCGGCACAAGATAAAAGGTCATTTTCTGCTTCATTTGTATTGATAAGTTGTTGATTCATTGAAGTTTATAATTTCAGGGTAAAATATTATGCTTTGACGGAACGCCTTCGCCCTCGAAGGCAATGAACGCACGGCGTTCAAAATAAGTTTAATGTTGCAAGGTTTATCTTTGTTAGACTGCTCCCGCACTCTGTGCCTTCGAGGGCGAAGGCGTTCCATTCTCTAAAATTGATTGTCTATCGTGCTAAACCTGATCCCGCCATTTTTCAACTTCCGCCCTTAAAATTGGATTTTGTTGAAAACTTCCGGTTTGCCCTTGTGCGGCAGTCGCTCTTTGAATGTGCCAATATGATAGTCCCAGCTTGCCGACTGCCCTTTGGAAACGGCTTCTCGCCCTGAATTTACCAGCAGTCAATCCGCCAATCAACCACGCAGTACTTCTGAAGGCTGATGTAACTGTCTTCAATTGTTCTTGCGAAATTAGTCCGCGTGCAACATCAATGGCTAACATTTCATTCAAAATTTTGTTTTGCCGACGCATGATGAAGAGGCAAAATCCGACGAATATCAAGAAGAAAGGAACCGCTAAAATGCCCCACGAAATCCAAAATACGTAATCCTTATCAATCCCAAATTGCAAAAGAATAATCGGCAAAATCGTCGCAATTAATCCATTCCATATTGCGTGAAGGATTACAGCTATAATATATCCTCCTATTGGAGCGATAAACCGGACGACCTTATTGTGCGATTCTCTGGAAATTCCGCATCCGATTCCTGTCATTGCGGTAAAGGTTGAGTGAATAAATGGCGACGCAATTCCTCTGATGATGATCATCGTCTTAAGCGTTTCCGTCCCTGCATTAATGCCGTTTCCGTAATAAAGTACATTTTCTACGGTTGCAAAACCCAAGCCGATTACGCCACCATAAACGATTCCATCCAAAATATCATCGAATTCTTTCCTGAAAAATATTAGGAGAATTACAACGCCAGCTCCTTTCGATAATTCCTCAAAGATCGGTGCGGAAACAACTGCTGTGACAAAACTTGAGATTCCTGCATTTTGTGTTGCTCCGCCTACAATTACGCCAAAAGTTGTATTTACGATAAACGAAAAAACGACGGCGACAATTCCGCCCCAAGCGAATGCAGACGCTATCAACCAAGGCGGTTCGGGATCGTATCGATCAAGAAAAATAAGTGGCAAAATATAAATTATCGGTGGAATGAAAGCAATTAAACTCGCGATAATCGCGGGAATCAGCCCAACGCTAAAGCCGATCAGAAGCATCGCTACCAAACCTAAAAAACCGAAAAATAAAATCGCGATTGCCGCACCGATATATTTTTTACTGTTGCTTTTCTCTTCAACTTTGATGACCGGATTGCTCAAACCGATATAACTTACAGGATTTTGAACATTTGGTACTTGCGGAGGAAATTGCGGTGGTTCAAAACCTTGCGACATAGGCGGGCTCTGAAATTGATTGTTGAAATTTGGCAGAGGATTAGAAGGAATCTGCTGCACCATCGGCGGATTAAACTCGGCTTGATTTAATTGCGGGGCGATAGAATCGTATATTTCCGCCAAAACAACGGCTTGGGGTCCGTTCTTTCCAAATTGGATAATATCGCCGGAATTTAATTTAACAATCTGAATCCGATTGCCATTAACAAAAGTGCCGTTGGTGCTTTTTGTATCGATTAAATAAAATCCGTCAGGCTTGGTTTCAATGTAAGCGTGTTTTGTCGAAACCATGTTTTCCGCCATCGGATCGAACAAAATATTACAATTTCCACCACGCCCGATCGTCAAAAAACCTTCTGTAACGCTAAAGGCATTTCCCGTCAGCGACCCCGTCTGAACAGTCACGATAAGTTTCATTCTGAAATGATATTCATGATACAGATTTTAGGCAACAAAAATCTGAGAAAAAACAAAAAACGAGTAACTTTTTATCATTACTCGTTTTTTGTGAAAATTTTATTTTTTCTGTTAACTGGCTCTCGAAGCATCCCGCATAACTAAATCAAATGTGCCGGGTGCCACTTTTCGAAACCGCTTGTTGCGATTGAGCGAAACGGCAATTGAAATAGTTGGATTATTTCCGGTAAATTCCATTCCGCCCGAAACCAAAAGATTGTAAAGTTCGTTTACGTGCAAAGCTCCATTCGTTTCACGCAGCAGCAGACTGCACGCTTGCGTGATCGTTCGATCTGAAAAACGATTGCTGATCGGCTCACTTCGAGAGCTAACGAGCGGTACATTTCGATTATTGCCGTTATTGTTGTTATTGATATACGATACCGGCTTAGGTCGATAATTATTGTTATTATTGGTGTTGTTGTTATTATTATTATTAGATCCAAGGTTCGAATTGTTATTCGTCCGGGTCAATCGTTGAATATCCTGCGGAATATCGTAAGTTTCGTCATTCTGCGTACGATTTGGAAGATTCCAGGTCTGATTTCCGGATCGCATCGTCGCCAGCAAGCTGAAAATCGCAGCTTCAGTCTGGCAAGCACTATTTTCAAGAGCTTCAATCTCTTGCCGAAGCCTTTCAGATTCCGATTCTACCTCGCGTAAACGCACTAAAAGTCGGCTTTGAGCATTTCTGGTTTGTCGTAAACTTTGTTCGAGGGTGGCGATTAGGTTTTCGTCTAACATATTATTTATTCCGTTCGATCATGTAGGTTGGAATTTCTTCCAATGCTTCACGATACTTTGAATTGCCTAAAACTTCAAGATTTTTTCTCGCTTTTTCTGCAAAACCAAAAGCCCGACGCCTGGTTTCATCAAGCAATCCATAATTTTCCAGTTTGCTCAAAAGGCTTTCCCGCGAAACATTTTCGTAGCCGCCATCATGCATTATCTGCTCTAAATCTCGCTTCATTGATGGCTCTTTCTGCAATAAAAGCAAGAGCGGCATGGTAACTTTTCCTTCCAGCAAATCTGCCCCCGAAGCCTTACCCAAAATCTCATCATCTGCCGTAAAATCAAGCCAATCATCCGCCAATTGAAATGCCATTCCAAGATTCATTCCGTAATCCCGCAAGGCAATTTGCTGCTCTTTATTCGCTCCACCCAAAATGCCGCCGATCTCACAACAAGCTGAAAAGAGATAAGCAGTTTTGCGTTGTAAAATATCAAAATATTCAGTTTCGGTCAGATTAACTTTGCCAAGTGTGGTCAATTGAATAAGCTCGCCTTCCGTCATTTTTCGTGTCAAACGAGTTAAAATATCAAGTATTTCAAGCGAACGCTCTTGCAAACTCGTTTCAAACGCCGACATATAAAGCCAATCGCCCATCAAAACGGCAGATTGATTGCCAAAACGTGCATTTATCGTCGTCCGATTACGTCGAGTTTCCGCATTATCTATAATATCATCGTGAACCAAAGTCGCCGTATGGAGCATTTCCATCACGACTGCTAGGCTGATAACATTATCATTCGAAGCCTTTCCGCCCACCGAATAATTCGACAAAATCAGCAACGAAGGACGCACACGCTTTCCGCCGGAAGCTCGCAAATAATCGCCTAAGTAATTGATAACCTGAATGTTAGACGAAGCCTGACGTTCGAATTCAGACTCAACCAAAGCAAGCTCATTAGTAACCAAACTAAATATCTTTCGAGCGGTGAGTGCCGTATTGGCGATGGATAATTTTGGGGCGAATGTTTGCATTGTTACTTTTACCGATAATTATCAAATTGCATATCGATCCCAAAATCCTTCGCCTTCAGGGCTGCAATGACTTCCTGCAAAGTGTCGCGATCTTTGCTCGTTACGCGAACGGTTTCGCCTTGAATTGATGGTTGAACTTTGAATTTTTCGTCTTTGATAAATCTGACAACTTCTTTGGCTTTATCAGTCGGGATTCCCTGCTGAATTTTTACGGTTTGACGAACTGAACTGCCGGCTGCCGGTTCGATCTTTTGATAATCCAAAGCCTTGATCGAGATTCCGCGTTTAACGCATTTGCTTTGAAAAATATCGTTCATATTTCTAAGCTTTGTTTCGTCTTCAGCGGACATTATCAAATCTTTACCGTTTAGTTCAATTGCCGCGGAGCTTCCTTTGAAGTCAAAACGCTGTGAAACTTCCTTTGTGGTCTGATTAATCGCATTCGTAACCTCTGCATAATCAGTTTTTGAAACAATATCGAATGAATTTTCTTTTGCCATATCTTTACGGATTGATTTATTTTTATAAATATTAAATAATTCTCTTTGAGATTATAGCAAAATAAATCTTAAATCCTTAAAGAGCGAAATCGCTTAAGATTTTTGAGATTGCTTAATCTTGAGCCCTTGACAATCATGACCAACGATTGTTGTCTAAGTTAAATAATTACTTTTATTTTTTTACCAAGTTTATTCGTTCATCCTGCGTGAATTGATAGATTGAGAACTGCGGAAGTTGTTAAAAAAGAACTTTCCCCTTGTGCAAATTCTATGACGACCTTTGAAGATTTAATTTCCGACCTAAAAAATGAGTCTTTGCTTGATGAGTGGTTTAATAGTCCTTTTGACAGGGATTATGGCATCGCCGGATCCAATTACGGCTCTAAAACACCGCAATTTGAAGCCGTCTTTCCAATTAAGCAAGCAGTTACTAATCTCAAGAAACTCGATTTACCAGATGCAAACGTTTTGCAATCGGTAAGAACTTCCTCTAAAATTCTAACAACGGAGACGAATACTTCTTTTTTACGGCAACAAAACGTTTCAACTACATTGCATGAAAACGCCCCCTACCGTCCTACTTACCGAACAAGAAGCGGAAAGGTGAAGAAATCTAGCAATAAAAAAGGAAATTTTTGCAAAACGTGCTTAGTCAAAGTAGCACCGTGGAAATTTCATTGTCCGTATTGCCATGTAAGATTAGTAAATGATTTATTTTACTATTCAATGATCGTGTTTGGCTTTGTGATTTTTGCCATAATTTTACTGATGTTCGTCACGAGCAAAACTTACAAATGAAATAATCGTTTGAAATTAGACGTTGTTTGATCTGCTAAAACTTCTAATTCAATCCCATAAAAATCAGCTAAGAACTTCGCCGTTTCCGCAACAAACATCGGCTCATTACGTTTTCCGCGAAAAGGAATCGGCGTTAAATACGGACAATCTGTTTCGATTAACAACTTTTCAAGCGGAACAACTTTCGCTGAGTCTCTCAAATTTTCAGCCTTTTTGAACGTTACATTTCCCGCGAAACTAATCATAAAACCTATATCCATCAACGCTTTAGCCATTTCCGGTGTTCCGCCAAAGCAATGCATAATTCCGCGAAAGCTTTCGTAACTGCATTCTTCGGTTAAAATTTCAACCGTTTCATCATCAGCCTCTCGGCTGTGAATAATTATGGGCAAATCTAATTCACGAGCAACATTTAATTGTCTGCGAAAGACTTTTTCCTGCACATCCCGGGGCGAATGATCGTAATAAAAATCCAGACCAATCTCGCCCCAAGCAATCAATTTTGGATTATTTTTGACTAAATTTACAAGCCGATTTTCGACAGTTTCGTCATACTCAATCGCATCGTGCGGATGAATCCCTACCGAACCGTAAATAAAGTCGTAATCTTTGGTGAGCTTATCAGTTTTCTCAAAAGAACCTTCTTTTGGGCTTCCCGTGCCGATATTCAGCATCGCAGTTACACCCGCAAGTCTAGCATTTTCAATTACTTGCTCACGGTCTGCGTCAAATTGTTCGCCATCGATGTGGCAATGTGAATCTACGAGAATCATCGTTTTGAGTTCCATCTTCAGATGGCTCCTAAATTAACTCCGTCTTTAGACGGTATAGAAAAGACTTACGTCTTGTCCCATTTAGCACCATAATCCAAAAGCGGATAGTTTCGCCAAATCTCCAATGCCTTTTCTCTTCCAAGTTCCTGCAAATATTCGCGAGCATTTGACCAAGTCCAATCCTGCCAATTTTCAACGTAGCCGTGGTGAACCGGATTGTTAAGAACATAATTTACTGAGGCATAAAAATGTCGATTGGACTTAATTCGCCGTTCGAAACAATTTCGCCAAACAATTCTACCTCTCGATCCATCCTCACCGTTCCACCGAAACGCGTTGCGACCATTAAATAAACCAATTGCTCTTCGTAAATTCTTCATTTCCGCAGTTTTCAGCAATATATGATAATGATTTGGCAAAAAACACCACGCATAAATTTCGGAACAGAATTCCTCGCAAATTTCCAAAATTTCGAATTCACATTCAGTCATCCTTTGGGAATTTTTTCCAATGATATGAGCGTGTTCGTAACAAGCCGCGGATAACAAATACTGAGTCTCACCTTCGAAATCGAAATGCGGCAAGGAATGCTTTGGAAAACGTCGAGCATTGCGGTATTGCAAAGCATCAGCTCGTTGTTCTTCGCTCATTTTACGCCATTGATACATAGAGGAAAGCCAGCTAAAGCTGGAACTCTGAACAATTACTTCAATCTCGCCCCAATATCCACATTTTCAATAAATGCCGCCAACGCTGGTTTTTCACCCGTTCCGTCTTCGAGCGATGCGGCACAGATCATTCCTTGCGACTCTAAACCTCTCATCATTCTGGGTTTAAGGTTCGCGACGACGACAACTTTTCTGCCGACTAAAGTTTCAGGTTCGTAATATTCTGCCAAACCTGCAAGAATTTGACGCGGTTTTTCTTCGCCCAAGTTGATTTCAAAACGCAAAAGTTTATCTGCTTTTGGAATCCGTTCCGCAATCAAAATTTCGCCAACGCGAAGATCGACTTTTAGAAAATCTTCGATGCCGATAAAGTTTTCCTCAGCAACATTAGTCGCCTCTTCGACTTTAGACTCAGGACTTTGGACTTTAGACTCTTCAACTATTTCACTCATAACTTTATTTTTATCAATTCTCGGAAAAACTCCAACAGTTTCACCGATTTTGGTTCCTTCTTTTAGATCTCCGTAATTTAATTCGATCGGGTTAAGTGTTGCAATATCATCATTTAGACCAATTTGTGAATAGATATTTTTACTTGCTTCAGGCATCACAGGATAAAGCAAAACGCATAGCCAGCGAAGCGTTTCGGTCGCCCGATACAAAACGGCATGAAGCGTTTCGGTCTGCGTTTCTTCTTTTGCCAGATTCCACGGTTTTGCGTCGGAAATCATTCCGTCAATTCTCGCAATGACTGCCCAAACTGTTTCCAATGCTTGGCTAAACTCAAAATTATCAACCTTATTTACAAATTCATCTCGTGCGTGCGTGAGAACGCTTGCAAGTTCCTGTGCGTCAGGCGAAACTCCGGCACGTTTTGCGTAAATAAAATTCGCTTCGTGGATCGTTCCGTTCGGAATTTTGTCGTCGCAATACTTCGTAACCATTGAAAATGTTCGACTTGCGAGATTTCCCAGACCGTTTGCCAAATCTGCATTAACGCGATCGATAAAGCTTTCATAGCCAAATTTGCCGTCTTGCCCGAAAACCATTTCACGTAAAATAAAATATCGCACCGCATCGGTCTGAAAATGTTTGTGCAGCGTGTCTAATTCGATTGCATTTCCGAGCGTTTTGCCCATCTTGCGACCTTCCGCATCGAGCCACATTCCGTGTGCGAAAACTTGCTTCGGCAGAGGCAAATTTGCAGCGAGCAAAAACGAAAACCAATAGACGGTATGAAACCGCAAAATGTCTTTGCCGACAAGATGCGTAACATTCGACCAATACTTTTCAAACCCGATTTCCGCACGTTCCGAATTCCCGTAACCTATTGCCGTTATGTAGTTTGAGAGTGCATCGAGCCACACATACATAACATGATTTTCATCGTCAGGCACAGGAATTCCCCAACTGACCGATGATTTCAAACGCGAAATTGAAAGGTCTTGCAAACCGCTTTTGATAAATGAAACAACCTCGTTTCGTCTCGCTTCTGGACGCACAAGCTCTGTATTTTCAATCAATTCGAGCAGTTTGTCGCCATAATCCGAAAGTCGGAAAAAATAACTTTCCTCCGCAACTTTGTCGAGCGGTTTTTCATGCGTCAAACATCTCGGAACATCTTCGCCGTCGCGAACTTCATACTCTGTTTCAGTCTTAAATTCGGCACAATTTGGACAAAACCAGGCTTCGTAATTGCTTTTGTAAATCGTCGAATTCCCTTTTGGTGTTTTATTTTTCGCAATCTCTCGCCAAAGATTTTGAACGCCTTCGTAGTGAAATTTGTTCGTCGTCCGCATGAAAATGTCGTATTCATCCAACCCAAATTGAGCGAACATTGCCTTCATTTCGGTTGAAATATAATCAACATATTCTTGCGGAGTTTTACCTTTTTCCTCGGCAACACGCTGAATATTTACACCGTGCTCATCTGTTCCCGTCAAAAAATAAGTATCAAAACCACGCTGTTTTTTATATTTCGTCAAAATATCAGCAATCGTTGTTGTATAAAAATGTCCGAGATGCGGCAAACCATTCGCATAATAAATCGGAGTTGTAATATAAAAAGTGTTCATAAAATAGCTCTAAAACAAAAAGAATAACACAGATAAACTATTGGTATAAACCAACGTCCATCTGTGTTCGCTTCCGACTAATCCAGTTTTTCTCTATTTATTAATTGAAAGAAATTTCGTCGCGTCTGATCGAAAGTTTTTCGATCAGATCTGTTTTCACATCAAATCCGATTCCCGCCTCTGTTGGTGCCTTTATCGTTCCATTTGAGCTGACGGTCACTTCAGGTTCAATAATATCTTCCGCCCAATATCGTGCCGAAGCGGAAACATCTCCGGGCAAAGTAAACCCTGCAAGTGTTGACATTGCAATATTATGAGTTCTGCCGATTCCAGCTTCGAGCATTCCGCCACACCAGACCGGAATATTATTTTTAGCGGCGTAATCCTGAATAATTTTCGCTTCGGAATGTCCGCCGACCCGTCCTAGTTTGATGTTGATAATTCGGCAAGCATCAATCTCGATCGCCTGCTTCGCATCTCTGAATTTGGTGATTGATTCATCCAAACAAATCTTGGTTTTGATGAGCTTTTGCAGTTTTGAATGATCGATCAAATCCCCGGCTTCAAGCGGCTGTTCGATCATCAGCAAATTGTATTCGTCTAATTCTTGAAATATTTCCGTGTCGCGTTCCAATTTATAAGCTGAATTTGCGTCAACCGAAAGCAAAATATCAGGAAATTTAGAGCGAATTGTTTTCACTAATTCAACATCTTGTCCGGGCTTTATTTTTAGTTTGATTCGCTGATAACCGCTTGCTACTTCACGAGTTACAGCCTCAACGAGTTTATCCAAACTAGATTGAATTCCAATCGAAACGCCGCAATTGATCTCGCTTTGAGTTCCACCGAGATGCTGCCAAAGCGGAATCCCTAATTTTTTCGCTTCCAGATCCCAAATCGCCGTTTCGACCGCACCAATCGCCATCCGGTTTCCCTGAATCGGAGCTAAAATAGTTGTAACATCCGCAGCACACGAAACTTTTGCCTGTTCAAGCATCGGCACGATTGCATTTTTGATAATCACCCAACAAGTATCAATAGTTTCTGAAAGATAAAACGGACGATTGGGAGCTGTGCATTCGCCCCACCCGGAAATGCCGTCCTTATCCCAAACACGCACTAACAAAATCCGACGGTTTTGCGTTGTGCCAAAACTCGTCTCAAACGGATGCTTGAGTGGCATTTCGATCTCGAATAGTTCAATTTTTTCTAATTGCATTTACATTAGGAGATTTGCCCGCGGAATTCGCGGAAATACGCGGAATTTTTTGGTTTTTTTCCGTGTCTTTCCGCGTTCTTCCGCGGGCAAATAAATTTAGAAAGTTGAAGTAAAACTCAACAAATTACCTGCATAAACAAGCCATAAAACTCCAATCGTCGCAAGAACAAAAATTAGCGATTGCAGTTTGCCCCAGATGCGGAAATTTTTGCTTGTCCAGGTTTTTAATGCGTTATAAAACACGACCAGCGAACCAAGCGTAGCAATCACGCCAATGATTTGAATAATTTGCAAAGTCCTATTGCCTGAATCGCTTAACATTTCCAAATTACTAAACGCTTTGGTCACGAAAATTCCATACGCAATTACGAAAATCAGGTTAAGAGCGAAGATAATTCGCACCGCCCAACGGAGTTTCCATTCCAAAGGCGACAACTCCAATCTATGTTGATAACGCCTTCTTACCCACCATGCGACGAACCAAAGGATGAGCGTTAAAACCATTATGCCGAGCGAAACACCGACAACGGGCAATAAAAGTTTACTGTTTTCCAAAATTCCAACTTTGGTAAAAGTCATAAACGGATATGATGAAACCAATCGCATTTTTCCATCTTGATCGGGTTTGAAAACGACCATATCCTGTCCGTCAACTTCGCGGAATTTCCCGCCGCCGATTGCCCGCCATTTTTTTGGTTTGCCGTTTGCCCCCATCAGCATCGGGATTTGGATTGTTCCGTCTTCATTAGCGGCAACCGCGATTTCGCCCATTAAGCCCAATGCTCTGTATGCCGAACCTTCCGGGCGGCGGCTGCCTAAATAATTTCCGACAACTGCCTGGGCTTCTTCTTTAGCATTTTCCACCGTCGGCTCGTTTGGCAGCGGATTTGGGAAGTAACGATCCATAAACGCACTCCAAATCACCTCACGCGGGGAAGAATGTCCGCGACTTTGACTGTTATACGAGATGAAAAACCCGACCCCTGCATCCTCGATCAAATGCAAATCACTATGAAACCACATCGTATCGCCGCCATGACCGATGATACGTTTTCCATTTTGCGGTTCTTCGTAAAATCCATGTGCCATTCCGGGCATTGCATCGTCCATTCCGTAAAGGCGACTGTGCATTAATTTTGTCGTTTCAGGCTTCAATATTTGAACATCGCCCAATTTTCCGCCTTGCAAATGTGCAAGCATAAACTTGGACATATCAACAGCCGAACTGCTCATACTTCCCGCGGGGAACGCATTAATATTTTCAAATCCTTTCGGCTCATCCGAAGCGAGTGCGTAGCCGCTCGACATATGCGGGGCAAGATTTTCGGGCAGAGGCTGACGAAATGTCGAATGATTCATTCCGAGCGGCTTGAAGATGTTTTCGTCGCAGTAATCATTAAACGGTTTACCCGAAACCCGCTCGACAATATATCCCGCGAGTGCTGTTCCGTAATTTGAATAGGCAGGGGTTGTCCCGGGCGGAAAAATTCGAACCGGAATATGAGTTTTCACATATTCGCCAAGGTTCGGACTTTCCTTATCAAGCGTGAATAAATCCTTGATTTGCTCTTCAAAACCCGGCGTGTGCGTCAAAATATGCGTCAGCGTAATTGGTTTTCCAAAGGCTTCGGGAATCTTGAAATCAAGATATTCATTGACGTCTTTATTCAAATCCAATTTGCCTTGTTCAACTAACTGCATCACCGCTGTCCAGGCAAAAAGTTTTGAAACGGAACCGGGACGAAAGAGCGTAGTTTCCGGCAAAACAGGCTTTTTCGATTTCATATCCGAATAGCCGTAACCCTTGGCAAACAACAGCTTACCGTCTTTAACGACCGAAACAGTTGCACCCGCAATGTCGTTTTGCGTTAGTTGTGCGGGAACAATTCCGTCTAAAAACGATTCAACATCAGTCGCCGTCATTTCGGGTTTGCCGGACTCGACTGTGAATAATCCTGTTGGACCCGCCAAATTTGTTTTTGGAACAGGTGGGACTACATCACCTGTTTTTACGTTTTGTCCAACAATAATTGAACAAAATATGACGCTCAATAAAAATAAAGCCGTTAGTTTTTTCATAGTTTTTTGTTTACTTGATCTTCGGAGCCGGAAGAGTTGCACCGCCCTGAATAAATGTCATCCCCGTAACTTTTCCCTGTGCATCGCTATTAAATGTAATGGTTACGGCAACATCACGGGAGAAGAATTTGGTCTCCGTTTCAGCCGAAAGCGAGACTTTTTGTTGATCCGCAACCTGCCCGAAAAGTTTTCCGTTTTCCAGCAAAATGTGGAATACAACATTCGGCAAAAGCTGATAACTCCCAACGTATTTTCTCAAAATCTCCAATGAAACGACGATTTCCTTGCGTTCCATCGGAATTTCGTATTTTTGTCCAAAAACGATTGCCGATAGATCATTGGCAATTCTTCCGGAAGGCGAACCTTGAACGTTGCTCAATACGACAAAGGTCAAACGCTCCGTCGGAAAACGGCTGATTTGAGTTGAAAAACCAAAGATGCTTCCGCCGTGAGAAATCTGCTGTTTTTCGAATCTGGTATTGATCCCCCAACCATAGCCGTAGCCGTTTTTATTAGGCGTAAACATCTCATTGAGCGATTTCTGCGAAACGAGCTTTCCGGTGTAAAGAGCCTGATCCCAAAGCAAAAGATCGCCCGTGGTCGAATACATTGCTCCTGCCGCAAAAGGAACCGACATATCCATATAAGCCGCGTTCAAATATTGACCGGCTTGGCGTGTGTAGCCTGAAGCACGATTATTGATAATTCGAAGCGGATCATCATAACCCGTGTTTTTCATACCCAGCGGCGTGAATATATTTTCCTGCAAAAAGTTGGCATAAGTTTTCCCCGAAACTTTTTCGATGATCGTGCCTAGCAGAAAATAACCCGAATTGCTGTATGAATAATTTTGACCGACGGCGAAATCAAGCGGTTTATCTCTAAGCAAAGCAATCATTTGCGGAGAATTTGTCGGTAAAACAGTGGTTTTGGCAAAATCGGGAAACGCGGTGTAATTGAAAATACCGGAGGTATGCGTTAAAAGATGCTTGATGGTAATCGGCTGCCAAATCGCCGGACAATTATCAATATATTTGCAAAGCGGATCATTGACGCTCAATTTACCTTTTTCCTGAAGCATCGTGATCGCCATTCCGGTAAATTGTTTTGTAACTGAGCCGAGACGGAAAACGGTTTCCGCTTTATTCGGAACATTCAGCTCGATATTTGCCATTCCGTAGCCTTTGCTGACTACGGGCTGACCGTTTCTGGCGATCAGGATCGAGCCGTTAAATCCGTCAACCTTTTCAGTTGCCTTCATATACACTTCAGCTTTCTCAATGATCTCTATATCTGTTGCGTTTTGCCCTAAACCAAACGAGGTAGAGAGTAAAACAATTCCGCAAAATGCGATTAATTTGTTTGCTATCTTTATTATTTTGAACATAAAAAACTCTTTTACTTCTTATCCGGCATCCGCTTAAATTCGGAAATACTATCAATGCTTACGGCATCAATCTTACCCATCGAATTCAGTTTGAAATTAACAAAGGTTTTGCCTTGCACATCTTCTGACCAGGTAGCTTGAAAGGTGTCGAAATGCCAATGTTCTAAAGTTCCTTTGAATCCTGACCCATAAGTAATTTGCAGCTTGCCGTTTTCGAGCTTTACCTTAACGTCGCCATACATTTCATCCTGATAATCACCTGCGTATTTTGCTAAATCAAAAGATGGTTTTGTATCTTTCGCCCGTTCGGCAATCATTTTCTCTTGTGCGGCTTTGCCTGCTGCTTCCTGCGTTTTTATGGCTTTCAAAATGTCGCCGCTCCAGTCCCGTTCTTTCGCTCCCATATAGGAATCGAAAATTCGTTGGGCAAGGGCGAGATTAAGCCCGGTTTGATTCATATTTGAAAGAATCACAACACCGAGTTTTTCTTCGGGAATCATCGCCACGGCTGAACGCATTCCGTCAATCGCTCCGCCGTGTTCAACCATTTTTTTGCCGTTGAAATCGCTCAAAAACCAACCCATTCCATAGTTTAGAAAATGAGCTTTCGGATAAAACATCGGAAATCCGGGACCTTCGAGCGGAATGATCGTATGCGATGCCCACATATTTTTGATGCCCGCCTCGCTGATGATTTGTTTGCCTTCATATTTGCCCATCGCCAACTGCATTCGCACCCATTGAGCCATCTCGGTAACGTTTGAATTGATCGAACCTGCGGGAGCGATATTGTCAATATTTCGCCAGGCAATTGGTTTTATTTTGTCGTTAATAACCGCGTGCGGAGTGGCAACATCGTTCATTTGTGCAAGTTTTTTAGTAGAAGTATTGGTTGACTTCATACCCAACGGAGTAAAGATTCGTTCTCCCACAAAATCATCCCAACTTTTACCCGTAACTGACGGAACAATCTGTCCAGCCGCCAGATACATAATGTTTTGATAACCAAAACGCGAACGCATACTTGATGAAGGCTTCAAAAATCGAATCCTCCGCAAAATTTCTTCACGGCTAAACGCCGAGCCATACCACATCAAATCGCCGCGTTCTAAGCCGACCCGATGCGTAAGCAAATCTGTGACCGATAATTCCCGCGTTACCCAAGAATCATAAAGCTGCAAATTAGGCAGATATTTCGCCGCCGGATCGCTCCATTTGAGCTTTCCTTCATCAACCAAAATCGCCGTAGTCGCCGCTGTAAAAGCCTTTGACGAAGAACCAATCGCAAACATCGTGTTTGGGGTAACAACGTCAGGCTTGCCCATTTCGCGGACTCCGTAGCCTTTCGTGAAAACAATTTTGTCGTCTTTCACAATGGCAATCGCCAACCCCGCCGCTTTCCAATCTTCCATCGCTTTTTTGACATATTCGTCAAGCCCTTGCAACGGAGCATCTTGAGCAAAAACAACGCCCGTGCTGATAAAAAGCATCAGAATCACGGAAATGATTCGATATTTCATTAGTTCAGTTTTCATAAGTTCTTATTCCTTCAAAAATTGGGCAAACTCGAAAAGTGCCGCATTCTATTTATTCTTTGAGTCCTTTTTCTTATTTGTAATCTCGCAAGCCCTTCTCAATGCCTCGATTACCAAATTCGGTTCTTCAAGCAAAATATAATGTCCGCTTTTCTCCGCTACGATCAGCTCGCCTCTGGAAGATCGAGTTGCCAGGTCTTCCTGCAAATTACGCCAAACCCTTTTGAATTCCTCGATGTCATCTGCGGTAGCTTGCGGCGGAACTTGCTTTTGTTGACCTTGCATCAAAACCGTCAGCGGCTTATCCCTCAACAGCAATTTGCCGTTTGACATTTTTACCGCCTTCACCTGAGCCGCACTTTCATTCAATAACTGAAATTCCGCTGACGCCGCGTCATGCGAATTCGAAGTAAAACCGATTTCGCGTGCCAAAACTTGTGCTTCCGGTGCGTAATTTTTCACATTGCCCGCCGGCTGATCCAATATCCGGAAAAGTCCGAGCCGGGTTAACCATGGAACCGATTTCATCAAAAAATTAATCGCCCCGGAAGCTCTAAACGATGGCGGCAACCTCTCAAACTGATCCTCATGCGAAGAATCCACCAGCACTACACCTGCCGTTTCGTCCGGATATTGAGCCGCAAACAACCTCACGTTAAACCCGCCGAAAGAATGTCCCGCCAGTACATATGGAGGTTTTACGTCCGCATTTTTTAACAAGGTATGCAGTTCATTTACAATCTGCTCGCTCGTTCGCGGTAACGGACTCATCTCGCTCCAGGCGTATCCCGCACGATCATACGAACAGACCCGAGTAAATTTCGCCGCTTCGGGCTGAACCTTGCTCCAACTGAGCGAAGATTCTCCGAGTCCAGCATCAAGCACTATTGTCGGGCTGCCCTGCCCCGTGCAATTTAGGTGTAGTTGATAACCTCCAACATCTACCATTTGCCCCGGCGGCACGGATTTGGCGACTTCATTCGAGGACGCAATAGCCTGATAAATCGAACTCACTGTCAAAACAATTATGAGAAGTGTGACCAAGCCAAGCACTCCCCGCCATATCCAACGCCAAATACGACGCAGTTTGCCTGATTTTTTGATTGATGAATCTGCCGTCATACTCATTACTCATTTCTCAGACAGACCAAATTTCCTTCAAAACCCGCGAAAAATTACCGCCCAAAATCCCCTGAATATCATTGTCGGAATATTTACGTCGGATAAGTCCTTCGGTTAAATCAAACATTCGCTTCGGATGGTCAAGTCCTTCAATATCAATCTTTTCGCGGAAGGCATAACTTCCTTTGTAGCCAGCCCGTAGCTGTTTATTTAATTCGGGCGGCATTGAATCGTAGCCATACAGATCAATGTCGCTGCCTACTCCAAGATGTTCCGCTCCGATCAATTTGCGAACGTGATCGAAATGATCAAGTGCGTGTTCGATTGTGGTTGGCTCATCCACTTTGACAAACATTCTCACGCCCGTAATCCCCATTACACCGCCTTTTTCGCCCACCTTTTTAATTGCTTCATCAGTTTTGACACGCGGATGATTCACCAACGCCCGACAATTTGAATGAGTAATCAAGACCGGTTTTTTAGAAATCTCAAACGCCTCCAGCGTAGTTCGGTCGCCGCAATGCGAAACATCTATCGCCATCCCGACCTTGTTCATCCGCTCAATAATCGCGACACCAAAATCGGAAATCCCTTCATCGCGTCGCTCAGTTGCTCCATTGCCGATGAGATTTCGCGAATTATAAGTCAATTGTGAAACTCGCTGACCAATGCCATGAAAGAAATTAACGTCGTCCGGTCGGCGAAACTGATCAGAATTTTGCAGTCCGAGTAAAACGCCCAATTTGCCTGATTTCTTAACGCGGTCGAGATCTCCCGCACTATCAACCCTCATCAAAAGTTCGTCGTGATTGGCTATAAAAGAATTCCACTGAGCGAAAAATTGTAAAGTTTGCGTATAGGCATCGGGTCCGCCAAGTCCAAAAGCAGGATGGATTACGTTAATTCCTGAATCAATAAACGGTTGTAAATCCGCTTTGGTAAAAAGCTCAGGATTCGCAAACCATTTGGTTTGCTTTGTAAAATCGAGCGTCAAAATGCAGAGCATATCCAAAATAGTTGACTGCTTGACCAAATCAATCGCCTTAGCGGAATATTCGGTAGGCGAATTAGCAAAAAGCTGAAAACGATTGAGATTAATCATCGGGGCAGCGATTATTCCTGCACCTGCTAATGCAGCCCGCTTTACCATTTCGCGTCGTGATAACAAATTTTCTTTCATAATTATTATAGAGGCGACGGCTTGTCCTCGCCCGTTACCTTGAACATTGAAACGGCTCAGGCGACCACAAGGGATCGCCCCTACCTCATTTCTTTAGTAAATAAAGTCCGTATTCCTGCCCGTCTCGATTCATTCTATTAAAACCCATTGCCCGGAATCCCTTGGCAAAAGCTTCAATAAATGCCTTTCGCGTCACTTCTCGCCATTCCGTGGCTAAAGCATTATTTTCCTCCTGCAATTTATTGATATTGGTGGGTATTTCGATGGCAATATATTCTTCGTCGGTTAAATCAAAAGTTTGTGGAATCTCGCCTTTCTCCAACTGAACCAAACGTTTTACGTTTTCTAAATTCACATCAGGCTGAGGTTTTTCTTCGTTTAGATTCCAGAAGACCCAGAGCCTGTCAGTACTGTTTTGGTGCAGAAAACTTGGTGCATCGTCGCCGTAAAAATCAACAAAATATGTATTGGAAACTACGCCGATTTTGTTGAAATTGAAATAAGCGTTCAAACTTTGGAGCGGATCAAATGTCCAAGACATCAGCGAAATTCCCTGCTGCAAAACGAATTCCCGTTGAGCACGTTTAAGTTTTTCGCCGAGTTTGTAATTGCGATATTCTGGCAAGACCGCCAACATGTGCGAATGATGTGCCATCTGCCCGCGTTCGTAGCTGACAAAACCGTAAGCAAATCCGACCATCTTCCCGCCTTCAAACGCTCCGAGCAAAACTCCGCCTGCTTTTACCGCCGCAATCAACTGAGAATTCGGCACAACCTCAATCTCAGGAACCTGCCAGACGATTCTCTGCAGATTCTTCGACCTCGTGCATTTCAACAATGCTTGTGATCGAGTGGATCATGATTTCTTTTTCGATGGTTGGAGTCATTGAATTCTATTGGTTTGTTTTGCCTTGACCGTAAATCACCTTGCCCGGACGTGCCCCTGTATGTTTTCCGTTTTCAATTACGACCTGTCCATTGACGAGAACATAATCAATTCCTGTCGGACTCAAAAGCGGCTTTTCAAAGGTCGCATTGTCTTGAATTTTGTCGTAATCGAAGATGACAACATCCGCCCAGGCACCTTGTTTAATTACTCCGCGTCCCGCGATTCGGTGTCGGGTTGCCGCCCACGAGGTCATTTTGCGAATCGCTTCAGGAAGCGTTAAAACTTTTCTTTCACGAACATATTTAGCAATCAAACGCGGAAAATTTCCGTAAGCTCTTGGATGTGACAAACCAATTGCGTCGCCTTCAGAAGGTTTGAGAGCCGCACCTGCATCACTGCCAATGCTTGTCCAGGGAAACTTGAGTGCAGTTTCGATGTCTTGCTCGCTCATCATAAAATAAATTGCGTAAACTCGTCCCGCTCCTTGTGCTACCAAGTCAAACGCCACATCAGCAGGTTCTTTTTTCAATTCTTTTGCTATCGCAGAAATACTTTTACCTTGATATTTCGCGTTTTCTTTATTCTGGGCATTTGCCAAAATAATTCCATCCCAACCGCCAGCCGCTTCGAGGATATTCCACCAACCCGGCGAACCTGTTTGCTGCTCTTTTTTGAGTCTCTCGCGAGTTTTGGGGTCTTTCAGGCGTTCTAGCAATTTCTCTTTTCCGCCTTCAAACGCCCATGAAGGAATTGTTGCTTCAAGCCCCGTTCCGCCTGCAGTGTAGAGATATAAATCAGCGGCTACATCAACGTCTCGACTTCGTGCCGCGTCAATTTTTTCTCCCGCCGCTTTCATCAGAGTTCCCCAGCCGGGTTGATAAGCTGCTTTGAGATGAAAAATTTCAACGGGCAATCCGCCTTTTTCGCCGATGGTAATAGCTTCTTCAACTGATTGGACGAGTTCTTTTCCTTCGCCGCGAATATGACTGGCGTAAATTCCGCCGTATTTTCCGGCAACCTTCGCCATTTCAATAAGTTCGTCAGTTTTTGCATAGCTCGATGGCGGATAGATCAGAGCAGTCGTCATTCCAATCGCCCCGTTTTTCATCGCCGTTTCCATCAGAGCTTTCATTTTTTCGAGTTGTTCGGGATTTGGAGCAACGTCTTTTTGTCCGAGAATAGCAACACGAGCCTGTGTTTCGCTGTAATAACTGCCGAAGTTTATCGAAATTCCTTTTTTCTCAAGGTCAGTAAAATATTCGCCGATCTTGTCAGCAGAAACGGGTGTTCCGCCTTCGCCGCCGATAGCAGTCGTCACACCCATCATCAGTTTATTTTCTGCCAAACCATTTTGCGGCAATGCATAACCCGATTGATCCATCACATCGATCCAGCCCGGAGAAACATATTTTCCACGAGCATCAATCTCCCGTTTACCTTTCCCTTCGATTCTGCCGATGTGGACAAATTTCCCATCGTTTATCGCCACATCAGCAAGAATCCAAGGGTTCCCCCCACCGTCTAACACCCGTCCATTTCGGATAACAATGTCATACTGCGGTTCTGCATTTTGTGCCGATAAAGACAACGGCAAAAGATTCAAAACTAAAATACAGATTAAAATTTGAAACGAAATTTTCCGCAGACGATTCATAATATTTAGCTTAGAAAGAATCACGCACATGATTTCGTTTTTTACACTTGACCATGTGCGTGTTCCGTTGGTGGTCAACCAAATTAGAATTCGAATCTGAATCCGAATTGCCCTTCTCGTCCCGGTAAAACTTGGATTGCATTACCAAATTCTTGACCAGTAATGTTTATTTGGTTTTGAACCGCGGCGGGATTCTTACGGTTAAGCACGTTAAAGAATTCAAATAAAACTTGCATCTTGACTCTTTCCGTAAAATTGAACCGTTTGCTGAAACGTAAATCAAGATTAATTAGAGGCGGAGCAGTTTCAGCATTACGTCCACTAGTAACGTTTATTCCGTTAATCGTTGAATCACCATCAGGATCAGTTTGAGCTATCGTTGCTCCGGGTGCATTAGCCCTTGTAAAACGGAAACCGCTTTGAGCCCTAAAGATACTGCTGATTTGGAATTGCCACGGAAGATCAACTAGCCCATTCACCTGAAAAACGTGATCTAAAGCCAATGCCGATGGTCCTTTATCCAAATCGGGACCGTTGTAAAATTGTCCGGCTTGGGCGACAAACCTACCTTGCGTAGTTGTAAATGAACCGTTGGCATTTGAATTAGCTCCTTGTGTTACAACCGGAACTATGCCGACAAAACTATCAGACGGAATCGTGTTAATTCCAATTGCATTATCGGTTCCTTTGGCATAACTGTAGCTCGAACCGACAACGAAGCGTTTGGCAAATCTCGAATTCCCGCTAATTACCAAAGCATCGTATTTTCCGTCATACCATGGTCCGAAAGTATCGAGAGCACCTGCTGTAAACGGAGGATCAAATACACGTCCGACAACTCTCGCTCTGAAAGGAAGATTCGTTCTTCTGGTTCCCAAAAGGTTACGCATTTCACGATGATAGTAGTCTGCCGTTACAACCGTGTCTTTGAATAATTCCCGTTGTATTCCAACAGCAAATCCAAGCGTATTCGGTGTTGCAAAATTTTCGTCAATTCCTATCGGAACTTGGTTTGCAGGAACAATTTGATTTTGCAAAAATCCCTGACTTCCAAAAACAAAATAGCCAACAGGTTGACCTATTGCCAGACTCGCCTGATCTGCGTATTGTTGAGGAGATAATCCTGTCAATGCCTGCACATTCGCGGCTGTAACAACTGTATTAGCGGCAATTGGTTGACGACCTGCGGCAACAACCCGATTAAGTCTATCAACACCAATAAAAGCTGCTCCTGTGAATGGACAAATTCCCGCCGCTCCTGCTGTTGCTACTTGTGCATCTGTTAGATTACCCGTAGTTAAATTTTGGAAACATCCGCCCGGAAGTCCGCTCAGCAAAGCAATGCTGGAAACATAAGACGGCGAGCCGTATAAAAGTCTCGGGAAAACAAAGATTTGCCCGCCACGACGATCTGTTCCGCCGAATGCAGGAATATTTCTAACCAATCCCAAACGAAATTGGTCGTAAAAAACTCCCATATTTGCCCGCACTACGGTCTTGGGTGTAATTGCCCAAGCCACGCCCAAACGCGGTCCAAAGTTTTTCTTGTTTCGGAATTCAGAATCATAATCCCAGCGAATTCCAAGATTAACGCTTAAATTTTTCAAGATTTTCCAATCGTCTTGAACATATACGCCATCATAACTATTGAGTAAATGAATCTCATCCTGACGTGGAGTGTTTCCTCCTACCGCTGCAAGCAAATAGACTCCTGCGGTTGCAGCTCCAAATGTGGCAAAATCCGAAGCAGTAGCAAAAAGCTGATTTCTCAACTGGCGAGATTCAACTCCATCAACTTTAGTCCGCAGATAATTCCAACCGAATTTAATATCGTGATTTCCGATTAATTTACTTACGTTAGCCGAAAGAGAAACATATTTTTGATTCAGATTTGAGGGAGTATCTATATTACCAAAATTAACCGTCGGCAGATCACCAAAGAGAAATGAACCTGGTCCGCTATATGGATTAAAGAGGGTTGCTCCTGAAATTTCCGGGTGGGCAGGTTCGGTATTTGATGGCTCTCCACGATAGGCAGCCCGCAATGTAACAATATAAGGATTGCTCTGATTGCCAAATAAAATTGTGTCGCCTAATGCTACCAAAAGACTGCGTGAGCCAAGATTATTACGTGCAGATGGAAGGCTGTTCCCGGCAGAAAGCGGAAGAAAATTTTTGATTCGGCTGTTAGTATAGTTGAATTCTTGAGATAACTGATGATTTCCGAGGTTTTGATTGAGTTTGATAAAGTTTCTGGTTTCTCTGTTTAAAGAAGGCGTATCGAAAGGATTTTCCTGATTTCTCAGCAAGGTATTAACCGTAACATTTCCCGTATCCGGAAATGTAAAGTCAATTTGACGATCTTCGGTTATCCTTTCGGAAGAAGCAAAAAAGAAAAACTTGTCTTTAATAATTGGTCCGCCACCCGCAATACTATAGTCGTATCTTTTTAAGGGAAGTGCCTCTGTAATGCTTGTTTTTAGTGAATTTACTCCGTCAAACGAATCATTTCGTAAAAATAATGAGCCTACGCCGTGAAACTGATTGCCGCCGCTTTTTGTAATTACGTTGACGATCGCTCCGGAAGCCTGCCCAAATTCTGCTTTATATCCGGTAGTCAGAACCTGAAACTCAGCAATAGTTTCCTGATTGAATTGAGCTGCGGGACCGCCGTTGACCGTGTCTTTATTTGGATGTCCATCAATGAAAAAGTTGTTGTTTCCCCCGCGTTCACCTAAAACTGGGGTGGCATTATCGCCTTTCGGATCAGCTTGCCGATTGATTGCAACACCGGGAACAAGCTGGAGCAAATCCAAATAATTACGCCCGCTAACAGGTAAATCGGCAATCTGCCGTGGGGTAACTGTTAGTCCGGTTGAGGCAGTAGAAGTTTCAAGAAGCGGAGCATCTGAGGTAACGTCAACCTGATCAACATTTCCGCCAACCGTTAATTGGGTATTCAAAACGGCTACCCGATTAATGGTCAGCTCAATTCTATTTGAACTGCTTGCAAATCCGGATTGGTTAATTGTAATCGTATAAACTCCCGCCGGAAGAGCAACTAATCGATAAAAACCGTCCTTATCGCTGGTAGCACTGCGTTCCAAACTTTCACCACTCGCTTTAACAGTCGCTCCAGCAATTAACGCACCGTTAGAGTCTGTTATTGTTCCTTCAATAGTTGAAGTCGTAGTTTGTGCAAAAATACTGCACGCAAACAACGAAATCATAAACAAAACCGAAAAAGCTCTAGATTTATTTTTTTTCATTTTTTTCCTTCTACCTCAATAAAACTTAAATTTGAATTTATTTATTGCGTGAATACTGTTTTTTTTGCCTTGCTTATTATTTCGATCAAACCCTTATTTATCTTCCCGATACCAGCGTTTTCCACTCTCATATTCCTTGTCGCTCTGCTCCAGCCATTCGAGTGCCCGCTTAGGCTTTATATGTGCAGAAGCCACCAAAACTGCATTAATCACCGAAATTGGTGCAACGTAGGAATCCAAAAATGACGAACGATCCGTGGAAGCAACGAGATATTGATCACAAAATTTCGCAAGCGGGCTTTTATTGCTGTCGGTAATTCCAAAAGTTGGAACTCCCTTTTCCTTTGCCCTTTGAACGGCTTCAACCGTCTCACGTAAACCTCGCCCAAATGTAAATGCGATCAATAAGTCTTTTTTTGTTAATAATTTAATCTTTCCCTGAACGGTTCCGGTGTGACCAATCGGAGCTTCCGCATCACAACCCAATCGAACCAACCCGTACGTGAACAAAGCTGCCAAGCCGGTCGCAAAATCAACCCCGAGAACAATAATTCGCTGTGAACGATGTATCTGTTTGGCGAGTTCTACTATCTGGATGGAACTCACCGTGTTTCGCAGTGACCTCATATTTTCAAAATCCTGTTCGAGGCTCTGATTTACGCGGGAAGCGATGCTCCTACTGGTTTGCGTCGCCGCTTTCATCGCCGTATATGGCGTAATTTGGGTAACAAAATGCTCCCGCAGGTCATGTGCAAAATCAGCAAATTTCTTATAACCCATCGCTTGGATCGTACGAACAATCGTTGCTGTATCTACTCCGTAACGCTTACCCATTTCGCGGGAAGAAAGAAAAAATGTCTCCTGCGGCTCCCCTAAAATGCGAATAATTAACCGCTGACGGCTTGAACTCAGGTTTGCTTGGGCAGCAATAAACCGACTTTCAAGTGGTGTTTGCATATCAGTAGCAGCCTGATCATCCCGAAAATCACCATTAACATTCGCTTCAGCAGTCCTTAATAAACTGTCAGCCGTCTGATTTTGGGATTTTCTTGTTCGGATAGCTTTCTCCACTTCAATGTACCTTTTACTAGAAATCGTCCGTAAAAACTATAGAATTGCTGTATGATTCTGCAACGATTGTTGCATTTTTGTGTATTGTGGGAGGATATTACATCAATTATCCAAGTAGTGTCAATAAAAATTTGCAAGAAATACCGCAATTGATGTTTAATATTCAAAATATGCAACAAATGATGTAGAAGAATTTAATCATTTCCATAATATTTTCAAGCTAACTTGATTAAATTCGAGCAATTCCCAGTGTTATTGCGAATCGGTCAATTTACCAGACAACCTCAGTTTGTTTGTTTTAGTGCTAACGAACAGCCTTTTTTGTTGCAGCGAGACTTGAATGACGAAAAGTAAAAACAAATGAATAATGAAACCCCAAAACTTCTTCGCGGTTTAAATTTATTGGACGCGACATCGCTTGTTACCGGATCGGTTATCGGCACCGGAATTTTTCTGAAAACAACCGTTATGACCCAACAAGTCGGCTCGCCTGAATGGGTTTTGCTGGTTTGGGTTGCGGCTGGGTTATTGAGTTTAGCGGGTGCTCTGAGCTACGCAGAGCTTGGCGGAATGATGCCTAAAGCGGGCGGCGAATATGTTTATTTGCGAGAAGCTTACGGCGAGTTTCCGGCATTTCTTTTCGGTTGGATGCGTTTTGCGATTGGCTCAACGGGTTCGATTGCAGCACTGGCGGCGGGTTTTGCTATTTTTTTTACTGCACTTTTGGGCATCAATACGCCGTTTTACGAAACTACCTTAAATCTCTTCGGCAGCAAATATCCGTGGTCGTTCGGATGGTTGCAAATTGTTGCAGTTACGGTGATTATCGTGTTTTCGCTGATAAATTGTGCAAACGTAAGATTTGGCGGCAAAGTCCAAACCCTTCTAACTTTTGCCAAAGTTTTAGGGATAGCGGTTATTGTTATAGGTGTTTTTCTTTTCACCAATGGCGTGAATTGGGAAGCTCTGTCGAGCGATTTACGAATCAAAGATTTGAGTTTTATTCAAGCTTTTGGGGCGGCGATGTTGGCGGCACTTTGGGCGTATGACGGCTGGAATAGCATGCCGATGGCGGCGGGCGAAATAGATAAACCTGAACGAAATGTTCCGCGTGCCTTGATTTTCGGAATGCTTGCGGTGATTGCCGTCTATCTACTAACAAATTTGGCGTATTTCCACGCATTGCCTATTACCGAAATTGCAACCGCCAATGAAAATAATCCCGTTGCAACTAAAGCGGTGGCGACATTTTTAGGGTCAATCGGCTCAACTTTTGTGGCAATAGCTATTATGATTTCGATTATCGGAGCGTTAAATGGCTTGATTCTGGCGAGTGCGAGAGTTCCGTACGCGATGGCAGAGGATGGACTTTTTCCAAAAAGTCAGGCTGATTTGAGTCGAAAATCAAAAGTTCCCGTCAAAGCAATTTTTTCACAAGCGATCTGGGCTTGCATCTTGGCACTTCTAGGAACATTTGACCAATTAACTACCTATGCAGTTTTCGCAATGTGGATTTTTTACATTTTAACGACTTCTGCTGTCTTTGTTCTCCGCCGAAAAATGCCTGATCTAGAAAGACCATATAAAACTGTTGGCTATCCGGTTACCCCGATTATATTTATTTTAGTCGGAATTTGGCTTTTGATAAACACGCTCCAAACCAGTCCGTTGGAAGCAGGAATCGGAATATTGCTTATTTGTCTCGGTATCCCGATTTATTTCTATTTCAAAAAGAATTTAGCGACGCTATAGAAATCAGCCAATTTCCGAGTCTGCTATCGCATTCTCTCAGCAATATCACTAGCGTAAAGCGATTTTGCCGAATACTTTCTACATATTCGGATTTCTTAAACAATCGTTAATTTGCTTTTTACTTTCGATTCGGCTGAGCCTTCGCAAATTCGTCGTCCTTATTAAATTTCGGCATTTTGTCCATATTTGAAATTTTCAAACCAATCGCCAACGAAACTTCGAGATTCTGCACAACGCCATCAAATCGCCAGTTTTCGTCAAAATTGTCCGATGGCTGATGGTAATTTTTCGCATTGTATTCTTCGCCTATCTTCTTGGAATCAATAGACTTATCGAGATAATTGTCGCCGCTTCTAACGCTTAAAGCAGGAACTCCGGCTTTCGCAAAAGGAAAATGATCACTGCGAAAAAAGAAACCTTGTTCGGGTTGATCGTCGGGCGAAAAAGTCATGTTGCGTTCTTTCAACATTTCGTTGACGATTTTCCACGTTTCCGGCGAACGTTCTGCACCCAAAGCACCGTAATCACTGACTAAGCCTAGCAAATTCGCACCATCGTGATTGATATTTGCCGCGGTTTTTTCGAGCGGAAATATCGGATGTTTGGCATACCATTCTGCACCGAGCAAGCCTTGTTCTTCGGCAGTTGTGAAAAGGAAAACCTGCGAACGTTTTGGTTGTTCCTTTTTCGGAAGTTTCGTAATCGCTTCGGCAATCGCCAAAATCGACGCACAGCCGGACGCATTGTCTAATGCTCCGTTGTAAACATTATCGCCACTCGGATTCGCTTCGCCGACTCCAAGATGATCCCAATGAGCCGTGTAAATCACGTTTTGATCTTTCAATTTCGCGTCGCTTCCTTCCCAAATCCCCACTACGTTATTCGAGTTAACTCGTTTCATTTCAGACTTTGCATCAACTTTCGCACGAATCCCAAGTTTCACTGGCTTGAAATCGCGACTGCGAGCCGCAATGCGTAATGAATCCAAATCCTTGCCGCCTTGTTTGAAAATTGCACGAGCGGTATCTTCCGTCATCCAAGAACGCCAGTTCAAAACCGGAGTTTTATCTTCGGGCGTTTGGGCAACGTCAAAACGCCAATTGCCATTCGATGTGCGGACAACGTTCCAGCCATACCCCGCAGATTCGCGTGTGTGAATCAAAATCACGCCTGCCGCTCCCATCCGAGCAGCTTGTTCAAACTTGTAAGTCCAGCGTCCATAATATGTTAAAGCCTTTCCTCCAAACATATTCGGATCTTTTTCAGTCGCCGGCGGATCATTGACCATCATTACCAAGATTTTGCCGCGATACTCATTTTTATCGCCCTTAAAATCGTTCCACTTTTGCTCAAGAGCATCAATTCCGTAGCCGACAAAAACGAGTTCGCCATCGACCGAAATGTTATCCGTTTGAGCACCCGTCGAACCGACAAAATCATCCCCAAATTTGTAATCTTTATCCCCAACTTTCAAAACCGTATTTGGGTTAGTTTTAATCGCAACCAACGAAACAGGCTGAAAATAAGAACCATTATTCGCAGGTTTAATCCCAAGCTGTTGGAGTTGAAGAGCCAAAAACTTCGCCGCAAGCTCGCCCGAACGAGTTCCCGGTGCCCGACCTTCAAAACCATCATCCGCAATAAACCGCGTCACGTTTTTAATTTTTTGCTCATCAAAAAGGTAGGTGTATTTGCCTTGTTTTTGGGCAAACGAATTCACACCAAAAGCCAACAAAACCAGTAAGACCACAAGTTTTTTCATATTGTTCTCCGCATTAAGATACTGGAAATTATGTTTGCGGTAATTCTAACTCAATTGCGGGATTTTTTCAGGAAAAGACTAGAGGGTTTGGTTAAATAATTCAAAAAAATGTGCAAAAAACAATTGTCTTGCTAATAATCTTTTGTATTCCATAGTTCCACGAACATCAGAAATCGGCGAAATTTCGGTTTGCAAAATCTCGTTTGCTTCTCGGATTGTCGTTTCGTTAATCTGCCTGCCTCGCAGGAATTCCGACGTTTTTCGCAGATACAAAGGTGTTGGGAATACGCCGCCGATTGAAACGTGGGCGTGGTTGATAATGAACGCATCTGCTGACGCAGACGCTACTGACAATGCAATCGCCGTATTGACCGAAGCAATGTCTAAATATGTGCGTTTGCAGACTTTTTCAAAATTAAAATGCGTGAAATCTTTTTTGAAACGGATTGTTTTGATAAATTCATTGTCCGATTTTGCGAGTTGTTTATAACCCAAATAATAATCTTTCAAGGGTAAAGCCCGATCACTACCACTCGCCGTACTGATTATTATTTCCGCGTCCAGAGCCAAAAACCATGCCGTCATATCGCCAATCGGCGAAGCGTTTGTAAAATTCCCTGCCAGAGTTGCCATGTTGCGAATCGGCGTTGACGAAACAAGTTTGAGATGTTTGTAAAGGTTTGGAAACAAACGATTAAAGATATCGGATTCAAGCAAATCCGTAACCACTACGGACGCACCAACTTCAACAAATTCATCATGTTCCGAAATCGACCGCAGCTCATCATCAAACAAAATGTGAGTCGCTTCGGCGTAAACCATTTCTTCGTGTTTTTGGACGTATAAATCGGTGCCGCCGGCGACGATTGCGGATTGGGGATTGCGGATTGAGGATTTGTCTCGTTGCAAATGCTCAAGCCGTTTCGCAATTGCGGAAAAATACACAGGAACAATCTCCGCGTCTCCGCGTCTCTGTGGTGAATTTTCTGAAAGTCGCTCGCAGGCTCGCTCGATAGACTTATAACCCGTGCATCTGCATATATTTCCGTCGATTGCGGAGATCGCGGACTCCTTTGTTTTGGGTGAATCGTCAATACAAAAATTCGTCATTGACATCACAAAACCGACCGTGCAAAAGCCGCATTGCGTACCGGATTCATCGACCATCGCTTGCTGAACCGGAGTTAGTTCCCCGTTTTCTTTATTGATTCCTTCGACCGTAACGATGTGTTTTCCTGCCGCGTTCCCGATCGGCATCAGGCACGATGTCATTGTTCGATATTTCACATTTTCGCCTTTCAGTTCGCCGACTAAAATCGTGCAAGCACCGCAATCGCCTTCTCGACAGCCGATTTTCGTGCCTTTTAAGTTTTGCTTGTAACGCACGAAATCTAGCACCGTTGTGCCGATTGGCAGGTCGGTTTCGATGGTTTGATTGTTGAGAATGAATTTCGTCATTTACAATTTTCTTGACCACATAGGAACATAGATCAGATAGTTTTTTTTCGGTGCCGGAAAACCTATGTTAACTATGTTTCTATGTGGTGAAATTTCTTAAAACTTTCTGATTAATATCACGCCAATCGTAATCAGCGTTACGCCCAAAATTCTGACCAAACTGATTTCTTTGACCGGAACACCGAGAAATCCGAAATGGTCTAAAACTAGTGTAATCAACATTTGCCCGGCAATCGCTAAACTAAAAGTCATTGCCACGCCTAATCTTGGAACTGATGCCGCGACGGCGGAAACGAAAAATGCTCCCAAAATTCCGCCAAGCCAAGCGATCGGGGGAGCGTCTTTTGTGTTCGCTAAACTTGAAAGCGGAACGCCGGTTGCAATCAAATAAATAAACAACGCAATCGTCCCCACAGCGAACGAAATAAACGCCGCAGACACAGGATTTTCAACGTAGGTCGCGAGCTTTGTATTGATCGCACCCTGCGTTGGCATCATCATTCCCGCGAGTATCGCGAGAATCAGAAAAAAATATGTGTTTGAAAAATTCGACATATTATTCACTTTGCGTTCTTTCCGTAAACCTTTGCGTCCTTTTCGGTTAGATTGATTTTACCGCAAAGAACGCAAAGTAATAAGACGCAAAATTCGCGAAGAAATCAGTTTTAATACTCCAATTTATCAGCTTTTTTCGCCCAATTATCGAACACTTGCAATCCCTCTTCACGCAAAATGCTCTCAGTTTTGATATGCCTTTCGCCAATCGGACGTTCGATTTCATCGTAAATAAACTTATCGTCAAAGCCGATTTTTGCTGCGTCTGCTTTATCGCACGCATAAAAAATGGCTTTCGGACGTGCCCAATAAATCGCTCCGAGACACATCGGACAAGGTTCACAGCTCGTATAAATCACACAATCTTCGAGTTGGAAACTGCCTAGTTTTTCACACGCATTACGAATCGCAACAACTTCGGCATGAGCAGTCGGATCGTTGGTCGAAGTAACACGATTGTTACCTTCCGCGATGATTTCGCCGTTTTTTACAACAACACAGCCAAACGGTCCGCCATCGTTCGCGTCAATTGAGCGTTGGGCAAGTTCAATCGCTCGATGCATAAATTGTAAATCGTGATCATTCATTCAATGTGCGATGTCAATCGATAGAAACTTACTTTTTTTCTTTTTCGAAAATTGACATTTTTTCGTCTAATATCGGTTTGATCTTTCTTTGAGTCAAAACTCCAGCTAAAATAAAGCTAGAACCAATAAAAATAGACCCGTTTCCTGCATATTCCCAACGCTTTCCATAATATTCAGGATAGATAATACATCCGACAACTTCGAATTGAGGGTATAGTTCGTATTTCTTATCGTAATCAGTCCCATACGTTAAACACAAACAAGCCAAAACGAAACAAAACAAACCTGTTCCAAATAATTTCAGCGTTAGAGTATTCATGTTCTTACCTACAAGACTTAGACAAAATTTTAGGTAATTTGTTCCCGTTTATTGAAAATCCCGGATATCCCGAAACGGCTTGTCTTTATCCTCAAAATTTGGACGATAATAATGCGAAGCCGATTCGTATTCTTGCATAAATCCTGATTCAAAACCTAACGCTTCCAAGGCGTCGATCGCCGAAAACCATTCTCTTTCCGAAATTCTGCGAGAAAGCAAAATGTATCGATCATCGGTCGCGGTTTTGTTGGTCGCATAATATTGTGCCATCAGGCTGATCGCGACTTTTGGCGATAATTCGTCGCGAATCCATTGCAAACTTTCTTCAATTTCAGCGATGTCGTTTGGCAAAACAAGCAAACGAATCATCAAACCTTTTTGAAGCAAACCGTTTTCGTCAAAGATTAATTTATCGCTCATTTGACGAAACATTTCTTTAATTGCTAGACGCGAAAACTTCGCATATTCGCGAATCTTGGAAAATTCAAAACCTGCATCGTTGCTCGCATATTTCAAATCCGGCAAGTAAATATCAACGATCCCGTCCAGCAATTTCAACACTTCAACCGAATCGTAAGCGTTGGTATTATAAACAATTGGCAGCCTTAAACCTTGTTTGGCGGCGAGCAAAATTCCGTGTGCCATTTGCGGTGCGAAATGAGTCGGCGAAACAAAACCGATGTTGTGGCAGCCTTTTTCCTGCAGTTCGAGCATCATTTCAGCCAGACGCTCGTGCGAAATTTCGTTCTTTTTTTGCGTTTTCCACATTTGCGAAATCTGAAAATTTTGGCAATAAACACATCGCAAATTACAATTTCCAAAGAAAATATTTCCAGCACCTTTTGTTCCGGAAAGACAAGGTTCTTCGCCAAAATGAACAGTATAGCTTGAAACAATTGGAAGTTTGCCGGAATAACACGCGGCGATTTCGTCCGCTAAACGATTGTTTCCGCAATCTTTCGGGCAAATCGTACAAGACGCAAGCAAATTTTCCAATTGCTCAACGCGACCTTCTAACTCGCCTATTTCTAATAATTTAAGATAATTTGGTTGCACGGTAATAATTTGTTCATTGGTTGATTGAATCATTTAATCATTTTCATAGAGTTTATTTTATAACAATGAATCCAAGAAAAAATGAGCAAATGAATCAATAAAATTTCTTAGTCCGTTCGATGGAGTTCGCCGTCTTTATTTAACGAATATTTTTTTACAATTTCTTCCGGAGCAAGTTTTTTGGCAATTTCCCAAGTGTAATCCATCTCAGAATTGACGGTTATCGTCGCCATTCTAGCTTCACGAATCATCAAAAGACTCCCGTAAAATGTGAAGAAAATCCCGACTAACCCAATCGGAATCGGCAGCCAGCGATAAAAACCAAATATTCCAACAATCCCAATCGAAACACTGGTTAAAACAAAAACTGCCAACGAACGGTAAAATGCAACCATCGCTTTTTGCAAAATTCTGGCTCGCGTTGTGACTTTATCCAACAAATCAAAATTTGCTTCCAGTCGTCTTGAATAAAAAGGAATAGTGCCTTTGTCTTCAATTAGAATCAATTCGTCAAGCCGTTTTATCAAATCTCTCGAACGGTCAATTACACGCCCAAGCCTGGTAGAAGTTGATAAAACGAGACTTCCCGATGCCGAAATCAGCAACGCCGGGGTAATCATCGCGGTTAAAAATTCGATGGTCGATGATAAACCACCGGGATTAACGTCAAAAACTTGTAAATACATAACTTAGTAAGGATAAAACAGTTTTAGCTCAAACAAAAAGCGAGAATCTTCAGAATTCCCTCAGATTGCCGAAATCAGATTTTTGAAAGAGATTATTTTATCGCGAAATAATCGCTGCAAAGAAGTTTTTGACTGCTAAAATCAGGGATTGAATTTGTTATTCCAAGTTTTTTTTCGGCAATTCCGATGCAGAATTTTACTTTGTCAGATGTTTTTGGCATTTGATTGATTGGCGTGCAGTTATCAAAAGGATGATTTATTTTGAGCGGTAATTCGACTAAAACTTCGTTAGCCGTTTCACTATCCCCTTTCAATAAACTGTATTTTGGCATAATCGGAACATACGAAGTCGGACACATTTTATCAGTTGGCTCTTGAAACATTCGTTGGCTAAGTTCAATAATTCCATCGGTTTGCGGTTCGACAAAAACAATATCTGTGCCTTTTTTATGGGAATAGCCTTGGTTAAAGATAAAATACTCTTTTGCTCCGGTATTTTTTACAGTGTAAGAAATTACAAGATTATCGTTTAAGTAATTGACTCCATTATACTTGCCTTTTTTTTGCAAAGTCCCTTTAAATTGATATTGAAGATCGTCTGATTTGCCCGAATAACTAAAAACTTCCGTCTCATTTTTGGCAATTTGATTATTTGAAGAATTCATGGCGTTTATATTTTGATTTGATTCCTTTTGATTTTGACCAATGCTATTAACGGGAGTTTTATTTACTGAATTACATTGGTAAATAAATAGGGTGAAAAATAAAAATAGAAGAGTTAGAAATTTCATAAAAAATAAGCCTTAAAAGAAAAATAACACTTCATCAAAAAATCTATCAGATTACTTTTAGAAGTGCTATTTTATTGCGTTTCAAAAAATTATACACGAGACATATTTGTAATTATGTAGTGCATTCGCTCACGAAAATTCATTTCTCTTCGCAAGCCATTTTCCGTTAAATTATCGGGATGATTCGCATTATCGGTCTGTTCGGTAGTTTTCGGATTAGCATCATTATCTATCGGCAATCCAACCGCAACCCTTTCGCCAACCCTGATATTGTTTTTGTCGATCGTGTCATTTCCACGATACATTTCGGCTCTGAAAGTTCCGTGCGTGAAATCATAAGCGTGTGCCATTTCATGAAACAAAACGAGATTTGGAGTTGTTTCAACGCTGGGTTCACCCGCAAAATCAAACGTTGGCATCAATGCCGGATTATAGCTAATTGTTGCATTATTTGGCGTGCCTTTTGCACCAGTTACCGGATTCATTATTGGCTGCGGCTTGCCCGGTTTTGTTCTGTTTTCCCAATCAGCATAACCATTTAGCTCGTCAAGCGATTGCAGAGTAACCGTAACCTTATCTTTCTTAAATGAATCGTCAAATCCTTCCAACATTTGTCTGCCAACCGGCGACGAACGCATCATCTCCAAATCAGCTTCTACTCTTTCGCGAAATTCCGCCGAACCATTTATCAAAACGCTCGTCCCGCCCGGATTTCCTTTTAATTCAACAGTTACAACAGTATTTCTGCCGCTTTTCGGAGATTTTAGAATACTGTCATCCGTTTGCGAATAAATTTTATTGTTGCCGGAATCGCCGCCGATACTATCTTTGCCGCCACCGGCATAAATCACGTCATCACCAAGACTTCCACGCAAATAATCGTCGCCAAGTCCGCCCGAAACTACATCATTTCCGGCATTGCCATAAACTTGATCGTTACCTTTGCTTCCTTCGAGATAATCGTTTCCGTCGTTTCCATAAATTTTGTCGTTTCCATCGCCGCCATAAACTACATCGTTTCCGGCATCACCGTAAATAGTATCGTCACCAATTGAGCCATTTATGTAGTCGTCACCGCCGCCACCATGCAAACTATCTTTGCCTTTTCCGCCTTCGATTTTATCGTTTCCGCTGCCGCCACGAATAAAATCATCGCCATCGCCGCCTTCCATTCGAATATTTACTATCACATTGCTGTCAACCGTGATCGAATCATTCCCTTCACCCGCACGAATTACCAAATTTTCCCGATCTTTACCGGTGAAAGTTTGAGATTCGCCGTTTACGTTAACAGTTACGTCTCCGGTTTTTACATCTTGGGTAACACCGATTTTGTCATCGCCGACACCGGAATCAATGACAACTTCTCCGGCGGCAGTCTTCGTTACAGTTGCTTCCTTGCTCAACACGCTCGGAGGCGTTTTGGCATCCAGACTCGTTTTCACGGCTTCAGCAGTATTTTTCTGTTCACCAAGTTTGCTGGTTGCTCCATCGTTTGAAACTAGGGCTTGCGGTGCCGAAGAATCTACGTTTGATGTCGCAGTTTTTTTAATTGTAGCTGTTGCTACATTGCTTGCAGGACTTGGATTATTGATCTTGTTTCCATTACTCGAATCTGTGTTGCCGACTTTGCTCATTAAATTTGGATGCTCCTTGAAAGTGTTTGTATTTATGATTATCGGAAATAAATGCAAATAGTTTCCTTATATTTCATTGACAATTTATTTCCCATTCGTGATATTTTGGTCTCTATGCAAAATGGAACTGTAAAAATCTTCACGCATATAAGCGATATTTTGAAGGCGAATCCGCTTGGCGATAAATTTGAACGCGAGCTTTTCGTCTATCTACCGCCAAATTACGATGAATCCGACACAAGATTTCCGGTTGTTTATTGCCTGACGGGTTTTACGGGACGCGGAAAAATGCTGCTAAACGACAATGCCTTCACGCCGAATTTAGCAGAAAGAATGGACAAATTGATCGCTCAAAAAATCATAAAACCCATGATAATTGTGATGCCAGATTGCTTTACATATTACGGCGGTTCGCAGTATATAAACTCAACTGCCACAGGAAATTACGAAGATTATTTAACCAACGAAATTGTGCAATTTGTAGATGAGAATTTTCGCACAATTGCCAATAGAAATTCACGTGCGGTGATGGGTAAATCTTCGGGTGGTTACGGGGCGATGATCTTGGGAATTCGCCATGCCGATAAATTTGGTTTAATTTGCACAACCAGCGGCGACGCCTATTTTGAACATTGCTATTTGTCTGATATTCCGAAAGCGTTTCGGGCGATAAACGGAAAATCGCCAAAGGAATTTATGAAAGAGTTTTGGGCAGATGAAAAGAAGGGCAAAAACGATTTTCCGGCTGTAAATTTGATTGGAATGTCTGCTTGCTATTCGCCAAATGGAAGCGATTTTGATTTGCCGTTCGATCTTGAAACGGGTGAAATTCGAGAGGACATTTGGCAAAAATGGTTACAACATGATCCTGTAAGACTTGTGGAAAAGTCTGTGGAAAACTTGAAATCGTTGAAATTATTATACGTTGATGCCGGAACTCGTGATGAATTTGCTTTGGACATCGGTGCGAAAATATTCTGTAAAGAATTAGCAAAATACGACATTCCGCATATTCATGAAGAATTTGATGACGGGCATTTTAATATCTCGTATCGCTATGATCGGAGTTTAGAATTGATTTCAAATAAGATCGAAGGTTAAGAATGAAAATAGGAATTTTATCGGCGGCGGTCACGTTTTTTTTGATTATGGATCCTTTGGGAAACATTCCCGTTTTTCTTTCGACCCTTCAAAACGTTGACCCGAAACGCCGGACATTTGTGATAATCCGCGAAACTCTAATTGCTTTGGTAGTAATGCTTTTATTTTTATTCGTGGGGCAATATCTGCTTGATTTTCTCGGACTCCGGCAAGAATCAATCAGCATCGCAGGCGGGATAATTTTATTTTTGATCGCACTTAAAATGATTTTCCCGATTAAGAATCAGACCGCCGACGCTGCAAATGAGGAAGAACCTTTTATTGTTCCTTTGGCGATTCCATGCATTGCCGGACCATCGCTATTAGCTACCCTACTTCTTTTTGTGCGATCCGATCCCGAACGTTTGTTTGATTGGCTAATTGCCTTATTGATTGCTTGGGGTATTAGTTCATTGATTCTATTAGGCTCGGCATTTATTAGAAAAATCTTGAAAGACCGCGGGCTGATCGCGATGGAACGTTTGATGGGAATGATTTTAGTTGCACTATCGGTACAAATGTTTTTGAATGGTGTTGGCGAATATCTCAAGAAATAATATTCTCATCTCATCTTTTTAAGACTTGTTGTGACGCGTTCAACTTCCCGATTCATCTTGCCGGTCAGCATATAAAACAACATTTTGTAATCTGAAATAAATGACCAAAAAGGATATTGAAATGTGGCAGGTCTGTTTTTTTCAATCACAAAATGTCCAAACCACGCAAAGGCATATCCGCAGACAAAACACAGCGGAATATAGAAAAATTTACCGCTCGCCAAAAACCAAATAAGCAAAACGATTCCCAAACTCGTTCCAACAAAATGCAAAAGTCGATTTAGCGGATTTCGATGTTCGCTGACATAGAAATCCCAAAATTCAGGATAATTTTCGATTCTTTTTTCTCTCATCTTTTCCAAAGCGAGTCTGCAACAACCGCTGCGATTAACATCCCGATAGCGTCACCGATTACGCTCACCACTATCGAAATTAGGATTGACAATAATGCAATCAAGGCTTTGTTTACGGCAGTCTTGCTCATGTAAATCCCTATTAAAAATGAAGTTACGCCAGCTACAAGTGCCACCAATATCGCCCAAACTATATAGGTATAAACTGCATATTCACCAGCACTTCCAGAGAAACCATTCAATCCAATCAACAAAAAAAAGCCTGCTGCCAACCCAATCGCAATCCCTAAAATCGTTGAGATAATTGCTATTATAAAATTCATAATCTTGTTCTATGAAAAAAGCAGTTTATATTGTTCCGATGTCGCAGTGGGAATTTCAGCCAGTTTCATATTTTCAAAAACATGAACCGGATTGCTCATTCCGACCAAAGCCGTCGTAACGGAAGGTGCCGAACGAACAAACTGGACGCTTGTCTGAGCATCCGTTTCAAGATTTCCTAGCGTCGCGATAATATTTTCAGGTAGTCCGCCGGAAAGTTTACCTTGCATCAGCGAACCACTAATCATTACCGAAATTCCTAAGTTATCAGCAACCTCGATCGTCGGGAAAACCTGTCCGTTAAACTGTTGATTTGGAAGCAGTAATGCTTCAGGCATCGCTAGATTGAAAGGCAGTTGGATAAACCTGAACCCATTATTATCGCCGCCAATCTTTTGGGCAATGTTCCACATTTTTTCAAGCGAATGATAGTTTTGCTCGCCGGGCTGGAGACGAAACCCATTCCAGGTAGCAACACCGTAATATTTTATTTTCCCTTCTGCACGGTTTTTTTCGAGGCATTCGAAAGCACTTGCCAAACGCAGATCAAATTCTATTTTATTGATTTCGCCGAGTTGCGATTCGGGATTATGTATGTAGAAAACATCCAAACAATCCAGCGACATATTTTTGACGGATTGATCGATCTGAGATTGCAGATAACTTGCTGTCATACAATGACTTCCGCTGACCAAATCATCAAAACCCGCGATTCCTTTTTGTACGAAATTCTCTTCGAAATACTGACGAACATCTTTTGGCGGCTCATTATCAAAAGGCAGAAACCCGCCTTTCGTACAGATCAAAATCTCATCGCGTTTGAATCCTTTTTCAAACAAAATCTTCAACGCTTCGCCGATATTTCGTTCGCTCCGCTGAAAACGATAATTCGCCGCAGTATCAATCACATTTCCACCCGATTCTACATATTTAACAATCGATTGAATGTAATTTCCATCAGTTGCTGCGTCCCAATCGCCTAGATATGTGCCGATTCCAATTGAGGAAACGGTTAATCCTTGGGCATCGCGAAAATGTCCGTTTGCTGAATTTGGAAAACGGTTTTTGAACTTTTCAGTTCCTTCAGAAGTTGCGAAATTCGTCATATTACTAATTTGCCAATTGTCTCTTTTAATTTGATTTATAGATTTATAACACGACTAAGGATTGAGATGCCATCTTATTTTGTTGATTAACTGATACCCGTAAATCGTTAATTCCCATCGAAAAGTCGGCATTTCATCACAAATAACTACCGTCACCAGATCTTTCGCTCTTAATATCAATGGGATGCCGTTTCAAGGCAAAGCAAAACGATCTATGAGCGAATTTCCATTCATTTCTTTCAAGCAATCACTGATACTCTTGCGAATTTCGCTTGCGATAATTTTCCTTGCTCATTCAATTGTAAGGATTGCGAATTCTTCAATCGGGCAGTTCGGCGGATTTTTGGAAAGCAAAGGTTTTCCCTACGGCATTATTTGGGTTTGGGGAATTACAGCGTTTGAAATAATTGGCGGGTTGTTGCTCGCTTTTGGCTATTTCACAAAGATTATTTCGGCAGGATTCATCTTTCTTTTGATTGCGGGAATTATTTTGATTCACGCAAGTTTAGGCTGGTTCGTCGGCGAACACGGGACGGGTGGAAGCGAATATAGTTTCGTTTTAATTATGGCATTGATCGCAATTGCGGCTTCAGCCGGGAATCGCCAGGATCGTGTAGTCTAGTTCCAACAAATCGTTCTTTGACAATTTAATGATTGTTGACGCAGCAAAACAAAGCTGTTCAAAACTTTCGCTTTTGGACAGCTTTGTTTCAAAAAATATCGGTCAATGCAAATCTTGCTTTTTAAGCAGTTTGAGCCAAGTGTTTCGTTTTGTATTCAACACTGAGCAGAGGGTTGGAACAATTGATATAAAGACTGATGCTATTTTTCACAGATAAGTATGGTATTCGTCTCAGCCCGGCTAGCAAAGGTTGAAAAGCCAACTCGTTGAATTCTTAAACCTTCACTCTTGTTCATCGTCAAATTCCTGTCCTTTATCAGAAAACTCCAAGGCTCATCGGAATACGGTGAACATTTCTAAAAAGACTTCGTAAATCTCTAAAGCCAAGTAAGGACTATAAATTACCATTATATAACTTTTGACTTAGTGGGTAGCTCTCGTTATCACGGCTGTTACACTCTTTTTTTTACTGAGGTAGTTAATTTTCCTGCACTAATGATTTTGAAAGACGAAGTTTGACCACACTTGAATTTTGACACAATCAAGATTCTAACTGACAAAAAATGAATAGATTAAAAATCAACAATCTAACAAAAATTTACGCAAATGATATACAAGCGTTGAGTAAAATTTCGTTAGAAATCGAAAATGGAATGTTTGGCTTACTGGGTCCAAATGGTGCAGGAAAATCTACCTTAATGAAAACCATTGTGGGATTGCAGCAACCTGATGAAGGAACCATCACTTTCAATGACGAGAACATTATTGAAAATCCAAGATTCATTAAGAAACAATTGGGTTATCTGCCACAAGATTTTGGCGTTTATCCAAACATTTCGGCGTTTGATTTATTGAATCATTTGGCGATTTTGAAAGGATTAAATGATAAAAACACACGAAAAGAACAGATATTGGCTTTGCTTGAAAAAACGAATTTATTAGATCACAAATACAAAGCCGTCAGCACTTATAGCGGCGGAATGCGTCAGCGATTTGGTGTGGCACAAGCACTATTGGGCAACCCGAAAATTATTATTGTAGATGAGCCGACCGCCGGTTTAGACCCCGAAGAACGAAATAGATTCAATAACCTGTTAAGCGAAATCGGTGAAAATATTATCGTAATTCTTTCAACGCATTTGGTGGAAGATGTCCGAAATCTTTGCACACAAATGGCAATTATCAACAAAGGAAAATTATTACTTTGCGGAAGCCCCGAACAATTTATTGGTGAAATTAACGGTAAAGTTTGGAAGAAACAGATCAATAAAAATGAACTTGCCGAATATCAAAACCGACACCAAATTATTTCTACACAATTACAAGCAGGCAAATTGAATATAAAAATATTTGCCGATGCCGACCCGCAAAATGGATTTGTCCAATCCGAAGCCGATTTAGAAGATGTTTATTTTGTCACTTTACAAAATCTGAAATAATTGTGTTGCGTCATTTAATTTTATTTGAGTGGAAATTTTATTCCCGAAAAATTTCATTTTACGGAATGCTGCTGCTATTTTTGGGTTTCGGCATTTTGATTGGAACTTCAGCCGGAATTGGATTTCCGAATATCAAATATAACTCGCCATACGCCATTAACTTTATCGTTGGTTTATTTTCTTTAGCAAGCCTTTTCCCAATTGTTATAATGGCTTCGCAAAGTTTATTGCGAGAAAAAGATAACCATTTTGAACAGATTTTGTATTCGACACCAATTACCGTCAGAAACTATTTTCTGAGTCGTTTTTTATTGGTTTTTGGTGTGCCTGTGCTGACATTTTTATTGTTTTTCGTTGGCTTTATATTTGGGCATTTGATGGAAATGGATAACAGCGAAAAATGGGGAGTTTTTCATTTAAGTTATTATCTACACTCTTTTTTTGTAATCGTATTACCCAATATATTTTTATGCACCGTTCTCGTTTGTTGCACTGCTTGGTTCAGCAAAAACAAAATGCTCGTTTATTTAAGTGGATTGGGCATTTATGTGGTGTATATGGTGGTTTCTATTTTTACAGGTTCACCATTAATCTCGGGAGGTTCGCCCCCTTCGGATGCTGCAATGAATTTGTCCGCAAAATTAGATCCATTCGGAATGGCAGCCTTTTTTGAACAAACTCGATATTGGACAGCATTGGAAAGAAACACGACAGTTCTACAACTTTCGGGAAATTTATTATTCAATAGAATTTCAGTTGTTTTATTAGCATTTGGTCTGTTATTTATTGCCTACAAATTATTTCAATTCAAAGTTTCTTCCAAGCAAAAAAATAAAACTATAGTTGAAATTGATTCATCGGACAGAAAATATGTATTTGCCAAAACTGAAACTAAATCAAACGGAATCAGCTATTTCATCGCAACGATTGTTTCCTTTCTAAAAATTGATTTGAAGTCAACAATCAAGAGTATTCCTTTTGTTTTATTGATTGTTATTACTTTGTTTGTGCTTGGAATGGAAATGTATGGAGCAATTGAAGGTGGTGTTCGATTGCCTCAATATTTTGTGACGACAGCCTTAATGCTCAACACAATTCTGGCAACAATTCCTTTTATCTTGCCGTTGGCAATGCTCTTTTATGGAAGCGAATTAGTTTGGAAAAGTAGTAGTGTCAATTTTTTATCCGTCGAGAATTCAACTCCTTTTTCAAATACGGCTCTATTTATCTCAAAATTTATTACCGTGTGTAGCATTTCGTTGATTTTGATATTTTTCTGCATCGTCTTAGGCGTTTGCTTTCAAGTTTTGTATCAATATCCAATAATTGATTGGAATGCTTATTTAAGTTTGTTCTATTTTATGGGTTTACCTGCGGCAATTTACGGTTTATTCATTATCGCCTTGCAGTTCATCATAAAAAACAAATACATTGCACTTTCTATTTCTGCTTTATTTTTAGTTTTAACAAACACATCATTAGGAACAGCATTTGGATTTTCTCACCCGTTATTGCGATTTGCCAATTTTTTGCCGGATGGTTTCAGCGATATAAACGGTTTTGGATATTTCGCAAAAGCCTTTGCGTTCAATATGTTATACAGCATTTCGTTTGCACTGATACTTTCAATGATTGCAATATTGATTTTGAATAAATCGGTTTCCAAAACAAAATTGAAACCGCTTGCTATTTTGATTTTGCCTTTTGCCGCACTCTTTATTTCAGGGTTTTTTATTGCCACAAAAAGCAATAATGTTTCCCAAAAAGAGCAAATAAATTGGCAACAGCAATATGAAGAAAAATATAAAGTTTTCCAGAAAAAACCTCAACCAAGCATAACTGACGTAAAAACAAGTATTGATCTATTTCCCGAACAAAACAGTTATGAAGTTCACGGAACATATATTTTGGTTAATAAAACCAAATCCGCAATTTCTGAAGTTTTAATCAATACTTCTAAAGATATTACTTTCAATTCGATAGTTTCAACAGAATTGAATCTAGTAGAAAAGGATGATGAATTTGGTCAATATTTCTTTAAGACAAAACAAGAATTATTGCCCAACGAAAGTATTTTAGTCAGTTTTGATTTTGAATATAAAATAGAACCTATAATTGGTCATCAACCTTTTAATGCCATTGTCGAAAATGGGGCATTTATGAGAATTAGCCGCTATTTTCCAACCATCGGATACAATTCCGATTACGAAATTGAAGACAAACAGGAACGAGAAAGACGCGGTTTGCCATTGCCGGAGGCACTCACAAAAGTAGATGAACCGTTAGAAAATCCATACAATTATGAATTTTTGAATTTTGATGCGTTGATTTCTACTTCTGCGGATCAAACCGCGATTTCAATCGGCGAATTGGTGAACAATTATTCAAAAGAAAATCGAAATTATTTTCATTATCACGCCAAAGATATTCCCTTTAGATTTGCAGTTTCATCAGCAAAATATGCTATTCAAAAATCAAACTACAACGACATTGCCATTGAAGTTTTGTATGAACCGAAGCACCATCAAAACATTCCACATTTACTAAAAAGTATCGAAAAATCATTGGAATATTGCGAAACCAATTTTGGCAAATATCCATACAAAACATTACGGTTTGCAGAGATTAGCAATTTTACAAGAGGTTTCGCGGCAACAGCTTATCCGGCTACGATTTTTATTAACGAAAGGCAGTTTCACTTAAACTTATCTCAAAGCGAAGGTCAAGGTGTTATCAATGAATTAGCCGGACACGAATTATCGCATCAATGGTGGGGACATAATGCTCAAATGAGTCCGGCTTACAGAGAAGGAAGCGGAATTTTGATTGAGACTTTGGCTCAATATACACAGTTGATGCTGTTCAAAAATGAATATGGGCAAACCAAAATGCTGGAAATGGTCAGGCTTCATCAAGAATCTGTATGACAGCGGAAAAGCGTTTAGCGGCGAAGAACCTTTATATACGTCCAACCCGAATAATCTTAATGTAATTTACAATAAAGGTTTAGTTAAAATGTATGAACTATATTTATTAATTGGGGAAGAAAAAATTAATTTGGCGTTAAAAAATTTGTTAGTAAAGCATAAGTTTCCTTTACAGCCGCCAACCAGTTTAGATTTGATTGATGAACTGAAAACTGTTTCTGAAAAAGAAAATCACGAAAAACTTGACCGAATATTTAAAGAATAGAAACAAGACTTCCGGGCATTTTTATAAGACTTTGTGCTTAAACAAATCTGGGATTGAAAATTGCGGTCATTGCCAAGCTCAACCGTTTTATCCGATGTTATTAATTTTAGCCCTCACTAAAATATCACTTTGGTTCATCATTAAATTCCTGTCCTTTATCGGAAAACTCCAAGGCTCATCGGAATACGGTGAACATTTCTAAAAATACTCCGTAAATCTCTAAAGCCGAGTAATGTCAGACTAAATTAGTAAAAATTTAATGGAAAAACTTGAAAAAAATATTAACTCAACTAGCAGAACTGCAAGACTAGCAGGCTTCTTCTATTTTTTACTTGCCATAACTGCGACTTACGCACTGATGTATGCTCCTTCACAAACTTTTGTGAAAGGCGATGCGGCGGCAACTGCCGATAACATTCTTGCTAACGAGCTTATATTTCGTTTGGGCATTGCAAGCGATTTAATCAGCCAAGTCATATTTGTGTTTTTGGTTTTGACGCTATATCGGTTGCTCAAGCAGGTCAACGAAAATCGGGCAAAATTGATGGTTGCATTGGTGCTTGTTTCAGTTCCAATTACCTTTTTAAGTGAGACGTTTCAACTGACGGCTCTGATGATTTTGAAAGGAGAGCTTTTGAAATCGTTTCAACCCGAACAGAAACAAGAGGTTGTGATGATGCTGATCAAACTCTTTGACAACGGAAGCTTGGTGGTTCAGATGTTTTGGGGACATTGGCTCGTTCCGTTTGGTCAATTGGTTTATAAGTCCGGTTTTCTGCCGCGTATCTTGGGGATTTTGCTAATCATCGGAGGCATCGCTTATGTCATTCAATGTCTTACGATAATAGTTTTTCCTGATTTCCGTTGGCTGGTTACCCAATTTACGTTGATTGCCACGGCGATTGCGGAATTATCTACCGTATTTTGGTTGTTGATTATGGGAGTGAAAACTTCAAAAACCACATAAATTCAATCGCGACGATGACAAAAAAACTATATGGACGTAAATTATATTGCTGCAGAAAAACTAACTAGCCAAACTTCAATTGAAAAACGGATATTAAACTTTGCGGTCAGATTGTGGTTCGTTATTGCAACTTTAGGACAATGGCTGTTTGCTTTTTATGTGATTGCTTTTTACGGAAGAGCCACAGCGACCGGAAACATTGAAAAGTGGAATGAGATTTTGCCACACGGTTATGTCCCCGGCGATATGGCAGGTAATTTAGTCGTTGGCATTCATCTGCTTTTTGCCGCGATCATCATCATTTGCGGACCGCTTCAGATAATTCCGCAGATTAGAAATTATGCCCCGACATTTCATCGTTTTAGTGGTCGCCTGTATATTTTTACCGCCATTATTTTGAGTTTTAGCGGTCTGATTATGGTTTGGACTCGCGGCACGGTGGGGGGAATGCTTCAACACATCAGTATTAGTTTTAATGCAATTCTGATTATCATTTCAGCCATTTTTGCGATTCGTTACGCGATGAAACAGGATTTCAGAAGCCATCGTATTTGGGCATTGCGTCTATTTTTATTGGTTAATGGAGTTTGGTTTTTCAGAGTGGGATTGATGTTTTGGTTATTAATAAACGGAGGTCCGGTCGGGTTTGACCCGAAAACATTTGAAGGTCCTTTTTTGAGTATCTTAAATATCTCGCAATACACAATACCGCTGATAATACTCGAACTTTATTTGCATGCAAAAACCAGCTCTAACAAAACATTGAGCCTTTTTACTGCCGCAATTCTAGTCATATTTACGGTAATAATGGCAATCGGCATTTTTGGAGCAACGATGGGTATGTGGCTACCCAGACTTTAGTGCGAAATCCTATGATTAAGAAAATATTGAAAAAGATAAGTTGGAGTTTTTTAGTTTTTCTGGCTGTTTCGATAGCCTTCTTCGCTACCATCCCGTTTTCATTTGAAGAGAAATTCGGAATATTGGGATTTAAATCGGATGAATTACTTGCCAACAGGATATGGCAGATTGGATTTTACATTCATATTATTTTTGGCGGAATCGCTCTCCTGATCGGTTGGCTATTATTTGTCAAGAAAATCAGAGTTAGTCATCTCAAAGTTCATCGGAACATTGGAAAAGTTTATGTCGTATCGGTTTTATTAGCTTCTATCGCGGGAATTTATTTAGGATTTTACGCAACGGGCGGCTGGATTGCCTCGGCGGGTTTTATTAGTCTCGGAATTGCTTGGTTTTATACAACACTAACTGCATATTTTCTGATTAGAAATAAGAAAATTCTCAAACACGAAAAAATGATGATCTATAGTTATTCTCTGTGTTTTGCAGCGGTAACTTTGAGGTTTTACTTGCCACTTTCAGCGGTTTTGGAGATAGATTTCGTAACAGCATATAAGTTTATTGCGTGGTTTTGTTGGTTGCCTAATTTATTGGTCGCTTACTTGCTGACAAAACGGCAACGATTAGAATGGAACTCGGACACTCCTGTCCGAAAGATTTTTGCAAAAAATCTAGCAAAGTCTGGATAAAATCAAGTAAATATTTATCAAACAAAATTCAAATGCTCGGCATTTGTTCGGACAAGAGTGTCCGAGTTCCAACATCAGTTATTAAAAAAATGTCTGCTTTCAAGAATAATTGGATTACATATCTTAAATACTGCGTGGTGCTGAATTTATCCGCCACTCTCGTTGCTTTTTCTTTTACAGTTTCAAACGGCGGTTGGAGCAAATTTACCTTTGAAGAATTCTTTATATGCTTTGTTTTTTCTAACTTGATAGGTTCCCCGCTTTGGTTTTTGATTACGGCATTTTCCGATAAATGGAATCAAGGTTCGATGATTGTGACGGTTCTAAAATTATCAGCAATGATCTTTTCCATTACGTTATTTTCAGAAGTAATAGCCCGATTTGTAATTCGACGAATATTCACGCTTCCCCGCTACGAAGACATTTTTCCTTGCTGGCAACAATTCCTGTTTTCTTTAACGATGGCATCATTTGGCTTCGGTTTTTTGTCGTATGAAATTTTGCAAAAGAAACTCCGCCAAAAAGAAATAGATGAGCAAAAAGCTAAAACTCTGGCGACCGAAGCCCAACTCGCTTCGCTTGAATCACGAATTCATCCACATTTTTTGTTTAATACGCTAAATTCGATTTCCGCGTTGATTTCGGAAAGTCCGGCGATGGCTGAAGAAATGATGGAAAATCTTTCTGATTTGCTCAGATATTCGCTTGATTCAAGTTCGAGGAGTTTGGTTACGCTCAAACAAGAACTCGAAATTACAGAAAAGTATCTTGACATGGAAAAGATTCGCTATGACGACCGTTTAACTTATCAAATAAAATGTGACGAAGGTATTTTATCAACAAAATTGCCGCCTTTATCACTGCAAACTTTAGTAGAAAATTCGATAAAGCACGCTGTTTCAAAGACTTCAGATTTAACCTCGATTGTTATTTCAGTTCAAAAGAATGGTGAAAATGTAGAAATTGAGGTGACGGATACCGGCAAAGGATTTACGGAAAAAGATTTGCAGCCAAATCACGGTTTGGATAATTTGCAGAATCGTTTACAGACACTTTTTGACGGAAAATCCTATTTACAAATAATCGGAAACGGAACGGTTAGATTGCAGTTGCCCGCGTAATTTATGAAGAATTTACTGAAAGTTTTTTTAGTTGACGATGAGCCTTTGGCGTTGAAGCGACTTTCTAAACTACTGCTAAAAACGGAAAAGGTCGAGATTATCGGGGAAACTAATAAGCCGTTAAATGCTTTGAGTCTGATTCCAAATTTAGAACTTGACGCAATTTTTCTTGATATTCAAATGCCCGAATTAACAGGGTTTGAGCTTTTGCAAAAGCTCGGAAATTATCCGCCCGTAATTTTTACGACGGCTTTTGACGAGTTTGCTTTAGAGGCTTTTGAGGTTTATTCGATTGACTATTTACTCAAGCCAATCGCTTTCAAAAGACTGGAAAAAGCCTTAGAGAAACTCGAAAAAATTACGGCGGAAAAAGCAGAAGATTCAACTGTTAATATCCAGAAACTCCTAGAAAACTTGAGTCCCAAACCGCTGCTTTCACGTTTGCCATCAAGATTGGGCGGAAAAGTCAAAATTATCAATGTTAGTGAAATTACCCATTTCTTTTCCGAAGATAAGATGACTTTCGCCCAAACTTTGGAAGGACGAGATCTTCCGATAAATCACAGCTTGATTGAACTGGAAAATCGTCTTGCCAAAGATGTTTTCTTTCGGGGTAATCGAAATTTGATTATCAACATAAATTTTATCGAAGATGTCCGTTTTGGTAATCGCGTGACAGTTCGCTTAAAGGATGCAAAGAAAACGGAGTTTTTAGTCGCTCACGAAAGGGTTAAAACTCTGAGAGAGTTTTTGGGATTGAATTAGAATTAATCTGACTGAAAAAATCAAAACTGCCTTTACGGTTAATCCGCAATTTCTACGTTATATAGGTCAGATAGAAAATTAACAGATTCTTATAAACAATTATGAAACAAACTTTAATGAGTTATTTATTACTTTTAATGGTGTTCGCCGGAATAAATTCAAATATTTTCGGTCGAAATAATACGAACTTGATCTATAAACAAAGTTTGATGATTGAAACTTCGGCGGCTCAAACCGAGCTGGAGGGATTGTATCTTTTCAAGGGTAAAGATGGTGAAAACAAGTTCAATTTTATGTTCAAATTTCAGAGCGAAGGCGTTGTGCTTTATTCATACGAATACAAAGGTGCTTCGACAATCAAAGGAACTTGGACGGTGGAAAATGATCTAGCAACGGTTAAATTGCCAAAAGACGATTCGACCTTGGTGTTTAAATTGAAACGAAAAGGGGATGCTTTAGAGATTGTTGAAAAACCGGAGAATGTTGCGATGATTACTGTCGGAACGGTTTTTACAAAAGCTTTAGATGCACCTTCTGCACCAACGTTTTCGGTTCAGGAAATAAACAGCCGACTCTTGGAATTCACGAAATCAATTAAAACCGTCAAAGATCTTTCGCCTAAAAATATCGAACACAAAATGGCAATCAAAGTTCATTTTAACGAAGAAGACGGAACAAATTACGGCTTTTGGGGAAAAGTTGCCGACTCTTCGTGGATATATGGTTTAACTGCTTATCCATATCCGTCGGCAGAAAATAAAACGACCGATACAGTAAGGTTTTCGTTTGATAATGAAGCTGAAAATGCCGATATGAAAGGCGTTTGCATCAGCCTTGAAAGCTACCGGAAAGATTTGACAGGAGCCGGATTTTCGTCCCGAAACGCGTATGCAGTTCATTCACAAATGCGGGGTTTAATATTCAGCCGCAAGAATCTTTTTGTTGATGTTTATGTCAAACGTTACGCCATGAACTTTGAAGATATTAAAAACGATTGTGTTGAGATGATTATTATTTCGGCAGCAAATGCAGGGAAAAAGATATAGAGGGTTTTAAACGATATGAAGATAATGAAGTCAATTTATATATTCACGTTGATTTTTGGTTTGTCCGCTTTTAGTGCGTGCAATTCGTCGGTAAATACGACTAATCGCGAGAGCAATGATGCGGGTAGCGGACAATCTGCTGAAAATTTGTCAGCAAATTCTAAGATTAGTAACACGGCAGAAAAAGTTGAAGAGGTTGAACCTACGAAAACCGAACAAACATCGGAATTACCGAAGTTTGAAAAGCAGGAAGATTACAGAACTAGCGTTCGGCAAAAATTGTTGAAAGCGGGTTGGACTCCAGCCGCTTCCGAAGAAGGCAAGGAAAATTGTTTAGGACAAGAATCTCTTTGCAGAGAGATTCCTGAATTGGAAGCCGGTCCATCTTCCCCGTTCGGACAAGCCATAATGCGTTGGCAAAAAGGCGACAAAGTTTTGCTGGTCAGAACGATAGATAGTTTTCTTTACGATAGTTACGAATATGAAAAACCCAAGAAAACTCAATCGATTCCAAATGTCGAAGGCAAATATGTTTATAAATCCAAACACGAATATGGTGAAGACTCTTTCACATGGGAATTGAAAAAAGGCAACGTTGCGACTTACGTTAGCGAACGTGAAGGCGGCGATGGTGCTGATTTGAAAGGAACTTGGAAACTGGACGAAGGTGAAAACACCGTAATTGTTTCATTCCCCGCTGCTCCCGATGGTGCAGAAACATACGTTTTCAAACTTGATGGCAGAAATTTGAAAATGATTAAGGAACCGAAACTTGGCGAAGGCACGGTAGGTTTTACGGGAACGATTTTTAAGAGGCAATAAAATAAGAAGATCAGCATTCTACTTCTACTAAGTCCGATAACCGCTTGCGATTCGGTCAAAAGTAATAAGCGTGTTTAACCTAATGTCTCCGCAAATAGAGGACGAATTCGAGAAATGATTGAAATAGTTGATAAAAAACATAGCAGGTTCGGAATCGCATCTTGTCTAATTGGGGTCCTCAACTTGGGTTATGTCGGACTTGTGGCACTTGACGATTCATATGGATCAAATGGCTTTCTATACCATTTGACACGACTTGGTCCGGCGGGACTACTTGGATTAATTTTTATTTTGCTTTTCTACTTGCTTATTCCGGCAATTGGAAACGGACTTGGGTTTCTTGTTGGAACAGTTGAACTGTTCAATACCCAACACAAGAAACTATTTGCCGTTCTTGGAGTGATCGTGAATGCCATAATCCCGGTTTCGTTCCTTGTTGGTCTTCTCTTGCTGATTTTTCGTAATCAATGATTGAGATGAGATACAAGTTACGGTTTTTTCCTCTCTTTTGCGTTAATTTATTGTGAGAGGAAATTTCCTTGAGCGAGGAATTAAGCAAGTTAGAATTTTTAGGTTTAGTTATTGGCACTAATTTACTGCCTTGTAACTGTTGTAATAGCAATGATTTATATGAATATTAGCCCGTCGATTGTTTTATTGTTCGTAGTTTTGTTGGTCGCCGATGTTTCAGCTCAAACGCCGACGCCGACTCCGGCTGATGAACCAATTAAAATTACGACTGAAGAAATTCACCTAAATGTTACGGCACAAACGGGAAATGGAAAATTTGTTTCGAACCTCAAAGCCGATGATTTATTGATTGTCGAGGAAGGAACCCCGCAAACTATTACGAGTATGAAAAAGGTTCCTGCCAATGTTTTGTTGATGTTGGATACCGGTAGCGAGATGAATTTTGTCAAAAAAATTTCGCTAACTCGTGTGATAGCTCAATTATTTATTTACAGTCTTTTGCCTGACGATACGATGTCAGTGATGCAGTATTACGATAAAATTGAGACGCTTACCGATTGGACGACAGACCTTAAATCTGCCGCTAAAACGTTGGATAAAAAGATGTTTTCTGGCAAACGTTCGCGATTTTCTCAGGCTCTAAATTCGGCAATCGTCGCTTTTGAATCGCGTCCGATTGAAAATCGACATTTAGTTTTGATTACAGACGGTTTGGATAATGTCGCCGATGAATCAGAACGCCAAAAGGCTCTCCAAAATCTGGTCGCAGCCAATATTACGGTTCACATTATTAGCTACACGCAATTAGAGCAAAACTCCGCAAAAAGAGCATCGCGGAGAGTTAGAATGGGTGATAGCAAGACAAAAGATAGAGTTCCTGACGAAGTTTTAGAATCAATTTTACAAACAATTCCGGAGGTTTCAGGCGAGATACGCATCAGAGAAACAATGCGTTCCATGTATAAATCTCAGGCGATAGTCATTTTTGATTTAGATTTCGAGCGTCGCAAGTTAATAATCAAAAAGCTGGAGGATTGGCTTAAGAGTCAGACCAAATTAGAGGCAATAGCAGATGATACTGGCGGAATTTTTCATGCCCCCGAAGAACTCGAAACGTTCCTGACTACGGCAAGCAGAATCGCCAATGCAATAGATTCAACCTACGTTGTGACTTATGTTCCGACCAATCCAATTGCAAATACCCAAGATGCTAAATCGCGTAAAATTCGCGTCAGTTCGCATCTCGAGGGGGTGGAAATTCGGTCGCGGCATAAAATTGAGGTTAAACAGAAAAGTGTTTGGCAATAATGTTTCTGTAGTAGGTTGCATACAAAAAAATGCTGCAAGTTTTGCTTTGAACAAGCGTTCAAACAAAACGAAAATAATTCCAGTAAGTTGTTTAACGGAGGATATATACAAATAAAAATACTTATGAAAAGAGCAATAGAAAGAAGCATCGAAATTAGTTTTTTAGGGGTGATGTTTTTATTAACTTCACTAAACATATTGGCACAGCCGACGATTATTGAGCCGGGCGATAAAAGTATAAATCCGGCACTTCTCAATACCGGTAAGTTTACCTGGGCGACAAATAGCAAAGACAAAGCAAGTTTGGTAACCGTACAACGCAATAATCAAGAAATTACGGTTGAAGAGCGTGAAACTTTAAAAGGACTTGATGAAAGCACCCAAACCTTGGTATTAAATGCCAAAACTCTCGAACCTATACGGCAAAGTTATAAGAATGAAGATAGGTCATATAGTTTGCAATATGGATCTAGGGTAAAAGGCGTTCGGACCGATTTTGAAACCAATAAGAAAGAAAACATAGATGGAGCGATTACCGGAAAACACTTCGACCCGGCTACATTGCCGTATGTAATTAGTTCCCTGCCAATCAGTCTTGATTATCGGATAACTCTCCCTGTAATGAGACTTAACGGTAGTTGGCAGCCAACATATCTTCGATATCGAATTACTGACGTATCCGAGCAAAAAACCTTTTCGTGTCTTTCGGGAGTGCATGATCTTTGGAAAGTTACTGCATTTGAAAAAACGCGAAATCATCAATTGGTAGTTTTTTTGGACAAGACCACGAGAAGAATTCTACGCACCGAGCATTCATTCGATGGAATAAGTTCTAACGCCTACGTACTTGTTGATAAGGAAACGGATGTAAACCCTATCAAAGCTCAGTTTGATCCGAATGAAACGATGGCGATGCTCTCCGGCGGAACGTCGAGCATTAAAGGACAGGCTTCCACAAGGATTTCTGAAAAGAGAATAATCGGAAATAAAACGCAGTTTGCCCCAAAAGGCAGCCTCGTAACACTTATCCCAAATACGCCATATTTTAAAGAATGGATTGAATTCAATTTAACTATCGGCAAAATATCGCGTCCCGTTTACTTTGACGGAAAACTTGTCGACGGTTGTTCTTATCCATTGCCACCGGAAGTTGCAAAACATCAGGTTGTCACAGATGTGATCGACAATAAAGGGAATTTTGTTTTCCAAAACTTAAAACCGGGCGAGTATCTGGTGTTTATTGGTTTTGTGGCAAATAAATATACCCATACGACGAGAACTCCGACTGGCGATTATTCGATTACTGTAGGTAGCGATGGATCTGCTAGTGCTACCCAAATCATTGATGTTAAGAATTGGATGTCGCCAGCAAACGTTATAAATCATCAATTTGTAAAAATAAATAAAGAAGGCGAAACGGTTAGTGTGAAACTTAAAGATTAGTAATGCTTTGTCGTATTTGGCTTGGGAGAGGTGAGAGAAATCTTGACTCTTAGGAACAACCACTTGGAAAATTTCGTTGAAATAAAAGAAGTATCCTCGGTTGTTAGGATTTCCTTTAATTTTAGCAACTGTTGAGAAAAACATTACAAAGGGAAATTGTTCACTTTGATGTTTTTGAAATTTAATGTAATCAAAAAATATGTTGAAAAATAGTGTTTATGCAAAATATAAAATAGTGAAGTTCGCTTTAATGTGTTCTTTGGTCGTTGGAATCTTTTCGGTTAATACCATTGCCCAAGAAGAATGGTATATGGTTTTTGCCGGAGGACAACCGCCGAAAAGATCTGCTTTTTTTGTTGATATGAATTCAGTTGAAACACCAACTGCGGGTGTAAAAAACATAAACTTTGCCTATATTTTGGAGGCAAAAGGCAGTCCGCAATACACGACAGTAACTGTTGAATTTCGTTGTAATGGAAACGAAGTGAGGGAGATTAACTCAAAAAGCTATACTTTTGAGTCAGCCGAAATTGCAGAGGACGATGTTCCATGGGGGAAAAATAACAAACCTGTGCTTCAACGAGTAAAAAAACTCGCCTGCAACAGCTCCGCTTTCTTATCAGCAAGAGCGGCGGCTAAAGATTCCGCAGGGAAAATTGACAATAACATTCTCAATGCGGAAATTACCAAAGCAGGTCTCGGAGATGAACCCGTTTTATTGCTGACAATGGAGTTTATTCCGGACTTCGAGGCTATCCAAAATGTAGTTTGGACAAAATTTTGGAGTTCTCAGCGTCCGCCGAGAACAGGCGTTGCCCAAAACAAAAAGCCGACTGGCGGTCAAACTACCTCAATGAAAGAATCCGCCGAATCTTTAGTCAAATTAGGGGCGGAGGAAGTAAGAATTCGCAATTACGATAAAGCGATAGGTTATTTTCGCCAAGCTATGAAAGCCGACCCTTTTTACGCTCCGACTTTCTTTTATTTGGGTTATATTTTTGCCGATGTGGGCGAGTTTGAAGCCTCATTGGCAAATTACAATCAGGCTATCGAACTTAATCCCAAGGATAATTCTTCTTATTACAATCGCGGTTTGATTTATTTTGAACAAAAACACAAATTTGATCTCGCCGAGGCAGATTTTACAAAAGCGATTCAATTAGACCCGCAAGACGCAAAGGTTTATTTCAGACGTGCCGATCTTTACGAATCTTGGGGCAAAGATAATTTAGCCGAAACTGACAGAAAAACATTCAGGTCGCTTGGCGGAAACGCTCTTCCCGGTTTTGCAAATGCTCGAAGAACGCTTTTCCCGTCTGCGGAATTTGACCCAGCTTTGGCAAAAAATGCTTTGCAACAAGGAACTTCTACGTTGATTGGGAGAGCTTGTGCTTACGTCCAAAATGGTATGTGGGGATTGGGTGGAAGTGAGAGGTTTGATGCGTCGAATGTTCGAGTAGCCTTATTTCCGGTGACTCCGTATCTGGACACATGGCACGAACTACGCGAGAAAAAAGAGGATAAAAAAACAGGTATCTTTATTAATCGCGAGGCACAAAAACACGCTTTGGTAACACAAACTAATGGGAAAGGCGAATTTGTCTTTAGCCGACTTAAACCGGGCAAGTATTTTTTACAAATAATTTTTAACTTTACCCAAGTCAAAAACAAACGAATCTATACGGGCTCGGATACATCTCAAAACGGAAATGTAATTACAACCACAAATTATTACGAAGACCGAGATTTTTTTATTGACCGCAGCAATCGTTTGGAAGGCTTTGTTGAAATCAAAAGCGATGGTGAAAGCAAAAAAGTAACTGTTAAGAACAAGAAATTTGCCATTTTTGGTTGTAAGGATTTACCGTAATGCTCTAACTCTAAAGCCTAAAAGTCTTTGGGTCATGACTAGATAAGAGATGATGTATCATACTTAAATCTAGATATGACAGTTAGTTACAAGCGATTTGTTCGTGCAAAGATTTCTAAAGCTAAATTTCGTCAGATTTTACGGCTTTTTGCCGTTGATTTGACCGCTTCTCAAATCGCTGTTTTGGTTAAATTAAACCGCAATACGGTTAATCGTTATTTGACATTTATCCGCCAAGCTATTGCTGACTTCTGTGAACTCGAATCGCCTTTTTCAGGAGTCATCGAATTAGATGAATCATACTTTGGTTCACGCTATGTTCGTGGCAAACGCGGTCGTGGAGCATTTGGTAAAACCATCGTTTTCGGCATCTTCAAACGCAACGGAAAAGTCTATACCGAAGTTGTTCCTGATGTCCGTAAAGCTACGCTTTTACAGATAGTTACAGGAAAGGTGGACAAGGAAAGTATCATCCATACCGACGGTTTTCGATCCTACGATTCGATTGTTCATCTAGGCTACCAAAAGCATTTTCGCATCCTTCATTCCGACGACAAATTCGCCGAAGGAAGCAATCACATTAACGGCATCGAAGGCTTCTGGGGCTATGCCAAAGTCAGGCTTTCAAGATTTCGCGGAATGTCAAAGAACACGTTTTATTTACACTTGAAAGAGTGCGAATTTCGCTTCAATTATCGAAAAGAAAATCTCTACTCTTTACTTATAAAAATTACTAAGCATAATGGTCTTATCTAGTCATGACCCAAGTCTTTTTATTCCTTTTAGGCTTTAGCCCTCAAAACTCTTTACGGTTTCTCAAGTCTTTTTTCGTTAAATAAGTTGAGAAACAAATTTTGCTTTTCAAATTCAAAGTAGAGGCAATTAGACTATGTTTGTTAAGGTTTTTAGTAATTGCCGGAATCGTTGTCAGGGCGATTTGAAAAAAATCAGTTTGGATAAATATTTTGAAAGAAAAATAAACCTATGAAAAATAAAATATTTACGTCATTTTTGTTAAGTGGGGTTCTTGTGTTTGCGAGCAATATTTTTGCTGCCCGCGAATCAAATCCCGCTAAATGCAACACAAATCCTTTTAGCGATTCAGATAAAAGAGATTTTGCGGATAAAACGCCTTTTAAGTTTGACGTTGACGGCGACGACAAGGCAGACAGGATTATCCCGAGAACATTTGCAACTAAGGCAAAAATGAATATGAAAGGCGTCAAAGAAAATCATTGGATCACCTTTGACATAAAAACAAGCCAAGGCAAAACCATCAAATCTTTCTTTAAGTATAAGTATGGCACTAATTTATCCGATTATTGGGTTTACGCTTTAGTTCCCTGCAAAATTAACGGTGACAATAAAAACGACCTATTATTTTACACAGGTGATGATACATCGGACGAAACGGTAATCCTTGAAAATAGAGGAAATTCCTTTAAGGTTAGTTCGCGAAAGGCAAAGAAATACTAAAATTTACGGTTTACTGACAATTTTTTCGTTAATTAATATTGAGAAGAAGTTTATGAAAAAAAAAGTGAGTTTCAGTGTTTCTATTTTCTTGTAATTTTGGGCGTTGTTTCGGTAAGTACGCAAGACGATTTGGCAGGAAAATATTTTAATAAAGAATTAGCGATTGATATATTTGGCAAATTCACAATCCGCCTTGTAAAATTAAATCTGCTTCGAATGTAAAGATAATTATAGGAAATATTACACTTATATAAGGGAGTTAGTATGTTTAGAAGATCTATTTTTAGCATTTTATTTGCGTTAATTTTGGCTACTTCAGGTTTTGCCAATGGCGAATTGCAGATTCTAAAGAGTTTTCAGAGCTCAGAATCTTTGTTCTTAAAACTTCAGGAAGATGATTTTAAATTGGCGGTCAAGGCATTTGATTCCGGTGATTATGAGTTGGCGATTTTTTACTACACAAGATATCTTAAAACCAATCCAAATGAAGTAAATGCTTATTATAACAGGGGTTTAGCCTATAATTATTTGAAAAAATATGAATTGGCTCTGAAAGATTTTACCAAAGCGATTGAAATAAAGCCCGATTACTGGCAGGCATTTTCGAGTCGCGGATATTCATATATCGGTCAAAAACAATTTGAATTGGCTGTCGGCGAATATACTCTCGCAATCAAATTAAATCCAAATGACGATATTTCCTACAAAAATCGCGGTATCGCATATCAATCGATGGGCGAAACTAACTTAGCCAATTCGGATTATGCGAAGAGCAAATGAAATTATTGCAAAAAGAAATAAACCGACCGTTGATACGCCACCAAAAAATAATCCAACCGCACGTCAATCAGACACTGAAAATGATCCGGATTTCAAGCTCGGTGCGAAAATGCTCGATGAGAAAAATTATGTACAGGCTGCTTCATATTTCACCCGATATTTGAATAAATACCCAAACGACAAAATTGGCTATGTAAATCGTGGAATATCTTACGCCAGCTCCGAAAAACTTGAGTCTGGCAATAGCTGATTACACAAAAGCTCTCAGCATTGATTCTCAATATATTACTGCTTACATTGGTCGCGGATACGTGCATATTCTTCAGAACAAAGCTGACTTTGCTCTTCGTGATTTGAATATGGCTATCAAGCTTGACCCGAATAATGAACTTCCTTACAGATTTCGGGCAATTGTCTATAAGGGCTTAGGTGAAAATAACTTAGCAGCAGCTGATACTACCAAAGCCGAAGAACTTAAAACCGGGAAGAAACCAACCTCCGCACCCGGCGGTACTACGCAAGCCGAATTGACTCCGGAAGAAGCATTAAAATTAGGTTATAAGGCTTACGACAGTGAGAAATACGATGTGGCAATTCCGCTTTTCACCAAATATCTGAGCAAATATCCTAATAACAAAGAAGTTTATTATTATCGAGGACTCGCAAATCGTCGCATAAATAATCTTGAGTATGCTCTGGCAGATTATAATAAATCGCTTGAGCTTGATCCGAATGTTGCGACTGTATACGTTAGCCGCGGGTTTGTTTATGCAATCCAAAAGAAATATGATTTGGCGATTCGTGATTACACTACTGCGATTAAACTTGATCCAAATGAAAAACAAGCTTACATAAATCGCTCTATTGTTTATAAAGAAACAGGCAAAACAAAGGCTTCTGAAGAGGATCTTGCAAAAGTCACTTTACTTGAAAAGGCAGAAGGAGATAAAAAACTCACAAAATTGGTGCCGATGACGCCGAACTCAAAGGGTATAACCTGGACTCCGGTTGTAGAAATGGACAAGCAAATTTTTCCCGCATATTTCTTGGCAAGAGCATCGATTCCAATACAAGAAATTAAGACAGAGACCGTTATCGGCGATAATCACGGCATTTTGGGTATGCATATTATCAATCCCAAAAAAGACAGCAAAATAAAAATTGGTGTCCAACTTGATCCGATTATCGGCTATCAGGAATATGAAACTACCCTTTCAACCAAAGACCAACGATATCGAATTTTCCCAAGAATTGTATGGGATTGGGAAGCGTTAAAACGCTATAAAAAACCAACGCCAGCCAACGCCACATTTACTTTGTATATCAATGGCGAACTGGTGGAAAAAAGGACGGTTGTTGTAAGAATTCGCTCTATCAATGAAGCGGTTTATTCATATCGTTTTCTTGACAACGATAACTGGGCAAATACCAGCGAACTTTTTGCTGCTTATGTAAATGAAGATCACGAATGGATTGACCAGATTTTGAAGGAGGCACTCGATACGAGATTGGTTGACGCTTTTTTGGGCTATCAGGGCGGTCCAAAAGAAGTTCAAAAACAACTTTTCGCCATTTGGTTTATTTTACAAAGACGCGGATTTAAATACAGCAGCATTACAGATACGTCCAGCACCGCAAACATGGTTAATAGCCAATACGTTCGGCTTTTTGACGAATCTATCAAGGCTGCTCAGGCAAATTGCGTTGACGGATCGGTTTTAATCGCGGCAATTTTGAAAAAAATCGGTATCCGTGTTGGACTCGTACTCATCCCCGGTCATTGCTTTTTAGTTTTTGATATGGACGGAAAAGGCGATTTATGGGGCTTTGAAACGACAGTGGTTGGTGCAATTGATCTGAGAGATTATGAGGCAAAAGCAGTGGTCGATGCTTCGTATGGTTCGTTTAAGAAAGCATTGGAAGCGGGTGACAAAAAATTTCGAGAAAGTCTCCCGGCTATCAACGCAAAAGACCCGCGTTATCACTTGATTAGTATTGACAAAGCCCGTCAAGACGGCATCAATCCAATCGCCTGGTAATCTTACGTTTGACGTGAATGCGGCATCTGAACACACGCATTCACGTCATCGCTTTGCCGTCAGCGAATCATTTTTTCGCAAAATAATGCGTGGTTTTGATGAAAACAGTTTCAGAAAATACAACTCCCAAAAGCTTTCTCGACAATTTTCCCGCATGGCAAAGCATTGCGATCGGATTTGCTATCTGGACAATTTTAGGACTTTCGTTTGCTTCCGAATCTTACCTCAGGAATTATCGTGCGGGTAGAATTCTTCACGTCAAGTATTTCATAATCGAATTCTTAACCGAATTTTATATCTACGCATTATTCTCAATATTACTTTTTAAGCTAAGCGAGCGATTTCCGCTCCAACTCAAAATCGCACCAAAAACAATAGTAATTTATTTTTGTCATTTGATAGCATCGGTAATTTTTTCAATCGTCAGCACATCCCTAAACAGTTTTATTGCCTGGACTTGGGAGGATATTTGCGAACATTGCCTCAGCTTCGATATGATTTTTGACCCGCATTTTCTGCATCGCGGAATCATTGTTTACTGGGGAATTATTATTGTTGGGCAAGGAATCGAATATTATCGCGAAATGCAGAGTGAAAAAGTTCGCGTAGCCGAGCTTTCCGCATTGCTTTCAGATGCTCAATTGAGTGCTTTGAAAATGCAGATTCACCCGCATTTTCTCTTTAATACGCTGAATTCAATCGCAACATTGATTCATCACGATGCCGAATCAGCAGACCTGATGCTAACGCGTTTGAGTGATTTTTTAAGGATGACTCTCCAAAATTCCGGCGAACCGATTGTTTCGCTCGAAAGAGAACTCCATTTTTTGAAAACGTATTTAGATATCGAAAAGGTTCGGTTTCAAGAAAGATTAACTGTTGAATTTTCGGCTGATGAAGAGACTTTGAACTCAAAAGTTCCAAATTTAATTTTACAGCCGATTGTTGAAAATTCGATCCGGCATGGCATTGCCAATATGAAGGAAAATGGATTCCTTTTCATACGTGCGAAGCGAAATAATGCTCGCCTGATAATTGAGATCGAAGATAATGGAGCGGGCTTAAACTCGACTTCTGCGTCGGCTAAAACCCAAGGCGGAGTTGGACTTAGCAACACTAAAGCCCGGCTTCGTCAGATTTATGGAGACGATTTTTCATTTGAGATAGGCACTAATCGAGAATCGGGAACCTTGGTTAGATTTGATTTGCCCTTTATCGTTTAGTTTGGAAATTATTCGTTATGAATTCGAAATTGAATATTTTAATAGCGGATGATGAGCCTCTGGCTAGAGTCAGAATTCGCGAAATGCTGAAGAATGAAGATCGTGCAGGCTTGATTTCGGAAGCGGCAAATGGCGATGAAGCTTATCAAAAAACATTAGAATTAAGACCTGATATCATTTTTCTCGATATTCAAATGCCCGGTTGCGATGGTTTTCAATTTCTCCGGAATCTAAAAGAATCTCATCCGGATAGAATGCCGATCATCATTTTTGTCACCGCTTTCGATGAATATGCGATCAAGGCATTTGAATTTTACGCAACCGATTATTTGCTCAAGCCATTTGATCGTTCGCGTTTTGAAGCAAGTTTTAATCTCGCTTGCGAGCGAATTTTATCCGCGAAAAAAGGACAATACGAGCAAAGAATGTTTGAGCTTCTTGAAAATGTGAAGGCTCAAAATACATATTTGGAATGGGTTTCGGTAAAAAAGAATGAAAAGATTTCGCTGGTAAAGATTGACGAAATTCAGTGGATTGAGGCACAAGGCAATTACGTTTCGCTCAAACTCAGTAATTCCAATCAGCTTTTAAGGGAAAAAATGGACGCTATCGCAGCCAAGCTTGATCCTCAGAAGTTTTTCCGCATTCACCGTTCGACAATCATTAACATAAATTTTGTCCAAGAAATTCAGATTTGGGGTCGCAGCGAGCAAAAATTTGTTATGAAAGACGGCAAAAAATTTAATATCAGCCGCACTTACAGAGGAAATTTCGACGAATTTTTCAGGAAAAAAGTGCTGTAAATAGAGTCACCTCAGAAAGTATAAAATCGGTAAAATTGTCACTATTCTCAAAATTCCCGAAGGGCAAATAGTCACGTTGTTTACGGCGTGGCAGTAGTTATGGAAATCATTAAAGGGCGTTTTAACATCCTTTTTTGCTGTGTGCTGCCCCACTTTTGCATTTTTGCAAGAACGTTAAAACGCCCTCTGAATTTGTTGCCCTGCCCGAACCACGCCATAAATGGACGTGGCTATTTGCCCTTCGGGGGGAAACTTTCGTTTCAAGTGCAAGGTTTTTCCACACTTTCTCGCGATTTCCTTGCACCTGTATGCCTTTTGCTTTTACTAACCACAATTATGTTAATAGTTTAAAATTTTTTGACTAGACTCTAAATATTGATCTTGCATCTCGGCTAAAGCAACTTTTCAATAATTATCGTAATCCTTTCTAAGCCTTCCGCATCAATCTCGCTGAAATCATTAAGCTTATCGCTATCAACATCTAATACACCAAATACTTCATCGCCTTTGAAAATCGGCAAAACAATTTCAGATTTCGATGCCGACGCACACGCGATATGCCCGGGAAATTCATCAACATTTGGAACAATAACAGTTTCACGTGTTGTATAAGCGTGTCCGCAAACGCCTTTATCAAAATCGATTCTGGTGCAGGCAACCGGACCTTGAAACGCGTTCAAAACAAGCTGATTTCCCTGCTTTAAATAAAATCCCACCCAAAAAAATCCAAAAGCTTCCTTCAAAACGGCACAAATATTTGCCAGATTCGCCACCAAATCAGTTTCCGCCGAAACCAAAGTTTCAATTTGCGGAGTAATTTCCGCGTAAATTATTTTTCGATCCGTTGTTTTCGTGAATGCTAAACTTTCTGCCATTTTTTGAGTTTAACAGATTAAGCAGATTCATAAAATCTTTTCAGGATATGCTAATCTATTGCAAATATGAGCGAACGACGAGATAAATTCGAAACATCTTCGGGCATAGAATTGCCAAACGATTATAATCCGAGCAACACCAAAATCAATTACGATAACGATTTAGCGAACCCGGGTGAATTCCCATACACACGCGGAGTTCGCAAGAATATGTATCGCGGCAGATTTTGGACTATGCGGCAATACGCGGGTTTTGCGACTGCCGAAGATTCAAATAAACGTTACAAATATCTGCTTTCGCAAGGCACGACAGGCTTATCGGTGGCGTTTGATTTACCGACGCAAATCGGGCTTGATTCTGATGATCCGTTGGCATTGGGTGAGGTCGGAAAAGTCGGCGTGGCAATTGATTCGCTCGATGATATGCTGACGTTGTTCGACGGAATTCCGCTCGACACCGTTTCAACTTCGATGACGATAAACGCAACTGCATCAACGCTTTTGTGTCTTTATTTAGCGGTCGCCAAGAAGCAAAATGTGTCGTTTGATAAGGTAAACGGCACGATTCAAAACGATATTTTGAAGGAATATATCGCTCGTGGAACCTACATTTATCCGCCGAAACCTTCGCTTCGTTTAATCACCGATACGTTCGCTTTTTGTGCCGCCGAAGTGCCGAATTGGAACACAATTTCGATTTCCGGCTATCATATCCGCGAAGCAGGTTCGACCGCCGCACAGGAAATTGCGTTCACATTGGCGGACGGAATCGCATACGTTGATGCGGCAATTTCAGTCGGTTTGAAGGTTGATGATTTTGCACCGCGTTTGTCGTTTTTCTTCAATTCGCATCTAAATTTGCTTGAAGAAGTGGCGAAATTCCGAGCCGCAAGAAGACTTTGGGCGAAAATTATGCGTGAAAGATTCGGTGCAAAAAACCCGAAATCGTTGATGCTCAGATTCCACACTCAAACTGCGGGTTCTACACTGACGGCACAACAACCCGAAGTAAATATCGTCCGCACAACGATTCAGGCACTCGCCGCAGTTCTCGGCGGAACGCAATCTTTGCACACAAACGGGATGGACGAAGCGTTGTCTCTGCCAACCGAAAAAGCCGCCCGTATTGCTTTGCGAACTCAGCAAGTTATCGCTCATGAATCAGGCGTTGCCGACATCGTTGACGCACTCGCGGGAAGCTATGCAATTGAAGAACTGACGAATAAATTGGAAGCAAAAGCGGTCGATTACATCCAAAAAATTGACGATTTGGACGGAATGCTTAAAGCAATCGAGCAAGGTTTTCCGCAACGCGAAATTCAGGAAGCCGCGTATCAATATCAAAAAGCTGTCGAATCGAAAGACGCAATTGTCGTTGGCGTAAATAAGTTTCAAACTGATGAAGATAGCACGATTCCGACGATGACGATTGACGCTCAAATCGAGAAAAACCAAGTTGAAAGGCTGAAATCGATGCGTGAAAAACGTGATAAATCGAAAGCGGAAATGTCGCTTTCAAATCTCAAAGCATCGGCTCAAACGGATGAGAATTTGTTGCCAAAAATCCTGGAATGTGTTGAAAATTATGCTACAGTCGGTGAGATAAGCCATTGTTTGAGAAAGGTTTGGGGTGAATATCAAGAAGGCGTTACGCTCTGATTAGATTCTTTTTGAGAGGATTATTATGTTAAGCGAAAAGGCACGAACAAATATTACGAATGAACCGCTCAGTCCAATCGAAGGGATTTGGGCGGAGGAATGCGAAATATTCACAAAAAGACTCGAACAAATCTTCCCAACTGTTGAATTTAATCTGATTGCTTACAAAGAATTTATCTATTTTGATTTTTTGAGAGTTGCGGAAGCAGATAGAAATCAGGGCATCGGAAGCAAATTTTTTGAGGAATTAATTGCAATGGCGGATTCGGTTAATTGCCCGCTGGCTCTCACGCCTGATAGTTCTTTTGGCGATTGGGAAGAAAGTCAGCTTGAGGATTTTTACAAACGGTTTGGGTTTATCAAAAATGTCGGAAAAGATCGTGATTTTTCCACCAATCACGCCATGATCAGACCACGTAAGATATTTTGATTCTATAATTTTGATTCATTCGGTGCGGCAAAAGAGATACCGATGTCGCGTGCGGTGCGAACGATTTGGCTATCAATGTTTACGGTTTTAATATTCTCAATTGCTTCATGTAGTGGAACGGTAACTACTTCATTGCTCTTCAAAGCAACCATTCTGCCTGCTTGACCATTTGCCAAAGCTCGAACGGCACATGCTCCGAAATTTGTTCCAAGCATTCGATCAAAAGCGTTTGGGCTTCCGCCGCGTTGCAAATGTCCGAGAACTACACAGCGAGATTCCTTACCTGTTGCAGCCTCAAGCCGCCTTCTTAAATGGCTGCCAACGCCGCCCAATCTCATAGCTTCTTTGTCCAAATAAATTGGCTGCGTACCGACTTCTACTGCACCTTCCGCGACAACTACATTGGTAAAACGCGAGCCGCTTTTTTCACGCTGGCGGATTTTTTCTAGAATTGATTCAAAAGAAAATGGAATTTCAGGAATCAAAATAACATCTGCACTACCAGCTAATCCCGAATGAAGAGCAATCCAACCCGTATTTCTGCCCATTACTTCCAAAATCATTACGCGATCATGCGAGGCAGCAGTTGTATGCAAACGGTCTAAAGCTTCAGTCGCGATGTCAATCGCGGTCATAAAACCGAATGTTAATTCGGTCGCGGAAAGATCGTTATCAATTGTTTTGGGAACGCCGATGACAGGAAAATTATGTTTGTGAAATTGCTCGGCGATACCGAGAGTTCCTTCGCCGCCGATTACGATAAGTGCTTCTATTTCAAGCTTTTTGAGATTTTCCAAAGCCTCTTCAATTGGCATTTCGGGGAAAATCATTTTCCCGTCAACCATTTTGCAAAAACTTCCGCGATTTCTTGTTCCCAGAATTGTTCCGCCCCGTGGAAGGATGCCGCTGACGGATTTGAGAGTTAGCTTTGTGATCTTGGGTTCGCCCAAAATTCCTTCAAAACTATCTTCAATCCCGACGCATTTCATGCCAAATTCGCCGATTGCCGTTCTCACAGCAGCCCGAATCACAGCATTCAATCCCGGTGCATCACCACCGCCCGTAATTATTCCGATTGTTTTATACATAAAAAAATGATTGCATCAACTGGCTCTAAAAATAAGGGAATATTATAGACTTTGTTGTTTGATAAGACAAAGTATCGCAATCACAGTTTAGATCTTTTTAACACTTGGTGGCTCGTGATATTCGCCGTATTCGGGATAATCAATCGTTTCAAAACTTCCCGGACGAGTGTTTTTGGTCAGCAAATTCAATGCATCCATCAAAACTTTTCGTTGTAGATCAGGCATATTCGGTTTGCCCAAACTGTTACCGATTTTGAAACCATTCGGATACATAGCCCTTGGCGGACGCATTTGATTGGAAACTTCCGGCGAAACTGTAATTAAAACAGTGGGAGTGCCTCGCATTTCGATTTCTCTTTGAACCGCGACAACTGTCCGGTGACAAACATTTGGTCAGCCGCCAGTTAGAATCACGGCATCGGCTCTCGAACCTTTGTCAATTTCATCGGCAATTTGCACGGCAGTTTGTTCATACATGTCTTTCAAACGCATCGTGTAACCCATATATCCGACGTGTTTGCGGGCAATTCCGCCGATAATTCCCTGTTCTTTCAACTTGCGTAAAATATCGATTGGAAAAACTACATTGATATCTTTATCGGCATCTTCGTGTTCGTAATGATGATGCGTAACCATCAAATTTGCAGATTCCACCTCTTCGCCCATAACGCGATAACTCAAATCGCCCAAATCATCAGCGATATTAAAGGCTTCTTGATCCTTTTTATGAACTCCAGCGGCACTTACGATTGCAATCGTCGCTTTCGATAAATCTAAATCAAACGGTGTAAACGGAACACATTTTCTTGAAAAAGTCATATAAAGTGTGAGCCGTAAGCAGTAAGCGGTAAGCCGCAAGCCGGATTTTGATCCGCTCACTGCTAACCGCTCACTGCTCAATGCTATAGTTTTTTTAGAACGTCAAAAAGTTCTTCATTGTCGGGTTGATCTGCAATATCGTGGATATCTTTGTAGGCAATTTTGCCTTCCTTGTCCACAATAAACAGAGCTCTTTCAGTGATGCCTTGGGCTTCACGCCAGGCACCGTAACTCTGTGCAACTGAACCTTTTGGATGAAAATCCGCTAATAAATCGTATGTGATATTGCCGAGACTTTTCGACCAGGCAACGTGCGACGGAATGCTATCTACTGATATGCCCAAAACTTGAGCATCATATCCTTCAAAGCGTGCTTTATCTGCTTCGTAGGACGGCATTTGCACCGTTCAAACAGGCGTCCAATCCAGTGGATAGAACGCAATCACTACATTTTTGCCCCGTAATTCTGAGAGTTTTACTTTTTTATCTTTATCAAGATGAGAAGCTAACTCAAAGTCGGGAGCATTATCTCCAACTTGTAACATTGATTTTGTATCTCCTAAATATTTTTGGTTAAACCATTATAAGAGTAACTTTTTCCGTAATTCGAATCAACTTTGTTTGTGTTAAAATCAGCCAAATGCAAACTCCAACTTTCGCAGAAGCTTTCAAATTTTGGCTGAAACTCGGCTTCATTTCATTCGGCGGACCTGCCGGACAAATCGCTGTCATGCAAAAAGAATTGGTCGAAACCAAAAAATGGATTGATAACGATGATTTTCTGCACGCCTTAAATTACTGCATGTTGCTTCCCGGTCCTGAAGCCCAACAATTAGCGACTTATTGCGGCTGGAAAATGCACGGAATCAAAGGCGGAATCGTAGCGGGTGCGTTTTTTGTGATTCCTTCGATCTTCTTTTTGCTTTTACTTTCTTACGTTTACGCGAATTTCGGAAGCGTTCCGCAGATTGACGCGATCTTAGATGGATTCAAGGCAGTTGTCGTCGCAATTGTCGTCGAAGCAGTTTTGAAAATCGGTAAGAAAGCGTTTAAATCGAAATGGCATATTGTTATCGCAGCCTTGGCTTTTATTGCGATTTACTTTCTTCACGTTCCTTTTCCTTTAATAGTTTTGGGAGCTTTGATAATTGGATTCATCGATTCAAAATTTAGGATTCAAGATTCAAAATCGAATGAACTATTACAAATAGAAAAAAGCCGATCAAACATTTGGAAAGTGATTTCGGTCTGCCTCGCTTTATGGGTAATTCCCTTTGGAATCCTTTTATTTATATATGGTTACGAGAATCTAACTGTAAAAATTTACCTCTTTTTTACCCAAGCAGCGTTCGTTACGTTCGGCGGTGCGTATGCGGTTTTGGCTTATGTAAATCAAGCGGCGGTCGCAAATGGTTGGGTTACTTCCGCACAAACTGTTGACGGGCTGGCACTGGCTGAAACTACGCCGGGACCATTAATTATGGTTTTACAATTCATCGGATTCATGACGGCTTGGAACGCAACCGGCTCAACTTCTTTCGCGATTTTATGCAGTTTGATAACGACTTACGTTACATTTCTGCCATCATTTTTATTCATCTTTGCCGGAGCCAATTACATTGAAAAATTACGTACGAATCAAAAGCTCAACACAACTCTAACCTTTGTAACCGCATCGGTTTGCGGCGTAATTTTGAATCTTGCCATCACATTTGGAGCAACCGTGATCTATCACAATTCGAATTTTGATTTCTTTGCTTTAAGCCTTGCAATTGCATCTTTTATCGCACTTTACTTTTTCAAAGCAAACGTTTTTATAATCGTAATTCTTGGCGGTTTATGTGGATTGGCTAAATATCTGCTCATCGGTTAAAGTCTTACATTGCAGAAGCCTGCACGTCAGTAAGGGCGAAAATATATGTCAAAAATCTCAGTTAATAAGAAAGGTGCAAAGCGAGTTCGCGGTGGACATTTGTGGATTTACAAAAGCGATCTCGTGCGAATCGAAGCAAACGGCGGGGATATCGTAACTGTTGTAGATGAAGGAAATAACTTCATCGGGAAAGCTTTTTACAGCGATAAATCCGAAATCTCTTTGCGTATTTTTACGATCAAACCTGAAACAATTGATAAAGAATTTTGGCGAAATGCGATTTTGAAAGCCAAAAGCCGAAGACCAAAAACCGAGAGCCAAACAAACGCTTTTCGTCTGATAAATTCCGAAGCTGATTTGATTCCCTCGCTAATCGTTGATGATTACGCTGGAAATCTAGTTATCCAAACGCTTTCGCAATCAACTGATAAATTAAAGCAAACATTCGTTGAAATCTTGCAGGAAGAATTTCAGCCAAAATCAATAATTGAGAGGAATGATGCCAGAGTTCGTCTTTTGGAAAACCTAGAGCAGGTTAATTCGGTGCTTTACGGCGAAGTTGCAGATGAAATTGTTATCGAACAAGACGGCGTAAAATTCTATGTTTCATTGCTTGATGGTCAAAAAACCGGTTCATATCTCGATCAACGCGAAAATCACGCCGTTTCCCGTAAATATGCCTTCGGCAGAGTATTGGATTGTTTCACATTCAATGGCGGTTTTGCTTTTAATTTGGCGAAAACTTGTGATTCCGTTTTGGCGATTGATATTTCCGAAGATGCGATAAAACAAGCCAAACGAAACGCAGAATTAAACGAAGTTACAAATATTGAATTCCAAACGGCTAACGTTTTTGATGCCTTACGCGAACTCGAAGCAAAGGGCGAAAGATTTGACACAATCGTGCTTGATCCGCCAGCTTTTGTAAAAAATCGGGCAGCTTTGAATGGAGCGATTCGCGGGTATAAAGAAATAAACTTGCGAGCTTTGAAATTATTGAATGATGGCGGAATTTTGATAACTTGCTCGTGTTCGTATCATTTTGATGAAGAGATATTCCTGCAAGTTTTGGAAGAAGCCTCGCGAAATGCCCATAAACGCTTGCATTTGATTGAGAAAAGAATGCAAGCAAGCGATCATCCCATCTTACTGGGAATGCCGGAAAGTTATTATTTGAAGTGTTTTATTCTGCGGGTTATGTCTTGAGTTTTGTTTTGAGTCCCGTCTTCAGACGGCTTCTGCCTAAGAAGAAACCGTCTGAAGACGGGACTCAAAACTTTATCCGATATTCGAACTTGCCTTAAATGCTTCAACCAATTTTTTAGCTTCAGGCAAAGCTTCAACAGCCTTCAAAACTTGGGGATCGACTTCAAGCAATACTTGTGAACCGGCATCAGTTGAATAATTCGCGGTCGCCAATTCTTCACGCAAACGAGTTTTTACGTAGTCCAAATTTGTATTGATAATTTCGCCCGAGAGTCCGCTTTGCTTATCTTTGGCAACAAATTCTCGAAAAGCAGCAATGATTTTTTCGTTAATCTCTAAATCATTCGGCTGCAAAACATAGCCATTTTTTTGCTTTTCAACCTTTAATCCTTCCAAGCCTACAACTTTTCCGCCAACAGCCTGCCGCGTAAAGAAGAAAGCTAATTCATTGATTCTAAATCGCAACGGATTAAAGGTAAGTGCCGCAGCTTTCAAATCGGGTTCGATCCCGCGTCCGCCATATAGCGTTCGCCCGTTGGCGGTTTGCACGGGGCTTCCCTGCGGTTTTGGTGCTGCATTTGGATCGACTACTTTTGCTGCATCTTCGTCATCTTTATGAGTGTAATATTCATAGATCGAGCCGCTTGAATAATCCTTCTGTAAAGAGCGTCCATAAGGCGTGTAATATCTTGCCATTGTTAGCGTTAGCCCAGTTCCCGAAGGCAATTGAAAAACTCTCTGAACTAATCCTTTTCCAAAACTATCCGTGCCGACAATTACTCCGCGACCATAATCCTGAAGTGCTCCAGCCACAATTTCCGATGCCGATGCCGATCCGCCATTGATCAAAACTACCAACGGCATATCTTCTGTTTTTCCGCCAACAGCCCTTAATTCCTGACTATTTGCATATCGCGATCGACCTTTTACCGATACGACAACTTGTCCGCGAGAAACGAATCGGCTGACCACTTCAACTGCTTGCGGAAGCAATCCGCCAGGATTTCCGCGAAGGTCTAAAACAACTTGCTTCATCCCTTGTTTCTTCAAATTCGTCATCGCGTCATCAAGTTCATCTGCCGTTGTTTCCTGAAAACCGCCCGTCAAGCCGATATAGCCGATATCGTCTTTGAGCATGAAATAATTGCGGATCGAAGGCAGCGGAACACCATCCCGATTTATTTGAAAATCAATCGGCTTTTCATTGCCAACCCGTTCGATCTTTACGTTAACCAGAGTTCCCTGCTCGCCGCGTACATTTTTAGAAACTTCCTGACTCGACCAAGCCTTTGCGTCTTTTCCTTCGATTTCTACGAATCTATCCCCATATTTGAGACCTACTTTTTCAGCGGGAGTGCCGGGAATTACCGATTGCACGTAAACGCCATCGCGATGCTGTAGAATCGAAACTCCAATGCCGAAAAAACGCGACGATTGATCTTCGTAAAGTTTGCGAAATTCATCCTTTGTGAAAAATGATGAGTGGGGATCAAGCGTCCAGAGCATTCCCTGAACCGAGCTTTCCAAAACCTTTTCGGGGTTTACTTCGCTTACATAATTTGAATTTACAACGCGTATTGCTTCATCAAAATCGCCGGAAATTTGCTCTTTGCTGATCTCGCCGCTCGCCGCAGATTTGCCTCCAAATTTGCTGAAAACGCCGCCGATGATAGCACCCAAACCGATTATGATTGCCGCCAATATTATAAATTTCTTACTCATCAATAATTCTCCAATCTCAAAACTATAACATATTTGCCTATCGCATATTAAGCAAAATTCTTCGCCTTTCCTACAAATTATATTTCCGCCATTTGTTGAAATTGCTTGAATCTGCTATCAATAGAATTTTCGTTTTCTAGACTAATAAAAATGAATCCGCAAATTTCCATTGTTATTCCCGCATTTGATGAAGCTGATCGGCTCGGTGATTCGATTCGTCAAATTCTTTCTTACGTTAAGTCGGAAAAACTAAACGCTGAATTAATTGTGGTTGACGATGGTTCGCGAGATAAAACTGCTGAAGTTGCACAGAAAGTTTGCGATGAATTTACGGATTTACCATGCAAAGTAATTCGCTACGAACAAAATCGCGGTAAAGGTTTCGCCGTAAAAACGGGGCTTTTGGCAGCCTCCGGCGAAGTTGCATTATTCAGCGATGCCGATCTTTCAACTCCAATTTCCGAACTCCCAAAACTCATCGAGCCTATAATTAAAGGCGAATTTGATGTAACTTTCGGCTCGCGTGCTTTAGATAGAACCTTGATCGGAACTCATCAGCCATGGCGACGCGAACAAGGCGGAAAAGTTTTTAACTTCATTGTTCGCACACTTACGGGCTTACCTTTTTGGGATACGCAGTGCGGCTTCAAAGCTTTTAACATGAAGAAATTTCGTCCGCTGCTTGATCTGATGACAATCGAAAGATTCGGCTTTGACGTTGAATTTCTGTATGTCGCCCATCACAAGGGACTGCGGTTAAAAGAGATACCAGTCCGATGGGATCATTGCGAAGGAACGAAAGTAAGCGTTTTTCGCGATAGCCAAAGAATGTTTAATGAAGTTAGAATCATTCGCAAAAATGCTAAATCAGGCATTTATGGGTAACGCAGGCATCTTGCCTGCTGTTGAATTGTCATTTAGATCGCTCGTTTAGTTGCAGGCAAGATGCCTGCGTTACATTTTCATTCTGAAACTCTAAACTTCCCCAATCGTATCAATACTTGGTATCCTTTCGAAAGGAAGTGAAGTTTCATATGGCAAAAGAAGTCTCTACAATTTTGGGTAGTTACCGGGTTTTTGTCGAACTTTTTAAGATTTCACTCGCAAGCCTGAAAGCGAGCAAACTTCGCACTTTTCTGACGTTACTTGGAATCATCGTCGGCGTTTCCGCAGTTATCGCAGTTGTCACAATAATCAATGGTTTGGACCAAAGCGTCGCCTCAACCTTTTCCGCCCAAGGCTCTACAGTTTTCACAGTTTCTAAGCGTCCGCTCGTTATCACTTCCCGTGAAGAATTAATCAAATTTAACAAGCGTAAAGACGTAAACAAAGATGATTTAGACGCAATTCAAAGACTTTGCACGATCTGTTGGCGGATTGGTTATTCACTAAATGGACGTTCGATTGTGAAAGGCGGCGAAACGAGTTCGGAAAATGTACCGGTTCGCGGAGTAACGCTTTCGATGTTTGATATTGAGGCTCTAAACATTGAAGCGGGAAGAATTTGGACTACCGAAGAAGGTGCTGCCGGACAAAATGTTGCCGTTATCGGAACCGATATTTTGAAGAATGTTTTCAATGGAATGTCGCCCGAAAATTCGATCGGACAAAAGATACGGGTTAATGGTTCCGAATTTCGAATCGTTGGAACAATCGTCACGATGGGCAGTGTTTTAGGGGCTTCACGCGATAATTTTGTAATGATTCCATCACCTGCGGGTGAGCGAATGTTTGGCTCACGTGATTCGCTGGTGATAAATATTCAAGTGCAGGATTCTTCGCTTTTTGAAGATGCAAAAGAGCAAGTGAGAAGCATCATGAGAAATCGCCGCGGCAAAACCTCGATGATAAATGGGGCGGGCGAAACTGAAGAAGATGAAGGATTTAGCGTTGAATCCCAAGACGTATTTATCGGACTTTACAAAACCGCGACCGATAATATTTATCTCGTAACGATTGGAGTTGCGGCAATTTCGCTGGTCGTTGGCGGAATTGTTGTGATGAACATTATGCTCGTTTCGGTGACAGAAAGGACAAAAGAAATTGGTTTACGAAAAGCCGTCGGAGCAACTCAACGCGACATTTTGAGTCAATTCCTCATCGAAGCCGTAACCGTAACCGCAATCGGCGGTACAATTGGCGTTTTTACGGGTTTTGGTCTGGCATTTCTAATTTCATTAGCGATTGGTTTTCCTATGCAAATGAGCGTAAATGCGGCAATTCTAGGAGTTGGCGTATCATCGATCGTGGGAATAATCAGCGGACTATATCCGGCGTGGCGAGCTTCAAAACTCGTCCCGATCGAGGCATTGAGAAAGGAGTGAAACTTAGGAGTTTTTTTACCACATAGAGACATAGAAAACATAGTTAACACGACAATTCTCCGGCACAAAAACCTATGTCACCTATGTTCCTATGTGGTTAACAGATTGTTCTTAAAAAATCATGACTATACATTCATTCAGAGAAGCAGCCGTAATGGCACTCGACACCGTGCGTGAAAATAAATTGCGTTCGGGGCTGACGATTTTGGGCGTCATGGTTGGAGTTGTAACGGTAATGTTTATGGTTTCGATCATACAGGGCTTGAATCGATCTTTCGCGAAACAGCTCGAATCTCTTGGCTCAAATACAATTTTCATTGCCAAATTCGAACCGAGTTTTGGTCGCCAGCCAAGTCAGGAAGAGCGTATGCGAAAGGAATTGAATCTCGCCGATGCAGATGCGATACGTGCGGAATCTCCTTCACTGATAGGAGTTTCGCCCATCCAACGTAAAATCTCTGAAATCGTCCGCTATAAAGAAAAACAATCCGATACTCCGATACTATTTGGCGTTACGCCGCATTATGAAATCACGCAATCGCAATATATCGGCTATGGTAGATTTATCGCCGATATTGACGTTCAAATGCGTTCGAATGTTGCCGTAATCGGGAAAGATTTAGTTAAGTCGCTTTTCCCCGAAGAAGATCCGATTGGAAAGGAAATTAAGATTGCCGGAAATACGTTTACGGTTGTCGGCGTTATGGGCGATTTGGGTGCATTTTTCGGTCAATCGCGTGATAATTCCGTCTTTATCCCGATTACAACATTTCAGAAATATTGGAAAACCGATGATTTTCCCGAGATCATTTTTGCCATCATCGTCCGACCAAAAGATCGCGAATCTGTAACCGCTGCAACCGATGAAGTTACACAAGTTTTACGCCGTACAAGACAAGTAAAAACGGGCGATAAAAACAATTTTGGAATCTCATCCCAAGATTCGCTGCTTGATATTTATAATCAATTAACCGGTGCCACTTACCTCGTTTTAACGGCAGTTTCCGCAGTTGCCCTAATGATCGGCGGCATCGGCGTGATGAATATTATGCTCGTTTCGGTAACGGAAAGAACCAAAGAAATCGGCATCCGCAAAGCCGTAGGTGCAACTCATGCAAGTATCATCTCGCAATTTTTGATCGAAGCCGTAGTTTTAACCGGAATTGGCGGATTAGTCGGCTTAATAATCGGTGAAATCGCCAGCCTTTTAATGAATGCCTATTCGCCGCTTCCCGCCTACATCCCTTGGTGGGCAATCGTGATCGGAATCGGAGTTTCCGCCGGAGTCGGCATCGTTTTCGGGCTTTATCCTGCCTGGAAAGCGGCGAGATTGAATCCGATTGATGCTCTTAGATATGAATAGCAATATACGCAAAAATCAGTTCGTTCGCATGTCTATTCAAAGGAGGTTTTACAATTGCTTGCAGAGCATCGGAAAACTTCTAATCTGAAGATGTTAGTGAGTTTAAGAGTGGAACATGAATAGATTTTTCAAGATTTTTTTATTGATTTCCGTATTCGGAATAAGCAATTTTGCACAAAAAGGCAAAACCCCGGCGAAGTTCGCGATCTCATGCTTGATGCCGGAAATCTACCTGCGGAGATTAAGTCGTTTGTTCCGGCGGGTTATGACGTTTTGAATGCGACTTCCGGCGACCTGAATCGGGACGCTTTTGCCGATGTAATTTTAGTTTTGAACAAACCCAACGAAAGGGAAACTTCCAATGTCGGTGATGAGCCGGAAAAGCGACCTCTTCTCATTCTGCTCGGCGAATCGGGCAATAAATTTAAGTTTGCGGCGAGAAATGATGAGGTTGTTTTATGCGTTACCTGCGGCGGAGTTTTCGGCGATCCATTTGAAGGAATCACAATAAAAAGCGGCTATTTTTCTGTGGAACACTACGGCGGAAGTGCCTGGAGATGGACCAAAACGATTACTTTCAAATATTCGCCTGCGATAAAAAACTGGCTTCTAAGCAGCATCGGCTCGGAAAGTTTTCATGCTTTGGATCCCGATAATGGAAAATCCACCATCAAAACTCCAAAAAACTTTGGAAAATCCTGCTTTGAAAAATACGACGGCTACAACTACTAAATGCAGAAGCCAGCACGGAGCGAGGGCGTAAATGTTTGATATTAAACACACTTACATTCGTTTCGATTTCAATCTTTTGGCGGATGCCAACCTGCAGAAATCCAATGTTTTCGGGTTTTGATAAATCTTTCTCGATTTAAATTTAAAGCGATGATGGTTGCTCGACCAATTGCTGTTTTGCCGATAACTTTTGTACCGCTTTTGCTCCAACTAAAATGTTCATTCCAATTTTGAGTGCGTGGATTGAAAATTGGGACAGCCTTTTCAGTTATCGAATCAAAGGCTTCTGTTTTATTGTATTTAGCACCATTGCAACTTGAACAAATGAGCCAAAGATTTTCTTCCGAAATTTTGCCGCCTTTCGCAATCGGGTAAATATGGTCAATTTCCAGAATGTCCCAAACATACTCTTGGCTGCAAAGACAATAACCACAGCGATTTTCAGCAAGCAACCGTATTTTGACTTTAACTTTTTCCGATATTTTTGGTCGTTGCATTAAGAAAGACGTTCAATCAATCCACGTTTCACAGCAATTTGTAAGGCTTCGGCTTTTTTCAGCGTATTTAGCTCAGAGATTTCAATCATCAAATCGAGTTCTTCTTGCTCTGCTTTTTTCAAGCCGATTTCCCGGCTTTTGAACAATAGCTTAGAGAGTCTTTTTTGTTTTTCAGTCGAAATTTTCATTTTCGTCAAAGCTAAAATCTCAGTATCAGAGAGTTTTTCTAAATCAAATTCGCTCGAACCTTTCTCCATCCAATCAGACAAAACATCTTCAACTCTCTGCTTACTTCGTGCAGCTACAGCTTTCGCGTAAAACCAAACATTTTCAGGAACTGTTAATGTAATTTGCTGATTCATAACAAACTTATCTTAGCATAATTGAGGATTAGTTCAATAAACTTTTCAAAGCCTTCCCAGTATGCGATTTCTTCTCTTTCGCGATGTCTTCCGGCGTTCCAACCGCGACTACTTTTCCGCCGCCGCTGCCGCCTTCGGGACCTAGATCGATTACATGATCGGCAGATTTTATTACGTCTAAATTATGTTCGATAACGATGACGGTATTTCCTGTATCAACCAATCTTTGCAAAACTTCCAGAAGTTTGTGAACGTCAGCAAAGTGCAAACCGGTCGTCGGTTCGTCTAAAATATAGACGGTTTTGCCTGTTGCACGTTTTGATAATTCTTTAGCAAGTTTGATTCTTTGAGCTTCTCCGCCCGATAACGTTGTCGCGGATTGTCCGAGTTTGATGTAGCCAAGCCCAACGTCTAAAAGGGTTTGCAGTTTTTGCTTGATCTGCGGAATGTTTTCGAGAATCGGGAGAGCGTCTTCGATTGTCGTGTCTAAAAGTTCGGCAATCGAGTAACCTTTGTACTTTACGGCAAGCGTTTCGCGATTGTAGCGATGCCCGCGGCAAACGTCGCACATAACATAAACATCGGGCAAAAAATTCATCTCAATTCGTTTCAAACCGCCGCCTTCGCAAGCTTCGCAGCGTCCGCCCTTTACGTTGAAACTAAATCTTCCAGCCTTGTAACCACGCTCGCGAGATTCGGGCAGCATCGCATAAAGATCACGAAGCGGCGTGAAAAGTGCCGTGTAAGTTGCCGGATTTGAACGCGGTGTTCTGCCAATCGGCGTTTGATCGATCTCAATGATTTTATCGACCAATTTCAGTCCTTCGATCGAATCATGTTTCGCCGGTTCACGCAGACTTCCGTAAATTTCCCGCATCAACGCACGATACAAAATATCGTCAACAAGCGTCGATTTACCGCTGCCCGAAACACCCGTTACAACCGTTAAAATTCCCAAAGGAAATGTGACTTCAATATTTTTTAAGTTGTTTGCCCTCGCACCCTTAATTACCAAATTCTTACCATTTGGCGAGCGTCTAACTTTAGGTATATCGATCTTTAGCTTACCCGTGATGTATTTTCCGGTGATCGAATTTTTATTCTTTTTGATCTCGGCAGGAGTTCCAAAAGCGATAATTTCGCCGCCATGAGAACCTGCTAGCGGACCCAGATCGATCACATAATCGGCTTGCATGATCGTCTCTTCATCGTGTTCCACAACCAAAACCGTATTACCCAAATCACGCAATTTTTGCAGAGTTTGAATCAATTTTTGATTATCACGCGGATGAAGCCCGATCGAAGGCTCATCTAAAACATACAAAACACCACGAAGTTGCGAACCAATTTGAGTTGCCAGACGAATTCGCTGTCCTTCGCCGCCCGATAATGTTGCACTCGGACGACTGAGCGTTAAATAGCCTAAACCTACTGCATTCAAGAATTTAATACGCTGTCGAATTTCTTTTAAAATCAATCCGGCGATCTTTTCTTCTCGTTCGCTAAGCAAAACCTGATCAAATTTCTTCTCGGAATCTTCAATCGTCAAACCTGTGTAATCGGCAATTCCCAAACCACCAATTTTAACCGAAAGCGATTCAGGCGAAAGACGTTTTCCATCGCAAGCGGGGCAATTTACAGGCGAAATCAATTCATTCAACGACGTTCGAATTTTCTCGGAAGGAGCATTATGCAAACGCTCGCCTAAATATCGGATAACGCCTTTCCATTCAGCATTTACAAAGCTAACGCCCCATTGCATCGGGATTTTTCCGCTAATTCCATTGAAAAATCCATCAATAATTTCGGGAGGAAGCAAATGAAAAGGTGTGGAATCCGGAATTGGTGTAACTTCTTCTTTTCCCTTAAGTTTTTTCGCGTTTCCCTTTTTGATAATTCCTGCAAGGGCGGTTCGCAAAGCGGTTGACGCAGTTTTATCAACCTCGTCTAAAAACGTCAGCTTTTTCCAGGCTAAATTAGCATCAGGAATAAGTTTAGCAGGATCAACTTCGGCAACTGTTCCGAGACCAACGCATCGTTTACAGGCTCCAAAAGCTGAATTAAAAGAAAACGAACGCGGTTCTAAAGTCGGAATATTTACCCCGCAATTAACGCACGCCATTTTCTCGGAATAAAGCTTTTCATCGCCATCGACGATGGAAACCAAAACCGCTCCACCCGTTAATTTCAGGGCTGTTCTGACGGATTCCGTTAAGCGTTCCTTGACGCCTTCTTTTATCAGAAAGCCGATCAACGACGACTTCAATTGTGTGATTTTTCTTTTTATCGAGCTTAATTTCCTCATCTAAAGGTTTGAGTTCACCGTCAATTCTCGCCCTTACAAAACCGTCTTTGCTAAGCTTATCAAGCTCCTTTCGAAATTCGCCTTTCCGTCCGCGAACTAATGGGGCAAGAATCATAACTCGTTCGCCTTCAGGTAATTGCAAGATTCCATTTACGATATTTTCTTGCGACTGACGGGTGATCGGAGCATCGCAAAGCTGACAATGCGGCTGACCGATCGAAGAAAAAAGCAGACGCAAATAATCGTAAATTTCAGTAACAGTTCCAACTGTAGAACGTGGCGATTTTGAAACGGTTTTTTGCTCGATTGAAATTGCGGGTGAAAGCCCTTCAACCGAATCTACATCGGGTTTTTCAAGTTGATCCAAAAATTGCCGGGCATAAGCCGATAGTGATTCTACATAGCGGCGTTGCCCTTCGGCATAAATCGTATCGAAAGCGAGCGACGATTTTCCCGAACCCGAAAGTCCTGTAATCACAGTAAGTTGATCGCGTGGAATTTCAACGTTGATGTTTTTTAAATTGTGTTGCCTTGCACCGCGAACGGTAATATGTTTGATACTCATTGTTTGCTGAAAATCTAACTCAAAACAGAAACTTTCATTTTAACAATTAGAGGCTTCAAAACAAAATGAGCTTAGTTACAAAATCCATAAAACGGCGAAAAGCGAAACTACCGAGATTATTATCCATAAAGACACGCCTTGAATCATACGGCTTGACGCCAACTTTCTTAATCATTCCAAAACTCAAGCTCGAACCAATTAAGAAAAGCGTAATCGTCAAACCTTTTTTTGCAATCAAAACTAGAGTTTCAAAAATGTATGTTGGGATAAAATCAGTAGCGTAAGTTCTTATTACAGTTGCGATTAGAAATAAGAAGATAAACCATGGGATCATTTCGCTGATTTTAGTTTCGCCATGTTTTGGGCGGTAAAAATAAGCGAACATAAATGCGATCGGAGCAATCCATAAGTGCTCTGGCAAGTTTTACGGTGGTCGCAATTTGCTGTGCTTCGGGACTGTAAGCCTGCGATGCACCAACCACCGAACTCGTATCGTGAATCGCGACCGCAGCCCAAATTCCGAATTGATTGTCGGTTAAATTCAAGGCGTGTCCGATGATCGGAAAAAGAAATAGGGCGATGGAATTGAGTATAAAAACCGTCCCGAGCGAGACTGAGGTTTCGTCTGCATCCGCACGAATCGCAGGAGCAACAGCAGCAATCGCACTGCCGCCGCAAATTGCGGTTCCCGATGAAATTAAGGCAGACGTTTTACCGTTTATTTTCAATAATTTGCCGATTGTGTAACCCAAAAGTAACGTTCCGAAAATCGTGACGATTGTCATCACTACACCATCTTGCCCAGCTTTCAAAACAGAAGTTAAATTCATTCCGAAACCAAGCAAAATTACTGAGCCACGCAAAATTATCTTGTTGTATTTATTTGTTTCGGCGAGAAAAGGATTGCCCAGGCTGAAAGCTAAAATCAAGCCTAACGCGAGCGAAATTGGCGGCGAAATTATCGGAATTAAGCAAACGAGAAGTAAAAGAATAAAGACTATTTTTTGCCAAGTCATAAAACGAAAGAGCAAAGATAAAGTCAATCGGCAATTGTAAGTTTGCGTCGTAATCAAATAAGCAAATAGACGGAATTATTGACAATGTTTCGCTAAGCGTAATATACTTGGCTCAAATCAATCCTTTTTTCCGCTAAGGTTCTTCAATTACAAAATGTTCAAGAAATTATTTTCTATTTTGTGAGTTAACTTATGTTACAAAATCGTCTCGGTAAAATTCTATCAACCTTCCTTATTCTTTCTGCACTAGCGATTTACACACCTGCCCAAAACGCTGATTCAACGTTGCTTTCAATTGACCGCATTTTTGCATCTGGTGAATTCAGTCCGCAAGGTGTCGGCGGTTTTCGTTGGCTCAAATCGGGCGATGCTTACACGCGGATTGAAGCGCTCTGCCAACCGTTAAAGGCGGCACGGATTTGGTCAGTTATGACGTTGAGACCAATGAACGCGAAAGTTTTGCTTTCGGCGGACAAACTGATTCCGACAAGGCGAAACAAAGCCTTTCCGAATCAACGGTTACGAATGGTCGGCAGATAATTCCAGCAAATTTTAATTTACACCAATACTCAAAGCGAGTTTGGCGGCACAACAAGCTCGGCGATTATTGGGTTTTGGACTTGGCAACCGGCAAATTACAAAACTCGGCGGCGATTTGAAACCTTCAATGTTGATGTTTGCCAAATTTTCGCCTGATGGAAAACGAGTCGGCTATGTTCAAGAAAATAATATTTACGTTCGAAAATCTTGCAGACGTTAAAATTTCGCCGCTTACTCGACGGCTCAAAAACTCTGATAAACGGCACTTCCGATTGGGTCAATGAAGAAGAATTCGTCTTGCGCGATTGCTGGCGTTGGTCGCCGGACAGCAAATCAATTGCCTATTGGCAGTTTGACGCAAGCGGCATTAAGGATTTTATTTTGATTGATAATACGACAAGATTTGTATCCGGTTTTGACCGATATTCCTTATCCAAAAGCCGGAACGACTAATGCGGCGGTGCGTGTCGGAGTCGTTCAGCGCGACCGGCGGCGCAACAAAATGGATGAACACACCCGGCGATTTACGACATAATTATATCGTGATGATGGAATAGACGGATAATTCTAACGAGTTTATTCTCCAGCACTAAATCGTCTGCAAAACACGAATCATCTAATGATTGCCGATGCAAAATCAGGCGACGGTCAAAACAATTTTGACTGAAAAAGACGATGCTTGGGTTGAACTCGACGATTCCACGTATGCGCTGGATTGAAGGCGGAAAACGATTTCTTGTGGATGAGCGAACGCGACGGTTGGCAACAGTTTACTAAGTTTCGCGTGATGGTTCGAATATCGAAATTGATAACATCGGGATTTTGATGTGTTAAGTATTCGATCAGTTGATGAAACAGACGGCTGGCTTTATTATATCGCTTCGCCCGCAAATGCCACTCAGCGTTATCTTTTCCGCACGAAAATTGGACGGCAGCGGCACGCTCGAAAAAGTTACGCCCGACGCGCAAAAAGGCTGGAACACCTACAATATTTCGCCAAACAGCCGCTGGGCGATCGCATAATTATTCGTCATTCGGCAAAGCGGCGTAGTTTGTATTTTGTCGATGCTGTCAAACAAAACAATTGTCCGCACGATTGTTGACAACGCGGATTGCAGGCAAAAATCGACAAATTGCAAAAGGTCCGAGCGAATTTTTCCAGGTTGACATTGGCGACGGAGTTAGTCTGGACGGTTGTATGATGAAACCGCCCAATTTTGACCCGAACAAAAAATATCCGATTTTGTTTTACGTCTATGGCGAACCTGCCGGACAAACCGTAACGGATTTGTGGACGGGCGAAGAATATCTGTGGCATCTGATGTTGACGCAACAAGGCTACATTGTTGCCAGCGTTGACAATCGCGGAACGCCCGCGCCGAAAGGACGTGCGTGGCGCAAAGCGTATCTATCGTAAAAATCGGCATCGTCATTTCATCGCCAGACCAAGCCGACGCGGTCAAAGCGATTCTTGCCAAAATGCCGTTTCATTGACGCAAATCGTGTTGGCATTTGGGGCTGGAGCGGCGGCGGCGTTTCGACTTTGAACGCGATGTTCCGCTATCCCGACCTTTATAAAATGGGAATGGCTGTCGCGCCCGTTCCCGACCATGCGTTTTTACGACACGATTTACACCGAACGCTATATGGGATTGCCACAGGAAAACGCCGAAGATTACAAACAATCTTCGCCGATTACGTTTGCTAACAGCTTGAAAGGCGATTTCTGGTTATTCACGGCACGGGCGATGACAATGTGCATTATCAAAGAACGGAAATTTTGATAAATAAACTAATCAACAAACAAGCAATTTACGATATGATGGCTTACCCAAACCGCACCCACAGCATCTCCGAAGGCGAAGGCACAACCGTTCATTTATACGGTCTTTTGACGAGATATTTGAACGAGCATTTGCCGGTAAACAAATAGAACAGATCCAAAAGGCAGAAACGCGACTGTTAAAGAGTGTGCCGCACTTCAAACATCAAACACGCTTCTTTTGGTCGCGTTTCTGCCTTAACAAAAAATTATGAATTTTGGATTCGTCATAGACAACCGCAAATGTATCGGCTGCCATGCTTGCACGGTGGCGTGTAAATCAGAACATCAAGTCCCCGTCGGAGTAAATCGAACGTGGGTTAAATACATCGAAAAAGGCGAATTTCCCGATACACGAAGACTTTTTTCAGTGATGCGTTGCAATCATTGTGCTGACGCACCATGTGTCGAGATTTGCCCCGTAACTTCTCTATACAAACGAGATGACGGCATCGTAGATTTCGATAGCCGACGCTGTATCGGTTGCAAAGCCTGCACTCAAGCATGCCCGTATGACGCAATCTTTATGGATCCGACTGATCATACGTCTGCAAAATGCAACTATTGCACCCATCGAGTTGATATTGGTTTGGAGCCTGCTTGCGTCGTCGTTTGCCCCGAACACGCGATTATTTCGGGCGATATGGACAATCCGGAAACTGAGATTTCCAAGTTGTTAGCCCGTGAAACGGTTTCTGTCCGCAAAGAAGAAAAGGGCACAAACCCGAAACTTTTTTATATCGACGGCGACCGAGTTTCGCTTAATCCAACAGCCGCAAATACCGAAACAGATTACATGTGGTCGAGCCAAGCGACGGGAGTTGGACATTTTGCCAAATTTGCTGAGGAACGCATTGCCAAGTCGCCGATGCAAGAAGAAGCTAAGAAACAGAATTTCGTCCAAATCGAACCAAGAAAGAAAGCTCGCAGGGTTTATGACGCTCCGAATAAAGGCGTTCTGTGGGGATGGGAAGTTTCGGCGTATGTTTTAACGAAAGCCATTTCTGCTGGAGCATTTTTTATCCCGATTCTTTTGGGGTATTTCATGGAAATTCCGTCCGAGGTTAAACAATTCGGCACGATAGTTTCGTTGATTTTCCTCGCAATTACGGGCGTTTTACTGATTATGGATTTGGGTCGTCCTGATAGATTTTTGAATGTTTTGCTGCGTCCACAATGGAAATCTTGGCTCACCAGAGGCTCATATATCATCACGGCTTACGGCGGAATTTTGACAGCATATTTCATCGCAACTTATTTTGGTTGGGAGACTTTTCAAAAGATAATTGAACCAATCGGACTGATTCTATCAATGCTAACCGCAGTTTATACGGCGTTCCTCTTCGCACAGGCAAAAGGTCGAGATTTTTGGCAGTCGCCGATGTTGGGACTGCATATGATCTTGCATTCTTTGATGGCTGGCTTTGCAATTTATTTGATCGCAAGTGCTTTTATGAGCGTCAATGTTGGATTCAAAATGGTCTTAACTTTTTTGACGATTGCGACTTTGGTTGTGCATTTAATTAGTCTGGCAATTGAACTTACCACCACGCATTCAACCGAAGACGCACACTCCACAGTCAAAATGATCACACATGGCGAATTCAGCCGAAAGTTTTGGTTTGGAATGATTTTCGTTGGAAACATCGTGCCGATTTTGTGTATGTTCGCAGGTCAACCGCTGATTTTTATGTTGGCAGGAGCGTTAATTTTAGTCGGACTTTGGTTCGCTGAAGATATTTGGGTGAAAGCACCGCAGAGGATTCCTTTGAGTTAGGAGGGATTTGCCCGCTAATCTCCGCGAATTTTCGCTAATTTTTTAAGCAGGATATTTCAGTTTTATGAAAGTCTCCTTAACATATTTTCAATTTGTTTTCTTTTTCCTATTCGCGTTAATTAGCGTAAATTAGCGGGCAAAAAATATGAACGACTTAATCTACAAGGAAGAAAGCTATAAAATCATCGGGGCTTGCTTTGAAGTTTATAACCAAAAAGGCTTTGGATTTACCGAAGCAATTTATCAGGAATGTTTGGCGATCGAATTTGAACTACAAGGTATTCCCTTTATTACTCAACCCAAAATTGAATTGGAATACAAAGGTAGGACTTTGACTAACTTTTTCATTCCAGATTTTATTTGTTACGACAAAATAATTGTTGAAATAAAAGCACTTCCAATGCTGGTTAAGGAAAATACGTCGCAGACTCTTAATTATTTGAACGCGACGAAATTTGATTTAGCTTGGTTGGTCAATTTTGGCAGTGGTAGCGGGCTAGAACGCAAAAGGATTGCTCACGATAGAAATAATAAAAGGAGTTTGCGAGATGAAATTAAGAGTTGGAATTTATGAAGAGGATTTGCCCGCGAATCTTCGCGAATTTTCGCTAATAAAACCCTTTTGCGTTTTGATTCTTGCTTGATCTTGTTATTTTACAAATGGATTTCTAATTGATTTATCTGCCTTTGATTCGCGTCTATTCGCGTAAATTCGCGGGCAAATTTTCTTTATCTTTTCTCCGCATAAATTCGCGGGCAAAAAATCTTATGACTACAAAACACAAACCGTCGTTCATCGAATCAATCGCCGAAAAGCTCGGCTTAATCGAAAATCTGCATCCATCGTTCAACGAGGAAGAAATTCCCCGCATGAACGAACCGGGCGAGCTTTCCAATTATCCGCCGCCCGAAAAGTGGGATGATTGGACTGAATACGAAGCGACCAGCGGGCACAAACGCGAGAAGAAAAATTACATGATCGTCCCGACCACATGTTTTAACTGCGAATCGGGTTGCGGTCTGCTTAGTTATATCGAAAAAGATACGATGACGGTTCGCAAATTTGAGGGAAATCCTTATCATCCGGGCAGTCGCGGGCGGAATTGTGCGAAAGGTCCGGCGACAATCAATCAGATAAACGATGTCGAACGAATTCTCTATCCACAAAAACGGACGGGCAAACGCGGCTCGGGCGGTTGGGAGCGTGTGACGTGGGATGAAGTTTTGGACGATATTGCGGGGAAAATCCGAAAAGCCCTGTTGGAAGAGGCGAAAAATGAGGTTGTCTATCACGTTGGGCGACCCGGGCACGAAGGATTTATGGACAGGATTTTGCAGTCGTGGGGAGTTGACGGACATAATTCGCATACCAATATTTGTTCCGCCGGGGCGAGACTTGGTTATGCGATCTGGGACGGTTACGACCGACCTTCGCCCGACCATGCCAACGCTCAGTTTATTTTGCTGATTTCGTCGCATTTGGAGGCGGGACATTATTTCAATCCGCACGCCCAACGCATCATCGAAGGTTTGATGAACGGAGCGAAAATGGCGGTGATGGATCCGCGTTTGTCGAACACGGCTTCGATGGCGGATTACTGGATGCCGACTCATCCGGGCAGCGAAGCGGCGGTTTTGCTGGCAATGGCGAAAATCATTTTGGACGAAGGACTTTACAACCGCGAGTATATGGAAACGTGGGTAAATTGGCGGGATTGGGATTGGAGCTCGGTCACTCCTGTCCGAATGAGTGCGAAGCACGAAAAAGATGCTGGAGAAGAATTCAAATCTAGCGAAGATTTCGCCGTATCCGGCGATTCGGACAGGAGTGTCCGAGCTCCTTCGTTCGACGATTTCATCGAAAAACTCAAAGAGCTTTACGCTGAATACACGCCCGAATTTGCTGAACAGGAATCGGGAGTTTCGGCGAAAATGATTATCGAAGTTGCACATAAAGTCGGGCAAGCCGGAAGCAGACTTTCAACGCACAATTGGCGAGCCGCTGGTGCAGGAAATCTCGGCGGTTGGGCGGTTGCGAGATGTCTGCATTTTCTCAACGTTTTAACGGGAAGCGTCGGCACAGTCGGCGGAACTTCGCCTTCGGCTTGGGGTAAATTTAAGCCTGCGGGATTCAGCAAACCGCCTGCACAAAAATTCTGGAATGAGCTTCATTTCCCTCTCGAATATCCGCTTTCGCACTATGAAATGAGTTTTCTGCTTCCCCATTTTTTGAAAGAAGGACGCGGGAAATTGCAGGTTTATTTCACACGAGTTTTTAATCCCGTTTGGACATATCCCGACGGATTTACTTGGATCGAAGCCTTGTCTGACGAATCAAAAATTGGTCTGCACATTGCTCTGACACCGACTTGGAACGAAACGGCGTATTTTGCCGATTACGTTTTGCCGATGGGAAATGCTTCCGAAAGACACGATTTGACGAGCTACGAAACGCATTCGGGAATGTGGATTTCATTCCGTCAACCTGTTCTCCGCGAAGCACTTAGGCGAATGGGCAAACCGGTCGAATACACCTACAAAGCCAACGTCGGCGAAGTCTGGGAAGAAGACGAATTTTGGATCGAATTGTCGTGGCGGGTCGATCCCGATGGCAGTCTCGGCATCCGCGAGCATTTTATGTCGCCGTATCGTCTGGGCGAAAAAATCACGATCGACGAATATTACCGATACATTTTCGAACACACGAAAGGCTTGCCCGAAAAAGCGGCAGAAGAAGGCTTATCCGCACTCGATTATATGCGGAAATACGGTGCTTTCGAAGTAGAACAAGCCGTCTATAATCAACATCTTAACGCGATTCCAGAAGCAGAATTGGAAGGTTCAAAAGTTGACGCGGCGACAGGCGAAATCCTTAAAGGCGATAAAACGATCGGCATTATGATCGACGGCAACCCGTGCGTCGGATTCCCCACTCCTTCACACCGACAAGAATTTTATTCGCAAACGATGAAAGATTGGGGCTGGGGCGAATACGCCGTGCCGACCTACGTTAAAAGTCATATCCACCCCGAAACGCTGGACGCATCAAAAAATGAACTCGTCCTTGTCCCGACTTTTCGCTTGCCGACGCTGATTCATACGCGTTCGGGAAATGCCAAATGGCTCGCTGAAATATCGCATCGAAATCCGCTGTGGATGTCTGTCGAAGATGCAAAACGCTGGGGAATTAAGACGGGCGATCTCGTCCGAATCAATACGGACATCGGCTATTTCATTAATAAGGCTTGGGTTACGGAAGGAATGAAGCCCGGCGTTGTCGCCTGTTCGCACCACATCGGACGCTGGCGACGCGAACAAGACCCGAAGGCAAACCGCTGGTCAACCAACCAAGTTAAGATTTCTGAAATCGAAAAAGGTAAGTGGAAAATGACGGTTGAAGACGGAATCCGCCCGTATCATTCGGACGATCCCGACACCGCCCGCGTCTTTTGGTCAGACGGCGGCGTGCATCAAAACATCACTTTCCCCGTCCACCCCGACCCGATTTCGGGAATGCACTGCTGGCATCAGAGAGTCTCCATCGAAAAAGCCCACCCGGACGACAAATACGGCGACGTTTTCGTGGACACGGAAAAATCCTTTGCAATCTACAAAGAATGGCTGGCAATGACAAGACCTGCACCGGGACCGGATGGATTACGCAGACCGCTTTGGTTGGGAAGACCGCTTAGACCGAGTGAGGAGATGTTTTATTTGAAGGAAGATATAAAATGAGGAGATTTTGTAATGTCAAATTTAGAAAAATACAAAAAGGATTTATCAGTATTGATAGCTAAAGGGGAAAATCTCAAATCGAAGCTTTCCGAAGAAATAAATTTGTTTGAAAAAATAATATTAGCCAAGACAAAATCTGCAAGTAGCCCTCATAGTTTTCGGTCGTTTTATGATGAATGGTATTCAGAAGCATTAGCAATTATTCGGCAGATTATGCCTTTTAGATTAGTGGACTTCATCAGTCTTTATAAAAATGAAAAACGAAAAAAATTGGATGTTGATACCTATTCTATTTCTGATTTTATGAACGGTATTATATTATCTGAATCTTTCGATTTTAATAATACAAATGATCGTGCTAATCAAAGACTTCAGCAAAAATTTGAGCAACAATTAAGTATTGTAAAAGCATTGAAACAGCGATTTGAGAGTTCGCTTTTTGATATTAAACAACTTGTTCAAGCAGATTTATTTGATAGTGAAATTGCAACAACAAAAGAATTAAATAAAAAAGGCTTTCACCGAGCCGCTGGAGTTATTTGCGGAGTTATTATTGAGAAACATTTAGCAGAAGTTTGTGTAAATCATCAAATAACTGTTACAAAAAAGAATCCCACAATTTCAGACTTAAACGATTTGCTGAAAAATAATGCTGTGATTGATGTAATTGTTTGGAGATTTCTTCAAAGACTTGGCGACATCAGAAATTTGTGCGGACATAACAAAGATAGAGAACCAACAAAAGAAGAAGTAGAAGAATTGGTGCACGGAACGGACAAGATAATAAAAACTGTCTTTTAACCTCAAATTCGCGTTTATTCGCGTGTTTCGCGGGCTAAATTTACTTTTCAGACGCTCTCGGAAAAATTTGGGATTGAGGCAGAAACGCGAACGTCAGGAAGCGTGTTGTCAATGTTGAAGACACGCTCCTTTACAGTCGCGTTTCCCGCCTTACGAGATTGATTTAACAAACGAAGTTTGTGTCATATTTGTAGCCCATATCGCAAGATATGGGTATCAATTGCAAACATTTCCAAGCCATTGAAAATGGCGGCATGATTTATGCCATTCTCTTCGAGAATTCCGCCCATTTGCTTGACCTTTACCCATAGATGCACGATGGGCTACAAATAGGTCGTCATTTTCAATGACTCGTTTTCAGGCAGAAACGCGAGAAGGTTTAGGAAGCATGCTGTCAGCGTCGAAAACACGCTCCTTTACAGCCCTAGTTTCCGCCTTTATCGAGTCCAATCGTTAACGACTAAATTCGGAACGGCTTCAAAGTCTTTCAGGTTACGGGAAACTAAAATTGCTTTGCGGGAAATGGCGATTGCGGCGATTTTCAAATCCATTGAGCCGATGCGGATTTTATTTGATTTGAGATTTTTGTAGATTTCAGCGGCGTTTTCGTCATAATCCAGAACTGCAGTATTTCGATAAGTTTCTAATGAACGATGCAATCTTTCATAAGCAAAGATTTCTTGTTCTGAATTTTTCGCTTTCGCAATCAACGCCATCCACCCACGCATTTGTTCTTCAAATGAAATAATTGTAGTGAAGATTTCATCAAGCGGAAAATTACTGAGTCTTTGTCGAAGTTTTGAGGATTCAAGCTGTTTTTCGCGGTCAAGCAAACTGAGGCAATCGGTGTCGAGAATTATCATTACTCAGCGTCCTCATCATAGTTCAACTTTTGCGATTCACGATATTCCCGCCCTAATCTCATAGCTTCATCGTATATCGGATCATCAGCAAAAACTCCAATTCTTTGCTCCCACCAAGGTAGTTCACTTTTATCGCCTTTTTTTTCAACTTTACTTTTTAGCAAAGCGACTTCCGCTTCTAACGCCGCAATTCTATTTTCCAATTCGGTATTCGTCATAACAAAAATATTTTATCACAATCGAATTTAAGTTCAATCATTTTGCGGAATCAGACAAACTCGGTCGCCGTTACCTAATAAATTTTTGACAGCATTAACGGCTATTTGGTGAGTCTGGTAAGCAGGTTCAGCACTTCGTAAAAGAATGTTGGTGTCGGCTTGAATATCTTCCACGTTTTACTCGTCCTCGTAAATCGCCTAGCGGCTATCGTCAATACTTACCGCATTTTCCGAATGACTTTTCGCCCAGTCTTCCCACGCGGAGGCTTTTTCTTTTTGATTTGACTTAGCCGATTTTTCAAGCAAATCATCAATAAAGTCAAGCACTTCTTTTTGCGATGAAGTAGACAACATTTGAATTTTGGTGTTCATAGTTTCAGTTGAAATCATAACTTTTTACCTCAAGACAAATTTTAGCATAACTTATTGAACAGAAAAACAATTCGCGTTTATTCGAGTGATTCGCGGGCTAAACTTTCAATCACACGCCCTCGGAACAATCACGTTTCTACCTTTCAACTTCTAATCCAATCGGCTAAATTGTCTTTGACTTTTTTCAAAAGGGCTGGAGAAATTTCGCCGAGCTTGCCGACAAAAATTGTTTCGGAAACAACGGCTAGACGCGACAAACGAATAACGCTTTCGGATTTGAGTCGAGTTTGGGCGAAATCTGTATCGGTTTTTAGAATTATTTCGTCAAAGTTTGGAATTGCTTAGTGAATCTGCGAGGAAATCATACAAACCAGCCAATCATCGTAACTTGAAGGAATCGGTGCAATGAGTAATGAAGGACGCAAACTTCCGAGGATTAAGTCTGTTTGCGGGAATCTGAATAGGACGATTTCCCCTGCTTTGCCTAACGCCATTTTTCTTGTAAATCCTCTTCGCTGTAAGGTGTTTCATCTTCTAAATCTTTTGTTGCTTGAGCAAGCGAAAATTCAGACCATTGCTTGTCTTCGGTTTCTTGTTGCTCATATTTTTGCGAGAGAAATTCAACGAAATGTAAAACTTCGGTCTGTGCCGCAACTGGCAAATTTTGCATTTTAGAATTTAAAACTTCGGTAGCAATCATAGTATTTCACCTCGAATCAGATTTTAACATAAGTCTTTGAATCGAAAAAGAATTTCATTCGCATGATTGGTAGGCTCAATTTTCAATCACACTCCTTAGAAAGTGTAGCGTTTCTGATTCATATTTTAAGGAAGAAATTGATTAACAAACGAAGTTTGTGCCATTTTTGTAGCCCATATCGCAAGATATGGGCTACAATCGCAAACATTTTCCAGCCATTGAAAATGGCGACATAATTGATTCCATTCTCTTCGAGAATTTCGCCCGATTCCTTCCTTTTTCCCATAGTTGCACTATGGGCTACAAATAGATCGTCATTTTCAATGACTTATTTCGAGGCAGAAACGCGACCATTAGGGAGCGTGTTCTCAACGCTGAAGACACGCTCCTTCACAGTCGGGTTTCTGCCTTTCGAAATTGTTTTGATTTATCAGATTGTTTTTATGTCTCGAGAATTTCTTTGTAATCCGAGGTAAACTGCTCGGCGGTCAGAACTTTCACCGATGGAAAGGCGATGGAAGATAATGCTTTAAAACCTTTGTCGTTGCTCACGATGAAATCGCAACTTCCGGCTAAGGCACAATCTACAAACTTGTTATCATCTTTATCTGCGAGTAAATCCCAACGAAAATACGGCGTGATTTGAATAACATTTGGCAGGAGAAGCAGAAAATCGAGTGTGCTATCGGTTTTGCTCAATCCATAACGGCTTCCGATAATTTCTTCGTATTCTTTGAGTATTTCGTTGGTGACGCAAAAATCAAACTTGGAATTGAGAATACTTTGGAAAATCCAATGAAGCTTGTAATGTGCCGCCAACGACACCAAAAAGACATTTGTATCAATTACTAATCGCAGTCGTTCCATTTAGCCAATTTTCCAAGTCGTTATCGGTGATATTGTTTTCTTCGACGGATTTTTGCACATTTTCCACCAATTTATTCGCAAAAAATTTCGCCAACATTTGTTTGATCTGCTGTAAATCACTCGGTGAAGGTTCAAACGAATAAACTTTCAGCAATTCCAATTGCAATCCGCTCAACTTTTTCGTTTCCATAATTCACCTCTCTAGGGTTGGATTTTATCATATTTCTTTGAATAGAAAAAAATATCATCTCGTGATTCACGGACTGAATTTTCATTTCAGACGCTCTCGGAAGATTTGGTTTTTTGATTTCTTCAAATTGACCTGAGATTATCTAATCTCCGTTGCTTCAATCAGTCTCAACTTGTAATATCAAATTACTCAAAATTATGGAAAAAATTTTCGGAAAGTCCGGGCTGATAGCCGATCATCACAAAGAATATGAATATCGCGGCGGACAGATCAAAATGGCTGAAGCGGTGTTTAAGGCGTTTGAGGAAAATAAACATCTTATCGTTGAAGCTGGGACGGGAACGGGCAAAACTCTTGCTTATCTCGTACCCGCGATCGCCTATGCTTTGAAACACAATAAACGCGTGATCATCTCGACCGGCACAAAGAATTTACAAGAGCAACTGATGGAAAAAGACATTCCATTTTTGCAAAAAGTGATGCCGAAAAAGTTTAAGGCGGCTTATATGAAAGGTCGCAATAATTATGCCTGTTTGTATCGAATAAAAAAGGCGGAAACTCAGCCGATTTTGGAAAGTATGGACGAGCTTGATTCGTTTCAAAAAGTCTCGCGTTGGTCGCGTGAGAGCGATACGGGCGATCGTTCGGAACTCTATGATCTGCCGGAAAATCTATCGTATTGGAAAGATATTAATGCCAAAGGCGAAACGTGCATCGGGCAAAAATGCAACGATTATGAAGCGTGTTTTATTACCCGAATGCGTCAAAACGCTGAATCCGCTGATATTGTAATCGTAAATCATCATCTATTTTTTGCTGATCTGAATATTCGCGGCAATGAATTTGGACGCGTTTTGCCGGATTATTCTGCCGTGATTTTTGACGAAGCACATTTCATTGAAGATATTGCTTCTGAATATTTCGGATTTCAGGTTTCGAGCTATCAGCTTGATGAATTGATTCGAGATGTTGAGCGTTTGCCGATTGCGGACGTTGAGCTTAATCGTGATTTAACCAAACAAAATGCGAGAATTATCGGTTTTTCAGATCAGTTTTGGTCACGTTTTTCGCAAGGACGCGGGCAGGACGGAAGATTTCCGCTGCCGTTAAATTCTTTTGCCGTTCAACACGCGAAAGGCGATGTCGAAGCAACTCCGCTCGGCGAAGCATATCTGGCTTTGGATACGGCTTTAGCACGTTTGGAATCGACTTTGAGTAAATTGAATGATGAATCGAGCGAGATTGAATCTGTAATTCGCCGGACGAGGCAAGTTCGCTTTGACCTTGATTTTATTGCCTCGCAAGCTGAAAAGCATTACGTTTATTGGCTCGAGCGGCGTGGACGCGGGATGTTTTTGCGTGCTTCGCCAATTGATGTTTCCGCTCTTTTGCAGGATAAACTTTTCGAGAAAGTAGAAACTTGCATTTTGACTTCGGCAACACTTTCGAGCAACGGAAAATTCGATTTCATCAAAAATCGTCTTGGCTTAAACACCGAAAAAACGAATTCCCTGCTCGCACCATCATCTTTTGATTACGAAAAGCAGGCGATCATTTATTTGCCAAAAATGATGCCAGATCCGCGTTCGCCGGAATATACGCAGGTAGCGGCAAATGAAATTGTAAAACTTTTGCATATCACAGAAGGACGTGCCTTTGTGCTTTCAACCAGCATTTCTGCGATGAATGCACTTTACGAACTCGTTTCGGCAAGGGTAAGTTTTCCTTGTTTTGTGCAAGGTACGATGTCGAAAACGGGTATTTTGGACAAGTTCAAAACAACCCAAAACGCTGTTCTTTTCGCGACATCAAGCTTTTGGCAAGGAGTTGACGTTCGCGGCGAGCAGCTTTCATGCGTAATAATCGATAAACTCCCTTTCGCCGTGCCGACCGATCCGATCGTCGCCGCTCGTACGAAATTTATTGACGAAAATGGCGGAATGTCGTTCTTCGAATACAGCGTTCCGAATGCTGTTATCTCACTCAAGCAGGGTGTCGGGCGATTAATTCGAAGTGCTACGGATAAAGGGGTTATCGCTTTATTGGATTCACGGCTCAGGACAAAAGGCTACGGAAAAGATTTTTTGAATAGTCTTCCGCGAACACGAATTACCACTGAGTTGAAAGATGTTGATGCTGTGTTTAACGGGTAACTCATATCTCTCGGAAAATCGTTTAGAGGCGTGTCTTAGACCGCCTTTCTCGGCTCTATGAAACGGCGGTCGAAGACACGCCTCTAAACAGTATCTATTTCTAAAAATGTACCTTGCAACAAATAAACAAAAGAAATTACAATCACGTTGAAACTTTTAGCATCTGATGTGCTGGAGCATATTTCTTCTATGGCGAAATCAATATTTTTTCAAACGGTCTTTATAATAGTTGCATTTGCTACGCTTTCTGGATGTCAGAGCAATGCTGCGAGCCACGATAAAGTAAATTATTTTCAGCCCAAAGAAGAAGCAACGCCAAAGCCAACGCCGCAAACTGGCGAAACGATTACGATTGCCGCTGCTGGCGATGTAATGCTTGGCTCAACCTTTCCCAATGAAACGCGGATGCCGCCAAATGATGGTGCCGATTCGCTTAAGGCTGTCGCTCCAATTTTTCAGGCGGCTGATATTGCATTTGCAAATCTTGAGGGTCCAATGCTCGATGGTGGAATCTCTGAAAAATGTCCTCCTCCGCCCAAACCTGTTAAACCGTTGAAAGAAGGTGAGCCGATTCCGAAGGTTACTTGTTATGCTTTTCGGGTGCCAACGCGATACGGTAAATACCTGAAAGAAGCTGGTTTAGATATCATGAGTCTTGCAAATAATCATGCTTTCGATTTTGGTGATGCAGGGCGAATAAGCAGTCGAAAAGTTTTGGACGAACTCGGAATCAAACACGCCGGAAGCGACAAACAGCAGTTTGCGATGACGATTATTGAAGCAAAAGGAAAGAAAATTGCGTTCATCGGCTTTGCACACAATAAAATTTCACCAAACGTGAACGAATTGACTTTTGCCCGCCAATTAGTTGAGCAGGCGAATAAGAAGGCAGATATTGTTGTGGTTTCGTTTCACGGCGGAGCGGAAGGAGCAGCCGCCGTAAGAGTTCCGCAAATGACCGAAATATTTTATGGCGAATCCAGAGGAAACTTACCGCTTTTTGCCCGAACGGTGATAGATGCCGGAGCCGATCTCGTACTCGGACACGGACCGCACGTTTTGCGTGGAATGGAGATCTATAAAGACCGCTTGATTGCTTATTCACTAGGAAATTTTGCAACTTACGGCTGGTTCTCACTATCAGGAGCAACTGCGGAAACGATGGTTTTGGAAGTTAAACTTGATCCAACGGGCAAATTTGTCAGCGGAAAAATTAATCCATTTGTTTTGCGTGATCGAGGAATTCTCACGAAAGACGAAACAAAATCAGCGATTTCAACAATTAGAAGGCTTTCTCAAATGGATTTTCCAACGACTGCTCCGAAGGTTGCAGCTGATGGAACAATTACAAAATAAATAATCGTTCACTTCCCATTTTTCTTGGCGGCATCTTTTTCGATTTGCTTAATAATTCGTAAAACGTGATTGCGGGCAAGCAGCGGAATTCTTTCATCATTACTTAAAACGGTCAGATACGGAAGCATCTGCGGCGGATCGGATATTTCATTTCGACGGATTAAAGAATCCAGCCGTTCAACTATGCTCGCGGATTCCAATGGCTGATTTTCCCTCGAAATATTCATATCAAAATACCAGATATATTGCTCGCCAATCTTTCGGTATTCATCCGCCAAAGCCTTCGCATCTTTATTTTCCGACCAATTATATTTCGCCGTCCGCTCTGAATTATCTTTTCTCAATGTAACCGTATGATTGCCCAAATGCCCATAATCTCTGGTCGGCGATTGATAATCCTCGCTTGAAGCAAGAAAATTTAAGGTTTGAAAAATAGCTCATTAAGTTTACCAAGCGTTACTTGCGAAAGCTGAATTGGGTCAACAATAGGATCGCTAGTCACCGCACTTTTTTCAAAAGTAATCGTGCCTTTTCCCTTTTCATCGTGTTCGATAAGCATCCGGCTAACCATGAAATTAGGCTGCGAAAATTCGTAAACGTACGGATAAACTATCTTTTCAGGCTTTGATTTTCCGGCGTCTTTATCAGCTCGACGATTCTTTTTTGACTCCGGCTGTTGATTAGTTTGCTCACCTTCGGGGCGTTCATTTTTCTTGGGCGGAACAACAATCGGTGCAGTTTCAACCGTTTCCGTTTTTGCCGAAACAGTTTTACCAGCCGATGTTTTCTTTGTTTTGGGGGAAGTTTTTTTCTTGGTTTGAGCAAATGCCGAAACCGATAAAACCAATATCAACCCGATAAAAATAAAGCTTTTTTTCATAACTTACTATTCAAATCTCACCGAGACTACTTTCGAAACTCCGGCTTCTTCCATCGTTACGCCGTAAAGTGCTTTGGCGGATTCCATCGTTCTCTTGTTATGCGTAATAACGATAAACTGTGTCTTTTCAGACATTTGAGCGATCTTTGCGACAAACCTTCCAACGTTCGCATCATCCAGTGGAGCATCAACCTCGTCAAGCAAACAAAATGGTGACGGGCGATATTGAAAGATTGCCATTACCAAAGCAATTGCCGTCATCGCTTTTTCGCCGCCCGATAAAAGCAAGATATTCTGAAGACGTTTGCCCGGCGGTTGGGCGACAATTTCAATTCCGGATTCTAAAATATCATCAGCTTCGAGTAGCGTCATCTCACCTTTCCCTCCGCCGAAAAGCTCTAGGAAAAATTCCTTGAAATAGCGGTTTATCGCTTCAAATGCTTCGCGGAATCGCTCACGCGAACGCTGTTTGATTTCCCTCAAGGCTTCTTCCGCCGAATTTATGCTGTCAATAATATCCTGGCGTTGCGACGTTAAAAATAAAAGCCGCTCTTCCGTTTCGCTCAATTCTTCAAGAGCGAGCATGTTGATCGCCCCAAATCCATCAAGCTTTTGCCGCAGATCTTCAACCTCGCGGCGTGAATCTTCCAACGCAAAATCATCCGCAACATCAATCTGCTCAACCAATTCAACCAATGAATGATTCAATTCTTGCGAGCAATTCTCACTTCAGATTTTGCAGACGCGTGATAGATTCAGCTTTCTTCACCTCGATTTCCGCACGCGAATTTCGGGCTTCCGCCGCTCGCTGATTAAGTCGACTGCCAATTCCTCCGAAAACCCGTCCGCTTTCTCGCGTTCCAATTTTAGATTCTGCGTCGCCGCATTTAGTTCGCTTTGCTCAGTATTTTGTTCTGCTTCGGCATTGACGATTCCGCTTTTTATCTCGCTAATTGCAGTATTTAATGCGTTTAAAGTGTTTTCAGATTCGGCTCGTTCCAAATCCTGCTTGGTCAAACGTGATTCGAGTTCACTTTGCTCAGATTCCACTCTCCGCAGAGCCGATTGAGCCGAACGCCGACGCTCTTGAGTTGTCGCCGCAAGTGTTCGCCGCTCATTCAAAATCGTGTTCTCTTCCTCAACCTTTTGCCGGGCAACCCCAATTTTTTCAGATATTTCAGAGAGTTTTTCCGATGCGGAATTTTTGGCAGATTCAGCCTTCTTCGCATTTGCTTTGGCATCATTTTGTCTCGAAATAATTTCTGCTAATTCACGTTCGATCTGCTTCGTTTCATCCGCGACCACTTTTTTGTGCCTTTCAGCTCTTTCAATTTCTTGAAAAAGCGATTTCGACTGAATTTCTTGCGACAATAATTCGCGTTCGGCGGCGGTGATAACTGTCTGCAATTCCGAAATCTGAGTTTCTTTGGCAGCTAGATTTTGTCGAAGCTTGGTAATCGCCTTCTCACTTTTTTCAACTTCGCCGGAGAATTTCTCACTGTCTGTTTGCAATTCCCGCAATTCACGTTTGAAGCCCAAAAGCGACGAGTTTTTATCATTCTGTGTGGCTTTACCGCTAACGAAAAGTTTATTTCCAAAAATCAGATCGCCATCTTTTGTTACTGAAAAATCGATCGCCTTTGCATCATTAATATCTGCAATAATTTCAGCCGACATTTCACGTGGAAAAACTTCTGCCAATAAATTTGCAAAATCTGCGTCAACGCCAATCAATTTCGCAAAGACTGGCGACTTTGGACTTTGGACTTTGGACTTTGAACCGTTGACGACCAAAACCGCGATCCTACCCACATTATTTTCGTTTACGAATTTAGCAATCTTTCTGGCTTCAATTTCCGTTCCAACCAAGATTGTCTGCAAATACGTGCCGAAAATGTTTTCCACAGCTTTTTCCACAGATTGCTCGACGGTCAATTTATCGGCTAACGTTCCCAAAAGTTTGACGCCGATCTTGCTTTGGTCCGCAAAAATTTTCTGAACATTTGGGGCGTAAACAGCCCGCTTTTCGTCAAGCTCCCGGAGAGTTTCCAACCGATGTTTTGTTCGAGAAAACTGCTCATTGATCTTTCGCAGATCTTTTTCATCTGCTTGAAGATTAAGCTTTATTTCATTTGCAGATTCACTCAATCCACGCTTCTCAGCCAGCAATTTCGTCACCTTCTGCCGAATATTCGCGATCGATTTTTCCAGATTGCCGCTTTCTTTTAGGTGCTCTGCGTGTCCTTCTTCGGCTCGTTCTCCTTCTTTATGCAAACCTTTGCTCCGCTCTTTGAGGCGTTCGGCGTTGCTTTCAAGTTGGCGTTCGATCTCTGCAAAACGCTCTACGGCGGCAGTATGCGTTAAAAGTTCGCTCCGATAAGTTTCAATTTCAGATTCTATCTTCCTCAATTCATTGAGTTTAGTTTGGTATTTTGCTTCCGCTTCGCGAAATGCGATGTCTTCTTTTTCAGCTTCTCCGCGGTGCAGTTTTTCGTCTTTGCGAAGACGTTCGGCTTCCTCTTTGATAAGCTTTAACCGAAGCTCAAGTGATTCGGTTTCGCCATTTAAGATTACTAGACGACTCTGCAAATTCGTTATTTGCTCTTGTTTATAAACCAATTCACGTGAATTCCGGTCGCGTTGCAATGCACTATCAGCGTGCTTCGAACGCATTTCCATCAGAGTTTCCTCAGCGTCGCGTGCCTTATGTGTTGCATCGCGAAAAGCTTCATCTTTAGCAGTTACGTCGGCAAAAAGCTTTCGCTCGAGCGTGACAGATTCAGAAAGTCTGGCATCAAGATCATTTACCAAAACGGTCAAAAACTTACCTTCCGCAGCAAAAACCTGTCGTAACAATTCCCGCAACTCGTCACGCAAAACCTTGTAGCGACGTGTTTTAGCGGCTTGACGACGCAAAGAATTGGCTTGCTTATCGATTTCATCGACAATATCAGAGATTCTGCGTAAATTTGTTTTGGCAGATTCAAGACGCGATTCAGCGGCACGTTGCCGTGTCCGAAATTTTGAAATTCCCGCTGCTTCTTCAATCAAACCGCGTCTATCTGAGGGCTTGGCGGAAAGAATTTGCCCGATTCGTCCTTGCTCAATAATCGCGTAATGAGTTCCCGAAAGTCCGGTGCCGGAAAATAGATCCTGAATATCACGCAGCCGGCAAGCTTTTCCATTGAGCAAATATTCGCTTTCGCCTGAAAGATAAAGCCGCCGCGTTACCGAAACCGATTCGCCCGGTGCAAAATCTAAAGCGATGCGGTTTCGACGCCAATGACGCTTCGTTTTGAGCTTCATCTGCATCGATTCCGCGGTCGCAACTTCTGCTACTTCAACAGTTTCCGTTTGAAAACCATTCTCCGATGCCTGATGTCCGTTGGTGGAAATCTCAAAATTATCGACGCTTACAGTATGATCATCGATCTCGCCCAAAGCCTCGTCAATGTCGCTCAGCTCATCTTCATGAAAAGGCGTTTCATCACGAACCAGGTGCAAAACAACTTCCGTCATTCCGCTCGGCTTGCGTTTATTTGTGCCTTGAAAAATAACGTCTTTCATGTCTGCACCACGCAGAGTTTTTGCCCGCTGCTCGCCGAGAACCCAAGCAATAGATTCAGAAACATTGCTCTTACCGCATCCATTTGGACCGACAACAGCCGTAATTCCGCTACCCGTAAAAACTACTTCGGTGTAATCGGCAAATGATTTAAAACCCGTTATTTCGAGACGTTGAAGTTTGAACATTAGAAATAAAAATAGTGCCAATTCGTTTGAATTAGCACTACATTTTGATGTCGTTTTGCAACCAAATCAAGTTGACGATAGCAATCTTTCTAAAAATCTTCTAAACCAAGATTTCGCATCCCTTGTTTTTCAGCTTTCTCGGTGTCTAATTGCGTTAAAACATCGAGTAAAAAGTTGGTATTGCTGGAAACTTGGATAACCACCGGGAATTCCTCCGGCGAAAGCGAAAATTCAAAGCCGCCGCTATTAAGTTCGACAATTGTTCGAAAAGCAACTTCGCCTCTAAATCCATCAACTTCCGCATCAACAATTTTCCCGCGATTAAACGAAACATTTGCCAAGTGCGTTTCAGATCGAATCACCAACAATCCGGTCATTTTTGAGTTTTCAACCACTTGAATCACGTCAAAAATTCCGACCAGCGATAAATCTCCGGCTAATGCACAATCCGTGCGAACTTTTACCGGAGTTCGCTCTTTTGCAGCTTGCTCAAATTCCGGACGCCGTGCTCTTCTGATCGCTTCCAAGCCCGGAGCGACCGAGATTCGCGGATCAAGCAATTTTGCTTCCTGCAAGCGATCATAAGCAGTATCAAATTCTTCGCGGGCAATATATAAATTGACCAACGCCAAACATTGACGGGCAGCTTCGGTTAAATTTTTGTGAGTAGTAGCGATTTCCCGCATCTTTTCACGCAAGGCGATTGATCGCGGACTGCGTTCGATAGCTTCGTTTAGTAGGTTAAACGCCTTGTCAATCGAACGATATTTTACGAATAAATCGGCATCTAAAAGCACCGATTCAATCGAAACTTCTGAAAACGGCAGGGCTTCTCGCTCCATATTGCGGGTGGTAAAAGTCTCTCTTTCCTTTATTTTTTCTTCTAAAACTTGATTCACAAACTACCTCCAACATAAAACGTTGAGCATCTATAAACTAACATAATCCATAGCCCGTAGTCATCACCTAATTTGAAAAATCCATAAAAAAAGGCTGCTTTTTGCAAAACAGCCTCTTAATATCGGATTTAACTTAACTTGATCTAGAAATCAAATCTCACGCCAAGACGGATTTGTCGCTGGTCGATAAGTTCGAGTTGGAATCAATATATGCGTTTGAAAATTCGCTAATTGTTGCGGCCGTTGCATTCGGACTTAAAGCATCGAAATCAATAAATCCGGCACCATAGTTGAAAACAGCTAATTTAAAACGTTATCGAATTTCGAATATCTGGTTTAAGTCTCATTCTTCCGGTAATTTTGAATTCTCTGGTAACGCTTAAATCAAAGGTGTAAAAGCTCGGACCAGTTCCAATATTTCTTGGTAAATTTCCACTTTTTGAACCAATTGGCTGAAGTGTAAATTTGCCGACCAAAGAGCCGGAAATGGCGTTCCTGGTTCTCGGTAAACGATATCCTTTACATTCCGCTATAATTTAACCGATCCGTTGCAAGATCATCAAGATTTCGTCATCTCCGCCTGAACCCAAACTAAATGGAGCCGAACTTCCATAACGGAAAATCGGAGAAAATTTCAATTTACCAAGCCATTTTGGTGTGTTGAATGTTCCGGTTAAGGCAAATCGGTGGCGTCTGTCTTGTAGGTTCTGGTAAATTCAGAGTTAAAATCTCCATTCACTTCGGCGTTGGAAGTGTTATTTAAGCCATCGTCTTCTGTTAAGAAAGTGTGTAAACTGCTCTGAAATTTGCCCCAAATCCCAATCCTAGTGCCCGTTCGCCGTTTAACTTCCAAGATCAACCCTTGATACATTGAATCTTCCTATGGTTGCAATCGTGATTTTTCTTCAATAATTTTGATCGGGTCTGAATTTGGTTAATAGCGGCAATTGCAGTTCCGAGGGGACTTCCAACGGAGTTTGCGGGAATCCCGTTTAAGCGACTGTCGGTAAAGTTGAAGTGTGCCACTATACTGCATTTAAGTTTACGAAACAAGTTTTGTCACGATTGTTGACCACAAGTGCCGCCACCTTCTTGGCAATTCCGCTTTCAATTCCTTGCTAGATTTGTTCCTAGATAAATTTGTATGTTCTGACTTGTATTCCGTTTCCGCCATTTTAAACAAAATTGAATGATTAGCTAATAAATAAGAGGTAAAATCTGAATAGCCCGCCGGAAAATCGGAGCATTTGATATTTACGATCTCGCCATAAATTGAATCGTTTTGTTCCATTGTGTAATTTGCTTCTATGGCAATATCCTTTTCCAATTTCACGCTCATATCCAATATTAAACTGATAACTTTCCGGAATCCTTAAATTTGCATCAACCGAACTAAGCGGATTTCCCTGACTTCCTGATTAGTTGAAAATCCTGTACCGTTGCTGCAAGGCAACAGCTATCGCTGTTGATTGGAGCACATTTACAGTTGCTACCAAATTTTGCAATTCGGCCATTGAATTGGGTACCTGTTTGGAAACCGATTAGCTAATACGCAGTTAGAATTCATTGGCTTATCGAGCACTTCCAATCTGAAAACTGTATTTGTAGTCAAATTGGAATAATTCGGAGTGCTATTTTGAATAGAATCAGCAACAGTTCTCAATAAAACTACGATTGTAAAAAATCCCTGCTCCAATTCTAATAACACCTTTTGCTATCCTTAAATGGCGACTATGCAACTCCTAAACGCGGACCGAAATTATTATTATCGTCCAATTGCACCGTTTCTCTTTCATAACGTAATCCGGCACTTAAAGTTATTATTTGGATAAGAACTTTGTATTCATCATTAAAAAACAATCCATAGTATTTATTGTTAACAGTCCGATAGCATTACCAAAATTTTGCCTGTATCTGAGAACATTCTATTGTTTTCATAATCCAAGACACTTGCGAAATTATAAGTTCCGGTTGCATCGGTTAGAACGAAGGCTTTAGAGTGTACTATTTTGCAGATCAAAGCCAGCTTTAATGGTGTGATTGCCCCGCTAGATAAGTTATTGACATCTTGAAATTGCCATCTGCTTTCTTCTCTTTTCCGGCAAACGCATCAGAAACGCTACCACTCGTAGATCGAACTGCCAGCAGTTAAAGTTTGTCTTGAATTTGCCGTAATTGGATTTCGGTAAGAAAGCAAAATAACCGCGGCGTCCGTATCATCTACTTGATAACTTGGCTCGATAAATCGAATACTGCATTTGAATTGATTAACAAAACTTTGAACTCTAAAAAGTGTGTGTTACGTAAAATTATAAGCATCAGTTTCTTGATCCTCGCTTGAATTGCATCATCTAAAGAGTTGTTGTGACAAAACCTGTCGTTCGTTTATTTTTTATTCTGCCTAACTGCCAACCAAATGTAAAATCATTATTACTGAAATAATTTATGGTCAACTCTGGCAGTAAATACATGAGCAGCACTTGGCGTATAAAAGAGTAGATTGATATGGAGCAACTAATGCTGCTGTCGGAGGTGCTCCGTAAGTGCAAGCATTAGCTGTAATTAAATCACAAGCTCGGTGTGCCACCTGTTGAAGTAGGTAAAGTATACCGCGAATTTGATTCCAACTGGAACATATGTATCAATCAAAGTTGTATCTTTTAGGTTTGGTATAATCGTAAGAAAGCAAAAAAAAGTACTTATTTTTACCGTTGTAAACTGATTTCCAAACTTCCGCTCAAACGGAATAATTACCGGACTGTTCGTAAAAGGTAAAGACTGAACAAAGGGTTTGTATCCGGTAGCTGCAATGGTGAAATTGGGGTATATTTTCGTCGTGTTGTTGTACCAGGTATTAGCGTTCAAATTGTCATCGCGGAAAAACATAAACGCACGTCCGCGAAATCTATTCTGAACCTGATTTTGTTCTCGAGTTAACTCTTGCCCCCGATGCTCTGACCGTATTCTGCTGAAAACTGATTTGTAATAACCTGAACTTCCGCGATTGATTCCAATTGATGGCTGGAATCTGATCGTTTGGCTCCACGATCATCATTATTATCTAGTCCATCAATGGTTAAATTGTTTGAATAAGAAGCTCCACCTGAAAGTGAAAAATTGCCTTGTTCCAGAGGGGAGTGCTGGATTTTGATTTCTATCTTCTGCTAAATCTCTCACGGAAAGAGCTTCTTCGGAAGTTCCGCCAAGAGTTAAAACCAAATCTAGTGCGTTTCTCGAATTAATTGGAATTTCTTCAATCTCTTTAGAAGTAATTGTTCCACCGACGATTGTACGAGTTGTATCAACCGGTGGAGCATCATCGTCATCAATTGTAATTGTCTGTTCTGCAGTTACTACCTGCGGGTACAAGCGAAATATTTAATTGGATACTTTGTCCGGCTACCGTTTCGGAAATTTTTTGCTCCTTTACACCAAAACCTTGGGCTGAAAATTTAACAATATAATCGCCCGGTTCGAGCTTGACCATGTTAAAACGTCCGTCTTCATTGGTTATCACCGCTTCGGGTGATGCCCGTTGCGGTTAAAGTTGCGGTTACATTTGCTCCGACGATCGGGGCGTTATTTGAATCCGTGATTTGTCCGCTAATCGTAACGTTATCAAGGTCTTGGGCAAAGCCAATTACCGCTGATAAACCAATAAACAAACTTAAAATTACAGTTGAGAAGATTGATCTTCCAAACACACTTTTCATTACAATTCTCCTAATAAACTTCGAAATATGGGGCTTTTTTGAATATCGCATTTTGACCTAAAAATGTGTGGAAAGCAAAAGGAGACGACTCTTTATAAGTTAAACTTTGGTTAATTTATTTTATCATTCGTCTTCATTATATCGTTTGCGAGCCTGAAGACTTCCGAGTTGAGAGATCACGATCATTGCTTCCGATTCGGAAACGCTATTTTGCTGATATGGAATCTCGCTGGCGTGAGTGCGAACATATTCAAAAAATCTCTCAAATTCGCGTTGCATCGCGTCCATTTTTTCACGCATATTGAGGATAATTTCCACACCGGCAAGATTTACGCCGAGTTCCCGCGTGAGCGAAAGTATAACTTCAAGGCGTTGCAGATCAGTATCGGTATAAAGACGTGTGTTGCCGATCGAGCGAGACGGCTTGAGCAATCCTTCGCGTTCATACAAACGTAAAGTCTGCGGATGAATATCATATATTTCCGCAACCGCACTAATTGTGTATGTTTTGATCTTCTTCTTCATTTCAAATTTGCTAACTGACTTGCAATTATCGATTATGTTTTCAATCGAAAATCGTAAATCCAAAATCCAAAATTACTCAAGTCCCATCACCCTTCTCGGATTTTCAGGATTAGCCTTTTCAAATTGTCTCAAAATATCTTTCGTTTCTTCGCTGATAATTCTCGGCAGAGTGATCTGGACTTCGATGAATTGATCGCCACGAAGAGCGGCGTTTCTAAGACTCGGAACGCCTCGTTGACTTAAACGGAATTTTTGACCCGATTGCGTGCCGGAAGGAATTTTTAACTGAGCTTTTCCTTCAACGGTCGGCACTTCGATTTTTGCTCCAAGTGCTGCTTCTGAGACAGTTATCGGCACGGTAACATATATATTATCGCCCTTTCGCGTGAAATATTTATGCTTGCCAACATTGGTAATAATAAATAAATCACCGCTTGGAGCACCAAGTTTTCCACCCCAACCCTTACCTGCAACGCGGACACGCGAACCTGTATCCACGCCTGCCGGGATCTTAATTTTAACCTGTTCGGTTTTAGGTGTAGTTCCCTTTCCATTGCACTGCGAGCAAGGAGTTCGGCGTCTGCCTGTTCCCTGACAATCACCGCAGGGTTTTGAAAATTCAAGATTTCCGCCAACTTTTTGTAATTGTCCCGTTCCTCGGCAAGTGGTACATGTAACGATTGCTCCGCCCGTATCGCCTGCACCTTGGCAACGAGAACATTGCTCGGAGCGATTTACCGTAATATTTGTTTGATAACCATTGACCGATTCTTCAAACGAAAGTGCCAGAGGAATTTCGATGTCGCCGCCTTTTTTCGGTAAAGCACGCGGTGGTTCAGGCTGAGTTTTAGCGGAATTGCCGCCGCTAAACAAGTCGCTAAAAATGTCGCTGAAACCACGGCTGCTTCCCGAACCGCCGCTGGTTTGGACGTTTTCCCAGTTAAAACCTGAAAAATCAAATCCGCCTTGTCCGGCACCTGCACCGTAAGGTGAATTTACGTCTAGATTGTCGGCGTAATATCCGAATTTATCGAAGACTTTACGCTTCTTGTCGTCAGATAATATATCGTAAGCCTCTTGGACTTCTTTGAATTTATCTTCAGAAGTTTTGTCATTCGGATTTACGTCAGGGTGATACTTCCTCGCCAAACGGCGATAAGCTTTCTTGATTTCATCGGCGTTAGAATCTTTTTTAACGCCTAAAATTTGGTAATAATCTTTTTTTGCCATTTACAGCTTTATAGCAATTTAAATCCAAAAGTAAACTCAATTGCCTCTTTAATTTCTCGCATTTTTTCGATGGAAAGGTGCGTAATCACCGAACCGACCCGATCTTTTGAAATCGTTTGAATCGAAGCCAAATTAACAACACAGGCTTCACGCATACCATCCTCTTCATCCAACGCAACCTGTGAATCAGCATCACGAATCGTTGTCGTAATTGGTGCAACAGTTATCGCGTTAAATTCGGGAATCAAAACGCTTCTGGTTAAAATCACACAAGGTCGCCGCTTGTCGGGTAATTTAAATGTGAAATAACAAACGTCACCTTGAATCATTCTTCCTCCCAAACCTGCTCGTCTTGCCAAATTTCGTATTCTTCGGGTTGCTGCGGAAATTTTCGGAACGATTCTAAAGTTCTTCTGACTTTTTCTTCATCCGAAACTTCTTTTTTGCGTTCATTCGGGAAAGAAGTTTCATTTTTTTTGTCTCTCAAACGATACAAATCTTCACGCAAAGTATTTACGAACATTTCTTCCAGATTTATATTCAAATCTTTAGCAATTGTTTCAACCTCTGCCCACATCTTTTCATCAACATCTATTTGTACTGTCATAGCCTTTGAAGTATCGCAAAAACAGCCGTTGCCTGCAAGAATCTACAAGCAAACGGCTGATCGTCAATTTAGCGATTTGCTACTTTTTATCTTCGTCAACGTCAACATATTCAGCGTCAATTACATTATCTTCTGAACTTGCGGTCGTTGAACTCGAATCGCCACTCGCACTCGCCGAAGATGCCTGCTCTTCAGTTGGAGCTGCGGCTTGCTGCGAATAAAGTACTTCAGCAAGTTTATGCGAAGCGGTTTGCAAACGATTGAAAGCATTGTTCATAGCCTCCGCATCGTCTCCCGCCAAAGCTGTTTTCGATTCGGCAATTGCCTCTTCGAGTTCTGCTCTTTCGCTATCGCCAAGCTTCTCTTTATTTTCTGCGAAGGTTTTTTCAACGCTGTAAACCAATCCATCCAAACGGTTTCTCGATTCGATAACTTCTTTGCGTTTACCATCTTCACCTGCGTGTGACTCGGCATCTTTCATCATTTTGTCGATCTCTTCTTTCGACAAGCCCGATGAACTCGTGATCGTTATCTTTTGCTCGCGACCCGTGCCAACGTCTTTAGCTGAAACATTTACGATGCCGTTTGCGTCGATATCAAATGTAACTTCAACCTGCGGAACACCGCGTGGTGCCGGCGGAATTCCAACCAAGTGGAATTTGCCAAGCGTTTTGTTATCCGTCGCCATTGGGCGTTCGCCCTGCAAAACGTGAACTTCAACCGAAGTTTGATTGTCTGAAGCAGTTGAAAAGATTTCAGATTTACGAGTTGGAATCGTTGTATTTCTGGTAATCATTGGAGTTGCAACTCCGCCGAGGGTTTCAATTCCTAAGCTAAGAGGCGTAACGTCGAGCAACAATATGTCTGTCTTTTCTCCGCCCAAAACTCCCGCTTGTACTGCCGCACCAAGTGCTACAACTTCATCCGGGTTAACCGTTTTATTCGGTTCCTTGCCAAAGAAATTCTTAACCATTTCCTGTACTTTCGGAATTCGAGTTGAACCGCCAACCAAGACAATTTCGTCAATATCTTTCGCCGAAATTCCCGCATCTTTAATTGCCTGCTCAACAGGCGGCATCAATTTTTTCAATACTTTTTCGATCAACTGTTCAAATTTTGAACGCGTCAGCTTCATTACCAAATGTTTTGGTCCTGACGCATCGGCAGTAATAAACGGCAAGTTGATTTCAGTTTCCATTGCCGATGAAAGTTCGATTTTTGCCTTTTCACCCGATTCTTTCAAACGTTGCAATGCCATTTTGTCAGCCGATAAATCAATGCCCTGATCTTTTTTGAATTCATCGATGATCCACTTGATCAAGGTTTCATCAACATCGTCGCCGCCTAAATGCGTGTCGCCATTAGTCGATTTAACTTCTACTACGCCTTCGCCAACTTCCAGAACAGAAATATCAAAGGTTCCGCCGCCAAAGTCGAAAACTGCGATGGTTTCTTCTTTCTTTTTGTCCAAGCCATACGCCAAAGCCGCAGCGGTCGGCTCATTAACGATCCGTAAAACTTCCAAACCGGCAATCTTACCCGCATCCTTTGTTGCTTGACGCTGGGCATCATTAAAATAAGCCGGCACGGTAATTACTGCTTGATCAACAGTTTGACCAAGATAATCCTCTGCGGCTTTCTTCAATTTTTGGAGCGTCATCGCCGAAATTTCCGGCGGCGAATATTGCTTGCCTTCAGCACTGATGCGGACATCGCCATTTCCGGCTTTTTCTACCTTAAATGGAACCTGCTTCATCTCGGCTGTAACTTCCGAAAAATTTCGTCCCATAAAACGTTTGACCGAATAGATCGTATTTTCGGGATTTGTTACGGCTTGACGCTTCGCAACCTGCCCGACCAAACGGTTTCCGTCTTTTGTAAATGCTATAACCGAAGGAGTTGTGCGTCCGCCTTCTTCGTTTGTGATCACCACCGGTTCGCCGCCTTCCATCACGGCGACCACCGAATTCGTCGTTCCCAAGTCAATTCCTATAATCTTACCCATATTAGTTATCTCCGATATTATTTATTGCCTTCGTTCATCACCTAGACAAATTCTAGCAACTTGAACGTGATTGCAGAATAATATATGAGTGTCTCATTGTCAAGTTTATTTTATAACAATCAGTTCACCAATTCAGAAAAAATCAACCGCACCAAAACCTGTTTCAATCTGGATTCCATTCCGGCTGAAACTTTCATTTTTCTTATAGTATGATAAGATAATCGAATAATCATTAGAAACGAGCTGCTATTGCTCGTTTATCTTTTTGGATCTAAGAAATTGTAATCCTGATCAAAATATATGTTAAATTTAACTATTCCAACAAATATAACAAACAAAGAATTAATCAAATGGGTCAAAAAAACCGCCGAACATTGTCAGCCCGATAATGTTTATTGGTGCGATGGTTCGCAGGCAGAATACGATCGGCTTTGCGAAGAAATGGTTGCGAGCGGAACATTCATTCGTTTGAATCCTGAAAAACGTCCGAATTCATTTCTTGCACGTTCGCATCCATCTGACGTTGCCCGCGTGGAAGACCGAACATACATCTGTTCATTGGCGAAAAGTGATGCAGGTCCGACCAATAATTGGATGGCTCCAAAGGACATGAAGCCGATTTTGATGAACAAATTCAAGGGCTGCATGAAAGGTCGAACGATGTATGTAGTTCCTTTTTGTATGGGTCCGATCGGTTCGCCGATTTCGCAATTTGGCGTGCAAATTACTGATTCGCCTTATGCTGTTGTCAATATGCAGATCATGACTCGGATGGGCAATAAAGCCCTCGAGTCAATGGGCGACGGCGATTTTGTTCATTGTATGCACTCAGTTGGGATGCCGCTGGCGGAAGGACAAAAAGACGCTTTGTGGGCGTGTTCGCCTGATCCGAAAGATAAATATATAGTCCATTTTCCCGAAGAACGTTCGATCGTTTCATACGGTTCGGGCTACGGCGGAAATGCACTTTTGGGCAAAAAATGTCTCGCATTGCGAATTGCGTCAACCATCGGACGCGATGAAGGTTGGCTCGCTGAACATATGTTAATTGTTGGAGTTGAATCGCCCGACGGTAAAAAAGACTACGTCTGTGCGGCTTTCCCAAGTGCTTGCGGAAAGACGAATTTTGCGATGCTGATTCCGCCGAAACCTTTTCAAGAAGAAGGTTGGAAAGTTACGACAGTCGGCGACGATATTGCGTGGATTAAAGCGGACGAAACCGGCAAACTTCGTGCGATTAATCCTGAAAACGGGTTTTTCGGCGTTGCACCCGGAACAAATTATAAAACTAATCCGAACGCGATGGATTCAATCCGTGAAAACACGATTTTTACCAACGTTGCGTTGACCGACGACGGCGATGTTTGGTGGGAAGGAATGGACGGCGACGCACCGAAACACGCGATTGATTGGCAAGGAAACGATTGGACACCGGCGAGCGAAAAACCTGCTGCACACCCGAACGCACGCTTCACCGCACCGATTACGCAATGTCCTGTGGTGGACGAAAATTTCAACGATCCGAAAGGCGTTCCGGTTTCCGCATTCATCTTCGGCGGACGCAGAAATTCGGTCGTTCCGCTTATTTTGCAATCATTTAACTGGGCTTTCGGCGTGTATATGGCGGCGACAATGGGTTCTGAGATGACTGCCGCAGCCTTCGGAAATATCGGCGAAGTTAGACGTGATCCGTTTGCGATGTTGCCATTCGCGGGCTATCATATGGGCGATTATTTCTCGCATTGGCTCGATGTTGGACGCTCGATTCCTGAACCGCCGCGAATTTTTTCAGTTAATTGGTTTAGAAAAGGTGAAGACGGTAAATTCCTCTGGAATGGCTTCGGCGACAATATGCGTGTGCTGAAATGGGTGGTTGAACGTTCGCGTGGAAAGTCGCTCGGCGTTGAAACTCCGCTCGGTTGGCAGCCGAAATACGAACACATAGACTGGCGTGGAATGGAAGATTTCACAAAAGAAGATTTTGAAAAAGTGATGAATCTAGACCGCGACATGTGGCTCAAAGAAATCGCCGGACACGATGATCTATTCTTCAAACTCTACGACCGTCTGCCGAAAGAAATGACATTTTTACGCGAATTATTGCTTTCGAATCTGTGGAGACAACAGGATTTAGGCTTGGCAACTCCGAGACCGCTTGATGAAGTGGATTCGACAAAGGCGGCTGCTAAGTAATGCTGAATTACAGAAATAGTTAGTTTTTAAGAGGCTGTCCAAAAAGTAAAAATTTGGGCAGTCTTTTTTTTCATTTTAGTTTTTTTTCTGCCTTTGCAGACTAATTTTTGTGATTTTTCTCGTTTGCGGGATAAATTTAGTTTGTTTTTTCAATAGTTTGAGTTTATCCCGGGTTTAATGGCTTCTTTCTAACCCAAAGTGGTTCAGATTGTGAGCCAGTGCTATCAGTCCGACTTCGATTCCGGCTTTTTGGAGTCCTCTTAAATTGAATCTTTTGAATCCTTTGTTGTGTTTGATGTTGCCAAAGACCGCTTCTACCTTCCAACGTTCTTTTCTTTTCACCACTCCGATTTCACTTTCCAGTAATTCTCTGATTTCTTTCCGCCGTTTGATCAGATTATGATTTCGTCCAATGATTCGATTTCCTGTTGATTTATGGCATCCTGAACGCATCGGACAACTTGTGCAATTTTGAGCTTGGTATTGATTTATCTGCTGAATGTAGCCTGTTTTGGTCTTTTGTTTTTTCGTCCCGATTCGCTTCATCGGTTGTCCGATCGGGCAATAATAAGTGTCAGTTTCCTGATTGTAATACAGATTATCCGCTAAAAATGGATTCTGTTGGTGCTTTTTACCGGTCTGTTCTTTCTCGAAATAATTGTATTTAACGAAGGCTTCAATCTCTTTTTCAGCTAAATAATCATAATTTTCTTCGCTTCCGCAACCTGCGTCTGCAGTGATATTTTCCGGATTATTTCCGTAACTTTCAACGTGTTTTTCGAGGTGATCTTTGAGTAGATTTGTGTCCGTCGGGCTTTGTCCGAGCGTGTAATTGACCAGATAATGACCGCTCGTTGAGGCTTGCGGATTGTAGCCGGGTTTGAGCTGTCCGTTCATCATATGATCGTCTTTCATCCGCATAAACGTTGCCTCTTTATCCGTTTTTGAATAACTTCCGCGACCCTTTAGAATCTGCTCTTTCTCATCATATTCACTCAACTTTTTTGTCCAATTCTTCCTCGCATAATTCAACTTTTGTTTGACCTTTTTGTCGATTGATTTAACTTTCAACGCTTCATTTATTTCTTCTATCGCCCGACTCACCGATTCCGGATTGATCTCTTTGAATTCGGGTTTGGTCGGCGTGTTTTCTTCTTCCCGATAGACTTCCTCGACATATTTCCAAAGCTCATTGAGCTGCTTTTCGATTCGTTCGCGACTCGTCTTTATCGCTTTTCCCCACACAAAAGTGTAACGATTCGCATTCGCTTCCAGCTTCGTCCCGTCCAACGTTATTTCCTTCAATGACAAGACTCCTTCCTCTGCCAATAAAACGACCACTTGACTGAATATCTTCTGCAAATGCTCCTTCAAGCGCTTTCCCCGAAAATCATTGATCGTGTTATGGTCAGGCTTCGCTCCGCCCGTAAGCCACATGAAATGCACGTTTTCAGTTAAAGATTGCTCAATCTTCCGCGATGAGTAAATGTTGCGTAAATACCCGTAAACCAACACTTTCAACAACATCCGCGGATGTTAACTCGACGTCCCGCCGCCTTTATAACTCTGTTCCAATTCACCGATATTGATGCGTTCGATAACCTCATCGACCACCCGCACCGGATGCTTCTCAGGTATCAATTCATCCAAACTCGGCGGCAACAACATCGGCTGATTCTGCACATATCGTTTGAATACTGCTTTTTTGCTCATATCAATATTTTAAACTAAGTTCTTTTAAAATGAAAAAGAAGCCGCCTTTTCAGACAGCCTCTTTATTCATCTTGACATAATTAAAGATATGAATGAGGACAGAAAAAAGCTACTCGAATCAAGCACTGAGATTATCGGCGAATTAGCCATTGATAGTAATTTAACAGACGGCTTTTTGCGGGAAATCCCAGTGGTCAGGTCAATTTGGGCATTTTACAAAGCTGGTAAATCCTTGCAACAACATTTTTATATAAGAAAAATAGAAACTTTTCTAGAAAATATCCAAGATATAGACGAATCTGCATGTAAACAATTTTTGAATGATGCCGAGAGAAATCACGAAGACTTTTCTCATTCATTGTTGTTGATTTTAGATAAGCTTGAAGACGAAAGAAAAGCAATATTAATTGCGAAGACTTTCAAAATATATGTTGAAGAAAAGTTTAGCCGCGAAATATTCGATAGGCTCTTATTGATCATCAACAGAGGATTTTATGCAGACTTACTTAAGATTATTGCGTTTGAAGGTCATGATGAACTCGTAACAGATGGAAACCAAATAGAACCGGAATCGCTCGCAGAGCTTTTCTCGTGCGGACTTTTGAGAGACGCGGGCTTAGATGGTGGAGAATTTGCTCTAAGTTCGGGCGGAACCATCTATAAACTAAACAAATACGGTGAGATTTTTTTACGGGTCGTAAAAGCAATAGATTGAAATCCAAACCGTGTCAGATTATGTAAGTGCACCGTTGATTCGTTGGTCTTGCATTTTTCGCTTCACGTTCAACCCTGTAATTCATAGATTTTGCTGCATCCAATTAGTGCTAAATGTTTGCAAAAAGTCTAGAGAGAGTTGGACGCATTCAGGTTGAATTTAACCAAACATTACTCGAACGCTTTCGCGTCCGTGCAAGCAACTCACTTGCGTTCCAGTCCGTTTGCGGACGTGAGATTTTAGCTACATGCGTAAGCGTGTAGAACCGAAAACGCACACTACCAGCCTGTTTGCAGGCGGCAGAAATCTCTGTCGTCCGCAAAATGAACTCAAAACCATTTATCAATCGGTAACTACACGCTCGCACGTGTAGCTTAATTCTTTTGTCCGCAACCGGACTTTCAATCTAAAACAGATTTGTTGCACAACAATCTTGTTGCAGATCGTCAATAAGACGCTCCTTCATTCGCGTGTCTCTGCCTTTTCTATTACGCAAATCGTTAAACCCCCAACCATTTCGTCAATCTATAAAACTCAAACTTCTCTCAAAGTATTGATTCTATTCAACTTTCCCTTTTTGGCACAATAATCGCTTCACCAAACGCGGGGAGAGTAAAATTCAATGATTAAAAATAAATTACAACGTGGTGTCCAATTTTTAGGGTTGGCATTTTTAATGGTATTTGGCTTTGTTGCATTTTCTGTGACGGACGCAAATGCACAGGGTCGTGGAAATGGAAATCGCCGCAATGACGATCAAAATGCTCGTCGGAATGACGATAATCGGGATAATCGCCGGGAAGATCGCAATGATAATTCCCGCAGACGCGATGATGATCGTAATAACGACCGTGACAACAATCGGCGTCGTGATCGTGATAATGATGATCGATATGGCAATAACGGCTACGGAAATGGTAATTATGGAAATGGCGGATACAACAACAATTACGCCATCCAACAGGGTTACCGCGATGGCATGAGATATGGCTATGACGATGCTCGTAATGGTCGCAGATTTAACGCGAAAAAAGCTGCCGGACGTTCGACAGGACAAGCAAATACAGGCAGAAACGGAAGTTACGGCAATCAAGGTTCGTATAAACAAGCTTATCGTGACGCGTTTATTCGCGGATACGAAGAAGGCTATGATCGCGGCGACAATCGGAGTAACCGACGACGCGGAATTGGCAGTATCTTTGGTTTCTAAGCGAGTGACTTTCAACTCATAAATTTCAAACGCAGTTTCTTTTTGAGGCTGCGTTTTTTTATCGCTAAAAATCGAAAAAAACTTTGACAAATGGCTTTTGAAAGGCGTAATCTTATAAGTCAAGGGGGTGATAGATATGACAGAAACTTCAGTCGAAACACCACCAGACATTTTAAGCCGGTAAGACCGGTAATGTTTGGAAATGTTATCATAATAACAAGATTGGGTTGATAACGGGATAGTTGATAACAGAGCAAATGTCGGTTGCCATAGGCATAAATATATTCCGATAATTTCAATTTTATTAACCAAGTTTAAGACCAAATCTAAATAAACAAAACATTAAAGCAGGCGATTCAAGATTGAGTCGCCTTTTCAATTTTATGAAATTTTCACGCAATCAAATCATCGGTTCGATCATTGTTTTTCTCCTTATTCTGCTAATTATGTATATTCGCACCTCAATTTAAGCGAAATATTTCTTGTGATAATCTTCTGCTGTGGCAAAAAATAAACCAATTTATGCAATCGCGGGTCCAACCGCTTCGGGCAAAACTGAAATCAGCATCAAGCTCGCTCTAAAGCTTGGAAATGCAGAGATTATAAATTGCGATTCTGTGCAAATTTATCAGGAAATTGAAATTGCAACTGCTAAAGCTTCGAAGGAAGAAATGCGTGGCGTACCTCATCATTTGCTCGATTACGTCTCGCCAAAAACAAATTATACCGCCGCTGATTGGGCAAAAGATGCGAGCGAAAAAATTGGCGAAATTGAATCACGTGGCAACATTCCGATCTTAGTCGGCGGAACAGGTTTTTATCTACGAACGTTGCGTCAACCGCTTTTTGACAGTCCCAAAACTGACGAAAAATTGCGAGAAAAGTTAAATAAAATCAGAGAAAACAAAGGTGCAGAACATCTTTATAAAATCTTGCAAAGAGTTGATAAGGCATCCGCCGAAAAACTCTTTCCGCGTGATTATGTGCGTTCGATGAGGGCTTTGGAAGTCTATTTTCAAACCGGACAGCGTTTTTCTGAATTACAAGCGAATCGTGCCGAACCACCGGAATTTGCGACTCGAATTAAGATTTTCGTTCTAAATCCGCCGCGTGATTTGCTTTACGAAAGAATAAATCGGCGTGCGGAAATCCATTTTGCCAATGGTTTGATTGAGGAAGTAATCGAAATTCGCAACTCCGGCGTTAGCGATGATACAAATGCACTTGGAGCTCACGGCTATCGCAGGGTTTGCGAATATTTGCGGGGCGAACGCACGCTTGAAAATGCCATCGAACAGACAAAACAAGACGTGCGTCATTATGCGAAACGCCAACTTACGTGGTTTCGCCGCGAACCCGATGTGATATGGCTTGATGGCTTTGGAGATGACAGTACAATCCAAAACGAAATTCTGCAAATGATAGATTTGTAAAGGTTTAAAAATTATTTTCATCAATCAATCCAAATCTGCTATACTTAATAAACAGTATATTTTAAGTAAATAAAAGAGATGCCCCAATGGAAAAATCTTCAGCCCAAAACATTCAAGATGCTTTTTTGAACACCGCTCGGCGGGAAAAGTTCACAATCGTCATTCATCTGCTGCATGGCTCAACGATAAGTGGAAGAATCAAAAGTTTTGATAAATTTTCGGTTCTTTTAGACGTTGGAGGTCAGGATTTTTTAGTCTTTAAACACGCAGTTTCTACCATTTCGGTTGAAAGAAAAAAGACGGCTTCTGAATAAAAATTTTGTCAGGTAAATTTATAACTTTTGAAGGAATTGACGGAAGCGGCAAATCCACACAGTTGCGTTTGCTAGCGGATGATTTGCGTTTTCGCGGCTTCAATGTTGTCACTACGCATGAGCCGGGCGGCACTCCACTCGGTCGGCGTTTGCGAAGTGTTTTTCTCGAAACTGAAGAAAATGTCACTCCAATGGCGGAGCTTTTATTATATGCCGCAGATCGTGCTCAGCATGTTGAATTCCTCATAAAACCGTCGCTTGCCGAAGGAAAAATTGTAATATCAGATCGCTACGCCGATGCAACCGTCGCTTATCAGGGAGCCGGACGTGGATTTTCGCCGGAAACGATTAATCAGGTTGTCCAACTTGCAACCCAAGGACTAAAGCCCGATTTAACGCTTTTTTTTGATTTGCCGATTACAGAAGCCCTCCGGAGAACGCACAAAAGAAACGAAATGGGCGAGCCAAAAAATCGCTTGGATAAAGAAAATGCTGAATTTTATGAACGCGTCCGTAATGCTTATCTCGAAATAATTGCGAATGACAAAACCCGTTTCAAAATAATTGACTCAACTGCTTCGATAGATGAGATACATGCCCAAGCTTTGGACATTTTGATAACTTTTTTGAATGACTAATGTTTAATAAAATCATCGGAAATGAACAAGTTAAAACGGTTTTTCGAAGGCTTTTGCGTTCTGAAAGATTACCGAATTCCCTGCTTTTTGTTGGTGAAAATGGAATCGGCAAAAAACCTTTCGCACTTGAATTAGCCAAATCATTTGTCTGCCGCAATCCGATAGAATTTGAAGCTTGCGACGAATGTTCATCGTGTCTGCGAGCCGATAAATTTAATATTCCCAAGCCCGATGATAAGAATCGCGACGAATTTAAGAAGGTCATTTTCAGCGGGCATCCCGATATTGGCTTTGTAAATGCTTATAAAAACAATATTTTGATAGATGCGATTCGTTCGCTTGAAAGCGAATCAAATTTTCGCCCTTACGAAGCAAAAGCACGTTTTTTCATCATCGATGAAGCTGAAAAAATGAATGATGCGGCAGCAAATGCTCTTTTGAAAACATTGGAAGAGCCTTCGACCACTTCACATATATTTCTGCTGACTTCCCGTCCAAATTCACTTTTGCAGACGATTCGCTCGCGTTGCCAGACAGTTCGTTTTGCTCCAATTGAAGCTTTGGAAATTGAAAAACACCTTATTGAAAATAAACAATTTGCTCAAACCGATGCCAAACTTTTGGCAAGACTTTCCAATGGAAGCATCGGGCAAGCATTGAATTTAGACTTGGATAAGTTTCGCGAACAGCGTGAAGCAATGCTCAAAGTCGTTGATAGTCTTATAGTTAGCCATAACCGTGCAACACTTTTACGAATTGGCGAAGAGATAAACGATGTAAAAAATAAAGATAATTACAATGACTATCTGGACATTTTGCAAACGATTATCCACGATGTTTGGACTCTTAATTTGGACGAAAATTCGGCGAATGTTATAAATCTTGATTTGCTGCCTCAACTCAAAAATATGTCGCAAAGTGCTGATAGGAAAAGGCTTGCCGAATGGCTTAAAGAGATTGAAACGCTGCGTGAAAATTTAATCGTTAATCTTAATAAAAAAATTGCGACTGACGGACTTTTTATGCGAATGGCGAATTAGATTAAAGCTTAAGCTTTGTGGCAAAATAATCGTGTGGTAATTCCTTCTTCAAAAATTCAAAGAGTTTTCGCGGCACTTGGAGTACTAGGCGTTGCCGGAGGTGCTTTTGTTGTCGGATATTTTAATCCGGTGACTGCGGGATTTTTTCCGGAATGCCCTTTTCACGCTATGACCGGGTTAAATTGTCCCGGCTGTGGAATTACGCGGGGATTTAATGCTCTATTTCACGGAAATATTTTGGAAGCACTACATTTTAATGCACTTATCCCGTTTTATATTATAATTTTTGGATATTTTGTTGTCTCGCTTTTGCTGGTCGCGTTTAGAGGTTACGGCTTAAATTGGAAATTTTTCACGCCGAAATTGATGTATGGATTTCTCACGTTTGCCCTGGTTTATGCGGTTTTGAGGAATTTACCTTTCTATCCTTTCAATCTTTTGTGGATTTGATGATGCAGGCAAGATGCCCGCGTTACATTTTTAATTTTTTGTGGATTTAAAGATGCAGGCAAGATGCCCGCGTTACCCGACCAAACTATCAACCAAATCCTTATTCAATGCTTGAACATTTCCGCCTTCAGTTCGTAGTAATTCAACTTCTTTGACGAATTCTTCAACAATATCAATGCCCGCAACTTTTCGCATCGGCACGCCATTTTTGAAGATCATCCCGACGTTTCTGCCGAATGTTACGCCAAGCTGTGAATCGTGTGCTTCGCCCGGACCATTTACCGCACAGCCCATAATCGACAAATGCAAAGGTTCTTCAACGTGTGCGAGTCGGCGTTCGACTTCGGTCACGATTTCAACGAAATTATCTACGTCAAGCCGTCCGCACGTTGGACATGCAACCACAGTTACGCCACGATTTCTAAGCTCCAACGATTTCAAGATTTCCCAGCCAACCCGGACTTCTTCGTGCGGTTCGGCAGCTAAACTTACCCGAATCGTATCGCCAATGCCTTCGTGCATCAAAATTCCAAGCCCGATTGCTGATTTTATCGTTCCGCCAAACGCTGTACCTGCTTCAGTTACGCCAAGATGGAAAGGATAATCGACCATCGTTGACATCAAGCGATAAGCTTCAACCATCCGATTTACATCAGAAGCTTTGAGCGAAATAATTGTGTTCGTAAAACCTAAATCTTCCAAAATTCTAACGTGCCGCATTCCCGATTCAACTATCGCTTCGGGAGTTGCAGTGCCATATTTCTTCAAAAGATCTTTTTCTAGCGAACCACCATTTACCCCGATTCTGATTGGAACTTTCTGTGCCTCACAAGCTCTTACAACCTCACGAACACGTTCGATGTTTCCGATGTTACCCGGATTTATGCGAAGTTTATCAATTCCCGCATCAAGAGCCATCAAAGCCAATTTGTAATGAAAATGTATGTCTGCAACGAGCGGAACGCCTTCAGTTTGCTTGCGAATTTCTTTGAGGGCGATAGCGGCATCATTGTCAGGAACGGCTACGCGGACGATCTCGCATCCGGCAGTAACCAATTCATTTATTTGCTTAACTGTTGCAGCGACATCGGTTGTGTCGGTTTTCGTCATCGACTGAATCGCAATCGGAGCATCGCCGCCAACTGTAATTCTCCCAACATTAACCGCTCTTGTTTTTCTACGCATAAAATATAGAGAAAATCAGTACAGCGAATGATAGTGAGCACGTTTAGCAAAAATCAACTTTAGTGAGGTCAAAAGTACTCGCTACTGCTCGTTATACTGATTAAATTCCAACCGCAAGACCGGGCGAAAAACCCGTCCGAATTAATTTACTTAAATCCGATCAACTTTGAGATGTCGAAAAACATCACCGTCACCATCAGTAAAAGAACGATTGCCAAACCCGCAAGCTGAATTCTTTCGCGAACGATCATCGAAAGAGTTTTGCCAAAAAATGACATGATTTTTTCAATACCCAACACCATAATCTGTCCGCCATCCAACATCGGAATCGGTAAAAGATTGAAAACTCCGAGACTCAGACTTATTGCCATCAGCATAAAGATTCCGCCCTGAAAGCCGCCTTCTTTGGTGGCTTGAGCAGACTGCTGGAAGATCCCAACCGGACCCGAAACTGTGTCGCGAGCCGAACGATTGCCTGTAAAAACCTGACCGAGTGCTGTTCCCGTCATCCGCAAAATATCCAGATTTGTTGTCACCGCATGGCTCCAGGCAGTTCCGATGCTTGCTGCTTCAAGCGGGATATTCGCACGTGAAAAACTGATTCCAAGTCTTTCAGTCCCATCTTCCAATTTACGAACGGTAGCTGTTAAATCTTGCATCTTGCCTTCGCGTTCGACGGTCAATTTTATCGGATTTGCCTTGTATTGCTGGACTAAAGTCAAAACTGTTTGATTATTTTTTACGGATTCGCCATTTACAGCCACGATTCTGTCCTTCGGCTGCAAACCAGCTTCAGATGCAGGCGTATTCGGCTGAACCATTCCAATAACAACCGGCATAGCCCCAGCATCAACATCCATATCCAAAACGCCGATTTTCTGACCACTCATCTCACCGTTTGCAGGTGCAAATTCCAAAGCGACTTTTTGCCCGGCACGTTCAACAATCAATGGTGTTGATTTATCCGCTAATAGCAATGAATCCATTTCAATTCTTCGCCACGTAGGATTTTCCACACCATTAAAAGCAACGATCCTATCCCCAACCTTTATTCCTGCTTTTGCCGCCGCACCATCCGCTTTTACGATTCCAACAACGGGCGAAGGCATAGAAGGAACACCATAATACATCCCCATTCCAAAAGGAATTGCCAATGCCAAAACGATATTCATAAACGGTCCGCCGAGCATTACAAAGAATTTTTGCCAACGCGGACGGAGTTCGAAAAGCTCGGAATCAGGCACAACTTCGCCATTTGAAGTTCCACCTTCAAGAGCGGACGTACCTTCATCGCCATAAAATTTAACGTATGCTCCAAGCGGAATTGCCGAGATCCGGTAATCTGTATGACCGCGTTTGAAACCCCAAATTCTCGGTCCAAGACCAAAAAATGAGTAAGCTTCAATTCGCATTCCAAAAATTCGTCCAACGATATAATGCCCGAATTCGTGAATGTTTATCGCGATGCCAAGTATAATAATCGGAACAATAACGTAATAAAAAATGGTTTCCATAATTTCAAATTTCCCTCGCTGACCGTAGCAAAGATTTAGAATCCCCAAGCCCCTGCCAAGTTGCAAATTAAAGTGTAAAACTCGGTTTGTTTTGAGTCAAACAAAATGTCGCTAATTAGTTTGAAATAGCGTTTGCCGCTTTTGCGGAAAGAATTTCAGTAGCTTTTTCTCTGGCTTGCTTATCCGCAGAAAGTATTGCCTCTAAAGAGTTTGCAGGTAGTGGCTGATGCAAATTCATTACGGATTCATTGATTTGAGCGATTTCAGAAAGACGAATCTGACCATCCAAAAAGGCTTGAACTGAGATTTCATTCGCCGCATTCAAAACCGCTGGAAGAGTTCCGCCTGTTCGCAAAGCACGATAGGCGAGTGCCAAACATGGAAAACGCTCCAAATCCGGCTGCTCAAATGTCAAATTCGTAACCTTCGTAAAATCAAGCGATTCCATGCAATTCGCCATGCGTTTTGGATACGTCAAAGCATACTGAATCGCGTGTTTCATATCGGTAACACCCATCTGCGAAATAATTGATCCATCAACCATTTCAACCATTGAGTGAATAACGGATTGCGGATGCACCAAAACCGAGATTTCGTCCGCCGAAAACCCGAAAAGCCAATGTGCTTCGATCACCTCCAAGCCCTTATTCATAAGCGTTGCAGAATCAATCGTGATCTTATCGCCCATTTTCCAATTCGGATGATTTAAGGCTTCGGCAATCGTCGCATTCTCGATTTCAGCTTTTGTTTTGGTGCGAAAAGGTCCGCCTGAGGCAGTTAAAATAAGGCGTTTAACTTCTGCAGAAGATTCGCCACGCAAACACTGGTGGAGTGCATTGTGCTCCGAATCAACCGGCAAAATTTCGGCGTTGCACTTTTTCGCAGTTTCTGTCATCAATTCGCCGGCGATCACAAGCGTTTCTTTATTTGCGAGAGCAATTCTTTTCCCAGCTTCGATTGCCCGAAGCGTCGGCACAAACCCAATCGCCCCAACAGTTGCAGATACGACGGTCTCAGCTTCTTCATGTGTTGCGACTGCTATCAAACCTTTTTCGTTTAATTCAATTTTGGGTGTTTTCGCATTAAGACCGTGAAGTTTTTTAAGAAGTTTTTCCGCTGAGTTCTCATCTTTAACAGCAACTAATTCAGGCTCAAAACGCTTAATTTGATCCGCCAAAACGTCAACATTTCCACCAGCACCGAGTGCGACCACGCGAAAATCATCGCGAAGATGCTCGACAACCTTCAGAGTATTGACCCCAATCGAACCCGTTGAACCTAAAATTGAAACTGATTTCATAAAGAGTCTTTATAGTAAATCGCAAAACGACAAAGGAAACAAGTCTTTGGAGAAAAATAGCGTTAATCAGAATAATTTTGTTACAATCTTTCGCGGAGCTAATTTGATGAATGAAAAGCTAGAATACCATCTAACAACAGCGGAAAATCTAAAATCTCAACTTGACGCTTTTCGTCCGCTTGATGCTGAGACGGAAGCCCGAATAATGCAAAAATTTCGGCTTGATTGGAATTATCATTCTAATAACATTGAAGGAAATACTCTCACCTATGGCGAAACTAAAGCATTGATTCTATTTGGGATAACAGCTCAAGGAAAACCGCTTAAAGACCATTTTGAAATTACAGGGCACAATGAAGCAATAAATTGGGTATTAGATTTAGTGAAAGGCGAAACTGAATTAACGGAAGTTTTTATCCGAGAACTTCACACACTCTTGCTCAAAGAAACAAGCTATAAAGAAGCAAAAACTACTGACGGCAAACCCACTCGAAGGAAAATTGAAGTTGGCAAATATAAGTCGCAACCGAATCATGTTGTCACCGTAACAGGCGAAACTTTCTACTTTGCCTCGCCCGAGGAAACGCCCGCTAAAATGCAGGAATTGATTGAATGGTTTCGCAAAGAGCGTGATAAATCCAGCGTCAATCCGATAATTTTAGCAAGCCTTTTTCACTATAAATGTATTAGAATTCATCCATTTGACGATGGCAATGGCAGAACTGCACGAATTTTGATGAATTTTATTTTGATGCAATATGGTTATCCTCCTGTAATTATCAAAACTGAAGACAAAGAAAACTATTATGCAGTTTTACGCCTCGCAGATGCCGACCAACTTGAGTCATTTATTGAGTATATTGCTGAGAATTTAGTTCGCTCACTTGAAATAATGATTCGTGGGGCGAAAGGCGAAAGCATTGAAGATCCTGATGATTTGGATAAAGAGTTGGCTTTGCTTGAGGGAAAATTAATCACATCAGGAAAAATCTTACAAATTGATAGAAGTTTTGAAAGCATTGCAAAAGTTTTTGAGTTATCAATCAAACATCTTCTAGAGTCTGTAAAAATTATATGTGAAAAGTTTGACCGTTTTTATGTGTCAAATCGGATGTTGTTAAATATTGATGGGAGAACAAATGATTTTTTGAAAAATCAAACATTCGATGAGATAAAGGATGATATTTTGTTTTTTAGAAATACCGAAAAAGTGAAATTCGAGTATTTTCACAATATACTCAAACAAGAAAATCAGGGAGAAGTAAACCAACTAACTGAAGTTATTATTGAGTTTAGGGTGTCCACCTATATGATTAAAATATATGTAGGAGGAAATTCGTCAACCAAAGAACTCAGATATTCAGAGTTTCTTTCAAAATCCGATATAGAAAAAATTAAAAAATTTATTTCTCAAAACCATATCAATCTAATCGAAGAAAAAATTAATACCGTCAAAACAAATTAACCAACCATCGCCCTAAATTCTTCCTCGCTCAAAACCGCCACGCCCAAGCTTTCGGCTTTCGTCAATTTCGAACCAGCGTCGCTTCCGGCAACTACAAAATCAGTTTTTTTACTAACCGAACTCGAGACTTTTCCGCCTCTGTCTTCGATAAGTTTTGCTGCTTCATCACGTGTGAAATTTTCGAGTTTGCCGGTTAAAACAAATGTTTTATTGACGAAATTTTCATCTAATTCTGTGGTCGAAGATTCGTCGATGTCGAGCTTAACGCCGTAGTTTTTGAGTCGTTCGAGCAAATCTAAATTATCTTCATTGCGAAACCAGTAATAGACGCTTTCCGCGACCGATAAACCAATATCGGGAACATCGTCGAGTTGTTCGATTGTGGCGAGTTTTAGATTTTCCGATGCTGCGAAATTGCCTTGCGATTTTTTTCGCATAGCCATCGCCAACGTGCCGAATGTCCAAGCCGAAAAGCAATCTCTGCAAGCCTCGATCTTTTGAATTTCCAATTTGTTCGATAACTTTTGTCGCGGATTTTTCTCCCATCCGATCAAAATTCGCGAGCGTCTCGACGTCCAAAGAATATAAATCACCAACATCCTTAACCAGTCCTTTTTCAACCAAAGTCTCGATCAAAACTTCGCCCAAACCTTCGATGTCCATCGCCTTTCGAGAAGCAAAATAAGCGAGCCGACCTTTGATTTTGGCAGGACAAATATCGTTCGTGCAGCGTGTTACGGCTTCGCCTTCGGGACGCAAAACATCCGAATTACAAACTGGACATTTTGTTGGAAACTCAAAATCCGTTTCGCTTCCAGTTCGTTTGGATTCAACAACTTGCAAGACCTGCGGAATAATTTCCCCGGATTTTTCAATCAGCACGTAATCGCCAATTTTCAATCCCAAACGCTTGATTTCATCTTCGTTATGCAGCGATGCACGCACGACTGTTGTGCCAGCAAGTTGAACGGGTTCGAGTTCCGCAACCGGTGTTAAAGCTCCCGTTCGCCCGACTTGAACCGTGATTCCATTGAGCCTCGTTGTAGCCTGCCGAGCCGCGTATTTATAAGCAATCGCCCAACGGGGAGCTTTTCCCGTAGAGCCAAATTCTGCTTGGAGGTCGGTAGAATTCACCTTTATAACAACGCCGTCGATTTCATAATCAAGCGAATCGCGTTTGGTCTCTATTTCATTGATAAATTCAACTAATTCACCAAAATTTTTGCAGACTCGGCGATTCGGATTTACGTTAAATCCAGCTTTCTTGAGCCATAGAAAATTCTCTTCGTGAGTAGGAAAAGGCTTCTGATTTCCCTGCCAAACATCGTATGGAAACATATCGAGCCGACGCGATGCAACGACCGCCGAATCAAGCATTCGCAACGTTCCCGAGGCACAATTTCGAGGATTCGCAAAGGTTTTTTCCTCTTGCATTTCGAGCTCGGTGTTGATTCTTTCAAATTGCGAACGCGATAGAAACACTTCTCCGCGAACTTCGATTTTGTCAGGATATTCGCCTTTCAGTTTAAGTGGAATCGTTCGAATTGTGCGGACATTTGGCGTTACATCATCGCCCGTTTGCCCGTCGCCGCGAGTTGCCCCAACTGTTAAAATTCCCTTTTCGTAATGAATTGAAACACTCAATCCATCGATCTTTAATTCGGCAACATATTCAACATTTCGTCCGTCTGCAAGCTTTTGGCAACGTTCGTCGAAATCACGTAAGTCATCTAAACTGTATGAATTATCGAGCGACATCAGCGGAACGGTGTGCGTAAAATTCGACCAACCTTCAGCCTTTCCGCCAACTCTCTGCGTTGGCGAATCAGGCGTAATAAGTTCGGGATTTTCAGATTCGAGCTGCTTTAGGCGTTCGAGAAGTTTATCGAATTCAAAATCGGAAATTTCGGGTGCGGAATTTTGATAATAAAGTTCGTTGTGGCGATTAATTTCGCTTCGTAGTTGCTCGATTTCGGTTTCGATCGCGTTAGTTAAAAGCGGTAGATTCATATGGGAATTCTAACCCATTTTTTGCAAAAATTGGAACGGGAACGGAATTTGAGTTGTTTATTTAGGCGTCCACTAATTGGCAAAAAACGCCTCGGGTTGTGAATAAGAGTCTTTAATTTCGGCGAATGCAATTCGATAGCAAAACACATACAAGTTCAATAAAATCGCCGCAAAGTATGGAAAAACCTCGAACTTGACGAAATTGCGTTCCCCCGAAGGGCAATTAGCCACGTCCATTTATGGCGTGGTTCCGAAAGTCGACAAATTGAGAGGGCGTTTTAACGTCCTTACAAAATGCAACGCGTCAGCAGATAAAAAAAGAACGTTAAAACGCCCTTTCGTGGTTTCCGTAACTGCAACCACGCCGTAAACGACGCGGCTAATTGCCCTTCGGGAATTTGGTTTACCTACCCCAAAATAATCCTGCCGGAACTATTCTATACTTCTTCGTGGCTATGTTTGATGAATACAGCTTCCTTCATATAAACCGTGAGTTCACAAATATCTTTTACATAATCACCGATTCTTTCCAGATGTTTCGCAACAAAAAGGAGCTGGGCGGCAGCAACCGTTGTCGAAGGATTCTTCGTCATAATATTCACCAAATCATTAAAAACGCGTTTGTAACTAGCGTCAATAATGGAATCTTGTTTGATGATCTCACGCGATGCCGCCGAATCTTCTTTGGTAAACGCATCGAGTGAGTTTTGCAGCATTTCCGCCGCTTTTGTTGCCATTAATGATAAATCTACATATTCAGCCAATTCAGGCTCTTCGCTGATTATCAAAACAGCATCGGCAATATTGGCAGCGTGATCAGCAATACGTTCAAGAATTGGCGTGATTTTCGCTACCGAAATAACGAGGCGTAGGTCGTGGGCAGCAGGTTGTTGAAGAACAAAAATCTCTACACAAAAGCGATCAATCTCAAGTTCCATTTGATTGATAATTTGATCTTCTTCTAAAACCTGTCGAGCTAATTCGCGATCGCGTGTTACCAATGATTTCATTGCCCGATTCAAGGCAGTTTCCGTAGCTCCGCCAAGCAACAGTAATTTATCGCGAATCAAGTTAATTTGTTGGTCTATTAGTCTGTGTTCCATTTTTGCTACTTTATCATACCCCAAACTCTAAATTATAATAACTTTTAGCCTGAATTTTAACCAAATCTGCCGGTGATATAGTCTTCAGTCAACTTCTCATTCGGATTCGTAAACATTAATTGAGTCGGATTCATTTCAACGAGTTTTCCAAGCATGAAAAATGCAGTTTTATCTGAAACGCGTGCTGCCTGCTGCATATTGTGCGTCACGATAATTATTGTGTAATCTCGCTTGAGTTCAACGACCAGTTCTTCAATTTTCTGAGTTGCACTTGGATCAAGGGCGGAAGCGGGTTCATCCATTAAAACGACTTCAGGCTGAACGGCTAATGCACGGGCAATACACAGACGCTGTTGTTGTCCGCCCGAAAGCCCAAAAGCCGAAGTATTCAGACGATCTTTTACTTCTTCCCACAAGGCAGCATCACGCAGAGCCTTTTCCACACGCTCGACTAGATCAGCCTTGTTCTTATGCAAAACGTTAATGCGGATTCCATAAGCGACATTTTCGAAAATAGATTTCGGAAACGGATTCGACTTTTGAAAAACCATACCGACTTTCCGCCGCAAGGAAACCACGTCAACTCCAGGTGCGTAAATGTCCTTACCATCTATCAAAACCTTTCCTTCCGCCCTGGTATCGGGAATTGTATCGTTCATCCGATTTAGGGTGCGTAAGAAGGTAGATTTTCCGCACCCGGACGGACCAATGAAAGCCATAACTTCGCGTTCTGGTATTTCAAGCGAAATACCAAATAAAGCCTGCGATTTGCCGTAAAAAAAATCCAAATTTGAAACGCTGATTTTGTTTTGCATTTGTAAAAATCTAATATTTCCTTCGCGTCAGATACCGCACAATAGTATTTATAATCAGAATCATTCCGACTAATACAAGCGTTGCCGCCCACGCTAATTTATGTTCGACATCAAAGGGTCCGGTCGCATAATTGAAAATCTGGACCGTCAAAGATGCCATCGGTTGGTCGTAAAAATAATTGTAAAAACGACTGTTAAGTGCAGTGAACAAAAGCGGGGCAGTTTCACCCGTGATACGGGCGATTGCCAACATTGCACCAGTGGCAATTCCGGTCGAAGCCGCCGGCAAAATGATATCCATGGTTACCCGCCATTGTGGTGCACCTAGAGCCAACGCCCCTTCACGCATCGAATTCGGCACAAGTAGAATCATCTCTTCGGTCGTTCTTGCAACAATTGGGATCATTATGATTGCCAAAGAAAGTGCCCCCGCTAAACCTGATTGTCGCCCCATTGGCAAAACAATAAGGGTGTAAATAAAAATTCCAATGATAATAGAAGGCACGCCAATCAATGTATCAGCAACAAAACGAATCGTATTGCCGTAAAAATTCTTACCGAATTCCGCCAGATATACGCCTGCACCAATGCCGATGGGCAATCCGATAACAGCAGCCAAAATTGTCATCATCAGCGAACCCATGATTGCATTGCCGATGCCGCCACCCTCACCAACTGGTTTTGGAGTATCAATTAGAAACTGTAAATTAAGCGATGAAAAACCGCGTACGCCAATATACGAAAGAATCATCAGCAAAACCGCGATTGCAAAAACCGTGCAGGCTACTGTCAGCGTCGTCATTATAGTATTGACGATTATTCTCCGGCGATGAATTTTTGAGTTAGTTTCAGACATCTCTTAAATATGTTTCGCTGTTCCCGCTCCTCGCACCACACGCATCACTAAAAGTTTAGCTAAAGCATTAACAACAAAAGTAACTAAAAATAAGACCAAACCCATTTCAATCAAGGCACTTAGATAAATTTCTTCTGTTGCATCAGCAAAGTTTGCCGCTAAAACTGAGGCGATAGTATAAGCCGGCTCAAATAGCGACGCACTAATTTGCGGAGAGTTACCAATCACCATTGTGACTGCCATCGTTTCGCCCAAAGCTCTTCCTAAACCTAAAACAACTGCACCCGCAATCCCAGAAGCGGCATTTCCGAGAACAATTTGCGTTTTTTCCCAATTGGTTGCCCCAAGTGCAAGGGCGGCTTCGCGTTGCGTTTTCGGAACAGCTTCAAGAACGTCACGAACTACTGCGGTAATTATCGGAGTAATCATCAAAGCGAGGATAATGCCACCAGTCAGCATCCCAATTCCTGTCAATCGCCCTTGAAAGAAAGGAAGCCAGCCGAAATAGTTTCCCAAAAATACGCCGAGATATTCACGGATAAAAGGTGCCAGCACGAAAATTCCCCACAATCCGTAAACCACTGACGGAATCGCCGCCAAAAGCTCAATCATAAAACCAATCGGGCTGGCAATCCTTTTTGGGGCTTGTTCAACTAAGACAATAGCGATTCCAAGCGAAATCGGGACGGAAATAATCAAGGCGATAACCGATGAAACGATTGTTCCATAGATAAATGGCAACGCCCCGAATTGATTTCGTGCAGGAATCCACTCCCGTCCGGTTAAAAAGCCAATACCGAATTGTTGAATAGTCGGCAAAGAATTTAATACCATCTTACCAATTATTGCCACAACGATCACTAAAATCATCGAAGCCAAAATCACCAAAATGCTATGAAAAACTCTGTCGCCGAATGTTCCGGTTTTTGCCATAAAAGAAATCTAACCAAAAGGATTCCGCTTTATTCGAATTACTGGAACACGAATAAAGCAGAACTGTCAATTTTACTATCGTAAAGCTTTGCCATCCGCAGTCAATGAATTAATTTTCGTTTCAACCCTTTTTACCAATTCATCCGGCAATGGAGCATAATGCAAATCTTTAAGAAACTTGCTGCCATCATGCGTCGCCCACCATAAAAAGTCCGCCAAGACCTTTCCTTTGGCTGGGTCTTTTTGATTTTTATAAACCAAAACATAAACGAGTCCAGAAATCGGATATGAATTTGGACCTTCAGCATTGGTGATCTCAAACCGCAAATCTTCCGGCATTTTGGAAATCATTCCGGCAGCCGCGGCTGAAACCGATTCGCCACTTGGAGCAACAAAAGCTCCCGAGCTGTTCTTAATCAAAGCAGTTGGCAAATTGTTAGCTTTCGCAAACGTCAATTCAACATAACCAATTGAATTCGGAGTTTGCTTGACTTGCCCCATGACACCTTCGTTGCCTTTTCCGCCGACCCCAACACCCTGTGGTAATTGCGGATTTTTGGTTCTACCTATCTTTTCCTTCCACTCAGGAACAGTTTTTGAGAGGTAATCAGTAAAAATATCTGATGTTCCGCTACCATCTGCCCGAAATACCGGCAAAATATCAGTATCGGGAAGCTGCACATCTGCATTTTCCTTTTTGAGTTTTTCGTCGTTCCACTTTTTGATTTTTCCTAAATAAATATCGGAAACAATTTCTGGCGTGAGTTTTAACGGTTGCTTTACGCTTTCCAAATTATAAGTCAAAACAACAGCTCCCAAAACAACAGGAATATGAACAATTTCACCCGCAGTCGCCGCTTTTAATTCGTCATCCTTCATTGCGGCATCCGAAGCTCCAAAATCAGAAGTTTGGTTCTGAATTGCCTTGATGCCCGCTCCCGAACCGCCGCCCTGATAATCAATTTTGCTGGTGGCATTTATTTTGCCGAATTCGCTTGTCCACTTGTCCATTATCGGTTTAACAAATGTTGAACCTGAACCCTGTAAACTCATTGATGAGCCGCCTTGATTACCGTTTTTCTCTCCTACGGACTGTCCGCTGCAACCCATTCCGACAACCGCCATGGCTAATAATAATATGCTGATAACTTCTCTATAGATCATTAAATATCATCTCCTCAACTCTCAACTAACTAAATCGTCTTTTAAATATTGTGCTTCAAAATCTTCTGTTAAATCCCACTTTGGAAGAATTTTGTTAACGAATATTAAGATACTAAAGTGACGAGCGAAATTTAATTATTAAAATTGAAAAATTAACGTTTTTGTAACATCAATTTAATATTTTTATATTACGATTAAAACATTCAAAAAATGTTTGGTTTTTCGAGAATCGATTAACTCGGTTCTAAATGAGGAATTATGAATTTATTAAGTGATCTAAGTAGCGAATTGGCTATAGCGATTCTGGTGGACAAGAAACAAACCAAAAAAGTGGACTCAAAACAAGCTCTTGAGTTGATCGGGAAGGTTTTTCAAATTCTTCAGCCTCATATAAATGAGGAAAACATTAGGAACTGCGTGATTCAGCCGGAATCTTTGAAAGCCGCCAATCACTAATCTAATGCCAGCGGATTTTTGTAAAGAGAGGCTGCCTGAAAAGTCCGTTTTGCGGACCATAGCGTGTAGTGAAATAGGGAAAATGTGAAAGCCCGTTTTGCGGGCGGCATATAGATTAATATGTTGTAAAGCAACAGTTTAGACGCCATCTATCGCCCGCGAACGGGCTTTTATTCGTAACAAAGCCCCACGCTCACGCGTGGGGCTAAATTCTAATACCCGCAAACGGGTAAGAACTGACTTTTCAGACAGCCTCATTTATTGATAGTTAAGTTTAGTATTTTCCTTTAGCTACCAGGAAGTCTGTAAATTAGCCAAGAAAAGGTTTTTTGGTGATTGAATTCCATTGTTATATGTCTTACGAAGGTAATTGAACTGCAACTTCACATTGTGATCAGTGACGTAGTAATTAAATCCGCCGACATAATCAATTTCACTCACGTTCCCAGAATTTGTTTCGCGTCTTCTATCCGGGTCAAAACCGTCAATTCTAAAAATAGCCTCAAATTTAGGCGTGATCTTGTAACCAAAATGTGTGTAGTAGCCCAGCCGATGCGTGTCACCGTCCATTCCGCCCATTACTTCAGTTTTAAACTTAAATTTACTATTAGAATAGACGAGTTCTCCGCCGACACGATCTCGTTTTGGATTGGTAATTCGATCTGAACTGCTCCAAGCTCCCGAAGCACCAATTTGCAGTCCTTTTACAAAGGTTGGTCGAAACAGAAAACGACCGACGACAGCTTTCTGTTGATTCGTATCGGAAATGTTTTGAGTTTCTCCTGTTCCGTTGAATACGCCAATTTGATAATTCACATTCTTTCCGAGCGGACCTGAAAACTGAACACCAAAATCACGATTATCGGCAAGCCCTCCACCGCGGCTCCGGTCGCTCAAAAATAGTGCACGCTCAACGGTATCAAGTGCCGACGAACTTTGCAGGGCTTCTTGAGAAAGAGGAACTTTATACTGCCCAATGTCAATATTTACATTCTTGATATAGTTCAGCGTTATGAAAGCTTCCTGCAAAATCCGGCTCGACTGATTCGGCGAAACACTATTGATAACGGGAGTTCCGCCGACAGTTGCCAATGTCGTATTGAGGCTCAAGGCTTTAGACGGATCAATCATCAATGTCCACTTAACTTTCGGCAAAACCTGTCCGGTAAACTTCATTTCGGCACGACGAATTCGAAACGTATTCTTCGTACCAGTCCCAGCTGAATACCAAGTTTGAATCAAACCTGTAAACTTAACCTTGCCAAAGCCTACTTCAACATTATTCACCGGTTTTGGCGTTGTTTGTGGAGCAGGTTTTGTCTGGATGTTTTGGCTAGTTGCATTTACTTTTTCTTCCGCGGCTACTGAAACTGGAACAATTTTTGCTTCCTTTGGCTCATTCATTTTGAGCAATTGATCTATTTGTTTCTGTTGCCGCTCAACTATTGCATTTTGTTTTTGCAATTGTTCCTGCATTAGTTTGAATTGCTTTTCTTGTTCTTCTACTTTTTCCTTCAATTCCTCAATCTCAGTTGGGGTCTGTTTTTGAATCGGCTTTTCTTGAGTTTGGGCGTCCAAAGATGAAAACGCAAAAAGAAATAGAATTATAAATAGTATTGGTTTAATCATATAGTTTATCCGCCTGATTTATTGATCTTTTGATTAATAAAATTAATGAATTCATTTCAATCTTAATTTTATGTTAGGAAGATATTACAATGATGTTAAATCTATGTTACGTACGAATAGCATAACCAATAATTTGTCTAAATAATTTTCTAGTGGGTGACTAAATTGATTCACTTTTTTTATCAGATAAGCAAGATCGAAAAGCTTCACCGCCTTTCAACCAAGCCATTTTGCAACTGAGCGATTTATCTATTTTCCTGCTTTTCTTGAATCGTTTTGTGTGGCTTTAGGAGCTTTTGTCAAAGCAACATTTACTGAGGAAGTCTCATAATTAAACGTTATTTTTCCGCCAAGATTTGTGCCTTGCTGAGTCGCAACTGAGTCTGATACACGAAGATTTAATGCGATATTTCCACGTGAAAAATCTTTCCAAGCTTCAGGTTTTACAACGATTGTGTTCTTGGCTTCGCTCAAACTAACGTTAAAAATATCGCCGACCATCTCGGAATTAGTCGTATTTGCGTCTTGCATCTCGAGAGTTAAGCTCGTATCTCTTGAAACTGCACGTGAAAGCGGAATCGTGAGCGGTGTTGCTCCATTTGATTTTAGATTTTTCGCAAGAATAGTAAATTTCGCGAGTTCAATTTTATTCGTGTAAGTTTTACCATTTCGATCCGTGAATTGAAACGTTCCATTGGAAGCTGAAGCAGGAACTGAAACCGTGTAAAACGTTCCGCTTGAGGTATTTAGGCTTTCTTTGAGCGGCTGACCATTGAACAAGATCTTGCTTGGCGGACTCAAAGCCAGCGTCGTTCCGGTTTCGCCACCGATTCGAAAAAACGCCGTTACATCGTAATTTCCGCCATTTTCCGAAATCGAATAACTCTGATAAATTTCAGACTGTGCGACCTTGTTTGAAGGCGTCGTTTCATTAGAAGGACATGCTCCGCCGACCAAAAAAAGGATCCCGATTGTAGAAAGAACGATCTTTAATATCTTCAACATAATTTTCCGAATCTCCAACTATTTTCCACCGAAATTACATGGATTCAACGCCGCGTAGCCGAGAGATTTTATCTTCTTTTCGTCGGCAATTGAAAGCTCTTTTTTTCCCATTTCGCAGTAAATTCCCATCCTTCCCATATACGCAGTCGCGAGATTCGGATCGAGTTCGATGGCTTTTGTGTAATCCACTAAGGCTTGATCCTTTTTGCCAAAATCATCGTAAACGCTTGCCCGACCGTTGTATGCCGCGGCGGAATTTTGATCGAGTTTTATTGCCATTTGAAAATCAGTGAGAGCTGAATTAAGTTTTGCCTTCGCTTCGGGCGAATCTTTCGAGCCAATTGACGTTGAAACAATCGTGCCGCGTTCAATATACGAATCCGCAAAATTGGGTTTATATTTAATCGCCGAAGTTAAATCTTCAAGGCGTTTTGCATATTGAAGACGGCTTCTTAAAATTAGATTCTCATTTAGTAATTCCGGCACGGCTTTATAGAGCATCGCCCGATTAAAATAAGCCATTCCGTAAGTCTTGTCTTTGGCGATTGCCTGATTAAACTCCGCGAGTGCCAACTCATATTTTTCCATCCGGAAATACAAAATTCCTCGAGCCGTGTAATATTTGCCGTTCGATGGATCTCTTTCAATCGCCAGCTCGTAATTTCCAAATGCACCATCCGGCATATTATTGCCTTCCATATACTTCGCCAGATTGTAATAGCTTTCAGCATAACTCGGATAAATTTCGATCGCCTTGTCTAATTCTCTGATCCCGCCTTTGCCGAGATAGAATTTCGTCATCCCCAAATAGCCGTAGGCAATATGACTATTCGGTTCAAGTTTGACGGAAGTTTCGAAATCGGCGAGAGCCTTTTCAAAATTATCGTAATTGTATAAAAGTTTGCCTCGTCCGCTAAAATATTCGGCTTTGCTTGAGTCAATTTGAATAGCCAAATTGAAATCGTCTAAAGCCTTTTGAGCGAGAGTTTTAGCCGGACTTCGATCAATTTCATTGTCCTCAATTCTCTCTGCCAACGCCGTATAATTTAGACCGCGATAGTAAAGAATTTTGGCGTTTCGCGGTTCAATTTTAAGAAATGCATCAAAATCAATTGCCGCCGAATCATTTTTGCGTGTCATAAAGAAAACGATTCCACGTTCACGCAAAGCGTCCGCGTAATTCGGATACAGCTCCAATGCTTTGGTATAAGCATCAATTGTTTTTGAAATTTCGATCTCATTCCAATATTTCTGCCCTTGTTTGAAGTATTCCTCGGCTGTCGTTTTATTGGCGTCAGCAATAACGGGGGTAGCCATCTTTTGAACCGAAGCTTTAGACGTCGTTTTAGGTTTAGATTTTGGTTTTGGAGTTGGATTCGGTTTCTGTGCGAAAGCGGTAAAACAGCAAAACACGGTAAACAGAGCCAAAATATTGATTTGTTTAATTTTCATTTTCATAAAAGAATCCCTGCCTGCTTTACTCGCAGGGATTTTGCAAAAGGAGGGTCAAACTTATTTAACTTTTTTCAGATCCAGCTTATCGGGAAACGTCCAACTGCCTTTTCGCTTGCTTTTTAGCACACGCCAATACAGTTTGTTGCCGCGAATTGTGATTTTTACGGTTCCCGTATTGCCCCAATCGTCCGCAATATTTGCCGTAAAACTATTCCCGACAATTTTCGCTGATTTAATGTCGGCATCATACATATGCGGAATAAAACCACTTCCAACGCCGCTTACCCGTCCGTTTTTCGCCTTTAATTCAACGACAAAACCCTTGCTCGCTTCACGATTCCAGTAATATTCCCATTTGCCCGTGAATTTCGAATCTTGGGCTGAAGCTGCAGCAACCAAGATCAACACACTAAATGCCATAAGTGCTATTTTTTTCATAAATTTCTCCTCGTAAAATAATTATCCGGCATATAGCCGCTTATCATCAATCGCAAAGTTTGTTGGCAAAACAGGTCATTCTTTTCAAATTAAATTCATAAATTCGCAAATCAAACGGTGAAAATGATGAGTTCCCTGCTCGCGGGTTGGCGAATATCTGCCGGAATCATAAAGTTTTGAGCGGATTCCGCGTTGGACGGATTCGACGATTTGCTGATCTTCGAGTTCGACAGTTTCTAAACCTCCGCCCGCACCTTGTCCGACTTTTGATTTGTCGGAAACAAATGTGTAATAGCTAACTGTTGTTTTGGTTGGATTTATTGGTCTAACAAAATTTAATGACAAACCCCACGGATAGAAATTAAACATCATATTCGGGAAGATAAAAAAGTGAAGTGCCGCCAATTCTCCCGCGTCATCGTAAGCAGTTTGCAGATTTGAATAGCGAAAAAGTTCGGTTGTGTAAGTGCCGTAATCTATCTCAGCATTCAACGCCGGATGAACAAAAGGAACGTGAAAACCTTCGAGGTAATTTTCGCAATACAAAGCCCAATGTGCGTTTACCGTGTAGTCTTTTGTCGCCGTAAGTTTATATGTTTCCAATGATTTAACTCGTTTTGTCATTTCGCAAGTAAAATCTTCCAATGACGAAATCGGGTTTAATGCGGCGAAAATAAATTGATTCCAAAAGTCATGTGAAATGTTCGTGAGGTTATCTTTTTCAGTTGGAAAATTTTTGACATCTTCAAATTCGGGCATTGATAAAAACTTGCCCTCCAAACCAAATCGTCTTCCGTGGTAGCGACAACGAATTCCGCTTACTTGACAATCTTTTTCGACCAAAATTGCTCCGCGATGAGTGCAAACATTTGAAAAACAATTGAATATTTCGCCATCTTTTGAAATGACTAACGGCGTGTCTAAAATGTTGAAAGGCTTGAGGTTGTTGATTTCTTTGTTTGTGCCAACATAATGCCAGGTTCGCGAAAAAATCTTTTCTAACGAATCATAAAAAACGCCTTCATCCGTGTAGAATTTGGATGAAAGCGTTTCTGCTTTTGAAATGTCCGGGTGAATTTCAAACATATAACTGGTTAGCCAAGTCGCTACCGCTCCGTGTACTGATTACCTTTCGTAGCAGTTCAAGAAGTCTTCATAAAAAGGATAATAATCATCGCTTCCGGCAACTTCCGCACATTGTCTCGCTTTTAGTTGGGAAGTTTCGAGATCGGAATCTTTGAGTTTTTCGTCTAATTGCAAAGAAAAATAGCGAACCGCAACCCATAAAGCATCGAGAAATCTTTCGCTTGTTTCGGCACAACTGTAAATAATCGTGCCATCATCGTCATCTTTTTCGATGCGAACTTCACCGCTTTGACGATCAATCACAATGAATTTTTCTTCAAACATACCGACTTCGTAAGTATCATCATCGCCTAAAACTTCTTCGGCAAAACCAATGTCACCAAAATCAACGTCGGAAATATCGTAGTTCATAACGAGATTAACGAGTTCATTGTCAAAATCTTCTGCATCATCATGTTTTTCAACCGTAATTGAAGGGGTTAAGGTGGTTAGCTTAGTAATAAATTCTTCTGCTTTCATAAATTTGACCTAAAACAATAAATATTTCGGATGAATTTCGTCCCGCAAAAAGCTTTTGCAAATCAGACCTTTGGCAAACGCCGCTTGAAATTCATCTTTGACCCTATTTTGCTCAGCAATAGCTTTGGCTAAATCACTTTTTACCAATTCATTCCAATTGCCCGGAACTTCAATGGTTTGTTTAGCTTCCGCAGTTTCAACGTGTTTTTGCCCCTTTGATAAGGCTAAAACTTTCGGATTATTAAGTTGCCATTCGGCGAAAAGTCTATCGCTATCCAGTCCTAAATTCAAATCCGGATTCGGATAATCTGTGCCATAAAAATTCGGTTCGTAATGTTTTATTACCGCACCAAGCTTTTCAAGATTAAAAAAAGCGTTTCTCGCCTGAACGGGCGAAAAAGTCCATTTGATAAATTTTACGCCTTCTTTCAGAGATCTTTCTCTTTGCGACCATTTCAATTTCGCCCCAATTCCGTGGCTTTGAAAATTACGGTCAACAGCCGTCATATGCGAATAAAACGCCTTTTCGCCACGTAAAAAAGCCGGAACGCTCAAAACAAATCCGACCAATTTTTCTTCCGCAAAAGCCCCAAGTGTGAAGCCGCCGGCATGTTTTGTGACAATCAAATGCCTGACTGGCGAAAGTTCAACTTCAGGCAAAGCAAAAACCTCGCGTTGGAGCTGAACGCAAGCCGACAATTCTTCAAAAGTGTTGCATTCGCGTATTTCTATGTTCATTAAATCCAAGTTTTACAAATCAAATCTTTTGAAACTTTCTCAATTTGTCTCTTGGCTGTCAAATCGACAATTTCTTTGTCCGCAAAATTGATTTTTTTACTTAACAATTGCTGAAGCATTTTGTTATTATAGAAAGAGGTTATTGCTCACGCTTATCTTTATAACCTTCCGCTACGAATTCAAAAGCTATGTCAGTCGTTAATATTTCCGAACTTAAAGGAACTTTTCAAGAAACACCATTTGCCGAACTTTTAACCGAGGTTGCCCAATCAGGTTTGAGCGGTTCTTTTCGTCTCGCCCATCTCGAAACGAAAGCGATTGTCTATGTAAATAATGGCGAGATTGCATTTGCTGTTTCTAATTTGCGGCAGCATCGTCTTTACCAAATTCTTCTGCAAAATAATAAAATTGAAAAAGATACTCTTGCTCAAATACCCAATTTTACTAATGATTTAGAACTTTCCCAAATATTGATCGACAAAGATATATTGGATAAAACTTCGGCAGACGAAATGTTTTGCCTTCAAATTGTGCAGATTATTGAAAATATTTTGAGCTGGAAAACGGGCGGATGGAGTTTCAGCCATCTTGCACAAGCAAAAGAGGGCGTTCACTATGACGTCAATCTAAATTTACTGCTGACAAACTATGCGAGAAATATGTCGGACGATGCGATTGTCAATCGATTCAAAAGTTTCGACGAAAGATTTGCGTTGGCTGAAAACCAGCCGCTAAATCCTGATCTATTGCCGCTGGAAGGATTTATTTTATCGCGGATGACCCGGGAATTCGTCAGAATCGAAGCCATAAAAAACCAATGTGGTTTGAGCAATGCCGAAATATTAAAAACTCTCTACGTTTTATGGCTCGGAAATGTTATTGCCAGAAAGAATTGGAATTCAGCTTTTTCTGAATCTCAGATTAAAGACATTCTCTCAGCTAAATTAACGTTGAAAAAAGCTGCGACCGTTGTCACTTCAAGTGGTATCACAATTCAGGAAGATGACGTTTTAGAATTGCCGACAGAGGAAATTGCGGAGCTTGATGAAGACAAATTGTTAGAAAAATACTTGCATCAAGTAGAAATCGCTGAAAGTTATTATGAAATATTGGACGTTCCGGTTAAAGCAAATAATTCAGAATTGAAAATTGCTTATTTCAATCTTGCTAAAAAATATCACCCGGATAGATATCATCAGGAAGTTGATAAGGCACTCCAGCAGCGTGTACAAAATGCTTTCAGCGAAATCGCCAGAGCTTATGACACTCTTAAAGACGAAAAAGCCCGCGAACTTTACGATTTCAAACTTCGTAAATATCTTGAATCCATTAAAGATAATAAACCGGTTGAAGTTGTGGGAATTTCAAAACAGCCTCTTAAACAGGACGATAAAGCGAGAGAAGAATTTGATCAAGGTTTTGATTTGATACTAAATGATCAATACGAAGAAGCGATTCCGTATTTGGCTCGAGCTGTTCAATTAATGCCCGGAAACGCCAGCTATCATGCATATTATGGTAAGGCTCTTTCAGGCAGCACTGCCAATCAGAGATTCAAGGCTGAAGCCGAGATTCGAGAAGCGATGAAGCTTGATCCTGAGAATGCCGGTTATCGCATTATGTTAGTCGAATTTTACATCCAGTTTGAACTACTCAAACGGGCTGAAGGCGAACTGCAAAGATTGCTCGCTCAATTCCCAGGTAATCAAGAAGCTCAGATACCTGCTCGACAGTTTGGCAAAATAATAGTAAAAATAACGCGGAAACTAACCGCTATTGGCAATTTATTTACTAAAAATAATCTGTTATCTTTTCAATTATGGAAAATCTTTCCGCAAAGGAAGAAAATCAAGAAGAACGTTTGCTGAAAATGGCAGTTCTGACCGATGAATTTGAAGGCTATGTGCACCCGCACGCCGTTCGAATCGCTACTATTGCCGATGCACTCGCCCAGAAATTCAATCTTGCATCGCATGATCGTCATTCATTACGGCAGGCTTCGCTGATTCACGATATTGGCGAAGTGATAATGAATCGCGACTATATCAAAAGTAATCGTATTTTAACTGACGAGGAGCAAGTGGACTTGGAGCGGCATCCCGTAATTGGCGAGCAGGAAGCCGCAAAACGCGGGCTTAATCGGGCAATTCAGCTTCTCGTACGCTGGCACCACGAATGGTGGAATGGTGCGGGGTATCCTGACGGTTTGGAAGGCGAACAAATTCCGCTTGCAGCAAGAATTTTGCGACTCGCAGATACTTATACCGCTCTCACAGATACGCGACCTTTCAATACTCCTTTGACCGTAAGTGAAGTAAAACAATATATCAGAGAATGGGCAGGTATCGAATTTGATCCGAAAGTCGCAAAAGCTTTTTTGGAATTGGAAGGTTTGGAAGAATTGAAGTCTTATGCTGAGCATGAGGTTTAAGAGTTTAGAGGTTTTGAAGTTTTTGGGCTTTGAAGTTTTAACGTAACAACTCCGAAACCTAACCACTTCCAAACCGAACAACTAATATTATGTTGAATAAATCAACCGCAACGCCGAAAGGCTGGTTAGCTTTTGAACTAAATGTTTTACGCCGTATGGAATTCAAATCGGCGGCTTTGCCTTTTACCGGCGAAGCCAATCTCGGTATGTATCTTAAACGATGGGGAACAAAGGTTTTAGCTAATGATTTGATGGAATGGTCTTGCATGAAAGCGGTTGCGGATATTGAGAATAACAGCGAAATTTTGAACGAAGAAGATTTGGCAATCATTTTGGAAGACGTTTACGTTCCCCGCTATCGCTTGCAAAATCAATCGCTCAGAAATTGGTTTAACGAAACAGATTCGTGGTGGTTTGATAATCTTCGCCAAAACATCGAAAAGCTCGATTCGCCAATTAAGAAAGCCATCGCTTTGGGAGTTGGCATGGGAGTTGGCGACTATCTTTTGTCTTTTACAGAGGAAACTCTCGAGCTTCGCCAGCCGCTTTCGAATATTTATAAACGCTTAACTGCGAGCAAACTTCCTCCGGTAAACAATGGTCAAAATAATCTTTGCAGTAATAAAAATGCCAAAGAATTTGTCGCCGAAAATTATCCTGATCTGATGTTTTTAAGACTGCCGCACGCTCATAATTTTAGTCTCCGAAAATCATTGGATTCTAAGGCTTGGCGGGAGGAATGGGTGCGAGGCAGCGACAATTTCTGGGAAGCTTTAGAAGCCCAGCAAACGGGTAAACTTGGAACTCACACCGAAACAAAGTTTCAATATTTACGGCTTGTTGAAGACATTTTGAAAACTGCCAGCCACATCAATAATTGGGCGATTTCGCATGTTGAAGATGGTTTTATTTCCACACAGGAAATCGTAGAAGTGGTTAGCCAAGTTCGTCGGGTTGATACAATTTACACCAAAGATTTTTCCGAATTAACCGGAACAAAAGCTGTAATAATCACTGCCTAACCTTTCAATTGCATATCCCCTTTTGCGGTTCGTGCAAACCAGATCAACGCCGCAAACGCAGTGAGAATACCAGAAACAATTGTGAGCATTTGCGGTGAAATATAACCCAAAGAAATTCCAGCGAGATAAATCGAGACGCTGAAAACCGTAATCTCAAGTCCACGATCAAGCGTTGAAATTCTGCCGCGAATGTAATCCGGCAAGGCGTGTTGGAAAAGCGTTTCCTGCACCGCATATTCAACGCCAATCACAACTCGCGAGACAAAAAATACCAAGCACGCAAGCCATAAACTCGGCATCAAACCCGCTACTCCAAACAAAATTCCTTGCAAAATCAATGTTCCGCCGATAAATTTACTCGTTTGTTTTTTGAATTCGATCCACGTTCCAATTCGATGTGCAATCAGCATTCCAACCGCTAAGCCCAACCCATTCGCTGCCCAAAGCATTCCAATAGCAAAATCCGTACTCAAAAGTTCTTTTGGTGCATAAACGTCGCCGCCAAGCCGCTCTAGAATTATTTGGATCGCCCCGCCGCCAACTGCCCAGATCAAATTCATCAAGACTATCGTCAAAACGAATGGGCTTCTCAAAATGAAGTGAAAACCCTCAAGCATTTCGTTGAAAAACGTATCTTTTTCACGATTTCGGGTCTCTTCCTTTTCAGTCGCTTCCTGCGGAATCAACCAAATTGAATAGGCTGAAACCAAAAATGAGAGCGAATTGATAATAAAAGCAACTTCAAAACCAAAGAAAGTGACAGCAATTCCACCGAGAGCATTTCCAACCGCCATCAGTAAAAATCTGGATGAAAACATCAAAGCCGTGCCTGAAAGTAAGCCTTCTTTTCCAACCAAATTCGGAGTTACAGCACTTTTCGCACCATCAAAAAGCGAAGCGGCAGACGACATCAAAACCGAACCGACGTAGATTATCCAAAGATCATCCTGATCCCGAATAAACAAAAAGCTCAACGACAAAAAGATGCGGACAATATCCGTGATCAGCATCAATTTCCAACGCGAAATTCTATCCGCCAGCGTTCCCGCAAAAGGCATCAGCAACGCCCAGGGCAAAGTCCGGCAAATCAGAAAAATCATCAAAGGCTCAACCGCTCCGCCCGTAATATGACGCACAATTCCCTGTCCGGCAATAAAATTAAACCAGTTTCCTAATTCCGAAACATATTGTCCTATCAATAAGTTACGGAAATTTCGATTGCCTTTGATGAGCTCCCAATTTGTTAAATTCATAAAAAATGCTAGGCTCGAAAACCTAGCGAATCATTGCAAAAATTATTAGTTTTCTTTAATCTCGAGAGAATTTTGCCTTTCTTTTTTCAAAAAATGACTGCACGCCTTCACGGAAGTTTGGAGAGCTTGCCGATTCCATTTGGCACGAGGCTTCCAGATCGAGCTGGCTTCTTAAATCATTTGAAAAGCTCGAATTAACCATTTTTTTAATTCTGCCTATTACCGCAGTTGGCTGCTTCGCAAGTTTTTGAGCAAACGTAAATGCTTCGTCCAAAAGGCTTTCTGCCGGAAGAACGCGGTTTATCATTCCAATTTCAAGAGCCCTTCTTGCGTCTATCGAATCTCCGGTCATTAAAATCTCAGCAGCCGCTTTCTCGCCTACCACACGCGGCAAAAAGAATGTTCCGCCGCAATCAGGCGAAAGTCCGATCTTGATAAACGCTTCATTGAAAATCGCGTTTTCATCAGCAAAAACAATATCGCAAGCAAGTGCAAAATTTGTCCCTGCTCCCGCACAAACTCCGTTAACTGCTGCAACAAATGGAATTGGCGTTTCGCGAATCAGTAAAATTGCCTTATGCATTGCTTCCAAAGGTTCGGTAATCAGCACACCTTTTTTCTGCATTTCAACCATACCGAGCAAATCTCCGCCGGCTGAAAATGCTCTACCCGCTCCAGTTAAAATTACAGCCCGGGCGTTATCAGAAACAGCTTTTCCAATCGCCGCCGATAAATCTTTGGTTAGCTGAAAAGAAAGTGCGTTAAGCGATTCCGGGCGATTAAATGTAATGAATGCTACTTCTTCCCTAAGTTCGTAATTGATCGTTTCAAAAGACATAAATTCAGATTCTACGCCACTCTCGCTCGTGTTTTACTTGCTTGAAAACATTCTTTACAAAGCACGGTTCGCCCAGTTTTCGGCTGAAATGGCACCTGATCGTGCTTGCCGCAATTATCGCAGACAATCTCAAATTTCGACGGAGCATTTTCACCCGAAGCAGCTTTTTTCGAGCGACATCTGTTACATCTTTGCGGCTGAGCTAAATTTCTTTCATAGAATTGCTGTTGCTCTTTATCAGTAAAAATAAAGATTTCTTTGCACTGAACACATGGTAGTTCAACGTCTGGCATTGTTTTTATCTCCTTGAAAAAAAGTTTAACACAAAACCGAATGTCCTTCTAACTTTTGCTCAATTCTGCGACATGGCTGCGAACAGTTTCGCCCAAAGTTTCAAGATTATATCCGCCTTCCAGCACCGATACGATTCGTCCTTCGCATGCGTCATCTGCCCATTGTTTAATGGTTTTCGTCATCGAAACGTAGTCGGAATCTTCAAGCTGGAGCTGCCCGAGCGGATCTGTCAAATGTCCGTCAAATCCCGCGGAAATCATTATCAGATCAGGCTTAAAATTCTTAGAAATATCACCAATTGCCGCCTCAAACATCCGTTTTTGCTCTTTCGCCGAAGTTTTTGCTTTAACAGGCAGATTTTTGGTGTAACCTTTCCCGCGTCCAAACCCGGTTTCGCCGATCGCACCGGTCCCCGGATACCATGGATATTGGTGCATCGAAAAGAAAAATACACTCGGCACATCATAGAAAATCCCTTGAGTTCCATTGCCATGATGAACGTCCCAATCGATGATCGCGACCCGTTCAATTTCCTTGTAAGTATTTTGTGCGTAACGACTTGCAACCGCTACATTATTGAACAGACAAAAACCCATCGCCGTTTCCGCCGTTGCGTGATGCCCGGGCGGACGAGCGGCGACGAAAGCGTTTTTCGCCTCTTTTTTCATTACCGCGTCAACAGCCCGGCAAGCTCCTCCCGCGGCATACATAGAAGCCTCAAAACTCTTCATCGAGACCATTGTGTCTGAATCAAGCCGGGTAAGTCCGTTTTCAAAAGCACCTTCCACACGCGTGTAATGATCGCCCGAATGAACAGCTTTAACTATGCCTTTTGAGATTTCTTTTGACTGGATTTCCGCTAGATCTGACCATAATTTTTCATCGGATTTAAGCGATTTCATCACCGCTTCATAACGCTGCGGATTTTCCGGATGCCCTTCGCCAGTCTGGTGTTTTTGATAGATTGGATGATGAACTAAAGCTGTTTTCATAATAAAAGGTTAGCACAAAATCACGAAAATAAATCGGGCAGATCCTTCATTCTTTTGATTTGCTGAAACTGATATTCTGCCAGTTCGTTTTCAGCTACAATTTCTCTCGCCCAAGTAGTTTGATAAGGAATGTGAACTGCACTTCCGCCGATTCTAAGAACCGGCAAAATGTCTGATTTCAAAGCATTTCCAACCATTACAAAATTTGTCCCGTCAATTTTATGTTTCGCTAAAATCTTTTGATAAACTGCATCATCTTTTTCTTTAACGATTTCGATCTTCTCAAAATAATCAGCCAATCCCGAGCGTGCGATTTTGCTTTCTTGGTCAAATAAATCGCCTTTCGTAATGATCATTAATTCATAAGTTTTGGAAAGCCGGGAAATGGTTTCTTCTACGTCGGGTAAAAGTTCGGTTGGAGAAAGGAGCATTTCCTTCGCAAAATCAATGATTTGCGAGATTTCTCCGCCCGTTACGCGACCTTCGGAAAGTTCGATTGCGGTTTCGATCATGGATAGCGTAAAACCTTTTACGCCATAGCCAAAATGCTCAATATTGCGAGTTTCGGTGTCGAAAAGTTTGCTTTCGATCCATTCTTCGTCGTGATATTTCGCGAGCAGTTTTTTATATTTATCCTGCGTGATCGTGAAGAGCGATTCATTGTGCCAGAGAGTATCATCGGCATCAAAGGCAATAATTTTAATATTTTTAAGGTTGGACATAAGTTGCAGCAGACTTTTTATTTAACTAAACAATAGTCAAAAAAACCGTCTGCCGCAACTGCGTATCGATTACTGAATATGTGCTTCAACAAACCAAAGAAGCTTATCGATCCCGCGGGATATTCCCGTAAATAAGTCCGCCGTATCCGCGTCGCCAAGTTCATCAGTCGCATCAATATCAGCCCGAACTTTTTTACCAAAATCCGCCAAAACAGACGAAAGTGCGTCAACGTGATCTGCTCCCGCCGTAATTTCCAGAGGATATTCACTCAAAGAAGAAGTTTGTGCGGCAATTCTAATTGTCCCCATCGCCGTTCCGCCAAGCGTCGTAATTCGCTCCGCAATATCGTCGATATGGACTTCAACTTCCGTCGAAACTTGGTCAAATAATTCGTGCAACGCAATGAAGTTCAAACCCTTAACATTCCAATGAGCCTGCTTCGCTTGAGATTTCAAATCAATCGCATCAGCTAATCTTTGATTCAAAATTGCGACGATCTTCTCGCGTTTCCCTTTGGCTAAATCAATTTTTGTATTGTGTAATTCCATAATAACTCCTATTTAGAATTATTCTAATTCTAATATTGATGAGAGTCAAGCTAAATTATTAAGTAAAAATATTTTCAAAAGAGCCTTTGTGTTAAAATTGTCAATCAATCTATTTGAGGTAAGTTTATGAAGAAATTTGCTCTGCTTTTGAATATATTGCTTTACTGTGTTTCAAGCTTTTTCACAAGAAAAATACCGCCGCCCTATGAAATAATGAACTTAAGGTTTGTCCTTGAGGGGAATCCAACGCCGGAAGATGTTGGATTTAATAGTCAGAATAGTAGCTGGCAGCTTAAATACGAACTTTTGTTCCTAAGCGATGGGAAGCTATTGACAGAGAAATCTTCTTACAAGCCTTTTAAGATTGAAGGACAAACGAACGAAACTTCGGATCAATCGCAAGAAGAATTTTTGTAGTCAAAAATAAGTAACTAAAGTTTTTCAGATAATAGCTTGGAAGAAATTGGGAACTTCCGTTATCAAAGGGAAAATCCCAAGAGCCAATTATCAAACGAGTCAAACCGGGAGATTACTATTCCTGTTGCTCTTACTCCTGAAATAAAAGAGATTCTAGCGAAAGCAACCGATACTTGGGACAATCCAATTTTTCTTTTAAAGGTTTCAGGAAAAGTCTCGCTATTAACTAAAGATAAGCTCAAATTCAAAGGTAAGTTTGGATTCAGTTGGCAATGTCCGACGAAGTTTATTGAGGGTACTACAAGGCAATTGTGGATGATGAATACGTGCGGAGGATCGGAGGAAATCGTTCGCGAAAACAATCAACTTCGTTTCGGATTCAATTCTAAAATTCAATAACAAAAAATTAGTTTATAAACTCTCCCTGCAAAATTGAATCAATATCTTGTGCCGAATGTAAAACGCGAACGATTTCAAGGTAATTGCCAAAAGCACGATAAAATATTAAGTATTTTTCAAAGTCCTTAACAAACCACAAACGTATTCCGAATAGTTTTGGATTTTCGTAAGTGCGTTCTGTTCCGATAGCCGGCATTTCACATAAACGATCAAATGATTTAAAAACTGCTTCGTCAAAATTTAATGCCTTTTCAACACTTTTCTTTGCAAGAAATTCGCAATGAGAATCAATATCTTTTTCTGCTTGGGGCAATAAGAATAAGGCAAGTTTCATCAGCCGAGCTTTTCCTTTTCAAGTTTTTTCCGAAGTGCTTTTCGTCGGACATCTAGATAATCTTGCGTAACCTCAATTGGCTTACCGCTTTCCAGACCTTCGAGCAATAAAGTTTCCAAACGCTCTTGCGTTTTACGTTTTTGACGTTCACGCACGAGTTCACGAAATAATTCACTTGCCGAACCATAATTGCCCAAAGCTACTTCTGATTCAACGAATTCACGCATTGGTTCAGGTAGTGAAATTGTCATTGTTGCCATAAAAATAACCTCCCAACTGAATAAATCATAATAGAAAATAGGAATTCTTGTCAATTTTTAAGAAAAATTCTTACACTCACTTGATTTCGTGATGTATAAAAGCAAATGATATAATCCAACCTTAAATGAAATCAACCCTTTTACAATCCCTATTCGACGAAGAAGAACGCCGTCCGCTAACTGTTTCGGAATTAAACGAGCAGATAAAACGGGCGTTGGAGCGGGGGTTTGCGTCAGTTTGGATCGAAGCGGAGATCACCAATTTCATGGCGGCGAATTCGGGGCATTGGTATTTCACGCTTCACGACGGGTTTTCCCAATTAAAAGCTGCCTGCTACATTCGCAACAATATGCGGATTCGTTTTAAGCCTTTTGATGGTTTGCAGGTGCGTGTTCGCGGGCGAATTTCGGTGTATGAACCAAAGGGTGAGTATCAGATATTGGTTGAATCGCTGGAGCCTGTCGGCGAAGGTGCTTTGCGAATTGCCTTTGAGCAAATTAAGGCGAAGCTCGAAAAAGAAGGTTTATTTGCAGAGGAATTGAAGCGTCCTTTGCCTTATTTTCCAAGGCGAGTAGGCGTTATAACGTCACCCAATGGTGCGGCTTTTCACGATATTTTGAACGTTTTGGGCAGACGGACGCGAACGGTCAACGTTACGCTGATTCCCACACGCGTACAGGGCGAAACCGCGGGCGAAGAAATTGAAAATGCGATAAAAATGGCAAATCGCTATAACGAAACTTCCGGCGAAAAAATTGACGTTTTGATTGTTGGACGCGGCGGCGGGTCTTCCGAAGATTTGTGGGCGTTTAATGAGGAACGCGTTGCACGTGCGATCCGGAATTCGAAGATTCCGGTAATTTCCGCCGTTGGACACGAAATCGATTTCACGATTGCAGATTTTGTTGCGGATATGCGAGCTCCTACGCCTTCTGCGGCTGCTGAAATCGTTGCGGAGAGCGAAGCCGGTATCGAGAATTTCATAAATCAAAAGACGAACGACTTAGTTCAACTCATCAGTTTCAAACTTCTGCGTGCAAAAAATTCATTGCAGCAACAATCAACGTCGCCGGTTTTTCGTGAGTTTCCTCAGAAAATTAAAGATTGGAAATATGAGATTGAGGATTTTCAGACGGGAATGAAAACGGCGATTGCCGATAGATTGCGGATCATTGGAAAAAGCGTTGATCTGCTCCAAAACCGACTGTCGCCTGTAAAATTGGCATCAAAAGTCGGAGAAAATCAGACTCGTTTAGCTTTATTAAAGCAGCGTCAAATTATTGCAATGAAAGATGTTATATCTGCGAAAGATGAAACGCTAAAAATCAAAATGGCTTCATTAGATGCACTTTCGCCTTTATCAGTTTTGAATCGCGGATATTCGATTACTGAGAATGAAAGCGGTAAGATTTTACAGAACGCACTCGACATAAATTCAGGTGAAAACGTGCAAATTCGTCTCGCAAATGGCAAACTAAAGGCTAAAGTTTTTCAGGTGACGACAAATGAGGACAAGATTTAATGTCAAAGTTTTTGGTAGATTTGAGTGAAGAAAATAGCGGGGAGGCAGACAAAAACCTTCCATCGGCTGGCAATTCTTCATCCCCTAAAAAACGCGGGGGCTGCTTGAAAATACTGGCAATTTTGGGTATTTGTTCATTTATAATTCTAATAATTGGAGCAATTGGCGGTTATTTTTATTGGCAAAGCGTTAAGAAAACTCCGCAATATTCGTTGGCTTTGATAGTCGATTCGGCAAGGCGTGATGACAAGGAAAGAGTTGCGGAACTAATTGATACTGAAGAGGTTGTGAATTATTTTACGCCGCAGATTGCCAAGCAGGCAGTTGAACTTTACGGAAAGAATTTGCCGCCAACGATTATCGAAAAAGTTTCGCTGCTTATCATTCCGCTGATGCCCGCGATCAAGGAAAAAGCCAAAGCTGAATTGCCGCAATTGATTCGCGAAAAGACTGAAAAATTTGCGGACGTTCCCTATTGGATGATTGCGTTGGGTGCGGATCGTGCTTTGAAGATTGAAATTGAAGGCGACACGGCGAAAATTACGAGTAAAATTCCAGATAAACCTTTGGAACTAACAATGAAACGCGAAAAAGATCTCTGGAAAATCGTCGCCGTGAAGGACGAAAAATTGTCGAAAAAGATTGCGGAGAAGATCGGGCAGCAACTCATGGCATTGGTCGCGAAGGGCAATGTAAAACAAGCAGGGGATATCTTGGGAGTTGATAATTTAGGAAATATATTAAAGAACTTAAACGATATTTTTAAGTAAAATGACTACAAAAAAACAAACATTTGAAGCATCGTTATCGGATTTGGAAAAAATCGTCCGTAATCTCGAACAGGGTGATCTATCACTCGAAGAAAGTCTCAAACTTTTTGAAGACGGCGTAAAACTCTCGCGTGAATGTCAGGAAAGATTAAATCAAGCCGAACGCCGGATTGAAGTACTTTTGCAGGATTCAGACGGAAATCTGGGTTTGCAAGCAATTGAACCGGATGATTTAAGACAGGAACGCTCGCCAAAAATCAAGAAACGCGTGACTTTTGATGATGACGAGGACGAATCAATATTCTAAAAAAGGCACGAAATCCGTGCCTCTCGCCCAATTAAAGTTTTCTCGCAACCTTCTTTTTAGTCAGCAAATCACAGGCTTGATAAGCACCGGTCGGATCAATCGCAGTCCGCCCAACTTCAAGGTACGTAATCTTTCCTTCTTTATCGATCACGAAAGTCGCACGCGATCCGTAGCCCGATTCTTCATTGTAAAGTCCGTAATCTTTGGTCGTTTTGCGTTTCCAATCACTCAAAAGCGGGAAAGTTACTTTGATGTCTTCCGCAAAGCGTTTGTTTGCAGCAAAACTATCCATTGAAATTCCAAAAACTTGAGTATCTGTTGCTTCGAATTTTGCCATATCAGACTGATAGGCTTGCATTTCCTTCGTTCAGCCACCCGTAAAAGCTAATACATAAAAGGCTAAAACAACATTCTTCTTACCCTTATAATCGCTCAGCTTCACGGGTTTTCCGGCTGTGTCATTGAGCGTAAAATCAGGGGCTACATCGCCGACTTTCAGCGTTGTCGTTGGTGCTTTTGGTGCTGCTTGTGAAAAAGCAGCAAACGCAAAAACAAGCAAAAGCGTGAAAGTAACAAAAATTCTTTTCATCATTTTCTCCTCGAAAATAAAATTAGCGGTCAAAAGATAGAATACTCTCGTGACCGCCAATTTCCAATAGCCGTTGGAATAAACTAATCCCGATTCATAAAAATTTGCAAAATGTACCAGAACAGCAGAGCGATGCTGGCAAAAAGTGATAGCGAAGCGGCTACGTGCTGATTAGTATTGTAGCGGTGCATCACATTTGAAGTTTCATAGAGAATCGAGCCTCCGGCGAAAGCAACCATAATAAAAGCGAAGACTATTCCCAAGCTAAATCCAATTAGTATGCTTGCGAAAATTGCTCCAAGGGCAACAAATGAGGCGATTGCTAAGATCGGACCTAAAAAAGAAAAATCTTTACGCGTTAGGAAAACAACCGCAGTAATTCCTAAAAATAAACCGATTGATATTACTCCCGCTTCCAGAATCACGCCGCCGCCTGCTTTTGCTTCTGCCAAAAAGAGCAAAGGAGCAAAGATAACTGCTTCGGCGATTGTGTAAACTGCAAGTCCCAGATATTGCAGCGGCTTCGATGTTTGCGAGCTCGCCCACCAATTCGCCAGCATCGAAACGCCCATAAAAGCCAATAAAACAAGGAGCCAAGACCAACTCGTTCCCAACATGGTAAATGCAAGCTGCTGACCAATTCCAGAGATCATCAAATAAGCTTCAATCCCAATAAACGCCAGAATTGCCGCCGCCAGATGAAAATAAGTCTTTCTAATAAATGTTGCCCTTTCAGCCGGCAATGCACTCGCGGCTGTCTGTTCAAAAGTTGATGTGTAATGATTCATTTCCCCTCCGTTTTGAAATCCTTCAGATTCCTATATTCTAGCGTCGTTATTCATTTCAAGCAATCATTTTCTTATCACCCTCATGATCTCAGATGGGGAGCTTTCATTGCCTTTTGAATCAACCGCCCGAACATAATAAAAGTATATTTCGCCTGATTTCACTCCTTCGTCTTTGTATTCAGTAGTCGGAATCGGTTTTTCGTTTCGTAATTCCCATTTATCAAGCGGCACATTTTCATCGGCAGAGCGATACATATTGTCAGCCGGCGAAATCTACCAAAGGATTTTGTTCAAAGCTTTTACCTGCATGATCCGTAAAAGTTGTTTTAGGAGCAATCGGATTACTCTCTTCACCATTCTCAAAAACCTGCGTCAATTTATAAAAATAACGCTTGCCGATTTCAGCCGCCGGATCATTAAAATCCCCTTCAGGAATCGGATCGTCCGTTAATCTTGCCCAAAATGCAAATGGCAAATTTTCATCAGTCGAACGATAAACGTGATAGCCGACGATTTTTCGTTCGATTCGGTTGAGAAGTTTTTGCTTTAGTCTTTTACGTGTTTTCGCTTTCATAAATGTACTTATTTTACCAAATACTCATGCCGAATCGCTATCGCCCTGCGTTCTTATTGAAATGAAAAACGAGCGGCAGAAATCTACCACTCGTCCTTAATTGATTGTTTTGCAACAAGTTAATTGCTTGGCGAAGAGGCTTGAACGGAAATTGAAGAGCCTTCTTCAATTACTAAATCGCCCTTATTTTCTATCGCGACCGTTCCCGCTCCTGCACCGGCTCCGATGGTTGCTCCGATAACCGCACCTTTTGCTCCGCCGAAAATTGCTCCGATAACTGCACCGGCACCGGCTCCGATACCACCGCGTTTGGCGGTTTCTCTGGTGGAACTTTTGGTTGCCGTTCCTTCTTCATCAACCTTGATCGTTTTGCCTTTTTTATCAGTTACACTTTGCAAAAATCCCGCGAAATCGTAAATTTGACCATTTGTTAAACGAATTCGTTCAAAGTTGAAAGTTACTTTTGATTTGCCTATAGGATTTCGATTCGAACGATCAATTCCGCTAACGTAACCTTCAATTATTGCTCCTCGATATTGGCTTGGAGCAACAACAGTCGCTTTGAAGCGATCATTATTTTGCGATATTTTGGTTGAAATCATATTTTCCAAAGTTGCAGTGAGAATCTCCCCATTGCCAACGATGTATTGCCCAATTGCCGCATTTCTCGCTTTTGGGCTTGGCGGCAGCGAACTTGTGACGATCACCCTCGGAAGATTGTTATCTACAGGTTCGGTGGTCTCGGTTGTCTCGTTGGTCTCCGTTGTCGCGTTTGCATCATTCGCGGAATTGCCGCTTTTCTCAAAAACATCGAGTCTGGCAACTGAATCTGATTTAGTATAAATGCTTCCCGCAAAGAGCGTTTCGCTCAAATAACTGGTGGTAATTCTTCTTGTAACTTTCAAAGTTTTACCATTATCCATCGAAGTGAAAACTACGGTGTAATCTTCTTCATCGCCAAGTTTGGCAATCGTCAATTCCTGTCCGCGTAAAACTGTTCGCATTCGCATTGTCGTGCCATCAGGAAGCGTTTGAGTCCGGTCGTTTGCATCGGCTGAAAGCGTGATTTGCGAAGAAAGCGTAGATGCAATCGTAGCTTTACTACCATTGATTTCAATCGCCAAAGTTTCAGGTGAAGCGAGTTTTTTCTCCAAATCTTGTCGAACCTCGTCAGCATTTTGAACGTTACTCGTGGTAATCGCCTCGCCAATTATCTCGCCCAGATTGTCGCTTCGCGAAACGTCTATTTGATATGTGCCCGTCAAATTATTATTGCTCGAAGACATGGTACTTACTTGCTTGGCAGACGTACTCCAGTTGGTTGTAATTTGAAAATTTGTCGCCAAACGATCAAGATTGCTGCGAATGCTTTTCCAGTCATTCTGAGTTTTTGCACTTAATTTCAGAGTGAGCAGATGATTATTAAGCAGATTTCCCGAATCGATAATCTGCATAACATCGTCTCGCGTTTCATTACTGTTATTCAGATTTTCTTGAAAGCTTTCGACATCCGAACGCAGATTTCTCAATAAATCCCCCATTTGCTCTTCTTCAATTCGGCTGACGGAATTACGATTTACATCGGAATTAAAATTGTATTGAAAATCAGTAATTTTCGCGGTTATTTGATTGACCGTATCATTTAATTCCGTTTTATTTTGAGCTTTTGCTTGAATCGCAAAACCAATAAACAAACCACCGATAACAAAAATCGCGGACAAACGCTGACGTAAATTTCTCATAACTTTATCTCCCTCAAGATTGCAACAAACTTTGTAAAAAGCTTCCACCCAATCGATTCATTTGCATTTTTTGTGCCATAAAGTTAGTTGCATTATAATTATAGTTGAGTTGCAGAGAATTAGTAAATATTTATGCTAAAATCATGGCAAGTTTGCAAAGAAGTTACGTTCTATAAAATGGAGAATTGATGGCTGAGAGCAATTATAAAACGACAATTCACTACGCCAAAGACGAATTTTTTATCGGCACAAGCCCGAGCGGACACGCGATAACTGTTGACACCAAAAGCGATAGACATTCTGCCCCTACGCCTATGGAGTTGCTTTTGATTGCAGTTGGAAGCTGCACGGCTGTTGACGTTGTTTCAATTTTAGAGAAAAAACGTCAAATTATTATCGATTACAAAATTGAAGTTACGGCGGAAAGACGCGATGAACATCCGCGTTCTTTTTCGGCAATAAACGTTCACCATATCGTGTATGGACGCGACGTTTCCGAACAGGCGGTTGCCCGTGCGATTGAATTATCGGACGAAAAATATTGTTCGGTAGCCGCAACAGTCCGCCCGACGGCAAAGATTACAACGAGTTTTGAAATTATTGAAACGGCAGAAAAATCTGCCAATGTGTAGGAGGATCAATGTCCCGAAAATTATTATTAGTGGGAATTCTGTTATGTTTTACGTCAGTTCTGTTTGCACAGGACTCTAGCAAAGACAACGTAAAAAAATATCATAATTTCGACTTCACAAAAAAATTAGTCGCTAAAGCCGAACTTGCGAAATTGAAATACGACTCGGATGAATTTGAGCCGGTTAATGAACTCGCTCTTTTACGTGGAGTTGTTTTTGGTAAACGCGGACGTATTTTCAAGGAAAAATCGATTCAAACGTATTTGGCAAAGCAATCATGGTATAAACCCAATCCGAATTTCAAAAATTCAATTTTGACGGCGAAAGAACGCAGCAATCTTGACCTGATTCGTCTTGCAGAAGCCGAACGCCACAATAGCGTTGAGCCGGGCGATTTGCGTTATTGGATAAAAAAGGAAATTCCCGAAGACAAAATTTATTCGTGGTCAGCGGCTGATTGGAGCGTTTTGATAGCCGAATTTGAGGCAGTTCACGGCAAAACTTTTCCCGAACAGGAGTGGTTGCAAAAATATTTTGACGAACGATATTGGTACAAACGCAATCCAAATTATTCGCCGTCAATACTTTCTGCCATTGAACGCAAAAACATGGAAAAATTTATTGCCAAACGAAAAGAAATCAGCAAAGTTGAGGTTTCTTTTGGCGATATGGACAAATTTCAGAACGTTTTGCTCAAAGAAGAACAGCTAAAAGGCGTGAGTTTCAACGAATTGAGGATGATGCAAAACGAATTTTTTGCCCGGCGTGGAAAGAAATTTACAATTGCCGCTTATATTCAGGCTTTCGAATGGCAGGATTGGTATAAACCGATTAAAGATCAGTCAAAAGTTAAACTTAACGCGACCGAAGACGCAAATGTTAAGTTGATTCAGGCTTTCGAAGCGAAATTACGAGAGAAAATTACTAACGAAGTTTTGCCTGAAGAATATTTTTACGGCATGTATATTGAAGATTTACGGGTTTTGAGAAACGAGATTTTTGCGAAACATGGCAGAGTTTTCAAAGACAAGGAATTGCAAAAATACTTTGAATCGCAGCCTTGGTATAAAGCTGATCTTAGCTTTACCGATGATAAAATCAGCACTGTTTTGAGCGAAACTGAGTTCAAAAATATTACGATGATAAAGCAGCAAGAGGAGATTTCAATCAGTAAGTTCGTTATGGTCGAAGGCTGATAAGGCTTAAAGTTAGATCCCGCGTGCCGGGATTATTAAAATAATGAAAACGGAGGCTTGAAAGATGAATTCAAACCTCCGTTTTCTTTTTGCGTGTTTTTCTACGATAATCTTTTGTTAATATGGAAGCACTCGCACCCGAAGAAATTGAGCTAAATAAAAAACGGAAATTACTTGACCGTTTGAAAGATCGCCTTGCCGATAGCGAAGAGGAAATGACCGATTTGCGTGCCGAACTCGAGCAATTTGAAGCTCGCTATAAAATGGAAGTCGCACGATTCTATGCCGAATTAGACGAGATTGACGCTGAAATTGCTGAAGAAGAACTAAAGCTCGTGCCTGATGATGAAGAAATTAAGAAACGGGTAGAAGAATTGCGTAGGCGAGCCGAGGAATCGGCGGCTGAAGCGGAGGTCGATTCGAGTATTGCGGCGGATTGGAAGCCTACTGCTGAGGCGAAGAAGGCTTACCATAATCTCGCCCGCGTCATCCATCCTGATCTGGCTTTAGACCCTGACGAAAAAGAGCGTCGCCACATTTTAATGGCTCAATTGAATGAAGCTTATTCGGCTGGCGACCAAGCTCGTTTGAATAAATTGGTTGACGATTTTCGGGATTCGCCGGATTTGATCAAGGGCGATACGTTGGGAGATGAACTTGTAAGAGCAATTCGACAGATTTATCAAATAAAAAAACGTTTCACCGAAATTGCAGCGGAAATGATAAAAACAAAGGTCTCCGAACTATATATTCTGCGGGAAAAAGCCGAAGCCGATAAACGCGAAGGTCGCGATATGCTCAGCCAAATGTCTGCCCGAACAAAAGCACATATTCTAAAATCCCAACGTCGTTTGATCAATCTACGTAACTTGAATGTTGCTCAAGAAGACTACGTGAAAGAAACATTCGGTGTAGATATTTCAGATTTTAGGGAGAAATAATCAAACAAACCACGTAGTAATTGTCAGCCGACATCCTTCCGTAACCGGAGTTACTTCGTGAAGAATATTAGGTCGGAAAGCAATCAGAAGTCCGGCTTCGCTTTCCAAAGGCAACCCGATTCCACGCCATTGCGGATCATCAAGCAACCCGTAAAAAGTTAAGTTTCCGCCGCAATAATCGCCTTCTTCGAGGTCTTCTCCTTCTTGATTAACAAAAATTATTATAGAAACCTTTCTGTCGTTGATTCCGGCAGGAGCATCGGGATTGTGAGAATTGTCGGTGTGATATCGATAGTAATCACCAGTATCATAACGCGTAAACTTTAGAGGTTGAACATCCTCTAATTCGACTCCAAATTCCTCCGCAATTTGTGGCATCAGTTGAATTAGTTTTCCTCGGATAAACAAATCGGATTCCGAAGGCATTCCGACCATTTCTTTACGCTTCTTAACGTTTTCTTCAATATGCTGTCCGGCGTTTGGATTCCAAATTGTACCTGTAGCAGCAGTTGCATTTTGAATCTCAGAACGCAACTGCTCCCTAAATTGGGTAGACAAAAACTCATAAATCGAGTGAATGCCAAACTGTTTGAAGAAGTCCGGAAAAGGCATCTTTTAGCCAACCAATAAGCATTGAGAATCATTAGTCGCGGATTCTCAATTAAAAAGGTGACACTATCCAATATTCGGTATACATGCAATAGCTTCGTTTGGAGCGAAGCCGCAGATAAATGGGGGACAGCACCTCGCTCCACCTTCGAACTGACAGGGTTGTCCACCTTTTATACAGCCAAGGCATTGGAAGCCAGTTTGCCCAAAATCAGTAGGTAAACAATCGGTTCCCGGACAACAGACCGGGTCACCTTGATCCGAACATACTCCCTGATCGCCAACACAATTACTTTGAGCGTGAGCCGAAATTGGGGCAATTAATGACGTAACAATAGGAAGTGCTATCCCAAGTGCCGCCGCAGTTTGCAATATTTTCCTGCGGGAAAGCCTCGAGGTTTGTACTGGAATAACATAATCTCTTTGAAGAAAATTTGATTTCTTGAATTGGTCAATCACCATCCAAATCATATCTTCATCGATTTTCGATTTCATTTTACGATTCAATGATTCTAGAGCTTCGTCGATTGAGCTTGTTCCATTACATTCGTCCATAATAAAACGTGCAGTTTCATTCAGACAAAATGCTTTGTTGTTTTCGAGATCGTAGATTAATACTTCATTAGGAAGTTCTTTTACTACAAGGTTTTCGGTTCGTAAAAACGGTAGTTTAATTTTATTTTTCATAGGGGTATTCACCAACTCTCTAAATTTAATCCTTTTGATGATTAAAAGAATCTCTGTTTCCCCAAGTTTTTTTGCTGGATTATCTCGGGGGTTTTGAAATTTGGAAGTAAACGCTTAAAGAAAGCATTTACTCATCTGAAGTTATGTCATTAAATTAGCGAAATGTCGGGCAAAAGTCAACGTTTTCCGGACTAAATCAGCAAAATTATCATTGTTCAAATAATCAAACAAAAAAGGCTGAAAGATTTCTCCTCCAGCCCTCTCTTTTACTTTGTTTTCAATGATTAGAAATCCGTATCATCCAAATCATCGACCAAAACTTCGTCCGCAACTTCAATGTCGAAAGACTCTTCCGTTTCCTCTATGTACGGCTCGCCGTCAACATCTTCGATCGAAAAGCCCTCCATGTCAGATTCAATCATCGGAATGTCTAAAGAAGCCTCCGGCAAATCAAGTCCACCCGTGATGATAGGCATATAGTCATCTTCGCGTTCTTGTTTTTGATTAACCGTTGGATCATATGCTATCTCAACATTACGATAGAATTTCATACCCGTTCCAGCAGGAATGAGTCGTCCCATAATAACGTTTTCTTTCAATCCACGCAGATAATCTACCCGACCTGAAATTGCCGCTTCGGTTAAGACGCGAGTTGTTTCCTGGAATGATGCCGCCGAAATAAACGAATCGGTAGAAAGCGATGCCTTTGTAATACCGAGCAGCATTGGCTCAGCACTCGAAGGTTGTCCGTCCGTATCAATTACCCGACGATTTTCGTCTTCATAACGGAAGCGATCAACTTGCTCTTCCAAAAGGAAATCGGTATCGCCAACTTCTTTAATGCGAACCCAACGAAGCATTTGACGAACAATTACTTCGATGTGCTTATCATTGATGTTAACCCCTTGCAAACGATAGACTTCCTGCACTTCATCTACAATATATTCTTGCAGAGCTTCTGTTCCAAGAACCCGCAAAATATCGTGCGGATTAAGCGGACCATCCATCAAAGGTTCGCCCGATTTAACGGTATCGCCTTCTTGAACGTTAATGTGTGTTCCACGTGGAATATCGTATTCACGCTCGCTGCCGTCGTCGCCGATTACAATAAGTTTGCGTTTACCTTTAGAAATCGGACCAAACTTAATTTGACCATTGATTTCTGCCATAATCGCAGTTTCAGCCGGACGTCTCGCTTCAAACAATTCAACCACACGCGGCAAACCGCCCACGATATCCTTCGTTTTCGTAGTTTCGCGAGGAATCTTTGCGATAATATCGCCGGCTTCAATCGCTTGTCCGTCTTCAACCAAAAGATTAGCTCTAACAGGCATTTGATAAGTTTTCAAGACTTTGCTGCCATCTCGGATTTCCAGACGCGGCTGATGTTTCTCATCCGAATCTTTAACCACAAGTCGCTTCATTCCTGAATTCTTATCTACTTCTTCTTCAACGGTTTTGCCTTCTCTCAAATCCTGGTACTTAATAGTTCCCGAAACTTCAGATAAAATCGCAAAAGTAAATGGATCCCAAGTCGCTAAAACGTCGTCTTCCTTAACTTTAGCTCCGTCTTTAACTTGAATATGAGCACCGTAAACAATTTGATATCGGGCAACTTCACGTCCGCGATCATCGACCAGTGCCAATTCACCCTGACGTTTTGAAGCGATGATTTCGCCTTGTCTGTTTACGATTGTCGGCAAGTCAACGTATTTAACTTTTCCGTCCATTGCCGCAGCGTGTTTGGTTTCCTGTTCGAGACGAGCGGTTCCACCAACGTGGAAAGTTCTCATCGTCAACTGAGTTCCCGGTTCGCCAATTGATTGAGCAGCGATAACGCCAACTGCTTCACCAATTTCAACCGTTTTACCCATTGCCAAATTACGTCCGTAACATTTGATACAAACCCCGCGACGCGTTTCGCAGGTCAAAACCGAACGAATTCTTACTCGTTGCAGACCTGACATTTGAACTTGCGAAGCCAAATCTTCGTTGATTTCGTCGTTTGCACCAATAATGATCGAGCCATCCACCGGATCGATCATGTCGTCCAGCGAATTTCTTCCCACTATTCGGTCGCGTAAAGATTCAACTTCTTCCCCGTTTCTGACAATTGCTTCCGCCCAAATTCCTTTGAGTGTTCCGCAATCATCTTCGGAGATGATAACGTCTTGTGCTACGTCAACTAAACGACGGGTCAAATATCCTGAGTCGGCAGTTTTCAAAGCCGTATCAGCCAAACCTTTTCGAGCACCGTGGGTCGAAATAAAGTATTGTAAAACGTTCAAACCTTCGCGGAAGTTAGCAACGATAGGTGTTTCGATGATTTCACCATTCGGTTTTGCCATCAAACCACGCATCCCTGCAAGCTGACGAATCTGAGCTTCAGAACCTCTCGCCCCTGAATCAGCCATCACGAGAATCGGATTGAGTTCATTACGATCTTTTTCACGTTTATCCATCGCGATAAACATTTCTTTCGCAACTCTATCGGTAACATCAGACCAAACCTTGGTAACTTTGTTTTCGCGTTCCATATTGGTCATTGCACCTTCTTCGTGCTGCTGTTGGAATTTATCAACTTCTACGCGGGCTTCGTCAATAATTTGCTTCTTATTCGGCGGAGTTACCATATCGTCAATGCCGATCGAAACACCCGCTTTCGTTGCGTAAAGGAAGCCCATCGTTTTCAAATCGTCAAGTAATTCAACGGTTTGCTCGTGTCCGAGACGAATATGAGCGAAATTTACCAACGATTGCAGACCTTTTTTCTTGAACATTCCGTTAAAGTAAGGCAAGCCATCGCGACGCAATCGATCGTTGAAAATTACACGACCCGCAGTTGTATCCACAGTTCGATTAATGTCACGCTGAATCTTGGCACGCATCACATCTTGCGGATGAAGTTCGCTAACCAAATCAATGAAATCGCCTTTCAAACGAAGTTTAATCTTAGTTTGCGTTTCAATCGCTTTTGCATCCAAAGCCAAAATTACATCTTCGGTTGAATTAAAAGCTTTGCCTTCACCCTTCAATCCATCGCGTCCGCGAGTCAGGTAATAACAACCCAAAACGATATCTTGCGAAGGAACTGCAATCGGTTGACCCGATGCCGGCGAAAGTAAATTGTTTGAAGCAAGCATCAAAACTGTCGCTTCAATCTGAGCTTCAGGCGAAAGCGGAATGTGAACAGCCATTTGATCGCCGTCGAAGTCAGCATTGAAAGCTGTACAAACGAGCGGATGGATCTTAATCGCTTTTCCTTCAACCAAAACAGGTTCAAAAGCTTGAATTCCAAGTCGATGGAGCGTTGGAGCACGGTTTAAAAGAACCGGGATGTTCTTTAATCACGTCTTCCAAAATATCCCAAACAACAGGCTCTTGACGTTCAACCATTTCGCGAGCTTGTTTAATAGTTGCGGCGTGTCCGTCGCCTTCTAATTTATTGTAAATAAATGGCTTAAATAACTCTAAAGCCATTTTCTTCGGCAAACCGCACTGGTGCAATTTCAATTCCGGACCAACTACGATAACCGAACGTCCTGAATAATCCACACGTTTTCCGAGCAAATTCTGTCTGAACCGACCTTGTTTTCCTTTCAACGTACCTGAAAGCGATTTCAAAGGTCGATTATTTGCTCCACGCAAGACGCGACCGCGACGACCATTATCAAACAATGCGTCAACAGCTTCTTGGAGCATCCGCTTTTCATTTCGAACAATAACTTCCGGTGCTCTCAATTCGATAAGTTTTTTCAAACGATTGTTTCGATTGATTACGCGGCGATATAGATCATTCAAATCCGAAGTCGCAAAACGTCCGCCATCCAGCGGCACTAACGGGCGAAGTTCGGGCGGAATTACCGGGATTACATCCAAAATCATCCATTCCGGTTTGTTGTTCGATTTCATGAATGAATTCGATACCTTCAACCGTTTTGAATATTTAATTTCTTTTGCTGTGAAGTTTCTTCACGCATTTTTTGTCGAAGTTCTACTACGAGTTCTTCAACTTCAACCTTCATCAAAAGTTCTTTGATCGCTTCCGCACCCATTTTGGCTACAAATTGATAAGGATGATCTCTCATCAATTCGCGATAGCGTTCGTCAGTCAAAAGGTCTTTTTCCTTTAGTCCGGGTACTTCGCCTGGATCAACAACGATGTAGAGTTCGAAATAAAGAATTTTTTCAAGGTCGCGAAGAGTAATATCCAAAAGATGTCCGATACGCGAAGGCAAACCTTTGAAAAACCAAACGTGCGAACAAGGACTCGCCAATTCGATATGCCCGAGCCGCTCACGACGAACCTTGGCTTGCGTAACTTCCACGCCGCATTTATCGCAGATTACGCCGCGATGCTTCATTCTTTTATATTTTCCGCAAAGGCATTCCCAATCTGAAACGGGTCCGAAAATACGAGCACAAAACAAACCATCGCGTTCAGGTTTGAACGTTCGGTAGTTAATTGTTTCGGGCTTCGTTACCTCACCGTGTGACCACGAGCGAACCTTTTCAGGCGACGCCAAGCTAATTCTGATCGCTTCAAAATGTGGTGTTAATTGTGTTTTGTTTTCCTGTCTTTGAAACATTATTTTCTCCATTTTGGATTGTGGATTTTGGATTTTGGATTAACAAAGCATCTCCGCTTTCAATCAATCGCAAATCGCAAATCCAAAATCGAAAATTATTCTATCCCTACGCCTACGCTTAAAACTTCTCCAACGCCTGCCATCAATGCTTCTTTGTCGATCTGATCTTCCGTGATTAGCTCTACGTCTAAACACAAAGATTGAAGTTCGCGAACAAGCACGTTAAACGATTCGGGGATTCCCGCTTCAAAATTAGCTTCGCCTTTGACGATAGCTTCATAGATCTTCGAGCGTCCTGCCACATCGTCTGATTTACAGGTCAAAAGTTCTTGTAAGATATGTGCAGCACCGTAGGCTTCCAACGCCCAAACTTCCATTTCCCCAAATCTTTGTCCGCCGAATTGTGCTTTACCTCCGAGCGGTTGTTGGGTAATTAATGAATATGGTCCGATTGAACGGGCGTGAATCTTATCATCAACCAAATGCGATAGTTTGAGCATATAGATGTAACCAACCGTTACTTTTTGCTCAAATTGGTCGCCTGTCAAACCATCATAAAGCCGCGTTTTTCCAGAAGGTCCAACCATATTCGGCAATTTCATTTCGTCTGACTGATCATTTGCTTGTTTGATAAATTCTTTGATCTCAACTTCACTTGCACCATCGAAAACGGGTGTCGCGAAATGCAGACCGAGCATTTTTGCAGCCCAACCCAAATGAGTTTCAAGGATTTGTCCAACGTTCATACGTGAAGGCACGCCGAGTGGATTAAGTACGATCTCAACCGGTGTTCCATCAGGCAAATACGGCATATCTTCTTCAGGAAGGATACGTGCGATAACCCCTTTGTTACCATGGCGACCAGCCATTTTATCGCCAACGCTAAGTTTACGTTTCATAGCGATAAAGACTTTTACCATTTTGATAACTCCAGGAGGAAGTTCGTCACCTTGTTTTAACTTGGTGATTTTTTCCTCATAGATATCGCTCAAAATGTTGATCTGTCGTTCGGTACGTTGTTCGTATTCCTTAATTTCTGCTAAAACTTCAGCTCCGCCTGTTACTGTTTCGGCTTTGCGTAAATATTTGGCAGGAACGCTGCTTAAGATTTCCATCGTCAGCGTTACATTCTTTGGAATCAGAATTTCGCCTTCATCAGACAAATCTTTAACCAGCTTACGACCATCGAAAAATTCGTAAATACGTTGGTCACGCTGCTCACTCAAAATACGGATTTCGTCTTCGAGGTTACGACGCAAATCGTCTTCTTCATTAGCTTCGATGTCCAATGAACGTCCGTCTTTTTCTTGCCCTTTACGGGTGAAAACTTGAACGTCAACTACAGTTCCGTCAATTCCCGGAGGTGCCGTTAGATGAAGCGTCTTTTACGTCTCCGGCTTTTTCACCGAAGATCGCACGAAGAAGTTTTTCTTCAGCCGTTAACTGAGTTTCACCTTTTGGCGTAACTTTTCCGACCAAAATCGAACCCGGTTTTACCTGAGCACCAATCCGGATAATTCCCGATTCATCCAGATCGCGAAGCATATTTTCGCCAACGTTTGGAATATCGCGGGTAATTTCTTCCGGTCCAAGCTTGGTATCGCGAGCTTCGATTTCGAGTTCTTCGATGTGAATTGAAGTATAATAATCTTCTTTCACAAGCCTTTCCGAAACCAAGATCGCATCCTCAAAGTTGTATCCACGCCATGGCATAAATGCGACCATTACGTTGCGACCAAGTGCGAGTTCGCCACGATCAGTACAAGGTCCATCGGCAATTACTTGTCCTTTGAATACTCGTTCGCCAACCTGAACAATCGCCCGTTGGTTGATACAAGTATTTTGGTTAGATCGTTTGAATTTAACCAATGAATAAATATCGGCAGTAACCTCACGAGAAATCGTACCGTCAACATTGTGATCGGCTTTTACAATAATTCGTTCGGAATCAACGTAATCTACCGTTCCATCCCGTTTCGCAACCACAACCGCACCCGAATCGCGAGCCGCTACTTTTTCCATACCTGTTCCCACAAATGGAGATTCGGCACGTAGAAGCGGAACTGATTGACGTTGCATGTTTGAACCCATCAAAGCACGGTTGGCGTCATCGTTTTCTAAAAACGGAATTAACGAAGCCGCAACCGAAACGAGTTGTTTTGGCGAAACGTCTAAATATTCGATGTCATCGCGATGCGAAGTGATAAATTCACCTGCTTTTCGAGCCGCATTTCGATCATTTACGATATTGCCTTTCTCATCAAGCTCAATATTTGCCTGCCCGATGATGTATTTATCTTCATTCCAAGCAGTCAAATAAAATGGCTCTGGGATGTATTCCGCCTGCTTTTGCGTAGCTTTCAATTTCGCATTCGCCGCTTCGACATCCTCTTGTCGAACATGATCGTTATGCTTGAACGGCGTATCGCCGCCATTGTGAACTTTCACGTATTCAACCACTCGTCCATCTTCAACCTTTCGATAAGGCGATTCGATAAATCCGAATTCATTGATACGAGCAAAACACGAAAGCGAAGAAATCAAACCAATGTTTGGACCTTCAGGCGTTTCAATCGGACAAATTCGACCGTAGTGAGTTGGATGAACGTCTCGAACTTCAAATCCCGCACGTTCACGCGATAAACCACCAGGTCCTAACGCGGACAAACGACGTTTGTGCGTAATTTCCGAAAGCGGATTGGTTTGATCCATAAACTGCGAAAGTTGCGAAGAACCGAAAAATTCACGAACAGCAGCCGTCACAGGTTTGGCATTAACCAAATCACGCGGCATGGTCGTAAACATATCTTGCTGGATGGACATTTTCTCTTTGATTGCCCGTTCCATTCTCTCAAGCCCAATTCGGAATTGATTTTCCAACAATTCTCCAACCGCACGAACCCTTCGATTACCCAAATGATCGATATCATCTTGAATAAAACTATCGGAATTCTTTTTCATTTTTAGCAAATATGAAACAACTTCCGTAAAATCGCTGGCTGAAAGAAGCGGATCCTGAATACGATCTTTTTCAGGTCTGCCCATTTTGATATTAAATTTCAAGCGTCCAACGCGTGAAAGATCAAAACGGCGGGCGTCAAAAAACATTCCTTCAAGCAATTTATAAGCTGTTGGAACTGTCGGTGGGTCGCCCGGACGCATTTTTCGGTAAATTTCCAATAGAGCATCAACCGGTTTTGAAATCGTATCTTTCTTCAACGTTGTAACGATAACGCTGCCAATAGCATCCTTTTCAGGGAAGAAAACGGTCATCGTCTGAACGCCTTCTTCAATAATTTGCTGCAATTTAGCAGTCGTAATTTCGGTGGTGGCTTCGAGAATAACTTCGCCCGTTTCCGTATTTACAACATCGTCAAGAGCAAATGCACCTTCGAAATCCGTCTGCCCAACTTCAACTTCCGTTACGCCTAGTTTGCGTAATTCCTTGATCGCTGATGAAGCAATTTTCTTACCAGCACGAACAACGGCATCGTCCTTACCTTTGATTTCAATCTCCGAACGCATTCCGACGAGATGCGTATCGCCCTCACCTTTAACTTTGACGAAAACTTTACCTTTCTCTAAACGGACTTCATCAGTCGTATAGAATTCACGCAAGATGTCTCCATTTGTGAAACTCGAACCCTTGATGATTTCTTCCAAAAGGCTATCGTTGAGAACCGTTTTCATGTCAACTTGCGGATGAAGCCAAAGCCCTAAAGCACGTAAGAAAATAGTTGCAAGAATTTTTCGCTTACCTAAACGAGCATACAAAATGTTCTTTTGGTCGTATTCAAATTCGATCCAAGAGCCGCGATATGGAATCACTTTTGAGACATATAATCCCTTGTCGCCTTTGAAGAAAACCCCCGGTGATCGATGCAATTGCGAAACGATTACGCGTTCGGTTCCATTGATAACGAATGTTCCGTTGTCCGTCATAAGCGGAATTTCACCGAAGAAAACTTCTTCTTCTTTGATATCGCGAATAGTGGAAACACCAGTTTCAGGATCTTTATCATAAACCGTCAAACGGATTTTAACTTTCAAAGGCACGCTATAGCTCATTCCGCGTTCTTGACACTCTTGCTGATCGTGCTTATGTTTCAGACCAACCGGTTCTCCGCAGTTTGAGCAGAGTTTTGGACGAACCGCGTTGAACTCACCGCAGTTATTACACAAAACCTCAGCCGGATTGAATGGATCAACCTTTACTTTTCCACCGCAAGATTTACAATTTGCACGCAAATGATCGAGACCTTCCAAAAGTCCGCATTTACATTGCCAGTTGCCGATTTGATATTCCACAAATTCGAGCATCGCGGTTCCGCGAAAATCCGAAACAGGAAAAATCGAACGTAAAACGGACTGGAGACCAACTCCATCGCGTTCTTCCGGCAATAAATCCATTTGTAAAAATCGGTTATAAGATTCACGCTGAACTTCGATCAAATTCGGGATTCGAGCAACGGTTTTGATCTTAGAAAAATCTACACGATTAGGTGCTTGACTTGTTCTGCGTCCGAGACCATGTGTTTTTGTTTGAAGCGGATTCGCAATCATATGTTTTTTCTCAAAATGACAGCCTTGAAGAAAATTTTTTTGTTGATTTGTTTTTCTTTTATTGATAGCATTCGTTTAGTCAGGCTCTCCTAAACAATTCAGTCAGTAAAAGACGGCAAATGCGGTCTGGGTAAAGTTTGCCCCGACCGCTTGAAAAGCAGCTATTTGCCTTTAATATAATTTTTTTGAGAGTGCCAAAAGGACACTGCCTCTCCAATTATTCCAACGAGAAAAATTTCTCTTTTAATTAAACCAAAGAAACTCAAGCATTTATGAGTTTCACAAACGATCTACAAGAGGCAAGTATTGGTTTGTAACTTCTACTTGCCCTCATATTAACAAGGAAACTATTTAACTTCAACCGATGCACCGGCTTCAGTTAACTTGGCTTTTATGCCTTCAGCTTCGTCAGCTGTGACGCCTTCTTTAACTGCTTTTGGTGCTCCGTCAACCAAATCTTTAGCTTCTTTCAAGCCCAATCCGGTGATTTCACGAACTACTTTGATAACGTTGATTTTAGCACCGCCGGCGGCTGTTAATACAACATCAAAAGAATCTTTCACTTCAGCTACTGGTGCATCTCCCGCACCTGCTGCAGCAGCCATTGCCACTGGAGCGGCTGCGGCGGCTGAAACACCGAAAACTTCTTCCAATTCTTTAACCAATTCTGATGCTTCCAATAAAGAAACACCCTTTAAATATTCGATAACGTCTGCTTTAGTAATTGCCATGATCTTTAATTTTTCCTCCACTAAGGGTTCTGTGTTTTATTTTTATGTTGTGCCGATTAGAACCCACGGGACATTTTTTCGTGGTTTGCATCTCCTCAAAAAAGCGTCTGAGCCGTATAAAGCGACCTGACTTATCGCTCTGCTCTCTTCTACCTTGGTTACGGCTTTCGATTTTGGATTCGAGATTCCGAATTGCGGATTATTCAAGCTAATCCGTATTCCGAAACCCCAAACCCCAAATATTGTTATTCCGACTTTTTCTCGCCGATTTGTTTGATAACAACAGCCAAATTACGCGGTACAGCATTGATAACTGTAGCGATTCTTTGAGCTTGTGCGTTGATAACAAACATAAGTTTCGAGATAAGTTCTTCCTTCGACGGCAAGTTTGCGATAGTCGTAACTTGATCCGCGTTGTAAACTTTTCCTTCTACAACCCCTGCCTTGAACGTGTAGAATTCCGCATTTTCTTTAACAAATTTCGTAACGATCTTTGATAAAACTACGGCATCGTTTTCTGTCCAAGCTAAGCCGGTAACGCCTTTGAAGTGCGGACTCGCATCTTCAAATTGTGTACCTTTAACTGCTAAACGGGCGATTGTATTTTTAACAACCTGATATTTTGCACCCGATTCACGCAGTTTGCTTCGGAATTCCTGATCTTTTGTAACTGTTAATTTATTAAACCCAACGACCATTGCCGAACTTGCAGTTTGCAATTGCTCAGTAAGGGCGTTCAAATCTTTTTGCTTTGTTTCTCTACTTTTCATTTTCCTTTACGCTCCTCACTTAAACTAAACTAAGTTCATCGAGCAATACGCCCGGACTCATTGTCGCTGCCAAATTCACCTTCTTAACGTAACGACCTTTAGAAGTTGACGGCTTGGCTTTAACCACAGCGTCAATCAAAACTTTGGTATTTTCTGTTAATTTTGTAGCGTCAAACGAAACTTTGCCGACGGGTGCGTGAATGACCCCGGTTTTATCAACACGGTATTCAACCTTACCCGCTTTCGTTTCCAAAACAGCTGTTTTGACATCCATCGTTACCGTTCCCGTTTTTGGGTTTGGCATCAGTCCGCGAGGTCCTAAAACTTTTCCTAGTTGACCAACTTTTCCCATCATATCGGGAGTCGCTATTAAGGAGTCGAAATCCAGCCAACCGCCTTTGATCTTGTCAACGATTTCATCGCCGCCAGCCATATCGGCTCCGGCTTCCTCAGCCTCCTTAACTTTATCGCCTTGGGCAATTACGACCACGAATTTATCTTTTCCGCCCAAACCATTCGGAAGAACAACAGTTCCGCGAACCATTTGGTCAGCTTTTCGCGGGTCAACGCCCAACCACATAGTTAATTCAACCGTTTCATCAAACTTAGCAGAGGCAATTTTCTTTACAGTTTCAATGCCCTCCACAAGCGTGTGTTTTTTGCTCGGCTCAAATTGCTCCAGAGCCGCACGGTATTTTTTACCTTTCTTTGCCATTCAATTAATAGGTGCAAACGAAACGTTCTTAAATTTACGGCTTTCACCGCAAAACATTTCTCCCTGTCTTAAAAATTATTCAGTAATGGTTAAGCCCATACTTTTCGCCGTACCCGAAATCGTTTTAATCGCAGATGCTAAATTTACCGTATTCAAATCTGACATTTTTTTCTTTGCGATTTCTTCAATTTGAGCCATGGAAATTGTTCCAACCTTTGTTTTGTTGGCAGTGCCGGAACCCTTTGCGATCCCTGATGCCTTTCTTAAAAGGTCCGCTGCCGGAGCAGTCTTTGTCTCAAATGTAAAAGAGCGATCGGCGTAAACGGTAATAACTACCGGAACTTTCATGTCCGGATCATCTTTCTCTGTTTTCGCATTAAACGCTTTTACAAATTCCATGATATTCACGCCATGTTGACCTAAAGCAGGTCCAATTGGCGGAGCAGGAGTTGCTTTCCCTGCCGGAATTTGTAACTTAATATATCCAGTAATCTTTTTAGCCATAATTTCGATTTACGATTTTGAGTTTTTTCTACTCAAAAATGTCCTCATTAATTTGTTTTGAGTTCCTGCTTTAGCAGGCATCCGCCTAAAGGCGGGACTCCGAACTTTACTCTTCTTCTGCAAACGTGACTTTCTCAACGTCCAGAAAATTCAATTCAACCGGAGTAGCACGTCCAAAAATTGTAACCGTCACTTTCAAAGTTGTCTTCTCTTCGTTTATTTCTTCAACTTTGCCGGTAAAACTCGCGAAAGGTCCTGATTTAATGCGAACCACTTCTTCAAGTTTATAAGAGAATTTCGGTTTCGGTTTTTCCGCCGCAATTTCTACGTTGTGAACGATTTGATCAACTTCCAACTGTGTTAAAGGAGTCGGATTTTTCCCACCCAAAAAGCCGGTTACTTTTGGCGTAGATTTAATCGCGTGAAAAACGTTGTCAGGAATTCTTCCGCGTTCATCGCATTCAATTTCCACGAGAACGTAGCCCGGATAAAACATCCGCGACGATTCAATCCGTTTATTTCCACGCATTTCCACAACCGTTTCTTTCGGCAACAAAACTGAAGTAATCAATTCGCCAAGCTCGAGATCGCGAATGCGAGCCCGTAAGCTTTCGACCACTTTATTTTCGTGTCCTGAGTATGTGTGGATGAAATACCATTGCCTCATCATTCAGCCTCTATAATCCCGCGATTTTGTTGACAACCCATTCCATTGCCTGAAGTAGATACACCCATCCTTGGTCAACTAAGAACAAGAAAACGGCAAAGAAAATGACATTGGCAACAACAATAATTGTTGTGCCTCGGACATCTTCAGATGATGGAAAAGAAACTTTGTCGAGCTCTTCACGAGTTTGTTTAATAAACTCGCCAACCCCAACTTTCTCTCCATCTTTTTTTTCTAGAGTGTCTTCTGACACGATATTTCTCCTAAATTGTAGCAGGGGTATCAGGACTCGAACCCGAACCTAAGGTTTTGGAGACCTCCATGCTAACCATTGACACCATACCCCTTCATTTAGTGACAAGTTAAGAGTGATTAGTAATAAGTTGGGTTTCAATTTATCACTTTTCACTCTTCACTTTTCACTACTAATTATTTGTTTTCTTTGTGCGATGTGTGCTTGCGGCAACGGCTACAAAACTTTTTGAACTCCAACCTTTCGGGTGTAGTTTTTTTGTTTTTGGTCGTAACATAGTTGCGTTCTTTGCAATCAACACACTGCAAAATTATATTATCTCTCGGCATTATTTCTAACCTCGATCCTTATTCAATAATATCAGAGACAGTACCTGCTCCGACTGTTCTTCCGCCTTCTCTGATGGCAAACCGTAATCCTTTTTCCATCGCGATAGAATTGATCAATTCAATATCCATCGCTATGTTGTCTCCAGGCATTACCATTTCTGTTCCTGCCGGTAAATGTGCTATTCCTGTCACATCTGTCGTTCTAAAGTAGAATTGCGGTCTGTATCCGGTAAAGAATGGGGTGTGTCTTCCGCCTTCTTCTTTCGTCAATACATACGCTTCTGCTTTGAACTTTTTGTGCGGTGTGATGCTGCCCGGTTTGGCTATTACCTGTCCGCGTTCGATCGCTTTTCGGTCAACCCCTCTGAGCAACAATCCGACGTTGTCTCCGGCTCTGCCTTCATCAAGCAGCTTCTTGAACATTTCAACTCCGGTGCAGACCGTGTTTTGCGTATCTTTGATTCCGACGATCTCCAAAGCTTCGTTGATTCTGACGATTCCTCTTTCGATTCTGCCCGTCGCTACCGTTCCGCGTCCTTGAATCGTGAAAATATCTTCCACCGGCATCAAGAATGGTTTCTCGATATCTCTCAAAGGCTCTGGAATGTAGCTGTCAACCGCTGCCATCAATTCGTCAACTGTCGCTTCCCATTTTGGATCGCCTTCCAATGCTTTCAAAGCTGATCCTCTGATGATCGGAATATCGTCTCCGGGGAATTCATAGCTCGACAATAGTTCTCTGATCTCAAGCTCAACCAATTCAAGCAATTCTTCATCGTCCACCATGTCCACTTTGTTCATAAAGACAACCATGGCAGGTACTCCTACCTGGCGGGCTAACAAAATGTGCTCACGGGTTTGCGGCATCGGTCCGTCTGTTGCTGCACAAACCAAAATCGCTCCGTCCATCTGGGCTGCTCCGGTGATCATGTTTTTTACATAATCAGCGTGTCCCGGACAATCTACGTGGGCGTAATGTCGGTTCGGTGTTTCATATTCAACGTGTGCAGTTGCAATCGTGATACCTCGTGCTTTTTCTTCCGGTGCATTGTCAATCGAATCAAACGATCGAAACGTCATCTTCGGATTATGCTTGCTCATGACCTTTGTGATCGCCGCCGTCAATGTCGTCTTCCCGTGGTCAACGTGTCCGATCGTCCCGATATTAACGTGTGGCTTGCTTCTGTCGAACTTCTCTTTGCTCATCTCTAAAAATTTACTCCAGTCGAAAATAATCTAAAATATCAAAGTAAAATAAAAACCGTAATGAAGCCCAAGATGGGATTTGAACCCATGACCTCTTCCTTACCAAGGAAGTGCTCTACCCCTGAGCTACTTGGGCATTTAACCCAAAAAACGAATTGGAGCGGGAGACGAGACTCGAACTCGCGACATTCAGCTTGGAAGGCTGACGCTCTACCAACTGAGCTACTCCCGCTTCTAAAAATATGGTGCAAGGGGTAGGATTTGAACCTACGTAGGATGTTACTCCGTCGGGTTTACAGCCCGATGCCATTAACCGCTCGACCACCCTTGCATTTATAATTTACCAACTATTATTGCCCTAGACTGACTATTGGCGTCTGTAGCAAAACATTGATGATAGCGGAAACAATTCCGTTTTGCAAGTCGCACCGGGCAGTTTTCCGCTAAATTCAAACCCATTTTTATTGGTAAACATTTCCGCCGCGGAGCGAGTTTCTGGTTAAAAGAAATGCTGTGAAAAAATCCAAATCTGAGGTACAATTCAGTCGATTATTAGAGGACACTTAATCACGAAACGCTACTTTGAATTCTGAGATGAAAGGAGCTGTAAGATTTTGGTTTTGAAATAAGTTTTATGACCCCCGAAAAACTTAAACAAGTGGCGAAGATTTACCACGAAGCTTTGGATTTCTCTCCACGCGAAAGGCAGAAATTTTTGCGAGATTCATGTGACGGCGATATCGAATTGCTAAATGCGATCGAATCCCGGTTTTCGTCTGATAAAACTCAGGCGAAGAGGCTCAATTCATTTGAGGATTCTCTCGAAAACAAAGTTTCTTCCGCCACGACGAAGCCTCATTTGGTTGGATCCCAAATCAAACAATACAAAATCAAATCGCTCCTTGGCGAAGGCGGAATGGGAGCGGTTTTTCTTGCATACGATACAACCCTTGAACGAAACGTCGCGATCAAATTTCTTTCCGATACTGTCAGTAAGGACGGTAGTCGCCTACAGCGTTTCTTTCAGGAAGCGAAAGCGGCTTCGGCTCTGAATCACCCCAATATTATTACGGTTTACGAGATTGGGGAGTACAACGATCAACCCTATATCGTCTCGGAATTCATTGACGGCAATACGCTCAGCAATTTCCTTTCGCTAAAGGAATTACCAATCGATAAGGTTCTCGATATCTTTATACAAATTCTCTCCGCACTAAAACCCGCACATGAAGCCGGAATAATTCACCGCGACATTAAGCCCGATAATGTAATGATCCGACGCGACGGAATTGTGAAGGTTTTGGATTTCGGACTTGCAAAGCTTGGTCAGGATTCGGTCGAAACCGATTCCGAAGCTTCCACAAAAATAAAGAAACTTACGGTTGACGGAATGATTTTGGGAACGCCGCAGTACATGGCTCCTGAGCAGGCACGCGGACAGCAGGTTGATCAGAGGGCTGATATTTTCAGTTGCGGAGTGCTCCTCTACGAAATGATTTCGGGCAAGCTGCCGTTTGATGGTGCCAGTTCGCTTGATATTATCGGCTCGATATTAAAGGAGGAGCCGAAACCGCTGAGCGAGATCGTTCCCGAGGTTCCCCACGATTTAGAGCGGATTGTAAATAAATCAATTCGCAAAGATCGTGAGCGACGATACCAAAGCGTAAACGATCTTTTGATCGATCTGACGGACGTTAAGAAAACCGTCGAACTTCAGCCGTTGTCACACAGAAACACGATAATTATTGCTCCGCAAAACACGCGGGCGAGCACCACGAGCATCGCGACCGCACAACGCTTTTCGCTTATCCACGTTGTTGGATTTGTAGGCGTATTGATATTTTCGGCAGGAATTCTATGGTGGTTTTTTCGTGGAAATTCCGTCCCAAAAGCAGCCGTCCTGAAAACTGAAGATGTTGCTACCTGGACAAGCTCCGCAGGCGAGGTTTATACAGTTGGAGTGTTTTCGCCGGATGGAAAAATTGTGGCGTTTTCTTCTGCAAAAGGCGGCTCAAAAAATATTTGGATAAAGCAAGCGACTTCCGGCGAGGCTATCCAAATCACAAAGGACGACAATAAAAACGAAAGCCCGATTTGGTCGCCCGACGGTGAGGAAATCGCATTTTTCGCGATGGTGAATGGTCAAGCCGGTTTTTGGCGAATACCAACTTTTGGTGGAACACCTAAGCTGATCGCGAATGTGGATGATAAAGGCAGCCGTCCTAAATTCTGGTCGAAGAGTAATCAGCTTTATTTTGAAGCGAGCGGCAAGTTAAATGTCACCGATATCAATTCGGGCGAAACAAAACAGATTTTTGACTTGGTCGCGAAAGGCATACGTCCGCGTTCGTTGTGCATTTCGCGTGATGAAAAAAATATCGCTTTTATTCCGGATGAGGCTCCGGGAAGTATCTGGCTGGCAAACATAAACGGCGAGAATTCGAAAAAGGTCTTTGAAACTGCAAATCCCCTCCGCAACATTGCTTGGCATCCCGACAATACGCGTTTGTTTTACAGTTCGAGTGTTGACGGAGCATTTCAGGTATTTGTCACGGATATTTACGGAGCGGAGCCGCGGCAACTTTCCTTTGCGGAGCAGGACGCATTGGTGCTCGATGTTTCGTTGGATGGCTCAAAAATTTTGTTTGGCTCCTCAAAAGAGGAATCCGATATATGGGGCGTGAATATTGCTGATTCGAAAGAATTTATGGTTGCGTCAGACATCAATTCCGAACTTTGGGCTGATGTTTCGGTTGACGGAAAGACAATCGCGTACCAATCAATAAAAAACTTGAGCCAGGGAAATAACTTATACTCTGGAAGTATTTTGACAAAAACTTTAGGTGCAAGCGGACAGCCCTTTGAACTTGCGAAAACTGGTTTCTTGCCAAAATGGTCGCCCGATGGAAAAACGCTCGCCTTCCTGACAAGCATTGACGGAAAAAATCAAATTAATGTCGCAAAGCCGCAGGGCAGCGGAAGCAAGCAGATTACGAAAAACGGAATTTCGGGACTTTCATACAGCGTTTTACCCTATAACCGCGTACAAGTCAGCGATTTTAGCTGGTCGCCCGACGGCAGTAGGATTGCGTACATCTCATCAATCGAAAAGAGGGATAGTTTATCGATTGTAAACTCCGATGGTTCAAATGAAAGCAATTTTACAGAAAATACGGACACGAATTTGAGTTTGACCTGTCCAATTTGGTCGCCCGACGGAAAGAAAATCGCCTACACCACAAAAACCAATGACGCAAAACCGACGTTCACCGTTAGAGTAGTTGATCTCGAATCAAAAAAGATTGACACGATTTTGACTCAAAACACGTTTACTAAGTTAGTAGGCTGGTCGCAAAGCGGGAATGAGTTGATTTTGGCGTCAGTTCAGGGGTTAAGTTCGTTTAATATGTTAACCGAGGCTTCATTAATCAGTTTGGAAATTTCCGGAGCCAAAACGAAAGTAATCACGGTTTTGAAAGATGCGTATTTATACAATATTCACCTTTCACCCGACAAGAAACTGATTGCATTTACCTCGCATCGAGAGGAAAGGGATAATCTTTGGCTGATGTCCGCAACCGGCGGTGAGGCAAAGAAAATTACAAATAACAATGATTCGAGGCTTTATTTTTCGAGTCTTTCGTGGTCGCCTGATGGTAGTTCGATATATTTCGGCAAGCAATTGCGTTACAGCTTGCTTTCGATGTTAACCAATTTCAAATAGGAGAAAAAAATGTTCAATAAATCAAAATTAAGAATAGCGTTTGCAGCAATTGCAGTAATATTTGCCTTTAGCCTGGCGTCAAACGCACAGACTGATTGCTCGAAAAAAACCGATAGCGAAATAGTGGATGAAATTTATTCTAAACTGGAGAAAAAGTATAAAGATCAGTTGAATCACGTCAACGTACGAATTAAAGAAGGCGTTGTAACGATTGAAGGTTGGGTTGCCAAAGAGAAGCAGAAAAAGGACATCCAAAAAATCGTCGCGAAAATTAAATGTGTAAAACGCGTCGAAAATATCTTGAAAATCGGTGCCTCGGGCGGATGCCCTGCCGGACAAAAACCATGCGGCGATACCTGCATTCCGGAAGCCGAGACGTGCAATATCAGAAGCAAGAAAGTCTGACGGATCAGATTGGTTACAAAATGCGAGTTACGATTCAAAAAATTGCTTTCGGCATTATGTTTGCGGCGTTATTTTGTGCTCCCACATTGCCGCAAACGCCTTCTCCAACTCCGAACGAGGAGATTCCGTATCAAGAGCAACTGGAAAAACCATGCCGCGATCAACGGCTTGCTCAAAAGCTCAGCGAGCCGAGAACTTACGAATTCCGCACCGTTCCGCGTCCGAAAGGCAAAACGGGTGCATACGGCGGCGAAAAAAAGAAATGGTTTCAGATACTGTTCCCTTTTCTGGCACCAAAGATCAAATATGCATCGGACGACATACGCGTTCTAGATTCTCTTTACGGAAAACCTGCACCGCTCGGGGAATCTAAACGCTCGCAGGAAATTCGTCGTTTGACTGAGCAAAAACTCAGCGAGGCACGTGATGAAGGCGAACGAAAGTGGCAGGAATGGCTGACGCTAAACTCAAACGCGAGTACTGAGGAAAAGGGTAAGGCTGAACTTAAGATTCGTTTTCAGGGCTTATCGGCGGCGAAACTGCCGAAATTTGACTGGCGTGAAAACGGACTCGATCTTGGAGAGGTTGGAGATCAAGGCAATGATTGTGCGGTTTGCTGGGCTTTTACCGCGGTTGACGCGATAAACAGTAACCGACGACTTTTTGCAATTCGTTCTGGAAATTCCGATTTAGAGACGAGTATTCGACCGAGTCCGAGGCAAATAATGAGCTGTATCACTCCGAAAAAAGACAATATCTGCGACGAAAGGTGGCATGGCGATGTGCTCAGTTACCTTGTTGATCAGGGAATGCCTTTCGGCGGCTCGAGAAAATACAACAATGAAAAAGACGTTTGGGAATGTGAGGCAAAAACTTATCTAAAGGCTTTAACATGGGATTTCGTAAGTGCGAAGCCGCAAAATATTTCTCCAAACGAAGAATTAAAAAACGCGATTATTACTTACGGTCCTGTGATTACCGCGATGAAAGCCGATAACTGTCTGAAACTTTACGGTAGCGGAACATTTGATGAAGAAGCTACTGAGGGCGGTCGTCATTACGTTTTGATCGTAGGTTGGGACGACGGGAAAAAGGCGTGGCTAATTAAGAATTCGTATGGAACGGAATGGGGCGAAAGCGGCTACGCTTGGATAAAATACGGAAGCAACGCGATCGGTCAATTTAGTGCTTTTGTAGTTGCGGATCCGAAGGAAGAAGAAAAGCTCAAGAAGGAAATTGAGCAGGAGAAACAATAAAAATCGATGAAAATCTTGCTGCATATAGTTTTACCGATCGTGCTATTTCTGAACCTTTGTCCGGATGCTTCCGCACAAAATCAGATCGTTGCTTCGCTTAATTTCGATCCGAAAGTAAACGGATTCGGTTTCCCAAACTACAAAAATTCCGGCGACGATTGGAAGGACGATATTGCTGCCGACGATTTGATCAAGATGTTTGGCGTAAAGGCTGTCTGCAAAAATAACAATGCGGCAAATTGCGTACTGAAAGCGGACGCACGCTCATGGATGCAGCGGCAGCTTAAGGCGATGGACATTGGGCATTGCGAAGGAATTGCTGTTGCGAGCCTCAGAATGCTTGGTCAAAAACCATTCAAAAAAAGAGCGTCGCCGGCCAATTTTCAGACCGGAATTCGTTCTCCCGTTGAATTGCCGCTTGTCCAGCCGCTGCAAAATTACATCGCCTATTTTTGGATTACGCAAACGTTTGACGAAGTTTCGGTCAAATCCGAAGAAACGGCGGTTCGAGGTCCGCTTAGCATAGTTGAAACCATTATTTCGTCGATCAAAAAAGGAGGCGATACGCATTTGTTAAGTTTTTGGAAAAACGATAAACGCGGTGCATTCGATGGGCACGCTTTAACTCCTTTTGCCGTTGAAGACATCGGAAATCAGTACCGAATCCACGTTTACGACAATAATTATCCTCGTCAAACGCGTTATCTTCTTGTCGGTAAAGACGCTTCGCAAACTTGGTCTTATTCCTCGCAGGCGACGCAGGATTTTTCGAAACCCACCTATGTTGGCAACTTAAAATCGCGAACGCTTCAATTAACCGCAACATCTTGGCGTGAAGGCAAATGTTTTGACGCCGCTTTTGCTGAAGACGACGACCGCGGCGTTGGGTGCAGTGTTGAAACAGCGGCACTCGATCGTCCGATTTTTGCTAATGCCGCCTTCAATCGGACGAAGTTATACGGCGACGCTGACGGCGAAGACGCGGAGTTTTTCCTGACGGGCGAAGGCGATATGCTGGTAATTGACGGCGAGGATAGAAAGGTTGGATACGATCCGTATGCCGACGCGTTTTACGAAGAAGTTCCGGGCTCAAACACGCAGATTCTGATCGGCGGATTCGGAATTGATGCACCGCATTACACAATGCCCTATCTCGAATCGGATAAGCCCTACCGGATTGTCTTTTCCGGCGAGCATCTCGAACGAGAAAGCTCCATGGACTTCGTTTTTTCGGCACCCGGCTTTACCGTGGGTTTCGATGGAATCCGACTCGATCCGGGCGAAACGCTTACGGCAACCGTTTCAAATGATGGTCAGCAAATTACTTTCAATGCAAGTGCCGATGGCGAAACGCCCGAAGTTTTTTACTCGTTTGACCCCGAAAACGGAGACGAGGCAAGCTATTTAACAACGATAGCGGGAGTTGAATTATTAGCTGGAGAAACACTAACTTACAACTTCGATTTTGAAAACGGCAAGCTTTATTTCAGCGACGACGACGGAAATGAAGATCAGTACGACATCGAATTAATTCGCCTCAATGAAGACGGCAGCGAGCAGGTTTACGAGCAAGATGATCTAAATATCGGCACTGCGGACAGCTATGAAATGGATTTTGGAAGCTGGGATGGCAAAGGCTCAATGTGTTTTCGGGATGACGACGACGGCGACGGTTTCGACGACGAAGAATGCGAGAATCAGCCCAATGAAGACGATGGAATCAACGAAAATTAGCGGTGATTATTTCGCCCGCGGGTGAAATTTTTCGTATGTTTTCCGCAAATGTTTATCGGTGATATGCGTGTAGATTTGCGTTGTAGAAATATCAACGTGTCCGAGCATTTGCTGAACGGAACGAATATCAGCTGAATTTTGCACCAGATGCGTGGCAAAAGTATGACGCAAAGTATGCGGAGAAACGTCGTCGCGTCCGATTTTTTCACCGCACTCCTTTACCAAAACGAAAACATCTTGCCGACTGATCGGTCGACCTAAACTCGAAACAAAAAGATTCTGAATTTCGATATTTTCCTTTTTTCTGTGATGAATTAAATAACTTTTAAGCCATTCAACCGCACTTTTCCCAATCGGCACTTTTCGGGTTTTATTTCCTTTTCCCTTGCAAGTAAGAATTCCCGCATCAAGCTCAACGTCCGATATTTGCAGCGTACAAACCTCAGAAACGCGTAGCCCGCAAGCGTACATCGTCTCCAAAATCGCTCTGTCACGCAGACCAAGTTCCATGGAAACATCCGGCACGGCGAGCAATTGCCCGATTTCGTCCTGATTCAAAAATTTCGGCAAATACGCCGTCGTTTGCTGCGATTGAAGGTCTGCCGCTGGATTCTTTGCAATATGACGATCAAACATCAAAAACTTGTAAAACCCACGCATCGCAGAAATCATACGATTTACGGAAGTTGGGGATAATTTGGCAGACGCGAGATCAATCAAGAATTCCCGCAAATCTTGCCTCGTAAGCTGAACAATGTCTAAACCATTCTTTTCAGACCACTTAGCGAGTTTTACCAAATCCCTTTGATAACTTTCAAACGAATTTTTCGACAAGCCTTTTTCAACTTGCAGATATGAAAGATACTCTTTGATGTGGTCACGTGTCATTTAACTTCTTTAATTGCAGGTTCTGAAATATTTCCCAAACGGTCAACACTCGAAACTGCAAGCTTTTGAATGTTCATGTTGGCTGGCAGATTTGCTTCAAGTTGATAAGGAGGCAGAATCGTCGGCTTCCAACCTTTTCCGTCATTCCAATATAAAACCCAACGAAAGGCTTCTTTTGTGCCAATGCTCTTCCATTTTGCCAAAATATCGCCATTTTGCTGTTTGGCAAAATTTAAATCGGGAGAACTTGGCAAAGTCGAATCAAGCCAAGGACTTTGCGGAATTATCGCGTTTTTATTGTATGCTTTTTCACGCAAAGCGTCTCTGATTTTTCCTTGATTTTTCATGATCGGTTTTGCCGAAAAATGAATCGCACCGGCGTTATCGCCAAGCTGTCCGCGAGTTGTGTCAATCTGCAAAACAATTTCTTCGGGCGTAAAATCAGGATGTTTCGGATCGCCAATTTTATACGGAGCAATTCCTGCCCAAATATGCCGTTTTTTCTTGTTTTCGTTTTTCCACCAATTTAGTAAGATCGGAAATTTTTGTCCATCTTTTACACTTGACCAATAAAGTTGCGGCGACAAATAATCAACCCAACCTTCTTGCAGCCATTTTCGTGAATCTCCGTAAAGCGTATCGTAAGCACTTGTGCCTTTTATATTTATGTCGTCTGGCTTCCAAATTCCAAACGGTGAAATTCCAAACATCACAGTCGGTTTCAGCTTTTTAATTTCGATTGAAATATTTTGAATAAAATCATCGACGCCTTTTCTACGCCAGTTATCACGCGAAAGTTTTCCGCCCGAATCTTTGTATTTTTTCCAGCTTTCATCATCTGGAAAATCAGTTCCGGCAGAATCTTTGTATGGATAAAAATAATCATCGAAATGAACGCCGTCGATATCGTAGCGTTTCACAACATCCATAACTACTTTGTTTACATAATCTTGCGTGTCTTTTTCCGCGGGATCAAGAATCTGACCTTTGTTGTATGTTCGGACTAAATCAGGGCGAGTTTTGGTGATGTGATTTGCAGCAACCTCGCCGACGAGCGTCGCGTGCGAAACTCGGTATGGATTAAACCAAGCGTGGAGCAAAATTCCGCGTGCGTGTGCCTCATCAATCGCAAATTTGAGCGGATCAAAATCTTGTTTTTTGCCCATTTGCCCGCTTAAAAAATAGCTTGTCGGTTCAAGTTCAGATAAATAAACGGCATCCGCCATTGGTCGAACTTGAAAAATAACGGCGTTCATTTTGAGTTCAACTGCCAGTTCTAAAAGCCCTATAATTTCCGCTTTTTGCTGCTCGGCTGATAGATTCGGAGCAGACGGAAAATCAATGTTTGCCACAGTCGCAATCCACATTCCGCGAAATTCGCGTGCAACTTTCGGCATTTTCTCTTTTTCGACAATAAAATTTGCGACGAAGCAAAATATGAAAATTAGCCAAATGATTTTCTTCATTCGTTACGTCTCCAAACAATAAATAATTTTAATGGGATCGTCTTTTCCAACGATGAAAGCTTATCAATTTTGCCTGTTAACATCAATGAAAAAGGGTAGCTTATTCAACTACCCGACTTCATAAATTATTATTTCTGAGATGAAACTAATCCATTCCCCGAGAATCCCAATGGCTCGTATATGCCGGACACCCTACGGTTTCAAAGCTAGCAGAACTCGCCTCCAGCAGCTTCCGAGCTTTCCAGCGTGAATAATTAAACGAACGGAAATCTGTTTCGGAATTGCTTTCTTCCAAACGATGTTTGTATTTATTTTTGATCCGGCATTGATTTTCAAAACTCATCGAATCCAAATGCTGCAGCAATACCGGCACGGCATCGTCGCTCAAACTTTTGTGATATTGCGAGTCAAATGTTCTGCCTTCCTGCATAAGGCGAATATTCGTTTTGGCAATAAAATCATCGGGATTAAGAACATGCAAAGTTCCCAAAACAAACAATGCCGACCATAAAGCTCCCCAGGCAAATTGCTCACGCATTCCGCGTAAAACCGTCAAACTAAACCAGCCAAAGACAATCGCCAGCCAAATCATAAACGCCATCGGATAAAATCGAACGGTCGTTAAGCCGTATCCAAGATTGCCGGTTAAGACCAAAAGTCTTTGCGTAGCGGAAATCATGATGACGAAAAGCAATGCGATCTGAATTCCTGCCAACACCCGGTAAATCTTCTCGTTAATAGGTTTATCTTTACGCAGCAGCCAGTGCGAAGTAAGCAAAATCGGTAAAACCAACGCGGCAACCGCAACCAATTCGCCAAAACCGCGTCGTGCGTAATGGGCAAGTTTTAAGTCTTCGGTTTGCTGAACCAAATCAAATCCGCCAAACAAATAAGGAATTTGCACTATTACAAAACTCAAAAATAATAAATTGATCAAACCCAAAACTATTGTCATTTCGATCGTTCCAAGCGTGAGAGCAGCAGGCAATATCGAATTATTGAAATTCCGCCAATCCCAACGTTTTGGTTCGGGTTTTGCCGCTTCTACAGGTTTGCTGTCTTCCGGTTTTTCGGCGGTAATACTTTCCGTAACTGAAAGAATTTTGCTTTCTACGATGACGCTTTCGTGAGCAGTAACCGTCCCGATAAGCGACGCACGCAAGTATCCCGCGATTGCCCACGATAGAAATCCAACGACCAAAATATGAGAGAAAAGAATCGCCGGATCAAGATTGAAAGTCTTTTCAATAATGCCCTGAAAAACAGCGTCCGCTGCCATGAAAAGTGCACCGAAAACCAGTAAAATCGGCGTTGCAATCGCAATTCCGCGAAGCACGGCGATCAGATGTTTGCTCCAGCCAGTCTGCGGGATCGATTTCCACCTAATGTCGTGTATCAATAAGACGAGCGGAGCAAACGCCGCGTTGATTCCCGACCAAATCCAACCAAAAGCATAATGGACAATGCCCGCCGAATTCGTTTTCATGCTCAACGCCGGAAGCGTCAGAACCGCCAAAATCCCAAGGATTGCCGCTGCATCAAAAAGCTGTAACTCAATCGAATCCCGCCACGCAAACATCGCGGCAAAGAAGACTAATGCACCGTGAAGAAGCAGCGTTTGCAGATTCCAAATTTCACGCTTTCGCCGATAAACGATCGCGAGCATCGCCGCCGCAAGAGCCAGAATAAAGAGCAAAACATTTACGCCCCAAGGAGTAGCACGCAAAAGTGAATCGCCCAAAATACCCAGTAAAACCGAGGCTTCCAGTATTTCCAAACCGAGTTTTGTACGTTCGTTCATCAATGGTTTTGTAGTTTCTTCGCTCATAATTTTTTCGTCATAATCAGTATAGTGAGCCGTAGCGAACCTCTTTATAATCTCACAACCGAAAGTCCGGGCGTACTCACTACCGTTCGCTATACTGATTTTATTTCAAACATTCGTGCTTCCTTCGCGTGTCTTCGTGATTCCAAATTTCCCATATCTGGAAAAGAGCCACGTCCGAAAAACACGTGCTTAGCAAAGTTTTTGACCAACGGCAGTCTCAAAAAAGCACAACCGACTTCCAGCAAGATCTGAGTGCTCATCATCGACAAAATCTTCCGCATCCAAATCCGCGAAACGAATCTCGCACTAAATGCCTCGCCCGAATAACTCAATAAAACATTGGGATCTTCCGATTTCAAACGTTCTAAAATCACATCCGCCGCATATTTTGAAAGTCGCATCGCCGGATCAAGCCCACCAGCAGTTAGAGGCGAAACTGCACCCGCCGCGTCGCCAATCAAAAGTCCTCGGTCATTCGCAATTCGACGCAAAATTCCGCCAACCGGAATTTTCCCGCCGCGTTTTTCAACTAATTTTGCTCCGTCTAAATTCACGATTTTTCCAATTACTTTCTTCTTAAATATTTCTAACGCTTCCCTCGGATTTTCGCCAGCGTAATTTCCGCCAACCCCGATGTGGATATCCTCACCATCATTCGTTACCCATGCGAGATAACCATTGGCTAATTTTGCGTCGAGAAAACAATGCAAACGCGGTTCATCAGTTAATGGCACTCCCTGATAAATTTCCTCCACACCAATGATAAACTCTTGATTTTCATCAAGTTGCAAATCCTTTGCGACTTTCGAATTCGCACCGTCCGCTCCAACTAAAACCTTTGTCCGCACTTCAAATTCTTCGCCTTTGCGTTCAAGTTTGACGATTGTGTAACTTCTTGTCAGTTGGATTTTGACGTATTTCGTCGAATCTGAGAATTGAACGCCATTGTCCAAACAATCTTGCAAAAAACTTTCGTAAAGCACGTCCATTTTCCCAACCCGAAATTCGTCATTCTTGCTCTGTAATTCGAGCCGCTTCAATTTTGGCGAATAAAGCGTGACATTTCGCACCGCTTTACCCATTGAATTCAAAGGAAATTCAAAATCTTCAAAAGTCTTGCGGACAAAAATTCCGGTCGTGTGAATTCCTTTTTTTAGGTCAGTTTTCCGGTCAACAAGTAAAACTTTTGTGCCGCGTTGTGATAACAGCTTCGCACATTGCAAACCTGCTAAACCCGCTCCGATGATGATTACGTCGAATGTTTTCATAAATAAAACTAGACAATATAAGCTTCCAAAGCTCGTTAGATCCTAATATTCCGTTACCGCGATTTTTGATTTTGTATCGTAAGTTACAACCTTTTTCCCTAAAAATTCTAAAGTGACCTTCCTACCCATTTCATCCCACATCAATTTCTCCTTTAAATCTCCAGGTGCGGCGTCCCCAGAAACCCATACGGTCTCGCCGTCTACCTGGAGTGTAAAAGTCTGATCACCTATCCCAGGTCGCGTATAAAGGCGAGCGTCATGGTAATAAGGAAATGAAGCCATACTTTGAACCTCGAAACCCCAAATAAAGAAACTCATAACTTTCCACACTAGTAAGAAGACAAAGCACAATATGAATCCAAAACAAAGAAAAGCTAGGTGACTTATAAACGCATTTGTTTCCTTCATCTAGACTCCTCTCATCGCCTTGATCAAAGCTTCCATATGGTTCAAATATCTTTCCAAAGCCTTTCTGCCTTCGCTCGTAATCTTGTATTCTGTCAACGGAACACGTCCGCTAAATGATTTCAAACATTCGAGATAGCCCGCTTCTTCGAGTTTTCGTGCATGTACCGAAACGTTTCCGTCGGTTGTATTCAAAAGCCTTTTCAAATCGTTAAAACTCAAACTTTCGTTTGCCGCTAAAGCTGAAATTATTCCAAGTCGCATTCGTTCGTGAATAATTTTGTCGAGGTCATTCGAGACGTTTTCCGCAACTTTTTCGAGTTTTAAAGTTGGCTTTTCGCCTTCTTCAAAATTTTCTGCTAATGCTAAATTACTTTTTGCCATAACTTTTTCCTATTCAATCGCAAATCTAAAATCGCAAATTGAATTAGCCTCCAAACCTCCTGGCGATAATGATGCCGAAAATAACATGCAAAACCCCGAAACCTATTCCCATCAATAAATTACCGTAGCCAAACGGGAGGAAAAACGCCGCTGATCCGAGAGCCATAAAACACCAACCCATAATCGGAATCACTTTTACCGAATGACTTCCGCCAGTGACCACCGATGCTCCATAAAGCAAAAGCCATATTGGAATCATAAATTCGAAGAGATTGTGCTGCCACATCCCAATCGTTACGATCACACCGCAGACCAAAGGCGGCAGAAATCCGAGTGCAAACTTTTTCGCGGGTGCGGAACTGAGCGAATCATTAACAATTTTTGACTTTTGCCACATCGATAAAAACCCAATGGCAGCCGCCAAAAAAGCTTCGATCAGCCAAACTGTCAGCCATTCGCGAATCGTCGGGCGGGTCTGTGCGAGATACGCTGCCACGATAGCAGTTGCCCCCATAAGGATTCCGCCGTAACCCGAAACGCTCGTAAAAACTGCCGAGCGTTCCATCGTTTCGCGGATAAACCTTAGATTGTCTAATGCCCTATCGCCAATGTTTATCGGCTCATTCACTTCAATTTCGTCTTTTTCAAGTGCGTTTATTTTCGCCATACAGTTTGTAAAGATATACCAAGTCATTTCACATGTCAAGAACTTTATAATACAAAGTCAACGGAACGCAGGCTACCAGCCTGCCTTGGTGATTTTGCTTATTTATTGGAAAAAGATGATATCGGAGGTCGTTTGGAGTATGTCCAATTCCAGTTATAAAAATATGTGAAGATTTACAGGCAGGCTGGTAGCCTGCGTTCCGTTAGTTATCGTTTGTTTTTCTTTTCTTCTTCAGCTTTCATATCGCCCATATTTTCAATCGGCGATGCAGTAGGATTATCAATAGAGTAAGTAAGGCGTTTGCCTTGAGTAAGAAAATTTCTGCCGTTCCATTTTAGGCGTGTTTTGGTAAACCATTTCGGGCAGCACAAATCTTCTTCGTCGCCAATAATCTTCATTGTTTCAACATCACCAAAGATGAAACGATCTTGTCCGTATAGTTCGATAAGCAGCTCTCCTTTCTCGGCACCAATGGTTTTTAATCCGCCATCTGCACGGTCACCTGTTCGAAAATACCAAATAATTTCAGGCTTCTCGTTTTTCCATTGAAAAATATAGACGGTTTGCGGAATTGCCGAACCGCCCGTCTCAATTTTCAATGTAACCAATGCTTCGTCCTGTCCGTCGCCAGTGACATCACCGTATTTTGTGCTAACGTGGCTCGCTCCAATCTTCCTTTCGTCATCCGCCATCGAAAGTGGTGCTTTGCCATTTTCGAGCGTAATTTCGTTCATTTCTCCCTGCCAGCCGCGTGGCAAAGGATACGTGAAATTCTTGAAATTGAATTTTCCAATCGGGGAAGAAGTTGTTTGTTCGGGACTTGGAGTAGCATTGACAGGGGTATTTGCAGTATTAGTGGCTGATTCTGCGGAAACAGCGGGCGTGGTATTTTTCTGAACAGAAGTTTTTTCGCCACTATTTGTGCAGGCAGAAAAAACACACAGCAAAATCGATACAGCAATACTCAGAGGAAATTTACTCAAATTTATGTCCTTGTTTTTTTGATTTGAAGGGGGATTGGTTTGAAACCCATTAATTTCAAACCAATTCGTTACACATAATAGATAAAAATTTTAGGCTCTTGTCAAATTACGATACTTAATTCGATGCGGCTGATCGGCATCGTGTCCGAGTCGGCGTTTTTTATCTTCCTCGTATTCGGTGTAATTTCCATCGAAATACACGACCTTCGAATCGCCTTCAAAGGCTAGAATATGCGTGGCGATTCTATCCAAAAACCAACGATCATGCGAAATCACAACAGCACAACCGCCGAAGTTTTCTAAAGCTTCTTCCAAAGCCCGCATCGTATTAACGTCTAAATCGTTCGTAGGTTCGTCGAGCAAGAGAACGTTTGCACCGGATTTTAGCATTTTCGCCAAATGGACCCGATTGCGTTCGCCGCCCGAGAGCTGCCCAACCCGTTTTTGCTGATCCGCTCCCGAAAAATTGAATCGCGAAACGTAGGCACGTGCGTTAATCTCCCGCTTTCCGAGTTGGATTAGATCAAGTCCATCCGAAATTTCGTCGAACAGCGTTTTATCAGCGTCAAGCGAATCGCGTGATTGATCAACGTAACCGAGCTTGACCGTATCGCCAACCTTAAATTCACCGGAATCAGCCGTTTCCTGTCCGGTAATCATTCTGAAAAGAGTGGTTTTACCTGCTCCATTCGGACCGATGACACCGACGATTCCGCCTTTCGGAAGCGAAAATTCGAGATTTTCAAAAAGTAATTTATCATCGTAAGCTTTCGAAACGCCGTGTGCTTCAATCACGATATCGCCGAGGCGATCACCTGCCGGAATAAAAAGCTCGAGTGTTTCATTGGATTTTTCATGCGTTTCAGAAACGAGTTTTTCGTAATCATTGATCCTCGCTTTCGATTTTGCGTGCCGACCTTTTGGCGACATCCGAATCCATTCAAGTTCCCTTTCCAAGGTCTTCGCACGCTTATCTTCGCCTTTTTGTTCAATCGCTAAACGGGACTGTTTTTGCTCAAGCCACGACGTGTAATTTCCTTGATAAGGAATTCCCTCGCCGCGATCCAATTCGAGAATCCAACCCGCCACGTTGTCTAAAAAGTAGCGATCATGTGTAACTGCGATGATCGTGCCTTCATATTTTTGCAGATGAAGCTCAAGCCAGCCGACCGTTTCTGCGTCTAGGTGGTTTGTAGGTTCGTCTAAAAGCAGAATATCGGGTTTTTGAAGCAGCAAACGGCACAATGCCACCCTACGCTTTTCACCGCCGGATAAATTCTTGATAGGCGTTTCCGGCGAAGGACAACGCAATGCGTCCATCGCCATTTCGAGCCGCGAATCCAAATCCCACGCGTCCGCATGGTCAAGTTTTTCCTGTACTTCACCTTGGCGTTCGATAAGTGCGTTCATCTCATCATCGGTCATCGGTTCGGCAAATTTGGCGTTGATTTCTTCAAATTCTTTTAGTAGATCAACCGTCCCTTGCACCGCCTCTTCAACGATTTCCTTAACGGTTTTGGTCTCATCAAGCTTCGGTTCTTGCTCTAAATATCCAACCGAATAGCCTTTGGAAAATACGACTTCGCCATTGAAATCTTTGTCAGTCCCCGCAATGATCCGAAGCAAACTCGATTTACCCGAGCCATTAAGCCCAAGCACGCCGATTTTTGCTCCGTAAAAAAATGAAAGGTAAATGTCCTTAAGAACAGGTTTTTTATCGTAAAACTTGCTCACTTTGACCATTGAAAAAATGATCTTATTTGGTTCTTGATTGCTCATAAAAAATGGAACGCCAGCATCTTGCTGGCAATGAACGCCGAAGCGTTCAAAAAGTGCCAGTCAGTAAAACTAGCGGTATTGTAGTTGGAATCCCCAACAGTTAAGGCGTTGCTTAACAACTCATCTACTCAATTTGAACGAGATTGCTTTCGCAATCTTTGCCGTCAAGATGACGGCGTTTCGTTAAACGCACTGCTAAATTCCCAGTCGCTTGGTTTATCACATAAGCCCGCCTTTACGGGATTATTTTCGATATACCTCAAAGCTTTTTCAAAATGTTCGTAATCGCGAATGTATCTGTCAAAAAATTCCCTCATCCAGAATTTCCCCGTTCTTTCTAAAACTTTGTTTGATTCAAAAGCAGTATATGATTTAAAGGAGTGCAAAATCTTACTTAAATCCCAACCGTTTATAGGCTTTAGTAAAACGTGAATATGATTTGCCATTATAACCCAAGCAATGAGTTTATACCTCTCGCCGTCATATTTTTCCAGTGAGTCTCGAACAATTTCCGCAACCTTCCGTTTTCTTAGAAAACATTCACCGTAGCCGGAATCTAAGAATTTTTCCACCAAAATCATCGTTTGACGATCAATCTCTTCCTCTTTTTTAGCCTCAAGTTCTTTCCGAAAGCCTTCCAAAACGCTCTGTGGTAGAGAGTCAAACAATCGACACGTAACAAACTGAGTTATCGAGCCACCATCAAAGTGCGGCAAATATCCTCGTGAATACCAGCCTCTTGATGATTTTTGGTTTTCCATAAAATTCAACATGGAACGCCCGGCGTTCATGCGTTGCTAATCAATCGAATGCCTCAGTTTGTGTTAGATTGCTCTCGCAATCTTTGCCGTCAGGATGACGGCGTTCCGTTAGATCGAAATCCTTCTAACTGCCAATTTATCAATCCTTTCCCGCTTCACTTCAAACCCAATTCCCGCACCTTCAGGGGCAATAATTGTTCCTTTTTCACTAACGATAACTTCCGGTTCGATAATATCTTCGTGCCAATATCTTTTACTCGCAGAAACGTCGCCGGGCATCGTGTAGCCTGCGAGGGTTGAGATCGCGATATTGTGAGCCCTGCCAATTCCAGCTTCGAGCATTCCGCCACACCAAACAGGCATTCCGGCTTCGCGGCAAATTTTCTCAACCAATTTCGATTGCGTGTGTCCGCCAATCCGTCCATTTTTCAAATTGATTATTTTACCTGATTTCAATTCTATTGCTTTGCGAGCGTCTTCGGGTGATTTTATCGGCTCATCGAGGCAAATTGGTGTCGAAATTTGGCTCTGTAATTTGGCGTGATCGATAATGTCGTCGTGCGGCAGCGGCTGCTCGAGCATCATCAATTTGAATTCGTCTAAACTTTTAAGCAAATCAATATCCGCCAATGTATAAGCCGAATTCGCATCACCCATTAGCAGAATATCGCCGAATGTTTCGCGGACTTTTCTAATTACATCATAATCCCAACGCGGCGAAATCTTGATCTTGATCCGCTGATAACCCGCGTCTAATTCGGTCTTGATTTTCTCTAAAAGCTGCTCGACCGTGTCTTGAATTCCAATCGAAACTCCGCACGAAATTTCTTGATTAACGCCGCCCAAATGCCGCCACAAAGGTACGTTTAATTTCTTTGCTTCAAGATCCCAACAAGCGGTTTCGATCGCAGCTTTCGCCATCCGGTTTCCACGAACGGATTTCATCAAATCCCAAATATTTTCTGCCTTTTCAACTTCTTTACCGATCACCATCGGCGACAAAATATCCTTCAACGCCCACCAGCAAGATTCCGTCCATTCCTCCGAATATGAAGGAGTTTCGCCTGCCGTGCATTCGCCCCAACCCTCGTTTCCTTCGCTATCTTCAACACGCGTTAAGACAATTCGGCGTTCGTAAGTTCTGCCAAAACTCGTCTCAAAAAAATGTACAAGCGGCAGGTTGATTTCGATAAGTTCGATTGATTTGATTTTCATTGCGGTAAAATTAAACAAGATAGACAGGATATACAGGATTTGGAAAAATTTCCATCCTGCCCGTCCTGTCTATCCTCGTTTAACGTTTTTCCGAACGAAAATTAATTGCAATTACCGCAATCTTCATTTCGCCTTTGCCGATTTACGGCTCTGAGGTCTCGCTGATAGCCCTCGGCAATATCTAAAATATGTCGGATATCTTTATCTTCCATATTTGGAAAACGCTTGTAAGTTTCACTAATGGAAGTATTTAGAATATTTTCAGCTTGCCGATAATTCTGACTTTTGGCTGAATTTGTCATGTCAAAGAGCGACTGTGAAAGTTCTGCGATCGTATAATTTTTCTTAACTTCGCCGTCAGCTAAAAGCGGACAATATTTCCGATCTGACATTTGCAAATTCACCGTTTGAATTTCCTCGATCATCTTTTGCCGTTTTTCATCAAAATACGAAAGACGAACTTTGACGGATGAACTTTCCATGTTATTTTTAGCTCGAAAACGCATCATCACAACTTGGGTTAAGCCACTATTCATATCGTCCAAACCAATCGTTAAACCAGTTGCCCGAGCTTTTGGTGAATATCCGTAAACCTTTTGGAGCTCTAAGTTAGAATCGTAATCAACATTTACTTCCACCTTTTTTGCCACACGCGACATCAGGCTTTGCACTTCATTGGCGAAAACTTTTTGGATATCCTGGTAGTCCGAAACAAATTGATAAAGTCCGCGTCCGGATTTTGCCAGGTTTTGCAGAAGATCGTTGTTTAGATTTAAGCCCACTCCAATCGTGGAAAGATCAATTCCCTGTCCGTTATATTCAGAAGATTCTGCGGCAATTTTACTTGGATCGGTCACGCCTTGATTGGCAATGCCGTCCGTCAACAAAATCACCCGATTAGTCGAATCCTTGTCGAAGTATTTAGCTGCTTCTTTGTAGCCAAGCATCAAACCTCCGTGTAAATTGGTCGATCCTTGAGGGGCGATACAATTAATTGCCCGACGAACTTCAATGCCGTTTCCGATCGATTGAGCGGGAAGTAAAACCTCCGCATTTGTATCAAAAACAACGATGGAAATTATGTCTTCCGGGCGAAGTTTTCCAACAAACATCTGCAAACTTTCCTTAACCTTCGACATTTTATCGCCTTCTGCCATCGAGCCGCTTCGATCAATTACAAGCGATAAATTCAACGGTCTCAAATCATTTCGATCATTTACTTCGGCGGTCGTAAATCCAATCTGCAGAACAGCTTCGCGTTGCGAACTTGAAATTTGATCATTTCCCCAGCGTGTGTCCAAAGCGACTGCCTGACCCGCCTTTGGAAGCGGCAAACGATGTTTGTGATAATTGATAAATTCTTCAACCATTACCGTTTCCGGCAATTTTAGATTAACGGCAGGCGGATCGTAATTGGACGAACTTGAGGTTTGCGAACCAGTGTTCCTTCGGCTTGAATTTGCGGGTTTCGAACCCGAATTTTGGGGATTTGAATTTGTAATAGCACGGCTCCGCGAAACCGATGCAGACGACGTTCCCTGCTGAGCCGAAACGCTTGATCCTAGACACAAAACCACTACCGCAGAGGCTAACGCAAAGCCTTGCAAACTATAGACTTTCATCTTTTTTCTCCTTTTATCTTTAGTAAACTCGGGGAGAGTTTTTAATAGAAAAATGAGTCTTCCGGAAAACTTATACTGAAAAGATTCGTTGAAAGTTAGTTTAGTTGCCTCAGGGTAGGAAAAAAGCGTTGAGCGTCTAAAAAAACTAATTTCAGCACATAATCTTCCCATTTTTTCTGAAAAGAAAGCATATTTAGTTCGCCCAAAACGCGTTGTAAAGTCTTATATCCTGATTTATCCGATGCCGAATTTTTTGTAAATTCCTGATAATATTCTACCAGTAAACCCTTTTCCTGCAGATAATAGCAAAGATAGCGGGCTTGTGCGTAATATACTCCTGTTTCGTCGGCATAGAATTCTTTGTCCGTCGTTGAAAGCAGAGTTTTGAAGGTTGGGTTGCTTTTGTTTTTGATTGCTCTTTGCAAGCCCGCGAGCCGCCAATTGGTCATTCCGATAATTGAACCGTTTCTCTCATTTGATTGTTCGTAAAGCGACGCCAATCCTTCATTAAACCATGCCGGGCAATCTTCGAAATTCGACTCCATAAAAGGGTGAACTATTTCGTGAACCAGAGTTCCACCGCCCGTTCCGATATTCATAATTAGTGATTTTTCGCTCGGAGAGTAATATCCATAAGGCGTTGAAGGCTCGTCGTTGAAAATTTCTTTCGTGTATTTGTAGTAAGAATCTTTGTCTTTGAAGAGCCAAATATCTAAAATTTCGTTCGGATCTTTTTTGAAATAATTCGCCTTAAGTTTATCGACTGCCCACTTTACAGTCTGCTCAGAATGACGCTTAACCATCGCCTCTGATTCATTCCCAATTACAACAAAAGGCGGCTGGATAACGATAGTAAAATCCTTGTTCGGCAACTTCTTTTTTAGAATTTGAATGTGCTTTTGGTATTCGGCAGACGTGAAATCAGCCGCGAAACCGCTAATTGTAAAAAGCAAAAGAAAAGCCAGCGTTAAAATACTACGAAATAGATCTTTACGTTCCATGGTGAAAGTCTCCGTCTGATTAGGATGCAATTTCAGACGAAATAGTGACGGTTTTGACAAAATAAATTGCCGACTTCGGGTTATTTCGGGAGTTCAACTTCGAGCAAAGCACGTCCGCCTTCCTTCAAATCTTCGGAGAGTTTTCCAATTCCGCAGAGCATTTTTTTATCAGGATTCGGCAATTTGCTCAAGCGTCCAATGGCTTCGATCACCCCGCCACGCTGTGCATTTGCCTCTAAATCCAACACCAAACCGGGTCGTTTAGCCTGTATCATAATCTCGCCATTTCCTTCGCCCATATCCAGCACGACCGTGCCGTATGGGAAATCCGTCCGGTCTTTTTTACCCCACAAACCACATTTGGCAATGCCCTGTTTCACGTTTCCGCGAACTCTGACAATTTTGTCAAAAAACTCAGGGTGAGCGTCAAGTCCGCCTTTGAACGTTTCAGAATTTACGACCGGCAAATCGTATCGCGGCAAGATATCATTTACGAGGTAAGTATATGAAAAATAGGCAATTACCGGCACTGCGAGGATGTACCACCAGATAATTCCATGCTTGATATTTTTCGCCTGCATCGCATAAATCTGCTTACCCAAAACATACCAAAATATCAACCGCAAAGTGGGAAACATTATTGCAACAATAAAAGCCGTTAAACCCATTCCCCACTCATTATTAAATTCACAAATATTCTCCGTCAGCCCATTCCAAAAGAGCAAAATCGCGGGAACAAAAAGCAGAATATCGAGAAAAATGTAACTCGGATGAGTGCTAAAGAAGGGAAACCTAAAATCGACCTTTGAACCCATTATTTCTTTGCCGATTTGCTCAAGCCAAACCCTTGGGAAAAAAATCGGATGGAGCGATAAAAACCCGACAATCAGGCTGCCGGCAACGATCAAATAAAATAACAGATTTGCATAATCGGTTCTCGGAGGACACCCGCGAACGCCTGCAACTTCTGCCCACAAACCACCCGCATACGAAAGCAAATAGAGGCTAATGCATTGTAAAATAAATATTTTAGCGATGCTTATAATCTGCCAAAAACTTTTGAGAAAAGATTTAAGATCCATGATACTGCTTTAGATTTTCGGGGTTTTCCTAAGATAAAGCAGTACGTTGAAAACTGCAACTAAATTGCAGTTAAATCTGAGTTTAGTAAATTCCTCAGACTAAAAATTGAAACAAATCTTGCCTCTCATTGATGTATTCGTAAGTAATTTTTGTCTTTATTCATTCGCTCCAACAAAGGCTCAAATTCGTCTTTATCTTTCAGTTCAATTCCAACCAATGCCGGACCTTGTTCGCGGTGAAGTTTTTTTGACGTATTCAAAATGCGTAATGTCATCGTCGGGACCTAAAGTTGACAAAAATTCGCGCAATGCTCCTGCCCGTTGCGGGAAACGGATGATGAAATAATGTTTCAAACCTTCGTATAAAAGCGAGCGTTCTTTGATCTCTTCCGTCCGCGTAATATCGTTGTTTCCACCACTTACGAGACAAACTACATTTTTCCCTTTGATTTCATCTTTGATAAAATCGAGTGCGGCAATCGTCAACGCTCCGGCAGGTTCGGCAACGATGGCTTCTTCGTTGTAAAGCTGCAAAATCGTCGAACAAACCTTGCCTTCGGGAACGGAAATAACGTCGATCTAAATTTTCTTTGCAGATTTCAAACGTCAATTCGCCAACCCGTTTAACCGCCGCTCCATCAACAAATTTATCAACCGTTTCAAGCGTCACAATTTCGCCTTTTTCAATTGAATTTTTCATCGCGGATGCCCCAAGCGGTTCGACTCCAATGATTTTTGTGTTCGGGCTAAGTTGTTTGAATACAGTAGATACGCCCGAAACCAAACCGCCGCCGCCAATCGCCAACAGCAAATAATCAATTTTTACATCGGCATCTTGCAACATTTCCAGCCCGACAGTTCCTTGTCCTTCCATTACTTTTAAATCGTCAAACGGATGAACAAAAGTCGCATTTTGTTCCTCGCAAAATTTCATCGAAGCCGCAAACGCATCGTCAAAAGTATCGCCGACAAGTTGCACGTCGACCATTTCTTTGCCAAACATTTTTACTTGCTTAACCTTCTGATTTGGCGTGGTTGTCGGCATAAAAATCGTGCCTTTGATGTTCATTACACGACACGCATACGCCACGCCTTGCGCGTGATTTCCCGCAGACGCACAAACAACAATCGCATCGCTCGGCAGCTGTGCCATTTTGTTATAAGCCCCGCGAATCTTATACGAACGGACGATTTGCAAATCTTCGCGTTTGAGTAAAATATTTGCCTTGTATCGTTCGGAAAGATTCAGATTTTGTTGTAAAGGAGTATGTGCGGCGACTTTTTTCAAGCGTTCGGCGGCTTGATAAATGTCGTCAAGTATTGGGAAATATGATTTGTTTGGTTTCAGTTTGCATTATGTTTCTGACAAAATAATAAGCAAAGTTTATCAGAAAACGAATAAATCTTGTAGAATATTAGTTGAACTTTTCTTTAATTACAGCAGAATATCGCCGACTTATTAAAAAAGGTTCATCTATTCCGCTTAAGAAATACTTGAAAAGAACGATTAAACCAACTTTCAACTTTCTCAATAAATTCAAAATTTACGATTGTTGAGCGATGAATTCGGACAAAATATTTTTCCGGCAATCGTTCTTCCCATTCTTTCAAAGGCTTTGTAATCAGATATTTACCGCCGTCCGATGTGAAAACTTGCGTGTAATCGCCGTCGGCTGAGATATATTTAATGTCGATTGATTTTTAGAAATTTGGAACGTCCGCCAAGTTCTAAAAAAATTCGATCTTCGTATTCGAGTTTACGCAAAGGCGTTTTGTTTTTCTCTTCGATTCAAGCAATCTTTCGAGCGTTTTGGCCAGTCTTTCGGGATTTACAGGCTTGAGCAAATAATCTAAAGCGTTGATTTCAAACGCACGAATCGCAAAGGCATCAAACGCCGTGACGAAAATTAGTTTGAAATTTTTCTCAACTTTTTCGAGCAAATCAAAGCCGTTTTCGTTTTGTAATTGAATGTCCAGAAAAACGACATCAGGTTTTTTTGTTTGAATCAATTCAATGGCTTCGGATAAATTTTCAGCCTCGCCAACTATTGAAATTTCCGTCAAATTCAGACAAAAGCGAACGCAATTCTTTGCGTGCAAGTCTTTCATCATCAACAATTATCGCGGTTAGTTTCATTTCCGAATCTCAATCCTAGCAACTCACAAATTCGCCGTCTTGTTTAAGTTCAAAACTACTTTTATCACCAAACAATTTTTCCAATCTTTCACGGACATTTTTCAAACCAATTTTGGTTCCGTTTGAATTATGTGATTCTTCAATTTGCCCGTGTTTACTACTTCCAAAATGAGTTTTTCATCATTCAATTTCGCGGAAATTTTTATTCTGAGCGGCTTTGGACTTGTCTATAATCCATGCTTTATTGCGTTTTCGACCAAAGGATTTATCAGCAAACACGGCACGGAAAAAGTCTTTGGCTTTTTCGTCAATATCGTATTCAATTTCGAGTTTATCTTCAAAACGAATCTTTTCGATTGCCAAATAATTCTTCACTGCATCAATTTCTTCAAACAGCGGAATCTCTTTCTTTTCAGCACTTACGAGTGTATGCCGCAAGAATTCGGCAGAGCTGTGTAATCATTTGTTTGGCACGCGTTTTATCTTCGTCAACCGATGCCCGAATCGAATTTAGGGCATTGAAAAGAAAGTGCGGATTTAGCTGGTAACGCAAAACTTCGAGCTGTGCTTTGTCGGCTAAAAACCTAGATTGCATAGCATTTTCACGTTCTTTTTGCCACGCCAACCAATTTTTTATACCAAGATATGACGCACTCCAAGCCGTTAAAGTCATCGCATAATCGAGCGAGATTCGCGGGCTTCGGGCGAAATAATTAGGCATGTTAAAAGTGGCACCGAATTCAAATAATTATAAGCGGCTTCAATTGCCGTCCAAGCCGAACCTAAAACAACGGCACAAATTAAGACTAATAAAATCAAATTGAAAATCGAAAGTTGATTTCCAAAATCGCCGATAAATCGGACGCAAAAAAATTGAGGTTAGAAAAAATCCGGTCAAAGCACGAAAGCCTTTGAGATATAATAAGTTAAGAAACATTTCAGGTGCGGCGATTGACAAAAATGTAATGTAAATCACCGCAAAATAGACAATCCAGCCGACTAACTGGATTGTCCAAAACGAAGGTAATTTATCTTCAAAATCAAATTGCTTCATCTGCTTTTATTTTTTGCACTTTTTTTGGCAAATTTGTGAAAAGACACAAGCTCAAATTCGGGCGACGCTTCAAAAGATTGTTGCAACATCAAAAGAATGTTGCAACAAAGGAATATAATCGCTGCCGAAAATTATTTTGGCTCTAATCGTCTAATCTGAATAACAGCGTTTTCATTTTTTGGGTCTAATTCCAATGATTTTTCGATAATTTTTTATCGCTGACACTTTATCTCCATTAACCTCATACGCTTCCGCTAGGCTGTCATAAACATTTCCACTTTCGGGAAAAAGAATCGTATTTAATTTGAAGATTTCGAGTGCTTCTTTCGACTTCTCCTGTCGAAGCAAAATATAACCCCAACTGTTAAGTTCGTTTTCGGAAAGTTGATAATTTGAATCTTTATTTCTTAAGACTTTAACGACTTCAACCGCTTTTTCAAATCCGACTTTTAACAATTCGGCACGAAGTAATTTTATTGCTGGCGGCAATCCGAATCCGGTTGAGGCTTTCATTGCCGGAATGTAAAAACCTGCAACTTCGTCAATAAAAGACTCCGGCGAAGAACCGATTCGATTGGTTAAAATCACAATGGATAAATCGTCTTCGGGATAAATCAAGAACGCCGAGCGTCCGCCGCCGATTCCGGCAACTGCCCGATGTTCAGGTCGTTCATAGGTTGGAAAACCGATTGCGTAGCCGACAGGTAATTTTGTGATATTGCTAACTTCGGATTTCCACAAACTCGGCAGACTTGATTTTTGCAGCAGTTTTCCGCTTTGCAGGGCAATTATCCATTTAGCGATTTCTCTGGCGGTTGTGTTTATTCCGGCGGCTGTCCACAGCGGTTTGGAAAATGTTTCGTGGCTGTTGGTGAATTTCTGATCGCCAAAGCGATTATAATGGTAAGACTTAGCTTTATTCGGCACAACGTCGTAAGAATCGCCCCAATCTGCCTGCGTCATTCCGGCAGGTTTGAACTGTCTTTCCCGAATAAATTCGACAAACGGCTGACCGCTCAATTTATCAATAATCTTGCCGATTAACAGATAGTTCGTTTGATTGTAAGAAAAGCGATCTCCGCTTTTGAATTCCATCGGCAAGGTCAATACTTTTGTTACCGAAGCATCGAAATCGTTTTCAACCAACAAAGTTCCGTTGCCGTCCAAAAAGTTCGGAATGCCCGAAGTATGAGCCAATAATTGTCGAACTTTGACCGATTGCCAAGCCGTTGGCAGTTCATCCAAATAACGCGAAATCGGTGCTCAAGGTCAACTTTTCCGGCTTCAACCAACTGCATTATCGCCACGCCCGTAAAAGATTTAGTCGCCGAATTTATCGAAAAAACAGTTTGATTAGTAACTGGAACGGAGTTTTCGAGATTCGCAATTCCATACGAACCTTGCATCACGATTTTGCCGCCTTTGATAATCGCAATCTGCAAACCGGGAATTTTGCGTTTCTGCATCTCGCTTTTCAAATAGGCTTCGATTTGCGTTGGAATTACGGATTTTTGTGCCGAAACACCAATAAAACTAACAAATATAATAAAAATCAGTCCAAAATTTCTGAATCGGAATATAGTTGTTTTTTTCATAAATTTACCGATTTACTTTGGTGTTTTGCCTTCGAGTCGTTTAATAATTTCCGCCGCACCCGCATTTGTCGGATCGAGTTCAAACGCCTTTTTGTAATTTACGAGTGCCAGATCTTTTTGATCGTTGGCGAGATAGGCTTCGCCGAGACTGTCATATGGATTTGCCGATTTTGGAAATATTTCAACGTTGAGCTTGAAAATCTCAATCGCGTCTTTCGTTCGATTGCTTCGCAAAAGCTGATAACCGAGCGTGTTTAATTCCTCTTCCGAAAAATCATAATTTGGCGAGTTTGCCGCTTTTAGTTTGCGGTATTCGGCAATCGCTACGGAAATTTCTTTTTCAACGACGATTGCGTAAAGTGTTTCAGCGATTGATTTTTTCGCAGGCTCAAACGGCTGTCCGTTCAGAATATTGAGAATCGAATTCGTGATTTTTCCGTGAAAACTGCCACGACCGATATTATCGAGAATAATCACGGTTTGCCGTTTATCAACTGCTCTCGTAATCAACGAATTAAAGCCGTTAATTCCGCCGCTGTGTGCAATAATCTTAGTTTTTTCGGTTGTTTTTCCAATCGGTTGCTCGGAAATACCGAAGCCGTATCCGTAATTTGAAAGTCCGGGCGTGAACATCAATTTCTTGCTTTCGGCGGAAAGAATTTTGTCCTCGTAAAGCGATTGATCCCATTTGAAAAGGTCGCTCACGGTTGAATAAAGCGAACCCGACGAATACGGCAACGACATATCAAGATACGCCGCGTTCACAAATCCCACAGATGTTTTCTGATAACCATTGGCACGTTTTGGCAAAAGCGAAGATTGATTATCGTAACCCGAATTCGTCATTCCAAGCGGTTTGAAGATGCGTTCTGTCAAAACATCTGCGTATGATTTTCCGGTAACTTTTTCGATAACTGCTCCAAGTAGAAAATAGCCGGAATTGTTGTAGCTGAACTTTGTTCCCGGTTCGAATTCCAGATCGTCGCTCGCAAATTTTTTGACGAAATCCGCTACGCTATACGGATCCCGGCTAATTTCCGCCATAAAATCGGAACGATTTGTATAACTCGGAATGCCGGTTGTGTGATTAAGCAATTGATGAATCGTAACTTTGCTTCCCGTATCTTTGCGGTAATCCGGCAGATAATCGCTCAATTTTCCATCGAGTTTAACCTTTCCTTCCTCAACGAGTTGGAGAATCAAAGCAGCCGTAAATTGCTTCGTAATCGAACCGATGCGAAATTTCGTGTCCGGCTGATTCGGTAGAGACCATTCCATATTTGCCATCCCGAAACCTTTTTCGTAGATGATTTTGCCTTTCTCAGCAACCAAAATCGAACCGTTGAACTGCCCGTAGTCGTAATACTGTTTCATCAAACCGTCAATTTTCTGCACATTTTGCTGTGCAAATGCGGTTGTTGCGATTATAAATGCAACTATAAATAAAGCAAATAGCTTTAAAGTTTTCATTTTTTTCTTTGTGTCAGTTTCAATCAAAAAATAAGTTCAGCAACAGTATTTCGATTGAACCATCCTACAAATTTATTGTGAATTATTACGTCACTAACAGATAAAACACCGCCACTCGCTTTTATGACAAAAAACTATTCCTGATTTTGCGATTCGTTTGATTCAAGATTTCTTTTCGACAGCTCGTTTGCCTTTATTTTGCGGAAGTAACCGCGTTAGGCTTTGCCATTGCCGGAATATATTGAGCGGCAATTCCTTTTGAAAGTTCGGAAGGATCAACTTGAGCCAAATTTGTCAGAACGATTACCGTTATTCCATCGTCAACAAAACGGGCAAAATACGACTTAAAACCATTCAGACTTCCGCCGTGACCGATGCGTTTTCTGCCGTTCACTTCGTCAATTGTCCAACCTAATCCATAAATTGAATCTTTTCCGTCGTTAAATTTGAACGGTGTCCACATCATTTTGCGGGTTTCAGGTTTTAGAAAATCTTTCCCGTTCAAGGCATTTTCGAGTTTTATCAAATCAGAAATTGTTGACAGAAAAGCACCGCTCGGACGCAACGCCAGATAGACTTCTGAATTTGATAACTTGTTGTTGCTAAACGAATAACCGTTGGCACGATTCGGAACAATTTCGTCAAATGTGGTGGTGCGTGTCGAATTCATTCCAAGCGGTTTGAAGATGCGTTCCGACAGAAATTCGCCCCAAGGTTTGCCCGAAACTTTGCGGATAATTTCCGCCAGCGAAAAATATCCGACGTTGCAATATTCGTATTTTTCGCCGGGCTTGAAAACCAAAGGCGATTGATAAGCCGTCTTGATAACATCGGCATCAGGCTGAATCTTGGCGGGATCAAAACCGGGAGCTTCACGAATAATTCCCGAAGTATGCGAAAGCAAATGCCGAACAGTGATGTCTTTCCACGTTTCAGGCGTGCCTTCCAGATATTTACTGACCTTATCATCAAGCGAAATTTTGCCTTCTTCGACCAGAAGCATAATTCCCATCGCAATAATCGGCTTGCTGATTGAACCGATTTTGAAAACCGTTTCATTTGTAACAGGAGCATTCGTTTCGATGTTTGCCAAGCCATAACCTTTGATTTTAATGGCTTTACCGTCTTTGATAACCGCGACTGAAACGCCCGGAATATTTTGTCTCTGCATTTCCGCTTTGATGAAATCATCAACTTTATCCGCTGTTTGGGCTGAAATTGACGAAATCAAAAGGAAAATGCTCAGAAGAGAAAGTAAAATTCGTTTTGTGTATAAATTTTTCATAGATTTTTTTTAATGGAGCTCGGACACTCTTGTCCGAATGAGTGCAAAGCACGAAAATAAGTGCTGGCTTTGACTCGTCTCAATCGCCGCAAAGTTTCGCCGTTTCCGGCGATTCGGACAAGAGTGTCCGAGTTCCTTACTATTTATTTAACTTTTTGACCGTTCATAATCGGATACAAAGTGCCGTCGCCTTGATCCACAATAAAACCTGTAACCGTTCCGTTTGCATCTTTGATAAATTTGATTCGCATATCAGCGGCTTTAAGAAAAAAGTCGGTTTCCGATTCAGCGAACATCTCGGCTTTCAGGAAATCAATTTCCTGAAACATCAATTTTCCGTTTTCAATGGTAATTTTATAATTCGTTGGTGGAAACTGAGCCTGATATTCTCCGACATATTTTTCCAAAACCGAAGACGCGACGGTGATGGCTTTACGCTCTTTCGGAATTTCATACGGTTTACCAAAGGTGATAGCCGACAAAACGTCGTTGATTTTTCCAGCAGAACCGCTTTGGTTGTTGCTCAAAACAATGACGGTTACGCGGTCTTCGGGATAGACGTGCAAAGTATGTGATAAAACCCGTTGCGTTGCCGCCGTGTGCAATTCGCCGCCGACCGAATTGTTGGCTTGACCACAACCCGTAAGCGTAACCTCTGCCGGGAACCATCTCCCGAAACGGCGTGGACATCTCGTCAATAGACTTTTTCGACAGGATTTTTCCGTGTAAAAAGGGCGTTGCCCCAGATCAGAAGGTCTTCGGTCGTTGAGTAAATTCCGCCGCCCGCATACATACGGATTATTTCCCTGTAAGGCACATTTGTAATTGGGTCGCCCTGCAATTGCTTGTAACCAATAGCTCGGTTTTTAATGATGCGGAGCGGGTCTTCGTAACCAGTCCGTTTCATTCCCAAAGGTGTGAAAATGTTTTCCTGCATGAATTCACCGTAAGATTTGCCCGATACTCGCTCAATAATAAAACCGAGCAATGTATAGCCGGAACCCAAGATATTTGAATTTTTCGCCGGGAGTGTATTCCAGAGGCTTCTTGCTCGTTACTTCATACCATTGATCCATCGGAATCGGTAACCCTCGAAGCGAACCTATTTCCAACGCCGAAATACCCGGAATGCCGTGTGTGTTCGTCAAAAGATGGCGAATCGTAATCGTCTGCCACGCCGCCGGACATTCAGCTAAATGTTTGCAAGCAAGGTCATTTACGTTTAATTTTCCGCGTTCTTGCAGAATCATTATCGCCGCCGCCGTGAAGTGTTTTGAAACCGATGCGAGACGAAAAACGGTGTGCGGATTATTCGGTGCGTCAAATTCAATATTCGCCATTCCGTAGCCTTTGCTGACTATCGGCTTTCCGTCTTTAGCAATCAAAATTGAACCGCTAAATCGCTCAAACTCGACCGCCGCCTTCATATATTCATCAACTTTCGCCTTGATTTCTCGTGTTGATGGTGCTGTTTGTGCCGAAGCAGATTGAAAAACGAACAAGCAGACGGCAACTAGGATTATGAAGCGATTGAAATTATTGAAAATTGTTAATAAATAAACTGATCTTTTTGTCAGAACCGTCTGCGGTAGCGGATGGTTTAACTTAAGTAGTTCAATAATTTAGCTTCAACCACTCGCTACCGCAAGCGGTTCTGACTTTTCGAGCGATAAAAGCTTATTTTTTCGGCTGCTCTTTCTTCTCACGATAAAAAGTTTTATTGATAATTTTCCATTCGCCGTCAATTTTGAGCAAAGTCATATAATCGGTAAATTTGACCGTCGGATAATCCAAAGTAACTTTTGCAATTGCAGCATTTCCGGCAATGTCTAATATCTCAAACGAGCGTTTGCGTTTCGCCTCGTCAGCAGCGGCTTTCCTGTAAAACGTCCCGCAAATTCTTCGGCTGACCATTGATTAAATTTTCCATCCGCGAAAAACATCACTTTTGCTTCGGTGTGCAAAGCCATTCGCATAAATTCGCCATTGCCTGTCGCTTGGGCTTTTATATAGTTTTCCAGCGGAACCGCAACCGCCTTTTTCCTCTTCGGTAGTTGGTAAAACTAACTTTTTCAGTCGGATTTGTTCGCCGTATAAGGTCAAATGATTTGTTGACGATTTTCCATTCGCCGTCAATCTTCAAAAGTGCAAAATAATCAACAAAATAAGCAGTCGGATAATCTAAAACGATTTTGGCAATCGCGGCATTTCCTTTTATGTCAACCATTTCAACCCAGCGTTTGCGACTTGCTTCATCATCCGCAGGTTTTCCGCTTGAGCCTTTGATATATTCGGCAGTTGTGCGTTGATTGAGTTTTCCGTCTCGCACCAAAAGCAGACGCGATTCGGGATAAATAGCCTTTTGATGAAATTCGCCTTTGCCCGTGGCGTGTCCTTGCAAATAATTTTCCAACGGAATTTTGATTAAATCTTTGTCTTGGGCAAGTGCCAAGATAGAAAATAATCCGATAATTACAAACAAAATAATAATTTTTCTCATAAAAAATTCCGCACTCCTTTTCTTAAGTTACGCGGAATTATACCTTAAAATTTTTGAATTGAATTACACTTTTCGATGAACGGCACAAAAAATCGTTAAGCGGTAAATTCAATTGATTTAAGGGTTACAATCAAATTCATTTTATCGAAATTATGAGAAATGTCATAGACTATCCGCGAATCGTAAACCTTTGGTAATAATTTTTATGAATGTCCAACATCATCAACCGCGACATCCAATTCTGCAAAAACACATTGAGAATTACTATTTCCTCAAAACAAATAACTCCGAATTTGCGACTAAATATTACGCTTTCCCGCATACACTAACGCCTGTCAGCATTCATAAAAACGTTGAGGCAGAGATTAAATATTATTCAGTTTCGGTATTTGAAAGCGAAAAGAAAAACAACTTAGCTTTTGTTCAAGGAATGCGAAAACAGCCGTTGGCAGTAGTCTTAAAGGAAGACTGGATAAATTTACCATCATCTTTAAGCCGCTCGGGTTAAATAATTTCATTACGGAAATCATTTTTCTGAAGTTTGTCCTAACGATACTCAGTTTTTTACGGAATGGGATAATAGCCCTAAATATCAACATTTTCTTCAGGCGTTTTATCAAATTGAAGACCAAACCAAGCGAATTGATTTGCTGGAAGATTTCCTGCTTTCTATTTATTGCCCAATCGAAAATCAAGAGATTTTGGAAAAAGCTGTTTCAATACTGACCGATTTTGAAATTGAAAAATCAATCGAGTTAGTTGCTGAAGAAGTAGGCTTAAATGTTCGGACTTTCAATCGAATATTCAAGAAAAATCTCGGTATCTCGCCAGTTCGATTTAAGAAGATTGCTCGTTTTCGTAATTCGCTCAATAATAAATTTATCAACGAACAATTTACAAGACTGACCGACATCGCCTATAGCTGCAACTTTTACGATCAATCATATTTCACGAACATCTATAAAGAAATGACCGTTCAAACCCGAAACTATTTTTCGATAAAATTGAAAAAGTCGGCGATGAAAGTCTCCTCTTTCAATTTCTCAATAAATAACTGATGTAACATAATTTGGTTTTGGTCGCTGAAAGCGACAAATATCATAGCGTAGGGTAAAGCGAGTCTTCGAGCGACACCCTACGTTAATTCAATAAGCGAACGCGACGCTGAAAGTGTCGAACAAATTGTTCGATCATTAGCTCAATAACCTGATGTTGCTCACTTTCAGCGAGCAAACTTTTATTTCAATCATCGTAGGGTTTCATTCGTTTTACTCATTAGACTTCTTTCCAAAATAACTGTTGATTTGTCTAAAATTATCGAAATCTAGTCATCGAAGATGACGCAATATTTGTAGCCCATCACGCAAGTTATGGGAAAAAGTTGAAAATCTTTCTAACTCTCGAAGAGAGTGACATAAATTATGTCGCTATTTTCAATAGCTCAATGCTTTTATCTTCTTTTTACCCATAGTTGCACTATGGGCTACAAATATATCGCCAATTTCATTGGCTTTTATTTAGGAAAGATGTCTATTCCACCCTACGCTATGTTGTTGGTCACCTTCGACGACCTCAGAAAATCAGTTTTGCGTAACATCAATAAATAGTCCTTGTCCGAAAATTCCAAGTATTATTCTTGCGTGATTCTATACACTTCAATTTCTTCAGAAAATCTAAACAGAAAAGGACGGACGAAAAGAATGTCTAGAAACACTAAGTTGTTTGCAGCGTTATCAATCTTGTTTTTTGTTCAATTTCATTTGGACAGGCTTCTGATAAAGCTTCTGATACTCTCCAAATATCAACTGATATTGGTAAAGAGTTTGACAAAAAACTTTTACAAACAAATGCAAATGAACATAAAAAAAATGTTCATAAACCATTCAGCACTTTTAACTTTCCCCGAACTACCTATACTGGTTCTGCGGGAACCGGACCAATCGCTCTCAACGACCCGGATTTTCAAGGAATTCAGTTTCTATGGTCGGAAATCACGATGAGTTTCGGAATCTATTTCCAAAAGACAGCAAAGATGAGTATCAAGTGTTTTTTGCGATGATTACCTATTCAAGATTTACCAGTTCATCACCGCAACTCGTTTCATCCAGAAATTTCCCCAAATACTACATTGGACAAGGTTCTCTTGAGTCAAAATCGTCAAAGATTGACTATTTTGCATTCATTGATTCCAATGGAAAATCTTATGCGATAGTAAATGGAAAAATATTTGATTTAACCGAAAATGGAAAAACGCTAATTCTATTGCCGTCAGAAGATGGAAGTATGAACTTTATTCAGGTAAAAACTCCATACCTGACTTTCGCAACGCTTCATGATTATTACCGTAATTTACTAAATAATAATGAAATAAAGACGTTAGTTGGCAAAGCAAAAAAGAAAAAAGTGTGATCATTGTAAAATGAATGGTTATTTATTTCGATAAGCAATGTAGTAAATTGTTAAGGTGTAAAAATTACTCGGTTGAACAACTTCTTCTTCGTTCAAAGCCGCGTGAACTGTGTGCCAACTTAAACTCGCACATTTCACTCTCGCGGGAAATTCTAAAACTCCAGCGAAGATTTTCAGTTTGCCAAGATGATTTTCGTCCGTTTCAATATCGAGTTCGCCCATGACCATCGCCCGAAATTCGTTGAACAAAGTTTCTGCTTCGGCTTTCGTTTTACCCTTCACAGCTTGCGTCATCATACTTGCTGACGCTTTGGAAATAGCACAGCCCGAGCCTTTGAAAGCAACATCCGTAACTGTATCATTTTCAATGTTTAGATAAACTTTCAAAGCATCGCCGCAGAGCGGATTGTGTCCGTCGGCTTCGTTCGTTGCATTCTCAATCGCACGAAAATTTCGCGGATTTTTGTTGTGGTCTAAGATAACTTCTTGGTATAAATCGTTTAATTCTGACATTCTTTTATTGTAGGTTTGCGATTTGCGGTTTGCAATTGACGTTACAACTTATCTCCAATTGGAGCAGTATATTTTTCATCCATTACATTGCCCGTATTCAAAAGCTGTGCGGGTTCAAACAATAAAACTTCCACTTCGTTTTCCGCAATCGGACGATGTTCAACCCCTTTCGGCACAATCACAAACTCACCTTCCGCCAATTCAACAATTTTATCACGAAATTCGATGCGGAAACTTCCTTTCATCGCCATAAACATTTCGTCTTCATTTTCGTGTCGATGCCAGGGAAATTCTCCTTGAAATTTAACGAGTTTGACCTCTTGCCCATTCAATTCGCCAACTACCTTTGGTCGCCAATGTTCGTTTATTAACGCGAATTTTTCGGCTATATTTACCTTCATTCATCTATTCTAGCAAAGTTTATGCGATTACTTTCTCGAAACAAATACTATTTTCTAACCCGATATATTGCCCATAATTTAGAATCTTCACGAAGCTATTTTTTTCGTAAAGGCGAATCGCTTCGGGCTGATTGTAACCCGTTTCCAAAACGCATTTTTTGTAACCGAGTTCTCCTGTCCAGCGTTCTAATTCTTGCAAAATTATTGACGCAATTCCTTTTCCGCGAGCTTCAAGCGGGACAAACATTCGCTTAACTTCCATCGAAGCTTCGTCAAATTCTTTAACCGCACCGCAGCCGACCGCACCGCCGTTTTCGTATGCGACAACGACGTGTTTGATCGAATTAAGCTTGTTGAATTGGGCGTAAAAAGAATAGTCTTCGCCATCGCGGATAGCCAATTCTTTATCCAATTCTGTGACGAGCATTTGAAAATCCGAGTAGTCTGAATTTGTTCGTTTAAGTGTAATCATAAATCTTTTTTGTTACTTATCATTTGCAAAAACTTGGCTAAATCTTTTTTCCATTTCCGTTGCAATTACTTGACCTGATTCATCTTGTCCTCTGAGTTTTTCGATAATATTTCGATAACTTTCAGCGTCTCGGTCTTGGCTTAGTTTGAAAACGGTCTCGATTTCCGAAATTTCAACTTCAAAAGCCACGATCATGTGCATCACTCTTTGTTTGAATTCTGTCGGAAGATTATCAAAAACGGTCGCTGATTGCGGGTTGTTATTTTCAAAATGGAGCGACGTTTTTCTCAACACATTTTCCAACGCCGCATCGTCTAAAAACCGCAAAACTCCTTTGATATGAACGCTCATATAGTTCCAAGTGGACGGCGTATTTGGTTTGCTATACCAAGTTCCGCTGACGTATGTGTGATGACCTGTGAAGACGACCAGAACATTTTCGTTGTGCAAAAATGCTCTGTAATGGTCAGTGTTTTTCATAATATGACCGCGTAAAAATTGCTTTCCGTCTTGCTCTTCGATAAAAACGGGAATTTGCGTGGCGATAGGTTTATTTTCCGAATCGCATCCAGTAAAAAATGCGAAGGGATATTGCTCGATAAAATCGCGGATTATTTGCGGCTCGTTTTCTTTGTGATACGGCAAGTTATACATCGAGCTTTTTCTCCATTTTTATGTTGGCTCGCTCATATAAACCTTTCTCAAGTTCGATTTCGCTAAACCCATATTTTCTGTATAGATGAATCGCAGATTCGAGCTGCGTATTGGAATACAAAATTAGCGTTTGAATGTGCTTTTCTTTCGCGAAATCAAGACAATATTCTAACAATAGAGTCCCGATTCCCAAACCTTGAGCGTCTTCTGTAACCGCCATTTTTCCTAATTCAAACACCGTTTCGGTCTTTTTCAAGAGCGATGCAGTTCCAATAATTTTATCGTTCAATTTTGCGTAAAAAATATAACCGCCTTTATCAATTATTTGCTCTTTCGGATTATTCAAAGATATTTTGTCACCTTCTTCGATCTTAAAATATTTCGTCAGCCACTCATAATTCAGCGTTTTTATCGCTTCTGAATATTCATCGCTAAATTCAATGATTTCAATGTTTTTGTTCATTTTCATAAATTAAATATTCAACAACCAACGGCTAATCGCAAAAAGCGTAATCAATAAATGCACCGAATTCAGTGCCGCATTCGCAAACGCTTTTTTGTGATAAGTGTAATAAATCAGACAAATACAGCCAATCGTATTCATCAGAAGAAAAATGAGCGAATTACTGCTCACAATTTGTTGGGTAATCAAGGCGTATCCGATCAAACAAATGATTCCGCCGCTCCAACCTAAAATATTTAGATATTTGTGATTGTTCATTTTTCAATTTCCATTCGCATTTCGAGCAGATGCGAGACAAAACCTGCCTTTTCGTAGGCTCTAACCGCCGCCGAATTTTCGCTGTAAACTTCAAGACGAACCTCCGTTAAGCCGCGTTCTTTCGCCCAATTCAGCAACGCATCCAGAACCTTTTGATTCACGCCTTTTCCGCGATACTCGGGCTTCACATACATAAATCCGAGATATGCGTAACGGTCGTGTTTCAAAGAATCCGATGCCTCTTTTTCCAAAACAAAGCCGGATGCAATCAAGTCGCCTTCGAGTTCCGCCACGAAAATTGCCGCCAACGGCGATCCAAGCAGTTTTGCCAAATCATAAAAATGAATTTCGCCATCTTTCAAAGTCGGATTAAGCGGACGTTCGGCAGTTACAATGCCTTGTTCAAATCCTAAAAGCGTTTCAAGTTCTTCAATTTTTGCTCGTCTGATGATCATGAAGGATAATTTACACTTTTTTCTGATGCAGAAAAATGCTAACTTTGCATTGATTGATGCGAGAAACGAATTAAAGAAACAGATTTGCCCGCAGAATACGCAGAAAGACGCAGAAAGACGCAGAAAAAAAGAAATTTATTTTGGTTTTTTTTCCGTGTATTCCGTGGGTTCCGTGGGCAAAAAACATATGAATTTACAACAGATAAAATATTTTCTCGAACTCGCTGATGAACTGCATTTTTGGAAAACGTCAGAAAAGGTTTTCATCACGCAATCTGCATTGAGCCGACAGATAAAAAGTTTCGAAGAAGAACTCGGTTTCCAACTTTTTGAACGCGATAAACGCAACGTAAAACTAACGTTGGCAGGCGAATTTCTAAAAGACGAATTTGCCAAGATTTTAACTGATTTTGAAAGCGTTACACGCCACGCCAAACAAATTTCAGAAGGCGAAATCGGCACAATTCGCATCGGGCATCCGGCTTCGATTACGTTTTCTGTTTTGCCCGAAATTCTGCTCGGATTAGCTCAAAAACATCCACATATCATTGCTCAAATGCTTGAGGTTGACGTGATTGACGTTGATTCTTGGCTGCTAACGCATCGCATTGACGTTGCGTTTAGTCGCGAGATTCCAAAATCGCAAAAACTCGCTTCAAAGCTTCTGCTAACCGAGAATTTCGCTTTAGTTGTTTCGGCGAATCATCCGATTACCAAAAAGAATAAAGTTAAATTGAGCGACCTCAAAGATGAGCGATTTGTACTGCCCTCACTTGCCGGAAAAAACGAAAACGCCGCACAACTCAGAGCCATTTTTGCCGAAGCCGGATTCGCTCCGCACGTCCATTTTGAATCGGGTTTTGGATCTACTTTGCTTGGTTTGGTCGCTAAAGGTTTGGGGATTTCGGTTATGCCTTTTTCCTATTCGCACTATCTGTCGGAAGAAGTGAAATTCATCAAAATACCCGCAACTTCAAGCCTTTACGCGATTTGGCGGGATGATGATAAAAATGCCGTAATGCAAAATTTCTTGCGAGTAATTGAAGATTAGTGAATCAAATATCTAACAATCGGCAATGATAATTTATCTGCCCTAGATGATACGAAAGATGCGTGGACAAATGAATTAAAAAGAATTCGATTGTCATTTCATAGCCGAAAACCTTGAGCGGATAAATTTGATTAAAGTGTTCATCATTTAATGATTCAATCGCGTTTTCCACGTGGATTGTTGTGTCATCAATCATTTTCAAAAGTTCGCTTCGCGGCGTGTTTTTGGTCGAAAATTCCAAATCACGTTGGCGAACATAACCCGATTTCCCAATTTCCGCACCGATAAACTCATTCAAATTTCCAATCAAATGCAAGGTTAAGTTTCCTGCGGAATTGATAACATCTTTTTCGACCAACCAGAGATTTCCTTCCGATTTATAAGCCTCGATTTCTTGTTTCAATTTCTCCAAGTCACGACGATAAAGTTTTACTAATGTATCTTTTACCATATATTTCCTTATAAATTTTTGACCAAAAATTCTTCAAGTAAATCTGCGAACCCAACCGCAAAAAGATTCGTTCCGTGTCCGCCTTTCGGATAAATTTGCATCTCGTATTTTTCGTTTGCTTGCTTTAATTTTTTCACGGTTTCGGCAGATTCTTTGTCATCATCAGCCGCCACTAGCAAAAGCGGACGATTTCCGAAAGTTTTTGCCGCAGGTTCGGTCGGCAAATTTCCAAAATAATTTATTCCCGGCGACAGCAACGCCACGGCTTTAACTTGTTTATTTTCAGCCGCATAAATCAATGCCAGACTGCTGCCGTATGATGCTCCGACAATTCCCACGCGAGCCGCATCAACATTATTCTGCTTTGATAAAAAATTGAACGCAGTATCAACGTCAATTTTCATCGCTTTAACTGCTTCGTCATTCCGCGAAGATGAAACAGTTTTCCCATCAGCAGTTTTCACAGATTCGCCAAAACCGCGTCCGTCAATCGCCAACACGCCAAAACCTTGTTTCTGCAATTGCTTGGCAAGAATCTCGTAAGATTTTCGTGTGCTTTGCCATTGATGAAGTAGTAAAACAGCAGGCGAATTTGCTTTCGGCGATTCGTAAAATGTGCCGATGATTTCAACTTTGTCGGCTGATTCAAATTTTATAATTTGCGGTGTTTGAATTGGTGAATTTGATTGGGTTGATGTGTTGGAAATATTTGAATTTGTTTGGTTTGATTGTCTCTGGCAGGCTAATAACAACAAAATTATGATAGATATTACAGAAATTTTAGCTCGCATATTCACATTTTACATTATTTACAAATTCTTTACAGACTCTTAAACTCTATTTGGCGAAACTACGATAAATTATGGTTAGTATTTTATTGGAGGAAATTATTTATGAAAATTGTTCCGTTCTTAACTTGTATTTTTATCTTGAGTATCTTGACCGTTTCGTCTTTTTCGCAGGAATTACGCCGAATGCACGGACCGCCAAAAGGTCCGTTGGAAGACCGCATCACGGCTTATTTTGACGCCTACAATTCGGGCGATGAAAAGAAGATGAGCGATTTTTTCGCGGAAAACTATACTAAAGATTTTTTTGCCCAACGAACGATTGAAGAGCGTTTGAATGGTTACAAAATGATGCGTTCTGATATGGGAAATGTTGAAATAGTTAGGTTTATGAAAACGCCTGATGAAATCTTCAATATTTCGGTCAAAGCAAACAATGGCGGCGGAGCAACCTTTGAATTTGCTTTTGAATCCGCTCCGCCTCACAAAATTACTTCGTTGAAAATGAAAAGAAGCGACGACGCAGGAGAAATGCCGAACCCTCCAACCGACAAGGAAAACTCAAAACCTATGAGCGAAAAAGAGTTTATTGAATCAACGGATAAAATGATTGATTCAACTGTGAAAGCTGATGAATTTTCGGGTGTTGTTTTAGTCGCCAAAGCCGATAAACCTATTTACAACAAGGCTTTTGCAATGGCGAACAAAGAGAAAAATCTAGCGAATAATTTGGAAACAAAATTCAATCTTGCCTCAATTGGCAAGGTTTTTACGCAAGTCGCCATCGGTCTGCTTTTGAAACAAAACAAAATTTCGTTTGATGACAAACTCGGCAAACTTCTGCCCGATTATCCGAATAAAGATGCCAGAGAAAAAGTTACCGTGCGACATCTTTTAACGATGACTTCGGGAATCGGCGACATTTTTGGCGACAAATTTATGAATTATCCAAAAGGAAAAATTCGTTCAATCAAAGATTATTTTCCTCTTTTCGCCGATCAACCGCTCGCTTTTGAACCCGGCACGAAAAATCAATATTCAAACGGCGGATACACTTTGCTCGGAGCAATAATCGAAAAAGTGTCGGGACAAAGCTATTACGATTATGTGCAAAAAAATATTTTCAACCCACTGGGAATGAAAAATACGAAATTTTTTGAGTCCGACCAAAAGGTTGCGAATCTTGCCGAAGGCTATACCACGATGGATAGCGAAAACGGCAAACGTCGCAACAATCTCGACACACGCCCCGCGAAAGGAAGTTCTGCCGGTGGCGGATATTCAACTGCCAAAGATTTACTTAAATTTTCGCTCGGTTTGCAAACAGGAAAAATCGAACTTCCCGAAGGAACGCCAGTCCGAAAAACTCCTGATGGAAAATTCGCATCTCTCGGAATCGGAGGCGGAGCACCGGGAATGAACACCGCTTTTAACATACAAAACGGCTACACAATTATAATTTTATCGAACTACGATCCGCCATCTGCCGAAAAAATCAGCGGACAAATTTCAAGGAATTTGAAAAGACTTTAAATAAAAAAGTGATTGAGGTTTTGCGAGAAAATCTCAATCACTTTGCTCACTTTTTCGGCTAGATTATCAACCTTCTTCGCTAAAGGTTTGTCCAATATATTGACTTTTCCCTGTCCAAAATTTTTGCAATTCATTCCACCATTTTAAAGATTCAGGCTCTAAGTATCTCAAAAAAACTTGGTTTTGAAAATCATTTTCCTTGCTAAAATTTTGCAGATTCTCAAGCAATCCTATTGCCACGGCATTTTGCACATAGTCATTCCCTTCAAAATGAAATCTTTCAATCAATTCAAAAATTCTTTCAAAATTTTCAGTTTTATTTTGTCTTTCAAGTTCAAACAAATGCCGTGCGAAATCTGCTAAAGCAATATAAGGCAAATAGTTTTCTTCGTCCTTATACTCTTCTTTATGTTCGTTCCATTTTTCTGCAAAGGTCGGACAGACTTCAACGAACATTGGCAGCATTTGTTCTTCTTCAATCACTTTAAGCAAAAACCTCAATCACCTTACTCACCGCATCCACTAATTTATCAACTTCTTCTTTCGTATTATAAAACGCAAAACTCGCACGGGCGGTCGCGGGAATCTCGAAAAATTGCATGATCGGCTGGGCACAATGGTGTCCGGCACGGATGGCGATGCCTTCTTGGTCGAGAATTGTGCCGATGTCGTGCGGGTGAATGTCGTCGATCGTGAAGGAAATTACTGAGGCTTTGTTTGCCGCCGTTCCGATGATTCTCACGCCTTCGATTGCCGACATTTTCTTTGTCGCGTATTCGAGCAATTCGTGTTCGTATTCGGTGATATTTGTCCATCCCGATTTCGTTCAAATAATCGATTGCCGCACCGATGGCGATGCTCGTGGCGATTGCCGGAGTTCCGGCTTCAAATTTTTCCGGCAAACCTGCAAACGTAGTCTTTTCAAAAGTTACGGTGCGAATCATCGAACCGCCTGTTTGATACGGCGGCATTTTTTCCAAAAACTCTTTCTTGCCGTAAAGCACACCGCTGCCCGAAAGTGCAAACATTTTGTGTCCCGAAAATGTCAGAAAATCGCAGTCCAAATCTTGCACGTCAACCTTCATATGCGGAATGCTCTGAGCCGCATCAACCATGACCGGAACGCCGAATTTATGTGCAGTTTCGATCATCGATTTCACCGGATTGATTGTGCCGAGTGCATTTGAAACGTGAATAATCGAGACGAATTTTGTCCGTTCATTAAACATATTTTCGTATTCGTCCAAGATAAGTTCGCCGCGTTCGTTCATCGGAATCACGCGAATTTTCGCACCTTTTTCTTCGGCAATCATCTGCCACGGAATGATGTTGGCGTGATGTTCCATTTGCGACAAAATAATTTCGTCGCCTTCATTAAAATTCGCCCGCCCGTAAGATTGGGCAACCAAATTCACGCCTTCGGTGCAACCGCGAACAAAAATACACTCTTTCGCCTCGCGTGCGTTAATGAATTTTTGCACCTTGACGCGGGCTTTTTCGTATTCATTTGTCGCCAGTTGCGAAAGATAATGCACGCCACGATGGACGTTGGAATGTTCTTCCGAATGATATTTATCAAACCGTGCAATCACGCTCGCAGGCGATTGCGAAGAACCGCCGTTGTCTAAATAAACCAACGGTTTACCGTGAACATTACGCGACAAGATCGGGAAATCTTCACGAATTTTATTTACATCAAAATTGCTCATTTGTTTTACTGCTGTCATACAATTTCTCTTGAAACGTTCTCTATCGATTTAGTTCCGTAGGAACGCAATGTTTGTAGTTAACAATTTAAGAAACAACGCGAGTTCCATAGGAACGACATAAACGCTATGCCATTGCTCTGCAACTCAAATTTAATTGTCAACGTTTGTCTACAAACATTTCGCTGCAATCGAGCTAAAAATTTCAACGCGATTATTTCACGGCAATTTCCGCTTCAACTTTCGGTGCTTTCGCTTCTTCGCGTGCAATAAATTCCGTAATCGCCTGGACAATCACCGATGAACGCTTGATTTTAACAACCGCGATCGCATCCACCTTTGCCAATAAATCTTCTTCTATTATTAATGCTATTCTTGCTCTCATAATTTTCTTTCGCCTCCATTTTTTTCACCACAGAGCTCACAGAGAGCACAGAGTGTTTTTTAGTTTGCCAACCTCTTTAAGCCTTTGATTAACTGTTTGACGTTGAAATTTATCAATAATCCGACCTTCTTTCCGCTCAATTTTAGATACGAAATAACCTGTGCTTCGTGAATTGGCAACAGACCATCAATCGCCTTTAGTTCAACAATCACGGCATTTTCAACCAACAAATCAATCCGATAACCCGCGTCGAGCTTAATTCCGTCATAAATTACGGGCAGAGCCAACTGTGATTGAACTTCGAGTCCTGCTTTTTGCAATTCGTGAATCAAACAAACTTCGTATGTGCTCTCCAAAAGTCCGGGACCAAGCGTCCGATGAACACGAATTGCACAACCGATGATTTTCTCACTAATTTCATTCAACTCCATAAAAATCTCTGTGCTCTCTGTGTCCTCTGTGGTGAACCCTTTCTCAAGCCTCTAATTTCACATCCAGCCGATTCAACACCGTTTCATCTAAATCTTTTTTGATCGCCTCAATACCGATTTTGTTAATAATTTCCTCAGCAAATCCATAAGTCAACAGATTTTTCGCGAGTTTCTCGTTTAGTCCTCGACTCAACAAATAAAACAATTCTTCCTCTTCCAATTGCCCGACCGTTGCCCCGTGGGCACATTTTACATCGTCGTTAAAAATTTCGAGCTGCGGTTTTGTGTCAACTCTCGCGTCGTTTGAAAGCAGCAGATTTTTATTCGATTGCTGTGCGTCCGTCCCGCTGGCGTTCTCGCGAACAAAGACTTTTCCGTTAAACACTCCGCGAGATTTATCGTTCAAAACACCTTTGTAAGTCTGATGCGAAAGGCAATTCGGCAACGCGTGATCAATCGTCGAATGCGTATCGTGGTGCTGACTGCCACCGAGCATATACAATCCGTCAACGAACGCTTCGCCGCCTTCCGCAGTAAATTTCAGGTGAACATCATGCCGGGAAATCGCTCCGCCAAGATTGATATTTGTTGCATTATAAAGACTTCCGCGTCCCACCGAAACTTCTGTCGTGCCAACGTGAAAGGCTTCGGTTGATTCTTTTTGAATTCGATAATGCGTCAGATTCGCGTTGTCTTCTACGATGATTTGAATCGCCGTGTTGGTAAAAGATTTCGCATCCGATTCGTAATTTTCGACAATCGTCGCCTTCGAGCCGCGTTCGGCGATGACAATTATATGCGGAAAATTCGCGGTATTTTCGTCCGCTTTGAAGTTAAATTCAAACGGTTTTTCGACCGAAGTTTCCTTCGGAATCGTGATGACAGTAAAATCCGCAAACGCTAAATTTAAAGCGGTAAATCCATTTCGCTCAAAATCAAAACTATTAACGAGTTCGACCGCCTTTTGACTTTGGACTTCGGACTTTGGACTTTGGACTTTCTGCTCACCGCTCACCGCAAACTGTTGACTGACGTTTGTGTATTTCCATTCCTCGTTTTTGACGGTCGGAAAGCCGTTTTCGGTAAAATAATCAAAGGCTTTTTGTCGCAATTCTTTGAGCCAAGCGTCGTTTGTTCCATCCAAAACCGCTTGAAAATCTTTTGTGTAAATTGTTTCTTTCACTGCTTGTAATGTCATTTTAAAACCACTTTTCTGCCACATATTAACGCCGATAAACACGGATTTTGTTCGTGTAATTTCGTGTTTGTTCGTGGCTAAAAACTATTATTTTCCCGCCGCTTTGACCCAATCGTAACCCTTTTCTTCCAACTCCAACGCCAATTCCTTGCCGCCTTGTTTGACGATTTTCCCATCTGCCAATACATGAACGAAATCCGGTGCGATGTAGTTCAAAAGCCTTTGATAATGCGTTACGAGAATGATTCCGTTTTCCGCATTTCGCAATTTGTTGACACCTTCGGCAACAATCCGCAATGCATCAATATCCAAACCCGAATCAGTTTCGTCTAAAATAGCGAGCTTTGGTTCGAGAACAGCCATTTGCAAAATCTCGTTGCGTTTTTTCTCGCCGCCCGAAAAACCTTCGTTGACTGAGCGTTTGAAAAACGATTTGTCCATTTCGACGATCTTTGCTTTTTCGGCTAAATAATCGTTAAACTCAAGCGGATCAAGCTCTTCCAAGCCGTGATGCTTCATTTTTTCGTTATACGCGAGCCGCAAAAACTGCGAATTTGAAACGCCCGGAATTTCGACCGGATATTGAAATGCGAGAAAAACTCCTTCTCTCGCTCGTTCATCAGGATCAAGTTCGAGCAAGTTTTTGCCTTCATAAATCACTTCGCCCGACAAAACTTCGTAAGTAGGATGCCCTGCCAAAACTTTTGACAACGTAGATTTGCCCGAACCATTCGGTCCCATAATCGCGTGAACTTCGCCTGCTTTGATGTTCAAGTTCAAGCCTTTCAATATTTCTCTGCCTTCAATTCCGGCGTGTAAATCCTTTATTTCTAATAACATAATTATTTTAACTCTTATAAATTCGGTTTTATTAATTTTCCGTCCATTAAAATTGTTATCTCAAACCCCAAATCATTTCCAATAGCGGCTTTCGCCAAATATTTAAAATTTTCGACTGCTTTTTCTGGAGTTTCGCCAACTGCTGAAATATTTGGAAAACTTCTTGCTTTCGCAACCCATTGATTGGGTTCTTGAGCAATTTCAATTTCTACGTTTTTAACAGTCTCTCTAATTTTTTTCCGTGCAGTTTTTCCTTTACCAACATTATTATCACGACCATTAATCTGCCTTTCAACAACTTCGCCTAGTGGCATATCAGGACATTTTTTCCAATTATCTCCTTTGATACTTTTAACCGTATTTTCAATAAAATCAATACTTTCCGAATCTGCTACTTTAAGACTTTGATTTAAAACATCGTTTACCTTTTTACGATACGAGCGATTCGATTTTGCTTTACGAAGCGGAATATTTTTCCGTGAAGCTTTTTCATTTTCACCATAAGTGTTCCGACAATCTTTGGAGTAACTCAAGGCTTTTTTCTCTTGTGGAGTTTTCTGACTCATGCTCAAACCTTCTTAAATATAAATCTCACCTTTCAAATACAAAACCGCATTTCCGCCGATCTTTACTCTATCGCCTTTCAATTCGCAAAATAATTCGCCGCCGCGAGCCGATATTTGTTTTGCAAATAGTGCGGTCTTGCCGAGCCTTTCCGCCCAAAACGGAATCAGATTGCAATGCGACGAACCCGTTACAGGGTCTTCAAAAACGCCAACTTCGGGGGCGAAAAATCGTGAAACAAAATCGGACGAATCGCCTTTTGCGGTAACAATAAAACCGTGTGCGTCAATTTCTAACAACTTAGAAAAATTCGGCTTCAAATCCAAAACTTCTTGCTCATTATCGTAAACCAGAAAATAATCACGAGCTTTCAAAACTTCTTTTGGTTGCTTGCCAAGTGCTTCTATCAAACCTTTCGGAGCTTCTGACGGCGAAACAAGCCGCGACGGAAAATCCAAAACAAGCATATCTCCTTTCTTTTCAACACTTAGGCTTCCGCTTTTGTGCGAATGAAATTTGAGAAGTTCCGTTTCTAGTTTCAAAATATCGAAAATCACGAATGCAGATGCGAGCGTAGCATGTCCGCAAAGGTCAATTTCATAAGTCGGCGTAAACCAGCGAATTTCATAAACGTCGTCCTTTTTGACGAAAAACGCCGTCTCACTCAAGTTGTTTTCGAGGGCGATTTTCTGCATCAAATCAGCGTCGAGCCATTCATCCAAAGGACAAATCGCCGCCGGATTTCCGCCGAAAACTTCTTTCGTAAATGCATCGACTTGATAAATCGTCCGTTTCATATATTTTCAACCACATAGAAACATAGGATACATAGTTTTAATCTTTTCTATGTTTTCTATGTCCCTATGTGGTTAATCTTCCCTCACCGCCGCGATTGCCTGAATTTCAATCTTCGTCCCGAAATGCAAATCCTTCACCGGAACAATCGCTCTCGCAGGTTTGTGTTCACCCAAAATTCGTTTATAAACTTCGTTCACTTTTCCCCAATCGTCCATGTTGGAAACATAAATCGTCATCTGCAAAACGTGTTGCAAATCGCTGTTTGCCGCAACCAAAATTGCTTCTACATTTCGCAAAGCAAGCTCAGTTTGCAATTCAATCGAACCAGTTTCCGCGACGCCAGTTTCGTGATTTATTGGCAATTGTCCCGACACAAACACTAAGCCGTTATGCTCAACGGCTGGCGAATAATGTCCTTTCGGGACGGGAATGTTTGTCGGTTGAATTTTGTTCATCGAATCATTTCGTGTTTCTTTCAACTGGCAACATTTTAGTTGATTCTTCCGTTATACTTGGTATTCCAAACATTTGCTCTTGATTTTCAATTAATTTCGTAGTTTCTTTTGGCTCAAATTCGTTTGGCTTCGCATCAAATAAAATCTCTCGTCTTGGCGTATTTCTAAGAGCTCGTCGCTGAAAATAACCAATAATTTGTTGAATAATTTGAATTAAGAAAAAGCAACCGACGCCTATGGAAACAAGTCTTTTGCCAAATGTGGCATCATTGAAAACCCAATAAATAGTTCCAACTAACGCCAAAATAAACGGAAAAATATTCGCAAATTCGCCAAAGCGTTTTATTTTGGCTAATGTTCGAAATTTATTGGACTCGTCTCCAAAAACTATCTGACCAAGATAGGTTTTTTGAATTTCCTGTAAATTCAGCCCGCAAAAACGGCAATAGTTTAGGTGCTTTTTATTTTCTGATCCACAATTTGGACAATACATAGTCTTTATCCGAAACTTTTTTATCCCACACTTCCTTCCAATTTCAATCCCAACAATTTCGTCGCTTCAACCGCATATTCCATTGGCAATTCGCGGAAAACTTCTTTGCAGAAACCGTTGATAATTAACGAGATAGCATCTTCTTGCGAGATGCCGCGTTGTTGCAAATAAAACAATTGATCTTCGCTGATTTTGCTCGTCGTGGCTTCGTGTTCAACCTTTGCGGACGAGTTTTGCACTTCGATATAAGGAAAAGTATTTGCCTGACAATTGCCGCCGATGAGCATCGAATCGCATTGCGTATAATTTCTTGCTCCTTCTGCTTTCGGCATAATTTTGACTAATCCGCGATACGAATTGTTCGATTTTCCGGCTGAAATTCCTTTCGAAATAATGGTCGATTTTGTGTTTTTGCCGAGGTGAATCATCTTCGTTCCGGTGTCGGCAATTTGTGCGTTATTGGTCAATGCCACGCTGTAAAATTCGCCGATTGAATTGTCACCCTGCAAAATTACCGATGGATATTTCCAAGTAATCGCCGAGCCTGTTTCAACCTGCGTCCATGAAATTTTTGAATTTACGCCGCGGCACGCTCCGCGTTTGGTGACGAAATTAAAGATTCCGCCTTTGCCGTTTTCATCGCCTGCATACCAATTTTGAACGGTCGAATATTTGATCTCCGCATTATCAAGTGCAACGAGTTCAACAACTGCGGCATGCAATTGATTCGTGTCAAATTGCGGTGCCGTGCAGCCTTCATTGTATGCAACGTAAGCACCTTCTTCTGCAACAATTAGCGTTCTTTCAAACTGTCCCGATTCTTGCGTATTGATACGGAAATATGTTGAAAGTTCCATCGGACAGCGAACGCCTTTGGGAATGAAAACAAATGAACCGTCGGAAAATACCGCCGAGTTCAAAGCCGCGTAAAAATTGTCGCCTGTTGGCACGACTGAGCCAAGATATTTTTTGATTAAATCGGGATGTTCGATCAACGCTTCCGAAAACGGCATAAAAAGTACGCCAGCTTCTTTGAGCTTTTTCTTGTAAGTTGTCGCAACTGAAACTGAATCAAAAACAGCATCAACCGCTACATTCGCGAGCATTTTTTGTTCGGTAATTGGAATTCCAAGTTTCTCAAAAGTCTTCAACAATTCAGGATCAACTTCGTCCAAACTCGCTTTCTTCGCTTTCTGTTTCGGAGCGGCGTAATAGGTAATGTTTTGAAAATCGATCGTCGGGTAAACGAAATTTGCCCAATGATCTGGCTCAGTCATTTTCAGCCAATGCCTAAAAGCTTTCAGACGAAATTCGAGCATCCAATCCGGCTCATTTTTCTTGGCTGAAATGGTGCGAACTGTGTCTTCGGTCAGACCCTTGCCGATTGTTTCAGTTTCAATATCCGTGACAAAACCGTATTTATATTCGCGGTTTGCCAAATGTTCTAATGTTGCTGTTGATGACATAAATCCCTTAATTCTTTGTAGTTATGCTTCGGCGTTGAAAATCCCAAGTGATGCCTTTAATTTGATGAAAAGTCTGGTCAACCTTTTCCTCCGTGCCAACCAATTGGGCAAGCGTAATTTGCGAAAGTGCGTGCTGAACTACTTCGTGCAAGCCAACAAATACCGAGCGAATTCCGCAATCTCCTTTGTGAATGCACGAATCCAAAACGCCCGTATAGCTATCGCAATGCCCACCGATCTCGTCTTGTTCCAATACCTTAATTACTTCGTTAAGATAAATTTCGTTAGCATTTCTTGACAACGAATAACCGCCTTTCGTGCCACGAGTCGCTGAAACAAATCCCGCTTTATTTAAAAGCCACATCAATTTTCCCGCATTAGCCACCGAAATTCCTTCGCGTTCTGCAATCTGCGGCAGCGTTAAAGATTCGCTTTCGTTCAAATTTGCAAGCTGCACAAGGCAACGCAAACCGTATTCTTCTTGAGCCGATATTTTCATAACAAGATGTAGTTTATCAATTCATTACTTTTTTATCAAGATTGTGGATAGAGTAATTTTTTGATTGGGAGAGAGTGCAAAATTAACTAAACTTTGGCAAATGTGAGACCGCTTTGTCCTTGATATTTTCCACCGCGATCTTCATATGAAACGGCACAATCTTCATCGGATTGGAAGAAAAGGATCTGCCCGATGCCTTCATTTACATAAACGCGAAGCGGTAAATTCGCAAGATTAGCGATTTCTACAACGAGGCGACCCTTCCAGCCGGCTTCTAATGGGGTTGTATTTACTAGCAGACCGGCTCTTGCGTAAGTAGATTTTCCGAGAGCGACGCCTGTAACATTTCGCGGCATTTTGAAAGTTTCGACCGTTACGCCGAGTCCGTATGCGTGGGGCGGAAGTAAATAATATCTCGCTCCATCATCAGATTCGCGGAGTGGCGGTTCGGAAAGCGAACCTTCGTCAAAGCGTTTCGGATCAATCTCGTAACGGTGAACAGGCGTAAAAACGCGAAAGCCATCGTCAGCAAGCCGCATATCATAGCCATAACTCGAACAACCCGCCGAAATTATCTTTCTTCCTTCAACTTCGCGGACGAGATCCGAAAGGAAAGGTGTAATCATCTGGTTTTCTTCAACCATTCGCCGCAACCATAGGTCTGATTTAATCGTCATAATTATTCAAATAAAAAAGGAAAGTGATAAGAAAAAATACCTTATCACCTTCCAAATTACAAATTTACCTTTTAGCTTTTGCCTTTTGGCGAAAAACTTACCAATTACTCATTTTCAAAGTCCCATCGCCGACCGTAAATGAAAGCAACGCTCCACCATTTCCCGCTTTTGCAATCATAGATTTTTCACTAAATTTCGAAAGATTCCTTGGTTTTAGCGAACTCAAGAGATTTTCTATCTTGCCGCTTCTGAGAATTGAGGCATCAATTTCGGCATTCATAAGTTGTGGAAATTGAACGTTCAAATTTCCTGAAGCGATTTGAACTATCGCCTGCTTTCCCCGCCAGCTTCGCGAATTAATTTTTACATCAACATTGCCCGTGCCAAAAGTCGCACTAATCGTTCCGCCAATCAAATCAAGGCTCGCATTGCTTTCAAAAGCCTTTATTTGCATTGCTCCTTCGATTTTAGAAATCTTCAAATCACCCGTTCCGGCGTTGATATCCAAATCGCAATATTGCGGAACTTTGATCTTGTAATCAATCTTAAACGGTGTGTTCATTAACCGTTTCGGAAATTTCTTCGCTACGCGTTTCAAATAATCTTTATCATTAGTGCCGATGCTCATAATGCGGGTATGTCCAAATTGTTCGTCAATGGCAAATCCGCTAACGGCAGCAAGCGTCGCCAAATCAGCTTCGTTTGCTGCTTCAATTTCAACCTCTGCCGTTACTTCAACCTCATTTTTATTCCAGCCTTCCACCGTAATCGCCCCTTTTGGAGCCCCAATAATTGTTACCGTTCCGCCAACTCCGAGTTCGGCGGTTTGAGTTTTATAAGTGGTTTGTTTGACGGTTTGAGCGAAAGTTAAGACAGAGAAAGCCCAGATGAAAAGACAAATTGCGAATAGATTTAAGATTTTTTTGTTCATTATTTTGTTTTGAAGAAACGTAGAAATGTAAAACAGGAGAGCCGAGATTATTATAGCAGTTTTCTGGAAAAGTTATTGGTTAAATTCAACGTCCTTACTTACGTGCGGACTTCTGCGTCTATGACGGCAGAAACGCGACCGTTAGGAAGCGTGCCCTTTTTATCTATCGGCTAATGAATGAAATGCTTCCGCGTTGATTTGTAACGACCAAGCTGGCACTTCCGCCGTTCACTCGTCCCATTACTCTTCTCCCATCTCCAACAAAACTCAAGTTTGAATTTGAAAATGAACCAAGCGAAATACTCCGGGTTGAAGGAGCGGTCGCAACCAATCTAAATGATGAATTAAAAGGGATTCGGAGATTGATGTTGCCTTTGGTAGAAACAAAACGATAGTTGCCGCCGCCTTGAATTTCGCCGTCGTAAAAAATATCGCCAATCATATTTTCAGCCGAAACTGCGGTTGCTTCTATATTCGTTAATGTAATGTCGCCTTCAGTTGAAATGTGAGCTCGCACAAGTCCGCCGCTGACATTGCTGACGTTGAGATTTCCCATCACCGTTTCAATGTCAACCGATGTTGAATATGGAACTTTTATCGTGAAATTAACAATTCCAACTTCACCGCGACCCTGATTGTCTTTTTTTACATCGATGAGAATTTTTCCGCTTAAACTTTGCGGAACAATATTAGCCGCCGGAGCTTCGAGGTTTGCAATAATCCGGACTTCGTCTTTATTCCAACCTTCAACCGTAACCGTTCCCGAACGATTCGTTAATTGCAGACGGACATTCTTTGTCGCCGGATAGCTTTTGGCAAATCTCTTTTGCCCAAAAACCTCCATCTCGGCAGACACAAAGAAAAAAACTACGCTCAGCAAAAGAATCGTAGTTTTTTTGACTATTCCAGTCATATGAATTTTTCGAGGGGAAAACTTCATTTCAAAACCAACTATCATTATAAATCTGAAAATTCACGCAATAGTTCTACTTTGTCGTTCAAAGCAGAATCAAGCATTTCGCTCGAAAGCTCGTCATGCGGATTATCTTCTAAAATCAACTCGTATTCGGCAACTATCTGATTGATTTCGCGAACATTACGATCAAAAGCTTCCTGTAAATTTTTATCCCATTGCACTCGTCTCGCTTCCACTCTTTTGTTCCAATAATCAATCGCAATTTGCTGCTCAAGCAAACGTTTTTCGCGAGCTTTTTGCGGCGAATCGGCTAAACCAATTTTGGTCAAAGCTCTTTGAAATAGACTCGGCGGAGCAGAATTGCTTACTATTTCTTCAGGAACCGAAGTATTCTTTAATCCAACAAATGTCAACACAGAACTGATAACTGCAATCCCTACAATAGATGCGGCAACCTGACCGAATGAAAAAGACCAAATTCTTCTGCCCGAAAACCAACCTTTGTTTACTTTTTCCCGCTCTTTTATGATTTCAGGCTTGATTTCGGCTTCGATAATATTGTTGATTCTGCACCACATTGCATCCGGATTGGGCGATACAGTTTCTTCCGCAACCTCTTTCTTTTCACACATTATCAAAATTCCGGAAAAATCTCTGTGAAGTTCGGAACATTCAAAACATTCGTCTAAATGCACCTCCATTTCCAGCGAAACTTTTTCCTCAAGTTCGTTGTCAATAAAATCACTCAATAATTCCTGACATTTATCGCAGTTCATCAAATTCCATCCAAATTACTACAAAAAAGTTCGTCTAAAACTCTTAATGTAAAAGATTTGCCTCAATTTAGGAGACTCAGTTTTTTGATTGTAAAAATGATTTATTGGTTGCCTTGCTAAAGCGTTTTTCTTCAGCCGCATTACTTCACTACCAACGTTTTCTGCTCAATCAGCAGTTTTCTTAATTTCAAACGGGCTTTATGAAGTTGCGACTTCGACGTTCCAACAGAAATTTTGCACATTCCGGCAACTTCCTCATGTTCAAAACCTTCAACATCGTGTAAGACAAAAACCGTCCGATAGCCATTTGGGAGCTGCGAAATAGCTTTATCCAAAGCAATGCGATCGATTATCGGCATTTTGTTTTGATTTTCTGTTCCGCGAACGATCTGCTCGGGCATTTCGCCATCTTCGGTGGTCATTTCATTCTTAACGCCACGCTTGCGAAAATGCATCAAAACCTGATTAACCGTCATTCGATGCAGCCACGTAGAAAAAGCCGAATCGCCGCGAAAACTTCCAACTTTGCGGAATAATTGGATAAAAACTTCTTGAGTTAGATCTTCGGCTTCGGTTGCACTTTGCGTCATTCGCAAACATAAACTATACGTTCGCCTATGATATCGGCTGTAGATAAGTTCAAACGCTGCAACATTTCCGGTGGATGCCTTGCGGGCAAGTGAGATATCTGCTTCGTCATGCAAAACAGTTTCAGTTTCGCCGGGAGATATCACAACAGGAAGGCTTAAACTTTCCTCAAATTGAAAGGCAACATCATCTGCCACAATCGCGGACGAAGTTAATTCCATAGAAGCTCCTAATATATTGCTGTCAGATTGTAAAAAATGCTCTGTGTCTATGATGTGTTACCCCCAAAATATGGTTGCCTGATCGAGAAATGTTATTTTAGACCGAATTGGAATTTAAGTAAATAAAAAAACAAAAAGTCTTGCGGAAATCAAAAAATGAACCCAAAAAGACTTGCGAAACGTAATAGAAACCAAGTAGAGTTTCCGTAAAAGTTTATGAATTTAGAGAGTCTTATCGGGCAAACGCTTGATAGCAAATATTTAGTAGAAAGAGAGCTTGGACGCGGCGGGATGGGAGCGGTTTATCTGGCGACACATCTCGGCACAGAGCGACCTGTTGCCTTAAAGGTAATCGTTCCGCAGTTTATGGAACGCGTCGAATTTGTCGAACGTTTTCGGCGTGAAGCCCGTGCTGCCGGACGTTTGCGGCATCCAAATGTGGTTGACGTAACGGATTTTGGGTTTGCTGATACGATTCAAGGTCGCGTTGCGTATCTTGTAATGGAATATTTGGATGGCTGCACGCTCGGCGAAATTCTCGAAGAAGAAAAGCAGCTTCCTTTGGCGTGGACGCTCGATATTTTAGAACAAGTCTGCTCGGCAGTTGGCGAAGCTCACGAGCAAGGAATTATCCATCGTGATTTAAAGCCCGATAATATTTGGCTCGAACCCAATCAACGCGGCGGTTATACAGTAAAAGTTCTCGATTTTGGAATCGCAAAACTCGAAGAACCGATGAGCGTTGAATCTGAAACGGCTTTGCTAAATCCTGCCGCAACTACTCCAACTCAAGCATTTCAACCAAGCAAAACAGTCGCTGAAATAACAAATGCGAATACGATTTTAGAAAATTCGAGTTCAACTCTTGTTGAAGAAGCCGGAACATTAATCCAAACTTCTGAAAGTGAAAAAGGCACGGTAATATTGCCGTTAGCGGAAGTTTCGCTCGAAGATGGAACGATAATTTTGTCCAATAATAAAACTCAATCGATTGAGCCGGAAGCCGGGACAAAATTACTTTCTCAAATAGAAAATACCGACAAAACACTTTCTGATAAATCAAGTTCCGAACTAACCAGAGTCGGTGCTGTTTTGGGTACGCCTTTGTATATGTCGCCGGAGCAATGCCGCGGTGAAAAGCTTTCGCCACGCTCCGATATTTATAGTTTGGGAGTTATCGCTTATCAGATGCTCGCCGGGAAAACTCCTTTTGTTGGGGAGTTTACAGAGGTAATGGATTCGCACAGAGAGATTCCGCCGCCACCCTTGATCGCGAAGAAAGTTCCCAAAAAAGTTAAACAAGTTCTATTTTCCGCGTTGGCTAAAAATCCCGATGAGCGTCCTCCTACGGCGGAGGCTTTTGCCAGCAAATTACGTTCGCATTCAGAAGGTTTTGCAAAACTTTTACAACGTGCTTTGGTTATTTATTCCGAACATTTACCGAAATTTTTGCTTCTTGCACTTTTGTTGACACTGCCGCATATATTCTTTTCTATACTGCGTATTTTATTCGGAATTTTGGGTTCAACTGAGATTATAAGCACTGATTGGGGCGGTCTTTTCAAAGGATTGGTAGGCTTTTTCGGATTTTTTGTGCAAATTTTTTGTGCGGCAATGCTGCTTGGCACAACAACCTGGATTGTCGCACAGCTTTTAGCTGCTCCATTGAAGCCAGTTAGTCTGAAAAATGCGATAAAAGTGGTTTGGGCAAAAAAGGGAACTTTATTCCCAACGGTTACTTTACAGACATTTCTTACGCTTATTACCATTTGTTGTTTCCCCCTCAGCATTTATTTATCGACGATTTTTATGTTGCTCACGCCTTCAATAATCATGGAGGATTTAAAGAGCAAAGCGGCTTTCAAGCGATCTAAAGAATTAGCTCATCGGTCTTTTTTAACGGCTTTGGCGATTGCGATTTTAATGTTTGTCGTTCCCGGTGCCATTGGTGGGGCGATTGGTGGTGCTTCAGTCGCTTTGGCAAGGCAATTTGAATATTTCGAAAAACTCGAAAATGGTAAAATTATTCAGGTAAACGATAAAGATGATGAAGATATAGACATTAATATTGGACCACCCGGAGTTGAAATAAACGTAGATCCTAAGAATGATAAAAACTTGTCGGACGAAGAAAAGAAAGCCAAAAAATTACGAAGTGCCAGACGCGAAACAATCTCGCAAATTCTCCTTGGTGTTTTTCTGACCCCTGTTATGCTTCTTCTAACTTCATTTATTTCAGTAATTACGGCATTAATGTATTTCAAAACACGACAAGCCGGCGGCGAATCTATGCAAGATTCTGTTGGCAAAATTTGAAGATGCGGAAACTCCGCAAAATAATTGGCAAAAGCGAGTAAAGGATCGCCTGATACAATCGGGGAGAGTTAATAGCACAGAAAAAAGATGAGCAGAGTTAAAAGTTCAAAATTTAAAATTCGAGTTTGGTGTTTCGTTTTTGCATTATTCACTATTCACTTTTCGTTATTTTCTGCTAATGCCCAAAACTTTGAGAAAGATTTTCCGATAAAAAGCGGCGGCTTTGTTGATGTAACAAATCTCTTCGGCAAAATTCGAATTGAAGCGGATGAAACGATTGAAGACAAGATCTATCTCGTTGTTCGGTCTTCTAAATCATTGACTGAAAAGGACTTTACGATCAAAGCTTCTGAAGGAAAAATTCATCTTGAAGTTAATCAGCAGAGTGCAAAAACACGAATTGATTTGCTCGTGCGTGTACCTCAGCGTTTGCGTGTAAAGGCTGAAACTGAAGAAGGTGAAGTTGCGATTGACGGCGATTTTCAATCCGCTGAAGTTTTAACCGATACAGGTACGATTTCCACCAATATTCCTCTGGAAAACCTTAAATACAGCTTTTGGTGGACAGAGTCGCGTCCGCGTTTTTTGAGCGATGTTCAACTTGAAGAAGTAAAAGAAAAGTCTGCCGGAAGATTTACGATTTCGGGAAAATTGGTGAATTCCAACTCGGAGACGCAGAGACTGAAAGACGCTGAAAATAGAGTGGAAGATGAAGTTTCCACGCCGGAAACAGAGAGCAAAAATCCAAAATCCAAAGTCAAAAAACCAATCAGTAACCAAATTTCTCTAAATTTTTCCACCGCTCGGGGCATCGTTTTATTAAATGTCAGCCCAACGGAAGTTTCGTCTGATTTACGCGAACGCCCACTTACCGAAGCCGCGAGGTCAATTGTCAGAAGCGGTGATTCGATGCTCGCAGAGGCAATCCGCCGGGCGAGTCCGAAGTATTTTGGCGATTATCTGAAAACCTTGCCGCCACGCAGAATTACCCCAACTCTTAACGATAAACCAAAAGATGCAAGTTACTCTACTGCAAAGGTTAAGAGGGTTGTAGCTCGTGTGATGGACGTTAATAATCGGGCAGTTAGCGGACTTGAGAAAAAAGATTTTACACTTACTGAAAAAGGTATCGAACGCGAAATTTTGTCAGTCGAAAAGGTAACGGCACCTTTCAATTTAGTTTTGCTTTTAGACGTTTCGGGAAGCATCGAAAATTACGTCTCTTTCATTCGTAAAGCGGCTCGAAATTTTCTAAATACGATGAGCCCGCAGGACAAAATTTCGATCATAATTTTCAGTGAAGATGTAAAGCAATTAACCGTTTTCACGACTAATCGTAACCAGCTTTCGGAATCTCTGGACACCTTTGATGCAGGCGGCGGAACGGCTTATTACGATGCCATCGGTTTCACACTCGTCGATGTTTTGAAGCCGTTTAGGGGTGAGCGAACCGGTATCGTAATTCTCTCCGATGGCGACGATAATCGTTCATTTTTGCCGTTTGAATCATTGCTTGGCTCAATTCAGGAAAGCGGTGCATTGATCTATCCGCTTTATGTCCCAACTGCTTTGGCGGCAGCATCCGCAAGCAATAATGCGGACGATTCGCTCGATCCATTGAGGACCCGGTACATGGGTTTAACCTCGAAAGCTGAGGCTGAAGGAGCTAGATTGGCACAGGTTTCGGGCGGAGTTTATTATCCGATTCGCCGAATTGATGAACTGCAAAAAGCTTACGAAGACATCGTCGTTCAGCTTCGCACGGCTTATACAATTACTTATCGTTCAGAGAGCACGGAAGTGGGCGATTCGGCGTCGCCGCGTTTGCGGGTGAAGGTTAATCGTGAAGGGGCATTTGTAAATCTTGGAGCCGTAACTATTGTGCCTACCGCTGAAACGAGCGAACTTCGTGACTACATGAAAGAAGGTTCGCCGCCCGATTTTGAACCGCTAAAGATCGAAGAAATTACCGGAGAAATCCGCGAGATAAGCTATAAGGCAACTCTCGGAAGCAAATTACCAATAATTTCTTTGGAGGGATTCAACGTAAATAAATCCCCGCCAGCGTTTGCTTTAGATAACTTGGCGATAAGTCGCTGGGTTTCACCAAAACGCACTCGATCTTATCCTTACGAACGCATTTACAACACTCTTACATCAAGCAAGAAATCGACAATCATTCCAATCATCAAAGACGAAGGCATTAATGGCGAACGCGATTTTGTACAATTCGATACATTTTCGCTGATGAATCTTTTGGACGTTTATTTGATACTTGGTTATTACAATGATGCTCAGCGGGACGACGCCAATGAATTGACCGATCAAAAATTTGATAATCAATTTATTCTGAAGCAGATCAACGACTTGAAGAGCTTTAGCGGAACCGCAACTGAGTGGAATCTGAAACAAATCAGCGATATTTCAAGCATTGCCGAGCTTGCAAAAACGGCTTATTCAGAAATTTCAAAACGAACCGGCGTAAGGCTTCATGATGAAAAAGGAATTGAGAATTTTGTTGTGAAAATCACAAAAAGTTTTGAAGAATTCCGACTCCTCTCGCGGCAAAAATCGCAAAAAGCCCAAAATCGTGAATTTGTCACATTGCAGCCAAAAGAAGCTTTGTCCGGGGATGATTCAAAAGCAAGGGTAACAATTACAGACAAATCGGGCGGCAAGTATTTTCTCACGTGCGATGAAACGTTGGTCGAGGAAAAAACTCTAACTTTGATGGAAGCCAAACACACGATTCGAGCAAAACTCCCTTCGCAAAGTGACATCAAAGATGGCTTGATAAAGATGATTCTCTATACAAATCTGAAAAATGTGAAGGTTGGAGCCGAGAGTGTAAAATTGAAAGTTGCCTTGCGACTGACTTCAAACAAATTGAAAGGTTCAACAAAATCCGATGCAAAAATTGAAGAACTTGAAAAGTTTTATACCGCTAATTCATTGAATAAACGGCAGATAGAATTTTTGACAAAACTCTTTAACGAAGCCAAAACGAATAATTTTCAGATAGTTTTGGAAAATGCGGAAACCGCGAAATAGAATCGGCAGAATATTGTTTGGATTGGCTTGAATGGTCAAAATTGAGAAAAAATTGAGGGCGAGTTTATGACATTTGAGAAGTTATTAGGTACGTTGGTTACTATGAAAAAGAAGGAAATCGCTTTTGTAATCTGTTTGCTGATAATTGTTGCTTTTGGAAAGGCTAGTTTTGCCCAGCAGATTTCACAAATATCTCCGCAACTTCGAGAAGCGTCGAAGCTAATTAATGAAAAAAAATGGGTTGAAGCTGCGGTAGCACTTGAAAAAATTACCAAAGATGAGCCTAAAAACGGTCGTGCATGGTTTCTATTGGGAACCGCAGCACACAATTTAGGACAATACGAAAAAGCTGTCGCCGCATACGAAAGAAATATTCCTATTTCTAACAATCCATCGGCAATGTATAACCTTGCGTGTGCGTATTCGCGTTTGAAAAATACTGATAAAGCCTTTGAATGGTTAGAGAAAGCTCTCAAAAGCGGGGCGGCTCAAACCGTTAATATTCAAGCTGATGAAGACCTTGTCAATTTACGAGGCGACGCCCGATTTAAGCAAATGGAAGACATCGCAAATCGTGCGACCAAGCCTTGTATGTACTTGCCGGAAGCACGGCAGTTCGATTTTTGGCTAGGCGAGTGGGACGTTTTCCCGTCGCAAGCACCGGTTGGACAAGCTGCAAAAATTGCGAATAGCAAAATTGAACAAATATCCGAAGGCTGCGGACTTTTGGAAAATTGGACTTCGACAGGCAACAACGGCAAAAGCATAAATTATTACGATTCATCTACCAAAAAATGGTATCAACATTGGATTGGAAGTGGCGGCGGAGCATTGCGGTATGAAGGAAATTTTGCGGAAAATGCGATGAAATTTGAAGGCTCAACAATTGGTAAAGACGGCAAAAAGACTCTGCAAAAATTAACTTTTTTCAAACTTGACGAAAATACGGTTCGCCAATTGGCTGAAATTTCTAATGATGAAGGTAAAACTTGGTCGATTAGTTATGATTTTCGATACGAGCGAAAGAGATAGAAGAACGATATGCTATTTCGTAAAAATGGTTTCTAAAAATCTTCCTAATGAACTTTGCCTAATCATCGCAGCGAAAAATGCCAAAACGTAGCGAACTGTAACCCCATCAGCCTTCCACCTGCCTGCTTGCAAAAACGCCTCGCTTCGTTCCTTTTTCCAATCGGCAATTAAAGGCTCGAAACATAACTTTCTTGTTTCTTCGGAATACAATTTTTGGCAAAACTTGAGGATTTTGAACTCAATATCGTCGATGTCTTCAAATTTCTTATAAAGAGAATAAGCAAATAAAGCCGACATTGAAAAATCAACTAAAACACTAGAAAAAAATATCTCTCCGGTGTGAAAATAAATCCAGATGTTGTAAAGAAATTTTGAAACATTGAATGTAAGAATAATTGAGTAAGACACAAAGCCAAAGAATGTTCTACCAATCCAACGAACCGTTTTTTCACCAGTATTTATGGACATATTTATAATTCTATCTATTTTTGTTTCTTGCATTTCAATTCTCCCAACCCAAATTCAGATATTTCAATGCCAATTCTTGTGCTTTCAAAACTCTTTGTCCCAATCCGGTCGCCTTATAAATCCTTCGGGCGATGCCGATTTCTCCATTTGTCCGGTGTTCTTCGCGGGATTCGACCAAGCCTTTTTCGCCCATTCTTTGCAAAGTGACGTAAACCGTTCCACGCTTTAGGTCGCCCAAAGATGTTTCTACCATTTCTAAACCATACATTTCGGTCTGCTCGGTCAGCATTTGCAAAATGATAAATTCTTTATGCGATAATTTTGGAAATTCTTGCTTATTCATCTTTGATTACACTATCTTACAGTAATTAAGTAATATTTGACGAGAATACCTTAACAGTTTTCACCCGTCAAGGATTTATTGCCCAACTTGCCACTAATCACTCATAACTCTACACTAAAACAATGTTAGTTTTAGGAATTGAAAGCAGTTGCGATGAAACGGCGGCGGCGGTTGTAAAAGATGGACGCAAGATTTTATCGTCTATAATTTCGTCGCAAATCGAACTTCACAAACCTTATGGTGGAGTTGTTCCCGAGCTTGCTTCACGCGAACATTTAGAGAAAATTGAGCCGATTATCAAAGAAGCCTTGAAAAAGGCAAATGTTGAATTAAAAGAGCTTGACGCAATTGCCGTGACGCAAGGTCCAGGGTTAATCGGTTCATTATTGGTTGGAGTTTCGTATGCCAAAGCATTGGCGTATGGGTTAAATATTCCTATAATTGGCGTAAATCACATCGAAGGACACGTTTACTCAGTTAATTTTGAAAATCCACCGGTTGAATATCCTGCTTTTGCCTTAATTGTTTCCGGCGGACACACAAATCTGTTTTATGTTCCCGAAGAAGGAAAATATAAAGTGATTGCTCGAACGCGGGATGATGCGGCAGGTGAAGCATTCGATAAAGTATCTAAAATGTTAAATTTAGGCTATCCCGGCGGACCCGTGATAGAAAGATTAGCGAAGGAAGGAGATACGCAAAAAATCAAATTTCCGATTGCAAAAATTTCTGATGGAAGACCTGATTATAGTTTTAGCGGATTGAAAACTGCTGTCGCCAGATACGTCAGGGAAAATAATATTAAATCTGTCTTACAAAATGAAAGTGTAGGGCAGGAGATTAAAGATTTATGTGCAAGTTTTCAAGACACTGTGGTGCGTTCGCTACTTAAATCGGTCGAGAAATTAGCAAATGAATTGCATCCCAAAACATTGATCGTCGCGGGCGGTGTGGCTTGTAATGGATATTTGCGTGAAGCCTCGGAAAGACTTGGCGAGAAGTTAAATTTACCAATCTATTTCCCCTCCAAACATCTTTCAACCGATAACGCAGCAATGATTGCAGCGGCAGGCAATTTTCATCTCGAAAGGGGCGAAAAAGCTGGATTGACATTGATGGCAGATGTAACGATGCGTTTGCAGAATTTGGACGTTGAAAATACAGATTTGAAAGGAAAAAAAGTTAAATATAGATTGTAAAACTGCAAGTTTCGCGTCTTTCAAACATTCTTCTGTTGCAGGATATTTTCTGCGAGGTGTAAAAATGAAAGTATTAATTCTATTTGCAGCAATTGCAATGTTTACGGGCTTTTCAGCAAATCATACAAAAATATCAGCGAATGAATTAGCGAATTTTGCTAAATGTGCGGTTCCTTCTTTTTCCACGGGATTCAAAAATTCCAAAGCTGTTTTTCTGGGCAAAGTTATTGGCGAGAGAAAAGAAGGTGACGAAAAGATTTTTACTTTTGCGGTTGAAAGATACTGGAAAGGCGGTAAAAGTAAAACGCTCGAAGTTAGACATTATGAAACGATGAGGTATCAAGCCTGGTTGAAAGTCGGCGAAAAATATTTAGTATATGCCCATAAAGATGAAAATGGAAATTTGTTTGATAGCAGGTGTTCACTTACCAAAAGCTATTCGCAAGCCAAAGCCGATTTGAAATTACTTGGCAAAGGTAAAACAACAAAATAGAAGGAAATATGAACAAATTATTGAGCATTTCTTTGATATTAGGCATTGTTTTATCAACTTTTGCCTCTGGCAATCCAAACGTTTCAGTCGAAGAACGTTCGGTTTTTGATTGTGCTATTGCAACTGTAAAAGATGAATATAAACGCTCTAAAGCAGTCTTTATAGGCAAGGTTGTAAAAATTACAGAAGATTCCGATACAAAGACATTTGAATTTGCGGTGCAAAAATATTGGAAAGGTGTAAAACGAAAAACGATAAAAATTAAGGTAAGTAAAACCATGCGATTTGAGCCTTTTTACCAGTCGAAAAAAAGTTATTTGATTTATGCTTTTGTTGATGAACAAGGTTTTTTACGAGTAGAAAAATGCACCAGAGGTTCACAAATTGAATTTGCCAAAGAAGACCTGAAGATTTTGGGTAAAGCGAAAAGTTTTCGCTAAATTGCTCTGGCTACCGTTAAAACGTAAACTTTTTCTGCCCCTGATTTTTTCAAGACTTTGGCACAGCTTGAAACGGTTGCCCCGCTGGTAAAAACATCGTCTATTAACAAAACTTTTTTTCCAACAATTAGGCGTGGGCTGACGATTTCAAAAGAATTTTTCACGCTTTCGAGTCTGGCTTTTCTATCCATTCCAGTACGACTTTTTTCAGTATGAACTTTCCGCCTAACGCTTGTTTTATCAATAATTAGACCAGTTTTACGAGCCAAATCTTTTGCTAAAATCTCGGCTTGGTTAAATCCTCTTTGAGCCAAACGTTTTTTAGAGAGCGGAACCGGAATTATCACATTCGCATCCTCAAATTTTGAACTCAAAAAACTGTGAAACAGTAGATTTTCCAGTCTTCGTGAAGTAAACGGAATGCGTTTGAGACTTAGAATTGAAGTAAGAAAAGCTTTTTCGTAAGCACCGATTGATTTAGCGAAATCGTAGAAATCATCATCGCATCGTCTGCAAAAAGCCTCAAAATTTGATGGTGATTTTTTTAGAAAAGCCCCGCATTTGTGGCATAAAGTTTCATTTCCGGTAAATGCAAAAGTGTCTTGCCAGCATTCAACGCAAATTGATCCGTCGAATTGCTTTTCAACACTTTTTTCACAGATTTGGCAGCATTGCGGATAAACCAAACTCAAAATCGAATCAGAAGCGTGCGTAAAAATTGTTGTAAGAATATTGAAAGGTTTTATTTGAGGCGAAATCATCGTACAAAAATGGCAGAAGACAAGAATTTCGATGCATTTATTAGTTAAACCCATCCAAAAATTCTGCGTTCTGCCGATTAAATATTAGTCGTCAGTTTCAATCTGACCTTTTTCCACCAATTCCTGACAACTCAGGCAGTACTTCGCCCAAGGCACAGCTTGCAGGCGTTTTGGCATGATTTCTTTGCTGCAATTAAGGCAATTGCCGTATTCTTCATCTTCAATGCGTTGCAAAGCTTCGTCAATCATCTGCAATTGCCGACTGTCGTTTTCGGAAACTGCTAAAAGGACGTTTTTTGAATAGTTTTGAACGGCTAAATCCACCGGATCGGGAGTTTCGGTATCGTCCACCGAAAGATCATTGCCATTTAGTTTGGCAAACAATAAGTCTCGCTCGGAGAGCAGGTTTTCTTTAATATTATCGATATTTAAATCACTCATTTTTGGTATGGAAACCCCTTGATTATGGTATATGCACGATACAATTGCTCAATTAAGACGACGCGTGCCATTTCGTGCGTCAAAGTCAGGCGTGATAAAGATAAACTATAATCGGCTCTTTCGACAACCGCAGATGATGCTCCATCTTGTCCGCAGATAATAAAAACAACCTCTTTACGACTTCGATTCTGCCAATTTTCAATTTTCTCAGCTATTTGATACGAATTTATCTCGACGCCTCTAACGTCTAACAAGCATACGAAGGAACTTTGATTCAGGTTTCCTAATATTCGGTTGCCTTCCGCCTCTTTTGTTTCGTGAGCCGCACTTTCCTTGAGTTCGGCAATTTCAAATTTCACAAAATATGAAAGACGCTGCAAATATTCATCTTGCAACGCCCGCCAGTTTTTGTCCTTAGTTTTACCAATCCAGAGAAACTTGAACTTCATTTTACTTAGTTAGCGGCAGTTGCAGTTGCAGTTGCAGTTGCAGTTGCAGTTGCAGTTGCAGTTGCAGTTGCAGTTGCAGTTGCAGTTGCAGTTGCAGTTGCAGTTGCAGTTGCAGTTGCAGTTGCAGGAGAAAATTATAAAATCAATTCTAGCGTATTCAAGCTAAGACCCGATATTTTTAATGCCGCTGCCATTGCCGCTGCGACTGTAACTGCCGCTTCTACTGACACTGACTATTTCGGGAGAAATTTTTCGGGATTTGAAATCATTCCGCCAAGCATTCTGCCAACTTCTTCGTACCTCACAACTAAATCAGCACATTTTTCAGTCGCAATGTAGCCACAGTCTTTTGAAAATTCCAACCAAACTTGAGTTTCAGAGGCTTCGCCATCAGCATCACTCATCTTGCTTACAAAATGCTTAGGATATTGTCTTTTCCTATAACCCTCGGAAATATTTGCACATACACTACGCGAAGAACGCCTTATTTGATCCGTTAAGGAAAATATTTCTTCTTTCGGGAAAGTTTTGCTTAAATGAAAAATTTCCATAGCCAACTCATAAGACAACTGGAAAATCCTCAAACTTTTATGTCCGTTCATCGCTAATTTGCCAAACCAAAATATACTTCTTTACTGCCTCTTTACTGCCTCTGCCTCTGCTACTGCAGCTCTACTTTCCTCGCATCACGCCACAATCTTTCCAAATCGTAGAATTGACGGGCTTTTTGGTCGAAAATATGCACGATAAAATCGCCGTAATCCATCAAAACCCACTCGGCAGTTGTGTATCCTTCAATACGGACCGGTTTTTGCGAAAGTTGTTTCTTTAATTGTTCATTGATCTCGTCGCAAATCGCTTGAACTTGTCTTTGATTTGTTCCGCTGGTGATGATGAAAAACTCAGCAAAGCTCGTAATATCTCTCAAATCCAGTACCGAAATATTGATGCCTTTTTTCTCTGCTGCACAGTGCAAAGCCAATTTTACATTTTCGTCTAATTGGGAAAAAGGCGTTTTACTTTCCGTAACTATAAGCGTTTCTTTTACTTCCGGGTGTAGTGTTTTTTCTTGTAATTCTTCCATGTTTAATAAATCTTGTATTTTTCAATATATTTCGCGACGTCATTTGGCACAATTTTCTGCCACTTATCGCTTTGCTGACGAATATTGTTTCTAATCTCAGACGAAGAAATCTCTAAGCTGACTGTATCCGTAATATAAATTCTATCTGTTTCGTCCAATGTAAATTCCATTTTACCACGCAAATCGACAATTCTCTCTTGAACCGTTGGCGTAACATGCGAAAAACCAATTTCAATAGGCGGACGAGTAACGACGATAATATTAATTAACGTCAAAACTTTTTCCCATTCCCGCCACGTTGTGATCTCTTGCCAGGAATCTGCTCCCATCACGAAAAAGAGTTTCGAATCAACAAGTTCCGATCTCAATTTAGACAAAGTTTCAACCGTGTAAGGCTTTTCCGGCAAATCGAGTTCCATCTTTGAAACTCTGATTGCCGTTTCATTTTGGCTCGCCAAGCAAAGCATTGCATACCGCTGAAAGGCAGAAGTTGGCTTTTTATCCTTCTTGTGCGGGGCGTGAAAAGCCGGGACAAAAACAAACTCATGCAATTCAAAAACTTCGGTCAATTTTTGAGCGACTTTCAAATGTCCATTGTGAACGGGATCAAATGAGCCGCCGTAAAAGGCTATTCGTTTCATTAATTTCCAACTTTTTCAAATTCCTCAAAATCCCTTTGAGCTTGCAAATCAATTTCGTCACGCTTAATGTCGTCCAATGTTTGTGCGACTTTCAATACCAATTCGCGTGTTCCAAGATTCATTACCGAAGAAATTTCAAAGAAGGGTTTACCATCCTTGGCGGCACGTTCGCGTAATCTTTCAAGGCGTTCGGGTTCGTCTAAAGCATCAATTTTTGTCGCGACAATGATTTGCGGACGCTCCGCCAATTCCGGATTAAACGCCGCTATCTCACGATTTATAATTTCGTAATCTTCAATCGGATCTCTGCCCGAAAGCGACGAAACATCGACCAAATGCAGCAAAATCTTGGTTCTCTCAACGTGGCGTAAAAATCTATCGCCAAGCCCGGCTCCCTCGTGTGCTCCTTCGATAAGACCCGGAATATCCGCGACCACGAGAGTTCTGAATTCACCAATATCAACGACGCCCAAATTCGGCTCAAGCGTGGTAAAAGGATAATCGGCGATCTTTGGTTTTGCTGCCGAAATAACTGAGATTAAGGTCGATTTTCCGGCATTAGGAAAACCCAAAAGCCCAACGTCTGCAATGAGTTTGAGCTCTAATTGCAATTCCTTTTCTTCGCCTTCGCGTCCCGTGTAGTGATATTTTGGAGCACGCTTGGTCGCCGTCGCAAAATGCGAATTTCCCCAGCCGCCTTTGCCGCCTTTTGCAGCCAGAAAACGCTGTCCCGGTTCGGTAAAATCGAATATCAAGTTATTAGATTCGACATCAAAAACCTGCGTTCCAATCGGAACTTTTATTACAATATCTTCGCCATCCTTGCCGTGTTTGTTTGATCCTTCGCCGTGTTTGCCGCGTTCGCCTTTGTGTTCCGGATTAAATCGCAGATGCAAAAGCGTATTGTAGCCTTCGTCCGATTCGAGCCAGATACTTCCGCCCGTGCCGCCATCACCTCCGCTTGGACCTCCACGCGGAACAAATTTTTCCCGACGAAAAGCAGTTACGCCGTCGCCGCCATTACCAGCTTTAATCTTAATTTTTACACGGTCAATAAACATAAGCTTTTATTGTAGAATTTATAAGACGGGTTGGCAATTGAGAGGGTAAAACGGGGTATGAAATTTAATAAAACGCAATCGGTTCGCCGGGTGAGGCAGGCTGAACGAATTTATTCTGTTATTTTTTTTAGAAAATCTTCACGAATCGGCGAAAAGATGTCGAGCAAAATAACTTCTTCATCGAGCATCGTAGCACCGTGCCAATGGTTCGATGGGAATTGTAAAATATCTCCGGCAGAAACTATTCTTTCTTCGGTACCTAAGATAAATTTCACTTTACCTTTCATGACAATTGTCATCTGTTCATGCGGATGACTGTGTTCGGGTGTGACCACAAATGGGTCAAATTTTAGCCGGCAGACCATAATGCTTTGTCCGACAACCATTTGACGCGTGATGCCTATGCCGATTTGTTCAACTGGAATTGCATCCCAATTCGTAACCAATGCTTCGATTTTTGCTAATTCTCCAATCATAAATTTTTATAGAACCTGATTTTAAATCCACCAATAAATATAAACAAAATAGAGTTAGAATAAGATTAAAACTAAGCTCAAACAAACTCTATTTTTTGTAACTACCCAATTCGCACTAGAACGAGAATCGTGCACCGAATTGTAGAATTCGCATCGCACCGCCATCAGTGATCGTACCAAAAGACGTTCCGGTCGAGAATGTGCTGTTTGGCTGTCCTAAGTTCACAAGATTGAAAATATTAGTTCCCTCACCGCGAAGTCGAAGCCGAAAACGTTCGCCAAATTTGAAGTCACGCGATAATGCCAAATCAACAACGCGGAACCCGGGACCATATAGGAAGTTACGCGGAGAAGTGCCATCCGTAGCAACTCCGGTAACAATCGTATTCTGGGCAAAGGCAGCCCTGTTAAACCAAGCCGCCGCCGTTGGATTTTCTAAATAAGGACTGATACCGGTTAACCTTGCCCGGTCAGTTGCAACCCCGTCAAGATTTGCGTCAACCCCACCATTTGTTACGGTAAACGGTCGTCCACTACGAAGTTTAACAATTGGTGAAATGCTCCAACCATTAAGAATCGCCTTTGCAAAACTATTACTGCCGGTATAGAAATCTGGTTGGAAATTAAAACTCATGCTGAAAACGTGACGCTGATCTGTATCGGCGGCTCCTTTATCTGCATCGATATTGGTAAAGTTTTGTGCCAATCCGGTAACTGTATTGTTATGGAGTTGAACTGAACTCGTGGTTTTACTTAGGGTATAGAATCCGTTGTAGCTAAAGATTTTATTAAACCGAAGCGAACTCGTGATTTGCAAACCTTCGTAATCTGCTTTTTGATCCGAATCAAGCACCGTGACTGCACCAAATGCAGGATTCGGTCGTCTCGCAAGAATGTTGGCTCCGGCATTCGTCGCAGTCGCATTTACAACCGGATAATTCACATCGCGTCCAAACGGTAAATTGCGGGCAACAGACCTGATATAAGCCACTCCGACAGTTAATTGATCGGTGATCTGACGTTGCACTGAGAAATTCATTTGAAGCGTTCGTGGAAAATCAAAGTCTGATGCCACGGCAAAAAAGCCACCACCGCTTGTAAATGATCCATTATAAGGGAAAGGATTTCCGCCAACATATGCGTTATACGGATTGCTTAGTGTTGCTCCCGTTCCGCGGCGATTTAGATTGGTGAACGAAAGTCGGGTTGACCAAGGTTGGAAATTCGTCATATTGCCCCACTCGTTTCCGGAGATGCTGCCGTAAAACTGACCAATCGCAGCTCGAATAGACGTTTTTCCATCGCCCAATGGATCGTATGCGAATCCTACTCGAGGCGAAAAATGTTTATAACTGACCGGAATTCCTCCACGTTCAACGCCAGGATCGCCAAAGAATAAAGCCCCGACCGGGGCTGCCGGATTGACCGTCGACTTTTGTCCTTGTACATAGTTTGTAAATCGATTTTGCGGATCAGATGGCGGTGTTTGAACTTCCCATCGAAGCCCAAAATTTAGGGTTAGTTTTGAGTTAACGCGGAAATCATCTTGCAAAAACAACGCTGAATACCAAGTATTTGTTAACGCTGTGACAGGTGCGTCTTGAGTCAATGTGCTTGGAATACCGAGCAGAAAATCTGCAAACGCATTTCCGGTGGCTGTATTATTGAACGCAAATACTCCGTAGTTATTAAGCAAAGTATCTTGAACGTCTTTATTTAGTGTAAATTCCCCACCTATCTTCAACGAATGGTTTCCCTTATTCCAGCTGAAAACATCCCGCAAAGAATATAGGTTCGTCCCTGCTGTTGGTCCGCCAATTGCGTTTGACAGGGTGAAAAATCCATTAACAGTAATTTGCGGAAGTGAAGCTACCCCTTGCGGAGTAAATGTTGAACCGAAATCTTTAAGAGTGGTTCCGGGATTATTTATTCGACCACCAAAATTACGAGTGTAAGTCAACCACAACTGATTAACTTTATCCGCTCCAAGTACCCAAACATCACTAAAATTGGCGTTATGTTGTCGCCAACTGAAATTTTGCGTAGCCCAAGGCAAGGTGCCGTTACCAGGAAAGACGGTCTGACTTCCAGCTGTCGTAAAGTAAGAAAAACTCAAGCGGTGCGGCTCATTTAACTGATGGTCAATCTTGACCAAAAATTCATTTGTGCTGGTTGGAAGCGGAACATTACCTTGCCAACTTGGCGAACCATTAGGGTTAGTGGCGTTGGAAACCGGGATGAAATCTTTGATAATTCTTAGTGCGACCGGATCAAGTCTGGCTGTAGGGATTATTCCACCCGCAAAAAGTGTTGCCGTGGCAAGAGTCGTTCCTGTGGACGGATCCCTCGGCTTCGTTCCGGATAGGCTAAAATCGCCAATTCGCTCAAGAGCCGTTGGAATCGTTGCCCCGGACAAAAATCTGCTCTGTTGTTGACGCAAACCTGAATAAGTTCCGAAGAAAAATGTCCGATCCTTGATAATTGGTCCGCCAATCGAGCCGCCGAATTGGTTGCGTTTGTAAGGTGCTCTTTCCAGAATCGATCCGTATTCATTTGCATTAAATGCGTCGTTTCTCACGTATTCATAAAGAGAACCGTTAAACTTATTTGTGCCTGACTTAGTAATTACATTGATAACACCACTGGCAAAACGCCCATATTCGGCATTGTAACTATTGGTCGTAACCTTGAACTCTCGAATCGCTTCTGGGTTTGGAGCAACGTTTCCGGTATTACGCAAGTTGGTCATGTTAGTGCCGCCATCAAGATAGTAGCTAACTGATCCCGTGCCGCCATCAGTACCGCCATTAATTAAGGTTCGTTGTTCCGGAAATCCCAAAACATTGTTGTTAGTTGCTGCAGAAGCAGTTGAAACGCCTGTGTTGTTTGATTGAACACCCGGTGTTAAATCTAACAATGCAAATACATTACGCTCAACCAAAGGAAGATTTTCGATTTCTTTGGTCTGAACAGTTCGACCTAATTCCGCTGAACTTGTGTTGACTTGAGGAGTTTCATCAGTAATCGTGACAGTTTCATTGACCTGACCAACTTCGAGAGCGAAATCCACCCGTGCAGTATCATTGATCTGCAAAACAATGCCGCCCTTGAGGGCTTTTTTGAAGCCGGAGGAAGGCGTTATCTCAATCGAATAGTTGCCGACCGGTAGAAATTCGATTCGATAGTTTCCATCTTCTCCGGACATTGCAGTGCGGGTCAAACCTGTATCCACATTGCGTGCAGTTACGGTCGCATTGGGAATCGCAGACCCGCTAGGATCCGATATTGTCCCGACAATGGTTGCGGTTGTAACTTGTGCAATGGCTCCGAGCGGGAAAGCGAGCAAAATTCCAAGCATGGCATAGATTGCTAAACCACGGCTTCGACCTATAGCCTTTATTAAATTCAAAATTCCATTAAACTGTTTCATTTCTTATATTTCTCCTTAAAAATATCTATGCTAAAACTTTAAAATCTAAGCATTTCGCTTGGGCATCTGCTCTCCTAAATTGCAGATATTCAATTGCCTAAACAATTCCAACCTGTAAAAGTCGATGCTTTTAAAGTTTTCTCAATCAACACGTCACCCATTTGCGGTCAAATTAAATCCTGATTATCAGTAACTCATCTCTGCAATTTTTTTGTTAATAAATTAAACAAATTAAGTCTGTGTATTAACTTGGCATCTTCAAACTACTAACAAACAAGCTAAAACTTAATGAAAAACTCTGTATATCAACTATTTAATTAGGTATTATGTTAAAACTTTTAACATAATACACTCAATACGTAAAATATCAAGTAAAATTCTAATACGGAGTATTAAATTTTTTGATGGGTTATTTCCCCAAGATAAATTATTTGAAGTTTTTGCAAAAAAGACTCGCATTTTAGAATATCACCTTTTTTGGATTGTCAATTTCGTGACGATTTTCGCCTGTTTTACTTTTTCTTTTGTCGAAATCGCTAATCGAACGCCGCGTTCTTCTCGTTCGCCTTTATCTACGCTTCCTGGTCGTCCCGGTGCGGTTAAAATATTTTTTTCGATTTTCGTTTCAAACATTCCCGATGTCGCAATCTCGGTCAAAAGATTTGTCCCGTTTGGTTCGAACACAAATTTGCCAGTCGAAATTTCGTTGATTAAATTGTCGGAATGTAAATACGATGTAACTGTTTTTGGTGTTGTAGTTTCGATGTCGTCTGTCACCACAAAGTTTCCCGGAGCAATAAATTCAAACTTGCGAATGAACTTTTTCACGCCAACTTCCGGCTCATAAGCAGCTGTTACATCAGCAATTATCGAAACTCTCTTCGCACTCATTTTGGCGTCAACAATGCGAAGTTGATTCATTCTGTCATAAGGAATTCCGACAAAAACATCATGCCCTTTTCCCTCGCGGTGTTGCCCGATGCCATCAAACGTCAAAGTATTATGATGCTCTGTCATCGGAACGCCCGCGTAGCCCGAATCGCCCGTGAGATATTTTCCGTTTGACCAAATGATAAACGAGCCAGAATCGGGATGTGCGTGTCCGCTCGACAAACGCCATTCGGGAAAGGCTTTCACACTTTCGCTCGCTCCGTGACCTTCGGGCGGACCGCATTTGAAGGCAAAGGCAGTCGCGTTGTCATCCCACGAACTTCGCCAAAAAACGAGTTCATGATCGGGAAAATAATGCCACGTCGCTTGTTTTTCAATCGGCACTGATTTGATATTTCGGTTGTGCCAAATGAATGTCCAAATTTCTTCGGCATTAACTTGTCCTTTTGATTTAACCCAATCGGCAACTCCTTGAACTTCGCCGTCGTTAAATTGAGTCGCTAAATTATAGAGAATGTTGTAGTTAGTGCGAAACTTACCGTTGATTCGCTCGCGTTTGTAATCATCGCCTTTTCTCGCACGCGTAACCGGACCTGCGTAAATGTCGCCAAAATCGAAATTAAATTCGCCGCCTGGAAGACTAATGTGAGCGATATATTTGTGCGAAAGTTTCAAGCCGGGCGTTGTTAGGTATAGATTTTCACCGGTCGAATGTTTGTGAGCGTCTAAATAATGAATGATCCAAGTCATAGAAAATATCCAATATTCCATGCTTTCGTAAAAATATCCGTCTTGCGAATAAGTCGCTAAAACTCGATCAAAAATCGTACGCGAAACTGCCGCCCAATCTTTAGCTTCGTCCGTTTCGCCCATCAAAGCATACGCAGTAACCGCCAAACCCACGATCGGTATGAACGTATGATTTTGTGAATACGCGTAAGTTTTGCCGGATTTAGGCTTGAAAAAATCGTATAAAAGCCGGGCTTGTTTGATTAATTTCCCACGATATTTTTCACGTTCGACAGGCGTTAAGTCGTTGTATAATAGGTCGTAAGCCCATCCCATGCCATACAAAAGATGCCCAGCAGCAAGGTCAACATTCGGCTTGTTATACGAATAACCCCAAACATCGTAAGTGACCGCCGCGTCCATATATTTTTTGGCAGCATCAAGGTATTTTTTGTCGCCCGTAATTTTGTAAATAAACGCAGCTTCAGCGATTCCGAGCCCAACTTCATTCTGCACACGACGCTCTTCCGCAGGCGGTTTTGGTGGTTCGACGTTTAATGCACGCACTCTGGAAATTGCGGTCGCCCACAATTCGGGCTGCGATTTCGCTTTCAATTTCAAAGCATCTATTTCAGATTGTGTAACAAAAACACGCGGATGAACGCCTTCCAATTCCTTTTTAAGCGACGACGGTTTTTCCTTCGCCAATTTGACCAGTGGATGTTCGCCCTGCAATTTCGCGTTCGCAAGTCGTTCTGCTTCAAGCTCTTGTGCGTCTTGGGCAAAAGTTGCAAAGGCAAAAGTAAAAAGGCAAAAGGCAAAAATTAATTGCGGTTTTATTAACTTTAAGAGTAAAACTGACATAAATTTATCTCGATTGCAGAAACACGCACGTAGTAAGTGTGTTTTCCGCCCGGCATTTTTCGCCCTTACTTCGTGCGGGCTTCTGCATTAATTTCCTTTCAACTTTTGCTCAATCCAAGCGTTCAATTTATCGGTCTGTTCAAGCGAATTTGCGTGTCCCATTTCCAATCCCAAAAGCAGCGTTTTCGGCGACGAAATCACGTTGTATGCTGAATAAATTGAAGTTGGCGGACAAGTTTCGTCGTTAAAACCCCAACTGTAAATGCCCGGAATTTTCAATCGGCGAGCAAAATTTACCGTGTCGTAGTATTTTGAAGTCTCGATTTTTTCTTTCGTCTGATTTTCTTTGCTTCTAAAAATATGATGCCAACCGCCGGCACGTCCGTAAATGTAACCCGTTAAATCACTTAACGCCGGATATGAAGCCACCAAAGCTTTTACGCGATTGTCCAAAGCGGCAGTTGAAATCGCCAACGCACCGCCCTGACTTCCACCGATTACACCCAAATTCTTTCCGTCAAAGTTTGGCAAACTAACCAAAAAATCATTGGCTCGCACCGCTCCTAAAAACACTCGTCTGTAGTAATTGGTATCTTTATTATCAATGTTATAAACCATATAACGATTGAGCGAACCAGCCGCCAAATTGTCGTAAACGCTTTGATCAAGAATCACCGAAATTCCGTGAATCCCAATTTGGAGCGTAATAATTCCTTTTTCTGCGAGAGCAATCATTCCGCGATACGGACGAACGCCCGCACCCGGAACGCTCAAAAGTGCAGGAAACTTGGCATTCGGATTCGTAGTTTTCGGCGTTGCCAAAATCCCGTAAATCCGCGAACTTTTGCTGATTCCGCTGCCGACGTTTTGAAATGAAACGTGAAAAACGTCAACATTTGGCGTTGAATAACTAGGTAATGGTTCGATTTTTGAGTCAATCGGCAATTTAGCTAGTTCAGCTTTTCCATCGTTCCAAAACTTATCAAAATCGTTCGGATCGGTCGTCGTTGGTTTTATTAAATCGGGACGAAAGCCCGCCGTCGCTAGTCCGCGATAAGTTTTGCCATCTTTTTCCAGAGTCGCAATACAACGCAAAAATCCAGCTTCTTTCAAAGTTCCGCCGTCAATTTGTAGCGGTTGATTCGTCGTTGTAACAGTTTTTTCAATTGTCGGCGGCATCATTTCCAAACCGCACGAATATTTCAACGGCAAACCCGCGACTTGCGAATTATTAAGCGTCGTAGAAATTGTAAATTTCGTCGGCTCATTTAATTCGTAAGTCCAATCAGGCTTGTCGAGCGAAACGCGAACTTGATAAGTTCCCAAACTCTCCTGTGCAAACGCCGAGAAAGCTACTAAAAAAATGAAGCAAATAATTGTTGAAAGTTTTTTCATATTCTCAATCCAAAATCCAAAATCACCAATCCAAAATCCTTTAGTCCATCATCATTCCGCCGTTAATTTCAATGGTTTCGCCGCACAAATAACTCGAAGCTTCCGAAGCCAGAAACGCAATGGTTCCGGCAACTTCCGAAGATTTTCCAACTCTTCCCATCGGAATCATATTGGCGAAATTCTTCATCGCTTCGGGCGTTGAAAATGTTTCGTGATAAGGCGTATCGATTACTCCCGGCGACACCGCATTGATGTGAATCCCTTGCGAGGCAAACTCCTTCGCCAAGCCCTTGGTCATCACGAGCATCGCGGCTTTCGCAGATGAATAATGGATTGAACCCAGTGCTCCGCCGTTTCGACCCGCGATTGAGGTGACGTTGATAATAACACCCGATTTTTTCTCGAGCATTTTCGGAATTACTGCCTGAACCGCGAAAAACGCACTTTTTACGTTCAACGCAAAAACTTCATCCCAGCGTTCTTCGGTCAATTCAAGAGTCCGCAAACGTTCGACGAGCGAACCTGCGTTATTAACCAAAACATCAACCGCACCGAGCTCGGCTTCAACCTTTTCAACGGTCGATTTCACTGCATCGTTCGTCGAAAAATCAGCCTGGATAGCCAAACCTTTTCCGCCCGACGCGTTAATTTTTGCGACAACTTCATTTGCACCTTTTTCATTGTGCAGATAAGTAATCGCCACATTTGCTCCGCATTCCGCAAATAATTCCGCAGTCGCCCGACCAATTCCCGAACTCGCTCCGGTAATCAAAACAACTTTCCCTGTAAAATCAAAATAATTTCGCATCTTTCTCCTAGTGAACTTTTTTAATTTTGCCCATTAAAGCAAATAAAACTATTGTCCCGATCGGTGCGAGCAAACCCGCTGCCACCAAAATCGGTGTGTATGAAAAATTGTCAACGACCCAACCAGTCGTAAAAATAAAGATCATCGAACCGATTCCCGCACCTGTCCCGCCTAAACCTGCGACCGAACCGACAGCAGATTTTGGGAAAAGGTCTGACGGCAACGTCTGAACATTGTTAATCCAAACTTGAAATCCGAATAAAACAACTCCGATTAAAGCGAGTGCTTGCATCGAATCCGGTGTGTATGCTGCCAATATTCCAGCGGGCATCAAACACGCGGCAAATCCGATAACTGCTTTTCTCGCATTATTTACAGACCACCCGTGTCCGATTAAAAATCCAGAAAGCCATCCGCCAAATAGACTTCCTGCGTCTGCGGCAACAAACGGCACCCAAGCGAAAAGTCCGATTTGCTTTAAATCAAACCCGTGAACTTTGTAGAGAAACAGAGGCAACCAAGTGATATATAACCACCACACCGGATCAACCAAAAATCGTGCCAAAACGATTGCCCACGTTTGGCGATAAGTCAGCAATTGAAACCAACCAAGCGGTTTTTCATCGACTGCCGCTTCTAATTTCGGTTCATCATCGGCACGAATTAAATCGTATTCGCTTTTGGTCAGCCACTTGTGTTTTTCAGGCGAATCGTAAACGAGCCACCAAAAAATCAACCAAATAAAACCTAAAGCACCTGTAACAATAAAAGTTTCATACCAATGTCCAAAATATGCTGTTAGCCCAACAATAATCGGCGGTGCAACGATTGAACCGATTGCTGCACCGCTATTAAAAATCGCCATCCCAAAGGCTCTCTGACGAGCCGGAAACCATTCTGCCACCGTTTTCGCCGCACCTGGCCAGTTTCCTGCTTCGCCTAATCCGAGAATGAAACGGAAAAAGCTCAAACTCCTTATACCGGTCGCAAAAGCATGTAACATTGCCGCAAGTGACCAAACAACAATCGAAACCGAAAAGCCTTTTTTGATGCCAATGCGGTCGTAAAGTTTTCCCGAGAGACTTTGACTAATCGTATATGCGAGCAAAAACCAAGTTGCGATGCCGCCATATTCCGTGTTCGAAAGCTGTAAGTCTTTCATAATCAACGGAGCGAGCACGGAAATAGTCAGCCGATCAATGTAATTTATCAACGTGGCAAAAAATACCATTCCGATAATTACCCAACGCACTCCGTTGAACTTAAAACCGCCGGATTCGAATTGTCTTTCGTTTATTGTCATTAGTTCCGTTATTGGTAAACTTAGTCAGATTTGTTAGCTTAATGTTATCGATAACTTATTTAAATGGTGCAGTCGAACCTCGAATTATTAGCTCACATTCGAGGATTCTTTCTTCCCTCTTTATTGATTGATTTCCCTCAATTCTTTTTAGCAAATACTCGGCAGCTATTGAACCTTGGCTGCGGGTTGGTTGTCGAACTGTTGTTAAAGCAGGCGACGTATGAATTGCCGTCGGAATATCGTCAAAACCAACGATTGAAATATCGTCTGGAATATTCAATCCGGATTCTTTAATCGCATTTATCGCACCGATTGCAGTAAAATCATTCCTCGCGAAAACCGCTGTCGGGCGATTCGGCAAAACCAGAAGTCTTTTCATTGCTTCATATCCAAGCTTTTCGGTCGAATATCCAGGTGAGTCATCATTAACATCAGTTTTCCCGGTTATGTATCGTTCTTCGATTGGCAATCCATTGTCTTGCATCGCTTTCAAGTATCCTTGAAAACGCTTTAGATTCTTACCGCTGGCAATTGTCGCACCAATAAATGCGATCTTTTTATGTCCCAATTCAATCAAATGCTGAGTTGCCTGAAAACCGCCATTCAAAGCATCTGCGGTTACGGAATCCGCATTTTCATCATGAAAATCGCGTCCGATTGAAACCACCGAAACGCCTCGTTTGATCATTTCGTGCAAATGTTCATCACCAATTTTGTTTGAACGAGTCGCGACAATAATACCATCAACCTGATGATCTGCGAGCGAATCAAATGCTGCAACATCTTCTTTTGCACTATGTTCGCTGATGCAAATAAAGAGGTTATAGCCGCGTTGTGTTGTAATTTCCCGAATCGCACGGGCAAGTTCCGCTGCGTATGGGTTTGCAATATCTCCTAAAACCAAACCAATTGTGTCTGTCCGCTGTCGCTTTAAGCCGCGTGCCAGCCCATTCGGGCGGTAATTTAATTCGCCAACAACTCGCAAAACTTTCTCCCGTGTTCCATCGCTGACGTATCCATTTTGGTTTATGACCCGTGAAACTGTCATAGATGTCACGCCTGCGGTTTTTGCAACGTCGTTTAGGGTTGTAGATTTTTTCGGGTTCAAGCTCATCCCTCTCAAAATAATGTGTGAACGTTAACATTTATGCTAACACCCTGTCAAGAGAGATTTTAATACCTCCGATCGACAACAGTAATAACAAAAAACTTAAAACTCACGCAAAAAAAATCAAGCGTTACTTTGATTACTCAAGGTAACGCTCAATTTTTCTTTAATTCGAACACCGAAGCGTTCTGTTAAAGCTTGGCAAATCTCGCATGTACACGTTTGATTTGCCGATTTTGTATCCCGAAAACGCTCGCGGCGAGCTTTTTTCCGGTCAGCACCCAAATCGTTTTCACTCTTTGACGTATTTCTCTCAAAATACTGTGCCGATAGGTTTTTTTTGTGGTGGCTTTTCCTCCACCGTCGGTTACGTTCCCGACAACGAGGCTTATAGCTTTCGCTGTAAGCGACTTTTGCTTATCTTTTAGTGGTTCCTTGCCAAAAGATGCTGTTCGTTTTTATCCAAACAACCTGAATAGTTTTTCAACTTTTCTCAAGCAAGCCTTTCGGCTTCGATTCAAAGCGTAATAGCAACTTTTTTCCGTCTTTTGTTGCCCTCAAACATTGCGTCACCGCTGTCGTTCGCCTCTCTTTGCATCGGTCAAAAGCCCGTAAGCGTTTTTGACTATGTTGGGATGATACACCCATTTTTACTGATGTCAAGAACAATCTACTTTAAGTTTTGGCTGTAAATTGCAGTTAATTTTTGCACAGATCGTGGTTAAATTTTTAGTTAGCCTGTGGAAAAGTTTGTGGAAAACTCCGTAAGCATTTTTATTCGTGATTTTAAGAAATTAATGGAAATTAATGAATGAGCAAATTACCTGTGGAAAACCTGTAAATTAACGATTGAAAAAAAATTAAAAAAAATATTTAGGTATCGTAAATGGATGTGAAAAATCATGAAAATATCTCAAATTTGAGGGTGAGCGAGCGTGCCGACTACTCAAAAGTGAGAAGTTCCTTAATGGTCGCGTCGTGTTTTATTCAAAATTTGACAATAAAACTACATCCCGCAAAAGTTGTCCACGCGAAATGGCGAGAGTTTTACCATTTGGCGACCAAGAAAAATTGAAAATTGCATCATTTGTTTCCAGAAGTTTCATAGGCGAAGCGTCATTTTCGAGTGATTGGCGATAGATGCCGGATTGCTTGAAATTACCGTTTACATAATCAAAGTTTTTGTTGTCAAAAGTCCAAACCATGTTTTGTCGCCAAGCATTAATCTCCTTTAATTGAACATCTTGCGGGTTTTCGGTTGAAAGTAAAGCAATTTGTAATTTAAGATTTTCAGGTTCGGATTTTGTCTGAAAATTGATGTTTTGAAATGCCAATAATTTTCCATCAGGCGAGAGAGAAAGAAAATTGCCTGCCGTATAATTTGTTTTTCCGGAAAGTTCCTGCACCGAATTTTCGTTTAACGATTTTCGTCCGATTGTCGAGCTTCTGCCGCTTTTGATAATGAAATAAAGATGATTGCCGTCGGGTGAAATTTGCGGAAAATGGTGCGTTTCGTCTTCGCCAAAGGTGATTTGTTGCGGATTGCTGCCGTCGGCGTTAATCCGCCAAATCCGGCTTTGTTTATTGCGATCAGACGAAAAATAGATAGTTTTTTTATCAGGCGAAATCGTTGGAAAATCGTTTTGTTTTTCTGAATCTGCGGTTAATTTCTGCTTTGAACCGTCTGCCGTATTCAGCATCCACAAATTCCAATCACGGATTTTTTCATCGTTGGTCGCATAGACAATTTTTTCGTCGTCAAACCACGTTAAGCCATTTAAACCATCGTTGCGGGACGTCCCGGTTGTTTGTTGTTTCAAATTGCTCAAATTATCGCTTTGAGCCGTCCAAATATTTGAATAATAAATACGTTGGCGTGAACCGAGCTTTTTTCTGTCTTGTGAAACTGCAATGCCCAGATACGAATTTAAATCATTTGTGATGCGTTTGTAGCTTCCATCGGCAAGCAAAATTTTCCAAAGCTGAAAATTATTGCCGTCATTGGCAGAAGCAATGAGAGAATTTGCCTCCGCATTCCATACAATTTGTTCTACATTACGAAAATTTGGGAGTTTCAATTCCCTTTCTGCACCATTTTCGAGAATGATTAAACGTGAAAAATGTTCGGTTTGATTGACCGCAACTAAAGCAATTTTTGTTCCGTCAGCTGACCACGCGGGATAATTGTTCCAATAAAATTCTTCGGGCAAACTAAGTGATTTAAGCGTTTTCTCGGCACTTGTAACTAAATGTTTGATTATCAAATCCTGTTTGTTTTGATTGGGAAATTTACGAATAAACGCCAATTCCTGACCATCGGGTGAAATTGAAAAACCGCTCCAGACATTTTCTGCAACCAGTTCTGCCTTTCCATCAGTTGTTGTAACCCGAAAGACATTTCCCGGTTCATCGCGGTTGTACATTGTCCCTAAAAATAGTGATTTACCGTCAAACGAAAACTGCAAACAACCCACTTTTGTAATCTTTTCCAGCGGAAGTTTTGTCTCGGTATTACCTTCTAAATTTCGCAGATAAACATCAAAGCCCCGCGTAAAAGCAACCCAATTTCCGTCAGGCGACATCGTCAGATAACTGGTGTCGCCCGTGTCTGTTAATTGTTTAAATTTTAATTCGACATTTTGTTTTTGAGGCAATGATTCGTTTGTCGTTGTTAAATATCGATAACCAAAATAGCCAAGAAAACTGAGAACAAATAATGGAATGACGACATAAAAAGATAAATATTGGCGTGATTTTGGCTGAATGTTGGCGGATTTTTCCACCGGATTTTCTGTCTGACGCAGTTCATCAGATATCTTGTGGACGGTCACGACAACTGTAAGCCGATAACCGCGACGGGCAAGATTCTCGATCAATTGTTTGCCGTTTTCATCAGTTCCAAGTGCCTGACGAAGGGTGTAAATATTTTGTGTCAAAACTCCTTCTTCCACAAAAGTATCCGCCCAAACTTTTTCAAAGATTTCTTGTTTGCTTGCAATCTCGCCTTTTTTTTCGATTAGTAATTTTAGGAGTTCGAGAGCCTTTGGCGGTAAGGAAACAACCTCATCTTCACGCCAGAGCGTCCTCTTTTCGGCATCGAATCTGAAACTGCCAAATTCATATAAGTTCTTTGTTTCTATGCTCATAGGGGGCTTTGAGAATTCCTTGAGAACTTTTTGAGCGATTCTTTGAGGACTTTTGCGGCAAATCATTTTAATCTTTGCGTCATTCGCTACAAACAAAATCGCGACTTTATTTTATAACAAATTAGAAAAGGAACAAAGAAAAATGTTTAAGAAAAACCTGATCGCATTTCTAATAATTGGCTTGGCTTTAGTATTTACGACCGAGGCGTTTTCGCAAAACGGAAAGGCAAAGCGATCAAAGAGAAAAGTCGCACGCAAGGTGACTATGCAGGACGGAGTGCTTTTTCCGGCTTACCGACGGCGAAATACAAAAACTTCGAGCGATACCCAACGCAAACGCTTGACGAAACCGGTTCTAAATTTGGAACAGCCAAACGGCGGAATGGATACGGCTGATGAAGCTCCCGAATTCGGAAACGATCTACGCAGAACTAATCAGAGAAAGGGGAAAATTAAAAGACCGGGAACCCAAGGATACTCCATCGATGGCAAAGGAACTGATGTCAATGTCGAAGAATATCGGGTTAAATCGCCACGGAAACGAAAAACTTCTGCAAGAAAAAAACCGAAAAACACACATAATCTCTTGCCGTATATTGAGCAAAGCAACATTTATCGAAAAAGGAAACGAAACAAATGAAAAAGATCCTATTAATAATTTCAGTAACTATTTTGATTTTTGCGGTAAACGCCTTTGGACAAAGCAATAAACGAAAAATTGTCAGACCGCAAAGCAAGAATATTTTCAAAGGCGAAATCGTTGGAGTAGAACCGAGTTATCACAATAGAAAGGCTCGCAAGAAATCGACAACCAAGCGAAAAAAGAATTCTTACAATTTACCCGAAGTCGATGATGAGGTTTTGGTCGCGTTTCGCAAAAAAAGGGGCATTACCCATGATCCTGAGTTTGAAAATTGGGCAAGTAGAAAGAAAGCAAAAAGTAAACAGTTAAGGAGAAAAAACAAATGAAAAAGTTATTACTAACGATTATGGTATTAGGACTGTTTGGCGTATTAACATCCTACGGACAAGTTACACCGGTAGCTGATAAACGTCAAAGTAATCAGAAACACCGCGTTAAAAAAGGCGTTAAATCAGGTGAGATTACAAAACGCGAAGCCAAAAGCATTAAGCACAGCACGAAGAATGCCAAACGTTACGAAACCAAGGCGAAATCAGACGGCAAAGTTACTTGGATAGAACGTGCCAGATTGCAGCACAAAGAAAATAAATCAAGCCGCAAAATTTATAGGACGAAACATAATAATCGCGACCGCAATTAGTTGCGAAAATTACGTCTTATTAATGTCGCCGCGGAGATTGCAAACGATAAATCAGTTGGAAAAAATACCCCCGTCCCTTGGATTTATCTAATACAGTTTCCGTGGCGGCTTTTATTTGTCAAATTCCGTCAGCAAAACCGCATCTCTAATTTGCTGTCCTTTCGAGATTGCCAATTGCTTTCCATTTTTTGACCACGCAAAATTAAATATCTTTTCGTTGGAAATTGTCAGAAGCGGTTTTGGCTCGCTTCCGTCAAATGATTGGCGAACGATTTGTGTTCCGTCGGTTTCGGCATAGATATAATCAAGATATTTACTGTCGGGCGAAAAGCGTCGAATAGGCGGAATAATCGAAACCGGAAAAAACTTAATATCGTCTTTATTTTCAATTGAAACAACCGTCATTACGGAATTAAATTTATCGGCAATATCGTCCGAACGCTCTCGCATTCGCAAAAAGGTTAAATATTTATTGTCTGGCGAAAGTTCCAGAAATGGTCCGGGCTGAAAATCAGGATTATTGAAAAAAACTTCTTCCGTTTGATTTTGCATGTCGAAACGGATAATTTTTCCGCCTTCTTTACTGCGAAAAACATAAAAGAGATATTTTGAATCGTTTGTAATTCGCGGCGATTGCCTTTGCCCATCAGCACCGTTGGTTAATTGGACGATGTTTTTGCCGTTCATATCCATTTGAAAAATTTGCGATGAACCGTTTTTATTTGTACTAAACCAAATTTGCTTTCCGTTTGAAACAGGAACGCGAAATGAGTTTTGTTTTTCGCTCGTAATGGTTGTTTTTGAGTTGTCTTCAGTATTCAAAACTGCCAGATTATCAGCTAAATTTTGCTCAGTTTGGGTTGAAAAAAGAATCTTATGTTCGTCAATCCAATGAAGTCCGCTTTGTCCAAAACTATTTTGATTGCCGAATGTCACTTGTTTTTGCTCATTCAAATTTTCTGCATTGGCAATAAACAAATTCGAGGTTTCATCAGCCCGCAAGGAGAGAATTTTTCTGCCATCAGCTGTAATCGAGACTTTTGCGTAATTTGATAAACCGTTGGTAATCGGTTCAACTTTCAAATCAGGGTAAAAAACTTTCCAGAGATGAAAAAAACGACTGCCTTCAGTAGCCGAAACGATAAAACTTGCTCCATCAGGCATCCAGGCTACCTGTTCAAACCGACGAAGTTTATCAAATTTTAACTCTTCCCGTTTATCTTTTTCGAGGTCAACAATATACATCTGCCCGCTTCCGTTTGAAATATTTGTCGTATAAATAATCGTTTTGCTGTCTGGCGACCATGCGGGCGAGCAACTTACGCAAAGACTGTTTGGTTGCTCAACCGCCAGAAATTCTTTTTCATTCCCAGTGTCCAGATCTCTGATTCTGAGATTAAATTTGGCAATCGGAGGAACATTTAGGAAATACGCAAGCTTTTTACCGTCCGGCGAGATGCTGAATGAACCCCAAGAGCGTTCGATAATGGGCTGTGATTCACCTCCTAATCGTGACACCCTTAAGATTTTAGCTTGCGTAGCCAAAATTCTATTATTGCGAAAATAAATAAAATTACCGTCGGGCGAGAATTGCAGAGAACTAAAAGACTCAGCATTTTGAATATCAAGTGTGATTTCTTTTTCTGTCGTGATGTCTTTCAAAAAAACTTTATCGCCGCGTGTGAAAGCGACTAAACTTCCGTCCGGAGAAATTGTTGCGGTAGTCAGATCTCCCGTGTTTGTTAGTTGTGTAAACTTAACGCTTTCAATTGGTTTGCGGGAAACTGAAGAAATGTTTGATCGAAAATAACGATAAGCGAAAAAGCTGCTTAGTATTATTAATGCAACAGCGACGAAAACCGACACGGCGACACGGCGACGCGGGAACACGGGAATTTGTTTGCGATCAGAATTGGTATTATTTTGTTCAGAAATTTCAATGGTTTTACTCTCCGCATCGATTTGCGTTTCACAAACTACGGGAATCGCGAGTCGGTAGCCGCGTCGGGCAAAATTTTCGATCAGTTGTTTGCCGTTTGAGTCTGTGCCGAGAGCCTGCCGAAGCCTATAGATGCTTTGTGTCAAAACGCCTTCTTCAACAAATGTATCTGCCCATACTTTACTGAGAATTTCTTGCTTGGTAACCAGTTCGCCTTTCGATTCGATTAGCAGACACAAGACATCCAAAGCCTTTGGCGGGAGAGAAATTAACTCTTGACCACGCCATAGAGTGTGGCTTTGCGTATCAAATCTGAAGTCTCCAAATTCATATAAACTACTGAATTCATTACTCATAACGCCTCATTGAGAACTACTTAATAACTCTTTAATCAATACTTGAGGACATTCCAAAGAAAATTTTGGTGCGGCGTGCGTCAAACTTTTGGACGGAGCAAATACGTTGTTTTGTTCAAATGGTAATTCAATATTGCCACACAATACTAAATGAATAAATAGGAGAAAAAATATGAAGAAGATAATAACAACACTTGGTTTGGTTTTTGCATTTTCGTTTGCCGCTGCGGCACAGAACAATACGCCGTTAGTAGATGAAAGGGAAAACAATCAAAAACATCGCATCGTCAATGGTGTAAAAAGCGGCGACCTAAATTTCAAGGAAACGGCAAAATTGTTAAAGCAACAAGCTGAAATCCGTAAGTTTGAACGAAAAGCGAAAAGCGATGGAAACGTAACGTTTGGCGAGCGTTTTCGTCTTCATCGTGAACTAAATCAAGCGAGCCGAAATGTTCGTCGCAAGAAAAACAATTAAACAAAAAAGGGGAGGTTCGCCTCCTCAACATTCATAACAAAAAAATTAATGAGGTATAAAAATGTCAAATAATATTCAATGGACGGCAATCGAAAATAGCGGAAGTCAACTTAAAGGGCAAAACAAACATATCCTTTTGGTGGCATATAAACCGGGGATGGGTGGCATCAACGAAGTTTGTGCTGTCTGTCCGATGTATAACCTGAAAGATATGGATTTGAGCGGCAGAGTTTCAGTTCTTGAATTAGGCTGGTCTGCTGTGACTTGGGTTTGGGATCCTCTTTATGTTTTCGGACTAATCAAATCAGCTAATAAAAGTTCTTGTATTACTGATGCAGCCTCACAGATGAATGATCCCTTCCTTTTCCAGGCATCTAGAACTGCACAACTGGAGGCAATTTTTAGTCTCCGTCGGGAAATTCTTACTGGGGTAATGTGCAAAGGGTTGATTGGTCAAGTGACCGGTCCGGCACTAACACTAGCGAGTGCGGGAATCGTAGAACTTATGAAAGTTGGCGGTGGTGCAGCAGCATTCATCATAAAAATGGGGTTTGAGGCGGCGATTCAAAAAGCACTCATCTATTCCGTAAAGCATTGATCGTTTCAATGTCTGGCAGCAAGCCGCTTAGGGTACAAAATCAAAGAAATATTATAACGATTAAAGGAGATGAATATTATGGCTTCGTACATATGGGCAATTGACGGAAATTCTGGAGATTTGGTGAGTTTGATCGCAAGACTAAAGACAAGTGTAATATCGGCACCACTCAATATGTTTGCGTCAGTTACGGTCTATTCCATAACTGATATGGTAAACAAAGTTTTGGCAGCAGCCGGCTCGGATATGATTTCGCGTTTAGTGATTTATGGTCACGCGGCAAGCGGAGCTCAATGTGTCGGCTGCGGCAATGTGGGCAATATCGCAAAAAATAAAAAAGACGAATTCCTTATGGTTGCTATCGCTGATGGTAAATTGATGAACAATGCCGAGCAGGCACTTTCACGTCTCGTTCCTAAACTAGCCCACGATGCCCGAGTTTCGCTTGGCGGATGCAAAGTGGCAACTCCGCCTGATGGCGAAACGCTGCTTAAGCGGCTTTCGGTCGTTCTTGGTGTAACGGTAGAAGGCGGAATGTGGGATCAAAGACCATTTTTCGCGGGTTATGAGGGACCGGTAATTCGCTGCAATGGAAATATTTGTTCGAATATAACTGGACCTTTCAAAGAGTTTCGGTGACATTGTTTACGACACCGGGTGAAAATTTTGTGATGATCTTTATTTATCGAATTCAGTCAACAAAACTGCATCTCGAATTTGTTGTCCTTTTGAAATTGCCAATTGCTTTCCGTTTTTCGACCACGAAAAGTTAAAAATTCTATCTTTTGGCATTGATAAAATCGGTTTTGGCTCGTTTTCATCAAAGCCTTGTCGCATTATTTGCGTTCCGCTATCGACGGATGCGATAAATTCAACGGCTTTGCTATCGGGCGAGAAGCGAAAATTTGGAGAGATCCGGTCGATTGGAATGTATTGGAATACGGATTTTGTTTCGGTGGAAATAATCACTAATTCTGAGTTGTGTTTATCGGCATCATTTGCGGTTCGTTGTCGCCAATTTGGACACGCTAAATATTTGCCGTCGGGCGACATTTGCAGGAATATCCCACATTGAACTTTTTCGTCTTCGAGAAACACTTCTTCTTTTTGGTCAAGCAAATTTAACCGCATAAGTTTTGAGCCTTTTGCGTCACGAAAAATGTAATAAAGCGAATTTCCATCGGGCGAAATTTGCGGTGAACGGCGACCTCCGTTGGTGCTATTCGTTAATTGTAAGAGACTTCCGCCGTCCGCATTGATCTTTTCAAGATTGGCAAATTGACCCCGAAATGCGGTGTAAAAAATTGATTTTCCATCGGAAATTGCATTGCTCAACAAAGCCTGTTTTTCCGCTGTAATTTGTCGTTTTCCGTTCCCGTTTGAATCAATCAACCAAAAATTTTCGACCAGATCATCTTCTAATTGCGATGAAAAAAGTATTTCTTTCTCGTTTGTCCATGCCAATGAAGTTTGTCCGAATTTGTTGGTGTTACCCGTTGTAAGCTGCTGTTGTTCGTTGAGGTTAGCGTCATTAGCGACAAAAAGATTTGAATTATTAGTCGTTTGCAAAGTGAGAATTTTCTTACCGTCACGCGACACGATCGGTTTTTCAAATGAACTCAAACCCGTGGTCAGCGGTTGAATGTCGCCGCTCGGATAATAAACTTTCCAGAGATGATAAATTCTGCCGTTGTCGGTTGCGGAAACAACAAAACTTTCGCCATCGGGAAGCCAATGAGCCTCTTGGAAGCGGCGGAGTTTTGGGATTTTTACCTCGTCACTTTTTCCCTTGGCGACATCAATCACAAAAAGTTGACTGCTCGTAGTGACGACGGATTGGGTCGAACTAAGAATTCGTTTTCCATCAAGCGACCACGACAGCGAACTGTTGTTGATGACTGTGCTTTGAGCGGGGTCTAATCGCAAAACTTCGCGTTCTTCGCGGGTTTCGAGATTTCTGATAATTAGTTTTAGCCCATCAGAAATGTATGCACCGTAATAGGCGATAAATTTATTGTCGGGCGAAAGACTGAATAAACCTTGATTTTTTTCGATAATTAACTCGGTATCACCGCCAAAACGCGAGACTTTGAGAATTTTTGAGCCGGCATTATACGCACTATTGTTACAAAAATATAAAAAATTCCCATCAGCCGAAAACTCCAAAGAACGAAACGAAGGCACATTCGGAATGTTCAGCGGAATCTCTTTATTTGAAGCAATATCTTTCAAATAGACTTTATTTTGCCGGATATATGCGAGGAAATTACCGTCAGGCGAAAGAGTTGCCGAAGCTAAATCGCTCGTATTTGTTAGTTGAGTAAATTTAACCGATTCAATTGGTTTGCGGAAATATGCAGAGATTTGCGGGCGAAAATAACGATAAGCAATTGCGGCGATTGAGATTAGTGCAACAGCGATGAAGAGCGACGCGGCGATTTTGCGACGCGGGGACGCGGGGATTTTCGGATTGAAATTTTGATTATTGGATGGCGATTCTTCTTGATTCTCCCTGTCACCGCGTCTCACCGTCTCCGCGTGGCAAATGACTGGTACTGTAATCCGATAACCAAGCCTGGTTTTATTTTCAATAATCGGCAAACCGTCTGCATCATTGCCCAAAGCTTTCCGCAAAGTGTAAATATTTTGCGTTAAAACTCCATCTTCGACAAAAGTATCTTTCCAAACCGTTTTAAAGATTTCTTCTTTGGAGACAAACTCGCCGTTTTTATCTAATAAACATTGCAGCAATTCGGAAGCCTTTGGCGAAAGTAAAATCAGGCTATCGCCCCGCCAAAGTTTTTGCTTTTTGCCATCGAATCTGAAATCTTCAAATTCGTATAAACTGTTGATTTCATTATTCATAATCGCTTTGAGAATTTCTTTGAGAATTTTTTGAGCAAATCTTTGAGGACAATTTCTGCAAACTTCCAATATCCTTCCAGTCAACCCAACACAGCAGATGTAAAACCTACTGTCGCCAAATTTTACTATAAAAATTAATTAAGGAGAAAATGGAAATGAAAAAAACAAATTTAGCAATTATCGCAATCGTCTTTGCATTGTTAGCAATATCAATCATCACTATTGAGCCGACACCAGCAAAAGCAAGTAACAATGCTTCGCCGAGTGCGATGTCGACCCCAAGAAAGATTCAGCCGCGAAAGCCAAAAAGTTTTCAGGAAATATCAGGGATCGGAATGGAGCTAACCAGTCGCCGGAAACAAACGAGAAGAACGGCACAATACAATCCGAAAGAAATTGGTATTGACAAAGTTCGACGCAATAAACAATTAGGCGACACAGCTACGCATGAACGAAGAAGGAGACCTCGAAATTGAATGCAATTACTTGGCGGTGATTATCGCCGCCCAAGAAAGATTAAAAAGGAGTAAAGCAAAATGATTATCTACGCCGGAATAGACGGAACTTCAACGGAAGAAGAAACCTACAAAACTACTTACTACAACAGCTTTATAAACAAGCTGTATCGAAGAGAGCTACTGCAATTTTCAGATACCTGGTATTTACGCGGACCTTTTTTGAGCGGCTTTGACACGATAAATCGTTCCAAGTCTTGCTACGATTGGGTTATAAATAAATGGGAAAAAGGCGAGGCAAAAGCCATCTTTTTAGGCGGACACAGCCGTGGCGGTGCTGCCGTTATTGAGGTCGCAAAATGGTTGAAAGAGCGTAATATCCCGGTCGAGTGTCTGATTCTATTTGATGCGGTTGATCGAACACATACGCTCGGAGGCGTTTTTCGTGATACCCCGATTCCTTCGAATGTCAAGAAAGTTATTCACGCACGTCGAAATATAATCTTAACAAACTCAAGACTTTCGTTTGGAAATTGCGGTACAAATTATGAAAGTTCGGCGACGCCTCGATTTCAGGAATTCTTTTTTGCAACACACAGCGGAATTGGCGGTGTGCCTTGGACTAAAGCGGTTGATCCAATCGGCGGCGTAATTCCTATTCCAACCATTTGGGAACCCGGTGAAGTCGGTCCAACTCGCGTAACGGTGAGCCGGGATCAGTCTGGTTCACAGCAAGTTTGGGGTTGGGCGAAAAACCACATCGCCTTCGCCTTTGAACAATGCAGAAAGCGTTTGGAACAAGAGAAACCAAATGGTAAACCTGATTTCCAAATTCCAAACCAACAACCCGTCGGTTCGCTTCCACCAAATGGCGGCGGAAATGGCAACCAACGAATCCACATTGTCCAGCAAGGCGATTGGCTTTCAAAAATCGCAATAAAATATTACGGAGATGCCATGAAATATAAGGCTATTCATCAGGCGAATCTGCAAGTTATTGGTCCAAATCCTGACATTATTAAGCCGGGACAAAGGCTCGTGATCCCATAAAAAATGGGTTTTCAATACAAAATAGAAGGAGAATAAAATGAGAAAATTCAATTTAACAGTAATCGCAGCGATCATCGCAACATTAGTTTTATCGATGATTGCATTTCAAACAGTTACAACTGAAGCAAGCAGCAATGTTTTGCCAAGTGCAACACCAAGTCCGCGAACAAAGCGACCGCCAATTAATGCTAACGTCAAAATTAGGAAACCAAAAGTGACGAGTGCTATCAATGGTGATGACGATTGGGTGAAAAGTCCAACACAATCGCGTAGTAAAAGTCGTAAGAGAAAACATTAATTGATTAAACCAAATTGGGCGGTGAGCATTCATCGCCCCAAAAGAGGCAAAATGAAAAAAGTAAATCTAACAATAATCGCAACCATCATCGCAACATTCGTAATATCAATGTTTGCATTTCATCCAACTACAACTGAAGCAACTAATAATGTCGCACCTTCGGCAACACCAAGGAAACGTCTGCCGCGTCCAGTTCAATCGCCGATTACCACGATAAAAGCGAAAAAACCTGTTTTGTCTAACAGAGACCTCGATGGAAACTCGGCTGGAAAAATCAAACAATCACGCAAAAGAAGCACGCAGAAACGGCAACATAAACCAATTCAATAAATCAACCGGCGTTGACAATTCATCGCCCAAAAATTAAGGAGAGGATGAAAATGAAGAAAGCAAATCTAACAATTATCGCAACCATTATCGCAACAATCGTAATTTCAATGTTTGCGTTTCAGCCAACTACAACCGAAGCAAGTAATAATGTTTCGCCATCGGCAACGCCGAGTCCGCGAACGAAACGTCCTACGACAATTCGATCGCCTGTAATAGTTAAAAGGACTAAGGTTAAGTCAACGACAACATTCAAAAGTGTTTCAGGGTTGGAAGTTGAAACTGAGCGACGAAAGCAGCCGCGAAAGAGAAAAAACTAAGCTGGAAATTTCAAAAAGTCAGGAAATAGTAAAGATGAAAAAAGTAAATTCAATCGTTATCACAACTATCGTCGCAACATTTGTCATTTCAATGTTCGCTTTTCAGCCAGCTACAACCGAAGCAAGTAATAATGTTTCGCCATCAGCAACGCCAAGTCCGCGAAAAATCAGGAAAATGCCGGGAAAATCATTTGAGGTAGAAAATGATGAGACTCATCTCACCCGGAAGTCGAAAACAAAAGTGAAAACCAAGAGACCTGCATACAAAGAAGGAGGACTAAACACAACAACACACAGAACGCGAAAACCCATCGCAAAAAATAACGGTTGGTATAATTTGCCCGAAGTTGATGACGAAGTTATCCGAAAACGCCGAACTACAAAATCAAGCAAAAATGAAGTTTCAATCGAAACACTTGAACGAAGAAAACAAACGCGAAAGAGGAAAAACTAAACAGCTATGAAAAACACAATTCTAATCATTTGCACATTATTTTTATTAAGTTTGAGCGTCTTTTCGCAAACTCGCCAAAATGTGATTGACGATGGCTACACCTGGTTTGAAGCGGGCAACGGCGAAGCACTCGGCGGCAACAATATTCCGTATTCAACGGGTTGGTATTTAATTTCGAGCGTCAAAGTTTTGGGCGAATATCCGAATCGTTCAGCGTTCAAAATGGTTGTTTCAAAAGCCGGCAAAATTATCGCCACAACTCGTTGTGAAACCGGTAGATACAGCAATAAAAACGGAGCTTACGACGAAAGTTATATGGCAACGGCTGATTGTTGGAAAAAAGAAACTTCGAGCAAGGAAATCGGCGTTTTTGATGTAAATGTTTACACGATTAATGGCGATACGGATGAAGAAAAACTCGTTCGCAAATATAAGATTGATGTCAAAACAGTCAATCGTGTGCGTTCAGGTCAGGAAGCCGGACTTTCGCCACCGCTTTATTACATCAATCGTCACGATGAAACGGCGGTTAGTTGGGTGTTTCTGCGTCCGCGTGAATATTTTGCCTATGACCGCTGGCAAAACGGTTCGGAAAGGCTTGGGGCAAATCAAGTTGAATTTACTTTTAATCTTTCGCCTTCCGATAAAGGAAAACAAATTCCGCACGGATATATGCGTTGTTCGGTCAATGGCAAAAGGATTGCAATGCCCGGACCTGATGGTTTTGCAGATCAGGCATTGAGCTATGTTACGCGAAAATACGGTGCAATTTATCAAGATCGAATCGCCGTAAAATATCAACGAGGCACGGAATATCAAGACGAAATAAATTTCAACCAAGTTCGCCTGCTTGCTCCTTTAACTTGGGGCGAAAAGGCAAATCGTTGGGCAGAGCGACCTGCTTTGGACGATAATCCCGGAAATTGGGAATGCAGTTTGATGAACAACGGCGTTGCCTGGCGAACGTGGCGTTTTGTAGTTGAAAACGGAAAACCCGCGATTCACCAGGAGCAAAAAGGCAATATCAATCTTGGGTTTAATTCGTATTTGGTGGATATGGAAATTCCCGCTGGCGGAAGCGATTTAGACGGAAGGTTGAACGGCAACTCAACTTCGTTTTTCTATGGTCAATCGTGGACTTCAACTGAAGGCAAAACGATGGCTATTCGAGTGCCGAAAAAGGGAAATCCGTTTCCTGTCGCTTCAAATTCACCGAATGCAGTTCAGCAGTGGTGGGAGAAGTAATGTGAGGGAAAAACGAAAAGTGAAAAGTGAAAAATTATGAAGAAGATAAATTTATTGATTATTGCAATGGTTTTTGGTTTGATTTAGATTAGTCACAAACCAGATCTGAAAAACTGACTGCGATAGTGATGTCGCAAAAATTGAACTCTCCTGAATTCTAAATCGACTTTAGGTAAACAAAAAGAAGTCGGCATTGTGACAATGCCGACTTCTTTTTGTTTAAATTTTAGATAATTTTAAGCTGCTTGAGCAACAGCAGGTTTTGGTTGAAGTTCAGCCGCACCTTCTACGTAAACGCTAATGAATTTGCCTTTTTGACCTTTGTTTTCAAATTTTACAACGCCTTCGATCAAAGCAAAAAGAGTATCATCTTTGCCGATACCGACGTTTTTACCCGGCTTCCATTTTGTTCCGCGTTGACGGGCTAATATGTTGCCGCCAAGAACTCTCTGTCCGCCAAATTTCTTTAAGCCTAATCTCTGTGCGTTTGAATCGCGTCCGTTTCTGGATGAACCTACACCTTTCTTATGTGCCATATCTCGATTTTGGATTTTGGATTTTGGATTTTGGATTTAGAAAACTAAAACCTAAGACCAAAAACCAAAGACCACTCTCCTCTTACACTAAATTTTTTCAATCTTAATTTCTGTAAAACCTTGACGGTGACCTTGTTTGCGTTTGTATTGTTTACGACGTTTTTTCTTGAAAACAATAATTTTATCGGCACGTCCGTGTCCTAAAACTGTTGCTTTGACGGTTGCTCCGCCCAGCGTAATGTCGCTGCCGATGCCAACCAATAGAGCTTCAATGTCGATATTGTCACCAACTTTCTTGTCGCTGATCGAAGGAACCCGTAAAGTTTGTCCGGCTTCAACGCTAAATTGCTTTCCGCCTGTTCTGATAATTGCGTTACTCATTTTATTGTGAATCTCCCTTTCGGAATGGCACGATTTCGTTCGCCAGTCGAAAAGATGTAATTGTATTGAAATATTCAATCGGAGTCAAATGGTATAAAGGAGAAATTTGTTTGAAATTGCCGTTTGAAGCGGTTGGATAAAGGAAGTATCCTATAAAAAATTAGTCCTATGAGCAATTTAGAAAAACTTTTTTATGAAACCCGCCAAAGCGTAGATGAATCTCTGGAAAAGCTTATTCCTAAAGTGTAGAAACTTCGCCGGAGCGTTTGCACGAAGCGATTCGCTGGAGCGTTTTTGCAGGCGGAAAACGATTTCGTCCTGTGATGCTTTTGGCGGTTGGGAAAGTTTTTGGAACAAACGAAGAAAAGCTACTAAAAACTGCCGCTGCGTATGAAATGATTCATGCATATTCATTGATTCACGATGATTTACCGGCGATGGACAATGATGATTTGCGTCGCGGACGAGAAACTTGCCACGTTAAATTTGATGATGCGACTGCGATTTTAGCCGGAGATGTTTTGCAAACTCTAGCTTTTCAAGCAATTGCGGAAGACGAAAGCTTGTCAGCGGAAGTGAGGGTAAAGCTCATCGCCGAACTTGCCCAGGCAGCAGGAACGCCTGACGGAATGGTCGCCGGGCAGCAATTGGACATCGAAGCAGAAGGGCAAACCATTTCAATTCAACAGCTTGAGCGAATTCATCGTAGTAAAACCGGGGCGATGATAGCATTTTCGGCACGAGCCGGAGCAATAATTGCCGAATCGACCGAAACGGAACTCGAAGCTATTACAATTTATGCAAAAAAAATTGGACTTCTTTTTCAAATTACCGATGATCTTTTAGACGTGACGCAAACGACAGAAACGTTGGGCAAAACAGCAGGAAAAGACTTATTAGCTGAAAAGGCAACTTATCCAAGTATTTACGGACTTGATAAAGCAGTAAAACTGGCGAACGACATTCACGCGGAAGCTTGTGGGGCGTTGGAAAATATCAACAGAAATACTGAAATTTTGAAAGATTTGGCGGATTTTATACTGCAAAGAACCGCATGAGCCTTGATTCTGCTAAATAAGGTCTTGACAGTTGAAAACGCTTAACTTAGTCTTAATATAGTAGCGAATTCGCTCTGCCCCACATTCAAGCTATCCTGCAATGTGAACTTTTTAATAAATCTTTTATATTAAACCATGGTTAAAGAACTACTTAAACAAAAAATTTCGGATAAATCTGCGTGTATTGGTGTCATTGGTCTCGGCTATGTCGGGTTGCCCTTGATTGTTGAATTTGCCTTGAAAGGCTTCAATGGTATCGGTTTTGAAGTCGATACAAAGAAAGCTGATGCGGTAAATAATGGCGAGTCTTACATTGTTGATGTAACCAGTGAAACGGTCAAAAAATGTATTGATGCAGGCAAACTTGTAGCGACTACAGACTTTAGCAAGCTTGCTGATTGCGATGTAATCATCATTTGCGTACCAACGCCGCTTCGCAAAACCAAAGACCCTGATATGTCATACATTTTGGCGTCGGGCAAAGAAATTCAAAAATACGCACGTCGCGGTCAGCTCGTGATCTTGGAATCGACCACTTATCCGGGAACGACGGACGAAGTTTTGCAGCCGATCATCGAAGCCGCAGGGCTTAAATTGGACGAAGATTTCTTGCTCGCATTCTCGCCTGAGCGTGTAGATCCCGGCAATCCGCAATTTCAAACGCACAATATTACCAAAGTTGTCGGCGGAGTCGGCAAAGATTCGACCGAAGTTTCGGGCTTGCTTTATTCGCAAATCGTCGGCGATGTTCACCTTGTTTCATCAGCGAGAGTTGCTGAAGCTTGTAAGCTGTGGGAAAACACATTCCGTGCCATAAACATTGGCATGGCAAATGAAATGGCGAAAGTTTGTGCGGCGTTGAAAATCGACTCGTGGGAAGTTGTTCGTGCTGCGGCAACGAAGCCTTTCGGCTTTATGCCGTTCTATCCGGGACCCGGAATCGGCGGACATTGCATCCCGCTTGATCCGCATTATTTATCGTGGAAAGCCCGTCAACATGGGTTTGATTCGCAATTTATCACACTCGCTGAGCAGATAAATTCGGGAATGCCAAAATACGTTTGCTCGCTTGTCCGCGATGCGTTAAACGAAAATGAAAAAGCTGTAAAAGGTTCGAAAGTATTGATTTTGGGCGTTGCATACAAAAAAGATATCGACGATATGCGTGAATCTCCGGCTTTGTCGGTAATTGATTTGCTTCGCTCGAAAGGTGCAGACGTCGTTTATCACGACGGATTTGTGCCTGAAGTAACTTTCGATCACGCTTACACGATCGGCGAAGGTAAACCGCTTTACAACCAGGATTTAACCGATGATTTGTTGAAATCTGCTGACTGCGTTGTAATTTGCACAGAGCATTCAAATGTTGATTACAAACGAGTTTGCGAACTCTCATCGTTAATTGTTGACACGCGAAATGCTTTGAAAGAAGATGTGCGGGAAGGAAGCAAGGCGAAGATTGTTCGTCTTTAATTTCAGGTTCCAAATTCCACATTTCAGATTGAAAGCCGTCATGTAATTCGTTTACTAAGCGGCTTTTTACATGTAAACTGAAAGTCACTAAATACTCTGTTAGTTTAATGTTATGAAAATCGAAATTTCAGTTTCCCCCAAAATTTTTGAGCTTTCCGAAAGCCTTGCTAAAAGGTTAAAAGTCTCGCGAAGTAAAATTTTTGCGATGGGAATTGAAAAGCTCAATGAAAAACTTGCAGAAGAGATTGATAAAGCGGAGATAACCAAAAAAATAAATGATTTTTACGCTAAGTATACAGCGGAAGATGTGCCTGACATTCGGATAATGGCGACTCGTTCTTTTGAGCGGAACGAATGGTAATGCCTTCGGAACAAAAAACGGAACAAATTGATAATGGTTTGCGGCTTGTTTTATCACTCTAAAATTTTTCTATGTTAAAAGTCCTAAACATCGTCGGTGCGAGACCGAATTTTATGAAAATTGCTCCGATTTACGCTGAAATGAAACGGCGTGATTCGGAGTTTTTACCGATGATTGTGCACACAGGACAGCATTACGACGCGGCAATGTCAGATTCATTTTTCGTCGATTTAGGAATGCCAAAACCTGATGTGCATTTGAATGTCGGTTCGGCATCGCATGCGGTTCAAACGGCGAAAATAATGGTGGAATTCGAGCCGATTGTTTTAGGTCAAAAGCCTGATTGGGTGTTGGTTGTTGGCGATGTAAATTCGACAATTGCTTGTGCTTTGGTCTGTGCCAAGCTTGGCGTAAAGGTCGCACACGTTGAAGCGGGATTGCGTTCGTTTGACCGAACAATGCCCGAAGAAATCAATCGAATTTTGACCGATTCAATCTCTGATCTACTGCTCACACCTTCGCCGGATGGTAATGAAAATCTCAAAAAAGAAGGCATCGCGGACGAAAAAGTTAAACTTGTCGGCAACGTAATGATTGATTCTCTTTTGCGAAATTTGAAGATCGCAGAATCGTCTAAGATCCGTGAAACATTAGACTTAACTGAAAATGAATACGCCGTGTTGACTCTTCATCGTCCGTCGAATGTTGACGATAAAGAAACTTTCAGCGGACTTCTCGAGGCACTTTTGGAAATTTCGGAAAAAATTCCAATTATCTTCCCTGCACATCCACGCTCACGTGGGAAAATTGAGGAATTTGGCTTTAGTGAAAAGGTTAAGAGCTCAAATATCAAACTTATCGAACCACTTGGGTATTTAGATTTTATGCGGCTTTACAGCGGTGCAAAGTTGGTACTTACCGATTCCGGCGGACTGCAAGAAGAAACAACCGCACTCGGAATTCCCTGTCTAACCCTTCGGGAAAATACTGAAAGACCGATAACAATCGAAATGGGAACGAACATTTTGGTCGGCACAAATCCAAACAAAATAAAGCAAAACGCTTTTCAAATTTTAGAGAATAATTCAAAAATTGACGCAAAAATGCCGCCGCTTTGGGATGGCAAAACGGCGGAACGCATCTGCGATGAATTGTTATACTATTGATTACTTCACGTTTTCGCCTTCCATCGGATAGCCTGCATCTTTCCAAGCCTTTGTTCCGCCAACTAAAGCATACGCATTCGCATTTCCTTTTTCTTTTAATTTAAGTACCAAACTGGCACTCGTATGTTCGGACGGTCAGGAACAATAGGCGATAATTCGCTTATCGCTTGGAATCTCTTTCCAGCGTGCTTCCATCGCTTCGGCAGGAATATTAATTGAGCCTTTAACGTGCTCTTGGCGGTAGGAAACTTCTGCTCTTGTATCAACAAAAACCGCCTCGCCGGCATCGAAATGTTTTTTTGCTCCGCCTAATGTGATCCGGTTTGCTCCGTCTGCTCCTACGGATGTTTCATCTGCCAGTCTTGCATTTGTTGTTTGACAAGCTAATCCGATCAGCAAACCAAAAACCGTTAAAAACGTGAAAATTAACCGCATATATTTTACCTCCAACATTACTATTACTTTGCTTTAGAATATTTTTCGCCTTCCATCGGATAATTTGCGTCCATCCATGCTTGAGTTCCGCCTAAGAGTGCAAATGAATCGACAAAACCTTTTTCCTTTAATCTTAGTACCAAACTGGCACTTGTATGTTCATCTCGTCAGGAACAATAGGCAATAATTTTTTTATTTTTGGCAATTCTATTTATGTCCGTTTCAAAAGTTGCTCCGGCAACTAAAATCGCCCCTTTGATTCGAGCAAAATTAAAAGATGACAAATCACGAGTATCAACAAACAAGGCATTTCCCGCATCAAATTCCTTCTTCGCATCTGCAAGATTGATTCGGGAAACATCCATTTCGGCGGCGTGATTATGGTCATCGATTTTGGGTGCTACGGTCGCTGCGGGTGTCGGATTTGAAGCTTTTTTAATTTCAGGTCGGGCTGCATTATTACAAGCTAACCCCGCAGCCATCATTAAAATTACCATCAAAAATAGAATAAAACGCATTTTTAATTCTCCAAAATATATTCTTTTAACAATTTATCGTGTTTATTTGCCATTTACAATCGCTGTAGGGTATTTTCCGCTCCAGCACGCCGTACATGAAGTGTTTGAATCCAGCCCGATAGATTCGAGCATTCCTTCTATTGATAAATAGCCTAAACTATCTGCTTCTATATATTTACATACCTCGTCGACGGACATTTGAGCAGCAATTAACTCCGCTTTTCGCGGCGTATCAACGCCATAATAACACGGCGAAACCGTTGGCGGACATGAAATTCTAAGGTGAACTTCCTTTGCTCCCGCCTCGCGAACCATCTGTACGATTTTCTTCGAAGTTGTGCCGCGAACAATTGAATCATCGATCAACACAATTCGTTTTCCGTTGATTAAGTCTTTGACAGGATTGAGTTTAAGCCTAACGCCAAACGAGCGGATTGATTGACTTGGCTCAATAAATGTTCGTCCAACGTAATGATTCCGAATAATTGCGTGTCGAAAATTTATTTCGGATTGTCTGGCAAATCCAACCGCCGCCGCCACGCCGGAATCCGGTACCGGAACGACTAAATCTGCCTCAACCGGATGTTCAATTGCCAGTTGTTTGCCCATTTTATGGCGTGATTCATTGACCGATTTGCCAAAAATTATCGAATCCGGACGCGAAAAATAGACGTGTTCAAATGTGCAAACTGAGCTTGGTTTTTCAACAAAAGGAAACGAAGATTGAAGCCCGTGTTCGTCAATTACCAGCATTTCGCCCGCTTTTATCTCGCGAACATACTCTGCATCAATCAAATCAAACGCCACAGTTTCACTCGCAATACACCATGCGTCCTTTAATTTACCCAAAACAAGCGGACGAAAACCTCTCGGATCGCGAACGGCAATCAGCGATTTCGGAGTTAAAAAAAGCAGAGAAAACGCACCTTCTGTTTCTTTCAAAACCTCGCGAATCGCGTCTATTGCGTCATCGGCAGAAGAACGGGCAACGCTATGCAAAATCGTTTCAGTATCGGATGTGGATGAAAAAATTGCTCCATTTCGTTCTAATTCTTTGCGAGTTTCGCTGGCAAAAGGTAAATTTCCATTATGGCAAACCGCGATTTGCCCGTGTTGGCAAGTTACCGAAAACGGCTGAACTTCCTTGATCGTATTTTTTCCGGCGGTTGAATATCTGGTATGTCCAATTGCACTCGAACCCGTCAATTTTCGCAATTCTTCTTCCGTTAAAACGTCTGCTACCAAGCCTTTAGAGCGAAATTGATGCAGATCTTCGTCATCGGAAGAAACGATCCCGCAAGCCTCCTGTCCACGATGCTGCAAAGCAAATAGCCCAAGTTGGGTCAAAGTTGAAGCCTCCGCGTGTCCGTAAATGCCGAAAACACCACATTCTTCGTGAAATTTATCGAGTTTGAAATCCATTAGAGCTATTGTAACGAAATTATCGTATAACCTAAATTGCGTTGAGCGAAAAATCTTCCTTTAGGCTAGTTCACGAGGATCATTCGAACACTTACCGGTGCTTTCGGCGACTTCCCTTGATATGAGCCGCGTGAGAAAATCTTTGACAATAGATTTACAAATTCCAAAAATTCAACCAATCAAATCTTTGGGCACTATTTATATGACCATCATCCAGATAGATTAGGGACGAAACTGGTGACAAATAATGCTGCCAACCCCAGCTACGAACAAAGCGAATTACCATTCGGAACCGATCTAGCGGCAGAAAACATCGGCACACCAACGACTAATCAGAAATTCGCCAGCAATGACCGAAGGAGCGTTACCCACCTGCAATAATCCTTTCTTGAAAGGAATGAGTTTGTGATGTTAATTCCGTTAAACATCCTAGCCTTTTTTGATTCTTTTTCTGATTTTTGTGTGATAAAATCAATCTTTATTTGGCTTGCCTATCAATTTTGGTAACATCCTGTGAATTTACTTCTGGCATCTAATTTGGTAGTTTTAAAAGTTTGTGGAGTAAAAGATGAAATTAAAGAATACACGCCTAAGGGTACTTCAAACCGAAACTGACTTCAGCAAAGACGTTAAAACAGGCGTATCGCTCCATTGCCATACCCAATTTTCGAAGGAAATGCTTGATTTTGTTCCGCATTATGCCGAAAAATTACCGATCATTAATTATTTTTGGCAAAAGGAGCGAGATAAATATGAAGAACGCGAAGGCAGAGAGATAAATTGGGAAACCGCTTATTGGTCGCCTCCAATGTCGGAAAATGACGTTTATTCGCTTGAGAAAAAACAGATTGAAGGGCTTGGAATCACTCCGATTGTATCCATTACCGACCACGATAATATTGGTGCAAATCTCAATATTAATGAGACGACGCCTAATGAATATGCTCCGATTTCGCTCGAGTGGACTGTTCCTTTTGAATACGGTTTTTTTCATGTGGGCGTGCATAACTTGCCTAAAGATAAGGCTTTAGAGATTTCTCAAAAACTTCTTGACTATACTTTTAGCAAAGAAAACCCAACCAACGAGACTTTACACGAATTATTTTCGATGCTCAATGAAATGCCGGAAGTTTTGTTGATTTTGAATCATCCGCTTTGGGACATCGAAATGGTCGGCAAAGAACGTCACGAAATCTTGCTGAAAAATTTCATTAAAGAACACGGAAAATGGATTCACGCATTTGAAATTAATGGCTTTCGCAATTGGTCGGAAAATAAAGCGACGATAGAATTGGCGGAATCTTTGAATATTCCTTTGTGTTCCGGCGGTGACCGTCACGGCTGTAAACCTAATACTGTCATTAATTTAACGAATGCACAGAGTTTTGCCGAATTTGCGGATGAAGTTCGCAATGATAAGCGGACAGATGTTGTTTTGATGCCTGAATATTCGGCTCCGCTGCATTCGCGTCAGCTTCAATCCTTCTCTGAAATCCTAAAAAACTACGAACATTTCCCGCCTGAGAGACAAAAATGGTTTGACCGTATTTTCTTTGACGGAGATGGAAAAGGTCTGCGTCCACTATCACAATACGGCTGGAAACTTGGCGGACCAAAATGGCTCAGAATGGCAATTTGGACACTTGGATTCTTAGGAAAACCGGAGCTTCGTCCAATCTACAAATTGGTTAGAAAACGTGCAGACGTTGTGCCAAAATCTATTGCAAATGAAGAGTTTGCCATCAGTAGTCAAACTTTGATAACTGAAAGCGATAAGCTGATTGCTGATAACTAATGAGTAGTATTATTCCGCGAGTCGCTTTTTTCCCTGATTCGTATCTGGAAATAAATGGAGCGGCAATGACATGCCGAAGATTAACCGGGTTTGCCAAAAAACAAGGCTACCCTTTTTTGTGTGTTTATGCGGATAAACAAACTCAAACGAATGTTGACGGAAGCGTAATAAACTTAACCTTAAAACGCTCTCCAATCGCGATTCCGATGGATGAAGGCTTAAAATATGATCCGCTTTTTAATCGTCACCTCAAATTTGTAGAAAAGGCTCTCGATGAATTCAAGCCTGATTTATTGCATTTAACGGGCTTAAATGATGTCAGCATTATCGCAGCAATTATCGCCTATAAAAGAAGGCTTCCGTTGATTGGTTCGTGGCATACGAATCTGCACGAATTTGCTTCAAGGCGGCTTGAAACAATGTTTAGATTTATGCCAAAAGGATTGCGAAAATCTTTGAGTGGTTTTGCCGAAAAGAAAATTTTTCAGGGTGCTGCACTTTATTACAAATTACCTCAAGTTGTTCTCGCACCAAATGAAGAATTGATCGAAGCTCTCGGTAAAGGTGCCGATGCCTACATGATGGCTCGCGGGGTTGATACGGAAATGTTTTCGCCGAAAAAACGGACGGTTGACGACAACATTTTTCGTTTTGGATTTGTTGGCAGATTGCGGGCGGAAAAAAATGTGAGATTATTGGCTTATCTAGAAAAACGCTTGCACGAATTGGGGAAAACGAATTTCAGTTTTCTAATTGTGGGCGAAGGAAATGAGCGTGAATGGCTTGAAAAAAATATGGAACATGCTGAATTTACAGGTTTTTTAGATGGCGAAAAACTTGCTGAAGCCTACGCCAATATTGATATTTTTATTTTCCCCTCAGAAACGGATACTTTTGGTAATGTCGCACAAGAAGCGATGGCTTCTGCCGTTCCGGTTTTGGTAACGAATCAGGGCGGACCAAAATATGTAATTAAAGATGGCGAAACCGGCTTTATTGCGGAAAATCCAGAAGATTTTGTAAAATATGCTGTTGAGCTAATGGACGATGCCGGAAAATTGGCAAAAATGAAACAAGCTTCCCGCGATTTTGTGATGTTAAAATCTTGGGATTCTGTGTTTGAAGGAGTTTACAAAGCCTACGATAAAACGCTCGAAATAGCCGCAAATCGTAGGCAAGTCAAATAGAATGAACATTTTGCATTCAGAAAACATGAACTATGAAACGACTTTTAGCGGAGCCTTGAAGTATGTTTTAAAAAATCCGATAACAATTGTTTTTTGGTGTTGGAATTGGAAATCTGCGTTTTTTAGTGCACTTTTGCGTTCGCCGGTTTTTTTCTTCGCCTATTACAAAGAAGGGGTTGCCCTGGCTTTTGGTGCGATGGCGGCTCAATTTTTTTCCCGTGCGATTTTTGGCGGTGCAAATGGGGCAATTATTCAGTCTTTCAGCAAAGTTAATCCTGCCTGGCACGCAGTTTTAACTGTTCCGCTCGGTTTAGCTGTTTTTAGCCATATTATCGAATTTATTGTACAGAGGATTTACGATACCTATACCGGCACACAATCTGTCCCAAAAGCAATCGCGGTTTCGGTGGTAATTTCCGTTCTTTCTGCGATGTTTAATTTCTTTGCAATGCAACGCGGGGCTTTGCTGGTTAAAGACCAAGAGCAGAAGTCGCTCTGGAAAGATATTACAAGCATGCCGCGGATTGTCTTTGACTTCATAATGTTCCCTGCTCATAAAATTGCAGAAATGTTCAGTAAAGGAGCATACTTACAAGGTGTATTACTTACCGTGGCAACGAGCGGAGGTTTTGCCACGGTTGTAGGTCTGATTAGGGGGCGAATCGGTTGGGGACGCGTTACATTTTATTGGGGGCTCGCATTTCTGGTCTCATCCGTTATAATCATTTCTTTAATGAACGCTCGAAAATTCGAACAGGAAAACGCAGAAAAGCTAACTTAGAATCACTTAAATAAATTGCTTAAAACAGTTCATATTACAAATTATTATCACCGTAATTCCGGCGGTATCAGCACTTCTTACAATTATTTGCTCGATTATGCCAATCGCAACAAACGGAAGATTGCATTGATCGTCCCCGGCGAGGAAGACACGATTGAAAAAATCGGCGAATTTGCCAAAATTTACTACGTTAAAGCGATGCAATCGCCCGTTTTCGACAAGCGATACAGGATGATTATGCCCTGGCAATTTATGCCTGCAAATACTAAGATCCGTGAAATTTTATTGATCGAAAAGCCTGATTTAGTTGAAATTTGCGATAAATATTTGCTCAGCTTTCTGGCAGCAATGATTCGCAAAAATTCATTTAAGGAACTCGGAAGACCAATGCTTGTCCACTTTAGCTGCGAGCGAATGGACGATAATGTTTCTTCATTTTTGACAAAAAGCCCTTTTGGAAAATGGCTTTCGCGGCGTGTAATGGGCAACTACAATATCTCGCTTTACGATTTTTACATTGCAAATTCTGCTTACACGGCGAGTGAATATTACGAATCTGCCCTAAACGAAAATAATCCAAATCGCTCTAAATCTTTCTTTAATTGGGCTTGGCGTTTTTTCAGAGCCGCAAAAAAACCTTTGGCAGAACGAATTTTCGTCTGTTCCCGCGGCGGAACTGATGGAATTTTCTCAACTTCTAACGCCTCTGCAGACTTTAAACGCGAAATTCGCGAAGAAGTTGGGATTCCTCAAGATTCAAAAATTCTTTTCTACGCCGGACGTATTTCACCTGAGAAAAATATTGAATTATTGATCGAAACTCTTGAAGTTTTGCAAAAAGATTCATCGCAAGACTACAGATTTTTGATAGCCGGCAGTGGACCAAAAGCTGATTGGTTCAAGGAAGAATGCGAACGCCGTATTCCCAACAAAGTAAAGATGTTAGGGCATCTTACCGATAAACAAAAATTAGCAAATCTTTATGCAAATTGCGATGTTTTTGTCCACCCGAATCCGCGTGAACCATACGGCATTGGACCGCTTGAAGCGATGGCTTCGGGAGTTCCGGTGGTTGCTCCAAATTCCGGCGGGATTCTCTCTTATGCAACACAAGAAAATGCCTGGTTAATGAATCCAACTGGTAATGAATTTGCCGCTGCGATTCAAGAAATTATTGCTCATCCGGAAAAAACTCAGGAAAAACTCAAAAATGCCCTGATTACCGTAAAAGACAGTAATTGGGAAAAATCTTCGGAAGAAATCTTTGCCGTTTACGAAGATATTTATCAGAAATTCCTAAACGAAAACGAACTTTTTGCCTACATAGATAAAGCTCAGGATTATGATTTTGCAAGTAATTTGGGTTAGTTATAGAATTTACAACATATTATGCTCGAATTAGTATTAGCAAATTTGCGAACCCGTCCTTTTCGAACTCTGATTAGTATTATCGGAGTGGCGTTGGGCGTTGTTTTGGTTGTTTTATTTACCGGATTGGCTCGCGGGATGTCCAATGATATGGCGAAACGAGCGAACAATTGGAAAGCGGAAATCGTTTTCACACGCCCGGGTGCGATGGATATGACGAGTTCAAACATGACAGTGAGCACCACTTATACTGAAAAATTAATCCAAATTGAGGGCGTAGAATCGGTCACGCCTGTTGGACGAAATTTATCGGCAAATGCGACGTCGCGTTTTGGATTCAGGCAATTAGACGGCATCGATTGGGATTCATTCTCAAAAATGAACGGCACGACTCTCGTTAGCGGACGTCCGCCGCAAGCCAACAACGAAGTAATTTTAGACGAGAGGCAGGTAAAAGAAGACAACCGCAAATTGGGCGATGAGATCGAACTTTTTGGCAGCAAAAAATATAAAGTTGTCGGAGTTTTTTCGCCGCCTTCCGGGTCGCGAATCAAGATGTCGCTCGCGGCTTTGCAAGATGCTTTGCAGGCTCCAAATAAATGTTCATATATTTTGGTAAAGCTAAAAGACGGAGCAAATATCGAAACGGTTGCCACTCAAATTAATCAGGTTTTGCCCGGTAATAAAATCAATTTAACACGAGATTTAGTGATCGACGCACAGGATCGAATTCCTGCTTTGAATCTATTCTTGCGAATTTTAGTCGGGCTTGGAGCATTTGTCAGCACAATTTTCGTACTCCTTTCGATGTACACAACCATTACCGAACGCAGAAAAGAAATCGGCATTTTGAAATCACTCGGAGCTTCAAAATCTTTTATTGTCACCGTTATCGAAAGCGAAGCCTTTTTGATTGGAGTTTTGGGAATTCTGCTCGGCTTGCTCGTTTCATTTATTGCATCTTTTGCAATTCAAGCAATTTACGAATTACCCTTCGAATTCAATTCCAATTGGATAATTACCGCGATCTTAATAGCGATCGGCGGCAGTTTGATCGGAGCATTATACCCTGCGTGGAAGGCAGCAGACATCGATCCGGTTGAAGTTATGGTCAACGAATAATTACTTGATTACGCCGAGTCCTGAAATTCTTTAACCAATTGCAGAAACATTTTTGCCGCGTGGGAAAGGACGGAATTTCGTTTGTAGATTATATGCAGACGTCTTTCGAGCTTCATTTCGTTGACGCTCAAAGCTTTCAAAACACCGCTCGAGATTTCTGATTCAGCGGTTAATTTTGGCACTAAGGCTACTCCAACTCCTTCTTCAACCAATCTTTTGATCGCTTCTAACGATGGTAATTCGATTGAAATATTTAGCTGTGTGCGATATTTTTCGAAAGTCTCGATTACCTTTTCGCGGTATGGCGAAGGTGCATTGTGGGCGATGAAGGATTCAATTCCCAGCTCTTTTATTGAGACACTCGTTTTCTTGGCAAAACGATGATTTGGAGACACAATTAACGCAAGTTCATCCCAATCTATAGGAATCGACTTAACCGATTCATCATTTGGTTTGAAGGAAATTACACCCAGTTCTACTTCGCGAGCCATAACTTCGGTCGGAATTCTGCTGGCTACTCCGCGTCCTACTTCAACCTTAATCATCGGAAATCTACGCCGAAATTCCTTAATCAACGGCAAAAGATAAAAAACGGTGTGTTCATTTGCACTTATCGTAACTTTACCCTGATGAAGATCACGCAATTCTTTTACGGCAAGCTGAGCAGTTCTTCGCAGATTCAGCATTTGCTTGGCATATTCGAGCAAAACCTCCCCCGCCGCCGTCAGCGTTCCATCCTTTGAAGACCGATCAAAAAGTTTTTCGTCAACTTCCTGCTCCAATCTTCTGATTGCCTGACTGATTGCCGGCTGTGTGCGGTGTAAAATTTCAGCGGCTCTCGAAAAACTTTTTTCCTGTGCGACCGCAACTAAAACTTCAAGCTGATTAATGTCCATAATATAGGTTAATCAATTATAGATAAGCTAAATTCCATAAATAACTTAGAATTTGCTGATTGTAAAAATATATTATCCATATTAACTCTTTATAAGAAAAATTTCTACAATATATTAATCCAATTAGAACATTAGCAAAACTTTTAGCCATTATAATTTATTATCTTTTTATGATTATTATAACCTTGACTTTTAGTGCATTTGTTTTTTAGTATTGATTCTATTGGTTATTGGCATATTTCTATGCGGAGCGAAATTTTATGGAAATAGAAAAAATAGATATTTTTGACACGACATTGCGAGACGGCGAACAGTCACCTGGTTGTTCGATGGATTTGAAAGAAAAGATTCTTTTGGCAAAAAAATTGGAAGATTTGGGCGTTGATATTTTAGAAGCCGGTTTTCCAATTGCTTCGGAAGGCGATTATTTAGCGGTCAAAGCAGTTTGCGAAGCTGTTTCCAGACCAACTGTTGCTGCTCTTTGCCGAGCCGTTGAACCAGATGTTTTACGAGCTATTGACGCACTCAAAAAAGCAAAAAGATCAAGAATTCACACATTTATAGCCACTTCTGACATTCATTTGGAATACAAATTGAAAAAGACTCGGGATGAAGTGAAAGAAATGACTCGCAATGCCATCCGTCTTGCCAGCCAAAATGCGGATGAAGTTGAATTTTCGGCAGAAGACGCAACCCGCAGCGATTTTGAATTTCTTTGCGAAGTTTTGGATATTGCCGTTGCAGAAGGAGCGACTGTTTTAAATATTCCCGGATACGGTCGGGTTTTGCCTGCCAAAGGAATATGCGGAAACTATTAAAGCAATCAAAGATCGTGTGGTTGGCGATAGAAAAGACGTGATTATCAGCGTGCATTGCCATAATGATTTAGGCTTGGGCGTGGCAAATACTTTGGCGGCGATTGATGCAGGAGCGAGACAAGTTGAATGCACGATTAATGGAATCGGCGAACGGGCGGGCAATGCGGCACTTGAAGAAATCGTGATGGCATTGAAAATTCGTGCCGATGTAATGCCTTATTCAACCAATATTGACACCACACAACTTTATCCAACGAGTCAATTGCTTTCTTCAATTATCAGTTTCGGTGTTCAGCCAAACAAGGCGATTGTCGGACGAAATGCTTTTGCACACGAAGCCGGGATTCACCAGCACGGCGTTTTGAGCAATCCTTTATGTTACGAAATTATGACTCCCGAATCAGTCGGAGTGCCGAAAACTGACATCGTTTTGGGCAAACATTCAGGCAAGCATGCTCTTATTGCCCGCTATAATGAACTTGGATTTAGTCTTGATACGGATGAGCTAAAGCGAGTATATGATGCATTTACAGATTTAGCTGACAAGAAAAAGAACATTTACGATCAGGATCTGATTCTTCTAATTCAATCAATGCAAACGGCAATTGCCGCGTAAATCTTAAAAATAGTTTACAGGGATACAAAGGATAAACAGGATAAGAAAATCCAAGTTCATCTCCTTAATCCCTGTAAAATTTTTGTATTCATGGCAAAATAGTTTTTATGAAAATTACGATTTTACAAGGCGACGGAATTGGTCCCGGAAATTACGAAAGAAGCCGTTAAAGTTTTGCAAACTGTCAGTGAAATTTACGATATTCCTTTTGAATTTACAATATGCGGCGATCGGCGGCGAAGCAATTCGCAAATTTGATACGCCATTGCCGCAAGAAACTATTGACGTTTGTTTAGCTTCGGATGCTGTTTTGCTCGGAGCAGTCGGTTCGCCTGAATTTGACCAAAATCCGCCTGAAAAACGTCCTGAACTTGGACTTTTGCATCTTCGACAGGCTCTCGGCGGATTCGCCAATCTTCGTCCCGCCAAAATTTATAAAGCATTGGCTGACAGTTCCCCGCTTCGCCCTGAAATTCTCGGCGATAACACGGATTTTCTAATTGTCCGCGAACTTTTAGGCGGTCTTTATTTTGGAACTCCGCGAGGCTACGACGAAAACAACGGCGACCGAAAAGCTTATAACACAATGAATTACAGCGTTTCCGAAGTGACACGAATCGCTCATATCGCTTTTCAGGCTGCACAAAAACGTGATAAACGGCTCGCGTCGGTAGATAAAGCAAACGTTTTGGAAGCGTCGCGTTTATGGCGTGAAACAGTTAACGAAGTCGCGAAAAACTATCCCGATGTCGCACTCGAACATATTTATGTTGATTCAACAGCGATGATGTTGGTAACGAATCCAAATCATTTCGACGTAATTTTAACTGAAAATCTTTTCGGCGATATTTTGTCGGACGAAGCTTCGGTTTTAACTGGTTCGCTTGGAATGCTGCCTTCAGCTACGATAGGCGGAACTGTGGGTTTGTATGAGCCAATTCACGGCTCGGCACCTGATATTGCGGGACAAAATATTGCTAATCCATGCGGGACAATTGCTTCAGCCGCAATGATGCTGCGTTATTCTTCCAACCATTTGGAAGCCGCAATTGCGATTGAAAATGCGATTGAAAAAGTTTTAGAGCAAGGAATTCGCACCAAAGATATTGCTCGTGGTAGTGATTTTGTTTCGACCAATGAAATGGGTAATGCAATAATTGAAAGTTTAGTACGAAAATCAAATTTAGCCACGAATTAACACGAATTTTCACTAATTTTGAAATGGCAGAAATTATTCATAAACAACTCTCGTTTAAAGTCGTAGGTCTTGCTATGCAACTTCATACCGAACTGGGATATGGTTTTTTGGAGAAAGTTTACGAAAATAGTTTAATGATTTTATTTAGGGAAAATGGCATTAAGGCAGAACAACAGGTTAAAATTAAAGTCAATTTTCACGGTCATATTGTTGGTGATTATATTGCAGATATTTTAGTAGAAGATTGCATTGTTTTGGAATTGAAGTCGCAGTCGAGTTTAACGAAAATAGATATTGCACAAAGTATAAATTATTTGCGGGCAACAAATCTAAAATTGGCAATTTTGCTGAATTTTGGCAAATCAAGTTTAGAACACGAGCGAATTGTGCTTTAAATTATAAAAATTCGGGTTAATTCGTGAAAATTCGTGGCTAACTCTTTTATGAAAACTCTTAACGATAAAATTTGGGATTCCCATATTGTCCATGATGAGGCGGGAAAACGTGCCTTAATCTACATAGACTTGCATCTCATCCATGAGGTTACAACGCCGCAAGCCTTTGAATCGCTTAAACTTGCGGGTAGAAAAGTTCGCCGTCCTGATTTAACGATTGGCACGATTGACCACGCCATTCCAACCATTAATCGGCATCTTCCTTTTAACGATAAGGTTGCGGCAATCCAAGTTGAAACATTGCGAAAAAATGCCGTCGATTTTGGCGTGAAAATCTATGATCTGGATAGGATCGAGCAAGGAATCATACACGTTTTTGGTCCCGAACAAGGCTTAACCCAACCGGGAATGACGATCGTCTGCGGCGATTCGCACACGGCTACACACGGAGCTTTTGGAGCGTTAGCGTTTGGAATCGGCACTTCAGAAGTCGAACACGTTTTGGCTACGCAATGCTTACCGCAGCAAAAGTCGAAAAATTTACTTATTAAAGTTAACGGTAAACTTCCCTATGGCGTTACGGCAAAAGATGTGATTTTGGGTATTATCAACGAAATCGGGACTGATGGCGGAAACGGCTATGTAGTTGAATTTGCAGGAGATACAATCCGCGATCTTTCAATGGAAGGCAGAATGACTGTCTGCAATATGACAATCGAAGGTGGTGCGAGAGCCGGATTAATCGCTCCCGACGAAAAAACTTTTGCTTATTTAAAAGGTAAACCGTATGCACCAAAAGGCGAAGATTGGGATAAAGCGGTCGAATATTGGAAAACTCTGAAAAGCGACGCGGACGCTAAATTCGATAAGATCGTTGAGCTAAATGCCGAAAACTTCGCTCCATATGTAACATGGGGAACGTCGCCTGGAATGTCGGTTAAAATTACGGAATCGGTTCCTGAATTATCGACTGCAAAAGACGATGCAGAACGCAAATCATTCGAAAAAGCATTAAATTATATGGCTTTAGAGCCTTCGCAAAAAATTGAAACGATAAATATTGATCGGGCATTTATCGGCAGTTGCACAAATTCCCGGATCGAAGATTTACGCGAAGCTGCAAAGATTGCAAAGGGCTACAAAGTCGATGAAAAGGTAAGAGCGATGATCGTTCCGGGTTCGATGATCATCAAAAAACAAGCGCAAGATGAAGGATTAGCCAAGATTTTTATCGATGCGGGTTTTGAATGGCGTGAAGCGGGTTGCTCGATGTGTTTGGGGATGAACGAAGACATTTTGCAGGAAGGAGAACGCTGTGCTTCAACCTCAAATCGTAACTTCGAGGGTCGCCAAGGACGCGGCGGCAGAACCCATCTCGTTTCCCCATCAATGGCGGCAGCCGCGGCAATTGCCGGGCATTTTGTTGACATTCGAAACTGGAGATTTAATAACTAATCGGTTTTGGGTCTTTGAAAAGCCAAAGACCAAAGACCAAAAACCAAAGATGCAAAAATTTATTACACATACAGGCTTACCAGTTCCGCTTTTCGAGGCGAATATTGATACCGATCAAATCGTGCCGAAGAAGTTTCTTTTGCGAGTTGCCCGAGCAGGATTTGGCGAAGCATTATTTTACGATTGGAGATTTAATTCCGACGGCACGCCAAAAGACTTTGTTTTGAATGATCCAAAATACAAGGGCGGCTCTATATTATTGGCAGGAAAGAATTTCGGCTGCGGAAGTTCCCGCGAACACGCACCTTGGGCGTTGGATGACTACGGTTTTCGAGTTGTAATTGCTTCTGCTTTTGCCGATATTTTCTATAATAATTGTTTCAAAGTCGGACTTTTGCCAATTGTTTTAGACGAAGAAAAAGTTGCGGAATTAGTCGTAAAATCGGAAAAATTAGAAAATTATCAAATTACGATCGATTTGGAAAATCAAAAAGTAACCGACTCTCAAGGTTTTGAAGAGCATTTTACAGTTGATGAATTTCGCAAATATTGTTTAATCAACGGTTTAGACGATATTGGACTAACTTTGCAACACGCCGATAAGATCTCAGTTTTCGAGAAAACCAGATTGGATTGGGTTGCAACAAGTTAATTTGCGGTTTGAGCTAAATTAGAACTTGCTTCCGCCGTTTGGAAATTAAACTGATCTCCGGCAATATTTTCTATCATTTGCGTCGCGGTCAAGCTGTTTACGGGTTTTGAATAGTAATAACCTTGTCCGTAGTTGCAATTATGAGCCTTTAAAAATTCTAGTTGTTCTAGCGTTTCTACGCCCTCTGCTACCACGTCAATTCCCAAACTTAGTGCCAAAGTTATAATCGTTTGAATGATTTCGGTTTTATCTTTTTCACTTCCAATCAAATTGATAAACGAACGGTCAACTTTCAATGTGTCAAACGAAAAATTGTGTAAATAACTGAGGCTTGAATAACCTGTTCCAAAATCATCAATTGAAACTTTCACACCCATTTCACGCAAGCCGGAAACCGTTTTTATTGACCTTTCAGTATTTTTCATCAAAACGCTTTCCGTTATTTCCAATTTCAGGCAATCCGAAGAAAGTTCTGTTTCCCGCAAAACTTTAGCAACTTGTTCTATCAAATCTTCTTGCTCAATCTGCAATGGTGAGAGATTTACGTTCATCACGAAATTTTCGGTTGCCGGAAATTCTTTCTGCCATTCCTTCATTTGCCGACAAGATTCGTGAAGCACCCAATTTCCGATAGGCAAAATCAAACGCGTTTCTTCGGCAATTGGAATAAAATCATTTGGCATAACCATTCCGCGAATTGGATGTTGCCAACGAATTAAGGCTTCAAAACCAACAATTTGATTATTTTCAAGCGACATAATCGGTTGGTAATTAAGCAGCAATTCGTTATTTTCAAGAGCATTACGCAAATCGTTTTGAAGCTGCAGATTGGAAATTGCTCCAAGATGCATTTCTTTATTGAAAACTTCATAACCGCCTCGACCCTTTAACTTTGCACAATACATTGCAATATCGGCATCTCTAACAAAATTATCGGGATCATCGTAGCCCCCTGTGCTGAGTGCGATACCGATACTGGCACTAATATATGCCCATTTTCCGAATATTCTGAGCGGTTTCTTAAGTTCTTTATTGATCCTCTCCGCAACTCTTAAAACTTGCTTTTCATCCTTGATATTCTCAAGCAAAATGACGAATTCATCGCCGCCAAGCCTAACAACCATATCGCTCGGTCTGACAATAAGACTCAATTTTTTGGCTACTTTGATTAGTAATTCGTCTCCGGCTTGATGCCCTAAAGTATCGTTGATTACTTTGAATTTATCTAAATCGATAAACAATACCGCGAAATTACTACCTTTTGAATGATTTTTTCGTGCCAATGAACGAGAAAGACGATCCATCAAGAATTTGCGATTTGGCAATCCTGTTAAAACATCGTGAATTGCATCGTGTGCTAATTTCTGTTCAGTAGCTTTCCTATCGGTAATGTCCGTTATTGACCCGGCGATTCTGACAGCAACCCCATTTTGGTCTCTAACGGCGAGTCCGCGTGCTAAAAGCCAACGATATTCTCCGTCGGATTTTAAGATTCTGTATTCAGTTTGATAATATTCCGTTTCACCCTCAATGTGAGAAGTAAATTCGGTAACTACGCGTTTTTTATCGGATCGGTGTATTTTATTTACCCACCATTTAATATCCGGTTCGCCTTCTGTTTCCGCGGTTGTCCCAACGATTTCAAAGCAGCGATCGGAATAATAAGCACTACTATCAATCAAGTTCCAATCCCATAAGCCATCATTGGCACCTCGAGACGCAAGTGCATAACGGGTTTCGCTCTTTTGCAATTTTTCATAGAGTTCTTGCATTTCCGTTGAGGAAATATTTAGCGAACGCTCTAATAAATATCGCTCTTGATCGGTTTCGTTATAAGCACGGTTTATTCTTCCGAGAAAAGCTTGCCATTGTTCGATGCTCGGCAAAGTATTTTCGTCGAGATTGCTTTTTCTTAATTGTCGTTTTAATAAAGTGTGAAACATATCAAATTAATTTTCAAAAAAAGTTGTCAAAGTCATGGTTTGATTATGCAAATCGCAATGACCGCTGGCATAAGGCGAGATTTCGCCATATGAATAAAATCCGATTTGAGTAGTATTGCGGGGCAAATAATCCATCACCGCTTCTAATTCTTCCTCAGCTCGTTCGCCTAAAATTAAGCGTCTGCCGACACAGCTAATGGCAATTGATAAAATATTTTCAATGGACTCAGCATCGTGTTTGGTCATTATCGCCGCTTCTGATGCTCCATCGATCAATCGGTCAAAATTTGCCCGCATCAATTGAACCAACGAATTTTCCGGCACATCTCCTGCAAAAATCATCGATTGCTTTTCTTCATTAATGCTCAAAATTGTTCGGACAATTTGTTTTTGGTCGGATTCAACCGCTCTCAAAGCCAATGGGAAAAGCAGAGCGGAAGCGGGCAGATCTGCTGACCGATCGCCTAAATAATCTTTATATAATTGCAAAGCAGGCTTTCCATCGAGTTCGAAAAGTTCGTTATCGATTGATTTTGTGATGCGTCTTTCGGGTCCAAAAATATCCCAACCGCCTTTCGATCCGTGTCCAATCCTTATATGGTCTCCGTAAAAACCTACCGCCGAAACAACATTATTCTCCATGAGTCCATTTTTTATTACCCAAGTTTTATTAAATCTATCGTCATCGCCCGCTAAACCACCGGTCACAACCACGCTTGGCGGCAAAACCGAATTGATTCCCTCGATTAATTTGCTGCCATTAACATTTAATCCGTCGGATAAAATTAGAACTCCACGAAGATCCGGTCGATTCAATTCTTTGGCAAGATATTTTCCCGCGGCAAATGAGCCTTGTGATTTTTCGATTCCGGAATAACTCAAACGAAGTTCTGTTTTTTCAAATTTGACGATAACTCCAACTAAACTTTCTTTTGAAATTGTTTGTCCCAAAACCTCGCCGGCTGTTGAACAACCGATTATTTTAGAACTTGGATATATGTCCGTAAGCTGTTGTATTAATTGAGGTTCATCACAATATGATGCGTCCCCAAATAGAATAATCAGTGTCTGTGGTGAATCAAACTCGGCATAAGAATCCAGAGTTTCAACCCATCCACCCTCGTTTTTATAACAAAAGCTGGCTATTTTCATAATGTAAGTTAACTACCTTTTACATTTAAATTAAGAGGGTAGGAAGGAATAGGCACTATGTGATTTTTCTTAATATGCACTTGTTAATTTCTTTATGGCGGAAAAATTAACTAATAAAAATATATCATAAAATCATCGCGAGATGTGAATATTTTTATGTTTGACACGGCAATTGTGGCAAGTTACCATTCATTGCATTATTTTTTTGGCAAGTCCTTTGTTTTATTGACTAAAAAAGAGTTATAATTTTTTTTAGTTTTTCCTTCTCTTTTCTATGGGTTTTTCGACGATTGCAATTCATGCGGGTAACGAACCTGACACCGCGACAGGTGCAGTAAGTGTGCCGATTTATCAGACTTCTACCTATGCTCAGGAAGGCTTGGGCAAGCATAAAGGTTATGAATATGCCCGTACACAAAATCCGACCCGTTCTGCACTCGAAAGAAATATTGCCGCTCTCGAAGGAGCAAAATACGGTTACGCATTTGCCTCGGGAATGTCGGCGACTGATGCGGTTCTAAAACTTGTGAAATCCGGCGACCACGTTATCCTTGGAGATAACACATACGGCGGAACATTTAGGCTTTTTGCAAAAGTTTTATCAAATTACGGGATTGAATTTGATTTGGTTGACACAACGGATGCGACCAACATCGAAAAAGCTTTTAAGCCAAATACGAAAATGGTTTTTGTGGAAACGCCGACAAATCCTGTAATGTCCGTTACGGATTTGAAAGCGGTTTCCGATGTTTCACACGCACATGGTGCGAAAGTTGTTTGCGATAATACTTTTATGTCGCCATATCTACAGCGTCCGCTTGAATTTGGCGTTGACATTGTGGTTCATTCAACCACTAAATATTTAAACGGACATTCGGATTCTATCGGCGGATTTGTTGCCTTGAATAATGAAGAAGATGCTAATTGGATTCAGTTTATCCAGAATTCAATTGGAGCGATATTGTCGCCTTTTGATTCATTTTTGGTTTTACGCGGCACAAAAACTTTAGCGATTAGAATGGACGCTCACGATGCAAATGGCAGACAAGTTGCAGCTTTTTTGGATGAGCATCCTAAGGTGGAAAAGGTTTATTATCCGGGCTTGATTTCGCATCCACAGCACGAATTGGCGAAACGCCAGCAAAAAGGCTTTGGCGGTATGGTTGCTTTCGAAACTGGTTCGCTGGAAAACGCAAAAAAAGTTTTGGAAAACGTCAAATTATGTATCCTGGGAGAAAGTTTGGGCGGAGTTGAAAGTTTAATTTCACATCCTGCTTCGATGACACACGCTTCAGTCCCTGTTGAAAAGCGTGAGAGTTTGGGAATTACCGATGGTTTAGTTAGAATTTCCGTCGGGATTGAAGATGTTGAAGATATCATTGCAGATTTAGACCAAGCACTTAAATAGTCGGGAGTATGGGAGTCCGGAGTTGAGAGTTGTTTTTTTTCTCGCCACTCTTCACTCGCCATTCACGACTCAATAAATTATGTTGATTGTTGAAATTCACGCTACATCACACATTGGACGGGTTCGAAAGGGCAACGAAGATAATTTTCTTTTGCTTGATATTTCTAACTCGAAAACTTGGACCAGTTCGCAAGCACCCGACGAATTTATTATTCATTCCGAGAAACTTGAGGTTGATGAACACGGAGTTGTCTTAGCGGTTTCTGACGGAATGGGCGGGGCTTTGGCGGGCGAAGTTGCCAGCGAAATGGCGGTTGATACGGTTCGCAGCCGACTCTTAAAAGACGATCCTGAAGCGACGGTTACTCCTGAATCGGAAGACGGCACATTAGTCGAAAGACTCTATGATGCAACAGTTTACGCAAATCACATCATCCATCACCAAGGACGAACGGTTCCTGAATATAATCAAATGGGAGCGACTTTTACAGGCGTAGCAGTTACGCCGGATGCGGTCGATTTGGTTCAGGTTGGTGATAGCCGTGCTTATTTAATCCGCAACGTAAAGATTTATCAAATCACAAAAGATCAGTCATTGGTTCAGCAACTTATCGATTCAGGGCAGATCAAACCCGAAGATGCTGAAACTCATCCGCTAAAAAACGTAATCTTGCAGGCACTCGGAGCTCAAAACGAAGTTTACCCTGTTCCGGCACGTTTGATTCCGCAAAGAGACGATATTTTGCTCGTTTGTAGCGATGGTTTATCGAATAAATTACCAGCGGAAGATTTGCTCAGAATTATTCTGGATAATATTGATAATCTGGATACAGCCGCAAATATTTTGGTAACGGAAGCCAATGAAAGAGGCGGCGAGGATAATATTACTTTAGTGATAGCTAAACTTTCAGGAAGCGATTTGGATGAGCCAACCGACGATCTGGTGGTAATTCATCCTTTGCAATTCGGAGATATTCACGATACAGCTGATCAGGATACTGCGGAAATTTTGTAGCTTAAAAATAAAAACATGAAAGGCGGAAGCACGGAATCAAGATTCTTGGCTTTCGCTTTTTTTTAGTCTCCATCTCGCCATTCCGGCAATTCTCTCACTCTGCGAACATGAAGGGAAGCTCCTTTTACACTAACAACTTCAACCTTTTCACCTTCGAGCAAAGGTTCTTCGCCTTCTTCGGGAAAAGCTGTCCATGTAGAGCCAAAAACTTTTACTTCGGCTGATTGCAAAGCTCCTTTGCTTGCCCCTGTTATCGTTCCAATCTTACCTGGTAGTGAATCAACTCCGGATTTCAATGAATCCTCTCTGCCGGGATAATATTTAGAAAAAATGGTGCGGGAAAGTGCAGTTAGAACAATTGAAACGGTTGCAAACGACATAAACTGTATCCCAATCCCAAATCCCAAATAACCAGCAAAAGCCGCAACCAAAGCTCCTATCCCAAACCACAAAAGGACAAATCCAAGCGTGAACATCTCTGCTACGATTAGAGAAATCCCCAAAACAACCCACAAGATCCATGCATATTGTTCCATTGCTTAATTTTATCCCACCAAAAACGTAATTCCAACGTAATTTTCAGTATTGCAATAATTTAACCGTTTGTCATTTTAACCTAGGCGTTTGAAACTTTGCTTCAAAACGTGGTATCTTTTCTCTCGTGCTTGGGTGGCGGAATAGGTAGACGCACAGGACTTAAAATCCTGTATTCTTCGGAGTGTGCGGGTTCGATTCCCGCCCCAAGCACCATTTAGTTTTCTTCAAAGCCTTGTTTTACATGCAAGGCTTTTTTCTTTTCCCTGCCAAGACAACTTCTGATTACCCCATATCGTCTAAGACTTATACGATATTGTTTTACCCTTCGTATGATTTCCCTTTGTTAAACGCAAAAACCCTATGTTTCACGCGAAGTTGAGTGCGTGGCACAATCATTGCATTATTCTTGGCGGGTGCAAAATTGGCATCTGTTAAGGCGGAGGTCGTAATGACAACTTATCGAAGTTTGACCAAAATCTTTTCTGTTCTTTTAATTCTTTTATTTGCTTCATTTATAACGATAAAGGCACAGCCAAATATTTACACTTTAGAAATCGGGACAAAATTTCGCGTTAAAATGGATAACGAAATCAATTCTAAAGTATCAAATGTGGATGACACTTTTACCGTGACGACAATTGAGCCTTTGATCGTTCGTGGTGCAGAACTTGTTCCAATTGGAACCGTTATAGAAGGTAAGATTCTCAAAGTTAAAGCTGCCTCAGCGGGAAATTATAACGGAAATTTGGAAGTTAAGTTCCAAATTTTACGGCTGCCTGAAGACGTGGTTAGAACGATTGACGCGAGCTTGGTTAATCCCAATGTTTTAATTGAAAAGCCTTCTTCGTTCGCGGCATTTTCCATCCTTGGCGGTAGCGGAATCGGTGCAATATTTGGGGCAATTGCGGGTAAAGGAAAAGGAGCGGCAATTGGTGCGGCACTGGGAGCGGGAGCGGGAACAACAGCAACGTTATTGAAAAAAGGTAAAGAATCGCGGATCAAAGCCAACGCGGAATTTGAGATTCGTTTGAATAAGGAAGTTACTTTACCAACAAAAGATTTCTAAAAACATCATAAAAGTTTGGTCGTTTTCGAGAGAAAAACTTCGACCAATTAAAAAAGTCTGATACGAAGGGGAGAGCGTGTCGGACTTTTTTTCGTGTTGTTTTGAGGGATTTTTTCAGTTTCACGAACTTTCAAGTAAATTTCAAATAACTTTCAAGACTTTCAAGACAAAGATTTAATATCCTTGCGTTAAAATTACTTACAACTTTAGGAGCTAAATTAACATTAATGAAAAACACATTGAGAAACTACTTTTTTTTGGCGATAACGTTTATCGCTTTTTCCGGCTTCGCGTTCGCCCAAGTTCCGTATAATTCGGCGTTACCGAATGGCTACACGAAAAAAGCCATCGTTTCCGAACAGATCGGTTTAATTCAAGTCGCAATAACTTATCATCGTCCGGCAGTTAATGGACGCGAAGGAAAAGTTTGGGGCGGACTTGTTCACCAAGGTTTCGTCAAGCAAGGATTTGGTCCTGATAATCCTGCCCCGTGGCGTGCGGGTGCGAATGAAAACACAATTATTGAATTCGATAACGATGTCAAAATCGAAGGTCAAAATCTGGCAAAAGGAAAATACGGACTTTTCATCGCGTATGATCCAAAAGAAAGCATTGTCATATTTTCGCGGAAAACAGACGCTTGGGGTTCATTTTTTTATGATGAAAAGGATGATGTTTTGCGTGTCAAAGTAAAACCGCAATCTTTGGAAAAAAGTGTTGAATGGCTCCGATATGAATTCGGCAGTCAAACACCAAATTCCGCAACTATTTCGCTTGAATGGGAAAAACTTGCGATTCCTTTCAAGGTTGAGGTTGATGCTTTAAGACAACAATTTGACACGTTCGCGGCGGAAGCAAAGAATCCCCGTGGATTTTCGTGGCAAGGCTTAAACATTGCCGCTAATTGGTGCTTGACTAATAATTACGAGCTCGAAAAAGGTCTCGAATGGGCGAATTTTGCAATCAGCACTTTTAATGGCGGTCAGCAATTCCCTGTTTTATCTACGAAATCTCAATTACTCGAAAAGCTTGGTAAGTCAGAAGAAGCCAAAGCGACGATGAAACAAGCCTTAAATGTCGGAAACATTGGGAATATTCATCAATACGGAAATCAATTGATCACTGCCAAGAAACCTAAAGAAGCGTTGGAAATTTTCCAATTTAATTTCGACAAAAATCCAAACCAATTTACAACTTTAGTCGGAATGACTCGCGGTTTATCTGCAAATGGCGATTACGCAAAAGCACTCGAATTTGCGATGAAAGCCTTGCCGCTTGCTCCGAATGAGCAGAATAAACAAGCCGTTCAAACAATGATAGATAAACTAAAAGCAGGAAAGGACGTAAACTAACTTTCGGCTGAAGAGAACTTCGTCAAGCAATTTTCACTCAAAATAGTTTGGCGAAGTTCTGATATTAAGCTTATAAATTATGTCAAAAAATAAATTAATTCTGTTTTTTACCTTTATATTTCTTTTAGCCGCCCTTGGATGTGCTAAAAATCTCTCACCTAAAACAAGTCTTTCCGGGGAAATAAAAAATCTTCCGACGGGCATTATACAATTAAACTTAGAGGAAGATGTTAATCGGAAAATAAGTAAAACGATTGCCGAAATTCCAATTGATGAAAACGGGCGTTTTAAGCTTGCCGGCGATTTAGTTCCGCATATTTACACGCTCAAAATTAATGACAAAAAAACGATCACACTTGCCATTGATCAAGGTCAGAATATCGTAATTTCGGGTGATGCGACGGATGCTATAACGATTACAGGTTCGTCAGATACGACAAGTTTTGAATCCTACGAAAAATTTCGCAAAGAATCGCTGAATCGTTTAGTGATATCTGTCCGCAATCAAATCAAAGAGTTAAAGAGTAAAAACACACATGAAAATGATCCAAAAATGCTCGAATTGGCTAACCTTGAGATCGTCAATTACGACAAGCACAAGGACGAATTGATTGAGTTTATCAAAAAAGAAATGGGGACTTCGATTGCCGTTTACGCCACCTCAATCCGCTGGGACGGCGAGAAAAACATACCTTTTTTGAACGATTTGGCTAAACAGTTTGAAACGGCTCATCCCAATTTAGAAGTCACCAAGAAACTCACGGAAAAAGTAAAAATATTAACGGCTAACAGTATCGGCGGAAAGGTTGCAGACATTAGAATGCCGAATAAAGATGGCGAAATAATCGCCTTAAATTCGCTTAAAGCCAAATATATTTTGATTGATTTTTGGGGCAGTTGGTGTGCTCCGTGTCGTCGTGAAAGCGGGGAACTTGTAACACTTTATCAGAAATTCAAACCACAAGGATTTGAGATTTATGGAGTCGGTTTGGAATCTGAAAAAGAAGCGTGGCTCGAAGCAATTGAGCAAGACAAGCGAACTTGGGCAAATGTTTCAACCTTTCAAGAATTTACAACGCCAGTCGCATTTGATTATGCCGTGACATCTTTGCCTGCCAATTTTTTAATCGATGAAGGCGGAAAAGTTGTCGCTAAAAATTTGCACGGTAGAGAGTTACAAGAAATGCTTGAAAAGCTATTTTTGAAGAATCGATAGACTTTATGAATGAGGTTTTTAGAGGTTAAAATATGAGTCTGATTTGTAGAAAATTCGTTATTTTGCTCACATTTTTATTAGTGTTTTCGCTTGATTTCGGAGCACACACCAAAGCACGTCCACGAGTAAATACTTCCATCACAGGAGTTTACGTAGGGTTTTCGTTGCCGTTGATGACCGTTAATGGTGATACGCAGACCTATATGCGGACTTTTTACTTTCGGGAAAACGGCACTTATGTTACCGAACTAGACGAACCTGATTGGCAAACCAGAGTTGAAAGAAATTACAAAATTATCGGTAGCAAACTAATTATTCAATCAAATTTAGCCGGAGATTCACCCAGTGAAATTGAGATTAAAGAAAATGGTGGATTTCTTTTTTACAACGGGGCTGGTCTTTTGAAACTCAACGCTGTGAGTTCGATTCCGGCAGTTGTTGTAAATAATAATTCGGGAACGAGTAGCGGCGGAATTGGAACAAACAACGTATTTGTCGCGGTTTCTTCATCCGATCTTTACAACTTTGACGGCAGCGGAAATTTCAGTCACAACTCTTCAAGTGCGAGCGTTGTTTCAGGAGCAGGTGTCGGCGGTGGTAAATCAAAGGACAAGAGCGGCGGCGGAACTTACACGATTAAAGACGGACTTTTAACCTTGAATTACAGCGATGGAAAGGTAGTTAAGAAAAGTTTTTTCTACTCGGAATCTGACGGCGACGGAACGGCTTTGATTAACGGAAGTTTTCATTTTGAGACTGATGAATCTAAAAAAGTCAAGAGAAATACGATTCCGCAAGTGAATCGTGAACTTACCCCCAAAGGAAATAGTTCGCCAGTCACCTCGCTCAACGGTGCATACGCAGGAAGTTCAGTTCCGGTATTTTTTCCGGGTGGCGGCAGTTCAAGCTCTTCATACCGATATTATTTTCGCCCAAACGGAACTTATACAACTGAACTTGACGCACCAAATTGGCAAACTCGGATTGATGGAAATTATAAAATCACGAAAGGAAAAGTAACCTTAATCCCAAATAAAATTGGCGAAAAGCCTTTTGAAATGGACATAGAAGAAGACGGTGCAAGCCTTGTTTACGGCGGAACTACTTTATTTAGACTCAATGTAATGAACAAGATCCCTGCGGTTGTAGTTCAAAATTCTGGCGGATCTAGCAGCGGCGGTGGCGGAACCGGAACAACATTTGTCGGCGTTTCGTTTTCGGGTGTTTATAATTTTGACGGCAAAGGACGTTTTACTAACAACGCCTCAAGTTCGAGCGTTATCAGCGGTTCAAATGTTGGTGGCGGAAGTTCAAACGAAAGCGGTGGTGCAGGAACTTATACGATTAAAGACAGCCTTTTAACCCTAACTTACAACAATGGAACTATTGTTAAAAAGAGCTTTTTCTACGTTGAATTTTCACACGGCGGAACGGCTTTGATTGACGGAAGTTTATATTATGAACCCGACAAGCCGGAAAAAAATCAAACGAATATCGCCGAAAATCCGCCAAATGAAAATCAAAATACAAATCCGAATGTTACAAATAATCCTTTGCCGAAAGAGTCTGAAACGGCTCAAAGAGGTTTGAGTATTTTGAAAAAAGCTAACTACGCACACGGCGGCGAGGCTTTGGATAATCTCGAAACGATGCGTTTGAACGGCAAAGGAAGCGGATTGGAAATCGTAATTTTGGTTGATTTAAAAAATCAAAGAGTCCGCAATGAAGTTAGAAAAAAAGGTGTGTTGTTGCAAGTTGAACAATTTGACGGCACGGATAACTGGCAATGGGCAGACGGCAAAAAGACTAAACTGCACGAAGTTCGGGAAATTGAAATGCAAAAGATTTTCAAAACCGGACTATTCGCTTTGCAAAGTCAATCTTTATCAAAGATCAAATTATTAACTGTTGATGTCAATAATCAAACGAATTTGAAATCGTTGATGCTGTTGATTGACGGCAAAAAACACGGAATGATTTTTGATGGTGATAATCGCCTTGTTGCTGAACTTAGTGCTGATGACGGAATCTTGAAAACTGATTATTCATCTGACTTTAAGTCTGTCAACGGAATTATTTTGCCATTCAAATCAAAATTTGTGGAAGGCACAAAAAGTATTGAGGTTAAGTATTCGTCTATCGAAGTTAATCCGAAATTGCCTGAAAAAGATTGGTCAATTCCGAATTGAGAAAGGATATTTTGTAAAGGAAACTCAATAGGAAATATTAAAATGTTTGCAATTTGAGTTAAAAGGGAAATATTTTGACTGATTGCGTTTTCAGTTTTCGGTTTGCGTAATTGGGGAGTAGCGGTATGTTTTCTTTAAAAGTTGATAAAAAAATTGAATTAAGACTGGCTCAAGCAAAATATGGCAAAAAAGCGTATGAAGTAGTCAAAGCCAATTACGACCATTTGCGGGAAAGGATGCTTTGGGTAAATGAGAGTATGTAGTTTGAAACTGTTCCAAATTTTTATAAAAACAGTTCCAAATCATTCAAAAAAGATGGACCCGAACTCGGTTTGGTCATTTTTTATCAAGGCAAAATTATTGGCGGAACGGGATTTCACTCAATTATTAAACCATATAAATCAGCGGAACTCGGCTATTGGTTGTAAAAAGAATTCAACGGGAGAGGCATTGTGACAAAATCGGTTGTGCGTTTGCTCGAATATGCGTTTGAAGAGAAGAATCTCAACCGAATAACTATAAGATGTGTGCCTGAAAATCTTAAAAGCCTCGCAATTCCCGAAAAACTGGGTTTTACGAAAGAAGGTATTGAGCGTGAATCGGTCTGGCTACACACGCGGTTTGCTGACCAAGTTGTTTATTCGATGTTGGCTAAAGAGTGGAAAAAAACATTAAAAAAGTAACAAGATTTTAGACAAAATAGTAAATTTGCAAACCCTGTTTTTAGATAACTTAGTTCAATAAATTCTTTTGTAAATAAATTCAAACATGTATTGTTCAAAATGCGGTGAAGCCGATCAAAATGTCAATTCTTATTGCCGGAAATGCGGTAATTTTTTACTCGAAAATTTAGTAAAACAACTGAATTTAGGCACAGCGATAAGTGTTTTTACATTCACAATTATTTCTGTTGTGCTATTACTTTGGATAATGACAAAGATTTATGAGGCATTAGAAGGCAGATCAATTTTTAATCTGGAATACTCTACCTATTTATTTTTAGGCACTTTAGCGTTTTTACAACTCACTCAAATTATCAAATCAGTTAGATTAATGCGAAAAATAAACAAAGTCGCTGGCAATAGTGACCTTCCATCCGAAGAGATGCAAAAAGAGTTGACGAGCCCGGAAACTAGAGATTTTCTACCGCCGGCGGATTTCCAAAGCGTAATTCCAAGCGTTGTGGAAGTGACAACTAAAAATCTCGATAAGGTCAGACGAAAGTAATGAAAATTTGCCAGAATTTGCAGTGTGTGAAAGAATTTGATTTATGGATCAGCTGACAATCATTGGAAATATCGCGGCAACTTTATGCACTATTAGCTTTTTGCCGCAAGCAATTAAAACCATCAGAACGAGAGATACAAAATCATTATCTTTGCCCACTTACCTTATATTTTTTATTGGCATCGCACTTTGGACTTACTATGGTTATCTCAGTGGGATTGCATCCATTTTGATTGGCAATACGATCACGCTTTTGTTCGCGGGAACTATTTTGTTTTTCAAGATAATCGAGAAAAAAGACAAAGAAAATTAATAGTTTGCAGTGAAATCTCCCTCCAATTGCACAACGCCATTTACTTCCGTGCCAACTTCATAAAACGCCCGTTCGCCATCTTTGGAAATCACGAAACGAAAGATCGCGTCGTTTTCCCATTCACGCATTTTTTCAGCTTTTGCATCATTTATACCAATTTTCCATAAACAAAAAGGCTTTTCTTTTTGTAATATTACAAACAAATCCTGTCCGTTTTTTGCCCAGTCGAGAAAAGGAATATTATCGTGCGGTGGCGTTTCGAGGTGTTTTATTACATCTCCATTTTCGCTTGAAAGGAGCGTTAACGACATTTTATTTTCGGCATCCGGAAAATAGGCGGCAATCGTTTTCCCGTCTGGCGAAATGCGTGGCGAACGCGTAGTTTTCTGTGTAATTTGGGAATCATTCTCACCATTTATTGAAACTTTCCAAAGTGTCTCAAAGCCGACGGAATTCTTTGCCAAATAGAAAACCGTATCGCTGTCTGGCGAAATAATTGCCTCGGTAACGTGTTTGTTTTCTGTTAATTGAATGGGGTTTGTGCCGTCAGAATGCGACCGCCAAATGCTCATTTTTCCGGAGCGATTAGAGAGAAATATCAAATAGCGTCCGTCTTTAGAAATCGTGGGCGAGACCTCGGCACTTTTGTCAGATGTTAGTTGTCGTTTTCCGCCGCCATCTTCATCAATCGTCCAAATATCCGCGTTTCCGCCTTCGGTTGTCGAGTAAACGATTTTGCCTTCAACAGTCCAATCTGCTCCGATAGGCAACAAACAAAGATCGCCAACTCTCGTGGAAATTAGATTTGATTTTCTAAAATTGTCTAATGATGCAGACAAAAAGCACGTGAGCTTGTCAGTTTTTAACGCGACAATCCCATTAGTTTCATTATTCAAACTGATTCCTAAATCTCCCTTGATTCCGTTCGCAAGATACCGGGCTTTTCCGTCGGGATATGAGACAAGCCAAAGTTCATCATTCAAAGTTGGCGAAGTTTCACGATAAGCAGGCACGACAATTCCCTTTCCATCCTTGAGCCAAAGTGTTTGCCCCGCCCAATTCCAATCTTCATTCGTAATGATTTTTTGCTCTCCGCTTTCGGGATTAATGATCGCTACCTGAACTGTCTTCTTTTCGTCTTGTGTTTGATTAACCGATGCAGAAAGCAACTTTCCATCGGGCGACCACGAAGCTCCAAAATTTGTAAAACCTTCGGAAGACGCCCTAACAGCCAGATTTCGCTCACTTTTGCCGTCAATATCGGAAATAATTATTGCAGATTCAAGGCTTTCAGAATTACGCCGCATAAATGCAATCTTCGTTTTATCGGGCGAAATAGACGGCAGACTATCGATTCCAGACAAAATCTTTTGCGATGCTCCGCCGAAAACAGGAACTCTATAAAGAGTGCCGATTTTGGCTTGATTGAGCTCCGAACTTTCGTAAACCGAATAATAAATCTGTTCGCTATCGGGCGAAAATGTAAGTCCGATTAGGGTTCCATAAAATTTTGGAGCGATCTCAATCGTGTTGCCATTTTCAATTTGCCGGATCGATAAAGATTGCATTCCCTCTTTTAGCCTGAGAAATGCCAGATACTTTCCGTTTGGCGAAGTTACGGCATTTTTTATGTTTGCATCGGAAACCAGCGTATTGAATTTGGGCTTTTGGCTCGCTGATTCAGCAAAGCCATTTGCTTGCATAAAATACCATGTGGAAAATGAGCCAATTGCCAAAAACAAAACGCAGAGCAATGCGACGGCAACATTTTTTGCAGAGACAAAACCCGGCTTTGTTGCATTTTGACGAACTTCTATCGCGTCTGATTGTTCGTTTGACTCAAGTGAATCGTGAATTCGCTGCTCTGCAACTATATGAGTTCGCGTGCGTTTTTCTAGGATAAATACTTCTTCATCGTTGACGACTTCTTCTACGTCAACTACAAATTTATAGCCCCGGCGTGGAAACGTGACGATAAAATCTTTTCCTTTTTGAAAAGCACCGAGAGTTTTTCGAAGCGTCAAAATATTCTGCGATAAAGTTGTTTCCTCAACAAAAGTATCTGCCCAAACTTCATTGAGTAAAAATTCTTTCTCAACCACTTGATTTCGATTTTTTATCAAAACCAAAAGCGTTTGATAAGCCTTTGGGGTTAAAGAAACCATTTTGTCCGCATGTAAAAGACACTTCTGATTAGTATCCAAGCAAAAATCGTCGAATTTATATAAAGGTAATGTTTTAGTGCTCATAAAGGATTTGAAAGCTCTTTCAAAAATATTTCACATGAAATTTCAAGCGAATTTCAAGATTTTTTAACAGAAAGAAACGTAAATTTGTTTTCGGTGAGGCGAGCGATATGGATTCACTCTGTTTGGGTCCGGCACGACACGACAGTTGTTTATTTTGAGCTTACCTCACCACAGAAGAAATTACGACGATTCGATAAGGCAAATAATTCAATGAAAAAAATCAAAACCGAAGTATTTATCGACACCAGCGAAATCTTTATCATCAAACGCAAACGATTTTTTGTCCGGCTTTGGTGCGAAGATTGCGGACAAGAAGTTAATATGACTCAACCCTCAGAAGCAATTTTTCTAACCGGCAAAGATGCCTCCGCAATCAATTCACTAATCGATAATAAGCATATTCATTGCTATCTAAAGGAGGAAACTCCCCTAATTTGTTTACGATCGCTGTGTTTGATTTAGTAACGAAAGGATGTAGAAAACGGAAGGTTAGTTGCCTTAATACGAAAAAAACTAAAAGAAATATGGAAATGACATTGGAAAATTTTAATAATCCGGATTTAGTAGCAAATCGCCTAGAGGCATTAAAAACGCTGACAAAATTGCTGATGTACGAAGTTGAATCACTGGCGGAAGTTTCGCCATCGACCAAGCTTTCGGAACAAAATGAAGCAATCAATCTAAACGATCAGGTTCAGCGTTTTGAAATAAAGCTTATTAGTAATGCAATGCTATCGGCAAAAGGCAACCAAAGAAGGGCTGCAAAAATGCTTGGGATGAAAACTACGACTCTTCATGCGAAATTGAAACGTTATGAAATCGATTCAGTAGGATTAATCAGCCACTTTTCGCCAAATACTAGCCAAGAAAGTTTTTAAGAGGCAATAAATGGAACGAAATACAAGAAATTGTTTCAGAGAGATGAGCCGGAAGAGATTGCTTTCCAGCATGAAATCTAAACAGAAATCCGAAAATTCCGAGTTTCTGCAATTTCTCTTTCTGAAAGATCTATTCTCTGCATTAGTTAGATGTCCAAAACAAAAAAGGCACGGCGGTTGCATTAAGAAAAGCTGAGAGGAAATCGCAAAATCCTCAGAATGTTCACAAAAAGAGAAAGTGTTCAAAAGAATGGATACATTAGGAAGGCTGCCTGACAGAAGGAAATTTTAAGCAAACTACCCCGTCAAACAGCCTTGAAAGGTCAAAATATTAACCTCGGGTGCGTTGAATCAAATTTAGACTTGTTACGAGCAAGTCTTTTTTCTAAATTCAACTCTCCGAGCATACATTAAGGAGTTAATTTATGTCTAGGAAAAGGATTCTATTCCTATTTATTATGAGTATTTTACTGATTTCAGTAAATAACTTCGGGCAGCGTTCCGGTGGGTCAATTGAAGGAACAATTAAAGATTCACAAGGAGCGGTTGTTCCTAACGCTAATGTCACAATCAAAGGAACTAATATTGGATTTAACAGAACAGTTCAATCTGATGCAGATGGAATGTTCAAAGTTCAACAGGTTCCGCCGGGCAACTACCGAATTACAGTTGCCCCAATTAGTGGTTTTGCTGAAAGAACTATTGATATTTTAGTTGTCATTGAAAAAACAACCGCTGCTGATATTGAACTTGAGGCTGGTTCGCAAGCCGTTAATGTCGAAGTCGGAACTGACCCGATTGGAGTTGAAGTAGATTCGACAAACAGTAAAATTCAGACGAATATCACGGCGAATTTAATTGAGTCTTTGCCAAAATTCCCGGGACTCGTTTCACTTTTGAGAATCTCTCCCGCAACCCGACAAGAAGCCCGTTCAGGTGGTTTTCAAGTTGACGGAGCAAGCGGCTCTGAAAATTCATTTTCTTTTGATGGTCAAGAAGTAACCGACTATCGAACAGGAGCATTAAATATTTCCAACAGTATTCCGACTAATTTGATTCAAGAAGTTCAAATTAAAACCAGCGGGTTTGAAGCGGAATTTGGCGGAGCCAGTGGCGGAGTTGTAGCAGTTAGCACAAAAGGCGGTGCGGATCGTTTTTCAGGTGAATTTGGCACTCAATTTGATGTTGCGAAATGGCAAGCCCAACGCACAATTGCCGATTCCGTTTTTCAGCCAAATGCTTTGACGCAACAGATAGTTTCCGTCCAGCAGCCAAAAGACGGCGGATTAAACAGCTATCCAACAGCGACATTGAGCGGACCAATTGTCAAAGGCAAGCTTTGGGGATTAGGTTCGTACAGTCCACAAATTTTTCAAGCGACGCGTGACGTTCGCTATCTAAATTCCAACCCAACAACTTTGACTGTTAATCCCGCATTCCCAAATTCTGAGCGGTATGAAGCCCAAAATACATTTAATTTTGGCTTTGCCAGAATTGATGCCGAACCAATTCAGAATGTCAGGGTTTTCTCGTCGTTTTTATGGAATCCGTTAGCTCAAGAAGGATTATTACCCTTCGCCGCGAACTCCGTTGGCGGCACTCCAACTTCGCAAGTTATTGGAGGAACGACTTTTAGAGGAGCAGCTTTATCGGCTCAACAAGGTGGTCGAATTAACCAAAACTTATTCACAACCCAAGGAACTTGGACTCCGAATGGTAAGACGGTCATTTCAGTTAGATATGGACGCGGGTTTGCCAATCAAAAAACTAATTCGTATGCAATTCCCAATGAGACTACTTTTCAATGCAGAGGTTTATCTTCATCAGTAGCTTTCACAAGTGGTTCAGCCGGATGCGGATTAGGATTTAACAGTAATACCGGAAACTTTGGTAATACTGTGGATGTCAATATTAGGAATACTGTTAATGCCGATGTTTCTTACATTGCTAATCTTGGCGGTTCGCATAACTTTAAGGGCGGCTATGAATACACAACTGTAGAAAATGAGGTATCGCAAGGAAGAGTTAGAACCGGAAGAGTTACTATACTATATGGAAGAGATTTCAGTGCCTTTGGCACTGGTATTAGTGATTCTTGTGCGGTAACTCCGAATTGCATAGGAGCTGGGCTTTTGGTGCGAAATGGAACCGAGGGGAAAGGCAAGGGAAACTATAATGCTTTTTATATTCAAGATAAATGGCAACCAATCAGAAATCTTACATTAAATTTAGGCGTCAGGGCTGAAAAAGAAGACGCACCTTCATTTAATACCGCTACGGGCGGCGGTCAGCCAATAAGTTTTGGTTTTGGAGATAAAATTGCTCCAAGATTTGGCGGAGCATATGATCCTTTTGGAGATGGTAAAACGAGAATTTTTGGGAATTTCGGGCTTTTCTACGATCGTCTAAGATTCGATTTGCCGCGAGGTTCCTTTGGAGGCGATTTTCAACGTCTTGATTATTTCCCTGTTTTATCCACAAATCCGCGATTTGATTTTTATACTCTGCCTCGGATTCTTGGAAGTTTTACTGACCCTATTGGTGGCGGAAACCCTTCGACACGGGGCGGATTAAGCTTTTTCCAAGCAGACCAAAGGATTCCTTCTAATATTACTCCAACTGAATTTGCTGCTCTTGGTTTGCCAATCGGCGGAGTTGATCCGGATTTAAAGCCATTTACACAAAGCGAATTTACGGTTGGAATTGAACGTGAATTGTCTCGAACTTATATTCTTTCCGCAAGATTTACTCGTAAAAATGTTGAAGATGCGGTTGAAGACCAAGCAAATTTGGGAGCATTTGAGAGCGAATCATACATTATTGGGAATCCGGGCAAAGGCTTTGCTTTTCAACAACGTCAAGCCGCCGGTTATGTTAGACAAGCCGAAGCTCAACGATTATATCGCGGGGTTGAAGTGATTTTCACCAAGCGTCTTTCAAATAATTATTACTATAGTGCCAACTATACTTATAGCCGATTGGAAGGTAATTATTCAGGACTAGCCAATTCAGATGAAAATGGTAGGACTGCTCCTGGTGTGACAAGAACTTTCGACTATATCAATAATGGATTTACAGCTATTGGAACGCCTGATAACGGAATTTTGGAAACAGATCGTCCACATTATTTCAAAGCCTATGGCGGCTATACATTTGATTGGTTTAACAGCAAATCAAATGCGACGGATGTTTCTTTCTTTACTACCATTACTTCAGGACAACCTAATACTACTTTCGTAGGTGTTGGGCAAACGACAGTTGTTCAGACTGTGAGAAATGACTTAGGCAGATCGCCTGTTTTCTCATCATCTGATTTGGCGTTTTCACATAAATACAAATTTGGTTCGGACAATCGCTACAAAGTGGTTTTCGATGTAAATTTTATAAATGTGTTTAACCAAAACGGAGTAACATCTCTAAATACAACTCGATATCTAAATAATGGTGGTTTGGGCGGACACGATCTTGACCCTTGTTATGATCCTGATGGTATTCGTCCTTCTAATTGTGCCGCTAATTTACCGGTTAATACTTTGCTAACAGTAGCATTGAACAATGTATTAAACGGTCGAGCAGCACCACTATTAACCGCTTTGGATAACGAACCGGGCAACAGAAATGTGCTATATGGCAGACCTGCAGCTTTCCAAGCACCACGAAGCGTAAGATTTGGTTTTAGATTTGTTTTCTAAATTCAAATTTATTTCAAAATGACGAGTGTCAGTAGCCCGACCGTTAGGAAGGGCATTTTTATCCCTCCTTAACAGTCGGGCTACTGACACTTATCTCTCCTTTATTTTTTCGCCGTCCTCGCTTTTGCCACCAATTCCCTGACTTCTTTTGCCAAAGTTGGTGAGTGAAAGGCAATTCCGTCTTTGATTGTCCATTCCACTCCGCCGGTTTTATAAACTTTGCCGTCGCGGATTTCTTCAACTCCCAATGGCGAAAGAACTTTGAAATTTTCCAGCGGATTGCCGTTAACCACGATCAGATCAGCTTTGAACCCGACCCGCACCCGTCCGATCTGGTTTTCCAATCCCATAATTTTGGCGTTATTGCCCGTGGCGTGTTGAATGACTTTGAGCGGATGAAATCCGGCTTCCTGATGAAGTTCCAATTCACGAATAAGTCCGAAACCATACATTTGATAAATAAATCCGGCATCTTCGCCAACGCCAATCGTGCCGCCACGACGTTCAAATTCCAACAAGGTCCGCATCCATATCCGATAATTTTCTTTCCAAAAAGTTTCGTCTGTTGATGTCCAGCCGATAAAATATGAACCGTGATTGGCAGGATTCGGTTTGAAAAATTCTTCTAAAACAGGATGTAAATATTCAGCAAAAGCCGGATTTGTTTGAGCTCTTTGCAAATCACGCGAGGCTTCGTAAATATCCAGAGTCGGATTCCAAGCCACATTTGCTTCGACCATTCCGTCCAAAACTTTTGATAATCGCTCTGCATCAGCTTCACGCCATAATCTTCCGGCATAACGAAAGCGGTCAACTTCATCATTATAATTGTAATCGGATGGGAAATTTTGTCTGCCGCTGATGATGGCAGCATCGGGAATTCCATACCAATGTTCGATGCTGGTTGTGCCAAATTTTATGTCGTCCCAAGTGTTTGTTTCCTCAACGCCTGTGTGATGGGCAACCCGCAAACCTTGAACTTTCGCTTCATCCATCATCGCCGCCATTATGTCGCGGTCAACTCCGAAAAGTTTGATGCCGTCATATCCGGCTTGCTTTAATTCACGAACTTTCGCACGAGCTTCATCCGCATTTTTCGCTCCGCTAAAAACTCCATACGCATAAATTCGCGGTGCATAGAGTTCATTTTTCGCCGATTTTTCCCGCCATTCCAGAGTTTTCTTATACGCCCCAACATCGCGGACAGTAGTAATTCCGCACGCTAACCATAATTTTGTGCAATATTCGACAGGTTGCGGAATTCCGCCGCGTTCATCTTGTGTATGTCCGTGCAGATTTATCAATCCGGGCATTACATATTTTCCCGTGGCATCAATTTCCGCCTCGCCTTTTTCGGGACGCTTTGCCGTTCCCTCCTTAACCGCCACAGGATCAAGTCCGGCAATTTGCGTAATAACGTCATTTTCCACGACGATATCAAATGGACCCGAAGCAGGTTTGCCATTTCCATCAATAATCATCGCATTGCGGATAACCAACCGTTTATAACGATTGCCGTTGGTCGGTTGGATGTTTTGAGCGAATGTTAAATTTGAAACAAGTAAAATCAACAGAACGGTTGAAAGCCAGCGGAGCATATTTTTTGACATATTTTTAGATTTGAACTTATAAAAAAGTATTGGAAATTTAGCTCAAAAGATAACGCAAAGCAAACTAAATGCTACCCGTATTTTGTGTTTTTTACCATCTATGCCAAAATATTTCATTATCTAAAACTTAACTTTAAAGAGGAATTAAAATGGCAGGAAGATATAAAATTACGGTTGTTGGAGCGGGAAATATTGGTGGAACGGCGGCACATTGGATTGCAAGCAAAGAATTGGCTGACGTTGTTTTAGTTGATATTGTCGAAGGAACTCCGCAGGGAAAATGTCTGGATTTGGCTCAAGCCGCACCGATTGGTGGATTTGATGTAAAACTTGTCGGCTCAAACGGTTACGAAGAAACGGCAAACTCTGATGTGGTCATAATTACCGCAGGTTTGGCACGAAAACCCGGAATGAGTCGTGATGACCTTTTGAAAACAAACGCAGACATTGTTGGCGGCGTCACGGAACAAGTTGCAAAATATTCGCCAAATGCTTTTATTATCGTAGTTTCAAATCCATTGGACGCAATGGCACAACTTGCCTATGTTCGTTCAGGCTTCCCGAAAAATCGCGTAATGGGAATGGCTGGCGTTTTGGATTCTGCCCGGATGCGTTGTTTTGTCGCCGAAGAATTAAATGTTTCAGTTGAGAATGTAACTTGTTTCGTACTCGGCGGACACGGCGACACAATGGTTCCATTGCCGCGTTATTCAACCGTCGCGGGAATTCCGATTACCGAATTAATCGCACCTGACAGATTGGCGGAAATCGTAAAACGAACGGCGAATGGCGGAGCGGAAATTGTCGGATTATTGAAAACAGGCTCAGCATTTTATGCACCAAGTTTGGCGGCAGTTGAAATGGCGGAAGCAATTTTGAAAGATAAAAAGAAAATTCTTCCTTGCTGTGTAATGCTCGAAGGCGAATACGGAATCAGTAATTTATTCGTCGGCGTACCTGTTAAATTAGGCAAAAACGGAATCGAACAAATTATTGAAATTTCTTTAACAAATGATGAAAGGGCTGCTTTGCATAAATCAGCCGCTTCAGTTCAAGAATTGATTGATGTCTTGGGCATTTAGCGTATTTGATGAGAATAGAAAAAAGAGGAAAGTTTAGGTGCTTTCCTCTCTTTCTTTCTCCACGTTCTTATTTAACTGAGAACAGTAAAAACATCCTCAGTAGTTATTTCTTTCTAATTTAATTAACCAAGGGCAAATTCGAGTCTGCCAACCGCTATTCCGTGCCGTCTGATTTTGGCGTTAAGTGTTGATATTTTTACATTTAAGAGCTTTGCTGCTCTACGTTGGCGACGGCCGGTTCTGAGCAAAGCACAACGAATCAATTCAACTTCATATTTTTGCACTTCCCTTTCCAGAGTAATTTCGCCTACTCTGACGGTTTCAATAGCGTTGCTTTCCGGATTGATATTTTCCTTCAGCGTTTCAATTTCCCGCAAAAGCGTTAGCGATAACATTTTCAGGGCTTCCATACGATTTCGGACCAACGGTAGATTTTGTATTTGATCGTTTTCGTCATTTTTAACATCGGCAAATTGATCGAATTTTGTAATTTCATAGCTCATATTTCTTTTTTCCTTTATTTTAGATTTTTCAAAATCCCGACGAGGTGACCCGCTTCGTGTTGTCCGTCGTCGGGATTGTTTCAGCCAATTTCCTCTACTTTGCCGGACATCCAAACAAAGTATCGGTGTTCAAATAGGCGAAAGTTTGACCATAAGTGCCGCCACCCGCGTAGTCTTGCTGAACTACAAAACCATATAAGTGGCAATAGCTATGGTCGTCCGTAGAATCTTTTGCCCAAATAAATCCTTCGCGATAACGATTTTTCGGCATGCCTAAATCATTTTTTTCGATCTGCCAAATGGAATGAAACATCCCTATTTTGCTGATTTTTAGCGTTGCGGAGTTCTTTAATTTCGCCTTCATCATTTGTTCCATTGCGGCATCTTTAACAGCAAAATTATTAGCGTTTGGAATATAATTCGGTAATTTCTTAGCAGCAGAAGCGGCAAGAGCATCAAGTGCTGCCTCAAATTTATTGCCCGGATGTGATTTCAACCAATCGCTGACCTTTTTCTCTTTCGCCCAATCTTCCCGGGCTTTTAAGGAAACTGCGTTTACTAACCATTTCTGCAATGGAGTTTTCACCAAATATATCTTTCCTTCCGGCGTGTAGCTGTCAACCTCTTCTTTAGCTTCATTGATGTCAAAAACGTGTATATTGAGCCAGTTTTCGGTTTCGTCATTGCTACCGCTTTTTGTAGTCGTCGAATTTTCACTGTTCGAATTGGTTTGCGTGTTTTCGGGTTTCGGTTCCGGTTTTTTGGTTCCTTTCGTAGGAATATTTATTTCGGGAATTTTGATGCCGCCGATTCTAATTTGGGCATAGTTCAAGTGTGCTGCGGTTAAGAATACGCTGACCAATGTAAGTAATTTTAATAATTTCATATGTATCTCCTTGATTGATTTCGGTGACAAATCGTTTGATCTGTCACCGTTTTGGGGGCTGAAGTCTGCTTTCTCGGCAAACTGATTAATTGTTCGATTGAACAATTTCCGTTTTCCCGCCCTCTCGGGGCTGGTTTAATAAAAGTTGATAGCCTTGTTTTTCGTTGATTAGCCAAATTGCATCAAGAAAATAGGCTCGATTAGAACGTTTGAAAGTTAATGAAGATTGTTTATTCTGCTTTTCACTGCCAATTCCTTGCGTTAAAAGTAGTGTAGTTCCATTTCCTTCAGTATTTTTCAGAACTAAGAAATTTGGATCTGAGTCATTCAACCTTTTGATCGAGTATTTTCCGGCTGCATGCGTTTTTCCGCGAACAATGAAATTAAAAGGAATTTCGAATTCCATGCTTTTTATGGTTACTGCTTTGCCGAAATTGGCAAATGAAACGACGCAAGTTAAAATTGCGAATAATTTAATTAAGTTTTTCATTTTTACTTCTCCTTATCTGAATTAATTATTTTGGGGTAAGAATTATCCGATTACGGTAATTCGACTAAATGGGAACCGTTTTGCATCTTGGGCTAATGATTTTGCATCTAACATAATCGTTGCTAATACCAGGAAGAATGCGGTTAACAGGCATTTCAAAAATGATGTTTGATTATTTCTTTCAACTTCATATGATTTGTTTTCCTTAAAACATTTGTTTTTCTGTTTGGGTTGAAATTTAGTTTCTTAGCTTCTTTTTCAAACCCGCCGGCAAAAACTACTGTTTAAAAGCGTTCTATAAACTGCTACTTAATTGCATAAAACACCTTCGACAATCACCCTAGTCGAATCTGTCTGTAAAAGTCCTAAGAAAAAGTTGAGATTTTTCGAAGGAAAAGTTTAGAGGAGTTATGAGTCGGGAATTAAAGCACTTATATCAATTCGGAGAATTCAATCTTGATAAAAATGAACGTATTTTGCGGCGTGGAGCAGATTTGATCTCTCTTTCACCAAAGGCTTTCGACTTGCTGACAATCTTTGTTGAAAACCCGCAACGATTGATTGAAAAAGAAAGATTAATGAAGGAAATTTGGGCGGATAGCTTTGTTGAAGAAAGCAATCTGACCTTTAATATTGGACAATTGAGGAAAACTCTCGGCGATGCCGCTCAAAAGCCGATTTACATAAAAACCGTTCCCCGACACGGCTATCGCTTTATTGCCGCTGTGAAAAAAATTGCAAAAGAAAGTTTTTCTCCAAAAACTGAAGAAAATATCATCAGTGAGTTGGAAAAGAGAGTTCCGTCAGATCAATTGGAAAGTGAAGATTTTAGCGATTCGAGCAATACTAAGGACAAACTGACTTTAAGGTACTCTCCAAAGGACGAAAACCGGAATTCAACCCGTGTATTTACGAAATCTTCCATTTTAGTTGCTACGCTTCTTATCCTTTCAATAGTAACGGTAATTGTTGCGGCAAATTTACTTTGGAATAACTTTACATCTGCTTCAAATGCCCCAATTCTCTTGGCGGATTATAAATCTCAACAAATGACCAATGCAGGCAGTGTCTATCACGCAGCCATATCGCCAAATGGCAAAAGAATGGCGTATCTAGTTGGACTTGGTGGCAAAACAAGTATTTGGCTCAAACAATTTGATAGTGGAGAAAATACACAAATCGTTGCTGATACTGACGATTCTTATTACGGACTTTCATTTTCAAACGATGGTGAAGAAGTCTTTTTTTCGCGAGGTCCAAAGGTAGATGAAGCCAGAAAAATCAACATCTATCGCGTGTCAATCTTAGGCGGAATTCCCAAGGAAGTATTGGGCGATATTGTAGGTTTATTCAGTGTTTCGCCTGATAATCGTCAAATATCTTTTGTCCGATGTTTGCGGCAGGAAACTGATTTTTGTTCGCTATTTATTGCGGATATTGATGGGAAAAACGAAAGAAAGTTATTAACTCGTCCGCGACCGATTCGGATGGGTGATAATCAATTTTCACCGGATGGCAAATCAATCGCGGTTGCTTTAGGACAATCCCGAACGAGCTCAAGTGAATTTGGCTTGGTTGAAGTTGATATTAGCAGCGGTACAGAACGCGAAATTACAAATCATAAGTTTTCCAATATCGACCATTTACGCTGGCTTCCAGATCAAAGCGGAATTTTGCTGACAGCCTACGAACCGCCAAATAATTCGGTAAAGATTTTTCAGGTCTCTACAAAAACTGATGAAATCAAGTTATTAACCAAAGATTCAATCGGTTATGAGAATATCAGTCTTGATAAAAATGCAAGTAAAATGGTGACAACACAATTTACCGCTAATTTCCGCTTGTGGAGTGCGTCTGTCAGCGAAATTGGTGCGGCAAAGCCAATTTCTCAAGCTGCCCCGCCCATGTATAATGGTCAAAGTCTTTTCACATATTCTTCGAGTGGAAAACTTATTTACGCCTCTGGGAGCGACAGCAATCAGCATATTTGGATTATGAACGCTGATGGATCGAATCAAAAACAATTGACCAGCGGCGAAGGAACAAATTGGCAGCCACGTCTCTCTGCCGATGAAAAACAAATAGTCTTCGCTTCAAGTCGAACCGGATCAGTGCAAATTTGGCGAATGAATATTGATGGAAGCGATCAAACGCAAATTTCAGAAGGAAGCTCTGGAAGTCGTCCGCTTTTTGTTGCGGCAGATGGCAAAACAATTTACTTTGAAGCTCCAAAAGATTCAAATTTAGGAAAACTTTCTATCGGCGACGACGGCAAATTTTCTTCCAACATTATTTCAAATGAAAGAGTTTTTCAGCCTCAAGTTAATCCCGCAGGAGATATTGCGGCGTATTTTTCACGCGGAAAAAGTCCGTATTTCACAATCACTTTGATGTCGCTGGCTGATGGAAAGATAAATAGAACATTTCCATTAGCTGACGAAAAGGCTTTTCCGATAAGATTAATTTGGTCGCCTGATGGCAAATCTTTGTTCACCTTATCTAGAGACGAAAGAAATTATGTAGTTTGGAAACACTCGATTGAAACGGAAAAAGCAGAGCTTTTTGCAAATTTAGGCGAAGAAGAAATTGCTGATATTTCCTTTTCACCGGACGGAAAATCTTTCGCCTTTGTTCGCGGCAAGGAATTTAAAGATGCATTTTTGATTGAAGGTTTGAAATAGAAAAATCTCAATCGTTTCTGAGAAAGAAGAACGCGAATTGTTAATAAAACCTCCGCGTTCCTGTGGTCAGATTTGATGATTAGGTTTCGCTTTTCGCCAATACAATCACTCTATCATCAGCCGTAAATGTTACATTGACAGACTTTATCGGATTCAGCTTAACTCCGTCTCCTTTTTCCGCATCATCTAGTTCTGCCAAGATTCTATAACCAATTGCAGTTTAATTGCGTCTTTTTGCAGATTCTAAAACCGTATAAAAATTAGAAACATGGTCACCTGCAGGTCTGAGATAAATCTCCGCACCATCCGCATCAAACAAATCGTCAAAAACCTTACCAAGCTCTTTGTTTTCAGCAACTTTTGGCAATAATAAACCTGATAAGTCACCGCGTACAATAAGGTAATAAGCCTTTGCAATTTTCTCCAAAAAACAAAAAAAAGACGAAAGTTTTCCCTTCCGTCTATCTGTAAATCACTAAAAAAAATACTTACTTCTTCAACCAACCAAAGAGTTTATTAACAGTAATATCGCGGTTAGTTTGATAAATCGCCTTGGTCAAAGGAATCGACATCGGGCATACCTTAACGCAGTTTTGAGCATTCCCGCAATTGGTGATTCCATCATCGCCCATTAGACCATCAAGTCGCTCGTCCATCGTGATTTTTCCGGTCGGGTGAATATTAAAAAGAGTCGCTTGAGCGATTGCCTGCGGTCCGATGTAATTATCGTCGTGATACTGCGGACACGCTTCGAGGCAGCAGCCGCAAGTCATGCAACGCGAATACGCATAACGCTCCTGAGCTTGTTCGTTAGACATTCGATCTGCCGGACCAAGATCGTGCGTTCCATCTAATTCTACCCACGCGTGAACTTTTTTCAGATGTTCAAACATCGGAGTGCGATCAACTTTCAAATCGCGAACGTTAGGAAATTTCGTCATTGGCTCAAGGGAAATCTGATTTCCTCCCGTTGTCAATAGCAAATCGTCAACAAGTGCCGAACAAGATTGCCGAACACGACCATTAATAACCATCGTGCAAATTCCGCAAACCTGCTCCAAACAACTCATATCCCAAACCGGAGGCGTCGTATCTTTGCCTTCCTTGGTAACGGGAGTTTTGCGGATATCCATCAGGACGGAAATAATATTCAAATTCCGCCGATATGGAATCGAAAATGTTTCCCAATGCTGCTTGCCGCCCAATTTTTCACGACGTTTGATTTTTACATCAATTGTCGTTGGCGGATTTTCCAATCGTTTTTTCTCAATATGTCCGTTTGCACTCATAATTCAATTCGTTTGTAAATATCTTCTAAAGTTACTTCCACTTCTATCGATTCGAAAAATACTTTGCTTTGCAGTCCAATTGTCGCCTTATGTATCCAATTTTCATTCATGTCTTTTGAATATTGCTCAACTATCGCCTTATCTTGGGAAACCAAAACGTATTCCCTCAACGATTCCAAACTCCGATACGCTAACATTTTTTCGCCGCGATCTCTTGCTTCAGTGCTTTTTGACAAAACCTCGATGATAAGTATCGGGTTTACGATTGTATCGTCGCGTTTTTCATCAAAAATCGGTTCGCCGCAAACAACAAAAAGGTCGGGGTAATAATACTTCTGAAAGCTCTCAACACGAACCTTCACTTCGGAAGAAAAAGACTCGCACCCTTTGCTAAGCTTACGATCAATGCTCTGCCCAATATTCTTTGTGATTCGGAAATGCTTGATCGACCCGCCAGCCATCGCAACGATTTCCCCGCCTTCAAATTCACTCCGGAATTCCGCTTTATCTTCCAAAGCCAAATATTCCTCTGGAGAGTAAAGCTTTTGTTTTCTTGCTTTTACCGCCATTGTTTACACTGCAATTACTACGCCGCTTTCGTTTTGCTATAATCACGTTTTCGTGGCTCAATCAAACCGTGGTCAACGGCTTCGTAGCTCAGAATCGGCGATTCATTTGAATATTCCGCAATCGTTGATTTTAGGAATTTCTCATCATTGCGATCCGGAAAATCCGGTTTGTAATGAGCTCCCCGAGATTCGTCGCGGTTTAACGCACCAAGCGTAATTACTCTCGCCAATTCCAGCATATTTTTCATTTGCCGAGCATGCGGAACGGCTTGTGTAGCCCATAAATTCGAATCATTTATCGAAGCATTTTTCAGTCGATCCTGAAGTTCAACCAATTTTTCATCGGTCGCTTTCAATTTGTCGTTATAGCGAACAACAGTCACGTTTTCAGTCATTATTTTGCCCATTTCTTCGTGCAATTTATACTGATTTTCCGTGCCGGTTTGATTGATTATTTGATTGTTAATTTCCTGCTGCTTTTTGAGCTCGGCGGCGTGAATTCCATTCATTCCGCTTGATGTTCTCTCCAAGCCTTTGACAAAATTCATCGCACTCGGAGCCGCCGTAAATCCACCATAAACACAAGATAACAAAGAGTTTGCACCAAGCCTGTTTGCACCATGAATCGAATAATCGCATTCGCCAGCGGCGAATAGCCCAGGGATGTTTGTTCTTTGCTCAAAATCAACCCAAAGTCCACCCATCGAATAGTGAACGCCCGGGAAAATCCGCATCGGAACGTATCTCGGATCGTCGCCGACAAACATTTCGTAGATTTCTAAAATGGCACCGAGCTTTCGCGTTAAAGTTTCCGCCGGAATATGCGTTAAATCCAAGTAAACCTGATTTTCACCGCCAACTCCATAACCTTCGAGGCAAACTTGGAAAATCTCACGAGTAGCAATATCACGCGGAACCAAATTTCCGTATGCCGGATATTTTTCCTCGAGAAAATAATACCTTTCACTAACCGGAATATCTTTCGCGGCACGCTTATCGCCTTGATTTTTCGGCACCCAAACTCGTCCGCCTTCTCCTCGTGCAGATTCACTCATTAGGCGAAGTTTGTCTTCACCGGGAATCGAAGTCGGGTGGACTTGGATAAATTCGCCGTTTGCGTATTTTGCACCTTGCACATATGCCGCCGCCGCCGCACTTCCAGTGCAAGTTTGTGAATTGGTCGATTTGCCGAAAACCAGTCCGGGTCCGCCAGTAGCAAGAATCACCGCATCGGCGTCAAACGCTTTCAATTCAAGCGTTTGCAAGTTCATCGCAACTAATCCGCGACAAACCTGATGATCGTCCATCACGAGCGACATCATTTCCCAGCCTTCGTATTTGGTAACTTTTTTATCAACTTCGTAGCGTCTCACTTGTTCGTCCAAAGCATACAAAAGCTGTTGCCCGGTTGAAGCTCCGGCAAATGCTGTGCGATGATGCCGAGTTCCGCCGAATCTCCTAAAATCTAGCAAACCTTCATTTGTCCTCGAAAATGGAACTCCCATTCTATCGAACAAATAAATGATCTGCGGAGCCATGTCGCACATTTTTTGAACGGGTGGCTGATTCGCCAAAAAGTCGCCGCCGTAAACCGTGTCGTCAAAATGTTCGTAGGTTGAATCACCTTCGCCTTTTGTATTAACCGCACCGTTGATGCCGCCTTGGGCACAAACCGAATGCGACCTTTTGACAGGCACAACTGAAAACAAATCAACTTCGTGTCCCGCTTCGGCAATCTTCATCGCCGCCGCCAAACCCGCTAAACCACCGCCAACAATCGCTATTTTGATATTTGAAGCCATAAAATAAAATTAAAATTTCTTCGATTCAGTAACACTTTCAACCTTTTGCTCACACAAAAAGCTCGGAATTAATCCGCACGGGCGAACGAACGAAACTGCCGCGTTTGTACCTGCTAAAAATAATCCAATACCAACGGCTGCAACCCCTTTAAGTAAGTAGCTTTGAGCCTTTTCGCCAATCACAATACCCCAATCGATAGCGAATAAGAATAATCCGTACGCAAAATGCCAAGCTGTCGCGGCTACTCCCAATATATAAAAAATTAAGATTCCCAACATTTTCATGTCTGCCGCAACAATATAAAATGCTCTGTCCGCATTTCCCGCAACCGCCACATTTGTTAAACCCAAGCTGCTAAATAATCCCCAACGAAAATGCATCAAGTGAAATACAAGGAAAATAAAGAGAAAAACGCCAGTTACTCTTTGGAAAATATATAGCCAATTTCGACCGTAATTATAGTTTTCGGCGTTGCTTCTGGCTTCGGCTGAGATAATCAATCCGTAAACTGAATGATATAAAAGCGGCAAAAAAATACCAAAAAGCTCAATAAAAAAGAGAAAAGGCAAATGGTGAATATCTTCAACGGCTTCGTTGAAAACTTTAGCTCCGTTCATCGCTTTCGCATTCGTCAGCATGTGAACCGTAAAAAACAATCCTAGCGGAACGATTCCCGTAATTTGGTGCAACTTTCTTAGTAGAAAATTATTGCTAAATTTATTAGACATAGTCTTAATTCGTAGATTTTTAGAAATGTGATTTTCGACTAAATTCTAAAGCCAAACACAAAAATCAGCAATTCCTTAAAGCGAATTTCTATCTTAGTGATTTTCTCTGATAAGATAAAATGAATTCTTTTGTAAAAGCTGAAAAGGAAAACTTATTACTTTTTTAATACATTAATCTACTTTTATGCACATTGAGTCTTTGAAAGTCTTTTGTGACTTGGTTGATAGTCAAAGTTTCTCGCTTGCTGCCGAGCGGAATTTTGTTACGCAATCTGCCGTTAGCCAGCAAATTCGCACGCTGGAAGAGAAATTTCAACGCCGCTTGCTTGAGCGTGTTCGAGGACGCAGAGAAGTTCGTTTAACGCCTGCCGGCGAAGTTTTCTATCGCGAATGCCGCAGCGTTTTGGCTTCCTACGACCAATTGCACGAAAGTATGCGTGGACTCGTTGGAACAATTAGCGGAACCGTGAAAGTGGCGACGGTTTATAGCGTTGGGCTACACGAATTGCCCGTTAAAGTCCGCGAATTCATGACAAAATTTCCAAATGCAAAGATTGATTTAGAATATTCTCGAACTACTCGAGTCGTTCGCGATGTTTTGAGCGGGGCAGTAGAGCTGGGGGTTGTAGCCTTTCCCGAAGCTCGCCGCGGTATCACGATTTCACCAATGCCGAGCGACCGTATGGTATTAATTTGTCCGCCTGATCACGAATTTGCCGAGCGTCAGGAGATCAAATCCCGTGAGCTTAAAGGTTTAGACTTCGTCCAATTTGAACGCGATATTCCAACCCGCAAAGCGACCGATAAAATATTGAAACAAAATGGGGTTGACGTCAGAAAAGTCGCAGAATTCGACAATATTGAAACGATTAAACGGGCGGTTGAGGTCGGTTTCGGACTAGCGATTGTCCCGCATCCAAGCGTGATGGATGAAGAGAGAAATAAGCAGCTTGCGGTAGTTCAATTAGCCGAAAAAGATTGGGTGCGTCCCGTCGGCGTAATTTATAGAACAGATCGAACTCTCTCGATTGCTGCCAAGAAATTTGTGCAATTATTAGAAACGAAATAGACTTAAGATTTAAGATTTGGACTTTTGAATCTTGAATGCTATAAAGTTTTCTCTTTATGAATTTAGACCTTGCACAACTTTTACTGCTCGGAATAGTTGCTGGCTCTGCCAATGTGATTGGTGGATTAATTCCTTATCCAACAGGTATTTACACCCGTTACAAGTCCCTTTTAAAGTATGTCTTGGCTCTCGGAGCAGGTTTTATGTTGGCAGTAATTTTCGTTGAATTATTGCCAAAAACATTTTCGTTATGGAAAAACGATAACGAAGAAGCTTTATTAATTCCGATGGGTTTGATTTTGGCGGGCTACCTTCTCACTCAATTTTTCGAACACACAATTGCACCGCACGTTCATCTAGGCGAAGAAGTTCATCACTGCGAGGAACATATCGTTTCAACCCGTTCCGCCTATACAGCCATTGGAGGTTTGCTGATCCATACATTTTTTGATGGAATTTCTATTTCAGCGGCTTCGCAGGTCAATTCGAAGACAGGAATCTTGGTCTTTATCGCTGTTTTCCTACATAAGTTCCCCGAAGGTTTTACAATTGCCTCGCTCGTTTTGGCTGCGGGTAAAGGATTTAAGCAAGTTTTGATCGCAACTTCGTTGGTTGGATTTACGACTTTTTTAGGTGTTTTGATTGGCGGAAGCTTTGGGCTTTCGGTCAAATATATGTTGCCTTTGGCAAGTGGTGTAACGCTCTATGTAGCCGCAAGTGATTTGATTCCTGAAGTTAATCATCACGGCGGAAAACGTCCTTTCGTTTCGCTGTCTGTGTTTGCCGGTGTTGCTTTATTCTTTGCATTACACTATCTTTTGCATATAGCCCTTGAAAGTTAGAACCTTTTGCTGAAATTCTTCGTTAATGCTTTTTGGTTTGGTTAAAAGTATGAAATTTCAACAGACAATTGCAACGTTTTTCATCGTTCTGGTAACGGGTTTTACTGCGTTTTCACAAACGAAGCCATTTTCGATAAATGAATCACCGCTTCCCGCTCCAACGGCGATGGTCAATGATTATGCCAACGTAATTGACGATGCAACCGAAGCTCAAATCGAACAAAAACTCCGTGATTTCAAGGCTAAAACAAATCCCCAAGTTGAAATCGCCGTCGTAACCATTAAAACAACGGGCGAACGGGCGATTGTTGAATATTCGTTGGCGGTGGCTCGTGGCTGGAAAATCGGTTCGAAAGATGACGATAATCCAAGTGCATTGATGATGATCGCCGTTGACGATCGAAAATATTTCACCCAAGTTAGCAAAGATTTAGAAGATGAACTACCCGATGGACTCGTCGGACAACTGCAACGCCAATATTTAGTTCCCGCATTCAAGCAATTCAATTATACTAAAGGTGTAAACGATACAGTTGACGCATATATCCGGACGATCGAAGAACGCAAATCATTGCCTTCGGCTACCCCGATCGGCAGTGAGAAGTCGGATAAAATGCCCTCGGGCTGTTACTTTTTGATTTGCTTAATTGTTCTCTTCATTCTGTTTATCATTATTTTCTCAAATCGCGGAGGCGGAAAAGGTGGAACAGGCGGCGGAGGCTCAAATCAAGATCGCTGGCGAAGCGGAGGCTTTGGCGGAAACACAAGCAACAGTTCGTCTCCAATCATTTTCTGGGGTGGCGGTGGAAGTTCTTCATCGTCAGATTGGGGAAGTTCATCATCCGGCGGCGATAGCTGGGGTGGTTTTGGCGGCGGCGGCGATTTCGGCGGCGGCGGTGCAGGCGGAGACTGGTGATTCGTCATAGGATTTTAGATTAACAATTTTATGAGTAAAGAAAAGGGTAGCGGAAACATCGGCGAAAGAGTAAAAACAGTAGAAGATGCAATAGTTTTACTGACTAAATTGGTTAGCAATCACGATGATAGATTATATGATTCATTGAAAGAGGACGAAAATCTTAATGCAAAAATATCTGCATTAGTTGATGCTCAAATTAGAAATGAAACAAAGCTCGATAAAATGATTGAATCCATTAAAATTGCCCACTCCAGACTCGACCATTTAGAAAGTATTTAAACGCTTATGAAACATCAATTTGAAGCATTTATAGACGATTTGAAAGCTACGCACGGCAAGAATTTAGCGTCAGTGATTTTGTATGGTTCGGCTGCGGTCGGCGATTTTATTGCTCAGGCTTCAGACTATAACTTGCTAGTTGCCTTGCACGAAATTCGCCCGAGAGATTTGCGTGCGGCTCAAGCTCCAATGCGTGAGTGGCAAAGATTGGGGCATCCGGTTCCGGTCTATTTTACGGTGGCGGAATTGAAAGAAGCAGGCGACGTTTTTCCAATCGAATTTCATCAAATGGAACGTGCGAGAAAGGTTTTGTATGGCATTGATGTTTTGGAAGGTTTGAAGATTTCGGATGCTTTTTTGCGGCATCAAACGGAGTATGAATTACGTAGTAAATTACTGCAATTAAGGCGTTTATACATTCCTGCTTCGGCTTCGGTGGAAAAACTTTGCAGCTTAATGGCAGAAAGTCTGGTGAGTTTTGTCGCACTATTTCGGGCAGTTTTATTGCTCAAAGGAATTGAATCGCCGATCACAAAACGTGCAATTTTAGACGCAACGTATAAACATCTGAGTATTGAAAAAGAACCGTTTGAAAAAATTCTGGCGATTCGTGAAAACAACACATCTAATCCGCTCGATGAAGTTTCGGCAAATCAACTTTTTTCGAGTTATCTGGGACAAATTGAGCGGATAATTGATATTGCGGACAAGGTGGAAAAATCGTAAATAGTTGAATGCTAATGGTTTAATCGCCATTGCAAACAACAAACCATTAACAATTAACTTTTTATGAGGAGATAGAAAGATGAAAAAAATATTTTTATTAACAATAGTTTTATTTGCAGCCTTTGGTTTAAGCGGCTGTAATTACAATTCTTTGACGGCTGGACAGCAAAACGTTAAAGGCAAATGGGCTAACGTAGAATCGCAACTTCAGCGACGTGCGGATTTGGTTGATAACTTAATCAAAACCGCCCAAATGGCTGGTATTCAAGAGCAAGAAGTGTTCGGACAAATTGCCGATGCCCGTTCGAAATTGCTAGGTGCGGGAACTGCTGCTCCGGCTGAAGGAAAAACGCCTGAACAACGTCAGGCTATGATGGATGCCAACAATACTTTCGGTGGAACAATCGGACGATTGTTGAGCTTGCAAGAAAGCTATCCGCAACTTCGTTCGAATGAAGCCTTTATGAAAGTTCAAGATGAATTATCAGGTACGGAAAATCGTATCAATACGGCTCGTATGGATTACAATGACGCAGCTCAAGCTTACAATACTGAGCGTTCTCAATTTCCTGGAGTTTTGACAGCAAGCATTTTTGGGTTCAAAGAAGAGCCGTTTTTCAAAGCTGAGGAAGGTTCGAAAACTGCTCCAAAGGTAGGCGATCCGAATTCGATGCGTAAAAACAACACGACAACTGCTCCGGCAAATAAATAATGCGGAAACCCGCACTTTAGTAAGGTTGTAATTCTTACAACTAAAAACCGCGGGAATTACACATCGAACAATTATCACAAGGCTTGTTTGTTTCAAACATACAAGCCTTTTCTATTTTTTGATTTACGATAATTTCGTCAACCAATTCTTCGATAAACATTAGTTTTTGCTGGCTTGGATGAAGCGATTGCGGATTTTGGATTTGAGATTTCGGATTTGATAACCGGAGTTCAATTGAATCCAGTCTGGCGTTAATTTTTTGGAGCGTTTTACGCAAGGAATCGTCGCTTCCCTTTTCTTCGGTCTGCAGAAGGAGAGCGATTTTTCCCATTAACTCTTGTGTGTTTTTACTCATTCTTAATCGCAGAAGCCCGCACGTAAGTAAGGGCGATTCAACTGCTAAACATGGTCGCCCTTACTTACGTGCGGGCTTCTGCATACGGAATTTATCCGCTTCATTTCTCTTTAGGAAGTAAATCTATATAATCAACCACGCCAACTATCGCCGAATCGATTGCGGCACCCGCCTTTCCGGTCGCGGCGGTCGACGCTGACCAACCCTCCTGAGCAATCACGACAATATCGCCTTCACCAGCCGACACGGAATCGAGTGCGAGACAGGTGTATTCCATATCTTCACCTTCCGGCGTAATTTGCCGACACAACATTATCCGCGAACCTTCATATCGCTGATTCTTTTGCGTTGCAACTACATTTCCGATAACTTTGGCTAAAAGCATTTCCGTAATTGGTAATTCGTAATTCGTAATTGGCAAAGACTATTTACCAGTTACTAATTACTTTTGATAGACGTGTTTTTCTGAATCAATTATCCCAACGATCGTGCAATCCGTCGGCGTATCATCACGCTTAAACGGGAAACTCGCTTCCTTTCCACGACACCAAAAAACCAATTCGCCCACGCCTGCACCAACGGCGTCTAACGCTATCATCGGTTGTCCCTTCGGCTTCAAATCCGCGTCTAAAGTCTGCACGAGCAATAGCTTACGGGCATGAAGCGATTCATTTTTTATTGTCGAAACCACATTTCCGATGACGCGTGCGATTTGCATTATTTTATCGTGATCAATTGCTTAAACGTTTGACCGTTTCGGTTAAAAAAGCGAATTTCATACTCGCCCTTCGGAAGCTCGTGAACGTTGAAACTATATAGCTTATCTGCAGAGTGTTTCTCGAGACTTTCTACAATTGTCGGTCTCGCTTCTTGTCCGCGGTTCTTAAATTTCTTATCAACCTTGCTGACCGTTTTCCCAATCGGATACCAAACCATTCTTTCAAAAATTGTTCCGCATTTTGAAAAATTCACAAAAACGTCATCTAAATCAGGTTCATAGTAAAACGTCCAATCTTTGGAAACGAAACGAAATTCATTTACAAAAAACTCCCTGCCGTAAACATAAAACAACGGTTGAAGCGTTTGGCTGAGCGAACTCTCGAAAAAAGGCAAATTGTTTTGCGAATCCGGGTCAACATAAGTGTTACAGGCAAAAACGAAAAAATCGTCCTTATCAAAATATGCGTTTATCGATGGAGTCATCGGGGTGTTATTCTCCGGGATTCCAAATATGTAACGATCTCGCTCTTCTTGTTCGCGGCGATAGCGTTCTCTTTCTCGTCGCTGCCATTCCCAGCGGCGTGCTTCCTCTTCTCGACGATTCCTCTCTCTTTCGTTTTCAATCGGAGGCACGGGATTCCCTGGATTTACTTCTTTCGGCGGCTTATTTGGATCTCTTTCTTTCGGATATCTCGGACGTTCTCCGCCATTTCCCGGATATTTTGGCTCATTTTCTCCGTCTCGGTTCCTCGGCGGACGAGGTGTTTCATCATCATCGTTGCGAGGCTTACGGCGTGATTCGCGATCACCTGGATTAGAATCATCACGCTGTCTCGGCGTTCTTTCGGTTTTGGACTCCTCGTTTCTAGAATTTTCGCGTCGAGACGAACTATCGTCGTTCCGTGGTTCACTTGGTCGCGATTCTTGTCGCGGGGATTCTACCGGACGTGATTCTTCTCTCGGCGGAGGCGGGTCTGGCGGTCTGGATTGTTCTCGAGTTTCCGATTTCGGAGTTTCCCTTTCGGGTTCCGGCGTTTGTCCAAAAGAAGCGGAAACAAAAATAATCAGACAAAAAGCGATAAAAAGAAATGTATTTCTCAACATAAAGCCTCCCAAACCTAATTAACATCAATCGAGTCAATCACACCAATAATCGCCGAATCAACCGGGCAATCTTTGTTGCCTTCCGCTAAGCGTGCGGACGAACCGCCAACGACCATAACTCTTTCATGAAAGCCCGCTCCGACGGTATCCACAGCAACCATATAGCCGCTCTGATCTGTTCCGTCAAGATTAATTGGCTTCACGATCAAAAGCTTTTTGCCGTGTAAGCGTTCATCTTTTTGGGTTGAAACAACTGTTCCTAAAATTCTTGCAATAATCATATATAGTGAATGTGAAATCAATTTTTCACTATTCGTTTTTCACTTTTCACTTAGCAACTACCGGCAATCTTTCATCAACGCTCGAATGCGGACGAGGAATAACATGTACGCTCACCAATTCGCCAACCCGACGAGCCGCCGCCGCACCTGCATCCGTTGCAGCTTTCACCGCAGCAACATCCCCGCGAACAATCGCCGTTACAAATCCGGCACCAATTTTTTCGTACCCTACCAAATTAACATTTGCAGCCTTAACCATCGCGTCTGCCGCTTCGATTGTCGCCACAAGTCCTTTTGTTTCAACCATTCCCAATGCTTCTTGCATTTAGTTTCTCCTATTCTTGATATCTACTTAATCTTTCTTCAAATTTACAGCGTTTTGACTTAAATCGCCAATCACAAAAGTATGCTTTCCTTTTTCGGAAATTTTCGTGATCGTTTCCATAAACTGCATAAACTTAATATTTTCGTCGCCTTTCATCAGCTCCGAGGCGTTTTTCAATGCTCTCGCGGTGGCTACTTGAGTTCTCGCGTTTTCCAAATCGGCTTTCGAGCGGATTTTTGCTTCTAATTGTTTGGCAAATAAATCTTGGATATGCTTTGGAAACGTTAGATCCTTTACCAATAGCCGAACGACTTCGATCCCATATTCACGCAGATCTTTCTGCAATTCGGCTGGAATTTCAGGGAGAATATCGTTTCTTTTTTCGTTTAATTCTTCACTTTCTATATCCGAGATGACTTTTCGTAAATAAACCTGCGAGAGATTGTGTATTAATTGTTCAGCATCAAAAAAAACACCATAAACATTCGATAAGGCATTAAATTTGGTCAAAAAATTATCCGTGTCCGCGATTCTGTATTCGACAAAATAAGAAAATCGCAAAGCGACATTGTCTTTGGTTAAAACTTCCTGATTAATAACACTTTGTATTCGATTTGTAGCAGGTAAAATAACGAGACGCAAGACTTTTTGAAAATCAACATAATCGTAAATTCCAGGTCCAAGTTTTTCCTCAAGCCGATTTTTACGGTATAAATAACCGATTTCATTTGGCAAAACGGAAAATCTCACTCGCCAAAAACTTCGTCGAATTTCATTTTGAGTGATTTGATACATAAAGTTTGCCGTTAGCGAAAAGAAAACATCAAAAATCGGGGAAAATCAATTGAGTTTTTCAACGGTATCCTTGATTTTGCAAACCTTTCTTCGATTTGCCGAAGCCGTTCGCTTTTCGCTAACGAAAGTTTTGAAACGATTATCAGTCGTAATTTGTAACCCACACAAACGAGGAGTCGAACCTCTTGAGATTTGCTCCGCAATACCCTGTAAGTAATGCAAATCCCAAAGTTTATACAGGTAGCGGTTGGTAACAATATACTATGATTTGTTAAAAATTTGCTAATTATTATTCGTTGCGACTTGTGACAAAAGTTCGATCAATTCTTCCCGGGTGAATGAGATTTTCGCACCATTTGAATGCCCGTTTGAATGATTGTGGACTTCGCATTTAATTCCGGTTTCTTCCAAATATCCGCAAGCCTGGCAGCGAGCCGATTCGGTCAGATAACCCGCTTTTTCTCTGATATTAATTAATTTCTCTATCGCATCAGGCGGCAAATTATTCGCTCCACCCAAAGCTCTCGAAAGTATTGCGATTTTTGCTGTGTGTTCTAATGTTTCGAGTCGGTCAAAGGCTTGCCAGAGGTCGTCGCCATACGCGACTGCACCGTGATTTGCCATCAAAAGTGCATTGTGATGAGTGACATACGGAATCAAAGCGTCCGTTAATTCAGGCGTTGAAGGAGTTCCATAAGCCGTCAGCGGAACGCATCCGAGCGTTAAAATCACTTCCGATAAAATTGGCTGATCGATCGCTAAACCGGCGGCGGCAAAAGCACTTCCATGTGGCGGATGGGCGTGGCACACGGCTTTTACATCAGGACGCATTTTGTAAACCAATAGGTGCATCGCGAGTTCCGAAGAAGCCTTTTGATCGTTCAAAGCCTTGCCTTCCAGATCGGTAATCGCCAACATTTCTTCCGTCATCCGACCCTTGCAAGTCATTGTCGGCGAAGCCATTACACGATTTTCGTCCAAGCGAATGCTGACGTTTCCGTCTGACGACACAACGTAACTTCGGTCATACATCAGCTTGCCGATTTCAATTATTGTTCTTCTGGCTGTTTGTTCGTCCATAAAAAAAGTCGCAGAAGTCATTTTACACAACTTTTGCGACTACTGCGAATTTCTTCTGTTCTAAAAATTATTCGACACTTTTTGGAGCTAATGGCGGTGGTGGCGGAACTTTTTCTTCCAAAAGAATCATTTCATCACCGTTGTTCATCCTACGCATTTTCAGTTGTTCATTCTCCCATCGCAAACGTTTATTTTCCTGTTTCATCATCCTTATTTCATGGCGTTTGCCGCAGGCATTACTTTTGAAGCGAAAATTTGGAATGATGCTAACAAAAAAACTTGCAACAAATAGCCCAACGGCTAAAGCTAAAATAAATGGGATGACTCGTTTGAAAATCGCTCTATTCAACATATTTTTTACCTCAAAATTATTGATTCTTTTTCTTACGGCTCGGCTTGCCGTTTGTCTTTACTATATTACCATTTTCTACCGTAGGTTTGGCAAGAAAATACGACAAACTTTCAAGAGAAATTGTTAAATCGACCGTTTTTACTTTTGCGGAATCGTCAACCTTCAAAGGAGTTGGAGCAAAATTCAAAATCGCTTTGATGCCCGCCTCTGTTACCAGATCTAAAACACTCTGAGCGAATTGAGCCGGAACGGCGATTACGGCAACATCAATCTCTTGTTTTTCAACCACTTCGGCGAATTTCTTAATATCGTAAACCTTTACATTGCCAATCGTTTGCCCGATCTTTCCTTTGTCCGTGTCAAAAAGTGCAGCAACGGAAAAATTTGTGTTCGTGTATTCGTAATAATCGGCGAGTGCCGTCCCGAGCCTTCCCGAGCCAACGATACAAACCCGATGTTCCTTATCAAGCCCAAGAATTTTGACCAGATTCTCCCGCAAAGTTCCAACGTAATAGCCAACTCCACGCACGCCAAATTCACCAAAATACGCCAAATCCTTACGAATCTGTGCCGAGTTTAAATGGAATCTTTGTGCTAAATCATCTGATGAAGTGGTCTTGATTCCGGAAGATTCAAGTTCATTCAAACAGCGTAAGTAAACGCTTAAGCGATTGGTTGTAAGCTCTGAAATTTTATCGACTTTCATTGTGGCAAAAACGATTATAACGCAATTTGTGAAAGATTGTACTAATTGACAGATGAATCAAAACTCTTTGGCGTTGCTCTAAAATCAAAATTCAATTAAAATTGCGTTTCAAGTGTGAAACAATGATAGCTTATCTTTCGGGCAAATTATTAGAAAAAGACGCAAATGTTGTAATTATTGACGTTAATGGGCTTGGCTACGAAGTTTCGATCCCGCTTTCTACCTTTTACGAACTCGGTGAAATTGGTTCTGATGTTTCGCTTCGCATCCAAACGATCGTCCGCGAAGATGCTTTTCAGCTTTTCGGATTTAGAACAGTTCGCGAAAAAGAGCTCTTTTTATTACTCGTTTCAGTTTCCGGAATTGGTCCAAAATCAGCAATTACGGCACTTTCGGGCATGTCGGCAGACGAAATGATATCCGCAATTCGTTCGAATAATTTAGTTCGTTTGAATACGATTCCTGGTGTTGGGAAAAAGACTGCGGAACGAATTGTCATCGAATTACGAGATAAAATCACCAAACTTTCGGTAATCGCCGGCGAAGAAATGAAGTCCGAAGGAATTCCGATTAGTTCGGGCGACGCAATTATGGACGATGCGATTTCGGCTCTCACGAATTTGGGTTATCAACGTGCCGCGGCGGAAAAAGCTCTGAATCAAGCGATGCAAGAAGGAACAGAGATGAGCGTTCAGAAATTATTGCGTAGAAGTTTACAGCTTCTGGCAAAAGGATAGTTCGATTTTGGATTGATGATTTTGGATTTTGGATTTATGACTCGATTTGTTTCATTTTTGTTTTCGTTTTCATGTTTGGCTTTCAATTTGTTCGCCCAAGATATTCCAAAGTCTGCCGTAATTATTGAAAAAGCTAATGTTACGCCAACGCGTCAAATAGTATTATGGATGCCGAATCCGAAGAAAAATCCGCGAGATGAAGAAGATGATATTTATACTTGTCCTGACCAAACTCGCGGACATTATTATTCGGGCGTCGCCAAAGTTTCGTTGATTGATTTGAAAACTAAAAAGACGATCAATACGATTGAGATCCTTTCCGACGGATTTGCCGACGATAAAAACACCTTAGATTTGCCGTATTTAATCCAACGAGGTTATTACGATGTCGTGAAGCTCAACAAAAACAAAGAAGGAAAACCGACCTTGTTAAAATTAAGCGATTACAATAACGACGGCAAACCGCACGAATTCGCCATTTTTGACGCGGTTGCGTGTATGGGTTTGGAAACCACGTTGATTGGCTACAGCGAAAAGCAAGATAAAGTAATTCAGTATCAAACCGAACTGAAAATCGACGGAAAAACTTCAAACGAATTTTGGGTCGATTATTTTTTCGGACAAAAAGTAAACAAACAAGGCGTTTGGAAATACAAAATTGACTATCGCGGACGTGGCGGTGCATTAGAAAAATACGAAATTAGGTATGATAAAAAACGCGAATTGTTTTACGGAATGCGGACGCGTATTTTTGAAGATGACAAGGCAGTTAAAGAAAAAGAACGTCCGCATCAATGAATTGAGAAAGATGAAAATCGGTGGTTCACCGAGAATTGTTATTTAGCTACAAAAATATGAATGAAACTGAAAAACGAGAGATCAAAACAATGATTCTGGAAGAACTCATAGGTATTCTGCAAAGCTCAGTAATTGAAATTGATAAGCTTCCTATATTGGATAATTCAGATTTAGCCGCAAGACGAGCTATGGCACATCTTGTTGAAGCAATTGATAGTCGTTTAGACGATTTGGATGTAGTTGAGCAAAACTAAAATCGAAGCACATGACCGAAAACCTAGAAAATTACGATAACCGCGACGGTTCGCAACTTGACGATGAAGCTCAGATCGAGCTCTCTTTGCGTCCGACTCGCCTTGCCGAATACATCGGTCAACGCAAGGTGAAAGATAATTTGCGGATCTTTATGAAGGCGGCATTATCGCGTCGGGAAGCACTCGACCACGTTTTGCTGACTGGTCCGCCGGGAGTTGGGAAAACTACGCTTTCGCTGATTGTTTCAAACGAAATGGGTTCGGAACTCAAATCTACCGCCGGTCCGATTATCGAAAAAGCGGGCGATTTAGCGGCGATTCTGACCAATTTGAACGAAGGCGACGTGCTTTTTATTGATGAAATTCACCGTCTGAATCCTGCGATTGAGGAAGTTCTTTATCCGGCGATGGAAGATTACAACCTCGATTTAATGATCGGGCAAGGCACCGCCGCACGTTCGATAAAGCTCGAATTACCGAAATTTACGCTGGTTGGAGCAACAACTCGTCCGGGTTTGATTACAGCACCATTACGTGGTCGTTTCGGAATAATTTTCCACCTTGATTTTTATTCATTTGAAGATCTGCAGACGATTATCGAGCGTTCGGCAAATATCTTAGGGGTTGAAATTGATACGAATGGTGCGAAAGAAATCGCCAAACGATCCCGGGGAACTCCGCGTATCGCAAATCGTCTGTTGCGACGCGTAAGAGATTTTGCCGAAGTTGATTACGAAGGAAAAATCACCGAAGCAATCGCCCAAGACGCACTCAATCGTATGGAAGTAGATACTTACGGACTCGATGAAATTGACCGAAAATTGCTGTTGACCATCATCGAAAAATTTGAAGGCGGACCGGTCGGATTAGGCACAATTTCCGCTTCAATCCACGAAGAAAAAGATTCGATCGAAGAGATTATCGAACCGTATTTAATCCAAACAGGTTTCTTGAATCGCACGCCTCGCGGTCGAATGGTTACTCGTTTGGCGTATCAACATTTCGGATTGGAAGATTTGCTGAAACCTGCGACGACGCCGAGTTTGTTTGATCAATGATTATGAAAGATTCTGCTATTAAAGCGTTAAAATATATCGGAATCGGAGTTATAGCAGTGCCGATTTCGATTGTTACCCACGAACTTGGACATTTTGTAGCATATCAAATTTTTGGGGCTAGCAACGTTCAGTTACACGCTTTTTCGGTTTCGGCTGATAAAGAATCAGTAGGTAATTTTGAGAATGCTCTTGCCGCGATAACAGGTCCGATTATCACCTATTTAACGGTAATTTTAGCCTACATTCTGACACAAAAAAACTATCAGCCTTTTTGGATAATTATGGCTCTCGGCGGTTTGATTGGCAGACTCGTAAATTTTATCTACATCTATTTTCGTGCTGCTGGTTACAATCCGAATCCCAATTTCGACGAGTTTAATTTCAGCAAATTTACGGGCATCGAACCACTTTTTGCTTCAATAATTACGGCAATTTTGTTCTTGATAATTTATGCTGTTTTCTTAAAAAAAGCGTGGCAAGAAGACGGCTTTAAGGAAATAGGTCTAATTACTTTGAGTTTGATTTGTGGTGTTGCGTTTTGGAATTTTGTTGGCGGATTTATTTTGCCTTAACCGTTGGAAAACTTTGCAAAATAGTTTTTCGTTACCGTCTATCTATAATTAAAACAAGGAGATAAAGAAACTTATGTCAAAGAAATTATATCTTGGGCTGTATGCGGGGAGTTTGGTTGGAGGCATCGCCTTTATTATTCTGGCTTTAATTGTTGGTGCAATAGGAGCTAATGCTAACATGCAAGAACAAATGGCTCCATTCACGTCGATATTGATGGTTTTAGCCTTGATCTTTGTGTTTGCGTGGGCAATCATCCACACGGTTTTCTACCTTTTAGTTCTCGCGAAATTGTGGGGTGCGATTCAAGATGGGCAAACCGAAATTAGCGTTGGCAAGGCGATTGGCTTTTTGTTTATCCCTTTCTTTAATATTTATTGGACATTCAAAGTTTGGGGAGGATTTCCGAATGAATACAATGCATTTATTGCACGCCACGGATTAGCCGCTCCGCCACTTTCAAACGGTATTTTCGTCGCACTTCCGATAGTCGTACTTTTATCCGCCGTTTACATCGGGCTGATTGCATTGCCCTTCGTAATGATCGCGGTAATTCTGAAAGCCTGCGACGCCGTGAATGCAATCGAAAATGCACCAATTTATGCAAATAACAATCTATTCAATCCGCCACCGCCACCAAGACAATTCTAACGGTTACATGACGGGACAAATATTTTCGCAAAAGTCTTTCAAAACCTCAGTTTTTATGGTAGTCTTTCGCTAAAAAATGAGTTGAGGTCAAACATCAATGAAAACCGCCCCCCAAAGTCGTCAAACGAATATTGTTGTTCAAGAATTACATGGTGAAACGCTAATTTACGATCTAAGTTTGAATAAAGCATTTTGCCTGAATGAAGCCTCAGCCATAGTTTGGAAAGCCTGTGATGGCGAGAAAACCCTCTCAGAAATAACCCAAACCGTCCGAATGAAACTCAGTTCAGCAATCAACGAAGATTTCGTCTGGCTCGCCTTAGAAAGACTAAAAAAAGAAAACTTACTAACAAATTGCGATGAAATTGACTCGGATTTTAATGGCTTATCCCGCCGTGAAGTAATCAAAAAAATTGGATTTTCTTCGATGGTTGCGATTCCAATGATCACATCGTTGGTTGCTCCATCTGCTGTCCATGCCCAATCAACCTGCGGTGCATGTCAGTGCAGCGGTTTATTAGCTCCTGTTACAGTGTGTCCGCCAGGATTTGCGGATTGCCCGCAGGGTTGTCAGTTCTGCAACATTTCGGTAAATGGATGCTTTAATAGTGGAGATGGAGTTGTTGCGTGTAACGGAACTTGTTCAAATCAATCAGCACAACCAACATGTCCGCCAAGTTCGCCGGGCGACTGTACCTGCTTTGGTTCATTTAACATCGGTCAAACTTGCCCCGGCGTTCAGTGTCAGGCAGGCTGCGGCAGCTGCAGAGTTACGGCAACATGCATTCCTCAAGAAGTTGGACCGCCCGCTTGCAATGGCGTTTGTGCCTGATCGTCAGTAATATTTCAAGCAATTACATGAGCCAATCAAACTGCAAAAATTTGAATAGCTTAGCTTAGTTTTCCCTCATTTTTCCCATTTTACATTTACATCAAACGAAATTCGTTTATAATTAAATCTTTTATTTATTGGTTTTGTATAATATAAATGAATAAGCGTGTAGCAATTCAAGGTTTTCAGGCATCGTTTCACGAAACGGCGGCACGGCAGTTTTTTGCCGAGGAAATTGATTTGCTTGAATGTGCAAATTTTCATCAGCTTTTTAGTGCGATGAAATCGGGTAAAAGCGACTTTGCTATTTGTGCTTTTGAAAATGCATTGGCAGGTTCGATTTTGCCGAATTATGCACTTTTGCGTAATTCGAATTTGGAAATTTTTGGCGAAGTTTATCTTTGTATCGAAATGAATTTGCTTGCATTGCACGGGCAAACTATTGAAAACATTGAAGAAATCCATTCGCATCCGATGGCACTTTTGCAATGTCAGGAATTTTTAGAAAACTATCCGAGTATTCGTCTTGTCGAATCGTCAGACACGGGTTTTGCAGCGAAAGAAATCGCCGAAAAACAAATTAAAAATCGTGCGGCAATTGCAAGTAGGCGAGCGGGTGAAGTCTTTAATTTAGAAGCACTTGCGGCTAATATTCACGATAATAAACGGAATTTTACGCGATTTTTAGCGTTGCGAAAACGAAACGGCGAATTGGTTCGCGGCATCAATAAATCGTCAATCAGTTTTCGTGCTCATCATACGCCGGGAAGTCTGGCAAAAATCTTAACTATTATCGGCGAACACGGCATTAATCTTAATAAAATCCAGAGTTTGCCCGTTATCGGCGAAGAGTGGAAATACTTTTTTTACGTGGATTTAAGATTTGAAGATTTTGCCGATTATCGAAAAATGATGGATAAAATCGAGCCTTTGACGAGAGAATTAAAGATATTGGGCGAATATCAACAGGGCGAAAAGCCCGTTTAATTGTTAATTATCAATGGTTAATTGTTAATTTTTTAGAACATGACCATTAATAATTGATAATTAACCATTAACAATTATTTACGTGATTATTGAAGCGGCAAAAAAGTTAGAAAACATCAACGAATACTATTTCAGCATGAAGTTGAAGCAGATCGCAGAAATGCGTGGTGCGGGCAAGCCTGTGATAAATCTCGGCATCGGAAATCCTGATCAGCCGCCATCAAGCGAATCGATTTCGGCATTGAAAACTTCGGCGGATAACCCGAAAAACCACGGTTATCAAAGCTATGTCGGCGTTCCGGCGTTGCGTCAGGCGATGAGCGATTTTTATTTGAAAACTTACGATGTAAGCCTAAATCCCAACGGTGAAATATTGCCGTTGCTCGGTTCAAAAGAAGGGATTTCGCACATTTCGCACGCGTTTTTGAATCCGAGCGACAAGGTTCTAGTCCCGAATCCAGGTTATCCGACCTACGTTTCTGCGACATATTTGGCTGGTGCGATTCCGGTATTTTACGATTTAGATGAATCAAACGGCTGGCTTCCGTATTTCGACAATATCTCGGAAGAAGATTTAGACGCCGCGAAAATTTGTTGGATAAATTATCCGAATATGCCGACCGGTGCGAGCGGTTCGCGTGAAGGTTTTGAAAAGCTGATTGCCTTGGCAAGAAAGCACAAATTTTTAATCGTTAATGATAATCCGTATAGCTTGATCTTGAACGAAGAAAAACCTGTTTCAATCTTGCAAGTTGCTGATTCTACAGATGTTTGCGTTGAACTAAACTCGCTTAGCAAATCGCATAATCTGGCGGGAGCGAGAATCGGAATGATTTGCGGACGTGCCGATTATTTGAACACAATTTTGAAGGTGAAAAGCAATGTTGACAGCGGAACTTACATGCCGATTCAGGATTTAGCGATTGCCGCTTTGGGCAATTCTGATGAATGGCACAACGAAAGAAACGAAATTTATCGGCAGCGACGAGCATTTGCGTATCAAATTTTGGACGAGCTTGGATGTGTATATTCGTCCGATCAAGTTGGGATGTTTATTTGGGCGAAAATTGCTGATTCGTGGAAATCGGCAGAAGAATTATCGGATAAACTATTGACGCAGGCGAATGTTTTTATCACGCCGGGAATGATTTTTGGTAGTAACGGCGAGCGTTTTGTGAGAATTTCATTGTGCAGTCCCGAGGCGGATTTGAAGGAAAGTTTGGAGCGGATTGTAACGCGGGCATCCTGCCTGCGAGTGTAAATATGTAGCAGGCAAGATGCCTGCGTTACTATGAAAGTTGCAATTTTCGGTATCGGGTTGATTGGCGGTTCGCTTGCGAAAGATTTGCGGGCGTGCAATTTTGCCGACGAAATAATCGGCGTTGAAAATAGCGAAATTCATGCGGAAAAGGCGTTGGAACTCGGATTAGTTGATAAGATTATTTCGCGTGAAACGGCAGTTGTCGAAGCGGATTTGATCGTTTTGACCGTTCCGGTAAATTCGCTAATTGATGAGTTAAGCTTTGTTCTTTCAACAATTAAACCGACTCAAATCGTGACCGACATGGGTTCGACGAAAGGCGTTTTAATCGACGCGGTGAGAGGTTCGCCGAATCGAAATCGCTACGTTGCGACGCATCCGATGGCGGGAACGGAATTTTCTGGTCCAACGGCGGCGATTTCGGGTTTGTTTGATGGCAAAATTTGTATATTCTGCGACGTTGAAAATTCGGATTCTGACGCCGTTGAATTGGTCGAGAAAATGTATCGGGCAATCGGAATGGACATCAAACAGATGGAATCGCATCAGCACGATATGCACGCGGCGTATATTTCGCACATTTCGCACATCAGTTCGTTTGTCTTGGCGGCGACCGTTTTGGAGAAAGAAAAAGACGAAGAAGCGATTTTTGAAATGGCTGGCGGTGGTTTTGAAAGCACGGTGAGATTGGCGAAAAGCTCGCCGCAAACATGGTCGCCGATTTTTGAACAGAATAAATCGTATCTGCTTGAAGCAATTGATACTTACATCGAAAAAATGTATCACGTTCGTAATTTGATTAATAAGAAGAAGTTTGCGGAGCTTGAGCAGTTTATGAGCGAAGCGAACGAAATCAAAAAGATTTTGAAATGACGGAACGCGGGCTGCCAGCCTGCGAGTCTAAATTGAAAAGTTAACCTAGATTAATACACGCAGGCAGGCTGCCCGCGTTCCAAAAACATGAGTAATTTCGACATCCTTCCCCTAAAAGATTGGGGCTTAAACATCAAAAAACCGTTTATCGTTTCGGGTCCGTGTTCGTGCGAGACGGAAGATCAAATGATGGAAACTGCCGTTCGTCTGAAAGATCAAGGCATTTCCGCGTTGCGTGCCGGAATTTGGAAGCCACGAACTCGTCCCGGAATGTTTGAAGGCATTGGAAAAGAAGGGCTGCAATGGCTCGTGCAGGCGGCGAAGGAAATTAATTTGCCCGCGACTGTTGAGGTTGCGACAGGTCAGCACGTTGAAGATGCTCTGAACGCCGGAATCGACATTCTTTGGGTTGGAGCGAGAACGACGGTAAATCCATTTTCCGTGCAGGAAGTTGCAGATGCGTTGAACGGCGTCGATATTCCGGTAATGGTCAAAAATCCGATCAATCCCGATTTGCAATTGTGGATGGGCGGAATTGAACGCATCAACAAAGCGGGAATCAAACGAATCGGGGCAATTCACCGCGGGTTTTCGTCGTATGAAAAATCGAAATACCGCAACAAACCGATGTGGGAATTGCCGATCGAATTGCGTCGACTAAATCCTGATCTGCCGATAATTGTTGATCCGTCGCATATTTGCGGGGCGAGAGATTTGTTGCAGTCAGTTGCACAAAAAGCGTTCGATTTAGATTTCGATGGTTTGATGATTGAATCTCACCGCGATCCTGATAATGCCTGGAGCGATGCAGCACAACAAGTTACGCCCGAACGTTTGGGCGAAATTTTGAAGAGTTTGGTCGTCAGACATTCCGCACTCGACCACGAAGCGGAAGATAAACTCGCCACGCTTCGTCAGCAAATCGACCGCATCGACAATTATATGCTCGAAATCATGGGCGAGAGAATGTTTATCGCCCGGCAAATCGGCGAATTTAAACGCGACAACGGCATCACGATTTTGCAAACAAATCGTTGGGACGAAATCATCAATACGCGTGCCGAAAGTGCGGCGAAAAAAAAACTTTCGCGTGAATTTATCGTCGATATGATGGAAGCAATTCATCAGGAATCGATCCGGCATCAGACTAAGATAATGAACGATTTGCTGGCGGAATAGTCACTTAATTATTTGAGCGGATTGATTTTCGGTCTATCCGCTCAGTTTTTCTAAGGCTCGTCACAACCAATTTTCTTTGTCCGTTTAAATACCTTCTTAAATTCCTTTTCTGATTTTCCGCTATCATCAACGTATTCGATAAAAGCATTTGCACAATTCCACCAACCAAAGGTCATTACTTCATTTTGTGCGTAACTAAATCTGTCGGAAGAATTGTATCTTTCTTCGTAAAGACGCTTTACATATCCCGGGTCGCCATTATTTTCGCGACTCTTAGTATTTATCTCAAGCCAAGTTTTGAGCAACAAATCACCGCCTGAAATTAGCGGATCAGCAAATTTTTCAGCACAAGATTGTGCAAAATTGAACTGTTTCAAAACCTTCGGATTTTTATAAGCTGTGACCGTAACTTTCGAAAGTTCGTATGTTTGATCCAATTGTTTCAACACCCTTCGACGCAAATTTTCAAAATAAACAGATTTGACAAGCTTTAGATTTTCAAGCTCCGTTTTCTTCGCGGAATACTCATTTTCAAGTCTTGCAATATCGAGGTTTCTAACCGCAACAAGATCTTGCGGAGTAGCATCAAAATTAAGCAAAAGCCCTCGCTCATTCATCAATTTGTGGGTGTCTCTTAATTGGGCAAGCGTATATTTCGATGTATCGTAAACGCTTTCGTATTCGCACGAATCATAAGCCCATTTATACTTCTTTGTTTGTGAAAACGTTGTCGAAATCGATAAAATTAGCATCGTAAACGTCAGTAATATTTTCATGGTTTTTTGACGACAAAATTAGCGTAAATTTGCCAAATATTTTTGCGTGTGATTAACTGTTCTAACACAAAGTCTTAGATTTGTTGGTGAGAATAATGTAAAGGGGAATATATGGCAATAAGTTCTGAACTACTGGAAATTTTGGTATGTCCAAAATGTAAAACAAAGGTTGAATTAAAGCCCGATGGCAAAGGTCTGAAATGCACAAATGCTGATTGTGCTTTGGTTTATCCGATTCGCGATGATATTCCCGTGATGCTGATTGACGAAGCAAAAACTGAGAAATAATGCGAGATGGAGAGGCGGCGACGTGGAAAAGCGAGACGATTGATTGGGCAAAAGCGAGCAAGATTTTAGTTGTTCGCTTGCGTTCGATCGGAGATACGGTTCTTTCCACACCGTCACTATTTGCACTCCAACGCTTTTTGCCTGATTCCCAAATTGATATTTTGCTTGAAGATTGGGTTGCACCGCTTCTTGATGGATTTGAGACGATTGACAATGTTCTGGAAGTTGGCAAAACTGCTCAAGATCGATTGAAAATTGCTTGGAAACTTCGTCGAAATAAATACGATGTAGTATTTAATTTACACGGCGGCACAACCTCAACATTTTTCACATACGCAAGCTGGGCAAAACATCGAATTGGCTTTGCAAATTATCAATATCCCTTTCTTTACAATCATCTACTTTCATCATCGTCCGACTTTTGGCAGCAAGAAAAAACACATTCTGCCGAACAACAACTCGCTCTTTTAGGCTTTGTTGGAATTCCGGTTAAAGATAGACCGAAAAGCAATTTAACGATTGCCGACAGTGCAGTAAGTTCGATTGCGGAGAAACTAAGGCAATCCGAAATCCAAAATCCAAAATTCGAAATAGCCCTTCTCCATCCCGTTGCCGCTTTCGACACAAAACAATGGGCAACACGAAATTTTACCAAAATCGCTGAATTTTTAACTGAAAAAGGTTTGCAAGTGGTCGCAGTCGCTACTAAAAAAGAACGCGATGTCTTGGAGAAATTGCAGAAGCTTTCGTCCGTTCCAATCGTTACTTTTGACGATTTGATGTTGCCTGAAATTACTGCTCTAGCCTCAAAAGCAAAGATTTTCGTTGGAAATGATTCGGGAATCGCACATATTGCGGCGGCGGTTAAAACGCCAAGCGTCGTGATTTTTGGCTCATCAAACCGAGATCATTGGCGACCATGGACGGACGCTCCGAGCGAGATCGTTTTTGAGGAATTTCCTTGTCAGCCTTGTGCAGGCTACGTTTGCGAACAATTTGATGAGCCAAAATGTATTTTGAGCGTAAAGGTTGAAAGCGTATTCGAGGCAATTGAAAAGGTCTTAAAAAAATAGCAGTCTGCAACATTCTGCAAACTGCTATTCGTAAACAAATGCAAGAAATTCTAGCTTGCCTGAAACAGAGCATCTTCCAATTTTTGACCGTAAGTAACAGTTGAAATCGTAGTTTCTTCAACCTGTTTGCCGTCAGCCAGTAAAATATTTTTATACGGCACCAGCGTCCCTTGGGCATATCGGTAATCTGAAAATCTCCGGCTATATTTCACACCATCTTCAGTATATTCGAGCCACATCACCCGCAAACTCTTCGCACTAACGTAAAATCGCGTAGTCCGATTTTGTTTATCCGTAACGTCAAGCGGGTAATATTCGATTCCCATATGCTTTTGGCGAGCATTGAGCGTTAAAGTTGAGCCATTTTCCTTGTAGCGAAGCAAGCCTTCCAAACCTCGCCAAATTTGATTCGTAAGAGCTTTTGAAGCTTCATCACGAGGCGTGAAAACCGAATCATTAACTACTCCGACAATTTTATTATCGTTATAAATCAGTGAAAATCTTGAACCCGAAAATTCTTGATCGAGTCTGATCTTTTCTTTTTCCAAACTCTCGCCGCGTATAATTCTCTTTTCATAATTGGCTGTTTCATTGCTTCCATCCGCATTATTGAGAATAATTTTCCCGCGTTCAACTCCGGATTTACGGATTTGATTCAAGCCGGCTCTTCCGCCAACGTATAAACCGTAAACAAAAACTGAAGATTCAGCGATTTGTTCGGCTGTTGCGTTCTTTGTTGCGTCAGTCTTAGACGGTTTATTGTCTTTTTTTGTTTCTTTTGTTTGGGTTACAACCGGCTTAACTTCTTGAGCTAAAACGCCAAAAGCACCTAAAAGCACCAAAGAAAGCAATAAAATAAGGGACTTAAAGTGTAAAAACACTAACTTTTTTCTCCTCGAAAATGTAAAAATTAATACTTGCGGATTTTAACACAAACTCCGGAATTCGGCATTTGTGTCCGCTTTTTAACTGATGAATTGATGAGTTTTGTCTTGCTTTAGATGCTTGCGGAATGAAATCTTTGGTAAATCTCATTACTCAGACTTTCGCCAAATCATTTTCCTTATCTCTGCCAACAAAGAAAAAATACGAATACATCGCGATTCCTGTGAGAATTCCTACGGCAAATTTGAATTCACGAGGCAGACTTGATGGAGAAATAAAACCTTCGATCAAGCCCGCGATAACCAATAATAATGCACATCCGATAACAATTCGGGTCGCTTCAATTCCCTTTTGTTTGAGGGCTTGCGAACGACTCAAATCTCCTGGATTTATCAGAGCATAACCAATCATCATGCCTGCTCCCGCACAAAAAAAGATACACGAAAGCTCAATCACACCATGCCCAACCACGAAACTGCCTAAAGCATCGCCAAACGGCGGATTTAGCTGGTAACAAGCGGCAAAAACGCTTCCAAGTCTTGCTCCCTCAAAAGCCAGATCGTAAACTGCTCCAATCCCAAAAAACGCTCCCATCGCAAAAACACGAAGCGTTACGAATATGTTGTTTGTTAATATGGAGGTTGCCCCAATCTGATTCGCTTCATTTAAGCTCAGCCACCACTGTTCGTTACTTTTTATTTGGTAATCAATTCCCGAAAGATAAACGAAATGTGTAAAATTAATGTCTCGCCAAGTTGCTACAAAGCCTAAAATTACAAACAAAACAAATATCCCAAACGCAATCGCCATATATCGCCAGTTTTTGCGAAAAGTTTGCGGTAAATCTTTCGAGAGAAATTGCCAAATTAAATTTCCGCCCTGGCTTTCTGCCCGATATATCTTGCCGTGAGCCCTGATTACAAGGCTATTTAGATAATTGATGAGTTTTGGATCACGTGTTTCCGCACGTGCAATCGCCAGGTCAGCCGCCGCCCGCCGATAAAGCTCACCAAATTCTCTAACTTCTGCCCGCGTTAAGCCATTGACGGATGCAATTCCCATCGTATCGAGAATATTTTCGAGCCTTTGCCAATTGTCTTTGTTGGTATCAATAAAACGATTCATGCGATCTTAGATTTGAGTTTACTGATATTAAATTCCGAATTTTTATTATGCCATAAAATCAACAAATTCAAATTGCCAATCGCAACTTGCAAATCTAAAATCAAAGAATAATAAATGTCAGAAGAAGCAAAAAAACATAACGAAGAAGCCGCAATTGATAAAACTTACGATTTTAACGTGGCAAAACGCTTGTTTCGATATCTCAAGCCCTATTGGAAACTCGCCGCAGTTGCCCTATTTCTGACTCTTTTGACAAACATCTTAGGCAGTCTGCAGCCGTGGTTTACAAAAACAGCCGTCGATAGTTACATCACTCCAAAACAAACAGACGGATTATGGTTATTCGTCACGATGTTCTTTTTTCTATTTCTTTTCCGCTTTACTTTCAGTTATTTACAGGAAATTTTGCTTAATAATGTTGGGCAAAAAGTAATGTTTGATTTGCGGACCGAGATTTATACAAAACTCCAGCATCAGGAAATTTCATACTACGACAAAAACCCGGTTGGGCGAACGATTACGCGAATTACATCCGATGTTGATTCGTTAAACGAACTTTTCACGTCGGGCGTGATTGATGTTTTAGGCGATTTGGTCATCATTTTTTCGATCGTCGGAATGATGCTTTGGATGGATTGGAAGCTAGCGATCGTTTCGCTAATTACTGTCCCGCTTCTGTTTATCGCTACGAATTGGTTTCGCAAAAAGGCTCGCGTCGGGTTTGATAAAGTCCGAACCCGAACCGCAAAGCTCAACGCATTTTTACAGGAACATATTTCCGGAGCTCAAACCGTTCAGCTTTTCAATGCTGAAAAAAAGGCTCAACGCAATTTTGATGAAATCAACAATGAATATCGCGAAGCCAATATTGAAACGATCTACTACTATTCGATTTTCTACCCGCTCGTTGATTTCATCGGAACGCTCGGCATTGCAATCGTAATTTTCACATTCGGCGGAAGTATTGTGGCGGGTTTTTCTGCGACGGAAACTCTCACCGTTGGAATTCTCGCAGCATTCATACAATATTCAGGTCTGCTTTTTCAACCAATTCGCGATCTTTCGGAAAAATTTAATGTACTCCAAGCCGCGATTATTGCTTCTCACCGGATCTTTTTATTGCTTGATTTACCAATTGAAATAAAAACTCCGGAAAATCCGAAAAAATCAGGCAAAGCAATTGGCAAAATAGAATTTCAAAACGTCTGGTTTGCGTATAAAAAGGAAGATTGGGTCTTGAAAGACGTTTCATTTACTGTAAATGCGGGCGAATCTGTTGCATTAGTTGGACATACGGGTTCAGGGAAAACGACTACTACCAACCTTTTAATGCGTTTTTATGACATCCAAAAAGGTCAAATTCTGCTTGATGGAGTTGATATCCGCGAATGGGATTTGCAATCCTTGCGTGAAAATTTCGCCGTCGTTTTACAAGATGTTTTTCTTTTTTCGGGTTCGATTGAAAATAATATACGGCTTGGAAATGAAGAAATAACCGAAGACAGAATTGAATGGGCGGCTGAGGAAGTTCATGCGGCGGAATTTATTGAAAAGCTTGAAAGCTCATATAAAACTGAAGTAAAAGAACGCGGTGCGGGTCTTTCTGTAGGGCAAAAGCAATTGGTAAGTTTCGCACGTGCGTTAGCTTTTGATCCAAAATTGTTGATTTTAGACGAGGCGACGAGTTCGATTGATACCGAAACTGAGCAACTGATTCAGCAAGCAGTTGAACGCGTAATGCAAGAGCGGACATCGCTCGTTGTGGCTCATCGGCTTTCAACCATACAGCGTTGTGATCGTATATTGGTTTTTCACCACGGCGAACTTCGCGAAGCTGGAAATCATCAGGAATTATTGAATCTAAGGGGTTTATATTGGCGACTTTATCAATTGCAATATGCCGAGAAGACTTTGGCTGTGCCGATTCCGTCCATTATTTCGAAGCAAGTCCAACTTAGTGAATAGTATTTTGTTGAAATTTCGGCACATTTTATATAAAAATCTCACTATCAACTAAACACTAGGATTATTGCTCGAATTTGTTTATAATACCGAAATCAGAATATGTCACCAGAGATTTCTAAGCACGAACATTTAATAGAAAAGTGCGATGACGTGATAAACGAAGTTTTCACGCAATGTCACGAGAATGCCCCGAATTTTGGTGTTAAGTTTGAGTGTTTTCGGGAATCTTTGCACAAAACTATTCGCAAATATCTCATTCCGAATAACGAAAATCCAATAACAATTGAAGAATTGGAAAAGTTTGTTCGTGAAATTCAAGCTAACGATTTATTCATGGCTCTTGCGTGTTCTAATGGCAGCGAACGTGCATGGTGGGAATTCGACCATCAGCATCGTGCTTATTTGGAGAGAGTTGCCCGCCACCTTGCGAGTACTGAAACAAGTGCACAGGACGTGGTTGATACGGTTTACGTTGAGCTTTACGGTACGCGGGTGATCGATGGAGCGAGAGTTTCCAAATTTTCAACCTATAGCGGACGCGGCAGTTTGCGTGGTTGGCTGCGAACGGTTGTTTGGCATTCATTGGTTGATCTGCATCGGATGAGTCACGATGAAGTTTCGCTCGATGAAATGACCGAAAATGTTGGCGAAGGCTATACACAAGCTAGTTTTGCCGAGCCAAGTTTAGGCGGCGAAGAAGAAATGATCGATCATCTGACTCGCGAACGCTATCGTAAAATGACGCTTGGTGCTATCGAAAATTCATTCGCTGAATTAGATAATCACGAAAAGCTTTTGCTGCTCTATTATCACGTTGAAAATCTGAAACTACGGGAAATAGCCAAACTCGTTGAGTCTCCGGCTTCGCCATTGCGAGATTGGTTTCAACGAAAGTCTGCTCAACGCGACAGCAATCCTGAAATGAAAATACACGAATCAACCGTAATGCGTTGGCTTGAAAAAACTTACGGGAAAGTTTTGAAAAATTTCCGAACTACGCTTTTAACGAAACTTGCATTGAAAGAGGAAGAATTTGAAATTTGCCTGGAGATTGCTACTCAAGACCTAGCTACCAAGAGCTTATATCAAAATTTATCTACAACCTAACAACGACAAACGAGCGTCTAAATATCAGATTTTGCCCCCAAATACAAAATTTTACGCAAATGTAACAGATGATTTGCGTCTTTCATCTGGGAGGCTGGATTTATGATTAACAAGGGGCATGTAAATGCAGAAGAAATTAAGATTCAAGGGGTTATTGACCGCTATCTGAAATTTCGTACTGCTAAAAGTAATACAAACGACAATCATCTCGATGAAGATTCTTTGACGGCTTTTGTCGAAGGAAAGATTAGCGAACGCGAATCTACATCGCTCGTCAAACATTTGATCGATTGTACGTTTTGTCTAAATGTAACGGGCGAATTGGCTAAAATGAACGCCGCATTCGCTGAAGGTGAAGTAGCCGTTGCTCTTCCGACAAAAGAGCCGGTAAGAGTTTCAGAAATTTTAGGTGGAATTTTAACTAGAATTTTCGGCTCAAACGATGGTGCAGTTTTTGCTCACGAAGAGAAAGACGAATCCGAAAAAACTGAAGAGGATAAGAAAGACAAAGAAATTTCTTAAACAATTTAATCCATAGCCCCCATATGGTTAGCCATTTCTAAATAGATCGTTTGATATATTTAGACAATCGCTAACCATTATTTATTGTATCCAACGCTGTTTTTTTGTTAAACTGGTAAGCACATGGATAACAATTTTGGAGATTTAGTATTATCGGAAGATAACCATTGTTCTCTCAAAACGGAGACTTTAACCGTAGAAAAGGTTGCTGTAGCAAATTTACCTACCCAAACAGGGGAGTTCAAAATTGCGGGTTATCGATCATTAATAAGCCCGGAAGAATACGTTGTTCTATTTAAGGGCGAAATGGATAGGGAGATACCAACTCTTGTAAGAATCCACTCACAATGCCTGACAGGAGACGTTTTTGGCTCCATTAAATGCGATTGTGGTCCGCAGCTACATAAAGCAATGGAACTCATTGAAGCCGAAGGACTTGGAGCAATTGTGTATCAACAACAGGAAGGACGCGGAATCGGAATTATCAACAAAATCCGTGCCTACGCCCTTCAAGATGAAGGAGCGGACACTGTTGAAGCGAACGAAAAACTCGGTTTCGTAGTAGATGCCCGCGAATACCAACAATGTGCGGAAATCCTTTTTGATTTAGGACTCTGCAAAGTAAGAGTAATGTCTAATAATCCCGACAAAATAAACGCTTTAGAATCCTCTGGCTTGAAAGTAATAGAACGCGTCTCAATGGAAGTAGATACCAAAGCCCCCGCCGCTCATTATTTGAAGACGAAGAAGGAAAAGCTTGGGCATTTGTTGGATTCTTAGGTGGATACCGTTAGGAGTTTTTGTATGAAATTAAAGAAAACCCATACTAGAATCTTATTTTGTGTATTTGTAGCTTTGTTTGTATGCTTTGTTTCGACTAAAGCAAACGGTCAAGCTAACAACGTAATAACCGGTTTTATTTTCGGTGCCGAACGCAGACCAATATCAGATGTATCCGTTGAGCTTTCTGATGAAAATTATAGTCTTCTTTCGCGAACCAAAACGGACGGTTCGGGCAGATATATTTTTACTCGTTTACGACGTGCAAGATATAATCTTAGGGTTTCTCCCATAGCTACAGACTATGAAGGACAAACAAAAGACGTTGAAATCTCGGGAATCAGTCGAGGTGGAGCAGCAGACGCGGGATCAGACACAATTCAGCAAAATTTTTATTTACGGCTAAAGAGTCAGGAATCCAATACTAATCTAGCTATAAAAGGAGTTGTCTTCGCTCAAGATGTTCCGAAAGAAGCTCAAAAGCTTTATGAAACCGCCTTGTCAGAATTGAAGGATAAGAAGGTAGAAATAGGTTTAGCGAACTTAAAAAGTGCATTGCAAATTCTCCCTACATACTATCTGGCACTAGATAGGCTCGGGCAAGAATATATTGGGCAGCAAAAATATCAAGAAGCCACGGAGGTATTAACAAATGCAGTTTTCGTCAACCCCAAAAGCTTCAGCAGTCACTATTCTTTAGGATACTCTCTGCACCAACTACAGAAATATCCGGAAGCGGTTGATGCCCTAAAGAAATCCGTGGAACTAGCCCCAACCTCCGTAAATGGATTTTATATTCTGGGCTTGACCTTAAAAAAACTTGGTCAATTTGGAAGTGCCGTTGAAAACCTAAAAAAGGCAGACAAGTTAGCTAACTCACAACAGGCTGATATTCACTGGCAACTATCTTTAATTTACACAAATAATTTGAAACGATATGCTGATGCCGCAAATGAACTGGAGCTTTTTCTTAAAGTAAAGCCTGATTATGAGGAAGCGGATAAAGTTAGGGATCTAATCAAGAAATTGCGAGCAAAGTGATGTTTTAAAGTTTCCTTCGGATACTATAATTAACGTCCGAACGGAACACTTCATAATTTTTTCTAAGTACACATAAGGGGACTATTCAAATGAAATTACATAAATTACTCTATTTATTATTAATTTTGGTTTTAGCGTATAACCATTTCGCTCAGAACGACCCACCGCCAACAGGTGCTAAGATATACACCACTCAAGAAAATCAAAAACGATTAGAAGAACAGAGACGAAGTGCTGAGCTTAAAAGCAATCTTGAGAAAGATGATGATGTAATTAAGGTAGACACAACCCTTGTCCAAATTGATGCTGTGGTAATGGATAAGCAAGGTAAAATTGTTTCAGACCTCAAGGCAGATGACTTTGAAATTTTAGAGGATGGCAAAATGCAATCAATTGATTTCTTTTCATTTGTAAACGGCAATTCCCCAACCAATACTCCTCTACCTAAAGGATCCGACAATTCAAAAATCCCAATCCCAACAACAGATTTGAGTTCCAATCAAATTAAGCGAACTATAGCTATAGTCGTGGACGATAGCTGTATGTCCTTTGAAAGTTCAAATGCCACCCGTGTTTCTTTGCAAAGATTTGTTAATGAACAGATTCAAGCTGGCGATTTAGTGGCAATCTTTCGAACTAAAAGCGGTAGTGGTATTTTACAACAATTTACTACTAAAAAGGACATTCTTCTCAAGGCTATAAAAACCATTAGTACTTTACCCGGCTTAGGATGTCAGGATGACTTTGCCGCATTTAGAAATCAAGCAACTTTAAAACGAAATGGACAAGGAGGGGCTTCCTCGTTTGAAGATGCACAATCTGAAGAAAATCGCAGAAGATATGAAAGACAAAGAAGAGATACGTCAGCTCTAGGAACTGTTAATACGATGAAATATCTTATTCGGGGAATGGGAAATATACCTGGCAGAAAATCAATGATTTTAATCTCTGATGGGCTTGCTGCATCCCAAAATAGTATTGCCGGCGATGAAATGAGAACGCTTGTTAATTTGGCTAATCAAGCTGCTGTCGTAATTAATACTGTGAATGCTCGCGGCGTTTTTGATCCAACGGCTTTTTCTGCCGCGGACGAATTTTTACCGAACACTGGCGATGGTGGCTATGGTAGCGACCTGGAAAAAGCCACAGCATCGCGACAGGACACTTACAATAGTGGAATTAGCGGTATCAGATATTTATCGACCGCTACGGGAGGCAGATTTGTAAATAATTCAAACGACTTGAATAAAGGCTTTGAAAAGATTTTGAATGATCAAAATGGGTTTTACCTGCTCGGTTATCAGCCAGGTGACTTTACGCTAAAGCAAACCAGTAATTTTCGGCGATTATCGGTTAAAGTTAAAAATCCTGATTTAATCATTCGGCATAGATTTGGATTTTATGGAAGCATAAACCCCGATAAAAAACTTAGGAAAAAATCGAATGAAAGCGAATTATATTGGGCTTTAAGCTCTCCTGTTGCTGAAGATAAGGTGCAAGTAAAGCTTACACCGTTTTTGGGAAGAAATGAAAAAGGTGGTTTTCTGCGATATGTTTTGCATATCGATGCCAAGGAATTAACCTTTTCAGACGAAAAAGATAATGCCAAAGGATTATCTCTGGATGTTGTTGCTGTAACATTCGGATCTGACGGCAAGATTGCCGATGAATTTAATCGAACACATAAAGTTGTCGTTAAAAATGCGAATCTACCACAAATATTGAAAACAGGGATTACCTACACTGGCGAGCTGGCAATAAAAAAAGCCGGAACATATCAACTCCGCGTTGCTGTCAGAGATAACAATTCAAAAAATATTGGAACTGCCAGTCAATTTATTGAGTCGCCGAATTTGAAGGATGAAAACTTAGCAATCTCGCAATTGATAATAAGCGGGGAAACAGAGCCTTTTCCTCCTGTATTGCCATCTGCAAAAACCGCCGAAACAGCCTTGAATTTCGTTGAATCGTTAACAAATCCTGCGGTCAGAGTGTTTAAGGTGGGTAGGGCTTTAGGTTATGGGTATTTGATCAATAATCCTAAATTGGATTCAAATAAGAAACCAAATTTGTCTTCTGAAGCAAGAATTTACAAGGATGGTGAACTCGTAGCCGTTGTTCCTGAAACACCAATAGATTCAAGCACTCAAACCAATACCGCCTTAATTAAAGACAGCGGCGTTATTCCAATCAAATCAAACATGCTGATTGGAGCCTATATCCTGCAGGTGATTGTAAAAGATTTGAACGACAAGCAGAAAATTACAACACAGTGGGTTGATTTTGAAGTCACAAACTAGCCGCCCGATAGATTCATGGAATTGAAAGGTTATCCGCCTTATTTGAAGGCTTTGGTTCACCTGCTGATACAAAGTCTTAGTCTCAAAACAGATTGTAAAGAAGGCATCTCTTCTCCTTTTTAATTGAATTTAATTTTTGTGTCCGCCCTTCCAGTTTTGCCTGCCACATATTTTATTAGGTCAAAATGATTCTGAAATAAAAAAAGAGACCACCTTTTACAGCAGTCTCTTAATTTTTTCTATCAGCAATTCAGCCTAGAAAATGAATCTAAATCCAAAACGAATTCCTCTTGGATCTTGATAAAGCTGAGCCAAATTATATCGCTCATCCTTATTTCCAGCTCTGTTAGCGTAAGCAAGTATCTTTGCTGCAGTAACGCCGCCATTAAAGAATGCACGATCGATACATCTTAAGTTGGTATCACCAGCTGCAACAGTTCCACAACCAAATTCTGAAGTAGGAATGTTCAAGCGGGTAATAGTTTCACGACGTGAAAGCTCTCCAGCTTGGTTAAACAAATTCAACACATTGATGTCAAAAGCAACTGCATATCTATTGTCGCTTCCAAATTTGTATTTATGTGTTAAACCTATGTCAGCTTGTGAAAACGGACTTAATCTACCGGCATCTCCGCGTCCTGAAACAATCTGTCCGCTAACGAAAGCGATACGTGTACGAGTTGTAACAGGTGTTCCACTTCCAATTTGATAGAACATATTGATATTGGTGGAATTAGACTTGCTTCCAAACCAATCAAACCCATAGTTACCAGCAAATTTGAAGAAATGTGGACGATCAGTTGGCAATGGTCCAACATCAGATTTGCCATCTGCCGTGTAGCCTAAAAATGGTAAATCGAAATAACGACTAACTGCTGGACTTGCACGACCAATTCCACCACCACGTTGAGCTTCATCAGAACTAGCCGAACCAGCATAGTTACCGATCAAACGACTCCAAGTGTAGCTTGTATCCATCGCGAAATTGCCAAATCGTTTTTGTAACCGAGTTTCAACACCATCAAAAACACGCTTCGCTTTCGCTGCATCTGCCCCGGGTACTGAATATTTTCCGCAAGCAATTTTTGCACAAACGCCTTCACCAGGATTTCCGATGAAATATTCTTCGTCATCATTAAGATTGTGATAACCAATATCATCGATAGCACGAATGATATTTTTGCGTGTGTAGCGTGATTCCAAGATAAATCCTTCGCCGAAGTCATAAGCCGTTCCAAAAGTTAACTCAGCTTGTTGGAAAGGTTTAAGATCTGGATCAATACGATTATCTGAAGGGTCATTAGAAGGTAATCTGAAATCAGTAAAGTTAATTGCACCAGCAATTGCACTTGCAACCGTATAACTGTTTATATCACGGCTTCTTAATAAAAAGTCATACTGAGTGAAAAGATCTCCACCGAATGAGCCGCGTGGTAATTCATATTTGAAACGATCAAAGAATCGTCCATAACTACCAAACACCTTCCATTTACCATTACCCAAAACGTCAAACGACGCACCTAGGCGAGGAGCAAGTTTTGTTCCCCAACCAAATTCAATTCCAGGTCCGGTACCGAACGATGGAACATCTTCTTTTTCAGCACGAAATCCAACATTTAACGTTAAGCGATTGTTTATCTGCCAACTGTCTTGAGCAAAAACAGCGTGGTTAACGCTACCAACATTTCCGCCGGTCCCGAAGAATTGGAGAACGCCAACTCCTGTAATTCCAGCTGATGCATCCGCAGCAATTCCAGGACCTCTTGAAACTCCCGTGCTACTATCAACAGTCGCAGTTGGGTCGTAATTGAAATCAATCGAACCAAATGCTAAGTTGCCTGTCGATACATCATTTCTGAGCTTGGTGTATTGATACCCAACTTTGAAGTTATGTCTTCCGCCAAAGTTGTTAACGAAAATACTCGACCCTAGATCAAAAGACTTACGAACTGATATATCTCTTAATGTTCCGCTGTTTGTCGCAACATTTCGGTAACCAGCACCGCCGCCAGAACAAGCAAAACTTGCACATGTTAATTGGGTTACTTGAGGAATACCATAACTGGTTCCCTTTTCATTAAGATACCCTCTACCGTATCGAGCATTGATCGAAAGCCATTGAGTTGGCGTATAAATTCCTTCAAAACTATAGTTTGTAGCTGGAACACGTCCACCCAAGTTCTTTTGATCGATTTCCAGTGGTGCACCCGTTGAAGAAGCCTTCGCTCCGTCTAAGGTAGTGAAAGTTGGCAAAAATCCTTGTGTTTTTAGTGGGTTGTAAAGGTAAGTTGCGTTAACTTGCAATTTATCTGTTACTTGTCCGTCAAGACGGGCAAAATTGTAATCTCTTTGAAATTTTTGTGTGTAATCTCTCGTTACTTTGTCACCAAAGGTGTAGCTTCTGGTGGTATCAAAATATTGAGGTGTGGCACTTGCAAAGAAATACAAATTTCGCTTGATAACTGGACCACTCACAAAAAATGAAGGGTAACTATTTGTAAAATTATCTCTAGCAGGCTGGATATAACGATCTGCCGCCGTCGGAAGGGCAGAAGTACTGGTACTAAGCACCTGTCTTGGTCTTCCAAATAATTTGCTTGATTCAATCTGTTGTTGAATTTCACCGTGGAATTCGTCTCCACCACGCTTCGAAACAACGTTGATAACTCCGCCTGTTGCTCCACCAAACTCAGCTTCAAATCCATTAGATTTAATTTGAACTTCTTGTATCAATTGGAAAGGTACGTTGTTGTTAGAATTCAATGTGCCATCACGGAAGTTAGTAACTTCTTGTCCATCAAGAACAAAACTGTTTTCAGATCCCGATGCACCGTCGATTTGAAATCCGCCAGCTGTTGGTTCATTACGAACCGGTGCAGCAGCTTTCAAGGCTGTGGTGAAGTTGTTTCCTTTTGGAAGGGTTTCAAGAGCCTTCGCTCCTAAATTAGTTTGAATTTTGCTAGTCGTTGCATCAATTGTGGCAACGCCTTCAGAAGTAACATCGACTACAGCTCCAACAGAAGGCTTTAACTCTGTATCAACAACAGCAGCACTTCCGAGAGAAACTAAGACATCATTTCTTGTTACTTTATTAAAACTACCTGCTGAAACTACAACTGTATAGCTACCAGGAGGTACTTGTTGGAGACGGAAAAAACCATCTTCACTTGATGTAATGGTACGATTAAATGCATTACCTGTAACAGTTACGGTCGCATTAGGTATGATCGCTCCATTTTGATCTTTTACTGTTCCTTCGATTGAACCAGTTCTTTCTTGTCCAAATGCCGCAGCACTTAAACTAAGAACCAAAGCTAAAATCAAAGAAACTAATTTTATATTGCTTTTCATTTATTTCTCCTTAAATATTTTAATTCAATTTAATGATTAAATAGTCCTGAAATTGGACATTTAATATGTTTCATTGCAATTTGAAAGCCAAACTTTGGGATTTTATCCAATATCTTGTAAGTCATGTATTTACAAGAAATACAACTTCCTTGATTTAATTCGAGATTATCGGAGTGATAAGAATTTCCAATAATATGGATGTTCTTTAATATTTTGTTCAAAATTCGCGAACAGTCGAAAAATAATCAGAAACAATCTAAAATACTGTTGGTAAATCAAATGTCAGAAAAAATATACAGAGATTCGGTTCACAATATAATCCGGCTCAATACTGATTCGGATGAGGGTAGATTGCTCGTTCGGCTGATTGATACGGCGGAGTTTCAGAGGCTTCGGCGGATTCGGCAGCTTGGGCTTGGCGAATTTTACTTATCAGGGGGCGGAGCATTCGCGGTTTACGCATTCGCTTGGGGCGATGCATTTGGCGACCCGGATTCTTTTTAAGCTTCAAAATACTTACAAAATTTCTGACGAAGCCCGGATTGCGGTTCGTTGTGCGGCTCTACTTCACGATATCGGGCATGGTGCTTTTTCTCATGCGATTGAGACAATTCTTGATTTTCATCACGAAGATTTTACGGTTCAGGCGGTTTTGAGCGATGAAACTGAGGTTGGGCAAGTCTTAAAGTCCTTTTCTCCAACGCTGCCGCAAGATATTGCTGACATCATCAGAGGAACATTTAAACCAGTCGCTTTGGCACAACTTGTTTCATCTCAACTGGACGTTGACCGGATGGATTATTTAATGCGGGACAGCTTAATGACCGGTGCAAAATATGGCATTTACGATCTTGAATGGATTATTCGATCGCTCGAAATTGATGAGGAAAATGATCGGCTATATGTTTCTGCGAGAGGGATTTACGCCGTTGAAGATTATTTGCAGGCTCGCTATTATATGTTTCGACAGGTTTATTTCCACCGCACTTTGCGTTCGGCGGAAGTCGTTTTGCGTTCGCTTTTGAAAAGGGCTTTGCAGCTTTTTAAAGAAGGAAAAAATATTTGGTATGCTGAAAATACTCCTTTTGCCAAAATTCTGAAAAACGAAAAACTATCACTTGTCGAGCATCTTCAATTTGATGATTCAGATTTAATGTTTCATATCAAACAGTGGCAATTTTCCGAAGATCCAATTTTATCTGATCTTGCCAAACGATTTTTGAATCGCAAGCTTTTTAAGGCGTTTGATTTGGATATGCCTGATGATGAACGTCAGGAATTTTTGACGAATGCACGGCAAGCTGTTGTAAATGCGGGGTTTGACGCTGATTTTTATTATGCCGAAGATTTCGCGGGCGATGTACCATATTATTTTTATACGAAAAAGCCCGATGAACCGAAGAAATTAATTTACGTGCAGGAAAGTTATTCCCGCAAAGATATTCGCGAAATTTCTGAAGTAAGTGCGGCGATTCGGGGTCTGCAAAAAGGATATCAAATTCATCGGGTTTGTTTCCCGCCGGAAGTTAAGGATGAAATTGCGAAGCTTTATCATAAGTAAATTTGGGCTTTGGGCTTTGGGTTTTGGGCTTTGCGTTTTTCTAGCCGCCGAAGGTAACGCAGGCATCTTGCCTGCTAACTGGGCGGCGGGCAAGATGCCTGCGTTACATCAAGAAAAAATTGCAATTATTGCTCCCGAGAAGAATTCCAGTATTGATGAGATCGTCTTACAATTTGCTGATAATTTGAATATTTTGGATTCGGATTTGGTCTCAAATGCATTGCAATCAGCTACTTACGAAAATCCTTTTCAATCTCACCACGGAAGAAGCCAAAAATATTGGCAATGCTGTCGGTTGTGATTTTTTTATTGTTTTGAAATCGGAAAATCTGCGGCGGACGTCATTTGAAAAACCACTCTACTATGAATCTTACGTAACAATTTTCCTCGTTAGCACACGTACGGGAAAACTTGTTTTTTGGACATTGAAAAGTTTTGAAGGCGAAATGCCAAGTGTTGCAGATAAAGAGCTTTTCGCGTCCATTGAGGGTTTGTCGAAAGAAATAAAAACTCAAATTGCTGCAATTAGTTTGAGCGAATCGAAAGGCGTGGCACCGCCAATTCTGGAAGAAATTCCCGAAGAAAATTCGCCTGAAGCCAAAAATTTTCGTTCGCCGCTTCCCTACAAGAGATTCGTACCCGTTTATAAGAGTATCGCCAATATTTACAGTATCGCGGCGACTGTTGACGCGTTGGTAGATTTGGATGAGAAGGGAGAAGTTACGCGAATCGAAATTGCACGTTGGGCAGGTTACGGATTGGATGATTCTGTAATCGAAACCATAAAAAAAATGAATTGGCGACCCGCTTCGCGAAACGGAAAGCCATTGCCGATTCGCATTCTATTGCGTTACAATTTTAAGAAAATCGAGAAAGAAATTTAGTTGTTTTCTCTATGAAAAATATTTTAGCCGCCATTAAATTAATATCATTTTTCGCAATTACATTTGGATCATATTCACTTTGGTGGATCGGCGATTTCGTTATTCCAAACAAACAATATTGGCGAGAAATAATTTTTCGCTGGTGGGCGAGAGGATTTGTCCGCATTGCAAATGTAAAAATCGAAGTTATTGGCGATATCCCGCAGAGTCCGTTTCTATTGGTTTGTAATCATTTGGGTTATGTTGATATTCCGGTAATTCGGTCGGTAATTGAAGGGATTTATGTAGCAAAGGGGGAAATCGAAAGTTGGTTTGCCTTTGGAAAAATTGTCCGCGATATGGGCAATATTTATGTTGATCGGCAAAATAAACGCGACATTCCCCGAGCTGGTTTAGACGTGCTAAATGCTCTTCAGCGTGGCGAAGGCGTTATCATTTTTCCCGAAGGAACAAGCACTAAAGGCGAAAAGGTTTTGCAGTTTAAATCTTCTCTTTTAGAATTCGCCGCTCAAACTGATCTGCCCGTTCATTATGCCGCATTAAGTTATCAAACACCGCGTCGATGAACCGCCTCCGAGTTATGCGGTTTGTTGGTGGGATGAAACGGGTTTATTCGAGCATTTATGGCGTTTTTTTAGTTTGCAGGAAGTTACTGCAACAATAATTTTTGGCGAAAATCCGATCCTCAATAGTGATAGAAAAGAATTGGCAAAAGAACTTTGGCAAGGCGTTAACGAAAAATTTATCCCGATTTTGTAGTAACGTCATTACTCTCTGCACCGATGAAATCACCGCCATATCCTTTCTCTACTAAACTTTATTCTTTGGCGTTTCGTAGTAATATGTGGCTATCGATTCATAATAATTTCAGGAGAAAACTAATAATGCGTTCATTTTCATTTCGCTTTGCCGTCAGTTTTTGTCTGCTGCTGTCATTCGTGATGGCGACATTGGCTCAGAGCAAGGCTTTCGATACCAAGCCGCATGGACACATCAGCGGATGCTTGCGAAAACTTTTTTCAGTTTGCCAATGGCACTTGGGTGAAAAACACGGAGATTCCGCCAGCCTATTCACGTTGGGGAACCTTTAATATATTGGGCGACAATAATCAAGCGATTTTGCGTGAAATTCTTGAAAGTGCCGCTCAAACGAAGTCGGCGAAAGGCACCGACAATCAAATGATAGGCGATCTATATTCGTCTTGCATGAACGAAGCGGAAGTGGAAAAAGCGGATGTAAAACCGCTGAATCCGCATTTTGCAAAAATCGCTAAGATCAAGACTATTAATCAATTGCACGATGCAATTGGACAATTTCATAAAAATGGAATCGGAATGTTTTTCAGCTTTGGCGGCGGACCGGATGCAAAAGACAGCAATATCAATATTGCAAATGTGAGCCAGGGCGGATTGGGATTGCCAAACAAAGATTTCTACACCAAAGACGATGCAAAATCGGTAGAAATTCGCGAAAAATTTGTCGAATATATGGCAAATATGTTTAAACTTCTGGGCGATACTCCGAAGAAGGCGGAGGCAAATGCAAAAACCGCGATGGATGTTCAGATGCGACTCGCGTTGGCTTCAAAAGCTCCGGTGGAACTACGCGATCCTGATAAACGATACAACAAAATGCTCGTCGCTGATGCTGCCAAACTGACGCCTGGTTTTTCCTGGACAAATTATATGAGCATTCGCGGAGTTCCCCCTATCAAAGATTTAAACGTTGGTCAGCCGGATTTCTTTAAAGAATTGGAAAAAGTTTTCAGCGAAACGAAGGTGGAAGATTTGAAAACTTATATGAGATTTATGGTTGTCAATGGGACGGCAAATCGACTCTCAAAACGCTTTGTTGACGAAAATTTCAATTTCTTCAGCAAGTATTTATCTGGCACGAAAGAGCAGCAGCCCCGCTGGAAACGCTGCGTTGGCGTGGTAGATGGAACGCTCGGTGAAGCTCTCGGCGAACAATATATAAAACGAACTTTTAAGCCCGAAGCAAAAAAACGAATGAACGAAATGATAGATAATCTGGTAGAGGCATTTCGTATTCGAATCAATGGACTTGAATGGATGAGTGCTGAAACCAAGAAGCAGGCACTTATCAAATTGAGTACATTCAAAAGAAAAATCGGCTCGGCAGACGTTCTGCGTGGCTACAAAGGTTTAAACATCGACCGCAGATCATTTTTCGATAATGGCGTTCGTGCTGCTGAATTTTTGTCTGCCAGAAATCTCGTTGAAATCGGCAAACCGGTGGACAAAACCCGCATGGGAATGACCCCGCCGACCGTAAATGCCAGCTACAGTCCGCAGCAAAATACGATCACTTTCCCGGCAGGAATCTTGCAACCGCCATTTTTTAATTTTGACGCCGATGACGCGATTAATTATGGAGCAATCGTTGCGGTAATTGGACATGAAGTTTCGCATGGTTTTGACGATCAAGGAAGCCGCTTTGACGCAGACGGTAATCTTAGAATGTGGTGGACGGCGGATGATCGAAAAAAATTTGATGAACGTGCAAATTGTGTAGTTGAACAATTTAACGGCTATGAAGTGCAACCCGGTGTGACCATCAATGGCAAATATACACTCGGTGAAAACATCGGCGATTTGGGCGGTTTGGCGGCAGCCTTTACGGCGTTCAAAAAATCAATCGAAGGCAAACCGCGTCCGGCAAAAATTGACGGATTCACACCTGAGCAGCGATTTTTCCTTGGTTGGGCACAAGTTTGGGCAACCAAAGCGACTCCGGAATTTGAGGTTAATCAGGTAAAAACCGATACTCATGCAAACGCACGTTATCGCGTTAATGGTCCAACTTCGAATATGTCTGAGTTTGCAGAAACATGGGGCTGCAAGGTTGGTCAGAAAATGGTCAGAGAAAATCCTTGCCGAATTTGGTAATGATTTTTGGGCAATATCCGACCGTCAATAAATGGTTTGGCAATCAATGTTAAACCCACCTATTGACGGTCATTTTTATGCCGAGTTCAAACACTACCAAGTAGAGCTTTCCGGTCCGCTTTGTTCATCCAAAACATGTTCCACATCGCTGCCCACCAACCAAAAATTGGTGTAAATGCAGACGGAATATCTGCTCCTTTTGGCGAAGATACGAATTCTGACAAAGCATTAATAATCCCGTACAAAATAAGCCCAACCGAATAAATTGCTGAATAAAAACCCCAAGTGAAATATGATCCTTTCCAAGTAAGAGCCGCAACATTATGCCTGCTGGCACCCAACCCAAACGTAATTTTTCGGACATATTCCCTAGTTAAACGTCGTGCGGGAATCTGATGCCGAATTACGCAAGCAGGGTTATACCAAGCCTCAGAAACCTTGGCGATTCGCATTCCCATTTCCATATCACCGCCCGAAATTAGACTTTTCCCCGTTCGATCCTGCAAAAACTGTTTCTCAAGCCAACCGCTTTCTTCAATTGCTTTTCGCTGCAAAATCATCCCAGTTCCGGCAATCCAGTTTCTCTTTTGCGGCAGGTCTCCGTGATTTTTTCCGGCAAACGCCCACTTTCGATTGAGAGCGTAAATCGGGGGTTCAACTTCCCAATCAAGCAAAATCTTTGCCCCAAATAATCCGCATTTTGGATGTTCCACTATAAATTGCTTGATTTGCATAACAAAATCTTCGGCAATCAAACAGTCGTCATCAACAAAAGCTAACCAGTCGCCTTGTGTATTTCTTATGCCGCAAATACGTGCGTGATGAAGTCCCTGTCTATTTTCAAGAATTACCTCAAGCGAAACAGGAAAATTTTGTGCATATTTTTTAACAATTTCCGGAGTTTCATCCATGCAGTTATTATTGACAACCAGCACTTTCCAACTAATTTCGGACGAAACCTTTTGGTGTGAAATAGCTTCCAAAGTTCTATCTAACAATTTCGCATTGTTGTAAGTGCAAATGACGATGTCGATTTTCATTGAAGCAATTCTAACTTAAATATTATTTGAGTGAAATTCATTTTGCTAAACAAAAAAATGTATTAAAATCAACGGCAAATGAATCTACCAAAAATCGAAAACTACATTAACGGCGAATTGATTAAACCGTTATCAGATAAGTATTTAGACAATTTCAACCCTTCAACCGCGGAAATTTATTCGCTAATTCCCGATTCAGACGAACGAGATGTGAGCCTCGCCGTTGAAGCCGCAAAACGTGCTTTTCCGTTATGGTCTAAAACGTCAAACGAAGAGCGATTCGAGATTATGATGCGAATTGTTCGCCTGATTGAGCGTGATTTGGATATTCTGGCGGAAGCTGAAAGTATTGACAACGGCAAGCCTGTTTCACTCGCAAAACGGATGGATATTCCGCGTGCGGCGGCAAATTTTCGCTTTTACGCAACCGCACAAATGCACCTCGCAAACGAATCTTATGAAACCGTAAATCAAGCAATCAATTACACTTTGCGTCAACCGATTGGTGTGGTCGGCTGTATTTCACCTTGGAATTTGCCGCTTTATTTGTTCACTTGGAAAATTGCTCCGGCGATTGCGTCGGGTTGCTGCGTTGTCGCCAAACCTTCGGAAGTTACTCCGATGACCGCATATCTTTTGTCGAAACTTTGCATCGAAGCTGGTCTGCCGAAAGGAGTTTTGAACATCGTTCACGGACTCGGGACTAAGACAGGTTCGGCAATAGTTAAACATAAAGAAATAAAGGCGATTTCATTCACCGGCGGAACATCAACCGGCGAATGGATTGCCCGCGAGACAGCTCCGATGTTCAAAAAATTATCGCTCGAACTCGGCGGAAAAAATCCGAATATCATCTTTGCCGACTGCAATTACGAAGAAATGCTCACGACAACTTTGCTTTCTTCATTCTCGAACCAGGGTGAAATTTGCCTTTGCGGTTCGCGGATTTTTGTCGAAAAACCGATATACGAAAAGTTCAAAAAAGATTTTGTTGAGCGAACGAAAATGTTGAAAATCGGCAATCCGAAAAATGCTGAAACAAACATTGGAGCAATTGTTTCAAAACAGCATTTCGAGAAGATCTTATCATATATCGAACTCGCCAAAACTGAAGGCGGAAAGATTTTATGCGGCGGCAATGCGGTAAAAATTGAAGGCTTAAAAGGTTGGTTTATCGAACCGACAATTATCGAAAATCTCGCTTACGATTGTCGGACAAATCAAGAAGAAATCTTCGGACCGGTCGTTACCCTACAACCTTTTGAAACAGAAGACGAAGTGCTAAGCTATGCAAATTCAACGCGTTACGGTTTGTCAGCAACCGTTTGGACAGAAAATCTTTCACGTTCCCATCGCATGGCAAGTAACATCGGAGCCGGAGTTGTCTGGATAAACTGTTGGCTTTTGCGTGATTTGCGAACTCCATTCGGCGGCGTAAAAGATTCGGGAATGGGTCGCGAAGGCGGCTTCGAAGCGTTGCGATTTTTTATGGAAGAGAAGAATATTTGTGTGAAGACAAGCCAGTATTGATGTATATTTTGAGATTATTATGAGTGAAACACAACCAATCCGCATAGAAACAGGTGAAGAAGTGGCGTTTGAATTGATGAAATTCATCGCTGAAAAAGAAAATAAGCAAATCGCACAAGAAGAAATCCGCAATTATTATTTAGACTTATTTTGCGAATGTGCGAGCGTCGTTTACGATGGCGAAAGGCTTTCGGGCGACTGAGGAAATATGGTGTAAAATAAAATTATGGAAACAGAAAAAGCTATTGACGCCAATTCGATTTTGGTGCAATTAAAAACACGAACGGCACATCAGCATCAGGCAACTGAAGCTACTGTAAATTTGATGCGTCCCGATTATACTTTGGACGATTACCGAAATTTGCTTGTCCGATTTTACTCGTTTTACAAGCCTTTTGAGGCGAAAATGAGCGAAAGTATCGCAAGGAATTCGGTTGAATTTAATCACGATGAAAGATTAAATACACCAAAATTAGAAGCAGATTTGATGAGTCTTGGAATGTCTGAAAATGATTTGTCGCAGATTGAAACATTTGCTGATTTGCCAAATCTTGATTCGAAAGAACGAATTTTCGGCTCGCTTTATGTCATCGAAGGTTCGACGCTCGGCGGACAGGTAATTTCGCGGCATTTGAAAGGAAAATTCGACATTGACGAAACGAGCGGTGCGGCTTTCTTTTCCGGCTATGGAAAAGATACAGGCAAAATGTGGAACGGCTATCGCGAAGCCGTCACGAATTTTGCCGAAAGCGGAGCAGATGCCGAAGAAATCATCGCGGGAGCAAACGAAACTTTCGAAAAAATCGGCAAGTGTCTCGTAAAAGTGTAAATGAATTCGGATAAAATCAATTCATCAAAAGCACCCGAACCCGTCGGTTTGTATCCACACGCCCGAAAAGTTGGTAATTTATTATTCTTGTCGGGCGTTGGACCGCGTGAGCGTGGGACGAAGAAAATTCCCGGCGTGGAATTAGACGCAAACGGCGAAATTGTGTCGTATGATATTGAAACTCAGTGCCGCTCGGTGTTTCAGAATGTTCGTTATATTTTGGAGGACGCAGGTTCAAGTTGGGATAAAATCGTTGACGTGACGGTTTTTTTGACCAATATGAAAGATGATTTTCAGACTTATAATCGAATATACGCGGAATACTTCAAGGATAATTTACCGTGCCGGACAACGATTGAGATAAATTGTTTGCCAACTCCGATTGCGATTGAGTTGAAGGTTATTGCGACAATTGATTAAGACGTCGGCATGAAAACGGGAATCTGCCCGCGAATCTAATTTACAATTTCCGATAAATAAAATTATCAAAAATTACCTTTCCGCTTCCAAACGCATACACGCCTGCACGCAGACTTAAGAATTCACCGAAAACATTGTGATTGTAACCGGTTGCGTCAATGGTTCTTTCGACACGATTCCATGTTTTTCCGTCGTTGCTGAAATAAAAGCTGACTTCATTTTCGTCGTTCAAAATTCGTAAGAATCCTTTATTTCCCAACGTATTTTTCTCGCGAATCTTTGCACCTTTCTGCACGAAAACCGTGAAATTATCTTTATCGACCGATATTCTTGCGTTCGCAGTTTCGTTGTAAAATACTGTTAATCCGGCAGTTACGCCGCTGTCGATTGTGTACTCCACGATTATTTCATATCGCCGATCTGAGGCATTCACGAGCAAAGGCGAACTGTTCAAAAATGAATCGCCTTCTGCCGTAAAATGCAATTTTCCTTCTTTTATCGCGGCTCGTTCAGGTTTGTACAATTTAGCGAATTGCCATTGCATTGCTAATCCTTCGGTAAAATCGTCAGACAATCCGATGCCCGATTTCGATGGAATTCCGGCAGGTTTTGTGATCGGATTTCCGCTATTTAAGCCTTTCGGCACACGAAACCAGCCGTCTTTTGTCCATTCAATCGGCAACATAAGCGACTGTCGCCCAAGCGTATGAAAACCTTTTTCGTAGCCGTGATACATGATCCACCAATTGCCTTTCGCGTCGTCCACGAGCGTTCCGTGTCCCTGACTCCACCAGCGTTCACCGCGACTTTCGGTGTGGACGATTGGATTAAACGGCGAATTTTCCCAAGGTCCGTAAGGCGATTTTGAGCGTGCCGAAACGACCATGTGCGACGTCGCCGGACCAGCCGTTCCTCCTTCAGCTACAGTTTGATAAAAATATCCGTTTTTGACGGTGATTTTTGGCGATTCCAAACAAAAACATTCAGTTGACCAAGTTTTAGGAAATTTCCATCCTTCGTAGGAAAATTTCGGCTCCTCAGCTTTGGCTAATCCATCAGGCGTGAGCTTTGCGACATAGCCTTTTGATAGAAAGAGATACCGCGTTCCATCAGGTCCGACGGCGTGTCCGGGATCAATAAAACCGGGCAAATTCAAATCGATTGGTTCGCTCCAAGGTCCCTTTGGCGACGATGCCCAAACGACCCAATTCTTTCTATCAGCCGGAAAATAGATGAAATATTTGCCGCCGTGTTTGATCAAATCGGGTGCCCAAACCGAGCCGACATTCTTCGTTAAAGCAACCGAAATGCGTTCCCAATTCAATAAATCCGTCGAATGCCAAACAATCAATCCAGGATAATATGTGAAGGACGAATGGGTCATATAAAAATCCTTGCCTTCTCTCATAATCGATGGATCAGGATAATCTCCGCCCAAAACGGGATTTTGAAAAGTCCTTTGCGAAAAACCCGTAAGCTGCAATAAACACAGACAGATAGCTGATAAAAAATATTTTTTCATAATTTGAAGTCGGCGAAAGATATTTGTCTAAAAATATAGGATAATTACCCTATAATCAAACGAGGGATTTTTGCGATGAAATATGTAGCTTTTTTACGCGGCATCAATGTCGGTGGGAAGAATATGATCAAGATGGAAGCCTTGCGTGAAATGTTTGTCTCGCTTGGGTTTACGGACGTGAAATCTTATATCAACAGCGGAAATATCATCTTTGAAACCGCCGAAAATAACGATAATTTGCTTTCCGCAAAAATCAAAAAAGCAATCGCCGAAACCTTTTCGTTTGATATTCAAGTGATGACACGAACTATTTCGGAAATCGAAAATCTCGTCGAAAACAATCCGTTTGCGGGTCAATTTAACAACGATAAAGACCTGCACGTTTTCTTTTTAGACGAAGATTTATCCTACGAAAAACGCGAACTTCTACTCGCTCAAGCGAACGAAAACGAGATGTTTGCGTTTATGCCGCGAACGATTTTTTGTCTTTTGCAGATAAGTATTTTGGACAGCATTGTCGGCAAAAGCTTTATTGACAGGAAGTTAAAGATTGCCGCGACAGCGAGAAATTGGCGAACCGTTAACAAGATTTTGGAGTTTTAGGATAAAATCTCTGCCTACGAAAGAAACGAAATATACGAAAGCGAAATTTGTTTTTTTCGTGCTTTTCGTGAATTTCGTAAGCTAAACTAAAATTATGGCTATAACAAGACCTTTTAATTTCAAAAAATGGATTGACGAGCATCGTCATTTGCTCAAACCGCCTGTCGGCAACAAGTTAGTTTATGAAGACGCGGAATTTATCGTGATGGTCGTTGGCGGACCGAATTCGCGTAAGGATTTTCATTACGACGAAGGCGAGGAATTTTTCTACCAGCTCGAAGGCGATATTCTGGTGAAAATTCAAGAAGACGGAAAATGCGTTGACGTACCGATTAACGAAGGCGAGATTTTTCTTGCTTCCGCCGAAAGTGCCACATAATCCTATTCGTGGTGCAAACACGGTCGGACTAGTAATCGAACGCAAACGCCGCGATGGTGAACTCGATGGTTTACTGTGGTTTTGCGAAAATTGCAACGAAAAACTCTACGAAGAATATTTCGTTTTGACGGATATCACGACTCAATTTCAAGGCGTTTTCAAGAAATTCTACAGCGATGAAAATTTACGGACTTGTAAATTTTGCAACGTCGATAATGCTGCCTCCGCCTGTTTTTAGTTGATCTATATGAGCTTAGATTTAAGAATAATTTTAGATAAATCCGTGATTCACGGACTAAGTAATCAAGAAATAGACTCTCTTGACCGATATTTTTTTCAAATAATTCCACCCATATCATTGAATGAAATTCTTGCGGGCTTGACGAAAGAACGTGGGGAAAATAGGATATCAAACGCTGCCCATAGAGTTAGTGGTAATGGCGGGTTGGCATTTAACTATCGTGAAATTTTAGGAAACTCTTTAATTGGGAATGAAGTACCAATGGACGGTCGTTTCCTTCCAGCGGGTGAGAAAATGGTTCGTTCCTCTAGCGGTTCAATCGGAACGGTAATTGATACAACGAAAGAACAAGAAGCGATTTTCAGATGGGAAAGGAAAAACTTTCAAGAATCCGAGAAAACTTGGGCGAGTGCTTTGCGTAGACATTACGAACGCCCAATAAATTCAAAAATGTATGTTGATGAAGTTTTAAAAGCCAGTTTGGTTTTCGAAACTCCTAAAAATGATTCGGGACTAGCAAAATGTGTCGATTTGATTCTAAACGATAAAAAGTTCCAAGGTGAAATACTTGTTCTTTTAGCAAAAGAATTCAAGATGCCGCTCGATTTTCAAAAGAAAGTTATTAATCGATGGTTTAAAGAAGGTAAACCAATGATTAAAGATTTTGCCCCATATGCTTACTTCTGTTCAAAAGCCAATTTTCTTTGGGCAATCGGTTTAACTAACTCCAGTTTATTTAATCACGATAAAAATGATAGGAAAGATCTAGAATATAGTTATTACATACCGTTTTGCCAAATATTCGCCTCTAAAGATAAGAAACATAAAAGACTTATACCATTTCTTTTGCGACCAACCAAACTTTGTCGTTGGTTTGCGGTTAGATACTTTTTTACCGCAAAGTTCGCAAAGATTTCGCTAAGAACGCAAAGGAAAATGAATAGTTTTCTAAAAGTGTCTCCGTTCCTAGATCAATCGACTGTTTGCAAAGCATTCGTATTAAATCCAATACAATTTGCTAAATCCTCGTGTTTAATTTACCTTATATCTATCCAAAACCAATTGAATTCTACATTGGCAATTTCGTTTAAGCTTTATCCAAACTGATACTTTTTCGAGGACTAGAAATGAGTAAATTATTCCTTCGTCTTGCCCGAAATGTCGGGTTTTCGCTTTTATCAATTTCTTTTGTGCTGCCTGTAATTGCTCAGGAAAAGCCGAAAGTTAAACCACCTAAAAAAGAAAAAACGGTCGTAGCTACACCTACGCCAGCTCCGGCACCAACTCCGAGAGATTTTAGTGAGGCTATTTCGTCTCTAAAATTTCGTGAAATCGGACCCGCGACAATGGGTGGAAGAATTAATGATATTGAAGTTGCCGCTTCGGATTCGAGGATTATTTACGCGGCTTCGGCTTCGGGTGGAATCATAAAGTCTATAAATGGCGGCACTTCCTGGACGGTAATTTTTGATAAAGAAGCCGTTCCCGGAGTTGGAGATATTGCGATCTCGCCATCGAATCCTTCGATTGTTTGGGCAGGAACCGGCGAGTCAAATAATCGGCAGAGTTCATCTTGGGGAAATGGTGTCTATCGCTCCTTGGATGCTGGTAAAACATGGAAAATGATGGGTTTGGCGGAAACACACCACATTGCCCGGGTTGTAGTTCATCCCAAAAATCCAGATGTTGTTTATGTTGCAGCAACCGGAAAACTTTGGAGTGCGAGTAGTGAACGAGGTATTTACAAAACGGTTGACGGTGGTAAAACTTGGCAGCACGTTTTGAAAGTGAATGATGATACGGGAGCAACCGACGTAGCAATTGATGCGGAAAGTCCGAATATTCTTTACGCTGCGATGTATCAACGCCGTCGGACGGTTTTTGGCTTCAATGGAAGCGGCGAGGGCAGTGCAATTTATAAGTCAAATGATGGCGGTGAAACTTGGAAAAAAATCACCAACGGAATGCCTTACAACACAGAAAATGCTCCAACTCCACGCCCCGAAAATCTAATGGAAACAGGACGATGTGCGATTGCCGTTTATGCGAAAGATACAAATATCGTCTATGCCCTGATTGAACATGCAAATGGCGGCGTTTTTCGTTCGAATGACAAAGGCGAAACTTGGACGAGAGTCAGCGACATGACAAATAACCCGCGTCCGATGTTTTTTAGTCAGATTCAGGATCGACCCAAATAATGACCAAAGGCTATGGGTTGCAGGCGTTGCGATGCAATATTCGGAAGATGGCGGTAAGACCTTTACCGGAAATTTTGCACGAGCACCACACGCGGACACTCATGGAATTTGGATAAATCCAAACGATTCAAATCATTTGATCACCGGGAATGATGGCGGCATAAATATAACCTACGATCGAGGCAGAACTTGGGATTTCGCCAATACCGTTCCGCTCGGACAATTTTACGAAGTTGGTGCAGACAATAGTTTTCCATATAAAATTTGCGGCGGACTTCAAGACAATAACACTTGGTGCGGTCCGAGTATGTCGTTTAATCCGCGTGGAATCTCGAATGATGATTGGTTTACAATTGGCGGCGGCGATGGCTTTTTTGCCCAACCTGATCCGAATGATCCAGATACGGTTTACGGCGAATCGCAGGACGGAAATATTTTCCGCAGAAATGTAAAAACGGGGGAAAGCAAAGGTATTCGCCCACGCGAAGTAGATGGCGAAGCGAAATATCGTTTTCAATGGAATACTCCGATTCTGATTTCAAAATTTGATTCAAAAACTATTTATTATCCCGGAAATTTTGTTTTCAAATCTACAAATCGCGGCGATTCTTGGACAAAAATCAGCCCCGATCTAACGACCAATGTTGACCGAAATACGCTCCAAATCATGGGCAAAGTTCCGGACAAAAACACTCGTTCACGTCACGATGGAGTTCAGCAATATCCGACTGTTTCGGCGATTTCTGAATCACCATTGAACCAAAATGTGCTTTGGGTTGGAACTGACGATGGTAATCTGCAAGTCACTCGTGATGGTCAAACTTGGAAAAATTTAGCCGAAAAAGTTCCCGGACTTCCGAAAGGAACTTATGTTAGCCGCGTTGTGGCTTCGAAGCAAAATGAAGGAACGGCTTACGTTACTTTTGACGGACATCGGATGAGCGATTTTAAGGTTTACGTTTATATGACCAATGATTTTGGTGAAACGTGGAAATCAATTGCCTCAAATTTACCGCAAAATAATGGCGTTGTCAGCGTAATTCGCGAACATCCGCGAAACCCAAATTTGCTTTTCGTTGGCACAGAATTTGGTGTATTCGCTTCGTTTAATCAAGGTCAAAATTGGACACAATTAAAACTTGGACTGCCAACAGTTCCGGTTGATGATATTTTGATTCACCCGCGTGAAAACGATTTGATCTTAGGTACACACGGACGCTCAATTTGGGTTTTGGACGACATAACGCCGCTTGAACAAATGAACGAAACCGTGATGAATAGCAATATTCACCTTTTCGATGTCAGAAATTCGATCATGTGGCGAACTTGGAGCAATAAACCGCTAACTTCGGACAAAGCTTTTTACGGACAAAATCCGCCAAACGGTGCGTTAGTTAATTTCTATCTGAAATCTGCTCTCGGCGATAAGGAATCTGTCAGCATTACAATCCAAGATGCACAAGGGCAAACGGTTCGAACTGTGAATTGCACAAAAAGCACGCCGCAAGTTCAAACTACTCCGCAGGTTGGAGGCGGTGGCGGCGGTGGCTTGGTGGTTTTGGCGGCGGTGGAAATCAGCAGCAATGTGTAGCTGCAGCCGGACTTAATCGATTTGTATGGGATTTCCGAACTCGTTCTGTTGTTCCGCAACTCGGCGGTGGTCCGGGTGGCGGTGGAGGCGGTGGTTTTGGCGGTGGTGGCGGCTTAGGTTTCCGTGTTGAGCCTGGTGATTACACAATCAAAATAAAGCTCGGCGAAACCGAAATGTCGAAAATCGTTAAAGTTTCCGAAGATCCGCGAATCAATTTTACGAGCGAAGACCGGGCTAAGAAAAAAGCTGCTTTGAATCAAATTCAACCGCTTATTACACAAGCATCTATTGCCCAATTCACAATCGTCACGTTGCGAACAACTCTGAGTGCTTCAATCGAATCATGGAAGCGTCCCGGAGCTCCGCAAGTTCCTGACAACGTGAAAAAAGCAGCCGATGAACTCTTGAAAAAAATCGACGATGCATACCCAACTTGGGGCACACCGCCAGCATTTGTTAATCCAACAGGTTCAGCGGGTCCGCCTTTGGTTGATCTGCCAACTCCATTGAATCAGAGAGTTACGCAGCTTGCGTTTGGAATCGAAGGAACGTCTGCGGCTCCAACGGATTGGGAAATGTCTCAAATTCAAATTCTTCTAAAGAGAGTTCCGGAAGCTGCGGGAATCGTTCGCAAACTCGCGGGCGAAGACCTCGAGGCTTTAAATAAAATGATGCGAGAAGCAAACATTCAATATATTTCAATGCCCGCAATTGGTGGCGGTGGTGGTGGCGGAAGACGTCCGCCGGAGGATGAGGATAATCGATAATGCCTAACAAAAAAGGACGGATGATTCAAAATCATGCGTCCTTTTTTACCACCTTTGTTTTTTCGAACTCGTTCTCGGCTTCCCCATCATTTCATCAACCAAAATCGCTTCTTGCACAATTTCGTGCGTAACATCCGAATACAGATCTTCAATCGAAAATATCTCTAAATATCTGATTTGTTTCAGTTTATCCTTTTCGCCGAGAAGAATATCCGGACGCGGAGCAAGCCGAAACCCTTGCGGAAATCCAACCGTAAAATGATCTTTATGTCGATTCAGATAACAAAAATTTCGGTTGAGTTTGTAAAAAGGAATCTTCCATTTGATGAGGCAGGTGGCAAAAGGCGGCAGAGTTTCTTGCAAGAAATGATGCCCCGCGAGTAGTAAGTTTCTAACCTCGGGCGACTTCGTTTCTTCGATGTATTCCAAAACACTTTCAACCATTTCCCTTTTGCCTAAGCCAATTTCGGAAGATATTTCGGTGCTTCGCGTTTCATCGTTTTTTGTTCGAATGCGTATGCAAATTTAATGAGATTCGGCTCAGAAAACGCACGTCCAAAAAACGCCAATCCGCACGGAATTCCGTCGATAAACCCTGATGGCACAGTAATATACGGATACCCCGCAATTGCCGCCATGCCCCATGTTGAACCGCCCGCGGGAGAAACAATCGCGTCTAAATTATCTTTCATAACCACCGCATCGATGCCATCTTTTTGCGTCGCGGTTTTTAGATTTTTGAGAGCGGCGAGATATTTCGCATCGGTCAAATCGCCTTTTTCTTGCGATTGCAAAAAGATTTCCTGTGCGAAAATCGGCATTTCTTTATCCTTATTTTCTTCGTTGAATTTGATCAAATCGGCGAGCGTTTTGTATGGCGATTTTCGCTCAGCGAGGTATTTATTTAGATCGGTTTTGAATTCAAACTGCAAAATTTCCGCCTGCTGCTGGCTGTAATTCGGAATCGTCGGAAAAATTACATCGATTAAAATCGCACCTGCGTCTTTCAAGACCTTAAATGCGGTTCCGTAATTGCCCCAAGTTTCGTTTTCGGATCGATATTTTGCCGAACAACTCCTATTCTTGCACCATTTAAGCCATTTTTATCCAAATACTTCGTGTAGTCTTTCAAACCCTTTTTAGCGTCGCTGAGTAATCGAATCTTTTTTGTCTTCGCCGACCAAAACGCCTAATAAAATTGCGGCATCTGCGACCGTTCGGCACATTGGACCAGCAGTATCCTGAGTGTGGGCAATCGGGATTATTCCGCTTCGCGAAACGAGTCCGAGCGTAGGTTTTATGCCGACCAAACCATTGCGAACTGACGGGCAAATAATCGAACCATTCGTCTCAGTTCCCACTCCGACCGCTGCCAAATTTGCCGAAATCGCGGCACCGGTTCCCGCCGATGAACCGCACGGATTTTTGTCCAAAATATACGGATTATTAGTCTGCCCGCCGCGTCCTGACCAGCCGCTGACCGATTTTGTCGATCGAAAATTCGCCCATTCGCTGAGGTTTGTTTTGCCGATTATCACCGCTCCTGCATCGCGAAGTTTTTTGACAATAAAAGCGTCGTTTTTCGGCGTTGGAGCATCCATCAAAGCGAGACTTCCTGCGGTCGTTTTCATTTTGTCGGCGGTGTCGATATTGTCTTTTATCAGCACCGGAATTCCATGTAACGGCGATCGAAGCTTGCCTTTTTTGAATTCTTTATCGAGCTTTGCCGCGATTTTCAAAGCGTCAGGATTCAATTCAAGCACCGATTTTATTTTTGGATCAATCTCCTTAATTCTCGCAAAGTACATTTCAACGAGCCGAACCGAAGTTATTTCACCGGATTTCATCTTGGCTTGAAGCTCAAAAACCGTTGTCTCAATAAGTTCGATTGGCTCAAACGCGGCTCTACCGCTAATTGAGTTTTGAGAAGTCAAACTTAAAACTGAAAGTCCGGCAACGCTAGCTTGAATAAATTCTCTACGGGTTGGTGATTTCGTTTTCATATTTTTTTGAGATTAGCATATTTCGAAATACACAAAAAGTTCTCGCCCGGAAATCCGATTAAATCAAACGGATAAAATTGAATGCAAAATGCCTGTGCTTCATGAAATTGGATTTCACAAAGCACAGGCGTGCAGTCGGTTCTGACCTGTGGATCGGATCATCGAAACGACTAAAACTTGAAAACCTTTCCTGAATTAATCAAAATTTCCGGACTTGGTCGCGGAAGAATCGGACGTTTAATCAGCATTGGTTCCCTCAAAATTAAGCCTGACAAAGGCGATTTTGTGTTTGCGATAATTACATCGGCGATGAAATTTCTCGCATATTCGAATGAAACATAGCCGTAGCCATTGTCGCCCCAGCCGCTTCCTCCGGAGTTTCTAACAACAAAATAACCGCCGCCGGGGATCAGAGGCGAAGATCGATAACCGACAATCGGCATCGAATGTCCGCCGAAATCTTCTTTGTTTTTGAGCGAATACCACATTGTTATGTTTCCGAATTTCTTCAGTTCGAGATTCGAGTCGGACGTTACCTTAAATCCGCCTGAAATTGGAATTCCGGCATCGAGACTTTTCATCATTGAATCGATATGAGCGTCCGTCAAACCCCAAGTTCCGTCATTGCCGCGAATCATCGCGAGTTTTAAAAAGCGATTAGCTTTTCCGCTTTGAAGCATCGAATCCGGCGGCGTGTAATTCGCATCAAATGCCGTTTTATAAGGCAAAACCGATTCATTGACGATGCCGTAATCTCGATAACCAGCCGCGATATTTTCGAAAAAGTCGCCGTCGTCAATTTGTCCTTTCACTTTGTTTGTCACAAAATTCAGGTATTCTTCCGAAAAATCAACGCCGGTTTTGTTCGTGCTTTTCGCCGTCATATATTCGAGCAAAAATGTCACGGCGAAAACGGAGCAGGTGTTTCGATTGCCCTGATCTTTCACCTTAATATCGTAATTCAAAATCGTTTGACGCAAATCCGCACTTCGCCCGAGTTGGGTAACGACAGGCTTTTTGATGGGGATTTTTGCGTCCTGTGCGAAAATTGTTGTAACTAAAAAAAGACTAAATATGATTATGTAAATTGAAATAAAATTTCTTGCTTTCATGTTAAACCTCCCTTATTGATAAAAAATATAAAAAACGGTGCTGCCTGATTCCTGAAACGCTCCGATTCTCGCGATTGTCATCATTTTCTTAACATTGCTCGTGCCGCTATTCAAAATTGCAGCCGCACTTTCCGTCGTTTCCCTTTTTACCCAACCCCAACTTGGATATGGCTTATTCGAAGGTGCTGCCAACGGAGTAGGTCTGAAGAAAATGTAGAATTTATTGTCGATCGTGGCGACATCGGAATCGCGGATATAAGCTGTGTAACCGCCTTCGCGGCTCAGGAATTTCTTCACATCATCAGCCGTATCGGAAAGTTTCCATGCCCAACCGCCTGCAAAACCTGTCGGAATATCGCGATAGAAAAGGAAAAAACTCTGCGGAAGATTCGTTGTTTTCGCACCGCAGATACGGATTTCTTTTGCTGTATTTGAATTGATGAACGTCAACGCTTCGTCGGCTGAATTAAACCGTTTCGCCGTCCAGAGCGGATTCGGTTTTGGCAACACAGGCATTAGCGATGTCTGATAAAAAATGTGAAATGCCACTCCGCCGTTCGATGTGCCAATTGCCGTTACGCGAAATTCAATGGGTGCGTTTGCCTTGTCGCCGTTGATAAATTGAAGCACTTCAGTTTGAGTTTTATATTGGATATGACTCCAAAATCTCATTGGAACAGGCGATTTCGGTTTTATTTTAACCGTTTTTTGAGCGGCTGATTCTGTTTGAAATACAAACACGAGCATCAGCGAAAAAATCATAGTAATAATAGTTTTGTTTTTCATATTCGCCTCCTTAAGGCAGTTTCAGCGTGGTTATTGAACACGTCGATAAATACCAAAAATCGTTGCTTTCTTTCGAAAAACGCCGGATTAAGAGGCTCTGCCAGTCCGTGTTTTGTGAAAGGACATACGCATGCAGCAAACCGTTGCTGTCGGCGAGATTTTCTACTTGGCTTCCGTCCGGTCCGAATACCGTATAAGCACCTGACGTAGGCGAAACGAAACACGTAATCGCAAACCATTTTCCCGCTACATTCGGCTTCAAGTTAATTCGCAAGGTGCTCTCATTTGCAGTTAACATCGCACCATTGACTCGCGGATTAACAGCGTAAGGCTTGTAGAATTCGAAACTCGCTTTTTCGTAAACCATCGGCATCTGAATGCTAATAGTCGCGAACTTTTCCACCGGCATCGAACCATCAGTTTTAACTGCAAGACCATTTTCATTCATGGCTTCGGCGAGGCTCTTTGATACCTCTGTCATTCTGATTTCGCCCGGCGGTGAAAGCATTTTCAGGTTCGCGATTTTAGGATCTTCGCGATTATTCCAGTTCCCTTGAACACTGGTTTCTTTTCAATTTTTACGACAGGCGGCTTCTTGCGAACAACTTGAGCAAACGATGCTTGACTGCCGAATATCGTTAACACGGTTGCAATAGAAACCATAACAATCACGAACTTTGTAAATCTATTTACGAGTTTTACTCTTTTCATATAACACCTCCTATCTGATTAGCATTTGGTTAATTGCCCGCCAATGTGATCTCGCATCCGCCGAGGTCGTAATGGATTGATCGAGTGACATAAAATGTTTGCCACTCGAGATTCTTTGAAATCATAAACATTTGAATGTGTTCATTTTCGACCAACGTAATTTCCGTGGTGCTTTGATCCAGTCCGATAATCCGATACGGTGCATTCTTTCCGGATATTTGATACGAATAGACGTTGCAGTCAATCATGTAGATTCCGTTTATTCGATCTGGTTTTAACCACACATATAAGTGCCCCCAAGAGGCGATCATAAAGTTTTGATGTTCCGGAATGAAAGCATTAACTGACGATATGTAAAAATAGGCTTTGTTCTCAACATATGGTGTCCTCGCGGTTAACACCGCATATTTTGCAACCGGAAAATTGCTTGGGTTTACGGCAATCCCGCTCGCTGCCATCACGTCCATTAAAGCCGCTTTCTTTTCGTCAATAGTCAGCGGTTTTGGCGACAACTGACTTGTCAATGGAACAGTAGTCGCTCCCGCGGGAGCGATGCTTCTTCCTTCGAAAATGAGTCTTTTCGTTGGCACAATTGGCGGTTTTTTCGTTACCGTTGGAGGTTTTTTCCTAACGATTTGCGAATCCGCGACTTGAGCATTACGCCAAAAATAAAAAACGGGATCATCAAAACCCACAACAACCGATTTCCGCCTACCCAATTTCGTTTTTGTATATTATTTTTGCTCATATTCTTTCCAAACGCCTCCATATTTTTTAAGACTTAACACGAGGCGGAACACGAAGATTCGGTTTTTGAACTGTGATCTCGCCGCTGATATCGGTCGCCCAAGGAGCTTTTGTGCCGATATTCGAACTCGAAAGCCAATCAACCTTGATCTTCATTTTGCCAACGGCTTCGCTCGGAATTTTCCAGTTTTTAAAGGTTTGCTTGTTTACATCGCCCGCGTTTCCCGTGTTTTGAATGGTCGTGATGTTCTGCCAAGTCGCTCCGTTGTCATTTGAATATGAGATTCTGATGTAGCCATCTCCAGACCAAACATTCCAGCTAATTGTCGGAGTGTCGTTCACTTTCCATGTCACGCCTGATGGACGCGGGGATAATTCGATCAGATTTTGCGGTAACTTGATAGCTTTCGTCCAAACACGGCAGGTGACGCCTTCAGACTGATAAAGTGCGGGCTGCGAAAGGTCAGTTTGGAAAAAATGATCTTGCTTGTTGCCTTTATAGCCTGCAAGCACCCATCGATTCAAATTCACAGCTTCGGGTATATCCAGATCTTTTTGTATTACCCAACCTAGAATACCTTCGTCAGCATAGCCAAGATTCTTGACGCAATTGTCTCTTTCGCTCGCACTTACTGTGTAGAGGTGGTCGCCGATATTTACCTTGTAAACAACGTAAAGCGGAACGGTATAAGGCAGTTTCACGGGAGAAACGTAAAATGCGATTCCCTCCGCAGCCCAACCTTCGCCCGGCAAATCAGGTGCTCGTTTGAACATGTGAACCGACCACGAATCGAAATAAAACCGATAAACCGGAACCGTCTTCGCACCATTGACCGCAATAATCGGCGGTTGACCTTGTGCCGAAACCGGAAACTGCAGGCATACAATCGCGACCGCTCCAAAAACGAGACTCAATAAATAATTCTTTTTCATAAATCCTCCATAAAGCAGTGATCATTTTCAATCTTTCGGCTAAATCCATGACGAGAATTAACTGCTTTTCTAAACAATGTAATCGCAACAAATGTGCCAACGCGAATATCCCTGTTTTCCGATCATAGTCGAACTTAAATGATTGAAATGTCGCGGCTTGTGCGTAATTTCACAACCTGGTAGTGTAGTTTTTCGCAGTTTTGGACTTCAGGATCTTCCCGCTAAGCCTAGCAATCCGTGTGTTTTCGCATTTTTCAGATATGGCATATCCTTTGCAATCTGATCTTTACGGAGGTCAGACTCATGAAACACAGCGTTTTATTTACATTGCTTTTATTGGGATTTTTGATGGGTTCGGTTTTAGCACAAAATGATTTCCCATCTCCGAAACCGAATCAGGTTTATGCTGTCGGGACAACACTCAAAGCAGTCTGCAAATTTGCCGATGCCAGCCACAAGGAATCAACCTGGACGAACTTCCAGCTTTGGGATGAACGCCTCAGCGGCTACGGCGGGATCAATACGATTTTCGATCCGGTGGTTGATCCGAAAACCTGCACAGCTCAGTTCACCTCGCCCGGAAAGTATCGAATGGTGGTAATTCGAGGTCGTTGGGGACACGATGAAGGTCACGAAATTGTTGCCGAATTCATCATCGGTGAGCCAACTCCTTGCGATGCCAAATCAAATCAGATTATTCTCGTGAAAGACGGAAACGGTAAAATTCTCGGCGACGAAGAGCGAAAAGCTCTCGGCTTAGACAAAAACAGTTTTATGAGCGGGCAAACCGTCAGTGTGCCGAGCGGTGTTCCAAAAGGAATCGAGATAAAATTTTACGATAATTCAATTACGCGAATTTCGAGCGGTTCAAAATTGAAGATAAACAGTTGTGCAGATTTAGCACCAACTACAACTTCTGCGTCCGTTAAACTTACGCTTTTGCTCGGCAAAATTTGGGCTCAAATCGCACCTGATGCAGATATGAAATGGCAGATCGAAACCGAACGCTCCGTGGACGGCAATCGCGGCACAACGTTTTCTACCGAATATAATCCAACGACAAAAACTACAATCGTTACAGTTGAAGAAGGTTCCGTGTGGCTCAGAAATAGGTTCGGGAAAGTGAAGACGATAATCATCAACGCCGGAGAAACGGGAACGCAAACGATGAATCAGCCGCCCGTTTTGAAAAAGAATTAGGCTGGAGGTGAAAGTATGAGAAAGACGTTTTTTTTAATATATTTTCTATTTGTTTTGTCTGTAAATGCGGCGTTTTCACAAACTGACTTGCCAAGTCCGAAAACAGGACAATCCTATCCGAGCGGGACAATTCTTCAGGCAGTTTGCAAACCCGCACTCGCTCATGAGGAATCTACTTGGACGGATTTCCAGTGGTGGGACGAAAAGCGAGGCGGTTGGAATTCGTTCACGCCGGGAATTCAGCAAGGCACTTGTCACGCACGATTCAATACGCCCGGAAAATATCGAATGGTGGTAAATGTCGGACGCTGGGATCACGCCGAACGCAGCTCGATTGCAGCTGAATTCACAATCGGAAAGCCGACTCCTTGCGAGGGAAAATCGAATCAAATCGTCAGCGTCCGCGATGGAAACGGACAAACGCTTGACGATGATGAACGCAAAGCTCTCGGCTTGGGCGGTCGCAGATTTATGACCGGACAAACTGTAACCATCCCGAAAGACATACCCAAAGGAATTGAGATTGAATTTTACGATTATTCGATTTTGCGAGTCTCCAGCGGTTCTTCGTTTAAGATTAATCAATGCTCCGATTTAGCTCCGCTCACCGATCCGCTCAGCGTAAAAATCACGCTATTGTTAGGCAAAATCTGGGCAAAAATTGCTCCGGAAAGCAATACGAACTGGAATATCCAAACCGAACGTGCCGTGGACGGAAACCGTGGAACAACCTTTTCTACCGAATACGATCCGGTGACGAAAACTACAACCGTTGTTGTCGAAGAAGGTTCTGCGTGGCTCAAGAATCGTTTCGGAAAAGTAAAGACGATAATCATCAACGCAGGTGAAACCGGAATACAGGCATTGAACCGAATGCCTGTCTTGAAGAAAAATTGATTCGGCTCTGGTTTTTGGAAAAAAAGGACGGTTTTTCGCCGTCTTTTTTATATTCAAAAAGAAATCAGCTACAATAAACCAATGCTAAAAATCGACATTCACACGCACATCTTGCCCAAAGAAATTCCTCGCTGGAAGGAGAAATTCGGCTACGGCGGATTTATCACGCTCGAACATCACAAGCCTTGCTGTGCGAGAATGCTCAAGGATGACGGCAAATTTTTTCGAGAAATTGAGGATAATTGTTGGTCGGCTGAGAAACGAATAAAAGAATGCGATTCGCAGAATGTGAATGTTCAAGTGCTTTCAACCGTTCCCGTTTTGTTTAATTACTGGGCAAAAGCGGCAAATTGTGCTGACACTTCAAAGTTTTTAAACGACGGAATTGTCGAGATTGTAGAAAAATATCCCAAACGATTTATCGGACTTGGAACAGTTCCGATGCAAGACGTAACTCTTGCCATCAAAGAGCTTGAGCGTTGTAAAGAAATTGGTTTAGCCGGCGTGCAAATCGGTTCAAACGTTAATCAATTAAACTTAGGCGAGCCGCAATTTTTCGAATTCTTTAAAGCGTGCGAAGAACTTTCGATGTCAGTTTTCGTTCATCCTTGGGAAATGTTAGGCGAAGGCGATATTCAAAAATACTGGTTGCCGTGGTTGGTCGGAATGCCTGCCGAAACTTCGCGGGCGATTTGTTCGCTGATATTTTCGGGCGTTTTGGAAAGATGCAAAGATTTACGGATCTGTTTCGCTCACGGCGGGGGTTCGTTTCCCGCAACCATCGGTAGAATCGAACACGGTTTTGAAGTTCGCCCCGATTTAGTCGCCGTTGATAATCCGATAAATCCGCGTGAATATTTAGACAAATTTTTTTTTGATTCGCTTGTTCACGAACCACAATGTTAGATTATTTGGTCAAATTGGTCGGAGCAGATAGCGTAGCACTTGGAACCGATTATCCGTTTCCGCTTGGCGAAGAAATCGCGGGAAGTTTAATTGAATCAATGAATTACGATGAAACAACAAAAGCAAAACTATTTCACGAAACGGCTTTGGATTGGTTAAATTTAGACAAGTCCCATTTTTAAATATTCTCTTTAATACTATCTATCTTTTGCAAAAACTATGTTATCTCCGTAAATTATTTTGAATAGTTGTTTTGCTAACCCAGCATTTAAATTTTTCAAAAAAGCATATTGTTCAAGTGCGGCGTTTTTGTTTTTTTATGGCAAGTTGAGCGATTGCCAGATTGTAACGGGTCATTAAGTTATTCGGTTCAATTTCAAGAGCCTGGGTAAATGCATTGGCGACTTCTTGTAACGGCGAAGTTCGAGTAAAGTAACTCCGAGATTATTGAAATTTTCGGAATTTGGCGGATATTTTTTTACATTTTCTTCAAAAATTTTAACGGCTGCTTCAAAGCTTTTTATTTTCATCAAAGCTACGCCATAATTTGAACTCGATTGCACGTCCTGAGGAATAAGCAATATGAGTTTTTCATAACAGACCACTGCTTCAACGGTTTGCTCAGACGCGAGAAATACGTCGCACAGTTTGATGCGGGCTTCTTTGTATTGTGGATTGAGTGCGACAGCTTTTTGTAATAATGAAACCGCTTCATTGCTTTGTTTTAAGTGCCAATAGACGCTTCCTAAATTAAAATATGCCTTCTCATATTTTCGATCGAGTGCAATTGATTTTTTCAATGCGGATATTGCTTCCTCATATTTTTGCAATTCAAAATAATCAACACCGAGATTGTTATGAACGGAAGCATCTTCGGGGAAAAGTTTCAATATTTGAAGATATACTCAACCGCTTCGGCGTAGTTAGTTTCCTTTTCATATCGAACGGCTTTATCGGCGAGCGTTTTCACCTCATTCTGTGCTGCTATCGCTAAATTAAGCGATAGCAAAACTAAAATTGATATTAATATTTGCCTATAGTTCATAGTCTTTTCCTTCATAAAAATATCGCGAGAAAGTTCGGACAATAATTTGTTTGGTGAATCCCGCCGATTTGGTCTATAATGTTTTTTGCAAGAAACAAACAGGCTCAAAATCGGCGGACACAGTTTGTGGCTGTGAGAGAAATTTAACTCAAACCGAATGGCAAAATCTTTCAGAAAATTTCCGAGATTTTTCCAGAAAGTTTCCAAGTAAAATAATGAGCAATAAAATTCACGATTCTTATAAGTTCAACGAATTTCGTCTGAATGTCGGGGAGCGTTTGTTGATGCGAGATAATTTGTCAATTCCGCTTACGCCGAAAGTTTTTGATGTGCTGGCTGTGCTGGTCGAGCATAGCGGGCATCTGGTTGAAAAAGACGAGATTTTGCAAACCGTTTGGGGAATGCTTTTGTTGAAGAATCAACGATTGCACGGGCGGTTCACATGCTTCGCAAAGTTTTGGGTGAAGATGCCAAACATAAATTTATTGAAACAGTGGCGAAGAAAGGTTATAGGTTTGTTGCCTATGTGGAGAAAGTAAGCGAGTGCGAGATTCCTATAACCGCCGCTCACGCAGACGGTTCTGACCTGTTCAAACTGAAATAATCAAATTGATTTAGATTTATCGAAAACCAAACCGCTCGACACGGATAATTCTTATTGCAATTGTTCTCTTGAGCATAATTTCGCTGATTTCCTTGCTTGGCTTTTAATAGTCAATCTGGATCTTCCTTCAATTCAAACGTACCAAAATCAATCGCCGTTTTGCCTCTCAAACCTGTAAACAAAGACGATCGAGATTTGATTTACGAGCTCGGGATTGCCGAATCGTTAATTTTTAAGCTCGGTTCGGTGAAAGGTTTGATCGTCAGACCGTTAAACGCGACACGCAAATACTCGGAGATTCAACAAGATGCAATCGCTGCAGGAAGAGAGCAGCAAGTTGATTACGTTCTCGCGTCAAATTACCAAATCGCTGACGGTAAAATCCGCGTTACGTCGCAGTTTATCAACGTCCGAACCGGAAGCGTTGAAGCGTTTTTTAAGAGCGAGAAAGACGCGACAAATAAATTTTTGATGCAAGACGCAGTTGTTAATGATATCGGTAATCCCCTTTTGGCGACGATTCGGAAGCCGCGAAATTAATCTGACAGCAAGACGCGGCACGAACAATGAAGAAGCGTATCGGCTTTATCTGAAAGCTGAATATATTTTTGAAGAGTTTAATGAGCCGCAAATAGGAAAAGCGATTGAATATCTTGAACAAGCCGTAAAATTGGATCAAAACTACACTCAGGCTTATGTTCAACTGGCTTATGCTTACCAGTGTTACCAATTTATATGGAGCAAAAATATCCCCTCAGAAAAGGAATACTACCTGAAATCAAAAGAAGCGATTGAAAAAGCTTTGGCGTTGAACGAGAATTCGGCGGAGGCTCATGCCGTGCTTGGCTTAATAAAATCCGGTTACGAACGTGATTTTGCCGGAGCGGAAAAAGAATATCAACGAGCGACTGAACTGAATCCCGATTCAGGAATGGCACATGGGCTTTATGCGAATTATTTAATGCACGCCGGACGTTTTGACGAAGCACTGATTGAAGAACAAAAAGCGATTGATATTGAGCCGACTTTTGTTGTTAATTACATCGCTTACGGAATGATTTTATATTACGCCAAACGCCACACGGAAGCCGCCGCACACTACCAGAAAATGGTTGAAAATGATTCGAGTATCTATTTTCCATACTTTTGGTTGTGGGTTATTTCCGATGCTCAAGGAAATGAACCGGAAGCCTACAAATGGTTTATAAAATATCAAACTCAACTCAAGACCGATCCCGAAACGATGAAGTTATATCAAACGGCTTATCAAAAATTCGGTGTTAAAGGAATTCTTCGAGAGGTTATCAGACAGGACGAGAAAATAATAAAACTTGATAATAATCCTGATTATCTCTACGAAATCGCTTGCTTTTATGCCAAACTCGGAAACAAAGATAAAGCTTTCGAGAATCTCAATAAAGCCTACGAACGACGCAAGTCTTCATTAAATTTTATCAAAGTTGATCCCGTCTCTCGATTCGCTTCACAGCGATCCGCGATTTGAGGAATTGATCAGACGTGTAGGCTTGAAATGATTGATTCTATTCAGCAAAAATCAATTTCATTGCACGAAATTATTTCGGATTGGTTGAATTCTGGATAAGATTATTAAAGTGAGGCTTCGAGAAAACTCTATTCGTATTGCCCTTAACCTAAGAAGGTGGTTGCCCGGGGGTACAGCAACCCCTTCACAGTTAGAGTAGCGGTGAAGTATCTGTTTGGTCAAAAGATCATGATGAGATTAAATTTTCCTAAGATTGAAGCTTGTTTGTTAAACGGTTGTGAGCATTTAATGGAAAAACCGACTAGCTTCGCACTCAAAATCATTGTCATCTTGTCAAAATCTTCAGCCTAACATTTGTCTGCAAGTTAACGGGGGAATATCTTTAACCTTCGACAATTTTGAAGCCGATTTACGCCTTCATTTAATAACGCGACATTTTTTAGAAAATAGTACGGAAATATTTTCAAAAAAAATGTAAAATATTGTTACACAAAGCATTTTTAAGTTTAATTTTCGAAATAAGGTGGTAAATGGATTTGGGTCAATCTCACAATATTACCGAAATGCTCGATGAATGGGGCAATGGAAACCAACATGCGTTGGAGGAATTAATGCCGCTCGTTTATGAGGAACTCCATAAGCAGGCTTCGCAATATTTGCGGCATGAACGACCAAATCACACTCTCCAAGCGACTGCTTTGATCCACGAAACATACCTAAAATTAATTGATCAAAACAATGCGAATTTCAAAAATCGAATGCATTTTTTTGCGATTTCAGCCAATTTGATGCGGCGGATTTTGGTCGATCATGCCCGCACCAAAAAACGTGAAAAACGCGGCGGCGATGGCGAAATTTTGCAGCTTGATGAGACAATGATAGTTCAAAATGAAAAAAGCTAGATTTGATCGACTTGGATGAAGCACTTAATCGTTTGGAAGAATTAGATGAAAGACAATCGAGAGTAGTTGAATTGCGATATTTTAGTGGTTTGAGTCTAGAAGAAACAGCCGAGGCGATGGAATTATCCCGCACCACGGTCGCCCAAGATTGGGCAATGGCAAAAGCATGGCTACATCGAGAATTGACAAAATAATTCCGCACGATTTCTTGCTTAAAATCGCGTAATACTATAGAAGCCTATATATACGAAAATTCTGGTTAGGATTTTTGAATTTAATTTTTAGGCTTCAAGGGTTCAAAAAATGAAAGAAAACTGGCAACAAGTAAAGGAAATCTTTGCGGAAACGCTTAGTCAACGGCAAGAAAATCGTCTGCAATTTATCTCGCAAAAATGCAGCGGCAATCAGGAATTGGAAAATGAAGTGAAATCGCTTTTGATTTCATATGATAGTGCGGAAACTTTTTTGGAATCGCCCGCGATTGCCGAGATTGCGGAAAGCTTTGTCGCAAAAACAGATAGATTCGAAAGCGGAAGTTTCTTAAATCACTATAAGATCATCAAACAAATCGGCAAAGGCGGAATGGGCGAAGTTTATCTCGCCGAAGACACCAAACTCGAACGAAAAGTTGCCCTCAAAATACTCAATAATTTCTTCGATAGCGAACATATCAATATCAAGCGTTTTGTGCTGGAAGCAAAAGCAGCATCGTCGCTAAATCATCCAAACATTGTAGTTATCCATGAAGTTGGCGAAAGTAATGGAACTCACTATATCGTCAGCGAATACATTAACGGGCGAACGCTTAATGATGTAATGCACAACAAAACTCTCTCCTTGAGCGAGATAATTAATATTGCCGTTCAGGTCGTAAATGCCCTAACTGCGGCTCATGAATTAGGTATTATTCATCGTGATATCAAGCCCGATAACATAATGTTTCGTGAAGATGGCATCGTGAAAATTCTGGATTTCGGACTCGCCAAGCTGACGGATAAACCTTCCGGTGAAATTGATTACGACCAAAAAACGCGTGAACAAATGCACACGCGGTCGGGCATGATTTTGGGAACGACAAACTATATGTCGCCAGAGCAAGCTCGCGGAACGGCAATTGATATCCGGACCGATATTTGGAGTTTTGGTGTGGTATTTTACGAACTTCTCTCGGGACGTCTGCCTTTTGAGGGCGAAACGACAAGCGATATTATTGCTTCAGTTTTGCGTGCAGAACCTGCTCCGCTTGCAAATTCAGGAGCGTCTTTCCCAAGAGTTTTAGAAGAAATTACTTTCAAGTGCCTGCAAAAAGATCCAATAAATCGATATCAAACCGCAGACGAAATACTTACCAAACTTAAGAATTTTCAGCGTGATCTGGAATATCGTGCAAGAACCGAAACATTTGAATTTCGAATTAGCGATCAGGTAGCCAACGAAAAATTGACTGATGGAACGATGATCCGAAACACGGCGGATGAATCGCGATACATGGATTCGGACAAAAAATCATGATGATAAGGAAATTCTTACATCACCCCGCCACCACCACCAAGCTATTTTCCAAGAGCATTAACATGGATGGCATTGGCTTTTGCCGCATTTTCGGTTGTGGGCGTTTACAGTTGGTCAAAATTCAGCACGTCTTCCGCTCCGGTGATTTCATTCAACAATATGAAGATTGCCAAACTCACCTATGAAGGGCGAACGAATGATAAAACTGCGATTTCGCCGGATGGAAAATACATCGCATATGGGCTCAACAGCGAAGGGAAACAATCGTTAATGGTACGGCAGGTTGGCAATCAAGCGGGCGTGGTAGAAATTATTCCGCCCGTCCAAGTAGATTATGATGCTATCGAATTTTCCAAAGACGGTAATTCGATTTATTACATCGCGGCAAAACCTAAGTCCGGTGCCGAACTTTACGAAATCCCGGTTTTGGGAGGAACTCCAAGAAAAATCCTTGAAGATGTCGATTCGTTTGCATTTTCACCCGATGGGAAGACAATAGCTTTTGTACGATCTAGAACTTCCTTGATGTTGGCTGATGCAAATGGCGAAAATCAACGACTTTTGGCTAAATCAGCACCGGGAGAAATTAGACATCTTTTGGATTGGCGACCTGACGGAAAAGCTTTGGTAAGTTCTATTTACTCATCAGAAGGGAAAAGTTATTTGACAGAAATTTCTGCATCCGATGGAAAAGAGACTCGTCTTCCCACGCAACCTTGGATTAGGATAACCGGAACTAAATGGCTAAGCGATGGGAGCGGAATCATTATTAGCGGACGTGATTTAGAAACGCAATTCTCGCAAATTTGGTTTGTCTCTTATCCAGGCGGAGAAACACAAAGAATTACAAATGACTTAACCAGCTATTTCGATGTCAGCATAACCAAAGACAATAAATCGATAGTTGCAACCAAAGAAGAACGCCTTTACAACATTTGGACTGTGCCTGATGGGAAAACCGAAAATGCAAAGAAAATAACGATTGAAGAGGGCAAAGATGAGGGGATTTCCGGTGTTACACAAAATTCTGACGGCAAGATTGTTTACACAGTTAGAACCGCTGGTAAATTTGATTTGTGGAGCGTGAATGACGATGGAAGTGAAAACCGTCAATTGACTTTTAATCAAGGGTCGAATTTATTACCGATATTTTCACCTGACGGTAAATCGATAATATTTAATTCAAATCGCTCAGGAAACGATGATCTCTGGGAAATGAAGATTGATGGAACTAATCCCGTGGCTCTAACCAATACACCAGTTGAAAAAGAAGGTTATGCTAATTCAACACCAGATGGTCACTGGATAGCTTATCAGCAAATTGACGCAAAGAATCTCGCAACAATTTGGAAACTAAATTTAAAGACTAAGCAGGCAATTCAAATAACAAAAACTGACTCTTACAAACCACTTGTTTCTCCCGATGGAAAATATTTTGCCTGTGAATATGTACTTGAAGGAACAGAACACATTGCTATTATCCCGATCGAAGGTGACAAGCCTATAAAAATTATTGATTTACCATTATTTAGAAACCCTAAACCTGTTCGTTGGTCAGGTGACGGAAAATCCTTAATTTATATTGATAAACGAACTCAGGTTCATAATTTGTGGAGTCAGTCAATTGACGGTGGTAAGCCAAAGCAACTAACTTTTTTTGAATCAGGACAGATCGCTACTTTTGCTTTAGGAAAAGATGGTAAAACTTTTATTCTATCCCGTGGAAACGAATCATCTGATGTTATTATGGTCAGCAACTTTAGATAAAATTTCGAGCAGTGTAAACGAAAATAATTCTCCCGCGAAATAGTACATATATTAAGCAAGTTTTATTTGGCTTTATTCAACTTAAATAGGAGATTAATAAAAATAGATGGAAAATGATTCAAATGCCTGTCTGGAAGGCGGATGTGCTTGGGGCTTATGGGAAGATGAGTTCGGCTGTGGTCATGGTAGTGGGGGTTGTGCTTTGGCAAATTTCTTGGAATGTGAAGAATCCAATTTTCACGATGCAAATTTAGTGAAAGCGACAACTGCAATTCGAGCTATTTTGTCGCTAATTCCACCAGATCCGAGAGGTCGCAATCTGTCTCTTGTGCAAACAAATCTTGGTGTAGTACTTGCGTGGGTTGACCATAGCAACGAGCCCCGAACTGGCGGAATTACCAAGGACAGTGATAACGAGACCGTTATTAGTGCGTTAAAGATAAAATTACCAACCGCATATTAAATGTCATTGTTTGAATGAATCGGTCTTATTTTTGAACAAATCCCCCTTTGAGAAAGATTTCCCTCTCTGTTATATTTCGATCTATGAAATTACGGATTCGCGGAAATTCAATCAGGCTTCGCTTAACAAAAAGCGAAGTTGAGCAGATCAAAGAAAGCGGTTTGGTTGAAGAGAAGACCGTTTTTCCAAATAACCAAATTTTTACCTATTCCATTTCGTCCACCGACTCAATCGACCAAATTCAGGCAGAATTTATTCCAAACAATCTCAAAATATTTCTTCCGAAATCTATGGCGGAAAAATGGGTAAATTCTTTTGAAGAAGGTATTTACGGCGAGGCTGAAAACTTGCAAATCTCTGTAGAAAAAGATTTTAATTGTCTAAAACCTAGAGATGGCGATGAAGATAAAGATACTTTTCCGCATCCAAAAGAAGGTTCGTTACATGGTTAGAAACACAGGCATCTTGCCTGCTTTTTTAATCTGTACGAAAATAAGCTTGCTTAAAAACTTGTGCAGGCAAGATGCCTGCGTTACTTTTCTAAAAATGTTAAATTCTTAACTATGCAAATTTTCGAGTCAAATGAAACGTTCGCTCAAAAACTCGATAGAGACGATTCGCTCAAATATTTTCGCGAAAAGTTTTATATTCCGAAACAAAAAAACGGTGAAGAAGTAATTTATCTCTGCGGAAATTCGCTTGGACTTCAGCCAAAAACTGTCCGTTCACTTATCGAACAAGAACTGAAAGACTGGGAAACGCTTGGAGTAGAAGGTCATTTTCAGGCGAAAAATCCTTGGATGCCTTATCACGAATTTTTGACCGAACAAATGGCGGAAATCGTAGGGGCGATAGCCGCTTGAAGTCGTTTGTATGAATTCGCTGACGGTTAATCTGCATCTTCTGATGGTTTCATTTTACCGTCAGAATGGTAAACGTCGGAAAATTGTTATTGAAAAGAATGCTTTTCCATCAGATCAATACGCAGTTAAATCGCAAATTGAATTTCACGATTCTGTTTTGAGTCCCGCCTTCAGGCGGCAAAACGCTGAGGAGAAACCGCCTGAAGGCGGGACTCAAAACTTTCTAATCGAACTCTGCCCGCGTCCGGGTGAAACTTGTTTACGCACTGAAGATATTCTGCAAATAATCCGTGAAAATGGCGACGAAATCGCCTTGATCTTACTCGGCGGCGTTAATTACTACACCGGTCAAGCCTTTGATTTTGAAGCAATTACGCGGATTGGACACGAAATTGGAGCAATTGTAGGATTCGACCTCGCACACGCGGCGGGAAATTTATTACTGAATTTGCACGATTGGAATGTCGATTTTGCCGCGTGGTGTTCGTATAAATATTTAAATTCGGGTCCTGGCGGAATTGCCGGAGTTTTTATTCACGAAAAACACGTTTCAAATATTGATTTGCCGCGTTTTGCCGGTTGGTGGGGACACGATAAAGAAACCCGTTTTTTAATGGGCGACGAATTTCTACCGATAAAAAGTGCGGAAGGTTGGCAGCTTTCAAATCCGCCGATCTTTCAGATGGCAGCTTTGCGTTCGAGTCTGGAAATATTTCACGAAGCCGGAATGAAAAACCTGAGAGAAAAGTCGGTTAAATTGACGAATTACCTTGAGTTTTTGTTACAGCAAATTGAGACCGATAGAATTGAGATAATTACGCCAAGCGACTCAAATCAAAGAGGTTGTCAGCTTTCAATTCGCGTGAGAAATGCCGACAAAATCTTGTTCAAAGCAATAACGGAGAAAGGCGTAATTGCGGATTGGCGTGAGCCTGATGTGATTCGTGTTGCACCTGTGCCGCTTTATAATTCATTTTTGGATTTTTGGAAATTCGTCGATATTTTGAAGCAATGTTTGAGGTTATGAAACTTGGAAAAATAATGATTTTCGTTTCCGATTTAACGGAGGCAAAACGCTTTTACTGTGATATTTTGGGATTTCCGTTAAAATCCGAAAAAGAAAACCGTCTTGAATTTATCCACGAAGGTGTTGATTTTATCGCCTTCAAATGCGAAAAAGATTCGATGATTGAAGATTACAGTAATGTTGCTCGCTCGACTTTTGTCTTTGAAGTTGAATCAGTTGAGCAAAAGATGTCGGAATTGAGTCAAAAAGGCGTCAAGTTATTGCACCAATTACCCAATGAAAACGAATTCTCACGTTACGCTGCTTTTTGCGATTCGTTTGGAAATATTCACGAGATTTTTGAGCAAAAATAAAATTTGTCCCCAAATATAGAAATGGTTAAGTTTTATATTAAATTCATTTTCTTAGCGATTGCTTTAAGTTTAATTTTCGCTTGCCAATCTTCGCAAAAAACCGATTTACGCACGCTCGCACCAGCTGAAACTCTTGTTTATCTGGAAACGGATGATCTTGGCGAAATGCTTCAGGCTTTAACGCAAGCCAAGTCTTTTCAAGAACTTACGAAATCTACTCCAAGTTTTTATGCATTGAATAAAACGCAAGTTGCAGTAGTAGTGACGGGTTTTGAAACTTCCGAAAAACAGGTGACGAATGAATCTGCAATTTTGAATTTCAAGCCGCGATTTGTATTGATCGCGGACACACACGCGTGGGAATCTACAACGATTTCGTTGGTTGAGAATCAGATCGAAAGTGAGATAAAGAAGCGTTATGGCGACGATGTAAAGCTCGACAAAGGTGACATAAATGGTGTGAAATTCTTCAATTGGACAAGTAAAAAAGGTGAGAAGATTTTCGCTAACGTTTCTGGAAGCATGATTTTTATTGGCAATGATGAAAGCATTATCGAAAAATGCCTAGCCGTAAAACGCGGAGAAGCCGATAACTTGTTGAAAAATAAAGAGTTTGAAAGTGCTTACGAGCGTTCAAAAGGCGATAAAAATATCGCTTTCGGGTATGTTTCAGCCGATGGGATTGCTCAGATTGCAAATTTAGCCGGAGTTTCGGCGGCAATCGATTCAAGTGAAGAAGATGTTGTACGAAGTTTCATTGCCAAAAATGTGCCGATTTTAGTCCAAAAAACTACAAAAGAAATTGTTTGGACCGCGAAAAAAAGCGAACGAGGGATTGAGGATAAACTATTAATCAAAACGGATGCGGAAGTCGGAAGCGTTTGGAAGGAGACTCTGTTCGGTGTGAATAGTGCGGCTTTTGAATCCGTAAAACTAATTCCCAATGACTTTAACTCATTTACTCGCTATACTTTACAAAATCCTCAAATTGCCTGGCGAAGCGTTTTGCTAACCTCCTCAAAACAAATCGATGTAATGAGCGGGAGCGTTTTGAATGAACTTTCCGGCAGTTTTTTTGAGCCGTATGGAATTGCTGATGTTGAAACGTTTCTGAGCGGAATCGAAGGCGAGATCGTAACCGTTCGTTTGGATGATGAGGGCGACGAAACTGCCGTAATTGCTGAAGTCAAGGATTTGGCGAAAGTAAAAAGTTCCATTTCTGAGCAAATCAATTTCAAAATTCAGCCGGAGAAGACAAATAATGCCGAAATCTGGAAATCCTTGGACAAGTCTCTGGCAGCGGCTTTAATTGAAAATAGACTTGTTATTGGGGAAACAGAAAGTGTTTTAAAGTGTCTGCAAGCTAGTTTGAGCGGACAAAACTTCTCGCAATCTCAATTTGCAAATGTATTTAGCAACAATATCTCTTTAGCTAAAACCATCGTTAAAGATACCGAAACGGCTTCTAAGATTGTTGGTATTTTGGGAGATCCGAAGGAAGGAAATAATAAAATAGAAAGTTTTTACACCACGGAAACTAGTTTTGCTAAAGACGAAATTGAGCGGAAAACTATTTCAGATTTTGGGCTGATTGGAATGCTTATTGAACAATTTGATTCGGAAGATTAGATTCGTCTTTACTAAAATACGCCCTTACTTACGTGCGGGCTTCTGCAATGTTACCGCTTTTTGCCATTTACTTTCTTAGCCTTTCGTCTCAGAGCGAGGGCATTTTGCTCGATCCAATCCTCTGAATCCTGAAAGAAAGCAAAATCCATTTCGTCACGTCGAAACGCTGGTGTATGGCTGTAGCGTCTGCCATTTTGATAACGTGTTGGATGTTTGATGTGCAGCATTTCGTGATAAACGACGTATTCGACCACAAATCGCGGAACCCGCATATCGTCTAAAGATTTACTGATAACGATAGTTTCATGAGTTGAATCGTGATGCCCTAAAATCCGAAAAGTATTGGTAGCAGACCAAGTTAGCTGAGGTTTTGGAATAGAATTCTGGAAATATATTTGATTAAGGAACATAAAGATTTCGTCAAGATCATAATGATCGCCATTTGAACCCGATAAAACTTTTCGTCCGCGTATCTTTCTTGCAGCAATTGATCTTTCGCGAATATCGGTTTGTTTGGTAAAATCTCTATAGATTTGCAGTGCCTCTGCTGAAATCCTTTTTCGATAAAGTTTTTTGACCAATATTTCAGCTAGTGCGTTGTGAAATTCAGCCGGGGCATCGTGCAAAATGTCGGAGATCTTAACGTGGATCACCTCGTCTCGGAGGCGAATTTTACTGTTGATTCCAACGTAAGGGTAGAATTCGATTTTTAGTTTGAGATTGCCGACAGATCTTTTGATAGAGAGTATTGTTTTCTCGTAAATTTCTGCAAGTTGGCGGATTTCAATGCTCATTTTGTACAAATTTATAATTGTTTATCATTTTTTAACCAAAATTCTTGACACGCGTTCAGTTAAAATGATATTCATTGATATGAGCATAGCTTCCTTACTGCAATGCTTCAAATTCGATTGAGTTAAAATGTCTTTTACAAACTCGAATTCGAGTCCCATAAATGAATTCGGATCCCCTGATACACGCGGGCAGTTAATTCTTTCGGCAATAATCAGCGAACATCTCCTGACAAACGAACCGGTTGGTTCAAAAGTACTCGCTGAGAAATTTGCAAATTCGGCAGGTTGGAGTTCGGCAACTATTCGTAGCATTATGAGCGATTTGGAAGAAGCCGGATTTGTGGAGCAGCCGCATACCTCCGCCGGACGCATTCCTACTGATAAAGGCTACCGATTTTACGTAGATAATCTGCTTGGAATCTTGAGTTTATCGGGTTCGGATTTGAAAATCATCAATCAGGAACTGGGAATATCAGAACTGGAAATTCCGGATAGTTCGATTCATTTGATGGAAAAAACCTCGCAATTGCTCTCTGCTCTTTCTCAAAATATTGGAATAGTCATTACGCCGAATTTGGCGAATGATTGTTTGCAGCATATCCAATTTGTCAATTTATCGGATAAACGAATTTTGGTAGTTTTGGTTTCAGCACCGAATATTGTTCATAACAAAATTATTCGGCTTGAAGATTCTCTAACTCAAGAAGAACTCGACCGCACTTCTCGGTATCTAAACTTTGAATTCAGCGGAAAGAGTCTTTCAGTAATTCGGACAGAAATTCTGAAGCTGATGCACGAAGAGAAAGCTCTATTTGATAAATTGTTGCAAACTGCGATCATACTTTGTTCGCAAAGTATTGAAAGCGAAAAAGACAGCCTTGGAGAAATTTACGTTGACGGAACGTTGAATATCCTTTCAAAGCCTGACTTTTCAAATTTTGAAAAACTGCGTCAGTTGCTTCGTACTATCGAAGAAAAATCACGATTGATGCAAATTCTCAACGAATGTTTGGGGCGAAATTTTTCCCCAAAAGGCAATGTGCAAGTAGTAATCGGTAGCGAAAATTTGAATTCTTCTCTCCAAAATTGCACATTGATAACCGCACCTTATCGCATTGGTAATGGCGATACAATCGGTACCTTAAGCGTTTTAGGTCCTACCCGGATCGAATACGCGAGAATGATTGCCCTCGTCAGTTATGTTTCTAAAATCCTCGAAAAAATGATGTTAGATAAAAACTCCAAAGTTTCCTAAATCCAAAATTGTCCTAATTTAATTCTGCAATGAACCCTGATTACAAACCAAATTTACAGCAAGAAATCGAAATTGAGTATGATAGCTCCGATTCGATTGACGATTTCATCAAAGAGCTGGAGGCGAAAGAAAAGGACTTACACATTTCCTCTGAAATGGTGGTTGAAATCGAGGAATTCAACGATCAGCGAAGTGAGGTTGAAAATGTGATTAATTCCCTACACAATTTCAAACCGCCTACGCCAGCATCAACGAACACTCTTAAACTGCCGGATATAAATGATGAAAAGTTATCGGATTTAGAAGATGAAGTATCCAAACTGCGACAGGAAGTAGCGAAAACATCCGCTGAAAAAATTGAAATTCAGCAAACATTTCATCGTCGGCAAACCGATTTTGAAAACTTTCGCAAACGAACAGACCGCGAAAGAAATGAGATTTTTGCCAGTGTTTTAAGTAATTTGGCGATTAAAATATTGCCTGTGATTGATAATTTGAATCGTGCTTTGGATTCCTCAGAAAAATCGGGTACGGAAAAATCAAGTGATTTCCAGCATTTTATTGATGGAATATCTTTGGTCAATCGTCAGCTGGATGAAGTTTTGGAAGAGATGGGAATTCAACCCATCAATTCTGTCGGAAAGCCATTCGATCCCCATTTTCATGAAGCGGTAGCTACCGTTCATGATGACGAAAATCCCCACAATACTGTTATTGAAGAATTAATTCGCGGTTATTGCATTGATGATCGTGTGATTCGACCATCAATGGTCAAAGTCTCTACTTCAGCTACCAACGAAGTGTCCACGTCAGAAAACGAAGTATCTACATCAGAAGAAGCAAACGATTTGCTTAATCTTAACTAAAAAGGACTCAAAAATATGGGTAAAGTCATTGGAATAGATTTAGGAACAACTAACTGCTGCGTTTCGGTACTCGAAAGCGGAGCCGTGCAGATTATTCCAAACAAAGAAGGCGGCAGAACAACTCCTTCAGTTGTTGGGTTTACAGAAAAAGGTGAAAGGCTCGTTGGGCAAATTGCAAAACGCCAAGCCGTGACCAATCCAACTAACACTCTCTATGCTGTAAAGCGTTTGCTCGGACGAAAATTCAATTCCGAAGAATCAGAGAAAATGCGTGAAACATCGCCTTTTGAGATTGTAGAAGCTCCAAACGGTGACGCACATATACGCGTACTTGACCGCACATATAGCCCGCCGGAGATTTCAGCGATTGTTCTTCAGCGATTGAAGCAAGCCGCAGAGGAGTTTCTTGGTGATACCGTAACTGAAGCAATCATTACAGTTCCTGCTTATTTCGATGATTTCCAACGCCAAGCGACTCGTGACGCAGGAAAGATTGCCGGATTAGAAGTAGAACGCATCATCAATGAGCCTACGGCAGCGGCACTCGCCTATGGTTTCGGCAAGAGTAAATCAGAAAGAATCGTTGTTTACGATCTCGGCGGCGGCACTTTCGACGTTACGATTCTGGAAATTAATGATGGCGTATTTGAAGTTCTTTCAACATCAGGAAATACATTCTTAGGCGGTGAAGACTTTGACCACCGAATTATGGACTGGGTTGTTGAGGATTTCAAAACTCAGAATAACATCAATTTGAAGGAAGATCGATTGGCTTTGCAACGCTTGAAAGAAGCCGCTGAAAGAGCAAAATGCGAACTTTCTTCCGTTACCGAAACAACCATCAATCTGCCGTTTATTGCGGCTGATCCAAGCGGACCAAAACACATTAATACCGTTTTGACTCGTACAAAATTTGAAGAATTGGTCAAAGATTTGGTTGAGCTTTCAGTTGAACCATGCCAAAAAGCTTTGTGGGATGCAAAATTGCAACCCGCCGATATTGATAAAGTTATTTTGGTTGGCGGACAAACCCGTTCGCCAATTATTGCTGCTACCGTTACGGAATTATTTGGTAAAGAGCCTTCTGCTGAAATTAATCCCGATGAAGTTGTCGCGATGGGAGCTGGAATTCAAGGCGGCGTTTTAACCGGCGACGTTAAGGATATTGTCCTTCTCGACGTTTTGCCGTTAAGTTTAGGACTGGAAACCCGCGGCGGATTATTCGTTAAACTTATCTCTCGCAACTCGACCATTCCTTTGAAAAATGCAATGACATTTACAACGGTGGTCGATAATCAGCAATCGGTTGAAGTCCATATTTTACAAGGTGAGCGTGAAGTTGCCAGCGGTAATCGCTCGCTTGGCAAATTTGAATTGGTCGGTATTCCCCCGGCATCTCGCGGAGTTCCGCAGATCGAAGTTATGTTTGATATCGATCCCAACGGAATCGTAAATGTTTCAGCCAGAGACAAAATGACCGGGCTTGAGCAAGCAATGCAAATCACACCTTCATCAGGACTTGCACCTGACGAGATTGACCGTTTAATTATGGAAGCCGAAAATTCGATTGAGAGCGATAAGCACGCGAAGGAATTGATTTTGGCTCGAAATACACTGGATTCTTTGGTAAAAAATACCAGAAACGCGATGAGCGAATTTGGCAGAGGCTTGCCGCAAGATCAGCAAGTTCTTATTAATGGAGTTTTGAATGAAGCCGAAGAATTTGTTAAATCTGATGATCTATTGAAGATTAAAGAGGTTATAGCAAAAGTTGAAGCCACTGCCAATAAGCTGACCGAAGCTTTAATGGCTGGAGTTAGCTAACGACAACTTGAAGAAAAGTCATAGATGTCGCAAAATTACATAACGTCAGTTCAGATTAATGAGCTGACGTTATCTTTATTTATACTGTTATTAGTCTTTTTATGAGCAAACGCGATTATTACGAAATTTTAGAAGTTAATAAAACGGCAACGGATGCCGAAATCAAAACAGCCTATCGCAAATTAGCGATTCAATATCATCCGGATAAAAATCCTGACAATCCGGCAGCTGAAGATAAATTTAAGGAAGCGGCAGAAGCATACTCGGTGCTTTCCGATTCGCAAAAGCGTGCCGCATATGATCGATTCGGGCATCAAGGCGTAGGAGCCGGAAGTGGTTTTGGCGGCGGATTTGATGGAGGCGGATTTAGCAATATCGAAGATATTTTCGATATGTTTGGCTTTGGCGATGTGTTTGGCGGAGCTCAGCGAACTCGTCGAAGTTCAGCTCAAAGAGGTTCAGATTTACGATACGATCTAGAAATTTCTTTGGAAGATGCCGCAGATGGCAAAGCGGAAACTTTGCACATTCCGCGACTGGAAAAATGCTTGGAATGCGATGGTCGAGGTGCGGAAAAAGGCACAAAACCCGAAACCTGCATTACTTGCCAGGGAGCAGGGCAAGTGCGGTTTCAGCAAGGCTTTTTCTCAGTAATGCGAGCTTGCTCAAATTGCGGCGGACGCGGACAAATAATCAAAAATCCATGTAAACCTTGTCGAGGTGCAGGACGAATAGAAAAAGAGAAAACGCTTGAAATCAAGATTCCGGCAGGCGTTGAAACCGGCTCGCGTTTGCGAGTTACAGGAGAAGGCGAAGGCGGTGCAAATGGCGGACAATCAGGAGATTTATTCGTAGTAATCCACGTTGCCGAACACGAAGAATTCGAGCGTCAGGGTGCAAATCTTTATTCTGCTGTGCCAATCTCTTTTGCCCAAGCCGCTCTCGGTGCGGAAATTAAGGTGAAAACTTTAGATGGCGAGCAAGATTTAAAAGTCCCGGTTGGAACTCAAACAGGAACAGTTTTTCGTCTGAAAGAACAAGGAATGCCGGTTTTAGGCGGACGCGGAAAAGGCGATTTGTTCGTGGCAACAACCGTAATAACGCCGAAATCATTGACCAAAGAACAGCGTCAATTACTTGAGCAACTTGCGGAGATCGAAGATACCGAATTCAAAGATGAATCATTTATGGATAAGGTGAGAAATATTTTTGGTTGATTTGTGATGGTTACAATTCAACCAAAAACAGAAAATCCTTAAAAATGTTCCGCGATTTCTAAAAAACTATCCCGAAAACGCTCTCATAAAACTCCACAAAAACCTTTGCGTCTTCGCGTCTTCGCGTCTTGGCGACTTTGCGTTAAAATATTTTCTAATGATTCAGAAAATGACCGAAATTCCGCCACCCGAACTCATTGCAACTCTGAGAAGTTACAACCTTTTACCGGCGATTTTATTTTTGCCTACTCGCAGGCGTTGTGATGAATCCGCGACAGAAGTCGCCCTCGCAACGAAAAAAGGTGAAATCGATGAAAAACGTCAAAAAAGACAGGCAATTTATGATGAATATGTAAAAGAAAATCCTGAAGTTTCCCGTCATAAACATCGAAACGTTTTAATTCGGGCGGGCGTTGCATCGCATCATGCCGGACACATTCCTTCTTGGAAGCTTTTGGTTGAAAAAATGATGGTGAAAGGTTTGCTTGATGCCATCTTCGCAACTTCGACGGTTGCCGCTGGCGTCGATTTTCCGGCACGCTCAGTAGTTTTGAGTTTTGCAGATACACGCGGAAACGATGGTTGGCGACCTTTGCAAACTTCAGAATTGCAGCAAATGACCGGTCGTGCAGGCAGACGCGGCAAAGATAATGTTGGATTCGTTGTCCTCGCACCTTCTAATTTTCAGAATCCGCAAAGAATCGCAACTCTATTAAAATCACAGCCCGATCCGCTAACTTCTCAATTTAGAGCAACTTACACAAGTTTGTTAAATTTGCTGGATGCCTTTCAAAAGCTTTCGAACACGTTCGCGATATTGCCGAAAAAAGTTTTGCCTTTCGAGATACATTGCGTCAAATCTCAAAAATGGAAAGGCTTTGCACAGAAAGAAAAGCCGTGATTCAAGCAAAACTTTCCAAGGATCTAACTATTGAAGATGCCAGAGCTTTTGAGCGTTTGACCAATGCGAGAAATCGTCTTAACGAAAAAACTCCTATGCTTCGTGCGGAAATTCGTGCGAATTGGCTTCGTGAAAATGTTGTCGCCGGCAGAATAGTTTCACATGGGCGAAGCGGAAAAAGCTTCTTTTTGGTATTGGATGTTTTTGGCGAAAAGGTTTCTGCAATGAAAGAAGACGGCGGCGGAACTTCTTTTGCTTTGAGCCGTGTAAGTCGTGTTTACGCAAAAACTTACCCGCTTCGCGAAGATTCGGTTGAAAAAGCTTTTTTTGATATCTACGAAGATAAAAATCCGCCCATCCCGGAACCAAAACATACAAACGAATCCAACGATAACGAAGACGCGGTCGCGATTTTTGATTCGATGCTGATGATGATTTCGCCTGACGAGAAATCAACCAATCAATTTTGGGAAACTTTTAACGACGCTGAATTTTTGGAGCGAACTGAGCGTGATATTTCGTATTTACGCGATCAAGTTTGGCTGCCTTTTGAGCATCGGGCGAAAATTTTGCATCATTTCGGTTATTTGGATTTTCCAACACAAAAAGTTACGGAAGCAGGCGTTTGGTTAGCTGATGTTCGTGTTGATCGACCGCTTTTGGTTGGGGAAGCTTTGAAGGCTGGATTATTTCAAGATGTTGAACCGCAACAAGTTGCAGGTTTGATGGCTGGTTTGGCTTCTGATGGAGATCGAAATTACGGCGAATTCCATCTGTCTGATAAAATCCTTGAAACTCTGGATAAATTTGAACAAATCGCCCATCAAATTGCCGATATTGAGTGGAAAAACGGCGTCGAACCGGCTCAGGAAATGAATTATTCGGCGATTGCAACCGCCGAAGCTTGGGCAGCCGGAATGGGTTGGGATGAGCTAGTTTCCAAAACGAAAGCTGAGGAAGGCGATCTCGTTCGCTTGATCTCGCGAACCGGTGAAGCCTTGATGCAAATTGCCCATTTGAAAAAAACACAACCCGTAGCCGCAGAACTTGCGAAACGAACCGCCGAAATTATTCTGCGGGAGCCGATTCGATAACGATGCCTAAAGGAACTGTAAAAGAAGTGATTTCTGCCCCTTCGGATGAGGTATTTGATTTAATTCATAATTACGAAAGACGTCTCGAATGGGACACGCTTTTGCAAAAAGCATATCTCGAACCAGAATTTACTGTAGCAAATCTTGGGGCAATTTCAGTTTGCCAAGGTCGCCAAATTCTTGGTGGATTCGCTCTCAGAACGCAGTATATTAGTTTTCAAAGAGGAAAAATCGCTGCTATTAAAATGCTCAATCAACCGCCTTTTTTTGATACTTTCGCTGCCAGCATCGCCCACCGTGAACTATCAAATAATCAATCAGAAGTAATTTATACTTTCAATTTTACTGCACAACCGAGGTGTTTGCGATTTATTTTACATCCGATTATGGTAAAAATTTTCGCTTGGGAAACCGGCAAGCGTTTACAGGCTCTCAAACATTTTTTTGAGAAATCTTGAAAAATGAACTTCGCATCTAATTAGTCGTTTGATAAGATGTGATTAGCTTTAATTAAGCTTTGAAATCTATGAAAGTTTTACTTGCAGATGAATTTGGTTTTTGTTTTGGCGTCGAGCGTGCCGTTGAAATGGTTGAAGAGGCTTTGGAAGAGGGCGATACTGTTCGTGCACTTGGTCCATTGATCCATAATCAGCAAGAAATGGATCGATTAGGCAAACGTGGTGTGACGACTATTTCCGAACCTATTCAAATCAAACGCGGTGAAACTGCCGTAATCAGAGCTCACGGCGTTACGCCCGAAGTTCAACGCGAACTTGAAGAAAAGGCTTCAAAAGTGGTTGACGCAACTTGTCCATTTGTTACCCGCGTACAAAAACTTGCTGCGAAGGCGGCTTCTGAAAATCGACACGTTATTGTTGTCGGCAATCCTGAGCATCCCGAAATGATTGGGGTCAAAGGCTATGCTCCAAATCACGCCTTTGTTATCAATGATGAAACAGAAGTTGCTGGTTTACCAAGACTTAACAATCCGATGGTCGTTTCGCAAACCACAATAAAACTAAAAACCTTTATGGATACGGCGGAGGCGATTAAAGGCAAAACGGATGACGAAGTGCAGATTATAAACACGATTTGCAGTGCAACGCGTGATCGTCAGGATGCGGCTCGTGCATTGGCAGGCGAAGTTGAAGCGTTTTACGTGATTGGCGGAAATCATTCGTCGAATAGCCGAAAACTTGTGGCGGTTTGCAAAGAACAATGCGAAAAAAGTTTCTTGATTGAAACGCCTTTGGAAATTAATCCGGAAGACTTAAGAGGCGTTAAGAACGTTGGTGTAACTGCTGGAGCGTCAACTCCTAAATGGTTGATAGATGAAGTAGTTACGAGACTTGAGGAAATCGGTAAAAGTATGGAGAAATCCGAAGTTAGAAGTAACAATTAAGAAATTACAAAATCGAATTTGAACGCTAAAAAGAGAGAAAAGTTTTTATGCTTTTCTCTCTTTTCATTGTTTCCGTGTCAGTGCCCCGACCGTATCAGTAGCCCGCCCGTTAGGAAGGGCTAAATACTCCAACATCGGAGCCCTCCTTTACAGTCGGGCTACTGACACCATCGAGCTACTGATACTCGTTATCCTCGCAAATGCTTGCGTAAAAACGAGATAATCTTATAGCCATCAATATAAACCCAGGGCTTTTCTCCCAGAGTATAATGTCCGCAAGGAATCGCCACTTTATCGTGCTGAATATTATGATCCCGCAAAGATTTCATCATTTTGCGTGATAAATCGATCGGAAAAGTCAGATCGTAAAGCGTATAAATGTAGCGTTGCGGACGATGTTTCATCTTCGAAAGTTTGTCCATATAAGCCAGCGGACTGATCGGCAGCCAATATTCTCGCAAATCCTCAAGCGAAATATTATTTACCAAACCCTCTTTAACGTGATAGGTTGAAAGCCCATTCCATACAACATCCGCGACGTATCCCGAAACATGATTAAAAACTCCGGCGTCAATCGTTTCATCATGCACAAATGCAAAAAAACCGACGCACGAACCGATACTCGTACCGATAACTCCAACCTTTTCATAGCCTTGCAGCTTTAGCCAGCGAACTGCCGCTTTCGTATCCAAAACGGATTGTCGCAAGGATTGCAAAGTTTGCCCAACATTTGGAGCTACCAAATAATCCGCCCGCTCCAATTCCGGCGGCATTCTTTCTTCGTGATACGGCAATGTCATTCGCAATGCTGAAAGCCCGACGCGATTAAAAAATTTGCATAGATCAAAATATGTTCCAGGCTTTGCATTCCAATGCGGCAGCACGACTACTGCGGACTTTTTGTTATCGGGATGCGGAAAAAATTTGGAATAAACCGTGTTATTTTCAACAGACTTTGTAGTTACGCCACTCGTCCAAGTTACCTGATCGCCTGTAAGTTTGTAGTCGAAAACTTCCGGAAGATGAAAAAACTCATCACTATTTGCGACCGAATCTTTTGAATATTTTCGAAAAAATTCATGCGGATCTTCGCCATCGGCATTTTCATTAACGAACTCCATTCCCCAACCAAATGGATGTACAACGCGATTATCGTTGAGAAAAGCAAAATAGCGTTCGCGTTTGTGCATGTAGCGTTTGAGCATAAGATTCTATGGTAGGTAAAAAGAATAGTCAGAGCAAGTTTGCCGCGAAATAATAATTCGAAAGCTCGAAGGCGTATTTTTCGGGAGTGTTATACAATTGATTTGTACCGCAGATTTACAAGTCTTAAATTACTACCCTAAAGGAGATTCCCGTCTAATATGAGTCAATTTCTACCCTTTGCAAAAAAGGACAATATCGTTGTGCAAGAACTTAACAGTGAAGTATTAATCTATAATTTAGCTGACAACAAGGCATTTTGTTTGAATGAAACGTCTGCGATCATTTGGCAGTTATGCGATGGAACAAAAACCGTTTCTGAAATTGGCGACGCTGCCGGAAGCAAACTGCCTTCAAAAATTAGCGACGAAGTTGTTTGGCTCGCAATTGATCAATTGAAAAAGGAAGACCTGATTTCGAATGAATTCACAAGTATTTTTGAAGGAATGTCGCGACGCGAGGTAATTCGCAACGTGGGATTTGCTTCGATGGTTGCGTTGCCGATTGTAGCCTCAATCGTCGCTCCAATGTCCACAAACGCTCAATCGACCGCTTGTGGATGTACGGCTCCGGGCGATTGCGTTACGATGACGAGCTGCCCAAGTACCGTAAATTGCAATGGGGCGATGCAATGTGCTCCCTGATTTCTCGTACCGCCGGTAACTTGCTGGATGTTGAGGCGGCTTCAAGCCGCTATCTAGAAGATTTCAATTGGAGAGCAGAATGCTCTCCAAACAGCCGCGAAGATGGCGACGTAACATTAAAAATATCGATAATGACCGATGATTTTCCATTCCAACAAACGGTCTTCGGCATTCGTTCCGCCACCGATATTGTGAATTATTAGATATCGTTTGCTCGATTCATTCCAAATATTTGAAACCAATCCCGTATGCGTCAATCCTTTGCCGTCTAAATCCCACGCTACTACATCGCCCGGCTTGTAATTATCTGCTTTATCAGTAATTTGCAAGGATTTTCCTTTCCGTGTGAAATACGTTTGAAGATTCGGAACGCGGCGATGATCTATATTTGAATCCGCTTTTTTGAGTCCCCATTTTTTGGGGTAAACCGAAAAATTCGCCGTCATATCTTCGTGAACTTCCTTTTGCAGATCCAATCCTGCTTTACGAAAAGCACGAATTACAACATCGGTACAAACCCCTTTTTCCATCGGAACATCGCCCATCGGATAAGGCAAAACAACGTAAGCGGGATCATAGGTTTTGGTTAAAGTGGTTTGCTCAACCGCACTTTCGAGAAGTTTTTTTACTGAGTCGTTTTCAATTGAATCGAGTTTTGGTTTGGCAACTATTGGCGAAAAAGAATTTGGCTTATCTTGCTGAGCTTGTGTCGCAACGTTGCTTTCGCAAGCCAATAAAAATGCTATCAATCCGATTGCAATTACTTTTAATTTATACATTTATCAAATCACCTCTCGAAAATCTTTGATGCAAATTATTTGAATTCCGATGCGTAAGTGTTTTTTTCATAACGATTACGTTCGGTATGAATATGTTCGACGTAAATTGAACTCAAAAATTGCGGCGGGTAGCATATTTGTAATAATTTCCCTGCTCGCCACCATAAAACGATTTTCCATTTGAGCGATATGCCCCATCAAGCGTGAGCGTTGCATAATGTGTTTCGTGCGGGAGATTCGAAGCGATTCATAGCGTCGTAAAGCCTTCTCCAGATTTTTTTCTCTCAATAGCGATTTGGCCAAAACCATTCCATCTTCAATCGCCATTCCGCCGCCTTGCCCAAGATTTGGCGTACACGGATGAACAGCATCGCCGACTTGAGTAATCAATCCTTTCCCCCAATTTTTCTCTACCTTTCTGTCAAAAGCAGGGTTTTTCAAAATATCCGATTCATTTGTGCTTTCGATCAAATCGCAGATAGGTGCGTGCCAGCCGTCAAACATTTCGAGCAATTCTCGTTTGCGTCCGTCGGGTGAATCGATGTGATCTTCCGGGAAATTAGCTGTCCCATACCAAGTGAACCGACCGTTTCCGGCATTCAAAATCCCAAAACGTTTTCCAATTCCCCACGTTTCGCTGCTAACGCCGGACTTAATCGCATTTCCTTGATAACTCCCAATCCCCCGCCAAATTTGATACCCGCGATAAACTGGATGTGAAACTCCAAAAAGCTGCCTTCGCACTCTCGAATGAATACCGTCCGCTCCGATTAAAATGTCGTGTTCGGCAACAAAATTATTTTTGAATTTAATTTGAACCTTGTCTTTTAGCTGAGTAAAACTCTCAAATTCGTGGGCTAAACGCAGATTTTCGGTTGGCACAAAAGTTGATAAAATTGATAAAAGTCTTGCTCGCGGCACGCAAACCGAAGGAACTTCGAAATCGCCGGTTTCAATATCCATAAGCACTTTTCCACGCGGCGTTTGCACGAAGAAATTAGTTGTAGGACCACTTGCACGCTCTAATTGTTCAAATAAACCAAGTTCTGCAACGACTCGTGCCGAATTTGCCCAAAGCATAATTCCCGCTCCGGCTTCGCGTAATTCAGACGATTTTTCGTAAACTGTCGCAGAAAATCCGAAATGTTGCAAAGCAGCCGCCGCAGCGATCCCGCCGATTCCGCCGCCGATGATTCCTATGTTTGGTTTGTTTACAGTCATGAAAAGTTAATTAATAGACGCTTAATTGCTTGAGAAAGTTGTTTATTTAGAAATCGCCGTGAGCCAATCTTTCATATCCTTCCGCATTTCGTCGCTAATTTCATGTTTGGCTTCGTATGATTTCGCACGATAATTCGGCAAATAATCTTGAAGAGTTTTATCAAAGCCTTCAAATTTTTCGAGGGGATAAAATTCGTCATTTTTGCTGTAAAGATAAAAAACTTTCGCACTTGTAGGCTGATAGGAATCATTCGTTTGCAAATCGCCGGGAATTCCGCCGCAAACGCCGATCACGCCGCGTAAAACTTCGGAATGAGTAAACGCAAAGCGAAAGTTCAACGCACAAGCCTGCGAAAAACCATATAGGTAAATATTTTTTTCGTCAATGATTTGATCGTTTTTCAGTTTTTCAATAACGTCTAAAATGAATTTGTGATGTAGTGCCACCGAATCTTCTGATTTGAATTCGGTCAGCCAGCCAAACCCGACGCGATATCCCTTTTCACTTTGTTGAAAAAATTGATTGGGAGCCTGCAATGAAACAATCGCAAAATTTTCGGGAGCAATAAGCTTTGCCTCTCGCATCATATAACGCTTGTGAGCACCATAGCCGTGAACGGCAATCAGCAATGGTGCGGGTTTTTCGAGATTTTCCGGCAGATATAAATCGTAATAGAGTTTGATTTCAGCGGTAAAACTCAAATCTGTCTGCAAATTTTCCATGCATGAATATTAACTCAAAGCCGATAGACAAGAAAGTGGCTAAGATTTATGCTTATAACTTATTTTTATGGAAAAGTTATGGGTTTGGCTGGATCAAACGGCAAACATAAACCAAGCAAATACAAAAGTTAAATGGCTCGAAAGAATTATCTTTATCTGGCTTATTTTGATGGCATTATCTGCTCCGCATTCGATCGCTGCCACGCAAATTTCGTGGCTTTCGGGAATGTTTGTCTGGTTCATCCGGCTATTCATTAGCCCACGTCCTCAATTTACTAAAACTCCAATCAATTTTGCTCTGCTCGCTTTTGGTTTGTGGAGCGTTGTAACTGCAACTTTCTCTTATGCTCCTGATATCTCGTTTGATAAACTGCGAAACGTTGGTCTGCTATTTGTATTCTTCTTTGTAATCAATAATTTACGCACCAAACGTGCCGCAATTTTGATTGCCTCCGCGTTAATCTTTTCTTGCTTATTTGGCGTGATTTGGACTCCGATTGAAAGAATTATCGGGCGTGGAGTGGAGATTTCCAGCATTACGAAAGATAGTCCCCTAACGAGAGCAGGATTCTTGGAAAAGGCTTCGATCCCGATTTCGAATGGCGACACAATTCTGGAAATTGATGGAAAGAAAGTCTCATCTCCTGAAGAATTGGTAAACGAAATCAAGACTAAAGATGCTGTAAAAATTAAGGTTTATCGTCCTGATTATTACAATTTTTACGAGTTGAAACGAAAGAATTTACTTGCGGGTAATTCAGCAATTGAGGAACTCGGGATAAGTGATTGGAAGAAGAGTCACAATTGGCGTTCGCGAGCAATTTTTAGTCATGCTACTACCTATTCCGAAGTTCTGCAGCTTATCGGATCTTTAGCTTTTGGACTGCTGATCGCCTCTTTCGCAACCTCAAAAAATCGAAAATGGCAGGTTACTTTGTGCATAATCTTGCCGGTCATTCTTTTGAGTTTGTTGTTGACGTCAACCCGGGCTTCGCAAATAGGGTTTCTTGTCGCTGCGGCGTTTATCGTATTCTTTGGAGCGAGCCGGAAGATATTCCTCGCGTTACTCGTAATTATTATTCCAATTGGACTTATCGGATTTTACGTTTTGCAGCAAAGTCGAAATATCAGCTTTTTTGATTCAAACGACGGTTCAATTAGTTGGCGGAAAACTGTCTATCAGGAAGGACTTAATCTGGCAATAAACTCACCCCGAAATATCGTTTTCGGCGTCGGAATGGATTCGATAAAACGTTACGCTGGCGATTGGCATTTATTTGATGATGGTAAACTTCCGGTCGGACATTTCCACTCTACACCGCTCCAGCTTTTGGTAGAACGGGGACTTCCCGCTTTGCTTATTTGGCTATGGATTTTGTGGATTTATGGCGGGTTGCTTTGGAAAAATGTGAGAAATAATTACAAAGAATCGCCTATTGATTGGAAAGAACATGGCGTAATTTTGGGTTCATTTGGCGGACTTATCGGCTTTTTTGCAGCCGGATTAGTGCATTATAATTTAGGTGATGGCGAAGTTGCGATGATCTTCTATTTGCTTATGGCATTAAGTGTTTTTTTGTCGCTGAAAAGTGAGAAATGATTATTCTTCATCGTCAATTTCTTCCAATCCCGCAAGCATTTTGTATCGTTCAATTTTCAGATAAAGTCCGCGGCGGGTTAAGCCTAATTCTTTGGCGGCACGGGCAATATTATCTTCGTGGCGAGCCAGAGATTTGCTGATAAGCTGAATTTCCAACGCTGAGACGGCTTCTTTCATACTTCCCCCGAGGGTTTGCACATTTATTATTCCGCCATCCAATGTAGTCGCTCTCAAATTTCCGGTCATTTTCGCAAATTTATCATCTGCATGTTTGAGTTCATCAGAAAGATGATCCGGACCAATCTTATCGCCATTATCCGAACGAGCCACAATTCGCTGAATTTCATTGCAAAGCTGACGAATATTTCCTTTCCAATTTTCTGCAATCAGCATATCCATTGCCCGCGAGCTAATCGTTAAATCTTTTCTTCCAAACCGGCTGGAATAATGTTTGATGTAATGATTAACCAGCTCCGGAATTTCCGAACGGCGATCTCGCAAAGCAGGCACACGCAAACGGATAACATTCAAACGATAGTATAAATCTTCGCGAAATAATCCTTGCCGGACCTTTTCTTCGAGATACATATTGGTTGCGGCAATAATTCTGACATTAACTTTTGTCGGTGATTTTTCACCTAGAGTTTGCACTTCGCCTTCCTGCAGAAAACGTAAAAGTTTTGGCTGAACGTCTAAAGGCAGGTCGCCAATTTCGTCTAAGAAAAGCGTTCCGCCATCTGCCGCACGGATTACGCCCGGCGAATCTGCAACCGCCCCGGTAAACGATCCTTTTCTATAACCAAAAAGGTGTCCTTCAGTTAATTCACGGGGAACAGCCGTGCAATTGAAGGGAACAAAGGCTTTATCCTTTCGTCTGGAAACAAGGTGAACTGCTTTCGCGATCAATTCTTTCCCGGTTCCAGATTCTCCTGTAATCAAAACCGTGACATCAGAAGTGCGTATTTTGTGAATTTCATCAACGACTTCCGTCATTGCGGGACTCGAATGAATAAATCCCGGCATTAAATTATTTGTCGTAATATGCCCGGAATCAATCTCCGCCTCAATCACTTTGCTTCGTTCCCGTAACGCACAAAGTTCCATGCCGAGTTCGACAATTTTGAGGAGCGGATGCAGCAAAGAGCCATCTGAAAGCGTTGATTTTAATGCCGGCTGTGTGATCAAAATCGCCGGATTAGCATGTGGAGCATGGAGATGAAAAATAGATAAATCTCTTGCATCGGCAAACTTATTAATGTCTTCATCGGGTTGCATCGTCTGAATTTTTGCAACGAGCTCTACTCCATGAGTTGGCGAAAATCCTTCCACAATCGTAGGCAGAAATTTATTCCCGTTCGATTCGCTCAAAATCAATTTTGGCGTTTTTTCTACCTCTTGCAAAACTGCGATCAACTCACGAAAAAGCTCATTCCGCGTAGAAATTGATTTAAGAAGACGCAAAAGTAAGAGATTTGATTGCAGAGGTTTTTCGGTTTTTAAATCAACCGCAACCTGATCTGATTGAGCCAAATATTCTTCAGTAGCTTCGATTTTTGTCTGAAGATCAAGCTTTCTAAAAACTTCAAGTGCCGATAAAAGATGGGGTTTTGCCTGATCCGGCTGGCTTTTTGCCAATATTTTTCCTAGTTTAAATCTTGCCAGAGCGAGTTGATAGGCATCGTCAATTTTCTCGAAATTTGAAACGCTTTGAGTATAAAAATGAATAGCAGAGATATCGTCTTTTTTCTGAATCCCCAGCAGACCGCGAAGCGTTGCAATTGAGCCTTTGATATAAAAATTCTCAGAAGCTTCTTTCTCTTCCAATTGCTGCAACAAACCTTCTGCTTCAAAAACTTGATTTTGCTGAATGCAATTGTCTGCTAAAACCAAAAGAATTAACGACTTAAATCTTGTTTCATTAATCTTTTTACAACGCTCAATCGTTTCTTCAGCTTTTTTAACTGCAACTGAACTTCTCTTCTGGGCTAATAAACAAAGCGACCAATAGTAAGAAATCTGAATCTTTATCCAATCTTTTTTGCTTTCGTCAGCAAATGTATTTGCCTGAATCAATAAATTCTCTACTTCTGCGAAATCACCTTGCAAAAGCTGCAATTGAGCCGCATTGCAAATGAAAAGGGCAATCTGATGATGATTCAAATCGAGTGCTTTTTCCGCCGACTGATTTAGATAAGACTCGGCTTTTTTCCAATCACCTTTGAACAAAAGATTCAAGCCTAAAGCACTCTCAGTATTAACTTTATGGTATTCATCATCGCAATTTCCAAAAATCGCCAAAGCTTTTTTTGCGTGTTCAATTCCGCTGGAATATTGATGCAACGCCGCATTAACAAACGACATTTCCGAATAAATTCTCGCAAGCAAATACGGAGCTGATCTATCGCCGATAATTTTAACGGCTTGTTGGTAAATTTCGTTTGATTTTTCGTTATCTCCGGTCTGCTGAAAAAGCAAAGCATTGGCTCGAAAAGATTCTGCCAAGCCATGCCAATCGCCAATTTCGCGGGCAGATTTTATTGCACGTTCAACATAATTTCGGGCAATTGCATATTCATTTAGCTCTCTGTAATGCCGGGCAAAAGCAAGATTTATGCCCGCAAATAAATGCGTGAAGTCTCTTTCTTCGGCAATTCTCAAAGCCTTGTTCAGAAAATTAATCGCTTTTTTAGAGTCCCGGTTTAGGACATGAGCAATTCCCGACTGAGTCAATACCGATGCCTGATTTTCAGCTTCCAAAGTATCGGTAAACCCATCATTTGCAATATCTTGGAGAATTTCAAGCGAATCGTTAAAACGTCCTTGCCTGATGTAAGCGGCAGAAATTTGGCAAATCAATAAAGCTTTTGCGTCGGGTGTGTTTTGATAATTTTCGAGTGTTTGGAAAGCAATTCTTTCCGCTTGAAAGGCAAAGCCGGAATTCAATTTAGCTTGAATCTCCCCTAAAGTTTCCAAAAGTTTATTTGAACCAAAAGCAGATTTTTGCATTGAAGGCTCAAGGAATTTGGCATCTCCGGAAATTTGATTCTCGCTGATTGAAGTGGAACTTTTTCTCATGGCACGATATCAATAAAAACTCTTAATCAAGCCTCTATTTCAGAGACTTTGGATAGAAACTTTACACCGACGGCAAATTAACTGTGGAAGTATACTTAGTATACAGTCAATCTAACAAACTTTTTTCCACTCGTCTATTAATATTTTGGAGTTCTCGCCAATTAACTAGACGAAAGGTGAAATCTTGTGACATTCTTTTAAGAAAATTCGGACAAAATTGAGGTTAAAGCATTGAAGGCAGAACAAAATAGGCTTGCAGAATCGCAAACACGTGAAAAAGACTGGAAACGTTGGGGATGCTATTTAAGTGAAAGAGCCTGGGGAACGGTTCGCGAAGATTATTCGCCGGATGGCTCGGCTTGGAATTACCTGCCTTTTGAAGTTTCACGCTCGCGTGCGTATCGCTGGAATGAAGACGGAATCGGCGGCATTTGCGACCGTAAACAGCGTATTTGCTTTGCTTTAGGTTTATGGAATGAAAATGACGCTTTCCTCAAAGAACGCCTTTTCGGACTCGCCGGCAATCAAGGGAATCATGGCGAAGACGTAAAAGAATATTACTATTATCTCGACTGCACACCGACTCATTCGTACATGAAATTTTTGTACAAATACCCGCAAAACGCTTTTCCATACGACGTTTTAACGTCTGAAAATGCAAAACGCGACCGCTCGCAACCCGAGTTTGAACTAATTGATACGGGCATTTTTGACGACAATAAATATTTCGACGTTTTCGTGGAATATGCCAAAGCCGAAACGGATGATATTTGTATCAAAATCACAGCTCATAATCGTTCAAATGAAGCCGCTCCGCTCCATATTTTACCGACAATCTGGTTTCGAAATACTTGGGCGTGGGACGACACGATTGAAAAACCCACGATGCGTGAAGTGAAGAGCAATCTCGAAAATATTTCCGCAATTGAACTAAAAGAAGAGCTTAGAGGCACTTGGCAGCTTTTGTGCGAAGGCTCTTCACAACTGCTTTTCACCGAAAATGAAACAAATAACGAAAGACTTTTCAATTCCCCAAATACCTCTAAATACGTTTTAGACGGAATTAATGACTTCGTAATTGATGGCAAACATTCCGCTGTTAATCCCAAGCAAATTGGCACAAAGGCTTCCCCGCATTATGTTTTTAATATTGCCGGAAATTCTAGTGAAACAGTTTATTTGCGTTTTTCGAGCGAAGAATTTACGAGCCAAAATCATTTTGCGTCTCACGATGATTTTATCAATCAAACCGAAACAATTTTCCAAACGCGGATTGCTGAAGCCGATGAATTCTACGCTGATGTGATTCCCGAAAAACTTTCTGATGACGCGAAAAGCGTTATGCGTCAGGCATTTGCGGGAATGCTTTGGTCAAAACAATTTTATCATTATGTTGTAAAGGAATGGCTTGAAGGCGATCCCGCACAGCCGCGTCCGCCCGAAGATCGAAAATCAGGACGCAACGCGGCTTGGCAACATTTGTATAACGACGACGTGATTTCAATGCCCGATAAATGGGAATATCCTTGGTATGCAGCGTGGGATTTGGCTTTTCATTGCATTCCGCTCGCTTTGGTTGATGCAGAATTTGCTAAGGAACAACTGATTTTGATGCTCCGCGAATGGTATATGCACCCGAATGGGCAGATTCCTGCGTATGAATGGAAATTTGATGATGTTAATCCGCCTGTTCACGCATGGGCGGCATTGCGGGTTTTTCAGATTGACGCTAAAAACTCAGGTAATCGCGACACGGCGTTTCTCGAAAAAATATTTCACAAGCTTTTGCTAAATTTCACTTGGTGGGTGAATCGAAAAGATCAGGAAGATAATAATGTTTTTGAAGGAGGCTTTTTGGGACTCGATAATATCGGCGTTTTTGATCGAAGTGCCCCCCTTCCGACCGGCGGTTTCATTGAACAATCCGATGGAACAAGCTGGATGGCGATGTATTCGCTAAATCTTTTGGCAATCGCTTTGGAGCTCGCGAAAGATAATAAAGCTTATGAAGATGTCGCCTCAAAATTTTTCGAACATTTCGTAAATATTTCGGATGCGATGAACAATATTGGAGACGAAAACACTGAATTGTGGAGCGAACGCGATGGGTTTTATTACGACATTTTGCGTCTTCCGGATGGCGAAGGTTTTCCTTTGAAAGTCCGCTCGATGGTTGGGTTGATTCCGCTTTTCGCCGTTGAAACCCTCGATAAAGATTTGCTTGATTCATTGCCGGATTTCAAACGGCGGATGGATTGGTTTCTGCAAAATCGTGCTGATCTGTGCGATCAAATTGCCTCAATGGAAGAAAAAGGCGTTGAAGACAGAACACTTTTTGCTCTGGTAAATCGCGAGCGTTTGAAAAGAGTTTTACGCGTAATGCTTTCAGAAAGTGAGTTTTTATCGGATTACGGAATTCGTGCATTATCGCGTTGGCATAAACTAAACCCCTATTTTCTGGCAGTTGGCGACAAGGAATATAGCGTGGACTATGAGCCGGCTGAATCAAAAAGCGGACTTTTTGGCGGAAATTCAAATTGGCGGGGTCCGATTTGGTTTCCTGTTAATTATTTGCTGATCGAATCTTTGCAGAAATTTCACTGGTATTTTGGAGATGATTTCAAGGTTGAATTCCCTACCGGTTCGGAAAAAATGCTCAATCTGTGGGAGGTTTCTCAAGAACTTTCACGGCGTTTATCGCACATCTTTTTGCAGGATCAAGACGGAAATCGCCCATTCAATTCAACCGTCGAAAAATTTCAAACCGACGAATTCTGGAAAGATCACATCCTTTTTTATGAATATTTCCACGGCGATAATGGCAGCGGACTCGGTGCCAGCCATCAAACCGGGTGGACTGGTTTGGTAGCAAAATTATTGCAGCAGGCTGGAGAGTAGATTTATTGCAGAAATCCGCACATGAGTAAGGACGTAAAACTTAATCAAGAATTATCTTTTTAGTTTTATTAATCTTTTCGTTTAGAAATCGTTTAACGGCTTCATTATTGGCTAATTCCAAGGCTTTTTCAAAAGATTTTATTGCCTCCAAAGTTCTGCCGGTTTCAACTTGGAGTTCGCCAAATGAAATGTGAAATGGTAGATAATTTCTCAAATCAGACTTTCGCATTAAAACTTCCAAAGCCTCTAACCCAACTTCCGCTCCTTTAAATTTTGCTAAGACAACTGCTTTGTTTAGTTCAATTACGGGCGATGATGTTTTTTCGGACAGTTTCTCATAACAACTTAAAATCCGCCTCCAATCGGTCGAAGGAAAGTCTTTGCTAAGTGTATGAACCGACGCAATTTCAGCCTCTAGATGATAATCGCTCAATTCATTTCCACTTGCTGAAAGTCTGAAATGATGAAGTCCTTCGGCAATCATTTGTTTGTTCCAAAGTTCGCGATTTTGCTCTGAAAGCACTAGAATGTCGCCATTTTCGTCGAACCGGGCATTTAGTCTTGCACCTTGAAAATAGAATAAAGCGAGTAAAGCGTGAACCTTAGGGAGATTAGTTAAAGGGTGATTTATCAATAGTTTACCGAGTCGGATTGCTTCAAAACACAGATCGTTTCTAATTAAATTTTCGCCGTGGAAAGCGTTATATCCTTCATTAAACGTCAAATATAGAACTTTCAACACCGCTTCCAAACGCGATGATATTAAGTCCGGAGAATGAATTTCGAGTTGGATTTTATGCTGACGAAGTTTCTGTTTTGCACGAGTGAGCAGCTTTGCAATCGTTTCGGTATTCGATAAAAATGCCGATGCAATTTCCCCGACGCTAAATCCGCCAACGGTTTTTAGCGTTAAAGCAACTTGGCTATCAGGCGAAATTGCGTTGTGGCAGCAGGCAAACATCATTCGCAAAACGTCTTCATTAACCTCGTTTGCAAAGTGAATTGAATCAGCAAAACTTAATGATTCCAGATGTTTAGCGGCATGTTCAAATTCTTCGTTCGAAGCCTCAAACTTTTTGCTTCGCCTCAGTTGATCGAAAATACGATTTTTTGCAACTTCGATCAGCCACGCTCTCGGATTTTCGGGAACGCCTTGAAAACTCCATTTTTTCAACGCTTGAATCAACGCTTCTTGAATTGCATCTTCTATCAAATCAAGTTTATCAAGCCCGAAAAGCCTGGACAAAACAGAAACCATCTGCCCCGAATGATGTCGGAACAGATGGTCAACCGATTCATTAACTTGTATCGATTCAATGTTTTTCATATTACATTGATTCAACTTCGCGAAGCTCAATTCTTCCGCCGTATTTCAAATGCGGACATGTTTCGGCGATCTTCACCGCTTCCTCGTAATTTGCCGCATTAATCGTGAAATAGCCGCCAATAATTTCCTTGGCTTCGGTAAAAGGACCGTCAGTAACTCGCAAACTTCCATTATTTATCGAAAGATGTTTGCCGCCATCGTCTTTCAATTTTTCACCACCGACCAATTTCCCTTCTTCGCCGAGTTTATTGCTCCAAGCCATGTAATCACCTATTACTTTTTCGATTTCTTCCGCCGAAATGTCTGCAAAATCTATTTTGCTTTCCCGTAAAATCAACATATATTGTGCCATCATTAAATCTCCTGGATTTGAATTTTATGAACTTTTTGTTGTTCAATTGATAGACGAATGAAAGTGACGAAAATGGACATCAAATAATCAAACACCAAATTGTTTCAAGTGATGATCGGTGTGTTTGAAAGCAAGAATTGCCCATTCTTTGGCATTCATTTTGCCAAAAAATGGATGTTCGCTGCATTCGGCATTTTCTGTAAGTGTGCCTATTTTATTGGTTAAATGGATAACCGAGTTTTTATCGTCAGCAAATTCCAAAGGCTTTCTGCCGCCTTCCTGCTGATTCATTTCCGGTGCGGTTTTCACCTCTTTCGGCATCGGTAAAATATATAAAACTAAAGGTTTAATTATTTTGTTTGACATAAAATTGCTGTGATCAGGCAATTTATGTCCAAACGGCATTTCGCCAGCTTGCACGAGATGCGACAACATTTGATTGACGTTCATCTTACCCCAAAGTGCTTTTTCGCTGCCGTTAAGTTTATTGATCCGATCAATTAAATTAGCCCTGTCTGATTCATTTCTGATTGTTTTCATAGTGCTTTATTTTAGAAATATTCACTCCGAAAAGACAAATTACCTTTTCAAATTAAACTAATTTCGATTTTGCGAAGTCTAAATATTTGTCGGGAATAAATTATCTTGCAGGAAACATTATCTCTTTGGAGTTCGTAAAATTCTTTTTAAGATTCAGCTTCATCTGATAAACTAAAATTTCTTTCAAAAAAACTTGAGGAGTATTACAAAAATGAAACGATTTACTATTTTATTTGCAATATGTTTGTTAGCCTTTGCGGTTGTCAGGGCAAACGATTTTACAATTGGTTCGACGATTGAAAATTTTACATTGAATGATGTAAATAACGTTGAAAAATCATTCAACGATATGAAAGGCGAAAAAGGCACAATTATCGTCTTTTTATCGGCTCAATGTCCGGTTGTAAAACAGTATAATGAACGCTTAAATGCCTTAGTTGCTGATTATCAATCCAAAGGAATTAATTTTATCGGCATGAATTCCAATTCGACCGAATCGCTTGAATGGGTAAAATCGCACACCGAAGAAAATTATAAATTTCCGATGTTGATTGATAAAGGAAACGTGATTGCCGATAAATGGGCAGCTACTTCGACGCCGGAGATTTTCTTTTTTGATAAGGATGGCAAACTCGTTTACCACGGTGCAATCGACAATGACAGAAGCGGAACAAACATTAAATCGACATTTCTGCGGGATGCTTTGGACCAACATTTAGACAGCAAAGAAATAAAAGTTACGGCAACCAAAGCCTTCGGATGCACCATCAAACGTGCCGAAAAGCAGTAAGTTAAGTAAATATTTATGAATTTGAAAATGTTAAAAATCGCCGCGATCATGGCGTTTACAATTTGTTTTGTCACCTTTTCGGCGACGGAAGTTTTGGCTCAGGCAAAAAAGAAAAGTGCTGCCAAAAAATCTGTAGCCGGAAAAGCTGCGAGTAAGAAAGCGACTCCGCCAATTCCTGCAAATCTTCCTAAAGTTACTCAAATTGATGCGGAAACACTAAAAACATTACTTGCTAGAAACGGCGAAAATCAAAAACCGTTACTGATTAATTTTTGGGCAACATGGTGCGGACCTTGCGTAGAGGAATTTCCGGATTTGGTGAAAATTAATAGTGATTACACCGAAAAAATAGATTTCATAACTGTAACGCTTGATGATTTGGCAGACATAAACACCACTGTTCCAAAATTTTTGGGCAAAATGAATGCACCAATGCCGACATATTTGCTCAAAACTGATGATGAAGGCACTGCAATTTCAGCCGTCTTTAAAGATTGGCAAGGCGGTTTGCCGTTTACAATTCTTTATGATGGAAAAGGCATGATGATTTACAATCGCCAGGGTAAAGTGGTCGTATCCGTTTTGCGAGGCGAACTCGACAAATTGGCTTCGAAATAAGATCTGGGAATATCAATAACGAACGAAGAGTTTATCGGCATAAAAGCCAGATAAGCTCTTTTTTTGTATCGCTTTTGTTTTTCAGACTTGCTTCCTTACATTTGCAAAACAAATGCTTGCCCAAAATGTTAAACAATGTTACTATATGTTGTTGATATTTATCAGCCATGCGAGGTTTCAATAAATGAAAATAAAGATACTCATAATCATCGTTCTTCTTCTAAATGTCGTAACTCTTTCAAGCATAAACGTTTTTGGTCAAACGAAACCGTTAACTGCGGAGGACGTAAAGCAGCAATTGGAAAGAAATACCAAGCAAAATCGTCCAACATTTGTGTATGTTTGGGCGAGCTGGTGCCCGGTTTGCCGCGACGAGATGCCGACGGTTGCGGCTCTGCAAAAGAAATATAAGTCACGCGGAATTGATTTTCTGCTGATTTCAGTCGATAAACGGGAAATCGCGAGGAATGTTGACCTATTCTTTCAATCGGTAGAAATTGATCCAACGAGCTACTGGCTTAATCGTATGGATCAAGGAACTTGGATGGAGCAATACAAAAACAAATCTGTGCAACTTGAGGACGTTTTGAAATCTGATCTGGGCAGCGTTCCGAGATCGTTCATTTTTAGCTCAAAAGGCGGCTTGATATTAGAGCAAAAAGGGAGTTTTGGAAATGACGTTTTGGAAGCAAAACTCGCGACTCTTGCAACTCAAAAAACTACTAAACAGCTTGCAAAAGTAAAACGCGATTAAATTTAGAAAATAGCTAAATAAAAGATACTGCTGGGCTGAAAATGCTTTGCGGTATTTTTTTTGCGATATAAAAACTAAAAACTATTATCCATCGCGATAATTTGAAATCCTACGGCACTTATGTTAGTTTCATAGCTGAAACGTTTTTTCACAATAACTGCTAGTGAGGTAAAGATATGTATAGAAAAATAGAAGATTTCCAGCGGGTTTGGGGTTATGAAGCGAGCGAAACTTTGAGACTTTTCAAGGATTTAACTGATGAATCATTGAATCAAAAAGTCAATGAAGACGGACGTTCGCTCGGATTTTTGGCTTGGCATATTGTTACAACGATTGAAGAATTTTTTGGAAGTGCCGGAATTAAAATTGAGTCCGCAAAACCGGATGCAGAAGTGCCGAAATCTGTTTCAGAGATTGTTTCGGAATTTGAAAAAGCCGTAAATGCTCTAAATGAAGAGCTTCCGAAAAATTGGAAAGATGAAGATTTAGCTGACGAAATTCCGATGTATGGCGAAACTTGGACAAAAGGTTTTACGCTAACGTGTTTTCTGATGCACGCGGCTCATCATCGTGGACAAATAACTGTTTTAATGCGTCAAGCGGGGCTGAAAGTTCACGGCGTTTATGGTCCGGGGAAAGAAGAATGGGCAGAAATGGGAATGGCGGCGTTGCCTTAGAATTTGTTTCCCACAAAAAATTAAAAGAGAGTTTATGTCGCATGAGTTGAAAAAATAGCTCATTCCGCATAAACTCTTTTGTTTATTTCTCCTGCAATTTTTTCTACTGAGGGTATATGCCAATGACCGCAATCACGCCTGAAATAATCGCCCAACATGGCTTTTCTGCCGAAGAATACGCCAAAGTTTTGGAAATAATGGAACGCGAACCGACGTTTACCGAACTCGGCGTTTTCAGCGTAATGTGGTCAGAACATTGCAGTTACAAGTCTTCAAAAGTTCATCTAAAAAGGCTTCCTACAACCGGTGAATGCGTAATTGTTCCGCCCGGAGAAAACGCCGGAGTCGTGGATATAGGCGATGATTGGTGCGTTGCTTTTAAGGTTGAATCTCACAATCACCCAAGCTTTATCGAACCCTTTCAAGGTGCCGCAACCGGAGTTGGCGGAATTTTACGCGACGTTTTCACGATGGGTGCGAGACCAATCGCGGCGATGAATTCGCTCCGATTTGGACCATTAAACGACGCTAAAAACGGTAATCGCAACAAATCAATTTTGAAAGGTTGCGTTGATGGAATCGCACACTACGGCAATTGTTTCGGGGTTCCGACTATCGGCGGCGAGGTGGTTTTTGATGAAGCTTATAGTCTAAATCCGCTCGTCAACGCATTCGCACTCGGCATCGTCAAAAAGGATCAAATCTTTTTCGGTAAGGCTTCGGGAATTGGAAATCCGGTGCTTTATGTTGGTGCAAAAACAGGACGCGACGGAATTCACGGTGCAACGATGGCTTCCGCAGAATTTGACGAAGAAGCACTCGAAAAACGTCCGACGGTTCAAGTCGGCGATCCTTTTTTGGAAAAATTATTGCTCGAGGCGTGTCTCGAAGCGATGCGGAGCGGGGCGATCGAAGGCATTCAAGATATGGGAGCCGCAGGACTTACGAGTTCGTCGGTCGAAATGGCTTCGCGTGCGAGCACAGGTTTGGAGCTTGATCTAACGCTCGTTCCGCAACGTGAAACCGGCATGACGGCTTACGAAATGTTGCTTTCCGAATCGCAGGAACGAATGTTAATTGTTGCAAAAAAAGGACGCGAGAAAGAAATCGTCGAGATTTTCAGCAAGTGGGATTTAGATGCTGTTACAATTGGGAAAGTCGTCGAAGGAAATCGTCTGAAAATTTATCATAACGGCATTTTGGAAGCAGATTTGCCGGTAGATAAACTTACGGATTCGGCACCACTTTACAACCGACCGATGGTTGCACCAAAAAGGGAGAAAAAAAATGAGCACAGCACTTTGGATATCACTGCTGGCAGTAGCAATCGCGTTAATCGCAGTATTCGTCGCAAAGAACAAGAAAAAATAACCGACACCGAAGCGTTAAAGCTTTTGTTGAATTCTCCGAATATTTGTTCAAAACATTGGGTTTACGAGCAATATGATTCGATGGTTCGAACGAATACGGCGATCTTGCCGGGAGCAGATGCGGCGGTCGTGCGTGTGAAGGAAACGCGTCGGGCGATTGCAATGTGTTTGGACGGAAACGGACGTTTTGCCGCAGTCAACCCTCGCGAAGGTGCGAAATTGATTGTCGCGGAATCGGCGAGAAATGTTGTTTGTGTTGGTGCAAAGCCTTTGGCTGTAACGAATTGCCTAAATTTTGCTTCACCCGAAAGACCCGAAGTTATGTGGAGTTTTTCCGAAGTAATTGACGGAGTCAAAGAAGCTTGCGAGAAATTCAACACACCGATCATCTCGGGAAACGTATCTTTTTACAACGAAACTGACGGCAAAGGAATCCTTCCAACGCCGACAATCGGCATGGTCGGTCTGCTCGAAGACGTCAGAAAACTTGTAACTCAAGGTTTCAAAAACGAAGGCGATTTGATTGCACTTTTAGGCGTAACGAACGACGATCTAAGTGTTTCAGAATATGCACAAACCGTTCTTGGTTTTACAACTGACGAACTAATCGAAAACGGCGATGTTCCGAAAATTGACTTGAATTTGGAACACAAAGTTCAACAAACTTGCTTGAAATTATCAGACCAAAACTTGCTGAAATCCGCACACGATTGTTCGGACGGCGGACTCGCAGTGGCAATCGCAGAAAGCTGTTTTTCGTCGCTAAATCGAAAAGCGGTTGGTGCGGAAATCAATTTAAACGATTCGAATTTAGATTCTGCGACTCAGCTTTTTAGCGAATCGCCTTCGCGGATTGTTATCAGTTTTGCATCTGAAAACCTTGATAAAGTAAGTGAGTTGATAGGTGGTTGTCCGTTTGAGATTATCGGAAAGGTTTTGGGCGATAATTTGAGAATTAGTCTAAATGGCGACGAAGTTGTTTCGGCAAAGATCGGCGAATTACAAACGGGTTGGAGAACTTCGCTTGAAAAAGAGTTGGATAATTAAGTGAAACCGGGCATTTACATTCACATCCCGTTCTGCAAATCGCGTTGCTCATATTGCGATTTCGCGACGGATGTTTATCGTCGCAACGATGCCGTTGAGCGGTATGTTTCAGCACTTTGTCACGAAATTACGAATTACGAATTACGAATTACAGACCTCGTTGAAACTCTTTATTTTGGCGGTGGAACGCCTTCGCTCTTAACGGCGGTACAACTCGAAAAAGTCCTAAATACACTTCACAATAAATTCACATTTGCGGAAAAATTTGAATTCACATTGGAGATGAATCCGGCGACCGTGACGCTTGAAAAGCTGCAAGATTTTAGAAAACTTGGTGTAAATCGGGCGAGTTTTGGCGTGCAGACTTTTGACGATAAAGCGTTAAAACTGCTCGCTCGCGGACACGATGCAAATGATGCTCTGACGACTTTTGAACTTTTACGAAAAGCAAATTTTGATAATATTTCGTTTGATCTAATTGGCGGTTTGCCGAATCAGACTTTGCGTGATTGGGAAGATAACCTAAACAAAGCGTTAGACTTAGAGCCTGAACATCTTTCTCTATACTTGCTCGAAATTCACGAAGCAACGCCGCTTGCCGAGCAAATTCGTTCTAAACGCCAACCTTTACCGGACGAAGATTTAGCTGCGGAAATGTATGAAATTATGCTCAAAAAAGTTACTGAAAATGGCTTTGAACAATACGAAATTTCCAATTTCAGCAAGCCCGGTTTTGAATCGAAGCATAATTCAAAATATTGGCTCTGCGAACCCGTTTTTGCCTTTGGTGTTTCAGCACATTCATTTGACGGGAAAAGCCGCTCAGCAAATGAACGCGATACGAATAAATATGTTTCGCTGATTGAGAATGGTGAATCGCCGATTGTTGAAACGAATGATCTGACCGCGAAGCAACTTTCCTCCGAGTTTGCGTTTCTAAACTTACGACTGGCAAAAGGAATTGATATAGAATGCTATAAATCGCGATTTGGCATTGACTTAAAAGAAGAATTTGCCGAAGATTTGAAGCGTTTAAAAGAAGCTGAATTAATCGAATTTAGCGATGGTAGATTGAAATTAACTTCAAAAGGGATGGTGTATTCAAACGAAGTGTTTACAGTCTTTGTCTAAACACTTCTCATAAATTCCAATTTGCTTTATTCTACATCTGGCTAAATTATTACAAACCACACAAGGAGTTTTTTATGATTAAATTTCAATCGAAATTGAGTATTATTTTCACTGCTTTGTTATTAATTTCTCTGCTTTCGCTATCTGCTATTGGTCAAGTTGATGCAGAAACGAAGAAAAAAATTACCGAATTAATAGCTCAAAACAAAAATCTTGAAGTTCTACCACTATTAGAACAGTTAGTTGCCAGCGAGCCAAATAATGCATGGGCTCACCGTCAATTGGGATTTGCTTATATTTCAAAAACAGCGGTAGATACAACACAGGAAGCTAAGAAGGAATCAAGAATTAAGGCAAGAAAAGCTTTGGTTAAGGCTCGTGAATTAGGCTATGAAGACCTTCAGATGGACGGATTAATTGACGGTTTAAGCGTTGAAGGGTTTGAGAAAGGTAAATTCTCTTTCAATCCAAAAGCAGACAAGGTAATGGATGAAGCCGAATCGTTTTTTGCTCAGGGCAAAATGGACAAGGCATTGGAAAAATATCAGGAAGCTTTCGAAATTGATTCCACCATCTATTATGCCGCGTTATTCTCGGGAGATGTTTATCTGCAAAAAGGAGAATATGCTGAAGCTGAAATTTGGTACAAAAAAGCGATTTCGATAAACCCTTATATTGAAACGGCTTATCGTTACTCCGCTACTCCGCTTATGAAGCAGAAAAAATATGACGATGCTCTTCCACGTTACGTTGAAGCCTACATTACTAGCCCATATAGTAAACTTGCGATTTCTGGGTTGGTAAATTGGGGGCAGATAACCAAAACATCACTTTCGCACCCTCGCATTGATATTCCCGAATTTAAGATTGGAGAAGATGGAAAAACCAATTCGAGCATCAGCATCAATCCTGGTGAGGAAGATGGTTCAATAGCCTGGATTGGTTATACTGCCACTCGTTCTGTCTGGCATGAGAAAAAATTTAGTGAAGAGTTCCCAAATGAGCCAAGATACAGGCATACAATCCGCGAAGAAATAGAAGCCTTGCGAAGCGTCATAACGGTCGCAAACGAGCTGAAAGGAAAGAAAAAGAACTTGAATCCGCAAATAGAAACCTTGATAAATCTTGATAAAGACGGACTGCTGGAAGCTTTTATTATTATAGCCCGACCTGACAACGGAATTGCTCAAGAGCATTTTGCTTATCTGAAAAATAATCGTGACAAACTTCGTCAATATGTAATGAAGTATGTTGTTAAAAAGTGAAAAAATTAAGTGAAAAAGAAGCTTCCGTGCGTTTGGGTAAAATCAAAACGGCGTATCGTGAAGAAATTCAAAGTAAATACGAAACCAAGGCAAAAAGCTGCTTAACTTGCGAAACAAAAGGAGCTTGTTGCCTTGATGCTCATTTTGTAAATGTTCATATTACAAGACTTGAAGCTGTGGCAATGCGTCAAGTCTTGTATGATTTGGACGAAAACACGCGAGTTAAAGTTAATCAAAGAATTACCGATACGATAGAGAAATACGATTTGAGTGAAAGCGGCGATACATTTTCGCAAACCTTCGCGTGTCCGCTTTTCGAGCAAGGGATCGGATGTTTGGTTCACGAGGTTAAACCCGTTGCGTGCATCCAGCATGCTTGTTACGATTTCCAAAAAGACTTGCCGCCCGATGAATTGCAGGAAGAAACCGAACAGAAAATCGAGAGACTCAATCAAAAAACTTACTCTCAAAGCAAATGGCTGCCATTGCCGCTTTATCTGAAATCGACTAATTGTTAATGCGTTAAAATGACATTTTTCAAAGTTAGATTTATAATTCAATTTCTAGAATAAATTCGGTAATTTTTTTGATAAAAATATAACAACTAAATTTAATTTAGCTACATCTTACGCGATTGATTGTTGATTTATCGCAGAGACATTTTTGGAGGATTCAAATGCTACGCAGAAAATATTTTGCATTTTTTATGACTTTAGCCCTTTCATTGGCAAGTGGTTTGGCGGCTTTTGCACAAACTTCTCCCGTTAGAGGCAAGGTTGAATTGAAAAAAGCCGACGGCTCGGTAACGCCTGTGGTTGGGGCGATAATTGACGTTTATCGTGTTGATATTAAAGCTAAATTGCCGTCAGGAAAAACCGATAAAAAAGGTCAATTCACGTTTGCCGGTTTGCCGCTAGGAGCAACGATGGCTTTAGTCGTTAGCGGTCCGGGGATCAAGGCGGAAATTTTTCCGGGAGTTAAAGCCGGAGCGGAAGATTTGAAATTCACCGTTTTTGAAGGCGATGGCAAAGCTTTAACTGAAGACGAAGCTCGCAAGGCTTTAGCAACCCCCTCAACCGGACAAGCTCAGGGCGGCGGCGAAGAATCCGCCGAGCAAAAGAAAGCGAGAGAAGAGCAAGCCAAGAAAGTTGCTGAAATAACTGCTAAAAATGAAAAGATTAAGAATGCAACCGAAATCATTAATAAGGCTCTGGCAGAAGGCTCTAAAGCCTATGCAGACAAGAGTTATGACTTAGCGATTGCTAAGTTTCAGGAAGGTATAGATGCGGATCCTGATTTCGCCGGCAGTGCAACTGTTTTGAATAATAATAAAGCTTTGGCACTTAGAATGCGTGCTTTTGATAGTTACAAGCAAGGCACAACGGATACGGCAAATAAAGCGTCGTGGTTGGAGAAAGCCAAAAACGATTTTCAAGGTTCGATCGCAGCTTCCGAAAAGTGCTTAAGTTTGATTGCAGCAATTGCAGATGCGGAAGAAGCAAAGAAATATGATCCGGCAAAATCTAGTGCATTACTGAATTTGGTAGAAGCCAATAGATTGATGATCGCTACGAATGCGGATACGTCAAAACCTGATGAAGTAGTAACGGCTCTCAATAAATATTTGGCAGCTGAGACAGAAGCAGCAGCGAAAGTAAAGAATCAGATGTTCGTAGCGGATGCTTTGCGTTTATCGGGCAATTCGGGCTTGGCAGTGCCTATCTATAGGAATGTACTTGAAACCGATTCAAACAATGCGGATGCGATGGGCGGACTCGGATTATGCCTGCTAAACGAAGGAGAAATTCAAAGTAAGATCGAATTATCGCAAGAAGGCTTAAATCTGATGCAGAAATTTACCGAGCTTGCACCTGATTCGCACCCTTTGAAAGCTGACGTAAAACTAGCGGTTACATATTTGAAGGATGAGAAAAAACTCATTCCGCAAAAGATGAAACCAGTTCCGGGAACAGTTAAAACTACCGGCAAGAAGAAACCATAGTTTTAGTAAATAATCTAAATAATGAAGCTACGATTGAAAATTTCAGTCGTAGCTTTTTTATTTTGACACGGAAAACTTTTCTCAAATTGATTTGAATGCTATAACTTTCTCATCACATTTCACAGGGAGATTTTATGAAACTCGCCAAATATTCGTTTACTCTTTTGAGCATATTAATTTTAGCCGTCAATCTTATTGCCCAAGAGAATTCTGCTCCGATTGAAGTTAAAGCTAATGTTTTGGTTTTGGATAAGGATGATAAATTTATTGATGACGTAAAACAAGAAGATATTAAGATTTTCGAAGACGGCGTAGAGCAAAAGATTACTTATTTTGCTAAGAAAGAGCCTGTTTTGAATGTCGGTTTGATTGTTGATAATACAGGTTCGATGAGAGGTCAGCTTGATAGATTGATCTGGGCAGGAAAAACTATTACTGCAAATTTGGCGTTGAGTGATAAAGAGTTTGTAGTAAGATTTGTAGATTCCGAAAAGATTCAAGTTGTTCAAGATTGGATTTCTCCGCAGGTTAAATGCTCAAAATCAAGCAAAAATACAGAATCAATTAGACAATTTATACGTTGAAGGCGGTGTGTCTGCTGTTGTAGATGCAATTTACTTTTCCGCAAAGAAAATTTCTGAATTACCAAATAAGGACAAATCACAAAAATTTGCCCTTATTTTACTTAGCGATGGGGAAGATAGAGACAGTTTACACACACAGAAAGAATTAGTTGATTTATTACGGGAAAATGACATCAAGTTTTACTCTATTGCTTTTGTTGGGGAACTTACCGTTGGAGCCATGCGTGATAAAAGTAAGAACTTTCTTTTTAATCTGGCTAATGAAACGGGCGGAAACCTATATCCGTTAGAAAAACAAAATCCTTCACAAAAAGATATTGAGAAGGCGACAAAGGCTTTACTATACGAACTCCGTTCTCAATTTGTAATAAATTATATTTCCACTAATCAAAAAAGAAACGGAAAACAGCGTCAATTATCTGTTCAAATTAGTGATAATGAAAAAGGTGAAAAGAGATTTGGTATTATCCGCGAAGGTTTTACAGTTCCTAAAAAATAAAATGAAAAGTATAATCACTGCACTTGTCTTAATTACATTTATCGCTCCGCAGATTATTTTCGCCCAAACTAAACAAAAAGTTAGTCTACTTTTTACCAATGGCAAAGTTTTCACGGCTGATGAAAAATATTCGCTTGCCGAAGCCGTAGCAATTGATGGCGAAAAGATTATTGCGGTTGGCACAACTAAAGATTTGCAAGCGAAATATCAAGCAAAACAGCAAATTGATTTGAAAGGCAGATTTGTTACGCCCGGATTTAATGATGCTCACGTCCATTTTTTGCGGGGTGCGTTGGCACTTTTGAATGTCAATTTGCTGGATACAAAAACTATTGCTGAAGCCCAAAATAAAGTTGCCGAAAAGGTGAAAACTACAAAGCCAGGCGAATGGATAATCGGACGTGGTTGGGATCATACGGTTTGGAAGCAAAATTTTCCGACGAAAGGGGATTTGGACAAAATTGCTCCGAATAATCCCGTTTTCCTCGTTCGCGTGGATGGACACGTTGGCTGGGTAAATTCAGCAGCTTTGAAATTAGCGGAAATTAGTAAAAACACAGAAAATCCGAAAGGCGGCGAGATCGAACGAGATTCAAACGGAGACGCGACTGGAATTTTGAAGGAAACCGCACAAGGTCTTGTCAATCGTCTAATCGCCCAGCCGACCGCCGAACAGCAAACAAAAGGCTTGGAACTTGCCCTCGAAATGGCGAAAAAATATGGCATTACATCCGTCCAAGACAATTCGGGTTATGAAACAACTAAACTCTATCGTCAATTTTTACAACAAGATAAATTAACCGTTCGAGTAGCAGAATGGCAAAATTTTGAAGATTCAATCGACGAATTAAAACGCCAGCGGACAGAATTTGCAACCTTCAAAGATAATCCGTTGCGTTTGAAACTTGGTGCGGTAAAAGGCTATGTTGACGGCACGCTTGGTTCAAAAACGGCATCAATGCTAGCACCGTTTTCCGATGACGCGGGTAATTCAGGAATCCCACGACGTTCCCCCGAAGAATTAGCGAAAATGATCGCAGAACGCGGAATATCAGGTTTTCAGATTGCTCTTCATTCTATAGGCGATCGGGCAAACAGGATGGCTTTGGACGGTTTTGAAATGATGGAAAAAACAATCCAGAAAGGAAATCAAGCTAGCAAAGGTTTTTATCTCCCTTCTATTACTGTGCATCGCCACCGAATCGAACACGCCCAAGTCGTTTCCCCTTCCGATTTCAAACGTTTTGCCGAACTTGGAATTATTGCTTCGATGCAGCCAACTCACGCAATTTCCGATAAACGATGGGCGGAATCGCGTTTGGGGGAGTATCGCGTTTTGGGGTCGTATGCTTGGCATTTGATGCGGAGTTACGGCGTTCACGTTCCGTTTGGAACAGATTTTCCGGTTGAATCAATCAATCCATATCAGACTCTTTACGCCGCAGTTTCGCGTCAGGATATTGAAGGTGATCCAATTGGCGGTTGGATGCCGCAAGAAAGATTAACAATGGCGGAAGCGATTCGCTCGCATACTTACGAATCTGCGTATGCTGAATTTGCCGAGATAGATAAAGGTGAAATTAAGGTAGGAATGTTGGCGGATTTAGTCGTACATTCGAAGGATTTATTGACTATTCCGCACAAAGAAATCTTGCAGACCGAGCCAATCTATACGATTTTCAATGGCAAAATAATCTATCAGTACACGGAGCGATAGCGACCTGGCTCTTATAAAAATAGCCTCAAGTCCAAATCTAGGGATTCAAGGAGGAACGATTCTTTATCTAAGATTTCGGACTTGAGACTAAGCTTTTACTTCTGCGAACTAATTTTTACGCCGCCATTCGTCGTTGCAACTCGAACAGTAGCACCGCCGCCATTCAAATCCTTGCTGATGCTTCGTCTGCCCCAGCTACGTTTGCTTTCTACCTGAAGAGCATCGAAATCGCTTTGAAAACCGCCGTTTGTCGTTTCAGTTTTAATTTTAGCCGCGTAATTTTCCGGCATTGAAAGTTGGATTCCGCCATTAGTCGTTTCTACATCAAGCCCTGAGCCTTTCCATGAATTCCCACTCAATTTTACGGTTACGCCCCCATTTTGCGTGCGACCTTTTACTTCGCCGCCGATTTCCCGCAAAGAAATTCCGCCATTTTGGGTCTGAAAATTCAGATTGCCCGCGACTCCGCTAATCGAGATTCCGCCGTTCTGAGCCGATAAATTAAGGTCGATACCTCGTGGGACAAGGATTTCGTAGGAAACAGACCAGTTATTCTCATTTTCAGTATTTTCTGCTTGAACAATTGAATTAGTTTGAATCTTGATATTTTGAGTCAACGAGCGAGCCGCATTTTCCGTGTCTGCCCAAGCCACTACGCAAGCCCGGATCAAAATATCCGAACGATCTTCGCCTTTTACGCTTATTCCGCCATTGCGTTTTCCGTCAACCCTCAAAAGATCTGTCTTCGGAATGGTAATCTCCTTCATTTCACTGAAGGATTTTCGGCTGCCCCATGTCCAATTATCCTGGCAAAAATCTCGCTTCTTTTCGATGCTTTGCCCTTTCGAATCTGCTGCAGGAATGACTAAAACAAAAAGTAATAAAAGATAAAAATAACAATGTGATCTCATTTCTCAAAATCCTCCGGAAGTTTATAAATTGCTTTTCTATAAACTAAAACACCGCTGATTTGGATTTTGTGACAATTTTTACGAATAAAGATTCATTGGACGAGTCAGCAGCTTAAAAGGATTTTCAACATTCAATGCCTCTCTCACATAAAAAGGTTCGCCAGCCTCAACACCAATCAGCGAACCGAAATATGTAAGTTTTGCTTCGATTTCAGAAAGGAAACGTTTCGAAGTAAGCATCGTTTCAGGTTCCATTGAATTCGCGTCGTAAAACTGAGATTTATGAGCCTTAATCGCCTCCATCTTGCCTGCCGCAAATTCCGATACGTCAACAATAAACGACGGTACGATCAATCGCGAAAAGATACTATGGGCAACGATAGGTGCCGTAATTCTGGCTTGTCCAAAGCCGCCATCGTATTTTTGCAGGCTTGCCAAACGCGACGCCTCGCGGACAAGATTTGCAATATGATCGTGATCCGGGTGCGGATCGTTAAGCTGATGCGTAAAAATAACTTTCGGTATTAAGCTGCGTAAAACTCTAACTAATTTTCTGCGAGTTTCTTCGGTCAACAAAACATGCCCATCGGGTAAATCAAGATTTTCCCGAACATCAAGCTGTAAGATTTTCGCGGCGTCATCCGCTTCCCTCTGACGAATTTCTACAGTTCCGCGAGTACCCATTTCGCCACGCGTTACGTCTAAAACACCGGTCCGCAAGCCGAAACTCTTCAATTTTAGAAGTGTGCCGCCGATGTGCAATTCGGCATCATCGGGATGTGCGAAAATCGCCAAAACGTCTATCTCATTCATAACGATAAATTTACCACAAATATTTTTTAGCCACGAACTATTCTGATAATATGAGCTTATGAAATTAACGGTTTTAGGCTCAGGTTCATCAGTCCCGCATCCCAAACGCAGTTCGTCAGGCTACTGGCTTGAAACTGAGAATGGAACCCTTTTGCTGGATTGTTCAGCATCCGTAATTCACCGAATGGCGGAAGAAAATCTGGACTGGGCAAATCTTGATTCGATCTGGATTTCGCATTTTCACCTCGATCACATCGGCGGTCTGGCACCTTTTCTATTTGCCCTAAAATACGCTCCGCAAACTCAATCTCGCACAAAACCCTTAAAAATTTTCGGAGCGGAAGGCTTGCGAAAATTATTGGAAAAATTCAACGATGCAGGTAGCTATAATCTCTTCAAGCAGCTATTTCCGCTCGAAATTATTGAAATTGAAACCTTTGAAAAATTCGAAATTCTGCCGAATGTTGAAGCCGTCGCCATCAAAACTCCGCACACGGACGAAAGTCACGCGATCTGTTTGCGTAAAGGCGGAAAAAGCTTGGTTTACACCGCTGATACGGGAATGACGATGGTTTTGGGTGATGTCGCGAAGAATGTTGATCTGTTTATTTGTGAATGTTCGTTTGTAAAAAATAAACCAATCGAATTACATATCGAACTCGCCGAGGGAATGCATCTCGCACGTTTTGCCAAGCCAAAAAAGATGCTATTAACGCATTTTTATCCTGAATGGGACGAGGTTGATTTTGCAAAGGAAGTGGAGAAATTTACGCTGATGTGTGATGTAATTGAGGCGAAAGATGGGTTGCAGATTGAATTTTAGAGGAGTAAACAAATGATAATGGAAGTTGCGATTCTTAATATCAAAGATGGCGACTTTTGCTTCATGATTTCTATGAATCATTTCCGATGGTTGAACATTATCAGATGATTTTGCAAAATGAGGCGGATAAATAATGAGTTATTTTGATTAAATTTTATCTCCATCTTTGACAAAAGTGCATTGCATATTGCTTACTAAAATCTGCATCTAACTTTCTAGATTCAATCAAGATAAAGGAAATTTTAATGAAAAAATCAGCAACATTATTAACCGCAATTATTTTTTGCGTATTATTCGCACTCTCGGCTTTTGCACAGGATAATTCTGGCACTCCGCCCGCAACTAAATCTGAAGATACAAAAAAATCTGACACGAATCCGTTTCTAACAGATTGGGAAGTTTCAATTGCCGCTCCCGGACAAACTCTGACCGGAAAGCTAAAAATTGAAAAAGACGGCGAAATATTCAAGGGAATTTTGACCACAGAAATTGGCGATTCAATGATGAAAAATGTGGTCATCAAAGATAATGCTTTTACCGGCGATATTTCCGTAAATGCTCAGGGGCAGGCGTTTGAAGGCACGATTTCAGGCAAAGTTGAAGAAGATAAACTGAGCGGCGAAATAAATTTAGCCGGATTAGGAGCAATATCTTACACAGGCAAAAAGCCGGAAAATAAGTAAACAGCCGAGCCGATTAAATTTTGAAATTAACTAACAGTAGCCCGCCTTCTAGGTAGGGCTTTTAATATTTTTGTTAAAATACGCATATTTTTGAGGGTTTTGTCCCAATCGCTGCAACTTTGGTGTGTGCGGATTTCTGCGTTTTACTTTCTTCAATAAAATATCAAAACACAATGCAATATTTAGGAATTGATTTTGGAACATCAAATTCGTTGGCTTCCATTGTCAAAAATAATCAGATCAAGTTTGTAAAATACGCTGACAATAATTTCAGCAATCCGACAATCATTTATTTCCCGACCGCTTCCAAACAATATCAGATTGGCAATGAAGCGATTGAATTTTACTTGGCTCAGTTAGAAAATGAAGAAAGAGTTGGGCGTTTAATGTTGAGTATTAAAACTCTGCTACCAGAATCTAACTTTGATTCAACAATGGTTTTGGGGTTTGGGAGATATTCCGCCGAAGATTTGGTGGCAAAATTTTTGTTCAAGATAAAACAATTAGCGGAAAAGCAGTTTGACGAAATTTTTGAAGGCGTTGTTTTAGGTCGTCCTGTTAATTTTTCAGAATTGGCACTTGAAAGATTAGAAAAAGCTGCCAAACAAGTTGGGTTTAAGGAAGTTGTTTTTTGGTTGGAACCTGTTGCGGCAGCACTTGCCCACGAGCTCACAATCACTCAGGAAGAATTGGTTTGTGTGGTTGATATTGGCGGCGGAACAAGCGATATCTGTGTTGTCGCACTATCACCCCATCGAACATTTTCAACCGATAGAGACAATGATGTTAAGGCGGTTACAGGTGTCAATGAAGCGGGTGATGAATTGAGTTCGAGGATAATGAAAGCCAAACTTGCCGCTAAATTCGGGGCTGGGTCAATCTTTAAATCTTTGGGTAAAGAATTGCCTTTTCCTTCGCATTTGATCGGAAAATTAACAAAATGGCATCGCATTAATTTGCTGAAAAACCAAGAGGATATGAATATTATTTCCTCTATTTTGCCATTTTCAAATCGACCTGAAGATGTGGAACGGCTTTTAAGTTTAATAAATAATAACTATGGCTTTCAGTTATTTGGAGCAATTGAGAAAGCCAAAAAGGAATTGTCAGTTGGCGAAATTGCGACTATAAAATTTGGTTTACTTGGCTTGAGGGAAGAATTGAAACTTGAAGAATTTGAATCTCAAATTATTTCTGTTACCGAAAAAATTGAACTTTCTATTCTCGAAGCCTTGAATCTTGCTTCGGTTAAGCCGGAAGGGATTAGCAATGTGCTTTTGACCGGCGGAACTTCTCAAACTCCATTGGTCGGTCGGATGGTTAGTAAAATTTTCGGAGAAGAAAAAATAATCCGCCAAAACTATTTTAGTTCCGTTGCTACTGGTTTAGGCTATGTTGCGTCTGCCTTCAAATAATTTTACTTTTTCAATCTAGCCTCAACATTATTCGCCTTCAGAGAATTTCCCGTTGCCCTCTGCAATTCTGCAATCGCTTTATTTAGTTCGGTTTGCGAGCGTAATTCATTGCTTCGGGCATTCATCAAAGCGGTTTGTCTCTCCAAAACTTTATAAACGTCAGATTGTCCTGCATCCAATTTCCTTTGTTCGGATTCGTATTGTTTCACCGTATTCTCGCGTGCGATTGCGGCTGTGCGGAGTCTCGCTTCGGCTGTTCGCAAAGATTGCAGAGCATTTCTTACGTCAACTTGGATCGCTTGCTCAAGCTGCTGACGTTGCGTCTTAATCTTTTCCGCCTCAACTAAACTCTTTCCAAGTTGAGCCTGAGTCGTTTGATTTTTGATCGGGAAATTGAAATTTATACCAACGCGAAAAGTTGGATAACGCTGAGCAAAAATATCGCCCACGGTATTTGTGTAGCCGCCAAGTATATTCGGAGAGACCACAACCGGACCGAAACGGTCAGACAAATCAGGATTAAGCGTCCCTCTAACTCCAACACCTGTATAACTTGCAAAAAAATCAACCTGTGGTTTTGCTTGATCTTTATAAAGCATTTGATCGATTTGATTAATTTCTTTCGCCGTTTCGCTAAGCTCGATTTCCGGTCGATTTTGCATCGCTAAATCAAGAGCTTCCGGCAAAGTTGTTCGCGGCGTTTCCAGATCAACTTTGTCCGTTGGCACCAATGAAACACCCCAAATCGAATCATTTTTATCAATCGCAATTAAATTTTTCAAGACGTTTTCTGACCGATTTACAATATCCAAAGCATCGTAAACCGCCAATTCAAGATTTGCTACCTGAGTTTCTGCCGCAACAATATCAATCGGTGCAAGCTGTCCTTCCTTAACCAATCTTTCATTGTGAATCAACTGATCTTTGGCATCTTTCACACCATCACGCTGTACTTGCAAATTCCGCAATGCAAACGTTAAATCCCAATAAGCACGCTGAGTTACAGCAATGATATCGATAGATTTTTGGCGAAATTGTGTGTCAGTTAACGACAAATTTTTCTTGGCGATTTCAATTATTCTCCGCTGCGAATCAATTTTCCTACCCCGCATAATCGGCTGAGTAAACGTAAAATTGAATGACGAAGTTATTTGCGGATTCAATGGCGAAAGAATGTTGTCAGTCGTCTGGCGTTGGTTGTTAAACGTTGCAGAATAGGAACTTCCGTATTTTTTCACAAAAGCTTGATAACTGATATTTCCAACAAAACCATTATTTACATTTGCGGTTTGGGTAGGATTGAAAACCGAAATACTCGGCACTTTCGCCCGCTCAAAATAACTCGTTCCGGAGATTCTTGGCTGATAAAAACCATCCGCCGATTGCAGATCAAATTCAGCCGATTTCACATTTTGCCGCGAAACTTCTATGTCCTTATTATTCTCCAGAGCCAACTTAATCGTATCGTTCAACGACAAAGTTTTCTGCTCAAGCATATCAACGCCAACTCTGCCTAAATCCGGAAGTTTTTTGTCGTCCGATTGATATTTTGTAGCAATTTCCGGAACACCCTGCAAATTTTCAGGTTTGACGTTTTGTTTATCGTCAATTTTAGGCGTCGGCGTAGGAGTTGCATCTTGTGCTAAACCATTGAACGCAAAGACTGTTAGAGCAATTATGATGTATGAAAACTTCTTCATGTTATTTTAAGATTTGGGTATAAATAAAACCGCCTAATATCATGACAAAACCGCCGATTTCTCCAGCAATTAAGCCATACATAAACCACGTTGTAATAAAATTTCGTTCCTTAAATTGATTGTCTGTCCGATTCAAAAAACCTTCCCGCATATAACCGACAACCGCTAAAATAAAATAAACTAGCGGGATTACAACAATCAAAATCTGCCAAAAATCGCTAAACGGTGAAAACTCCATCAATTTTGCGATTACGAGACAAGCAAAGCTGTAAAAAAACGATGCCCGATGGGCAATATCGACATAAACAGGTGCTTGATGGTTTTCGCTTTTCATTATGTGCGAATACTTCCAAATACCTGTTAACATTCCGTTTAGCAGAAATAATCCGGACACCAAAAGCGAAATTTTGATTGCGATTGTCATGTTAAATCCAACGCCTTACACGCTTTTTATAATCCAAATAATCTTCGCCAAATTTATTTTCAAGATATTTTTCTTCCCGCAAAATCACGCCGAAATGGATCACAATCAAGACAATCAGTAAAAATGGCAGAAACCATAATGAATTAAAAAAGCAACTGATTCCCAAATAAATCAAAATCATCGCCACATAAATCGGATTGCGTGAATAACCATAAAATCCTGTATCAAGAATTTTTGTAGTCGGTTTCCAGGGTTCGATATTTGTTTTTGCTTTTCGCATCTGTAAGAAAACAATAGCGATAACTGCAATCCCGATTAAAAAAAGCAAGTTACCTAAAACGACTGCAAGCCCGCCGTTTAACATCTTCACGGGATAAAACCAACTAACAATTCCACCCAGCAATAAGCCGCTCAAAAAAATTAAAGGTGGCGGTGCAATTACTTTTGCTGTGTCTGTTTTATCTGTCATATTTATTGGTTCATTCTTTCATTTGTTAGTTGAAAATGACTCAGGTCTATTAATTCTTTCCAAAAATAGAACTCGCTGCCTCGACCGTTTTTCGTTTCAAACCGCCAATCAGACTACTTAATAAACCATTTAGTCTTCTGAAAATTCCAAACTGCGAAATATCGTCGAAATACGAATAGAAAACCGGAACCGCAAGAAGCGTCAAAAGCAGACATAAACTTTGTCCGCCAACGACCAACACACCGATCGAACGGTTCGTTCCGCTGCCTGCTCCGCGTGATAAAACAAGTGGAATCATTCCGGCAACGAGTGCGATTGTCGTCATCAAAATCGGACGCAATCTATCGCGATTCGCTTGAATGATCGCATCATAACGGCTCATTCCGCGTTCGCGAAGCTGATTTGTATGATCAATTTGCAGAATCGCGTTTTTCTTCACAACGCCGAAAAGCAGCAAAATCCCAAGTCCCGAAAAGATGTTTACGGTCTGTCCCATTATCAAAAGCGAAAGAATCGCAAAGGGAACGGAAAGCGGCAGCGTCAGTAAAATCGTGATCGGATGGATGAACGATTCGAACTGTGCCGCGAGAATGATATACATAAAAACGAATGACAAAACGAATGCCAAAAGGAAGTAAAACGCCGATTTTTGCAGTTCTTTCGATTGCCCAACGTAACCCGAAGTATAGCCCAAAGGTAGTTTCAAATCTGCTGCCGCTCTGTTCAAATCGCTGATAATATTTTGCTGCGAACCTCCTGGTTTTGCGTTTGCAAGCAAAGTAACTTGTCGATTTCTGTTTACACGATCGACCGATGCCGGACCTGTTCCTTCCTCAACTTTGACGACATTGTCGAGCGTCGTCCAACCGGTTTTGGTAGAAGGAACGATCATTCGTTTCAATGCTTCTTCGCTTGAACGAAATTCGCCGATCGCACGTACGCGGACAGGATATTGATCGCTTCCTGATGTGAAAGTTGAAACTTCCTGCCCTGCAACCAACGTGTTCAAACTTTGCGAAATCGCACCGACGCTAACTCCAAAATCAGCGGCTTTATCGCGATTTACGGTCAAGCGAAGTTCGGGTTTTCCGCTTATTAAAGTTGAATCAACGTCAACTGCATCAGGCGAATTTTTCAAAGCTTCCAATAATACATTTGAATATTTTTCAAGCTCTTTCAGGTCGGGTCCGCCGATAAAAAACTGGACATTTGCATTACGAAAACCGCCGCCTGAAAATGCTTGAACTTGCTGAACTGACGTTCGCAATTCCCTCGGATAATTTGTCAAAAGCTCACGTGAAGCCGACATTAATTCTTCCTGCGAACGAGTTCGCTCATTAATATCTTTCATTTTCACGTAAATTGTTGCGTTGTTGACGATCTGCTGCTGATCGCCGCCGAGAGTCGTCAAAGTATCGGCAACTTCAGGAAATTTGCGAATATCGGCAGCGATTTTTTCGATGATATTTGACGTTGCCGCAAGATTGTAGCCTTCAGGAGCTCGCACGGAAAGTTCGTATTGCGATTGATCGTCAACCGGCAAAAAGTTTTTCCCGACAACCATAAACAATGGAATTGTCGAAATTGTCACCAAGAGACAAAGCCCTAAAATTACCCAGCGATGATTCATCGAAAACGTCAGCATTTTTGTATATGCCGAGTCAATCGCACCGTAAAATCTACCTTGCCGGCTGTCACCTTTCATTTTTGGAACAACCCCTTCTTTTCGTTCGATCATGCCATCGCCGAAAATTTCAAGGTCATCCGGCTTCGGTTTTTCAGGATGTTTTACTTTGATAAAACGTGCCGCGAGCATCGGTGTCAAGGTGAATGAGACAATCAACGAAACAAAAATCGCAAACGCCGAAGTAAGCCCGAAAGCCGACATAAAACGTCCGATAATTCCGCCCATAAACCCAACCGGAACGAATACGGCGAGCAAACTCAAAGTCGTTGCCAGCACCGCCAAACCGATTTCTTTGGTGCCTTCAATCGCGGCTTCCATCGGCGACATACCTTTTTCCTCGATGAAGCGGAAGATATTTTCGAGCACCACAATCGCATCGTCAATCACAATTCCGACCATTAAAGTAAGTGCCAGCATCGTGATTTGATTGAGTGTATAATTCAAGGCATACATCAAGCCAAATGTTGCAATGATTGAGGTTGGAATCGCAATAGCAGCGATTAACGTAGAACGCCAATTCCACAAAAATAGAAAAACAACAATGGCGGCTAAAAAGCTACCAACGATTAAATGTTCCTCAACCGAAGCAATCGCGGCTTTCGTAAAAATCGAGCTGTCGCCAACTAATTGAATTTTGTATCCGCTTGGAAGAGTCGGCTCAATTTCCTTCAAGCGTTCTTTTACACCATCAGCAACGGTTACAGTATTTGACCCTGATTGTTTGGAAACGACCAAAACGATCGCCGGGTTTCCGTTCAGGCGGGCTTCCGTGCGAACTTCTTCGGTTCCGTCCTGAACATACCCTAAGTCCTTTACTTTCACGTTATAGCCGCCACGATTGGCGACAACGATTTCGTTAAAATCATCGGGTTTGGCAACCTTTCCCATCGTCCGCACGGTCATTTCAGTCTTGCCTTCGTCAACTCGTCCGCCGGGAAATTCGAGATTTTGCTGCCGAACCGCATTTGAAATTTCAGTAACCGGAATGTTGTAAGACCGCATTTTATCGGGATCAACCCAAACTTGAATTTCGCGGTCACGTCCGCCAATCATGCGAACTTGCCCTACTCCGTTGATCGATTCGATGCGTTCTTTAATTTTTTTATCGGAAACTTCGGTGATTTCACGAAGCGATGCAGGTGCGGAAATCGCCACACGCAAAACCGGTGCAGCATCAGTATCAAGCTTTTGAACGAATGGTTTTTCGGCAGTATCAGGTAAATCGGAAATTACCGTATTTACTTTATTTTCAACCTCTTGAGCTGCAACGTTGACGTTTTTTTCGAGTACGAATTGGACGAAAACCTGTGAAACTCCTTCGACTGAAGTTGAACGCAATTCATCTATTCCGCTAATTGTATTAACGGCTTCTTCAATTTTTTGCGTAACCTCAGTTTCAACCTCAATCGGCGACGAACCGGGATTTATTGTGGTGATCGTGATTGTCGGAAAATCGATTTTCGGAAATAAATCAAGCCCCAACGAAAAAAACGAAAATGCCCCGACGATAACCATCGACATAACGATCATCGTCGCAAATACAGGACGCTTAACACATACTTCAGCTAACCATTGCATAATTCTTTCCTAGTCCAAAGTCTAAAGTCCGAAGTCCAAGGTCGGATTTTAGGTCTAACGAAATTTTGTTCCCTTTAGGTCGGATTGCTGTAAATAACGCATAAATCCGCCGATCGTCCGACCAGCTTCGTTTAGTTTGTTGTAAATCGCATCAAACTTCTGCTGGGTTATATAATTTTGATCCAACGCCGCATAAAGTTGCGAACGAACTTCGCCGCACGAACCTTTCGCGATGCTCAAAAAATTGATAAATTCCTTGTCACCGTCGCGTTCAAATCCTTCGGCGATGTTTGAAGTAATAGAAATTGACGCTCGCCGAATTTGGTCACGCAACGCAAAATCCTTGTTAAAATTTCCGCTTAGAGTAGCCTCGTAAACCATTTTCGTTGCTTCCCTTCCCAATTTCCAACCTTCAATATCTTCAAATCTTTCAATCTTTGCCACTATTTGTATCCTCTAAAAATTTCTTATTCACAATGTTTTTTTGGGGGATAAATTTACCTCAAAATCACACGACTTTGGACCTTAGACTTTGGACCTTAGACCTTAGACTTTGGACTTATTGTCTCACCGAAACTCCATCAAAAAGCTGTTCGATATTTGAAATGGCGACTTGTTCATTTTCTTTTAAGCCTGATTTTATTTGGATCAAATCGTTTTCCACGTCTCCAAGTTGAACTAATCTTTCCGACGCACGACCATTTTCAACCACAAAAACTTTGCTCACTCCGCCGTCTGTTCTGACTGAATTATTCGGCACCAAAACCGTCGGCTCAGCAGTTGATTGGGCAATTCTGGCGGTCGCAAAAAGTCCGGGTTTTAGTAATCCGCCTGATTCTACTTCCGCTTCAACCGTTAAAGTTCTCGATGTTACATTTACCGCAGGCAGCATTCTGACGATTACTCCCGCAAAATTTCGCTCAGGATATGCCGAAACTTTCATCGAAACTGATTGCCCAACGCTAACTTTTCCAATGTTTTGCTCCGGAATATCAACCCGCAAACGCAAAATTGCCGTTCGCAAAATCGTGCAGATTTTTGTGTTTGGAGCATTCGGATTGGTAAATTCACCTAAATCCGCAACTCTTTCAGAAACATAACCCGAAATCGGCGAATAAATTGCCGTGTCGCTGACAGCTTTTTGTGCAGCTTCAACGTTAGTCAACGCCGTTGCGACTGCGGCACGGGCATTATTTACGTTTGTTTGAGCTGTTACGACTTGTGCCTTAGCCGTTTCAACTCCTTGTTTTGCAGTATTTACAGCACTTCTGGCAGTTTCGATCGCTTTCACGGCTACAGCAGCATTTGATCTGGATTCGGAAATCTGACCGAGAAGTGCGTCACGCTGTGATAAACGCTGATCGCGAAAAGATTTGGAAACATCGCCTGTCGCTAATAATCTTTCTGCTCGTGCGAGTTCTTTTTCAGCTAAAACTAACTGTGCATTGCTCGAACGAACTTGCGAAAACGTTTCAATATCAAAAATTTCGCCGTCTTTTACGTTGAGTCGAATCTGATTCTGCCGCAAACTCGCAATTGCTTGCTGCACATTTGCCTCCGCTTGCTTGATTCCCTCTCTTGTTTGCTCAACTTGGGCTTCGGCTTGCCGCACCAAATTGCGTTGCTGATTTACCTGAGCTTCCGCCGTTTCCACGCGAATTTGAGCATCCCGCGGATCAAGACGAACCAACACATCGCCTTTATTTACATAGCTCCCAACATCGAAATTCACTTCGATAATTTTGCCTGCAATCGTCGGAGCAACATCGGTTTGGGCATCCGAAGCGAGCGTACCCGTAGCTTCAAAATATGTTGGCAAATCACGAACAATCGCTTTCGTGGTTGTTGTATCTACAATTTTCTGCTGATCAGTTTGTGCCTGAACAACTTCGGTATTTTTCGAGCTGCAAGCCGTGATAGACACAGCTAATACCAATAAATATAATAACTTAGATAAATTCATAAAAACTATTTTTTTATTCCGTTGAGCAGGATATCGACAAAGCCTTTTGCGGCATCCTGATTGGAAATCTTCAAAAGACGTCCTTGCTTGTCCCATAAATTAGTATTCAAACTATGGTGAATCATCATTCCCACAAATGCCCGAACGATTAATTTCGGATTAAGACTTCTGAAAACCCCATCTCGCTGCCTCTGGCTAATATAAAACGACAAAACTTCATAAAGCGGCACGATATTTTCATTGACAAACATATCAGCAAGCTCGTGTCCTTCGAGTGCGGAATGCATCAAAAGCCTCATAAATTGGGGGTCTTGCTGATGCTGCTCTAATGCGTGCAAAATAATTTGATAAAAAACTTCAAAATCATCTTTTGTCTTGATAACTTCATTGATTATCACGAGCGGGGTTGATTTACCGCCTTCGCAGGCTTTATGGTCTAAAATTGCGTGATATAATTCTCTTTTTGTGGCAAAGTGTCGAAAAACCATTGCTTCAGAAACTCCCGATTCTTCGGCAATTTTCTTAGTTGTAGTTCCGCGGAAACCATTCTGCGAAAAGAGTTTAATGGCAATATGCAAGATCTGTTCGCGACGTTCATCGCCTGACATTCGAACCGCCGCAGTTGCTAAAGTTTTTACCAAATTAGTGGTACTCCTTATTCAAAGTAAGTGCTTACTTACTTGACAGTTTGGCAATTTCAAATTAAACTGTCAAGTGTAAAAAGATTGAACTTTATTTTTGAAAAATTCGTTACAACTTTTTATCTATGGCATTCATCAGAATCGCTCGCATAGACAAAAAAGTTTATGAATGCGAATTGCGTTTATTAAATTTGGAGGAGAAAAATAGTTATGTCTGAATTTGAAGCAGAAGTTAAAAAAGCGGAAGCAGAATTAAATCAAAGTTTGATTCCTGTTAACAATAATGAAGAAGAATCATCAAACATCAATTTTCTGAATGATGAGTTCTTAGGAGAATTAAAAGTGCAAGCTCAAGAATATCAACAAAAAATTAACGATGCGGCTATTAAAGCAAAAGATTTTGCCACTGAAAAATTTGCCCAAGCCGGAGATAAATTTAAAGAAATTTCTGCCAAAGATCCAAAAGAATTGGTGGAAGACGCAAAAGAATTTGCCCGCCAAAAACCCGGACAGACTATTTTGATTTCAGCCGCTATCGGATTGGTAATCGGCTTTTTGCTTAAACGCAAATAAGTTATCGAAACAACAATTGATTATTAAAGACAGTTTCCGGGCTGTCTTTTTTATTGCAAGATTTTAACGTATCATATTGAGATGAAACAATTTAAGCCGTCAAAAGCGGATTTAATGGATGCTCTGAATAGAACCGTAGATGATTTGATTGATCACGATTTGAAAGTTTTATTCTGCGGAATCAATCCGGGAATTTGGTCCGGTGCAACGGGATTGCATTTTGCAAAACCAGGAAATCGCTTCTGGAAAACACTTCATCTATCAGGCTTTACGGAAAGATTGCTCCATCCAACTGAAGAACACGAGCTATTGGAAAATGGTTTAGGAATCACCTGCTTTTGCACACGAACTACCTCTCGTGCCGATGAATTAAGTACGCAAGAATACATTGAAGGCGGAGAAATTTTGGTCAGAAAAATTGAGAAGTATAAGCCGCAAGTATTAGCAGTTTTGGGTATTACGTCTTTTCGTCTAGCCTTTCAGCAGCCAAAAGCAAAGCTTGGACTACAGACGGAAAAGATCGGCGGAGCAACCGTTTGGGTGCTTCCAAATCCAAGCGGATTAAACGCTCATTATCAATTAGGTGATCTGGCGAGGATTTTTGGAGAAGTGAGAGATTCAATAGGTTAAACTGAATCTCTCAATCTTAATCGGTTAATACCCTGGCTGATTATTAAAGATCGGTGGCGGTGGCGGTTGCGAATTAGATGAATTCCCTTGAATTCCGCCAAAAACATTGCGATAGGCTGCGAACATGGCAGCGTATGAAATCGGAATAACAAATAAAATTCCAACTAAGCAAAGCAATGCACCCGCAAAAGCCATCAGAAATTGAAGAATAAAAAATCCGATCAATGGCAGGAAATTACTAAATCCGCCTCTGACACTCGTCATAATTGCTTCAATACCGGAAAGACCGCGTTCGGCAATCAACGGATAAATAAACGCGGTGCAAACGCTGATTACTAAACTAATTATGATCCAAATTATACCCACTACCGCCAAAATCCCAAGGATTCCTGTGAGCATCGCCGGATCCGGTTTTCCGTCTCTAAATATGGCTTGGGCATTCAGGGTTACCCCGAAAATTACGCCTATAAGTACTGCCCCGATTGCGATCACATATTGAATGAGCGATAAAACTAACGAGGCGATAAGGCAAGGCATAAGCTTGCTAAAACCACTAAACAAATCGCCAAATTCAAAGAGTCCGGTTCTAACTTTGCGAGCAAGTGCGTTCATTAGTCCGCACATTAATACTCCCGTAAATGTTGTAAATATTACATTTGTAAAAATGCTGATCGTTAACGCCACAATTTGGGGAACGACTGCAGCAGCTCCGCTGTTTTTAGAAACCGCAGCGAAAGCCGCAGTAACAGCCATCGTAATAATATTATTTACAAATCCAATAACCATCAAAACGGCGATCATCATTACAACAAACAAAGTTGTCATACCGAAAAAAGTCCAGTAATCATCCTTAATAAGGTTCCAACCTTCTTCAATTGTTCCAACGGGTTTAACCGCATTTGATCGAATTTCCATGTTTTTAGCTACCCCTTAAATTATTTTTATGATGAAAAGATAACACATTTTGTCGGAATTAATTATTAATGTGACGAATCTACTAAGCTTACTCTTTGTAGATGTTGATTTTTACGAAATACTTAAAAACATTCGCTTTCACTTTAATTCTCAGGAATTTTCTTGGTTAAATTCTTCACTTTTTTTGAGTTCTAGAATTTCGACATCCCGTAAATCCTGAGGTCTTCCGGCAAGTTTTTTGTTAAAAATCAAATCGTCAAGAGAAATAAAGTGGATTTCAAGGTCGCCGATTTTTGCACTTGCTTTTCTTTCCCAGCAAGCATCGAAATCCAAATCTTTTAAACCCATCAGAATATCTATACGGGCAGGCTCGATCCCTATTTGAAAAACAACTGTTGGAATGGTGAAATCTTCAACGGTTATGTTCTTGAGAGGAGCACCAAATTTTTCCAAAGCGAAATAAACTTTTTTGGCATTTTCCCGATTATTGCTAATCCATAGGTCAATATCTTTTGTGTAACGAGGTTCGGCGTGTTTCGCGACCGCATAACCGCCGATAATCATATATTTAACTTTATTATCGTCGAATATTTTCAACAGATCTCTGAAGTCCGAGTTCATTCAAGTTTTTTCCTTTCAATTCCCAATCAAAAATAACCAAGTCCCAAACGGCTTGCATCCGCTTTTCGTCACTCAGGCTCTGCCAAAATTCAATGTCAAATGACCGACTTCCTTGTTCTTCGATAGTGGTTAATCGAGTCATCACTAACCGTTTGTTTTTATCAATAAACTTTGATTCTTTGGTTTGCATAAACAAGTTTAATTTTAACACAGATTTCAATCAAAAATCGCAAATCTAAAATCGCAAATTCGATCATTCCCACTCGATAGTCGATGGCGGTTTTGATGAAATATCATAAACGACACGATTTACGCCGCGAACTTCTGAAGTTATCCGCGATGATGCTTTTTGCAGAAATTCGTGTGGCAATCTTGCCCAATCGGCGGTCATCCCATCTGTTGAGGTAACGGCACGAAGGCAAACGGTCTTTTCATACGTCCGAAAATCGCCCATTACGCCAACGCTTTGAACCGGCAAAAGAACCGCGAATGCTTGCCAGACTTCCTTGTATAAATTGAAATTGTGCAATTCTTCGATGAAAATACGGTCACATTTTTGCAATAATTCGACCTTTTCAGGCGTTATATCTCCGATAATTCTGACCGCAAGTCCCGGACCAGGAAACGGATGCCGCATCAAAATATCTTCAGGAATATTTAGTTCTCTACCAAATACACGAACTTCATCCTTAAACAATTCCCGTAAAGGCTCAATGAGACTTAAGTTCATCTTCTCGGGTAAACCGCCGACATTGTGATGCGATTTTATCGTTACGCTCGAGCCTCTAAGACTAACCGATTCAATAACATCCGGATAAAGCGTGCCTTGCACAAGGAATTTTGCATCGCCAATCTTTTTAGCTTCTTTCTCAAAAACATCGATAAAGAGTCCGCCGATAATTTTGCGTTTTTTCTCGGGATCGGAAACGTCTTTCAATTTCGCGTAAAATTTCGCAGAAGCATCGATTCCAATCACATTTAGATGCAAATTATCGCGGTACATTTTGAGCGTAGTTTCAAACTCGTCAGCTCGTAGCAAACCATTATTAACGAAAACGCACGTTTGTCGTTTTCCGATTGCTTCGTGAACCAAAACCGCTGCGACGGTAGAATCAACACCGCCCGAAAGTCCGCAGATCACGTTGCCCGTTTTTCCGACCGTTTTTTTGATTTTTGCAATCTCATCAGCAATAAAATGCTTTGCCGACCAATCTCCGGAGCAGCCGCAAATATTGAATGCAAAATTTGAAATTATCTTCTTGCCAAGCAGTGTGTGAGAAACCTCAGGATGAAATTGAACCGCATAAATCTGCCGTTCGGCGTTTTCAATCGCGGTGATAACTTCGCCCGTCGTTGCGGTCGTCGTAAAACCTTCGGGCAATTTTGTAACGTGGTCGCCGTGGCTCATCCAAACGTCCATTTTTTCAGGTAAATCCGTGAAAATCGCAGTTTTACCGCTCAGGCGTTTGAGCTGTGCGTGTCCGTATTCACGCCTCATCGCGGGCTGAGATTCACCACCCAAATCAACTGCCAAGAGCTGCATTCCATAGCAAATTCCCAAAATTGGAACGTTTAATTTATCGTAAAATTCTGCGGGAAGCCTCGGTGCATCTTCATCGGTAACGCTCGAAGGTCCGCCTGATAGGATAACGCCTTTCGGCTTTCGTTTAACGATTTTTTCGACCGAATAGTGAAAAGGAACAATCTCGCAATAAACACCAAGCTCACGCACACGACGTGCGATCAGCTGCGTATATTGCGAACCAAAATCTAGAATTAAAATAAGTTCGTGTTGCATTTGGTAAAAGATAGAATCTAAGTTTTCTTGAGCAAATTGGCAAGTCAGCTTGACAAGATACGGAGAAATTCTTAATCTTTATATTCGTCTTCGGGCGATATTCCGCAGTAGCTCAATGGCAGAGCATTCGGCTGTTAACCGAAGGGTTGTAAGTTCGAGTCTTACCTGCGGAGTTTTTGGAAGCTTAGCCAATTTGGTTGAGCTTTTTTATTTTTTCTCCAATCTAGACAACCCTTTTACTTTTCACCGCAACCTAAATTATAGTTAAGCTGCAATAGAAATTGCTTTCCCGTATCTAAATTTTATTAAAATTTTGGAGTTTATTTTATGTTTAGAAAGGTTAATGTTTTGACGTTTTTTGCTGTTTCCGCTTTTAGTTGTGGAATTTTGCTGGCACAGGATGCCCCGAAAGCTCCGGTAAAAGAAAAAACGGTTACCGTCGTTGTAGATGGCGATACTATTGGCGGAAATGAGATGAATAAAGAGTTTCGAATTCTTTCCGATAACGATGGCGGAAGCTATCTCGGCGTTCAATTGCAGGATGTGACCAAAGAAAATTTTGCTAAATTCGGACTCTCAAGTGTTCGTGGTGTAGTTGTGGGAAAAGTTTTGGAAAACGCACCGGCGAAGGTTGCAGGTTTGCAGGATGGCGACGTAATCGTTCGATTTAATGGTGAAGAAGTAAGCAGTGTTCGCAAGCTAATGCGTTTGATTAGCGAAGTTGCACCGGATCATCAGGCGAAAATTACCGTTTGGCGTGGTGGTAGTGAAAAAGAATTTAATGCGACGATGGGAAAACGTCCAACACCGAAATTTGAATCCACCGGCTGGACAATGGCGATTCCGCCGGGAAGATTTCCTCAAGGCGATGAAAGAATTAGCGGTATGCGGATTCTTCGCCAAGGACAACCACCGCGAACAGGCGAATTTGGGATTTACCCCCCAACTGCCAATGGCGATTTTTTAGTCTGGAGCAGCGACGGGATTATGTCGGGCGGCGGCAAAAAGATTGGTATCAATTCGATGTCTTTAACGAAGCAGCTCGGCGATTATTTTGGCGTTAGCGATGGCAAAGGGATTTTAATCAGCAATGTTCGTGAAAATAGTCCAGCGGCAAAAGTTGGTTTGAAGGCAGGCGACGTTATCGTTGAAGCTGATGGAAAACCGATTTCGGATCAAATGGGTTTGGTAAAAGCTTTGAATACAGAAGGCAAGAAATCTGTATCGCTCACAATTATCCGAGATAAAAAGCGTCAAACGATCACAGTCGAACCCGAAGTTGACACCATTAACCGAAAGATTTTAGAAAAACAAATCACTACCAATAATTAGATTTTTTTGGGATAAAAAACGCAGTAGGCGAAAATGCTTACTGCGTTTTTTCCATGCTTTTTTCGTACAAATCGTTGGCTTCCTTGCTCAAATCTCTTCCTTCATCGATTAGTTTTTGAAATTCATTTTCTTTTTCCGTTAGTTCTGCTTGAGCCTGATCGAGAGCCTTTGGGTCTTTGCCGCCAAAGCTATTTCGGAAACTCTGAGCCACCTGTCTGCGAAGTTCAAATGCATCGAGATGTTTTCTTAAAGAATCTTTTTTTAGTTCCAAGTATTCTTTGTAGGTAGAATTTATATCCATTGCCTCCGCCTTTTCAATTTTTGAATAGGCAGATTCGCCGGAAACCAGACCATCATTTATCTGCAAAACCAGATCATTAAGAGTCGTTTTAACCTTTTCAATGTCTTTTTGTGCCATCGCAGCTTTCAATTCTTCTGAACGATTTTTGTTGGCTTTATATATCGCTTTTACTTTTTTCAGTTCGTCATTTGCTTCCAAAATGAGCTTGCTTGCGTCTTGAGTTTCATCACCAAAGATGCCCGGTTCACTCGTTTTAGAAGTACCCGAATCTTTACTACAACCCAAAACGAGTGTCAAAAAGACTAAAATTATGAGCAAAACATTTTTCATTTTAAATCTCAGCCATTGCCTTTCGCCGCCAAACAAAACCATCTAAAACATAATGCGTCAATTGGGGAAGTACAAGTAATGGAATAAGATACATCTTCAAATCCTTTGACCATTCCCAATCGGCACCAAACATCCAAAGCCTTTCATGCCACACGCCGCGATGCCAAAATAGCTCTTCAACATATGCCAATGCCCACAGCGTTGCTAAAAATATTAACCAATTTGACGACAAAAAGCGATAAAAACTTGTTGCAGTTTCCTCGACGCGTTTTGGCGTAAAAATAGACAATCGCAAAATATGGAACTCCGTGAATTATCACGTTGGTGACGGTAAATGCGTAGTCCGAATTAAAATAAACAATTCCAAGATACCAACAAATTGCTGTAGTGATGACAACAATATCTTTGCCGATATTCAAAAAGCCTTCTGTGAAATATAGATAAACCGTTTTGATTAAATAAGTTACGAGTGCAATAACATAAATCGGAAAAAGAATTTGCTCAACGAATGCGGGAACGTTGATAAAATCATTTTGCACAAACCATTCAAAATTTCGCGGCAGCGTGTCATCCAAAAAGCCAACGGATAAATTGTCGCTAAATAAACCGCAACTGCATCAATCCACCAAGTTAAACTACTTGTTTCATTAAATTTACGCCGATAAAGTGCAACCCATCCGTATTGTTGGCGGACAAAATGGAACACCGCGATATATGCCAAAACCCGCCAAAATGTCATCGCGGATTCCGAATAAAGTGTCACACCGATCAAATAACCGAAAATCGGAACAAGTGTATAAAGCCAAATTCGCCGTTTGAATTCGTCAATATCAAAGTAAACCCGAAAACTTGTTGACCAAACGTGGGCAATATCAATCATCAAGACCGTCGAAATCCAAATCCAATCAGGCGAATCTTCTTGCAGAAGCCCTGTGTTTGCACCAATTACGAGCAATAACAAAGCGACGATTGCACTGCCGAGAAAGACAGTTAAATCAATCGAAGGCGAAAAAAGCCATTTGGATTGTGGTAAAGTTTGCTGCATTTAAAAAGTAATAACTTCTATTTCTGTTTCAATTTTTTTTATCACCTGCGAATCAGAACTTTTAAAGGAATCTTTAAATTTATCAACAATGACGCTATCTACAATTCCAATAGCAATGTGTTGTATAAGACGATTTTGCTCGCTAAGTTCAACCCCTTCAATTATTTCAATGAAATCTTCTTGATTTGTTAATCCCCAACCGACAAAAGTATAGAAGGTTTGTTGATGTATCGCTCCATCGCCGCTTGTTAAAAGCCAAGTTCTAATTTCTCTTGAATTTCTTGTAAACCCACGTCGTTTTAAAACCCATTCAGTTGCTATTCGAGTTTCTTCAATATTTCCTAAATCACTATAAAGAATTTTAACAATTGGCTTTATAGGAAAAAGCAAAAGCGTTATTAATGGAATAACAATAATTGTAGCAATTAAGATTAATTTTCTTTTCATTTTCCTAAAACCTCTTTTACCACTCGCAAACCATGATAAAACGCCTCTTCAAAAATGGCGATTCCGCTTAAATCGGAATGTGCAAAATGGATATTTCTAAATGGTTTTTGAGCTTTTTCCCGAACGCCTGACCACATGAAATTTGGTCGCGGCGAAATCATTGCGTGTCCCCAACGCATTATGTCTATTCGGGTTGTTAATTCTCGTATGTCTTTGTGTGCAAATGACATATCGCTGAGCACGATGTCGGATAATTCCTTCCAATTTAAGCTAAAAAGCTTTGCACGGGCATTTTCTTCGCCGCACATCGGATAATAATATGTGAAAACGGTTTGCCCGTAATCCATTCCTTTTTGGTGAGTTGCGTTAACATAGCCCAAACCGGGACTCTCATACAAAACGTTATCCCACGCCAACGGAAAATCTCTCGCAAATTTAGTTTTTGGACGATCTTTCAGAGTCAAATTTGCCACAAACCATGCGTTATGCTGAAATTCATTAGTGTAATTTTCGTTAAAATTTTCGATCAGATATTTTGCCGTAAAAATTGGAGATGCGAATATAACTTTTTTTGCGTGAAAACCTTTGATTTGATTATCGTTCAGACAAATTACATCAACACCTTTCTCTTTTGGAATAATCTTTACAGCGGCGTGATCGGTGCGAATTTTATCTGCAATAGATTCTCGTAAATGCTTGACAAATCTACCGTTACCTTCAGGGAATGTGATGAATGGCTGCGATTCTTCACCTGATTTTCTCACCCGAGAACAGAAATAAAACATACCTGCCCACGCCGAAGTTTGTTCGAGTTTTAAGCCGTAATCGTCCCGTGTTGCATAATCGCAATACCAAAAAAGTCTTTCCGAAGTAAAACCTTTTTGGCGTAAAAACTCACCAAAATTTAGTTTATCAAGTTGGATAATTTCCGCGTCGTTTGAGCAATTTTCGACCGGGACGACGAATGCTCGCCTTCCAGTTTTATCCCGCCAATTTACATAAAAATCGACTAACTTTTGAAATTCCGCAAGCTGATTTTTGTCGTCTTCGGTTGCTCCCGCATGCAGATACAACCCTTCATACCAGCGACCTTTGTAAAAGACACGCTCTTCGGGTTCACGGCAAAGATACTGTTCAGGAATAATAATTTCACCTGATTTATCGCGACCTTCGACGAGCCGCATTTCGCCTAAAAGCTCGATAAGTTCTTTATTTTCTTGAAATGGGACGGGCAAATAATGTGCTGCCCAAGGGTATGAGATGAAATCGTTTTTCCCACTTTTCGACGTGCCGCCAGCTTCTTTTTCAAGCTCGAGCACAACAAAATTTTCAAACTTTTCGCGTTTCAACTTCCAAGCCGACGTCAGCCCGGCGATTCCGCCGCCGACAATCGCGACTTCAACCGTTTCCCAATTATTTTCGGGAACTTCAAATGAACGCATTTCACGCAAAATATGACCTAAATCAACATTTTGTCCGACGATTTCGCCTTCGATCGAATTTGGTAAACTATTTTCAGAATTAGACTTACACGCCGAAAGTGCGATCGGCAAACCAAGAAATGCAGTTAAAATTTCGCGTCGAGTAAATTTCATAGGATTATTTGCCACGAACAAACACGAAATTACACGAACCGTTTTCGCACTTTCCTTTCGTGTCTGTTCGTGTTTGTTCGTGGCTAAATCTTATTCAAATCTCCGCCATTCAGCTTCGTAATATCGCACAAGTGCTTGGTTATCCAGCCGATTTACTTCGATTTCTTCAGTTGGTCTATTAGTATCCGCCGAGAAATTAAAAAGTAACGCTAAACTTTCGTTATTCAAATATTTCAGTTCGATGTTTTCGGGAACTTCTGTTGGAGCGTCAAATGGTTCGCGTTTTGCCAAAGCGTAACCCCAAACACCAAAACTTGGAACTGTTGCTTGAAAAGGTTTGACGTTAAACCCAACAGTTTCAAGGGTTTTGATAATTGACCAATACGAATTTCTAGCCATCAACGGCGATGTGCATTGAATTACAACTGCCGAATTTGGCTTTAATTTCGCTTTTAGAAGTTTATAAAAACGAGTTGTGTAAAGTTTGCCGAGTGCGAAATTATTCGGGTCCGGAAAATCAACAATTGCGATGTCGAAAGGCTCCGTTTCAGTATTATCGATCCAAACAAAAGCGTCCGCATTAATAATTTCAACTCTAGAATCATCGAGCGATTTTTTATTCAATTCGCCGAGTGCCGGAACATTTTTTGCGACGCTGGTCATTGCCGGATCGAGGTCCACAAGCGTAATCTTTTCAACACTTTTATACTTCAAAATTTCGCGAACAGCCAATCCATCGCCGCCGCCAAGTACCAAAATTCGCTTCGGATTCTCGCCGAAAGCCGCGAAAGCAGGATGCACTAATGCCTCGTGATAGCGATATTCGTCAAATGAATTAAACTGCAAATTTCCGTTCAAAAATAGCGAATATCCCGTTTTCCCCTTGGTTACGACAATTCGCTGATACGGCGACGTTTTTGTGTAAATAATGTTGTCAACAAAAAGCGAATCTTCGGCTAAACTTGTTACCAGATCTGCTTTGATAAACGCGATCGTCAGCAGAAAAATAATTAAAAACCCTACTATTCGCAGGTATTTAGCTGTTTTTGTCTTTATCAGATTATCTAAGATCCAAGTTGCCCAAATTCCGACAATTGCGTTGAGAATACCGAATAAAAGCGATGTTCTTACAAGTCCGAGTTTTGGCACGAGAAATAGAGGAAACATCAGCGAAGCAACTAATGCACCTGCATAATCAAGTGCCAAAACGCGTGAAACCAGCGATTTGAAATCAAGCTCATCTTTCAAAATCCGCATTAAAAGTGGAATTTCCAATCCGACCAAAGTTCCGATTACAAAAACGATTCCATATAGTAAGAGATTGAAAAAAGAGAGTTTAGCGAATCCTAAAAAAAGAATTGGTGCAGAAAGTCCACCTAAAATTGCTACGGCAAGCTCAATTTCGATAAATTTCCGGGCGAGGTCTTTTTCCAGATAACCTGAAAGCCAAGAGCCGACGCCCATTGCCGATAAATAAATTCCGATAATTAGCGAAAATTGCGTGATCGAATCGCCCAAAACATACGATGAAACGGTGGCAGCCAAAAGTTCGTAGATCAAGCCGCAAGTAGCAATGATAACAACATTTAGAAAAAGTAAAGGAACACGTTTCATTTTAAAAAGGATAAAGGACAAAGAATGAATAAGGAAAAGCCGTTTCATCCTTCATCCATCACAAAATTAAACCCACTAATTTAGCCGTTGATTGCTGCAGCAATAATGATTGCGATGCCGATTAACATTGCTCCGATTACGATTCCAAGTGCAGTGTTTTGGTCATCTTCGATCTCCTTTCTAATCGAAAATGGCGTAATAAGAGTTAGAATCGCGAAAGCAATTCCGAAAAAAACCAATCCAATTGTGACAAAAATCAGAGTTGTCGCCAAAACGGGTAAAAGTTCGTCTAATTTAACGACCAAAGCAAACATATTCAACATTATTTTCCTCCACGGTAGCCGCTGACAAACGGCATTCCAAGTCTTGAATTTTTTCCATCATTAGCTAATTCCCAGCCAAACCACGATGCTAATGAATAGATTCCGATTACTCCAATTCCAAACAATAAATAAAGCTTTCTTAACATATTTTTTTTCCTATTCGTCGCCGTAATCGCTGCTGTCATCGCTACTGCTGCTGCCGCTCGTGCTAAACATACTTTCACTCCAACGCTTCGATTCAAACATCCATTTGCGTATCAAATTTACCAGCGGAATGATCAATAGCAAGATAAATGCACAGCAGAAATTAAAGCCGCGAGTGATATTTTGTTCAACTTTTACGGTAACGGGGAGCGGCTGCTGCCAATTTTGCCATTGCCCGTCAATTCTCAGCATATAGCGTCCGGCAGGAACTGAAGAGAGTACTACGTCCTTATTTTGTCCGCCCTCCGACCAACTTTCACCGTCTTCTACACCGTTGTAATATTCAATATCGATTGGCACGGATTCCACGTCGTTACTTGCCTCATTAACCAAATCGACGTCAAAAGAAGCCCACGAATTACTAACCGGAGCATTTACCGTAATCTGGACATTGCGATTTCCTTTTAGTTCGAATGCCTGACTAAAAGTTGGATTCGAGCCATTTTGTGATGGCAATGGATTTAGCGTAACCGTTTGACTCAATGGAACCGACGAAAAACCACCGAGCGGAATCATCAAAAACGCGATGACAAACAACCCACCGAGCAGACCCAAACCCCATGTGTAATAAAACGAACCGGTGAACGGTTGATTTGGAGCAACACTCCATGGTTTCGGTAAATCCTGAACATTAAATGCTTTTTCGATGTCGCGAACAGGAGTATAAAGCCCTTGCGACCAACTCATTTCATTGCCCGTCATTTCATTAGAAAGCATGAAAGGCGGCGAAATATAATCAATAGCACGAACAGTTTCACCCTGCTCAACCCGCCAATAAAATTCGCCTTTTACATATTCAACAACAGCCGGAGCATCTTGAAAAATTTTATAAGTTTTGCCGCCAAAAGTTACCGTAGTGCCGCCGCCAAACACATCGCCAACTTCAGCGACATTCACAGGTTCGACAAAATTCCAATGATTGTCGCTATGAATAAGCCAACGAAAGCCGATTTGCGGAGTGTAAAGCAGATATTCATGCCAAAAATATTTAATGTAATCAACAGTTACGCTTCGCACCACCGCACCAACAATCGTCATTTCCTTGCCATCGGCAAATGTTCCTTTTGCACCGATTGGCAAATCGAATTTGTGTTCATCTGGCGAAGGCGAAAGCGATTTAAGCCACGTTAATTTGCCCTGATTTACATCAAGCAAAGAATCGCATTGCGGACAAGTAACGCGTTCGGATGAATCGGGAATTTGCAATGAAAGCGGTCCGCCGCAATTCGGACAGCCCATTCCAATTGCTGAAACTCTTGGAGCTTGTCTTTCCGCAGCCTTGGCATCTGCTAAACCCAAATCAGCCAACGAAACTTCCGTTCCAACGAAAGCAAATGGCGGATTCATACCATAATCGATCGTTGCGAAAACGCCGCCTTTTCCGGCTAAATCAGCATATTCGCTCTGTTCATTTGGAACTAATTTATATGGAATTTCGCCTTCGGCTGCGATTGCAGTTGCGATACCTTTTTCCGCAACCATCAACGGAACTTTCGCAGGAATCTGCGGAACAGATTGCCCGAGCTGCAATTCTTGAAATGAAGGAATTTGCGTACCCGGCGGCAGCGGCTGATAAAAAGTCAGATAAAATTTACCTTGAGCTTCTGCTAGCCAGCCAACCCAACCATTGGAAAATGTGGCATACCATTCATCCCACGTTCCGCCGAGCTGATGTCGATTTTGAGCCCGCCCTGTCAATTCATATCGCTGATTATTCCAAAGTCCTTTGAGCCCAACCTTTAAGGGAGATTGAGTCTGCATAACGTCTGCAATCTTGCCTAAATCTTCCAACGCACGATCAGTTCGAGCCACCGCAGAACGGCAAAACTGACAAATTACCACGATCGAAGAACCAGACTTAAACTCAATCTGTGCGGCACACGAAGGACAATTTGCTTGTAGGAAACTCACACCTTACCTCCGGCGATTTTGGATTTTGGATTTTGGATTTCAGATTGTTTTTCGCCACGAACAATTATCTCAATCGCTACCGACTTTGCACCAAGCAACTTCGCCAGATTTTCCGCCCAATCCCATTCCGGTCGTTCACGGCAGCAATAAAGATTGAAAGTTGCGGTTTTGTGTTCGGGATAAGTGTGGCAGGCTAGGTGCGATTCCGTCAGCATTACCAAACCCGTTACGCCGCCCTCACCATCAAATTTATGCCAATTCCCTTCGCCAATAGTCTTGAGTTGAAGATCAGAAATGATGCGTGAGAAAACCGTGCGAAGTTTTTCAACATCGCGTAAATCACTCTCATTACAATCTTTGGCATCAATCAGCCACTCAAAACCCACAATCATAGATATTCTTACGTTATAATCGTATTATTTGTTTGACGAAATTTTTTGTGAACATTGCGAAAAATTTTGGCGTAAATACTGCGATTGGTAAAACTTATGTTGAGTAAAAATATAACGAAAAAACTTTTATTTGTCACAGTATTTTCTGCATTTTGCACGATTTTTACCAATTGCGGCTTGGTTTCCTCAAATAATTCAAATTCCAACGCTCAAACCGAGCCGGTTTCACAGGAAAAATATTCCAAACCAAAAGTCGTCGGCACAATAAAGTCGGACGAAATTACCGAAAGCAGCGGACTTATTCAATCTCGCTGTGCACCAAATGTTTTTTGGACTCATAACGATTCCGGCGGTTCGGAATTTATCTTTGCGATCAACGAAAAAGGCGAAAAGTTAGGAACTTGGAAAGTTGCCGGGGCGAAAAATAACGATTGGGAAGATATGGCAACGATTAAGGATAAAACCGGTAAATGCTCTATTTTTCTTGGAGATATAGGAAATAATGGTGGTGAAAAAAGCAAGTTTACCGTTTACAAAATAGCCGAACCGAAAGTTTCGGAAGCCGATAAAACATCCACTAAGAAAAAGCCTGGTAAAACCGAAAATGCCCAAGCTATTAAATTCAGTTATCCCAATGATATAAAACCCGATTCCGAAACTCTGCTCGTCCATCCGCAAACTGGCGAGATATACGTTTTAACCAAACAAATGCTCGGATCTTCGAAAGTTTATAAAATTGGAAAAAAGGTTGAAAATGTGGGCAGTGTAAGCGTACCTGCGATTCCAAACGGATTCTTAACAGCCGGCGAAATTTCGCCTGATGGCAAACGTGTTGTTTTAGTTGATTACTTCGCCGGTTACGAATTAACCTTACCAACAAATGCAAAAAAATTTGACGAAATCTGGAGCCAAACACCTGAACGAATTGAACTTGGCGAACGCAAGCAAGGCGAAGCAGTCTGCTATACAGCCGACGGAAGAAAGATTTACGCGACGAGTGAGAAGAAAAATTCGCCAGTGATTATGGTGGAGCGAAAGTGATTTAGTAAAGAGAGAATGAATACTGGATCATTTTTACAACGGAAACTGGTTTACCATCTTTTGTTGCAGGCTTAAACTTAATTCCTTTGGCGGCTCTGATTGCCTCTTGATCCAACCCGAACCCCAATGATTTTATTACCATAATATTTTTAATTTTTGCATCTTCGGAAAAGCCAACCAAAAGAGTTATTGTTCCGCTAACTCCAGCGTTTCTAGCTCTATCAGTGTAAGAAGCACGAGGTTTTGAGGTAATATCAATTGAAGTTTGATTTGGGTCAGGCTTTGCAATAACGTCCAAATTGGGCGGTATATTTCTATCGGGTTGGTTGTAATACTCGGCAAAAAACCTCACGGATTGCAAATACTCTTTGTAAAAAGAAAGGTCAGGATTTTTCCCAGATAGCGACACATATTTCTCTAAATCGGCGGTAGCTTCCGTTAAAAGTTCCCCCCTTGTATTAGTCGGTCTTATGACCGTTCCAGCTTGTTGGATAAAACTGCTAACTAAGGCTTCGGTTTTAAGAAAGTAAGCATTAGCAAAATTAGAATCCAATTGAATCGCTTTTTTTGCTCTTTCATAAGCTGTGTTGTAAGCACCGCCACGAAAACTCGCAATCCCTAAAATATAATGATAGTGGCTTTCAGTTTCTTTTGGATTTAATTCGACTGCGAATTTAGCCTCGCTTTGTGCATTCGCTAAATCATTCCTCAACAAATAAAAATAAGCTAATCCAATATGATTCTGTGCGTTGGTGGAATCTAATTGAATTGCCTTTTTGAACGATTTTTCGGCATCTTTCAGTTTGTTTTCGTTTATTTGAGATAAGCCCAAGTAATACCAAAGTTGTGAATTCTTAGAATCATTTTTAGAGGCTTTTTTCAAAACATCTATAGCTTTTTTATATTCGTTAATTTTATATAAGTTAATACCTTTTTCAGTCTCACTTTGAGCAAAGATTGAAACACAAACGAATAAAATGCAACAAATAAATAAGGTTACTTTTCTCATATTATTTTACAAAATAAAGTAACGAAAAGACTTTGTAAAGTTTCGTCTAAAAACCCTAATCAACAAAAATCTCATCCACAAAAATAAACGCATCAAACCCCGCCCCCGGATGCCACGCCGGAATTTTGCCGAGATTCGTTGCTTTTACGCGAACGTAACGAACCTTCGTCGGTTTGATGTCGGTCTTATAATCGCGAATTTTGTGTTCCATATCTTCCGGCGAAACGTCCGTTTTTATTTCCGCAACTTTCGTGAAATTCACATTATCGCTTGAAACTTCAAACTCAATTTTCGTCGGCATCCAAATCCAGCTTCGGGCGACTTGCAAAAATCCGCCGCCGAGTTTTTTGATTTCAGTCTCGCGTTGCAAATCGATTACGGCGATAAAATCTTGCGATTGATAGCCTTGCCAATCGCCCGACGCAAAATTTAACGTGCCGCGAATTCCGTCAATCAAACCGATGTCGCCGCCGCCGGTGTATTGTCGGTTATATTTGGAAAATAATTGAACCGTCCGATCGTGCGGTAATTTGTGAACAGACGATTCAATGACAAAACTTTTCGCCCCGTTTTTATTGACCGAAACTGCTTTGATTGTGGAATCTTTATCAACTGTAAATGGTTGCAAATAGCGGATTTTCGGTTCGCTGCCATCAATCGAATAAAATATTCTGCCGTCAATATCCGATAAAATGTCAGATTTAATTGTGATATTTGTCGTGTCTTTGAAAACTCGCTCTTTTGCTTCAATAATCGGAACTGTTAAAAAATCTGTTTCGCCGACTGCCGAATTTGAAAACTCACTAAACCCGCTTTTGCTAGGTTTATCCGTCATTTCAAATTCCAAAGTTCTTCCGTTAGTAATGTCCCGATGCGAAAACATTGTTGATTTATGCTGACTTCCGCCAAGTTTGACCGATTTTACATAAATATTTTTATCGGAAACATTTGGAGCTTTAATGGTAAAAGTTTTGCCGTTTTCCAGATTAATTTTGGCTTCTTTGAAAAGCGGCGTTCCAATATCGTAAAAAGGTCTTGAAGGATTAACTTGATAAAAACCCAAACTGCTTAAAATAAACCACGCCGACATTTGCCCGCAATCTTCATTTCCGATCAAACCATCAGGATCATTTTTGTAAAATTCATCATTGATTTTGCGGACTAATTCCTGCGTTCGCCAAGGTTCATTAATGTAATTAAAAAGATAAGCAATGTGATGCGAAGGCTCGTTGCCGTGTGCGTATTGTCCGATAAGTCCTGTAATATCAGGCTGTTCGCGTCCGGCAAGTTTGTCGTCTGTGACAAAAAGCTGATCTAATTTCTTGGCGAAATTCGTCTTTCCGCCGTGCAATTCAATCAAACCGTCAATATCGTGCGGAACGAAAAACGAATAAACCCAACTGTTTCCTTCGGTAAAATGAAACGTAACTTCATTCGGTTTGAAAGGTGAAACGAAACCTCCATTTTGCCTCGGACGCATAAAACCTGTTTCGGGGTCGAAAAGATTTTTGTATGATTGCGAGCGTTTGAGATACGTTTCATACTCATAATTAAAACGTTTGTATGGCGGAATATATTGACGTTGTTTTTGATTTGAAGAGGTGCGTTGGCTTGCAGAACGAGGAATCAAACGTCCGCCATCTTTCCATTTTGCTTCGCCTTTTTCAAACAAGATTTTTGCCATCCCCGCTATACAATAATCGTTATAAGCATATTCGAGCGTTTTGGAAACTCCTTCATTCTCATCTTCCATCGAGATATAGCCGCGTCGTTTATATGCTTCGAGTCCGAAATGATTGAGTTCTGCCGAGTGTTTTGAGGCTTCATATGCCTTTTCATAATCAAATCCTTCGATGCCTTTTACCATTGCGTCGGCGATTACGGAAACGGCGTGATAGCCGATCATCGTATCGGTTTCATTACCCGCAAGTTCCCAAACGGGCAAGCGACCGCCCTGTTCGTATTGGCGAATGAAGGTATTGATAAATTGGACAGTGCGTTTTTCGTCGATAATTGTGTAAAGGGGATGTGCGGCACGGAATGTGTCCCAAAGGGAAAACACGGTGTAATTCGTGTCAGTAGCCCGACTGTTAAGGAGGGCTCTCGATCTCGACACCGAGCCCTTCCTGACGGTCGGGCTACTGGCACTTGAGCCATTTCCGGCGACATTGTGGATTTTGCCATCGAGACCTCGATATTCACCATTTACGTCCTGAAAAACATTCGGCTGAATTTTCGTGTGATAAAGTGCAGTGTAAAATTTGGTCAAATTATCAACATTATCGTCCGTAACCTCTATTTGACTAAGTTCTTTGTTCCAAAGAGCTTTCGCGTCCGCACGGACTTTATCAAAATTCCAATGTGGAACTTCAGTTTTGAGATTTAAACGGGCATTTTCAATGCTGACTGCTGAGATTCCAACTTTGACGAGGATTTTATCATCCTTCTCTACATCAAATTTGATAGGAATTTGTAAATTTTTGCCACAGTGTTTGACAGCGGGATTTACGGGCGGACATTTGCCTTCCCATTTTGTATAGGTAAAAGGCTTTGAAAATTCTGCCGAAAAGTAAACAATCTGGTCTTTTGCCCAAGATTTAGAGCGGCGAAAACCTTCAATTCGATTTTTGCCAACAACACTTATTTCCGAACTCAATAATTCATCCCGCCATTCTAAATCAAGCGTGATTTTGGCGTTCTTTGTTTTTTCAGGAAATGTGTAACGATGAAATCCGACTCGTTTTGTTGCCGTCATTTCCGCCAAAATGTTTTCATCTTGCAAAAGAACCGAATAATATCCCGCTTCTGCTTTTTCATTTTCGTGTGAGAATTTGGAAGCATAACCGTTCTTCGTATCTTTGGGATTAGCTGTAAGAAAGTCTTTTTCTGAAACATACGGAGCGAACAAAATATCGCAGTAATCGGGAATGCCTGTTCCACTCAGATGAGTGTGAGAAAATCCGTAAATAATATCATCGGAATAATGATAGCCGCTTGAACCATCCCAATTATCGACCCGCGTATCGGGCGAGAGTTGGACTGCTCCGAAAGGAACTGTCGCACCCGGAAATGTGTGTCCGTGTCCGCCTGTGCCGATGAATGGGTTGACGTATTTTGTGTAATCACGCGAATTTTGTGCGAAGATGCTCGACGAAAAAACACAAAAAAATAAAACGCAGAGTTTTAACGCAGGAAGTTTATTTTGTTTCATACAATATCTCTTTTCCGCTTCTAATCGTTCGATTCCCCTTGTTTTCGAGATCTAAAATAATGATCGAATTCTTGCCTTTTTTCAGCCATCCGGCGGGAACATAAAGCGTCTGCTGCGGTCCGATTTGCCAATATCTGCCGAGGTGATGACCGTTTACCCAAACGTGACCTTTGCCCCATTTCCGCATATCAAGGAACGTATCGCCGACTTCGCTGAAATTGAACGAACCGCGAAAGAAGACAGAATTATCAGCCGATCTTTTAGAAAATTTCACCTTCGATATGTTATCAAAAGGCAGTGAAAACATTTGCCAGTTTTTCAGTTCTACACCGCCGAGCCCAACCTTTTCGGTGATCCCTTTGCGATCGTAAATGAACTCCTTGCCGAAATTGATGCGTCCCATATTTTCTACCAAAACATTCAGCGTATCGCCTTTCTTTGCAGCTATTTCGAGCGATTGTTCTTTCAAACGGCGGTCGAGCTTTCCGGTAAATTTTTCGTTGATGAAAATATGCGAATAATCACGCTGTTCTTTGAATTCAAGCGTTGCGTTTGCGTCTGCATCCAGCTTTTTGCGATACAAAACGAAGCCGTAATTTTGATTCAAACTTTCCATCGGCAAAGGATTTTCAGATGAAACGGGTTTAGTTAGTTTAACGGCGTCAAAAAGGCTCGCAGTTTCTTTCAATTCAAACGAAGGAATCTCGATAAACTTTGTATTTTCAGCTAACTTCTGGAATCGTTTCATTCGGAAAATGCTTTTTGATGACGTCGCGGATCGCATAATATTTCGCGGTTGTTCTGCCGCCTGCGTCGAGCGGAGAATCGTAATCGTAGTCGGAAGTATCAGGCTGATACGGCGAATGTTCGCGAGTAGTTTGCCCCAGCCATATAGCCGAAACGAACATCCGCCGTGAAACATATAAAGATTGAACGAAATGTTGTTTTTGAGGTAATAATCCACGCCTTTGGCGACCACATCAGCCTTTACCGTGTGATGTTTTTCGCCCCAATGATCAAACCAGCCAACCCAATATTCGCCGACCATTTTCGGAACTCCGGTGCGGAATTTAGCAAAACTTTCAAACTGCTTCGCCGGATCATCGCCCGAACCAAAATTGATAACGGATGCAACATCGGGCAAAGTTCCGCCTTTCAAAAGATTTTCTCCGGGTCCATCAGATGTAAAAAGCGTAACCGTAAATCCTGCTTTTACAATACTTTCCTTCACGGCTTTCATGTATTCGTGGTCGTCGCCGAATGAACCGTATTCGTTTTCCACCTGAACCATGATGATGTTTCCACCGTTATTGATCTGATGCGGAATGAGCCGCTTTGCCACTTCTTTCATGTAAATATCATTCGCGGCAAGAAAGCGTTTATCTTTCGTCCGCACCTGCATATCTTTCTCACGCAGCAGCCAACTTGGAATTCCGCCGAAATCCCATTCCGTGCAAATATACGGTCCCGGACGAACGATCAAAAGCAGACCTTCTTCCTTGGCAATTTTGGCATATTCAGCAATGTCGAGATTGCCCGAAAAATCGAATTTTCCCGGCGTTGGTTCGTGCAGATTCCAGAAGATGTAAGTCGTTATAGTGTTTAATCCTAACGCTTTAGCTTTTTTGAAACGATCACGCCAATGCTCACGCGGAACACGCGGATAGTGCATTTCGCCTGAACGAAGGAGAATTGGTTTTCCATCGAGCATGAAGTTTTCGCCTTTAATCGAAAAAGTTCGATTTTGGGCGAAGGAAAAAGTAGAAGTGAACAGTAAAATTATAAGAAGTAGGATTATTTTCATACTAAGTTTTCAGAATTAATCGTCTCAGGACTCGCGTTTGCCAATCTCCTCGATTGCCAATTCTGCCGAGATTTTAATATCGCGTTTTCGACTATTTAAATGCTCTTGAAGAACCGGTATTGCTCTCGAAGTTCCAATCTCGTTTAAGACTGCGTTTGCGTAAATTATGTCATATGGATCATCACTCTCAGATGATATTTCGATAAGTCGATCTTCAGCTTTTGTATCTGCGGAATAATTGAGTGAGTTGATTGCCGAATGTCTAACTAGCCACCGATTGTCTCTGGTAGCTTCTATCAATTTCGCGATATTTATACCCAATGGTTTTGGTATTTTTGCAATTCTATCCAAAATAGTTGCGACCAAATGTTTATCTTTTTCTATAAATTGGCGGTCAATAAGAAATTGAGCAACCGAAACATTTTTCGTATTTTTTCCTATATGACCCAAAATAAAATAGGCTGCATCACGAATCTTTTTGTTAGGCTCTTTTTCAATTCTACTTACCAATATCGGTATTAATTTCTCGTCAATGAGTTTTTCGGCTTCACGATGAGCTTTCCAAGAAATCGTTTTTGAACTGTCAAAAACGCCATTTTCTTGAGGCTCTTGATCTTCTTTACTCAAAAATCGTTTAATCAGTTCCTCAATATATATCTGATTTTCAGATAATGATTCCAATCGAATGTTTGCCATGTTACTTTTGTAAAAGTTTAAATCATCGTGTCTCGTTTTTTCATCCATTCCCCACGTGTAAAATCGGGAATTTTAACAGGCATCGAGCCTTTCGCCACCGATTCTGCACTCAATGGAAACGGTGCTGAAACTGCTGCTCCATCATAAACGTCCATATCGTAAACCAAGCCTTCGCGGAAACATTGCACCAGCCGCCACATCATGATGAAATCCATTCCGCCGTGTCCGGCGTTTTTCGCGTCGCCGCTGAGTTTTTTCCAGAGCCAATGCGTGTATTTTTCTGTGTATTTCGCCAGATCTGTAAACTTATGTTTTTCGGGTTGCCCTTCGATCATAATTCGAGACGGATACCCCCTAAAAATTCCTTTTGTGCCTTGAATCAGATTGATCCGGTCATAAGGACGCGGCGTAGATGTATCGTGTTGGAGGCTGATAGTTAAGCCTTTTGCCGTTTTGATCAGCGTAGTATTCATATCGCCGGCGATATATTTTTCCTTCCATTTCGGCGAATCTTTCGGAACGGTTTGTTCGCGGTAAAGATCAAGCGAACGTGACGGCGACGACATTGAAACCAAGTAATCAAGGCGGTCGCCGCGATTAATATCCATGTAATTCATCATCGGTCCAAGTCCGTGCGTAGGATATAAATTCCCGTTCAGACGCGTATGCCAGGCACGCCGCCACAAACCTTCACTCCTGCCTTCATTCAAAATCCAACGCAGATCGTGATTATAAGCCGCTTCGCCGTGAGTGATCTCGCCGAAAAGTCCATCGCGAACCATGTTTAAAACGATAGTTTCGTTAAAATCATAGTTGCAATTTTCCATCATGATGCATTGTTTACGGGTCTTCTCAGACATTTCAACCAACGCCCAGAGGTCTTTTATATTGGTCGCCATCGGAACTTCCAGCCCAACGTGCTTACCGTTTTTCATCGCCGCAAGCCCGACCGGAGCGTGCCATTCCCAAGGAGTTGGCGAATAAACGAAGTCAATATCGTCGAGTTCGCAAAGTTTTTCGAAAGCATAGTCTCCGTCGGTAAACATTGCAGGCGTTGGCTTTCCGGCTTTCTCGACCATCGCTTTGCCTTGCTCGGCATTGGCTTTAACGCTATCGCAAAGTGCGACGATTTCGAGATGTTCGATGCCGTTCATATCGTGAATCATCGAGCGTCCGCGTTCGCCCACTCCAACGATCCCGACGCGAACCTTGTCGCGTTTTTCAAACGGAACGCCAATCATAGACTTATTTTTCGGCTTCGCCTCAACCGAATTCGTCAGACTCGCCGCAATCGTCGCAGCCGCACCGGTTTTGAATAAATCGCGTCTTGATATTTTGCTCATAATTTTAGTTGGTTTTTTACAAATTCGTAGTCGTAAGTTGTTAATTCTATTGGGTTTTGGTCAGGATCAAAAAAGTAAATCGAATATGAATGATCGTGGTCAACGATACCATCCTTGGTAACTTTTATTCCGCCGATTCCCTTCAAATCTAATTCGCCGACGCGGGACAGAAATTCAATAAACTCTTTACCGTCAACACGATACGCGATAACAGCTCGGGTATCCGCGTTGTCTCTCGCGAACAGTGCGATTCCCGTATTTCCGCCATCACTCGAAATTGTCAGAGGTCCGCCGCCGACCGCCCAACCTTCGTGTTCGGGCAATATTTCGAGTCCCAAAACCTTTTTATACCACGCCGCAGCTTCGAGTTTATTCGAAACGTGAACGTGAATATGATCGATTTGCTTAACTTTGAACATTCTAATTCACCAATTCGTTGCCGTAAATTCTTCTCAAACCCGTTCCTTTTATTCCCCAACGAAGATTCAGAGCCGAATCGCCGCCGCTTTGAAAATATTTAAGGCGAATAGGATGTAAGCCCTTTCTCAGCGGAACAATTCCCGTTTTCGCCTCAAAACCATGCAAACCATCGTTATCGACAACTATTTCATCCCCGATCATCAGCACCGAACCATCGTCTGATTCAACTTTAAATTCGTAGATTCCATCATTTGGAGCATTGATAAAACCTTCAAAAATCACACCAAAGGGTTGCTTTAAATCCTGCTTTTTGGCAATTTGCGGCAATTGGATCGATTCGCTTTTGACGATTTCAGTTGGAGTTGCCGAATTCATTTCGCTGACCGATTTGAAAGAATTTTTGAAATATTTCAAACTGACACCTCGGTCTTTTTTCGTCAATTCCGTTGCTTCAATATATTTTCGGCGAAGCAACATAGCCGCGTAGGTGATGCTTTTCCTTCCACTTGCGGTTACAACGATAGTTTTCAAGATTTTCTTTTCGTTTTCTGCAAGCGAAGCCCCAATGGGTTTTGTATATTCGATTGAGTTTTCGCTCGGCTCGCTTCCGTCTAATGTATAACGAATTTTCGCGGTTGGGATTGGCGAAGTTAGTTCGATTCTCGCTTTGTCAGAATCGGTGACGAGAATATTCTTCAAACCTTTCGGCTCGGGAATTCGATAATTTACTTTTTGCTTATCAAGCCTGGCAAATTGATGCGGCAAGCGATTTGAAAAATCTGCGAAATCTTTGCTATCTAATTGACTCCAAACGACTTCCGACAATGCCAAGATTCGTGGAAAGACCATATACTCCACGTTTTCAGGCGTTTTCATATACTCCGTCCAGACGTTTCCTTGAGCTCCGAGAATGTATTTTGCTTCATCAGCGGTTAATTCTTTTGGAATCGGATTGTAGCTGTAAACCGTTTCGGTCGAAACATGGTTGCCGATATTGAGGGGCTCATATTGCGGATCGCCTTGCCCATAGTCAAAATACATCGTATTTGTTGGCGTCATGATCACATCATGTTTTGCCTTTGCCGCTTCGATTCCGCCTTTTTCACCTCGCCAACTCATTACAGTTGCATTTGGAGCCAAACCACCTTCTAAAATCTCGTCCCAACCGATGATTTTTTTACCTTTTGAATTGATGAATTTCTCCATTCTACGAATAAAATAACTCTGAACTTCGTGTTCATCCTTCAGATTTTCACGCTTCATCAAATCCTGAACTTCCGCCGATTCTTTCCAATGATCTTTCAAAACTTCGTCGCCGCCGATGTGAATATACGGTGAATCCGGAAACAATTCGATTGTTTCTGCTAAAACATCTTCGAGGAATTTAAACGTCTTTTCCGTCGGACAATAAACTTCTTTGAAAATACCCCAAGTCTTTTGAACAGCGTATTTATAATCAGGTTTGCAACCAAATTCGGGATAAGCAGCGAGTGCGGCGGAAGAATGTCCTGGCAATTCGATTTCGGGAATTACATTTATAAAACGCTTTTTTGCATAGGCAACCACGTCTCTAATTTCCTCTTGCGTGTAAAAACCTTCAATCGGAATTCCATCGCCCTTGAAAACGGTTGAATAGCTGCCTTGATGACTTTCCGAACGTTTCGAGCCGATTTCGGTTAATTTTGGATACTTTTTAATCTCAATTCGCCAACCCTGATCCTCAGTTAAATGCCAGTGAAACTGATTAAATTTATATTGCGACATCAGATCGATAAACTTTTTGACGAAGCTCACAGGCATAAAATGGCGGGCTACATCGAGATGCATTCCGCGATACTTAAAACGCGGTTGGTCGAGAATTTCAACTGCCGGAATTTTCGCTTTGCCTTTTTCGATTTTGGTTGGAAGAAGTTGCAGAAAAGATTGCAAACCATAGAACATTCCCGCATCGCCGCTTGAACTGATTTTTATCGTGTCTTTGGTAACATTTATCGAATAACTCTCGCTAGATGCAATAGTGCCGTTTGGGGCAAAACTTTCAAAAATAATCGTATTTTTCTGGTTTTTCTTGGGAACTCCTGTGTATTCGATTTTGAAGCCGTGAAACTTGAGTAAATAATCGTTCAAATATCCGGCGAGTTTTCGTCCGCTTTCATCCGTTGCTACGATTTTAGTTTTGTAATTAAACTCAAATGGCAAACCGCGTGTCAGTTGGACTGATTTTGGTTTTGGAACGATATTGATTTCGGTAGATTGTGCGTTTGCAAATACAACGCCTGAAAAAACGAAAATAACCATTAAGATTATAGTTTTCATAGGTTTATAGATTGATAAAAACTTGAATTACGCAAACCATTTGATGGTTTTGACCAGTGCTTAATTTAATTTAGATATTCTGTTAGGGGAATTTTAGCACAAGAGCTTTTTAGAATGGAAAATTTGAGCGGTGAAAAACTACTTAATCTCTTCGCTTCGGGAGTTACGCTTCAGGATAAATTTGATCACACCGTAAATACTGATTACCAGCCACAAAATTTCTACAATAAATGCCGCCAAATTAAACTTAAAAATCAACGAGAAAGCGATCATTCCAGAGCCAATCGCGTTTAGAATTGAATAAGTAAGCGTCTCACTTTTGAGGCGTTCGGTCTGCAGCAAAATATATGTGAGAATTATTACGCCAACTCCAACCGAGCCGATTAAATCGTAAATTGTGAAATTCATCTATTTTTTCTTCACTTCCCGACACTCATTTTCATCGAGCTTTGCGGCAAACACCAAACCAAAACGATAACCCATATTTACGCTTTCAATCTTGATATTTTTAACCATGTCGTTTGAAGTGTGCAGATACTTTTTCCAGTTTCCGTCAACTCCGCTAAAATCTATCGCCGGAATATCGCGGCGGATAAAGGAGGAAGAATCCGTATCAGCACCGGGAATTTCTACCGTTGCGAGTTTAAAATCATTGGCTTTTCCAACTTCTTCGGCGAGTTTTATCAATTTTGGGCTGGAAGCATTTCGCATTACATAAGGAGCCGTAAATCCGAAACTATCGAAATTTATCATCGAGCAATATTGTGTCCGCTTTTCCTTTGGAATACTTCTAACCATTGCATCAGAACCGTATAAACCTTTTTCTTCCTGGTCAAAAGCGACAAAAACGAAGGTTTTTTGAGTTTCAATCTTGCTCAGAGTTTTGTAAAGGTGGGCGATTATCGCAATTCCCGTCCAATTATCGATCGCTCCGCAGCCTTCAGAAGTCTTGTCGTAATGAGCACCGATTACGATAATTTCATCCGTCATCCCTTTTTTTGTAACTACAACATTTGAAAGTTTACCCTTATCAAAAGTTTCTGTAATTACTTCTTCAGGCTTGGCTCCCATTTCGATAAAAAGCTTTTTGACGGCTTCAAATCGCTCCGCGTTTTTGCACGGAACGCTCTTCACACTTTCATCCAAACTCGAAATTGATGAAATAATCGAAGGTGTTTCCGCGATCGGAGCAACAGAAACTGCTTCTTGTGAAAACGTTTGAAGGCTAAGACTAAGCGTGAAAAGGATTTGTGCGACGAACCCAATTGCAAATTTCATGAAGTCAATTTACAGCCATTTGATAGTTAATTCAATCAATTTCTGCTTAAAATCGTTGTAAGGCGGCATCATTAATTGTAAACCGCTTGGCAAAATCTGTTTTAGCACGCCGCGGGCATTCGAAAAAGCTTCGAAACCAAATTTTCCATGCCCCTTTCCGATGCCGCTGTTATTTACGCCGCCGAAGGGGAGATTATGGTTGAAAAATTGCACATCATTATTGTTGATGCAAGTGCCACCCGCTCGCGTATTATCGATTATTTTATTGATATTAAAACTATTTTTGCTGTAAATATAAAGTGCCAAAGGTTTTTCATTTTGCTGGACAAAGTCAATTGGTTCAGATAAATTTTTGTACGAAAAAATTGGTAATACCGGTCCGAAAATTTCGTTTTTCATGAGTTCGGAATCAAGCGGAGCATTTTCAACAATTGTAGGAGCGATGAATTTTTCTTCACGAATTTCCTTACCGCCGGTCAGAAGCTTTGCACCTTTTTTCACGGCATCATCAATATAGCCCTTAACGCGATTAAAATGCCTTTCGTTTACGATTCGGGCATAGCTTTCAGATTTTTCAGAATTCTCGCCGTAAAACGTAAGTAATTGATTTTGCAGTTGTTTAGTGAATTCATCTTTCTTGCTTTCGTGAACAAAAACGTAATCGGGAGCGATACAGATCTGTCCATTATTAGAAAATTTCCCCCAAGCAATCATCGTTGCGGCATTCTTGATATTGGCAGTTTCGTCAACTATTGTCGGTGATTTTCCGCCTAATTCAAGAGTTACTGAAGTCAGATTCTTCGCCGCCGCCGTCATCACAATTTTTCCGATCGAAGGAGCTCCCGTAAAAAAGATGTGATTGAAAGGCAATTCAAGCAAGGCAGTCGAGGCTTCGATTCCGCCTTCGATCAAGGCTATCTCGTTTTCTTTGAATAATTTACTGATTATCTCTTTCATCACAGCGGATGAATTTGGAGTCATTTCCGAAGGTTTTATGATTACGCAATTTCCCGCCGCAATCGCCGAAATCAATGGTCCAAATGTTAAATTAAAAGGGAAATTCCAAGGTGAAATTATCAGGCAAACTCCTTTTGGTTCGTATTTTATCCACGATCTTGCACCAAAAAGCGACATTGGAGTTGATACTCTGTGAGGTTTTGTCCAACTTTTTACCTTCCGCATAGCATGTTTCGCTTCACTAACAATCGGAAAAACCTCCGTCAAATCAGCTTCCGATTTGCCTTTGCCCAAATCCTTAAAAGCCGCTTCACGAATCGCATCGCGATATTCAATCTCAACCGCATACCGCAAAGCCTTGATTTTTGCCTTGCGTTCAGCGGCGGAGGTGTTGCCAATGTTGTATTGATTTTCGCTTTGCAAATCAAAGATTCGCTGGTATTCGTTTGAAATGGTTTCTTTCATCGCTGTTTTGGTCATTCTTCTGCCCTCATTTCTGAATTATCGCAAAAAAGGCGGCGATTTTGTTTGCCTACAGGTTAATGATTTCGCCTTTACGCATCGTTTGGATTTAAACGACTGTTTCATTTTGCTAGTTCCGCCCCCATAGTATCAATATTTTTGACTTATTAGAATACAAATATATTCGAATTTAGCTTAAATGCACGACTTCTTTGAAAATTGTTTTTTTGGCTTTGTGCTATTTGATCAGGGGAGAACTGGAGAGCTTAGTGGTCAGATGAAAATCGGAAGCAGGGCTTTAAAATAAATAATGGCACCCTGCAAAACCGTCGATCTACCCCCATAAATCGTCAATCTTAGATGCAAAAGATGCCAGAACTGTCATTCAGTATTCTCTCGGAATTCTGAATACTGGAAGATTATGCAACCAATAATAACAAATGTCAAGTATTGGTATTACCAATACCTAAAAAACTTCAAAAACTGCGTTTCGCTTGATACTTTACGGGTCTTTTTTTGCTGACTTCTACCGGATTGGATGAAGAAAATAACCTCGAAACTCGCAAGAAAGTAGTGGAAATTCTCGAGGAGCTTATCCTGAAGATTTGTTAAATTTAGAACTGATAAACGATTGCGTTGCAATGCATTCCTGCTCCTACTGACGACATCACAACGGTTTGTCCGGACTTTATTTCGTAATCGCCCAACTTATTTTTCATGATCAGATCAAGCATCGTCGGGATCGTGGCAACTGAGGTATTTCCCAAAAATTGAATCGTCATCGGTAATTTATTTTCAAAACTTGCAGCCTCAACTTTGTATAAATCCGCCAGATTATTTGCAATCGCGTGAATCAATTTGTCGTTCGCCTGATGAAATAAAAATAGGTCAACATCTTTAACGCTTAAATTCGCTTTGTCGAGAGCTTTCTTGATAACTTGCGGAACCCAGGTTGTCGCGTATCTATAAACCTCTTTTCCATTCATTTTAAACCAACAACTGCCATCTTGTTCCGGATTATTTGATTTGCCAAGATAAATACTGTCGATGTCTTTGTTTGCATGAGAAAAAGTAGCATGAGATAAAACTCCTTTATTTTCAATGCTTTTGGAGAAGATAGCGGCACCGCAACCATCCGCCAAAATCATCGAATCCAAATCGTGCGGATCAAGCAAACGCGAAGCAATTTCAATCCCAACTACCAAAATATTCTCCGCATCACCGCATAAGATCGCTTGGTGAGCCTGAATCACGGCTTGCAGCCAGCCCGGGCAAGCAAACAATAGATCATAGGCAAAACATTCGTGATTAGTGATCTCGAGTGCGTTTTTCAAATAAGCCGCCATATTCGGAACCGTGTGAAAAACTCTCTCACCAATAACCATATTTCCGGCATTATGAGCAACGATAATTCCATCTAAATCATTCAAATCTAAACCCGAATCAGCAATTGTAAGCCTTGCGGCTTCAGTCATAAGCGGACGCGAATCTTGGTCAAAAGGAACGTAGCGGCGTTCTCTAATGCCTGTAATCGCTTCGAGCTTCGCCGTCATTTCTTCGCCTTGTTTTTGAAGCTTTACGCCATTTTTGTCGTAAAAAACATGGTCGTTAAAATCGCTATTCGGCACGACGAGTTCGGGTAAAACACTGCCTGTTCCTTTGATTATTGTCATGTTTTTTTTGAGGCGGAAACGCGACCATTAGGGAGCGTGTTGTTGGCGTTCGACACGCTTCCTTACGGTCGCGTTTCTGCCATGTATTTTGCGATTAACCCGTTTGCACCAACCGCCCAAATCGCATTCTTACCTTTTGCTTGAACAGCATTATAGTTTTCTTTATCCACATTAGTCCAAGTTTTTCCACCATCTTTCGATAAATCAGAACCACTGGAACCAACCGCGATCAGCGTTTTCTTATTAACATACGCCACGCCCGAGCGATAGCCTGCAAATCCTTTTGATTCTTGCCAAGTCTTTCCGCCATCGCTCGTAAACGCGAGATTTGAAACCACTTCGTTGGGTTTTACATAATCTCCACCGACGATCACCCCGTTCTTTGCATCGTACATCGCAATCGAAAAAATGCCTTGCGATTCGGCTCCGCTAACAATCGGCGAGTCTGCGACATACCATGCATTTCCCAACGAATTCGAACGAAAAACTCTCGCCGCTTTTCCGCCCGAAACCATAAAAACATTTTTCTTCCCTTGTGTGATAATGCAAGTGCCGCTCGCAGCAAAAGCGGCTTCACCATCTTTCGCAGGAAACTGCTTTTCATTGCCAACCGGATACCAATTTTTCCCGCCATTCGTCGTGCGGAGCAAATAATAATAACCCTTTATCGGATCGCCCATTGCAATTCCATTATCTTTGTCCCAAAAAGCTAAAGCATCTAGGAAAATGTCTTTGTCGGTTGCCTGAAATTGTTTTTCCCAAGTTTTTCCGCCATCAATTGTTTTGTAAATGCGAGAAGTTTCGCCATTTCCGATGCTTAAAAGATAGGCAGTATTTCCATCAAACGCTTCAACATCACGAAAATCAAGTTTTTCCGCATCAGGAACTTTGCCGACAGTCCAAGTCTTACCGCCGTCAATGGTTTTTACAAACGTCCCGCCCGTGCCGCTCGCCCAAATTACGTTTTGATTAACTACGGAAAGACCGCGAAAACTCGCTTTGGTGTTAATCGTTTGAACTCGCCACTGTGCGTTTGCGATTGAAACGAAGAAAAATATTGACAGGAAAATTAGAAGTTTGTTCATTAAAAGCATTCTAATCCAATTCCAAATCCACACAAAATTTGAACTAAAACAATTTTCAAACTAAAATCAACGCAAGTTCAACAAAAATTTAAACTACAAGGATACAAAACTATGGCTTTCTTTCCGATTCCGAGTATGCTTTTGCGGCAACTTTATACTTTTAACAGTCTGAAAAATACCGCTAACGGCGTGCAGTTTGCGATTAAAAATCGTCTGACTGATGTTAATTTTTCAGAACTAACCTCAATCAGAATCAATGGTTTTGAAATTCCTAAAGATAAGATCACATTTGATTTGGGTGAAGGAAATAGTGTTTCGGCGATGTCGATTTCCGATCAAAATATCATTGCTTTCCCGCTGAAAAAAGTTGTTTTGGTAAATTGTGAAGGCGGAAATTTGCCCCACGGAAAGCATAAAATTGAAATTGCCGTGAAGGCGAAGGGCTATGGTTCTTTGAAAGTTTGATGTTGAGGATTCGATTGCGGAAATTGAAAGCTTGGAAGTGCGGATTCCCCGCGATAATGATGACGATTATTCGGAAAAAGCGATAAAAACCCGACAAGAATTCGTTGAAAAATTCTCCGGTGCACAGGTTGAACACATAAAACATTATTCGTTTGATCCGCATATTTTAGCGGGAAACATTGAGCATTTTACGGGTGTTGCACAAATTCCGATTGGGTTTGCCGGACCTTTGAAAGTTAATGGCGAATTTGCGATTGGCGATTTTATGATCCCGATGGCAACTACCGAAGGAACTCTTGTTGCTTCATATAATCGCGGTATAAAAGTTTTGAATCTTTCCGGCGGCGTTAAAGCGACTGTTGTTGCGGATGCGATGCAGCGAGCTCCTGTTTTTGTTTTTGAAGACGCTCGCGAGGGTCGAAAATTTGTCGGTTGGATAATCGAAAATTTCGAGAAAATTAAAGAACAAGCTGAAGCCACATCGAGCGTTGCAAAGCTCAAAGAGATTGACCATTACATTTCAAATAAGTTTGTATATTTGCGGTTTAATTACACAACGGGTGATGCGGCAGGGCAAAATATGGTCGGACGAGCAACTTTTGCGGCTTGCAGTTGGATAATTGACGTTTACGAAAAGGAAAAGATTAAGCATTTTTATCTCGAATCAAATTTCGCGACCGACAAAAAAGCCTCGCAGGTGAACATCATGCGGACCCGCGGAAAGCGTGTGACGGCTGAATGTATTATCCCGCGAAATGTTTTGATCGAGCATATGCGGGTTGAACCCGAATCGCTCGTTTACCATTCGGGCGTGGCAAATGTCGGTTCATTTTTGTCGGGAGCTAATAATAATGGAGCTCATTCCGCAAATGGAATTACCGCGATGTTTATCGCCACCGGGCAAGATGTCGCAAACGTTTCGGAATCTTCGGCGGGTATTATTTATTCCGAAATTACGCCTCAAAAAGATTTATACATTTCGATCACAATTCCAAGTTTGATCGTCGCGACCCATGGCGGCGGAACTGGTTTGGCGACGCAAAGAGAGTGTTTGGAAATTCTTGGCTGCGTCGGGCGTGGAACGGTGAATAAATTTGCGGAAATCGTTGCTGGAGTTGTGCTAGCGGGCGAAATCTCACTTGGTTCCGCAATCTCAAGTTCTGATTGGGTATCGAGTCATGAGAAATATGGAAGGAATCGGTGAGCATCAGTATAGCGAGCGGTAGCGAGTACGATTACATTCTCAGCCGTCAAATTACCGCTGATTTCGCCGATATGAGCAGAGTCAATATATACGATGCTCGCTAAGGCTCGCTATAATGATTCGGTTGGTTATATTTTATGAAATACTCAGAGTGGAACGAGACCGGAATTCCATTGGCTTACCTCATAACTTTTCGTTGTTACGGTACTTGGCTTCACGGGGATGAGCGTGGCTCGGTTGATAAACTGCAAAACAAATTTGATAGTCCTTTTTTGCCCGTAAATCAACAATGGAAAGAGTTTAATGAGAAATTACTCAAGCACAAACCCGTCAAATTAAACTCCGAAAGTAGGAATGCCGTTGAGTTGGCTATTCGAGAAACCTGCGAAATTCGTGGATGGAAATTGCACGCCGTCAACATCAGAACAAATCATGTTCACATTGTTGTTTCGGCTGGAGAAACGAATTCACGGAAGGTTTTGTCGGCTTTCAAAGCAAATTCAACAAGGAATATGCGTTAGAATAGGAGTTGGCAATTTGAGCACTCGCCATGGGCTGAACAAGGAAGTAGAAGGTTTCTCTGGACGGAAAAGAGCGTTGAGATAGCGATTGATTACGTTATTAATCGGCAAGGAGAACCACTTCCTGATTTCAATCAATAGTCAGTATAGCGAGCGGTAGCGAGTCTGTTTTTTTGGTTTTAGTAAAGATCGGTTTGAACAAAGCTATAGATACTCGCTACCGCTCGCTATACCGATTCGTCATCGTCCTTCTTCTTTCCGGTCAAAAGTTCCCGCATAACTTCTGCCCCCGGAATTAATTTTTCCCACATTTGCGGAGCGGCACTCGCCATTTCGATCATCGAACGGAAACGATTGTCGAATTCTTCCTTGGTTTTTAGGTAAGCATTAAAACTAGTAGAAAGGTGATTTGTGAAAAAATCCTGCATAGATTCTTCTCGCGAGCGTAGGAGTTGGAACAAAAATGGAGTCGGCAAAATACTTTTTTTATCTTTTTCTTCTTCTAAAATCAACTGAATAAGCACGGCTTTAGTGACATCTTCTTTTGAGGTTGAATCAACAACTTTGATGTCTTGACCGTCGCGGACAAGTTTCGTCAAATCTTCGTAATTTACATAAGTTTGCGTTTCTGTATTATACAAACGACGATTTCCGTAACGCTTAATTACAAGTTGTTCGGGCGATTCGTTTGGGATTTTTTTCTTTCGTGCCATGTCAATAAAATTATCACGTCTGCGTGATGAAAGTCCAATAATCGACATAACTCGTTATTTATCAATATGATAAACTTTTGTGCATTTGCGAACGAATTTATGCCACTAATCACAATCCTAAGACATGATTTCGCATCCTAAGTTATTGCATTTACATAGATTATAAATTTCTTTTCGCAAATGCGAAATTTTTGCTTGACATTTATTTTTTTATGTTTTAATCTTAGTTCATCGAGTTAAGGGAACGTCTTAACGAATAGAAATTATTTATAACTTTTTAGGAGAAAATTATTATGAAAAACGCAGGAAAAAAAGAAATGAACAAAGTAGTTGAATTGACACAAGACACCGCGAAAGCGACAGTTGATACTTCGATCGAAGTTGTAAAATTGGCTGAAAATTCGCTTCAAGGACTCTACAAAGTTGGATACGACATGAACGAAGCCGGCTTGAGTGTAGCAAAAGGTTATTGGGATGCTCTTTCGGCAATCCGCAACGAATGGATTTCGCTTGCACAACAAACTGGCGACAAGGCTGTAGATTCAATCGGAACATTGAGCAGCTTGGAAATTCCTTTTCAAAAAGAAATCACTGAAATCGGCGAAAAAGTTTTCGGTTTCGCATCTGAGCAAGTTAAAAATGTAACTGAAACCGTTACTTCACAAGTTGAAAAAGTTACCGAAACCGTTGCTCCGAAAAGCAAAAAAGCTTCTTCAGGCAAATAGTTTGAAAAGGCAAGCGTGAAAATTGAAATTAGCCTAGTGTTGAAATATACTCTAGGCTATATTTTTGCAATACTTTAATAGGAAAATTCAATATGCCGAGAGCAAAAAAAGAAGACGCAAAACCGAACGAAAAAACGAGTGAATCAAGCAAGGGAAACACAGGTGCGATTCCCACCGAATGGGCGACTGCCGTTGTAAATCAAATGGTTGACGCACAAAAGATGTGGCTCGAACTCGTGACGAAACAAAATCAGCTTGTTTTCAAAACGATTTCCGAAGTTTCGGGAATGACAAATAACGCTCCGACTGAAGCGTTAGCCGCTTGGGCAAAGCAAGGCATGGAAGGCTTTATTGAAGCTCAAAAGAAATGGTCGGAAATTGCGATGGCACAAAGCTCGCAGTTGATGGCGGCGGTGCAATCGGGTGCAAATTTTGCCGATCCGGCAGTTTTAGGAAACTTGCAAGCTGCTGCAGGACAAGGACTTGAGACGATCGTCAAGATGCGGATGGCGTGGCTCGATTTTGCGGCACAACAGAACGCACAGGTAATCGATTCGATGAAAAAGAGTCTGAATTTGGACGACACAAATCCGGCGTCGATGTTGGCAGATTTCGCACAACAATCGATGAACAGCTACGTTGAAGTGCAAAAACGCTGGCTTGATATGGCAATGCAATTGCCTTTTTTGAATAACGAGAAGAAATAAATTTAAAAATGGCAAAACAAACAACTTCAAAACGAATTTATCCGTGGTCAACCGTGATCGATGGTAAAACTTTTACATTGCGTCTAATGACGAAAAAAGACGGCGACGCCATGTTGAAATTCGCACGATCTTTGCCTGAAGACGACCTTCTATTTTTAGCGATTGATATCACCAAGAAAGAAGCGGTCGAGAATTGGGTTGAAAATGTTGAAAAAGGTCGTTTGCATACGATTTTAGTTGAGGCAGACGGAAAATTGGTCGGACACGGAAGCTTGATTCACGAAGAACAAGTTTGGACGCGGCACATTGGTGGAATGATTTTGCTACTTGGTCGCGAAACACGTGGGAAAGGACTTGGAAACATTCTAGCGGGCGAACTTTTCGCATATGCGAACGAAATTGGACTCAGAAAAGTAATGGCTCGCATGGCGGCAACGCAAAAAGGTGCGATTTCGGTTTTCGAAAAACTAGGCTTCAAAGCAGAAGCACTTTTGACCGATTGCGTAATCGATCGAAATGATAAAACACACGACTTAATTATTATGTCGTATGATGTTACGGGATTCAATGTTTAATTGTTAATTGTAAATGGTTAATTATTAATTTCGATTGATAAGCCATTAACAATTAACAATTAACAATTAACAATTAACAGTTATGGAGCTAAACCATCGTCTATCAACACTCGATTCGGCGTTTCTCTATCTCGAGAAGCCCGAGGCACCGCTGCATATTGGCGGGACGAGTATTTTTGACGGTCAGATTTCGTTCGAAGAGGTTGTTCAGCACATCGGCGACAGGCTTCATCTCGTTCCGCGATATTTGCAAAAAGTTGTTCCCGATCCTTTTAGTCTCGGTCATCCAACATGGGAAAATGCTGAAGATTTCGACATTTCAAACCATATTTTTCACATCAAAAATAAAAAGAAGATCACCCAAAATGAACTGATGGCTCATGCCGGACGCGTGCTTTCAGGCGTGATGGATCGTAGCAAACCGCTTTGGGAAATTCACATCGTCAACAATATCGAAGGTGATCGTTCGGCGATGATTACGAAGATTCATCATTGCATGGTCGATGGAATTTCCGGCGTTGATCTGATGAAGATTTTGTTTGATATTTCGCCGAAATCGAGTCCGCCGCCGCCCAAACCCGAACCAAAAGAAGCCGCAAAACCAAAGGAAGCTTCGCAGCTTTTTATCGAATCTCTGATGGGTGCGATGCAGGAAGGAATGAATCGTTTTACCGAATTGCAAACCGGCTTACTTCAATTAACACAGACATTTGCACAAAATCCGCAGATGCTCGGGGCAATTCCGCACATAGCTGGAAACTTGCCAGCGATTGCAACTCCGGCACCAGTTTTACCTTTCAATAAACCTTGCGGAGGCGAACGCCGACTCGCTTGGACACAATATTCCTTCGCGGAAGCACGTGCGATTCGCGGCAACTTAAACGGCAGCGTAAATGATGTTGTTTTAACGATTTTAGTGATGGCGATTTCGCGTTATTCGGAAATGCACGGCGTTGGAATTGGCGAAAAAATCGTCCGATTTATGATGCCGGTTTCGCTTCGGCAAAAAGAACAGAGAGGTGCGTTGGGCAATCTGATCTCGATTTTACCTGTCGAAATTCCGCTCGACATTAAAAACCCGCTGCATCTTTTCACCGCCGTTAATCAGAAAACAGGCATGATGAAGGCAACGCAAATGGCTTCAGGGCTCGGAATGCTCGGAGCGGTTTTTGGTATGATGCCGGCACCTGTTCAGTCGGCGATTGGAGCCGTAATCAACACACCGTTCCCCGTTTTCAACACGGTCGCGACCAACGTTCCGGGTCCCCAAGTGCCGATGTATATGAACGGAAAACGAATGATCGCACAATACCCGTTCGTGCCAATCGGCTATAATCTCGGCATGGGAACCGCGATTTTCAGCTACGATGGAAAGCTGTTTTTCGGGATTGGCTCAGATACGAAAGCGATGGATGATGTGGAAAAATTCCGTGAAATTTTGGACGAATGCTTCTTGGAACTGCGGACACTCGCGGGCGTTGAGGCTATGGATTCGCAAGTAATGAGGGCAAAACAATAGGTTTAGTCTTGAGGATATTACAAAATGAATCCGCAGACATTTGAAACATCATTCGAGAGAAAAATAGAAACTACTCTTGAAGAGGCTTTTGATGCTTGGGCAAATTCAATACAATGGTGTAGTTGGATAGAATTGACTAGAACCGGCGGAGATAGGCGTAGAATTCGTGACGACACGCAAAAGGATGATAAAGGGGAATATCATTTTGGATGGGAAACCGTTCGGTTTCAACGTGGCAGCAAGGTTGAAGTTTGTCTTGTTCAATTAGATGAACACCGTGTTTTATGCAAATTAGTCCAAAAAAATATGCAAACCGAAAGTGACATAAGAGATTCTAATGATCAATGGAATCCGGTGTTGGATTATCTAAAATCGTTATTGGAAAGTAATAGAAAGTCTGAGAAATGAAAGTGGCACAAAATAAATTAGTCAAGAAACCTGAAGTAAGTTTATCTACTGCGATCGAAAGTATTGAAGGCATATTTTTCGATAAAGACATGAAACCATTCGAGTTACCGATTTGGATGGAATCTTTAGCCGGGATCGATTGGGCTCTTTTGCACATTTCACCGCTCTATTACGGTTGGGGTGTTCCGCAGGGTGATGGCTCGCCGGTGATTGTCGTGCCGGGCTTTCTTGCGACTGATTTTTATCTTTATGATCTTTATTATTGGCTGGGAAGAATCGGTTACAAGCCTTTTGTTTCCAATATCGGCTGGAATGCAGACTGCATGAATACGCTGGTTAATAAACTTTCGGATACCATCATTGCCGCCCATGAGGAAACGGGAAAGAAGGTTCACCTAATCGGACACAGTTTGGGTGGGGTTTTGTCGCGTTCCGCCGCTTCACAGCATCCGGATTTGGTAGCTTCGGTAGTTACAATGGGTTCGCCTTTTCGTGGTGTAAAATCACACCCGTTTTTGCTCGAAATGGCTGAGAAAATCCGACGCCGTATCTTTGTAAATCACGACGAAAATCATCCGCCATATTGCTACACAGGCTATTGTGATTGTGTTGCGGTTGCTTCAATGCAAAAGGTTTTGCCCGATACGATCAAGAAAACCGCGATTTATTCGAAGACGGACGGCGTTGTTCATTGGGAAAATTGTATTTACCGCGACGAAGCCAAGAATTTCGAAGTTTCCAGCACTCACATAGGAATGGCTTTTAATTATCAGGTTTATAAGTTGATTAGCGAGAGGTTGAAAGCAACTTAAACATCTTTTGGGTTAGTGACGTTTATCGAAAACCGTTTCAAATCTTTTTCGTTGAAGGTAACTAAATATTCAACTTTATAAACATTCATCGAAGCGACAAGTTTAGAATCGTGAACTTGAACACCGATAACTCGATAATCTCCAACGAGTTTTCGCCATTCGGTAAAAGTTGAAGCCGTGTCGGGCAAAAGTTCGAAATGTTTTTGAATAAGATTAGCTTTTCTTTCGGTTTGCTCAATTGATAATCCGAGACCTCCGCGAGAGGACGTGCGTCGTGTGCAAACATTCCAAAATTCAGCCAGAATCTGAGGTGTATAACAAATTATTTTATTTTGAAGGCGAATTTTTCGAATTGCGTTGAGAATTATCAGGCGTTCGTTGCTGTTTTTCTCAGCCAAACGCAGGAAAATATTTGTGTCAAAAAGGTAGTCGAATAAGAAAGGCATTAGTCGTGATCAAAATAGATATCTTCGCGTGAATAAGTTCCTTGGTAAGCAGAGTTTTCGGTTCCTTCGGCAAAAGCGGTCATATCTTCCTCAAATTCATCATTCGCATCGCCTTTGAGTGATAGGTTCTTTTCTGTCTTCGGTAGCAAGCTTCGCAAATACTCATCAACCGTAAGATCAAACATCTTTGCCTGTTTTTCCAAAATCTCTAATGTTTCAGGTTTTATTTGTTCAAGCGTTGCGTTCATAAGAATTCATTTTAACACATTCATTTCGCAACAAAAAAACTTTAGCAAGCCAACGTTTCGTAATTTTCTTGCTAACCCAATTTCGCAACAACTTTTCCCTTAATATATTCTCTCGTTACCGCTCCAAAATTTCGGCTGTCGTTGCTGTCGTCCAAATTATCGCCGACCAAAAAATAATGACCGCGTTCATTGATTCGCTCAATTCGTTTGATGACCTCGCTAGTTTGTTCAACCGGATGTTTGGCAACTACAATGTCGCCGGCTTCGATTTCAGCCTCTCTATCGACCAAAACGACTTCCCCATTTTTCAATGTCGGATACATCGAATTGCCTTCGCAAACATATTTGTGCCTATAGCCTAAAAAAACTAGAGCGATTTCATAAGGACTGGCTTTGGGTAAGTCGATCATGCAATTTCTTTCATTTTAACATTTTGTCCGTAAAACTTGACAATGGCGAGAAAATCTCTGATTTTGAAGTAGTGAAATTCGACTTCGGAAAATCGCTGAATCAACCGCCCGTTTTAGAAAACTACAATCTTTTTACGTCCGATTTACCGCTTCAAAATGCTCTAGAAGTCAATAGTGGAGCGTGGAATAACCAAAGAGCCGCTCAATTCGGAGAACTTCTGGGACGCCGGGAAACTCTCGAACTCGGAGATCTTGCTAACAAAAACTCTCCTGTTCTAAAAACCCACGACCGTTTCGGAAATCGTTTGGACATCGTCGAATTTCACCCTTCATATCACGAATTGATGCGAATTTCGTTTGAAAATGAAACGCATTCGCTCGCATGGACTTCTGAGAATAAAGGAAAATATGTCGCCCGCTCGGTGTTGGCGTATCTCAAACAGCAGGTTGACGAAGGCACGAGTTGCCCTGTCACGATGACGTTTGCGGCTGTTCCAAGTCTTAAAATTGATCCCAAAATCGCGGACGAATGGTTGCCTAAAGTCCTTTCAAATAAATATGATGCACGATTTTTGCCGTCTGTGGAAAAACGAAGTGCGACCTTCGGAATGGCGATGACGGAGCCGCAAGGTGGAAGTGATGTGCGGGCAAATACCACGATAGCGAAAAAACTGAACGACCATGGCGAATACGAAGTAACGGGAAGAAAATGGTTTTGCTCGGCACCGATGTCTGACGCTTTCCTCGTATTGGCACAGACCAAAAGCGGAATTTCATGTTTTCTGATGCCGCGTTTTAAGCCAGATGGAACAAAGAATAAGCTTTATTTTCAACGACTTAAAGACAAACTCGGCAATCGTTCAAACGCTTCAAGCGAAGTAGAATTTCATCAATCCTATGCCCAAATAATTGGCGAAGAAGGTCGCGGCGTGGCGAATATTATGGAGATGGTCCGGCATACACGGCTCGATTGTGCGGTCGGCTCGGCGGCGACACTTCGGCGTGCGGTTGCGGAAAGTATTCATCATTGCGAGCATCGCAGTGCCTTTGGTAAATTATTGATAGAGCAGCCTTTAATGCAGAATTTGTTGACAGATTTGGCTCTCGAATCTGAAGCCGCGACGGCACTCGCATTTCGCTTGGCGAGAGGTTTTGACGAAGCCGAAAACAGCATTGAATCCCGACTTTTCACCCGAATCGCGACCGCCATCGGAAAATTTTGGAACTGCAAACGTGCCGTTTTTGCACTCGGCGAGGCGATCGAAATTTTGGGCGGCAACGGCTATGTTGAAGATTCGGTCTTGCCGCGTCTTTACCGCGATATTCCGGTCAATTCGATTTGGGAGGGCTCGGGAAATGTGCAATGTCTGGACGTTTTACGTTCGATGCAGAAAGAACCGCAATCCATCGAAGTGCTTATTAATCAATTGGATACAGCGAAAGGATCGAACTCAATCTTCGATACATTTGTCGTAAATCTTAAAAATGAAGCGTCAAAAACGAATAATTTAGAATTCCGTTCACGTCAAATTGTGGAAAGATTCGCGTTAGCTTTGCAGGCAAAAGTTCTCCTAGAAACGACTCCTGGATTTGTCGCCGAAGCCTTTTGTTTATCGCGGCTTGGCGACAATAAATACTCGAATTTCGGAACTTTGCCTTTTGGAATTGAAGCCGACAAAATTATCGAGCGATCAATGGTTGGGATTTAAGATTGATCAGGGAACGGTTGTGATCTGAAGTTTGTTTGACAATCCTCAAGATTCAAGCCAATCTATTTCGAAAATATTTCTTACTCGGAAAATCAAGAGGAAAAAACTGATAATGTATAAAAAAGAAAGAACGAGCCTTAATTTTGGGCATAAAATCGTTTCCGTATTTCTGCTTAGCTTATTTATTTACGGGCAGATTTTTGCTCAGACGGTTGCACCCGCAAAGTCCGTTTTGTCGGCTGAAGAGCTTGCTTTGGCTGATAAAATAAAAATTGAAACGATTAAAGAAGCAACGACAACGCTTTCATCCGCAGAAATGGAAGGACGCGGAACAATGCAGCCGGGCGGTGATAAAGCAGCCAATTGGATAGCGGACCGCTTCAAGCAACTTGGTTTGAAACCACTTGGCGATAAGGATTCCTACCACCAAAAAGTGGAATTCAAAGAAACGGTCGCTACTCCTGAAACGTCACTTACGATTGGCGACGAAAAACTCGACTTCTGGAGCGATTACGGCTTTCTTCCGATGAACAATGGCAATAAAGATGTTAGCGGCGACATGGTTTTTGTGGCATACGGCATTCAGGCTCCCTCAATAAAACGGGACGATCTAAAGGGGATCGACGTGAGAGGAAAGATCGTCGTACTGCTTTCCTGACCTCCGGCGAATATTCCGAAAAAGGCTTGGGACGATCAAAAGGCTTCTACGGTTTTTGTCCAAAACCTAGTTATGCAAGGACCTTCAGCTCTGGTGTTTATTGGGCATGGACGCGAAGAGCAGCCGCCTGATGAGCTAATCAGCTATTTCGGTCGTCGGCAGATTACGATGCCGAATGAAGAGGGCTATCCAGCGTTTGTTCCGCCATTTATTTATGTTAGTACGAAGGCATCGGAGAAACTTTTTTCTAAATCCGGTGTTTCATTGAAGGTTGCTTTGATTCAGGCGGAAGAAAATTCTTTCAAACCGATCAAACTAAATCAAAAGGCAAAAATTATTGCGAAGTACAAATCCAACAAGGGTTTTTCGAGCAACGTAGCCGGCTATATCGAAGGCTCCGACCCTAAATTGAAAGAAGAAGCGGTCTTATTCACAGCACATTACGACGCTTACGGAATGGAAAACGGGAAAATTTATCATGGGGCGGCGGACAACGGACTTGGCACGGCTGAAATGTTGGCAGTTGCCGAAGCCTTTTCGAAAACTGAAAATAAGCCAAAGCGTTCATTGATCTTTCTTGCCGTAACCGGCGAAGAATATGGGCTTTACGGCTCTAAATACTGGGCAAAAAAACCAACTTGGGACATCAAGAAAGTAGTTGCGAATTTGAATTTGGATGGAGTTGGCACAGAAGTTTATGGACCCGTTAAGACGATGGTTGGATACGGTGCCGAACATTCGACGCTTGGAGCGATGCTTGAGGATGTTTCATCAACGATGGGAATAAAGGTTGCACCGGATCCCGTGCCAACTGAGAATATTTTTCTTCGTTCGGATCATTACTCGTTTGTCGAACGCGGAGTTCCGGCTTTGATGCTGATGGGTGCACCCGAAGGTAATATAGAGGATGCAATGAAACGAATGAAAGAATGGGAAAAAACCAATTATCATCAGCCGGGTGATACGATTCAAGCCGATTGGGCTTGGGAAGGAGCGGAGACCGTAGCTGAAGTGATGGGGATAATGGGACTTCGTCTCGCAAATGCAGACTCAATGCCTACGTGGCTTTCAACTTCTCGGTTTGGAAAGCTGGTTCGCGGAAATACAAAGGACCTTCCGAAAGAATCTGGAAAGTAACCTAAGATTTGGAAGCGTACGATTCAACGTACGCTCCCTTTTTAGTAAACCATTCTCGTCTTAAGTGTTCCTTTCACTTCCTTTAAGATCCCAAAAGCTTCATTTGAAAGAGCGGTATCAACGTCCAAAATTACGTAACCGATTTCGTCGTTTGTTTTCAGGAATTGTCCCAAAATATTGATACCTTTTTCAGATAATTTGGAATTTATTTCACTCAAAACGCCGGGCATATTTTGATGAATATGCAAGATTCTGTGCGAATTATTTGTCGGTGAAAGATTCAAAGGCGGAACAGTAAGCGAACCATCGGAAGCTCCTAACTCAATATAATTCAATAGCTTAGTAGAAACATCCAGACCAATATTTGCCTGTGCTTCTTCTGTTGAACCACCAATGTGCGGCGTTAAAATTACGTTTGGCAGATTTTGCAAAACGGTCTTAAAGGCGTCGCCATTTTTTTCCGGCTCAACAGGGAAAACGTCTATCGCCGCCCCCGTGATCGTGCCATTATCAATAAATTTTTTGAGAGCCTCTAAATCACAAACTTCGCCGCGGGCATAATTGATAAAGATCGAACCTTTTTTCATTGCTGAAAATTTGGCGTCGTCCATCATATTTCGAGTTGATTTATCGCTCGGAACGTGAAGTGTAACAATGTCGGATTGTTGCAAAAGTTCGTCTAAGTTCTTGATTTGTTTAGCGTTACCGTGGGGCAATTTATTGACAACGTCGTAATAAATAACGCTCAAGCCCAAAGCTTCAGCCATCACAGAAACTTGCGAACCAATATTGCCGTAGCCGATGATTCCCAGCGTTTTACCGCGTAATTCAAACGATCCTTTCGCGTCTTTCAACCAAGTTCCAGCGTGGGCGGCACTATTTTTATCAATAATTTTGCGAATCAGCATTACGCACAAACCAATCACTAATTCCGCGACCGAACGTGTGTTCGAATAAGGAGCGTTGAATACGGCGACGCCTTTTTCAGTTGCGGCTTTTAAGGCAATTTGATTTGTGCCGATGCAGAATGCCCCGATAGCCAAAAGTTTATCAGCACTTTCGATCACTTTTGCTGTGATCTGAGTTTTCGAGCGAATCCCAAGAACGTGAACGCCTTTTACGGCTTCGCAGAGTTCTGCTTCGCTCAAAGCACCTGAAATCTGCCGGATTTCGGTATAGCCGGCTTCCTCAAATTCTGCGACCGCAGCTTTGCTGATATTTTCGAGAAGTAATATTTTGACCTTATTCTTCGGATAAGATGTAAGTTGTGCTTTCATAGAAGCAAGAATTATAAACAAAAAAACGAGAACGGAAAATCGCTCTCGCCTTTTATTTTTGTTTTTAAGGTTTCGCCTATCGTTTGTCCTTGAAAACAATTTTCAGATTTTCATTCAATCCGCGTTTATCATCAACCCATTCTTCGATCGTTTTTGGCATTTTATCCGCCCATTCGGCGACATTTGAATAGTAATTGATCGTCGATTTGCTGTCGTTATCTACTTCAATAAAAGCCGCCCAAAGATTATCATTTTTATCAAACATAATAATCGCAGCATTGTAAGGGCAAATACCTCTTACACATCCCGAAAAAACTTTCGCTCCCAAATTGTCTTTATCCTCAACTTCGCCAGCCATCTGAAAGGCATTTAGAAACGATTCGTAGTCTTTGCTTCCGACTAAAGTCTTGAATTTACTATCAATTCCCGCGTTTGGAAATACTTCTATTTGGACAAAATTTTGCTCAATTGGCTTCCCTTTTCCCTTTGAATATTCAAGCCCAAAACCCACCCCGATGCCGCCATAGCCGCTGCAATTATCTTCGTCCACTAGAATTGAATTAGTTTTTTTCGTGAAAATTAATCTGCAATTTTCATCTTTTTTCTTTTTCCCGTCTGAAAAAGTGGCTTTATTACCTTTTACAGTTGCAATGCCCGAAACTTCCCCGTCATGCGTTCCGCTAAGTGCTTCAATCGTAAACTTAAATTTAGAAGCCGAAAGTTTTTTTATTTTTAAGGTTGCCGGAGAATAACGTGAAGCAAATGTCCATGTGCCTTCCCATTTAACTTGTTGCCCGAAAACATTGACGCAAGTCGTTAAGACGATGAGCAAACCAACAATTGCGAAACGCGAAATTCCCAAGGTAAAACTATAATTATTTAATGTGTTTTGCATAAAAATTCCTCTAATATTTTTTACTTTCGGGGGTATTATTTTTCATTCAAATCACAAGACGTAAACCCCAAACATTATTGCGTAAAAATGATAGAAAACCCGTAAATAATTATCAACTAAGGGTTTGATGCGAAAATCTTATAGACGAGAATCATTGTTAATCCGCCAAAACAATCAAGCACGACATCAAAGAAAGAACCAACCCGATTGTTGGAAAAGCTTTGCTTGATTTCATCCGCCGAAGCTACGAATAAAACTGTCAAAAATGCGGAAACATGCCAATAAGCCGGTGAAAAGAAAACTGGGGAATTGTAAAAAGCCAGCGAGGCGAAAAGTGCGAGAATGCCATAAGCCACAAAATGGCAGATTTTGCGTAGGTAAAGATGGTAGGTTTTTAGTTCGTCCGATTTTTTATTTGGAATGAACAAGCCGAAAATTGGACTTAGATACCGTGAAGTGTTCGAAATTGAACCCTTATCCGAAGAGAGATAGAAAATACCGCTAATCCATAAAACTGGCGGCAGATAGAGCCAAAGATTTTCTTCCCTAAAAAATTCCATAGATGATGATACGATTTTTTTACTTTCCAGGTTCAAGACTTTGGAGTTTAAGGAAGTTTACGTGAGCGTTCACAAAGATCACGACATGCCAAATTCCAATCTGCAAACTGAAATTCAAATCCTGATCGAAGCATTCTTGTTGGCACAACTCGTCTGCTTTTTAGGATGAGTTCTGTTTCGGTTCTAAGAAATATTGCACCAATTTCTAGCATTAATTTCGTTGCGGGCAAACCGATTTTCGCACCATAAGATTCGCGGAGTATTTTCATAAATTCGCGATTCGGCAAAGGATTTGGCGAAGCAAGATTTATCGCACCCGAAAGTTCTTCATGTTCGATCAACCAATAAATCGCACGAATAAAATCCGCTTCGTGAATCCACGAAATATATTGTTTTCCATCGCCTGCCGTTCCGCCGAGACCTTTTTTAACGAGTCCGAGCATGACATCAAAAATTCCATCGCGATCAGGACTCATCGTCATTGCCGAACGCAAAATCACTTTGCGAGTCTTAGGCGTATCCGCTTCATTCGCAACTTTTTCCCACGCTTTCGCAACTTCGATACTAAATTTCCAAGTGTCCGGTACACCAATTTCGCCGCCACCGATTATTCCCGAAACATCGTCATTCGGAGCATCAAACCGATGTGCGTAAATCGTCGCTGTGCTTGCCTGCAGCCAAACTTTCGGCGGATTTTTACATTTCGAAATCGCTTCGCCAACAATCTTCGTCGACTTCACCCGCGAATCCATCATCTGCCGTCGATTTTCGTTATTGTATCGGCAATTCACACTACGTCCCGCAAGATTGATAACAACATCAGCGTTTTCAAACTCATTTGCCCAATCGCCAATCGTCTCCGCGTCCCAGTGCAAAACTTTCCACGGAGCAGTTCCCACATTCCGACTCAAAACGACGACTTCATGTCCATCCCGCTGAAACGAACGTGCGAGAATTGTGCCAACTTGCCCACTGCCTCCGGGAATTATGATTTTCATATTTTCTCCAATGCTCAACTTCATTACTTGATTTTGCAAACAATGTGCCAATGGGTTTTTCTTAATTTTATTGAGAAAACGGAAGAATCATGAGAGAAATCTTTCGCAAAACGCGAATCTTTCTTATTTTGCGAAGATGATACGAATCATAATCTTACGAAATATGCTCCAAAATTATTTTGCCCCTTTGTAAGTTCTTGGAAAAATCTTTCCGGCTTCTTCGGGCGTAAGTTTAAAGCCTAAAACTTCTGCCGCACGAGCCAAAACAGGATCGCGTTTGTTGAGTAAATCCAATGCTGAGGGTAATATCTTCTCATCCGGCGTAACGCCAACTTTTTCCAGACGTTGTCCGTCCTTCATTATTATGTCTGCAACAGTCACACTCAAACCATAGGGAATCCGTGAATCCAACCCAAATGCATGGAAAAGTGTTATCGATTGCATTACAGCTCCGGCGGATTGGTCGCCAATAACAATTCCGCGTTTTTCCAACTGAATTATCCTTGCAAAAACTTCGGCGGCTGACCCGGATTCGCTGTCAATCAAAACCACTAGTTTTTTAGAATAGATATCTTTACCCACAGTCTCAATTGCGACTTTTTTCGTTCCTTTTCGCTCAATTACATCGCCGACAACAACATCCTTATCAAAAAAATAACCGACTAGTTTGGACAAAGAATCAATATAGCCACCACCATTGCCACGCAAATCGAGAATTAAAGAACTATTCTTTCTTACCTTGCCCATCATTTTGTCAATTTTCAACGTCGACAATTCAAAACTCGGCATTTTCCAGACAAACAATCCCGAAATCTTGTCGTAAACCAGTTGTCGTGTGCTTTCGGTGTATTCGTTTTCCGCTTCGATGTCCAATTCTCGGTTTGACGGCATAAATGTGCTATCTTTCTTTATTTTTGCTGTGAGGTCGAGTTTGTAACTATTTCCACTTGGCTTTGTTAGAATAATCTTTAAAAGAGACTGAGGACTCAATACCTTGTAGTGAAACTTCAATAATTGCGACCCCTCTCTATTTGGAATAAACCCTTCCAGCATATAAAGCTGGTCACCAATCCGAATTCCTTTCTTATAGGCATCGCTATCTTCGGAAAGTGATGTAACAAATGCTTTATCTCCAATGATTTGCCAATCCCATCCATAATCTATGTTGACGGTTCTTCTAGGTGGAATGAAAAATAGATGAGAATCTTCAAATAAAAGCAAAAATCGAACGATGATGTCGGTCATCTCCTCAACCGAATTAGCCGTGTTGATAAGATCACTAGCCTTTTTGACATTCTCTTCTATATCAATCCCACGTAATTTGGGATCGTAGTATTTTTCTTTAATATCTTTTTTGAAATTTTTAAGTATGTTTTGGTGAAGAATTCGCTCGGCGTCCAATTTCTGAGCAGATATGCTTAAAGGAGGCAAAAGCAGTAAAAAAAGCGAGAAAACAATCGTTTTATTCATAAATGTTCCAATTCATTGCAAAAGAATTTTCAGCAAATTAAGCTATATTATATCGCTCCCAAGAGTCAACAAAAATATGCATTCATATTAGCCGATTGCACGAAAAAGGTCAGCCGAATTTCTCCGACTGACCACCAATTACTAACTACTCACAACTTTTTTACATATGAATCGTCAAATCATGAACTCCCTCAGCGGCTTCCATCATTGATTCGGAAACGGTCGGGTGAGCGTGGATAGTGTTGGCGATTGATTCGGCGGTTGCTTCGAGAGCCATGGCGACGCAGGCTTCGGCGAGCAATTCGGTCGCGTGTGGACCGATGATGTGAACTCCCAAAACTTCGTCGTATTTTTTCTCGCTGACGATTTTGATAAAGCCGTCAGTTTCGCCCAAGATTCTTGCTTTTCCTGATGCAGAAAACGGGAATTTCCCGATTTTTACATCGTATCCGGCTTCCTTGGCTTTTGCTTCGGTCAGACCAACACTCGCAACTTCCGGATCGCAATATGTGCAATTTGGGACAAGATTTTGTTTGATCGGTTCAACCTTTTTACCAGCGATTTTTTCGACCACCAAGCAGCCTTCTTTCGAAGCTAAATGTGCGAGCCAAGCGGTATCGATCACATCGCCGATGGCATAAACATTGGGTTCTGCGGTTTCGCAATATTCATTTACTTTGATCGTTCCGCGTGGATTGACTACGACTTTGGTGTTTTCCAAACCTAATTTATCGAGGTAAGGCATTCGTCCAACAGCAACCAAAAGCATTTCAGCTTCGAATGTAACATCCGCTCCTTTTGCATCTTTACCCGAAACTTTTACGCCTGATTTTGATTTCGTCATCTTATCGAGCTTGATTCCGGTTTCGCATTTGATTCCGGCTTTTTTGAAGACACGCTGAAGTTCTTTTGAAACGTCCGCATCTTCCATCGGAACGATTCGATCCATTAATTCAACGACCGTTGTATCACAGCCAAATCTTGAAAAAACGCTCGCAAATTCCACGCCAACTGCTCCCGAACCCATTACGATCATTGACTTCGGAACATAATCCATTTCCAAAATTTGGTCGGAATTTACTACCTGTTTTCCGTCAACCTCAAACCCGGGTATCGGGCGAACGACAGATCCCGTAGCTATAATAATATTTTTTGCTTCAACAATTTCCTTCTTGCCGTCTGCCATCGCAACTTCCACTTTGCCTTTGCCGGCGATCTTTCCGAAGCCGTTAAAGGTAGTAACCTTATTCTTTTTCATCAGATACGCAACGCCCGCTGAATTTTTTGAAACCACATCGCCCTTGCGTTTTTGAATCAATGAAAAATCAAATCCTAAATTGTCAACCTTGATTCCCCACTCGGCGAAATGTCCGGCTTTTTCGTAAAGATGAGCCGCTTGTAATAAAGCTTTTGTGGGGATACATCCGCGAAGTCCGCACGTTCCGCCCATCCGCATATCCTTTTCTTTTTCAATAATTGCCACCTTCAAACCCATCTGCGAACCGCGAATCGCACCCACATATCCGCCCGGTCCCGAACCAATAATTACCACGTCAAATTGTTCTGCCATTTAATTCCTCTTTTTATAAAATAATCTTAATAAAAGCATTATAAGGTTTTGCAGACAAAAAGAAAAAGCGACCTAAATTTAAGCCGCTCTTTCCAATAAATTAGATTTTCGCAATGAAATTACATTTTGAAAAGATCCATATATTCCTTGCTAATTGACTGAAGTTTTTCGCCCTTTGCTTTATCCGTGGCAAATTTGATCGAACCTGTAGCGACCGCCGTCGTTAAAGCTGTCACGTTTTTCTGCAAGGATTCCTGCATCTTCTTCATTACGTCCTTGCTAACTTGCATCTCTCTGGCATTTTTGAAAGCATTCCACTTTGCTTTTAAGCCTTCTTTTTTGCCGTCAAAAGCGGTTTTTGCCCCGTCAACATCGCCTGAGTTGATCTTTTGCACAACATCATTAGTAACCGTATCCAATTCGGTCATAAAAGCATTAACTTCTGCGTCTTTACTGCATCCCGCCATTGACAGACAAAATGCCAATATCAATAAAACACTAATCTTTTTCATAACATATCCCCCAAGTTGATTTTTTAGATTTTTAAATTTCTAATGTAAAAGAGACGGGACATAAGATTATTTTTGCAAAACAATTATGAAACATTCAGCAGAATTCTTGGCAGTTGTAGAAGATGCAAAATCGCGTGTGAGTGAAATTTCGGTCAAAGAAACGCTCGAGCGAATTACGCAAGATGCTATTTTAATTGACGTTCGTGAAGATAATGAGTTTGCTGCGGGACATGCAAAAGATTCAATTCACCTAGGTCGCGGTATTATTGAAAGAGACATTGTAGAAAAATATCCTGATAAAGAAACTGAATTAATTCTCTATTGCGGCGGCGGATTTCGTTCGGCATTGGCGGGCGATATGCTGCAAAAAATGGGTTATACGAATGTCTGGTCAATGGCTGGCGGATGGAAAGCGTGGAAAGATGCAGAAGCACCGATAGATTAAATTAATGCGGAAGTCCGCACGTTAGTAAGGACGCAAATAAAATGGATTCAAGAGAACGAACTAAACAAATCCAAGCCGAATTCGCCGAAAAAGGTGATTCGCTAGGTTGGTTTGACGCACTTTACAATGAGGCAGCGGGTGATAATACAAAAATTCCTTGGGCTGATCTTGAGCCGAATAAATTTTTGGTCGAATTTGCCAAGAAAACGAATCTTCAAGGTAATGGCAGGAAAGCCTTGATCGTGGGCTGCGGACTTGGCGATGATGCAAAATATCTGCACGATCTGGGTTTTAAGGTAACGGCTTTTGACATTTCCAGAACTGCCGTCGATTGGGCAAAAAAACTGCACTCCAATACCGACATTGATTTTTTCGTGGCGGATCTATTCAATGCCCCAAAGGAATGGTATCAAGCATTTGAATTCGTTTTGGAGATTTATACAATTCAGCCTTTACCTCTGGAGATACGTCCGAAAATTATAAATGAAATCGCAAATTTTGTTGCCCGGGAAGGCAAACTGGTAGTCGTCACACGTGGTCGCGACGATGATGAAATTCCGCTGGAACTGCCTTGGGCATTGAGCACAAAAGACCTTTCCCAATTTGAAAAAAACGGCTTGAAGCAAACATATTTTGAAGAAGTTATTGAAGAAGATCATGGTGTTTTTATGCGAAGATTTGTGGTTGAATATGAAAGGTGATTAATCGATTCGTATCATTGGTTCCTAAAAATTTCTTCGATTTTTTTCGATGAATTCGTTTAACGAAGACTCATATACATAGTAGTTATTAAAAATCACTTTGCCATTCAAAACTCTGTTTTTTATGTATGAAATTAATGTTGGGCGTGAGGGTACGGGCATTATAACCTGCTCCATCAATTTCATTGCCTGCCCTAGTTTTATAAGTTTATCAAGTTGGTCTTCGCTTGAATTGCCCGAGTTTTCGTTCGCTTTTTTCACCTAAAAATTCTCCTTGAGTATTTTGACTAACAATAATAAATTGAGGTAGCTATCATACCTCAAGTGTTTTATCTGTGCAACAAATTTATCAACCTCCGGAGTGGAAGAATTTACTAAAAGCCTTTAACCATAGTCAATACTTTATTTACGAAAATATCGAAACGCCTGTTAATTCCGTTAAAGTCGAAAAAATCATTAAAACCATTAAATTTGGAAGGTCAGTGAGAGCCTCAAAATGTATTAACTGTGTGAAAGATGTCAATTTCCGAAGATTTGTAAAAACCGTTAAACCTATTAATCACAACATTTAATGGTTGACTTTCAGCTTGAACTAACTTATACTGTTTCACAGATGAGACATTTGGTTATTCTAAATGCGTATTTTCAATGTTTTATCTGATTTAGAAAATTGAATTCGGGAAAAAGTTTATCAATGGAAAGGTCGCATTTCAAAAAAATATTTTGCAGACATCGTTTGGAGTCGGGTAATTTTTGCAACACCGAAGTCGCTACAACGAACGGAAACCAACTATTTTTTGACAATGAACCTGTGAAAAATCACCCGCGTTTTATTGGATTTGATTGCCCGAAATGTCACCGAATAATAAAGTGGCGGCAGTCAATCAAAATAGGAAAAGTTCCGAATTAGAGAGCTTTAATAGTAATTAAAAGTTGAGATATGGTGCATTTATCCATATCAAAGTTAGGAGATCAACACCTTGTAATTTCGTTTACATAAGCGATTTGCAAGGTGTTTTTATATTTTTATGACAAATAATTTAAACACCAGCGAAAATTTTACAAACCTAATGATTTCTTTTGAGAAAGAAGTTTTGAAAGGATATCTCGACCCCGTCGGGATTCCGACAATAGGGATTGGTCACGTTATTTTGAAAGGTGAGCCTTACAAAGTTGGGCAAACAATTTCCCGCGAAGAGAGCCGTAAACTATTTAGAAAAGACACTTTATGGGCGGTAAAAGCGGTAAATAGTTTGGTTTCACATCCAATTAATCAAAATCAATTTGATGCACTCGTGAGCTTAGTTTTTAATATCGGCGAAAATGGTTTTGCCAATTCAAGCGTGCTCCGTGAAATTAATCGCGGAAATATTAAAAATGCGGCAAATGCTTTCGCACTTTGGAACAAATCAAAAGGTCGCATACTGAAAGGACTTGTTCGCCGCCGCAAAGAGGAAGCAAAGCTTTTCTTGACTCCATATTCAGCTAGCACACCTGCAAAAAAAGTAGCTACAACAACCACCTCAGATAATCTGCTAAAAAGTGCTGTTGAAATACCGTTGACCGAGAACGTGGTTGAATCTCAGTCAACGGTTAATAACTCTGACGTTTCGGTTAAAACAGTTGATCCGCCGCCATCAGATGGCACAACTGCAACTGCGACGAAATTGACCATCGCGGGTTTAACTGTGCCTCCTACGCTGGTTGCACTTGTTAGGACGATTCAAGACGCGATTGCCGGAGGCTTCATTGAAGCGAAAACGATTGGTGACAGCTTAATTGGATTTTTATCAAATAATTACAAGTATGTTTTTGTAGGAATCGGTATTTTTGTGTCGTTTCTGACGATTAAGAAATTATTCAAACAGATTACTTTGTGGCTCGAAATGTATTTTGCCGCAAGTAGAAATCACAACGATGTGAAGGTTAATAAAGGTTAAATATGAAAAGGAAATACGGACTTATTGCCGATACAAAAGATGAGAGAGATTTCTTTTTCGCTGCAAAACAAGCAATAGATTTGCCGGAAAAAGTAGATTTGCGACCGTTTTGTCCGCCGGTTCAAGAGCAATTGAGTATTGGTTCATGCACAGCGGTGGCAATTGGAAATAGTTATAAATTTTTGCTAATGAAAGAAAATTTGCCGCTCTTTTCGCCGTCAAGATTGTTTATCTACTACAACGAAAGAGAGATTGTCGGCACTACGAATCAAGATTCCGGGGCTTTGATTCGAGATGGATTTAAATCTGTCGCAAAGCAGGGTGTTTGTGACGAAATTTTGTGGGAATACGACATTTCAAAATTTAGTTTGCAGCCGCCTCAAATCTGTTATTTGGAGGCATTAGAACATCGTGCGATTGAATATCAAAGAGTCAACCAGACCTTGAATCATTTGAAATCTTGTCTGGCAGAAGGTTTTCCAATAGTCGGCGGATTTATGATGCACGAATCTTTTGAAAGTAAAGAAGTGGCAAAAACCGGGGTCTTAAATTTACCTAAGTCTGATGAACAGAAATTGGGCGGTCATGCGGTTTTAATAGTTGGTTATGATACTGATTCTGCAAGGTTTATCGTCATGAACAGCTGGGGGAATAGTTGGGGACAAAACGGGTATTTCACCATTCCATTCGAATATCTGACGGATTCAAGTTTAGCGACTGATTTTTGGACAATCAGAAAAATTACGGATAAATAAATGAACACAAAATACATCATCAGACGATTAGGCGAACTCGGCTTATTCCTTTTGGCAAACCCATTCTATTTGCTTGCAACTGCCGGAATAATACTACTGTTCGTTGTGTTTGGCGGAATTGATTCGTGCAAAACACGGCGAATGGAGCAGAAAATATCAGATATCAAGGAAAAAATCACGGTTGGAAAAGTTGAATCAAATTCGCTGACCAACCAAAAAGAAAATGTAAATCAGGAGGTGAAAAATGCACAAAATAATTCTAATCAGGCTCTTAATAATTTTAACAATGTGCTTCGCAGCGACAGCAATCAATACAAAAGCACAGACGCAGGAAAACGATTCTGCGAAAAATTCCCTGAAGATTCAAGCTGCCGATGACATTTGTAATCAACGTTTAGCAAAGACTTTAGATGCTTTGGAAGCCGCTGAATCAGCTATCAAATCTTTGCAAATGACAATTGAAGCACAGCAAAAATTAGCGGAAATAAACAATGAAATAATTACCAAAAAAGATGAGTTGACAAAAAATCAGAGCGATTTACTAAAGATTTACGACAGAGAAAAAGGAACGACAATTAGCTTCTTTTGGGGATTATTAAAAATTAAGAAAAGATAAGGAGATTTATATTGAAATGGAAATGCTGCAAAATCCCGCTATTATTATTTTTGCGATCGGTTCGGTAATTACTTTTACAATATGGCTTTTGCGTCTGGAAGCGGTGATGAAAACCCTCGTGCGAGACCAAATGAGGCTTGAGAAAAGTTTTGACGATCACGAAAAAGATGAGTCAATTCATCATAACGAAAAGTCTTTGACTGAATTTAAGATTCAGTTTGAAAAGCGTTTTGACCAACTCGGACGGATGGTTGAAAAATCGAATGATGAAGTAAAAGTCAGCTTGAAAGATATGAATAATAAGCTCGACACGCTGACGATCAAAAGAATTCCGACGTAATTTTACGTTGTAATAAGGAAAAGAAAACGTCTTTTCCGACAATTAGAGTTGAGATGCGGTGAATATATCCGCATTAAAATTAACAAGAGTCAACGCCTTGTAATTTCACTTTTGAAAGTGATTTTACACGGCGTTTTTTCCGTTTTGGGAGAAATTTCAAAACATTAGGAGTAATAAAATGAGTAAGAAAAACGAGCAATTTAAAAATAAACAGTCTGATAAAAATCTAAATATGGCTCTTCCGCCGCCGGATGAATGGGGCGATCCGCCATTTGAGCCGCCGTATGAGCCGCCAACCGGAAATCAGTTTACACCGACCGGATGGCTCGATTCGGCAGACAATGGGCATATTTCCGGCTGGAGTTATGATCCAGATAATCCGTCCGCTTCCAATCAAGTTCACATCTATATCAACGGTCCGGCAGGAACCGGAACTTTTTTGGCAAGCGTTACAGCTGACCAACCGCGACCTGATGTCAATCAGGCTTTAGGTATCGCCGGGAATCACGGCTTTTCGTTCCAAGTTCCGCTCCAATATGCCGATGGTCAGACTCACGCGGTCTATGCTCACGGAATTGATACGGGAGCCAATAGTCCCGCACTTTTACAGGGCTGCCCAAAGTATTTCAATCTCAATCCAATCGGAGCATTGAGTCTTAATCAAGTTTCGCCAATTGCCGGAGCATTGGCTGGCGGTATTTCAGTTACTCTGCTCGGAACCGGATTTCCAGCCGGGAGCATCTGTTTATTTCGGTAACACACCCGCGACACAAGTTACATTTGAAAGCAGCGATGTAATCTACGCGCTCTACCCCAACGGCAGCGGTTCAGGAAGCATCACAGTTTCAGTTATAAATCCTGATGGAAGCACGTGCAAATATTGCAGGGTGGGTTTACCTATGTTTCCATCCGAAGCAGGACAGCATGCGGAAGTGGTAGGAATCAGTCCTTTGGCTGTATTGGAAAATACCCAATGCGAATTAACGATTCGCGGACGTAATTTGATTCAAGCATATAATTCGGGAGTTTTCGCGTCTGCGGGGACCGGCACGTTGTCAGATAACATTTGTAAATATAACGACTTCGCATGATGAAGAAACCGGCTGGATACAATCAAAGTTCTGGCAAATGTCCAATGCACTCCTGCTCTCGAACGTCTCGAAAGATTAACGATTCAGGTTTTAGCCAGCACACGTCCCGAATCTGCCATTGACGGAGTTGTCCAGATCAAGCACGCAAATGTTCACAGTTTTGCCGAAATCCGTCCCGGTGACCTTGGCTTACACTGCCTCGCTAACTCCGAATCAGCCGAATCTGGTGATGGTTTCGGGTAGGAATCTGGACGGTTATCAATTGAGTCTGACGATAACACCGAAGTTGTTTTACAAAAAAGTTCCGATAATTTTGTCAGTGGTCTCGTTGATTTACCCGCAGATTATGACACGTCACAACCACTGCAATTGCAGATGAACGATACCAATGGAGTATTGGTTAAAACATTAGAAATGAATGTCGAGCCAATGTTGCAAGCCTCGCAACCAAATGAATATATGGCTCTGGCACCGCAAAACGAAATGGCTTTGAGTTTACAAGCGGTTCCGGGACAGCAGTTTATTGGACCGACGCAAAATGATAGTTCTGTCTTCAGCCTCAATAACATTGGCTGGGGTGGATTCAGTTGGGCAGGCACCTTCGAAATCGTGCTTCTTGACGTGACTATTGTTCTGCCGATTGTTAATGAGGTTCATTTGATTCCTCATTTTGACGGTGGAGACGATTTAGACTCGCCCGTCTTAGCTGAGGTCGGCAAGAATTTTCGTTTACGCGGAACCGGATTACTGGTCGCCTACCAGATCGAAGTGCAGATTCGCATTCAGATAGCGGTAATTATCGGGGTCTATGTTTATTTCCAGTATAGCGGATTTTTCGGCAACGAATTTCCCGAGTTTGACTGGGGATTCGGCGTGGTCGTCCTGGGCTTTCGAATTGAGGTTCAAGTTATGTTTAACCTTTCGTTCCTGCTGGCTTTGGTCAAACCGGACGGTCAGATGGTCGTGTTGGCAGCCTATAACCTAACGGCGGGAGTGGATTTCAAGATTGATCAGGACGGATTTCATTTTGGCAAGATACTCCCGCAGAGAAAATCTTATAAGCCCTACATTATCGGAATTAGTCCCGCTACTGATCAGCCGACACTTTGCGGCAATAAGTTTCAACTGCTTCCGCAAAACGGACAAGCGGCGGTGTCTGACGGCACAGGTTTTGTTGCCAATTATGCTGTTAATGAAGCCGGAAATTGTTGTCTGCCGTGGGATTTCAATACGCAATTGCTGCGATTCTCTGCCAACGAACAACCGACAGTAATTCAGGCAGGGTTCAGGACGACTTACTGTTTGATGGCTGTTCAGCCTCCCGAAGTAAAGGTAGAACTCGCCTTGGCATATAAGGACTCTGCCGGGCAAATTCAAAAAGCAGATGGAATATATCGAGATGAGCCAACCGATTTAAATACCCCAAACATTGATGTAAATGATGTTACTAAAGTAAGAAACTATTTTCTTGCCGCAAAAATTGACTTTCCAACACCACCGACATTTCCGGTTGCGGTCAAAGTTAAAGTCGATTCCGCCGCTTTGAATCTAATTCCGTTTCCAGCAGATACTTTTGGAAGCAAATTCGACAGAAGTTCAGGCACGAATATTAAACAGTTTTTCAAAGGGACTTTAATTCAAAATGGTTTTGAGGCAACTCTAACCTTAAATAGTTTGCCAGCCAAAGACCAGTTGATTCTATTTGATAACGCCAATATCGTGCCAAACAGGGTTGAGTATTAGGGGCAAGTTCGGCTACGAATGAATATGTCCCTCCAGGTCCAAAAGTTACGGCACATTGGCTTTCGGCTTGTCAAACAACCGATCAAAACGCTCAAAATAATTCAACCTGCCGAAGGAATGTTGGGTCAAACTGAATTTCAAAGATTTAAAGCTAATCGATGCTACTAACAATATGCTTCCTTCAACTCCAATAACATCTCTGCTTGAAGCCAATATTGTTAATGGAGAAACTTTCGAGGAGTATTTTCGGGTGTTTCACGAAGTGCGGGATTTAATGAAACAGAAAAGCGAAAGAACGACTCCCGGCACTCTTGGAAGTTTTGCGAGAGAATTAATTAGTTCCCTTTCCCCTTCGGTAGACCTTACTCCTGCGTTTCTCGAAAAAAAAGGAAAGGATCTTTGGGAACTTGGTTGGAAGTTCGTTCAGAGCAATAAATATGATGACCGAATCTTATATTTCAGCAGGCTTGAAGTAATGGCAGTGTTGAGAGATCTCATAAAGATAGATTTGCCACCTTTAACAGCGAATCAATTGAATATCTTCGAGTATTTTTCCAGAGGACTTACTACTGAAATGGCTCGGATGCCAAGATTGAGTTCGGATCGGCGAATACTAAAAAAGTAGTAGTTACTGGCTTTGACCCATTTTTACTCCCTGAATATGGATTGGTTAGTAACCCTTCAGGCACAGCAGCTTTGAGTTTTCACAATAATTCGACAGAATTTCCAACAGCGGAAGTAAGAACGGCTGTTTTTCCAGTGCGTTTTAAGGATTTTGGAAATTCTGGGGATGGGTTAGTCGAAACAGTAATGACAGAAGCCGTTAAAACTGCGTCCCTAGATTATGATTGTAGCCGAGGAGGGGTCTTACAATATGATGTTTGACAGATTCAACACGAGATATAGATCATCCTGGTGCTCATGACAATCTGCGGATCAAGTCGGCTCCGCCAAATAATCCAAGCAATATTCAGCTCAACCCTGCCTATTTTCATTGAAAGCACTTTGCCTTATATATCGGTAATTTCTGCGGACTAAGAAGCAATACTTGAATGGACCCGAAATCCTCAGACACCATTCTTGATGAACCAGAGTTACACTCAAGGAAGCAGAAATAGAGCTCAACCTTTCACAATAGATTTTAGCCGCCCTTCTTCCTACACAAAAATAAGCGGATGCTAACCGTCCTGCCTATTAATAGTGGCACGGTCGAAATGACTTATGGTTCGGGTGGTGACTATCTTTCCAACGAAATATCTTTCCGAACAGCGAAGGTCAGGGATAGTAATCGTAAAGATCTTCCAACAGGTCATTTGCATTTACCAGTAATTGATTTTTCAAGCATTTCAACGGTGCAAACAGATGGTGAAAATGTGGTAAAAGGTGTAAGTATTATTCTCAAAGAGTTTATAAATTATGCCTTGGAAATTGTATTATCCTGGACACTCAAATTAGTTCTGCAGGGGCAATTAAAACCACAACATTGACCAATCTATTTAAAATCACCTAGAATGCAGTCATCTCCTCCAATTAGTATCGCATCTGTGGAAATTTCTCCAACAAGCATGCAACCAAATTTTCAGGTTGTTACCCCTTTAACTGATCTCAATAATATTGCTTCAGGAACAAGCAAGAATATTGAAATAAAGTTTGTTCCAACTGAAGAAAAGGAATATTTAGGAATTGCAAAACTTAAAGATTCAAGCGGAAATGTGTTATTTACCATTCAGTCTCAAAGGTAAAGGCACTAAACCGCCTCTCCCCAAAATTACCAGTTTTAGCCCTTTAGGCGGAGGTGTTGGAAGGAAGATAACCATAATTGGCGAAAATTTTGTTAATGTAATAGATGTAAGAATTGATGGTTCTGTTACATTTAACGTAATAGATTCGACAAAAATCGAGGCTTTTGTTACCGCAAACGCTTTTACGTCTGTTATTGAGGTTGAAACATCTGCCGGAACGCAACAAGTTCGGATGAATTTGAGGTTTTTGGCAGACCGACTGGTGACGAATAATTGAATCTGCTAATTTTGTTTTTTGAAATCCTAATCCTGATAAATTTTGGGATTAGGATTCTTTTAAGGAACTCTAAAATTAATATCTGTGATTTCTCCCTTTTTTACTTCAAATATCGTTGCCTTTTCTCTGTTTATTGTTCCTGGATAATAAACTGTTTTTTTAAACCGCTGATTCCTAAGTGGATGTATTTACGACTGCTGGAAATTTTGAAAAATCAAATTCAATTAGGGAAATTGACTCTGATATTAAGATTCCCATCAGAACTAAGTGAGCAAATAAAGCCCCATAAATTTTCGATATTCTAACTTTCCATTCTCGTTTACAAATTTCCATACATCTAATCCGCCTTTTGAAACTCCGGAAAAATGTTGTCTATTTTCCCTTTTGATTACCAAACATTTCAAGTTGAAAAACTTGTCGCTGATTAGACCAATTATTTCTAATAGACACATAAACAGAAACCTTTGCATGTTCATCGTTTGTATAATTATTAAATCCAATTATTTTATAAACTTCAGGCAATTTAGGATAAACCTGATAATCCCCATAAGCTAAATTCTTGAAAATAAACTTACCTTCTTTATCTGTAATAGTTCTAAAAATCTTATTGTCCGTTTTTCGTTTCGCTTCAACTTTTATTCCAATCATTGGTTTGAAGTTTTTAGGATGATACCCAAGTTTTCTTTGAATCTCATCACTTGCCGTAAACGAAAACTCATCTCCAAATTTCTCAACAATTACGCCAGACAAATTATGCTCATTGTTAGTTTCCAAATCCGATTTAACCTTTGTTATAACTTCTTTAATACCTTGTTCCGAATACTCCCGCTTCGGATAATTCATCATGTAACTGACTTGATCTGCTACCCAAACCTGAGAATCTCCTACATAGGCTTTCTTAAGTTTATAAATTGCGGTTCCACCCGCCTGACCAACACAATCATAACCTATGAAGACTTCAACCTGTTTTTCATTGACTTTTCCTTTAAGTTCTTCAATAACCTTAATCTTTAATTTGTCTCTGGACACAATGCCGCCACTTGTAAATTTAACCCAATCATTCAATCTCACAAATTCTGTTGATGAGCCGAATATAACAAATTCCGCATCGCCATAGTAAAAAGTATCAAATGGATTAAATACATTTGTTCTACAGCCAGGTTGGGCTTGAATACTAATTATCGAAAAGAGAAAAAACATTGAAATAAGACATATTTTGGATTTCATTTTTACCTCAATAAAGATATTAGAATTGATGCTCAAAACTTATGATGCAACAACATTCTAAATTATTTGCCTCGCTAGAAAAGATTTAACCCTAATAATAAATGAAATTCACCTGATTCCATTCTTCGATGGTGGCGACCACGGCTTTTCGTTCCAAATTCCGCTGCAATATGCAGACGGTCAGACCCACTCGGTGTATGCTCACGGAATTGATACGGGAGCGAATAATCCGGCACTTTTGCAAGGTTGTCCGAAGTATTTCTCAATTAATCCGGTCGGAACACTTAGTCTTAATCAAGTTTCACCGATTGCCGGAGCGTTGGCGGGCGGTATTTCGATAACGCTACTCGGAAGCGGATTTCAACCGGGAGCCGCCGTTTATTTCGGAAATACTCCGGCGACACAAGTTACATTTGAAAGCAGTGGTGTAATTTACGCAACTCTGCCTGAAGCATCGGCGGCTGGAAGCGTCACAGTTTCGGTAATAAATCCTGACGGCAGCAGTGCCAATATTCAAGGCGGGTTTACCTACATTTCTTCCGAAGCAGGACAACATGCGGAAGTAGTTGGAATCAGTCCTTTGGCTGTATTGGAAAATACTCAAAGCGAATTAACGATTCGCGGGCGTAATCTGATTCAAGCCCTTAATTCAGGAGTTTTCGCACTTCGCGGACCTTCGCGTTGTCAAATAACTTTTGTAAACACAACAACTTCGCATGATGAAGCTACGGGATTGGATACAATAAAAGTATTGGCAAATATCCAATGCACCCCTGCTCTCGAACGGCTGGAAAGATTAACGATTCAGGTTTTAGCGAGCACACGTCCCGAATCTGCCATTGACGGAATTGTCCAATCAAGCACGCAGATGTTCACTGTCTTGCCAAAATCCGCCCCTGTTACTTTGGCTTATACTGCTTCGCTAACTCCGAATCAGCCGAATTTGGTGATGGTTTCGGGAAGGAATCTGGACGGTTATCAATTGAGTCTCGATAACGGAACCGAAGTTGTTCTACAAAAAAACACGGATAATTTTGTCAGTGGTCTCGTTCAATTGCCGGAAAATTATGACACGTCTCAGCCTGTTCAGCTTTCAATGAAAGATTCCAACGGGCTTGAGGTAAATTCCTTTGCGATGAAAGTTGCACCGTTAATGCAAGCATCGCAGCCGAGTGAATATATGGCTCTCGCCTCGCCGCAGGAAGAAATGTCTCTGAGTTTTACGGAAATTCCTAATCAGCAATTTATTGCCGCACGGGAAAATGATAGTGCCGTTTATAGTTTGAACAGCAGCGGATGGGGTGGCGGTTTCGATTTTGGTTCTATAGAATATACGATCTTCAATCGCACCTTTATTCTGAATATTATCAACGAAGTTCACCTGATTCCCTTCTTTGACGGCGGCGGAGATGTTTTGAATTCTTCTGTTCTGGCGGAAGTCACAAAAATCTTCAAATCAGGTGGAGTGGGTCTTCTCGTTGCCTATCGGATCGAAGTACTAATACGGCTGGGCGATTGGTTCGCTTTTTAATAGTCAGGTTTAATCTCAGGATTTCCGGCTTAAAGATCTTTAATGTAATTGGTTTAAAAAACTAAAGCTCTTTTTCAGCCAATTTAGCCCAGTGCCGCAATTCGTATTTACGATAATCGGGCGATGTTTTGGCGGATTCGATAGCTTCCTGAAACATCTCTCTTGCTTTTTCGGTTTCGCCGAGTTCCTTCAAAACTTTGCCCAAATAATACAAACCTTCGGAATCCACCGGACGGCGTTCGACAAAGGTTTCGAGGGCATTTTTGGCTTCGGAAAACATCTTGGCATTCAAATAAGTTGCCCCGATCTCTCGCCAAATTTCGCTCAAAGCGTATTTATCGTTTTGCTCTACAACTACGGAAAAATAGTTTAAAGCTTCTTGCAGTTCGCCTTTTTGACGGGCGATTTTGCCTAATTCATAGTTTGCATCGGGTTCATTTTTATCAATTTCTACAGCTTTAGTGAAGTGTTCAAAGGCTTTATCGGATTGACGTCGTTGATTGTAAATCAAACCGAGTTGGACGTGTGCATCGGCATCGAGCGGATTAACGGTTGCATTGTGCAAAAACCGTTTGAAATTTTGTTTTTGGCGAAAAGCATCCCCCATTCCCGCCGCACCGCCGCCGATGTAAAAGTAGGCATAAGCCATCAAACACGGCGAAATTAACCACGGCGAGATGAATCGAAAAACGTACATTCCCAAGCTAAACCCGAGCCAAGAAATCGCAACCGTCAAGATCGCAACACCATAATTTACCCCAAAAACTACTCGTATTGCGAAAATCATCAACAGACCAAAAAGCAGACCGCTCGCCAGCCACATCGCCAGATAAACTTCCGGATTTATCACTTGCGAATTGATCAAAAAAGCAACAATCGCGAATGGCAAATGTGCCGCCGCCCATGCCACCATGCTGCACGTTAGAAGTGCTCCGTAATTACGGCTAAAAACTACGCTAAAACTTCCTAAATGCCCGAAAAGCGTTATCAAAAAAATAGTTAGCGGAACATAAAAACAGACAATCGAGATCAATGGAGATAAAAATCCGCTCGGTTGGAAGGAAAAAAACGTAAATAATCTATCACCAACGAGTGGAATTTTCGGACGCTCCGCCATTCTCTTGTTATAGTCCGCCAACAATGCTTCGCGGCGTTTCACCATTTCAAAAGCTTCCGAGTCATCGTCAAGCTGTTCAAACGCTGAATAATTGAATTGCGGAATTGCGTAAGCTGCTTGTAATTGAGTATTTACCGTCAAATAAAACCCAATCGAAACTGCAAAAACCAACACCGCCGCAACAAACCAGCTGCCACGATCAATGATTTCGCTCATCGCGGAAATCGGACGAAAATATAGTTGAAAGAGAAGTTTAAGATTTTCCATATTTGCAAAAGAATTTGTCCGAAAGTAGTTTGAAGCTTGGCAAAGATTTTTGTCAAGATGATTTTCAATTGAAATATCAGTTTGGAAAATTAGTTATGTCCGAAAAGAATATTCCGTTTATTCACAATTATTGTGATCGTTGGTGTGAACGATGTGAATTTACCTCGTGTTGTGCCGTTTTTGAACGTGAAAGCGAGTCGTTTGATCAAAATCACGACATCTCGCAAAGGGAGTTTTGGTACGGTTTGGCGAATATTTTTGCGGAAACAAAGGAGTTGCTTTACAAAACCGCCGAAGAAATGGGTATTGATTTAGAAGCGATTGATTACGCGGAAATTGAAGCCGAAAGAAAGCAAAAGCGTGAACAAATAAAACAACAATCTTTGCATATACTCTCATGCGATTATTACAAAAAAGTTGACAAGCTATTAGAAAGTAACGATTTGTTTGTATCAACCGACGAACAAACCAAAAACGAAATGTTGGAGATAATCCGATGGTATCAGTATTTTATCTCAGCGAAAATTCATCGCGGTTTGCTTTCGGTCGACGATGATTTTGACGAAGATTTTCCGCGTGATTCTGATGGTTCGATTAGAATTGCGTTGATTGCGGTTGACCGGTCGATGATGGCTTGGACGGCGTTATCAAATGCGACAAACCTATCGACAATTGGACAGCTAATTTCATTATTGAAGACAATCAAACAATTGTGTGAAGAAAAATTCCCGAACGCACGATATTTTATGCGTCCGGGCTTTGATGAAATTGAAACAATAATGTAGGTATCCTATATGCTATGCCGAAAATAATTCTACGGATGCGTCATATCCACCGGAATCACCCATTTATCAAATTCTTCCGCCGTTAAATAACCCAATTCTAACGCTGATTCTTTCAAACTCGTGCCATTTTTATGTGCATTCTTGGCGATCTTTGCAGATTTATCGTAGCCGATATGTTGATTCAAAGCGGTAACGAGCATCAGAGATTCGCTCAAATATTCATCAATTTGCGGACGATTCAGTTCGATTCCGCTCAAGCAAAATTCGACAAAACCTTTACACGCGTCGTTCAATAATCTTACTGAGTGCAGGAAATTGTGGATCATCACAGGCTTAAAAACATTCAGCTGAAAATTACCTTGTGAACCTGCAAAGCCAATTGCTGCATCATTTCCGAGAACTTGTGCGGCAACCATTGTGATGGCTTCCGATTGGGTTGGGTTAACTTTTCCCGGCATGATCGAACTGCCCGGTTCGTTTTCGGGAATCGTAATTTCGCCGATTCCGCAACGCGGACCTGAAGCGAGCCAGCGAACGTCATTGGCGATTTTCATCAAGCTGCACGCCAAAGTTTTCAACGCTCCTGATGCAAAAACGACCTCGTCGTGAGCCGAAAGTGCGGCGAATTTATTCGGATGAGCTTTGAACGGCAAACCTGTTAATTCGGCGATTTTCGCGGCGGCTTTATCCGCAAATTCGGGATGCGAATTCAAACCTGTGCCAACCGCAGTTCCGCCGATTGCCAAATCGAGCAAACCGTTCATCACCATTTTCAAGCGTTCGATATCGCGTTCGATCAAACTTGCCCAACCGCCGAATTCTTGTCCGACGGTCAAAGGCGTTGCGTCCTGCAAGTGCGTTCTGCCGATTTTTACGACGTCCGCAAACTCTTTCGCCTTTGCATCAATCGCATCGTGAACAATTTGCACCGTCGGAATCAGAGCGTTAAGTCGTTCTGCCGCAGCAATATACATCGCCGTCGGGAAAGTATCGTTCGACGATTGTGACATATTTACGTCGTCATTCGGATGCACGGGTGTCTTGCTTCCCATCTCGCCGCCGGCAATTTCAATCGCCCGATTGGAGATCACTTCGTTGGCATTCATGTTCGTTTGCGTGCCGCTGCCCGTCTGCCAAACGCGGAGCGGAAAATGTGCGTCGAGCTTGCCTTCGATCACTTCGTCGGCGGCTTTTACGATTAGATCGAGCTTTTCCTTCGTCAAAAGGTTCGATTTCAGTTCGTGATTCGTAATCGCGGCAGCTTTTTTCAAAATGCCCAAAGCACGCACCATTTCTCGCGGCATAACATCAAATCCGATGTCGAAATGATGCAAACTTCGCTCGGTTTGAGCTCCCCAATATTTGTCTGATTCCACGGCGATTTCGCCCATCGAATCCGTTTCAATGCGTGTATTTTTCTTGGTTGCTGTATCTGACATAAGAATTAGTTTAACAAAATTGCTGAATATCTTTATCGTGATTATACTTGGGAATCCGCAAATAAAAAAGCGGGTCTTCTGAGGAAATCAATGAAAATAAAACTAAGTGTATTCGCGATTTTTATCGCGTTATTTATTGCTTTGGGCAGTGCGTCCAATTGCTTCGGACAAACGGAACAAATCACTGGCGGTTACGGCGACGCGGACGTGAAGGATGCCGAGGTAGTAAAAGCGGCGAATTTTGCCATTAAAAAAGGTGCGAAACGGCAGAAAGCGACAATCAAACTGGTATCGGTAAAAAAGGCACAAATGCAGGTTGTGGCGGGCTTGAATTATCAAATTTGCATGCAGATAACGTCGAAGAAATCTCGCAGAAAAGCGGTTGAACAATTCGTGAAAGTCGTCGTTTATCGAAACTTGAAAAATACTTATTCGCTCACCAGTTGGACTATTCAAAATGACGAATGCGGAAATGAATGATACTCCAAGCATCTAACTGCAAATTGAAAAAATCGACGCTTTTCTGGCAAAGCCATTGCCCTCATGTTGGTTACGTAGTTGCTTGAATAATTTTTTATATGTTTTGCGGGAAAATATGCTCAATTATGGGCGATTTTCCGCGATTATCATAAATAATTGGTCAAGTTTTTGCGTGATCCCAAGGGATAGATATTTTCGAATTTGAGGTTTATATGAGCAAGAAATATTTATTCGGTTTACACCGTTTTTTCTTAGTTTTCGCGTTATTGATTCCGTTTACTTTTGCGACTCCCGCTAACGCGGCAACAACGCAATGCTCAACGACAATTACAACACAAACCCCGACTAATACTTTTGTTCGGACATTTTCATTTATTATTTTTGGTACCGTTACCGGAGACTGGTCGAGAAGATTACGTTTGTTTTTTGTAGTTCAACCTACACCGTAACCACCGCTACGCATTGTGGAACAAACTAATTTCCGCTCCCCCCCCGACAAAAATTTGCGTTCGAAAAAATAGAATCCGCATTGTGCAACGCATTCAATTAGTTTTTTGAGTTTTCTTCAATTAAACACGAGTGCGTTGCAATACATGTTAGATTTGTTCGAAGGCAGAAAAGTTAGTGTTTCACAATGCCGCATTCAATCTCGAAAAAATTTCCTTTAGCTGCTCCCTTCCGCCATTTGCCATTCCTTCACTCATGCCGAAAGTCAGTTCGGATTTTCCTTCCTTCAGCTGTTCAAAAATTGACGCAATAAATTCACTCACGGGCGGTGCGAAATCGTGCAGACCCTTTCCGCCAAGATCAGTATTAATCGCGGGCGGAATTATCTCTATCACCTCAATACCTTTCGCGGCGAGGGTATGACGAAGCGAGAGCGTAAAAGAATGAAAAAACGCTTTCGTAGCCGAATAAACCGGAACTTTCGTGAAAGGAACGAAAGAAAGCCCGGATGTAACGTTCATAATCGTGTCGAGCGATTTTAGCTTAACGAAAAGGGACGCAAGATGAATCGGTGCTTCAATATTCGTAGCAATTTCCACTTTCGCCGCTCGAAAAATCAACATCTTCAACCGACATCCATTGCTGAATTCCTGCATTATTTATCAAAACATTTAGGTCAGGATGTTCTTCTCAAATCCATTTGAAAAGTCCGTGGCGTTCTTCGGCAGACGATAAATCACATTGTTTTGTGACTACGTGTGGGAATTTTTCCGATAATTCACTGAGAACACTCTCACGCCTACCGCAGACGATAACTTTATTATTTTCAGCAATAAAGCGTTCCGTTAAGCCCAAACCAATTCCGCTTGCTCCGCCTGTGATAAGGATTTTATTATTTGATAATTTCATATTTTGTGACGAGAGAATCAGACGCGGGAAAACGCTGATTCAACTGATATTCGCGGATAAGTTTTATATAAAATCGGCGAAAATCCGTCTAATCCGTGTTTTTCCGCGTCTAATTCAAGTCTTGCAATAGCTTAACCTTTATGACGATTCCACCTCAAATCACGCCAGGTTTTTTGTTGAGTTTCGCCAAGAAAAGTCCACGCAACAATGCGGCTGATCTTATTTCCCTGACCCATTTCGATCGTTTTGATTTCGACGGCTTCCACCTTCTTAAGTGCCGCGTAAACGCTTGGAAGATTTGATTTTTTCGAAATATTCGTCGAAAACCAAAAGCACGAACTCCAATATTCACGGCTCTCGCGAATCAAATTCCCAACGAATTTTGCTTCGCCGCCTTCAACCCAAAGTTCGCGATTTTGACCGCCAAAATTGAGTTTCGGATTGGTGACTTTCTTCTTTGTCAGATTTGATATTTTTCTAATCGCTCCCGCCGTCGCATCCGCGAGCGAGGCGTGAAAAGGCGGATTGCAAATCGTCAGATCAATGAATTCATCGTCCTTGATAATTCCCGTAAAAATGTTTTCATCGTTATTTTGCAAACGCAGTTCGACCAAACCTTTCGACCTCGGATTTTCGTCAACAATTCGCTCTGCAGCGGCAATCGAAACCGGATCAACATCCGCCCCGATAAACGACCAACCGTATTCTTTTGTTCCAATGATCGGATAAACGCAATTCGCCCCAACTCCAATATCCACACAAGTTACGTGCTTTCCTTTAGGGATTTTTCCGCCATTGCTGCCCGCCATTAAATCGGCAATATGATGAATATAATCAGCTCTGCCCGGAATCGGCGGACATAAATAATTCGGCGGAATATCCCAATTTTCGATGTCGTAAAAGCTCTAGCAACGCCCGATTCAATATCTTCACAGCTTCAGGATTTGCGAAATCGATCGATTCATCGCCGTAAATATTGGTGCGGTAAAATTCGCGAGTTCAGGAGAAACGGCGATTAATTCGGGAAAATTATACCGCTCGCGATTGCGATTTCGCGGATGAAGTTTCGACTTTATTTCGGGATGTTCTTTCTTTGGCTTAAACATTTAGTAGTGAGAAGTTTAACATTTCGCACGGATTTTTGCGGTTTATTTGTTCAATTGTTCCATAGTCGGCAAGGCTTCGCGGATATTTGGGGAATTCAGTATTCTTTGGTAATTGCTTTATAAAACAATCCGCCAAGTTGGTGGACAATTCGTTGATGGATTTTGTGTCTGTTTTTGTCGGGATAGTAAAAAACTCTTCAAAACCTAGTCATCGTCAGTTTCAAGCCCCCATCCTGGATAACTTTCGCTAATTACTTGTTCAGCAATTTCTAACAAATATTCCGGAATCGCGATTGATTTTTTTTGGATTGCTTTTACAATTTCATTTGCTGTTCGTTTTGCCAATTTTTCAAATGCAGATGACCAGGGCAATTTTTATATGGTCACCGTAATGAGAATTCCCATACGTTTGTTTGATCTCTTTAGTTATTTCAAATTTCCAGTTTTCAAGAATTTGCTGACAGATATGTGCAATTTTGTCAGGCTTTGAACGATAACAATAAAGTGTGTTTTTAATCCAAAATCTCTCCTTATTTTTCCAATTTTTGAGAATAAGATGACTGCAATTCTCCCAATCTCGAATATTATGAAAAGGAACTTTCAGCAAATTGATATATCGCCGATAATATCCTTTCAAATCGCTTTTATTGGCATCATTACGATGATCGCTAATAATTTTTTCAACAATATCTATTACGAACTTAGGATACTTTTCCGCGGGAGCATAACAATGAAGCGAAACAGACACAATCGACCAATTTTCGCTTTCCCAATTACGCAAAAAATATTCAGCGGCTTTTTTTTGTTCTGCGTCATCCTTTGAAATTTTCATTGCCCTTGAAACAATTTCATTTGGCAACTTATAAAAATCGGGATAAGAAAGAATGGCAGTCGCCGCTTTTTTTCGTTCAGCCTCATCCTTTGAAACTTTCATTGCCGTCGTAACAATCGGTTGAGGCAACTTATAAAATTCAGGATATGAAAGAATTGCGGTCGCCGCCTTTTTTCGTTCAGCTTCATCCTTTGAGATATTCATTGCCGTTGAAACAATTTGATGAGGCAAATTATAAAATTCAGGATAAGAAAGAATGGCAGTCGCCGCTTTTTTTCGTTCTGCCTCATCCTTGGAAATATTCATTGCCGTTGAAACAATCCCAAAAGGCAATTTATAAAATTCAGGATACGAAAGAATGGCGGTCGCCGCTTTTTTTCGTTCAGCCTCATCCTTTGAAATATTCATTGCCGTTGAAACAATTCCAAAAGGCAGCTTATAAAATTCAGGATAAGAAAGAATGGCAGTCGCCGCTTTTTTTCGTTCAGCCTCATCCTTGGAAATATTCATTGCCGTTGTAACAATTGAATTAGGCAAGTTATAAAATTCAGGATACGAAAGAATGGCGGTCGCCGCTTTTTTTCGTTCAGCCTCATCCTTGGAAATATTCATTGCCGTTGAAACAATTTGATGAGGCAAATTATAAAATTCAGGATATGAAAGAATTGCGGTCGCCGCTTTTTTTCGTTCTGCCTCATCCTTGGAAATATTCATTGCCGTTGAAACAATCCCAAAAGGCAATTTATAAAATTCAGGATACGAAAGAATGGCGGTCGCCGCTTTTTTTCGTTCAGCCTCATCCTTGGAAATTTTCATTGCCGTTGAAACAATCCCAAAAGGCAAGTTATAAAATTCAGGATACGAAAGAATGGCGGTCGCCGCTTTTTTCTTTTCTACGTCATTAGATATCTTGAAATAATCTGACCAAAGCCCTGTATGATAAAGCCCTTCAATTTGAAGGATGTCAATATATGAATACAATTCAGGTGAACTTATACTCAGTTTCCTTAGATATGACAAATACTGAAAATACCTGTTTTTTTTCTCGTTGAATTGTTTGTCTACGTATGATTTGCGTTCCAAATCGTCCCGGAAAATTTGACTTTCTGACCCTAGACAAATGGCTAAGAAAATAGACGCCGAATATTTATCACCTTTGTTTGTAATAATATTCAATAGTTTTTTCTTCTGAATGTCGTCATAAGGTTGCCATCGATCAAGTTCGACCTTCGATAATATGCTCTCAGCTAATTCGTCATGGTTGAATTGCACAAGATCAAAACTTTGAAAGCGTTTAGCTAGTGCCTCATTTCGGCTTACGTTAAGATAGAGTTTGAGTCTGTTTAGAATTTCACTTTCAGTTTTCCAGTTTCCGAAATACTCACTTATTTCTGTGTTTCCATTATAGAAATCAGCAATCTCTAGAAAGGTGTCGTAGGTTATAAAAATCTTATTTTTCTCATAAACGCAGCTCCAGTAATGTAAGGCTTTGGCAAACCCCGGATAATGATCTGCAATCTTTCGCAGATCATACTTGGCTATTCTTCGAACAGTATTCGCCAGATCGGAAAAATCATCTTCACCTATCTCAAGTCTGTTTTCAGTAACGCCAGCAACTGCAAAAAGAATCAAGAAAAGAGGTGAGTCAAAACTATGCGGGTTACTTAGAACTAATTCTGAGGCAGGTTTCCATTCCGAATGCTTGGCAATGATTTCTTCAAGAATCTTTTTGTTTTCCGTTTCGGAAAGTTTGAAAATACTTTCTGGCTTTATCAAATTGAGCAAATAATCTTTGCCGATAATATCTCTATCGCCGATAACCAAACGGATGTTGCTCATGGATTGAGTTTCTTTTAAGAGCCTATTTCCCAGTTCCACATCCTCACCAATAAGCCGATACCAATCCTCGACAAAAACCAAGTATTTTGATTCCAAGTCGGCTCGTATTTTAGGAATCGCATCTTCGACAAAATTTTCAAATTGACGATCTTTTACCCAAATAATTTCAAACTCCGATTCGCTTACGAGTTCTAAAGCCAATCTACGCAGTAAAGTTGATTTACCGCAACCGCCCGTGCCATGAACAATTGCGGCAACCTTAGAAGTTGTAAAGGACGAAAATGAACTTGCGACTTCATCTTTTATTTCCTGATAGTTTTGCCTGACAACGTCGAAATTATTCAGCACACCATACCATTGGCAGTTGTCATCTTGTTTCGCAGAATAAAATTTAGACTTTGAAAATTTTTCACCTTCTTTTATTTCATTAAGAAAACATTGATCGATAGTAATTGCACCATCCAGTTCGATTTTTCGAATTTTGTGTTTATTGTCGCGGAGAAACTGTAGAAAAACTTTGTGCCAATATTTCCTTTTTTGTCATCCAATTTAACAAACGTGTAGTCGCGATTATAAAATTCTTCCTTTTCACGCACGTCATCATTTTTAAGAACAAAGTGAAAAATTTTAATATCTTCCCGTTCCAGTCCGTCGAAAAACTTAGAGAAAACGATCCGCTCATTAAACTGAGTTCCAACGATTACAAGGTTCTTTTTGTTTGTATTTACATCGCCGTGAAGCACATCATACAGATCATGCTTTTCATTCCCAAGTTTTGTATAAGAGGTTGAAGTGAATACAATGTCATTTAGTTCCGAAACCTCATTAACGAGACCGTGCAAGTGCAAAATACAAGATTCATTATTGTCTTTGCTATCGTTAGGATATGCAAAAATAGGGTAGCGTTTTGTCAGCGACCGATTCTGAATTACTTCTAAGACGTTATCAAAATTGAATGTGAAAACATTATACCAATTTGGGATAAAAAAACTTCTGAACAAATCAAAATCAAATTTGCTTTCGTCAACCAAAAACAAATTCCTAAATCCATCCATTAACTCGGAATTATCTTTTATTTTCCGCTCCCACACTGATGCGGCTGCTTCATAACTCGTTACCGTGGTTACAAATTTTTCATTTGTAAATCGAATAAATTGCTCCGCAGTTGGAATCGTCTTGCATTCAATATTCTTGCTCGCAATGCCATAACTGAACCCTGCACCTAAAACTAATACGAAATTTCCCTCTCTTATATCATCCAAGAAGGACTCATCTTTAGCTAAATCAGTTATGTTTATTTCTTTGATTTCACCCATTTGTTTAATACGAATAAGTTATTTACTTAGCTGTAACATTCAGTCTAACGCTAGATTAATCGAAGTTAATATAGCATTTCTTTTGAATTTATTGGAGAAATAGAAGCTGGATGAAACGGCGGAAATCATTAACATTTTCATAATGGGCGAATTCGGTTATTCTTCGATTACGCAAATTAATTTTTGATATTTCGCTATGATGGTTAAGACAATTTTGATTTTCCTGATGATAATTCCCTGTGCGACTGCCGAACAAAGCGAAGGTGGAAAATATACGGATTCGTCGGTTGGAATCTTTTGGCACAAAACATGCTAATGGGAACTGCCGATGGCGATTATCTGCTATTGGAAATTAGGTAACATGAATTTATCTGTCTCATCAATTGCGTGTCTATAAAGTTTAAGTCAAAATAACAGACAGCATGAAGAATTTACAAATCTTGACCGGCGACAGCCTTACGATTTTGCCAACATTGGAGGCGGAAAGCATTCAATCTTGCATTACATCGCCGCCATATTGGGGGCTTCGCGATTACAAACATTCTGCACAGATTGGTGCCGAAGCTTCGCCGGAACTTTATGTGGAAAATCTTTTGGCAATATTTCAGCAGGTTCGCCGCGTTCTGCGAAAAGATGGAACACTGTGGTTAAACGTTGGTGATGGTTATGCGAGAAATGGCGGAACTGGCAGCCATGGTCCGAATGCTGCGGTCGGAAATACGAAAAAATTGATACAAAAACGCAATTGCAGAGTGCCTGATTGTTGGGGATTGAAAGATAGAGATTTGATCGGTCTGCCTTGGCGTGTCGCTTTTGCTTTGCAATCGGATGGTTGGATCTTGCGTTCGAAAATCACGTGGATCAAGAAAAACGCGATGCCTGAGAGTGTGAAAAATCGTCCGACAAACGCAACCGAAGAAGTGTTTATGTTTTCAAAATCTCCAACTTATTTCTACGATCCAAACAGCGTAAGAGAGGAAAGCGGTGCAAATCTCCGCAATTATTGGATACTAGGTCCGGATTCCGGCAGAAATGGACATCCGGCAACTTTTCCGCGTGAATTAGCCCGAAGATGTATCCTTTTGGGGTCACGTGAGGGCGATACGATTCTTGATCCATTCAGCGGCTCGGGAACTACCGGATTAGCCGCCAGCGAGCTTAATCGTAAAGCAGTTTTGATTGAATTAAACCCGACTTACGCCGAAATCGTTAAAGATAGAGCTTCAGCCGTTAAACCGGGTCGGAAAATTTCTGCTCCGCAATTTAGCGAACAAAAATTGTAAATATCATGGCTCGCAAACCCGGATCAAAACAATTGATACTTGATTTTTTTCTCGGTAATATCGGCGTTGTGCTTGAATCGAAAGATATTCAAAATGCCAGCGGCGGTGCGGTAGAATGGGCACGTCGAGTTCGCGAATTGCGAAATGAAGACGGCTATCAAATTCTCTCTCATAAAGATCGTGCAAATCTGAAACCTAATCAATATCTGCTCGAAACGACTACTAGAGTGCCTTGTTTTACTCGAAGCATTTCGAAAGAAACTCGTGCCTGGGTGCTTGAAAGAGATGGATATACCTGTCAAATGTGCGGAGTTGCGGCGGGCGATTCCGATCCATTTGGCAGCAATCGGACGGTGCGTTTGACGATGGGTCATATACTCGACAAATCTAAAGGCGGCGATGATACCCCGCAAAATCTTCGAGCTGTTTGTACCAATTGCAATGAAGGTTTGCAAAACACAGCCTTGCCAAAACCCGATCAAATTCATCTGCTTGCACAAATTAGAAGAGCCACGATCAACGATCAGGAAGCCGTTTTAAACTGGCTGCTTCAGAAATTTAATTTAGAGATAAAGAACAAGAACGCACGATGAAAGCATGCCTCACATAGAAAGAAATACGACTAGAATTTGAGGCGATTGATAGCTCTCTCCGCATCAAAACTCAGGTCAACGAAATAGGCTTCAAATATTTATTATGCATCCAACTTTATGGAGCGAATGATAAAATAAAGGAGATTTTTAAGACCAAAATCTTGGCGAAGTAAGCCAGCAATAAAAATAATATGACTAAAATAGAAAGCTTTAAAATAATCGGAATCTCGATTGAAACGACAAACCAAAACGGTAAAGCCGCGGAAGATTTGGGAAATCTTTGGGGAAGATTCTTTGCCGAAAACGTTGCGGGCAAGATTCAAAACAAAATCAGTGATGAAATTTATTCGATCTATACTGATTATGAAAGCGATTTCACAGGTAATTATTTGGCAATACTTGGTTTCAAAGTCAGTTCGCTCGATAATATTCCGGATGGCTTAATCGGGCGAGAATTTGAAAGCGATTCGTTTGCAAAGTTCATTGCAAAAGGCGAAATGCCGAATGCGGTTGTGGAAACATGGAAGGAAATTTGGAGTAAAGACGCCTCTTTAAACAGAAAATACACCTATGATTTTGAGGTTTATGGTGAAAAATCGCAAAACGGTATAGATTCTGAAGTTGAGATCTACATTGCCACAAAATAATATGAAATTTATTTTAATTCTATCAATTTTGATTCTGATTCAAGCATTAAATGTCGTTAGTCAAGAGAAACTTTCCAAAGATTTAGACGGTGATTCAAAGCCTGATACAGTCTATTTCGACGCTGAAAAGTCGCGGATTATTTGTCTGTTATCAACTCAAAATTTTGTTGCGATACAAAGTAAAGAAATTGAGGTTTTCGGCGATAATGTTAATGTAACTGCGACAAAAGATAGTTTTGCATTCGGCGTAAATTGGATGCGTTCCGGTTATTCAACGCAGTTTCGTTACGAAAAAAGGACGAAAAAAATTCGCTTGATTGGAATGTCGAGGTACGAATTTGGTCCCGCATCAAACGATGGTAGCGGCGAATCGAGCATAAATCTTTTGACAAACAGCTACATCGGCAAGTGGAATTATTTTAGCGATAAAAAAATGGAATTAATAAAAATGCCGACGATTAAGACGACAATGATTCTGCCAAAAACTTACCTTGAGACTTTTGATGAAAAAATCGCATTTGCTTATTCTGAGAAATGTTCGGAATTATTTGGCAAGAAGAAAGCTCTGTTAATGAAAAAAGAGCGATAGTTTACACTCACTTTCTCAGAGGTTTAAGCCATTTTCCGTCTTTATAAACCGCATCGGGCGGGAAAGTTTTCTCGAAATTTTCTGCCTTCCAATCAATGTTTACCGCGGTTTCCTTGCGATAAAAAAGAAAATGAACCGGCGAACCAATACGGATCATATTTGTTTTCGCGACCAAATAATAATCTTTCACGTCGTATTCGTTCAAGCCCTTAAAACTCCTCAAATCACCAACTTCGCGGACGAACATCGGAGCATATTCGTTTGCCCGGCGGCGTTCGGAATTGGCGGCGATGTCGGATTTAAATGGTTCGAGCGATTCCGATGGGCTGATAATATTGGCATTTCGAAAGATCACATTGTAGGGCAAGCCTTCGCCGTTAAATGGCAAAGTTTCATAGATTTTAGCATCGGCAGTTTTTTCGCTTCCATCCACAAGTCCTTGCAGAGCAGTAAGATACGCGATGAAATTAAGCTTAACTAAAAACATTTCGTTCTTCCCTTTCAATGCTCCTGATTCGACCAAAATCACCGGAGTTCCCCATTCCGAAATTCGATCGCCAAAGGCACGGGCATTATATTCATCGTCATAACGCCCTATATTTCCCTTTATAAATTCATTGAGTGCGTTAATCATCAGCGAACAAAGGCGTTTATTTCGCTCATGCCCCTCGTAAGTTTTGCCTTCAGGATTACCGGAAACAGCGAGCAGAGAAATGGCAGCTTGCTTGGCTGAATCGCCGACCGTTGTCAGCGGATTTTGATTGTGCAGATTGAAACCAATGTCAGGCGTCCATTCATCGTGAAGTTTTTTGAGTAGACGACCTTCGGGCGTATTCAGCTCGCGGGCATCGCGATTAATATCAATCGCCTGTAAGTTTCTACGCTGGTAAAGCTCTGCACCATCAGGGTTTAGCATCGGCACAACGCGAATCGTCACGGATTTTTCGAGTGTTTCCACCCATTTCAGCTTCTTGCGGTTATTTTGCAAAAAAGCCAGCATATCCATCAGAGTAGAAGTCGCGGTCGGCTCATCGCCATGCATCTGCGACCACATAAAAACTTTGAGTTTCCCGGTTCCCCAATGCACTTGATAAATTTCACGATCGCCAAAGCTACGCCCAACTTCTTCAACTTTCAAACCAAGCGTTTTCAGGTTTTCGAGATACTTTTTTACGTCTTTATGACGCACATTAGAAGGCTGAATATTTGAGATATGCTGCTTTTCCCAAATATCTGCAAATTCTTTTGGCGATTGTGCCGAAATTATTGTGTTCATTAGAAATAGGGTTACGAATGAAATAACGAGAGCAGATTTCATAGCAAGAAGATACCGTTTTTTTATCAAAAATAAAAGGCAAAAGAATTAAGCAGCTTTGCCTTTTACCTTTTACCTTTTTATTTAAAATTATGGTGGCGGGAGGGAGACTTGAACTCCCGACCTTAGGGTTATGAATCCTACGCTCTAACCAGCTGAGCTACCCAGCCACGACTTTTGAATTATAGCTAATAGCCATGAAAAACGCAAAAATGCTCAAATCATTCGAAGCAGTCAAGTTCAAATTCATCATCGTCAAAGATTTTTTCTAGCCATTCTTAAAATTCATTGTATAATCTTTTCACAGTCAAATTACTGAAAGGAATGCTTTTACCAAGCGGTAACAGTGAAACTTTATTGCAACGGATGATTTTCCTTCCATCATCAAATACCGAGGTAAATTTATGAAAAGAATACTATTTATTTTAATATTGATTTCGAGCTTTACGATTACTCTTTTTGCACAAAAAACTAGAGTCATTACAGTTACAACTCAGCCGGACGCCACCGTTTGGGTGGATGACATTAAGCAGGGAAAAACAGATTCAACCGGTAATCTGACAATCAAATTTGTCGCTTCCGGCACTCGTAAATTGCGGGTTCGTGCTTTTGGTTACAAAGAAGTTTCGCAAAGCCTTTTGCCAACTCAAAATCAAGTAAACATTACACTTACGAAAACTACTGATCCAGCGGAACTGGCATTTCAAGAAGCCGAAAAAATGCTTACCGTTGACCGTGCAAAAGCAATCGAACTTTTTCAAAAGGCTGCGGGTTTGCGACCGAAATATGCAGAAGCTTATGTCGCGATGGCAAGGGCGATGTCTGATTCAGGCGACAATGAAGCGGCACTTGAAGCAATTGCAAACGGACGGAAAGCACGTCCGATCTATCCTGAAGCATCGGCGGTAGAAGGCAGAATCCATAAAGCTGATAGTGAAGAAGCAAAAGCAATCGCCGCTTTCAAACGTGCGATTAAGGAAGGTAATGGTTTTCAGCCGGAAGCACACACAGGTTTAGGTTTGCTCTACAAAGAAAAAGCTGAAGGGTTTGCTACGCAAGGTGAATTTGAAAAAGAAGCTGAGACCTACAAACTTGCCGCCGCCGAACTCAAAATTGCTTTGGCTCAACTTGCCGGAACCGAACCTGTCTTGTATGAATTATTGGGCGTAACCTATGAAAAAATGCAGAAACCCAATGAGGCAATCGCGATCTACGAGGAATATCTGCGGCTCTTCCCGAATACGAACGAGGCAACAACTTTTCGTTCGTATATCGTTCAATTGAAGAAGCAAATGCAGCCGTAGATTTCGATATTCATCGGAAAACTGAGAATCGAGTTGCGTAGCAAAGCAACTCGATTCGAATCAAAATTCAGAAACGAAAATATTTCCTAACAGCCTGCTGTCTCTAAAGATAGTTTTATTTTCGCTATCTTCTTACCATTCTTATACTTAGTTAAGATTCCCTCTAATTCGTAGTAAGTCCCTTCGGAATGAGTTGCATAATCTGGATAGTTTCCAACAAATTCGTAGCTGATACCTTTGATTGTTTCTGTTTCAAAATAAATTAGACGATTGTTAATGCTGATTTTTTCAAATAGATATTTTTTGTTTGTCTGCACATAGCCGTTTGGAAGAATTGGCGTGGGCTGCCAATTGTTCTTATCCGATGCATTTGTCCAATCATTTGCGGAAATGGATAAATAATCAAGATCCTTGAATTCTTTTGACAGGGCTTCCACCGAGTAAAATTCACCGTCGGGATGAAATTCGTTTACCGTCTCAACGGGCAACGACTCCTCAATTACTTCAGGCTCCGGTTTGAATTCTACCGGCGAAAACTTGGCGACATCTGCGATCTCGCTCTGAACAATACAATTCGGTTCAACTTCAACCGGAGTTTGAAAATAGTCAACTATCCAGTAAATGCCTAATCCTAAAACTAATGCCGATAAACCAATAAACACTCTAAAAAAATAAACTCTCGCTTTCATAATTTTTCCACCTCGAAGCAATCGTAAATTGAAAGGATGGAAAATTATAGAGTTTTCGCCACATTAAGCGGGTGTGGATTTCCACATAAAAAAGGCTGTCCAAATCTTGGAGCAGCCTTTTCGGCATTTTAGTTATGATTATTACTGGGGTCTAAGTTTTATCCTTTTGAAACTTCGTTCCAATTGGAAGCAATCCTTCAGGAGTTGCGGCGGTCACTTCGAGTTGGTTTTTCGAAGCTTTGAAAGTAACTTGAGCGTCTTTTCCAGCCGGATCTTTAGCAGGAATCGTGACCATTACGCTGCCACCTGATTCTTCCCAAGTTCCGCTTAAAACGATATCCTCTTTACCTTCAGCTTTTACCGTCCAAGTAGCTTTTTTATCAGCTGCGAGTTCTAAATTATCCGAAGATTTCCCGGCTTTCCTTGAATAAGTGCCGCTTGAATCGCTCGCCGCTTTCTGCTCCGGCGGCATTGGATTGGAATCTTGTGCGAGTACCGCCGTGATTCCGGTAAGACCTACTAAACCTAATACCATCAATAAATTGAACAGATATTTCTTTGTCATACGAACCTCCCTGACTATTTTTTACTGTCATTATGGAGCAATCAATTGTGCAATTAGTGTGATCGCTATTAATCGCTTCGTTTGATTATTTAGATAGATTCAGCCGTCCATTCACTACATGGAAACTTCTTCTACCAATTTAGTTTTGAAGGGGTTGTAAAATACGTGGTTACATTACAAGATGAGGCGTTTCGTTTTAAAGTTGCCAATTAATTTTACGGATTTATTTTTCTTCGCGTCCGGTCCAAATTGCGAAAATCAATAAACCCAATGCAAGCGTCCAAACCAGACTAAAGAAAACATTAATTCCTGCGTAAATGTAGCCAGCCAATTGATAATTGCCGTCCAGCAGGCTCGGCAATTGAACTCGGACCACACTAAAACCAAGACTTAGCAAATTTGAAAAAAACAAAATGCCGAGCCCCGCTAAGGCAAATTTGCTTGCCTTTGGATGTTTTGACAATTTCATGAAGGCGATAATAATTCCCACAATAATCGCAATCATCTGCGGAAGTTGCGATACCAAATTGCCGATTAACATATAAACGATTTGGGTTGATTCCATAAATTCTCCTCACGAAAGCGGCGTAATTTTTTTGTGAGTAATCCCTTGTATAACGTAAAAACTTGCAAAACTGAAAATCATCAGAGCAATAACACATTGGCTTTCCCAAATTTGCAACGGATGTCCAAAATATTGGCTCGTGATAATTTTCCATCGATACGCCAACGAATAATCCGTTGTCCAAAACCATTTAACAATCATCGAAGTCCAAGTAATTGCGAAATATCCGCTGATTAACATTGATAGGAGATAGCTCCAAAGACGCTGAATAAGAAATAGAAGTGAAGCTAAAAAAAGAAAAAATTGAGGATAATGAAATTCACCAGTCAGAAACCAAGGACAGGAAACCCCGCTGCAACCTTGTAAATTTTGCCAAGAAGCCCAAACAAAGTTATAAAAAGTAATGAGAAATAAAATCACTTTCGGTAAACTTCGGATGAATTTATTTTGAAAGAGTTTCATAAAACAATCGTACTCCGACTTTATTTCTTTGCCTGTCAATATTTAACCGACCATCTTCTCAATCACACCGTAACTAGCTTCAATTGCTTCATTTAACTTGCTGGCATCCGTGCCGCCGCCCTCAGCCATATCGGCTTTTCCGCCTCCGCGACCCGAGACAATTGGTGCGATTTCGCCGACAATTTTGCCGGCTGAAACTTTCGACGTTAAATCGTCTGATACACGAACGATGAACGAAACTTTGTCGTCTTCAGTTTTGGCAATGATTACCACGCCCGATTTTATTTTCGCCATCAATGAATCAGATAAATGCCGCATTCCGCCTTTGTCCAAACCTTCGACGATTTTTGCGATAACCTTAACGCCTGCAACATCTTTCGCTTCGTCTTCGCTCGATGAACCACCGATTGCACCTGTCGCAATCTTCATCTTCAAATCGTCAACTTCTTTGCGGGTTTTCTTCAATTCTTCCTGCAATTTCGCAATCGCAGCTGGCAAATTATCGCGTTGGGTATTCAAAACATTTAACGAATTTGCGATAAGAAGTTCATCCTCACGGAAGCGTTCAAACGAATCAAAACCTGTGATCGCACGAATCCGACGAACGCCCGAAGCGATTGCTTCATCAGCCGTGATTTTGAAACTTCCGATGTCGCCCGTTGCGTTGACGTGTGTTCCGCCGCAAAGTTCACGAGAAAATTCACCATTTCCAACCGACAAAACTCGCACTTTTTCGCCGTATTTTTCACCAAACAAAGCCATCGCACCGGTCCGCATCGCCTCGTCAATGGTCATCAAATCGGTGTTGACTTTTTTGTTCTGCAAAATCTGATAATTTACTAAGTCTTCTATTTCCTTAATTTCCACGGCAGAAAGCGGTTGATAATGCGTAAAATCAAATCGCAAATATGTTGGTGCTACTACGGAACCCGCTTGTTTAACGTGCGTCCCTAAAACCTCTCGCAACGCGGAATGTGCGAGATGCGTCGCCGTATGATTTCGGCGTGTCGCATCGCGTTTTTCAACATCAACATTTGCAGAGACAACATCGCCAACTTTAATTGTGCCTCTTTCGACTTTCGATTTATGTAAAACGTATTCCTTAACTGGTGCGAAAGTATCGAAGATACGAACTACCGCTCCGGAATCAGTACCCGGAGCGGTAGCGATGGGGTCTCCCCGCCTAGCATGCTCACTACCGTTCGCTATACAGATTATGGAGCCAACGTCTCCGACCTGTCCTCCACTTTCTGCATAAAATGGCGTTTTGTCGAGAATAATCAAACCTTCTTCACCAGATTTGAGTTCATTCGCTTGCTCGTTATCTTTAACTAACGCAACAACTTTCGCGTCCGTTACACTTGTTGAATCATAGCCGACAAACTCCGTGCGAACATCGGAACGGCGTTGCAAAGCCGCGTAAATCGGATTAATTTTTTCGGCTTGCTTAGTTTTGCCGATTTCGGATTTTTGCTGAATCCATTGAACTGCTTTGTCCAATTCATTAAAGAACAATTCTTGTTTTCCGATTAAATTATGGAGTGCTCCTGTTGAATAAAAGTTTTCAACGAATGCTTTTCGACTTTCAAGAACAACATAGATAAGATCTATCGGAAGTCCGAAAGTGTCCTTCAACGGAGCTAATTCACTTAGGGTTATCATATGACCGCCGACCCGAGAATCAATAAGTTCATCTAATTTTTTCAAACCAACCGTCAAAGTATTCCCAAACCGTTCTTCCTCAAGCCGCACCATTTTGTCAATAAAGTCTTTTTGCACCGCGAGTTCGGGATACGCATCTTTCATTTGTTCGACGACAAAACCGCAGACTTGGTGAAAAAACAACTTGTCGAAACCGAGATGTTCTCTGCCGTGATAAATCGCCCGACGCATAATTTTCCGCAAAACATAGTTTCTGCCTTCGTTGCCGGGCAAAATCCCGTCGGCAATCGCAAACGCGGTCGAACGTGCGTGATCGGCGATTACGCGGCAGGCGAATTGTTTCTGTGCATCAAAATTCTCGTAATTTCCCATAAATAATTGCAATTAAATACGATACCTATGGCATCGCGTCAATATTATTTTTCGTCTCCGCAGGTCGAAGCGACCAACGGCTATTGAAAATGTTCCCGTTGGGAACGAAAAACAATTTCCCAAAAAAATAAAATATTTCAAAATATATTCGATTCACACGAATATCTCTGTAATGTGTATTGTCGCTGAAAGCGACGTTTTTTCTAGCCGTTGGTCGTTTCGACCTGCGGAACATCAAACGTAAAATTGTGCCGATGCCGTAGGTATCGTTTTATTCAACCGTGGGTCATCGACCTGTGGAACGTCAATCTAAAAAATAATTTTCATCAAAATCAATTTCGTATTTCTGCAAAAATTTCCTGTATTCGTCTTCAAATAGCTCGGTTTGGTGGTGTTCTTTTTGTTTTGCAATGTAGTTTTTAACCGTTTCGACTTGCGACTGTCCAATTGAAAATGCTCCGAAACCTGCTTGCCATTGGAAATTTTTGAATTTCACATCTTTCGTTTTAATCCAATACGAACTAGCCTTTTTCAATTCACGCAGCAAATCGCTCAACGCTATGTTTTTCGACAAAGAAATTAACAAATGAATATGATTTGCCGTTCCATTTGCGGCTAACAAAGGCGATTCATGTTTTCGTAAAACGCCGCCGATATAGGCAAATAATTCTTTCTCGATTTCAGTCAAAATCATTTCATTTCGACCTTTAGTGGAAAAAACGAGGTGAACATAAATTTTGACTAATGTTTGTGCCATTTTTTAATTCGATTCCGCAGGTCGAAACGACCAACGGCTATAAAATTTGCTCCCGTTGGGAACATTCAACAATTTTGCTTTTTTTCCCCAACGGGAACATTTACAATAGCCAGTGGTCGTTTCGACCTCTGGACAAAATAGCAATCAGAATTCCGATGCCAACAAGGGTATCGAATTATTTTTCCATTGCCAAATCCGCCACAAAATTAACAATCGGTTTGAGCAACGATGTCTCGTAATTCGTTTTATGACCTTCTAAAACTGCGGTCAAACGCTCCAAACCTGCACCTGTATCAACCGATGGAGCGGGCAAATTTTCCAACTTAAACGTGCCGTCGGCATTTTGGATCCGGTTGTATTGCATAAAGACGAGATTCCAGATTTCCATCGTTGTATCGCCTTCGCCGTTTACCCATTTTGCGACGTTATCTGCTTCATCATCGCCCAGAAAATAATGGATTTCCGAACACGGTCCGCACGGTCCAGTGTCGCCCATTTGCCAAAAATTATCCTTTCTGCCAAACGGCAAAACGCGTTCGGGCTTCGCACCGTTTTTAATCCAAAATCTCTTGCTTCATTGTCTGCCGCAACATCTTCATCGCCGCCGAAATACGAAAACCAGAGCTTATTCGTGTCTAATTTCAGCTCATTAACCAAAAAATCCCACGCAAAACGAATCGCGTCTTCTTTGAAATAATCGCCGAACGAGAAATTGCCGAGCATTTCAAAAAATGTATGATGCCGTGCAGTTTTGCCGACTTCATCCAAATCGTTGTGTTTCCCGCCTGCACGTATGCACTTTTGCGAGGTTGTCGCACGCTTGTATTCGCGTTTGATCGAGCCCAAGAAAAACGTCTTTGAATTGATTCATTCCCGCGTTTGCGAAAAGCAAAGTAGGATCGTTGGCTGGCAAAAGCGGCGATGAATGGACGATTTTATGTCCGTTTCGTTCAAAATAATTAAGAAATGCCTGTCTGATTTCGTTTCCGTTCATAATAAAATTGTGTTAGTTTTCTGAGATTGTTGTTAATCCTCTAACGCCTTGAAAATCTGATTGATTGTGTGTGACAAGTGGAATGTTTAAGAAAAGGGCGGTTGCGGCAATCCACGCATCTGAAGTGGCAATGATTCGTCCGCGACGTTTTCCATCGTCCATAATCTCCGACCAAATTTCACAGATTTCTAACCGTGAATGTGCAATGGAAAAGCGTTTTAGATAATTTTCAAGCAGTAATTTTCTTTTAGTTCCCCAATCGGCAGAAACTGACCACAATTCTAATTCCGCTAGTGTCATAAAGGATAAAAATAAAAACTGTCCGTCTAAATGCTTCTCATATAAAGCTTTCCTCGTATCATTTTTGAAAAAAAAAGAGGTTACGTCTGTATCAACTAAAATTGCCAACTTTTATTAGCCTCCTTTTCAGACTTACGGATATCTCTTCGCCACTCCAAGAACTTCTCCAATTCTTTATCTGAAATGTCAGCATTTTCAAAAACTTCATTCGCGTCAAATGGCTTCGTTCCTTGTTCGCGAATAATTTTTTCAATCTCTGCCGTATTCGGCGTATCGTTATGTTTTGTTTGTCTTAAACTCATTGTGTTTGCACCTCAAATCTGTCAAATTATGATTTTATCACGCAAAACCGATGCTAGGAAACGTTCTAGAATTTATGAAAATAAAGCCATTAATTTTACTAATTGCAATGCTTATCGCAACGCAGACGAGCTTTACCCAAACGACTAAGCAGATCGCTTCAATTCGATATGAGGTTAATTTAATCAACAAAAACCTCAAAAAATATTCAAAAACGACAAAAATGGTTGAAGGAATTTCGCTTGAAGGCACCGAGGCGAAATATTTTCTTTCGGATAAAGGCTTAAAGAAAATCTCGGCAAAAATGTATGGCGAAACTTACAATGCGTCCGTCGAACTCTATTATTCCGGCGAAGAATTGATTTTTGCTTATCAAAAAGTTAATCGTTACGATACACAAATTGGCATGACACCGTCTCCAAAAGTCGTATCAGTAAAGGAAACGCGTTTCTATTTCTTAGGCGGAAAGCTCGTAAAGATTTCAGAGGGAAAGCGGAATATTAAAACTTCTGCCGATTCATGGGAAGCTTCGGAAAGGGAAATTAGTGATCTTTCGCAGAAATTGAAAGATGCTTTATATTCAAAGGACTAGTTGAAACGGCAGTATCAAATTTCTTCAATTATCGATTCGCCGCTCGAAAGATCTCCACTCGTCCATTGCCATTTTTCGTGTAGGCGAATTTTACCGTTTGGCAATAATTCAGGAGTTGAAACACACTTTCCGGTCATAATTTCGCCGCTGGTATTCACATGCTGATAACGCATATCGAGCGAATCATCGTCTAAGACTTTCGCCATTATTTGTCCAAAAGCGATTTTGCCGCCTGAGTAAGTTCCCGTCACAACGTCTAAATTGTGAAAATAGTAAAAGACAGTTTGGCTTCCAACTTCGCCTGTTTCGGAGTTTGAAATTGATTTGAAAAGTTTGTTGTTGTAGTTAATTCTATTCATTATCATTGTCCATTTTGGCTAAATTTCGCATTTTGTTTCCAACTAGGTCATAGCCAAATCCTTGCCGAAGCAAATAATCATAAAACTTTTTTGCGTCCTCGCGTGTTTCGGGTTTTCCTTTTATTCGCAATCGTTTAGCGATTGCGATATCGATTAAATCTTCTTCGGGAGTTTCCTCAAAAGCTTGCTCCATTGCGGTTTCAACCGTTTCTTTGTCGAGTTTTTTAAGCGAAAGCTTTTGCTGCAAAAGGCGTTTGCCCATCGGTTTTTGTCGGAGTTTTGAGGAGGCGAGATTCTTGGCAAAAGTCGCATCATCAAGGTAGCCATAGGATTTTAGCTTCTCAATTACTTCGTCCGCAATTGTTTCATTTGTCCAATCTTTTTCGAGAAGTCTCTCGCGTAACTCGTTGATAGAGCGTGCTTTAAAGGCGAGTAGATTAACTGCACGATCAAAAGTTTTTTTTCGGGCTTTTTCCGGACTCACCGGTTTTGGAGGTTCATCGGAATCTTCTAGAGGCTTTTTGTTCCAATTTCGCTTTTTGAACATACGGAATTTTAGAATGAATTTCCGAATCAGTATAGTAAGCAGTAGCGAACACGTTTGACGGAAATCAAGCGGAATAATCCTGAAGATGCTCGCTACCACTCGCTATACTGATTTTTCGGCTTGCAAATACTCACTCCCCAATCCAAAATCCAAAATATGAATGACGGAATATTGATCATAGACAAACCACCTGAATGGACATCTCACGATGTCGTCGGGAAATTGCGTAAACTATTGAAAACAAAACGAATCGGACATACGGGAACGCTTGATCCTTTTGCAACGGGCGTATTGGTAATGCTAGTTGGGCAGGCAACGCGGCTCGCACAATTTCTCGATAAAGATCAAAAAGAATATGAAGCGACGATCCAATTTGGCTTCGAAACCGATACGGGAGACCTGACTGGATTGCGGACTGCGGATTGTGGATTGCGGAATGAAGAAATTCAAGATGTTTTGAGCAGAACCTATTGGGATGAGGTTTTCGCGAATTTTCGTGGTGAAATTGAGCAAATTCCGCCGATGTATTCAGCTAAGAAAGTTGATGGAAAAAAGCTTTACGAATTAGCGAGGCAAGGCATTGAAATTGAGCGGAAGGCTGTAAAGATAACGATTTACAAGTTGGAACTACTACAAGAAATCCCAAATCCGCAATCCAAAATCCGCATTCGAACAGCTTGTTCCGCTGGCACTTATATCCGTACTTTAGCCGAAGATATTGGGCGAAAAATCGGTGTGCCGTGCCATTTATCAGCTTTGCGTCGCGTTCGTGCGGGGAAATTTTCGATAGAAAAAGCGATTTTGTTGGAAGATATTGAAAAAGCAGAGTTTATCTCTATGAACGAGGCTATTTCACATCTTCCGAAGTATATTTTATCGCTCGAAGAAGTGAAGAAAATCCAAAATGGCGTAAAGCTTCCTGCAAGTTTCCCGGATGAAAGCGTTCAAATAATTAGATTGATCGATGCGGCGGAAAACCTTTTGGCAATCGGCGAATTTGACCATGAACTGAAATTAATTAAGCCACGCATCGTCTTTCAAAATCATTGATTTTAGGGGATTTATGACAAATATTCTATTACTAACAGTTTTCATCTTTTCTTCTTTCAATTCGTATTGCGAGCAAATTCAGGCAACGCAACCTGAGACCAAAAGGATAGAAGAAGTGGAGAAATTTCAAGTGGAGAAACTTTCGGCGAAAGGACAAATCGCGTATAACGATCTCTTAAATGCTCCCCGTTTTGAAGATCCGTTTGTTGGTTACGCTGGTTCATATTCCGGATTAGTTAAGAGTTTGAATGAATTATTCAATGAGAAAAAAGCTGACGAAGCCTTCAAAGCACTTTTGAATGAAGCCACAATTGCCGGACAACTCTACGCTTTAAGCGGACTTTATTACACCGATCACGAATTTTTTAAAAATGCTGTCGAAACGTATCGAAAAGATTCAACTTTGGTTGATAGAATGAGCGGTTGCGAGATTTCGAGTGAAAAAGTCAGCGAAATTGTTGAATCAAATAGTCCTGTTGTCGCGAAACTTTTGCCAAATGAAACGATCGAAGATTTTTGGAGAAAGAATAAAGGGAGCTACGAGATAGATATTCTAAACGGCGGATTCCCTGCAACCTTTCGGGCGGCAAAATCTAGAAATGCGAAACAATCCAACAATTTAAATTATTGATTCAAATTCGATAAATATTGCTATAATGTCGCCACATTGATAAAAAAAGAGGTTTTTAGTAAAAAGTTAGAATATGAAAAAGCGATATTTGGTAGCGGGTGCGATTGGCGGAGCAATTGGAGCAGGCATTGCGTATAAAATGCTGAGCCGTGATTCAGAAGTGAATTGGGACGACGTTTTTCAAGACGTAATTCATTCAGAATACTCGCATTTTGTTGAGGTTGACGGCACGCGGGTTCACTTTCAGGAATTTGGTGATCGAGGCAATCCAACGTTGCTTTTGATCCATGGCTACACGGCTTCCACGTATTCTTGGCATAAAGTAACGCTCGCATTGGCGAAAAGAGGCTTTCATGTTGTCGCGGTAGATTTGCTCGGCTTTGGTTTTTCGGGCAAACCGCATTGGTTTGATTACACAATAAATTCGCAGGCTCGCATGATTTCACGTTTTATGAATCGGATTGGAGTTGGGCGTGCGACTTTGGTCGGGTGTTCTTATGGCGGAGCTGTCGCGGCAACGGTTGCTTTGGACTATCCGGAATTCGTTGAAAAACTAATTTTGGTTGACGCCGTAAGCAATGATGAGATCAAAAAAAGGGCTCTTTTAAGGCTCGCTCGAGTTCCCGGAATTGGAGAAGTAGCCTCTGCTTTTCTGACAGATTCGCACTATTTTTCGAGAATTAGAATGAGCGACACTTTAGCGAAAGACAATCATCATCTTATTACAGATGAACGGGTTAAGGCTGTAACGCTGCCGCTTAGTGCTGCTGATGGACATAATTCTGTATTGGCAACGATGCGTAATTGGTCAGCGAATCGGATTGAAAAAGACGCACATTTGATCAATCATCAAACGCTGATTATCTGGGGCGAAGAGGATACCGTAATCCCAGTAAAAGATGGCGAAAATCTTCATCGATCGATTCTTAATTCACGAATGGTCGTTTTCAAACGCTGCGGACACGTTCCGCAGGAGGAATTTCCCGAAGGTTTTGTTCAGGTTGTAACTTCTTTCTGCAACAATAGAAAAGGCAAATTTGAAGTTACCGGAAACGAACGAATGCGGATGGAAAAATAGTAACGCAAGCATCTTGCCTGCAATTTTGACCAACATGCGACACAAATTTCCTTTAGTTTTGATTCTACTTCTGCTCACCGGCTCATTTGTATTCCCCCAAACTTCAGACGAAGAAAAGCTACGAATGGATTTTGCAAAAAGTCTCCAGAAGAAGAGAGATAAAGAAAATAAAGAACTTGCCAAGAGAGAAAAATCAGCCCAACTAATCGATAAAAAAGAAGTTAAACCTCCGTTGCAGACTGATGATGGCGAAGTGATTCGCGTAGAAACTCAACTTGTTCGCACGGACATATTGGTTTACGACGCAAAGGGGAAGGCTGTTTTGGGTTTGAAACCTGAAGATTTTACCGTTACTGAAAATAAGGTTGAACAAGAAATCGGCACGTTTTCATTGGGTGACAGCGAAGATGTACCACGAACGATCGTCTTGATTATCGATTACAGCGGCAGTCAAAAACCTTATATTCGAACAAGCGGTTCGGCGGCAAAAGTATTGGTTGATAAGCTAAATCCGCAAGATAGGATGGCGGTTGTGACAGACGATGTGAAGATATTGGTCGATTTCACGAGCGATAAGTCTCTGCTCAAGAGTAGTTTAGACAAATTACAGAGAAAAGCTGAAAAAGGCGATGTCGGCGAAAGTATGCAATTTAGTGCTTTGTACGCCGTGATAAAGGGAATGTTTGATGAAGAAGATATTCGCCCGATCATCATTTTTCAGACAGATGGCGATCAGCTTTTGAGCATTCGCCGCGATAATGAACCGGTTGATCCGCGAATTCCGAATCCAACGAGTTTTACGGATAAACAAATGCTGGATACTATTGAAAGATCAAGAGTTACGGTCTATTCGGTAATTTCCGGCGACTCATTGCTGGGGTTGAATCAAGAAGAGCAAATAAAGAAAATAACGCCTTATTTGGAAAAAAGATTTCCGAAAGTTATCAAAGAACGTCCTGAAGAAATCCCTGCTTTTGCAAGCTATATTTTCCGACAACAAACTACTATGACGATTGTCGCGAAACTAACTGGCGGCTTTTCCGAAAATCTAGAAACTCCCGAACAAGCCGATAAAATCTACGAAAATATTCTGCAAGGCATCTCAAATCGCTACTTAATCGGCTATTATCCAAGCAATCAAGAACGCAACGGCAAACGAAGAATCGTCACCGTTAAAGTAAAAAATCATCCTGAATATTCGATTTTGGGAAGAAGATTTTATTATCCGCTGGTGAAAAATAATTTCATTTACATCCATCCCGATTTAAAATGATTGCTTGCCAGGGATAGATTTATCGGCATTGCGACATTAAATAAAGGATTCTATGCAATTATCAAGAGCAGGGACAAAATTTATGGATCAGGATATTGATAATTAAAATTTTGGCGATTATTTTGCTAACCATTTTGGGGATTCGACTTTATTATCTGCAAATCGCCAATCATGACTATTACGTTGAAAAAGCGAGAAATCAGCAAATTCGTAAAATCGTAATTCCTGCTCCACGTGGAGCAATTTTCGATAGAAATGGGCAAGATATTGGCTTCTTCCGCTCCAACTTACAATATTGTTATTTCTAATGAAGCCTTGAGAAATATTGATGCTAACACGTGAATTGAGCAATATGCAGAAGGTTTGAGCTTGAATAAACAATATGTTGCAGAAAGGCTGGCATATCTGAAAAAGCAGCCTTCTTTTGAATCTTTGGTCTTGAAAATAAGTGTTTCAATCAAAGATCTTTCCTGGATTGCCGCCCACGAATTGGAATTTCCCGAATTACGAGTTGAGCTTCGTTCGCAAAGAAACTATCCACTCAATACTACTTTAGCCCATGTTCTTGGCTACGTTGGCGAAGTCAGTTCAGAACAATTAAAAAAAGAAGAATATAAAGCTCTTAATCCGGGAGCAATCATCGGCAAAGGCGGTTTAGAGCAATATTACGACAAATATTTGCGAGGAAATGATGGCTATCGTGAAGTAATCGTTGATAGTCGCGGACGGATTCAAAATGAACTCAGATCTGATTCCGCCACAAGCTGGACAAGATTTGCTGACTAACATTGACTTAGATTTACAAAATACTGCGGAATTCCAACTCGCTAATTCAACGACGAAACGCGGCACGATTATTGTTATGAATCCCAATGACGGCGGGATTTTGGCGATGGCATCCGCTCCCTCTTTCGATCCCAATATTTTTTCGAGCAAAAGCAAAACTCCAGAAGGAAAAAAAGAGATCACTTCGTACAACACAAATAAAGAAACTCCTTTGATTAATCGGGCGATTCAAGGGCGTTATCCTCCGGGTTCGACCTGGAAAATTCCCGAATCCGTCGCAGGACTCCAACAGGGTTTTATTACGACGTAATAATTCAAGGATAGTCTGCGGTGGCGGGACTTCAAGTTGGCAATCGCTTTACCAGAGACACCAGCGGAAATCACGGATCGCCCGATCTGCCATCGGCGATCACGCATTCTTGTGATGGATATTATTATCGTTTGGGCTTGAAAGTTGGAGCTTTCAGGGATCAATAAAATGATCGAACAACTTTGAATTCGACAAACTCACGGGAATTGATCTGCCAAATGAAAAGATCAGCCACACGCCTAAATTCTGGGCACCGAGTGTTATCAAACAGAGAAGGAAAATGGAGTGATATTCGGACGGTTTTTGCTTCTATCGGGCAAGATACGGTGCAAGTTACACCGATTTCGATGCTTCGGGTAATCGCCGCTATGGGAGTGAGAGGAAAGATGTATGTTCCTCATTTTCTGAAAGAATTCAAATCCGTTTCGGCACTCGGCGAAGAAGGCGACAAGGATTTTGTGACGAGCCGGAGAGGGTTTTTATTATCAATCAGACCGAACCCAAAATAGATTCCGATGACCGATGAACAATACGATTATGTTTTAAAAGGAATGTGGGGAGTAGTAAATGCGGGCGGAACGGCGGGCAGAATAAAAATGCCGAATCTGGAAATTGCCGGAAAAACAGGAACTGCCCAAGTTTCTGAAATTGGTTCGGGAGGAGCGAAAGATCACGCGTGGTTTGATAGCTTTGCACCTGCTTCCAAACCTGAAATTGCAGTATTAGTTTTGATTGAAAATTCCGGTTTGGTCCTCTAATGCGGCTCCGCCTGCTAAAGCTATCTACGAAGAATATTTACGCCAAAAAGAAATTAACCCGATGGCTTTTGCTCAATAGATCAATTTTTAAGATATGCCCGCGGAACTCGCGGAATGACGCGGAAAAGAAGAAAACTTCTTGAGAGACTACTAATTTGGGTTTGTTTCTTATCTACCTTTAGATTTCCGCGTTCTTCTGCGTCATTCCGCGGGCAATAATTCTTCCCTGAAACTTGGCTAAAATCGACCTTTCGTGCCAAATCTAAGACGATTTTTGGCCTTAGCCTTTTCAGCCTCGACCTCACGATTTTTAGGCGGTGCATTGGTTACCAATGAATCAAGCAGTTGTTTTGAAGCCTTTGAAATTTCATCTACCGCGATTTCAAACGCCGTCTTATTAACTTCCGAAGGCTTCGTAAATCCACTGATTTTTCTGACAAATTGAATCGCCGCCGCCTGGATTTCGTCATCATTAGCAGGCGGATCGAAATTGTGTAATTGTTTGATATTTCGGCACATAAGAATTAAAAATTAGCGGGCGGAAAGACGCATTTGGCAATGGTTTATTGTTCGCAATTGCCGAAGCAATCCAGGCTTCCTTCGCTCTTAATACTTCGTGCAATGCTTCTTCTGGAGTTTCGCCAAAAGCGGAACAATGCTTCAAATCGGGAATATCGCGATGTAGCCTTCATCATCTTCACTATAAAAAACGTTAATATGGTAATCTTTCATTCTTCACCTTCCATTTGCAGATTATACTTTTCAACCAATTGAAGCAACTGTTTTATCTGATAACTTTTCGCTTTTCCTTTAACATTCTGAAGATTTACGAGTTCGGGAATATCCGGATGAATTAAAATACGATGACTTCTATTTATCCTTTCAATCTCAAAACCAAAACATTTGGCACAAACAACCGCATCTCTAAACCGAACATTTTTAGGACTGAAGAGAAGTTTTTGTATAAGTTTGAGCTTTTTGATGATGAAAAATACCATCGGGACAGTCAAAATTACTCGGTGGTTTTTGCGATTATGACGTCTTTATGTTCAGGGTTCCACGGAATAATCCATTCCCCGCTTTTGTCGTCTGATATCAACATTCCAATCTTACAAAATCAATAAACGCGAAAAAAATATAATAAAATAAAATAATTCTTAAATAAAAATAAATCTTTAATTAAAAAAAAATAAAAATAAAAATAAAAAAATAAAAACTACACAATCCTTCTCTCAATACATTGAATTCTGCGTTTTGTTACAGCAAGACCTAAATATCTTATCATCAATGAACTTGACCTGAATATACCAATCTTACCTATAAAATCAACCCGTATTGAAATTTAATCAAAATCAAAGCATCAATAATTACGAAACGCATAAAGAAAGCATCCCAATAACTTTAACTACATAACAATCATAGTTATGCTAATCTCGACACGTTGAAGTGTTCAGCAAGATTCTCACCAAACTGTCCCTAATTTTAGACCTATATCAGTGAACTACAATATTAGTAAAAACCAAAACTAATTTAACGTTTGATTTGCCCATCTTCTAATGTATTTTTATTCATATTGTTTCATTAATTTACTATGTTCAAGTTTACACACAAAAAGTAGACGAAATAAATCAATGTTTTTGCCTGTTATCGAAAAAATAACGTTTTTTCTAACCCTCGCTAACCTTCAACACAGCCAAAAAAGCATCCTGCGGAATCTCTACTCTTCCAACTTTTTTCATCCGCTTTTTGCCTTCTTTTTGTTTCTCTAAAAGCTTCCTTTTTCTAGAAATATCGCCGCCGTAGCATTTGGCGATAACGTTTTTGCCCATGGCTTTTACGGTTTCGCGGGCGATAACTTTGTTGCCGATGGCGGCTTGGATGGCGACTTCAAACATTTGCCGCGGGATGAGTTCTTTCATTTTAGCGGTTACGGCTCTGCCTTTTTTGTCGGCTGTTGCCCGGTGCAAAATGAGCGAAAGTGCATCGACAGGTTCGCCCGAAACGAGTACGTCAAGCTTGACCAAATCGCCTTCCTGATAGGCTAAAAAATGATAATCGAGCGAAGCGTAGCCTTTAGAAACGGACTTTAGCCTGTCGTAAAAATCCAGGACAATTTCATTCAAAGGCAGTTCGTAAACCAACATCACACGCGAATCGGTAATGTATTCAAACTTTTTCTGAACGCCGCGTTTTTCGTCTAAGAGGGCGAGAATTCCGCCGAGAAAAGTGTCATTTGTTAAGATAGTCGCTAAAATATACGGCTCTTCAATTTTTACGATTCTGCCGTAATCAGGCATCTTGGTCGGTGAATCGATTTCCGCAACTTCTCCATCCGTTGTGGTTACGCGATAGCGAACGCCCGGTGCCGTAGTGATCAAATCGAGATCAAATTCACGTTCGAGACGTTCTTGGACGATTTCCATATGGAGCAATCCGAGGAAGCCGCAGCGGAAACCGAAGCCTAACGCGGTCGAACTTTCAGGCTCGTAAAAGAATGACGCATCATTCAAACGGAGTTTGTCCATCGCATCCCGGAGTTCTTCGTATTGAGCGTTGTCGGTCGGATAAAGTCCTGCGAAAACCATGGGTTTTACTTCTTGGAAACCCGGAAAAGGTTCGGTTGTCGGGCGTGCGGCTTCGGTGATCGTATCGCCGATTTGCACGTCTGCGACGGTTTTAATCGAGGCTGTTAAGAAACCTACTTCGCCGACGCTCAGTTCATCAATCGGAGTCGGTCGCGGACGATTTACGCCGAGCGTTTCAACAAGATAATCGCGTCCTGTATTGAAAAAATCGAATCTTTATGCCTTTTTTGACCGTTCCTTCGATCACACGGAAAAGCACGATCACGCCGCGATAACTATCGTACCAACTGTCGAAAATCAACGCTTTGAGCGGAGCATTCGGATCACCCTTCGGCGGCGGAACTTTGGCAACAATTTGCTCTAAAATCTCCTCAATTCCAATTCCCGCTTTCGCTGATGCGAGTACCGCATCGCTTGCATCCAAGCCGATAATATTTTCGATTTGCTCTTTAATTCGATCAGGTTCGGCGGATGGCAGATCAATTTTATTGAGCACGGGAATCAATTCCAAATCATTATCGAGTGCCAGATACGTATTCGCAAGTGTTTGTGCCTCAACGCCTTGCGAAGCATCTACTACCAGCAACGCACCTTCACACGCGGACAAACTTCGCGAAACTTCATACGAAAAATCGACGTGTCCGGGCGTATCGATCAAATTCAAAATGTAGTCTTTTCCGTCTTTTGCCTTGTAATCCAAGCGGACTGCGTGGGATTTAATCGTGATGCCCCGTTCGCGTTCCAAATCCATGTTGTCGAGCAATTGTGCTTCCATGTCGCGTTCGGCAACGGCACCCGTGCTTTGCAGTAATCTGTCGGCAAGTGTGGATTTACCGTGATCAATATGGGCGATAATCGAAAAATTTCTAATGCGTTCTGCTTTCATAATGTTGTAATACTCAAACCTATAAGATACCAAAATCAGCCGTAAATAGCACCTTCACGACAATAGACTTCTATTTTCAAACGCGAATCGCAGAGCGAACGATTTTGCGTTTCAAAAAATAAATTATTTTTTTGCAACCGAATTAGTTAAGTCAACGAAAGCTATAAACAGTTAGTCAGTTTGGCTTAAATCAGAATCAATCTCTTTACGTGCGGGAGGGATGAATTTGAAGTTTGGGAGATTGCCAAAAGTTTAACGGAAATTCGAAATGTAAAGGAATCGAGAGGCACAAAATGTTTAATAAAATTGAGAATAATACGCATTTAGTTTTTTTGGAAAATAAACAATTCTTAGGCACGATTTTTATTTTTTGCTTAATGCTAATTGGCGGAAATTCACATCTTTTCGCACAGACAATAAATCCCGCAACATATTTTACACAAAATCAGCAGAGCCAAAACTACATGGCAAATTCCACGGCATTTCGCCAAGAAATTGCGAAAATGGAGATAAATGTTGTGCGGGAAGGAAAATTGCCGATTCCGATTTCTCAGGTACCGCGTTTACAAAAGGGCGACGTTTTGAAGGTTAAAATGCTCGATGAAACGGTGAATGGAGCAAAACCCGATCAATCAAATTGGGATTGGACATTTTTAGTCGCATTCATCAATCCGGGCAGAAATAACGATAAAAAGGAAGCCGTTTCCGAAGAAATTCAATTCCGCAGAACCGGCTGGTACAAGGAATATTCTTTTGAAACGCCTTATGATTCACAACCAATCTTCTTTTTATATCCAAAGCCAAAATATCGCGACAAGATAATGAAACTCGTCAGCAAAAAGTATGACGAAGTAAGAAAAATCGGCGATAGAACGATAGAACTTGCCGGTGCGTACGCCCAAATTGGCGGATTTTTGAATGAGCTTCAAGGCGTTCTAAATCAAGCAAATTACGGTAGTTACGGCGGTTATCAAAATAGTATTTATGGTAATTACGGAAGTCTCGGAGTTGAGCAAGGTTATAACTACAAACAATTTGCCGAACAATCAGTTGAGCGTTTAGCACGAAGCTTTAATATCCAATTGCCTGGCTGCTGGCAAGGAAATAGCTATGGTAATTACGGCAATAGCGGAGGTTACGGCGTTGGATATTCGAGTGGTATTGGTCAGGATTTTGTTGGAAGAATTCAATGCGTTGCAAAAAATGTACGTCTCGAAGATTTTGATTTCAGCGTTAATAAACTACTCCAACAAGGAGGAATTTTAGCTGTCCAGCAGCTTCAGCAAAGATTCCCACAAATCGCTCAATGGATCGCCGTTGCGGCGGTCGCATTAGATTTTATCGTTAAAATTGCGAAAAAAACTCCACTCAAAATTGTTCCAACGGTGATTGCAACAAGCGGAAATCAGAATTCCGGTTACGACTATCAAAGCAGTTATTACGGCAATAGTTTTGCTCCAAATACTTCTGCAAATTCGAATCAGCCTGATTCTGTAAAAATTTCGCTTTATGCCGAAAACCAGCCGAATAGCAATGATTTCGTGACGGCTTATCCGATCGTTTTACACAAATGGCAAGCCGAACCCGACCCGGAAATTATCACTTTGCCAGCTCCGGCTTTGATGGAATCTTGCTTGCATCCCGGGCAAAATATTTTGCGAAATACCGATTTATTGGGCGATTGGATGAGCGATTCTTATGCGAAAGAATTCAAACTTTTGATCAGCTCGCCAAATGGGTTTCGCAAAGAATTTCCTTTGAAAAAAAACATGGGAATGAACGGTTGGGAACTGAATTTAACCAAAGAAGATATAAATTCTTTTCCGAAAATCCAACTAGCGTTGGAGTCGGAAGTTATTGGAAAACGTGGCTTTAACGAAATCCGTAGTCCAAAATTTAGTGTCCCGATTCCGATTGGCGGAAGTTGGGAAGTAACAAAGGAATCACGAAATAATTTTGCGGTTGGCGGCAGAAGAATCGTCACGTTGCGAAATGATCTAGGCAATTGCAAATGCCTGCAAACCGTGGTGTATAAACCATCTTTCGGCGGAGAATTCGTTTTTGATGCCAACGGAAAAGACAATGCCTTGGAATATTCGGAAGACGGAAAAGAAGTTTCGTTTGAAGTTGACGCAACTTATTTTCAAGCCGGAACAGGTGTTTTTGAACTCAGACAATCGGGCAATGAAGTAATGAATTTGAATGTTAATTTGCATCCATTGCCGCCAACGATTACGAATCTAAAAATTTCGAAAGGCGATAAGCAAGCCGTCATCGTCGGCGAAAGGCTCGAACAAGTTAAATTTGTGATGATTAATGGTAAAAAAGCTATCGTCGAAGGCAACAACATTTTTCAAAATACCAATAATTTGCCGACCAATTTGAAAACGATTAGCGAACGAACCGTTGTTTTTGAAGACCCAAATGCACGGCAAGATTCGAATAACATCACCCTAGAAATCGGGCTTGATGAAAATCGAATAATCCCGGTCAGAGAGAAATTTACATTTACTTCGGCACGTCCATCCATTGCGGCAAATCCGGCAAAAGAAGTTAGCGGATTAATTTTTGATCCGAAAGTTTTGACAAAAAAGCCGCCAATTTTCAATCTTTTACAGATTTTCCCGATAGATACAACGGGCGTTATCGTCAATCTGGAGAATGCTTTAACCGATTATGATTTTAAGACGGGCAATATTTCAATTGAAACCAGAATCGAAAATACCGAACTAAATTCAAATGAATTACCGAAACCGAAATTTGAAGTTTTAGACTGGAAAAATCTTAAAATTTCTTTTCCAATAAGTTCCGAATTGCAACAATATTTAGGCGGAAAAAGATTGCAATTTAGAATTCGAGACAAAGAACGCGGCGATTCAGATTGGATTACCGTGAACAAAACCTTTGTCCGAACCCCAACTATCAAATCCTTTAACTGTGTGGTTGCGAAAAAAGGATTTTGCCAACTAAAAGGTATCGGCATTGAATACATCAGCGAAATTTCGGTTGATGGCGGCAAGGTCTGGTATCCGCAATCGCCAAATACTTGGAGCGTGATGCCGACAGCGGACGGATTCCAGGAAGCAATGGTGCCAAAAGTTCCCAATCCAAATCTAATCAGATTCAAATTGAGAGATTTACCAAAAACTCAAGGTTTGACGTTTAAGAATTTAGGTTTTTAACGTCGGCTAAAAAGTTCTTGTGTCAATAAACCACAAGCAGTGGTTGAGGACATTTTTGTCCAAAAATCACTAATTACTTACTTATTCCTATAGGAGAAAAATGATGAATTTACCATTTAGAGAAAATCTAAACTATACAATCAAAGGCTTTACAGCTTTTATGCTAGTCTTTTGTTTGTCGGCTCTGCCAATTTTTGCGGCTAGCCATTCCGAAGCCCCTTTAATCAGTATGGACAGATATGCAGACAATACTGATACCTACGCTTTTCGCAGTATCGAACCGGGACGCGAAGGATTTGTTACGCTCATCGCCAACTATATTCCCTTCCAAGACCCATCAGGCGGACCACAATTTGGACGTTTTGACGATACGGTTTTGTATGAAATCAAGGTTGATAACACGGGCGATGGATTGGAAGATATTTCTTATCAATTTCAATTCAAAACCGTTACTAAAAACTCCAATACGATTTTAGGACATAGTGCGATTACTCTTGGCAATTCAAACAGTAACGGAGTTATTAGTTCATTAACTGATCTTGACTACAATATGCCGCAGTTTTACACGGTAACTCGCGTAGATAGCAATAACCGAGGCAATAACGCACAACGCGAAGACGATTCGGAAGGCATTCGCGAAAACAAGTCAAACAAGGGAAGACTTCCGAGAATAGGCGGCAGCCGCTCAACGATAGTCGCCAGCGAATTAATTACACCGCCAGCCAATATTGGACCAAGATCAACGCCAAATTACGAAGCCGCTTTGGGTCAGCCAGCAGTTCATTCTCTGCCAAATGGCGGACGCGTTTTTGCGGGAACTCGTGACGAAGGCTTTTTAGTTGACGTTGGCGGAGTTTTTGACCTTTTGAACTTAAAATCAATCGGACAAAGCGGCGGAATTAGCAGCACCGATGGATTTAACGTCAATTCGATTGCGATTGAAATTCCAATTCAGGAATTAACCCGCACGGGCAAAGTTCCGGCAACACCAACTACAGAAGGTTCTGTAATCGGCGTTTGGGCAACTGCGAGCCGTCGCTCAACTCGAGTAATTGGCGACAGAATAACCAATGAAGGTCCTTGGAGACAAATTTCACGACTTGGTAATCCTTTGGTTAATGAAGTTGTGATTCCGCTTGGCTTAAAAGATGCTTTCAATTCATTGTCACCTGTTGATGATGCGGTAGCTGCTCCTGCAGTGCTTGATCCGGAGCTTCCAAAACTTCTTAAAGCGGTTTATGGAATCAATATTCCGGCGGCTCCGCGTAACGATTTGGTCTCAATTTTTGCGACTGGAATTCCTGTAAATGCCGTTACCGGACCAAATTACACAACGTTTTTATCAGATGGAAAACCACACGAATATTTACGTCTGAACGTGGCAATTCCGGCTACTCCTTTTGCGAGTTTCAATCGTTTGGGATTACTTGGCGGCGACGTTGCAGGCTTTCCGAATGGCAGACGGGTTGGCGATGACGTAACAGACATTGCTCTTCGTGCAGTTGCCGGAGGAACACCTTTTACACCTGAAACAAACGTTGCTCCAAATAATGCTTTGGGCGATGGCGTTAGTCAAAATGACGTGCCATACCTTCAAAGATTCCCTTATTTAGGAACACCACAAGCAGGCAATACACCGCGTAAAGCCAATTTTCCTGCTCAATAATTAGGCACAATTATGCAGAAGCCTGCACGCAGTAAGGGCGACTTTGCACACTTACTGCGTGCGTGTTTCTGCACTCGATTCTGACTTTGATTTATATGAAATTCTATCTAAGCATAATTTTATTTGCGGCAATTTTAATCACGGCTGGCTGTACAAATTCTGATTCAATTATCAATCAGCCAATAGTTAAAGCTGAAAGTCTCGAAAAAAGTAATTCAACCAATCCGCAGATTTTAGCGGCTCAGAAGCTGATTGAAAAGCAGCCGGATGACCCGAAAGGCTACGTTCAATTATCTATTGCATTTATTCGTTTGGCGAGAGAAACAGGCGATTTTAGTCTGAATTCGCAAGCCGAAACAGCGGTTGGAAAGGCTCTGGAAATTGCACCAAACGATCAATCCGCCCGCAAGCTTAAAGCTTCTCTGCATTTAACGTTACACCGTTTTACCGAAGCACTCGAACTCGGTCAAAAATTACAAATTGAATTTCCAAACGATGCATTTATTTACGGGATTTTGACCGACGCGAATATTGAACTCGGTAATTACAAAACCGCTGTCGAAAACGCACAAAAAATGGTTGATTTGAAACCAAATACCGCTTCATACGCGAGAGTTGCCCATCTTCGCTCGCTTTACGGCGATCATTTGGGAGCAGTTGAAATGTATAAAACTGCCGCCCGCACCGCCGATCCAACTGAAAAAGAGACGCAAAGTTGGTGTTTAGTCCAACTGGGTAGATGAACTTTGGAAAAACGGCAAATACGCCGAAGCCGAAAACGTCTATGACGAAGCCTTGCAGAATTTTCCCAGTTATTACTTAGCTTTAGCCGGAAAAGGTCGAATTCGAGCTGCGAATAATGATTTTGAAACGGCAATCAAATTTTTGACTGAGGCTAATAATCGAGTTCCAAATGTCGAAACCGCAATCTTGCTTGGCGACATTTACACCAAACAGGGAAATAGCGAAAAAGCCAAACAACAATATGATTTAGTCGAAATAATCGAACAAAAAACCGGCGTAAATAATGACCAAAAACGTCTTGCGGTGATGTGGGCAGACCAAAATATTAAACTCGATGAAGCACTTGCAATCACAAAACGTGAATATGAATTGCGAAAAGATATTTACACGGCAGACGCATTGGCGTGGACTCTCTATAAAAAAGGCGAGTTAAAAGAAGCAAAAATTGCAATTACGGCGGCGTTGAATCCGAAATCAAATGATGCTCGAATTCTCTATCACGCAGGGTTGATTGAGAAGGATTTGGGCAATAATTCAAAGGCACAAAAACTGCTCGCATCCGCATTAAAGATCAATCCCGCGTTTGATTTGATTCAATCGGAGAAGGCTAGAAAGGCTTTATTGGAAGTGAAATAATATGAAATCGAAATTATACATCTTAATCGCAACTTTATTTTTAGCAATTTCCGCATCAGCACATCCGCTTGGAAATTTCAGCGTCAATCAATATTCAAGGCTTGAGGTTGAAAAATCTCAAATTAAGATTCGCCAAATTCTCGATTTAGCCGAGATTCCGACTTTTCAACTGCAAAACGAAATTGATACGGACAAAAATGAAATACTTTCCGAAGCCGAATTAAATGCCTACGCAGAAAAAATTACTCCCGAATATTTAGCAAAATTATCTTTGAATGTGAATAATCAACCGCTGGAAATCAATGCGTGTCAAAAAATATTTCGTTCCAAACCGGTGCAGGAAATTTGCCGACATTGCGTTTAGAACTCAATCTAATCAGTAGTTTAGCCAATCTGCAAAATACGAATAAGGTTCAGTTTGAAAACAAAAATTATGCTGAACGAATCGGCTGGAATGAAATCGTTTTGACACGAATTGGCGGCGTCAATATTTTTGACTCAAACTCATTTGGCAGTTCGATTACCGACGAATTAAAGGCGTATCCGCAGGAAAATTTGACGGCTCCATTAAATGAACGAACTGCGGATTTTTCGTTTTCAAGGGTTTCAATTCCCGAAAACTCAATGATTCTGCAAAACCGTGACGGACACGCAACTGTTGCAATAGAAAAGGATAGACTTGCCCAATTGATTGCAGTTCCCGAAATTACTCCAACGATTGCATTTTTTGGGCTTTTGCTGGCGATTGGGTTGGGTGCAATGCACGCAATGTCGCCCGGACACGGTAAAACTGTGGTTGGTGCCTATCTGGTCGGCTCACGCGGAACGATAAAACACGCGATTTTTCTAGGTGCAACGGTCACGATTACGCATACGCTCGGAGTTTTTGCACTTGGCTTGATTACGCTTTTTGCTTCTAATTACATTTTGCCGGAAAAATTGATGCCGTTTTTGGGTTTCGTTTCAGGTTTGATGGTTTTGTATATTGGTCTGACGATTTTTAAATCACGTCTTTTCAATGTTTTAGGTTGGGGGAAAACCGAACATCATCACCATCACGAACATCATCACGGTGAGCATTCAAACGAACATCATACGCACGGCGAGCACACGCACACCCACGACGGGCACACCCATTCGCATCTGCCGCCGGAGGAACTTTCGTGGAAAAATTTGCTGGCATTGGGTATTTCGGGTGGACTTTTGCCATGTCCGTCGGCTCTGGTTTTAATGCTTTCGGCAATAAATTTAGGTCGAATCGGTTATGGATTAATTTTAACGACTGCATTTAGTTTTGGGCTGGCGGCAACTTTAACAGCGGTTGGTCTGATTTTTCTTTATGGTGGAAAATTGATCGGCGGCACAAAACTTGCTGAAAGCCGCATCTTCAAAACTCTGCCGGTTGCAAGTGCTTTTATAATCGCCTGTCTTGGAGCTGTAATTTGTTACAATTCGTTAACTTGAAATTCATCTTAATTATCATTCCTTGAAAGACTTGCGTTAATTTGCAGGTCTTTTTTCTTGCTACTTTTTTCGTTTTGGAATAACTTAAACTGCAACAGGAATTAATAGACGATGATTAAATTTAGTAGAGAAATTTGCCAAAATTTTACCGAAGCGACTTCGCGGGAGTGGCTGGAAACGAATGGGATAGGCGGTTTTGCCTGCGGGACTATTTCGGGTGCAAATACGCGGCGTTATCATGGGATTTTGACGCCTGCTACGAATCCGCCGCTTGGTCGGATAACGATGGTTTCAAAGTTTGAAGAGACTCTGATAATTGATGGGAATACCTACCAGCTTTCGTCTAATCAGTATCCGAATTCCGTTGATCCGGAAGGCTATAAGTATCTGAAATCATTTGCTTTATCGCCATTTCCAACCTGGATCTACGAAGTAGAAGGAATTGAAATCGAGAAAAGCCTGTTCATGGTTCATGGCTCGAATTCAACCGTTGTTCAGTTCAAGATAAAAGCTTCAAAAGTGAAAGTTGAACTAGAATTAAAGCCGCTCCTTTCCTTTAGCGATTATCACGCGTTGCAGCACGAAACCTCCGATTTCAATCCAAATTACGAAGTTTTTGACCATTTAGTCTATCTCAAACCCTATGCCGAAATCCCCGAAATGTATTTCACACACAATGCTCAAACGATTGAAAAAACCGGTTTTTGGTATCGGAATTTTGAGTATGCGATTGAGAAGGAACGCGGTTTTGATTACAGAGAAGATTTGTTCCAGCCGCTTTCGTTTAAATATGATTTAGCCGAAGACGCAGTTTTAATTGCTTCGATAGAACCGCAAAAACTTTCCGATGCTTTGAGTTTTCAAATGACAGAAATTGCTCGCCGTGAAGCCTTAGTTATGCAAGCTAATGCAAAGGATGAATTTACGAAACAACTCGTTTTGGCGGCGGATCAATTTATTGTTCAGCGGGGCGATGGGCAGACGGTAATTGCGGGATATCCGTGGTTTTCCGATTGGGGACGCGATACAATGATTGCCTTAAACGGGTTGACATTGGCGACCAACCGCGAGGAAATCGCAAAATCTATTTTACTCGAATTTTCCAAACATATTTCGGAAGGAATGCTGCCAAATCGTTTTCCTGACGCGGGCGAAATTCCTGAATATAATACGGTTGACGCAACACTTTGGTATTTTGAGGCGGTGAGAGCATACGTTGAAAAAACCAAAGATTACGATTTCGTCCGTGAATTTTTATACGATAAATTGGCTGATGTCATCGCCTGGCACGTTAAAGGCACTCGCTACAAGATTTACGTTGACGAAGACGGCTTACTTCACGCAGGTGAAAAGGGCGTTCAGCTAACTTGGATGGACGCCAAAATCGGAAATTGGGTGGTCACGCCGCGAATCGGAAAGCCGGTAGAAATTCAGGCACTTTGGTACAACGCACTTTGCACGATGGCGAAATTTGCGAAACAATTTGGCGATTCTGCCGATAAAGAACAATATGAAGCAATGGCGAAAATAACCAAAAAAAGCTTCGCGGAAAAATTTTGGAACGAGGCAGACGAATGTTTGTTTGATGTAATTACGGATCATGGAAAAGACGCTTCAATTCGTCCAAATCAGATTTTTGCCGTAAGCCTGACGGCATACGATGGTGAACGTTGGGCAAGCTAAAAAAATTGTGCAAAAGGTTGAAAATGAATTACTTACACCCGTCGGATTGCGTTCGCTTTCGCCGCGGGATAAGGATTATGTGCCAATTTACATCGGTTCACCTTTGCAGCGAGACGGCAGCTACCATCAGGGAACCGTTTGGGGCTGGCTGATTGGCGGATTCATCGATGCTTATCGGCGGGTTAATCCCAAAACTAAAAAAACGGAATCGCAAATAGCCAACTTTTTATCAGGTTTTGAAGCTCATCTAAAAGAAGCAGGACTCGGGCAAATCTCCGAAATTTTTGATGCCGATGCTCCACATTTGCCACGCGGATGCTTTGCACAGGCTTGGAGTGTCGCGGAAGTTTTAAGAGTTTTGAAAAATCGATAAAAATTTTCAAACAGTGCAAGAAAGTCTAGAAAAATCATTCAATAGAAATATCGGTGGAAAAAATATTGAATTCGCCGATATTGTTTATAAAAATCAACAACAAACAGTTAAGGAGCTCGAATTCATCAATGAAAAAACCCCTTTTAGTTTTATTAGTAATAATCACCTCGTTTGCAATTGCGTGTAAGCAAGAAGCGGGAAAACCGGACAATTCTACAACGTCAAAAACCAATAAAGCAGAGGATAAAAAGCCTGAAACAAAATTATCCGAGGACGGTTTTGTAACTTCCGAAGAAGGAACTGAAAAAGAAAAACCCGAATCCGGCAAGGCAAATGTAGCAGGAAAAGCTCTGTATAATGAAAAACCAGCGGCAAATGTAGAAGTAAAACTTTGCGAAACGTTTAACTCATTTTCAGGTTGCGGCGGAAAACAATTTACGACCAAGACCGACGAAAATGGCGAATATTTGATTAAGAATGTTGAGCCGAAAGAATATAGTGCTTTAACCGTCAGAGTTTTCAATACTCCGAGTTATATATTCGCATCGAGAAGTTTTGGTATAGCATCTGCCAAATACAAAATTGAGGCAGACAAAACGTTTTTCGCACCCGTCACAAATCTTTTCAAATCAGATTCTGAAAGTACAAAGTCCGAAAGCTACGGCAAAAGTCGAATTAAGTGCTTTAGAGGTTAAATGGGATGCTTATCCGGATGCGACCTATTACAAACTCAGCTTTTTTGCCAAAAATCCAAAGGTTGTTTCACCATACATCAATGAAAAAGTGGAAGGAGCAAGTTTCAAACCTGAAAAACCTTTGCCAAATGGCGAATACAGCTTAAAACTTGACGCATTTAATGCTAATGACATTAAACTTTCAACCTTGAAAGAGGACATCAAGTTTACTGTCACAGGCAGCACCGATGCACCTGCTGAAACACCTGCAAATACTGCCAAATAGAGAGAAAATCTAAATTACATGAGAGGGGATATCTGAAAAGTAATTTCCTCAAAGTCCTCAACGGGGACAAAGATAATAGCCTAGGGTAAAGCGAATGAGAATGAGCGACACCCTAGGTCGTCAAAAATGAAATTCCGGCTCTGTAAGGAGTCGAACAACCAATAATTTGTGTTCGACTCATTCAGAGTCGGATTGTAATTTCAAAGCAATCTGGGGTGTCGCTTTGCTTTACCCCAGCCTATTTTCTTCATCGCTTTCAGCGAATTTAAGGACTTTTCAGACGTCTTATTGTTTGAACCAAAACGACAAAGTATAAAATCCGGTTAATGCCAGAAATAGGCAGCCTAAGATCATCAAAGGAAAACCAACAATAAAGAAATCTCTTGCCGTTAACCCGCCTTCGCTGTGAACCATCGCATTAATCGGCGTGCTGATAACAAAAGGAATTCCCAGAGATGCTGAAACCGCAACCAAGACCGCAATCGAAGGGTTTGGAATAAAAGTCAGAGCAAATGGCACGAGCATAGTTGCCGTAGCCGTATTGCTCATCACAGCCGAAAGAAACGCACTTGCAAAACAAACGATAAAGATTTGAATCGCCAATGGCATTCCCGCCCACGAAATTTTATTTGCCCAAAAATCGATCAAATCTGCTTGCTCCAATAAATTACCCAAACTGATTCCACCCGCAATCAAGGCAATTGTTGCCCAATCAATCGCATTCAAATCTTCACGTGTGAGCAACCCCGAGCCAAATAAAATTGCCGCCGATAAAAGTGCGACTATGGCAGAGGAAACTCCGTGAATTGGCTCAGTAAGCCACGCAAAAATCGTTAGAGCAAAAATTACGACAACGAGCTTTCCTTTATCTGAGAGCTTTGGAATTTCGCTCGTCTGGACTTCAAATTGTCCTTTAACCCGATATAGAAGAAGGAGTTGGAGCGTTCCAACTATTAGCAAACCAAGCGTTATCGGAAGTGCGAAACTCATCCATTCTACAAACGTAATTTGATGAACTTTTGCTAACGCCGAAATCGCAATCGCATTCGGACCAGTGCCAATCGGAGTCGCGATACCCCCAAAATTTGCTCCGATCGTAATTGCCAAAAGCAGTGCTTTGCGAAAATTATCTTTCTGGGAAAGTTTATTTGTAAGCGGATGAAGTGCGGCGATCATCATTGCAGCCGCAGCAATATTCGACATCCACATCGACATAAATGCAGTAGCCGCAACAATTAACGCAAGCAATAAAATACGATTTCCACGTGAAAACTTAACGGCATACTTTGCCATCACACTATCCAAACCATATCTGCTGGCAGCAACTCCAAACGTAAAACCTCCAAAAAAAAGCAGCAAAACAGGATTAGCCGACCATTTCAAAACCTCCGTTAAAGCAAAGTCTTTGGATAGAGGACTTATCAGAAGTACGGTGAAAGCCCACAAAACAAAGGTTGGAACATACGGCGGAACGATTTCAGAAAGCCACAGGATCAAGCAAAATCCTGCAACCAATGTCGCCCGCGATTGAATGGAATTTTCAAAATATGTCAGTGAGAAAATTGCGGTCAACCCAGTTAGGATAAGTACAATTACCAATTTCCCGTAAGAAATTGTTTTATTTGATGTTTCCGAGTCAAAATCCATTGAAAACTAAAATACCTCTGCGATAAGCCAAAAGCAATAAAAAGCTGGAAAAAACTTCCCCGCTAATAGAATCCAATTTTACGATTCAATATTTTTTGTGATATATTTTCAAACATTATGAAAATAATTGTCCGCTAACAATCCGCAACTTTAGTGTTCGCCAAAATGCTCGCAAAACTTGTTTGAGCGAACTATCTTGTTTACTTTTTACCTAACAAAATTAAGGATTTTTATGTCAGAACTCAACACAAATACGTCTGAAAAGCCGTTGGACAATTCATTTTGGTCAATCTTAAAAGAATCAATTCGCGGCTCAAACCGTGATTTCACCGAAGGTTCATTAGGTGTCGCAATTTTCATACTTTCTGTTCCGATGATCATCGAAATGTTTGCCGAAAGCCTTTTCGCAATTGTCGATATTTTCTATGTTTCAAAACTCGGTGCGACCGCTGTTGCCGTAGTTGGAATCACCGAATCGATAATGTATTTGATTTACGCCGTCGCGATTGGCGTGAGCGTCGGTGCGACTGCTTCAGTTTCGAGACGAATCGGCGAAAAAGACCCGGAAGGTGCTGCCAAAGCTGCAACCCATTCGATCTATTTAGCTCTCATCGCTTCAACGATTATGGGCATAATTGGCGTAATTTTTGCACCTGATTTTTTACGCCTTCTCGGAGCTGAAGAAGCCGTCATTACTGAAGGGACAGTATTTACGCGAATCATGGTAGGCGGAAACGCAGTTGTGATGTTTCTATTTTTGCTCAACGCGATCTTTCGCGGAGCGGGCGATGCGGCAATCTCGATGCGGGTTTTATGGATTGCAAATCTATTCAACATTATACTCTGCCCGATCTTTATTTTCTGGTTTGATTTCGGCGTTACAGGAGCAGCAATCGGTACGACAATCGGTCGTGGAATCGGCGTACTCGTTGCGGCTTACACACTTTTTTACGGGAAACGACGCTTTACTATCCTGCCAAAACATTGGACTTTAGATCGCTCGCGGCTTTGGAAATTAACCAAGATCGCCGCACCCGGAAGCCTTCAATTTACAATCCAATCGGCGAGTTTTATCGGTTTGGTAAAGGTTGTTTCCGGCTTTGGAAGCGATGCCGTCGCGGGCTATATCATCGGCTTTCGCATAGTAATTTTCGGCATTCTGCCCTCTGTTGGATTAAGTAATGCTGCGGCAACATTGGTCGGACAAAACCTCGGTGCGGGCAAACCCGAACGTGCCGAAAAATCGGTCTGGACATCAGTTTTTTATAACGCGATCGTGCAAACCTCAGTCGGAATAATCTTTGTGATTTTCGCCGAACCAATCATCGCAATTTTTACCGTTGATCCAAATGTTGTGCCTTACGCCGTTGATTGTCTGAGGATTGTCAGCTACGGGTTTTTCTTCTACGGCGTCGGGATGGTTTTGGAAACTTCATTTAATGGAGCGGGCGACACATGGACGCCAACGTTCCTGAACTTTTTCGTCTTCTGGCTCTTTGAGATCCCGCTCGCCTATCTTTTGGCATATCAATTCGGCTACGGAGCAAACGGAGTTTTCTGGGCGATTTTCCTCGCCTTTTCAATGCTAACGATCAGCAGTGCCATCTTTTTCAAACGCGGAAAGTGGAAATTACAGCAAGTTTAGCTCTATTTAACCCTTAGTTCCTTTACGTTTACGGTGACGTTGAAATTAGAGTTCGTTTTTATTTCTTTTTCGGGGCGTACGCCTGAGACGAGAGCCTCTTTGTCGAGATATTTATTTAAAATCGCGAATCGCCCCTTGTAGAAATCACGGTTTTGGGGAGAAGGTTTCTGAAATTCATACCCTTCGCCGGAAATCACTTCTTCACGCGGCACGAACTCATAACCTTTATCCGTCAGCATTTTCAAAATCTCGCCTGTTGTTTCGTTACTAAGTTGGCTCGTGATGAGTTCGAGGGTTTGTGGAACCTCTCGCCCGAATTTGTCTTGAAAATATTTTTCGTTGTATTCAAATGTTTCCCTCATATATTGCAGATAATTTTCGCGAATTCCTTTCTTTGTTTCTTCATTCGGAGCCCCACAAACAAGACCTTTTTCAGATACCACACAGTGTCTTTCATATGCTAAATGAAAGAGTAAATCGGAACTAATGCTTGGGAATTTAATAGGAGTCATACCACGTCCAACCAAATAATCTTCCATATGCTGAGGAATTTGGCTACTCCGACCTATCGAATAACCCTTTAGCTTGTCGTTATGTTCCAATAAGTTTTCCTCAACAAACTTGATTTTCCCCTTCCATGAAGCAATGTACTCATCATCACCATTTGGAAAAATTACGTGGCTAATGTTTGGAACACTAATAATTAATTCTGCATTGTCGTTCTTCGTTTTAATGAAAAATTCCACTGCTGAATCGGTTTTTTTTAATTCGTCAATTAGCTCGGAGCTTAAAACCCAAGTAGCAGGTATTTTGTATTCTTTTTGGAGTGCGAGAAGGTTTTTATACTTCACACCCGTCTGTTCATTGTTCACACCCGTCTGTTCAATGGTTGGGTAAGCAGAAATAATCACAGCGAGTTTTCGACCCTTTTTCGCCATATCTGACTCTTTAGTCTTCAGCCAATAGACTCCGCTCGTAATGCCTAAAATGAAGGTAACCGCAAAAACTGCCGACCAAATTGAGACACTACTAAGGCTTGGGTTCTTATAGTTTCCCAATATTTTTTCGATGCGTTTCATTAAATTTCCTCCATCTCCAGCCATTGCTAAAGCGGGAGTTGCGAGGTTTGAATTAAGCCTGATTTCTTCCAGGCTTGCCAAGGCATTGGCGTAGATAAACTCCTGTTTTTCAAATACTTGAGATACAAATTCATCCACCGCAAATTCCCGTTCCTGACGGATTTGCGACGACATCCACCACATACATGGATGATAGAAAAAGAGTATTTCCGCCAGACACTGCCCTAGATTGATCAGATAATCATTTCGTCTAAGGTGCGTTAATTCGTGAATCAAAATCGTTTCTAATTCACGCGGCGAAATCTGTAAAAAAGCACTTGCGGGCACCAAGACAACCGGTTTAAGCCACCCAATAACCACGGGCATCTCAACCATTTTCGATTGCAAAAAAGATACCGATTGCTTAATTTGAAGCTGCCTGCAAAGCTCATCAAATTTCTCCTGCCAATCGCGGCTGACAGCAGAAACATTCTTCGTTTTATAGCGATGAACGGTCCAAATTCCGCCTACTAAACGAATCGAAAAAATTGCCACGCCAATTATCCAGAGCGACACTAAAATCGGCAAGAAATTAATATTTTGTGAGGGTGAGAAGGCAGTGTGTTCTTTAGAATCTGAGATCAGATATTCGCCTTTCTGAATTGAAGGCGATTGCTGAAAGGTATTTTGAAATCCACTTTCAGAGGGAATTGTCTTTTGATTTACGTCACTAATTTGACGCTGTGAAACTGAGTCGCTGGAAAGATAAACAAAGGTTGCGATTGGCAAACACAGAGACAATATCAATGCAAAAATGCTTGCAAAATAGCGAAAATTCGCAGAAAAATTGTGCAGAATTCGCAATGCGGAAAATAATACCAAGGAGATAAATCCAATTTGCCAAAGCGAATGGAGCAGCGTCCAACCTATATTTTCTATAATCCAACTATTCATTATTCGCCTCCTTCTCAGCCTTATCGATCATCTCGCGAATTTCCTTCATTTCAGCAGGCGAAGCCGTTTTATTATCCAAAAGATGCTGAACCAACTGAATTGCCGAACCGCGAAAAACTTTCTCCAATAGCTCACTAACTAATCCTTTTTGCGTTTCCGATCTTGCAATTTTCGATCGATAGATGTGTGCCTTTCCTTGCTCATCCCGCTCGACTAAACCCTTATCTGTCATTATTTGCATCTGTTTCAAAACGGTTGTATAGGTTACGGGTTTATTTGAGCCGATAACTTCGTGAACCTCTCTAACTGTGGCAGGTTCTTTTTCCCAAAGAATATTGAGTATCTCTAATTCAGATGTGGTTGGTTGTTTTGTCATATTTTACCTACGAGCCTCCTCGTAGATTGGATGATATACGAAGGCTCTCGTAGATGTCAAGAGATTTATTTCAGCGAGAGTGACTTTCTTTTTTCCGCAATTTCGGAATGGAAATTTGCTACAATAGACGGAACTAATTTACGCTATTTATGCTTCTAATTGATTTTCCAAATCCGCGATTTTGCCAAAATGCCGATGGTGTGGTTTGCGTTAGCGAGGCGGATTTTCTTAATCCTTCAAATTTGATTCACGCTTATAAGCAAGGCATTTTCCCTTGGATGATCGATGGTTATGAGCTCGTTCCGTGGTTTTGCCCGCCAAATCGGGCGATTATGGAATTTGATAAACTCCATATTCCCAAGAGTTTACGCAAAATCCAGAAACGCTCGGAATTTACCTTTACGATTGACAAGGCTTTTCTTGAAGTGGTTTACGCGTGTGCGAAAATTAAACGAAATGGACAACGCGGAACTTGGATTACTCAGGATATTTACGATAGCTACGGCGAACTTAATCGGCTTGGAATCGCACACAGCGTTGAAGTTTGGGATTTTTCCGGAGAATTGGTTGGCGGACTTTACGGCGTTGATGCAGGCGGTGTGTTTTGTGGCGAGAGTATGTTTCACACACGTTCTGATGCTTCAAAACTAGCGTTTCTTCATTTGGTTGAGCATCTCAAAAGCCGCGGTGCAGCATGGCTTGATATTCAGGTGATGACACCGCATTTTGAAATTTTAGGTGCTGAAGAAATCCCTCGAAATGATTTTTTGGTAAAACTAGAGCATACTTTGGCACAGAATTTGAAATTATTTTGAAAAGATTCCGCCTACGAAAGGAACGAAGAAAACGAAAAAAAGAAGAATTATTTCTTGTTTTTCGTTCCTTTCGTAGGGAAACAAAATTATGAAATACGAAAATGTTAAAAATTTTTACAACGGCGAATTTGTCGAAAGCAAATCCAACCAAAGGCTCGATGTAATTTCGCCGATTGACGGAAGTTTGCTTTCAAAAGTTCCGATGTCAACGAGCGTTGAATTAAACACAGCGGTTGAATCTGCCAGGAATGCTTTTCCGGCGTGGAGTGCGTTGCCGATAAAGGAACGCGTTCAAGTTTTCTTTCGATACAGGCAACTTTTAGAAAAGAATCTCGATGAATTAACCAAACTTGTTTCCGAAGAAAACGGCAAAACCTATGATGAAGCAAAGGCGGAAGTCGAGAAATCTATTGAACTTACAGAATTTGCCTGCTCGATGCCGCAACTAGTTTCGGGCGAACTTTTGGAAGTGTCCCGCGGCGTTGAATGCCGCGTTGAACATTTTCCGATTGGCGTAGTTGCCTCAATCGTGCCGTTTAATTTCCCTCTGATGGTGCCAAATTGGACGATGCCAAACGCACTCGTTTTGGGAAATACGATGATTATGAAGCCATCGGAACTCGTGCCTTTATCGTGTTTACGAATGGCGGAATTATTGAAAGAAGCCGGATTGCCCGATGGCGTGTTCAATATCATCAATGGCGGGAAAGAAATCGTTGAAGGAATATGTTCGCACCCGGATATTGAAGCGGTCAGTTTTGTCGGTTCGACAAAGGTTGCGAAGCTCGTTTATCAACAATCTACCCACGCTCTAAAACGGTGTATCGCACTCGGCGGAGCAAAAAATCACCTGTTCGTTTTGCCTGATGCACATCCTGCGATGACTGCCAGCAATGTTGCCGCTTCGATGTCGGGCTGTGCCGGGCAACGCTGTATGGCAGCTTCGGCAATGTTAGCAGTCGGCGATGTAAATCCAATCATTAGTTTACTTTGCGATGAAGCGAGAAAAATTATTGTCGGCAAAAATTTGGGCTCCGTTATTTCAAAAGCTGCCAAAGAACGTATCGAAAATTACATCACGGAAGCCGCAAGCGACGGTGCAAAAATTTTGGTTGACGGCAGAAACGCAGTGGTTGAAGGCAAGGAAGGCGGCTTTTACGTCGGTCCAACTGTGATCGATTTTGTCACGCCGGAAATGTCGGTCGCCAAAGAAGAGATTTTTGGACCGGTCATCTCAATTATGCGGACAAATAGTTTAGACGAAGCCTTAAAAATCGAAAACGCCAGTCCATACGGAAATGCCGCTTCGGTTTTCACCCAAAGCGGCGGTGCTGCAAGATATGTAATGGAACACGCAAGTGCAGGAATGATTGGAGTTAATATCGGCGTACCCGTCCCCCGCGAACCATTTTCATTCGGCGGCTGGAATGAATCCCGCTTTGGTGCAAACGATATTACTGGCAAAAGCAGCATCGAATTTTGGACGAAATTGAAGAAGACTACGACGAAATGGAATGCGGAAGCGAAGACGAATTGGATGAGTTAGGGAGAAATTTTGCCGCGGATAAACGCGGATAAACGCGGATTTTTATGAATTTTATTCAATTAGCAGAGAAAGTTCTGAGAGAGACAAAACAACCGATGATCGCAAATGAAATCTGGGAAAAAGCGGTTGAGCTTGAATGGGATAAACTCGTTTCGTCGAGCGGAAAAACCCCGTGGCGTTCAATCGGTGCACGGCTCTATGTTGATGTTCGAGATAATCCGAATAGTGTTTTTGAGCCAGTTGGAAAACGACCCGTTCGTTTTGGATTAAAGAATAATAAATCACAACAAACCCTAGTTGTTCAGGATGCAGTTAGAGATACATTTAAGGCTGAAAAATTTGCAGAACGTGATTTGCATCCGTTATTAGTAAAATTTGCCGACACTTTTTATCATTTTCGTGGGGCAAAATTGAAGACTATTTATCATGAAAGTTCAACTCGGAAAGTGAAAGGCTACAATAAATGGATTCATCCCGATTTAGTTGGCGTTTATTTCTCTTTTAACGATAAGATTCGCGAATACGAAAAGGTGATCATCGATTTTCAAAATGACTTTTCAATTTCTGCAACCAAGATTTTTTCGTTTGAATTGAAGGTCAAGATTGATATGTCGAATCTGCGTGAATATTACTTCCAAGCAGTTTCTAATTCAAGTTGGGCGAATGAAGGTTATTTGGTGAGTTTGAAACTTGATGATGAAGTTATTGAAGAAGTCAGACGTTTGGCAAATTCGTTTGGTATCGGTTTGATAAAGCTTGATGCAGAAAACATTGAGGAAGGACAAATAATTGTTCCCGCCGAGTTTCGGAAGGAAATCGATATTGATTCAATGGACAGATTAGCAAGTGAGAACAAGGACTTTTCTAACTTTCTAAAAAACATCATTGACGATAATAAAATCAAGAAAGTAAAAAGTAGTTACGACAAAGTTTTAGATGATAACGAAATACAGAAATATATGATTGATAGAGGAATTCGGAAATCTGTTTAATTTTGTTTATTTGCGATCCTCGATAGAATTCTTTATGTCTAATAATTTCCTAATCTACGGAGCAAACGGATACACCGGCGAATTGATCGTCCGATATGCAGTTGAGCGTGGGATGAAGCCGATTTTGGCGGGTCGAAATGCTGAAAAGGTTGAATCTTTGGCAAAGCAATGTGGTTTGGAATTTCGTGTTTTTTCGTTGGAGGAAACTCAAAAAGTCGAATCTGCTTTGCGTGAAGTTAAGGTCGTTTTGCATTGTGCAGGACCATTCTCGATCACGTCAAAAGCAATGGTTGAAGCGTGCATAAAAACCGGCAGACATTATCTCGATATTACCGGTGAAATCGCTGTATTTGAAGCAATGGCAGAGCTTAACGAACGTGCTAAAGCGGCGAATGTGATGGTAATGCCGGGTGTTGGGTTTGACGTTGTGCCATCTGATTGCTTGGCGTTGCACCTCAAAAACCGACTGCCTTCGGCGACAAATCTGACGCTTGCATTTTCAGGTCTTGGCGGAATTTCGCACGGAACGCAGGCGACAATGACGATGAACGTTGGCAAAGGCGGAGCGATACGGCGAGACGGGAAAATCACCAGCGTTCCCGCGGCTTTCAAGACACGCGAAATTGATTTTGGGGAGATCAAAACAACTGCTGTGACGATTCCTTGGGGCGATGTTTCGACCGCTTATTTTTCTACCGGAATTCCAAATATCGAGGTTTATACGGTCGTTCCGAAAGATCGCCTGAAATTGCTCAAATTGAGCCGTTATCTCGGTTGGCTGCTTGCTACATCGCCGGTTCAAAATTATCTGCAATCAAAAATTCCGGCGGGCGGACCAAGCGATGAAGACCGTAAAAATGGCAAAACGATACTTTGGGGCGAAGCATGGGATGATAACGGAAATCGGGTTGAAGCACGGCAGCAAGGCGTTGAAGGCTATACACTTACAGCACTTTCGTCTATGAAAATCGCTGAGAAAATATTAGGCGGAAATTTTCAGACGGGTTTTCAAACGCCCGCGAAATGCTATGGTGCAGATTTGATTTTGGAAATTGAAGGATCAGCCCGGCAGGATGTTTAGATTTCAAAACTACTCATTAATATTATCCAAATCGGAAAACTTCCAACCTGATTTTGTTTTCGTAAAGTAATAAATTATCGGTCGATTGTCGCTGCTTTCGGGTTCAGTTTTGAATGTGCAACTAATGCTCCACCTACCTGCAAAATCTTTTGAAAGTTTCCGAGACTTAAAACATCTTTTGGCATTAGCTTCCATATTGATAATTTGGTCGTAACGCCTGATAAAATCAGCCTTCGACTTTACGTCGCCGAATCCAAACGGCATTCCAAGCGGAAATTTCGTCATATTTGCAACGGCTATTTTGTCGTTTCTCACAACCGCAGCCGTAAATTTCTTCCAAAATTTCTGCACGTCTGTTTGAGCGTGGACACCTGCAGCACCGACAATGCAAATAATTATTGCAAAAAAATATTTCATTCCAGACATATTTACGTTCCTCAATTGCAAAGTTTATACTATTCTGAGACGGAGTTTAACTAAATTATTGCGGACAAAACTAAATGAATAGACGAAAATTCCTGGGGTATTCGGGCTTGGCGACGGGTGGGTTGGCTCTCGGTTTTACGGCTTTCTGCAAACGTGCGGAAATTTTCGAAAGACGTCCTGATTTTAGCCAATTTAAGTCACCCGGATTTGGCGAACTTTTCCCGACTGCCGTCAAAAAATACCGGTGAAACGTTGCTCGCACTTCCAATTGGTTTTGAATATAACGTGATCGGAAAATCCGATTCTCAAATGTCTGATGGCAACAAAACCCCAAAAAAGCACGATGGAATGGCGACTTTTGAAGTAGGCGGCGAATTGCGAATTGTCCGAAATCACGAGGTCGTAAATGGAAGATTGCCCGTTGCGAATTCTGCGATTGGTGCAAATCCATACGATGAAGCAGCGGGCGGTGGAACGACAACGTTAGTTATTGACCGTGAAAATCGTGAAATTATCAAGGATTTTGTCAGTTTGAGTGGCACATTGGTCAATTGTGCGGGCGGTGCAACGCCTTGGGGAAGCTGGATTTCATGCGAAGAAACTACCATTGGGAAAACTGTAATTACCGATAAAAATGGAACAATAAATTGGGCGGATTTAGCAAACCTCATGGATATTGTTTTGAAGTTTCTGCTTCGGCAAATAGTCCGCATTACGCCGATTCCGCTCAAAGCAATGGGACGTTTTGTCCACGAAGCTATCACCGTAGATAAAAATACAGGGGTAGTTTATCTGACGGAAGATTCGATGGCAGCGGGTTTTTATCGTTTTCTATCTAATCGTAACCAACATTTGGCAGAAGGCGGAAAACTGCAAATGTTGAAAATAAAGGATAAAGACGCTTACGATACTCGAAACGGACAAACGATGGGGATGAGTTTTGCGGCAAATTGGGTGACGATTGATAAGCCTGATCCGGAGGAAGCGGACGTTGACGATTTGGCGGTTTACAAGCAAGGACTCGGGAAAGGTGCGGCAACTTTTTCGCGTTTGGAAGGTTGCTGGGCGGATGAAAATGGCAAGATCTATTTTGCATCAACGAGCGGCGGCAATATGCTGGCAGGGCAAATTTGGCTTTATGAGCCTGTAGATAATGACGAAGGCAAATTAACGCTGGTTTTCGAATCACCAAGTCGCGATCTGCTTGATATGCCGGATAATATTTGTCTGCGTCCGAATAGTGATTTGATTTTTATGTGCGAAGACAGCGATTATTCGCTTGATGATGGAGTTGCCGAAAATTATTTGAGAATTCTCACACCTGAAGGGAAAATTGCCGATTTCGCAAAGAACATCGTGCCAAAATTTGAGGCAACCGAATTTGCCGGATCGGTATTTTCACTCGACGGGAAAACTTTATTCGTTAATTTACAGGCAATCGGGGCAACTTTAGCAATTTGGGGAAATTGGGAAAGCTTTACAAAGTAAAAAGGCAAAGGGGAAAAGTTGAAGTCAATCTTCCAAACTTTTACCTTTTGCCTTTTTACTTTTACCTTATCAATCTATCCTGCGGTTTCAAAAAGTGCGAGAATTTGCTTACCTTCACCCGAACGCGGGTCAATTGTGCGGATATGTTTTCTGCCTTGCATTTCCCAGATCGCCGTGATGCTTCCCTCTTTTTCGACTGCGTGATATGAAATATCTTCAACTACTACCGGAGCTTCAGCTACCGTTTCGGCAGTTTCGGTTGCAACTTCGGCAGTTGTTTCCTCTGTTGGTTCGGCAACTGCTTCTGTTGCTACTGCTGTTTCTTCTGACATAAATTCCTCTCTTATATTACTTTCTTAAAAATATTTTGTATTAAACAAATTTTGGCATACGATTTAACGAAAGACAAATTAAACCACTATTTTCGCTTAAATTCCAATTCATAAAACCAAAAGTCATTGTTTGGCTGATCAATCTTCAATTCAGCCGGTTTTCCTTTTCCATCAATCGAAAAAGTTACAAAACCTTTTGGAAAATTGTACGCAACAGTATTTCGCCATTTAATTTTGAAAGTATCGTAATGCCAATGCTCTAAATCAGCCACGAAATTTGGTGCAGGAACAAGCCGCAAAACCAATTTGCCGTTTTCTTCTTTAATCGTTGCCTCTCCGTAAAGTTCACTTGCGTAAGTGCCTGCATATTCAGCAATTGCAAGGTTTGATTTTGTGTTTTGGATTCGTGAAGCATCGAGTTTTTTTTCCGCTTCCACATCGCGAATTTTGCCTTGTTTAGCACGTTCAAGGCGTTCGCCGCTCCAATCACGTTTTGGCATCACATTAAGAAAAACGTCAAAAATTTTGTTTTGCATGATCGTATTGACGCCAGTTTCCGAATTCGTTAAAACAACTAATCCCAAGTTTTCATCAGGCATCATCGCCGATTGCGAAATCATTCCGTCTAATCCGCCGCTATGCGAAATAATCTTATGACCCCGATAATCATTGAGAAACCAGCCCAATCCATAGCCCGAAAATATCTGATTCGGAGCATCTTTAGCTGGAAATGGATTCACACCAAGAACTGTATTTTGAGCCCACATTTCAGCCGAACGTTCTTTACTGAAAATCGTTTTGCCATCGAAAGTGCCGCGATTTAATTGCATGCGAAGCCAATTCGAAATGTCTTTGACGCTTGAATTCAATCCGGCTGCCGCTCTCGCATTATCAACATTTCCCGGAGCAAGCGGAGCAAGTTTTCCGCTGCTTTCATTGTGCGGAGCAGAAAAATTATCCTTCAAATCCTTGATACTCGCGGTCGTTCGATTCATGGCTAGCGGCGTTAATATTCGCTCTTTTACGAATTGCTGCCAGCTTCTGCCAGATACTCTCTCTAACACTTTTCCGGCAACCGTAAACATCAAATTCTGATAACCAAATTGCGAACGAAAACTCGAAGTCGGCTTCAGATATTTTATTCTTTTTATAATCTCATCATCGCTGTAAGTCGTTTCATACCAGAGCAAATCACCGCTAAATGTATCTAGTCCGCTGCGATGCGAAACTAAATCACGAATGGTAATTTCACGAGTAACATACGGATCATGCATCTGAAATTCGGGTACGTAGTTCGTTACTTTATCGTCCCATTTTATCTTTCCTTCATCCACCAAAATCGCCAAGCTTGCGGTTGTAAAAGCCTTAGAATTCGAAGCGATCGCAAAAAGCGTATTTTCGTCAACCTTTTCGGATTTGCCAAGCTCGCGAACACCATAACCCTTTGTAAAGATAACTTTATCGTCTTTTACAATGCCAATTGCAAAGCCTGGAACATTCCAATCCACCTGAACTTTTTGAGCGTAAGCATCAATTTCGGCGAGCTTCTGCTCAATATTTTGTGCAGAGACTACGAAGCTTAAAGCAACGAAAACGTAAATCAGACTGACACAGGAAAATACTTTTTTCATAAATTTATAACCTTAGGACGAATTTCAGTCTGAGTTTGCCATATAGGACTACCAAAAGTCTATTATTCTTCTCTGAAAAATTTCGCAAAAACATAACGTAATTTGTGTCTTAATTTCAGCATTCTAAGTACTGTTTTAGTGAGCATTGTCAATGTGCTTAATAAATGTAAGTAGTAGAAGCAGGAAAAATTTCGTTGATAGTTTTTTCATGATTTTTGTAAATTATCAGTCAGTAATCATTTGGTATGCAATTTTTACACAATATTTTCTAAAAAGTCTATTTATCTAACGCAAATTTAAGTATCTTATTGCAGTTCATAGATATAAGATTTAAGCGGACCTGCCGCACAATATTTAATCTCTGGTGCAAGTCACTTTTGTGTAGTTGATTCAACTCATAGCTAAGGTTAGATAAATCAAATTAACCTAGACTGCGATACGTGTCGGTAGCCCGATTGTTGAATAAAAACTCCTCAGCCCCTTTTTTACGGGCAGTCTACTGACACACTAAAATTTAGACTTATCTGTTTTGTCATATTACCTGTTGAACTATTTAACCACTCGACTCACTTACGCCTCATTTAACTCGGAGATCCAAGAAGTTTTAGTAAACTTTGAAAACGAGATTCTTCACGCAAATCATCCCATTTTGAATCGCGGATATTGAAGGGATTAGAGATGATCTTATTTCCGCAGATGCTTCAAGCTTCGTCTCATTGCCTCTGTCTTTATTACCTAAGCCAAAGTAAATCGTTGCCGAGAAAAAAGGATCAACAAATGTATGTTTTGATGCTTCGTTTAGCATTTCCAATCGTTTTTCAGCTTCTTCACGATTGCCCATTTTCGCATAAGAGTAAGCAATTTCGGCAATTGCAATCGGCGGAAGCATTGGCATAAAATCCCTCGCTTTCTCCAATTCGTTGATGGCTTCCTTATATTTTCTTGCATGATTTAGCGAGCGAGCCAAACCATATAACGCCATAAAATTGCGAGGTTCAAGCTCTAAGGACTCTCGGTATTGAACGATTGATGTATCAAAACGACCGACGTAATATGAATTGCATGCAAGTTCCGGTATTTAAGAGAAATCGAAAGCGGATCGTCTTGCAAAGCCTTACGAAGCGATTCTTCAGCATCGGCAGCTCCGCCTGTTACTTGTAATACATGTGCGGCACAGTTAAACGTTTCGAGTGATTTGAGGTTTACATAATTACCTGTGGTTAATTCATCTTTAGCTTTATCCCAATCCCAATCATAGAGAAGTGCAATCGTTCCCAAAACTATATGTGGGTCAGACAGAGAGTTGTCAATCTCCAATGCTTTATCGCGTATCTCTTAGCCCTCGGCATCATTTCAATCGGTGGCTCAAAATATATTCCGAGAGCCAGATACCTCATTCCCAATTCGGAATATGCAAGTGCAAAATTCACTGTCTTCAACAATAGCTTGACGGTAAAAATCAATTGATTTATGTATTTCGATCAGGCGAATTTAATTGTCCAAAAAAACGACCTTTGAGATAAAGTTGATAGGCTTCGCCATTTTCTGTCGGGCGTTTGTCAATGTTTTGTTTTTCCGCTTCAGTTAGATTCAAACGCAAATTGTTAGCAAGAGACTGTGCAATTTCGTTCTGCGTCGCTATCAAGTCGGTAAAATTTCTGACAAATTGCTTACCCCAAATTTGCGAACCGTCATCGGGATTAATCAGATTGACATTGATGATAATCTTGTCGCCCATTTGTTTGATATCGCCTACTACTAAGTTTTGTACTTTTAGCTCATCTGCAATTTTTTTGAGTTCTATCTCCTTACCCTTGAATCGGAAAACCGAACTCCTTGCCAACACCTCTTAAACTCGAAATCTGCGATAAATTATTGATAACGTTTTCCGTAATTCCATTCGAAAGATATTCAATATTTGCATCCTGACTGACATTAGCGAAAGGTAAAATGGCGATGGACTTTTTGTTATCTAACCTCGAAATTCCTTTCCCCGGCAATAGAAAGTAATAACCCAAACCGATTGTACCGATAAGCAATATAATCAGGGCAACTGTCGTAAATGATTTGTATTTTTGAATCTGTCCGAAAAATCTATCATTTGTTTTGTTAGTCAGTTGGTGTACATCGTCTGTCGTTGCCCGCAAATGCGATCGTCGTTTTATCGTCAGATGAATGTGTAAGTTCTAATTTTTCTTCAAATGTGAGTTGTTCTTTCAGATCTTTGAGATCAGTAAGAACTTCTTGCATCTTTTGATAACGTTCATTTTTTTTCTTACGCAGAGTTTTTGAAATGATCTTGTGAAATGGCGGAGGCAAATTCGGTAAAGCGTGATAATGGTCGCGGTTCTTGATTTATTAGATTGGCGAAAGTTTCCGAAGGTAGAATTGTCGGCAAACGGCGTTTTGCCCTCAATCATTTCATAAATCACTACACCCAAGACTAAAAATATCCGTTCTGTTCATCAATTTTTTCGCCTTTCGCTTGTTCCGGCGACATATAATTCACCGTTCCCATTATTATTCCTTTTGCCGTAACGTTTTGTTTTACATTTGATTCTCCAATGTCTCTAGCTTTCTTCGGTTCAATGAGTTTTGCCAAGCCAAAATCTAGAATTTTTACCAAGCCATCCGGACGAATCATTATATTTTCCGGCTTGATATCACGATGGATAAGATGCGATTCGTGAGCAGTTGACAGTGCACTTGTCGATTTGAATCGAAATATCCAAAATTTCTTTCAGCTCCAAATCTCGCTCTTTGAAAATCTCCTCTCAAGGTTTTGCCTTCGATATATTCGCTGACAATGTAATGCGTATTTTCAGCTTCTCCGATTTCGTGAATAACCAAGATATTTGGATGATTTAACGATGATGCCGCTTTCGCTTCTCTGAATAAATCTTTTTAGATTTGATTCGTGCTCGGCTATATCTTTCGTTGAGAATTTTAACGGCGACTTTTCGATCAAGTTTTTTGTCTGTGAGCAAGATAAACTTCACCCATTCCGCCCGTTCCGATTTGTTTGACTAATCTCGTAATGACCAAACTAAAGCCCTTTTGCAAGATTTTATGTTCGCTAACGGTATTAGTAAGATCAGCCATATCTCCGACAGCTAGCGTTTCCATAAAACTCTCCGGCACCATCAAGCGAGCTCAGGAGCGATTCAACTTCTCGACGCAGATTTTTATCATCGCCACAAACATCATCGAGAAAGTTTTGACGCTCTTCAGGTTTTTGCAGCAAAGCGTCAACAAAAATCTCTTTCACTTGTTGCCAATTTTCGTGTGCCATATTGTTAACCTTGCCAACGGACTTAAGCGAGGATCGTTGTCGCTAACAAAATATCCTCTTTACGTTATAAACGCGATATTGCCCGGAAAATCATACAAAGTTTATCTCGTGAGTTCGCGATGAAGCCAAGCCTTTGCCATTGTCCAATCATTGGCAACTGTTGTGCGGGAAACTTTCAAAGCCGCCGCCGTTTCTTCCAAACTCAAGCCACTAAAATAACGAAGCTCGACAATCCGGGATTGCTGTTCGTCAATTTTCGCCAAACGATCTAATGATTCGTCAAGTGCAATCACGTCAATACTTTTCTCATCGCTCACCACGTAGAAGGCTTCCTCCAAAGGTAAATTTTCAACGTTTCCGCCACGCTTGTCGCGATTTTTTGTGCGAGCGTAGTCAACCAAAATCCGACGCATGATATTCGCGGAAACAGCAAAAAAATGCGATCTATTTTCCCAATTAATAGCTCGTTGATTAACGAGTTTCAGATATGCCTCATGGATAAGTGCGGTAGTTTGAAGTGTATGATTCGATCGTTCGTGTCGCAAGTATCTAGCTGCCCGCTTGTGCAGTTCGTTATACACAATCGGCAATAACTCTTCAAAAGCCTCGAGATTGCCCTCGCTCCATTCCCGTAGCATTTGAGTTATTTTATGACTTTGTGCCATGCAAACCTCAAGCCAAATTATTACTTAATCAGAAGGATATACCCAAGGAAATGCCAAGTCAATGATTTTGAAGAGTTGGGCTAAGCAAAAAATATGAACGGTTTGCTTAAAATTGTCGCTCACATAATTGAAGGAAAAAAACCTATCAGAAATCATGGGAGAAAATTTATGAAAACAAAGAACTATCAATTTCGAAGACTTATTTCAAGCTTGCTAATTTTGTCTGCAACCTTGACCGTAACAGTTTTAGGCAACAATGAAACAAACTCAAATGCGGTTGGCAAAGACGTCGTTCTACGCTGGAATCGCGTTATCGGACAAACTCTGGGAGTTTCAAACGACCAACCTCCGACCATTAATCCGGTGCGAAGCTTGGCGATGATGCACCTTGCTATGTTTTGATGCTGTTAATTCAATAGACGGAAGTCATACACCGTATTTGACCGATGTTCCGGGAAGCAAAAATGCTTCGATTGACGCCGCCGCCGCCCAAGCCGCCCACGATGTTTTGTCGGCTTTATATCCAAGTCGGCGTGCAATCTATGATCAAGAATTAGCCCAATCGCTGGAAGGAATTGACGGAAATCGTGCCCGGCAAGGTATCCGTGTCGGTAGTATTTGTGCGGCAGAAATTTTGGCGAAACGTAGTAATGACGGGTGGAATGCACCATGGATGCCTTATCTTTTACCTCCGACACCCGGCAATTGGCAGGAATTATTTCAAGGTCCGTATCCGGGTTTTGCCGTTTTTACCAATTATCCGGGGGTCACTCCATTTGCAATGACGAGCAGCACACAATTTCTACCTGTATTGCCTCCTGAACTTTCAAGTGCGGAATATGCGGCGGGGCTAAATGAAGTCAAGGCACTTGGTAGCGTGAATAGTCCAACACGGACCGCCGACCAAGGCTTGACCGCAATTTTATGGGCTAATCCGCCCGTTTCAGATGGCTTAATGTTCAATGTTGTTCGCACAATGGCTATTGCACGCAACAATTCGACCGTCGAGAATGCACGTCTTTTCGCATTGGTTTTTATGGCATATCACGATGCTTTGCAAACAACTTTTACCAGCCAGTATGCTTATGGCAGGTGGCGACCTGTGACCGCGATTCGGAGAGCTAATGATGACGGTAATCCTGCTACAACTCCTGATGCAGATTGGGAATCGCTCCTCGGACCACAGGGAACTCCGCCGCATCCTTCTTATGCCTCTAATGCTTCGTCTGCCAGTTCGTCTTTGGCGAATACTCTCAGACTCTTTTATGGAAATGACAATATTCCATTTCAAATAACTTTCCCGCAAAACGTTACACGGAATTACAGCAGTTTTTCAGCTTTAACAAATGAAATTGCTCAAAGCCGCGTTTATGGCGGAGTGCATTTTCCTTTTGACACATTCGCCGGACAAACTGCCGGACGAAACGTAGCCGGATACGCCTTTAATAATTATCTGCGACCACGTTGAGAATATGTTGAGTTTTTGCTTGTGTCTGCAAAGAGGTAAACAATAAAGTGAAATTAATTTCGGCGAAAAGGGTTAGTAGGCGGATTGCTTAATAACCCTTTTAAAAAAATAATTTTTCTAGCCTTTTCTTTACTAAATGTCGCGTTAATAAATAGAGACTAAAATAATGACGATTTTGTCTTTTTATGAAATTTCGAATGACTGTTAAGAAGTCCACAGAAAAAGTGTTTGACATTGTTTAACTTGGAATTGTAAGATTGTAGTGGCAGATCTTGTTAAAACCCTTGTATTCACTGTACCAGGGTGTTCAAAAGGTTGCTATTTTACTCTTACTTCACTATAATCATTGGCACTCCATTAAGTTCACTCCCGTATTTGCATTTGAGGTTTTAAAAAAGATGTTTCAAAAAATTATATCCAGCAGGTTATTTTCAATTAATTTATTAGTTTGTGCTTTATTGTTTTCAGTGTTTTCGACTGTTCTGCAAGCACAGACTTATCCGCAGCAATATCCGCAACAGCCATATTATAATCAGCAGGGTGATCCTAATCAAAATGACGAGAATTTTACGGCGAAAAGCCCATACAAATTAGAGATTGCCAAGCTCGAAGCTAATGTTTACCGACCCGGAGAAGAGCCGATTCCTCTTTCGCAGATTCCCCGCCTAAATCAAGGCGATGTCTTAAAAGTAAAAATATCAAATGAAGCGGTTAATGGCGTTATGCCGCATCAGAGCAACTGGGATTGGACTTTATTGGTGGCTTTTATCAACCCGAGCCGCAATAATGCATCCGAAGAAACCGTTTCGAGAGAAGTAAGATTGAAAGACGTTGGTTGGTATAACGATAATTTCTTTACCGTTCCATATGATAGCCAACCGATGATTTTCTTGTATCCAAAACCAAAATACAGAAAGCAGATTCTTGATTTAATTTCAAAAAGACCCGACGACATTCGTGAAATGGGTGAAAAAGTTATCGAGATATCGAGTGCTTACGGGCATATTAGTTCGTTCCTTTCCCAAGTTCAATACATGATGTCTCAACCGGAAGGATACGGCAACGGACTTTTGGAACAATCAATTGAGGGGATGGCTAGAACTTTTGGCGTTCAATTACCTTCATGTTGGAGTTCTTACGGCGGTTATTCCGGAGGCTATGGCGGCTACGGTAGTGGTTACACTTCTTCCTACCCCGGATACAATAATTTAGCCAGTCGTGCTCAATGTATTTCGCGAAATATTCGCATGGAAGATCTCAATTACAGTGTTGGGAGAATGATTTCGCAAGGCGGTTTGATGGCATTGGCTCAACTTAGGCAATCACATCCTGAAATTTCAAAATGGATTGCCATAGCTGCGGTTGCGATTGATTTTATTATGAAATTAACACGCAAATCGGCGATTCGTATCATTCCGGCACTCGTTTCAACACCTGATAATCCAATCTTTACCCAACAAGGTTATTACCAAGGTGGCTTCTATGGCGGCGGTGGAAACGGTTATTACAATGGCGGTGGCAATAATTACAACAACGGCGGAAATGCCTATTACCAAGGCGGCACACCCGGAAATGGCTTTACACAAAACAATCCCGCTGACGTAAATAAAATATCTTTGCTTGCTAATTATCAGCCAACCGATAAACAATTTGTCACTGTTTACGCTTACGTTCCGCATAAATGGCAGCCTGAAGTTGATCCAAAGATAGCAAATTTATACGCTCCGCAAATGACAGAACCATGCTTCCATGCAGGTAAAAATATTCTGCGTAATATGGATTTGAGAGTTGAATGGCTTTCAGACACTTTTACACGCGATTTCAAACTTGTCCTTAATGATAAAAATGGTTGGAAAAAAGACTTTGTATTGCGTAAGAATTTGGGCTTAAATGCCTGGGAAGCTGAAATCTCCAAGGAAGATATTGCAGCATTACCGAAAAATAACGTTTTTGATGCAAAGATAACTGGTAAACGTGGTTTCACGACAATAGAAAGCCCGACGTTCCAGATTCCGATAGCTAATGGCGGAGCTTTCGAGGCGACAATACGACCAAATTCAAACGGTAAAAGCATTGTCAACCTGCGTCGAACCGGCGGTGACGCAAGATGCTCGCAAAACATCGTCTATAAATCTTCAACCGGACAACCGATTATTTTCCCGATTACCAAAGAAAATAGCTTTTTGCGGATGACCCCGGATGGAAGTGAAGTCGCGTTTGAAGTTGAAGCGGCGGCAAACCCGATGGGTGAATCAGTTCAAGTACAACTATTTGGCGGTGAAACTATCCCTGCGATAATCAAACCGTAATTTGCTTTGAATCGAAAAAAGAAGACTCCGTTTCAGTAATTGAGACGGAGTTTTTTTTAGCGGTAGCGACTCGGCAAGCCTCCAATCAGTACGAGGAGCGGTAGCGACCCGGCAAAGGAAGTTTACTGAATATCCGCAAGAACCAGGAGATTTCCGTCAGTTGGCTTTATCAATTGGGAAGGAAGTTTATCAGGATCAAATTTCCCCGAAAAGACTTTTCGGAAGGCTTCCGCTTTCTTTTTTCCCGATATGAGAAAAATTACAAAGTGAGCATTATTAATTGTAGGAGCTGTGAAGGTTAAGCGAAACTTGTCAAATTTCGGTACAAAATTTCCCACAACGATTCGTTTATCCTCTTTTAACGCACCAGTTGCCGGAAACAGCGAAGCAGTATGTCCATCGTCGCCCATTCCGAGCAAGACCAAATCAAAGCGTGGGAACTCCCCGGCGTTGATTGAAAAAGACTTTTGAATTTCTTGCTCATACAGCAAAGCTGTCGATTCGGGTTCACCATTTTCGGTCATAAAACGATGAATGTTTTTGTCAGGAATATTAAGTTTTGAAAACAAATTATCATCCGCCATTCGGAAATTGCTTTCCTCAGAATCGGGGGCAACACAGCGTTCATCGCCAAAGAAGAATTGAATTTTCTGCCATTCGATCTGCGAGCGAAAAGGTTCTTCTGTAAGTATCGAATAAAGCTTTTTGGGGGTTGACCCGCCGGAAAGTGCCACCGTAAACTGCCCACTATCGGCGATGGATTCCTCGGCGATTTCGGCAAATTTCTCAGCCGCTAATTCAGCGATATTTTTCGCAAAAATAATTTCCTTCATTAATACTCGGTATTCATCCAGCGTCTGCCATCATTTTCCAGCAAGTCATCGGATTCCTTTGGTCCCCAGGCTCCCGCCTTGTAATTTGGGAAACTACGGGCAGGAATCGCACTCCAAACGTCTAAAATCGGATTAACGATTTTCCAGCTTGCTTCAACCATGTCGGCACGTTGGAAAAGCGTCGCATCGCCGATCATACAATCAAAAAGTAGGCGTTCGTAGCCGGTTGAAAGATGTTCGCCAAAGTGATCCACGTAATTAAAATCCATATCAACCGCCCCCATATTTACAATTGGACCTGGAATTTTTGCCCCAAAATGGAGCGTTAAACCTTCATCGGGTTGGATATGAATAACAAGCCGATTAGTGGTTAATTTTTCGATCGTCGTATCCCGAAACAAAACAAAAGGAGCTTTTTTAAACTGAATTACGATCTCAGAAACCTTTGCAGGCAAACGCTTTCCGGTTCTGATATAAAATGGAACGCCTGCCCAACGCCAGTTGTCAATCGAAAGTTTGAGAGCCGCAAAAGTTTCGGTATTTGAATCTCTTGCAACGTTTTCTTCGCTTCGGTAAGAAGGTGCAGCTTTTCCTGTAATTTCACCGCTATCATATTGTCCGCGAACCGTTTTTCGCAAAACTTCCTCATCCGAAAACGGTTGAATCGCCTGCAATATCTTGGCTTGCTCATCGCGAACCGCATCGGCTTCAAATGACGCGGGCGGCTCCATTCCGGTCAGCGTTACCAGCTGAAAAATGTGATTTGGAATCATATCCCGCAAAGCTCCGGCGGTATCATAGTAGCCGCCGCGTAATTCAACTCCGAGCTTTTCGGCAACCGTAATTTGCACGTGATCGATGTAATTTCGATTCCAGATCGGCTCGAAAATACTGTTTCCAAAACGAAAAACCAAAATATTTTGAACCGTTTCCTTGCCCAAATAATGATCAATCCGATAGATTTGAGTTTCTTCAAGTATCTTCAATAAATCTGCATTAAGCGTTTTCGCAGAATCCAAACTCGTTCCAAATGGCTTTTCAAAAATAAACCGACGCCATTTTCCATCCTCTTCCCTGCCCATTCCATTCTTAACGATTTTGCCCGCAACATTGGCAAAAAGACTCGGCGGAATCGCCATATAGTAGAAATAATTTTCAGGAATTTGATGTTTTTCGCAAACATCCCGGAGCAAATCTTTGACATCCTTAAATAATTTCTTATCATCGTCAAAGTCGCCACCCGTATAATAAGTCTTCTCTTCAAACCACTTAACCAAATTCTCGTCAATCTCGCTGCCAATAAATTCCCGTAAATCCTTGATAATTTGATCACGAAAATCATCAGAAAGCATTTCTTGCCGTCCAATCCCGACAATCGCAAATTTTTCAGGCAAAAATCCTTCTTTCGCTAAATTATAAAGAGCCGGAAAAAGCTTGCGTTTGGTTAAATCGCCCGTAGCACCAAAAATAACCATCACGCAGGCGTCTGATTTTTTCAAAGGTTTGGCTGTATCTGTCATAATTTAACAAGTTTAATTCAAACTCAAAAAAAAATCTTCAACAGGCGTGCAAGAACCAAAAATTCGGTCGTTCATAAATCAACACACGAAGTTTGGTGTTAGATTTTGGAGGCTTTTATGAATAAATTTACTAATCCACTCGAAAATATCAAAATTGCAAGTCCATGCTCGGCAGATTGGAACGAAATGGCTGGCGACAATCGTAAACGCTTTTGCGGCGAATGCAAGCTCAATGTTTACAATCTTTCGGGAATGACAAAGCCCGAAGCCGAGCAGTTAATAAGTAACTCAGACGGACGTTTGTGCGTTAGATTTTACAAGCGTGCTGATGGAACTATATTGACGGAAGATTGCCCGGTAGGCTTTGCAGCGTTTAAGAAACGCGTTTCCAAAACCGTGGCTGCCTTTGCTTCACTGATTTTTGGCGTAATCGGCGGATTAGGTATGCCTTCATTTTTCAACCAAAAACAAGATCGACACACAATGGGCGAGGTAGCTTATCAACCGACTCCAAAACGAACTCCAAAGCAAAAGCCAACGCCAACACCTGCTCCGGAAGACTTGTTGATTATGGGCGGGATTGAAAAATTTGAACCCACGCCGACGCCAAAGAAAGCAACTATGGGCAAAATCGCAGTTCCAAAAGCACAAACAAACGTAGAAAATTTCGAAATGGGTGACATTGCGATTCCGAGCCGAAATTAATTTTATTCCGCAAAAAACTAAAAGAACGCCAAGACATTAGAATGTACGGGCGTTCTTTTTTTGCCTTACGCAAGTCAAATTAGAAATGATTTAATCAATAAATTTCTGAAACCAAAGTTCGAGCATAAGGAGTGTCCAGAGCTGCCAAACGTTGTCTTTTTCGGAATCAATATGTTCGTTAACCAATTTTTCTACAACATCCGGCTTAATAATTCCACGTTTGGCAAATTTTTCCGAAAGGAGATTATCACGCATGTAATCCTTTAATTCACCGCGTAACCAATGCGTAAGAGGGATACCAAAACCCATTTTTTTGCGATACAAAACCTCTTTCGGAACAAGTCGGCTCGCAACTTTTTTCAATAGAGATTTGTTTTCCGCACCTTTAAGTTTAATACTTTCAGGCAAACTCGCCGCAAATTCAATCACTTTGTGATCGAGCAAAGGCGAACGTGCCTCGAGCGAATTTGCCATCGATGCAATATCAACCTTAACCAACAAATCATTGGGTAGATATGTCATTTGGTCAGTAAACATAGTCGCATCGACAATACCGTTACCATTCGATTTATCAAACCATTGCTGCAAAAATTTGGCGGAATCTGCCGATTTTACCTGATTCTTGAAATCTTCCGTGTAAAGACTTTCTTTCGAACCGCGATCAATCGCACTAACCCAACGGAAATATCGTTCAACTTTTGGCAGACTCGCTGCATTTATAAAACGCTTCAAATCTCTCGCCCGGCTGCGTTTAATTTCAGATGTTGGAAACAAATTTACCGCACTCTCAATCAAACTCTTTCGCAAAAGACTTGGAATCTTGTGATACTTTTCCGATAAACGCATTGCCAAATAGCGTTCATAGCCCGCAAAACTTTCGTCGCCGCCATCACCATTTAAGGCAACGGTAACGTGTTTGCGGGTTTCGAGCGAAACATAATAGGTCGGAATTGCCGAAGAATCAGCGTATGGTTCGCCATAATGTTCCACTAATTTAGGCAGAATTTCGATAGCATTTGGCTTAACGATGAATTCGTGATGTTCAGCTCCGATATGGTTTGCAACGATTTTCGCGTATTTCAGCTCGCTAAAATCTTCTTCCTCAAATCCGATTGAAAAAGTTTTCACAGGCTGATCACTTTGTTCTGCCATCAAGGCAACTACGGTGGAGGAATCAACTCCGCCACTCAAAAATGCACCGAGCGGAACTTCCGAAATCATCCGCATTTTGGTTGCCTCACGGAGCAAACGCAGCGTTTCTTCTTCAGCTTCTTTCTCTGAAATTTTGATTTTTGTATGAAAATCCGGCAGCCAATACCGCTTAGTCTTTATCTGCCCATTTTTCCACAGAAGCCAATGAGCCGGCTCAAGTTTACGAATTTGTTTGAAGGCAGTTAGAGGTGCAGGAACACAAAGATATGATAAATAATGGTGAATCGCTTCATAATCCACTTCTTTTGTAATACTTGGATGTTGCAAAAGTGCCTTGAATTCTGAGCCAAAAACTAAATCACCATTTGGCTGTTTTGAATAAAGAAGCGGTTTTTTCCCGATCCGATCACGAGCAATAAATAGACTTTTTTCAATATCATCCCAGATTGCAAAGGCAAACATTCCCCGCAAATGCTGGACGCAATCAAAGCCATATTCGTCGTAGAGATGAATGATCACCTCAGTATCCGAATGAGTATAAAAGTGATGTCCGCGTTTTTCTAAATCGGCTCTAAGTTCTTGAAAATTGTATATTTCTCCATTAAAAACAATCGCTTTGGTCTTATCGTGATTAAAAATCGGCTGTTGTCCGCCTGAAAGATCAATAATCGAAAGACGACGCATCGCCAAACCGACGTTATCCTTGACATAAAAGCCATCTTCATCCGGTCCACGATGAATAATCGCCTGATTCATCCTTTCCAAAACCGAAAGATTAACCGGCGTTTTATCTGAATTTACAAATCCTACAATTCCACACATTTATTTAAATCGTTTTATTAAATGATTATGAGTTTTTATTTCCCAGGTTAACCCTTATTGCGTTCAACAATTACAAGCTTTATATTTTCCTCAATTTCCATTTCAGACATGACTCTAGATTGTCTAATACTTTCCGCAAGCTTCATTTTCCGATTTTTCGCCTCGATCTTTCCAATTTCCTTTTTCTCTTTTCTCAATTCCCAACCAACCCCGATAAACATAAAGAGAAAGACCTGTATCTGACACCTTTGGCGATATGCTGTTCCCACATTTCCCTGAAAAATTGAATAGGCAACTGTCAACAAAAGTGAGAACAACAAAACAGCAATCGCGTTTCGCAACCGATGTTTTATAGTATAGACAAGCCCTGCAATTAACAACGGAAAAGAAGCCCACCAAATTACCATCTCCGGTAGCGTAATCGCTTGCCTAAAATTTGATACCTCCCAAGGGAATGGAGCAAACATCAGATATAGAAAACCCACCGGAATAGCGGTAATTGCTCCCTGTGTTGTAGAGACATCTGTATCTTCGCCAAACCCTGACTCAGATCGGGACAAATCTAACCTACTATTTTGTACTTTTTTTAAATCAGCATACTGGATGTCGGAACTGGCGTTTCTCAAAACACCGAGATAAGTAAGTCCGATCCCAATTACCAAAATTGCCAATACTCTTTTGATAATTGATTGATTGGAGTTCGCCGAACCAATCACGAAACTTCCAACAACTGCAATTGCTACCATGTAAAAAATATAAAAACGAAGCGAGAGGATCGAGAAAAGAGAGAGTATTAACAGAATTAATGATAGATAATTATACTTTTGCTGAAGTTGAATTACCAGAGTGATTGATAAGACCAATAGAAAAATAATCAATCCATCCTTTAGAAGCTGTGATGTCCAAATTATAAACGCCGGGTAAAGCGTCACAATCAAAGCTGCTGCTTTTCCAACATTTCGGTTAGCAAAAATCTTATTTGAACAGCTATAAACCATCGGAGCAATCGCCGCACCAATGACCCCACAAAACATTTGTGCAGCTAATATATTTCGTCCAGTAATAGAGTAAATAATACCGACCAGATAAGTCATACCCCAACCCGGAGTAGTAACGCTTAATGCTTGCTGGCTAAATGGATCATTCGTAAATACACCCTCGAACCAAATCTCATATAGCCGATATCCTCTAGCGTCATAAAGAGCCGCGTCATTGCCAAAAAAACTTCGCAAATCGTAAAGATGGACAACAATGCCGAACGAAATCCGAAGAAGAAGACCAATAATAAAGACTCTTTGCAAAAAAATGGCTTCGTCAGATGTATGATGAATTACCAAAACCACAATTGCCGAGCAAAACGACACCATTAACACCGCTGATGCCTCATCTGGAAAGGTGAAGATTGCTAACGCAAGTATCAATAAGAAAGCTAATGCAGCTAAAACTCTATCCATTATTTAAATCTCTTCCGGTAAATCTGGTCTCGTTTTATATTCAGTTAAAAACTTCCCGTCCTCATCAAGTTCCTTAATCGCTTTTGCCGGAACTCCTGCGATTAAAAAATATTCATCTTCAAACTTTTTGGTGATTACTGAGCCAATACCGACTATGCATTTTGCCGGAATTTCGCCGCCGGGAGCAATCCTAATTTCAGAGCCAATATAACTATAATCACCAATTATTATAGGTTTTGTCTTCTGACGGTTGTGAGTCCATAAAGACGAATTTCTTCCTCCCAAAATTACACATTTTCCAAATTCAACTCGATCCGTAAAATCAATTTTATGCGAGGTTGTAATGATACTGCCATTGCCGAGAATAAACTTTGGTTCGGCAGGTGTCACGATTATTGGATCAGGAATCGAATTTATCTCATTTAAGCGAATTATTTCAGTGTATCTGCCTAAACTTACTTCATCGCCGCCACGAATAATATTTAAGTGTCCGATTCGTGTGTGGTCGCCGATTGTCAATTTTTTGATGCAGACAATGGCGTTTAGATGTCCAATTGAAACATCGTCATCTATCGAGCATTCTTTGGCATCAATAATGGAAAATCCAATTTTGACTCGTTTTCCAATTTTATAACCAAAAAAAACGCGATAAATCGGGCGTTTCAAAAAAGAAGGCAAAAAGGCAATGCTCAATAATAGTGCTAATTTGAATTTACTCGTTTTAATTGACTATTTCCTCCCAAAACTCATTGTTTCTTAAATCCAACCGCACACCAAAAAGGAAAATCTTCGCTAAATCTAATATTTTCTAATCCAGCCGATTCCATCATTTCAGTAATTTGTAAGCGAGTAAATCTTTGTTCGAGTCTCGTTCCAAAACGGTCAAGCGAATCAGTCCGCATCGTGTAAAAACTCTGATTCCGATAGACCGAAAGCGGAAAAGAATCTATCTTAATATTAAATTTTTCTGACAAAAGAGCCAATCTAGCCAATGGTAGATAAACTAATAGGGCAATTATATCCGTCACAATTTTTTTTAATGCAAAGGGCATAAGACAAATAAATTGTCGAAATAAATCAGATATTTTCCAAATTAAACGAAACCAAATTGGACGATTATCAAAAGCGTAATATAAATAAACTAAAAAAGGTGCTGAAGGTTTTACCTTTTCGACACAGGATTTAATGCCATTTGCCGTGTTTGGAATGTGATGCAACACGCCTAGCGAATATCCAAAATCCATTGAATTATCAGCTAGCGGAATTGATTCCACCGAAGCATTATGAAATTCTGCATTTCCTGCCGTCGAGAGATTCTTTTGGGCTACTTTCAAAGCCTCAATGCTCGCATCTATACAATGAAGTTTTTCAACTTTCGTTGCTGCTAATTTTGCCCAACGTCCACTTCCACAACCTAAATCAAAGCCGACAGCATTTTTAGGCAAAGAATCCCAAGGGAAAATGGCGAAATATCGTTCAAACAAATCAAATGCTTCAGTTTCATCCAATTCAGTTTGGTCAAATCTTTTCCATTCTTCGCCAAAGTCTTCAACGGTTTTAATGTCTAAATTAACGCTCATAAATCAATTTTAGAAACTTTTTGGAACGTATTTACTAAAATCTCCACCTGTTTTTCCACTGTATAAGTTTCCAAAGAATTTTGCCTTGCTCTCATTCCCAGTCTTTCTCGCAGATTCTTGTCTGCTAACAATTTTTCTAAAGCATTATACCACTCTCGTTTACTCGTTGCGGTAAGGTGGGTAATATTCTCCTCACCCATTTCCGCACAAACTCCGATCGGAGTAACCACAAAAGGTATGCCAACTGCCATATATTGAATGGCTTTAAAGCCGGATTTACCCAATATCCATTCATTTACGGCTGAATCAGATGTTGCTATCGGATAAAGCCCAATATCTAAAGATTGAAAATCTTCTGTTTCTCGCTCCATTTTCCAAGGCAAATTTTCAATAGTTACGCCTTTGATTTCAACATTTTTTTCGCCTGAACCAACAATTTTTAAGATAAATTTATAATTTATTGCTAATTCTTCTAAAACTGGAAAAATTGATTGTAATAAAGGAAAAGTTGAATGTGTTCCAATCCATCCAATAATCGGAATTTCGTTATTCTTTTTAATTGGCGAGAAAATGTTTGTATCAACGACGGTCGGAACAATGATTGCCTGTCCGCCTTGTTTTTCAACATATTCAGCAATAAAACGATTACCACAAACAACCAAATTAGCACGTTTTATCAAGCTATCAGTTTTGCTGAAAAATTTGAAAAAACTGCCGACTTTTCCATAAGTTGGGCTAACATAAGAAATATACGTTGCATCATCGAGGTCCAAAATCATCGGAATATTGCCAACTTTTTGATAAATCCATTCAAAGAAAACGGGTCCAAAAAGCATTGCCTCACGTTGCACATAAATCAAATCAAATTTTTTGATTTTGCTGATTTCTGAAAGACGTTGGAAAAAAGGCATTCCAATTCCGGCAATTTTTTTGCTGAGATTTTGGTTTTGATAAAGTGAAGCAAAGCCTGCGGAATCTAAAAATGGACTAATTTCGAGATTTATCCCATTTTCTTTGAGTGGCTCAACAAACTGTGCCAAGCGATAACGAGTAGCAGCCGCTTCAATCGGATAAGAGCAGAGACCTAAAACATTTATCATTTCTTAAAAACCTAATCTTTATGCAAAATTCTTTGATAAAGTCGCTTATATCTTGTACCGCCAACTTTTACCAAATCAAATCTTTCTTTCGCACTATTTTTGCATCTTTCCGCCAAACCTTTTCTATCTATAAAAAGGTTATCCATTTTGGATAATGCTTTCTCGTAATTTTCTACTGAAAAGGCATCAATTACAACTCCGGTCTGATCAGTTAGAATAAATCCAGTTGTGTCACCAATTTTGTCATTAACTACAATTGGCAATCCACACGCCAGATATTCGGCATTTTTAGTCGGGGACGAAGATAATTTGGAATAACACGGTTTGATAAAAGAAACTGCAATGTCGGCGGCAGATAAATATTTAGGAATATCGCTTGGCAGAACTTTTTTGATAAAGAAATCATCATCTGCATAGCCGTATTTTTCTAGTAAGGGCTGAATCATTTCCGGCTTACTTTGCGTTAAAATTAAGGCGAATGTGTTGGGATTTTTTTGCTTTGCTAGACCAAAAAAATCTGCAGTTTCCTCCGTCATATAAAATCCACCAAATGAGCCCACATAAACAATAACCTGCCTATTTTCAATATTTAACTCTCGCCGCATTTTAGCTCGCAAGTTTTCATCAACAACCGCAAATTTTTCTAAATCAACACAACACGGAATTACTTCAACAGGTCTTTTAAGTTTATCAACTCCTGTTTCTTTGGATTCAGGAAACAAAATTTCTCGCCCCTTATCAGTCAGCATTACAAAACCATCGGCATCACGAAGCATCAATTTTTCGCAATATTTGACCATTTTGTAAGCAAAACTCGTTTTTTGCCAAATCCCTGCATCAACATATTCTTCCGGAAAGAATCCACGAATATCAAATAAAAGTTTTACTTTCCGCCGCAAAAATTTATTAGCAATCCAACCCATCATCGTCGGAATATGCACGCGACCGTGAAACACGTCGATCTTTTCTTTACGGGCAAGTTTCCAAGCGAAAAACGCTCCCCAAAAAACATCATAAATTGTAGCCGGAACTGAAGGAGTTTTATGATAAGTTAAGTATTCCCAATAAATATCTTCATTTTCAAGATTTTTACGCGATTCGGCAATTTGTTCGCTCGTCCAATTTTGTTTCGGGCTTTGTTCAAATGTCAGCAGAAAAACTCTGATTCCACCTTTAGCAATTTCTCGCAGATATGGTAAAACTTGCGTTTGCACAAGTGGTTCACGCAAGCCGAAATAGCAGAGGTATAAGGTTTTGAAATTCATTTCTTAATTTGGCTCTTTAGCATCGCCCTTATATAAACTTTAATAAATCTCTTGCTAAAAACTATTTTTGGATTTGCTTGTCTTGCTTTCAGCAAGTAGTATTTCGCCTTGTCAAAAAAAGCTCCCGTATTTCCTAAAATAGCTAGATAAATATAAGAACTGCTCTCAATTTCTTGGATATATGGGGCATAAATTTTTGATAAATGTTTATCTACTTTATATTTGTTAATTAAAAACTCATATCCTCTTTCCAAACTTTCAATGTTTTGCGTTTGCACACTACGAGTCTCGTGATGTAGCACTCCACAATTAATTTTGTTAATTCGTTTTACTTCGTAATCAGCTAAAACTTGCAACCAAAATTCCCAATCTTCGACACCAGTTAAATCTTGAAAAGTTTCAAACCTGTATTTTGAATATATTTCTTTATGAATAAAGTTCCCAATGCAAGACATGAAATTCCCCTTAGCAATATCTTCAATTTGGTTGTCTATTTCGATGAAGTCGTAATTATAAATCACTTCGTTTCTATCGTTCACCATTTCAAAAAGGTTATGGAAACATTTTAATTGCGGGTTTTTTTGAGCAAAATCTGCCGCATCCGCTAAACAATTTGGATACATAAAATCATCAGAATCAAGCAACGTTAAAAAATCCCCACTGGCATTCTCCATTCCAGTATTTCTTGACCTAGCTCGTTCATAATTTTGCTCGTTTTTAATGAAACGAATATTGTTAGCTTCGATATAAGGTTTTAAGATAGTTTCAGTATTATCAGTTGAACAATTATCAACCACGATTACTTCGTAATTTTTATAAGTTTGTGAGAACACACTGTGAAGCGTATTCACAATAAATTTCTCCCTATTATACGTTGGGATTACAATCGAAAATAAAATATCCTTCATCTTTAAAAAGGGGATTGGTTAAGATTAGTTAATTGTTCAATGGTGTCAACTGCAAACCATTTATTTGGATATATAGAAGATGTTTTAAGTTCTTTTTTCCCAATTAACTGTTGCCAAACCGAGTAAAAATTTCCGCTTTGCTCGGTTAATTCATTAATCTTTTTAGGGTTTAGGATTTGAATTCCTGAACAGTAAATTTCTGCTGGTTCATCTCTAGAAAGCTTTGTTACAACATAATTCTTATGATAAATATAATCGCCATCTAAACCCTCAACAGGTGTAATAGGAACTAACATACACGCAGGATTTTCAAGCGAACGATAACTTTCTTCAATTAAATCAAAATCCAATTCAACTACATTGTCACAAGTTAAAACATAGATTGGTTCGTCTAAATCTTTCAAAAGGGTGTTGTAAATCCACCACGAATTACTTTGACCTTCGGTGTTAAAAACAGAGCTTGCACCATGTTCAATAACGTGTTGGGCAAGCATAGCCTTTTTGTATCCGACAGTTATATGAATATACGGGATTCTATCTCGGATCTTTTCTATTCCACGAGCAATAAGTGTAGAGCCGTCATAAGGAGCCATTGGCTTTGGTAGTGCATCGGTTAGCGGAGCCATTCGAGTTCCTCTGCCTGCCGCCATAATAATTGCGTGTCGAATCATCATTTAAACTTCCTCTGTTGGTGGATTATTAATAATTTTAAGCATTTCCGATTCAGTCAGATGTTCGGCATCTTCAGAACAACGAACTTTTTCCACTGGGTTTTCGGCAAATTGATTAAAAAGAGTCAGGTAATGAATTATTCCGTCATATTCAACTTGGCTTGTATAGGGCAATTCAGGCTCACCCATTAAATACTCGTGCAAACGTTCACCGGGACGACCTTCAATTTTTTCCCAGCGTCCGCCAAGATTCTTTGTCCAGCAATCGGCAACATTTCCAATTTGCACTTTTTTCATTTCACGTGATAAACAACCGCCACGAACTTCATCAATTTTCTCAAACGCAGTAATTACTAGTTCCGATGCTTCGTCAACATTAGAAAGATACCTTGTCATTTCAGGTCCAGTACTTCCAATAACTCCATTTGTTTCCAGCATTCGTTTCCAAATCGGCAAAAAAGAACCGGTAGACCAGGCAATATTTCCATGTCTTACGCATGCAAATTTTGTATCGGTCTTTCCGTCCATTGCACACAAAAATCTTTCCATTAAGGCTTTGGTTAATCCGTAAGTGTTGGCAACGGGAGGAGCAGATTTATCCGTGGACATGCCAATCACGGTTTCAACATTCTTTTCAATTGCAACGCGAGCAACATTTTGCGAACCGGTAACATTTACATCCAAGCACTCCATCGGATATTTTTCCGAAAGGTCAACGTATTTTGTTGCTGCCGCATGGATTACGATTTCTGGTCTGGCTTCGGAGAAAACATCTCTGACAGATTCAATATTGGTGATATCTAAAGGCATTACCTCGCAACCAGTGAGTTGCCCGGCATAATAATTTTGCTTGTTATTTCTGCCTGTTAAAATAACTTTGTATTTTTCGTTTAAGGTCGTTCCGAGATGTCGCCCCAGAAATCCTGTTCCACCTGTAATTAAAATTGTTTTTTTCATAATACGATCTTTCTATACTTTAACCATCGTGCAATAAATGTCGGTGTGCGTCTCCAAATCTTCCACTGTAAATATCTTTTTATTGCTAGAAACATCTACAATATCGTAGTTAAAGTCTTTCAAAAAACTCAAAAGCTGTTTAGCACTAGCACCTTGTGCCTTCAAATTCCAATCGTTAATTTCGATGAATAAATCGGGTTTAAATTTTAATAGGGTTGATTTAGCCCCTTCCAAAACTTGATATTCAAATCCTTCCACGTCGATTTTTATTAAATCAATCTTCTGCAAATCAGCAAGGTTAGCCAAATAAACGTCTAAAACATTTATCTCAACGGTTGAAACATTTGTTGTTGCCGCAGAGTGAAAAGGGATAATTCTATTTGCTGCGGAGTTAGTATCGCAGACGAAATCCATCTTCAATGTCTCGATCTTATTACCTAACCCAAACGTTTCCAAAGTGATATTTGTGATGTTTTTATTTCGTGATAAATTCGAATTGAATTTCTCAATAGTTGACGGAAACGGTTCAAAGGAAATCACTTTTCCCGTGTCGCCTACTTTTTGAGCTAACATCAATGCAGTTTGACCAATGTTGCCTCCAACATCAAAAATAACGTCTCCTTCTTTAACATAATTCAAAACGCCTTTTGAAGAATCATTTTGATTGTGAAAATAAAGCGACCAATCAGGGTAGTCGCTCAAGTCTAACAAAAATTTGATCCCGTTATAAACTGATTCTCGATTGCTGTTTTTTGGATAAAGATGGTTGCCGGGAATCAGTTTTCTCAGTAGTGAGAAATTCGGATATGATGAGATAGCCCTTGAAAGTATTCTGTCACTTCTTTCATTGGCTAGTAATTTTCTAAAGCTGTCCAAAACTGTTGATTTTACCGACATAACTTATTTGAGAATACTCTATTTCTCCATTAAAACTCTTTGATAAACCTTTTTATATTCATCCGCTACCCTTTTTGCACCCATATATTCAAGCAAATATTGTTTTCCCAATCTTGCATTTTCTCGTACCTCTTCCAGATTTTCGATAGTCTCTTCTAAAGCCTGACGGAAACTTTCTGCATCAGCCGGCGGAATAAGTTTTCCATATCTGCCACTATCTAAAGTATCCGCTGCACCACTAATATCAGTTGCTATGATTGGTTTAGCAAGCATTAAAGATTCAATTAAAGATGATGAAAGTGCATCTTCCAACGATGGATGGACAATTATATCAGCTGCTGCAATAATCTCTAATCCATCATTTCTCCAGCCAAGAAACTCAATATTTTGGCTGATTTCTAATTTCTTTGCAATGTCTTCTAGCTTTTCTTTGTAATCACCAGCTCCGACTAAATAAAGTTTAGTTCTTAATCCATTTTTTATTAAGGGTGCAAGGGCTTCAAAGAGATAAATATGTCCTTTGCGATTGAAAAGTCGTGAAACACAAACTAATGAAAGTTGATTATTCATCCCAAGTTCATTCCGTTTTGCTGCAATGTTTTCATCCGTAATTGACTCAAAGCGTTCAATTGTTTGTCCGTAGGGAATTATCGAAATCTTTTCGTTTGAAACATTTTCCCACTCAACTAAGCATTCTCTGACCGCTCTCGAAGGAGCAATAATATGATCTGAATTCTTGCTAATGTAATTTTCTAACGTCAGATAAAATGAGCGTTTTAATTTTGATGGAAGTAAATGCAGGGCATCGGAATGATGTCTAGTTAAAACAGTTTTACGTTTTTGAAATTTAGCCACTGATAACCCAATCACACTTGGATAAAAAAGATGTGTGTGAACGATATCAGGATTTTCTGTTTTCAAGATTTTGCTTACTTCTTTGATAAGTTGAGGAAAATCTTTACGGCTTTGTCTTTCTATTGAATAAATTTTGCAATTACGCTTTTTTATTCCATCTGCAAAACCACATTCATTTTTTCCGAAATTTACAAAGGAAAATTCAACCAAATCTTTGTTTGTAAAATCAACTAGATTATTTAGATAATAATTTTCTACTTCAAGGTCAACAACATGTAAAACTTTAATCGGCTTCATTTTTTTCTTGCAATCGTTAAATGATTAAACGACATTTGTTTTGAGGGAATCAATACTTCAAAAATTCCACCGATAACATTTACAATTAAACAAAATAACAACAAAATTGGTCGCAAAATCACCCCAAAAGGATATAGCCATTTTGTCCACATAAAGCCAATTTCAAACCAATATAGGTTAAAGAGTAGAGCAAGCGTAACGGCAGTTCCCGAAAGTGGTTTAACTAATTCAACCTCTAAACCTTGTTGCTTCATCAAGTTAGCCAATCCGTCGTGCGTATAACGGAAAAAATCCCAGGTATCGTGAATCGGAAAAAAGAAAGGTGCAGTTGTTATGATTACGCCATTTGGACGCAAAATTCTAGCAAATTCGGCAATTGCTTTCTCAGGATTCGGAATATGTTCTAAAACTTCTGTGCATAAAATTGTGTCAATTGCCTGATCAGCAAATGGCAAATTCATTCCATCGCCGAAAATATTGGCTTTATGCCCACGGTAAACACTTTCTAGTGAATATTCGATCCCAAGATGATTTTTTACATAAGGCTCAAATATTTTTTGATAAGGTTTTGTTCCACATCCAATATCAAGCAAAGTTCCATGGGCAGATGGGGCTGCAAACGCAATCGCTTTATCAATTCGCAAACGATTCCAAAAACCAGAATAAAATGGAGTTTTATCTATTTTCTCCATCAATTCAATGTCTCTTTTTTGAAATTTTCTTAAGAATTCGCTCATTTAAGTTTAGAATCTTGCCGAACGCAAACATACATCATCATATTTGAGGCAAACCAACGCATAAAACGAACGCCTAAACCCAAAATCGGCACAGTTTCATCTTCGCTAACTAATAGACGCTTGATCAATGATGAATTAACAGATTGATTGACATCAGGCATTATAACTTTCTCGTTTATTTGCGGAACAGTTGAAGATGTTCCAATTTCACTTTGTGGGTTAAAAACCGGTAATTCATAAAGCCCCCAGATTACCGCATAGCCTTGCTTTTTTATAACTCTTAAATCCGCTTTTTTCAGCATTTCTTCAAATTCAGACGTTTTATACGCGTATTGAAAAAAAGCCAAGTCATTATGGTTTGGCTCAGACTCTGATTTATCTACTTTTCTCCAAAACCCCTTTTTGAAAGGTGCCAATAATCGCCGAAGAGGACTAAAATACGGAACACTAATCAGCAAAACCCCATCATTTTTTAAGACCCTTGCCGCTTCTTGCAAAGATTTTTCTGCTCCGTTTTCAAAATGTTCGACTACTCCGCCCGAATAGTAAACGTCAAAACTATTGTCGCCAAAAGGCAACGCCGAAACATCACCGCCACACAGAGGTAAATTCGGAACCTGATTGCTCAACCGAGTCAACGTTCGCTGGGCAAAATCCAATCCGATTACTCTAACCCCCCTAAGTGTGTAGAAAGCCACAAAATGCCCCATCCCGCAGCCCCCTTCAAGCATCACCGATCCTTTTTTAGCATATTTTTCGAATAGTGGGCGAAGAGGATCAACCAAACAAAACTTCAACGATTCAAGAAAATGACCTGCCTGCCAAGCCTCTTCCCAAAGCTCAACTGAACTGCCGGAATGTTCATTTTTTTGATACATTTTGAGCATCACGATTTTCCCTCACCAAACATCTTTTCTCCGTCCTTCATGCCTGCAACAAAATAGTTGCCTAATGATAAGCGATAGATCATAAACAAAAATTTATCGTTTGGGATCATCGCTTCAAATATTTTTGTTAAGCCGAGGATTCTTTCTCTGATAATTCTCGTCGATAGAATTCTTCTTATTCCCTTTTTGATCTTTACCCTTACCGGGTCTTCGCGATCAATTTGGCGATTTGCCCGGTAGATATTTGCTAACTGTTTTAGCTCCAACACATTAGGACACTTTTGGGCGAGCTCCGCTATTCCTAATCCGTACTTGTAGTTTTGCTTACAGCAATCTTCAATCCCTGTTGGCTGTAAGTGCCAGCCCTTAATTTCGGGAGCGAAATAAACCGGTACATTTCTCTGCATTAGACTATAAGAGAGTTCAAATTCTTCACTCGCCGGAACATTCAAGTTTTTCTCGTAAACCGTGCCTTCAGGAAAAATCTTTTTATCTACGGATAAATTTCCGCTGGCGACAATTTCAACTCTTACAAACTGTTCGATTTGATCTTTCTTTATCAAATCCAACCCATCATCAACCAATTTGTTTAAATATCGATAAGACGATGTTGATTCTTTTGGTGGAAAATAAGGACTCTGCCCAAAAATTATACTTCCTTCATGAATTTGATGAGCTTCTGCGTGTTTCTTAATAAGGTCTGGAAAAACTAATATATCGTCATCAATAAAAAGAACTATCTCATTTCTAGCCTCTCGAAAACCATGATTTCTGGCTTCCGCCGGACCTGCGTTGTCTTGATAAAAATATCTTAACTTAAAGGGGTAATTAACTTTTTTTGTTGTAACTGCGTCTTTAGCCGGAACTGACGAACCATCGTCTATAACTATTATTTCCACTTCCGAAAAACCTTCAATCTCGCTTTTTAACAAACAATCAATTACTTCGCTAAGCTGTTCGCTTCGATTATATGTAGGGATTACAATACTAATTTTCATACAACTTTGTGGCTTTATCAATTGAGGCAAAAAACTCGGTTCGACATCTTTTAATATCGTGTTTCTCTGATGCCACAGATCTAGCCCTTTCAGATAATTGGTCTCTTAAATCAGCATTTGAGATTAGCAAACGGATGGAATCTTTAAGTCCATCAATGTTAGGTTGATCAACTACCAGACCCCAACCATCGCCGCTTGCCTCTTGTGCGATTGTTGAATAGTGAGGTGCATGAACCAATATTGGTACCCCTGATGCCAAATAGTCTGCTGTTTTAGTTGGATAAGAGGAGCTGACAACGTGAACTTCTTCGGAACGAAAGGAAAATGGTAATAAAAGTATGTCAGCTTTCATAAGTAGACTAGGAATTTGCTTGACCGGAACTGCTTCTTTAACACAAACTTTTTTGCTTAAAACACCTAAATCTTCCAAATCAGTCTTAGTTTGATTAGTGAAAATAACTAACGATATGTCAATATCATTTACTTCTTCGATTGCTGAAATTATATTTTTTATAGAGTCTATTTGTGCTCCATAAACTGCACCTGTGTAATACATATAATATCGTGACTGACTTTCTTTCTTAAATGAATGATTATACTTTTGAATATCTACGCAATGTGGTAAAACATGTGAACTAACACCATACCGATAAAAAAAGTCATCCGCCATTTTGTGGCTAATGACATATATTTTATAAGCGTTTTTTAGAAGTTTTTCGTGAAAATATCTTTCAGAAACTTTTGCAATCAGACCTGCTCTTTCAATATTTGCTTTCCAATCATCCATTTCATAAACTAGGAAAGGTACTTTCCATAATTTGTTAGCAAAATACACTGCAACTGTCAACTCACTAGCTAATTCTCCACTCCATGGAATAACTAAAATAACGGTGTCTTTCCTAATGTTCTTTTTGATTAAATATGTTGCTGTAAATATTTTTATAAAGTTAAGAAACCGAAAAAATCTTGAGAGCCCTTTAACCTTCATTTTCAAGGGTTTTACTCCGGTATGTTTTACTTCTAATAATTTATTGTTTGGAGAAACTTTAATCTTTTCTAAAAAGTTTTCGTTGGTAATGATAGACAGATTGTTTTTTGAAAGCTCTGATAATAAACTACATAAAATAATACCCCCCCCATTTGTTAAATTTGGGGGGTAGCCACTAACTACCAATAAATTGGTATTGATTTCATCTTTAGGCATTATCTATCAACTTTAATTAAGTCCGTATACTTTTCTCATCCAATCTGCAGTAAGTTGCATACCAGTTTTCAAATCAAATGAATTTGTATGGTCTAAGTCTCGCTCTGACTTGGACGTATCTACTACTTTATGTTTTGTAGTCAAAACTTCAGAATCTCTATACTGCACTAATTTTGGATCCGCCCCAGTTATTTCTAGAATTACTTGAGCTAAGTCCTCAATTGAATGTAATTGATTTCCCCCAATATTATAGGTTTCGCCATCTTTAAAGTTTTTAACTATATTAGATAATGTTCGAACCGTATCAGCTAAATATGTTGATGTTCTAGCATGACCACGAAAAACAGTAAACGGTAAATTACTTAAAGCACAAAACAGAAAACGACAGTTCACGGAACGATAAACACTATAATATTCACCAGGTCCGTAAGTATTAAATAGACGAACTACTACACTCTCTGTTCCATATTGGATGCGAGAGTTTCGTATCTGCATTTCATTTACCCATTTAGTCATTGCATAATCATTCATCTGTTTTATTTCGTAATCATCCATTACGCTTTCAACCATTATCTGAGGGTAATCACCATACACTTCTGATGATGAAAAATGGATTAAGCGAAACTTAAGTTTCTCTTGCAAACGAATCAAATTCTTGGTCCCAATTGCATTAGTCTGCCAGAGTTTCTCGTAAAAATCTTCACCGTTCCATCTCCCAAATTCAGCTGCAGTATGATATACATAATCAAAAGGTCCTAGCTTATCAAAAATCCGTTCTAATTGGCGAAATTCGCCAACATCACATCGAACATATCCTGGTGGATTTACGTCAGTTCGCAAACTAAAACCGAATTCGTCCGGTTGATGTTGTAAATCACACGACACCACATTATGTCCTTGAGAACGAAGTTCTTTTACTAACCCCCCTCCGACAATTCCTAATCCACCTGTTACAAGAATTTTCATTTAATCTCCCATTAAACATCTGTTTTTTCTCATCTTTACCGTTTGTAAAAATGATTGTTTTATTTTAGCCAAAAGATAAGAAGTGGTAGTAGGTTATGACCTAAATAATCGTCAAAAACTCTTCGTGAGTTTATTTTCCACTTCTTTCTGTCTCTTTCATAAAGGAATTCAGCTAGTCAAAATGCACAAGTTCAGTTTTCCATCGCTCAACATCATCAGCTGGAATTTCTTTTGCTAATTTTTTTAATAAATCATTTAGTTTTCTAAACTTTGTTTTCTCCAAATCTGACATTCTAAGTATACCAGTATTAGGATTAAAGGCATTGAACACAAATTTTGATTGCATTGGTCGTCCAGCAATTTGATAGTCCTCTACTTCATAATCGTGAATTAAAACATAGGAATGTTTTGAGCAATTTTCAACTACTTTTGTGATTGTAGAAGCACGTTCTTTAGCCGTGGTTGAATCATCTATAAAGATTAAATCATAAAGACCCCAATCAATATGGTCAAGCGAATCACTAATAGATCTTTCAATAATTCTAAGATTTAACCTTGGATCATCTTTACACAAAGTAACTACTTTTTGTGCCCATTTAGAATCATTTTCAAATGATTCCAAATTGACTAAGTTTGGAAAAATTTTTCGATTAAGAAAGGTTAGTGTGCTATGCTCGCCACATCCTAACTCCAAAACGTGTCGGATTTCAACCATTGAACTAAGCCCAACGATTATTGGTAAATGGGTCGCATATGGATTGCTATATCTTTCAACTATTCTGGGTGTCGTCAGCTTAAGAAATGAACGCCTAACACGTCCTGATATTCTAGCTAATAGCTTTATTTTCATACTATATTTTACTTAAGTAAATACCAAAAATAATCTGATAATTTTAAGTGGTCAAGTTTAGCCGGACCTGACCATCTCACCACTTTGTTTAACAATTGTTTTAAACTTTGCCATTTGTGGCAAAAGTCTGGACGCAGTCTGACAAAATACCACCCCTGAATTGTCAGAGTTCTTAATGGAATACAATATCCTCGCGTTTTTGGGGGAATCCTAGAACAAATATCTATCATATTTTACTTTAGAAGCTTCAAACATAAGCTTTCAGAAAAAACGCGAACCATTCCATTACGAAGTGTATTAAGAAAAAATCTTCGTGGGTAATACGTTGATAACACAGCCCCCAACAACGCTGTAAGACCTGCCAACAAAAGAATCACAAATATCCAAACCCTAGGTAAATTATTAGGTATCAAAAGCTTCCAGACTGTAGTAATAATCGTACTCGCCAAAAGTGGGAAAAACAGGTCTTTCACATACCAATTTAGCAATTCTCCTTTTAAAATAAATCGATGTGTAGTTTGGGCAAATATAACAATGTTATAAAGACCAAGAACAACTGAGGCAGATGCCCCTCCAATCGCCCCGAAATACTGGGTACATACTATCAAAAAAGGAATTAGTATTAAAATCGCAATGAAATTTGTCCAAAAGGCAATTTTAGTAATACCATGAGCTAATTGCATAAGATAAGGAATCTGAATGCTCCCATTTAAACCTAGCCCAAATGCTAAGACCGACAAAAGGAGAGAAGAGTTTTTAACAATTTCCTGGTCTTTTGTCCAAATAAACAATATTTCTGATGAAAACAACATTAACACTAGTGTTGCTGGTATTAATAAAACGGACATAATTTGTGACGCCTGATGATAGATTTCATTTATTGCCGTCTGGTCGTTTGTTTCAACTAATTCCGAGAACTTTGGAAAGAAAACAGTGCCGATGCTTCCAATAATCATAAAGAGAATAAGAGTGGAAATGGTTAAGGCAAATGAATAATATCCAAACTCCCGTAAATCAAGCATTTTACTTAGGATAACCTTATCTAACTGGGTCAGAATCAATCCTACAATTCCAATGCTTGTCATGCCTGATGCATATCGCCACATTCCCTTTATTAGTTCAATCTCAAACTTAGGTTTTATTTGAGATTGAGGCATGCATTTCCAAAATATCAAAAGCAACACCAATGTATTCAACGCTCCTACGATTGTCTGCCAAATAAGAAATGTTTGGATGGTTGGCGAAACAAATTCCAAAACTAGCAAGGCACCAACTGATCTTAATGTAGCAAATACAATAATTGAAATATTTAATAGTAGATGTCGTTGTAAACCTGTCAATCCGCCTGTATAAAAATTCGAACACCACTGGAATCCGAATCCAACACTCATTATCATCAGAGATTCAGATACGGTTGATACTGAAACCCTATTTGGTGTAACCCAATAATGAGCAATAGATACCGAGATTAATATTGCAACAATTATTACCAACACGGAAATCAGCCAATAAGGAATTTCCAATGAACGTGCAATATTTCGTATTTCACGATTATTTTCATCTGATGCCGACAATCTTGCTATTTCCCGATTTACGGTCTGTGATAGTCCTACATCAAACAATGCCAATGCTGCTTGAATACTAGAAAATATGCCAATAATTCCATAGGACTCAACACCTAGGTGTCTGATGTAGAAAGGGACAAACACCACCCCAAGTAAAGCAGCCCAAATCCTCCCACTGAAACTTACCGCAATATTAAACTTTGTAGAGGTTGTTTTGTTGAACATTTTTATTATTTAGCTTTATAACTTTTTCAACCCGTCATCCAGATAATGAGTGTTAATATTCTCGTTTAAGTCGCTCTCATTAAACATTCATTTTGGGCTTTCTAAACTAAATTCCGAATGATTGTCTAAAAAGCAGTGAACAGAGATAACTAGGTTATTTGTATTACCAGTCTTGTCTCCCTTCCTGCGTGTCAAACACGTTCTGCATATTTCCTTCGGTTGCAGAAATAAAGATTTTGTTAAAAATTACAATAGGCTTAAAATTTGTAGGCAACGTGCTGACAATCATAATGAGGAATCAAGAATAACTAACAAATGATTTGTTGGTCTTTTATTAGCTATTAACTGTTCTACGATTTTCGGTTCTTTTGAACTGCCGTCGACCAGCATAATATGAAGAAAAAGGGAATTCATCAATAGCCTTTTGATTGTGCAATCCAACTTCCATGGTAATTACTCCTCCGTTTTCAACCTCGATTAATTTTAGCAACCTCGCATTATAAACTTGATAATCCGACGTGTGCAATTCTAGTTTCTATTATCAGTGATGATTTTACTTGAAAAAATGCTTACTGAATCCGAAATCTTCGTGTAGCTAGATTATGGGTCTTCCTATCCAAATAAGGCTGTAAATATGTTTCTAATTCCAAGTAATTTTTACGTTATATCCTTTGTTGTGTTTATATTTTAACAGCGAACTTACGGATAAAACCAGTTGCCCCTGTCAATAAAATCTTTTTCATTATGATAAAAACGGTGAATCAAAATCTGCTAAAAATGGAGAAATCTGGTCACGATCTGATAAAAAAGCCGTATTTTCATCAATATTCCATTCGATGCCAATTTGCGGATCATTCCAACGAATTCCGCCTTCGTGCGAAGGAGTATAATTATTATCAACCTTGTATTGAACCAATGTATGTTCAGTTAAAGTGCAAAAGCCGTGTGCAAATCCACGCGGGATATACACCATTTTACCGTTATCTTCTGAAAGTTCAATCGAATCCCATTGTCCGAAAGTTTCCGAATCTTTTCGGAGATCAACAAAAACATCAAGGATTTTACCCTGCACTACCCGGACTAATTTTGTTTCGGAATAGGGCGGAATTTGAAAATGAAGTCCGCGAACCGTATATAGTCTCGTCGAATATGATTGATTTTCCTGATGCCAATCAGTTTGCAAACCATTTTCACTAAATTGGTCTTTGCTGTAACTACGCATAAAATAACCGCGACTATCGCCGATCATTTTAAGCTGAATTTCAAATGAACCTTTAAGTTTTAAGGGATTTATCAACATTATTTATTTTCGTAATACTCAATTTGTTGTTGAGTTATGATAGTTAAATCTTCATTATTTCCAAAACAGCTATACCAATCAGACGTTAATTTTAAGGCTTCGGGTAAACTCAATTTTGGTTTCCAGTTAAGTTTTGTTTTAGCTTTTGTGCTATCCAATTTTAATAGATTTGTTTCGTGCGGATGCTTGCCATCGGCAGTTTTCCAATTTACTTCGCCGTCCCAAAGTTTTTCTATTTCGTCCAAAATAAAGCCGACTGATTGTGAGTCTTCGTCTTCGGGACCAAAATTCCAACCCGTTGCAAGTTCTTTATTTCCTTCAAATAGCTTTTCGGCAAGCAACATATAACCTTTTAACGGTTCAAGCGTATGTTGCCACGGACGAACGGAATTTGGATTACGAATCAATAGGTCATCACCAAAAATCAACGAACGAAACACATCAGGCAGCAAACGATCCTCAGACCAATCACCGCCGCCGATGACATTTCCAGCACGAGCCGTCGCAATCAAACATTTGCCATCTGCAAAAAATGAATTTCGATAAGCGGAAACCGCTAGTTCAGCACAGGCTTTACTATTTGAATACGGATCAAATCCGCCTAACCTGTCATTTTCGGCATAACCGAAATCACGTTCTTCATTCTCGTAAACCTTGTCGGTTGTTATCATTACGGCTGATTTGACTGAATCAACGTGGCGAATTGCTTCGAGAATGTTGATTGTGCCGATGACGTTGGTTGTATAAGTTTCAAGCGGTTGACGATACGAGCGACGGACAAGCGGCTGAGCTGCCAGATGAAAGACAATTTCGGGCTGAAAATTATTTAAAGTTTGTTGAAATTCAGGTAAATCCCGAATGTCGCCGATTGTTGATTTAATAGAATTAGCGAGTTGTAAATTTTCAAAAAGATTCGGCTTTGTCAAAGGTGAAAGGGAATATCCGCAGACTTCCGCCCCTAGAAAATTAAGCCAAAATGAAAGCCAACTTCCTTTGAAACCTGTATGTCCTGTAATTAAAACTCGCTTATCTTTCCAAAAACTCATTACCAAATTTTCCAAGGAGCATTCTCAGTTTTCCAAAGATTTTCAAGTAATCTTTTATCGTGAAGTGTATCAGCACATTGCCATGAACCATTGTGTTTATATCCTGCAAGTTGTCCTTCTTCGGAGAGTTTTTCAAGGGCTTGTTTTTCTAAAATACTACTGTCATCTCTTAAATACTCAAAAACTTTTGGCTCAAAAACCATAAATCCGCCATTTATCCAATTCTCTTTGGCTTCCGGTTTTTCTTTGAAATTTACTGTGTCATCTTCATTAAAAAGCAATTCGCCGTAACGAGCAGGCGGGCGAACTGCGGTTACAGTTGCAAGTTTGCCGTTTGATTTATGAAATTCTAACAATTTTTTCAAATCAATATCACCAACTCCGTCGCCGTAAGTGACCATAAAAGTTGAATCTTTGAGAAATGGTTGAAGACGTTTGACGCGTCCACCGGTCATTGATTCAGCCCCTGTATCAATCAAATTAATTTTCCAATCTTCGTGTTCTTTATCACTAAATTCAGTTTTGCCAGTTGCAAAATCAATCGAAATATTTCCGCTGAAATTATAATAATCCAGAAAATATCGTTTGATATAGTCGCCTTTATAGCCAAGAGCTACGAAAAATTCATTAAACCCTTGCGAGCCAAAAATTTTCATAACGTGCCAAAGAATCGGATAACCGCCGATTTCGACCATTGGTTTGGGCTTTATCTCAGTTTCTTCAGCAATCCGAGTGCCGAGTCCGCCGGCAAGCAAAACAACTTTCATAAATCACAACAAGTTAATATAGAGTAAAAATTCAGCTATCTCGAAAGAATCAATTTTATTTTCATACCAAATATTCGTCAAATTGATTTCTTGGTATTTACTGATGACCCGAAAATACTGTCGGATTTGGCAAACGCCCAAAACAAAAAGACATCAACAAGGATGTCTTAAGTTTGTTTAATCTTTTGAAGCCATCTATCAGAGTTGAACTGACGACCTACTGATTACGAATCAGTTGCTCTACCAACTGAGCTAAGATGGCATTTCGGCAATACCGAACTTCAAAATATACGAATCTCAACCGCTTTGTGTCAAGTAAATCCAAGTAATTTATTTGACGAAGTTGGAATTTGCTACTCAATTTTTGTAAAGTTCTAAGTAATGATTACTTCGAAAAACTCTTTTTCAATCGACGAAAGATCAACATCGGATATGGTTGGCGATTTCATGCGATTTCTTCTTTCATTTACCAATAATGAGGGTGTAATTGATGAACTGCTTAGACTTACCGTTGCCAAATATTCAGAAAAACATCGTGCTTATCACAATTTGAGCCATATCAATGCTCTACTTTCACTAGCCGAAAAATATAAAGAAAAGTTTGTTGATTTTGAAACTGTGACACTTGCAATTTGGTTTCACGATGTAATTTACAATACGAAAAGATTTGATACCGAAAGTGAAAGTGCGAAAATTGCAGTCGAATTTTTATCAAAATTGAATGTGCCGAATGGTAAAATTAAAAAGGTAGAAGCGATGATTTTGGCAACCGCTAAACACGATTCGCACGGTTTAGATTTTGACGGTAAATTGTTTCTCGACTTAGATTTAGCGATTCTTGGGCAAAACGAAAATATTTATCAAATTTATTCGAAAGCAATTCGTAAAGAGTATTCATTTGTACCTTGGTTTTTATACAAACGCTCACGGCGGAAGATTTTGGAAAACTTTTTACAACGCGAATTTATTTATTTTACTGAAGAAATTCGCCAAGATTTTGAAACAACTGCTCGCTTAAATATTCAACACGAAATAAAAGAGCTATCATAATTTTACTTTGGAGTTTTTATGTTAAAAATTACTGTATTTTTTATTTTTATGAGTTTGTCTTCTTGTTTGGTCAAGCCAATGCAAACTATTGACAAAAATGCCACGCCAACACCAAGTCCCGTTCAAATTTTGCCTAGTGAAATCGTCGAGGAATCGGCTGCTTCTAAAGAATATAATGAAGTTTTTTTCAAAGGAATTGGGACAAAATTGATAACAAAATCTAGTGCATTTGGCATTAAATCTCTTCCAGGCAGTCGTTTAGGGAAAGATGACGTTGAGCTGCGTTTTTTTGTTTTTCCAAGCTCGACGGGTCCCCTCTACAAAGGTTTTACAGTTGACGAAAGTGTTTTTATTTTGAGAAAAATCAATGGCTCATGGGAAGCCGAAGCGGTCCGAAAGATTAATAAAGTTGATAAAATTGAAAAAGTTGTCGAAAAAATGAACGAACCAAAATCCGGTTGGGAAGCTATTTGGCAACAATTGCAAACGTATGAAATTTTGAATGCTCCAGCGGATCCAAAAGATGGTTTTGAGTCGGAAAAATCGCTTTATGTGATTGAAACAAAAGCTAACAGCAAATATCACTACGGTTATTTTCATTCTCCTAAAAAACAGGGCTCAACCAAAGAAGAACAAAACTTTGCCAATATTTTCTCATTAATTGCCGATGAATTTAATGCTTCGGATTTCAAGACGAATTAAACTTTAAGAATTTTCCGCGTTTTTCTGCGGGTTCTGCGGGAGAAAAAATAGTTTCCCGCAAAACTCGCAGATTTTCGCAGATTCAATTACATATAGAGAAAATGTTGCACAGTCACTTTTTTAAGTTGTTTATTAAGCTATTGATATGAAAGAAATTAACGTAATCGGCGGTGGACTTGCAGGTGTAGAATCTGCGTGGCAAATTGCCGAAAGAAATTGCAAAGTAAGACTTTACGAAATGCGTCCTGTGATGCAAACTCCGGCACATCGGACAGATAAACTTGCGGAAATCGTTTGCTCAAATTCGCTTAAGACTGATGAAGTTGGCTCTGCTCCATATTTGCTCAAAGAAGAATTGCGACGCGGAAAATCTTTGGTAATGGAAGCTGCTCACGCGACCAAAGTTCCCGCCGGTGCGGCACTTTCGGTCGATCGTGGAAAATTTTCCGAATACATCACAAACCGCATCGAGCAACATCCGAACATCGAAATTATCCGCGAAGAAATTGTCAAAATTCCCGAAAATGAAATCTCGATCATTGCAACCGGTCCGCTTACGTCTGATACGTTAACTATTGAAATAATGAAGCTTACGGGTGACGACCAGCTTTATTTTTACGATGCGATCGCCCCGATTGTCGCGGCAGATTCGATTGATATGAGCGTCGCTTTCAAAGCTGCACGCTACGGAAAAGGCGGTGATGATTACATAAATTGTCCGTTTGATAAAGATCAATACGACGTTTTTTATAGCGAATTACTGAACGCAAATTCAGTTCCGTTGAAACGATTTGAAGAAACAAAATGGTTTGAAAGTTGCCTGCCGATTGAAGAAATTGCTCGTCGCGGCGAGGCGACTTTGCGTTTTGGCTGCATGAAACCTGTCGGACTGCCTTTGCCTTCTACCGGACGCGAGGCGTATGCGTGTGTCCAACTTCGACAAGAAAATTTGATGGCTGATGCGTATAGTTTAGTCGGTTTTCAAAATCATCTGCGATACGGCGAACAAAAACGAATCTTGCAGTTAATTCCGGGTTTGGAAAATTGTGAAGTTTTGCAATACGGACAAATTCACCGCAATACTTTTATCAATTCGCCTAAGGTTTTGGACGCAACTTTGCAGACGAAAAATAATCCGAAATTATTCTTTGCCGGACAAATTACCGGCGTTGAAGGTTATGTTGAATCGGTTGCGACAGGATGGCTTGCGGGTATCAACGCAGTCAAATTAGCCAGTGAGCAAAGTCTTGTTACAGCACCAATTACAGGAGCGATCGGCTCGCTTTGCCGATACGTTTCAAACACCGAAACGAAGAATTTTCAACCAGTAAATATCACGTTTGCATTGATTCAAGAGTTACCTGTGGAACTGCGGAAAAAATATCGAAATAAACGCGAACGGCACGGAGTTCAGGTCGGCTTGGCGTTGGAAGATTGGGATAAATGGTTAGGAGAAATATAGTTATGACAACGATTGCCGTAGTGAAAAAAGATGGTTTTGTTTCAATTGCAGCAGATACTTTGACAACTTACGGAAGTACAAAAGAATCCGCTAATTATGTTCAGAACAGCGAAAAAATAATTAAACATAAAGATACTTATCTTGCTTTAACAGGTTGGGGAGCAACTCATCTTGCCATTGAAAATTTCCTATCAAAGACAAAAAAGAAATTATCATTCAATAGCATTCACAGATTTATATTTTTCAAAGTGGTTTATTGATTCACAAAGAATTGAAATAGTCTATGAAGACCGATTTTCGATGTGTTCCTCTGAGAAACGAGTAATCTTGATATCTAGATATTTAAAAATTTATAACGAGATTGCCAAATTACATAAAAAAGAACGATTTGAAAACTATTTCCTTCGTTTTGAAGATGATGACGAGCCTTTTGAAACTTCAAGACTAGACTTTTTAATAGCAAATCAGTTTGGAATTTTTAGCTTGACAGAACATCGCTACGTTCAAGAGTTTTCTAGGTTTTATGCTTATGGTAGCGGAAATGAATTCGCATTGGGTGCAATGTATGCAATTTATAACGACCATGATAAAACCGCTGAAGATATTGTCAAAATCGGAATAAGTGCTGGGGCAGAATTTCGATGACGGAACAAGTTTGCCAATGAATTGCTATACAATAAAATTAAAATAATAAGCATGTATTTTCTTCTTTTCCTGTTACAAATCGGCGACCTATTTCGCGGCAACATCAATTGGCGGGGCGTTTTGCATCTTGTTACATTTATTATAATGGGCTTGATCGTGTTTGGTTTTAGTGCGTTTTTTATAAGAGTGGTCTGGAAGTATCGCAAGGAAAAATGACGATTGAAATTGTTATAATTTTAGCAATTTTCGTGGTTGCTTTGCTTTATTCTTCGGTCGGGCACGCGGGAGCTTCGGGGTATTTGGCAGTCATGGCTTTATTGGCAATTTCGCCCGAATTGACTCGTCCGACAGCCTTGATCCTCAATATTTTTGTCGCCATTATCGCTTCGATTCAATTTTATCGTGCCGGATTTTTTGATTGGAAAGTCTTTTGTTCATTTGCAGTTACGTCTGTTCCATTTGCCTATTTGGGAGGAACTGTAACTTTACCGACTCAGATTCATAAACAAGTGTTGGGCTTTGTTTTGATAGTTGCGGCAGCTCGTTTAGCTTGGAATTTTGTCGGCGAAAAGCAGATATTTGAGCCGAAAATTTGGATTGCCGTTTTGCTCGGAGCGATCATCGGTTTATTGTCTGGCTTAACCGGAGTTGGCGGCGGAATTTTCTTAACGCCGATTCTGCTTTTGACCAATTGGACCGAACCCAAAAAAGCCGCAGGAATTTCGGCGATGTTTATTTTGGTCAATTCGGCTTCAGGACTTTTGGGAAGCTATTCAAGTATAAACTCTTTACCGTCAACAGTTTGGTATTGGATAATAGCCGCGATATTCGGCGGCTTGATCGGCTCAACTGTTGGAAGTCGCTATTTTGATACAATCACTTTGCGGCGAGTTTTAGCTTTCGTTTTGGTATTCGCGGGTTTGAAATTGATTTTTTTCTAAGCGAGAAAGCAAATAAAATCGCTCTTTGGTGCATCGAAAGAATAGAGAATTTATGCTTCGCCAACTTTCATTTATTTCGGTAATTTTTTTGTGCAATATCATTGGATTTGCCCAATCCGGACGTGTTAAGCCATCTGAAACGCCTACTCCTATTCGTCCGAGAGTTGTTTTTTATCCCGCGGAATTTCCCGATCCACCTCAACCGAAAACTACTCCTACGCCGAATGAAAAAAAGATTGATGACGATGATGTAATTAAAATAGAATCAACACTTGTGCCGATTCCTGTTTCTGTAACAGACGTGCAAGGACGGGCGATCACGAATCTTAATGTTGCCGATTTTGAACTCCAAATTGACGGCAAACCTGAGGAGATTAGCGAGATTTTTCGGTCTGTAACACCAGTCAGGCTTGCACTTTTGTTTGACAATAGTTCGAGTGTTTTTCAGGCTAGGGAATTTGAAAAAAAGGCGGCGATTCGCTTTTTTAAGCAGGTAATTCGTCCTGAAAAAGATCAGGCGGCACTTTATAGCATTGCGACAACGGCGAGGCTTGAACAGCCGCTTACCAAAAATGTTTCCCAGCTCGTTCAGGCTATTGAAAATTTTCCAAATCCCGAAGGTGCAACTTCTTTATTGGACGGAATTATCAAAGCGGCGGAATATTTACGCGATTATCAAGGTCGGCGGGTGATAGTGATCGTTTCAGATGGCGAAGATACTTTGAGCGATGCAACTTTGGAGCAAACCGTGAAAGCCGTGCAAGCGACAAATTGCCAAGTTTATATAGTGAAAACGACTGATTTTGAAAATCTTAAAAGAAGCGGAACAAGAATCGCAAATTCCAATGTTCGTGCGTTGACCGCCGAACGGAGAATGCAGGAAATTGCACTCCAAACTGGCGGAGCGGTTTATTCCCCGATCGATGAAACCGAATTAAATCAAGCATTTACCAGAATCTCCGCCGAACTTTCCGAGCAATATGTTTTAAGTTATTATCCCGAAAACAAAGGCGAACGCGGACAATTTCGCGAAATTTCTCTCAAGATAAAAGACCAGCCAAACGTGACGATCCGCAGCCGGAAAGGTTATTTTGTGCCTAAAAAGTAATTTAAATACCGAAACTTTTCTGCTAAACTGCTGTCCAATATTTTGAGGACAAATTTATGAAAAATATTTCTTTTCGGACACTTACCGCTCTCTTGACTTTTGCGGTTGGCGTTTGTGCAGTTTTTGTTTGGTTGTATTATTCACAAAAGCAAAGTTTCGAAATTTCACTTGTTGCGGACGAAGTTCCGCCAGTCGCTTTGTCTAATTATTCTTGCGTAAATCCAAAAAGCTTTCCCGGGCTTTCCCGCAAAATCGGCGAAATCCCGACAGGCAAAAGCGGATATTTCCCGAAAAACTCTTGGAAAGCTCACGATACTGCCGACCATTTTATGAACGATTGGTATGGGAAATTTTTGAAAAGAATGGGCGAAAGCACCCTTCTTGATGTTCCCGATGAGAATAAAGAAGTTTATCGTTTCTTGTGGCTCAGAAGTTTTCACCATCCAATTTTCGTTAGAGTAGAGCGATACGGCAATAAGATTCAGCTTTCTTTCAAAGAATTTGATGGGGCGGGCGGTTACGAGCCAGGTAAAGAATTTAAAACCATCACCAAAACTCTGGACGAAAGCGAATGGTGTAATTTTTTAAGTTTGGTGGAAAAAGCCGATTATTGGCATTTGCCAACGGAACACAAAAATATGGGATTTGATGGAGCACAATGGGTTTTGGAAGGAGTTAAAGACGGGCGTTATCACGTTGTTGACCGTTGGAGTGCCAATAAAACTGAATTTGGCGACGCTTGCGTTTATTTGCTTGAACTTGCAGGGCTTGTTGATGGACTTAAAGACGAATTGTATTAAAATAGCGGATTATGCTTGAAGAACATCTGCATCAATTTCTCGAACATCTCCGCTATGAGCGAAATGTAAGCCAACATACTTTGCGAAATTATTCGAGCGATCTTGATCAATTTCGCGAGCATCTTGCCAAAATTGGAGCATTGAACATCAAGATCGATGAAATTGACCATTTAACGATTCGCGAATGGCTCGCATCACTTCATTCTCTCAACAAAAAAAAGACTTCAATCGCCCGTAAACTCGCATCTTTGCGAACGTTTTTTCAGTTTTTGGTTCGGGAAGGAGTTTTGGAAAATAATCCTGCGAAAGCTGGTTGCAACTCCGAGAATCGAACGGAAATTGCCAACTCATCTTTCGATGGAAGATGCTGTCCGCTTTATCGAAACGCCTGATTTGAATACCGATTTAGGCAAACGTGATCGAGCGATTTTGGAGTTTCTATATTCAACCGGAGTTCGGGTTGGCGAACTCGTTAGCCTCAATTTGAAAGATATCGACTTTCGCGAAAAACTTGTACGCGTTACCGGTAAACGCAAGAAGCAAAGGATTTTGCCGTTTGGTGAACCAGCTTTGCAAGCCGTAATGTTTTATCTAAACGAAGCTCGCGGCATTTTTCTCAACAATTGTCCGCCTTCCGAACGAGACGAAAACGTCGTTTTTCTAAATTATCAAGGCACACGAATTACAACTCGATCCGTGGGGCGAATGATCGATAAATATATCAAGATTTGTGCCGAGATCAATCGCGATATTTCGCCGCATAGCCTGCGTCATTCGTTTGCTACTCATTTGCTCGATCAAGGTGCGGATTTGCGGGATATTCAAGAATTACTTGGTCATGCGAGGCTTTCAACCACACAGATTTACACACAGGTTTCGATGGAAAAATTGATCGAAGTTTATGACAAAGCACATCCGAATGCGTGAATAATTATTATGATTAAAACTTTAATTTTCGACCTTGGAAAAGTAATCGTTGATTTTGACCATTCAAAAATCGTTGAAATAGCCGCGAAACATTGCGAATTTGATGTTGCTGACATTCGCGAACAATTGTTTTCATCTGAATTAACAAAAGAATATGAACTAGGCAAAATTTCAACGGAACAATTTCACAAGAGAGTCAGAGATTTATTGAATTTGCAGATGAGTCTTGATGAATTTCGCCACGCGTGGAACGCAACTTTTAGTTTAACGCCTATTTTACCTGAGAAATTATTTGATAAATTATCAAACAAATATCGTTTGCTAATTTTATCTGATACCAATGAAATGCACTTTGAATTTATTCGAGAAAATTTCGCTGCATTGAATTATTTCGAGAATCTTGTTTTATCGTATAGGGTTGGAGCACTAAAACCATCGTCCGAAATTTTCAACGCTGTGATTGAAGTTGCGGGTTGTTTGCCAAGTGAATGTTTTTTTACAGACGATCGATTACCTAACGTAGAAGGGGCTAAATCATGCGGAATCGAGGCGGTGCTTTTTGAAACAGTGGAGCAATTTGAAAATGATTTGCAATCTATGAAATTGATGTAAATGGTGGTAACTATGAAAAAACTCGCACTTTTATGGATTTTGATTTATGCAATTCAAATATTTGGGCAGGATAAACCGCTCGCCTTGAAATTCGACGAATACATCGAAAGCGGAGCGGAAGAGTATACATTCCGCAACAATCGCTTGGAAAATGTTTCGTCGAAGTTTGCCTTGGAACTTGCCAGAAACGAAAGCTACGTAGGATATATCGTCTTTTACAATCCGCGGAAGGGGCGTTATCCCCTATCTGCTGGGGGCAATATCGCTGAATCTGCTTTCCGTTCGATCACTGATGCCGACTATTATCAATCAAGCAAACCTCAAATCAAGATTCCGAAAGAAAGAGTTGTTCTAATCGATGGGGGTCACAGGGAATTAACGACGGTTGAATTTTGGATAGGACGAAAGGACGGTTGGCAACCTTCACCAAGCGGGGCGGCGGAAAAAACAGAGATTGCTGTTTGTCCGTATATCTATTTGGCTGGGAGTGGGTTTCGAAAGAAACGAACCGAACCGTTAAGGTTTTCTGTATCAACATACGGCGAACCCCCTGGAACCAATTATTTGGTTGAATGGACGATTTCGGCGGGTGAAATTATTCGCGGTCAATCAACGAAAGAAATCGAGGTAAATATCTCCGACATTAAAGATAGGGTGATTTCGGCATCGGTTAACATAAAGGGTCTGCACCCTGAATGCAATAATTACGCATCCATATCGACCGAAATCGGGTTGTTTCCATTTGAGATTGACGAAATCGGACCGGCAACAAACGGCGACATTAAGCAGCGGATGGACAGCTTGCGGTCTTTTCTCAATCAAAACCCAGACGACAGCGGCTATCTCATCGTTTACGGAAGACCAGATTTAAAGGGAAAAGACGTTGCGAAGAGAAAACTACAACTAACGACTATCATGATGTTTCTAGGCGTTGACCCAAAGAGATGGAAGATTATCGACGGTGGGTTTCGCGACGAGATTTCTTTGGAGATTTTTGTTCTGCCGGCTGGCGTCCCGCCCCCGATGCCGACTCCAACGGTAGCGGCTCCTATGATTAAACCAAAGAAAAAATCGAAACCGAAGAAATAAAAAGAGGGGCAATTTCTCGCCCCTCAAAAATAGTATTCTGTCTACTTACTTCCTACTACTCGCTTACCCTTCCTGATTTTCACCATTGGTCTTATTACCTTTTCCGCTGGCGGCTGCGTGTGCATGCGGCAGAGGAAGCCCAACGGCGTCGATCAATACTTCCGGCTCTTCGTCGAAAGTTAATTCGTCAACTTCGCTGATAATCATCTTTCCGGCTTGTTTGGCGAAAGTCAGTTTATCTCCTTCGGCATCGTAATCAATCGCTTACAAAATCACCGGTTTCAACTTGCTCAGTTGCAACCAGATTCGATAGCGGATAGACGAGAAAACGTTCGATCGAGCGTTTCAAATGTCTTGCACCGTATTTCAGATCAATTCCTTCTTTGAGCAAAAATTCACGGGCAGGCTCGTTGCATTCGAAAACGAATTTCGTTCCGGCAGATTCGGTGATGCGATTTTGCACCAATCTCAATTCGATACTCAAAATCTGTCGCAAATGATGTTCTTTCAGGCTTCGGAAAACAACAACTTTATCGATTCGATTCATAAATTCAGGCGAGAATTTACGTTTCGCGGCTTCTAAAGCAGTTCGATAAATCTTCGTATCAATTTCATCATCCTCAGGATTTTTCGACGATTTCGTTGGAGCAAAACCAATTCCGCCCGAGATCATTTCGGACATTTCTCTCGCTCCGAGATTCGATGTCATAATTACAACGCATTTCGAAAAATCAACACGTCGGTTATCACCCAAAGTTAATGTCGCTTTGTCCAAAATTCCCAATAGCAATTGCCACAAAGAATCTGAAGCTTTCTCGATTTCGTCGAATAATACAAACGTCAATTTTGTATCGTCTGTATGCGATTTATCGAGATTTTCCTGTGTAAGCATCGGCGAAGTTTCGCGATGTCCCAAATATCCGGGAGGCGAACCGATGAGCTTGGCAATTTCGTGTGAATGCTGAAATTCGGCACAATCAATTTTTACAACGGCGTGCGGCTCGCCAAAAAGCACTTCAGCAGCAGCTTCTACAACCCGCGTTTTACCCGATCCGGTAGGTCCGAGAAAAAGCATCGTGCCAATCGGACGAGTCGGATTGTTCATTCCGGCTAAATAGATTTGAAATAAACCGCTCACACGGCGAACAGCTCTTTCCTGCCCAACGATGCGGGCGGAAATTTTATCTTCAAAATCTTTTGCCCGCGGCGACTTTTGGTCGGGGTCAAGCAATACTATTTTTTCACCTGCTGATTTATTTTTTGCCGTTTCAATGCTCATAATCGTTTCTCCTCGTCAGACAAAACGTTGAAACCAAAACTTAAGTTTCACATTCTGCTAAAGTTATAGACGAATTTTCAAAACTGCATTTGCCAAATGTATTCTGGCAAATTACGGATATAAAGATGCTATCAAAATTGAATTAGTTGGATGGACTTTGGGAATGGAAGGCATTACGTCCAAAGAATTAAGTTGCTTATCAAAAAACAACCCTAATTTCCTATTTTGCATAAATATGAAATTGTTGCAAGAAGAAAATAATATTTTAATAAAAAGCCCTGCGAAGCTCAAAAATTTCGCAAGGCTTTGTATTATGGTTTATCAGTCAGTATTTATTGCGGCGGCACAACAAAAACATCCCAAGCCCAACGCCCGGCTTTTGCACCACGGGCATCAAAAACCTTGGCTCTGAACTTAAAGTTGTTGCCAAATTCATCAGTTCGTTTTGATTCTTTATAATCCAAAGAAATTCCGACGACATCCAATTCTGGCAATGTTTTTAACTCATTCGGTTCGGAAAGTCCGTTGTGATTCAAATCCAGCCACAATCTCAAATCCCTGAAAACGGCATCTTTATTGTCGATTCCGCCATCGCCATTTCCGCCATTGTTCGGCTTATCAAATTCGGCAAGTCCGGCAAAACCATTTCGCAAACCTCCAGGCGGCGGGTCTTGCTGGTCGCAATAATTTCCGAATAATTCTTTGCCATTATCAATTGCTCCATTCCCATTGCGGTCAAGGGCTAACCAAGCATCATCAGCATTCGGCATTGTCCACGAAGTTTGTTCTTTTGTTCCGTCACCGCCTAAGTCAAACAGAACTCCGCTTTGTCCGTTGGTCATTGCAAAACCATTTCCATCGGTATCAATAACAATTGGTGAACCTTGGCAACAACAGCCGTATTGATTGAAAAACGGATATGGACAAACCGGATAAACCGAATAATTTGCACAACCAAAGCATCCCAATCCGGCATAACTGCAAGAACCACAGCCACTTGGTGTTGGTGTTGGCGTGGGGGTCGGCGTGGGGGTTGGGGGAGGTGTCGGGGTTGCATTTGGACAATAATATCGCCTGTGTGCCGCTATATCACACTCTGTTATCTGCAATGAATTAGGTAGCATCCATGTGTTCTGAGCATATATTGACTGCCCTTGAGAACTCGATGCATTTGCAACTCCAAACATATGTCCCGCTTCGTGCTTGACCAGATATGAGAGTTTATTTGCACCTACATCACTAAGTGTTGCGTTTGGACTGAGATGCATTAATCCGCCAATTACTTCACCGCTTGAAGTAAACATTCGGAACATTTGAGTTCCCGGTTCTCTGACCACGTACAATGTATTATCTGTTGGTGAATCTCCAGTCCATGGACTTCCAACTTGAATAGCGTTTTCGTAAGTAACATTTGAGCATCCCAAAACTGACACGGAATTCCAATCACGGATACCAGAATTAATTGCTGAAAACTCTTGAAAAGATGTCGGTCCGGACTCTCTATCGAATACATACACAGGGACAGTTATAAATTGATTCCAACCTCCTGGGGGACCTCCCGGAGCCAACGGGACTTCAGAATATAAAGGCGGGAAGTTAGGAGGGCATATTTGGGCTTCTGACTCCACCGAAAAGAATTGGAAGCCTAAGATTACAAAACAGGTCAAGATAATTAATATCTGACACAAACGTTGATTGCAGATATGTTTTCGCATTTTTCGCCTCCATTTATTAGTTATTCGTTCGTGACGTTGATTGATTAAGAATGATATTTACGAACTCCGTGCTATTCATTCCACTAAATCGGTGGAAATCTGGATGACTATCTAACGCAAACACAATATTATTTTTGATCAAGTAACCCGTGATAAGTTTGTAATTTGGGTTTTGGTAGTCGTCATTGCTAAGGAATACAACATAAGTTTCATTCATTTTTACCCAATTCTGCCAATCTTCCCTATACAATATTCTTTGACCGTTGGGATATTGAACAATGCCACCACCTCTGTCAAAAGACAGACTATTGCCTGGTTTGAGGATTCTATTGTTATCTTGTTTGATAATATCTCGCACCAGTAATGAAGACTCCGAGTAAATGCCTTTTTTGTTGTTGGATAATGAACCTTTCTTGTTTGTAATCTCGCCGACAACAATTAAGTTACTTTCAAAAAAAGGGATTGCAGGAGGAATAGGCTCTCCGTCCGTCGAAACAACAGAAGCAACTCTAGGATTTGTGTTCCTTAAGACAACTCGTTTTTTATCATACCTTTGATTTTTTTTCTGTTTTACTTTTCGCTCGTGAAGATCATTTGGTTCTGGTTCATTGTAATCGGCTATAGGGTATTCATTTTCATACACTTGACGGTTTTTGACTGGATTCATTGGGTTAGGTTGCTGACTAAAAATTTTCCGGTCAGAGAACGAGATAGTAATCGTCATTAAGACAATTGCACAAACAAGAATCCAAACCACACCGTTAGGTCTAATTTGCTTTACGGAAAACAAACTGCTGGAAATAAACTTCCATATTCTTTTTAAATTATTTTTCACAATAACATTCTCCTTTCCTCTTGTGGAATAAAAAGTAAATAGGAAAATTGTGTAGTCTGATTAGAGGCTAGACAATCACATAAGTTGAGAAGTTAACAATTTGAGTTGTTAATAACTGCAACTTATATTAACCAATCTTATTTGTCAAGAAAATTGTTACAAAATAAAAAACTCTATAAACCATTATGATTTATAGAGTTTTCGGTAAATCTATTCGATACAATGTTAATCGTAATATTCCAAGCCCAAATGCGTAATTAAATCCTCTCCTTTCAAATGACGAAGAGTATTTTTTAGCTTCATTAATTGGATAAAAATATCGTGTTCGGGATAAAGACCGGGTGCGGTTTGCGGTGCTTTGAAATAGAAAGAAAGCCATTCTTGGATTCCCTTCATTCCTGCCCGCTGAGCCAAATCCATAAACAAGGCTAAGTCCAAACAAAGCGGAGCGGCTAGGATTGAATCGCGGCACATAAAATCGATTTTTATCTGCATTTTGTAGCCGAGCCAGCCAAAAATATCAATCGCGTCCCAACCTTCTTTGTTGTCGCCGCGGGGCGGATAATAGTTGATTCTGACAACGTGAGAAAAATTTCCGTAAAGGTCAGGATAGGTTTCAGGCTGGAAAATATGTTCCAAAACGCTTAATTTTGATTCTTCTTTCGTTTTGAAATTCTCCGGATCGTCTAAAACTTCTCCGTCGCGATTGCCTAAAATATTTGTGGAATACCAGCCGTCTAAACCTAACATTCGAGATTTTAAGCCCGGTGCGAGAATCGTTTTCATCAAAGTTTGACCCGTTTTGAAATCTTTTCCACAAATTGGAACTTTATATTGTTCGGCAAGTTTTGTTAATGCAGGAATATCAACCGTTAAATTCGGTGCTCCATTTGCAAAAGGAACGCCCGATTTTATTGCCGCATAAGCATAAATCATCGAAGGTGCGATCTTCTCATCATTGTCGTACATCGCCTTTTCAAAAGCTTCGATGGAATTGTGAATTTCTGTCGGTTCGAGGAAAATTTCGGTGGAAGCCGCCCAGACGATTACTAATCGATCGCAGCCTTTTTCAGCCTTAAACTTAGCAATGTCTTCAATTAACTGCTCGGCAAGTTCCATTTTATTCTTGCCTGTTTTAACGTTTGTACCATTTAAACGCTTAACGTAATTTTGATTAAAAACTGCCGCCATTGGCTTCAAAGAATGGAGTTGCTCCTGCAAACTTTCGACCAGATCTTTTTCCAGCACGCCTGCGTGCAAAGCCGCTTCGTAAGCCGAATCAGGAAAAATATCCCACGCACCGAAAACCACGTCATCTAAGCTCGCAAGTGGAACAAAATCTTTAATAAGCGGCGAACGATTGTCCGTTCGTTTACCCAAACGAATCGTTCCCATCTGCGTTAACGAACCGATCGGTTTTGCCGTCCCTTTGCGAATCGCTTCTACGCCCGCAACAAACGTTGTGCTCACCGCTCCAAGCCCAACCAATAAAATCCCTAATTTACCTTTTGCCTCAGCAATTTCTACGCCTTTTTTAACCATACGCAAATAATAGCTTTACATAAATGTTAAGGCAAATGCGTGGGAAGAAAATAAAATTAGATAATTTGTTCAGCTTCTATAAATCCGATAATCCATCTCCGAAAAAATATTATCGCGGGATTCAATTTCGGCTAAAAGCTCTTGATTGATATCGCCGCTCTTCATTGCTTCGTAGAGCAAATTAAAGCGGTGAATGTGTGATTGAAAGCGTTTTGAAGCGTATTCGACCGTAGTTCCCTGATAGATTTGAAATGCCCAATCGCTCGATTGTGCAAGCAGAAGTTCACGTGCCATTTGATTTAAGATTCGCCATTCCGTTTCGTTTGGGTGTTGGTAATGATTTGCCAATTCGGTCATTTTTTCTTCGGCATCGTGGGCGAAAGGATACATCCAATCTGTCGCTTCATTGAGCCAAACTTTGTAATAACCCCTTTCTCCCCAAGAAGATGCGGATGGTTGCTGCACTTGAATTGGAACTCCCGAATCAAGAAAATCACCCGGCGTTACGGCTTTAATTTCCGCTTGATCGTAATGCAATTTACGGAAAAGATAATCCAAAAATTGCGGACCTTCATACCACCAATGTCCGTATAATTCAGCATCGTATGGCGAAACTACAAGCGGCGGATGTTCGCCAAAAGAATCACGCAATTGATAGGCTTGCTGAATTCTTTTATCTATGAAATCTGCAGCATCGCGAGCCGCGGTTTCTTTCGCCCAAACCGGCACGTAAGCTTCTTTTTGGTCAGTTTTTCCCGTAATTCGATAATATTTCAAACCCAAATGTCTTCTCGCTCCATCTTTGTGCAAATGCGGTTTCAGATATTCAAAATCCAAATCCCAACCGACATCGCGGTAAAATTCGCGGTAATAAGGATTACCTGGATAACCGACTTCTGAGCTCCAAACTTGCTGCGAAGTTTCCACATCGCGTGCGAATACCGCAACTCCGTTTTCACATCTGATCGGTGCGTGAACGCCGTAACGCGGTCGAGGATCACCGTATAAAATCGCATGTGAATCGCCAACAAAATACTCGATTCCGGCATCTTTCAAGAGATTTTCAACGCCCGGTTCGTAGGCACATTCTGCGAGCCAAATGCCACGAGGTTGGCGTTGGAAATGTTTTTTATAATTTGCAACAGCGAGTTGGACTTGAACACGTCTGGATTCTTGTGTAGAAATCAAAGGCAAAAATCCGTGAGTTGCACAGCAAGTAATAATTTCCAAAACGCCTTCGTCTTGAAGCTCTCGGAAAGCAGTGATCAAATTTCGTTGGTATTTATTGTTCCATAAATCGAGCGAAGCCTTGAGATTTTCGGCATACATTTGTGCTACCGAATGAAAATTTGGTTCTTCCTTGGCGGTTCTGGCAACCTCTTTATCAGCTAATTCAATTAAATTTTCGAGGTGAGCCGTGTAGCGATCTTGCAGAAGTTTATCAGCCAGCATTTCACAAAGCGGCGGCGAAACATTCATCGCCAAACGCGACTTAATTCCTTCCTGATGCTGGTTTTGAAAGCTGAAGATAAGAGGCAAATAAACCTCTGTAATTGCCTCATATAGCCAATCTTCTTCTAAAAACTCAGGGTATTCGGGATGACGCACAAAAGGTAAATGAGCGTGTAAAATTAAACTGAAATAACCAACAGGCATATTGTGATTTTTGGAACTTGGGTTTCCGTTTATTTGATAGTTTATTGCTTCGTTTTACATTCTAAACTAAAACCCACGAAATAACACAAAAATAATTGTGCAACTTCGCGGGTTTTAGTAAATGGAATTTGGAGAATTCTTATTTTAAAGAAAATGAACTAACGGGCGAAAGTTTTCCTTCGCTAAAACGGGTTTTATTTGGTGAAAAACTTGATTTAGTTTTTCGCATTCCTTTTGGAAAATTTATTAAACTCGCTCCGAAAACCGTTGGCTGCGAAAATTCTTCGGCAATTTCATCTTCTTCCAAAAGCGAATACCCAAAAAATTCTTCCAATGCCAAAATCACTTTTTCCTCAGTTAAAGCATTCGGATTTTCTTCGACCAAAGTTCCCAAAAATGCAAATAAATAAGTCGAAATTTGTTCGCGAAGAGTAACTAAAGAAACGCCGGAAGCCAATGCGAACAGTATGTAGCGAAGTTCGCTTAAATTGATATTTGAAAAATCAATTTCCGCATCTCCTGCCAGTTGAAGAAAGGCATTTTGCGTTGCGTTATCTGCAATCTTCGGTTTATCGCCCGCAACATAAACGTCAAATGCGTCTTGCGAAAATCCAGCCATATCCAAAACATCGGCAAATTGATTTGCAGTAACGGCAAAATATGGTTGATATGCCGTATTTGCCGAAGGTTTCAGGCGTGGCGTTTGCAGTGTGTTTGAGAAAATAAGCCTTACAAACGGTCGGTTATGTGCGTAAAAACCTACTTCCGCACGATATTTCGTATCTGCTTCGACATTGTTAAACCACCATGAGCCACGATTTCCGACCTGATGAATTTCTTCGCGATTATTTCTTAAATTTATAAGCCGGACAGCAAAAAAATATTCGTTTGCACGATTCCCCAAAGTTTTTCTCAAATTCATCTCGGAATTTTGCTTGAGCGACCAATAAAAGAAAGCACGTGTTGGCGATTGCATCTGCAAAAATGCCCGATTTTCTTCTCGCAACGCAGGTAATTTTGGCTCGGCAAGCTCTTTAAATATTGGCGATAATTTAACAGCTGTAATCGACTCGGAAACTTCTTTTTGTTTTGGAGTTTCTACGACAAACGGCTTCGATGCCGCAACTAATTCCTCAGCCGAAGTTTTGGCTACAGCTTTTTTTGCACGGGGTTTTGCGGCTTTCGGCTCAGCTTTTACTACGCTTTTCGCCACCGCTTTCTCAGTAGTTTTAGTCGTGGCTTTTACTTTCGCGGCGACTTTAGTATTCGTTTCTGATTTAGCTTTTACGGTCGTTTTAGCCTTAATCGCAGTCGCTGCTTTTGTCGTTTTTGGAGCTTTTGCTTTGGCAGACTTAGTTTGGCTTTTTTCTTTAGTGGTTTTTGATAATTTTGCGTCTTTTACGCTTAAAGTTTTTTGATCGTCTTCATTCATAATATTAATGATAAGTAAATAATAAATTCAAATAAATTATGACTGGTTTTTTTTAATGTGACAAGTAAATTTGCGTATTTTCCTGTTATTTGGGCTGTTTTTTAACTATTTCTTGATCTCAAACTTATTTAACCTGACTTCAATTCTACCTAAGTTGGTATTCAATTGAGATCTTACCGGTATGCGGCGGCTGTCATCTGTTACCCAAATAATCATGCTTCCTTTACTTTCGATCATCCTTCCCTGTCCGAAAACCTGAGGTTCGATCCGAAAACAAGGAATTTTTCCAAAAATCGTATTTTGTACTTCGCGAGCCGTTACGCGAACCGGCACTTGATAAACCAAGCCCGAATCGCTGATATTCACAACAAAATTTTTGCCGACAGCCAGTGGTAAAAAACGCAAGATATAGATTCCGGAAATCAAATCGTAAGTTTCGCTGCCAATAGTTGAAGCAATCTTTCGTGGCGGACTTGCCATGTCTTTCGGATTGGTTTCAACGTATGTAACTTTCTTTTGACCGTAATCAAAAATGGCTTCACTATCTCGAATTCGATCTCCTTGCTGATCGCGTTTCACAGTCTTTAGTGCCGTAAATCTTTCTTTATCTATAGTAGATTCAATGTTTTGAATAAATGAAAAACGGAAAAGTTTGAGCAGCGTTCCTTTCGAAAGTGCGTTTGCTTTAACCAAAACATTTTTGCCGTCAGTATCTTTCGAAACCGTGAAACGCAGATCCGCAACGCTTATTCCACGCAAGACCAATTTGCTGAGCTTACCTTCATAGCTCAAGAATTCACCTTCTGTATAAGGCGAATTCTTCGGTGCAGTTTGAGCCTGCAAATTAGAAACGCCGATAAAAATCAGCACCAAAGACGTAAAAATACAGAGAAACTTTAACTTCATAAATTTATCTCAAAATAATTTTTGATTACTAATTTTAATACCAAAATTCCTAAGGCAAATGCTACTCCGATTGCTGCTCGATATTCGCGATATTTTAAGTATAAATCAATTTCAAACTTATTTGCCAAAGAATTTTCATCCCCGTAAGCCGTAAAACGCGGAATAAAAAGAGGAACTTCTTCAGCATATTTCGCAAATGATTCGCCAAATATCTCGGTTAATTCCTTTGCTTCGAATCTCATGACGGGCAAATAGATGCCCAAAAATAGAATCGCAAAAAGAATCGCTAACCACCAAACTCCTGCTGCAATCGTAAAACCCAACCCCATTATGAAACTGCCAACGTAAAGCGGATTTCGCGTGTACGCATATGGTCCGGAAATCGCCAGAGTTTTATTTTTACGAATATGTCCGGATGACCAGGCTCTGATAAGTAAACCAATAATCGCCACAACTGCTCCAATTAATAAAGTTACGAGCTGCGGTCTGGAAAAGATTAAAAAAATTATCGCAAAGAGAAAACCAAGCGGAACGCGAAATCTTTGAATCAATGTGCCGTATTTAGCCAATTTTTACCTCTGTTTTTTGGAGACGTTTTTTAACTGCCTGAAAAACAGTTTCAACCTCAATATCCATGCAAATCCATTTCAAACAAATCCGGCGATGACAATTTACGCGACAGCCAATATCTAATCTTTCTACGCAAATATCATCAGGATTTGGGCTGCCATTTCGCCACCATTCTGTGGGACCGAAAATCCCGACAATTGGAGTTTTTGCCGCAATTGCTAAAAATGTTGGTCCGGTATCGCCGCCAACATAAACTTTGGCACGTTTTGCCAATTCGTAAAAGCCTTTCAATGTTGGAGTTGATAAAATTATTTTACCTGATTTGCTGGAATTCAGCACCTTTTCCGCCAGTTTCATTTCGCTCGGAGCCGTGGTAATAATTGACGTTAAGCCTTTTTCCAACCATAGTTTGTCGGCTAATTGACCATATTTTTCGGCATCCCATTGTTTTGTTACCCAACTTGTTGCCGGATTCAAAATTGCAAAGTTTTCGCCTGATTTTGAGATTATTTCCTGAGCTTCAGTAACGTGAACCGAATTTGTAAAAATAGGAAATTCAAAGTTCTCCGTTGGAATATTGATCTGCAAAGCCTTTTCCGCCAACCTTAAATTTTTACGGATAATATTTATGTTTGGTTCAATCGAAAAGGTTTTCGTCAATAAAAACCGGCTTGCCGGCTCGCGTAAAGATTCCTTGGCAAACCCATAACTTCTTTTAGCTTTGGAAAGTTTGGCAATCGTTGCAGATTTTAGAAGTCCTTGAAAATCAATCACAACGTCAAATTTTGTCGCTCTCAATTCACGTAGATTTTCTCTTGCCAACGCGATTTTTTTTCCTATTGAGCCTTTATTTCGCAAAGATTTGGTGTCAATTTCGATAAGTTTTGAAATCAAAGGATTTTCACGCAAAATTTCGGCAGATTTTTTTTCGACAATCCATGAAATTTCGGCATTTGGCAAAGCAAAGCGGAGTGCCGATAAAACGGGCAAAGTGTGTATGATATCGCCGATGCTGCTTAATTTAACGATTAAAATCTGCATTTGAAATGAAATAGTGAATTTAGAAATTAAAGCCGCAAAAGTCAATTCAAAGCCTTTGCTTTTATAATAATGCTGGACGATAACCCTTGATTTGAGTTACTATGGAGATTAGATGTTACTCCTTCCATCTAGCAATTTCACATCCCAATTACTTTATGACGAAAGCCAACCCATCAAGACGTGATTTACGCCCAGCATTAGTATTTCTGGGTGGAGACATGCTTGCCGTCTCCATTCCGCTGGAGCGGGAAGAGGTTATAGTTGGGCGTGCTTTTGAAGCAAATGTGAGGATAAACGATACCAAAGTTTCCCGCAGTCATGCGAAAATTACTACGACAATAAATCAGGAAAATAGAAGAATTGAATATGTTTTATCTGATTTAGATTCTAAAAACGGGACTTTGCTCAACGGACAAAAGATTGAACAGGAAATTTTGCAAAATGGCGATAAAATCACTATTGGCGAACAAATTCTTCGTTTTGAATTGCTCGATGAAATTGATCGTGAATACCAACGCCAAATCCGACGCTTACTTTCGCACGATGATCTAACTGGTCTGCTTTCAGGGCGTTCGTTTTTTTCAGAACTCAGACGAGAATCGGACCGTGCAAAAATCGAAAAACGTCCGTTTTGCGTTCTTATGATGGACGTTGATTTTTTCAAAAATGTGAATGACACTTACGGACATTTAACCGGTAGTAAAACATTGGAAGAATTGGGTTTATGTATCATCAATAATTTACGCAACGGCGATGTCGCTGCACGGTTTGGCGGAGAAGAATTTGCCGCCTTCCTGCTTGATGCCGAATTGCCGCAAGCTATTGTCGCAGCCGAAAGAATCCGTGCTGCCGTTGAAGAACAAAATTTCAGTATCCTCAAAACACGGCAAAATAGTCTTACTCATTCGATAACCATAAGTATTGGCATCTCTTCGTATCCAAATGATTCTCACGACCCAATCGAACTTGTAGAAATGGCTGATACAGCACTTTACCGGGCAAAGCATGAAGGTAGAAATCGAGTTTGTGTTTATCAGGATTTGCCGCCTGAAGAATTAGAAAAACCTCTTCCTGCGAGACGCGATTAGGAATTAATCGAATCTAATATTTTCTGCAGATCGAACTCGTCAAGCCGATACGTTTCGTTGCAAAATCCGCAGGTCATTGCAGCTCCTTTATCTTCAATGATCATTGATTCAATTTCAATTTTCCCCAGCGAAGTTATTAGCGAAACAGCTCTTTCCGGTGAACAAGTACATTTAAATTCAATTTCCTTTTCTTCCAAAATCTCATAGTCAATAATTCCGAGAGCCATTTTTACGAGATCTTCGGGCTCGGCTCCGTTTCTAATTACATCCGTAATATGCGGAGCGTGGCGAATCGTATCTTCAATCATTGTAATAATATGCTCGTTCGCTCCCGGCATTGTCTGCAGCATAATGCCGCCCGCCGCCTTGATATACGGGTCATCTTTCTGCAACAAAACACCCAGTATTACAGCCGATGGAATTTGTTCGGACTTCATTAAATAATATGCGAAATCTTCTGCTATTTCGCCCGTATAAAGCGGAACTGAGCCATGATAAGGTTCGCGATAAAGTCCGACATCAAATCCGGATTCGCGAATTACGTGGAACATACCTTTGCCGATAATTCCTTTCGTTTCCGCCTGAAATTCGACGGTTTCAGCCAGCGGATTACGAACGTATCCACGCACTTTGCCTTGTGCATTACTTTCGGCTACAATTCCTTCTATCGCACCATCACATTCGATTTTTACGGTCAAACGGTCGAAATCTTTGAGACTAGAACCGAGCAGAAGTGTCCCTGTCAGCACCCGTCCGAGAGCTGCGGAAGCCATTGGAGAAGTTTGGTGACGACGAACAGCTTCTTTTACGATTTCGGTGGAAATTGCTGCCATTACGCGGATTGTCCCTTCGGCGGCAGTTGCGTGAATTAATTTGTCCATTTGTATAGTTTCGGCAAACTTACAGAAGAAAGTCAAATTTGGCTCGCATTGATAATTTATTTTATTAATGGAAAAATATTTTTATACCGAAAAACCTTAGGAAACACATTAAGTTACGCATTAGATGGTTGTGGTAGAAATTATTAACACAATATCTTGTGTTTTTTTATTGACAACGAAAAAAAGTAGAGTTATAGTTTTCAAACGCTCGAGGACGAAAAAGCCTTCACGTTTTTGAGTAAATCAGTAAAAGAAGTTTCTGCAATAAATCCGCATTTGAAATGTAAAGCGAAAGAATTTTTATTAAAATTTAAGACTAAAAGTGTCTCTGAAAGCGAGACTAACGAGGTGAATAAGAATGAGTACAGTTTTTGAACCCGTCATATCGGGTAGTTTTGTCCCTAGAAAAGTAAAGACGAATGGAAATGGAACGGGAACCGCCACTAAAAAAGAAATTATTCCCATCGGTTTGAACGCCCAAAAGGTTGTCAGCAAACGATATTCACTAAAAGACCTGCAAGGAAATGGCGTTGAAAGTTGGGCGGATATTACGCGTCGCGTGGTAAGTCATGTTTCAAAATCGGAGCCTGATATGCTTCGTCGTGATTTGTTTTACAATTTAATGATGGAAGTGATGCTCAATCGTGAGTTCATCCCTAACACACCTTGTCTCGTAAATGCCGGAAAACCGCATGGTCAGCTGGCGGCTTGTTTTGTTCTAAACGTTCCTGATTCAATTTCGGGAATTATGGAACACGCCAAAGCGGCGGCTACAATTCATCAAACCGGCGGCGGCACGGGAATGACTTATGAGTTCTTAAGACCATCCGGTTCAACAGTTAGCTCAACCCGCGGGGTAGCTTCCGGTCCTGTTTCTTTCATGAATATCGTCAATACAATGACGGAAGTTGTGAAACAAGGCGGCGTTAGACGCGGTGCGAACATGGGCATGATCCGCGTTTCGCATCCCGACGTTTTACATTTCATTCACGCCAAAAACGATCAGCATTCACTTACTAATTTTAATATTTCGGTTAACGTTACCGATGCTTTCATGGATGCTGTAGATAATAAGCAATGGTTTCAAACTGAATTTGCGGGCGAAAATTGGACACTGCCTGTTTTTGACGCGGCAACAGGAAAAGATTATGTCGTTTATCGCAAAGACGACGGCACAACAATGACTTTTGCAGATAAATTGGCATTTCAAACTGCCGACTTGAGCAAATGCACAATTGAAGAAGCACCTCAACCCGGAATGATTTACGCACCGGATATTTGGAATCGTATTATCGCCTCGGCACATAAATATGCAGAACCCGGAATCGCATTTATCGATCAGGTAAATCGTCATAATCACATGATGGCTTCAATGGGACCGATTTTCGCGAGTAATCCTTGCGGCGAGCAATTTTTGCATTTTTCAAATTCGTGTAATCTCGGAAGTATTGATCTATCTAAGTTTTACAAACCCGGCGGTGAAGGTACGAATCCCGATGAGAACATCGATTGGGATAAATTAGCCCACGTTACTCATCTGTGTACACAGTTTTTAGATAATGTGATCGACGCTTGCGAATTCCCGCTTGAATCAATTGATGATGTCGTCAAACGCACTCGTCCGGTTGGGCTTGGAATCATGGGATTTGCCGATCTTTGCCTGAAACATAAAATTACCTACGGCGAAGCGGGTTCGATTGCTTTGATGGAAAAAGTTATGGGCTTTGTTCGCAAAGAGTCTTGGTTGGCATCACTCAAACTCGGTGCTGAAAAAGGAACTTTCCCTGAATTTGAAGCAAATCGCGAAGCGTATTCGAAATTTTTGTACGAAGAGATCGGAATTTCACGCGACATTGCTTTAACTCCGCGTAATTATGAAACAACGACAATTGCTCCAACCGGAACAATATCGCTTGTGGCAGAAACTTCATCGGGTTGCGAACCGAATTTCTCTTGGGCATATGTTCGCCAAGATACGCTCGGAACACGAACTTATGTTCATTCATTGGCAGCGGAAGCACTGGGAATGGAAGTAGATCAAACCAGTGAAGAATCAATCAAGGCTGCTGCCCAGTACGTGGTTGATAATGAAGATAAATTGCCGCCATATTTCATTTCTGCACTGAATATTACGTCAAAACAGCACGTTCAGGTTTTGGCGGCGGCTCAAAAAAATGTTGACAATTCCGTTTCAAAGACTTGTAATGGAGCTAAGGATGACACGGTTGAATCGGTTGACGAACTATATCGTATGGCTCGTGATTTGGGTTGCAAATGTGTTTCCTATTATCGCGACGGTTCACGTGAAGGACAAGTTTTAACGAGTATGAAAACTTCAGAGACAAAAGCCGAAGAGGTTGATACAACTGAAGATACGGTCGGGCAAAATCAGGAATATACCGTGGTGGCAAAACAAAAAGAGGTATCCGAACACATTGATCGCCCACGCGAATTGCAAGGTTCTACGTGGAGAATTCCTTTTGACGGACAAAATCTTTATGTAACTGTAAATCACAATGGTGAAAGGGTTTTGGAAGTTTTTGCTACCGGACCGATTTCTGAAGGAGTTGGATTGTTAGCATCGAAAATGCTTCGCGGCGGATTTGATGTTAAAGAAGTTGCACGCAGTCTGAATAAAGTTACTGCAACTCACGCCGTATGGTTTAACGAAAGATTGCTGACATCGCCAGAGCAGGCAGTTGCCGAATGTTTGCTTTTGATTGACCGCAGAATTAAAAATCTGCCGCAATCAGAACGTCAAATAAGCAAAATGGAAGCAAATAAAGAAGTTACGGCTTACAGCGATTCAAAAATGGGCAGCTTGATTGGCGAGTGTCCGGAATGCAAAGGGCAGCTTGAGCATGCTTCAGGATGCGATTTCTGCCGGGATTGCGGTTATTCAAAATGTAAATAAACTTTCAGACGACTGTGATTTACTAATCAAGCCTGTTACGTTAATTCATAGCAGGCTTTATTTTTTGCCTATCGACTTGTAATATTATGAAATCGGAGTCTGACATTTCAGACTAATTGCGATTGCCCGATTCAAAATGAATTTTTATGCCAATTTACGAATATAAATGTTTGGAATGTGGAAATAATCTGGAAAAAATGCAGAAGATTTCAGACGAACCTTTAACGCTTTGCGAAAAATGCGGAGGAAAGCTCGAAAAACAATGGTCTTTGTCGGGATTCCAGTTTAAAGGAGCCGGCTGGTATGTGACGGATTACGCCGGAAAGAAAGCAGATACCCCGACTGAAAAAAAATCTGAAAAAACTTCAACGACAGAATCAACCACAAAGACAGAAACTGCATCAAACACTACACCGGCGAAAGATACGAGTTCAAAAAAGGAATGAGGTGAGAGCGATGTTTTCGGCAAATAAGGGATTGATTTTAGTTTTTTTGATCGTGATCTGTACCTCGTTTACCTTTGCTCAATCACGCCGAAACGTGCGGGTGAGTGATGACGGAGGAGAAGTTTTGAGTGTTGTCGCAAACCGTACAGATGGGGAAAACAAGCCCATAAGAACTGAAAATCTATTTCTTTACGAAAATGGGATTGAGCAAAAGATCAAAAACTTCTCTTACGATCCTTCGCCAGCCAAGATTCTGATCTTAATCGATAATTCGCAAACAATTCGCCCGGAAATTGAAAAATTGCAGAAAGCTGTGATGGAATTTGCCTACGAAATCTTTGAAGGCGACCAGCTTTATGTTATCGCTTTCGATGAAAAGCCGGAAATAATTCAAGAATGGACCGACGACGCTAAAAAGATGGAAACGTCGCTCGCTCTGCTCCGCAAGAAAGGCAATCCCTATTTGTTTGACGCATTATCGGTAGGCGTTAACGAAATTTTGTTTCCGCTAATGCCCGGCACCCGGAAAGCGATCATTATTCTCATCAGCGATGGTCTCGATAGAGGCAGTAAGATGACGTTTGACAATACTTTATCGGAATTACAGAACAATAATATTACACTCTACGCCCTGCAAATTCCGGATCGAACCGGTGGTGCATATCGCCGTAATCAACCCAAAGCCGCAGCCGTAATCGAACAATTAACCGAAGGAACAGGCGGCAAAATTTTTAGTTTTGACGATCCGCAAACTGCTGCAAAAACAATCTGCGACGAACTCCGTAAAAATCGATATCTGCTTTCATATTCGCCGATCAATACATCATCTTATGATGCACGGAGAGTTTTTGTTGTGGCGGATGAAGGTATTTCGATTCGAACAAAAAATGCACAGCCGCCGAACATAAAACCGTAACGCAGGCATCTTGCCTGTACGTGACAGAATTCCATCGACTATTTGTCCATTTTCAGATAATTGCAGGCAAGATGCCTACGATACTATCTTAATTGTGGCAGGCAGGATGCCTGCGTTACTTTAATCTATACACTTCTGTTCCGGTCCTTAATTCAACCGCGATCTTGCCTTCGCTTTCAGCATAATCAAGATGTGCAACCGCTTCTGAAATCGCCAAAAATTTCTGAGTGTCGTCGTGCATAACCTGTGGAAACAAGTTAATCGCCATATCCCAAGCAGTTATTCCGTTTTTGTTCATCAGACTCATTATCTTGGATTGCCGCTCGTCAATCATTCGAACATATCTGTGAAAGATCTCTTCAAAATCCGTTACAGGTTCGCCGTGTCCGCCATAAACGTAAGTTGGTGCAAATTCCCGCAGGCGTGCGAGGCTGACCAAATATTCAGCCAATGAATGAAAGCGTTTTGAAGGATCGATCGGATCAAGCTGAAAGCACGGGATTCGGCGTAATTCTTTTCAAGATACAATCGCCAGCGATAACTGTTCGATTGGCTTCGCGGATAAATGAACACGACCCGGGAGTATGTCCCGGAGTGTGCAAAATTCGCCACGATCCGCGTGAAAATTCGAGTTCTGAATCGTCGTGAAGCAATGAAAATTCGCCATCTTCAAGAGCGTCAGTTAAACTGCGGAAGTCTTCATAAAATCCGTGCATTTTATTCCAAACTTCAACCGGAACTCCGGCTTTTTTTATTAACGAATAATGTTCGTCCCTTTCGAGGCGTCCGAAAAGATGTCCCGTTTCCCAACCATGAACAAAGATTTCGGCATTTTTTGCTTCATCACGAATTGTTTTGGCAAGTCCGCAATGATCCTCGTGGGCGTGGGTGAGAACGATTCTTTGAATATCTGAAAGCTTAAAACCATGTCGCGAAAGCCCTTCGCGTAAAGCTTTTACGGCTTCCGGCGTTTTTGGTCCGGTATCGATCAATGTCAGACGGTTCATCGTCGATCAAATAAACATTGACATCGCCGACCAGAAATGGGGTTGGAAGTGCAATCGAAATGACTTTCATAAAACGTTTGGCAGATGACCAAATTAACGTGATTCACGAAGAAAAATCTAGCGGGAATGTAACTCAATCAAATCTTCGCAAGATTTCGGAAAAAATTTGAATATACTGAAAAATTCTATCATAATCTTTAGTTATGAGGTCAAAATGTAAGATTTTGCTTGCCTTAAAGCGATTTTTGGGTTACAAACTTGGAAGTCATCAATTCTAAAGAAACTAAAATTGTCAGTAGTATTTTCCGTTTTATAATTATTCAAGCTTTTCCACTAAAAGTTGTTAAGTAACAAACGAAATACCCCCGCGTGAAAGAAATATCACGAAATGCTGATTTTAAAGGTATCAAAAGAATTTTATAAAAAATTAGTCAAGGAGATTTATTAAATGAGAGCGTTTCCTATTGAAATTGATTCTTTTGCCAAAAAATTTCTAATGCTGGCAATGATTACGCTCATTTCCGTCGGGGCGGTTTTTGCTCAAGCACAATCGAGTTCTGCGGATTTGGTAGGTAATGTAGTTGATCAAAGTGGAGCAGTTGTTCCCGGAGCAACCGTTACAGCGAGAAATTCAGCTACAAATATTTCCAAAACCACAACTTCTAATGAAAGTGGTGAATTCAAAATTATCGGACTTCCGCCTGGAGATTATGAAGTTTCCGCCGAAGCTAAAACCTTCAAGAAAGAAAGTAATTTCGCCGATTAAATTAACTGTCGGACAAAGTGCTTCGATTGATATTCCGCTTGAAATCGGATCCGAATCGATTGTCGTAAATGTTGACGGCGGAACAGTTGAAGTTTTGGAAACATCGACGAGTTCGGTAGCGAATACAATTGATTCGCAAAAGATCGAAAGTTTACCAATCAACGAAAGAAGTGCAACGGGATTTGCTTTGACGCTTTCAACCGTTGGACGCGATAACGGTCGTCCGATCGGACCTGCACCTACATCAGGCTTGAACATCGGCGGTCAACGCGGACGTTCGACTCAGGTTAATGTGGATGGAGCAGATTTTACTGATAACTCAACTAATTCGGCACGTTCAACAGTTTCACAGGAAGCAGTTCAAGAATATCAAATTTCGACAAATTCTTATTCAGCAGAATTTGGCAGAGCGACCGGTGGCGTTATCAACGTTGTCACGAAACGTGGAACAAACGATTGGCATGGAAACGTTTTCGGTTATATCCGCGATAAAAGCATTCAATCAAGAAACGCTTTTTCTCCAATTGCTAAACCTGACTATAGAAGAACTCAATACGGATTCACGCTTGGCGGACCAATCGCCAAAGACAGAACATTTTTCTTCTTGGCTTACGAACGTCGCCAACGCGATGAATCAGGATTTTTTACGAGCAATGTAGCAAATGGATTAGGTGGTTCGGTAACATTCACAGTTCCAGGCTTACCTTCGCAAACATTCAGTAATATAACGACCGCTCAAGCAACTTACGCCAACACTTTGCTCAGCACCGGAAATACCTTGATAACACAGGGAACGGGTTTAGGCGGAGCTCAAGGTGCCGCATTGATCGCACAAGGAAGTGCATTAATTAATGGCGGCGTTCAATATCTTTATCTTGCTTCAAGTGGTGGTACAACTGCTTTGACAGGAACTAATGGTCTGATTAGTCCGGGCGGTGCAATAACAGCAGGATCGGTTGTTGGCTCCAGATTTTTCCTTTCCGGTGCACCGGTTCCTGTTAGTGCCAATGCTTTTCGTCCATTAAATGCTTTGCAAAAAGTATTTCCTGTTACTGATAGATCAAATTATTCTTCTATTCGCGGCGACCACAATATTGACGACAGAAATCAACTGACACTTCGTTTTGGTTACAATACGAGTGATCTAACCGGTATTCAGGTTGAATCACAGAATCAATCGCTCGGACAAAACGACTTTTCACGAACAGGGATTACTATCATCAAAGATGCATCATTCTCGATGGGACTAAACTCTGCGACAAGCGATACAACTGCTAATGAATTTAAGTTTACTTTTGGTAAACGTAAAACCACTTTCAAATCGCAAAATGGTGACGCAGTTGCTTATAACATTTCAGGAGCTGCTTTCATCGGACGCGAACTTTTCTCGCCGGTTGACCGACAAGAAAATCGTTTTCAACTAGCTGATAATTTCAACTGGGTAGCCGGAAATCACACGATGAAGTTTGGTGCCGATTTTAACTGGGTAGAAATTCCTGAAGCCAGGTTCGAATTGAATTACGGTGGTCTTTTCAACTTTGGAGAATTTGCTGCGACAAATTTAGCCGCATTTCCAACCGTTGGCGGAGTAGCACCACCTGCTTTCACGCCTGTTCAATCATATGGATTAGGATTGCCTTCGATCTTTATTCAAGGTTTTGGCGATCCAATCAGCCGGATTAACAATAAGCCGATGGCTTTTTATGCCCAAGATTCTTGGAGAATGTTTAAGAATCTAACGGTTAATTATGGTATTCGCTACGATTTTGAATTGACTAAATTAATTGAAACGACTGGTTTCAGAGATCCGCTTTCAGGGATTAATTTATCTGCGGCAGACGTTTTGGCAGCACAAAATGTTCTTAAAGTACGCCAAGGATTCCCGCGTGATAAAAACAATTTTGCCCCACGGTTTGGTTTTGCGTGGGACGTTTTTGGAAATCAGAAAACTAAAATTAGTGGTTCGATTGGTATTTATTACGATCACCCACTTTTAGCCGTTGGATTCAACTCAGACGTAGCAGATGCGGCTCAGCAGCAGCAATCAGTTTTGACTCCGGGAAGTCCTGCACCAACTTCTCTTTTCAATGCTACACAGGTTTTTCAAGGAACAGTTATTCCGGGATTGACGCCTGGCGTTGCGGCTTCGGCTCAATACTTAGCAGGTCGTCAAAGATTTAATGACCAAACATTCACCGGCTTCGGTGCTGTTTTGCCATTTACTTTGCCGGTTGCACAAGATTTCCAATATGCTTCGGCAACCCAAGCAAATTTCTCGGTCGAGCGTCAGTTGACCAAGAATATGATGATCTCGGCTTCGTATATCTATGTTGGTGCACATCATTTACCTCGTCCTACGGATTTGAATACACCTAACACAGCGTTGCAGATTGAAAATTATCGACGTTGCTTCGGAGCAGCGACTAATCCAACAACAACTCAAGTGGCGACAGTTAATCCGGCTGCTTGTACCAATGGCACCTTTGTCAACGTAATTCCGGGAATGATCTCGGTAAACACTGCAAACGGACAGCGAGTAATTGCACCGGCAGTTGCTAATTTCTTCCGTCCGAATGCACCAAACTATTTCTTGGCTCAAGCACTTTCCGGTGGAGCGGTTACGAAAGCAGTTTTGGATTCACAATTAACCGGAACTCTAAGAACTCCCGGTGTTGTTTCTCCGTTTGGTTCGGTTAATGCACAGCTTTCCGATGGTAATTCAAGCTACAACGGGCTCAAACTCGAACTCAATCGTCGATATGCGAATAATTTCTTGTTTTTAGCAAGCTATACTTGGTCGCACTCGATTGATGACTCTTCAGATTTGCAAACTCTTTTGATTCCTCAAAACGTTAGTCGTTTTGACCTTGAAAAAGCCAGTTCATTATTTGATCAGCGTCATCGTTTTGTTTTTAGTGGAGCGATGAATTCACCTGATTCTTGGCGTAGCGGTAACGGTTTCCAGAAATTCTTGTCAAACTTTACAATTGCTCCAATCTTCGAATTCTCGTCGGGTCGTCCATTTAATATCATCACTAATGTTGATACAAATAACGATCAATCAACTTCAACTGACCGCCCAAGCGTAAACTCAAGCGGTGTGCTTACTCTTCCAGCAGATTTTACAACTGGAACTTTAGGACGCAATTTGGGAATCACGCATAACTTTATGAGTTTGGATTTGGGTGTTACACGTTCGATTCGTTTTGGTGAAAGAGTAAAACTTGATTTGATTGGACAAGGCTTTAATTTGTTTAATCGATTCAATGAAGGCTCGGCTTCACCTCTTTATACCGACGTTAATGCTTTTGGTCAACGTGCAAAAAATGGTAGCTACTTTAGCCGTCCAACTGCTGCATACGATCCGCGTCAATTCCAATTTGGTGCAAAACTTAGCTTCTAAGTTTTAACTAAATTAGCGATTAAAGACTGATTAGCCATTGCGTTAATCAGTCTTTTTTTTATCTTTGCTGTGTGGCTTCACTAACTGGAAAAATTAAACAAAAGGCACTCGAAATTGGATTTGATAAGGTCGGAATCGTTCCGATTGAAATTCTCACACAGGAAAGCGAATATTTGGCTCAATGGCTGCAGAAAGGATTTCATGCGGACATGAAATGGATGGAGCGTGAACCCGAAAAACGTACTGATCCAAATCTTATTTTCCCCGAAGCAAAATCTCTTATCGCAGTTGCCCTTAATTACTACACTCCAAACCAACACGAACTTGATGAAACAAAAGGCAAAGTTTCAAGATACGCCTGGGGTGATGATTATCACGACGTAATGCAGAAGAAATTACGCGAATTATTGGACTGGATAAAGTCTGAAATTCCGGATGCAGATGGAAAACTCTGCTGTGATATTCAGCCGATCATGGATAAGGCTTGGGCAGTACGCGGCGGACTTGGTTGGATTGGCAAGCATACAAATCTAATTACAAAAGATTATGGTTCTTGGGTTTTTTTGGGAGAACTTTTACTAAATTTGGAACTCGACTATGATATTTTTGTTGAGCCGGATCATTGCGGAAATTGTACCGCCTGCATTGATGCCTGCCCGACAAATGCTATCGTTGCACCATATATAGTTGACTCTAAACGCTGTTTATCATACGCTACTATCGAATTACGAGCCCCCAAACTCCCAAATGACATTGTAAATGATTTAGAAGGTTGGCTTTATGGTTGCGATATTTGCCAGGATGTTTGTCCTTGGAATCGCTTCCAGATTGAAACCGAAGAAATTAGATTTGCCCCGCGAGAAAATAATGTTTCGCCTGATTTGCATGAAGTTTTATCACTTACTCACGATGAATACGCGGAAAAATTTCGCGGTAGTGCAATGAAGCGAACAAAACTGAGCGGACTTCAGCGAAATGCTGAGGCTTTGCTCGAAAAAAATGATTTTGGAGAATTATAAAAGAGATGTCTTTGAATAAAAAGTTGTTTCAAAATATTGGAATTATGTCGGCAGTTTTTGCGTTTTTGGCTTTAAGTTTTGCCCCAATTGTTGAGAGTGCCCAAACTAAAAATCCTAAGCCAACTCCAACACCGGTTAAAAAGAAAACTACTCCTACTCCGAAAAAAACTACAAAAACTACGCCAACTCCGAAGCTTAAAGTTTCGCCAAAAACTATAACCACACCAAAAACTACGTCGCCAAAATCGACTCCTAAAGCGACACCAACCAAGTCTCCAGTTGCGGTAAAAGAATTTCCGCAAGTTATCGTGATGGCTGCCTCTGCCAGAGTCAGAAGCAAAGCCGGTACCAGTTCACCTGAATTGCGACGTGTAAAACTGGGTACAATAATCAAAGTTTTGGAGAAAGGAAAAGACGATTGGTATAAGGTAGAAATCCCTGCGAAGCCAAAGAATATTGTCGGTTGGATGTCGGGTCAGGTTGCTAATGATTATGATTCTGCTAAGAAAGAGGACATTTATCAGCAAATAGTTGAAAAAAATTATAAACCCGATATGTCGTTTGTTGACGTTACGGAACTTTTTGATTTTCTTACGCGAACGCAAACAGAAGTGAAAAGTCAGAAGTTAATGGCAGATTTTGGCTTCAAGCGTTTGCTCACTTTGCAAAGTGCTTTGAAAAGCATTCCGTCAGGCAAAGGGGCGGAAAAACCCTATAAAGACTTTTTGAAGGTAAACGAAAAAAGCGTCATTTATAGCGAACCTGCGGGTGAATGGTACGCTCGCTCGGAACTTTTCTGGGATTTGCGAAAGAAATTTGCCACCGCCGCAAACGCGGAAGAAATTGCCTGGACGGGAGCGAAAAATCCTTTAGCGGGCGAATGCGAGGGTTATGTAAATTGCTACTTGTTTATCATGAGAGAGACTAATGCGAAATATTTGGAGATCTACCCAAATGGCAAATACTCTCTCGAAGCAATCAAGAACATTCAAAATCTACTTGATCCAATCGTCGCTGATTTAGCTGAAAAGCAAGTTTACACAGGTCCCACGGACGTTAGCGATCGAGCTGAATTTTATCGTTTGATTTCAGAAATTCGCACAATTGTCTCGAAATCTATGATTGCTGAGGAAGAGAAACAAAAGCTCATTCAACAACTTAATCAAATTTCGGAAGCTTTCAGATAATTTTTCCGGAATCGCTTGTTAATAAGGCTAATTGGTTGCAATGCAATCGGTTAGCCTTTTTCTTTGCCAGGTCTTCTTAACTCTAATGTGTTAAATTCAACTGAAATCGTTAAACTTTGTTATTTTTTTTTGAAACTTCTTGGTCATTTAATGTATAGTAGAGAATGGATAATGTACTGCCAACAAGGCAGACAGTCCATTACTTAAGAGAAATGTATTAAACGTGTGAAAATAGAAAAAAATACAATTAAAAAAAGCGAACAAGGCTTCTCAGTTATAGAACTTCTCATTGTTGTCTTAATGATCTCTATACTCTCTGTTCTAACCTTGATGGCATTTAAGGGAGAGAAAAAATTCCTTGCTGACAGCCAAGCCTACCTGATACTCGATGTCTTGGGCGAAGCAAAGCAGCGGGCGGTAACTCAGCACGAAACAATGCGTGTGGAAATAAACAAAACGCGGAATTCGATTAGATTAATTGCCGAAAATGCACCGGGTGACGCATCTGATGACAAAGAAATTCGGACACTTCGATTAGAACATCCAACCTACGTAAATATCGAAACCGCACCAACCAATATTGCAAGTTCGCCAAGCGATTCAGCCCCAATCCCGGCGATAACTTTCGCACTCAGCCTTCATCCGACAAGCCTAAACGATCAGGTAGCAACTCTGCGTTTTTTAAGAAACGGTAATGTTGTGAATGCGGGCTCAAATGCCATTGGGAGCAATGCGGTTTTAAGTGGTGCAACGATTTATGTCTGGATGCCTGATCTTTCGGATTCGGGCAGCCCTTTAGGGACCGGAAACGTACTCCGGGCAATTACACTGATGGGTAGCACGGGAACCAGTAAATATTGGAAATGCGGTGTAAGCGAAGGTCAATGTGCGGAGTGGAAACAATGAATACTCAAAAAGCTACAAAAGAAGCAGGTTTTACCTACATCGAAGTGATGTGTGCCGTAGTAATTCTGATGATCGGGATTTTGGCACAACTCTCAGCAATGTCTCTCAGCATCCTTCGACAGCGGGAATCGGAAAAAATGACCGCCTCGCGTCAATTTGCCAATTCTGCTCTCGAATCGATTTTTGCTGCACGGGATTTGGGAAATACAGGCGGAATCAATAGCTTCGATGCAATTAATAACACAAACATAAATCCCGCCGGCATTTTCGTGCCGGGCTGGACACCGATCAGAGAAGATTCCGGAATGGACGGAATCGTTGGAACGGCAGACGATGCTTGCCCTGCTGGTGCCGCATGTGTAGTTGGTAGCTACACAAATAACAGTCTGCTTTTGGTTGAATTCGAAAGAAAGATAACTATTACAGATATTCCGGTAACCTCTGGAGCAGTAAAAAAACGGCGGATTGAAGTAAGTATCCGCTATTTTATAGGGCAATTACGACGCGAACAAACGACTGCAACGATAATCGCGGATCTTCCTTTTTATCAATAAAAACATATGATTAACAAAAATCCCCCTAAATTTAATAATTGTCAGAAAGGTTTTAGTTTAATCGAACTAATGGTCTCGATTGTGATTTTTCTAATTGTGACAAGCTCGATTTACGGACTTTTGCGGATTGGAGTTATTTCCAGAAATGCGATCAATAATCGTTCTGAAACGATCACGAATGTCCGTTCGGCAGTGAATTCGGTTGGAAAAGATGTGGTCAATGCCGGGTTAGGATTTAGCCGCGTTGGCGGTATTGTTCCCGATGATTTTGCTGCCGGTCACCTTGACACGGAAACGGATAACGGACAGGCACGCGATCTTTTAACGGGAATAGTCGCCGGAAATGACATTGATGATAGTGATCTTTCGATTAATGGTAAGAAAAATGACGTCATCGCTTTTGCTTCGAAAGATATGCAATTCAATGGCGGCAACCCGTTAATCATTACGGATGCTCCAATCGGTTCAATTACGGCAAATTCCAATGTGCTCAAAACAGCCGCTGGTGAATGTTCGATTTGCAAGCCTTATGATCTTTATCTGGTTGAATCAAAAGACGGTAAACAGGCAGTGGTTATGGCAACTGCCGTTCCTGATACGAATTCGATCGTATTGGGCGTTGGCGATCCGCTGGGCATTAATCAGCCAGTTTTAGAAAGCACCGACAGAAGAAGCATTTTAACAAAATGTGTTTTTGGAAACACCACGAATTGTATTGATTATACTTCCGGCGTAACGGCGAAAAAAGTTTTTTGGATTAGCTATAGCGTTGAACAGGACGGAACACTCGTCAGAACTTCTTACGGAAATAACACAGGCGAACCGGCGAATAAACAAATTCAAAAACAGCCGCTGGCTTACAACGTACAGAATTTTCAGGTTCGTTATCTAATGCAAGATGGTTCTACTTCCGATGATCCTTCGCAAGACAACGAATTTCCGATGAAGATGAATGAAGTTGTTCAGGTTGAAATTACCGTAACTATTAAAGCTGATGGTAATACCCAAGGCGTTGTCAGCACCGAACTTATCAATGTAACGTCAACTTTCAGTACACGAAACCTCAAATACGGTGTTTGAAAATTATAGAGAGAAATATTATGAAAAATTTATTATCCAAATCAAATAAATTTGTCACTAATTCCGGCAAAACCAGCAATCAAGAAGGTTCTGCAATGGTGATCGCCCTCCTTATTTTGCTTTTGTTAATGGCATTTGCTTCATTGGCTATTTCACGAACTACAAGTGAAATAATGATGACCAGCAATGACGTTTCTGAAGGTCGTACATTTGCTGCGACTGAGGCGAGCCTGGAAAATATGACCCGGGATTTTGTTGATGTTTTCGAACAAAAACTCGTTCCGACAACGGCAGACATCAATGATATAAAAACCCGTACCGTCCCGGAATTTGACACGTTCAATTTTCAGACAGATATTACAAAAACCGATCAAAGCACGCCAACAATCTTAACGGGCGGCAGCTATAGCGGTTTATATGCTTTGCGTGATTCGTGGGAAGTAAATTCTTACGCTACCGATACAACAACTGACGTAAAAGTTCAGCTGAAGCGTCGATTTTACAGCGATCGAATTCCTGTTTTTCAATTTGGTGTTTTCTATGAAGACGATTTAGAGCTCAATCGTCCGCCTTTATTTACATTTGGCGGCAGAGCTCATTCGAATGGAAATCTTTTTGTGACAGCTTATCCATTGGCTTGGAGCGGAGGCATCTATTTCAATTCCAGAGTTACAGCAGCGGGCGAAATCATTAATGACATTTGGAAACCGGGCACAGGCACCAGTTTCGCAGGCGGAGTTGACGATCAGGACGGAGTTTTCTTTAATGATGCCTCAGGAAATCCCCAAGAGCTAAAAACCGGAGAAGCTAGTGTTATCTGTGCTTCGCCAAGCGGTCCAAATGTTTTTGCTGCAAAACCACGCTTGCCTTATTGCAGCGAAAATCCAAATTGGAATACGCTAAAAGTAAAATTCCAAGGCAATCTGGAAAATAAAGTTCAAAAATTGAACATGCCTCTGACAAAAATAAATACCGATATGATCGAATTGGTCAGACGCGGTAAAAATGTCGGGGATTTGGAAAATATCGGCGGAGTTGTACAGGCAGTTACTGCCGCAACAGCCGATTCGAGCATCATTTCAAAAGAGCGTTATGCAAATAAATCCGGCTTGAGAATTTCGCTTAGCGATTCGCAAAACAAATTGCCGGGCTGTGCTGCGGCTGTTGCGGGAGATGTTTGCGGAGTAAGGCTTGATGGTGTTCTCGGTGCTTCTTCAATTGGTTATCAACCGCTGGCGATGACTGACGGCTATCAGGCGACTGCTCTAAACGCAACAAGAATGGCGATGACAGGACGCGAAGTCTGGATCAAGGTTGAACTTGCAAGCTACGATTTTAATACTGATACACCGCTCGCCGTTGATGTAACACAAGATATCTTGAGCCTTGGCGTAACTGAACCCGCTCCAATCGGAACAGATTTGCAAATAAATGGCTACACGACAGCAACCGATAGCCGCTCTGTAATCAAATTGCAAAGATTTTCGATTCCGGGACCTGCTATTCCAAATTCGGGCGGAACAACATTTACAACACATTACACAATTGGAGGCGATCCGCATAATTTAGTTGTCCGTTATAACAATGTAACCGCTGATCCTTCTGCAGGTTGCGGCGGCTGCACAGATCAGGACGTTTTTTCGTATCCATATCCGGAACCGAGTGCAACTTCAAGCAAGGCTCAAGAGGATGCAGCACATCTGAAATGGGCAAATATCAATAGTTCAGGAACAACTTTTGCAATCGTTCCCTTTCCTATTCAAATGTTTGACACCCGCGAAGGTTTGCCAAAGGACAGCACGGCAGATGCTAATACCGATTTCGGTGCAGACCGCGTTCCGGCAGCCGGAGTGATGAGTTTGATTGATATCGATGTTGCTAATTTCAGAAAGTTCCTAAATGGCGATTACGACACTTTATTTCCGGCAACCACACCTTTTGCAGTTGCAAAAGCGAGAGGCTTCAAGAGCACCGATATTCCGATTGCAAACGGTTGGGTAGTTTCTGTTTCTGATCGTCGCGGCGATTATGATTTCGATGGCGAATACGATATGGAAGACATTTTTCCTGATACTGCCTTGCAATTTAATGAAGACATTAATCTTGATAATCTTCTAAATATGGATTTGGGCAGAGAGTCGGCTTCATTTACGGCATCCGTAGCACGCGGACAAGCTGCAACGGCAGATCATCTGTTTTACCGTCGCGGCGTCAGATTAATCAATGGTACGGTTTTGCCCGGAATTTACGATTCAGCAGACCCTAATAACACCAAAGGCTTTACGTTTTCATCAGAAAACGGAGTTTACGTGAAAGGAAATTACAATGCGACGGGAGCGACGATCAGCACAACTACTGCCGTTACGCCGCCGGAAAATTTCTTCCCGCAAAATTCGGCAACGCATATTCCCGCGTCAATTGCAGCCGACGCGGTGATTATATTGTCCAATAATTGGAATGACGCAAATAGTTTTGCAAACCCATTCAGTTCGTCAAACCGGGTTGCGAGCGACACCGTAGTCCGTTTTGCAATGTTAGCCGGAGACCCGGTCACCGGAATTGCAACTACCGCTTATTCACCCAGCCAATTCGGACAACTAAATGGCGGCGTTCACAATTTCAAACGCTATCTGGAAACGTGGTCTGGCAAAAGATTAAACTATGCCGGTTCTTTGATTAATCTTTTTAATTCAAGAAACAACAATAGTTTTCTAAAATGCTGTAATACGACTTATACGCCACCAACCCGGGATTGGACATTCGATACGACTTTCTTAAATCCGAATCGTTTGCCGCCCGGAACTCCGAGCATCTTTTCGATTACCTTTACGGGTTTCCAAAGGGTTAATGATTAGGAATATTGGAAAATACAAATTGGCTTAAACAAAAAGACGCGGGATTAATATTCTCCGCGTTTTTTTACGCCATTTTTCTCTAGCCGCTTGCAAAACCACTTTCATAAAAGCTAACTTTAAAGGGTGGTAGATAATTTTTTAGTCGATTCTTACGGCAGACAAATACGGGATTTGCGGATTAGCGTGACAGATCGCTGTAATTTTCGCTGTTTTTATTGTTTGCCCGACGGCGAACCGCCGCTCGCCCGCAAAGAAACTATTCTAACATTTGAAGAAATCGCCTGTATTTCAGAGATTTTTGTTTCCCTCGGAATCGAGAAAATTCGCCTGACAGGCGGCGAACCAATTCTTCGGAAAAATTTAACTGTTTTGGCAGAAAAGCTTTCTCTTCTAAAACCCCAATTGAAAGATTTGGCAATTACGACAAATGGTTTTTCTTTTCCAAAACACGCGGAAAGCTTAAAAAAAGCTGGAATTGACCGCGTTACAATTTCTTTAGATAGCCTTAAACGAGATAATTTCAAACAAATTACCGGCGTTGACAAGCTTGCGGAAGTTTTAGCCGCGATTGAATCTGCCAAAGAAAACGGATTTCATCCCGTCAAAATAAACGCTGTAATCATCCGCGATTGCAACGATAATGAATTAGTCGATTTTGCAGATTTTGCCCGTAAAAATGATTTGAGTTTTCGGTTCATTGAATTTATGCCGCTCGATTCCGGTCACGATTGGAAACGCGAACAAGTGGTTTCAGGCAAAGAAATCTATCAAAAAATTAACGAAGTTTTTCCGCTCAAATTAAAGAATTCAACTCGCGGAAGCGAAACCGCATGGAAATATGAATTCGCGGATGGTGCAAAAGGTGAGATCGGAATCATCGCCCCGGTAACGGAAATGTTTTGCGGACAATGCTCGCGAATTCGCTTAACGGCGGATGGACAGATTCGAACTTGTCTCTTTTCAACCAGCGAACATAACTTGAGAGACGTCGTCAGAAGCGGTGCAAATCGGACGGAAGTTATTGAATTTATTAGAGATGTTGTCTATAAAAAAGAGCCGCGTCATTTTATTAATGACAAAGAATTCGTTCAGCCTGCTCGGACGATGAGCTTTATCGGCGGGTAAGCATATAACTTGAGAATTGAAATTAGTAGTCTTTTGTTCAATATAGCCACGCTATTTATGGCGTGGTGAGATTAGCGTAAAATTCTGGAGGGCGTTTCAACGCTCTTTTGTCCGGCTTTCAAAGGACGTTAAAACGCCCTTTATGATTACTTCAATTATTTCCACGCCATAAATGACGTGGCTAAAAAGAATATAGAAAAATGAGTTTATGAGAAAAATATTTTTGTTGATTGGAATCGCAAGTCTATTATTTACAATCAGTTGCCAGACTCCAACCGAAGTCAAAAAAGATGACCATTCCGGTCATAGCGACCAAAATTCGAACCAAACCGAGGCATCAAAACAACCTGCCGGTTTTACCGCCGAATTCAAAACCAATCCGCTGGATATAGAAGCGGGAAAGCCGATAGAATTTTCTTTCACGGTCAAAAGTCCAAAAGACGAAATCGTCAAAGATTTGCAAATTGTTCACGAAAAACCGATGCATTTGCTGATTGTTTCAGAAGATTTAGCCGATTTTTATCACGAACATCCTGAGCTCCAAGCTGATGGAAGTTTGAAAACTTCATTCACCTTCAAAAATGGCGGAAAATATAAGCTTTATGCCGATTTTACTCCCAAGGATACTACACAAGTGGTGAAATCATTCAGCTTAAGCGTTTCCGGCGAAGAGCGAAAAGTTGAATCAATAAAGGCTGACGCTAAATTTGAAAAAACAGTAGAAAATTTATTCGTTACCATGAAGCCCGATAGCGATTTGATTGCGGGCAAAGAAACAATGCTGAATTTTCAGGTTTTTGATGCTCAGACTAAAAAACCTGTCACCGATTTGCAGAATTACCTCGGCGAATTGGCTCATTTTGTTGTAATCAGTGACGATTTACGGGATTTTGTCCACGCACATCCGATGTCTCGCGACAATGTTAAATCCGAGTCTTCAAAGGGTGAAAAATTAGCTGGCAAGGAAGCTGAATCAAATATTTCAGCACATCTAACTTTCCCAAAATCAGGACTTTACAAAATATTTGCTCAATTCAAACGTGCTGATAAAGTGACGACAGTTCCCTTTGTTGTAGAAGTAAAACAAGAGGGCGAAAACGCGAAAACGGTTAAACCTGAAGAAATTCCCAAAGATGCTTACAAGATAACGGCAAGCAAAGCCGGATTTTCGCCTAATGAAGTGAATATCAATAAAACAAATTTTAAGAAACTGGCTTTTGTTCGGATCGATGAAGACAATTGTGCAAGCGAAGTGGTTTTCAAATCGCTGAATATCACAAAAAAATTGCCTCTTGGAAAGGTTGTCGTAATCGATTTGCCGCAAGATTTTACCGGCGAACTTTCGTTTACGTGCGGGATGGATATGTATAAAGGCAAGGTTGTGGTTCAATAAAGAGCTTATGTTTGAAACAAAAATTGAAGAAGTTTTACAACAAGTAGAAAATATCAATCCCGTAGAATATGGAAAAACCAGAAATTTCATTGACGGTGCGGTGACAAAACTTTCCCCATATATCAGCCGTGGCGTTATTTCCACCAAATTTGTCTTGGATAAAATCACACAAAAGAAATATAAATTTCCGGAAATCGAGAAGTTTTTGATGGAACTTGCGTGGCGTGATTATTTTCAAAATGTTTGGCGGGTTAGAGGCGAAATGATCGATAACGATTTATCGCAAGATCAGCCTGATGTAAAACATACCGAAATGCCAAAGGCTATTTTGAATGCCGCGACCGGAATTGAAGCCATTGATGCAGGCATAAAAGGTTTATACGAAACGGGTTACGTTCACAATCATCTTAGAATGTATATCGCATCTGTAACCTGCAATCTTGGCAAAAGTCATTGGAAATTGCCCGCACAATGGTTTTATTATCATCTGCTCGATGCCGATTGGGCGAGCAATGCTTGCAGCTGGCAATGGACTTCTGCGGCTTTTAGCAAGAAAAAATACTACGCGAATCAAGAAAATATCAATAAATATTGCCACACAGATCAGCATGAAACATTTCTCGATATTGATTACGCCGAGTTTCCCGAATTGGAAATCCCGGAAGTTTTGCGTGAAACCGAAATTCCGGTTTTGCAGACAGATTTGCCAAAAAAAGAAGCGGTTACAATCGATAATTCCCTGCCGACTTTAATTTACACTTTCTACAATCTCGACCCTTTCTGGAAGTCTGATATCAAAGCAAATCGAATTTTATTGCTCGAACCAACACACTTTGAAAAATATCCTGTTTCGTCAAAAACAATTGATTTCGTGCTAAAACTTGCGGAAAATATTGTCGGAATTCAAGTTTACGTGGGTGAATTTGCCGTTTTAAAAGCGGAACACGATTTATCGGAAATATTTTTCAAAGAGCACCCAACCAATTCGCATTTCGAAGGCACGAAGGAATTTCGCGATTGGATGTTTCCGCAAATTAGGGGCTATTATCCATCATTTTTCGCCTATTGGAAAAAATGCGAGAAGCAATTGAAATTGAGCTTACACTCCAAAAAATCATAAACGATTCGCATTATGCATCTTAAGCTACAACAAATTAATGGATTGGAGCGACGGAAGCGTGCGAATTTAATTAATTCAATTAGCGGTTATAAATCGGCGAATGTGATTGGCACAATTTCGGATTCGGGCGTTACGAATTTGGCGATTTTCAGTTCGGTTGTTCATATCGGGGCAAATCCGCCGCTACTGGGTTTTATTTTGCGTCCGATTGATGAAGTTCCTCGGCATACTTACGAAAACATTAAACAAAACGGCGTTTATACGATAAATCACGTTCACGAGAGCTTTGTTGAGAGGGCACATTTTACGTCTGCAAAGTTTGAACGCGATGAATCGGAATTTGAAAAATGCGGTTTGAATACAGAATTTATTGAAGGTTTTGCCGCACCTTTTGTTAAAGAAAGTGAGGTAAAAATCGGATTGCGGTTGGCGGAAGAAATTCCAATAGAACTCAATAATACAATCTTGATTATTGGCGAAATCGAGCATATCATTTTGCCGGAAAACGCTTTGTTGGAAAACGGAAATGTTGATTTGAATGCGGTTAACGATGTCGCGATTTCGGGGTTGGATACTTATCACAAAGTCGAGAAAATCAACACTTTTCCATATGCAAGGGTGAGTAATTTGCCAGAGTTTTAGGAAGATTTCCCGCAGAACTCGCAGAAACACGCAGATTTTTTTTTTCACTTCAATGTTCCTAAACTTCTCTGCGAAAATCTGCGAGTTCTGCGGGAAACAATTCTATGAAAAATATCAAAAAACAAAATTTGCCGACAAAAATCTGCCAGACTTGCGAAAAGCCTTTCGCTTGGCGAAAAAAGTGGGAAAAAGTTTGGAACGAAGTGAAATTTTGCAGTGATAAATGTCGAACAAATAACCGAAAAAGTTCGTAGAAACAAATTATCAAGGGGGAAATATGAATAAATTAGTTTTTATTTTATTGGTCTTTGTATTTGCAGCAGTCGCTTTCGGAAATTCTTCCGAATTTACAAAAATCGTCGAAACATATAAAACTGAAAAGAATTTTAATGGTGTCGTTTTAATCGCAACTGATGGAAAAATTGACTTTATCAGCGGAGTTGGCTTAGCTGACAGGCAATCAAACAGTAAAATTAGGACCGAATCAAAGTTCAAAATTGCTTCGATCACTAAAACTTTTACCGCTGTTTTGATTTTGAAACTTTACGAGCAAGGCAAAATTGACCTCAACGCAACCATCGGCAAATATTTCCCCGAATATAAAGGAATCGGAAAAGACAAAGTTACTATTCACCAGCTTCTAACCTACTCCTCAGGAATTGCGAACGAAAGCGAAAAAGCGGCAATGCTTTCGTATAAATCGCCACTCACTTTAGATGAATACATAAACAAATATTGTGCCGGGAATCTCGAATTTGAAGCGGGCTCAAAGAGCGTTTATGCCAATACCGAATACATTATCTTAGGAAAGATTATTGAAAATGTAACAGGTAAGTCTTTTGCTAAAATATTGCAAGAACAGATTTTATCGCCATTAAGGATGAAAAATTCGGGAATGGCTAATTCTAAAAAACCAGTTTCGGGTTTAGTCAGAACTTATAGGCAAAACGAAGCAAGCAAAGCCTTTGAAGCAGACGAACCGTATTTGATTGAAAACTATTTTGCCTCAGGTGCAATGTATTCAACGGCTGAAGATTTGTTAAAGTTTGACTCGGCAATTTTCAATAATAAAATTTTGCAATCAAAAACAACTGAATTGATGCTCAAATTTTATCCTGATTTAGGCTATGTCGCTTACGGTTTTTGGGGTTCGGACGGATATGGAAATTTTGCGGAGAAATTTTATTATCGACCGGGCGGAATTCTTGGCTCAACTGCAAATTGGATTCATACGACCAAAAACAAAAAAACGATTATTGTGATGAGCAATACCAACGCGACGAATTTGTTTGAATTATCGGAAAAACTTTATTTGGCGAGTATAGGTAAAAAATGAAAGTTACAATCATTTTTCCGCACCAATTATTTGAGGTAAATCCCGCAATTTTGCGAAATACGGAAGTTTTTTTGGTCGAAGAATTTCTATTTTTCAAACACTACAATTTCCATCGCCAAAAGTTGAAATACCATCGGGCAACGATGAAGTTTTATGAAAGTTTTTTATGTGAAAAAGGTTGGAAAGTTAATTATATCGAAGCAAATAGTGAACTTTCAGATGTTAGAAAGTTGATGCCGAATCTAATCGAGAAAGGTTTTACCGAAATTCACTTTTGCGATGTTGCCGATAATTGGCTCGAAAAGCGAATCAAAAGTTTTGCCGAAAAAGTGAAATTGGTTGAATACGAAACACCGATGTTTCTCAACTCAAAAGATGAATTGAGTGCTTATTTCAAAACTAAAAAGCATTATTTTCAGACCGATTTTTATACGAAACAGAGAAAACAACGCGGAATTTTGATTGATTCGGATTTAACACCTGTCGGCGGTAAATGGACGTTTGATGCTGAAAATCGTTTGAAATATCCGAAAGGAAAAATTCCGCCAAAGGTTGATTTTCCGATTGAAAATGAATTTGTTAAAGAAGCTGAAGATTACGTTAAAGCCAATTTTAACAACAATTACGGTGAGTTGAAAAGTGATTTTAATTATCCGACAACTTACGAAGAGAGCCGAAATTGGCTCACACAATTCCTCGAAAAACGCTTTCTCGAATTCGGTGAATATGAAGATGCTTTGGTTGCCAATGAACAAATTCTGAATCACAGTTTGCTCACGCCGATGATGAATGTTGGTCTGATTACGCCGCAAGAAGTTATCGAAACCACGCTTGAATTTGCTGAAAAAAATAACATTCCGCTGAATTCACTCGAAGGTTTTATTCGGCAAATTATCGGCTGGCGTGAGTTTATTCGAGGCGTTTATGAAACAGCCGGAACACGCGAACGGACGATGAATTTTTGGAAATTTAAACGCAAAATCCCCGAATCTTTTTGGACCGGAACGACCGGAATCGAACCGCTCGATATTACGATTAAAAAGGCTCTAAAAACAGGTTATTGTCATCATATTGAACGCCTGATGGTCGTCGGGAATTTTATGCTCTTGTGCGAATTTGATCCCGACGAAGTCTATCGCTGGTTTATGGAATTGTTCATAGATTCTTACGATTGGGTAATGGTTGCAAACGTTTACGGGATGAGCCAGTTTGCCGACGGAGGTTTGATGGCGACGAAACCTTACATCAGCGGGAGCAACTATTTGATGAAAATGAGCGATTTTCCGAAAGGTGATTGGCAGAAAATATGGGACGGACTTTTCTGGAATTTTATGGACAAACATCGGGACTTTTTTCTGACAAATCCGCGACTAGGAATGTTGGTCAAAATGTTTGATAAAATGCCTAAAGAGAAAAGAATTTTGCACATTGAAACGGCGGAGAAGTATTTGACGAGAGTAGGATAATTTCCCGCGGAACTCGCAGATTTTCGCAGAAAAATCAGCCTTGTTCAGCAATTGAAATATAAAAAGTCTTTTTACTCTGCGTGGTTCTGCGAGTTCTGCGGGAAACTTAATCTATGACTGAAAATGAAATATCTTACAAAATAAGAGGAGCAATCTTTAAGGTTTATAAAGCATTCGGACCTGGTTTGCTGGAATCAGTTTATGTCGCAGCTTTGCTCATCGAACTTAAAAAGCAGGGTTTATCGGTTGAAAAAGAAGTTCCAATTCCTGTTTTTTATGAAGGCGAACAGTTAGAAGTCGGTTTCAGAATAGATATTTTGGTGAATAAACTTGTCATCATCGAAGTAAAATCAGTAGAAAATTTAGCAGAGGTTCATCATAAGCAAGTATTGACTTATCTTAGACTTACAGATTTGAAACTAGCCATTTTAGTAAATTTTAATGTCGCTGATGTTGAGAAAGGGATTACTCGAAAGGTGAATAATTTATGAAATTATTTCCCGCAGAACTCGCAGAAACACGCAGACTTTTTTCAATTTACAAAAGACTTGTTATGTTTTTCCAAATAGAATCATAAAAGTTTTTCTGCGAAAATCTGCGAGTTCTGCGGGAAATAAAATTGATGCCCGAAGACACAATAAATATTATATGGTTCAAACGTGATTCGCGTTTATCTGACCATGCTCCTTTGCAACGAGCGAGCGTGGCGAAGGAGCCGAGTTTGTTGTTATATATTTTCGAACCTTCCGTAATGAATAATTACGACAGCGATATTCGGCATTGGAGATTTGTTTACGAAAGCCTCGCTGACCTCAATTTTAGGCTCAAAGAATACGGTTTGGAGATATTTATTTGCCACGATGAAGCCGAGATTGTTTTTGAAAAGCTATGCGAAAAGTTTAATGTGAAGAATGTTTTTTCGTATCAAGAAACGGGTGTAAATCTCACATATAAACGAGATAGACGATTAAAGAAGCTCTTCAAATCAAAAAATATTGATTGGATTGAAAGCCAAACAAGCGGAATCCAGAGAGGATTGATGCACCGAAAAACTTGGAAGGAAGATTGGTATGATGAAGTGCAAAAACCTTTGCAAAATCCGAACTTATCCGACTTAAAATCTTGTAAACATCTGTTTTCAGTGGAGTTTACAAATTCGTTAAAAGGTTCGCCGCTGCCTTTGGAAGTTTCTGTTCCCAATCCTGATTTTCAGCCCGGCGGCGAAACATCGGCTTGGAAATATCTTAAAACTTTTCTAAACAAACGCGGGAAAGAATATATGAAAAATATTTCTAAACCCGAAAAAGCGAGATTTCATTGTGGACGCATCTCGCCGTATTTGGCTTGGGGTTGCCTGTCGAGTCGGCAGGTTTATCAGTATTCACAGAGGTTTGAGGCGAATTTAGGCAAGCGTAATTTGGTTCAATTTCTAGACAGACTTCGCTGGCGAGATCATTTTATTCAAAAATTTGAAAGCGAAATTGAGATGGAATTTCAAAATATCAACACCGCTTACCATTGTTTTCGTAGCGAGACGAACGATATAATTTTAGATGCTTGGAAAGCAGGAAAAACAGGTTTTCCGCTCGTGGACGCATGTATGCGTTGCGTCGCAAAAACTGGATATTTGAATTTTAGGATGCGGGCGATGGTCGTTTCTTTTTTGACACACGCTTTGTGGCAACCTTGGCAAGCGGGAGCCGCACATCTAGCGAAAATGTTTTTAGATTATGAACCGGGCATTCATTTTTCGCAGTTTCAAATGCAAGCAGGCGTAACAGGTGTGAACACAATTCGCGTCTATAATCCGAAACATAATTCCGAAAAACACGATCCAGAAGGCGTTTTCATCAAAAAATGGGTGCCTGAATTAGAGAAAATTCCAATTGAATTAGTCCACGACCCTTCGTTGATAAAACCATTGGAAGCAATGTTTTACAGCTTTGATATAGAGCGTGATTATTTCAAACCGATAGTAGAATTCAAGTCTGCTTCGAGAAAAGCAAGCGATATGCTTTGGACTGTGAAAAAAGGCGTTGAGAGTAAAAAGAATAGCAAAAGAATTTTGGAAAAACACATTATTCCAAGTAAAATCAAAGAAAGGTAGTCAGACGTGAAGTTAGTTAAAATGCAGGAACAATTTCCCGCGGAACTCGCGGATTTCCGCAGAAAACCGTTAAAACATCTGCGTGTTTCTGCGAGTTCTGCGGGAAACAAAAATTAATGATTGCGATAATCGGAGCAGGAATCGCAGGTTTAACCTGTGCAAAATACTTGAAAGACAAAGGAATTGAAGCCTTAATCTTAGAAGCTTCGGACGCAGTTGGCGGTCGTGTGCGGACGGATATTGTTGGTGGATTTAAGCTCGACCGAGGTTTTCAAGTTTTATTAACTTCGTATCCTGAAGCCGAAAAGCTGTTGAATTATAACGAGTTACGATTCAAAAAGCTGCCTTCGGGAGCTAGAATCCGCAACGGTAACGATTTTTTTGTGATGCCGAATCCGCTGAAAGATATTTGGACTGCTCCGCAAGCTTTATTTTCTCCAGTCGGGAGTTTGTTTGATAAATTAAAGGTTTTGCAGCTCAACGCCAACACGCGAAATGCGAGCGAACCTAACTCAAAATCAGACGAAACGACGATTGATTTTCTTAAAACTTTCGGCTACTCCGAAACGATGATTAACCGATTTTTTAAGCCTTTTTTTCGCGGCGTTTTCCTCGAAAAAGAGCTCAATACTAATTCAAGTTTCTTCAAATTTTTATACAAATTGTTTGCGAAAGGCGATGTTGTTGTTCCCGAAAACGGAATGCAAGCGATTCCCGAACAAATTGCTTCACGTTTATCGCCAAATCAAATTCGACTCAACACGAAGGTTCAAAAGATTGAAGGCAAAACCATTTATTTGGAAAACGGTGAAACTATTGAAGCCGACAAAATTGTTCTTGCAACTGACGCAAATACTGCGGCGAAACTACTCGGAAATGATGTAAACACTCAGTTTAACGGCACAACTTGTTTTTATTTTACGAGTTATAAACCTCTCAAAATGCACGGCGAACCTTATCTGATAATCAATTCAAATACGAACGAACTAATTGACCATATTCTGCCGAGTTCGGCTGTTGTGCCAAATTATGCACCTGCGGGAAAGACTTTAATTTCGGTCAGTATCGTTGGAAACAAAGAAGTTACAATCGAAAATGTGCAAGCCGAATTACTGAAATGGTTTGGCAACGGCTACGATTGGCAACACTTGAAAACTTATAAAATACCGGAAGCATTACCACAATTTTTTCAAGATTCGGCAACTGAAACCAATTTGAAGATCAACGATTTTACTTTTCGTTGCGGTGATTATACGGCATATCCTTCGCTCAATGCCGCGATGAAAACCGGACGTGAAGTTGCCGACCTGTTGAATCAATAATCTATTACTCTAATCCAAAGTCTCCATAGAATTGTAAACAAATATAAATATTCCTAATATAACTGATAAGAAAACATTTCCTCAAAACTTGAATCCATTTAGCATTTGCGGGCGAAAACAAAATTGAAGACAAATAGTTACAGTTAGAATTTTACAAATCAGTAATTTATTAAGAGATTTACGTTTGTTAAAACATTTCGAAAGTTTAATTATTAATATTCACATTTCAAAAATATCAAGGGGTTTACATGTTCAAAATATCAGACTATCTAATTCTTGGAGCGGCATTTCTATCGTTCCTTTTTTCAATTTCACTTTGGTTCGGAGTTTTCGGTCCTAATCAAAAAGAAGCAGGAATGTTTGTTGGCTTATGGGTGCCTTCAATCATCGGACTTGGTATATTTTTCAACCAAAGAACCGCGGTAAAGTAGGTCTTATGGACACTATAATTTTTATAGTTGGAGTTGTAGTAATGATGATGGTAATTGGAGGTTGTTATTTATCCATGATGATGACTTTCACGTCTGCAGCCCAAAAAGATAATAAAGATAAACTATAAATGTTTGAAAATAATCTTCAAACATTTATTTTCAACCGAATCAAAAAACAGAATTTCGTTTCAAATCATATTTGAAACGATTTTTTATTGGATAAATTTTAGTTTTCTCACTATTCTTAAGCTTAAATAAGGCTTTTGGAATTGACGATATGAAAAAAGAATTTAGCGAAACGGATATTGATCGAATTATAGGAATGGCGTGGGAAGATCGCACGACGTTTGATGTTATCAAAGCACAATTCGGTATCAATGAATCAGAAGTTATCAAAATAATGCGAGCAAATATGAAGCCGAGCAGTTTCAAAATGTGGCGTGAGCGTGTTCACGGCAGAAAAACGAAACACCAAGCCTTAGCCGAAAAAGACCAAGACCGATTTGTTTCGTCCGATCAACGGCATCGGGATCGAACTTTTTAGACTCGAAAACAAAAGATTGCAGTTTTGCGTAATAACCTCAATCTCTTATGAATTCAGCTTTAACAATTCAAAAATATTTAGCTTTGAACAAAGGAAAATACTTGCGTGAAACGGCGAAATTTCCTCGAATTAAAAGCAATATTTACGTTACAACTCATCTTGAAACTGCTTCGACCAATTTGCTGCATTATCACGAAACGGCTCATTTAAGTTTTGTTTTGCACGGCGGTGTAATTGATAAACGAAAGTTGAATGAAACTGAAAAAACATCCGGCGAATTGATGTTTTTTCACGCCGGAGAACCGCACGAGAGCATCTATAAAGGATTTCCCGTCAAAAATATCAACATCGAATTGGAACATAATTTTTTCTGCGAAAATGAGCTTGATGAAAGAGGTTTTAGTCCTACATTTACTACGAATCCAAACGCTAAATTCTCTATGCTCAAGATTTACAAGGAATTAACCGAGAATGACGAATTTTCAAATTGTTCGATTGAAATGTTGCTGATTGGTTTGATTGACGATAAAAAACTCGGCGAAAAATCACGTCCGAATTGGTTAAATAAAATTGTCGAATTGCTCAACGATAATTGGAATAATGAAATTTCGCTCAATGATTTAGCGACTGTCGCCAATGTTCACCCGAAAACAATTTCTAAATATTTTCCGAAGTATTTTAACTGCACTTTTGGCGAATATCGGCGAAAAATCAAGGTTGAAAAATCGCTTTCGTTGATAAAAACTTCAAATCTTTCGCTCACGGAAATCGCTTATGAATGCGGCTTTTACGATCAAAGCCATTTTACTGCAACATTTAAGGATATGACTGGTTTTCGTCCCAAAGAATTTCAGAAAATCTAAAGAACGGCAACTTTCATCCTATTTTTCAAAAACTAACTCTGATAATCTTACATATATTTTGGAGGAATAATTTATGAAAAAATTCTTAGTTGGTTTCTTTATCGCAGGTTTATTGCTTATTACACTTTCAACTTGCATTCGCACTTTCGGTCAGACGCTTCCACGCAAAGGAGCGTTTGGCGTGGCGGCTCAGCCAATTGACGAAGCAAAAGCGAAGGAAAAAAACTTAAAATTGGGCGAAGGTTTGCTTGTTTCTGTGGTTACTCCAAACGGGACTTTTGAAACGATTGGTGTAAAGGTTGGCGATTTGGTTTTGTCAATAAATCAAAAACCGATCAATAGCCCGGCGGAATTAATCGCATCGGCTCAATCATTTACGGAAGGCAACGCAATCGAAGTTAATCTGATTTCAAAAGGTGAAAAAGTTACGAAAAAAGGTTCGGTCAAAGGTCGTCCAAAAGAAGTTTCGGAAAATGCTGACGTAATTTACGATGTCGCGGAAATGTCTCTCGGAAAATTGCGGACAATTACTCATCGTCCGAAAAATAAGACTGGTAAACTTCCTGCGGTTTTTTATATCCAAGGTTTGCCGTGTCAATCGCAAGATTTGCCTGATGCAAAAGATCCGCGTCGGCAGGCTTATGAAGATTGGGTAAAAGCCGGTTTTGTAGTTTTCCGAGTCGAACGTCCGAACCTAGGTGATAGCCAAACCACCAAAGATTGCCGCGATATTGATTTCAACGAAGAAATTGAAACCAACAAAGCGGGTTACAAAAAATTATTGAGCTATGATTTTGTTGACAACGATAATGTCTTCTTTTTCGGACATTCGATGGGCGGCTGGACGGCTCCGTTTATCGCCGAAATGAAGCAGCCAAAAGGAATTATCGTTTACGGAACCGGCATCGTTTCGTGGTTTGAATATTTCATCAACTTGTATCGGATTCAATCAACTTACGGCGGCGATTCGCACGTTGCGGCAGAAAAAGAAACCCGCAAAATGATTCCGATGCTTTATGAATGGCTCGAGGCGGGAAAAACTGCTGAGGAAATGCGTAAAAATCCGGCGTTGAAAGCAATCGTAGATGAACCCGGAATGTTTGAAGGCGAATATTTTCAAGGCAAAGCCGCTGGCAGAAGTGCACATTATTTTCATACAATGAGCAAACAAAATCTGGCTGAAGCGTGGAGCAAAGTTTCGTGTAAAGTGTTGGCAATTTATGCAGAATTTGACGTGCAAGCCTTAAACGGACGCGATGCGGATATAATTGCCGAAGTTGTAAATCAAGCAAAACCCGGCAATGGCGAATACCTTTTATTGCCAAAAACTGAGCATATTTTTGCCAAAGCTGAATCATATAAACAAGTTGCGGAGCTATACGGATCTGGCAAATTTTTCCAATACGCGATGCAAAATTACAATCCTGAAGTTGGCAGAGTAACCAACGAATGGATGATACGGGTTAGTAAAAAGTAGGTTTCCATTCTGCGAAAATCTGTGAGTTCTGCGGGAGAAAATGCTTTGATTTCCCGCAGAACTCGCGGAAACACGCAGAAATACACAGAAATAAATTAAATTATGAAAAAATTTTTATTGATTATTGCATTATTCATTTTTTCGGTTTCGACGGTCTTCGCCAAAGCAACCTTGGTTGTCGTAAATCGTGCGGAATCAACCGTTTCAATTATCGACGCAGACGCGATGAAAGTTTTGGCGACAATACCTGTCGGAACCGGTCCGCATGAAGTCGTTGTTTCGCCGGACGGAAAAACTGCGATCGTTTCGATTTATGGTGAACAAACGCCGGGAAATTCGTTTTCAATTATTGATATTGCTACGCAGAAAGAAATAAAGCGGTTCGACTTGTCGCCGCTCTTGCGTCCGCACGGGCTGGTTGAAATCGGCGGAAAATTTTATTTTTCATCTGAAGGAAATCGGGCTGTCGGGCGATTTGATTTAGCGAATTATAAGGTTGATTGGCTAATGGGAACCGGACAAAATGCTTCGCACATGATCGTTGTAAATGCTGACCAGAAAAGGATTTATGCTCCAAACGTAGCATCAGATTCGGTTACGGCTTTCGAATTCGCAGGCATTCCGCCCGCAGGTTCAAAAATCACGCAAATTGCGGTCGGCAAGCAACCTGAAGCAATCGATATTTCACCGGACGGCAAAGAAGTTTGGGTCGGGTTGAACGCCGAAGGTGCAATCGATGTGATTGATACGGCAACAAATAAAGTTGTCGAAAAAGTGAAACTCGGCGAGCGTCCATACCGCGTTCGATTCACGCCGGATGGCAAATTGTTGGTCGCCACGATGCCGAATACAAAGGAATTAATCGTTATTGATACGGCAACTCGTAAAGAAGTTAAACGAATCAAACTCGAAAGCATTCCGCTCGGATTGATTTTTACCAAAGACGGAAAAACGGCTTTTGTTACCGCAACTCAAAGCGATTTTGTTCTAAAAATTGATCTGGAAAAGGGTGAAATTGTCAGTAAAGTTGCCGTTGGTAAAAACCCGGATGGAATCGCTTTGGTTGGAATGTAAAACGTATATCCGCTACAAAATCTTTAAGTTATCAGCAATATTGACCATAGATCCGTTAAAGATTTATGGTCTTTCTTATTTTTTCAAAATCGTGAAACCTTTTCCATAAATATGTAACTAATGAGGTGTAAGATAGTGAAAAACAGACAAATGCTTTATGGAAATCTCGATGACATATCACGCAAGTGAAGGGATCAAAAATTCACCGGAAACGATAATTGCTAAGGCACAAACCGGCGACCGGCACGCATTTGGTCAGATTTTTGAAGAGCATCATCGGTTTATTTTCAAATTTATTTACGCGATGCTAGGCAAATACGAATTAGCCGAAGAGCTTACACAGGAAACGTTTTTGGGTGCATATAAAGGCATCAGTTCATTGCGTGGCGATGCGGCTTTGAAAACGTGGCTTTGCAGTATTGCCAAAAATACGGTCTATCAGTCTTATCGTATGAAGCGGCGAGAAGTGGAGAAAAGTGATGATGAAATTGAGACTTTGAATCTATTAGACGAAAAACAGATTCAGCCCGATAAAGAATTCTTGAACAAAGAATTGAATCAAGTGATCACAGCCGCACTCGGGAAATTAAACGAAGATCGCAGGCTAATATTTATTTTGAAAGAGATGCAGCAATTGAGTTACAAAGAAATTTCGGAAGTTACTGGAAGCAGTATTCCAAAGCTAAAAACTGATTTATTCAGAGCGAAAATCGAGATGCGGACGATGCTTACGCCCTATATGGAGGCAAAAAATGAACTGTGAAAAATACTTGAATCTGATCAATGATTTGGTAGAAGGCGAACTCGATAAGGAAGCCTCCGACGAAGTAAATTTGCATATTTTTTCTTGTCAAAACTGCGAAATCGAGTTTGAAGTCCTAACCAACGAAAAAGAAATGTATTCACATTTTCTCTTTGAAGTTGAGCCTCCGAAAGATTTATCAGCGAGATTTCAAGCGAAATTGGAATCCGTTAATGAAGAAAAAATAGTTTTGGCAACGAGTCAGAATTGGTTGGCAAGTTTTTTCAGCTCTCTCAGTTTCAAACCAATTCTGGCAGGTGCAATTGTTCTATTAGCTTTTGGATTTGGATATTTTTGGTTGAAAGATGGTGCGAATAAACCCGAAAAAGCACTCGTTTCCCAAACTCCTTTTCCGAATTCTTTGCCTGCTGTAATCCCTGAAAACAGAGAGTTTGAAGCGAAGGAACCAAATGTTACTCCGCCGGAGATTGCTCGAGAGAGAAATGTTTCAACGAAGAAAATTGAAAAGGATTTACCGATTAAGATCCGAGCGGTTGATGTAAAACCGAAAGCAATTGCAGAAGATTCGAAGCCGTTTGTTGATAAAAATAAACAGCGAAATGTTGATAAATCTCCAAAATTATCTAACGAAGATTTAACGCAAATCAAAGAAATTCAGGCATTTGAAGTTGAAACTGCAAAGCAGATGGAGAGAGTTGAAATGCTTCTACGATCCTTTAGAAATGTTCGTTATGAAGAAGGCGTTGAAGAATATGATGTTGCCTATGAGAAGCAGCAAGCTGGAAAATTATTGGCAAAAAATATCCAACTTCGCCAGCAATCTGAGAACTACGGCACAATGCTCGCGAGCGAACTATTGAGCAAAGTTGAACCCTATTTGTTGGATATTTCAAACCTCGAAAACAATCCATCGGAAGAAGAGATTTTGGAAATAAAACAACGCGTAAAGAGTCAAAATATTATCGTTAGTCTGCAAAGCTATTAGATTCGTATATTTGCAGAAGCCCGCACGTTAGTAAGGGCGAGAATTTGACACTCTTACTTCGTGCGTGTTTCTGCAAACCATTGAAAGGAAAGTAATTATGAAAATCAATCTTAAAAAACTTAATATTTTATTTATAACTTTAGTCACTATTATGCTATTTAGTTCCGCAAGTTTTGGGTATGTTACGGAGAAGATAGATTTGCCGAAATATGCGGCAACCGAGGACGAAAAGTTCAACAAAATTTTCCGCGAAGGGCGTGATTTGATCGACAAAGAAGAATGGAAAAAAGCGGCGGCAAAATTCAATGAGATAGCCTGCGATTGCCCTGAAAATAAACAAGTTGACGCAGCACTTTATTGGTTGGCTTTTTGCTATAAGAAGCAGAAGTCTTTCAGCGAAATGGACAAAACGCTTGATATTTTGTTGAGAAATTATCCAAGCTCATCGTGGGCAGACGATGCTCGCGTCATGAAATATGAGCAGCTTTCAGCGGTCGCTTATACAGCTGCAAGACCAACTATTACAAGAAATTTCCCGTCATCAGTAGGAGGCGGTGATGCCATTTCGTTCCTCTCAACAGTTTCTTCGCAAACTCCTCTCGATCGTGAGGATGAGATCAAACTCGCTGCATTTCAGAGCCTTTTTTCCGCCAATCCGCAACGAGCAATTGTTTTAATCGGCGATATGCTGCAAAAGGATTCAAAAGCCAGCGAAACACTGAAACGCGAGGTAATCCGAACATTGCGAACGCCCAGATTTTTTACCGTAATGTCTAGTCCCGGTCAATCAATATATGATGTTCCGGCTGCCGTTAAAGCCGATAATCAGTATCTTCCGCAAATCAGGGAAACTTTGTTAAAGGGTTATCAAACTGAATCCAGCATTAAAGTTCGCAGCGAAATAATTTACGCCCTCTCAAGCTTAAATGATGACGAATCAAATAGTTACATAACTCAGCTTTATTCTTCCGAGCAAAATAAAGAATTGAAAAAAGCTATCATCAATTCCGTGGGCGGATCTCATTATTCCGGATGGGCGACTGCAACGCGTAAAACGCAGTCGAGAAAGGGAAATTTTGATAAACTGCTCGAAATTATCCGAACGGAAAAGGATTCTGAGCTACGACGGCTGGCACTTTCCAATTTGAAGAGTTTTTCGGGATGGTCAACGAAAGATGGAGTTATCGAAACTCTCATACAAATGTATGATTCCGAAAACGATGAAGAACTAAAAATTTCAATAATTCGCACGCTTGCATCTGCCAAAGAAAATCAAGCGGTAATGAAACTGCTTAGCATCGCGAAGAGTGATAAATCAGACAAAATGCGGCTCGAAGCAATTCGTTCGCTGAACAACAGCGACAATCCTGAAGTTCAAAAATTTCTGGAAGACCTAATAAAATAGCTTTTCAAATCAAATAACCATTTCAAACAACTGATTTTTCAAAACGTCAGTTGATAGGCACACTTTGCTCAAAAATAAGGAGAAAATCATGAAAAAAGTAATCATAACAATCGCATTAATCGCTTTATATTCAACATTTATATCTGCACAAACAATAGATAATCAGACGCTAAGCAAAACAAACACCGTAAGTATTCCAGATTCTAAGATTTCGACTTCAGACATAAAAATGAAGAGCGAATATGGCTCAGACAATCCTGATCTATTGAGCGTTCTGAGATTTGAAGACATCGGTTTGAGCAAGATGATCTTTACCGGCAACGATTTGAACGGAAAAGACTTTCAGATTTCCATAAAAGAATTTACTGACGGAAAACTTGCTAAAGAGGAGGTAGTTTTCGATTCGAAAGAATCTGAATATTTTAAGATCAAAGGCGACAAATTTACGTTCAAAATTCTGACCAAAATTACTGCTCAGCACACCGCAAAATTTGATTTTCAGTTCAATGGATTTTCGACCGGAAGAGAATACAAGGTTGGTGAAAACTTCAAAGGCTTTGCCCAAAAAGATTTTATCGGAAGCCAAAAAGAGATTGCAATTCCATTAAATGCAAACACTTACATACTCACATATATGATGCCTTTTGCAAGAAAAGATGGCTCAACATCATACTGCGAAGTCGCTCAATCGGGTGTCAATCCGGAAGAATTCGGCACGAAATATGCGATTCCGACATATTTTTTGATTGATATAAAATTTCAATAAAGCTCTTTCTTGAAAACTGGAAACTTCAAAGTCCTCAGAATCCGTCTTAAGTATCGATTTAAGACGGTTTTTTCATTTATGAAATAACCACAAATTGAAAGAAAAACGTTGACTTAGCATGCCGAGAAAATGTTTAATATATATAGAGTATTTCTCCTCTAATCAAAATCCTTCCGCTTCGCTCCATCATGAAAACCCCTAAAGTCCCTTTTCTATTTCTATCTCTATTTCTGCTTTTTGGATGTCTGAACGTCTTTGGTCAGTATCGCTTTGATACTTGGACTACGGACAATGGTCTGCCGCAGAATGGTATTCGCCAGATCACTCAAACTCCTGATGGATATTTATGGTTCACCACTTTCGACGGAATTGTAAGATTTGACGGCGTTAAATTCACCACATTTGATAAAAGCAACACAAAAGGAATTATCAATAATCGTTTTACAGGAATTTATTGCGATAAGGAAGGAACGCTTTACGCGACTACGATGGAGAATGGCGTTTTGACGATTTTCAAGAATGGCATTTTTTCGTCTTACACTTCAGATCAAGTTCCGGGTCATTACATACAGGAGATTTTACCTGATAAAAATGGTGAATTACGCTTTTTTGTAGAAGATCAAGACCGCTTGTCGAAGAGTTGGTATTACCTGCGTGATGGTCAATTCGTTTTTAGCGAAAAGCTGACTCGAAATGGCAGCCCAATCGAATACGTCGGAAAATCAGGGGCGAAATGGTCGATCACGCCTGAAAAAACCGTTGAAATACGTGACGGGAAGACTACGTTTTACTCTCACAAAGGAGAACTTTACGATTTTAGGAACGAAGTTTTTGAAGATAGCACGGGCGGACTTTGGATTGGCGGACTCACTTTAATACACCTCAAACATGGCACGGCTGAAAGTTTTCGTGAAAACGCAGGGTTTCCGGCAAAAGCGGATTTTCACTCATTTCGCGAAGAAAGCGATGGCAGCATTTGGTTTGCAAATGGCGGAAGATCAGGTTTCGGAGTCGGCTTGGTTCGTTATAAAGACGGGCAATTTTCAAAGTTTGGAAAAGAATTTGGGCTTTCAGGAACAGCCGTTTTCGATGTTCTAAAAGATCGCGAAGGAATCGTTTGGCTTGCAACTAATAAAGGTTTAAATAGGCTGCGAAAAAAGGTTATTGAAACTTTCAGCACACAAGAAGGCTTAATTGATCCTGAAGTTTACCCGATTTATCGCGACAGCAAAGACGATATTTGGGTGGGAACTACGAAAGGGCTGTCAATTTACAAAAATGGAAAATTTGAGCCTGTAAAATTAAGGCAACGCAAACAAAACTTTGAAGGAAATAAAAAGTGGGAAACCGATAAAATATCCGTGCAGTCTTTTCTCGAAGATTCAAACGGCAAAATGTGGATTGGAGCTAACGGTGGAATTGCAATTGCTCAAAATGGCGAAGTTGAAAAGCTTGAAGCCGCCGAAGGACAACACGTTCACGCAATTGTTGAAGATAAATCCCGCAATGTTTGGGCAGCAACAAATCGCGGGATTATGCGGTTTAATGATTATAAATTAACGGCTTTTTACTCAATCAAAGATGGTTTGCCAAACGAATTTATGAACGTCATTTTTGAAGATTCAAAAGGCAGAATCTGGTTTGGCGGTTTTGGCGGTTTATCGGAATTACGCGATGGAAAAATTAAAAATTACACGTCTAACGAAGGATTGGTCGGCAATTATGTCCGTTCGATTTACGAAGATAAAGAAGGCGTGCTTTGGATTGGGACTTACGACGAAGGATTAAGCCGTTTCAAAGACGGCAAGTTTGCCAACATTAAAGCCGAAAATGGTTTATACAATAATGGCGTTTTTGCTATTCGGGAAGACAGTAAAGGCAATTTCTGGATAAGTTCGAACCGCGGAATTTATCGTGTAAGTCATAAAGAATTAAATGAGTTTGCTGACGGAAAAATTCAAAAAATCAACAGCGTCGGCTACGGAAAAGAAGATGGAATGCTTTCGACCGAATGTAATGGCGGCAGACAACCCGCCAGCATTGTCGATAAAGACGGTAAATTTTGGTTTCCTACCCAAGACGGAATCGCCGTCGTTAATCCCGATCTTGAAATTCATAATCCTTTGCCTCCGAAAGTAGTGATCGAAGGTGTGAAGATTGACGGTGAGCCGATTGATTTGCAGGGCAACAACATTGCGATTGAGCCATTTCAAAAAAATATTGAAATAAACTATACGGGTTTGAGCCTGATAAAATCAGACCAGATAAAATTCCAATACAAGCTTGAGGGACATGATTCCGATTGGATTGATGCGGGCACGAAACGCACGGCATATTATTCATATTTACCACCCGGAAACTATACATTTTCGGTTAAAGCAGCGAATAGCGATGGAATTTGGAATGAAGAAGGTGCGAAAATAAGTGTAGAGTTCCGACCATTTTTGTATCAAACAAAACTCTTTCTATTATTGTGTTTCCTCGCCTTTGCAATTCTCTTGCTCATCGTTTGGAAAATAAGCATATATCAATTAAAAGCACGCGAAAGAAAACTCAAGAAATTAGTCGCGGAAAGAACCGAAGAACTCAATAAAGTGAATGAAGAATTGCAGCAATTGGCAAATTCGGATGGACTTACAAAAATCGGAAACAGACGACGTTTTGAAGAATTTCTAGCCGGCGAATGGCATCGTGCAATTCGTTCTAAAACCGAAATTTCTTTAATCATGGTTGATGTTGATTATTTCAAACTCTATAACGACACCTATGGGCATAAGGCGGGAGATATCTGTTTGCAAAAAATTGCCAAAACCCTGGCTGACACTGTAAATCGTCCAACCGATTTAGTCGCAAGATTCGGCGGCGAAGAATTTGCCATAATTTTGGGCGGAATTGATTCATTTGGAGCTATAAACATTGCGGAAAAGGCAATGCAAAAGGTAAGAGATTTAGAAATTGAACACAGCAAATCTTTAATTGGCAGCCTTATTACGATTAGCATTGGAGTTGCAACGACTTTTGTAACTATGGAAATGTCGGAATCAGAATTGATTGAAGCTGCGGATATTGCACTTTATCAGGCGAAAGAAAATGGTCGAAATCAGATAAAAGTATTTGATTTTATTGTTTTAGAAGACGAACTTGTTGGCATTTCATAGTTTTATTTGGCTCGAACTATAGGGAATCGCTTGCACTCACCCGCTCCTGAAATAACTGCGGATGGACTAAACAAAATTGGCAACTATCAGTTCAAATTCTGCCTTTTCAGTAAGTTGATTTACGATGAGAACGTCAACGTGCATTTGGAAATTACCTAAGCCAAAACACTTTGAACAGTTTTCCGTGTTCCCCTGATTAATTCCACAGACGAAAGTTTTGGGGTAGATTTTTGTGAGATCGATTCATTACTGGCGGCGGTGAAGACTCGTTTTCTACTGGCAATTCTCAAATGCTATACTCATTTCAATGGAAATTGATTTCCTCAATCCTAGAAGTATTATTTGTTTTATCGCCATCCTGCAAGGTTTGATTTTTGCGGGATTGTTGTTTGTTCGCGGTTTTCAGCAGAAAAATAAGGCTGATTTGTGGTTAGCGATTTTGCTTTTGGTTCTTTGTTCGAGCTTGATTACGCCGTTTATCGGCTTTGCAAATGTTTATGACCTAAATCAATGGCTGACGTATTTTCCTTTCTCGATTTCTTTCAGCTACGGAGTCTTGGTTTGGTTTTACACCCTAAATTTAACTGATTCCAAACGCAAATTTCAGCTAAAAGATTTCCTAATTTTTATCCCAACAATCCTTTATTTGATCTTTCGTTTTTATCTTTTTTCAAATGATTTGGAGTGGAAAGATTGGTTTTCGCACACTTACGGAAGGCTTTACGAAACAATTATTTTCGTTACTGAATTTATCTGGAATGTGACTCTGTTGATTTTTTCAATCAGGCATTTCAGAAAATATCGGGCGTGGCTCAATGAAAACTTTTCAGATACAGAAAAGATAAAATTCGATTGGCTCCGAAATTTTCTCTATATTTTCACGTTTGTGGTGATTCTAGGTGGAATATTCGATTTTACGAATTCTTTTATTTTCTATCTTTCCTACGTTCAAATTTTCTATTTCGAATTAATTTTGGCAGTCATTACATATTATTTGGCGGTCGCTGGTTATATTCGCTCGAAAACAATCGAACTAAATTTCACCGAAAAAGCAGCCATAGAAATCGACGAACGCAAAACGCTTTTGCCCGATAAAGAACTGGAAAAACTCAAATTACGCCTACGCGATTTAATGGAAAACGATAAAATTTATCTCGAACCAAATTTAACCCTAACCGATTTATCCAGACAACTTGGCGTAAATTCAACCGTTTTGTCTTATGCGATCAACAACGGCTTCGGCAAAAATTTTAACGATTTCGTCAATGAATTTCGGATTAAAGATGTAAAAGAAAAACTCAAAAATGCCGATGATTCAACGTTGCTCGGCGTCGCTTTTGATTGCGGATTTAATTCCAAAGCTACATTTAATCGAGCTTTCAAAAAGTTTACGGGCGTTTCGCCAAAGGAATTTGTCTCAAATCAATAAATGCGGCTCAAATCATTACAAAATCGCTTCAACCCGTAATCTGAGGCGATTTTTTAATTTGAAACCATTTAGATACAAACAGCGAATCGTATTTTATGAAAAAAATAATTTTAAGTGCGTTTATTGTTTTAGTCTCGGTCGGAGTTTTCCAAGCCTTCGGCGGTGTGAATTTGTTTGCCGATTTAACTTCGACAACTGTGATCGAGCCGAATCAATCTTTTGTTTTAGGCGAAGGCAAACACGGCGGTTATACGGCAAAAATAATCAACAAAAGCGAGGTTGATGTAGAGGTTTTCGGCGAACGCGAAAATGAAGAGAGAAAGTCGCTCGGCGTGCTGAAACCAAAAGATAAAAATGAATATAATGTTGCCAAGAATACAAAAGTAATTTTTAAGAACTTAGGAAATAAAACCGCAACCATCGGTATTAAATTATCGGGTGATACAGGTTTAAGCATGGGTTACAAACCAAATAAACAATAACAATGAAAAAACTAACAGCTATTTTAATCGGTATTATTTGTCTCTTCGGACAAACTTTATATGCCCAAAACAATCAACCGCCAAAGACTTTGACATTGGCACAGCAACAAGAAGATTTTAAGATTTTTCGCGGTTCGTTGAATGAAGTTCACGTTGGTTTGAATTGGTTTATTACCGAAAAAGAACTCAATGATTTATTCGACAAAACCTATAATTCATTGACCGAAAACACGCCGACCGAAGATTATTACTTAAAACTTCGCTACATCATGGCGAGTCTTAAACACGGACACGGCGGCATCAATTTGGTGCAAGAAGAAGGCTTAAATTATCGGCTTTTTTCGCTCGCTAAAAGTAAGAAGTTTCTACCGTTTGCGATTCGGATTTTGAATAATCGAGTGTTTGTTGCGGTTAATACAAGTGCGAATGACAAATTAACAACCGGAACGGAAATTGTTTCAATCAATGGTGAATCAGTTGCAAAAATTCTCGAAAAACAACTTCCCTTTATGTTCGCCAACGGACAAAATACCAGTTTCAAATACGGAAATCTGGAAGGTTATTATCAATTTCACTATCTTTATCAAATGATGAATCGCGGCGTTGAACGGTTCAAAATCGAGGCAATTCCATATAATTCAAAGAAAAAGCAGACGTTTGAGGTCGAAGGAGAATTGCCGCAAACGATTTCCGAACGCTTTGAGAAAATCACGGGCAAAGCAATCAGCAAATATATTAACTTGTTGCAATACAGAGTTTTAGACGAAACAAATAAGATCGCTTATCTAAAAATCGGTTCGTTTTACAAAGGTTTAGCTGAAAATTACGAACAATTTTTAGACAAAACTTTTACCGAAATCAAATCATCGGGAATCAAACATTTAATCGTTGACGTGAGGCAAAATGAAGGCGGAGGCGACGGTTATTGGCAGATGGCTTACACCTACACAACGGGAAATTCGCTGACTGAAACAAGCGGTCTGCCGTATGTCAAAAGCGACAAATTTTCGTATTTCAAATATGTCGAAAGACCGCCGCTGCAACTGATGATTTTCGCCAACAATCCTTATGCGATAATTGATAAAACGACTGACGGACGCTTTCGTCTGAAACCGCAATTCACTGCTCAAGACACAAAAGGATATTCCGCACCTGCGAACGCTTATTCGGGCAAACTTTACGTCTTGCAAGACGGATTATCTTTTTCCGCCGCAATCGCCTATATTACAACCGTTAATTATCATCTTCGCCAGCAAAATCGTTTTGTTAAATTTATCGGCGATGAACCCGGCGATGATTTGAAATCAGGCGTTGGAAGCGGCGGCACAACCGCGGATGTCGTTTTACCAAACAGCAAAGTTAAAGCAAGAATTCCGGTTCTCGGCGGTGGTGATGTTCCATATTCGATGAAGCCGAATGCCCCGATTCCCGATTACAAAGTCATCCCGACGGCAAAAGATTTAGCTGAAGGAAAAGATGCGGAATTGAACTTTACGGTTGATCTGATTAAGAAAAAGTTTTTGAAATAGCACAAAAAATAATCTCGCAGTGTTTTGATTGTGACAAGCAATTTTAGTTTAAAAATGCGTTTATATGGTTTGAAAATCTGAAAATTAGTAATCAAGTTCGCCTAGAATATTTCCTTGATTTCGACTATATTTTTAGATATAGCAATTGCTTAATTGAATCGATTCAACAATGGAAAAAGGTACAAAATTCGGTCATTATACGATTGAAAGAAAAATTGGTGAAGGCGGAATGGGCGAAGTTTATCTCGCTTTTGACAATTCGCTCGAGCGTTTTGTCGCCTTAAAAATTCTCTCCGAATCATTTTCCAAAGATGCCGAGCGTGTTCAACGCCTAAAGCAGGAAGCAAAAGCCGCGTCAGCCCTAAATCATCCGAATATTATTACTATTTACGAAATCGGCAAGACGGAAAACATCGAATTTATTGCGATGGAATATGTTGAGGGCAAAACTCTCCGCGAAGTAATCGAGACCACGAATCTTTCGCTTGCAGATGCCGTAAGTATTGCCGAACAAATCGCCGACGGACTTTGCATTGCCCACGGCGAACGCATTGCTCACCGCGACATTAAGCCGGAAAATATAATGCTTCGGAACGACGGCTACGTTAGAATTCTGGATTTCGGATTGGCAAAACCCGCTAAATTGGGCGTTGGCAGTGAAGAAGAAACGCTTGAAATGATTAGAACCGCTCCGGGCGTGGTAATGGGAAGTGTCCGTTATATGTCGCCTGAGCAGGCACGCGGAAAGCCTGTGGACGAACGTTCCGATATTTGGAGTCTCGGCGTTGTTTTATATGAAATGATTGCGGGAAAAGCTCCGTTTGAAGGCGAAACCGTCAGCGACAGTTTGGCAAATCTGATTCATTTAGAGCCGAAACCGATTACCGAAATTTTGCCTGATTCACCGGTCGAATTAAATAACATTGTTCGCAAATTATTACAGAAAAACCGCGATGAACGTTATCAAACGGCGAAAGAAGTTACTCTTGATCTGAAAAGTTTACGGCGTGAACTTGAATTAAATTACGCGGAAGAATCATCAACCCGAAATTATCAAGTAAATTCCGGTTCGCGTCACCTTTCCGAAGAAACAAAAACCCGCATTTATCAAACCGATGAATCGAAGGTAAAAACCGATGACGATTTGGCACAGACAAAAATTCTCAGTCAACCTGTTTTTGCCGAAACTCAAAGTCGAAATTCAAGCTACGCAATTTTCGGCTTGATCGTATTAATTCTGCTCGGCGGTTTAGCTTTTGCTTCATTCAAATTATTCGGCGGTGATAAATCCGACTCAAATTCTTTTCAAAATCCGCAGATTTCGGTGATGTCCGACGACGGGAAAAGTCGTCTGCCCGCAATTTCGCCTGATGGCAGATATATCGCCTTTCAAAGCGGCGAACTTGGTGCGAGGAATATTATGGTTCGCCAACTTGCAACGGGTAGCGGAGTCGAAATTGTTCCAAAATCAGGTTTGCCCGTCTCAGCAATTTCTTTTTCGCCCGATACAAATTACGTCTATTATCTGCAAAAAAACGCAGGTAAAAATATGAACACTTTGTATCAGGTGCCGACGTTGGGCGGAACACCGAAAAAGATCGTTGACGATGTTGATTCCGACATTACTTTTTCGCCTGACGGTAAAAAATTCGCTTTTATGAGGCACAGCGGAACAGAAGGAACAGATACGCTTTTTACGGTAAATTTAGACGGGACGGAAGAAAAAGCAATTATCGGTACACCTCAAACCGAATACGGATTTTTTACAAATCCTGCTTGGTCACCGATCTCCGAGAAGATCGTGATGACCGTCGGGACGAACAACGGCGGTGAAACTGACAGTTATTCGCTTGCCGAAGTTTCACTTGCCGACAGAAAGCTAAACCTTCTTGCAAACGGCAAGTGGTCAAGTGTTTCGGATATTCACTGGAAAAAAGACGGCACCGGCGTTTTTGCCCTTGCAAGTGAAAAGAGAGCCGAGCCTGATCAGGTTTGGAGTATTTCTTATCCGAACGGTGAGCGAACGCGAATTACGAACGACACTAATTCCTATAATTGGCTGGGAGTTTCGGGCGATGATAAAACCTTGATTACCGTAAAAACAGACGCTTCATCAAGCATTTGGAGTTTTTCGCCCGTTTCAAAAGAACTCAAACAATTAACCCCCGAAGGCAAAAATCTGAGCGGTGATTCGGGCATTGCAGTAATGGCAAACGGTAATCTCATTGTTACCAGAAACAAAGATTCCGAACTTAATCTTTGGGAAATCACAACCGACGGCAAGGATATTCGGCAGATAACTTCCGGCTCAAGACTCAACGCCGATCCCAAACTTTCGCCTGACGGAACAAAAATTTGTCTTATGTCAAACCGTTCAAATGTTTGGCGGGCTTGGGTGATGGATGCCGACGGCAACAATGCCAAGCAATTAACAACGGTTGGCGAAGGCGTAAATCAATTTGACCCGAATTTTGTTGACGGCGGCAAAAAGATTTTTTATACCCAGCAGGAAAAAAACAGCGGAATCTCAAAACTGATGAAAGTGCCGATTGAAGGCGGAATTCCTGAAAGAGTTTTCCCCGCAAGCGTCGAAAATGAATCTGGAGTTAATGTTTCGCCTGACGGTAAATATATGATTTTGTCAATTACGGATGCGGCTTACAACAAAACTTTGCAAGTATTTGACCTTGAAGGCGATAAAGTAAGCGATGCCAAGGCTAAATTTGAAACCGGTTCGATGGAATCAATCAGATGGTCGCCCGACGGAAAATCACTGACATATATCGGCAGCGAAGGCATTCCCAATATCCTGCAAATTTCACTTGACGGCAAAGAGAAAAAACAACTGACAAATTTTACCGCCGGAAGATTATTTAATTTTGCATGGTCAAGAGACGGCAAACAAATCTTTATCATTCGCGGCACGGTCAATAATGAATTAATTCTTATCAAAGACGAAGCAAAATAAGTTTTTCGGCTCAAATCATCACAAAATCGCTTCAAATCGTAATTTGAGGCGATTTTTATTTTGTGAAACTGTAACCTTGAATCAGTTTTACACAAATTATTTCAAGGGGAACCAATATGAACAAATTAATTTTGACGGCAATCTTTGCAATCGTATTTTTATCAACAAACGCTTTTTCGCAAGGCAAAACTTTTTTCCAAACCATCGCGGGAAACTGGGAAGGCACGCTGGAATATCAAGATTACACAACAAACGAGCGTGTAAAACTTAAAACTTATTTGATGATCAAACCTTCCACCGACGGAAATTCGGCTGAAATTACAACCGTTTATGATGACTTTGGAAGAATTATCAAAGACGTTGAAACGGAAAAAATTGATCTTACGGCAAAGAAATTTTTTCAAGGTAATTCTCAATTGAAAATCGAATCAATTGAAACAAGTAAGATCGTTTTGCTTGGCAGCGGACAAGACGGAGAAAAGGTCGAACCATTTCGTAAAACGATTACTTTTGACGAAAACTCGCTCATTTTTTTGAAGGAAACGCGAACGCCTTGGCAGTTTCGCAATCAATTATCTTTGAAACGAACAACCGAAAACGTGTTGGCTAAAAAGACATTCTCGCCCGCACAACTGAAAGAAGATTTTGACGTTTTTAGGAAAGCGTTAATTGCGATTCATCCAGGAATTTATCGTTATAACACGCCCGAAATTTTGGAAAAAGAATTTGTAAGCCTTGAAGCGAAACTCAAAACCCCTTTGTCTGAAAGCGAAGTTTTTCTGCTGTTTTCGCAATTTGCCGAAAAAATTAAATGCGGACACACTTACGCAAACCCTTATAATCAAAGCGGTTTAGTCCGCGAGCGACTTTTTGGTGGTAAAACTTATCTGCCAATTTATTTCCGAATTGTCGGCGGCAAAATTATCGTAACGGAAAATGCGTCGTCAAATAACTTGTCGAAAGGCAGCGAGATTACGAAAATCAACGGTGTTGCGGTCAAACAAATTATCGAAAAACTTTTAACCGTTACGAAAGCCGATGGAAATTCTACGCTTGAACATCGCATAAATTCGCTTGAATTAGTTAGATTTGAAGCCGAAAGATATGCTCTTTTTGACTTGTATTTTCCGCTTTTCATTCCGTTAAAAAACGAAAAATTTGCGATAGAAGCAATTGATTTTGCGACCAAGAAGAAATCATCTTTCGAAATTTTCGCCCTAACAAAAGACGAACGCAAAGATGAAATGGCGAAGCGTTATGGCAAAACTCCAAGCTATGATGACGGCTGGAAATTTGAGATTCAAGCAAACTCGACTGCGTTACTTAAAGATTGATAATTCAATCACTTGGCGGCTTAAAACGATTAAATTTAAAGAGTTTTTAGCAAATGCATTCGCGGAACTTCGTGCGAAAAAATGTCAAAAATTTAATCATTGATTTACGCGGAAACGGTGGCGGCGATATGGATGTCGGTTTTGAACTTTCACGTTATTTGGCGAAAGCAAAAACTTGGCGTATATGCTGAAAGCAAAAGACTTGTGCGAAATGTTGCAGCTCAACTTAGATTTGTCAAAATATCTTGATACTTACAGCGATGAACTGAAATCAGCCTTACAAAACGGTGTTCCGAAAGCGAATTTCAAGAAATTTGACGATAAGTATTTTGAAATCGTCGGACGCGAAAATTATCCGCAAGTTGAGCCTTACGCCAATAATTTTCAAGGTAAAACGATAATTATAGCAGATTCAAGCAATGCCTCCGCGACGTTTCAATTTCTCTGGATTATGTTAAGGACAAATAGCTCGCAAAAATCGTCGGACAAGTTTCCGGCGGCAATAAACAAGGCATTAACGGCGGCAATTATTTCTTTTTGAATCTGCCAAATTCAAAGGTAGAAATTGATATTCCGGTCTATTTTCAATCGCCTCTAAGTACACAAAAAGACGCAAGCGTGATTCCTGATATTGTTGTGAAAAAAGATTACAGGGACATTGGAAAAGGATTTGACCGCGAGATTGAAGTCGCAAAAAACTTGTTTGAGAAAAACTAGAAGTCACTAAATTCAAACTTTGGGAAGTTTCTTGATTGAAGCGTCTCCTTTTTGTTTGCTACACTTGGTTGCAATGATTTTAAAAAATTTAGCTTTGCATTTAGCCGATTGTGGAAAGGAATTTTACCGACGCGGTTGGGTTTTAGGAACGAGCGGAAACTTTTCCGCGATAATTGAAAATGAACCACTGACACTTTGTATTACTGCCAGCGGAAATGAAAAAGGCGATTTGGATGAAACACATTTTCTAGAGGTAAATGGTGATTCTGAAGTACTTCGGGGATTTGGTAAACCTTCCGCCGAAACACTCATTCACCTCGCAATTTATCGTTTTTTGCCCGATACTAAATCAATTTTGCACACTCATTCGGTTTGGGGAACTATTCTTTCCGACATAAATTTCGAAAAAGGTTTTATTGAAATCGTCGGCTACGAGATGCTCAAAGGTCTCGCTGGCGTAAAAACTCACGAACATACAGAGCAAGTTCCGATTGTTGAAAATTCGCAAGATTACATCGCACTTTCGCACGTTATCGAAAACGTTTTGCGGGAAAATCCAAATTGCCACGGCATTTATTTACGAAAACACGGACTTTATACGTGGGGCGATTCAATTGCGGAAGCAAAACGGCATATTGAAATTTTTGAGTTTTTGTTTGAAGTTTTGGGCAGACAATTGAAATAGTTATGATAGTTAATGGAACTAGAGAAAAATGATTGCACGTAGAGAAAAGGTGAAAGCAGAATACGGTAGTCGATTCGTTGAGGTTTCCGAAATTCTGTTTCGAAATGATCCCATTGGAATTAACTTTGAGAGTAATACCGACGAATATGAACCTGAGGTAGAGACAATTCTGCCACGATTAAAAAATTGCTTCGACGTTCGCGATGTTTTGAATGTGGTTTATGAAGAATTTCAAAAATGGTTCGATAATAGTGCTGGCGATATAGAAAAATATAAAGGAATTGCAGAAGAAATTTGGCTTCTGTGTAAGAATCGAAAGATTAATTGAAATAGGATTATGGCAATTGTAAATATTCCCAATAAAGATTTAACGCTCCGAGATACGTCTGAAATAACTGATTGTCTATCGAAAATCGGCATTGATTACGAACGCTGGGATGGAGATTCATTGAGAGTTTCGCAAGACGCTACGGAAGACGAGATATTGTCTGCATATTCGCCCGAGATCGAAAAGCTTAAGTTAAAAGGTGGATTTGTCACCGCGGATGTTATCAATATCGTTCCAACCACGCCGAATCTTGACGTAATGCTCAACAAGTTCAATCGCGAACATTGGCACGATGAAGATGAAGTTCGTTTTATCGTTAAAGGACACGGACTTTTTCACATCGCACCGAAAAATTCTGACGTTGTTTCAATCGAAATGGAAGCCGGCGACCTTATTCGTGTTCCGCGTGGAACCCTTCATTGGTTTAATCTTTGCGGCGATAAAACGGTTCGTGCGATTCGCCTCTTCGAAGATATGTCCGGCTGGACCCCGCATTATACCGAAAGCAATGTTGACGCAAATTATCAACCGCTATGCTTTGGTGTAAATTATATTCCTACAATTATTTAATGGAATCTCTATAAATTGGAGGCTGTCTGAAAAGGTGAATTTGCCCGCACAGACAGCCTCGTTATTGAGAGTGTGTGTTTAGCCCAACTAAAAGATTTGTATTTATCCCGGCTTACACTATTAGAAAAAAACGACACGTGTCAGTTGAACGATTATAAAGGAGGGCTTTGATTCTAGAACATTAAGCCCTTTCTAATGGTCGGGCTACTGACAGAAGAAGCCGCCTGAAGGCGGGACTCAAAACACCCGTTTCACAATTAGCCACTAACGATTTACAATTATTCCAGTTATGTTAGATTTACAATACGTTAGAGAAAACCTTGAAACAGTCAGAACAGCCCTGAACAACCGAAATTTCCAGACTGAATTGTTGGATAAATTCGCCGAATTAGACGTTGAACGCCGTCGTGTGATTGGCGAATCCGATAAACTTAATCAAATTCGAAATTCCTCAAGTAAAGAAATCGGAGCATTGATGCAAGCCGGAAAACGCGAGGAAGCCGAAGCGAAAAAGGCGGAAGTTGCAGGAGTTAAAGACAAACAAGCCGAGCTTGATAAGCAACGCGATGAAGCGGAAGCAGAAATGCGTGACCTTTTGGCAAATCTGCCGAATATTCCGCACGAATCTTGTCCGATTGGTAAAGATGAATCTGCAAACGTTGAAATCCGCAAATGGAGCGAGCCGAAAGCGTTTGATTTTGAGGTGAAGGATCACGTTGATTTAGGCGAAAATTTGGGCATTTTAGATCAGGAACGTGCTGTAAAAATAACGGGTTCACGCTTTGCGATTCTTAACGGTGCAGGTGCGAGATTGAGCCGTGCTTTAATTAATTTTATGCTTGACGTTCACACGAGTGAACATGGCTACACAGAAACTTTGCCGCCTTTTTTGGTCAATCAAAAAGCTTTGTTTGGAACGGGGCAGCTTCCAAAATTCTCGGAAGATTTGTTTCATTTAACCGACAGTCGCGGTTTTGCATTGATCCCAACCGCTGAAGTTCCCGTGACGAACTATCACGCCGAAGAGATGTTGGATGCAAAAGACTTGCCGAAATATTATACGGCTTACACGCCTTGTTTTCGCTCAGAAGCGGGAAGCTACGGACGTGACACGCGTGGGCTGATTCGCCAGCATCAGTTTGAAAAGGTCGAGCTAGTGAAAGTTTGCTTGCCGGAAGATTCTGCCGAAGAACATGAAAAACTGACTGCGAATGCTGAAACTATTTTGCAAAAATTGGGTTTGCCGTATCGAACCGTCGTTCTTTCAACCGGCGATATGGGGTTTGGTGCGACGAAAACTTACGACATCGAAGTTTGGCTGCCGAGCCAGAAAACTTATCGCGAAATTTCAAGCTGCAGCAACTGTGGAGACTTTCAAGCGAGAAGAATGAATATGCGATTTAAGCGTGCAGGAAACGCAAAAACCGAATTTCCGCATACGCTTAACGGATCCGGCTTAGCTGTTGGGCGAACTTGGATTGCTATTCTTGAAAATTATCAGCAAACCGATGGAAGCATTTTGATTCCTGAAGTTTTGCAATCTTACATGAATGGTTTGGAGAAGATTGGATAGGAAATCTTGCCTACGAAATATACGAAAAGTACGAAAAGGAATTTAGCAAAAAGTAATTTTAATTTCGTTTATTTTGTGTGTTTCGTAGGCAAAAATCCTAAACTAATTATGATTTCAAACCTTTTACTCATATTTTGCGTTTAATCTTTTGAGCTTTTCTTAAAACATTCTAAGTCATCATTTTTTGTGAAATATTTAATATATCTTTTAGCTTTTCTAGCATTTTTCAGCTCGATTATTGCCCAAGACACTTCAACGAAAATCATTGTGCCGCCTGAAAAGAGCGTCCCGATTACGCTTCCAAAATTTGAATCCGAACCCGTTATTGACGGGAAATTGGATGATGAACTTTGGAAAAAAGCCGCTGTTTTCAAAGACTTTATCCAAATCCAGCCGGGCGATAATATTGCTCCTTCCAGACAAACGATTGGCTATGTTGGCTACGATGAAAAGAATCTTTACGTTGGGATTCACGCTTTTGATGAGCCTGATAAGATTCGTGCAACGGTTGCGAAACGTGACGATATTTTTGCTGATGATCGGGTTCGTTTTACCTTAGACACTTTTAACGACCAACGCCGTGCTTACGTTTTCTTTTTTAATCCTTTTGGTATTCAGGCAGATTCGGTTTTAGTTGATGGTTCACAGCAAGGTCCTGATTTTAGCGTTGATGTGGTGATGGAATCGAAAGGCGTTTTGCTGGAAGATGGCTATTCGGTTGAGGTTAAAGTTCCTTTCAAGTCTTTGCGTTACAGTGCCGGAAAAGGAAAGTTTTGGGGCTTTAATATGGGGCGGAATATCCCGCGGTTTAATGATGAAAATAGTTCGTGGATGCCGATTGCCCGTGATGTTTCGTCGTTGCGGCAGATTGGTAAAATCACCGGATTGAATGAAATCAGAACGGACCGCACGATTGAAATTGTTCCAAGCATTACGCTTAGCGAAACGGGCGAACGGATTGCAGATTTAAGACAGCCGATTGGTTCACGGATTTTGAATCGTCCGATAAAGCAAGACATCGGCGTTTCCGTTAAATTTCAAATCACGCCGAATGTTACCTTGGATGCGGCAGTTAATCCAGATTTTGCTGAGGTCGAAGCCGATGCACCGGTCGTTCGTGCGAATGAGCGATTCCCTATTTTCTTTCCCGAAAAACGCCCGTTTTTTCTTGAAGGAATTGATTATTTCCGCACGCCTTTGCAGGTTGTCAATACACGAAACATCGCCGATCCTGATGTCGCCGTAAAATTAACGGGCAAAACAGGCAAAAATACTTTCGGATTGTTTACCGCAGTTGACCGTTTTCCCGATACTAATACTAAAGCCTACATCGGCGTTTTGCGGCTCAAACGCGATTTTGGGGTTCAGTCAAATATTGGTTTGATTGCCACGACTTATCATTTTGGTTCGCAGAAACATAACAATTTATTCGGCGTTGATGCAAAATTTCAGATTGATCCGCAAACAGTTTTCAGCTTTCAGACAGTTGGAACAAATTCACGCCGCAATTTTTATAACCCGAATATTGACAATGACGAATATTGCACCGGAAACGGTGCAGCATATACGGTGACTTGGGATTACACAGGTAAAAATCGCGGCTATTTGATTAGTGCAAACGGAAGAAGCAAAGATTATCGGGCTGATGTAGGATTTACTCGGCAAACAAATAGTCATTCGGTTTTTGGCGGCTGGAGGCTCGGAACTGAACCGAATCCCATAAAAAACTCATCGGTTTAACTACCCGAAGATTTTCAAATTTTAGCTTTGATGGACAAGGACGCATACAGGAATTAGCACAAGTTTTAATACGCAATGGAATTTTCAAACCAATTTAGTTTTAATACGGGAACGGATTTTGAACACAGTCGAATTTATGAAGACGAATTTGGAGCAAAACGCAACGCTTTTCAGCAGGGAATTTTCTTCGGCGAAGATTTTCGCAAGGCTAATCAATTTACGGTAGATGCAGAATTGAAAAGAATTTTGGAAGAAAATCAGCGTTGGTGCAGGATTTGGGATCACTACTAATGCGTTTGATTTTGATTTTGGAGCAAGTGAGCGTTATCCGAGGGTTTCGCCTGCCGCTTTTCTGGGAAGTTCAAAATTAGACCCAGGGAAAGGCTTGAATTTTAGTTATGGGTTTGGGGTTGATTTTCAGCCAACTGATCCGTGGAGTATCGAGTTAAAGTACGAACGCGAAAAATTACGCCGCAATGATAATAAGCTAACCGCTTTCGATTCAAATATTTATCCTTTAAATCAACGTATCAATTTACTCGCTTTATATTTATAAGAATCAGTATGGATTACGAAACGGTTGACGGAACGATTAATTCACAACTGCTTTTGGTTGGAATCCGAGTCCGGGAACGGCGTTTTACGTTGGCTACAATGATAATTCCAATTATCGTGCGTTTAATGATTTTCGTAATCGTTTTGATGAAGGCTTGCGGCAAGATGGACGCAGATTTTTTATTCGAATGTCTTATTTATTCAGAAGAAGATTTAATTTTTCATTTCAAAATGGAAAAAGCCGGTCTCGATTACTTGAAGCCCGGCTTTTTCATTTCGAATCGAATTCCATCTAATTAGAATCTCTCAAATTTCAAGATCGAACGTAAGTCGTGATTGGAAATCTTTACATCATCGCGTCCCCATCCACGCATTTTTCGGGTGTTGTATCCATCTTCAAAACCTTCTTGGAAGCCTTTTTGGAAGTAGGATTGCAGCAATTTGGAATCTATTTGATTCTGATAACCAAAGCCGCCGACGTTTCGAGAATAATCGTTTCGATATCCGATTTGGCTGTAAATATTGCCTCTTCGTTTATTTCTGCGGTTTGTTTGCCCAGCTTGAAAACCCTTTTCATAGCCGCTCATTACAGCTTCTTTAAGTGTTTCCAATCCGCGTTCGTCCGTAATGAAAACCTTGCCGTTTTGATAAACTTTGAAGCGGACATTTCTTTCCCAATCGTTTCTGTCGCGACCATTTTGATTTCGCATTTGCATCACCATCGCGTTGGCGTTGTTTTTCTATTTCAATTCTTTGTTGGTCATTTCTTTGATTAGAGACAGGCGGAAAATTATTTCCTCGATCTCTCGATTGGGCGTTGATTTCAACTGTTCCCAGTAATGCTGCCAAGCCAATTGCCGATGCTGCCAAAGTTGTTTTTACGGTATTGAATTTCATTGTTTTTCTCCTAAACTATTCCTTAGAATATCTTTCATTTCCGCAACTCAGTTGAATTTCAAGAAATGTAAAGTTTTGTAAAGTGCTGTAAGATAATGACTTACGGCTCTCACGGAAATGTACCAAGCAAGAGGTGTGCCAAAGCCATAAACATTGGAGTTTAGTGTGATTTTGGATTTAGAGAAGATTTGAATCGCACTGAAAAGTATATGGAATACCAATAAGGTATATCAGCAGCTGCGATGGGTTTGCTTTCGAGTCGGCTCGAAATTATATGTTAGAAATTGCTTTTGTAGCTTGTTCGGAAATCGCCATGTTATTTTTTTTAATAAGCCAGCGTCCTAACAGAAAAACCCCTCCTGTGAAAGCATTACGCTAATGCAAGTGCCTTGCTCGCTAGGGTTCTTTTTGTCATTTGTAGGCGTAGGGAGAGGTGGTATATCTGCAAAAATAGCTAAACTAAAAGTTAAAACCAGTGCCAAACTTATTAACATTTTCATAATTTTCACCCTTGAATTATGATGAATTGTAAACGTATTTTTGCAAAAAATAAGGAAATGCCAAAAAGACATTTCCTCATTCTTCAACTATTTAGAAGCTTGGTTTACTTAATGTCCAAATCAAAAGGCAACATCATAATCGTTTCTCCGCGATTCAATTGTTCATAAATCGATGCGAGACGATATGCCTTCTGCAGTTCCTTCGGCAATGCCTGAATCAAAACTTCTTTTTGCTGTTTAGCTTTTGCTTCGGTAGTGCCGCTGTCGAAAATAGTTTCAAAAAACGGACGCGGAGCCGGAAAAACTACTCGCCGGACATCTTTGTCAGCAGGAGGATTAGCTAAGGTTTTCGCGATTTCAATCGCCTTTTCCATTCCGCCCATTTCGTCAACGATTCCTTTTTCTTTGCCTTGTGTGCCGTCCAAACGTGACCCTGTCCGATTGCGTCAACCGCTTCGACTGTCATATTTCTCCCTTTTGCGACCTTCGGAATAAAGTTGTCGTAATAGACGGTATCGGCAGATTCCTTCATCTTTTTGAGTTCATCGGGCGTCCATTTTTCAGATTCACGGAAAAGCCCGGCATTTTTCCCGCGTAAAATATATTCATTGGAAATTCCCGTCCAATTATACAAACCTTTGAGACTCATTTTTCCGGTAAACATTCCAATTGAACCCGTCAGCGTATTTGGTTGAGCAACAATTTTATCGGCATTGCAGGAAATGTAATAACCGCCCGAAGCCGCATAATCACTCATCGAAACTACGACCGGCTTCTTTTTAGCTTTGGCATTTTCAATTGCGTGCCACATTAGATCCGAAGCCAAAGCCGAACCGCCCGGAGAATCAACCCGAATAATTATCGCCTTTATCGAATCGTCAGCCGCCGCATCGTTCACCGCTTTTACAACAGTATCCGAACCTGTAGTCTGCTCTCCGCCAAATGTTCCATCAGCCGAACGTCCGCCAACGATCGCTCCTGAAGCATAAATTACCGCCACTTCCGAACCATTATTGAGTCCGAGCGAATCTGCCGGAATCTCGCGATAATCACTATTCGAACAGTACGAAGTTTTTCTTCGTCTTTATAACCAAGCTGCTTTTTCAATTCCGCGTCAACCTGATCGCGATACATTGCCCCGTCAATCAGACCTGCTTCTTTGGCTTTTACCGCGTTAAAAGGAGCATTATCGATCAATGCTTTGACATCTTCAGGAGTATTTTTTCTCGAATCGGCAATGCCTTGAGCATAACGATTGTAATAATTGTCCATGATCGAATTCATTACTTCGCGATGCCCTTCAGCCATATCCTTGCGAAGATATTGATCGGGTGCATTTTTATATTTGCCGATTTGTATGAATTCAGGTTCAACTCCTAATTTGTCCAAAGTGCCGCGATAAAACATTACATTAGCCGCAAAACCATTGATGTAAAGATCGCCGGAAGGCGGTAAAAACACTTTATCGGCAGCCGAAGCAATGTAATATTCCTTGTTCATGCCAATTTCCATGTAGGCATAAATCGGTTTGCCCGATTGTTTGAAATCGGCAATCGCATCACGAAGTTCGTCAGCCTTACCCCAACCAATTTGCGGAAAGCTAACATCAAGCAATACAGCACTTACGCGACTATCCACCTTTGCCTTACGAAGCTGCGTGAGCAAACTCGTAAAAGATTGCCCTTGTCCCATTCCAAAGATTTTTGCGGTTGGGTCATCGGGTGCATAATCCGGCAAATCTCCCGAAACGTTTAGTACCAAAACGCTATTGCTCGAAACACTCTTGCTGCCTCCACCCATTGAGCCAATAATCAAAGCAATCCCAATTATTGCCACCAAAAATAACGCGAATATAATTCCGCCAACGATGAGAAATGTTTTTCCCGCTTTAGACATTGCCATTTTTTAACCTTACTCCCTTTGTCACATTTGCTTTCAGCCAAAACTGAATTCTGTTAATTATTACGAGACGATTAGTAAAAAGTTTGAATATGTGGGTTTTTGGGGAAATATTTCAATGAGGAAATTAGTTTTTTGGTAATAAAACTAAAGAAATAACACTTAAAATTCGTAAATAATCCAAATTTCTGGATGAGTTCTAATTGAAGCCACTTAACCTATGTTTGAATGCAAATATCCATATAGAATTCCTTCTTAGGAAAATTACCCTAAATGACTGTTTAAATGAGGGTTTAAAACGTCTTAATGAAAATACTATTCAGCCGGACTTAAATCAGACTTGCAAAAATAAATGATATTTTTTTGGCACATCTTTTGCATCAATTTCATTAGTAATTAAATCCGCCTACATAAAGCTATTTACATTTTAATAATAAACAAGAGAGATTTCAGAAAAACTTTCTAGATTATTCTAAACATAATTCTGTTTTGCAGAATACTTGTTTGGGTGATGATATGGCTTAAAAAGCGAGTAGAACGTTACAAATTCCTAGGAGATTAAAAATAATGAAGAAATTTTTGTTGATTGCATTGACGATTTTGTCGGTTGCAGTCCTAGCTTTTGGTCAAACTCCTACCGGCAGTATCAAAGGAGTTGTTTCAGCGGCAGACGGGGTTGTTCCCAATGCGTCGGTAACCGTGAAATATTTCGACCGGTAGAATACAAACTGCAACAACTGATGAACAAGGGGCTTTCAGTTTCGTTCAGTTGGAACCGGGTCTTTATTCGATAACGGTTGCGGCTAATGGATTTAAAACATCGGTCTCAAATGACGTCAAGGTTGATGTGGGTCGTGAATATAATTTCACCACAGCTCTTGAAATTGGAAAATGTTCAGGAGAATGTAACTGTAACGGCTGGAGTAGATTTAGTTACTTCCACGTCAAGTCAATTGGCAACAACAATTAGTCCGCAGCAAATTTTGTCGCTTCCGCTGATTACACGTAATCCGCTTAATTTGACTACCTTGCAAGCCGGTGTTGCCAGTAACCCAAGTCAAAACACTTCAATTAATGGAATGAGAACCACTGCTACCAACATCACGCGTGATGGTATTAGTATCAACGATCCATTTATTCGTGCGAATGCAACAGATTTTGCACCCGGTCGCCCATCTGTAGATGATACAGGCGAATTTACAATTTCAACCGGAAATCAAGAAGCAGATTTAGGCTCAGGTGGAGCACAAATTATTCTTGTTACTCCTCGTGGAACAAAAGATCTTCATGGAGCCTTATTTGCTTACAATCGTAATTCTGCTTTTGGTGCAAATAACTTTTTCAACAACAGATCGGTTTCAGCTGCTCAACCGAAAGGAATTCCAATTCCTTTTAGAAACCGCAATCAATACGGCGGGAAAGTAAGCGGAACATTTCCAACACCAGTATTTGGAGAAGGCGGTCCGACTTTCCATAAAAACAAAGGATTCTTTTTTATTTCTTATGAAGGAATCAGAGATCCGTTTTCGGCTCGTGCTACACGTACTATCCTGACACCGGGTGCCAGAGGTGGAGCGTTTGTATTTAATCGTGCGACCGCGGGTGCAGCCACGGCGATTTGTCCTGATGGTGCAGTAGGTAGTGTTTGTACAATCCCAAATATATTGTCTTTCGCTATCGCACAAGGATTGCCGGGAATTCCAGCGACAATTGATCCTATTATTCAAGCAAGATATTTAGCTCTTTTGCCAACTGCAGGGAATACTACAGGTGGCGATTCGCTCAACACTACGGGTTATGGATTTAACCGTTCTCAGAGTCAAACGCAATCAACTTATTCAAAACAGATTCGATTATGATGCCACCGAAAGAGATTCGTTTAGTGTGGTATATAATTGGAATAAGGATAATAATGACCGCCCTGATGTGGATAACCAAGGATACAATCCAATTCCTGATGTAACACAATTTGCCAAAGAATGAGCAGGTAACGGTATCTTATCGTCGTGCTTTTTCAAGTAATATTGTCAATGAAATTCGTTATGGTCGATTCAAAATTGAAGTTCCTTTTGATCGTGTAAGTGATTATCCATCATTTAATTTGGGAACTTCGGGAACGACCAATACCAATTTACTTGCTGGGCTTATTGATAGTCCGCAGAATGTTTTTCTTGATCAAGGTCGTAACAATCGTGTAACTACTATTGCAGATAACCTGAACTGGATTGTTGGAAAACACTCTTTGAAATTTGGCGGACAATATCAAAAATACGAAGTTCAATCTTATAACGACGCATTTATTGTTCCTTTTTATGCGCTTGGAACTACAAGTGCAACAACCGCCACAACAACGACCTTAGCACCAGCTAACTTTACAGCCGCTGGTGGAATAAACACTACACAACTCGGAACTGCGAATGGGTTACTCGCACTTTTAGGTGGCTTGGTCAACAGGGGAACCGTTTCTTTTAATCAAGAGAGTGTTACCTCGCCTTTCCAGCGTGTTCGTCAACTTGCCCCGTTCTTAAACTGGAATCATTCGCTCTACGCATCAGATCGTTGGTCATTAGCTCGTGGCTTGACAGTTTCATTGGGAGTGAGATATGAGTTATTTCCAGCCCTAAAACTTGAGAGCGGATTGGCTTTAGAGCCTGTTTTATCTGATTTGGATAATCCTGCAGCTTCATTACTAAGCGGTAATGGCACTTTCAACGTAGTTGGCACAAATATTGGTCAGGAGTATCGTTTTTACAATACTGATTACAATAATTTCGCTCCATCGTTTGGTATTGCGTGGTCGCCTAACTTTGAATCAGGAATTCTGAATTTTATTTTTGGTTCAGAAGGCAAATCCGTAATCAGAGGCGGCTACAGCCAAACCTATATCAATGATTCAATTATTACTACTCTTAACAATACATTGACTTCTGCTGGAACCGGTAACTTTGGACTAGGCAGGTCATCGGCAAATGCTATTGGTCCAGTAGGTGGAGCCAATACGAATCTGAACGATCGTGTCAGCACTTCATTAACACCGATTGCTGCCCCAACGTTTATTGCTCCTCCACGAACGTTTCTGCAAAACAATGCCGCACAAGGCAACTTTGGTAACGCAGGTACTGTTGATCCAAATTTACAAAATCCAATGAATGCTCAGTATAGTGTTGGTTTTCAACGTGAATTTGGCAATATGGCAATCGAAGTTCGTTACGTGGGAACTAATAGTGAAAATTTAGCCCGTGGTTATAATCTTAATGAGCTACAAATTCCAGCTGCATTTCTTGCAGATTTCAAACGAGCCCAAGCAAACTTAGCTTTGCCGGGTGCGACTACTGCGTTTTGTAACCCTGTAACTGTGGTTGGATGTCAAGCATTGTCTGTTTTCAAAACAAGCACGCTTGGAACAGGTCCATTATTAGTTGGAACTTTCCTTACAGATACAGCTTTTAGTACCCAATTGCGTAATGGAACAGTAGCTAATGCGGCTCAAGCCTTCGTTACAAATAATTTAAACAATCATCCAACGTTGGCAAGTCCAAATCTTGTTCCTTTTTTGAATTTCTATCAAAATCCAAATATCGGAACAATTGAATTATTTACTAATGCCGGCTCATACAACTACAATTCATTACAACTTGAATTTCGTCGTCGTTTTTCAAAAGGTTTGTATTTCCAAGCTAATTACACCTTCTCGAAGAATTTGACAGATACAGTTGGAACAGGACAAACGCTGTTTGAGCCTTTACTCTTAAATTCCAGACCGGAACTTGAGTATGCCAGAGCTGATTTTGACCAAACACATACATTCAATGTCAATGCAATCTATCAGTTGCCATTTGGTAAAGGAAAGTTGTTTTTGAATCAAGGTGGCATTTTGGACAAACTTATTGGAGGATGGGAAGTTTCTGGACTTGCTCAATGGTCATCAGGAGCTCCTATTACAATTCTTGACGGACGTGGAACCGTTAATATTTCTTCGGGAAGACAAACGCCAAATTCTACGCTGACTAACCAGCAAATTCAGCAATTGGCAACAGGTATAACTGAAGCAAATGGAAGAATTTATTGGATTAATCCATCAATTCTTAATGCTTCAGGTCAGGCTTCACCTGGATATTTAAATCCTGCAAATACTAATGCTACGTTTGCTGGACAGGTTTTCTTTAATCCTGCAGAAGGAACGACAGGTAATCTAGGAAGAAGTATCTTCAACGGTCCAAAATCATTTAACATGAATGCGGCACTTTTGAAAAATGTGACTTTTACTGAATCAATGCGTGTTCAATTAAGAATGGAAGCATTCAATGTTTTGAACAATGTCAACTTTTTAGCTAATACACAATTCCCAAATATTACTTCTACAGTATTTGGACAAAGCACAGCAGCAGGTGCTGCTCGTTCGATGCAGTTTGCTATGAGATTTGAATTCTAAGTCAAATCTAATTTAAAATCTTGCGGCGTTGTCTCTTGTGGGCAACGCCTTCTTTTAATCCTGTTCCACGATGTTGTGGATTCGATTATTTTAACGAAATGAATTAATAAACTTAAAACACAAAAATATTCATTTTTTGCAATATTTTGAATTTTATTCAAAATATCGTTTTAATCAGCCCTATAAAGAACGAAAATTCTTGATAACTACAATGTCTTTAGGATCTTGAGTCTTTTGGCACAATAATTGATAATATATGTTCCAACGGTTTCAGTTACATGAAATTTGAACTACAACAACACTAAAAAAAGAAGATAGCTATCTCATTATTTTAGTGTATTGGAACTAATTTGAGGATAACTAAATAAATTTATGAAAAAAGTAATTCTTGTTTGTATGCTATTAATTTCGTTTAGCATATTTACAATTGCACAGACTACTACTGGCACACTTTCAGGAATAGTATCTGCACCCGATGGTGTGATTCCTGGAGCTACGGTAGTAATCAAGGATAATCAGACAGGTCGTGAAAGAACTGTAACAACCAGCGACGCAGGATCGTTTGCGGTATCTCAGCTAGATTTTGGAACATACACGGTTACCATTAATGCGTCAGGTTATAAAAAATTCGTTACAAAAGATGTGAAAGTCGATGTAGGTCGAGAATCTTCATTAACTATTACAATGGAAGTTGGCGGCGTTAGCGAAGAAGTTACTATTACTTCGTCAGGTGAATTGGTTAATTCAACAAACGGAGAATTAAGCACTTCTATCTCGACTCAACAAGTCAGGGAACTACCAATTGACGGTAGAAACCCGCTTTCATTGGTTAGTTTACAAGCCGGAGCCAATGCCACCACAAATTCAATTAGTGGTCAAAGATCAGCATCAACCACAATTACCAGAGACGGTGTCAATGTTCAGGATAACTTTATCAGAACAGGTGTTTTTGTGGCAGACCGTCCGACTGTTGATGACGTAAGTGAAGTCACAGTTATTACACAAAATGCCGGAGTTGAGCAAGGTGGTGGCTCTTCTGTTGTGCAATTGGTTACTCCTCGCGGTGGAAATAAATTTAATGGTTCATTATATGCCGTTAATCGAAATTCAGCTTTTACGGCTAATACTTGGGCAAATAATTTTAATAACGTAAAAAAACCATTTTTGAATAGAAATCAATATGGTGGAACGATTGGCGGACCTGTTCCTGTCTTCAATTTCGGCGAAGGCGGTCCAATGTTTTTGAAAAATAAAGGATTCTTCTTTTTCAACTACGAAGGCTTTAGACTAGCCCAACAAGTATCAGCCAGTGCAACAACACTTTTGCCTGAAGCAAGAACAGGCAACTTTACTTATGTCGGCACAGATAATGTTACCAGAACGGTCAATGTTTTAAATGGCACGGGATTTAATTTAACTACGGCTGCTAACCAAACATTATTTGCGAATGCCGGCGGTGTTTTAGCAGTAGATCCGATCATCAAAACACGTTTGCTTGATTTGTTGCCAACTTCTGCGACGGGAATACCCACTGGCATCAATTATCTTCAAACTGTTAACTTCAGCAGATCGAACGGAGCTACCAGAAGTAACTATGCAGGACGATTTGACCTTGATATAAATGAAAAGAATTCACTTAACTTGATTTATAAGAGAACTAACGAAGATAATCAAAGAGCTGATCAAGCTGCCGGATTTTCAACTACTCCATTTGTAACGCAGGGCGGTCCGACCGATTTCTTCGTCACATCTTATCGGCTAACACCAACCAATAGTTTTTCAACTGAGTTTCGTTTTGGATTACAATTTTCAGCCCCATTCTTTAATGAGACTAATGTTCCTGCGAATTACTTAATCTCTCAAGCACTGTTTACGAACCCTGAAGGTTCATTCAGAGCTCAAGGACGTGATACGAAACTATATACTTTCCAAAACAATTCAGTTTATTCAAGAGGAAATCATTCTTTCCGTATGGGCGGACAGTTTGAGTATTACGATGTTACTTCCAGTAATTTGGCAGCATCAACTCCTACCTACACGATTCTTGGCTCAGGAGGAAACACACAGACACCTGTTTTGGCAGCTAATCTTTTAACCGGAATCAACGCGACTGATTTGGCTCGTGCCAATACGTTGCGGAATACATTAGCCGGATTGGTTGGCGGAGCATCGGTGAGTGCTAATTTAGTAAGCCCTGAGGAAGGCTATGCTTTCATACCTAACCTCCAAACATTCAAATATAACACGTTGTCTGGTTATATTTCAGACAACTGGAGAGCAAAACCAAATTTTTCTCTGAATCTTGGATTAAGATACGACTACTATCTTCCTCTCAGAACGCCGCAAGAAAAATATCTCGAACCAGTCGTAAATAACGGTGATATTCTCGGCAGTTTATCTAACCCTAATGCTGTTTTGGATTTAGTGGGCAAGAACAGTGGTGTTGAAGGCGAATATTTTAATCCGGATACAAACAATTTTGCTCCAAGTGTTTCGTTCGCTTATTCACCTCGTTTTGAAAATGGTGTGATTGGCGGATTGACTGGAGGAAACTTGGTCATTAGAGGCGGATTCGCCGTCAGATATATCAATGACGAATATGTTAAAGCTGCTTCGACATTGGTTGCCGCTAATCCTGGATTAGGAACAGCAGCTCTTACTGCTAGAAATTCTATAGGTACTGGAGACTTAAGAGCAGCTCTAAATCCCGGTGGCATTTTTACGGGTGTTCCAGCGTTCACTTTACCAACCGTCCGAGCCATCCCTTATTTGATTTCTACCAGAAACGCTGAGGGCGGCTTTGGGTCTACAATCTTTGGAGTTGATCCAAATCTTAAAGTTCAACAAACCTACGAATGGAATATCGGTATTCAACGAAATCTTTTCTATAACACCGTTTTTGAAATCAGGTATGTTGGCGGAATGAGTAATTCAGCTGTTCGCACTAAAGACCTTAATCAAGTTGACATTGTCAATAATGGATTTCTGTCTGATTTTATTAAGGCTCAAAATAATTGTCGCTTACAAGGGGCAACTCTTTTGCCAGCGGGTTCAACTACAAATCCGATCACCGTTTGCACAAGTGCTGCATTTAATCAGAATATTGTGGGAAGCCAACAGTTACCTGTATTTGCTAATCTAGGAGCTGGAACGTTAAGCCTAACTAATGCTACGGTCTTAGGAAATCTTAGAACCAATTCCCCAAATCTTTTGGCAAGAAATTATATTATCAGTCGTCAAGCCGGAACTGTTGCGTTCCAACCAGGAACTAATGCTCTTGCCTATGAGATTCTAGTCAATGAGGGCAAATATCGTTATAACGCTTTGCAAGTTGAAGTTAGAAGAAGATTGGGCAAAGGACTTGATTTCCAAGCTAACTACACATTCTCTAAGAGTTTGACCGATATTCTTTCGGACGTAAATGCTGACCAAAATCGGCAAGGAACTTTCCTTGATAATAACCGACCTAACCTTAACTACGGACGTGCAGATTATGATAGAACACACGCGATTAACGCTAATTTCATTTATGAGCTACCGTTTGGTAAAGGTAAAGCATTCCTAAATAATTCAGGTGGTATAATTGACACGATCTTCGGAGGATTCCAATTATCTTCTGTAATTCAATATACGTCAGGACCGCCACTCGGAGTTATTGACCCACGTTCATCATTTAACAGCCGAAATGGAAGACAAGGTGCTATCAGCACTAAATCTGCCGCTGAGCTTAAAAAGCTTACTGGAATATTCAAAACTCCGAACGGCGTCTATTTCGTAAATCCGAGTGTTCTATATGCAGTAGCGACTGCCCCAGGACAACCAACACTCAATAATTTTGATTTAACACAGCAACTTCCGACAGGTTATACGCTAAGCACTGTTCGAATTGCTGCTCCAATCAACACACCTGATTATCCGAATCAATTCTTGTTCTTTAATAAAGCGGGTGAGACGGGTAATTTGCCGGTTAATTTTATCAACGGAGCTGGTTATTTCAACATCAATGCTTCGATTAGAAAAAACTTCAGTTTAGGTGAAAAAAGAAGACTTCAGTTTAGTATGGATGCGTTTAACGTGTTAAATGCTACTGTAATTTCTTACGGTGCTGACTTAAACATTGACAGCAACTCTTTTGGCAGAACAACTTCCGCTTTTGCAAATCGGGTAGTGCAATTTGGTGCTAGATTTGATTTCTAAACCTTTCGGTTAATCCGATTTTCATAGGCGTTGTCTACGCATAGGCAACGCCTTCTTTTTGTTTTGCAACCAATTATTCTGTATATTCGGTAATAGTTATGGCAAAAAAAGGTTCGGTTCTCATTGTTGACGATGAAGAAATAATGCGGGATGTGCTGGAGACGATTCTTTCCGGTGCGGGTTATAAGGCTGATTTGGCGAAAACGGGCGAAGAAGCTCTCGAAATTTACAGTCAGAAAAGTTATGACGTAGTTTTGATGGACGTTTCGATGCCCGGAATGGGCGGACTTTCTACGCTTGAAGAACTTATCAAGCTTGATGAAGAAGCCGTTGTGCTGATGATCACTGCTTTTGCGACCTTTGATACGGCTATTTCTGCTTGGGAAAAAGGTGCGATGGGCTGCATCCGCAAGCCTTTTCAGAATGAACAGATTCTGACAATGGTCGGGCGTGGAATACGGAAACGCCGTAAAGAAGAAGAACGTGTAACGCTTCGGCAGGCGATGACTCGTTCGGTTAAACGTGATGCGATTATTGGACGTTCTGACATTAATGGAAAATGTATTTGCCTTAGTTGACCGCGTTGCTCCGGCTCGATCTACCGTTCTCATTACAGGCGAATCGGGAACCGGAAAAGAACTTGTTTCGAAAGCTATTCACGAATCCTCACCACGTGCGGATAATACTTTTGTCGCAGTAAATTGTTCAAATATTCCTTCTGATCTACTGGAATCCGAACTTTTCGGACACACGAAAGGAGCATTTACGGGAGCAGTTGCGGTCTAAAAAAGGTCTTTTTGAGGTGGCTGACGGCGGATCGATTTTCTTGGACGAAATCGGTGATTTACGACCCGAAACTCAGGTTCGTCTGCTTCGTGTGATTCAAGAACGGGAATTTACTCCGATTGGCGAAACCAAGCCCACCAAAGTTGATGTCAGAATTATTGCCGCCACCAATGCTGATTTGAAAGAATCGGTCAAAAACGGAACTTTCCGCGAAGATTTATATTATCGTTTGTCGGTTGTGCCGATTGAACTTCCGCCTTTGCGTGAGCGTCGGGAAGACATTTTGCCGCTTACGCAGCATTTTATTCGCAAGTACAATGACGAAAATGCTCGGATTATTTCCGAAACTGTTTCCCCGGAAGTACTTTCACTTTTGGAAAACTATTATTACCCGGGCAATGTCCGCGAACTGGAAAATATTATCGAACGTGCTGTTGTAATTGCTCCAACGGATGAAATAACGGTTGAATGCTTACGATCTGAAGTACAAAATCCGGAATTAGCCCGCGAAATGATGGGCGATAGTGAAGGCTTTTCTGCGGATATTGACATTTCCCGCGGCGTAAATTTCTATGACGAAGTTCGCAAATTTGAAATGGATTTGATCCGACGAGCGTTGGAGCAAACCGGTGGACATCAATCCCGGGCAGCCAGACTTTTGGGCTTAAACGCGACAACACTGAACTCGAAGATCAAGACTTACAATCTACCAATAAGAACCTAGGAACAAAAAATGATTCGTGCTGAGCGATTATTCAACTTGAAATTCCTTAAGTTTTTCTTTGCCTTTTTAATATAAATCCGTGATAAAATTCATCCTGAATGGCGAACAATACTTCCAATTCCTCTATGGCTCTGACTCCACTCGGGGCGGGTGATCTGATTGACCGGGCTTTTCGTTTTTATCGTCAAAATTTTTGGACATTTATTTGGATTGCCGCTCCGCCAATTTTGTTTGGAACACTTGTTTCGATTGGTTGGACGATTCTTGGTCGCGAGCTTTTCAATATTGGCACCAATACCAAAGGTCAAGATGCTTTTGTCTCCTCTTTTTTCACCGGTCTTGGAGCCATAATTATTCTGTTTCTTCAGTTTATTGCCATATTAACTGTCATGGGCGGAGCATCACGCAACTTTGTCAGACACATTCTTTTTGGTGAATCCATTACTTTTCGCGAGACTTATACGAATGTCTGGTCGAGAGTTTTCGGACTGTTTATTGCATCATTAATTATCGTTTTTATCTTAAGTATTATTGGGTTTATTGTTTTTTATATCGGGGTATTTGTCGCGTTTCTGGCTATCGCTCTTGTGGCACTAATCTTTAATTCGATTCCTCCTTTATTCATTGTAATTTCAGGGGTTTTAAGTGCTGCAATTCTTTTTGGTACGGGATGGCTTTTCTTTTTGATGGCTTCCCGGTTTGCATATGTTCCGCAAATTATGTTGGTTGAAGGACAGGGTGTATTTTCCGCGATTGGGCGAAGTACGAGTCTGGCTAGCGGAAATGTCAAACGAATTTACGCACTCTTTATTTTTACACTGATTTCAACCTATTCTGCGATGTTGCTGCTTTATGTGCCGCTTGGCTGGTTTGCATATGCGTCCGGAATTCAGTTTTTTAGTTGGGATCCAAATTCGTTTCCGGCGTGGTATATTATTGCAAATCAGATAGTTACACAGGTTAGCTTGATATTATTATCGCCGATTTTGATGATTGGATTGTGCCTGCTTTACGTTGATGAACGCGTCCGAAGCGAAGGCTATGATATTGAATTGATGGCGGCACGAAATTTAGGCGAAATTCCTGCGGTTCCGATTCAATATGCCAATCCTTTGCAACCGGCTTTGTCAGTGCAGACTTCGGTAAATCAGCCGAATGTTCAGAAGACTTCGAATTCTCTGCTCGGTTTGGATTAATTTTTGATGACTAAAACATTACGAAAATTTGTCTTGATTTGCTCGCTGATCATACTTGCCTGCCAAGTTATTTCTGCGGCGACGCTAATTCAATATCAGCAAAAAATCAAAGATGTCAGCGAATCCGTAAGTTATCTGAATTACCCGGAAGAATATTTAACGGATGCCGAAAATCTGGCAAATGAGCGTGAAATCCTTAAGGAAATCCGCAGCAAACTGCCGCTCGATGAAAAGATTGAGTTAAAGGACGCGTCTTTTAATGTAAATCACGATTGGATACTGCAAAAGGTTGCAGAATACGAAAATGAATCGGCGGATTCGATAAAGAGAACACCAATTATTGACGAGCTTTCGCAGCATTTATCTACTGTGGAATACAAATTGTCGGAACTTCAAAAACAGGAAGTTTCCAAACAAACAAAAGATGCCGATAAGCAAAAACTTGATGAAATTTTGCAGCGTAGCGAATTTCAACCGCCTTTGGAAGCTGAAGAAACCTGGTTTCAGCGAAAATGGCGGGAATTTCTCGAATGGTTGGATAAACTACTGCAAAGAAATCGACCACAATCTGATCAACAAATGCCTGAAATAAAAGGCTCGCCAATGCTTGCAAGTGCTTTGCTTTACTTGGTTATCGGACTTGCAGTCGCTTTGGTAGGATTCTTAATTTATCGATATTCGCCATTTTTTGTGCGGAAATTTCGCGAACGTGATAGATCTGACAAAACATCCCGAGTAATTTTGGGCGAAACGCTTTCCGCGGAAGACACATCGCAAAACCTTTTTGCCGATGCCGAAAAATTGGCTCGCGAAGGTAATTTGCGTGGGGCGATTCGCAAAGGTTATATCGCTTTTTTATGTGAATTAAGTGATAGAAAAGTAATAGGTTTGGCACGGCATAAAACAAATCGAGACTATTTGCGTGATATTAAAAAACGTAATGAATTGCACCGGAATATGAGCGATTTAACCTCGAATTTTGAACGAAATTGGTATGGATTTAATCAAACTGACCAGCAAGACTGGGAAGAATTTAAGCAAACTTATCACCAATCCATTAGCAAAGCGTGATTTTCTATGAAGCAAAAAATGCTCATTTTTGTATCTTTAATTTTTCTGATAGCTTTGCTTATCGGAATTAATGCCGTTTCTTACAAACAAAAAGATAAAACGCCCGATTCTGAAGTTTATCCAAATCGTTCGACATATAATTCGGGAGCGACGGGGACGCGTGCGTTTTATGATTTATTGTCTGAAACCGGGCGAAAAGTTTCGCGTTGGCAGGAAACACCGGCAAATCTGTCGAGTTCGACAAACAAACCTTCAACCTTTGTAATTATTGGCGGGACAAAACTTGGCATTGAGGAAAATGAAAAAGAGCAGATTTTGCGTTGGGTATCTGAGGGCGGAATGCTTGTAATTATTGATCGCCATCCACCTGCGGAACTTCTTAAAACAACTTTTGGCTGGACAATAAATACAGGCGAAAGCAGAGATTACCCGTTTGGAGTTGACCCTACTAATCAAACGGAAATGATTTTGGGAGTTCCGGCTATTAAACCTTCGCAAGCCAGTATTTTTACGCGAAATGTAAATGCCGTACAACCATCGCGTTTTACGACATCACTTGAAACGAAATATGGTTTTGAAAAGCAAGATGGCGATCCGCAAACTTCGATAACTCCTTATTACGCCCCAATTCCAGCTCAAACTCCGGAAAATGAAATATCTTCCGAAAAACTTGTTGTTGCCGAAACACCGCTTCAGCAAATCGCTCCATTTGCTCATCTGGGGAATGGAAAGGATAACATTTTGGTCGATTTTCCATATGGTGCAGGGCAAATTGTCGTACTAAGTGATCCGTATATTGTTGCAAATAATGGAATTAAGTTGGTTGATAATTCCAAATTGGCGGTCAATATAGTTGCCTCACGCGAGGGTTTGATTGCTTTCGATGAATTTCACCAAGGCTTTGGAGCAAATTCCAATAATTTTTTCGGTTACTTTGCCGACACACCGGTTCTTCCAATTTTTGCACAGATTTTTCTAATAATCGGAGTTCTCTTTTGGTCGCAGAGTCAGCGTTTTGCTCGCCCTTTGCCCGTAGATGATCCAAGCCGTTTATCAAAACTCGAATATGTTTCGGCAATGGCAGAACTCCAACAAAGAACAAAAGCGTTACGATTTGGCAATCGAAAATATTTACTCTGAATTTCGGCGTTCGGCGATTCGCTTATTTGGAATGGACAATACCGCAACCCGCAAAAATTTAGCGAAAGCAATTGCCGAGCGGGTAAATTTAAATGAGCTTGACGTTTATAATTTGATGCGAAAATGTGAAGAAATCATTCAGGGTGAGCGGACAAACAAACGTCAGGTTGTGGAGTTAACAGCCGGGTTGCGTGAAATTGAAGAAAAGCTTGGGATCAAACGAGCGAGAAAACAGGCGTTTAGAAAAAGATGAGCCTTTCAATTTCAGCCTTGATTTTATTGATAATTTTGTTTTTTATAACAAGTCTTATCGGCGTTGTAACAGGCAGCAATTCTTTGATAACAGTTCCGGTGATGTTCCAATTCGGCATTGAGCCAAAAGTCGCCGTCGCAACCAATATGTTTGGGCTCACATTTATGAGCATCGGAGCAACTATTCCTTTTCTAAAAGAAGGAATTTATGAGCGAAAAACGCTTTCCCCGCTGATAATTTTAACTTTGATCGGCTCGGCAATTGGTGCGATTTTAGTTGGATTAATTACAAATCAGAGTGTCAAAATCATTGTTTCAGTTTCGATGATTTCTGTTGTCACTTTTTACACTATTCCGACGCAATGCAGGTTTGGAAAAGGTCGAAAATGTTTCGGCAAGTGCAACAATTTTGGTCTTTTCTTTGACATTTTTACTGGGAATTTACGGCGGTTTATATAGCGGCGGCTATGTTACGATGCTAACGGCGGTTTATGTTGCGTTTTTTGGAATGACATTTACCGAATCCGTAGCTTATACCAAGCTTATTAACGTGTTTTCGTCGCTAATCGCCAGTGCGATTTTTGCCTGGCAAGGTTTGATTGATTACAAAATTGGGTTAATCTTAGCTTTGACAATGTTTATCGCCGCATATATCGGGGCAAAAACCGTCACAAAATTAAACGATCTATGGCTCAGACGAATTTTTTTGACTGCCGTTTTGATTTTAGCTGTTAAAACACTTTACGATTTTTTTATAAACTAATAATTTCGAGGCAGAAACGCAACCGTCAGGGAGCGTGTCAAACACTAACAATCACGCTTCTTAACAGTCGCGTTTCCGACGTAAATAATGCAGAAACCCGCACGTGAGTAAGGGTGTAGAAAATAACGATGCAAGAAGAAACACAAATAATTCCAAATCCGCCAGCGGCAATTCAAAATCAAAGAATGCTGAATCACACGCCGCAAACGATCGCACATATTTTGAACGAACTTCGCAAGATTGTCGTCGGGCAAGACGAAGTTATCGAACAGATCCTAGTCGCGATTTTGGCTGAAGGACACGCTCTCATCGAAGGAGTTCCGGGAACTGCTAAAACATTAACCGTTAAAACTTTAGCTCGTATTATCGGGGCAAGATTTTCGCGAATCCAATTCACTCCCGATTTGATGCCCTCGGATATTACGGGAACCAACGTTTTCAATATGCAAACGTCGGAATTTGCGATGCGGCACGGTCCGATTTTTACCGACATTTTGCTGGCTGACGAAATCAATCGAACCCCGCCAAAAACTCAAGCTGCTTTGCTCGAAGCTATGGAAGAACGCCAGACGACGATCGATGGCGACCGCTATCAATTAACACCACTTTTCACCGTTTTGGCGACTGAGAATCCAATCGAATATGAAGGAACTTATCCGCTTCCGGAAGCTCAGCTCGATCGTTTTCTGCTCAAGATATTGATCGATTATCCTGACGGCGATGCCGAACGGGAAATCGTTGCCCGCTGGGACGCAGGCTTCAATTCGCGTCAACTGGATCAAGTTCAAGTTCATGCTTTGGAAGATCCAAACGCGATCCAACGATGTCGTGCGGAAATAAAATCGATGAAAACCGAGCCGGGAATCCAAAAATATATCGTTGAAATCGTGCATAAAACACGCAATCATCCTTCGATATTATATGGAGCGAGTCCACGTGCTTCGGTTGCGTTATTATTGTGTTCAAAAGCACTTGCGGCAATTAGAGGTCGTAATTTTTCAACCCCTGATGACGTTCGCGACATTGCATTGCCGGTTCTCCGCCATCGTCTTGCTTTAGGTGCGGAAGCCGAATTGGATGGTGCGACAACAGATGCGGTGATTTCCGATATTATCAAAACCGTAGAAGTACCTCGATAAGTTTTTCAAAATCCAACTTTAAAGGAATAATTTGCACATGACAATTTATTCACGCCGCCATTTTTTAAAGAGTATTGGTGCGGTTGCAGCGTTTTTTGCCGTCAGCCCCAAAATATTTCCGTTTTCCTCAACGGGCGAAAATTTTGAAATGTTGGTAATTGGCGATTCACTGATTTGGGGACAGGGCTTAGAAGAAAAAGATAAATTCTATACGCTCACGAAAAACTGGCTGCAAAGTGAACTAAATAAACAAGTTAATCTGAAGGTAAAAGCTCATTCGGGTGCAACTATTCTTTTGCACAATAAAGAAAAAGAACTTTTACAAAAAGGCGGTATGCCCGAAACGACGATCTTTCATCCTGAAGTTCCCGTCAGTTTCCCGACTCTCAAAACACAAATTGATGCCGCCAAAATTGAATATCAAACGCCCGAAAAAGTTGATTTGGTAATGCTCACCGGTGGTCTGGTAGATATTACCGTTGCCGGAATTTTGAACCCTTGGGGAAGGGATAAAATTTTACGCGACGACATCAAAAAATACTGCAATGAGGATATGTTTGAACTCCTAGACCACTCGGCGGACATTTTCAAAAACGCTTTATTTATTGTTGTTGGCTATTTTCCGATTGTTTCTCCAACTACGGATACTGCCAAAATGCTCAATGCCGTATTGGAAGCTTATGGTATTCCCCGTCCGCTTAAACCATTTGTAAACAACATCTTAATCCGGCAATTTTTTAAGCCGATGAAGAAAAAAGCTCTCAAGCGTTCGAGAATTTGGGTTGAGGATTCGAATCGCGAATTTGAATCTGCCGTCAATCGTTTGAATGAAAAACTCGGAAGCCAACGTGCCGTTTTTGTGAAATCAATGATGAACGAAGATGCCTCATTTGAAACTCAAAATACGCAATTAACGACAATGGGGGAAAATGGACGACCGAAAGATGCATTTTACGAAACGCGTCGGGTAGAATGCAAAAAAGTTTTAACTGAATTGAAGAAAATCAATCAGACTTAATCTTCCGATCCGTCAATGCGAAGTTGCTGGAATGGGACACCCAAACCCAATGGGTTCAAAGATTTACGCGAATGCGATTATTGATAAATTGAAAATATACTTAAAGGTAAAATAGGAAGTTTTCTGCCTGCGAAATATACGAAAAGCCCAAAAAATGGTTTCCAATCTTAATTCTTTCGTTTGTTTTGTTTATTTGGTAGGCAAATAGATTTCCGCCAGAAGTTTTTCTGCGAAGCATATTTTTCGAGAGTTAAAACATCCTACCCATTAGATTTAGGAGAAAATATGTTTTCAATTTGTCATAAGGTTTCACTTTTCGCTTTCACCATTTTGTTGGTTTCAAGCGTTTCCGTTTTTACACAAACTCCAACTCCAACACCCACACCGCCTGATGATAAGACTGAAATTATTTACACAGACGAGATCCGCGTCAATATTTCGGCACTTGATCTAGAGGGGAATTTCGCCGAATCACTAAAAAAAGAGGATGTTGTAATCAATGAAGATGGTCGCCTCCACCAAGCAAATTTGATCGAACATATTTCCGCAACAGTTTTAATTTTGCTTGATACAGGCGGCGAAAATCGGCAGGCAAAAGACTTTAAAACTACTCGAAACACGGCTAAAAGTTTATTGGTCTGCTGCAAAAGGATGACCAGATTGCCTTGATGAATTATCACGATAAAATTGAGCTGCTTTCAGATTGGACGAGCGATAAAGCATTGCTCAACAATATCTTAGACAAGAAAATGACCTTTGGAGCAAGATCGAAATTCACAGAGGCTTTGCTGGAAGCAACTAATTTTTTACAAAAAGTTAAAACTGAAAACCGGCATTTGGTTTTGATCACAGACGGGATTGATAGCGTTGCAAATCAGGAGCAAAAGATTTTGGCGATTAGAAATTTAACCGCCACAAATATTAATGTTCACGTTTTGAGTTATACCGGACTAGAGCAGCAAGTCGTTAAAGAAAGGAGCAAATCGATAAGTGGCGGCGGTAAAAGCCGAGGCGTGCAGCTTCCTCCCGGGGCGGATATGCCGAATAAACCAAACACCGTTCCGCTCCTTACAATCAATTCCGATCGCGAGATGATGCGTAAAAATAGAGAGTATGGCGAAGCCCTAAAACGCAGCCAAAATGATCTCGCCAAGCTGACCGAAGATACCAACGGAATTATGTATCTGCCTGAAACTAAAGAAGAAATGATAGAAAAAACGGATGGTTTGGCAAAAAATATCGATTCGCAATACGTTGTAACCTACACTCCAAAACGCCCGCTTGATGAATCGCCAAACGGCGAAATTCGCTCAATTGAAGTTACCTCAAAACGTGATAAAGTAGTAATTCAAGCTCGACGAAAATTGCTTGTAATAAATAAAAGTAGATGAATGACAACGAAAAATTAATCCATCATTTCTATAATTCCTTCAATCAAAGGATTCACACTGAAATGCAAAAGTGTTATGCCGATAATGCAACGTTTTCCGATGAAGCATTTGTTAATCTGAATTCGGCTCAGGTTAAAGCTATGTGGGAGATGCTTTGTATTCGCGGAAAGGATTTACGAATTCGTTTTGACAATGTAAACGCAGATGACAAAATTGGCTCGTGCAATTGGATTGCCAACTACACTTTTTCGCAAACTGGCAATACTGTAGAGAATCATATCAAGGCGAATTTTGAATTTGAAAATGGTAAGATCATAAAACATATTGATTCATTTGATTTTTACAAATGGTCGAGCCAGGCTTTGGGAATCGCGGGGAAGTTACTCGGCTGGACTTCTTTTTTACGAAATAAAGTGCAAAAAACTGCGATGAAAAACCTTACTGATTTTATGAATTCAAAATGAGCGAACCAAAAGACGCATCAGCGATTATTCTAATTAAAGACAATAAAGTTTTGCTTGCACAAAGAAATCCGAATCTAAAATTTCTTGGCGGTTGGCACGCATTTTCCGGCGGCAAGCTAGATAAACCCGATCACGAAATCGAGGTGAAAAACTGCGTAGATATTGATTTACATAGATTTATTGTCTGTGCGGTAAGAGAACTTTTTGAAGAAATCGGAGTTTTGATCGTCCGCAATGGCGACAAACTAACTAAAGGTCAGCGTGCTTCGCTCCATGATGATTTAGTTTCGGGTAGAAGCACTTTCAAGGAAATATTGGACGATTGGGGATTGTGGATTGATGCAAAGGATTTTCAATATACGGGTTTTTGGACAACTCCAAATTTCTCGCCGCTGCGTTTCAAAACCCGCTTTTTCGTTGCAAATTGTCCGCCGAAACAAGAGCCTTACGAAGCAATTTCAGAAATGCAGAATATCGAATTTGTAACTCCAAACGAAGCCTTAAATCGTTGGGGAAAAAGCGAAATTCTGATTTCCCCACCGGTTTTGATTTCGCTACAGGAATTGGAACAATTTTACAGGGATGGACAGGATAATCTTTCAAAAAACTCTGCGTCTCTGTGTCTCTGCGTTGAAAATCTTCTCAAAAAATCTAAAATCTGCGATGGAAATATTGATTATGTTGAGCTAAATTCTCGTGTCATTGTTTTTCCGGTTAAAACTCCTACTCTTCCGCCTGCGACTCACACAAATTGTTTTATTGTTGGCAGAAAAGAGTTTATCGTGATTGATGCAGCTTCCTCTGATGAATCGGAACAAGAGAAGTTGCATAAATTAGTTGATGAATTAATTGAAAAAGGCGGCGTTTGCAAACAAATTATCGTTTCGCATTTACATAATGATCATCACGGCGGAGATGTAGCTTTGCAAACATATTTGCGAAAAAAATACGGCGTAAATGTTCCGCTTTCAACGCATGAATTAACGGCTGAAAGTCTAACTCATATTAAATTTGATAAATTAATCGCAGATGGCTACATCTATAATTTACAAGATGAGGACGGAGAAATCTTCCAATTGCAAACACTTCACACACGCGGACACGCACGCGGACTTCTTGCTTTTTACGATGAAGAATTCGGCTTTTTAATTTCGACGGACAACGTGGTCGGCACGGGAACGGTCGTCATCGCACCACCGGAAGGTAATATGATTGATTATCTTGAAAGCTTGAATCGTTTGAGGAATTTGGCGAATTTACGTTTTCTTTGCGGCTCGCACGGCTCGGCGATTTATGATGCAAAAGGCAAGATTGAAGAATATATTTCACACCGCTTGGAGCGGGAAACTCAAATTTTACAATTACTTATCGAAGGCGTAGAAACGACGGGAGAAATTGTAGAAAGAATTTACCCTGATCTAAAACCCGAGCTTTTTCCATTAGCAGAAAAATCTGTGGAAGCACATTTGGAGAAGATTCGGGCGGAAAAATCGGTATAGCGAACGGTAGTGAGCATGCTGAACTAAAAACACAAATGAACAATATGGTGATGCTCGCTACGGCTCGCTATACTGATTTCAAGACTAATCGATACGGAAAATATTTTAAAACTTCGATGTTTTCCAATCTTGCTTCTGTCGCTAACTCTATCAATTCGTTCGGCTTAAATCCCCGTAAAACCGAAAGTGAACCATCTTCACGGACGAGATTTGAGATTCGAAAGGCTACGCAAAATGCCTTGTAAAGCCCGTAAGCAATTGGATGCCGATGCAGATCGATTACATAAATTCCGCGGCTCGAAACCCTTTTCATTTCAGCTAAAAGCTTGACGACATTTTCGTCAGTAAAATGATGCGTAAAAAGCGAGCAAATTGTGTAATCAAAGGATTTATCGGCGAATGGCAACGAAAATCCATCACCGCGAATTGATTTAATTTCGCTAAAACCCTTTGATTCGGAAACGATCGAATTTGACGAAAGTTCGTTATATTCCAAACCGAAAAGTTTTGTTTTACGATTTGTTTTGCGTGAAAATTTAGCAATTTCGCGTAGCAATTCGCCCGAACCCGCTCCAACGTCCAACACAGAAAATTCATTCAAATCTTCGTTGTGCGATTTCACGCAAAAGGGTTGCCTTCAAAGCATAAGTATCGCCAATCCAACGATTTATGAACCGCAATTCGCTGAGGCAAACGTCATATTCGGCGTTTGTATAATCGCCGGTATCGAGTCGTTCGAGTTTGTAGCTTCGTTTTTGAAACATTGCCTATCGCGTAAGAAAAAAATGATTGATATTCACATAGAAAAGGCATATTATCACGACATTCAAACAATAAATAGCCGGTCAATTTGTCGGCTTTCGCAATTAGTTTAATGAAACAGGAGGAGCAAATGAAATTAGTTAAGTATATCTTGGAATCGAAGGGTAGCGATGTTTGGGCGGTTAGCTCAAATGATTCGGTTTTTGACGCAATCAAAATGATGTCCGATAAAAAGGTTGGGGCTTTGCTTGTGATTGATAATAAAGAACTTAGTGGGATAGTTTCCGAAAGAGATTATGCGAGAAAAGTGATTTTGCAAGGAAGATCGTCGGAAAAAACACCAGTTAAAGATATTATGTCCACCAATGTAATTTCTGCGATTCCTACCCAAACCGTTGAAGATTGTATGGAATTAATGACCGAAAATCGGATCCGACACCTTCCAGTTCTTAACGATGGAAAGATCGTCGGCATGCTTTCGATTGGCGATTTGGTGAAAGCAATCATTGATGAGCAACAGTTTACGATCAAGCAATTGAAGCATTATATTGCCAGCTAAATATTTTCATTAGAGTGTGTTACGTCAAATCTTGTCTATAATATGCAAAACTCGTGTGCGATGACAATAACATATTGTAAAAATTGTGGTCAGGAATTAAACGAACAACCATCCACTACTCTTGATGAACGCACCACTTGTCCCTTTTGTGGTGGAATCACTCGTTTATTTGACGCGTATTTTACCGGCAATTCAAACCCAAGTGGAAGACTGGTTGCTAAGAAAGAATCTGATGATAGAACAGAAGCAATTAGAGTCGCAGACAGCCAAAAAAGATCGTCTGCAACTGATCGTCAATTGGACGGCACTCTTTCCCAAGTTATTGAAGGAAATAGCCCAAAAGGTGAAGAAGATACGCTTGATGTCTGTAATGTTTTAATTGAGCGACTCAATCTAGAAGGAGGAAATTGGCAAGGAGCAACGAAGCCTATTGGAAAAGAGGGAGGAATAGACGCTTTTACAAGGAACGGGCAAGAGATTTTGAATTTTCAGGTAACTCGTATACCTAAAAAAGAGTTTTGGCAGGAACTTAGTCAATCACGTTCTGTTCAATCTTTTGGAACTATCCAAAAAGCATCAGCCGATTTATATGATTCTGTGAATAAAAAAAATTGTAAAATACCACCTAATCAACGAAAAGAAATTGTTTTGGTTCTTGATGCAATGGACACGGCTTGTTATGCACTCAAAGCTGTCGTTGATGAGTTTCGGAATCATTTTGGACAAGAAATTCAAGGCTTTGGTTTCAAAGCAATTTGGCTAGTTGGTCCTTTGGCAAGTTTAACCTCACGTCTCGACATAAATTAAGAATTTGATATTAATTTTCAAACGCTTCCAATTATCTAACGTCCGAACCTTTATTGAATAGAACCATTTTTGTCCGAACAGGTAAAAAATGACAAATCGAAGTTTTATGAAAATATTTGTTATATGGTCAATAAAGGTCTAATATCTTAGCTAAAAGAATATGATTATTACGCAACCAATGAAAAAGAAGAACAAATTTTTGCTGATTTTCTGTGCTTTCGCAGTTCTTTGTTTTTATCAATCAGGAATCGCTCAATCGGGTCGTCGTCCAAAACCAACGCCTATTCCCATTCCACAAACCATTGCTGAAAAATCTACTCCTAACTCAAAAGAAATTAGACCGCCTGTTAAAATTGAATCTCTGCTCATCGTTGGAGAAGTTCACGACGATTATTGGTATTCTACTTCTGATCCGCTCGGTTTGACGTTAAAACAAAGCGTTAAGCAGTTGGAATCGCATCCTAAATTAACCGTGAAGGCAAGTAATGGCGGCAAGATGAACTTTAAGGAAGCACAGGACAGAGCAAAAAGCGAAACAGAAATTTACGTTTTGTGGCTTGGTTTTGTGATGAAAAAAGGTGATTCGGCTAGTGTTGACTATGTTGAATATGCAATCTTAAAGCCTGAGTCTGCTAAGAAAGTGACAACGGGACGGATTAATCCTGAAAGTCTCTCGAAACTGAAAGGAGTTTTAGGAATCCCCTCTACCAAACTCTTAAAGGAAGTTTATCCGCTAAAATATGTAGCAAGAGGTTTAATTTACAAGCTAATAGATGAAGGATGGCTGAACAATTAAAGCAAATATTCAAAGGCTTCCAAGTATTTTATTCCCGAACCAGTGTTAAATAGCACCACACTTTCATCTGGCTTTATCCAGCCTGTTTCCAATAATTTAGACATTGCTTTCAAAACTGCACCGCCTTCGGGAGCGGCGAAAATTCCTTCGTATTTGCCTATTTCTCTCGCACCTTCTACTAATTCTTCGTCCGAAACAGAAACGGCAGTTCCATTCGATTTTTGCAAAATATCGAGCATAATAAAATCGCCGATTGCTTTCGGGACACGCAAACCCGAAGCGACCGTGTGAGCATTTGGAATATCAACTCCGTGTGTCAAACCTTGCTCGAATGCTGAAACAATCGGCGTGCAGCCTTCCGCTTGGACAACAACCATTCGCGGTCTTTTCGACGAAATCCAACCCAGTTGCTCCATTTCGTCAAACGCTTTCCACATCCCGATCAAACCTGTTCCGCCGCCCGCCGGATACAAAATTACGTCGGGCAAAGTCCAATTTAACTGCTCGGCAAGTTCGTAACCCATCGTCTTTTTGCCTTCAATTCGATATGGTTCTTTGAGCGTCGAAAAATCAAACCAGCCCTCTTTTTCCTTGCGTTCGCCAACGATTTTACCGCAATCGTGAATCAATCCATCAACCAAATTTACGCTCGCTCCAAGCACTTCGCACTCGACAATAAAAGCCTTCGGCGTATCTTTCGGGACAAAAATATGGCATTCCATTCCCGCGAGTGCGGCGTAGGCAGACAATGCTCCAGCAGCGTTTCCGGCAGAAGGTGCGGCAACTTTCTTAACGCCTAATTCTTTCGCCATCGAAACTGCCAAAGCCATTCCGCGAGCCTTGAAAGATTGCGTCGGATTTGCTGATTCGTCTTTGATAAAAAGATTTGGAACGCCGTATTTTGACAATAATTTTTCGGCTTTATGAAGCGGCGTCCAACCTTCGCCAAGCGTCAGACGATTTTCGATATTTACAACAGGCAAAACTTCTTCGTAACGCCAAAGTGTTGATATTCTTGATTTTAGACTTTCTTTGGTCAAAGTTTTCGCCGCGTTTTCAAGGTCATAGCTTACTAACAGCGGTTTCCCGCAAATGCAAAGATTATAAAGTTTATTCGGTTCGTATTTTTCATTGCAAGCCGAGCAATAAAGATGTGTTACGTTCATAAAATTATAGTAGGTCGTTTTTTTGTTTATTCCAAATCTATTAAAAATATTGACAACCAAATAACAGCACGTTAGAGTAAATTCAATCAAATATTGAATTTTTATATTGATAAAGTTCCAAAAAACAAGGAGTTAATTTTATGAGCAGCCCTCAGGAAGTAAATGCGGATGATTCTCAAGAACCAAATACGGGAATCACACAAGAACCAAACACAGGTATCACAAAAGAGCCTAATACAGGCATCACTCAGGAACCAAATACCGGAATCGCACAAGAACCAAACACGAGAACCGCGAAAGATTCGGAAAACGAGGATTCCTAAACTTCAAAATATTTTCATAAGTCGAACCCGATTTTCTTTAAAAGTGTTGCCCATCGCGGGTCGCTGTGGAGAGGAAGAAAACGCGGGTTCACTTTTGCGTGCGTTAATCCCGAATCGCGTTCTGCAAAAGCCTTTTCCAGCCATTCAAATGCTAAATCGGTTTCACGACGAATCGAATGAGCCTCCGCGATTTGGTAGGCATTACCTTCAGAATAATCTGATTTCAGCTTGCCAAGCAGCTCATCTGATTCAGTTTTTCGTCCTAAAGCAGAGTAAATAATTACCAAAGCCCAAAGCCGCCACATTTCATATGGCTCAAGCATCGCCTGTGCTACAGCGTCTTCTGCCCTCTCTTGATCCAGCAAAACGAGTGACAATAATGCATTGGATACAAATCGTTGCGGGGCAAGTTCCAATGCTCTTTTGAAGGCTTTTTCAGATTCCGCGAGAACACCTGCGGCGTGGCACGTTAGCCCAAGATTATGCCAAAAAGCTGCACTTAAAGGGTCTTGAATTGAGACGCGGCGGCTTAGTTCGAGAGCTTCGTCAAGCCGACCGAGCCTGTATTCTAGTAAACTTGCACCGTCCAAAACGGAAGAACTTAAAGGTGCGAGATTTACTGCCCGTTGATACGAACTCTGTGCTTCCTGGAAATTCCAATCGTAAGTTACCTGAATTCTACCGAGTTGTGCATGTCCTTCTGCCAGATTTGGCTCGAGTAATAATGCACGTTCGGTTGCCTGCCGCGAAAGCTCGAAACCCTCTTCGATCGAAATCCAAACTCGACCCGCCTGAATAGAAAAAGCCTTGCCCAATTCTGCCCAGCAAAGAGCATATTCCGGATCAAGATCGAGTGCCTCTTTGAAGTATCCGATAGCCTTTTCAGTATCTTCTTTTGTAGTCCGGTCAAGGAAATATCGCCCTAAAAGCATCAAACGCTGTGCCTCCGGATTGGTTGCCCTGCCCCTCGCCGCCGCCGCTACTTCCGACATTAATTTTCCGCCAATATCAGCACCTGCATCCCTGCCAAGAAGCCGCTCTCGTAATTCTGCCAAAACAGAAAGTGCAATATCATCCTGCACTTGAAAGATGTCGTCCATCGTATGATCGTACGTTTCCGACCAATAATGATAACCATCTTCTACCTTAACGAGCTGCACCGAGATGCGAACCCGGCTGCCAGCCATCCGGATACTTCCTTCCAAAACCGATTCTACATTCAGAGCCTTTCCAATCTCTGCAATCGTCTTTTGCCTTCCCTTAAATGAAAATGCCGACGTTCTTGCCGCTACCCGCAATCCGCTGATTTTTGACAAAACATTGATCAATTCCTCTGCGATGCCATCAGACAAATAGTCGCCGTCTTCATTCGGACTCATATTCACGAAAGGCAAAACTGCAATGGTCGCACCTGCCTGAATTTGCTCGTTTGTTTCGAGATTTAATATTTGAGTTGGAAGATTGGAAACTTTATTTGTAGGCGATGATCGCTCGAATTCCGCTTCAAAATCCAAACGTTTGAGCATTGATTTAAGGTCGTCAATTAAATCCTTTGCAGTTTGATATCGTTCGTTTACTTTTTTTGCCAGAGCTTTGAATACAATTCGCTCCAATTCTATGGGAACTTGTATGTTGTGGCTGGCGATTGGCATTGGTTCTTGTTCAAGAACGGCGACAATCGTATGATTTATTGTTTCGCCGCTAAATGGCTGCCTCCGAGTTAAAATTTCGTACAAAACTGCACCAAGACTAAATATATCTGTTCGGGCATCAAGCATTCCGCCGCGAGCCTGCTCAGGCGACATATAAGGTGCCGTTCCCATCACGATTCCGGCTTTCGTCTGCATATCAACGCGGGTTGGGTCATGTGGATTAGCGATGGATTCCTGCTCAAACAATTTTGCCAATCCGAAATCCAATACCTTAACGTATCCATCTTCCCGAATCATCACATTATCAGGTTTTATATCGCGATGAATGATTCCGGCGGCATGTGCGGCTTGCAATGCGGAAGCGATCTGAATCGTAATTTCGAGTGCATCACGGAGTTTTATTCTGCTCTCAAAAATCATGTCGCCAAGGGTTTTTCCCTTCACATATTCTGATGCAAGAAAGTGTTTTCCATCTTGCTCGCCAAATTCGTAAACGGTCAGAATATTTGGATGATTTAAGGCAGATGCAGAATGAGCTTCGCGTTCAAAACGCCTTAATCGATCTGCATCAGCCGCAATTTTCTCCTGCAAAACCTTCAGTGCAACCATCCGCCGAAGTCTTGAATCCTCCGCTAAGTAAACTTCGCCCATCCCGCCAGCTCCAATTTTGGAAACGATGCGATAGTGCGAAAAATTTGAATTGGCGGTTAATTCTTTTTCCATTTTTATTTTTGGGGAGTAAAACGTTTCGACATCGCTTTGAATCCTAAATCGCGGCGAAGACTGCAGAAATATGCTGCAGGTTTTATTATGAATGGAATTGATTTTACGTCAAAGGCAGCTAAGCGGTGTTTCAACTCAAGGGGAAATCTCCACCCCCCCCTAAGTTGAATTTGCTGCACTTATTTTACTTAAACTTTAGAGCCATTTCTTAAACCAACCGTGCAATTCCGTGTAAAAGAATCGACTGTTTTCGCCCTTCAAAATCCAATGATTTTCTTCGGGAAACACTATCAAACGGCTCGGGACTTTTTGCCGTTGTAAGATTGACCAATATTCTAGCGTGTTATTGAGCGGAACGCGGAAATCTTGTTCACCGACCGTTACTAAAACAGGCGTTTTGAAGTTTTTCGCATAAGATGAAGGACTTTGTTCTTTCCAGATATTCGCACCTTCCCAAAATGGTCCGCCGAGATTTTTCTCGCGTCCGTAAATCGAATCGCTCGTTCCCCATTGCGAATCGAGGCTCACTAATCCGGCATGTGAGACCAAGCATTTATAACGAGTTGTCGAGGCTTGCAACCAGTTTGCCAGATGTCCGCCGTAGCTTGCTCCTGCCGCACATTGCCGACCGGCGTCAATAAACGAATATTTTTTGATGGCTTCGTCAGCCGCTTGATTAATTTCGTCGGCGGGAGTTTTGAGCGGATCGCCTTGAATTCCTTGTGCAAATTTTTCGCCGAAACCGGTTGAACCTACATAATTCGTTAAAACGACGACATAACCCGGTGAAGCGATCATGTGATAATTCCAACGCATGCCCCAATTATCACGCCACATCGTATGCGGTCCGCCGTGCATCAGCACGATCATCGGATATTTTTTCGACGCGTCAAATTTTGGCGGTTTGACGATCATATTATGGATCTTATTGCCGCCTTTGCTGGTAAACCAAAAATGTTCGGGTGACGCAACGTCCCATTTCGCCAAGGCTTCTTTATTGAATTCGGTCAGAGCTTTCTGTGATTTGTCATTCGGATTTATGCGGAAAATTTCCGGCGGATTGATCGCACTATCCCAACTGGCAAAAATCATCGTCGCTGATGCTTTGGCTGGAATCGTCAAATTCGTATAAACACCTTTTGTTTGCTCAATTGCTTGTTTCACTTCACCGCCGCTTGCCGCCATCGAATAGATCTTTTCCAGACCTGCATCTTCCGAAGTCAGATAGATCGTTTTGCTATCGGGTGAAAAAGCATAGCTGCCAACACTGCCATCGAAATTTGCCGTTAACACCTTATGAATGCCGGAAATTACGTCAATAGTTACAAGACGGGTGAGGTTAAAAACTTTTTCGGTGTTCGGGCTAAACGTCGCATAAAGTGTTTGTCCATCAGGGCTAAACGTTGGGCGACCAAAGCTTCCATCGGCTTTGGTGATCTGTCTCGGTTCGCCGCCTCTGGTAAATGCTTGATAAATCTGCATCGTCGTTTCAGCAAACGCGGCATTTGTTCTATCCGTAGTGGCTGCAAAAACGACCGATTCGCCGTCCGGAGTCCAGCTAGCGGCAATCTCATCATTTCCGCTGCCGATTGCTCCGCCGAAACCTTTTTCTGCGACCAACTTCGTGCCCGCCAACAAATCTTTCGCCTTCGCACCTTCCTTCAATTCCTGCACAAAAAGATGCGTCTGCATTTCGTCGATCCATTTATCCCAATTGCGAACCGGGAAAGTGTCAAAAACGCGTGCTTTGTATTTACGATTCTTGCGATCAGCGGCAACTTTTTTGTTGTCTTCATCATTCATCGTATTCGGATAAACGCTTGAGGCAAACAAGATAGCGTTTCCATCAGGTCGCCATTGGGGATTTCTCGCTCCTGTTGAAACATTCGTAACGCGAATCGCTTCGCCGCCTTCAGTCACGTTCAAAACATAAATCTGAGCCGCTTCATCACCATCACGCTTGGCTGAAAAGGCGATCTTCTTGCCGTCCGGCGACCAAGTTGCTCCGCTTTCACCCGCTTTTGAAGCAGTCAAACGACGTGGTTTTGCACTTCCATCCGCTGGCACAATCCACAAATCCGATACCTGATCTTTTTCGTCATAAGCAGGTTCGACCAATGAAAAAACAACCCATTTTCCATCAGGACTAGGAATCGGAGCTCCAACCCGTTTCATCAGCCACATTGATTCGTGGGTAATGATTTCGGTGCCTTGGGCGAATAAGCCGTTTGCGGAAAGCAAACAAACCGCGATTAGAAAAATAAAGCGATAGTAATTAATTCTTTTGTGCATAGTGTGATTTTCTCTGATTTTTATGTTTCTTTCAAATTCATTCAGGTAAATGCGTTCGTTTCAATAGATTTTTTGAGACACGGATTGCCTTCAAGATTTTTATCAAAATTCTTCCGTCGCATCACGACATTTTGACTTTAGGAAGATTGGGTTTCAACCCACGCACAGATCAGAAATTCTTACCGTCGCGTAGTGACGACTGAACTACGTTTTCGCATCAAATTATTCAATTGTCACTACTCGACAACGGCTTTTATCACAACTTCCCGTGGGTTGAAACCACTCGGCTAAAGTCATTTTATCGCTACGCGATTTATCGGAAAATTACGTTTCTATCCGTGAAATTCTATTCCTGGCAAACCCATCCGCTTCAGTAATTTTCTCCAAATTATTGCCCAACCGATACCACGGTTACGGATTTCGGTTCCAATTTCAAAATCAATTTTCCATTGTTTGCCTTCGCGGATATTGGTTTCGGTATAACCGTATTTGGTCTGTCAAACGTATTTACGCTATCCACTTTCGGAGCCGTAAGCGTTTCTCCGACGGCAGATTTTGCTGCGGTTCCAATCGTTGATAAATCGATATCAACTGTCTGATTCGGGTCGATATTTGTAATTTCCAACCACAATTTTCCGTCTTTCCCTTTCGCGGCGATTGCGTCAATTCGCGGTAACGTCACGCCGTTATGAGTGTATTTTCCGGCATCAAAATTGACGGGAACAAACGTCGCATCTTGAAATGGAAGGTACATTTTGAAGACGTAATATGTTGGCGTAAGCACCATTTTTTCCTTATCCGTCAGAATCATTGATTGCAAAACATTAACCATCTGAGCAATGTTGGCAATCCGCACACGGTCAGCGTGTCGGGCAAAAATGTTCAAATTCAAAGCCGCTAAAACGGCATCGCGTTGGCTATTTTGCTGGTAAAGAAAACCCGGATTGCTTCCCGGCAAAGGTGCATACCATGCTCCCCATTCATCTACGACCAGAGCGATCTTCTTCTCTGGATCGTATTTATCCATAATGGCGGAATGATTCTTAACCAAATCGTCCATCTTCAAAGTTTCTTTGAGGATTTCAGCATATTCCTTTTCGCCAAAATCTATCGAAGAATGCTTTTTCTCCCAATTGGTGACCGTGTAGTTATGGAGAGAAAGACCCTGCATATCCCAGCTCCATTTACGGTCTTTCCAACCCTTCATTATAGTTTCAGTCCATTCCATAAAACGCGGTTCGCCTCCACCGGGTCCAACCGCAATGTTGAGCATTTTGTTATCTTTTTGTTGGGCAGGGTTAAAATTTCTAACAAAACGGCTGTAAATTTTTAGTTGGCTTAAATAATAATCGGCAGTCATATTCCCGCCGCAATCCCAACTTTCGTTGCCGATTCCAAGAAATGGAATCTTATAGGGTTTGGCATGACCATTCGCCGCCCGTTCTTTGGCAAGGTCGGTCGGTTGATCGGTCGTTAAATATTCCAACCACTCGGCGGCTTCCTGCGGAGTTCCCGAACCCACGTTGACGGAAAGAAACGCTTCGGAACCGATTTGGTCGATGAAATCCATAAATTCGTGTGTGCCGAATGTGTTTGGCTCGATTACGCCGCCCCAATTTGGGTTGAGCGTCTTTGGTCGATTGATTCCGATGCCTTTTCGCCAATGATATTCGTCCGCAAAACAACCGCCGGGATAACGAATATTGGGCACTTTAATAGCTTTCAGTGCCTGCACAACGTCGTTGCGAATGCCGCGTGTGTTTGGAATTTTTGAATCTTTTCCGACCCAAATTCCTTCGTAAACGCCATAGCCAAGATGTTCAGCAAACTGACCGAAGATATTTCGATCAATCTTCGCTCCGGGCTTTGAAGCATCGATAGATAAATCAAACGTTTGTGCCATTGCCGACACGACAAAAACGACAAAAATCGCCGCAAAATTCAAACTATATTTATGCATAGCTAATTAGATAAAACGAAAGACAAGATTATGGATAGTGCAAGTTATTTATATCATTGGTTAACCGATTAAACAACGAATTCGATGCACTTACTGCCAACATATTTCTGCCTTTTTATACGTAATTTGTTATCCTGTTAAGAACAATTATGCTCCGGATTTCCGAAATAAAACTGCCGCTCGATCACGCTGAAAACGATTTGCAAGCTGCGATTCTCACGAAGCTTGAAATTTCTGCCGATGAATTAATCAATTTTTCAATCTACAAACGGAGCTACGACGCGAGGCGAAAAAGCAACATTTTGCTCGTTTATATTGTTGATGCGGAGGTAAAAAACGAATCGAAAATACTCGCGAATTTCAAAAATAATCCGCACATCATTGAAAAACCCGATACGGATTACAAACAAGTTGCGGTTGCTCCGAAAGGATTTGAAACTTCGCCCGATTGTTATCGGCACAGGTCCGTGCGGATTATTTGCGGGTTTGATGTTAGCCGAAATGGGTTTCAAACCGATTATTTTGGAACGCGGAAAATCCGTCCGCGAACGCTCGCTTGATACGTTTGGATTTTGGCGACACGGAACACTTAATCCCGAATCAAACGCACAATTCGGCGAAGGCGGAGCCGGAACTTTTTCCGACGGAAAACTTTACAGCCAAGTTAAAGATTCAAAATACTTGGGACGTAAAGTGTTGGAAGAATTAGTAAAAAACGGTGCGAATCCTGAAATTTTGTTTATCAATAAACCGCACATTGGCACATATAAACTCATCAAAGTTGTCGAAACAATGCGTAGAACGATTGAAACGCAAGGCGGCGAGATTCGTTTTGAAAGCCGCGTTGAAGACATCGAAATTGCTGAAAATCAAGTTAAAGGCGTTCGGCTCGCAAGCGGTGAATTCATCGAAAGCGAGCATGTAATTCTCGCGGTCGGGCATAGTGCGAGAGATACTTTTGAGATGCTTTTTGACAAAGGCGTGTATATTGAGCCGAAGCCGTTTTCGGTCGGTTTCCGCATCGAACATCCGCAAGGTTTGATTGACGAATGCCGTTTCGGGAGTTTTGCGGGCAATAAAATACTCGGTGCGGCTGATTATAAATTGGTTCATCACGCCAAAAACGGGCGTTCAGTTTACAGCTTTTGCATGTGTCCGGGCGGTTTGGTGGTCGCGGCGGCTTCCGAAGTAGGCAAGCTTGTCACCAACGGAATGAGCCAATATTCGCGGAGTGAAAAGAACGCAAATTCGGCGATTGTCGTCGGAATTACACCCGAAATTGATTATCCCGAAAACGCACTTGCGGGAATCGCTTTGCAGCGGAAATTTGAAGAAATCGCCTTCAAACTTGGCGGCGAAACTTATCAAGCTCCGGCACAATTAGTCGGCGATTTTCTGGCAAATCGCCCGTCAACCAAGCTGGGCAGCGTCAAACCTTCATACACGCCGTCAATCAATTTATGCAGTCTGAACGATGCGTTGCCAAAATACGCGATCGACGCAATCCGCGAAGCAATTCCCGCTTTCGACAAGCAAATAAAAGGCTTTGCGATGAACGATGCAATCCTGACCGGCGTTGAAACCCGCACATCTTCGCCAATCCGCATCAAACGCGATGAAACGGGACAAAGTTTGAATACTTTAGGTTTGTTTCCCGCAGGCGAAGGTGCGGGCTACGCAGGCGGAATTTTATCGGCGGGAATTGACGGGATCAAGGCGGCGGAATGGGTGGCGGTGGATATTTTGAACAGCTCAACCCAGAGATTACGCCTTAGGATTTATTAATTGCCGTCTGCTTTAGCTGACGGAAGATTTAGAAAAAAAATCGGCTTTAGCCAAATTGTAAAAAGCGAAAATTCATATGGCTTTAGCACAAGTTTCGCTAAAGCGGTAAGGATTTATTTTTGCAGGAATTAGGCTGAAGCCTATCTAAGACCAACCTTTGCCCGTCAGCTAAAGCAGACGGCAATTCACGGAAAACAAAGAATTGATTTTCACATTCTTTTAAGCAATTCCAACTCAATTACCGAGTTCGGGTAACGATTTTCTTGCGTTTGGATTCAAAACGATGGATAATTCCAACTATGAACTACAACGATTACATCACAATCGAACCCAACAAACGCGGCGGCAAACCTTGCGTTCGCGGCTTGCGGATTACGGTTTACGAAGTGCTTGAGTATCTTGCTTCAGATATGACTCAAGAAGAGATTCTCGAAGATTTTCCCGATTTAACCGCTAATGATTTAAAAGCCTGTATCGCCTTTGCGGCTGACCGCGAACGCCGCTTGATGACCCCACCAATTGCCGCGTGAAACTTTTATTCGACGAAAATTTATCGCACAGGTTAGTCGCTAAATTGGCTGATTTGTTTCCTGATTCAACTCACGTCCGAAACGTTGGCTTAAAATCAATGGCAGATCCGTTGGTTTGGGATTTTGCGAAGTTGAATGGTTTTATGATCGTATCAAAAGATGTTGACATGCACGATTTAAGTCTCTTTTTTGGAAACCCACCGAAAGTTATTTGGTTACGTCTTGGAAACTGCACGACATGGGATGTCGAAAGTTTGTTGCGAAAAGATTTCGATGTGATCCGAATTTTTCACGATGATGAATATACTTCGCTTTTGCGTTTGCCATAATTTTGTCGGTAGGAATTGACCGCATCAAGGCGGCGGAATGGGTGGCTTTGGATATTTTGAAATCGTTTGGTTAGAAAGCTGAGTTTTAAAATAGCTGCTATTGATATTTTTCACTTTTTACGCTAAAACTTTAGATTATTGAAGGTTATGTGTGTCAAAAAAACAACTATATTCAACATTTTAGAGTCACTTCTATGACTCAATTGAATGTCTAAATTCTTCAAATATTATCGTTATGAATTTTAACTCAACCAGACACATCATCACATTTTTACTTGGCGTAGGGTTGCTTATTTTGGCAAAAATCTACTGGACTGATAATGAGTTCTTATCAAGAGGTTGTTTGGCAGTTGGAGGAGGCTGCATTGCGTATCCCATTATTCAAACCATTTTTTATGGTTGGGATCATTGGCTACATAAATTTATGGCAGTATTAAGTTTTAATACATATGATTTGGAACCAAAAATAATAGATACGGAAAAAAAACTTCCTATTTTATATTGCTTCAGATATTGAAGGTTGTATAACCCCCCAACACAGAGAGAATTTAAGCGTAATTCGACTTCAGAAATTACGAAGTTATGTGATTTTGTCAAGAAGCACCATAGCTATCCCCAAATAGTCTTTTTCACTGGTCGATCTCAAGGCTACGTCGAACTTTTGGCTCAGATATTGGGGATGACTAAGGATTAAGACAAACCAACAAATTGAATGATATTCCTTTTGTAATTGAGAATGGGGCAGCACTATACTTTCCAATTGAAAAGGTTCACGAAACCTCTGGTTGACATTGGACAACTGAGAGAAATTAGTCAGGCTAGAATTTATTAGAAGAGGAATTCGCGAACAATCATTTCGAACCTAAAAGTTTTATTATTACCATTAATCCAAAGGAAAGAGAGAATGTGACGGATTTGCGTCAGAGTGTAATTCAATTCTTGACGGTGAATAACTTAGCCCTTTGTTTTGATGTTGGCTCAAGTGCCTCTGCTGTTGACATAACTCCGAAAAACGTAAACAAGCTTAGTGGTCTAGAAGCAGTAATATTTGAGCTTAAGAAGATAAACAAGAATATCAAAAAGGATAATCAATATGATTTTGTGGCAATTGGAGAACATACTTCTGATATTCCAGTTTTAGAAAAAAGTAAACGAGCCTACTGTCCTGGAAATTCGAGCGATTTTGTTAGGCAGATTCTCGAAAAAAATGGCATGAAGAAGAACGTTATTTCGAAAGAATACGTGGATGTTATTTTGGAAGCACTCGAGCGTGAGTGTGGTTTGAAATTTCCTGATATTGAGATAATTGATTAGCCCGTTTCCATGCACGCTCGTATTGGCAAATAATCGTTCAGTTTTTACAATTCGGACATAATCCCCGCAATGTTAATTCAATTGATTCAGGTTTAAATTTAGAAAATTCAGACGCGATTTTGATTAGCTCAGCCGGAATTTCCAATTCCATATCGACCAATTTTCCGCATTTCACGCATAAGGCATGATCGTGGCGGGTAAGTTTTCTATCGAAACGGGTAGCTCCATTTCCAAACTGAATTTCTGCGATGTGTCCGGCGTCTTTCAGGTAGCGTAAAGAATTATAGACCGTTGCAAAACTGATAGTCGGCAAAAGTCTTTTTGACTCTTCAAATACTTCATTGGCAGTTGGGTGCTCGCTTGCATCGCGGATTACCTGCAAAACAACTTCACGCTGTTTCGTTAAACCCAGATCGCTTATATTTTCGTTTATATGAATCATCTCAAGTTCGAGGTTAGAATAATTCTAATTCTAACCCCTGTCAAATTAAAGCGAAAGCCTTTCTATTCGTCGCCGTTTCTCGAATCATCAATTACAACGTCTGGAAAATCTTCGGCGATTCTTTCACGCTTTTGCGTATCAATCGCATTGCGAATTGGTTTTGTACCAACATTTACTTTAAAATTTCCGTTTTCGTCATATAAACGCCGATATTGTGCGGAATTTCGGATAATGCCCTGAACGTATCCTTTTGTTTCTTTAAAAGGAATCACTTCAACAAATTCGTCCATTTCACTTGGCAAAGTTCCAACCCATTGACCGACCCTGCCGGGACCTGCATTGTAGGCGATTGCAACAAATTCAACTCGTCCGAATTTATCATATTGATCCCGAATATAGCCGGTTCCGAGTTCGATATTGAGAGCTGGCTGGAAGAGAGTTTCGCCTGAAATAAAGGAAGAATTGCCGTATTTTTTGGCAACGCTGCGAGCCGTAGGGATCAGCAATTGCATCAATCCATACGCATTTGCTTTCGATTTAGCCCGAGGATCAAAAACCGTTTCCTGCCGAATAAATCCGGCTACCTGATGGGGATCAAGATTGCGATTTATTGCCCAAAGTCGGATCTCTTGCCAATGAGTTAAAGGATAAAAAATGTCCCATTCTTCGCGTCCCATTTCTTCGGGAAACATCTGCGAATAATCAGGGTAGCTTTTCGCTAAAGCTAACAAAGCAGAAGTGTTATCAGAACGCATACGATAAAGTTTGGCAACTGCGAGATTAACTTTCGGACTATTTGAAGCCGTTTTCTGAGCGGAATTTAGCTCGTCGATCGCCCAGTCGAAAAGTCCGATCGTGGAAAGCTGTTCGGCTTTTCCAAAACGTTCTTCTTCCTTTGGCGTAGAAGTTTCAGCCGCAACCGTCACGGCTTTTAAGTTTGTAATCGCTTTACCAATTATTGAATCTTTAGCAAAACTCGCGGGCGTTTTGCAATTCCCCTGTGCCTTTAAATTCGCTATTCGTTGCGAAGCTAAATGTCCATACCAATTGGAATTGTAGCGATAAAAAAGAGCGTCGTAGAGTGCACAAGCTTCGTTTAATTTACCCGCTTTTTCACTGTCACGGGCGGACCAATATCCGGCTTTTCCGCGATTCGAAGTATCTTTATCAGCATAACGTCCGAGATGTTCCGTCAGCATTTGCGATGAAACCGCGAAATTCTTGTTTTCATGCTCAAGCCATGCGAGTTCAAATTGTGCCGGTGCAACCTCAACCGCGTTTGGATAATTCGATATAGCCGAACGAAGGAAATACGTTTCATCAGCCTTATTTTTCTGGTCACGAGCAATCATTCCAACGCTGACCAACCGCTTTTGGGGTCAAAGCATTATTCGGGAAATTGCGACGCATTTCGTCAATTGTGCGAGCGAGCTTGCGTCCACATACGAGCATTTGCATAGCCGCGGGCGAGCTGATTATAAGCTTCGGGCTTTTCGTTTGCGGTCGCAGGAATTGAGATAAAAGCAGATTGAGCTTCCGGCATTTTTCTTAAATTACTAAAAACTATAAGTCTTTTTAGTTGATTTGCAGGCGTAGCAGAAGCCGAATAGTTCGGAATATAAACTGTAAAAGCCTTCTAGCTTCGGTATAATTCTTCGCTTCAAAGCAGTTTATTCGGCACGCACTTGTGCTTCTTCCGAGGTTTTTTGGCAGCAAAGCGATCGGGATATTTAATGGAGGCATAGTATTGGCGGGAGCATCGTATTTGAATTGGTTAAAACCGTCGGCGTAACGAGATCGGTAACAACAGTCAATTTGCTTTCAGCTTCTTTTGCTGGCATTCGTTCCGGCACCATAAAAATATGTTTGCGATAAAAACTTGTAGCTTCGGCCTGATTTCCTTGCGATTCATAGGCTTTTGCGACAAGAAGCAAAGCATCTGCATCGTTTTTGTCAGGTTAAATCTTTTAGAAAATCCGCCACTTTATCTGATTGATTATTGCTGATTGCCGCAGTTGCCCACAGTAATTTTGCATCGCGAATCCGCAACGAATTTGGGAAATCCTTTATCAATTTTTCAAAAATCGATTGTGCTTCGCCAAATCTGCCGCTCTGCGAAAGTGCTTTTCCGCGAAGCCACAAAGCATAATCTGCAACGGTTGTTTTTTTGGAAAAAATGTCGGAATTGAGAATCTCAGCCGCACCGCTCGCATCGCTATTGTTCAGCCGAATATTTGCACGCAAAATTTTAGCAAGTGCCGCCGTTTTGGAGTTTGGAAAACGATTTTCAATTTGCAAAACGGTCGATTCAGGCGGTAATTTGCCGTCTTTCATCATCTGCCGAAGACTTTGCAAAGCTTGCTCTTCAGTCTGCTGGGGTTCGAATGCCGAACAACTCAGGCTAAAAGCTGTAAAACTCAAAATAAATGCGACTAAAATTAACTGAATGTTTCGTTGAAATCTATTAAAAATCAATGTTTTAACTCCCTCTTCCTAAAAACTTTTGATGCGAGATCTTGGATTATTGGTTTTCCGAAAAGAAAACTTTTATTTCCGACAAAATTCGTTATATGATAACTTTGAAATCCCATAAATTGCTAGGAGTTATTATGAAAAAACTTATTCTCGCTCTCTCTTTGGTCGGCATATCTGCTTTTGCGGCATTTGCTCAAACACCAACGCCCACCCCGAAACCGATCCCAAATGACGACGATGTGGTTAAAATTTCTACAACGTTAATTCAAGTAGATGTTACGGTTACGGATAAGAAAGGTAAGATCGTAACTGATCTGAAACCCGAAGAATTTGAAATTTACGAAAATGGCGAAAAGCAAAACTTATCGAATTTTTCGTTTGTTTCAACTGAACCGGATGTTGCTGCTTCGCCCGCTTCAACACCGAATAAAAACGAGGTTGGAATTCCGCTTCCGCCGGTGCAGATTCGTCCCGAGCAGGTTCGTAGAACGATTGCATTGGTTGTTGACGATTTGGGGATTTCGTTTGAAAGCATGCATTTTGTTCGCAGAGCATTGAAAAAATATGTCGACGAGCAAATGCAGCCGACCGATTTGGTGGCAATTATCCGAACTGGCGGCGGAATCGGAGCTTTGCAGCAATTTACGTCTGACAAAAATCAACTTTACGCCGCAATTGAAAAGATTCGTTGGAATCCGCAAGGACGTGCCGGAGTTGGAGCATTTGCACCGATCGAGCCAACCGCTTTGGAAAATGCACAGACGGCGGGAGCAGAGGTTAGCGAAGAAGATATTCAGGAAGACAAAGACCGGACAGCCGCTTTTAATCAATTGCGTGACGACCTTTTTGCAGTTGGAACTCTTGGGGCGATCAATTTCGTCGTGAAAGGAATGGGCGAATTACCGGGCAGAAAATCAATTATGCTTTTCTCTGATGGAATTACAATTTGTCCTGAAGCCGCCACCCGCAACCAAAATATTGATTGCCAGCGAATTAAAGATTCAATGAAACAATTAACGGATTTAGCGAATCGGGCGGCAGTTACAATTTATGCCCAAGATTCACGCGGACTTCAAACATTGGGAATTACTGCCGCTGATAATCTTCCTTCAGGTCCGACTGCTCAACAAGATGCTCTCCGTGCAAGATCGGTTGAAAATTGGGACAAACAGGAAGGTTTGGGGTTTTTAGCAAGTGAAACAGGTGGACGTGCGTTTTTCAATAATAATGATTTTAACCAAAGTATTGACCGTGCATTAGAAGATCAAAAAGGCTTTTATCTGCTTGGTTATCAGCCGGATACTGATACTTTTGACGCTCAAAAACGCAAATTTAATAAATTAACCGTCAAGGTTACACGCCCGGGCGTTAACGTTCGTTATCGAAGTGGATTTTTTGGCGTTGCCGATAAAGTTAAGGACGAGACCAAAACAACCCAATCAACTGCGGTTCAAAAGATCCAAACAGCCTTAATGTCTCCTTTTGCCGTCAATGAAATCAACCTAAAACTCAACACCTTATTTGGTTTTAACCCGAAAACGGGATCATTCAGCAATTCACTTTTGCACGTTAATGCGGCTGATTTGAGCTTTACGGATGCAGCGGATGGAAAGAAACAAGCTACTTTCGATGTTTTGGCTGTTAGTTTTGGCGATAATGGAACTGTGATTGACACTATTGGAAAAAACTACACGCTGACTGTCAGTAAAGAAGGTTATGCAAATTTGTTGAAAGAAGGTTTCGTCTATCATTTCATCTTCCCTGTTAAGAAGCCAAATTCCTTCCAAATGCGTGTAGCGATTAGAGATACAACATCTTCAAAAGTTGGTTCGGCAAGTCAATTTGTTGAAATTCCGGATTTAAAAAAGAAGAAATTGACGCTTTCGAGCTTGGTTTTGGAAAATTTTACCCTAAAACAATGGGATGATCTTTCAAATAATCCTACCGCTCGCAGAGAGACCGATCCGATGACCGATACATCTCTCAGGAGATTCAAAAGAGGCAGCATTTTGCGGTATGGTTTGGAGATTTATAATTCTAAGGAGAAGCAAAACATTCAACAATTGCAGACCAGAATTCGTGTGATTCGTGATGGAAAAATTTTATTCGAACGCCCGTTCGCTCCGCTAAGTCTAGAAGGACAAACTGACAAAGCAAAGATAAACTATACGGGTGCATTGAGCCTCGGAACCGAACTTACCGCAGGCGATTATGTTTTGCAGGTGATTGTGATGGATAGTTTGGCGAAGAAGAAAAACCAGATTGCTACGAAATGGGTACAATTTGAATTGGTGGAATAATATTCCTATCTGAAGAAACACGCACGAAGTAAGTGTGTAATCGGTCAAGCACTTACGCCCTTACTTCGTGCAGGCTTCTGCGTAATCACTTACTCCAAAAGGCTTTGCCGCTAGAGATTTCTTCCAGTGTTTCGGCGATTTCGCGTTCGTCTTCCATCTCCAGGGCAATATCTGCCATTGAAATAATTCCGGCGAGTTCACCCGTTTCTTCCACAACGGGAATCCGCCGAACTTGTTTATCGCCCATCAGCCGAATCGCTTCAAAAACATAATCCGAAGGTTTAACCGAGAAAATTTCCGTCGTCATCACATTGCCTATTTTGGTCGCAACATCTTTGCCTTCAGCAATTGCACGAACTACAATATCGCGATCCGTAATCATCCCAACCAGTTTCTTATCTTCCACGATCGGCAAACTTCCCATATCGCCATCACGCATCAGCACCGCCACTTCACGCAACGACATTTCCCGATTTGCCGTCGTAACGTTGCTCGTCATAATTTCCCGGCAACGTTTTCTCGCATTTTCAGAAATACTTTTTTCGCTCATATTAAACTTATTTTGTTTGACTTCACGGTATAAAGCAAGCGAAAATTTTTGAATTAGAAATTATGGCAAAAGTTTATGAAAATTTACGCAAACCAAAGCGGGAATCCAAATTCGTTACGGTTGGCAAGGCGGATTCCTTGCCCATTGGGCGTGGGGCAACAATTCAATTGAAAGATGGTGCAGAGGTGGCACTTTTTAATGTCGATGGTAAATATTTTGCCATCGAAAATCATTGTCCGCATCGTGGCTATCCGCTTGCAGATTCAAGGGTTTACGGCAACGTCGTAGAATGTGATATACACGGCTACAGGTTTGATTTAACTGACGGAAGCTGCCTGACTGATGAAGCGTGTCCGCTGGAAAGTTACGAAGTAAAAATTGAAGATGGGATGATTAAGATTCTAGTATGAAAAACTTGGACATACGTTTCGATTGACTTCATTTTAGATAAGTAGTAAAACATCAGCAGTCATAAATAACCTAGTAAAAGTTTTTCTGTTTTGTCGGTGTAATTTCAAGCAAATCGATCTGAAATGGTCCAATGCCTTTTTGCCGCAAAACCTATTTATTTGTCATTTTAGGAGGACAAGATTGATGTCAAGATTAGTAATGCTTTTCGGAATTAGTTTTTTACTATTTCTGAATGTAACCGTGCCAGATGTGAAGGCACAATCCACCCCCGTTGATGTTTCAGGCAATATAAATGGGACTCCTTATCGAATCGTCGTTCCGGCAAATTGGAACGGCACTTTGCTTGTTTACGGTCATGGCTATAGGGATAAAGCCGATCATCCGGGCGAAATTGATAATCGCATTGCTGACATTGCACCGAATGCCGCTTTGGCAGGTGCTTTGCTCGGGCAAGGATTTGCTTTAGCGGGTTCGGCTTATAAGGATAATGGATGGGCGGTTGAGGAAGGCGTGCAAGATCTGAAGGATTTAACGGTCTATTTTCGCGATAATATTGCCAAACCAAAAGCTTCAATTATTTGGGCTTTTTCAATGGGTACAGTTATAACCTTCGAAAGCATGGAACGTTTTGGTGGAATTTATGACGGTGCTTTGTGTGCTTGCGGAGTTGGAGCAGGTGCAACCCAATCGTGGGATTCAGCCGGAGATTTGACGTTGGCTTATCAAACGGTCTTCGGAATGCCAGCTTCTTGGGGAACGCCCGGCGATGTTCGCGATGATATTGATTTCGATACCGAAGTGCAACCAAAACTTATTTCTGAAGTGGGCAATCCGGCAAATTTTCCGAAATTTGAATTTCTACGGCTTGTTACGGGAACTCCCGGACGCGGAATTAATCCGCCACCGCCACCTGCATTTTATCCGGGATGGCTTTTTACCGATATGTTTTTCGCGACCGAAGCTCGTTCGGAATTAGAACGTCGGGCTGGCGGAGCAATTGTCCAAAATTTTGATCGTAACTATAATCTGACTGCCGCAGAAAGAGGCTATTTAATGGCATTTGGACTACCAGCCGCCGCTATCGATGGTTGGCTAAGTGCAATGAATGGTCAGCGAAATATTTCGCCGCCAAATTCTTCGCGTAATTATCTAGAAAGAAATGCAAATTATTCAGGCAAAATCAAGAATCCGATTCTGACAATTCACACTCAAATTGATCCGCTCGTCGCTGTTTCGCAGGAATATGAATATTTTCAAACCGTTCAAAACGCCGGGCGAAGCAATATGCTTTATCAAACTTATACCAATGGAAATGGGCATTGCAATTTTACGGGACCACAATTAGTTACGGCTGTAAATGCAATAAACAATTGGGTAAGAAATGGAATTAGACCAACAGCAACGACATTTCCTGCGGCAATCGGCTTTTTGCCTGATTTTGTTCCGCCGCCAATGAATCAGCCATAAAATGATTTTTTTGAAAAAAAACGTGATGACGATTAATATCCGTCATCACATTTTTTGTGTCTCAATTTTTGAAGGAAATCAAGTCCCATCATCTCCAATCGCTTCTACCGGACAGGCGTTCATCGCTTCTTCGCACAGTTCAATTTCTTCGGCAGTTTCTGGTTGATGCTGAACGAATGAATAACCATTTTCATCGTTGCGTGTGAAATGTTTCGGCGAAGTATCGCGGCAAACGTCGCAATCGATACATTGCCGATCAACGTAAAATTTGCCCTTCGCGTTTTCCTTTAATTTGTCTTCAATTTCCGCCATTTATTTAGAGACTGCCAGACACTCGATTTCAACCCTCGCTCCCAACGCTAAACCGTTTACTCCCAGTGAACTGCGGGCAGGAAGATTCTTCGTAAAATACGTTACATAAACCTTATTCATCTCCGCCCATTCCTTCATATCCGCGATCATTACGGTACATTTTACCACGTCGTCGAGCGACGAACTCTGCCTTCCCAGAGCACTCTTCATATTCTCGAAAATCTGTTTCGTCTCGGCAGTGATTCCGCCCGTAACGAGTTTTCCATCTGAATCAGTTCCGATTTGACCGGAAAGCAGAATCAGATTTCCAACGCGAACAGATTCGGAAAAAGGATAACCTTTCAGCGTTTCTGACGCTAAATATTCCAACTGACTGCGTTCGTACTTCGGACGAACCGGATTATCAGGAGTTTCGGCTTGCCAATAAATCGTCATCACCCACCAGCGTGTGCCGTCAAAAAAGAGCTGAAAACTATTGATTCCACGTAAGAAAGGTTTTTCGTCATCCTTTTTCCGCCGTGCTTCATAGGTAGAAAAAGCGTGAACGATATTCCCGTAAGTATCCGACTTTCGGGCAATTTCTTTTTCATAAAAACCATTTTTGGCGAAATTGGGTTCGGCTCGTTTTACATAGTCATCTGGCGATAAAACCGTCGCACCAAAAACACCTGTTTGCGGATTTTTCCCGGTTGGAATCAGACGGGCATCCTTATGAAAAAGCGAACGAAATCTATCCCAGTCACGCGGCTGACCCGCATCGCCTGAAATCACATCGTAAACCGCATTCATAATCGAATCCACAGAGGAAACATCCGCAGGGTTCGCAGATTTTGATTCCGGCTGCTGAGCTGAAACGGCTTGCAAAGCCAATAAACATAAGATTAATACTAAGAATTTAATTTTCATTTATTCCTCAAAATATCAACTTCGTCGCCGTCTTTCACGGCAATCGTATTCTCGAAAATCTCTTTCGCTTCAATTACAAATTCCTTTATTGAAATGTATCGCTGCGAAAAATGTGTCAAAATTAAATTACCGACATTCGCTTTTTTCGCGATTTCGGCAGCTTGCTTTGAAGTCAGATGCCCGTTTTTCGTTGCATCGGCAATTTCAGCGGAAAGATAAGTTGATTCGCAAACTAAATAATCGACGTTTTGTGCTAATTCAACCGCATTTTTGCACATCCGCGTATCCATTACAAAACCCAAACCAACGCCTTTCTTAAAAACGCTGACGTCGCTTAATTCAATGATTCTACCATCAATATCGATCTTTCCAGCTTTCTTTAATTTGCCAATATTATTGCGAAAAACACCAAATGCATTTAGTTTTTCGGGAATCATTGTCACATCGTCTTTTTCCTGAAAACGATAGCCGAATGTTTCAACTGTGTGGTCTAATTTTCGGGCTTCAATGGTCAGAGTTTTACTTTCAAAAATCATGCCTTCCTTTTCGAAAGGTCTTTCTTTAATTTTCGCGACATTGTGGTAGATCGAACTGGTTCTCAGACTATCAATGTATTTTTGACCATATTTCGGATAATAAATTTCAACTTCATGCTCGATTCGATCGAGCGAAAGTCGTTGTAAAACCCCAGCAAGCCCCAAACAATGGTCGCCGTGGAAATGTGTGATGAAAATTTTGGTAATTTGCGAAGCAGAAACGCCCGCGAAAATCATCTGCCGCTGTGTTCCTTCTCCCGGATCAAGCAAAAAGCCTTCGTCATCCCAACGGATAAAATATCCGTTGTGATTTCGGTGGCGGGTGGGAACTTGGCTCGCTGTTCCGAGGGCGATAAATAATCTGGCAGACATTTTTCAAAATAATTTACAGGGATTAAGGAGATAAAAGGGATATTTAAATCAATACTCAAATTTATCCCTGTCTATCCCTTTTATCCCTGTAAATAAACTATTTACTTTTTTCCGTAATCTCAATCATTCGATTCAATGCGATATTCGCAAAATGCTTCGTTTCGTCATCCACAATAATTTCATTAACGATATTGCCGTCAAGCAAATTCTCCAGCGACCACGCCAAGCTTTGCGGAGAGATTCGATACATCGTCGCACACATGCAAAGGTCGGGTGCGAGGAGTCGTATATGTTTATCAGGAAAGCGTTTAGCCAGGCGGCTGACGAGATTCACTTCGGTTCCAACCGCCCATTTTGTCCCGGATTCTGCTTTCGAAATAACGTCGATAATGTATGACGTAGAACCATTCATATCGGATTTTTCAACGACCTCGATCGGACATTCAGGATGAACGATAACCTTAATTCCAGGAACTTCGTCGCGAACCTTATCCGCGTGCCAAGCCTTAAATCTTCCGTGAACCGAGCAATGTCCTTTCCATAAAATCAATTTCGCATTGTGCAAATCCTCTTCCGTATTTCCGCCAAGTTCTTCAAAAGGATTCCACAAAACCATCTTTTCAAGCGGAATTCCAAACTTTGCACCGGTATTTCTGCCCAAATGCTGATCAGGGAAAAACAACATTTTGTCGTATTCTTTGAGATATTCGGCAAAGAGCGGAACTGCATTTGAAGAGGTGCAAACAACCCCTTCGTTGCGTCCGCAAAATGCTTTGATCGCGGCGGTGGAATTCATATAAGTTATCGGTGCGACCTTGTTTTTCAAAACGCCGATTTCGCGAAGCTGATCCCAGCAATCTTCTACCTGATCGATATTCGCCATGTCTGCCATCGAGCATCCCGCACCCATATCCGGCAAGATAATTCTTTGGGAATCTTTACCAACAATATCCGCCGATTCCGCCATAAAATGCACGCCGCAAAAGACGATATATTCGGCATCGGTCTGCGAAGCCATCACGGAAAGCTGGTAAGAATCACCAAACAAATCGCAATGAGCAATCACATCATCACGCTGGTAATGATGCCCGAGAACGACGACTCTTTTGCACAATTCTTTCTTGGCAGACTGAATCTTTTCGGCGATTTGTTCGTCCGACAAAACCAAATAATCCTCAAGTGGTCTGATTGCTTCTAAAACGGCTGACATTTTTTTAATCCTTCTAAAACCTCAATTTAGAGAAAATTATTGCACCTTGAGTTAAAAGGTGCAAGGAAAAGGAACCAGAACAACCAGTGGTTGCGACCTGAAGAATATTGAGGAAATCGAACTTTTTTCCGAAACTTGTCGTATCTTTTGGCAAATCATCAAGCGGAGCTTTTGATATATGGAAACAATCTTCGGGCAATTTTTCGGACTTTTCCTTTTTTTCGCTATTTTTACCCCGCTTGAACGATTTTTTGCCCTTCGCCAAGAACAGAAGATTTTCCGACAAGGTTGGCTAACTGATGCGATCTATTTTCTTTTTAATCGGTTTTTGGTTGATGGCGGGAGTATTGTTGTAATCGTTATTTTGGCAATATTTTGGCGTTGGGTTATTAATCCTGATTTTCAAGCCAAAGTTGCCGCTCAACCATTTTTGCTGCAGTTTTTTGAGGCACTCTTTTTGCTTGAGATTTTAGGATATTTTTATCATCGTTTTTCGCATAGCAGTCCGCTTTTATGGAAGTTTCATTCGGTTCATCACAGTTCGTCTCAAATGGATTGGATCGCGGCGGCACGGAGTCATCCGCTTGATCAGATTCTTGCTCGTGCCTGTTTCTTTGTGCCGTTTTACGCACTCGGCTTCAACGAAAAAACGCTTGGCGGATTTGTGATTATCTTAGCTATTAATGGGATTTATCTTCATTCAAACGTGCGTTTTCGCTTCAAATTTCTTCGCTGGCTGATCGTCACGCCCGAACATCATCATTGGCATCATAGCAACGATTTCGAAGCAAGAAACAAAAACTTCGCCGCGATTTTTCCGCTGATGGATTGGCTATTCGGAACGCTTTATTTGCCCAAAAATAAAATGCCGCAAACTTATGGGCTTAGTGAAGAAATGCCGATGGGATTTTGGAAGCAGTTGAAATATCCTTTTCAAAAGTTCTAAATTAGACGAAAATCATCGAAACCTTAGGCTTTCCATTGGTTGCTATATAACGCTGATTAACGAATGCTGTGCATTCAATCAATTCCTTAAGAATTTTGGGGAAACGTGAGTTAAATTTCTCTTTTTCAACAATTTCAATGTGCAGTATCTCGTCTTTTTCTAACAAAAACTTCGTCATTCCTTCTTCATCAAGCGATGACATACAATCAATCCAAGCGTTCATATTTCTGCCATAACCATCAAAACAACCAAAGGCTTCATAACACACTTGATGAAATGAAGCCCAATCGGTAATTTTGGTTGTGTCTAAACGAACAACAGCCATCTTAAACGTCCAAATTCTTCACGTCTAAAGCATTGTCTTCAATAAACTTACGACGCGGTTCAACCTGATCGCCCATCAAAACTGTAAAGATTTGATCGGTTTCGATTGCGTCTTCGATTTGCACTTGAAGGAGCGTTCTGAATTCAGGATTCATCGTAGTTTCCCAAAGTTGTTCGGGGTTCATTTCGCCCAAACCTTTGTAACGCTGAATCGTTAAATCCTTTTTCGCTGTTGCTAAAACTTTTTCGAGAAGTTCTTCGCGGGTAGCAACTTCCTCTTCTTTTTCACCGTCTGTAACGATAAAAGGAGCAGGAAATTCGTTTTGAAACATCAGACGAAGCTCGACAGCTTTATTGAATTCAACATAGCTTGCTGTATTCCAATCAAACATGATCGTATGCCCAACGACAGGCGTGATCAGAATCTCAGCCAAGCCGTGCTCTTCATCGGTCGTAAGTTCGGTTTTGAAACCCGCTTCCGCCAATTTGCCTTCAATTCGGAGCATCAATTCCTGACTTTCAAAAACTTTACGAAGTTTGCGTTTATCGGTCATCATAACGCCATCGGGTCCGCTAAATGCTTCAAGCAATGCAGTTAAGAGACGCGGGTCATTTCCGATACGGCGAGTAAAGCGTTCGAAATAACGATTGTAATCGGTTACTTGTTCGAGTAATTTAGAAAGTTTTGCTCCTTCTACGGCTTTTCCGGTCGAAACGGATTTAACCGAAACATCGCCCGTTGCCTGCCGCATCATGTATCGAAGCATCGCCTTTTCGTCTTTGATGTATTCTTCTTTTTTACCTCTTTTTACTTTGTAAAGTGGCGGCTGAGCAACGTAAATATATCCATTTTCAACCAATTGCGGCATTTGACGATAGAAAAATGTAAGCAGCAAAGTTCTGATATGGCTACCGTCAACGTCAGCATCTGTCATCAAACAAATTTTGTGGTAACGAAGCTTAGTAACGTCAAAATCATCGCGTCCGATTCCTGTTCCGAGAGCCGTGATCAAAGCTTTAATTTCGCCGTGACCAAGCATTCTATCGAAACGCGATTTTTCAACGTTCAAAATTTTACCTTTCAAAGGCAAAACGGCTTGATTCTTGCGGTCGCGACCCTGTTTCGCACTTCCGCCCGCCGAATCTCCTTCCACAATGTAAATTTCAGACAATGCGGGATCTTTTTCCTGACAATCTGCAAGTTTTCCTGGCAGAGTAGAACCGCCAAGAACACTTTTGCGGACGATTTCACGTGCTTTTCGGGCAGCTTCTCTGGCACGGGCTGCGTCAACTGCTTTCCCGACAATTTTCTTCGCGACATTCGGATTCTGCTCAAAAAATTCACCAAGTTTTTCGTTTAGGAATGATTCGACAGCACCTTTAACATCGGAATTAAGCTTGCCTTTGGTTTGTCCTTCAAATTGCGGTTGCGGCAATTTTACCGAGATAATTGCGACCAAACCTTCGCGAACGTCATCACCTGAGAGCGATGTTTTGAAATTTTTCGAAAGCCCGGAGCTATTGGCGTAGGCATTGATCGTTCGCGTGATTGCTCCGCGAAAACCTGCAAGGTGAGTTCCTCCGTCAACTGTATTGATATTATTGGCAAATGAATACACTTTTTCATCGTAAGAATCGTTGTATTGCATCGCGATCTCGATTGAAAGAGCGTCACTAATTTGTTCGAAATAAACGGGTTCGTCGTGAACAGGTGACTTATTTTTGTTCAAATGGCTTACGAATTCCGCGATTCCGCCTTTGTAATAAAACTCGTGTTTTTTCTCTTCTTCCTCGCGTTCATCGGTGATATTGATGCGGATTCCTTTATTCAAAAAGGCTTTTTCGCGAAGCCGTTCAGACAATCTATCGAAGCTGTAATCAGTTGTTTCAAAGATTGTGCTGTCGGGTTTGAAAGTGATTTTTGTTCCGCGTTTGGTCGTTTTTCCGGTTTCAACCAATTTGCTGTTTGAAATTCCGGTCGTAAATTCCATTTCATGAGTTTTGCCGTCACGCCAAATTTCAACTTTCAGCCATTCGGACAAAAAGTTTACGCAAGATACACCAACGCCATGCAAACCGCCGGAAACTTTATATGAATTTGAATCGAATTTGCCGCCTGCGTGAAGCACTGTAAGCACAACTTCTGCTGCCGAAATGCCGAATTGTTCGATAATTCCGGTAGGAATTCCGCGTCCGTTATCGATTACGGTAATCGAATTATCCATGTGAATCGCGACGTCAATCGTGTCGCAATGACCTGCGAGGGCTTCGTCAACCGAATTATCTACAACCTCATAAACAAGATGGTGCAGACCAATCTCGCTCGTAGAACCAATGTACATCGCTGGTCTCAAGCGGACTGCTTCGCGTCCTTCTAACGCGGTAATCGAATCTTCATCGTATTCTTCTTTTGCTTTTGCCAATTTAATAACCTCTTTATCTAAAATTTCCCTCTTGAAATAAAGAATTATTTTAGCATTTTTTTGGTAATTAAGACAGTTGAGAAAGGCTTCATTTGGGCGATTTCAAGCCGAAATGACAAGGTTTTTTACTAAAAAGGTAATTAACGGCGAAAGCTCTGAAAATATGTCGTTTTTGGGATTATTTACTTTCTGATCGGAAGGTAATATTTTGCTAATTTTTGCGGAGGAAACTTGAGCCAATAAAGAATTTGAAAGACCGACCAGCGACCAAAAGTCAAAACAAAAGAACGATTTTCAAAACGCCTCGAAGACGTGGTAACGCTCTGTGAAAGATGATAAAAACGTCCTTTTTTTCGAAGACGATGGTAAATGTCTAAATCTTCAAATGCCGGAATCGGCTTGAAACCGCCAATCTTTTCGTAAACTTCCCGGCTGATAAAAAAAGCCGAATCGCCATAACACAATCCCCAAGAACGCAGCAGCGGATAAAGCCACGTCATGAATTTTGCCGCACGCGTTTCACCGTTAAAAATCACCTGAAAATTTCCGCCAACGATTTCTTTATAACGCATCACGCCCTTGATCTGTCTCGCACAACCCTGCTGCGGACGCGTATCCGCGTGAACAAACCAAAAAATATCGCCTTTCGCATATTTTGTGCCTTCATGAAGTTGCTTGCCGCGATTCGGTTCGTCCATTTGAACGAATTGTAAATTCTTAATTTGTTTGTAATCTTTTACGAATTGAGCGGTTAAATCAATACTTCCGCCATCAACCACAATTACTTCAGAAACATTTATCAAACGCGATAATGATTCGAGAGTTTTAGCAATCGAAAGTTCCTCATTAAATGTTGGAATGATGACCGATATTTCCATAAAATCAGTCGAATCATAATACAAACGCTTTTTATTTGAAAGAAATTCTTGTCGTCGTTTTCGAGATGATCTTGAAGTTTATCGTTCTGCAACCATTTTCGTTTCTTCAAGCTTTTCTGCTTTGATAAGTTGGTAAATGGCTTCAAACATTTGAAATTGACGTGAAAAACCTGTCACGCCATCTGCCTCTAGACAAATATATTGAATGTTATTTTGAGCCGCAAATACCGAAAACGAACCATCATCAATATTGCATAGCTTCGAATTCAGCTTGCCGGCATTTTTCTGCACTACAACATTGAAGCCTTTTTCCGCAAAATAACCGACGTATTTCGGAGTTGAAACGAAAATAAAATTATCTACGTCCTCTTCCAAATTTGAAAGATAAACGCCGTCAGCTTGTTCTTGAAATGCGTGCGTCGAATTCCTTACCTTTACAAATGCGGAAGCGGTTAAATCATTGGGTTTTGCGGTTTCGTCTTTTAAGTCAACGTCGCTATTATTATGAACCGCAACGATAAATCTCTCGCCGCTACGCAGACTTTTTGAATCTTCCGAGAATACGGTTTTCAGAAAGTTATCGGCAAATTCTTTGACCGTTGTGGCGATTTCGCTCGAAATTCCACCGCATCGACGTCCATTTTCCGTGAAGATACGATTTGGATCAATGCCGTAAGACTTACCGTTAAACGTAAATTTGATATACCGAATTGGCTTGCCTTTTTCATCGAAAGATTCGATTTCAACTAATCTTCCGCCATTTTTTTCTACATATTCTTTTGCCAATCTGCGGGAAATTTGCTCATTAAAATGAGGAGCAACGAAGGTTACGCGGCTTCCTTCTTTTTCATAGATATTGACCCGTATTTCAGTATCACCGAGACGGAAGCTTTGAGTAGTTTTTTGTATGTTCGCCATCGCTATCAAAGCAAAAGCAAGTATCAACGCCCCAATTTTTATTAATGATAAAGTTAATTTCATCAAACCATATCTCCGTCTGCATAATACCTTGACAATAGATAACGCGAATTTTTGCCGAAAAAAGGGTCAGCCTCCAGGAAAAATCTTTTTTGGGTCAGGCAAAACCAAAAACTTTTCAGAAAAACCTTCGTATTCAATCGTGTAGATTCATACAAAAAATTCAAATGGAGCATTTATGATTTATCGTTATCTTCTGTCATTACCTTTAGTATTTGCATTATTTACGCTTTCTCTGCCGCAACTCGGCTACGCACAAACATCCGCGACACAAACTGCGTCTGATTATTCAAAACAGCTTTCCGAAATTGAGGCAAAGATTGAAAAACGCCGCCAGGAACTCGGAATTCCGGGAATGTCTCTTGTGATCGTAAAAGACGATAAGGTGATTTACAGCAAAGGTTTAGGCTACAAAGATTTTGAGAAAAAAATCGCAGCTACGCCCGATACGCAATTTGCAATTGGTTCTGCAACTAAAGCTTTTACAGCACTTAGCGTTTTAATGTCCCAAGACGACGGAAAACTTTCGCTTGACGATTCGCCGAAAAAGCATCTGCCGTATTTCAAAATGAAAGACGCTGATACGGACAAAAATATGACAGTCAGAGATTTGATGGATCACTCGTCAGGCTTGAATCGAACTGATTTAGCTATGATTACCGGCAAATTGAATCGGCAGGAATTGATCCGGGTCGCGGGCGAAGCACAGCCGATGGCGAAGCTCAATGAAAAGTGGTTTTACAACAATATAATGTTTGCCGCCGCTGGTGAAATTACCGCAAAAACCAATAATACGACCTGGGAAAAATATGTTCCCGCACGTATTTTTGCTCCGCTTGGAATGACAAATTCGAATATGTCAATCAAAGAAATGGAGAAAGCGAAAGATTTTTCATACGGCTATGATTACAATTTTGATACGAAAATAACGAGACGCTTGCCTTTTCGCCCGATTGACGATGTTGGTCCGGCGGGTTCGATAAATTCCTCGGCAAACGATATGGCGAAATGGATTCGGTTCGTGATGAACGGCGGAACTATTGCAGATAAACGACTTGTCAGCGAAAAAGGCTATACGGAATGGACGAAACCGCAAAACAATATCACGCCAAATGGCAAGATGACTTATGGTTTGGGTTGGTTTTTGCAAGATTGGAACGGCATGAAAGTCGTGCAACACGGCGGAAATATCGACGGATTTAATTCAATGGTTGCGATGATTCCTGAGAAGAAAATCGGCTTTGTAATGCTTACAAACGTCACAGGTTCGAGTCTTGGCAATGAATTAATGACGATTATTTTTGAAGGTATTTTGGGAAATCCTAATCCACCAAAAGATGTTGCGGTAAATGATTTGCAAAAAGAGGTTGGAAAATATTCGTTGTCCGGAACTGAAGTTGAAGTTAAAATCGACGGCGAAAAACTTCTTGCAGTTGTTCCCGGGCAACCGACTTACACTCTCGAAAATGTTGGCGGAAGACGCTATAAATTGAAAGAAATTGACGGCTTTTTCGTGATATTCAAAGACGATGCCGCAACATTTGAACAGCCCAACGGAACCTTTGACCTACAAAAACTTGGTGCAAAAACAGGAATAAAAACATCCGATTCCGCAAAAGAACTTATAGGCAAATATGCGATGCCTGATAATAAAGGAACTGTTGAAATAAAAGAAGTTGGCGACAAAGTAACGTTCAATATCGATGGTCAGCAGCCTTATGCTTTATCGGAAAAAGGTAAAGATGAATTTAATTTATCGCCTTTGCCGCCAACACATTTTTTGAAAGTGAAACGTGATTCGTCAAACAAAATTGTGAGTGTTGTCGTTACTCAGCCCGAAGGTGATTTTGAATTCAAACGAACCGACGGAATGGCTACGGACAAACCGAAAATAATGGTTGACGAGTTAATAGCAAAAACAATCGAAGCCGCCGGTGGTGAATCAAATTGGAAAAAAATCACATCACGCGTAACGGTTGCCGATATGGACGCGATTCATCAAGGCGTAAAAGGTTCTGCAACTTCCTACGCAAAATTTCCCAATAAATCCGCCAGCGAAACCGTTTTTACTGCGGTTGGAAAAGTAATCGGAAAAGGCTGGGAATTTTTTGATGGTACAAAAGGCGAAACGGAATATACCTTTTTTCCGGTTGAGAAATACTCAGGAAAACAGCTTGAAGATGCTCGATTGAATTCCGATTTTTACAGTCTTTTAGATTGGAAAACCAATTACAAAACTGTAGAAGTAAAAGGAATTGAAAAGGTCGGCGATGAAGAATGTTATGCCGTTGAATTTACACCCGAAAAAGGCACAAAAGTCACCGAGTATTATTCGACCAAGTCGTTTCTAATGTTAAAAAGAAAAGGAGTTTCGGCTTCAAGCACGAGTGAAAATACACAGCCTTATACAATTGTATTTTCAGATTACCGAGGGATTGATGGGATAAAATTACCGTTCAAATCTATTAATACTACACCTGGGATGGGCGATATAATCATGATTGTAAAATCTGTCAAACACAACGTAAAAATTGACGACAAAATGTTTGTTCCGAAGAAATTGAAGTAAAAAACCCTTGGTTTATCAAGCACTTAAAAAAACTCTGACAAGGCGGTTCGGGATTTGATACAATAGAGGTGTTGCTGCATTTTCTTTGCAATTTTCCTTTTCAGCCTCAAGTGTTTTTTCAACCCGATGAGTAGTTTTTCAAAAATCAATCTAAGTTTAATTTGGAAGCCTTTGGCAGTTGCATTGGCGTTAGGATTGCTTTACGCAATGGTTTTAGCAAAGCTTGGAATTGATTGGTGGACGGACGAAAATTATTCTCATGGACTGCTCGTACCTTTCGTAATCGGCTACGTTATCTGGTTTGAATTTGAGATCTTAAAAAACACCAAAAGAAATGCTTCGATCTGGTTAGGCGGCGGCATAATTTTGCTTTCTTTAGCAATGCATTTGGCTGGCACTCTCGGAGCTGAATTATTTGTTCAACGAATTTCTTTATTGACAATTCTCATCGGCATCGTGGTTTATTGCTTTGGGACAAACCTGGTCAAACTGCTGACAGTTCCTTTTTTATTGCTCCTTTTTTCAATTCCCATTCCGCAGATCATCTTCAATAAAATTGCGTTTCCTTTGCAAATTTGGGCATCGCAATTGGCTATTTGGGGAATTCGTCTGTTTGAAGTTCCTTCGCTTCGCAATGGAAATGTGATCGAGATTTTGCCGCAGGGTGCAACGCAAGTTGTTTTAATGGAAGTAGTTGAAGCTTGCAGCGGAATCCGCAGTTTGATGACATTGGTCACGCTTGCCTTGGTTTTGTGGTATTTTACCCGCGAAAAAAGTCGTTTTGATTGGATTCGTGCGGTTGTTTTAATGCTTTCCGCAATTCCGATTGCGATTCTAACAAACGCCGGAAGAGTAACGGCAACCGGAGTTTTGACATATTATTACGGCAAACAATCGGCTGACGGATTTGTCCACGAATTTTCGGGATGGCTCGTTTATTTGGTGGCTTTAATTCTGCTTTTGGGTTTAAATTTTGTCTTGAAAAGATTCCATCGTAGAGGAACGGAGATCACAGATTCTTCAGACCATAAAATGATTGAACAACAACCGATTTTAAGTAAGCATTTTTATATCTTAATTGGGGGTTTAGTTGTTTCGGCTCTTTTCATCAATTGGTTTGAGCAACGCGGTGAAGTTGAAATATCCAGAAAACCGCTTCGTGAATTACCTTCAAAACTTGGCGATTGGACACGAAAAGGCAGCGACGTTAGATTTAGTGAACAGACCGAAAGTGTTTTGCGGACAAGCGATTACGTGATGCGTGAATACCAGAATTCGAGTGGCAAATTCGCAAATCTTTATATTGGCTATTACGCTTCGCAAAAATCCGGTGCAACTTATCACAGCCCGCAAAATTGCTTGCCCGGAGCAGGTTGGGAAATGAAACAACCCGAGCTCGTAGAAGTTAAAACATCCGGCGGAAAAAGTTTGACCGTTAATCGATATATTATTGACAACGGACAAACCAAAGCCGTAATGATTTATTGGTATCAGGGACGCGGACGAACTGCTTCGAGCGAATATACCGATAAGATTTACACTGTTTTAGATAGTGCCTTACATCGCCGCTCAGATGGTGCGATGATTCGAGTGATGACCTCAATTAATGGCTCGGAAGCCGAAGCCTTGCAGACTGCCCTTGATTTATCCGCACAAACCGCTGAGACCCTCTCTCAATTTGTTCCCGAATAAAAAGAAGATTATAATTGCCCCATGTTTAATTAGTGATTAGAAGCTAACCTTAAGCTTCTAAAAGATTTTTCTGAAATATCAGAAGAATTAGAGATATTGATAAGTGTCAACAAAGGTTGGCAACTTATTTGCAGTAAAAGCTTTCTAACTCAAGAAATATAAAAGGTTAGTAAGTTGATTAGTTGAAAATAAAATTTCCTGAAACAATCTCAGAAAACGGCTTGCCCCCCTTTTCTGAGATTGATTAAAAGCTTTAATTTGAGCCGTCAATGCCCGATAGTTCAAAAATTTATTGCTACCTTTATTTGGGATAAGTGTGTTCAAAATGTTCTATAAAGAGTGCCAAAAGTATAATAATAGTTTTTTGCTTGCCATTGCTGTCAGCATAACCCTTCTTTTTGCGTCCTGCAGCAGCGAAGCCACCAAACAAAAACATCTAGCCCGTGGAGAAGAATTTCTGAAACTTAGAAAGTATCAGGAAGCCGCCATGGAATTTCGTTCGGCTGCCGATATTGATAAAACTTCGGCGGAAGCACATTGGGGTTTAGCTCGCACCCGCGAAGGACAAGCCGATGTTGGAGAAACGATCAACGAACTTCGTAAAGTGATCGAATTAAAAAACGATCATCTGGATGCTAAAAGCAAGCTTGGTAATTACTTTCTATTGATAGATCCTCCACAGATTGGTGAAACTGAAAAGCTTCTCGGCGAAATCTTTGCCGCAAATCCAAATTTTATTGAAGGACATATTTTGAAAGCGAGTCTGCTTTCGCTTCAGGAAAAACCTGAAAAAGAAATCCTGGAAGTTCTCAATCATGCCATTTCGCTTGATCAAAATCGAATCGAATCCTATTTGAGCTTAGCCCGTTTTTACATGAAAGGCGAAAAATCGGCAGAAGCTGAAGCAACTATCAAAAAAGCTGTTTCCGTTAATGAAAAATCGGCTTTGGGATATTTGGAATACGCACGATTTTACGGTTATTCAAATCGTCCGGCAGAAGCCGAGGCTCAATTCAGGAAAGCGGTAGAAGTTGACCCAAGCAATCTGGAAACGAGACAATCCTTGGCAGAATTTTATCTGGCACAGCGTCAGCTTGAAAAAGCTGAATTGGCATTCAAGCAGCTTGCCGAAGCACAAGGAAATAGTCCCGAAGGCAAAATGCAACTGGCGGATTTCTACTCCGCTGTTAATCGAGAGGAAGATGCGATTGTTGTATTTTTAGACATTCTGAAAGATTCGCCGGAATTTGTTAAAGCCCGATATCGCCTTGGTGAAATTTACCTCGATCGTAAAGAAGACGCTAAAGTTACGGAGCAGGTTGAAAAGCTATTGGTTATCAACGATACAGATGCTGAAGCTTTGATGTTGCGTGCGAGATTGAAAATGCAGGAAAACAATGCGGAAGAAGCTGTGAAAGATTTGGAAGAGATTTTGAAAAAACAGCCTTCGCTCAAAACTGCCCTTTTCTATATGGCTCAAGCCCGCCTCGCTCTCGGACAAGTAGAGCAGGCACGTGCGTTTATCGGCGATCTCGAGAAATATCATCCGAAATATCTTTACAGCAAGTTATTAAAGGTTCAAGCAAGGTTTACTGCTAATGAGAATCAACAGGCTTTAGTGCAAGCAAACGATTTATTGGAAACAATCAAACGTACTTTTCCGAACGCAGACATCAATGCTCAACAATTCGAGCAGCTCCGCGTTCGTGCGGTTTCGGCTCGCGGTCAAGCGTATTTGGCTCTCGGTAAAATAAACGAGGGTCGAGCTGACCTACAGGAAGTTTTGCGGCTTTCACCGAATTCTTCAAACGCGTACGCAAATTTGGCGAGACTTGAATTAGCAACCAGAAATTATACACAAGCCGCCAATCATTACGAAAAATCTTTTTCGATCGATAAGAAGAATTTTGATGCTCTGAGCGGAATAGTTTCGGTTTTCAAACTGCAAAAACAATTTGCACAAGCCCAGGCGAGAATTGATCAGGTTTTAGCGGAAAATGCTGAGCAAAAAGACGTGAAGGCTTCGCTTCATTATTTGAAAGCAGACGTTTTCACGGCTGAAAAGAATTTAGCTTCGGCTGAAGCTGAATTAATGAAAGCTATTGAAACCGATCCTGAATATTTGCCTGCTTATTCTGCTTACGCTTCGATTTTGATTGGGAATAATCAAACTGACAGAGCGATCGAGCAATACAAAAAGGTAATCGAGAAAAAACCTTCGGCGGCAATTTACTCGCTGATCGGAATGCTCGAAGACGCTCGGCAGAATTTTGATGAAGCTGAGAAAAACTATCGTGAATCTTTAAAAATTAGTCCTGATAATTCGATTGCAGCTAACAATTTAGCGTGGATCATCGCGGCATACGATAAAGGAAATTTGGATGAAGCTCTACAGCTTGCCCAGAATTGCGTGGACAAAAATCAGAACGTTGCCGGTTTTTACGATACGCTCGGGCTAACTTATTACAAAAAAGGTTTGCATTCTCCGGCTGTTGAGCAATTCAAAAAAGCTGTTTCATTGGATGAAGCTGAAGCGAATCGAACAGGTGTTGCCCCTAATCCGGCTTATCGAGTTCGCTTGGCAATGGCTTTGAATTCGATGGGCGATAAGCCAAATGCAAAGAAAGAAGTGCAAATTGCTCTCAAAAGTGAAAAGGATTTAAATGAACAGGATGCCAGTGAAGCTAAGAAACTTTTGGGGAATCTTTAGGGGATTGAGAAAATGTTTTGGCAAATGATTTTAATTGACACACAATTTGGAAATATGCTTTTGGGTTATTTTTCCGAAACATCGGCAATCTTGATTTTCGGAATTTGCTTGATACTTTCGACGATTTGCGTGCGTTGGTTTTTGACACGAAATGATGAATCAGCGAAGGGGATGATTGACTCAGAAAAGGTTGGAAAGAGGTAAGAAACAGAAATGGCAGCAGAATTTAGACAAAGAACACCGGGCGAATTTTGGCAGATGCTCAAGCGGAGCAACTGGCACATCATATTACCGACTTTGGCGGTTGGAATCGCGGTTGCGTATGTAGTAACCAAACTTCCGGATATGTATGAATCAAAAACTACATTGACGCTCAAGCCACCGCAAATTTCATCCAAAGTAGTTGAGAATTTAACGGAAGAAGATTTGTCGCAAAGATTGCAGTCAATGAATCAGGAAATTTTGAGTCGTTCTACGCTTGAACCGATGATTAGCAAATATAAACTCTTTGAAACCGAAAAGAATGTTGGTTTACCGATGGAACTGATTGTGGACAAGATGCGAAAAAACATCGAAGTTGTTCCTGAAAAATCCGACGATAATCGAGTGACAGGATTTAAGCTGACTTATCGCGACCGAACGCCCGAATCCGCCCGAAATGTGGTTGCGGATCTCGCCGGAAAATATGTTAATCAGCAAGTACAGGGAGCGATTGATAGTGCCGATAAAACGAAAGAATTTATTGATACCCAATTGGGCGTAGCTAAAACTAACCTTGATGCAATTGAGCAACAACGTATTCAGATAATGATGCAAAATGTTGAAACATTACCAGATTCGGCACAAGGTTTGATCGCCCAGTTAACTGGTTTGCGTCAGCGAGACGATACACTTTCGAAAGAAAAGGAAACGCTCATCGTTGAAAAAGGTCGGCTAAACGATAGTATTCGAATGATTATCAGCCAGATGAATTTGGTGCAAAATTTTGGTCAAAAAGATGCTAAGGATGAGACGGATAAATCGGGGATCGAAGGCACTGTAGCTTATGGGGAGTTGATCAAAAGACGTGCCGAATTGAACTCAAAATTGATTAATCTCAAGAAAGTTTATCGCGAAAAACATCCTGACATCGTTGAAACTCAAACGCAGCTTGAAAAGGTGACCGACGAAATCGAGGAGCTTAAAAAGAGCAACGCAAAAAGGATTGAAGACTCTACAAAACGTGGAAACGACAAAGTAGATTTTCAGAAAAAGAGTCTCGAAATTGAAAAGCAGAGAGCTGAAAGCCAGATTGCGATGATCGAAACTCAAATGGTTGCGAAGGATGAGGAAGCTCGTCAAAATAGGGTTCTAATTTCTGATTTAGAATCGAAAATCAATACCATTCCGAATGTAAAAGTCGCCTTGGAATCTGTCAATAATCAGTATCAAACCGCAAAAACAAATTACGACGAACTGCTGAAAAAAAATAGCGATGCTGATTGGCAACTCAAGCGTGACCAGCAATCTCAGGGCGAAACTATTCGTGTAGTTGATTCGGCGAATTTACCTTCGAGTCCAATTAATGCTTCAAAAAAACCGATGTTTATTGGCTTGGGAACGGCGGTTGGCTTGGCACTTGGTTTGTTTTTAGCCGGTATTTTTGAGATTCCGCGTCTTTTCAAAATTCAGAGTATTGAAGATGCAAAGCATTACACCGGGCTTCCGGTTTTGGCATCGGTGCCGCCATTGCTTACTCGTAAAGAGCTTTCGTGGCTCAAACGCTCGCATTGGTTAAAAGTTTTAGCCGGAATTATCACGGCTTTTGGATGTATTCCTTTATTGATTATTTTGTTACAAAAAACCAGAATTCTTGAAAGGTTGGTTTCGTAAATTTAGAGAGGTAGAAATGTACAGAGAATTTTACAACTTAGAAGATTCACCATTTACACTAACGCCAGATCCGCGTTTTATCGTATTCACACCAAGCTACAATGAAGTTTTGGCTAGTCTTTACTACGGATTAGAAAATGCCAAAGGCTTAATTGTTCTGACCGGAGAGGTTGGAACAGGTAAAACTACGGCATTGCGTTGGATTCTGCGACGTCTTGATTCAAGCGTTTTGGCAGCTTATGTATTCAATCCGCGACTTTCGATTGATGAATTTTATCATCACGTCACGCAAATGCTCGGCATTAAAGATTGGACAAATAAAGCCGAACTTTTAACGCAAATGGGCAGAGTTTTGGAAGAACGCCATCGTCGCGGACTTCGTACAGTTTTAATTATCGACGAAGCTCACGAACTTTCCGATTACGTTTTAGAAGAAATTCGTCTGCTTTTGAATTTTGAATCTGACAATGCGAAACATCTGCAAATCGTTTTAACGGGACAGCCTGAATTGCGTGAAAAGCTTAATCAAACCAATTTACGACAGCTCAAGCAAAGAGTCGCATTGCGTTGTAAAATGCATTCTTTACCGACAGTTGAAGAAACCGAGCGTTATATCACGGAGCGTTTGCTGATTGCAGGATCAGATCAGCCGAATGTATTTACGCCGGGAGCAATCGATTATATTTTCCAATGTTCGGAAGGAATTCCGCGTCAAATTAATAACATTTGCGATAATTCAATGCTTGCAGGCTATGCTGCCGGCGAACAAATTATCGGTCGGCAAATCATCGAAGACGTAGCGGATAATCTTGATTTACTACCTCGTCAAGACAATCTGATCGCCAACGAAAAAGTGGTCGAAAATGTTGGATCGTCAAGAGTTTTAACGGCGGAAGCCCGCGAAGAATTGTGGAATAATCGCAGCCGTGAAACAAAATCAGGCGGTAATCCGATTCCGCAACCAAATTCCAACGTGAAACAGTTTCAAACCGGTTCGCAATCGGCAAATACAAATGGCAATAATGCCTTGAAACATAATCCATTTGACGATTTAGACGATGAAGTTAATCTTGAAATCGAAGAAGTTGGTGGATTTTATTAAAGTCGAGATTCAAGATTCAAGATTTAGAATTCAAGATTTTAATCTTAAATTTTCGATCTTAAATCTTAAATCGGTTTCGGAGTAATCGAATGAGTATTCTTAAAGCATTACAAAAAAAACAGGCGGAAGTGCACCCTTCTGAGAATTTGGCTGAAAATAGAGCTGACAACAGAGTTGTTTCTAAAATCGTACCTTTTGAAAACGGGCGAAAAATTAGCACAACAACGCCGGAAGTTTTTTTAGATCGAGAGTTCAAAATTGGAACTCCAAGTTCAGCGTTTAATGAGCAGTCTGTATCTAATTTCGGGACGGCACTCCCTGATAAGAAAACGGAAATATCTGCTGGGGCAACTTTAAACGCTGTTGGTTTAGCACGCCCTGCCGAAAAAACCTTACCCGAATTTACTTCGTGGAAGGTTCAGGCAGAGCGTGTCGAACCGCGACTCGTAGCTATCACCAGCCCAAATTCAAGCTATTGCGAAGAATATCGCAGCTTGCGAACTCACGTTTTACACAAAAGCCAAAAACAAAAGCTGCAAGCAATAGTTGTAGCGAGCGTTGGACCAGCAGAAGGTAAAAGCGTTACGGCACTTAACCTTTCGTGGCTTTTGGCACAAACAGATGGTGTCAAAGCTTTGATCATTGATAGTGATTTGAGGATGCCGAGCCTGACGGATTATTTAGGAATCGAAACTGAAAGCGGACTTTCCGAAGTTTTAGCCGAACAGTCAACTCTCAAGGAATCGATCGTAAAACTCGAGCCTTCAGGTCTTTTCCTTTTACCGGGCGGACAAGCCAGAAGCGACGTTGCGGAATTAATTTCAGGTCCCAAATTTAAGGAAATTCTCCGTGAAGCCCGTGAAATGTTTGATTATGTAATTATTGATGCCCCGCCGCTTGGGATTTTTACAGACGCTACGGTTTTGATAAATCAAGCTGATGGAGCCTTGCTAGTTGTCAGAGCAAATCGAACCCGTTACAGCAATGTTGACCGCGTTTTGGAAACTCTGCCACGCGAAAGAATGTTGGGTGTAATCCTGAATCAAAGCGAAGATGTATTGGACGAAACTCATTACAACTACGGATATTACAAAAAGAGATTAGACTAAAAAGGACAAATGAATAGAAATGCCTTTAGCTTTCGCACACTTGGATTACTTCTCGCCGACGCAGCTTTTATCTACGGCGGTATAATCCTTGCTGTGTATTTGCGGGTTGGCGTTTCAGGGGCAGATTTTGAACTGAACGAAAAAAACGGTTGGATGAAAGTTGCACTTGCGACGCTCGTTTGCCTTTTGGTTCTTTATTTTTATGATCTTTACGATTTCACCGTGATGGGAAATCGTAGAGAATTGATGCTACGGCTTGTTCAAGCTCTGGGAATTGCCTGGGCTTTGATGGCATTCGTTTTCTATTTTATCCCGCCTTTATTACTCGGTCGCGGCATTTCAATTATTTCAGTTCCGGTAGTTTTAGTCCTTTTACTCGTCTGGCGAATTATCATCCATTATTTAATGGGGCATCCTGAAATTGGTGAAAAGATTCTAATTGTAGGAGCAGGCGACGCAGCAATTGATACTGCCCAGGCAGTTTGGGATAGACGCGATGCGGGTTATCGGATAGTCGGATTTGTAACCGAAGACGAGGAATGGGTGCAAAAGAATTTACCTGATGTAAAAATTCTTGGTGCAACCGAAGAGATGGAAGAAATCGTCAAAGCGGGCGGAATTGACAGAATCGTAATTGCAGTAAGAGAGCGTCGTGGACTATTTCCGACCGAAACTCTTCTGAGAATGAGCTTAGCCGGTGATGTCAGCATAGAAGAATGCACATCGTTTTTTGAAAGAATTACAGGACAAGTACACCTTGATATGTTGCGTCCTTCCTGGCTGATATTTGCCGGACGCGGACGCGATACGCGTTTGAAAACAGTTTTTCGCGAAACTATTCATCGTTTGCTTGGTTTGATTGGTTTGATCATCTCTCTGCCACTTGCTTTAATAACCGCCGCTTTGATTAAATTGGACTCAAAAGGTCCGGTTTTTTATAAACAAGAGCGGGTCGGAAAAAACGGCAAACCATTTGAAGTTATTAAGTTTCGGTCGATGAAAACTGATGCGGAAAAAGACGGCGTTCCGATTTGGGCAACCACAGAAGACGACCGCACTACTCGGGTTGGACGCATAATCCGAAAGATTCGGGTCGATGAAGTTCCCCAATTTTGGAATATTATTAAAGGCGAAATGATGTTTGTCGGTCCACGTCCTGAGCGTCCGCATTTTGTTTCGCAACTTGCCGAAGAAATTCACTTTTATGAGCATCGGCATTTAGTTGCCCCGGGTTTAACCGGCTGGGCACAGATCAAGTATCCATATGGTGCCTCTGTAGAAGACGCCCGGCAGAAGTTGCAGTATGATTTGTATTACATTAAAAATCAGAGCTTGCCGCTTGATATGATTATAGTTTTTGAAACGATTAAGACCGTATTATTTGGTAAAGGCAGATAGATTTATGGAAAAGCGGCTTAATAAGAGTTTTTAGTTAGTGAGGTTGGAAATGATAGTTATGAAGTTTTTAGAATCTGTAAGAAAAGTAAATTGGGTGCTTGCAAGTTGTTTATTTTTATCACTTGCGGTTTTTGCACAGGAAGAACCTACGCCTACTCCGACGCCGCAAAAACGGGATCGCGTTAGCAAAAATGATAAAACGCAAAATCCGAAAGTTGATGTCGTGCCAACTGAAACTCCTGTTGAAGTTAAGCCAACTCCGGAAGAAATCAAGCCTGTTTCAGATGATAATCAGATTGTTTCAACAACCAACGCAGTCAATAAAACGGATTCGACGACGCCGGCTCAAGATGAAGACGCTGAAATTAAAGAAGCTATCGTACCAATTTACACCAATTATTTGACGAAATACGAACTCGGACCCGAAGACGTAATTTCAATCGAAGTTTTTGGACAATGCGACAAAGGACTTTGCAAAACCGTCTCGATTTCACCAACCACAATTATTTATTTTCCATTTGTTCCGGGCGGAATTTTCGTAGGCGGAAAAACTACAGAGCAGGTTGGAAAAGAAATCGCCAAAAAACTTGACGAGTATATTATCGATCCGCAAGTAACGGTAAATTTGGAAAAAGTGGTATCGGCTCAATTTAGTATCTTAGGGAAGGTTGGAATACCCGGCGTGCGGACAATGACTCGCCGATACAGCGTTTACGAAGCGATCGTAGAGGCTGGCGGTTATGGTCCCGAAGCTGATAAGAAACGAATTACTTTGCTTCGCCGAACAGCCCAAGGCGGCTATACGGCAACTATTTTGAAAGTTGACGAGATGGTAGCAGGCAAAGTTCCGATGGAGTATCTGATTCCGGGTGATCAAATCGTTGTTCCTGAAAAGAAATGGAGTATGTCAAAAATACTTGATGTAGTTGGTAAAGTAAGTGCTTTCAGAATTCTTTTCGGTAGTCCTTTCTAGAAATAATTTTCACTTTCAAAAGGCGGTTTGCGATAGTTTACTCATCGTAAATCGCCTTTCTATTTATAAAAAAAAATGCTACGTCAGTTTCTAATTTTAAGCCTGCTGCTAATCTGTTTTGTCAGCGTTAAAGCCGACTGGAAAAAAGTCAATCTCAATACCTTTGCGTGGCTCCATTCCGTCTATTTTGTCAATGAACAAAAGGGTTGGATCGTAGGCAGCCAGGGAACTTTTCTTGCGACTGTTGATGGCGGGGCTACATGGAAGCTCAATAAAAAAATCACTACCGATACGATTCTCGACGTTTATTTTTCAGATGAAAAACGCGGTTGGATGCTTTGCGAACGCGGTGTTTTTGGATCAACGTCGGTTTCGCCTTCATATATTTTAGAAACGTTTGATGGCGGTGAAAATTGGGAGCCAGCAACATTGCAGGGCGATGGAAACGAGCGATTGGTCAAGTTATTCTTTTCCAAAGATGGATTCGGCAAAGCCGTCGGTGAGCAAGGCACATTTTATTCGATGCAAGAGGATGGAAAAACCTGGAAGAAAACTAACTTAACGACCAGATTTTTATTGATTGCGGGTAATTTTTTTAATCTGAAAAACGGTATTGTGGTCGGCGGTGGCGGCACCGCAATGCTAACCGAAGACGGCGGAAATAGTTGGAATATGGCATCCTTCACAGCGAAACCGACAAGCAAACTGAATTCAATTTTCTTCATAAATCAGAAGATTGGCTGGGCTGTTGGGGCGGGTGGAAAAATTTATACAACGATTAATTCCGGTAAATTCTGGCGAGAGCAAAACTCTACAGTAAAGCGGGATTTATTTGATGTTTTTTTTACTAATACGGCTGAAGGCTGGGCGATTGGAGAAGGCGGTACAATGCTCCAGACAAATACGGCGGGAAACGTTTGGAAACAAGCTCAAACTCCAGTAAAACACAGGCTTGAACGAATATTTTTTGCAGGAAAAACGGGCTGGGCAATTGGGTTTGGAGGAACCGTTTTGAAATTTGAAAGCGGTATTCCTGAAACAAAAATTACTAAGCCGATTCCGACCTTACAAAAACGCAATTATTCAGCGTGGCAATAGAGATATGCTTTTTCAAGACTTGACAGAAAGGGCAGATTTTTCGTAATGTAGCAGTTCGCCTTTTGATAAAGGGGCTAGTTTTTTGAACAAAATCGGGCATGTACGTCAATTGGTAGACAGCCTCCCTTACAAGGAGGAAGTTGGGGGTTCGAGTCCCTCCGTGCCCACTACTTTGATTGCGGAATGCGGAATTTGGAATGCGGATTGAAGAATCCAAAATCTAAAGTCTAAAATCCAAAATCGAATGCGGAGTCATAGTTCAGTTGGTTAGAACGCCAGCCTGTCACGTTGGAGGTCGCGGGTTCGAGCCCCGTTGACTCCGCCATAAAATTAAGAAAGCCACTAGATTATCAAATCTAGTGGCTTTCTTAATTTTGAAGTAATGGAATCTAATTTTCTTCCCAATCGTAAAATTCAGATGGTTCAAGTTTTCCACCGCAGGCACAAATCTTTTGCGGATTTGTTTCTGAAAGTTCTGTGCAATTTATACACCGAAGGTAACTATAATCCGAAAAAATTTCTAAACCTTGTTTTTGTCGAAATAAAGCTATGCCAAAGACAATAGAAAATGCAAATATTCCTATAAAAAAGCATCTTTTATTTAATTCAGGCTCACCTGAAAAAATATTATCAAATATTACACTGACTGAACCACCACGAAGGTAAAAATGTAGGAAACTTTTTAGATAAAAAAATAAAAAAAATGAAAGCCCGAAAATCAATCCGTAAATAAATGGACGTTTCAGGCTATTCTTTTTAGATTCTCTTTGAGTTAATAAATTGTTAATTTCAAGGTCTGTTTTTCGTATCCACATAGAGGCATATATTGTGAATTACCCTTTTCGCAATTCCGTCAAAACTTGCTTAGCAACAGCCTTGAGCGTATCGAAAACTCCATCGCCTTTTGAAGCCACAGCCTCATAAACCGGTTCGTCTTTTCGCAAAAGTTCGCCTGTTAGCTCATCTATCGAGGCAACATTTGGCAAATCACGTTTATTAAGCTGCAAAACGTATGGGATTTGCATCAGATCATATCCTTGCGATTTTAGATTTTCTTCCAAATTATAGAGCGATTCAATATTCGCATCCATTCTCTCTTCTTGTGAATCAGCCACAAAAACAACGCCATCAACTCCTTTCAAAATTAGCTTACGCGAAGCATCGTAATAGACCTGCCCGGGAACGGTGTAAAGATGAAAACGAGTTTTGAAGCCACGCACAGTGCCTAATTCTAAAGGCATAAAGTCAAAGAAAAGCGTGCGGTCAGTTTCCGTTGCCAAGCTGATAAGTTTACCTTTGGCTTGCGGAGCGGTTGAATCGTAAATATATTGCAGATTGGTTGTCTTACCGCACAAACCCGGTCCGTAATAAACAATTTTGCAGTTAATTTCGCGTGAAGCGTAATTTATAAATGTCATAACTATTCTTATATTAGCTTGAAATCTCCTAACTGAAAAGACTGTCAATATCTTCATCAGTAATTTCAGCAAAGAAAGTTTCTTCGCCACGGTGTTTTTCCGAATCAATAGCCACGTCTTGTAAAATTGTCGCAACTTCGTAGCTAGCTTTTTTTGCTCTCAGTTTTACCAATCCAAGAGTGGAACGATCATCGAATACCACAACCAAAAGGCTTCGACCAATCACACAAATGTAAATGCTTTCCCGCTCGCCTTCATGCACCACGGTTGGGAAAATATCTTCTCCCAATAATCTTGCCATGCTGCTGGTAGCCGCTACATTTCCCGCAGCCAACGACGAAAAACTCGTTGTATCCATATTGCCAATGTCGCCATTGAAGGCAATAGTTTGACCATCGCGGTCAACTAAGAATACAACGCGAGCCGCTGACTCCACGCAAAGTTTTGCGAGTAAAGCTTTCAGTTTATAAAACTGGACTTCTTTAATAATAAAGGGCGTTTCTGCCATGAGATATTTTTCTCTCTAACGGGGATTTAAGTAACAGCGAGGCAAGAAAAAGTTTTTCAAAAGAAATATTTTAAGAAAAACTCACTACTGGTAAAAGCAAAATCAAACACTTTTGCCACATTCTTAATTTAACATATCAACCAATGCTCTTCAAGTGTTTTTTTATGTTTATTAAAATTAAACATTTGTTTATAAGAAATTTCTGTTAGTGGCATCAAAAAATCCTATTGCTCAAAAAAAAAGAAAAGTGTTAGACTATATTTGGTTAGGAGATTTACGAGCGTTAATTCCGCACCTAATCGGCATAAACCAAACGCAATTTCCCTCCTTAGAATTGATTCAAAAACACATATTTTAATGAAAAATCACATCTTTTCACAAAACTTAAATGGCTTAAATCTCGTCACCATCGGGGGCGGAAACGGTCTCTCCACGCTACTTTCCGGCTTAAAACGCTTTGTTGAAGAAAGCAAACTCGAACCCGTTTGGATAGAAAAGCTCTCAGCAATTGTAGCAGTTTCAGATGACGGCGGAAGCTCTGGCAGACTTCGCGATGAATTACAAATATTGGCTCCTGGCGATATTCGTAATTGCATGGTCGCCCTTTCAGAAGATTCTCTGCTTCTGTCAAAGCTATTCAAACACAGATTTAGCGGAAATGGCGAGCTTGGCGGACATAGTTTTGGAAATTTATTTTTAGCAGCATTAACCGAAATTACAGGTGATTTTTCCGAAGCCGTTAAACTTTCCTCAGAAATTCTAGCGAGCAAAGGCACGATTTATCCGGCTACGATGGAAGACGTTCGTCTGGTTGCCGAATTGGATAACGGCGAAACGATTTATGGTGAAACAAATATTGGCAAAATGGGCAATTCCATACGCCGTTTGCGGCTCGAACCTGAGCAATGCCACCCTTTGCCCGAGACAATTGATGCAATTTATGAAGCAGACATTATAACGATTGGTCCGGGTTCACTTTTTACAAGTCTGCTGCCTCCGATCCTAGTAAAAGGCGTGACCGAAGCCATTGCTAATTCGGCTGCGGTAAAAGTATTTATTTGTAATTTAATGACCCAACCGGGCGAAACCGATGGATACTCTGCTCGCAAGCATTTGGAGATGATTAAGGAATATTCGCCGGAAATTAATTTTGATTATGTGGTAGTTAATAATCGCCCAATCAGCAAGCGGCAAGCTGAAAAATACGCGGGACAAGGTGCAGAACAAATAGGCGTTCATGGTTCGATTTCGCCGGAAACTATTGAGGGTGCTGAAATTATATACGGAAATTTATTGGATGATGGCGATAAAGTAAGGCATCATCCGGAAAAATTAGCGAAAGTAGTTTTGCTCTGTTCGAAAAAACCGGGACTAGCAAAAAATATCGGATACGACGTTATTCAATGGCAAACTCAACACGTAAATTAAGATAAAAAAACATTTCTAATATTTTATGGAGCAAACTTCCACTAACGAACAACCTACGCTTGATGTTTTGATTCTGGCGGCTGGGCTTGGAACTAGAATGCGTTCGAATTTGGCGAAAGTTTTACACAAACTTGACGGTCGTCCGCTGATTAATCATGTTTGCCGCACGGCGACAGCCCTCGCACCAAATAAGATCTATGTAGTAATTGGACATCAAGGCGAAGACGTTAAATCATCTGTTTTAGAGGAGTTAAACGCCGAACATGCCGAATTTTCCTGGCAAACCGAACAACTTGGAACAGGTCATGCGGTTAATTCCGCCCGTCAATTTTTGGAAAATACTGATTCGACACTTTTAGTGCTTTCGGGCGATGTTCCGATGATTCGTGCGGAAACGCTTGCGGCATTGGTTCAAAAACATCATACACATCGAGGCAAAGGAGCGGCTTGTACAATTTTGACTGTAAACTTAACTGATTCCAAAGGTTACGGACGAATCGTGCGAAGCGAAGAAGGATTGTTTGAAAGAATTGTCGAAGAAAAAGACGCGACAGAAGAAGAGCGGGAAATCAAGGAAATTAATTCCGGAATTTATTGTTTTGATACCAAAAAACTTTATTCAGCATTAAATCGCGTAAAAAATACGAATGCACAAGGCGAATATTATTTAACTGATGTTCCGGCACTTTTACGTGATGAGGGAGATGATGTGGCGATTTATCGTCATAATGATACTCACGAAATCGAAGGCATTAATAATCGTGTTCAGCTGGCAGATATGGAGCGAACTCTTTGCCGTAGAACCATTTCCAAGCTCATGCTTGATTATGGTGTTACATTTATTGACCCGAAAAATGCTTACGTTAGCGAACGTGCCAATATTGGTCGCGATACGGTAATCCATCCCGGCGTAACTATTGAAGGCGAAAGCACAATTGGCGATGGTTGCACAATTCGCGGCGGAACCCGCATTACAAATTCGAAGATTGGACGCAGCGTAGAAATTTTGGATAATTGCGTAATTACGGATTCCGAAGTTTCTGATAGTTGCACAATTGGACCGATGGCTCACCTTCGCGGTCATGCTCGTATGGAAGAAAAAGCAAAGGTCGGTAATTTTGTAGAATTAAAGAAAACGATTCTCGGTCGTGGCTCTAAAGCCAATCATTTAACGTATTTAGGCGATGCCACGATTGGCGAACAAACTAATATTGGTGCCGGAACAATTACTTGTAATTACGATGGTAAAAACAAACATTCTACAACCATCGGCAATAATGTTAAGATCGGATCGGATACGATGCTGATAGCTCCGGTAAAAGTAGGAGACGGGGCTGTAACCGGTGCAAGTTCGGTTGTGACAAAAGACGTAGAGCCCAATAAATTAGTTGTGGGAATGCCCGCTCGGGCGATTAAAACCCTCAATAAAGAGTAAATAATTATGAGTGAAGTTGTTGAAATATCAGAAACAAATGATGCACCTTCGAATTTTGCGAAGAAAGTACAAATTACGATGAAGATTGATTCTGACGTTCTGGATTTTTTCAAGAAAAGAGCTTCGTCAACTAATTCTGCCCCATATCAAACCCAAATTAATGGAGAACTCAGAGCCATAATGGAAGCTTCGGGTAAGGAAAAAGGTAAAAGTAAGAAGGTAAAAATTGACTATAAGCAATTGCTCTCAAATAAGAAATTCATTAAGGCTTTAGCAGAAGAAATCAAGAAGAATCTCCAGTAAATATTATGTGTGGAATTGTTGGATACGTTGGAAATAAACAAGTTGTGCCTGTCATTATCGAAGGCTTACGGAAATTGGAATATCGCGGATACGATTCGGCGGGCATTGCAGTCGTTGACGAAAATCACGATTTATCGCTTCGCCGTGCTGAAGGAAAACTTCGCAATTTAGAGGAAGCGATTCGTCTTTCGCCGCTTGATGGCACATACGGAATCGGGCATACACGCTGGGCAACTCATGGTCGTCCGACTGAAGAAAATGCTCATCCGCATCGGGATTGTTCGGGCAAAATTGTCGTAGTTCACAATGGAATTATCGAAAATTATTTGCAATTGAAAGAGAAATTGATTGCTCAAGGTCATACCTTCAAAACCGAAACTGATACGGAAATCGTCGCTCATTTAATCGAGGAAATTATCAAAACTGATGGGCTTTCGTTTGAATTAGCGGTGCGAAAAACTGTCCAACAACTTCGCGGAATTTTTGCCCTGTCAATTATTTCGGCTGACGAACCCGATACGATTATTGCGGTGCGTGACGGTCCGCCGGTGGTTATCGGTTTGGGCGATGGAGAGTTTTTTGTCGCTTCTGATATTCCTGCGATCTTGCAGCATACACGCGATGTTTTTTATCTCGGCGAGAAAGAAATTGCGGTACTAACTAAAGAATCCGTTAGAGTTACAGATTTTGACGGGAACGCCGTTGAACCGAAACAACAACGAATTACTTGGGATCCGATTGCCGCAGAAAAAGGCGGATTCAAACATTTTATGCTCAAGGAGATTTATGAGCAGCCACGTGCGGTCCGCGATACCGTTAAAGGTCGCGTTTCTCACGATACAGGCAAAGTTTTCCTTGATGAAATGAATATTTCCGAAGAAGATTTCAAGGCGATTCGTTCGATTAAAATTGCGGCTTGCGGAACGAGCTGGCACGCCGGAATCGCTGGAAAATACATGCTTGAGCAATTGGCAAGAGTTCCCGTAGAAGTGGATTACGCATCGGAATTTCGCTATCGCAACCCAGTTTTGGACGAAAGCGATTTGCTAATCGTAATATCGCAATCGGGCGAAACGGCAGATACAATTGCGGCGATGCGGCAAGCTAAACTTAGCGGATGCAAAGTTTTAGCAGTTTGTAATGTGTTTGGTTCGATGATTACACGCGAAGCTGATGGAACAATTTTGACTCACGCGGGACCGGAAATTGGTGTTGCTTCAACCAAAGCATTTACTTCGCAGATGATCGCATTGTATTTGTTTGCACTTTATTTGGGGCAGCTTCGCGGCAAAATTGATGAAGCTGAAGCTAAATTTCACGCACAAGAATTGGCGGAATTGCCTTTGAAAATCGAACATCTTTTAAATGATGCAGACACAATCGAAGAAATGTCGAAAGATTTTTTCCGTGCGACCGACTTTTTGTATCTCGGGCGTGGGATCAATTTCCCTGTCGCTCTCGAAGGTGCTTTGAAACTCAAAGAAATTTCGTATATTCACGCCGAAGGTTATCCTGCAGGCGAGATGAAACATGGTCCAAATGCTTTAATTGACGAAACTTTGCCTGTTGTTGTGGTCAACACGAAAGAACACGGTAATGAAGCGAGTGAATTGCGTTATGAAAAAACGCATTCAAATATTGTTGAGGTTAAGGCTCGCGATGGAATCATCGTTTCGATTTTGACTGAAGGCGATACGATGAGCTCGAAAGTTTCGGATTATGTTATCGAAATCCCGCAAACATCCGATTTGCTTTCGCCGATTCTTTCGGTAGTTCCTTTGCAATTGCTGAGTTATCACATTGCCGTTAGGCTTGGCTGCGACGTAGATCAGCCGAGAAATTTGGCAAAATCAGTAACAGTTGAGTAATATTTTGCTTTGGCAATTTTGGTAAAAAGAGAGCATAATAACTTCAATTGAAAGTGTAAATTATACTTTGTTTGGAGTTATTTATCTTGAGTAATTCCTAGCCCAAATTGTTATGAAAGGTTCTGATAAATTAGTAGTTCAACACAATTGTGCGGAATGCGAGATGCGTACTGAAAATTTCTTCTGCGATCTGCACCACAGCACACTTGGAGTTCTTGAATCGCTCAAATCCAGCAAAGAGTATCAGAAAAAATCTATTCTTTTTATGGAAGGCGAGGATTCAAAGGGCATTTATATCCTTTGCCAGGGAAAAGTTAAGCTTTCCACCAGCTCGAAAGATGGCAAGGTGATTATTTTACATATTGCCGAACCGGGAGAGATTTTGGGCTTGAGTGCTTCTATGACGGATTCTATCCATATTGCAACAGCAGAAGTAATCGAAACGTGTCAGATAAATTTTATTAGAAATGATGATTTTCTCAAGTTTTTACAAAATAATGCCGATGCTTGCCTGAGTGCCGTTAAACAGCTTGGACAAAATTACAATACCGCCTATTTGCAAATCTGCTCGCTCGGTTTATCAAGCTCTGTTTCGGATAAATTAGCCACACTTTTTCTGGGTTGGTGCAAGGCGGCGGTGAAAAAGGTTGACGGCGTTCATCTGAAAATCTCATTCACCCATGAAGAAATCGCGGAAATGATCGGAACTTCAAGGGAAACCGTAACCAGACTTCTGAAAGACTTCAAGAAACAACATTTGATAACTCGCCGCGGTTCGGAGCTGATTATTCACGATCAGGAAAAACTCGAGGATATTATCGGCACAAGACCAAATACGAAATCTTGATATACGTTGCTCAAATTTGTGACGAACATCCTATTTCAATAATACAAAAAGGTGAATTATATGTCTCAACCTATAACGAGGCTATGATGAACCCCTTCCCGGACAGAAATCCTAATAGCTTTCTCGGCAAGCCATTTTCCGCCGACAGTCTTTTTTCTGATTTATCAGAGAAAACACTTCAATCTTTCAAAAAAATCAAAAAAACAACTGAATTTAAAGAACATAAGTTAATTTATGATGTTGGTGAATCTCCCGGTTTTGTTCACATCTTTCTTACGGGCGAGGCAAATCTTTTCCTAAAAACAGCCGACGCACGTTTTGAGATCAGACATATTGAACCCAATGAAGTTCTCGGTTTGACGGAATCGCTGGCTTGTTTCCCATACGAAACCGGAGTTGAAACTATTTCGACATGTATTTGTGAAACTATCAAACGGCAAGATTTAATCAGGCTTTTGAGAAGAGACGCAAAGATTACTTTTCGTCTGCTTCAAATGCTTGCCTATGATCTACAAGAAAGCTATCGGCAATTTTCAAACTTGGTAATTAAAGCCTGATATCTGAGCCTTTTTCTCCTCTTTTGCCATCCCGAAAATTATTTTCCTCATTTAGTGATGATGCTCACAGACACCTAAAAGCCTTACTCCATAAAATGTTACATGAAGCACTTTATTAGAACTTAACAATCAAAACGAGTGCATTAAATAAGGAGGCAACATAATGGCTTCAAAAATACAATTATTAAAAATAATTCTGATTGCAGGATTTGCAATTGTTTTGCTGACGCTGGTTGTAGCAAATAATTTCTCTGAAGTTATGGGTTCAAACGAGCAGGGTCAGGCGATTCAGACAAATCCCGATGATTATATTGGAAGCGAATCATGCAAAGCTTGTCATGAAGAACAATTCAATAGTTTTGCAGACACAAAACACGCCAAACTTGCCAAACTCCCATCCTGGAAAGATAAAGTTCAGGGTTGTGAATCTTGCCATGGTGCGGGCAAGGCACATATGGAAGGTGGCGGCGATAAAACAAAAATAATTTCATTTAAAAACAAAAATTCAAAAGAAATTTCCGAAACTTGCCTGGCTTGCCATGCAGGAAAGGAAAGTCACAACAATTTCAGACGCGGCGAACATTGGCGAAATGACGTAGGCTGCACCGAATGCCACACCGCCCACGGACCGAATCACGGAAATTCCAATGCAGATTCAATTACACAAATCGGCGAGGCAACCAAGCAGAATCCAAATAGTGCGACTGAAGCAATGCTCAAGAGAAGCGAACCGCAACTTTGTATTGCTTGCCATACCGAAGTGAAAGCACAATTTAGCAAACCTTCTCATCACAAAGTGCTCGAAGGCACCATGAAATGTAGCGATTGCCATAACGCCCACGGCGGTTTTGAAGCAAAGCAGACTAAACTTTCGGTAGGTGCAGATGCTTCTTGCATCAAGTGCCATGGCGATAAGCAAGGTCCTTTCGCATTCGAACATGCTCCATTGAAAACTGAAGGTTGTGCTGCTTGTCATACACCGCATGGATCAAATAATCCAAAGATGCTGCGACGCAGTTCGATTCGTCAATTATGTATGGAATGTCATACAACGCTCTCAAATGCAGAGCCCGGTGCACCGCAAGCTCCGCATGATCAGAGAACGGCAAGATACAACAATTGCACGGTTTGCCATGCCAAAATTCATGGCTCTAATTCACACAAATTCTTTTTCAGATAAGCGAAATAAGAGGAGGAAATTATGTTTACGAAAAATAATATGACAAGAAACGTGAGTAAAACCCGCCAAATCTTATTCGCTCTGTTGGTGATTTTGGGAAGTTTAATGCTTGTAAATGCACAACCTCCCCCATCACCAACACCTGATGAGGTTGAATTAGGCGGTTTCAAAGTTAGATCAAGCATTGAGCTTGGCGTTCGTGGGAAAAGTATTGATGGAAGCGAAAATAAATATAAAAGCGATTTCAACTACAAATCAGGTTTTCGCGTTTTTAATTCAAGCTTTTCCATGGAAGACAAAGAAGGAAAGAATCGGGCATTCGATTCTCTATTAATCAATTCTTCGGGTTGGGGAGCCGATCCGAGCGGTTTTGCCCGCGTTAATGTCGAGAAAACGGGCGGATATCGTTTAACGGCAAACGTTAGAAAGGTAACGTATTTTAATAATCTAAATAATCACGCATTGGGCGAACACACTCAAAATACCCAAAATAATATGGGCGATTTTGATTTAACCGTGTTTCCACAAAGCGAAAAGTTGAGGTTAAATTTTGGATATTCTTATAGCCGATATTCGGGTCCGGGCTTTTGGACGGCTCGTAATTACCGCGATGATTTTGCGACTCCGGTAAATAATAAATCTACTTCAAATGATTTTCGGGCAGGAATTCAAGGCAAAGTCGTGGGATTTAACCTGTCGTTTACGCAGGGTTATCGTAATTTTAACGATAAAACAAACTATTTATTGACCACCCCAAACGCAGGCAATAACACAACAGATACAACGATTTACAGTTCTTTCAGCCGATTGATGCCAACTCGTGGCGAAGCATTTTATTCGGTATTTGATGCTAATCGAACGTTTGCGAAAAAGTTGGATATTACGGCTCGAATCGTTTATTCGAGTACGGAAACGAGGTCTCAAGTTATTGATGCATTCACAGGTCGGGATAATTCAAATAACTTCGTCGATTTAGACGCATATAATATTGTCGCAAAAGCAAAACGTCCGCAAACGCGAGGTGATTTAGGCGTTAGCTATCGTGCGACGGATAATTTTACGATCTCAAATACGTTTTCGTTTGATAAATTTGCGGTCAATGGCGGCGAAGATTTTCGGCAGTCATTTGCCTTTAGAAACGCGGCTGGGATTGCACAGCCAACCAGAATAACAACTTCAACCGCCTATCGGGTTAATGATTACCGCAGATATACGAATTTGATCGAAGGTGATTTTCAATTCAATAATCGAATTTCGGCACACGTCGGGTATCGATTTACTCAAAGAAAGGTTGATGTTACGGGTTATGATCTGAGCATTCTTTCAAATAATGCCGTCGCCGCTCGCAATAATTTGCTGAATCAATGTCCATTTACGGGAACAGGATCGGCAAATCCACTTATCTTTTGTGAAAATGAAGAAAACACTACCCATACAGTTCTAGCAGGAATGAAGATCAAACCGACGAAAAATTGGGTGTTGTTTTGGGATGTAGAACGCGGAACGGCTGACAACGTTTTTACGCGGATCGAAAATTATGAATTCACAAATTTCCGTATCCGAAATCGTGTAACACTGAATAAATTCGGCTTAAATCTTTCCGTAATTTCGAAAGATAATACAAATCCTGCTCAAAGTGATAATATCCCCCCGATTGGTTTTGGACCTGTTGTTAAAAGCCGAATTTACAGCGGAACTGTTGATTGGAATCCAATCCCTGAGCTGACTTTTAGCAGCGGTTACACATACACGCATCAAACGAGTAAAACGCCAATATATATAATCGCGGCATCATCTGCACGTATTTTGGGCAGAAGCGAATATTATGTTCGCGATCATTATGCTTTCTTTGATGTAGTGGCAAATCCGATAAAAAGACTTTCGATATATGCAAGTTATCGAATCAGCAAGGATTTAGGGCAAGGCGATAGACCTTTGACAAATCCTTATCCAATCTTGATTGGAAATTCAACCACTACGCTGCTTTCGCCGGAAAACATAATCAGTTCGTATCCGATGCAATTACAATCCCCCGAAGTGAGAGCATCGTTTCGTCTGACTAAAAATATTGATTGGAATATTGGTTATCAATATTTTAACTACAAAGAAAAGTTTCAAACGATACAAGACTATCGGGCACATCTGCCATATACATCTTTAACGATTTATTTTGGCGGAGCTGATAGGTAGAAACTTTTTGGTTTGGTCTTTTGATGGCGTCCGTTAATTTGTTTAATGGACGCCTGTTTTTATTTGAAAAGATTAGGTAAATATTATGGAACCCAAACAAATGCAAAAACAATGGAGCTTTCTTTTCGAAGAATTTGAAAATCCAAACACACAAAACGGCAAGAATATTCTCGGCGGCAAAGGTGCAGCACTCGCCAATATGACACGACATAATCTGCCGGTTCCCCCCGGATTTATTATCACAACGGAATGCTGCAATGCCTATCACGATAACGAGAAAATTTTCCCGGATGGGCTTTGGGAGCAAGTAAAACAACATCTTTCAGAGGTTGAAAATAAACTTAGCAAAGGTTTTGGCAATGCAGAAAACCCTTTATTAGTATCCGTTAGATCGGGTTCGCCGATTTCAATGCCGGGAATGATGGACACGGTTTTGAATCTCGGTCTCAATGACCAGACCGTTATAGGATTAGCAAAACAAACCAATGATGAACGCTTTGCATGGGATTCGTATCGTCGTTTCATTTCGCTTTTCAGCCAGATCGTTTTGGATATCGAACATGAAAAATTTGAACGCATTATGGAGCGTTACAAAAACGGAAACCGGCTCGATTCCGAATTAACGGCGGAAGAACTAAAGGAAATTGTCGCTACTTTCAAGCGTATTGTTTTTTCCGAAAGCCGCAAGGATTTCCCCGAAAATCCTGAATCGCAATTAAAAATGGCGATTGCCGCGGTTTTTGATTCCTGGATGGGCAAGCGGGCGGTTGATTATCGCCGTGTTCACCGAATTTCGGGAAATTTGGGAACAGCCGTCAATGTTCAAGCGATGGTTTTTGGGAATTTAGGCGAAACAAGCGGAACCGGAGTTTGCTTTACCCGCAATCCCTCAACAGGCGAAAAAGTTCTCTACGGCGAATATTTATTAAATGCACAAGGCGAGGATGTAGTTGCGGGAATCCGTACTCCGAATCCAATTTCAGTGCTGAAAACTCAACTCCCCGAAGTTTATGACGAGCTATTTGATATCACATCCAGACTTGAAAAACACTACAGCGATATGCAGGATATCGAATTCACGATTGAACGCAAAAAGCTTTGGATGCTCCAAACCAGAAGCGGCAAGCGAACCGGTGCGGCATCTGTAAAGGTAGCTGTTGCAATGTTTAAGGAAGGTTTGATTGACCAAAAAACTGCTTTGCAGAGAGTTTCACCCGAACAACTTGATCAGCTTCTTCATCCGATGATCGATCCGAACGATACGACGGAAGTTTTGACCACAGGTTTGCCGGCAAGTCCGGGTGCGGCTCAAGGTATCGTAGTTTTCTCACCGGATGAAGCTGAAGAAATGGCGAAAGAAGGTGAAAAAGTGATATTGGTGAGACGCGAAACGAGTCCCGATGATTTTCATGGAATGGTTTTGGCACAAGCGATTTTAACCCAACGCGGCGGGATGACATCGCACGCGGCGGTGGTGGCTCGCGGCATGGGAAAACCATGCGTGGCGGGAGCCTCTGCTTTGAATGTAAATTATGGACACAATGAATTTACGGTCGGCGATATTACGGTAACTAAGGGCGAATGGATTACGATTGACGGAACGCACGGCAAGGTTTACCGCGGAAAAATTGCAACCGTTCAACCCCAACTTGATGATGATTTTCAGCTTGTAATGTCGTGGGCGGATTCAGCGAGGCGTTTGAAAGTGCGTGCGAATGCGGATACCGGACATGATTCCAAGGTTGCGAGAGACTACGGAGCTGAAGGCATCGGTTTGTGCCGAACGGAGCATATGTTTTTCGGAGAAGATCGCCTTGCAGTAATGCGGGAAATGATTTTAGCCAGCGGTTCCGGCGAACGCGAGAAAGCTTTGGCAAAGCTTCTGCCATTTCAAAAGAAGGATTTCATTGAGATCTTCAAAGCAATGAATGGTTTATCGGTAACGATTCGCCTTCTTGATCCGCCGCTTCATGAATTCTTGCCAAGCAAAACGGATCTAATGGAAGAATTGACCGAAATGAAATTTGAGGCACGTACTGCGAGCCCGAGGAAAATGAATTTTCTGCTTGACGAGATTGCGGATAAACGTAAATTACTACGCCGCGTTGAGCAACTTTCCGAAGCGAATCCGATGCTCGGACTTCGGGGCTGCCGTTTAGGTATTATTGTTCCTGAAGTAACCAGAATGCAGGTTCGGGCGATTTTTGAAGCAGCTTGCGAGGTAAAAAGTGAAGGAATAGATGCACGTCCGGAAGTGATGATCCCGCTTATTTCTACGGCAGAAGAATTCAATGACCAAGCCGCTTTGGTACGTGAAGTTGCAAAGCAGGTAATGAACGAACACGGTATGGAATTCGATTACTTGGTCGGAACGATGATCGAACTTCCAAGAGCCGCCTTGGTTGCGGATAAAATTGCGGTTCACGCAGACTTCTTCTCGTTTGGCACAAATGATTTAACGCAAACAACTTTAGGATTAAGCCGTGATGATTCAGCGAGATTTCTGCCTTTTTACATCGATAAGAAGATTTACGCCGATGATCCATTCCAAACGCTTGATCAAGAAGGAGTTGGGCAACTTATCAAATTAGCGATCGAACGCGGTAGAGCTGTCAATCCAAAGCTAAAAATCGGCATTTGCGGAGAACACGGCGGCGATCCGCGTTCTATCGATTTTTTTGATTCAATTGGATTGGATTATGTAAGCTGTTCGCCGTTTAGAGTTCCAATAGCGAGAATTTCTTCGGCACATTCGGCGTTGAAAAGTATTGGGTAATTAAAAGTCTGTTTTTATCAATTAAGTGATTGAAATCATATTTTTATATGTTTCCTACGTTTATCATTATATTTATTGAATGATTTACGGAGGGACTTTATGCAAAATTTAATGACGAAAACAGTTGGCGAAATTGCACTCGAAATGCCAATTGCGACAAGGGTTTTCGAAGATTTCAAAATCGATTATTGCTGCGGTGGAAAACGTCTGTTTACTGCCGCTTGTCAGACGGCGGGAGCAAATCCCGATACGGTTGTCCGGAAAATTGAGGATGTACTCGAAACGACCGATCTGCGAAAGTTCGAATGGTTGAAAGACACCAAATTATCCGAATTGATCGATTATATTCTGCAAAAACATCACGTATTTACTAAAGACGAGATTAGAAATCTGATGCCATTGATGGAAAAGGTTGTTAATCGTCATGGGCAAAATCATCTCGAATTATTTGAGCTGGAAAAGTTGTTCAAAACTCTTTGCAATGACCAGAGCACGCATCTATTGAAGGAAGAGGAGATTCTGTTTCCATATATTGAAAAGATGGAAATCTCGGAATCCATAGTTGCGTCATTTTGCTTTGGTACCGTGCAAAACCCAATCCGAATGATGATGTCGGAACACGATACAGCCGGAGATATCCTGCGAAAAATGCGGGATTTGACACATGATTACAGGCTGCCCGAGGGTGCATGTTTGAGTTTTTCGGCACTTTATGGTCGACTCGAAGCTTTTGAGTTCGATTTACATCAGCATATTCACCTGGAAAACAATATTCTGTTTCCGCGAGCGGTTGAACTGGAAGAAAAGGTCTTTAGTTAAGATGTCCGCAACGCTATCAACAATTCCCGTTAATCCGAAAATTCGCCTGAAGGGCATTGCCTTGCCGATAGAGCATGGCTCTTGGGGATTTCTCTTTGAGCCTTTGTTGGCAGGGCTTCTGATCGCACCAACGCTTGCTTCGATGTGGATTTCCCTGCTTGTAATCGGTGCATTTCTCACTCGCCAACCTCTTAAAATCTTCATTACGGATTGGCTGGCAAACCGCAATTTACCTCAAACGGAATTTGCTTTTAAGTGGACGATTCTCTACGGAACAATTTTTACTTTCGGGCTTTTAGGAAGTTTATCTTTCGTAAAATTTGATAGTTTTCTGCCTTTCTTCGCCGTCATACCACTTGCGATTTATCAAATTTATTGCGACGTTTCAAAGCAAAGCCGACAGCTTTTACCTGAGCTGACCGGAGCCGTCGCGATTTCATCTTCGGTCGCCGTTATCGCGTTGGCAAACGATTTGAAGCCCGCAATTGCTTTCGCTTTGTGGGCGATATTTATCGCACGTTTGATCCCATCGATTCTATACGTTCGCAATCGTTTACGTCTCGAAAAGGGTAAGAGATTTTCTAAAGTTTCGCCGATTTCGAGCCATCTTATTGCTTTGATTTTTATTGGTATTTTAGCCTTTTTCGGACTGAGTTCGGTTCTTACGGTTCCTATTTTCGTAATCTTGTGCGGACGCACAATTTGGGGTTTGTCTGCCTATCGCAAACGGGTGAAGGCGATGAAAATTGGAATTTGGGAAGTGATTTACGGCACGCTTGTGGCTTTATCGGTGGTTATAGGCTATTACACAAAGATATGACAAATCCAATTCCTAAAAGTATTTACGGACCTGTGAAGTCGTGGCGGCTGGGATTGTCGCTCGGTGTTGATGTATTGTGCGTCGATTCGATTTGCTCATTTGAATGCGTCTATTGCCAGCTGGGGAAAATCAATCAGGTGACAGCCGAGAGAGGAATTTTTGTTTCGACGGAACGAATTTTGGAGGATCTTTACAAATCGGATTGGAAGAATGTGGACGCGATAACCTTTTCGGGTAGCGGCGAACCGACATTGGCGGAAAATCTTGGCGAAGTCATTTCAAAAATTAAAGAAATCACACAAAAGCCAATCGTCGTTTTAACCAATTCGACGCTATTGAATCAAAAAGCCGTAAGAGACGAACTAAGGCACGCCGACAAAATTTTCTGCAAACTCGATGCGTGGTCTGATGATATTTTGAAAAAGATCAATCGTCCGATTACGGATATTCCGCTTGAAACGATTATTTCGGGAATAAGGCTTTTGCGTGATGAATTCAAAGGTTTTCTGGCAATTCAAATGATGATTTTGCGTTCGCCAAATGATATTGAGCTCGAAAAGTTTGCGGAAATTCTTCGTTCAATTAAGCCGGATGAGGTGCAGCTCAATTTACCGGTTCGCCCGATTCCACATGATTATTTTGTCGAAAATCGCGGCAATGCACTTTCGGCGATTCAATCCGTTACAACTCTAAAAACGATTTCCAAAGAAGAATTGAAAAGCATACGAAGCCGTCTGTTTAGCCTGACCGGGCTTCCGATTGTTTCAAGGTAATCGCTCAAACGGCTTCAAAACTATGCACAACATCGATTTAGAACTCATAGAAATGACCTTGGATGTTATGAAATATGCCATCGGCAGAATCACAAACACCAATCCGGAACTCGGTTTTCCAAAAAAAGCGGAGGAATTGCAGCGTTTAGTCGGCGAAACAATTACACCAAAAGGAATCGGCGGTGAAAATGCATTCAGGCTTTTTCGCGATGTTTTGATGAAGGCGAGCGTTTCTATTGATCATCCGAGACATCTTGCGTTTGTGCCCGCTTCACCGACGCGTGCGGCGGTTATGTTTGATCTCGTAACCTCTGCCGCGAGTGTTCATGGAGCGTTTTGGCTGGAAGGTGCAGGCTGTATTTTTGCCGAAAATCAGGCTATGCAATGGCTAGTTTCGCTGACGGGAATGCCCGAAGGCTCGTTTGGGGTTTTTACGAGTGGCGGGACAGAGGCAAATCTCTCAGCGATGGTTACGGCACGCGAAAACTGGCGAAATAGAGACGAAAGCAAGCGATACGAACGCGGACTCATCATCGCCGCGATTTCAGCTCATTCCTCAATAAAAGCGATGGCAAAAGTGATCGATGCGGACGTGCTTTTTGTTCCCACCGAAGATCGATTTGAAGGTAGGCAGCTTGCCGAAATGTTAAAGAGCCTGAGTAAATCCGATCGCGATCGTCTCTTTGCCGTAATCGCGACCGCTGGCACAACGAATGCCGGAATCATTGACGATTTAGCGGGAATTGCGAGTATTTGCGAGGCGGGAAATCTCTGGTTTCACGTTGACGCGGCATATGGCGGTGCAGCTTTGGCGGTGAGATCGGTAAGAGATCTCTTTAACGGAATCGAAAAGGCGGATAGTGTCACGATTGACCCGCACAAATGGTTATTTTCACCATACGATTGCGGTGCGATTATTTACAAGGATCCAGAACTGGCAAAAAACGTACACGCTCAGGAAGGCTCGTATCTCGATATTTTTTCCGATGAAAGTGCGAAAGGGTTTAATCCATCCGATTATCAAATCCAGTTAACACGGCGTGTAAGAGGCTTGCCGCTTTGGTTTTCGTTGGCTATGCACGGCACTGAGCGTTACGAAAAAGCGATCGAACGAGGTATCGAACTTGCCCGGATTGCCGGAAAATTGATTGTTCAATCTCAACACACACAATTAGTTAGAGAACCCGGTCTATCTTGCGTTTTATTTCGACGATTAGGTTGGACACCCGATGATTATCGAAATTGGACATATAAAAATCACAAGCAAGGATTTGCTTTGGTCGCACCGACAAAAGTAAGAAACGGCGAGAAATTCGAAACTGTTGCACGCTTCTGTTTTATCAATCCGGACACGACCGAAGACGACATCATAAGTATTTTAGAAACCATGAAATAATTGCTTACTTGGTTTTATAACCTTCCCCCGTGTGGCATTCCGCACATTGAAATTTCGAAATATCGCCAAGTTTCAAGGGGTGTTCGAAGGCTTTGTTGCCCGAATGGCACGCCGAGCATTGAAATTGTCCGCGGTCTCCGAGATTGAGCGGGTGCTGAAAACGTCCGTTTGGCGGCGTAAATGTTGTTCCCCCAAAGGTTTGGTCGAGCGTCGTATGGCAAACCGCACAATCTTTGCTGATCGTTTTGCCTTCTTTACTGGTCATTTCGCCGTTATGACAGCGGAAACAACCTTGCGACGTACGATGTCCGATATTATTGAAATGAGCCCGCCAATCAGTCTTCATTTCAGGGAAGAAATAAGTTTGATAAATGCTTTGTAATTCAATTGTAGCTTTATCAATTTCAGCTTTTTTTGAACTATAAATTTCGGGATAAGTCGTTCGATAATATTCCGGGAATTTTGCGGCGATAGAATTTATGGCTTCTTCGTTCGTATTATATTCACCCGAAAGCACTTCGACCGCTTTCATCTTCAAAAACGGCAGCGAAATATCAAGCCGATTTGCGTCAATCGCCTGATCAACCGCCTGATTTGGCGAGAGATAAATATGCGTAGGACGATTATGACAATCAATACAATCCATCTTCCGCTTTTCGCCCTTCTCAATTTGTTCGGGCGATAAATTTACATTTTTGGCGAAATATTCAACCGTGCTTCCGTTCCCGTTTTTCATCCGAACCCATTGAATATTCTCACGTTTTTCATCGGCAGAAATAAACGTAACTTCGTTGTTTAAGTTCATATGCCAATGAATTCCGCCAGACTGTCCGTGGCTTGGGCTTCCACCGCCAACCTTAATCAGCATCCGCGTTTGATTGAGCGAATTTTTCTCGTCGTAGCCATAATGATTGAAAACTTTAAGCTGGTCGCCGTAATATTTCTCCGTCCAATGACACTTGCCGCAAGTTTCATTTGCAGCACGCATATTCTTAACCGGGGTGTGGATTGGTCTGCTGTAAGTTCCCATTGCAAGCTGGTAAAGCTGACGAACGCCATTAAATTTCGCCTTAAAATAATGCTCGGCACCGCCGCCTACATGGCAATCCACGCAACGAATCTGTGAATGCGGAGCAGCTTTGTAAGCTGTAAATTCCGGATTCATGACGCTATGACAAAGCTGACCGCAAAATTCCACAGATTCCGAATATTCAAAAGCCCGATAACTACCAAAAGCACTTGCTAAGAGAAATATGAATGATGCAGCGAGAAAGATAAAGAAAGTTCTGCGGCGTCGTGGACCGTTTAGGTCAAGAATCGGATACGCCAAAATCTCCTCGGGCGACATTTTACGCCTTCGCCAACGCTCTTTGATTCCGCCAAGTAAAACTATCACAAGCCCGAATAGCATGACGCCGGGAAAAAGAATGTAAAGCAAAATCCCTAAATAAGGCTGATCGGTTGAACTCGTCAATTCCAAAAGGAGCAGCAAAACGATGCTCGCGATGGCAGTTACCGCAAAAACCGCACCAACCAAACTAATATAGTTGCGAAAAACACTGGGGAATTTCTGTTTCGTCTTTAGAGGCTCTTCGCTTATGGATTCTTCTTTTTCATCGCTCATAACTTTTCTCACAATAAGGGAATCAACGAGCGTCCGGCTAAATATTAACCGGACGCACAGACGACTCAGTTAGGCTTTTCTCTCGTGCAAAAATTACTTTGCTTCGGCTTTCAGTCGCTTCATGTAAACAACTAAAGCCTTGGCTTGCTCAGCCGTTACGCCCTTTGATTTATATTCAGGCATATGCGGCGGTTTTTCAGCCTTTTTGCCGTTTAATACTACTTCTTCAAGTATTGCGTCTTCTTTTGTCGGGTCAAAAGCTTTACTTGCGGTCGCCGTATGACACATCAAACAAGTTTTTTTGTAAAAGGCTATTGTTTCTTCGCTGATGACCGTTTGAGCAGCATTCGCCGAAGTGTTAGCACAGTTTGCGTTTGCAGAATTTGCCATCGTATTAGATGCCGCATTTGTATTTGCGGTTTCAGGAGTTCTAAGTTTACGCATATATTCTGCGAGTACTTTAGCTTGCTCTTCGGTCATTCCTTTGTCAGCAAAAGCGGGCATATATGGTGGCTTTTCACCTTTTTTACCTTTCAGGATTATCTGAATGTGATCGGCATCAGGCTTTGCCGGATCATAAGCCTTACTTGCATTTGCCGTATGACACATTGCACATTTGGCTTTGTATTCGGCGGCAACATCGCCTTCAGCTTTTACTTGAACCGTATCCCTCTGAAAAAATAAAACGGCGAAAACTGAAATCGCGAATATTATTATTGTTAAAATTTTGACTTTATTTGTTCTCATTTCTTTAATTTCTCCCCAATATGTCTTTCAAGAATTACTTTATGTGATTCCTTAACTGTATTATAAATCTATAACTAACGAATTAATAATTAGTATTTATATAAACAATTACATATGTAAATAAGCTGCAATTATATTTATAGAATTGCCTTAAAACTTAAAATTATTGCCCGTATGGCAACGCTTGCAATCTGAAAAATCATCTCCTCCAAATGCTTTTTGATTGTTATGACAACTGGCACAATTGATACCTTTTCCCGCTTTGTGCATTGCTACCGTCGGAGCGGAAATTTCACTTCCTTTGACGCTATGACAACTATTGCAATTCATGCTTTTATGTTTTGTATGACTAAAATTTCCTGCAATTACAGCGTTTGAAGCTGTTAATTTACTTGAGCTTCCAGGCTCATGACATTGAAAACATTTGCTCGTTGTGAAGCTTCCACTATCTTTATTTGGCGAATGGCACTGGAAACAAGTGTTATGAGCATTATTACCATTGGGAATAGTGAAATTTACACCTTTACCACCTGATTTATGACAAGTTGCACAATTGGTTTTGGCGTGGGCGGAATGCGAAAAATCTACGCCAAAAACTTTTGCACCCGCTACTTCCTGATGACATTTTCGACAATCTGAAAAATCATTTGCCCCAAACGCTCGTTTTTCGTTATGACAACTTGCACAATTATTTACTGAACTTCCGTGCATCCCAATTTTGATTGCCGACATTTGATTATCCGCCGTTGAATTATGGCAACTATTGCAATTCAAGCCGCTGTGGCGAGCGTGATCAAAATTAAATCCGATGCTTTTTGCCGTATCAATAATCCGATTCGGAGTTCCCGCTTGGTGACACGTAGAACACGAACCGATATTTTTATCTGCCACCATTTTTTCCGGCGTATGACATTGAAAACAACTTGCGTGAGCGTCTGCACCCGAAGGAATCGACATCCCGCCGCCGCCTTCAGTTGTATGACAAGTCGCACAATTTGCTTCCTTAAAATGAGCCTGATGATTGAATGTAACGTTAAAACTTTTCATCGGCGGAAATTCTTTGAGTTCGCCGGATTCTTTATTTTCATGACAAGTTGAACAAATGGCATGATTCTTGTCCATAATCTGCACCGCATGGCAACTTGAACAAGTTGCATGGCTGGCAAATTTAGGCTTCGTCAAATCCGCTTTTCGTTCATGGCAAAGCGTACAAGTCAAATGTTCGTGCTGCGGACTATCGTGCTTAAATATTGTAAAATCAACGTTTTTCATCTCGTCCGTCATCGTTTCAATTATTTGATCCGATGTTTGTAAAGTCGGCAAAACAGTTTCGCTTTTTGGTTCCGATTTTGTGCAAGAGGCAAAGACAACACCAAAAAAAATCGGCAGAAAAATCAAAACAACAAATATCCGCAATCGTTGCGTTCTGCTGTTAAATTGTTGATTTTGTTGCCTCATATGCTATTTCAACGACTCAATCGCTTTCGTATGCGAACTCGGAACCGCCTCCTTGCCGAGCGAAATATGACATTTCACACAATCAAATTTTCCATCTTTTTTTCGCGAATCAATTTCAAAATTCAAAATTCCGCCGTCGTCCGAAGTTGCTGTAATGTGGCATGGGCTACACGATAAAACTGCGACTTTCTTGGATTTCGAATCGGCTGTATTCATCGTCGCTACATTGTGGCAAGTCGAACAACTCATTTCCGCATGACTGGAAAATTCGTGCCTAAATTTGCCGGAAGCATCACGCCATTTCCAATTATCAAGCATGAGCTTGTCCGTAACTCCAATCTTTTCAGCTAGTTTGAAATCAAAATCGGATTTTGTCTCCGCTTGTTTCGGCTTATGACAAGTTCCGCAATTAGTTGGTGCGGGAATGATTCCCGTATCAACAGAATGACAAGTAAAACAATTGGTATGACCAATTGGAGCTGTCTTGAATGTCCCTTTCTTGAGCCAAAAACCCTCGCCTAAATCCTTCGGCGGCGTAGTAAAAAATTCATCATCCGATTTATCTTGCGGTTTATATGTTTGATGGCAAACCGAGCAGCTTTCTTCCGCCCGCTTCATCGAAACATTTACAAACATTGGACTTAACTGATTTTCATTTTGGCTGACAATATCAATATGCTTATCGTGTGGAAAATAGACCTGAAAGTCCGATTCAGCGGTTTTACCTTTTGGCGAAGTGTCAAAAATCTCTCTCGGATTCGCAAAAGGATGCCGCGAACTATCTTTGGGCGAAGGATTTGTATGACAATTCGAACAAATTGCAGGCGATTTGCCCGAAAAAAACTGCGGACGATGACAATTGATGCAAGATTGATGCTGCGGATAATCCGTAACATCAGGAAAAGCCATTTCTTTACTGCGGACCTTGTCCCAATTCGCCGTCGGAACTTTATGACAGGAATCACAGGCTAATTTCAAATTAAGATGCGTTTTGTGTTGAAAATTCGCGTATTTCGATTGAGGCGAGGGTTTTACTCTCGCCTTTTTCGAAGGGGGTGTTGGGGTAGCCCGATTTTCCGAACCTGAGATTTTCTCAAGCAAACGCGGATAAAAAAATACGCTAAAAATATTGCATAAAAATAGCAAAACTATTATCAAACGAATTTTCGTAACTTTATTTAATCTGTGATGTTTCATCAAAATTGACGCTCAATAATCTTTAAATCATTCTATTCAAACAGTCGAAAAATGAATGTGATGATTGTCACATCAACCCGTAAACAAGTATTGCTAACATTAGAATTGAATTTGTGTGCTTCTTTTCGCTCAAATATTTATGTCCGTTTTAGAGGAAACTTTAAGGGATTCTACAATTGGCGTGTCCAAACAGATTTGGGCGGAAAAATCGGTAATCGGTAAGTTTACTGCATTGATCTCGTCTGTTCGTTTTGGTGTTATCTTATTGTGTTTGTTGGTTTTATTATGCTTGTTGGGAATGCTGATAAGGCAGCACAACGTTACCGGATTTCAAACTTATTACTCTGAATTATACCCATCACAACAGATTATTTTTAGCCTTCTCGGGCTTTTTGACATCTATCACACATGGTATTTCAACGCGGTTTTGGCACTCCTTTCGCTTAACATAGTTTTGGCTTCCATTGACCGTTTCCCGAAAACTTGGCGGCTTATTTCCAAACCAAAACTTACGCCGACCGTGGGTTGGTTGAAAAAGCAAGAGCTGAGCCATTCATTTATATTGAGCGGCACGAAGAATGAAATTTCTGAAAAGCTTGTAAAAGCTTGTAAAAAAATGGGTTGGCGAAATGTGATAATCGACGAAAAAAATGGACAAACATTTATTTTTGCAGAGTCCGGAGCGTGGAATCGTCTCGGTGCCTATCCTGTTCACGTGGCTCTTTTGACGATTTTCTTTGGCGGATTTTTAACATCGCAATTTAGTTTTTCGAGCGAAATACCGATCAATTTGGGGCAGACAACTTCTCAAATGCGTGAAACGATTTTTCAAGACAAGGAAGTACGCTTCGCGAATCGCGAACTCCCTTTTGCGGTTACATGCCTTGATCTAGAACAAAAATTGATTAATCCAAATGGTTCGCTTGAAACTGCAAATACCCTCGATTGGCTGACTCGTCTTCAGATTTCAGACGAAAATGGCGTTCGCGAAGGCGTTGTCCAATTGAATAAACCTTTTGATTATCGAGGTTATCGTTTCTTTCATTCGAATTTCTTGCCGATTGGAAAGGGAAGGACAATAACGATAGCAGCAACAGATTTCTTGGGAAAAACCCAAAATCTAACAATCAAACGTAACGAGACCGCAACTTTAGCCGACGGAACAATCATCAGATTCGTTGATTTTCGTGCGAATTTTAGTTTAACCAAAGAGACGCTTAACGAAAATTCAACAACTTATCAGAATCCCGCAGCCGTTCTGAAAGTAGCGTCGCTAAACAATTCACCATATACATTTTACGCACTTGGCAAAGATTCAAAGGAAATCCCGCCTACAAATTTATCCAAAATTGGTTATCGCTTTCAGCTAATTGATTTTGAAAAGGTAGCCGACCAGCATATCTTGTTTGTTCAGCGAAATCCGGGTGCAAATGTACTCTATCTTGGTTTTATCCTTCTATTTCTATCAATACTTGCGGTCTTTTTCTTTTCGCATCAGCGAATTTGGGCTGTCATTAATGAGCAGTCCGAAAATGATCTAACCATAACAATTGCCGGAAATACGAATCGCAATCAAATCGCATTTTCCGATAAATTCAAACGATTTCTGGCGAAATTACAAATAAATTTATGAACAAAAACAATATACTTTTTATAATCATCGGCTTATTTTTAGGATTGATCATCGGATTCATAGCCGCGAATTCCACTTTTCGAAATTCGATGACGCCGATATCGCCTGCTGCCGCGACCTTGGCTCAGCCGAATGCAAATATACCCGCCGGGCATCCCGATATTACGGGTCAGCAAACTCCTGCACCGATGCCCGATATTCAACCCGCAATCGATAATGCGAAAGCGAATCCAACCGATTTTGAGGCTCAATTGAAGGTCGCCGAATTATTTAATCAAGGCGAAAGATACGAGGAAGCGGCGGAATATCTGAAAATTGCGAATAAATTAAAGCCCGATCATTATCAAACGATCGTTAATCTCGGAAATGTTGGGTTTGACGGCGGCAATTTCGCTGAAGCCGAAAAATGGTATTCAGCGGCACTTGCCATAAATAAGGAGGATACAAATGTTCGCACGGATCTGGGTTTGACCTTTGTTTTCCGCGAAAATCCTAATTACGACAGGGCGATCACAGAATTTAAAACGGTTCTTGCTTCGAGTCCAAATCATGTACAGGCTTTGCAAAATTTGACGGTTGCTTATCTGCGGAAAGGCGATCGGGCTAATGCGAAAGAGACTTTGGCAAAGCTTGAAATTGTGGATTCTGCAAATCTTGCGATTCCAAAATTTAAGGAGCAGTTACAAAAAATGGAGGCTAAATAGAAGTTTAATCAGAAAGCCCCCAAGTTCTTGATATAATTGTGGTTACTAACAGTAAAAAGAATACCAGTGAAAGGAAATCACGAGAAACGGTTGAAAAACCTTCTGCTTGAAACGAAGGTTTCCCCCGAAGGGCAAATAGCCACGTCCATTTATGCATTAGTATCTACACAAGTTCTTTGACAACTTTAAAGTTCGATTCAGAGCCAAGTAATAGGAGAAATTCATTTGCCAGACTCTGTAACTCAGCGGTGGTGTGGCGTTCTAAAGCGTCAATGATGGCGAGAAACTGCCACATTCCGACTAACAATGCCGAAACTGTATATGCCACTCCGCGTTTCATTTGTCTGCCGCTTAAACTTATCAAAAACTCTCTTATTTCGGTCGCGGTTTCCTCTTTTGAAACCGCTAATGCCCAAACTAAAACGCACACTTGAGCCACTACCAGCAATCGTTTAGCAATCGCTTCCGCCGATTCCTGTTGCCATTGTTCAATTTGTTGTCCGCCACGCTTTAACAACTTGAAAAAACTCTCTATTTTCCATCGCCAATAATACCAAAGGGCTATTTCTTCGGCTTTTACTCGTTCCCCCACATTTGTCCATAACCGCCACGTTGCCAACACTTTACCTTGTTTATCCCGCACTTCACTAATGATAAATCGCAACTCTAACGGTTTTCCTTTGATTAGTTTTCGCTTGTTCGGATTGCTCGCGGTTGCTTGTTTTGTCCTTCCCGATTGCTCTAAAATAACCGTTGTTTCCACCACAAATTGCCACGCTTTTTTACCTTGATGCTCTACCTCTCGCACATATTTTAACTCGTTTTGCAGACTTTCTTCGACTTCTTTGAGCAACTTGCTCGTGCCTTGATGCCTCACTCGCCGAACATCATTTGAACGAATTACAATCTTTCTCCCGCATCGCTCAAATCGCCTCAAATGAAGCAACGAATCTGCCTGTCGGTCAAAAATATGAACACGCGGCTTTGGCAATTCGAGATTTTCAATATATCCAAATGTCCGATTTAATTCATCCAATTGGCGACGATGCGGCAGCGGTTTTTCGCGTCGCGACGAATGCACCCCATCCGTCGCTTCCAAACCAATATAAAGCGGTGCTAACGGCGAGCCGTCAATATCGGAAACCAGTAATCCGGCTTGCAAAAAATAGCCGAATTCAAGGTTATTGCACAACCTGATGCGGTCTTTTTTATTCTCGTGAGTGGTAAATTTAAGGTCGCTAAAATCGTGCATCACGAGGGCGTAATGTGCTGAATGAGCAACACTTAGTTCGCGGGCGTAAGTAATTATCGGCTCTGCCAGAAGCGGCAAAGTTACTCGCTCATTAGCAAAAAATCGCCACGCCGCCTGCGTTGCCGCAAACGGTTTGTTTGTTCGTCGCAAACTTCTTAAACCTGCCGCCACCGAATGGGTCGGACTTAAATGCTGCTCCACTAATTTTTGATACCTTTTTTGTAACCGTGGCTCTGCTTTTGGAACTTTTATTTCATACTTTTTAATGTTATCAAAGAACTATCAGACTTGTGTAGATACTAGTGCCATTTATGGCGTGGTTCTGGGAAGACAAGAAATAAAGAGGGCGTTTTAACGTCCTTAGAAAGACGTAACCAAATTCTGAAAAAAAGGACGTTCAAACGCCCTTTCGTGGTTTCCATAATTGCTACCACGCCGTAAACAACGTGGCTAATTGCCCTACGGGATTCTTAGGCTTAGTGTAGATTATCCTTTCTGAGGAGGCTCTAAATAGAAGTTTAAGATATCTTTACAATATTACTCTTTAAGCATATTATCATAGAGTATGACAAAATCACTTTCTTCAGAAGCCATTGAATTAGTGGCACATCGCTTTAAGATTTTATCGGAGCCGTTGCGATTGAAAATTTTACAAACTTTGCAGGATGGGGAGAAAAGCGTAAATTCTTTGACCGAATCCGTTCAAACGAGCCAGCCGAATGTTTCGAAACATTTGAAAATCCTGCAAGATGCAGGCGTTGTAAAAAGGCAGCAGCAAGGCAACACCGTTTATTATTCGATCGCAGACGATAGCATTTTTACGCTTTGCGAAACGGTTTGCGGTTCGCTTGAAAGTCAATTGAGAACTAAAGCCGATTTTTTTTCGCCCGCTTGAATCTACCTATTCGTTTCGGCTTGACAGAATTATAATATAGCTATATCGTTATATTGTGATTCAGTATTAAGGAAAAAAATTATGAGTGAATGTACGGTTTTGGGATTAAAAGAAAATTTGGATGCAGCGAATACAACTTTGGTTGATGTTCGTGAGCACGTGGAATTTGCCAGTGGTAGAGTTTCAGGGGCAAAATTAGTGCCGCTTGGCGAGATTGAAAAGCGTCATAAGGAACTCGATCACACGCATACGGTTTATGTCATGTGCCGAAGCGGAAGGCGTTCGGGCGAAGCTCAAAAACGATTGAAGTCTTTGGGTTTTCAAAATGTGGTCAATGTAAAAGGCGGCTTTGAATCGTGGAAAGCGGAGAATTTACCGTTTGAAAAAGACGAAAAAGCACCGTGGGCTTTGGAACGACAAGTTCGTTTTGTTGCCGGACTATTAGTTTTAACGGGGGTTTTGCTGAGCATTTTTGTTCATCCTTATTTTGTTGGATTGGCAGGATTTGTAGGTGCAGGATTAACTTTTGCAGGTGCGACAGACTGGTGCGGGATGGGGATGCTTTTAGCAAAAATGCCTTGGAATAAACGGCAAATCAGTTGCGAAACAAAAACGGTAACCCACTAAAATGTATATTTTAGGATTGATCTTAAGTTCTTTGATTGGTTTATCGCTCGGATTGATTGGCGGCGGCGGTTCAATTTTGACGGTTCCGATTTTAGTTTATTTTCTTGGCGTTGAGGCGAAAGAAGCCGTGGGAATGTCACTTGCGGTTGTCGGCGTAACGAGTTTTTTCAGTTCGCTTTTGCATTATAAGCGGGGAAATGTTGATTTTTCCGCAGGAATGCTCTTCGGCATTTCGGGAATTATCGGTGCCTTTCTGGGTTCGCCATTAACGCGGCTGGTTTCATCAAACAGTCTAATGCTGATTTTTGCAGGTTTGATGTTTGTGGTAGCGATTTCCATGATTTGGAGAAAACATCTCGCAGCCGATGATCTAGTTCGCAAACCAAACAAAACAAAGGCAGTTCTGGCTGGCTTTGGAGTTGGGATCTTGACGGGTTTTCTTGGAGTTGGCGGCGGGTTTTTGATAGTTCCAGCACTTATTTTCTTCGGTGGATTACCGATGAAAAGTGCTATCGGAACATCACTTTTCGTTATCGCACTAAACTGCGTTGCGGGACTTTTGGGACATCTGAGTCAAGGCGTTTTCGATTTTAGCACAACGATCATAGTTTCGTTTTTGGCACTATCGGGAGCAGTTTTGGGCACTATTGCATCAAACAAATTTTCAGCCGCAAACTTACAAAAGTCTTTTGCTTTTTTAGTCTTGGCGGTTGCAGTTTTTCTGACGTACAAAAATATGTCGATTTTATTTTGAGGGAAAATTCATGAAATTCAAACAATTTTATCTAGGTTGCCTGGCACATGCTTCTTATTACATCGGCTCCGAAAACGAAGCGGCGATTATCGATCCGCAACGCGACGTAGAGCAATATCTTAATGAAGCGGCGGCAAACGGGCAGAAAATTAAATACATTATCGAAACGCATTCACATGCCGATTTTGTTTCGGGGCATCTTGAGCTCGCGGAAAAAACAGGTGCGGAAATTATTTACGGACAGCGTGCAAAAACAGCGTTTTCTACACTCAAGGTGAAGGACGGCGATGTGTTAAACGTTGGAAAAATTGACCTGAAATTTCTCGAAACACCCGGACACACGCCTGAAGGAATCACGATTTTGGCACAAGCCGAAGGCGAAACGGACAAACTTTTCACGGGCGATACGCTTTTCATCGGCGACGTTGGACGACCGGATTTGATTGGCTCAAAAGGGTTTACGGCGGAACAAATGGGCGAACTTTTATACGACTCGCTCCAAAATAAAATTTTACCTTTGCCGGACGAAACAGAAGTTTATCCTGCACACGGAGCGGGTTCGCTGTGCGGAAAATCTTTATCGAAAGAAACTTGGTCAACGCTTGGAAATCAACGCCAAAATAATTATGCTTTGCAGCCGATGACAAAGGAAGAATTTGTCAAAATTGTAGCGGCAGATCAGCCTGAAGTTCCAATGTATTTTCCGAAAAGTGCAGCGAAAAATTTGCAGGGTTCGATCAAATTGGAAGATTTACCAAAACCGCAAGCCCTTTCATCAGAACAAATTGCAAGTTTTGACGGTGTAGTAATTGATGTTCGGAGAAACTTTGAATACGGCGAATCGCACGTTCCGAATTCGATAAATATCGGACTTGGCGGACAGTTTGCAAGTTGGGCTGGAACGTTGATTCCGATTGGAACAAATCTGGCGATTGTTGGCGAAACACAGGATCAAATTGACGAAGCTTTTATGAGGCTCGCAAGGGTTGGACATGAATCTGTAAAGGGCTTTATTTTGATTGGTGATTACACCGGCAAGAGGAAAGAGATTGAGCAGCTTCCGGTCGAACAGGTTTCGGAATTAACGCAAACCGAGAAGTTTTTGCAGTTTATTGATGTCCGAAGACCTGCCGAATACAATAACGAACGCGCGTATCGAGCGTGGAACTATCCGCTTGATACACTCGCTAAAAATATAGATAAACTTGATCCAAATTCAAATGCGTATGTAATTTGTCAAAGCGGTTATCGGTCGAGCTTGGCAACAAGTATTCTCGAAAACGCGGGTTTTACGGTTTACAACGTTATTGGCGGAACAAAAGCTTGGATTGACGCGGGCTTAAAAACCGAAGTTTCGGCAGCGGCTTGTGCAAATTCAAAATAGCGAAAATAGCAAAACGGTTTGGTTGTAGCCTAACGGTTTTTTTGGAGGCATTATGAAATCAGTTATTTTATTTTTAATGATTGCCTTTTCTATCTCGTGCGATCAAACGCAAAGTCAGTCGAATCAGCCAAATCCCTCTGTTTCGCCTACACCGCAAGTTGAAAAGGTGGAATCAAATGTAAATGAGTGCAAAACTTGTGATTTCGATTTCGCAAAATACAAGGGCGAACTGAAAAAAGAGGAAGTTGAAGGATTACTTCTGGCTTTGAACGATGAATATTTGGCTTTCGCCACATACGATCAGATCAACAAAGATTTCAATAATCCGCGTCCATTTATCAACATACGGCAAGCCGAATCGAAACATTCTGAAAGGCTCAAACAACTTCTTTCATATTATAAAATTGATATTCCGGAGAATGTCTGGCTCGGAAAAACTCCGAAGTTTCCGAGCATTAGCGATGCCTGCAAAGCCGGAGTGGAGGCTGAGATTGCCAACAGAGAGCTTTACGATAAATTGTTTAAATCAACTTCCCGAGAGGACATTTTGATCGTTTATCGGGCATTGCAAAATGCTTCGGAACAAAATCATTTACCTGCATTTCAGCGATGTGCCGAAGGTAGGGGAATGGGAAACCAACGCGGAAAACCTTTTTAGAGATTAAAAAAATGAACGACATATTTTGGATAATAGGACTAATTGGATTTTGGCTTTTGATGCAGCTAGTGATCCTGCCGAAACTCGGGGTTGACACCTGAATGCGTGGAGCATGCAACGTCGAGTCTCGGCGTAAAAAAGAATCGAAGAGTCAGGGCGAAGATGAATAAGAAATCCCATTGGGAAAATGTTTATCAAACAAAGAATGTTGACCAGGTTAGCTGGTTTCGTGAGCATCTCGACAATTCTTTGCAGATGATTTTGCAGACAAATGTTGAAAAAGATGCGGCGATTATTGACGTCGGCGGCGGCAGTTCAACTTTGGTTGACGATTTGCTCGAAAATGGTTTCGTTGATGTTTCGGTCTTAGATATTTCAGGTAAAGCTTTGGAAAACAGTAAAAAACGTTTGGGGGAAAAAGGCGAAACAGTTGAATGGATTGAAGCAGATATCACCGAAATTGATTTACCGAAAAATCATTACGACGTTTGGCACGACCGAGCAGTTTTTCACTTTTTGACCGATGAAGATGACCGCAAAAAGTATGTTGAATTGGTGAAGAAATCTTTAAAAATCGGTGGACATATTATTGTCGCTTCGTTTGGTTTGAATGGTCCAAAAAAATGCAGCGGTTTGGACGTTGTGCAATATTCGCCCGATTCAATGCATTCCGAATTTGGCGATAAATTCAAACTCATCAGCAGCTTTAACGAAACACACGAAACGCCTTTTGACACAACGCAAGAATTTATTTATTGCTATTGCCGAAAGCTGAAATAATAAAAAAACGAACGTCCATAATTTCATTCTTTACGCGGCGGCATTTGGGTTGAACACTTGAATTCAAGTGAGCATAATAATAATGCTTAGTGAAAAAATAGTGAGGAAAAAATTATGTTTGATCCGAGCAGCAAGATTCAAGATTTTTTAGTTTTTGGGGAATTTGGCGATGTAAATCCATCGATCACCGATTCTTCAACCTACACTTTTATGTCGCCCGAAAAAATGGAAGAGCTCTTCGAACACGAAATCGAAGGTTGTTTTCTCTATTCGCGGCACTGGAATCCGACAAATAAGCATCTTTCAAATGCACTCGCACGGATGGAAGACAGCGAATCAGCACAGGTTTCCGCCTCGGGAATGGCAGCAATAACGACGACACTATTGCAGCTTTGCTCCGCGGGCGACGAGATAATTGCGGCACATACGATATATGGCGGAACATACGCGTTTTTGAAGAATCTGATTCCGCGTTTTGGAATAAAGGTTCATTTTGTTGACATTCAAAATCTCGATGAAGTAGCTAGTAAAATCAATGATAAAACGCGTGTAATTTATTGCGAATCGATCAGTAATCCGCTACTGGCAGTTTCAGATATTCCACGCCTTTCGGAGCTTGCGAAGGTAAATAGTTTGAAGTTAGTTGTGGATAATACGTTCGCTCCACTGATGATTTCACCGATTCGCCTTGGGGCAGATATCGTCGTGCATAGCATGACAAAATACATCAATGGAACGAGTGATTGCGTCGCTGGAGCGGTATGTGCGAGCGACGAATTCATACATCAATTGACCGATATCAATTCGGGAACGGCGATGTTGCTCGGACCTGTTTTAGACAGCACAAGAGCGGCGAGTATTCTCAAAAATCTCCATTCGCTCCATCTTCGAATGCGTCAGCATAGTAAAAACGCACAGTTTTTGGCGGAGAAGTTTGAGAAGCTCGGTTTGAAGGTTTTTTATCCCGGACTTCCCGATCATCCGCAGTTCAAACTCCTATCGGAAATGATGAACGAAGGTTACGGCTACGGCGGAATGCTCGCGTTGGACGTTGGCACGCTCGAGCTTGCCAATCGTTTGATGACTCAAATGCAGGAAGAAAAAGTCGGTTATCTTGCGGTAAGTTTGGGTTACTTCAAAACGCTTTTTTCACCTCCAGGACACAGCACATCGTCTGAAATTCCAAAGGAAGAACGCGATGAAATGGGCTTGAGCGAAGGTTTGGTTCGTTTTTCGATCGGGTTGGATAATGATATCGAGCTATCATTTGAGCGAATCAAAAGTTGTTTGCGGGAATTATCAATTATCTGATTTTCAGAATTCGGATTTCCGTGAGGTGAATGCAGGATATTGAGGGTGTTTTTACAACAACCGAATAAAAATGGAGAAGTTATGAAAATTTTATCAACGATTATTATCGCAGTAGCCTTTTTCGCTATTGGTTGTGGAACGGAAACAACAGTGAAAGAAGTTTCGGTAGAACAGGCAAAGACTGCCGTGACCGAGCAAAAGGCACAATTTATCGATGTGCGGACGGCATCTGAATTCGCTGGTGAGCACGCTCAAGATGCCGTAAGCTGCCCGCTTGATTCGATGGAAGGGGAGATTGCAAAGCTCGACAAAAACAAACCTGTTTATGTAATTTGCCAAAGCGGACGACGTTCAATCGAAGGTGCAAAGAAACTGCAAACGGCTGGTTTCAAAGAAGTTTATAGCGTTGCGGGCGGCACAAATGCCTGGAAGGAAAAGAATTTGCCGATTGTTAAATAAATTACAAAGTAAAAATGCAGGGCGTAAATGCCCTGCATTTTTACTATATTGAAGGGTTCGACAATTAGATCGAACTAATTCCCGCAGCCTTATTGAAATAATGATAAAGATCATTAAAATCACGCAAAGCTCGGCTCAAAACCAATGGTAACTTATTGATATCATTGGTATTAACAATCAAATTAAGATTTCTGACAAAGGCTTCATGAGCATTTAATGTCGCTCCGTCATCTTCGATCAAAACCAAAAATAAACGCCGACGTTCTGATGAATACATCGCATTAAGCTTTTGCTGCAAAATCGCTGCTCCGCCAAATTCCGCCGCAAAATCGGGCGAAAAAATCAGCAGCTCGGTTTTGCCTTCGCGTAATCTTTCGTTGGCTTGGGCTGGAGTTTGAGCCATGTAAACCTTATAACCCGATTCAACTAAGATCTTCGCAACGGTATCTTTTGTCTTACCAAGACATAGCAATGCTCTTCGCGGCTTGCTATCGCCTTCGTCGTCAGTAGCAACTCCCTTAGTTTCTTTTTGGAGAGCCGAAAGCAACGAACGCATCGCACTATTTATTTCAAAATCCGATTCCTTTGCAGAAAAATCTTGGCTGCCATCATCGATTGAAGGTGCCGCCGAACTGGCTTCAAGCTGACTGACAGCCGATTTTTCCTGACCATTTGCACGAATCAAATTTTGGCAACGCGGACAGCGAATCGTAAAATTACCGCCGGGAACTTTGGCGTCGTCGAGCTGTAGAGAAACTGAACAATTATCGCAACGTATTATCATATATTTACTCAATCATATCCAAGAAATTATTATTTTGTGCCGAAGGCGGAGGGATTGTGCCTGCCGTATTTTGTGGGGCTTGCGGTTGTGCATTAATGTAATCTTCCGTGCCGCCCAAACCTTTTAATTGCAAGAGCAAATTGTTTTGATTTGTAGCATATGAAAGACCATCATCAAGGGTAACCACCTCTGTTTCAATGAGTTCGCGAATTACCGTATCGAAATCCTGCATACCGTCAATTTCACCGTCACGCATTGCATCAAGCAAACTCTTACCTTGTTCTTCACCTTTTTCGATGTATTCGCGGGTTCGCGGATTTGATTTCAAGATCTCAACCGCAGCTACGCGACCTTTACCGTCTGCTTTCGGGATTAATCTTTGCGAAATTATGTATCTAAACGTTTGTGCCAAACGGGTTCGGATAACTTTTTCTTCGTTTTTCGGATACATACCGATGATCCGATCTACTGTTTTGGAAGCATCGATCGTGTGAAGAGTTGAAAGCACTAAGTGACCTGTTTCGGCGGCTTCGAGAGCGATTTCAGTTGTTTCCAAATCACGCATTTCGCCCACCAGGATAACTTTTGGAGCCTGCCGCAATGCAGCTCTTAATGCCGAACTAAAGTTTTTTGTATCAGAACCAACCTCGCGTTGGTTAATCGTGCATTTTTTATGAGTATGAAGAAATTCAATCGGGTCTTCGATCGTCACAATATGATAGCTTTTATCTTCATTGATTTTGTCAATTACAGCTGCCAGTGTAGAACTTTTACCTGATCCGGTCGGACCCGTAACGAGTACCAGACCATTTCGCAAGCCGCACATATCCTTAAGCTGCGGCGGAACATTTAGCGATTCAAAGGTCGGAATCTCGTGGGGAATTACCCGCATTACAATTGAGTATGAATTACGCTGTTGGAAAATATTGACCCGAAAACGACATTTTGAAGGCAAGCTCCAACTCAAATCTGCAGTGCCTGTGCGGGCAAGCAGAGAGGCAGCTTCAGGATTGTCCCGCATGATCGCCATGGCAATCGTTTCGGTCTGAAAGGCTGTTAATCTGCCTAAGCCCATCGGCGAAGCAGCATAGAGCGTTCCGCTAATTTCCACTTGCGGTTTTTGCCCGGTCGAGAAATTGAGATCGCTTACGTTATCGGAGATGAGCAGCATTTGCTCAATAATTGGTGCTATATCTAGCAGGCTCATTGTTTGGATTTACTCCTGAAGAGATTTTGAGACAGGAAGGAATACTTAAGAAAGACGATTTAGACTTTGCTTACTATCGCCGTTAATTATTTTGACTTAATTTAATTCCAAAAGCAAGCAATATTTTTACAATTTACAAAAAGTTTTATAATTGTTTAATAAACTGGCGGAATCATTGAGAATTGCACTTATCAATGCCAAAGAATCTGCTCCATTCTCTAATAGATCACTGGCATTAGATGTGTGAATTCCGCCAATCGCGACGAGTGGGAAATCTCCGATCGCTTGCCGAACGGCTTTCAAGCCTTCAATTCCGACAACAGGATCAGGATTCTCTTTGGTTGATGTCGCAAAAATTGGTCCGATAGCGACATAATCGATGGGAAGATTTATCGCTTCAATAGCTTGAGAAATGCTGTGAGTCGAAAAACCAATAATTGCCTTTTTGCCCAAAATCGCCCGAGCATGAACAGGCGGTAAATCATCTTGCCCCAGATGAACGCCATCTGATTTCAAAGCTAGAGCAATATCTACGCGGTCGTTGATGATAATTTTCACATTGCTTCCCCGCACAAAATCCAACACATCTTTAGCCGATTCGTAAAATTCTTTTGGAGTCGCAAATTTATCTCGCATTTGAATAAAATTTGCATCGCCTTTTATAAGTCGTTTAACTTGTTCGAGATGCGAGAGTTTTGAGATCAAACAATCTGTAATTGGATAGATTTTTGGTAGTGAAATCGCCATAACTAGTTGATAAAAAATGTGAAATAAAATTTACCGCGAATCAACACTCGACTCAAGGTTTGAAATTAAACAATATTATTCCAGCAACTTTAATAGGCTTTCCTTCAATTGTGACGGGCTCAAACTGAGATTTAATTGCGGATTCGATTGCGGCTGGTTTGAGTAACGGATGACCAAAAATTGCTTGGGCAAAAATGACTTCTCCTTTTTCATCAATTATCGCTCTTATTGGAACGGCACCAGTTACACGATTTGCCTTCGCGGCGGCGGGAAATCCAGGGTTTATTAGTTTTTTGGCTTTTACATTGAAAATTCCTTCAGGAAATTGTCCCTCAAGATCAATTGCACTATGAACGAATGTTTTACTGTCGTTGTTGCTATTTGCTTCTCTTCGGGCAACAAAGAATTCCGTTATAGGTAAGCCTTGAGAATTCAGAACCTCTCGAATTATCGTCAATGTTTCTTTATCCTTTGACATGCTGAAAGTCTCATTAATTCTAATGGTTATTTTCCCGTTGGATGAGTTTAGGGTTTGCACAGAAAACAAGATAAGGTTCCCCTTTTTGTTGAATTCTGCTTTGAGTTTAAGAAGAATTTTTCCATTGGAACTCTCAAGTTCAGAAGTAATTTCCTTGCCAAAACTGAACACAGTATTTGTTTGTTGACGATTCTCTGGTTTGGTTAGCACATTCAATTCATCTTTAGACTGTGTAATCTGCATTATGGTTGACGAAGCTTTAAGAGCCTGTTCATCTGGTTTAGAAATTATTCTATGAAAAACCCAATTTCCGGAATAGTCTGCTTCTGTTTGAGCAAGACTAATGGATGAAAACACCGAAAGCAGAAAAGCCAAGAGCGTGATTTTTTTCATATGATTAATTCCTTACGGACTAATTTACAATGATAAGTTAAAAGTAAAGTAGTATTTTTTGCAAATTCCTAAAACTTTATAACAAAAAAGATGCAAGAGCCGAAACCCTTGCATCTCGAATACGATAATTTTATTTCAGACTAAATCTTCTTTGCATAAACTGATTCAGATGAATTAGTTCCGCGTGGACTTTCCGTTTCACGTTTTACGGTTAAAGTTTTCCCGTCGGCGGAAAGTTCCCAAGTTTCCTTGGTTGTCATGGTCATTTCGCCCATCGGACCGATTAAATGTTCTGGATGATTGAAGTTTCAATTTACCGTCTTTTTCAACTTCGCCCTTTAATTTCAAAGGCATTTTACCGTTTGGAGTTTCGATCTCGGTTGTGGTTTCCTTGCCATCCAAAGTATATGTGTTGGTTGAATCACCGCCTCCCCCAAAACCGCCGCGTCCGCCCTGACCACCTTGACCGCCTTGACCGCCTTCAGGTCGTGGTGCCCGCTTAGTCACAGTTGCGAACTTCAATTCTTTTTCGGTATGGGCAACTGTCAAAGTCTGGCTTTCGATGCCTCTCGACATTCTTTCGTCCAATTTACTTTTTTCTTTATCGAGATTCCATTCTCCCGAAAAATCAACTTTTGTTTGAGCAAATGCACTTAACGCAAAAATACTTAACAAAACGAACATTAACGCAATTTTCTTCATCAAATTATCTCCCTAAAATATAGAACAGTTTCTGCATCTTTAGACGCACGGAAATGCATTTTGGTTAACTGTAAAACGTAAAGATTTGTAAACTTTCAAATACAGCTACTGAATTGCGAAAGTATAAACTATGGTTGCTGTATATTTTACAAGCTGACCATCAATTCGTCTGGGCGAAAATCGACATTTCTTCGCCGCTTCCATCGCCGATTTCAGTAAAATCCGATCTCCTTCAATCGCTTCGGCAGAAACAACTTCCCCGTTTTCGTTAACAACGATATTAACTCTAACTATTCCTTGTGCCTTTGCCAATTGTGCTTCTTCGGGATATTCCGGAAGGAAAAGTTTTAGGGCATTTCCATTTATAACTGCCGCATTTATAGACTTTACTGATGCCTTGGGAGCAAGTTTGGCATTGGCTATTTTCACCGATTCTTCATTGCTTTTTACGTAAGTCAAAAGGTAGTTTTTCTCGCCGTCCGCCGAAATGCTTTTACGTTTTATTGTCAAAATCTTTTTGTCTGGAGACAGCCGCCATTCTTCATCAATCCTCAATGAAACCGGGAATTTATTGGATTTGAATTTTCTCGACTGGCTAAGTTGCAGAAAAGACTTCTTCCAGGCGGCTTGATAAGTTACGCGGACTCTGCCCGCAGGTGTGGCTTGTTCGCTTCTTGTGAATGCAACATTTGTGGTGTAAGTGGCTATTTCATTACCCAATATTACCGCCTTTTCGTAGGAAATATTTGAGGTAAGCGGCTTGTTTTTAGTCTCAATCCTTAAATATGATCCTTTGTGATTTACCACAAGAATCTGATTTTCAAACAATCCGGCGGTGTCGTCCGCAAAAACACTTTTGCTTTTATCAAGCTTCCAAACTCCTGTGAAATTCGCGTCCGATTGAGCAAAAACGCAAAAATTACCAAATACAAATAGTAAAAATGGAGCAAGATACTGCATAAAAACTCTCCACAATCAGGGGGATACTATATTTTGTTCAAACTAAACTTTATTCAAATTACTATTCCAGCGTCCGTATAGGAAATAAATTATTAAACCAACGAGCATCCAAATGCCAAATCTGAACCAATTTGTCCAGCCGAGTTCGGTCATTAGATAACCGCAAGAAAGTACGCCAAGAACAGGAATCAGCGTAAGTTTATCTGTAATCGAAAGCCAAATTAATTCTCCAGCCAAAAGAATAAACGCAATCAACGGGATTTTGTGTGTAAATGCTTGCCACATTGTTTCGTCATCTTTTGGAACAATTGAGAAGAAATTCGAGAAAATATCGTTGTTAAAATAATAGAGAACTCCCAAAATTCCCAAAACAATTACCGGCGTTATGAATTGCCCGTTAATATAAGGCACAAAACGATTTTCTCGCCCAAATTCTTTATCTTTGAATAAAACGCCTGCACAGACTACCAAAAACGCGAACAAAGTTCCGATACTGGCTAGATCCGTAACTTCCGTCAGATTCATAAAAAGTGCCGGAACTGCGACAACAATACCCGTAATGATAGTCGCAAACCAAGGTGTGTGGAATTTTGGATGGATTGATGAAAAGATTTTTGGCAAGAGTCCGTCACGACTCATCGCCATCCACAAGCGAGGTTGTCCGATCTGGAAAACCAAGAAAACGGTTGCTAATGCAATGACTGCTGAAACCGCAATAATTCCCGCTACCCACGGAATATTTGCACCTTCCGGACCAAAAACAAACGCCAGCGGATCACCAACGTTTAGTTTTGTATAACTCATCATTCCGGTTAAGACCAAAGCGAGTGAAATGTATAAAACCGTACAAATTATGAGCGAATAGATCATCGCCCGGGGTAGATCACGATGCGGATTTTTGCATTCCTCAGCCGTCGTAGAAAGTGCGTCAAATCCAATGTATGCAAAGAATACAGCCGAAACTCCTTTCAAGACTCCGGTCACTCCATTTGGAGCAAATGGCGACCAATTTTCCGGATTAACGTAATTGAGTCCCAAGAAAATCACCAGCAAAATCACCGCAATTTTCAAGACCGTCATTACATTTCCGGCAAGTTTTGATTCGCGAATTCCGATAAAAACCAGAGCAGTAATTGATAATGTGATCAGCAATGCCGGGCAAATCCATTACGACCGACAAATTCCCGAGTTTTGGAGCGTTTGCCCAAGCTGAATACGCATCAATCTGCGAACAGCTTACAACTGCATCTTTGGCGTCACAAGCCTTTGTTAAAACATCAAGCGAACTCGTTTTCATCGCTTCCGTAACCGCCGTAAAGCCTTTGCTTGCCGTCAAAAAATCCATCGTCCAATGAAGCGGAATGTTAATTCCGTAACCCTTCAAAAGTCCCGTAAAATAATCACTCCAGGAAATTGCAACTGCTATATTTCCGATCGCATATTCAACAATTAAATCCCAACCGATAATCCATGCCACGAGTTCTCCCAAACTCGCGTAAGAATATGTATAAGCAGAACCCGCAACCGGGATTCGCGAAGCAAATTCTGCATAGCAAAGAGCTGAAAACGCACAAGCGACCGCCGTAAACATAAACAAAAATATAACCGCCGGACCGCCATCAAAAGAAGCTTTTCCGACCATTGCGAAAATTCCCGCACCAACGATAGCGGCAATTCCCATGAGGGTTAAATCGGTTAAACCGAGAGTTCGCCGAAGCCCGACTCCGGAAAGCTCTGCATCAGCAAAACCTTGGGCGGCATCTGCTTGAATTTGAGCGATAGATTTTTTTCTAAATAAAGAATTACTCATACGATTTCTATAGTTTTTGTTTGAATTTTTATTGGAACTGCTTAATTGAGCGAATTCTGAACGAATTTTCTTACAAAAGCAATGGAAATTACACAAAATTAAAACTTTATTATAAAAAGATGCACACAAAAGCTATAATTGTGCTGAATTTTGGGCTTTTGAGAAACTTTCCAAATTAGAGTGATTCTTTTCAACAAATGAATAATCGTCCGCTTTACGAAAATTTAGATACGGCCTTCGTCAATCTTTCGGCGTTGGTCAAATATTTGCGTCACCGCGAATTTATTGGGCAGGTCAGAGTAGAACTAAATAACTATGAAGCGGATATTGTTTTATTGGAAGGAAACAAAATTAAAGTTCGCGAACATGACAAGATTTCCGGGAGAATCGCAGAGGGCGAAGAAGCTTTTCAACGTTTGCTGATTCGTTCGCGAGAATCCGGCGGTACTATCCACGTTTATCACGCGGTAAAACAAGTTCAACCTGAAAAAGCACAAGCTGCTCAAAAAGCTAAGGCTCCGGAAATCCCAAAACCTACTGAAAAACTTGAAGTAAAAGTTTCAGCTGCGGCTTCGTCGCAAAATGGAAATGCAGTTAAATCCGTTAAGGTCGCCGAACCTGTGAAAAAACAACCCGCAGTCCCAAAACATCCGAAATTTCCTTTTGATTTGAGCAATCGCGTAGAAGCAAAAGCACGTCAAAACAAGCTTTCCGATCAAGATTGGCAATTGCTTTTGAATCTGACGGGCGAGCTTCTCGGAACCATCGATAAATGTCTGGCGGAAGCCAAACTTGATTTCAAAGTCGCTTTCACCAAAGCACGTTCCGAAATTTCCGCCGACTATCCTTTTTTGAATCCTGAGAGCAAAATTTTTGAATATTCGAGCGGCAAAGTGCTTATGCACGAAGAAGTTAGTGCGAAACTTTTTGTAGCTAGCATCAATGAGTCTTTGCGTCGGATTATCGTAAAACTCGCTGCAAATCCAAAATTTGCACCGGTTTATCGGGAAACGGCTCAAAAAATACTTGCACTCATCAATCAACGTCAGGCTCATTACCAAAAGTTTTTTATTATTCCTCAATTGAAGAAAATATTGGGAATCTAGTGGCATTAGCCTGAATGTCGATTTATCTGCCGCGAACTCCGCATTTAACTCGTTCTAAAAACTCCACATTTGCAAATTCCTATTTTTGAGTTAAAACTTTAAGGAAAACTTAACGCCTGTCTTGTATCATCAAAAGCGTTGATTTTTAGCAGTTTAAACAAATTCAAGGAAAATTAAGTGAAACAAATAAAGTTTGTAATTATTGGTCTGCTTGCAGTAATTCTTTCGGCAAATGCAATTTTTGCTCAAAATACTACTCCGATAGCCGAAATTCAGGGCGAAATTTATCGTTCACCGCTAGATGGCAAGCAGGTTGCGACACGCGGAATCGTTACGGCAGTCGTTCGTCGGGGATTTTATATTCAAACGCCTGATGCGGAAGCCGACAAGAATCCGAAAACCAGCGAAGGAATTTATGTTTTTACAAATCAGGATGCGATCAATGTTTCGCTGGGAAATTTAGTTGAAGTCAGCGGCACAATTTCTGATTATATTCCGCGTGCCGAGCGGTATTTTCTGCCTTTGACGGAGATTATTCGACCCAACGTAAAAGTGATCTCTAAAGATAATCCTCTGCCGAAGCCGATCAAACTAACTTTAGCGGAGTTAAATCCTCAAGGAAATATCGATCAAATGGAACGCTTTGAAGGAATGCGGGTTGAAATTGAAACCCTTACCGTAGTTGCTCCAACGGGCGGGAGAGTTAATGAGAAAACAGGTGAAGCGACTTCCGATGGCGTTTTCTTTGGTGTAATCGCCGGAACTCCGCGTCCTTTTCGTGAAGCGGGTTTAGATAAATTGACTATAATTGTTGAAAAATTGCCGCCACCTGCAGCTTATTTTGATATGAATCCCGAGCTTTTGCGGATCGACAGCGATTCGCAAACGGGTGCAAAACCGATCGATGTAATGTCTGGTGCAACGCTCAAAAATATTACTGGAGTAGTTGATTACGCTTTCAAAAGCTACACAATTTTGATTGACGCGAATAAGCCGCCAATCGTTGAAGACCTCAAAACATTTGTTCCCGCATCGCCTGCGGGTGAGCGTGAGGTAACTGTTAGCAGCTTTAATATTGAAAACTTTTTCGATGATGAAGTTAATTCCGAAAACGTTGAAAAAGAAACGATTTATCCAAAAGAAGTTTTTCAAAAACGCTTAGCTAAAACATCCTTGGCGATTCGAAAAGTGCTTTCGAGTCCCGATGTTTTGGGGGTAATTGAGGTTGAAAGCGTAAAAGTTTTGCAGAAGTTGGCGGACAAGATTAATGCCGATACAGTTGCCGAAGGCAAACCCGATCCGATGTATAAAGCATATTTAGACGAAGGAAATGACGGTCGCGGGATTGATTCAGGGTTTTTGGTAAAAACCTCAAAAATTAACGTAATTGAGACAAAACAACTTGCAAAAGACGAAAAGGCGGACGATGGATTTTTGTTTGATCGTCCGCCATTTTTGCTTTCTGCGGAAGTTTTCGATGCCAAAACCAAACAGACTTTTGCCTTTACAACAATCGTTAATCATTTCAAATCTTATCGCGGAATTGATGATCCGAAAGATGGTGATCGCGTTAGAAACAAACGCAGACTTGAAGCAGAATGGCTGGCAAATTTTGTGCAGGAGCGAGCGAAAACGAATCCAACTGAAAGAATGCTTTTAGTTGGCGATTTCAATTCTTTTCAATTTCATGACGGCTACAATGATCTGATTGGAATTTTGAAAGGGAAATCGGATCAAAGCGTAATGAACCCTTCAAAAAACACCTATCAAACGGGTTTGGTTGATCTGGTTGATTATATTGAGGCAAAAAATCGCTACTCGTATGTTTTTGGCGGATCTGCACAGGTTTTAGATCATATTTTGGTTAATAAACCTGCTCGCCAGCGAGGCTTAAAATTTGGTTATGCACGGCTTAATGCAGATTTTCCGGCGGCTTTTCGAAGTGATGCTACCAGACCGGAAAGAGTTTCAGATCACGATGCTCCGATCTTCTTTATGTCGCTTGATGAATTGAAATCTACCGCAAAACCTCAATAAATACAGACCTTCCGATAAGAGAGTTTTCAATGTGAAAAATCAGGAAACTCTCTTTCAGAATTGACATACAACAATTTTAAGTGATAGAAGTCAAATGTCAGACGTTTTTTATGTTCTGACATATTTTTTTCAAAAATGAGCAAAAATCTTGTTATCGTAGAGTCGCCGGCAAAGGCGAAAACAATCAATAAATACCTTGGAAGCGATTACCTTGTTCTCGCCTCGATTGGACATATTAAAGACTTGCCGTCAAAGGACTTAGGAGTTGATGTGCAAAACGGTTTTGAGCCTACTTATGAAGTTATTCCCGACACAAAAAAACGGAATAACAAAAGAACGGTTTCAGAATTAAAGAAAGCGGCAAAAGCAGCGGACACAATTTATCTCGCGGCTGACCCTGATCGTGAAGGTGAAGCGATTTGCCAGCATCTTGCCGAAGAAATTGTTCCAAAAAAACCAGCAAAACCGGTTTTTCGGGTAATGTTTAATGAAATTACGAAAAACGCCATCAAAGAAGCTTTTAATCACCCAAAACAAATCGATCAGGATTTGGTGGATTCTCAGCAAACGCGGCGGATTTTGGATAGATTGGTAGGTTACAAGGTTTCGCCGATACTTTGGAAAACGATTGGCGGAAAGCTTTCGGCGGGTCGCGTGCAAACTGTTGCCGTGCGGATGGTGGTAGAACGCGAGCGTGAGATTGAAGCTTTTGTAAAAACTGAATATTGGACAATTCACGCCAATTTATCGGCAAAATTGCCGCCTGCTTTTGACGCGAGACTTTATAAGATTGGAGATCTAACTCTCAAAACGGCAGGCTTTGGCGAAGACATCAAAAAGAGCGAAACGCACCTGAAAGACGAAACTTCGGCTAAATCGATCGTTGAAGAAGCCGAAAAAGAAGCGTTTATTGTCGATTCGGTTGCTACTAAAGAAAGGAAAAGAAATCCCGTTCCGCCATTTATTACTTCAAAGTTACAACAGGAAGCATCGAGAAAACTTAGCTTTAACGTCAAGCGAACGATGCAAATTGCTCAAAAACTTTACGAAGGCGTTGACGTCGGCTCGGAAGGTGCGGTTGGCTTGATTACTTATATGCGTTCGGATTCGATTCGCGTTTCGGAAACGGCATTGAATGAAGTCCGCGAATTTATCGGCGGCAGCTACGGTGCAAATTATTTACCGGAAAAGGCAATTCACTACAAAGGCAAAAAAGATGCTCAAGACGCCCACGAAGCGATTCGTCCGACTGATGTAAATCGTACGCCGGAATCTTTGAAAGCATTTCTAAATGCTGATGAATTAAAGCTTTACACATTAATTTGGAAACGTTTCGTAGCTTCGCAAATGATGCCCGCGATCTTCGATCAGACCACGATTGACATCAAAGCGGGGCGTTTTATGTTTCGTGCAACGGGTTCCGTACAGAAATTTGATGGCTTTTTGAAGGTTTATCAGGAAGGCAAAGACGAAAAAGCTGAAGATGACGATGATGAAGATAAAACTTTGCCAAAGGTTGAAAAAGGCGAGAATCTTAAGCTCAACAGCATTACACCAGAGCAGCATTCCACCGAGCCGCCGCCACGTTTTACCGAAGCAACTTTGGTAAAAGCACTGGAAGAACAAGGTATCGGTCGCCCGTCAACTTACGCCGCGATTATGACCACGATTCAAGATCGCGATTACGTTGATAAACTCGAAGGTCGTTTTTATCCAAGCCCTTTGGGTACAACAGTTAATGATATGCTTGTGCAGAATTTCGAGGAATTGTTTAATCCCGCTTATACAGCGAAAATGGAAGAGCAATTAGACGAAATCGAGGAAGGAAATCTTAATTGGCGTGACGCCTTACAGACTTTTTACGGTAAGTTTTCTGCCGAGGTAGCAACCGCCACTGAAAATATTAAAAACATCAAAAAACAGGCGATTCCTACCGACGAAATTTGTGAAAAATGCGGTGCCGGAATGGTTATCAAATTTGGACGATTTGGACAATTTTTAGCTTGTGCAACCTATCCCGAATGCCAAACGACAAGAGAAGTTACCAAGAAATCGGATGCGGCAAAGGTTGGTGAAAACGGAGAAATTGTTGCTGAAGAAAAAATTGAGCCGTGCGAAAATTGTGGCAAGGCGATGGCTCTCAAAAAAGGCAGGTTCGGATCTTTTTATGGCTGCACGGGCTATCCGGAATGCAAAACTATTCGAAAAATTGCGAAATCGGGCGAAGTCAAAACAGTAATGCCGCCAGTTGAAATCGATGAAAAATGCCCTGATTGTGGAAAGAATTTAGCGATCAGACAAGGGCGTTTTGGCGAATTTACGGCTTGCTCGGATTATCCGAAATGTAAATATATCAAACGCGATACGCTCGGAATCAAATGCCCAAAATGTGGAAAAGGCGATATCGCGGTCAAAAAATCCAAACGCGGAAAGGCTTTTTACGGCTGTACAAATTACCCAAAATGCGATGAGGTTTATTGGGATAAGCCACTTATTGAAGCTTGCCCAACTTGTTCGGCAACGATGCTTTTTACCAAGACTACGAAAAAGGACGGAACGATTAAATATTGCAATGTTGAGACTTGCGACTACAAGATAAGTCTTGATGAGGCAATTGTAGAGGGCGAAACAGAAAAAGCTGAAACTTTACAAAAATAGAGTTCGTTGTAAAGGCTGCTAGAATAAACCCCTTTTTATGAAACAACATTTTCAGTTTTTGCAAGGATTCTTCAAAAACCCACTAAAGGTAGGTGCGATTTCGCCGAGTTCGCAAGATCTTGCCCTCAAGATGATCGCAGGTGTTGAAGCTGATGAAAATAATGTTGTTTTGGAAATTGGTTGTGGAACCGGAGCAATAACAAAGTATTTACAAGACTTAATCCCAAATCGCAATTCGTTTTTAGGGATTGAAATCGACAAAGATTTTGTGGAAATGCTCAAAAGAGATATTCCAAAGCTTGATTTTGTCTGCGAAGATGCCTGCAAAACGGAAGAAATCCTGAAAGAGAAGAATCTTGGCAAAGTCAGCTATGTAATTTCCGGATTGCCTTTTGTCGTTTTACCGCCTGAAATTTCGAAAGGGATTCTCGATGAGGTTGATAAATTGATGCAAAAAGGCTGCCTCTTTCGCACATTCCAATACGCTCACGGATATCATCTGCCGCCTGCCGTTAAATTTCGCAAAGAATTAAATTTGAGATATGGAAAGGTTGAACGAAGCGATCTCGTCCTAAAAAATATTCCGCCAGCTTATACTCTGACTTGGAAGACGCTTTGAAACTTTTTCGAGTAAAACTACGTCTATCAATTAAGTAAATATTCAAAACAATTTATAAAATTCAGGAGAAAAAGATGCTACAACGCAAATTGATGGTAGTTTTCCTACTATCAGCCCTACTAATTCCGAGTGTTGCTTTTGGGCAAACGATCTATACCGCCCCGAAAGAAACTATCGATAAAATTAAAGATGAAGGCATGAATCGTTCGCAAGTAATGAATCATATGTCTTATTTAACCGATGTGATCGGAGCTAGATTAACCGGTTCGCCGGGCTTGAAAAGAGCCAACGAATGGACACGCGACACCATGGCGAAATGGGGATTGCAAAATGCTCAACTCGAAGCTTGGGGACCTTTCGGACGCGGCTGGACGCTTAATAATTTTAGTGCCGAAATTACCTCGCCATATAATATTCCGCTGATCGCATATCCAAAAGCCTGGTCGCCATCTACAAAAGGAACGGTTACATCCGATGTAGTGTTTTTTGAAGTGAAAACTGAGGCAGATTTCGATAAATACAAAGGAAAGTTGAAAGATAAGATCGTTTTGGTATCTGATATTCGCGATACTCCGGCTGATTTTAAGGGGATGGGAGTTCGCTATTCTGATGAGGAACTAACCAAGATGGAAACTCCGCAACCTCCGCAGCAGAGAGCCCAAATGACTGACGAACAACGCCAACGTTTTATGCAGCAACAGCAAGTTTCCTCAAAACGTGCCGCTTTTTTATTAAATGAAGGCGTTGCAGTTGTCATCGATAATAGTCGTGAAGGAAGCGGCGGCACTATTTTTGTCCAAGGTGCGACGGTTGTTCAACCTGTTCCGACAAGTCCTCAAGATCGTCCAACGCGGCTTGCACCGCAATCAAAGGATGCAGATGGAAAAATCCTGCCGCAAGTTACGGTTGCCAGCGAGCATTACAATCGAATGATTAGAATGATCAAGCAGGGTGCGAACTTGAAAATGGCTGTCAATATTCAAGCGGAATATAACGACAAAGATATGATGTCTTACAACACGGTTGCTGAAATTCCGGGTACCGATCCGAAGTTGAAAGATGAAATCGTGATGCTCGGCGGACACATCGATTCGTGGCACGCAGGAACGGGTGCGACCGACAATGCAGCTGGCGTATCTGTTGCAATGGAAGCAGTTCGCATATTACAAGCGTTGGGTTTGAAACCTCGTCGGACAATTCGTGTGGGACTTTGGTCGGGTGAAGAGCAAGGACTTTTCGGTTCGCGTGCTTATGTTAAGCAGCATTTCGGCGAAATGAAAAATGCTCAAAATATGTTCGGTCCGCAAGATCCAAATGCACCAAAACCTGAATTGGTAAAAGGTGCAAATTACGAAAAACTTTCTGCTTATTACAATTTAGATAATGGAACTGGGAAAATTCGCGGCGTTTATATGCAAGGAAACAGCGGAGTTGCACCAATTTTCAAAGAATGGCTGATGCCTTTTCATGAGATGGGAGCAAAAACTTTGACCATTGCAAATACGGGCGGAACAGACCATTTAGCGTTTGATGGAATCGGACTTCCCGGCTTTCAATTCATTCAGGACGAGATTGAATACGATACACGGACTCATCACTCAAATCAGGATGTTTACGACCGTATTCAAGCCGATGATATGAAACAAGCCTCGATTGTTATGGCTGCTTTTGTTTATCAAACTGCGATGATGGATGAGAAGATTCCACGCAAAAAAATGTAACGCATGCTTCTAGCCTGCTGTGGTGGCGGCATCTTGCCGCCACTTTTTTTGAAATGAAGTTTGAAAGTGCAGGCAAGATGCCCGCGTTACTTTTTTGAATAACCCAATTCCGCGAGTTTTTCCATCGTGATTCCACTCTCTTTTTTCCCGTAAAGCATAATCCGCTCAACGTATTTCGCTATCACATCTGCTTCAAGATTTACTTCATCGCCGCTTTTCAGAGTTGATAAATTTGTCATCGTCCACGTTTTTGGAATTACGGCAATTTCAAAATAATTGTCGGTCAAACTCGCGATCGTCAGCGAAATTCCTTCAACCGAAACTGAGCCTTTGTAAACCAAATATTGCCCGATCTCTTTTGGATACGAAACTCGCACCGTCCAAAAATCGCCACTTTGCGTTGCTGATAGAAATTTTCCGCGTGAATCCACATGACCCTGCACAATATGTCCGCCCAAACGTGTAGAAGGCGTAACCGCTCGCTCTAAATTCACGGGAGAACTCACTGAGAGCTTGCCAATTGTTGAGCGATTTAAGGTTTCCTCGGAAACATCTGCGGAAAAAGATTTTGCAGTGATTTCGAGAGCCGTTAAGCAAACTCCGTTTACCGCAATCGAATCGCCTTCGTTAGTCTTATCCGTCACGATTTTTGCCGAAATTTTTATCTTTGCACCACTCGCATTTTTGCTGAATGAAGATATTCTTCCAAGTTCTTCAATGATTCCTGTAAACACAAATTCTCCTTTCTAAAAGCATAACAAAAAACCCCACAAACCAAAATCACCCAACGGAACGCCACGCTTCCAGCTGGCAAACATCGTGCTAACGATGTAAAAGTGCTGAAGAACAATTAGGCTCTGCTTCAGAACAAATTGTTCTTGTTGCACGCTCAATGCCAGCTGGAAGCGTGGCGTTCCCTTCTGGTAAGATACTTTTATGGGAAAATTTAAACGCGTTTGTTTGATCGTTTTAGATTCAGCCGGAATCGGTGAAATGCCGGACGCGGCGAATTGGGGCGATGCCGGAAGCGACACTCTCGGACATATTTTGGCGTCACGAAAAGTAAATCTGCCTAACTTGCAACGGCTTGGCTTAGGAAATATCAAACCTCTGCAAGATTTACCGGCGAGCGAAAATCTTAACGGCAATTACGGTAAATGTACTCTGAAATCCAATGGAAAAGACACAACCACAGGACATTGGGAAATGGCGGGCATCATTTTGAAGAAGGCTTTTCCTACTTTTCCACAGGGTTTTCCACAGCGAATAATCGCTGAATTTACAGAAAAAGCAAAAGTTCCCGGAGTTTTGGCGAATATTCCGGCTTCGGGTACGGAAATCATCAAAGAATTTGGGGAAGAGCATATAAAGACCGGCAAACCGATTGTTTATACTTCGGCTGATTCCGTTTTCCAAATTGCTGCACACGAAGAAGTTATCCCGATTGAAAGGCAATATGAAATATGTGAAATTGCCCGAAAAATTCTCGATGGCGAAGACAAAGTTGGTCGCGTTATCGCCCGTCCTTTTGTTGGCGAAACTGCCGATACATTCAAACGAACCGAAAATCGACACGATTACGCCGTTCCGCCGCCGACCGATAATCTCTTGCCGCTCCTAAAAGATAAAGGTTTAGACGTTGTTTGCATCGGCAAGATCGCCTCGATTTACGATTCGATTGGTGTTACTCAGGATTTGCCAGCCAAAAACAATGAACAGATTGTAAATGTTACAATCAAAGCACTTGACGAAGACACGAAAGGACTTATTTTCTCAAATTTGGTCGATTTTGATATGCTTTACGGACATCGGCGTGATGTAGAAGGATACGCCAAAGCCTTGGAAGTTTTTGACGCTCAACTTCCGCAAATTTTCGACGCCTTGAAAGATGATGATTTATTAATTCTAACCGCCGATCACGGCAATGATCCTACCAAAGAAGGCTCCGATCACACCCGTGAATACGTGCCGCTGCTCGTTTATGGAAAATCCGCGAAACACGGCGTAAACTTAAAAACCCGGCAAAGTTTATCCGATATCGGACAAACAATTGCCGAGAATTTTGGCTTACAATTGCAAGACGGCGTTAGCTTTTTGAGCGAAATCGCCTAAATTTTTGCCCGTTTGCGAATTGATTCCAGATTATCATCAACCAATACTTCGCCGTTTTCGAAAACAGTTGTCAGTTGCGAATTTTCGGCGGAAACAGTTTTAATATCAGGTAAAACAATGGTTTTGTAATCGCCGTTTTCGTCTTTTATTAAATCGAGCCGACCTTTTTTAGACGACTTTCCGCTATCGGTAATCGGTTCTTTATAAACGTCAACCAGTTTGCCATCGCGGACAATTGCTGAACATTTATAAGCAAATTTCATCGTGTCGCGGTCAATTTTTTGCAGCAAAGCACCGCCGATTCCAAAGGCAATATTCGACGTTGAAAAACCTTTGTCTTTTAGCGATTGGCAAATATTATGAATCGAAACCGGATTTACTCCATCGCCTTGAATTATGCGAACGTTTTTCAAAACTTTGTAGCCTTTTGAATTGATTTCAACACCGAATTTACTAGCCAAAATCTCGGCAACTTTCCCGACAACTTCAACCGGATCGCCCGAATCGGGACGAATTACGATTGTTGCACCTGAATCAATAACTTCTTGTTTCAACTGCTCGCCCCAAATTTTTTCGACCGCTTCGTAAATGTTCCAAGAATCGGAAACTACTGCAACCAAAGCAGTTTGGCTTGGCGAAATGTTTCAAAATATTGCGATATGCTTCAATTTCGTTTTCGCGTCCCCAAGATGTAATCGTTGAATGTTCCGCCGCCGGAATCGAAAAACCTGCCATTTCGCAGTTGTAAAATTTGCGGTGAATGAGCAAAGAAGCCATCGTATCCGAACCGAAAAAATTAACGAGATGAGCCGCTCCGCCGATTGCCGCCGTTTCTTGCGAAGAAACTCCGCGAGAGCCGAAATCGTGAACTTTGAAACCGATTTCTGCATCTGCGTCATCTGCCGTTTCTTGCAAAAATTGATAAACGTCGCGTTTGATGTAATAGCTTTGCGTGGCGACCGTGATCGGATACCAAATCCGCATAAATTGCGATTCAAACCAGCCCGTCAGCCAGAAAAACTCGTCATCCGTATTTTCGACAGTCATTAAAACATTTCGAGTCGGAACGATCGAACCCTCTGCCACCGCACGAACACGAAGCGGAAGTTTTCCTTTGTGTTTCTCGATTAATCTCAGCCAACCTTGTAAATTAAAAGGCTCGCCGTGTGCCGTGATCACTTCGTTTGCTTCGATAACATCTTCTTTTGTAAATCGTTCGGTAAAATACCTTTTCAAAAGATATTGCAGACCAAAAAAGACGGTTTCGCTGTAATTCCGCTCCGACCCGCGACTTTCCAGATACGAATGCACGAGCGTCGTATTCGGCGGGTATTGCAGAAAATGACTCGCTTTATACGAATCCGTATCAATTATTCTATTTATTTCAAACATTATTTTTCTCCTATTTTCGGCTCTCTACCTGAAAGCCTAAATCTTTTTTTTCACCACAGAGACACAGAGGGCACAGAGATTTTTATAGTTTTCTGTCGTTTTCGTATGCCTCAATTGCCTTCAATGAATCGCCGGACAAACTTGCTAATCTCGAATTTCTAGTCCAAACCAACGAGTAATAGCGGCGTCCTTCCGTCTCTGTTGTTTGAATCAACAATGCTTTCTGTCCAACTTCTTCGCCTTTGTTGTTCTTAATTACACTTTTCCGAATAACCTTATCGGCTTTTTCGATAGTTTGATTCAATTGTTTCAAAGCAATTTCAGACGATTCATAGATTTGAAAATTAATTCCAACTTCTTCATTTACGAATTCAAAATGCGTGCTGCCACCTTTTCCTGTTTCCTTTCCGTTTTTATCAACCTCAACAGCCTCAAAGCTATTGGGAATATCGGAATTTTCACCTTTCCCGTAAAATTCGTCTTTTAACGTGCCGTCTTCGCGATAATACGATTGACTGTTTGAGTAAGACTCGTCTGTTTTCACATTTTCGCAGCCCGACAAGCTAAGAACAAACAAAATTAGAATCAAAATTTTCATAAAAAACTCCGTGTTCTCTGTGCCTCTGTGGTGAATCCCGTTCCTAAAATCCAATAAAAGCTTTGATTATCGAATAATGATCTTCAAAAAACTTATCCTCGTTTTCGCCCAGAGCCGATAACGGCAGCCAAAAGGCTTTCGCCGCATCATCACCGCCTTTTACTTTCGGCAGACCATCTTTAAGGCTCGGTTCGAGTTCGATAAAGTAGGCGAATGTCACGGTTCGACCGCGTGCTGAGCGTTCGGGATAATCGAATGGACGGCTCGTTTTGATGCTTCCGCGAAGGACTTGAGCGGGAACTTTGATGTTTGTTTCCTCTTTTAGCTCTTTGATAGCGTTGTCTTCGAGCGTTAATTCAGGCTGCAAAAATCCGCCGGGAAGTGCCAAAAGACCTTTGCCCGGCTGATGTCCGCGACGGATAACCAAAATATGTCCGCTTTGCACAACAACCGCGTCAGTTGTGATAAAAACGGGTTTATATGGCACGCCGACAAAACGCGTATCTTCTTTGTATTGTTTGAGATAAGAGAATTCCTTTCGCAATGTAGCAAAGTCTTCGCTCTGCTTGAAAACTTCTAATTGCGTGGCGATTGATGTTGGAACTTGCGTTTGCCAATCATCGTTTTCGGTAAAATACTTTTCACGAATCTCAGTCGCGTTGATCTTTAGATTGTCGCGATTTTTGCAATAGAATTCTTCAAAACTCCATTGCGGAAAAAGGTTGAGATAATACGAACTGCGGTCTTTGAAAAATCCGACAATCGCAACTTTTGCGTCCTTTTCGTCTTCAATCTCTTCGTTTACCACATTTTGAATTTCAGTCGTCCAAACGTGGTCATTATACGGATAATCGCGGACAGCGGAAAACGTAAGTCGTTTATTATCAACGGGAAAGCAAGCCCGAATCATTTCCTCTCGCATTGCAGGCGTGAATGGATTTTTAATGTCGGACGCACTTCGAGCCGAGCCAAGGATAACGATGACTTTTTCGGCAAGCGACAAACTGTGTTGGATTAAATCTTGATGTGCAGAATGGAATGGCTGAAATCGCCCGATGACGATTGCGTGTGTATATTTCTTATTCATAACTTGTCGCGGATTTGTTTTGAATCAAATTGCAGGATTAAATAAAAATCCGAAATCCAAAATCATCAATCCAAAATCCGCTAACACTCCCTGTGTTTAATTTTCACCGCTCAATCCGAACGGCTACATCACTAACATAAACCTATTACGATGGGAATTTCAAGTAAGTTCGGGAAAAATTTGTGTTAAAATTCCAAAATGCCTCATATTGTCGTAATTGCAGGAGCAAACGGATCTGGAAAATCAACTATCGCACCATTCTTGTTGCGTGATAAGCTCGGCGTGGATGAATTTGTAAATGCTGATACTTTAGCTCAAGGTCTTTCTGCTTTTTCTCCCGAAACGGTAGCTATTGCGGCGGGAAAAATAATGCTTAAGCGGATTAGTGCCCTAGCCGAATCGAATCATGATTTTGCATTTGAAACTACGCTTTCTTCGAGAAGTTTTCAGCCCCGTCTGAAGAAAATGCGTGAGAATGGCTACAAATTCAAGTTAATTTTTCTTTGGATTGGTGATGCCGAACTTGCCGTTTTGCGGGTGGCTGAAAGGGTAATGCAAGGCGGACACAATATTCCAAATGACACGATTAGAAGGCGTTATGAAAAGGGTTTGCGGAATTTTTTCCAACTGTATCAGCCAATCGCGGATAGCTGGTATTTTTATGATAATTCCGGTAGCGAAAATCTACGGTTGATTGCTAAGGGAAATTTGTTGAAAATAGAGAAAGTAAATGAGCCGATCATTTGGCAAACTTTGCGAGAAAGGTATGCAAAATAAATCTAAACAAAATAGCAAGAAAGCTACGCTTGAAGAAATTTTCGCTGACGAAAAACAGATTACGGAAACTCTGCAACGAGCCGTGAAGGAAGCGGTTCTTGCTCATAAACGCATGGGAAATCCGATCGCAATCTGGAAAAATGGAAAGGCAGTCTGGATTGAAACTTCTAAATCTTAGTTCAACGTCTCTTCTCAACCTTCATCTTCATCCCAAACTTCGATCTTAGCGTAATCATCGCTTGCGGAACAATTTTCTGCTCAGGATTTAATTTTAATTTCCACTTTCGCCCTAACGCTGCCAACAGCAAAACGCCTTCCATCCAAGCGAATTGTTCGCCAACGCAACGTCTTACGCCGCCGCCGAAGGGGAAATAGATAAATTTATTTGAGGCTTCCTTAATGGCGTTTTCGCTCATAAAGCGTTCTGGTTTGAAAGTGTCGGCATCTTCCCAAAATCTTTCGTCACGCTGCAAAACATACATCGACATCAATATTAATGAACCTTTGGGAATTTCGTAACCGTTGATTTCGTGTTGTTCAATTGCCAATCTGCCAAGTCCCCAAGCAGGCGGGAAAAGCCTCATTGATTCAGCTAAAATTGCTTCGGTAAATTTGAGTTTTTGATAATCTTCGGGCGTTGGTTTTCGTCCCTCTAAAACCGCATCTAGTTCGTCGTGAAATTTCTTTTCGACATCCGGATTTTGCGATAAAAGATACCACGTCCAAATTAAGGCATTGGCTGTTGTTTCATGTCCGGCAAGAAAAAGCGTCAGACATTCGTCGCGTATTTGGACGTCACTCATTTGTCCGCCATCGTCTTCGTCTTGAGCCATCAGCAGCATCGAAAGCAGATCGCCTTTGTCTTCGCCCGATTTCCGGCGTTCATTGATAATGTCGTAAATTATTGTATCTAAGGTGTTTTTGGCGTTTCTGAAACGCTTTGAATGAGGCAACGGAAGTTTTTCTAAAAGTTCTGCAAAGGGTAAAACCAAATAATCGAATAGTTCGACCAAATCCGTCATTGCCTTTCCAACCTCGTCCGCTTCATCCGCAACATTTGCACTAAAAAGAGTTTTGCCAACGATATTTAGCGTCAATCGCATCATTTCATGGCTAATATCGAGTTCTTCCCCATCTCGCCATTCACCCGACATTTTTTCGCCAAATTCAACCATCGAATTGGCGTACTCCGCAATCCGCTGGCGATGAAACAAAGGCTGAATCATTCGCCGCTGACGCAGATGCGATGCCCCTTCATTCGTTAAAAGACCCTCGCCAAGCAGTTTTTTCGCACGTTTTAGAGCATTACCTTTTTCAAATTTCGCATGATTTGTAACCAATACATCGCGGATAATATCTGGATGATTGATAAAAAACGCCTGTTGTTTACCCAATCGAAATGAGGATATATCTCCTAATTTTGACAATTGTTGCAAAAAACCAAGCCGATCACTCAAAAATGCACGGAAATGTCCGCCAATCCAACTTGGCTTAACCGTGGGTGGTAATTTTAACTGGGTCATTCGATGATTTTAGCAGAAATTTCCGATTTACTTTAAGGTGAATTTGAGCGACTATGACACAAACGAATTGTTGAAATCCCTAAATCGGAAAAAAGGAATATAAAAAATATGTTAAGGAAATTGTTAGTACTTGCTCTGATTGGTCTCATTAGTAATTTTGCGTTTGCTGCCAAAGTATCCGAAACTGGCAAAAAAGTTACTTACAAACAAGATTCAGTAACCGAAATCAAAGCAAAACTCGCTAAAATTGGAACGGGTGAAAAGGCGAAAGTTACGATTGAAATGCTCGACAAATCCAAGATCAAAGGATTCGTGAGCAAGATCGACGAAGATTCTTTTACCGTAACCGCGAGCGATTTCAGTACTAAAACAAACATTTCCTACGATCAAGTTAAGAAAGTAAGCCGCCGAGGGCTTTCAATTGGCTCGAAAGTTGCAATCGGAGTATTGATAGGAGCTGCAGTAACAGTAACCGCGTTTTTTCTCAGGTACTATTGCAATGAGCAAGTTTGCTAAATACGGCAAATTCAATACTTAACTCCAAAAAATAACTACTCCATTCCCTTTCTAAAAGCCTCATCGCCAATTTGATTGCGTTGGGCACACATTGCCTGAGCACCCAAACCGGCGACATATCTGAGCTAATTTGTGACATCCGTAGCCGCTTGATAAACGACCTCGGCGATTTGTCCTGCGGTTACCAGCATAACACCCGGCAAATTAGTCTCTAATTATGCGGCATCTTTCCAAGTTACCAAAACTGCTTCAAACTCTTTATCCGAAGTATTTTCCAACCTCAGTTTCCAAGTCCCTTTGGCAATTGGTTTTTCATAAAAAATCGAACGAAACCAGACGTTTGCTTCCCGTGTTTTGGCTAAATTTTTGCCAACAATTGCTCCTTTTTCGTCAAACAGCGTGGCAGAGATTTGTGAATCAGCCATAAACGTCAAGCCGAAATTTAGTGCCGTTTCAACCGGAATATCGATTTCAACCGTTTGTTTAGCTGCAAGTTTGACGGATTTAGAAAAATCAACGTTCGGCGTATCATTCACTGTCGAATTTTCAGCTACGTCCATATTTGAAACGTTCGGTCCGCGAGTCGCGTTGAGCGAATACGCCTCGCCATTTGGTTGATAATTTAGACCTGTTTTTTTGTCTAACAAATCGGAAAAATCGAGATTATGATCGCCTCTCGGTCCGATTGCCAGACGCGGTTTCACAAAATCCGTAAAGACCGGAACTCCCTTCGTTGGACGATTATTCACATAATCTGCAAGACCTTTATCGCCCGTCAATTCCTCATGCGTATAAGGTGTAACTGCCGTGTCTTTGATAGTCCAATGTGCCGATGCGACTGAAACAAAGGTGTCGTTCGGAGTAACCGCATTACACATAAACGGCATTGGGTTTCCCGCGAGAGCCGAAAATCTTACGCCTTTTCGTGTGCTATTCACGCGATTGAACTCAACGGCAAACAATCTCGTCGCGTGATACAAAGGCTGGTTGAGGGTAACGAGATACATCATATCTGCACAGGTGCTGCCCGTGTTCGGCGTGCCGAGCAAGAGCAGACGCGAAACCTGCGGACGACCGTCTTCGAGAGGTTCGGGCATCAGTTGGCTGATATAATTGCGGGCGACCAAACCGCCGGTCGAATGAGCGACAATATCAACGTGCCACGCATTGCGGTCTTGCTGGGCGTAGCTGATGTAGGATTTGAGTGCCGCCGCATTTTCGGTCAGCGATTTGCCCGGTTTGAGCGTCCCGAATTCGCCCATATCCATCACGCCTTTGTCGGGTTTTTCGCCGACGGGAAACGCTTTCCAATCGTAACTGTGCGAGATTGTAAAAATATTTTGCCAAACCTCAAACCGTCTCCAATTGTCCCACAAACCGTGAACCAGCACGACAGGTTTCGGAGCAACTTTCAGATTTTTGGTCATACTATCAACCAATTTATTTTCTTTCCAAATCTCGGCTTTGATGCGTTCGACGAGTCGCGGACGACCATCGTCATACCATGCATAACCGCTTGAATCCCAGACAAATTCGATTTCTCTTTCTTCGCCCGCGTCAACCTTAAAACTGACAAAATCTTTTTTCAAAGGCATATCAGGTCTGGCACCGTCCCATTTATCGCCCTTGAAAGTTTCCTTAAAACTGAGTTCGGCGTATTTCGTTTCGGGCGATGTGTTCAAAACTTTGGCGGTAATTTTTACAAAATTTCCGTCTGTTGTGCCTTTGTATTGGTCAACTTCTTGCCAGTCGTTCCAGTTTGGAAACTTCATATCTGCAAATTTGAGGTCGGTAATACTAAGCTCGCCGCCGCATCTTTGCAGACTCCAAGTGATTGTATTTGTAACCCCCAAAGCCGATTCGGAGTAAGAGCCTGAAAGTTTATTTGGATTTGCCGGATCAACCCGATGCGTTCCATTTGACCTAAACGAAGCACCTTGAACATTGGTTGCCGTGCTCGGCATGGCGTTGTTGTAGCCTTCCTTCGTCCAACATTGACCGCTGAAGGACGCGGATTGCGAACCCGAAGTTTTGCCTGGAATCTGTGGCAAACCAACGCCGACACTGTAAGTTCCATCGGAATTTACCCCAATCGAAACATTTGCTTCGCCTTTCCCGCTACCGCTGATTCCGGTTTGAGATACGAAATTTCCGGTCATCAACTTAAACGTCTTGCCTTTGTCGCACGAATTTTCCTCTTCAGCCTTTGTCGTGTCGGTCATCGTATAATTGCTGTTAATCGAGGCTTTGCCGATGCACGAACCGTTTTTTTCCGACGATTCGATAACTGCAACGGTCGCTTTGTAATCGAGCTTCATTTCCATTTTTTTCGTATCTTTCCCGCGTCCCGAAACTCGCGGCACAACCTTGTTGTCGGTCAGCGATTGCGTGCGTGAGAACGTAATGCTGCCCGTCCACGCACCCGTGCAAATCGGCGATTTGGTCTGAGCAGGTTTCTTTTGCCCGAAAACGAGCGAAGTTGAAAAACTAAAAAGTAAAAATAAAGCGATGAATTGTGTATAAAATTTGAATCCGCGTTGCATATTGAAATTGCCTCCAATATGTAACGCGGATTTTAGACGGAAAAGGTGTCAGGATAATATTTGAGGATGGAAATTAATTGGCAGTCAAAGCGATTTGACCAATACAATGTAATGTGTGGGAAAAGAAGTAAAAAGCCAATGCAATTAGCAATTTAAGTTCTAAACCAATGTTGTTACAATATAAGCGGTCACATATGGAGGTTCGATTGCTTAATGAATGTTATTTATCACTATCCGCCAGAACTCTTAAATCTTCTTATTAATACTATTCCGCTGATTTGTCCTTCAAAACCAGACGTTATTACTTTTTTCAGAGGTGCAGGAGTTGGCTCTGAATATACTAAAGACCTTAGTGAACGTATAGCCAAGGATAAAGCTAACATCAATAAATATGAAATTACCCGAACTGTATTGGTGAGACTAAATGAAAAAGGAGAACCGACTCTTAGAGAGCGGCGAGAAATTTTGAAACGCATTACTGAATTTGAAAATTTTTCTTCTTGTTGGGAGTCAGATAGATTGAAGGCGAAAGGTTTAGTTGCTGAAATCAGAGAAGTTATAAACGTAAAAGATTCTTTTACGAGGATGGATTTAGAAAGAGAGGCTGAAAGAAAACAACGTCAAACTGAGCATAAAACAAAACAGGAAGCCGCAGTAAAGATTAAAATTCAAACTGAATCCATCAAAAAAGAATTCTATTCGCTGTTTAAAGAAACCGATTACAAAAAACGTGGCAAGACTCTTGAATCTGTATTAAACAAATTTTTTAATGTTAATGGAATTCTCGTTCGTGAAGCATTTACAATTAACGGAAATAATAGTGAGGGAGTTATTGAGCAAATAGATGGGGTTATTGAAATCGAAGGGCAAGTGTATCTTGTTGAAATGAAATGGTGGACGAAGCCTTTAGGGCGAGGTGACGTTTCTCAACACATAGTTCGAGTTTTCAGCAGAGCTGACGCTCGGGGGATTTTTATCTCTAATTCAAACTATACGGAACCTGCAATTGCTACTTGTCGAGAAGCTCTACAACAACGTGTTATTGTTCTCTGCAAATTGGAAGAATTTGTTTTGCTTCTGGAAAAGGAAATAAATGTAATGGGGTTTTTAAAGCAAAAGATAAATGCCGCAATTACTCATAAAAACCCTCTTTTTGAACCGCTACGAAATTAGACAAAATAACTGATTCGACTAATCACCTTTCACGAGTTTGTCCGATAATTTCTAAAAGTCGCCAAAGGCGAAAAATAATATAGCGTAGGGAGAATCCCTACGAACTGTTAAAACGATGAATCCGACTCTGAAGGAGTCGAACACAAAACCGCTGAATGTTCGTCACTTACAGCGACGGATTGGTTTTTCTATCAAACGTAGGGTGTCGCTCATTACCATTCGCTTTACCCTACGCTAGTATATTTGTCCCCGTTGGGGACGCGTTGGACGATTCTGTGTTCGTCTTTTAGCATCTACTTGGAAATTTTTACTTTTGCAGCAATTCCACCAAAATTTTCACCGCATTCCAATTTCCGTAGGCAGGAACAGCACCTTTGGCTTCTGTGGTGAAATGGTTGAGAATCAATGAATTCGTGTTGCATATTGAAATTGCCTCCAATTGCTAACGCGGATTTTGGGCGGAAAAAAGTGCCATCTAATATTGCAAGTTTCCTACATCAAAACAGATATTTTCCCGAAAAAGTTTCTCTGAAAATGAGTTTGGCGTGTATTCAAACATTTTGTTCCGAAGCCAAACGGCTATGGGATTTGTCCATAAAAGCGGAACGCCAAATTGCCGCGATTGATTGACGATGCGGGTTGTTCGCCCGATTCTTTCGGCTTCGTAACGGGTTAAGGCATCGGCATTTACACCGCTTTTTGCGATATTTCTCGCCAAAATAAAACCGTCTTCGATTGCCGTGCAAGCACCTTGTCCGAGGTTGGGAAGCATCGGATGAGCCGCGTCGCCGAGCAGAGTAATCCGCCCTTTTGTCCAAGTTTTTAACGGCTGACGGTCAATTAAATCGTTGCGTAAAATTCGGTCGTTATTGTTCGCCGCAATCATTTCGGGAATGCCGAATTTCCAGCCTTTATATTTTTCCGAAAGAAATTCGCGGCGGTTGGCGGGATTGTCTTTTTCGCCTTGCGGAGCGTTCATTGCGGCAAACCAATAAACCCGTTTTTCGTTGATCGGAGCGATCCCGAAACGCTGTCCGGTGCCTTGAATTTCACCCAAAACCGAAGGCTGCAACGCCGAAATATCCACGATTCCGCGATAACAGGTTTGCCCCGAATACCGCACGGGAGTTTCGCCGAAAATCGATTTTCTGACGACTGAATTAAACCCATCCGCCCCGATTAAAAGGTCGCCTTCGGCGGTATTGCCGTTTTTGAAAGTTACTTTTACGCCGTCCGCGTTCTGCTCAATTCGCTCGCATTCGTGGTCGGGGTGAATCGAATTTTTGTCCAATCCACTCAAGATTGCCGAATGCAAATCCGCCCGATGAATGATGAAATTTTCGTTAAACTGCGAGCCGAGAATTTTCTCGAAGTCTAACTGTTGAAACACTTTGCCCGAAGCAAACCCCATCGTTCCAAACTTTAACGGAGCGGCTGAGCTGCGGATTTTTTCGCCGACTCCGAGCCGTTCCAACGCCCGAAACGGAGCATTCCAAAGTGCAATTCCCGCCCCGACTTCTTTGAGTTCGGCGGCACGTTCAAACATTTCCGCCTCAACGCCGATTTTTTGCAAAGCCAACGCCGCCGTCGCCCCACCGATTCCGCCGCCAATGATTAAGATTTTTTTAGACATAGATAAAATCTCTCTATTTAGCTTCCATTGTTCGTAATGGTTTATTGCTGATGTTTCATTCGATACTCTTCATAATAACTTTTGTATCCCAAAAGACGAGCAGTCGGAGCAAGCAGGAATCGCATTGCTTTTTGCACGAAGATCGGACCGCCATCTGCTAAATAAGCGTCCATTTCAGTTCCATAAACTGCGAGCTGCATGATCATCGAAAGGGCACTCGGATTTCCGCCCATTTCATCCACAACCCGATAAAGCTGCGACAAATGATAGGCAAATTCAACGGTTAAATCCTTTTCGCTGCCGTCGTTTTCAATAATTACCGGCTGATCGGTTTCGTTAAAAGGTCTATGCGATGTGCCGACGGGAATCGTGATTGATTCACCCGCTTTGACCGTCTTTTTCTCGCCATTGACCATAATGCTCAATGTCCCTTCTTTTACTACGAAGACTTCCACCAGATTTGTGTGAATATGTTCCGGCGGTCCGGGAGCCTTTGGTTGAATTTTAAGACTCGAATGCACCCAGCCATCCTTCACCGAAATAATCGTCTGATCAAACCCTTCGGATGTGCTGTGAAGCACGTCGCCCGGTCGGAAATAACTTGCTAGGTCAGGTTTTTTCTCAGGGAAGACGTAGGAATCAAGAATGATGCCGATACCGAAATATCCGACGATGATAAGCAATTTCCAGAATAAAATGCGTTTGATTATTTGTTTCATAAATGCCTCCAATTTTTTGGTAGAGCGAATTTGCTCTCAATCAGTAACGCGGATTACGGCGGGAAAAGGTATCAGCAATATTTCAATTTTACGAAAAATGCTGTCCAATGAATTTCACAGCCTTTTGCAACGCAATTCGGGCTTCCGGAATCATTGAATCAAACATCTGCCAACAATGTGGGACATTTTCATAAACCTCTAACTCACTGATTCCGTTGACTTTTTGGATTTTGTCGTGGATTCTCTGTGAATCGTCGAGCAAGACTTCGGTTGAGCCAACTTGAAAGAGAATCGGCGGAAACGATGCGTCAAATTCGGCAAAAACGGGCGAAGCGTATTGGTCAGATGGTGAAGCGTCGCCGAGATACGCGTTGGCGAATTGGTGAATGTTTTCGGGACAAAACATCACGTCTTTATCGCGGTTTAGTGTCAATGAGTCGCCTGTTCCCGCAAGGTCTGTCCAAGGTGAAAAACAGACAGCACACGCAGGAAACGGAAGGTTTTCGTCACGCAATCTGAGCAGCGTGGAAAGCACCAAACCGCCGCCCGCCGAATCGCCAGCGAACGCAATTTGTTTGGGCGAAATGTTTTGCTCAAGCAGCCAACGGTAAGCCGCCAAACAATCGTCAAGTGCCGCCGGAAAACGATTTTCGGGTGCGAGGCGATAATCAAGACTAAAAACTCTGCAATTCCCCAAACGTGCCAACCTCGCCGTAACCGGGCGATGTCCCGCGGGCGAACTCGCAACAAAACCGCCGCCGTGAATATACAAGATAGCGGTTTGGTTGGCGTTCTGAGGCGTAATCCACTCGCCACGCACAGTCTCGCTTTCAATCCTTTCAATCTGCAAGCCGCGACTTTTGAGCCATTGCAGTAGTTTTGGTGCACCAAAAAGACGGCGGGCTCGTTTAGCAACCGCGTCCGGATCGCCCCAATTGCGTTGGCGGATAAATGTTTTGATATAGGTATTTGCAAGACGTGCTTGCCAGTTTGGTTTCGTTTTCATTTGATTGATTTTGGTAATTCGCCCAAATACTTTTCAGGCTGTCTGTTAATTGCTTCTTTGCATTACGATTGTTCCGCTGTCAGGATTATTAATTGGCAAAAAGCCAAGTTTAGGCTGCCATGGTTGTTTATCGTATTTGGTTTGATAAATACGAATTTTATACTTAAAGACTTCACGTGTCCGTTTGTAATTTTGGGTTAAAATGTTGCCGGATAAGTTGTAAGTTTCCGTCATTCCATAACTTGTAGAATGGAGGTTATCGGTTTGGACATCACGCGAAGTGCGGTATCCGATAGCCGATCCTTTGTTAAAAGAACCGTTAGCATTAAATGTGAAAGCAAGTGCAACGGAACCGCTTGCCGCTCCCCATGAACCCAATAATTCATTTTTCAGGTTGTAAGAATTGGGGACGCTTTTGAATCTAAGGTCATATAACATTAAAGCCATCGCGGTAAGTGCTGAATCTTTGTCCCTATCTGATTGAAAACGTTGTCTGCCCGTTATAACAGCGACTCGATTATCTAATTTGACCAACAAAATAATTGCATCAAATTGGGTTGTGGCTAGTTCGCTATTTCGTTCGCTCGCATTTTTCGCATAGCGATATACCCGAAAATATTCCAAACCTTGAGCCGTCTTGCCCTTTTCAAAAGTTCCGTAATCGGCTTCAAAACCGAGTGCATACCAGGAATCGCAGCCTTTAAAGATCTGCCACAAAATTCTATTCGCGTCGGTTTCTAAATTTCCGCTTGAATTCATCAAGGGCAAAAACTCGATTCTATTTTCAGCACCATTAGTTAAGACAATCTTATTGGCTGAATCAGACCGCGACCAACCCGCGGGAGTCGTAAAACCATAATCGCTGACATCTCCGCTTCCGGTTTTGGGCGTGTTAGCCAAATCAACATTCGAACTCGGTTGATCTGCCCGAAGCATTTCCGTCCACGCCCAAACGAAAGCATCATCTGAAAATGTATAGAATCCGATGACGACTCGTTTTGCTGAATTGCTCGTTGCACTAAAAACCGTAACGCCTTCGTTTTCGCCGCCAGCTTCGTAATCCCAACCTGAATTTTGTAAATTCGCGGTCATTTGGGTAATCAAATTCGATGCGTTTGACTTTTTGAAACCGTTTGTCCAGGCTAAAACTTCCGTTTCGCCTTGCCTTATTTTATCACCGCCAGCCGCGATCAGTTTGCCCAAAGCGTCATTAACTTCTGCCGGAATATTTGGTTCGGTTACACGCGAGGCGTTCGCGGGAAGTTTGGCGTTGACCAATTCCGAACTGCTGACGGCAACGGTTTCTTGTCCTAAAGCAATTGAGAACATTGCGGTTAGCACGATTGTGATTAAAGATAATTTGTTTATGAATTGGATGTATAAATTCGTTTGCATGATTTCTCCTATGTTGAAAGTCGATTGCTCTCATTTGTAAGGCGGATAATTTTGGCGGAAAGTATCTGAAGAAATCATAAAAAGATGACTTAAAAGGAATATTGCATTAGAATTTTAATAAAATAAGCGGTTTAGACGATTCCTAACTTTTTTATTTTAGTTATGTCCCCCGAACGTTGGCAGCAAATTGAGGAAATATTCCAAAATGCCTTAGACCTTTCGCCGTCTGAGCGTAAGGATTATCTTGCCACAACTACGGCGGACGATTCCGAACTCAAATCCGAAGTAGAAAAACTCCTTTCACAATTTGAAGATGCCAGCAGTTTTATCGAAACTCCTGCTTTTAGCGATGAAAAAGCGGGCGTTCTGTCGTCTTTGATGGAATTTGACGAAGATGATCCGATGCTGGGAAATCTTTTGGGCAGTTACCGAATCGAACGCGAGATCGGACGCGGCGGAATGGGTGCGGTTTACGAAGCGATTCGGGCGGACGGTGAATTTCGTCGAAAAGCCGCAATAAAAATCGTCAAACGCGGAATGGATACGGATTTTATCCTTCGCCGTTTTCGCAACGAACGTCAGATCCTTGCCACGCTCGAACATCCATACATCACACGATTGCTCGACGGCGGCACGACCGATGACGGAAGACCTTATTTTGTAATGGATTACATCGAGGGTTTGCCGCTGTATCGCTATTGCGACGCAAATCGTTTGACGATAAATGACCGTCTGAATTTGTTCACAAAAATCTGCGAAGCGGTCGAATATGCACATCAAAATCTTGTCATCCATCGTGATTTGAAGCCTTCAAACATATTGATTGGCAACGACGGAACACCGCGTTTACTCGATTTCGGAATCGCCAAATTGCTCAATCCTGAAATGGCTTCCGATACGCTTCAGCCAACAGCGACGGCGATGCGGATGATGACGATTGACTACGCTTCGCCCGAACAAATTAACGGTGAAAAAGTTACATTTGCGACTGATATTTACTCGCTCGGAGTGATTTTATTTGAACTGCTGACCGGGCATCGCCCTTATCGTTTTCCGAACCGGACGCCGCACGAAATTGCCCGCGTAATTTGCGAAGAACCGCCATTGCATCCGAGCGATGCGATTACGCGTTCCGAAGATACTTTGCCGATAATCCACGTTGACCAAGAGGCTTTGACGATTCGGCATCTTGCAGAATTACGCAAAAATTCGCCCGACAAATTACGAGAAATTCTTCGCGGAAATCTCGACAATATCACGCTCAAAGCACTCTGCAAATTACCCGATGAGCGTTATCAATCCGTCAAACGACTTCTGGAAGACATCGAAAAACACCTGGAAGGTAAGCCAATTTCTACGCCGTTTTATTTTCGGGCGAATAATAATCAAACTCCCCCAACTATTCAAAATGGGCGACTTATCGCCGTTCTACCTTTGAAATTATTGAATTTCGCTGCGACTGAAAATACTGACGAAAACTATTTGAGCATCGGTTTGGCTGACGCAATTATTTCACGATTGACAAACTTGCGAGATTTCACCGTTCGCCCGACGAGTTCGATTTCAGGTTACGAAAATAGCGAAGTTGATCCTCTGCAAGCAGGGAAGGAATTGGGTGTTGATTTTGTCCTGGATGGACGCATCAAAAAATTTGGCGAGAAGTTGCGGGTTTCGATGCAAATGCTTGATGTCCAAAAAGGTTCAACCGTTTGGGCAGGACAATTTGATGAAATTTTTACTGATGTTTTAACCCTTGAAGATGCGATTTCCGAGCAAGTTGCCGAAGCCTTGGTTTCGCAAATCACAGGTGAACACGCCATTAAATTGGGCAAACGCGGAACGGATAATCCCGAAGCCTACGAAGCATATTTGAAGGGCAGATTTTACTGGAATCAGTTCACCGCCGACTCGTTGCCAAAGGCGATTGAGCAGTTTCAAAAGGCTGTCGAACTCGACCCGAATTATGCTCTGGCTCACGTTGGCGTGGCGGATTTTTACATTTGGGCGAATATTTACGGGCTGATGCCTTCGCTCGAATCTTACAAACACGCCGAAGCCGCCGTTAAACGAGCGTTGGAAATTGACGATAAATTGGGCGAAGCGTGGGCGACTTTCGGACTGGTGCAAAACAACAAATTTGATTGGGCAGACGCCAAACGGATTCACGAAAAATCAATCGAACTCAATCCGAATTACCCAAATGCTCACGAATGGTATTCTGCTCATCTAGTTGGCAGCGGGAATTTTGCCGAAGGGGTAAAAGAAATCGAACGTGCCGAAGAACTTGACCCTCTATCGCTGAGAACAAAAACTCTGGTCGCGTGGACGAAATGTCAGGCTCATCAATTTGAGGAAGCACTTGCCAAAGCCGAGGAAATTATCGATTTAGACCAGAATTTTCCGCAAGGTCATCTGCAAAGAGGCTATGCGTTGATGGAACTTGGGCGAGGTGCCGAAGCCCTTGTCGAAATTGAGAAAGCAATCGTTTTGATGCCCGAATCGGCATTGTTGAAGTTTAATTTGGCTTGTGCATTTGCCGCTGCAAACCGTCGGCAGGACGCACAAAAAGTCTTCGACGAAATGAAGGCGGATGCGAAAAAAGGCTATGTTAAGCCGATGTTTCTTGGTTATGCTGCGGTCGCCGCCGGAGAAATTAATGAGGCGTTTGTTTATTTTAATCAAGCCGCAGATGAATTTGACCCGTGGCTCGTCTGGCTCGGAACTGACCTCAAACTAGAACCGATTCGCAAAGACAAACGCTATCTCGAATTGCTGGAACGGACGAAAAATCCGATGCTCAAGCAGTTTGAAGAAAAGTTTTCGGGCGACAAAAAACCTTCCATTGCTGTTTTACCTCTTCAATTTATCGGTGAAGCACAGACCGATAATGCCTATCTCGCGGTAGGTTTGGCGGATGCGATGATTACGCGGCTTTCGCAGGTTCGGCGGATAATTGTTCGCCCAACCAATTCCGTTTTGCGGTTTGCGGATTCGCAAGATTCGGTTGCCGCGGGACGCGAATTAGGCGTAAATTACGTTTTATCCGGAACGATTCGTCCTGCTGGAAAGCGGATTCGTATTTCGGCTCAACTTATTGAAATTAAAACAAATACAACGCTTTGGGCGGACAAATTTGACGAAGAATTTAACGATGTTTTGGATCTTGAAGATTTGGTTGCCGAAAAGGTCGCTAAACTTTTGATTCCGCAATTAACTACAGAAGAAGAGCAGAATCTTGCTAAAAGAAAAGTCAAAAATGTTGAGGCTTACGAAGCCTATCTGCGTGGGAAATATCATTTTTTCAGTTTCACTCCCAACGATTTTGCCAAAGCCGTTTCTTATTTCGAAAAAGCTATCGAACTTGATCCGGATTACGCTTTGGCATACTCGGCATTGAGCGATTGTTATTTCGTGTTGACCGGATTTGCTTCCAAAACTCCGTCTGAATGCATTCCACTAATGGAAAAAATGGCGGAAAAAGCCGTTGAATTGGACGACCAATTAGGCGAGGCATATTCAAATTTGGGAATGATTAGATACTATTACCGCGACTTTGAAAAGAGTGAGAAATTGCTCAAAAAAGGTATCGAACTAAACCCGAATCAGGTGAATGGATACGTTTGGAATTCAGTTTTCTTGTCAATGCAGGGACGCAATCAGGAAGCGGTAAATGAAGCAAAGAAAGCGTTTGAAATAGATCCTTCGTCAGGTTTTCATCAGAATCATTATGTTTGGGTTCTTTATCATAGCCGCAGATTTGATGAGGCATTGGCTGTCTCGAAAAAAGCTGTCGAATCCGAGCCGAATTTCGCACACGGACGAGCAGTTGCGGGTTTATTATTTCGCCATCTCAATCGAATCGAAGAAGCTCTTTTGCATAGCAAAGCCGCTCACGAATTATCGCCCGAAACGCCTTGGTTCACTGCAAATTTAGCCGCAACTTATGCGAAAGCAGGCGAAAAAGAGAAGGCAATTTTACTTCTGCAAACGCTTGAAGCGGAAAAAAATCAATATGTTTCACCCTTTTGCGTAGCTCAAATTTATCTGCATTTGGGCGATAAAGAAAAGACTTTCGAGATGCTCGAAAAAGCGTTGGAAGATAAAGATATTTGGTTTCCGTGGATTGTTACCGATCCGTCGCTTGACGGACTTCGCAATGAGCCGCGTTTGATTGCTTTGACCGCAAAATTGCTAGGTAATGAAAAGCCGGTTTCAAATATTGGCGAGACGATTCATCAATCTCAAGTTTCAACCAAGATTTTTACGCCCGAAGAATTAAAAGGCGTGTCTTCCGAAAGAACAGAAGAAACAAAGCCGACATTTTTTCATCGACATAGATACAAATTTGCCTTCGCGGGAATTTTGTCGGTTTTGCTTTTGGTTGGTTATGCAACGGGAGTTGTGTCAGTTGATTTTAATGACAGACGAGTTGGATTGGAAACAAAAAATCCTGCAAGTATCAAACATTCAATCGCAATTTTACCCTTCAAAAATGAAACGGCGAATCCCGAAAATGATTTTTTGTGCGATGGTTTGAGCGAAAATCTAATCAATCGTTTATCGTCTTTGTCAGAAATTCAAGTAGTGCCGCGTTCAACTGCTTTCAAGTATAAAGGCAGAGAGTTTTCACCGAAACAAGCCGGCGAAGAGATGAGTGTCGAAACGATTTTATCGGGAAAACTAACCAAACACGATGAAAATGTGGAGATTTACATTGAGTTAATTGATGTTAAAACAGGCTCAAAAATTTCAGGAATTCAATATCAAGGAACCGACGCGGAACTAATTGCAATTGAAAATCGAATAGCGGCGGACGTTGCCAAAGAATTCAACTCAAAGGGTTTAGCCGATCCAAAACCTGCTATTTCAAAAAGCTACACCGAAAACGCGGAGGCTTTTGAATTATATTTGAAAGGCGAGTATCATCGGCAAAAAGCCACGCCCGAAGACACGAAAAAATCAGTCGAATTTTACAAACAGGCTTTAGAATTGGATCCGAATTACGCATTGGCTCATCAAGGTTTAGCTCTCGCATATCGAATATCTCCAGCGTATGGCACACTTACGCCCAATGAAGCTTATCCGCTGGCGAAAGAATCGGCGATGAAAGCCTTGGCGATGGATTCTACTCTCGGCTCGGCTCATATTCCGCTGGCTTCGATAAAATACGTCTATGATTGGGACTTTGCGGGTGCGGAAGCAGAATACAAGCAAGCAATCCAACTCGTTCCAAACAACGCGGAAGCCCACTACTCATACGGAAATTTTTTGGTCGCCATGGGACGTTCGGACGAAGCAATAAATCAACTGAAAATCGCACAGCAATTTGAACCGAATTCATCAAGTATAGCCTCAAATATCGCGTGGGCGTTATACATCGCGGGTCGTTTTGAAGAAGCCGAAAATCAAATCAAACAAGTGATTTCACGGGAGCCGAATTTTGCCCGTGCGTATATTTCTCTCGGCGAAATTTATGTAGAGCAAGGAAAATTTGACGAAGCAATCGCGGCATTTCAAAAAGCCAAACAAATCGCGGGCGATCCCTTAACTGATATGGCAATCGGTCATGTTTATGCGGTTTCAGGACGCAAAGCCGAAGCCTTAAAATTTGCCACTGATTTAGAAGGGAAGGTATTGAAAAAGGAAGTTTCACCATTTCTTCCAGCCGTTGTTTATGCAGGGCTAAATGATAGAGACAAATCATTTTACTGGCTTGAGAGAGCCTTTCAAGAACGTTCAAATTGGCTCACGCTGGTAAAAGTCGGTCGCAGATTAAAACCGCTTCACGGTGATCCAAGGTTTGACGATTTGCTGAAAAGAATCGGGTTTGAAAGATAGGTGTATCAGTATAGCGAACGGTAGAGAGCATGATTAGGATTGTGCGAAAACGGAGAAATTATTTATTGCGGATATTGAATTGTAAACTGTTGGAATCTAGGTATGTAAAAAAGACAGGATATTTGAATTGATAATTTCTCCGTTTTCGCAATAAAAATTGCTTTCATCTAGTAATGCGAAAAGGGGAGCGGAAAAGTATCATCGAAAAAAGAAAAAAGCGAAGATTTCTCTCCGCTTTTGCGTTATTTAAAATTTAGCGAAACACTTGCTCGTTTTTCCCATACCTAACAAGACTGACTATCAAAACTGCGGCTGCAACTGCTCCTACAACAATTATTATCTTTGACGCAGTTGAAAACTTTTGCCCTTGCTTTTTCTGTTTTAGATGAGATTTCATCGTCTCTTTTTCGACTAGCTCAGCGGCAGACGTTACACTGTCTTTCTTCAAAAAAGCTTCACGAAATTTCTGGTCTTGCGGTTCGATTTTTTGCGAAACCGTTTGGTTTTCATCAGCCGATTTTGTTTGACCAAAAATGCTGACGCTCGAAGCAGTTGTAAAAATCATGACTGCCAAAAATAAAGTTGTAATTTTCTTAAACATAAGATTCTCCGTAATTTAGATTTGCCAAAAAGCGGCTTCAATTGTTAAGGCGGATTCTGTTTGAGAAAGGTATCACGTAAGATTTTTGCCCGCTAATTTACGCGAATCTACACGAATCAAAAACAGATCATTCGCGGTTATTAGCGTTCATTAGCGGGCAATTTTTAATAAAAAATGTAGAAGCCTGCACGAAGTAAGGGCGAACAATGCGTAACATGAAAGCACACTTACTCCGTGCATTTTTAGCCAAGTTCATTTATGGCGTGGTTGATTATGGGAATTGATTTCTGAGGGCGTTTAAACGTCCTTTTTTACGGCTTAAGCCAATAAAAAGGACGTTTAAACGCCCTTGAACAAATATTTTAGAATTTGCCCCCACGCCATAAATGGACGTGGCTAACTGCCGCGAAACGCGGAAAGCCTATGAAATCAGGCTGAAAACCAAAAACGAAAAAAGACATGGTAACGCAATATTATTTAGGAAAAATGTCTATTCTTAAAAAGTTTCGGCAAGAAAAACTCAAAATTTCCGACCTCTTCGATGTTGTGTTTTATCCAAGCCTGTCCGCGTTTTTCGTCGAAAATAAATCTGCGAATCGGCGGATTCAAAATGTTTCCCAAAACGCCTTTCAGTCCAATCGTCAGACTATTTTTGTAAAGCGTTCCGCCCGAAACTTCTTGAAATTCGTAATCCATTTGAGCGAGTTTGAGACCGTGAATTCTCGGCTGATGAATGTAGCCTGTTTCGTCTAACTTCTTGATTTCAGTATAAATATGGACGAGATATTTCGGATTTGCAGTGAGCATTTCCGCCATATGAATCACGCTGCCAACGCCGATTGTGCCGTCTGAATTTCGTTTCGCATATTCGGCAAAAACGTGATCTTCGGGATGCCAAACTCGATAACGATTATATTTTTCGCCCTCAATTTCGACATCGCCCTCCAAATGGCTAAACCACCAAACCAACATTTTCGGCGTTACGTCGCGGATAATTTCGTGTTCAATTCGGCAACGCAAACGACCATCAGGCAAAATTTCCATTCCTGATTTCGCCGATTCGACAGGTTTGCGAAGCCAATTTATTTCTAAAGGTTTTGGTTTTTCGATTTTCATAAATCCACGTTCCTTGATAGGTAACGCGGATTTTGGGTGGGAAAGGTATCAAGAGGTCGAGGATAAAAACTAATTGGTCACTTCAACCGATTTGACCAATTAGAATTTTATTTCTAACAACAACCAGACAAGAATTTACTATAAGATAACTATGGATTTATAATAAGCCTATGACCTTAAATATTATTACTTCTCATAGAAATGGTTTAATTCTTGCATCTGATCGCCGGACATTAAATCGCACAATTCATCCAGAATTAAACTTCAATCATCATATTGGGATTTTCTATGATGGTTTTCAAAAAGTTAATGTCCTTAAATCGCCACATAATTTTGTCGGTTTTATAATGTTTGGGAATGGGGCTGTTGAAATTGACCTTTTGATAGAGGAATTTGAACAATTGTTGCCAAATAAAAGACTTTCAATTCTTGAATATGCACAAAATTTAAGAGATTTTTTGATAGAAAAAATTATCGAGAACAAATATCCAGACCATATAAATGTTGCAAGTCACAGTTCACACATAGCTGTAGCTGGTTATGATGAGAGTCAAAATTTTTGTAAAGTATTTAAATTCTGTCCTGAGAAAAATTCAATTCCAGAAGACTTAATTAATGGTAAGGAAAAAAGTGTAAGTGGCGGAGATACACGATACATCCAAATTGGAAATAACTTTTATCTTCAAAAACTGTTAGAAGATTTAAGACAAAAACATTTTAATCTTAGTAAGATAGGACTAAAATTAACTCGTAATGAAGCTCAATTAGTTAATAATTTGCTAAGACGTGGGAATATACAACCTTTTATTACCTTTCCAATGTTAATTGATTTAGCAAAAACAATTATAGAACAGACCGCTTATGAACAAGTTAGACGCGATGAATTTCCGATGGTTGGTGACACCGTAGATATTTTAACAATTACTCAAAAGGAAGGTGCTAAATTTGTAATTCATAATGTAGAACAAGAGGGCTACCTAAAATTAGTAGATACAAATAAAAACCATATTTTTTTGAAGTGTTGTAATAAAGAGATATATTTTCAAATAGATTTTAATGAAGAAAAACCTTTGTCAAGAGGTTTCATTAGATATCCATCAGACGGAATTTATACCTGTCCAATCTGCAACCAAGAATACGATTTAGACCCCTTACTAGAAATATTAACTAAAGAATTTTCCGATTCAGAAGAGGAAAGCTAAAATTAAAATAATAAAGATTTTAGTTCTTCTAATTAGTCAAAATAACTCTTTCGACCAACTAGAAAGTAAAAATCAACGATTTTCAGATATTTATTACTTTGACAATTCGTTAGTTTTTAACTGTAGTGACTAATTAGTCGTTCCTTAAAAGCCATATAAAGCGTGTATTTGCTATACTTTACGGTAGGTATTTGATAAAATAATATGCAAGATATTCCTAAATTAGATTGATTTTCTTGCAAATAGTTATGATTGGAAAGTCACCGGACGTTGGTCAAAAGCATTTGTTTTTGCCGAATTTAGTCGATTTCATTAATCTTAAACACGAACTTTGTTTGTTGGCTGAGGCGATTGATTGGCAAGTTTTCGAGACGGAGTTTGCTCCGTTTTATGCAAAAGCGGGCTCGCCGGCGAAACCGATACGGTTGATGGTCGGGTTGTTGATATTGAAGCAGCTTTACAAATTGGGAGATGAAACGGTGATGGCTGAGTGGGTATCGAATCCGTATTTTCAGTATTTTTGCGGTGAAGTTGTATTTCAATGGAAGTTTCCGTGCGACCCGTCGGACTTAGTTCATTTTCGGCATCGGATAGGTGAAAAAGGAGTGGAAAAGATCTTATCGGCGAGCATTTTGCTGCATGGGAAAGAAGTGCTAAGTGAAGATATATCGATAGATACGACGGTTCAACCAAAAAACATAACATATCCGACGGACACAAAATTGGCGGTTAAAATCATCGAAAAATGCAATCAATCCGCCGCCAAAGAAGACGTAAAACTGCGGCAAAGTTACAGGTTTACGGTCAAAGAATTGTTGAAAGCGGCGAATTCAAGAAGCCCGAAACGAGCGTTGGAAAGACGAAAAGCGAGGCGAAAGATCAAGACGATTGCGGGGCGGCAAGTGCGGGATTTGGGTCGGAAATTAGGGGAGGAAAGTTTGCAGAAACATGCGGAGAAGTTGGAAATCTACGAGCGGGTTTTGAATCAAAAGCGAGAAGACAAGGATAAAATTTATTCGCTGCACGCATTAGAGGTCGGCTGCATTGCGAAAGGAAAAGCGGACAAAAAATTTGAATTCGGCAGCAAGGTATCGTTTGCGGTGGCACAAAAAAGCAACGTGATCTTAGCGGCAGTAAACTTCAAAGGCAACCCTCACGACAACAAAACATTAGACTTAACGCTCGCACAGCAAGAGCGGATAACAGGCGTGAGAGCAAAAAAAGCGTTTGTTGACCGGGGCTACAAAAGCCGGGAAATCGGCGGGACAAAAGTGCAAGTGCCGACCAATGGAGCAGGAAAAACAGCGTCGGAAAAGTTGAAATTAAGAAAGAATTTCCGCAGACGAGCGGCAATTGAACCAATCATCGGGCACGTGAAAAATGACTTTGGAATGGCAAAAAACTATCTCAAAGGCGAAATCGGCGACGCGATCAACGCAATTCTGGCAGCAAGTGCGTTCAATTTCAAAAGCTGGATGAAAAAAGCCGCCGAGAATGTTATTTTTGTCTTTATTTGGCTAAAAGAATCACGGCGACAAATACAAAACATATCAAACTATTCCGCCGCTTATTGATTTATTAAGGAACGACTAATTACACTCATATTATTACCTCCATAAATAAGTGCGAACTTAGGTTTGCACTTATTTATTAAGGCGTAATCCTTCAAGAATAAGTATCAAAATAGAGGATGTGGGAAAGACTAAGATTGTGTTGATAACAAAATTTCTTGTCGCCAAAGGCGACGAACAATAAAGCGTGGGGTGAAACCCTACGAAATTGGCGGGCAAGTGTTTCGACGCTGTAAGTGTCGCACAGTCAACATTTTATGTTTGTCACCTTCGGCGACGGAATGACTTTTTGACTCAAACGTAGCGATACTCGCTACGCTATATTGTTCGTCTCCCTTGGAGACACTGAAATTTAAACAAACTCTTAAACCGGAACTGCTTCGACAATGCTCATAAACGAATTGGTCGGAATAACATTCGTAACCTTGAATCCCCCTTTTTCGAGCAAAGTTTCGTATTGTTTCGCGGTGCGTTCACAGCCGCCCGTCATCGTCAGCATTATCAAATCCATAAATTTGCTGAAATGCGGTTTGTTATCATCGGGAACGACGGCTTCCAACAAAAGAAGTTTGCCGTTTTCGGGGACGACCTGACGGATATTTTTCAGAATCTTGATGGACAAATCATCGTCCCAATCGTGAATAATCCAACGCATATAGTAAAGGTCGCCGCCTGCCGGAACTGCCTCAAAAAAATCTCCGCCGATGGTTTCAGAGCGATCGCTGACTCCGTTTTCCATTAGAAAACCTTTCGCTTTTTCAATCACCGAAGGGGCATCAAGAAGCACACCTGACAAATTTGGATTGGCACGCAAAATCGCCGAAATCATACTGCCCAATCCTCCGCCGACATCAACAATTTTTTGATATTTGCTAAAATCGTACGCCTCAACAATCGGCTGGCTAACCGCCGATGAACTGCCTACCATATATTTGTTAAAGTTTTGAGCCTTTTCGGGATCAGTTTCAAAATATTGCCAGACGTTCATTCCAAATTTATTGTCGAAAGCAATTTCACCCGTTTTGACCGAGTGCATCACGTTGCCCCACGCTTCGTAATGAACTTCGCCCATTTCGGCGATCACACCCGCCCGCAGCGAAAATGGCGAATCGGACGAAAGAGTTTCCGAAAGCGGTGTTTGGCTAAAAATGTCGTCGCCTTTTTGTTTAAAAACTCCGACCGTTGACAACATCCGCAGTATGCGAAAAAGTGAACCTGCGTTTGTGTCAGTAGCTTTGGCGAGTTCATCAACCGATTTATCGCCATCTTTCAAAAGGTCGGCAATCCCAAGCTTGGCGGCAACATAAAGTCCGCGTGAAACCCAAAAACCCGACATCATTTGCAACATAATCTCAACCGGCGTCGTTTCCGGCTGAACGGGGGTAGCTGTATTCATAAGATCCTTTCTCCTCTAATTTCTTTAGTTTCAATTATTTAACATATACTTCCAGAGTATAATTGGCATTTGCATCCGTTCCAATTTGAATGTAGTAATCACCAGACCTCGTAATCAGTCCTTTCCACATCGTTTCGCCATCAGCACCTTCGATAATTCCGTCAGTTAAATTGCTGATGGTAAACGAAGTTCGTTTTCCGGTGTTCAAAATAACGGTCATTTCCTGACCTTCGCTCGCACGGATGCGATATTGATGCGAAGTTCCTTTGCGAATTTGTTTTTTGATAATAGCCGAACTCGCTCCGCGTTTGAAAGTAATTTTTTGATTAACCGTCATTCGGTCTTGAGCCGATATATCAAACGAAAAGACGAATAAGGTAAATAATAAAACAGATAATTTTATAAATTGTTTCGTAATACATTGCATTCTAATATTCTCCTTAAGAAATTCGAAATTTCAAAATTTCGTTCAATTGTTAAGGCGAAAATTGATTGGCGAAGGTATCAAAAAAAATGACGCAAATTTCTCTGCGTCATTTCCGGGTAGATTGAATATGCTATTTTACGTGTTCAGAGTGACCGAAACGGGGACCGGCTTAGCCAATCCGTCGATTGCCCAGGCGAAATTGGTTCGTCGCTCAATCTCGCTGTTGCGTTACTGCTTCAAGAGTGGCAAAAATTCACTTGTGTTTGTCCCATTTTCGCTAATTATCGTTGACCGCTAGCAATATTCCGGCGTGATTTCTTCGATCCGTTTCTTTTGTTCTGAGCTCAAATAATTGAGCGTATCCAAGAAATTCGGATGAATCATTCCGGTGCCGAGATATGTCCAGCGATTTGCTTGGTGCTGAATTTTGACAAACTCCCTGCGTTCAACACTATTCAGCTTTCGCTCGGCGGCGACTTCAAAAGCTTCGAGATCAAAAATCGTCTGCTGTTTCAAGCCGTCGCTCAGAAAATTAACGATTTCCAGATACTCCTCAATCGCCGTGGTGATTTCTTTGCCGTTAAGCTCTTTTGCCAACGCTTCGATCATCAAAGTATCCAGTTTGGTATGCTGAGCCTCTTCCATCCAATGATGCCGAAGCAAACTTTTGAATTGAGAGTCGAGCATTGGATTGTGCCTAATTGCTTCAATATAATGACTTTGCGTCATCCATTCGATGTGCAAAACGGTAAGTGCAACGGCTAAAGGCTGATGCGACAAAACGAATTTCGAAACGTCCAAAGGCGGTCCGATCACCTTGCATTGTGTGCCGAAATTTTTCTTAAATTCACGGCTGAAGACCTTAAACAATTGAATATGTTTAGCTTCTTCTCCGGCAAATTGCAGAAGTGCACGTACCCGATAATCGTTTTCGTCCAAAGAAGGTCGCAAATGATCGAGCACGAAAGGCAGTATGAATTCTTCTACCAATCCGAATATCGACAAATAAGCGTGCCCTCTGATGTGATTTAAGATCAGTTTTTCGTCGCCGTTTAGAAAAGAAATTTCCGCTACTCGTGCAAGATTTTCGGGCAAAAAAGGCTTCGTAAAATCCAGAGTTTTTTCGCCGCCGATTATGTCTTCAATCCGCCAATTAATTCGCTGAGAAGCGACAATCGCTTCGCGAAAATTGTATTTCGATCTATTTACAATTGTGTCTAACATATGAATTTCCTCCAGTTTGAATAAGCTTCGAAGATTCACTTTTCCGCCCTCATTAACTAAGACGAAAAGCATTTGGAAAAGAGGACATCCGTCTTTTCTTAAGGAAAAAAACGTCCGCGAAATTTTCATTTTTCACGAACGTTTTGTTTTTACATGTGGAGAAGTATCGCTATTCGTTTGTAAGGAATCGCTCTAGATCGGTGACAAATTGCTCCGGGCATTCCCAATGGGGATTATGTCCGACACCCTCGTAGACCTTGAGAATGGAGTTGGAAATAGCTGAAAGCAAAGCGTCTTGTTCATTTCGCAGAAAATAAACTTCTTTTTCGCCCCACATAATTAGGGTTGGGGCTGTGATTTTGCCTAATTCGGCTTTTGAATCATCAGCGAGCATTCTCTTCATTACCTCACGCCAAACCCACGCGGGAAGTTTCATACTTTCGGTAACTACCTGATTCATAAAATCTTTTGGTAATTTTCGATAAGCGGTGCTGTATTGAAAATCTTCTACAAACCCAATCGGAACTTGGTCTTTGAATTCGTTAACCGCTTCTTGCAGTTCGAAAACAGCATCAAGCCGAAGCGTGGTTGGCGATCCAATGAGAACAAGTTTTTCCACTCGTTCCGGTGCGGTAATAGCAACTCTTTGAGCGATATGACTGCCCATCGAATGCCCAACAATAACTGCTTTTTTCAAATTTTTAACACTCATAAATGCCACGACATCCGCCGCAAAATCCGAGAATTTATAACCATTCATCGGACGGTCAGAATCTCCGTGACCACGTTGGTCGAGTGCGAAAACGTGAAATTTTCTGTCGATCAAAGGCATCACCCGACTGAACGAAAAGGAAGAATCGGAATAGCCGTGGAGTAAAATTACGGGTAGCCCGCCTTTGTTTCCGCGTTCGGCGTAACGAATTCGAACGCCAGTTTTTAGTTTGACATCCGCAAAACCAATGTCATTATTTGCTACGGAATAGACTGAGTTTTCAGTCTCAAAAGTTATAATCTCTTTCATAATTGCTCCTCAGAATAAAAAATCTCTGGAAATCAGAAGAATCTCCACAGACAAAGACGAAAACGATGAAGAAAACAGGACAAAACGATTTTGGATTGAGCCCAATTCAAAGACCAATCCAAAATCCAAAATCTCAACTCAAATCACGGCTTTACAGATTTCTTCAACGTGCCGATGATCGGTTCCGCAGCAGCCGCCGAAAATATTGATGTTTGGCAGTTTTTGCAGCAATTCTTTATATTGCATGCCAAGCTGCGAAGGATTTCCTTCGTCGATTTCGGTGCTATCGTTTAGTTCCTCATGGCTTTTGGCTGAAGAATTTGCACGAAGTCCGCGAATGCGTTTTGTCCATTCCCCGCCGTCCGGAATGCTTTCAAAATGCGTGGGATGAGCACAGTTGATCATGTAATACGCAGGATAATTTTCCGTTTCCCGCTCAACCGTTTCGATCGCGTCTTTAAGCGTTTGACCTGTCGGAAGTTTGCCGTCAGTTTCAACTGTAAAAGAAATGGCGACCGGCATTTTTGATTCCTTAGCGGCTTTTACGATTCCTACGGCTTCTTCTACATAATTGAGCGTGAAAGCCGCGACCATATCAGCTGCAGTTTCGGAGAACGTTCGAATTTGAGCCGAATGATACGCTTTCGCTTTATCCGCCGACATCAAATTCGTCGGCGTATAACCATCGCCGCGAGGTCCGATGCAGCCGGAAACTACGATTTTCATCTTTTCGGTTTCGAATTCGTCGCGTACTTCAGTAAGCATTTCAATCGCCTTTCGATTTGCCTCAGACAATTCATTTTCGGTATATCCGAGTTTTTTGCCCCAAACCGAATTTGCCCGCCAGGTTACGCTTTCGAGAATAAATCCGGTTCCGTAATTCTTTGCGATGCGGGCATATTGGCGTGAATAATCCTGCAGTCTTTGGTAGCCTTTTGGATCTTTCATCAATTGAAACGCTGCAAATTCGGGTAGTTCCCAAGCTTCGTGGAAGATAAGCGTTGTTTCCAATCCGCCATCCGTAATAAAAATCTTTTCTGATAATTGCGGTAAATTGTTTCGATATTTAGCCATTATTTTACTCCTTCAAAACATTAATTATTGTCCAATTTGAATGGACCTTTTTGGAAGAGAAATTCTCCATCCATCCATTAAGACGCAAACGCTTTAACAAATAGGACACACCTCAAAAACTTTTTTCTTCACGGCAAATTAGCCTCTATGATAAAATATCTGTCAATAAAATAGGCGTTGTCAGCGTAAGAATTAAGTATGAAGCAAGCTTCAAAAGATATTACCCAATTGCTTTTGGCTTGGGGAAACGGCAACAAATCTGCCTTGGATCAACTAATGCCCGTCGTCTATGACGAATTGCGTAGGATAGCGAAAAATCATATGCGTGGGCAAAAAAACGGGCATATTTTGCAGACGACGGCTTTGGTAAATGAAGCCTTTTTGAAATTGATCGATTCGAGCCGCGTAAACTGGCAGGATCGAACGCATTTTTTTGCTGTTTCATCGCAGTTAATGCGAAGGATACTGGTAGATTTTGCCCGTGCTAAAAATAGTCAGAAACGCGGCGGCGAAAGAGTACAGATTACGTTTGACGAAAGAATTGAAGCCCCCTTTGAGAAGGAAACGGATTTGGTTTTGCTGGATGAAGCTTTAGAAAATTTGGCGAAAATCAGCGGGCGGCAGTCGCAGATCGTCGAACTTCGCTATTTCGGTGGTTTGAGCGAAGAAGAAATCGGGGAAAGCCTGCATATTTCTACACGAACCGTCCGCCGCGATTGGAGCGTTGCCAGAGCGTGGCTGTATCGCGAGATGACACGGCATTGAAAACCTCAATCAGTTTTATTGGGTAATTTAATTATGACTCCGGAGCGTTGGGAGCATATTACAAATATTTATACCGCCGCCCTCGAATTGCAGTCTGAAGAAAGGATTGCCTTTTTGGATGAGATTTGCTTGGGCGACGATACTTTGCGTTTGGAAATAGAATCTTTACTAAAAGCCAATTCTGAAGCCGGCGACTTCATCGCAAAGCCTGCAATCCGTAATATTTCCGCACAATCCGCAACAAACGTTGAACGCTGTCTAGTCGGTCAAATTCTAGGACATTATCGCGTAATTTCGCGTATTGGCTCGGGCGGAATGGGCGATGTTTATTTGGCGGAAGATTCCAAACTGGGTCGGAAAGTCGCACTGAAAACCTTACCAAACGAATGTCGGAATGAAGTTGTTTTGCAGCGATTCAAAAACGAAGCTCGTGCCGCCGCCACGCTCAATCATCCGAATATCGCAACTCTCTATTCCGTAGAAGAAGCCGAGGATTACTTATTTCTAACGATGGAATATATCGAAGGCAACCCGCTTTCGGAGATAATTCCGATAGGCGGACTAGACGTAAAAGTCCTGCTGAAATACTTTATCGCCATCGCCGAGGCACTCGCCCATTCACATGAAAAGGGCATTATTCACCGAGACATAAAGCCCGGAAATATCGTGATAACCGGCGAAGGCGTACCCAAGATTCTCGATTTCGGACTCGCACGAATTGATCGCAATATGGTTTCCGATAAGGTTTCGACGCTAAAAATGACGCAACCCGGACAAGTCATGGGAACGCCTTCGTATATGTCGCCCGAGCAAGCCGAAGGCAAAGATATTGACCTCAGAACCGATATTTTCAGTCTCGGCGTGGTGATTTTCGAAGCAATCACTGGCGAACGACCGTTTACCGGCGATAGCTACCCGACAATTGTCAGCAATTTGCTCAAAACCGAACCACCGAGTGTTTCGGAACTTAAGCCCGAAACTCCATATTTGTTGGCTCGTTTAACCAGCCGATGCCTCAGCAAATCACGGTAGCAGCGTTTTCAAACAATGCGGGAAGTTGGCGTGATGCTCGAAGAAATCCAAGCGGCATTAGACGCTGGTGTTTCGATGGATAGCCTCGCAAATCGACTTTTGCCGAAACGCGAAAGATCATATCGGGCATGGGTTTATTCGATCGCCGCTCTGCTGACAATCGTGTTGTCGGTTTTCGCGTATTATTACTTTAAGGACAATTCGCAACCGATAAATTTCGAAAACATGTCGTTGCGAAAACTATCGCAGACGAATAAGGTAACCTATGCTCAAATAACGCCTGACGGAAAATCAGTCGTTTATTTTACACTCGAAGAAAACAGTACGAGGAGCATTTGGATTCGGCGGGTTGAAGATAGAAATGCACTTCGGCTCGTCTCGAATGAGCCGCAGCAATTTTGGGGCGGCATCGGAATTTCGCCGGATGCGAGCCAGATTTTTTATTCGGTAGCGGACGAAAACGCACGTTTTGGAACGCTTTACAGGATTTCTTCACTAGGCGGAACGCCCCGTAAACTGATTGAGAAGGCAAACGATGTCGGTTCAGTATCCTCCGATGGTCAGAGGATTCTTTTTGTCCGCCGCAATTCTGATAGGCTCCAGATTATTACGGCAAATACCGCCGACGGCGGCGAGGAGCGAATCGTTCACACGGGGCAGCCGGACGAACTTTTTCGAGACCCGAAATTTTCTGCGGATGATAAAAGTGTGTTTTACAGCAAACGCAAAACAAATAACGGTAAATCGCTTTGGTCATTAGTTGAAATCCCGGTTGAAGGCGGCGTTGAGCGGACAATACTCGATACGAATGGCGAACGGATTGGCGAACTCGCGGTTTTGAAAAACGGTCAGGGAATATTGATAAATAAAGGCGACGATGCTTCGATACTTCAGCAGCTTTTCCATGTTTCCATAGCCGACGGTAAGGAAAAACGCCTTACGAACGATCTGAATTCCTATCATGGCATTAGCGTAAGCGACGACGGAAATTCGATTGCCGCAACGCAAAATTTCACCACGAAAGATATTTGGATTGTGAAAAACGGCGAGAATCCGCGGAAGATAACGACGGAATCAAACGTCTATTCGAACGCTTGTTTTATGCCCGATGGAAGAATAGTTTACGACGCAACCGATAATAATCGTCCGCAAATCTGGATAATGAATGCCGACGGATCCAATCCACAACAACTTACACCATATGACTCGTTTAATTTCGAGCCGCAAATTTCACCCGATGGACGGTACATCATATTTACATCCGACCGTACCGGCGAAAGTGAGATCTGGAGGATGAACACAGATGGAAGCAACTCAATAATCTTGACCAATACAATCGGACCGTCATTCGCTCCGATCGTTTCATCTGATTCAACTGTTTGGTTTCAGTGGAATAAAGAAAATAAACAGATCTTAGCGAAAATCCCAGTATCAGGCGGTGAAATAACGATCCCCGAACCCAATTTCGGGGATCATCAATGGGCAATTTCTCCTGATGGGAAATCGGTAGCACTAGTTTTTTTCGACGAAGAAAACAAACGATTCAAGCTCCGCATTCGTCCGATCAATACGGAAGAACCTTCAAAGATATTCGATATCGCGGCAACAAACGTTTTGGCGTGGACAGCCGATGGAGAAAATCTGCTTTATCGAAGCCTCGAGCCCAGTCCCGAAACGCTTTCAGCCATTTGGGAGCAACCATTGTCAGGCGGTAAGCCGAAACAGTTTTTGTCTGTAAAACCTGATAGAGTTTCGAAAATCACTCAATCGGCGGATGGAAAACAGACTCTATTTATTCGCACCAAAACGTCAACCGACGCAGTATTACTAACCAAGACAAAAGAATAAGGCGACACAATGACCGCCTTTCGTGACTCAATTGAGGTCCGCCTATTGCTTAGCCGCAGCGTCTAAAATCGCTTGGGCGACCTGTTCGATCATTGGCGATAAAACATCTTCGCCGTCGGATTTTGCTTTGCCTTTATATTGTTTGCTGAAAGCGTTGGAATCGCCTTTCTGCAGTTTAATATCGAGCGTAATTTCTTCTTTTGCTTTAATATTTTGCGAAAGAGTTGCACCAACGATTGTGCGTGAAATTACCGCTCCGGCGACGTTTGCGGTTGTATTTCCCCAGTTTCCGCCGCCCGTTTGAGCTACGACATTACCCAAAACTTTACCGAATCCGCCAAATCCGCCGCCGCCTTTTTTGTGAGAAACATTGGCGTAGATGACGAAATCGCATTCTTTCGATTTGGCTTCTTCAGCGATTGCGGACAGCAATTTTGCTTCTAGTTGGACTAATTCAACTTTCGTTCCTTTCAAATAATCTGCCAACGTATTTTGCACCGCCGCCGATAAATCATTGGCATTCATCCCTTCGCCAACTGCCCCAATTTTTACATTCGCCATACCGATTCTGACAATGCCTTCTTTTTTCGCCCCAACTTCGGTCGAAACATTTTGATTAGATTTCGGCAGATTGACGGATTGATTGTTCGAACTATAATTGCCTGTATTTGTTGAGTTTGAATCATTCATCCAACTCGTCGCCGCATACATTTCTGACGAATCTTTGACCTCTCGGAAATTGTTAGGAACATCAAAAAGTGCCGAATCTAATGTTGCTTTTGACAGTTCAACAACTTCGGAAATCATCGAATAAGATTCTTTGCCGTTATCGTCAAACATCGTCATTTTTTGATACAAAGGATAACCGCTTTTTGCAGTTCCAATCGTTTTTGATACCATTTTATCTCGGCAACCCCCCGAAAATTTTTGTGGATTATACGATTGATAATTTTGCGTTCGCTCACAATCAAAACCGAAAGTTTCGTCAATTACCCATTCGTCAAATTGCATTTTTGACTTCATCGGATTGCACGAATCAGGCGAAGATTCCATTTCAACTGTGCGAATAATATGCCGAGCCGTGTAGCCAAACATTTGCTTGCGTTCGCCTGTGTCTTTGTTGGTAGTGGTGATATACATCGTGCCGCCCTTTTCGATTTTGGATTGGGGATTTTGGATTTTGGATTTATCGGAAGTTGCGGCATTTGCTGCATCATCATATGGCGAAACCAAGTAAGTTTTCGCGGTTGGATTCAATTGCACATCTCGTCGCAGATCGCACTGCGTGACCGTAATCATTTGTCCGTTCATCAATTCGGAGCGTTGACGTTTGCCTTTAATGTAGGTCATGTTTTCAAAATTTTGACCGCTCATTGTTTGCCGGATTTTGATTTTTACATCGGCAAAAACTGTGGTCGAAACTGTTAAAATTGCTAATAAACTGAATAAAATTGCTCGTTTCATAATTTTTATAAACTCCTTAAACTTGGATAAAATCGGCGTTGTAAATTGCCTTCAATTGATAAGGCGTAAAGGAATTTGAAAAGGTATCATTCGATTTTAGGAAAAGAGATTTAGCCACGAACAAACACGAAAAAACACGAAATAATCATCAATGAAAATTTCGTGTCTGTTTGTGTTTGTTCGTGGCTAATCTAATCGTTTTTACCCGATCAAATTCAAATTATTCGGGTTTTGAACCTTCGGCTGAAAAGGCATTTGCAGCATATTTGCCCAGCCTTGCGGTTGTGCAATTTCGACATACATTGCCGTCATTTCCGGGGTATTTACCTCAAGCAAAAAGCGGTCTTCAATCCAAAATTCGACCAATTGAAACAAACCATTTTCGCGATTTGCGGTAAAACATCGCCAGCCTTCGCGTTTGGCAATCGCCTTGATTTCGGCTTCGGTCAAATTGGTGTTGATATTCAAATGTGTTGCCACAAATTTCGGCGAAAAATCGCTCGAAACAAACTTGGCTTCGTGGTCGCCGGTTGGCGTATTGCGGCTGAAATTTTCTTCGCTCGGCAAACCTTCGCCGGGAACTAAAACGGTGTTGATTGGCGTAACTTCCAGCAAAGTTCCGCGATTATCATCTTCGAAAACGATGAAAGAACCCGGACTCGGCGGAAATGGAAAAGCGTAACCGTTCCATAATTCGGCTAAAACATTAGCGACTTTTTCGGGATTATGAACTCCGATAGAAATATGATTGATCATGATGAATAACTCCTTAATGCATAAATTTTCGAACTAAATTGTTCGTCAATTGTTAAGGCGTATTCGTTTTGAAAAAGGTATCACTCGATTTTAGATTTCGGATTTCGGATTTTGGATTTCTTTAGATTCGATGATTAACAATTAACCATTTATTTGTTTGAAAGTTGTCCGTAAAGCCAAGCCTTTGTCATTCGCCAATGACGTTTGATGGTAATTGCCGAAACGCCAAGCACTTCTGCTGTTTCTTCGACAGTCAAACCACCGAAATACCGTAATTCGACCATTTTTGCTTTTACCGGATCCATTTTGGCGAGTTCGTTAAGAGCGTCGTCAAGGGCAATCAGTTCGGTAGATTGTTCGATGGCTTTATCAATTTCTTCGTTGAGTGTGAGAATGTGAAATTCTCCGCCGCGTTTTTCGGCATTATGCTGGCGGGCATAATCTACCAAAATCCGCCGCATCTGATTCGCCGCTACGCCAAGAAAATGAGCCTTGTTTTGCCAGCTAATTTGCGTGATATCAACCATTTTCAGATACGCTTCGTGGACTAAAGCAGTTGGTTGCAAAGTGTGGTCAGATCGCTCGCGGCGTAGATAATTTGAGGCAATTCGCTTTAATTCATTGTAAATTAAAGGCAAAAGTTCATTCGCAACGACTTCGTCTTTTCCGTTGAATTTTCGCAGCAAATCGGTTGTGTTTTGAGTTGCCATAGTTTGAACAATTCTGAAAATCAATTATCGCCGTTTATTATCGAATCATCAAATAAATTGTCTTTTTTCCTTTCATTTTCAACGAATTCAATGAGCTGCGGAAAAAATATTTCAAAGTCTTCTTGAATTTGTGGATAATTGTTTTTGAGGTCAAAAATGCCTTCCGACAGATTATTTTCGCGTTTCAAACGCTTTGAAATCCTATATAGAGCCAAACCGATTCCTTCAATAGTTTGATAGGAACCGAGCAAATCAAATTCGGCAATCGCGGTAATTTTTCGACGAAAATCTTCAGGCAAAAAATTTTGGTGCGAATCCAACGCGTTATAGACCTCCGCTGAAAAATCTTTCAATGAAATCTGCGAATAGTTCTCAAAATTAACCGCAAAAAAATGATCGTAAAACATATCAACTAAAACGCCTGCAAACTTGCCTCGATTCGCCGAAACTCTTTTTTTACTTTGTCTTACGACCGAATGCAAATCGGTAAAACCATCAATTTTTCGATGCATTTCAATCTCAAAAGCAATCGTTTCCGGAAAATATTTATACGAATTTCCACGCACAAAATCGCCCAAAATGCTGCCGACAAAACCTTGCGGAGTTTGATCCGATAAATAAAAATGTGCGAGATAATTCATTCGTGCATTTTCGCATTTTGCGGGAGTCGATGTCGAGATATTTGTTTCTTTTTAAGAAAAGCCGATTGCTTGCAAATTGAACATTAATAGTAGATCGTTTGAAAGTTTCATGAAGCCATATGGAATGGCGAAGCGATGGCTCTCAAAAGCAAAAACGGGCTTTGTTGCCAGGACATTTTCTAGAAATCAAATAGTTTCAAAAGATATTGTATGGTTGTGATGTGCTTAAATCATTTGTAAAATGCTTTTCATACAGACTTTTTATTTTTAGCTATGACACAAAAAATTCGCAAAGCAGTTTTTCCCGCAGCCGGATTAGGGAACTCGTTTTTTACCCGCAACCAAAGCATCGCCCAAAGAAATGCTGCCTTTGGTAGATAAACCTTTGATTCAATATTCCGTCGAAGAAGCAGTTGCGAGCGGAATTGAATCGGTTTTGATCGTTACGGGACGCGATAAAACTTCAATCGAAGATCATTTCGATATTTCGTTCGAACTCGAACATTTGCTTAAAGAAAAAGGTAAGCACGAAATGTTTGACCTCGCTCGCGGAATTTCCGAAATCACTAAAATTTATTACACACGCCAGCAGCAGGCATTGGGTTTGGGACACGCAATTTATCAGGCAAAGGATTTTGCTGAGAATGAAGCGTTTGCTGTTTTGTTGGCGGATGATGTTGTCGATGCGGAGAAACCTGCTTTGCTTCAAATGATCGAAGTTTTCGAAAAATATCAGGCACCGGTAATTGCGACTATGCAGGTTGAAGGCGAAGCAATTTCGCGTTTTGGAGTGATCGATGCTGTTGAAGTTGAACCCAATGTGTTCAAAATTAACGACATGGTTGAGAAACCAAGTTTTGCCGATGCCCCTAGTGATTTGGCGATTATCGGTCGCTACATCCTAACGCCCGACGTTTTTGACGCAATCGAACGAACGCCCAAAGGGGCTGGCGGAGAAATTCAAATCACAGATGCAATGCGTTTGATGATTAAAGAAGGCAAACCTTTTTACGCAGTAAGATTACAAGGAAAACGCCATGATGCGGGCGATAAACTCGGATTTTTAATTGCAACCGTTGAATTCGCATTGAAGCGACCCGACCTTGCACCGGAATTTATTAAGTATTTGAAATCATTACACTTGGAGTAAAAGAATGGGCGGAAAAACATGGGACGAATGGATCGACGAATATTCGCAAAGCCATCAAAACAAAATAAACCAAATCACACACAAAATCGGAATTCCGATGATTGCGATTTCAATTCTATTGATTCTGCCGAGCATTTTTGTTGGCGGACTTTGGAAAATCGCTCTCAGTTTATTCATTCTCGGCTGGATTCTGCAATTTGTTGGACATTACTTTGAAGGAAAACCACCCGAATTCATGAAAGACTGGCGATTTTTGTTGGTGGGTTTGCGTTGGTGGTTTGCTAAAATGAGAAATTGAAACGGCTCTTATTGAACTGTTTCGAAATGTGTTTGTTTGTAAAAAGCAATTTCTCAAACAAAACCCTAGACACAATCCCACAAAAAATTTATTATTTAATTTACCTAGTGGAAAATTCATTAGAAATTCATTTCAGTAATAAACTGCAATAAAAAATCATCATCGAAGATTTGTTCTTAAACTCCATAAAAGTTTATCTGAAATATACGAGTCGAGAAAATCCGAAAAGAGGTTAATAAATTTATGATTAGAATGGGCAGGAGCAATAAAACAGAGCCGATTTCTGATGCGGCACCGCTGATGCAGGAAAATTTCCCGAGTAATCAAGGGAATATGTATGGTTTAAGACAAGAGAGTGTGCCGATGGGTAATCGGGCGATGTCTGAGAGCGAATCTATGGCTCGCGACATTAAAGAAGGGCGTTTGAGCGGGTTTGTCGGGAATGGCACGGTATTGACGGGAGAGACGAATTTCCAATCAATGCTGCGGGTTGACGGGCATTTAACCGGTCGAGTGGCTTCAGAATCGGGAACTCTGATTGTTGGTTCGACGGGAAGGGTTGATGCAAATATTCTGGTGGCTGCGGCGATGATCAACGGAACAGTTAATGGTGATATTACGGCATCAGAAAAGGTTGAACTTGGGCGAACTGCAAGAGTTGTTGGGAATATTCAAGCCCCACGTCTGGTGATCGAAGATGGAGCGATGTTTGAAGGCAGTTGCAATATGATTAAGTCGAAAGAAGCTTTTGAGAAACGGATTACTGAGGCGAGATCGCAGCTTGAAACCAACGATTTGTTGCCTTTGGAAAATACAGTCGTTAATGAAGACGACGATGAATCGGCAGACGCGGCAACGATTTAAAGCTACATCAAAAATTTGAAAGGCAGAAGTGGAGAGAAATTATTCTAACCGCTTTTGCCTTTAGTTTTTTGCAAAACCTTTTCGTAAAAATCTATATATTGCGGAATGATAAATTCGGTGCTATAACGAGAAATTGCCAATTCCCGTCCGCGTATCCCAAATTTTCGACGAAGGTTTGCATCGCTCAATAATTTCGCGGCGTCTTCGCTCATTTTCTCGATATTACCGATCTCGCTCAAAAATCCTGTTTCGCCGTCTGTAACAACTTCAGGAATTCCTCCGATGCGAGTAGCAATAACGGGAACTTCGCAAGCTTGAGCTTCCAGAGCCGACAGCCCGAAAGATTCTTGTTCAGAAGGCAAAAGCAAAATATCCGCAATCGAAACATAGTCAACGATCTTTGGTTGTTTGCCTACAAATTCGCAGTAATCCAACAATTCCAACTGCTTCGCACGATGCCTTACTGCCGAACTTTCCGGACCGTCGCCAACCAATACAAGTTTCGCATTCAGTCCTTTTTCACGCACTTTTGCAAGAATTTCAACGCAATCAACCGGACGTTTTACCGCTCGAAAATTTGAAACATGAACGAGCAGGAATTCACCGTTTGGAGTGAGTTGGTGTCGTAATTCTGAATCCTCCTGGCGTTTGTAATCATCTCCGCAAATGAAATTTGGAATCACCTCAACTTCGTCAAAATCAAACGTTTCAATGGTCGCTTTTTTGAGAAAATGCGAAACAGCCGTCACTCCGTCTGATTGCTGCAGACCATATCGCGTGATCGGCAGATAGCTTCTGTCTGCCCCAACTAAAGTTATGTCAGTTCCGTGAAGTGTAGTAATTACAGGCAGGTAAAAGCGATCTTTGATGGATTCGCGGGCTAGAATCGCACTGATTGAATGCGGGATTGCGTAGTGGACGTGAAGCAGATCAAGCTTTTCAGCACGTGCGACGGTCGCCATCTTGGTCGCCAGAGCGAGTGAGTAAGGCTGATGCTCGAAAAGCGGATACGACATCATTTCAACTTCGTGAAAATGGACACGATCATTAAGTTCCGTCAATCGAGTTGGCAAGCTGGATGAAATAAAATGAATATTATGCCCGCGTTCCGAAAGCTCTTTACCGAGTTCCGCACCAACGATTCCGCTTCCGCCGTAGGTTGGGTAAACCGTGATTCCAATGTTCATAAATTGAAAATGACTAACCGCAAATAGTAAATCAAATTTACCACTTCCGATTAGCCATTCACAATTGAAACGCTTATTTCTTCTTACCGAAGCCAAATTTTAAGCCGGTTGTAAAGAGAAAATCGTTTTTCTGTACGCCGAAAATCGGCAAGCTGTTGTAGCGATCTGCAGCTGATACAAACCAGCCGATCCTGCTCGTTACGTCAGCCGAAAGAGTTGAATCAAAGATAAAACGATATTCGCCTGTATTCGTTAAATTTGGATAAAAAGTAAAACCTTGTTGGATCTTAACGCGGTCGTTTAATTTATGTTTGAGCGTATTTCCAACCAAAAGTTCAGCCGAACTCGTGTTTGGTCCTACATACCAAGTTTTATTCCAAGCCGCACCGCCAAAAACGTCGAGTTCCGTTTGATCATTTTTGATTGCGTGATAGCCAAGTCCTGCTCCTAAAACCGATCGGAAATTGAGCAATTGCGGCTTATCGCGTTCGAAATCATAAGATCCAAATGCGAAAAGCTTTTTCGTAATATTGCGATCGTAACGAAGTCCGCCCCAAATCGCATTTGAGGTTGTTACATTTACCAAACCAACTTTGTTGCGACTCCAGAGAGTATTTCCATAGGTTGTCCATTTACTATTTTCGCCTGACTTTTCAGCACGAACTCCAGCTGCGAAAGTACTCGTTCGGGTATTTCCGCTGGTGAAGCTAAAGCCAATGTTTCCAGCACCATCCCAGCCTTCAGTAACACCCAATGCAGATTTTGAAGCAGGCTCGGCAGCCTCTTTATCCTTATTTTCGACAGTTGTGTCCGCAATCGGTTCATCTTCCTTCAAACCTTCTTTTTGGTACGAAAGTTTGATGTATTTTTCGGTTTTTACTTCCGCGGTTTCGTCTTTTGCAACTTCACTAACGATCGCTTCTTTAGCAACGACTTCTTCAGCCAAAATTTTTGTTACGTTTGTTTTAGAAATTGTGATAATCCCTGCAAAATCGGTTTGCAGAATAATTTTTTCATCATCTTGTTTGATAATTTTACCGGAAAGCCGGTCGCCATTTTTTAAGATAATTTGATCAGCGAAAATGTTTGTAACCGATATTGCACACAAAACCGCCGTCAATACAACAGAAATAATCTTTGTCATTGTTTTTCTCCAGAATATTAAATTGTAGGGGCTTTGTGAAAACTTTTGGGGCAATTTAAGTATAGTCTGTATATTAGCACCCGAAACAGGCTGTGTAAAAGCTAAAGTCAATAATAGCTTTGTTTATGAGCATGAGGTCAATTTTTCAACATGTTCGCTTTTTCTCAAAATGGCTAAGCAGTATAATGGCTGAAGAAAAAATATGTCTAAACCAAATACCGAATTTCAATATCGAACAAGTATGGTTTTGTGGTCAGCTTTTCTGATCGCTCAATCTACGTTTTTTCTGATTTTATACACTACAAAACCCGAACTTTTTAAGTTTGATTTTAGCCAGCCGTTTTTGGGTGCAAACTTTGTAGTTGTTGCAATATTTGGGCTTATAGCGATTATGAACTTATTTATTTCGCTATTTTTGAGGTTTCAGGCGGTTCAAAATGCAATCGACGAACAGCAGCCGAAATTATTGCAAACAGGTTTGATCGTTGGTTGTGCTTTTTGCGAATCGATCAGTATTTTAGGACTCGTTTTGGGAGTCGCTTTTAATTATCCGTATTTTTTCGCCTGGTTTTTCTTAGGAACAATTGGAATGCTTTTCCATTTTCCCAAAAGGCAGAATTTTCGCGATGCTAGCTTTAAGCAAACTTGATCTATTCCGAAAAATCTATCCAAAAATTGCCTTCCCAATCATACATTTCAAGCGAACGAAAACGCTTTTTATAGTCGTAAAAAGATTCGCCTTCATAAGCGTAGCCTTGATAATAAAAGTCTTTTCCGATGCTTTTCGCGTAATTAATTTCAAGCAGCATCGTTAAAATTCCCAAACCTCTTTTCGTTTCAGTCGGCTCAAACATCGCGTAAATTCCAGAGAGCGAATCTGCTCCAACATTGAAAAAACTCACAGCCAAAAGTTTCTTATTCTCATAAACGCAAATCTCAAAAGCTTCAGAAGGAATAGTTGCGGGCTCAGTTGATATGAAAGTATAAACCGATTCCGGCGGATACTCTTCAAAGCGTTGTTTATGCCGATCAAATAATTCTTCTTTCTCTTTATCAATAAAAATTGGCTGAACAACAACACGTAAATCCTGATTTCGCTGTATATTACGGCGTTGACTTTTCGACATTGTAAAATCCGAAAGCCGGATTCGCAGAGGAATCACCCGGCGAATTTCACCGCGAAAAACGCCAAGACTATGTCGAAAAAAATACGTTCCGAAATTACGCCAACCCTCCGCAAGCAAAAAATCCATTTCGGCAGGCAAAACGTCAAAACTCTCAAAAGCCTCATTAATTACTAGAAAATTATCGTCAAGCATAATCAAATATTAGATGCTTTCGGCGGGCTGAAGATTTCGCCGTTCGCCCCGTAATTTTAGCAGTGCAGTAATAATCAAATAAACCGCAAGAGTAATTAAAGCCGATGCCGCAAGTGCGTTTACCGCCTTCATGTCAAACCCTTTTGATGCTTGAAAATTACCGATCACGAGTTTTGTTAATGCCCAAAGTGTAATCACCAAAACAAATAACATCGGAATTAGGGTAAAAGCAATTCGCTGCCGGGCTTGATAGAGCCATGCCGAAATCGATAGCAAAGTTAAACCTGCGAGCAATTGATTTGAGGCTCCGAATAGCGTCCAAAATTCTAAATAACTACCTTTTGGAGCAGTAAATACCAAGAAAAATGGAATCGCCACCGTTATTAACATTCCGATGATCGCTCCAAATCTGCCTTTGAGACCAAAAAGTTCTTGAACGATGTAACGACCGAGCCGCATACAAACGTCTAAAGTATCGAAAACAAAGGTTGAAAAAGCCATCGCTCCAAATGTTATGGCAAAAGGCAGATTTTCTTTGCCAATTAAAATCGTCAGAAAGTTACCGATTCCATTGCCGTAAACCTTGCCTGCGGGAACGCCTTTTGCGGCTTCGGAAGTAATTATCATGATCGTCACGAGGGCAATAAATGCGACAAAACCTTCCGCCAGCATTGCACCGTAGCCGACCGCTTGAGTGTGCGATTCTTTGTCGATCTGCTTCGAAGTTGTTCCGCTGCAAACTAATCCATGAAATCCCGAACACGCTCCGCATGCAATAGTTACGAACAAAAATGGAAACATCGTTCCCGTCATTCCGCCGATATCAAAAGATCGAAAAGCGGGCTGCTGAATCTCGTAATTGCCAAAAAATATACCGATCACGCCAACTGCAATCGCTGCATAAAGCACGAATCCGCCCAAATATCCGCGAGGTTGAAGCAATGCCCAAACGGGCACTATCGATGCGACGCAACAGTAAATAAGTATTAAAACAGCCCAAGTTGTTTGGTCTAAAATCAAAATGGTCGAAAATTTTGTGCCAAGGTATGAAAGGAAAAACGTCAGCGGAACAAAGATAATTGTCGTCAGCCAAAGCGGCGGTTTTAGGAATCTGTCAACAATCCGAAAATCATTGAAAGCCCTAGATACATTACGCTTGCAATCGCGACCGCTCCGCCCGCATTGAATCCGCCGATGCCTTGTAATTCTTCCGTTCCCGAGACAAAAGTTCCTGCTGTAATATCCGTAAATGCAACTAATACATAGATTAAGGCGAGAAAGATAAACGCCATCATTGCACGACCTGCACCGATTCCGAGTTTTTCTTTTGTGATTTCCGCAATTGAAGTTGCACCGTGGCGAACTGACGAAGTTAGTGCCGAAAAATCGTGAACCGCTCCGATCAAAACTACGCCGAGAGCAATCCAAAGCAAACAAGGAAGCCAGCCAAATGATTGACAAGCGATAATCGGACCCGCAATCGGACCAGCCGCCGCAATCGCCGAAAAATGCTGACCAAATAAGTAAAAAGGCTTGGTTGGAACAAAATCTTCGCCATCATTGAAAGTGTTTGCAGGTGTTTTTATAGTGTCATCAAGCTTGAATTGTTTTGCGATCCAAAGCCCGTAAGCGAAATAGCCAAATACAAGCCAAGACAGGAAAGCGATTGCCAAAAGAGCCAACATAGAATTTTCTCCAAAGTTTTTCGGGTAAGATCAAAGAAAGTGAGATAAATTTACGCTATTTGCGACTCAAAGTGCAATCAAGTTTATGCTAAAATATCAGTAAATTTATGGATAAAAAGCAATCACTTCAAGAAACTTACGCTCCAAACGGAATTTGTTTTGGCTGTGGTGTAACGAATGAAAAAGGCTTGCGGATTAAAAGCTTTGTTGAAGACGATGAGGTACTTTGCGAATGGCACGCCGAATCGCATCATCAAGCCTTTCCCGGAATGCTAAACGGCGGAATTATCGGAGCATTGCTCGATTGTCATTCCAATTGGGCTGCCGCCTATTTTTTGATGAAACGAAACGGCAAAACCGAACCGGATTGCACCGTAACTGCAGATTTTCACGTTAAACTAAAGCGTCCAACTCCCATTGATGTAACAATTTATCTGAAAGCAAAAGTTGTGGAATCAGCCGAAGATCGGGCGATTATAGAAGCTGAATTGATTGCAGATGAGAAGGTTTGTGCAACTTGCAGAGGAACATTTGTTGCAGTTAAAGAAGGACATCCGGCATATCATCGCTGGTAAATTCGCCTAAAAGAGCCTTTGCAATTGAGTAGTAAAATCGTCTTCCAATCTGAGTTTTTGAATCCATCTTTCTTGCAGACGTTTTAATTCGGGCAGATAAATAACATCCGAGAGGGCGTAATTTACAAGTTCCGGCGTCCAAATTCCATCCCAATTTCGCGTAAATTTCGCTCGCTGGCTTTTATCCAGATCGACCGCAAAATAACGATATAGAGTTTCAGCGAGTGATGCGGATTGACCCGCACCTTTGGTTAAAAGTTTTTCAGCGATCATCGTGCAAAAGACATTTTGTACTTCATAACCATTTTCCGAAAGGAATGCGAGGTCAAATTTCGCATTGTGAAAAATCGTTGTAACATCAGGATTTTCAAGAAGTTCTGAGAGTTTACCAAGTGGAATATTTTCTGAAATCGGCACCAAAACATTAAATTTTCCATCGGAAAATTGAACGCTGAAAAGTTTGCTTGTCCGCGAACTCAAACCCGAAGTTTCCGTATCGCAACCAATTTCTTTTGCGTCCGCAAATCTTTCGTAAGCGTATTCGATTTCCGCTTTTGTCCGGGCGACTAAAATTTCCATTAAGTAAATTTTAGCACAATAAAAAAGAGAGGAAAGCTTGAGCTTGCCTCTCGAGGTTTGTAGGGTTTGGAGCGAAAAATCTATCTAATTTTCCCGTGAATTTTCATGTTTACGAGATCTTCTACATTTAAGTCTTTATTTCCTTTAGACTTAACCCAACTAATAAAATCATTGTCGATTTTGAAAATACGAAGTTTTACTGCTTCTTCAACCGACAAATTCGTCAAGCCTGCGTCTTTCATTTCTTTCACAAACTCGGGCGTAACTTTGAAAATTCGTAATTTCGTGGCTTCTTCGGCGTCTAAATTACTAAAACCGATTGCTTTCATTTCACGCAAATATTCGGGCGTAATCTTGAAAATGCGGAGTTTTACCAAGTCTTCCATCGAATCTTTGGCAAATCCCATCTCGGTTACTTCTTTAGTAAATTTTGCGTTTATCTTGAAAATTCTGGCTTTTACTAAATCTTCCATATCGAGATTTGGAAAACCCGTTGCCGCCATTTCTTTCATAAATGCTGAATCAATTTTGAAAATCTTCGCTTTGAAAAGGTCTTCCATCTCAAGATTTTTGAAGCCTGCCGAACGCACATCATCAACAAATGCAACAGTTAAATCAAGCATCGCGGCATTAAAAAGTTTGTTTTCGTCAAAGATTGAAACCGCGACTTTGCATCGCATCTGAAAAAGTTTTGTTTGCATTAAACCGCCAATCTCCAGAACCTTTGCCGTCATTAAATTTGCCTTCGCATTCAATTGTTCCAGCTTCGCGGGTAATCTGAAATTTTACCGGAATATTTGAACCGTTTACCTGTTCTTTGGTCAGTCCCTGCAATTCTTCATAGGCAAACCCTTTTCCGTTCATCGAATTATTGTTTTTGCTTTTGTGCCGAAAAAGGAGTTGAACTTTCTCTCTTTTGTCGTCTTTTTCATTCCAATCATCGTCATCATCTTTGTTTTTGCGAAACTGATTCCAGTTGTCTTCATTGGCTTTCCATGTGCCGTTTAAGACCGTTTGGGCGGATTGTGATGGTGGTAAAACTAAAACATAAGAAAGCAAAATAATTGACAATATTGCTAATTTGATAATTTTCATAATATAACTCCGTAAGCTTGGATTTGATTTACACTATGAAAACACCGCCCGAAAAGGTTTTGTGACAAGAAAATTATGAGGCAAGATTTTGAAAGGCTTGATCGGTAAATTTGAAATGACGCTCAGTTTCGTCAACCACCGCACCGTGTTTTTTATAAAATTTAATCGCGTTTTCGTTCCATTCTAAAACTTGAAAATCGATTCGCTCGAAACCTTGCGATTTTGCGAATTTTGCAATATGACGCAACATCTTTTCGCCAAGATTTTTGCCCTGCATTTCAGGTTTAACGTAAATATCTTCGAGAAAAATCCCGCGTTGACCCCGAAAAGTGGAGAAATTTGGGTAAAAAATCGCATACGCAAGGATTTGGCTATCTGTAATTGCGACAATAGCTTTCGCGACTTTTCCATCGCCAAACAAAGCAATTTGCAAACGTTTTTCCGTAACTTCGCAAAATTCCGAAAGCTTTTCAAACTCAGCAAATTCATGAATCAACGCACAAATCTGCGGAATATCGCTTTCGATAGCTTCTCTGATTTCGATGTTCATGGGAGTTATTTTTTTAGTCTATCGACAAACATTTTGCGGAATTTCATTACTTTCGGAGCGACAACCGCGGCACAGTAAGGCTGATTCGGATTATTTGCAAAATACTCCTGATGATAGTTTTCCGCCGAATAAAAATTTGTGAAAGCCGTAACTTCCGTAACGATTGGATTATCAAAAATGTCCTGTTTATCGAGGCTTGCGATTACTTCTTCGGCAGTTTTGCGTTGTTCATCGGAATGATAGAAAATTGCCGAACGATATGAAGAACCGATGTCGTTGCCTTGTCGATCCTTGGTCGTTGGATCGTGAACCGCAAAAAATACGTGCAAAATATCACCGAAAGAAATCTCGTCGGGATTAAATTTTAACTGCACAACTTCGGCGTGTCCTGTCGTTTCCGAGCAGACTTCCTGATATGTTGGATTTTCCTTGTGTCCGCCCGAATATCCCGAAACTACGTCTGTAACGCCTTTCAAATCATCAAAAACCGCTTCAACGCACCAAAAACATCCTGCCGCTAATGTTGCTGTTTCTAAATTTTCCATATAGTTATTTCAACACAAAGATTTAAATGATTCAAAGCGGTGAAATTATTCCTAAATTCCATCGAAATTTTGTACGACAGAATATTGATGAGGCTTTTCGAGCGGAGGATTTCCTTCGCGGTCTGCAAGAATCGCTTCAAACCCAGCTAAATGTGCCGAATCCAATTCTTCCAAAATATCGGAAATAAACAAAATTTCGCGTTTACGATTTTGCAGTTTCTCGGCGATTTTTTGATAGCTTTCAGTCTCGCGTTTGCCGCCAACATTTGTATCGAAATAAGCGGAAATAAATTTACTCAAATCGCCAAAATTTGAATATTTGAAAATCAATTTTTGAGCCAAAACGCTTCCCGAAGAATAGATCGCAATCGTTTTTCCTTGTGAATACCAACGCTCAAACGCACGCGGAACGTCTTCAAACATAACGCTTTTCAGTTCGCCCGATTCATAACCTTGCTGCCATATTTTCCCCTGTAAAGACTTCAAAGGAGTGGACTTACGGTCAACATCAATTAAAAATTCAAGATAATCTGCAACTGATTCTGCTGAATCTTCCACAAATTTTTTGCCATAAATCTGGTTTTGAAAATCAAGTTTATACTCAAGTTTGAGCTGAGTAATGTCTTCCGCGATTCCGCTCAGATTTTCGCGAATATACGCACCAATGTTTTTCTTCGCAAAAGGAAAAAGCGTTTTATGGACAAAATCAATCGGGGTTGTCGTGCCTTCAATGTCGAGCAAAATTGCTTTCATTGCCCTATTTTGCAGCATAATCATGGGAATTCCAAATTTGCTCACTGAAATGCTGAAGCCTGCACGTAAGTAAGGGCGTTCTCACACTTTACTCACGTTCGAGTTTCCTAAATGTTATTGAAGTTTAACTAAAATCAAATAAATCTTATACTCATAAAAGTTTTCGATAGAAAAAATAAGCTTGGAGAGAATATGAAATTTTTATCGGTTTTTATGGCATTTTGTTTGTTAGGTTTTTCTGTTCCCGCTCAAAATAAACTATTGGCAAATGATATTGAATCGAAAAGGAATTTAGAAGATTTACAAACGCCATTGGAATGGTAACTTACAAGACGTAAAACAGTATGAACAATAATGACGCCTAAAAAAATGAATCAACAACCACAAAATCTGGGTAAAATAGAGAGCGTTCATCCGATTTCTCCAGCACATCTGCAAAAGGCTTTTATTTTGATAATTTTGTCGTTTATGTTTTTTATGGCGATGCTAATTATTTTCTCGCTAAGGCAAAATATTGGTTATTTTCTGCTGGCAACGGCTTTTTTGATTATTCAATTGCTTACACTTTTTGGTTGGATGTCGCAGCGAAAAAAGATCTTGCGATTACACGAAAATGGATTTACTTTAGGAAAGCAAACTTGTTTGTTTAGTGATATAGAGAAAATGTCAGCAAATCGGATAAGTAAAAATTTTGGCGGAATCAAAAACGAATATCGAATCACAAAAACCACTGGCGAAAGGATTTTCGTGCCGGAAATGATTCATGAAGTGAGTTTAGTTTTTGATAAGATCGAGCAGAAAACACTTAGAAAATAGAAGGTATTTATGAAAAAAACTTCTTTGATAATATTTGCTTTACTCATTTTGTCGCCAGCCGTATATTCACAAAATCTTAAAACGGCAATTGCTTCAATAGGTTGCAAACAAGTCAATTCAATCGAATCAATTCCAACCGTTCAAAGTAAAGATGAACATTTGCAATGGCTCAAAAATGAATTTGGTGTAATCAGCAGAGTGAGCTTTTTGGCAAGATGCACGGTTGGCAGCAGTTTTTACAAGTTCCTTTTCGAAGAAGAAGTTTTTTCGAGCGGTAAAAATGCGTCGCTTCGGCTGAAACAATTGCAAAAACTTCCTGAAAATGAACACAGTAAATCGGATTACGCAGTCCCGAAAATTTTGGGCGAAGGCTTCGTGCGTGGTAATAAACTTTATACCGTGGGAGTATATGTAAGTCGTTTGGAAGATGAAGGTTACGTGAAGAAATATCGCGATAAACTAGCGAAAAAGATTAAATGATATATTTACTCCATGCATCACTTTCAGCCGTTTTCCTTATCAGATCATTTCTCACAATAAGCAAGTCTTTCATATATTTTTCCAAAAAAAGAAAATCCGCAATGTTGCCTAAGAAGCCAAGAGGTGAATCATAATCAAAAATGTCTTTCATCAAGGTTTTTCCATCAATTTCTTCAAAAAAATGATCGTGATCAAATCGTGCGAAAGCACCTGAAACCATCGTATCGCTGAATCTAAACGGCTTTTCGCAAACCGTAATTTTTGAAGTCAATTTCTGCCTAATACCAAAATGGGTCGCTTCCCAAGTTACGGTTTCTCCCTGATTTATCAATCCTTTCGTTACGCCCGCAATTGCTTTTTCATTGGTGTGAGAAAGAGTTTCAGCGTGTAAATCGATCGAGCGGGCAAGGTCAAAAACTCTTTCGATCGGTGCATTTATAATGGTTTCGAGTTCAATTTTAGGCATAGAATCAGGTTTAATTATTGCATAAATTTGTTGTTTTTTCGGCAAAAGGTTAAGATTATCAATTGGTA
>CAVXPU010000004.1:0-80002 GCA_963763855.1 Pyrinomonadaceae bacterium | reverse complement strand
CATAATCGTTTACCATCCATTTTTCAGCCTTTCGAGCCGTGATAAATCTGATAATTTCTTCGTTGCGAATTGTATAAATTGCCAAAATCAACCCATATTCTGCGGTTTTCCCGATAATACCGTAACGAACTTCGTTTTCGTCAGAATGCTCTGAATCTTGATAATTTATCGAGAGAAAATCATGAAACACATCTTCAATCTTGGCAAAATCAACCTTATGTTCGGCAATTACTTTTTCGCGTTTTGTTTCGTCCCAAGTAAATTCCATTTCAAATATACAGATATTTGTATGTATAAACAATACATATTTTATTTAATGAGCAAATTATAAAACTTCTCATGTCTTTTCCTCGCTTCTTGATAAATTTCGTGTCGCCTTTGGTCAAAATTAAACTTTGTGCCTTCCGGAGTTGGCAATTTGGCGATGTCGTCAATTTTGCCGATATTTTCTAGAGCTAACAAAACTACGCCGCGACTCGAAGCCTCGCGAGTATCAGGCAAATTCAAGTTTTTTCCGATAACGTCAGCGATAATTTGCGTCCAAACGGGCGATTCACGCAATGCTCCGCCGGATGCAATAATCGTTTCAATATGGGTAAAATCCTCTAAATTTTCAACGATTTTTGCAAACCGAAAAGCGACTGATTCCATCGCGGCTTGAGTGATTTCAACCGCGTTTGTGTGCTGCGTCAAACCCAAAATCGCACCTTTGGCGTTTTCGTTATAGCCCGTGCTCCGTTCGCCCGCGAGGAATGGTAAAAACGTTAAGCCGTGTGAATCAGGTTCGCGTTTTGAAATTTCAGCTTCAATTTCATCGTCCACTTCGGCAATTTTCAGCGTATCTTTCAACCAACGATATAAACCGCCGCCATCGGACAACGCTCCGCCAACTATAATTCGTTTGCTATCAATACGATAACACCACAAACCGCTCGGAATTTTACCAGGAATTTCACCTGCAAAAGCAACTCGCATCGCACCTGAAGTGCCAATCATCAAAGCGGCTTCGTGTTTTTCGAGGCAGCCTGCACCGATGTTATTCGCTGCACCATCACCAATTGCCAAATACCATTTTGCATCTTTCAAGCGTTCCCATCGATCGGTCTGGAAGGTGAAATTATCTTCCTCAATTTCTGATAAATTCTCGCGTCTGATTTCCAAAAAGCTTAATAATTCCTCATCCCAGATGCTTTTCCGAATGTCAAAAATCCCCGTTCCGCTCGCCATCGAAACGCCGGTAACGCAGGCATCTTGCCTGCCTCTCAAGCGAAAAACCAAATAATCACTAAACGAAATCCATGTCGAAGTTTTGTGAAAAATATCGCTGCGTTCACTTTTCAGCCAAAGCAATTTCGCCGTCCAAAAGCTCGAATGAAACCTCGCACCCGTTCGATTGTGAATCGCGATTTCATCCAAATTATCACGCAAAGTTTGGACGTATTTGGCAGGGCGAGTTTCCGCCCAAGTGTAAACGGGCGTGGTCGCATTTCCATCTGCGTCAATTCCGATCAGGCTATGCCAAAAACACGAAATGGCGACGAATTCGATGTTTTCATGAAACCGTCTGAGAACTTCGTCAATCGCGTCGCAAACTTGTGTAAATGCTTCATCCGCAGTAAGTTCCGCTCCGCCATCTTCCGTAAAATTAACCGTCCGCTCCATTTTGACAACGGTTTCCGGCAAAACATCTGCTCGAAAATCATAAATCGAAGCACGAACGCTTGACGTTCCGATATCTAAGGCGAGAATATGCGACATTGGCGATAATTCTAAACCAATTTTCGTTGAAAGAAAACGTAACGCAGGCATCTTGCCTGCTCTTGAATTCGTAATTTCGAATCGCAGGCAGGATGCCCGCGTTACATTTGGAGAAATTTTTCGGCGAGTTGAATCGTCTCGTTTACGTTAAGAGTTCCGTTGGTGATTTGAGCGGAATTAACAATGTAAACCCCATCGATTGAGGTAGTTACACTTGGCAGATTTTCTGAGTAATTCAAAGTGGGAATCGGGAAAACTTGGCGAACGCGTGAAACTTTAAATGATAAAACGTCTTCACGTTTAAAATGCGGATACATTTTTTCCAAAGTTGAAAGAAACGAATTTTCAATTTCCGCGTCCGATTTTTCGAATAATTCATCATCCGATGCAACGTATTTCGGCAAATAAACGAGTGCGTTTCCGCCAAATTCTTTCTTATCAACCAACGCTGACATTTCAATAATTCCGGTAAAAGGAGTTTCGTCGGTGATGTTTGTAACGTAAAAATTGGACAGCGATTTTTTCATCAAAACTGAAGCACAAACAATGCCTTGATATTTGATATTTGAAAGTTTAAGTCGTTCTTGTTCAGTTAATTGCGGACAGATTTGAGCGGCGATATTGGATGGGCAAGTTAAAATTACTTTGTCAAATTCTTGGTTTCGAGTTTTTGAGTTTTCGAGTTTTTGATTGTACTCCAAAGTGATTTTCCCTTCTCCGTGTCTCTGTGCCTCTGTGGTGAGATCTTCGAAACTCTTGAATTCAAACGAATCTCAACACCTTTTTCATGCAAAACCTCCGCAAATCGTTTCAAAACAGTCGAATAACCGCCGCGGACGTAGCCAAACATTTCCTTCTTCAAACCCGAATTTCTCGCGGCATACATTCGTTGAATTGTCGCCCAAATAAATGCGGCGGAGTTTGTTTCACGATAGGCGTTCGCCGAGTTTGGCTTTTAGCAATGGATTCCACATTTTCTCGAATGTTTTTTTGCCCGAAAGTTTCGTCAACCAATCTTCAACACTGATCTTCTCGAGCGATTTCCAGTCTCTCACCCGCGAAGCGTAAAAAATTGTACCGCCGAAACGAAATTTACTGATTAGATCTAACGGCGGAAATTTCAAAAATTCGAATGAATTCGACATCGAAATGAGTTTACTGTCGGTATAAAATCCGGTTTTCGTTTCAACCCATTCAAACTCATTTTCCAAGCCTAATTCGCCAACAATCTTCCGCGTAAATGAATCAGATAAAAGCGTAACGTGATAGTGCTTATCCCAAACAACATCGCCAATTTGCCAAACGCTCGCCAGTCCGCCGATTTCGTTGGCAGATTCAAATATTGTGACCTGATTTCCATGTTCAGACAGGCGTAAAGCTAGAATTAAGCCGAGGAAACCGGAGCCGATGATGGCGATTTTTTGGGACATCTTAAAATTTTTTATTGAATGAGATATTCGAGGTAAACTGAAGGCAAAAGATTTTTAGCATCTTCGATTGAAATAGATTCCTCTTTGTAGCTTTTTGCTAAAATTTCAACAAATTCATCATGACCTTGAATCACAAAATGATGGTATGTAGTTTTATCCCAAGTTTTCCATTCGGGATAGCATTTCAACCTGTATTCGGTTAATTCCTTTAGCCATTTTGAATTTTCTATTTCAAGAATCGAAGAGCGTGTGTGTTCGTTAATTTGATAGCGCAAAAACTCTAAACCGCAACTTTTACTTGCCCACGCAGAATCAAAAGAAATTCTACAAATAAATTCAGCAGGTTCTCCGGTTTTATCCCAGCAACCAAAATAAACTTCGCAGTTATGTTCAGAATAAATGAGCAAAGGATTTCCTTGCGGATCTTGCCAAACTTTTAGTGGAATTGGAATTGCGATTTCTTTTGAAAGTCCAAACATAATTACATAATTTCGTCTAATTATATTTTACAATAATTCTTTCACATTACGATTTTCAATCACATACTCCAAACCACAACTACAAGCAATTTCTTTTCTTTCAACGCTCTCATCAAACTTATAAAAAACCTGTCCACACTTACAAACCGCACCAATCGAACGGGCAGGCGAACCGATCACAAGATGAAAATCGGGAACTATTTCGTGACCAACGAACCCATTCCGACCATTGCCCAGCGTCCGATGGTTAGATCGTTACCGATTGTGCAGCCTGCACCGATGGTCGCACCTTCGCGGACAAGAGTTTTGAGCGTGTGTTCATCGGGTTCAGACGGACGCAAAGTTTTCAGGTCGGGAAAAGTTGCCCGCGGAAAACGGTCGTTGGTAAAAGTTGTGGCGGCGGAAATCATCACGCCATCTTCAATCGTCACTTCGGCACAAATGTAAACCATCGCGTTGATTTTGACGCGGTTGCCGATTTTCACATCGTAAGCGATATAACTCTTTTCGCCGACGATACATTCTTCGCCGATGCTCGCACCGTGGCGAATATGAACGCTGTCCCAAACACTCGTGCCTTCGCCGATTGAGACGTTTTCTTCGATAATTGCTGTTGGATGGATTCTAGGCATCTGGTAATTTGAATGGTTTGTAAATTCTTAGAAAAAGTAAGCTGTTAATTACGGTTCCAAAAAAGCATTCCCAAATTCATAATAAATATCCCATCAGACGACATATGAATAATTAGGAAGCCGAACATAGTCAAAAGCATACTCCAAGGAATTGAAAGAAAAAACAACAGAAAATCAATCTTCAAAAAGAATGCGACGAGAGCCGTTCCTAAGTAAACGGCTATTATTCCAAAGCAGATGATTTTGCGAAACACGATACTGTTTATTTTCCTACGACATCACTCTTTTCGACAACCGTTTGCCACAGATTTTGATTAAGCGATTTGTATGCGGCTTCGATTACTTGCACCGAGGAGAGTGCGTCCGCAGGTTTGATGAGCAATTCTTCTTCGCCTTTTAATGCCTTTGAAAAATTCTCGATCTTGCCTTTGAATGAGGCAACTTTGTCGTAGCCTGAGCCGAAAACTGTCCAATCGGGCGACGAATTTAGTTTGTATTTCGATTCTCGCCAACCGATGTGGAGCGTTCCGCCGGTGCCGTAAACGCTGATAAAGTTTGGCAATTCTTTGTTGATTCCCCAAGTTAAATCAACGCTCGCTGTGATTCCGCTTTTTGTTTTAGCCAATAATTTGACGTTTTCATCGACTGATAAATCTTGCGTTGAACCTGCTTCGACCGCCAAAATTGAATCAATGCCGCCGAGGAAAAATCGGATAATATCAACCGAATGTGTGCCGTTATCAATCAAAACGCCGCCGCCGGAAACTTCCGCGTCAGAATTCCAACGCTTCGACATATCAACTTTCGCCGTGAACGCATTTTCAAACTGAACAACGTCGCCCAAAATTCCCGATGCGACAATTCCTTTTGCGGTGATCACATCGTCGCAATAACGGAATTTTGAAGCCATCGTGAATTGAACGCCGTTTTTCTCGGCTGTCGCAATCATCGTTTCAGCTTCGGCAACCGTCAAACACAAAGGTTTTTCGCACAGAACCGGAACTTTGCGTTCCATAAAATAGCACGCAATTTCAGGATGCGATTTCGGTGGAGTTGAAACGATAACCGCGTCGAGCGTTTCGTTTTCAGCTAAAGTTTTGTAGTCGGTGTAAGCCTTTCCGCCGACAATTTCTGCCAAAGCTTTCGCCGATTCTTCACGCACGTCTGCGACTGCAACTAATTGACAACATTCACTTTGTGTAAATGCTTGTGCGTATGCCTGAGCAATTCCGCCTGCCCCGATGAGTCCAAATTTAAGTTTTTTCATAATACAATTTTGAACCACATAGGAACATAGTTCACACGTTTTCAAAAAGATTTTTCTATGTGTTCTATGTTTCTATGTGGTGAAATAAATTTTATTGACAACTTTCCTTGCCGCAAACTACACAAGTTTTGTTACTCGCAACTGCGTCCGCGATTTTTACAGATTCAACTGCTTCACGAATCGAATCAGCCAAAAACACCGCGTGTTCTTCGGTATATTTTTCGTTAATCGGCAAAACTAAAACGTCGTGCAAGCCTTTGATCGTGCCTTGAAAATTATCATCGTTGTAATCAACCGCTTCAGGACGTGCCAAATTGAACGGAAAATGCGAATCGCCGAGCGTGTTTTGGTCGCGGAAAACCATACATTTATAGGCAGGTTTGACGACATATCGCGGTGCCGAAGCAACATCGTAAACTTTCAACGCTTTTGCAAGTCCGACCGAACCATCAGCGATTTTCGTGTCATCAACCCGCAAACAATATTTCCAATAAACGTGCGTTGCATTTGCCGCAGGTTTGTAAACTTCAATACCGTCAATATCAGCGAGTTTTTCGTCCAATATCTTTGCCATTTTTTGCCGTTGAGCCACGCACGCATCAAGTTTTTTCAACTGTTCGCACGCCAAAGCCGCTTGCAATTCGGTCATTCGATAATTCAAAGCGATGAAATAATGATCGGGATTCGGGTCGCCGTAACCCCAGGCTTTGTTGATGCAAAGATACAATTTGCGAGCTAATTCATCGTCGTTTGTGACAACCATTCCGCCTTCGCCCGTGGTCATGTGCTTGCCTTGCTGGAAAGAAAACGCACCGATCTTCCCAATCGTGCCGACGAATTTTCCGTCAACTGTGGCAAGCGGAGATTGTGCCGTATCTTCAATCACCGGAATCCCGCGAGCATCGGCAAGTTCCATAATCGGCTTCATATCGCACGGATTTCCAAAAAGATGCGTCACAATAATCGCCTTTGTTTTTGGCGACAAAACTTTTTCGATAGTCTGTGCCGTAACGTTCAAAGTTTGCGGACAAACGTCCGCAAAAACCGGAATCGCACCTTGATAAACAATCGGCGTTAAAGCTCCCATATCGGTTATTGAGGTTGTGATGATTTCGTCGCCCGGATTCGGGTTTATTGCCGCAATCGCAACGTGAACCGCCGCTGAACCTGAATTACACGCATACGCATATTTCACGCCCAAACGCTTGGCAAATTCTGTTTCTAGTTGCCTGCCAAATTTACCTTTTGTCGTGATTAACACGCCTGATTGCAACACTTCCGTAACTGCGGCGATTTCTTCCGCACCGAAAGTTCTGCCCGAAATATCCTGATCGGATGGTAATTTCATAATTGCTTTTTCTGCTGTTGGACTCATAATTTTTGTATATTCTGCCGCAGATTTCGCGGATAACGCGGATTAAATTATTGACTTTTCTTATCCGCGTCATCTGCGTTAATCCGCGGCTAATTTCTTATTTTGAAATATCAATCTTTTCTTCCGTTAAAAGAGGTTTAATCTTTTCTGTTTTCCCGAAAAATCTTTGTTTGGATAATTTAGCCAGGAGTTTGAGATGTCCGAAAATTGTTCGTGCTGTTTTCATTTTGGAGAAACCAAACAAACGAACTTCCAAAACTGCAGGAAATTCGACAATCTTTCCGCCTAATAAGTCTAATCTTCCCAACATTTCCGCTACACCGAGAAAACCTTTTTCCTCAATCGGCAAATCTACAACCGAGCTTTTTCGATAAACGCGGAAACAACTTGTAAATGTTGAAAGTTTTGTGTGCAGAGTTCGTGCGTAAAGAAATGAGGCTCCTTTCGACAAAAATAAACGCCAATTTGGAACATTCCGAACTCCGCCGTTTTTGTGATATGGCGAAGCTGTAACCATGTCAACGTCATCAGTTAAGAGCGGAATCATTTTCGATAATTCGTGCGGATCATATGTGCAATCGCAATCCATCGAGCAGACAATTTCAGTTTTCGCTTCACGCAAACCTGTCATAATTCCTGCCGCAACGCCTTGATTCTTATCGTGTTTGACGATTTTTACATTTTCTTTTTTGCCGAAAAGTTCGTGTAAGATATTGAATGTGTTGTCTTTACTGGAATCATCGACAAAAATGAAATTCGCCTGATAACCTGTTTTATTCAATTCGGCTTCAACACTCCGTAGGGTATTGGCAAGATACGGCAAAGCAGTTTCTTCATTGTAACAAGGAATTACTACGCTCACGCCTTGATTTGCGATTTGCGATTTCCGATTTGCGATCGCGTAATTCGGACTTTGGACTTTGGACTTTGGACTTTGAACCTGACTTTCGAGTCCTAAGAATTCGCTAACGGTTGTAAAATCATACTTTTGCAGATTTTCTTTGATGATCCATTCCATCTTATCGAGTTTGCGATAATGGCGAACTTGATTGTATCGGGAAGCGGCATTAATACGTGGCTGCTCGGCGTCAAGTTCCCAGACGTGAAAATACATCAAAAATGGTTCTTCGTATTTATTCGTCCAATCTTCCACCAATTTTCTCATCAAAGTGTAGGGAATCTGCCGGAAATAATTGCCGCCTGAGATTGGTAAAAGTCCTAAGCCTAGGTTTCGGGTTGAATAAGGAAATTCCCAAATTGCTTTACCATTTGTGTGGATTTGATGTGCAAAACGCCTATTTTTTGTGTCTTTACGAGTGGGTAAGAATGATGCGTCATAGACAAAACCTTCTTCGGCTAAGACATCAAAGATCCACGAATTTTGTTCGAAATTAATCTTCTCGGCACTTCTGTAACCGACAATTTTCTGACCACACGCATCTTCGATAGCCTGATTAGTTTTACGTAAATCTTCGCGGAATTCCTCATTGGTAAGATTTTTTAAGCTTCGGTGGTAAAAACCGCGACTGGCAACTTCGTGTCCACGAGAAACGATTTCTCTAAGTAATTTTGGATTCTGTTCGGCTATCCAACCCAACACGAAGAAGGTCGCTTTTGTGTTTAAGTCATCGAGTAAGTCTAATGTTTTCAGAGTGTTGCGTTCGTAACGCGGTTCGAAGTGAGACCAATTTCGCTGCTGGATAAGATTTTCAAATGCTCCAACATGGAAATAATCTTCGACCAAAACGGTCAATAAATGTCTTTTGGGGGGGTTATTTTCCATTAATTATACTTTCAACTATTCGTTTTCCGGCTTTGCCATCGCCAAATGGATTGGGCGTTTGTCTGACTGACTTTATCCAAGTTTCGACAGTATAATTTTCTTCCAGCATCATTTGCAATTTTTTCGCACTTCCGCCCACTAATTTTGCGACTTTGGATTCAATCGCTTCAGGTCGCTCGGTGTTTTCCCTCAGAATCAAAAGCGGTTTTCCTAAAGTTGGTGCTTCTTCCTGCACGCCGCCGGAATCTGAAATAATCAACCAAGCCTTTTTCATCAAAGTAATAAAATCAATGTAATCAGTCGGTTCAATCAAAAATACACGGTCTTGTTTTTCTAAAATCTCCCTTGTAATAGCTTGCACGTTTGGATTTGGATGCACCGGAAAAATCAAGCAAGTATTTTCCTTCTGACTTATGAAATTACGAATTGCCAGTAAATTCCCGCTCATTTTTTCGCCAAAACTTTCACGCCGATGCGTTGTTAGCAAAATTCGCTTTAAACCTTTCGTCTGCTCAATGATTTCTATGATTTTTTTACTTGGGGTGCAATTTTTCAAAATAAAGTTCAGCGAATCGACAACAGGATTTCCCGTAACAAAAATTTTATTCATCTGAACGCCGTCTTTTAGTAAATTTCGACGGTTTTTTTCAGTTGCTGCAAAGTGAAAATTCGCAACCTGCGTAATTAATCGCCTATTCATCTCTTCCGGAAATGGGCTGTAAATATTTCCCGAACGCAAACCAGCTTCGATATGACCAACCTTAATTTTTCTATTAAACGCAGCAAATGCACCCGAAAAAGCGGTCGTCGTATCGCCCTGAACTAATATCAGATCAGGTTTTTCTGTTTCGAGAATCTTATCGAGTTTGCTCAAAACTTTTCCTGCAACGGTATTTGGTGTCTGGTCTTTCGACATTACTTTGAGGTCGTAATCAAGGTTGATATCGAAAATTTTCAGAAATGGCTTTAGCAAATCGGTATGTTGGCTGGATGAAACAACGCAGGTTTCAATGCCTTGTCGCTTCTTTAATTCAGAAATAACAGGTGCAACTTTGATTGCTTCGGGGCGAGTACCGAAAAGTATCAGAATTTTTTTTAATGACGTGTTCATTTTGATTGTAGCATTTCAAATAAGCCTTCTTTAATAGATCTTTAAATCGTGTTTTATTCCTTTTTACAGCTTAAATCGGTCACATTTGTTTTCGTTCTTACGGCTTTTGCAATCAGAATATTTTCGCAAAATCCAACTCCAACGCCTGAAATTCGTGAAGAAGTCGTTGTTGAATCCAACAAAGCGGGAAAACGTCTGGATGAAAATCCTGCCAGCATTGTTGTTATCGGAAAGTCGGAAATTACGACCTATGCTTCGCCTGTAATTGATGATATTTTGCGGCAAACTGTTGGTTTTAGTCTATTTAGACGTTCAAACAGTCGCAATGCCAATCCGACTACACAAGGAGCGTCGTTTCGCGGAATCGGTTCAAGCGGGGCGAGTCGTTCACTGGTTTTACTCGAAAATGTTCCGCTCAACGATGCTTTTGGCGGATGGATTTTGTGGAATCGGGTGCCAAATCTTGCCTTAGAAAAGGTTGAAGTTATTCGCGGCGGAGCGTCAAGTCTTTATGGCAACAACGCTCTTAGCGGCACAATTAATCTGATTCCACGCCGAACAAAATACAAACTTGAGTTTTCAGCAGAAGTTTTCGCTGGCACACAAAAAACTCTTTCCAGCTCAACGTTTTTCGGGTTCAAACAAAAAGATTGGACATTCGATTTTGTCGCCGCCAATTTTCAAACCAAAGGTTACATTCCGATAAACCAATCGCAACGCGGAATAATTGACCAATTTTCGGGTTCTAAAAATTCAAACTTTAGTGGAAGAATTGAGCGAAAGTTAAAGAATTACGGAAAAATTTTCGTCAAACCAAGTTATTTCGGCGAAGTCCGCTCAAACGGAACGGGTTTGCAGACGAATCGAACTCATTTACGGCAATTAATTGTGGGCGGGGAATTCAACTTTTTAGATAGCAAATCGCAAAGTGCCGATCGCAAATTGAATTGGCTTGTTTACGGTGGAAATCAAGTTTATGACCAAATATTTTCGACGGTGGCGACAAATCGAAATAGCGAAAGTTCGAATCGGCTTCAGCGTGTTCCGTCGCAAAATTTTGGATTTTCTGGGCAATTTTCAACTTCAGTCGGAAATCAAACAATCTTGATAGGAGTTGAAGCCAAAGAGGTTCGCGGAACGAGTAATGAAATTGCTTTTGCCAATAATCAGGCAACTTCCATGGTTGGTTCGGGTGGGCGTGAAAAAACTTATAGCCTGTATTTTCAAGACTTTGCCAAGATCGGAAAATTTGTGTTGGTTGGTAACTTACGCTTCGATTCGTGGCAAAATTCACGAGCCTTAAGTGCAACAAACACGCTTTCAACAAATCAAACTGTCGCTGTAATATTTCCAAATCGAGACCAAAAAGCCTTGAGTCCGCAAATTTCCATGCTTTATCAAGTTTCGTCAAAAGTCGGTCTTTTCGCCTCAATTTCCAGAAGTTTTCGCTCGCCAAGTTTGAATGAATTGTATCGGGCATTTCGGGTCGGGAATGTTTTAACGCTCGCCAATGACAAACTCGTAGCCGAAAAAGCAACAAACTTTGAAACAGGCGTAAGTTATAGTCAAAACAATACTTATCTGCGTGGAAATTTCTTTTGGGCACAAATTTACCAGCCAATTTCAAATGTTACACTCAGCCAAACAGCAAATTTAATAACTCGCCAGCGACAAAATGTCGGAGAGAATCGTTCGCGTGGATTTGAACTTGAAAGCGAAACTCGTTGGCAAGATTTGAACTTTTCAGCCGGCTGATTTATTCGCTGATTCAAGGATTGTCAGATTTCCGGCAAACCAAACTTTGGAAAATTTGCGAGTTCCGCAAGTTTCGCGTCATCAGATAACTTTTCAAACGCGATACGCCAAAAAAGATTGGAGTTTTGCCGTTCAAGGACGCGGTGCGAGCAAGCAATTTGACGATGATTTGAATAATTTTGAACTTGAACCGTATTTTCAACTTGATGCTTTTGCAGCAAAGAATTTGAAGGAAAATCTGCAAATGTTTATTGGCATCGAAAATATTTTTAACTCGCAATATTCGATTGCCAAAACTCCGATTAGAAGCGTTAGTTCACCTATCAATTTGCGAATAGGAATTCGTTGGAAATAGATGCTAGTGACGAAAAAAGGAAGAGGTCAGGCAACAGTAATTGCTCCTGACCTCAAATTCACCTAACTGCCGACTATTACTCGGGCTGACCTTTACATCCTGCCCCGTAAAGTGCGGGCTGTTTCGTGCTTATAATCGGATAGTTTTCAGCCTCCTTATTTATCTCAAGCCACTCCATATATTCTTCTGGAATAGACATATCCGAAAAAATCGCTTCAACCGGGCATTCCGGCAAGCAGGCATCACAATCGATGCAAGAATCAGGGTTGATATAAAGTCTATCGGGCAATTCGTGAAATGCTTCCACAGGACAAACTGCCGCACAATCCGTATATTTACATTCTATGCACGGCTCAGTTACGATATACGCCATTTTATTATTCTTGTCTCCTTTAAAATCCGTTATGAAATAAAATAATGAAAAGGATAACTTGTCAAACAAGGATAGACAAGTGTTAGAATGCCTTCATTACAATAATTTATGACTAAGTAAGGAAAAGTTTATGAAGGCGGAACGCGAATTAGCTTTAGAATTTTTAAGAGTAACCGAAGCGGCAGCCATTGAATCTGCCCGTACAATGGGACAGGGTGATCGCAAACACAGCGACCACGTAGCCGTAGAAGCAATGCGGGAAGTGATGGATTCCGTGCCGATGCGTGGGCGAATCGTGATCGGCGAAGGCGAACGCGATGAAGCCCCGATGTTATATATCGGCGAAGAACTCGGCGGCGGTGATTTTCCTCCTGAAGTAAGAGAAACTTTCCCCGAAATCGATATTGCAGTTGATCCGCTGGAAGGTACAAATCTCTGTGCCCTCGGTGCAAATAATGCAATTGCTGTTTTGGCGGCTTCAGAACGCGGCGGTTTGCTCAATGCTCCTGACATTTATATGGACAAGATCGTTGTTGGTCCAAGCTGTCGCGGGGCTGTCGATCTTGATGCTCCGGTGAAGGATAATTTGAAAAATATTGCACGAAGATTGGGACGGGATATTGATGATCTAACCGTTATGTGTCTTGACCGTCCGCGTCATCGGCAGCTCGTCCAAGACGTTCGTGCGGCCGGTGCGAGAATTCGTTTGATTTCAGATGGCGACCTTTCCGCAGGAATTTCAGCGGCAGTTGCCGGAACGAATATTCATGCTCTGATGGGAATCGGCGGAGCACCTGAAGGCGTGATCACAGCGGCTGCTCTTAAATGTTTGAACGGTGAAATTCTTGCTCGACTCGTTTTTGATTCGGAAAAACTTGGCGTTGACGCTTCGAAAGTTCCCGATAAAGAAAAGGTAATGGCACGAATGCGGGAAATGGGTATCAACGATCCGAATAAAATCTATGATACCAACGATTTAGCACCAGGCAAGCGAATCGTTTTTTCGGCAACGGGCGTAACCGATGGAGCATTACTTCGCGGAGTTCGTTTCTTTGGAGCCGGAAAACGTACACATTCGCTCGTAATGACAACGGATTCGAAAAATATAAGATTTGTTGACACGGTACACGTAGAAGGCGGACCGGACTCAGTAATCAGATTCTAAACAGTTTGCAATAGCAGTAGCACCGGACAGTTACTGCCGCTGCCGCTGCTACTGCCAGCCCATTAAAATGCCGCAAACAATTGAAAATTATGTTCCGCTGGATATGATTTCTGCCCAAAAACGTCAAGCCAAATGGGTTTGGGGAGTAGCGACAGCGATTATTTTTTTGTGGCTTTTGGCGATCGTTTCCGCACCGATTCTAGATGCCAACGGCATTAAATCAATCTCACAACCAATCTATCGATTTTTCAGTTATATTTGCCATCAAATTTCCTCGCGTTCGTTTCATTATCACGAAGAACAATTCGCAGTCTGCACACGGTGTTTTGGCTTTTACGCGGGATTTTTACTCGGCTTTTTCGCTTATCCATTCTTTCGCCCACTAAACAGCACCGATTCCTTTCCGCGAATCTGGCTTTTCGCCGCGATGATTCCGATGGGCGTCGATTTTTCTCTGACCTTTTTCGGAATCTGGAAAAACACACATCTCTCACGCACAATTACCGGTTTGATCTTGGGCATTGCCTGTGCTTTCTTTATCATTCCTGCCTTGATTGAAATCAATTACTTATTTCGAGAAAGATTACAAAAAAAGTAAAATAAAACTTTTATTAGCGTAAAGTCGTATAGTTTTTCGTTGACTATTGATAAAAATAGGAGCAAAATTTACGATGCTTCTAATTAATTGGGGGAAGTGCAAAAAGTGAGTTTTAGCCAAGATAGTGCAGTAAAAAGAGCAAAACAAGATTTAGCACATCGTTTAAAGGTAGCGGAAAGTGAGATTCAGCTTGTTTCGACGAGTGATAAGGAATTTCCTAACGCTGTTCTTGGTGTGCCTTTGAAAGGTGAAATGGCGATGCAGATGATTTCCAGCGGTTGGCAGATTGATCTGAAAGCCGATGGAAAGAATTTTGAATACCGGGCTGATAAATATCAGATCCGTTTGCATAATTTTAAGGGCAAAAATTACATTATCGAATCTTAGAAATAAGTTCTGAGTTCCGCTTTGGCAGGCTAAAAAGCCGCCTGAAGGCGGGACTCAAAACTTTTTGGAGTAAAAATGAATCGAAATAATATCTGGGTTCACATCGTTTTAGCGATTGTTTTAGTTGGAATGGCAGCGGTTATCGGAAAAGTTAGCCGTTGGAGAGATTCAATCAAAACGGCAAATCAGGAAACTTCCAGCAGAGTTGCACCAAAACCTGTGGCTGTTCCGCGTTCGGTTAGTCAAAGTGAGGCTGAGGTTTTGGTCAAATTCAAACCAAACGTCACTTTGGCAGAAATTAGTAAAATTACAGCGAAAAATAACGACCGACTTGAAGATAATATCGAAAATGTAAAAGGTTTAACGTCAGTCGATGATCTTGACAACGCGAATCCGGAAGTGATTGCGGAACAATATCGTCAAATGAGTGATTTGGTTGAATATGCCGAAGCGAATGTTGAAATCAAACTTGATCCGACTGAAAATTTTTCTCCGAAAGATTTGCTCGAGAGAGAATTTAACGCAAGCGGTCCGAATGATCCAATGTTTTCCGAGCAATGGGCTTTGAACAACGTGGGGCAAAGCGGCGGTAAACAAAAAGCTGATATTGCAGCACTTTTGGCTTGGGAAAAAACAAAAGGCACAAAAAAAGTTGTCGTCGCAGTTTTGGACACAGGAGTTGACTACAACCATATCGATCTGAAAACAAACATGTGGACACGTCCAAAAAATGTTCCTTCATACAAAGACGATGAGTTAGGAGCGATTAACGATATAAATGGTTTTAACGCCGATGAAAATCAAGCTGATCCGATGGACGAAAATGGTCACGGAACGCATTGTGCCGGCGTAATTGGTGCCGAAGGCGACAATAGCGAAGGCATTTCGGGAATCAACTGGCAAGTAGAAATTATGCCTCTGAAATTCTTGGGACGAAGCGGATTTGGTTCAACAAAAAATGCGATCGAATCAATTAATTACGCGATTGACCGCAAGCGAAATGGTGTGAATGTAAGAATTATCAGTGCGAGCTGGGGTTCTACTTCAAAGTCAAAAGCACTTGAAGATGCGATTCGTGCCGCTGGTGAAGAAGGAATTTTGTTCATCGCCGCTGCCGGAAATGATTCAACTGATAACGACAAGCGTCCGCATTTTCCGTCAAATTATAAACTGCCAAACGTCATCAGCGTTGCCGCAACGGATCGTAACGATAATCTCGCTGGATTTTCAAACTTTGGCGTGAAAACAGTACACATTGCCGCTCCGGGCAAAGATATTACCAGCACTTGGTTGAAAAATGGTTACCGCGATGCTTCAGGAACTTCGATGGCTACTCCGCAAGTGTCAGGAGTTGCCGCACTCATTCTTGCAACTGATCCGCGAATGAGCGTTGAAAAATTACGCAAGCGTTTGCTTGAATCGGTCGATAAAGTAGATTCGCTTGCCGGAAAGGTTGAAAATGGCGGCAGATTAAATGCTGCGAAAGCTTTGGGTAATTAAAACTTTTTCTCCTTTATTTACACTCCAGCCGTTCTTCATAGGGCGGCTTTTTTCTTTTCAACCATTTCAGACATTTCACTAACCATTTGGAACAGATGTTTTCCGAAATGGTTTGCAATGAGCAATACATAAAATGTTATGAAGTGTCTAAACTATTGTAAATAAAGTAGTTTACACACCGTCAATTCATTGTAATAAGCTCTTGGCACACCTTTTGCAGTTAAGCTTATCAGCGGCAACGCAACGTCCCACAAAGGGAGCGTAAGTTGTCCAAAAGAGTTTAAGTATTAGGAGATATAATGAAATGAAAAATATTAAAGGTTTAGTTGCAATTTTTGCTTTTTCTCTCTTGGTGAGCCTCCCAACAGTAGCTTCAGCACAATGGGGCGGAAATAATCGTAACAGAGATGATGATAATTACGGAAGAAACAACGGTTACTATGGCGGTCAATTAAAGAATACGATCAAGCGTTTGAAGAACGACAGCAAGGATTTCGAAAGGTTTCTTGACCGTGAACTTGATAATAGCCGCTTAAATGGCAGGGATCGTGAAGATTATTTAAACAAGCTAGCTGACAAATTCAAAGATGCCGCAAATGATTTGGAAGATGATTTTGATTCACGCAATATGAATCGCACATCTCGCCAAGCTCAAAATGTAATCAATCTGGCTAATCAACTGGATCGTGAATTGCGTCGGGTTCGTTTGAGTTATCAAGTTGAAAATTACTGGAACAACATCAGACGACAAGTAAACGAAATTTCAAATGCTTACGGCTATGACAATCGCAACAATCGCGGACGCAGCAACCGAAGTGGCGACTGGAGAAACAGAATTCCGTTTCCTTTCTAAAAGCTGAAAAAATTTACGCTAAATAAATTCAGCCCTTCCAATGCCAAATTCAATTCGCGTGATTAAAAAAGCCTAAGTCTTGAAATAGACTTGGGCTTTTTGTTTTGCCGGAAATTGATTTAAGATTTAGCCAATGAATGGAACACTTTATTTAGTTGCTACTCCGATTGGAAATTTGCAGGATATTACTTTTCGGGCAATCGAAACCCTCAAAACAGTTGACCTCATCGCCTGCGAAGATACCCGCCATACTAAAAAACTACTTAACTATTTTTCAATCAAAAATAAACTCATCAGCTATCACGAACACAATGAAATAGGGCGTTCAGAAGAATTAGCAAAACTCTTATTGGAAGGAAAAAATATCGCTATCGTTTCCGATGCGGGAACACCGGCGATATGCGACCCATCTTTCAGAATCGTGCAAAAGGCGATTGAAATTGGCGTGAAAGTTGAATCAATTCCCGGTGCGGTTGCGTTTGTAAACGCTTTAGTTTGCAGTGGTTTACCGACCGATTCGATCTATTTCGGCGGATTTCTTCCGTCCAAAAAAGGCGACCGAATATCAAAATTATCCGAAGCAAAACCGCTTGCCGCAACCTTAATTTTCTACGAAAGTCCGCATCGTTTGGCGAAAAGTTTGGTTGATTGCCTTGAAGTTTTGGGCAACCGCAAAATCGCTGTCGCACGCGAATTAACTAAACTTCACGAAGAAATTATTCGCGGAAGTTTGCAGGAATTGGTTGGACAAAATCTGACGGTGAAAGGCGAAGTAGTCTTGGTGATCAGCGGGGAAGAAGTCCAAAATCCAAAGTCCAAAGTCCAAAATCCGTTGGATATTCTTGCCCGTTTTTCCGAATTGGAAAAAGAATTTGACCGCAAGATTGCCTTGAAAAAAGCTGCTAAAGAATTCGGGTTGAGCAAATCGGAAGCGTATCGGCAAATTCAGATAAAAGGTAATGGATGACTCAAAACGGAATAATCGCCATTTTACTATCTGGTCCAACGCTTATTTTCCAAAATTTGGATGTAGTTACTCCGTTCGAAAGCGGTCGGATCCGAAATTCCCAGCTGGCTCATTGAGCCTTTGAAAGATTCGATTGATTTAAATTTCATCTCTTCCATATATCGCTTCAGATCACTGAGAATATCTTTGATTCGTGGAATTCCGTGCTGCAACAGAGTCGAAGCACACATCCCAACATCCGCACCCGCGAGGATGTATTTGATAAGTTCGCGTGCACCGTGAACTCCAGTGGTCGCGGCGAGTGAAACGGGAATTCGTCCATAAAGCACTGCAATCCAAAGCAGCGGCAGGCGAATTTCAGCCGGAACACTCAAATCCAGATTCGACAAAACCTTCAATTCACTGATATCAAAATCAGGTTGATAAAAACGATTGAATAACACGAGAGCGTCGGCACCGGATTCGCTCAGCCGCTGAGCCATATTGCCGACCGACGAAAAGTAAGGATTTAATTTAACGGCAATTGGAATGCGAACCGCGTCACGAATCATTTTAACGATTATCAAATAGCGATTTTCAACGTCCGCTGAAGTGAGACGAATGTCGGCAGGAATAAAATAGACGTTTATTTCGAGTCCGTCAGCTCCGGCTTGTTCGATATCGCAGGCGTAATCAACCCAGCCTTCGGGCGTAATTCCGTTAAGGCTGGCGATGATTGGAATGTCCACGCGTTCTTTCGCCTGCCTAATGAGTTCAAGATATTGCCCGGTTCCAACTGGGTAATCATCAAGACTCGGGAAAAAATCTGACGCTTCGGCAAACGAATATGTGGTGGTTCGATAAACCTTTTCGACCTTTTCCGCCTCCATTCGAATTTGCTCTTCGAAAAGCGAAAATAAAACGACCGCACCGGCACCAGCATCTTCCATCGCTGCAATATTTTCGATTTTTTGCGACAGCGGATTTGCGGAAACCACCAACGGCGACCGCAGATTCAAACCCATGTATTTTGTGGTTAGGTCTAACATATTCTTTCTTTCAAACTAAGAAAATTGTCCACAGATGAACACGGATAAACGCAGATAGAATCCAATTGAATCTGTGTCAATCTGTGTTCATCTGTGGATGAACTTCCTCAAATATCAAAAAATCGGCTGAAATTCGCTCGCACCAAATTGAGCCATCTGTTCATAGGTTTTCCAGCGAAGGTCAACTATTTCCTGTGCCAAAACCATCAGACGTTCGGCTTCTTTTGGATCACTTTGCGTCAGCACTTTGTATCTCAGCTCGTTATATGCGTAATCCCGAAGCGAAATCGTCGGTTTCGGCGAATCCAAAACAAAAGGGTTTCGATTATTTTTCCGCAACGCCGGATTGTATCTAATCAGCGGAAAATAACCGCTATGAACCGCTAATTGCTGCTGATTCAAACCTTTTTCCATATCAATTCCGTGGGCGATGCAATGGCTGTATGCCAAAATCAAACTTGGTCCATCGTAGGCTTCGGCTTCACGCATCGCCAAAAGAGTTTGCTGCGGATTCGCACCCATTGCGACTTGTGCAACATAAACATTTCCGTAAGAAATTGCTTGCAACGCCAGATCTTTTTTACCGACACGTTTTCCGGCTGACGCAAATTTCGCCGATGCCGCGGTTGGAGTCGCTTTCGAACTTTGTCCGCCCGTATTGGAATAAACTTCCGTATCAAGCACTAAAACATTAACGTTTTTGCCAGTAGATAAAGCGTGATCAAGCCCGCCGGCACCGATGTCGTATGCCCAACCATCGCCGCCGATAAGCCAAATACTTCGATGAACAAGTTGATCGGCAACGGATAACAAATGCCTTGCTTCAGGCATTTCGATGTGCTGAAGTTTTTCTTTAATCTGCTTCACGCGAATACGTTGGGCGGTAATTTCGCTTTCAAGATTCTGCGGTGCATTCATCAGATCATCAACAAATTCAACGCCCAATTGCGGTTTCAGCAATTCCAATAACTGATGTGCCAGGCTGAGTTGTTTGTCGGCAGTCATCCGCATTCCGAGACCAAATTCGGCGTTGTCTTCAAACAAAGAATTTGACCAAGCCGGACCTTGCCCCGCGGAATTCGACGTCCAAGGCGTTGTCGGCAGATTTCCGCCGTAAATTGACGAACAGCCTGTTGCGTTTGCGACCAGCAATCTGTCACCGAAAAGCTGCGTAAGAACTTTGATATATGGAGTTTCACCGCAACCCGCACAGGCTCCCGAAAATTCAAAATACGGTTCAAGAAACTGTACGCCGTGAACGGTCGAAAAATTAACATCCGGTCGGTCATTTTGCGGTAATCTTTCAAAGAAGCCGATCTTTTCGCGTTCGGCAACCAGGTCTTCGGGTTTGTCGATCACATTGATCGCACGTCGATTCCTGTTGCTCCGATCGTCAACCGGACAAACTTCGTAACACAAATTACAGCCGGTGCAGTCTTCCAAATAAACTTGCAGCGAGTATTTCGTTTCAGGAAAACCTCTCGCATTGATCGGTGCTGATTTGAAATCTTTCGGTGCATTTTCAAGATGATCTTTGTGATAAAACTTTGAGCGGATAACGCTATGCGGACAGACGAAACTACAATTTCCGCATTGAATGCAAAGGTCTGATTCCCAAACTGCGATGCGGTTAGAAACGTTGCGTTTTTCCCATTTCGATGTGCCGTTCGGATAAGTTCCGTCAATTGGCATTGCACTTACGGGAATGTTGTCGCCTTGTCCGGCAATCATCATTTGCGTCACGCGGCGGACAAATTCGGGAGCAATTTCAGGAATTCCAAATAATTCCCTCGCTTTTGCGGTCGCACTTTCAGGAACATTAACTTGAAAAAGATTTTCGAGTGTTTGATCAACCGCTTTGAAGTTTTTTTCAATTACGGAAATACCTTTTTTATAATATGTTTTATCAATCGCTTTCTTGATTTGGGCAATCGCCTCATCAGGCGGCAGCACACCGGACAAGGCGAAAAAACACGTTTGCATAATCGTATTGATTCTGCCCGCCATACCCGTCTGTTTGGCAACTTCGGTCGCGTCAATCACATATAATTTGATGTTTTTATCTAGTATGGTTTGCTGAATGTTGAGCGGCAGTTTGTCCCAAACATCATCGGCAGAATACTGACTATTCAAGAGAAATGTCGCTCCGTTTTTTGCAAATGCAAGCATTTCTTCTTTTTCGACAAAACTAAATTGATGACACGCAATAAAATCAGCAGACGTAATAAGATACGGTGCTTTTATCGGTTTTTTTCCAAAGCGTAGATGCGAGACGGTTTTTGCACCCGATTTTTTTGAATCGTAAACGAAATAACCTTGGGCGGAAAGTTCCGTATTTTCGCCGATAATCTTAATGCTATTTTTGTTCGCACCGACCGTTCCGTCTGCTCCGAGTCCGAAAAATAACGCTTGTGTCCAATCCGATTCATCAAGTTTGAAACCGTAATCAACCGGAATGCTCGTAAAACTCACATCATCGGTAATTCCAACTGTAAAATGATTTTTCGGCGTTTCAGACTTTAGATTATCAAAAACTGCTTTGACCATCGCGGGCGTAAATTCTTTTGACGAAAGACCATAGCGACCGCCGATAATCTTTGGCATTTCCGCAATTTGTCCTTTCGACAACGCTTCCACAAACGCAACCAACACATCCTGATACATCGGCTCGCCTGTTGCACCTGATTCTTTTGTACGGTCTAAAACCGCGATTTTTTTTGTGTTTGCGGGAAATGCGGCGATAAATTCAGCCGCCGGAAAAGGGCGATACAAAGTGATTTGAACAACTCCCGTTTTTTCGCCGTTTCGTGCAAGAAATTCCGCAGTTTCGGTGGCAGTTTCTACGCCGGAACCCATTATCACAATGATATTTTCGGCATCAGAAGCACCGTAATATGTGACCGGTGAATAATTTCTTCCAGTCAGAGCGGCAAATTTATCCATCTCGGCTTTCAAGATCGAAGGAACAGCGGCGTAATAATTATTGACAGTTTCGCGTCCTTGAAAATAAACGTCAGGATTCTGTGCTGTGCCACGAATAAACGGTTTATCGGGATTCAAACCGCGATTGCGGTGAGCGATGACGAGGTCATCATCGATCATTCCGCGGATTTGTTCATCGGAAAGAAAGTTGATCTTGTTGACTTCGTGCGAAGTTCTGAATCCGTCAAAAAAATGTATGAAAGGAATGCGGGATTTGAGCGTTGCCGCTTGAGCGATGAGAGCCATATCATGTGCTTCCTGCACACTTGCTGAGGCGAGCAACGCGAATCCGGTCGTTCGGGCAGCCATTACATCTTGGTGATCGCCGAAAATTGACAAAGCCTGAGCCGCCAAACTGCGAGCCGCCACGTGAAAAACCGCCGAAGTCAGTTCGCCTGCAATTTTATACATATTCGGCAGCATCAGCATCAAACCTTGCGATGCGGTAAAAGTTGTCGTCAGCGATCCTGTCTGCAATGCACCGTGAACCGTTCCCGCGGCACCGCCTTCGCTTTGCATTTCGATTACTTCCGGCACATTTCCCCAAATATTTTTGATGCCTTTTGCCGACCATTCATCCGCGAATTCCGCCATTGTCGAAGAAGGCGTAATCGGATAAATCGCACAAACTTCATTGACGCGGTAAGCCGTATAAACAGCAGCTTCATTGCCGTCAAGCGTGACAATATTTTGTTTATCGGTGTTCATTATTTTAAGATTTCGGGTTCAACCGCCATTTCAATCGCATGACAAGGACATTGTTCGTAGCATACTCCGCAGCCGGTGCAAAGATTATAGTTGAATTTATAACGCTTGCCGGTGCCGAGTTTTATAACCGCGTGTTCCGGGCAAGCACCAAAACAGCCATCGCATTCAAAGCAATTTCCGCACGAAAAACATCTTTGAGCTTCATACTTGGCTTCCGCTTCTGAGTAGCCCGAAACGATTTCTTCAAATCCCGTAGCTGCAACAGTCGGCTCAACGTGGATTTGCTCTTTTGCATCAGCATTTGTGCGATACCAAACGTGTAGTTTTTCAATTTGAACGAGCGGATTATTCGGAGTTTTTTCAAAAGTTTTATTGTTCAGCCACGCGTCAATATTTCGTGCGGCTTTTTTTCCGTGTCCAGTGGCGATCGTTACGGTCCGTTCGCTTGGAACCATATCGCCGCCCGCGAAAATTCCCGCGTGTCCGGTCATCATATTTGAATTTACAACGACTGTTCCGTCGGTCTGAAACTCGATTCCTTCGATTCCTTTCAAAAATTCCGTTTCGGTTTCCTGACCAAGTGCGAGAATCACGGAATCAGCTTCGAGCGTTTCAAATTCACCGGTCGGAATCGGTTTGCCGTCTTTGATGTCCATCCGCTCAACCGTAACTGATGTAGAATCAAGGTTTTTGATCGTCCGTAGCCAGTGGATTTTAATTCCTTCGCTCAAGGCTTCATCGGCTTCAAAATCGTGTGCGGGCATATGTTCGCGGTCGCGTCGGTAGATAATTAAGGCTTCCTCGGCACCCAAACGCTTGGCGGTTCTCGCCGCGTCCATCGCAGTATTTCCGCCGCCGTAAATTACGACGCGTCTGCCGATTTGCGGTTTATTGCCGAGTTCCACATCGCGGAGAAAAGTCACTGCGTCTAGGATCTTACCCGCATCGCGTGCCGGAATTCCCGTTTTTTTTCCGATATGTGCACCGATGGCGATGAAAACCGCGTCGAAATTTCCATTTTCTTTTTCCGCAATTACATCTTCAACTTTGTAATTCAGTTTGATATTCACGCCTAGATCTTCGATTCGTTTTATCTCGGCTCGTAGGATATTCCGCGGCAGACGATACGCCGGAATTCCAAAATTCATCATTCCGCCAGCCATCGGTCCGGCTTCGAAAATTTCTACAGCGTGTCCGATTCTTGCGAGATGATATCCCGCTGAAAGTCCGCTAGGACCTGCACCAATTATGAGAATTCGCTTACCAGTTTTAACTCGCGGTTTCGGGAAGTCCCAGCCTTCCTCAATCGCCTTATCACCAAGAAAACGCTCAATAGCGTGAATGCTCACCGATGTATCAACAAATCCGCGATTGCACGAAGTTTCGCACGGGTGATAGCAGACGCGACCGTGAACAGCCGCCAGCGGATTATCTTCCGTGAGCTTTTTCCACGCCTCAAAATACTCGCCCGCCTGTGCGAAAGAAAGCCACGATTGAATATCTTCGCCGGCAGGACAAGCGTTATTGCAAGGCGGAAAAAAATCGACATATTCGGGTCGCTGACTGCGAATCGAACCTGTTCCCAAACTATGTTCGTGCAAATCCGTTTTCGCAGTCAGGTCGGTCTTTAAGATAGTCATACGGCACAATAGATCCCAAAAAGAGCCTATTTTAAAACCGTAATTCTGTAAGTGATGTTCATCACTTGGCACCTTATTTTTGTGAAAATAATTAGATTATTCGGCGGAATTTGCCGGAATGTTGAGATTGAAACTAAAACAACCTTACGCGACCGATACGAAGAATTCTGCAAAGAATTCGACAACGAAGTCGCCTTGAAAAAAAATAGAGTCGAAATATAAAAAGGGCAAAAGCAGATTTCTCTGAACTTTTGCCCTTTTTACGTTTAACTTCTAAACTACCTTTGCTTTAATTCCGCCGGTAATTCCTTATCAACTTTAGGACGCTCTTTCAAATTGCCAAGTTCCCACATCGTCAAAAATACCGTGCGGGAAATTTTTTCCATTCTGGCATAATCAATTTTTTCAGGATGATCGCCGGCTTGGTGATAATCTTGATGAACTCCATTGAAGAAAAATACCGCCGGAATTCCACGAACCGCAAAATTATAGTGGTCACTGCGAAAAAAGAAGCGATTTGTATCTTTTGGATCATCATATTTGAAATTGTAAGTCATATTCATGAAACCCTTATTTACCTTTTCGGTAACTTCACCAAGGGTGCTGCTCATCATATTTGAACCAATTACATAAATCTCGTTTTCACCGGAAAGATCTTTGTCACGGGGATCTTTATTGTCAGCTTTTCGGCTGCGTCCGATCATATCGATGTTGATATTAATCGTAATCTTATCAAAAGGAACAGTTGGAAATTTAGTAAAATATTCACTTCCGAGCAAACCTTTTTCTTCCCCGGCATACCAGATAAAGATCATCGAACGCTTCGGCTTTTTGGTAGATTTCGCCAGTGCTTCAGCCATTGACAAAAGAGCGACCGTGCCTGAGCCGTCATCGTCAGCTCCATTCCAAATTTTGTCGTCACCTGAGGCGGTTGGTCTTACTCCATCGTGGTCATAATGAGCTCCAATCGAAACAAACTCGCTTTTAAGTATTGGATCTGAGCCTTCAACCATCGCAACGACGTTTTGAGTTGGAATTTTAGTAGTATTAGCTTTTACAACAATATTTGCATTTTTATTTCCACTAAAAACGAAGGATTTTGCCTCAGCGTTTTCAATTGGATTTGCCGCTTCGCCTTCGAATAACGATTTTGCAACGTTTTGATTAAGCACGACAATCGGAATTTGTGGTGACGCATTACCCGGTCTTAAATTTTCAATTTGAACGCCACCACCACCAGTTCCTTGGCTCGCTCTTGCCCAATTGCTTTGGGTTCTTGGCGGAGCTATGTTTATTACACCAACCGCACCGTTATTGATTGCGTTTGTCGTGGAATCGCCAAAATCTTTACCAAATTCACCATTTTGAAAATCTTGATTTGTTAAACCCTTTGGCAGACCCATTGTATAGAAAACTACAATTTTACCTTTCACATCCAAGCCATCTAAACTATTGATTCCTTTGGCTTTATGGAAGATTCCGTTGCCGCCGAAAACGATAGGAGCACTTGCCATTCCATTTTCCGGAGTGCCGAAAAAATCTTCTCCGTATTTAAGCTTTTGTCCGTTTAACTCAAGTGATGAAGCCGCAGAATCCGTCGATTTTCTGATAACCCACATTCTTTGAAAGTAAGTTCCATTATCGCCCGCAGGCTTCACTCCCCAACGAGAAAGCATCGTCGCCATAAATTTCGCCGCTGTATCAAGTCCGCGTGAGGGAGTATCGCGTCCTTCCATTTCGTCCGATGCGATGAAGTGCAAATAATCGCTAAGTTGTTTAGCTGTAATATTTTGGGTTGCCTTAATGCCATCTTTTGATAGCTTTGGTTTCGCTTGTGCAAAAGATGTAGGCACAAAAGTAAGTAAAAGAAGTAGCACAAATAGATTTTTTTTCATTTTTTCTCCGAAGTTATTTGGAAAGCAAAATAGAACGAATGTTCGAATTATGAATGTTACTACGCAAAATCTGACGTATTTGTTTCGCCATGAACAGCTACAACGCAAATTTTATGTTGATTCGCGAGTTCAAGCATTTTTTCTTTGTCAAAAATTAATGTCTTGTTTGGGGTGACGCATAGGCAAGTTGCACCAGCCGCAATCATCGTTTGAATCGTTGGAACCCCGATAACGGGAACGTCGAACCGCATATCTTGATCAGGTTTAGCTACCTTTACCACCGTCAGTTTTCCCTTCGCCAGTTCGCCCGCTCGCTTGATTGTCGCGTCAGTTCCTTCCATAGCCTCAATCGCGACGCACGCGGACGCACGAACGACAATCGTTTGCCCTAGATCGAGCCGAGCGATTTCGTTGGCGATTTTCAAACCGTATTCGATGTTTTGCTGTTCAAAATCGGTTGGGTTCCGCTTCGTAAGAACGCCTTCTTTTGCCAGATGGTCTTGCGTAAAGTGTGTAGAATCAATAAGTTCAATACCCTCTTTAGCGAGTTCGTCTGCAATTCCTCCAATCAATGAATCGGTATTTCGTCGCGGAAGATTGTAGAGCATTTTCGCCATCCGCCAATCGGGAAAAGCACTTGTCGTGAAAATCTGGACATGTTTTACTTGTCCAGCCATCACTGCTTTTTCAACGCCCTCGGACTTAAAAGCCTTAATCATTTTGCCGAGCTGCCCAATTCCAACCCAGACAACTTTGTCAGCGATTTCCTCAATTCGTTTATCGGTTTCTTCTTTAATCGCAACGACAATCAGCCGTTCGCCAAGTTTTCTTGCACCCTCCACGACCAAAAAAGGAAAACTGCCGTTGCCTGCAATCAAGCCAAACGTCATTTAATTACGCCCCTTTGCGAAGATTTAATAAATTCGAGTAAGTAAATAACTTCGTTGCAATCAGAAATTTCCGTTTCTATTTTTTCTACGGCTTGAGTTGTATTTAGTTTAGCACTAAGCAGCAAATGAAAGGCGTGATGGAGTTTTTCGATAGTTTCCTTCGGATAGCCCTTTCGTTTCATTCCAACGCGGTTTAAGCCATAACATTTGGCGTGATTGCCCTGCGAAATCGCGAATGGCAGAGCATCTTTAACGACTACTGAATATCCGCCGACAAAAGCTTCACGTCCGACGCGGCAAAACTGATGAATTCCCGAATATGCTCCGATACTTGCCTTATCGGCTATTTCGACGTGCCCTGCAAGTGTTGCAGCGTTTGCCATGATGATCTCATTGCCAATCTGACAATCATGAGCTACGTGCGATTGAGCCATCAGCAAATTGTCATCACCGATTTTTGTGATTCCACCGCCATTTGCGGTACCGCGATGAATTGTTACAAATTCGCGAATCTGATTTCGTTTACCGATTTGGGTTTCAGTAATTTCGCCGCCATATTTTAGGTCTTGCGGTGCTAAGCCAATCGAAACAAAAGGGAAAACCTTGGTTTCGTCGTCAATAAATGTTTTACCGTCAACCACAACATGCGATTCCAGACGAACATTTTTGCCCAAAGTTACCTGCTCGCCGACGATTGAAAATGCACCAATGTAACAACCTTCGCCGAGTTGTGCTTGCGGACTTACTATTGCAGTTTCGTGAATGAATGTTGTCATTATTTTCTATTCGCAATCAGCGACATAATTTCGGCTTCCGCTGTAATTTCGCCATTTACTTTCGCCTCGCCCCACATTTTTTGAACCTTGCTGCCGATGCGTAAAGCTGTTACTTCTAAAATCAAGGTATCGCCCGGCACAACAGCTTTTCGAAAACGTGCTTTGTCAATTCCCGTAAAGAGAGGAATCTTATTTCCGCGATCCGAAAATTCACGTAAAGCCAATATCGCACCAACTTGTGCGAGAGCTTCAATCTGCAAAACTCCGGGCATTACGGGTTGTTCGGGGAAATGTCCCTGAAAAAAATATTCGTTCATCGTAACCTGTTTTACGCCGATAATTTTCACTTTCGGATCAAGTTCGATGATCTTATCTACCAATAAAAATGGATAGCGATGGGGTAAAATCTCTTGGATTTGTTTTATATCAAGAATCGTTTGCATACAAACAAACTACAAACCTTGAGCAAAACTGTCAAAGTCCCGCTCAAGGTTTGTACGCGTAAAATTAATAAAAAGCTTACTTAGGTTTAGCCGGAGCAACAGCAGTTGTTGGTCTTGCGTTGTAAAAAGTAATGAATTCTTTGGTTACGTCCGCACTTTCAGAGAGGAAAAGCAAAATGCCCGACTCAGCCATTTTTGAAACGTCAAACATTGCACCATAGCCATTTTTCTTAGCAAATTCATCTATTCCTTTGCCAATGTCCTGACTAATCGGCGTAACCAAAACTTGTCGGCGTCTGGCAATCGCTGCCTCCAATTCTGTTTTTTTGTAGTTGAGCTCGCGTTGCAATCTCTCGCCTTCATCACGTTTTGCTGCAACCTGAGCTGGGGTTAGAGTTTTATTACTTTGAATTTCAGTGGAAAGACCCTGAAGTCTCGTACTTCCATCTTGCAAACCCTTTATCTGATTGGCAAATTCATTATCCAATTGCTTTTGAGCGGAAACTAATTTGGTAATACCGATTTTATCATCGTAAAAAACCTCAGTATTTATCAAACCCATTTTGATCGGCGTAGCTTGTGCAAAAGCCGAAACTGAAAACAACATTGTCAAAAAAACAAATGTGGCAAACCGAAATTTATTCATTCTTAAAAATACTCCTAATTAAACAACCTAAAGGTCAGAGGAGGCAATTTCTCCTCTGACCTATTTGCTAAAATCAACTAAACAAACTTATTTAGGGGCTACAGTTAAAGTAGATGCTGTTCCAGCAGGACGGGCATTATAGAAAACCGCAAATTCTTTGGTTACATCTGCTTTTTCGTCCAAAGCCATTATCATATCGGCTTCTGCCATTTTGCTGATATCCAAAATCATCATATAGCCTTTTTGCTTGGCAAATTCTTGCACCGCTTTGTAAATATCCTGCAAAACCGGTCCGAGAACTGCACCCGATCTTTTTTCATATCGTGCTTTAGCATCTTCCGATTTAAATTTCATATCGCGTTGCAATTTTTCGGCTTCGTCAACCTTAGCTTGGGCTGATTTTTCGTCAATTGCCTTTGGATTTGTCGCGGCTAATTTTCTCAAATTCTCAATTTCAGTCGCCAAACCTTTGAGTCTGGTATCCATTCCTTTGAGCTCGTCATCAATCGGCTTAAACTCTGCATTTAGTGCAGTAATTGCATTAACGTATTTGGTAATTCCGGCTTTATCATCACCAAAAGCATAGGTATTGATAACTGCAATTTTACCCTGGGTTGCTGGCTGAGCCGGAGTTGCCTGTGCAAAACTTGCTACCGCGAATAGAGCCGTTAGAAATAACGTAACGGCAAATAAACGAATCGTTTTCATCTTTTTTGTAATACTCCTTAACTTTTAAAAAGGCTTTGTCAAAATTCTCTAATAAATGACGCTACCATTTGAAACATATTTTTTCAAAACTGTTGCTTATAAATTTCTCAAAAATAAAACTATTTTTAGAATGTTCTTCCAACCGTAAAGCGAAACCCATTTCTCTTGCTAAGAGGAAGCTGGGCAAATCCATAATCAATCGCTCTCACATTGGGATTAATGTAATAAATCAAACGAAATGGCACATTAACAATCGGAACTTGAACTCTCAATTCAAGCCCAACGCTTGATGCAAAATTCTTAAATCCCGAAAACTGGCTTTCATTAACCTTAACCAAGGTATTGGTTTGTGCTTCACCGCGAAGATAAACGCTTCTGAAGCCATCAGTAAAAGCTTGCGAACAGGTTCTAACCTCGGCGACCAAGGGACAATTCGTTTCAAAAAGACTTAAATAAGTGTTTTTTGTTATAGGGTCTCCTGCTGCCGGAGTTCCTGTAACTCCCGGAAGAGTTAATCCCGTTGGCGTATAAACAAAGAAACCGCCAGTAAAGTCTTGTGTAAAGAAAATATCATTAGTCGCATTTTTCAATAAAAGAGCATTTCCAATTGAACTTACACTGGTTGTCGTAAGAAACGGGAAGTCAGGCAAAAAGTCTTTATTGTTAATTTGCTGAATTGAACCTTTGTTTCTGTTGAAAACAGTTCCCACATCTGCAAAAGCCGCCAAAACGACTGGTCCAAAGATTGGAATGCGATATTCAAAGTTTCCTAAGAATTGCGTGTCTCCACCGATTGGACGAAGATTTGCACCCGTTAAAAGCGGATTTGCCCCCGCAGTTCCGGTAAAAGTCCCCAATGTCGTTAAAAGCGAACTTTGAGCCGCTGATAGTTCAGGATCAACCACGGGAGTTCCGGTTGCGTTTGTAGCAACGACTACGTTTCGGGTAGTCAAATAACTTTCAATCGGAGCAATCGGTGAAATCGCACGACTTTGATAACCGCGAATGTCATTTTCACTTCCTAGGAAATAGCGTTCGTAATATGGAATTCCGCTGATAAACGATAAAGAACCTGCATTTCGGATTTTATCCGTAACCGCAAAACTGCCGATTGTTCCGGCTTGAATTCTAAATCCGAAAACTTCGGGATTGTTTGATCGCTTGCGTCTTAAAGGTATAAATTGCGAATAAGAAAGTGTTGGCTGATATGTTCTTACATCACCGCCTAATCCAGCGAAAGCAACATTTAAGGCAAATTGTCTGCCATTCTGCATATCAATGCCATTTGAAGATGGTTGGCGGGTATCATAAACAAAACTGGCAGTTGCTCTGCTCGTGGTGATATTAGGCTGGTCAAACAAAATAGGAATAAACTTCGTTGGGTCATTACCCGAATTTACTGCCGGATCAGCAATTTTTGTTGCTGAATATTGGTAAGTCAGCCCAACTCGCGAAAACGTAGTCCAGCGGCTTTTCTTGAAAAACACCTCAGAAAGCGGAGCAGTTGCAAAAATCGAAGCTCCGTAAGTTGTTTGGGTAAATAGATTTTCTTCGTCAACCGTTGCACCGAAGTTTGGGTCTAAACCGCCGAGAATGGCATCATTATTTGTTGAAAGAAACGTTCCTTCACCAAAGAATTTAGATTTCGAACCAAAAACCGAAAAACCAACCGTGATCGGGCGATCTCTGAAATATGGCTCCTGAAATGAAAATTGAAAATTGCTCGATCGATTTCCCAAACCGAAATTCAATGCGAAAGTTTCGCCGCGACCGAATAAATTGTTTGTGGAATATTCCAGACCGAAAAATGAACCGCCAATTCCCGAAATTCCGCCATTAAATTGAATTTGCTGCCTGCCTTTTTCTCTGACCTTCATCACCAGATCAACATCGCCATTTTCTTCGTCCGTGCGGATTTCAACGTCTTTATCTTTATCAATTGGGTCAAAATATTGCGATTGATTTAGCCGAAGAACTGATCTTTCAAGTCCGATTTGATTATAAATATCACCTTCGTTAATCAACATTTCACGACGCAAAACGCGATCACGAGTGAATGTATTTCCCGTAAATTCCAAACGACGCAAGCGGAATTGTTTGCCTTCATCAATCGTGATTTTTACGTCAACGATTCCTTCTTTTGGATTCGTCGGATTGTCTTTGAATTCAGGATCAGGTTCCGCACTAAAAAGCACAAATCCTTGTGAGCCATAAATCTTTGGCAAATCTTCTGATAGTGCATTTCTAAGACGCTTGCCATCTGCAATTTCGCCTTTTCTGAGTCCAACATAGCTCAAGATTTGTTCTTCGGAGAAGATCGAGTTTCCTTCAACTTTCAATTCGCCAACCCGAAAAATTCGTCCCTCAGTTACCGGAACAATGATCTTGAGCGTATCGTCCTTTGAAGAAAGCAACGGCAGAGGAATCACAATAAACGGCAAAATACCAGTTCGTTTATACCCTAATCCTTCAACTCGCGGTTCGCCAATCCGGGCTTGAAAGTAGCCCTTCGAACGCATATATTCACCTACATTTTTTTGCAAATCATATTGAAGTTTTCGAAGGTCTAAAACATCCTGACCTTTGAAACGCGAAATAAGCCCAGATTTCTTAACCAATTCCATCGCACCACGAAGTTCGCGGTCTTTGAAAACTTCGTTGCCTTCAAATTCAATTTCAATAATGCGGGATTTATTACCTTGGTCAACGACGAATGTTAAAGCAATCGAAGTCGCCGAAACTTCCTCTTCTTTTACTTCAATTTTGGCATTTGGAAAACCGCGTCCTGCTAATAATTCACGGATAACTCGGTTGGCTTTTTGAACATTTACAGGGTTGTAAACTGCTTCTTTGGAAATTCCAACCCGTTTTTCGCGAAATTCTTTCAGAATGTCTGATTCCTGCAAAGCTTTCGCACCTTCAAACTGTAAATCACGAATAATCGGAAGTTCTTTAACTTCAAAAATAACTACGACACCGCCACGTGAACCTTCCTCGGTTAATACTCGAGTGGCAGTTTTATCAAAGAAATTCAGTGCGTTTAGCTCTCTTAAATCTCTTTCAAGTTGTTGTACATTATAAACATCCCCCGGTCGGGTTTTGATGTAATACAGCAAATCATCATCACGCAGGCGACGATTTCCCTGAATATCAACAGATTCAACTAGCTGTTGTTGTTTTACAGTCTCAGTTTTCGGATTGTTTTTTACACCCTCCGCAATTTTTGCTTCAACCGCAGAAACTGCGAAAGTAAAACTTAAAAAAACAAGTCCTAGAGAACGAAATATTTGCATAAAGCCATTTTCCTTATTATTGCCTGCTGGATTTCAATCCAACGAAGATAAATCTGCTATCGATCGGCTTAAAATTAAACCCAAAACTAAAATTATTCAAAAAGATTATTATGTTTGCAGATATACGCAAACTTTGATTCAGTCGCCCTATCTCAGGTTGCCTCTCGCTATTTTTCCCAACAAACTTCGGAATTATACTAGCAAATGCCAAAAAAACGAAAAGAGGAAGGTAGTAATTGGCATGATATTGGCAAAAGAATACTACTTTTCAAGAATCAGTAAGAGTTTTTGTGTCTCCGCCCGCAAATTTTAGGGATTGAATTTATCTTGAAAATTTCTGATTTTTGATGGATTTTATCGGTAATTATTCAGCTTTTGAAACAAGGATATTCTCAAAATACGTTAAATACGTTTTGTAAAATTTCCTGACATTTGAAAATCTGTATTTGAATTTATTCGTTTCGCAAAATTTGAGCGGCTTTCTCTAAATTCGCAATTTTTCCAAACGCTTTTTCTCGGGGCAAAAACCACATTCCGCAATCTGACGCTAGGCTTAACTTCTTTTTATTGATAACCTTAATGGCATCTTTCGTGCGTTTGACAATATGCTTAACTGTTTCAATTTCGGCTTCGGTATCCAAGTTTAGCAAGCCTAAAATCACGTCTTTATCGCCAAGATGAACTAGCAAATCAGGCGTATAATTTGGTTGCTCATACTCCAAACTAATCGCGTTGATGTTTGAAGAAGCGAGTAATTCCAAGGCACTTTCATAAATTGGATTCGTTCGTTTTTCGGCGATATTCTTTGAATATCCGAAGCAAACGTGAACCGCAGTTTTTGTTTTCAAGCCGTGAATTGTGCGATTTATTGCTTCTTGAGCAAAATCTTTTAGCTGCGAATAGCGAAAATGTACTTCGGGTTCGTCAATTTGGATTAAATCAACGCCTGCTTTTTCCAGTGCGTGAAGTTCCTTGTTTAGTGCGTCAGCAATGCCAAAAGTTAGTTTATCAAGCGAGCCGTAATGTTCGTCAACAACTCGCAAAGCAAGTGAACACGCACCAATAACGGTCATTTTCGTTTTGCCTTTCGCGTATTTTTTCAAAAAGGCTAAATCGTTGGCTAAAATAGGGTTATCCCAAGTTACGGCGGAAATAACTTTCGGAATTGTCGGCGGTGGTGGCGGTGAATTCGGGTCAATTGGTGGTCGTGCTTTCATCGTGATTGCGTCGCCGATGTCGTTTGCCGAAAACGTCATTGCTCCGCGATTTACGCTGTCAATTCCGCCCAGGCAATAAAAATATCCGCTAAAAGTTTGTCGGCGAACTTCACCATCGGTCACATAGGTTAAGCCTGCGAGATTTTGATCTTCGATTGCCAAACGAGTAGCATCGTCGGTTGCAGACACGAAATCTTCAGGCGAAACTTTCCACCAAGTCCCTTCGGGTGTATAAACTAAATCGTGATTACACAACCATTTAGGTTTGTGATAACTACCGACAATTTGTGTTGGAAAAAGCATAATAATTTTGAATGGAACGCGGACACTCTTGTCCGAACAAACGCAAAGCGTTTGAAAAAATGCCCAACTAAATCCTAGTTGAATTTTATTCAAGGTTTTAGGTTGCCAAGCAACCTTGCGGACAAGAGTGTCCGCACTCCAATCCTATTTTGTCATCGCGAAGCCTAAAACATAAAGCATTACGCCGGTGATTCCGGTTAAAATCATATCGATCATACCGATTTTGCCAAAGAATTTATGAACTCCGCTGAATTTATTTGGAACCGCCGGCGACGCGAATTTCCAAAGCGAAAATGCAACTAATCCGATCCAAATAAAGCTCGTTGTAATAGAAACGAACATATGAAACCAGATTAAGCCGTTCAAAAAAGCGGTTCCGGCGAATTGGCTGTCTTTCACCATTTCAAAGATTCCGCCACGCATTTTCAAATCAACTTCAAACAGAATTACAGCGATAAAAAGCACGGCAAAAAGTGTCAATTGAACTTTCTTGTGCAAGCTATATTCACCTTTTCTGACCTTGATCCACGAATAAATCAAAGCCGGAACAATGACGACGAACGAAAAATTTACGATGTCGATTAAAATATCTGTGTTTGGAAATAAACCGAATAAAAACATTAAATTAGCGTTCCTCCTTTAGCTTTAATTTGGGCTTGTCCCATTCGGGCATTTACGAGCGTATCAGTTAATTCATCGCCCAAAAACCGACGCGACAGAGCATTCATCGGATCAAATTGATAGCATGCCTGACGCAAATAATGGTCGCGTTTTTGAATTATTCGTTGTTCTGATTCGGGCAAAATTTCGGCATTTTCAACCATATTAGCCCAATAATCAAAGAGTTTGTGAACATATTCTTCCAAAACAGGAATCATTTTCAAATCTCGTTCGGTTGCACAATTTGCGGCAATTGGCGTTAAAATTGCACGCATATAAGTGCCGTGGCTGACCATCGTTTCAAAACGGGGATCGCCGCGAAGTTTAAGAAATTCCTGATTAAATGGTTCGTAATATTTCTTCAAGTAATCGTGATTAGTCATCAAATCGCGACGCGGTAAGCAATCGGAATAGTGATAAATTTTTGGAATTGTGCCGAAAACAATGCCGAGATGCGGAACATCAATCTGGGGACCGAGCCAAACCGTAAAATTCATATCCAAAATGCTTGCTTTTCGGTTGCCAATCCACGAATGCACCATCCATTCAACGACATCGCCTTCAAAAGTATTGAGAGAACCTTCGTAAGTTTCATCCGGCGTTTGATAATATTCATAACCTTTTGAAGTTTCATGTCGGGAAACGGAAAAACGCTTTTCGAGTTTTACGCGTAAATCGGTCAAAATTCGCCAACATTCATTAAAAATCTCGGTGTTATCGACATTCGGATTTTCGTCAAAATATTCGGTAATTGTTTTTGTTTCGGGGTTCATAATCAATCGCTTTGAGTCCACGCTTCAGCGTGTAATCAGCATAAAGGCTGGACTCAAAACTTAAATCAAATCTTCGTTTTCTCGTGTTGCATCAGCATCGGCAAATGTAAAACCTGCTTGCTTAAGTTTGGCGGTTGAAACATTTTTTACGCCTTTTCCAAATGGTTTCCATTCGATTGACGCAAGATTTTCACGCTCGCAGATTCTTCCAAAAAACGCTGATTTTGAATCGTTTACGTCATTTACTAAGTTGTAAATTCCGCTCAAATTATTCTGCAACGCGAAATCAGCAGCTCGCACAACGTCGTCTCGGTGAATGATCATTGCACCCGCATCGCCATCAAGTGGAACAGTTTTGCCGGACATTGCAGTTGCCTGAGTTTTTAATTCGCGACCGATTCCGTATATGTTGCCTGTGCGTAGGATACAGACTTTTCGAGCCTCAGTTTCGGCTGACAAAAGCACTTTTTCTGTCTCTACATAAACAGTTTGAAAAATGCTGGCTGGATTTGTTACATCATCTTCCGTAACTAAATCTTTGCCAAATCCATCGCCGTAAGCACTTGTCGAACTCGGAAAAATAATGTGTTTGACGGACGAAGTTTTGCCCAAAGCCGCGACCAAATTTTTCGCTGTTCCAAGATAAGTATCGGTGTAAGCATCTGCATCTAAAACAACTTTGCCATCTTTTTCAATCATCCCGCCGGCAACGCTCATTAAAACCGCATCTTGTTTAGAGAGAGCAGTTTGCATCGTTTCAACATCACTTCCACGCATTACTAGAACATCATCAAATTCGGCAGAAAGTTCCGCAACACGACTTTCCCGCGTAGTTGTAACCGTTACGAAATGACCTTGTTTTTTCCAGAATCTTGCCGCCGCAAGTCCTGTATATTGGCAACCGATAACTAAAATATTCATAAAATCCAAAATCCCCAATCGAAAATCCAAAATCGGTTAGTGTTCCCTTAAAAGTCTTCCGGAACCATAAACTTTTTCATCAATTCCATTATTACGCAATGCCAGCCACCAAGTCGCTGCGTTGATGGCGATAACAGGTTTTTTGAGCCAACGTTCGGCTTCATCAGCTAGTGAAACCATGCTCAAATTTGTGCCGCATTGGACGATTGCGTCAACATCATCGGAATTTACTTCAAGTAACGCATCGCGTAATTCATCTTCGGAAACGTGTGCGATGGCAACCGCAGTCGGACATTTAAGTCCAATGATTTTGGTAACTTCGAAGCCGATATCGTTAAAAAACCTGACCACGTTTTTGTCGCCAATTGGTTGATACGGTGTAACGACTGCGATCCGTTTTGCACCGAAGCAATTCAACGCTTTCTCACAAGCTTCAGCACCTGTTGCAACTTTTAAGCCGCTCAAATCCATTATTCGCTGCGTAAATTCGCGGTTGCCTTCGAGTCCGTCCCAAAAGGTCTCGGCAGACATTCCCATCACCATGTAATCAGGCTCGCACGTCATCACACGCTCGATTGCGTAAGCAATTTCCACGCGAATTTGCTCCAAAAGACTCTCAAACGCTGCATCTGACGACAAATTTTGGTCGCGAATATGTATCCGCGAAATATGCGGCGTAACGCCCGGAACGGTCATTCGATAAAAATCGGGTTCAACAATTGTGTTTGTGCTCGGAATAATTACAGCAAATTTGTGTCGATAACCAAGTGCATCTTTCGATTGCGGATTGTGGATTGCGGTTTGTTGATTTACCACTTTTTACCTCCAAAAAATAAAGCGGATTGCAGAATGAAAAAACTTCTATTCAGTCTGCAACCCGCGTCCTCCGTCTAAACAAAGTTATTTCAACAATTTAGACCAACCAATTGACAGACCGATTGTAAACGATCGACCAGCTGTTGGTGCAGGCTGGAACAATTGAAAATTCGTCTGATTGGTAAAGTTTTCTAACCCCACCGTTAAATTCATCGGGATTGTTTCGCCAAAAGAAACTCCACCGCGAATCGAATGTTTCTTTGTTCCTTTATAGGCAGCAAAATATCCGTAGGTTGTGATACCCGCAAAACTGATATCATTTGGTTCTACACGGGTTACTTTGCTTGTAAAACGATATTCATATTCAGCCCAAAAATTTCCTTTCGCACTATTGTAGCGTGGGGCAAATGCACCTTGATAATTCGGAAGCGAATAGAATGGAACATCGTCAACTGAGCCTTCAAGTTCAAGCGGTGCCGAACTGTTGTAAAGAGTTTGGACGATTGATCGACGAATCGCATCAGGCACTTGGCTAGCTTTGATCGTGCTGAAAGTCATAGAAGGAGTAATACTTCCTGCATCACCAAGCGGAATATCCACTTCACCCTGTGCTTCAAACCCGCGGATCGTTACTTTCGTAACATTAACCGTTTGGAAAACTTGGACTAAATGCGTTGGCGGAGCTGGCGGATTTGGACACCCGAATCCCGGAGGAGTATCGAAAACCAACGAGTTATATCCAGAAATTGGCGGCGTTCCGATATTAACGCAATAGATTCCTTGTGCGGTATTGGCTGCGTTGTCAATTTGATTGCGATAATAGCTAAACGCACCATGAAACTTTGATTTGGCAATTTTTACTCCAACGTCAATGTCTTTGCCCTTTTCAGGTTTCAAATTGGTATTGATGATACTCGGCAGCGAGAAAAACGGCTGTGTTGTAAAGTTGCGGAACAAGTAACGATTTAGAATGTCCGGCTCACGAAAACTTGTTGAATAACGAACATATGGATTAATTCCTCCAGGAATAAAGAACGTTGCCCCAATATTGTAGGTCGCCACGTTTGAATTCGTTTCAATCGTATTTCCGGCAGCTAAGGTTGAATATCCGGCAGCTCCAACTGGATCTAGTCCACCAGGATTCGCTTGGATTAATGGCAGAGTTCGCAAAAATACTGCACCAAGTGCACCGCTTGGATAACCAGGTGTTGGTTCAGCGGTCGTTTTCCATCTGTCCCAACGGAGACCACCCGTTATACGAAAATATTTGATCGGAGTATATTCCAGTTGATTATACCAACCTAAATTCTTGTAGTGACTACGAGGAGTATTAGCCACATCTGAAATAGTACTCGTTACATTTCCTCGTGTAGCTGCTGAAGTGCTGAATTGCGTATTTGCAAATGTGTCACGCGAAAAATTATCGGAGTAATTAACACCCGAAATCAAAATCGAATTTTTCCAAGGAATAAAATTAAACTGAACGTCGAAGCCTTGTGCAGTATTATGTTGATTTGTTCGCGATATTCCGCTTCTATCAAAAATTGAAAGATTTCCCGTAAAGGTGCTGGGACCGCCCGGAAATGCCGATGAAAAACTGCTGCCGCTGCGGATTGCATACCGAGTTTCCTCTAAAATACGGCTATAGTCCTGATTGTAGTAGCTCACGGAAATTCTCGGAAACCAACTCGCAATATCTCGTTTTTCATAGCGTAGAGATAGTTTGTAATAGTTTGAAGATCCGGTATTGGGTGTGCTGGTAGAAAATGGAAGACCGGTAAAAGGAACACCTAAATCACGATAAGGATTCGCATTAAAACGAATTCTGAAATCCTGCGTATCAGTCGGAAAGACCATAAAATCTAGCGAACCGATGTAACCACGTGCACCGCTGTTGCCGATTTCTTGATTTGGTTGCAGATCATAAACTGGATAGCTAGAAATCAGCGGCTGACCTGACAAATTTCCCGCTGCTGCGGCAAAATTTCCAGCAGTTACTACTTCTTGTCTGGTAATGCCTTGCCCGCCAACCCTAAAATTTGGTTGAATAAAACGACCAAAAGTCATTCTAACCCCTGCTTTATTACTACTTGCCCCAAAAATACCAACGCCTTTTCGATAATTATGATTTGAGCCGTAGTCGCCGCTGAATTTGAAGTCCAGACGAATTCCCTCTCGGGTACGATCAGGACCTTTGGTCACGATGTTAATCGCTCCGCCAACAGCATCCGAACCGTAAAGACTTGAGCCAGAACCAGCAACAACTTCAACTTGTTTGATTTGCGAAGTATCAATCAAAGACGGACTGACACCGACCGAATCTTGCCCAAAACGAGGGTCGTTTAATCTTTCGCCGTCAACCGTTACCAAAATTCTATTTGATTGCAGTCCGCGAATTTGCGGACGGGACCGAAATGGATTCGAATCTGTAGAAAGAACTGAAGGAGATTTTTCAAATGCTTCAGAAATGCCAACCGGACGACGTTGTTCTATTTCGCTTTCACTGACTGTGGTGACCGTTTGCGGAATTTCCGAGGTTGCCCTTAATCCTTTCGCTGCAGTAATCGTGACTTCTTCCCGCAAACCACCCGGACTTATCGTGAAGTCTTGAGTGGCTGCGTCTCCGCTACCTAACAAAACTGATTCTGCATTTTCTGAAAAACCACCTTTTTTTACTTTAATCAGATATTGTCCGGCAGATAAATTTTTAAATTCATACTTACCATTGGTATCCGTTAAAACAGTAGTTTCAGAACCATTTCCTTTGTTCCCGGCTAAAACCGTTACGCCCGGAACAACAGCCTCATTTTGGTCTTTTACAACACCTGAAATCGAAGCCGTCCCTTGCCCCCAAGCATTGCTGACCAATAGCATTGTCCCTAAGAAAAACAATCCAAGGCTGACCTGAAAACGAGCCAAGAACTTTTTAAAAAACATTTGTTTGTCTCCTCAAAAAGAAATTTAGAATTGCGACTTATTACCTTATCCCTTGATCGTTTGTTGTTAATTTGTATGGAATTTATAACCTTTGCAAGAAAACTAACGTGAATTTGTTATAATGTCAAGACAAATTTTTGTGATTTGTATCACTTTTTAGATTAATTAGTCTCCAAAATAAAACAATATTCCTCGGAAAATTTTGTAAATGACACAAATTGTTAGGTTTTAGAAAGTTATTTCTGGTATGGAAGGGACATTTCGGTTTTTTGATTTATTTGGAATTTCAAATTCATTTTTGTAATCTCAACTAATAACGTCAAGTTCAGCTTTTAAATGCCTTTTGCCAAAGCCAAACCGCAATAGCAAAAGCCGCCCATGAAACCGTATTATTTATTTGCCCAATCCAATGCATTGCAGTTGTTTGCGGCAATTGTGAAATAAAAGCCTGACCAAAAATTGTAACAATATTGATCAAAAGCAAAATTACTGGCAAATACATCTTTTTTCTCAAACAATCGGCAATTATTTGTCCGTTAGCAAAAAGAATTCCGATTGTGGTTAACATCAATAGAATCCTCGTTGCACTCTTTATTGGATAAGTTGTTGCCATGTAAGCAGAAAGACAAAGCGATGGAATTACAAGCAATAATGGAAGCAACCAAACCTGTTTTGTGGTTGAAGCTTCTTCTTTTAATCCACGCCATAATGCCCATGAAACAAAAATAAATCCCGGTCCCATTAAAACGAATAACGAATCTTTCATCCACGCGATGTCCGTGCCGCTAGCCGCATAAATCAATTTCCAAACCGCTTTTAAAAATCCGTCGGTAATTACCAGAGTTGCCCCTAAGCATGCTAACCCGCATAGGTTTCGATGCCGACGAATAATAACTTTCAATAGAAAATACAACCCAACAGCCGTTAAAATTACGGGAATGAAATCCTCTAAAGCCATCGGAACAGTAAATTCAAAATTAGGTCTTTGTAAAATCATTTTTGGTTGTTCGATCCACTTTCCTGAGCTGTTTTTTCCCCGAAAATTCCGCCAAGATTCATAAATACTTCGCCCAAGTTTCCTGCCCAAACCAATTTTGCTGCCAAAGGTGCAAAGATAAACATTCCAAGCGAACCAAGAAAATACCAAGGTTTTTTCGTTTTAATCCAAACGAATATGCCTAAAATCATTGCCACGACTATCGTCACAATCGCCGGAATCGGTGGTGCGGAAGGTAATGTTTTATAACGTAGGGTTCCATCTTCGGCGATTGGAACCAGATTCATTTTGAATAACTCTTCGTAGATTCCCAAAAGAACCATCAACGTGGTAAAAATGCAGATCGCCATGTGCCAATTTCTCGATTGTGCGAAACCAACTCCGCATCGGCGTGCGACTCCGAAGCCGAAAATCATAAGCAACGGGGTGAAAAATGCGTGTATCACGAATCGGGGAACATTGAGCATCTTTAGCAATTCGCCTTCGCCGATATACGCTCCTAAACCGATTATCAGATTATCGTAAACAATTCCCGCGATAATAATCAGCGGAAAAATCGGATAAATTGTGCCTGATTTTCGCCACAAACGAAACATCCATACAAATAAAATTATTTGAATCGCAGCGACGCCAATGTAATAAAGTGTCAACATAAAAGTCTATTGTTCTCCGCGAAAAGCAAGCGATGCTTCGGGCTGTTTTTTAATATTTCGTTTGATTGCGAATCTAATGCTCAAAGCAACGTGTGCAACAATTGAAATCCACATAAGTGTAAATAAAATAAGACGATACGGCTGAGGAAATGGTATCGACTGGCTCAGCATTGTAAAGACAAACAGCAAATAGCCAATGTAAATATGCACTGTCCGTATTCGCCAATTGAACTTTGGAAAGCCAAATAAATACACGGCAAAAAAACCATGAATAAAGAACAAAAGCAAGAAGAGCATTGTTGAAACGATGCTCGTTGTCTTCATCCAATCGACAAATTTGTAATAATCCGCGTAAGTAGAAACGTTCATAACTATCATCACTATTAGCGTTACCCACGCCAAACGACGATTCCATATTGCGATATTTTTCTTTTTGTTTTGACTCACAATAACAATTTAGCTACATTTGTATTAGTTTTATAACAAATTAGCCGTATTTAAAATAAAAGTCAAGAAAACTATGGATGTTCGTGCAATTTTTCGTGCTATCAAAGTAGAAGAAGCCAAATCGCCTTTCGACGTGATTTTGGCAAAAGTTCTTTATCCATCGCTCGAACCGCAAACTGACATTGAACGTAATTCAGGCATTCTTTCGCCAAATAAATCGAAATCGCCTTTTCCGGTTGTCATAATGCTCAACGGCGTAAATTGTCCGCCCGAATCTTATCAATGGCTTGGCGAGTTTTTGTGCAAACGTGGCTGTGTATTCGTTTCGTTTCAATGGATTACTGACGAATTGCCCGGCGGAATGCAAGGTTTAACGCCCGGAATTGACATAAAATTTATGAATTACGAAAACTACGGAAAAGGTAGGACAGGTTCGGCGATTCAACCGATTTTAGACGATTTGGCTAAAATTAACGCCGAAGGTTTGTTAGAAAATTGTTTAGATTTGGACAACGTAATTCTCGGCGGACATTCCGCAGGTGGCTCGATTGCCTTAATGAATGCCGAATATTTTCCGCAAATTAAAGCGGCGTTTAGCTACGGCTCTCATACACAAGGCTCAACGATTATGGGCTTTCCAGTAAATTACGTCTGCCCGATAACTTCCGGAAAACCAATTTTAATGCTCGGTGGAAACAACGACGGCGTAATCACATGGAGTGCGAGACGCTACGGCAAAGAAGCCGAAGATTGCACAATTTCGCTCAAACAAACATTCGACAAAGCCATCGGCGAAAATCGTGGCGACAGATATTTAGCGATTTTTGAAGGAGCAAATCATTTCACCTTTGCACATCCAAAAGATTCAACCACAGGCAGACCATTCTTAGATTTTGAGCCGAAAAATGATGAAACTCATCGCAAAATTATGGCGGAAATGATTGGAGATTTTATGGTAAGAAAGGACTTGGAAAGATTTTCAAATGATGAAAATGTTGCGATTTTTGAAAGGAAGTAAACTGTTTAGACTGCGTTTTTATTTGCTGCAGCCTCTTCAAGCATTCGATTGATTTCCGTATCTCCGCCTTCTTTCGCTTTTTCGATCAATTTCTTACCATCCATCTCAACATTTGGATTTGCTCCAGCCTGTAGTAATAGTTTGACGACTTCACGACGGCGTTCAATCAATCGTCTATCATTTCTTTCGGCAGGAATTCTCGCAGTAGCGGAAAATAGTGGAGTGCCGCCGTCTGTAAATCTGGTGTTAACATCAGCTCCTTCTGAGATAAGGCGACTAATATTCTCAACTTCAGCCATATATGCTGCCGCTTCTAATGAACCAGATGTTCGGTTTCCTTCGCGTTTTTGCATGATTTGTTCGCGGGTTTCACATCCAGTTGTTATGACAAAAAAAGCAATACATATAATAAAAACCAATTTCATCTTTTTCTCCTTTCACCTACACCCGAAGCTGTTGAACTTTTGAAAATGTGCGTCCGTTCAGTATAACGCCATATGTGCAAAATTTTTATAATGTATTTAATTTACGAAAGTAAAGCAAATTCAAACAAAAAACTCTTCCATCAATTTCGCCATAACTTCCGGCGATTGATCGCAGATAAAAGTATTCCCAATCAAACGCCGCATCTCGCCGTTTCTCAATACTTTAAAGGCAGATTCAAGCGAATTTACGAGCGTGTCTTTATCCCCAGCCGTCACCAATATCGGACATTCTAAACTCGCCAACTGAATCTCAAAATCGTGATTAAACACAGCAAAATATGCTTCATGATAGCGTTCGCCCGCGTAAAGGTTTAACAAAAATTCTCGGTTTATCAAACTAATTTCAGCGTTCTCATCTTTTGCACGAAGCCGATTCCAAAGTTCTATCAAATGCGAACCATCGGACTTTATTACAATTGGCTGAACACCTTTTTTAAAGGAATCTTTTTGTTCTTGCGTCAAAAATGGTGGACCTGAAAGAAACATTTTTCGGGCAAAATGCTTATCAAATTCCATCTGAACGGCAATTGAAGCTCCTGTGTGATGTCCAAAAACGAAAGGATTTTTGAGTCCAAATTTATCCGCCGCTTCTCGCAAACTGTCTGCATAAATCTGCATCGTTGCAACTTCTCGTGGGAAATCCGAACCGCCAAACCCGAGCGTATCAGGTGCAAAAAAGTAAAATTTATCGGCGAGCAAATTCATTATCGCCTCATACATCACCGAACTCGAAGCCGTTTGATGAAGCAATAACACGTGCGGATTGTTCGAGTTACCGGCATAGCGGTAATGAATTAAGCCGAAAGTTGTTTCGAAATATCCTTTTTTGATTTTCATTGTTTTGAGTCCCGCCTTCAGGCGGAATTTTCAATAGTAAGAGCCGTCTAAAGACGGAACTACGAACGAAACGGCAAACTTCCAACTTCAAGCGAAATCCATTTCTCTTCCGTAAACTCTTCCACCGAATATTTTCCACCGCTTCGTCCGATTCCCGACATTCCGTAACCGCCGATTGGAGCGAGTGCATTTGATTGAAATGGATGCGTGCCGATGTGAACCGAACCGGCTTTGATTTGTCTCGCGGCGGTAAAGCCGAGTTTGACATCATTGGTCAAAATTCCGGCTGATAATCCGTAATCCGAATCGTTGGCGAGTTCGATTCCTTCGGCTAAATCTTCAATGATTGTAATACTTACGAGCGGTGCAAACGATTCTTCGCACCACGCTAAACTATTTTTCGGCGGATTGAGTAAAACTGTCGGAGCATAACGCAAACCTTCTAAAACTCGTCCGCCTGTCAATAATTTTGCCCCCTTCCCCAACGCATCCTTAACGTGATGTTCAACTTTTTCGATGGCTTTTTGATTGATTAAAGTTCCGTAAAACGTCCGTTCGTCTCGCAAATCTCCAAGAAAAAGCGATTCGGATTTTTCGACTAATTTCGCACAAAATTCATCTGCAATTCCTTTCTGCACAAGCACACGAGAATTTGCCATACAGATTTGTCCCGAATGCGTGAAAATTCCTTCGGCGGCAATGTCGGCGGCTTTTGCAACATCAAAATCGTCCAAAATTATCAAAGGATTTTTTCCACCGAGTTCCAGTTGCAGATGCTTCATTCCGTTAATCGCTTGTTTTCCAACAACTTGCCCTGTTTGAGTTGAACCGGTCAGAGCGACACCTCGAACTTTCGGATTTGTAATCAACGCCTCGCCGATTTCGTTTCCGTAACCGTTGACGACATTCAAAACGCCGACGGGCAAACCTGCTTCGGTCAAAATTTTCGCAAATTCGAGAGCAATCAGCGGAGTTTCTTCCGAAGGTTTAACGACAACCGTATTTCCCGCCGCGAGTGGAAACGCAACCATTTTTGCGAGCAGAGCAAGCGGAGCATTAAACGGCACGATGCAAACGACCACGCCAATCGGTTCACGAATCACAAAAGTCATCCGTGTCGGGCGTTCATTCGGCATCGTTTCGCCATAAAGCCGAGTCGCTTCGCCCGCCGCCGCTCTCAGAAGTCGAGGCGTGTAACCCGTTTCATATCTTGCTTTTGTGATGCAGCTTCCGCTTTCGTCAATCAAAATATCGGTTAGTTTTCCGGCATTGTTTTCTAATTCATCTGCACATTTCAGCAAGATTTTCTCACGTTCCCACGCCGCGAGATTCGCCCATTTTGGAAAGGCTGAATGTGCAGATTCAACCGCAAGTTTCACATCATCAGCGTTTGAACGAGCGACATTTCCAAGCGTTTCGCCTGTGTATGGATTCAAAACTGCGAAGGTTTCAGCGGTTTCGATAAGTTTTCCGTTGATAAAGTTCATTCAAGTTACTTTTTCTCAATTTTTATTAAGGTTCTTAGTTCGGATTTTGAATAACTTACTTTACATTTTTTGAAGTATTCAAGGATTTCATCTTGGCTTAAATTATGAGTTTTTTGGAGACCTTTTGAAATGAGTTCAAGATACTCTTTCATTGGTAAATTGGGCGGATTAATTTGTTTATTTGTAAATGTGAGTATCGGATAACCCTTATAATCTTCAGCCAACAAAACTATTTGATTATAGAAACCGCTATCAAATTCCAAAGTTTTATTATTTTGAAACCATGCATAATCTATACTTACATTTGTAGCGTTTTCCTTTCCATTTTCCAAGGCGAATAAATGTGTAAATTGATCTTTACTAATCAAATATAATTTGGCATGGGTTAGGCTTCTTTTATTTGATTTGGTTGAAACAAACCCAACCCCAAACTTCTCCAACGCTCCCGATTCATTTGTTCGGGACCAAGTTTTTGATTCTTTAGCAAAATAGAATCGTCTTTGAATTATGTAAGGCTCTTCGCCTCGTGGTCGTTCTCGGTCTGTCGGGCAAGCGTTATATTTTTTTTCTACACCATTTACAGCTAATTTTCCACCTTGGAGATATTTCAAAAATCTATCTAAGTCCATATTTGAACCGTAGCAAGCATACCAAATCATAAAATCATTTCTCCTGTCTTACAGATAGCAAAACTTTTTTAATTCCTATAACTTCCTCACTCGCCCCTCAATCTTCGGCGTAAATTTCTCAAATTTCTTCAAATATTTAACCATCGCTTGCAACATTTCGACACCTGTATTTTTGTAGGAAAGCGTCTTTTTGAAAACTGAAAAACCATCGCCGCCGTCGGCTAAGAAGTTGGAAGTTAGGACTTTATAGGTTTTGTTATCGTCCAGTTGAACACCTTTGATGTTGCATTTAACTATTCGACTTCCAATCGGTTTCTTTTCGTCGTAAACCATTTCAACGCCTTTTGACACTTGCAAAATTCCGTTAGTTAAACCTGCTCCGTGTTCAAAAATTTGCCGCATATCGCTGCCTTTCATTTCCAATTTAACAATCGTATTCGGGAATGGAAACGCGGAAATCAATTCGCCGACCGTAACTGCTCCAACGTCAATATCTTGGCGTAATCCGCCGCTATTTGTAACCGCAAAATCGAATTCGGGATGAGCGTTGAGCATTGCATCGGCGACCATATTTCCCATCACAGATTCTTCGCCGTATGAACGGGTGAACGGTTCGGTTGTGGTCGTAACTTGTTCTTCTGTAATGGTTTTCAGTTTATCTTTCCATTTTTTGATGACTTTGAGCATTTGGGGATCGTCTTCAACTTCATCGTCAAAAAGATAATTCAGATGGTTTTTGTAAGCCGTAATCTTGTCTTTCTTTTTGTCGTAAGTAATTTCAAGTTTGCCGAGTTCAATCGTGTAAGCATCGGTCGAAACGATGATTGTGCCGTTAGAAACCAACGGTTCAGACAATCCAATGTGCGGATGTCCGGTGACCATAATGTCAACGCCCGGAACTCGTTTGGCTAATTCAACATCTCGGTCATGATTGCGGGGAACGTCCTTTGCACCGGTTGAAGACTGCGTGCCGGGAATTCCTTGGTGGATAATCAAAACAATGAGGTCGGTTTTCGTCTTTAATTCCTTGATATATGTTTTCAAATAAACTTCTTCGTCCCGCACGTCAACGCCTTTAATCATTTCCGCCGAAGTCGTATCGTAAAACGCAAATTTGCCATGCAAACCGATGATTCCTAGCCGAATTCCGTTAACGTTTTTGATGATATACGGATTTTTCCAATGGAGTTTATTTGTGCCTTTTAAGAAGATATTGCCGTTCAAAAGCGGAAATTTCGCCTTCGGAAATTGTTGAAGAGCATTATCCCAGCCGTAATCAAATTCGTGATTCCCAACGCAAACCGCATCCAACCCAAGATAATTCATTGCATCAATTACCGCTTCGCCTTTGGTCAGCGAACTGACATACGGTCCCGCAAAAAAATCTCCCGCATCAAAATAAACCGTGCTTGGATTGGCGGCTTTTTCTTTTTTTACAAGCGTCGCAATATTCGCAAAACCGCCAACCTTCCGCGTTTTATCAACCCAAGGAACAATGTGCGGTTCTAAATATGAGTGTAAGTCGTTGGTGTATAGGATGTTTAACTTTTTTTCTTGGGCGTAGGAAAATTGTAACGTGAAAATGTAGATTGCGACGATGAATAGTTTTTTCATAAATTTAATTTCGTCATTAAATTCTATCCGCTAACATCGCCGTTTTCAATAGATATTCTCTCGCTTTTTTGTCGTCGTTTGCGGCTTCGCGTAATTCATGATTGCGTTTTTGGCGTTTTTCTTCATCATTGGCTGACAGATTTTTGTAGTTTTCGTCAGTCGTCGCCTGCACCATTTTGACGGCAACTTCTTTGCGGATTCTTGCGTAATCATCTAACAAAACATCCTCTGCACCGTTCAAAACTGCCACCAAAGTTTTCGCCAACACTTGCGAATCATGGATGCCCGAATTCATTCCCATTCCGCCGGTTGGATTGTTGATATGTGCCGAATCGCCCGCTAGAATTGTTCGTCCAACGCGGAATTTTTCGGTGATCCGTTGGTGAACGTGATAGGTTGAAACTGCTTTGATGTCATAAGTTAGCTCGGTTTGTAAGAAATTCGCGATACGGTATTTGACGCTTTCAATTTGTTTTACTTCATCAGCATCTTCATTTGGATTCAAGCGAAAAACCAGTCGCACCGTGTCCGGCAAAGTCATCACAATCACCCATTCTTCGGGATCGAAAATATACGCGACCGTTCCCATATTCGGGAAAATTCCGCCCAAATTTGCATCGGTTGAAACGAGCAAAAATCGATCTTCGTAAGTTTTTCCGTCGAAACCGAGATTCAAATTTTCGCGGACTTTGCTAAATGCTCCGTCGCAACCGATGAGATATTTACAACAGTATTCGACCTCTCCTTCGGGCGTATTCGCAATTACTTTGACGCAAGTTTCATTTTGATCTGCACTCACAAACTCGTGATTAAACAACACTTTACCGCAAGTTGTTTGTTCGATATGTTTCAAAATTATTCGCGTGACGGTGCTTTGCGGGCATTGGAATCGGAATGGATATTTTGTGTCACTTTCAATCAAACTATACGGAAAATCGGCGACCAATTCACGAGCCGCACGCTCCCAAAACTGCAAACTTTCAATTCGCAATCCGTTGGCTAAAATGTCTTCGATGATACCGATTTCGTTAAAAAATTCGAGCGTTGGTGGGTGAATCGTGCTTGCCCGTGCTTCGTGGCTGAGTTCGTCTAATTTTTCCAAAACGATAACCGAAACGCCGTTTCGTGCCAGTGCGAGTGCGAGCGACATTCCAACTGGTCCGGCTCCCGAGATAATTACATCGCATTCAATTGCGGCTTGTAGATTGTGAATTGCGGATTTCATTGCTAAAATAAACGTTATAAACTTAATACAATTTGTACGGTATTTCAACCTAAAAAATTGACATTAATAACAAATTGCAGTAATTTGTTATTAAGTTAATACAAATTTCAAGGGGAAGAAAATGTTAAAGAATTTCTGGTATCCAATCGAATTCGCAAAAGATGTTTCGACTAAACCTAAGCGGGCAAAGGTTTTAGGTCAAGATTTGGTTGTCTATCGCACCGAATCTGGAACGGCACAAGTGATGTCTGATTTGTGTGTCCATCGTGGCGGTGCGTTATCCGGCGGTTGGGTGGAAAAAGGCTGTATTGTCTGCCCGTATCACGGTTGGCAATACGAAAAAACCGGTCAATGTTCAAAAATCCCCGCGAATTTCGATAATGTGCCGATTCCAAAACGTGCCAGAATTGACGCGTATCCGACAATCGAAAAATATGATTTCGTATGGGCGTTTTTGGGCGATTTACCCGAAGAAGAACGTCCGCCGCTGCCTGATCTGCCGCATCACGGCAACCCCGAATTTAAGCAGATGACGGGCGAATATCATTGGCAAGTGAACTATGAACGCTCGCTCGAAAATTCAGCAGATATTGCCCACGCTCCATTCGTTCACGGCGATGCTTTTGGCAATCGTGATAAACCGCAAGTGCCTGATTATGAAATAGTTTACGGCGATTATTCAGCCGAAGCGACGGTTACTCTTGATCCGCCGCCACCGAAGGGAATTTGGGGATTGTTTGCGAAAAAGGATCGTCCGGGCGTGAAAACTCGTGCAGGTTTTTATATGCCAAACGTCACGCTTTTGGAAGTTACTCTGCCGATCGGTTTGATGGTTTTGCTCAATTTTCACATTCCCGTTGACGAATTTAACACGGTCGTAAAATGGATAAATTTACGGACATTTTTCAAAGGAAATTGGGCTGACGGAGACGCTCGCAAGCGAGTTGATAAAATTTTTGGACAAGATAAAGCCGTGCTGGAAGAAGTCCGCCCCGAAATTTTACCGTTTGACATTGCCGCCGAATTGCACGTTAAATCCGATGCGATTCAGATTGCCTATCGAAAGATGCGTAATAAATATATCGAAAAAGGCTGGGGAATTGATATGCACAAAATCCGTTCTGAACTGACTGGCAGAATGTTCACCGTCATCCCTTCGCCATCAAGAAAAGAAGTTCCCGAACTTGCGAATGCATGGGTAATGAAGCAAGTTCCGACGACTCAGGAAGCCGATCCAGATACCATAAATTAGAAAACTTTTTCACCACAGAGGCACAGAGAACACAGAGTTAATAAAACAATTTCTTAAAACCTCAGTGAGTTCCGTGTTTCTGTGATGAATGAAAATTATGACATTAGCCGCTGATTTAGCATTTTCAACATTAGATAAACTGATTAAACGCTTGAGTTTAACGGAAGTGAAAAACATTCCGCTTACTTCGCCGATGATGCCCGAACCTGTCGGGAGCGTGCGAATTTTTTCGGGCGAAAAATTGTCGAAAGCGGTTTATATCGGGATGTCCGTTCCGTTTATTAAACTCGATTCGCACATGGTTTTTGCGTTCACAAAAACCGATTCGGCGATTCCGCATTTTACGCTCGATTCAGTTAATAATGATACGACTTACGCCTTTCATCTCGACCTAATTCCGCGTGTAGATTTGGGTGCAAATCTTGAATATATTGACGCAGTTTATGATGGTTTGAGCGAGGAATTTGAAAAAGCCGGACAAATTGAAGGACTCAGCAAAGCACATTTAAACCCGCGGCAATTAGCGATTATGTCGCCTTGGATGTTGGTAAATCGAGCCGAAGCCGAAGCTTTCAAAAAGATTGGCGGTTCGGTAGATTTTTACTTGAATCATTGGTTTTCATTGGTCGAAAATGGGATCAGCGAAGATGTCAGTAAACAATTTTCGCCAGAATATTTAACGGAACGAGACCGCAAAAATCGTGAAATTGTTTTCAATCCTGATGTTGATAAAGTTTGGGCTCAAGTCGATCGATTAGTTGGAGCAGAAACATCGGCGATGATGCGGAAAATTTTGAAATCGCAGGAAATTTACGAAAACTAACCACAGATAAACACAGATTTTTATGATTTTTTTCATGTCATTTCGTGTTTGTTTGTGGCTAAAAATGTATGAAAATTACAATTTTCGGAAGCACAGGCGGAACAGGTAAAGAATTGGTAAAACAAGGCTTAGAGCTTGGTTACGAGGTTACCGCGTTCGCCCGAACTTCGGCGAAATTGGACGAATTCAAAAGTGAGAATCTGAAAATAATCGTCGGTGACGTTTTTAATTACGAAGATGTTGAAAAAGCAATTATTGGACAGGATGCGGTGCTTTCGGCTTTGGGAAATCCGACTTTGAAAGTTAATAACACAACTTCCGAAGGCACGCGAAATATCGTTAAGGCAATGCAAGCTGCTGGAATTAAACGGTTTATCTGCGAAACTTCGCTCGGAGTTGGCGATAGTAAAGAACAAGCGGGATTCTTTTTTACAAAAATAATCATTCCAACGCTCTTGAAAAACGCGATTGCAGACAAAGAAATTCAAGAGCAAATTATCCGTGAAAGCAATCTCGATTGGACAATCGTTCGCCCCGGCGGTTTGCGAAATTCAGCGAAAACTTCGGTCTATCGGCACGGATCGGATGAATCGATTAACGGACAAATTTCGCGTGCGGACGTGGCAGAATTTATGCTGAAACAAATTTCAAGCGACGAGTATATAAGGAAAACTCCGGCGATTTGTTACTAATTTTAGTCCAATGTCCACGGTCTAAAGTCCAATGTCAGATTGGCGAAAACGACCTTAGACTTTGGACATTAGACCTTAGACTATTATGAGCAAACCATCAAATTGGCAAAAGAGCATCGAAGGCGAATGGCACGGAAGTCCGTCGATTTTTGAACCGGACGGAGCGCACGTCGGATGGAATAAAGTGTATCGGCAATCCGCAAATATTGACGGCAAAACGCTTTACACTATGAACACGAAATTGGACGCAACGGGCGAACTTCGTTCACGGATGGAGTTTGCGGATTTTGCGTTTGGCGTGATCGATTCGGACAATGATCGCATCTATCTCGGACCTGATTTTATCGGTTCGGGGCAGCCTTTTGGAGCTTTGGTTGATGCGACATATTATTCTCCTGCGTGGACAGGCGAACTGCGGACGATGGTTCATATCGTCAACGGCGACCTTCAAGTTTATTCGAGTTTGATTTACGATGGTCCCACTATCTACTGTGTTTTCAACGGTTTATACCAAGTTGCCTTCGATTATCACGAAAATGAAGAAACTCGAAAACGGATTGATACTTTCGTTGAATCTGAAAAAGTTAACGGCAATAAGCAGTATCAATTAAGTGCAAAACAAGCCGGAATTTGGACAGGCGAAATGGAAGTTTATGACCATAATCAGCAAAAAGTTGGGACAAACAAAGTTACGATTCGACACAAACCTTTGACACTTTTGCGAGCCGAACAAACCGTCGAAATCGAAGGCGTTATCAATCGTAAATACACTTTCGATCGCTATCGGAATGGCAACAAACAAACTTTTGAAGGTCCGCAAGTATATGGAAATTCAATAGGTTACGGGCGGGCGTTATACACAACCCAACATATTCACGGCGAAGCGGTTAAAATTCGCGGTCGAGAATTTCAGATTGACGATGATTTTACAATGTCGGTAGTTTGGGAATTTCACAAGTCAAACAAATTGGAATTTATGACGTTTGGCGTGTTGAAATGGGAAGCTACTGAAGATGTTTTGACTCCAAACTTTGGGAGGTAATTATGAATAATCCAATCAATAAATTTCACGGTTTAGTTAAAAATATCGTGATGGCGTTTGCCGTAATTACGATTGTTTATTTTGGCGGAAGCTGGCTTCTTGGTCGAGAATTTTCAACTTTTGACAAGATTTTCTTTATTGTTTTTTCGAGTGTCGTAACCTTGCAATGGCTTGTTGGGTTAATGAATCTGGGCATTTCAATTACGCAAGAAGGCTTTCAACCGAGGTGGCAAATTGAGCATTTGATTTGGACATCGCTTGCTGTTGGCTGTCTCCACGGTTCAAATAACATTCCGGCGATAGAAAATGTTTCACGCTTTGCAATTTTGTTGGGAATGATTTTTTTATGTTTTTTCCTGATTGCAATTGCAATTTGGCGGATGAAAATGACGAAACCTGCTGAAATAGCAACTACTTAATGTCAAATAAAAATCGAAAATTTCTATTCATCGGCTTGAGCGATGGCGTTAAGCCGATAAATCTCGCCACACATTATTACGCTTCGCTTTTTGGGTTGTCGTTATTTTTATTTTTCGGCGTAATTCAGCCGTTTGTGATGACAACTTTGCTGAGAATTCCGCAAGACCAACAAGGCGGAATTACCGGTAAACTTGGCGTTTTGAACGAATTAACGCTCCTTATTTTAACGCCGCTTTTCGGAGTTTTATCAGACAGAATCGGACGCAAAATCATCTATGTTTTCGGTTTTGTGATGATTGGAATTGCCGCGATTCTCTATACTTTTCTTGATACACCAACCGAACTTTACCTTTTTCGAGTTGTTACGGCAATCGGTTCGGCAGCGATTTCGGGCATGTTCGCCACAGTAATCGCCGATTATGTAATTGACCGCGACCGAGGAAAAGGCACTGGTTTAATGGGCTTTTTCAATGGTTTAGGAGCGATGTTTGCGGTTTTGGTGCTGCTCGGTTTGCCAACATTTTTCAGCAAACGAGGTTACGAATTTTCAGCGGGTTTAATTTTGACTTTTTATGTAGTTTCGGGAATCTCGCTTTTTAGTTCTGTAATCCTACTCATCGGAATCAAAGGAGGCGTTGTTTCAAATGCTATCGGAAAGAATAGTCTCGTCTCTGAACCTGGAGAATTTGTTCGTCCAAAAACTCTACTTCGTTGGCTGGAATTCATATTAGAATTCATAATCGAAGAGCTGAGAAATTTCCTTAAGATCACTGTAAAAGGACTCGCAGCAGCCAAAAATCCAGCGATTTTACTCGCGTATCTTGCGGCTTTCGTTTCACGTGGAGACTTGGCGTTAGTCGGTTCCTTCTTAACGCTGTGGCTCAATAAATATGGCATCAACAGCGGTTTAAGCGAAGCAGACGCGGCAAAACAAGTCGGAATTACAATTGTAATCGTGCAATCTATCGCACTTTTTTCCGCCCCGATTGTTGGAATTATGGCGGATCGTTTGAATGCGATTGTCGCGGTTGTTATTGCCGCAATTTTCGCCGCGATTGGTTACAGTTCTTTGTTTCTAATCGAAAATCCATTTGGAACAAATATGAAATTTGCTCTGATTTTAGTCGGATTTGGCGAGATTGCGGGCGTCATCACTTCGCAAGTTTTAATCGCAAAGTATGCACCAAAAGAAGTTAGAGGAGCGGTTATCGGATTTTTCGGATTGTGCGGAGCCTTGGGAATTATGACTGCGTTTGCCGTCGGCGGTTATCTTTTTGACCATTGGACGGAATCGGCACCGTTCCTTTTATTTGGAATTTTTGGCGTTTTTGTAGCTATTTTCGGTTTGGCAATTCGCAACAAAGTGAAGGTAAAATTACCAATGAAAACAATAATCATTACAGGAAGCACTCGGGGAATCGGTTTTGGTTTGGCAAATGAATTTTTGAAACGCGGCTGTAAAGTCGTTGTTTCGGGCAGGTCGCAGGAAGCGTGCGATAAAGCCGTTTCTGAATTATCTACTAAACACAATAAAGAGAACATTCTTGCCGTTCCCTGCGATGTCACAAATTACGAACAGATGCAGAATCTTTGGGATAAATCGGCGGAGAAATTTGGAAAAATCGATGTTTGGATAAACAACGCCGGAATTTCCAACGCCTACGTTCCATTTTGGGATGTAAAGCCCGAAGTCTTGAAGAATGTTACAGATACGAATATGCTTGGAGCAATGAACGGCTCGCATGTTGCCTTGAAAGAGATGATAAAGCAAGATTCCGGTGAACTTTACAATATGTATGGTTTCGGCTCTGATGGACGCAAACAAGATGGCTTAACTCTTTATGGTGCAACGAAATACGGTCTGAAATATCTGACCGAATCGCTGACCAAAGAAGCGAAGGATACGAATGTGCTCGTCGCGAGTTTGTCGCCCGGAATTGTGATAACCGATTTGTGGGACGATCTTTACGAAGGAATGCCAGAACGCAAAGAAAAATCGAAGAAAATCGTCAATATTTTGGGCGATAAGGTCGAAACCGTGACGCCATATTTAGCCGAAAAAGTTTTGCAAAATGATAAATCAGGAGCAAAGATCGCCTGGCTAACCGCTCCAAAAGCCTTCTGGCGATTCGCGACGGCGGCGTTTAAGAAACGAAATTTGTTTGATGATTAGATGATCAAAGGATTTAGGGAGTAGGGTTTTGGGTGTAACTGTTACACCCTTTTCCCAAAACCCTACTCCCTAACTTATGAAATGTAGAGTTTCAGCCGTTCAATTCGGCGTTGGCACAGAGGTTGCCGAAAACTTAAAAACTTGCCTCCGAATGATTGACGAAGCCGCTAAGGTTTCGCCAAATTTTATAGTTTTGCCCGAATTTTCAAATCATTGTGCAATTTACGAAAGTCAGGAATATGCTGACGAAGTTGCACTTGATCTCAACGGTGATTTTCTTCGTGAGATTGCCGCCAAAGCCATTATTCACAACACTTACATCAAACTCAATGTTACCGTAAAGAAGCCTGGTGATAAGCCAACCGTTTCAAATTTGCTCTATTCACCCGAAGGAAAATTGGTCGGACGAGCCGATAAACAGGTTTTGATGGGTAACGAAAACGTCAATTGTTCCCGTGCGGAATCGGCTGGTGACGTCGTCGAAACCGAGTTTGGAAAGGTCGGAATGTATTGTTGTGCCGACGGGTTATTGATGGAAACGACGCGGCTTTTGGCTTTGCGTGGTGCGAAACTTTTGCTTAATTCGTTAAATTCCTTTGCCGAGGATGAAGCAAGTTTGCACATTCCCGTTCGTGCAGCGGAGAATAATGTGTTCGTTGCGGCATCGTGCAAAGTTGATTATCTTGTTCCAAAAAATATACTTGCGGTCTTTGCGGAGAAAATGAAAATCAAGCCAGAAGCGTTGCAAGGTGCCGGCGAATCGCAAATTGTTTCGCCAAACGGAACGGTTTTAGCTAAGGCAAAACGAACCGGGGAAGATGTGGTTTTTGCTGATATTGATTTGGACGACGCAAATCCCGAAGCTGCCTTGAAAAATCGTCGTCCTGAAATTTATGATGTAATTTCACGGGAGCCGAAAGAACGAAATTATCACGCAGGTGCAGAATCTGTAAAGGTTGCAGTTTGCCAACATATTGAGCAGGTCAAAGATATTGATGCAGGATTGATTGTGTTGCCCGAACTTAGTTTCGAGTCCAGCCTTCAGGCTGAAGAACAAGCTAAAGCTTGGACTCAAAACATATTCGTCATCACTTCAATTCGGGAAAATAACGCTCATGTCGGAATTTTGATTGATAAAAGCGGCATCGTTTTTCGGCAAAAACAATTGCATAAGTCTAATCAGCACAGTTGGATAACTGATTTTGGTGAAAAACTCGAAACATTCGATTTACCTTTCGGACGATTGGCAATTGTCGTTGGAGAAGATTCGCTTTTCCCCGAAACTTTCCGGCTCGCGGCTTATCAAAATGCGGAAATTGTTGCTGTTCCCTTTAATCTTAATGAACGTTGGGAAACTGAGCTTGGTTTGTTGGAAAGAAGTGTGGAAAATCGCATTTCGGTTGTCGCGGCAAGTCGTCCGAATAAAGATTTAGGCGAATTCGGAAATAGTGTTATTGCAACAATTAGCAAAGATTTTACGCTGTGGACAGAGTGGAAAACTCGTCCATTTGACGGCAATATTAATTATCCAATCATAAAACGCGGCGACAATTTTGAAGCAGAAATATTCCCCGCAAACTCAGAAAATCGTTTCGTTTCAAAAGGGACAGATGTTGTTGATGGACGTGCGTATTGGCTTTTAGGAGATTTAGCAAAGTAATTATGGCGATTTCAAATGACGAATTTAAGGCTGCATTAGGGAGTTTTGCGAGCGGTGTATCGGTTGTCACAACAAAAGATGCAGCCGGAAAACTTCACGGAATAACGGTTTCAGCTTTCAGTTCGGTTTCAATGAATCCGCCTTTGATTTTAGTATGTATTTCGAAAGCTACCGGAAGCTATCGATCATTTGAAGAATCAAACACGTTTGTAGTAAACGTTTTACATGAATCACAAAAAAACGTTTCAAATAATTTCGCATCACACGCTGACGATAAATTTGCGGGACAAAATTACGAATTAAACGAACAAGGTTTACCGATTTTGGCGGATTGTTTGGTTAATTTGGAATGCACCTTGAAACATTCTTACGATGGGGGCGACCACACGATTTTTGTCGGAAAAATTGAAAAAGCGACAATCCAAGATGGAAAGCCGCTTGTTTATTTTCACGGTAATTACAGAAATATCAATAGTTAGCTTATTATTGCCGGCTCTGCACGGTTTCAGTTTTTCTAAAAATATATTCCTGCCCTTTCGGAGCTTTTAGGTTCATGACAGAAATCAGGCTGGCGGCAAATACCAACAACCAAACCAACCAAACCGCAGGCATCGCTTGATTCATCTTTCTTTTAATTTCGCTATTTAATTCTTCAACATTTTCTGCACCAGCTTTAATCGCTTTCAAGTTTTTCAAGGCAGTTCCCGAAATCGGCAAAAGATACAATGCGTCAACGATAATCAAGCCATAAAGCAAGTGCTTCCAAGAGAGCCAGTAGGTCGTAAAAATCGGCGTATCTGTAACATAACAAAGGATTACACCCGTCGGCAGCATAAGCAAAAACACATAGGCGACAACCGTATCGATGCCATGCATCACCTTCGCACGCTCAATGCGGGAATCGAGTGGATAATTCGGGTCTTTAATCTTGAAATGGAGCCAAAATACGACGAAATCGAACAAAAGCCACGCCGCTGCCATCAAGGCATGAATTCCGCGAAATGAAATGTCAACAATATTTACGCCACCAATTTCCATATTCATTTTTTTATAAATAATCTCAAGAGTTTTGGTGTGCAAAATATCGCACAACCGCAATAAATTAAGGCATTTAGCAGCAGAGAAATTTCAAAACCGCTCTGATATATTTGATAACCATAACCGATCCCCAAATAGAATCCGCCAATTACAATCGTTAGCCAAAGCAACCAAATTAAAAACATATTTTTCCTAATTTTCGATTATTTCCAAATATTCTCCGCCCAAGGAGCAGACAATCATTGCTCGTTTTCCTTTGTGGAAAGGACGATTAAACTCTTTCGGTTCAACAATTATATTCGCTCCAACGCTTTTGCAACTTGATAAAACTGCGTCTAAATCATCCGCCAAGAAGGTAACAAACGAATAACCTGTGTGCGAAAAATCGGCGAGTTCATTAGTATTTATGGGCGTTTCGCCTGTTTCCAATTCCAAAAGTTCGACTTTTCCCGTCCAATTTCCTTCGGATGTAAGTGTTGCGAAATCTAATTTGTCGAGTTTTTTCACGCCCAAAAGTGAATCAAATGGCGAACCTGCTGCTTGAAACGCAATTGCTGTTTTTAAGCCTAAACCGTTTTCATAGAACGATTTAGCGTCAGTCATTTTCGGCATAACCAAACCTACGGTCGCAATCGCTTCATTAAAAACAGGCAAATCATCATTCACTCCGCCAACTTCGATAATCGTCAAACGCTCGCCCGTTGGAGTGTTCAACATCAGCTCACGCATCGGTTTGCCAACGTTGTAATTCAAAATCTCGGAAACGGCTTTGCAACCAACTTTTTCCAACATCGGAACGGCTTTTTCGATATTATTAGTGCGGTAATTTAATGTCATTATCCCGAAATCAAAAGCTCGATTTTTATCTCGGATCGCTTGGTTTGCATTTGAATTTTCGACCAGATCAATACAGCCGAAATCTTCGCCTTCACGAGCGAAGCGTGCGATTCGAAAATTTCCTTTATCAATTCCCCAAAGTTCGCCGACTTCATCGACAGAGAATTCGGATTCGCCAACACAGTTTAAGCCGAGTGCGTTTTCATATATTTTGCGTGATTCGCCTAAGTTTTTGACGACTTGAACGACCGTTTTAATTGTTGAAACTAATGCCATAAACTATTGCCCTGCAATAACTTGACTATCACTGCTCGCCTCATTTTTAATATATGGACGCAACACAAAACAAAAGATTAGCAAAACCGCGTTTAGAATTGCTACCAAAACAAAAGGAGAAGTTGGCGATAATTTATCAAACATTATTCCGCCGACCGATGCCAGAATGATTTGTGCCAATGCCCCGCAAACGCCGAAAAATCCGATAACGGAGCCGCGGATTTCGGGTCGTGCTTGCTGAGTTATGAAAACTTGGCTGGCTATTATGCCAAAGATTTGGGCAATTGCCAGTAAAGCCATCGCCAAAAGCATATTATTCCCGAGCGGATCTGTGATGAAAAACATTATTCCATAAGCAATTACGCCGATAAATGCCGCGACCGCAAGTGAATCAACCCGGCTTCTTTTTTTGCCAATTAAATCAACTAACCAACCAATTACAAAGCCAAATAAAAGCTGTGCGATTGCTCCGATTCCTAAAATTGCACCAACTTTTGCAGTCGCATCAGCTGGATTCATCCCGCGTTCGTTGATGGCGACTTTATTGATCCAAAGCACCAAAAATACGCCGACGACCACCAAATCGCTTCGGGAAATGAATCCGGCGAAATATGCGAGTGCAACATTTGGTTTTTTCGCTTCGGCGAATCCTTCAAACATGAGAGCCGTAAAACCTTTTTTCTCAGAGACTTCATCCGAGTTTGCGGCAAGTTTTCCTCTGTAAAGTCCAAGCCATAATGCGACTGCGACGACAACGCAAAGTCCGCAAACTATATAATAAGTGTATTTTCCTGCGTCGCCCATTTCAATCCCGGAATCTACAAAAACTTTCGGCAAACGCTTGATTCCAAACAAGATAAACATTGCCCCGATGGTGTTCAAAACGGCTTGCAATCCGGTAAATTTTCCACGGGATTCAGGAACAACATAGTCAGCTAAAACCGTTGTCAGCATTCCGGTTATAAATGCCGCACCGATTCCTGAAATTGCGTAATAAACCGATAATTGGGTTGGATTTGCAGCAAAAGGAAAGAGAAAAAATCCAATCGCAACGAGCAGAAATCCGCTCGCAAAAACTATTCTTCGACCAAATTTATCTGCCAAAACTCCGCCTAAAATGATACTAATCAAAACTACAATTTCGCGGACTGACTGCAAACTACCGCCAACTATGCCTTGTTCATCAAGCGGAATTTTCAGAAAAACAGTCAGAACAAATTCCTGCCCGAAACTTACAAATAGCATCAAAGCAGATCCAAATGCAGCAAACAACAGGGTTGCCAAATTGAGTTTTGAAATATTCGGCTGCAGAATTGATTTTTTTGCGTTTTCAGACATAGACTTTGTTTATGCAAAAAGGCGTTTATACTTATTTTCTCAATGGGAAACCGACTGGCGTTTCGGAAACTTTTGACATCAAAACTCTGCCGGATGGCTCGAAATTTACAGTTTCAATTCGCGACGCAACACCTTTTAATACAACGATTGCTGTAGAAACAATCGAACAAAACAAACTGCTTCAAAATTGCAAAATCATCTATCAAAAAGACGCAACGGAAGTTGAAGCGATTTATGAATTTGCAGAAAATAATTTCCAAATTACTCGAAAAATAAACGACGAAATTGTTCAAAACGAATCAATTGATATGCCCGAAAATGCGATTTTCTTCCCGCTGATGCGTTATTTCCAAGGACAAATAATCTTGCAAGTTGCTGAAAATCATGATGTTACAAACGTTATAGTTCCCGACATTCAACCAACGACCGAACGTTGTAATTTGCTCAAAGCGACGTTTGACGAAAGAACTGCAAAGCTAATTTCTGAACACGATAACATTCGTATCTTCAGCTATTTATCAAAACACTACGACGATAATTCCGAATTCCACATAGACGAAAAGGGCTTACTTATTTATTACAAATTTGTGCAAAGTGAAACTCAAATTTGGGAAGTCCGTTTCGAGCCCCGCCTTTAGGCGGCAACCCGCCGAGCTTCGCTTGCGGTATAGCACGCTAAAGCGTGGACTCAAAACTTTCAACGTGCACCCCAAAGTCCTTTTACCAAACCATCAACCAATTCTTTCCCGTAAATATTTTCAACTAAGGTGTTTGCAGGATCAAGCTCGGCTGTATTTCGTCGAATCGCCAAATCTCGATGGGCAATTTCCGCACGTTTTTCCGCTGGAACTTCGTCGGTTTCTTTTGACCAATTGAGCCAACGGTCAAAATGTTCGTGAGCCAAATTGTTAAAAGTTTCGACTGTTCCTTCGGTATTCGGAGGCGAAATGAAGTTCATTCCAATTGCTGAAACTGCAAAGCGAACGAAAGCTGATTGTGAAATAAATGGCGTAAATCGTTTATCGTTCTGCATTTGCAAGAACCGTTCATTTGAAGGCTCGAGATATTTTTTCATGTAATCGGGGTGAACAGTCGGCTCAACTCTCGGAATATAATCGAGCAAAAAGAAGAAAACCGGAAACGTTCCGCAGGCAAATGCGAGATGCGGCAAATATGTATGTGATTTCATCCAAATTGTTATGTGCAGGTTGCAAAACGACAGTTTTGGATTGCCAACCCAGCTGCAAACGCCCCACTCGATTTCCGAGCTTGTAAAACCTTTCAAATCGCCTTTTGCTGAACCGTCAAGTGATTGATAGGGCTGAAATTGCTTAGTTGATTCGTGCAATTCCAAATCCGGAAAACGATTTTTGATTTTCGCCCAAAGGCTTGACTGGATTGACTTTAAGCGTTCAAAAACATCGCTGTTGTCAACACTTGGTCGCTCTGCTATTAGTTCAATTACGGACTTTAAATTATCTGCTCTTGTTTCAGATTCGCTCATATTCTTGCTTCAAACAAATTGGTTATAGATTTATGACAATTAAACACGAAATGTAGTGGAATTGCAAGGAAACAGTTCAGAGTCCAGCCTTCAGGCTGCATCTTACGCTAAAGCGTGGACTCTAAACACTCCGCGACTAATTCTGGATGCGTCCAAATGCAATCGTGCGGAGCATCAATCAATTTGTAGCTAACTTGTTCAATGTCAAAGCGTTGACGTGTATAACTCGCAGGAAAGAACGACGGAGTTTGCGAGCAAAAAACGTAACTTTGTGGCAAGCTTGCCGAACGCTCAATAGAGATTTTTTGCAAACTCGGATTGGTCGGAACAGGTGTCAAACGTGCGTTTATCCAATCTATTTCTGCATCAGAAAAATGTTCATTGGGAAGCAAAGGAATTGGTTGAATTAATGAATTTGTTGGAGTTTCGCCAAACTTTTCACGGACATCTTTAGGAAAAATATCAACCGCACATTCCCCATTCTGAAGCACGGGTGCATCAATAAAAACGAGCTGCGAAATTCTTTCGGTAATCGCTTCGGCAACCGCTTGAATAACGATTCCGCCCTGACTGTGTCCAACTAAAATTACGTCATTTAAGTCTTCTGAATTCAATAAATGAACGATGTCGTTTGTCCAAGTTTCAAGCGTGATTTCGGGTGACAAATGATGAACGTTTTCGCCAGCACCAGTAAGCGAAGGAGCAAAAACTTCATGTCCTTTTGTCTGCAAAAGCCGACGAACTTTTTGCCACGACCAGCCGCCGCGAAAGGCTCCGTGGATTAGGACGTAGGGTTTAGGATTTAGGGTTTTGGGTGTCATTTTTTTAGACTGGAAATCAATCCACGAAGCATTTTTCCAAGTTCGGTTGTGCGTTCCATTCCTTCAGCTAATTGTTCGGAAGTGATATATTTCAAACGACTTGCAACAATAATTTGTGTTTCGGATTCCTTTAGCGAACCATTCGCAACGCCAAGAAATTGAATATATTCGCCACGAGAATTTCGCCCATATCCTTCGGCAATATTTGACGGAATTGAAACTGCCGAACGCCGTAATTGCGAAGTTAACCCGAAATTTTCGGACGACGGGAATTTTGCGGAAATTTCGTAGCAAAACACCACAAAATCCATTGCCTTCTGCCAAACAATTAAATCTTGATAACTATCAACCTTCATATTCACACCCCAAACCCAAGACACCGAGCCCTCATTTCTACACCCCAAGCCCTAAATCCTAATCACTTACAACCACTTCCATATATTCTTTTGGGTTAATTGTATAAGGCTTCAAATGTTCGCCGAGGTTCATAATGTGGTCACCGTAGCCTTCAAATTTTATCAATTCTTCATAACATTTAACGGAATCAAAAAACCGTAAATTAGTAAAATGCGTTCGATCTTCAACGCCGCGAATTAACTTTCGACCTTTGAAACCTTGGTGCTGTTTATGAAAATCCAAAAATTCAGTATAGAGCCGGATATATTCGTCAGCGTGTTCGTCTTCGTCCAATGTCCAAGCTTGTGAAACAACTACAATCATAATTTTCTCCAATTTGACAAAATGTTATAACTTCAATACAAATTTATCAATGTATGTTCGAGAAAAATATAAACTTGCCGAAATTGGAACTGAGATCGCAAACTTCGAGGCTTTGATTGATGCCGAATTGTTTGACGAAGCTGTTAAATATTTTCGCGAACATCTTGAGAAACCAACGCTTTTTGGACTTGAAACGAGCCTCATTAAAGCGGGTCTTTTACAAAAACTTAAGGTTGAAAAACTTTCCAACGATGCAGATAAATGCTTTGTTTTGTATAGCTTGGCTTTGACTTTGAATCTTACGGGCGGGTATCCGAATCGTGCAATACCGCTTTATGAAAAGCACGATGAATTGGCAGAAAAGATTGGCGATTACAAAAGTTTATCGCAAAGTTTGGGGCATCACGCGAAGGCTTTGCGGCAGGTTGGAAGATTTTATGAATCGGAACAAATTGCTCGTAAGGGTCTGAAAATTATTCGCGAACAAGGCGATTTTTTGCGTGAAGCGGTAAATCTTTACTGGCTTGGAATGGGTTTGGCACATCGCGGTTTGGCTGTTGAATCGGAAATCGCGTTGCAAAGGAGTTTGCGGATTTTTCAAACAAAATTTGCGACCCAAGCGGAAGGTGTTGTTCATGCTTTTTTGGCTCAGCGAGCGTTGTGGCTTGGGAATTATGAAGAAGCTTTAAGTGCAGCAGATAAATCAATTACAATTGGCGAAAAGCTAAAAAATGACGAAAATCACGCAGATTTACATGGTGCGATTAAAATACTAACCGCAGGTTTGCGAATGAAAGGTGAAGCATTGCTCGTAGTTCCGTCTTCAGACGGCGAACCGCTTGAAAGCGGAACTACAAACTTACAAAAAGCTCTTGTGCTTGCGAGAGAGATCGAATTTGTCGAAGAAGAACTTCCGGCACTGCGTGCGTTGGCTTTGAAAGCATTGCAAAATAAAGAGTTAGATATTGCAAGAGATTGTTTGAAACAAACATGGCATCTCGCCGAACGCGGTCAGTTTTTACTTTACAATGCAGATTCATACAATATTTTGGCACGATTAGAAATAGCATCTGGAAATCGCACAAAAGCTATCGAAGCTGCTGAAAAAGCATTCGAATTATCAGTTTGTGACGGCGTTCCTTTCGCATATTTGAGAGGTATGGAAGACGCTCAAGCCTTTTTAATTGATATGGATGCAGATGTTCCGGATGTTCCCAAGTGTACTTATAAACCAATCGATTCTGTAGTTGAAATCAATCCAAAAGATGAATTTTACTTGAAAAACAATTGAAATTTCCTATTATTTTGCGAGATAATCTTGACAATTTAGCACAAATTGAGGCAAATTGTTATATCTTTAATACAAATACAACGAACTAGGGGGCAATCTTTAAGCAATGAAACAAATAGCAATAATAATTTTAATGATGGCGACAAGCGTTTTCGCACAGTCTCCGAGCAAGATTTTGAGTCAGGCAAACAAAGCGTTTGGCGGCGAAAAAGCTTTGAAATCAATAACTTCGTGGCAGGCAAATGGAACTATCAAACGCGTTTCAGATGGTGCGAGCGGTAAATATTCCGCGATGACTTCGGGCGGAACGCTCTTTGGCGGAATGTTTGATCTAAATGGATTCGAAATAGCGACGGGTTATAACGGAAAATCAGGTTGGATCAGAGATTCACGAAATGGCTTGCGAACTATTACGGGAGATGCGGGAAAAGATTTTCAAGCTGAAGCGGGTTTTAGAAATTCGCGTTGGCTCAATCTTAAAGCTGAAAAATCGAAATTAACGTCTGCCGGAACAGCCAATGTAAATGGCAAAACGGCAAATTGTGTTTTGATGACAAGTGCGAAATCCATCAAAATTAAGATGTGTTTCGATGCCGCATCCGGTTTGCTTGCAAGAGAAGAGATTCCGCAAGGTGCAATCATTAAAACATTTGATTACAACAATTACAGGGTTGTTAGCGGAATTCAAACGGCGTTTTCGATAGTAACGAAAGTTGGCAATGAAACTTATGAAATCAAGCTTGATGAGGTTAAATACAATCAGCAAATTGCCAAATCAAACTTTGATTTTCCGCAAATTTCAAACGAACCTTTGCCGGATATAAAAGCACTATTAGACGAAATTCGCAGCAATGCTGAAAAGGTTGATGCGATTCTGGAAAATTACAGCTACACAGAATTACGAATCGATCGCGATTTGGATAAATCAGGCGATTTGATTGAAAAAGGTTCTGAAAAAAAGCTTTTAACTTTCTATAAAGGCTATCGAATCAGTCGTTTAGTAGAAAAAAATGGCAAGCCGCTTTCAAGTTCAGATCAGGAGAAAGAAGATCGCGAAGCCGTTAAACAAGTAGGTGAAATTGAAAAAAGAATCGCTGAAAAAGAACGTAAAGCCATCTCAGATCGCGATACGAATTCCGGCACTGGGGGACAGCCGAGCGGCGAAGGTCAGCGAATTACGATTGCCGACGCTTTGAAAGGTTCGCTTTTAACAAATCCGCGAAGAGAGCGTTACAAAGGAATTGACGTAATTGTTTTCGATTACGAGCCAAATTCGGCATTTAAGCCGCAAACCCGTAATGAAAAACTCTTTGCACTTTGCAATGGTGCGGTTTGGGTTGATTCAAAAACCAAACAAGTCGTTCGGCTTGATGCCGTTTTAACAAAAAGTGCGGGAAATTTTTTGGCGGCGGCACGAAAAGGTGCGTCGTTTTCGATTGAGAATGAATTAATAAACGGTGAAATTTGGCTTCCTTCGCAAGCAGACGTGAATTTATCTGTGCGGATCTTATTTGCTGGAATTAGCATTAATAATCTCATCAAATACGGCGATTACAGCAAGTTCAAATCAGAAGTTATTGATGGCAAAGTTGATGATGTGAAAAAGCCTTAAACGATGGAATATCAAGAGGTTGCGGGTTATTTTTACAAGGGTTGAGTGAATTAAATATGAAATTAACCGGTGAATTATTGGTCGAAAATATGACCGACGAGGAAAAGGAACGAGCAGAATTGGTTGAATCAATTCTTCCGTATTTGCGGGATCAGGCGACTGAGGCGGATTTGAAGGGCGAATTCTATCTGCCGCATCTGGATTTATTTCGAAAAACCGGATTAACGGGTTTGATTGTCCCCAAAGAATTCGGCGGTCTTGGGGGAACTTTGCGGGATTTAACTGCTGCAACTTTTGCCATGGGAACCGCTTGCCCGTCAACCGCATTGGCATTTTTCTTTCATTGTTCGACGGCTTCCCGCGGACTTCTCGGACTTGAAGCAATTGAAGCCGGACTGTTCATCGGCGATGAAGCGGAACACGTTAAAACCTTTGCTCACAAGCTTTTAACTAAAATGGGAAGCGAAAAAAAATGGCTCGCAAATTTTGCTTCAGAATCAAATAAATCAAGCACCGCACGGGTTACAATATCAACTGAAGCGACAAAAACTTCGGGCGGCTGGCTTCTTAATGGCTCAAAATCATTTGGTTGTTCGACCGGAGTTGCTGATGAATATTTGGTGACGGCAAAACTCGAAGGCACGGAAACTGCTGATGGTTTGTGCGTTTTTTTTGTTAAAAGAGATGCGGAAGGCGTTTCGGAGCGGCAGCATTGGGATTCGATTGGAATGCGTGCTTGTGCAAATCACGGCGTAAATTTACGCAATGTTTTTGTTGCTGATGAAGATTGTCTGGCTTTGAAAGATTCGTTTGTAAAAATGATGCAAATGTCGCGTGGAACATTTGTCGGCAATCAACTTGCGGGTACAGCAATTTATATCGGAGCGGCTCAGGCGATTTTTGATTATGCGTTAAACCTTTTGAAATCAATGACTTTCTTCGATACGGGCAAGTCAATTGCGGAAAGTCCGATGCATAAAGCCCTGATCGGGAAAATGTCTAACGATCTGGAAAATGCGTATTTATGGCTTCGCCGACAGCTCGAACTTGAAACAAGTAATCCGCCGCTTTTGCCTAAAGACAGGGTCGTTCGCCAATGGCGTTTGGCAAAAGGTGCGATGTGCGAAGCAGCGTTTAATGTTGCAGTAAATGCGTTTAAGGCTTGTGGAACGTCAAACACAGGAAATTCCGGCGTTATCGCCAGAGGAATGCGAGATTTATCGATGGGACTCGTTCAGGCATTTCCAGCCGAACGCGGAAGGCTCGAAGCTGCTGAAATGGTCACAAAAGAAAGGACAAATAGCGATTTTGCCGTGGCGGAGCAAAGATGAGTTTTCGAGTCAGTTCGGTCGCCTATAATTTAGACTTAATGCGTGGCATTTGGCACGACCGCTGCGAATATTTTGAACTAGACGGAACGCCGAAAACCTATGACGACAACGGGGGAACGCCCGGAGCATCACCCTACGAAAACCTTGTTTATATTGATTTTGACGGCGAAAAATATCGTCAAACGAATGTTTGTTTTCGTGGTCGTCCGCTTCATGTTCGCTCATTTGAAGCACAAATTCGAGAGGGTATTCTGCGTTTCAATAAACTTGGTGATGGCGATGGCGGACACGTCGGAATTTCAGGCGGCGTCGGAATTTTGATTTTTACACCGATGCTGATTGACGATTCGTGGGAACGTTACAGCGAACCCGATTTTATCCGCATCGATGGCGACACGCGGACTCGCAATACAATGCTTTATCGGGATAGAAAATTAGTGCGAACATTGAGCGTTGTCGGACAAAGATTATCGCATTCCACCGATAAAAGATGGTCGCTCGATCCACGCGGCGAAATCGGTGAAGTGCATGATATTCAAAGTGTTACGAGTGTTTTTAGGAAAAATTAGCCTCGGATTTACGCAGAATTCGCGGATACGAATAAAACAGAAAACGAATTATTTTGTATTTTCTTAAATCCGCGTTATCCGCGTTTATCCGCGGCAAAACCTATGTCAGAAACAGTAAAACCACTACAAGATTACATAAATGGCGAATTTTCTGCCCCATCTGTTCATCGCGGAATTTGGCTCGAAAATCCGAACACGGGCGAGCGTTTGCAAGAGCAGATGGCGACCGATGAAGCCAATGTCGAAACGGCTTTGTCGTCGGCTCAAACTGCTTTTGAAAGTGGCGTTTGGTCAGAAATTTCAGTTGATGAGCGTTGCGGATATTTGGCAGAATTTTCGGCTCAAATTGATAAGCGAAAAGACGAAATATCGCATCTCGAATCGTTAACAACAGGTGTTCCAATATCGCTAACTTCAATGTTTCAAATTATTTTGACAGGTGCATGGCATCTTGCAAATGAACAGGCGAAATCGGGTTGGACGTTACAAACGCACGAAGGTTTTACGGGCAAAACTGTCGAAGTTCATCGCAAACCGCTTGGAGTTGCGTTGTGCCTTGTGCCTTGGAACGCACCGGCTCCGATGGCGGTTCACAAAGTCGCAAACGCTCTCGCTGCTGGTTGTCCGACGATTCTCAAACCGACCGAATGGGCTCCAAATGGCTGCGATATTTTGGCTGAAGCCGCACACGCAGCGAAATTGCCGAAAGGCGTTTTTCAGATTGTTCACGGCGGACCTGATGTTGGTGGAAAATTGGTTAAAGATTCGCGAGTGCGTGCCGTTTCATTTACCGGCGGACTTGTCGGTGGACGCGAAATCGCCCGCGAATGTGCGTTTGAGATGAAGCCGTCGCAATTAGAATTAGGCGGAAATAACAACGTCATCGTTCTAGAAGACGCTGATTTAGAAAAAGCCGCCCAACACATTATTAACTTGATGACATCATTAAATGGTCAATGGTGTCGTTCGCTGGGACGTTTGTTAGTTCACGATTCAATCGCCACAAAGCTATTAGACACAACACTTGACAAGATGAAGCAAATCAAAATCGGCGATTCATTATCGTTCGAAACGCAAATGGGTCCGATGGTTCATTCGCAGCATTTGGCGAAAATCAAGGGACAATTAGATGAACTAATCGCAAAAGGCGGAACTGCTCATTGGTCTGCGACTTTGCCCAGTTTAGCCGGTAATTTTATTTCTCCAACTTTGGTTACAGGTGTCGAAAACGAAGACGCACAGCACGAAATTTTTGGTCCAATCGGCACGGTTCATACTTTTTCAACTGATGACGAAGCCACCAAACTCGCGAATTCGACGCCGTATGGTTTGGAAGGATACGTTTTTTGCACAGACGAAGAACGCGGGTTGCGTCTGGCAAGAAAAATCCGTGCAGGCGGCGTAAAGGTAAATGGCTCAACAGTTATGAGTCTCAGTTTATTCGCTCCTCGTGGAGCTTGGGGGCTTTCCGGCTTGCACGATGAGGGGACAATCGAAACCTTTCAATTTTTCTGCGGAACGCAGGTAGTCGGCGTTGAGGGAAATTAATTATGCTACTTTTCTTCAAAGATGATATCAATTTAGGTTTGGCGATTGAGGACTATCTTCCGGTGATGTTTTTCGCAATTGGTCTTTTTTTTATCGCGACTTTTATTTCGAATCGTAACAAACAAGCTGGAGTTTTAGCGTTTTTTGGCGGAGCTTTGGTAACTTGCGGCGGACTTTTCAAAGCCAGTTGGAAGTTGATACAAGCATTAGGCGGAAGCGACATTCCATTTTTTAATAACAGCCTTTTTGTGCTTCTTTCATCAGGATTTATCTGTGTCGCCTGGGCTTTATGGAAAAGTCGTTCAGCCGAAATAAATTTGACAAGTTTGTGGGCAGTTCCATTGATTTTGATTAGTATTTTATTGGCGATTGCAGGTTATATTGGGTTTTTTACCGAAAGCCGGGCGTGGTTTTTCGTCCTGCTTGGAGCAACGACACTTGCTAATTTAGCACTGCTTTTTCAATTGATGTTTCATTCCTACAAAAACAAACTTTGGCTCTCAATCGGTTTGTTTGTAATAAATTTGCTCGTAATTTTTGCACTCGCCCGAAGTGCCGATCAAACCGTTACGATGCAATGGATTAAGCAAATAATTACTACTATTTCGCAACTATCTTTCGCAATTGGTTCGTGGTTGGTTTTAAGAAATCAACCAACGAGAGATTTCGCTTAGTGCGTGGAAAATGTTTGGAATTGATGTTCGAGTTCGATTGAAAATCAACTGACCAAAAGTGCGTCTTCATTAGCAATAATCGGAATCGGACGATATTTCAGTTTATTATCTTCGCAATAAATCTCAACCAAGCTTTCACCCGCCAAATCGCCTTGAATCAACGCTTCAGAGAGTTCATCTTCAACATATTTTTGCAAAGCCCTACGCAACGGTCTCGCTCCATAACTTCTATCCGCACACGTTTTCACAATCAACCAACGTTTTGATTCGTCCGTTAAGCGAACTTCCAACGCACGCTTTTCCAAAATTTGATTTAGCTTATCTACTTGTAAATCAATGATTTGCATTAGATCTTGATCGATCAATTCGTCGAAAATAATAATTTCGTCCAATCGATTGATGAATTCAGGCGAAAAAGTTTGTTTTACTTGCGATAGCACTTGCTCTTCCATCTTTTCGCGGGAAGAATCTGCACCCGTCTGAAAACCAAGTGTCGTCCGTTTTTGAATAAATCTCGCACCGATATTGGAAGTCATAATAAAAATCGCGTGTTTGCAATCAATCGTGATTCCATTCGAATCGGTCAAAACTCCGTCTTCAAAAACCTGCAAAAGTACGTTAAATAAATCCGGATGAGCCTTTTCAACTTCATCAAAAAGCACGATTGAATATGGTGATCGGCGTAATTTTTCGGTCAATTGTCCGCCCTCTTCGTGTCCAACGTATCCGGGAGGGGACCCGATAAACTTTGAAACGGTGTACTTTTCCATGAATTCGGACATATCAAAGCGAATTAATGCCTTTTCAGAGCCGAACAAAAACTCCGCAAGACTTCGTGCAACTTCGGTTTTGCCAACGCCCGTTGGACCCAAAAATAAAAATGAACCAACCGGTCGCGATGGACTTTTCAATCCTGCTCGCGAACGCCTGATTGCTCTGGCGAGTGCTGAAATGGCTGGTCGTTGTGAAATAATACTCTGATGTAATTCACTCTCAATCTTTAACAATTTGTGAGCTTCTTCTTGTTTAATCGACTGAATCGGAATGCCTGTCCAACGAGAAATTACTTCTTCAACATCTTCTTTGCTAACTTCAACTGTAAAGAAAGTTTCGTCCAAATTTTTCAATTCAAAAGAAAGTAATTTCTCTTCATCAATCGTTGCCCGCTTCCAATTATTGATGGTTTCCTTCCAAGAAGGCTCAGCGTCGTTTTGAAAACGAAGTTTGGCTCTCGCCCCCGCTTCATCCAAAACATCGATCGCTTTATCGGGCAAAAATCTGTCTGTAATATAACGATTTGTCTGATAAACGGCGGCTTCGAGGGCTTCTTTTGAATAACGAATCTGGTGAAAAGCTTCGTAACGCTCTGAAAGTCCTTCGACAATTTTCAAAGCTTCTTCTTCATTTGGCGGCACGACTTTTACAGACTGAAAACGCCTTTCCAGCGAACGGTCTTTTTCGATTGATTTGCGAAATTCGTTTGGAGTAGTTGCTCCAATGCATTGAAATTCGCCACGCGAAAGTGCGGGCTTCAGAATATTCGCCGCATCAAGCGAACCTTCTGCCGAACCCGCTCCGACCAAAGTATGCAATTCATCAATAAAAATAATGTATTGGTCGTGTTCCACCAATTCTTTCATTATTTGCTTGAGACGCTCTTCAAATTGTCCGCGATATTTTGTTCCGGCAACGATCAAAGATAAATCGAGCGACAGAATCCGCTTATTTTCTAGAAACGTAGGAACTTTTCCGTCAATAATCCTTTGGGCTAAACCTTCAATAATAGCCGTTTTGCCAACTCCAGGCTCGCCAATTAAGACAGGATTATTCTTTGTCCTTCGGCATAAAATCTCGACAATTCTTTCAACTTCTGTTTCGCGTCCAACTAATGGATCAAGTTTTCCATTGGCGGCGTCGTTTGTTAAATCTCGCGTAAACTCTTGTAAATGCGGGGTTTCTTTCTTTGCAGATTCACCATTAAAGAATGTCGGCAAACCAACTTGCCTTGAAATTTCTTCGCGAACCGACTGAACGCGAAGCCCTTGTTCGGACAAGATTTCCGCCGCTATTGATCTTTCTTCACGCATCAAACCGAGCAAAAGATGTTCAGTTCCAATACTTCGGCTTCGTAAGCGTTCGCTTTCTTCACGAGCGAGTGCGAGAATTTTTTTCGTTTCGGGAGCGAGATGAAGTTCGGCAGATTGCGGCATTTTATCACGCAAAACAATCCGGCTTTCCACTTCCCTGCGAATCGCATCCACCGTTAAATTCGTACGAAAAGGGAAAAATCGTGCAGACATAGTTTTATCTTCACGCATCAATCCCAAAAGAATGTGTTCGGGGGAAATCACAAGCGAACCGTATTGAAGTGCTTCATAGCGGGCAAAAAATATCACCCGCCGAGCTTTTTCCGTATATCTCTCAAACATAAATGTATTTTAAAACGACTTTACTTAGCCAACAATATACACGAACCCTGATTGTAAAAGCTAGATTTTTTTCAAACTTTGCAGATTATTTATCTGCTTTTAATATATGTCCAAAAAGACACAAAATCCAGAACTTTGAGATAAAGACCTATAAATAAGTTGAAGTCTGGTCATACAATTTGTTTTAAGCAGATTACGCTTGAAATATTTGTTTACAGACCTTTTAATCTGAACTATAATTTCTTCAATTCTTTCCATGATTCATGGACTTGATGTTTCTTACAAGATTGGTAAAGCTTATTGAATTATGGCTTTTCAATCATCGGACGTGTTGGGAAATTCGATTTTTGCTGTGCTTTTTCCATTAAGTTTTTTGCCGCTTGAGGGGCAGGTAGTGAAATACCAAAAGACACTATTTTGCAATCAAGTATGAATCTCAATTTACGGACATGAAAAAAAATAACCTGCTTTTCCACGTTTTTGCATTATTTGCCCTCCAAATTCTTTTCGCTTCAGCAGCTTACTCCCAAACTAACGATAAGTTTAAGCAATCGAGAAACGCGATTCCCAATCGTTATATCGTTGTTTTGAGCAAGGATGTTTCGTCTCAGGATTTTTTTCCGCCCAATGTGAAGGATGAAAAAGTTAGAAAATCGAGTAGCGAGTTGGCTTTGCAATATGGTGGGAGAATCGAACGATTATATAGCCGTGCGATTCGGGGTTATTCGGTTGAAATGTCACGTGAGCAGGCGATTAGATTGAGCCAAGATCCAAGAGTTGATTTTGTTGAAGAAGACTATGTTATTTATAAGGACCAAACTCAAAACAGTGCACCAACCGGGCTTGATCGCATTGATCAGCGAAATTTGCCGCTGAATTCAATTTATAATTATACGAGCACGGGAGCTGGAGTTCACGCTTACGTCATCGATTCGGGTATTAGGGCTACCCATACTGAATTTACGGGACGAATTGGAAATGGGCAGGATTTTGTTAACGATGGACAAGGCACAAATGATTGTGATGGACACGGAACTCACGTTGCCGGAATACTTGGGGGTACGACTTACGGTGTCGCGAAAAATGTTACTCTGCACCCGCTAAGAATTTTTAATTGCGAAGGTAAGAGCACTGGCTCCGGTTCGCTCGCTGCAGTTGATTGGATAACAGCCAATCGTGTGCCTAACGCACCAGGGGTAGTAAATATGAGTTTGGGCGGCGGATATTCATCGTCAAATAATACTGCCATCGCCAATTCTATCGCACAAACAGGACTTACATATGTAGTATCCGCCGGCAATGAAAACAATGATGCCTGCGATAAATCTCCCGCCAGCACTCCAGAAGCAATCACGGTCGGCTCGTCTAGTCCAACCACAGATTCACGCTCATCATTTTCCAATTATGGCGTATGCGTGGACGTATTTGCTCCGGGTTCGTCAATTAGCTCAGCGTGGTTCACAAGCGATACGGCTGCCGCTACTATTTCTGGGACTTCAATGGCTGCTCCCCATGTTTCGGGAATCGTTGCAAGATTTCTGCAAGGTAATCCAAATGCGACACCTTCGCAGGTACAGAATTCGGTCATTAATTCAGCCACCAATGGGATAGTTAACAACCCTGGAGTTGGTTCGCCAAACCGATTAGCCTTTGCTGATGTGGTTTTCAATAATACCGCTCCACTCCCGCCAATACCAGGACCTGCTCCAGCGGTTCGCATTCCTGAGCAAGGGACGGGAACTCCTTATCCGGCTGAATATATTGTTTCCGGAGGACCAACATTTATTGGAAATGTTGGTGGCAGCGTAATAGTCAATATTAACGGATTCAGCCATACAGCAACGGGCGAAGTATCTTTTCTCCTTGAAGGACCGACCGGGGCAAAAATTCTACTGCAAAGTGGTGTGGGATTAAATGAGGATGCTAATAACATCAGCTATACCTTCAGAGATGACGGGTTGCCAATGTTGGAGAATTCCGCGATTGTAGGAAGTCAACACTATAGACCAACCGCATACGATTTAATCAATTTTCCTACGCCGGGACCGGGAACAAACTATAACAATCCCGGACCAAACTTCACGACGAATTTAGGGGCAACCTTTGGAGGAACGAATTCCAATGGAACTTGGAAATTATATGTCAAAGACGAGAACTTAGGTGATAGAGGAAGGATTGATAATTGGTCGGTAACATTCAATGCTCCAGTTCCGCCAACAGCACCAACTGGTTTGGTCGCTCATAGTGCAAGAACTGATGGTATGAACATTTCGTGGGATACCAGTCCTCCCAACCAAAGCATTGTCAGTTATAATTTGCGGATGAATGGTGGAACTTTGATCAATATAATTAATAATCCCAATAGTTCGCGTATTTCATATATTCCTGAGGGACTTTCTCCTGCGACCGCATACACTGTTGAGGTACAGGCAGTCAGCGGTACAGGAGCAACATCCAGTTTTTCAACGACAAATGCGGCAACCTTACCCACTCAACCAACAAACTTTCAGGCAAATGCTGTTTCAACCAACCAGATAAACCTTTCTTGGGTGGCTCCCGCAGGTCAAAACATCGCAAGCTACAATTTACGAATAGTCGGAGGACAGCCAATCACTGGAATCACATCAACCAATTATTCGGCTACAGGGCTACTACCATCTACATTCTACTCGTTTGAGGTTCAAGCAGTTAGTGCCGTTGGAACAGTATCGACATGGTCGAATGTATCTGTAGTTACTTTGTCATCGGGAATTACACTTTCGGCATCTCCAAGTACTGTTGCACCAAATGGAGTTGCAACAGCCAATTGGACGGCACAGAGCAGTCGTCCAGGAACTGATTGGATTGGAGTTTATCAAGTGGGAGCTGCAAACAGTTCTTTGTTTGCCTGGCAATATGTGACCGCAGGAACAAGCGGTTTGAACAGTTTCCAAATGCCAAGTAGTCCTGGGACTTATGAATTTAGATATTTTACCGATAATTCATTTATTTTAGCGGCAAGTAGTCAAGTGACGGTTGCTGCTCAGGCAGCGACTATTACTGTTTTTTCATCTCCGACGAGTGTCGCACCAAATGGAGTTGCAACAGCCAATTGGATTGCACAGGGCAGTCGTCCGGGAACAGATTGGATTGGAGTTTATCAGGTTGGTGCACCAAATAGTTCTTTGTTTGCGTGGCAATATGTGACGGCAGGAACAAGCGGCTCAAATAGTTTCCAGATGCCAAGTAGTCCTGGAACTTATGAGTTCAGATATTTTACCAACAACTCGTATAATTTAGCGGCAAGCAGTCAAGTTACGGTTGCTCCTCAGGCGGCGACTGTTACGCTTTCTTCATCTCCGACGAGTGTTGCTCCAAATGGAGCCGCAACAGCCAATTGGACGGCTTCAAGTAGTCGCCCGGGAAACGATTGGATTGGACTTTATCAGGTTGGTGCACCAAACAATTCTTTGTTTGCTTGGCAATATGTGACACCAGGAATAAGCGGCTCAAGTAATTTCCAGATGCCAAGTAGTCCTGGAACTTATGAATTCAGATATTTTACCGAGAATTCGTTCAATATGGCGGCTAGCAGTCAAGTTACGGTTGCCGCTCAGGCAGCGACTATTACGCTCTCGTCATTTCCGACGAGTGTTGCACCAAATGGAGCTGCATCAGCCAATTGGACGGCTTCAAGCAGTCGCCCGGGAACAGATTGGATTGGAGTCTATCAGGTTGGAGCACCAAACAATTCTTTATTTGCCTGGCAATATGTGACACCAGGAACAAGCGGCTCAAATAGTTTCCAGATGCCGAGTAGTCCGGGAACATATGAATTCAGATATTTTACAGACAACTCATATAATTTAGCGGCAAGCAGTCAAGTTATTGTTGGTGGTTCGCAGTCGGCTACATTAAGAATTGGTCCTACGCGAGCGATTTCGCCAAACCTCATTCCTATACCGACTTTGAATCTGACTCCGGTTTCTATTTCAACTGTTTCGTTTGTTTCTTTCGATTTAACTACTCAAGGCAGTTGGCGTAACAATTATGGAGGTCAAGGCGATATAATAATCCGCGAGGTTGGAGTTCCATCGTTTGTTTTGTGGAGTTTTGGCAATGGGCAGTCTCGTCGGCGAATTTGAATAGGATATTTAGCGGATAAATTACGATTCGTTTGAAAACAGTGTGTCCGCCAGGTCAAATTTTGATTACGTTTTGGATATTTATTGATAATATTTAAGAAACTCGGATTTGTTATAGCATGTGTCGTAGTAAGGATTTAGGAGACAGCAATGAATAAAGGTATTATCAGAAACACGATTTCTCTTTTAGGCTTAGAAATAAATGATTTCTTTACTGTATTGATTTCATTTAGAAAGACGAGGCTAAACCTGTCGTCTTGTCTTTTCAATTATTTTATTTCTGGTTTTGTAGTTCTTTCTTTGGGAATAATTGCGTTTGGACAACCAAGCGTAATTAATCAAAATAATTTTGCCGTAAACCAACAGAATAACAACTATTTTGCGAATTCGTCAGTTTTCAAGCAAGAAATTGCCCGAATGGAGATAAATGTTGTCAAAGAGGGGAAACCTCCGCTTTCGATTACTCAAGTTCCGCGTCTTGAAAAAGGGGATGTTCTTAAAGTCCGGCTTTTAGAAGAGCCAGTCAATAGTCTCAAGCCTGACCAAAGCAATTTTGATTGGACATTTATTGTTGCCTTCATTAACCCTGGACGCAGTAGTGATTCCAAACAAACGGTTTCAGAGGAAATCAATTTCAGAAAAAAGGGTTGGTATAAGGAGTATAGTTTTGTTGTTCCGTATGATTGTCAACCGATTTTCTTTCTTTATCCGAAGCCTGAATATCGTTCAAAAATATTAAATTTAATCAATAAAAATCAGGACGTTATTCAAAAAATCGGAGAAAAAACTATTGAAATTGCTGATGCGTATTCCAAAATAGGAATGTTTTTGAACGAGTTGCAAGACGTTGTCAATCGCAATTATTACCGAGGTCTTTACAGTAACTATAATTACAATTACGGAGGCATCTCCGGCACTAACACCGCAAATTTTGGTTATAACAATAGTTTTTTGGCTGAACAGTCTATTGAACGAATCGCCCGAAGTTTCAATATTCAACTACCGAATTGTTGGACTGGAAATCAATACAATCCATATGGAAACTACAATAATAATCAATACAACAATGGCTACAACAATAACCAATATAACAATGGCTACAATAATTCTTACAATGGCTATAACAGCTATCAATCCGGTTCTGGGAATGACCTAGTCGGTAAAGTCCAATGCATCGCGAAAACCGTCACGATTGAAGATTTTGACATCAGCGTTTCTCGAATGCTCCAACAAGGCGGAATTTTTGCCGCCGCACAATTGGCTCAAAAATATCCACAGATTGCCTTTTGGATCAATATAGCTGCGGCCGCACTCGATTTTATTATCAAGATTACTAATCGTGCACCTTTAAAAATCATTCCAACGGTTGTTTCTGCCAATGAAACTCCAACAACTCCTTATTTGCAATATAACGGTGGGCAAAATAATACAGCTCAAAATGGTCCATCAAACTCTGCAAAAATTTCACTTTTTGCCGAAAATCCTCCGAATGACAGAAGTTTTGTTACGGCTTATCCGATGGTCTTTCATAAATGGCAAGCTGATGCCGACCCCGATTTGATTAAAATGCCAATGCCCGTTCTGGCAGATTCCTGCTTGCACGCAGGGCAAAATATTATTCGCACTACCGATGTTGTTAATGATTGGATGACTGATAATTTTACCAAAGAATTTAAATTAACTATCTCGTCCGGTGACACGTATAAAAAAGATTTTCCACTAAGAAAAAATATTGGATTTGGCGGTTGGGAATTAATTCTCAGCAAAGAGGAATTAAGTGCAATTCCCAAAACAAATACTCCGCTTGAGGCTAAAGTTAGCGGAAAACGAGGGTTTAATCAGATACAAAGTCCTGTTTTCAATGTTCCGTTATCGACAGACGGTAATTGGATTGTTGAGCCAAACTCAAATAAATCTTTTACAGTTGGTGGGAAAAGAACGGTTACATTACAAAATCAAAACGGAGATTGTCGGTGTCTGGAAGTCGTTGTTTATAAGTCGAGTTTGGGAAA
>CAVXPU010000003.1:0-13155 GCA_963763855.1 Pyrinomonadaceae bacterium | reverse complement strand
AAAACTTGCTTAATATATGTACTATTTCGCGGGAGAATTATTTTCGTTTACACTGCTCGAAATTTTATCTAAAGTTGCTGACCATAATAACATCAGATGATTCGTTTCCACGGGATAGAATAAAAGTTTTACCATCTTTTCCTAAAGCAAAAGTAGCGATCTGTCCTGATTCAAAAAAAGTTAGTTGCTTTGGCTTACCACCGTCAATTGACTGACTCCACAAATTATGAACCTGAGTTCGTTTATCAATATAAATTAAGGATTTTCCGTCACCTGACCAACGAACAGGTTTAGGGTTTCTAAATAATGGTAAATCAATAATTTTTATAGGCTTGTCACCTTCGATCGGGATAATAGCAATGTGTTCTGTTCCTTCAAGTACATATTCACAGGCAAAATATTTTCCATCGGGAGAAACAAGTGGTTTGTAAGAGTCAGTTTTTGTTATTTGAATTGCCTGCTTAGTCTTTAAATTTAGTTTCCAAATTGTTGCGAGATTCTTTGCGTCAATTTGCTGATAAGCTATCCAGTGACCATCTGGTGTTGAATTAGCATAACCTTCTTTTTCAACTGGTGTATTGGTTAGAGCCACGGGATTAGTTCCATCAATCTTCATTTCCCAGAGATCATCGTTTCCTGAGCGATTTGAATTAAATATTATCGATTTACCGTCAGGTGAAAATATCGGTAATAAATTCGACCCTTGATTAAAAGTCAATTGACGGTTTTCACTTCCATCGTCATTCACGCTCCACAAATCAAATTTACCAGCGGTTCTAACTGTGTAAACAATCTTGCCGTCAGAATTTTGTGTAACACCGGAAATCCCCTCATCTTTGCCCTCTTCAATCGTTATTTTCTTTGCATTTTCGGTTTTCCCATCAGGCACAGTCCAAATGTTGTAAAGGCGTTCTTCTTTGGTTGCAACTATCGATTTATTGTCTTTGGTTATGCTGACATCGAAATAGCTGGTTAAGTCATTTGTAATTCTTTGTGTTTCTCCGCCTGGATAAGAGACAAACCAAATTTGCGAGAATTGCGTTTCTAAATCACGTCCGCTAATAATGATTCCGCTCCCATCGCTTAGCCATTTAGTTCCGGTTATCCTAATCCAAGGTTGCGTGGGAAGACGAGTCTCTTTTCCATCGGATGCAGAAATTTCTGTCAAATAACTTTTCCCTTCTGATGAGTAAATAGAACTTACCAAAGCTTTTCCGTCAGGTCGCCAATCCAAAAGATGTCTAATTTCTCCCGGTGCTGATTTAGCCAAAAGTCGTTGATTTTCGCCATTTGCATCAGCCAACATCAAGGAAGTTCTAGATCGTACAAAAGCTATTGTCTTCCCATCGGGTGAAAATGCAAACGAATCGACATCTTCAAGGATTTTTCTTGGAGTTCCTCCCAAAACCGGGATTTCGTAAAGTTCGGCACCGGACTTAGGTTTTGCCGCGATGTAATAAATCGAATTACCGTCTTTGGAAAATTCGATAGCATCATAATCTACTTGGACGGGCGGAATAATTTCTACCACGCCCGCTTGATTGCCAACCTGCCGTACCATTAACGATTGTTTCCCTTCGCTGTTGAGCCCATATGCGATGTATTTTCCATCCGGCGAAATCGCAGTTTTATCATTCGTTCGCCCTTCATAGGTGAGTTTGGCAATCTTCATATTGTTGAATGAAATCACCGGAGCGGAAGTCGTGCTGAATTTTGACCAACTGTAAACGCCCACGACCGAAAATGCGGCAAAAGCCAATGCCATCCATGTTAATGCTCTTGGAAAATAGCTTGGTGGTGGTGGCGGGGTGATGTAAGAATCGTCCTTATCATCAATGAATTTTTTGTCCGAATCCTTGTATCGCGATTCATCCGCCGTGTTTCGGATCATCGTTCCATCAGTCAATTTTTCGTTGGCTACCTGATCGCTAATTCGAAATTCAAATGTTTCGGTTCTTGCACGATATTCCAGATCACGCTGAAAATTCTTAAGTTTGGTAAGTATTTCGTCTGCGGTTTGATATCGATTTATTGGATCTTTTTGCAGGCACTTGAAAGTAATTTCTTCTAAAACTCTTGGGAAAGACGCTCCTGAATTTGCAAGCGGAGCAGGTTCTGCACGCAAAACTGAAGCAATAATATCGCTTGTCGTTTCGCCCTCAAAAGGCAGACGTCCCGAGAGAAGTTCGTAAAATACCACACCAAAACTCCAAATATCGGTCCGGATATCAATTGCCGTTCCGCGAGCTTGCTCTGGCGACATATAGTTTGTCGTTCCCAAAATCATGCCCGACCGCGTGTGCATTTGTTCACGCGTTTTTTGGTCGTAATCAATTTCACCGGAAGGTTTATCCGTCAGCTTGGCGAGTCCGAAATCCAGAATTTTCACGATGCCATCTTCACGAAACATTATGTTATCGGGCTTGATATCACGATGAATAATACCTAATTCATGAGCCGCAGTTAGGGCATTTACGACCTGAACGGCAATATTAATTATCTCGCTCAAGGAGAGAGTTTTGTTGTGCATTACATCATTAAGCGTTCGCCCGTTAATGTATTCGCTGACGATATAGTGAGTTCCATTACTTTCGCCAACTTCATGGATAACTACAATGTTTGGATGATTTAGCGACGATGCTGCTTTTGCTTCCAGCACAAAACGCTTAATATTGATATGTTCGCTATCAAAGAAATTATTGAGTATTTTGAGGGCAACTTTACGTTCGAGTTTGGTGTCTTCGGCGAGGTAAACCTCGCCCATTCCGCCTTTACCAATTTGTTTGATGATCTTATAGTGATTTAAGAAACTGCCGCTCTCGAATCTATCTGTTTTCGCGACAAAGCTTTCGGCAATTTCGGCAATGGCGGGCGATTCCAAAAATGTTTCCGCACTATCATATGAAATCAGTAAGGATTTCACTTCATTTTCCAATTCCTGATTGCCGCTGCATTTTTGCGAGATAAATTGCAGACGATTTTCTTGCCGCTGACTAAGTGTTTCCGCAAATATTTCCTTTACTTGTTGCCAGTTTTCTTTCATTTTATGAACCCTTGAAGCCTGAAAATTAAATTCAAAAATCCTGAATTTTGGTCTTTGTTATATAGCAGCTTCTAATATAGTACGCGATTTTAAGCAAGAAATCGTGCGGAATTATTTTGTCAATTCACGATGTAGCCATGCCTTTGCCATTGCCCAATCTTGGGCGACCGTGGTGCGGGATATTTCCATTGCCTCGGCTGTTTCTTCTAGACTCAGACCGCTAAAATATCGCAATTCAACTACTCTCGATTGTCTTTTATCTAGTTCTTCCAAACGATTTAGTGCTTCGTCCAAGTCGATCAAATCATAGCTTTTTTCATTTTGAACTATAGTCATTGTCTCATCGAGCTGCAAAATTTCTCCATCACCGCCGCGTTTTTCACGTTTTTTGGTGCGGGCATGATCGACCAGAATCCGACGCATCAAATTTGCTGAAATCGCAAAGAAATGCATTCGATTTTTGAAATTCGCGTTGTTTTGATCAATTAGTTTTAGGTATGTTTCGTGGATCAAAGCGGTCGCCTGGAGAGTGTGATTCGGTCTCTCACGCCGCAAATACCGCGATGCCTGCTTATGGAGTTCCTCATAAACGAGCGGCATTAATTCCTCCAACGCATGTTGGTTTCCATTGCCCCATTCATCGAGCATTTCGGTAATTCTGCGAGATTGACCCAAATCCGTTTACCACCTTATTTCGAAAATTAAACTTAAAAATGCTTTGTGTAGAAATATTTTACATTTTTTTGGAAAATATTTCCGTACTATTTTCTAAAAAATATCGCGTTATTAAATGAAGGCGTAAATCGGCTTCAAAATTGTCGAAGGTTAAAGATATTCCCCCGTTAACTTGCAGACAAATGTTAGGCTGAAGATTTTGACAAGATGACAATGATTTTGAGTGCGAAGCTAGTCGGTTTTTCCATTAAATGCTCACAACCGTTTAACAAACAAGCTTCAATCTTAGGAAAATTTAATCTCATCACAATCTTTTGCCCAAACCGATACTTCACCGCTACTCTAACTGTGAAGGGGTTGCTGTACCCCCGGGCAACCACCTTCTTAGGTTAAGGGCAATACGAATAGAGTTTTCTCGAAGCCTCACTTTAATAATCTTACCCAGAATTCAACCAATCCGAAATAATTTCGTGCAATGAAATTGATTTTTGCTGAATAGAATCAATCATTTCAAACCAACACGACGAATCAAATCCTCAAATCGCGGGTCTGAACGTAATGAGTCAATGGATGGTTCAACGAGAAGCCAAACCATTGGCAATTCTCGCTTTTTGAATGATTTTTCCAAATAGATAAATGCTTGCTCCTTTTCTCCTAGTTTAGCGGAGCGTATTATTATATTCCAAAAAAATGTATCACCTTTGTCTTTTTCTTCTTTTTGAAACCGTTCCAGTTGTTTCCGAAATATGCCTTGCCAACCAGATTGGGCATAAATATTTTTCCACGAATCTAAATCTTTTATACTCGTCCCACTTTTCATTTTAGATTTCAAAAACCATTCAAATGCTTGGTCATTGTCACCTTTTTGCTCATATGAAGCGGCTAACCAATCTAAACTCGCAGTGCCACTATCTATTTCGGCGGACAGCTTAAATTGGCTGATAGCCTCATCATAACGGCGGGCAAAATATAAATTCATTCCTAAAATGCGTTGATTCCACATCGAATTTGGGTCAAGGTCAATTGCCGTTTTCGCCTCTTGGATGGCTTGGTCAAATTGCCCCTGATTCGATAAATGAAGAGCGTAAAAACGGTGAGCAAATGAAGAATTGGGCTTTAATTCGATAGCACGGCGAAATGATTTTTCAGCGGCGGAGAAATTCCATTCGTAGGTGACTTGGATTTCGCCTAAAATTGTAAATGCTTCGGCTAAATTTTCGTCCAATTGCAAAGCCTTTTCAACCAGCTTTTTTGATATCTGATATTCTTCATGCGGATTGCCTGAGTAAATCGAAATAGACCGATGTGCATATGCCAGTCCAACGTATGCCAAGGCATAATTTAGGTCAAGTTTAATTGCTTGCTCAAAAAGTCCAACCGCTTTGCGAATATCTTTGTCGTTCCGATTGTCGGTGAGATTTATTCCTTGCAAATATAGTCGATACGCTTCTTCATTATTGGTATAACGCTTTGCCATTTGAGAATTTTCGGGTTTACCGAATTGCTGCGATAGGATTTTTCCGAAGTCATTAGCAATTGCATCCTGCATCGAAAAAACATCCATCGTATCTTTTTCGCTTTGCAAATTCTCCTCGATTTCACCCGTCTGCACATTTATCAATTGCGAACTAACCCGAATTTTCCCATTGGAAATTTGGTAATTTGACGCGAGGACAAAATCAACTTTCTGTTCACGCCCAGCCGTGAGCGAGTCTTGATTAATGTCGGTATAGCGGCGTGTCACACTTAATTCTCTGACCGTTAATCCTTTAACAGAAGTAAGTTTAGAAATTATTGATTCGGCAATTCCGAGTTCATAAATTAAATCACGATTGTCCGTGTTGATAGGTTTTAACGGCAAAACAGCGATTGACTTTGGTGCGTTTGAATTTACGGGAGAGCCAGATTGCCGATTAAATGCCAACAAAGAAATTAGCAAAATCACACTCAGTAAACCCACCGCGAAAAGAATTGTTCGGGTTCGACGTTTTTGAGTTGGGTTAGCGGACGGTTGAATTATGTCGTTTGAAATGTCTGTCGGTAATTCAAATGCTTCAGTTAAACCATCCGCTACCGCAGACGATTCTGAAACTTTCGTTACTTTGGCAACAAAACGATAGCCTTTTTTCGCCACAGTTTCGATAAATTTATTACCGTTTTTATTTTCGCCCAGAATTTTGCGAAGTTCGTGAACAATTCGGGAAATATTAGCTTCTTCGACAAACGAATCCGCCCAAACAGTCCGCAAAAGTTCCTCTTTTTCCACCAAATGCCCGCTTTGTTTAACCAAAACAACAAGCAAATCAAATGCTTTTGGCATCAGAGGTATCGCTACATCGTCTTTTAATAATTGTCTCTCGGAGACATCAAGTCGAAACGATTTGAATTGATAAAAATATTTTTCTTCGACATTCATCTCAGACCCCAAGAAATTAAGGAGAAAATCAGAAGAATTTTCCAAAGACATATAAATCCTCCGGCAACTATTGTGAATGTGCGTAAAACGCAAAAAAAATCGGTTGCTGGAAGGCGTTAAGTGAAAAGTCAGAAATAACACCCGCATTATAGCAACCGACTCAACAATAAGTAAATAAAAAGGAAAAAATTATGAAACTAATAAACTCTAAAATAATCACGCTTTTCTTTGTTATTTTTCTGATAAATGCCGCGTTGTTGGCTCAAACACAAAATAACGAATTACAAAAAATCGCTCGACAAGGTTTGGAAAAAGATTTTTTGGGCAACTATGCCGAAGCAATCGAATTTTACAAACAGATTTTGTCTAAATCTCCCAATGATTCAAACGTTTTTAGTAATCTTGGAACGGCTTACATACAATTAAAAAGATATGATGAAGCCATTGCCGCACTAGAAAAAGCGATTGCTTTAGACCCTCAATTCTCCAAAGCATTTTATAATTTAGGTGTCGTTTATTCGTTAAGCAATCGAAATATCGAAGCCGTTTCAGCTCTGCAAAAAGCGATTGCACTAAATCCGAAATATATATCTGCTCGCAAGCAATTGTGCGTTGTGTATCTCGAATTGGGTCACAATAAAGATGCCGTTAATTGTTATAAAGAATTATTTCCCATAGCCTCAGATGACGTTTCCGTTCGTTCAAATTACGGCTTTGCTTTGATTAACTTAAATCAGTCGAAAGAAGCGATTAAAATATTAGAGGAAACAATTCGTTTATTTCCACGGCATACAGAAGCCTTGATTAATTTTGGTATTGCACTTTTTCAAATCGGTCGGATAAAAGAAGCAATCTCAGTTTTTAACAATGCACTTCAAACTCAACCTGAAAATGAAACGGCAAGATTTAATTTAGCAATAGCACAAATGGCAAATAAGAATAAATCAGCCGCACTTGAACAATATGCTTTTTTGAAGAATTCAAACACGGAATTAGCAAAACAGCTATTTGAAATTATCAACAGGGGTAAAATAGTTGCGGCAAAAGAGAAATAGAATATGAAGATTTATACAAAGAAATTCTTATCTAAATTCAACCAACTTAAAGCCGTTTCATAGAATAATTTTGCTTTCGTTGCTTCATCATAATCCATTGATTCAATTAAACTTCCGGCAATTTCTTCCCCAAGTGGAAACGGATAATCCGTGCCGAGTGCAACTCTTTCCGCCCCGACTAATTTGACCAGATAATCTAACATTTGCGGTTCGTGAACGAGCGAATCGTAATAAATTTTGTCTAAATATTCACGCGGATTTATTGGATTATCAACTGCAACTAAATCCGGGCGGACTTCAAAACCGTGTTCGATTCGCCCGATTGTTGCGGGAAACGAACCGCCGCCGTGGGCGAAGCAAATTCGTAAATTTTTACACTTTTCCAATACGCCTGAAAATATCAGCGAACAAATTGCCCGTGAAGTTTCGGCAGGCATTCCGACCAACCACGGCAACCAGTATTTTTGAATATCGTCTTCGCCTAACATTTCCCAAGGATGAACGAAAACTGACATGGAAAGTTCTTCGCACGCTTGAAAAAATTCTAAAAACTGCGGTTCACCTAAATTTAGTTGATTGACGTTTGAACCAATTTGCACGCCGACTAATCCAATCTGTTTACAACGCTCAAGCTCTTTGATTGCAAGGTTTGAGTCTTGCATCGGCACGGTTCCAAGCCCGATAAATCGTTTCGGATATTTTTCTGTAATCTCGACAATTCCGTCGTTTAAAAACTTTGAAGTATCAGCACAATCTTGCGGTTTCGCCCAATAGTTAAACAAAACAGGAACGGTTGAAAGCACCTGAACATGAACATTTTGCGAATCACATTCCTCGATGCGTTTCTCCGCCGACCAACAATTTTCGTCAATTTCACGGAAGAATTTACCGTCGTCTTTGAGCATTCTCGCACAGCACGGCTTGTGATGTTCGAGCGTGATAAATCCGCCGTAACCGAATTTTTCTTTCCATTTCGGAATGTCTTTCGGGAGAATATGCGTGTGAATGTCGATTTTTAGCATTGGTTTATTGTAGCTGATTTCTTTTTGAATATAAAAAAGACGGCGAAAAACTGTCCTTTTTTTCCAAAAACCAGAGCCGAATCAATTTTTCTTCAAGACAGGCATTCGGTTCAATGCCTGTATTCCGGTTTCACCTGCGTTGATGATTATCGTCTTTACTTTTCCGAAACGATTCTTGAGCCACGCAGAACCTTCTTCGACAACAACGGTTGTAGTTTTCGTCACCGGATCGTATTCGGTAGAAAAGGTTGTTCCACGGTTTCCGTCCACGGCACGTTCGGTTTGGATATTCCAGTTCGTATTGCTTTCCGGAGCAATTTTTGCCCAGATTTTGCCTAACAATAGCGTGATTTTTACGCTGAGCGGATCGGTGAGCGGAGCCAAATCGGAACATTGATTAATCGTAAACGAAGAGCCCTTTGAGATTCGCAAAATCGAATAATCGTAAAATTCAATCTCAATTCCTTTCGGAATATCTTTCGGGATGGTTACAGTTTGTCCGGTCATAAATCGGCGATCGCCCAAGCCGAGGGCTTTTCGTTCATCATCGTCAAGCGTTTGTCCGTTACCATCGCGGACGCTGACGATTTGATTCGATTTTCCCTCGCAAGGAGTCGGCTTTCCGATTGTGAATTCAGCTGCAATCGAGCTGCGTTCGGCGTGATCCCAGCGTCCGACATTTACCACCATTCGATATTTTCCGGGCGTATTGAATCGTGCGTGACAAGTGCCTTGCTGAATTGCCGGCGTGAACGAATTCCAACCGCCTCGCTTTTCGTCCCACCACTGGAAATCCGTCCAAGTAGATTCCTCATGAGCGAGTGCGGGTTTGCAAACTGCCTGAAGAATTGTCCCGCTCGGATAGGATTGTCCTGTTTTCGGACTTGGCAAGTCAGTTTGTGAAAACGCCGCATTTACAGACAAAACAAATAGAAAATATATTAAAAAAAACGTCTTTCTCATACTTTCACCTCCAGCCTAATTCTTTTTCAAAACGGGCGGCTGATTCATCGTTTGCGTTCCCGTTTCTCCGGCGTTGATGATTATCGTCTTCACTTTCCCGAACCTATTTCTGAGCCACACGGAACCTTCTTCAACTGTAACGATTGTAGTTTTTGTCGTTGGATTATATTCGGTAGAAAACGTTGTGCCGCGATTGCCGTCCACGGAGCGTTCGGTTTCGATCTGCCATTTCATATCTGCATCAGGTGCGATTTGAGCCCAAATTTTGCCGAGCAAAAGCGTAAGTTTAACGGACGCAGAAGTTGTAGTTGGTGCTAAATCTGCACAACTGTTTATCTTCAATTTTGAACCGCTCGAAATTCGCGTAATTGAATTATCGTAAAATTTTATCTCGATTCCTTTTGGAACACCGCTCGGCACACTGACGGTTTGCCCGCTCATAAAACTGTTTTTGTCTAAGCCGAGAGCTTTTCGCTCTTCGTCGCCGAGAATTTTACCGTTTCCGTCTTTCACGAGAATAATCTGATTTGATTTGGCATCGCAAGGAGTTGGCTCACCGATGATGAATTCGGCAACAATTTCGTGACCTTCATCGTGTCCCCAACGACCTCGAATTATCACCATTCGATACTTTCCGGGCGAGGTGAACTGAGCTGTGCAGGTTTTCGGATCAACCACCGGATCGAAAATCGTATTGATCCCGCCGTAGCCGCTGAGGCGTTCATCCCAAAGCTGGAAGTTCGTCCAGGTTGATTCCTTGTGGCTGGCATCGGCAAATTTGCAGACTGCTTTGAGTGTTGTCCCGACAGCATAAACCTGATTCGGTTTCGGAGATGGGAAATCATTTTGTGCTAAAACCGAACCCATCAAAAATCCCAATAAAAGCAATGTAAATAAAACGCTGTGTTTCATGAGTCTGACCTCCGTAAAGATCAGATTGCAAAGGATATGCCATATCTGAAAAATGCGAAAACACACGGATTGCTAGGCTTAGTGGGAAGATCCTGAAGTCCAAAACTGCGAAAAACTACACTACCAGGTTGTGAAATTACGCACAAGCCGCGACATTTCAATCATTTAAGTTCGACTATGATCGGAAAACAGGGATATTCGCGTTGGCACATTTGTTGCGATTACATTGTTTAGAAAAGCAGTTAATTCTCGTCATGGATTTAGCCGAAAGATTGAAAATGATCACTGCTTTATGGAGGATTTATGAAAAAGAATTATTTATTGAGTCTCGTTTTTGGAGCGGTCGCGATTGTATGCCTGCAGTTTCCGGTTTCGGCACAAGGTCAACCGCCGATTATTGCGGTCAATGGTGCGAAGACGGTTCCGGTTTATCGGTTTTATTTCGATTCGTGGTCGGTTCACATGTTCAAACGAGCACCTGATTTGCCGGGCGAAGGTTGGGCTGCGGAGGGAATCGCATTTTACGTTTCTCCCGTGAAACTGCCTTATACCGTTCCGCTTTACGTTGTTTACAAGGTAAATATCGGCGACCACCTCTACACAGTAAGTGCGAGCGAAAGAGACAATTGCGTCAAGAATCTTGGCTATGCTGACGAAGGTATTCTAGGTTGGGTAATACAAAAAGAGTCTGGATATACCCGAAGCTGTGAATTTGAATCGATGGGTGCTTGCAGGCTATAAAGGCAACAAGCAAGATCATTTTTTCCAAACTGACCTTTCGCAGCCCGCACTTTATCAGTCTGAAGGCGTCACCTGCCGTGTTTGGACGAAAGCTATCAAGTTACCGCAAAATCTGATCGAATTATCCCCGCGTCCATCAGGCGTGACATGGAAAGTGAACGACACTCCGACAATTAGCTGGAATGTTTGGTCTGGAGATGGCTACATCAGAATCTCATATTCAAATGACAACGGAGCGACTTGGCAGAACATCACGACCATTCAAAACACGGGAAACGCGGGCGATGTAAACAAGCAAACCTTTAAAAACTGGAAAATTCCGAGCGAAGCCGTTGGCAAAATGAAGATCAAGGTTGATTGGCTTTCGAGTTCGAATATCGGCACAAAAGCTCCTTGGGCGACCGATATCAGCGGCGAGATCACAGTTCAAAAAGCGAATCTGCGTGTTCCACCTAGAATTAAGTCGTAAAGGGAACAATATGGAGGCGTTTGGAAAATTATGAGCAGAGACAAATTACATAAACGAAACAGAAATTGGCTATTTGGATATCGGATATTATTCGCGTTGATTGTCCCGGTTTTCATTCTAGTTTTGTTACCTCAGGTTGCGGAATCGCAGATCGTCAGGAAAACGCCGCCGATTGTTACGAAAACACCGCCGGTTGTTCCAACGAAACGACTGATTTTCGAAGGTAGAGGCGTCGTTCCTGGCGGAGCAACAAACATTCCATTAACGAGCGATTTATCGCGAAAACCAATAACAATGGAAGCAAAAAAAGCGGCTCTGATGGATGCAATGATCGCGAGCAGTATCACGGTAAACGCAAATAATATTCCGGTGGCGAAATACGCGATTTTGAATGCTCAAACAATGTTAGTTGAAAACAGAGCGTCGTTCGTCATTCAGGGACGGGTGTCTATATTCCCCACTGTTCCGAAGTTCAGAATCGATGAAGGTGACCTTCGAATATATTTGAAACCGGAAAAAATTGATGACTGGTTTTTGGTTGATTGTTCTGTGTTTGGCTATGGAAGCGGGTCGTTAATCAACTTCCCTTATGAAATCACCGGACCAGACGGAAACAAAATGACGTTCAATAACAACGGCGACGATCACCTTCAGATGTTTATGATCGCAAAAAGTCTGGAATGGCAGCAATTCTTTATAAAGAGAAAAGGCTCGTATGAGGTTTTATCGTGCGAAGTGACAAGGGCTGGGAAATAGTAGTTTGCGAATCGTGCGGATAAACCTGAAAGGGCGAAATCATTTAGCGAAGACTAAAAGTTTGGAGGTTTTATATGAAAACAGAAAAAGGCGAAAACAAGATAATTCATTTGGTTGTGTTCGCTGTATTTATCGCGACGGCGTTAGTGATTACCGGCAGTCAAACATTGTTTGGTCAAGTAACACGGACTAAGCCGGCGGCAGGAGTAATACAGACTAAACGTGTGTTCAAAGGCAATGGAGTATCAAAGCCAACGGTTAACGCCGACGCTCTGAACCGTGCAAATCTCCCCGCTGATTTGACTAACTCACAGCTTTCAAAGGCGTTAGGCGATGTAATGATACTGAACGGGTTTCCAAGAAAAGAGAAAGATCCGCTGCCGATCGAAAACTACGCGACAATCAGCGTGCAAAACCCGTATATCAAGGATAAGGTGCTTGTCGAGTTAACGCGTGCTCGTTATGTATCGCCAACCGTACCCAAAGTGGAATTTATCGATGGAGACGGGATCCTAGACTTCTATTCAAAACCTGATCAGGCGGGTAAATGGTTCATGATTAGTTGCAAAGTATATGCGGCTTCGAGTACGAAATACACGATCCAGGGACCCGATGGCAGTATTGATGAAATGAAAGCGGACATCTTGCCGAATAACCAAGGTAAATATTTGATAAATACATTCATGATTTCTCAAAATACCGAATGGCAGCATTTTCAAATCAAAGCAGAATTTTGGTGGACGTTTTATTCTTGTTCGGTTACAACGCCGGGCAAATAGCCTGATTCTGAGCACGCGGACGAAACCGTTGGAATCAGTTGAGGTTGCCAAGCCCTGTATATTTGAGGTGTTGAATGAAAAAAGAGAGATCTGAAATGAAAATGGAGCGAATCATCGCAATGTTAACTGCGATTGTAGCCGCGATAGTAATATTTGGCGGTCAAACGTCGTTTGCTCAGATTGTTCGCAGGAAGCCGCCGATCGTAAAGATCCAAAAGAAGCAAGTTTTTAAAGGAATTGGAATAAACAATGAAGATCCTAAAATCGCAAACCTGAAAGAGATGGCAAAATCCGGTGAGATCAAGCTTACAGACGTATCGAAAA
>CAVXPU010000002.1:0-499214 GCA_963763855.1 Pyrinomonadaceae bacterium | reverse complement strand
AAAGAGGCTGTCCAAAAAGTAAAAATTTGGGCAGTCTTTTTTTTCATTTTAGTTTTTTTTCTGCCTTTGCAGACTAATTTTTGTGATTTTTCTCGTTTGCGGGATAAATTTAGTTTGTTTTTTCAATAGTTTGAGTTTATCCCGGGTTTAATGGCTTCTTTCTAACCCAAAGTGGTTCAGATTGTGAGCCAGTGCTATCAGTCCGACTTCGATTCCGGCTTTTTGGAGTCCTCTTAAATTGAATCTTTTGAATCCTTTGTTGTGTTTGATGTTGCCAAAGACCGCTTCTACCTTCCAACGTTCTTTTCTTTTCACCACTCCGATTTCACTTTCCAGTAATTCTCTGATTTCTTTCCGCCGTTTGATCAGATTATGATTTCGTCCAATGATTCGATTTCCTGTTGATTTATGGCATCCTGAACGCATCGGACAACTTGTGCAATTTTGAGCTTGGTATTGATTTATCTGCTGAATGTAGCCTGTTTTGGTCTTTTGTTTTTTCGTCCCGATTCGCTTCATCGGTTGTCCGATCGGGCAATAATAAGTGTCAGTTTCCTGATTGTAATACAGATTATCCGCTAAAAATGGATTCTGTTGGTGCTTTTTACCGGTCTGTTCTTTCTCGAAATAATTGTATTTAACGAAGGCTTCAATCTCTTTTTCAGCTAAATAATCATAATTTTCTTCGCTTCCGCAACCTGCGTCTGCAGTGATATTTTCCGGATTATTTCCGTAACTTTCAACGTGTTTTTCGAGGTGATCTTTGAGTAGATTTGTGTCCGTCGGGCTTTGTCCGAGCGTGTAATTGACCAGATAATGACCGCTCGTTGAGGCTTGCGGATTGTAGCCGGGTTTGAGCTGTCCGTTCATCATATGATCGTCTTTCATCCGCATAAACGTTGCCTCTTTATCCGTTTTTGAATAACTTCCGCGACCCTTTAGAATCTGCTCTTTCTCATCATATTCACTCAACTTTTTTGTCCAATTCTTCCTCGCATAATTCAACTTTTGTTTGACCTTTTTGTCGATTGATTTAACTTTCAACGCTTCATTTATTTCTTCTATCGCCCGACTCACCGATTCCGGATTGATCTCTTTGAATTCGGGTTTGGTCGGCGTGTTTTCTTCTTCCCGATAGACTTCCTCGACATATTTCCAAAGCTCATTGAGCTGCTTTTCGATTCGTTCGCGACTCGTCTTTATCGCTTTTCCCCACACAAAAGTGTAACGATTCGCATTCGCTTCCAGCTTCGTCCCGTCCAACGTTATTTCCTTCAATGACAAGACTCCTTCCTCTGCCAATAAAACGACCACTTGACTGAATATCTTCTGCAAATGCTCCTTCAAACGCTTTCCCCGAAAATCATTGATCGTGTTATGGTCAGGCTTCGCTCCGCCCGTAAGCCACATGAAATGCACGTTTTCAGTTAAAGATTGCTCAATCTTCCGCGATGAGTAAATGTTGCGTAAATACCCGTAAACCAACACTTTCAACAACATCCGCGGATGTTAACTCGACGTCCCGCCGCCTTTATAACTCTGTTCCAATTCACCGATATTGATGCGTTCGATAACCTCATCGACCACCCGCACCGGATGCTTCTCAGGTATCAATTCATCCAAACTCGGCGGCAACAACATCGGCTGATTCTGCACATATCGTTTGAATACTGCTTTTTTGCTCATATCAATATTTTAAACTAAGTTCTTTTAAAATGAAAAAGAAGCCGCCTTTTCAGACAGCCTCTTTCTTTTTATTTAAGGATCATCATCTCCCTTCTTGCCCTTTTTCTTAGATCCTTCAGGCTTTTTCTCTTCTTTAGGCGGTTCTACCTTTTTCGGAGTTTCTGCCGGTTTGATAATCACCTTTGGCGGATCATCGCCTTTTTTCATTACGGGCGGCGGATCATCATCAGTATTATTGGTTGTCGAATTTGGATTCACAATAATATTTTGATTTGATGACGGATTGTCATTGTTTCGCGTTGGCACGTAACTGCCAGTCTTCGATCTTCTTGGACCTGTATTGAAAGATACTCCAATTTTACGACCTTCAGCATCCGCTTTTTCGAGTTTTTCTAGTTCATCGCGTTTTCGCTGTTCATTAAGAGCCTTTATTTCCGCAGGCATGTCTGGAGTTTTATAGAAAGAATCATTTGGTTTATCTTTCATAAAAGGAATCATAAATCCATTGAAATAAGGAACTGCACCGTGTCCGCCAGTCATTCCTTTGCCCAAAGATTCTTTTCGTTCAGGATTTCCCATCCAAACACCCGTTACATAAGTTGGTGTATAGCCAATAAACCAAACATCCGTGTGATCATTTACCGTTCCTGTTTTTCCAGCTAGCTGATGTCCGCCGGCACTTGCTCCGGTAGCGGTTCCGCCGCCCTGAACAACAGCACGCATCATTTCAACCATTGTTCCGGCAACATACTCATTTGTTACCTTGTAGCTGGTTTTTTCCCACTCTTCTAAAACTTTTCCATCACGATCCAAAACTTTTCGAATCAGATGTGGCTCAATTCTGACGCCCTTATTTGGAAAAACGGAGTAAGCCGAAACCATTTCAATCAGCGAAACTTCTGAAGCTCCGAGGGCAGATGGCAAAACAGGAGCCATGGGATTAGTAATTCCAAAACGTCGAACCATTTGCGAACCTGTTTGAATCCCAACTTGATCGAGCAAATGCACCGCCGCTAAATTATACGATTTTGCCAAAGCAGTTTTCATCGGAACATTAGGGTGACTTAATGAACCGTCGTAATTATGGGGCATCCAGCCGCCGCGTCGAATTGGAGCTCCGCTGACAATCATATCGTCAGTTATTCCCCATTCTACCGCCGCCGTGTAAACAAACGGCTTAAAGCACGAACCGGTTTGTCTTAATCCTTGCGTAGCATTATTGAATTTGTTGGTTTGAAAATCGTAACCGCCAATCATAACGGGAATTTCACCCGTTTTTGCATTAATCGTTAGAATTGAAGCCTGAACATCAGGAACTTGCGAAAGGCTTACTTTAAGAGTTTGATTCTCCTTATTGGATTCGATAATTTCAAATTCGGGTAGAAAACCGGCTTTCAGCTCGTCCTTTGGTCTCTTACCGCTTCGCCCCATTTCTTTACTAGTGACGATAGCTGTGTATTTACCAAAACGAACTTCTGCTTGATCTAAAGCGGCATCAACTTTTACGACTAAGCCTTTGATATATTCGCCTTTATCGTATTCATCGCCATACCAATCGGGATGTTTGAAGGTTTCAAGTCTCCGCGAGATCTGTTTTTCATCAGTCAATGGCTGATTGTTTTCGTCAACCAAAATATCAACGTATTCCGACCTCCACGCCTTTCCTCGATCATATCCGCGAAGTCTTTCCCGAACTGATTTAGAAGCAAGCTTTTGTCCTTCAATATTTATCGTAGTAAAAACTTCAAGTCCGCCTTGGGCAACACGCGTAGTGTATTTCTCTTCCAAATATTTGCGGACTTCTTCAACCGGATAATCCCAAGGAGTTGATTTAGGTTGCGATTGATAATAAGCGGTATCAGCTAGTTTAATTGGTTTGGCTTTTGCCGCGTCGGTCGCAGATTTGGAATATTGCTCAGGAAAGTACTTGGACATTTGATCCAGCACAATATCTCGCCGATCTTTCGCCTTTTCCATATTACGGGTTGGCGAATATTCAGGAGATTTTGGAATCGCCGCAAGCAAGGCAGCTTCTTCTAAATTCAATTCCTTCAATGTTTTGCCAAAATACGTTTGAGCTCCGGCTTCAAATCCATAGGCTCCCGCCCCAAGAAAAACATAGTTCATATACATTTCAAGGATTTGCCGCTTTGTATAAAAACGTTCGATCTCAAGAGCCATCATCCATTCGGAAGCTTTTCGCGTTAGAGTCTGGTCTTTGTATAGAAATAGATTTTTGGCAAGCTGTTGAGTAATTGTCGAAGCTCCCTCTTTTGAACCCGTCGTAATATTTTTGATGATCGCTCCACCTAAACGATAAGGATCAATCCCGATATGCTCGTAAAAACGAATATCTTCGACCGAAATCAAAGCGTCTTCAACAACTTTCGGAATATCCTTTTCTTTGATAGGAATTCTTCTTTCTTGTGCGAATTCAGCCAAGATTGTTTCGCCATCGTCCGCGTAAATCTTGGTTACTTGCGGTGGACGATAGGTTGCGAGTGCGGAAACTTCGGTCGCGTATCTGGAATTATTCAAATAATATGAAGCCAAAACGCCGGACAATCCGCCGGCTGAAAGAGCCAATAAAAGTGCGGTTGGCAGCCAAATATAGCCCCAAAAACTACGCCTTTTGGTTGGAACAGATTCTACTTCAAGAGTTTCGATTTTTTCTTTTTCCTTCGCCATACTGCTTATCTCCTTTAATTGACGAAACGTCTCATCCTGACGCTTAAAACAAACCCTATTGCGATAAAAGTTGATAAAATCGCAGAAAGTCCGGCACTCATTAGCGGCAGCGGAACACCGATTACGGGTAGAAAACCTAATGCCATCCCTGTATTCATGAAAATCTGGAATGTCATTCCGCCAACAACAGCCATTATCACCAACATGCCTCCGCGGTCTGATGCTTCCCTAGCTCCCGCGATAAATCTTGACAACAACAATGCATATGCTAACAAAAGTGAGATGCAACCTACAAATCCTGTGTTCTCTGCTGTTACCGCAAAAATAAAATCGGTTTGTGGTTCGGGTAAAAATTTCAAAGCACTTTGCGATGTTTCCGTATCACCTTTAATTCCCGATAATCCACCTTTCCCCACGGTAATCATTGATTGAACGGTGTGATATCCATAACCTCTCGGGTCGGCATTTTCGGGATCGAGAATTACATTTAATCTCTCAATTTGATATTGCTTAATTTTTCCAGTCTGCACTCCAACCCAAAAAGCGATCGGTGCAAACATCAAAATCGCGACAATCGATAAAATTACCCAACGAATCTTTACTGCCGACAAAAACAGGACTGTTGCCAAGATAGGAAAATAAGTAATCGCTTGCCCGGCATCGGGTTCCAGAAGGATTAGAAATATTGGTGCAGCAAGAATTCCAACTGCAACTGCAAATTCTTTCAGCGTTAAAGCACCGGTTCGCCTTTCGCTAAAGTATTTAGCCAACATCAAAACGACTGGAATCTTAACAAATTCTGATGGCTGGAATCTGCCAAGCAATGGAATGTTAAGCCATGCGGTTTGCCCATTAACCTTTACTCCCAATCCAGGTATCAAAACCATAACAAGTAAAAGCAAGCCGATTGCATAAAAAATAGGAGCTGAATCAATTAATCTTCGATAATCGGTGAAGGTAGCGATAATCATGGCAATTAAAGCAATAAATAATCCGATTATTTGTTTTTGCCAATAAATTTCAGTCGGAGTTGCGTTATAAATTTGCCAAATGCCAAAGCAGACGATTGAAATCGCCAAAACTGCGATTAGCCAATCGAAATCCCGTAATGAATTTTTTTCTATTCTTGCTACCATTTCTATTTCACCGCCACTTGCTGTGCGTCCGTTGCAACAGGCTGACGTTTTGCCAAATATGCCATATAAACACCCTTTACTGCCGGAGCGGCATTATCACCGCCGAAACCTGAATTTTCTATCAAGCCGATTACAGCGAGTTCGGGTTTATAAGCCGGAGCGAAGGAAACAAACCACGCATGGTCTTTATTTTTACCAACATCCTTGCCAAGAGCCGCAACTTGAGCAGTTCCTGTTTTTCCGGCAAGGTCAAAGCCCGGAATCTGAACTTTCCTAGCCGTTCCGCCACCATTTACCACACCCCACATTCCTTTAACCATCACATTTTCCTGCTCTGGGGTCATCGGGATAATTTTTGGTTCTGTATGGTCAAATCCAAATGCAGGTTTTGTCTTATAATAATTCTTGTCGCTTGGATCGCCGATAGCACCAATTTCCTTAAATTCCTTCAATAGATGAGGGACGTACATTTTGCCTTTTACTCCAATGCTCGAAACAGCCCGAAGCATTGAAATTGGTGTAACGTTGACGGTAACCTGTCCGATTGAAGCATAAACCGATTCAATATCAATCCATCGTCCGCCGTATTTCTTTTCTACCATTGAACGAAACGATTTTGGTGTTTGGCTGGTTTTTTCGTTAGGTAAATCAACTCCTGTTTTTTTGTCGTATTCAAACATTTCAACCATTTCCGTAAGCCCTTCAATACCCATTTTCAATCCCAAACGATAATAATATCCATCACAGGATTTTGTGATCGCATATGAAAGAGGTGGTGATCCGTGGCTGCCCATGCAGCGTGTAAATTTACTGCCGATTGTAATTCCGCCACCACAGACCAAATTTGAATTTGCAACTGTAATATGCCCCTGCTGTAAACCAGCCAGAGACTCCGGAATTTTCCAGGTTGATCCTGGCGGATAACGTCCTTGAATTGCCCGATTAATCAACGGACGTTGTTCATCTTGCCAATAAGCCGCGATTTGGGCACGACCTTCCCTCGAAGTACTTTGCTTGACAAAAACATTTGGATCAAATGATGGAGCAGAAGCCATTGCCATAATTTCTCCATTATTCGGATCCATCGCGATAATCATTCCGCGTTTTGTGACGGATTTTTCAAGTTGTTCTTCGGCGGCTAGCTGTAAATCTAAATCGATTGTGGTTACTAAATCTTGACCGGCTTGCGGCAAAACAGTTTCAATTTCTTCCTGAACGCGTCCGCGACTATCAACCAAAACTCTTCGATAACCTTCTCTTCCTCTCAAAATATCGTCATATTGTTGCTCGAGTCCGCCTTTTCCGATAATGCTGCCCGGGCGAAATTTTTTCTCTTGAAATTCAGGTTTTTCAAGTTGTTTAGGGCTCACTTCGCCAACATAACCTAAAACATGTGCCAAAGTTTTACCGAGCGGGTAATTTCTTTGCGGTTGAAGTTCAACGCGGAGTTCGGGAAATTCGAGCTGTCTGGATTCTACCCAAACGATGTCTGCCTGCGTTGCATTTTCTTTGATGACTAAAGTCTCAAATTCCGGACGTTTTTTTATGAAATTAAGTCTATCAAGCAGATATTGCCTGTCCAAACCCAATCCTTCTGCATAATAATCAAGACGATCAGCCGGATTAATTCCTTTAATAGGTTCGTGCGACAAAACTACATTAAATGTGGAGCCGGAATCGACCAAAAGTCTTCCATTGCGGTCAAAAATCGCCCCGCGAGGAGCCGGAATCGGAATTGTCCTAATGCGTTGATTGTAAGCACGATCTACAAATTCTTCGCCACGCGTTATTTGCAGATAATAAAGCCTTCCGCCAACAACGGAAAGCAAAATAAACGCAATGATTTGAATTGTGCCGAGACGGATTGGTAAGTTTTGCGATAGGTCATCTAACTTCATACGATGATTTCCAGAAAGTTTTAATTAAACTTTCAAACATCAATTTCTTTTGCCTAAGCGAATTGGATTACGTCTGCGTGTTTGTCTGCGTGACGCAAAGAATTCGCGTTTTTGTTTGGTAGTTTTTTCCGAAAAGAATGATTCCAGCACAACGAAAACTATCGTTCCAACAATTGTTGTGCCAATCAAGTTGTAAGCAATCGTCTCCAGCATCGGTGCATTTGGCGATTGACCGAGCAAACGGTGCATCCCATAAAAGACAAAATCATCAAGTAAACACGCACCTGCTATGACGGGAATTCTCAATAAAAGGTTGTCCAGATAGACCCTGCGGGCAATTTCCGAAATGGTATAGGCAACCAAAGTTTTTGAGAAGCCATTTCCACCCAAAAGTCCGCCGCTCAAAGCGTCCATCGCAATTCCTGCCAGAGTTCCAAAAAGCAACGCTCTGATAGAATTTCTTTGCAATGCCGCATAAACTACAATAATCAGAGGAAAGTCAATAAATCCCAGCGGCTCGGCAACATTGCGGAGAGTCCACTGAAGCAAGACTGCGATAATTAATGCGACTGTAACCTTAACTTGTTCCATCTAAAAAACTTATTGAGTTGGTTTCTTTGTTTTATCTTTCTCTTCTTTAACTGCGTTAGGGACAGATTGCTCAAATTTTGGACGAGGCGGGGCTTCATAAAGCAAAACTGCAACTTCTTGCATCGAACTAATTCCAGATGATGGTTCGATGTAAATCGTGTGAGAAACCGTCGCCGAACCTTGGCGGACATCAACAATCGGTCCTAATTTCAATCCTGCCGGATAGATTCCATCCTGCCCCGTGGTATAAACGAAATCTCCAACGTTCACCGGAACAATTCCCGGCACATATTTCATCTCTAGCAAGCCTTTATCCTTCAAACCGGTAACCACACCGAGGGCATTCGTATTGCCAACTTCGCCGATGATTGCACCAACCCCGCTTCGCTCATCAGTTACGAGGGTAATTTGAGAAGTTAACGGACTTACGGCGGTTACTCTGCCGATTAATCCGCCATTAGTGACGATCGGCATATAAAGCTTTACGCCATCAGAACTTCCGCGATTAATAATTGAATCGTTAAACCAATTTGAAGGATCACGACCGATGATTTTGGCTGGTAAAACTTTATAAGTGCTTTCTTGGCTAAGCTGTAGGAGATTTTTCAACCTATCATTTTCGGTTGCTAAGTCTTGCTTGCTTTGAACTTCAACTTTGAGTTCTTGAACTTCTTGCTTTAAAGCATCGTTTTCGCCCTGAGCAGTTCGCAAATTTGAAATCTTTTCAAAATAACCTGTCACAATCGAGCTTGCCGTTGTAATTGGAGATTGCACAAAATCCGCCACAACAAGTCCCCAGACTCGAATTAAACGCTGATTTGAGCTATCCTTGGAATTCCAAGCCATGAGGACAAAATTGCCCAATAATAAGGCAATCATCAACCAGGGAGTGAGTCTCCAAACTTCTTTCTGACTTCGCTCAACCATTCTTCCAGTGAATAGTAAACCGTGAAGTGCGAATAGTGAATCGACTATTTTTCACTTTTCGTTTTTCACTTTTAACTACCTAACCTCCAGTCATTGATGAGCCGTCCCACTTAACACGTTTCAAAAGCTCAAAATCTGAAAGCATTTTACCTGTTCCGAGTACAACGCTGGAAAGGGGGTCATCAGCAATTACGACTGGAAGTCCTGTTTCAATCATCAAACGCTTGTCGAGGTTTTTCAACAACGCACCGCCGCCTGTTAAAACAATTCCTCGTTCTACAATGTCTGCAGAAAGCTCGGGCGGAGTACGCTCAAGAGCAACTCTTACTGCATTTACAATCGTTGCAATTGCATCTGACAAAGCCTCGCGGATTTCTTCGTCCGTAATTGTAATGGTTTTAGGAATACCTTCGATCAAATTACGTCCGCGAACTTCCATCGAAAGAGGTTCATCAAGCGGAAAAGCCGAACCCAGTGCGATTTTGATCGCCTCAGCGGTTCGTTCCCCGATCAATAGATTGTATTTGCGTTTGATGTATTGCGTGATGGATTCATCCATTTCGTTGCCCGCAATACGAACAGCACGAGAATAGACGATTCCGGAAAGTGAAATAACCGCAATGTCGGTTGTTCCACCGCCAATATCCACGACCATGTTGCCGTGTGGCTCAGTAATTGGAAGACCCGCTCCAATCGCCGCCGCCATCGCTTCTTCTACTAAATAAACTTCGCTCGCCTTCGCACGATAAGCCGAATCTTCTACCGCCCTTCTTTCAACTTGTGTAATTTCCGAAGGAATCCCGATAACTACTCGTGGACGAACCCAGGATTTTCCGTTATGTGCTTTGCGGATAAAATGTTGAAGCATCTTTTCGGTGACTTCAAAATTGGCGATAACACCGTCTTTCATCGGACGAATTGCAACGATGTTTCCCGGAGTTCTGCCAAGCATCTCTTTTGCATCGCGTCCTACTGCCTCAACCTGATTCGTAACTTTATTAATTGCAACAATTGAAGGTTCTGAAACAACGATTCCGCGACCCTTTGCATAAACGAGCGTATTTGCCGTGCCGAGATCAATCGCCAAATCGCTCGAAAATAAACTAAACAATGATTTTGGTAATCCCATTAACTAACTTCCGTATCTTAAAAATTTTGTAACTAACACAAACTAAAATTTTTAGGAAAACCGCTCCTAATTCTGTTTCAGGGGGAAAAGGATTCAGGACGAGAGAATTCTCTAACAATTCTAAACTACTTAGAATATACCTATTTTCTACATTTTTGCTACTGTAAAAACAAACTTTTCACATTTTTTTTTGGTTTCCCAAATTTCAGACTAAAAAAAGATCAATTTGCGAAAATCTCAGTGAAAAACCAGCTTTTTTGTAGTGAAAAACCGGAATAGAAAATAAACAGACAACGAAGAATAGCTGAATCTCAGTCATCTGTTTTTTTAATTAAAATTTCCCGTTATTCATTCGAATCTTTCATGTTCAAATGTTCAGCATTTTGTACTGCTCCGTTTGATGGCGAAACAAGCATCGGGGGTTGCGAAACTTCTTTTTCCAAAGCCGCATCAAGCACGTCGCTGATTCTGGATGCGGGAATAATTTCTAAATCTTTGCGAACTTCCTCGGGGATTTCTTCTATATCGGCTTCATTTCTTGATGGCAAAATTATCCTCCGAATTCCTGCCCGATGTGCTGCCAGTATCTTTTCCTTTACTCCGCCAACAGGCAATACCAAGCCCGAAAGCGTAATTTCACCAGTCATTGAAGTATCATTGCGAACTTTCCTACCCGTATAGACCGAAGCCAGAGCCGAAGCCATCGTAACTCCGGCACTTGGTCCATCCTTTGGAATTGCACCTGCCGGAACATGTACGTGAACGCCATTCTCCTTGATTATTCTAGGATCAATCCCAAATTCAGCAGCATGCGACCACAAATAGCTTCGGGCTGCCTGTACGGATTCTTTCATCACTTCGCCAAGCTGTCCGCTCAAAATCAATCCGCCACTGCCGGGAAGCAGCGTTGCTTCGATAAACAAAACTTCCCCGCCCATTTCAGTCCAAGCCATTCCTGTTGCAACTCCGGCGGGTAATTCCTTGCGAGCTTCTTCAGGATAAAAACGTGCAGCTCCCAGATAAGATTTAACTTCGGTCGGCGTAATCGTTACTTTTTCAGCGACTCCTTGTGCAACTTTCAAAGCTACTTTACGGGCAAGATTTCCAATCGTCCGCTCGAGTTGGCGAACGCCGGCTTCGCGTGTGTAGCGAGACGTTAAGAGATTTATCGCTTCATCGGTAATTTCGAATTGCTCTGGTTTCAAACCGTTTTCCGTAATTTGCCGCCGCACCAAATATTGTTTAGCGATATTTAGTTTTTCCATATCGCTATATCCCGCCAAACCGATAATTTCCATACGATCACGCAAAGGCATCGGAATCGGTGCGAGTTGATTGGCGGTGGCGATAAAGAAAACTTTCGAAAGATCAAAAGCCAAATCCAAATAATGATCGCGGAAAGTATGATTCTGCTGCGGATCAAGAATTTCGAGAAGAGCCGCCGCCGGATCGCCGCGAAAATCATTGCCCATTTTATCAATTTCATCGAGCATTATCACTGGATTATTTACGCCAACTCTCCGCAAAGTTTGAATCAATCTGCCTGGCATTGCCCCAACGTATGTTCGGCGATGCCCACGTAATTCTGCTTCATCACGAACTCCGCCAAGCGAAATTCTTTCGAATTCGCGACCAAGTGAACGTGCGATTGAACGCCCGAGCGAAGTTTTGCCAACTCCGGGAGGTCCAACGAAAAGAATTATCGGACTCTTTGAATCGGGACGAAGTTTTACCACTGCCAGAGATTCCAAGATTCGTTCTTTGATATCTTCCAAACCGTAATGGTCTTCGTCGAGTATCCTTTGAGCCTCATTCAAATCGAGCTTGTCTTCACTCGATTTTTTCCAAGGCAGATCCAGAATGTATTCGATATAGGTGCGGATAACGTGATAATCGGGTGCGGCTTGCGGTAATTGTTCCATCCGCTTTAGTTCGCGATCCGCTTCTTTGCGAACTTCTTCGGGTAAATCGGCAGTTTCGAGACGTTCACGGAGTTGCCCGGCTTCTGCTTTTTCGCCGGTTTCATCTTCGCCAAGTTCTTTTTCGATAGCTTTCTTTTGTTGGCGAAGTATATAGTCGCGTTGGGATTTATCCATTTCGCTCTGTGCTTCGGTAGCAATTTTCGAGCGAATCTGCATGATCTCAACTTCACGAGTCAGAAAGCGGTAGGCATGCGAAAGCAATTCATCTGCAGTATTTGATTCGAGCATTTTTTGCTCATTTTCGACACCTAAATCTAAAACAGACGCCAGAAAATAGGTCAGTTGAACCGGATCGTTATTCGCCAAAACCGCCATCCGGATTTCTTGCGGAACATTCGGAAGCATCGCCAATGCTTCCTGAATCAATCCTTGGACACTTCGTTTTAAGGCTTCTACTTCTTCTTCATCTTTAACGATCAGCTCAGGCAAAGTCTCAACTCTTGCCCTCAGAAAAGGCTGTTCTTGGTTAAACTCAATTACCTTAACGCGGTCAACTCCCTGTACGATAAGCTGCATCGTTTCATCCGCCCGCATCATTCGTTTGATATTAACAAGCGTACCAATCTCAAATAGATCGGTAGTTTTCGCATCTTGTCCGGTTACGTCAGGAGTTCGTAAACTAATACAACAAATGAGCTTCTCTTCGGTTGATAAAGCAGATTCAACCGCCTTCAACGAACGTTCCCGCCCAACCGTTAAAGGCACAACCGTATCTGGAAAAAGCGTAGTATTTTGCAATGGCAAAACCGCAATTTCAAACGGTCGCTTTTTTCTAGGTGTTTTACTTTTGATAGTTTCTTCAGCCATATAATTTTATTTTTTCTTCAAATAGATCAACAAAAGTCCGTTTTCGTAATTGTGTTCGAGTTTGGCGTTTTCAATTGAAGCCGGAAAATCCAAATTCTTTTCAAAACGGCTATACGTTATTTCCATCTGATGATGCGAAATACCTTCCTGACAAAAATGATCCCGCCGCGTTCCGGCAACGTAAAGCGTGTTGCCTTCAACCTCGATCTCAATGTCTTCTGCCGAAACTCCGGCAAGTTCGATCTTAACGAGCCAGCCTTCAGGGGTTTGATAAACGTCCGCCGCCGGATACCAAAGCTTGCCCGAAGGTCTTGCTCCGCTTGATGATTGCAAAAACTGAAAGTAACGATTAATTGATTCAGCCATAAACTAATTTGTAGAAATTTACCCAAACTTTTCGATTAATTAAATGATACTCCATAGAAATCTGAAAACCAAGATTATTCTTGATTTATATAGAAAACATAGGCATAATATTGTCGATTTGGCTCTCAAGAGTATCTGCGTAGGTGCTACCGTTCACGAGTTTAGAAGAAAGGCGACGGTTTGGGTTCGGCAGAGAGTTTTTTTGATTTTGAAGCAGTCTCGTTTTCCGTAGTATCGTGACAGGTAGGGTACGTCGCATCTGGTCAGAAATATTTTTTTGGAGATTTCGCCCCTCTATTTGCTTCCTTTGGTAATAAAAAACAGGATAATAATGAGTACAAAGTTATATGTAGGTAATTTGTCATTTCGTGTATCGAGTGATGATTTGGCAGAGCATTTTGCACAGGCAGGGGCGGTTGAATCAGCCAACGTTGTAATGGATCGTGAAACAGGACGCTCACGCGGATTTGGTTTTATTGAAATGTCTAATGCGGACGAGGCAGCAGCTGCAATCGAACAATTTAACGGCGAAGAATATGACGGACGTAATTTAGTCGTTAATGAAGCTCGCCCACGCGAAGAAGGCGGCGGTCGCGGCGGAAGTCGTGGCGGCGGAGGCGGACGTGGTGGTTATGGCGGCGGAGGCGGCGGTCGCGGTGGAAGTCGTGGCGGCGGAGGCGGCTACGGTGGTGGTGGCGGTCGCGGCGGCGATGATCGCTGGTAGTTTTTAACTAAAATTAAAAGGAAAAAGGCAAAAGTTGAGGAATAAAATTCCACTTTTGCTTTTTTTATTGAAATCGTCGTAACGCACACGCAGGAACGCCTTCGCCTTCGAAGGCAGCACACGAGGGCGTGTGCGTTCCGACGAGTTTCGACTATCTTGCGACCGGAATAATTACCGAAACAACCCGTGCCGTTCCTCTCATAACGATGATCTCGTATTCAGTTCCAGCCTTCATTTCATTCAAAACCGCCATATAATCTTGAATATTTCGAATATCTTTGCCCGCCATTTTGATAATCTTGTCGCCAGCTTTGAGTCCCGCTTTTGAAGCCGGCGAATTCTCTCTCGCACCATCGATTACTAATCCATCTTTCGCCGAATCTGAATAACTTGGAATTGTTCCAAGTGAAACACTAAACCCGCGACGACCCGCTTCTGTTCCTGATGATTTCGCAACTGTGTAAGTTGGTTTCGTCGGCTGAAAATCAATTGCCTTCGCAATCTCGTAAACATATGAATATATTTGCTTTAAACCGTCGTAATTGATTTTTTCAAAGGTATCAGTCGGTTTGTGATAATCGATGTGGCTTCCCGTAAAAAAGAATAGAACGGGGATTTGTTTACCGTAAAATGATGAATGGTCGGAAGATCCGAAACCGTCTTCATTGAGTTGTATATTAAAAGAACTATCAATTACTGACGGAATTCTTTTAGAATTATTTCCATCCGATAATGTAAGATGATTGATAATATTTTGTTTGGCAATTTCCATACCAATTTTTACAGCATCTGGAAGCTTTTCACGCTCTGTTGTGCCTTCAAGCGTAATTTGACCACTGTGAATATTTGCATTTACGCAACAAATTCCTTTCTTGAGCAAGCTAGATTCAATCTCATACTTGGTATTTGCTAACGTAACCAAACCTTTCCACTCATTCGCCGTTCCAATTCCGCCAATGTTCAATTTACTATCTCTCAAACGCCCGACCATATCCATATTTATCATCGCGACAGTTTTATTAAGCGGAAAGACCGGATTATTCACATAATGTTTCGAACCGAGCAAGCCTTCTTCTTCACCACCGAAAGCCATAAATATCAATGTCCGCTTATTGTTACGGGTTTTTGCAAATTGTGTCGCGAGTTCTATTAGAGCCGCAGTTCCCGAGGCGTTGTCGTCTGCACCGTGATGAATCTCGGTTGAATTTGCTGCCAAACTTCCCTGTCCGCCGCGTCCTAAATGATCGTAATGAGCCCCGATAACGATTGCTTCATTTTTCAAAATCGGGTCAGTTCCTTCTACAATTCCGATCACATTATAAGCTTCAAGCGGCTTGGCATCGGCGATGATTTCGCCTTTGGCATTTCTAGGCGAATATGGAAAAGGCTGTAGAAAACTCGGTTTGCCATTTTTCAAAAAACCGCCTTTAAGCTTAGCCGTTGCGAAACGATTTGCAACATAACCAGCAGCAAAAGTCGCTCCCTTTTCGCCGGTTCTGCGTCCTTCCAATTTTTCAGAAGCCAGATAATTAACGTGTTTTCGTAAATTTTGTTCAACGAGGTCAGGCTTTGGAACCGCCGTCTTTTGAGCCGAAACACTTACGAATAATGAAATTAAAAAAAGAAGACCCCAAAATTGCTTTTTCATATGGTTTATTATGACTTTTGGCGTACGTTTGTGCAATTCATAAGCGTTTGCGATTTACCAATTACCAATTACCAATTACCCTAGAACCGTGCATTACGAATTCAAATTAGCATGGTCATATTTCCGCTCAAAACGGAAGTCTTTGGCACGATTTACGGCAATTGTTGCAATCGTCGGAATCGCGGCTGGCGTTGGCTCGCTGATTCTCGCACAATCCCTCGCGAGAGGTTTTCAGGAAGAGATGCGGGATAAAATTCTTGTAAACACTGCTCACATCACGGTTTTTCGCCAAGACGGGCTGCCAATCAAGGATTATCAGCAGCTTTCAATAGATTTAGGAAAATTTGAAAACGTCCAAAAAGTTTCGCCTACAACTTACGAAAGTGCTTTGATTATTGGCGAAAAATCGACGAGTTATGCGATTTTGCGTGTGGTTGAAAATCAAAAGTCCGATGTTGAAGTTAAACTCGGCGTTAAAATAGCCGAAAAAACAGGTTTGATAATTGGCGATGAAGCAGAGATTTTAGTTTCCGATGGCAATAATGCAAAAAATTCTACGGTTCGCATCAGCGATACTTTTCAGACAGGTCTTTATGATTATGATGCTTCTTGGATTTACGTTTCACAAGCAGGTTTTGCTAAATTGTTTAATCGGCAAAAATTTTACCCTAGCGTATTAAGCATATCATTGTCAGATATTTACAAAGCAGACGAAACAAGTCAATTGATTCGTTCGAGCCTTTCAGACGAATTTAAAGTTGTGGATTGGAAAGAAGCAAATCAGCCGCTTTTCGCCGCGTTGAGTTTGGAAAAAAAGGTTAGTTTGGCAATAATCTCGCTGATAATTTTCATCGCTGTTTTGAATATCACCACTACGTTGGCGTTGCTCGTTAATGAGAGAAAACTAGACATTGCAATCTTGCGAACTTGCGGTGCAAATACAAAAAGTCTCCTGCGAATTTTTCTTCTTGAAGGATTATTTTTGGGGATTATTGGAACGATTTTGGGTGTAATTTTTGGTTTGACTATTTGTTACGTTGGAAATTATTTCAAGTTTATCCGACTCGATTCTGCGGTCTATTCACTGGAGTTTATTCCATTTCGCCCAACTTTCGCAGATGTTTTGGTAATTGTTGGAATCGCTATTTTGTTAAGTTTGATCGCAACAATCTACCCGGCTTGGAAGGCGGGCAAAATAAAGCCTCTAGAAAATTTGCGAACGATTTAAAATCAAAAAAGCGGACTTTGAAACCAATTCAAAATCCGCAATTCCTTAGCTAAATGATGGAAGCGGCGGGAATCGAACCCGCATCCAAGAGCAGTGACCCAGAGAATCTACACGTTTAGTTACTTTGCTTTAATCTCATCTTCGGGAAGTAAGCAAATTAACAAAACCTTCCCAAAAACCAGCCTGACTAACATTTTGCTTGAGTTCGCAGACGTAGAAAACAAGCTAGCTTAAACTGTGTTATGCTCCATTTCCTCGCTTCAAGCTGACTTGGAAGGGAACACTTGTGGCTAGAATTAACTAGGCAGCAAGAGCCATATTATTATTGGCATTTGTGTTTTGTTCAGTGGTTTAACGAGCTACCAAACAAGCCCGACGTGCATCCAAAGATCTGACTAACCCCTGTCGAAGCCTGTCGCCCCCTAACGGTTAGAGACATAAGTCTATCGTCTTTTGAGGCAAATAAGAAATCAAAGGTTGTCTTTAAGCTGTAAAAAACTGAGCCTTGGCTTTTTGAATCTCGGTCTGCAACTCGAGGTAGTCAACTAATTTCAAAAAATCCAAACGCGGATATGAATAGCCGCCCTTTGATCGAAATGCCAGTTCCGATTTGGTGTTTTCGAAAACATGATAACCCCAATATTGAAGCTGTTTGCTAAACCGAATTGCAACATCAGCCGGATCAATGTAGTGGCAGCGTGAGTCGTTTTCAGTAAATTGCCGGAATTGAGTTTTCAACACTTCATTCAGCAAATTATTACGTTTTGCTTCATCCGGATGATAATTATTGATTACGGTAATAAGCTGAACTTTGCTATTAACGCGGCGAATTTCATCGAAAGTACGCTTTATAACATCAGCATTCTTATTAATTCCCAGCGGATTGAGAGTTGTCGGAATCAGGCAATAATCGAATTTTCGTATAAAATTAGTCGGGTTCGAATCGAATTCCGGATTGCAATCGCAGATAACTATTTTTGTATTTTTGTAAACTGTTTCCTTCCAATCTTTATGACTGAAAACTGAAATAGTTGAACCCGTTTTCCCTTTCGTATCAGGCAAGTAAACCTTATCGCCAAGTAATTTTTGCAAATTTTGCTGACGATCAAGATCGATCAGGGCAACATCATAACCGTTAAGGGCAAAAGCACCAGCGAGATGAGCGGCTATTGTTGTTTTGCCAACGCCGCCTTTGCAGGTAAATACTCCGATGTAAATGGTTTTCTCGCGTTCGGCTTTTGCATCAAATTCTTCGGCATTCCAAATCAGACGACCTTCTCTGAGAATTGCCAAACGCAGGTTAGATATTTTTTCTTCGCGTAAATATGAGTAAACTGAAGGAGTAAAACCGCTGGTAGAGATAAAAAGTCCCTTGAGAAACTTATGGGATTTGTTTTTGGCTAAGAAATCGATAAATTTCTCAATTTGCCCGAGCTGAACTTTTGCCCGATGATTACGAATTTTAACGGCAGCTATTTCGTCTGTTTTATGTAGTTCTAAATCAAAATTTCTTTGGCTTTGCGGAGCCAATTGAGCAGTAAAACCTTCCTTCTCAAGTAGAAAAATAGCATTACTTTCTGTTTCAGAAGGCTTGTCCGGAATTAAATTTTTTCGTCGGTCAGAATCGGTTAAAACGTCGAGCAGTTCTGCCCAACTCATGCGACTAATTGGGGGATCAGTCACTTATTCTCCAAATGCTGCTAAAACTTCCTGGGCGTGTTCGGAAACATTTACCTTTTTGAAAATTTTCACGATTTTACCGCTTTCATCAATCAAAAAGGTCATTCGGTTTACGCCCATATATTTTTTACCATACATACTTTTTTCGCCATAAACGCCGTAATCATTGACGATTTGCTTTTCCGTATCGGCAAGCAGAGTAAACGGCAGACCATATTTTGAAATAAATTTTTGATGCGATTTTTCACTATCGGTTGAAACGCCGAACACTTTAATTCCTTTTTTGGCGTAAACGTCGTCAGCATCACGAAATGAGCAAGCCTCTTTCGTGCAGCCCGGCGTGTCGTCCTTGGGATAAAAGTATAAAACTACTTTTTTTCCTGCATAATCCGCAAGTTTCACATCATTTCCGTCTTGATCTTTCGCATTAAAATTTGGTGCTAAATCGCCTTCATTCAACATTATTTTTCTCCAAACAAAGTAATTAAATAATAGTTATCTACAAACTAATCTATTAGTTTCCTTTATTGCCTGCAACTGTGCAAAAAAAGAAATCAGTTTTTTATAAAATGCTTGGATTTTGGAAATATTTACATAACATCCTAACTAGACTATTTCTTACTTTTTACATCATAATCCTTTCAAAACAATGCGGATAATTCAATTTTTCAAACGGCAGATTCTTATAAAGCACATCTACGGAATTCCGGTGCGGATAGATTATCGTTGGTTTATCGTATTGATTCTGATGTCGTGGCTCGCCGCTGTAAATATGCCAATGTCTGTAGTTACAGATTTTTTTGCGAGGGTTTTATTGGGCTTGATGACAACGTTAATCTTCTTTTTCTCAATATTTCTTCATGAGTTCGGGCATTGCCTTGTCGCCAAAAGAGAACGCCTGGAGATAAGAGAAATTTTGCTATATCCATTCGGCGGCTTATCCCGTTTCAAGCGACCGCCTGATAACTCGCAAGTGGAATTTCTGGTAGCTATTGCGGGACCTGCAACAAGTTTTTTAGTCTCATTTTTGTTTCTGATCTTTTGGTTTGTTTCAAATGCGACTGATTTAAGCATTTTGACACCGATTTTTTCGCTGCTTTTTCTTTGGAATCTGCTGTTGGCGGTTTTCAATCTTTTTCCGGGCTATCCGCTTGATGGCGGCAGGATTATGCGTGCGGTTTTGTGGAAACGCGGAAACAATTTAAATGAAGCGACGGTATTATCGGGCAAAGCCGGGCAGATTATTGGAGTTGGTTTGATTATCGTCGGATTATTTATAGCATTGCTACGCGGTGATTTTTTTACGGGTTTGTGGACGGTTATTGTCGGAGTTTTTCTCTTTGATGCGGCAAAGGAAGTTATTAAAGAAATTGACCGTTTAGACGAAACAAAAGTCGGACAGGTAATGTCGCTGCCAATTTCCGTTGCACCGGACGATAATGTTCTGCATTTTGTTGACAATATTTTACCGAAACATCGCTTAACTACTTTTTTGGTTGCGAAAGAGCGGGCACTTTACGGAGTTTTGCTGCTTGAAGATTTAAAAAAATTAGAGAAAAGCAAATGGCATAAAACAAAGATCGCGAAAGTAATGCGGGGAATTACTGCCGATTATTTTGTTGAGAGCGATTTTTTGCTCGCAGATGCACGAGAATTGATGAAAAATAATGGAATTGGTGCGTTGGGCGTGATTGATTCGGAAGGGAATTTGGTTGGCTATTTGCAACGCGGAAAAATCAGGCGAATTAAATGATTTAGACCACAAAAAAAGTCTTTGCGGTTTTTTGATTTTTAGCGGATAATTTATTTTGGGTTTTATTTGAAAACCTTACATTTTTGGCACGCCCTTCGCCTTATTTCTAATTTGGTAAACAATTTCGAATTTTTTTAGTTAGAGCAAACTTTGGCAAACTTTTTCGTCAAATAAACAGTAAATCGACTTTGGTCATTTACTTGGCAACTTCTGTTGAGAATTAAAACTCCAAAAAACATGTTTTAAGTTCCGCTTTGGAGCATGAACCAAGGTTTTTGATACTCCTAAAATCTCAATAAAAATTCAATTTTTAGGATGATGCAGTTAAGCGAATACATTCCGGCTTATAATTCGATACGAAACGCTCTCGATTTTGCGTTGGTATTTGTTATTGTTTACGTCCTCATAAAGCTCGTTCGTGGAACACGTGCATTGCCGATGGCGGCTGGAATGGTTGCACTCGGTTTATTGTATTGGCTGGCTGTTGCTCAAGATTTGCCAACTCTCGAATTTGTTTTGCGAGGAGCTCTGCTTTACGTTGGGGTTGCAATTATCGTGCTTTTTCAATCGGAGATCAGGCAGGCTTTAATCTATTTTGGAAATCGTTTACGGGTTCCAATTTTACGCAGGCAGCGTGGGCAACTTGGAGAAACAATTTATGATGAAATTGTTTTAGCGACTACAACTCTGGCGACGGAAAAAACCGGAGCTTTGATCGTAATTGAAAGAAACGTTGGACTCCGAAATTTTATCGATGCCGGAGTTCAGCTTGATGCAAAATTAACCTACGATTTGCTCGTTACAATTTTTAACACAGATGCTCCTTTGCACGATGGAGCGACGATTATTCAACGGGAAAGAATCGCGGCGGCTTCGTGTTTTTTACCTTTAACTAAGAATCCGAGTATCTCTCGCGAACTTGGTACAAGGCATCGTGCTGCGATTGGAATTACCGAAGATACGGACGCGATCTCCGTTGTTGTTTCTGAGGAAACGGGGCTTATTTCGATGGTTGAAGGCGGGGTCATAAAGCGGAATTTGGATACTAATCAGCTTCGCACTTTGCTCTTAAACGCAATGGAAATTCCGATGCTCGAACGCAAACGCGAACCCACAAAAACGATGGCGGAAGCCGAATCGGAAATTACTATAGGCTAAAATGTTTTTTTCTTTTCCAACAGAAAGATTTACCGAAAAAGAGCAGCGTAAATTATATTTGCGTAGATTTTTTTGGCGTGTTTTTATGGAGGATTGGGGAACAAAGTTGATCGCTCTCGGCATCACTTTTGCATTATGGGTTGGTGTTTCGGGGCTTCGTTCGTCTAAAACGGTTCGGCTAAAGAACGTTACACTTGTAACCCGAATTTCCAACGATATGGAGATGACAAATACGCCTACCCAAGAGGTTGATATAGTAGTTACGGGCGGACAGCTTCAGGTTGAACGGCTTAACGAACGCGATTTGATTGTTTCTGTTGATCTAACTGACGTAAAATCCGGCGATAGAATTATTCAACTTTCGCCGGAAACCGTAAATCTTGATCTTCCAAGCGGTATTAAACTTGATGAAATTCAGCCAAATAAGATTGCGATTCGTCTGGAAAAGGTTGAAGAGCGGGAAGTTGCAGTCAAAGTGGAAACCGAAGGCAATGTTGATGAAGGATTTGAAATTTACGAAACCAATGTTTTGCCAGCGAAAGTGAGAGTTCGCGGAGCCGAAAGTTTTGTGAAATCCCTCGATTCGGTTACAACTGAAAAGATTAGTATTGATAATCTGAAGGAAAATTTCTTTGCCCGGCAAATTGGGTTAAATGTTGTAAATCCAAAGATTACGCTCCTTGATACGATCGTTGACGTTAGTTTCAAAGTAGGCGAAAAGCGAATTGAAAGAGTGTTTACAATATTAACCAAAAGCGGAACTGAAACTGCCAGTATTAATGTTGTTCTATTTGGTGCACGTTCGATATTGGATAAAATCAAGCCGGAAGACATACAAATCAGCATGGAAATGGAAAACGACAAACTCACACCAAAAGCTACTTTGCCTTCTGATTTGCAAGAAAACGTAGAGATCAAAAGCCTGAAAAGGAATTGAATTACCGAGTTATTTATTCAAAAATGCTGCCCCGTAAATCTTATGAAAATTATCGCCGCTTTGGTTTTTTCTTTTTGTCTGTTCAATTTTTCTTTCGCCCAAATTCCTTCCAATACGCTTGTTCAAATTGTTAAAGCCGAAGATGAAAGGCGTTATGATTCCACTCTTGAAAAATTGCTCAATCATCCTGATGCAAAAGTCAGAGAGCGTGCTGCTTTAGCTATTGGCAGAATTGGAAATGACTCTGCAATTCCTGCTCTTAACGGACACCTAAACGATTCACCCGAAGTTATCGCGATGGTTTTATTCGCTCTTGGAGAAATAGAATCTTCAAAAGGATCGACGGGTGTTTTTGAGATTCTGCAAAACTACAAAGCAGCAAATATTGTTAGAGTGCGGGCTATTGAAGCGGCGGGCAAAATTGCCGCCGCAAATCCAAAAGACGAATTTTCCATAAAACTCTCGAAAGCTATTGTCGATAATTTAAATCACGAAAATTCCAAACGTCCAAGACCTGTTGAGGATGTGATTTTACTTGGCATAACAGCCGTTTTAAGAGCGAAACCTGAAGGCGGCGAAAAAGCTGTTTCTCAATTTTTGGATTATTCAAATGCGAGAATTCGTGCGGACGCTTTGAATGCTTTGGCTAGGTTAAGGTCGAAATCGGTTAATGTCGAATCTCGCAAGTTATTGAAAAATGATACGGATGCGATTGTGAGAGCCAATGCTGCACGAATTTTTGGCGGAGCTGAAGATAAAGAAGCTTTGGAATTATTGCTCAATGCTGCGACAAAAGATGTTGATTCTCGCGTGCGTGTCAGTGCGATTCGGGCATTGGGAAATTTGAAAGATTCAAGTGTCGCAGAGAAGATTATTCCAAATATGTTTGCCAATAAAGCGATTATTGCCGCTTGTGGAGCAACTATTGAGGCAATTAATGAATCAAGGAAAAATAGTAAGCAGGCTATGTTAGATAAATATTACGCCTGCAACGCCTTCAAAAATGAATATCTTGAAATCGCGACAACGCTTGGACGGCTTCTGCCAAATACGAATGATCAAAAAGCAATCGATTTTCTTCGTGAGTTTGGCAAATTAGACAACTACGAATCTCCAGAAATTGAGATTGCCTTTGCAAAAATTTCTCCAGCTCAATTTGGTGAATTTCAAATAAATAAAGCTCAGTTAGAAAAAGAGGGTTTGATTCAAGTAAGTAGTGCAGTTTTTCAAGGTATTGGCGAATTGGCGAATGCTCCTGATACTGAGGAAATCAAGCCGATAAAGGCGAGAGCGTTATTTTTAACTGCTACATATATTGCTCAGCAACTTGGTCTCGATCAACCGGAAGATAAAATTTTGTCTGATGCGATAACGGCTTACGCTGCATTCAAAACTGCAGAACTACCAATGCTTTTGCGTGATAATTTGAAACACAAAGACGCCGTTGTGAGAGCGACCGTTGCTGGTTTGTTGGCAGAACAACCACCAAGCAAGGAAAATTTTGAAGCTTTAAGTAAAGCGTTTGATACGGCTTTTTTGATCGATAGAGAAACTAATGATGCAACTCTCGCGATTCTTGATGCACTATTTAAGGTAAATCAAGCTGATTCTCTGCCCATAGTTTTCATAGCCTTGAATTCAAACGACTTTCTTGTTCGCAAAAAAGCCTTCGAATTGATGCGAAAAGACGATTCGGCTTACGCAAAGGCAATGGTTGAGCGAGCAATGTCCCAAAAAAAGGAACAAGTTTTGCCGTTGGGTAATGGCTCAAAACTTGGACAGATCCTCAATACAAATGCCGATTATGCAAGAGCCGTCTCGCGAAAAAACGGAACAGTCAAAGCTGCTTTCACTACCTCAAAAGGTGCTTTCACCATTGCCTTAACACCCGAAGATGCTCCTCTCACGGTTGATAATTTTATAAAACTTGCTAATTCAAAATATTTTAATGGCTTAACGGTTCATCGTGTTGTCCCGAATTTCGTTATGCAGGACGGCGATCCGCGTGGTGACGGCAATGGCGGACCGGGTTGGCAAATTCGTTGTGAAAGCAACACTTTAAGTTATCAACGCGGAGCGGTTGGCATGGCACTTTCCGGTAAAGACACGGGCGGTTCGCAATGGTTTGCGACGCATGCACCTCAGCCGCACCTCGATGGCGGTTACACCGTTTTCGGTACAATAAATGAGACGGATATGAAAATTGTTGACGAAATTGTACGCGGCGACAAAATTTTGACTGTCAAAATCATTGGAGATTCACAGCCAAATAAAAAGAGAAATAGCAAACGACTGCAAATTAGATAAACCCTAAACTTCGATTCTCTAAATAATCTCTTTAATCACAACGCTTTCAATAATTTTTTAGCCGCAACAAATCGAATCTTCCGGTTCCATTCCCATTCAAAAAAATTCAAAAGAATTCTTGACACAAGTCAGTTAAACCATTATTATAATTATTAAACGATGTTAAAAGCATCGTGACTAGGGACTGCTTCCACACAATAAGTTCTTGATTAACCCATCAAACTCTTCAGTAATTTAACTGTTTCTATATAAATAAATGTCAGCAAAACTAGGTGAAATCCTCGTTCGAGAGAACTTAATAAATCCCCAACAACTGCGTGAGGCTTTGGAATACCAACGCCAGAGCGGCGGAAAATTGGGTTCCAATCTAGTCAAACTCGGTTTCATTTCCGATGATGTAATCACCGCTGTTTTATCACGTCAATACGGAGTTCCTTCAATTAATTTAGAGCTTTTTCAGATAGAAATGGAAACTATCGAATTGATTTCTCAAGAAGTTGCTCTTAAATACACAGTTTTACCAATTTCCAAGGTTGGCTCAACTCTTACTTTGGCGATGGCGGATCCGACCAATGTTTTCGCGATGGACGACATTAAGTTTATGACAGGACTTAATGTTGAGCCGGTAATTGCTTCAGAAACATCCGTTCAAATCGCTATCGGCAAATATTACAGCAATTCAAAATCGATTGAAGTTGCCGGAGTTGGACTAGCGGATGCCTTCGAAAGGATTGGGGCGAAAACGTCACGAAACGGAAATGGCAATGGCAATGGACTGAAAGGCGATACAAAGCTCGAGCATGGCGATTTGAATGTTTCTTTAGATAGATTTCAGTTTAACAAAGGCGATACTGATGAAGATTTCGAAGTTGTAGAAGAAAATGAAGAAATCGATTTGGCAACGCTTGCCAAAGCCAGTGAAGATGCACCTGTAGTTCGCTTAGTCAATGTTTTGCTGGTTGATTCACTGCGTCGCGGTGCTTCAGATATTCATATTGAGCCTTATGAAAAGGATTTTCGAATTAGATTTCGAATTGACGGCGTTTTGTATGACGTAATGCATCCGCCGATGAGAATGCGGGATGCTTTGCTTTCGCGTCTCAAAATTATGGCGAAACTTGATATTTCCGAAAAGCGTTTACCGCAAGACGGACGTATCAAGATCAAAGTAAAAATCGATAGCCGCTCGCGGGAATTAGACTTCCGTGTTTCGAGTTTGCCTACGCTTTTTGGCGAAAAAATCGTATTGCGTTTGTTAGACAAAGAAAAACTGATGCTCGACATGACCAAACTCGGTTTTGAGGAGAAATCACTTGAAATTTTCCATCGCAATATCTCAAAACCATACGGAATGGTTCTCGTAACAGGTCCTACGGGTTCGGGTAAAACGAATACGCTTTACTCGGCTCTGCAAACATTAAACACGCCCGAAACAAATATTATGACGGCTGAAGATCCGGTGGAATTTAACTTACCCGGAATCAACCAAGTTCAAATGAAAGAGCAAATCGGGCTTAATTTCGCCGCTGCTTTGCGTTCTTTCTTACGTCAGGATCCCAACATCGTCCTCGTCGGCGAGATTCGTGACTTTGAAACAGCAGAAATTGCTATCAAAGCCGCGTTAACAGGTCACTTAGTCTTATCAACTCTTCACACAAATGATGCTCCCTCAACGGTCTCGCGTTTAGTAAATATGGGCATCGAACCATTCTTGGTTGCAACCTCCGTCAATATCATTCAAGCCCAAAGACTTATCCGGAGAATCTGTGGTGAGTGCAAGGAAGAAGCAAATATTCCGATTGAAGCATTGATTGAAACTGGTTTTTCGCCCGAAGAATCAGAGACGCTAAAACTTTACAGAGGTAAAGGATGTGAAAAATGTAACGGTACTGGTTACAAAGGTCGAGTTGGTCTTTACGAAGTAATGGAAATTACGGACGAACTCCGGGAATTAATTATTATCGGGGCAAGTGCGATCGAATTACGCCGGAAGGCAATCGAATTGGGAATGATTACTTTGCGTGAATCAGGACTTTATAAATTACGCGAAGGCATAACGACGATTGAAGAAGTCGTCAAAGAAACTGTTATTTAGTTAGGATGGAGGAAATATGCTAATTAGAGCAATTGCATTATCTTTAGCTTTATTATTCGGTGTCGGAGCAATCGTTCCGCTGATGACGGATTCAACTGAAGCCGGACCTAAACATCGTAAACACAAAAAGAAGAAACTTAAAAAGTATTCGAAAGCTTGGTGGAAATGGTATCGCAAACAACAGCGTAAAAAACGTGCGATAGCTGCACGAAAACGTGCTTTGCGTGCCAGACAAATTTTGCTTGCAAGAAATAAATCAAACAAACCTAAAGTTCAAACGAAAGAGGTTGCACTTGATAAGAAAGGCGAAACAAGAGAAAAAGTAGCGGCGATTAAGGATGATTCTGCTCCGGCAGTTTTACCGAGCGGCAAAAAAGCTCCACGCACTTTCAAACAAAGTCAGGCTACAAATAGCGATATTCAATTTCGCGTAAACGATGACGGGGGCAGCCAACTCGGCACAGCTCAGTTGAGTGTTGTGGGTCCTGCCATGGGGGAAGATTCGGATAGAGGTCGCAATAAAACCGTTGGCGGAGTTTCCACCAGTTCATTGCGTAGAAATGTGATCGACAAAATGGTCAGGGAAGAAGGTTGGGTAGTAAATGATTATCAAAAAACGATAAACGGTAAAAAGGTTTATGTCGTTGTTGCTCAATCATCTGTTAAAGGTTCTATCCAATCGCGTCTCTTCTATTTCACCGAAGTTGATGGAAAAATTTACAGCCTTGCCACTAATTCACCAAGCGATAGCCAGGAAAAGATTGCTCAGGAATCTGAAAAGGTGATTCAATCACTCCAACGCGGCAATCGCCCAACTCAAGCCGGACTCAAGTAATCGTTAAGAGTCATTAGTAAAAGGGTCGAGACTAAAACAACCTGTTTCCAATCTCGACTCTTAACTCTCCACTCTCTACTTTTCAACAAACATATGAATTTTGAACAACAAGTTAATGAAACAACTTTGACGCTGCCCGATTTGCTCAAGAAAATGACTGAATTAGGCGGATCTGACCTCCATGTTACAACTAATAGTCCGCCGCAAGTTAGAGTTCACGGGCATCTCCGTCCGCTCGAAGGCTTTCCGGTATTCACGCCTGCCGTAACAAAACAACTTGCATACTCAGTTTTAACGGACGCTCAAAAACATCGGTTTGAAGAAAATCTGGAACTCGATTTCTCATTTGGTTTGAAAGGCTTATCACGTTTCCGGGCTAATCTCTTTAACCAAAAAGGAGCCGTTGGTGCAGTTTTTCGTGCAATTCCGTATGAGATCAAAACCTTTGACGCACTCGGATTGCCAAGAGTAGTTTCTGACTTGTGCAACAAACCTCGCGGCTTGATTTTGGTAACCGGACCTACTGGTTCTGGTAAATCTACCACATTGGCTTCAATGATCGATAAAATCAATATCGAACGCCACGAACATATTTTGACCATCGAAGATCCAATCGAATTTTTGCACAATCATAAAAATTGTGTGATCAATCAACGCGAAGTTAATGCAGATACACATGGTTTTGGCGACGCCCTACGAACCGCTCTTCGGCAAGATCCCGATGTTGTACTCGTTGGGGAAATGCGAGACCTTGAAACAATTGAGATGGCTCTCAGAATCGCTGAAACAGGTCATTTAACCTTCGCGACGCTACATACAAACTCAGCTGCTTCAACGATTAACCGTGTTATCGACGTTTTTCCCGCAGGACAGCAGAGTCAAATTCGTACCCAACTTTCACTCGTTTTAGAAGGAATCATGTGTCAATCCCTGCTGCCTAAAGTATCGGGTGATGGACGTGCGATGGCACTCGAAATTTTGGTTCCGAATGCCGCTATCCGCAATCTTATTCGCGAAGACAAAATTCACCAAATCTATTCGATGATGCAAACCGGTCAAGATAAATTCGGGATGCAAACATTCAATCAAGCTCTTGCCTCGCTCTATTTGAAGAAGCAAATTTCACTTGATACTGCAATGCAAAGAAGTTCTAACGCGGATGAATTAAAAGAATTAATCGATCGCGGCTCGGGGCTTAATCAAGGTTTTAACGGACAAGGAAAACCGCCGGTTTCGGGTAGCCCTTATTCACAAGGACGACCAATCGGACAACGCCCGCCAACAAGATAAATATTTAACAATTTTACTGAATTGAAGAGGAGCAAATACTAAAATGCCAACATATACTTTCAAAGGTCGAAATCGCTTGAACGAAATAGTTTCAGGCGAAAGAGAAGCCCCAACACAAGACGAACTTCGTGCATTATTGCGTCGCGAACAAATCGTAATGACGCAAGCCGGTGAAAAAGGTCGCGAAATCAAAATTCCAAAACTCGGACGCGGTAAAAAAGTTAAACCAAAAGAACTAGCAATCTTTACACGTCAATTTTCAGTAATGATTGACGCTGGTTTGCCGCTCGTATCGTGTTTAGATATTTTGGCACAGCAGCAGCAAAATGCTTTCTTCAAAGACGTTTTGAATCAAGTTAGACAAACCGTTGAAGAAGGTGCAACCCTGGCGACGGCACTTGGCAAGCATCCAAAAGTTTTTGACGCATTGTTCGTTCACATGGTAGAAGCTGGGGAAACGGGCGGTGTGTTAGATTTGATTCTTCAAAGACTAGCTACGTTGATTGAAAAAGTTGTTAAATTGAAACGAAGTATTATTTCGGCTTCAATTTATCCCGCAGCCGTTGTTTTTGTAGCAATTGCCGCAGTTGCAACAATTATGGTCGTTGTAATTCCGCAATTCGAACAAATCTTTATCGGTTTGCTCGGACCGGGTGAAGCACTTCCATTGCCTACTCGATTCGTTATGGCAATCAGCGGATTCCTAGCCGGTTGGGGCGGATTAGTTACTTTGATATCGCTTATCGCAGGTACGATTGCACTAAAAGCTTATTACAAAACCGAAAAGGGTCGTTGGAATATGGATGCTCTGTTTCTCAAACTTCCAATCTTTGGCGACATTTTAAGAAAAATTGGAGTTGCCAGATTCTCGAGAATTTTGTCAACGTTGCTTTCTTCAGGTGTTCCAATCTTGCAATCTCTCGAAATTACTGCCAAAACAGCAGGAAACGTCATCATTGAAGATGCAGTTTTGAAAGTTCGTGCCGCAGTAGAACGTGGTGAAAGCTTCGTTGAGCCGTTAAAACAAACCGATGTATTTCCACACATGGTTGGACAAATGGTCGGAGTTGGAGAACAAACCGGTGCGTTGGATGCGATGCTTGGTAAGATCGCCGATTTCTACGAAGACGAAGTCGATTCAGCAATCGCGGATCTCTTGGCAATGATCGAACCGGTTTTGATTGCCTTCTTAGGCGTCACAATCGGCGGTATCGTTATTTCAATGTACTTACCGCTCTTCAGCTTAATCGGCAAATTAGCAAGCGGAACTAAGTAGTTCAAAGGGATTCAGCTGGTTTTTTACAATACTGAATATTTACGAGAAGCTGTCTGAAAAGGCAGCGTCATTTCATTTTAAAAGTAGATCGGTTAAATGAAGATATGAGAAAAAAAGCAGTGTTCAAGAGATATGTGCAGACCGGAATGATTAACCAGAATCCAAATGGTTTTCAAAACTTCAAATTAATCCGCACAATATAGGCAAAACTTCCGGCATTAAACCAAAGTGAATGTCGAAAAATTAATAATATGAAAATTAGTTGGAAAATTGTTTCCGACGAAATTAAATTACTCCTATAATATTAGAAAGTTAAGAATTTTATTGCTTTGAAGTCTTCAAATAAAAAAGCCCGTCAGTATTAAACTAACAGGCTTTTTTTATTTGATTATTTAGTATTACTAAGCTTGTGGAATAGTAAGTTCCTGACCGACTTGAATTTTATCAGGATCGCTGAGTTTATCGCGGTTAGCTTCAAAAATTGCATTCCAGCTTACGCCATATTGTTTGCCGATTTTGCTCAGATTGTCACCTGAAACTACTGTGTACGTGGTTGAAGCGGCTTCAGGAGCCGAAACTTCCAAAACTAAGTCACCCGAACGATATTCAGGATCAATTCTTCCGTATTCATTCCAAAGAGCTTGTTTTGCTTCAGCACTTGCTGCCGCACCTTCGATTTTAATAAAGCCTTCGCCTTCAGAAACATTGAGTCCTGAAACTCCAAGGCTGCTCGCCAAATCAATAAGTGATTGATATTTTTCAACTAATGACATTTTCTTTTACTCCTTTTTTACCGGAAACTACTTAGCAGCTTCAGTAACTTCATTTTTAACCGGTTTGCCGGCAGCTTCTTGTGCAACCTTAACTACATCAGCCATTTTGCCTTTCGCAACTGTTCCGCGAATTGTAGCCGGTGTGGTAGTTGTGTCAACTGTAACAGTTGTAAATCCTGCTTTCTTCAATGCATCTTCAATCTTTGTTTTATCAGCATTGCTTGCGGTAGCAGGAATTGGCGTTGGAGTTGGTTTGACGGTTAATTTACTTACGTCAACCGACTTAACACCTTCAACTTTCGCAGCAGCTTCGGCGGCTGTCTTAGTGGCAGCATCGGCAACTTCGCCAGTCAAAGTAACAACTCCGTCTTTAACGGCAACCGTAACGCCAGGTGCTTTTGCTTTAACTGCTGTTTCAGCGGCTTTCATCAAATCCGCGTCACTCTTGCCCCAGCAAGCTGACATTGTTAATGCCATTGCTAAACTTAATACAACTAAAAACTTTTTCATTCTTTCCTCCGGAAAATACTTGTAAATGTGTTTGAATTCCAAACCTCGTGCATCCTTCAATCAACAGAAATCTTGCTATTTTCAACAATTTAACTGTTTCTCGCAACTTTCGCCGAGGCAAATTACATTGAAAATTCTTGAGAAAGTTATACGGATATCAAATTTTTGTCAATCTAAAATTATAACCCTTTCCTAAAATTTAATTAAAAGTCTATCACAAAATTTCTTTAGCGATAAAGCTAGCCAGTTCAAATGAAGTAAGTTCTGGCTTTACAATGAGATGCCAATCTGCCAAACAATAGAATTTCTGTCTTTCATTGAAGAGTTTTTCAACCGAAAATTTATCTTTGGCTAGCGGTCTTTCCTGTTTTGAAATATTGATGTTTCGCCAGCAATGTTCGAAAGTTGATTCAAGCCAGATCGATGTGCATTTATTATCTTTAATCATCTTACGGTTTTCTTCCGTGATCCACGCTCCGCCGCCGAGAGCGATAATCTGCGAATCGCTTTCGGTTAAAATTTCCCGCAAATAATTGGTTTCCAGCTGGCGGAATTGATCTTCGCCTTCTTTTTCAATAATTTCGGGAATGGTGCGGGATTCTTTTTTTTCGATAAATCTATCCAGGTCAATTCTCTCGGTTTGCAAAATATAAGACAGACATTTAGCGACAGTCGATTTACCAACTCCCATAAAACCCGTCAAAACAATGCGTGATTTACCGTTATTCACTTCAAATCCTAGTTCAGTATTGTGAGCGGTAGCGAGTACCTGTAAAATCCAATATTTGAATCGCAACTATACTCGCTATCGCTCGCAGTACCGATTATTTGCTAATTTCTGCCAGAGTTCCAAAAAAAGCCGGAAAAGAAACGTTTGCCCATTCTGCTCCGACGATTTCAGTTTCACCTTCCGCAAAAAGTCCCGCAATCGCAAATGCCATCGCGATTCGATGATCGTGAAAAGCCTCAACCTTTGCACCTTTCAAGTTCGATTTTTCAACCCGCAATCCATCTGAAAATTCTTCAACTTTCGCACCCATTCTCCGCAAATTCTCGACCACAGACTTAATTCTATCTGATTCCTTTACGCGAAGTTCTTCAGCATTGCGAATTTCCAAGCCGTTTTCAAGTTGGGTTCCAAAAACTGCGAGAATCGGAATTTCATCAATAATATTCGCAATCACATCGCCGCTGATGATATTCGAATCAAACTTTGACGTTAGATTTTTGTTGCCTTTTACACGAAGTTCGCCGACTATTTCGTTGCAAATTTCATTTTCACTTAAAATTTCAATTTCCGCACCAAGACTTTGCAATACGGCTACAATTCCTTTGCGGGTTGGATTCAAACCAACATTCTTTAGGGTAAGCTGCGAATTCGGCAAGCAAGCCGCCGCAACCAGAAAAAACGCCGCCGACGAAATATCTGAAGGAACATTTAAATCTCTTGCCGTTAAAGTAGAAGTACCATCAATCGAAATTTCGTGGATGAATCCGGCATCAGTTTCGATAAATTTTTCTACCAAATTTGCACCGAGATATTTCAACATCAATTCCGTATGATTTCTCGATGTTGCGATTGGTGATTCTGCCGGGGGATTTTGATAAGTAGTTACTCCATCAGCGAAAAGTCCTGCCAGCAAAACGCATGATTTCACTTGAGCACTCGCTACTTCGGATTTGTAAGTAATTGATTTCAAAGGGTTTTTGCCATGAATCACGAGCGGAGCATGATTATCAATTGCCTCAATTTCAGCATTCATCAATTCCAAGGGTTCAATAATCCTTTTCATCGGACGTTTGGAAAGTGACTCATCACCAATCATTGTTGAAGTAAAATCTTGTCCGGCTAAAATTCCCGCGAGCATTCGCATCGTCGAACCGCTATTTCCACAATCCAGATTTTCCGACGGAGCCGCAAAGCCTGTTTTCCCAACGCCTTGCAAAAATACGCTAGTACCATCGCGCTTGATTTTCACACCCATCTTTTCCAGGCAAGAAAGGGTTGAACTACAGTCGGCACTCGTTGCAAAATTGGTGATTTTTGTGTCACCAATAGCCATTGCAGAAAAAAGTGCACTGCGATGTGAAATGGATTTATCACCCGGCAATTGAATTATTCCCTCTAAGAAATTCGTTGAAGTAATTTTCATTAAAAATATTTTAGTATGACTTTTGCAACTTTGTCTTGACAGAAAAGCCTTTCAACCGCTAATTTACAGATATTAAATTTTTCGGATCGCGGATTTTATCGTTTGAAAGCGAGTCAAACAAAGGCAAAAGTGTGACACAAGAGAAAAAAGAACTAATCCTGCCAAGCATATTGGAATCGGTTGATAAAGCTGCCTCAGAAGCGGATGATTTTGCACGGAAATGTGGTTTTGGCGACGATGCACTATACGCGATCGACATGGCAATCCGCGAATCCGTAGCAAACGCAATCAAACATGGCAATAAACTTGACGCAACTAAAGACGTTGAGATTGCGTTTAACAACTCAGATAAAGGTTTAGAAGTAACGGTAAGAGATTTTGGCGTAGGCTTTGCAATTGAAAACGTACCTGACCCGACAAATCCCGAAAATCTGCTTAAAGCTAACGGACGAGGCATATTATTTATGCGAACTTTCATGGAAGAAGTAGAGTGGCACAACCACAAAGAAGGCGGTCTCATCGTTAAAATGTGCAAATTGCGTTAAATCCATCTATTTTCGTGGACTTTTCAGTATAAACTGGTCTAAAATCTGCAATTAAACTTATTATAAATCACTAGGAGATAAAAATGGCTGAACTTAACATTTCTGAACGTCAAGCTGGCGACGTAACAATTCTTGATATGGACGGCAAAGTAACGATTGGTGAAGGCAGCGTTGCTCTTCGCGGTACAATCCGACGTTTGCTGGGCGAAGGTAAAAAGAAGATTTTGCTTAATTTAGGCGGAGTTGGATACGTAGATTCGAGCGGTATTGGCGAACTTGTTTCAAGTTTTACTGCCGTTAATAAAGAAGGCGGACAACTTAAACTTTTGAATCTAACCCAAAAAATTCAAGATTTGCTCGCTATCACAAAACTTCTAACCGTTTTTGATGTTTTTGAAAACGAAGGCGACGCATTAGGCGGCTACAATTAATTTTTAGAAATTTTGTCTGAAAACAAGATTGCTCCAAGTCTTTTGTAATTTTTAAGGACTTGGATTTTTCGTTTTTATAAAGACATCTTTTAGCGGGTAAATAACATCAGTATAAATTGCATAGACGCAAAGAATTTAAGTTATAGAATATTTCATAGTTCCTCCTATTCCTTTGATAATTTGCGTCTTTTGCTTCATCCAAAATAATTTAATAGAGTAATGAAAAAAGTTTTTTTAATAGTTTTAATTTCAGTTTTTATGAGCAATATTTTTGCTCAAGGCACGGCAGGTAATTCTTCGTTTAATAAACAAAAACCATTTGATTTAAGCGAATACGGAGTCAAAATCGAGCCTGATAAACGTTTGATTGTTGTAATGGCAGCACTTGAATATGCCGGAATCAAGATTGCTTTAAGTGATACAGGCAAAGAATTTAGCAAAACTTTAACCGCTGATTTAGCCGCAGATGAAAATTTACGGCAGAAAATGAAAGCCTTTTTTGACAGCTACAAATCGCGAAATCCGGACGCAAAATTGGACGAATTAATCGCCCCGTTTGTCTCCTTGGCGTATGCTTTGAGTCCTGATTTAAGCGAGCCTGCCAGATCTACCGATTTACCTGCGGATTTGCTCGAAGTGCTTGATTTTGCTCCGCTCGCCCGCGAATTTTACAAAAAAACTAATTTTGAATCTAAGGTTTCTGAATATTTAAAAACATATCAAACTGAAGGCGATATCATGCTTCCTTCTGCAAATGAAATGGTTGCAGATTTATTGGCTTATCTCAATACAAAACCGCAAACAATTTCTTTTGAACGAATTAAGGTTGAAATTCCGAATCCAAAAAATCCCAAAAAGAAAGTTGCCGGCATCAAAACAATTGAACACGAACGCCGCTTTTTCATTGTTCCTGATCTTTTGGCGACCGCCGGAACAGTTAATTTCCGCAATATTGGCGATGATTATTACGCCATCGTTCCGCCGAAAACAAATTTTAGAATTTCCGAAGCCAGACGAGCATTTTTGCAGTTTATTATTGACCCTTTAATCCTCAAAAACGGTAAAGAAATTTCCACTTTTCGCCCGCAAATTAAGGGTTTATTAGACGAACGCCGTAAGGCTAATCCGGATATTTCGCCCGACGTTTTCTTAGCCACAATGCGTTCATTAGTTGCGGCGATTGACGCAAAACAGCTTGAATCGCAAAAGATTCAGGCAGCGACAGATTTAGCTCGCCGAAGGATAGATTTGGCGAAAACGCCGGACGCAAAAAAAGCGGTTTCGGCTCAATTAGAGCAAGATAAAAAGAATTATGCGGATGAAACTGCTCTGGAGCTTTCACAAGCTTACGAAAGAGGTGCGGTTTTGGCATTCTACTTTGCTGAGCAGCTAAATGGCGTTGAAAATTCGGGTTTTAGTATCGATGGATCGCTTCGCGATATGATTCTTTCGCTTGATACGAGTAAGGAAAAAGATCGGCTCGCACAAAACGTCGAGGCTCGCAAACGCGGAGTTGCAGTTCGCGAAGAACGCAAAAAGAAAGCTTCTGAAAATCTTGTAAAAAATGAGCAAGCTTCCGCCAGATCAAAGGAATTAAAGGCGAAACTTGAGGAAATCGAGCCGCTTATCAAAAACAAGGAATTTGGCGAAGCCGATTCTCGTCTGAACAAATTGCAGGATGAATTTCCAGGTGAATCAAGTATTTTTTACGCACTCGGACGCGTCGCCAGCCTTTCTGCCGCGACGACTACTTCAGGCGGTTCAGGCACTTTCGATGAAGGTTTGCGTGATAAAAGGCTAAATGATGCCAAAGCTCATTATGTAAATGCGATTAATTCCGCGAATGAAAATACGGACAAGGCTTTGCTCCAACTTACATATTTTGCTTTGGGAAGAATTTACGAATTTTACGACAATTCTGATTACGCAATGCAGATTTATCGAAAAGCTGCGAGCTACGGCACGGTTGTCGGCGGTGCATACAATGAATCAATGGCGGCAATTGCCAGACTTTCAACGCCAAAAAAACCGTAGTAAGGAATTATTTGCCTGCGAAATCAGTTAGTGTTTTTCGCAGGCAAATTTTATTGAAGCTAATGAAAAGAGTATTTGTCACCGCCCTCTGCATCTCATTAATGGCATCCATCGGTTTTTCTCAAGTTCGCAAACCTAATCCAAAACCGACCGCTAAGCCTGTAATCATAACAATTACCGAACTTTCTTCTGCGGAATGGAACGAAATCACAACATCTTTAGAAGCTGAAGATTGGGATAAAACCGCTTTGCTTTCGGGAAATTTCTTGAAAAAACTAAAAACCGAAAACGATAAAAAGCAGCTTGCCAGACTTCGTTACTTTTACCTTTTTGCTTTGGCAGGAAAAGTTTCGCAAGGAAAAATGACCAATTCAGAGCTTCAAAATATCGCTCAAACCTTTATTGGGAAGGATTTTATAACGCTCGATAGAAATGTTTTGAACAATTGTGATAAGTCTTTTAAATTACGTTTGTCCAAGCAAGAACAGCACCAAAACCGTCCGCATAACTGCTACAAATAAAGCATTTACATCTATTCATACGCTTGAAACGATTCAACTTTTCCAGCCATTTGATTTTACCAGAAACAATCTGAAAAACGTTTTCGTCGGCGGAATTCTGAGAAGCATCGAACTAAATCTGGAAAAAGATAAGGTCTGGATTATGCGTTTAAATTTTGATAGCGGCTGGGTGCAAATCGTTGATAAAAAATAGTTTTTTGCAAAATATTTGCAAATAATTCGTTCTTCAATTTGTGAGAAAATCTATCATAAACTTCGTTATTCATTTAACCAGCCTTGAGAAAAAACTACATCAACATTGGTTAGACATTCTGTCAATCGGACTATCAATATTGACCATTATTTTGCTTCTTTTGGAGTTTTGGGGAATTATAAAACTTTGAAATGTTAGAAATACGAAAAGCAATTGAATCAGACAAAGGTGAAGTGTGGCAAATTATCAAAGCCATTATCATAAAGGGTGACACATACATTTTCGACCCAAATTCCTCGCAAGAAAAAATGCTGAATTATTGGTTTGGCGAGGATAAAGAAACTTACGTAGCAATATTTGGAGATAAGATCGTCGGCACATTCTTCCTCAAAGCAAATCAACCCGATTTAGGTTCACATATCGCCAATGCAGGCTATATGGTCTCGCCTAAAGCCTCGGCGAAAGGCATCGGCAGAAGGATGGCGGAATATTCGCTTGAGGAAGCAAAACTACTTGGCTACAAAGCGATGCAATTTAATTTTGTCGTGAAATCTAATGAATTTGCCGTCAAATTATGGTTGAGTTTGGGCTTTGAGATCATTGGCGAAATTCCGGAAGCTTTTCAAAATACTGACAAAGGCTTAACAAATGCTCTAATTATGTATCGAAAACTGTAAAAATCTCCATAAAACTTCACTCACCAATTTACCAATTACCAATTACCATTTACCATCAATATTTATGACTATTGACGAACAGATTGCCTACCTAAAAAAAGGCACGGTTGAACTAATTCGCGAAGAAGATTTGCGGAAGAAACTTGAGCGTAGTGCAAAAACCGGCAAACCCTTGCGTATCAAACTTGGGGCTGATCCAACCGCTCCTGATATTCACATCGGACACACGGTTGTTATACGCAAACTCCGTGCGTTTCAGGAACTCGGGCATACGGCGATCTTTCTAATTGGTGATTTTACAGGACTTATCGGTGATCCGACCGGAAAATCTGCGACGCGTCCGCCTCTTACACGCGAAGAAATTAACGCTAATGCGGAGACTTACAAAACGCAAATATTCAAACTTCTTGATCTGGATAAGACCGAGATCCGCTTTAATTCGGAATGGATGGACAAATTTTCTGCCGCAGATTTCGTGAAATTAACTTCTCGCGTGACCGTAAAACAAATCCTCGAACGCGACGATTTCGAAAAGCGTATGCGTGAAGAAAAACCGATTTCTTTGCACGAACTCCTTTATCCTCTCGTGCAAGGTTATGATTCTGTCGCCCTCGAAGCCGACGTTGAACTCGGCGGAACCGATCAAAAGTTTAACCTTTTAGTTGGTAGAAATTTGCAGCGTGAATATTCGCAAGAGCCTCAAGTTATCATCACAACACCGCTTTTGGAAGGTTTGGATGGTGTAAACAAAATGTCGAAATCACTGAATAATTACATCGGAATCAACGAACATCCGAATGAAATGTTCGGCAAAGTGATGTCAATTTCCGATGTTTTGATGTGGCGATATTACGAACTTCTAACAGATCTTACGCCTGCTGAAATCGAAAAAATGAAAGCCTCGGACGAAAATCCGAGAAATTTGAAAGTGAATCTGGCAAAACTTATCGTCAAAGATTTTCATTCGCTTGACGACGCAAACAAAGCCGAAGAAAACTTTGTCAACCAATTCAGCAAAGGAAATTTGCCGGATAAGATTGAAGAAACTTCAATTAAAGCAGGAACTTACAAGCTTATTGATTTGTTGATCAAAACTAATCTCGTCCCGTCAAAAGGGGAAGGAAAACGTCTCATCGAACAAGGCGGTGTGAAAATCAATGGCGAAAAAGCAACAAACGCGAATGCCGAAATTGATTTAAAAGGCGAGATTTTGATACAAGTAGGCAAACGTAAGTTTCTGAAAGTGGAAGGGCAGTAGCCTGTTGGCAAAAAGGTGACATTTCAGATGCACGAATGGCTGAAGTTTCGGTAAGACTTACGTCGGGTTTCTCAAAGGTGTTCTATGAAAATAAAAACTATCATTGGTGTTCTATTTTTAGGTTGCTACACAGTTTTTGGACAGGTGCAGACGACTGAAACCTCTCTGAATGCAACGATTCTTAAGGATTCGGGAGCATTATCAAAGCGGGCGATACGAAATAATATTCCGCTTACTGATTCAATCCGAAAGGCTTATAGAGCCGGAACGAGAGATACTTCAGGTCGTCCGGGGGCAAATTATTGGCAGCTAGAAACCGATTATTCGATCAATGCCAATCTCAATCCGGCGACGCAAACCATCACCGGAAGTGAGAAGATCGCACTTCATAATAATAGCGGAGATAAACTTGACCGCATCGTTTTGCGTCTTGACCACAATATTTATCGTCCGAGAATTTCGCGTGGTTTTTCTGTACCTGCTGAAACTACTGATGGAATGGTAGTCACACGAATTAAAATTAATGGTATTGAAGTTGATTTGAAGGGTAGTCCTTCAAGACAAGGTGGTCGAGGGCAACAAGCACCACGGAAGGTTGAAAAGTCTTTTGCGGTTGGCTTGGATCAAACTGTTGCTAGCGTGATACTTGCAAATCCAATTGAGCCTCGCACCGTTGCAACAATCGAGATCGATTGGAGTACAAAATTACCGGGCGGCGAAAATGGTCAGGGGCATCGCATGACGCAGCGTTGGGAAAGCAAGCTTTTTCAACCTACGCAATGGTATCCGCGGTTGGCAAAATACGATGATTTGCGTGGTTGGGATACAAATGTTTACCTCGGTCCTTCGGAATTTTATAACAACTACGGAAAGTTTGATGTAAAGATCGAAGTGCCAGCAGGATGGATCGTCAGCGGAACCGGGGTATTGCAAAATGCAAATGAAGCCCTTGCTCCATATGTTCGTCAGCGGCTTGAATCGGCATTGAAAACTGATGAAGAAATAATGATTGTTAAAGCAGATGAACGCGGTGTTGGCAAAGCATTGTTACCCCGAGATAAGAATGTCTGGCACTTCTTAGCTGAAGAAGTTAACGATTTCGCGTGGGCAACATCGAATCAATTTGTTTGGCGAACCACGAGGGCAAATATTCCGACAAAGGGTTATGTTCCGGTTCATATGTTTTACCTTCCGGAAAGAGCGAATCTCTTTGAACAAGCCGGAAAAAATGCCCGCCACGCTCTCGAATTTTATTCTAAGTTATTGATTCCATACGCATTTCCACAGCTGACGCTGCAAGATGGACCAAGTGCTGGAATGGAATATCCGATGGTTATCAATTCAAACCAAGGTGCAGCCGACCACGAAACTTTCCATCAATGGATTCCTATGATGATGGGGACGAATGAAACTCGGTATGGATGGATGGATGAAGGGTTTAATCAATATTCAAATATTCTTTCTGATGCGGATTCTGCCGGGAAACCTTTTAATATTGATGGTTTAGGACAGGAATACGGCAAAATCAGCGGCGACGAAGACGAGCCAATGATGATGTGGAATGCGAACCACTCCGGATCTTACTACGGCTTTCAAACTTATCAAAAAACGATGATGATGTTTTCGATGCTTGGCGGAATAGTCGGCGATGATGTGATGCACGCCGCAATCAAGAAATATATGGAAACGTGGAAATTCAAACATCCGTCGCCGTGGGACTTTACCTTTTTTATGAACAAGGAACTGGGTCGCGACCTGAATTGGTTTTGGTATTATTGGCTTTTTACAACCGAATCGGTTAATGGCTCGATCAAAGAGGTTGTTTCACAAGACGAGAAAACAAACGTCACAATTCATCAAGCAGGCGAAATGCCTTCGCCTATTGTTCTCAAAGTCGAATTTGCAGAGGGAAGCGATAAAATCAAATCAATGCCCAATGCGAAAATGATTGACGATAAAACGGCGATTGTGAAATGGAATGAAGACGTTTGGTTTAACGGCGACCGCGATTTTCAAGCTACGCTTGATTTTGGGAAACGCAGAATTAATAAGATAACTCTGGATCCATTTGGAAGATTTCCCGATTCGGACATTAAAGATAATGTTTGGATAAAGTAAAATGGAACGCCGTCATCTTGACGGCGAGTGAAAAAAGCAACACGCCGCCAAGATGGTGGCGTTCCATAAAAAAAATTTCGTATTCTAAAAATATGAGTCGAGAACAAAAATACACAATCGGAGTTGTGCAGATGTCGATGTCAGCGGATGTGGAAGACAATCTAAAACGTGCTGGCGAGTTTGTAATTGACGCGGCAAAACGCGGTGCAAAAATCATTTGTTTGCCGGAAATGTTTCGTTCGCAATATTTTTGTCAGCGTGAAGACGTTGACCTTTTTGACCTTGCCGAACCACTCGAAGGCGTTTCATTTCAACATTTAAGTAAAATCGCAAAAGAACAAAAGATCACGGTAATCGCCCCGATTTTTGAACGCCGCTCGGCTGTCGGAATTTTTCACAACAGTCTCGTCGTAATCGGTGAAAACGGCGAAAACATTGGCGTTTACCGTAAAATGCACATTCCGGATGATCCTTCGTATTACGAAAAATTCTATTTCACGCCGGGCGATCTGGGCTTTAAGGCTTTCGAAACGGCTCACGCGAAAATCGGGACGCTGATTTGTTGGGATCAATGGTTTCCCGAAGGTGCGAGATTAACGGCACTTCGCGGAGCGGAAATTTTGTTTTATCCGACAGCGATTGGTTGGCATCCTTTTGAAAAAGCTGAAGTTGGAGCATCGCAACAAGACGCGTGGCAGACGATTCAGCGTTCGCACGCGATTGCGAATGGTCTTTTCGTTGCCTCAGCAAATCGTGTTGGACACGAAATTTTCAATGAAGGAACCGATGGAATTCAATTTTGGGGACACAGTTTTGTTGCAGATCCATTTGGGATCGTAATTGCACAGGCGAGTTCGAACAAGGAAGAAGTTTTAGTTGTGGAAATTGATCGGGCGAGAATGGAAGATGTCCGGCGAAATTGGCAATTTTTGCGAGATCGCAGGATTGAGAATTACGGCGATTTGCAGAAACGATTCATTGATTAAAAATTAACCACATAGGGTCATAGAACACATAGATTTTGTTAAATTTTTCCTATGTGTCCTATGTTTCTATGTGGTTCAAACTCTTATGAAAAAAACTCCGCTTGAAGCAGGATTCAAAATGCCCGCCGAATGGGAAAAACATCGTGCGACTTGGATTGGTTGGTGTAGTAACAAAGATGATTTTCCGGGTAAAATTGACGCGATTCATTGGGTTTATGGTGAAATTACGCGAAAACTCATCGAAGGCGGTGAGACTGTCGCGATTTTAGTTCAAGACGAAAAACACCAAGCCAAAGCGAGCAGCGTTTTAACAAAAGTTGGAGCAGATTTAAGTAAAATTGAGTTTCATCAAATTCCGCATAATCGTGGCTGGATGAGAGATTCGGGACCGATGTTTGTCAAAAATAATGAGACGAATGAAGTTGCGATTGTAAAATTTGCTTTCAATGCTTGGGCGAAATACGACGATTGGAAGCTCGATAATGAAGTTGCTCGAAAGTATGCAAAAGCGGCGAAGCGGAAGATTTTTGAAATTGAATTTGCAGGCAAAGAAGTGGTTTTGGAATGGGGAGCAATTGACGTAAATGGTAAAGGCACGGTGCTTACGACCGAAGAATGTTTACTAGACTTCAAAACGCAAGTTCGCAATTCGCATTTAACTCGTGAAGATTACGAAGAAATTTTTCGTCAAAATATCGGTGCAACAAATACTCTGTGGTTAAATAAAGGAATTGTCGGCGACGATACTCATGGACATATTGACGATTTTTGTCGGTTTGTTAATAAAAATACGGTAGTTTTAGCCGAAGAAAAAAATCCGAATGATGCAAATTATCAAATTTTAGAAGAAAACCGCGAACGTCTTGAAGGTTTCAAATTGGAAAATGGCAAAAAGCCAAACCTCGTTCGACTGCCGATGCCATCGCCAATCGTTTTTTCAGGTCAAAGGCTTCCCGCGAGTTACGCAAATTTTTACATCGCGAACAAATCGGTTTTAGTCCCGACCTTTAACGATGAAAATGATCGAACGGCTTTAGGAGTAATTGCAGAATTATTTCCAAATCGAAAAATCATCGGAATTCACGCGGTCGATTTAGTTTGGGGCTTAGGAACGCTTCATTGTTTAACTCAGCAAGAACCTGCTTAGACTTTTTTTAGTCTGAATTTCCAAACCATTCTTTTTCCGCTTTCCTCAAAAATATACTCGCCTTTTTTTACCTGCCAAAAGCCCAAAAATTGCCAACGACCGACTGATAATTTACGAAAAAGGGGAACTTTTATTTTCGTTTTAATTGCATTGAAAATCGCTTGATTGTGAACATCAAGTTTTTGGTCGCCGCGTCTGCCCGCACCGGTGTAGAAAATTTCGTTGGCGTCTTTGCCGTGGAAATCAGGATAACAAGGATTGATTTTCCCGAAATCGGTTAGAAGCGAAATCAACACGCCGTTTTTTTGGTAAATTCCACGACGAATTTTGTGAATATCAGAGACGGCATCCCACGTTAAAATATCGCCAACTGTAAATTGTGGTAAAAGTTGCGTCATTTTTGAATCGGGTTTTAGTTTAACAAATCAAACCACCAGATTGAATTGAGTGTATTAAAGAAGTATTTTTAATTGAGATGTTAAAGAAAATTGTCGGCAAAATATGGCGAAAAACCCCGCATTTAATAAGATTGAAACTTATCAGAACCTCGCAAACAAAATTTACAGTTTCTGTCGGAGCTGTTGTTTTGAATGACGAAGGCGAGATTTTATTGCTCGATCATGTATTGCGTCCGGCGTCGGGTTGGGGAATTCCGGGCGGTTTTATAAATGCGGGAGAACATCCGCAAGAAGCGGTTAAACGTGAGATTTTTGAAGAAACGGGGTTGGAAATTTCAGAAGTTGAAATGATCTGGCTTCGGACACTAAATCGGCACATTGAAATTATTTTCAAAGCTAAGGGAAGAGGACAAGCGGAAGTTAGAAGTCGCGAAATTATTCAATTAGGCTGGTTTAAATTGAATGAGATGCCAAAGGAAATGAGTCAGGCACAAGCTGAAATCGTAAAAAAAGTTTTGTCAAAAGGTTAAAATTAGTAGAAAATCGTTTTAATTGAAAAATTACATATTCTAGGAGAATTTCAATGGTTAATTTAATTCCTTCTGCACAATCGGTGATGGAAATCTTGCAAAAAGCCCAAGCTTACCGCAAAGGACATTTTGTATATCCTTCGGGCAAACACGCTTCGCATTATTTTCAGATGCCGCTTGCTTTTCGTTATTACAATAATGCCCGCGTTTTATCTGTTGGCTTGAGCCGCCTTTTTAGAATGGAAAAAGCTGTTTCAGGCAGATTGCCGAAAGTATCGATTATTAGTCCGAGTCCGGGTGGAATTATGGTTGCTTTTGGAGTTCGTGAAGCCTTGGGTGCGGAGCAAATTTACTGGGCGGAAATGGAAGATGGCAAACGCCAATTTCGACAATATATTGGTGAAGGTGATGTTTATCCGGCGATTATTGTTGACGATATATTGCGTTCGGGCAAAGCCATTAAAGAAACGATCGACATTGTAAGAGAGCTGGGAACTGATGTTATCGGCATTGGCACCATCGTTAAATTTGAAGATGCACCGAGCGATTTCGATGGAATTCCGGTTAAGAGTTTGATGACTTTCGACGTTAATTTTTATGACACGGAAGAAGAGTGGAAGCTTTCGCGAAATGCTTCGGATCAAAAAGGCGAAAAGGTTAGATTCTAAAGCAATTCAAAATTAAATCGGATAGCGGCGAAACGAATGATTTTCCGCTATCCTTTTATTTTTCAACTCTTTCTGTGTGCAATTTCTCGAAAAGACTTTTTCGCTCTGCTAACAAACGCAAAAACTTTTCGCGTTTGAGGAAGAAAAGCGAAATTGCTTTGAGCCAGCCTCTCAATTCGTTGATCTCCTCAACGCAACGCAACGCAACATAGCCGCACAAAAACGAAAAAGGTATTGAAATCAGAGCAATTTTCCAACCAAAATAGAAATATAAAATTCCAGCTACAATCAACCAAGTCAGCGGCATTAGCACCAAACCGGAGATAGTTTTCATCGTAGAAGCCATGTCGAAATTTTTCTTTTTTGTTTCCAGATGAGCCAAAAAAGCACATATTTGATAAGCGGGAAAATGTAAAATTAACCCGATAATTACAAATGGAGAAAGCAAAACCAAATACCATGAACGCAGCAAAGCTTGCTTCAAAACATATCTTTTTGAGAAATCGGCAAGAGTTAAGAATTCGGATTCGAGTCCAAATTTAGTTAAATTTTTGTCATATTCAGCCAGACGTTTTTCAAGTTTTGCGTCATCATCATTAGCCGGTTCAGCCAAAAATCTCTGCAAAATATCAAGCCGCTCTGCCAAATTTTCGCGATGCGGCGTTGTTGAACTGAAAACATCTTCAGCAATTTGTGCGATTTCGAGCTCAGAATCTGATTCAGCGTTAATGGTTACTTGCCGAAGTGCGTCCTCAATTTGCTGCGTCAAATTTCTAACGGATTCTTTATCAGGCTGCCCATCGTCGTCTAAATCAACTGGTAAAACGCCAATCGGCTCGCCAAAATGGAGAAGTGCCTCGCTGCGAAAAGTCATTTTATTTGTGTAAAAAAGTCCAACGGGGACGATCTTCAAATCGAGAGAAGAGGGATTTTTCCCGACCGAAACGGCTCCAAGCCCAATTCGTGCCGCACCAGTCTTTAAAGGCAAAAGTTTTGGCGAATCATGTGACACTCCCTCAGGGAAAATCGCGATTGCTCCGCCATTCTTTAGCAATTCCCGCGTAAGAGCAAATGTCGCTTGATTTTTGGACACATCTTGCCCCGCATCTTGTTGCCGATAAAGTGGTAATGCTCCTACAGCTTTGATTAAAAAACCAACTACCGGCATTTTGAAAAGGGTTGATTTAGCCAAAAAAGCGATTTTTCGCGGCAAAGCTACGAACAAAAGCATCGGATCGATCAAGGCATTCGGATGATTGCTGACAAAAATCAGACCACTCTTTTTTGGTAAATTTTCAGAATTATAAAGCTCAATCCGGCGAAAGAAAATTATAATCACGATACCAAAAATAAAATGCAGCAGCCGCAATAAAAAAGAGCCTTGCCGATGTATCATCACATCTACCAGGCTTAATTTTTTTACACTAATTTTCATCTTCCTACATTTCGTGACGATTTGTCATAGCTTTATCCATCGTCACTTCGTCCACGAATTCCAGATCGCTACCAACCGGCATTCCCATTGCAATCCTCGTAACCTTTATCCCCAAAGGCTTTAGCAATCGGGCAATGTAATTTGCAGTAGCTTCGCCTTCGGTAGTTGGATTAGTAGCAACGATTATTTCCTTTACCTCAACGCCTTCGTTGTTACTCGGCGATAAACGAGGAAACAGATTCGCCAACATCAATTCATCCGGACCAATCCCTCGAATCGGCGACAAACAGCCGTGGAGAATATGATACAAACCTTTATAACTTCGGGTTTTTTCGATAGCAACAAGATTGTAAGGTTCTTCAATGATGCAAATAATAGAACGATCGCGATTCGTAGAAGTACAATATGCACAAGGATTTACGTCCGTCATATTGTTGCAAATTGTGCAAAAAACTATTTTCTGCTTCACTTCCTGTAACGCTTCTGCAAATCTCTGCACTTCCGCTTCCGGGCGGCGTAAAATGTAAAACGCCAACCGCTGAGCATTTTTCTGCCCAATTCCAGGAAGGCGTTTAAATTCATCAATTAATTTTGCTACGGGTTCTGAATATTCTAACATTTTCGATTTTCGATTTTTGATTTACGATTCGGATTCTAATTGATAATTCTTTCAACCGAAAATCCGCAATCCCAAATCCAAAATCACTAGAATCCCATTCCCGGAGGCAACATTCCGCCGATTTGACCCTTCAATTTTTCTTCTACCTTGCGGCGAGCTTCGGCAAGTGCAGCCATAGTTAAATCTTGAATCATTTCTGTATCGCCGTCTTTTACCAAATCGGGCGAAATAATCAATTCCATAACTTCAAAATCGCCACGCATTTTTACGGAAACGGCACCGCCGCCAGCACTTGCGTCTACGATCGTAGTTTTCATCTGTTTGCCCATTTCTTCCTGCATTTGCTGGGCTTGCTTCATCATCGAATTTAAGTCAAAACCACCGGGAAATTTCATTTTTTTATTCCTTTTATAATAAAATTTACTGCAATTATCGTAGCTTTCCATAACTCAAAAGGCAAATAGAAAAGCGAGCCAATAGATAATAGAATATTACGTTTAGATCTAGGAGATTTATTGATGAAAAATAGATTGACGCAAATCTTGTCATTATCCATATTGATGTTTTCTTCGCTGCAAATTGTCTTTGGTCAAACAACGCTCGCGAAATTCGACAAAACTGAAGCCGATAAAGTTTATCAATTACTCGAAAATTCTGATTCACGCGGAACGTTTGAATATTTAGCCGATCTATTCGAACGAAACGGTGCGAGTGTCTTTATCGGTGCGAAATCTTATCCGGCTTTACAGTTGGAATTAAAGGACTTAACCGAGGTCATCAACGATTATTCGGCGATTGATAAAACTATCAGCGTCAGCCGAATGCCGAAATTGGATGAAGGCAAAATTTATTGGGAAAACTGGAGCAAAGTTCTCTCCAAAGATAATTTTAAGCAGGATGAATTCTTCCGTGACGACCGTGAAAAATTTATAATGGCTAACTATAATTCGCTGGTTTTGATGCTCCACGAATACGGACATTATTTTGATGATAGATACGAACTCAGAAATTTTTCCAAAAGTGCCTTAAATTGCGGCGAATATTTTGCCGATTATTTTGCAATTGCCGTAATCAATCATCTCTCGCAAGACGAGCGTTTTGCCAGGCTCCGCACTCGTTATATCCAACTCATCAAAAATTTCGATGAATCTATTCCCACTGAAAATCGTTTCAAAAATGTAAATTATGAACTTCTAAAAAGCGATTGCGGCTCAATAAAAATGGACGGCACGGGCTTAAATCCTGATGGATCGCTCAATTACGATTTTTTCCGTCGATACGCTTCGGCGTATTTTAATCGTCATCAATTAATGCTCGCGGACGAAAAATCTCCAAAACTTGCAGAATTGATCGAGAATGAATTAACCAAACCTTTTGAGCCGAAAAAATATAATCATTCCGACGAAAAAGTTTCGGTGCAGACGATTAAAGTAATCAAAGCGAATTTTACCTTGAAAGATTTTGATTCTGACTTTGCCGAGACTTTGAGAACTGAACCGAATTCGCCGAAATTAGACCAAGATTCACAAAGCAGATCAGCCATAAATCACAAAGGCGAAGTTTTGCACGCGAAAGCGAATTTTCAAGGTAAAGGTGCAATTTGGCAAAATTTGATAGTAGAAATTCTCGATGCCGAACAGCAAAACGTTAAAGAACAAATCTCAATAAAACTGCCGAAAGACCTTCAAAAATACGCTTATTTTCATAGCTTTTTGCCGATCAACGACAGCGTAATTCTTTTATTTTTCGGCGATTACAAACAGCGTAATTCAGCAACCTATTGCTATAATTCATTTGCCAAAGCCGAAAAACAAAATGGAACTTGGAACGTAAAATTCTCGAAAAAAGACGTTTTGAAAGATGTTTGCAGCCGAAATGCTGATTCAAATATTTTTGTTACGCCACGCGGAAAAGTTAAATTTATTTTACCGACGGCGAACGGAAAACAGTTTGCAAATGTTGCCGCAGATGAAGTTAAAGAAACTGCGATGAATGAATATTCGCTCGATTTGGAAAGATTGAATGTCATAAAAGATGGTGTTCGCATTAATTTTGATAGCGGAATGAATCTTTTCAGCACCTCACTTTTCGGAAATGATACCGGCAGAATTTTTGTCGCGAATTACAATTTAATTTACGAATTAAAAGACCAAACACCTTTTTTAATCGGCAACAAATTAAACGGAATCAAAGACGGACGCGATAAAGGAATTATCAGCTTTTTCGACATCGCGGCAGTTCGCTGGGTTGATGAAAAACGCATCATTTTTGTTGATAAATTAGACGATGGAAAAAGTCTTTTGCGTGAAATAATTTTGGAATAAATCAGTATAGTGAGCGGTAGCGAGCATGTCTAACTCGCAGATTTACGCCATATCGAGAGGCTCACTACCTCACACGTCCTTAATCAAAAGAGTAATTGTAAAATGACTCGGGCATTGTATTTTTATGAATTGCCGTCTGCTTTAGCTGACGGACAAAGACATATACTGCAAGGCTTTAGCCGAATTTTCTGTCAAATAATCTTCCTTATTGCTTCAGCAGAAATTGTGCTAAAGCAATAAGGAAATACATTTCTTTATTTTGGCTAAAGCCGAATCTCTTTCTACAGGTATCCGTCAGCTAAAGCAGACGGCAATTCATAAATGTTGTAGATGAACGGTTTAGATGAACTTTTCAATATAGTAGAAACCTAATGCGTAGCCCGAGTTAATTTATGTTGAAGTAATAATTTCTCTGGTTACTTTAACTCCTTCCTCAATTTCCTTTTGATTAAACGCCGTGTAGCCGAAAATTATGCCGCCGCGTTTTGGTGGTTTCACCGAATAACTCGAAATTGCCGCAAGTTTCAGTCCGCGTTCGACGCCTTTTTCGTAAACTTCTACGTCGCTAACGTCTTCATTCAGCCAACCAACAAGGTGCATTCCCGCGTCTGCTTTTTTGATTTCGAGCAATCCTTTAAGGTGTTTTTCGCACTCTTCGAGCAGGAAATTTTGGCGTTGATGATAGAGCGTCCGCATCCGACGTAGATGGCGTGCGAAATGTCCTTCGGCGATAAATTCGGACAAAACTGCTTGTTCGATAGTCGAAGAGTGGACGTCGTTTAATGCTCTCGCATTCGAAAATACGTCAATTAAATTGGTTGGAACCACGACGCAGCCAATTCTCAAACTCGGGAAAATCGTCTTGCTAAAAGTGCCGACGTAGATCACGCGATCGTGATTATCCAAGCCTTGCAGCGATGCGAGCGGTCGTCCGGCGTAGCGAAATTCGCTGTTGTAATCGTCTTCAATGATCCACGCATTGTTCGTTTTCGCCCAATCGATCAAAGCCAAACGCCTCGCCAAACTCATCGTAACGCCGAGCGGATATTGGTGCGAAGGCGTGACATACGCGAGTTTTATGTTCGAATCTTCCGGAATTTCGGCAGCATTCAAACCGTCTTCGTCAATTGAAACAGGCAAAACCATCGCACCTGTCGCGGAAAAAGCGTTGCGAGCTTCGAGATAACCGGGATCTTCCGTAACCACCGAACTGCCGCTCTCGAGAAAAATCCGCGACGCCAGATCCAACGCTTGCTGTGCACCCGACGTGATAATTACCTGCTCAGCCGTGCAAATTACTCCGCGTGCACTATTTAGATGATTGGCAATTGCCTCACGAAGCGGCTCAAAACCTTGCGGATCGCCATAACCAAAAAGGTTTTTTCGAGGATTTCGCAAAATTCGATTAGTGATTTTCGCCCAAATCTCAAACGGAAATTCGTCAACTGCCGTCAAACCGTTTTGAAATGGAACAAATGAAGCTTGCGAACGTTCGCGGATAGCTTTTGATGAATCCAACTTTTTTCCGAAACTTGAAAGTCGCAAATCTTCCGTTTTTGGGCTTTCCGACAGAAGTTTTCGCCCGTCATTTTTCGTGTGAAGCATTGTTTCGGGCAATTCTTTCGCAACAAATGTTCCACTTCCCGCCTTTCCTTCAAGATAACCTTCGGCAAAAAGCTGCTCGTAAGAATTAACGACTGTGAGACGCGAAACGCCGAGCCGAAGTGCTAAATCGCGGGTCGAAGGTAGACGAGTTTTGGGCGGAAATTCGCCTTTCAAAATCGAATTTCGTATCGATTCGTAAATCTGTCGATACAATGGAGTTTGCGTGTCGGAATCGTCTAAATTGATAAACGAAATCTGGTTTTTCATTGATTAATTGGCTATACGAAATACTTTGGAATTGGCTATTTTATAATTCCACTTATCGTTTATCATAGACCAAAAAGGAGATTTATCAAATGAAAAAATCAGACATCAATCAACCGCCGTGCTATTTCGATAAATACATCAATCTTATTGACGACATCGAATTATCTGAGGCATTCACGCAATCAATCGAAGAATTGAACAGTCTCGATTTGGCGAAATTCAAACAAATCGGCGACGCAGTTTACGCGGAAGGAAAATGGACAATCAAAGATATTTTGCAGCATTTAATTGATGCGGAACGCGTTCTGGCGTATCGCTCGCTCTGCATCGGACGCAACGATCCAACCGAACTTCCGAGTTTTGACGAAGAAATGTTCGCCGCAACGGTCAGCACAAAAAACAGGACTTTGGAAGAAATTATCGCAGAAATGAAAATCGTCAGAACTTCGACCGAGCTGTTGTTTGAATCGTTTGACGATGCCGCGATGCATAGATCAATGACGATTTACGGCAATCAAATGTGCGTATTGGCATACGGATTCGCTATTATTGCTCATCAAATTCATCACCTGAAAATTATCGAAGAAAGATACCTTCATTTGGCAGAAACGCGACCGTGAGGAAGCGTGTAATTTCAACGAATTTGCCACGCTCCATTACAGCCGCGTTTCTATGTGAATGAATATGATAAAAATTGCCGAGACTGATGAAGAAGTCCGCAAATGTTTTCTTGTGATGGCGGAATTGCGGCCACATTTTACTTCGGAAGATGAGTTTTATAATCAAGTAAAAAGGCAGATGACTCAATCAAATTTTCGTCTGGTTTATCTCGAAGAAAATGATGTCAAAGCTGTCGGTGGAATTCGCATTGCCGAATGGCTCGGCGGCGGAAAATACCTGGAAATTGAAGATTTAGTTGTATTAGAAAACGAGCGTTCAAAAGGATTTGGCGGCAAAATCTTCGATTGGATTGTTGATTACGCAAAACGCGAAAACTGCAATCAAATCAAACTCGTTTCGCACGTCAAACGATTTGCCGCACACAAATTTTATCTGAATAAAGGAATGATTATCGAAGCACATTATTTTTCAATGTCGCTATAAAAATATGACTAAAATTATCGAACAAACCGAACGCACCAAACTCAAACGAATTCCGAAACGCGGAAATTTTGACCGTGAAACAGTTTACAAAATTCTTGATGAAGGTTTTGTCTGCCACGTCGGATTCAACGTTGAAGGGCAAACTTTCGTTATCCCGACGGCTTACGGACGCCAGGGCGATACGCTTTTTGTTCATGGCTCGACGGCATCGCGGATGATGCGGGAAATGTCGAAAGGAATTGACGTTTGCGTGACAATAACGCTGGTTGACGGCTTGGTTTTGGCACGCTCGGCGTTTCATCATTCGATGAATTACCGCTCGGTCGTAATTTTTGGAAAGGCAGAAATCATTACCGATGAAGCCGAGAAAAATGATGCTTTGTTTGCATTTACTGAGCATTTAATCAGAGGTCGTTGGGATGAAGTTCGTCAGCCGAATGCTAAAGAATTAAAAGGAACCACGGTTTTGCGTCTACCGATAGACGAAGCTTCGGCGAAGATTCGTGTCGGTGATCCGATTGATGATGAGGAAGATTATTCTTTGGATGTTTGGGCGGGTGTGATTCCGCTGCAAGTTGTTGCTGGAAAAGCGATTGATGATTCGCTCTTAAAAGGAGAGACGGCTGTGCCTGATTACGCTTTGAAGTATGAAAGATAAAGGCTTAGTGGTAGCAATGTGGTTGGTAATAGACAAAATTGGATGTAAATTCTGCAACCTTTTTGCCTTTCACAAACTTTTGCATTGTGCCTTTCAAGACATTTTCATCATTAGCAAAATCTTTCCAGTTTTTTAAGAATTCGCCGTTAAATTTATATTCGACATTGCGATATTTGTTTGTCTTAAAACTTAGTTTGTTATTTTCAGCTTTAATCGAAACAGAAGAAAAATCTGCGTCATCATTAGGGTCGCCATTTTTTAAGGTAGTTAAAACTATTGCATCCCAAACGAGTTTTTCACTTTTTGAATTCTCGGAATTCCTTGAAAGCAGAACCGTCCAAACTTCCTTCATTCCTTTGAAATCATCAGCAATAAGCCAGCATGAATATCCTTCATCATCTTTGAAAGATTTGAAGAAAGGCAGATTATTTTCTAGCTTACTTCTTTGAGGAAATTCTAATTGCATAGAATTTTCAGGCGAAGATGTAACCTTTGAAACAGGAATTTCATTTAAGTTATAATCTTGTGTCTCAACATTATAAAAATCATTTAAGCTCAGAAAGTTGAAAGCTAAAATTCCAATGCCAAATGTTATCAAAGCTACCCATTTTTTCTTCATATTTTTTCTACTCCATAAAGTAGAAAAAGTGTAACAATAAAAAGATTTAAAAATAACGTGGTTATCCACAGTCGGTTGCGACGTTATCCTCTCAAAAGATTTCACAAAGTTATAAGGCGTTCTATTTTCTAGATGCACAGCGAATCAGATATGATAAAATTTGTTCACTGATTCAATGAAAAAATACGTTATCAAAAGAGAAGCGGGGAGTTTGCCGGAGAGATTGTCTCGCTATCAAAGTGAATTAAATGCCGAACAATTTCGTGTTGCGACAGCGAAACCACAGGCTTCTTTGGTGGTTGCAGGTGCAGGAACAGGGAAAACCCGGACGATAACTTATCGGGTTGCGTATCTGATTGAGCAAGGAATTTCTCCTCAAAGAATTTTGCTGGCGACCTTTACTAATCGGGCGGCGAGAGAAATGTTGAGCCGGGTTGAAACTCTGACAGGTTCACAAAATGTTCATAAAATTTGGGGTGGAACATTTCATCGGATTGGAAATTTGATCTTACGCAGACATGCCGAAAGCATCGGATTTTCCAACAATTTTTCAATTTTAGACAGCGAAGATTCAAAAGATTTTATCTCAACTTGTGTTGACGAATGTTTGATTGACACCAAATCGAAACGCTTTCCGAAATCTGAAGTTTTGCAGGATATTATCAGTTATGCGAGCAATCGGGATACACCTGTCGAAGACGTAATTATCAATAAGTATCCGTATTTTGAACCGCTGACGGCACAAATAAAATTGATTGATTCGGTCTATCACGGTCGAAAAAAAGAGCGAAACGTGATGGATTATGATGATTTACTTTTAAATTGGAAACGTCTTTTGCTTGAAAAACCTGCGATCAATGAGATGTATGCTGAACAATTTCAGCATATTTTGGTTGACGAATATCAAGATACAAACGCCCTCCAAGCCGAAATTATTGATTTATTAGCGGTTAAGCATCGAAACGTGATGGTCGTTGGCGATGATGCACAGGCGATTTTTGCTTGGCGTGGTGCGGAATTCAAAAATATCTACGAATTTCAGAATTGTTATCCCGAAGCAATCACTTATAAACTCGAAACAAATTACCGTTCAACGCCGGAGATTTTGGGCTTGGCAAATGTTTCAATCGCTTGCAATCGCAAACAATTTCCCAAGGTTCTAACTGCTGTTCGCAAGTCGAAAGATTTCAAACCTGCGTTAATTCCTTGTTCTGATGTTGAACAACAATCGGCTTTTATTGCTAGTCGGATTTTAGAATTACGCGACGAAGGCGTTAATTTAGAAGACATTGCGGTGCTTTACCGTTCGCATTATCACTGTTTGGAATTGCAACTTGAACTCACACGGCGAGGAATTCCGTATTCAATTCGAAGCGGAACTCGATTTTTTGAACAAGCACATATCAAAGATGTAACTTCGTTCTTAAAACTCATCGTAAATCCGCGTGATGAATTGGCTTGGAAACGAGTTTTGCTGATGATCGAGGGCATCGGCAAAGTTACGGCAAATAAAATTTGGGAGAAGCTGGCGTTCACCGAAAATCCGATTGAATTGGTCAAAGGCGAAATTGAAACTGATGCGGAAAATACGGCTTTGGTTAAAACAAATTCGCTGACAATTACGCCAAAATTAAAACGCGGTGACGGCTGGCGAAATTTCGCTAAGTTGTTGATAAATTTGACTAATGACGATACGAAAGACAATCCGTCTAAACAAATTGAATTGATTTTAACGAGTTTTTATGAAGAACATTTGCAGTCAAATTTTGAAAATGCCGAAGCACGTCTGGAAGATTTGAAACAACTTTCCTTATACGCCACACGCTACGAAACAACCGAAGCATTTTTGTCCGATTTAGCCTTAATTGCGACGGAAAATTTTAACACGCCGATTGCGGGCGAAGATGTAATTGATGCGGGCGAAGATGATGAAATGCTAACGCTGACATCAGTTCATCAAGCAAAAGGTTTGGAATGGAAAGTTGTCTTTATAATCTGGGCGGCAGACGGACGTTTCCCAAGTCCGCGTGCAATGCGTGATCCTGACGGCGAAGAGGAAGAACGCCGCCTTTGGTATGTCGCTCTAACTCGTGCAAAAGACCAACTTTACATAACTTATCCAATGTTGACGACAGATTATTCACGTCAAACTATTTTGCTCAAACCTTCGCATTTTGTTACTGAATGTCCGGCAGATTTATTTGAGATTTGGGGTTTGGAAGAGGAAACGCCAAGCTTTGATGAACGCTTGGAATTGCCTGAAAAGGACATCGAATATTTGAATTAAATCCTTGTTGATTTTTTGGAAACGCACTAAAATGAGGCTTATGAGTAAATCTAATCTTGCATTTAAATCTGAGCCAATAACTGACGAGGAATACCTTCGCACAGAGCGACACGCCTTTGAAAAAAGCGAATTGATTGGTGGCGAAATTGTCGCGATGGCGGGGGCAAGTGAAAGACATAATGTTATTGCTTCCAATATTTTTGGTGAATTATGGACTGGAACTAAGAATTCGGAGTGTCGGGCTTTTTCGAGCGATATGCGTGTGAAAGCTAAAAAAGCAAATTATTATTATCCTGATGTTGTGATTGTTTGCGGAGATAGAAAATTTGAAGACAATAAGAAAGACGTTTTGCTTAATCCAAAGGTGATAATTGAAGTACTCTCAAAATCGACCAAACTCAAAGATCGAAACGAAAAACTTGATTCGTATATGTCGCTCGAAAGCCTGACGGATTACATTTTGATTGACCAAGACGAAAGACGTATTGAACATTTTGTCAAAATCAACGAAAAGGAATGGAATGTTCGTTTGCTCACCGAAAATACTGACAAACTTCTTCTGGAAGCAATCAATTGCGAGGTTTTGGTTGAAGAGATTTATAGAGAAGTTTCGTTTCCAAGGTAAGAATTAATAGCTTTGCTCACGCCAAACAGTTTTGCTCCAACCTTCGCATTTTGTTTCCTGGTGTCGGGCGGATTTGTTTGAAATTTGGAGTTTGGAAGAGGAGGTACCGAATTTTGATGCTCCTATCTATTTCGGCGATAAGGAAGAAAAACTATCTCAATTGATAAATAAAACTATGTATCTCTCAAAATTCCGGGTAGAAAACTACAAATCCTTCCGCGATTCGGGTGAAATCGAATTTAAACCGGGCATCAATATCATTGTCGGGCAGAACAATTCGGGTAAAACTGCTTTGCTTGAGGCAATTGAAAGTAGATCAGAAACTCAACCTCATAAAAGTGTAAAGGAAATCTCAACCACTGAATCCAAAGTTGAAATAACACTGAACATAACCCGAGACGAAATAGAAAAGTTGTTTCCACCAGAAGTTATTTTACCTGGCTCTTTCTCAACCACTAAAGCGGAAGTGGAAAGCAGATTTAACATATTTGTTAATGAAGGCGGAGAAGTTAAAGCGGAAAGAAACTTTCGACAGCCTTTTGACATTTCAAATACTCTCTATAAATCCGATAGCATGGCAGTCGGTGTGAAATTAAGAAAAGTCCCCATTGAAAACAAGCGTTTTGAAAATACCGTTGAAAACAGCCGTTTTGAATATAAAAGTACTCAAGAACCAGCTCAAATAGAACAAGCAATTTGGCATCAATTGTTTAATTTGTTCGTCGGCAAAGTTTACCGCTTCAATGCAGAACGTCCGAATTTAGGCGAAAGCCCGATGGGAGTAAATAGAGAACTTGATCCGAATGCCTCACTACTTGCTCAAGTATTATTAAATGCTAAAAGCCACAACGAGGATCTATTCGCTAGGTTTAGAAAAAATGTATTTGAAGTATTGCCCTCAATAAAAGGCATTACTACTGTTCTCATTCACGGCGGACAAACTCACGAAATCAGAATATGGACAACCGAAATTGGTGAAAGAGAAGAGCTAATGATTCCGCTTTCCCAATGCGGAACTGGAATTGGTCAAGTCCTTGCAATTCTTTATGTTGTTGTAACTTCAAAAGAACCGAGAACAATAATCATTGACGAGCCAAATTCGTTTTTACATCCGTCTGCCGCAAAGAAGTTAATAACGATACTAAGTAAGAAAGAATTTAGTCATCATCAATATTTCATCTCAACACATTCGCCCGAAATTGTTACAACCGCCAACGCATCGACTATTACAATGCTCAGATACGGTGACGGCGAGACAATTGCCGAGCAACTTGATTTAAGCACAGGTAACGACAAGTTAAAATTGGTTGAAGAATTGGGAATGGAAATGTCTGATTTCTTCTTTGCCGAAAATGTTTTGTGGGTTGAAGGTCCAACCGAAGCCAAAGCGTTTCCGATGATTCTCAAAGAAAGTGAATCCGTGTTAAATTTTGTTGCCGTTCCGTTAGTAAGCACAGATGATTTGAAAGACAGAAAAAAGGGCAGAAAACACGCTAAAACAAACATTAAAAACTATGAGATATTATCGGGCAAATATGCGTTAACCCCGCCAAATATCTTTACAGTTCTTGATAGAGAAGATACAGATGATCGAGAAATACAAGATTTGCAAAAACTCGGAATTGAATTTATTCCGCGGCGAATGTATGAAAACTATTTGCTTGATGAACAGGCAATTACCGAGGTTTTGAATTCAGAAATGTTTGATGAAACCGATAAAATAACAATTGAACAAGTTCAAGAAATGTTGGATTCTAGTTCGGCTGAATATGAAGATAAAACCAAATGGCTGGCAGAAGTTCATAGTGCAAACCTTCTTGAAAATATATTTAGCGAACTATCAAAAAAGACAGTTGAGTATAGAAAAACGATTCATTCGGTTGAATTAACAAAATGGTTTTCGAAACATAAGCCGGAGCAACTAAAGGAGTTGCAAGATTTTCTGCTTGCTCTTCTAAATAAGTACTGAACTTAACTATGATTTCTTTCAATCAAATCACTCGCCAATTTTCCTGAAAGCAAAACCAGCGGAATGCCGCCCCCGGGATGGGTTGCACCGCCGACGAAATAGAGGTTTTCGATCTTTCTAGCTTTGTTTGGGGGACGCAGAAAGGCGGAGAAAATTCCGTTTGAAGAAACGCCGTAAATTGAGCCGTGACTGGCGTGATATTTCGTCTCAAAGTCTGCAGGCGTGATGATCTGTTCAAAATCTATCGAATTTTCTAAACCTTCTAAACCGTTATTTTCCAATATTTTAACAATTAAATCTCGATATGGTTTGGCTTCTTTTTGCCAATCGGTCTTATCGCTGGTGTAAGGAGCATTTACCAAAATAAACAAATTTTCGTGTCCGCTTGGAGCCTGGCTTTCGTCGGTGACGGAGGTTGCACAGACGTAAATTGTTGGATTTTCAGCGGGACGTTTTTTACCGAAAAGTGCGTCAAATTCGGCTTTATAATCATCTGAAAAAAAGATGTTGTGATGAGCGAGCGTCGGGAATTTTTTGTTTGTTCCAATAAGCAAAACGAAGCCGCTGCAAGATGGTTCGAGATTTTCGATGCGTTTGTTTCCGTCTTCCAAAAGATCGCGGTAGGTGACGACTGCGTCTGCATTCGTAATTATAAAATCGGCTCTAATTGTTTCCCCGGAAACCTTAACGCCAACTGCCTTTCTATCTTCAACAATGATTTTTTCAACCTCGCTTTCTGTGAAAATCTTTACGCCAAGTTCCTTCGCCAGCCGCTCTAAAGCCTTTGGAATCATATACATTCCGCCGCTAACATACCATGCACCTAAGCCGAATTCGACATATGGAATTAGCGAAAAAGTAGCCGGGGTTTGGAAAGGAGACGAACCATTGTAGGTTGCAAAACGATTGAAAAGTTGTTGTAATTTAGGAGATTTGAAATAGCTTTTAACGTGTGAATTGAGCGTTTTGGTCGAAGAAATTGCAAGTAAATCTTTGAAATATCTGGGACGCAGGAGTTTTGGCAGATCATTCAGGCTGTGCGAGAGGAAAGTTTTTTTTGAAACTTCATATTTGCGTTTTGAATCGGCTAAAAATTTGCGGAAATTTTCGACATTATCAAGTTTGGCAATTTCATTTTCGGTGGATTGTAAATCGGTTGAAGCATTAAAAATTGTTCCATCGTTCCAAAAATATCGGCAAATTGGTTCGAGCGGAAGAATAGTCAAATAATCTTCAATTCTTTTGTTAGCAAATTCAAAAAGGTCTTCTAAAACATGCTTCATCGTCAGCAAAGAAGCCCCTGTATCAAAGCGGTAACCTGCTGATTCGACTATGTTTATTTTTCCGCCAATTGTTTCATTTTTCTCTAAAATTGTAACGGAATAGCCTTTTACGGCAAGTCGGATTGCAACAGAAAGACCTCCCAAACCAGCACCGATTACGATAACTTCCTTACTCATTCAGTAGATTTTATCAGAATTTTTCAGTAAAGCGACGAATTCTGGCGAGGGCTATTTCAAGTTGGTCAAATCCTTTGCAATAGGCGATTCGGACGTGATTTTCGCCGCCGGCTCCGAAAGCCGAACCGGGAATTACGGCGACCTTTTCTTCCATCAAAAGCCTTTCAGCAAATTCATCCCCATTCAAACCAGTTTTGGCGACCGATGGAAAAGCATAAAAAGCACCCTTTGGTTCAAAGCATTCCAATCCCATTTCATTGAGGCTGGAAACGACCAGTTTTCGCCGACGATCATATTCTGCCTGCATTTGCAAAACGTATTTTTCGCCATTTTTTATTGCTTCGAGAGCGGCATACTGCGAAATGCTCGGAGCAGACATTACGGCATATTGATGAACCCGATAAAAGGCGGCGGTTAATTCCGGATTCGCACAAATATAGCCGACTCTCCAACCGGTCATCGCATAATCTTTCGAGAATCCGCCGAGTAAAATCGTACGCTCTTTGGCATTTGGTAATGCGGAAAAGCAAACGTGCTCGGCACCGTAAACCAAACGATCATAAATTTCATCGGAAATAACTAGAATGTTATGTTTTTCGGCGACTTCTAGGATTTTTAAAGCAGTTTCACGAGTTAAAATTGCACCCGTCGGATTATTTGGATAACCAAAAAATATTCCTTTTGTTTTGGGCGTAATTTTGGCTTCAATTGATTCGGCAGTTACTTCAAAATTATTTTCAGCCGTGCATTCAACGATTACCGGAACGCCGCCTGCAAAGATAATTTCGGGCTCGTAAGCGACAAAACACGGCGTGGGGACTATTATTTCGTCGCCAATATCACAGATTGCAGTTAAAACGCATTTCAAGCCTTCGCTGACACCGACGGTGATTATCATTTCCTTTTCAAAGCTGTAGGAAACGTTGTAAAGACGTTCAAGATGTTCGGCTAGCGATTCTCTAAGTTCAATCAATCCCGCATTTGCGGTGTATCCGATCGGCTTTTCGTAAACAGCTTCAAAGCCTGCTTTGGCAAAAGGCGAAGGAGTTGAAAAATCAGGTTCACCGATGCCCAGCGAAATTACTTCAGGCATAGAAGCCGCGATGCCAAAAAAGCGTCGGATTCCCGAAGGCTTTACTTGATTAATTCTTTCCGCAATGAATTTACTTCCTGATGATGGCTTGGGTGTCATAAAAATATTTCTAATGGAGGCTAAAACGATTGTTTATAGCATTACAGATTGTGCCATATATTTTTCAAAACTTGAAATTAGCAGCAAAAAATTTGATCATTTTCAGATTATTTGGAAAGTTTTGATATATCGGTATTTCATTATTCTGAAAATTACTCGCTGATTTCTGTTGAAAGATGGTAAAATTCTTAATTAGAGGTTTTGACAAAACCGCCGTAAAAACTAAAATGTCTATCAGCTTACCGACATTATGAAATTCTGCCCTAAATGCCAAACTAAATTTGACGAAGAAATTATCCGATTTTGTACACAAGACGGGTCGCCGCTGGTCGAAGAAAATCCAAGTTTTATAGCAATGCCGAGTCAGGCTTCTTTTAACGTTGAGGAAATTGACGATATTGGCGAAGATACAATAATTACCCGCAATCGTCCTACGAGTCAGCCGCAGCAGCCGGATACGCAATATGAAGTGCCTGCTCAGAGGGTAATAATTCCGATTGGCGAAGATAAAAAGCAATCCGTCAAACCTTTGGAAACTCCGCAAACTCATGTTCCGCCTATTAGAAAATCAAATACTCCGTTGGTTGTTTTCCTGACAATTTTCGGAACGGTAGTGATTTTGGGCGTTGCCGGTGGAGCTTGGTGGCTATTTCAAGGGCAAGGAACCGCAGTAGCAAATAATAATCTCAACACTAATTTTAATGTTGCCGATAATACAAATTCAGGCGTAAATTACAATTCTTCTTTGACGGATTTCAACATTAATTCGAGTATAAATAGCAATTTTAATACGAATTCAAACGTTAATACTTCAAATGTAAACGTAAAAACACCGACGCCGACTCCAACAAAAACGCCGACTCCGAAGCCTACGCAAACTCCGAATACGAACGCAAATGTTAACAGCAATACGGTTGTGAATAGTTCTCAGACGAATTCAAATATTAATACAAACAGAGTAATTATTATTGGTCCAACTCCTCCGGCTACACCAAAACCTAACCCAAGCCCGACGGCTACATCCGTTCCAACCAATGTTAATGTTGGAGTAATGAATAGCCGTGCGAGGGAATTACGCAAGCCGGCATATCCGCCGATTGCCAAGCAGATGGGAGCATCAGGGCAGGTTGTTGTGCAGGTTTCTATTGACGAAAATGGAAATGTGGTTGCCGCAAAAGCTGTTAGCGGACATATGCTCCTCAGGGCTCCGGCGGAAGCAGCGGCAAGACAATCTGCATTTAACCCTGTCAAAGTGGGCGATAAAGCTATCAGAGCAAACGGCACGATTGTTTATAACTTCATCAATTAATAAGATTCAAAAATCTCTTTTCACAATTAACAATTCATCATTAACCATTTACAATTGTAAGTATGTTAGACGATTACAATTTACCGCCAACCAATCAGCAAGGTTTGGATATTCGCTCAACTCCGCGTGAGGAAATGAATCTTTTTCCGCTAGATTCTTTCCCGTATGAATTTGCCGGAAAAGAAATCTGGATTGATTTTACAATTCCTGAGTTTACGGCAATTTGTCCTTTCTCTGATTTTCCTGATTTTGCGACGATCAAATTGAGTTATGTGCCAAACAACAGGTGCGTAGAACTTAAAAGCCTGAAACTTTACATCAATTCTTTTCGTGAAGTGAAAATCTTTCACGAGCATTTGATGAATGTGATTTTAGAAGATTTTGTCAGGGTTTTGGATCCCATGAAGGTAGAACTTGAGGGCGATTTTAATGTTCGTGGGAATATTAAAACGATCGTTAGAGCGAGCTATGCCAAAAAATAAATCAGATGGCAAAACTCGCAACCTGAACTTTTTCTGCTAAATGTTTCTGGCATGCTTGAGCCAATGAAGCATCTACCTTTTTCTCGATTTCGAATTCCAATTTTGCCCAGGCAATTGCGATTTCGGAAACGACCAAAAATCTCGCTTTTTCAAAAAGCCGTTGTTCGCGGAAAGATAATTGTTTGGAATGAGTAAGAAAAGTAAGTTGCTTTAATACCTCTACAACTTCAAAGATGTCGCCCGTTTGAATCATTGCGGAGTAATCACGGACTCTAATTTTCCAGTCATTTGGAGTTTCGGTAAAATCTTCACTGAGTATATCTATCAATTGCGAACATTGTCCGTGGTTAATAATTGGTCTGATGCCAACGGATTCGGCATTTAATTTTGGCACAAAAATAACCGAGTTATTCGATAAAACCCGTAGCAGATAGAAATCTACCGAACTGCCGTTAATTTGTTTGCTATCAACACTTTCAATAGCACAAACGCCGTGATTCGGATACGAAACTTTTTGTCCGACAATAAAACTCATTGTTCCTCCAAAAGATAAGTAAGTCTGTAAATCAGCTACTAATCTGCGGAAAAAAGTGACTAATTTTAAAAGATGTTTCTATTTTAACAGTAATTTGGGTATTAGGGAAGAAAATTAACAGAAAGTTAATAAATCGTTTTTAGATCAATAACCTATGAAAAATCGAATCATACATATTGCTTTAGTCGTTGAAGATTACGATGATGCCATCAAATTTTATACAGAAAAGCTAAACTTTACATTGATTGAAGATACGCCGCAATCTGAGACAAAACGCTGGGTTTTAGTCGCCCCAAATGGTTCAAAAGAATGCACGTTGCTCCTCGCCAAAGGAGTCGGCGATGAACAAAAAAGTCGAATCGGCAACCAAACCGGCGGACGCGTTTTCCTGTTTTTACAAACCGATGATTTTTGGCGGGATTACAATGATTTCATGGCAAAAGGTGTGGAATTTGTCAGAGAACCAAAAGTTGAAGACTATGGAACAGTCGCCGTTTTTGCTGATTTGTATGGCAATTTGTGGGATTTAGTTGAGATGACAAAATAACGAATTACCAATTTGGTCCACGTGTTTTCAGAATCTCATTTGCGTATTTTTTCCAACTTGCATAATTTTTGTATTTATCTAACTTCAACAATTTAGAAAATGGAAGTTTTATTGTTTTTGTTGTGACGCAATTCTTGGTGCAAGTCTTATTGGTAATTTTTAATTTTCCAGCAAGGCTTTTCTTTGAAAGTATTCCGTTAAATTCAAATAAATCGTGTGTCGGAATCCTTTCATTTTCTTTTTTTCCTGAGGTAAAATCTAAAGAAAGCTTCGCCGCGAACGATAATTTCCCAGTCTTTTTGTCAAACTTCACGTTTTCTAAAATCCCCGCCGGCGGATCGTTCATTAAACCGAGATGTGCGTTGATTAATCCGTAAATCTTATCACCTTGTTTCCAAAGCTTAACGTCATAACCCAACGCGTGGTCGTCATCGGATTTTCCGTCCATAAACATACCAATAGCCGATACTTTTTGCCCTAAAGTATTTGCCGTAAATAAAACGAGAAACGCGATAAGCAAAAATGTATTTTTCATAAAATCAACCAAAATATTTCGCCATAAAAACCGCCCCGCCGAAAGTCGCCAAAAGTATTACGCTGACGAAAGCATTCGTTGTAAAAAACGCGGCGTTCATTTTTGATAAATCGTTTGCTTTGACAAGCGTGTGTTGGTAAACGAGAAGCATTGCAAAGGCGATCACGCCTGCGAGTGCGAGCCAGCCTAAATCGGTTACGGCATATAGCAAGAGAAGGGCGACGAAGGCTTGGAAATGAAACATTCGGGCGATCATCAATGCACCTTTGATGCCAAATTTCGCCGGAATCGAGCGTAATCCTGCCTTTTTATCGAATTCAAAATCTTGGCAGGCATACATAATATCGAAGCCGGAAGTCCACATCATTACAAGAAGCGAAAGCAGGATCGGCTCAATATCATTTAATTCGCCGCGGACAGCAATCCAAGCGGCTGACGGCGATATTGCCAATGCCCAACCCAAAATCAGATGTGCAAAACTAGTAAATCGTTTGGCGTAGCTATAGCCCAAAACGCTCAAAATTGCGATTGGCGATAACGCAAAAGTTAGCCAATTTAATGAATAAGCAGCAAATTCAAATAGTATAATTGATGCAATTAAGAAGGTTATGGCGAAATTAAGAGAGAGTTTTTCGCTTGGGATCTCACGATTTGCCGTGCGTGGATTTTCTGCATCGAATTTGCGGTCAATGATTCGATTAAAAGTCATCGCGGCACTTCTCGCACCAAACATCGCGACCGTGATCCACAAGATTTGCCACCAAGTCGGCAGACCATTTACCGCCAAAATCGCACCCAAAAAAGCAAACGGCAAGGCAAATAAAGTGTGTTCAAACTTTATCATTTCGAGTGTGATTTTTAGTTTTGTCCAAAAAACGCCCATTGATGAAAGTGTAGCAAAATCCATCTGAAAGCGAAAATTAGAGAGAAAATCTACCGTTCGCTATTTACCAATCACCATCCAACATTTACCATTAAAAATTATGCCAAGCGGAAAAACCCACGATGCCATCACATTTTTTTTAATTGCTCCAACCTTTGCGGCGAGCTATTTGCTGACAAAAAATGCCGCGGTTTCGGCGATAGTTACTTTTGCGATGCTGATTGGTGGATTGATGTTTGGACCTGATTTAGATATTGCTTCAAATCAATATTCGCGTTGGGGTATTTTGAAAGGATTTTGGTTTCCATATCAATCATTTTTCCCACATCGCTCGCGTTGGTCGCACGGACTCGTTTTCGGAACACTTTTTCGGGTTGTTTATTTTTTGGGAGCGTTGACTTTAGTGGCTTTTCTGGCACTTTATGCCTATGCGGCTTACTCGGGCGGCGATTTGCCGAATTTGCTGCAAATCACAAAAACTTGGCAGCCAATCAGAGATTTTGTTCAGCTAAATATGGGGGAACATGCCCTGTCTTCACTATTTTTGGGACTTTGGATCGGTGCGGCGAGTCATACGGCAACGGATATGGCTGGAACTTTTATCAAAACCGGAAGAGTTACGGACTTTTTATAAAGTCTTCGGCAAATTATTTTCTTCCAGAGCGAGCCGTTACCAATCGCAAAGCTTGCTTACGAACTGCATCCGAAACATTTCGATTTTTGCTGATTCCTACTAAATCCCGCAATTGAAGCCGCGTTAAAATAGAAATCACATTGCCAATCGGCATTCGCGGATTGCGTGCGAGATTATGCATGATCATATAATTTCTCGCCCATTTTCGATTGATGGCGATTTGCCGTAAAACGTCTTCGGGAACCGTTCGCATTACGGCAATTTTCTCAACTTCCTGCTCCGTAATTTTCGGATTATTAACTACTGCCTGAGAAACGATTCGGTTTGGATCGCGAATAAGAATCGTGCGGGCTTCGCGATCGCCTTTCGACGCCAATTTAACACGGTCTTTCATGCCCATTTTCAAGATTCGGCTAATTGCGGAAATCTTTTCCGAGGTTAGATCGTCATCTTCAGAGCTAAATTCGCCGATGATCTTATTGACGATTGCTTGTCTTTCTTCCGGAGTTTCCTCATAAAAATCTTCGATAAATTCCGATGACAGCCAAGAATCATCAACCTCAGAATCAGAGCTTTCGATAAATGACGCAAAGAAAAGAGCATCATCTGTACTAACTGAATCCGGATCGTCAAGAGTATCGGCAAATTCCGCATTTTCAATGAATTCAGCGGCGGCATCTTTTCCGCGAGCCCGCAATTCATTGGCGATCTGCTGAGCACCGCGTTCTTTTTCAAAGAATTCACGCTTCGTTTCGCTGGCTCGTCGATCTGCGTCAACTGTTCTATGCGGATTCGCAAGAATACTGTCAATAATCGCCGGTACACGAATCAAACGCTGTTGATTGAGTGCGATTAATTCAAGCAGCGTGCCATTTTGAGTTTGCCTGGCAAATTTTGCTACAGCTTCGTCAGACGTATTTGGATTGGCTAAAACAGCCTCGTAAAGTTTCTCGGAAAGGTTAGCTTTAGTGGCAAAAAAGTCAAGAATCGGAGATGCGGTTTCGGGTTCGAGTAAAATATTATAAAGCGTTGCGGAATCCTGATTCTCAATCGTTTTATTAGCATTTGTGGCAATTTCAGTTTCGCTGCTTTTTGCTAAATGCACTAAAACTTCTAACAAATCGAGCTGTGGCAATGGCAACATTCCGCGGGCGGCAGCAAGACAAGCCTGCGGCGGAGCTGATCCGCTAATAATTGCTTTGACAACCGGGTTAGTTGAAATTAATTCCGTACTCATAAATTTTGCTTATTCTTTTTGGAAAAGTAAGGTGAGGGAAAATCGTCAGTTACATTGTAACTCATTTGAAGCAGAGTTTGCGAAAAATCTTTTTAAGAGATAATTACAAGTCCTGTAAGTCTAATCCTGTACGCTGTTTAAATTGATCCGTCATTGAAAGCGAACCGAATCCGGCTTCATCTTTTGTGATTCTTTCTATCCGCCACATTGGGTAAAAATAATCCTGCATCGGTAAGTAATGTTCATTATTTTTGATAGCACTCGCCCATTCATCAAAATAATTCAAATCGATCCCGCGAACGTAAATGCCGGAAGCATTGATCTCATGCAAAATGCCGATAATCTTTTCTCGCGGTGTATGTAAAACAATAATAATGGTTTCGCCGGTTTCAATTTTCATTGTGGCAACAAATTCCTCGTAAATTCTTCAATTCTTTCAAGTAAATCAGCATCATCACCGAATTTTTCAATTTCTCTGACGATCGCCGATCCGACAACAGCGGCATCCGCATATTCCCAAGTTTCCGCAACTTGTTTGGCTGTTGAAATTCCAAATCCCACCGCGATCGGTAAATCAGAAAATCGTCGCATTCTATTGACCAAAACTTCGGCTGATTGGCTGGTGGTTTCTCTCGTACCTGTCACCCCCGTTCGCGAAACTGCGTAGATAAATCCGCTCGCCCGATTTGCAACCATTTTCAATCGTTCATCGCCCGAAGTCGGTGCGATGAGAAAAATCATATCTAAATCATTTGCACGTAACAGTTTAGAAAATTCTTCCGCTTCTTCCGGAACTAAATCCGTGACTAAAAATCCGTCAACTCCCGAATTTTTCGCGTCTTCGCACAGTTTTTTTAAACCATACTGCAAGAGCGGATTAAAATAGCTGAAAAGAATTATCGGCACATCAGTTTCTTTTCGCACATCTTTGACTAATGAAAATATCTCCTCAATTCCAAAATTATTCTTTAATGCACGCTCGGAAGCCCTTTGGATTACAACTCCATCAGCCATGGGATCACTAAATGGAACGCCGAGTTCGATGACAGTTGAATCAAGTTTTGCGAGCGACAAAATTAATTCTTTAGTTTTGGCTAGATTGGGATCGCCGGCTGAGATGAAAGGAATGAAACCCTTTTGATTGTTGGCTTTTAGTGCGGAAAATTTGTCTTTTATTCGCATATTCTATTTCAAATTTACACCAACAATTGCCAGTTCACCATTATCCGCCATTACATTTGCTGTCAAAAATTCGCTTTCAGTTAATTGAGTAGTAAATTCGATTGGCACCAAAACAGCAACCGGTTTGCCGTCTTTTTTTATCTCATCAATGAGGTTGTTCAATTCTTCAAAACGCTTCAATTTTCCTGCGTCATCACGCGGAATTCGACCTGCTCCATAAAATTCAATGTTGTGTGTAATTCGCCGAAAGCTGAGGATTTTAGCATTTTTGTAACCATATGCATCCGCTTTTTCAACTAAATATTTAACCGTTTCATGCGAGGCAAAGCCTTTTACAAAAAACATTAGCAGAACGACGCAGACCGCAATTGTTCCGCTTGAAAGACCAAAAATTAGCCATTCGTTATATTCGTTTTTGGTTACAAAACGGCGAATTCTATCGCCAATCAAGATCATTGCCGCCGGTAAAGCAGGCAAAATATAACCCGGCAATTTCGATCCTGAAAAGCTAAAAAAAGCAATTGGAAAAAGCATCCAGGCAAGTGCAAAATATCGCAAATAATCACTCGGAATTTGAGCGATTCCGCTCCGCCAAGTTCTAACATTCCAAATCGCCAATAGCAAAAAGGGCAGCCACGGAATCGTCATCGCAGGTAAAACCCACCAGAAAAAATAGAACGGTTGCGGGTGCTGAAATTGATTTGAAGTATATCGCTGAAAGTGATGCTGAATAAAGAATTCGTCAATAAATACTTGCCCGTGAGCAAGATACATCGGCAAATACCATGCACATGCAACTAAAACTGCCAAAGGAATTCCCCAAAACCAGCTGAAAACAAACATCCTTTGCGGGAAGCGGAATTGAAAAAGGTAATATGTGAAAACAACTCCAAAAGGAATTACGGCTCCAATCAAGCCTTTGGCTAAAAGTGCGACACCAACAAAAACATAGAAAAGTGCCAGATAGCCAACATCAGAAAGATAATAACCGCGAAAATCTTGATCGCTTTGCCCTTTTGGAGCGTAAATCTCAAAATAGAAAAAACACACTAAGGCGGCGGTTATCGGAAAAGTTAGGATTATGTCAAAACTTGCTCCACGCGAAAACGCAATTAATCCGGCAGCTGTTGCCAGAGAAATCCCTGTGAATTTTCCTAAACCCTTTGAATTCTGAGAATAATAACCTTTTCTTTCAACTAAATTTTCGATCCGGCAAGCCAATCGATAGACTATTAATACTGTTAAAAGCCCAAAAACTGCCGAGAAAAATCGTGCTGAAAATTCTGAAACGCCAAATAATTTATAAGCAATAATTTGCAGCCAATAAAGTAAGACCGGTTTTTCAAACCAATTATATCCGCCTAAAGTGGGCGTTAGCCAATCATTTCGTTCAAACATTTCACGGGCGATTTGAGAATAACGCGGCTCATCGGGTCCAAGAAGCGGAACAAAATTTAGCCCAAAGAAGTATAGGAAAATAAAACCCACGATCACGACTAGCCACAGAGCCTTTGGAAAGTTAGAATTTCTCATAATTGCAAATTGAATTTTAACGCAAAGAGGCTAAGACGCTAAGTTCAAAAAGCAAAATTCCGAATCTGAAATATTAAATCCGTAATGAGTAAATTAAGAACAGCAGTGATTGGAGTTGGTAGTTTGGGGCAACATCACGCCCGAAATTACGCCGAATTTGCCCTTAAAGGCACAAGTGAATTTATCGGCGTTTGCGATGCAAGCGAAGAGCAGGCAATCACAGTTGCCGAAAAAAATATGTGCCACCATTTTACGGATTGGCGTGATTTGCTTGATAGGGTTGACGCTGTTTCGATTGTTACGCCAACCGAAACTCATTGCGAAATTGCCTGTGCTTTTTTAGAAAAAGGCGTTAACGTTTTGGTCGAAAAGCCAATTGCCTTAACGCTGGAAGAAGCAGATAAAATGATCGAAAGTGCCGCAAAATCAGGAGCGAAATTGATGGTTGGGCATTTGGAGAGATTTAATCCGGCAATGGTTGCTCTGCGTCCGCACGTTACGAAGCCGCTTTATTTTGAGATTCACCGAGTTTCACCATTTCCGAATCGGAGCCTCGATGTTGATGTAGTTTTAGACGTCATGATTCACGATCTAGACGCGATTCAATGGATGGTTGATTCGCAAGTTTCAGCAATTCACGCGGTTGGAATTCCGGTAGTTTCTGACAAGGTTGACGCGGCAAATGCCCGAATTGAATTTGAAAACGGAGCAGTTGCAAATATTACAGCTTCGCGAATTGGCACCGAAAAAATTCGCAAAACGCGTTTTTATCAGACGAATTCATATGTCGTTTTGGATTACGCAACCAAATTTGCTTCAATCACTTCGCTTAATCCCGAAGCGGCTCATCCGCTTTTGGGGATTTCAATAAATCGGCTGGAAATAGTTGACATAGAACCGCTTCACGCCGAAATCGATGCGTTTTTACATTGCATTACGGAAAATAAAATGCCGCCGATTACTGCGGAAGCAGGTCGTCAGGCTTTGAATCTGGCATTGGGAGTTTTGGATAAAATTGAAAAGCATCGCTTGCGTTTGGATGTTTGAATCTGACGAGAGCTTCTAATTCTTTCTCAGTATTTCGCCGGGTAGATTGCCTGTAACCTTCCCGATTTCCCAAACTTTTTTACCATTAACCCAAACGATTTCGATGCCTTCAGACAAAATCTGCGGTTGAGTGAAAGTATTTCGGTCAATCACTTTGTCTTTATCAAACAAAACGATGTCGGCTTTGTAGCCTTTTTTGATACAACCGCGATCTTTCAAACCTAAACGTTTCGCAGGCATCGAGGACATTTTACGGACAGCTTCTTCGAGCGAGAACCAATTTTGTTCGCGGACGAATCTGCCCAATACTTTCGGAAAAGTCCCTGTGCCGCGTGGATGTCTTCCGCCGATTCCGCCGTCACTCGAAACCATTACCCAAGGTCGTTGATAAAAGGCTTTTACGTCATTTTCGTTCATCGAATTGCAGACGACACTCGCACCGCCGTCTTTGACGATTTGGATATAAACATCAACCGGCGAAACATTCTTCATCTTCGCAATTTCGTCCAACGTTTTGCCTTCATAATCGCGATGAGACGAGCAACTTGTAACCAAAACTTTGTCCGCACCGCCGACATTATCCAAACCTTTTTCGACTTCACCGCGATCTTCGTGCTTGCGAGATGGAACTAAAACTGTGATTGTCGAACCCCAAGCCGTATAAGGATAAGCATCTGCGGTGATGTCGAAGCCTTTGTTTTGCTCAGCTTCAATTAACGCGATTGCATCCGCCGATTTTCCCCAAACATTTTTGTTACCCATTTTGATATGCGAAATTTGAAGCGGAAGTTTTGCTTCTTTACTGATGCGAATCGATTCACGGACGGCATCGAGCATTCCTTCTTCTTCGTCCCGCATGTGCGTCATATAAATTCCTTTATACTTTGCGGCAACCTTAGCAAGTTCAATCATTTCCTCAGTTGAAGCAGAAAAACCTGTGTCGTATTCAAGCCCTGAAGATAATCCAAACGCACCTTCTTTCATCGCTTGTTCCATCAAAACCAACATTTTTAGGAGTTCTTCAGGCGTAGTTTGCCGAGCATAACTGTTATTCATCACTTGTTCACGCAAACTCGCATGTCCGATGAATGCACCAACATTCGGAGCAATTTTTCCTTGTAATTTCGACAAATAATCGGCAATCGGAAAAGGTGAACCGCCGTCTGGTCCGACGAAAATAGTCGTAATTCCTTGCGAAACCTGATTCGTTGCCGTGCCTTCGGTCTGCAAACCGCTTTCCGAATGATTATGAATATCGATAAAACCCGGAGCGATAATCTTGCCGTTTGCATCAATTAAAACATCATATTTTTTCGATTTGATATTTCCGATTTTAACGATTTTGTTGTCTCTAATCCGCACGTCGCCACGATAAGCTGATTTACCGCTTCCATCAATAATTGTGGCGTTTTTGATAATGACCGAAGTTTGTCCAAAGGTTAAAACTGTCGTTGAAAGAATAGTAAAAATCGCTGCAAAGATTGGGTTCTTCATACCGAAAATAATAGGCGAATTGCCGTAATTTAAGCAAATAGCTAGAATAAAAGTTTGTGATAGAAAATCCGTCTTTAAAATCATAAAAACACAATATTTTATGAAAGGCAGATTTAAAGACTTTTTAGTATCGGGTTAGTCAGAAGATATAACATGATGAACTCTTGCTGGATATGCAATTCAACTGCCGATAGTGCAGAGCATAAATTTAAAAAAACAGACCTCATCAGATTGCATGGTAAAGGACCTTATGAGGGTGAAAATGGACTCTTCCATTTCAAGGATTATTTAGCAAAAATACGAGGTCCAAGAGCTGAAGTAGTTAAATACAGTAAAAGTCTATGTCAAAATTGTAATACTACTCTTAGTCAGCCGTTTGATTATGCCTATGATACATTTATGTCTTGGGTTTTTGAAAATGAAGAAGATGTTATTCGTAAAAGGTTTAATAATCTTCTTCATGTCTACGGTGAAAATTTTGAAGACTCTCAACGGAATCTATATAAATATTTTGCCAAGAGTTTTGGCTGTAGACTAATCGAAGAAGGTTATTTAGTTCCGAAAGATGTTAAAGACCTACTGTTTTTGGAACGATTTCAAACGGGATTAAGAATTAGTTTTGCAGTTCATGAAGAAATGTTGGCATTGCCAGAAGGATACCGAGTAGGATTAGCTAAAGGCGGATTATTTGCTGCTCCGCCAAATGATAAAGAAGTCTGGATATTTATTTGGCGGGAGACCTTTGAATGGCTAAATATATTTTATTGGTATAATTACTCTGTTGAACAAGAGCTTGGTTTTCCGTGGGTTGCTGATTCAGTATACTTACACCTTGGAACCTATTCTCTTTCCACACCCGAGTGGCATTCAAACCTAATTCAGGAAATATGTAGTCAAGACTTAGCTTGGGTGGAGTTAATGACGGATAGGCTAAAAAATACTGATACTGAAGAATAAAAGTTTATGAACGAAAAACAATTTACAGGAAAATCGGCAATCGTTACGGGAGCGACCCGCGGCATTGGAAGGGCGATTGCAATTGAATTAGCAAAACGTGGTTGTAATGTTGCGTTTAATTACGCACGAAGCGTAGAAGAAGCTGACAAACTATCGGCAGAATTAACTGCCTTGGGCGTAAAATCTTTTGCCAAGCAGTGTGATGTTGCTAACACAGAAGCATCGGCTGAATTCGTAAAAGCATCAGTAGCGGAATTTGGCACGGTCGATTTTTTAATCAATAATGCCGGAATCACACGCGATGGATTGATAATGCGGATGAAAGAAGACGATTGGGATGCGGTGATCGATACAAATTTGAAAGGTGCTTGGAATTTTTCGAAAGCAGTTTTGCGACCAATGATGAAGAATGAAAATGGCGGTTCGATATTGAATGTTTCGTCGATTTCAGGAGTTGTTGGGATGCTCGGACAGTCAAATTATTCAGCTTCAAAAGCTGGAATGATTGGACTTACCAAATCGTTGGCAAAGGAAATTGCGAGTCGAAAGATAACGGTCAACGCACTTGCGTTAGGTTTAATTGAAACTGAAATGGCGGCTGAGATGAACGCAGAATATCGCGAGAAAATCTTGTCGCAAATTCCTTTGGGCAGACTTGGCAATGTGCAGGAAGTTGCTGAAATTGCCTGCTTTATGCTATCGGATTCGGCGAAGTATATCACCGGACAAGTGATTCAACCCGACGGCGGACTAGCTATGTAAGCGAGAAGTAAAAAGGTAAAAGTAAAGATTATTGAAAAAGAAAATTTATGTCTTTTGAATACACGAAAGAAGCCGAAGAAGCTGAAAACATTGAAGAACAGACTGAAAACCGCCAGCAAATTACTGATGTTTTTCCGCTTTATTCTGCGATTTTAATTGCTTGTTTGGTGATTGTTTCAATTGTTCAATTTATTGTTGACAGTCAGGATAAGGAATATGCCGGCTATAAATCAGTTTTGCTTGCCGGATTTCTAAAAAAAGCGTTTGTTGAAGGGCAATATTGGCGTTCGCTAACTTCGGGCGTTTTACATTCAGGAATTGCCCATTTATTTTTCAATAGTTATGCCGTTTATGTTTTTGGAAAGCCTTTTGAAACGCTTTCGAATCGTTCGCATTTGATAATAATTTTCCTACTTGCGGTTGTTGGCGGAGATATTTTGAGCCTTATTTTTCTGCCCCAGGGTAATTCAGTTGGAGCGTCCGGCGGAGTAATAGGATTGCTCGGATATTTAACGGTTTACGCCTTCAAACGCAGACAAATTTTATCTTCAGCCTTTTTGAAAAATCTACTGATAAACATTGGTTTGATTGCTTTCTTTGGTTTGGTGGTAATGCAGAATATTGATAATTACGCACATCTCGGGGGCTTTTTGGTTGGGGCGATCTACGGACTTTTCCAAGTTTCAAGTGATGTTTATCAGGATCCGCGAATCGTTAGCAAAACAACTGATTTTGCAGGTAAAGTAGCTTTGGGAGTTTTGTTTGCGGTCTGTTTATTTAGTATTTTGATAATGTTTGAAGTAATAAAAATCACGCTGCCCGAATCTTATCTCCAATAATTTTATGGCTAGAATCCGTGTGCATCAGCACGTTAATCCGCTTGCTCCTTACTTTCGTTTTACGCCGAAGCCGATTGAAATTGGAGAAATCTTTCGCGAATCAACTTTGCCGGTTCATCTAGACATCGGCAGTGCAAGAGGACGTTTTCTGCTAAAAATGGCGGAGGTTGAAAAGGCTGTAAATTTCCTTGGTATAGAAATCCGCGAGCCGCTGGTATTTGAAGCAAATCGACTTGCCAAAGAGGCGAATTTAACGAATCTTCATTACGAATTTTGCAACGCAATGATCGCACTCGATAAACTTTTGGAGAATCTTCCCAAGAATCTTTTGCAAACGGTAACGATTCAATTCCCTGATCCTTGGTTTAAGAAAAAACACGCTAAACGGCGAATGGTAAATCGTGAATTGGTTGAAACAGTTGTTAATCATTTAGCAAAAGACGGCAAGATTTTTGTCCAGACGGATATCGAATTTTTGGCGGAGGAAATGTTTGTTTTGTTTCGGCAAAATGAGTCGCTCAAGGAAATTGAAGTTGCGGAAAATCCATTTCCGATAAAAACCGAGAGGGAAATGGCAGTTGAAGAGAAGGGGTTGCCGATTTATAGGCGAATTTTTGAGCATAAAAAGAGCCCTTCCTGACGGTCGGGCTACTGATACTGCGGCTAGGTTTTTGAGGTTAATTACCAGGTTATTTCAAGTTCATAATCATCAGCACCTTTGTCAGTATCTGTGATTTGAACGATTGCTACAAAATCATTTTCCGCACTTGGCTGCTGGATAATGCTGACACTTCCGCGTCCATCAGTTTTTCTGACGCTTACACTACCTGGTCGGCGAGCTAAGTATCCCGAAACGTTTTGAGATTGCGTAAAAGTTCCGTTGCCGGAAATATTTTGGGCTTGAATTTCACTGCCCGAAATTATTATATTTCCGGTAATATCTACGCGACCACGCCATGTTGCTCTACCTGATTGATAAGGTTCTTCAACTGGAGCAGTAGATAGCCAAGAAATATCAAGGCGATAATTATCCGCACCTCGTTTGGTATCGATTACTTGAACAATCGCGGTGTAGTTATTTTCTTTGCTAGGCTGCTGTAAAACAATCGCTTCGCCGCGACCATCATTTTTATTGACCGAAATCGTAGCCGGACGACGCGGTAAAACCCCATTCATTGTTTGTGAACTCGGCATTCCGCTATTACCCGCAATGATTTGAGTTGTCGTTTCGCTGCCTTTGATCACGATATTTACGCGATCATCCACCCGTCCGCTCCATGAAATTGATCCGGTAGCGGTACCCGCGACTGGTAGAGGTGCAGGAAAAGTCGGGTTATTGGTCGGGAAAGTTGGATTATTCGTTTGAGCGGCTCCGAGAATCGTGTCGTATTGACGAGCTTTATTGTCGAATCCATCGTAATAGCCTTGCTTGTAATAGGCTTCATATGTTCGATTATATTGACCTTCATAGCGTTCGGCTAAGCGGCTGATATTCTTTTTGCGGTCGCTTTCACCAGCACGAAAGCCATCATCGTAGCTACTTCTTTGGCTCGAATCCCATTTTTGAAAGGGTTTGATACTGCTAAAACCAGCATCATATCCTTGCTTGTAAAAAGTCTCATATTTACTGCCATCGAGTTTGCTGCGATAGCGTTTGTAATCGTTATTGCGATTATTTTGAGCATCAACAACGCCGTCTTGATAACCTTCCTCAAAGTAACCGCATTGAATACGTGTATATGTAGCAGAATTACATTGTCCGAATTGTTGTGTAAATTGGGCGACCCCATTAAAACTAAACAATAAAAGCATCGCAAATAGCGAAACAATTGTTCTCTTCATTCTTTTTCTCCGTTTGAATTGATTCTTTTGGGGCATTATAACAAAAAGGCTAAGTCCTGGGGTATTTTCTCTTAGCCTTTTTGCGAATTTTGGAACTATCGATCGTTAATGCGGATCGAATTTATTAAGTTTTGAAATGCCGAACGATAATTTCCTGCTTCGTTTTGCGGTGTAACTGCAACAATATAAAGCAAGCTGCCATTGCTTAATTGAACAGTATAAACGGTGTCAACTTCGGTTTGTCCGGTAACTGGGGAAGTACCAGCCAATGTTGTTGCATAAGCAGTTCTTCCGGAAATTCTACCCGTTGAAACTCCGCCTTGTTGTCTTAAATAAGGATTCGCCTGCAAGATTCCGTTGGTGTAATTCTGCGTGTCTGTTTGCAGATTTCCAGTCCCTTTTGTTACACCAATTACGGCTCCGTGGGTGATACCATCTTTACCATAAGCACCTTCAGGAGCAAACCAGACTTCATTTTCGCTTTGAACAGGGAATTCTCTCCAATTGTTCGGAACTCGTGCTGTTAGAATATTTCCGGCAGCATAGTTTCGTGTCGCCGTCGAAGGAAGTTGAACATTTCTGTTATATTGTCCGCCGGCTGTTGGCGACTGTCCGCCTTGAGTTTGTCCTTGCGAACGCTTTTCAATTTCCGCCATTGTCGGAGCTTTTGGTAATGAACGTAAATAGCTTTGAGTTCTCTGGAAACCTTGCGTAATCTTGATCGGATTAGCCGAAACTCTCAGCATCGATGCTTCTTGATTGATGTAATTAAAACGATTACCCGGATCGGGGTGACTGCTAATCCATTCAGGAGCTCTTTGCCCGCCATTTTCTCCGGCAATTGTGCGAAACATATTAGCTAAATCACGCGGATCATATCCCGCCCGAGCCATAATATTTGCACCAACGATGTCAGACTGTTTTTCAAAATTTCGGCTATATGGAGTAATCAGACCGGCTGCTGCGGCTTGTCCAAGCTCAGGTGCACCTACGATCGCTCCACCAAGCATTGCACCCAAAGCACCAATTTGCGTTAACACACTCGGACCTTGTGCAGTTCCATGACGAAGCATGGAATGGGCGATTTCATGTGCCATAACTCCAGCCATTTCACCTTCGTTCTTCGCAGCTTCGATCATTCCTCGATTAACGTATAGATAACAAGCAGGGAGGGCGAAAGCATTGATATCACTGGCATTAACGATCTTAAACTGGCAATTAAATTCACGATGCTGGAATTCCGCAGGAACGGCATTTGCCAGACGCATTCCAACTTCATTGATATAAGCTTCCGAAGTTCGATCAATGAGCATTGGAAAAGTTTGCTCTACCTGAGCTGCTGTTTTCCTGCCAATTTCAAGATCTTTGTTAATATTACTTTTGTTTTTCGGCATTGAAACTTTAGTTTGGGCAATAATCGCTGATGGCACAATTAAAGCTAAAACTAAAAACATCAATACTGTTAAATTCTTACTAAAACCATTACGGGTTTCTTTTTCCATATTCCCTCCCAAGAAAATTATGTCGTTGATTTTTTACTTCCTTACAGTCTATTGCAAAACGTGCTTTTCAATCAATCAACAACGCACATTTAAAAGAACAAATGCGAACTTTTGATGTTAATCAAGAAGCGGAAGTTTGCCTAAATCTGCTAAGTAACGCAGACTACGACGATGTTACATAAATGTTACACATAATGGCACACAACGGGTTTACCCGATAGACAAGAATTCTATGTTTGGATATATTGTTGAGTTTGAATCACAAAACTTAGTTTGGAGACTGTAAATTATGGGTTTTAGTTTTTTACCTAAAGAAGACGAATATTTTAGACTTTTTTCTCAAATGACTGCAAAAATGCAGGAGGCTTCAAATGCATTGGTTGAATTGACACAGGGAGAGTTTGCAAATTTTGAGCCGTTAGTGAAAAAAGTTAAGGATGCTGAGCATGAGTGCGATACGATAACACATGAAATCACCACAAAATTAAATAAATCCTTTATCACACCTTTTGATCGGGAAGATATTTTTTCATTATCGGTAGCTCTGGATGATGTTGTTGACTACATTGATGCAGGTGCGAGAGCGATCTTGATGTATGACATCAAGGAAATGTCAGACCATGCCAAACACCTTGCTAAAGTTATTCAAACTCTTACATTAGAAATAAATTCTGCTGTTTCTATGTTAAACAAACCGGTTAACTTAAATCGACATATAGTTGAGATCCATCGGCTTGAGAATGAGGCTGACGACGTCTATTTCCGTGCTATTGGAGAACTTTTTCACAATTCAACCGACGCAATGACAGTTATAAAATGGAAGGAACTCTACGAGATTTTAGAAAATGCAACCGATAGATGCGAAACCGTTGCCAATATTATCGAAAGCATAATGCTTAAACATACTTAATTCTATGGATGCACATACATTTACCGTAACTTTGGTAGTTGTCATTCTCGTAATGGCTTTGATTTTCGATTATGTTAATGGTTTTCACGATGCGGCTAATTCAATTGCTACAGTAGTTGCGACAAGAGTTCTATCGCCCGGGATAGCTGTTATTTGGGCTGCATTTTTCAATTTCGTTGCACTTTTCGTCTTTCAAACAGAGGTTGCCGATACGATTCGCAAAAGTATTAATACTGATTTGATAAGCACCGATATCAGGCTCTATGTCGTGCTGGCAGGATTGATCGGAGCAGTAATATGGAATTTGATTACTTGGTGGCTAGGACTTCCTACTTCAAGTTCACATGCTTTGCTTGGCGGACTAGGCGGAGCCGGAGTTGCAGCTTTTGGCGGCTTAGGCATATTAAAAGCTGAAGCATGGATTAAAACTGTTCAATTCATTCTATTGTCTCCATTAATTGGGATGACAATTGGATTTGTTTTAATGGTTTCGGTTTATTGGATATTTCAGAGAGTTAGTGTTCACAGGGTTGATAAGATCTTTCGCGTCGGACAGTTATTTTCAGCCGCAGCTTTTTCATTAGGACATGGTGGAAATGATGCCCAAAAAACTATGGGCGTTATGATGATGGCTCTGGCAATTGGTTTTCCGGATTTTTATAAAGGAACAGGCGGAAAATTTCCTGAAATTCCTATGTGGGTCGCTCTTTCAGCACACCTGGCAATTGGTTTAGGAACGCTTTCGGGTGGTTGGCGAATCGTTAAAACAATGGGGACTAAGATTGCAAAACTCCAGCCGGTTGGCGGATTTTGTGCTGAAACCGCAGGTGCTATAACTTTATTTGGAGCCACCGCGGCAGGAATTCCAGTTTCTACAACTCATACGATTACCGGTTCAATCGTTGGCGTAGGTGCGACCAAACGTTTCTCCGCTGTAAAGTGGGGTGTTGCCGGCAGAATTGTTTGGGCATGGGTGTTAACGATTCCTGCAGCAGCTCTTATGGCTGCTTTGTCATATTACGTGATTATTGGAATAGACAGGCTTTTTGGAAACTAATTTGGCTCTAAACTTGAATCCCAAAAAAGCTTTGGCAAAAATCTGCCGAAGCTTTTTTTGACAACTGTTGCATAAATTATTAAATTTATATTGAGGCTTATAAATTCTTTCAAGTCTCGCACTCTTTCATAACTCAGAAAATCAACATTAAAGACGTGCTGGAATGTTGTTGCAAACTATCTCTGAAAATACACATCGAATTTCAGCCAAGCACATTAAACTAAGGCGGGAAGTAGTAATTAAATGAATAAGATACGATTAATATTGGCAATTATTTTAGGGATTTCACTATCGTTAATATCTTTAGGCGATGTGAAAGCTTCTGCAAAAACTTCGATTGGTTTTAAAACGAAATCAGCTATTTCATTCGAAAAGAGAGAGGTAAAGAGCGAAACCAAGGCTGAACACTTTACGCTCGAAGATCAATTTGGCAATAAGATTGGAATCAAGTTTCCTTCAAATAAGGTTGTTGTTTTAGTGTTTGGTGATCGCAAGGGCTCTGAGCAGGTGGAAGGCTGGGTTCGTCCGCTTTATGAAAAATATACAGATCAGGTTTACATATTTGGAATCGCGGAGCTTTCAGTAGTGCCTTGGGCAGTCAGACCCGTAGTTCGCGGAATTATTAAAAGCAAAAGCAAGGCTCCGGTAATGCTTGATTGGACAGGCAAAGTCGCCAAAAGTTACGGATGCGAGAAAGGAAAAGCCAATGTTTTTGTGGTCAGCAAAGAAGGCAAAGTAATTGAAGTAAAAAGAGGTGCGGCGAATTCCGGCGGACTCAATAATCTGTATAGCGTGATTAATTCTGCTTTGTAAGATGAATTTTTTCATCAAGCCAATTCGTTAGGTCGTCAACGGCTTCGATATGAATTGGCTTGCCTTGATAAGCTTTAACCGACCAGACAATAAACATAATAAACATCGCAAACTGAAACACGCCATTGCCAAAATCTGCCCAATTGGAAATATTATCAACAATCCCCAAAATCGCACTGATAATAAAAACTCCGATGTGTAAAGCAAAACCCTGAGCAGCGTGAAAACGAACTTTCGCTTCACTTCTTGGGACAAGCAATAATTCGATTAATCCTGCGATCCAGCCAATTCCAAATGGCAAATAAGGAAGCATCACCATCACATTTTCCGGCAAACCAATCTTAGCTACTTTTCGTTTCGAACTGGTTTCCATGTCGGCAGAATAAAGTGCAGTAGTTTGATACGTGGTTGGAACATTTTGCCCGGCAAAAGGCGATTGATAGCCATGAAAATCTGCGTCACCAAATCGTCTGGTTTGTTCTTCGGTACGAACTACCGTCGGAAATTCGTTAGTCTCGTAGCTAGTGTTTGGCAATGCAGAAGTCTTAGCTTCCTCAACCAGTTTTGGAAACTCGGGATCTAATTGATTTGTATCAAACTTTTTAGCCATAGCTATTTAGTTTTACGATGGTTTGTAATAAATAGTTCAAGGAAATTTTAATCAGAAAGTTTTATCTGCTCTATTTCTTTGCTTTGAAACTCACTAAATATCTTCAAAGTGGGCGGTAGGAAAAACAACAATATACCAAACGAAAATATAAGTGTTGCGGCTTTTTCTGAGCTTAAATCTCGGCAATAGCCTTCTAAACATCGGCAATAGCCTTCTAAACAATTGTTAGGAATAAATTTTCCGTCTTTTGTTAACTCTATTGTGTGGCACGTTTGAGGTCCGGGTGAATTAGAAACAAAAAGCGTGCAATTTATCGGCAGAATATAAAGTGCCAAAATCACGCTCAAAATGCTCAGCGAAAACGGAAGTATGAAAATAACAATATTTTCTTTTATGTTGCTCATAAAAACTCAAGGCAAGAATATATCTTGCCTCAAATTTAATCAACAATTCTTATTCCCAAGTCCTTCAACTGCGAATTATCAACAATGCCCGGTGAATCCATCATCAAATCTTGAGCCGATGCAGTTTTCGGAAACGCCATCACATCGCGGATGTTTTCCGTTCCGCAAAGAATCATACAAGTTCGCTCGATTCCGGCGGCGAAACCACCGTGTGGCGGCGTGCCGAATTCCAATGCGTCGAGGAAAAATCCGAATCTTTCGCGTGCGACTTCTTCGGTTAAACCCAATGCTTTGAAGTTCAGTGCCTGAACCGATTTTTGATGAATCCGAATTGAACCGCCGGCACATTCGTAGCCGTTAATTACTGCATCGTAAGCCTTTGCACGAACTTTACCGAGCAAATGCCGTTGCGAATCATCCTCAATCGCGGTTTTGAACATCTCCATATCTTCGTCCAATGGCGACGTGAAAGGGTGATGTGCTGCATCGTAATTTCCTGTGTCTTCGTTGTATTCAAACATCGGAAATTCTGTTACGAGCAGCGGTTTATACGAATTTTTCGGTATCAGATTTTCACGTTTTGCAACTTCAATTCGCAATGCTCCAAGTGCCGCCGCAACGATAGATTTCTTACCTGCGACGATTAAAACCAAATCACCTTTTTCCGCCTTTGCGGTCGTTCCAAGATTTGAAATTGTAGTTTCGCCCAAAACTTTAAGCAATGAACTTGTTGTTTCGTCCGCAACTTTTATCCAAGCTAAACCACTGGCACCATACCGTTTAACGAAATCTTGCAGTTCATCTAAAACTTTTCGCGGACAATCTGCACGATTTTTTACAACGATTCCCTTCACGTCCCCACCATTCTTCAAAGTTTCAGCAAACGGTGCAAAATCAGTATCTTTCAAGCTTTCCGATAAATCTTGCAATTCCATTTCAAAACGTAAATCCGGTTTGTCGCTTCCGAATCTTCGAACTGCTTCGGCGTAAGTCATTCGTGGAAAGGGATTTGGAAGCTCGACATCAATCAATTTCATCACCGAACAAAACATTCCTTCGATGATTCGATAGACCATTTCCTGATTAGCAAACGACATTTCCACGTCCAACTGTGTAAATTCGGGTTGACGATCTGCCCTAAGATCTTCATCACGAAAACAACGTGCGATTTGATAATATTTGTCCAAACCCGAAATCATACAAAGTTGTTTTAAGATTTGCGGACTTTGGGGAAGGGCGAAAAATTTGCTCGTGTGAATACGCGAAGGAACGATAAAATCTCTCGCACCTTCAGGCGTCGATTTCAGCAAAATCGGCGTTTCAATTTCGGTGAAGTCAAGGTTATCCATGTAGTTACGGATTGCCTTCACGGCTTTGGCACGCATTCGAATATTATGCGAAAGCTGCGGACGACGCAGATCTAAATAACGATATTTTAGACGCAAATCTTCGCTCGCAAGGTTTTGCGAACCGGCAACTTCTAGTTCAAACGGCAATGTTTTCGCATCGTTTAAAATCAAGAGTTCATCGGCGACAACTTCGATTCCACCAGTCGAAAGTTTCGGATTAATCGCATCGGTCGAGCGTGCGACAACCTTTCCGGTAATCGCAATCACAAATTCGCCGCGAAGTAGTTTGGCTTTCGCGTGTGCGGCTTGAGTTTTTTCTTCGCTAACGACGATTTGGGTAATTCCATCGCGGTCGCGTAGATCAATGAACGTAAAAATCCCGAAGTCGCGTTTTTTCGCAGTCCAGCCCATCAAAACAACTGTGTCGCCAACGTTTGCCGCTTTCAATTCGCCGCAAGAATGAGTTTTTTCTAAATTTCCTAAAGTATCTAGCATAAAATTAAGTGTTCCGAGTTCCATCTTTAGATGGCGAACAATAAACATAAAGCCACCTGAAGGTGGGACTCAAAACTAAAAAAAACGCCTTTCGATTTATGACACATCGAAAGGCGGAACGTAGAAAATAACGCTCTCGCCTCTCAATTATTATCGTCATTAAATCGAACTGCGTTCATAAAATATCAAGTGAAATGATACAGGACTTTTATTATATTTAGCAAATTTGCTAGTTTTTCTTCTTTTTAGGTTTTTCGGCAGGTACTGTCGCGGGAATCAATCCCATTAGTGTGACAAATTTACGGTCGTTGATTGGAAGTTCAGAAACTGGAATTTTGATAAGAGGTTTTTGTTTAACGGCTTCCTCCGATATTTTAGCGTCTTGAGTTTCTATCGGACCTTCAATGGACACCACACCAATCGTAGCTTGACTCACTTCGAGTACTATATTCTTTACTAATTTTGTATCTTTTAAGACCTCGATATTTCGCAAAAACAACTTCTTAAATCCGGGACTCTCTGCTTGAAGTTCATATACGTTTGGTTCGACGCCTTTGAATTCATAAATGCCTTCATCATTGGTTTGAATACGACGAATTTCCTCAGTTTTTGTATTAAATAAAGTTATACTCGCTCTGGTAATTAGCCCACCATTTTCATCAGCAACCGTACCTGAAATTATTGAAAAATCATGATTTAACTCACCTTTTTCGCCTTGTTGTTTGTCTGTTTTGGTCGTAATTTCCTTTGGTAATATTGGACTACCTTGAGCATATGCAATCGTAGAAAAAGCCAAGGACGTTGCTAAAACTGTAGCAGCGATTGTCACCCGTTTGGTAATTTGTGTGAGTTTTGGCGGAGCGGTTATCAATTTTCCTTCAGGAGTTTTGGTGTACCTGACGCAAATATTTCCTTTGGATTTTTTGACCAGTTTTTCCGCTTCTGCACGATTCATCGCCGAAATATTATGAACATCTTTGGCACAATGCGAGCAAAAACGGACTTCATCATTTCCAAACATCTCATTCCAACTCTCATTGCAAGGCGACTTTACATCTATCGAATCGAGGAATTTCTTTTTCATTTTATTTACCTGCCTAAAAAGATGTTTGAGAGCAAACTTAGGTTGTATCGTGTAAAAATCAGTATAGAGAGCAGTAGCGAGTACGATTAGTCCTTAAACGGCTGATTATTAACGATGTTTGCTACCGCTCACCTTACTGATTAATCATCTAATTTTGAAATATCTTACTATGCAAGCGATAATGATTTTATGAATATTCTAGTCTTAAATTGCGGCAGTTCCTCACTCAAATTTCAGATTATTTCAACAGATTTAGAAAGCATTGCGAACAATGCGGATCGACATTTGGCACATGGGCAAATCGAACGAATTGGCGGAGCCGCGGTAATTACTTTTACTGCTGAAGGCAAGGAAACTGAGCGATCTGCGGCACCGATTCGTGATATTCGTTCGGCTTTGGAGATGGTTTTGCGTTGGATTGCGGAATCGGGCGAAGTTGAAGGAATCAATAGTTTGGCTGATATTCAGGCGATTGGGCATCGCGTAGTTCATGGTGGTGAAAATTTCAAAGAGTCAGTGTTAATTGATGAAGAAGTACTTCGCGGAATCTCTGATTGCATCGAACTAGCTCCGCTGCATAATCCTGCCAATATCCAAGGCATCAAAGCCGTCCGCGAACTCTTCGGGAAAAATATTCCACAATCCGCAGTTTTTGATACAGCCTTTCACCAGACTTTGCCCGAAACTTCCTATCTCTATGCGATTCCGTATCAGCTTTATCGCCGCCACAAAATTCGCCGCTATGGTTTTCATGGCACATCGCATCGGTATATTGCATATCGGTATCGCACCATCAATGCGATTTCGCGGGAAAACGTCAATGTAATCACTTTGCATCTAGGCAATGGCTGTTCGATTGCTGCGATTCGGGGCGGGAATTCGGTCGATACTTCAATGGGTTTAACGCCACTGGAAGGTTTGGTAATGGGAACTCGTTCGGGTGATTTGGATCCGGCAATTCTAGAGTTTATTAGTGCGAAAGAAGGTTTGAGCATTCATGAAATCGAGATGATGCTTAATAAGCAATCCGGACTTTTGGGGATATCGGGGCTGACCAATGATATGCGGGAACTCCTCGCGGAAGCCGAAGAGTCATGCGATCGGCGTGCAAAACTCGCCATCGAAATTTTCTGCTATCGAATTCGCAAATATATCGGTTCATATCTCGCCAGTCTAGGCGGAGCGGACGCAATCCTATTTTCAGGTGGAATCGGGGAGAATTCCGCGAAGATACGTTCGATGATCTGCGAAGGGATGGAGTGGTGCGGAATCGAGCTGGATGAAGCCAGAAATAATCTGCAAGTAAATGGCAATGAAGGACTTATTAGCACAGATTCATCAAAAATCAGGGTCTGGTCGATTCCTACAAATGAAGAACTTTTGATAGCCCGCGATACAGTTCGTTTGATAGAAACGGGGAGTCCCGCCTCTAAAGAGCGTTAAAATAAAACTTGGCAAAGTAGTACAAAATCGGGGCATTAAAGAGCAAACTGTCGAGCCGATCAAGCAATCCGCCATGTCCGGGCAAGATGTCGGCAGCATCTTTTGTATCGGAACCTCTTTTCATCGCACTTTCAACCAAGTCGCCCAGCACACTTACAATCGCCATCAATCCTGCTAATGGTAATGCAAATTTCAAACTCAATTCAGGAAAAAACCAAGAATGTGCAAGTGTTGCAAAGGCAAGGCTTGCAATGATTCCGCCAACCAATCCTTCAATCGTTTTATTAGGTGAGATCTTTGGAGCAAGTTTGTTTATACCTAAAAACTTTCCCGAAAAGTAAGCACCGGAATCCGCTCCCATTATTACTAAAAAGAAGAATCCCAGTAATTTGCTTGATAGAAAAGGGTCAAATCCAACTCGGATTGACACTAAAAAACCACCCAAAAAAACCACATAAAAAACGCCCAGCAATGTTGCTCCAACGCCAGTTAGCATTTTTGAAAAATCAGCTTGAAAGCGAAACATCTGGGTTATCAATGTAACGATAATGAAAAGTGAAATCGTCAAAAGAAATATATCAGGAGCTTTCGTGGGTGCATCAAAGATGAACGCAACCATCAAAACTGCGGCTCCTAGATATCCAATTGACGCATCAGATTTGAGTTCGAGCTTCTTGCTCAGGCTGTAAAATTCAAAAAGTCCTGCTCCGAGTGCCAAAACTGCACTCGTAACGAAAATAAATCTCAATTCAAAAATGTTTGGGAAATATGACGGCAAAACAATTGTCGCTATTAGGATTGGCAGAGCGACAAGAGCAGTTAAAATTCGAGTTTTCATGTTGGTTAATGAATAATTTTGTTGATCGAATCATTGTAAATTAGGTAAATCAATGAACCAATGACCCAACTTGGAAATGAACCAATTATTTTACTCCTCCAAATCTTCTATCGCGTTTTTGAAAATCAATCATCGCTTCAAAAATTGCTTGACGGCGAAAATCAGGAAAAAGAGTAGGAGTTACATAAATTTCACTATAGGCAATTTGCCACAAAAGAAAGTTTGAAATTCGAAATTCGCCGCTTGTTCGAATTAGCAGATCAACTTCCGGAAGTCCTTGCGTATAAAGATTTTGCGTGATGTCTTCTTCACTTAGATTGTCGATCGTTTTGCCCGTTTGCAAGAGATTTTTGACCGCCTTTTTGCAGGCTTCAACGATCTCAGCCTGCCCACCGTAATTGAGAGCAACGCTCAAAACCATTCCCGTATTTTTGGCAGTTTTCGCTACGCTTTTTGCCAATTCCGCCTGTACTTTTTCGCTCAAACCGGCGATATTTCCGATTGCCTGAAACCGAATATTTTGTTTGTGGAGAGAAGAAATTTCCTTCTTCAAAAAATACACGAGCATTTCAAATAACGCTCCGACCTCATCCTCCGGACGCTTCCAATTTTCCGTTGAAAAGGCGTAAAGTGTTATAGCTTTGAGCCCCAATCTTGCTCCCGTATCCACAATTGCCCGAACACTTTCCACGCCCGCCTTGTGTCCAAAAATTCTCGGCTGATTTCGCTGCTTCGCCCACCTTCCATTGCCATCCATGATTACCGCTACGTGCTGCGGCAAACGCGAAAAGTCGATCTTTTCAAGCAATTCCGCTTCGATCGTATTCGGTTTAATGATGTTGGCAAAATTCTCGTGCATCAGCTAAGTTCTTTTTCTTCAATCTTTACAATCGCGTCAATGTTGATTTGTCCGTAAATATGCGGATATATTTCGTTATTTGTTGAAGCTTCGTTAATGAGTTTTGAAGTCAGCTTTTCGGTTTCGAGATGCAATATCAAAACTTGCTTCACGCCATGGTAATAACGCTCCAAAACGCCCGCGATCTGATCTGCAAAACTGCAATGAATAAAGCCTTCAGTTTGTAAACTTGCCGCGTAGTAAAAATTTTGGTCTTTGAATTTTGCCCAAATTTCCGGCAAAACAATGTGATAAATAATCATCTTTAGTCTTTATAATCTTCAACCGCTTTTTGCAATTCTAAAAATTTTACACGGACAAAAGGGTTTAGTTTTTCGGCAAAACTGATGGTTAAATTCTTTATTTTGATAAGTTCTTGGACATCAGCTAGATCTTTCAAACGATGCGGCGATGTCATTCCAGACGCAAGTTTTAATTCGACTAATTTTTCGAGTGTTAAAGTTTTTACCCCGTCAATTTCAATTTGATTCTCATTTGGATTTGGAAAAACAACCGGTTTTGGTTTTCCATCGCCCGGGAATTCTCCGCTTGTAATAATTTCAACCGTAACATTCTCTTGCGTGGTGCGAAATTTCTTGGTCGCTCCCTCAAAAGCCGGACGATAACCCAGACCAACCAATTCCTCTCGAAATTTTTCTAAACCTTCACGAGTCATCAATAAATCTATATCTTCAGTAAAACGCCTATAACCATGTTGATTTAGGGCAATTGCATCAATAACGTCGTAATTAATTCCGTGATTTTCCAAATCATTTGCCAGACGCCGAAGCGTTTCATTCAAGATTCCTTCACCCATAAAAAAGTTGAGTCCTTCCTGATAAGTCAAAACAGGTGATGCCAAAATTTGTTGAAAATCAGTTCTCATTCGTAATGCACCTTCAAAAGCGTCAAGCCATGTGCGGGCGAGGTCATTCCAGCTAAACTCCTATCTCCCGTCTCGATTGCCGTTTGAATTGTATCAGAATCCTTTTCGCCACGCCCTACGGCGAGCAGCGTTCCAACTATCGATCGAACCATATATCGCAAAAAACCGGTTCCGGAAATACGGAATTCAATTATTTCAGTCCTTCCGCGTTCGTCCCAATTTGTTTCGATTGTAAGATCCGTTATCGTCCTGATTCGATTTTTTACATCCGATTGTGCCGCCGAAAATGCCGTCCAATCATGTGTTCCGAGAAATATCTTCGTCGTCGCCCGCATCTTCTCAATATTGAGCAATCGACCTTCCTGAAGTGCATAACGCGACCAAAAAGGTGAAACAAAAGGAGCATTTATTACCCGATAAAGATAAGTTTTTCCCGTAGCAGAAAACCGGGCGTGGAAATCATTCGGAGCTACTTCAACGTCTAAAATCCTGATGTCGTTTCGCAAATTTCCGTTGATTGCTTTGGATAATTTCAATGGCGTAAAAGGCGTTGAAAGGTGAACGTTTGCGATAAAACCTTCCGCGTGAACCCCGGCATCTGTTCTCCCCGAACCCGTAATTTGGGTAGTTTCGCCGCCATTTAGCCGTGTCAAAACCTTCTCGAGTTCACCTTGAATAGTGCGTAGTTTGCTATCTTGCACCTGCCAACCGTGAAAATCCGTGCCATCGAATTGGATGAGAAGTTTGAAATTCATTTTGCAAATAGTAGACTAAATCTTTCACAACAAATCAGCGAATTTTCGTTAAATTCCAAACCAAATTCTTCTGCTTCTTTTGTAAAATATTTCCAATGCCGTTCTCGCCAATCTTCGAGAGTTTGATCGCCTTCGCCTTCGTCAAAAGCAAAGTTTGCATCAACTTCATCAAAAGGTAAATGACGAATTTCGGTGGTTTGGATAACGCACATTGGATTGCCTGCAAGATCGGTGATAACGCTGTAACCATTAGCAATTGGAGCAACTTCAGGGTGATTTTTGTTAAATTCAACCAAACTCGCGGTCGCACTTTTTTTGCCCGAGATTACTAATTCTGCAAGTTCAATCGCCATCTCTGAAGTGTTTCCAAAATTCCAAATTTGAAACGGAGTTTCAGTATCTATATCAAACTTTTCGCAAAATTCTTGCCAAAAATAACTGACTGATTCTTTCATAACTTTAACAAGCTTAATCCATTTAGCAATCCTAGTTTCCAAAAACTCAAAAATTTGTCATTTCCGCCAACAACCAAAACCATAATCGCTCCGAAAAATATCAAATTCGCGACAGGCAAAAACAAAATACTAAAAACTAAACCGGAATCATGCAAATCACTCTGCCCAAAATGAAATTCCTGCCAGCCGGAAAAGAGGTGAAAAGCAACACTTCCGCCAAGGATACCAAAGAAAATTGGCAAAGAGTGAGCGGGTAGAAACCAGGCTAAAGGTATTATAAAGAAACAAATAGTCGGCAAAAAATAGGGTGCAAGCGTCACTAAAAAGTTCTTCCCGCCATACATTTCCACATAGCCACCTTTGGTCAGAGTTACCTTGAATGACTTTGGTTTCTTCAAAAATATCAGCCCAACAATCAAATGAGTTAATTCATGTTCGAATGTGCAGAAAATGTCCAAGAATCGACGAAAAATCAACCAAAAAACCGCAAACGTAGCAAACCCAATTCCAAATGGAAAAACTCTTGAATACTGCCAAGTTTCTTTTGTAAAAACGTCATAAAGCGTAACCCCAAATCCGTAAGCCAAAAAAGGCAAGAGCAATAATGACAATAGTTTACCAAAGAAATTCAACATTTACTTTTACACTTTTACTTCCGTTCGGCTACCCGGTTTCACCGCAATTTCGCCCTTCGCACACATCGGGCAATCTTCAATCGTAAAACTCGGAACTTCCATCGAAACAAGTGCGATTCGCGGTACGCCAACATCCGCTTTTCCGCCCGAACGATCAATTATCGAAGCCGCCGCAGTAACTTTTCCACCCAGATTTTCCAAGGCTTTAATACATTCTCGAGTTGAACCACCTGTCGTAATCACGTCTTCGACAACCAAAATTCGTTCATTCTTTTTAACAGAAAAACCACGTCTAACGGTCATCACTCCTTCCTGTCTTTCTGTCCAAATAAAGCGAAGATTTAGAGCTTGAGCAACCGCATAGCCAATAACAAGACCGCCGATTGCGGGCGAAGCTACCGTGTCAAACTGTGGATTCTTAAACTCTTCCGCGATTGCCTTGCCAAATTTTGCGGCATCCATCGGGTATTGCAAAGCCAAGGCACATTGCAAATAATTGGGCGAATGTAAGCCGCTCGAAAGTACAAAATGTCCTTCCAAAAGTGCATCGGTTGAGCGAAAGTGATCGACTATGTTTTCTTGATTCATAATTTTAAAACGTGCAAAAGCGTAAAATCTAAAAAAGCCAATTTGCTAAACTCCACAGTTTCTTTCACTTTGCAACTTTTTCACCTTTACACTTTATTTGTCAAATTTCCAGCTGAGAGTTTTACGCATTTTGGTTTTCTCGTTAAAATGATTGCAATGCAAGGGTTTCCAAATCTCATTTCCGATTCCATTTTGATCAATGAAACTATCGAACTTTTAAAGTGTGTTGGCGGCAAAGCAACTGCTGTGGAAGTGGTTGATTCTGTAATGAAAATTAGCCACGTTGAGGCAAATTTAGCGAGACTTTTGATGTCAGATTTAGTTAATAGTGATCCAAGACTTTTTCTAAATGATGATTTTGTTGAACTTACTCCGATTAGTGACGAATCACGCAATCTGTTTGAAACGGATTACGTAGTTTTCGATTTTGAGACAACAGGTGCCAAATGTCCACCCTGCCGCGTTACGGAAATTGGTGCTTATCGGGTAGAGAATGGCAAGATTGCAGGTAAGTTTCACAGTTTGATTAACCCGGAAATGCCAATTCCAATTTTTATCACTCAGCTGACGGGAATTTCTGATTCAATGGTCAGAACGGCTCCCAAATTTGGCGAAATTGCTAATGATTTCCTTGAATTTATTGGAGATGCAGTTTTGGTGGCACACAACGCACCTTTTGATATGAAGTTTTTGAATCATGAAATCGGCAATGTTTATGAGGGTTATCGAATTGCAAATCCGCATCTTTGCACGGTTCAATTATCGCGTAAATTAGTGCCAAATATTGAAAATCATAAACTAAACACAGTTGCAGAACATTTTTGCGTTAATCTCGAAAATCACCACCGAGCCTCGGATGATGCCCACGCAACTGCGAAGATCTTTGTCGAATTGCTCACTAAATTAGGGGAAAACGGAGTGAATGACATAGCTTCAGCGAAAAAATTTCGATTGGAAAAATAGTTGAAATTATTTCCAGCTCTTTCGTTTCAAAAAGCTCTTAACGATCATATCTTTACGCATTTTCGGCAGATGATCGATGAAAAGTTTGCCGTCGCAGTGATCTGTTTCGTGCTGAAAACATCGGGCAGCATAGCCCTCAGCTTCGCGTTCAAACCATTCACCTTTTGCGTCCTGAGCTTTCAACGTTGCTTTTTCGGCTCGTATCACAACAGCAGGGACTTTCCCGACCGATAAGCAGCCTTCCTGCCCGGATTGCTCGCCTTCCATTTTGATAATTTCAGGATTGGCTGCGATGAGTTTTACGCTATCACAATCCATTACAAAAAGCCGTAAACTCAAACCAATTTGCTGTGCAGCGAGCCCAACCCCTTCGGCAGCATACATTGTTTCAAACATATCTTCGCAGAGTTTTTCTAATTCTTCGTCAAATTGTGTAACGGGTTCGCCAATTTTTGCCAAAACTTTTTCGGGATATTCAGTGATTTTTCTAACGCTCATTTTCTCTTTAGTAGACGCAATTTCTCCAAATAAAAGTCTTTCTCAATCTCAATAGTGTAATTCGCATCAACGAAATTCTCCAAAGGGCGACACGATGGTGCAGTTTCAGGAAGGTGACACCCATCCCGTGTAAGAAGCCAAATTTCTTGAGTATCCGGCGGAATTTTAGAAATTATGAATTCTGTTTGTCTTTTGAAAGCATTCTCTGATTTAAATGAATCTTCCATATTCCATTCGAAAAATCTTTCGTCCGGCAAAACCTTAGCGGCTCCTTTGTAGTGATATGGAAGCGAGATTGCATCATAAACTTGCGACGTAATAATTATTTGATTCGGCTTTTCGTTTGCTTCGATAAAGGCGGCAATATTTTTCCAATCGCCCCGTTTTGCAAAGGTTGGATAGCTTTTATAAATTGAATAAGGGAAAAGCAGCATAATCAAAACAGCTAAAATTTTCCAACTTATCCGCGGTAAAACGTTATGGATAAGTGAGCCGATGAAGAGTATTAGCGGAACAAAAAGGACCGATGAATGACGCAGAGCAAGATACGCCCCGCCCAAAAGCGAATAGGCAAAAAGCATAAAAGCCGCCACCGTGAACGCAAAAATACCGAAAATCAACACCTTTTCATCAACAAATCTGAACTTCTTTTTAGCGGCAAAAACAATAAAGGCGAGTAATCCAAAACGAACGATCCCAATTCTGATATACGAAACAAAGGTCTGTTCGCTCGTAGGCATCAATTCAGTCGGCATAATAATTGTGACAAAATGTGACCATAAAATTCTTACGCCGTCTATAATTTCGCTTACTTCTTTATGTCCGCCCTGATTTGTCGCAAGCTGTATCTTTATCATCCAAATTAGCGGAATAATTCCAATTACAATCAAAAACATTTGCACGAAATATTTTTTTGCCGTTTCCCAATGCCTCAGCGATAGCAAAATCGCCATGCCGCCAACTAGAAGGAAGCCGAGATAGTAATTGATGTAGAGTCCAATAATTGCAGTTAAGATGTAGAGATATTGAGAGCTTTTGCGGCTTTCCAAATAGCCTTCATAAAATAACTTTAAGAGCAGGCAAACGAATAAAACCGTCAACGTGTAAAGCCGAATTTCCAAGCTTATCCAAATTAAAAATGGATGAAGTGCAAAGAAAGTGGTAGTCAGAATAGTTGTATTCTCATCGAAGAATTTACCGGCTAAATCCCAAAATACCTTTATAGCCAAACAACTGCAAATTATTGAAACTAAACGGGCAAAGAAGATTGAATCGTCAAGTGTTCGCAAAAGACTCAGCCCGAGAAAATACAGCGGAGCTTGTTTTTCCGTGTGAAAAACATTGTCGAAAGTAGCAAAGAAACCGTGTTGCGTATTGTAAAGAGTTGAGGCTTCGTCAACCCAAATATTCAATTTTAGAGCGAGCGGAATCGTGATTGCGAGGTGCAGGAATATTAAAACAAAATAGAATTTATTAGATAATTTTTGCATGAATCAGGCTGTTTTAGACTTAATCAGTTGCCGTGTTTTTTGCAGAGTCCGCCAATAAACGTCTTCCATAAATATATGTGCAAACTCGCCGTTTCGTCCAACGCTCAGAAGGTTTTCGATGCCTGTTCCATTTTCAAAATCGAGTCGTTCTTGCTCATACTCTTTCAAGAAAACAGGATACGAAATCGGGGTTCGCAACGTGTGGCAACCTAGATATTTTTCTTTCGCATTTGGGATAATTTTTGCCAGATGTTCCAAACAAAATTCGCCAAGTTTGTCGTTGTCCATTGACCAAATTTCGTCATCTTTTTTGCAACCAATGTCCACCGTAATCATCGTTTTTCCTTCCGGTGCGAGCCAAGGCATCGAAAGCGTCGCCTCAGTCAAACGGAAAAATGGATATTTATTTTCGGGTAGCCACAGCACGACATCGGGCAGCAATCCGCGACCTTCAAAACGCATATTTACAAACGTCATCGGTCTATATTTAAACTTCGCGAATTTTTCGAGTTTATCTGTTCCTTTAGTGATTTTCGCCAAGATTGGAGCCGGTACGGTGCTGATAACTGCTGAAACTGCTTGGGTTACGCCTTTTGATCGAACAGCGATGACCTTTTCATTTTCGACCAATATTTCTTCAATTGGCGATTCAAGTCTGATTTTATCGTGGATATTTTCAGCTAATTTTTCGCACAGCGTGTGAACGCCTTCGTTTGGATAAACGTGCCAAACGTTAGGACTTTCCGGCAATTCGCGGCTATAACCGATGCAAACCGCCCTTTTCAAAACCTTGCTCGCGAGCTTCAAATAGATTGTTTTCGCTATGCTTCCGGGCAAACTTTCGCCGACTGACGACGACAGATCTTCCGCCTTCGCACCCGACCAAGCTTCTATCAGAGGCAACGCAACTTCGTCCGCCAACGCCTTTCCGTATTTGCTACGAAACCAATTTTGTGCGGTTTTTTCAACGTTGTTTCCGCCCAATTGACTCAACGCACCGCTCAACGTCATTCGCGGAATTTTCATCAAACCAAACGGATACGAGTAAGTCTTTCCGCCGAGCAAAACCGTTTCGCTGTAATGCTTTACAGGTTTGCAGTCGCCGGAAACTCCGAGCATCGCCGCCAAACGATTCGTAACAAAATGAGCTCCAAAATCGTATGAAAAACCTTCTTCATCCTTAAAACTACTCGCCAAACCGGCAATTTTTTTACCCGCTTCGTAAAGCAAAAACGGCACGTTTTTTTGATGCAAATAGTTCGCGGCGGTCAAACCTGCGATGCCGCCGCCAATGATTGCGATTGGATTTTCAGTTGTAAATTCCATCAATTTCAATTAGACGCGGAAAAACGCCGATCAAACGGATTTACGCTGTTTTCTTAATAGATCACTCCGCGAAAATCCGTCCGATCCGTGTTTTTCCGCGTCTAAATTCCCTAAACTCTTTCGTGTCATTTCGTGTTTGTTCGTGGCTAAATCGATTTCATCAAAGTCGCCCGCAGCAACGCCCCTCGTCCAAGTTTCTGCAAAACAATGTCCAAAATCGTAAAAATACCGAGCGAAATTGTCGATTTCAGCGTAAATTGATTGATCAAAAACTGCGGAGCGTTCATATCAACCAACGCATTGTGAATCGAATAAACCCAATTTACGGGGCTCACGACCGTTTCAATTTTGTCGATTTTGAAGCCCGACTTTTCGGTAAGTGTCGCTAAAGCATTGCGATTAAACAAGTTCCAGTGGCGTGGAAAATGATAACCGCCCCAATATCCGTTTTTGAAAAGTTTGAAATCGAGCGAATCCGTATTATCCGTTACGATGATAAGTTTGCCATTTGGTTTCAACACTCGACAAATTGCGGGCAAAACTTCGTTGGGTTTTTCAACGTGTTCAATCGTCTGGATCAGGAAAGCCAAATCGTATGTATTTTCGGGCAAATCGTTGCTTTCCGCTGTTCCGAGGTGAACTTTTGTTCCAAATTTTTCGGCGATTTGAACGGCTTTTTCGCTTGCATCCAAACCTTCTAGCGTCCAATTTTTATTGCCGAATTCCCGCAGCAAACGCAGATGAAAACCATCGCCGCAACCAACGTCTAAGATCTTTGCGTCATCGCCTAAATCTTTGCACAAAGCCAATAAACGATTGGCTTCCAAGCGGCTGCGAACTTTATGAACAAAGCCGAATTCTTCTTCAGAAAAGTCAAAAGCGTGATAAGTTGGCGGATAAATTCGGTCGAATTCTGAAACGCTCGGTCGCGGATTTAAGTAAACTAATCCGCATGTTTTGCATTGCATCGCGGCGAAAACATCGCTGCTCGTTCGATATTCAAAATCTTCGCCAATTCCGACCACTTTTGCATCGTCGGAACCGCAAACGCAACAAGAAACATGAACGAGTTCGAGCGATTCCGATTTCGCAGGTTTTAATTTCGCGGCTTGTTTCACAACGTTAATATACGCTGAAAAAGCCTCGTTTTCCACGATTAAAGCAAAGAAATCAAACAAGATAGACAGGATTTGCAGGATATTTTCTGAATTTGAAAGTATCTCATCCTGTTTACCCTGTCCATCCTGTCAAAATTAGTTAGTTTTCTTATACAAAACCCAGAATAAATCTTCGGCGGGATACGGAAAACTCAACTTATCAGGGACGAGTTTTGATAATTTTGTGACGATTGATTTATTACCGAACTTATATGCGATCAATGATTTAGCGTGCGAACCGCTGATCCATTTTGAAGGTCTGCCGATTGCAATTCGTTCAAATCCTTGTTCCTTAGCGAGTTTTTCGATCCCATCATCACTGAAAAATTGTAAAACGCTTGGCGGCGAATATTCGTGCCATTTTGTGCCGAAGATTTTCTCGGATAGACTTTTACGGTTCCAAGTTTCGATCAAAAGATGTCCATTTGCCTTCAATGTGTCGGAAACATGCGAGAAAACCTGCCTTGGCTCTACAAAATGAGCCATCACCTGAATCATCGTAACGAGATCAAATTTCTCGTCGGACGCATAATTCTCAACGCTCGTTTTGTAGATTTCAAGGTTCAAATTCTTACGACCATATTCCGCCATCGACTCATTCGGTTCGATTCCAACGCCGTTCCAGCCCGTTTCTTCCATACCCTTTAGAATGAATCCGGCGGCTGAACCAACGTCTAAAACCTTGCCTTTATTAGTATATTTCGACAAAAGTTTGCCATACCAATTCCCTCGTTGACGCAAGATCTCGGACTCCTGCAAATAGTCGGTATATCCGGCTCCGCCGCCGTTAAAATAGGAATCATCGTATGTTTTCTCAACATGATTCTGATCCGCGGCGAGTTCGGTAAACCGATGCAAACACGAGCTACAATCGCGTATCCAATAATTTTTTACTTCAAATTTTCGGGTAGAATCCGAGCTGCAGAGCGGACATTTCATAAAGCTTAGAGTTCCAACTTCAGTTGGTTATTTGATATTCGTGTTGCTTATTCAGGAAGGGAAGTTTTAACGCGAAGGTTTGAATTTGCGACCGCTTTTGCATGTTGCCGCATATTTAAAATAGAGAACGATTTACCCAAAGTTTCCAAAATTTCGCTGAGAAAATCGAGCTTTTTCTCAATTGGCAGGTTCATTGCAGGAAAAAACTTGAGTTCGGGTGCATCGTCGCCTGAAAGAAAATCAAGCGGATGAAGCAATAAACTAAGCTCTGTGCCGGTCAATTTGCACATTTCAACCGCAGTTTTCCAGTAAGTCTTTGCGGCAAGGCGTGAAAAAGTTGAAAGATAAATTACGTAGCTGGCGTGAATCGGAGTTTTGAAAATTGGCAGCGTCGTAACCGGAATTTCGACCATCGATTTTTCGCCGATCTGCCATTTATACGGCTTCAAACTCTGAAAACCATCGGAAAATTTGCCGAATAATTTTTTGCGTTTTTCCTTTTCCTCGGCGGTCATATCAGGCGATGCGAGGAAATAATATGCTCTGGCAAGCGGTCCGATATACGTCGGCAAAGTCGAACAATCGTATTCGTAACCGCGTTCGGACAAAACTTCCAAAACAGTCGGCGAAAGTGAATAACCGGGACCGCGAAAGCCGATTAATTTTTGATCGGTAAAACGCGAAATTGCAGTTTCGGTCTTTTCAAATTCTTCGGTAAGTTGTTCTTTTGAATAAAGATGCAGCCACGGTTCGTGATTAAAACTATGATTTCCAATTTCGTGTCCGGCGGCGGGAATCTGAGACAATGCATCTAAATTTTTATCCAACGCAGCATCTTGCCCGACAATAAAAAACGTAATTTCCAGGTTTCTTTCACGCAAAAAATCCAACGCACGCGGCACAACAACGTCAAGATAGCTCGGAAAACTTTCCCAACCCGCATCGCCGTGCGTTTTCATATACGACCATTTATTGTCTAAATCTAAGGAGAGACTTGCGTTAGGTTTTTGCATAAAGAAATTTGAATGAGGCACGTGGTGAAATACGTTTGGTGTAACGCATTAATAATTGTAGCAAACTTCACGAATTATTTTCAGAAAACTCTTTCATAAATTGGACCAATCTCTCAGCACCTTCAATCGGAAAAGCATTATAGATCGAAGCCCGAATTCCGCCGACTGATCGGTGTCCTTTCAAGCCGTCAAAGCCTTGAGCAGTTGCTTCATCACAGAATTTTTGCTCTAAATCTTCGTTGGATAAGCGAAAAGTTATGTTCATCAGCGACCGTGCGTTGCGGTCGGCGTGTCCCCGATAGTAGCCATCGCTCGAATCAATTGCATCGTAAATTACCTTTGCTTTCGCTTCATTGAATTTAGCGATTTCTGCAAGTCCGCCCTTATTTTTCAACCATTTACAGACTAAATCAATCAAGTAAATTCCCCACGTGTTCGGAGTATTGGGCATCGAAGCAGTGTCGGCAAAATTTCGATAATCAAGCATTGCAGGAAGATTTGCCGGAACTTTTTCGAGCATATCATCACGAATTATCACGAGCGTTATGCCTGAAGGTCCGATGTTTTTTTGAGCCCCGCCGTAAACAAAAGCATATTTTGAAACGTCAATTGGTTTTGACAAAATATTCGACGAAGCATCGCAAATTACAGGCACATTTCCGCCGTCCAAATCATACTTAAACTCAACACCGTCAATAGTTTCATTCGAGCAATAGTGAACGTATTCGGCATCATTTGAGAAACGGAAATCCGCTTGATTTGGAGCAGATTTGAAGCCGCTTTGTTCGCTCGAAAAGACAATATTTACATTGCCAAAGAGTTTCGCTTCTTTGACTGCTTTTTTGCTCCAAGCACCGGTCACAACATAGTCTGCTGTTTTGTCTTTCGAAAGAAAATTCTGCGGAATCATTGAAAATTGGAGCGACGCACCGCCTTGCAGGAAAAGAATCTGATAATTGCTTGGAATATCTAAAAGTTCACGAATGCCTTGTTTTGCACTCGCCAAGATATTCTCGAAATATTCAGAGCGATGGGAAATCTCCATTACGCTCATCCCAATTTCATTGAGAGAAAGCATTTCCGATTGTGCTTTTTGCAAAACTTCGGTCGGCAAAATTGCGGGTCCGGCACTAAAATTGTAAATCCTTTTAGTCATTCGGTTTTTCCAAAGTTTTCGCTTGAACTTTTGGTCGCATTACGCCGCCAATGGTTTTAGTGACAAGCGAATTTGGTGCAAGATTTGCCAAATATGCACCAATGAAATTTGTCCAGCCCGAAATAATATGTGATTTCCCGCGAGCAACGCCTTCCAAACCCGTTTCCACAACCTCTTCAGCGGTCTGCATTCCTTTTGCATTGAATGGAATCGCCCCAGCAGCGGCGAAGAAATTTGTTTCGGTAGGACCTGGGCAAAGAGCTGTCGCGGTAATTCCAAAAGATTTGTTTTCTTCAGCGATGGCTTCTGTAAATGATGTAACAAAAGCCTTTGTTGCCGCATAGGTCGCCATATAAGGAATTGGTTGGAAGCTTGCCGTTGAAGAAACATTGATAATCGTTCCGCTTTTTCTGGCTCGCATTCCTTGCAAATATCGATGAGTTAAAGCGACCAATGCCATGACATTTAGCCCGATCATATCAAGTTCTTTATCCAAACTTAGATCCGCAAAATCGCCCATCGAGCCAAAACCCGCATTGTTGATTAGCCAATCAACTTCCATTCCGTTTCTTTCAGTTTCTTCAAAAAGCTTTTGATCTGCTTCAAAATCATTTAAATCAACCGCTACATAATGAGCCGTAATGCCATGCTTGAGCATTAATTCATCGCATATTTCGTGGAGCTTATTTTCGGTGCGGGCTACCAAAACGAGATTGTGTTTTTTTTCCGCTAAACGTCTGGCAAATGCCTCGCCGATTCCGCCGGACGCCCCTGTGATAAGTGTTACCTTCATAATTCATTAACCGATAAAAGTTCTTCGCCTTCTCTGGCGTAATAAAATGAGCCGATGATAGCCAATATCATCGTTATAATTCCTACAAACCTTATCATTTTAGCAATTAATTGAGTTTTGGAAAGCAGTCCGGTTTCATTAAGCAAATAATTCCAATCGTGGAAACCGCCTTCGCTGCCCGTTACTCCGCTCAAAAGCGGAAGCTGCATCACAACTGCATCATTTGCGTAAACAAAAACGTCGCTAAAACTTTGTCCAACCCAAAACAAAACGATGGACGCTGAAAACGGTTTTTTGTTGTAAACGAAATAGCCAAAAAATACCGCCGGCACAATTATTTGAAAAAGCGAACCGCCGGCAATTCCTATGAATTCGCCTAAAATACGAAAGAAAACATGACCTGCTTCGTGCAGAGGTGTGTAAATAAGGTGTAGAAAAACTGCATTGATTGGATCGTAGGCACACCACAAAAAATAGATTGAGAAAATGGCGGCGATGATTGTTTTTGGAATACTTCTTGGCGGCATAATTTTATCGGAAGGAAAACTGAAGGATAGGATTTCTAAATCCAATAAAATTTTACCAAATCTGCCCCGTAAAACTAAAGCATTTTATTTTTTATGACAAATGCTTTTAGCTCAGAATTAAATTCTTTTGGTTTTTCCATCATCAAAAAGTGTGACACGTCTTTCCACATCTTCAAATCAAGATTTGAAATCATCGAACGCAAGAATTGTTCGAGGTCTTTTTGTTGCCCAAAAGAAGAATCTGCCAAAACTGCGAAAACCGGAACATCAATCTTATCAGTCTTATAGAGGCTTTCATCTCCCATTCCATCCATTGCACTAAGTGCTACATGTTCAGGAGTCGAGAGCATCGAATCTTTAACAAAAGTCTTGAGTTCGGGCGAAATTTTTCCGGCTAATCCATCAATAAAACTTGGTGCAACGGCTTTATAATTTGCACGCAAGGGAGCCATAAATTGGTCAATTTGAGCCTTTGGACCAAATGGACGCAAAGCACCGTCAACAATTACTAAACCCAATGTTTTCCTAGGGTAGAGGCGATAAAATTGCCGAATCACGGGAGTTCCCATGCTGTGTCCAACCAAAACTGCTTTCTTTACTTTCGCCTTTTTCATGACGGCTTCAATCGATTGTGCGAAATATTCCATCGTGTAATTTGCTTTTGGCTTATCGCTTTTGCCGTGTCCGATTAAATCGACCGCAATGACACGATATTCCGGGAATGATGCATATGAATTTTTCCAAAATTCGGAATTACAAGTCCACCCATGAACCAAAACAACTGCTTTTTTACCTTTTCCAAAGCTTTTGAAATAGACTTTTTGACCATTTAATTTTGCATAATCGCCATTTTGATCCATCGCAATAGCCGAAACTGTAAAAAGCAGAGCAAATGCTAAACCTAATAATTGCTTCATTTATTTCACACTCCTAAAATATTCTTCTTTCGAAATACCATAAAAAACACATTCCATTCCGTAATGAGTTTCAGTTTTTTCTCGTGACATTCCGCATTTTTCCATGATTCGCCACGAGCCTGTATTTTCAGGTGAAGCCACCGCAACAATTCTATCTAATTTTGCGACATTAAAACCATAATCGAGCCACGCTTTGGCACATTCAAAGCCGATTCCTTTGCCCCAAAAGTCTTTAATCATTCCGTAGCCAACTTCAATTTCGCCAGTTTCCTCCAAAGGCTGCAAACCCGACCAGCCAAACATTTCACCCGTTTCTTTCCAAATCATTCCCATCATTCCAAAGCCGTGTTTTTCATAGCAATCAATATAAAATTGCAAACGCTTTTCTATCGCTTCCGGATTCTGTAAAGTCTTTCCGCCCAAATATTTAATAACTTCATCATCAGAGCGAAGTTCGATTAATTTTGCTAAATCGACAGGCGTAAATTTGCGAAGTAAAAGTCTTTCAGTTTCCAACATATTCGTGCTAGATGTTTTGCGTTTTTGCTTTCAAAAAAGTCTCCTGCGTTATTGTGTAGTGAACTAAATCTTTACCGTAATATTTGCCGATGTGATCGAAAGTCATTCCGAGTTTTTTCATTACGGCTTGCGAAACTTCATTTAATGGATTGGCACAAGCGACGATTTTGGGCAGATTCAAAGTTGAAAAGCCATAATTCAGAGCGGCTTGGGCGGCTTCGTATGCAAATCCATTTCTCCAAAACCGTTTGGCGATTGCGTATCCAACCTCAATTTCGTCGGTTTCAGCTAAAACCCAAAGTCCGCACCAACCCACAAATTCATTCGTTTCCTTTAATATAACCGCACACAAACCAACCTTGCGACTTTCCCATTTTGAAGAAACTAGCTTTATCCAATTTATTGCTTCCTGACGTTTTTGCGGTTCGCGGATAAATTGCATTACATCCGCATCCGCTCGCATTGCAAAAACTGCATCAACGTCTTTTTCAATGAATTTGCGTAAAATAAACCGTTCAGTTTCAATCATCAAAAACATTCTAAAAGTTTTGGAAGAAAATCGAAAGTTGCACCGTCTAAGTTTTAGCTTGAATTTAAAAGGTGGAAATTATGGACGAAAACAGACGAGAATTTTTACAACGAGCAACGATTTTAACGGCTTCGATTCCTTTTTTAGCAAATTGTGCAACCGCCCAGAAATCATTGAGTGAATTAGACTTAATAAAAGCGAACGCAGTTTTGCACAATGGCGAATGGAACGGTGCAAAAGACGCTCCGAGCGATGTTTCTTGGAAAACCGTTTTGTCAAAAAATTCCGACAAAGGCGAGCAAATGATTATTTCGGGAACGGTTTACGAAGCAGATGGCAAAACTACTGCTCCAAATGTTCTGATTTATCTTTATCACACCGACATTTACGGGTATTACGGCAGAAATGGCGAGCATAAACACGGACGTTATCGCGGTTGGATGCTGACGGACGCTAAAGGCAGATATCAATTTCAAACTATAAAACCTGCTCCATATCCCGAAAATCGCTTTGCGGCACACATACATACGACCGTTACCACAAAAACTCTGAAAGAAGATTGGATTGATAATTATTTGTTTGAAGGCGACAAATTAATTACCGCACGAGAACGTGAAATGGCTGGTAAAAAAGGCGGTTTCAATCCAATTTTGAAGTTGGAAAAAGGGAAAGACGGTATTTGGCACGGTGTCAGAGATATTCTAATTTAGGAGGCGAAATGTTCAATTTGAATTTAGTTTTTTTGATGTTTATTTTAAGTTTTTCGACGGTTGCTTGCACAAAAAGCGAAGCGAAATCAAATGATTATGTTTGGCACAATGTCGCCGTAAAAAGCGATTACGCAATTAGTTACAACTATCCTGTTTTTATTGTAGATGGCAAAATGCTGGCTCTAAACAACGGCGGTTGGTTTTCCGAAAACGGTAAGAATTGGACAAAAACCGAACTGCCGAAAAGCCGTGTGAATTCCGCTTATCAAAAATTTGTGCAGTTCAAAGGTGCAATTTACGCACTCGGTGAAATGGAAGGAAACTATTTGAATTTCAAACTTTCGTCCAAAATCACCCGCACGCGAGATGGGAAAACTTGGGAAACCGTGGCAGAAAAATCGAATCTGCCGGACAGAGTTTTCTATGGTGCAGTTGCTTTCAAAGATAAAATTTGGCTGATTGGGGGTTGGGACGGCAAAAATTATCACAACGACGTTTGGAATTCGGCGGACGGTGTAAATTGGAATCGCGTATCGGAAAAATCAGCTTGGACAGAGCGAATTATTTCAAAAATTGTTGTATTCAAAGACAGAATTTGGATTATCGGCGGTGGTGCAATTGATGGAGAAAAAGAAATTAACCCAAATTCTGCGAGCGAAATTTGGTCTTCGGGTGATGGTATAAATTGGACAAAACACACAACGAACGCAACTAATAAAATCGCCGGAACGCCTGTTGTTTTCGATGATAAATTGTGGCTAGTTGGTGCAAATCGCAACAGCGGAAATTTTGCCAGTGCTGTGTTGGTTTCGGAAGACGGCGAAAATTGGCAAGAACTTTCTGCTCCGTGGACTCCGCGTGGTGCGGTCGCAGTTTGGGTTTTTGATAATAAACTGTTTATGACTGGTGGAAAATATTCGTTTGTCGAAAACGGCGAAACGAAATTTGTTTACAGCAACGATGTTTGGGCTATGAGCAAAACAAAGTAAAATCTTTGAAAACGAAAATGGAGCGACTCGCGTTAATGGCGGAAAACTTTAACGAAACAGATTTACTTGCGGAATGCAAAAACGGCAGCCGCGAGGCTTTGGAATCGATCTACAACCTCCATCAAAGGCGTGTTTTTTCAGTGGCTCTCAATTATTTCGGCGGTGATATTGATAAAGCTAGCGATATTACTCAGCAAGTTTTCTTGAAATTTTTTACGGGCAAATCTGATTTTCGAGGTGAATCGGAATTTACCACTTGGCTTTACCGCGTGACGATTAATGCCTGTATCGACGAACAGCGTAAAAACCGCATATTCTTTGGTTTAGCCGAGTTTTTCGGTTTGGAAGATACGAGAATGAAACAGGAAGACAGACTTCAGCAAAAGCAAATTTCGGACGAGGTGCAAAAAGTCGTCGCCACGCTTAAACCGAAATTTCGTTTGCCGATTCTGTTGAAATACTCGGAAGGTTTGAGTTACGACGAGATTGCTAAAGTTTTGGATTGTTCGATCGGCACGGTTTCGTCGCGGCTGAATCGCGGACACAAGATGTTGGCAAAAAAACTGGGGCATTTGAAAGGCGAGATTTAATATGGAGCATTACAAGGAAAAACTTTCAGCTTATTTGCATCATGAATTGCCAAAAGACGAGCGGCAGGCGATTGCCGAACATCTTTTGCAGTGTGAATCATGCCGAAGCGAACACGACGAAATAAAACTCGGAGCATCTCTGGCAGATAAACTTGAGTCTTTTGATGCACCAAAAATGGTCTGGAATAAAATTGAGAATACTTTAGACACGCAAACCTCAGCTGTAAAAACTCCTTTTTTCAGCTCAAGATTATTAATTACGGCAACCGCTTCTTTTTTAATGATTTTCGGTGTTTCCATAGCTATTTATTTCGCTTTCTTGCGTGAAATCCCAAAAGATATGGTCGAGATTAATCCTCAACAAGCAGAATCAAATGAGTGGAGCGTTGAAGTAATTTCAGGACAATCAGTTAAAGGAAACGATAAGTTGGAAGTCGGCGAAATTTTGGAGACTGACGCTAATTCGCGGGCAAAAATTAATGTAGCCAATATCGGACAAGTCGAAATTGCACCAAATTCGCGACTCCAACTCATTAAAACCGAATCAACCGAACATCGTTTATCGCTTGAAGAAGGGAAAATGACGGCTTTTATTATTGCTCCGCCGCGTCTTTTTGTGGTTGATACGCCTAGTGCGGCTGCTGTGGATTTGGGATGTGCTTACACGCTCGAAGTTGATAAAGAAGGTAATTCCAAACTGCACGTTACGAGTGGTTATGTGGCATTGGAACGCGACGGTCGGGAATCGATAGTTCCCTTTGGAGCAATGGCGATAACGAAAAAAGGTAAAGGCATCGGAACGCCGTTTTATGAAGACGTTTCGGCTCAATTTCAAAAGGCTTTGTATAGTTTTGACTTTGAAAACGGTGCAGAAAAATCCATCAAAACGATTCTTGATGAATCCCGCGAAAAAGACACTTTAACTTTGTGGCACTTAATTTCGCGGACTAAAGGTGTAGAACGCAAACAGGTTTTTGAAAAACTCAGTAAATTCGTTAAATTGCCCGAAGGTATAACTAAAGAAGGAGTCATGAATCTTGACAAAAAAATGCTCGGAGAATGGCGTAAAGAAATCGGGATTGTTTGGTTCTAGATTTTATGAATCAGCAAACCATCACGCAATTTTGGTTCAAACCAAGTGGATTTTGGCGGCATAACTTCGCCGGCATCCGAAACATTTAGCAGATCATCAATCGTGGTTGCAAACATCGAAAAAGCAACTTTCCAATCACCTGAATTAACCAATTTTTCGAGCTCGGACGTGCCGCGAATTCCGCCGACAAAATCAATCCGTTTATCAGTTCGCACGTCTTCAATTCCTAAAATTGGACGCAAAATGTAATTTTCTAAAACGCTTACATCTAAACTTTCAATAACCGAAGTTGGAACGTCAAATTTAGGTTTTAAGCCAAACCACTTTCCGTCAAAATACATCGAAATTTCGCCTTTATTGAGTGGTTTTTTGTTTAATATTTCAATTATTTCAAATGTTTCACTAAGTTTTTCAAGGAAATCTGAATCACTTAAACCTCTCAAATCCTTGATGATACGGTTATAAGGCAATATTTTTAGTTCTTCTGCGGGGAATAATGCCGCAATTACGAAATTGTATTCTTCTTCACCTGTGTGGTGCGGATTGCGGGATCTCATTTCTGCTCTCGCACGTGATGAACTGGCGGCTCGATGATGCCCGTCTGCAATATAAATCGCCGGAATTTTTTCAAACGCTTTGACTAATGGATTTGTCTCAGAAACCTTCCAAATTGTATTGCGGATCGAATTTTTATTAACATCCTCCGCGTGAAAATTATAAAGCGGCTCAGTTTTTGTAATTTCTGCAACTAAAGCGTTTATCTCAAGTGTTCCACGATAACAGAGAAAAATCAGACCAGTTTGAGCCTCTAATTCGATGATGTGGCGGGTTCGGTCATTTTCTTTTACAGGTCTTGTAAATTCATGCTTTTTGATCAGATCGTTGTCATATTCGTCAATCGAACAGCACGCGACAACGCTCGTTTGCACCTGTTCGCCCATTTGTAATTGATAAATGTAAAGGCTTGGCTCGGCTTCGATTTGTAAAACTCCATCCGATTGCAGTTTTTCAAAATTCTCTTTCGCTTTCGCGTAAACGGAATCAGAATAAGGGTTTACATCATCTGCTAGATCAATTTCCGAACGTGAAATCCGTAAAAAGCTTTGCGGATTTTCGTTGGCAATTTGTCGGGCTTCTTGTGTATTCAAAACGTCATACGGAACGCTCGAAACTTCTTTGGGTTGTTTTGCCAGCGGACGCAAGGCGTGAAACGGTTTGATTTTGGACATAATTAATTCCTTTTGGGCAATACTTCTTCTTTCGGAATAACCCAATGCTCAATTTCGTTAGACGAGGATTTGTGAATTACGACTCTAAATCTTGATTTTTCTAACATTAGGCTTGTGCTTAGAAAACTTGAGATACTTCTTTCTCAACCGTTGAATTCTTTTGCTATTGGGATTTTCACTCCCAATGATAATGTATAGAATATCAGTCTCGCCTCGCCTCAATTGATTATTCATCGAAAAAAGACGCTGTTTAATATCGCTCCAACTCGAATAAATTGAAAAACGATCGGGATCATAATTTGGCGGAGTGTCTTGCCCAGAACAAAAAATGCTTAAGCTAAAGAGAATAATTAATGTAAGAATTACCTTTCTCATTGTGACGTGAATTTTATTCAGGCTGCTTGCCTTCGTCAAAAACTTTCTTTTGCTCTTCCTCTACTTGTTTTTGAAATTCATCGGCAAATTTGTCTTTTGCGATTTTCCAGATGCCGTCTTCTTTGATGAAAGGAATCTTATCAAAGCCGCCGATGGAATTCTCAACTTCAATTGTCGCGTTCTCGCCATCAATTTTTTCGTTCTTAAATTTTAATTGCTTTTGATCGGGTGAAAATAGATTTTCACGCAATATTACTTCATCGAGCGAGATATTTTGTGCCTTCGCTTCGTCTTGTGCCATCTTGATCGAGCCGGCGGAAAGGAGTGCTTTCATTTTTGCAACATCTTTCTTTTTGATGGCTAAGGTATAAGTTTGCAGAGTTTCAAAAGGCGTTTGCGATTTTTGATCGGTGGAACACGCCAATAAACCAAAAGCGAGGAGAAAACTTAAAAATATTTGATAAAATCTCATTTCTTTGAACAAATCTTAAAACAATAGCTATAATCGAAAAGCTGAATTATAACCTAAAAACGAGGAGCAAACGAGTGGAGCGAAAAAAACTTAACGCCGAGGAAATTCTAAAGCATTTGGCGGGACTAAATTATTGGAAGGTAATTGACGGCAAACTTTTGAAAAAATTTAAGTTTGCGAATTTTGCGGAAAGTCTCGCATTCGTCAATAAAATTGGGGAAATTGCCGAAGTTCACGATCATCATCCTGATATTACCTTTGGTTGGGGCTATACCGACGTTTATTTGACAACCCATGACACCGGCGGAATTACCATTAAAGATATTGCCGTAGCCAAAGAGATTGACGCACTATAAAAATATGAAAATTCTCGATGTAGGATGCGGCGTAAATAAACACGAGGGTGCGATCGGGTTGGACAATAATCCTCGCACCGGTGCGGACGTGATTCATGATCTCGGCAAAATTCCGTATCCATTTGCCGATAATGAGTTTGATTTTGTAATTTCCAATCACGTTATCGAGCATATTCCGGATGTGATGGCGTTTGTTTCTGAGCTTCACCGGATTACTAAAAACGGCGGAACGATAAAAATTCTCACGCCGCATTACACAAATGGCGATTGGGCGAGCGACCCAACTCATCGCAATCATTTCAATTCTTTTTCCTTCAATACTTTTATGCCTGATCGGCAAGTGTTTGATTTTTATACGGATATAGTTTTGAAACCAATAAAGATCTACGTTTCTCTGGCGAATTTATGGAGAAGTCTTGGGATTGAATTTTTAGTTAATCTGGATCAAAAGAGCAAAAATTTTCGCTGGACACGTAGGTTTTGGGAGTATTATTTGAGCTATATTTTTCGCGGAAAAGAATTAAGATTTGAATTTGAAGTAGTTAAACAAATCAGTACAGTTAGCAGTAGCTAACACGCTGGAGATTAGAAACGTGTGTTGATAAATGTGCTCACTACCGTTCGCTATTCTGATTTGTTGCCAACGTTTTCTTATGTTTTTACATCTTTATAAGTTAAGCCAATGGCTTAAAATTCGCCCGTTGAGGTTTTCGATGAATAAAAAGGTTTTTGTTTCAATATTTGCCATAGTTTTTTCTGTAACTTCTTTTAATACAGTATTTGCTCAAACCAAGAAAGTAGCGATGAAAAGTCTTGCTGGCGAGAGTAATCAGTTGGCGTCGAATTTGCCAAATTCAGATGCGGTTTTCAATATCAATATGTCGCGTTTGATGAAGGAAGGAATCCCGCAGATTTTGTCCGCTAAACCTCAATATTTGGATGAATTTAACGCCAAGATTGAAGAGATAAAGAGCAAAATCGGCATTGATTTGAGAGATTTTGACCAGGTTGCGGTCGGAATCGCTTACAAAACAATTTCGGAAAAAGAAACAGATTATGAACCTGTAATTCTCGCTCGCGGGAAATTTAACGCGAGTTCTTTTGTTGCTTTGGCGAAAGTAGCGGCTAACGGCAAATATCGCGAAGAAAAAATCGGCGAAAAAACGGTTTATATTTTCACTCCAAAAGAGATCTTAGAAAAAAGTAAACCGAAAACCAAGAATTCGATGATTGATAAATTAATCGATGGGGCAATGAAAACTTTTTCAAAAGAAATTGCGATAAGTGGCTTTGACGATAATACTTTAATAATGGGTTCGGTTGCTCGTGTCCGACAAGCTTTTGAAGGTAAAAGCAAAGTTACGAAAGAAATTTTGACACTTGCAAGCCGAAATCCAACCGCGATTTTATCAATGGGAGCAAATATGCCCAATGGTGCTTCGCAATTCATTAATATTGATAATGACGAGATTGGTAAAAATATCAAATCGATCAAACAAATGTCGGGTGCATTTGATATAAATGCTGGTAAAGCTACACTTGCGGTTACGGCAAAGACATTGAAAAATAATGACGCACAGTCTTTGGAAGAATTTTTGAGCGGTATGCAAATGGTCGGCAAAGCTCTTTTGGGTGGCGTAAAAGGCGATGACAAAAAGCTTTACGCACGTTTGATCGAAACAGCGGTAATTAGCCGTAAAACAAACGAAGTAATGCTCGATCTGGAAGTTCCGAAAAGTGATATGGATGCCCTAATGGCAATTTTGCTCAAATAAGTTTGCAGCATATAAGTAAGTTCATGCAGCGAAATGAACTGAGAGGCTGTCGGTAAATTTTATCGACAGCCTTTTTGTTTTTTGGTAAACGTAAAATACAATAAAAAACAATTTATGAAAGAATCGACAAAAAGACTTGAGATAGTGGGAATTTTCAGCCTCGTTTTATTATTGGCTGGGTTAAATTTTGGAACTTTCGTTTCCGCCCAAGATACGAAACGCGATAGAGTTGCAACGCCTACGCCAACTCCTAAAAAGACAGCAACTCCAAAGCAAACTCCTACTCCGAAACAAACGCCAACTCCGATTCCAACTCCAACAGCAACACCTACTCCGCCACCAATTCAGAGCGTTTCCGAATTGCAATCCAGAATTCGTATGAGCCTATCTCGTGCGGAATTACGCCGTGGAACCGTCGGAATTAAAGGTGATTTCGCTTACTTCGGGCAAGGTCGTTTATGAAGAAAACGCCGAAAAATACGTGATGCCTGCTTCGAATATGAAGAGCTTTACGGTTGCCACCGCAATCGAAAAACTCTCACCGAATTATCGCATTGCAACCAGTGTTTATGCTGCTTCGATGCCAGATTCTAATGGTTTGATTAAGGGTGATTTAACAATTTACGGACGCGGCGATGTCTCCATGGCGTTGGCTTTTACGAATCCTGAGGCGACCGCAAATACCGTTTTCACAAATGCCGATTACCTTAGAGTTTTGGAGCCGTTGGCGAATAAAATTGTTCAGGCGGGTGTGAAGAACAATTGAAGGAAATTTGGTCGGCGACGAAAGTTATTTCAATATCGAGCGATTCCGCCTACGTGGGAATGGGACGATCTGCAATGGTATTACGGAGCAGAAATTTCGGCTTTGAGCGTTTTAGATAATGCGGTTGATTTGTCGGTTAAACCGGGTTCGATAAATTCGCCATGCGTGGTGCAAATCCTGCCCTTGAACAGCCTGTTTACGGTCGTAAATCGTTGTGTAACAAATGCTTCGGGCAACAAACGCGAGCTTCAAATTGTTAAAAAACTTGATCGCAATATTTTGGAAATCAGCGGAACAATGCCGGTCGGCGATAAGGGTTTCAAGGGTTATGTTACCGTCACCCGACCCGCCCAACTCTTCGTCGATATGCTTCGCCAATTACTTCAACAGAAAGGAGTCACGGTAACAGGCACGAATCGCGTAATTGGTGCAAAAGATAAAATAATGCAAGCGGTTGCTTCGTCGGTTCCACCGGTTGAAATTGCCAAGCTTGAGTCTCCGCCGCTTAGTTTAATCGCTGCGAAAACAATGAAACCAAGCCAAAATATGTACACCGAGACGATTCTGCGTATTTTGGGTGAGCAGCTTGGCGATAAAACGAATCCGAAAGCAACCAGCGATCAAAGAGGTTTGGAGGTAGTGAAAAATTTCTTGCTTCAGGCGGGAATCGCACAAGATAGCGTTTTACAATACGACGGCTCGGGACTTTCGCGGCATAATTTGATCACTGCGGCTTCTTCCGCACAACTTTATTCATTTATGTCTCGTAGCCCAAATTCGCAGGCATGGCGAGATTCTCTGACAATCGGAGCTTTTGACGGAACTCTTAGAAATCGTTTTGTAGGAACAACGGCGGCAAATAATGTGCGTGGAAAGACCGGAACAATCGATCAAGTATCTGCTCTAAGTGGTTATTTAACAACCGTTTCAGGTGAACCACTCGTCTTTTCGATCATCGTTAATGGAGTAGGTACCGGTTCGATTCGGCAGGCTACGATTGATGAAATTGTCGTATCCTTAACAAATTTTAACGGACGAACTCCATGATCAAATTTTCAAAATTTCACGGCTTCGGTAATGATTACGTTGTGATTGAAGCTGAACAATTAAGCGAAGTCGTTGACTTAGCCGAATTTACTAAACTCTTTTGTCATCGTAATTTAGGAGTCGGCTCCGATGGGATCGCGATTTTAGAAAAGCTCAAAAATTCAAATGCTGATTTTTCCTGCCGAATAATTAACCCTGACGGAAGCGAAGCGGGATTTTCGGGAAACGGGACTCGCTGTGCGGTCGCCTACGCTTATTTTAAGGGTTTGTGGAATGCTGAAAACTTGCGTTTGCAAACGAAAAGCGGAATCAAGAATTATCGTCTCGTTGAGAAAATGAGCGATGGACATTACTGGTTTGACGCTGAAATCGGTAAACCTTCTGGGATTGAAAATTACGAATTACGACTTACGAATTACGACTTATTGATCGATTCTCTGAACGTTGGAAATCCGGTTGCAGTTATTTTTGTTGAAGCTTTTGATCAGTTCGATTGGCGTTTGATAGGTAAAGAAATTGAATCGCACGAAAAATTTCCGGATCGAACAAATGTTGTATTTGTTAAGGTTATAGATTCCGAGAACATCAAAATTCGCATTTGGGAACGTGGTGCGGGCGAAACTTCTTCTTCGGGAACTTGCTCCACTGCGGCGGCAATCGCACGGCTCGCGAAAGGGAATTTACGCGGTAAAATTCACGTTCATACAGAAGGCGGAACGACTGATATTACTTGGCGGGATGATGGAGAAATGTTGATTTTAGGAAGAGCGGATTTTGTTTTTGACGGCAAATATTAATGGCACGCCCAACTTCGAGCGTGCCAATTTCCAAGAACGTTTGTTCGAATTACTTCTTAATCGAATAGTCCATCCAGCACGAATCAGGATTTTGCATCATTTCGAGAAATTCCAACGCAAGCCGATTTGTCGGGTTTCCTGAGTTACCGCCTTCAGGATTTAGAATCTTTCCGATTTGATCGCGAATTCCTTCGAGATGAATTTTGGTTGCTTTGTCGCCCGAACGTGCAATCGATGAGCTAATCGAAGCATTTAACGCTCGGAGTTCTGCTCGATAATACGCTCGTTCGTCGCCACTTGAAATAAACTGAGCTGCAAACTGAGCAGGAAAACCCGCCGGCAAAGTTGCTGGTGCAGAATTAAGCTTATTATTAGCAATTTCAAGATAAGAGCGATGCAAATTTCTTCGATAAGCATCAACCACTATTTTCGGTGCGTTTAACTCGCTAAAAACGCTATTTCTCACGTCAGCCAAGAATTGATCCGGCTGATATGACGCGTTCCCATCAAGTGCTGATTGCTCGATCAATCTCGCAAAACGCGAGCTGGACAATAAATTATTGAGCACACTATTTTGCGAATTTCGGATACGATTCAAAGCACCAACCGGCTCGATTCTGCGAAGAATTTCTTTATCAATCGCCCACGTTGGCGTAGCAAACGCGTTATCTGAAAGGAATTTCACAGCTTCCATTTGCCTCGCTTTTGGAATCAACGAAAAGCGAACGCCATCTTGCCCGATGTGTTTTTGCTGAGAATCAAATCCACCGACGATTGCCGCAACGTGATTCATTTCAAGCGTCCACTGACCAAGCATTCGCGGATACATTTCGGTCAATTCATCGTAAGGCATCCCTTTTTCGGTAGTTGTGGCAGAAACGAGCATTTTTGCAACTCGTTTCAAATTCAACAAACCAAGACCAGATGATTTGACCGCGTCGGCATCGCCAACGGCTTCAGTCAATTCGCCCGGATCGCTTCCGCTCGAGCCTTCGGTTGAAAATCTGAGCCACGGAGTTGTTTCCTGTTCGCGAGCCCACGCGTTAAGAGTCGGAAGTTCTTCGTCAGGAGTTTTCGCACTTGGAATTGGTTTATAACCCCAAGCAGTCGCCCACATATCGTATGGTCCGATGCCCGGAACGAGGTCTGCAACGTCAATGTTATCTTCAGGTTGAGCGACATAATTGAAACGCGAATAGTCCATCAATGTTGGCGTATGTCCCATTTTCTTGACCCATTCACGGTCGCGGACTTTATCCGCCGGATACATTGAACTAGCCTTCATATTGTGTTGAAAACCCAATGTGTGACCAACTTCGTGGGCGGCAACATACTCAACTAAAGTTCCCATCAAATCATCAGGAAGCGGAAGCTTTTGTGCTCTTTTGTCGAGTGGTCCGGCTTGCAAGAAATACCAGGCTTTCGAGAGATTCATCACATTGTGATAAAACTGAATATCGGATTCGAGAATTTCGCCCGTTCGCGGATCGTTAACATTCGGTCCGGAAGCATTCTCAATAGTTGACGGAAGCCAACGAATTACTGAATATCGAGCGTCTTCCGCACTAAAATCAGGATCTTGTTTTTTCGTTGGAGCCATTTTTGCGATGATCGCATTTTTAAAGCCAGCAGCTTCAAAGGCTTTCTGCCATTTTTCTACTCCGCGTTTCATAAACGGAACCCATTTTGTCGGAGTCGCTGAATCGATGTAATAAACAATCGGTTTAATCGGCTCAGAAAGTGCCGCACTTGGATCTTTTTTCTCGAGTCTCCAACGTGTGATAAACGTTCGAGTCGCTGCTCTTTGATCTTCACGACCATAATCGATTGTGCTTCGTGAAAAATATCCAACCCGTTCGTCAAACAATCTCGGCATCATCGGATTTTCAGGCAGTTTAACCATACTGTAATGCAAAACAACGCTTGCACTTCCGGGATTCATTCCGCCAGCCGCTGCCGCAGTGGGTAAACCTCCGCCACCAAGTCCAGCAGGTGGAGCAATTCGTGTGTAAGTGTGAGTCGCTTCAACTTCAATGTTTGTTGGGTATGGAGAAATTCTCTCAAGATACGAACGCGAACTGTCCAATGCTGTCGCACTCAAACGTTGCTTCGCACTTAGTTCTTGAATGTCAGTTGTGAATAAACGTGTCACATCGATTACCGCGGATTCGTTGTTTGGTCCAAAGGCTGCAATCGGAAATGCCTGAAGAATCGAATCGTTATTCGAAGCCGCAACTGCCTCAGCTATCGGCATTTTTGGATCGGCAACTACGGAATAATTCACATTTCGAAGGAATATTTTATTTTCGTTTTGATCCCAACGAACTACGCGGCTTCCAAGTGCTTGCCCGCCATAGCCAACTCCAATCGTCGTTTTAGCGATCTGCGAAACCCAAAGGAATTCCTTGCCAAGTTCGGTCTTTGGAATTTCGTAATAATATTTGTCTTTTACTTGATGAACTTTAAAGATGCCCGCTTTGGTTTTGGCATCTTTGGTGATTACTTTGTCGTAAGGCTGCGGATCAGTTGACGGCGGTCCGCCCAATCCACCCGGACGTGGAATTGCGGGACCTGTCGGCGGCACTTCCGGCGGTGGATCTTGTGCGATTACAATAATCGCACAAGATACTAAAAATGTAATTGCTATCAATACCTTCAAAAAGGTGTTTCTCATCTTTGATCTTCCTCCAAAATATTTTACATGCGGAATTATGACTTTCGGAAAACAGAATTAAGTTATTAGTTTATTGAGGCTGATGATAGGTCAATTTTAAGGAATTAACAAGAGAAAGCATGCCCAATTTAGGATGTGAACGTGCTTTAGTTTTATTCTCTAAAAGTAGTGATGGCGTAAAGAGCCGTCAAACTTTCCTTTTTGTAAACAACACTTTTTGAAATCTACGATTTGAGCCACACGGACCTAAATCGTTTCGACCAAGTTTTTCAAGTAATTCCTTGTCATTGTGAACCACTCTCAGTCCACGTTTTACTTGAGTTTCTGATGGATAACCTTTACGACGTTTGCTCGTCACCTCAAAAGGAATAGTCTTCCTCTAAATTAAATTTCTTTGCCATTTTCTTATACCTCCAAAATTCTTCGCATTAGCGAGGGTGGATTATATGCGAATTTACGCTAAAACGCCACGAAAACTTTTCCGGTGAATTTCGCAATGTCCGTGATTTCTTAATGCTTCAAAATGCAACTTTGTTCCGTATCCAGCATGTTTGGCAAAGCCGTATTCTGGGTAAATTTTGTCCATTTCCTGCATTAGATTATCGCGATAATTTTTCGCTAATATCGAAGCGGCGGCAATTGATGCGGAGATTGCATCGCCGTGAATAATAGATTTCTGGGGTAGAAAAACTTCTTTGAGCTTAACGGCATCGATCAACAAAAAGTCAGCCTTTGGAGATAATTTTTCAATCGCCAATTTCATTGCTTTTTTGGTCGCTTGGAGTATGTTTATCAGGTCTATCTCATCCGCTTCAACTTGTGCAATTGCATAACTTACAGCGTTTTCTTTGATTTGAGAATCAAGCGATTCACGTTTTTTGGCGGATAGCTTTTTTGAATCATTTAAGCCTTCCGGAAGGGGTTTTGATAAGTCTAAAATACAGGCTGCTGCGACAACACATCCTGCCAGGCAGCCTCGCCCGACTTCGTCAATTCCAGCAATAAGTTTATAGCCTTCGGATATTGCTTGTTCTTCAAATTCCAGCCCAATAGCAGACGCAGAAACGCGGGGAGATGATTCTTCAAATTTGAATAATAATCTCTCCGCGTCGCTCACTTTTCGTTTACCTGACGGCTATTTTTTGCCAGCTTTCGCTGCGTCTTTGTTGCGTGTATCGAGCTCTTTAATACGAGCAGCCTTGCCACGTAAAGCACGCAAATAATACAACTTAGCACGACGAACCCGACCTCTGCGAACTAAGTCGATATGGTCAATAATGGTTGCGTGAATTGGAAAAATTCTTTCTACGCCAACGCTGAAACTAATTTTGCGAACCGTGATTGTTTCACGAGAACCGCCGTGTTTACGAGCGATGCAAAGTCCTTCAAAAACTTGCAGACGTTCTTTGTTTCCTTCTTTGATGCGAACGTGAACGCGAACCGTATCTCCCGATTTGAAATCAGGAATATTGTCTTTCAACTGTGTTTTTTCAATACTATCTAATGTATTCATTGTTTTGCTAGAGAGAGGTGATGCGGAAAAGTTGTAAAAAACCTTTCGCTATTCACTTCAACTATTCTCCTTATTTAATAAATCCGGTCTAAATTTTTGCGTTTTCTCCAACGCTTTGGCTTTTCGCCATTTTTCAATTTCGGCGTGATTGCCTCCCAAAAGTACCTCAGGAACCAACATGCCACGAAAATCTCTCGGTTGCGTATAATGCGGACAATCGAGCAAGTCTTCCGTAAAAGAATCATTAACTGCAGACGTTTCACTGCCTAAAGCATTCGGCAGAAGTCTAACTATTGCATCAGTTACAACAATTGCCGCCGCTTCTCCGCCAGATAAAACATAATCGCCGATCGAAAGTTCGTCTGTTACCAAAACATCGTTTACTCTTTCGTCAATGCCTTCGTAGCGTCCGCAAATCAAGATTATGTGATCTGCATCATCTGCAAATTCTTTCGCGACTGCTTGCTTAAAAACTCGTCCTTGCGGAGTTAAAAGCACAACCCGCGTCCCTTTTGGATAATTATCACGGTTTGAAGTGCCGACAATTTCTTCGATCGCACGAAATATCGGCTCAGCCTTGAGGACCATTCCATCGCCGCCGCCAAAAGGTCTATCGTCAGCTATTCGATGTTTATCTGTTGTAAAAGATCGTATGTCGTAAACGTTTATCTCAACAATTTCAGCTAGCTTAGCTCTCCTGATGATTCCAAAATCAAAAACCTCAGTAAAAAATTCAGGAAAAATTGTTAAAACATCAATTCTCATTTCGGGTTTTAGATTTCGTTTTCAATCCAAAATCGCAAATCTAAAATCTAAAATTCTAAGAGTCCCTCGGGCGGATTAACCCGAATCAACTTATTTTCAATGTCGATCTCAGTGCAAATTGCTGAAGCAAAAGGAATTAAGTACTCTTTTGTTTCGCCCTGCACGATTAAAACTTCCGTTCCGCCGGTTCGAAGCAATTCTTTTACGTGACCAATCTTTGTTCCGTCAAGGGTTTCAACGCTGCATTCCTGAAGTTGCCAATCGTAAAATTCACCTTCGGCAAGTTCAACTGCTTCGTTTTCCGAAATGCAAACGCTGCAATTCCGTAAAGCTTCCGCTTTTTCAATTGTGTCGAAACCTTTGAATTTCAAGATGACGCGATCATTCTGAAACCAAAATTTTTCGAGCGTAGCTTCAAAAGACTTACCGTTTGAATCAATAATTGAAACTGTTTCAAGATCGCCAAATCGATCGGGGAAATCAGTCAGCGATTCCGCCACAACTTCCCCGCGTAAGCCGCGAGTCCTGACAATTTTGGCAATCGTAATTAGCTCTTCGTTCACTCGGCAACTTCTAGGACAAAGCGTTTGCCGTGTTTTTGACCCGCCGCGTAAAGTATTAAACGCAAGGCTTTTATCGTTCTGCCCTCACGCCCGATAAGCTTGCCCATATCGCCGGTGGCAACATGGACAACTATCATAACGCTTCGGTCAGAGGGTTTTTCGGTGACAACGACTTCATCAGCGTTATCAACCAATGCCTTGACGATTTTTTCGATTGCCTCTTTCATCAATTATGCAGCTTCTTCAGGTTTCACTTCTTCTGCTGTTTCAACCGGAGCGACTTCTGCAACTTCAACAGTTTCCGCAACATCAGCAGATGCCTCAACGGCTTCGACAGTTTCCGTCGTTTCAGCAACCTCAGCTGCTTCAACAGTTTCAGCAACTTCAGCCGCTTCAACGGTTTCACTAGCTTCAGCAGGTTCTGCAACTTCAACACTTTGAGCTTCCGCTTCCGCGGCAGCAGCTTGTGCTTCAGCCTCAGCTTTTTCAGCAGCTAATTTCTCAGCTTCCGCTCGATCTGCTTCAGCCTTTGCAGCCGCTGCTTTTTCTTCTTCAGCTTTGCGTTTTTCTTCTTCTAAAGCCTTTCTGGCTTCGATCTTGGCTTGCTTCGCAGCATTTGCTTTCTCAGCTCTGGCTTGAACTGCGGCTGCTTTTTCCTCTGCGGTTTGCTCAGGATTGTGCTTTATCAAACTTGCAACCGTTTCAGTAGGTTGAGCCCCAACGCTAATCCAATATTGAATTCGTTCGTGCTTCAAATCAACTGCCGCAGGATTTAACATCGGATTGTATGTTCCAACATTTTCGAGATATTTCCCGTCGCGTTTGCTTCGCTTTTCTTTTACTACTACACGGTAAAAAGGCTTACCCTTTGAACCCATTCTCATTAAACTAATTGCTAACATATATTTTAATTAAGAGAGGTTAGTAATTGGTGTCGGAAATCGATTAATATCCAACAATCCAACGACTAACGTCTTTTTTTGTGCCTCTTTTTCTTCTTTAACCTTTTACTCAACGATTCCTTAGTTTCGTCGTAACTATTATCAAAATCTTCATTTCCGCCGCCACCGCCGAACATACTTCCGAGTCCGCCGCTAAGCAAACCGCCAAGTCCGCCACCGCCGCCTAAACCGCCCATTGCCTTGCCTGCGATTTTGCTAAACATTCCGCCGCTGCTCATCTTTTGCATCATCTTACGCATCTGCTCGTATTGGCGTATGAGCGAATTTACGTCTGCAATTGTTGAACCAGAACCATTTGCGATACGAGTTTTTCGGCTGGCATCAATGATCTTGTAATTTTTTCGCTCCGATTTCGTCATTGAATCAATGATCGCCTCGGTGCGTTTCATCTGCCCTTCAACCTGCTCGGATTGTTCGTCTGAAATGTGCATACCGCCCGTCATTTGTTCGGGGAGCATTTTCATCAATTTCGACATCGAGCCAAGTTTTTTGAATTGCCGAAGCTGGCTTCGAAAATCTTCGAGCGTAAACTGATTGCTCTGCATTTTCTGCAGTTGTTTTTCCGCTTCGTCTTGGTCAATTTTACCTTGAACCTCTTCAATTAGCGATAAAACATCGCCCATGCCCAGAATTCTTTGTGCAATTCTATCAGGATAAAACGGCTCAATTGCGTCGTATTTTTCACCTACACCGACAAATTTTACAGGCTGACCAATTACCTGTTTGATGGAAAGTGCGGCACCGCCACGGGCATCGCCATCCATTTTTGTCAAAATTACGCCGGTAATTCCTACTCGCTTGTGAAATTCTTCCGCCGAGCGAACCGCATCTTGCCCGGTCATTGCATCCGCAACGAAAAGAACCTCAATTGGTTTTGTTTCAGCTTTGATCTGCTCGAGTTCGACCATCAGATCGTCGTCAATATGCAGACGACCCGCCGTATCGATCATCAAAGTATCAAAACCGGTTTCCTGTGCGTAGGCAAAAGCATTGCGAACAAGCGTTAAAGGATCATTCGAATCTTTGCCTTCAAAAATATTTACGCCAACCGCATTGGCTACCACTTTCAATTGCTCGCGAGCAGCCGGACGATAAACGTCAACCGAAACTAAAAGCGGTTTTCGCTCTTGGTTATCCTTTAACCAACGCGAAATTTTACCAGTCGAAGTAGTTTTACCCGAACCCTGCAAACCGACGATCATTACAACGTTTGGCGACTTATTCGTAAAAACCAAACGAGATGACGTGCCGCCCATCAATTCTACAAGCTCGTCGTAAACAATTTTTACGACTTGCTCGTGCGGCTTTAAATCCTGCCAAACTTCTTGTCCTTCTGCTTTCGCCCTTACCGATTCAACAAAATCTTTCGCAACCTTGTAATTTACATCGGCTTCGAGCAAAGCCATCCGAATTTCTTTCAACGCAATATCCACGTGTTCGGGCGTTAATTTGCCTTCGCCACGCAGATTCTTAAGCGTTTTCTTTAACTTGTCGGATAGCGACTCAAACATATAGATACACTTCGGCTCAAGAGTCGAAACTAAGAATTCTATCAGAATAAGGGGAATAGTCAAGAAATGCGAGACAATTTGCAATTGTTTTACCACGGTTGCATGGCGACTTTCATTATGTTAGTTTATAGGGGTGTTGTTAAGACTTTTTAACGAGTCCGAACTGCATTTATCATTAAATAGATTACCGCACGAGAAATCGTTCCTAATCGCCTTAGAAGTTGCAACCGCGTTTACCGCCTTGCGACTTGTAAGGCGATTTTTTATTTATTGCTCGAGCAAGATTTTTGAATTTTCTTCACAACGTTAGCGACTGGGAGAATTCTCAGCGATTGTGATAAATTCAGAAACATTACATAAATTATGCCAAAAATTGCATCAATTAAGAGAAAAGATTTGATTCGCTACTTCCGCAAACTCGGGTTTGACGGACCAATTTCAGGCGGAAATCACCAATTTATGAAAAACGACGCTCTGAAAGTTAGAATTCCAAACCCCCATCAGGGCGATATAAGCCTAGGTCTGTTAATTCGAATCCTAAAACAGGCAGGAATTAGTAAAGAGATTTGGGAGAGTTTATAACCTACGCGACTCTTTGAACCGCCAACTTCAAACCATTGACCACAGGAAGCGGCGTGTTATCTGACAAATGAAGAAATATCCATTCTTCTAAAACTTCTGCAAGTTCATTCCGGCACTCCTCAAGAGTTAAAGCATTCGCATAAACCCCTTGAAAATTGGGGATTTCTCCGTAATAACTTCCGTCATCGCCAAGGATTTCGTATTTTGCTTGATTCATCGCAGCTTGGATGTATTGACTCAACATAATATTATTTTAGCACAATTTGATTTCGTTATTGGCGGTTCTCCCTGCCAAGGGTTTTCAAACTAAGATTTTAACCTCTAAGTATCTTCTTCACCAAACTAAATTCATCAGAAAATAATCATTTTTTGGCTATGATATTACGCGTTGGTAGTAGTAAAATTTTTCAAAATCAACTAATAAAGGACAATATCAAATGTTAAGAAAACTAATTGCTACTTTAATTTTGCTCTCATTCACGTTAGGTGCTTTCGCACATAGCAAACACGAAGACGAGCATAACCAACAAGAAATAACTGTCAAAACCGTAAAAATTACAGACAGTGTTTATATGCTTCAAGGACGCGGCGGAAACGTTGGAGTTTCGGTCGGGAAAGATGGACTTTTGATTGTTGACGACGATTACGCGGAAGTTTCTCCGAAGCTTGCTGAGGCAATGAAAGCACTTGGTTCGGAAAAGCCAAAGTTTATTTTTAATACGCATTGGCACGGCGATCATACCGAAGGGAACAAAACTTTCGGCAAAGATTCGATAATTATTTCACACGCAAACGTTAGAAATCGTCTGGCGGTGGATACGATGATTTTCGGCAATAAAGCATTGGCTTATCCGAGTTTTGCACTGCCTTTGATCACCTTCGAACAATCAATTTCCGTTCACCTCAATGGCGACGAAATTAAAGCGGTTCACTATCCAACCGGGCATACCGATGGCGATTCGATCATTTATTTTACAAAGTCAAATGTTGTGCATTTTGGCGATCATTATTTCAAAGACCGCTTTCCATTTGTTGATTTGGAAAACGGGGGAAATGTGAAGGGTTTGACGAAAAATATCGGAGATGTAATTGCCAAACTTCCCGCCGATGTCAAAATTATTCCCGGACACGGCTCGCTGGCAACGATTGACGATTTGAAGAATTATCATCAAATGCTGATTGAAACAACGGCAATTATTGAAAAAGGAATGAAAAAGAAAAAGACGCTCGAGGTACTCAAAAAAGAAGGCTTTCCCGAAAAATATAAAACTTGGGGCGGCGGTTTTATCAAGAGTGATTTTTGGGTTGAAACGATTTTCAAGAGTTTTTCGCCGAAGTAAATTCTATTGGTTTTTTCCGCCTCTCGTTTTACCAAAGAATTATCGTGTCAAATTGAATACCGAATTTCGTCAATGACTTCCGATTGATGCAAAACGCAATGACAGAATGTGTGGTTATTAATTGGGGGTAAAATATGAAGAATTTTCTTTTTGCCATAGCTTTTCTGCTTGTAAGCATTCAGCAGCTCACCGCTCAAGAAATTGACCTCGAAAAGTTTTTAGATAGAGCCTACCAGGCAACAATTCAATATCAGGAAACTTTCAAAAATTTGGTGTCGGAAGAATTGCGGACTTACGATTATTTTCGTAAAGATGGGACTTTGGAAGATTCACGAAAGATCAGATCCATCTTCATTGTTTATCAATCACCCAAAAATAATGCGATCGCCGAATTTCGAAACGTAATTGAATTTAATGGCAAAAATGTTGCCCGCGAAGATAAAGACATCGTGAAGTTTTTCGAAAAACTGTCCAAATCAGATTCTAATGAAGAAGAAATAAAGCGGCTTCGAAAAGAGGCGGATCGCTTTGACGGAAAAACGCACGCCTATGGAATGACATTAAGCGAAGCGTTTATTCTGCACCGCCTTTATCGACCTTCTTTCGAATTTAAGATTCTTGGCAAAGATAAAATTGAGGGTCACGACGTAATTATTGTTGAATACAATCAAACGAAAGAAAATCTGCGAATCAGCGTAAATGCGACCAATGAAGAACGCAAAAAAGAACCAAACGGAATCGGCTTTAATCTACTCGATTTGCCCGACAGATTTCGCCCAACTAATCCGCGTCTTCACGGAAAACTTTGGCTCGATGCCGAAACCGCTCAGCTCTGGCGAAATGATTTCACCGTTTCGATCCAACCCGCAGTTTTTTCAAAACCCATCATCAGCTCGGAATTTTCTTATCAATATCAGTCAGGTGAATACGGCATTTTGCTTCCGAAAATATTTTCAATGACGGGCTATCGGTTTTCAGGAAAAACTGACGCAGACCTCGTTCGCAACAAATTTGGAACTAAAACTTTTGAATATTCAAAATTCAGCAAACCTGATTCCCAAGTGAAAGAAGCTAAAACAGATAAGTAATAAAATGGAGTTTCAATTTTCTACTCTGAAAAGTATCGAAAAGACTGAATTGATTGAGGTTTTTAATTCGGTCTTCGCTGAATATTTCGTAAAGATCGAGCTCAATGAAACGAGTTTTGCAGAAAAAATTGCGGCGGAAAAGATCAGTTTGGAAAAATCTGTCGGAGCATTTTTCGAAGGAAGATTAGTTGGTTTTATCTTAATTGGAATTGAAGGGGAAACTTCTTACAATGGCGGCACAGGAGTACTCTCAGACTTTCGCGGGAATGATTTAACGGGCAAAATGCATGAATTTATTTTACCAAAGTTAAAAGCTGATAACTTTTGTTCTCAACAACTTGAAGTAATTACCGAAAATCTTGGAGCAATCAAAAGTTATGAAAAAATTGGCTTCAAAAAGTTAAGAACTTTAGTTTGCTTCAAAGGCAAAGTTGCGATTTCAAAAACTAATAAAGACATTGAATTGAGAGTTTTAGACGAAATCGAAGAATCTATTTTTTCAAGTTTTTGGAACGCACAACCAACTTGGCAAAATTCATTTTCTGCTATCAAACGCACCCAAAAATTGCACAAGATTATCGGTGCATTTTACGATAAAGAGTTCGTTGCCTATATTATCCATACTACCGCCGGACGCATCAAACAGTTTGCTGTAAAAAAAGAATTTAGACATCTTGGAATCGGACAAACCCTTTTTTCTCAATTAAATAAGCAGGAAATTATAATTACCAACATAGACAAAAATGATGAAGAAAGCGTTTTATTCTTACGCAAACTCGGTCTTGATTTATTTCTAGAACAATTTGAAATGAGGCTTACTGTTTAGGATTTTTACCCTCATACCAAGTAGGCACAAAATCCGAATTTACGAGCCAATTTATCGGCAAGATCATCGAATTTATCGAACGCGTCATATGTTGAAAATCAATTGTTTTCACTTCATCGCTTGCTTTGTGATAATCGGTATGCAGACCAAAACTCGAAACCGTGTGAGCGATAATTCCTTGCCGTGCGAGTGTGTAATTATCCGAACGTTGGAAAAAATTCTGTTCCGGATGCGGGTCTTGGACGAGTTTTGCACCGCGTTTTGCAAGCTCCGAACCGAGGTTTGAACCCTCATAACCGGTCAGCCAAAGTTCTTCGGGTTTTACTTTACTATCAGGACGACCGATCATTTCAAATTCAAGATTCGCGACTAATTTTTCTTTTGGAAACGGTAGATTATTTACGAAGTAAGTCGCACCATGTCCGCCGGCTTCTTCGCTTCCAAAGCAGACAAAATATACCGTTCGTTTAGGTTTTTTGCCGCTTGCGAGCGTCCGTGCGAGTTCCAAAACCGCTACGCTTCCTGATGCGTCATCGTCCGCTCCGTTGAAAATCTTGTCGTTGCCTTCAGCGTTTTGTCGAACGCCTAAATGATCCAAATGCGACGTCAATAAAATCACTTCCGACGAAAGTTTCGGATCGCTTCCTGTGATTTTTCCCATCGCGTTCCATGTGAATGTTTTTGGCGAATCGGCGAAGCTTGCAGACATCTCGATTTTAGTTCCGTCCGCCAGATTTGAAAGATTTAGCATAGCTTCCTTTGAAACAATGAAAAGACTTCCGCGGCGTCCGAGCGAGACTTTTTGCTCCAAAATACTCGACCAATTTTCACGAATTTCTTTGCTTTCGCTAATGATAATCGCCGCTGCTCCGCCTGTGTAAAACGGTCGCAATTTTGGTTGAATCGTTTGAAAAGTGTCGTCATCGCTCAAAGTAATCAAAATAACCGAACCTTTTTTCGCGGTATCGCCAAACTTTGCTTTTTGCAATTCGCCGTTAATTTCTTTGGCTGAAATTGACATTACGCCAAGCTCTTTGCCAAACGTAATTGATTTGCCAAGTTCGCCTCGGATTTTCAAATCTTGCAGCATACTTCGCCCTGCAACATCAACCGTTTGGACGAATGTTTGATTACCTTGTGCATCTTTTTCGCCCGCCGGTTCGAGTCCGATTTGCATAAATTGCGAGCCGATATATTCCGCCGCGATTCTCTCGAAAATCGTTCCGCTTCCGCGTCCTTGCAACGCATCACCAGCGAGAAAATTCATCTCAGCACGAACGTTTTTTTCTTGAACTGCGGAAACAACTACCTTCTTTTGAGCCAAAGAAAATGAGTTGAAAGCTAATAAAATCGCGATGATTAGAAACGTTTGTTTTAGGTGTAAATTTTTCATACAGTTGTTTTTATTCTCCATAGATTAACACAGAATTGACATAGATTTATTGATAGTAAAATCATCTGTGTTAATTCTGCTTATCTAGCAGTAGGCAGAATTACGAGTTTGAAACTGAAATAGAAGTTTCGGCGAAATCAAATTTGTAACAAAAAAATTACGTTTCAAAACAATACAGAATAAAAGGAGAAAACTATGACAAAATTAATGAATCCAATCTACTTAATTTTAATCACATTAGCCGCGACAACTTTTGCATTTAGCCAAGAAGTAACAAATCTCGGCATAAAAGATGAAAAAAACAACATTCGCATTACGGTTAAAGAAGGAGAAATCGAACGTGTTACCGTAAACGAAAAAGAAGTTCCAAAAGAGCGTGTGAAATTGGTTGGAAATGGTTTGAATGTGGTAAATGAAACCGGAGAAATCATCGGAGCAATGGCAAATCTTTCGGCAGGCGGGAGATCTCCGCTTCGTAAAAAAGCAGATAAACCGATTCCTGTTTACAACGATAATGAAGATTTAAAGATTGAAATTAAAGAAAACAGGTTCTTAATTGTGACTAGAAACGGAAAAAAGATTCCAACAGAGCAAATAAAATTTGAAGAAAACGCCTTGAAAATTTACGATGAAAACGGAGATGTTTTAAGAGTAATCAAAGCAGACAATCCGCGACCATAACAATTTAAGGGAGTCCAATAATCAAGATGAAAGAAAACTCGAGTAATAGAGTTAAACAATCCGATTGACTCCATTACTCGACCACCTGATTCCTCAAACAGTTCCGACAACTTTACCGCACTGCTTTTCATTATTTTGCTTCTTTATCGTATAGTTATTCTGCAACATACATCCAATAAAAATTTATTCATCAGGAAGATTTATGAAAAAAAGAATTGTCGAAATTTTCGTCTCTCTCGTCATCAGTATTGCGTTGATTTTGCCGGGCGTAACTTTTGCTCAGGAAGCATCAGACGCGAAAAAACCGGAATGGGACGTGCTCAAGCCGCCGTTTCCACTTTCGACAATTTCGATTGATACAGACGAAACAACTTGGTCGAGTTTGGACATTGATCCGAGCGGTAAAGCCCTTGTTTTCGATATGTTGGGCGACATTTACACGGTAGACATTGCGGGCGGACAAGCGAAACCTCTCACGCAAGATTTTGCGTGGGATCTGCAACCTGCGATTAGTCCCGACGGCAAAAAAATCGCCTTCGTATCCGATCGTGATGGCATTTCAAATATTTGGACGATGAACCCAGATGGCACGAATCTCAAGCAAATCACCAAAGAAAAACAGAACATAATTCACAGTCCGAAATGGAGTCCCGATGGCGAGTATATTGTAGCAACTAAAGGGATTATGTCGAGCCGAAGTATTCCGGCGGGCGAAATTTGGATGTATCATCGCTCAGGCGGCGGCGGTCTCACAATCAAAAAACGGGCAAATGGCAGACGCGATCAAAAAAATATTGCTGATCCGGTTTTCTCGCCTGATGGCAAATACATTTATTACACCCAAGACACAACGCCCGGATTCACTTTTAGTTACAATCGCGACCCTTTGAAATCGATTTTTTCTATCTATCGTTATGATTTGGCGAAAGGCAGAGAAGAATCTTTCATCGGCGGTGTTGGCGGTGCGATTGTCGCAACTCCTTCGCCCGATGGCAAAACTGTGGCGTTTATCAGACGAGTCAGAAACAAAACTGTTCTATTTTTGAAAGATTTGGAGACGGGCGACGAAACGCCGCTTTATACCGAGATGGAACGCGATATGCAGGAAGGTTTTGGGTCGGAAGGCTACTATGCTTATTTCGATTGGACTCCAGATTCTAAAAACATTGTGTTTTGGACAGGTGGAAAATTCCATAAACTTTCGCTAGCCGACAAATCCGTGGCGAAAATTCCGGTTCGTGTAAAAGCAGAGCTTAAATATGCTGATGCAGTCAGATTTCCGGTTGATGTTGCACCCGATGATTTCAACATTAAATTAGTCCGTTGGGCTCAGAAATCGCCCGATGGAAAAACGATTTTGTTTCAATCCCTGGGCAAACTTTACAAGCGTGATTTAGCGAGCGGAAAAACCGAACGATTGACCCAACAAAATGACCACGATGAATTTTATCCGCGATACTCAAACGACGGAAAATCAATAGTTTACACAACTTGGAACGACCAAACTTTAGGCACTGTAAAAACAATTTCAACCAGTGGCGGCGAAGGCAAAACGATCACAAAAACGCCAGGACATTATATTGAAACCAGCTTTTCAACCGATGGAAAATTAGTCGCCTATCGCAAATTTACGGGCGGATTTTTGCTTAGTCCAAAGTATTCAAATGAACCTGGAATTTACGTCGCAAATTTGGCAAGCGGCGAGCAAAAACGAGTCGCTCAAGGTGGTGCTGAACCACATTTTGCAGGTGATAATTCCCGTGTTTATTTCACCGCGTCAGTTCCGGGAAGTGATTATCCTGAGCAACAACTTGTCAGCGTAAATCTCGATGGCGACGACCGCCGCGAGCATCTTTATGGAGCAGATCAAGTTGCCGAATTTCGTTTGTCAGCCGACAAAAAATGGGTTGCTTTCACCTATCAATTTAATGCTTTCGTGATGCCATTTACTGATACGGGAAAACGCGAAACCATCGGACCAAAAGCAGGAACTTTGCCGATTAAACAAATCTCGAGTCGAGCCGGTGAATTTTTGAATTGGAGTGCCGACAGCAAATCGGTTAGCTGGTATAACGGACCGATTTTTTACGAGCGAGCATTGAAAGATGCGTTCGATTTTGTCGAAGGTTCGCCTGAAAAATTGCCAAAACCCGTCAGCGAAGGCGTTAATCTTTCGTTTTTACAAAAAGCTGATAAGCCGAGCGGTTTCAAGGCTTTAGTCGGCGGAACAATCGTCACGATGCGTGATGCGAAGAATCAACAAGAAGTAATTCCAAACGGCGTTGTCATTATCAAAGACAATAAAATCGTCGAAATCGGAACGGTTGGAAAGGTCAAAATTCCGAGCGATGCCACGGTAATCGACACCAAAGGCAAGACGATTATTCCCGGTTTGATTGATGCCCACGCACACGGTTCGATGGGTAGCAATCAAATTATTCCGAGGCAACATTGGAATATGTATTCCAATCTCGCATTCGGCGTGACGACAATTCACGATCCTTCAAACGATACCAACGAAATTTTCTCTGCTTCGGAAATGCAACGTGCTGGATTGATTGCCGCACCGCGAATTTATTCAACCGGAACGATTATTTACGGAGCGGAATCGCTTGGTGCAAAAGCGATTATCAACAATTACGATGACGCCGAATTTCATCTCCAACGTATGAAAGACAGCGGTGCAATTTCGGTAAAAAGTTATAATCAGCCAGCTCGTTCGCAACGTCAGCAAGTTATCGCGGCGGCGAAAAAGCTCGGAATGATGGTCGTTCCCGAAGGCGGCGGCAAGTTTCATCAAAACTTGACGATGCTGGTTGATGGACACACAGGACTCGAACATTCGTTGCCAATTGCCCGTGGTTACAGCGATTTAACGCAACTTTGGGCGGCGACAAAATTTGGATATACACCAACTTTTATTGTTTCATACGGCGGTTTGATGGGCGAAGAATATTTTTATGATCGCAACGAAGTTTGGAAAAATCCGCGACTTCTTCGTTACACTCCGCACGAAATTTTGGACAGCCGTGCTATCCGCCGACCAACTGCACCTGACGACCAATACAATCATTTCGAAGTCGCTAAATACGCGAAAACATTGATGGATAAAGGCGTTAGCGTTCACATCGGAGCTCACGGACAACGCGAAGGTTTGGGTTCGCATTGGGAACTTTGGATCATGCAACAAGGCGGATTTTCGCCGTGGCAAGCACTTCGCAGCGGCACGATTCAAGGTGCGACGCATCTTGGAATGGACAAACATATCGGCAGTATAGAAGTCGGAAAACTGGCTGATATGGTTGTAATTGACGGCGATGTTTTGAAAGATTTACGCCGCAGCGAATACGTTCAATATACGATTATCAACGGAAGAGTTTATGATGCCGCAACGATGAACGAACTTGGCAGTAAAACAAAGCGTCAACCTTTCTTTTTTGAAGGCGGAAATCAAATGTTTATGCCTGCGGAAACGAAAAAAGAGGTAGAGCAAAAGGCGGAAAATAATCATTGGGTTCATTGATATGCAGAAACGCGACTGTTAAGGAGCGTGTTTTCAATGTCGAGAACACGCTTCCTCACGGTCGCGTTTCTGCCTTCTCATGAGATTACCTACTTCGGCAAACCCTGATAAAAACGCCAATTTGTTTTAAAATCTTTCGACAATTTTTGCTTAGTCAAAATCGCTCTGACCATTTCAACAGGGATTCGTCCTTCTTTCAAAATTGCATCGTGAAATTGCTTGTTGGTCATTCTTTTACTACCAACCAAATCGCGGTGCAGATTGTAAAATTGGAGACCGCCAATCTTATATGCGATCTGATAAAGCGGACCGTAATCGCCTGAAAATGAACGTCTTACTTCGCCGAGAGCGTTGTCGCGTTCGTGTCCAACTCTATCGACCAAAAAGTCCACACATTCCTGCGGAGTCATTTTTTCGAGGTGAAAATTCAATGAAAAAATAATTCGTGCGGCACGGTGCATTCGCCAAAACAATGCTCCTACTTTTTCTTGCGGAGTTTTGTGAAAACCCATATCCCACAGCAAAAATTCCCAGTATAACGCCCAGCCTTCGCCCCAAAAAGGAGTGCTGAAAACTTGCCGATACGGGCGATATCGCTGAGTCATATAACCTTGCAGATGATGCCCCGGAATTAGTTCGTGATGCGTCACGGCACGGGCAAAATATGGATTATTGCCACGCATTGACATCATTTTTTGCTCGTGCGTCATTCCGTTGGTCGGATACGAAACGATAATTGATTCGCCACCAAGGAAGAATGGACTGGTCAACTGTCTTTCGGGCGACATCATTTCCATCCGCCAACCATCACGGGCAAGTTTTGGAACTGTCACGAGGTCATTTTTCTCAACAAACTCAATCGCTTCCCATGCTTGATTACGAATCAATTCGGGTTGTTTGCCGGGTTCTACATAAGTTTGTTTGACCGCTTCGAGGGCTTTTTTCCAATCATCGCCGAAGCCCATTGCCGCCGAAGCCTTCTTCATTTCCGCCTCGCACCAGGCAAATTCTTTGTTGGCAATTTCCACCAATTCTTCGGGCGAATACGGAATCATTTCGTATTCCAATTCCTTCAAAAGTGCTTCTTTCCCAATCGGATCACCGATAATTGTCGTCTTGTCATCTGCCCGAATTCCAACCAATTTTTCTGACAAAAACGTTTGATAATTTTGCAAATTTGCGTCAACCGATTTATAGGTTTCAGCATTCCACCAAGTAAAATTCGGGTCGTAAGCATTATAGAAATTGAACCAACTGCGAAGTGTGTTTCTGAGCGAAGCAACCGTCCGAACTGCTCGATTTGCCACCGTTCGTTTAACTGTTGAATTCGATAAAGATTTTTGCGTGTCGGCAATTTGTTTCGCCAAATTGTTGAGCAAAATCGCAGTTTTAGCCGAATCAATCGTTTCAAGTTTCCGCCGCGAATCTTCCAAATCGCTAATAGTTTTAGCAAAAGGAATCAACATATTCATTTCGTCCAATTGCTGATTAAAACGCTCAAGTTCGCTCTGTTCGTGCCGTAAATAATTGGCAAAAAGCAAATAATCAATCTGTTCATCATGATTAAGTTTATCAAAATCCAAACGCGATAAAAGGCTCTGCGAATCGCCATAAAGTTGCCGAAAACGCCCCGCCCGATTAGCCGAAGTTTGTGCCGAATAATAACGATTCAAAATGCCGTAATCTTCCCGAAATTTTTCGATCACACCACGCAAACGACTCGGCGGTTCATTAAAATTTGCGAGTTCATCAGGCGTTTGGGCGATTAAGTTTAGGGCGAAAAGAAGCGTTAAAGTGATTAGGGTTAGACGTTTCATAGTTGTTGAATAATAACGTAAACTAAGGTAAAAAAGAATTGATACTCAATATTCTAGAAAGTTTTTCTTCTCAAAATATGAAACAACTCAGCACAGTAGCCAAAGGAGATTTTTTTGAAGAACAAGTTTTTAATCTTCTAAAAGAACTTTTAGAAAATGGAAAGCTAGGCTTGGATGCTAAGTTCAGTAGGATTTTTTGGAAAAAACCTTATTATTCAGAAGCAAGAAAGAAAGATATTGTTTTTGACATAGCAATTGAAACTTATATTGCAGATTCGGAAAAATATTCTTGGCTGACAATTGTAGAATGTAAAAATTACAATCATTCAGTGCCAGTTGATGACATTGAAGAATTCGACTCTAAACTAAGTCAGATTGGTGAACATAATACTAAAGGTTTTATTTTTTCAAAAGTAGGATTCCAGTCTGGGGCTTTCGACTTTGCTTGCAGTAAAAGAATAGGGTTAGCAAAAATATTGAGTAAAGATAAAATTGATTGGGTAAATTATAGAAAAGATAGAAATAATGAAAGATACAATGAAGGACAAGCTAGATTTTACCTATCAACAAATAGCAATGATGAAAAATTCTTTTCATATGTAAACTCGAAAAGTTTTGAAAGTCTTCCAGATTTATTAATCTATTTAGGCATTATTGAAAAATATATTCCCAATCAAAGAGATATATTTATTCCATACAAAACATCTGAAGACTTAGAACAGATTATTCACAGTTTGTCCATCGAAAGTTTTTATGAAATCGGTAAATTAAATCACAATAAATTGTGTGATTTTTTATCAGAAAATTACAACGTCAGTTTTGTGTTTGATGAAAGTTTAGGAGTAACAAACGAAAAAACAATACTTGGGAAAATAACTTTTTCGCCATTAGTAATTTTCATAACTAAAGAGCTTCGACTAAACATGTATAGGTGGAGATTTACACTTGCTCACGAAATCGGACATCTTATTTTACATAGGCAAATCCTTAATGAATATATTGATGACAATTTAGATACAGAGAAATCTATTTATTTAGATAGTGGAACTCCAGAAAATTTAAATAAACGCATGGAGATTCAAGCAAATACATTTGCTAGTTTATTACTCTTACCTAAAAAAGAATTGCTTGAAGAAACTGCTAAGTATTTTATTGAGGAAGGTATAAAACAAAACTATTTGTTTTTAGACCATCAAAAAGTGAATTTAATGCTCGTCAATAATCTGTTATTTAGATTAAAACAAAAATTTGAAGTTTCAAAAGAAGCAGCTAAATATCGACTAGACTCATTGGGATTAATTCGGGGAAAATCTTTGACTGCGATAAAAGACGTTTTAAGTTAGTTAAAAAATCTTTCTAAATAATTATTACATTTTCAGTCTGTTTGCGGATGACAGAAATTTTATCTATCGCCTGCAAACAGGCTTCAACCATTTATTTTAAGTTTCTACACGCTCACGCGTATAGCTTAATTCTTACGTCCGCAAACAGACTTTAGAATGACAATAATTGCCAAGATATTATGATTTTTCTGAGGTGATTTTATGGTTACAACTACTACAATGAATGTTTCGCTGCCCGAAACAATGAAGGCTTTTGTTGATGAGAGATTGTCAAAAGATGGTTATGGAACCGTTAGCGAATATATCCGCGAACTTATCCGAGCTGACCAAAAACGTCGGGAAGAGGAGAGATTGGAAAACCTTTTATTACAAAGACTTCAGGGCGATAGCGAGTTTGAATTTGAGATTGATGACGTAAGAAAAGAGCTAGCCAAAAGACTTGGTAAAAAGAATAAATAATGAAAGTAATTTATGCTGACGGAGTTTTTGAAGAACTCGCCAATCTCTCGTTTTACATTGCCCGAGATGTTGCTCTTTTACTATCCTGAATAACAATCAGGCTGACTGATATATCAAACAATTTCATCTCTCAATCGCTTCGTGCTACTATTCATTTTTAAGAAGCAATACAAATCAAAAATGAAAGCGGACTGCAATTTATAACCATTTCATTTCCCGGAAGTTTTCTCAAGAATCCTGAAAACGAAGTATGTTGATTTTCAGACAAAATGTTGAAGGTAATTGTATTTTAAACAAAGTATCGGAAGGAAAAACACCTGTTATGTTCATCAAAAAATCGGTAACGTTGATGCTTGTGATGTTTGCATGCGTCTTGGCATTTTCTGCTCAAACCGCAAAGCGTCCATTGAAAATCGATGATCTATTAGCCATCAAAGATGTTCGCGATCCGCAGGTTTCGCCTGATGGAAATTGGGTTGCGTATGTTTTATCCACCACGGATGCGAAGGCTGATAAATCTTCGACCGATATTTGGATGGTTAGTTTTGATGGCAAAATTACTCGCCGTGTGACGTTTAGTCTAGATAATGAAAGCTCGCCGCGTTGGTCGCCTGATGGCAAGTTTCTTTCGTTTACATCATCGCGTCCTGGTCCGAATAAGGGCGGACAAATTTGGCTGCTCGATCTTGCGGGCGGCGAAGCGAAGCAATTGACTGATCTAAAAGGCGGTTTGCAAGAATATGCGTGGTCGCCTGATTCGAAGAGAATTGCGTTGGTTATTGGCGATCCTGATCCGGATGCCGATGAAGGCGAGGGCGGAAAGCCGAAAACAGCGAAACCGATTGTGATAGATCGATATAAATTCAAACAAGACCGCGAAGGTTATCTACGTGGAAATTTGAAAAGTTACGTCTATCTTTTCGACATCGCCGCTAAAAAAACCGAACGCCTGACCAAAGGAAAATTTAACGAATCTTCGCCGGTTTGGTCGCCTGATGGAAGTAAAATCGCCTTCACGAGCAATCATCAAAAAGATCCTGATCGCGATCCAACGTCGCAAATTTTTGTCGCTGATTCAACGGCAAATTCAATTGAAAAACAGATTACGCCGAACACCAGCCGAGGCAGTCGAAGCGGACATGAATGGTCGCCCGACGGCAAGATTATCGCGTTTGTTGAAGCCGAAGAAATTCAGTTTGACGCCTACAACATGGATCATCTGACGCTTGTTGCATCAGACGGAAGTTCTGCTCCGACTCGTTTCAAGCCGACCGAAGATTTAGATCGCGGAGTCGGCGATATTGTGTTTACGGCGGATGGAAAATCGATGTATTTTACGGTTGTGGACAATCGTTCGGTCTATCCTGCGAAGGCAGATTTATCGGGTCGGAAAAGTTACGCGATTGATTGAAACGCCAATTGTTTTGGGCAATTGGCATCAGTCAAATGGAAAAATCGCGTGATTTCCGGCGGCGATTCAAAGGCGAACGAAATTTATGCGTTTGAAGGCGGAAAACTGCGGCAATTAACGCATCATAACGACGAACTTTTCGCGGGTCTCGATATTCCAACAACTGACGGAGTTTGTTTTCCGAGCAAAGATGGAACCGAAGTTTGCGGGCTTTTAACATATCCAGTGGGCTATCAAAAAGGCACAAAAGTGCCTACGTTGCTGCGGATTCACGGCGGACCAAACGCACAAGATCAACATTCTTTCGCCGCCGAACGACAGTTTTTTGCCGCAAATGGCTATGCAGTTTTGGCTATAAATTATCGCGGAAGTTCGGGACGCGGAATGAAATTTTCGCACAAAATCGCGGCGGATTGGGGCAATTTTGAAGTGCAAGATTTGCTCGCCGGAGTTGATCATGTTGTAAAAATGGGCGTTGCCGATGCGGATAAATTGGGCGTTGGCGGTTGGAGTTATGGCGGAATTTTGACCGATTATGTGATTGCATCCGACAACAGGTTTAAGGCGGGAACAAGCGGTGCAGGCACGGCATTTACTGTATCATATTACGGAACTGATCAATATATTATTCAATACGACAATGAAATCGGACCGCCTTGGGAACCGAAAGCGTGGGAAACATATCAGAAACTTTCGTATCCTTTTTTGAACGCGAACAAGATAAAAACCCCGACACTTTTCCTTGGCGGCGAATCGGATTTCAACGTGCCAATTTCCGGCAGCGAGCAAATGTATCAGGCGTTGCGAAGTCTTGGAATCGACACGCAGTTAATCATTTATCCGAAGGAATTTCACGGCATCAATCGCCCAACTTATCGCCGGGATATGTATGAAAGGTATCTTGGTTGGTATGATAAATACGTCAGAAAAATCACGCCGGAACCAAAATCGCCAATCGCGGCTTGGGAAGGAAAATGGAAGGGAAAACTCGTTAATGTTCCCGCAAAACCGGACGCAACGCCCGTGGAAGTTGAACGCGAAATCGGTGCGTTTCCGACTGCGAATAACACGTGTTCAATGTGGAAAACGACTTACACTGAATTGGGCGTGGTGAAGCAGGTAAAGGATTACAAACTCTGCCGCGGAACAGGTGCGGACGATATTTACATCGATGAAGGCAACGGCGTAAAACTGACGGCAAAAATCGTCGGCGATGCACTCGTTACAGCGTTTAAGTCTGGCAATACTTTGCTGATTTCCACCGTTCGTCTTCGCGGCGAAACACTTGAAGAAGAAATTCTGACAGTTGACGATAAGCCTGCAACAATGGGCGTTCAGCCGATGAACGCGAAATCCATTCAGCGGATTGAGTTGAAGCGAGTGACGGAAAAAGAATAGGAAGGTTTGCCCGCGAAATACGCGAAAGGACGCGAAAAATAAATCAAGAAAATGAATTATCATTTTTCGTTTATTTCGTATATTTCGTGGGCAAATAATTAAACTTATGGGAGATATATGTTGAATAAAATTATTTTAGCGTTTTCGATAGTTGGAATTTTGTTGTCAAATACAATCGCTCAACCGCGTCCAACGCCCGATCCTGCGGTTGTCATTAAACGGTTTGAAATCGAAAAGCAATTAAATGAAATCGCTATCATTGATCGAAAAGTGATGGTTGCAATGCGTGACGGCAAAAAGATGGCGGCGGACGTTTATCGACCAAAAGACGCTTCAAAAAAATATCCGATAATTTTTTCCAGAACGCCTTACAATTTCAATTTTTGGGACGTTCGCCTCGGTGCTCCGCGTGATATGACGACCGTGCTCGAAGCCGTGAAACGCGGTTACGCATACGTTATCATGAACGAACGCGGACATTTTTTCTCTGAAGGAAATTACGACATTCTCGGACCGCCGACCACCGATGGCGACGATGCGATCACGTGGATGTCGAAGCAAGAGTGGTCAAATAAAAAGGTCGGAACAATTGGCTGTTCGTCTACCGCCGAATGGCAACCCGCTGTTGCCGCAATGGGAAATCCTGCGTTTACAACGATGATCGCACAAGGATATGGAGCGGGAATCGGACGAGTTGGTCCGTATTATGAGCAAGGAAACTGGTATCGCGGCGGTGCGGTTCAGATGCTATTTATCGCCTGGCTTTACGGCGAACAGAATCAGGTTCGCCCCGTTTTTCCCGCGAATACTACGCAAGCGGAATTGATTCAAGCTTCAAAATATTTTGATTTAGCCCAGCAAGCACCGCCGGTTGACTGGTCGAAAGCACTTCGTCATTTGCCCGTAATGGATATTCACAAAGCTGTGGGCGGAGCAAAAGGGATTTTTGCCGACGAAATGCCTGTCGCCACGGGCGGAGCGATGATCAAACGAACGCCGAACGATCCAGCCTGGTATAAAGGCGGACTTGTTCACGACAATATGAAGATCAATATCCCCGGATTTTGGTTTATGTCGTGGTATGACGTTTCGGTTGGACCGAATATCGCTCTTTACAATCACGTCCGCAAAACTGCGAGCCCGGATATTGCCGATAAACAATACGCCGTAATCGCTCCCGTTCTGCATTGCAGTTATACACGAGCAACTGAAAATACAATAGTCGGCGAAAGAAGCATGGGCGACGCACGGCTCGATTACAATGCACTGACTTACGGTTGGTTTGATTACTTTCTGAAAGGCGAGAAAAACGACATTTTGAAGATGCCTAAGGTTCGCTATTTCACGATGGGCAGCAATAAATGGCAGACCGCCGATTCATTCCCGCCTGCCGGAGCGAAGCCGATGAAGTTTTATTTATCTAGCAACGGCAAAGCGAATACTTTGAATGGCGACGGTGCTTTGGTTGCCGAACCGCCTGCCGCAGATTTGCCTGATTCGTTTACTTACGATCCGATGAATCCTGTTCCATCTTTCGGCGGCAATGTTTGCTGCACCGGAAATGCCGTTCAAGGCGGTGCGTGGGATCAGAGCAAAATGGAGCAACGCGACGATATTTTGGTTTACAGCACCGAACCGCTCAAAGAAGGAATCGAACTGACAGGCTCGATTGATGTGTCGCTTTATGTTTCATCTGATGCGAAAGATACTGATTTTACGGTTAAATTGATTGACGTAGATGAACTCGGAAAAGCATACAATCTTGATGAAACGATTCAACGAATGCGTTATCGAAATGGCTACGACAAACCGCTCGTTTGGATGGAAAAAGACAAGGTTTATAAAATGTCTTTCCAACCAATGACAACCAGTAATTATTTCGCTCCGGGACATCGAATCCGAATCGAAATTTCGAGCAGTAATTTCCCGCGTTTTGATAGAAATATGAATACCGGCGGGAATAATTATGATGAAACAAAAGGCGTAATTGCGAAGAATTCGGTTCATCATTCGACGAAGTACCCCGCAGAAATTGTGATATCTGTTGTTAATGGGAAGTAAAAAAATACTCCCCACTTTTTAAGGAGGGGGGGTGTTCGCAGAACGTGGACGGCTTTTTCCGATTCAGGATTTACCGCCACGTTCTTCAAAATGCGAGGTGAACCGATTTCTCGCAATTTCACAAATACTTCTCCACGAGTTTTATCGCAGATTGGGATTACGGAAATTCAGAATCGCATTCAACGCTAGAGACGAAATTCTTTGCGTTTCAGTTATTTGGAACCGAAATCAGCGTCCCATCAATTGTTCCTGTATAGGCTATCGGAATTGGCGTAAATCCAACAATTCGATCCGTGAATAGTCCCTTCGAACCGCTAAGTGTTCCACCATTGATGTGACCGGTTGCATGAAGCGGTGAAATCCAATGATCACCTTCTTTTACTCGTACTCCTTGGTAGGAACCAGTCATTTCGCCGCCTGCATCATATTGAAGCGTGTACGTGCCCCATTGAGGACCCGTAAAATCCCGATCGAAATTTGCATTTGCTTCAATGAAAAACCATCCTGAAAAAATGGGATTTGCAGCGTTGAAACGTGATCTCCATTTGGTGCCGCGAGTATGCGTACGGCTCCCAACAGGACATGGTTGAAGCGGATCGCCAGTTGGCTCATTGCCCGGACATTCGACGGTACCCGGAGCGAGAAACTCCCCAATTGGGGGTTGCCCAAACAAACCAAACGGATTAAAGACTTCAGTTCCAGTTATAGGGATCTTTTCAACAGAACTTGCATGTACCGTGAATACAGACAAAATCACAACAAATAATAAAACAGTCAATTCTTTTGGTTTCATGATAACTCTCCTTCTCAAACGGTTTTCCCGTTTTGCTGATTCCCAGCCCAGAAAATTGATGCCAACTTAAATCTTTGACTTCAAAAAAACGGCTAAGATTTAAAAAATAGGCGACGATTCACGCATTCTGTTTTGATTTCATTGCGAAAACCTTCGTAATTATCTCGCATACCAAACGCAAAAAAAACCTCTCTTCGCGATTCACTTTTGGTAACGAAAACACTTTAATTTCTCGACATTTCTTGTCACGCAACTACTATGCCTCCGTGTACGAAGGGTGAATGTAATCAAGAAGCAAAGTTAGTTGGAATAAGAAGAGGCAGTCTTAGGTTCCGCGACGTCCGATCTCCGACTGAAAAACATCTACATCAGATGATCGCCGACGGTGAAAAGCGTGAAATTTTAACCATAATTGGTTAGTAAAACCCACGTTCGTTATCTCACACATCAGAAATTACAGACTGGTCTAGCAGAAAATTCCGAAAAAGCATTTAAAGTGAGCCAAAATCCGAGGAAATTCTCAACCTTGAACGGAATCGTAGGCGAGTTTTGAGAGGGTGTGCTGGAATACTAAAATAAAATTCGAGCAATCAAAACTTGCAGACACTCCTTTTTTCAACTAACTTAATAATTGCTCCCAAAAATAAGCAAAATAATCGTTTCATACGTGAAACATCATTTCACAAAAGCCTTCTTTTGTGCTACACTTCACTTGTCTTTTAATAGAAGCGGCACAAAAGGAGAGAAAAAATGGCTGGAGAAGCAACAAAAATGGCATCATTAGAGAAAAGTAAAGCAATTGAATCGGCACTTGCCAATATTGAAAAAAAATTCGGCAAAGGCTCGATAATGCGGCTTGGGGAAAGACCGCACGAAGAAGTCGGGTCAATTACGACTAACTGTTTGAGTTTGGACGCGGCGATTGGGGTCGGCGGATTTCCACGCGGCAGAATTATCGAAGTTTACGGACCTGAAAGTTCGGGTAAAACGACATTGGCATTGCAAGTTGTCGCATCGGCTCAAAAGCTTGGCGGAACAGCCGCGTATATTGACGCAGAACACGCACTCGACCCTGATTACGCAGAAAAACTTGGGGTAAACATTGACGAAATGCTGATCTCGCAACCTGATTCTGGCGAACAAGCGTTGGAAATTGCGGAGACTTTAGTCCGATCGGCAAGCGTTGATGTGATTGTAATTGACTCAGTTGCGGCACTTGTTCCGCGTGCCGAAATTGACGGCGAAATGGGCGATTCACACATGGGCTTGCAAGCTCGCTTGATGTCGCAAGCGTTGCGAAAATTGACCGCAATTGTTTCAAGTTCAAACACTTGCTTCATTTTTATCAACCAATTACGCGATAAAATCGGCGTGATGTTTGGGTCGCCTGAAACGACAACAGGTGGAAAAGCCTTGAAGTTTTACGCTTCCGTTCGAATCGATATTCGCAGAATCGGTGCCATCAAAGAAGGCGACCGGGTTGTCGGCAATCGCACGAAGATCAAAATGGTCAAAAATAAAGTCGCCCCGCCGTTCCGCGAATGCGAATTCGACATTATGTATGGCGAAGGAATTTCAAAAGAAGGTGATTTGATTGATTTGGCGACAAAATTTGAAATCGTAGAAAAAAGCGGTGCGTGGTTTTCCTACAAAGGCGAACGCCTCGGGCAAGGACGCGAAAACGTCAAAAAATTGTTCAAGGAAAATACGGAATTACGCGATCGGGTTGAGTATGATGTGAAGGTTGCTCTTGGGTTGATTGAAGTAAAAACTGAAACGACTGAGAAAGCGGCAAAAGCCGAGAAAGCTTAGAAAGTAAAATAGCTTTGAATTTATGTGAAACGCGGATTATGATTAAAACATAGTTCGCGTTTTATTTTTCGTTTTGTTGCAATTTAATCATTAACTTGGAGAAAAACATGAGGGTAAGAATTTCACTAGTTCTGTTTGTCATAATTGCCGGATTATTTACACAAAATCTTTTAGCTCAACAATTTACGCCGCCTAATGAAGGCTTTACAGTTTGGCTAAACGGAAAGCCGACGCCGCAGACGAGAACCGGAGATACTAGTTTTGGTAAATTAACCATTAAAGTGTATTTGGTTAATGGTCAAAATGGGGCTCACGGGGTTTCTGTTAACCAATATCCATTTGCAACTGAGGAACCTGCCGCAATTGAAAAAAGCCTTGATGCCGGAATCGCTTCATTGATAAGCGGTCGAAAAGCCAAAAAGATTTCGGAAAAATCGGTGACTTTGGGCGGGCATAATGGTAAAGAGGTGTATTTTTCATTTGCCGGCGGAGTTGGAAAAGTGAAGGTTTTTTTGGTCAAATACAACTTGTATCAGATAATTGCCCTTGGGACGTCGCCATTTGTGAATTCGGCATCAACGAAAAAAGTCTTCGATTCGTTTAATTTTACTGAAGGCAACGTTGGGGAAAAATGGACGACATTCACTTCAAACGCTTCCGGATTCGCTCTCTTATTTCCTTCAAAACCACAAGTTCAAACCAAGAAAATTGGGGTCGATGGAGTCAAGAGTTTATTTCAATATACTATTTCGGTAGCTTCTCAATCGGAAGAATATGGAATTATTGTAACTGATATAAGCAAAGAGGTTTTGGGACTCCCAAAGGCTGATATACTAGAGTTTTTGCGAGGCTCCACGGAGTCTTCGGTAAAAGAGAAACCAAGGACAATCGCTGTCGGCGATGAGCAAGGTATTGAGTATTACTTGGACATTGAATCCGGAAAGACCAAGGTTTGGAGTCTAGTTAAGAATGGTAAATCCTATCAAATATTCCTACGTGGGAGCGATGAAAAACACGCTTCGGCTGAAGCGAAGTCATTTTTTGATTCTTTCAAATTTGTTAAGCCAGCACCAACGAAAGCGAAAGGAAAGTAAATTAGACAGAGTAATAAAAAGATATGAAAAACGGTTGGGAAGTAATTATCGGGATGGAAATTCACGCACAGCTTGCGACGGAAACTAAGATTTTCTGCGGTTGTGCAACTAGTTTTGGGCATGATGCAAATTCGAACACGTGTCCGGTTTGCCTTGGTTTGCCGGGGGCTTTGCCTGTTTTGAACAAAAAGGTTATCGAACTTGGGGCAAAAGCGGCGTTGTCGTTGGGTTTGGAAATTCAACCGACTTCGATCTTTTCTCGCAAGAATTATTTTTATCCTGATTTGCCGAAAGGTTATCAGATTTCACAATATGATAAGCCGTTTTCCGCCAATGGCGAACTAACGATTATGACTGCCGAACGCGATGAAAACGGTCGGGCAATGGAATTTAAGCCGATGAAAATTCGGATTGAGCGAATGCACCTTGAAGAAGACGCGGGAAAGAATGTTCACGAAGGATTGCCCGAGGTTGATAAATATTCGTATGTTGACCTTAATCGTGCGGGAACTCCGCTTGGCGAAATTGTTACAAAGGCTGATTTTCGAAGTTCGTGGCAGGCTTATGATTATGTCAATCATGTAAGGCGTGCGTTGCAATGGGTTGGTGCAAGTGATGCCGATATGGAAAAAGGAAATTTGCGTTGCGAGGCGAATGTTTCCGTCCGAAAGATCGGCGAACCTGAATTTCGGACGAAGGTTGAGCTGAAGAATTTGAACTCGGTCCGATTTATGCAAAGGGCGATCGAATACGAAATTGAACGCCAAATTGAAGCACATGAGTCAGGTGAAGGCGTTAATCAAGAGACGCGTTTGTGGGACGATAAAAACAACAAAACTCGCGTTATGCGGAGCAAAGAAGACGCTCACGATTATCGATATTTTCCCGAACCCGATTTGCAGCCGTTGGTCGTGTCGCAAGAATTTATTGCGAAAATTAAAGCCGAAATGCCGGAATTGCCTGATGCAATGCGAGATCGTTTTATAGACGAATACAGTTTGTCGTATGCGGACGCGTCGCAACTCGTTACAGAAAAGGAACTTGCGGCGTTTTATGAAGTAACCGCAAAAGCCTCGAACAATCCAAGAGTTTCGGCTAACTTTATTTTGTCCGAATTATTGCGTGAATTGAATAATTCAAGCAAATCAATCAGCGAATCAACTGTTTCACCCGAAAATCTTGCCGAACTTATCAAAACTTTGGACGCGGGAAATATCAATAATAATCAAGCAAAAGAAGTCTTAAATGAGATGTTTGCGAGCGGCAAAACTGCCGATGTTGTGATCAAAGAAAAAGGTTTTGAGCAGATCTCAGATAATTCCGCAATCGAAAAAATTGTTGACGAGATAATTGAAAAGGAGCAAAATCAAGTAACAGCGTATAGAAACGGAAATGAAAAGCTCTTTGGATTCTTTGTCGGGCAGGTGATGAAAGCCTCGCAAGGGAAGGCAAATCCGAAGGTTGTTAATGAGATTTTGAAAGCGAAATTATGAAATAGATGGAGGTCTTTATGCGTTCCTGTGTGTTAGCAATTGGTGTTTTGGTAGTGTTAGTTGGCAGTAGTTTGGCAGTAAACGGTCAAACTCCAAGTACAACGCCTCCCCCTCAACCTAATCCCGGTGGGCAAACCCGAACGGATCCAAGACTGGACGCGAGGAAGATAAATGCCGGTTTTGAGAATTTGCGTAGTTTGGAGATTATCCAAAATCCGCAAATGACGAAAGAAGATATTTTACGGCAGGTTGTGGATCCGCTATACCGAAAGCCGAGCAAAAAAGAATTGAAGAATCTTTTGCCTTCTGATGCAATACTCACCCAGTACAAGAATTTCTTACAACAATCCGATACAGGCATATTCAAACTAAGTGCAGACTCAAACTGTGACGCAAATCTTAAGGTAGTCGTAGCTAATGAAGGTTGCGTATTGAATAATATTCCGGGTGCTGGAACTGCCTATTCTTTTCGGGTAAAAAGTCATCGGATGCTCCATCTGTCTGATTTAGTATTAGACAAAAATGTAATTAGAACCGGCAGTTTGCTGCAGCAAGGAATAATGGTTAATCTCGGCAATATTGAGCTGGATAAAATTTCCGCAGAATCCGCTGGTTTGAAATATTTAGTTGATTTCGAGCCTTCAACGAACAACGAAGAGCTCCAGAAAAGTTGACGAACAACTCGGGAAAGGCATTAAGTCTGATGGTTTTATATATAGTTTCGGGCTTTATGTGGCTTATAAATCTACCTTCGCACTGCGTTCGATTGCGTATCGGAGCAAAATAATGCGTTCTGTCAGCGGGATTGAATACAATGAGATGAATTTTGATAAACGCAACGATATTACGGTGGTTTTCCGTGTCGTTGAAAAAGATCCGAATGGAGATTTAACAATTCTTTGGAAGGAAATTACTCGCAAAACCTCGCCTGAAATTAAATTGGACGCGAAAGGTAAATAGGAAAATGGTCAAACGGATTCGTTTCTAGCATTGTATATTTTAAGTTTGAGATGTTTCTTTGGCTTGTCGTCGGCTGATGTAGTGGACAGTCAAATCACAAGGGTGTTAGGAGATTTTGAAATCTAATCTTTAAGAACACGCTAATAAAACTATTTCTGAAGAATGGGATTCGTTTTTTCCTATTTTTGTTAGCAGAGATGAAAATACATGACTCAAAACTTTTGAGTCATGATAAGGATTATTTATGAAAACACTATTAGCAACAATGTTTGTTTTTTTGTTGGCAAATTTTTTGTTTTGGTCAGCAAGCTTCGCCAACATCTTCCCAACGTTCGAATGTCGATCGGAAACGTGAGCAAAATAGAGAAAGTACTGGCGTTGATAAATCTTTTGAGGCTTTGCGACAATTGGATATGCCTGTTTCGGTAAATCCATCCGCGAAAAATATCTCGAATGAGCGGATACAGTCTTTATACCGCAAGCCGAAAAAAGAAGAAATTAAGTTAATGTCGCCGTCTCCTGCGGTGCTTGAAAAGTATGATGAATTTCTCAAAGACTCGAATACCGGAATCTTTAAACTTAATGGAGATTCACAGTGTTTTGGCGGTCCGGGTGTTATAGTTGCGGCGGCAAATTGTTCGTTATATCAGTTTCCGGGAGCGGGAACTGCTTATTCATTTCGCGTAAAGAGTTACCGGCTTCATCATTTAGCTGATTTGATTTTGGACAAAGACGTTATCAAAACCGACGGGATTCTTCAGCAGGGTATAATGGTCAATCTTGGAAATGTGGAATTGAACCAGATAACTAATGAAACCGCAGGATTAAAGTTTTTATTCGATTTCAAACCCGCTGCCAATCGAGAATCTTACGACAAAACCAACCTTCTGATGATTGAAGGAATCAAAAAAGATAATTTCATGTATCGCTTTGGATTTTTTGCAACCAATGAAACGACTTTTGGACTGCGTTCAATTGCTTATCGAGGCAAAATGAAGCGTTCGATTGATGGAGTAAATTACGACGAGTTTGATTTTGATAAAAGGAAGGATATTGTGATCGTTTTCAGAATAGTTGAAAAAAGCGAAAATGGGGACATCACGATACTTTGGAAAGAGATTTCGCAGAAGGATTCTCCGGTTTTGAATTTTGAAAAGGGTAAATAAATGATGCGAACATTATTTTTGTTGAAGATTGTACTCGGTTGCTCAAGTATTTTATTTGGTCAATCTGATCCGGCGACTCAAGAGCAAACATACAATCGAGACCGTGTTTATGCCGAGGCAAATTCTCGCTCAAGGAAAAATGACCCCGTTGAAAGACCAAGAAGCGGGCTTTCAGGAATAAAAAATACTCTGACAAAAGCTGAGCTTGGAAAATTAAAACCTACAAAAGAACAAGTTAGTAAATATTCAAATTTCTTAAAGCATCCAAAATCCGGACTTATCAAACTTTTCGAGTTTCAGAATTGTGATAGGAAGTTGATTGATGTAAATGACGAGAAATGTTTGGAAGCGATTCAAATCATTGGTAATGCCTCGTATTATTCATTTAAGAAAAGAAGTTATACCGATTATCAAGACAAAAATGTGATTCTGTACAATGGCAAAGTCTCAACATACACCGGAAATGCTGGATTAATCGCGGATTTGGGAGACGTTGAATTTGAAAAACTAGACAGTGATTCGAAAGAAATTAAGGCGTTAAGAGACCTCAAACTCGTTGAAAATGAGTTTGAAATTGATGGGCAAAATAAGAGATTTTTAAAAGGCGTAGAAATTGATGGAAAGATTTATAACGTAAGTGCACCGCTTAAATTAAATTCGACGTATGCTTTACGTTCAGTCAAATACTGGCGTTCAGTTAGCTTTCCTTCAAAGAAAGAAACTACGCTTGAGGAGATTATTGTTGCGTTTAAGGTAGTTAATAAAAACGATGATGGAAGTTGGTTACTTCTTTGGCGTGAGTTAGGACGCAATAAAAGAAAAGTGCAATAGAAAACTAATCACCTAAGAAAGATTATGAAAAGTGTAAGCAATTTATTAATAGTGTGTTTTTTGATTTTTTCATCTTTCGCTGTGTTTGCTCAAACTTCTCAACCAAATAACCAATCGAAATCTACTGAAAGAAACTCCCAATCTGCTTCTGCTAAAGCCAACTATTTCATGCCGTTTAAGGCAAAACGAACTAAAGAACAGGAAAGACAATTGCTCCCCAATCAAGATGATTTAGCAAAATACAAAGCATTTTTAGAGCAGCCTAAGACCGGAATTTTTCGTTTAATGAATGATGTGGGCTGTGAATCGAATGTTTATGTGATTAGAGTTGATGATTCTTGTAAAAACTCCGTGCCGAATGGTTCGTTTTATTCATTTAGAGAAAAAGAATATACGACCGCATATCTTTCAGACCTTCGTTTGATAGAAGGGATATTGGTTTCCGATGGAATGCTTTCGCAAAATATTTTGACTGAGCTTGGTGATGTTTCGTTGGAAAATCTGACGCTTGAAAGTCAAGGGATGAATTTTATAACGAAATTTACGCCCGAAACGGAAGGCGGCAAGGCAACCGAGCAGTTTATCCGAATTGTTAGAGGCATTAGAGTTGGAGATTTTGAGTACCGAAAAGCACTTCCGGCAATCGTAAATTCAACCTATGCACTTCGGATAATTGCTTATCGAGGAAGCGTTTATAGGAATTTTCGAGGCTGGTTTTTTAATCTTTTAGATGGCGACAAGAGAATCGATTCTGTCGTTGCTTTTCGAATTATCCGCAAAGAAACAGATGGAAATATTACCATTTTGTGGAAAGAATTGGATCGCAAGAAATCACCAAAGCTCAAACGTGAAGTGAAAAAGCCGCAACGAAAGGTTGAAAGAACTGACGCTTCGAATAGAACGGTCGCGGAAATATAAACGGTCAACTTATATGCGTATGAAATTACAAAGAACATCGATCCAGAAGTTTTTTTTGCTACCATCAATACTATTTATGGTAATTTTGGGCAATGCTCAAAGTCCAACCAATTCGCCGACACCGGAGCGAGGTGGACTATCACCTCAGGAATCACAACGAAGAGACAGCGAAGTGCGTCGCAAACGAGAACAGGAGTTTGAAAGAATAAAGAGTATTAGTAGCGGAGAACCCAAAATTGGCACGCCAAGAATTTCGGGCGTGATTCCGAAGGCAAACACAGAAAGAAGCATTTCCCAAGTTCCTTATCGAGCGTCAACAAAAGAGGAGCTTCAGTTTTTGGCTCCCGAAAAAGCAATGTTGGAAAAGTTTGCGGCTTTTTTGAAAAATCCGAAAACAGGATTAGTTAGATTGGTGAAAGATAAGGAATGTGCCGACGGCGATAGAGTGGTTTCGGTTACGCCGGAATGCCAGCAATATGAAATGCCGGGTGGCGGTTCTTCATATTCGTTTCGAACCCGCGATTATCGAATTCGGCGATTAGCCGATTTAATGTTTACGAATGAGAATTTTCGAGTTCCCGGAGTCTTAAGTCAGGGAATAATTGTTGGAATTGGTGATGTTGCTCTCGAATCAACTACTTTGGATACTACAGGTTTGAAGTTTTTGATTGATTTCCAGCCAACTGCAGATGTTGGAAAACTAAAAGAACCCAACTCGGAGTTATTTGCGAAAGGTGTTTTAAGCGAAGGCTTTATCTATCGGCGAGAATTAAAAGCGGTTGAGAATATGACTTATGTTTTGCGTTCAATTGCTTTTAACGGTTATTCTCTTCGGTCTAAAGGTGCCGGCATATTTAATGAACTTGATTTTGATAAACGCTACGACATTATTGTTGCACTTCGAATTGTAAAAAAATATGAGGATGGTAGCGTCGCTATTTTGTGGAAAGAGTTGTCTCGAATAGAATCTCCTAGAGTAAAGGAAACAATGGTTGAAGTACCGACGAATTAAATGGAAATTAAAGATAAAGTAGCCGTTATTACCGGCGGAACAAAAGGAATTGGGCGGGCAATTGCCGAGGCACTTTTGCATGAAGGAGCGAAGGTTTTTATTTGTGCGAGAGATAAATTTCAGCTGAAACGTTCGTTGGAGCAGCTCTCTCATTTTGGCAGAGTTGAAGGCGAAATTTGCGATGTTCGCAGCTCAACTCAGGTTGAAGTGATGTTCGATGAATGTGTTCGTCTGTTTGGCGGAGTTGATATTTTGGTGAATAACGCCGGAGTTGGTGTGTTCGGCAAAACCGTTGAGGAAACTTCGACGATGATTTTGAATGGGTTTTGCAGACGAATCTTTTCGGTGTTTTTTACACTTGCCATCATGCAATTCCGCTGATGAAATTACGAAATGGTGGACATATCATCAATATTTCATCACTCGCGGGGCAAAATGCACATCCTAAAATGGCGACTTACAATGCCTCGAAATTTGCTTTGAATGGATTTACTGAAGCGATGATGCAGGAAGTCCGCAGCGACAATATAAAGGTCAGTTTAATCTGTCCAGGCTCAGTAAATACCGAATTTGGCGATCAGGAGATAACCGAAGAAAAGGCGTGGCAGCTACAGGCAGATGATATTGCAAATGTCGTTTTGGAATTGCTCAAACAAAAATCAAATGCACTTTCGAGCAAGATTGATATTCGTCCGAGTAACCCGCCGAAAAAATAGACTTTAACTGTTTATTAAATCTCTCGCTTTTTCGAGCAAATAGCTTTCTTCGTATGGTTTTGAAACGTAGTCGGATGCTCCCAGATCGAAAGCCTTGCGGCGATGTTTATCACCGGCTCTGGAAGTAATCATGATTACCGGAATTTTGCGATAAGCCTCATTTCGTTTCAGCGATGCAAGCAATTCGTAGCCGTCCATTCGGGGCATTTCCACGTCTGATAAAATAATATCGGGAAGTTCTTGGAAAGCCTGTAGAATTTCGAGAGCCTCAATTCCGTCTTTCGCCAGCATTGGCAGCCATCCCGCAGTTTTAATCATATTCGAACACATTTGCCTAACGCTAGGGCTATCATCAACAATTAAAACGGTAATATCAGACTTAATTTCAGTTGGAGCCGCTTTCGCTTTTCCTTTTCCGGGTTTCTTCTTGAGCAAATGAACTAGATCCAAAACGGGTACGATACTTCCATTTCCCAAAATTGTTGCTCCGATAATATCCGGTATTCCGCGAAGCAAGTTTCCCAAAGGCTTGATAACGATTTCTTCGGTTTTCATCAATTCATCGATCATCAAAGCACACGAATTTTCGGGTGTTTCGAGCAGCAAAAGAGGCGTTGAGGCATTTTGATGATTTTGCTTGACTGGCAGATTGAGAATGCTATTGAAATGAAAGAACTTATAAGTTTTATTCTTAACTTTCAGAGTTTTTTCCTGCGTTGCTTTTTCAACTTCTTCAGGTGAAACTTCGATCACTTTCTTAATCAATTTAAGCGGCAAAGCAAATGTTTTATCGGCCGCTTTGACCAATAAAGCACGGGTTACGGCAAGCGACATCGGCAGACGAACTGTAAATGTTGTCCCGATCTGCGGCTCTGATGTTATGAAAATTGTTCCTTGCGAACGGGTAATGCTTGATTTCACAACGTTCATTCCTACACCGCGTCCGGAAATCTGGTTGACTTCAGAAGTCGTTGAAAGTCCGGGCAAGAATATCAGAGATAATGATTCTTCTTCAGACATCGTTTCGGCTTCTTGTTCGGAAATGAATCCTGTTTTGATTGCTTTCTTTTTCAATTCAGGAATCGAAATCCCGCGTCCGTCGTCAGAAATTACAAAAACAACGTGAGTTCCTTCGCTATAAGCCCGAAGCGTGATTTTTCCCTTCTCGGATTTGCCTAAAAGTTGTCGCGTTTCAGGTGGTTCGATGCCATGTGCAACAGCATTTCGCAAGAGATGGATCAATGGTTCGACGAATGAATCGAGAATTTGAGTATCAATTTCGATATGTTCATTTTCGATAACTAAATCGGCATTTTTTAATTCTTCATTGGCTGTTACGCGAACAGTTCTCTGCAAACGTGCCGCTAGCGAACTCAAAGGAACCATTCGCAAACGCAAAAGACTATCCTGCATTTCTTCAATTAAGCGGCGTTGGTTATCGAAAAGCACGCTTAAATTGATGTGAACATTATCGATATCAGTATGAATCGCCGAAGTATCGCTTGTCGCTTCGATCAATTCGCGGGTAGTTTGGTGAAATTCGGTGTATTGATCAAATTCGAGCGTATCAAATTCCGCGTCATCTTTTTCCAACCACGAATTATCATTACTGCCTAAGAAATTGTATTGCGGAGTTCTGGCACCACCACGATTGAGTGCGGTAGCCTCAAAATCAACTTCGAGCTTGCTAGTCGAACGTCGCAAACGACTTGTAGTGTAATTTAATTCCTGAATTTGCTGTTCGAGTTCGATCAAACGCTGTTCAAAAATTGAACGTCCGATAACCATTTCACTCACTAATTTGACCAATGAATCAAGTCTTTCTAGTGAAACGCGGATAACCGAACGATTATCGGGTTTAGCGATGGAGGTGATTTCCGCCGTTTCAGCACTCTCCTCTTGGCTTGCTGAAAACGGTAGAGCAATTTCTTCCTGAGACAATGTATTTTCAGTAGTTTCAGAGTTGGAAACAGCGGAAACTTGTGTGGCTTCAGCACCTTGCAAGGAAGCCATAAGTTGGTCAAAACGTATATAGATATCTGAAATTGTTTGATCCAGTTCAGGCGTATTTTGCCCTCGCGTCAAGGCTTCCAAACAATCGGTTGAAGCCAAAAGCAATTCGAAAATTCTGGTATCGCCTTCGATTTCATTGTCGGCTAGATAATCGAGCAAATCCTCTGCACGATGAGCTAAATATGAAAGTTTTTTGAAGCCGACGATGCCTGCAGAGCCTTTCAAAGTATGCGAACTGCGTCTGATTTCCAATAAAGCCTCGCGATTATTTGGCGTATTTTCCAAAATCGCTAAATGCGTTCCGATATTTTGCAAATGGTCTTCTGCTTCCATTGCAAAAATTTCCAGCATTTCTTCATCAATTTCGAAATCTTCGAAATCGTCCGAGATTGCTTCTTCTTTCGTGTTTTCGTCTGAAGCGTTTTCACTTTCATCAGAAAATTCTTCACCAAAATCTTCAGTTAGATTGCTTTTAGATGGAGAAAATTCGCCAAGACCTTTCGAAGCGTCTTGAAGAACTAAGTCAAAAATCTCCAGTTTCTCCAAAACACTTTGCGTATCATTTTCCAAACCTTCGCTTGCCGGCAAATTCTTGAGGTCAGCTTCGAGTTCTTTGCTCAATTCGCCAATCTCAGCCAGACCAAGCATCAGAGCTGCTCCTTTGATCGTATGTAGCTGATTTTGAGCGTTTTGCAGTTTCTCAATTTGCGTAGAATCTTGGCAAAATGAGCTAACACCTTCGCGTATTTCCGGTAAATACGTCAAAGTTTCTTCGACAAATCCTTTTAAAAGTTCAGCGTCCATGGGTTTTGAGTTAGTCTTACGGGGGTTAATTTAGGTAGAGTTCGTTAGTTTCGGTTACAGTTGGGCGATGCAGTCTCTTTTCATCAGGCAATTTGAAAGGAGCGACAGAGCCGCGTAGTTCGTTAGATAAGCCTACTAGAAGTTTTACAGAATCAGCGGCACGTTTTGAACCGACATTTACCAATTCCGTAACCTTCGAGATATTTCCCATAGCCATTGAAACATCTTCCGAACTGCGGGCTTGATTCTTGGCGGATTCTGAAATTGATTGGATCAATTCAGCCAAACGCTGTGAAACTTGTTCGATTTCAATGAGAGCTTGACCGGCTTTATCAGCCAATGTTGAACCGACCACAACTTCGTGAATTGTTTCTTCCATCGAAGCAACTACGTCTTTGGTTTCAATTTGAATGGTTTGAGCGAGGTTGGCAATTTGATGAGTTAAGCGATTTGAGCGTTCGGCAAGGCGTTCGACTTCTTCGGCAACTACCGCAAAACCACGTCCGGCTTCGCCAGCACTCGTTGCCTGCAAACTCGCGTTAAGGGCGAGCAAACTTGTGCGATCTGAAAGATCATCAATCAATTGAACTGCTTGACTGATTTCTTGCGAACGTTCGCCGAGTTTTTTGATTCGTTTCGCAGTTTCCTGAACCTGATTTCGAATCGAATTCATCGCACTAATATTGTCTTGCACAGCTTGCGAACCGTATCTTGCATTGCTCAAAGAATCTTCGGCAACCTGAGCTGAAAGCGAAGCATTATTGTAAACTTCCTGCACTTGCACAGCCATGCTCGAAATCGAAGAAGTGATCCGTGAAATCTGCGAGGCTTGAGCTTCACTTCCGCGAGCGAGCTGCTCAGTTGTATCGTTAATGGCATTTGCCGAACTTCCAACTTGATGTGTAACTTCTTTAACTTTACCAATTAGCGATCGGAGTTCTGCCGTCATAAAGTTGAAAGCGTCGGCGATTTCGCTGGTAATTTCCGAAGTTCCATCAGCTTTTACGGTTAAATCACCGGATGCGACCTCTGTAACTTCATCCATTAGTTTAAGAATCGATTGTTGCAAATGTTCACGCCTTTCTTCGGTTTGAACCAAAGTTTCCAGCTTTTCAACCATGTTTTGAAATGCCATTCCAAGAGCATCACTTTCCGAACGCAAAGTAAATTCCGTAGGTAGATTTCCTAAAGCAATTTGATCAGCAACTGCAGCTTTTTCCTTTAGATTAATCGCGATATTTACAAGTGAAGACCGTAATTCCTGGCGTTCGTCTAAATCAAATTCGTTGAAATCCTGTAAAACATCGCCTTGAGAAATTTGGTGAGCCAATGTTGTCGCTTCTTTCAATTCGGATTGAACTGAAGTCATCGAAACATTGGTTATCAGCAATGAAACAACTGCCAAAATCGCTCCAAGCGTTGTGAGTCCCAAACCAATCGAATTATTGCTTTCCAGCACCAAAATATGAGGCGAAAAGAAATGTTAATCCGACCAGCAGAAAAAGGACTGAGAGAAACGAGGAGATTCTGATTAAAAGGCTCTGTAGAAATGATTTTTGCATAAAAGCTCTCCAAAATAGATTTAGGCGGCAGGTGTGTCTTCAAAAGAATCGCCCAATTGTGGTAAAACAGGCGAGATTTGCTCAGGCGTTGCTTGAGATTGAGTTTGAATACCGAATTCTTCAACGGAATCCTGCAACGCATTATTTGAACTATTGATCACGCGAAGATTATCGTTTGCTTCTTTCAAGACCAGGATATTTTTCTCGGTTTGCGAAACGCTTGAAATAAACACTTGATACGCTTTTTCAGTTTCGTCGGTATTTTCATTTGTATATGAAGCAATTTTTTGCTGCATATTAAGAAATTGTCTGATATATCGTTCTAATTCGCTGATTGAATTGCTGCTTTCGAGGGCAAATTTTGAAAGATTAGCGGCTTCGCCAACCGATTGCTCTAAAGAACTTTCAACCTGATTTATTTCCGCTTGAATGTATTTATTGAGCGAAGAAATGTTTTTGTTAGTTTCGTTTGCACGTTTTGATAAACGTTCAACTTCTTCTGAAACCGCTACAAATCCATGTCCTTGTTCGTTTAATTCAGCGGCTTGAATTGAGGCATTGAGAGCGATCATACTTGTTCGATTAGCTAGATCTTCAACTGTTTTAGCAACTTTCCCGATCTCTTGCGAACTTTCGCTGAGTTTTTGAATCCGTTTGATCGATTCTTGGATTTGCTTGCGGAGTTGATTAACCGCGTTTAGATTTGCATTCGCAACGTGTGTTCCGCTGCGTGCTTTTTCGATCGATTGATTCGCTGAAGAAACTGATAAAGAAAGCTCTTCGGCAATTTTTTGTACGGTTTGAGGAACTTGTTTGAGTGTGATCGATGCCCGATTCATTTCCTGAATTCGCGATTCGTCTTCGCGAACCAGAGACTGCAAATGTCTCTGTAATTCGACGGTAGATTTTTGCGAACTTGATGAAGATTCTTTCACTTGCCCGACCAAATCATTAAGAATGTTGATCAGATAATTTATAGTTAGCGAAAGTTCCTTTGTCTCTTCCAAATCATTGTTTGAGATAGCGACATTGAAATTATTCTCTCTAACGGATTCAGTTTCACTTGAAAGCAGGCGAACCGCGTTTTGCAATTTTTCCAAATCTTGCTTCGCGTGAATTGATTCCGATACTTTCGCGAGGAGCTTTTGAAAAGTCATCGTCATCCGGTCAGAATTATCCTGAGCAGTTAATACAACGTTTAGATTTCCCTGTGAAACTTGATCCATCGAGCTGATAAGTTTGTGATTCTGTTGACTTAAACGATACATTGTCCGCATTAATTCATCAGTTTCAACCGCTCCAGAAGTTTTCGGCAGCGTACTCCCGATTCCTCTTTCCAAGCTTCTCGAAAGCAATGGTAACTTTCTCAATCGATCCTAGCAATTCATTTGAAATCCACCAACCGAAAGCAAAAACGGTTAACGTAGAGACCATAAAAGGAATAAAAATCGCATAGAAATTATTGCTCGAGAGAAATGAAGCCAGCAGATATGAAATCACACCAAAAATACAAATGAAAAAGGCTAGGGCGGCTGTTGCCAGCCAGATTTTGCCTTTCAAGGAATTCGATAGGGAATTGTTGGATAAATTTGCCATAGATATCTCCGAAAAGAGAATTGGTAAAAAATGCGGTTAAGCTTTTGCGGGCTTGTTAATTGTCAGAGTAGAAAAGATTTTATCAACGTCGAGTAAATGCAGAGGTTGAGATTTCAAATCGGCTTTACCAAAAAATGATGGAAACGAACTGGTAAAATCTGCCGCTGAAAAATTTATATCGCGTGGTGAAAGCGTAACTATTTCGCTCAATTTATCTACTAGAAAAGCTATGGATGGATCATTTTTCGTTGATGGAAAAACGATGAGCCGGGTTTTGAGAGGAGTTTGTGAAGTTTTACGCCAGAGTTTTCGCAAATCAATTACAGAAATAATATCTCCGCGTAAATTTGCTAAACCCAAAAGCCAATCGGGTGAATTTGGTAAAGGTGTGACGGGTAAATTAGCCGCAACTTCGGCAATGCTTTTGGTATTGATTCCATAGAGCTGATCCTCAAGATGAAAAACAACAAATTTATCACCTTCGGCTTCTTTTGGAAGAGAGGAATTCATATTCGGAAGGTCAAGAAGCGAAGTAATATCATTTTCGCTAAAACCTTCGCCAAGTACTTCCTGGTCTAAAATATCGTCGTTTTCTAAGTTATCCATATCTTCTGAAATGAAAAGTCGTTGCACGAATTTCTCGTGCAACGTCTCAATAGTTGAATGAGTTTTGGGAAATTCATTATCGTTGAAGGATTGTCAATAAGTGATTTTAGGCAAGAAAACTTTCGATGGTTTTCATCAGAGTATCAGGACCAAAAGGCTTTGTAATATAACCTGACGAACCAGCCATTCTGCCGCGAACTTTATCAAAGAAACCGTCTTTGCCGGAAATCATTACAATTGGCACGTCTTTGGTTACTTCGTTATTGCGGATAAGTTTGCAAACCTGGTAACCGTCCAAACGCGGCATAGTTATGTCGAGCAGAATCAGATCAGGAATCACTTCGTTGATTTTCGCGAGAGCGTCCATTCCGTCAACTGCCGACAATACTGAGTGTCCGCATTTTTCGAGTTTGCCCGAGATTAATTTTCGAACCGTCGGGCTGTCATCTACAACCAGAATTGTCCGGCTTTGCGTCGGTTTTCCAACCGTTACTTTATGTTCGTTTTGTTCGATCTCAGCCAATCTTGTGGCTAAAGCATTAACTTTTGAACCGAGGAAAACATCATTTGGATTAAGCTGTGAAGCAGATTGCAAATAAGCCAAACCTTGTCGCAAATTTTTGACGTTGAGATGTGCGATTCCCAAATTTTGCAGTTCTTCGGCATTCAGATTTCGTGAAGTCTTTTCAGCTTCCAGTCTTTCAATTCCTTTCAGAATCAATTCTTGTTTGCTGCTTTGATGCGAGAGCAACATTTCCAAATCAGCCAGCGAAACCATCGCGTGACACGAATTGCAGATTACGCTTTGAGCTTCATTTTGAGCCTCACAGAATGGACATTCGGAAACTTGCGGCTGCGGTGCAACATAAACTTCTTCAGTGATTTGATCTGCAACGCTTGCTTGATAAGCAGGTTCGAAACTTTCAGTCGGAACTGGAATTTCGCTATAAGCTTCTTGATAATCTTGAACAGATTCTTGCAAAACTTCACTTTCAACTTCTGCTTCCGAAGCATATTCAAATGATTGTTCCGCAACTTCAGCATTTTCTTCGGAAGGAGCAAATTCAATTCTTGATAATTGATAATTAGCAGCGTGTTCTTCTTCCGTATATTCTTGTTGATTTGAAACTTCTTCTTCAGTTTCAGCTAATGGAGCTTCAACATCTTCGGTCGCTTCAGATTCCCAAGCAGATTGCTGATAAGCATTTTCTTCGACTTCGACTACTTCTTCGGCAACAGGTTCGAATGCTTCTTTTGCTCTTAACGCAACTTCTTCGTCAAGTTCTTGAGTTGGGTAATCAGAGCTTTCAGCGTAAACTTCCTCAGTTTCAGCTTCAAAAGCAGCTTCCACTTTTTCTACTGCTGTTTCTTCAGTTGCGACTTCTACCACTGTTTCGTCTTCAACTTCTTCTGTAAATTCTTCCGCAGCATCTTCTGTAAAAGAATAATTTTCAGTTTCTTGAACTTCTTCGGCATAAGCTTCCGCTTGCAAAGCAAATTCTTCGGCAACCTCATCTTGAGTTTGAAGATCAATGCTTTCATTGTCTGCAACTTCTTCGGTAAAATCTTCTACAAATTCTTCTGCAGATTCTTCTCCAAAATAAGCAAAACTTTCTTGCATCGCCTGATGTTCAGCTTCAATTTCTTCTGCTGAAACTTCTTGAAGTTCAACTTCAGCTTCAACAGCTTCTTGTTGCGGCTCTTCGTAGCTAATTTGCTCAGCAACAACTTCTTCTTCCGCAACAGCAACTTCAGCTATCGGCTCTTCCGCTGCTACCTCGGCAACAACCGGAATTTGAATTGATGGATTTGAATTTGAGTGATTCTGTGATTTTGAACGCGGAGTTATCGATTTCAGAGATGCCAAACCAGCTTGAGCAGCTTCGTTTTCAGGATTAATTTCTAAAGTTTTTTCATAACAGCTGATCTTCTCATAAAAATCATTCGCCAAAAATGCTTTTAAGATCCACGCTTCTTCGAGGTTTGGCGTGTTTTTCATGATACTTTCAAGCATTTGTCGGGCAGTTTCATGATCGCCGGAAATTGCTGCCGAACTGGCTTTCTTCAAAACAGATTGTGAAACTTGCTGTTTGACCGAATTGAGTGAGTTGAGTGCAGTTTCGTTAGTAGGATTGATGTAAAGTACTCTTTGTAGATGTGAAACTTTTTCTTCTTGTGAATCGGACGATGAAGCCAGCCACAACCAAGCCATTTCATTTTCATCATCGTGAACAATTCCTTGCAGGAAGCATTGCTTGGCAAATTCTTTCTGGTTATCCTGTGAAGCAGTAATTCCGCGTTGGACAAATGTTTTCGAGAGCAAAGATTTAGTCTGTTTTGCCCATTCATTAGCCCTTTCATTATCAGGGTTAATTTTCAAAACATTTTGCAAGAAAATAAGTAATTCTTCCGGATATTCGCTGATTGAAGCAAGCCACAACCAAGCCGTTTCATTGCTTGGCTCAGCTTTGGTAACGCTCAAAAGCATTTGTCTCGCTTCGGCTCGGCTGCCTTCTTTTGCTAATTTAATACCCGAACGGAGCGATTTTTTTACTTCCTCTGAAGACCCTGCGTCAGAAGTGTGTATGTCGGCAGAAACCGGTGTATTCTGCAAAGAATTGATATCAAGTTCTAATTTCATAAATTTTGGCGGTATTGTAAAAGAAGTTTTTTATGTTGTGAAAGAATCTTTACTTTAGTGGTTAATGCTAAAACCACATTCTCTTATTGCAATCTAAATGCCATAAAAAAGGTTGTGTCAAAGAATCTCATAAACGTTGAAAACTTCAGTAAAATCAACAATTGGGGGTCTTTGTCCGATTGCAGGTAACTATCGAAATTACGCAAAGTGACAAAAAACGGAATTTGTCGATTGACAAAAAATGGTATTATTTATTTTAAGTAAAAAACGTTTCCGAGGGGTAAAACTAACCAAACAAAGATTTTAGGGGGCAGTAAACGAATTACCATCCCAAATCTAAAGTGGGTATAATGCAAAAATCAGTCCAAATACACTAAGTTCAATGGAAAATATGACTTCAAATCAATACGATGTAATCATTATAGGCGGCGGCGTGGCGGGTATTTCGGCGGCACTTTGGTGCAAAGAGCTTGGGTTGAACAGTATTTTGTTGGAATCTTCAGCCGAACTCGGCGGACAGCTTTTATGGACTTACAATGCGATCAAAAATCACCTCGGAATCGAAGCTGAAAACGGACGCGAATTGCAAAAAGCGTTTCTCAAACAAATCGAACCACTTAAACTAGACATCAAAACTAACTGTGAAGTAAGCGAAATCGATGCTGTAAATAAACGAATCAGGCTGGTGAGCGGTCAGATTTTTGAGGCAAAATCCCTAGTCATTGCAACCGGAATCAAACGCAGAAAATTAAATATTGAAGGCGAAGAAGAATTTAAGGATAAAGGAATTATAATTTCGGGAAAGCGGGATGCAGAAAAAGTAAAAGGCAAAAAAGTTTGCATTATCGGAGGAGGCGACGCAGCCTTTGAAAACGCCCTGATTTTATCCGAATACGCCGATAAAATAACGCTCATCCATCGACGGAAAGATTTTCGTTCGAGAAAAGAGTTTGTCGAAAAAGTGAAAGCACATCAGCGGATCAGGATATTAAATGAAACCATCGGTCACCAAGATCGATGGCAATAAATTCTCGAATCTCTCGAAATTCAAAATGTCGCAACAGGCAAAAAAACCACTATCGCACACTGATTTTCTATTGCTCCGCCTTGGGAGTTGAACCAAACACGAAGCTATTAGCAGGTCAAATCGATCTCGATTCCGCAGGATATTTCCAAGTTGATTCAAATTGCCAAACAAGCGTCGAAAATATTTACGCAATCGGCGATGTCGCCAGCCCATTATCCCCAACGATCAGTACCGCGATCGGAATGGGAGCAAGCGTGGCAAAAACCATCGTTTCACGCCTGAAAACATGGGATTTTCAAATCCGAAAAAATATAAACTAAAATACAAAAAAATGGATTGAAATTGAGATTCGGAATCTCAAACATGGTTGCTTAATCTATTATTTACAATAGTTTACAAAACCACGTCTCCGCGTTAATCTTTTGGAACAACAAATGCCTTAAAAGTATAACCTTTTCGTTTTTATACAAATATGCAGAAATTTTATACAAACTTGAAAAATCGCTATAAATTTCAGTTAAAAATTTTAGGAGGAACTATGAATTTTAAGAAAAATTTCAACAAAACGCTAAATAAAGTTTTTGTTGGATTATCCCTATCTTTACTCCTTTGTTTGAGTGTTTTTGCTCAAAGCGGAACATCTTCAATTAATGGACTTGTAACCGATCAACAATGGACTACTGTTTCGGGAGCAACGATTAAGACTAAGCAATCCGGCTAAAGGATTTAATGCTCATCTGTTACTATAGTGATGGCAAATACCGTTTCCCAAGTTTCGCACCCGGTGCTTATAAAATCGAAATTGGAGCAAGCGAGCTTCAAAACATCTTAGAGCAGAAGTCACAGGCCTTCAGTGGATACCCCAACCAAGTTGGACATGAATTTTGAATTAGAGCCTGGTGAGTTATCGAGCCGTTGTTAATGTTACCAGCAGTTCTTGACGCTACGATTAATACGCAAGACGGCTAGAACTGGTAATACGCATTAATTCTCAGCAAATTACTGAACTTCCTACCGATTTAGAAGTAGTATATGCAGCCTGTTTCCTTGCAACCAGGAGTTACAAAGGAAGGTTATGTTGATGGAGGTCGTAGTGACCAATCTAACATTACTCTTGATGGAGTGGACATTAATGAGTCAACAAACGACATTGCAACCCCGGTATTGCGTCTCAATTCAGAAGCCATCGAAGAATTTCGTGTCACAACTACTACGGCGAACTCTTCACAAGGACGCTCATCTGGGGCTCAAATTTCCCTGATTACCCGTAGCGGTACGAATAGTTTTCACGGTGCAGGTTTTTGGGTAGGGCGTAGAACTGCATGGAAAGCAAATGATTTCTTCAACAACCGTTCCGGAATTGACCGTCCCGAATTCAAAAGAGATAAATTTGGCGGCGGTATCGGCGGACCAATCATTAAGGATCGGGCATTTTTCTTTTATAGCTATGAGAGGCAAGTTGATGCACAATCCAGCACTCAGGTTAGAGTCGTTCCGCTGCCAACATTGGGTCAGGGGATTGTTCGATTTAGAAACACGGCGGGAAATATTGTTTCTGTAAATGCAAGTCAATTCGCATCTGTTTTTCCAGCTCTCCCAAATTTAGGAGCTAGTGGCGTTTTGAATCCGGCAGCTCTTTCGGCACTTTCGGCTGCTTCGGCTAAATATGTTGCAAATGACTTTACTGTCGGTGATAGTACCACAACTGACAGACTAAATACTGCAGGATATAGATTTAATGCTCCTGTTACACGTAAAGACAATTCGCATATTTTGAAGTTGGATTTTAATATCAATTCGAATATGCAAGCTTTTGTCCGAGGAAATTATATTTACGATTTGTCATCAACGGCTTCGCAGTTTCCTGATACTCCTGCACCGGGTCTTTGGTCGCATCCTACAGGTTTTGTAGCCGGACATACTTGGACGATTTCAAATAGTCTGGTAAATAATTTCCGGTATGGACTAACTAGAGATTCATTTACATCGCTTGGCGATTCTAATACTAATAATGTTTTCTTTAGATTTGTATTCCAGCCAAATCTGGCAGCCAGAGATATTACGAGGGTTACACCTGTTCACAATATTACGGATGATCTGTCTTTCGTTTCAGGAACGCATACGTTCCAATTTGGAACAAACATCCGTTTGATTTCAAATAAACGGGCAACTTTTGCAAATGCTTTTGACACAGCCTTTACAAACCCATCGTTCTACCCACAAGGAGCAATTACTACTCCTTTGGGAACGTATTTACAGACGAATTTTGGTTATGGAATTTCGAGTTCTTCGGCTAGTAACGTAGAAAATGCCGTAACAGCAGTTCTCGGAAGATTTACGCAGTATTCAGCCAATTTCACGTTTAACAAAGACGGTTCTTTATTGCCTGCGGGTTCACCTAGCGACCGCACAATGAAAACTGAAGAATATGATTTCTATTTCCAAGATATTTGGAAAATCAAATCAAATTTAACTTTAACCGCTGGTTTAAGATACGGTATTAGCAAACCGGTTTATGAAGCCAATGGTTTTGAAGTTAAACCAACAGTTTCATTGGGCGAGCTTTTTGAAAAGAGAGCAGCTGGTGCTGCTAACGGAACACCATTCAATGATTTGGTAGTTTTAGATCTTTCTGGTCCGGCAAATGGCAAAACGCCGCTTTATAACTGGGATAAGAATAATTTCCAACCAAGAATTGCAATGGCTTGGTCACCAAACTTTAAAGATGGATTTTTAGGTGAATTGTTTGGGACTAATAGTGAATCTGTAATTCGTGGCGGATTTTCGATGACCAATGATTATTATGGTCAGGCATTAGCAGTACGTTTTGACTTGAATAATACTCTCGGGTTTTCTTCAAGTACGCAAATCAATGCTAACTTTTACAATTTGGGGAATAATCAGGGACCGCTTTTTACGGGTTTTAATCAAGCTGTAAGAACATTGCCTAACTTGACATTGCCTTCAGGAAATCTAACTTTCCCAAGGCAAGCTCCATCCAGAAACTTTCCAACAGCCATTCAAGGCGGTTTGGACTCGGATTTAGTTGCTCCGACGCATTACAGTTGGAGTTTAACTTATGAGCGTTTGTTGCCGAAAGGTTTAATTGTTCAAGCTTCTTATCTTGGACGTAAAGCCAGACAGCTCCTGGCAGCTCGTGACATGGCAGCTCCTTCAAACTTTAAGGATCCTGTTTCTGGTACTGATTGGTACACGGCGGCATCACAGTTAGAAGTATTGCGTTCGCAAGGAGCATCGCTTGCAAGCATTCAGCAAATTCCTTATTTTGCAAATGTTTTCCCAGCTACTCTTGCTGATGATTTAGGTTGTCCGGGTGCGAACCAGACCCAAGCAGTTTATTCATTGGTAACGACAGGTGCAGATGGATGTGGAACTAACTATGGAAACGACTGGACGAGTGCTCAACTTGATTTATCGAGGTTATCAACAAGATTTCCGGGACAACATATTTTCTATCAGCCGCAATATGGAACATATGGAGCGTGGAGTACGATCGGAAAGTCTGATTACAATGCTTTTACGCTTTCAGTCAGACAAAGACTTGCTAATAAATTGACACTAGATTTTAACTACACGTTGTCTAAATCAATGGATGACGGATCGGGATTGCTTCGTGATGCTGTTACCTCAGGTGCAGGATTTATTTTGAATCCATTCCGCCAGGAAGATAATTATGCTCCGTCTGATTTTGATACCAGACATATCATAAATGCCAGTGCAGTTTGGCAACTTCCTTTTGGTAAAGGACAAGCGATTGGAAATACCGCTAGCAAATGGCTCAATGCGGTTGTTGGCGGTTGGCAATTTTCCACGATTGTTCGATACAATACCGGATTACCAACCAGTGCTCCATTTGATGATTCAAGATGGGCGACCAACTGGAATAATCAAAGTTCGGGAACGCAGATTGCGAACATTGAAACATGTCCGGATCGGGGCGGAACGGCTGCTCCAAAACTTTATGGCTGCAATCCAACTGCTGGTTATCAAAGCTTCCGTAACGCATTACCAGGTGAAACAGGACAACGAAATTCTATTCGTCTTCCCGGATATTGGGTCGCCGACGTTGGTTTAGGTAAATCATTTGAGATGCCGTGGAGTGAAGGTCATAAGCTCCAATTTAGAGTTGAGGCTTTCAATGTCGCAAATTATCAGGCTTTGGGTGACCTAGACGGTAGTCGTTCAGGTTTTGGTATAGGGCTGGATCCAAAGAGAAATAATTTAGCTCCGCCTTCAAACTGGTCAAACTTTATTAGTATTCAAGGTCAGGAACGGATTATTCAAATGTTGTTTAGATATTCATTCTAAGCTAATAAGGTTTAGAATTTAGGACTGGCTGGGGCTTCGGCTCTAGCCTTTTTATTTTGCCCCAAAAGAATCATTTCCCGTGATTTGGGCTAGATGGCGGGTGTCGTTGATTGAAAGAATTCTGACGTTGTTGCGGCTGCGGAATTCGAAGCGGTTGATGCCGCAATTTGAGGTTACGAGCCATGGGGTATGTGTAAGTTTTGCGGTGAATAGCTCCCATAATTTGCAGTGTCATATAGCAAATTGTGCCTGTGTGGGCAAAGATGGCAACTTTTTGCCCGCGATGGTTTCGATGAATTTTTTGCAGAGCTTGATTGGTTCGAGCGCAGAAGTTGGCGATAGCTTTCGCCTTTGGTTATAACGTGAGCAATTTCTCTGTTGATCAAAGCATAATAATCTTTTGGATGCTGTTTTCTTGCTTCGTCGAAGGTTAAACCTTCCAAAACTCCAACGTGACGTTCACGAAAATTCTCGCTGGCGTTTGATTTCTACATTCAAAAGGTTTGCCAATGGTTCGGCGGTTTGCATCGCCCTCAGTAAATCGCTAGAATAAATCGCACTAATTTTTTCTTTGGCAAGAAGTTGGGCAGTTAATTCGGCTTGTTGCAGACCGAGCGGCGAAAGCGGAGTCGCCGAATGTCCGCCAAAACGCCCTTCGGCATTTCCCGCAGATTGTCCGTGTCTGATTAGATAAAGCCGAGTAACTTCCATTTAGTTTTTCAAAATTACGCCGTTGTCGTTTCTGCTTTCAATTTTTCAGCTTGAAAATGGGTGACTACGCTGTCTATCACTTCGTCAATATAACCCTGCATAAAAAGTTCAAGTTGATAGATTGTTAATCCGATTCGATGATCGGAAACGCGATTTTCCTTAAAGTTATATGTCCGAATCTTCTCACTTCGATCACCGCTGCCGACCTGCGATTTTCTATCAGAAGCTTGTGCATCGTGAACTTTTCGTTCTTCAATTTCCTGCAGTCTTGCCCGCAAAACACGCATCGCTTTTTCACGATTTTTAATTTGGGATTTTTCATCCTGCATTGAAACAACCAAGCCGCTCGGCAAATGCGTTAAACGAACTGCCGATTTCGTCGTATTTACTGATTGCCCACCGGGACCGCTCGAGCAAAATGTGTCAATTTTCAAATCGTTTTGATTAATTTGGACGTCAACTTCTTCGGCTTCGGGCAAAACTGCCACCGTGATTGCGGACGTATGAACTCGACCTTGCGTTTCAGTCGCCGGAACTCTTTGAACGCGGTGAACGCCCGATTCATAACGCATTTTTGAATAAACGCTATCACCTTCAATAACGGCAGTCGCGTCTTTTATTCCGCCAACTCCGGTATCGGCAATCTCGAGAATCTCCATTTTCCAGCCTTGTCGCTCGGCATAGCGGGCATACATTCTCAAGATTTCTGCGGCAAATAATGTTGCTTCGTCGCCGCCTGTTCCCGCACGAATTTCGAGAATCACGTTTTTCTCGTCGTTCGGATCTTTCGGCAAAAGCAAAACTTTTAGAGCTTCTTCAGCGGGTGGCAATTTCGATTCAATTTCGGCAACTTCCGCCCAAGCCATCTCCTTCATTTCATCATCGTCAGCCATTTCAGCGAGTTCTTTAGCTTCTGCAAGTTCTCCTTGCATCTTCTTTACATCGCGGTAAATATTGACGATTTCGCCTAAAGTTCGATGCTGCTTCATCACTTTAGCGTAGTTTTTCATATCCGACATAATTTCAGGCGACGAAATTTGTTCGGTTATCTCTTCGTAATTCTTTTCTATTTGTTCTAATTTTTCAAACATTTTTTAATATTGAGTCCGCTGTCGGCAGCTAGCTATTACCTTATTTTATTGGGTGATTCGCGAGAAATTAAAGTAAATCGCTAACCGATTACCGGCAATTGACCATCTTCCATCGGCTCAAGTTTCAGAGATTCTTTAAGCGAAACGATTGCGACTTCCAATTGATCATCGTCAGGTTCTTGCGTCGTAATATTTTGCAACCAAAGTCCCGGCATCGTCATTAGTTTGAAGATTGCAGACGATTCCTTTTTTGCAGCGTAGCGAATTACTTCATACGAAAGTCCTGCAACCAAAGGCATTAGAGCAATTCTGACCACCAAATTCATCCACATCGCGTCAAATTTAATCACCGAAAACAAAACGATTGCCACTAGCATCACTACCATTAAAAATGACGTTCCACATCGTGGGTGCAGACGAGTCTGCGGGCGAGCATTTTCCACAGACAAATCTAAACCTTTCTCCCAATTAAAAACCGTTTTGTGTTCGGCTCCATGATATTGAAAAACACGTCTGATATCTTTCAAAAACGACATCGAAAAAATCATTATGACAAAGAAGATCATGCGAACTACGCCGTCAATTAAGTTGAATGCAACCCATGAATTCGGTTTAATCTCCCAAATGTAAGCCTTGATGGTTTGCCACCAACCCGCGTCCGCAACGATGCTTGGCGAGGCTGCCCAACCGAGCCACATAAACAAAAGATTGGTCAAAACCAACGGTGCAACTATGAAAAGTAGGATGTTAAAGCCAAGTGCGAAAATTATTGAACCAATTGCTCCGGCTGCTTGTTTTGGTTGAGCCTTTTTCTTTTCCGGCATCGTAACTTTGGTCGGAGCTTTCGTGAAATTCTCGTCAAAAGTTCCATCAACCAATGCTTTTTCGGTTACATTTGCTTTTTCTTTGGCTAATTCTTCTTGAGCCTTCAAATCTTCCTCGTAAATATTTGCCGAAAAATTCAATGCTTTCACGCCCAAAGCCATCGATTGAATAAGGGTTGCTCCTCCGCGTAAAATAGGCAAATTCAACCATTTATGGGTATCACTCCATTTTGGAAGGGTGTCTGATGTGTGAACAATTGTTCCATCTGATTTCCGAACAGCGATTGCATAAGCCGAAGGAGTTCGCATCATTACGCCCTCAATCACAGCTTGTCCGCCAACAATCAAATCCCTTTCAATCGCTAAAAATAATGATAAAAATCTTTTCATAATTGCACCTGATAAATAAAAAAGAATAACGCCGAAAGTTTTTCAGCTAAACAGTCTTAGATTATTTTACACTAAGATTAGTTCGCCCGAAGAACTTTCGGCGTTAGATTTTTAGAAGCTAATAATTGGTGGTAAATAATTGCATTATTTACTACGAGCGTAGCGTTTATTGAAGCGGTCAACCCGACCTGCGGTATCAATAAGTTTTTGCTTACCGGTAAAAAACGGATGGCACTCAGAGCAAATTTCTATGTCAAGATTCTTGCCTGTCGATTTGGTTTGAAATTTATTTCCGCAAGCACAGGAAACTGTTATTTCGGTATAATTCGGATGTATTTCTGGTTTCATTGTATCTCCTTGTATCGCACCGTAAATAAGTGCAATCCATAATATTACGTTTGAACTTCAAAAAAGGCAAGTTTTCAAGATTAATGGCAGGAAACTTCCGGTCAATTTATGAATAGATTCGAGTGTTTTCTGAGAAGAATAAAAATCGCTGTTCCGAAAGCGGCATCAGTGTTTTCCTAAAGTTCAGCTGATTCTTTTTAAGTTCATCACGCAAAGCATTCCCTCCAAAAAGTAGCAGAGAGCAACTGCCCGACCATTTGATGATGCTCGGTAGTTTCTGCGTAAATTTATCTAATGCACGGCATGTAACAAAAGAAAGATCAAAATTTCTGACCTCTTCAAATTGCTTATTTTCAATCTTTACGTGTTTTTCCAGTTCACATTTCGTCAAAACTTTCCGCAAAAACTCAGTTTTCTTCGCCTTTGAATCAATCAAAAGCCCTTTCAGATCTTCTCGAACAATAAGACATGGAATGGAAGGCAAACCGGCACCCGCCCCGATATCGGCAAATCTTGCTTTTGGGGGCAAATACTCAAGCATAGTCAAACTTTCGAGAATATGACGAGTTGCGAATTCTTCCGCCGAACACGGTGCAACGAGGTGCAAAATTTCGTTGTGCTCTTGAATTATTTCGTAATATTCGTTGAGAGCGACGATTTTTTCGTCCGATAAATTCAGATCAAAGGCTGCTTGATGATGTTTGATAGCTTCGATAAATTCGTTTGTCATTGCGGGAATTGTAGCTTTTGCCTGCAAAATACGCGAACGGACGCGGAAAAGATTATCAATTACTGGAGTTAGTTTTAGCTTCAATAACAAATTTGTCGTTTTTCCAAACTAAATCATAAAGTTCGCGGTATTCATACTCACCATTTACTTTTTCCAAAGCGTAGACTTTCGCCTTTTTCTCAGAAAGAGAGAATTCATAAATATTGCTTTTCTCGTATTGTGGAACTACTTCGTTACCAATTTCACGCCACTTTTTGTTCTTATACTCTAAAAAATATGATTTTTCTACTTCCTCTCCCCAGACATAAAAGCCAATGATTGTTCTTCCATTTGGCTGTTTGAACAAAGACATTTTGAAGCGGTTTTGTGCAGCATCCCCTTTACCTTCCATGTATCCGTTTTCATCATCTTCAACTTCTAAAAATCTATTAAGGTATTTACTCTTATCTCGACTAATACTTTCAACATGAAAATATTTTTCGGGAAGTGCCGTAAAAAGTTTGCGGACTAATGTGGATGATTGAGATTCATCTTTTACTCTGCTTTCTGAAACACCGCCACCAGTATTGTAATTGCACTTTGGAATTGCTCCGTGAGGATAAATTTGAGGAATATTTGGCTCTTCACAAATATAAACGATAATTGGCGATTCCGAGGTTACTTGTGGCAATTCAATATGAGGTTCTTTCCATTTCTCATACGCAAATTTAAAGAATGAAACGCTGACAATGCCGAAAATACAAGTTAAAAGTGCAGTGCGTATTTGAGAGAATTTCATATCTAATAAGATGCAGTATAAATCGAAAAAGCATCCTTATGTGGAATTAAATTACAAATCCTTCTGAGGACAAAAGATTTTCATCCCTCTTCCTTAGTTTTTAATGCGGACGAGAAGAATCGAACTTCCACGAGATTGCTCCCATAGGCTTCTGAGACCTACGCGTCTACCAGTTCCGCCACGTCCGCAATAGGATTAATATAACGTTTGTCGATTCAAAGTTCAAAGCGTAGTTTGTTATGATTAAATAATGAGCAAAACTTTGGCACAACGACTTGCAGATGTCGAAAATCAGATCAAACTCGCCGCAGAAAATGCGAATCGAAATGCTGAGGAAATAACCCTGATCGCAGTTAGTAAAACCCATCCTGTCAGTATTTTAAGAGAAGCGATTGCGATTGGTGCAAAAGTGTTTGGCGAAAACAAGATTCAGGAAGCGGAAGGAAAAATTTCTGAAATTGGGCGTGAAAATATCGAATGGCATCTGATTGGGCATCTGCAATCAAACAAGGTTCGAAAAGCCGTTAAACTTTTTGACGTGATTCACACGGTTGATTCAATCGAACTTGCAGACCGTTTGGAACGTATTTCTATTGAAGAGAATCGAGCAGATTTAGGAATTTTTGTCCAAGTAGATTTAGCGGGCGAAGAAACCAAAAACGGCATCAAAGAGGAAGATCTACCTAAGCTCTTGGAATTTTTGAATCATTGCAAGTGTTTAAGAATAATAGGTTTGATGCAGATTCCGCCGTATTTTGAAAACGCTGAAGACGTTCGTCCATATTTTAGAAAGCTGCGAGAAATTCGTGATAAAGTTTTACCAAACGGTAAACTTTCGATGGGAATGAGCCACGATTTTTCGGTGGCGATCGAGGAAGGTGCAACGCACATTCGAGTTGGAACAGCGATTTTTGGAGAACGAAAAAAGTTTTGAGGTAAAAAGGAAAATTATGTTGTCACTGTCAGTTTATCCATTTGTCAGTTTAATTGTCTTTTCGGCAGTAATGATATTTGCTGTCGCTTTGGGTTTGCGTATGCTTTTTAGTTTTACTGATCCGAATCCTTTTGGACTTATCGGCAAATTCGCGTATCGGCTGCGAAGGGCAACTGACAGATTCGTTACGCCATTTGCGACTTTTCTTTTTATGTGGCGAATCGACAAGAAATGGGCACCGATTCTCACGTTTTTAGTTGCTGCATTTTTGGCTTTTTTCGGACTACGAATTATTGGGGATACATTCTTTATAATTGACGGGTTAGTTAAATTCTCGGTGGATGGAAATGTTAAGGCAATCATCGGATTAGTGCTTTACACCCTTTTGAGCATCTACATTCTGTTTATCTTTTTACGGATAATTTCCTCGTGGTTTGTATATACAAAACAGACATTTTTCGGTTTCGTCCGCCGTATAACTGATCCGGTTATGATTCCTTTTCAAAAACTTATTCCGCCAATCGGAATGATTGACATTTCGGCGATGATTCTTTTGATATTGCTTCAATTTTTGCAAACCTTTATTTTGCGAGCCTTTGTGTTTTGATTAATTTTACCGAAAAAGATGATGCTCTAATTTTTTCCGTGCGAGTAATTCCACGCAGTTCGCAAAGTGAAATTGTTGGCGAATATAATGGTGCGTTGAAAGTAAAATTGAACGCTCCGCCCGTTGGCGGTGCTGCAAATTTGGAGCTTATCAAGCTTCTAGCAAGGGAATTCGGCGTTTCCAAATCCCAAATTGCAATCGTAAGTGGTCAAACATCAAAATTGAAAGCTATGAAAATTTCTGGAGTAAATAAAAACGCCTTGCCGGATTTTTTTTCCCGACAAGGACGATAAAACTCAATAAAATCAGTGTGAAACTGAATTGTAGAAATGTTTTAAAACACGTTGCACTAAATTTCACTTTAGAACGGCACGTTCTTCTTACAACGTTAGTTCTGGACACTAAGCACAAAAGCAGAATGTTCCCGCACCGCCACAAGGTCCGGTTCCCAGATCGACGACAGGACCACTGCAACAAAAGACATTGAAGGATGCACAGGTCCCTGGAGCTGCACAAATATCAGACCCGTCCGCGAATGGGCTGACTCCCGGAATACAACAGAGCATACTACTGGTAGTACAATTACCTGATTGGCATTGTCCGTTTGCCGAACAACTGCTGTTTATTCCCCGAAGCACGGATTGTGCCATTGATGCACTAGGTGCAACTACCGAAGCGATAATCGGCAACGCTACCAGCGAAGCCAAACCAACTTTCTTAACCGCTTCTCGTCTTGTTAAACCCGCGAAATGATTAGCCAGATCTTCGGGATTTTCGATCAGATTATCTTTCTTGAGTCCTTCCAAAGCTAAACAAACAAGATCCTCACTAATTAAAGTTTTCAGTTTTACGCTCATTTGGTCGCTGATTTCGGCAACCGAATTCAGCCCGCTGCAAAGCTGAAATACCAAAGCCGATGTTTCATTCAAACAAAAGGCTTTATTAACACTCAAATCGTATATCAGGACTTCATTTTCCAAATCCTGCACAACGATATCCGTTTGGCGGCTCCGCGGGTAGTGCATCATAAATTTACTCCTTTTTTCCTTTAAGAAAACTGTTGAATTGTCCCATTTGAAACTCAAACAGAACACCGTTGATGGTAGGTACCAGCCGGAAAAGATTTCGTGCTGACTTTGTCGCTAGTTTACCTCAAATTGCGAAAAACACAAGCAAGTTGCAGATATTTTTTTGGGCGTGTTATATTTTCTCTTTACAATATTCAAGAAATTCACTTTTAAGGGTTATTAAAAATGTCAGGACACAGTAAATGGCACACGATCAAACATAAAAAAGGTGCCTTAGATGCCAAACGCGGAAAGATTTTTACGAAACTTATCAAAGAAATTACGGTTGCCGCTCGAACGGGCGGAAGCGGAGATGTTGATCAAAATGCTAGGCTTCGCAAAGTAGTAAACGACGCAAAAGGCATGAATATGCCCAACGATACGATAGATCGTGCGATCAAACGCGGCACCGGCGAACTCGAAGGCGTGAATTACGATGAAATTACTTACGAAGGCTATGGAATTGGCGGAGTCGCGGTTTTGATCGAAACCATGACCGATAATCGCAATCGGACAGTTGCTGAAATTCGTCATCTTTTCTCTAAAAATGGCGGAAACTTGGGCGAAGCCGGCTCGGTTGCGTGGATGTTTGATAAGAAAGGTTTGATTATTGTTGATAAATCAGCAAAATCAGAAGACGAATTGTTTGAACTCGTTCTTGAAGCAGGGGCAGACGATATGCAATCCGAAGCCGACGTTTATGAAATCTACACTTCACCGGAAAGTTTTGACGCCGTTCACGAAGCGTTGCAAAAAGCCAAAGTTGAGATGCAATCCGCTGAAGTAACAAGGATTCCGCAAACCTACACGCATCTCGAAGGTGATGATGCAAAGAAAATGCTCAAACTTTACGAAGCCCTTGACGACCACGACGATGTGCAGAATCTCTATGCGAATTTCGATATTGACGAAAGCGAGATGGAGTAGTATAAGATTTTACTTGTCGGTCATTTATTATGCACAACACACCCTCACATATTGATATGCTTTCAATCAATGCTCAAATTAAAGATATAAATTTAAATTTGTCGAAACAAGGGTCTTATGCAACTCTGAAGGAATTTGTAAGGCTAGTCCGTCTACTAACCAACTTACATACCTGTGTCCTCACTTTCGTTGATTTTCAAGAGAACAAAGTGTCAAAAATAGCCTGTTCAAGTGAAAATAAGGATTTTGAAGAGTTCTTAGAAAAAAAAAGGAAAATCGAACTGGTTTCTAGTGGAGAAATTGGTGTTAGTTTAGAAATCGCCTTAAACGGACTTCCATATGAAACTAATACGCTACAAAAAAAAGGCGGTGGTGTCTCAAACCCTGAAATTTCCAAGCAATTTGGCATTAAGTCTTTTTATTGTTACCCGATTTATATTAACAAAAAATTGAAGGGCTATCTTAATTTTTTCTCGGTTGAGCCAGAGAATGCTTTTTCGGATGAATTAAAGCAGTTAATTGAGCTATTCGCAAACTTTGCTGAAATTCCAGTTCATCAACATGAGATATACAAAAAGTATAATCGTGACTTAAATGAAGCCATAGAAGAAATGGCAAAAGTTAAAGGTATTGACAAACGCAATCAAATTCTAAAAATAACGTTGAAATATGCTAAGAAAATGCTAAGTCGAGATGATTTATTCTCTAGCATCCTTAAATTAGATGATAGGTCAGGGACTTTAATGGAAATTGAAGCGATGCCAACAACAAAAATGTACCTTAAGAAGATTAAATATGGAGAAGGCTTTTGTAGCCAGTCTTTAAAGGACGGAGAACCGATAATTGTTAACAGCACTTCTGCTGATTGGCAAAGCACATATATTGGTGCATGGCACACCGATTACCCGATTAACTCTGAAATGATTACCCCACTTCTAATAAAAAATGAACCCGTCCGGATTAAAACTGAAGTTAGCTTTGCCAATCGTCCAATTGGTGTTCTTAATTTTGAAAGTTTTGACGCGAATGGATTTACACAAGGAGACATTGATACGCTTTTGCCCTTAGTTAGTCAGGCATCCTTATTAATTGAAAAATTTGCAATAGAAACCAAGCTTGTTGAATTAAGAGCTATTGAAAAAAGTATTTCTCTTAAGCAAGATTGGAAGGAAGTTCTTGAAATAATCGGGGAAGGAATTCAGAGGACTTTAGGATTTGAGGTCGTAAATTTCTCTTTGGTAAACGAGACTAAAAACATAATTAATACAGAGGTTGCAGTTGGGATCGGTAAAGAGAAAATTGAAAGATTTTTAGAAATGGCTTCGCACGATTTGAATAGCAACGATATCCAAGCTTCAATTGTTAAAAGTAAGAAGATTGAAGTTCCGATCGCTGATGATGACAGGTTTGATCAAAGTATTTGGAAAGAATTTGGACACGAAGAGCTAATTAGAGTCTTTATTCCTATAATTTCTCCGTTGACCAACAAGTGTATTGGAACAATTGATGCAGGCTACCGAAAGGGTTTTAGAGATTGTATTTATGAAAGTGATATCCAAATTTTACAGGGTTTCGCTGAGTTGACGATAGAAGCCATTGAAAAGCGTAGAATTAACTTGTTAGATAAAGTTTTTCACGAATTAAAATCGCCAATTACAGGAATTGAAGGACACACGGATGTTCTGATAAATATGTATCATAAGTGGACAAGGCGAGATATTGAAACAAAACTTAAAGATATTGAGTTTGATTGCGAAATCTTAAGACACAATATTGAAGAAATGAGATATTTTCTAGGCAAAGCAAATCAACCGTTAAAAATTGAAAAAATTGCAGTAATGAAGGATATTGTAATTAAGATACTTGAGCAACATCGACCTCGAATAAAGGCTCGAAATCTTTCACCGAATAAAGTATTTTATGATATAAAAGACATGGGGAAAATAGTCATTTTCTCTGATAAAGTAAAGTTAAGCCAAGTATTCTACAATTTAACCGTAAATGCAATTAGGTATGCGGAAAAAAGGAATAGAGACGGTTTTGGGATTAAGGTTTTGGTCGATGAGAATCAGCATTTTTATACAATTCGATTTCAAGATTGGGGAATTGGTATACTTGAGGAGTATAAAGAGAAGATATTTGAAGACTATTTCAGAACCCCAGAAGCGGAAGCACATTATGCTGGCACAGGTCTTGGACTTCCAATTTCCCGTAAAATTATGCAGGATATTGGGGGTGACTTGATATTATCAAAATTAGGAAAACCCACTGAATTTACAGTTTTGATTCCTAAAAGATACAGGAACGAGCCTAAAGGATTTATGAAATGATTTTGTTTATAGACGACGAACCGGAATACACTTCAAATTATGAAATTGCACTCGTGGAACTTGGATTTGAGGTCGTGACACTTATTGACGTTGATGATGTATTCGGGTTTCTTGACGAAAATCATGATTCGATTGAATGTATAGTTTTGGATTCGATGATGTCTTTTGGCAAACGATTTAGCAAAGCAGAAACCGAAAACGGAACAAGAACTGGAGTAGTATTTTATAGGGAATTTCGCAAAATAATGCCTTCTACGAAGGTTTTCGTCCTGACCAATGTTACGGACGTAAAGGTAGAGACTTTTTTTCTCGACGAACCTAATTGTTATTTTGACAATAAGTCAATAAAACCTTTTCCTTTTGCAAGGAAAGTCAAAACAATATTGGAGAAAAACAATGCAAGCAACACAAATGATGCGTAAAAAGTTAGAACTGCTTGAGAAGAGTATTCCAAATGTAAAGCAAAACAATGAGTTTTCTGCCATAAAAAGACAGAACCTTATGTATGTGTCAGAGCCTTTTGATATTTCATCCGAGACTGAGTTTGATACTTTCATCCAAAGGACTACTTTTGAAAAATTCATTAATAAAATATCTACTAATGCCCTTGAGGAAAAAGCAGTTGAGGCTACACATATAGACAGATTACTTTCCTTGGTAGTTTTCTTCAAAATCTTTTGTCAATATCAAAAATTAGGATTTACTGAAAAGACGTCACTTGAGACATTATTATCAAAATTGGAAAAAAAATTGACCGCTACGATTTGGTGGTTTGGTGAGCAAGGAAAAATAGAGGAATTAGATTTTCTACAAGAAGTAAGAATAAAAGCAACGGATGACATTCGACAATTAATTACGCAATCCCAAGAAAAAATTCTCGCTAGAAACACCAATAACTTGTTGGATTTTTTTAATTTACGTTCAGACGAGCTATTACAATCGATAGATAATACTATCAAAGAATGCGAATCTATTAAACATCCCGATTTCCAAAAACTATTTGACGCAAAGAAGCCGACCCGTGTTATTGAGATATACTCCGAAATAAAAAAGGTTTTAGAAGGCTCATACGGTTCAAATGATGTAAAGAAATGGCTTCTTATGCCGAACAAAGTTTTTGAACAGAATACCCCTATTGAGTATTTGATTCGTGGGAAAGTCTTCCAAGTTCTTTATTTTCTTAGAAAGGTGGAGTGTGATTAGGATAAATGACTCTCATAGATTTTGAAAACAGACTTCGGAGATTAATGCCGAGTCCAACTCATAGTGTAGTTATAAAATATAAAGGAACAGTATATCGAAATGTGAGACAAAGATATTCAACTATAGCAGATATTGTTTCCACTAATGGTAGCCTGTATTATAGCCCCGGAAGATACCACATTATGGGTGATTTCGCGGTTCTATACTTATCTTGTGATTTGCATAGCTGTGTAGAAGAAACAATTTATTATGGAAGTAGTGCCCCTAGCGGATTAGGCGGTCATTTGCCACGAACATTTATTGGAGTATACTTATCGTTAGATAAAGTATTAGATCTAACTGACACCGTAATACAGGCAATGATTGGAATTTCACATGCTGTTTTAACGGAAGAGTGGCAAACAAATCCTGAGCCCAAAACTCAAATAATAGGAAAAATTGCATTGGAAAAAGGATTTGAAGCCATAAAAGTTCCTTCAGCAAGATGGACTGGCAGTCATAGTTTAAATCTATTAGATGACAGACTACAAACAAAGATCGCTGAGTTGATAAGTGCAGGTAAGGTGCAACTGATTAACCCTGGTGAATTGCGATAAAACAAATGAAAGTTTTAGGCATTGATCCCGGTAGTGAGACGCTTGGTTGGGGCGTGGTTGAGGGTAGCGGACTGAAGTATAGTCTAGTCGATTTTGGAGTCGTTAAATCTTCGCCGAAAGAAGCTTTTTCCAAGCGTTTATTGAAAATTTTTGACGGCGTAGCTGATGTTATTTGGAAATTTCAGCCCGATGCTCTTTCGATCGAAGAAGCTTTTTATGCCAATAATGTGAAGGTTGCTCTAAAGCTTGGACAAGTTCGTGGAGTAGTGATTTTGGCTGGTGAAAAAGCCGGAATAGAAATTGCCGAGTATGCACCAAGGCTAATCAAACAAACGGTTGTTGGCTATGGAAACGCTGAAAAACATCAAGTTCAAGAAATGGTGAAATTGCTTTTGCGGATGAAAGAAATCCCAAAACCGCACGATACCGCAGATGCTTTAGCAATTGCGATTTGTCATTTTCATCACGCCGGAATGCAAGACAGGATTAAACAAGCAGTAGCCAGAAAGAAGTAGCGGCGGAGGCAGAAGCAGTGGCAGAGGCAGTAGCAGTAAAACATTTCATGCCTTAGGTTGAAATCCCTTGATTTCATTTTTATAGTCTTCTGCAACTGCAACTGCAACTGCAACTGCAACTGCAACTGCAACTGCAACTGCAACTGCAACTGCAACCGCAATAGAAGGATTGACCCCCAATATTCCATTGAAAGGAGGAGTCGATGAAACGCTCATTAACCTTGATTTCCCTCGTTTTTCTCGCTTTTGTCTTCACGATTCAAGCTCAGAATAAACGTAAAATTATTACAAAAACCAAACAGCTAAATCCCGTTCAGATGCCTAGTCGTCCGAATGTTGCAATTGTTGTAGATGAAAGACTAGCCGTTTTGCGAGTTCAGCCAAGTTTTTATTCAGATTCAATACAAAGAATGCGGATGGGCAGAATTCTTGCCATCTCTGGTAGCAAAAGAGGTTGAAGGAGTAACCTTTTATCGCGTAGTTGTGCCGCCAAAGAATTATGGTTGGGTGCAAGCTGATGCAGTTGTCAGCAAAAATAGGCGTGGCGATGATGAAAAATTAGTCCGTTTGATACAGGCAACTGATGGATTTGACCAAATTGAGCGTGCTGCTGTTTTTCTAGAAAATTTCCCAAATTCCGAGCTTCGTCCGGCGATTCTTTTGCTTTTGGGCGATCTTGCGGAAGAAGCAACATTAAAACTCTCTAAAGATGCGAATCGTCAATTGGATCGTAGGGAAATGGCGGCTAATGGTGCACCGCTCAATAGTTTTTATCTGAATTATGTAAGTTTAGATCGCTATCGAAAACTTGGAATCAATTATTGGTTTAATTCCGCGACCAAGGCTTTTCATTATAATGGAACAACTTGGCGGGAAATTGTCGCTAAATTTCCAAAAAGTAACGAGGCTGCGGAAGCACAGAGTCGGCTTGATTCACTGAATGAAAAGATGGCGGCAAAAGGCGAAGTTAAGAAATAGGTTGTGCTATTAGTTCATCAATGCAACTGCGGTTTGAGCGGCAATTTTCGCATTATTTTCCAAAAGAGCAATATTCGCGAGCAGCGTTTCTCCTTTACTTTCACTCGCCATTTTCGCCAGTAGAAATGGTGTAACTTCTTTACCAAGAATATTTTGAGTTTCAGCTTCTGCTAATGCGGAGTGCAAAATTAGATTCCAATTTTTCTAAAGAAATTTCAAATTCTGGTGGAACAGGAACGGTCAGCAGAATTGCATTTTGCATTTTCAGATCATCTCTGGCTCTCACAATTTTAGCGATTTCTTGCGGTGTTTCAACTCTTTCATCAACAAGCAAACCACTTTTTCCTGAATAAAATGCCGGCATTTCATCGCATTGTAACCCAAAACGCAAACGCCATTTGTTTCAAGCCACTCTCTTGTCGCAGGCAGATCCAAAACAATTTTCGCTCCCGCACAAACTACCAGCATTGGAGTTGTAGCAAGTTCGGGTAAATCCGCTGAAATATCCGGCAGATTTCCGCGATGAACTCCGCCGATGCCGCCGGTTGCAAAAACTTTGATTCCGGCACGATGAGCAATAAACATCGTAGTCGCAACGGTTGTTGCACAATCCAATTTTTTTGCAATAGCGATTGGTAAATCTCGTCGGCTGATTTTTCTGATTGATTTGTCTGTGGCAAGTTTTTGAAGTTGCTGCTCATTTAATCCAACGCAAAATTCGCCGTCAAAAATCGCAATCGTGGCAGGAATCGCACCATTTTCGCGGACAATATCTTCAAGTCTCAACGCTGTTTCAATATTTTGCGGATATGGTAATCCATGTGCGATAACGGTTGATTCGAGAGCAACTATTGGTTGATTCTTTTTTAAGGCGTGAGCTACTTCTTGGTTAAAATTCATTCATTGATTCACTGATTCACTGATTTCATTGATTCACTGTGTTCAATCAATGGTTCAATTTGAACCTAGGGCTCAATTGTTTCAATCTACTTTATCATTTTCCCGATTCGGTCAAAACGAGGATTTGTCAGGCAACTCGCCATGCTGTCGCTGCTTCTATCGCAAGACCAATAGACAAACATTGCCCTTCCGACAACCAAATCACGGTTAACGAAGCCCCAAAAGCGACTATCTTCACTATTGTCGCGGCTGTCGCCCATCACAAAATAACTGTCGTCAGGAACCTTTGTTACTTTGCCTTCAACTCCATAATTATATCCATTTCTGGTTACCTTTGAGCCATCCTTAATGGCTTCCATAGAATCGTTAGAATAATAAACGTCATATGTTTGATTGGATTGCCGCGGTTCAAAGTCTTTAGTTTTGAGTGCAGCTTCACCATTTGGATCGCCGTCAATAATAGGTGGATCACCAATTATGCGATGTTCGGGCAATAGATTGTCATTGATAAAAACTTGATTATCGCGAAATTCCACTTTATCGCCGGGCATTCCTATTACTCTTTTAACGTAATTTGTGTTGTAAGGCTGAACTCTTTCTTTTCTGCCGTCACGAAAACCCGGATATTTGAAAACGATGATGTCGCCACGCTCGACTTCACGTTGAGGTAAAAACGGGATTGGTTTGCCGCCGGGAGCAAAAATAAATTTATTTACAAGGAGATAATCGCCGATTAGAATTGTATTTTGCATCGAACCTGTTGGAACGGTAACGGCTTGTAAAATAAACGTCATTCCGAAAATCGCCATTATCAAAGTGGTGGCAAATGATTCGAAATATTCTCTAAAAATTCCTTTTGGCGAAGCAATTTTTTTCTTTTTATGTATCTCTGTAGTCTCAGTTTTGTTTTTACTCATTGCGAAAAATCGTTGAAAAATTAATGTTATATGATAGTTTGAGAATTGCTCAATCAAGTGAAAAACTCAAATATATTTACGTTTGATTATAATTTAAGTTTCTGCAAAGCTAAATTAGCGGCGGTCATTTCAGCAGATTTTATCGAAGAGCCCTCAGCACTTACTTTATCGTCATCCCAAATAGCATCAACAAAAAACGTTCGTTGATGCGGCGGTCCATCGGTTTTAACCACCACATATTTGGGAGGCAATCTCTTTTGAGCCTGCAATTTTTCCTGCAGCAAAGTTTTGTAATCAATCGAAGAATTTGGAGTAATTTCGCGAAAATCTTCGGCTAAAAATCTTTGCACAAAAGCACGTGCCGAAATGTATCCGCTGTCAAAAAAAACGGCAGCGATGATTGCTTCCAGCGTATTTGCGAGCAGAGCATTTTTCTTTCGTCCGCCGCTTTTTTCTTCACCGCGTCCAACCCTGATAAATGTACCCAAACCCAATTTTTGTGCGTTGACGGCTAAGCATTCGGAACTTACAAGCCGATGTTTCATCATTGTCAATTCGCCCTCGGTAGCATTTGGATTTTTGTGGAAAAGATATTCAACAACTGCCATGCCCAAAACTGCATCTCCTACGAATTCGAACGATTCATTTTGCAGTTCACGAACTTCTTCTTCTTTGCCGTAAGGTATTTTTTCATATGCCCACGAGCGATGCGTTAAAGCACGTTCGAGGAGAGCTAAATTCTGAAATTTATAGCCGATAACCTGCTCAAGATGTGCCAAATTTTTTGACATAGAACGATAATATTATAGAAGCTTGGATAAAAAAGGAAAGTCGAACGCATTATTATTGCATTCGACTTTCGGTTTTTGTAAAAAACTGCTTAGCTTTTTTGCTTAACGGGTGCCTTTTTTCTTTTTAGCAGGCTTTTTAGCTGGGGCTTTTTTCGTTGTTGGAGCAGCAGCCGTTGTTGCTCCGGCTGCGGTAGCAGTAGTCGTTGTCGGCTTCGCTGTAGTAGTAGTTGCAGTTCGTGGACGAGTATCGGCTGTTGCCGGCGTTTTTGTAGTATCAGTGGTCATTGTTGACGCACCAGCCGGAGTTGTCGAAGTACTTGGTGTAGCATCAACAACCGGAACAACTGCAGTCGTTGGATCAGAAAATGTTTTACTATTTAATCCGGCTGACCAAGCATCGTAGCCCGTCATTACTTTGTCAAAGCGATAGCCATAGAATTCTTTTGAACGATTTAACAAAGAATTTTTGAATTCAGCCGTTGCAGCTTTGTCTGTCATGGCAGCTTTGTATGCTCTAGAATATGCTTCGGCAACGCGTTCCATATAGCCTTTTTGCAGACCAAACATTGCTTTGGTTTCATCAGTATCCTGATCGCCAGCGGCTTTGATTTTAGCTGTCCGCTCATCGTCAATTTTCTTGAATTCATCGATATACCAAGCTCCGATCATTCGATAAATATTTGCGATATTCTTTGTTTCACAACCCATTTGAGTTGATTTATACAAATACGGCAGAGCTTCTTTTTGATTTTTCAAGCGGTAATATGTGATGTTCCCAATAGTGTAGTTCATCCATCCGGTAGCATTCAATTTGCCGTCGCAAGCTGTTGTTTTATAGGTGTAAGCAAAAGCACCGTAGTTTCCCGAACCGGAAGGCTTATTCTCAGCCATTTTTGCCAGAGCCATTTTCGCCATGGCAATCGTATCGGAATTGTAGGTATCAACCGCCGGATTAGCTGTTGCGTTATCAAAACCGATTGAAGCAAGGACAAGCATTACATCAACAGAATCAGGGTTTGCCGCAATAAATTGTTTGCCGGTATTAAATGCAGTCGCCCAATCTTTGGCAGGTACACTCTTGTTAAAAGGATCAATTACTTCTGCCGTAAATTTCATGTCTTTGACGATTGCTTCAAGTTTTGGAATTTGTTTCGTTACATAATCCTTAATCGTTGCATTATCGTCACCTTCCAAACTGCCGCATTTGGAAAGATATTCCTTTCCAGCCGCAATCGCAGATTGGTACTTCTCAATCGTCGGACCTTTACGGTCTTTCAGAAACTTATCGTTGTAAATTGTTGCACATTCTTCAGCAGTTGCCTGAGCAAAGATTGAGCTAACGGAAATTGCTCCAAAAGCAACTACCATTAACCCTAATGCTAAGAATTTGATTGTGTTTTTCATTAAAATATATCCTCCAGCTATTGTGTCGTCTTGCAAAAAACAAAACTAAGCAGTTTTTCGTTTTCGCGTGAAATCAGATGTCGTCGTAAAAAAAATGGTTGCAAGTTTCTCTCAACTCTCAAACAAAAAAACGTCTTACTTGAAAGAAGCTTTCATGAAATCATATTTAGAAGTTGAATATTAAATAATCACGCAAGTTTTACTGAAGTGTCAAGCGTGAACATAAAAGTAGAAACGTAAAAAGGCGAAAGGTAAAAAAGTAATCCTGCTTCCTTAATATCAAGAAGCGAGAATTACCTTTTGAGGTCATGCTATTTTATCGATCGCATGACAAACCTTTCGCCTTTTTCTTTATTTATGGTTTTCCAACAACAATTCGCGGACGCTTCGGTTCACGATTAAACTGAATTACAACCGGATCAAAAAGCGTATTTGTATCGTCACCGCCTTTTTTCGGGCTGCTTTTTCGAGTAACGGTAATCGGTTTTGGGACATCGCCTTCATCCGAATCTTCGCCTTCGGCATTGTCGAGTTTATGCGACGCCTTGGCATCTACTTTTTGTTGCGGTTTTAATTCGAGCGGAACTTTTGCGACAAAATTTCCATCTTGATTGAATCGGTTTCCTAATGATTTATAAATTTTTCCGGCGATTTCCGAAGCGTATTTTCCACGCTCGCCTGAACCACGGGTGATTACAACTACTGATAATTTGGGATTAACGACCGGTGCTACCGATGCGAAAAGTCCGAGCCACGTGCCTTGACCAATGCAAGAACCCGTTTTTCCGGCAATGTTTAGCGAATAATCGGCAGCACGCTTGGCAGTTCCATAATTAACCGCACCAATCATACCGGGTAGCAATCTTTGCAGATTTTCTTGCGGCAAATTTATTTCGCGACGCATGAAGCCGCGAAACTTGGTTTGTTCAACTCGAGTTTTTGGGATTTGCGGAACAACAATTCGTCCGCCATTTGAAAGACTTGAAACGAGTACGCTAAGTTGAAGTGGAGTAACTTCAAAATCATCGCCGTGTGAGTAAATACGTGCATTATTATTTCCGTAGGGAAGTTTTCCGGCAGATTCGTTTTCAGAATTGATACCGGTTTTTTCACCAAGTCCCAATGCCTTCGCATAAGAAATCATTCGTTCATTGCCAACGCTAGCTCCGACTACTTGAAAATAGCTGTTATTTGAATGTGCCAGAGCATCGTCCAAATTTAGAGAAAACCTGCGGGTATTAATATTTCCGCCCGAATCAATCACTTTTTCGTTCAAACCCGCAACGCCTGTAACTAATTTAATTGTCGAACATGGTTTGAAACTTCGCCTGATTCCCCATTCCTGATTTACGATTGAAAGAACTTTTCCGGTTTGAGGCTCCATCACTACGACTGTTCCGGCATGACTGCCAAGAGCATTAATCGCCGCACGTCTAACTTCGAGATCTTCGCCTTCGGTATTATCATTGGCGATATTTTCCTGAGTTTCCGTCTTTAATCCGCGTTCAAATCCTTGCTGACGCTCTCTTGCTTCGCGGACTGCTTGGTCACGTCGGCGTTGTTCGGCTAATGCGGCTTGTCGGCGGGCTTCTTCCGCTTTTCGGTTTGCTGACAGTCTCTCAGCTTCCTCACGTTTTCTCGCTTCATCTATCCTTTTTTCTTCGGCTTGCTTGGCAAGTTCCGCTTTTGTTGGTTTGCTTGTTTTATCTTTGCTTGAAACGGTCGATTTTTTATCATCAGCCTTCTTTTTTGTTGTCGAAGATTGAGTTTTTGCAGGTGTTTTAATAACAATTACTTTTTTTGTTTGGGCTGGTGTTTCAAGTGTTACAAAAGCAAAACATAAAGCGAAGATTAAGACGGACAATGATTTCACGGAAAACTTCATAGGGCGGAAAAACATCAGAAATACCTCTTTTAATTTTATTTAGGAGAGTTTTATAAACTGTGGACTCGAAAAACTAGATGACTTTTTGAAAAACTTAGTTTGCTGAAAAAGTAGCTCAAGGACAAAAAAATAATAACATCTCAAATACGCAGTCGGCAAGAAAAATGGGGAAAAAATAAACTTTCGGTCTTAAAAGTTGAAAACTTAGACTAAAATCTTTACATTACTCTCCTAAAGATAAACATAATGAATTTCCTGCAAACATTTCGCGGTCGCTTACTCATAATTCTCGCAATCCTCTTGATTGCCACACTTAGCGTGCAATACTATCTAAATCTGCAAACTGAAAGGCAAAATGAACAATTACGGGAAACACAAGAGCAAGCTTTGGTTGGGAGCATTGCCTTAGTTTTTAATAGCTTCAAGTATAAAGACGAATACATAGAGGATTTATTCAAAGTTGACGAACAAAAGTTTTTTGATGAAAAGACTAAAGAAAGAATAAAAGACATCATTGTTATCAATGAGAAGTGGGAAGTTTACGATAGCACCAACCAAAAATACCTTCCTACAAAGAATGAAGGGGGCGATTTTGTAAACGTTAAACTAAATGAAATAGATGATTTACCTCCAATCGTAAACGCCTATCGCTTAGGCGAAGATGGCAAAAATTTCCCTGACGGTAACCCAACTGCCGAAAGTCAGGCTCATGCAATTCGCATAGAAACTTTTGATAAAGGTCGCTGGTATATAATTGTAATTCTCAAAAATAATAAAGGTGCTGCTTTCCAGCGTGCTGCTCAGCCGCTAATTTATACGCTTGGTGTGTTACTTATTTCCACATTAATTACGATTTTATTGGTTTGGCGATTCACACGTCCGATTGTCCAGCTTTCTAATGCCGCCCAAAAAATTGCGGAAGGCGATTTGAGCGTTCGCGTAGTCGGGGCAGAGCGTGGCGATGAACTGGGACAATTAGCGGCAAGATTCAATGAAATGACCGCCGAACTCGAAAAGAAAGGCGAACTCGAAGCGAAATTACAAAAAGTTGAAAAATCGGCAGTCGTCGGCAGATTGGCTTCTGCAATCGCCCATGAAATCCGTAACCCTCTGAATTATATCAATTTAACGCTAGATCAATTGCGTGCTAAGTTTGTACCAGAAGACAAACAAAAAGCCGTAGTTTTCGACAAACTAACCGCACAGCTAAAAACCGAAGTTGCCAGAATCAATACGCAAATTTCAGATTTCTTGCGTTATTCCCGTCCGCTAAAACTCGATTTACAGCCGACAAATTTGCGGCAAGTGGTTGATAATTCGCTAAATATCGTAGAACATCAAGCCGAAGAACAAGGCGTGAAAATTTCCGTAATCGAACACGAAAACGCCGAAAAAATAATCGGCGATGCCGAAATATTGCGTTCAGTTTTCAACAATCTCTTCATCAATGCAGTCCAAGCGATGCCCGGCGGCGGAGCATTAAACGTAGTAATTTCGCCTGATGAAGATTTTGTTAAAATCGAGGTGACGGATACCGGTAGCGGAATTTCCGAAGAAAATTTACCAAAGATTTTTGAACCATATTTTTCGACCAAAGAAACCGGAACAGGTTTAGGATTGGCAATTGTTAAAAGAATTATTGATGAGCATAGCGGAACAATTGAGGTTGAATCGCATCTAAATGAAGGAACGAAGTTTGTAGTCAAATTGAAAGCACAATCAGTATAGCGAGCAGTAGTGAGTAAATTTATCGGGAAATCCGCTTAAATATCATTAGACAAACTCGCTAGAATAATTTTTGGATCAAAGCCATGAGAGTAATGTATTTACTAGCTTTAGTTTTTCTGTTGAGTTATCTTTGGCAAATGCTCAATCAGCCAACGATATTTGTATAGTAAATGGCTACCTTTTTTCGGATGATAATTCACAATTGGTGTTCAGAAAAACATACGTTTTTCCCTGTTCTTTGTCATAATATTTTACTCGCCGTAAGCGTTCAGGATAACTTTTCTTTGATTTATAAGTTGTCAACTTAATGGTTTGGTCACATCTCAAACCACTTTCTTTGTTCACTTTTCTGGCATTTAGCCGGGCAAAAGCTAAATTAGTTTTTGCTCAGGTGACAAAGAAAGCTTAGGCTTGATGAAGCCGTTAAAGTCTCTCGAAGTCAAGATAAAACCTTAGTCCTAAATAGATTGACAGTGGTTTAAAAACGAGTTCGTCAAGATGTTGACATCGTGCATTTTGCCGTCGAAATAAGAATAAAGAATGGCAAATTACCGCGTAAATCAAGTATATGTGTAGTTTAACAGCAGCTTAAGCACGTCTGAAATGAGCCCACCAAAAGAGGTTGACACATAAGTCAATGGTGGTCGCGTCCAACGCATAAACTGGATTTGCAATGCTCAAACCAAAGCCGTCATCCAGATAAAGTTGTCGGGCTTGAGCAAATAAGACTTGAACAAAATCGGCATAAATTCGCAAAATTATAGTTTCATTGGTTCAAAAAAAAGGGATTTTGACAGAAACTTATCTTAGTGATAAGTTTCTGATTGATAAAGTGGCGGAAGCAGTTGACAATATCACGCAGAGATTCCCGATTGGTCAGTTGTCATATTGATGAATCAATTGATGTGACCAGTAAGACTTTGTTTATCCAATTCTTGCAACGGGAAGAATTTGAGAAATTCATATTTGGGTAAAAATACAAAAATAACTGCGAAAAAATAATAGCGAACGATATTGAGCCAATAGTTTAGAACTTGAATGAACACATTTGAAATCGAAAAATCAGAAATATACTCTAAATAATCAAATATTATTAGTTTAAACAGAAAAAAAGTGATGAAAATATTGTGTTTAGCGGGTTTAGCCCTTATTTTGAGTTTCTCAGCTATTGGTCAGATTAAGATTGCATTCATAGATTCAGATAGGTTTAATGATGAAAAAACGGGTATTTCAGAACTGGTAATTGCAAATAGAATAATTGACGAAGAGTTTAAGCCAATTGATGACAAATTCTCGTTTTAGATAATAAGATAAAGAAAATTATTGCTGAGATTGAGCAATTCAAGGGTGCAGATACCTCCGAAGTCTTGTGAATTCGTTTGAAAAGCTAATAGATTTGTTTTCAGAATATCAAAAATTAGAAAATGAAATGAAAAAGATAACTGATGAAGCTAGACCTCAATTTGAAAAAAGAAAAATTGAAATAGTTGAGCCGTAAAAATTAGAATTAACGAAAAGCTAAAAGAGTTTGAAAAACAAAAAGGATACTTCAAGATTCTTGATTTATCAGATGATAATATCGCCAATGCGATTTTATATTTTGATAATTCTATTGACATAACCAAAGAATTTATTAAATTCTGTAACAAAGAATTTGAGAAGCAAAAATATTATAAACTTATGAAAATATTGCAATTAACAGCTTTGCTAATAATTTTTACTACTTCAAGTTTTGCTAATTCCAAAATCGCCATAGTAAACGGTCATTCATTTTACGACGAAAAAAGTGGAATTCGGAAATTAATTAAGGCGGTTGAAATAACATATATCTGCATATTTTGACGATGAGGTTGAAACAAGAATTGCTAAATTGAAAACAAAGATTGAAGAGCTGAAAAAATCAGGTAATTCGTCTAATAATGAAGAGTTTGGAACTATCAAAATTGGAGGCGGCTTTCAAAGAATAGAAAAGAAATTCGTGTTTTGGCAGATAAAAAGCGATGGTCAATAATAGTCGAACCAGTAGAGACAGAAATAAATGAAAAGCTACAACTATTTTCAGTGAAGAAGGATTATACAATTCTTAATATCGCGGAAGATAGAGTAACTTGATGCAGTTTTATATTTCGATGAATCGATTGACGTTACAAAAGAATTCATAAAGTATTGTAACGAAGAATTTGAGAAAGAAAAAACACAAAAATAATGAGTAGAAAAGCAATTTTAGTAGTAGATGACGAACGTCAGCAGCGTGAGATTTTAGAGATGATTCTCTCCGGCGAAGGTTATGATGTGACGACCGCGAGTTCGGGTGAGGCGGCTTTGAAATTTGTCCATGATCGGCATTTTGACCTTGTTTTGACGGATTTGCAGATGACGGGAATTTCCGGGCTTGATTTGCTCAAGGAATTGGTCGCTTTTGATAAATCGATCATGGTCATTTTGCTAACGGCACATGGCACGGTTGATACGGCTTTTGAATCGAAAGAGCTTGGTGCATTTGCTTATTTGCAAAAGCCTTACGACCGCGAAAAATTGCTCGATACTGTTTCCAGGGCCTTGACCAAACTTTCCAAACTCGACGGCGAAATCATTTCCGTTTCGGAAGAAATGGACAAGGTTAAAAAGCTGATTTTGAAAGTTGCGAAATCGAATTCTACGGTTTTAATTCGCGGCGAAAGCGGTACGGGAAAGGAGCTTATCGCACGTTCGATTCATACAAATAGTCCGCGTTCAAATGAAGTTTTCCAAGCGGTAAACTGTGCCGCGATCAATGAAAACCTGCTCGAATCGGAGCTTTTTGGACATGAAAAAGGAAGCTTTACAGGTGCAATCGGCGAGAAAAAAGGTTTGTTTGAAGTTGCTGATGGCGGAACGCTTTTCTTGGACGAAATCGGCGAACTTGATATTAGTTTACAAGCCAAAATCTTGCGGGCTTTGCAGGAGAAACAGATCAGACGAGTTGGCGGAACTCGTGAGATAAATGTTGATGTAAGGGTTGTAACCGCTACTAATCGGGATTTGCTGAAAATGACGCAAGACGGACGTTTTAGGGAAGACTTGTATTATCGGCTAAATGTTCTTTCTATTGAGCTTCCGGCATTACGGGATCGGCAATCAGACATCCCGGTTTTGTTAGATTTTTTCATCAAAAAGCATACTAAGAATTCATCGCAAAAGATTTCAGGTTTATCGCCCGAAGCCAGAAAGGCGATGCTTAATTATAGTTATCCCGGCAATATTCGCCAGCTTGAATCAGCAATTGAGCGTTCGGTTTTACTTTGTGAAACTGACACAATTCAGCTCGATGATTTACCGCCGGAAATGCAATCTGCCGAACCAAAAGCAGATGCAAACGCACTCGTCAAGCTTCCGGCAAACGGCATAAATTTTGAAGAATTGGAAAGAAGCCTCATCATGCAGGCGATGGAGCGAACTGATAATAACATCACAAAATCAGCGAAATTATTGGGCTTAACTTTCCGCACTTTGCAATATCGTCTGGAAAAATTTGGTGTGAAAAAAGGAAGAGAACTGATGAAGAGTAAATTCTGGAATTGGGTTTTACTTCTAATTACTGCAATCACAGCATTTGCGATTGTGGCGATACCTGTTTATTTGATTCAGCCATTTGCTCCGCAGACTGATCAATCCATCTCAATTTCTTATTTTTTGCGGAGTTGGTCGCCGATTTTGACAATTATTTTAGCGATTCTTGCTCTATTTTTATCAGTTATAATTTGGCGAAATTCAAAGCACTGGTTTTCTAATATTCCGCTATTTTTGCCGCTAATTGCTGTCGGATTTTCCGCTTGGTTTGCTCAGCAAAATCACTTTCTATGGATGTTTAATCCGCTGGTAAGCTCAAATTATGCAACAGTTAGCGAAGTGAATTTTGTTAAAGATGAAGATATGGTGATGTCGGTTGAGATCAACAATGAAGCGGTCGCTTATCCGGTTTTGCAAATGGCTTATCATCATGTCGTGCAAGATGTGGTTGGCGGAAAACCGATCACGGCAACTTACTGAACGCTCTGTCATACCGGTCTGGTATGGGAATCGACGGTCGATGGTAAAACGCTAAATTTCGAGCTTGCGGGAATCAATAATCAAAATTTCATAATGCGTGATTCGCAAACTGGCTCTTGGTGGCAGCAAGTTTCCGGCGAAGCTATTCAGGGCAGTTTCAAAGGACAAAAGCTCTCGGAAGTTTTTCACGATGAGGTAACTTTTGGCGTTTGGAAACGCGAACATCCAAATGGTCGCGTGCTTCGTCCTGACGAGAAAATCTTAGCTGCCGATAAATACGAAAAAGCGACTTGGGAAGATGAAGTTGGCAAAATGCCCGTTCGCATCAATGCCAAAATTGAAGAAACTTTCGAGCCGCGAACTTTGATAATCGGCATAAAGATCAACGAAACAGCAAAGGCTTATCCATTCTCATCGTTAGAAAAGCAAAGTCCAATTTTAGATAACATAGGTGGAACTGAAATCATAGTTCTGCTTGCGGAAGACAAAAAGAGTGTTCGTGCATTTGAGCGAAATGTTGACGGAAAAACGCTCGAATTTTTACGCAAACCGCAATCAAATGAATTAGTTGACGCAGAAACAGGAAGCGTTTGGGATTTTTCGGGCAAAGCGATCAGCGGCGAACTTGCCGGAAAACAACTCAAAAAAGTTTTTGTGCTAAAAGATTATTGGTTTGATTGGAAAGCTTATAACCCGCAGACATTTGTTTATCGGTTGGGGAATCAGTAGTGATTTACTTTATTCTAAATTATTGATAGCAACAATGTTATTGATTAAAGTTCCGCGAGTTAGGGCAAATTGTTTGCCGTCGCGAGACCAGTCAAAAAAATAGATGTTTTTTGAGGTAAAATTAGTCAGATTTTTAGTGAGAGAGCCATCAATCGGTTGCAGAATTATGTTAGAAAATTCGTCTTTTTTATCAACGTAAGCAAGCTGTCTATCATCGGGCGACCAGCGAATATATTTGATATTTGCGGTTTCGGGCAAAGAAAATTGTTTGATTAGCTTTCCGTCTGTCATCGAACCAATGCGTAAATTCCAATTATTTGTCTCATCTAAAGCAAAGTAAGCAAACATTTTTCCATCGTTTGAAATTGTCGGATTTTTCTTTTGATTTTCAGTTATTAACGGCACAATTTCACCTGTTTTTAAGGAGATTTTGTTGATTTGCGTCTTGCTCCAACCCTCCTGATAAATGCACCATTCATCAACTTTTGAACAATTCGCGTAACCTTCGGCATCTTCGTTTTGTCTGGTCAACAAACTGGGATTTTCGCCTTTTAGCCCCATTTTCCAAAGTTTATAAACGCCGGATTTATTGGAAGTAAAGATGATAGAGCTGCCGTCATTGGAAATTGTCGGATGAATATTTTCAAAATCATCTGTCAGCTTAATCCGATTTTTGCCTTCTGAATCTATTTGATAAATATCGTCCTGATTGTTTTGATTTAGTCTGAAAATTATTTTGTCATCGGGTGTCCAGGCAAAGCCTTCGAGGAGTGCGTTTTTGCCTGTTTCATTAATAAGCGAACGTCCGTTTTCAATTTCGTCTGCCCTAGCTACTATCAATTCGGCAATTTGTTCCTGAACTATCGTTAGAATTTGTTTGGAATCTTTCGTCACACTTAACCCAACATAATCATGGGTGTCGTTGGTTATTTTTTCTGAAACGCCACTCGGATAATCGACTTTTATTATCTGTTTTTGATACAGAGATTTTTCCGAAGCAATCGCCAGTAAATAATTTGAATTGGGAATCCAGTTGATTTGTTCGATATATGAGAAATTTTTATTAGTTAAATCCTTTCTTTCGCCGGTTTTTACGTCGAAGGCTAAAATTTGACTTTTAGCTCCGGCAATCATCGAATTTCCGGCTGCAGCTATCACGTTTCCATCGGGCGACCAAGCGGGAGAACCTGCTGGACGATTAAAGAATGTTTCAAATGTTTCGGGAAATCTAAGCGTATGAAGGAGTTTTATTTCGCTTCCATCGCTATTTGCCGTCAGCAGTTCGGAAAATCCTTTGCTGGGTTTGACTCTGAAATAAGTTATTTTTTTGGCATCAGGCGAAAAGGAAACCGCCGAATCAATCGTTTCGAGCAGCATTTTCGGAGTTCCGCCTAAAATCGGAATTTTGTAGAGTTTTGCGTCATATTTATTGGTTTCCCAAATTGTGTAATAAATCTCGGTGTTATCAGGTGAAACGGTTATGCCCCAATATTGAGCAATTTGCGGTGAAATCAATTCAATATCCTTCGTCTGTCCGTTTTGACGAACAAACAGACTTTCCATTCCTTTGGCGGCTTTGGCATAAACAATATATTTACCATCCGGCGAAATTGCGGAAATGACCGCGTTTCCGTCTGTTGTGATGCGTTGGAATTCGACCTTTTTGAACTCTGCACTCTCGGTATTTTGAGTTTTGCGATAGATAAAACCACTCAACGAAACTAAAGAAATAATTAATAACCCAAGCAAAATGGCAATATGTTTTCGGTTACTTGCAGGCTTTTGCCGCTGACTTGGAGTATCGCTTTGATCGGCTGAAATTGCTTCTGCATTTTCAATTTCAGGTGCTGAAACTTTTTCCACATCCGCCAAAAAACGATAACCACGTTTAGCAATGGTTTCGATAAATTGCGGTTGACGGGCGTTGTCGTTTAACAATTTCCGCAGTTGATTGATGGTAAAAGTGAGATTACTTTCTTCGACAAAACTATCTGCCCAAACCTTTTCCAAAATCTCACTTTTCGTAATCAACTTTCCGCTATTTTCTACAAACAAAAACAGCAATTCAAAAACCTTCGGCGTGAGCGAAATTCGATTATTTTCAGACACTAAAACTTTTTCATTGGTGTCTAAAGTGAATTTTCCGAATTTGTATAAATGATTGACAGGCAACGACATAGCGTTTCTAAGAACTTTCTAAGGACTTTCTAAGGACTTTTTTCACTAAAAAAATCTACATTGCAGCTAAATACCTTTCGAGGGCATGTCTGTAACTTTAACTTGAAGTGCGGATTATAGCATTTGTTTTGAAAAATATGACGATAAAAACTAAGCCAAAAAGCAGAGAAACAAATTTAGCGGTGCAAAATTTAGAAAACGAAACTCTGGTTTACGATTTGCGGACGAATCAAGCCTATTGTTTGAACAAAACTTCAAGTTTAGTTTGGCAATATTGCAATGGTAAAAATTCGGTTGCTGACATCAGTAAATTGATGAGCATTAACTTGCAAACATTGGTCAGCGAAGAGTTTGTTTTGTTAGCACTTCACGAATTGAATAAAAACAACTTACTCGAAAACCGACAAGAAAATAGCGGATATTTTAACGATCAAAATCGGCGGGAAATGGTTAAACGAGTCGGAACGGCTTCGATGATTGCCTTGCCCGTAATTTTGTCAATTATTGCCCCTACAGTAGCAAATGCCCAAAGTGTTTGCATTGGCAATAATCAGCCTGTGAGCTGTGAAGTCACTCTCGCGACAATCGGTGCCGGAATCTGTGTTCAAGCAACGGTTTTTGGTCCGAATGCGTGGCGATGCACTCAGTCCGCTTGCTGTTCAGGGACGTGCATTACTTTAGACCCCGGAGACCCAGGCAACAGAGTTTGCGAGTAATAGTTAGGTGGGTAACTTCGCAAAAAAGAAGAAAAAAAATATGAAGAAAAGTTTTCACACAATCGCGTCAGTTTTAATGATAGTCACAGCACTTTTGCTTGGCTGTAAAATGGGTAGCAACACTTTGGCAATTTCAAACGAGCAAATCAGTCAAGCACTTGTTGAAAATAAGACTATCAACAATTTGAAACAATCCGGTGATGAAATTGACTTCAAAAATGGGATTGTTGATTTTACCAACAAGAATATCAAGTATTGTTTCAAGGTAGATGAAAAATATTCGGCGGCTGACGATAAAGCAGCTTCAATTGATTTGATGCTGACCTCAACCGAACCGCAAAGTGCCAGCCAGGATGTAAGAACCGCGTATGGCAAAGTTCATCTCGACCTTGTGAAAGAGGGCGAAAAATGGCGAATCAAAAATTCTCACGCGGGCGAACTTCGCATCAAAACGGTTTCAGCAAAAGAATCTAAAGATGACTCAGGGTTAACAAAGGAACTCTGTTCTAATTTCGATAGTTCAAAAAAATAAGAGGAGAATTATGAAAAAGTGTTTCGCAGCAATTACAGAAACATTCTAGGCATTGTCTGGGCGGTTTGTTATTCGATAGCCGCATTATCGTGGACGGCAAATAATAGTGAGAAATTTTATGCAAATTTACATCAATAAAAACGGAAAGCAATTGGGACCTTTTGACGAAAAAAAGATCGTAGAAATGTTGCAAAACGGAGAATTTTCGCCTACCGACTTTGGTATAAATGAGGGCGAACAAAATTGGCAAACACTGGAAAATCTCTTTCCGAAGGTTGCTACGAGCGTTCCGGTGTCCAGCGTTCCAATTTCAAATGACCAAAGCTCACCGAAAAAAGGAAATGGATGTTTCAAATTTGTCGGAATGGGAATGATTCTCTTATCAATCGTTCTTTTGGTTGGGGGATTGGGAAATTATGGAATGCGAAAATTCGACAATTATCCATGCGATTTGGCAGAAACAAAAAGGAAAGAAGCCGATGAAGCCTTCAAGAAAATCCCGAAAGAGGTTTCAGAAATGAGCGAAGAAGAGGCAAAAGGAAAGGTGTTTGGCGACGATCGCACGAAACTGGAAGATTGGCAAAGCAAATCAAAAATCGCCGCCACTTGGAGTAGTTCGTGCAGCGAATTGAAGGCAGCTCGAAGTTTTTGGATAACAGTAACTATAGCAATTGCTGTTTTTAGCGTATTAATGGGAATCATTGGCATCGCAATTGTATTTTTTTCAAGGCGTAAGAATGCCTGAAGAAAAATCTATTGATCCAATTAAAATCTAGCTCTCGTATAGCCTCACTTTCCAAACTTTAGAAATCACGCGTAATAAATCCATATTAGCTTTAAAAGTGTTGAAGTCTTTTGGGAAATCTGTTGTATAATTCTGCGTCTAACTGCCCCAAAAGGAGAATATTATGGATTGGTTTGGAGCATTATCTTTGGCACTTGGCTCGGCTTGGACGTCTGGTATCAATCTTTACGCAACCGTTACCGTACTTGGGGCTATTGCAAAAATTTGATTTGACCAAATTGCCGTTAGGATTAACAGTTTTAGACAATTGGTGGGTGATTGGGATTGGCGGATTTTTGTTTGCCGTTGAATTTTTTGCGGATAAAATTCCGTATGTTGATAGCGTTTGGGATGTAGTTCACACCTTTATTCGCATTCCCGCAGGTGCAGTGATGGCTTATGCGGCAACCAACGAACTTGATCCGACAGTTTCAACTATTGCTACATTAGTTGGCGGCGGACTCGCCCTGACATCTCACGGAACAAAAGCAGCTTTGCGAGCGACTGCAAATCTTTCGCCGGAACCTGTTTCTAATTGGGCTTTGTCATTTATAGAAGACGGCATTGCGATTGGCGGAACCGTTTTGGCAGTTATAGCACCGGTTTTGATCTTAATTATAATCGGAATTTTCCTCGTGTTTTTTGCGTGGTTTGGTTCAAAAGTTTTGAGAGCAATTCGACGACTTTGGAACGCAACAAAAGCACTTTTTGCCGGAGAAGGCTTTATCGAAATAGCGAAAAAAGCCGGTTGAGAAATCACGACAGCGAGCGGTAGCGAGTCACGCTATATTCCAATAGTTATTAGGTTAAACATACTCGCTACCGCTCGCTGTACTGATTTTTGAAGGTTTAAATAGTTTGCAATAATATGAAACTCGAGCGTTCTTACTTCAAATATGGAGGAAGTATGAAAATTAAAGTCATTGCGTTATTTTTGCTTTTGGTATTTTTTGTGGCTTGCGGTGCCGAAAAATCAGCCACGTCACAACGAATACAAACGGAAACATCCGGGTCAGATCCGGTGCCAAGTGATGTTGGGTATGCGGCAAATACTGCCGCACCTGCTGAGAGATCCGATAAAGGTGGCGGAGGTGGTGGAGGACAAAAATCACCAGCATCTGCCCAAATTTCTCTTGATCAAGCCGATAAATCGAAAACCGAAACCGTACCCGCCGAACGCAAGATTATTCGTAATGCAGATTTGAGTTTAGAATCATCTTCGCCTGAGGAATCCCAACAAAAAATCACCACAATTGCTGAAAGTAAAGGTGGTTTTGTCGTCGAATCACAGCAAAGCAGCAGTAATTCAAAGGTTACGACGCGGGATGTTGTGACGATGACGGTACGCGTTCCGGCGGCGAAATTCAATGAAAGTTTGGATGAAATTCGTAAAGTTGCCAGCCGTGTAATTGTTGAAACGGTAAAAGGGCAGGATGTAACGGAAGAATTCGTTGACATCGAAGCCCGTTTGAAAACGAAAAAGGCTCTTGAAGTCCAGTTTTTGGAAATCATGAAGCAAGGCAAATCCGTGGAAGATGCTTTGAATGTTCAACGCGAACTTGCTAATGTTCGCGGCGAAATTGAGCAAATTGAAGGCAGAAAACGATTTCTGGAAAATCAATCAAGTCTTTCTACTATCAAGATTCGACTGCAAACTCCGACGAGCTATTCCGCTAATTCATCCGGATTCTTCTATCAGCTAAGTGAAGCATTCAGCTCGGGATTCGATTTTGCATTGAATTTTATTTTGGGTTTGGTTACATTTCTGATAGCGATTTTACCTTTTTTAATCTTTATCGTTTTACCTATTTATTTGCTTTTGCGATACTTTTGGGGAAGACTTAAAGCTAGAAAGCGAGCAAAAGAGATCATTGAGGAAGAATTAAGGGCAGAATGAATTTAGAATTAACTTTTAAGATTTTGGCGGCGGTCCTTCTTGGAATTGCCGCATTTTTCTTGTGGATGAACAATACGGATGCCGTTTTTGTGTCTGCTGTTGCCGGTGCGGTGTGTTTTTTCGTCAGCGTCCGTTTTCAAATAACCGAGGCAAAAAAGCGTAGAGAACAAGAAGACATACAGGATAAGGCAGAAATCCAAAATCCAAAATCCGAAATCTAAAATCCGATATATGGCAAAGATAGTTTTATCAACTTTCGGCTCACTCGGCGATGTTCACCCCAAAATTGCACTTGGTTTAGAGTTACGAAAACGTGGACACGAAATAGTTTTCAACGTGATGGAAGCTTTTCGCGAAAAATTCGAAACACTCGGTTTTGATATTTCACCACTCCGACCAAACTTAGATCCGGAAGACAAAGAATTAGCTAGGCGTTTGATGGATACAAAAACTGGACCGGAGTTAATTTTTAAAGAATTGATGGTGCCAAATCTTCGTCCAATGTATCAAGATATTTTGCAAGCTACTCAAAATGCTGATCTTATCATCTCCGGCGAAATTGTTTTGCCGATAAAATCAGTAGTTGAAAAGACCGGAATCAAATGGATTTCAACCTCGCTCGCACCAATCTCGTTTCTCTCAACCGATGATCCCAGCGTTTATCCATCAGCGGAATTTTTGGAACCTCTACGATTCATGCCAAAGTTTTTTCATCGATTTGTGCTCGATTTTGCGAAAAAAACTGCTTTGAATTGGTTTGAACCATACAAAGAATTTCGTCGCGAACTTGGTTTGGACGAAAACCATAATCCAATGTTTGGCGATAAATACTCGAAACTTTTGCATCTTGCCATGTTTTCAAAAGCTTTGGCAAAACCGCAACCTGATTGGGCAAGGGCAACTTTGCAAACAGGTTTTTGCTTTTACGATGGCAAGCAGGATTTGGGGAATATGCCGGAAGATTTGGAAAAATTTCTGGATGCCGGCGAACCGCCACTCGTCTTTACTTTAGGAAGTGCAGCCGTAATGGACGCACGCGATTTTTACGAACAAAGTATTGCTTCTGCGAAATTGTTAAATAAAAGAGCAGTAATGCTTTACGGGGGTTTTAACGAGCCGCCGAAGGGTTTGGACGATGAGCGGGTTGGCTTTGATTACGCACCATATGGCGAGCTTTTTTCGCGTTCGTCTGCGGTTGTTCATCAGGGCGGAGTTGGTACAACGGCTCAAGTTTTAAGAGCGGGCGTGCCAATGATTGTTATGCCCTATTCGCACGATCAGCCGGATAATGCGGCTCGCTGCAAGCGTTTGGGTGTGGCGGAAGTTATTGATCGGGATAATTACACGGCTGAGAAGGTTGCTGCGAAATTGCGTAAAGTATTGTTTGATTCGAGTTACAAAGCTAAGGCTTTGGAGGCGAAACGGATCGTCGAAGCGGAAAATGGTACAAAAATCGCGTGTGATGCGATTGAACAAGTGATAAAATAATTTTGTGAAAACACTTAGACATCTTCTTGAAAATAATAAATTGTGGTCTGAAAAAGTTAGGACAAATCGTCCTACTTTTTTTGAAGACTTAGCACAGCAGCAATCGCCCGAATATGTTTGGATCGGATGCTCGGATAGCCGGGTTTCTGCCAGTAATATAGTCGGTTTGCTACCCGGAGAAGTTTTCGTGCATCGAAATATTGCAAATTTGGTGATTCACACTGATATGAATTGTCTATCAGTGCTTCAATTTGCGGTTGAAGTTTTGGGCGTCAAACATATAATTGTGTGTGGGCATTATGGTTGTGGCGGCGTGAAAGCGGCGTTGGAAGATAAGCGGCACGGCTTGATAGATAATTGGCTTCGGCATATTCAAGACGTCGCAAATCTTTATGAGGATGTGCTTTCAGCGATTGAAGATCCTGCGAAGAAATTGGACAAACTTTGCGAACTAAACGTCGTCGAACAAGTCTTGAATGTGGGAGAAACAACGATTGTTCAAGATGCCTGGAAACGCGGACAGGAGTTGAGAGTTCACGGTTGGATTTATGATTTATCGGATGGAATCATTCGGGATCTAAGTATTCATCTGGAAAACTTAGGAGAAGTTAAAAATCTACGCAGACGTTTTTTAACATCGTAATATTATGAAAAGAAATTTACTTTTTTTGCTTACAATAATTTTGATCGCTAGCTCATTTGTTTTCGGGCAAGTGAGCGGGCGTAAGCCGACGGCAACACGCGAGCCGAAAGGTGCGATGGACAAAAAGCCTGATTCGCCCCAGAATTCTTTGCCGAAAATTTCTTCGCAAAAAGATTTCGACAAAATCGGCAGGGTTTATCACCAAAATACGCCGTATGCGATGCCGCACACAATGTTTGTGCTTGATCGCCGGAATAAGAACAAAATCTATTTTGTAAATTCCCAAAAATTTCGTTTTCACAAAGACTTTTTATATGCGACAGGACTTGCACCGCTTGGATCAGACATCTATAAAACCGCTTATTACAATGATGATCGACGATTTATCGTTGGCACAATTGCGTGGCAAAAAACGGTCGATAAATGGACTTGGGAGCTTTGGGAAGGTGATTTGGCAAAAGAGATTCATATCAAAACGGCTCACGAAACGATCAATAAATTCTTCTTTCAAACGGTTAATTACAAGCCTAATTCGATTCGTCAAGAAGATGCTTCCGCAAATTTAACGATTCCAAAAGTTACTCAAGACGAGATCAATAAAAATCAAGAATATTTAGCCTTGAATACAGGCAAAGCGGTTGGGCGAATTCATATTATTGATAAATTAGACGATACGGTTGAAATTGGCGTCAATGAAATTTTGATTTTGAAGGAATTGCCGGAAACATTGCCGCAAGTTCGCGGAATTATTGTCGCAAAACCTTCAACTCCGCTTTCGCACATTAATATTTTGGCGAAAGGCTGGAATATACCTAATGTTTATATCAAAGACGCCGATAAACTTTTCAAAGAATTGAACGAAAGATGGATAACTTTCGACGCGACTTTGACGAATTACACATATAAACCCACAACATCCGTGGAATTAAATGATCCGAAGATAAAAACTCCGCTTGATCGCGAAGCTCCTTCAAATCTTGACGTAAAAAAATTGGCAACTTTGGGCGAACTTCGCAAAAAGGACAGTCTGGGCTACGGTGGGAAAGCTGCAAATTTAGGCGAAATGTTGAGTGCGAAAGTACCCGGAATTGTTGTTCCTGATGGATTTGGAATACCATACTATTGGTATCTTAAATTCATGACTGACAATGGTTTACAGGAAATTGTTGAAAATCAGGAAGATGATCTGAATTTTGTACATAATCCGCGTTACCGGAAAGGCAAACTCGAAGAATTACGCAATAAGATCATGGCGGCGACCTTTGATGAGGGTTTGAAAGCTGAAATTATCGAAAAGTGGAAAAATCAACTTGGCAGCAAATCTGTTTTCGTTAGAAGTTCTTCAAATTCAGAGGATTTACCAAATTTTTCGGGTGCAGGACTTTATAAAAGTGTTCCGAATGTTAAAAATGAAGAGGATTTGATCAAAGCCGTGCGAACTACGTGGGCATCGCTCTGGAATTTTCAAGCTTACGAAGCTCGCGTCAGAAACTACGTTGACCAACAGTCGGTTTACATGTCAACTTTAGTTCAAATTGGAATCGATATGGATCGGGGCGGCGTAATGTTTAGCAAAGATCCTTTTGATGATAGAAATAAGAATGCCGTTTATATCAGCACGGTTTGCGGACATAATACAATCGTGACTGCAAATGGCGGAATTCCAGAGCAAACTTTGATTAATCCGAAAACAAATGCGGTTGTAATCATGACTTATTCAGATGCCGTAAATGCTTTAAGATTTGATGATAAAGGCGACTTGAAAGAGACTTCCGATAAATGTGCGAATCCGAAAACGAAACGAATTTTGAATAACGAAGAAGCCAGGTTACTTGCAAAAACGGCATTGAATATTCGCAAAGTTTTCGGGAATAAAGCCGAGCAAGATATTGAATGGGGAATGATCGGTAGCAAAATCTACATTCTTCAATCTCGAAATTATATTGAGAAAAAATAGCATGTCAGTAGCGTTTGCAGAAAATGCGTTAATTAAATTATGAGAAAAGATATATTTTTGGTTCTAATAGCTTTAATTTCAATCGGTTGCGGGAACTCTGCACCGACTCAAGCTAACAATAATACGACAACTACGACTACGCAAAAGAAAGAAGAAACGCAGACCGTAGTTGCCCATTCTTCGGAAAATCAGAAGATGCCGATGCCGCAAGGCAACACAAAAAGTGATTCATCTTCAGCAGGTTCACCGATGCAAAAAGCGGTGGATGTTTCCGCAATGACAGCGACGATCGAAAAGGCGGAAAAAGATTTTAAAGCCAAACCAGCCGATGAAAAAGCGAAAGAAATTTTGGCGACTGCTTATTTTACGCGAGCTTTTGCGTTGACTGAAGCGGCTCAATATAATGCCGCACTCGGCGACTTTCGCAAAGGATTGAAGCTCAATCCGACCGACACCAAGGCTAAAGAAATGTTCGATCAAATTGTTGGAATCTATGAAAGCATGGGACGCGAAATTCCCAAGGAAGGCGAAGAAAAAGCCCCTATGCCGATCAAGTAAAAAGGAAAAAGGGCAAAAGCAGGAAAGATATTAAAGGTATGAGAAAAATAATACTGATTTTGTTGGTTTTATTAGTTAGTGCAACCGCTTTTGCCCGTCCTGTTAAAAGAATCAAATTTCCAAAAAGAGCAACTAAAGTTGTAGTTAGCGGAAGGCTGAATAATTACAACGATTCGCAAAAATATTTGCTTAGATTGCGTGCTGGGCAAACTTTGAAGATTGAAAGCAATCGATCTGTAACTTTATCTATTATTGACCCAGCGGGTGAAGATGTAATGGATAGCGACGCAAGTTGCAATAGTCGAGCTACTATTTCTTCGACAGTAACTGGTGATTACAAAATAATCGTGGTTGAGTGTAAAAAAGCAGATGCTTGGAAAGGAAATTTTAGGTTAAATCTGAGCGTTAGAAATGATTTGTTGATAGCAGTTTCTAAAGTTAAAGTTGCGACAACAGCGTCAGATTCACCGATGCTTAAAGTAATTGATGTTTCTGCGATGACCGCTGAAATTGAAAAAGCGAATTTAGAATTAGCTAATGATCAAGCAAGCGACAAACTCAAAAACAAATTGGCGGATGCTTACTTCGTTCGTGCATTCGCATTGACTGATGCCGCCCAATATAGATCAGCTATTGGCGATTTTCGCAAAGGATTAAAGCTTAATCCTAATCGCAAAGATGCAAAGGAAATGTATGACCAAATAATCGCTATTTACGAGGCTATTGGTCGTAAACCTCCTAAAGAAGGTGAAGAACCTTTACCTTTGCCAATCAAGAATTAATTGTATAATTGCCTTATGTTTGCAAAAAAACCTCCTAAAAATTAAACTAGACGTTTTGTAATCATAGAAAAAATTTTATCAAACGGAGTTTTAACAGATATTTATGGCAATTTCAGCAAACGACATCCGCAAGGGAATGGTAATCGTCATGGACGGTCAGCCTTGCAAGGTGATGGAATTTCACCATCACACGCCGGGCAATTTGCGTGCGATGGTGCAAGCACGTCTTCGTAATATGATCTCGGGAAGTTCATTTGAGCATCGTTTTCGTTCGAATGACACGCTTGAAAAGGCGTCTTTGAGTCAGGAAAAAATGGAATATCTCTATTCAGATGGCGATATGCACCATTTAATGAATACCCAAAATTACGAGCAAATCGCTTTATCGGCTGAAGATTTGGGCGACGCGTCACAATGGCTGATGCCGGGCATTACGATTGAGGTTGAGTTTTATGATGGTTCGCCGATTGGTGTGAAACTGCCTGATTCACTGGAGTTATTGGTTGAATATACCGAGCCGGGCTTGAAAGGTGCGACCGTTACAAATACAAATAAACCTGCTAAATTGGAAAATGGAGTAACGATCCCTGTTCCGCCATTTATTGAAACAGGCGAAAAAATTCGCGTCAATCCCTCCGAAGCGAAGTATCTTGAAAGAGTTAAGTAAGTTTTACAGTTGTGGAAGTTTTGGAAGTAAAAAATCTTGCAGAACTTCCTAAACCTCCTAAACTTTATAAAACTAAAAATGTTCTTCCTATACAGTTTTCTGCTGACAATTGCATTTGTCTTGCTATCCCCGCTTTTGTTGATCAAGAGCGAAAAATATCTGGCGGGATTTTGGCAGCGTCTAGGATTTTTACCAAATTTTGAAGCAGAAGAAAAAGCTGTAATCTGGCTGCATTGCGTTTCAGTCGGCGAAACTCAAGCCGCCCGACCGCTCTTTAGTGAACTCCGTAAAAACTTTCCTGAACATAAAATTGTAGTTTCAACCACAACCAAAACCGGAAACAAACTTGCTCGCGAAGTTTTCGGCGAAGAAGCTGATTTGATATTTTATTTTCCATACGATTGGAAATTCGCCGTCAGAAGTGCTTTGCGGTCAATAAATCCAACCATTGTTTTGCTGATGGAAACTGAGATTTGGTTTAATTTTATTCGCGAAGCAGGGAAAAAAGGAGTTGGAATAGCAATTGTAAATGGAAGACTTTCCGAAAAAAGTGCGAATCGATACAAAATCATTACCAACACGTTTCGTCGGGTTTTTCATTATGTAGATTTGGCTTTGATGCAAACTCCTGCTGATGCCAAGCGTCTTTTGTCGTTTGGAATTCGCGGAACTAAAGTAAAAGTTTCGGGAAATATCAAATTTGACCAAAAAATCAGCATAGCCGAAACTGATCTGACTGAAGAAATCAGAGAGCGTTTTGGAATTACGCAAGAAGTTCCGCTGATTATCGCCGCCAGCACACATTCGCCTGAGGAAAAGCAGATTTTGGAAGCAGTTAAAATTGTCTGGAAAAATTCCAGTGGCGTTTTGCCGCGTTTGATGCTTGTTCCACGGCATCCTGAAAGATTTGATGAAGTTTCCCAAGTAATTCAAAGCACAGGGTTTAGCTGGGTACGAAGAAGTGAAAATCCATCCGAACGCGATAAAACTGCCGAAATTATTTTGCTTGATAGTATCGGCGAGCTTAGATCGGTTTACCCTTTGGCGGAAATCGTTTTCGTTGGCGGAAGCCTTATTCCACATGGCGGACAAAATATTTTAGAGCCTGCAATCTCACAAAAAGCTATCGTCACAGGTTTTCATACGACGAATTTCAAAGCCATAATTGAGGAATTCCTTGTGAAAAACGCTTTAATGCAACTGCCGGATTTGGAAGATTCGGAAATCTCACAAAAGCTCGCCGAAGTTTTTTCAGAACTTTTGCATGATGCAAAGCGGAGAAATCTTTTGGCGGAAAACGCCCTTAAAGTAGCTCAGGATAATACCGGTGCAACCGCCAAAACCGCTATTTCGATAGGCGAAATTCTCTAAATAATTCAGCTTTAAATACAATTCATCAATTAGTCTGCTGGATACCAATTTTTGTGTTCCAGGGCGGATAACTGTTTACAATTGAGGCTAAGACAATACAACAAAGTTTTTACTAGACATGCAATATTAAAATTTGTTAAACTATGTTTGTAATTATTTCGACTAGATTTGGTCGAAAAATGTTTACAACGCTATCGGGAATTAGCGTTACAACTTCTAATTTTATGTGAGACGTACTACCTAAAGTGTATTGCATCATTGTGTTTTTTTAATTTTACGCCACTAATTGGTGCGTCCAATTTTTCATCCCGTTCGAACTTGTAAGATGATATCAAGTTCTTAATTAATCAATATGAAGTTAAACAGTAGAAAAAATAATGGTTTTACAATAGTAGAGTTATTGGTAGTAATGTCTGTAGTTGCCATTATGACATCCGTATCGCTCTATTATCTTTACGCTCATCAGAAAGTCTATCGACCGGATGAACAAGCCTCATATGCAATCGATATCATGCAGGAAGCAAGGCAGAGGGCTCTTACACAAAAAGCCACAATGCGGGTTGAATTTGACCTGACTGACCGGGTTGTGAGGTTAATTAACGAAAAGGATAGTTTAGCTACAACGGATGATGTTGTTGTGCGGTCGATTAACTTGCGTCCGGATACAGAAGTGAGAATTGACAAACGTCCAGATAACATTTCGATCAGTCCGACAGAAACTTCTCCGGTTGATACGATTACTTTTATGCCTCTAAGCGTTTATCCAATGAGCCTCAACCATCGGGTAGCTACGATTAGATTCAGAAAAGATGGAACAGTTACCGATGCAGGCACTACTCCAAACGCAAGTAATTCGACAGTCAAAGGAGTAACAATCTTTCTCTGGCAGCCTGGAAAGATCGTGCCGGATAACAGCGATATTGCAAGGGCAATAACCGTGATCGGAGCTACTGGTGCGATGCGATTATGGAATCATCATCCAGGCGTGTCAGGTGCAGCTCAATGGAAGGATTCGAGGAGATTCCAATAAGGGCATTTTAATTATGAACGAAGAAATGAAGATCCAAGTTATGAATGGTCGCAATCAAGAAGGCTTTTCTTATATTGATGTAATTATCGCCATGGTTATTTTCCTAATTGGAATTTTAGGAATGACGGAAGCTCTAGCCTTTAATCGAATGAGGGCTCAGCTTATTGAAAAACAACTAACCGCAAAGCAATTAGTACTTTCGAGCATGGAATCAGTTCTAGCAGCGAAAGAATTGAATCCTGATGCTGAGGTCACAGGTTGGGATACGATTGGCAATGTCGGATTTAACAATGTAAACGGCGTTAACAGGGGGATTTTTGAAACTGATTTCAGACCTGTCCGTCTAAGTCCCGGAGATGATGGAATAATTGGTACGGTTGACGATGCCTGCACGGGCAATTCGGCTTGCGGTACAAACAATAGTCCGCTTTTGCCGGGACTTGATAGGAAAATAGAAATCGAAGATATTCCTAGCCTTGATTATATCGGCATCAGACAGCGAACAGTAAAAGTTACAGTTCGATATCAAAGCAATGGCAGAATTTTTCAGGAATCAATTAAAACTATCGTTACTGATTATCGCTAATAGAATTAAAAAAATATGTTCACAAAAGAAAATTGCAAATTAGATGAGAATAATCGCCAAGCTGGTTTTTCCCTGCTCGAAATGGTAGTGGCTATATTGATTTTCACGATGGTATCGGCATCTATTTTTGGTCTCATGGAATTGGGAAGAGAAGATCGAAACAAAACCAGTCGTCGCGGAGACATTCAGAAGAATGCCCGGCTCGCGTTGTATCTGATCGGAAGAGACGTAATGAATGCTGGCTTGGGATACCACAAAACAGGTGGAATAGTTCCGGATGATTTTCTTCAAAACAGACTTGGGGTTGCGGCTGATATCGGCAGTGGTACAGATACGTTGACTTCGGTTGCCTGTGGAAACAACGTTTTTGCAAATAAATATCTGCCTAGCACTCAAAAAACGGATTCCATTGCGTTTCTTTATCGTGATCTTGATTATAACGGCGGTAAGCCTGTCGTAGTTAGTGATGAGAAGGGTGGCACTGGAGCGACCGCTATTGTGCTTCAACTTCCAACTCCTACTCCAACGCCAGTTCCAGCTCCCTCTAAACCTGGATTTAGTGCCGCTACAAATTTTGCCAGCGTTAATAATAATGACCTTTTTATTGCTGAAACAAAAACAAGTCAGATAATTGGTATGGTGACTTCAAAAGATGCGGCAAATTATCGCATTAGCGTAGATAAGATAGATAATTTGGGACTCAATAAAGACCGAAATCTTTTAGATGGCTCGAACAAGCCGATTGGCAGCGTATTAAGAGCGTGTGTAAATAATCTAGACCAAAATTGTACGACATACACCGCCGGAGTAGGCGGTGGAATTGTTCTGAAAAAGGTTGAAATGGTGAGTTATCAGGTGAGCAACGATGGCACTCTCTTAAGGACGATTTACGGTAATAACAAAGATAACCCGGCAAATGATCAGATCCAACAACGGGCAATCGCATACGGAGTTCAAAATTTCCAGATTCAGTATCAAATGGTCGATGGGAAAATAGTTGATGACCCTGTCGTTGGGGCTGATGGAATTCGGGGAACATCTGATGATACGCCGTCTCAGATGAATAATGTTCGCTATGTGTCGCTTTCAATTACAGTTTCATCAACTGAATTGGATGAAAATGGGAAACCCGAGATACTATCCCTGAGCTCTACCTTCTCACTTCGAAATATGACTTACGACGACAAGTAATGAAGTAAGGGAGATGTTTTTCTTGGATTGTTGATCGAGTTAAGGACTAAAAGCAACGTAACCCATAGAAATTTTAATTGTTAGAAATGAGGTTTTATGAAAAAAGAAATACCGCAAAATAGTAAAGAGAAAAGAGGAAGTGAACGAGGAAACGCGACTGTCATTACGCTTTTGATAATGATGCTTTTAATGGGATTTGTAACGCTGGCTTTAACACGCTCGGCAAATGAAACAATCGCGGTTTCCAACGAAATTGCTGAAACAAGAACTCTTTTTGCAGCTCAAGCCAGTGTTGAAACTATGGCATTAAAAGCGGATTCGACCTTTGAAAACAAACTCACCTTGGAGACTGCGGATATAACCGGTATTCAAAATGCGATACCGGCAGGTTATACGGATTACGACTTTACACAAACAGTAGAAAAAACCAAAGACGCTGAGATCATAGATGCAACCGGATTGCAATTCCAAGGATTAAAGGCTCTACGGGATGAATGGCAGGTTAAAACAACTGCTACTGAAAAGAATTCAGATGTAAAAGTAACACTAAGACGCAGATTCTTTGATAATCGAATTCCAATTTTTCAATTTGGAATCTTCTATGATGACGATCTCGAGTTTTACCCGGGTCCCGTATTTAATTTTGGGGGACGCGTTCACGCGAATGGAAATTTGTTTTTGATGGCAGCGAGTGGACTTTACTTTAATTCCAAAGTGTCGGCTAAAGGTGAAGTAATTACCGATACCGCCCGGAACGGAAAGCCCTATAGTGGCTGGGGGGATAATGTCTGGATTAAGAATGGATCGGCGGTTAATAAGCAGCTTCTTAACAACAAAGGCAGTGCGATAAAGACTGTAAACGGTGCTAATATCTTCAGTTCAAATGCAGATATGCCAGTTCTCTATAAAAATGCGAATTGGGTTGCCGATAGCGGAATATTTAGCGGAAATCTTTTAGCCAGACAAAAGGCTCTAAATTTGCCATTAAAGATTGCAAAGAATACTGCCAACCAAGTTGATTACATTGAACTCATCAAACGCGGAAAAAATGTTGGTGATTTATATAATAACGGAACCACAGTCACAGCAGTAACGTCTGCAGCTACGAGCCAAGATCCAACAGTAACTTCCAGAGAAAGATACGCAAATAAAAAAGGAATTAGGGTTAGCTTATCTGATAGCAAAGCAAAATTACCAGGTTGTGCATCTGGAAGTGGCACAAGTCCAGTCACTACGGCTTGCGGAATCAGACTCGATGGCAGTGCTTCCGGAGATGGTAGCGATCCTGCAGTTGGAGAAGCTCGCGGGTATCAGCCGTTGCAGGTAGGTAGCTATAAGGCAACTAGGCTTAATGGAGATCGTTTTTACAGGTCAGACAGAGAAGTTTGGATAAAGATTGAGCTGGTTAATCCCAATCCGGTGACTGGAACTATTCAAACAAAAGATGTTACAGCTGATATTTTGAGCCTCGGAGTAACTCATGCCGCACCAGTTATTACTTCGGGTGCCACTACCCAATTCCAAATGCAGGGAAGCTACGTAGCTCAAGGAACTGACAGCCGTTCGGTCATTAATTTACAAAGATTTATTATTCGCGGAGAGCCGCTTACTGCGGCAGACACAACGAGCATGACGTCTTTTAGTGCTTGGAATGGAAATGTCGTTATTGCAGGAAAGCATACCAGCGATCCTGCCTCTATCCTAGATAATGCGTTTACCGATAAAGCCGAACATAAATACGATGCTATCGTCAATGATTCAGCAAAGCCCCGTAAAATTGTTCCATTTCCGATTGAAATGTTTGATACGCGTGAAGGGCTTTACAACGATGGTCTTGACACTGCTACAGCCTATGGAACGAACGTGCCGCTTGCGGGGGTCATGAGCATGGTTGATATCAATGTCGGAAACATGAAAGAACTTCTTAATGGAGGTTTTAATACAAAGACGCCGGGTTCAGGAACGCCATTTTCAGATGCAAAAGGGGGTAGGCTCGAAAGTGCTGATATTCCCGTACAAAATGGTTGGGTTCTTTACATCTCAGACCGAAGAGGAGATGGCGATTTCGACGGGGAATACGACATGGAAGATGTTTACGGCAATAATGATGGAACGAAACAACCCGGAGAAGACCTCAATAATAACAATACATTAGAGACCGATTATACCAACGAAGCCGTCAGATATACTGGTGCGGGCAATCATGTTTCGCCAACGGTCGCTGCAACGCTCGACCACTCATATTATCGCCGCGGTGTTAGATTAGTAAATGCTGAGACATTGCCTGGTACATATGACAAGGATAATTTCTTAAACACCAAAGGATTTACTGTAGCTACCGAAAACGGGATTTATGTCCAGGGGAACTACAATGCCACGGGTGTTTCCGTATCCGCCCCAACTCCGTCTGATAAATTTACACCTCAGGATGATAAATTTGTTCCCGCTTCGATTATAGCTGATGCTGTAACTATTCTTTCAGGTAATTGGAACGATGCCAAGAGTTTTCGACACCCATTTAGTCTATCGAATCGCCAGTCAACAGTCACTACGATTCGCTTTGCAATGATTGCCGGAGACACAAAATCGAGCTTTGAAGCTACTCCCAATCAAGGCGGCGGTGACCCAAGAATGAATGGTGGGGTTCATAACTTTAAGCGTTTTCTCGAAAACTGGGGAACGGCTTTGAATTATTCGGGTTCGATAATCAATCTTTACAATTCTCGCAACAGCAATGGCAGTTTCAAATGTTGCTCGAAGGTTTACGATCCGCCGGAAAGAAACTGGATTTTTGATGCGTCTTTCCTTGATCCGACCCGATTACCGCCGGGAACACCGTTTTTGCAAAACATTACTCTGACAGGGTTTGAAAGAGTAAACGACTAATTCGATTAGTAAAAAGCTAAACTGTCAGCAAATTGTTTAATTCAATTTGTTGACAGTTTTTTTTTGTGTTACAAAAACGTAGCAAATGATAAAAAACATACTACTTTCACCATTTGGTTGGCTCTACGGAGCGGTTATTAATGCTCGCCGTTCGCTCTATCAAAAAGGCGTTTTCAAATCAATTGATTTAGGTGTAAAAACTATAAGTGTTGGCAATATTACAGTTGGCGGAACAGGAAAAACGCCGCTTGTCGCTTACATCGCCAAATTACTGGCTGAAAATGGCGAAAAAGTTTGTATCCTAACCCGCGGCTACGGACGCGATAATCCGAAGGAAAGAGTTTTGGTCTCTGATGGCGAAAAGGTTTTGGCAGACGCTAGAGATGCGGGCGATGAACCTTTTGAATTGGCAAATAAACTTTTGGGAATGGCAGTAATAATCGCCGATGCAAAACGTGCCGAAGCTGGAAAATGGGCAAAAGAGAAGTTTGGCATTTCGACATTTATCTTGGACGACGGCTTTCAGCATATCCAACTTAAACGAAATCTAGAAATAGTTTTGATCGACGCATCAAATCCATTCGGAAACGGTAAACTATTGCCCGCCGGAATTTTACGCGAGCTAATCAAAAGCTTGAAACGTGCCGACGCAGTTGTAATAACGCGTGCGAATTTGGTTGACGGTGTTGCTGAAATAGAGGATAGAATTTCGCAAATTAATCCGAATTGTAAGATTTTTGTTTCGAAGAATAAATTTTCACATATCGTAAAATTGAAAGATTTTCCGTCTCACACAATCCAAAATCCCAAATCCACAATCCAAAATCTCAAAGCGGCAGCCTTTTGCGGATTGGGCAATCCTGATAATTTTTTCAATCAATTGCGAGATGAAAACTTCAATTTAGTGACAGCAAAAGCGTTTCCCGATCATCATATTTACGCCCAAAATGATGTTCGAATTACTGAAAAACTCGCTATTGAAAACGGTGCGGAAGTTTTGCTGACAACTGCAAAAGATGCTGTAAAATTAAGCCATTTGAAATTTAACCTGCCGTGTTTTGTAATGGAAAACGGACTCACCTTTGACGATGAATCCGCTTTTAATAATCTGATCTTAAATCCTGAATCCTAAGTATCCTGTTGTTTACCGCTTTGAGGACGTTTTTCTGTTGTTGCAGGCGGAGCTGTATCAGTTTTTGGTGTAACTTCCGGTTTTGGTACTATTTTTGGTACAGGCGTAATCTTTACCTTTGGAGTTGGCGAAGGTTTGGTTTCCGGCGGCGTAGTATTTCCAGCAGCCGTATTTGCAGGTGGTTTAACCGCAGTATTGGCTGACGGCGATGTAGAGCCATTTACATTTGAATTTGAATTTTTCCCCTTAGTTTGGGTATTTGTATTCGAATTGCTCGAATTTTTTGGCACCATGATAAATGAATTACCATTTTCATTTGGCATAAAAATGCTGCCATCAGGAGCAACGTAAACCTGCTGTCCACCAGGTTGAACTTGACCCGAAGGAACCGGATAAGGATTACTTCCATATCCCCCGGCTGTTGGTGGAATTCCGGGAGGACGTGTGTCGCTATCCCAGTATGGATTTGTTACCCCGCCGCCGCCATCCGGCAACACTCCAGTATTTGAATTGCTATAAATATTCGGATTAAAGGTATCCATATTCGCCAAACCTTGCTCAGCCGCACCGGTTGGTGGACTAACAGGTTGAACAGGCGAGCCGTTTGCATCGGTTTGCATTGAAGTAGAAGGATCAGTCTTCTTACCCTGAGTCATGTAGATAAAAAATGCTCCGAGCAGAGAAACACCTGCCAAAACAATGAACGCCGTTTTCCAAAGATTATTTTGCGAATAATTCGGCGGTGTCGCATTTGCCGCATTTCTTTGACTAACTATCGTTACTTGCTCATCCGGATCTCCTGCAATAAGTGCAATTTGATCGAGTTCGTTTGCAAATTCAGCGGCTGTTTGAAATCGAATTTCAGGATTCTTAGCTAAGGCTTTGAGCAAAATATCGTCAACTTGTTCGGGCAAATCACGTCTGTAAATAGTAATTCTTGGCGGCGTTTCCTGTATATGCCTGAGCATCAAATCCGTTGTTGAAACAGCAGTAAAAGGCACCCCGCCGGCTAACATTTCATACAAAATTATTCCTAACGAATAAATGTCGGTTCGCTCATCAATTTCGCCCGTATTCGAACATTGTTCAGGTGAAAGGTATTGAGCTTTTTCTACCGGATAATCCAAATCATTTATATCAAAAGGAGACGTGCCGAAATTCATAACCTTGACATCTTCGGCATCACTTGGAGTTCGGCGAATAAGAATATTTTCACTTGTTAAATTTTGGTGGATAATACCGTTTGAGTGAGCAACTGAAAGGGCTGCGGCAATTTCTTTGACAACATGATTCGCACGTTTCAAAGGGAATTTGCCAACGCGATTGATCGTTTCTGTCAATTTTTCGCCACTCGCATCCTCGTAAACAATAAACGACGTTTTATCGGAATCCGACCCGTAATCCGTTACATTCAATACATTTGGATGCGATATCCGAGAAACCGTGCGAGCTTCATTGGCAAAACTTTTAACAATCGTCTCATCAATCGCCAATGCCGCAGGCAAAATTTTGATGCAGACAGATTTGTCCATCAAAAGATGCGTGCCGCGATATAAACTCCCCAATGCACCTTCCTGCATTAGCGAATCTATTCTATATTTTTCGGCTAAAACTTTACCGATAAACTGATTATTCATCACTATTTCTCAACTTTCCCCAAGAACGGTTTGATTCGCAAATCTTGCAAATAGTTGTTCTTCCATGAATTAGATTGCCTTACATTTTGAAAAAAATCAAGATATTGAAAATTTTGACAATATTCAAATTTTTAAAACAATTGGGCGAGGATATTCATTAAAAAGGGAGTTCTGCACCTTCAGGAATAACGTAAAGCTTTGTATTATAATCTCCTCTGTTCTCAACTTGCATAATCAATCTTGATTGAGGAATTCGATAGTATTTCTGGAACAATCTAATAATCTTCTTTTGTCTATTTTTGACGGATTTCAAATCAGAATTCCCGACAGCAGAAAAGATTAAAACCCCCTTCGCCTTTGGGTCATTTACAAGCTCAACTCTAAGACTATCAAGCCTTTGCATCTCGTCCGTCCATGGAATTCTTCCGTAGTCATCGAGAGTACAGCGACAAACGACTGTCGGGACAGCAGCCGCAATTTCTCCAAATCCAGCGAAAACAGTTTCACAACCGATTGGTAATCCCTTTATTTCAACGGTTGCCGTGATAGTCATTCCTTGCATCTCATTAGTCGTTGTTACGGTAATTGAGTTCGTTCCTTGCCCTTCGGAAATCGTTCCCTTAGAAACTAACCATCTGAATTCCAGACTTTTTAGTTCCTTTCCGTCAATCAATAAAACAGTTAAATTCACCGAATTTCCTGCCGGAATCATCTCAACTTTGGGTTTAACCGTAACTTTTGGACAAATCAACGTTTCTTGGGTAAAAGAATTAAAAGATAAAAGTAATACTAGTATTGTGAGAAAGAAACACTTTTTCATAACCATTAATTTACATCAATTTTGATTTTTCTTACAAAAAAAATAAACCCGCTTGAGCATTTCTGTTCAGCATTATCTAACTTATGCTAATCTGTATTTTTCTTAAATCCATGAAATTTACAGTTCTTGGCAGCGGCTCTTCGGGCAATGCCGTTTTAATATCAACAGGGAAAACCAGAGTTTTGGTTGACGCAGGACTGTCTGCGAAAGAGATTTTGCGTCGGATTAACGAAGTTGGCGAAAGCTTTGAAAATCTCGACGGCGTTCTTATCACACACGAACATGGCGATCACGCAGGTGGTTTGCGTGTGCTGATGAGGCATTTGAAATGCCCGGTTTTTATCTCCGGCGAAACTCAAAACGCCTATTTTGCTACTCGAAAGGGCAACGATGAATCACAAAAACGCCGCGACGCTCTAAAAAATAAAACTGTGGAAATCGAATCGAGCAACGATTTTCGTATCGGCGACATTGATTTTCATCCGTTTAGTTTGCCGCATGATGCGGTTGATAATTTTGGTTTTGTCGCAGAACGCGAAGGCGTAAAACTTGCAACATTGTGGGATTTCGGACACGTTACAACTCTCATCAAAGAAAAACTACGAGGTTGTGATGGCATTGTGGTCGAATCAAATCATAGCATCGATATGCTCAAGGCTTGTTCGGTTTACAGTTGGGATCTGAAGCAGCGAATTTCGTCGCGGATGGGACATTTATCAAACGAAGATTTAGCCGAATGGCTGACAAATGATTACGATGGTTCTGCGGCTCACATCATGCTTGCACATCTTTCCCAACAAGCAAATGAGCCACATCTGGCACGTTTAACGGCAGAAATGGCTCTTAAACTTCGTCCAGATCAATGCGACACAAAAATTTCATTGACACATCATAAAATTCCGACCGAATGGATTCAATTTTGATTTGGCATATGATTGGCAGAAGTTCCAATCGCGAAAACTTTAATGAATGCGACACCTGCGATAAATCCGCCGATATGAGCCATAATCGCAACGCCGCCGCCACTTCCTAAATAGCCTTGCAGAATTTGCAGACCAATCCACGCACCTAAAGCGACAAATGCCGGAACGGTCGTCATCATAAAGCTAAACATTACGGCTCTAACTTGTTTATTTGGAAAGAGAAGCAAGTATCCGCCAAGCACGCCGGAAATCGCTCCCGGAAGCTCCAAGCATTGGAATTACCGAGTTCGTATCAGTCAAGATGTGAGCGATTGCGGCAATAATTCCGGTCACAAGATAGAAAGCTGCATACCGAATATGTCCGATCCGATTCTCGATATTGTCGCCGAAAATCCATAAAAAAAGCATATTTCCCCCGATATGCATGATGCTTCCATGCATAAACATCGAGCTCAGAAAATTGAAATATACAGAAATCGGGTTCGCAAAGTGATTGATCTGTCCGACAATTTTCCCCGTTTCGCTTTTGAAATCAATTTCACCTACTAAATCTATTCCGTCAACAACCTCTCTTGGAACAAGCGAGAATGCCCCATCAAAAGACACATTTGAATTTATCTGCTGAAAAAGCAAATAAACCACAACATTAAGTGCAATTATTGCATAAGTTACATACGGAGTAATGTGAACTTCCGAATTATCGTCTGCTATTGGAAACATAGTTTATTATCCTAAAATTTTATCAACTTCAATTTCTAAATCGGGGATAGTCACAGATTTAATCGTTTCGCCGAGTTTGAAAAGCTTTACAGTTTGATAAACTTCATCGCTCAAATTTGTATGGATTTCAATCAAGTTCTTAGGCAAATTCACCAACCAAACTTCTTCAATTCCAGATTCTGCATAAAGAGGAAGTTTTGTATCCCGGTCAAATTTTAGTGTTGAATCCGAAACCTCAATAACCACCAAAGTTTCGCTTGGACGCGGATGACGACTGCCATCGTATTTAGTCAAATCAGCTAAAACAACATCCGGCTCTGGTTCGCTATAATCAGTCAAACGCAAAGGATTTTGAATTCTGACTAATATTTCATCCGGCAATGCTCTGACCAAAATCCGGTTTAATCGGTCAACAACTTGAGCGTGTCTGTCTCCAACTGTCATAGTTCTAATTAACTCTCCGTCAATAATTTCCGCCTTTTCGTAATCATGAAGCATTCCAAGATTGATGAGTTTGTAATACTCATCAACCGTAAAACGAAGCGGAACTCTTTGTGGAATTTGCTGTGTTAATGTTTGTGGCATCTTAAATTTCACCTCATAGACATTTTACATCATTTATCAAGCAGTTTATAACCTTCGCTTCTCGCCACAAAGGTTGCTGCCGTAATATCGCCGACCACATTAAGCGTCGTTCGGCACATGTCCAAAATCCGATCCACACCCAAAATAATCGCAATTAAAGCAGGATTAACGCCAATCATCGCCAAAATCCCGATGATAAAAGGAATCGAACCGGATGGTACGCCCGCAGTTCCAATTCCGCCTAGAATCGCTAAATAAACGACCATTAATTGAGTAGCCAAATCAAGTTGAACGCCCGCGAGTTGAGCTAGGAATAGAACGGTTACACCTTCGTAAAGTGCTGTGCCGTTTTGGTTTGCGGTTGCACCAACGGTTAAGACGAAACTGTTGATTTCTTTGGGTACGTTTAGGTTTTCTTCCGAAACACGCAAGGCTGTCGGCAAAGTTGCGTTTGACGAGCTCGTGGAAAATGCCGTCAAAATTACGGTGCGAACTTTTGAGAAAAATACTAAAGGATTGATCCGAGAAAGCAATGCAACCGAAAGCGAATAAACGCCGAAAAAATGTATCCCAAGACCAAGTAAAACAGTGGCAATAAACCAACCGAGCGAGTAAATAAGGTCTAATCCAAAAAGCGAAACGTTGTTAAAAATCAAACACGCAACGGCATATGGAGCAACCTTCATTATCATATCGATAATTTTTGAGGTGATTGCAAAAGTTGCCTCCATAAAGCTCACAAAAGGTGCGGAAATCCTTGAAGGTAATAGAGTTACGGCTACTCCAATAATCAAAGCGAAAAACATTATGTGGAGCATGCTCGGATTTTCACCAGCAATCGAATTAAACACATTTTTCGGCACAATTGTTTTCACTGCGGACATCAGCGGAGAATCAGCTTTCGCAGCCTCGTCCACTTTTTTCTGATCCGCCACTCGTTTCGCTGCGTCGTCTTTATATTTTTCTTCAAGCTTTACTTTCGTTTCCGGATTTATACGGTCACCCGGACGAATCGTATTTGCCAAGCCTAAGCCGATTACCACTGAGATCGCTGAGATTATCAAACAATAGGCAAACGATTTTGCCCCAACTCTGCCGAGCTTGCGAATATCGCCTATGCCCGCAACGCCTACAATCAATGAAGAAAAAACTAGCGGCACGACGATCATCAAAAGCAAATTCAAAAATAATTGCCCTACTGGTTCGGAAAAGTTTTTGATAAACGAATTTAATCCAGCTTCGTACCCTAAACGCTTTCCAACATCGCCTATTACGAAGTAATTAACGATTACTCCACAAATCAATCCAACAGCCAAACCAGCCAAAATCCGCCAATGCAAAGGCGTACCCTTCGGTTTATCACGCGTTTGATCGTCCAAATCCGTGGTTAATTCTTTTTCGTAATCGTTTTCTGCCATATTATTTTTTCATCTCCAAAAGTTTTTCCAGCATTTCAATCTGTTTTTGTTGAATTTCAATCAGGTCAAGCCATTTTTTATCGCGGAGTTCGTCAATTTTTTCATGCAAACTCAAGATTTCGAGTTCGGCTTTGAGATTTACTTCGTAATCGTGTGCGGCATCAATCCGATCTTTTGCAGACTGTCTGTTTTGCGACATCATGATGATCGGAGCCTGCAAAGCTGCGGTCATCGAGAGAAAAAGATTTAGCAAAATGTATGGATACGGATCAAATTCATTACCGCGATTGGCTAAAATATAGGAATTTAAGATAACCCAGCAAACCAAAACTCCGCAAAAGATAATAATGAATGTCCAAGATCCGCCAAATGTTGCAACCCTATCCGCGATTCTTTCACCAAAAGTGCGTTCCTCAACAAAATGGGCACCTGCATTCTTACTCGTTAACTTTCGACCAACTAAATTACGAATCGCCTTCTTTTCAACTTCGTGTAACGAATCCCATTCTTTTTTTAAGAATTTCAATGCGGCATCTTTTTCATTCATAAAAACACAACCAGATCAACTAAGACCTCAAAATCTCAGTAGCAATTTCTAAAACGAAAAAAGCGACTGTGTGAATCAATCGCTTAAAAACAGAATTTTTTCACTTGCCCTAAAGAATATAGCCGTTTTCGGCAAGTATCAAGACGCTGCAAAAAATAATTATCGAAAGTGGGATCGGACTAAAATTCCACCCTAACCCCCAAGATTGGAAGTCTGGCGTTTTCCCCCAAGAAACTTGGATTTCGGCGATTAAATTCATAGTTCACTTCCGATTTATTGTCTGAAGCAAAAACATTAAACATGTCCAAATACGGAGCGATTGACCAACGTTTGAAATCAAATTTCTTTTCCACACGAAAATCAAGATTGCTGTATCGCGGCAATTGGTTAGCGTTTTTGTCTTCTACTCGCACGAGCCGCTGCAAAAAAACATTCGGAGCCGTTGAAATCAAAATTGGAGTTCGCAGATCGTATGGTAAGCCGCTCGCCAAGCGATATTTCGCCGCCAATGTGATCCCAAAAAGCCGCGTAATTCCAATTGCCGTAAATTGATGCGGGCGATTGAAATCGGTTGGAGCATAAAAAGTGTCGCCGTTGTAAGTTCGCTTGGAATTGATGTAGGAATAAGAAATCTGTCCGGCAAATTTACCACTAAGTGCTTTTAATGCAGATATTTCCACACCATTTGCGTAACCCTTAACACGGTTATTGAAAATGTTTAATCCAGACGGAAAAAGAGCGTCGCCCACTAAATCACTGTACTTTTTGTTGAAAACTTCAGCCCTGATTCGAACGTCCTGAAGCGGAAGCCATTCAACTCCGCCGATAATGTGAAAGGCAGTTTGAACTTTCAGATCATCGGTTAGAGGCGACGGTTTGTTGAGCGAAAGCGTGTAAAGACTCGGCTGCTGACGGTAAATTCCCGTTGCAAAATTTACCGCGAATTTTTCGGATATCGAATAACGTGCTGAAAGTCTCGGACTCGCTAAAGTTTGTCCGGTGATTCCATATCGATCAAGACGAAGTGCAGGCGTGATCGAGAATTTACGGTTTATTCGCCAGTTTGATTGTGCGTAGAGGTAGCCGCTCGTTTTCGTGGATAAATCGAGACGATTTGTGCTGTCTGCCCGCCGATATTGCTCTTCGATCGGGCTAAAACGAAAACCGCTTCTTTCAAAACTTTTGTAATTTGCTTGATCAAAAATCAGACCACCGCCGAATGCGAGCTGAAATTTATCTGAAAGAGAGGACGTAAAATCGTCCTTAAATCCTACTTGCGAATCCCGCAGATCGCGTGAGCGTTGTGTCGTTCGCACTGCATCTAAACGGTTTAGTCCGCCGTCAACGTGTTGTCCATTGACCCAAATGGTGGCTTGCGAAAGCGTGGAATTTCCAATTGTCGTGCTTAATGTTAAACCCGCAATCATTCGCCTCGAACGAGTTTGAGATTCGAGACGAGTATTAAAAGCATCGCTCGCCGCAGCTTGTGTAGGGTCTAAAGTATAATTTTCAAACGAGTTAATCGCGGTGAACGAAAGCTTATTGCGGTCGTTTATATCAAAAGTGCCTTTGTTGATAATATCCAAATTTCGCGGTCTGCCAATGTCGCCAAGATCGAAAATATCAAAAACCAAATCGATATAACTTCTGCGAACCGAAGCGAACCATCCACCTCGTTTACCCAATGGAATGTCAATACTTCCGCCCGCATTTCCAAAATCGGAAAACAAAACTGCTTGAACGCGATTCCGATTCGATTCGCGGATTCCAACATCCAAAACGGACGATAATTTGTCGCCGTATTTTGACCCAAACCCGCCTGCCGAAAAGTCCGCACGCTGAATTACGTCGGATGCAAGAATTGCTCCACGTCCGCCTCGCCCATTGTCGTATTTATCGGAAAAAATTGTGAAATCAGAAACCGGAATATTATCAATGTAAACCAGATTTTCTTCGGTTGTTCCGCCGCGAACGATGTAATCCCCAAATTGAGCCCCGAGCGAAGTTACTGATGGCAAGGAACTTATCGAACGCAATATGTCGCCGCCACTGCCCGGCGTATTCCGGATTTCATCTTGATTTAGGGAAGTTTGACTAAGCGGTTTATCTTCAGTAGTGGCAAAAACGTCGCTCTTAACCTCAACCTTTTCATCCGCCAAAGCGATTGTTAGCTGTGCGTTTTGGACAAAAGTCCGGTTTGCAGTTATCGAAATCTGCGATGTTAGTATCTCGACAAATCCTTTCGCCGAAAACCTAACGTTATATTCTCCTGCCGGAATTTCCAGACGATAATTGCCATCTGTGTCGGTTTTCGTTTCTTTGTTTGCTGTAGAAACGGTGACATCAGGAAGTGGCTGACCGCTCAATTTTTCGGTCACTTTTCCCGAGATTATTCCAATTTTCTCAGTTTGTGAAAAACTATTTTGTGTAAATAAAAATAGACTCGCCAGAAACAAGCCTATGATAGATTTTTTCATTATTAAATTAGCTGCCCCTTTCTTGTTCTTTTTGGAAGCGTAAGCTTCGCAATATTGGTTTCGATCAAAAATATAATTTGGTTTCACTTTCAATATCATCTCCCCCAACGCAATTTGTTTCGCAAAACATCAAAATAATTACGGTTAGGAGGCTTGATCAAATTTAAAGTCGTATTACTTTTCGTCACTTTTATAATATCTTGCGTGGTTAATTCAAATCCGATTTGCCCATCAAGCGTTAAAACTACCTCTTCATTTTCGGTTTTGAGTTTTAGAGTGATTTCCGCCGAATCCGGCACGACAATCGGACGATTTGAAAGCGTAAACGGACAAATCGGAGTCATTACTACGGCATTCATCGATGGAAAAACGATCGGTCCACCGGCTGAAAGATTGTAAGCCGTAGAGCCGGTTGGAGTAGAAATTATAAGCCCGTCAGCCCGAAAATCATTGATGTAAAGACTATCAAGCGTGGCTTCAATATTAATAATTCTTGCCAAAGCCGCTTTGTTGATAACGACATCGTTTAGTACGCGATTTGTTGTCAAAATTTTGCCATCGCGTATGTGGGTTACGTCTAAAGTGACCCGTTTATCGAGCTCAAAACTTCCGGTTATGACGGTGTCTAAAGCGTCATAAAGTTCTTCGATCCGAAATTCCGTTAAATAGCCAAGACTGCCGTAATTTATGCCCAAAACAGGGACATCCAAGTTTTGCAGGAGTCTGGCGGCAGAAATCATTGTTCCATCACCACCTAAAACGACCGCTAAATCTACCTTTTCAAAGTCTTTTTGAACAGCGGAAATTCCACGCTCGCCAAGCCAAACGGAGAGTTCCCGAGCCGTTTCAGAGGCTTCGGCGTGATTTGGTTTTATCACAATTCCTACAGTTTTAATTGATTTATTTGGCATTTCGAAAAGTTTTGATAATGATTATCTAAATAGAAGTAAACTGCAAGTTCTTTTTTGATTCCAAATAAACAAAGAAATTTCCTTTCTTATATTTGAATGGCATTAGTTCAAAAATTTTCCAGTGAAAATAGTTTCTTACAGGTTTAGCAACTGGCATATCCTCTATAAAACTAAATTTTAGATATTTAGTTGACATGAACAAGAATTCTGAATCTTCCGAATCCCTTGGAATTACTAAACCATAACAGGTTTTACTTTCGCATATAGCAAAGGCACAGATCCCAATGCCCAACGCTTTCTCTTGACCAATTTTATAGTGTCTCTCAGCTAAACTTTCATTATTTGAGGGCAAAGGGAATCTTATCCAAAAGTCTGTTTCAAAGTGCTTGCTCTTTCGAGAAAATGTGTCCTCACAAAGCACATAAACTATCTCGGTTGGTAATTTATTGTGTTCAAGAAAGTTCTTAAATTCCAGTAAAGCCTGAGAAAATGAAGTTTCGGAAATTAACATAAACTAAGTTTTACTTCAAAAATTTCTATTTACAAAATTAATTTATGATTAATCAGCATAAGTCATATTTTTATTTACAGAAAAACTTTGCTAACCCACAATATGGAATCCAACACAAAAATATTGCTATTCACATCTAAAAAACTTTATCATACCTAAGCTTAATTGATTTATGGACAATAATTCTTACAACTACGACGAACAAGAACCTTTTTTTGCCGCTGAATTTGCCGAAAACCCTGAACCGCGTTGCCCTTGCATACTTTTGCTCGATACTTCCGGATCGATGGAAGGGAATTCGATTTCCGAATTAAATCAGGGCTTGCAAGCTTTTCGCGATGAAATTTTCGATGATTCTTTGGCGATGAAACGTGTGGAAATTGCTTTAATTACATTTGGACCGGTCAGAGTTTTGCAGGATTTTGCGACAGCTGATATGTTTCGTCCGCAGCAAATGCAAGCCGCCGGCGACACACCTTTGGGCGAAGCGGTAACGCGTGGACTCGAACTTTTGAAACGCCGAAAGCAGATTTTGCGTGACAACGGAATTAAGCTTTTTCGTCCGTGGATATTTCTGATTACTGATGGTGAACCGACCGATAATTGGCAGCATTTGCCGCAATTAATTCGTTCGGGTGAGGAAACCAAGTCGTTTTCTTTCTTTGCTTTAGGGGTTAAAGATGCGGACATTAAAGTGTTACGGCAAATTTCCCTGCGGGAGCCGATGAAGCTTTCGGGCGTTCGTTTTAGGGAATTTTTCCTATGGCTTTCGGCTTCGCTCAAGAGCGTCTCGCGGTCAAATCCGGGCGATAGCGTGCCGATAACCGATTATAAACCCTATGGTTGGTCAGAGGTTTAATGAGCAAATCAACATGGCGTATGGCATACGCTTCAGCCATCGGCTTGGCTCATATTAATCAAAATACGGAATGCCAAGATAGATTTGCCTGCAAAACTATCACAACGAAATTCGGAGAAGTTTTGATTGCGATTGTGGCAGATGGAGCAGGCAGCACTTCTGACGGGCAGATTGGTGCGGAGATTGCTTGCGAGTTTTTTATTAGCGAAGTTGCAGTTTTTCTAACGTCGCAAGATGCCTCGCTAAGCTCTTTGAACATTGAATTTGGAAAACTTTGGATTTCGTATTTCCAGAAAAAAATTGACGAGATCGCGAGAAAAGAAAAGAAGACTTTGCGTGATTTTGCCTCGACATTGGTTGGAGCGATTGTTGGTAAGAAATCGGCGGTGTTTTTTCAAGTTGGCGATGGTGGGGCGGTTTACAGCGTTTCCGGCAAGTCAAAAAGTTATCATTTTGCGATTGAGCCTGAAGAGACGGAATACGTTAATGTTACAGAATTTTTGACCGATGAAACGGCGGAAGATAGTCTGAGATTTGTCCAAATCAAAGACAAAATTGAAGATGTGATTTTATTTTCGGACGGAATTTTTCCGGTAGCAGTAGATTATCAAAGCAATCAGCCCCACGAACCATTTTTGATGCCTATGATTGCTCCTTTGCGAAAAGGTTTGACCGATAATTTGAACGAAAAACTCGCTGGATTTTTGAATTCGGCGAAAATAAACGAAAAGACTGATGACGATAAAACGATTATTTTGGCAACGAGAAAGTAACGCAGGCATCGTGCCTGCAATTGTGTGAGACAGAGATGTTTGGAATTAAGAAGTTGAAATCGAAAGGACTTTAGGCGGCAAGATGCCACCGCGAAAAGCAGGCAAGATGCCCGCGTTACATCAATTATGCCAATTTTTTACGACAGCTCAGGAAATCCTTACCAATTGGATAGAGAAATTGGGCGTGGCGGCGAAGGCATTGTTTATTATTGTCCTGATTCTAGCGATACAGTTGCCAAAATCTATCACGAGCCGATCGACGCGGACAAAGAAGAAAAACTGCGTTGGATGGCGAAAAATGGTAATGAAAATCTTTTTAAGGTTGCCGCCTGGATTCGTGATACGCTGCATCAAACTCCAAATGGCAAAATCGTCGGCTTTCTCATGCCAAGCGTTAAAGCCAAAGAAATTCACGAGCTTTATTCGCTCAAAAGCAGACGCGTTCATTTTCCCGAAGCAACTTGGGAATTTCTCGTTCACACAGCCATAAATATTGCCCGTGCGTTTTATGTTTTACATAAAAACGATCACATAATGGGCGATGTAAATCATGGAAATTGCGTTGTTTTGGCAGACGGCACGGTTAAATTAATTGACTGCGATAGTTACAGTATCCAAAAAGATAACATCCGTTATCGATGCGATGTTGGCGTGGCTACTCATCTCGCACCCGAATTACAGGGAAAGGATTTAGGCGAAATTGAGAGACAAAAAACTCACGATAATTTTGGATTGGCAGTGATGATCTTCCAGCTTCTTTTTCTTGGCAGACACCCATTTGCCGGAAATTATCTTGGCGTTGAAGATAAATCGCTCGAAGATTGTATTCGCGAATATCGTTTTGCTTACGGAAATCAGGAAATTACAAACGTTAAACGTCCGCCGGGAACTCTTTCTCTAAATCAGATTTCTCCGCCGCTCGCACATCTTTTCAAGCAAGCATTTTTTAGCCAGCAAAGACCCGAACCGCAGGAATGGATTGAAGCACTCGATGATCTGAAAGACAATCTAACTCAATGTACGATTCACGTAGGGCATCATTACTATAACCAACTGACTATTTGCCCGTTTTGTGAGATCGAATCGAAATCGGGTTTGATGCTTTTTCCATATATCAGCAGCAATAATGCGGAATCTGAAAACGGATTGAATATTTTCACGGTTGAAAATCTGCTGGCAAATATTAATTTACCGCAACAAAATCAATCGCTTGCCAACGTAAATCTTTCGCAATATTTGCCGCCTTCGCCCGAAGTTGTTGATTTAAGAAATACGAGAAATCTGAGAGTAATTATCGCGGGCAGTGTCCAATTTGTCATCGTCGCTTTTCTAACAGTTTTAGGCGGCGGGTGCATGAGTTTTTTTGTCGGCGGAACGCTAATGGCGATACTCCTCATGGTTTTCCATGGTATGGATCAGCCGATTAAAGACGCCTGGAATAGACAACTTGATGAAGCCAGAAAGAAATGGCAAAACTTTGCAGACGATTGGGATAACCGTCTTTAATTCTGAAAAACTTAATAGCGATGCTCTGATAATTCGTGGGAAACTTAGTGAATATCAAAAAATCCAGCAAGAAAAACGCGGTTTTATCAAAAGGCAAACTAGTTGATTTTCGCAATGATCAGTTAAAAGGCATATCTGGCGGAATTTTCGATTTCCGAAGCAGAATCTTTAGGCGAAGATAACGAAAAATATCAACAGACGTTTAAGCAATTTAGCATCAATAACGCGGCAGATATAAGTGCAAATCGTCTGCGGAGTTTAGTCACAATTGGTGACAAAACAAAGACGAGATTACTCGATTGGCGAGCTGAAATTGAAAGCAAATTTGAATTTGTAAATGATTCGGAAACTTCCGAAAATCTCAAAAATGATGCCGAAACAAGATATTCCGCAAAACAACGTGAAATCGAGAAAATAATTGAAAAATTGCTCGGAGGCTTACGTTCCAAGGCTCTTCAATGGCGACAAAATCATCAGCAAATGCTTGGAAAAGTTGATGATTTGAAACAAAAACTTCTGCAAACCGAAAGTGATCACAGAATTGTAAAAAGCAATGTAGGTATGCCGATAACACTCGGATTGATTACATTTTTTGTCCCGATTGTTGGCGGGATTTTCATGGATTCTTTGAGTGAACGTTCGGTTTTGTCTGACGATTCCTATTCAAGCAACAGAACTTATCTTGGAAGTGAAGTTGACCGGGTTGATGTGCCGCCACAAGCTCCAATGAAGATTGCGAGCCCAACACCGCTTGTGTTTGTTGAAAATTATACCGAACAAGAACTCCGTGAAATGTCGGCTGAAGCTCGTTCACGTGCGTGCGAAATCCTCTACAAACAAGCACGAGCATTAGTTGGATTAAAGGATTACAGGCGAGCCGAAGAGAAGCTTGATTTGGCAATGAGATTTTCCATCGACGATAAAAATATGTCTTTCATTAAGGCGGAAATCCTCCATAAAACAGAAAGATATTCCGAATCAATCAAGTTTCTGGAAAAGCCGATGATAATTGATTCCAATAACGAAGGCGTTCGTCTTTTGTTAGGTAAAAATTACCTTCAACTCAAAAGATATGACGAGGCAAAAGAGCAGTTTGATTTCATACTCGAAAGAAATTCCATCTCGTTTGAAGCTAAATACGGTCTTGGCTTGGTTTATAAAGCTTTAAAAAATAATACTCTCGCTAAAAAGACTTTTGCAGGTGCTTTATTTATTGATCCAAACAATGTTGACGCTCGTTATGAATATGCATTAATGCTCTCGCGTCTCGGCGATAGAAATAAAGCCAAAGAACAATACGACCTTTTGTACAACTTGGATAAAACAAAAGCTGAAGAATCTGAGAAAGATTATTAATGTCGAGCCTTATGTAGAGTTGGGCGTCGGGACTGGACACGGTTCAGGTCAGTGATTTGACCATCAAAAAGCCATCTTCGCCATTGGTGTAATAGTTTTGCAGACGCTGCATTATTGCGTAATCATTTCGGCGATAAAGGCTTTGAGCCGACAAATTATTAACCCTCACTTCAAGACAGATCATTCCAATTTCCCTTTGGCGAAGCGACGTTTCCAGATGATCCAGCAATTTAATCGCGATTCCACGCCGTCGATATTCAGGAGCAACCCCGATCGTTGTCATATGAGCCGTTCCGCTTTCTACGCCTACAAAAATAAATCCGACCATTCTTCTTTCCGCGGTAATCGCCCGATAGCTCAGCGTGTTCGGCTGTGAAAGCAAATAATTGAACGTAGCTTTCGAATAGCTTTCGCCGTTTTTGAAACATCGTTGATTCAATTTCCAAACCTCATCAAGATGTTTATCGATCAGCGGACGAATTTCGTAAGTTGTTGGGCGTGCGGGAATAATCTCTTCAAACTCAATTTCAGGAGGGATAAATAATTCTCGAATTCTTTGCAAAACAGCCATGTTCGATTTTGGATTGCTGATTTTGGATTCTGCAGAAGCACGAACGTCAATAAAATGCGTCACACCAAATGCAGAAGCACGCACGTTAGTAAGTGCGACGTTCTACAAAATCAGCATGCAATCGCCGTAACTGTAAAATCGATATTTTTCAGAAACGGCGTGTTTGTATGCATCCATTATAAGTTCGTGACCACCAAAAGTTGAAACCAAAACAAGCAAACTCGACTGCGGAAGATGGAAATTTGTTAAAAGTCCACCAATTACGCGAAATTTATAACCCGGCGTGATTGTTATATCTGCCAAACGCCTTCCAGCCAAAACTTTTCCATCAATAGAAGTTGCTGATTCGATCGCCCGGGTCGTCGTTGTGCCAATAGCAATAATTCTGCGTTTTTCGGCTTTCGCAATGTTCAAAATTTCGGCAGTTTCAGCGGAGATCTCACATTGCTCAGGCATTACCGAATGCTCCGATAAATCATTAACCCGGACAGGTTCAAATGTTCCATAGCCTACGTGCAACGTTATTTCCGTAATCGTAACTCCAATGTCTTTTATCTGTTGCAAGATTTCCGGCGTAAAATGCAAGCCTGCTGTGGGAGCCGCAATTGCTCCGCGATTTTGTGCGAATACGGTTTGATAGCGTTCGCGGTCTTTGTCAATCGCGTCCTTTTCTCTTTTGATATATGGCGGCAGAGGAGTTTTACCGATTTCATCTAAAATCTTCTCAAAATCACCGTCAGCTTCAAACTTAACGATACACTTACCCTCTTCAGTCTTCTCCAAAACTTCTGCAATTAACTTATCGCCAAATAATACCTTTTTCCCAATTTTCAAACGCCGTGCGGGCTTGGCGAGCGTTTCCCAAATTCGCGTTTCAATTTCCTTAACGAGGAAAAGCTCAACATTCGCACCCGTTTCACTTTCGCCTAAAAGTCTGGCAGGAAAGACTTTAGTGTTGTTCAAAATGATAACGTCATCTTTTTTTAAAAAACTTGGAAAGGTCGAAAAAATGTTTGTCTTGCCAATTTTTGGAAGTGCGATCAAGACAAAGCATTCGTGAAGTTTCGCGATGCTCAAGCGGTTTTTGAGCGATGAGTTCGTCAGGCAAATCGTAGTTAAATTCGGAGATCAACATAGGAATTGGGTTGTTAGGTTTATAAGTTTAGAAGCTCAGGAGTTTGTCGTAACAGCCTGACAACTTCTAAACATAACAACCTTGCACTCAAAAATTATAACCAATCGGGAACAAATTGAAAAAAGCGGTGTCTAACAAATTGTGAAGTTCCTGTATCCGTTTGGCAACGAGAAAACTTGCGAAGGAAATTGGAGGAAAAATAGAATGTTAGATCAATTAGTAGAATCAAGAAGTAATTCAGAAAGCAATAGAAAACGCGGCGGATTTTTATTCACCACAGCCGTTTTAGTATTTTCACTTTTTGCCAGCGGAATCATGTGGAGTCTTTTTGCGAAGAATTTGGAAATGGGCGGCGATGGATTGGAATTTTCATCACTCGTTGCACCAGTACCGGTACCTGAAACTGCACCGCCACCACCGGAGCAGGTAAAGCAGGCTAAGCCTGAAAATAATGATGTAAAGTTGGACAATTCTCTTCGAATTCGTCAGGTAAACATGGCAACAGTAAATGAGCCATTTGTACCAAAGGTTGTTTCAACTACCCCAAATACATCAAGAGCCCGTCCGAGCGAACCGTTTTCGATTGGAGAAGTAGACCGTGATCCGATCGGTTCGCCAAGCGGTCGAAAAGAAGGTATTGAAAACGCAACAAGCCAACCATTAACAATAAAACCGAAAGAGATTGAAAAGTCGGATACGGAAGAACCGCCGCCAACTATGGTCGCGAAAAAAATAGAGCCAAAGATTGAAAAGCCTCCCACGCCGAGGACGGTTTCGCTTGGGGTGATTAATGGTAAAGCCCAAAGCCTACCGGTTCCGGCTTACCCACCACCAGCACGAGCTGTGCATGCATCCGGGGAAGTAAATGTTCAGGTAACGATTGATGAGCAAGGCAATGTAATCTCGGCAAATGCTGTTAGCGGACATGCACTACTTCGCCAAGCAGCGGAAAATGCAGCGAAACGTGCCAAATTCACGCCCACATATTTGAGCAAAGTGCCCGTAAAAGTAACGGGTTTAATCGTTTACAGATTTGCCGCTCAATAAAAACGTAACGCAGCCATCTTGGCTGCAATTAGGTCGCAGATTAAACAAAAGCAGGCTGGAAGCCTACGTTACACAAAAGCGGTCTCCTGAAATTCAGGAAACCGCTTTTGTTATGCCTAGGGTCGGAGTCGAACCGACATGGGGTTGCCCCCGCTAGATTTTGAGTCTAGTGCGTATACCAATTTCGCCACCCAGGCAAAGAACGAACTAGAAATATAAAACTCTTATCGGTTGTTAGTCAAATGTTGCCTCATAGAAATATGGAAATAAGTAGCTACAGAATCCATCAATTGCAAACGAACGATTTTGTTTCAAATTAATTGATATGTTTAACCTCTCTGTCAAAACGTCCTTAAATTTGCTACATTTCTTGCTATGGCTTTGGAAACGGATTTTATCGTCATTGGCAGCGGAATAGCGGGACTACGTGCGGCTATCGAGATTGCACGGGCTGGTCAGCGGGTTACTGTTTTTACCAAGCAAAAAACGAGTGATTCAAATACTGAATGGGCTCAGGGCGGCGTTGCGGTTGTGCTTTCGGATGACGACAATGCGGAGCTGCACGAAGAAGATACGCTTTACGCCGGAGCGGGGCTTTGCGATGTTGAAGCAGTTAAAACATTAGTTGAAGACGGTACAAAATATATTCAGGAAATGATTTCCTGGGGTACGGAATTTGATCGTGAAGGCGGAAAATTAGTCTTTACGCAAGAAGCCGCACATTCACGGCGACGAATCCTTCACGCACATGGCGATGCGACAGGAAAAGAAATTTCCAGAGCATTGATCGCTCGTGCAAGACGAGAAAAAAACATCTCGATTCTGCCATTCACATCAACTGAAGGATTAATTGTCAACGATGGAAGATGTTGCGGAGTTCGCTATATTGATGCAATGCTCAAAGCTCCGCGTGAAATGTTTGCCAAAGCCGTAATCCTTTGCACGGGCGGTGCCGGACAGATTTATTTGCACACGACTAACCCCGAAGTTGCAACCGGCGATGGGATGGCGATGGCATATTTTGCAGGTGCGGAAATTGCCGATATTGAATTTGTACAATTTCATCCAACCGTTTTGAATCTTGAAAAAGCACCGCGTTTTTTGCTCTCAGAAGCAATGCGTGGCGAAGGCGGAATTTTGCGTAATAAATTTGGCGAACGCTTTATGTTTAATTATCACGAACTCGGCGAACTTGCCCCGCGTGATATCGTTTCACGCTCAATCGTCTCTGAAATGAAGCGAACCGGAACGCGGACAGTTTTTCTCGATATGTCTGCCAAAGACGCTGAATTTTTGAAACATCGTTTCCCGAAAATTGATGAAACCTGCAGATTTTATAACTTGGATATTACAAAAGATTTGCTGCCGATTTCGCCAGCCGTTCACTATTTTATGGGTGGAATGCGGACAGATTTACATGGACGGTCCAGCATTCCCGGACTTTACGGAGCAGGTGAAGTAACGTGCACGGGAGTTCACGGAGCGAATCGTCTGGCTTCAAATTCCTTGCTTGAAGGCTTGGTTTTTGGAGCGAGAGCGGGTGAGTCGGCTTTGGGAGATAATTCTCAATTACGAATTACGAATTACGAATTACCCGAGAATAACTCGCGTTGGAATGAAGACTCGGGACTCTCTACAGCCGTTAAAAAAAGGGTAAAAAGACTTATGTGGGAACGGGTTGGGATTGGACGAAATAAAGATGATTTACAGCGAGCTTTGAAAGAATTCAAACAAATTGAGCAGGCAAAACTCGGCACTTCATCGCGTAATTTTGTCACGGTTGCGAAATTGGTAACTCAAGCGGCACTGTGGCGTGAGGAATCTCGAGGCGGACATTATCGAGACGATTTTCCGGCTCGGAATGATGAAAAATTCCAGGTTCATTCAATTCAAAAGATGGGTGCTGAAATTTCAAGTGACGACAAAATAAATTTTTAGGACGTCATAATCCGTGCGAATCGGCGAAGTTTGTGGCTAAATAGTTTTAGAGTTTTATTTAACAAGGTGGGCAAATGGATTTTTTACTTTTCGCGGAAATGATAATTCCGAAAGATGCTTCGGCAATTTCAATTTTGGTTTTGGGTTTACTTTTCGGCTTGCAGCACGCCATTGAAGGCGATCATTTAGCGGCTGTTTCAACCATTGTCAGCGAACGCAAAAATGTTTGGAGTTCTACTTTAGTCGGCGGGTTATGGGGCGTTGGACATACAATTTCACTATTTTTGGTTGGCGTTTTTGTCATATTTTTGAAGCTTCAAATTAGTGAATCTACTGAAAATTATCTGGAAGCCATCGTTGGTGCGATGCTTGTATTTCTTGGTCTTAATGCTCTAAGGAAACTTGCAAAGAGCGACAAAATTCACGCCCACAAACACGTTCACGAAGGACATCAGCATTTACACGTTCACGCACACGAAAAAAATCCTGAGGAAAAAACGCATCATAAATTGAGTCCGCGTTCGGTAGTTGTGGGGATGATTCACGGCTTGGCAGGCAGTGCCGCTCTGATGCTTTTAGTTGTGCCGACAATTTCCTCGACATGGCTGGCTTTAGGTTATATTTTGATCTTCGGCTTTGGTTCAATCGGCGGAATGATGCTGATGAGCTTTGTTATCGGGCTGCCATTTCACTTTTCGGCTGATAGATTTTTGCAATTTAACAAAGCTATAAGATTTATCGCAGGGACTTTTAGTTTTGGGCTCGGTTTATTTATTATTTACGAGAAGTTATTTGCCACAATATAAACGAAGAGACAGCGAACTAAATCGCTGTCTCATTCTCTAAAACCAAGCTAAAGACTAAACGCCGGGCATAGCTTTTTTCAAAGGTTTCAGCAGTAAAAATAAGACAACCGCCATAACCAAAGCCATTCCCGAAAGAACCAAGAAAAAGCTCGATTGCAGCCAAATGTCCCAAAATACTCCGATTTGAGTTAGTTTGTTTCCGATAGCCGTCGCGACAAACCAACCGCCCATTAATAATCCGCGAAGGTGAATTGGTGCAACTTTTGAAACCAATGAAAGTCCCATTGGCGAGAGCATTAATTCGCCAAGTGTTACAATCGCGTAAGCGAGAATCAACCAAAACGCCGACACTCTGAACAAAAATGAGCCTTCCAAGAAATTAGCTTTATTGGATTCGGCTTGTTCTGGAACGACTTTTTTGATCGCATCCATCAATTGTTGTTCGCCCGAAATCGTCTGCTTCGTTTTATCGTCAACCTTTGGAGCGAATTTAACGCCGTAAATCAGATTTTTACCGTCAGCATCTTTCGCATTAACGATTTTATCCAACGTCTCTTTGGAAACACCCTTTGCACCGAGATTCGTAATTACGCGTTCGTTTACGCGAAATGCACCGGTCGAAAGTTGTTCCGCAGTTGGTTTTTGGCTTTCGCCTAAAGTTGCTCCATACCACAAAACTAAAAATGAAAGTCCGGTTAAAGTCATTCCGAATGCCATTTTTGTTGGCGTTGAAGGTTCTTTGCCGCGTTTGTCTAAGAATCCCCAAAACCAAATTAGCGGAAATGTTAGCGTGACAACCCAAAAAGCATTGATCGAGTTAGAAATTGTGCCTGACACATTCCAATCGGTATTATCGTCTGCCCAATAAGTCAGCGTTGAACCATTTTGGTGAAAAACCATCCAAAATACGATAACAATTGCGAATACAACAATTAAGGCAACAATCCGCTTCCAGTTAGGGACGGCATTCATCAACGCTTGTCGGGCATCATTTGTAGCAGTGTCAACGGCAGAGGATTTCACGATTGTCGGATTTTCAACGTAACTTTTGAAATACCAAAGAATCCCGACTGAAATCAACATTCCAAATGCTGCAACTGCAAAGGCTGCGTGGAAACCGAAATATGCTTTAACAACTTCCATAACGATCGGTGCGGCAAAGGCTCCGATATTGATTCCCATATAGAAAATGTTATACGCACGATCCTTCAAATGGCTGCCTTCCGGATAAAGATTTCCAACCATTGTCGAAACATTCGGTTTAAAGAAACCATTTCCGATAACTAAACAGGTCAATGCGGCATAAACTGCCCACATTGCCGGAATCGAGAGGAGTCCGTGACCAATCATGAAGAAAACACCGCCAATCATAACGGCTTTTCGATAGCCTGTAATCTTGTCTGCAATCAAACCGCCAATCAGCGGACTCGCGTAAACGAACATCAAATAATTTGCATAAAGCGTGGTTGCTTGTGCGGCTGTCCAGCCAAATCCTTCGTTCGGATCACGTAGATAAAGCGTAAAAAGTGCGAGCATTGAGTAAAAACTAAAACGCTCCCACATTTCGGTCGCAAAAAGCACGTAAAGTCCTTTCGGATGTTTATCAATTCCAACTGAATCCATAGTTGTATCACTCATAATTGTTCCTTTTTGTCTTATTTATTTGTTTAATGAATTTTTGGAGAATATAGCAGATTAGCAACTCAAAACAAAGGGTAATCGACAATATTGAGAGTGTTGGGAAATTCCGTCGAGATATTTAACCCGAAGCGTGTATTAAATCCAAGTGAGGGGTTATTTTGATATTTGATTGATTTTGTGAGATAAAACCTTCAATAGATTTTATCTGCAGTATCATTTTGGGGAGGCATAATTAAATGCTGTTTGCGATTGTTGCGGCTTGGTTGGCTTATAAAAAAGCTACGGAATCCAATAGAAATGGTCTTTTATGGGGATTTATCGGCGTAGTGGTTTTTCTTGGAACTCAATTTGCGGTTGGCTTAGCGATTGGTTTAGGAATTCTTTTATCCGGTGGAGACGATACAACCATCGTAAATTCGACTTTGATAATTAACATTGTTGCCGTGCTTGCTAGCTTTTTAACGACTTTTGGTTTGCTGTATTACCTTAATCGACCTCAGAAAGTTGATGATTATACTGCACCGCCACCTCCGCCAAGTGATTTTAACTAAATTTTATGGAAGTTTTTCAACAATTAGGCAAGCAAATCGAATCCGTCTGGCGTGATAAAAATTATAGCGAAGAACTCTTCCCTAGCGTTGCCGCACAGGCTTTACGTGATTTTGGTTTGCCGGAAAAAGTTTCTGCGTGGGATACGATTACGTGGGCATTGGGCGAAACGACTTTGCCGGAGCAGCGTGATTTACCTGGCAGATTTGGCGATCCGCCGATCACGCTTTACAACAGTCCGCGTTTTCACATCGACATTTATTTTTGGCTCGATGGCACAACTTCTATTCATCAACACGCTTTTTGCGGGGCTTTTCAGGTAATTCATGGTTCGAGCCTGCATAGCAGCTATGACTTTGAACCTAAAGAAGTGATTAATACTTTCACCGAATTCGGCGATATTGAATTAGATCATTGCGAACTTTTGAAAGTAGGCGACGTTCGCAAAATTTTGGCTGGACAGACAATTTATTCACGCACTTTTTCATCTCGATCAGCCTTCCGCGACCATTGTTGTTCGCACTCATAGAAGTCCGCTTCATTTACCACAATTTGATTATCGGAAACCTTTTTTGGCGGTTGACCCATTTTTTGATGAACCCAATCTAAGTAAAAAACTGCAAAGCGTTGGGATGGTTTTGCGTGCGAAACATCCTGATGCCGACAAAATGCTCAGCGGTTTATTGGAAACGGCTGATTTTCAATCGAGTTTTACTATTCTCGGATCAACTCGCGGACTTTTGCAGCAAAATAGGATGGAGCATTTTTTTAAAGTTGAAGAAACTGAAAATCGCTTCGATAAAATGTTTGAAATCGTCAAAAAACGACATGGGGCTTTGGCGGATATGATTCTGCCGATTTTTGCCCATCAAGACAAAATTCAGGAGATTATCAGCCGCCGGGGCTACGTTACAAATCCGGAACACCGATTTTTCTTTGCTTTATTGCTCAATGTTACAGGTAAAAAACGAATTTTATCTCTGATTAAAGAACGCTTTCCTGATGCCGAGCCGATCGAAAAGATTCTGGATTGGACAACGGAACTTGCTCAAACGAAAGTTTTTGGTTCAAATATTCCTAACGCTCTCGGCATTGAAGGTTTTGACGACTTTGATTCATTTATTTTGGAAGATATGCTCAAAGGCACGCCGGACGACGAAATTGAGAAGAATATGGCGGCAGAAATGGGTAGTCAAAATGCTGAAGACATCACAAAAAGAATCGAGAAAATTCGTAAATCTATTGTTTTGAAAGCACTTTTGGAAGATTAAAAGCTATCTGACGTTCATTCTTAGGGTAAGTTCCTTCGTTTGCGGCGGATAGCAAACTTCATTGGAACAGGCTTGATAAGTTACCTTCGCCTTGATGCTAATTGCTTTGCCTTTAAACCCTTGCGGCACTTTGAAAGAAAACATGATCTTAGTATTACCTTCATAAACATTGAGCGATTGTTCGGAAAACTCAAATTTTCGATCTTTTCCTTTCGGATAAATAATTCTAAAACTTTTGATCTGATTACTTCGCAAACGGACGGTTGTAGGAATCAAAAATTCACTAGACGGTTTGTTTGAATTTGTGTGTAATTCAGTCGGAATTCCGAGCATAATCGAGCCTTTACCAACTGCTCCCGATTTGAGTGAGCCTTTTGTAATTGAAGCACTTACAGCGACAGTTTGGGCATTAGACTGGATAAAAATCCCGGCTACAATAATTGACGCAAACAATATCTTTAACGCGATTTTTTTCATAAGATTATTTTATTGAAAAGCTATTTAACATCAAATTTATTCCATTAAGATATTTTTCTTCATATTCCTGTAAAACAAAAATTTCCAATCTGAAAGATTTTTTTAAGTCTTGATTGATCAATATTTTACGAAAGATTTTCAGAGGCTCGGCTTCTTCAATTTCAGATTCATTCAAATCCACGATCCCGTCTTCAATTTTAACGGTTGCACGGCATTGATAATAATCTTCGGTCTCTTCATTTTCGCTAAGTTCTTTGGAAAAAGCTTCAAGAGCAAACTCAGAAACCTCTTTGATCGGGATGATAAAATCGTCCGGTTTTGTAAGCTTAAACTCTTTTGTTTCAAACACTTCCTTTTCGTAGGCTCGCTTTGCTTCATTCTTTATTTTGGTCGAGAGATAGACCATTAAAGCTACAACCAAACCGCCGATAATTAAAATTTCCATAAGATTTTACCGTGCAATTTGCACCAAATTTGGTTGTGTTTTGGCGGCAAGTTGTCCGCAAGCTGCGTAAATGTCACGCCCACGCGGGCGGCGAACGTACGAATCAATTCCATTTTTTGCTAAAACTTGCTGAAAACGTTCGATATTTTCCAAAGTTGAAGGTTTATAGTCAAGCTGCTCAGCCGAATTATGCGGAATTAAGTTTATCTTTACGAGCCGTAAGTCATACTTTCGCAATAGTTTAGCTAATTCCTCAGCTTGCTCCGCCGAATCATTTACATCGCCGAGCAATACATATTCAAACGTAAATCTTTCCCCACGCCTCAGAGATTTTTCAAAAGCTTTCGCCGACGCAAAAAGTTCGTCCAAATTCCAACGTTTATTTATCGGCATTAATTTATCGCGTAATTCGTCATTTGCAGCAGAAAGCGAAATGGCGAGATGCGGTCGATTTTCGAGTTCGGCAAATTCATAGATCTTTGGCACGATTCCGGCAGTTGAAACCGTAACCCGATTTGGAACGATAAAAAGTCCGTCTTTTTCGGACATTATCTGCAATGCTTTGATCAAGTTTTCGTAGTTCAAAAAAGGCTCGCCGGCACCCATCGCCACCAAATTTGTGCCATGCGGAGTTTCGCCCGCAACGCCGTAAACGTCATTTAAGACAATAATTATCTGCTCTACAATTTCGCCAGCGGTTAGATTTCGCAAGAGTCCGAGCTTTGCAGTCAAACAAAAATCGCATTTGAGCGGACACCCCGATTGCGAAGAAAAACAAATCGTATCGCGATTTTCGCTCGGAATAAAAACGGCTTCAACGGGCAGATTATCTTCAGTTTTCATCAAAAACCGACGCGTTCCGTCATTCGGAAACATATCGGGATTCAACTGATAAAGTTGAAGTTTGAGCAGATTCGACAAGCTTTTCACGAAATGATTTTGGTAAATTCGTGATTTCGGAAAATTCACGCAAACGGCGATTGTGCAGAGCAGAAAAAATCTGTTTGCCGCGATATTTCGGTTCACCCTGAGAGACGGCAAATTCGATCAATTCGTCTTTTGTTAATCCTTGGAGATGAATTTTTTCGCTCATCGAATTTATTTGAAGTAATTTAATTTAGAAGCGATTCGACAACCGTTGTTTGCACTCGTGCACCCGATAAATGATCTTCGGAATGATCAAAAACCGCATCTAATTCCTTTTCGATATTGCCGTGTCCTTTAGGAATTTGTTTGATAAGCGGCTCAAAATTGTGAAAATCATAGAGTTTTGTGTCAAGCAAATGCGAACCCGTCACATTCGAAAGAGCTGTCATGATCGAACTACGAATGAAAGGAATTTCTTCTTCGAGTTCGTTGATCAATCTTTTCACTCTCGCACGTTTTAAATTCGGCTGTGCACCGCAAAGATCGCATGGAATAATCGGAAATTGCCGCTCTTCTGCGTATTTCGCTAAGTCGCTTTCTTTGCAATAAGCTAGCGGACGAATTACGGTGTTTGTTCCCGCATCCGAACGCAAAATCGGCGGCATCGCTTTCAATTGTCCAACGAAAAACATATTTAGCAAAAGCGTTGCAATAATATCATCTGCGTGATGCCCGAGAGCGATTTTCGTGCAGCCTTCTTCAATCGCCGTCGAATACAAAATTCCACGCCGCAAACGCGAACAAAGCGAGCAATAAGTTTTACCTTCCGGAATATGCTGAATAACTACCGAATAAGTATCTTCCTCAACAATTCTGTAATTTACGCCAATACTTTCAAGGTAATTCGGCAAAACTTCCGCCGGGAAATTGGGTTGTTTTTGGTCGAGATTAACCGCAAGAATTTCAAAATTAACCGGCGAACGTTTCTGTACGTCAAGTAATAAATCAAGCATCGCATAGCTATCTTTTCCGCCCGAAAGGCAGACCATAATCTTGTCGCCCTCTTCAATCATTTGAAAATCGGCAATCGCTTTACCCATTTGCTTGAGCAATCTTGTCTTGGTTTTACTTTCTACAAACAACTTCTTTATTACTTCCTCGCCTAAAATCTAACTTCCTAACATCTCATATATCGAAGATATTTAGCAAACTTACACGAAATATCGGCTAAACCGCTATCGTAATCCAAAAATGATTACTTGCCGTAACTTTAACATTTAGATAGACATAATAAAATTTATAGCTAACATATAGGTGTGAAGAATTTGCGATTCTTAAATTAGTTTATCCTGAAATGAAAAATCAAATCTCCAGTTTTTTACAATCCAGAATTGATGCTAAAGATTTCCCGTCCGCCGTTTATCTGGTTGCGGAAAAGGGCGAAATTATCTTGCAAGACGCTCTCGGGTTTGCCGTTTTAGAACCTGAAAGAATCGAAGCTAATACCAATACTATCTATGATTTAGCGAGCTTGACGAAGCCGCTGGTAACGGGTTTGCTTTGTGCAAAATTGATTGAACGAGGCGAGATTAATCTGACAGACAAAATTTCAAAATATTTCGCCGAATTTGATACGAATGATAAACGCGAGATTACGATTCAGAGTTTATTGACCCATACGTCGGGATTTCAAGCATGGATGCCGTTTTATTTAATTTGCGATTTACGATTTGCGATTTGCGATTTAATTTCAAAACAACCGCTCGAAAGCCCAATGAATACTAGAGTTATTTACAGCGATTTGAATTTTTTGACTCTAATGTTTTTGATTGAAAAGATTTACGAGACAGGAATTGATAATGTCGCGAAACAAGAAATCTTTAAGCCGCTCGGCTTGCACAATACTTTCTACAATCCGCCAAAAGATCGGCAAAGGTATATCGCGGCTTCCGAATTTGGCAATAAATACGAAGAAAATACTTGCTCTGAGCAAGGGTTTGAAATCCGCAATCCGCAATCCCAATTCCGCAATCGACTGATCTGGGGCAAAGTTCACGATGGAAATTGTCACTTCATGAATGGTGTTTCAGGGCATGCCGGATTATTTTCAACTGCTGAAGAAACTTTCAAAATCGCTCAACAATTTCTTGCCAATCAAACAATTTTGCTAAAATCCGAAACTTGCAAACTTTTTCAGATAAACTTCACTCCGGGATTAAATGAAGCACGGTCAATCGCTTTTCAGCTCGCCGAAACTCCTGAATCGACCGCTTCTAAGGCATTGAAAGCAAATAGTTTTGGTCATTTGGGCTTTACCGGAACCTCGCTTTGGATCGAGCCTGAAACCGAACGCATCTTTATTCTACTTACCAATCGGACGCATGCCCGCCCGCTACCTTTTGTAAATATCAATTCAATTCGCCGTAGATTTCATGAGCTTGCAAGTGATATACTGATTGTTGGTACTGTCTGATCCCCCCAAAAAAATTTGCATCTTAACAAGTTTGATTTACGTCAAAGTGCAGTATTTGGGGTTTGAAAATCAGTTTTCGTGGGAGTAAGAAGTATGAAAAAAGTTATTGCGTTGATTTTATTAAGTGGTTTGTTTAGTTTGGCGGTTTTTGCCCAAACTGTGTCCCGTCCGCGTGTTGTCGATAATAATCAGACTCCTACACCAACACCAACTCCTGACCCTTCGAAACGTCCGCCAGTGCTGGTCAATGATACAAAGTCAGTTCCGACCGATCCTAATGCCGCAGTAGTTGAAGACGATGAAGTTATCAAGGTTGAGACTAATTTGGTAACTGTTCCGGTTACGGTTTTAGATCGCGAAGGCAGATTTATTTCGGGTTTGCGGCAAGACGATTTTCAGATTTTTGAAGACGGTGCTCAGCAAAAAATTGAATATTTTGCATCGCTTGAAAGTCCTTTTACTGTTGTTTTATTGCTCGATGTAAGTTCTTCTACACAATTCAAAATTGACGAAATCCAAGATGCGGCAATTGCCTTCGTTAATCAACTTCGTAAAGACGATCGCGTAATGGTAATTTCCTTTTCCGAGAAGGTTCGCGTTTTAACCCCGCCAACCAATAATCGTAATGTTTTGCGTGATGCGATTCGTCAGATAAATTTTGACGGCGGAACGAGTCTTTATGAGGCAGTAAGCTACACGATCAATCAGGAACTTAAACGAATTCAGGGTCGCAAAGCGATTGTTCTTTTTACTGATGGAGTTGATACCACTTCAAAACGCGATACTTACCTGACGACCCTCAAAGAGGCGGAAGAGATTGACGCCATGGTCTATCCGATCAGATTTGATACAGCCAATGACAATATTGGCGGAACAACTACCGGCGGATCTTCCGGCAAATCCGGCGGCGGAGTTTTAGGAGCGATCATAGGAGCGGTTTTATCTGGAAGTGGAAGTGTCGGTACCGGAGGTGGCGGCGTTGGCAGAACTAAAAGCGAATACGAAAATGGAAAACGATACCTTGAAGATTTGGCAAATGTAACCGGCGGAAGAAAATTTGAAGCTAATTCGATTAGCAATCTTGATGCTGCATTTTCGGGCGTGGCAGAAGAATTACGCCGCCAATACAGCATTGGATACTATCCGGAAAAGGAAGGAAAAGCCGGGCAACGCAAATTGGTAAAAGTGCGTGTGGGCAAATCAAATGCTGTCGTTAGAGCAAAAAACAGTTATATCGTCGGACAAAACGCTTCAGGTAAAAATACGGCGAGAAAGCCAAGTAAACCGGCAGTGAAAAGCACCAGCGGCAGACTTCCTTTTTAATTGGCGGAAAAGCATCTTTTATTTCAATTGGGGCATCAATTAAGATGCCTCTTTATTTTTTTTGCGTTGGAGTTTGGCTCAATGAAAAAAGCTATTCTTTTGGCTACAGCCGTCTTCATAGCTGCGAATTTCGCGGCGATCCTTGCACAATCTCGCCCGCCCGTGATTTCAGGCAGCCAGAAAGCCAATAAACGTCCTCCTGAAACCGTTACGGCTAAAGCCACGCCAACCCCACCTGACAACAATCAGCCCAATCCCGCCGAACCACTTTCTGACGATGAAGTTATCAAGATCGATACAAATCTTGTTACGATTCCGGTTAAAGTTTCGGATCGAAATGGCAGATTGATCGCCGGTCTAAAAAAAGAAAATTTCAAAGTTTTTGACGATAGTGTGGAGCAGGAAATTACCTATTTTTCGAATGAAGCTCAGCCATTCACAGTTGCTCTGATCCTGGATATGAGCTATTCCAGCAAATTCAAAATTGGCGAAATTCAAGCAGCCGCTTACGCTTTTATTGCTCAATTACGTCCTGCTGACCGAGTGATGGTTGTCTCTTTCGATGCCGAAGTCCACATTTTGACGGAGCCGACGAATGATCGCGAACGAATCAAATCTGCTATTAAACAAACTCAAATTGCAACCGGAACTAGTCTTTACGAAGCGATTGATTTAGTGGTAAATGAAAAATTCAAAAAGATTGAAGGACGAAAAGCAATTGTGCTTTTTACCGATGGTGTGGATACAACGAGCCAAAAAGCGGATTCATATAAAAATCTAAGCGACGTATATGAAATTGATTCGCTGATTTATCCGATTGAATATGATACTTACAGCGATGTTCAAAGGGTTAAAAATAATCCGTCAATTATCAAAAGCCCAATTCCATCGCCTATCCCAACGCAAAACAAAAGTCCGTTTCCTTTCCCGCTTCCGAGTATCGGTACGCCCAGCAATAAAGGTACGACTCCCGAGGAATACCGCAAAGCTCATGAATATTTGGATGAATTGGCGAATAGAACCGGCGGAAGGCTTTACAATGCAGACACAACCTACAATTTAGCGACAGCCTTTTCCAATATCGCCAATGAATTGCGGCAAACTTACAGCTTGGGGTTTTATCCGAATGATGAAAAGAAAGGAAAAAAACGCCAACTGAAAGTTCGCGTTAATCAAAAAGGCTATGTTGTAAGGGCGAGAGATAGCTATGTTATCAATAAACCCGAAGATAAAGCCGCCATTAAATAATCGTATTATCGTTAATTACCGCACCTTTCGGGATTAAAATAATTCCCTCGCGAATGAAATAACTTCCTTTTTCGCCATCTTCTTTTTCAATTCCACGACTATTAACGAGTTGGACATTTTTCCCGATCCTGACATTTTTATCAATAATTGCCCGCTTAATTGTTGTCCCGTCCCCAATTCCAACATGCGGAACACCTTGAGCAAGATTAGCCCGCATTTCATCGACGGTTTCATAAAAATCCGAGCCCATAATGATTGCGTTTTCTAAATTAACACCAGTGCCTATTCTGCTGCGTAAGCCAATAATAGAGCGTCGTGCCGTCACTCCATTCAAAATACAACCTTCGCTAACCATCGAATTTTCCACATTGCAACTATTTACCTTCGACGGCGGAAGATAGCGGCTGCGGGTATAGATTGGCGATTCGGAATCAAAGAAATTAAATTTCGGTAAAGGTGCGGCTAAATCAAGATTTGCATCATAAAATGCACGAATCGTTCCAATATCTTCCCAATAATGTTTGAAAAGATAAGCCTGAACATTGTATTTTTCAATCGCATCCGGAATGATTTCCCGTCCGAAATCTACCCACGTTTTATCCTCTGCCAAGAGCGAAACAAGGCGTTGATAATTAAAAACATAAATGCCCATCGAAGCTAAAAACGGACGATTTTCAGCCTCCTCCGCAGTCAAACCAAAATTAGTAGTATCAACCCGCATTGCTTCCAAAGCTTCGCCTTTTGGTTTTTCGCTAAATTCAATAATCCGCCCGTCTTTGTCGGTTTTCAAAAGTCCAAATTCTTCAGCTTCTTCGCGTTTGGCAGGAATTACGGAAATCGTTACGTCGGCATTGGTATCGTAATGCTTTTGCAAAAACTTACGATAATCCATTCGGTAAAGATGATCGCCGGAAAGAATCAGTAGAGTATCAATCCGCAAATCTCGGATGTGTGGCAACATTTGCCGAACGGCATCAGCAGTTCCCTGAAACCACTCAAGATTCTCTTTCGTCTGCTCTGCGGCAAGTACTTCTACAAAGCCCGTAGAAAAACTCGAAAACCTGTAAGTTCTTGAAATATGACGATTTAGAGAAGCCGAATTGTATTGCGTAAGAACAAAAATCTGCGTTACACCCGAATTGATACAGTTCGAAACCGGAACGTCAATCAAGCGATATTTTCCGCCCAATGGAACTGCTGGTTTCGAACGATGTTGGGTAAGAGGAAAAAGCCGAGTGCCTGCTCCTCCGCCTAAAATGACTGCTACCACATTATTTTCAGACATAATTTATTTACCGAAGTTTCTATTATTTGCTGCAACTTAAGGATAGCCGTTATTACCAAATAATTTCAAGAATATATAGCCGAAATTTACATTCCGTTGACTTTTGAAACCACTAATGATAACGTCGCAGACATCAAGTGTATCTCGAAATTTTGAGAAAACTTGATGAATTTGTTCTTTCCAGCTTAATCGTTTTGGTGTCGTTTTTAAGAACGAAGAATAGGGAAGCCGGGTGAAAATCCCGCACGATCGCGTCACTGTAAATGGATTCAAGATTTAAGATTTAAGATTTAAGATTGGAAACAATCCAAAATCAGAAATCCAAAATCCAAAATCGACAAGTCAGGAGACCTGCCAAAATGTTTATAGCCAATGAATGTCTCGCGTAAAGACTTTCGGCTGTGTGATGTAGTAGTTTTTCTTTTCTCCTTTTTGTTAGTGAAAAACCCTGTTTTGCTTGCCTTTTGTATTTATGGGCGGGACAAGGCAGGGTTTTTAATTGTCAAAATATCATTTTAACTTAGTCGTGCTTTACATCTTAACTCTAGTTGTTTTGTCGCTCTTTTCAGCCTGTAAATCTCCGCAAAATAATAGTTTAACGCCCACACAACGCCGCGAAATCGTTGACGATTTAGGTCGCAAAGTTAGTTTGCCGACTGAAATTAAACGAGCCGTTTCGCTTGCTCCAAATCTGACGGAAAACATCTTTGCAATTGGTGAGGGCGATAAACTTGTAGGCGTAACAACTTACTGCAATTTCCCGGCTGAAGCATCGCAAATTAAAAAAGTCGGCGACACGATAAACCCAAATATTGAAACAATTATCGCTTTAAAACCCGATGTGGTTTTTGTTTCGACCGCTTCGCAAATCGAATCTTTTACCAAACAATTGGCTGAGCAAAATATTGCTGTTTACGTTACAAACCCGAATAGTTTGACTGATGTTTTTGCTAACTTACGCAAACTTGGCGAACTCTTTGGCACCTCTGAAAAAGCGGACAAACTTGTTGCGGATTTGGAAAAAAGAACGAATGAAATTGAGCAAAAAGTAAAAGATAAAAAGTCCGTTAAAGTTTTCGTTCAAATCTCGAAAGAGCCGCTTTTTACAGTTGGAGGAAAATCATTTTTGACGGATTTGATCAAACGGGCAGGCGGTGAATCGGTTACTGCCGATGTCGCCGAAGCGTATCCTAAATTTAGCAAAGAAACGGCTTTAGCGTTGCAGCCGGATGTCATAATATTGTCCGAAAGTGAAGATAATAAAGAGCCAAACGATGTTTTCAAAAATTCACCGGCTGTTAAAAACAGCAAGGTTTTCAAGATAAATGCCGACATTATTTCGCGTCCATCGCCAAGATTGGTTGACGCATTAGAGCAAATTGCAGAGAAAATTCATTGATGATGATTCAAAATTCAAAATTCAGAATTCAAAATATCCGAATCATTATTGGATTATTATTGCTTCTAATTCTGACTATTTTTCTGGCAATTTATTTCGGTAGTGAGAGACTTTCTTTTTTGAATTTGAGTATAGAGCAGCAATCGATTTTATGGGAAATTCGTCTACCGCGAATCTTATTAGCAGCAAGTGTAGGAGCAAGTTTAGCGGTTGCGGGTGCGGGTTTTCAGGCACTTTTACGAAATCCATTAGCCGAACCATATCTTTTGGGAATTTCAAATGGAGCTGCTCTCGGAACAATGTTCGCATTCGTTTTCTTCGGTCAGTTTGAGATTTTACGCCCGTTGATGGCATTTGCAGGAGCTTGCCTGGCAACTTTTGCAGTTTATCAAATGGCGAACAGCAAAGCCGGCATGAACACGGAACGCCTTGTTTTATCAGGAGTTATTGTCACAACGTTCCTTTCGTCAATCATCGTTTTGCTGACGACTTTGCTCGATGCGACCAAGCTTCGCAGTTTTACTTTTTGGCTTTTGGGAGATTTATCGCAAGCGACTCCGAATTCATTTTATCTGGCGGGAATAACGGCGATTATCGGCACAATTATTCTATCGGCAACTGCCCGGTCTTTGAATCTGATGATGCTTGGCGAGCGTGATGCTTTTGATTTCGGCGTAGAAGTGCAAAAAACCCGTCTGATTGTTTTTGCAACGGCGAGTGCGTTGGTTGGAATCTCAGTTGCTTCAAGCGGCTCGGTCGGATATGTCGGTTTGGTGATTCCGCACATCGTAAGACTTAGAATTGGAAGCGATAATCGCAACGTAATTCCTGCAACTGCAATAGTTGGAGCGATTTTTGTGGTGCTGGCAGACACAATAGCGAGAACGGTTATTGCACCGCGTGAACTGCCCGTGGGAGCAATAACGGCATTAATCGGTGCTCCGATGTTTATATATTTATTGAGGAAAAACTAGCCGCCAAATGTTAGAAGTTCAAAATATTTCAATCAATTACGACTCCACCGAGGTTATAAAAGACGTTACTTTTACCTTGGCGGAAGGCAAAACGATTGCCGTGATTGGAGCAAATGGAGCCGGGAAAACAACGCTTTTAAAATCGCTAAACGGCAGTTTGCCAATTTCAAAAGGCTTGATTTTACTGGACGAAAAGCCACTTTCAAACTATTCACGACGTGAAATCGCGAATAAAATTGCAGTAGTCGCACAAGAAAATGAAACGAAATTTCCGGTTACAGTAATGGAATTTGTTTTGTCGGGAAGATTCGCTCACGGCGGTGTTTTCGGCTGGGAAAGCGAGGATGATTTAAAGATCGCGGCGAACGCCCTTGAAATGTGTGATTTGAAGGGCTTTGAGAGCAAGTTAATGAACGAGCTTTCGGGCGGCGAGCGGCAAAGAGTAGTTTTCGCGAGGGCTTTAGCGACTCAGGCGAAGATACTTTTGCTTGACGAACCAACAGCAAATCTAGATTTATCGCATCAGGCAATTCTCTTTCGGCTCGTCCGCGAGCGTTGCAAAAGCTGCAATTCATCAGCTTTAATTATTACGCATGACTTGAATTTAGCGGCAGAATTTGCTGATGAAGTTTTGCTCTTGAAGCAAGGCGAGATTGCTGCCAAGGGTGAGCCGAATGAAGTTTTAAATGCGAAAACGCTTCGTGAAGTTTTCGAAATAGACGTCTTGGTTGACGGACATCCTACGAGCCGAAAGCCAAGAATTACAATGAGTTACGGGTAATAGACAAAGGAATGCGGTGAAATTCCGCAACTGCCCTCGCAACAGTGATTCAATTTTGGATTGGGGAATTCGGATTTTGGATATAAGAAAAATCCGAATTCCGCAATCCCAACTCCCAAATCGGTAGTCTGGAACTTTGCTATCGCCCCATCAAACCAACTCCGCGAAGGGCGAGAGTTAAGGAGATTTATGAAGATTTTAAGTTGTTTGTTTTTTTTAGTATTTTTGACAATTAGTGTGTTCGCACAAAATGGTGCAACTTTAAGTGGTAGAGTAACTCAAGACAAAGACCCCGAAGAATATGCCATCGTTAGCCTTTTTTCGACTAAAGACCCAAATGTAATATTTACTGTCAAAGCGGATGAAAAGGGCAATTATCGCTTTGAAAATATTCCTAGAGGCTCTTATAGGCTTCATACCTCAGGAAAAGAAAATGCCGGAAGGCAAGTCGGAGTTTGGGATGATTTTTATCTTAGCTTGAAAAATGGAGATAATCGAGTAGTAAATTTGGAACTACTATCAGGCTATGAAAGAATCAAAGAAACCGTCAATATCTCAGCAGATTCCAATCAAACTCTCGAACAAGTTTCCAAAACCATCAATGTAATCAGCGGACAAGAAATGCGTGACCGTGCGGATTTCAGTTTGACAGAAGCTCTGCGGACTATTCCGGGTTTTCGTGTGCAGCAATTGGGCGGATTCGGTAAAACTGCAACCATCAAAACTCGGGGGCTTCGAAATCAAGATACGGCGATCCTAGTTGACGGAATACGTTTCCGCGATGCTTCAACGATCACGGGTGATGCTTCTAGTTTTCTGAGCGATTTTACATTAACAAGCGTGAGTCGGATCGAAGTTTTGCGTGGTTCCGGAAGTTCACTTTACGGCACAAATGCCATCGGAGGCGTCATCGATTTTCAAACGCCGCGTCCGCAAAGAGATTTGCACGGACAATTTTCCACTGCTCTCGGCGGACTCGGATTACAACGCTATCGAGGCAATCTTTCCGATGGCACGAAAGACAATAAATTCGGCTATAATCTAGGCATTTCGAGAACGCTTTATACGAAAGGGATTGACGGCGACGACGATGCTCACAATACCAATTTCCAATCGCGAATCGAATATAATCCTTTTCAAAATACCAATATCTCAGGTAGGCTTTTCGTTTCAGATGCCTTTGTGAAGCTCAATTCCAGCCCTGATACTTTCGGATCTTTACCAAGCTTAAATTCAACCATTATCAATGCTAAACAAGGCTCAAATTTCGTCTTTGACGTAAATGATCCGGATGATTCACAAAAATCAAATTTCTTCAGCGGACAAATCGCTTTGACGAAAATTATTACTCCAAATTTAATTTTTCAAGGCTCATATCAGGGCTTGAAAACTTCCCGTAAGAATAATAGCGGCGTGCTTGGAGTTGGTTTTCAGTCGGCTTCGAATAGCATTTTCGATGGACAAATCAATACTGCAAACGGGCGATTTAATTGGGCGGCAAACCGCAATAATTCAATTACTTTCGGCTATGAATTTGAAGACGAAAGATATGGTAATAATGGGTTTACGCCAAGTGGATTGGGAAATTTTTCAACCGTGGCAAAGCAATCGGGCAATACTTTTTACGTTCAAGATCTTTTGAGTTTTTTCAATAATAAACTTCAATTGGCTGGCGGATTTCGCACTCAGCTTTTTAGTCTGAAAACTCCGACATTTAGCACCGCAAACGCTCCATATTCAAATGTCACGCTTTCGAATCCGCCAACTTCCTACACTTTTGATGGTTCGGCTTCTTATTTCTTTGACAAATCCGGAACGAAAATTCGCGGACACGTTGGAAATGGTTACCGCGTTCCAAGTTTGTATGAGCGATTCGGAACATTTTACAGTTCATTTTCCGGTAGCTTCATCGCACTTGGCGATCCGAATTTGAAGCCTGAAAAAACAATCGCGTTTGATGGCGGAATTGAGCAAAATTTGTTTGAAAATAAGGCAAAATTATCCGCCACGTATTTTTACACAAAGCTAATTGATACAATCGGTTACGGCAATATCGTCCCAAATATCGGAACCACCTCCAGACCTTTTGGCGGTTACAACAATACGAAAGGCGGCATCGCTCGTGGTGCAGAATTTAGTGCTGATGTGAAGGCAACGAATTCGACAAATATCTTTACTTCATACACTTTCACAAATAGCGATCAACGCACGCCGCAGGTTTCAGGCAGTAATATTATTGAAACCTTGGGCATTCCAAAACATCAATTTACGCTCGTAGCTACCCAAAGAATCAAAGATTTTTGGGTAAATCTAGATTTCATCGGCACCAGCGATTATCTCGCTCCGATTTTCAGTAATGATACTTTTTCTACTTATATTTATCGTTTCAAAGGCAATCGAAAAGCTGATCTAACGGCGGGTTATAACTTCAAATTGAACAACGAAAAATTGACTCTTCGTTTATTTGGAACCGCGGAAAATCTTTTCAATTATGAATATTTTGAAAACGGTTTTCGCACAACCGGTCGAACAGGCAGAATTGGTTTGAGTTTCGGATTCTAATTGAAACAATCAGTACAGCGAGCGGTAGCGAGTACGCTAGGTTAACAATAAATACATCATCACTAAAAATACTCGCTACCGCTCGCTATACTGATATTATTTGAAAACTTTACTGTATCATTCTGCATCAAACGGATGTTATTATTTGTTTTCTAATAAAGAGGATAAAGCGATGAAAAACAAACTTTGGTTAGCATTGGGATTGATTTTTGTTGTATCAAATATTGCTTCGGCACAGACTGCGAAAAAGACTGTGACCAATGCAGATTTGGAAAAATTTAAGCAGAAGAGGGTAGAAGCAGAAGCAGACTATCGTGCTAAATACAGAGAGCTCGGAATGCCTTCGCCTGAAGAATTGGAGCAGCGGAGCATCGAAGATCAACGCAAACTTGCTGAGTATTCACAGCAAAAGCGTTATGAAAAGCAGGAAGTTCAAAATTATTGGCTGAGTCAGGCTTCACTTTTACGGAGTGAAATATTGAATATCAACGCCCAAATTGATTACACGAACCGTTTGCTGGGAAATCTGCCGACTCAGAATCCTAATTTTATTACGGTTGATCAACTTTCAAGCCTCAGCTTTCCTAACGTTTACTATCCGTATTCGGGCGGCTACGGTAGGCGGCAAGGAAATCGTGCGAGAGGGAACGCGGTCAATCCGGCTAACAATGTGCAGACCGTAATAAATGCTTCTGGTGGCAATCCCAACCCATACTACGGAACACCGCTTTATGGCAGCAGCATTAAGGTTGTGATTGGTCAGCAACAAGATCGGAATCGCTACGGGCGTCGCGGATACGGCAGAAATTATGCCTATGGCGGTTATTATCCATACGTTGCTAACGGGAATTTGTCGCAAAGAGAAGAGCTTATTCAACGTCTGCAATATCTAGGGCAGACCAGAGCGGGACTTTTGGCACAATGGAATAATTTGGTAGACGAAGCCTATCGGGCAGGAGTTCGGCTGCAATATTAATAACTTTGAGAATGCGAATTTGACAGATACCGCTCGCTTATTTACACTTATTCACTTGCTCTAGTGTTTTTGAAGGAGCAGCGGCTTGGTAGCTCAGTTGGTAGAGCAGCGGACTGAAAATCCGCGTGTCGGCGGTTCGACCCCGTCCCAAGCCACCATAAGAATCAATAACTTACGGGCATCAATTACGATGCCCTTTTCTTGTTTAGTGTGGCGTTAGTGTGGCGAGTGATAAATTAGATTAAAGTCTCAGAGTTACCTGCCTCCCCGTCCATCCATTATTGAAAGAGATATTTTATATTTCACCCCTTAACTTCCTATTGCGATTAACAAAATACTCTATTGCATAAACTTCAACAGGTTTGATTTCAATCAGTCTGCCATCTGTCTTTTTTACAAAAGGGGTCTTCCCCTGATAAACCACTTCAGCAATTTCATCATCGTACATGGATTTTCCATTCACATTTAACGTTCTGCGATTGCCAAGAAGATAATTCCTGTGTTCCAAAAAATCCCTTACCCGTTCGACTTCATCAGGTGATACAGATAATGTTCTATTTCCAGTAAGTTGTATATAATCACCTTCTTTAGAGCTGTGCCACAAATCTACAATTTCAGCTTCTGGAATCTCTGTTCCGCCAACTATAAGCATTTCGTTGATTTCACTATTTTGGTCATATTCGTCTCTTTCTAAAGGAAAATAAGAAACTAAGACTAAGAATGCAATTACCATCAAAAGATAGGTAATATCCTGAAATTTTTTATGATTGAACGGAGTCGCCTGAAGTCGCTTCGGATTGTTTGTAAAATGATGTAACTCTCCTCTGGTAAGAACCAGTAAATCTATAATCCCCTCAACATCAAATTGTTTGTTTTTTGAGTCAGCAAATTAGTAATCGTATTTCTCATTTGAGCATCGAGCATAGTCGGATCATTAATAACTATTTCAATAGCTTTGGTTAAACCCTTTGATGTTTTAAATTCATTCTCTATAGCCTTGTTTTTTGTTTTCTGATTTCCATACAATCCTTCAATAACAAAGTAAAAATTATAAAATGCATTAATAAATCTTCTTGAATCTAAATCAAGTGTTCCCTCTCGATAAAATGACATTGGATCAATCAATTTTTGGCATTTTGTCCGGTCATCAAGCATTCTTTCTAAGATTTGTTTATCAATTCTTGCTATATCGGGTCTGCTAGAATACTTAGAATTCCAGCCGGTAACTTTTGTATTTAAAATTTCTTCTTCGGTTTCTGGGATGACATTATATTCAGCACTTTCCCAGTACACTTTCTTCATTCCGAATAATGGTGACATCATTGATTCAATTTCTTGAAATTCCCGAATTATAGAATCATAAAATTCTTCGTCTTTTCCTATTATTATCTGTGCACGAGTTTTCTGTCCGGGCGTTAGCTTATACTCAGAGTAAAATTCTTCTGGTCGAGGTACATTGCTTACGATTGTAATCATATCAATCAAATAGTTTTCGTTTGGATGAAATATGTACGTTCTTTCTGGACGGTAAATTTTTATTTCTTCCAAAATTTGAGTGTTTGAATCGACTTTACATTTCATTTCTAACTTCATAATGTGAGCAATCTCCTATGGATAATAAGTATTGTGCAATTATTCTTCATCAAATCCTCTGTTATAGCAATGATTTAAAAGAAGTGAATTTTCAGTCCACCAAACGTTTACCTGTTCAACCTTCGTTTACTATCTACGGCGATGGCGAGTTTTACTAAAAATCATATTTTCTAAACCATCTGTTGCATTGTTGGCAAGGCGTGATAATAAACGTCTAGAGCCAAAACGATTGTTGAATGTCCAAGCTTTTCGGAAACAGTTGTTGGATTTATTACAGGCTTGAAATAGTTGAGAACCGTCTAGCGGTAGACGAGGGACAAATATCCAAGTTTTGCTTAAATAAAAATTTGCCTGTTTCTCAAATCGTTTTATAATCAAGAAAATTTTAACCATTCAAGATATAAATTATATGTTCAAATTTATAACAACAATCAGTTTTGTCTTATTTTTCTCGCAAATCGCTTTTTCGCAACAATGGATTTATGGAAAATGGGAAGGGCAAGGACGAGAAACATCCGACGGTTTTACTTGGACGATGGAACTGCACGCACAACGAGGAAAATTCATAGTCAAATATCCTTCGCTTAAATGTGGCGGTGAATGGAAATTGGTCGGTTTTAATAAAACGACGGCTCGATTCAGAGAAAACATAAAATTTAACAGAATGGCATGCGAACCGACGGGTAATGTCACTATTACAAGATTGAAAGGCAATAAATTATTGTTTAATTACAGCTATAATCGCTCTCGCAGATTAGAAGCATCAGCCATTTTGCGACGGAAAAAATAGCACTATAATCTAATGTTTATAATTTTTCGAGCATCGCTTCCGCGTCCCGTTTATAAGCTTCATCTTCCTTTTCGTGATTTTTATTGAGCGGAGCGTTTATCAGCCATTCCAGATGTTCTCTGGCTTTTTGTTTATTTCGCGCTGATTCATAGGCTTCGGCGATAAAAATACGATTGAGGTAAAACTTCGGACCAAATTCGACCGCTTTCTCCAGGCATTCAACCGCCTTTTTGTTATCACCGATTGAAAAAGGAAAACCCGGAGCTTTGTTGTAAAGTCTTCCCAAAACTCTCCAAGGTCCGCCATAAAAATAACTTTCGTCAGTTTCAATCACGCGTTCGCAATGAGATTTTATCGGCTTGATCAATTCGAGGCTTTTCATAATGCCTTTTTCCTGCCCGAAATTGCCGTAATTTACTGCCAACCAGAAATTTGCCTCAAGTGAACCTTCGTCTGCCTCAACCCCCTGCTTGCCATATTCAACGCCTTTTTCGAAATTAAAAAGCTTGTCGTCCGCATCGGCATATTCACCCGTCCAGTAATAAATCTCAGAGATCAACCCATACGCCCAACCGCAATCCGCGTCTTTTTCAATAACTTCTTCCAGCAAATCAAACGCCGTATCGAGATTCTCTTCATTTAATTCACGCTCATCAATCAATTTTCGTGCTTTTTTGAAAATAGCTTCGTGTTTCATAACGAATTGCTCCAAATTAATTAACCACGCTTTTTATTAGGACGCATTTTATTCGCCGTCAAATTCTTATTTACAGAATCCGTAGCCTTGAATTCCGAACCCGATTTCTGATCCGCCGAAGCCTTTGAAGCCGCCAAAAGTTTTGATTCGTTCAATTTCTTCAAGGCTTCTTTCGCCGTTTTGCTCAATCGTTTTTTTGTAATTGCCATATTTCTGATTATAAACTAACTTTTAGTTAAACAGAATTTCTTGAAAAGAATCTTACAAAAAGTCTGTCCAAAATAAACCCAATTAGAAAACAAAATATCCAAAAGGACAAAGCCCACAACAAAAGAGGTAAATCTTGATTGATCGCAATTGAACTTTCATTAACAAAAGAAATTCCGAAAAAACTGTAAATGTACACTGGTAATTGGTAAAAAGACCAAATGCCAAGACTAAGTATAAGTATGTACGAGGGTGGTAAATCGCTTAAATTATCATCAAAGAAAAATGAAACCGCAGACAACAACGGAACAAACAAAATGGCTATGCAGAATACAAAGCTCATAAAGAAAGTTGATAATTTTGAGATGGGTAATTTACGACGGAGTAATATATACGACAAAAGTGAAAATAGTGAAAATAAAACAAACACGATTCGTGAAGGACGAAAAGCTGAAATCATTTCACCATTTTGCAAGTTAAATACAATTTCGTCGCTAAGAGCAGTTTTTATCTTTAAGGTCTTATTGTCTTCATTAATTTCTATGCCAGCATTGGTCTCAACACCTTCGTCATTATTGATTTTTGAGAAAGCTCCATTACCTTTAGAGGTTAAAGTTCTCGCACTTTTTGCTTCCCATCGGTAATGTGAATATGAGTGCAATAACAACCAAGGAAAATCTATAAAATCTTTCGTCGTATAAGTCTTCAGTAAAACACCTTTTGAGAAAAAAGATAAAGTCTTTTCTTTATAGCTTCCCGAAGTTCTCGCCCATTTACCCCTCTTTACAATGAATTCACCTCCATTTGGTAAATATATATCCCCCGTCCAATCGACAGTCCAAAGAGGATCATTTGAACCATCGTTTAGGTACATCCCGCATTGTTTATAAATTGACTCAGGAAAATTGTTTTGGTAGTTTTTTTCATCACAATTTAGCATTGCGAATATATGCTTTTTATCGGCGGTTTCGGCAATGTACGGCGGGAATGAACTTTCCTGATCGGCGAAAACACTTACTGAAACTAGCAAAAATAAAATTAATAAAACTATCCTTTTCATAAATTTGCGGTTCGTCAACAATTCTTATGCCCTCCGTATCCAATCTGATTCCTTCCTTCTTTGATGAAAGCAGGCAATTACAACAATCCGCTTTTCTTCAACCAAATAAAAAAGTGCATAGGGAAATCTGCGAAGCAAAATTCGGCGAACTTCTTTGTAAATTGTTTGGTAAATAAATGGATTTCGCGTGAGAAATTGCAAAGCGGCATCTAATGAGCGTACGAATTCAAACCCCAAACCTTCACTTTTCTCTTGGTAATATCGGAACGATTCCCAACTCTCGAACTCCGCTTCACGATAAAAAAAGATTCTCAAGGTCTATTTGGTTTGCAGCAGATTCTTTTTCAGAGATTTCCATGAACTTCCTTCATTGGGAGCTTGCTGGTAGCCATGTAGCCGCTCATCCAATCTCAATTTTTCCGCTTCAGATAACGGTAAGTCGTCAGGATTGCTAGTGATGCTATCCCAAATATCTTCGACAATTTGAATTTTTTCCGCGACACTTAATTCCAAAATGTCGGCAACCTGTGTGTTCATATTGTTTACCTCAGAAGAATTATAGAGCATTTCTCAGTATTTAGAGAACTATTTTTTCACAATCCACCCACCGCCAACAACTTCTTCGCAAGTTTCTTCGTCATAAAAAACGGTTGCTTGTCCGGGCGTGATTGCGTCTTGCGGTTCGTCAAAAACGATTCGGGCGTGTGCGTCCGCGAGTGCGTAAATGGTCGCAGATGCAGGTTCGTGGCGGTATCGGACTTTTACTTTTGCTCGAACCGCTTCACTTGGTTCATCAAACGCGACCCAATTTACGCCTTTCGCAACAAATTCGATTGAGCCTAAATCTTCTTTTTCGCCGACAATAATTTGATTTTTCAGCCGTTCGATTTTCGTAACATACAGCGGTTTTTCGTGAGCGATTCCCAAACCTCTGCGTTGTCCGATTGTGTAGCGGTGAATTCCCGTGTGTTCGCCTAGAATCTTGCCTTCGGCGTTGACGATTTCGCCGCTGGTTGGGATTTCATCGGTGCGATCTTCGTGCGAAAGATAGCGATCGATAAATTCCGAATATTTGCCGTCCGGAACAAAACAAATTTCTTGCGATTCCTGCTTTTCAGCGGTGTAAAGATTGGCTTCTCTCGCAATATCGCGGACTTCGCTTTTAAGCATTTCGCCAAGCGGAAACAACGAGCGTGAAAGCTGATCTTGCTTTAATTCCCATAGAAAATATGTCTGATCCTTCCAATGATTTTTGCCGCGAAATAGTCTGTAGCGATTCGCCGTTTCGTCAAATTCAACTCGTGCGTAATGCCCGGTTGCAACCTTATCGCAACCCAAACTCAACGCCATTTTGTCGAGCGAATTGAATTTTAATTGCGAATTGCAGGCGACGCACGGAATCGGAGTTTCACCTTGTAAATAACTGTCAACAAATGGATTAACAACATCACGCTCGAAATCTTTCTCCAAATTCAAAACATAAAACGGAAAGCCGAGGGTTTCAGCAACCCGGCGTGCATCGTAAACATCATCGAGCGAACAGCAACGCGACGGCAGCGAATCGCCGTTTTCGTCAACGTTGATATTCCGACGCTGATTCCACAATTGCATCGTAAAACCAACCAATTCGTGTCCTTGTTCTTTTAAGAGTGCGGCGGCTGACGATGAATCAACCCCGCCACTCATCGCAACGGCAATTTTCATAGAGAGATTATAACAAAATTTTACTGAGAAGGGTTTTTGTTAGAGTTTTGGATGAGTTTCAACGAATTCAACTAGCGTTTTAGCGTAATCCTTAAAATTCGGACACGAGATATTATGTTTTGAAAGAAGTTCGGTGGCGATGCTTGTATCAAATTCTTGCGGCGAGAAAAAATATGGAACGCCTTCATGCGGGAGACCGCTAAACGCAGGCGTAAATGGAAGCATCAAAATCTTTTGCATCAATGTCGGCGGCAGTTTGGCAATCGATTTTTTGCCGCAAATTGCTTCTGAAATAGCATCACACGCTTCTGCTGTAGTTAAAGCATTCGGATCTGCGAGAGCGATAGTTTTGCCAATCGCGGCTTCGTCTTTTGAAAGTGCAAAAATGCCGTCAACCACAAAATCCACCGGAACGAGATTAACCTTCACCTCATCGTTGCCGACATTTATCAGGCGAAATAACGCGGGGAACTTTCGTATGTAGTTGATAACATAGTAGATACCGTCATATTTTACAGTCTCACCGGTTTTCGAATCGCCAACTACGACCGCCGGGCGAAAGATCGTAACCGGATAATCCGCTTTCAAATTTTCAACTTCAACTTCCGCTAAATACTTCGTTTCATCATAAAAATTATGAAAACCTGCCTCGTGATTTAGTTCATTTTCCGTAACTAATCCTTTGCGTTTTCCGGCTACATAACAGGTTGAAATATAATTGTACCGTCTCAGCTTTTTACAATTCTTGACCAATTCATTAACGTTTTTCGTGCCTTCAACATTTACGGCAAACCCGACGCTTTTCGCCACCGCCAGATCATAAACCGCTGCCAAATGAAAAATCGAAGTTGTTTCATTCCGCACAATTTCTAAATCTTCGGGTGAAATACCTAAATTCCCTCTTACGATATCACCTTCGATAATAGCAAAATTTTCGAGCGGAGTTTTTGTCTGATCTGAAAGTTTATTCACTTCTTCCATCGCTTTTTCAACGAAATTCTTTTGCACCAGCAAGAAAAATTGCGTTTCGCTATTCGCTAATTTGGCGACCAATCTTCCGGCGATAAAACCCGGAAAACCTGTGATAAAAACTGTTTCGGTAAATTTACTCATTATATTACAAAAAACTGAATGACTATTCATTTTGATTATAACTGAATGGCTATTCATTGCAAAATTGAGTCTATTTTGGGTGGTGGGTCAGATTGCATTGATAAGAGATTTAATTTAGCCACGTCCGTTTACGGCGTGGTTTAGGTTAGGCGGTATCATGTGAGGGCGTTTTAACGTCCTTATCCGTTTGGCGAGACGACAAGGACGTTAAAACGCCCTTCGGACCTTTGATTAACAATAACCACGCCGTAAACGGACGTGGCTAAAAGAATTGTTTTTTGCTATGAAAATGTTGCACGACTTCAAAAATCGTCATTAAACTTTTCTCGAATATCAAACTGACCCACTACTCTATTTTGAGGGATTTCTGAAATTACAAAGTTGTTGAAACTTTTTACAATTAAATAAATGTTGTGTAGAGTTTTTCCATAGCTTAAAATAAAGAAGGACTTGGAAAGATGCCAGCAACAGTATTTGGAATGACAGAACCGGAAAGCGAGGAAAGTAGAATGTTTAGTAATTTAGAGACTGCTCAAAATGTCGCCCCAGCAGAGCAAATCGTAGAAGACCTAAATTTTCCTAGTGAATTGAGCGAACCAATGTGGTCTGTCGTCACTTTTGAAACTGTGGCTGCGAGCAGTCTTTCGTACGATGAAGCTCAAAATTTAGCGGCAAAACTTGAAAAAGAAAAGGTTTCTGGTATTTGTATCATTACGGACGAAGCCGCACAAAGAATCGCGAACTAGAGCTTTAATACGACCTTGCCGAAACTTTCATTTGATTCCAGATATTCGTGTGCCTGACGAATTTCGTTGAATTCAAAAACGCGGTCGAGATTTGGTCTGATCACGCCTGATTCTAATAGAGGAATCGCATCTTGAGCAAATTTCGCCGTAGCTTCAGCTTTTTCGACGGTAGAACGCGAACGCAAAACTGTTCCGACAATTTTCAGACGTTTCGCCAGAGCGATTCCCACATCAAATTCTGCCTTACGTCCGCTCGTTAATCCAACTAAAATCAAACGACCTTTCAAACTCAGGCTTTCTAAATTCGCCTGAAAATATTTCGCACCAACTAGGTCCAAAATCACATCAACACCTTTCCCATCTGTGAAATGCCTGACAATTTCCGCAAATTCATTTGGAGCATCGATTAAATTCATATTCGCTAGAATCGGATGGTCGAGTCCAAATTTATTTGCGGCTTCAAGTTTTTTCAGAGTCCGCGAAGTCCCCAAGACTTTGATATTTCTTGCTTTAGCTAATTGCAAAGCAGCTAAACCAACTCCCGAACCAACCGCGTGAATTAAAAGCGTCTCACTATTTTGCAAATTGCCCTGCGTAAAAATTGCATCGTGAGCCGTAATAAATGCTTCCGGAATCGCGGCGGCTTCTGTAAAATTCAAATTGTCTGGAATCTTAACTAAAAAACTGGCATCACTTAATAAATATTCCGCCTGAGCACCACCAGCCGTAATCCCAAAAACTCTGTCGCCGATCTGAAAACCAGTCGAATTTTCGCCAATTTCTGCCACTTCTCCGGCAAATTCCAAACCCAAAATTCGCTCAGGATAACCGCTTGGAGCAGGATATAAACCCTTTCTTTGCAATATATCAGCACGATTTAACCCCGCAGCTTTAACCGAAACCAAGACCTCATTTCCCGTTGGCTTTGCGGGATTTTCAACCTCGCGAATTTCGAGATTTTCTGTCCCGCCAAATTCTTTTACATGAACTGCTTTCATAACTTTATCGACATAAATTTAAGGAAAAGTCGCAAAGTTGCAAAGATTAATCCCTTTCAAGCCGAAGTTCGCGTGTACACAAGGGCGTGTTAGCAGTTACTTCTTGTGTGTTTCTGCCGCTTAAATTCTCTGAAAATCAGACAACAAAATCAACCGAAACAACATGTGCCGAAATTGCTCTTCCTATCGTTACAACTTCTTGATGAGCCGGATGAATTGTATAGGCATCGAGAGCAGCACGGTCAGCAAATATAGCTACTAAACCTGTGTTATATGATCTTTCGAGATGCAAAATATCTGTTCCAACATTGAAATTAATAATATCCGGAATCTGATTTGGTAAATTTCTTAACCTAGTTAAATGTTCTGTTCGTTGATCTTCGGTCGCTTCAGAGTTGTATTTCCAGCAAACAATATGTGTCAGCATAATTTTTTATTTCACTTCGCTTGTTAGCTTTTCGCCGTTTGATTTAATGACGATTTCGCCGCCTTTTCCCGCTCCGAAAGTGTCGAATGCTGCTGATTCAACCGCTCCGATCAATTCGGTTTGCAAACCTCTCGCCCCGGTTCCGCGTTTTTCACAACGTTTGACGATAAAATCAATAGCTTGAGCAGTTACGTCGAGTTTTAAGCCTTCTCCCGCAAATTCATTTTCAAATTGCGGCAAGATATTTGCCGATAAAATTTCCTGCAAGATCTCGTGGGAAAGTTTCGGAAAAGTTACGATGCGAGAAAATCTGCCTATCAATTCGGGCAAAAATCCAAATCTTTGAAATGATTGGGCTTCTTGCTCGGTCAGAATTTCTGCATCTGTCTGGTTTTTTTGTTGAAAACCAATATTCGCACGATTTTCTTTCAGTATTTCTTCAAAACCTGAAAACGCTCCGCAGACTACGAAAGGAATGTCTTGGGTTGAAAGCTCTGCCCGATAACCAAATTCAGAAAACCCGTAATCCATTGGCACTGTTATAGTTGTACCTTGGAGCATCGCCAAAAGTTCACGCTGAACGCCGTAGCCCGAAACGTCTTTGGTTGTACCTTGTCCGGCAAATCTCGCACTGCTCCCGGACGACGCAAGCTTATCGAATTCATCCAAACAAATTACGCCGCATTGTGCCAAATGCGGATCGCTGTCGGCATGCAAAATTAATCTGGTTAGGATTGTATTAACGCTGTCGCCAACATATCCGCTTTCCGTAAAGCTTGTGATATCAACAATTACAGTTGGAATTTTGAATATTTTTTCGAAAAGCAATTCAACCAAATATGTTTTTCCGCAACCCGTAGGTCCTATCATCAAAACATTTTGTTTGGTCGGCAAATCCTCGCGATTTACACCTTCTACGTGCAATCTTTTGAGGCGGCGAACGTGACGATAAGCCATTAAAGATAATGCCTGACGCTGCTCATCTTGCCCTTTATAACCAAGTTTATTAAGCTCCGTAAAAATCTCACGCGGATTCAGTAAAGGCAATCCCGCAACAAAGGTTTTTACCTTTTCGCTCTCGCTCGGCATGTCTTCAAATTGAATTTCTTCATGTTCGAAGTCTTCAAAATTGAATGGATTATCGTCCTCATCAGAATTTTTATTCATTGTTTAGCCTGCCGCTTGGGCGTAATAAACTTCCTCGTAAGGCTGTAAAACTACCCATCCTTGTCCTTGAAAAGCGAGCTGAAAAGATTCACCGCTGCCGCGTCCGAAAAGCGTTTTTAATGAAATATCGGTTTTGATCGTTGGCTGCAAATTGCCGGACCACGCAACCGTCGCATTCGGATCGGTGAAAACGGGATTTTCCGGCGTTACAACAAGCGTAATTGGATCAAAATGAGTAGTAATTGCGACCGCACCCGTTCCGCTAAGCTGCATATTGAATAAGCCGCCAGCTGCCATTCCGGCTACTCGCCTCATCATCTTTATGTCCCATTGAATGGATTCCTGAAAGGCTAAAATATTGTTTCCATTGACAAAAAACATTTCATTTTCAAGATAAAGAATTCGGACTTTTTTCCCGCTTTCAGCGAAATAAACCCGCCCTTGTCCCTCGGCTTTCATCATTGGAGTTGATTCACCCGAAACTGCTTTTTTCAAAAATTTACCGATTCCGCCTTCCAAAACGCCTTCCCGCTCAAACTTTACATTTCCAACATAGCCGATCATCGCACCAAGTTTTGACCAAACCCTTCCGTTTAGATTTACTTCCAAAAGATATGGGTTTTCGAGCTCAAACGGCTCGCGGCGATCATCTTTTTGGGCAGTCTCCTGCAAAAAACTTTGAATTGAATATTTTGACATAATTTTTCTCCTCAATAATCTTAAAGTAGTACAAATAGAATCCTTAACTTCCTTAATTTTGTAAAGAAATATTTGCGAGAATCTCTAAAATTTCGTTTTCTTCGCTTTCGGAAACGGTTCGCAAGTCGAACAAAATTTTGTCATCGATGATTCTCGTCACAATGGATGGCTGCGATAAACGCAAGGCTTGTTCAAAGCGACTGGTTGAAAGGTTTTCATGTTTGATCGCCAAAATGCAGGTTTCGGGTTGAACCGCAGGAGCAGAGCCACCACCAATTACCGAATTTCCGTCAGTTACTTCAAAATGTAAGACTTTGCTTTCACCGATCATTTCTTTTAGTCTTTGTGCGAAATTCCAGGTTCGCTGTTTGATATCGGTCTTAGTCATTGTCAGCATTTTCAAAACAGGGATATCTTCCAGCACGGTATCCTTGCGAAAGGTTTCGAGAGTCGCTTCAAGAGCCGCGTAGATCATTTTATCGACACGCAGAGCCCGATATAAAGGATGCCGCCGTAAAAGCTCAATTACGTCGCGTTTTCCGACGATTAATCCGGATTGCGTTCCGCCCAGAAGTTTGTCACCGCTAAACGTTACAACATCAGCACCTGCAACAATTGACTGCGAAATAATCGGTTCATCAACCAAGCCATATTTACTCAGATCAAACATTGCTCCCGAACCCGCGTCTTCGTATAGGAAAATTTTATTTCGATGAGCAATTTCTGCAAGTTCTGCAATTGTTGGCGTAGCCGTAAACCCAATGATCCTATAATTTGAAGGATGAACTTTTAATATCAAGCGTGTTTTTTCGGTAATCGCACGTTCGTAATCAGAAGCCCGTGTCCGATTAGTTGTACCAACTTCAACCAAGTCCGCTCCTGATTGAATCATTACGTCAGGAACACGAAAATCCCCGCCGATTTCAACCATTTCACCACGCGAAATTATCCCTTCGCCTCCGCTCGCCAAAGCTGTCAAAACCAAAACGCAGGCTGCCGCACAATTATTTACGATCAACGCAGATTCTGCTCCGGCTAATTCTGCCAATAGATGTTCGGCTCTCGCTCCACGTTTTCCGCGTTTTCCTGTTTCGATACTGTATTCCAAAGCACAATATCCCGACGCTTCTTCCAATACGGCTTTTTTGGCAGCTTCAGAAAGCGGAGCACGACCTAAATTTGTGTGGATGATCACTCCGGTTGCGTTGATAACTCGTTTGAGGCTTGTATTTTGTTCGCTCCGCCAAAGCTTAGAGAGACGCTTTTCTGCATCCGCCAAAAAATCCTCCCGCGTATGGTCAACTATTTGTTCGCTGGAAACCTTTTCCAAAATTTCCTGACGCATCGAATCCGTTACAACACGAGCTAAAATCGTCAGATGTTTGGCTCCGGTTTCAACGACTATTTTTTGAGCGGTGATGGTTTGCAGAAGAGAATTTACAGCAGGTAAAAGCCGTAAAATTTCCATGTAATTGGCTGATTCTGAATTGTTCATATTTTCTATTGTAAATAAATTATTAAAAACAAGGAATATCCGCTGCTTTAGAAATGTTTTAAATTAACGGGATTCTTTCCCAACGAAGGATAAACTCAATGGCTAATCTTTACAACGACTTCCGAAAAAATGACACAAAACAAGATAAAATCGTAGCGAACGATCAAACTCTTTCAAGGCTCGAAGAAGATGTTCGCAAATTGAAAGTTGATTTCGGAATATATTTTAATGGCGGATTAAAGCGTCCTCCGCATGAGGCTCGCGGACGTGTCGAATCAGTTATCAAACGACTTCAAGATGATCGCGGCTTGAGCTATGCTCAAAGATATCAATTAAATTCGCTATTGGCGGGCTATACTTCGCATAGGGAATTGTGGCGAAGATTATTGAAGAAAAAAGGTGAAGAATTAGTTTAGGGGGCGTTTCAAAATCGAGTGTGAATCAGCAGTTGATTGCTTCTGATTCACACTATTTAGTTTAAGTTAGGCACCTACTCGCATCACATTCTCGGCTTGCGGTCCTTTTGGTCCATTTGTTACTTCAAATTGAACTTCTTGTCCCTGGAGCAATGTTTTGTATCCATCCCCTTGAATTGCACTATAATGCACGAAAATATCTTGCTCACCGGGTTGCTCGATAAACCCATAACCCTTGGCGTTATTAAACCATTTGACCGTACCGTTACTTTTAGACATCTTTTTGTACTTCCTCCTACAAACTTCAAATAAAAATTAAAAAGTGTTCCAAACCAAATTTCATATGCTCAAAAAAGCAATTAACGAAATCTACGCTTTAACGAAGTTTCCTCTCCAGCTTTCTCTACGCAAACAGTTGGAAATGTTAATAAATTCACTTCCTACAATAAGAAAACCTTAAACTACAAGATTTTGGGGATTTTTTGTGTGTTTGTCTTAGAACGCTGGAAATTTATCCGAAAACGGGCTTTGTGTCAAGACATTTTTTTGTTTTTTTTACATTTATTATAACTTCATAACAAAAACACGAAAAAAATCCATATAATTTCTCTAAAAACGACTTCCAGCGAATAGCATTATAAAAATAACAAGTTCAATGTTTTAGTAATTGAATTAAAAAAAAAGCGGACTTCCGCACTCATTTTCGAGTATTATGTTGGGATGAGCGAATATGGCGAAAATCCAAAACTTTCGTATAACGAATACTTGAAAGTTGGCGAATTAATAAAATTGCAGCAGACCTTATCTGAGCCTACGAGCCACGATGAAATGCTTTTTATCGTTATTCATCAAACCTACGAGCTTTGGTTTAAGCAAATTTTGCACGAAATTGACGCCTCAATCGGTTGGCTTGGAGAGGAGCGGATTTTTCGTGCGAATCATGCTCTAAAAGCAGTTGCAGCGATTGAAAAAGTACTTGTCGGACAAATCCATGTATTAGAATCAATGGCTCAAATTGGCTTTCTGGAGTTTCGAAATAAGCTAAATCCGGCGAGTGGTTTTCAATCAATGCAATTTCGCGAACTAGAATTTGTTTCCGGCGGAAAAGATGAAAACATTCTCAAGTTTTTCGAATTTGATGAATTCGCTCACCGCCGTTTGAGTGAAAGATTTAGTTCGCCAACATTAGCCGACGCCTTCTGGAAACTATTGGAAGTAAAAGGGTTTGACGTTTCTGATGAAGAAAAACGAGTTAAAGCAATTGTTAAAATTCTAACAAATCCCGAAGCAGATCATGATCTTTTTATCCTGCAAGATTTGCTTATTGAACACGATGAAAATATCGCTCTGTGGCGTTATCATCACGTTTTGATGGTAGAAAGAATGCTCGGAATGAAACGTGGCACTGGCGGTTCGGATGGAGCAGGTTATCTTCGAACTACTCTTTCGAAAAAATTCTTTCCCGAAATTTGGGAAGCAAGAACACATTTAGAAGTTAGGGCTTGATTGTAAACCATTATGAAGAAGATTATTTCGGTTAGTCTATTTATCCTGATCTTTGCAATTACTTGTTTTGCACAAGTTAGGGTGACGATTTTGCACGTCAATGATGTTTATCAGTTTGCCCCTGTCGAAGGCGGAACACGCGGTGGTTTAGCAAGAGTTTTGACCTTGAAAAAACAGGCTTTGGCTGAAAATCCAAATACGATATTTACGCTCGGTGGCGATACGATTTCGCCTTCGGTGGAGACTCGAACATATAAGGGCGGGCAGATGATTGATGCCTGGAATGCCGTCGGGCTTGATTATGCAGTTTTTGGCAATCATGAATTTGATGTAAAAACCGATGTTTTGCTGCAAAGAATCAAAGAATCTAAATTTACATGGCTCGGTGCAAATGTTATCGATACAAAAACCAAAAAGATTTTTGCAGATACTTCGCCTTATGTTATTAGAGATTTCAATGGTGTAAAGATTGGAATAATTGGACTTCTGCTCCCCGAAACAAAATCGACTTCTTCGATGGAAGATAATTTGCAGGTTGTAGATTTCTGCAAAACGGCAAAAGATATGGTTAAGCGTATGCGTAAAAAGGAAAAAGTGAATGCCGTAATTGGTTTGACTCATCTTTTTATGTCGCAGGATAAAAAACTTGCCCAATGTGCTGATTTTGATCTGATTTTAGGCGGACACGAACACACGCTATTGCAAAGTTCTTCAAATGGAACGCCGATTTTCAAAATGACCGCCGATGCTCGCGAACTTGGTAAATTTAACCTGAATTTTGATTCTTCAAAACGTCTGCAAAGTCTTGATTGGGAAATAATTCCGGTTACTGACAAAATACCGGATGCTCCCGAATTTGCCTGGGTTTTTGATAAATACAAAGACCTTTTAACGAAGCTGGCAGAACCCGTTGGACGAACAAATGAAATTCTTGATGCTTTATCTTTTTCAAGCAGAACCAAGGAAACAAACGTTGGAAATTTCATTGCAGATGCTTATCGCAATGCCACAAATTCGGACATCGGTTTTGTAAACGGTGGATCAATTCGGGCAGATTTAGTTTACAGTATTGGCGTCTTAACAAAACGGGATGTCCTTTCTATTCTTCCATTTAACAACGCAATCGTGAAGGTTGAATTGACTGGAAAAACGTTGAAAGAAGTGTTGGAGCATGGAGTAGCCCGAAGCGGAGCAGGCGAGGATAATGAACCCGGACGCTTTCCACAAGTTTCTGGGATGTCGTTCAAATTTGACACAAGCAAACCCGTCGGGAGTCGCGTAACTGAAATTCTGATTGCCGGAAAACCGTTTGATGAGGCAAAAAAATACACATTAGCCACATCAGATTTCCTAGTTTCACGCGGCGGCGATGGCTATGCAATGTTCAAAAATGGTAAGGTTTTGAATGACGCTACGACTGCCCCGAAGGATTCCGAATTTTTCGAAAAAGCGATTCGCGAATTTCCGGATGGAGCCATTTCACCAAAAATTGAAGGAAGAATTATTAAGATCAAATAGTATTTAAGTTGTTGATTTCAGTATGTTTGAGCGAGAATTTATTACAAATCCTACAAAATTAAAAGCGGTTGATGTTTTTCACGAAGCTTACGCAGCCCAATTGGATGAAAATTACGATGAAGCAATCAAACTTTACAAAAAATCGATAGAAATTTTTCCTACTGCCGAAGCTTATACGTTTCTCGGTTGGACATATAGTTTTTTGGGCGAATACGACCGGGCAATCGCGGAATGTTTAGGTGCGATTGCGGTCGATTCCACTTTCGGAAATCCTTACAACGACATCGGCAGCTACTTAATTGCAAAAGGGAATTATTACGATTGCGTAAGATGGTTTAAGCTGGCGATGCAAGCCATTCGTTATGAGGCAAGAGCGTATCCGCATTTCAATTTGGCAAGCGTTTTTGAGCGGCGTGGAAAGTTGCTCGAAGCTGCAAAACACTATGGTTTGGCTATCAAAGAACAACCCAATTACTCTATTGCTTACAAGGCTTTACGAAGAATTCAAGGCAAATTAAACTAATCAAAAAGTCCATTTTCAATCGACTCATTCAAGTACTTTTTAATCTCATCACGAACCCGTCTGAAAACCTTTAAAGTTGTTATTTCATCGGCTTCACCAATCCCTGGGGGGTCGTCAAATGAATGATGGATAACCTTAGTTTTTGCGGGAAAATAAGGACAATTTTCTTTTGCATTATCGCAAACTGTCAAGACATAATCGATTTCCATGTTCTTAAATTCTTCAATGGATTTTGAACGATTATTTGAAATGTCGATACCAATTTCGGCTAATACTTTGATTGCTTCCGGACGCACAATCGAAGGATTTGTCCCGGCACTAAAGACATCATATCTGTTTTGCGTTATGTGTTTTAGTAAACCTTCCGCCATTTGAGAGCGGGCGGAATTTCCAGTGCATAAAACCAATATTTTCTTATTCATTGTCTTCTTTCAAAAGCCAGCTAAATACTAAAACGGAAACCGCGGCACCTGCAAATTGTGCGGCGATGAATGGTAAAACATTAATCGGTGCTATTCCCGCAAACGTGTCAGAAAGACTTCTCGCAATTGTGACCGCCGGATTTGCAAACGAAGTTGACGACGTAAACCAATATGCTGCAGTAATATAGGCTGCAACCATTAATGGAACAAGATGGGGCTTAAATTTATTTCCCGCTTGAATAGCGGCAAGCAACCCAAATGTTGCAATAAACTCACTTACGAGTTGCGAATTACCTTCCCGAATTTTTGTCGAAACAAATAAAACAGGCAGTCCAAACATATAATTAGCAAGAAAAACACCCAAAATTCCGCCCGATATCTGCGAAAAAAGATATGGCAAAACATCTTTCCAAGCCAAATTGTCTTTCCAGGCTTCTGCTAAAGTAACGACTGAATTGAAATGTGCTCCGGAAATACCGCCAAAGGATAGTATTAGAAAAATCAATCCGGCACCGGTCGCGATTGCATTCGCCAAAAGTGCAATCGCCGAATTCCCTTGAGAAAGTCTCTCACCCATAATGCCGGAACCAACTACAATTGCCAGTAAAAAGGCTGTTCCGAGAAATTCGGCAAATGCACGTTTAGATATTGTAAATGTCATATGCGTTAAAGCTTATGTAATTGTAGCAACAAAAGATTAGGCTAGCAACACTTCGTCTTTTGTGAAGGTGTTATACCCACCGTTTGAGGTATCGGACTACAACACGCCGATTCAGCAATGCTTTTCTCGCTCGTATCTCCAAGAACCACAAAAACTTCCCATTGATTTCCATCTGGGTCTTGCACCCAAGTTTTGTCTTGCAGAGCGTAGCAACAATCGGTTTTCATCTCGTCCAAAGTTATCAAACCGCTTTCTTGCCAACGCTTACCGATTTCTAAAACTTCATCGGTTGATTCAACCTGCAACCCAAGATGCGACAATGACCCACCTTTTTCAAAGGCAATTTGGTTCATCGTTAAATTTAACGGCGGATTCGCAACATCAAATTTTGCGTAATCCACACGAGATTTAAATGGTTTAACTCCAAACATTTTAGTGTAAAATTCAATGCTCTTTTCTACATTGCTAACATTCAAAGAAATATGTGTTTTCATGATAATTACCTCATTCTTCAATCTTCATATACGTTCTTACATATATGTTAAAACGAATATATGATTTCACATATTTTTTGTCAAGACAATTTTTCAAATATTTGATAAAATATTTTCATGGTTAGTAATTTTCACAATGAAATGGAAACTTTCTTTTTGGCTCTGGCTGATAAAACGCGTCTTAGATTGTTAAATTTAATGCGGGAAGAAGAAATTTGCGTGTGCTTTTTTACGGAAGTTTTAGGAGAAAGCCAACCCAAAATATCAAGACATTTGGCTTACTTGCGAAATGCCGGATTGGTTGAAGCCCGGCGAGATGGCAAATGGATGCATTATCGAATCATTGAACCACATAATGAAATTACGGCAAGAATTTTTCGAGAAACTCTGCTAGGACTCAAGGAACAAGAGGATATGCAGCAGGATTATGAGAAATTATATACGGCTTGCTGTGGAATATCAATTCCAGTATCAATCGAAAAAGCTCCTAAGCCATTCACATCCGTAAATCCACATATGAACTACGAAGCTGAAGAATTAGACACCTTTTTGCTTTGAAAATCATACGGACAATTGCGGCATCCGTTCTCACAACAATACCCTCGTTTGAGTAAAAATCCGGCAGTTAAAATCATCAGATTATTTTCAAAATAATAATCGACATTTTCGATCAGAATGTCTTTTTTGTCATCTTTCCGCTCGCTCATAAACTGCTAAAAATTCCTTGTTTCCATCCGCACCGAGAATCGGTGAATCTATAATTCCAATACTTTTCAAACCAACACTATCTGTGTAACTATTAATTGCTGCAATAACTTCCAAATGCTTCTCGCTATCTCGAACAATTCCGCCTTTACCAACTTCGCCTTTATTAACCTCAAATTGTGGTTTGATTAAAACGATCAGCTTAGCATTTTCTTTCATTAACGGGATAAGTGCGGAAATGATTTTTGTAACTGAAATAAATGAAACATCCATTACTATTAGATCAAATTTTTCAACAAAATCTTCGGACTTCAGATAACGGGCATTTGTATTCTCGTGAACCTCAACACGATTATCATTTCGTAATTTCCAAACAAGCTGATTGGTGCCAACGTCAATTGTCACAATCTTTTTCGCACCATTTTGAAGGAGGCAATCGGTAAAACCACCGGTTGATGCTCCTACGTCCAAACATACATATTCGTTTGGACGTATCTGAAATTCATGTAATGCCTTTTCAAGTTTCAATCCGCCGCGTCCAACGTATTTTGAGTCGCGTAGATCATTTTTCAGTCGAATTTTGTCAGTCGGCAAAAAGCCTTCTGAGGATTTCAATACTCTTTGATCATTAACCAAAACAACGCCTGCCATCACGAGTGCTTGAGCTTTCGCCGGCGAATCAGCTAATCCGCGTTCCACAAGCAGCTTATTTATGCGTTCACGTTTCATTGTTCAATATTTTCTGCCCAAAAAGTATCAATCTCAAAATCGCTAGCAGTATAAACAATTTGAATTGGATTGCAGCAAACTTCGCAATCTTCTACATAGGTTTGTTCTTCAATTGAAGCGTCCAAAATCATCGAGATATTTTGCCAACAATATGGACAAGTAAAAAAATGTTCAATTTCCATTAAGTTTTTCTAATTTTACGACATCTTGCGTTTCATTTGTCTGATGTTAGAATTTAGCAAAATGAAGACAGAAATAAAACTCAATAAGTTTGCAAAATACGCGTGGTTGGTTTTGGCTTATAACTTGATCGTGATTTTATGGGGTGTTTTTTTGCGTGCATCTATTTCAGGCGATGGCTGCGGAGAACATTGGGTAACTTGCGGCGGCGAATTTATCCCGTCTGCACCACAATTAAAAACTCAAATCGAATTTTTTCATAGAATTACGACAAGCTTGGCTGGAATCGCCGTAATTATATTAATGGTTTCAGCAATTCTAAAGTGGCGTAAGGACAAATCACCGCAAAATAAATTGATCTTGAAAATGTCGGTCGCTTCATTGATTTTTATTATTATTGAAGGAATTATAGGCGGACTATTGGTTTTAACAGGAAATACTGCTGCGAATTGGACTCCAACCCGACCTTTTTGGATGGCAGCACACCTTGTCAATACATTTACATTAATTGCTGTTTTGGTTTTAACTGCATGGTTTGGAAGCGGCGGAAAATCATTCAGCCTTTCAGGACTCTCGCGTAAAATATTGATTCTATTCATAGTTGCGATCCTGGGAATTTTTATCGTCGGGATGAGCGGTTCGATGGCGGCATTGAGCAGTATGCTCTATCCATCTTCAACCCTCGCCGAAGGAATCGCCAAAGATTTTTCTGCAAGTTCACATTATATTTTGCGTTTAAGAGTTTTCCATCCAATCTTATCGGTTTTGTTAGGACTTTTTTTGATAGGTTTGGCGGGTTGGCTCAAGAAACAAAGTAATGGAGATAGTTTGACGATTCGTTGGGCAAATATTTTGTCAATTTTAGTTTCGGCTCAATTCGTTTCGGGAATTGTTACGATTCTGACGCTCGCTCCGATTGTTATGTCGCTGATTCATTTATTGTTAGCCGATGCGGTCTGGATAGCTTTTGTGTTAATGACGGCGAGTTTTTTAGCTTTGAAGAAGGAAAATTATGAATAAATTTCTAACAGTAAAAATTCTATCATTCGCTGTTCTCATAGTTGCGTCAATTTGCTTTTTCAATTTATCGGTTTATTCACAAAAAAATCAACCTGATAAGATTAAATCCGTTAAAACTATCACGGGAAAATTTATCCGGTTTGAGGTAGGAGATTACTACCATGTTGACATAAAAAGAAGTAACGGCAAAACCGAATCTTATTGGCTCGGAGGTCGCGGATTAGAATATTTTTTGGCTGTAAATCGAAATAAAACAATGACTTTTATTTACGAAGTAGTTGATACATACATTGAGCAAAATGGCGGGCGAATGGTAATTGAAAGATTGAAGTCCGCCAAAATCGGAAACTTAACCTTTGAAAAATGGTGGAAAGATTTGCGAAAAAAATATACTGTTGAGCAAATTAGAAAGAAATACGAACCGTTAGTGGATAAATATACAAAAAATTAAAAGGACGCAATCTCTCACGTCCTTTTCCTTAAACTAATCTAAATTTTGAATTACTTATTTGCATTTGCAGGTTTTGCATTTGCTGTATTAGTTGTAGTTGTCGCAGCAGGTTTCGCAGCAGCATTGGTATTTGCCTCAGCAGGTGCAGCCGTTGCATCACCTTTTATCAAACGAACGGCAGTTTTTCTGTCAATTTCACGTTCTTTATCTGTAGCAGTTTCGGCAACGGTTGCAAATTTTTCGCCGTAGCCTTCAGCTTGTGGAACTTGGGCTCCAACGCCAGCTTTACCAAGTGCCGCTTGAACGGCTTTTGCTCTTGTGTCAGAAAGTTTCAAGTTTGCGGCATCATCGCCTTTCTTGTCGGTATATCCGCCGATTTTCATTTTAACATCAGGGAACGCCTTCAAGATTGCGGTTATGTTATCCAATTGACGCTTTGATTCCGGAGTTAATTCAGTTTTACCGAAGACAAAATTCAAATCGTCAAAACTAAACCATTTTTCTTTCAAAGTAGCTTCAGTTCCATTCTTATACTCATCAGATTGGATGAATTTGATCAATTGATCTTCGATGCCACCAGGAAAAGCTTGAAGTTTCGTGCCATTCGGAAGTGATACTTCAGTCAATTTTTTCTCGCCAAGTGCAACATTGGCGTTAGCGTTTGAGCCAGTATTGGTATTAGCGTTAGCATTCGTATTGGTTTTATTAGCGTTTGCATTGCCAACTGGTGCAACTGGTGCTTTACTGCAAAACCAGAATCCTAAAAGCAACAGTAAACCTAATAAAATCAACGGTAATAACCATTTCAAGATTCCGCCGCCACCTTCGGTAACGTCGCCCATTGCTCCGCCAACCATATTCATCGCATCGCCGACAGCTTTTTTACCGGCATCAACGCCTGCACCAGCTACATCACCAACCGCCCCGACGGCTTTTTTACCAGCGTCGATTCCAGCACCTGCAACGTCGCCAACTGCTCCTGCCGTTCCGCCAATTGCAGAACCCGCAAGTCCGGCAACAGCACCGGCTGCACCAAGGGCGGCTCCGCCCCAACCACTTAAAAAGTCGCCTATCGTTGAAAGCATGCTGCTTTCTTCGGGAACAACTCCATCCGGAGTGAGTTTATCAACAACTCCCGGGATCAAATAAGCCAAAGCTGATTTTGCGGTTGTTGAATTAACTCCCGCTTGATTAGCAATTGTCGTAATTGTATCGCTTCCCAAGGCTGATTCCACCTGCTCCTCAGATAAATCGGAATTAACTCCCGAACTAATCCAGGAAGAAGCTACATCGCCCAAACCTGCCTTACTGAAAAGGTTTAAAAATCCTGCAAAACCACCGCGATTTTGGTCGGTCATCAAGGATAACAACGCTGAAAGCAAAGTTCCCGATTTATCGCCCAAGCCAAATCGTGAGCCGGCTTCACTAATAATTGAATCAAATAGAGACATTATTTTATACTCTCCTGTTAATGTATTTTCTAAGATATATTGTCTAAACTCTAAATAGACTACGCAAAGCAATTTCGCCAATGCAAATCTGATTGCAAAAGATTCTTGCTTAACACAAAGTCATTTCTTCGGGGGAACCACAGCGTGTTTAATTTTCGCTTTCACGCCATTGAACACCACGTTTTACCAATTCGTCAAGCGAATTCTGCAATTCTTGACGTTTATTTTCTAATTCTTCATCATTTGTATTGGGAAAAACGTAAATCGGCTTGGAAATAAAGACTTTAGCACGCGAAAATGGTTTGGGAATTTGCAGTCGATCCCAGCTTTTGACTTCCCAAAAATTTTTGACTTCTACGATAAACGGCATCAGCGGATTCTCGGTTTTTTTCGCTAAAAGACAAGCTCCTGCTTTCGCTAGATAACGCGGACCTTTCGGACCATCAAGCGTAAAACCCGCAGGATAGCCCTGCTTCATAATCCTTATCATTTCAGTCAACGCCCGAATCCCACCGCGAGTGGATGAACCTTTGATAATTCCATAACCAAATCTTTGTATAAATCGGGCTGTATATTCGCTATCAAAACTTTCGGAGCTCATGACGATTATTCCGCGATCACGAAAATAATAAGTACCTAAGAAAATTCTATCGTGCCAAAAAGCGTATATTGGAATTTTGCCGTCTCTTTCGATTTCCTCAAAATTTTCTAATCCCTCGATCTCAAAACGAATCGTTTTACCGATGATCTTTATCAACCAAAATAGGATCCAGCCCGCCAAACGAATTGTTACTCTTTGCTTGAAAGAATATTGCGAAAGGCTGTGGAATTGATAAAGTTTTCTTTTTTTGTCGTTTTCTTGAGTCATCAATAGAAAATAAACCACAAACTAGGCTATTATTTGCAACAAATGTTTCTATTTTAACGTAAATTTTAGCAAAAGGCTTTTCTGCCGATGTTTGTTGAAATTGAAAAGGTGAAAATGCAGAGAAAAATTTTGATTGTTGATGACCATGATGATCTAGCCGGTGCTTTGCAAAAGGTTTTTGAAGAAATTGGTCATTTCGTCAAAATTGTAGAAAGCCGTGCGGAAGCGGTTGCTTTGAATGATATTACCGAGTTTGATTTAGTGATTACCGATTTAGACGGAGATAAAATAGGCTCTGAAGCTCTCAAAAATGGCAATTCCGCTCCTTGTATGCCAAGTATTTCCTTATTTTCACCTGGTCAGAGGGTTAAGGTTTTCAAGATCTGTGCAGCGAATTTTCGGCGTGATAAATTTAACGAAAACGAGTTAAAAAGCTTAGTTGAAACTACTCTTGATTACAAAGCACAGTTTGTTGATAAAATTGAGGTTATCCAAGATCTTCACGAAAAGATCGAGTTTGAATTACCGAGTGCGATTACTACAATGCATTCCGTTTTGGACTACCTGATGAAACGAGTAGAAAAAATAGGTGTGATCAAACCCGAAAAGTCTAATCTTTTCATAGCTTTAGACGAAGCATTTGTTAACGCAGTCAAACACGGAAATAAGTTTGACGCTCAGAAACTAGTAAAAATTTCGGCAGAAGTTTCCACCATGGAAGCACGTTTTTCGATCGAAGATGAAGGCGAAGGATTTGATATTAACTCAATTCCGGATCCAACAAATCCGGAAAATCTTTTCAAAACCAGCGGTCGCGGCGTAATGTTTATCTACAACATTATGGACGAAGTAAAATACAACGAACGCGGAAATCGGCTTGAAATGGTCAAAAAATCTGATGTCAAAGTATGAATCAGCCTTTCCAATTATTCAGTTTAGCAAGCGATTGTTTATCCGAATTGTGCGATGAAAACTTCCCAACTTCTTTCTATGCCTGGAATACAGATTCGCTAGAGCTCTCGGGAGAAGCCACGCATTTCGGTTATATTTTCAAAGGCGAAGCAACATTAAAAGCCACTCAAGGAACGTTTAATTTACGAGAACGAATGTTTTTCTGCGTCCCTAACAGTCTGCAAATATCGGGCGGCGAGGGAATTATCGTCAGCAGAATCGGCTACAACGGGATGTTTTTTCTCGGCGGTGCAATTGAGAATAGCGGGCGTCTTCGCTACATCGACGGCTGCCGCGATACGCTTTTAATTCCGCCGCTAATGAAAGGTGATCCCTGCCTAAACGCACTTTATTTCCCCAAAAATATTACGCAAACACCGCACACACATCTATCGGTGCGAGTGGGAATCGTCGCAAAAGGAAATGGAGAATGTGTTACACCAGATGGAGTTTTCCCCTTAAAAGCGGGCTCCGCGTTTATTATTTCGACAGATGCTCTGCATAGTTTTAATACCTACGATGATGAAATGGTCGTAATTGCCTATCATCCCGACAGCGATTTTGGAGCAACGCACGAGGATCATCCAATGGTTAATCGAACGATGGTTGCAGGTGTCTCCGCATCAAATTTGGAAGATATTCGCACCAAAGGAGTTTAAAGCAAATGATTTGCCCGCATTGCACTCAAATAATTAAATATAAAGAGCGAAGTAATTTAATTTGTTCAAAATGCCGCAAAGAATTTGCCTTTGAGCCAAAAATTCATCCGCTACAGCTTTCTGATGCTTATTTTTCAAATGTAGTAAGTAAACTAAGCAAGAATGACAACCTTTTTTTTAGCTCGCAACAACTTCAATTTGCACTTAGTCGAAAGAAAATTAAAAACAGTTTAAGTGTTTTTTGGTTGCTTATTCCAGCAATTATTACCACCATAATTGCCGGATTTATTTACTTTCCAACAGCGATTTTAATTTTTTTGTTTTGGACATTTTTAATTATTTTTTTGGCTATCAGAGCGAAAAAGTATATTTCGCTACCGCAAGATTTCGCCCATTTTGATTCATTTGTTTTAGACCGCTGGAAAGCGATTTATGGTAAATATCCCGATAAACTGATTCTTAAAAATTCGATTCCTGATAATTTCAACCCTGAATCAAAAGGTATTTTGATTTGCCAAGAAGACGATATTGCAATGTGCTTGATTGCAAATCACGCAGTAAAGGATTTGGCAATAATTGCTAACTTGAATTCGCTCAATAATTTACTACAAAAAAATGGTGCATTGCCAGTTTATGTTTTGCATAATGCCAGTAGTGATGGATATCAGTTTTTTGAAAAGGTCAAAGTGAAATTTTCGAGTCGGACAAAGGTTTTTGACATCGGATTGCGTCCGCAAACTGTGATTAAATCGAATTTAATGAAATTTCGAGAACCAATAGAAATCAGCACTTTCAATAATTTAACGGCTGAAGAAAATCAATGGCTTAACGCTGGATATTACACGCCATTATTTACTTTGCGTCCCGAAAAATTGATTCAATATGTAACCAAACAAATAGAAAATCGAGCAAAATTTATCGCCGCGGAGAATATTGAAGAAAAAGCCAAAGCAATCGGATTTATGACTTGGATTGGTGAGAAATAACGTGAAAAGCGAAAAAGCGTTACAAACAAGTATTAGAAATTTGCAATCATTCGGACGAATTTGTTTCACGCCGAAGCAAATATATTACGAATTTTGTAGAACCTTAAATTCACCATTTCGCCTTTTAACTTTTGGTAATAAAACAATCAAACCGCCGATTAGTTTTGAAAGATTCGCTCAATTATTAGAAGCATATCTGCAAAATAACGAACTTAAGAATCTATTAGAAATTAAACCAAACATTGAGTTTACGAGAAATGTGCCGAACGATTTAACGCTTTACGGTTTGCCGAAAATTTTAGTTTGCGAAACAGATGAAATCGCCCAAATGCTCAGGGCAAATCAGTTTCATCTGCAAACACCGTGTGCAGTTTTGAGCTTGAGCGAAGCAACTCCAATGCCTGAAAGTTTTCACAAAATGATGACAAAAGCTGAAAACCCGCAAGTCTATTTTTTGCACAATGCAAATTTGGAAGCGTTTTCGTTAATCAAACATCTGCGGCAAACTATTGCCGCACAAACAGATATTCCACTTCGTCCGATTGGTTTGCGACCGATTCACGCAATGCGTTTGCAGCTTTTTGCTAATAAAACAAACTCGCAGGCTTTTGATTTTTCAGAACCTAGTTATCTGCACAATGACGAAAAAAAATGGCTCTTAGACGGAAATTCTGCCGAAGTTTCAGCCATTTCGCCTGTGCGTCTCTTGCGGGTTTTGCGTAGAATAATCTTGGGTTTAGAAGCTCCGGCGAGCAATTGGCAATTTAAACTGCCGAAGAAAGAATTGGGTTTTATGTGATTTCGATTTAAATATTTCTGCCTACGAAATACACGAATCACACGAAATGGATGAAAGGTTTTTTCGTGACTTTAGTGTTTTTCGTAGGCAAAATAAAATAGTAAAAAGATGCCAAGTAACTATCAAACAATCGAATATGCAGATGAAATGTTGGCTGATAAAACCATTTGCCGACGTTACAATAATGGGCGGATTGAATGGCGAACGCGGCTTGACGACACCAAGATTGAGTGGCGTGATAATCAATCAAATCAAGGGCTTGACGAACTATTGGGTGATGGTGTAATCAAGCGAACTTATGGCGGCACAACTATTTACGCCCGCGAACAGGGTTACGGAAGAACGCTTTGGTCGAATAATTTATTAACCGTCAACAAAACATCATTTGAAGGAAAAATAGGCACAATCTTGGCTGGAGTCGGCGGTGCATTTTTACTCGGAAGTTTGGTTGCTCCGCCAATGATGCTCGCCGCCGGAGAAGAAGAAATGTTGCGGCAAAAACAATTGCAACAGCAACAATCTTCGAACAGTTCTTCGGGTGATGGCGGTGGTGGAGATTGGGACGCTTCAAGTGATTTTGGCGATTCCGACGGCGATTTCGGTTAGTAACGCAGGCATCTTGCCTGCAATACCCACGTGCAGGCAGGATGCCTGCGTTACGTTATGCGATTTTCCGCAATTTTCTCAAATAATAATCCGGAAAGGTTACATGATTTTGCCGTTGAAATGGACGGCGAAAACTTTCTCACATTCTCGAACAGAGCTATTTTCGCAACCACTTCGCACGCACATGGGAACGCAAAATTTTATCAATTTGAGCAGCATACAGCAGTTGGCGAAATTGCGATCTACAACCGAGACGAGATAAAAACCCAACTCAAATCAGACACAGATTCAGACGGCGAATTGCTTCTACAAATCTACGCAAAGCATGGAATAAATGGATTTAGCGAAATTGACGGAATGTTTGCCGTAGTAATTTATGATGGCGAAAGTCTAATTTTGGTGCGTGACGCAATCGGCAAACGTCCAATCTTTTATACACAAACTAAAGATGCGTTGGCGGTTTCTTCATCGTTAAAATCTCTCTCTAAATGGTCTCAATTAGAAGTTAAGCTAAATCTTCACGCCGTCGCATCATTTCTGACATTTGCATATTTGCCCGATGCCGAAACTTTGTTCGAAAATGTTTTTGAATTGCTTCCTGCTCATGCTTTGCAAATTTTTCCGAACGGCAAAACTCATCTGACCAATTATTACGAACCGATTGAGCAAATTGACGAAACTAAATCAACCGAATTTCATATCAAAAATCTTCGCCAAACACTTGAAGCATCTATACTTAGCCAATTACCAAACAACGATAAAGAGGTTGGTGTTTTTCTTTCCGGAGGCATCGACAGCAGTTTGGTCGCGGCTTTAACGAGCAAATTTCGTCCAAAAAAGGTTCGCACATATTCGATAGCTTTCGGCAAAGAAAATCTAAACGAAACGGCTTATTCAGATCTCGTCGCGGCACATTGCGGAACGAACCACAAAGTTTTGAGTTTTAACGGCAAACAGATTGCGAAATATTTGGCGGAAACGGTTGCATTGCTCGATTGTCCGGTTGGGGATCCTCTGACCGTTCCAAATTTTTTGCTTGCCAAAGCTGCTGCTGAAGACGGTTTGACACACGTTTTCAATGGCGAAGGCGGCGATCCTTGTTTTGGCGGACCTAAGAATTTGCCGATGTTGATCTTCGCTTTGCAGCAAGAAAAAGACCAAAATTTGGCGACAATCTATCTGCATTCGTATCGCAAATGTTTTGACGATTTGCTGTTTTTGCTTTCAAACGATGTGCAAAATCAATTGAAAAACTCGTTAAATTTAGAACGATTTGTTGAGCCGTATTTAGAAAATAAACAGATGCATTCCTATCTGAATCGTCTGCTTTACACAAATATCCGTACGAAATTGGCTCATCATATTTTACCTAAAGTTGAGCGTTTAACGTCGTATTGGAACTTACACGGACATTCACCGCTTGCCGATAAAGCTATTGTTGACAATGCTTTCACGATTCCCCCGGAACTAAAACTGCAAGGAACAATCGAAAAATGGATATTGAAAGAAGCCGTTCGCGATCTGCTTCCGGCAACGATTATCGACCGACCAAAAAGCGGAATGCGTGTGCCTGTCCAAAATTGGCTCAATGGTGCGTTGAAAGATTTATCCAACGATTTATTGTTTGGCAAAAAGGCTCGTGAACGCGGACTTTTTCAAGAAAAAACGATTCGCACTTGGTTGAAAGGCGAAGGTTTGATCTATGCACGCCAAGGCGGAAAATTATGGCTTCTACTTACCCTGGAGCTTTGGCTGCAAGCATTTTTAGATGACTAAATTAAAGGTTAATTCAGAATTTTCTTTTCGTGTCCGCCTCTCTGCGTTAAAATCTTTCCAATGAGAATTTCCAACTCGAAAATCCGAACCGTCATAAACCTCAGTTTCTTTATGCTTTTGTTTTATCAATTTGCCCCGACAATACTTTCTCAAGCCGCTCCCCAAAAACCTGATCGACATAAAGAATTTGGTAAAAGTCTGAAGAAATACGGCAAGAATGCCAAGAAAGATATAAGAAAACCAAACAAAACAAACGATGAAGACACGATTAGGGTTGAAACGACATTAGTTGTTAATGACATTTTGGTAGTGAATCAAAAGGGAGATCTGGTTACGGGTTTGAAGAAAGGCGATTTTATTGTGAAGGAAGATGAAGTATCGCAAGAAATCAGTACGTTTTCCTTTGGTAAAAATGTGGAAATCCCGCGTTCCATCGTTCTTTTGGTTGATTACAGCACGAGTTTACTACCTTACATTGATAACAGCATTCAAGCCGCGAAACTTCTGGTAGATAAACTCAATCCCAACGACAGAATGGCGATTATTACGGATGACGTGGAACTTTTGGTTGATTTTACTAGCGATAAATCATTGTTAAAAAACACTTTAGACGATTTAACGCTCAGAGCTCTTTCAGGAAGCAAAGTGGGTAAAAGTTTGCCGTTTAGTGCATTGCTCGTTGCATTAAATGAAATGTTTGATGGCGAAGAATCTCGCCCTATTATTATTTTTCAAAGCGATGGAGATGAATTTTCCTTCTTAAAGCCGATAAAATATTTCTCTGAGCTGGCAAAGGAAGATTTTACCGAACAGTGCAAAACGGACACGTGGTTTTGTGAGCGGGATTTTGCCTTTGATGACATTAAAGAAGGAATCGGAAGAACCGGCGTTGTTATTTATTCGGTAATCCCGGGAATTCGTTTTTCCGGTCTTGCTGAGGACGAAAAGCTAAAAAGAGGCGAGCTTAGTCTCGCGAATAAGCTACGGGTGATTTTGAAAAAGCCCGACGAGAAATACATCGCCAAATTCTCAAAAAAATATGCTCCCACTGAAGCCCTCGAAAAGACTGCTTGGCAAACAGCTGTGGTTGAAACTTCCGATCTTTCGGGAGGTTTCGCAAATTTCCTTGAAAAGCCCGAAGATAGCGAAATGATCTATTCAAATATTCTCCGCACAATCGAAAATCGTTATGTAATCGGCTATTATCCTCAAAATGAAACTAGGGACGGCAAACAGAGAAAGGTGAAAATCGAAGTTAAGGGACATCCCGAATACACCATTTTGGGACGCAAATCATACTTTGCACCGCAAGATGAAAAATAAAAACGATAATTTAAATAACTTCTCAACAATATCTTTGTGTCTCCGCGTCTCTGCGTTAAAATTTCCTCAATGAAAGTTACAATTGCACAAATCAACACAACCAACGGCGACATTGAAGGCAATGTTGCGAAAATTCTGAACGCAATCGAAAAAGCGAAGGCTGAAAATAGCGACATCGTGGTTTTTCCCGAAGTTGTAACGCACGGCTACACATCGCTCGATTGGTTTCAGGATCGCGATATAATCGAAAATTCCCTTCAGCCGCTCGAAACGATCATTCCTGCAACTATCGGAATAACCGCGGTTATCGGCACAATTCGTCCGAATTCGGAAAAGGACGGACGGCGTTTGTATAACTGTGCCGCGATAATTTCCGATGGAAAACTGCTCGGATTTGTGGATAAAACTTTGCTGCCCGAATACGATGTTTTTGACGATCCGCGATATTTTGAGCCAAACGAAAAGCCGAATGAATTGTTTGAAATTAACGGAAAGAAGATTGGAGTTGTGATTTGCGAAGATTTTTGGAACGACAAAACCTTTTGGAAAGAAAGACTTTACCACGTTGATCCGGCGGAAGAAGCGATTCGCCAACATCCTGATGTGTTAATCGCCATCAACGCTTCGCCGTATAACAAAGGCAAGATAAAACTCCGCTGCGATATGGTTTCGCATCGTGCAAAGCTCGCGAAAACTCCGATTGTTTTTGTCAATTTGGTTGGCGGAAACGACGGAATTATATTTGACGGAGCAAGTTTAATTGCCGATGAAGAAGGCGATATTATTTTGCAAGCACCTGCGTTTGAGGAGTTTATCGAATCGGTTGAACTTGACGTTCGCAAGCCTGATTCTCGCGGAATTACCGGCGATGAAGTTGAATCAATTCGGCAAGCGTTGGTTTTGGGAATTCGTGACTATGCGGCGAAGAATCGGTTTACAAAAGCCGTTTTAGGATTGAGCGGCGGCGTTGATTCGACGCTTGTTGCGGCTCTTGCAAGCGAGGCTTTAGGTGCTGAAAATGTGCTATGCGTTATGATGCCGTCGCCGTTTTCGTCTGAAGGAAGCATCAAAGATTCGGAGGTTTTGATTAAAAATTTGGGCTGCGAATCGCGTATTGAACCGATTTCTGCTGCGTTTGAAACTCTGCTTGCCCAATTGCATTTCACCAAACCGACCAAAGGCGGCGAAAATCTCGCGGCGGAAAATATGCAGTCGCGTTTGCGTGGATTGATCTTGATGGCGATTTCAAACGCCGAAGGTCGTCTCGTTCTAGCTACCGGAAACAAATCGGAATTGGCGGTCGGTTACTGCACGCTTTACGGCGACACAAACGGCGGTTTAGCAGTTCTCGGCGATCTTTTGAAGACCGAAGTTTGGGAAGTTTGCCGGCAAATAAATAAGTCCGCAGGACGCGAAATTATCCCCGAAAAAATCATCAACAAAGCACCTTCCGCCGAACTCGCACCAAATCAGTTTGACGCAGACAGCTTGCCGCCTTATCCTCTGATGGACAAAGTTTTAGAGCTATATTTTGAACAAAAACTCTCGCCCGAAGAAATTATCGATAAAGGCAACGACCGCGAATTAACCTATTCGGTTCTCAACAAAGTAGAATCACCCGCCAACGAATTCAAACGCCAACAACTTCCGCCGACGATTATTATTTCTAAGAATGCGATTGGTGTTGGGAGAAGGCGACCGATTACGCATAAGTATAGGAGGATTGCTAAACTTTTCTAAACATATTAACATTTAGAATGAAGGTAAAAAAGCAAAAAAAACTGATATGAAAATCAAAGAATTTGAATGCCAGAATAGCGTGTCTAAATGGGAACTTGAAAAAACACAGTTTTCAGACCTTACGTTGCTAGTTGGAATTTCAGGTGTTGGAAAAACTCGAATTTTAGATTCAATTTGGCGATTAAAAGCTATCGCGGATGGTGAGGCTAGAAATGGGGCAAAATGGGATATTTCGTTTGTTACTGATGAAGGAGACACCTATTGTTGGACAGGAGAATTTGAAAGTAAAGTCAATATTTCTAGTATTTTCCAACATAAAAAAGATCTTGAAAACAAAGATAACGAACCTAAAATAATAAGTGAAAAACTAATTAAGAACCAAACCGTAATAGTTGAAAGATATCTAGAAGGTAAATCTTCAACGATTCGCTTTAAAGGAAAACCCACTCTTAAACTATCACCATCAGAAAGCGTTCTAAAGATTCTTAAACAAGAAGATGATATCTTGCCTGCTTATGAAAGTTTCAGAAAGATCAAGAAAAGCGAGTTTTCTGTTCCTAGTTGGAACGAATTTGAATTTAATGAATATATTGAGGAGTTAGAAGCCAAAAAAGACTTGTCGTCATTGAAGAACTCAACCTTAGAACATCCCACAAAAATTGCTCTACTTTATCAGCTTTTCCCAGAAGAGTTTGAGAAAATAAAAGGTAGGTTTATCGATATTTTTCCACAAGTTGAAGATATTCGTGTTAAACCTTTAGTAGATAAAAATGTTCCTGTTTTTTTTGAAAAACTTCCCTTTTTACAGATTAAGGAACAAGGGGTAGAAGAATGGATAAATATTTTTGAGTTTTCTTCTGGTATGTATAAAACATTTATGCACATAAGTGAGCTTTTTCTTCTTTCTACTGGGTCAGTTGTTTTGATTGATGAATTTGAAAATAGTTTAGGAGTTAACTGTATAAATGTTTTAACTGAAGATTTATTACAAGAAAGTAGAAATTTACAATTTATTGTAACGAGTCATCACCCATATATTATTAACAAAATTGCGACAGAACACTGGAAAATAGTTACTAGAAAGGGTGGATTAGTTAAAACTCAAAATGTTAAAGAATTGAATCTTCCAAATTCCAAACATGACGCGTTTTTACAATTGCTTAATTTAGAAGAATTCACAGAAGGTATTACAGTCTAATGAAAATTTATTTTTTGTTGGAAGGACAAAGAACTGAACCTAAAATTTATCCTGCTTGGCTATCTTATTTAGTTCCTGAATTGAAAAGACTCAAGTTTCACGATGAAAAGCTAGACGACAACAGCTATTTTTTGTTTAGTGCAAATGGTTATCCTTCAATAATTTATAATCACCTACCAAATGCGATTGAAGATATTAACACAGTGGGGGATTTTGATTATTTAGTTGTAAGTCTTGATGCAGATGAAGCGTCCGTTCAAGAAAGAGCTGAAGAAGTTCATAAATTGTTAACTGATAAAAATATTATTTTGAAAAAAGCTGAGTTGGTTTTGATGATTCAGAATAGGTGCTTTGAAACATGGCTTTTAGGAAATCAACGAATCGTAAAGCAAAATCCGGTAAATAGAGAGTTAGGTGAGTTCAAAATTTTTTATGATGTAATTAATGATAATCCCGAAGAAATGGGAAAGCATATAGAATTTAACACTCACTCTCAATTCCATTTTGCATATTTGAGGGAAGTATTTAAAGAAAGGAACTTATCATACTCAAAAGCTAATCCTAGCGAAGCGACTAAAGATACTTATCTTAATCAGTTAATAAGTCGGGTTGAAAAATTCCCAGACCATCTTAAAACCTTTCAAAAGTTTCTTGAGTTTTGTAAAGATGTTAAAAAACAAATCGATTAAACTTTCTTCATTGAACGAATTCAAACGCCAACAATTACCTCCGACCTCAATAATTTCAAAAACGCAATCAGCTTTAGGAGGAGAAGACCGATTACACATAAGTATCGGCGAAACGCAAAAATATGATAAATTTATTTCGAGTTTTAATTTATGAACGCAACATTTGTTGATGTGGTTGAAGATGTAAAGCAGCTTTCAATTGAAGAAAAGCAAGAGCTTAAAGGTTTGATTGACAGTTATTTAATCGAAGAACGCCGCGAAGAAATTTATCAAAATTATGAGCAAAGCAAGGTAAATCTCGCAGACAGCAAACTGCAATTTATGAACAATAAAGAAATGCAAGACGAATACGATTTTACCGATAAAAAAGGCGTTCGCGGAAAGTATCACAAGGGTTATAAAGAAGGGCATTCAGTGCGGATTTTTGATGGCGAAAAATTTATCAGCGATGAGTATTTTGCTGCGATTGAACCCGACGTGCTTGAGTTTTTCCCTGATTCAAAAGCCATAAATAAAGCTCTTCGTTCGTTGATAAAATTGAGTCCCAGCAAAACGTAATGTTTGCCAAAGAAAGTCCGAATGAATACAAATTCCGTATCAACGAAGTCGTCAATTTTATCTTAAAAAATTTGACGGAAGATCTTTCGTTAGAAAAATTAGCGGATATTGCCAAATATTCGCCGTTTCATTTTCAGAAAATTTTCAAACAAATTGTCGGTGAATCGCCGAAGCAATATGTGATTCGGATGCGGCTCGAAACGGCGGCTCACGCACTTGTCATGCACCAACACAAAACAGTTACCGAAATAGCTTTGGAATACGGTTTTTCTTCTTCGGCAACTTTCGCCCGTAGTTTTAGGAATTATTTCGGGAATTCGGCGGAGGAATTTCGCAGCGTCCCGCGAAGCCGAAATGCTGAACACCATCAGGAAAACGAGTCTGTTAAAAATGATAAATTGACTGCCGTAGAAATCGAGTCTTGTCTTAAATCATTAAATATCCGCGTGCAGAAAAAAGAGGCATTTCGAGGCATTTTTATCAATGCCAAGCTTTATGATGATGAATCAATCAAAAATGCTTTTCGCAAAGTTGCTCAAATTGCTGAAACTCACGATTTAATTTCAGCAAATTCACGTTTTGCAGGAGCGGTTTATTTGCACAGCAGAATCTATCGAGCGATGTTTATTACCGATTCTAAATTGCCGTTTTCAAAGCGTTTGAATCTTTTGGAAATTGAGGCGGCAAAATATGCGTTGCTCGATTTGTCAGGCGGTTTTACTGAAAATTTGGAACAATTAAAGATTTTCGTGGAATTTTGGCTTCCTGAAAGCGGTTATCGAATCTCGGATATTGTCGGTTATGAAATGTTTGCTGAAAGCCCGCTCGAAAAACCTTACAACGAAGTAAAAAAAGAGATTTATATTCCCATCGAACCCGCCTTTTGAAAATCAAGGCGGAAACGCGACTATTAAGGACCGTGTTCAATAATATTAATCATGAAAGACACGCTTCCTCACGGTCGCGTTTCTGCCTAATTTCAAATCAATCGCAAGATTTGCAAAGTAGTTCGCCACAAATGCAAAGACAATCCGGTTGAATGAATTCCAAAATGTGTGAGCCTGTAAATAAACAGAGTTCAATAATTTAAGGATTCATTTCGGATGAAACATTTATTACAAAAATCTATAACCTATGGTCTTTATCCGCTTTTACTGACCGTGCATATCATTAAATGTTCGTTGGCAATTTATTATGAATGGGATCTTAAAACAGTTGCTATGTATATCGCTGCCCCACAATTCGTCTTGCTCATTGCAATCGAATTTCTTTTCCCAGCCAAGCAGGAATGGAAAATGACCTGGAAATCGTTTTTTCGCGATCTCAAGTTCGGTGCGTCAGGAATTTTGACTCTTTATCTGACCCGCATCGGAATTGGTTATCTGATGATTTTTCTGAGCGAAAAAAATGAAGGGATTCTCAAAGGATTGCCTTTTGTTGCGGGATTTATTATTACGCTTTTGGTTTATGAATTTGTCTTGTATTGGTACCATCGTTTGAGCCACGAAATGAGCGGAAGCGTCGGTGGATTTTTGTGGCGGGTTCATTCGATTCATCATTTGCCTGACAAAGTTTATCTGCTGATGCACGCTGTTTTTCATCCGCTCAATGCGATTGCCGTTTCGCTGATTTTGCAAGGCGTTTTGGTCGCGGCGGGAGTTGATTCCAAAAGCATGTATTTGCTCAATACTTTTGTCGGACTACAAGGGCTTTTTTCCCATTACAACGTGGACATTCGGGCAGGATTTTTGAACTATGTTTTCGTTGGGACAGAACTCCATCGTTTTCATCATAGTGCGGATATGAACGAATCAAAAAACTACGGACAGATCATTTCAATTTGGGACATTGTTTTTGGAACTTTTGTTTATAAACCGGGTGTTTTGCCGGAAAGATTGGGAGTTTCCGAGCCGTCTGAATATCCGACCTCGAACCAATATTGGAAAGGGTTTCTTTTGCCGTTTAGGGGAAACAGGACATTTGAGCAATAGAAAATTAACAATATGATAACTTCAATTATTCCTAAACTGCCGTTTATTGATAAAAAGCAAACGCTGGATTTCTATGTAAATCAACTTGGTTACGAACCCGGTTCGGATTACGGCGATTATTTTATTATTCACCTTGATAAAGCCGAACTACATTTTTTCGCTTACCCGACTTTGATTCCGGGCAAATCGGATTTTATGGTTTATTTGCGGGTTGACGAGGGAATTGATGAGCTTTATTCCAGATACTCAAACGCAAAACCAGCGATCAATATCATTGGAAAACTGGAATTAAAGCATTGGAGACAAAAGGAATTTGCGATTATCGACCCAAATGGAACTCTGCTGACATTTGGGCAACATATAACGGAATTATAATTCTAAAAGAAAGATTCAGCCGAAGCACACACAACACGATATTCAATAATTAATTGGTTCAGTTATTCACCACAGCCGAAATTGATAGTTTTTCGCAAGATTTTTTTCTGTCCTTTGATTTTTGCCGAAATCTTCACCGGATCACAACCGACGTTATCAATCCAAAATCCTACATTTGCTACGCCGTTTTCATCAAACCAAATTGGTGACGTTTTTCTGACCGTAATTTTCTTGGAGCCTTCAAATGGTATGTATTGAGCCGCAAACTCGATTTTTTGTGGCGTGATGAATTGCTTTCCATCGTTTTTGCCTTCAACCCTGACGACAATCAAGGTCGAATAAACATAGTCGAAATAGACGTTCCACAAATCGCTTTGGGTCGTGAAAACATCAGCCGAAAATGTTCCTGTGGTTTGATAATAAAGTTTCGCCTGCATTCCCGTAATGCGTGATTGTGCGGTGCAAGTAATGGAAAAGATAAGTAGCAGAAGGAAAATTGAGCTGAATTTACAAAGATTTATTTTACGCATATTTTTACCTAGATTTGAGAACGATAACGTTGATCCAAATTGCAAATCAATATAATTTTTCTCTGGATTTTGTTCATATGTTAGATTATTAAGCTAAGTCCCGATCAAATTTGGCTTCAAATTATTTTAATGAACGAAAAATATCAAAAAAATGTTGTTTATCCAATAGCGGCAATGATTGCAAGCGTAATTGCAATGGTGATTACGCTCAATTGGCAAGGCAGAGTTTGGTGGTGCAAACAAGCAGATTTGGCGGTATGGTCGAGCGATATTTGGGCGGCTCATAATTCACAGCATTTCTTTGATCCATATACATTTACGCATATTTTGCACGGCGTTTTATATTTCGGAATTGTCACTTTTATCTTCAAAGAAATGCCGCTTCGTTGGAAGTTTTTTCTGGTCGTTGTAGTTGAATGTTTATGGGAAGGTCTGGAAAACTCATCCTTCGTTATCGAACGCTATCGTGCTGCAACTATTTCACTTGATTATTTTGGCGATTCGATTTTGAATTCTTTGAGCGATGTTTTGAGTTGTATGTTTGGAGCATTTCTCGCATACAAACTTAAATTTTGGCGTTCTTTTGCTTTCTATGTTTTAACCGAAATTATTCTGCTTTTTGCGATTCGCGATAATTTAACTCTCAATATTATTATGCTGATTTATCCGATTGAAGAGATAAAGTTGTGGCAGATGGGTTGAATGGTGGAGAACTAAAAGTGAAAAGTGAATAGTGATGGGAAGAAATTTAAATCTTAATTCTTCAATTCTTCACTTTTCACTATTCGTTTTTCACTTAATTGCTACTTTATTCGCTGTCAAAGTTGCTCCGATGGATTTTTGAAAGTTGGCAATTGCTTTGTTTAAATCGGTTTGAGCCTGCAATTCTCTGCTTTTGGCGTTTAACAGATCATTTTGTCGCTGCATTACCAAATAAACTGTCGTTGTTCCCGCTTTTAGCTGACGCTGTTCGCTTTCGAGCAATTGTTCTGTAGCAGAACGCGAGGCAATTGCAGAATTCAGACGAGCTTCCGCCGAACGCAAAGATTGCAAAGCATTTCTCACTTCGGCTTCGATGGTCAATTCAACCTGTGAACGAAGATTGTTGATTTTTGAGCCTTCCGCCAGTGTTCTGCCCAAATTGGATTGAGCCACCCGGTTGCCAAAAGGTAAGGTAATTCTGACACCAACCCGATAAGTTGGATAATCTTGCTGAATCAAATTTCCCAATGAATTAAAGTAGCCGCCAACTAAATTTGTCGGCGGAGACGTAACTGTAACAACGGGCGGAATGACCAGAGGATTTATGTTATTGAGAGCAGAAAGTTGATTAATTCTGTCTAATAAATCCGAATTTACGGCACTGCTAGTTCGAGTAATATTATTCGCTCCGCCTGCCAATCCATTGCTTGTATAGGTTCCCACCAAGTCAATTTGCGGTTTTGTCTGATCGCGAAAATAGTCAATATTAATCTTATTAATTTCCGTATTTGTTTGAAGTTGCTGTAATTCCGGTCGATTTTTTAGTGCATCCGCAATCGCCGAATCAAGCGGAATTCGCGGAGCTTCAAGTTCGACGGGAGTAATCGGGGTAATCGGACGTGACCAAATTTCTGATGTTCGATCTTTCAAAATCAAAGTTTTCAAAGTATTTTCCGCTTGCGTTACCGTTTCTTGGGCAGAATAAACATTTTGCTCAAAATTTGTAATTTGAGCCGTTGCCGCGACGATCTCAATTGGAGCTAAAACACCTTTGCGAACCAATCTTTCATTACTCTCAAGCTGCAATTTCGCTTGTTTTACAGCATCGATCTGCACCTGTAAATTCCTTAAAGAAAAAACTAGATCCCAATAGGCTTGCTCTACCCGATTGAGCGTTTCAATCACTCTTTGACGAAATTGAGCATCGGTCAAACTCAGGTTTTTCTTGGCGATTTCGATATTTCGACGGTTGTTATCCGTACGTAAACCTCGCCACAAAGGTTGGGTGTAAGTTAGGGTCAAACCGCTCGGATATTGCGGGTTAAGAGTAGCATTTTGGTTATTTGTTGTAGTAGTGGAAGAAGAAAATGTGGCTTGATAATTTCCGCCCGCTTTAGGCGAATTTCCTTCTAAGCCTATCGTTCCGGCGGTTGAAGTTTGCGTCACGGCTCCATTTGAACCTGCTCCGCCGATAGTTGAAGCCGTTGGCGTAGTGCGGCTTTCATACGAATTTTCGCTTACTAATTGGGGGTCGTAAACTCCTTTTGCACCCGTTAAATTTGTTTCAGCAATTTTGACATCAATCCGCGAACTATCAATATCATTATTATTTTTCAAGGCTAATTCAATAGCTTGATCAAGCGTTAAAGGAAGCTGATTTGCCGATTCTACACCAATTCTTTCAGCACTCGGAAGCGGGCGGACAGGAGCAGAAAAATTCGGAGCGACAGGCGGTGGTTCATTTGGCAAAGATGCCGGAGGAACGGGATTTGTTTCTTTTTTGACAGGTTGGGTTGGATTTTGAGCGAGGATAGCCAGCACATTAAAACACAGTGCTAAAACCAACGCTATCAATATTTTATAAAAACTACTATACATAAAAACTAGATTTCTTTGCTGGTTTGCTGTTCTGTAATATCTGCTTCTTCGACAATTTCAGCGTCAACGTTCTTTTTACCTCTCGACCGGCTAAATATGTTTCCGGCAGATTTAAGGAAGCTAAGTTCTTGAATATCTTCAAAAATCGAATAGAAGACAGGAACTGCTAAAAGCGTTAAAAGCAAACACATACTTTGTCCGCCAACGACCAAAATCCCAATCGAACGATTAGTTGCCGCACCTGCTCCGCTTCCTAAGATCAAGGGAATCATCCCGGCGACAAGTGCTAATGTGGTCATCAAAATTGGTCGCAATCTGTCTTTATTAGCTTGAATAATTGCGTCATATCGATTGAAGCCTTGTTTACGCAAAGTGTTTGTATGGTCAATTTGCAAAATCGCATTTTTCTTAACAATTCCGAATAGAAGCAAGATACCGAGAGCGGAAAAGATGTTTAAAGTTTGTCCGGCAATTGCGGTTGAAATCAGGGCAAATGGAATAGAAAGCGGCAGCGTCAATAAAATTGTGATCGGATGAATAAAGGATTCAAATTGTGCCGCCAAAATTAAATACATAAAGACAAACGAAAGCAGAAAAGCATACATAAATGATTCGTAAGCCTTTTGCAATTCTCTCGATTGCCCCGTTACGCCGGTTGTATATTCCGGCGGTAAATTTAATTGTTTAACGTAAGTTTCGAGTTTTGCCAGAGCATCGGATTCGGAAGCGTTTGGCGGTAAACCCGCTGAAATTGAAACTTGCCGTTGACGATTCAAACGATTGATCGAAGCCGGACTTCTGCCTTCCGCAACCTTAACCAGCTTTTCCAAGCCAATTGTTCCGCCTGCTGACGAAGCAACGGTTAAATATTGCAAATTTTCTCGATTTCGCCGGTATTGCTCTTCGGCTTGTAAAACGACGTCATATTGTTTGTTATTCTGGCTAAAAGTCGTAATTCTTTGACCAGCCGCAAAGGTGTTAATCGCGGTTGCCACATCGCCTGCTCTGACACCCAAATCAGCAGCTTTTTGACGGTCAATTGTAATCTGAATTTCAGGCGTTCCTGAGTCCACAGAATTATCCGGATCACGAAAAATTGGGTCTTGCTTCATTAATTCAACCAATTGAGCGGCGTATTGATTGAGCTTTTGCATATCGGGTCCGGCGATATAATAGCCAATTCCAGAGCCTCCACGACCCAAACCGAGACTACCCGAAATCGAAGACGAAGCCGAAACATTTACACGATAATCTTTTGATTGATACGGCTTGATGATCTGCCGTGTTTTATTGATCAAATCGGCTTGCGATAATTTGCGTTTATCGGTAGGAACCAGACTAACATTGACATTTCCTGTGTGCCCTGTTCCCGAACTTCCGCCAAAACCACCTGCAAACACCAAAGTATTTTTTACTTCCGGCAATTGTTCGCGTACATCGCGGGCGATACGATCAAGAATTGATTGGGTCGCTGAAAGCGAAGTTCCTTGCGGACCTCTTAGCGAAATTTGAAATGCAGACTCATCTTCATCAGGCACAAATGCCATACCGACATAATTGTAAAGCGGAACGATTGAAGCGATTACGACAGCACAAATTAGAACAACTGCCCAACGAAAACGCATCGCAAGTCTTAAAAGCCAAGTGTAACTTCGGTCTATTTTATCGTAAAACCAACCGTTTTTGCTGTTACTTTGGATTTCAGATTTTGGATTTTGGATTTCATGGGAATTCACATCCAAAGAAGGTTCTGAATCCTTCATCCTTTCGCCTTCATCCTTTTTGTGGCTCTTAATCCATCTCGCTGCTAACATTGGAGTTAAAGTAAACGAAACTATTAATGAAACAGCGATAGCGGCAGCAGACGTTAGACCGAAACTCGACATAAAACGCCCGACAATTCCCGTCATAAATCCGACCGGAATAAAAACCGCAAGCAAACTCAAGGTTGTTGCCATCACCGCCAAACTGATTTCTTTCGTGCCTTCAACGGCTGCTTCCATCGGCGACATCCCTTTTTCTTCAACGAATCTGTAAATATTTTCCAGCACAACGATTGCATCATCAATTACGATTCCGACCATTAATGTGAGAGCCAGCATCGTCATTTGATTAAGCGAATACCCAAAAGCTGCAATAGCTGCAAATGAAGCAATGATTGAAATTGGGATTGCCAGAGCGGAAATAAGAGTTGAGCGAAAATTCCACAAAAACAGAAAAACGACGATCGCGGCAAACAATCCGCCTAAGATCAAATGCTCTTCAATAGCGTGTAAACTATTTTCGATAAATTCCGATTGATCCCGCGTAACCGCGACTTTCATATCAGGCGGAAGATTCGGAATGATTTTGTTCATTCGCTCTTTCACGCCATTGATAACGGCGATTGTGTTTGAGCCTGATTGTTTACGAATCGCCAATGAAACCGATTGAATTCCATTAAGCGAAGCGGCTGTTGAAGCATCAGCACCGCCATCTTCGATTTTGCCGATATCCTTAATTTTGATCGGAAAACCATTGCGTGAAGTGATAACAATGTCGTTAAACTGGCTAACTTCGGTTAATTTACTAATCGTTCGAAGCCCAGAAGTTTTTGTCCCTTCAATCAATGTTCCGCCTGGCAATTCGATATTTTGACTACGAATCGCATTTGAAACTTCAGTGATCGAAAGATTGTATGCAACCAAGCGTTCGGGATTTATCAGAATCTTAATTTGCCTTTGCCGACCACCAAAAATTACAACTTCGCCGACTCCATCGGCTGATTGAACCCTTTCTTGAAGCTGAGTTTCGACAAAATCGCTTAATTCGATAACATTTCGTGGAGCCGAAATTGCAAAGACCAAAATTGGTTGCGAATCAGGATCGTTCTTTCTGACAACTGGCGGATCAGCCGTTTCCGGAAGCCGATTTGCAACCGTTGAAATCTTTTGCTGAATCTCCTGAAAGGCTTGGTCCGGGTCTTTTTCGAGATTAAAAGTCAGCGTCACATTAGAACTGCCACGCGATGAAGTAGAGGTCATTTGCTCAATGCCCGGAACAGTATTTACGGCTCCTTCTACAACATCGGTAACTTCAGTTTCAATTTCCGCGGGTGCCGCTCCCTGATTTGATGTAGAAATTGAAATGGTCGGTAAATCAATTTTAGGAAATCGGTCAACGCCAAGCGTAAAAAACGAAAACCCTCCGACTACCGTTAAAAATAAAACGATAACCGTTGCAAAAACAGGACGATGAACACATATTTCAGCTAACCATTGCATAACTTTTAGGGATTTAAGATTTAGAATTTAACATTCAAAATTGAATCTTAAATCTTGAACCTTGAATCAAAAAACCACCTTCGCTCCTTCGTAAAGTTGCGATAAATTACTGGTTGCGACTACTTCATCTGCTTCCAAGCCCGCTAAAATTTGTACAAAATCATTTTCCTCTGTACCGAGTTGGAGAACACGAAGTTTGGCAACTCCTTCTTGAATCACAAAGGCTCTCGAACCTTGCGTGCTTTGATCGAAATATACGGCAGATTTTGGAACAAACAAGCCTTGGCTTCCGCCTTCTCTATTTATCTTCGCGGTCGCAAACATGCCTGAACGCAATAAGTTACCATTATTTTCAATCTGAGCTTCAACTGTTGCGGCTCGCGACTGTGTATCGAGTTCTGGATTTACCGATGTCACAACTCCGGCAAATTTTCTATCCTTAAAAGCGGCTAATTCAATTGAAACACCGCGTCCGATTCCAACCTGCGGAACGTCTGCTTCGGTTACTTTTAACTGAATTTTGATCGGATTTGTTCGCATTAATTTGAGAATCGGGGTTGATGAAGATACAAATTCTCCAACTGCCGTCTGCCGTTCGCTGACAAATCCCGAAAATGGCGAGCGGATAATCGTATCGGCAATAGCTTGCTCGGCAGTCGCAAGTTGCGATTTTGCCGCTTCAACGTTTGCCTGTGCAGATTTTATCGCTTGATTATTTTGTTTAGCCGAATTAATAACTGCTTCAAGTTGTTGTTTTGCACTATTAATTCTGGCATTACTGGAATCGCGGGCTGTTCGAGCGGAATCGCGGGCGGCGGCGGCGGTATCGCGGACGGCTCGGAATTGCTCATAAACGATCATCGCAACGTCGCCCGATTCAACCAATTCACGATATCTTTTTTCATTTACTTCCGCCTGACGCAAATTAACTTCCGCTTGACGAATGGCAACATCAGACTGGCGTAGCTCAGCTTGTGATTGTTCGACATTGGCACTTGCGGCACGAACTTCCGGAATCGTGCTTGAATTAAAGGTGCCGTTTGGCGAAAGTCCGAGACGTGCTTCAGCTTGTCTAACTGCTGCAATAGCTTGATTTACACTTGCTTTTGCTTCAATTAATCTAAGTCTCGCATCCTTATCATCAATTTTGGCAAGAGTGCTGCCCATTGTTACGAAATCGCCAACATTGGCATAAACATTAACAACTTTTCCGGCAACTTTCGGTGCGACATCAGAGGTTTCGTCAGCGATCAAACTGCCCGTTGACTGAATAAAAGCAGGAATATCACGGGCGACAACTTTTGCATTAGAAACCTGAATTTGGGTTTCAGACTTTGTTTCAATGGCTTCCTTTTTACCCTTTGCGTCGCCGCTATTTGAAGCCGAACTTCCTCCGCAAGAAGTAAAAAACATCGAAAATATTGCTGAAAAAATCAGTATCCTGAGAATTCTGTTTTGGTAGAAACAATTGAATAAATGCATAAAATCGCGGCAAAATGAATTAATAAGAAGACAGAAATCGTATATATTTTAGTAACTTTGTATTTCAATTAGACACGAAACTACTCGAATCAGTTACATAATATATCTGCTATCGAAAACAACCTTGCAACATTTGGGCAATTTTTCGTCTGTAACTTTATAAGTTTTTTATGTGTCTAATTTGTTGGAACAAGCAATTGTTTTTCTATTTTAATACATTTTAGACTTTCTTTCGATTAGATTTGTGGATAACATTTTCCTAGCGACAACAGCTAAAAATTTTGCGACTGCTTTCGCGATGGAGAAACGCTTGACAGACTACGAAAATCAGACTGATTTTGAATTGACTCAAAGCTCGAATAACGGCGATGATAACGCATTTGCCGAGATTGTCCGTCGTTATAGTCCAAGGGTTTTTCGATTTGCCAGCCGTTTTTTTAATCAAAGAAGTTTGGTGGAAGAAGCCGCACAGGAAGTTTTCCTGAAAGCATTTACACAGCTTGGAAAATTTGAAGGTAGAGGCTCTTTGGAAGGTTGGCTGACGCGGATTACGGTTAATACCTGCATCAATACTTTGCGAAGTGCGAAACGCGAAACGGATGCGACGGTTTTATCGCTGACGGAAACGGAAACCGATTGGCTGGAACAAAAAATGTCGGGTGCGGCAACGGCTCAGCATTTGGCAGACGAAGAAAAAATGATCGCGGCTGATTTGGTTAATCGACTTTTGGTAACAATGTCGGCTGATGATCGAACAGCTTTAACATTGCTTGATGGCGAAGGATATTCGATTCGCGAAATTGCGGAAATGACGGGTTGGACAGAATCAAAGGTAAAAATTCAAGCATTTCGGGCAAGAAGAAGAATGCGGGAATCAATGGAAAAACTCTTGGAAACAAAGAAATTACAGGAATTTGCAAAATGAAGAACGAACATATTTTAAGCATCTTGGATGAAAAATCATTTGAAGAATTTGATGAAGCCGAAATGCTTTTGATTTCCGCACATACGGAAAATTGTTTCAGTTGCCGGCAATCTTTTGAGTCCGCCCGATCGATGTCAATTTTGCTCAAAACCGCAGTCACGCAAAATTTTGAACCATCGCCATTTTTTGCCAAGAGGGTTTTGGCAAATCTGCCTGAGAGACAAAGTTCAGTTAGTTCACTTTGGGCTTTTGCTAAAGTATGGAAGGCTGCAGGAACGATGGTTGGGGTAATGATTACAACGGTTTTAGTTTTAGTTGTTCTGACGATTTTTGCTCCCACAGCCGAAACAATGGCAACAATTGATAGCGATTCGGCGGATATGGTAATTTTGGATCGAAAATTGCCAGCTAAAGATCTTAACAATGAACAAGTCTTTCAATTAATCTATGGCACAGAAAATGTCAAAAAGAAATAATCATGGATAAAGAAAATACATTTACCTGGAAAATTCGATTAGCCACCTTGAGCATATTTTTACTTGGGTTTGTGGCAGGAGCTTTGGCGTTAAATGCTTATCATGTTTGGTTTAGCCCGGCTGCTTCGCCAACAAAACAACAGCGTTTTGAGAAAATTTTTGACCAAGTCCAGCTTTCTGACCTGCAAAAATCTGATGTCCAAAAAATCATGAGCGAAACTCGCGAAGAGTATAAGAATTTGCCAACGAGTCCTGAAGTAGAAGCAATTCGCAATCGGGCTGACGAAAAAATTAAAAAGATTTTTACACCCGAACAATGGCAAAATTTTCAAAAATTACGAGAAGATTTTCGAGAAACTGAGAAGAATAAAAAGTAAGAAAACTCAAAAAATTAAAATCAAAAAAGGCAAAAGTTTTGAAAATTTAACTTTTGCCTTTTAGTTTTGCTCTAACTTACAGATTAACGCTCGCCGCGATCATTTTCGGTTTTAGTTTCAAGATCAACCGTTAATTTTCTCACTTCGGGTTGATCGAGCGTTTCGATCCAGCGAATTGATTCATCCAAAACACGCAATTGATATTGCTTCCAATTCGGTTTTCCAGCTACGCAACCGATTTCACCGTTGTAATATGCAGTACGAGGCGGGCGAACTCGATCGGGAATCTGGCGTTCAACGGCGAGCATCATCGTAGGGATTCCTGTCAGCTCGATTGCACGTGCGACAATTCCTAAAGTTTGATGACAAAGCCTTGAAGCCGGAATTAATAAAACGGCATGACACTCGTAACGATGAATTCTTTCGGCAATTTTTGGTGCCAATTCTTCCGCAACCCGTCCGGCATTTGGCATAAATCCGTTCATCGTCCACCAAACATTATTGAGCTTGCCAATCACGCCATTTGCTTCATATTCGAGCAAACGATCAATCGGAATTTGACAGTTTCTATCTTCCCGAACAAATTGCGTATCGTACCCGCGAGCAGCATATTGCAAGTCTTCGGCTTCTACTTCAATCGGAATTTCGCGATAGCTGATGTCGCCATCACGCGAAATTGTGTCAAAGGGATTTGTGCCGTCGATATAAGCTCCGGCTGAAGTGATCAGGGCTAAATTGGTTAGCGGCAAAGCTCTTTTCAGAGGCGAAAACGGTGCATAAGTATTTTCAACAAAAGGATATGTCGCCAAGCTTTCGTTTCCGCTCCAATGTGAAAAACGATTTGCAAGTTCATCGCTATTTTCAATCAAATCTGTAGTTTTTGTAGCAGTCATATTAAATTTTAAAATCCATAAAGTCTTTGTTCGCTGAAGTTTTAGCAGCTTTAATCTCGGTATTTCGCGAGCGATACGCAAGCAGAAAATAGCTTAATGCCGCCGCAATCATCGCCGCTACCAAAATATTTACCGACCAAATATGCAGTTGGTTAAACTGCATCCGCAAAGGATCTTCGGCAGCTAATTCTTCAATCGGACGACCAAGGCTTAGGCGAATCTGACTCATCCAGAGAGCAATTACGAATTGCCCGACGATGCAGCCAACGGTCAATAATAAAAGCAAAACTCTCTCGATCCAAACCCAAATATTATTCGCACTACGGCTTGGCAAAAAAGAACTGAGCAGTAAAAATGCACCGATAACTATTCCACTCAAATTTACAATCATCAAAACCCGCGAAACCAGCGAACCCGCCAATTCAGCCGAAGGCAAAACGCCGAAAGCACTTGGAGCAACGGCAAAACTAAAGAAACAAGCCGCACCAAGCCACAAAGCGAGTAAAAGACTGCGTAAATCTCCAACAAATTTCAGCATAAATTACACCTGAAAAAACAACTACATTATGAAGTTTTTCCCAAAAAAGGGCAAAAGCAAAGCAATCTTTTCAATATCTAGGCACGCTCGAATCAACTTCCTTCGACCAAAGATCAATTCCACCTTCGAGATTGAAAACCTTATCAAATCCATTTCTGAGCAAAAACATACATAAATTCGCACTTCTGATGCCGTGATGACACATTACGATCACTTCATGCTCGGGTTTTAATTCACCAATCCAGTCATTGAATTGGGTCAAAGGCAGAAGTTTCGCTTCATCAATTCTGGCGATTTCGTATTCATATTGCTCTCTGACATCAATCAAATTAATCGCTTCACTATTTTTCAAGCGTTCTGCGAGTTCAACGGGCAAAATTGATTCATAAAACATATCTGAAAGGTTACGAAGCAAACTATAAAACAGCAAGTTTGATTGATAAAAACTTGAATTTACTATTATTTTAGTGCATAATCTACATGCATAACAATGTTGGCATTAGCCTAACATAGCAAATCGATTTCAGACATTCTCTTCAAATTTTCCTGCGACCTTGTCATTGTCATTTATGAACCAACCTCAAAATAAAAGTATTTGGATTTCCTTTGGATTGTCTCTGATAGTCGCAGCTTTTACTCTTTTAATGTGGCTTTTCGGTCCGCAGGCAGTTTCATTTATTCACTCATTATACGAAACCAGAAGTTATCCATCGATTCCGATGCAAGCGGTTTTATTGTCAACCGTTGCTTTAGTATTTGCTTATTTGGCTGAAAAACAATTACTTAAAAGATATTCATGGCACATTTTCGCTTTTATCTGTGTTTGGGTTCTTTTGATGGTTTATTTCGCTAGATACCACAATATAGGTGTTTTATTCATTCCCGGAATGACGATAATTATACTTACCGTATCGATGATTCATTTAAAAAAGCTTTGGCAAATTGATTCAAGTTTAACTGCAAAGCTCGAAGAGATAATTTCATCGAGCCGGGCAATTGGTGGAAAATCGGGGGATTTTCGAATTGAGAGTGGCTTGAGATTGTTGGAAACTTTGCTGCCTAATTCTGAAGTGGTTGTTTTCAAATTTGGCAATCAAAATGATTTAATTCCCGTGGGACGTTTGCGAAACGAGAAACCTCAATATTCTGCTGTTTCAAGACAAAATGATTGGCGGGATGGAGTTCAACTTTGCGAACAAGCGTTGAAAGACAGAAAAACTGTCATTCAAATTAACGAGAAAAATCCGAGTGCGGCAAAAATTGCCCTACCTTTAATTCATGACGACGTTTTGGTAGGCGTTTTATTAGTAAATATCAAACAAAATTATGAATTCGCCGATCAATTTCTTTTGGAATCGTTTAGCGAACAAATCGCCCGAAATTTCCGCCGTAAAGACTTTTTAGACAATAATTTACCAAATGCCTGGCACAGTTTTCTTTCAAAAGATTTGTCGCAGAATCGACTCGAATTGGTCAGTCTTTTTCATAGTATGCTGAAAGAGCAACGCTTTGGTTCGCTCGCCAGTTCATACTTAAAAGAGGCTCACGCCATCGCGTATTTGGACGGAACTTTGGCGTATATTAACCGCCAAATGCAGAAAATGGCTGGAATTGACGGTAGCGAAATTTCTGATATTGATTTGTTTAACTTACTTTCAAGATTTAAATCTGAAGTTTTTAACGAACCAAGCATGGCTGTTCGCAGAGTTCTGCAAACCGGGGAACATTTTGAATGTGAGATCGAGTTTCCGGAGAAAAAGCAGACATTATGTTTGCAGATCAACGTTATCAAAATTCCGAACGAAGACGCTTCAATCCACGATTCAACCGTTGCGACCAAGCCAATCTGTTTTCTGCTTACAATTCGCGATGTTTCGGCGATTAAGGAAAATGAAAAACTCAGAAGCGATATGGTTTCCCTGATGTCGCACGAACTTCGAACGCCTGTTACAAGTATCAAAGGCTTTACCGAACTTCTTTTGATGGACGAGCAAATATCTGTTGAATCGAGGGAATTTTTAGATATTATTTCCAATGAATCGCGACGACTTTCGAAAATGCTGACTACATTTTTATCTGTTTCAAATCTGGAGCAGGCGGATAAACAGGGCGTTGTTAAAACTCCGGTCAAGCTCGATAATATTGTTCACGAAGTGGTTGAAGACTTGAAGGACAAAGCGAGAAACAGGCGAATTCGTCTCGTTGAACAAGCGAATTCTCACCTCCCGCCGATTGCCGCCGATAAAGGTTTGATTACGAGAGTTATATTAAATTTAATCGATAATGCGATCAAATATAGTCCTGAAAAAACGTCTGTAATTATTTCAACTATTCTCGAAGCCGATTTCTTAAAAGTAATTGTGGAAGATAAAGGTTATGGAATTCCAAATGGCGAGATTGATAAAATTTGGCAGAAATTCTATCGTGTCGCTCGCGAAGGACACGATAAAGAAGAAGAATCTACCGGGCTTGGGCTTTCATTTGTAAAAGAGGCGATTGAACAGCACGGCGGTGAAATTCTGGTTGAATCAGAGGTCGGATTTGGTTCAAAATTTAGTTTCAGATTGCCTCGTTTGTAAATTAATTCGACAAAGTTTAAGGTTTAAGGCTTGAGACGTTAAAGTTTCAGGTCTTTTGTTTTTTCTGATGCATACTGATTTTGTCAAAATTTATGATCGGCTTTTTGATTGGTGCAAACGGGAGAATTTTTCCGGTTACGACCCGTTTGACGGCTTAAATAGCAAGTTTTTTCAAGCTACGCCGCTCAAATATTTTTCAATATCAAGATTGGCGTGGCTTCAAATGGTAAAACGTTGCGGCAAGAATCTGCGTCCGCTTTTGAAGATAGAAAAAGGTGTGAATGCAAAGGGAATTGCTCTTTTTGCACTTGCCGAGCTATCACGTTTTCGGACAACTCAAGATGAAAAACATTCTCAAAATGCGAAAAGTCTTCTGAATATTTTGCTGAAACTTAAAATTCAAAATTCAGAACTCAAATCTTCTTTTGGTTATAATTTCGACTGGCAATCGAGGGCTTTTTTTGCTCCGCAAGGAACGCCGACAATTGTTCCGACAGCTTTTGCAGCTCAAGCTTTTATTGAGGCTTACGAGATTTTTGGTGTTGAAGAATATCTTGAAATTAGCAAACAAGTTTGCGAATTTATTGTGCAGGATTTGAACCGGATTGATGAAACGGCAGAGGAAGTGTCTTTTAGCTATACGCCGCTCGATAAAAGCGTCATTTTTAATGCTTCTTTACTTGCCGGTGAGTGTTTGGCGAGGGTTGGGGTATTGACGCAAAACCAATCATATCTACATTTAGCAGAAAAAACTGCTTTATATGTAATACGCCGACAAGCGGAAAACGGGTCTTGGGCATACGGATCAAAATTGCGGCATAACTGGGTTGACAATTTTCATACAGCATATATTTTGCTCTCACTTTATCGTTTGCAAAAACTGATTCCTAAGCTGCAAAATGAATCGGCAAATGCTTTGAAGATCGGTTATAAATTCTGGTTGGAAAATTTCTTTTTGAGCGATGGAACGCCTAAATATTACGATACAAAAACGTATCCCATCGATATTCATTCAGCCGCAGCGGCAATTGTTTCTTTGGTAGAATTAGCGGAATTTGACTCCACAGCAATCCATAGAGCCGAAAAGATTTTAGCTTGGTCTTGCAGCAATATGCGTGATGAAGAAGGTTTTTTTTACTACCAGAAGCTTGAAAATAAAATCATAAAAACTCCTTTCATTCGCTGGTCGCAAGCGTGGATGGCATTTTCAGTTTCACGGTTGGTTGAAGTAAGGGACAAACACGCCCGTTAGGAAGTGTGTAAAATGTTAAGTGCTGCTCCTCTTTATGATTGCGTTTGTGTCCGATTAGATTTGTATGCGTATTTGGATTGATTTAGGAAATTCACCACACGTACCTTTTTTTCTCGCACTTTCAAAAGAATTTGAACGGCGTGGGCATACGATTTTATGGACGGCTCGAGATTATGCACAAACGGTTGGACTCGCAGAAAAAGCAGGTTTGCCAATTGAGGTTTTTGGCACTCACGGTGGCAAAGGAATAATCCAAAAGGGTTTGAAATTTGGCGGAAGAGTCTTGCAGTTAATTCGTTGGACTCGCGGAAAACAAATTGATTTGGTTGTCTCACACAACTCTCACGAGCCCCTTGCCGTCGCCCGGTTATTGGGTCTAAACTCTGTGAATCTAATGGATTACGAACATCATCCGATGAATCATTTGTCATTTCGCTTCGCTAAAAGAGTAATTGTTCCGGAAAGTTTTCCAACGGAATTTCTCAACAAATTTGGAGCTGATGAAAGTAAGGTAAAAAGATTTAACGGTTTAAAAGAAGACGTTTACTTGGCTGATTTTCAAGCTGATAAAGAATTTGGAAATGAGCTAGGAGAGCTTGGCATTTCGCCCGAAAATATTTTGATCGTCGTTCGTCCGCACGCTCCTGAGGCACTTTATCATCGGCAATTTTCAAACGAAGTATTGGACACATTTTTAGATAAATTTGCGACGAATACGAATGTGAAAATAGTTCTTCTGCCGCGTAAAAATCATCAAGGTGAGCAACTCAAAAAGCTTCATACGCAACCAAATATCATTATTCCCGAAGGGGTTTTGGATGGTGCAAATCTTATCGCTTTCGCTGATTTAGTAGCCTCAGGCGGCGGCACAATGAATCGCGAAGCTGCTGCTCTCGGAACTCCTGCGATAACAATTTTTGCTGGAAAACCTGCCGCAATTGACGAAATGTTGATAAAGCAAGGTAGAATGATGAAGATTGAAACGCACGAAGATTTGGATAAAATCACTCTTGCAAAAAAATCATCAATAGCTATTAATCAAAATTTAGAGACAAAAACACGGGTGGCAGATTTGATTTTAGAAAACTGGTAATATTACTCTGTGAAAGCTGAAAGGGCGATAGAACAACAAATTATTCCTACTATCAAGCGTGCCGAAAATCGTGTTCCGCTTTGGGTAATGCCGTCTGTTAAAGCATTTATTTTGCTGATAGATGCGGCGTTGGCGGTAGGTTGTTTTTTGCTGGCATTTACTCTCAGAGAAGGAGGCGAAATCTTTTCAAAAACCGCCTGGGCTTGGAGTAAAGAATTTGTGCCATACGCCGGAATTCTTTTTTCTGTAGTGCCGATTCGGTTGGCAATGCTTCTTTACCAAAGAGTTTTCCAACTTCAGGGTGCATTTTCTTATATTGCCGAGTTTGTCAAAATTTTGAAGGCAGTTTCGATTGGTTCGCTATTTTTAATAACCTTTACTTTTTTCTTTCGCGGCGGATTTGCTTTTCGCGAGTTTTCCTATGCACGCGGACTTTTCGTCTTTGATTTCCTCTTTGCTTTAACGGCTTTTTCGGTCTTTCATTTGGGCTTGCGATATTTGCAAACTATTGTTCGTAAAAGAGATATAAACTTGATTCCAACCCTCATCATCGGACAAAATGCAGAGGCGGAGCAGACAATTACAACGCTAAAGGAGCGTCCTGATTTGGGTTATAGAGTAGTGGGAATCGTCTCAACTAACGGCAATCAAATTCGAGTGGCTGATACTCCGATCGTTGGAAATTTGGATGATTTGTCAGATATAATCCGCAATCTCTCGATTCAGGAAGTAATCATTACAGACAGTAATTTGGCGAGTGAAAAACTCTTCGACGCGATGATGAATATTGGGCGTGAACGCCGCGTAGAATTTCGGCTCGCTCCTTCGCTTTTCAACTTTTTGCCGCAAAAAACAAGTGTTGACCAAATCGGAATTTTGCCGATGGTAAGGCTTTTCAGAGAGCCTTTGAGTGAAGCGGAAAGATTCCTTAAGAGGCTATTTGACATCGTTATTTCATTGATAACAATCACTTTAACCTCTCCTATATGGCTAGTCATTTCCCTCCTTATCAAACTTGATTCAAAGGGTTCAATCCTTTTCAAACAAGAAAGAATCGGAATGGACGGGCGAGTTTTTCTATTTTATAAATTTCGCACGATGATTGATGGGGCGGATGAAGAATTGCACAAAGAAGCCTATAAAAAGAATATCGAAGGCTTGAAAGAAGCAAATGGCGGGAATGACAAAAAACCCGTTTTTGGAAAGGTAAAAAATGATCCGCGAATTACTCGAATCGGACGTATTTTGCGGCGAACAAGTCTGGACGAAATGCCTCAATTTCTCAATGTTTTACGTGGGCAAATGAGTGTAGTAGGTCCGCGACCGCCGATTCAATATGAGGTTGAAGCTTATAAAATTTGGCAACGTAGGCGGCTTGATATGAAGCCCGGTATTTCAGGTTTATGGCAAGTTTCAGGCAGAAACCGTCTTAATTTTGAAGAGATGGTAAAACTTGATTTGTATTACATTGAAAATTGGTCGCTCTGGCTTGATTTAAAAATAATACTTCTTACTTTGCCTGCGATTTGGCGAGGATAGATTTCTATTGTGAACATCAGCGATAACCTCAGATTAGCTACTGAAATTTTAAGCAAAAATCATGTTTCCGATTCACGCTTTGAAGCCGCTTCATTGTTAGCTTTTGCCCTGCAAAAAGATAAAGTTTTTCTCATCGCCCATCCGGAATATGTTTTAACTGACTCAGAGGAAAACAATTTTCATAAAATTCTTGAGCGACGTTCTAAACACGAGCCTTTTCAACATATTACGGGCATTCAAGAATTTTACAGACTCGATTTCGAAGTAAATAAAGATGTGCTGATTCCTCGACCCGAAACCGAGTTAATCGTCGAAAACGCGATTGAAATTCTGCGAAAACGGGAAGATAAAAAGTTTTGCGAAGTTGGAATCGGTTCGGGCTGCATTTCAGTTTCGATTCTTCATGAAGTTGAAAATGCGGCTGCAATTGGTTTGGATATTTCAGAAAAGGCATTGCAGATTGCCGGGCGAAATGCTCGCCGGCATGGTGTCTTAAATAGACTTGAGCTTAAAATTTCTAACGTTTTCGAAAATTTGAAACGCGAAAAGTTTCCTTTGATTGTTTCAAATCCGCCATATATTCCAAACAAAGCGATTGCTAATCTTCAGCCGGAAATTCGCGATTTCGAGCCGTTAAATGCTTTGACGGACGGCGACGATGGTTTCTCAATTATTGAAAAGATAGTTGATCAGTCGCCACAATTTTTGGAAAAATCCGGTTTTTTATTAATGGAGATCGGATTTGGGCAAGCTGAAAGGGTTGAGAAAATGTTTGCGAATGAAATTTGGCAAACTATCCAAATTTTGCCTGATTTACAAGGAATTCCGCGAATGGTACGGGCGAAAGTGAAGTAGAAACGGATATTTGTAAATTTATTTTTAATCAACGCAAAATTTTGTTATAGTTTAGACAAAGCTTTTATAAAGAGAGGAAAATTATGAGATACGAAAGAGAAGATGGTAGTGCCAGCACTAAATTGACTTATTTGCTTATCGGCGGCGGAATTGGAGCGATTTTAGCATTGCTTTTTGCCCCGAAATCGGGACAAGAACTTCGCGAAGATATTGCGGATGCAACTCGTAAAGGCTTGGAAAAAGGCAAGGAAACGGCTGCTCAACTGCAAGAAAGAGCAGGCGAATATTACGAAGTTTCCAGAGAAAAAGCTACTGAGTTTTATCAAACCGCTCAAGAAAAAGCTTCTGAAATTGCTGAAATAGCGAAAGATAAAGCCGAAGAAATTGGCGAAAAGGCTAAAAGTGCGGCAGCACGCACAACCAATCCGATTTCAGCGGCAATTGAAGCCGGAAAGGATGCTTATTTTGATGAAAAAAGACGCACTGAAACTTCTGCGATAACCGAAGGTCGTCCAACGTATCCAAAAGATGGCATTCTCGAGCTGCCGAAAGAAGATAAAAAATAAAACGATATGAACCCTAGTGAACCTCTTTTTTGGATAATGATTGCTTCAATTGTTATCGCTATTTGTTTTATTGCAATGGCGATTGCTTTGGTTGCCATTGCGGTGATTGTCCGCAAAGTGGTGCAAACGGTTAATCGTTTGGAAGATCAGGTAAATCCTCTGCTAACAAAAGTTAATTTGATTGGCGAACAAGGTCAGGCGATTGCTGTTCAATTTACAGAAGTTTCGGGTCATATTTCTATGGCTACAAAACACCTTTCTGAATCAGTTGGATTAATAAAAGAAGAGGTCGTCGAATTAAAAGCTTTGGTCGGACAAACTGCAATTGTCGCGAGAGATAAAGTCGAACTCGTCAGCAGAACAATCGATCGAACACAAAATCAAGTGATTACAACCACAGATTTCATACAGGCAAAAGTAGTAGAGCCTGCCCGCGAAATTGCGGCGGTAATGGCGGGTTTGCGAAAAGGCTTGGAAGTTTTATTTGCTCCTTCGCCCAAACATCAGCTTGACCGCGTTTACAACGATGATGAAATGTTTATCGGCTAAAGTTATTTTTCAGTTTATTTGCAAGATTGGATGAGGTTTCGGCTTCATCCTTTTTTGCGTTTGGTAAAACTCGTGGCAAACTATCATTCAAATGCAAGAAACGCACGATTGCCCGATTTGTGCCGAGAAAGTTTATCATTGGGAACGCTATCCAAATCAAGTTTGCGAAAGATGTGTTAGTAAAGCGTCGGATGCATACGGTCGCCGGTTGGTCTTTACCAATGAAAGCGAGTCCGGTGGATTTTTGGCATTTTACCGTGGAACAAACGAACGCTACGATAAGCATATCTGCTATATTGACAGCGTAAGATGCTACGCCAATGAACATCGTTTTGGCGGAATTGTGGTTGAGGTTGTGAAATGAATATTATCAATTCAATCGGGGCAGCAGTTTTTGTGGTGCTTGGCATAGTAGGCTTCTTTTTTCCCGATCTGATAGCAAAATTCGTCGGAATAATTCCTGACGAAGGGCGTGGAAAGTCTGAAATTAGAGCAACTTATGGCGGAGTTTTTCTCGGTGTTGGGGCTTCGGCATTGTATTTTCAGGATCCAAATGTTTTTACAGCTGTTGGAATTGGTTGGGCATTAGCGGCGGTCGCACGAATTTTAGGCATTTTGGTTGATAAGGAATATCACAAACTAAATTTTGGCGGCGTTCTTTTTGAAACTGTGGTCGCAATTCTGTTACTTTGGAGATAGATATGAATACTGAAAACCCAATAGTATCAATAATTATGGGCAGCAAATCTGATTGGGAAACGATGAAAAATGCGTCGAATATTCTCACGGATTTCGGTGTTCCGCACGAATGTAAGATCGTTTCCGCACATCGGACGCCTGATTTGTTGTTTGAATTTGCCAAAACTGCCGAAGGTCGCGGAATCGAAGTTATCATCGCAGGTGCAGGCGGTGCTGCACATTTGCCCGGAATGTGTGCTTCGCAAACGTGCGTGCCTGTGCTTGGCGTTCCGGTTCAAAGCAAGGCGTTAAGTGGAATGGATTCATTGCTTTCCATCGTCCAAATGCCTGCGGGAATTCCGGTCGGGACAATGGCGATCGGCGAAGCAGGTGCGAAAAATGCAGCACTTTTGGCGATTTCGATTTTGTCGAATTCGCGGAAAGATTTGCGTGAGAAATTGAGGGAATTTAGAGCTAAGCAGACGGGGACGGTTTTAGATGCCGATTTGGAATAAATTTACGTCGTTTAGAGGCGTGTCTTTGACCGCCGCCGTCGATATTCGAGAAACGGCGGTCAGAGACACGCCTCTAAACAGATTGGTGGTTTTTAAATGAACATTGAAGAAATAATCAAAAAACTCGAATCACTCGGAAGTCCTGAAAATGTCGCGGGAATGGCTCGTTTTGCAATCAAAACAAAAAAGGCTCTCGGTGTTTCTGCACCAAATCTCAAAGTTCTCGCCAAAGAAATTAAAAAACAAACTAAAGATCGACACTCGTTAGCTTTAGAGCTTTGGGAAACGGGAATTCATGAAGCACGAGCAATCGCGTATTTGATCGAAAATCCAAAAGACGTAACTGAAAATCAGATGGATTCGTGGGTGAAAGATTTTGATAATTGGGCGATTTGCGACGGCACTTGTGGGCATCTTTTTTGTAAGACAACTTTCGCTTATGAAAAGGTTTTTGAATGGTCTGACAGCGATGAAGAATTTATCAAACGTGCGGGAATTTGCCTGATCGCGTGGCTCTCCGTTCACGATAAAAAAGCCGATGATGAAAAAATTGCAAAATTCCTACCAATTCTTGAACAAAAAGCCGACGACGAACGTAATTTCATCAAGAAAGCTGTAAACTGGTCGTTAAGGCAAATCGGTAAACGTAGTGTTTATCTGAACAAATTCGCAATTGAATCTGCGTTACGAATTCAGGCACAAAATACGAAATCGGCTCGCTGGATAGCGGCGGACGCTTTGCGGGAATTGCGGAATAAGAAGGTTCAGGATAGGCTTTTGAATAAAAAACAGGTATGAAAATAATAATCACAACAATTTTAATTTGTTTTTCAGCGTTGGCAATTTCTGCTCAACAAAAGGCAAAGCCGCAATTTAGTGACTTTAAGGTTTCGGTCTACAAAGGAAAAATCAAAAATCCCAAATGGGCTAAACGCATTAGCGACACAGAATGGGAAGACGAATTGGGTAAAATTTATGCGGACGGTGCCCCGCAAGTCAATTTTGCAGGGAAATATTACATCACCTATCACAGTTGCGGAACTAGTTGTCTATATTGGGTATTAACTGAATTATCAATCGGGAAAGATTTGGACGATTTGGGTCGTTTTGGTTACGGAGACGAAGCGAAAAAAACGCCAGACGGATTTGGTTACACCAGCGATTTGTTTTACGAGAGAAGACAGCAAATTGCTGATTGCTCGGTTTTAATTGGAAAAAGACGGAAAAGAACGCGGATGCCGTGAGCGTTCGTTTGTTTTTGACGGAAAAAAACTTGTTCCCTTGGATAAAGGAAAATTAGTACCATTAACTAAACCTTACACGAAATGCCGCAAGTTATAATGATATGAAATTAATCATCGCTACAATTTTTGTTTGTTTTTCCGTGTTGTTAGTGTCCGCCCAGCAGCCCGTTATCGTTCAGCCCGGAGCTCCGGGACAGCCGACTAAAATTCTGCCCTCAAACACGACTGCGAAGCTGCCGCCGAGTTCTGCCAAGGATGTCGAATTTATGCAAGGAATGATCATGCACCATGCACAGGCGGTTGAGATGACGGCGATGATTGAAGAACGTACAAACAACAAAGATGTCAGAAAACTTGGAGCCAAGATTAGCCAATCGCAATCGGACGAAATCAATTTTATGAAACGTTGGTTGACTTTAAGAGGCGAAAATACCGAAATGCAGATGAAAGAAATGTCTGGTATGGATGGAATGAATCATTTAATGCCGGGAATGCTGACTCCAAAACAAATGGAAAAACTAAAGAACGCCAAAGGGTCAGAATTCGACAAATTATTTTTGAAGGGAATGATTCAGCATCACGAAGGTGCTTTGGTCATGGTCAAAGACCTTTTTGAGACGGCTGGTACAGGGCAAGATGCTGAGGTTTTTAATTTCACTTCGGACGTTGATAGTGGTCAACGTGCCGAAATTAAGATTATGCAAGAAATGTTGGGCAAGAAAAGTATAAAGGAGAAACGATGAATCGAGTAAAAATAACGATAGCAATTTTATGTGTGATATGTGTCGGTTTGGTTGCAGGAGCGTTGGCACAAGGGCTTGAACCTGCTCCAAAATTACCCGCCGGAATGAAAGGTTCAGACCCAAACGACCCTCGAACCTCTTTGAAATCAGGAGTTTACGATGCAGGCGAAGCGGCTATGGGAATCAAGCACGCGGGTTTGCTCAAAAAGCCGGCAGCTTTTGATATTGGAACAGATCCCGATAGCCCGATGGTTGCAAAGGCGTTAAAGGCGTTGGGCATTGCCCCTGATGCACCAATCCCGCCCGCGATCAAGATGTCGTTTGCTCCGCTTGCTTTTGCAAATTCTGACATTGCTTTTCAGGGCGATAGACTTTTTATGGGAAATTTCTATGGGTTCAATATCTACGACATTTCCAATCCGTCAGGTACCAAACTTTTGACATCAGTCGTCTGCCCGGGCGGACAGGGTGATTTGTCCGTTCACAAAAATCTGCTTTTCATGTCGGTCGAAATGGCAAACGGCAAGCTTGATTGTAGTGCTGAAGGCTTTCCTGTCGCAGCACCTAATCAACTTCCCGCAGCAAACAAAGATCGTTTTCGCGGCGTAAGAATTTTTGATATTTCCGACATCAGCAATCCGAAACAGGTTGCGGCTGTACAGTCTTGTCGAGGTTCGCATACTCATACATTAGTGCCGGATCCAAAAGATCCAAACAACGTTTATGTTTACATTTCAGGAACATCTTTCGTCCGTCAAGGCGAAGAATTGCCAGGCTGTTCAGATGGTACGCCTGAAAAAAATCCTGAGACGGCACGTTTTCGGATTGATATAATAAAAGTTCCGCTCGCCGCACCACAAGACGCAAAAATTGTCGCCAGTCCAAGGATTTTCAGCGATCCAAAAACAGGAAAAGTAAATGCTTTGAATAACGGCGGCAGTGCCAGCGAAGGCACACCAACAAGGTCTGAAGATACCGACCAATGCCATGATATAACGGTCTATTCAGAACTCGGTCTAGCTGCCGGAGCCTGTTCAGGGAATGGAATTTTGCTCGACATCAAAGACCCGGCTAATCCGAAACGGATAGATGCGGTCAATGATAAAAATTACGCTTATTGGCATTCGGCTTCTTTCTCAAATGATGGCAAAAAGGTTGTTTTTACTGACGAATGGGGCGGCGGAATGGGTGCCAGATGTCGTGCGACTGATCCGAATGTTTGGGGAGCAAACGCGATTTTTGCGTTGAAAGATAACAAATTGACGTTTGGAAATTATTACAAATTGCCTGCCGCACAAGGCGACAGCGAAAATTGCGTGGCACATAATGGCTCGCTCGTCCCTGTTCCCGGACGCGATATCAAAGTTCAGGCGTGGTATCAAGGCGGAATTTCTATTATGGATTTCACCGACCCCGCAAAGCCTTTTGAAATTGCCTATTTCGACCGCGGGGCGTTAGATCCAAAAACATTAATACTCGCCGGTTCGTGGTCGGCATATTGGTATAACGGCAGCATCTATTCATCAGAAATTGCTCGCGGATTAGACATTTTTGAGCTAACTCCAACAAAGCATCTGACTCAAAACGAGATTGATGCTGCAAAAACGATCCAAATTGCACAACTAAATGTTCAGACTCAGGAAAAAATTGAGTGGTCTAAGCAGTTAATAATTGCCAAGGCTTACCTCGATCAGTTGGAGCGTTCGAAAGGTTTACCTGTTGCCCGAATTGCGGCTATGCGAAAAGCGATTCTTAATGCAGAAACTTCAAAGAATCCTGCAAAACTCAAAGGTTTGGCTAAATCTTTAGGAAAGAATGCAAAGACCAATAAGAACGTCGCCGATGTTGCTAGATTGAGAGCTTTAGCTGATGTTATGATGCAGCCCGAATTGTAATCCAATTAATTCGGAAGAAGTCTGAAAATTATGTTACCTTTGACAAAAAAAGAGGCTGTCTGAAAAGGCGGCTTCTTTTTCATTTTAAAAGAACTTAGTTTAAAATATTGATATGAGCAAAAAAGCAGTATTCAAACGATATGTGCAGAATCAGCCGATGTTGTTGCCGCCGAGTTTGGATGAATTGATACCTGAGAAGCATCCGGTGCGGGTGGTCGATGAGGTTATCGAACGCATCAATATCGGTGAATTGGAACAGAGTTATAAAGGCGGCGGGACGTCGAGTTAACATCCGCGGATGTTGTTGAAAGTGTTGGTTTACGGGTATTTACGCAACATTTACTCATCGCGGAAGATTGAGCAATCTTTAACTGAAAACGTGCATTTCATGTGGCTTACGGGCGGAGCGAAGCCTGACCATAACACGATCAATGATTTTCGGGGAAAGCGTTTGAAGGAGCATTTGCAGAAGATATTCAGTCAAGTGGTCGTTTTATTGGCAGAGGAAGGAGTCTTGTCATTGAAGGAAATAACGTTGGACGGGACGAAGCTGGAAGCGAATGCGAATCGTTACACTTTTGTGTGGGGAAAAGCGATAAAGACGAGTCGCGAACGAATCGAAAAGCAGCTCAATGAGCTTTGGAAATATGTCGAGGAAGTCTATCGGGAAGAAGAAAACACGCCGACCAAACCCGAATTCAAAGAGATCAATCCGGAATCGGTGAGTCGGGCGATAGAAGAAATAAATGAAGCGTTGAAAGTTAAATCAATCGACAAAAAGGTCAAACAAAAGTTGAATTATGCGAGGAAGAATTGGACAAAAAAGTTGAGTGAATATGATGAGAAAGAGCAGATTCTAAAGGGTCGCGGAAGTTATTCAAAAACGGATAAAGAGGCAACGTTTATGCGGATGAAAGACGATCATATGATGAACGGACAGCTCAAACCCGGCTACAATCCGCAAGCCTCAACGAGCGGTCATTATCTGGTCAATTACACGCTCGGACAAAGCCCGACGGACACAAATCTACTCAAAGATCACCTCGAAAAACACGTTGAAAGTTACGGAAATAATCCGGAAAATATCACTGCAGACGCAGGTTGCGGAAGCGAAGAAAATTATGATTATTTAGCTGAAAAAGAGATTGAAGCCTTCGTTAAATACAATTATTTCGAGAAAGAACAGACCGGTAAAAAGCACCAACAGAATCCATTTTTAGCGGATAATCTGTATTACAATCAGGAAACTGACACTTATTATTGCCCGATCGGACAACCGATGAAGCGAATCGGGACGAAAAAACAAAAGACCAAAACAGGCTACATTCAGCAGATAAATCAATACCAAGCTCAAAATTGCACAAGTTGTCCGATGCGTTCAGGATGCCATAAATCAACAGGAAATCGAATCATTGGACGAAATCATAATCTGATCAAACGGCGGAAAGAAATCAGAGAATTACTGGAAAGTGAAATCGGAGTGGTGAAAAGAAAAGAACGTTGGAAGGTAGAAGCGGTCTTTGGCAACATCAAACACAACAAAGGATTCAAAAGATTCAATTTAAGAGGACTCCAAAAAGCCGGAATCGAAGTCGGACTGATAGCACTGGCTCACAATCTGAACCACTTTGGGTTAGAAAGAAGCCATTAAACCCGGGATAAACTCAAACTATTGAAAAAACAAACTAAATTTATCCCGCAAACGAGAAAAATCACAAAAATTAGTCTGCAAAGGCAGAAAAAAAACTAAAATGAAAAAAAAGACTGCCCAAATTTTTACTTTTTGGACAGCCTCTTTTTTTTGTTAATTTAATCAATCTCTAGACAGCTTCAGGAGCGTCAGCAGTTTTGTCAGCGGCATCAATCTTTTCGATAGCTTCTTTATAGATTTTGATCTGCCCGGCTGTCTCCATTTTTTGTCGGATACTTCCTAAATAATCAGTAAAAATCTGACCTCGTTTTTGTGCAAGTTTGCCTTGCAAAGTCTGATCGCGTTCCTTTGCAAATTCGTCCATATTGGCTTCCGTCCGGTTTGTTACGCCAACGACATACCAATTATCGCCCACTTTAATCGGTGCTTTGGTTACTTCACCCGCTTTTAGGGCATATATCGCATCTTCTAAGGATTCGGAGGTTCCTGCACTTTCACCCTGACCAAGAGGCGAACCTAAAACATAGTTTTTCGCCTCTTCAGCCTTTAATTCCTTTACTTTGGCTGGCAGCGGCAATCCCCGCAGCATTTGACGCACCTGCCGCGATGTCTTTGGCGATCTGTTCGACCTTTGTGCGGGCTTGTTCATTGCGGACAGCTTCGGTTACGCGATCTTTGACTTCATCAAATTCCGCATCACGAGGCTCTTTCTTTTCAGCCAACAGCGGAATTGCAAAGCCATCCTTAATCGGAGTTTTTTCGCCAACTGCTCCAACCTCTGTGAGCGGTGCTATGCCTTCTTCAAATTGCGGCGAAACACCAATATTTGGAACGTCATCACCAGGCTTAACAAAACTCGTTTCGCGCACCATATCTTTGGCATTCGAATTGGCTTGGGCGGCAAATTCTTCAGCGACTTTGTTCACGTCTTTTACTTCTTTCAAACGGTCGGACAGCCTTTTGGGCGATTTCGGCAGCGGCGGTGTAAGAGCGTCGATTTCTTAAGCTTACTTCAATTTCTTTTTTCGCATCAGCCAAATCTTTGGCGACAGCAGCACCCCGACGCAAAATGTAATAAGCTGTACCGAATTTAATCGGTTCGGTAACTTGACCCTTCTTCCAAAGCTAATAATTTATTTGACGGGATCGGTTGGATTATTCGGATTTGAACGAACTAAGCCTGGCAATTTTCCACCATTTTGAGCACTTGCAGTATCTTCAGACTGACCTTTTGCTAAATCGGCAAATGCTTCTTCGCTAATTTTTCCGCCGTCTTTTTTAATTTGGGCCAGCAATTCATTGGCTTTCGCTAAAACTTGTCCGTCTAGTTCAGGTTTGCCAACTTTCAAAACAATTTGCTGTCCATTAACTCCGGCTTGTTTTTTATCAACCGGCAATTTATCGTATTCAGCTTTGATTTCTTCATCGGAAATAGCTAGTTTTTCACCGATCTTGGCAGTATTGATAAAGACATATCTAATCTTTTTCTGCGGAATGCCAATGTAATAATTCTTTTTGTTTTGTTCAAAATAGGCTTTCAATTCTTCATCGGCTTGGCTTTGTTGCCTTTCGCTAATTCGGTAGTATTTACAGGAACAAAACTTAAGTCAAACTTGGAATTTCGGCGTTTGTAATCGTCAACCAATTCGGTTTCGGAAACGCTTACGCCCGAAGTGATGTAAGCTTCAAGTTTTTGGCTGCTCAAACTATCTCTGACAGATTGCTCGTAAGCTTTGACGCTGCCGTATTGCTCAGTCACATTTTGCTCATAAACTTTGATATCAAAAGCTTTACCATCTTGCGGCTTATTTCTTTGACGAATTTCATCGGCAACTTCTGCATCAGAGGCGGTTAAGCCCAAACGATTTGCTTCAACTCTTACAAGCCTTTCGCGAATCATTCCATCAAGCAAAAGTTTGGCTGGCAAAGAACGTCCGCCATACATTCTTCCGAGATTTTCCTTTTGAACAACAAGTTCGCTGGTTGTAACAGATTCGCTTCCCACTTTTGCAACAGTTTCATTGCTTGTGGCGAGATTATTCTGCACGCCATCACGAGTTGGGGCATAAAAAAGCACAAGACTTGCTACCATCACAATGGCAAATAAAATAAGAACAAAATTTCTGGTTCTTTCTAAACGACTGAAAAATTTAAGCATCTTTAAAACTACCTATTTCCTGAAGATTGAAATCAACGTGTTCAATTAGATTTCATTACGGACAAACCGCGATTTTAACAAGGATAAGGGCAAAAGTAAAAAGCAAAGCGGAAAACTATTGGCTCAAGCATTAATTCATCATCGTAAGTTTTTGACTTTTCAACTCTTACCTTTTACCTTTAGTTGGAATACCTTTGATTGCTTATGAATACTATCGAATATCCGTTTTGGGCTTGGGCAACATTTTTTGTAGTGGTTTTGGTCGCACTTGGCGTTGATTTGGGAATTGCAAATCGTCGATCGCATATACCCACTCGAAGAGAAACTTTTACTTGGAGTGCGGTTTGGGTTTCACTAGCCTTAATCTTTAACGGATTTATTTTTTGGATGGTGAGCCAAAATCATGATAGTTCTATCGCATTTCTTAAAGCCAAGGAATTTTTCACCGGATATTTGATTGAGCTTTCGCTTTCCGTAGATAATCTTTTCGTTTTTCTTCTGATTTTTAATTATTTTAAGGTACCAAAAAAGTATCAGCATCGTGTTTTGTTCTGGGGAATCATGGGAGCATTATTTATGCGAATGATAATGATTTTTACCGGAGCGGAATTGGTCGATCGTTTTCATTGGATACTTTACCTTTTCGGTGTTTTTCTGCTTTGGACGGGAATCAAAATGTTTTCAGACGACGATGAAGGATTTCACCCTGAAAAAAGCAAAGCCGTTGCGTTTATTACTCGCTATGTAAGAATTTCCAAGCATTACGACCAAAATAAGTTCTTAATTAAAGTGGACGGGAAAACCACAGGAACGTTGTTGCTTTTGGTTTTAATAATTGTTGAGCTTTCTGATTTAATGTTTGCGGTAGATTCAATTCCGGCGATTTTTGGTATTACAACTGACAAGTTTATAGTTTACACCTCTAATATCTTTGCTATCCTAGGTTTACGGACATTTTTCTTTCTTTTGGCGGACCTTGCGGATCGATTTCACTTTCTAAAATACGGCTTGGCGTTCATTTTGAGCTTTATCGGAGTAAAAATGCTCTTGCCTCTTTTGGCAGAAGGCTTGATAATGGTAATGGGGCAGAATTCAGAATCTGCTTTTACAAACTTTCTGCAAAGATTTCTTAACCATGATTTCAACCAAATGTTTATTAATATATCACTTGGCATCGTGGTTGGAGCATTGATTCTGTCAATTGTTTTATCTTTAGTCTTTCCAAAAGACAAAGAGGAATCGGACGATCTCACCTCCGAGTAAATTTGAATGAGCGAGAGAAAAAATTACTACATTGATTGGTGGAAGATTAAAAAGAGTAGCATTTATGCAATCTTTGGCGTAGCTATTTTTCTCTCTGCGTTAGTTGGCGGCTTTTGGTGGGCGATGAAAAACAATTGGTTTGTTGAAAATACAGCCAGTTCAAATATCCCGAAAGACGCAGCCCGGATTATCTCTTTTGAAGGCGATGTACGCGTAACCCGGGCATCAACCAGAGAAACTGCAAAGGTTGTGAAAGATACCTTTCTTTCAGCCGGCGATACGATTCAAACTCAAGCCGATGGCAAAGCTCAGATTCGGATGATCGATGGTTCAGTGCTGACAATTCGTCCGAATAGTACCGTCGTTATTAGAGATAGCAGCTCAATTTTTGGTGGAACCAATATCCGCGTTGCCCTGGATACAGGACAAATTAACGTAAAAACGAGCGAGCAAACCGAAGCTTCAAATAATATCGTTGAAGTAAAAGAGGTTGAAAACAAACTGCAATCTCAAACCGATGCGAGTTTCGGTGTTAATCCAAAAACGAATGGCGGTGAGATCAGAATTAGTCGCGGCGGAGTGGAAACAACCATCGGCGGCGAGAAAACTATCATCAAAGACGGCGAATTTGCAACGGTCACAAATGGCAAGATTTCTCCGAAAGAAAAATTACACGAGCCGCCAAAACTTATTGCACCTGCTTCGCTTGAGCAATTTTTGGGTACTTCAAATGGAACTGCCGATGTTACTTTTCGTTGGCAGAAAAATGATAGTGGTACCAATTTTACTTATCATTTACAGGTTGCAACATCGCCATTTTTTGTGTCGGACGGCGTAGTGCTTGAAAGAGAGCCTTTGACTATTCCAAGTTTTACCTTCGGAAATATTCCTCCCGGGGTTTATTACTGGCGAATTCGCGGCACTTCTACTTCGGGACAAACTACCGAATGGAGCGAGCCTTGGCGATTTACGATCAACAAACGCGATGGAAATGAAAAGTTGGTTGCGACTGATTGGCAGGTAGAAAGTTTGGGCGGAAAAGTTTATTTAATCAGCGGAAAAACCGTTTCAGGTGCGACCGTTCGAGCGGTTGGGCGTGAAACATTCGCAACGGGCGACGGCAGCTTCAAAATTCAAACGATGATTCCTGATGCTGAAGTTACGATTGAAATAAGCGATGAACACGGTAATCGTAATCGCTACGTTCTTGCATTACCGAGCGGCAAGGTTTTGCGGCAGTATTAAAAGGAGTTTTGAGCCTATCGGCATTCATCACGAACACGGTCATGGCAGTCAAAGACGCGATGCAAAGAGTCTAAAAAGACTCAAAATTGCCTTAGTCTTGACTGCTTTTTATATGGTTGCCGAAGCCATTGGCGGTTGGCTGGCAAATTCGCTCGCCCTGCTTGCCGATGCCGGACACATGCTTACTGATGCGGCTGCTTTGACTCTGACTTTGGGAGCAATTTGGTTTGCTTCACGCCCGGCAAATGCGAGAAAAACATATGGATATTACCGTATGGAAATTCTTGCCGCATTACTCAATGGAATCGTCCTGATCCTGATTTCATTATGGGTTATTTACGAAGCTTGGCATCGTATTTCGACGCCGCCGGAAGTAAAGGGATTTGAGCTGACGATCATTGCGGTAGGCGGACTTCTTATCAATCTCATTTGTGTATGGCTCCTGCATTCCGATCATAAGCACGATTTGAATATGCGAGGAGCGTGGCTTCATGTTGTTGGCGATGCTTTAGGCTCGGTTACGGCGATTATCGCAGGAATATTGATAATAAGTTTCGGTTGGGTTTGGGCAGATGCCGTTAGCAGTCTTTTGATCAGTTTGATTATTATTTACGGCTCTTGGAATCTGATTGGAGAAACGGTTAACGTGCTTTTGGAAGGAACTCCGCTGCACATCGATCTTGCTGCAGTTGAAGAAGAGATTTTAGCTGCAAATGGCGTAAACGCGGTTCACGATTTGCACGTTTGGACTATTACCTCAGGCTTGGACGCACTTTCGGCACACGTTCGGCACGATAAAGATATCGCCCAGACGGAACTCTTGAAAAACTTGCGTCAGAATCTCCACGATAAATTTGGAATTGATCATCTGACGATTCAGATGGAAACGCCGGATTTCGAAGACGAAGCCATTCACTTTTGCCAAACAGGATCGCAATGTTTCGAATCAAAAACGACCCTAAAATATTCCAGCAATTAAGCTTATGCCGATAATTCAGCTCAAATACGGTAAGTCGGAAATACCTTTTGAGTATGATGAAAAACAATTTCAAATCTTAGGCAATGAACGATGTGAAGTTGCCTTAAGCGATATTGAGATCGGAAACAAACTCGATAATCCTTTTGATTCCCTAAAGCTCGAAGATATTGTAAATGCTGGTGAAACTGTGCTTTTTGTTGTGCCTGATGCTACCCGGCTGGTCGGTTGCGGACAAATCATCAATTTACTTGTTCGCCGCTTGATTGCCAATGGCACAATGCCTTATGACATGACGGTGATCTTTGCGACGGGAATTCATCGAGCAGTTACCGAAGCTGAAAAAAAAGAAATCCTAACGCCATTTATCTTTCAGAGAATAAAGACTTTAGAGCATAACGCCCGCAGTCTGAGCGACATTGTCAGGCTTGGCGAAACGAAAAGCGGCATTCCAATCGAACTAAATCGGGCTTTGAAAGAACACGATCACGTTATTCTCATCGGCGGTATCAATTTTCATTATTTTGCCGGTTTTACGGGAGGAAGAAAATTGATCTGCCCCGGACTCACTTCATCTCGAACGATCAACGAAACTCACAAACTTGCTTTCGATTTCGAACGAAAAACGCGACGCGAAGGAGTTGGCTTAGGACTTTTGGTCGGAAACGCGGTTCACGAAGCGTTCATGGAGGTTGTCGAAGCGATAAATCCAAGTTTTTGCGTTAATACTTTCACCAATGATAAAGGCGAAGTCACCGACTTGGTCTGCGGCGATTGGAAAACGTCACATCGCGAAGCCTGTGAAAATTATGAACGCCAAAATACGATAAACATTAGTGAAAAGCGAGATCTGGTAATCGTTAGCTGCGGCGGTTTTCCATACGACATCAACCTTATCCAAGCCCATAAAGCCCTCGAAATCGCTTCGCAGGCTTGCACCGATGGCGGAACAATTATCCTTTTGGCGGAATGTTCTGATGGACTCGGAAGGAAAGATTTTTTGAATTGGTTTGAAACTGAAAATAGCGAAAAACTATCGGAAAGATTGTGCGAAAGTTACCAAGTGAATGGGCAAACCGCCTGGAGTTTGCTGCAAAAAGCCGAAAGATTCAATATTAAGATCGTCACCAATTTAGAACAAAACGAAACGCACCAAATGCGTTTGCAGAAGGTGCGTGATTTAGAATTTGATAAAAGTAAAAAAGGTTATATTTTACCTTTTGGCTCAAAATTTATGATTTCACTTCTTTAGTTCGAACGTCCTGGCGATTGAATCCGTTTGATTGCGGATAACGCGGAGTTTATCTCGGTATCCTGTGAATCGGATAACGTAAACTGTTGAATCATCAGCTTTTAGGTAATAAAATCTGCCGGACATATTTTTGCCGGATTTCGTGAATTCATAGTTAAAAACTCTGCCTTTCATCGCACCAGCAAATTGTTCTTCCTTTCCGGCAACGTAGCCCGGCAAGAATTGAAGTTTTTGCTCTTGATCCCGCAAAATTAAATCAGATACGACTTCGCCATCTTTAATTTTAAGTTTGCGAATCTCAAAATGCCCGTCCAAGCGATCGCCGTAAGCGTATTCCACATTCGGACTCGTTGCGGTTGGCTTTGCGACCATTTTCCATGTAGATTCCGGCAAATCAAAGGTGTATTCCACATTTGGATCGCTAAAAGTTTCGCTCTGGGCAAACGTTATTGCCGCTAAAATAAGACTCAAAACGGTTGAAAATATTAAGCGTTTCATTGTTTTACAAAAATTCCTTCGCAGTTTTTCAGAAACATATTATCCTAAATTAACGAAAACTACGACAATTCAGATGCACGCCATATATACTTTGTTGCATTGAAACAATTTTTCGACTTTATTCAAATTTGGATAGTCTAAGTTTACAGTAACGAATTCTTGAGCATCATTTCAAGAAACGGCAATCATCAAACAAATAATTGAGGTAAAAAGATGAAACACAGATTTTCTTTATTGCAGAAATTGACGGCATTGCTTGCAGCGATAGCAATCTTTAGTCCGCTTCTATCGATTGGTGTAAACGCTCAAAGCATGAGCAAAACAAAGGCTAAAAGTTTAACGGAAGAGCAAAAGATCATTCATGTTTTGAATCGTTTGGGCTTTGGTGCAAGACCGGGTGACATTGAGAAAGTTAAGCTGATTGGGTTAAAAACTTATATTGATCAGCAGCTTAATCCAAATTCAATCACCGATGCTCTGGCTGATTCCAAAGTTAAAAATTTCGACGTTTTGAAACTTTCAAATGACCAGCTTTTTGGTAAATACCCTGCCCCAGCTGCACTTATGCAGCTTGTTGCCCAACAAAATGGTATGACTAGAAAAGCTCTGCAAGCCGAAGTGAAAGAAGCTAGAGACGCGAAAAAAGAAGCGAAAACGGAGAATCAAGATGGTGCGATGCCTCCTCCAATGCCGCCAAACGGAGTAAATTCCGAGGAAGCAATGTATCGAGATCAAATACAGGAAATGTATAAAAAATACAATCTTGGTCGTCCGCAGGAAATTTCACAACAACTCAATGCTTCGAGAATTTTGCGAGCGGTTTATTCCGAAAAACAGTTAAACGAAGTGATGGTCGATTTTTGGTCAAATCATTTTAATGTTTTTGCCAATAAACAATCGGTTCGCTGGTTTTTGCCCGAATATGATCGCGACGTGATTCGCCCGAATGCACTCGGAAATTTCAAAGATTTATTGATGGCGACAGCCAAAAGTCCGGCGATGCTTTATTATCTCGATAATTTTCAGTCGGTTTCGCCAAATGCAAATCAGGCAAATCAGCGAAAGCAAGTAGATCCAAAGCAAATTGAGCGTTTGCTGAAAAATCCACAGGCTCGTGAAAGAATGAAGCAAAATCGTGGTTGGACTGATGCCCAAGTAGATGAATTCATCAAAAAAGCTCAAAATCCCGAAATGGTGAAACAGGCTCAACAGAAAAACCAACGCGGTATCAACGAAAATTACGCCCGCGAAATCATGGAATTGCACACGCTCGGAGTTGACGGCGGCTACACCCAAAAAGACATACAAGAAGTTGCCAAAGCCTTTACCGGATGGACTATTACCGATCCGCGTGGGTATCGCAATGCGGCAAACGTTACTGGGAATGATGCCACGCCGCAACGCCGCCTAAATAAATTGCAAGGTTTGCCCGAAGATACCGAAAGTGGAAAATTCTTCTTTAATCCTCGCGTACATGAGAGCGGTGAAAAGACGGTTCTTGGTCAAAAAATCAATGAAGGCGGCGTAAACGATGGTTTAAAGGTGATTGATATTCTGGCGAATCACCCGAATACCGCAAAATTTATTGCAAAGAAACTGGCAGTTAAATTTGTAAACGACAATCCAAGCGAAGCCTTAGTCAATCGCGTTGCGGAGGCATTCACCAAATCAAATGGCGACATCAAATCTACTCTCCGTGCTTTATTTACCGACGCGGAATTTTATGCACCCGAAAATTATCGTGCAAAAATTAAAACGCCATTTGAAGTAGTGATTAGCGGAATTCGCACGCTCAATGGTGAAACGAATGGAATGGCGATTCAGCAAATGTTAGCCAAAATGGGCGAACCGCTTTACAGTTGGCAAGCTCCAACGGGCTATCCCGATACTGCCGAAGATTGGGTAAATACGGGTGCTTTGCTTGAAAGAATGAACTTCGCAGTTGCTCTGGCGAGTAATCGAATCCCCGGAACGAAGGTCAATCTTGCAAAACTCGGTACCGAATCAACCGATAAGGCAAAGCTGCTGAACAACTTCGTCGGAGTCGTTTTGAATAATGAAGTTTCCGAAGCGACTAAAGCCACACTTTTACAACAACTCGATCAGCCATTAATTGAACCTTCGATGGGAACTGAGAATGCAATGGCAATGGAAAATGCTGCAATGCAGCGTCCAAACGGGCAAGGCGGCGGTGCACGACAAGGCGGACAGCAAGCCAGACTCTTGCAGCCAAGTGGAAACCCGGAAATGTTTAAGGTGGTTGGACTTATCCTAGGTTCACCTGAATTTCAACGACAGTAACGCAGGCATCTTGCCTGCAATATTATTAAGCTGAGCAGTAAACACCGTTCAAGCAGCAGGCAGGATGCCTGCGTTACGAGGTAATTATGGACAGAAGATATTTTTTGAAAGCAAGTGGAATCGGGTTGGCAAGCTTTGGTCTGATGGGCGTCGCCCCAGAATTTTTACATCAATTTGCAAACGCTGCGACTTTAATCAACGCAGCAGGAAAAAAGAAAACATTAATAACGATTTTCCAACGCGGTGCGGTTGACGGGCTGAATATGATCGTACCGCATGGCGAAAGCGAGTATTACAATATTCGCCGCAATATCGCGATTCCAAAGCCGAATGCAAACGAAGGAGCGATTGATCTTGACGGATTTTTCGGACTCCATCCCGCGATGAAGCCTTTTGAATCACTTTGGAAAAACAAAAATCTGGCGGTAGTTCACTGTGCCGGTTCACCTGATAACACTCGCTCGCACTTTGACGCACAGGATTATATGGAAGCCGGAACGCCCGGAAATAAAGGCACAAAAGATGGCTGGCTCAATCGCGTTATGCAAGGAATGAGCCAAAAAGATGCATCGCCGTTTCGCTCGGTTTCGATGACTCAGCAGCTTCCGCGTTCACTGTACGGCAGAGCTCCTTCGATTGCGATGACGAATTTAGCTGATTTTTCGATTCAGGCGGGTGCATATTCGAAATCCGTGCAAGGCGGTTTTGAAGGGCTTTATCACCAAGTGAATAAAAAAGATTCGCTCAATGAAACAGGCAAAGAAACGTTTGAAGCGGTTAATTTTTTGAAGCAAGCAAATCCTGCTCAGTACAAACCAAACAATGGAGCAGTTTACCCGCAATCGCCGCTTGGTCGTTCGCTCCTGCAATTTGCCCAATTGATCAAGGCGGGAGTTGGACTTGAGGTTGGCTTTGCCGAAACAGGCGGCTGGGATACGCACGTAAATGAAGGCAGTTCACGTGGACAGCTTTCAAATCTGCTCCGTGATTTCAGCAATGCAATTGCCGCATTCACGATAGATTTAGGTCAAAAAATGGACGATGTTGTGATCTTAACAATGTCTGAATTTGGCAGAACTGCCCGCGAAAATGGGAATCGAGGAACTGATCACGGACACGGAAACGCAATGTTCGTAATAGGTAACGATATTAAGGGCGGCAAAGTTTATGGCGATTGGGCTGGGTTAAAAAATAATCAACTCAATGAAGGACGCGATTTAGCCGTTACGACAGACTACCGCGATGTTTTTGGCGAAGTTGCCTATAAATATATGGGAAGCAAAGATTTAGCGAAGATGTTTCCGGGTTATTCTACGAGTCCGGCGAATTTCAAAGGATTTTTGGAATAGTCGGTAGTTGGCAGTAGCAGTCGGCAGTCAGAAAGCCATTGTTCTTCATTGAGCGATGGCTTTTTATTTTGGCGAAATAATTTCGTATGAGTTTTAATAATCTTGTAATATGATGAGCGAGAATTAGCGTAAACATTATGTTTGAAACGGTTGGTGTAAAATTACTAATTTCACTATTGCTTGGTGCCGCTATTGGATTGGAAAGGCAAAGTGCGAAGCAAGCTGAATATGACGAGGTTGCGGATTCGGGGATTCGCACGTTTTCTTTGGTAGGACTGCTAGGCTGTATTTCCGCAATTTTTTACATTAATAACTTACCGCTTGTTTTTGTTTCGATCACGGCAGGATTTGTGGTACTGCTTTGTTCTCATTATGCGGTGGCTTCGCCGATCACAAAGGACTTTGGTTTTACCACTGAAATTTCGTTTCTGCTTACATACTTGATCGGCGTCTGTTGTGGAACAGATATCTTTCCAATACAGATAATTATTGCCATCGCGGTGGTAATCATCGTAGTTCTGTCGCTCAAAAGCCGATCCCAAAAACTGTTATCGGAAGTAAGCAGGCGTGAAGTGGAATCGTTTATAAGTTTCTCGATTCTGGGATTAGTCGTTTTACCATTTCTTTCTTATAAAATCTATTACCTGCCGGATGTTCCTGTTTTACGGACATTGCTCGAAGGAATGAACGTAGAAGTCGCTCGATTTGACTCATTGGAATTGGTAAATCCCCAAAGACTTTGGTTTATCGTGGTGCTTATAGCGGGCATTGATATTTTGGGATATGTCTTAAGTAAATTTCTTGGCAAAAAGAAAGGCTTCACTATGACAAGTTTTGTCGGCGGATTTGTCTCTTCAACCGTAACCACGCAATCATTAGCTCAGAAAAGCAAGACAAACCCGGACACCAACTACTTGGTCGGAGCCGCGATTCTTGCCAATCTCGCGAGTTTCTTTCAAATATTTTTGTTGGTTGCTCCGCTTAATCGAGATTGGTTAATTTCTATTTTGCCAACTCTTTTAATTTTAATTATTACGGCTGGTATCATCGGGTTTTATTTTTTGAGGTTGAAAAAAAAGGGCGAATCGAAAGACGTAGGGAGTGAAGATGAGCCGTCGGATCAGAAGATTTTTTCAATCATTCCCGCACTGCAGTTTGCCATTTTGCTGTCGATTGTAAAAATAGTAACTGGGTTGTGTTTGATAATATTCGGAAGAGCCGGATTCGTTTTTAGTTCGATTATTGCTTCATTTGCCGGAATCGATGCAATTTTGGTAAATCTTGCGGGTCTGGCAGGAAATAATATTACTTTTGAGTTCGCCTTATTCACTTTCATTTTGGTTAACGCGACTAATTTGTTAGCCAAATCTTATTATTGTTATCTACAAGGGAGCCGGGATTTTGCCCTTAAATTCTTTACCTCGGTGATGATAATTATTGTGGCGAGTTTTCTGGGTCTCCTATTTGCGTAGCTTTAAAATAAAAACGAGCGGCATTTGCACCGCTCTTGGTTGGACTAAAAGTAGCCGGGGGTAGTTTAGACGGGGGTAGCTATCGAAGGCTGTAAACCTAAGATATTTTTGGTGGATAATAAAATTTTCGAGTTGTTTTCATTTGCTCCACGATAAATTTTTGTCTCGCTCCGCAATGCAAACATGCTCGGTATGAAACACGATCTGTTGTAAATGGTCGGCTCAATTCTTTGTGCCAACATCCGAATAATGAAGCAAAAATACCAATCCTTTCACCAAATGACCCATCAGTTAGATTGTTGATACTTTTACTAACGTAATTTTGGTTGAATGCTGCTTCCATAAAATTCCCTCTTTTTAATAACGCAAACGGGGTTGCTATTAACTAGAACGTGTTTTGTTTAACAATTTGCACGTTTTTACCGAAAAAATTACAAAAAAAGTTTAATTTGCAACTTTCTCTTATCAATCAAGTTCGCTAAACTCTTCCTTGAAAGAATCTTAGGAGAACTTAATAAAATGAAGGCTCTACTTACTAATGCGTTTTTTTTGCTAATTATTACCGTTTTTTCTCAAAATATTTTTGCATGGGATGATTCCGGGCATAAATTAACGGCTTACATCGCCTGGCAGCAGATGTCGCCGCAGGCTCGCGAGAATGCAATTAGGTTGCTGATGACTGCTCCTGAAGATTCACAATTGATGATGCTTTACCCAACTCCGGTTGATATTGAGATCAGCACATATCCGATAGGTGCTCGCTCAAAAGAATCGAAGCACCGCGACTTATTTATGGTCACTTCCTATTGGGCAGATATCGTCAGAGAAAGAAAATATCCGGTTCGAAACAAATATCATCGGGCAACGTGGCATTATCTCGATACTTTTTGGCGTGAAACCGATGGCAAAGTTGAAGTTATCGTCGATGAAAAACCGGATAAAGAAAATGCGGTTGAGCGACTTTTTCACTTTGATAAGATTCTTAAAGATCCATTGGTTCGAGATTCTGAAAAAGCGATAGCGTTAGCCTGGATTTTACATCTTGCGGGCGATATTCATCAGCCTCTGCACGCTTCGGGTCGAAGCACATCCGAAGATCCGAAAGGCGGCGATCAGGGCGGAAATACTTTTTCGCTTTCTCCAAAAGGTACACCACGCAATAAGGCGGAAAATCTTCATTGGTATTGGGATTCGATCGTTGCAAGAAGCGTAGCTCGAAAAAATGATGCGAGCGATGCCGAGTATTTATTGCCGATTGCCGCCAAGATCATGAAAAAATATCCTTTGGCGACCATGGAAAATCGTCTGGCAATTGGAAAATTCGACCAATGGCAACAAGAAAGCTTTCAGGTTGCCTCAACCCAACTTTATAAGAATTTGAAGCGTTTTGACACGCCAACTGAAGCTTATAGGAAGAGGGCTTTTAAGATTGCCGAAGAGCAAATTGCCATCGCCGGATATCGAATGGGAAGGATGCTCAATCAAATTCTGGGCGAATCTCCGGCGGTTGCATCGGCTAAAGATGAACCTTGCAAAATCATTACAAAAGTCCGCTATCCGATCACTAAAACCAGCCCTTCGTCGCAACCTTTGGAAATTTGTCTGCTCAATCTTTGTCCTCCAAACAAAGGCGAAGTAGCACGCCCGATATATGAAACGTTTATTAACGGCAAGATGATTTCGCGTGAATACGATGTGGACAAAGTGTTCAAAACTGAGGCTGAAGCACGTGAATATGCGTCAAAAAATGGAATTAAGGACGTAAGTTTTTAATGAATAATCTGCAAACTTATTTTCAAACGAACGAAATTCAAATAATCGAAAAGATTCGGGAATTAGTTGAAATCGAATCGCCTTCGTATGATGAAAAAGGCAGCCGAAATGTCGCTGACTGGATCGCTCAAACTTACCCTCAATTCTCACTTGAACGAATTTTTAGAGAGGGCTATGGCGAACATTTGATTATTCGATTTCCGCAATCCGAAATCCAAAATCCGCAATCTCAAGTCCTCCTTCTTGGGCATACGGATACCGTTCATCCACGCGGTTCGCAAGAGAAAAATCCAACCCGAATCGAAGGCGATAAATTCTATGGTTGCGGCGTTTTTGACATGAAGGCGAATGTCGTTTTAATGCTCGAAATCATGCAGGCTTTTGAAAAGTTGGGCTTGAAAACGAATCGACCGGTAACAATTTTGCTCAGTTGCGATGAAGAAGTTGGGAGCGACACGGGTCGCGAATTGGTCGAACGCGAGGCGTTAAAGTCATCCTCCTGTTTGGTTTGCGAACCTTCGGCAAATGGCATGGTTAAAACAGGACGCAAGGGAACTGGTTGGTTTGAATTACACACACGCGGCATTCCAGCTCATGCCGGACTCGAACCCGAAAAAGGTGCGTCCGCAATCCTCGAAATTTCTCAACAAATTCAAAAACTCCACAGTTTAAATTCCATCGAGAATGGCACAACCATCAATGTTTGCACCATTAAAGGCGGCACAACTTCGAATGTGATTCCGGAAAATGCGTCGGCTGAAATTGACGTTAGATTCACCTCAATGATCGAAGCGGAGAGAATTGAAGGTGAGATTAAGGCTTTAACGAGTTTTGACGAAAGAGTTTCATTAAGGCTTGATGGAGCGATAAATCGTCCGCCGATGGAGCGAACCGAAGGCGTTGTAAAACTCTACGAAAAAGCCAAAAGTATAGCCGAATCAATGGGTTACGAGCTTGGTGAAACTCAGGTTGGCGGTGCTTCAGACGGTAATTTTGTTGGAGCCTTGGGCATTCCTCTTTTGGACGGTCTCGGAATCAAAGGCGACAACGCACATCGGCTTGACGAATACATTTTCGTCTCAGATGTTTCTAAACGAGCGACTCTTCTGGCAAATTTGATTTTACAACTCTAGCCTTTAAGATTTTCAATCAACTGTAAGCTGTTGTGAATTAACTGCTTACAATCTTCTATTATTAACTTTTCTTTCACATTTAATTATCATTTCTACTAATATATTTGGTTGATCAAATATTACAAAGCATTATACTTTGTAGCGAAGGGTAAGGTTGATATGCAAGTACTTCAAACCATCAAAGACGATTTGATTAACCAGCGAAAGAGCCTTGCAGAGCGTCTCGGCAGAGTGGAAAGCCAACTCAGACACACCGAGAAACCGCTTGACGATGATTTCGCGGAGCAGGCTGTGGAGCGGGCAAATGATGAAGTCTTGGAAGTTTTAGACGACAAGATGCGAGTTGAAATAGAGCAAATTAACCATGCCCTTTACTTAATGGAACATGGCAACTATGGCATTTGCGTTTCGTGCGGAAATGCAATCGCCGAAAAGCGTCTGGCGGCAATTCCATTCACGAGCGTTTGTATCGCTTGTGCTGCATAACGAAAAAGTTATTTGAGATTGCCTCTGCAAAACTTCGCAAATTCTCCAAGCGATTAAGAATTTGCAGCGGCTCATATGGACACGAAGGAATTTTTTAGCGAATTGCGGATTCAGGGTTTTGTAAATCGACTAAAGAAGGTTTTCGTGTCCTATTTCTTTGCAACAAAAGGACTTTTTGTATCGTGCAAGCGTCGGCTGACGATCAATTCCTTTCCGATCTGACGACGTTTTCTAAATCCAAGTAAGTGGAAAATTTGCAGTGGAAAGATACGTGCAATCGTGGTATTAATTCGGTAAACGCCTTCTTCAGTTTCGTGGCGGCTTACACCCGGTAGCCAATGTACAAATTTCGGTATTTGCATCCTTCTCAAAATCTCTGAAAGCCTGAGCCAAAATGGCGAAATTTCTTTCCCGATAAAAAATCCGTCTTCACCCTGTTTTTGATAAAGCGGCATAAGAATCATTCCGGTTTCATTGGCTTTTACATCGCCTTTTGCATCTTTCGCCAAAATTTCCCCGAAGTTTACGGGCTGAAAATTTCCAAAACCTTTTCGCATTTCAAATTCATCTTTTGCTGTAATCGCATGCCGATAGCGAATTTCAACTATTCGTTTCCCGCCCGTTGATTTTTTCAAATTGTCCGAATACTTCGCAAATTCCGGTATATCTTCGCTGCGTAGAATTTCGGTATTTGCGATTGCGAGCCAAATCAAAGCTTCGTGGTTATCAATCGTATTTTCGGCAAAATGCTGTCCGCCCTCAAAGCCAAGCGTGACCGTGCCAAGATTATTTAGATATTCCAAAATCGTGCCTTCGAGTTGTTCTTCGATCCCGAGCAGAAATGTGATGGGAAATTTTTGTGCGAAATGTCGATTACGGAGCGTATCGCCAACCGTTCCAAAAGGCACGCCATCAGCCGATGTGGAATGCAGATCAAGTGCGAAAACCTCATCTTCAGCGGTTCGCAAAATGTCGAGCAAAATCGAGAGAAGTTCTTTCTGTTCAGCATCTTCGCTGATTTCTGGATCATTATGGGATTGGGGTAAATTTTGATTGACGTTGCGAATTGTAAAATGACGATTGAGATCTGAATCGATAAAACGAACACCTTTTGCCAACGCTCGCGTGTTACCTGCGAGAACGTATAACCGACCGTTGAGTTTTGCAGATAAACCTTCGAGTTTCGGCAAAATCCGTTGGATTGCCTTTACACTAGCGGCTTCATTGCCATGAACTCCACCAAAAACAATCAGCGTTTTACCCATCGGATTGCCGATAAATTTGCCTAGAATATGTTCGCCTTCAGCAACAATTTGAGACTCTTTAGTCATGCCAACCATAAGTTACTCTATGATATAATTCCTCCGTATAAATCATAACTCAATACTATGGATTCACAAATTTCAGACATCTTAATCGGCACGGTTAAAGGACCGGGTGAACTGCCGCACGAATTTCTGTTTATCACAACTGATAATACGAATACGAGAATCGGCGAATTCGTTTATTATCAAGCAGTTGACGGCGAAGATTCCCGCCAAATTATCGGCACAATTAATTCCAGAAGGCTTGTCCGTAATCTGCCGGATGCTTTTTTGTCTGATCCAAATACGCCGCCAAATTCGGTTTCCGCCTTGATTGGCTTAGATGGCGATTCTGCCGAGATTTATGAAATTACTGTTGAAACGATTGGCTATTTTAGCGAAAAAATTGGCGATTTTGTTAATCCGCGAATTCCGCCAAATCCAGGCGACGCTTGCTATCTGGCATCTTCGCAAACTCTCTCGAAAGTTTTGAGTCCGAAAAAACAGTCTGACGTTGGTTCGGCACATATCGGAAGTCTGCTAACTCGTGCAGATGGAGAAGTTCCGATTGTTTTATCGGTTAAAGATGTTGTTTCCACCCACCTTGCGATTCTAGCTTCTACCGGTTCTGGAAAATCATATACTGCAGGAGTTTTCATTGAAGAATTGATGCAGCCTCACAACGGAGCAGCCGTTTTAATCGTCGATCCGCACGGCGAATATCACACAATGAATTCGATTCATTCCCACGAAAAATTTGTCAGAAAAGGCTACGCACCCGAAGTAAAAATTTACTTGCCAGAGAAAATTAAAGTGCGTTTTTCGAGTTTGACGGAAGCGGATGTGAAATATCTTTTGCCCGAGGGAACATCCGATAAGATGTTGCATTTCTTGCACTTAGCGTATAACAAACTAAAAGAGAGAAAAGATTTCGAGCGAGGTTTGTGGGGTTATCATGATTTACGGGATTGCGTTGTAGAAGAAAAATACGGCAACGAGAACGGCAAAGGCGATGGCGGAAATGTTTCTTCGATCGAGGGACTTTTGTGGCGGATGGACAATCGTTTTGACAAAAAAGACAGCATATTTTCCGCATCCGAACACATCGCTCTCAATGAACTTTTTCTTCCCGGCCGCTGCACAGTTTTGCAACTTTCCGATATTGAGCAGAACGAACAGCAAGTGATCGTCGGCACGCTTTTGCGTCGCGTTAATAAGGCTCGAATGATGACAGTTCGCGGTGAAAGCTTGCCAAATACGGAGAATTATTTGCCTTATCCGGTTTTCACACTTTTGGAAGAAGCACATCGTTTTGCTCCCGCAGGTGCGAGCGTGGTTTCGACCAATATTTTGAAACAAATTCTCGCTGAAGGACGCAAATTCGGAGTTGGAATCGGCTTGATTACACAACGACCGGGCAAACTCGATCAAGACGTTCTTTCGCAATGTATGACGCAAATCATCATGCGAATCGTCAACCCGATCGATCAGCAAACGATTGCTCAATCCGTAGAAGGAGCAGGGCGTGCGATGCTCGCGGAATTACCCGCTTTAACCAAAGGACAAGCAATAATTTCGGGCGTTGGCGTAAATACTCCGGTAATGTGCCGCATCCGCTCACGCATCACCAAACACGGCGGCGAAACTTTCGACGCACCAGACGAATGGGCAAAATGGCACTCCGGCGACGCAAAGGAACACCGCGAAATGGACGAGGCGATTTATATCAAGCCGAAGCCGAAAGATGATGACGAGAAGATTGGCGGAATTAGGATTTAGACGGAAGGCACGCTGGCAGTCCGCGTTCCAATGGAATAAACATGAAAAATATTCCCGCTACAATTATTCTTTTATTCGTTTTCAGCATTTCTCTTTTTGCTCAAGCGTATAAGATTGATGAGATTGGTCCGGTAATTTCTGAAGACTTGGAACTTAGAGTTGGAGCTATGGAGTTTGAATTGTCCCGAAATCCAACTGCAAAAGGAATCATAGCAATTGAACGTGAAAAAAGGATGCCGTTTGGTTTTTATATCCGTTTTGGAGAAAGATTGAAAAAGTATTTAACAGAGGTTTTACAACTTCCTGAAAATAGATTCGAAATCGTAAATGGCGGGGTTGCAGACTTGCAAAATATTGCCCTCTGGGTTGTGCCAATGGGGGACAAACCGCCTTTAGACAAGTCAGTTTATGGAGAATTGAATCTAATTCAAACAGTTAATTTTGACACTTTTCCTTATCCGACCGATAAATTTGAGGCTCACTTTCCGATTGACTTGTTTCGCAAGCACGAAAAGGATGCTTCTTTGAGGACATTCGCCCGATTATTAAAAGAAAACTCCAACTTAAACGCATATGTAATTTTCTATGGCGAGTATGATCCCAAATGGGGAGATCCTCCGGATTCAGCCGCGACAATCAATCACATTTTACGCAAAGAAAAGAACTATCTTGTCCGGAATCACAAAATTGACCCATCGAGGCTCAGAACAATCAACGGCGGTTATCGAGAATGGCAAGAGATTGAATTATGGTTAGTTCCAAAAGGTGAAAAGCCGCCAAAGCCAACGCCTGAAACTTTTCCCAAAAAACGAACGGCGAAAAAGTTTAGAAAAAGGCATTAAATTAAAGATATGAATGGAATGGAAGGCAGGCTGGCAGCCCGCGTTCCGTAAATGAAAATCTATGAAAATATACGATGTAACAATTGCCGTAAGTGAAATAGTTCCCACATTTCCGGGCGACCCGAAGGTTAAAATTGACGTTTGTTCGGCGATTGCCAATGGTGATGCGGCAAATGTTTCGCAGATTACAATGGGCGTGCATACTGCCACCCACGTTGACGCTCCGAATCATTTTATTGAAGGAACGCGGCGGGTTGACGAACTTGATTTGTATAAACTTATCGGCGATTGCGAGGTTGTGGAATTAGACGAAAATGTGATGGCGATTACGGCAAAGCACGTCGAAAAACTGCAGAATGTTGAAAGAGTTTTATTTAAGACGAGAAACTCAAATTTTTGGAACGAACCCGAAAAAGGATTCCGCGAAGATTTTACTTATATTGAGCCCGAAGCGGCTAAAGTGTTGGTGGAAAAGGGCGTGAAACTTGTTGGGATCGATTATCTTTCGGTCGAAAAATTTGGAGCGAAATCCTTTGATACACACATTACATTGCTCGAAAAAGAAGTAGTGATAATTGAGGGATTGGATTTGCGGGAAGTTCCGGCGGGGAATTATGAAGTGTTCTGTCTGCCTCTGAAAATTATTGGCGGAACGGGCGACGGGTCGCCTGCGAGGACGGTTTTAAGGGAAAAGTAACACGAGAAGGTTGCCCGCGAATCAACGCGAATTTTCGCGAATTACTTTCATTGTGACGTGTTGCAAGATTGATTCATATTCGCGTCAATTAGCGGGGATTCGCGGGCAAAAACAAAAGATATGCAAACGGATTTAGCAATAGCACAAAAAGCTACTCTCAAACCAATCGGTGAAATTGCCGAGCAGATGGATTTAAGTGCCGATGATTTTGATATTTACGGCAGTCCATACATCGCAAAACTTCGTTTAGACGTTCTCTCAAAAGTACGAAACCGACCAAACGCAAAATACATCGACGTTTCCGCGATTACGCCCACTCCGCTTGGCGAAGGCAAATCGACCACGCTCATTGGAATCGGCGAAGCGATGAAGCATATCGGCAAACGTGCGGTGATCACTCTGCGGCAGCCTTCGCAGGGTCCGACGTTTGGAATCAAAGGCGGTGCAGCCGGCGGCGGTTATTCGCAGGTCGTTCCGATGGAAACGTTTAACCTTCATCTCACCGGCGATATTCACGCCGTAAGTGCTGCAAATAATCTACTTGCAACGATGATTGACAACGATCTGATGCGTGGAAACGCTCTCAATATTGATCCATACAGCATCACCTGGAAACGCGTCGTAGATATGAACGACCGTGCGTTGCGTAAAATTATCATTGGGTTAGGCGGGAAATTAGAAGGCGGAGTTCCGCGTGAAACGGGGTTTGATATTACGGTCGCTTCGGAGGTGATGGCGATTTTGGCGTTGACCAATTCGCTGCGGGATATGCGAAAACGCTTCGGTCGAATCGTGATCGGGATGACTTACGACAAAAAACCCGTGACGGCGGAAATGATCGGTGCGGCGGGAGCGATGACAGTTTTGATGCGAGATGCACTTCGCCCGACGCTGATGCAGACGCTTGAAAACACGCCCGCACTCGTTCACGCCGGACCATTTGCCAATGTCGCCCACGGAAATAGCAGTATTTTGGCAGATTTGATCGCTAGTAAATGCGGCGATTATCTGCTGACCGAATCAGGCTTTGGAGCGGATATCGGAGCGGAGAAATTCTTTAATATCAAATGCCGATACAGCGGTCTCGTTCCGGACGCATGTGTATTAGTCGCAACAGTTAGAGCCTTAAAGGCTCATAGCGGAAAATACCGGGTAGTCGCGGGCAAAGTGCTTCCGCCCGAAATGCTGGAGCTGAACGTTGCCGATGTCGAAGCCGGTGCCTCAAATCTCATCAAACAGATCGAAAATATCAAGATCCACGGCGTTACACCCGTTGTCGCGATTAACGCTTTTGAAACAGATCATCCTGAAGAAATCGAAGCGATTAGACGGATTTCCATCGAAGCGGGAGCGTTGGGTGCGGCAGTTTCGCGGCATTGGGCGGACGGCGGAAAAGGTGCGATCGAACTTGCGGAAATGACGGTAGCCGCCGCTGATGAACCTAGTGAATTTAAGTTTTTGTACGATTTGGATCAGCCGATCGTCGCAAAAATTGAAACGATCGCGACCAAAATTTACGGTGCGAAAGACGTTAGTTTTACATCGCAAGCTGGCGAGCAAATTAAGGATTATGAAGCAAATGGCTTTGGAAATCTTCCAATTTGTATGGCGAAAACTCACCTCAGCCTGAGCCACGATCCAACGTTGAAAGGTGCTCCGAGCGGTTTTACATTACCGATTCGAGAAGTAAGAGCGAGCGTTGGAGCCGGATTTATCTATCCGATTTGCGGGGATATGCGTACGATGCCTGCCTTGCCCGCACATCCGGCGGCGGAGAGAATCGACATTGATGAAAACGGCAATGTCGTCGGGTTGTTTTAAAATTCTTAGCCACGAACAAACGCAAACTTACACGAATAGTTTTTGAAATCATTTCGTGAAATTTAGTGTGGTTTCGCGGTTAATTTGACTTTAGACTTTGGACTTGAGACTTTAGACTCAAATGAACGTAGATGAACAAAGCTATCGTGAGAAGGTTTACGAGATCGTCCGGCAAATCCCCGCAGGAAAAGTGATGACTTACGGACAGATCGCGTTGATATTAGGCGACGGCTACACTGCCCGCACGATCGGATACGTGATGCACGCGGCTTCGACCGAAAATGTTCCGTGGCAAAGGGTTATAAATTCGCAAGGCGGTTGTTCGACCGCGAAAATGACCGTTCCTTTCAATCTCCAACAAAATCTGCTCGAACAAGAAGGCGTAGTTTTCAAAAACGAGAAATGTGATCTGAACGTTTATCGGTGGACACCTGAGGGGTTTGAAGAAGATATCCAGCCCGATTTGTTTTCGTAATGCCGAAACCCGCACGAAGTAAGGGTGTCAAATGCTGGAAACTGAACAACTTAAATGATAAAGAAATACACCCTAACTTCGTGCGGGTTTCTGCAAAGAATTTACCTTCCGCAAAGTTCCCGAAAATTACAAAATCTGCAAATATTTCGGTTTTCCGTCATTTCGAATTGAACCTTTGCGAGAGGAATATTGTCTTCAATATCTTCGCAATATTTATACATTTCCTTGGTTTCTTCGCGGATTTGATCGGAAAAAACTTCGATATCATCTTCGGTAACAACTATCGAACGCTCGTTGTATTCCGGTAAAAGATACGCGACAGACGGTTTGATTTTCGAATATTCCTTCTCAAAATGAAAATATGCCCACGTCACATATCCGCGAAGTTGTTTGCTGTGTTTAGCGTCGTCTTTTTTTCCAGTTTTCCAGTCCAAAATATGTAATTCGTCGCCAATCGGAAAAAGAAAATCTACTTTACAATAGGCTTTTTGTCCGTCAATCCGGCATTCTCCATAGCCTTCTGGATCAATAATCCATTGGTCTTTGCTCGCCAAAGCCTTTTCAAAGAGCCACGGCAGACGCTCGCTTTTTACAAAATTCATCAACGCTTGCGAAACTTTTGGTAAGATCGTTTCTTCAGGATTAATCGCATCAAGCTTTTTGTAATAGATCTCTGCAAACTCTTTATCTTCAAGAATTACGTGCATACGATGCTTCGTAAAATCCAAAAGTTTTGCTTCATCAATTGCCAATGGAGATTTTTGCAGTCTTTGGAGAAGTATTTCCAAGATCTTATGTGTAACATTCCCAATTTCCAAGGGAATCGTTGTAAGTCCCTTCAAAACATTAATTTGCAGACGATTATCTTGATCGTACTTGCCGTAATACTGGTAATAATACTGCCTTTTACAGGCAGTAAAAGTGTCCCAACGGCTAACAGACCAACCGAGAATTGAGGTGAATTCAAATTTTCTTAGCATAATGTTTTCGCCTGATAACTTGTTGTATCATAATGGAAAGGAAGTTTTGGGTAAAGATTTAAATAGAAAGTATTTATGCAACAATCCATTTCCATCAAAGAGATTGCATGAACACAGAATTAGCCATGATATAGACTAAGAAAGCCTTGAAAATATCTCCGACTTTGATAATTTAATTTGATGTTGCATTTTTGACTGTGGTAAACTCTCCAACCAGTTTTAGCTCAATAAATTATTGGAATTTCACAATACTGAAGGAGACCGTCCATGAAACTCGCGATCCGTTTACTTTTTCCTTGTTTAGCTATTTATTTTATTTTTTCTAGTGCAATTTTCGCTCAAAATAAAGAGCGAGATATTAAAAAGGAAGAGAAAATATGGCAAGAATTGCAGAATAAATCGCCGAAATCGGTTGAAAAATTTAAAGCTGCGACGAATGCTTTAGATGAAGGCAAGCATGATGTATCAGTAAAAATCTATAACGAAGTGTTGGCTCAATCACCAAATTTCGAGCCTGCTTTACGTCGTTTAAGTTATTCCTTGGTTGCTCTTGGTCAAAAAGAGGAAGGTTTGAAATTGAGCCGGAAAGCACTTGAAATCAATCGCTCGGCTGATAATCTGATTGGATATGCGTTAAATTTAACTGCCTCAAAAGATCCTAATTACCGACCAACTCAGGCAGAGCTCGCTGAAGCATTTTCTTTATCAAAGGAAGCGGTTAAAAAAGACACAGAAAATGACCCTGATTATATAACGATGGTTGCCCAGTTTGCGTTGGAGACAAATCACGACCAAGATTTTACAGAAGCTGCGAATTTATTGGAAGATAGACACCCGCTTTTGATGCAAACTCACTATTTCAAAGGCATTCGTCTGGCAATGGAAGGAAACTATTCCGAAGCCGAAAATGAAATAAGCCAAGCTGAAAATTTAGGATTGCGGAAGGAACCTGCCGAGGCGATCAGGCTCGCAATAAAAGAAAATCAAGATCAAGCTTTTTTTGGATTGGGGAAATATACTTCGTACGCCTATTACGGACTTCTTCTTTTTGTTTTTTGGGCATTGGGTTTGCTTGGGTTGTTCATCGGCGGGAAAATTCTTTCTGCAAAAACTCTCAAATCAATTGAGAATTCCGATCCGAATGACATTACAGGCAGCGAACAAGCAGGTTTTCGCAAAATATACAAAAACATCATCAATTTCGCCGGAATTTACTACTATATTTCGCAGCCAATTGTAATGTTGCTCGTAATCGCCACAACTTTGGGTATTGTTTTATTTTTCGTTTGGATTGGCACTATACCGATTAAATTGGTTTTAATTCTCGGATTTATCGGCTTAGCGACTATTTTCTTTATGCTCAAATCTTTCTTTGTTCGCCACAAGCTCGAAGATCCCGGCAGACTTTTGCTTGAAGATGAAGCACCTGAACTTTGGAATTTGGTTAGAGATGTAGCAAAAACCTTAGAAACCAGACCGATTGACGAAATCCGCATCACACACGGGAGCGAGCTTGCGGTTTACGAGCGAGGCGGTCTGCGGCAAAAATTACAAGATAAAGCCGATCGGATTTTGATACTTGGAGCCGCAACTATAAATGATTTCAGACAAAATGCCTTCCGAGCCGTTTTGGCACATGAATACGGGCATTTTTCAAATCGCGATACGGCAGGCGGCGATGTTGCGTTTCGTGTGAATACAGATATTATGAATCTCGCTCAATCAATGGGCGAAAGTGGAACGGCGACTTTTTATAATATAGCTTTCCAGTTTTTGCGTTTATATCATTTCATTTTTCGCCGGATCACTCACGGAGCAACCCGTTTGCAAGAAATAATGGCTGATCGGGTTGCCGTTTATCAATATGGAGCTGAGGCTTTCCGAGAGGGCTTAACCCACGTAATTCGCCGTGATATTGAATTTAATCTCGTTGCCGAAAAGGAAATAAATGCCGCATTCAGCTCAAATAGAGCGATGCAAAATCTTTATGATTTGACGATTAACGACGAATCGGCAAAAAACGACGCAGAGCAGCAATTTGAAGAAAATATCAACCGACCGACTACCGAAGACGATACACATCCTAGCCCGAAAGACCGTTTTAGACTGATTGCTCAAATAAATTCAAAAGACAGAGAACCTTTATCTGGAATGCTTTGGGATTTTTTCAAAGATAGAGATTCATTAACCAGTGAAATAAATAAAATGCTGGAAACGGCGATAAAATCTTCATATTAAGCAAAGTTATTTAGTCGGGAAATTCCAAAATCAGAATAGACAGGATTAGTAAGATAAGAGAAAATTTATCTTGCTAATCTTTTTTTAAATTCTATGTATTCATCAATCCATTTCAATTCAAAAGGTCGCATGACCACAAATGCTTCAAAACCAGAAGTTATTGAGAAATTACGCCAGATTGTTGGGGCGGAAAATGTTTTGGTCGAGCCTGAGAAGGTTGAGCCTTACGGTGCTGACGCTGTGAAAGAAAAGTTTCCGCCGGAAGCGGTTGTGTTTCCTGAAAATACAGAGCAAATGTCGGCGATTTTGAAGCTTGCGAACGCTGAAATTTTTCCGGTTACTGCTCGCGGCGGTGGCGTAGGCTACACGGGCGGAGCGGTTCCGGTTGATGGCGGAATCGTGATTGGAACTGATCGGATGAACAAAATTCTCGAAATAAACGCCGACGATTTATACGTTATTTGCCAGCCAGGAATTACGACTTGGGAATTGCAGCAAGCAGTAGAAAAACACGGCGTATTTTTCCCACCTGATCCTGCCAGCTACAAAGATTCGTTTATCGGCGGAAATATTGCCGAAAATGCGGGCGGAATGCGGACTCCGAAATATGGCATTACAGGGCGTTATGTGCTTGGTTTAGAAGTTGTTACGGCAACGGGCGAAGTTTTACAAATTGGCGGAAAAGTTGAAAAAAACGTGGTCGGATTTAATCTGACTTCGCTGATCGTCGGTTCAGAAGGAATGCTCGGAATCATCACCGAAGCCACGCTCAAACTGTTGCCAATGACCGAAGCAACTTCGACCGTTCGGGCATCTTTCAAATCAATGGAAGCGGCGTGTAAAGTCTTGACAAAATTCACGCCCGAACGCATTTTGCCAATGGCGATGGAAGTGATCGATAAATATTGTATTGAGGCGATCGAACAGAATTTTGCTTTTGGTTTGCCAAAAGATGCGGCGGCAATTTTGCTGGTCGCGGTGGATGGTTCACGCGAAGAAGTTGCGAAAAACGCGGAAATAATCGAGCGGATTTTAGGCGAAAATGGCGGTTTTGATGTTATTCGGGCGAAATCAAAAGAGGAAGAAGACAAACTTTGGGACGTCCGTCGGGCGATTAGTCCGAGTTTGATGAAATTCGGAAATCTAAAGATCAACGAGGATGTAGTTGTCCCGCGATCGAAAGTTCCCGAACTCGTTGCCAGAATTGAGGAAATCGGTAAGAAGCACAACACATTCGTCGCTAATTTCGGACACGCCGGCGACGGAAATATTCACGTCAATTTCGTGATTAACCGCGATAACCCGGACGAAATCACGCGTGCGAGAGAATGCGTAAAAGAAACCTTCAAACTCGCAGTCGATCTCGGCGGAACGATCAGCGGCGAACACGGAATCGGTTATGTCAAAGCACCATACATGGACTACGCAATTGACAAACCGACCACCGAAATTATGAAAGCGATTAAGAGAGTTTTTGATCCGAACGGTATTTTGAATCCGGGGAAAATGTTTGTTTAGGTTGTAAATTTTTATGTTAAAATTGCTTCGTTATGGTAAGTAATCAAAATAATTTTGTTGATTTATTTAGCCTAATGCTTCATGTGAGTGTGGCGGAAAAACTGCGTTTGAATCCGAATGAAGTTTTGCAAATTGCTAGACAAAATCTCAAAAGATGGTTGAAAAATGAAAATTTTGCCTTGCTTGAATGGCAGGGAATTCTGGAAACGAAAACTCCCGAAGAAATTATCAAACTCATTACTCAAGATACAGACGAAGGACAAAGACTTCGTTCATCTTCACCATTTGTTGGCGTTTTAAGTGAAGCGGAACGCGACAAGATTTGGAGCGAATGTGCGGAAAGCAGACCTGTTTGAATTAGTTCGACAAATCAAAACAATTACGTTCGATGAACTGCCGATTATCGTCGGCTCACAAGCGGTTCATTTGGTCACAAATTTTCCACCCGAAATTATTCAGCAATCTATCGAATGCGATTTCATTTTCATCAGCGGAAAAAGCGATACCCGGGTTGAGATAAACAAGAAACTTGGAGTTTTTAGTAATTTCCAACTCGAAAAAGGTTTTTATGCCGATGCTTTAGGCTTGGCAACCGTAATTTTGCCGACTAATTGGCAGGAAAGATTACAAACTTTCAAAGACGAAAATGCCGAAACGATTGCATTCGTAGCCGAAATTCACGACATCGCAGTAAGTAAATTAATTGCCGGACGTGAGAAGGATTTTCTATTTTTGAAAGAGCTTTTCGTGCGTGGATTAATTGAAATAGAGATTTTTATCGAACGAGTTTTGCTCGTCAAAGAAATGCCACAAAATTCGATTTTAGTTTCACGATTGGCAACTTTAGAGCAATTTCTTTCGAGAGATGAATCAATCAGAATTCGGGAATTGTTGAAAGAATTAAAACTAGTTGATAGTTGAAATAAGACTCTCGCTGGAGCTCGCAAGACAGAAACGCGAGCGTTAGGAAGCGTGTGTAACTATTGAGTTAAAGCACGCCCCTTAACTTCCACGTTTCTGCCTATTGATTTTGAGATTTTCACTGTTATTCAAAGCTGAACTAGTTCATCGAATGAAGTGCTACCTTATTTCCTTCTGTATCAATAAACATCGCAAAATATCCCATTTCTTCGCTGATCTGAGTTTTGGGGACGATCACGCTGCCGCCGTTTGGCTCAACCTTGTCTAAAACAACCTGGAGGTTTTCGCCGCCGTTTAGGTAAACCGTTACGCCGTCACTTGAAGGTTTGTAATCTTCGCCGCAGACAATTGCCCCGGAAACATTCTCGCCGTTTGAAGGCAACATTCCCATTTTTGTGCCAAACATATCCATTTCCTCAATTTCCACGCCAAGAATTCCTTTGTAAAATCCAATCGCTCTCGCGAAATCGCCCGCCGGAATCTCGAACCAATTAATCATATTTTGCATATCATTTCTCTCCCTATTTTTTTTATTTTCTAACTGATGAGAGATTACATCAGGCAAATTTCTAAAATTGTAAAAATGCGACAAGTCAAAATGCGGAAGCCCGCACGGAGTGAGGGCGTTCTTCTAAGCGAGCGAAAAACACACTTACTTCGTGCGTGTTTCCGCAGTCGAAAGACACTCTTTGGAAATGCAGAAGCCTGCACGGAGTAAGGGCGTTCTTCTAAGCGAGCGAAACACACTTACTTCGTGCGTGTTTCTGCAAAAGAGAGACACACTTTCGAAATGCAGAAGCCTGCCGAAGTAAGGGCGTTCTTCTAATCGAGCGAAAACGCCCTTACTTCGCGCGTGTTTCTGCAAAATTATTCTCCTACTCCGCATCCAAAAACAACTTCGACATCTTCAGATTACCCGCATAAAACTGCTTCGGACTCACGCCCGTAAACTCCTTGAAATCTTTGATAAAATGAGCCTGATCGTAATAATTTCCTTCATACGCGATCGCCGTTAGGCTTGTAAATTGACCATTTGCGATCATCTTGAGGGTGGCTTGCAAGCGGATGATTTTGGAAAGCTGTTTTGGGCTGAGTCCGATTGCAGAGGTGAATTTTCGCTCTAGTTGGCGACGGTTTACATTCAATTGGTCAGAGAGTTCGTTTACGGATAATTGCCCGTTTAATTCAAGCATCAGTCCGCTGCATTCCTTCGCGATCTTGTCGATAGATGCCGCAGAAATCAGCCGTTCGAGCAAAAATCTTTCAACGATTCTGATCCGTTCTTCAGTTGTTGCAGCCGATAATATCTCTGTTTCAAGCCGCAGCCCGTCGTCTCCAAATAATTCAAACAATGGGACGGGTCGATTCTCCATTTCGACAATCGGAATCGTAGCGAACGGAATAAATCCTTCGGGATGAAAACGGACGGCAAAAATTCCCGTTTCGCCGGTTGCTTCGATCTCCAGCGGTTCGGTTATTTGTCCGAAAACCATACATTTCGGTTGGATAAAAAAGCTGCCGTCGCGGCGATATTGTTTGTATTCATCGCCGAATTCGAAGATCATTTCCATACAACCATCCGGCACAATTCTCTGCCGTTCGGGCGTGATTTCTTCGGGCAGCTCAAGCGTCCAATAGCATTTTACAAAGGCTTGTAGTTCGCCGCTTACCGGATAAGTTTCGTAACTCATTTATCTAAACTATATTTTTTATCGTAAATCGCAAAACGCGAACCAAGATGTCTCTTTTCCAAAGCCATTAAATAAAAGGTAAAATACCGAATTATGAGAAAAGAATTGTTTATTGCTTTGGCGATTTTGTTTATTTGCGTAAATAGTTTGCCCGTTTCGGCACAGAAAATGGTTCGCGGCGATATTGCGTTTTGGAATTCTCTGCAAACTCTTTGCGGGAAAGCGTTTGGCGGAAGAGTTGCCGCCGCTCCGGCAGACGATACTACTTTTAAGGGCAAGGAATTGGTGATGCACGTTCGCTCATGTGAGAAAAATCGGATACGAATTCCGTTTTTTGTAGGCGAAGATAGATCACGAACATGGGTTTTTACGCGGCAGAAAAACGGCAGAATTCTCCTCAAGCATGATCACCGCCACGAAGACGGCAAACCGGATAAAGTAACAATGTATGGCGGATTAACCTCGAATTCGGGTACGGAAACTCGGCAAGTTTTCCCCGCTGATGAGGAAACGGTAAACGTGATCGCCGCCGCCGCGGGCAACGTTTGGTGGATCGATCTGCTGAAAGGCGATTCTTTTTCATACAATCTCCGCCGCATGGGCAGCGATAGATTTTTCAGCATCAAATTTGATCTCAAAAAGGAAATCGCCATCCCGAAAGCTCCCTGGGGCTGGAAGGATTAGCGGAAAATTGTGTTTTGAATCATCAAGGCAGAAACGCGACTGCAATGAGCCTAAAGTAATCCGCGATACGATTCCCAGTTTCATTCGGAACGAAATGTTTGTAGCCAATTCGATCCCCAAAGATTCTGTGTTGCAGAGCAACGGCATACAGGTTTCAGCGATCGATGCCGTTTCGATGGGGATTAGGAAAGAAGTTGGCTTTTAATGTTCGCGTATTAATTGGCTTTGTTTTTTGACGAAATTAACACCCTGAGGCGTGGACTCTGAACTTTAATACAAATGTTCCCCTTTCAAAAATTCCCCAAATCTCTCATTCCCAAAATTCTCCGCAAAACTCCCCGATTCCGACGCGGTTTTTCCGTTGATCAATACTAATTCAACCGCGTCGTCGTTGCGGTTTACTAATCTGTCTAAGCCTTGCAGGAATTCGGCGGTGTGGTATTCGTGAACGCTGTCGGTTAGTTTTTCGGGATTGATTACGGTGATGTCGGCACGTTTTCCGGGTTCGATTGTTCCGGCGTCGAGATTGAAAAAGTCGGCATTTTCTTTGGTCAGCCGCCAGACGGCTTTCTCGTAAGACATCAGCGGATCGCCTTTTTCGTGGGAATCTTTGACGTATTTCAAGACACGGAGCGGGAAATTGTAGAATGCCATATTGTTGATATGAGCACCCGAATCGGCAAAACCGAAGATTCCGTTTTGGTCGTTGTAAAGGCGTTTGTAGCGGTTCGGATCGTGGTTGCCGATGGTTGTTTTCCACGAAACTTTCTCGTCCATATCCACCACAATATCCAAAAATGCGTCCACCGGATGCTGATTTCGCTCCTTGGCAATTTCGCCGAATGATTTCCCGATCCAGGTTTTGTCCGGTGCATCCATCACGAAAGCGTCGCCGAAATCTTTCTGCCAGACTTTTGGAGCGAGTTTGCTTTTGTAGTGTTTTTTGAACTTTTTGCGGTATTCGGGATCGAGCAGAGTTTCGTTGCGTTTCTGCAGATCGTTTGCCAGATGGCGGGCGAGTGCACCGGTCGGAAATTCTTCAAAAATAACGAGATCCATACCTTTCGCGTAAACCATAAACGGAACGGGAAACGCCTGCATACGAAAATCCGCACGGCAAATCTTATTGAAAAACGAAGCGAGTCCGCTCAAAACATCGCGGATATAAGGATCGCCTTTCAAATCCATCATCGCAACCATCGAAGTTTTCAGTTTCTTTCGCCAAAAGAACGACGAACTTTGCATCATATACCAAAAGGCGGCGATGCGATTTACGAGATTCGGAACTCCTTGGAGATGTGCATCGCGTCGGCGGACGATATCGGTCAGAGCACGGCGTTCGGCACCTTTTGCATACGCGGCGGGAAGCAATTTCGACCAATGACGACCGTCCATTTTGTCCCAGGGATTATGCTGCATCGAGATTCCGAGAAAACCCGCGTCGAGTGCTTCTTCGAGCATTCGTTTCATCTGTTTGACTTCGTCGGCGGTCGGCTTTTCAGTCTCGCTCAGGCTGCGGTCAATTCCCATCACCTTCGCACGAATGTCGGAATGCCCGATAAATGAAGCGATATTTGGTCCTACGTTGAGACTGTTAATATGTGCAAGCCATTCCTTGGGATTCGACCACGTTTTTTCGTCCTTCAAAATCGGATACAAAATCTCACGCGGAAAAGCCTCTACGCGGGTAAACATATCGCAGCAATCTTCCACATTTCCATAAACAAACGACAGCGAACAACCGCCGAGAATCACAGTCGTAACGCCGTGGCGAACCGATTCGCTCAAGGATGGTGCAACGAGCAATTCACCATCGTAATGCGTGTGATTATCAATAAAACCGGGCATCACCCATTTATCGGCAGCATCTACTATCCGTGCTCCTTCGCATTCAATTGGACTTTGAGAAATTTGAGCGACCTTTCCGTCTTGTATTAAAACGTCAGCGATCTTTGAAGGTTCGTCGGAGCCGGAAAAAACGCGTCCGTTTTTGATTAGAATCGTTTCCATATAAGTTGTTTGTTGTTACTAAAACAATATACCCTTCCGGCTGATTCATCAATTGTTTGCTTTCAATAATTCGGTCGAAACGTGTTAGATTATCTCGGGTAAAATCAATCAAAAATTTATGAACGAACCACTATTCGGCATCGCTAACTTCGATGGTTACATTGTCATCGCCATTATTCTGTTTTTCAGCGTGTTGGAAACGATTGCAGGTTTTCTGTCGTCCACAAAACGATCAGCTAGTGATTGGGTCCAGGAAGCGGGCGGATTTTTGGCGTTGTCGTTTGTTTATAAACCGCTGATTATTTTTGCGGCTTTTTGGCTTGGTGATTCGTTGATTCCAAATGTCAGGAATTCGGTTGCATCCGTGAATTTATGGATCGGTTTGATTGTTTATTTGTTGGTAGATGATGTGTTGCAATATTGGTATCACCGCTTCGGGCATGAATACGATTTTTTGTGGAAGCTGCATCGTCCGCATCACCAAGCCGAGGAAATGGGCTTTTTTGTTTCGTATCGAAATGCGGGACTTTATTATTTGATGATGCCGAATATTTGGTGGGTCGGTTTGTGTGTTTTTGCGGGCGGAATGAAAGCGGTGGCGATCGGGCTTATCGCGAAACAGATCATTATTATCGGTTCGCACAGCACTGTCCGCTGGGACGAATTCTTTTACAAACGTAAGTATCTAAATCCTTTAACGTATCTTCTCGAGCATATTTTTATCACGCCCGCTTTCCACTACGCACACCACGGAAAATCGATGATCGACGGCATCAGTGATCCAAACGGAAATTACGGAAATATGTTTTCGATCTGGGATCAGCTATTCGGGACTGCGAAGTTTACTCGTCAAATCCCGACCGAACTCGGTTTGGTCAACAATCCGAATGAAGCCTGGACGGCGAGTTATTTTTATCCGCTCACCGCTTCAAATAACATTAAAAGCGAGATTTCACGCGGTTTCAAAAAGGAAATTACGACCACCTTAGAACCGGCAGTTTGCGAATTTAATGAAGATGAAAAATACCTGTGGTGCCGTTGTGGACGAAGCAAAAATCAACCATTCTGCGACGCTTCGCATCACGGAACAAAGTTTAAGCCGATGCTTTGCACGGCAAAACGAGAAGGCAAAGCCAAATTGTGCCAATGCAAACTCACAAAATCGCCGCCTTTTTGCGATAATTCACATACAAAAGCTTAGAAATCGGATAAGAAAATATCAAAATATTCTGACATCTCTCTGTTCCAAGAAATCTCAATTCGTTCAGATTTTTGTTTCAAAGTCTTGAAGTTTTTACGTCAGACCGTCAAGATATATCTATGACAAATTCTTATGATGTAGCCGTTATCGGCGGCGGGCATAATGGCTTAACTTGTGCGTGTTATCTGGCAAAATCGGGCTTGAAAGTGATTGTTTTGGAGCGTCGGCACATTGTCGGCGGTGCGGTTTGCACTCAAGATGATTTGATTGACGGTTACAAGATTGATGTTGGATCGTCCGCACATATTATGATTCACCTCACGCCCGTGATTCAGGATTTAGAGCTTGAAAAGTTTGGTTTGCATTACATTGATTGCGATCCGTTTGCATTTGCTCCGTTGCCGAACGGCGAAGGTGCGATTTATTTTTGGAAAGACGTCGATAAAACCTGCGAATCAATCGCCAAAATCTCGCCCGAAGATGCGGAAAGATACAAAAAATTCGTCACCGAATGGGAAGATTTGAACGAAGGAGTTTTCAAAGCGTTCCTCAAACCGCCGACGATGATGAACCTCGGACGGCACATGGTTTTTGGCACAAAATCGAAAAATCCAGCCGATATGGTTCGCAAATTGATGACTTCTTACGGCTCGCTCGTCAAAGAAACTTTCAAACACGAAGGCTTGCGGGCAGCAATGGCGTGGCTCGCGGCTCAATCAGGTCCGCCGCCGTCGGCAATGGCAACGGGCGATTTTTTAGGCTGGCATTCGATGATTCACAAAAGCGGCGTGAAGCGTCCGCGTGGTGGTTCGGGCGAACTTACTCAAGCAATGGCGAGATGTCTTGAACATCACGGCGGAACGGTTATGCTCAATGCTGAAGTTGAAAAAATCGAAGTCAACAACGGCGAAACGGGCGGAATTTTGCTGACAAACGGCGAGCGAATCGAGACCAAACGCATCGTTTCAAACGCACACGTTCACACCACTTTTTTGAAACTTATCGGCAAAGAAAACTTGCCCGATGGCTTGGCGGATAGAATCGAAAACGTCAGAATCGGCAATGGATTTGGGATGATTGTGCGATGTGCCGTTTCCGAATTGCCCGATTATTTGTCTGCACCGAACGGCGGAAAATCGTCGGACTGCCATCACGGTTTGCAGTTGATGTGTCCGACTTTGGATTATCTCGACAAATCTTACGGCGATTATCTGAACGGTATTCCGTCCAAAAATCCGGGAGCGTTGGCGATGACATTTTCGTCCGTTGACCCGACTCTCGCACCCGAAGGCAAGCACACTTTGTTCATTTGGGGGCAATATTATCCGTATGAATTGTCGAACGGAGAAAACTGGCAAGACATCGAAAACCGCGAAGCCGACAAGCTGATTGATGTGGTAAATTCTTACGCACCAAACGTCAAAAATTCGATAATCGACCGCTTTATCCAATCGCCGCTCGACATCGAACAACGCATCGGCTTGCTCCGCGGAAACGTCATGCACGTGGAAATGGATTTTGACCAAATGTTTATGTTCCGCCCGCTGCCCGAAATGTCCGCGTATAAAACACCAATCAAAAACCTGTATCTGACAGGTGCGTCAACTCATCCCGGCGGCGGAGTCTTCGGGGCAAGCGGACATAATACGGCACAGGTTGTTTTGAAGGATGTGAAGGGGAAATGGTTTTAGCGAAGTTTACGGTCGAAAATAATCAAAATTATTGCTACCAGAACTCCAAAAGCAGTTTCGTAATATACTCTTGAGTCAATACCGCCAATAGCTTCGATCGGAAATATTTCGACAGTAATATTTGTAAAAGTGTGGAACAACAGGCACGCGAAAATATTGCCTTTTGTGCGGATGTAAATCCATGTAAGTTGAACCGCTCCGGCTGTTACGGAAATCGTAAAAAGCCAAATCGGCGTATGATATTGACTTGTTCCAACCATCCAGAAGAGCGGTAAATGCCACATTGCCCACAAAATTCCGATTATTAAACTCGCCACCAGAGGCTTTTGTTCTTTTAATAATGCTGGCAACGCAAAGCCACGCCAGCCGAATTCTTCACCGAATGAGCCGCCAAGAAAAAAGAAGAGAACGAAGGTAGCTGCAATCGTCAAAATGTCTAAACTTGGATTATTTCCGCCGACAATTAAATACGAAATAGTCGAAATACAAATCGGGACAAACGCAATGAAACAATAGATATAGAAAGGAAACCGCCAATCAAATCCGCGTTTTAAAAATTGCCACATTCCCAACCGTCCGCTTCGTTTCCATGTAAGAAAAAAGGCAGAAATGAATGGTCCGAAAACACCAATCACCAATGAAATCTGCGGCGAAAAGGGAAGTGTAATTGTCTTTTGCGATTCAAGTGCAACTGGAATGAAGCACGCCCACGAAATGGCATAAGCAATCAAAAAATACAACACGATTCGCGTCTTGGATTCGGTCGCTTCGGGATTTATGGTGTTCATAAGAAGGTTTATTAGAACAAGCTTACCAATGTGTGGGTTTCTACAAACTCTGGTATCGCAGTAATTTAAATATCTTTCGGCGGAAATCTGTTCGTTTCAGTCCAGGCATTCCGAGCAGTTGTTTGATAAAAATTATTCATTTGCAGACTTTCCACAGTCGCACGTCCGCACGGAGTTTTGCCGATTATTTCTGTGTTGGTTTGATTAAATTCAAAGTGTTCGCTCCAAACCTGTTTGCGTGGGTTAAAGAGTTTGACGGTTTTTCCTGTGAGAAAATCCAACGCTTTTATTTTCGCGGCTTTGTGAGAATTACATTCACGGCAGGCAAGCCAAAGATTTTCTTCGAGAGTTTCACCGCGGGAAGCTTTCGGGATAATATGCTCGATTTCCAGTTTGTAAGGCATTAATTCTTGCGGATTAATGCAATAACCGCAGCGATTCTTCGCTTGAAAACGAATTCTATCGTCTAATTCTTTATTAATCTTTGCCATTCAAACCGCGTCGGGAAATTTCGCGGAGTGCGAAAGCCTTTTTGAGAGTTGTGAGTCGTGAAACTTCCATCAATTTCCAAAGTTCCTTTTGTTCGTTTGCCGTTAAATTTGCTTCATTTTGTTTGCTCAGCAAATTGCTCAGGCGAGAATCTTGCTTTGGCGGCATTTGAATTTTAGAAAGTTCGAGGATTTCTTTATCGGAACAAAAAGCAATTTGGTTTGCTAAATCTTCGGCGTCAATCGAAAATTCACGTTCGATTTTTTCGGCGATAATTTCATCAACACTGCGATGCGATTTGCTCGCAACGTTCGATAAATTAGCAAAAATACTGTCTGGCAAACTGATTGTAACTTCCATAAAACTCTTCCTTAAATGACAATATTATCATAAATCAAACAAAGAAACACACCTACTTACATGCGTGTTTCTGCATTTGCCTTAATGTCGCATTGCGACAATTGGAATTTAGCCGTGGGTTTCAACCCACGGAAAATAAACGTGATTCCGTGTCGCGTAGCGACAATTGAAAGTTTTGTTTGTAAGCAGAAATCTCAGTTGCCTCAGTTGTCGCGACGCGACAGAAATCTCTAATTAGGCTGTCCGTGGGTTGAAACCCACGGCTAAATTCATTGAATCGCTAACGCGATCAACGAAACTTCAAACAGAATTTCCATTTTCGGAATTAATTGAATCACTGACGAGATCAAGAAAACTTCAAACGGAGGTTAGAGTATCAAAATCATTTAATCGCTCACGCAATCGAGAAGACTTCAAATGGAGATTTACCCCTCAAAGTTCATTCCGTCGGCATACTTTTCGAACGCTTTCGCATCTGAGTTACAATAAAAATACTTTTGAAAAAGGGGTTTGGAATAGATGTTTAAGAATTCTTTGGCAAAGATGATTTTGGTTACGTCTTTGTGTTTGGCGTTGAGCGGATGCTCGGCGGCGGCGGAAAATGATGTAAACTCCGAAGCGGATGGAGAGATTGATTTTCCGGTTGTTCCTGAATCGAAAAGTGTGCCGAAATTTCGTGTGGAAACGGTCGTTACAAATGTTGAGGTTGTGTGGACAATTGTTTTTGCACCTGATGGACGCATATTTTTTACCGAGCGTCCGGGCAGAGTTCGTCTGATCGAAAACGGCAAACTTCGTGAGAAACCTTTTTATGCCGTCCCTGATGTTGAACCGACCGGCGAGAGCGGTTTGATGGGAATGGTTTTGCATCCGAACTTTGCCGAGAATCGGTTTGTTTACTTAGCTTACGCTTATCAAAATGCCGAGAAAGATCAAACCGTAAAAGTTATCCGCTATCGCGAAACGGGCGAAACTTTGGTTGAACCGAAGAATATTATTGATGCAATTCCTGCTGCCAGTCGTCACGCGGGAACTCGTCTGAAATTCGGTCCTGATGCCAAACTTTACGTCACCACGGGCGATGCGGGCAAGCAGTCGCGTTCGCAAGATCTTGATTCGATAAATGGTAAAACGCTGCGTTTGAACGACGACGGCACAATTCCCGATGATAATCCGTTCGTTAAACAAACAGGTGCGAGACCCGAGATTTGGACTTACGGACATCGCAATGCACAGGGAATGGATTTTCATCCCGAAACAGGTTTGATGTTTCAGACTGAACACGGACCTTCGCTGATTGACGGCGTTTCGCTTTTCAAGAAACGCACGGGCGGCGATGAGGCAAATATTGTAGAAAAGGGCAAAAACTATGGCTGGGACAAGATCAGCCATAGTATGACAAAAGCCGGAATGGAAACGCCGATCATTGAATTTTCGCCTGCGATTGCACCCGGAAGCGGAACGTTTTATCGCGGAAATTTGTTTCCCGAATTCAAAAATAATTATTTCATCGGAGCGTTGAAAGGCGAAATGATTATTCGGCTTGTAATTGACGGCAAAAAGATCGTTTCACGCGATAAATTGGTCGAAAAACAGTATGGAAGGATACGCGAAGTTGCGGTTGCTCCTGATGGTTCGATCTATTTTTCCACTTCAAATCGCGATGGTCGCGGCAATGCTGATAAAACGGATGATAGAATTTTGCGGATTTTACCGATTGAGTAAAGCCTTGCTAAAGCATTGAAAATAAGACAGATGTATAGGGTTATTAGATATGGTTATTGGCAAAAGATTAAAAACGCCTTGCTATTTGCAGATAAATAGCAGACACTAATTAAGTTAATCCTTCTCCGAATCAGAAATGATTCACTCGTCAAAACGTTTTTTGGATAGTTCGAGAGCAGGTTCGTTTATAGTTATAGAAGTAGCTCTTGAGAAATCAAGTATCCGAAGCCCATTCATCCGCAGGCATAAAAAATCCTAAAGAGAAATCCGATTCGACGCTTCTTTTGAAATTCCCAAAATTTGGGAAAAGGTAAATTATTATGTCAATGAAATTATATGTAGGAAATCTTTCCTTCAATACATCAACTGAAGATTTGGAAAAAATCTTTGGCGAAGTTGGAACAGTAGAATCGACAAACATCATCGAAGATCGTGAAACAGGACGTTCACGCGGATTTGGATTCGTTGAAATGTCAACAAAAGAAGCAGCACAAACTGCAATCGCAACGCTTAACGGCAAAGAAATTGACGGTCGTGAGTTGACTGTTAATGAAGCAAAGCCTCGTGAAGATCGCGGAAGCGGCGGCGGCGGTGGAAACCGTGGCGGCGGCGGCGGACGTGGTGGTTACGGCGGTGGCGGTGGTCGCTACTAAATTTTTGAACGATTAATTCGTTTATCAAGAAGAATGCCTTCGGTAATTGTCGGAGGCATTTTTTTCGTTTTAAATTGTTGAAATTACCTCAGGATTAAACAAAAATTACCAAAAATTGTCACAGTAAAAGCGACAATTTTTGGTAAATTATAATGCAATATCCGCCAGTAAAATAAATATCTAATCGCCCTGAATTTCCTAAAAACCCATAATCTTGCGTAACTCTCAGTATTTTGAGCATTTTAGACCGCTTCCTTTCGATAGCCTTCATCGCTAAAAACTACGGCACAAAAATTGTTAAGTGATTAAGTATGCCCCGAGTCTATCAATTGATAGGCTTTTGGGTTTTTTTTGTAAAAGTGATTTTGCTTTAGTCAAAATTCGCAGATTAATTAAGGAAAGGAAGAAAATAATGAAAAGAGAAATTAACAAAACAAATCGTTTTGTGCTTGGCTCGCTTTTGGGACTGCTTTTTATTGGTAGTGCTATTGGATTTGCCGGCAATAGTTCTGCATTTTCTACTAAATCACGTCCGCAAGTCAGTATTTTGTTGGCTGGAACTGTTGAGCGTGATAAGGAAGTGCTAGGTCTTGATAAGGCAGGTAGCGTTACACCAGGCGAAGTTTTGCACTGGACGATTACTTCGGAAAATAAAGGCAATGAAGGTGCTAATGATTACAAGGCTATTGGCAAAATTCCAGCCGGAACAGTTTTCGTGGCGGATTCTGCCAAAGCAGATGGTAATCCTGCAATCAGATACAGCATTGATGGTGGAAAGAGCTTTTCTGCTCAACCGATGATTGAAGAGAAACAAGCCGATGGAACAGTAAAATTGGTTCCAGCACCTCTCAGTCTGTATTCACAAGTTCGCTTTGAGTGGAGCACATCGCTTAATCAAGGCGAAAAGCGAAACGCTTTTTACGACGTTCGCGTGAAATAAACTCCGTAAAACATTCAAATAAAACAATTTAGCTCGCAAACGCATTTTGCTTTTCAGTAAAGTGTCGTTGCTTTTTATGCCTCAAACTCGCATTTGAGGAAATTCATCAAGGATTGAATATGAAGAAAAGACTTTCAAATTGGAGCGTAAAAGCTCTCTACTCGCTTGCCACAGCGGCATTAGTCTTTGCCTTTTCGGTGCAAGGATTTTCGCAAACGGCTGCGAATACAGATATCAAAAACGTCGCTAGTGCAACCTATTCGGATGGTTCGAATAACTACAGTGCAGTTTCAAATGAAGTAACTGTAACAGTAGCAAAAGTTGCCGGTTTGACAATTACTCCTGACGGACAAGACGATCCAACCGTTGTTCCAGGACAAACATCAGTTACAAAAACATTTACGGTTACCAATGTTGGTAACTTCTCAGACCAAGTAAGGTTCTTGGCTAATGGGCAAAGTTTCACCGTTACGGGACCTGGAACAGTTACATCAGCGACAGTTAATGGTGTCGATATTTTCACCAATACTGCGGATGTTTTACAAACATTGGCTCAAAATGCAACAGCTTCTGTAGTTATTACATATACAGTTAATGCGACTGCTACTGCAGGCGATGTTGTCCAAGTTTTCTTAGGTGATACAACCACAGGAACTAATTTCGACAACGTCGCAACCGATGCTACCGCACATAACGTCAGCACGGTTTCAACCGGGGCGGTTAATGGTTCGCGTGAAGCACGAGGCGATATTAGTGCTGAAGTTTCACAGGATGCTTCACCGCAGATCAACCTAACAGCTCCTTCAGGACCTGTTGCTCTAGGTTCTACAATCACTTACAGTGCGGAAGTTTGTAATGTTGGTGCAAGAGATTTGCTGCCGATTTCGCCTGATACACAAGTATTTGTTTATGCTCCAATTCCAGTAGGGACCGCATTTAACGATACGACAATGCCATCTGGAACTGAATACACGACGAGTCCTTTAACGACAGGTCCGCTTTCAGCTACATGGTCAGCAACTCCTCCGGCAACTCTTGCAAACGTTACACGTGTGAGAATTCCGGTAGGTGCTTCAATCGCAGCGGGAGCTTGTGCAACGGCTGTAACTTTTGACGTTTCAATCACAACTACGAATGCGACTTTGCCAATTTATGAAATCGTTGAAGTATTTGGCAGCAATTCAATAGGAACAACATTAACCGATCAATCGGGTGATGCAATTCCGGCAAAAGGTGACGGAAACGCAAACTTTGACGAGCCTTTAAGCGGTGGAAGTGCAACAGTAAATCAAGGTTTCCAATTACCAACCACTTTGGCTCAAACGGGCGGAATCTTCAATGGACCAAATGGTTCACCGCAAGCTAGCGGACCAAGCAGCGTAAACGATGATTTCACCAATCAATCTGTAAATACGGGTATTAATGTAGCTCCGGGCGGTGTAACAACTGCTGCGGGAACTACTATTTTTACAAATACCGTAGAAAATACAGGAAATGCTGACGACACATATACCTTAACTGCTCCGACAGTTCCAGCCGGATTTACAATTGAAATTTCTACTGATAGCGGAACGAGCTGGACAACAGTTAGCGGTGGCGGAAGCACAACAATTGATGTTGCATTCGGAAGCACAGCAACTTATCAAGTTAGAGTAACTGCTCCAGCAGGAGAAGATGTTTTAACTGCTTACGATACTGTAATCCGTGCTACTTCCACGATTGACCCAACCAAAACCAACGACACTATCGATCGTCTCTACACAGGATTTATCAGATTAGATAAATCATTTGTCGTCACAAATAGTACCGGAGTTGGCGGTGCAACTGATGCTGTTCCCGGAGCCGTAATCACTTACACCATTAGATACACCAATCTTTCCGAAGCCTCAACGGCGAGCGGAAGCCTTGGGTTAACAGCCAGCAATTTGGTAATTACTGAAGATGGCGATGCTGCTCCAAACAACTGGTTAGCTACTACTGATCGGGTTGCTTCGAGCGAATTTGACTACGTTGGAGCCGCAGGAACGACTGCGGGAACCGGTTTAATCAATGCTTACGTTTTGGATGCGAGCCGAGTTACAGACACGGTTGCCAGCGTGGCTCCGCAATATGTTGGAAGACTTGTCTTCAAACGTACCATTAAGTAATCAACTAATCCTTGATGTTTTTGAAACAATGCGGGCAGATAAAATTTGCCTGCATTGTTTCAATAATCAAGACCTTAGATTTTAGACTCTTTGTCCTGCCCCTTTTTTAACTGCCCCAAGTGACTATAATGAAACAGACTCGCTATCGAAATAACTCAATATTGCTACTTTTATTGCTAACAATTTTTTGCGGCAATATCGCAATCTTTGGGCAAGGCAAGACGATTGCCGGAACAGAGATTACTAATTCCGCAGAAGGGATTTACAAAAATAAGGAAGGTGAATTATTAAGAGCTGTTTCGCCATTGGTTCGGCTAACTGTAAAAGCAATTTCCGCACTGAATGTTACGCCTGACAACGAAAATCCTACCGAAGTAATTGCGGCAAATGAAATTATAGTTAGAAAATACCAAGTTTGTAATACGAGTAATTCGGCAGATACATACACGATTACTCAAGCGAGCGTTAATGCTCCATCGCAGATTGCGGCTCTTTACTACGACATTGATAACGATGAAGTAATTACTGCAAACGACGTTGCGATCAATCTAAATAATACCCAAAGTCCAACTATCCAACCCGGCGAATGTATCAATATCTTAGTAGAAATAAATACCAATAATATCTCGCTCAATGATCTTTTAACTTCTTCAATCACGGCACGTTCGAATCTTGCGGATTCTGCCAATGGAATCGCCACCGACAGCGGAACTATAATTGATTCAACCGGCAAAAACGCAATATTAACCGATCCAAATAATCCGACACTCGTTCCGCTCAAAACAGTTGAGAATACTTCGACATACGTTTCGTCAAAAAATGAGCCCTTGGATTATCAAATTACCTTCAAAAATAGTGGCGATGTTGCCGCTAAAAACGTTATTTTAACTGATGATTTGCCGATTCAATTAACCTACATCGCCAATACTTTGAGGGTTAATAACGCAAGTGTTTCTGATCCGGATGATACCGATGAAGGAAGTGTTGTTGGAAATCGCTTATTGGTAAAATTTGCGAATCCGATCGCTTCCGGAGAAATCATTACCATCAATTTTCAAGCTCTGATTAATAACAATAATATTTCCGGACAGGGAATTATCAATACTGCAAGAATCGCCGGAAGCAATGCAGCGGCTGTAGAAACAACACAAGCTATCACGGTAATTGATCCATTTGGAATAGTTTACGCGGCACGCGGCGGATCGGGCTCGCCGATTTCGGGAGCGAAGGTTGTTATTTCGACAGATCCCAATGTTGAAACTCCTCTGCAAATTCCGGCAAATCTCGGTTTCGAACCAAATCTTGCCAATACAAATCCATATCTAACTACTGTTCAAGGGCGATACAGTTTCGCTCTACGTCCCGATCAATTGGGAAGTGCAGCTCAGCCGGCTGTTTATTACGTGATGGTAACGGCGGAAAATTTCCGTTCGCGGCTTATCCAAATTTCTTTAGAACCCAACGGAAATGGACTGTTCAGAATGACCGTTCACGCTCTGGACGGCTTGCCTTTGGCAACTGCCGGTGGATTTGATCTGGTGCAAAACGACGTTGATATTCAAAGTATCGCAGACGTGGCATTTAACATTCCAATGTTTGAAAGTTCAACGTTGGAATTGACCAAAACAGTAGATCGAATTCAAGCAGAAATCGGAGATGTAGTAAATTACAGAGTTGAATTGCATAACGCGAGCGTCGCTCCACTGCTTGATGTGGTAGTTAATGATTCCTTGCCCGATTCTTTTAACTTTGCGGAAAATTCAGCAGAAGTTTTGCGTGGCGGTACTGCCGAATCAATAGTTCCCTTGCAGAATGGAAGGGTTTTGCATTTTCGGATAGGCACATTGGCGAGCGGCGAAAGAATTTCTCTAACGTATCGCGTAAGAATTGGTGTAAACGCCAGAAATGGTGAGAGCTTTAATCAAGCAGTTGGCAGTGGTACTTTTCCTTCGGGCGAAACTGTTCAAACTACCATTGTCAGAGCAGGATTGAGAATCAACGCCGGTATGTTTTCGATGAAACAAATGATCATTGGACGAGTTTTCATTGATGATAATGGTAACAATCTTTTTGAAAATGGCGAACGACCCGTTGTTGGTGCAAGAGTTTATCTGGCAAATGGCGAATCTGCTATTACCGATTCACAAGGACTTTACAATCTTCCGGCGATTTCGGAAGGTGCTCAAGTTATAGCGATTGATCCGATCACAATTCCACAAGGATTTCTCCTTCAGGATAATAATTCATATTCCGGCAAACGCTGGTCGAGGCTTTTACGCACACCACTTGGGGGCGGCGGAATGCTCAGGCAAAATTTCGCTTTGGTTGTTTCCAGAGATCCGATTAGTGACGTTGAGTCTGGAAAATTGCAGAAAGACACTGAAAATTCAAGAGATATTTTGAAAGAAATGCAGGCTTCGAATGCCGCCAATAATCCGAAGGTTGAAAATGAATTCAAACCCGTTGCACCGGGCGAAGTCGTTATCCATTCGTATCCTGATAACTCGGTCGTCATGTCAGCCGCTGCGAATCTGGAAATTAGTGTCGCACAAAATTCGAAAGTCCTACTCGAAATAAATAAGCAATTAGTCAGCAATCAAAATATCGGTACGACCCGCGAAGATCGCAAAAATCAGATCACAACCTACACATTTATCGGTTTGGGAATGAAGCCCGGACCAAATAACGTAAGTGCGACTTCAATTTCACCGGAAGGAATGGTGGGCAAGGCGATAAATCTTACGCTTTATGGACGCGGCTCTGCAAAAACTCTCGAAATTCTCTCTGACAGCAAAGAATTACAAGCTTCAGGAAGAGATTCAACTCGAATCTTTGTGAAAGCTCTAGATGCCTGGTCGCATCCCGCACAAGATTTGCCTGTCATGATCAAAACTTCCGCCGGACGTCTTATTCAAGAGGAAGAGTATTCCAATAATCAAAAATCGGCTCAAGCAAACCGCGTCGTTATCAGCCAAAATGCGAGGTCAACCGCAGGTGTTGCATCCGAGCAGGAAAACGCCGTAACGCAAGAACAACAAATCACTTTAAAAGACGGAATCGGCGTAATAAAACTCATATCCGATAGCAAGATCGGAACTGCCGAAATCAAAGCTTCAACCGGGCTTGTAGAAGCCGATACTCAGATTCAATTTATTTCGGAAGTTCGCCCGGGAATGCTCGTTAGCGTTGCCGAAGTTACGGTTGGTAAGGCTGCTCCTGAAATGCAAAATCGCGGGGTAGATGAAAATGTACGAAGTCACGTCCAGTTTTTCTATCGCGGCGGACTCTTTACCAGCAAAAATATGTTGACTCTGGCTTACGATAGTCAGCAGCCGCTCAATCGTCTCGCCGGTAAAGACAGACTTTTCCAGCTCAATCCACTCGACCGCGTTTATCCAATTTTTGGTGATAATTCGACCCGTTTTCAAGAAACCGAATCAAATAGCAAGATCTACGCACGCTTTGATCGCGGACGATCATACGCGATGTTTGGCGATTTCACCGCAAATATGGAAAAAAGCCGGTTGTTAAATTACGGACGCAAATTAACCGGTGTAAAACTGCATTTGGAAAATAGTAACGGTGATTTTATTTCCGCTACGGGTGCTAGACCAAACACATCGTTTGCCCGCCAGATAATCTCCGGTGGAACACTAGGAATTGTCCAACTTGGATTTCCTGATATCTTGCCGGGTTCTGAATATTTCGCAATCGAAACGAGAGACCGAAGAAGTCCTGACGTAATCCTATCCCGTGAAACATTAACTCGCGGACTTGATTACAATATCGATACTTCAACCGGAACGATTTTCTTTCTACGTGCGATTCCTACCTTTGACCGCGACCTGAATTTGGTTCAAATCGTGGCAACTTATGAATATCGTTCGCAAGGAATTGAATCGGCAGTTTACACAGGAAGAGCTAGCAAATCATTTAATCGCTTAGGTTTGCGTTTGGGTGCTTCTTATCTCGATCAGCGTCAAGCTAATTCAAGACCATTCCGCTTGGGTGGAATTGATCTTTCACTTAAGCTGCCTAAAAACGGCAAATTGGAAGCTGAATACGCGATGAGCCGCGGCGAAATTAACAATGGATTTAGTTTCTTCAACAACGCTTTGAATGGCAATCGGCATGACGGAGATGCTTTTTTCCTGCATATTCAACAGCCGCTGGGCGTAAGATTAGGCGAGCTTAGATTTGAAGGTTCTCACGCTTCTGAAGGTTTTTACAATCCATTTGGAGCTACGGTAACGCCGGGAAATACTCGCGGAAATTTGATCTGGGAAAGCAAACCTTTGAAAAATGGAACGCTCAAAGTAAATTTAGTTGGCGAGAAAAATGAAACAGAAAATGTTGATAACACTCGGGTTACGGCTGGTGCAAACTGGACACAGACGATCAATGAAAAGATCAAAGTAAATTTTGGATATGATTTCCGTAGATTCAATGATTCCAAAAATGAAAAAAGCGTATCCTCAAATCTCGTAAGTTTTGGAGCAGAATACAGACCAATTGAAAAACTCGATTTCTCTATCAAACGCGAGCAGAATTTGGGCGAAGCCGATCCGTCTTATCCAAATCAAACCACTTTGCAAGCAAATTACCGGGTAAATAATTGGTCAAAATTATTCTTTACGCAAAGACTTTCCTCTGCAGCGATCACACCAATCTCGGATGTTGTCGGCACTGGTTTTGCTTTCTCAAAAGCACGCAATGAAACGGCGATCGGAGTTGAAACGCAGTTTGGAAAATACACAAGCATGAGTGGTCGTTATCAGCTCGAAAATGGTATTAATGGAACGGATAGCTTCGCGATTCTTGGTTTACAGAATCGTTTACCTGTCAGCAAAGTAGTTTCAGTTGATCTGGGGTTTGAGCGAGCTTTTCATCTCAAAGGAAATGGGCAAAGCTATAATAATTTCGTAATTGGTGCAAACTATGTGCCGACCGATAATTTCCGGACATCGGTTCGCTACGAACTACGTGATCGCGAAGGTTTCGGACAAGTTTTATCTTTCGCCGCAGCTGGACAATTCAAACCGGGTTGGACGACAATGGGTCGTTTTCAGCACGGAGATATTAGCTTTAATGATCGGAAAAATAAGGTTTCCGATGGGCAAGTAGCTCTGGCAATTCGTCCGCATGATACTGATAAATACGGACTTCTATTTGCATACACACATCAGAATTCGTATTTTTCAAGCGGCACGACAGCAGTTCCGACTCAGTTAAAAACTGACGTCGTTTCAGCCGATGGATTCCATCAAACCACCAAACGTTTGGAACTTTATGGACGTTTCGCTTTGAAATTTAGCGGCGACGCAAATACGAATCTTAAGTATTCAAATAATCTTACCTACCTGACCCAAGGTCGGGCTCAATACCAGCTCACCCGCTATTTCGACGTAGCCGGAGAAGCCAGATATTTATTTCAGCCTACTACGGGTTCACAAAAACGCTGGCTTGGTGTTGAAGCCGGTTTTTGGGCAACTCCAGATCTAAGAATCGGCGGCGGCTATAATTTCTCGAAAGCACAAGAACCATTTGGGTTTAATAACAATAATCTTTTTAACAAGAATGGTTTCTATTTCGTGGTTTCGGCGAAAATGTCGAGAATTTTTAATCTCTTTGGAACAAAGAAAGAAGGACTTCAATATGTTTCAGAAAAAGATGGTTTGGTAGATAAAAAAGAGGTTAGAAAGTAATGAAACATTTTATCAAGCTATTATCAGTTTCCGCTTTTTTGTTTATTTATCTACTGTCGGGAAGTCTAACTTGCCAAGCACAGGTTTCGCTAAATTTCAGCAACGTTCCCACTTTAGAGAGCGGTACTTCACTAACTCAAGGAGCAAGATACCGCTTTTCGAATGTTGCCCCCGGAACTGACGCTTTGGTTACGCTAACAACCGTTACCTCGAATACACAGTTAATCACAATTGATGATAATGCATCGAGTACGGCTAGGTTTCAGCCAACTATTTATACTACTGCTCCGGGTGCTGCCGTGGGTTACGTTCGATTTGATTTTCAGCTTGTGGCAACCGGAACAAATACTCCCAGGGCAGTTCCAGGTCTAGCAATTTCCGCACAGGATATTGACGGAACTTCCGGGTCGAACAGAGAATTCATTGAATTTGTAGGCTTAACAAATACTTCGGTTGCTAGTCCGACAACCTTGGTTGTAAAGTCTCCCTTAGCGGGCGGGGCAAGTTATGCACAAGGAACTCCCGGAGCCAATCAAACAGGGATTGGAACAAGTAATACTTTTGAATTTTATGGAGAATTATCAAATACAACGACAAGTTTTACTATTATTGGCGGTAGTATTGTTGGAACTACCGGTTGTACTGCGGCAGTTGGCACGAACAACTGCGACCGCTTGAATTCTTATACCTTTGATCCTGCTTCATCGAACAAACCTGTTCCAAATCCTAATGTGTCGATAACCAAAACAGGTCCGGCGACAGTTATACCAAACGGCACCGTGACATATGAACTAATTGCAAGAAATAACGGCACAACTACTGCTCACGGCTCGACTGTGACTGATAATGTTCCGGCGAGTTTAACCGGCGTAAGCATTAGTTGTACGCCTTCTGGCGGAGCGGTTTGCCCTGTAACTACAGGCTTAACGACGCTTAGTAATGTATTTATTCCAACTTTTCCGGTTAACGGGCAACTGAATTTCATGGTTAGTGGGACAGCTCCAAGTAGCGGTACATTGACTAACGTTGCAACTATTGCCCCGCCAAATGGCTCGACTGATCCCGATACAACTAACAATACTTCGGCGACTATCAATACTACTGTTTTAACGCCAAATCTTACGATTTCCAAATCACACACGGGTTCATTTGTTCTTGGTTCAACAGGTGTTTACGCAATAACAGTAGCAAATACCGGAACATACCCGACAAGCGGCGTAATTACCGTGACAGATACTTTGCCGGCAGGCTTGAGCGTTCCAGCGGGCACATTGGCGATAACTGGAACAAACGCCGCAAATTGGAATTGCACGGCTTCAGGTCTAACCATTACTTGTACTAATTCAAACGTACTTTCAAATGTTGCCGGAAGTAATTCCAGTAGTTTTAATTTTTCAGTTAATGTTGCTACAACCGCTGCGGCAAGTGTGACAAACACCGCGACTGTAAGCGGTGGAAATGAACCGACGGCAAATGTCACGACAACTACCGCCAATAATACAACTACCTTTAATAACTCTATCGATCCTACAACTACCGCAACTGCCGTGGATTTACGGTTGACAAAATCTCACACCGGTAATTTTACAGTTGGTTCGCCGGGAACCTATTTATTTACAGTCATAAATGACGGAACGATCGCTACTTCTGCTACTGCAGGCATTACTGTTACCGACACTTTGCCAAGCGGATTAACTGTTCCTAATGGTGCGGTTACATTGATTACAAACGCAAATAATTGGACGTGTAATGCAGCAAGCAATGTGATTACTTGCACGCGTCCCGCTTCCGCCGCGACGACTATTGCCGGAAATGGTACGAGCAGCTTCAGTTTTAATGTAAATGTGGGTTTGGCAACTCCCCTAGGAACAAATTCTATAACAAACACGGCGAGCGTTTCCGGCGGTGGTGAAACATACACAGCTAATAATTCCGCCAGCGACCCGACAACGGTTCTTTCCCCAAATCTGATCATCGATAAATCGCACGCGGGAGATTTTACACGTGGCTCTTCTGGAACTTATACGTTTACGGTTGGGAATAGCGGAACTGCTTCAACATCGGGAACAATTACTGTTACTGATACTTTACCAACATTCTTATCGGTCAACGGCGGAGCGGTGGGCGGAATTACCGAGGGCGGTACGAACGGTAGTAATTGGACTTGTAATTCAAACGCGGCAAGCCCTCAAGTTATTACCTGCACAAGTCCGAACACAATTCCTGTAAATGGAACGAGCGTCTTCAATTTCGCGGTTAACGTCGCTTTGACCGCCGCCGCAAGCGTTACGAATAATGTATCTGTTTCCGGCGGAAACGAAGCTACCGTTAATAACGGAAATAACTCAGATTCCGACCCGACAAATATTAACGCAAATCCGCCAAATGTCGGTTTAGTTAAATCCTGTCCCTCACCCGCAACGTGTACTTCTGCTCCACAATTGCCCGGAACCGATATTACATACAAAATTGAATTCACCAATACTGGCGGAAGCGGTGCGGCAAACATGGCTATGGTAGACCGAATTCCAACCAATATGGATTACAAAATTGGTTCGGCAGCAGTAAATGTTGCCACTACAGGACTAACTTTTACAATTGAATATTCAAATGATTACGACCCATTCAATCCAACATTTGCAACGTGGATTTACACTCCCGTAAGTGCGGGCGGCGGGGCAAGTGTTGGCTATGATCGTGATGTAAAAGCAATTCGATGGCGGGTAACGAGCGGAACACTTTCGAATGTTTCGCCAAATAATATCGGCGATATTAGCTTCGTCAGCAAGATTCGATAAATCGCCAAATTTCCCGAACGTGTCAGTAGCCCGACCGCGTCAGTAGCCCGCCCGTGAGGAAGGGCTCTTCCACCGTTATTTCTTCAAAATCGCGTCAATACTTCCTTGCGTAATCGGATGATAGCCACTTCTCGCTTTTGCGTAGATTTCGTTAGCACGCTTCAAGCCTTCCGGTGTTTTGGCAAGTTCTGCAAAGAGCGGTCGGACAAATTTGCGTCTGCCGATTGACGTTAAAAATTCTTCTAAACGAGCATCAGCCGCTTTGTAATTTTGTTTGATAGACATCATCAGCCATTGAAACGCGATTTCTGAATTGCCTGTTTTGGTAAAGTTAAACATTTTGTCAAGCTGCGACATTTTCTCTGCACCGAGATTTTCGGGCATTGATTTTAAGAAGTGAAGCCATTCTTGCGTCGTCCAAAATGTTTGAGCTTTTTTGACTGATATCGGTTTACCGTCCAACCAATTTTTTGCCTGAGCCGCGACTTTTTCAAACGCATCGGACTTCGGAGTTGGAGCATTTTTCGGCAAACCAGCTTGCTCGATCCATTCATTAACGTCCGCCGTGGTGACAGCGTTCGGGTATTTATCCAAAAGATTTTCAAACAGATATTCTTTAAAAGTTTCGGTCGTTATTGATTGAAAACGATGTGCGGCAAAATACCTACGGACGAAATTATCAAATTTCACGCGTCCGAATTTTTCTTCTAAACGACGCAGAAACAACGCACCTTTTTCGTAGGGAATGCCGGTAAAACCTTCGTCCGGATCGCGTCCATCCAGATTGACGTGCATAATTTGATCAGCCTCGGCGGTTTCCTTCATTTCGTCGATCAACGCCTGTTTGCCCAAAGTTGCTTCCATTTCACGACGCGAAACGCCGTAAACTTCTTCTATAATTCGGCGTTCGAGATAAGTTGTAAAACCTTCATTTAACCAAAAATCACGCCACGTTGCGTTGGTCACAAGATTGCCTGACCACGAATGTGCGAGCTCGTGTGCGACCAATGAAACCAACGACTTATCGCCTGCGATGATGGTTGGCGTGGCAAATGTGAGACAAGGATTTTCCATCCCGCCAAAAGGAAAACTCGGCGGCAAAACCAATAGGTCATATCTGCCCCACGCGTATTTTCCATAAATCTTCTCGGTCGCCGCTACCATTTTCTCCGTGTCGGCAAGTTCCCAAGCGGCTTTTTTGAGCATCGAAGGTTCGGTGTAAACGCCAGTCCGTTTACCCAAAGATTGAAATTTAATATCGCCGACCGCAATCGCGATCAAATATGAAGGAATCGCCTTGGTCATCTTAAAACGATAGTCGCCCGTCCGCGGTGCATTTTGCGGATTCGTTTCGCTGCTCATCACGGCGAGCAAATTTTTCGGCGTGCGAACTCGTGCGTTATACGTGATGCGAACCGCAGGCGAATCTTGGAGTGGAATAAAGGTTCTCGCCAAGATAGATTGAGCCTGCGAAAACATATACGGCGATTTTTTGCCAGCCGTTTGTTCCGGCATGAGCCATTGCAAACCGCCTGTATCAGGACTCGTGGAATAATAAACGCGGACGAATTTTGCATCGGGCGTCAAGTTGATTGAAAGTGATGAACCGAGAATTTTGTCTGGTCTCCCGATGTTCGTCGTTGTTTCCTTGAATGATTTCCCGTCGCTTGAAACTTCGGTTTTCTCAATCGTTAAATCCCGCATATCAAGAATCAGCGGAGCGTTTACCGCATCAGGAGCCCGCTGAAAACTCAAAGTTGCCGAACCTTGAATCTGCTTTTTATCAAACAAAATATTCCAATCAAGATCAACGTGTGTAACTTTTACTTGCTGCGGATTTGAGTAAGAATGAACGTCATTTGCCATTCGAATAGAAGCCCCACCGCGTCCATTCGGTTGTGCGTTGGTGGTAATCGCCGAACATAGTTGCAAAAGAAAAAAGCCCAGCAGAAAAGACTGATATTTCATAATGGGTTTAGGTTAAACTCTAACTTTATGTGAGGCAAGGGAAAACACTTCAAAATCATGAAACAAGTTCGCTTAGATTAAGTTATGTAAACACTCGAAATTACGTCGAGTCCGATTGTAAAACTATTCTTAACTCTCTGAAAAACTTGTCTTTCCGCCATTCACTCCACAAACGTATAGCTGAGCGGTAGTTTTTTGTTCGATCCTTTGTAAATCTAGCCAATAGCCAGAGGTCAGTCCGTGGTTTCCTGCTTTGCTTTTTCAGCAAACGCCTACTCAAATCTTTAATCCAAACATCGCAATCGTGGAGCTCGCCCAAATAGGCTTGCATATCTGCAATTTGCTTCGCGAAAGGTGTTATTTGCTCGCCCAGACATCCTGTAAAAAGCTCGATCGAGTAGCGAAGGCGTTTGGCGGCGATACGGAGTTGATGCAATTCATCTTGATTAAATGGATCATAGAGACACGAACTCAAGTTCAGAAATTCCTGTAAACGCTTGGAAACAACTTCCCGTCCCGCGTATTTGGCAGCAATTGTAAAAGCACTCGTTTCCTTCAGAATGCCTTCCTCAAAAGCTGCCGAAAAATGCTCACGCAAATTCTCAATTGAGGTGGAAGCAAGAATTTCGTTTAGTTTCGTCTGAGTATTTTTCCGTTTTGCCAAGCGTTTGACTATTAAATCCTCCAGATCATTTTTAATCCGTTTGCCTTTCGCCGCCTGCTGCAATTTCTGCAGAGCGGCAATTGCGACGTCCTGATCGCGTGCCATACCGAGCGAATCGGCGAGACGTTTTAATTTCTTTTTCGCGGCTTTGAAAGATCGATCTTCCAAATATGCTGAAAAATCACCTAATGCACTTCGCAAACGCCGTATCGCCACCCGCATTCGGTGAACGCCTTCGATATCTTCCGAATTGAGAGCGGCATTACGCAGATCTAGTAATTCGTCAAAACGAAGTTTCAAAACTTCTGCCGCCCAATCAATTAAGTTGGCAGTTCATCATTAAATTCGGCTATCCCTTTCACCTCAGGCATATCGCAATTTTATCAAACCATCCGCGAAATTACTGTGAAATCAATCACAATTTGCTCAATCCGCTTTACGGAGAGAATTGATCTCCTCAACCGTTTTCGGATTTTCCAACGCCGATAAATCGCCGGGATCTTCGCCTAGATAAGCCGCACGAATTACTCGACGCATTACTTTAGCATTACGAGTTTTTGGTAGTGCCGAGACAAAATGAATTTGATTCGGTTGCAATGGTTTGCCCATTTCTTTGGCGATTAAGTTGTTTTAATTCAATTTGTAACGCGGGCATCCTGCCTGCATCTTCGTCGGGCATTTTCAGTTTCAAGGTTCGCAGGCAAGATGCCTGCGTTACAGACGCAAAATGCAATCATTGCCGTTCCTTTTATTTCGTCGGGAACACCAATAACTGCTGCTTCTGCAACTGAGTCGTGTCCGACTAAAATGCTTTCAACTTCGGCAGGTCCAACCCGTTTGCCAGCAACTTTGAGCGTATCGTCCGAACGTCCAAGAATAAACCAATGTCCGTCGGCATCTTTCATGGCAAAATCGCCGTGAACCCAGGTGTCTTTAAATCGCCGCCAATAGGTTTCCAAATATCTTTCGGGTTCGTTCCAAAAACCTTGTGCCATTCCGATCCAAGTTTTTCGAATTGCTAATTCACCAACTTTACCGTTTTCCACCGATTCGCCGTTTTCGTCCAAAATATCAGCGTCAATCCCCAAACACGGAGCAGAGAATCCGCACGGTTTGATTGGCACAAGTGGGTTGTTCATCAAAATTCCCCCCGAAATTTCGGTTCCGCCGGAATAATTGATGATCGGCAGTTTGGAATCGCCGACAACTTCAAAGAGCCAACGCCAAGGTTCGGGATTCCAAGGCTCGCCCGTGGAAGCAAACGCTCGCAGCGAACTCAAATCGTGTTTTTTCGGCAAATCGTCGCCTTTGGTCGCGAGTCCACGCACGAGAGTCGGCGAAATTCCTAAGATTTCAACCTTATGTTTTGCGGTAAATTCCCACATTCGATCAGCGTTTGGATAATCGGGCGAACCGTCATACAAAACCATCGTCGCACCATTTATCAACGCACCGTAAATCAGCCACGGTCCCATCATCCAACCCAAATCGGTGACCCAACTGATACGAGTTCCGCGTCCAACGTCCGTGCCGAAACGCCATATCTTGCGCCGCTTTTATCGGAAATCCGCAATGAACGTGGGCGATTCCTTTCGGTTTGCCGGTCGTGCCGGAAGTGTAGAGGATGATGAGCGGATCGTTGGCGAGTGTTGGTTCAAGCGAAGTTATTGATTTTGAGTTTCTTGAATCGTTTGTAGATCCGAAATCAAATAGCTTTGAGGAGTTGATTGACGAAGGTAATTTTTGATTGTAGGAGATTTTTGAAATAGACATTTTTTGACTGCTTCACGGCAATTTCAAAAGCGTTGAAAAACTTTCCTCGTCTTAGCGAAACCATCGCAAGTAAAAAGTGCTTTTGCTTCAACCGCATTTAACCTTGACGCAATCGCATCAATTCCGTAACCGCTAAATACGGGAACTGCAATCGCACCGATTCTCGCAATCGCCAAAAGTGCGATAACCGTTTCAATCATCATTGGCAAATGAATTCCAATTGCATCGCCTTTTCCTAATCCGTTTTCAAGCAAACCTGCCGCACAATATTCAACTTGCTCAACAATTCTCTGTATGAAACTTCGCGAATACTTCGCCTTCTTCACCTTCCCAAATTATCGCCGCTTGATTCTCAATTTCCGTCCCAATCCAACGATCAAGGCACATTTCTGAAATATTCAAACCGCCGCCAACGCACCATTTCGACCATTCAACTCCTTCCGATGAATCAAGCAATTTTTCATACGGCGGATTAAATTTGATGTCGAGAAATTTCAAAACTTCGGCGGTATATTTCTCAACGTCGTTTATCGAAAATTGATAAAGTTCGTCCCAAGTCTGTAAACCGACTTGTTTCATAAACTTAGTGAGTTGTGCTTTTTCGATTATTTCGTGTGTTGGAATCCACGCGATTTGCTGATTTTCGAGATTGTCGTTCATATAAATAAATATTTTACAATTATTTGGAATTTATTATATCATTCTCACCATTCATTCAGGTTTTTAGACAATTCAAGGTGTTTTATTAACCATTTATAATTTATCAGTTATTCAAGAAGTATTTCTCTTTAATTTAACATCACTAACAGTATTCTTTCCAATACTTTGTCATTATTTATTTTCAAGGAGAGAGTTTAGTTTGATGATAAAAAAATTACTTCGGTTTGGACTTCCACTTGCGGTTTTCGCGATATTAGTTGGAATTTTTGGTACGAATCAAAACGTATCTTTTTTAGCAGGTGGAAATCCGCCTCCACCAAAAGAAGCATTTTGCGATACGCATCCTAATGACGCTTTTGTAGAAATGAGCGAGCGTGACTTCGACTTTCGCAGAGCGGAAAGAGCGAGACAGGGGGCGAGCGGCGATTTAACTTCGGGAAATATTCCCGTCTATTTCCACGTCATCAATCAAGGAACGGGAATCGCAAATGGCGATATCCCTGATTCGCAGATTGTTGCCCAGATTTCAACATCTAAACACGACTTTTTCAATAACACTGGCTGGGTATTTGTTTTAGCAGGAATCGACCGCACAACGAATGCAACTTGGTTTGCGGATTGCGAAGGTCGTTTCGGAGAGTGCAATGAAATCGACACTTTACGACAAGGTTCAGGCCGACGATTTCAATATCTATTCGTGTGCTCCCGGCGGCGGTTTGCTCGGACGGGCTACTTTTCCATCATCTTACAACAGTAATCCAACTCGTGACGGAATCTTAATCGATTATCGAAGTCTGCCCGGCGGATCATACGCAAATTACAATGAAGGCGACGTCGTTACCCACGAAACAGGGCATTGGATGGGGCTTTATCACACATTCCAAGGCGGTTGTGCGAGAAATGCAAATAGTGGCGGCGATGCAGTTTCGGATACTCCGGCAGAACAATCAGCAGCAAGCGGCTGTCCGGTTGGCAGAGATACTTGTGCTGGAAATAAGTTTCCGGGAGTTGATCCGATCAATAATTTATGGATTATTCATGTAATCCATTGTATGATCAATTTACAGCCGGACAAGATGCGAGAATGGACGCACAATTTACGACTTATCGGGCAAATAAATAGTTTAACTTTTGCTGGAGATTTCGAATTGAAACGATTCTTCACGTTCACTTGCTTTTGTTTCAGTGTGTCATAGTAGCACGACTGGTTGAGTGAGTTATAGGTTTCGGATTTTACTACCGATACCCTCCGTTAACTTTATTTGGGCTACGGATCGAAAGTCACATATTTTGGCTAATTTTATTTTGAGATACTGAAATTTTAACAAAAAGGAGTAAAGGAGTAAGCGATGAAAAAATACATTAAATTTGCCCTTCCAATCGGAACTTTGGCAATCATTTGTGCGGTTGTTTTTGCTTTTTCGGGAAGTTTTCTGAATGCAATAGTTGATGCCCAAGGGAAAGGACACGCTCAAGACGAAGAAGGTCCGCGTTGCGGCGTTCGGATTAGCGAAGAAGAAAAAGACGCACGGGAATTTGATTTTGAACGAAGAATGGCGGGAAGAAATCCGGCTTCAAATTTAAGAGGCGGCACAATTCCTGTTTATGTTCACGTGGTTAATCAAGGAGCGGGAATCGCAAATGGCGACATTCCTACTCAAATGATTACGGATCAAATTGCTGTTTTGAATGCTGCGTTTGCTTCAAGCGGCTGGGCATTTAATGTAGTTGCGAGTTGACCGAACGACCAATGCCGGCTGGTATAACGGCTGTTATGGTGCTGCTGAAACTGCAATGAAAAACGCTCTCCACCAAGGCAGTGCCGATGATTTGAATATTTATACATGTAATCCAAGCGGCGGAATTCTTGGATACGCAACATTTCCATCTTCTTATGCTTCAACACCACTTTTGGACGGCGTAGTTTTACTATATAGTTCACTCCCCGGCGGAAGTGCAGTTCCATACAATCTCGGTGATACAGGTACGCACGAAGTAGGACATTGGTTGGGGCTTTATCACACCTTCCAAGGCGGCTGCGGCAATAGAAAAGACGCGGCAAATACGGGTGACACCGTTGCTGATACTCCGGCTGAAAGGAGTCCGGCATATGGTTGTCCAAGCGGACGAGATAGCTGCAAAGGCGGCAAATTCCCGGGTGATGATCCGATAACTAATTTTATGGATTACACCGATGATTCATGTATGTTCCTATTTTCAACCGGACAGGGTGACAGAATGGACGCACAATTTACAGCGTATCGAGCCGGCAACTAATTTTTCTTAACGGGCGAGGGAAATAGCAAGTTTCCCTCGCTTATATATTTAGTTCAAAATATTGAACATTTTTCATATTTTTGGAGAGTCGATTGACAGAGGGAAATTTTTAATATTAAATCTTTTTGATAATTTAATTTGTTAGATTGTTCCCAAAGTCAGAACTTGGTCAGGTTCCCCCAGAAAGTCGAAATTACCCAAATTTTTTTACAGCCATTTTATTTTAGATACAACAAAAAAGGAGTAAGTAGAGGATGAATAAATTTTTCAAGTTTGCCTTGCCGTTAGGCGTTTTGGCGATCATTTTTGCGGTTGTTTTTGCTTTTTCAGGTAGTTTTCTGAATGCGACGGTTGACGCACAAGGAAAAGGACACGGACAAGATGAAGAAGGACCACGTTGCGGTGTTCGGATTGGCGAAGACGAGAAAGAAGCCAGAGAATTTGACTTCGATCAAAGAAAAGCAGACAGAGCCAGAAAAGGCGGACCGGGTAGTGCTGATTTAACTGCCGGCGTAATTAACGTTTATTTCCACGTTGTCAGCAATGGAGCAGCGGGCGATATTTCAAGTCAAATGATTACTAATCAAATGAATGTATTGAACGCCGCATTTGCACCAACGGGCTGGCAATTCAATCTCGTCTCAACCGATCGTACAAGCAATGCTACTTGGTATAACGGTTGCTACGGTACATCAGAAACCGCGATGAAAAATGCTTTACATCAGGGAACTGCTGATGATTTGAACATTTATACTTGCAATCCAAGTGGTGGAATTTTGGGCTATGCAACATTCCCTTCAAGCTATCAATCTGCTCCTTTAAGAGACGGTGTAGTTTTATTGTATAGCTCATTACCGGGCGGAACTGCTGCTCCTTACAATCAAGGTGATACCGGAACACACGAGGTAGGACATTGGATGGGGCTTTATCACACATTTCAAGGCGGATGTGCGAGAAGTACGAGCGGCGGAGATATTGTTGCAGATACTCCTGCAGAAAGATCGCCCGCTTACGGATGTCCAACCGGACGTGATTCATGCACAGGCAAGAATTACCCAGGTCTTGATCCGATAACAAACTTTATGGACTACACGGATGATTCTTGTATGTTCACATTTAGTGCTGGACAAGATGCTCGGATGGATTCGCAATTTACTACCTATCGAGCAGGTAAGTAGTTTTTGGAAAAACTTAATTCAAGAGAAGGAAAGGTTTTCGAGCCTTTCCTTTTTTATTGGCTTGACAATTTTTTCTGCAAAGTTTAGCTTTACAACTTCGTATTTTTGATAATTTTAAGGTAGAGGAGCGATTTTCAAGAGTAATTTTTCCGGAGAGCGAGAAGGCTTTTTGATGGAAAGATGAAAGGGATAAATCGCCGAAATTTGTTAAACTACTTCTCAGTTTGATGAATTGGTCATAGCGGCTAAATCCGTTAGACTGTCAACGATATTCGTTGGAGTGCTACGACAACTATTTTTGCAAAAGAAGGTCAGTCGTGTGTTCTCACGTCTGGCTTTTTTTTATTGGAGTGCAAGCATCTTGCTTGCAAGCGTTTGCAAAACGCTGAAGTTGTATTCAAAGTTCAACTTGAAATATATCAAAAAGATAGCGAACGCTTTGCGTTCGTGCAAGCAAGATGCTTGCACTCCAATCTTTTATTTATGAGTAATTTACGACCTACGGTAATGAAATTTGGGGGAACATCCGTGCAAGATGCCGATGCTTTTCGCCGCGTCGCGGAAATTGTGACGGGTGAAAAGGAAAATTCGCCTGTGGTAGTGACATCCGCGATGAGTAAAATGACTGATGCTTTGCTTAATGCGTTTGAGATTGCTAAAAAAGATGAACCTGAGCAAGCCTTTGAGGGTTTGGGAATGAATTTTGAACGTCATTTGGAAGTTGCTAAGCAGCTCATAAGCAATGAACAGCAGGCACGCTTTGCCGAAGAACTTGAAAAATCCAAACGCGAATTAAGCGAAATTTTACAAAGAGTTTCACGCCGTTCACTGCCTTTGCAATTGCTCAAAGATGTTGTTGTAGCCTATGGCGAGCAACTTTCAAGTCGTTTATTAACAGAAGTTTGCAAAGCCGCAGGACTGAATGCCCGTCATACCGACGCACGTCGCTTGATAATGACTGATGATGAGCACGGAGCTGCAAATCCGCTCTGGAATGAAACGGAACGAATTATCCAGCTCGAACTTCATTCACTGATTAATTCGGGCGAAATTCCAATTATGGGAGGTTTTATAGCTGCCAGCCGCAGCGGTGAAACAACTACTCTTGGACGCGGCGGAAGTGATTATTCGGCAGCATTAGTCGGAGCTGCTTTGGGTGCGAGAGAGATTCAGATTTGGACTGATGTTACTGGGCGTTTTAACCACCGATCCGCGAATCGTTCCCGAAGCTCGAACTCTCCCTGTTTTGAGTTATGAGGAAGCTTCAGAACTTGCATATTTTGGAGCTAAAGTATTACATCCAAAGACTATACAACCTGCCGTTGATTTTGGAATTCCGGTTCGGGTTTGCAATTCGCATCAACCCGCAGAACGCGGAACTATGATATTGGCTGAAAGCGAAACTTCGGCTAATCGAATTAAGTCCATCGCTTGCAAAAAAGGAGTTACGATTCTGCGGATTTCGTCTGCCAGGATGCTCGGAAGCTATGGATTTATGTCGGCGATCTTTCAGGTTTTTGAACGGCATCGAACCGTGATTGACGTTATTTCAACTTCCGAAGTTTCGCTTGCTTTAACCATTGACAACACTCACTCGCTGGAAAACGTGGTCAAGGATCTGGAGCGTCTTGGTAAGGTGGAAGTAGAAGAAAACAATGCAGTTATCTGTTTGGTTGGGGAAAGTTTGCGTAAAACTTCAGGTTTGGCAGCGAAGATATTTTCAACGATTTCAGATGTAAATATTTCGCTGATTTCTCACGGTGCTTCAGGTGTAAATGTAACTTTTGTCGTGAAAGAAACTGAGGTTGCGGAAGTAATAAAAAGGCTGCATCGCACTTTTTTTGACTAACGAAAATGCAGAAGTCTGGTGTGAACAAGGACGAAATCAGTAAAAATGCAGAAGTCCGCGTGTCAACAAGGACGACATTTACGCATTTACTGACGTGCGTGCTTCTGCATTTAATCCGTGCCTCTGCATTCGTTAATTTTCTTCAATAATCTTCTTAATCTCATCAATTTTGGCTAAAGCAGCTTCTTCACCAAGCCGTATAAATTCATCCATCTTGCCGATATCATCTGGGCGGAGATGCCCTACTTGCGGAATAATCACCACATTTGCCCGATAATGCTGACTTTTTCCTGCGGTCCGGATGAGCATCATTGCAGATTGAAAAAGAACGCCCAGAAACGTTGAAGGAGTACCCAAATTCGCCGGAACAGCGGCATTTACGTCAACCGCAATAACGATTTCCGCACCAAGTTTGCGAACGGCTTTGGTTGGAACGAGTGCAACTGCACCCCCATCAATCAATGTTTTGCCATCAAGTTCGATTGGGACGAAAACGCCGGGAATCGCACAACTCGCCCTAATTGCCGTCGCAATATTTCCTTTATCTTTCAAGATTACTGCTTCGCCCGTTTCCAGATCACAGGCTACGGCAGCAAAAGGAATCGGCAGATCTTCAAAATCTTTATAGGGCAAATGTTTCTCGAAAAAAGCTCCCATCGGAGCATTTGAAAGCAGACCTTTAGCGGAATATGGAAATCCCGAAACCTTATACCAGGTCATTTTTTTGCCCATTTCAATGATTTCGTCAACGCTCAACCCGCACGCCAAAGATGCTCCGGCAATCGAACCTGCCGAAGTTCCCGCAACGCAATCAATCGGAATATCATTTTCCAGTAAAACCTTTAAAACGCCCAAATGTGCGAATCCGCGAGCAGCTCCGCCTGAAAGTGCCAAACCTACTTTTTTACGTTTCGTTTCCATGATTAAAGCTTACCTAAATTGATTTTAACCTTTGTTTGAGATAACTTAAAACCGATAAAATGACTCTACACGAAACTTCAATTTTCCAGAGAGAAAATACTGCTGCCGATATTGCTGCGGGAGATAACTGGTGTCCCGTTTGCTCGCGTGAAGCCCGTGATGAATATGTTCCGCTCCTTGCTCTAGAAGAAAATTTACAGAAATTGATTCGGGCAAATGCTCCTGATACGCAACATTTTGAAGCTGTTTGTGCAAGATGCGTCCGTTTATTTGAACGTGCTAAGGATCAGATTTTAGATGATGCTGCCATGAACAAAGACGGCTCTTATGTGCTTTCAACGCCCTTGCGGCTTGATTCTGACGAACGTTTTACGGGTAGCGGCGTGACGATAGCTTTTTTAGATTCGGGATTTTATCCGCACGAAGATTTGACCAAGCCGGTTAATCGAATCATCGGATATCGCAGTATGATAAATCCTGAAGGTGATTTATCGTCGCTTTTTGAATCAGACGTGGCGAGCTGGCATGGAATGATGACGAGCGTTGTGGCTGCGGGGAATGGCGGACTTTCAAATGGTTTTTATCGCGGAATTGCACCCGATGCAAATGTGGTTTTGGTCAAATTGGCGAAAACGGGTCGGATTACCGAGCAGAATATCGAAGACGGATTGGATTGGATATTAAGAAATCGAACGAAATATAACATTCGGGTAGTAAATATTTCAGCAGGCGGCGATTTTGAGCAAAGTTATTTGCACGATTCGCTTTCGGAGGCGGTTGAGGAATGCGTTAGGCAAGGTTTGACGATAGTTTGTGCGGTTGGAAATGCCGGACATTTGCCAAATCACCCGGTATTTCCGCCCGCTTCAGCACCTTCCGCGATTGCGGTAGGAGGATTAGATGATAATAATTCCATCAATCGTGCCAAACGCGGAATGTATAGAAGCTCGTATGGTCCGACGCTCGATGGATTTCAAAAACCTGAAGTAATCGCACCTTCGATTTGGATTCCGGCACCGATTTTGCCAAATACGCCAACCGCACAGCAAGCAGAACTTTTGGAAAAACTCGACAAAGCGATTGATGATAATTTGCACGAAATTATTCGCAAAAATCCAAATGTCGATGGCGAACTTGACGCCGCACTTGATCGTCCGGTTCATTCGATCAGGCAAATTATCGCGTTGAAAAGACGTGGCGAAGCTTTGATAACGAAACATTACAAATACGTTGATGGAACCTCTTTCGCCGCCCCGATCGTTTCCTCAGTAATCGCACAAATGCTGGAAGCCAATCCGAAATTAACTCCGCAGCAGATCAAAAGAATTTTAATAAATTCAGCCGAAAGATTGCCTAATTATGCGGTTGATAGGCAGGGTTGGGGAGTTATTGATCCGCGTCGGGCGGTTGAATTAGCCTTGAGTTTCATGTAGAAAGCGTTTTTTCTTCGTTCGCAGATGTCTTAATTCCCAGTAGAAGAATTGCCGCGATAATTGAAAGAAAAGCACTAAAAACAAAAGCGTAAACCGAACCAAATTGACTCCATATTCCGCCGAGTAAGAGAGATGCCGGAAAAACTGTAATTCCAAAAGCTAAATTATAGAGTCCAAATGCTGTTCCGCGTTTTTCGGGTGATACTAGATCTGCCACGAGAGCTTTTTCGGCTCCCTCAGTTAAGCCAAAATAAACGCCGTAAATTATGAATAACGCCCAAGCCTGCCACGATTCGGTGATGAAAGCGAAACCGAAATAGACGAGAGCATAAACGATCCAGCCTGAAAAAATTAGCTTTTTGCGTCCAAATTTGTCGGAAAGACTTCCGCCAATCAGCGAACTGATAACTTTACTGAAATGCAATGCCATCCATAAAATTGGCAGCATCGGCGGCGAAATTCCCGCTTCGCCGGCTCGTAGAAGCAAGAAAGCGTCAGACGAATTGGAAAGAGTAAAAAGTGCTATAACGCCGAGAAAACATTTGAAATTTCCATCAAATTCCTTGAGCGAAAGCTTTATTTTCGGCTTGTCAATGAGGTCAACTTTTTCGTCTTCTTTCACATAAAAAACGATTACAAAAAGACCAATAACGATCGGTATTGAAGCAAGAATAAAAACACTTTGATATTCGGTAACGGTTGGACTTTGTGGATTTTGTGCGTAAACCCAAAGCAAAATTGACGCTACAATTGGACCAAAGACTGCCCCGAGATGATCTGCTGCCCGATTGAACCCAAAAGCCAGTCCACGTTTTTCATGCGGTACCTCAGCCGCCAAAAGTGCATCACGCGGAGCTCCGCGAATACCTTTGCCAGCTCTATCGCTCAAACGAATAAACAAAACTTGCTGCCAACTCATTGCAAACGCAAGCAGTGGACGAGTGATGCTTGCTATGGCATAGCCAGCAAAAACGGGCAGTTTGCGAGAATTAAATCGATCACTCAAATATCCGGAAAAGAGTTTTAAAAGGCTCGCGGTAGATTCCGCAATTCCTTCAATTGCACCAATTGCCAATGGCGAAGCTCCAAGAGTTAGTGCCAAAAATGTAGGCAAAAGCGGGTAGATTATTTCGCTGGAAGTATCATTAAGCAGACTTACGAAACTCAATGCCCAAACATTGCGAGGTAGCTTTTTATATTCTTTCCAAAACATTTAGCGGGTGGTTTTAATTGGAGGTTTTTCCGATTTTGAGGTTGAGCTGATAAAAATTAAGGCTGTTCCACCGACTACTGCAATTAGCAAAATTACTCCGACTATGACCAAACGGATTGCCATCTTGACAGTTTTTTGAAGCATTTTGAAGGCGATAAAAGCAATTATCGCAAACGCTAAGAACAATACTGCAGCCAACCCGATTCCGAAAGCTGCACCGCCAGGAATCGGCGAAACGTCAAATAAAATCATAAAATACTCTTTCTCTCAAATTCTTTTTCGATCTCGCGAATGTCTTCTTCGGATAATTCCGAATGTTCCGCAGGTATCGCAAATTCTTCATCAGCCCACGCCCCAAAATCAATCATTTTGCATCTTTCCGTGCAAAAAGGACGAAATTCATTTCCCTTATATTCTGTTTCTTTCCCGCAATTGGGACATTTCACTAACGGCATATCGGAAAAAAGATTAGCACAAATTTTAGAAAATTGCGTTATAATTCAGACGGGTTTTTGAGTTCAATTTGCATCAAACAGAACAAAATGGCAGAAATTTCGTAAAATGGTTTTAGATTGCAAAATCGCAGATCTAAACCGCAAAATGGAGTAGAAAATGGCTGACTACAAAAAACGCTTTGAAGATTGGCAACGCCAAGCAAAGGACAAATTTGAAGAAATCGACAAGCAATTCGGCTTAAAAGATAAACTTGAAGAAAGTGCCAAAATCGTGACGGATGTCGCCGGAAAGGGCGTTGAAGCGATGAAAGACGGCGTTGAAAGAATCAAGGCGGAAGCTGAAAAAAGCGAAGTGGGCAAGCAGGCGGTCGATTTTGCGGAAGACACTTTCAAAACTGCGGGGAAAACGGCGAAAGATGTTTATCAAGCCAGCGAACCGATTCGGGACGTTGCGGAAGAAGCTGCTAAAAATGTACAGGAAGCAGCCAAAGATGCGACCAAAAATGCGAGCGATGTTGTCAAAGAAGCCGGAAAAAATGCTGGTGATGTAGCAAAAGTGGCTGCTCAAAAAGCGGGTGAAGTTTTACATGTTGCCACCGAAAAAGCCTCCGAAGTTTTAGAGGATGCCAGCGAATCGTTCAAGAAAACCACCAAGACGGCTTCGGATATTTTCGGATTCGGTTCGAGCCTGACAAAAACTTTGGATTCAGCCTATAAAACTCTCTCGCAAACTGCTGAATGGGTTCAGGAAAATCCTCTGCAAGCAGTTTCATCCAGCGTTTCGATGCTAGTAGGAGCAGGGCTTGGAGCAGGGTTTACGCTGCTTTCGTCAAATTGGTTTTTCCACTCGGCACTTCCGGCGTGGGGCGTGAAAAAGGTTAGCGAACAATTTACCAATTACTTAACCAGCCAAGAAGAATTGGTCAGCAAAGGCGAACTCTCCGAAGCCGAAAGCGAACGAATTAAATTTGAAAAGGACATCGTAAAATACGTTGGAGCACCGCTTTTAGGAGCGTTTTCGTGTGCGGCAGGCGTGATGATGTGGGCTCAGATCTTTAATCCGAAAACGATTACGGGAGCACCGATAAGCTGGCTTTTAGGAGGAAATCCGATTCTGGAAGGCGTTTGGCTCTTTGGAAATGGAATAATCTGTATGAAGGTTGGTGTAGAATTTTTCATGGTTTCGTTAGACGACAATGCTGATGTTCAGCGGATGGTTAAGGAAATCAAAGGAATGTTGCCGCAGGGAAGTTAGAAAGTAACGCAGGCATCTTGTGCCTGCAATATTGAAAAAAGAGCAGGCAAGATGCCTGCGTTACTAAGCTATTTTATTTGAATCGGAAACGGCACAAAGCACAAGATAAAAATTACCAGAGTTAAGAAAGCTACAACCTTGCGTTTATTGTCCAGAGGCGAATTATCGAGCGGTTCGGGATGTTTTATCTTCATCATAACACCCAATAAAATTGTGAACAGCAAGGCACTCGGGGTTCCGTAAAAGTACATCCCTAATATCGAGAGCATTACCATTACACCAAAAGCAATTCGTCCCGTCCATTGATGAATCCGCTCGCCAAATACTGAATAAACAGCGTGACCACCATCCAATTGTCCCGATGGAATCAGATTTAAACTCGTCACCAATAATCCAACCCAGCAAGCAAAATAAAAGCTATTTGCAAAAGTATAGTTAAGATTAAACCCAAAAATATAAGCGAGTGATTTGGTAAAAAGCGAATCAGAGAAATATAAGTCGCCTTGATGAGCAGGTAAAACCAACTCCGGAGAAACTTGTGTCATCGTCATAAAAGCGATGATTGCGATTGGAATGATGGCAATAAATCCTGCGATCGGACCCGCTACTCCGATATCAAAAGTGGCTTTTCGTGAGGGCAAAGGAGATTGAATTTTGATAAATGCACCAAGTGTTCCCGCAGGACTAAGCAATGGAAGCGGGATGAAATATGGCAAAGTTGCATCAACTCCATAAATTCTGCACGCGATATAATGTCCTGCTTCGTGACACGTAAGTATAAAAAGTAAAGACAGGGAAAATTTCAATCCGCCGATCAGCAAGGTCAGATCGGTAAATATTAGATATCCAACAGTGAAGAAAAATTCTATTAAATAATAACTGAGAAACGGAAGGGCATAGATCAATTCAATCCAGCTTTGCGGGTTGAAATTTGGCAGGAGCGGAATCGCTCCAAAAGGATATAAGTTTCCCGCAATTGTTGCTGTAAATAGAGTTAGTAGTAATAGGATTGAGTGTTTTACCCAAGTTCGCAGCGTTGGACGCATAGCTCGTCTGAGTGGAAAATCATCAAAATCAGTTTCAGGCATTAAATTAAAAACGACGAGCAGAGATAGTTTGAGCCGTAAGTTTCTACAAAACACACGGCTCTATTGTAATTGTTATAGATTACTTTTTCTTTACTGGCGTTGGCTGCAAATCTTTACCGGGTTTGAAACGGATGGTTTTTCCTGAAGGAATTGGCACTTCCTTGCCTGTTCTTGGATTTCTGCCGATTCCGCGTTTGCGGGCTTTTACAACGAAAACTCCAAAGCCACGAAGCTCGATTCTTTTGCCCTTTGCCAGAGCATCTTTCATTGCGTTAAACAATGAATCGACTACCTTTTCAGCTTCTTGTTTTGTTGCACCCGTTTTTTCTGCTACGTGATTTACGATGTCAAGTTTAATCATATTTTTATCCTTACCCTACTATATTTTACGGAAAAGCTAACTGCTGTTTTGAAATGATAATAAAAAGGGAACTTGCTATCTGTCAAGGAAAATTTTACATTAAACAACCGCTAAACTCAATAAATAGTTAGGTTTGCCGATTTGAAATGCCACAAGTCAAGACATAATAAGGAGTTAGCGGATTTTATCGTGAAAATCAAAAAAATATCGTAAAGTTTCAGAAGGGGTCTCAAAATGCGGAAAGTGTCCAATTTCAACAAGTTCGATGATATCGGTATGCGGTAAAACTTCGCGAAATCGCTTAACCAAATGCTCGCCGGAAACGGGATCAGCCAAACCATTAATAAACCGCAAAGGAATCTTTGTCCTCGCCAAAGCTCCAACCCAACGCTCGCGAAATTTCGCCCGCTCACTCATGTAGCGAATCAACTTGTGTGCGATGTTTTTTCCGTTATTGTAACGAAAAAGCGTGACGAAATCGTTGAATTCCGATTCCGTCGGTTGTGTATTTTTCCCAAAAACCGACGAAAGACCTTGCTTAAAACGGGAATTGGTTATGAATTTTCCAAATAAAAATCCGATTGGGCTTATCAGGATTTTCTGTGCCAAAATAGGACGATGAGTTTCCGGAAACAACGCTCCATTTAGCAAACAAATGCTTTCGATTGTGAAACTTAGCCGATTTTCTTCCATTCGGGCGAGCAATTCCTGCGTAATCGTATTGCCATAGTCGTGTGCGAGAATGTGTACATTTTTAATGCTCAAGTGATCCAACAAAGCTTGCAAAATATCGACTTGCTGGGAAGTTGTGTAAGCAAAATTTGCGGGTTTTGCTGAAAAGCCATAACCGATCATATCAAAAGCCAGAACACTAAATCGCTTTGTTAATTCATCCCAGATCTTGTGATAATCATATGAAGAAGAAGGAAATCCATGCAGACAAAGCAGGATTTCATCCGATCGATTACTTAAGCGATAGAAAATATTATGGTTTTCATACTCAAAATATGTTCCTGATTGTTGCCAAATGTTTAAATTCATAGTTTCATTGGGAGTCGAAATTTTTGTCTTCCCAAGACAAAGTGATAGAATGCTAAAAATTTAACAAATAAATCGAGGATTTAACAATAAGATGCTAAGAGGCGGACGCGAAAGCGACAATGTAGAAGACGCGAGAGGAATTGGCGGCAGAGGAATTGCTCTCGGCGGCGGCGGTCTGGGAATGATTGTAATCGTTTTATTGGCAATGTTTTGCGGTGCCGATCCGAGCCAATTATTAAATCAAATGCCGGGTGATTCTCAGGTTTCCGGTCCGGTTGAATCGAGTCCGCAAGAAGCAGATCAAAAGAGATTCGTAGGAGAAGTTTTGGCGACAACGGAAGATGCCTGGCGGACAATCCTGCCGAAGCAAGCCGGAAAACAATATCGAGCTCCAAAACTAGTTGTATTTCGCAATCGGGTAAATACAGCCTGCGGTTTGGCGAGTTCGGCGACAGGTCCTTTTTATTGCCCGGGTGATGAAAAACTTTATCTCGATATGGCATTTTTTGATGAATTAAAAAAAGATTTTCGGGCTAGCGGCGATTTCGCACAAGCTTATGTGATCGCACACGAAGTAGGGCATCACGTTCAGAATCAAATGGGTACGATGTCTCAGGTTAATTCTTTGCAGCAGAGAGTGAGCGAAGGGCAATCGAATCAGCTTTCGGTTCGGCTTGAATTGCAAGCTGATTGCTACGGCGGAGTTTGGGCAAATTTTGTAAAGCAGCAGGGCAGGCTTGAAGCAGGCGACCCCGAAGAAGCATTGAGAGCCGCAGCAGCCGTTGGCGATGATATGATTCAGAAACGGACACAAGGCTATGTCGTTCCGGATTCATTTACTCACGGCTCGGCGAGGGATCGGGCAACTTGGTTTGCGAAAGGCTTTCAAACGGGCGATATGAGACAGTGCGATACGTTTAGAAGGTAGCTTAAGACAGTTTTCTGCCCGCGGAATACGCGAAATATACGAAAGTTAGAACAGGAAATTGAGTCTTTACGTCCCCCTTCATTTTCCGCGTCCTTCCGCGTATTCCGCGGGCAAACCCTCTTCTAATCCTTATAACCCGGATCAATCCTATCCAATTTCCTAAGCAACGCGGGAAACGCCAAATCGGCTCCCAAGCCTTTAGTTACCATTTCAACTTGAGCCTGAATCCCCTGTAAAATCAATGGATTAATGTGAATAAGCTCCTTTCCGCCTGTTTGACCCAAAACCTGAATCCGACACGAACTCTCCAAAATATACATATACAAAAAGGCTTCGGCTGGGGTTCGTCCGCAGGTTAAGAGTCCGTGATTTCGCAGAATCATGAAGTTATTCGTTCCTAGATCTGCAACTAGTCTCGGCTTTTCTTCGGGGTTTAAAGCAATGCCTTCGTAATTGTGATAAGCAAGGTTTGAAAGCGGAAAAAGTGACTGCTGGGAAAGCGGCAAGAGACCTTCTTTTTGAGTTGAAATCGCAACTCCGTGAAGCGAATGAGTGTGCAAAACGCACCCAACCTCGTGCCGTGCTTCATGAATCGCACTGTGAATCGTGAAACCCGCCGGATTTATAAAATGCTCCGTTTCCGAAACAATCTCCCCCAGCAAATTAACCTTCACCAAACTCGAAGCCGTGATTTCCTCAAACAAAAACCCGTATGGATTTATCAGGAAATGCCCATCTTCATTAGGCACTCTTGCCGAAATATGCGTAAAAATTAAATCGTCCCAACCGTATAAGGCTACGAGGCGATAAACCGCAGCGAGCTCAACACGGGCTTGCCATTCTTCATTTGAAACTTGGTTTTTGATTGATGTCATTATTTCTCCTTCGGCTCCTCTACAAAACCCAACCACCTTCAACGTTTTGCCTGTATCTACTCCTGCTGTGTTCGTAAGTGGTTACGCCATTTGCAGTTAGATATTTAATCGACTTGTGTTCATTCCACCTCAAAAGATTTGTCATTTTTAAGTTTGGCAGGTTGATTGAAATCTCAAACAGTTCATCTAATAATTTATGGCGATCAATCGCCTTAAAATCTGCCGGAAAATGAAAAACAAGTTCCTCAAGGCTTTTAAGTTTTGATATTTCCCGGACGTCACTCAATCTCGATAAGTTTTCAATCTGCAGCTTCTTTAAGTTTCTTAATTCTGAAAAATTGGTAAGTGTTTCAATTGAAGCCATTCCCTCTAAATGGAGGAAATCTAAACCATTTAATGAGTTTAGGAAATCATAATTTTCAATTTGCCGTACCCTGCTTATTCCCAAATACCTCAAATTTCTTAGTTTGGACAAACCATCAAGTGATTTGTAACTTCCAAACATTAATTTCAACATTTTTAGGTTTTCCAGATTGCCAATCCAATCCAAATTATCTAACTTGATTCCTCTCAAATTCAATGAAGAAAGACTTTTTAAGGCTTTGATATTTTCAAGCCCCTTTTTCATTCCATCGATACTGAGAATCTCTAAATTATTGAAAGTCTCTATGAAATCGAGATTTACGGATTTCGATTTGGTCTCTCCTATTTTAAGTTGAGTAATTTCTTTGAGCGAAGCGATTGGAGAAAAGTCATTTGTCAAATAGGAGTCTACACCAAAACTTCTTACATTTGGGATTAGTTTTAGAAACGCAAAATCAACTTGATCATACCAAAGAATTCGTAGTCCGATATGGGGATATCGTCCGTAGAAATCGTTCAATATGTACCAGGTTTTTTCAGAAGGCGTCTTAAACGAACTAAGCTGCAAAGAGTGAATACCATCTTCCGATATTAATTTTTCAATATCTGATTCAACCAAATCCTGGTAGATATTTACGTTTCCGCCAAAATTACCCCACCTAGCTTCCTTCTTAAAACCCGGTAAATTCATAGAATACAATCAAATCAATTGTGATAGACAAAACTCATCCCTCATCAACAATCGGCTCAAACGGTACGCCGTAAAGCTCCTGATAAATCCAACCCAAAATTCTTACTTCTGCAGTGCAAAGCGATTCGATCCAGCAGCTTGTGAGATAAAATCTTTGTTCCAATCTTGTCGGAATTTTTTGCGAAAGCATAACCATTGATTGCTCGTGTTCCAAGCCTAAATTGTAACTTTTGCTCACATCTTCGTTGTTTTGTTTGGCTTCGCCGAGTGCAAGTAAGATGTCAGACATCCATAGCTGCAATTTTGCCTGCGAATTATTTTCCGCGATTGCTTGGAAAACTCCGATTGCAAAACGTGCTTCAGCATTTTCAAATGGATAAACGTTGACACCATTTGCCGCATCATCGGCTTGTTTCCACTCGAAAAGTTCTTGTACGTGCGGGTGACGCATGATCCCAACCTTTTGATCGTAGTTCAAAAAAAATTCCAAAAGATCTGCCAGCGACGTTGCATTAATTTCGCCATCGGCGTTTTTCGCCAAAACCGGCGGACGCATTTCTTGTTGTTTTGCCATAAAGAGATTTTAACGCAAAGTCGCAAAGACGCAGAAGCCTTGAATTAACTTTGAGTTTTGAATTTTGAATTTTGAATCAATTCGCGGGCGTGCTGCCGTGCGGTTTCAGTAATTTTTTCACCTGCCAACATTCGTGCAATTTCTTCAACCTTTTCATTTTCAAAGAGTTCGCGAACTCCAACTTTAGTTTTATCGCCCTTAATCGCTTTCTCAATTAGATAATGATGGTCTGCCAATGATGCCACTTGCGGCTGATGCGTAACGCACAAAACCTGCTGAGTTTTTGACAATTCTTTTAATTTCAGCCCGACCGCTTCCGCCACACGTCCGCCGATTCCCGTATCAATTTCGTCAAAAACCGTAGTTTTCGCAGCTTCTGAAAACTTCGCAACCGTATTCAAAACCAGCATCAAACGCGAAAGTTCACCGCCCGAAGCGACCTTTGCGATCGGCTTTACAGATTCTCCTGGATTTGCCGAAAAATAGAACTCAATCGCGTCAAAACCCCTTGCGGTAAACGATTTATCATCAGTCTCAGCCGCGTCGATACGCACTTCAAAGCGTGCTTTTTCGAGCGAAACATCCCGCAAGCTTGCTTCAATTTCCTTCTCAAAATTCTTTTTCGCGGTCAGTCTTTTCTGATGGAGTTCTCGGGCGGATTCGAGGTAAGCGTTTAGTTTTTGTTGGGATTCTTTGCGTAATTCTTCCTCCCGCAAGTCGGCGGTTTCGATATTATTCAAACGCTGGGTCGATTCCGCTAAGTGCCGCAAAACATTCTCGACCGTTCCGCCGTATTTGCGTTTTAGCCTTGCAATTTCCGCCAAACGATCTTCGATTTCGCCCAATCTCTCGGGTGAAAACTCCAGCGAATTTCGAAAATCTCTTACAGAAAAAGACAAATCCTCCAAAATCGCCTGAGCGTTCCGTAAGCTTTCGTCGTATTCCTTAAACGAAGTTTGGAATTCGCTTAAATCATTGATTTTGCGGATGATACGCTCGAGATTTGTGACAACGGCGTCTTCATTTTCATACAAAAGCGAATACGATTCTTCGGTCAGCGTCGAGAGTTTTTCAACGTTATTGAGCCTTCGTTTTTCTTCTTCCAAAGCCTCATCTTCGCCCGCTTGCAAATTTGCTTTGCCGATTTCATCTACCTGAAAACGCAAAACATCGAGCAGCTGCAATTTTTCCGCTTCATCCTTTCTGAGCGATCTCAATTCGCCTTGAATTTTTTGCAGATCGCGGTATTTTTGAGCAGTTTTTTCCAGCAGACTCTCCGCCTTTGCATATTCATCCAGCATTTCGAGATGAGTGGTCTGATTAAAAAGCGTCGCTTGCTCGCCCTGCCCGTGAATATCTACCAAAAACGTCCCGATCTTTCGTAAAAAAGACTGCGTAACTAATTGATTATTAATGAAGATACGGTTTTTGCCCGAAGTTGAAAGCTCGCGGCGGACGATCAGATCAATCTCATCTTCTTTCTCCAATTCAATCCCGCTTTCATTAAAGATTTCGAATAAATCGTCGTGTGCCTTAATCTGAAAAAGCCCTTCGATCTGAGCATTATTCTCCCCTTCCTTGATCAAATCAGACGAAACCCGCTCACCCGTCAAAGCACTCAAAGAATCAACAATAATCGACTTCCCCGAACCCGTTTCACCCGTCAGAAGATTTAAACCTCTGGCAAATTCAAGCTGGATTTCTTCAATTAGTGCGATGTTTTTGATTTTTAACAGACTTAACATAAATTCGAATTTGAATTAAGCAGTGAATTTTGAGAAATAATCGTCAATTTCAGTTCGTAACTCAATTCCAACTCTTTCAAAAATATCCAGCAAATCTTGATATGCACCATCGCCGCCGAGAAAATCCCAAAACTCCTCAGCAACCCTTAATTCTTCTTTTAAATCTAACATTCCACGCATTGTCCAACGATTGTAGGGTTCAGGATGATAAGGGTTGTAAGGAATTGCTATCAACGTATTAACTTTTACTTCAGGCATTTCGGCTAAGGTAGCGGCAATCCATTCGAGCAAAGTTCGTTTGAATTCCTTGAATCCGCCCGCGTTTGGTTTTGCTGTCTTTATGTCAAAAAGAAACAATTCATCTTCAAAACTTTCAGTATAAACATCAACCTTTGTTGGCTTAACTTTTATCATTTCGCCTTTCTGACAAACTTCCCTAATTCTTTCAATTTCTTCAAGTTTGTTAGGCGTTCCAACCGCAGTTGATAAATTTGTCATTATGTTTTGAATGACTTTGAAGGCTTCTTCGCTGATATATTCGCCTGATTTTATTTGAGCCTGAGCTGTTTTGAACTTTGATTTTGATAACGCCAATGCGACAGGTTCAAAAATTGTTGTCCCGAAATTTGTGTTGAGCGAATGAATAAACGAATACAAAGCCAAGCGATCTTTGCCTAAAAGTCGCGTGTGAAACGGCATATATGCAGGTTCAGGGTTGTGTTTCTTGAATTTGGTTCTTAACGCCTTGCATAATACACTCTCAATTTCGATTATTTGTTCATTTGAAATCATTATTTATTCTCTCTCTCTTCATTAAGCTCGTTTAGTGCAAATTCAATTGCGTCATACCATTGACTTCCCATGAAATCGCCAATCTTATCTTGAATAAACCCAATGTCATCTTCGGTAAATTCAATTTCAATTTCTTCGGAAATATTTACTACATCTTCGACACTGATTGCATATAGTATTTTCTCTGTGTCCATTATGAACTCCTCTTCAAGTGAAAAATTATTTCCGAATAGGCACCCTTGTCTTTCTCAGTCCGATTCAAAACAGGGCGTTTATATTGATTGACAATTTGCATTCCGGCATTTTCGGCAATGTTTGGATAAAGATTATATTTGTCATTTGCGACAAGGAAAACGTCAAAATCATCAACTAAAAATCTTTTGCAATTATTCAAAACATTTGCAATTCCGTTTGCGTAATCTTGTTGTGCTTGCTTTGATTGGCGTTTTTTCATTGAGCCGATTTCAAGTTCGTCTTTGCGTTCAAAGCCGAAAAGGTCGTATGCGTAGGCGTGTTGCTCGTGGTAATCAATCAAACCAACATACGGCGGACTCGAAAAAATTCCGCGAATTTTTTTGGATTTCGCTAATTCAGCAAACACTTTATTTTGCTCATCTAATTCGGCAAAAATATCAATGTTTTCAGAATTTCCATTGAGGCAAATTTGATTAGTTCTAGTTCGCAGGTCTTCAAATTCTGCCAAACGCTTGATTGTGTCGGCGGCATATCTTTCCCACCAAGAAACGATTGAGAAAATTGGCTTGCAGATTTTTCCATGCTTTGAGCAATAGTAAGTTGTTGCTACCGGTTCAACCAAAGTTGCCAGATCGGCGTGTGTTGTTGCCCGGCAGCTTCGCATTGTTCGACTCAAGATCACAGTAAGAAGGTCTCTCATTTCTGCATTCTTGACTTCCTTTATTCGTTGCGAAACAAAGTCAATTTCCTCGCGAACTGTTGCCAGAAACCATTTATCTAAAAACCTTTCTTGCTTATCTTGAAATAGCCTTATGCTATAGAGCTCGATTACTTCCTTAAACTTCGTAAGGACTTTTTCCTCGTGGATTTTCGCGTAGCTTTTCTCGTCAATTTCGTTTTTACGAACTTTAATTTTGAATTCTGGAGACGGAAAGTGTTTTCTATTGTATTTGCTTAAGAATTCCAAAAGCTTATTTTCAAACTCAATGTGATGTTCTTCACCGGTAAATGCCCTCAGCCAACGACTAATCTCGTCGATTATTTCCTTTAATTCGCGGAGATTGATGTTCTTAAGTTTAATATTGGAAATCAAGGCATTGAAAGCTGAAACATCGACGCCAAGAGCGTGAATACCAAGCTCATTGGCTTGCACGAGCGTTGTGCCGCTTCCGCAAAACGGGTCAAGAACTATGTCCCCTTTTTGGAAAAAAGCTTGTTTTTTGAATTCGTCAGTGTGCGAATCCAAAAAATACTCAACAAGTTGCGGGATAAATTTTCCTTTGTAAGGATGCAAACGGTGGACGTGTTTCGTTGTCTCGGATTCTTTATATTGATCGAAAGATAAACTCCAATTTAAATCCCCTCCAAGTTTTTTCTTCCAAACTAATTCACGGTCATTTTTTTCGTAGTATTCAACAAGTGATTTCTTAGAAACTAATGTCGAGCCATTATTACCAATTTTTTCGATTCTACCGTAGTTCAATAAATAGACGATATTTGAGGCGGTTACGTTCTTATTGAGGTAACTGCTCGCAAATTCGCTGGCTTCTTTGATGCTTAGAGTGTCGTTCATTTTCAATTCAAAATTTACCTTGTAATCAAACTCCAATCAAGTTCCAAATCAAAAAAGCAGAACGAAAATTCATCCTGCTTTTTGATTTATTACACTCGCAGGCTGGCAGCCCGCGTTCCGTTTATTTCATTGTTGCCGTGGTTTGCAATCTTTCGCGTGGGTCGAATGGATTTGCCAAGTAACGTTTGACCAAATCTTGTGCGTTATTGTAATTATCGCCAAGGTTTTCCGCACGTTTGTAGGCGGCGACGGCACGGGTTCGGTCGCCTTTGGCATCGTAGGCGTTGCCCATCTTTACATTTGCCCAAACGCCGAGCCAATCGGGTCGCAAATTGCCGGAAAGCACGGCTTTGAAATTATCAATCGCTAAATCGTAATTACGTTGCTCGAGGAATAAAAGCCCTAAGTGGTAATAAATCCAAGAATTTGAGCGATCTAATTTGAGTGCGGCTTCAAATTGCTGCTGGGCTTCGGTGTAATTTCCGTCCTTAAATTGTTCGATTCCGCGACGGGCAATTGCCGAAACTCGCAAATCTTCAGAGATCCGCAAAACTTTGTAATTCGGATCGATTATTACTTCAAGCGGTTTGCCATTTGATTCGATGTTAAAATCAGCACTCGTTTCATCCATTTGAACGATTACGGGCGGCAAATTATTTTCGCCTTCCGCACGAAGTTTTAATTCTACGGGCAAACGAAGATTGTCGTAATTTTGCCTAACTGTTCCGCGGGCGATGAATTTTCCGCCTCGAGTTCGTATGATTTGATAGTCAAGAGAGAATTCCGGAACGCCCGTTCCTTCTACCCAGCGTGCAAAAAAGTAACGCATATTATTGCCCGAAACTTGGGTCGCGAGCTTTTCAAAATCATCGATTGAAGCAGTTTTACCGCGATATTGCTGCAAAAACGCCCGCATCAGATTGCTGAATTTTTGAGCACCTAGAGTTTGCCGAAGCAATTGGAAAACCATCGCACCTTTGCCATACATTACATATTGATAGGCGGTCGATTGATCGTCGAGATTTGATGGAGCACGTGCGAGGGAAACCGTCTGTTCGAAGGTTAAAGCCTTTTCCAAAAGTTCGCGACGCAGCGTTTCAGCTTCTGTCGTCGAAGCTTTTGATTCACGAAATTCGTATGCACTCCATTCCGCCAAACCCTGCGAAAGCCAGGCATCATCGAAAGATTTCAGCCCAACGGTTTGCCCCCACCATTGCAAAGCGGCTTCACGCTGGAGACGCTCTTGAGTGGCAGTTTTATTTTGCTCAAATAAGCGAGTCGCAATAAAAATTGCTCCTTGCGATGAATAAAAATCGATTGTGTCATCATCAGTCTGAGCAATAATTATCTTCTTTCCGCTATCGGAATCGCCGTATTGCTTTGTATAAAAATCCAAAGCACGTCCGAGAATTTCACCGTAGTTAGCAACCAAAGCATCGTTTCCGATCTTGGTATTAAACTGCAATTCGTAATCACTAAACCTCAATGTTTTTTGAGTATATTTGCCGTAAGCGAAATTTCCGATCAAAGCAGGTTTTGCCTGAACGAAACGATATTTTCCGCCAAGGTTTGAAACCGGAGTATCGCTAAACCCAACTAATTGAAGTCCCGTTGGCAGTGAAATCGTGATATCAGAAGTTGAACGATCCGCCGCATAATCGTGAAAAGGAAACCAGCGTGCGGCATAGAAAAGATAACCATTATTAGTGCCAACATATGCCAAACGCTTGGTTAAAAGCGGTCCGCCTTCGGGCGTTACCAATGCTCCGGCGTATTTAAAGCGGAGCGTTATCGGGGTATTTGCAGCTTGCATCTCGCCCAAATCAACTTTCACGCTCGGACCCAAATCGGATACACCAACCTGATCCTGAACAAACGTAATTTGCGATTGAGCGGCAGCTACGGTTGGAGTTTTGGTTTTTGGTTTAGGTGTTTGAGGAATGCTGATTGGAGTTGCTCCAACTTTCACAACGCTCTCAACTTTGAGCGAACCATTGAGTTCAAAAGTTATCGAACGCGTTTCCTGCAATGGCGTAAGCGTAACATCTACAATAGCTTGCAGCTTATTATCGTTGGGCATTAACTGAACGTCCATTTTGTAGTTTGTCACATCAAAAGGAGTTCGCGGAGTTTGCTGCGAATAATTTGTCACGGAAAAAATAGCTGTCGCCAAAATCAAAACAGCCAATTGAAAGAAACGTTGCTTCATTATCATCACCTAAAAATATGCTTTCCTTGCAAATCTAAGATGTTGCTGGAAAAGTTTTAGTTTGCTTACCAAAAAATTAAAGAACTCTTGTAGCTTCGAACTCATTTTTTGTCAGTATTTTCTACTGAAGGAATCTTAGTTTTGGTAAATTGAATGACTTCATACAATTCATTGGTTTTGGGAATGATGGTCATGCCGCCATTCACGAAATTGATTTGAATGTAGTCTTCATATTCCTCATAGTTTTTGTATAAATCCCAGTCGTATCTTTCTTCAACGAATTCTCTGTCAATCTGCACTCCAAGCTCGTCAAGTTTTGCAACATAGTCTTCGACTCTTGTTTCGTCGATTTTTTTCGACCATTGTTGGTAATCATACAATACGAAACCAATCAAAATTACAAAAAGAGTGTAACCATGGTAGGTGTTTAGAAACTCTTGACCAAAAAAGCCATTTACAATGGTTATTGTAAACCAGACAATTGCTAGTCTAATGCCATGAAAATACGTGAGACTCTTAACGGCATCGAACCACATCGCTCTTTTGTATGCTTTGGCAGCAATAGATTGGTCAACTTTTACCTTCCCTTCTATCATAACTAAATAACCGTTGTCACAATCTCGCGTATGCTTCTTTGTAATTCTCGGTCGTCCGTAATCGGTGAACAAAGTGCGACTTCCGCCGCATTTACGGGTGGAATTCCTTTGGCGATCATTTGTGCGGCGTAGATCAGCAAACGGGTTGAAACCCCCTCTTCGAGTCCGTGACCGCGTAAATTCCTCACTTTTTGCCCAATCGTCACCAAATCCTTTGCAGTTCCTTCATCAATTCCGCCTTCGCGGGCAACGATTTCTGCTTCCGATTCAGCGGAAGGATAATCAAATTCCATCGCGATAAAACGCTGTCTGGTTGATTGTTTTAAGTCTTTCAAAATCGATTGATAACCCGGATTATATGAAACGACGAGCATAAATTCGGGCGGGGCATCCAGAACTGTACCCCGTTTTTCAATTGGCAGCCGTCGTCTGTCGTCAGTTAGCGGGTGAATGATTACAACAGTATCTTTTCGAGCTTCGACAACTTCATCTAAATAGCAGATCGCCCCCGCTCTTACCGCGGCAGTTAAAGGTCCATCGTGCCAAACAGTTTCTTCGCCTTCTAGCAAAAAACGCCCAACCAGATCGGTTGACGATAAATCTTCATGACAAGCTACCGTTATCAGCGGACGACCGAGTTTCCATGCCATATGCTCAACGAAACGCGTTTTTCCGCATCCCGTAGGACCTTTGAGCATGACAGGAAGTTTGGCAGAGTATGCCGCTTCAAAAAGCTCAATTTCTTGTGCGACGGGAAGATAATAAGGCTCTTTTTCGACTTTATATTTTTCGACAGCTAATTCCATAAATAAAATATTTATTCTTACTAAATTCTACCATTATTGCTAAATATGATTTGCAATTTAATTAGCGCATAGATTCTAGTGATTAAATCATAGCAGAGCCTTTGCGGAAATAAAAAAGCTCTACTATCTTGCCTTTTCAGTGGCGGATCAATTCGCAGTTGGATCATGTTAGAAAGCAGGTAAAAATTATTTCATTGAATACTAACAACTTTGCGTTTTGCCGATGCATAATATTCTCAAATTTTCCTCAAATTTCGTTGAGTTCATTACGAACTTTAGTATAAGACGATTAAATGTTGCAGTTATTAAGTTTCAACTTGACATACCTATTGTTATAATACATATATCTTTCTAATCGTTGACCATAGCCAATCGTTAAGCAGTTTCACTATGGTTGTTGGTCTAATTAATTCCCCTATCGAATGTTAACTTCCCGCATTGTATAAAAATTATTTTTAAGAACATACAAAATAAGGAGTGTTAGCTTAGTTAATGATAAATAATGTTTTTCCAATTGCTCGGAAAAAAGATGTAGTTGTGCAAGAGCTTCCAGATGAAGTTTTGATTTATGATTTGAAATCGAATAAAGCAATGTGTCTTAATGAAATATCAGCCTTTGTTTGGCATAATTGTGATGGTAAAAATTACAATTTCGCAAATCAATCAATTAGCGAAAGACCAACTAAAAACAGGATTCAAGCGAGGAATTGATTTGGCTAGCTTTAAACCAACTAAAGAATGAAAATTTACTTGAAGATAATGAATCGATAGTATCAAAGGTGACTTTTGACTAATGTATCAAGACGCGAAGTCATAAAAAAAATAGGCTTAACTTCAATGATAGCATCTACCATTTAGTTACTTCAATCGTAGCTCCTAATTGCCGTTTTCGCTCAAAGTGGATGTCAAGCACTACTCAAACTATTACCACGCACCAATAGCAACATGTGCAGGCAGCACCAAGCTGTGTCGTTCCGGATTGCCAATGTCTGTCTATGGACCGAGCATCGGAACCGTAAACTCTTGTTTGGATGATTTGGTACTCCGGCGGCAAATACTAGGTCCTGCATTTGTTGTATTCCATAGTTTAGATAATTGAAACACTAAATTTCATAATTTGTTTAATGCTAATGTCGCTGAATATTCGACGACATTTTTGCTTTTATCTGTCTCAAATATTCAAGATATTGGACAAATTTTAATTGACGAAAGAGACTTCAGATGTTGAGTTTCCAATGAGCCTTTCGGGTTCAAAAATCGGGTACAGCTTGCTCTCTGGAGAAGTATTTAATCGACCAAACATCATTAAAAAATTCCAAAGCGGTCAAATTTTCAACCCAGTCGCCGCTGTTAAGGTAAGTAACTTCGCCATTTTTGTTTGCCATCTTTTTGATAACAGGTTCGTGGATATGTCCGCAAATCAACGTAGTCATAACCATTTTCAATCGCTATGTCGGCAACCGTTTGTTCAAAATTATTTATATGTTTGAGTGCGGCTTTTACGCTTCCTTTGACCTTTTTTGAGAACGAATATTTTTCATAACCAAATTTCTCCAAAAGTGAATTTACAAATCGATTGAAGCCAATCAGCAGATCGTAGCCAAAGCCGCCTAATTTCGCGAGCCATTTTCCGTGCTGCATGGAAAGATCGAATACATCGCCGTGAAAAAACCAGATTTGCTGATTTTTGATCGTCAGTAAAAGCTTGTCTTCTAGCGAAAAATTACCCAACGAAAAACCGCTAAATGGTCTCAGCATTTCATCGTGATTACCCGTAATATATACAACCTTCACGCCTTCCGTCATCATTTTCAAAATCTGCTGGAGAACTTTTGTATGGCTATCCGGAAAATATCTCTTGCTAAATTGCCAGCCGTCAATAAAATCCCCGTTAATGATCAACCATTTTGGCTGAATCGATTTAAGGTACAAATATAGCTCATCGGCGTGACATCCATATGTCCCAAGATGAACGTCTGAAATCACCGCAATATCTAATTGTTGTTTTAACATGTTTTTCAAAACAAATGCTCTCACAAAGGTCTGAACACCGCATTAATAAAAGGTTAAACTTGAGTTAAGGATTTTGCTACAAACTTCTCAAATCAAAAAAATTAAGAAAATGTTCAGAATCCCGTAAAACCTTTTTCTTACGTATGGATCATAGTTGGCAACAAATTCTTAACTTGGAGAAATATTAAAATGAAGAATGACGCATTACATACGAGTCCGCGTAAATTGCATAGAATCAAATGCAGCCAATGTGGAAATGAAAGAAACAAATTTTACCTCGTATCGTCAAATATAGAGGAGCTGACTGACAAAACTACTTCGTTTCGGCGATCCGATGAAAGCGAGCTTAGTAAAAAACAGAGGTATTTAGAGCATATTGCCGAAGCACAAATGCGATTTGGCGAGTAGTATTTACCATCAAAAAAATCGGCGGTCAAAAAACGTGAATTTGCCCGTTTGCGGGCTAAAGAATTGAGCTCCATGCGTCAGCGTGGAGTTGGGTTAGAAGAGAAATAAGCCCGCTTGCGGGCGACAGATGTAAATCTATAGACTAGAAACGTTTTAGAAAACTGTCGTCCTCAAAGCGGGCTTTGATAATTATTTCAATCACCTACACGCTCTCGCGTGCAGCTTAATTCTGAAAACGGACTTTTAAGACCGCATTGTTAAAAATACGAATTAAAAGATAAATCTCACACCCAATTGCATCTGTCGTGCTCCGCCAAATCGTGCGGTTGATGGTGCCGAAGTCGGCTCTTGTGCTCGGATGTTTGGGAAAAAACCGCTTGGACAAGAGATTGCCAGCGGATTCGCTGTGTCTGCTAAAGCCGCATTGCTGGTGCAGAAATTAGCTAAAGAATCCGGTCCAAAACCCTTATTGGTATTTCGTGTGACATTGAAGACTTCCGCCGAAAAATCTATCCGTTTTGATTCGCTTAATTTGAATCCCTTCAGCAGACGAAGATCGAGATTAAAAAATCTTGGCTGACGAAAACCAAAGCGTTGTGAAACAACTCCGCCAACTACGGCACGTTCATTAGCGTCGTTAAGATCATTGTTTGTATCAGTTCCGTCTTCGATTACAGCCGTGTATGGAAACCCTGTTCGGGCAACAATAATGCCGCCAATCGTAAATCCATAACCAACGTCAACCAATCCATTGACATTCAAATTATGGCGAACATCTTGTTTTGAAGGTCCTTCTTCAGCCTTCAAATTGAAAGGATTAAGTGTTGTTTCACGAGAAAAATTTCGTTCATTCGAATCATCATCGCGATTATTCGCAAAAGTGTAATTCGCCGAAAACAAATAACGATCTGCAAAACGGCGTGTTAGCGAAACGGTCAATCCATCGTAGGTTGAATGAGCGGAAGATTCGTTAATTTCCAATTGAGCAATGGTTGGATTTGGACGGGTTGCCGAGAAAATTGGGAAACCGCTAGGCTGCAATGTTGGTGCAAACAAATTGCGATCTAATCGCCGCTGCAGATTCCACGTCGAATTGTGAATAAAGCCGACCGTCATCACCAAATCCTTATTGATCCTTTGCTCAAGCGTGCCCGAAGCCTGAAATGAGCGAGGGTTTTTGAACTCAGGATCAAAACCAAAAATGCGTTGAAGTAAAACGAACCCGGTTGGAATCGCCGAAAGATAGTTTGGATAAGTAACAATCGCGTTTGGACCCCGCAAACGGCATCCCGCAAGGTTGACGACCGTTGAATTTCTACATGCAGTAACTTCAGCAATTTCGGTCTCGATAACATTCAAGCCGTTATTTGTAGTTACACGCTGGAAAAGATTTGAAGGTGTACGAGCGGTATAAATTCCGGCAGATAGGCGGATAACGGTGTTACTGTTTCCGGTAGCATCTAGAGCTAGCCCAACCCTTGGTTGAAACTGCTCTAAGTCGTTTGGAATAAGGGCTGTTTGCGGAAACAATGGATTTGGATTCTCTGGTTGCGGGTTGATCTGAGCTTCGTAACGCAATCCTGCATTGAGCGTTAATCGGCTCGAAGCCCTTATTTTGTCTTGTACAAAAAACGCAAATTCTCGCTGCGTCCCTTCATAAATCAAATCCTCAAGATTGTTACTAACCGGGAAAGATTGACGGAAGCGACGGGGACGAACGTTTATTAAATTCTCCAAAGCCGTAACAGTGACGCCGCTGATCGTCCGATTTTCGATATCAAACCGGGCGTGGTATTCGATTCACGCTGCTGGCGAACACGGTTCAAATTCGCATCAAAACCGAATCGCAGGTTATTTCTTCCGGCATCGTAACTAAGATTATTGGTCAATTGAAAGCGTGTTGTTTCAAAAAGTCGTGGGCGACCGCGGTCACCGCCTAGTGTTCCGAAGCCCACTACGACGCCTTGTCCGGCAGTTGTATTTGGTTCTTCGAGTCGGTTATCGGTTGCGAACTGAGAACGGATTTCGTTTATAACTTGAGGTGAAAACACCGTTACGAGCGAGCCTTTAACGCCGTTGCTTGAATTCTCGCGAGTGTAGTTGGCTTCTACCGCCGTGTCTTGCCGCGGATTATCAAAATTGAAGTTTTCTCCGCGAAATCTTGTATAGGTATATTGAACGTTGAGCGTATTCTTCGGATTCAAAATGAAATCCGTTCGACCAAAGATCGCGGTCGGATTATTTGTTCCACGTTGTTCGCCTTGAAGAGCGGCAAGATTGCTTGGAAGCGTTATCCCCGGAACGTTCTGAAACTGAACGACAAAAGGTACCCGTAGGTAACTCTGTTCGACCGCCAAAAAAGAAGAAAGCTTTGTCTTTCTTGAATGCACCGCCCACCGATCCGCCAAATTGATTTTGGGCATTATCCAAATCCTGTCCGATAGCATCGGGCGATGTTAAACGATTGTTGCGATTGAAGTAAAACGCTTCGCCGCGAATGTCGTTTGTTCCGCTTTTGGTAACGACGTTTACAAATCCTGCGTTTGTTCTGCCGACTTCAGCAGTCGCACCCGAACGAACTACCTGAAATTCTCTGACAGCCGTCTGCGGAAAAAAGAACGTCGATTCATTTCCGCCGCGTTGGTTGCCTTGCAAGGCATCATTAAAATCTGCACCATCGATCGCGATGTTTGAATTTATCGAACGCTGTCCGGCAACAACCAAACCGTTGCGATCCGATTCTTGAATAACTGCAGGAGTTAGCGAAACAAATTCGGTAAAATTCCGCCCGCGAACCGGTAAATCCTGAACTGCCCGTTTTGAAAGAGTCGAACCCGTGTTAGAAGCCGTTGAATCAATATTTTCGTCTTCAGCAGTAATTGTTATCGCTTCGCTAACGCCTTGCGGACGCAGTGTTATTTCAACTATGGCTGCTTCTCCGATCGAAATTTGCTTTTGAACTTCCGCCGCTGCAAAGCCGCTTGATTCAACCCGTATCAGGTAAGTTCCCACAGGTAAAACCGAAACCACAAAGCTTCCGTCATTTCGGCTCGTCAGAGATCGTTCCAAGCCCGTTTCAGTATTCTTAATTACGATGCTGGCACCGGATACAACAGACCCGCTGCCATCTCTGACAGTGCCTTCAATTGCCGAACTGCCGGATTCGGATTGTCCAAATGCCGATAGAGAAAATAACAAACAAATAGCTATAAAACTATTGAAAAGATGCTTTTTTAACATAAAAATTTCCTTAATTTCAAGACTTCTAAAATAGGCTGATACGATTTAGAGAGCGAGTTTATGTTACAGGTATTACAAAGCCTTTAATTCAAAGTTAAATAGTCGTTACAAAATAGAGTTGTAACTTAACATTTGTGAAATCCCTTGTTTTGCCAAAGCGATCAAGCAGAAATTCTAACTACTTCGGAAGGTCTAATTTCTCTGGCTGAATTCTCAAAGATTCTTTTGACCAGTCGCAAGACTTTGTATTCAGTAATTTGAAAACAGGCTGATTGATTGATCGGCGTAGGATTTGGAACGTCCCAGAATTCGATAGCGGGTAAGTAATTTGGAAACTGGCACTTCACGATTTCACTTTGTTCCACGTCGCCAATCGAGATTATTAACTGCGGAAAGATGAAATCAGACTCCGAAAGTAACCTCGGTGCTCGCATTTGAGATTCGCGAATTTCGATTCCCATATCATGGCATTTGTTGAGCACAAATGGCGAAATGCGTCCGAGATTTCGGTCAAATGGTTTCAGACCCCTTGAAAACGCATATGAGCTCCCACTCGAATCTGTTACAAGATGATTGTAAAGTAACTCAGCAAATCTACTTCTGCAGTAGTTGTTTTTGCTCAAGAAAAGTATTTGACTGTTTTTCTGAATTTCAAACATAAAACTATTATTCATCTGTCAGTGTTAAATTCGGCTTAATTTTTTCCGGTAAGGCGTTGAAATGTTCCAAGTTTGTTGTTAATTCTGTCGCCTTGGTCTAGCATGTCTTAAAAAAAATCATCAAAGGGAAGATAACAAAAATGGCTCTCGAAAAATTTGTAATTAAAAATAACCGACACATCGCGATAGAAACGGATCAAATTATTGCCCTGGATTTCAATGAGTCTTTAAAGGAAATAGTTATTTATCTAACCGGTGGTTCGGCAATTTCCGTCCAAGGTAAAAAAGCCGCCGTGCTTTGGAAACATTTTTCTCAAGATTTGTCTGAGCTGCTCCACGGCGAAACTGATGAGCCAGCCTCATAATATTTTTCATAATCTTGAAAAATCATGCACCGCAATAGCTCCGCTGAATTTGGATTTTGGGAACGGTCGATATTTGGCATACCAACCGTTAAAGTGGATATTTCACTCAGTGAATCGTTTCGTGAAATGAATAAATTGAAAAGTCCTAACCAGATATTACCCATATAATTCATCTACACCTTTCTGTTTCTACTTTTTCAAAGCAGGAATTTACTAATTTTGGAAGTATCGCTCTCAAGAAAACTCCTAAACCATACCAAGCTCGTATTACATCGATATTCCAGCCGACTTACATAAGCGTTAAATATTCGCTTTTTATAACGAAATGACAGCGGAAGATCGCTCCAAAAAAACTTGCTAAGTTGTTAAATTGTTGTAAAAAGCGTCAGCTGATTTGAAATCTTTTCGATCGGAAGGAGTTAAAATCTGCTTATTATGAATCGAAGGAATTTTCTTTTTCAAACCGGCGTAAGCGGAACGGCATTGTTGATGAGCGGATTTTTGAAACGGGCAGAGATCTTCGGAAAAGATTCTCTGCGAAGTATTGGCTTTGGCGAACTCCTTCCAAAGGCATCTCAAAATACCGCGGAAATTTGTATCGACCTGCCGAAAGGCTTTGAATACAAGGTTATCGGAAGGGTCGGCAACGTTCTTACCGACGGACAACCAACGCCTCGAGCTCATGATGCGATGGGTACGTTTAAGCTAAAGGGACAAACGCGGATCATCCGAAACCATGAAATAAATGACAAAATTGGCAAAGAAAACGTCGCCATTGGAACTAAGAATCATTACGATGAATCTGCGGGCGGCGGAACAACGACGCTCATCGTCAATCCAAAAACTAACGAAATCGAGCGGTCTTTTGTAAGTTTAAGCGGAACTTTGAATAATTGTGCAGGCGGCGTAACTCCCTGGGGAAGTTGGATTTCTTGCGAGGAAACTACTTTGGGGAAAACAAAATTTACGGATTTGGATGGGGTTCAAGTTGGAGGCTTCCTTGAATCTCACGGGTATTGTTTTGAAGTTATGGCATCGGCAGATGCAAACTTTACGCCTCGTCCGCTAAGAGAAATGGGACGTTTCGTTCACGAAGCAGTTGCCGTTGATAAAAAGCGAGGCATCGTTTATTTAACCGAAGACAATGATCCATCCGGCTTTTACCGGTTTTTGCCGAAACGAAATAAAAGACTCGCTGAGGGCGGAACGCTTCAAATTTTAAGTATAAAGAATCAAGCAAACTACGATACTAGAAAGAATCAATCCATCGGAGCTTCGTTAATTGCTAACTGGATTACGATCGAAAACCCGGATCCGATTGAAGCAGATACTGATTCGCTCGCTGTTTTTAATCAGGGAAGCAAACTTGGGGCTGCGAGTTTTGCCAGACTCGAAGGCTGCTTCCCAACCGGGAAAGGCGAAATTTACTTTACTTCAACCAGCGGGGGAAACAATGGCGGTGGGCAAATTTGGCTTTATCAGCCAACGGCAAAAGATGAAGGAAAACTTACGCTAATTTATGAATCGCCGGACCGCAGCATTCTCGATATGCCTGATAATATTTGCCTTTCGCCTAAAGATAAGCTGATTTTCTTGTGCGAAGATAGCAATTACGCGGTAACCGGCGGCACTACCGATAACTACATTAGAATCCTAACGCCGGACGGTCGAATTTCAGATTTTGCGAAAAATGTAATGCCGGGATTTGAAACGAGCGAGTTTGCCGGAGCGGTGTTTAGTCCTGACGGTAAAACACTTTTCGTTAATATTCAAACTGCCGGAGTAACCTTGGCAATATGGGGCGACTGGAAGAATTTCAAGAGCTGAAGAATCAATTCAGCTTAACTTCAAAATTCGCTCTTTCGCCGGTCTTTCGATTACTTGGTTTTTCGTCTATTTTGAATTCTCTCGGAAAATACTTTTCATCGAGTGCGACTATTTTTAGCAGATTTACGTTAGTGCAGCTTCCTGAATCCGGGCTTTTTTGATGACAAACGATCGAAAAAGTAAGGTTGGCGTTGCCTCGAATCATCCTCGGCAACTGCATTGCAATTCGCGAATAACCGGTTTTATCAACTCTCAAGAAAACGCTTCCCTTATCGGATCTATAGATGTTTCCTTTTGAATCCTTTGCTTCGATCGAAATTGCCGCGTTATTCGGCTCGTAATAAACTTCCACAAAAACATAGTCCCGAAGATCAGCAATCGTATTTTCACCCAATTTTTCAGGATTTATGCGACCTTCGCGAATCGCCTCTTGTGCCATTATTCGATAACTCCAAGGACTTTCATCCATCACCGTTTCACGCGATTTTTTTGATAGATCAGCTTTAATCGGAAGCTGTGCAGTTCGCAATTGGGAGCAGCCTTGATCAGTAAAATTATTGTTCACGGTGATATTGTAAATTAATGGATGACTGCCCAAAATTCGCTCTCCACCAAAATTTTTCGTAATGTGACTAGCTCCCTGATAAATTTCGGAAACTTTTTGACCATTCACAATTTCAATCTCATAAACCCATTCAATATCTGTCGTTCGTCCCCAACGTGCCATTAATGCTGCCGTTCGCGTTCCACCATCTTCGTTGGTAAAAATTGCGGTGTAGCGAATCTTTGCCGAATTTTCTTTGTGAGGAATGATCTCGTAGTATGTAAGCATGGGAATATCGGAAAATTTATCAATTGTATCGCGGCGAACGTAAATAAATGGAGTATTGGCAATTGCTAGATTTTCTTCAACCGTTTGAGTAGAAAACGGATAGATTTTGGTTGCGGAAAGTTTAACTTTGCCGATATTTTTGGCAGATCGTTGCTGATTTAGAGCAACTTTTAATCGATGTTTTCCTGCCGCAAATTTTCCCAAAACAACTTGATAGGAAAACCTTGTCGAGCCGTTAAAAAGTAAAATATCCTGATTGTATTTTCCATCTACGAAAACCGTCAAAACTCCGGCTTCCGATCCTTTCGTTTCCCACGACGAATTTTCAACTAAGGCTTCGACAGATAAAACAAAGTCTTTTTCTTGCTCATTGTTACCGACCGCAAACTCTTTATTGACAAGAACTTTGTCTGAATTTTGCAAAAGAGGTTCGGGACAATTGGCATTGATTCCGGCAGTTACGGAAAGAAGAATTACGATGATCACAAATAGTTTTTTCATTATTTTTTGCTAAAGAAAATCGGATTGGTCAAAGCAAGCATCTTGTTTTCGGAATCGCGAATTTCAAATCTGAAATAGGAATTCTTTTCAATCTTCACAGAATTCTCAAAGCTAAATTTAATATCGGTTATTTTATCATTGTGAATAATTTGACCATTAGAAATTAGCAAGACGGAAGCTCCAATTGGGAAATTTTCGGCATTCATTTTCAAATGAATTTGCTGATTCAAAACATCGCTTTTTTCTCCCAAATTCAAACGCTTTTTGCCCACAACAGCGGAAAATTCAAGCTGATAGTTTTTTGGCAAATCGCTTATCCAAACTCTTCCTGATTTTATCGCAGTTAGAATTTCCGATTGCGAAAGTTTTTTTGCACCCACGAAATTGGTCGGCGAACCGATGCCAAGATTTGTTTTATAGTCGTTCGGCATTGATGGCGGCGAGTGCGTATCGCTTGAGCCAATTGCCGTTACAAACTTTCCTTCTTGCAACATCGCATCCCACTTTTTTAGTGCCGTCTCGTCTTGAAAATCCCAACCGCCATTCCAAATTTCGACTGAATCCATCTTTGTCCAATCGCCATAACTCCAATCGCATCCACCACATAAAGCGGTCGGATGATTTATTGAAGCGATCAAATTAAGCTCACGAATGCGATTAAGCGGCTTTTGCAGTTTTGCGAAATCACCTCGCTTAACCCGGAAATCAATCACCTCGCCCTTTGGCAGTCCCCAAACATTTATATGCCCGCCATAGGTTGTTACTTCTTCGCCACGCATTGCCAGCAAATTCTTATACCTCGGGATTAACTTATCAATTTCGGTGTGATGGCTCGAAGTATTGTGTTCGGTTAAACCAACAAAATCGAGTCCAATTTTACTTGCCCAATCAAAAATCAAAGGGAAAGTCCAACTTCCATCGCTGTGAAATGTATGAATATGGAGATCACCGCGATACCATTTGTAGCCATTAAAAGTCTTTGCTGGCTGCAATTTTTCAACCTTCGGCATTGACGTAGTTGTCGCAGATTCTTCAGCAAGCTGATCCAAAAGCCTTGGGTCAATTTCGTTAAATCTTACTTTAACCGCGACTTCCACACCTTCTGGTGCAACCTTGTAAAGCCCGAAAATTATTCGCCATTTTCCGACGGGAATTTTTCCCGGTAGATAACCATTTGTGGCTTTTGTTTCAGAGATAAAAACTTCGTTTCGTCTGCCGCCGCTCCAACCGCGAAAGCCTGAGATACTAGCTTCCGATTCATCAAAACCCACATCAAAAACTCCCAAATCCAAGGTATTTGCTCCCCCTTTTTTGTTATAGCTATACGAAATACTAACGCTTTTTGTATTAGCCGGAACATCAAAAGGAACATAATAATAGGGTTGCGAATCTTGATTTGGGGTGGGAATAAAAACTTTCTGTTCGAAGTCTTGCGGTAAACAAATAGTAAAAGATATTAAGATAATAATTAAGGATAAAATGTTTTTCATATCGAATTTAGAAAAAAACGGGAGAAGCTTTTTGAAAACTTCTCCCAACGCCTAAGCAAGGTAGTTATGACTAAAAACTAAAGCGTAAAGCGAATTGCATTACTCGCGGATCGCCTTGCAATGATGTAATCGTGCCGAATCCGCCTCCATTTACTGTTCGATTGGGAAGACCAAAATTCGCTTGGTTTAGTGCATTGAAAAGTTCCCAACGAAATTCGAGTTTGGTATTTTCGTTCCACAAATCAAATCTGCGGTGAACAGCCAAATCAAGCGATGTGAAATTTGGTCCTCGCAGAGAATTGCGTGGTTGTATTCCAAAACGAGTTGTGGTTCCGGTTAATGGTTGAAAAGCTGTTCGCTCAAACCAACCATCGACATTTGGATTTGCCAGTGTCGGATTACCGGTCAAATCAGCCAAAGTCGTGGTCAAAGAACCCAATCTCAAAGGATCGCCGCTTTGATTTACGGTAAAGGGTCTGCCCGAACGAGTGTTCAAACTTCCTGTAATATCCCAACCTCCAAGTATCGCTGCGGCTACACCGTTTTGGAAAAATTGCTTTCCTTTTCCAAATGGCAGTTCCCAAATTCCATTGATTACGAGTCGATTACGAACGTCGAAATCCGAAAAGCCATACCAATTGCTTAAGTTTCTGGCATTATCAGGAAACGAACTCGAACCACCGCTTGTTAAATGTTCGCCCGAATTATCTTTAGATTGCGAATGTGTAAAAGCCGCTCTAATCGTATATCCATTAGAAAAGCGTTTATCTAGCGTGGTTTCAAAAGCGTCGTATTTTGAAACGCCGTTATCGTCTCGATATTCGACCAATCCGAATTGTGAAAACGGTCTCGAATTCGCCACGTTTGGCAACGGCTGATTCAAATCTCGAAGCGTATAGAGTTTCGTTCCTTTAGTGTGAACGTAATTTGCTTCGACCATCCAATTGTTGGAAAGCTGGTATTGCATGCCGATACTCATTTGCTGAATATACGGCGTGACAGCATTGGGATTCGCGGCTCGAACTTGGATATTTCTTATCGATATATTATTTGGATTCAATAAGTTAGCTGGAAGTCCGCCGTTTAAAGTAACGCCTGCAACTGCCGAACCCGGTGCATCTGTTCGAGTGTTAAAATTGATAATATTTGGCGGATTGAGTGCAATTTGATCTTCCGAACCGATTCTATCGAGCAGATTAAAATACATTCCATAACCGCCGCGAATTACCAATTTATCGGTTGCCGAATAGGCGAATCCAAATCTAGGAGCAAAATTGTTTCGATCGGGTTTGATCAGCGAACGGCTTTCCAAACTGCCGTCTTTCGCCAAGTTCAATGATGCTAAGGCTTGGGTTTGATCTGTTGCTGCCAATGCTTTTACAGGGTCAAAATTCGCCAGCTTATTTTTTTCTTCGTATGAAGGCGATCCGAAATCGTAACGAAGCCCGATATTTACGGTTAATTTCGGTGTAATTTTCCAATCGTCTTGCCCGAAGAACGAATACATATAGCGACGTTGCTCAACGACTCCGGCATTGGTCAATAAAACATTGATTGGTGTTCCGGCTAAGAATTCCGCCAGCGGGTTTCCAGTTCCGCTAACGCCTAAATACGAAGTATAAGCCGCCGCGAAATCAAATCTGCCGCGAGTTCCGGGAACGTCTATATAATCAAGTTTTAGCGGAGCCATGATATCCGTTCCAAAGCGGAAAGTGTGTTGCCCGGTTAAGACACTTGTATTATTTGTAAACTGAAATTGTTTCGACTTTTGGAATTTCGGTAAAAAATCCGGCGAACCAAGTCGCGGACTAAATCCTGCAATAACGATGGCAGGAATTCCGCCTTGATTTACGTCAGGCGAACCCTTGATGAATGATGAGCTATTTCCTTCGTTTGCAGGTTCTTGAGTTGAAGTTGCATCGGCGAAATTTAGCCCAAAGCGAAATTGATTAAAGATATTTGAGGAGATTGAATAGTTCCAGCCTGTCAAAAAAGCATTAGTTTTAACCGTCGTTAAACCCCAAGCTGAAGTATCGGTTCCATCAGCTACTCCGCCGAAAAATCCGGGAACAAATCTATCTCTTTTGCTATAAACGTAACGTCCGAAAATACTGTGTTTTGAATCAATTGAGTAATCGATCCGGGTAGTGAATCTATCCGCATCGTCAGTTAAAGTCGGGGTTCGTGCAAAGTTATTTGATGTTCCGCCTAAAGTTGGATTCGGATAAAGTGCCGCGAATCTGGCTGAAACCGGATCAATTGTTGAAACAATGTTTCCTACATAAGGTTGCGGAAAATAAGGTAAATTCGTCAAACTCGGGGCTGTTGCCGGATTAAACGCCGGATTCGGGCAAAGCGTTCGACTATTTGGATTAAAGATTTGTCCGGTTCTAACGAATTGACCGGAAGGCGTTCCGTTGCAATTGAAAATAGGAATTTGAGCTCCGCCAACTGTTACCGGAGTTCCGAGTCTGGCTGAAAAATCTCCCGCTTTTTCAATTGCAAGCGGAACTGAGGCAATTCTCAAAACGCCTTGGCGAATCATAGTTCTTTCATAATCGGCAAAGAAAAATGCTTTATTTTTCCAGATTGGTCCACCGATATTTCCGCCAAATTGATTTTGAACTCGCTGGGGTTTCGCCCGTCCAAGCCGATTCGAGAAAAAATCGTTTGCGTCGAAAACTCGATTTCTTAAATATTCGTAAGCTAATCCGTGAAAATTATTTGTTCCTGATTTAGTCGTTGCTGAAATTACGCCGCCTGCTGAACGCCCTGTTTCGGCGGAATATTGGGCGGTAATTACCTTAAATTCGCCCAAGGAATCGATTGATGGACGCGAAACCTGCGTAGAGAATTCCTGAACGTTGGTTGAAATTGAATTGTTATCTTGTCCATCCAAGATAAAATTATTTTGTAGCGAGCGAACACCATGAACATTTACAGAACCCGTTCGCCCTGATGCTGTTCCGCCGGATTGCTCAGTATATGGATCGGCTTGTGTCCCCGCTACTTGAACAATTAAATCGTCCCAGCTTCTCTGCGGAAGCGGCAATGTCGAAATTCTGCGATTATCAACCACATTTCCGAGGGTTGCATCATCACGCTGCAAAGTAGCCTGGCTATCTGATGTAACTTCAACATTTGCAGTTGCAGTTCCAACTCCGAGTTCGAAATCCGAACGCATCTTTTGTCCAACATTCAACTCGAAATCTTTACGGGTTTGTTGGGCAAAACCGCTTTGCGAAACTTGAATCGTGTAAAGGCTTGGTCGCAAGCCTGTAAAAGTATAATAACCATCACTATTTGTGGTTATTTCGATTGAAATATTCGTTGTTTGATTGGTTAAAACCACTCGAGCGTTTGCGATTACAGCACCTTGTGTGTCTGTCACCTGTCCGGTTAGTGATCCTGTGTCAACTTGCCCAAAGCCGCTTGTAACACAGCAAACTAAGGCAAATACGACTAAGCAAAGATATTTTATTTTTAATTTTTTGCTAAACATTTATTCTAACTCCGTTTAAAATTCAACCCCGAAAAGTTGTTTCTCCATAAAACTTTTCAGCGTGCAACTACAATTTTTTCCTAATTTTCTTTTCAGAAAGAAGAGGGTATCAAGCGGACGTTAAGTAGATATGTCTATAGTCTTTCGTTCGGGTTAAACTTAAGAAAACTTTATGTAAACAAAACTGAGGGTTAGATCAACTGTAGCCTAGCAACCAATACCAGGTTTTTTTTATCGATTTTAAAAAGTGTGATTTTTTAAGACGATTGGCACAATGCTGGCATCTTTTGCTCTGCAAAGAGTTTCTTTGACCGCATACCGAACAGATTTTTAACTTAAATATTGCCATCAAATGTCATATCGATTTTAAAAGTGGCTTGTAAATTTTGTATTAAGGAAGTTTTAATTCTTTGTTATGCTTTGGGCAAAGTCTGGGTAAAAGAATTGCAATTGAGGAGATTACGATCTTTTAGCTGCTCACTATTTTTCAATAAAGAAATATTCGTGATAAGATTTTCTTTTCAATACTATAAGGAAATCTTGTATCAAAAATGGATAAATTTTTAATTCGCGGTGGAAAGTCATTGCGAGGAAAGGTCGCTATCAGCGGAGCGAAAAATTCGGCTCTGCCATGTTTGGCGGCTACGCTTTTGTCGCCGGAAACCGTTATTTTGCATAACGTTCCGTATGTTAAAGACTTGATTACGCAAAGGCGTCTTTTAGAGGATTTGGGAGCAACTGTTCTGACTCCGGAATTGCGGACGCATAAAATAAATGCTGCAAATGTAGAAATTTTCGAAGCTCCATATGAATTGGTTAAGACAATGCGGGCGAGTGTTTTGGCACTTGGACCATTACTTGCACGCTTCGGACAAGCCAAAGTTTCGCTGCCCGGAGGTTGTGCGATTGGTACGCGTCCGATTGATCTTCATTTGAAAGCATTCGAAAAACTAGGGGCAATTGTTTCGCTTGAGGCTGGAAATGTGGTTGCACGTGCTCCCGGAGGAAGACTTATCGGAGCGGAAATCTATTTCGATAAAGTTACCGTAACGGGAACTGAAAACGTTATGATGGCGGCAGTTTTGGCCAAAGGAAAAACAAAAATCGTAAATGCTGCTCGCGAACCTGAAATCGAAGATCTTGCCGAGCTTTTGAATAAAATGGGTGCGAGAGTAAAAGGTGCCGGAACGGAAACTATTGAAATTGAAGGGGTTGAAGGTTTAAGCGGAGCAGAGCATACGATTATTCCCGACCGCATCGAAACCGGAACTTTCATGGTTGCAGCTGCAATTACCGATGGTGAAATTGAAATTTCGGGATGTCGTCCGGATCATTTGACGGCTGTTATCGAAAAATTACGTTCGGTTGGTGTGGAAATTGAAGAGCTTAATCCAAGCACGTTATTGGTTAGACGAGGTTCGAATGGTTTGAAGTCGCAAGACATGACAACCGAGCCGCATCCGCTTTTCCCGACTGATATGCAGGCTCAATATATGGCTTTGATGACCCAAGCTGAAGGCGTTTCGATCATTAACGAGACCATTTTTGAAAATCGTTTTATGCACGCTTCGGAATTGATCCGGTTGGGTGCAAATATTCAAATTTCGGGAAACAAAGCAATCGTTCGCGGGAAAACAGATTTGGCAGGAGCTCCGATTTTAGCTTCCGATTTGCGTGCTTCTGCGTCGTTGGTTTTGGCGGCTCTTACTGCGACAGGCGAAACGTTGATCGATCGTGTTTATCACATTGATCGCGGCTATGAAAATATCGTCAGGAAACTTCGCTCGGTAGGAGCTCAAATCGAAAGGATTACTGAAGATGTTGCGAAAACTGCTGAAAGTGAAGCGTGAGGATTAAGAAAAACAATAAAGCTACCGTAACGTTGAGTGGCTAAACATCCCCGTCCTCCACAAATTCCCCTTCTGAAACAGGAGGGGAATTTTATTGAAAATGGGTAGGATCAAAAAAGAAGTGCTGTCGCTTTTGAATTAAAGACTTTTGCCTTGTGTCGTCGTTTTATGATTTAATATATACATCCTATGAGCCAAGAAACTTGTATTTTTTGCAAAATTATTGCGGGCGAAATCCCGTCGGCGATGGTCTATGAAGATGAGGTTTGCGTTGCATTTAATGATATAACCCGCAAGCACCAAATCATCTTTTGGTCGTTCCGCGGCAGCATTTCGCGTCACTTGATGAAGCCGAAAAAAGTCATCAGGAAGTTTTGGGTCATATGCTTATAACTTGTGCAAAGATCGCACGCGAACAAGGCTTTGCGAAAAAGGGATATCGAACAGTGATTAATACCAATGATGATGGCGGACAGACGGTTTTTCATCTGCATATACATCTTTTGGGTGGTCGGCAATTTATCTTTCCCCCGGGATAAAATTAATAACAAACAAATTGCGATTTTTAGCTTCTAAGGAATGTTTTGCCGACAATCAGGCTGTTTTACGAATTTGTTTTCTAGGAAAGCGAAATGAAAAGGTTATCAACAATATTATTTGCAGCGGCTTGTGCAATCGCAAGTTTCGGCTGCGGTCCAACAGCGGACAATACCAACACATCAAAAAATACTACAAATATTTCTACACCAACGACAACCCCAACCGTTGCAACAAATACGAATCAAGCAAATGTTAATGCGACCAATGCAAACGTTGCTAATTCAAACTCAAATACCAAACAGGCAGAAGCAGTTCCAACATTTACAGACGCAAACACAGCTTTGACCGAAGGCAATAAATATTTTGACGCTAATGAAAATGAAAAGGCGATTGACGCTTTTAAGCAGGCGGCAAAATTAAATCCAGATCTGGCTGAAGCCTTTTTCAAACTCGGTGTGGCATACGCTCTAGTTGAAAGAGAAAAAGAATCGCAGGTTGAAGAAGTAAAAGCCGATGCTACGCCCACACCAAAAAACGTAAAAGTTTCAAAGAAAGGCGGTGGAACTATTCCTACCAAACCTTCGGAAAAATCTTTTGCTGAAGCAATCAAAGCCTATAAAAAGATTTTGGCAAAAAATCCAAAAGATGACGTGGCACATTTTAATCTTGGACGCTCTTATAATAAGTTAAACGAAGATAAAGATGCCGAAAAATCATTGCGGCAAGCCGTTAAATTAAAACCTGATGACACCGAATATCAAACGGAATTAGGGGCAATTTTAATCAAATTTGCCAAGTATGATGAATCGATCAGCGTGCTAAAAAGAGCCTTAAAACTCGATGAAAGCAACTCTCAAGCTCAAGACCTTTTAGATAAAGCGACAGCCGGAAAAAAACGGCAGGAATTTGGTATTCCGAAAGATAAACCAGCTCAAAAATAAATTTTACTTTAATAAAATGATTGAGAGCGGAGTGTTAAAAAACATTTCGCTTTTTTGTTGTTAGATAGCTAAAAAGTTGAAAACTGCGTTCTAGCAGATTCAACTTCTTAATGAAAATATATGCACATATAGTGAAAAATCTGTAGAGCATAAAGTGAAAATATCTGCCATTTTTATGGGATAAAATGAAAATTCCTTTCCTTTCCCGATCTGAGGAACAGGAATAAGAGTTTTTCTCTATATTTCTTTTTCATACTTTGGGCATTTTGTAAGGGAAGTGTTATAAATTTAGCATAACACTCTCTATGGACACTCTAATCACAACTAGACAACGTGATGCGTACCAAGTAATTAAAGGATTTGTTTATCAGGTTGACCTTACAATTGAACGCTGGATTAACATCAATGATGGACAGCTTTTGGAATTAGAAGCGGGCGAAGATATTGATATTGTTGGACGATATTTTACAGTCGAAGGAAAGCAAAGAACTGAAAGAATTCTACAGCAAATTAAAGAACGCCAAAAAAATCTCACATTAAAATCTCCTTCTGCCTTAGGTTCTCTTGCTTCTTTTTACGAACATATCGGAAATAATCCAGATAAAGCCCTTAAATTTCACTATGTTACTAATGCTAAAATAAGTGCAGAGAGACCTTCTCCTATAAAAGATAAAACCCCGTTAATTAAAGTTTGGGAAGATATTAGAACAGGAAAAACTAAGAAAGATGAGAATTCTGAGTTATTAAAAAAAATAAAAGAGGTTTTACAAAGTGCTAAAAAGCCTGACAAAAAATTCTCAAAAGAAACTTGGAACAGTTTCCAGAATTTTATTAAATCCTCTACTCTAGAAGAGTTACAAGAATTCATTAAAAAGGTTCGATGGCTAACGCTGCAAATTGAGCCTGAAGAGTTAAGTCATTTAATTCGAACGCGGTTAAGCAAGAAATTTGAGTTGACTATGAGCAAAGCTGAAAGAGTTTATCAAAAACTTTTTCATTTTGTATTTAAGAAATTAACTTACTCCGGGGTAAAACGTCTTGAACCTACCGACTTAGCAAGTCTAATTTCTGATGATCCCCTAACTTCAGAAGACAAAAAGGAAATCGAACTCATATTTAATCGAATATCCAATATTGAAAAAGTGATAGAAAATCACGAAAAAAGAATCTCTTCATTAGAGCAAGTGGCTCCCAAAATACCTAACATTGAAGAAATTAAGATCGATAAAAAGGTTACTACTTCATCAATCAAAGAGATTATTGATGAAAAAAGAAATTGTTAATCGCTCCCTATTTGAAGGTGAAATAAACATTTTATTAGATAGTCGGTCAGTAGATCTATTTACGACTGGTATTTCAGGTGTTTGGTAGTCTAGTGTTTTGCTTATCAAGCCTGCAAACTAACTTCAGAGGGATATTCTGTTTCTACTTCTAGATTTCCGTGAAATAATCTATTTTCATTAAATTATTTAGCCAGATGAAATTTCAAATAATTTTCCGGCTACTTTGATTCCGCTAAAGTGGCATCAAATTCTTGAAATATTGCTTTCTAAGGAAAGTAGCGATTTTGTTGAGGATAATAGGCTTATTATCTTTCTTGATGAGATTGAAGAGGTAGAAAAAGAGCATTTTATCAATCAATTGAAGGTTCTTCATTGCATTAATTAACATACCTTCAACAAAGGTTAAGCTAATAATTTCGTGTAAAACTCCTACCTTTAATGAAACATTTAAGAGTGAGATTGATGCGTTTTTAGAGGAAATAAAATTTCCTGAAATAATTACAAATAAAACATATAAGAAGTTTGAACTTACTGAATTTTCTACCTCTGAACTAGATGATTTATTAAGGAAAATCGGAGCAGATCATCTAATTAAAATTAGAAATGAGAGCGGTGAAATAGATTATCATCAAGCTAGTTTACGAGATGTTCTCAAATATCCGGCTAATTTTGAACATTTTGCTAGCCTCTTTGTAACAGGTAAAGTTCATCTTACGGAGGATGAAACTTGGAGTTCTTTAATTGGAAAACGATTTGCCTATCTATTACCACTCATAAAACGTATTTCAGGAATTTCTGAGGAAATTTTGCAAAACGAATTAGTATCATTTGTTGAGTTATGCCGAATTAACAAATCGTCAGATTTATCTCTTGATTCCGAAATTGCAAAAGAGAAATTTCCACTTTGGTTTCAAAATTAATAAGTTTCAGGAAATAAATCCACATTATGAGTCCTTTCAAATTTATGGAATTCTCCACGAAAAATCTGAAGCTAATAAACCAACTAAAATCCTTTTTAGAGTCAAGGATATGGGCGGTTATTTACTTTCATTTTCGATTGAAAAAGAGATTTTTAGCTCTGATTCTGAAAATATTCGTCAAAAAATACAGGATGTCGTTCACGAAAAATCGGGAATTTTCACCTATTGCAGATGCAATTTTAACTTTAATTGACCGAATAACTATAACAAACCAAAAGAAGAAATTACTTTCAATTTTGGAAATATTAGCAAAGAGAAATAGAAGTTCAGAAATATTCCATTTAATGCGTCCAAGTGTATTGCCGTTATTATTCAAACTTTTGAGACAAAATGATGAAGAGAATCACTATGACTTGAGACAAGCCATTTTAGAAATCAGATATTCTTCATCAAACAAGGAAATTATCAAAAGTTATCTCGTTGATTCGAATAAACTAATACAAGAAACTGCGGTCAAGATTCATGGTAAATGGAAAGTTCCTGATTTTGCTGAAGATTTAGTGAGCCTCTTGAAAAATGAAAATGATAGGGAGTTAAATCGTGAAATTTATGTAGCTTTAGGAGCAATAGGTCCAAAGGCAGTTCCACCTTTATTAGAAATTTTAGATAATGAAAACTCAACATCAGCTATTCTCCGTAGAGTTTCCTATGCGTTAAGAAACATTGGTCATCGAAATGAAAGAATATCTAAGGCGACTGCCAAAATTATTGAAAAAGCAATTAAACTCAAAGATGACGAATTGTTGACGGATTTTCTTTTAACGGCAGCTCATTTAAGGAATATGCTAAAACTCCATTGGCAATTATTGCCATACAAAGCAAAAACTTAGAAGTCGTTTTTGCAGCAACTAAATTTTTTACTGAGGTTCGGCATGAAGTGGCATTTGATAAGATAGCTAATATCTTGCAAAACTTATCCGAGAAAGAATCTGATGACCATAAAAAAGTGAGGGTAAAGATCAAGCCGTTGCAGCATTAATTAAAACAAATAGAAAGAAAGCAATTAGGTTTTAGAAAAGTTTTTCGATTTAGATTTAAATGATATTTCCATTGATGTATCTGAAAAAGTTGACAGAAAAACATTCCCTAGATTTTAATCTTCCATTTATTTTACAGACTGTAATTAACGAGTTAAAATCTGACCTGCCTCATAACTTTGCTAACCGAATATCCGATCTTTTAGGTTCTATTTGGAAAGTTGATTCACTCAAACAACTATCGAATGCAACCAAGAAAAATAGAAGAAAGCGGAACTAATTTGGCTTCTATTGTAGTAGATGAAATTCACCCTTATATCGGAATTAGTGAAAATCCAACGGGAGACCGGCTAAACAGAGTCTCTGATCTTAAATTATTAATAAAAGGTCAAGTCAGTAATTTTATCAAGGAGTCCAAAAGACTGCTTGAAAATACTTCTCCACTTGGGACAATGCAACTGTGTAATTACTTTTGGGTTATCGCGGATTCCTTGAGTTGAAAAAGATTTTAATAACAAATTCAATAAATTAGATAAATCAAACGACCGAGATAGAATTGCAAGAGACGCTGTTATCAAAGCTTTGGGAACTTGTAGCAAACTAGCAGGGAAGTAAAATTGTTTTGTCTTTCTTGAAAAATAAAGATATTTATTTATTTTCCCACGAAACATTACTGCCATTATTGTTTAGAAAGATAATTACGCCGAAAGACTTGATTAAAGAAATTGATCAAAAAACACTTCTGATGTTGGAAAAGCCGTAAGTTTGGTAGCATTAGCTGATTTCGACGCACCCAAATTTACTGAAGTATTTATTGATTGTCTTAAAAGTGACGAAAACTCATTAACTTTTTCTTATGCTTTGAAAGCCTTGGGATTTACGAAGAGCTCTTTGTCTGTCAATAAATTGAGAGAGATTCTACAAGGTGATTTCAGGGTAGGAATCAAATCGGTTGCTGCTGAAGCTCTTGCCAATCTTGATGAGAAAGAGCTTTAATTGATATTTTGGAGGCTTTTGACGAAATAAATGAGCATGCAAACAATGATCTAATTATCAGACGTTTTCTAAAATCATTATCTAGGCATTCTCATAAATCATTATTGGGAACTCTTAAAGAAAAATTAGATTCGGCGGATATATATTATAAAGGCAGATACCTAAAGGCAATAGCTTCATTTTCAGATAAATCAGAAGTGGAAAAGTTTATTATCCAAAGTCTTGAAAATTCCATTAATGACTTTTCAGATCATTTCAATGAACAAAGTTATATTATTAGCGGGATGATTTCAAATCTCAATCAATCTTACAAAAAAGTCTTAATCAACCATTTATCAAATGGTCGTTTGTCGGAAGATGGAAGACAAAATTTCGCCTATTCAATTTGGAGGTTGTTGAAAGATAAAGAGAATAATCTTGATTTCATTTTTGATCTAATGAAATTACTTTTGTGCGATACGAATGTCCAAACTAGATATACAGCCTTACATATAATTTAAGTCTTTTAGACAAAACTATTTGTCAAAGAATTTATCAGGATTTGATACGCGAAAACGACGAATGGACTAATTTATGTGCAATTGAATCATTACCGGATATTGGAACTCTGACAAGAAAGAGTTAGAAAAGGGGGCTTATTCTTCATATTTACTAGCCCGTCAAGCAGCAGATAGGGCTATTGAGCAAAGAGAAAACCAGATTTCTCTAACAAAACACATAGAACAATATTTTAATGGTAACGGTATATCGAGGTTAAGTTCTTATATTTGTCTGTCAGAAAACGGTGATTTTACAAGCGTCAAAGCCTTAAATACTACCAATTTTGACGATAACTCGTTGTCTTCTATTTATTTAAGAAGTTTAACAGACAAAATTAATGAAAAAATCCGCAAAGAATATCAAGAGATTGAAAAAAAACAGATAAGATAGGTGAAAGGGTACTATGTGGTTCGACTAATCTACGAAGATAGTTCAGCTAAACCTGAAAAATATCTGCGTATTACAAGAATTAGTTTATTTTATTTTCTATAGTTTCGACAGATCGGAAGCGGAGTGTTGAAAAAAAATCGCGTTTTTGTTTCTAAATTACACAGCTTGTTTTTATCCTGTATCAACTTGACACTCCATTCGTTTTCAGTTATTTATAAAGGTGTCGCGAAGACTTTCCTTAATCCATTCATATCTCCAAATAAAAAAGTTTTATGAAAATTGAAATCGAAAGCGCACCACATTACCACTTGAGCGAAAAATTAAAATGCACGAAGCACGTGAAGGCATTATTTATCGTCTTGGCGCGTGATTTGCCGACCAATATTGATTTGGAAAGGTTTCTTGAATGTCGTTGTTTCCGAACTTGGGCGGATGATGCAGGCTGACCGTTGCGACCTTTTGCAACTCACGCCGGAGAGTGAACTTCGCATCAGCCACGAATGGCGGATCGACAGATTATTTCGTCGAAGCTTGAGGGACGGAAATTCCGATTGACACGGAAAAACTTTCGGAAAGATTCGACATTTCCAAGCCGATTGCGATAAACGACATCGCCGAAACCGACAATGCACCTTTAAATTTTTTGCCAAAGCATTGGAAACAAAATCGCTTCTGATTGTCCCGATTAGCTTGCGCGGCAAACCGATGGGCTTGCTCGGATTGCACGACATGCACGCGCCCGCGAAATGGTTTGAAGAAGAAATTCATTTCTCGAATCCATCGGACAACAGCTTGCCATCGGCTATCAATACACGAGTTTGTATGTCGCGCAAGAACAGGAAACGGAAAAAGCACAAACGCTTTCTCGGAAATTGCCAACACGCTTAATTCGCATTCGGATTTTCGAGGAAGTTTCGAGCGCGGGTTTTGGAACGCGCCGTCGAACTCGTCGGCGCGGATTATGGCGCGCTCGGCGTGCTTGACCAGACGGGCAAAAAAATCACTTTGGCAACTTTCAAATCTGCCCGAATGCTCCAGCCAAACGCGGTTTTGCAGATGATTGAAGAACACGGACAATCGCTCGACATTGAGCCGTTTCCCGCTCTTGGCGACATTTTGCGCGAAGGCAAAACGCTTGAGAATTATTGACAAGCAACTTCCGTTTGCGATTCGTCTGATTTTTAATTCGCAACTCAACGGCAAAGCCGCGCTCGTTTCGCCGGTGCGCGTTGCCGGACAATCTTTTGGTTTGCTCGGTTTCGTTTGGGGAAAGGAACAGGAAAGTCGATTTGAAGAACACGAAATCGCTTTGGTTGAAGGAATTTCCGACCAAATCGGCACGGCACTTGAACGCGATCAACTTTCCGCGGAAGTAATGCGGCTGAAAAGCGCAACTTCATCAAAAACATCAAAGCGAAATTATCGGGCAAGCCCCCACGATTCGCCGCGCTATCGAACTTGCGCTTGAATGTTGCCGACACGAATACGACCGTTTTGATTAAAGGCGAATCGGGAACGGGCAAAGAACTTATTGCAAATTTGATTCACTACAATTCGGGGCGCGAAAACAAGCCGTATATCAAAATAAATTGCGGCGCGATTCCCGAAAGCTTTGCTCGAATCGGAACTTTTCGGACACGAAAAAGGCGCGTTCACCGATGCCAGAAATCAGCGAAAAGGACGTTTTGAAGAAGCCGACGGCGGAACGCTTTTTCTTGATGAAATTGGCGAAATGCCGCTTTCCGCGCAGGTAAAACTTTTACAGAGTTTTGCAAGACGGCGAACTGACGCGCATCGGCGGAAACGAAGTCATCAAAACCGATGTTCGCGTGGTTGCCGCGACAAATATTGATTTGGAAAAAGCGATTGAAGATAGGCAAATTTCGCAAAGATCTGTATTTTCGTCTGTCGGTTTTTCCGATAACTATGCCGCCGCTTGCGCGAACGCCCCGAAGATATTCAATTTGTGGTTTTTCACTTTCTCGAACTATACAAAGAAAAAACCGGACGTTTTGTTTCGGGAATTTCCAAAGAAGCTCTTCGCGCACTTGTCAATTACGAATGGTCTCGGCAACGTCCGCGAACTCGAAAACGCGATTGAACGTGCCGTGATTATTGCCTCCGGTCGGCAAATCGAACTCGATGATCTGCCCGAAGCTATCAGCAAAAAAGCGTTTGAAACACACGCACAAGCTCGCCAAGAACGCGACCAAAGCCGCCGGCGAAGGCACGATCGATCAACATCGAAATCGAATTTCCGGCAACGATGGATGAAGTCGAAAAACAGGCTATTGAAATGGCTCTGGACTACACCGCAGGCGACAAATCACGCGCCGCACGGTTGCTAAATATCGGCAGAAAAACGCTTTATCGGAAGTTAGAAGAGTATCAAATTACAATGAATTAGGAGTGCCCAAAATAGAAAATCTTGACCTTTGATAATAAGGTATATAGACTCTTATCGTATATCCAGAATCTTAGATCTCGCTCGTTTTGTGACAGGAGAAAATTTATGAAATTCCTTGCTTCCGCTTTGTTTTTGGCATCTATTGTTGCTTTTACCGCATTAGCCCAGAAACCGGCTGTCACACCGCCCGTTGAAGATGATGATGTCGTAAAAATCTCTACAAAACTTGTGCAGCTTGATGCCGTTGTTCTCGACAAAAAAGGCAATCCGGTAAATGACTTGACTGCCGAAGATTTTGAAATTCTGCAAGATGGGAAACCACAGAAAATTACAAATTTTTCTTTTATCAGTCGAACCTCTGTTACGGAAGTTTCAGAGCAAACTGTCAAAGAAAAAACGAGCGACAAAAAAAGTAAAATTCCGCCAGTATCATTTCGTCCGAAAGATAAAGGACGGGTGATTACATTTGTGGTTGATGATGGTAACGGCTCCTCTACGTTTGCGGGGATTTTTGCGATCCGCGATGGACTGACAACATTTGTGAATGATCAAATGCAGCCCAATGATTTGGTAGCAATCTATCAAACTCGGGATGGAAGTTCGCGATTGCACCAATATACCTCGGACAAAGAAAAACTGCTTCAAATAATAAAGAAGATTCGCTGGTATCCCGCGGGTGGAGCTAGGTCAAATATTACTGGTGAAGCTGCTGCAAAACAGAGCAGTGAATTCAAAGTCAACGGGCAGCCGACCGAGACTGAACAGGAGAAATTGCAAAGGGAGCAGCAGATGAACTCGGCTCGCTTTGAAGATAAAACTAAACAAGCAGATTTTTCTGACTTCACTATGGAAAGACAAGCTGTTGGCGTTTTGGGGCTTTTACGTTATGTGATTAAGGGGTTATATCCGGTTAGTGGTAGGAAAGTTTTATTTCTATTTTCCGAATCGTTGACTAATGACGATCCTAGAGTTGGAAGCCTTATTAAGAAACTTAAAGAAGTCGCATCATTGGCAAATCGGGCATCCATCGTTTAAATACGATTGATGCAAAGGGCTTAGAGTCACTGGGATTTTATCTCGCCGAGTGCTGATGTTGAAGGGGTAAAATATGCGGGTGGAGAAAAACTTACCACTTCCGACTTTGCGAAAAGTGTAACAGCCGAGGCAAAAAGGCAAAGCGGATTTTCGCTTCTTGCCGATGAAACGGGGGGAAGTTTCTATCAAAATATGAACTACCTCAATGTTCCTGATCCTGAAGACATTAAATACGGAAAAAGGTTATTATTTGCTAGCTTACGAACCCGAAGACGAAACCTTTAAGGGCAAGAATTTCAATAAAATCAAACTAAATCTAAACGTGAAGGCTTAGAAATTCGCTCACGATCAGGTTTTTATGGTGTTACGGATGAAGAGATGCGTCCGAAGCCGAGAACTGCCGAAGGCGATCTTTATTATGCTTTGACCGCTCCACTTCCGAATGCAGATTTGAATATCAAGCTTACGGCAAATTATCTGAACACTCGCCAAAAAGGGAATTTGATTCATTCCCAGATATTTATTGACGGCAAAGACATCACTTTTCTTGATGCTGAAAATGGCTCGAAAAAAATCGTTTTTGATATCGTCGCCGTAACCTTAAACGAGAAGAATGAACTCGTTGACGATACAAATCCACCGCGACCGTGAAAATCCCCGCCGATCAATTGGAGAAAACTAAACGAAGCGGATTGATCTATTCGGTTGATGTGCCGGTTAAGAAGGACGGGGTTTACACATTTAGAATTGCAGTCCGCGATAAAACTGCCAATCGTCTGGGTACTTCTAGTCAGGTAATCGAAGTCCCGAATTTAAGCAAAGATAAGCTTTTCATTTCGGGTTTATCTATCAGCGGAGTGGATGACAAGGGAGTCCCGCTTCAGGCTGAATCGGGCGAGAATGCTTTTTCATCGGTAGTTTCTCAGGCAATTTCGCCGATTCGTCAATTCTCAAAAAATTCGATCGTTGCTTATTATTACTCACTATATAACGCAAAACCCGATGCAGCTACCAAACTGCCGAAAGTTTCGGTTCAAACAAATCTTTATTTCGATGGCAAAATGATCTCTGAAGGAAAACCCGAGATTACAGAGTTGAAGAAAGACACAAATTCCGGACTCATCAAAGATTTCGGTTATATAAAGTTGAACTCCGAAATTACTTACGGCGACTACGTTTTGCAAGTGATCGTGAAAGATATGAAGACAAGTCAGACCGTTTCGCAATGGGTTGATTTTGAAGTAATTGAGTAACGATTTTTTGGCGAATTTCGATGGAGAACCTTTATGAAATATTCTTATTTTAGTGGTCTTTTGCTTTTATCACTTTTTATTTCTGTCAATGCTCAGAAGCCCACGCCGTCGCCAAGCAACAATGACGATGTGGTTAGGATTTCGACCACTTTGATTCAGATCGATGCAACGGTTACTGATAAGAAAGGCAAAATCGTCAAAGATTTAAAGCCTGAAGATTTTGAAGTTTATGAAAACGGCAAAAAGCAGGACATCACGAATTTTTCGTTTATCTTAGGTGCTTCCGCAAATCAGCCGATTTCACAAACTCCAACCAAAGAAACAGGTAAATCAGCCGTTCCGCTTCCGCCTGTCAGACTAAAAGCCGAACAAGTCCGACGCACTTACGCCATTGTAGTTGACGATTTGGGGATTTCTTTTTCGGGCATGGTTTTTGTAAAAGATGCGTTGAAAAAATTTGTCAACGAACAGATGCAGGAAGGCGATTTGGTAGCGATTTTGCGTGTTGGAACAGGACTTGGAGCATTGCAGTCTTTTACTTCCGATAAACGTCAATTACTCGCGTCAATTGATAAAATTCGTTGGAATAGTTTGGCAAATCCGTATTCATACGATCCGATTAGTCCTGAGATTTCGGAAGAAGCCGGAGCAGGACAAATGGTTCAGAAAGCTGCCAGAAATGCCGAGCTTGACTTAAAAACAGCGATTGATCGTCAAGCAAATGTTGCTACCGGAACTCTTGGAGCTTTGAATTATGTGATTCGGGGAATGAGCGAATTGCCCGGACGCAAATCAATAATGTTCTTTTCCGAAGGTTTTCAAGCAATGGATCGGAGTCAGAAAATACCTACTGCTAATAAAGTTTTTGAAGGATTGCGTGCAGTTGCCGAATCTGCCACTCGTGCTTCGGTGGTTCTTTATACTTTTGATCCAACAGGTATTTATGTTCCGATGTATGAAGCCCAAGATGACTTAATTAAAAGCAGAGGCACGACAAGTGTAACGGCAAATACACTTGAAGAACGTGAAGCAACTAATACCGACCGTCAAAATACTTTGCGTTATCTAGCCGAAGAAACAGGCGGGATTGCTAATTTAGGAAATAATATCAACAAAGGAATCGAAAAGGTTTTCAATGACCAGAGTTATTATTTACTCGGCTATCAACCCGAATCAGAAACTTTTGACCCGAAGAAAAATAAATTTAATAAACTCGAAGTCAGACTCAACCGACCTGAATTAAAAATTCGCTATCGAAGCGGTTTTTACGGAATTGCCGATGAAAATTTAAAACAGGTCAACCAAACTCCACAGCAAAAAATATATGCCGCCCTTTCATCTCCGTTTGCGGTTGAGGATATAAATCTTAGTCTTTATTCAGTTTTCTACAACGATTTTCAGAACCGTAATTTCATTCGGGCATTGGTTCATATTGATGCCAAAGATTTGACCTTTACTCACGAACCTGATGGCTCATATAAAACAACTTTTGAGGTCTTAGCCAGTATTTTTGATAGTAATGGAGCCTATGCCAATAATGGTATTTCTCAAACCACTTTGCGATTCAGTGCTGAAAATTATCAAAAGGTTCAAAAATCAGGTGTAATTTACAATTTGGAAACTCCGATTATCGTCACCGGCGGTTATCAATTTCGGGTTGCTTTGCGTGATACTGCTTCCAATAAAGTCGGTTCAGCCTCGCAATTTATCGAAGTTCCTGATTTGAAAAAGAAAAATTTGACACTCTCTCAGTTGCTGGTCAGAAACTATCCGTTAGCTCAATGGAATGAGTTAGTATCAGGGAAAAACGTCAATTTAAATGAGAGAGGATTCTTTATCTCTAATACTGCTATGCGTGAATTCAAGCGTGGCTCTGTTATGTCTTATTACTATGTCATTTACAACACCAAATGGGATGCCCGCATGTCTCCGAAACTTGAGGTTCAGACCAGACTTTTTCAAAACGGAAAATTGTTAATGGAAAATGAGCCGGAGTCGCTTAAAATGGGCGACCAAAAAGATTTGAAACGAATCGAAGCCTCGAATGCGATTACCCTCGGCACAGATTTGGTAAAAGGCGATTACATTATGCAAATCATCCTCTTTGACAAAAACGCCGATAAGAAAAGACAAATGGCTACGCAATGGATAGATTTTACGATTGTGGACTAAATAATCATTACTGTTAATAATTACAAGAGGCAGAAAAATGATGAATTTAAAGATTGGCAAAGAAAGCAGAAACCCGCACATCAGTAACGGTGTTAAAGTTGGGTAACTACACAAATTAGTAAAACTTGCTAACGCACGTGTTTCTGCAATTGTTGGCTAAATTCTTTTTCATTTTATTTAAGCAGTTTGTCATAAGATTGAAATCAACGATAAGACTTCGCGTTTAATTCGAGCGAATTCGTACTCAAAAATTCTTTTAATACCTTTGACTAAATGATTGGCAATTTACCAGAAGAGCTTCTGATAAATCCTTAAATTCGCTGAAAGCGATAAATTCAATTGGGGTAAAGCGGGAAACTCCGCGACCAATCTTACGACTCTGAAGGAGTCGAATATAGACCCTTGATTGAGCGACATTGTCTTCGGCTCGTCGGAATTATTCTTTCAACCAATATAGGTTGTCGCTAATTATGATTCACTTTACCCTATGCTATTAAATTTGTCTCCGCTGGGGACTTTAAGGAATGTACCTTTTAATACAGCTTCTTTTCAATTTATGGACATCATTATCGGCACCGCCGGACATATTGACCACGGGAAAACGGCTCTCGTTAAGGCTTTAACGGGGGTTGATGCGGATCGCTTGCCGGAAGAAAAAAAGCGTGGAATTACGATTGATTTAGGTTTTGCTGAATTGGATTTGGGCGATGTTCGGATTGGTTTTATTGATGTTCCGGGTCATGAAAAATTCGTCAAAAATATGCTTGCGGGAGCGAGTGGAATTGATCTTGTCGCGCTGGTAATCGCTTCAGATGAAGGCGTGATGCCGCAAACTCGCGAGCATTTTGAAATTTGCCGTCTGCTTGAAACAAAATCGGGCTTAATTATTCTAACTAAAGGAGATTTGGTTGACGAAGAATTGCTTGAAATCGTTAAACTTGATGCTCAAGAACTCGTCCAAAATTCGTTTTTTGAAGATGCTCCGATGATTGCCGTTAGTGCCAAAACAGGCGAGGGAATTGCCGAATTAAAGTGCAAAATAAAAGAAATCGCAAGTAAAATTCCCCAGCGAAAAAACGAAACTGGTGACCCGTTTGCCGATTGATAGAAGTTTTACGATCAAAGGCTTTGGAGCGGTTGCAACGGGGACTTTGGTATCGGGCGAAATCAAAATTGCCGACGAAATGGAAGTTTTGCCGATTGGTCAAAAAGTTCGTGTGCGTGGATTGCAAACTCATGGAAAATCGGTTGAAATTGCTCATGCCGGGCAGCGAACAGCAGTTAATTTGGGCGGAATCGATCACTCACAAGTCCAACGCGGACAAACACTTGCACCATTTGATACGCTTCGTCCAACTCAGATTTTTGATGCGGAAATCGAAGTTTTGAAAGATGCTAAAAAGCCACTCAAATCCAGAATGCGGGTGCGAGTTCACGTAGGTACGCTAGAGGCTTTGGCAAGAATCCAACCACTTAATGAAAACGGAGAAATTGCACAAGGCGAGAAGGGTTTTGTTCAATTTCGTCTGGAAAGTCCGGTAACGGTTTTGCCGAATGAACGCTTTATTGTTCGCTCGTATTCGCCGCAAATCACGGTTGCGGGTGGTAAAATATTGGATGGTTTATCGAACAAACATCGCCGGAAAGATTTTTCCGAAACTACGCTCTATTTACAAAAACTTGCCGATTCTTTGAAAACTGATGACAAGGAAAATGAAGTTAAACTTTTTCTCGAAAAAGCTGGCGAAATGGGTTTATTGCTCAAAGATTTACAGGCAAAAACGGGTTGGATTGATTCAGTTCTGCGACGGGTATTGCAAGAAGTGTTGATAAAAAAAAGCGTAGTTGAAGCCGATGGAATTTATCTTTTACGCAATGTTTCAGAGGGTTTAGCGGACAAAACTGCCAAAGCAATTCAGAATCATCATAAAGCCGAGCCGCTCTCACGTGGGATGCTTCGGGAGACTTTGCGTGAGAAAGTTTTTGCACATTTGCCGACCGAAATATTCAAGAAAACTCTCCAGATTTTAGGCGAACGCGGCGAGATTTCCGCCGAAAAAGACATTGTTAGAATTGCCTCATACAGCCAAAATCTTTCGCGCGAATGACAAGCAAATTTTCGAAAAGCTCAAAAAGATTTATACCGATGCTAAATTAGAAATTCCTACGCTCGAAAATGCTTTGCTTGAAGCGATTTCAGGAACGAAATCAACCAAAGATCAAGCCCGTAAGGTCTTTCAGATTCTGCTTGACTCGGGCGAAATTATCAAAGTAACCAACGATTTCTACTTCACTCAATTTGCGATAAATGAATTGATCGGAAAACTCAAAAGCTATGCCGATAAAACTCCAGATCGACTGATTGACGTTCCAACTTTCAAGGATTTAGCCGGAATTTCACGCAAATATGCGATTCCTTTGCTCGAGTATTTTGACCAACAAAAAATCACCCGCCGGGCAGGTGATAAAAGGTTGATTTCGTAAAAAATTACTTTGAAACAGCGGTATATTCAATTCGCCGGTTTCTAAACATTCCATCGGGCGTATCATTCGATTCCTTTGGTTTTTTCGAGCCATAACCCTTAGATTGCAGCATATTTGCCGGAATTCCAAATTGCAGAAGTGCATCGAAAACCGATTTCGAACGATTCTCCGAAAGAGTCTGATTTGCCGGATCCAAGCCTTTATTATCAGTATGTCCGCCGACTTCGATAACAGTTGTAGGCGGTAATTTCTTGATAAAACTCGAAGCTCTGGCAATGAAAGTCATGTCATTTGGTTTGATTGCGAATTTACCCGAATCAAAATTCACAATATACAAATTCATCGCATAAAGCAGTTCATCAACCGTCCAAGTGCCCTTTTTCTCAAGTTTATCAAGCTCATCATAAGCACATTTGGCAGCCTTTGCGTAATCGCCTTTCTTAATCTGCAAACAATCTTGCGGTGCCTGAACTGTTGGAGCCGAAGCCGAACAACTGGCGGTTTCATTAATAACTACGCCATTTTTCGCACTATCAGATTTTACTTCGATTTCACGGCATTTAGCGTTTGGATTGCGAATTTCAATTTTTTTCGTTTCGCCTGCACGCAGAGATTGCAAGCTTATCGAGCCGTCAGAATTGGTAGTTCCCCAATACGAGCCATTGACTAATACATCGCTTCGACTCGGAACTGCCGCAATATTTACTTCAAATCCGGTTTTATTTAGAAATATAAAAAACACACCGAGCAAAACAGCGACCGAAAAAAGAAGCATTCCCAAAAGCCCTAGAGTAGCCCAGAGCCAGCCAGAAGTGCCGCCTTTTTTCGTTTCTACCTCAACCTCAGCTTTGGCTGATTCTTGATAAACCGGCTGATTATCTTGGGAAATATTTACATTACTTGAAGTGTTTTGCGGTGCCGAACGCCTCGGTTCCCGATAAGCCGGCTGCTCTTCGCGATATGGCTGATTATTTGGAAGATTGATATTTACTTCTGTTTTTCCCCAGTTATCGTCGCCTTTTGGCGGAGGCGTTTGCGGAGACTTCGGGGCATTAAAAGCCGTTTTACCCCAATCTTCTTTGTTCAAATCTTTAGGAGAATAATTATAATTCGTTTTTTCCCAATCATTTGCAGGTTCCTGACGATAATCGGGTACATCACCTTTTGGAACTTTGATATTTGGTGTTGTTGCACCGAAATCATCTGGCGGAAACGGATTCTTTGGATCTGGCACGGCTAATTCTCCTTAATTTTTAATACCTTATATTGACACAAGATTGACGAAAAAATAAACATATTTTTGCAATTATCATCTTATATCTTTTCACACCAAGCTTTTGTAACTTCGTGTCGGTAATCAAACATTTTTTCAAGTTTTGGTAAAATTGCAAAAGGTGCGGCGAGCCTACCCAAAAACCACATGGGTGCTTCAAATTCTATTTCGTCACGCAATAATGCTCCTTCGGCGTGCGGCAGAATTATATGCTGATGCCGCCAGGATGAAAAAGGACCGGAAATCTGAACGTCTTCAAACATTTTCGGCGGATCATATACTGTATGCTCCGCAACCCAACGTGATGGAATCAGACCGAAAATCTTTTGTTCGATGATTGCCTGCGAGCCGACTTTTGAAATATCAGCCCTTTGAATGATCTTGGCGTTTTCCCAAGGCGGCACTAATCTTTCGAAAGCATCGGCTAATTCGTGAAAGGAAAAAACTTTTTCGGGCGAAGCTTTGATTACGGTTTCTTTAATAAATTGCATTTCAGATTTAATATTCGCTTAATTCAAACGTTTTTCCAAATAAAAACAGATTTTTCCCGAAAAGATGTTGCTTGTTATAAATTTTCGCTTTAATATTGCGAGTAAACGCTTTAATAGTTATCCCCCAAAATGATTTGAAAATACTAAATCGGGTTGTGAGAAGTTATTAAAAATTATCTTTAGAAGGTTTGGTAAGACATGAAAAAAAATAGTTTCGTTAATAAATCAGAACGTAAAAATCTCGTCAGCGGTTTGGTTGGTTTATTGCTGATTGTTTTCGTTGCAATAGCTTGCAGTTTTGATCTGGGCGACAGCAATGATGAAAAATCAGACCCGGTTGTAAAAAAAGACACAAAAACTACCGAGAAAAAACGTCCCAAAGGCGAGAAAAAACAGGTAATTGAAGAAGACGAACCCAAACCGACGAAAAATTTAAATAGTAAAGGCAAATTCGTCGCCGAATATTCCGCTATTAAAAATCAGACTTACGTTCCTTTTAATCAGAATATGAAGGATCAAAAGATTTTGGAAGATATTACGAATCGGCTCAATAATGTTTTGGCTTTGCCCGAGAATGTCGCCGTAACATTTGCCGATTGCGGCGTTCCAAATGCATTTTACAATCCAAAAGATAAATCAATCACAGTTTGCTACGAATTCATGGATTTGTTTTACAACATCTTTCTAAAAATGGGCAAAGACGAAAAGGAAGCGAACCAAATGATGTATGGTGCAACGACATTTTTCTTCCTACATGAACTCGGACACGCTTTGATTGACGTTTACGAATTGCCCGCAACCGGACGCGAAGAAGATTCCGCCGATCAGCTTTCGACCTATATTTTGATGGACGAAATGGGCAAGGAAGGACGCGTAGCCGCAGTTGACGGAGCATTGATATTTGAAGCTTTATCGAAAGGCGAAACCGCTGAAGCTCAAACCTTTGCCGATGAACACAGCCTCAGCAGCCAGAGATATTACAATTTGCTCTGCTGGATGTATGGAAAGGATCAGAGTCAGTATGGTTTTGTAGAAAAAGAACGATTGTTGCCCGAAACCCGCATGAATAGATGTCCCGATGAATACAACAAACTATCGAGAGCGTGGATGCAATTGGTAGCTCCATATCGGAAGAGATAAATCAGTACATCGAGCGGTAGCGACTTCGCTGGATTGGAAGAGGCGTTAGCTTTGGTTAGCGTTTTTTTTACTTAGGAATTCAGTTAATTTATTATGATCCTTCAAGCCTTTTTCTAATTCCAAACCACTGCAAGCATCAACTGCAAACGGTCTGACTTCAACGATGGCAGTCGCAATATTCTCCTGATTCAATCCGCCTGCCAAATACATTCTCGGAAAAATCGCCTGCACTTTCTTCGCGATTTCCCAATCAAAAGTTTCCCCTGTTCCGCCGTGTTCTTTTGGGTTATAAGCATCGAGCAAAATTGCGTCAACTTGATATTGCAAAACGTCTTCGGGCTTGAAAGTTGGCGAAACTCGAAAGGCTTTGATAATTTCAAGACCAGTTTTTGTCTTTAATTCTTTAGCAAATTCAGGCGTTTCTTCACCGTGGAGTTGGAGAGCGTTGAGTTTAGCAATTCCAGCGATTTCGATGATTTTTTCCAAAGATTCATTAACAAAAACGCCAACTTTTAAGATTTCGGCGGGAAGTTTTTCGGTAATGTCGCGGGCATTTTCCGGAGTGGTATATCGCGGACTTTTTGCGTAAAAATTAAAACCTAAAGCATCTGCACCAAATTTCGCTGAGAGCAGTGCGTCTTCTAAATTAGTGATTCCACAGATTTTAACTTTCGTCATAACAGAATATTGCCCACGAAATACACGAAACAAACGAAAAAAAGAACTTGATTATTTTCGTGTCTTTAGTGTGTTTCGTGGGCTGAAAATCAATCCGCCGGCAAAATTCGTCCGCGGCATTCGCCAAATCCAATCCGTCGAAAACCTTCCCGTTCGCAATAGCCTTTCATGATGATTTCGTCGCCGTCTTCTAAAAATCTGCGTTGTTCGCCGTTTGGCAATTCAATCGGTTCTTTGCCACGCCACGTCATCTCTAATAAACAACCACGTTCGCTTTTTTCTTTGCCTGAAACTGTGCCGGTCGCCATCAAATCGCCTGTTTGTAAGTTGCAGCCGTTGGAAGCGTGATGTGCGAGCATTTGTCCGATTGTCCAATACAAATCTTTCATATTCGACCGCGAAATCATAAACGGTTCAACATTTTCCGCACGCATTTTTTCGGTTTGGATGAACACCTCGAGCTTGATATCGATGCCGCCGAACTTTTGATTTTGTTCGGAATAAAGATGAGGAAGCGGCTGCGGATCACCCGCATCGCGTTCAAACGCAGGCGTGCGAAACGGTGCGAGTGCTTCCATCGTTACGACAAAAGGCGAAATTGTCGTCGCAAAATTTTTGGCTAAAAATGGTCCGAGCGGCTGATATTCCCAAGCCTGAATATCGCGTGCCGACCAATCGTTTACAAGGCAAAGTCCGAAAATATGCTCTTCGGCGTTTTCAATCGGAATCGTGCTGCCGAGTTCATTTCCTTTGCCGACAAAAAATCCGACTTCCATTTCGTAATCAAGATTTTTTGCAGGAATATAAATCGGCGGCTGTTCCGCATCAGCACGATTTTGCCCTTTCGGACGCTTCACGTCTGTTCCCGAAACAACGATTGACGAAGCACGTCCGTGATAACCAATCGGCACATATTTGTAATTCGGCAGCAACGGATTATCGGGGCGAAACATTGCTCCAACGTTGGTTGCGTGAAAGATTGAGCAGTAAAAATCGGTGTAGTCGCCAATCAATGAGGTTGGTAAAAGAAGTTCAACTTCACAAGCAGGTATCAGGTTTCTTTCCACGATTCTTCTGATTGATACCTCGGCGTTTTCCTTTAGTGCGTCAATGAGAATCATTCTCAGAAAGCTAGAAAACTTCGCCTCCGTTTTAACAAATGGCGGATACTCAAAAGATGCCAAACAAGAGTAGTCCTTCTCGAATTCATTCCCCCAAAGTCCATCCTCAGAACATCTTCGTAAATCAAGAATTTGGTCGCCAATTGCGACTCCAAACCTCGCACCATATTCCGTTAGTCTTCCAAACTTAAACCTTGCAATTGGCAAATTCTGAATCGGAAAATCGGTATTCGGATCGTTGGCTGATTCAACCCAGCTTTTTAAGTTAATATCGTGTGTTTCGTTGATTTCGTAAATCATAAAAAGCATTCACCGCGAAATACGCTAAAAACGCGAAAGATACCTTTCGTGTTTTTCGTGCTTTTCGCGGTTAAAACAATCCTAATTCCTGCAAATCCTCAATCGGTTCCAAAAATGAACATGAGCCGAACGACAAGGCATTTTTCGTGCGTGTGAGCGTAAGCGTTTGAAGTGAAACCGTCTGATTTCCCCACGTAATTTCGTCCTCGCCAAAGGAAAAGCCGGCGGCTTCTGCGTCATTCATTAGGCGATGGACTGCAGCATTATTCAAATCTTGCCGCAAAAGACATGCCGACAAAAACAGGTTCAAAAAACCGTTCATCGCACCGATTGGAGCTTCCCCTTCGTAGGTTAAAGGCTTAATGCATCTAAGCGGATGATGCAGTCCGGCGGTCGCCTTAAAAGGAACGTTCGCGGCAATGCATATTCGCATAAACTTAATTATTGCATCAGTTGATGGAAAGGCATCGACCGTTACGCCGCCCGTTCGAAGCTTCGCACCGTACTTAGTTATCGCCAATGCAGTAAGAAAAGCCGTTAAAACATCGCCCGGCGGAATTTCGAAAAATACTTTCAAATTGCCCGGCAAAATCTTCGCGGCATCGGTAATTTCACTCGACGCCTTAACCTTAATTTCGAGAGTATCGATCAAGGCTTTTCCCTCGTACTGCGAATTGAATTCGTCAACCTTTTTCAGAGCCTTCGGGAGATTATCATTTACCAAAATACTCAATCGCCAAGGATTCTTCTTGTTGAGATATTTTTCGGCTTCGTTGGAAAACTCGTTCAGACGATTAATAGGAACGATAAAACGCCCAAGCATCCACGCGTTTTCGCCTTTTGAATAGTCGGCAAAATTCTTCACCGCAACGTCCATTGGAATCTTCGACGGGGGGAAAAGTCCAGCATAATCAATAATTTCGGAGAGCAATACTCTAAGAGAATTTGTAATCATCGTGTTTATTGTAAATCACTTGTGAGTTTAACGTCTAACTGTTGGAATTGGTGTCTGATTTAGCCACTTTAATATAAAATTGTCGTCGGCTGAAATCTTGCCGATAACCCTATATTTCGACCCACCAAGAATAACAGATTCCAACGCTTTTTCTTTAACAACTTTGCTCGGTTCGCCATAGGAAGAATGAATAAACCAAACCTCGCTTCCGTCGTGAAGTATAAAACCAACGTGAACATCCAATCCAACTAAGTAAAGCCCTTCACCTAAAGCCTTGATTTCACCGACAAATTTCTCGATCGGAGCATTCTGAAAACGCTTGATATACGGCTCCCGCGTAAGGCTTTTGATAATATTTTCCGAAGCCTGCTGAGCCAAAGACACTCTCTGAACCTTTGCTCCTGCGTCCCGCAAAACGGTCGTAACAAAATACCCGCAGGCGATTTTTCCGCTTCTCGGAGTCTCCGTTGTGCCGTAGAAATCCCAATCCGTTCCATACCAATCGGGAACGATGTCGTTGTAAATTGATGAAACAAAATACTTTCCCGCTTTTTCGATGATGGCTTTCTTATTCGTACTTTGACGATATTCTGCCGCGAGTTTTACCCTTTCAACCGCGATTGAGTTGAGCTTGGATTGATAATCGATAGACGGCGAAACAGGCATATCGCTCGGCGGAGCAGACTGCGATTGCACAGAACAATTAGCCGCGAAAACTAAAGCCAGAAATATCGATAAAACTTTCATAGCGAAATTATCCCTTAAAATTCTTCTTCAAATCCTGCCAACATTCGTGATAATTTTGCTGCAGCCTTGGCGTTTCGAGAGCAAATTTGGTTGGACGTAAAATGTACCGGGTTTCAAACATAAACGCCAAAGTATTTTCAAGTTTTTGTGGTCTAAGTTCTGAATTTGTGGCTTTTTCAAAACCTTCAAAATCTGGTCCGTGTGCCGAAAATGAATTATGCAGCGAACCGCCACCTTTTACAAAACCTTCTTCTTTGGCATCGTAAACGCCGTCGATTAAACCCATATATTCGCTCATCACGTTGCGATGATACCAAGGCGGACGAAACGTATTTTCCGCCACCAGCCAACGATCAGGGAAGATTACAAAGTCGCAATTTGCCACACCAACTTCATGCGAATTCGACGTTAAAACCGTGAAAATTGATGGATCAGGATGATCGTAACTTATTGAGCCGATTGTGTTAAACGCCTGCAAATTATATCGATAAGGTGCGTAATTTCCGTGCCACGCAACCACATCAAGCGGCGAATGATTTATCTCACACGTAAACAAATTTCCGCCAAACTTACAGACCATTTCCAATGAGCCTTCGCGGTCTTCAAACCAAGCCTCCGGCGTTTCAAAATCACGCGAATTCGCCAAACCGTTTGAACCAATCGCACCAAGTTCTGGCAGACGAAAGTTTGCACCATAATTTTCGCAAACATAACCGCGAGCTTTTCCGTCGGCAAGATGAACGCTGAATTTCAAACCGCGAGGAATGACTGCAATTGAACCCGGACCGACTTGAATTGCTCCCATTTCCGTCAAAATTCCGATTCGTCCATCTTCGGGAACGATCAACATTTCGCCGTCTGCGTTATAGAAAAAGCGGTCTGTCATATTCGCATTGCAGGCGTAAATGTGAATGGCAATTCCGTGTTGCGAATGAGAACCGCCGCAACCTGCAATCGTCATCATTCCGTCGATAAAGTCTGTGTTTTCAGTTGGATAATCAAAAGAGTTCCAGCGAAGTTGATTCGGATTCGTCGCAATTTCATCAAATTTGCTCACCCAATTTCCGTTTGAAATCGGACGAAAAGGTTTGTGCAAAACCGATGGACGAATTCGATAAAGCCAGCTTCGCTGATTCAGCAAACGTGGCGTAGTAAACGAAGTTCCCGAAAATTGTTCGGCATACAAACCGAAAGGCGGTTTTTGCGGAGAATTTTGTCCGATTGGTAACGCACCCGCAATCGCTTCGGTGGCGAAATCATTGCCAAAACCTGTTTGATATTTAAAGTTATTCATAACTGACATTAAAGATAATTAGCAAAATCCTTTTCAAATATTTCGATAATTTGTCGTAATTTAGAAGCATCGTCAGGCAAATCAGAGTTTTCCAGTAAGGCTAGATGTGATTGCAAAATTTGCTTTATGGCTTTCGGATAGAAGCCTCTAAGTTCTTCTGCATCAATAATTTCAAATGCTTTTCTATATGATTTTTCAGCTTTGTTATAAAATTCGACGGCTTTCTTTACGTTGCCCAATGAATGATTAGCTTGTCCAATTAGAAAATAAGTTTCACCTGTTTCAGAATCATTATCGGTAAGTTTTCCTTCCGCAACGGCGAGTGCCTTTTCAAGATTGCCAAGAGCTTCTTTTGCTTTGACATTTCTTATTTGGACAATGCTTAAATATATATAGGCGGAACGCTTTTCGAGATAACGGTTTTGAGGTAGTTTATTTGCTATCAAAATAGCAGTGTTGCAAGTTATTTCAGCTTTCTCAAGACTATTTTCACCTATTAAATTTTTACACTTGTCATTTTCTAAGAAGTATAGCTTTGCATTTTTAAGTTCGTCACGTTCTTTGTTTTTTTCAGATGTGACCTGTCCAAAAGAATTTTGCAGACTTATTAAAATTAACAGAGATATAAAGATAGTTTTCATAAAATAATTTTTGTCTGTTCGTGGCTAATCCTCATAACCATTCGGATGATTCTCGTGCCAATTCCAAGCCGATTCAATAATTGATTCAATATCGGGAAACTGTGGATTCCAACCCAAAATTTCGTGTGCCTTGCTCGCATTTGCCACCAAACGCGATGGATCGCCGGCACGTCTTGGCGACGTTTTAGCGTCAATATTCTTTCTGGTTATCTTTCTCGCCGCTTCGATTACTTCTTTTACCGAATAACCGTTACCGTTTCCTAAATTGATGAATTCCGATCCAAGTCCCGTTCGTAAATGCTTTAATGCCAGCAGATGAGCCTGTGCTAAATCGGAAATATGGATGTAATCGCGAATAGCAGTTCCATCGGGCGTAGGATAATCGTCGCCGAAAATTGAGATTGAATCACGCTTGCCTTGGGCGGTAAATAAAATTAACGGAATCAGATGTGTTTCGGGATCGTGATGTTCGCCGCAAATTCCGGTTGCTCCGCAAGCGTTAAAATATCTAAGTGCTACATATTTCAAATTGTAAGCACGGTCGTAATCGCTCAAAACCCGTTCGATCATAAATTTTGTCCAGCCGTATGGATTGGTTGGATTTTGCGGATGTTTTTCGTCAATCGGAACATATTGGGGTTCGCCGTATGTTGCACAGGTCGATGAAAAAACGAATTTTTTGACATTGTTGGCAATTAAAACGTCCAGCAAATTTATTGTTTGAATAAAATTATTTTGGTAATAAATGTTCGGTTTTTCAACCGATTCGCCCACATACGCATAAGCCGAAAGATGAAAACACGCTTCGATATTATGTTCGCGGATGATCTTTTCGACCAGATTTTTATCGCCGATCTCACCTTCGTAAAAAGTTACTTTTTCGTCCAAAGATTCACGATGTCCGTAAACCAAATTGTCAATTACAACAACTTCTTCGCCTTGTTTCAGCAAATCAGCCACACAAACACTGCCAATGTATCCCGCTCCGCCTGTTACTAAAATCGCCATAATTGCTTAATAATAACTGAATTTCTATCGAATTTCCTATTCATAAGAATTGTTTACAGGGATTAACAGGATGAACTAGGATAAGAAGATTCTGCTATTCTTGATCCCTGTCTATCCCCTTTATCCCTGTAAGTAAAATTAAAGATTCCCTCGTTTTCGCTGCTCATCCTCAATCGAAACAAACAACGCTTTAAAGTTTCCTTTGCCGAAACCTTTACAGCCTTTTCGTTGGAGAATTTCGTAGAAAACCGTTGGACGATCTTCCACGGGTTTGGTAAAAATCTGGAGTAAATAGCCTTCCTCATCGCAATCGACCAAAATTCCCAAACGTTTTAATTCTTCAATATTTTCGTCAATTTCGCCGACGCGATTTGGCAGTTCGTCGTAATATGTATCGGGAACACGCAAAAATTCTACGCCGTTTTTTTGCAATTTATCCACGGTTTTCAAAATGTCTTTGCAGAGCAGTGCAACGTGCTGAACGCCGGCGGATTTGTAATAATCAATGTATTCTTGGATTTGCGATTTTCCACCTTTTCCCGCCGCAGGTTCGTTGATCGGAAACTTGATATTGTGTCCGCCGTCTGACATTACGATTGACATTAACGCCGAATATTCGGTCGAAATATCTTTATCGTCAAACGTGATATATCGTTCAAAACCAAGCACATCGCGGTAATAATCGCACCAAAATTCCATCTTGCCGAGTTCAACATTTCCGACAATATGATCTACCAATTGAATGCCCACATCTTTGCCTTTTACTTCATTCGGGGCAAAATGTGGCAGAAAAACTCCATCATAATTATACTCCCCTACTTTCAAAGGAGGGGTGGCAGGCGTTTCGTCTGACGGGGTGGTTGGAACACCCTTACTATCGTGCGGGTTTCTGCCGTAAGAAATCAGCGAGTGAATCGTGTCGCCGTAAGTATGAATGGCGGCGTAACGGATCGTGCCGTTTTCGTCGGAAATATCACGCGGAGTTTGAAAAGGTTTCGCACCACGTTTGACTGCTTCGTTAAAAGCGTGGTCGCAATCTTCAACTTGAAAGGCAATATCCCGCACGCCGTCGCCATGAAGTTTCAGATGCTCGGAAGCGTAAGTATCTGCATGTAAAGGAGTTGTTAAAATGAAATTAACCCGGTTTTGCTGCAAAACATAGCTCGTCGCATCGCGATTGCCGGTTTCCAAACCTGCGTATGCCACACGCGAAAAACCAAATGCGTTGCGGTAAAAAAACTCCGCCTGTTTCGCGTTTCCTACGAAAAACTCGACGTGATGTATCTTTTTTAAACCTAATGGATTTTTGTCTGTCATAAGCTTTTTCTAATTCGTACCAAATTTTCAGATATAACTGTAAAAGCATTTTCAAGTTCAACTTCGTGGTTTTTAATAACAGAAATTGTTTTACCAACTTTATCCGCCAAACTTAAACCACTTAAACGCAGAAGAATTATGCCGTGAGATTTTAAGTTGAAGCGAAATACCAATTCGCCGAAATCTGTATCGTAAGTTAGAATTACTGCTTTTTTATCAACGGCAATTTGTAAAATTTCGTCATCGGCAAGCCCAATGTGACTTTCCCAAACAGATATAACATCAATGTTTGCATCTCTTAATGCAAGAATAAATTCACGTTCGATATTTTCGTCCGCCAATATGTTCATGCAGTTGCCATTGGATAAACTGTTTCTAAACTTAGCGACTTACCTGCAAAAGCGACGCAAGCTAAAATTTGTTCACGATTTAGGTGCGGATAAGACGATAAAATTTCATCAACAGTTTCGCCGTTGGCAATTTTTTCTAAAATTAACTCAACCGTAATTCGTGTTCCTTTTATCACAGGTTTACCAAACATTATTTTCGGATTAGATTCAATTAAATTTTGCATAGCTTTTACCTCTGATTATTATTTTAACCCAAATACCGAAATTGAAAATAATAAAACTCCGCCTGTTTCGCGTTTCCCACGAAAAACTCGACGTGATGTATCTTTTTTAGACCTAATGGATTTTTGTCTGTCATAAAATTTTCTAAACTCGTAATTTTAAGAGCTGATAATCTGACGATTTTTCTGCGTCTCGTTCAAATTTTCTGAGATCTGTAAATCAATCACGGATAGCTCTGAATTCTTTTTATTCGTAAGTTGGTTCAATATGGTATTTTTCTCAAATACAAATGGTTCTGCTCTTTTCTTTCTGCGATTTTCCATCCATACCAATACAATAACCGTAATAATAATCGAACCAATTGTTGCAATATATGGTATTGCCTCCACTTTCTTATTTCCAAATAGAAGTTCCGAGAAATTCATCAAAGGAAAAATAATTATTGTGAAGGAAATTAACAAAGTAAGACAGCCACAGCCAAGAGACGCACTAGAACCAACGTTAATTTTTTCTGAGAGAGGTTGTATCTTCTGATTAATAGTATGATTCCAATAATTTTCTCTTTCAATTCGCTTGTTCTTAAGACTCTCAAGTTCTCTTGGAAGTCTTTGTAATGCAAGTTCAGCAGCAGTTTTGTCTGTGCCTGTTTGCACTCTGCTTATTGCTTCAACGACTTGTCTTAAGACTACAATCCCACCACCTCGCTCAACAATCTGTTGGGAACCACAATAACTGCAATTAAACTTGTCTACATTCGAAGGAATCTCCAAATTTGAATTGCAACTTGCACAGTTCAGGTTATATATTTTAATTTCGCTCATAGGGGAACACTATAAAATGGACGCCATATTAAATCAAAATTGATCCTCTAAAAGCTTTCGATATACTTCCGAGTGACCTCTTTCAATTCCGCATAACTCGGAATCACATACAATAGTTTTTGCATATCCGAATAGCTGTAATCCTGATTTATAACTTCCTCCAGATCAAATTTACGACGCTCAACTTTATCGGAAAAAGCATGTTCCAATTCGCCAAAGCTGGATAGCAAGCCTGCACCGTAAGCCTTGATATCGCCCTCGTGTTCGACCAAGCCGAATTCGATCGTGAACCAATATAAACGTCCTAACTCCTCTAATTGCTTATCGTTAGCGATTCTGGCACCGTGACCTATGAACTGCGAATAATCCGCAAAATTCGGGTTTGTAAACATTGGAATATGTCCAATTGCTTCATGGACGATGTCAGGTTCGGGCGTATATGCAGGTTCGCTGTGATGGCGTATGTATTGTGTGCAAAGCATTGTTCGATACGAAAGCCAGCTCAAGAATCCTCGAGTTTCAACCAGCCCTTCAATTGGTGCGAGCCTGAAACCTGTTAATTCTTTCAAACGGCGATTCATCTCGGAAAGCTGCGGAATTCGTTCGGTTGTAATTCCTAGATCTTTCTTCGCACGCAGATAAAACGGCGAGGCGTATTTTTGCTGCAATTCTTCTAATTCTTCTGCTACATATCGCCAAACTCTCCGCTCTCTCGAATTATATTCAACATCCGTAATCTCGCCTGTTTCGCGAAATTTTCTCGCACAATCAGCGATGTAGTCGCGGCGTTTGCGGTATTCGGGATCGTTTGCCCCGGGATGATCAAGGTGAAGTTCGTTTATCTTTTCGAACTTCATCTCGCTAAACGCAGGCAAATCTTCATCGCTGATCTTATAGTTTGAAATTGAAACGGCAGGCTCAATTGTTGCTACTGATTCGACTAACATAATTTTCTCCCCAAACAAGGCACAGTTATATCTGAATAAATAATTGTAATAAAAAGCTCGAGATTCTTAAATGAGCTTAGTGTGTTTTTATGGTAAAATGGCTTTAGATTTTAAGGTAGATTTACGAAATACTTTACGAAATGAGATGCTAGACCAAATAGATTGGAATATTCTTAAAGAACTACAAAATGATGCTCGAACGAGCTTTGCTGAGCTCGGGCGTCGAGTTGGGCTGACTACGCCCGCTGTAATCGAACGCGTGCGAAAGCTCGAAGACACAAAAATCATTACAGGTTATCGGGCAGAGATCGATACGTCAAAGGTCGGTTTGCCCATTACGGCGTTTATCCGAATGAGCATTACCGGTATCGATTATTCGAAAATCATTGAAACCGTCGAAGCCTCAAATGAGATTTTGGAGTGTCATCGCGGGACCGGCGGCGATTCTTTCATCATGAAAGTCGCTGTTGGAGATGTTGGACACTTACAAGTAATTATTGATAAATTAACTCCCTATGGAATCACAACAACCTCAATCGTGCTTTCTTCTCCTGTAAAAAGCCGCGTTATTGCGAAACGAGACTAAGATTTTTTCTCGCTCAGGTAAAAATGCCACAATAATCTAGCTGCAACCGCTCGATAGGGCGACCATTTTTCGGCTAGTCTTATAAATTCATCAGAATTCGGACAATGGGGCAAACTGTTCAATTTCTGATACGCTACGTGCAATGCCAGATCGCCTCTCGGCATTACATCCATCCGCAGAAGTGCCATCAGTAAATAGATATCAGCTGTCCAATCGCCAATGCCCTTGATTTGTTTGAGCGATATCTTAACCTCCTCATTTTCAATATGTTGCAGGCTTTCTAAATCCAATCTTCCCTCCAAAATTGCCCTAGACAATTCTTTGGCGTAAACTGTTTTCTGCCGTGAGAAATAGCACGCTTTTAATTCTTCATCGGTCAGATTCAAAACATTTTGAGGTGTAATTTCTAGAAGTTTTTCTTTCAATTTATTGAACGCAGAAAGTGCCGAAGCGAGCGAAACCTGTTGCTCTAAAATGATATGAATGAGCGTGGCGAAATTCGCCTCACGATCCCATAGCGGCGGTATGCCGTACGTTTCGAGGATTCGATTTAGATTTAAATCGACTTCCGAAAGCCGTTTACACGCCGAAGCAAGGCTCTTTTCGTTAAGAATTACAATTTCCATTTCTTATTTTTAAGCTATCGTATTTGGAGTAAGATGTGAAGTAATGATTCAAAAACACTATCGAAATTGTAATCTTTGCGAAGCGATTTGTGGAATCGAAATTACGCACGAAAACGGCAAGATTTTGAAAATCGAAGGCGATAAAGCCGACCCTTTTTCACGCGGACATATTTGCCCGAAAGCCGTTGCGTTGCAGGATATTTACGAAGATAAAAATCGACTGCGAAAACCTGTCCGTCGAACTGTAAATGACTGGGAAGAAATAACTTGGGACGAAGCGTTTGATGAAGTTTCAACGAAAATTCTAGATATTCAAACTCGTTTCGGCAGAGATTCGGTTGCGGTTTATCAAGGAAATCCGTCGGTTCATAACCTCGGGACGATGCTCAACAGTCGAGAATTATTAAAATCTCTGCGGACAAAAAACAACTTTTCGGCGACTTCGGTTGACCAACTGCCGCATCATTTTGCGAGCCAATTGATGCTCGGACATCCGTTTTTGATCCCGATTCCGGATATTGACCACACAGATTATTTCTTGATTTTAGGCGGAAATCCGCTTGCTTCGAATGGCAGTTTGATGACTTCGCCTGATGTAAAAAATCGGCTTGAAGCGATAAAGAAACGCGGAAAAGTTGTCGTAATTGATCCGAGAAAAACCGAAACCGCGACATTTGCAAGCGAACATTTTTTCATCAAACCTGCATCCGATGCGTTTCTGCTTTTGGCGATAATCAATGTTCTTTTTGCCAAAAATCTAATAAAATCCGAACGACTTTCTGAATTTACCGATGGTTTTGACATGCTTCGTGATGCGTCAAACGAATTCACGCCCGAAAAAGCGGAACAAATGACAGGAATTTCTGCCGGCGAAATCAGACGAATTACATTTGAATTTGCCAATGCAAAATCAGCGGTTTGTTACGGCAGAATGGGCGTTTCAGTGCAAAAATTCGGCGGTTTGTGTCAGTGGTTAATTAACGCAATCAATATTTTAACCGGAAATTTTGACCGAAAAGGCGGAGCCATGTTCACCGCACCAGCTTTTGATTTGCTAGCCGCAACCAAAGCAGAGCAAACTTACAATCGTTGGCAAAGCCGCGTCAGAAAGCTTCCAGAATTCATCGGTGAATTGCCAGTTGCGGCACTCGCGGAAGAAATGTTGGTTCCGGGCGAGGGACAAATAAAAGCATTTATCACTAGTTGCGGCAATCCAGTTTTATCAACGCCGAACGGTTCGCAACTCGATAAAGCGTTGGAATCATTAGAGTTTATGGTTTCGATTGATTTTTATATCAACGAAACTACTCGCCATGCAAACATAATTTTGCCGCCGGCTTCGAATGTTGAAAGTTCGCATTACGATATTATTTTTAACACTTTTGCGGTGCGAAATGTAGCGAAATATTCTGCACCGTTGTTTGAAAAAGGAGTTGGCACTAAACACGATTGGGAGATTTTTCAAGAAGTCGTCTGGCGGTTGAACGGCAAACACGGCGAATTTAAACCCGAACCGCCCGAAGTGAAATTGAATCAGGCGTTGATGTTCGGCAAATATCAATTATCAATCGAAAAGTTGAAGGAAAAACCGCACGGAATCGATTTGGGCGAATTGCAAGAATGTCTGCCAAATCGTTTATTGACAACAGATAAACGGATTAATCTTGCACCCGAAGAGTTTGTAAAGGATTTAGAAAGACTCGCAAATTCCGCAAACGCGGTGGATATCAAAGATTTTCCTTTTCGCCTCACCGGTCGCCGACATCTCCGCGACGATAATTCGTGGCTTCACAATTCCGAACGGCTGATGAAAGGCAAAAATCGCTGCACAGTTTGGATAAATCAGAAGGATGCGGAATTGTTAAGCCTTGAAAATAATACACTTGTGAAAGTTTCATCGCGTGTTGGAACTGTAGAATTGCCGTGCGAGATTACCGAAAATATCGCTCGCGGCGTGGTCTCGATCCCGCATGGCTACGGACACGGACGCAAAGGCGTAAAACTTGATATTGCAAGGAATTACTTGGGAGTTTCAATCAATGATTTGACCGATGAGATGGAAATTGACGAATTGACGGGGAATGCGGCTTTGAGTGGAGTGCGGGTCAAAATAGCGAATAATTTGTGATATAGAAAACAAGGACAGTTGGTAGTATTTAGCAAACCTTGACACGGAAGACCGCCAGGCAATACAATTATGTTGAACGGCAATATTACCGTATTGCCGTTCAACCTTAATTATTTAATTAAGTCTAGGTGGAGGATTGACAGAAGTTTTGACATTACCATTGTAATAAACATCGGTGATGATTACTGTTCCATCCGCAAGATAAACTTTCGTAGTAATACGGCATTTATCGGTTAAGACAGAATACGTGTTCTGTCCGCCTCTTTCGTTCGAGGACTTGGTAAGTTTTTTTAACACACTTACCTCCTGTTTTTTAATTCCGCAACGTCTATACGTTGCGGTTTTTCTGTTTGATACAGAAAGTTGTTGGGAAACAGTGAAACCCGATAGGAAAAGTCAAATTACAACTTTTTCATAAACCTGTGGTGACTTGCCTGTGCCTCTTACACTGATCCGTGACATTTGCAATGATACGAGTTGCCGCATAATTGCCGACAGAGTGTTATCGTTCACTTCTGTAATTTCAGGTCGGAAACTCCTAATTAGACTAGCGACATTATGCTTTGTAAAGACTTGAGGCAGTCTATTGAAGTTATCACGCACTATTTGTTTGATAGGTATAACCGTTTCAGGAGTCACATCAACTTTCGGCGGTGCTAATTCAAAGGGAAGGTTTTGCGATTTAGTTTGGGTTATTGGATTTTCAATCTGTTCTACGTCTTCTGATACAGCACCATCACTAAACATCTTAAGCACTAAGTCCAATGCTTTCAATCGCTCATCCAAATCATTTTTTAGGTTAGTAATACGTTCAAATTCGGCATCTATAGCGGGACGCTCGTTTTCTAACGCACTACGTTTTTCCAGTAAAGTTTTAACAGTCTCATTACCCATAGTTGAAGTACTGCACGCCCGTCCTTGCCTGTCAAGACGTGTAAGGGCAAAAGACGTATAAAAAGCCTGTTCAATTTTTGAACAGGCTACAATTAAACAAGCTAATTAGCGGAGCGGAGCAATCTACTACTTAACGTATTTATCTATAAAGCAGAACTCGTCAAGTAAGTTAGGTGTCAAACACACAATTTAGACCCACGTATCCACCCCTAAAAAGATAAGGGTTTTATTTGCGGATTTAATGCCTTTGCTTTTTGATAAGCAGTATTCGATTCGGCTACTTTTCCCTTTAATTTCAATGCTTTAGCCAATTGATAATAACCTTCGGCGTTGTTTGGCGTGAGTTTGATAACATTTTCGAACTGGGCGATTGCTTCGTCGATTTTGTTCGCTTTGAGATTTGCCAATCCGGTGTTCATTGAAAAGATCGCACCTTGCCTATTGGTCTTTAATTTGTTGAGTCTGGCAGCTTCCTGAAGTTCGATTTTTGCTCCTTCTGTATCACCTTTCGCACGCAGAGCCGCACCTAAAGTATTGTGAATTTCAGGAGCTTCGGGGTTAAATTTAAGAGCCGCACGAAAATTAGCGATCGCTTCATCCAATTTGCCTTGCTGCTGGCGTACTGTGCCAAGCGTGTAAATCGCTTCGCTGTAGTCGGGCTTGATGGCGATCGCTTTTTGAAACGCTTTTCCTGATGCTTCAAGATTTGATTTTTGGAGCAAAATTACGCCGTGTGTGTAATGCAATTCGGGCAATTTATCGGGCTGTAATTCGATAGCTTTTTGGACGGCAACTAACGCTTCGTCAAATTTATCCTGTTGTTTATAGGCTAACGAAAGATTGTAATAAGCAACTGCATCATCGGGCGAGAGTCGAATAAGATCCTTGTAATTATTGACTGCAGCCACAAAATCGGATTTTTGAATCAGAGCAATTCCAATGTTGTGCCGAAGCAAAGTATTGTTTGGTTCCAGCTCTAAAGCTTTTCGGAAAGTTACGATTGCTTCATCCGGCAATCTTTGCTCTATTTGCACCAAACCCAGATCATTATAGCCCTGTGCGTAATCAGGTTTGATCTTTATAATTTCGCGATATTCGGTTGCCGCGGTATCCAAATCGCCGTCAGCCATTGAAGCTTGAGCCAACGCTTGACGGGCTTCAAACATATTTGGAGCGAGTTTGACAGCTTGTTTAAGTGAAGCAATGGCAGAGGTTAGATCACTAATTTTCCCTTGAGCCATTCCTAAATAATAAAAGGCTTCCGGATTTTTCGGCATCAATTTTGTGGCTTGTGTCAGAGCTTTGATTCCGCCTGTAAAATCATTTGAAAAAAACTTTGCAGTCCCTAAATAAAAATGTGATTGAGCAAGGTTTGGTTTCAGACTGATTGCCGTTTCAAAAGATTTGATCGCTTCGGGAATTTGATTCGTTGAGGCTAAAATAAATCCGATTGCGGAATGAGTTTCTGCGGAAGATGGACTAATCTTTAACGCTTCGCGATATTCATTAAGAGCATTATTTCCATCGTTTAACTGCTGATATAGCCCGCCCAACAGTAGATGCGGCTCGGCGGATTTTGGCTTTAGTAATATCGCTTGGCGATAAGCATTTGCTGCGGCTTCAAACGATTGATTTTGCTGATTCGCCATTCCCAATGCGATAAATGCTTCGTAAAACTTAGGATTTATTTTGATCGCTTGTTCAAATGCCCGAATCGCTCCGGCTAAATCATTTTTCTTGGCCAATGTAATCCCTTTTTGATAAATTGCGGGAGCGAGATTCGTTTGCCCTTTCTTTTGAGCAAAGGTCGGGATAAAAACGACTATGGCAAGCACGAAGCATATTAAAATTTTACCAATATTTTTGAACATATACACTAAATAGTTATTTGCCTTCCGTAACCGTAATTAATTGATTTGCTTTAACTTCCGTAAACGTATCAACATGTCCGCTTGTCCACATAATCTCAAGTTTTTTGACGGTTTTACTATTTCCCAAGCCGAACGGCAGTCGCGAATCGTTGTGCGAATAATAGCTATTGCTGCTTCGCATTTCTTCCGTCTGTGTACCGTCTTCCGTCGTGATTTTCACTCTCGCACCAATTCCGCTTCGATTTGATTTTACGCCGATGAGTTTAATTTTCAGCCAATTGTTGCCGGATTTAGAATCATTGCGAATAATTTCAGGAGTCGCATTTACGGGATTTATCACAATATCAGTATCGCCATCGTTATCAAAATCACCAAAAGCCGCCCCGCGACCGGAGATATTTTCCATCACCGAACCGCCAACTTGAACCGAAACATCGGCAAATTTTCCATTTTTCAAATTGCGGTACAAAACTTTTCGTTGTGCATATCCCGCTTCGGTTGTTAATTTTTCAACCTCGGGATAAACGTGTCCATTTACCTGAAAAATATCGAGCCAACCATCATTATCCAAATCTACAAAACCAACTCCCCAACCGAGCCATTTCGTATTAAGTCCAAGCCCGACGGGGAAGCTGACATCATCAAAAGTAGCCTTCCCGATATTACGATAAACCGTCGTTGTATCGCCTGCAAAATTCGTTTTTACTATATCAAACCAGCCGTCGCGGTCGTAATCGCCAGCCGAAACGCCCATTCCGGCTTGCGGTTTTCCGTCAACAGAATAGGCACATCCCGCTTCTAATGCAATATCGGTGAAAGTTCCGTTTTGATTATTTCGATAAAGCGTTGCCGGGGCTGAATCATTGGCAACATAAATATCAGACCAGCTATCATTATCAAAATCTGCGACTACCGCTCCGAGTCCATATGTGCCGTCAGTTTTACGCATTCCTGATTTTTCAGAAACGTCGGTAAAAGTTCCATTGCCATTATTTTGGAAAAGCATATTAACGCCGCCTTGCAAGCCCGGCGGTCCGCAAGCGACGAGTAATCCTTTATACATGCAGGGTCCGGTTTCGGGCAAAGGTGCAGTTCTCAAATCGAGATCAATGTAACTTGCGACGAATAAATCGAGGTCGCCATCCTTATCATAATCAATAAACGAACTGCCGGAACCCCACCTTGACTGATTGTTGGCGACACCTGCCTTTTCGGCAAGTTCGGTAAAAGTGCCGTTTCCGTTGTTTTTATAAAGGGCATTTTTACCAAAACACGAGATAAACAAATCATCAAAACCGTTATTATCGTAATCGCCAACTGCAACTGCTTGCCCCCAATTAGTTCGCGTCACACCTGCTTTTGCGGTAACGTCTTCAAATGTTCCGTCGCCTTTGTTGCGAAATAAACGATTACTCGGCTGCGGGTCGGTTTTTGGCAAATCAAGCTGGGTTCCATTAACAAAAAATAGATCCTGCCAGCCATCATTATCGTAATCGATAAATGCGACACCAGTTCCGGTTGTTTCAAGCAAATATCGATTCTTCTTTTCATCACCGTAAATCGTTTTGAAAGTAATTCCGGCTTCTTTTGCAATATTCTTAAGCGAAATAGGAAACGGATCTTCTTGAGCTAAAATCGGCACACTAAAGGCTAAAAGCAAAAGAAGTTTGCCCGCGAATAAACGCGAATAGACGCGAATAATTTTTGAATTCTTGGATTTAAAACTCGTCATTTTTCAACTTTTGCCTTTTACTTTTGCTTTTCTATCCCGTTACCTTCTTTAATCGTAAGAATTTGATTCGCTGCAATATCTTTCAATATTTCCTTTTCGCCATTTGCCCAACGAATTTCCATTGAATCTGCTTGCTTATTTACTCCTAATCCAAAGTGCAAACGCAAATCATTGTGCGAATAATAGCTTGTTTGACTCGTAACTTCTTGAGTTTGCTGCTGATTTGCAAATTTGATTGTAACTCGCGAACCAATTGCCGAACGATTCGATTTTACGCCGATTAATTTAATCTTGAGCCAATTATTTGTTGACTTCAAATCATTTCGCAAAAGCAGCGGTGGCTCATTCATGTTCATTACTAAAGCATCAATATCGCCATCATTATCAAAATCACCGTAAGCCGAACCGCGGCTTGACCTTGGCTCGGAAATTCCTTTTCCCGATAACGATGTAACGTCTTTGAAGCGTCCGTTCCCCAAATTTTGATACAAAAGGCGAGTGCTACGATGCGGATATTCTTTGAAGTATTTTTCGATCTCGGGATAAACATTGCCGGTTACAGTCAAAATATCTTGCCAGCCGTCGTTGTCGAAATCAGCGAAACCCGTTCCCCATTGAACATATTTTGTATGGTCAAAACCAGCCATTCGCGAGGCATCATCAAAGAAATTCTTGCCACTATTTTTGTATAAAATTGGTAGATCGTCCGCAAAATGAGTTTTGAAAATATCGGAAAAACCATCGTTATCAAAGTCGCCAATCGTTACGCCCATTCCGGCTTGAGCATTTCCGTCTTCGTTGTAAGCTGTTCCGCTTTCAAGACTTACGTCGGAAAAAGTACCGTCTTGATTGTTGCGGTACATGGTTGAAGAAGTCGTATCGCAAGCCACATAAATATCAGCCCAGCCGTCGTTATTGTAATCGGTGACAATCGCCGTCATCGAATAACGCCCGGTAACTTTTGAAATTCCCGATTTATCGGAAACGTCTGTAAAAGTACCGTCGCCGTTGTTGTGATAAAGCAAATTTGTATCAGTGGGCAAGCCTTTTGGACCGCAATTAACGGGAATTCCTTTCCAAAAACAATTTCCGCCTTTACCAGGTTCGGCAACTTTTTCTCGATCAAATTTTAGATAGTTCGCGACAAATAGATCAAGTTTCCCATCTCGATCATAATCAATAAAAGTCGCTCCCGAACCCCATCTGATGTTACCGATTGGGAAGCCTGCTTTGGCAGTTACATCTTCAAAAGTTCCATTGCCTTTATTGCGAAACAAGACATTTTGCCCGTAGTAAGTTAGGAATAAATCTTCGTTGCCATCATTGTCGTAATCGCCGATTGCAACGCCCGAACCCCAGCCCGTACGACGCAGTCCAGCCATTTCGGTAACGTCCGTAAAAGTGCCGTTTTTATTATTTCGATAAAGATGTATTGTAGGTTCTTCGCCCTTTGGAAATCCCTCTAAGCGAGTTCCGTTCATCACGAGAATATCCATCCACCCATCGTTATCATAGTCAAAAAAAGCCACGCCGCAACCATTTGTTTCGATAATGTATTTCTTGGAATTTACTCCGCCGTAGATCGTTGTATCACTCACGCCGGCTTGTATCGCAATATCTGTAAATGTAACCGGAAACGGCGTTTCCTTCGTTTGAGCCGAGGCAAACGAGAGGCACAAAAAACCGACGATAAATGCAAAAGACAATTTTCTCATTACTAAAAATAGATTTCTGAAGGGCAATGTTTGTAGATGTTTGATTCTCAAAAATAGTTTTCTGCTCTTTAATTATTGCGGATTTTGTTCATCCTTACCACGCAATTTTTCAGCCAATTCAAACTCGGCTTTCGCTTCTTCGGCTTTTCCGGTCTGCTGCAAAACTTGAGCCAATAGGTGATGAGCTCCAAAGTTTCTGGGATCGAGTGCTACCGAGCGACGCAGTAGATTTTCAGCGTTTCCAAAATCTTTTTTCTTAAAATAGACTTTCCCCAAAACGATATAAGGTCCGCTAAAAAAAGGATTTAGCCAAACCGATTTTTGCAAAGGCTGAATTGCTTCGTCCCATTTTAATTGCCTTGAAAGTGCTTCACCCAAACGATAATAAGCCATCGAATTTGTTGGATTAAGAGTGATTTCTTCACGCAAAAGTGAAATTCCTTTGTTGATATCCGCCCGATAAATCGCCATCTCACCCAATAAAAACCGGACTTGCGGTAATTTCGGGTCTAGTGCGAGAGCTTTATTTAATTCAATCTCTGCCGTTTCCTCAAATTGCTGTCGAATCAGCATTTGAGCGTTTATTAAATATCCGGCGGCAGACGTTGCAGGAACCCCAAATAAACGAGCATAAGTTTGCCGGGATTTATCAGGCTGCCTCGTTTGAATATAGCTAACTCCTAGTGCATAAACTAATTCAGAATTTTCGGGTTGGAGCAGTATGGTCTTTTCAAAGTAAGGGATCGCTTCGGCTAAATGTCCTAAAACATAATGTGAAAGTGCAAGCATCTGATTCGCCTGTGCTTTTTCTGGCGTCTTCTGGGGTAATTTATCAACAGCTAAACTCAAATTTTCGACCGCTTTCTGATAGCTTCCCTGCGAATAAAATATCTTTCCGAGCCAATAAATCAGTAAGGGATTCTGCGGATTTTTCTGCAATGCAGCTTGCAATGATATTTATTGCGGCGGCTGAATCACCATTCTTCAAAAGAGTTTGAGCAATCGCAATACTCTGCTGAATTTGGTCGTCATTTTTTGTAATTCCTGATTTAACCTGTGCCACAGCAAGGCTTGCTGAAAATAAAAAAACGCAAATCGCAATGTTTAAACTGTATAATTTAACGAACTTCATTTTATTTGGAAATAATTTATAAAAACAATAAATTGCAATTTAGCATAAACCTTTTCGGGGATTTTTCAAGAGCCACAAAAGTCGAACTTATTTATTCATAAAATTGGATATTTTATCCACTTATTTGATTATTAACGTGTGATTCAGGGCTTCTTTAATCAAGTTAAATTCAATTCAAATATAGATTTAATTGAATTTAGAAAGAATCTGCAAAATGATTGCCATCAGATTTGAGAAATGGCTTAAAAGTTGCCTGTTAATTTTTAGCGTTAATTGGTCATCTGTATATAACATTTAAAATTTGAGCTTTGAGTTTTAACACTTAAACTGGTTTTGATTATTGAAACTACGATAGAAAGTAGCAGTTGACCTCGAATTTTCAGCACTTATATAGTTTGTTGTCTAAACAAACAAACTTTGTGGGATGATTTTCTTCAGATTTTTAAGGTATTTGGGTTATTGGTCTGGGAAATGATTCATGAGACATAAATTTTCTAAATTAAAAAAACATGGAGGTTTTTGGAATGGCTAAAAATCGTTTGCTTATGCTAATGGCAATTCTGTCATTTTCATTAATCTGTTTTTCTATGCCTGCCTATGCACAAGCCGTTTACGGTAGTGTTTCAGGATCGGTAACGGATGGTTCGGGAGCTGTTGTAACTGGTGCAACAGTAACTATTACCAGCGTTGAAAGAAAAACAGTAGATACAGTAACAACTAATGCCGACGGATATTACTCGAAAGATCGTCTTCTTCCCGGTAAATATACCGTTAAAATTGAGAAACAAGGATTCAAATCAGGACTTACAACAGATGTTGGTGTTAGCGTTGACACACAAACAAAAGCTGATGTAACTCTTGAAACAGGACAAGTTAGCGAAGTTGTAACTATTGAAGCTGACGGACAGGTATTAAAAACTGACCGGGCTGACGTAGCAACAACTTTTTCAACTCGTGAAGTATTGGAAACACCAATTCTTGACAGAAATTTCACCAAGTTAATCTTGTTAACTCCTGGAACGCAACAACAATTATGGGGTCACGCAGCTAGTGAAAATCCACAAGGTTCAACCCAAACAATTGTTAATGGACAAACATTTAGCGGAACAGGCTACCAACTTGATGGAACTGACAACCGCGACGTAATTTTGGGAATTATCGTTATCAATCCGACTTTTGAATCGGTCGGTGAAACGAAAATTACTTCTTCAAATTACGATGCTGAATTTGGTCAAGCAATTGCGGGTGTAGCTTCAGTTCAAACGAAAAGCGGAACCAACAGCTTCCGTGGCAGTGTTTTTGAATATCTGCAACGCGATAGATTCCAAGCTCGCAATCCATTTTCGCAAGCAACACCAAACGCTTTAACCGGTAAATTTATCCCTGATACGAAAAGAGATCAATTTGGCGGTTCAATTGGTGGTCCGATTGTCAAAAACTAGATTCTTCTTCTTTGGTGATTATCAAGGAACAAGAGCAACCCAAGGTGGTTCGAAACTCTTAACAGTTCCAACTGCTGCAGCTAGAACCGGAGATTTGAGTGCTTATGGAGTACCATATCTATAATCCAGCAACTGGGCTTCAATATGCAGGCAATATTATTCCTGCTTGCGGAGCAGGGCAAACTCCAGCTGCAAATGGTTGTTTGTCAACTCAAGCACCTGATATTTTAAATCTGATTCCTGCTGCGACTAGCGGCGGATTGGTAGATAATTTTGTTGCTGCTGGCAGTGAAGCCTTCAATAATGATATTTTCAATATCTCGTCTTGATGGCAGAGTTTCAGACAACTTAAATATTTTTGGACGATTTAGCCGTGCTAAATTTGCTTTGGATGGTCCGACTTCATTTGGTAGTGGTGGTGGTGCCGAACTTGTTTCTCTGGGTGGTTACTCAAAAACTCGAAACATTAGTTTAGCTACTGGGTTTGACTACACATTTAATCAATCAACCGTTTTAGATGTTCGTTTTGGATTCTTTAACTATAAAGTTGAATGTTTTACCTTTTGACTTTGGAACAATAACTTCCGCCGATGCGGGAATCCCAGGGATTAAACAATGAGTGATTTTAGCTCTGGATTATCGGCCGGATTTGTTCAACATCAATACGGGAACTACTAGGCAACAAAGATTTCAATTTCGGATCGGGTTTAGGTGTTAATCGATGTAACTGTCCGTTGGCTCAAGATGAAAAGCAATACCAAATTGTAGCCAATTTAACCAAAATTTTTGGTAATCACACTTTCAAATTCGGGACTGATGTTCGCAAGGCATTCAATTTACGAGTTCCTAGTGATAGCCATCGTTCTGGTGAATTGTCATTTGCAATGAACGCGCGACATCGCTATTTGTAGTGATTGGCGGGAACTTATGACCCTGGTTGCCGGATATCGACCCAGGCACAGTTAATCGTTTGCCACCTTCTTAATTGGTGATGTTACCAGCTTCAAACGCTATGTAAGTTCTTCAACTGATGCTCGTGAAAGCCAATGGAGACATTATCTACTATGCACAAGACACGTGGAAAGCGACACCAAAATTAACTTTGGCATTAGGTTTAAGGGCAGATGTTTTCAATCCGCAAACCTTAAATGCTGCCGGTAATGGCGGGTTTCCAAATCTTGATACCGGACAAATTGATGTAGCCGGAGTTGGCAGTATCAATTTGGCAGGTAACGTTAAAAACAAAGTAAATTTTGCACCGCGTATCGGTGTAGCCTATCAAATTAACGATAAGATGGTTATCCGTGGCGGATTTGGGAGCAGTTTTGACACAGGCGTTTTCGGAACAGTTTTCGGACACACTGTAACTCAAAATCTTCCTGTTTTGGCTCTCCAAAATCTGAACGCAACTAACTCAGTTTCACGAGTCTTTACCTTGGCAACGGACCTCCTGCACCAACAGGTTTCTTTGGTATCACAACATTGCCAAAGGATTGCCCGGGCGGCGGATGTGTCAATAATACTGCGATTCCAACAAGCGGAAGTTTCTTCTTGCCTGATGGAATTCGGTCAGAACTTTGGCTAAGGAACAAACTTTACCAAGTGTTGATGCTTACAATGTCACTTTCCAATGGGAATTCATGAAGAATTACTCATTTGAAGCGGCGTATGTTGGTAATCACGGAGACAATGTTTTTGTCGGAGACAATCCTGACTTGAACATCAATCAACCAACTATTGTTGGCTTTGGAACATTATCAACTAACTGCACGTCGTCCATTCTTCTCACAATTTGGATGGACATCAGGATATTTTGCTTTATCAAGGATACAAAGCAACTAATCGATATGATTCAATGCAATTGAAAATGACCAAACGATTTCGCGAATGGTTTCTCTTTCTTGACGCATTACACTTGCAAATAGCGATGAATCAACGATGGTCAATATTTCAATATTGATCCAAGTGTAAACCGTGGGAAGAGCCAACTTTGAAAGAACACATAACTTTGTTATTGACTCAACTTTATGAACTCCCAATTGGAAAAGGTAAGAAATTCTTGGGCAAGGTATCGGTAAGGTTGCAAACGCTTTCTTAGGCGGATGGCAGTTCAATTCCAATACTACGGTTCAAAGCGGATTCCACTTCAATATTGAATATGATGGCGGAGCGGATCGCGATACCGGACCATATCGTCCTAATGTCAATGGTGACATTAAATACACTCCTGGCGTTAATGGAACAATTGACACAAGTGTATTTACAAAGCCGGGCAGTAGGAACTTTTGGAAACTTGGAACGCAATGCAGTAGACGGTCCAGGCTACTGGAGAACTGATGCTTCAATGCTGAAGAAATTCCATATCAACGAAACAATGTATGCAGAATTCCGTATAGAAGTGGTCAATTTATTTAACCACGTTAATCTCGGAAATCCTGATTCAAACTTAGGAAGCTTTTAACGGAACAGCTTGGAGCAATGCTGGCAAATATTGGTAAGAGCAATTCAACTGCTTTCTTTGGCGGAGATGCTCAACGTAACCTTCAATTCGCGTTTAGATTCGCATTCTAAACAATAAATTGGAGCATATTTAATTGAAGGCAGAATTAAACTCCGCTTTCAACAAGATAAGGGAGAAGCTCCAACTCGGACTTCTCCTTTTTTCAAACTTATTTGGTAGATGTATTGACAAACTAAGCTGATTAAATTGAGTTTTTATAGAAAGTTTTATGGGGGTAAGCTTTCGATAAAAACTTAGTTAACTTTAGCTTGGTTTGTTTATACAACTAGCAGATTTAAAAATTAGAAATGTTAGTTTATTTCGCCAAGGAGAATATTCAAATGCGAGCAATATTTTTTGTGTTCTTGATTCTATCATGTTCAATGACGGCAATTTTTTCCCAAAATCAATATCAACCGATTCCCTACGTCAAAGTAAAACATCCCGAATGGGCGAGAAAAGCGTGTGATGTATCAAATAAATACCCGTGCATTTACCAAAGAAGGAACATTCAAAGCCGCCGAAAAACATCTGCCGCGAATCAAAGAACTTGGGGTAGATATTTTGTGGATTATGCCGATTAACACGATTGGCGTAAAAAATCGCAAAGGCACACTCGGCAGTCCGTATTCGGTCAAAGATTATTACGCTGTTAATCCCGAATTCGGCACGATGGACGACTTCAAACATTTCGTCAAAGAAGCTCATAAACTCGGTTTTCACGTTATTTTAGATTGGGTTGCGAATCATACGGCTTGGGATAATGAACTGCAAAGCAAACATCCTGATTGGTATGACAAAGATTGGAAAGGCGATTTTCGCCCGACTCCCTGGTGGGATTGGTCAGACATTATCAATCTCAATTACAATTCGCCCGGACTTCGCAAATATATGACCGAGGCGATGAAATATTGGGTAAAAGAAGCCGATATTGACGGCTATCGGTGCGATGTTGCGGGATTTGTTCCGGTTGATTTTTGGAACAATTTACGAAAAGAGCTTGACCAAATCAAACCTGTTTTTATGCTTGCCGAATGGGAATCGCGCGATTTGCACGAATACGCTTTTGATATGACCTATGCTTGGACTTGGCACGAAAAAATGCTGCCGATTGCTCAAGGAAAAACTAAAGATTTGGGCGGACTTTTTGTTTATTATTCTTGGAACGAAAGCAGTTTTCCGAAAGACGGAATCCGAATGGTTGGCACCAGCAATCACGACCAAAACGCTTGGGAAGGCACAGATCAAGAAATTTGGGGCAAAGCCTTTAATGCCGCCACAGTTTTATCTGTGGTTGGCGAAGGAATGCCGATGATTTACAACGGGCAAGAAGCCGGACTCAATAAACGCCTGAAATTTTTTGAAAAAGACGAAATTATTTGGCGAAATCATCCAAACAACGAATTTTATAAAAAACTTTTTAAACTCAAAAAATCAAACTCGGTTTTATTAAATTGGGGACATAACGCAACGATGAATCTTGTCCCAAATTCAGTTCCGGCAAAAGTTTTCAGTTTCGCCCGAATGAATGATAAAGATAAAATTTTTGTGGTGTTGAACTTTTCAAATTTAGCCGCAAACTGTTAAATTCAATGAAACACTTTATCACGGCGATTACACCGAATATTTTACGGGCAAAAAAGCAAAGATGGACGAGAAAACAAAATTGGTTTTGCAACCTTGGAGTTATCACGTTTTTGTGAAGTAAAAAATTTTCAACACAGAGACACAGAGAACACAAGAGAAAGTTAAAAAAGTATCTAGATTTTCACCGCTTTGCGACTTTGCGTCTTTGCGGTGCAAATATTTAAATGATTGAAAAGCATTCAAAATTGTCGGACTCGGCGAAGTTCTTTTTGATGTTTTGCCGACGGGAAAAATGCTCGGCGGAGCTCCTGCGAATTTTGCTTATATCGCTACACAACTCGGCAATCAAGGAATTATTTCAAGTCGAATCGGAAATGATTCAAATGGCAAAGAAATTTTACAACTGATTGCAAAAAAACATGTTGACACTTCATTTTTGCAAATTGATTCAGAAAAACCGACAGGAATTGTCAATGTCAAACTGGAAAATGGTCAGCCGAGTTATGAAATTGTCGAAAATGTGGCGTGGGATTTTTTAGAATTGACCGAAGATTGGAGAGAATTGGCAAAAACTTGCGATGCAGTTTGTTTTGGTACTTTGGCTCAACGAAATGTAGTTTCGCAAAAGACGATTCAAGAATTTGTCAGTTTAACCAATCCAACCTGTTTACGAATTTTTGATGTCAATTTACGGCAAAATTATTATTCGAAAAGTGATTTTGGAAACGTCTTTGAACTTGGCAAATATCGTCAAACTGAATCACGAAGAATTTCCGCATATTGTTGAAATGCTTGAAATTAAAGGTGACAATCATATTGAACAAAGCACAAAATCTCGTGCAAAAATTTGAATTTAAAATTGCTTTGCGTGACACGAGGGAGCAACGGAAGTTTGTTATTACACCAAACAATTTGACGAATTTGACGGAGTAAAAATCAAAATTGCCGACACAATCGGTGCGGGCGATGCATTTACGGCAGGAATGGTCACGGACTTTTGCACGATTGGGATTTGGACAAAATCAACAATTATGCCAATCAAATTGGGCTTTTGTCGCTTCAAAAACGGGCGCAATGCCGAAAATTTTCGAATTGAGAGATATAAATTATGAAAATATGAAAATTTCTTATTCATAGCTAATTTTTGACTATTTTTCTGTGTTTCAGCATGTTTTGAGGACAAACAAATCCAACCGAAGCCCGCGTTGAATCAATTCTCCAAAAGATGACTTTGGAAGAAAAGATTGACGCGATTGGCGGTGTCAATGGTTTTGATGTTCGTGGCTTAGAACGTCTCGGAATTCCGCTTTTGAAAACTGCCGACAGCGGTTTCGGCGTGCGACGCGAAAGCCGTGCAAATGTCGATGGTCGGCGGAATTGCTCTGGCGGCAACTTGGAACGCCAAATTAGCAGGCGAAACAGGTTTGCAAATCGGACGTGATGCTCGTTCTCGCGGAGTCGCATTATTCGCTCGGACCGGGCGTAAATATTTATCGTTCACCGCTCAACGGCAGAAATTTTGAATATTTTGGCGAAGATCCGTATCTTGGTTCGCGGATGGTTGTGCCGTTTATTCAAGGTGTGCAAAGCCAAGGCGTTTCGGCAACTGTCAAACATTTTATCGGCAATAATTCGGAATTTTGGCGAAATACATCCGATTCGGTAATTGACGAACGGACGATGCGGGAAATTTATTTGCCGATTTTTGAAGCCGCCGTCAAAGAAGCGAAAACGGGTTCGGTGATGTCTTCTTACAACATCGTCAATGGCACATTATGCCTCAGCTAACAGCAATATAGTTCAAGGAATTTTGAAAGGCGATTGGAAATTTCAAGGCGTTTATATGTCCGATTGGGGAGCGGCACACGAAACGCTCGGCACGGTCAACGGCGGTTTGGATTTGGAAATGCCGTGCGGTCATTTATGAATCGGCAGACGATTTTGCCGCTCATCAAAGAAGGAAAAGTTAAAGAATCAACGATTGATGATAAAGTTCGGCGATTGTTGCGAACTGCGATTCGATTCGGCTGGCTTGATCGTCCGCAAGGAAGATTTGTCAATTCCGAAAATCAATCAGCAAGGCAGACAAGTTGCTCTGCAAGCCGCGAGAGAATCAATTGTTTTGCTCAAAAATCAAGGAAACTTGCTTCCGCTTGATAAATCAAAAACAATATCGCCGTAATTGGTCCAAATGGATTTAGATACGCCGGTTTTGGGTGGTGGAAGTGCGTTCGATTCCCAGTTTCCAACATGTAGATTTTCTAAGTGGAATCAGCAACATCTTGGCACAAACGCGAATGTAACTTATGCTCGCGGAATCAATAATTACAATAACTTAGCTAATCAAACAGCTTTTTCGGGCGATGTTAAAGCCGAATTTTTCGACAATTTGGAGCTTTCGGGAACTCCAGCAAAAACCGAAAATGTGTCGAACATGAATTTTGGAAAACTTGTCGAAGGATTTAATTTTGGAAATTCGCCGATTTTGAAGCCGTTTCAGTCGGAGAAAATCAATCCGGCTTTGCATTGTTTGTCGGAACGAAACCAATGTCAGCACGTTGGACAGGTGATTTTACGCCAAAAACAAGCGGAGAATTTGAGATTTTTGTTCAACAAGCGGGTTTTGGCGACACCAATTATCGGCTTTATGTTGACGGAAAATTAGTCCGTGACCGTTGGGCAATGACAATTGCGGCAAACGAACTTACTACTTTTTCGCTTGATGCAAAACCGCATAAAATAGTTTTGGAATTCAAGGCAAGCGGCGGACTTTCGCAACCGTTTATTCGGCTCGGAATCGTCAAACAAGGAAATTGGGTTGAACAAAATGCCCTTGAATTAGCGAAAAAAGCTGATGTTGTGATTGTTCCCGTCGGCTTTGATTCGGTTAGTGAAACGGAACATTTTGACCGAACTTTCTCAGCTTCCGCCGGGACAAAATGAATTAATTCAACAACTTGCAAAGGTTAATAAAAATGTCGTCGTAGTTATAAATTCGGGCGGCGGTGTTGATATGTAACCTTGGATTAACCAAGTTTCAGGCGTTTTGCAAACTTGGTATGCAGGACAAGAAGGCGGAACCGCACTTGCCGAAATTTTGTTTGGCACGACAAATCCATCGGGTAGATTACCCGCGACATTTGAGCGAAATGCTGAAGATAATCCGACCTTCAACAATTATTATCCGCAAAACGGCAATAAAATTGAATACAAAGAAGGCGTTTTTGTCGGCTATCGCGGCTATGAAAAAAATAATGTTATTCCGCAATTTCCGTTCGGCTTTGGTTTGAGCTACACCAATTTTTTCTATTCAAATTTGATGGTTAAACCTTTGACAGACGGCAAGTTTGAAGTTTCTTTCAACGTCAGAAATATTGGAACTCGTGAAGGTGCAGACGTGGCTCAGATTTATGTAGGAAGCAAAAAAGATTCAAAAGTTTCGCGTCCGATTAAAGAATTGAAAGGTTTTGAAAAAGTCTTTTTGAAAGCGGGCGAAATGAAAAAAGTTTCTATTACCTTAGATAAACGTGCGTTTTCATATTTCGATGTAGGTTCAAAAAATTGGCGTGCCGAAGCTGGCGATTATGAAATTTTAGTTGGGCGTTCTTCGGCTGAAATCGTTTTGAAAGGCAAGGCGACTTTGAAAAGTGATATTCTAAGCGAAAGGTAAAAAGGAATGGAACGCAGGCTGCCAGCCTGCAAGCGTTTGCAAAACGCTAACATCCTTGGCGTAAATTCGGGTTGATTTTTACCTAAGCACTTTGCGAACGCACTGCGTCCGTGCAATCGAGCCGATTGCGTTCCAGTCTAAATAATATGAAAAAGGTAATTTTTTTAATTCTAATGTTTGCGGTTTCGGCATCTGCTCAATATTTGCAGTCGCCAAACGCTAATTTGTCATTTATTTTTAAGTTGAATGAAAAAGGTGAACCAATCTATTCACTAACTTACCAACGATTTGATGTGATTAAACCGAGTAAATTGGGCTTTGAAATAAAGGATCAGCCTGATTTGAAAAGTGGTTTTACGATTGTTGATTCAAAAACATCCGAGGTAAATGAAACTTGGAATCCGGTTTGGGGCGAAGTCAAAACGATTCGCAATAATTACCGGGAATTAGCCGTTACGCTTGAACAAAAAACGGAGAAATTAACCCGGCGAATCATCGTTCGTTTTCGTCTTTTTAACGATGGATTAGGTTTCCGATACGAATTTCCTGTTCAGGAGCAACTCAAATATTTCACTGTAAATAATGAAAAGACAGAGTTTAATCTGACTTGGCGACCACAAAACTTTTTGGATTCCGGGCGATTATGATTCGCAGGAATATGCTTATAACACAACCAAAATAAGCGAAATTGCCGCATCGAAATCGCTTTATTACAATCCAAATTCAGATAAAATTCCGTTTGCCGAAAATGCAGTTCAAACTCCTTTAATGATGAAATCCGCCAACGGGCTTTACATTAGCTTGCACGAAGCGGCATTGGTTAATTATCCGGCAATGTATCTGATGGTTAATCAGCAGACTTTTGCGATGACTTCGCATCTTGCCCCGAATGCGGTCGGCAGTGCAGCCTTTTTGCAGACCCCGCATAATACGCCGTGGCGGACGATAATTGTTTCAGATAAAGCGACGGAAATTTTAAGTTCAAAAATGATTTTGAATTTGAACGAACCAACCAAATATACCGATACAAGTTGGATAAAACCGCAAAAATTCGTCGGCGTTTGGTGGGGAATGCACGTCAACACGGAAAGTTGGAATTATGCAGATGTCAACAATGTCAAGATTGACGAAACCGATTGGAAATCGTTAAAGCCGAATGGCAAACACGGTGCAAATACGGCGAATGTCAAAAAATACATTGATTTTGCGGCGAAAAACGGGATTCAAGGAATTTTGGTTGAAGGCTGGAATATCGGTTGGGAAGATTGGTATGGGCAATGGAAGGAAAACGTCTTTGATTTTGTTACGCCGTATCCTGATTTTGATGTTAAAGAATTGCAAAAATACGCCGCCGCAAAAGGTGTTAAATTGATTATGCACCACGAAACTTCTGCTTCCGCAAGCAATTACGAACGCCGTTTGATGAAGCGTTTCGATTTATGAAAGCTAACGGATATGATGCAGTAAAAACAGGTTACGTCGGCAAAATCATTCCGCGCGGCGAAAATCACGAAGGGCAATGGATGGTCAATCATTACCTTCACGTTGTAGAAACTGCGGCAAAATACAAAATTTCGGTTGATTCACACGAATCAGTTCGCTTGACGGGTTTGCATCGCACATATCCGAATTGGATCGCCGCCGAAGCCGCCAGAGGCAATGAATACAACGCTTGGAGCGAAGGAAATCCGCCTGAACACGAAACGATTTTGCCGTTTACGCGATTGATGGGTGGTCCGATGGATTACACGCCGGGAATTTTTGAAATCAAACGCTCGTTTTATCAACCGAATCAAAAAGAGCAGGTTCACACGACTTTGGCGAAACAACTTGCGTTGTATGTAACGATGTATTCGCCCTTGCAAATGGCGGCTGATTTGCCCGAAAATTACGAAAAAAGGATGGACGCTTTTCAATTTATCAAAGATGTTGCGGTTGATTGGGACGACACCAAAATCATTGAAGCCGAACCCGGCGATTATTTGACGATCGCGAGAAAAGCGAAAGGCAAAAACGAATGGTTTATCGGTGCGATTACGGACGAAAACTCACGGACAGCAACTGTTTCGCTTAATTTTCTCGATAGTGGAAAGCAATATGTAGCAACGATTTACGCTGATGCAAAAGATGCCGATTGGGAGAAAAATCCAATGGTTTATGAAATCAAAAGTTACTTGGTTGACAGCAAAACAGCTTTAAAATTAGCGTTGGCGAATGGAGGCGGTGCGGCGGTAAGTTTGAAAGTCGCGACGGGAACGCAGGCTGCCAGCCTGCCAGCGTTTGAAAAACGCTAACGGTCGTTGCATAAATTCAAGTTGATTTTTACTTAAACTTTTTGCGAACGCTTTGTGTTCGTGCAGGCAAGCTGCCTGCGTTCCAGTCATAATTTTATGAAAAAAATACCGATTTTCGCCTTCTTAATCTGCCTTTTAACCATATGCAATTTTGCACAAACTCCGAGCAAATTTATCGCAAAAAAAGACTTACCACAAAGCCGACTCGAACTTTCCCGCCGTTCGCAAAACGGTTCGTTTTATGATGTTCTCGGACGAAAATCGGCGGCTTTCGGCTACGAGCATCGCAACATGGAAGCGTGGGTTTATCCGATGAAGATTTTGGATGATCTTGAATTTTATTTCAAAATCGAAGGCTATAATCTTCCGTTTCGCGGTTCGGAATTGCTGACGAGCATCAAAGTTCGCCCTGAAGCTACGACTTTTACTTACTCGCACGCGGCTTTCACCGTCAAGCAAATCATCTACGCTCCGGTCGATGAACAAGGTTTGGTAATTCTGCTCGACATCAATACGAAATTACCGATGACGATTGATGTTGCGTTTCGTCCGAAATTAAAACTGATGTGGGCGGGAAATTTGATGACCAATTTTTACGGTCAAGACGAAAAAGACAAGTATTATTTTATCGGTGAAGAAACGCAGAAATTCGTCGGAATTATCGGCACGCCTGATGCGAAAGATGTTTCACTAATGCCTTATCAGGAAGAACCGAAAGATGTTCCGGTTCGCTATCAAGTCCAATTATCACAACAAGATGCGACAAAATATTTCGTTCCGATTGTGATTACCGGAAGCACCGATGGACGTGCAAAAGCTGTTGAAACTTACAATAGATTGCTCAATAATGCGATTCCGCTCTACGAACAAAACGTCAAATATTACGAAGATTTTTTGAGCAAAACTACTCACGTTACAACACCTGACGAACGTCTGAACACAGCCTTTGATTGGGCAAAAATCGGCACGGAAAAAGGCGTTGCCACCAATCCGTTTTTGGGAACTGGTTTAGTTGCAGGTTTCAGAACTTCCGGCGATTCCGAACGTCCGGGTTTTGCGTGGTTTTTTGGACGCGATTCGATGTGGACAGCTTTAGCGATAAATTCATACGGCGATTTTTCAACGTCCAAGCAAGCAATTGATTTCCTGAAAAAATATCAACGCGATGACGGCAAAATTCCGCACGAAATTTCGCAATCTGCGACGCTCACCGATTGGTGGAAAGGTTATCCGTATGCGTGGAATTCTACCGACGCAACTCCTTTGTATATAATAGTTAATCGAGATTTATACGAGGCAAGTGGCGACCTTGAATACCTAAAAGCGAACTATGATTCGATCTTAAAAGCCTACAAATACGAAGAAGCGACCGACACCGACGGCAACGGTTTGATCGAAAACACAAAGTTCGGACACGGTTGGGTGGAGGGCGGTGCGTTATATCCGCCGCATGAAGAAATTTATCTGCAAGGCGTTTGGATCGAAGCTTCGAAAAATATGGCGGAAATGGCGGAAGCAATTGGTGACACCGCAACCGCGACGCGTGCCAAAGCCAACGCCGAAAAATGCCGCGTTGCGATGGAAAAAACTTATTGGATGGATGACAAAGGTTTTTATGCTTATTCCACTCAAATTCCACGCAAAGAACCAGTAAAGGCTGAACCCGGACCAAATCTTGAACGTCGGCAAAAACGTCTCAACGAATTGCAAACAAAGATGTTATACGATGAAGATACTGTTCTTCCGGCAGTTCCTCTGTGGTGGAAAACGATGGACGACGCGAAGGCACAAAAGCAAATTGACCGTTTGGGAAGTGCCAAAATCTCGACGGATTGGGGTTCGAGAATTCTCGCCGATGATTCGCAACTTTACGATCCGCTTTCGTATCATTACGGCTCCGTTTGGGGATTATTTACGGGTTGGCAATCGGTAGGAGCTTACAAATATGGTCGTCCGCACGTTGGGAATCAAGCTTTGATGGCAAATAGTTTGCTGACGTATTCAAATGCGTTGGGCTATGTAACTGAGCTTTTATCTGGCGATTTTAACGCTCCATTTGGGCGAAGTTCGCATCATCAAGTTTGGTCGGAAGCGATGGTAATTTCGCCGTTTTTGCGTGGAATGTTAGGAATTGAAGTCTCAAATGCCGGAAAAACTCTGAAATTTGCACCTCAGGTTCCGGCAAATTGGGATAATTATGAGGTGAAATCAATTCGAGCAGGCGGAAATTCTTTTGATTTCAAAGCTAAACGCGAAAAAGGGAAACTTACGATTACAGTTGCACAAAAAATTGGAACCACTCCGGCAAAACTCATTGTTTCACCGTCGTTTCCGCTTGATGCCGTTATCAAATCGGTCACGATTTCAGGCAAGAAAACGCCTTTTCAAATCCAACAAATGGGCGATATTCAGCAAGCCGAAATTCAGTTTGATGCAACCGCGAATGCGGAAATCGTTTATCTTTTGGACGACGGAACGGACGTCTATTGGAAGACGCCTGATCTGCAAGCCGGGCAAGAAAACACGGGTTTGAAAATTATCAAATCGCAAGCAAAAAGTGATGGATTATATTTAGTATTGGAAGGTCTCGGCGGTCAAATATATTCGCTTAACGTCAATTCTACCAAGCGTTTGAAAGAAGTTGACGGCGTTAAGATTACAACTAATCGGACAGGCGAACAAGTTTTGAACGTCAAATTTGAAGGCGATAGAAATTCATTCTTCAAACGCGAAATAACGCTGCCGCTTGAATCGATAAACAACGTAAAAGGAAAGAAAAAATGAAACAGATATCAATGATCTTAATCTTCACGGCTTTGTTTTTATCGGCTTGTGTAAATCCAAATCAACAGCAAGCGAACACCGCCACAAAGAAAAAAGACGGCAAAATCCGCATCGGTTTTTCGATGGATACGCTCAAGGAGCATTGGACGAAAGATAAGGAATTGGTCGAGAAACGTGCTGCCGAACTTGGTGCGGAAGTGGAAACGAGCGTTGCAGAGAGCAACGATGAAAAGCAATTAAAGCAGGTTGACGATTTTTTGACGAAGGGCGTCGATGTATTGATAATTGCTCCGCACAACGGACAAGTGATGGCGACCGCGGTTGAAAAAGCCAAGAAACAGGGCATTCCGGTTGTTAGTTATGATCGCCTGATTTTGAGCGATGAGGTTGACGTTTTGGTCTCGCATTTGCATTCAACAGCTGGACAAATGCAAGCCGAATATGCTCTGAAAAATGCTCCTAAAGGTAATTATGTCTTAATTTACGGAGCTCCGACGGACAACAACGCAAACATTATGAAAGGCGTGCAAAACGAGATTTTGAAGCCAGTCATCGATAAAGGCGAAATCAAAATTGTAGCGGATCAAAACGCAAAAGATTGGTCACCCGAAGAGGCTTTGAAGATTGCCGAAAACGCACTGACGCAGAATAAAAATGAAGTCGTCGCTTTTGTATGTTCAAATGATGGAACAGCCGGGGGAGCAATTCAAGCGTTGAAATCACAAGGTTTGGTCGGCAAAGTTGTGGTGACAGGAATGGACGCACAGATCGATGGCTTGCAGAGAATTGCACAAGGCGAACAATCAATGACGGTTTATAAACCGATTCAGCCGTTAGCTTATGCCGCCGTTGAAGCCGCTGTAAAACTTGCAAAAGGCGAAAAGATTACGACTACTAAAACGATGAAAGCCGTAAACAAAGAAATTCCTTTTGTATTTATCGAACCAAAGGTAATTGATAAATCGAATTTGATGGACATAGTGAAAGACGGTTATCAAAAATACGATGACATTTTTGCCAATATTCCGGCGGATCAAAGACCTAAGAATCAATAATTTAATGCCAAATTGACTTCAAATTCCACGCAGTTGCTTTTGCAAAAACCGTCCTTCCGCCATTACTGAAAAATTTGAACTTCGTAAAATCTTCGCTCGGAAAGAAAATATCAGTCATCGCAATTTCGCCATTATCCGCAAACATTTCGACTGATGCTTTATCAAAGAAAAGATGAAGTTTCAGCCGATTATTATTATTGATTCGTGCTGCAAAATGTTTGTTTTTGCCAAAAACATCGGAAAAATCTTTTTTACCTGATTTGGTGCGATCAGAATAGAATTTTTTGGTCGCAATATCGTAGCCAATTTTGTAAATTTCGCCTTTTGCATTGCTCAGTTCAACACCAAAATCTGTGGCAGTAGTTTTGGATAAATCAATTTCCAAATCCATTTCAACTAATGAAGATTTCTCTCCGCCAATACTTAGTTCTTTGGCAATTTCCTCATTTTTGATGCCTAAAAATTGTCCGTTTCGCAATTTTGCAGTTTCTTTGACTGGAGTTTGCACCAACCGCAGACCTTTTTCGGTCTGCCTCAAACTCAATTCACGCGGCAAAGTCATCGCACTTCGCCATTTTTCGGTTGGAACTTTCTGTGCGTAATCCCAATTGCTCATCCAGCCGAGAAAAATTCGACGATTATTCGGAGTGTTTGACCAAGTTACGCCGGCATAATTGTCGCGTCCGTAATCAAGCCATAAAACCTCGTCGGATTTATTGTCGTTTCTAAAAGTTATACCGTCGAAATCGCCGATAAAATACTGCGTTGCCGAACCGCCATTAGCTCCGCCGGGATTGATGCTGACAAGTAAGATCCATTTTGTTTTGCCGCTTATTTTCAAGGGAAACAAATCCGGACATTCCCATACTCCGGCATGCGTGCCTTCAGTTTTTCCAAATTCCCCGGTCATTCTCCATTCTTTTAAATTCGGTGAATTATAAAACCGGACGTGATTTCCAACCGCGAAAACAACCGACCACGATTTTAACTTTTCGTTCCAAAACACTTTTGTGTCGCGGAAATCTTTGATGTTTTCGATGTTTGGAATTACCGGATTTTTGTTGTATTTCGTCCAAGTTCTTCCGTTATCATTTGAATAAGCTACGCCCTGAGACTGGAAGTCCTTGCGTCCCGCTTTTTCGCCTTCCATCAAATGATAAGTGAACATTGCGACCATTGGAGGTTTATTTTTTGTGCCGAAACCCGAGGTGTTTTGCTTATCAACCACCGCACTTCCCGAAAAAATATAGCCCAATTTATCAGGGTAAAGTGCGATCGGAAGCCTTTCCCAATGAATCAAATCACGGCTCACGGCGTGTCCCCAGTGCATCGGTCCCCAGACCGTATCATTCGGATAGTATTGGTAGAAAAGGTGATATTCGCCGTTGTGATAGACCATTCCGTTTGGATCATTCATCCAATTTGCAGGCGGCGAAAAATGAAATTGCGGACGATGGGGTTCGTCGTATTGTGCAAAAAGACTGGTAGAAAAAAGCAGAATGATGAATAGAACTTTCATAAAAAGGAACGCCGTCATCTTGACGGCATACATCGTGCAACGATGTCATTTCTTAATTATCGCCGAGATTATTTGAACGCTCTCGCGTTCATTGCCAGCACGATGCTGGCGTTCCAATGCTTAAACTTTTAAAATTACGGCTTGATACGGTTTCAAGTGTCCATTGAAACTATCATAATTTCCAAACAAAACTTTTGCATTTACCAAATCAAATTTCACATTTACCGTTGCTTCATTTTCTTTGAAATTCACTAAAATCAATAGTTTACGCCCGTCTAATTCTCTGGAATAAGCAAAAACCGATTCATTTTCCAGATCGTAATATTCAGATTTTCCGTAAATCAGAGCGTGATTTTCTTTGCGGAATTTGACTAGATTGCGGAAATAATTTAACGACGAATTTTCGTCCGTTTCTTGCGTTTCGGCGTTGATTTCTTTGTAATTCGGATTGATTTTTAACCAAGGTTTTCCACTCGTGAATCCTGCATTTTCCGAATTATCCCATTGAAACGGAGTGCGTCCGTTGTCGCGTCCGATGATTTTTTGCGATTCCATAAATTCATCCAAATCGCCGCCTTCCGATGAGATCAATTTGTGCAAATTGATGGTCATGATGTCGCGGTAATCTTCGATGTTGTCGAAACGAATGTTCGTCATTCCGAGTTCGTCGCCGAAATAATAGTAAGGTGTTCCACGCATCGTTAGCAGAAATGTGGTCAACATTTTTGACGAGACTTCGCGAAATTCCGCCGAATCATTTCCCCAACGCGAAACCATACGCGGAAAATCGTGATTGCCGAGGTAAACCGTTCCCCAGCCTTTATGCTCGAAAACCGCGTCCCATTTGCGGAAAATCTCTTTAAATTCGAGAAAATTCCAACCCGCAGGATCCAGCAGCTTTTTCGCTAAATCTTTGTGCCCGAGATTGCTGATATCAAAGTGATACGACATGTTGAGTTCGTGGCGATCTTCGTCAACGAAATCGAGCACATTTTCGGTCGTCGTTCCGGGACCTTCGGCGACGGTCATAATGTCATATTTGGATAAAACTTCGCGGTTAAATTCCTGCAAATATTCGTGAAGTTTTGGACCTTCGGCGTAATATTGAACAAAATTTCCGTTGTATTTTTCTGGCAATTCCTTGAACGGCAAATCTTTGGAAATAAAGGTGATAACATCCATCCGAAAACCGTCAACACCCTTATTAAACCAAAATCTCACAGCGTCGTAAATCTCTTGGCGAAGCTTCGGGTTCTCCCAATTTAAATCTGGCTGCTTGACGGAAAAAATGTGCAAATAATAGGAATTTGTCTGTTCGTCATACTTCCACGCGTTCGCTTCTTCGTCGAAAAAACTCCAACGTTTTGGCGGAGTTCCGTCTTCGGCATTCCACCAATGATAGTAATTTCGATACGGATTTGTCCGAGATTTGCGTGCTTCGCGAAACCAAAAATGTTCGTCGGATGAATGATTTGCTACGAGATCAAGCACGACTTTTATCCCGCGTTCGTGGAATCCTTCGAGCATTTCGTCAAAATCCGCCATTGTCCCAAAATCTTCCATGATTCCACGATAATCCGAAACGTCGTAGCCGTTATCATCATTCGGCGAACTGAAAATCGGATTGAGCCAAACCACATCAATGCCCAAGGATTTAATGTAATCCAGCTTTTCGATTATTCCACGTAAATCACCAATACCATCGCCATTACTATCTTTGAATGATCGCGGATAAATCTGATAGACGACCGCTTCTTTCCACCATTTTCTTTCTAATTCACTCATTTTTTATAAAAATAATTCTGCCCACGAAAAACACGAAAAACACGAAAACGAAGACAAAACTGATTTACAATTTTTCGTTTCTTTCGCGTCTTTCGTGGGCAATTTCTTTACGGCTCACCCATTGTCATTCCGCGAGCTTCAGCTTCTGCAATATCGCCTTCAGTTACGTATTTAGGCTCAACGTCTTTCGGAATAAAGAAACAGCAAATTGCACCTAAAATCAAACAAATCCCGCACAGAACCAACGCGTTTCGAGCGTCGCCGCCGAGCAGCGAATCGTAAAAGAACCCAACCGTCACCATTTCTAAAATCTGCGGAATGCAGATAAACGCATTGAGCAAACCCATATAAACGCCAGTCCTTCTTTGCGGAACAATCGACGTCGTCATAATAAATGGAATCGTAATAATTGCAGACCAGGCAATTCCAACCGGCACCATACAAGCCAGCACGAAATTGATATTGGTGAATAAAAGCATCGAAATAAACCCTAATCCACCGAGCACCAAAAGTGCGGCATATGTCATTCGAGTGCCGATTAACTTAACGATTGAAGGCAGCAAAAACGCCATAACTACTGTAGTAACATTCATAACGATGAAAGCAACTCCGCCGTATGACGAACCTTCCGCAAAATTCGGGGAATCAGGTGTCGGTGCATTAAACGAATGTCTTGCAATCGAAATTGATAAATATTGCCACATCAAAGGCAAGCCATACCATGTGAAAAGTTTTACCCACCAAATACGACGTAAACCTTGCGGCATTTCGAGAATCGCATCCCAAATTTCTTTAAAGGCATGGATGATTTTGCCGATTACACCACCTTTTTTGGCTTGTTCCGCACGAAACTCTTCCAAGTTGTCCGGCGGATATTCGTCGGTTGTAAAATTCGTCCAAGCCATTGATACAAGCATTGCAACAACTCCGATTACGAATGAGTATTTTACGATATCCGGAATGTGCTTACCGCCGTCGGCTTCTTTGGAGGAGCCCGAAATTCCCAATGACAGAAGCAAAATTGGCATAAAGCCCGCTGCGATTTGTCCGCCCGCGATCATAAAGGTCTGCACGGAAAACCCGAGAGTCCTCTGTTTTTCGTTGAGTTTGTCGCCGACCATCGCCCGGTAGGGTTCCATCGCCGTATTCATCGAAGCATCCAGTATCCAAAACAAACCTACCGCCATCCACAAAACAGGCGAATAAGGCATCAGCAAAACCGCGACGCTCCCGACCAACGCCCCGACCAAGAAGAACGGTTTTCGCCTACCAAACCGTGTCCAAGTTCCGTCGCTGATCGCTCCGATAATCGGCTGAATAAGCAAGCCTGTAATAGGTCCGGCAAGCCACAAAACGGGAAGTTTCGATTCATCCGCATCGAGATAACGGAAAATCGGACTCAAATTCGCCTGCTGCAAGCCGAACCCGTATTGAATGCCGAGAAAGCCAAAGCTCATATTCCAAATCTGCCAAAATGATAGACTCGGTTTTATACTTGTGTTCATATATTCTGAATGCTCCTAGTTTGATAATTCCAAAATCACTGCCTGATATGGTTTTAGTTTTCCATCCTTTGAAAATTCTTCGTAATTGCCGAGTAAAATCTTTGTTTTACTCAAATCCATTCCTGTATTAACGCTCGATTCCGTCGCCTTGAAGTTTAATAAAATCAAAAGTTTCTTACCGTTTAACTCACGCGTGTAAGCGTAAACGTCTTCGTTTTTTTCATCGATCAACGTGTATTTTCCGTAAACCAACGTCAATTCTTTTTTACGCAATTCGGTTAGTTTGCGGAAATAATTCAAGGTTGAATTCTCGTCTTTTTCCTGTGCCGCTGCGTTGATGGTTTGGTGATTTTGGTTGACTTTGAGCCAAGGAGTTCCGGTTGTAAAGCCGCCATTTGCCGTGTTGTCCCATTGAATCGGTGTTCGACTATTATCCCGGGCGGAAATTTTGTGCGAATCGAGTAATTGCTGCACGTCGCCGCCTTCGGCTTTAACCTGTTTATACCAATTTATCGTTTCAATGTCTTTGTAATCTTCGATTTTGTCGAATTTGATGTTGCTCATTCCAAGCTCATCACCTTGGAAATAATACGGCGTTGCCCGTTGCGTTAAAAGGAATGTTGACAACATTTTAGACGAAAGCTCACGGAATTCAGGGCTGTCATTTCCCCAACGAGTAACAATTCGCGGCTGATCGTGATTTCCTAAATAAACCGTATTCCAACCTTTTTCCGCGAAGTTTTTATCCCAACGAGTATAAACATCTTTGAAATCGGTCAATTTCCACCCTTTCGGGTCAATGATTTTCTTTGAATTCGGCAAATAACCAAGATTTACACCTTCGTAGTGGTAAATCATATTCAATTCTTTGCGATCATCGTCAACGTAATTATGTGCATCTTCTTGAGTTGCACCTGCTTCGCCGAGCGTCATCACATCGTATTTCGACAAAACTTCGCGGTTCATTTCCTGCACATATTCGTGCCGTTTCGGACCGCTGCCGTAATATTTCCCGAAATCCCCGTTGTATTCGACTGGCAATTCTTTGAACGGTAAATCTTTGGAAATGAAATGGATAACGTCCATTCGGAAACCATCAACGCCTTTGTCAAACCAAAACTTCATCATCGAATACATTTCTTGACGTAGTTTTCGGGTTTTCCCAATTCAGATCAGGCTGTTTGTCGGAAAAATAGTGCAGATAATAAGATTTCGTTTCGGGTGAATACTGCCAGCCGTCGCCTTCGGGATCAAAAAAGCTGACTCGTTTTGGCGGTTTTCCGTCCTCTTCGTGCCACCAGTGATAATAATTTCGATACGGATTATCACGCGATTTTTTTCGCCTCTTGAAACCATTTATGCTCGTCTGATGAATGATTTGCGACCAAATCCAAAACGACCTTGATTTTGCGGTCTTTGAAACCTTTGAGCATCGCGTCAAAATCTTCCATCGTCCCGAATTCCTTCATAATATTCGAGTAATCGGAAACGTCATAACCCATATCATCATTGGGCGAGCTGAAAATCGGATTGAGCCAAACCGCATCAATTCCAAGCGATTTTATGTAATCAAGTTTTTCCGTAATCCCCTTCAAATCACCAATTCCGTCACCGTTTGTGTCTTTGAAACTACGCGGATAAATTTGATAAACCACGGCTTCCTTCCACCATTTGCGGTTGGGAATTTCGTTTGAAGCAGTTGTCGTTTGATTAGAATTCACGTTTGTTTGATTGACGTTTGTTGTCGAATTTTGACAAGCGGAAAACGCTAGTAAAATCAATGATGTTAATAGGATAATAGATTTTTGATACATAATTTTCACCTGCTCGTAGTTCCGCTTTTAAGCGGTAAATAGTTGTAGATTAATGACTTTCCGCCCAAAGGCGGGACTACAAACTTAAAATTCATAAACAACCGCTTCATACGGTTTCAACTTTCCGTCTCCTGATGGCGTGGCGTAATTGCCCAAAACGACTTTCGCTTTCAACAAATCTAAACCCGTATTCGCCGTTGCTTCTTTATCCGTGAAGTTCAAGAGAATCAACATTTTCTTCCCGTTCAACTCCCGCGTATAGGCGTAAACGCTCTCACTTTCCGCATCGAGCAAGGTGTATTTGCCATAGACCAAAACCAAATTTTCCTTCCGCAATTTCGTCAGTTTTCTAAAATAATTGAGCGTTGAGTTCGCGTCTTTTTCCTGTAATTCGGCGTTGATTTCTTTGTAATTCGGAGCAAGTTTTATCCAAGGTTTACCCGTTGTAAAACCTGCGTTATCGTTGGCATTCCATTGAAACGGCGTGCGGGAATTATCACGACCTTCAAAGGCAATTCTTTTCATAAACTCATTCATATCCGCACCTTTACTTTTTTGATACTGATATTCATTGAGCAAAGCCATGTCGCGGATTTCATCAATTTTATCGAATCCCGCATTGGTCATCGCCAATTCGTCGCCGTTGTAATAATAGGTTGTGCCACGCATCGTCATCAGAAACGTGGAGAGCATTTTTGACGAATAATCACGGAATTCAGGAGCATCATTGCCCCAAAGCGAAACAAGACGAGCCTTATCGTGATTAGCTAAAAATATCGAAAGCCAACCTTTTTCAGCAAATTCCTTATCCCATTTAGAAAAAACTTCTTTGAATTTCGTCAGTTTGTAACCGCCGTATCTGCCTAAATCTGCGGGTTCAAACGCATACGCCATACTCAATTCGTTGCGATCAGCATCAACCAAATCGTGTGCGTCCTGCATATTTCGCCCCGCACCTTCGGCGACGCTAAATACATCATATTTGCTGAAAACTTCGCGGTTCATTTCCTTCAAATAATCGTGAATTCCTTCGCCCATTGAATAATTCATCAAACTCGGTTCGGTTCCGGCGGGAAATTCGGGAAATTTCGGATCTTTGGCAACAAATTGAAACGCATCGAGCCGAAAACCGTCAGTTCCTTTCTCCGCCCAAAACTTCATAATGTCATAAACTTCCTGCCGCAATTTCGGGTTTGACCAATTCAAATCAGGCTGTTTTTGCGAGAAAATATGCAGATAATAAGCGTCCGATTGCTTGTCGTATTTCCAAGCGTCGTGGTTGACATCAAACAAACTGTAACGTGCGGGCGGCTTGCCTTTATCGGCGTTCCACCAATAATAGTAATCACGATACGGACTATCTCTCGAACTTCTCGACTGCTTGAACCATTCGTGTTCGTCGCTTGAGTGATTGACGACAACATCCATCACGAGCTTGATATTGCGAGACTTTAAGCCTTTAACGAGTTCGTCAAAATCAGCCATCGTCCCAAAATCTTTCATAATATTTCGGTAATCAGAAACGTCGTAACCGTTGTCATCATTAGGCGACGAAAAAATCGGATTGAGCCAAATAACATCTACGCCGAGCGATTTTATGTAATCCAATTTCTCGATAATTCCTAGTAAATCGCCGATTCCATCGCCGTTTGAATCCCTAAACGAACGCGGATAAATTTGATAAACAACCGCCTCTTTCCACCATTTGCGGTCGGGAATTTCATTGGCAGAAGTTTGCGTTTGATTGGTGTTCGTCTGCGTTTGTTTGGTCGCAGTTTGACACGACACAAACATTAGCAAAGCTAACAAAATAGGCAGATAGAGGTAATTTTTACGATTCATCATAGTTGTTTTTTCCAAAACTATCGCGTAGCGATTAGCCGATTTTAGCCGTGGGTTTCAACCCACGGTAAATTAAAATGTTTTCCTCGCCGCGTAGCGTCGATTGAGATAAACGTTGATTCTGTTCAATTGTCGCTAACGCGACAATTCTTCCCGTCCGCCTTCCGTGGGTTAAAACCCACGGCTAAAGTCAGTTTGTCGCTACGCGACATTTATGAATTCAAATTTTTCTTCGCAACTTCAATCAATTCAATATTTTGTTCAAACGAATGTTCTTTTGTTTCGCCATCAATCCGTGGCGGATAAATATGATTTTGATACGCCGGATACGCCTCAGTTCGCAGATGTGCGAGCATATTGTGTCCCGTCCGCACCGATTTTTCGTGCCGTAAGGCGGAAATATCAATCGGAGCAACCACAATTTTTTCGCCGTGTCCTTCACTCGCTTTTGCCAAAATTCGCCCGTCAAAATCAACAGCCATCGAACCGCCCGACCACGAATACGGCGGATAATGTTTCAAACTCGCGGCTTGATTCGACGCAACCACATAACACATATTTTCCAACGCCCGGCAACGATTAACTACCGTCCACCAATCCATCGGTTCTGTCGCATTATACGGATCCATATAGGCAGACACGCGAACCAGAATTTCCGCACCGTTCATTGCCAATTGACGGGTCGCTTCGGGGAAAATCCAGTCGTAACAAATCGCTGTTCCAATGTTGCCAATCTCGGTTTTGGCGACAGGGAAAAGTTCCTCTTCGTAGCCTTCAATATCGTGCGGCGACGAATGAACTTCAAACGGAATCCACGGATTTACCTTGCGATATTTGTATAAAATGCCGTCGCCGGAAATCAAACAAGACGTATTAAAAACGTGATTCGGATATTTTTTATCAATCTCAAGCATCGAACCGCTTTGGATAAAAATCCCGTATTCTTTTGCTTTAGCTTGCAAACGATCCGTGTGTTCATTAGGAATTTCAATTGCAAGTTTTTCGTGTAATTCTTTGACCGTTGGAAAAACCGGAGCGGAATGTGCAAATTCGGGAAATACAACCAGCTTGACGGGTAAAAACGGAATCGCACCAATCACAGCCGAATCAATCAAATTCAAAAGGCGGTCAGTATTTTTCCGCATATCAACGCGATTTGTCGGATTGGCAAAATCGGTCTGAATTGCGGCGGCTGAATATCGAATATGTTCCATATAGTAACGCAGGCATCTTGCCTGCATAGACGCAAAGCGTCTGAATCTGCTGAATACAAAAATCTACACGAAGATATCGAGTAGCAAACGCTTGCAGGCAAGATGCCTGCGTTACAATTAGAATCTCGCCAATCCACCTCGACTAAATCTCGTCAAAGTTTCGTCATAAATCCGGCGTTTTTCATCAGTTATCGGATAGGTTTCGCTAGAATCGTATGGATATTTTGTCATTTTCCTAAACGGCAAAGGATAAACCGCATCTGGCGAACCGGAATTTATATCCGCTTCTTTGCTGTAACCATCTGCGAACAAAAGAAATGTATAAGTTTTGCCGTCGGGTGGAGCAGGTAATTCTTTGAACGATAAAACAAATTCGTCGCCCGCTTTGGCAATCACAAATGTATCGTCAATTTCTGCCAGCAACGGTTTTACCTCACCAAATCCGGTAAATCTTCCTGCAAAATCTTTCCAGATCGGATCAAAAGAGACTTGGTTGTAATCGGGAACAATCATTTCGCCAAATTTCGTTTCTTTGCCGAGTCCGTGTTCTTGCAAGTTGGCGATTGTCGGTTCGATTTCAAAAGTTTTTAAGTCTTTTGTTTGTTCGGAAGTATCTACTTCAATTTTGTCCCAATAAGTTCTGAAATTCGTAACAATCCGAACTTGGCGTGAATCAGACAAAAATTTATTGGTCAAATCAACCGTTAAAGTTTGCGGACGACCAACGGGAATTCCGATGCTTTCAATCACAGTTTGCCAGTCACCTTGTTTATTTTTGACCTGTAAAGATGGAAATGATAACGACTTGCCGCTTTGCGAAGCCCGCACATTGTCAGACGAAAAAGCGTAATCCGTCCAACCTGTCAGCAGTAAAATTGTGCGTCCGTTGTAGCCTTTTTTGTTGTCTAAATTGAGCGTTAAATTGTGCGTTTCGGCATAGCCGCGAATCGGTAGAAGTTTGAAATCATCGTAAAACTTACGGTCGAGTTCTTTAATTTTTGCAACAATATTTTCACCGTTTGAATTGACGGCAGAAATGGGCGTGGTCGCATTTTGTGTGGAAATAATTGATTCTGTTGAACTTTCCGATTTACCCAAACCCTCATTCGGATAAATTTCCGTGCCTTTTTCGTGTTCGACCGCGATCAATTTAACCTTGTCGAGATACATAACTTCTTCAAGTTCATTGGTCACCCGAATCTCGTAAAAGCCGTTTTTAGCCTTCAATTTATCTCGCGGAATTCGCACAAATTCATCGGAATCAGGGTAGTTGTACGAACCTTTGCCAGCCCAACCGCCCATTTCTCCACCGCCTAAAAAGTCTGTAATAAATTCAAATTCTTTTCCGTTCCAAGTGTATAAATACGGGCACGAAGCAGGTTTGCGATCAACTTCCTGAATCTTTAAAAACGAACTATTTTTGGCAACCATAAAAGGTGTAAAATCAGTTTCAGATTGAACAATTCCCGAACTCCAAAGCACACGGATTGAATCAACATTTTTGCGTTTTCCCAGACCAAAATGCACCTGCGAGGGTGCGGGCATCGGGCTTGCGGAATAGCTTTCAAGCTGTTGGGAAAGGCTTCCCGCACGCAATAATATTTTTGCACCGATTCCGCTTTTGTTGCTTACGCGTCCTTGTAGATTCAACGTTTCCGAGGTGTTTGCATTGCCGCCAACGTTCTGTAAATAAATGAGTTCGCCGTTTTTTGCATAAGTAAATAAATCAATATCGCTGTCATTATCAATGTCACCGGAAAGCATCAGACGCGAATCAGCCAACGCATTTTTTGCGGAAACTTTTACCTTAAAAACACCCGAATCTGCCTCAGACCAACGCGTTCCTAAGTTTCTGGAAAGCACCAAATCTTTGTTTGTATTTACAATTAAATCAAGCAAACCGTCGTTATCGTAGTCAATAAATTGTGCGGAAGTTGCGTTTTTTGTTCCTTTTGGAGCAGGTTTGAGGGTGAATTTTCCCTGTCCGTCGGAAACCGCAAAAACGCCGACATCGTCTAATATGCCCAAAAAGAAATCGGTAAATGAATCTTTGTTAAAATCGCCAGCGGCAACGCATGACCACGCTGATTTTTGATTTAATCCGACATTTTCCGCTACATTTTGAAAAGTATCATCACGTTGATTGCTCAATAAAATCGGCATTCCGACAAGATTTAAGATTAAAAAATCGATGTCGCGGGTGTTGTTGAAATCAGTCGGTACAATTGCAAGTGATTTTATTTGTTCGCCATTATTTACCTGATTTATTTTCGCTTCCGCTGAAATATCGGTAAAAGTGCTGTCGCCATTATTTCGCAAAAGCAGATTTGGATTGGTGTTGCTCGAAAATCCGACCACAAAAATATCCAAATCGCCATCGTGATCGGCATCGGCAAACGCGGCAGACATTGACGAATATGAATATTTTGGCAATTTTGCATTTTCGGTTACATCAGCAAATTTCCCTTTGCCAAGGTTGCGAAAAAGTTGAAAACCGCCGTCTAAAACCACGAATAAATCGGGCAAATTATCGTTATCAAAATCTCCTGCAATAATTGCGGTTGAAATGTTTTTATTTGACTTTGCCAAATCGCCCGAAAATTTTGTTACGTCCGTAAACTTGCCTTTATCGTTGCGAAAAATAGAAAAACTATTGGGTTTTGCTGTCCCAAAATTGTTCAATTTAACCAAATCCAAGCTGCCGTCGCCGTCAAAATCAATTAAAGTTGCTCCTGTTCCAAGCCGATTGAATCCGAAAAATTTAGAATTATTTAACTGTCCTTTTTGAGTTAAACCGACATTTACATTTTGAAAAATTATCTTTGAATTTGTCGGCAAAATCAGTTCATTCTCCGTTCCGTTTGAAGCCATCGCTTCAGCGTAACGCCCTTGTTCTAAATAATTTAGCCCAATATTTACACCGGCAAATGTATCCCGCAAAACCTGAAACTTCTTCAAAAGCTCTGTCGATTTTTCGCGTTCTCCGTTTCTTTGCAGGGAAGTCGCGAGATTGTAAATCGCTGTCAAATTAAACGGCTCGCTTTCGTAGGCAATTTGCAAAACTTTTATCGCTTCGGCGTATTCACGCTTTTGCGAGAGTAGCTGACCGAGGTTTACATTTGTGCCAACATCTTTCGGATCAATCGCCAAAACTTTACGAAAATTTGTTGAAGCTTCGTCGGAATTATTTTCAGAGCGAGCGATAAGTCCAAGAATATAAAAGGCTTGCGGCGAATTTGGCTCAAACTTTATAAAATCATTTGCGGCTGCCTTCGCTTCGTCTAATTTTTTGTCGTTAAAAAGGGCGATGGCAAGATTAATTTTGGCAAGTTTTAGCGTGGGATCAAGTTGAAGTGCCTCGCGAAATTCTTTGACGGCTTCATCGTGCTTAAATTGTTCGAGCAATCCTACGCCTCTATTATTTGCCCGATAGGCATTTTCCGTTGCAACAAAATTTTTATCCAGCTTAGATTTCTGAGCGATTATTGAAATGGTTAAAGTGAGTAATGAAAGGAGTAAAAGCCACACAGAGGGCTGTAGATATTGGTTAATGATTTTTAATACTTTTTGATTAGTCACAAAATTATTACTATAAACAGCCTTTTAAAAAGACAAATTTGTGCCAAAACTAAGATGATTTCTAATTAGTCGTTCCTTAATAAATCAATAAGCGGCGGAATAGTTTGATATGTTTTGTATTTGTCGCCGTGATTCTTTTAGCCAAATAAAGACAAAAATAACATTCTCGGCGGCTTTTTTCATCCAGCTTTTGAAATTGAACGCACTTGCTGCCAGAATTGCGTTGATCGCGTCGCCGATTTCGCCTTTGAGATAGTTTTTTGCCATTCCAAAGTCATTTTTCACGTGCCCGATGATTGGTTCAATTGCCGCTCGTCTGCGGAAATTCTTTCTTAATTTCAACTTTTCCGACGCTGTTTTTCCTGCTCCATTGGTCGGCACTTGCACTTTTGTCCCGCCGATTTCCCGGCTTTTGTAGCCCCGGTCAACAAACGCTTTTTTTGCTCTCACGCCTGTTATCCGCTCTTGCTGTGCGAGCGTTAAGTCTAATGTTTTGTTGTCGTGAGGGTTGCCTTTGAAGTTTACTGCCGCTAAGATCACGTTGCTTTTTTGTGCCACCGCAAACGATACCTTGCTGCCGAATTCAAATTTTTTGTCCGCTTTTCCTTTCGCAATGCAGCCGACCTCTAATGCGTGCAGCGAATAAATTTTATCCTTGTCTTCTCGCTTTTGATTCAAAACCCGCTCGTAGATTTCCAACTTCTCCGCATGTTTCTGCAAACTTTCCTCCCCTAATTTCCGACCCAAATCCCGCACTTGCCGCCCCGCAATCGTCTTGATCTTTCGCCTCGCTTTTCGTCTTTCCAACGCTCGTTTCGGGCTTCTTGAATTCGCCGCTTTCAACAATTCTTTGACCGTAAACCTGTAACTTTGCCGCAGTTTTACGTCTTCTTTGGCGGCGGATTGATTGCATTTTTCGATGATTTTAACCGCCAATTTTGTGTCCGTCGGATATGTTATGTTTTTTGGTTGAACCGTCGTATCTATCGATATATCTTCACTTAGCACTTCTTTCCCATGCAGCAAAATGCTCGCCGATAAGATCTTTTCCACTCCTTTTTCACCTATCCGATGCCGAAAATGAACTAAGTCCGACGGGTCGCACGGAAACTTCCATTGAAATACAACTTCACCGCAAAAATACTGAAAATACGGATTCGATACCCACTCAGCCATCACCGTTTCATCTCCCAATTTGTAAAGCTGCTTCAATATCAACAACCCGACCATCAACCGTATCGGTTTCGCCGGCGAGCCCGCTTTTGCATAAAACGGAGCAAACTCCGTCTCGAAAACTTGCCAATCAATCGCCTCAGCCAACAAACAAAGTTCGTGTTTAAGATTAATGAAATCGACTAAATTCGGCAAAAACAAATGCTTTTGACCAACGTCCGGTGACTTTCCAATCATAACTATTTGCAAGAAAATCAATCTAATTTAGGAATATCTTGCATATTATTTTATCAAATACCTACCGTAAAGTATAGCAAATACACGCTTTATATGGCTTTTAAGGAACGACTAATTAAATCATTTTAGCAATCTAATCTGCCAAAGAGGGCATTAGCTAATGCAGATAGTTCTCTTTAACCAGTTATTTTGTAAATCAATTCGAGACCGTTTTTATCGAAGTTTGAGAAGTGTAACACAAGTTTGTTTGGAAAAACAACTAAGTTTTTTGCTGACGAATTTTTAGAAAAGATGATTCAGAACCTGAGGGTTTGGGCGAGGAATAAGATTTAACGCAAAAAGCCAAAATGAATTTATTTTGCTTCCTCTTCATCAGATTCATCAGAAGTTTTATGAATCAATTCTTCGCGGATAATCCCTTGATCAGCTCGCAAATCGCCTTCGGCACGAGCTGTTGCATTGCCTGTTAAAACTCCACCGATGCTTTCAAGTTCGCCAACAATTATCTGTCCAATATTAGAAATTTCCTCTTTCAAAGTGCTTTTTTCTTTTTCGTTTTCCATAAAATTATTTTAACATATTTGCGTATTCAATCGGGTCTTTTACACCTGCCTGAGCAAATCCACGCAGACGCAAAGCACAGGAATCGCAAGTTCCGCAGGAGAAATCTTCGCTTTGATAGCATGACCAACTTAAATGCAACGGAGCATTTAATTCCAATCCTTTTTTGACGATTTCGGCTTTTGAAAATTCAATAATCGGCGTAATTATTTTGATATTTGTTTCGGGCTTTGTGCCAACTTCAATCGTTTTTTCAAACGCTTCGTAAAATTCCGGTCGGCAATCGGGATAACCGCTCGAATCTTCGGCGACTGCTCCGATGTAGATCGAATTTGCGTTTAAAGCTTCCGCCCAACTGGTTGCGATTGCGAGCATATTTGCGTTTCTGAATGGAACGTAACTGGTTGGAATCTCTTTACTTTCCAAATTCGCTTCGGTTACTTCCATTCGTTTATCCGTTAAACTTGAACCACCGATTTTTGCGAGATATTCGATTGAAACGTCGAGCCGTTTTTCGATGTTGTAAAAGTTGGCAATATCATTAAAAGCCTTTCGTTCGCGGGTTTCGGTGCGTTGACCGTAGGAAATATGCAAAAACGCAACCTCATCATTTTCACTTTTTGCGATAGCCGCTGTCACGCACGAATCCATTCCACCGCTTACTAAAATGATTGCAATTTTTCCTTCTCAACTTTCATCTAAACCCCGTGAACGTCGGCTCCCCAAATGTATTTATGAAGTTGCAAATTCAGTCGAACTTTCGTGCCGCTTTTCGCAATTGTTTCTGCGATTTCAGCCAAGTTTTCTATGCCGAAAACAGGCGAAATTAAAATCTCTTTTGTGCGGTTTTGCAGATCATATTTTTCAATGATTTCTTTCGCAAATTCCCAATCTTCTAAATCAGCGATGACAAATTTCACTTCATCTTTTTCAGCATTTAATCTTTCCAAATTTGCCCAACAATTTCGCTCCGATTCGCCCGAAGCCGGACATTTTACGTCCAAGATTATCTTCGCACGTTCGTCAACCTTTTCCGTTGAAACATAGCCGCCGGTTTCGATCAAGACTTCGTATCCTTTATCGCAAAGTGTTGTGATAAATGGGAATACGTTTTTCTGTGCGAGAGGTTCGCCGCCAGTTACTTCAACTAATTTGCATCCGAATTCTTCTAATTTTGCAAAGATTTGGTCAAAACTCAAACGCGTTCCGCCGGTAAACGTGTATTCAGAATCGCACCAAACGCAACGCATCGGACAACCCGTCAAACGCACGAAAGCACACGGGCGACCGGCGTGAGAAGATTCGCCTTGAATGGAGTGGAAAATTTCGGTAATTCGTAAATCCATTGGAGAATTTAACCACATAGAGACATAGAAGACATAGTTAAAGAATCAAATATCAAAAGGAAAGAGGGCGAATTTAGATATTTTCTAGGCAGTCAGCTTCTATGTGAACTATGTTTCTTTGTGGCAAGAAATTCTTCAAAAAAGCCCATACCAACGATATGCATTTAATACTTCGCCAATCAAAAACGATGCGAAATTGGTAAGCAAAATTGCTATAAATGATCGAACCCAGTCGTTTTTTTCAAAATCTTCCCGTCCGCGAAAGGCAAGCCAAAAGAATAAACATTCACCGAAATGTGCGAAGAGTTCGGCAACCCATAAATAAAGAGTCCACGAAATTGAGCCTAAAAGTGGCGGTAAAACCAAAACAACGATTGGATATGTGCAAGCTGTTAACCAAATTCCGCATAAGAGTTTCTGTTTCAAACTCAATTTTGGTGGGAGCAAAAAGATTAACACGATTGTTTCGATCAAAACCGTGGTTGGAAAACCAATGACAAAAAATGACCAAAGATAGCTGGTCGAAACGGCTTCGATTAATTGGGTTGGCGGCTCGTCAAAAAATATCATAAAAAGTACAAAAATCATCAGTAGAGCGAGCGGTAGCGAGTATGTCCAAATTCAGTTCGCATGATGGTTAAACGCACTCGCTACCAAGTACCTAAAGCATTTTAATCAAAAAAGGAAACTCAGCCATAACGTGGGCGATAGCGAAAGCAAAATATATGTCACGCGTTACAAAATAATTCGCCGAAAATCCGAACCACAGAGCTATCATCAAACAAAAACTAATCACTAAAGCCCCCAAAACTAATTTTGGAAATCCATTTTCGTTGGCAAAAAGCGGAATTTCTTTTAATTTCCAAGGGATTGCTTTTTTATCAACCAAAGGAATCAGAATAATCCAAACCGTATAGTGAATAGTTTCTAAAAATACGTGTGTTGCTACGAGAAAATGACTCGAAATATTTGGCAAAATATTTGAACCGGCGTGATTTGTAATCACTGAAAAAAGTTGATTAGACTCAGATAAATAGGGTGCTTCAGCAAAAGCGAACCACAATGCAAACACAAAAAACGGAATCGTTGCCAAGCAGATTCGATACGCCGCCAGCCATTCTTTTTTGCTCCGGCGAATTTGTCTTTCGAGAAAATACATCGCGACAAATGGGTGTAAATAGATTAACGATAATGCCCAATAATTTGGAAAAAGCCACGCCAAAGCTGCTAATAAAAAAGCAACTGGAAATGCCCAACTCCAATTGGTTTTCGGACGCTGTTTGCCGCGTAAATAAAATAGCAACCCAACCCACAAAATAAATGCGGTATTCCAACTTGCTGAAGCGATTGCCCATGTTTCAAAATTCCAAAGCCAACCGCTGGTAAAGTAAATCGTTAGATAAATTGAAGTTAGCAGAATTACACCGCCGATTCCTACCGAATAATATAGCTTTGATTTCCCCCAACGAAGCGGCATTCGAGCCGCAAAATAGCGAAACTCGAAAAAATTGTGCATTCCCGCAAAGAGAAAAATTGTGATTATTGAGGCTTGCAAAGGAAAAATTCCAATCAGACACGCCGACAACGCACATAATGTCACGAAAAGTAGGACAAAAACGTGTGACGTCGAAAATGTATGAATTTGTTGGACTTCCTGCATTTCTTACTCTTCGGTTTTGAGTTTTTCGTCACCACGCGGGACAACCAATTCAATTTGGGAAGATTCTTTTACAACCTTAACCTTTACCGTTCCGGTCGCCCCGCGAAAGCTTTGTTTCATTTTATCGCTAAACAGACTTCCATCCAGAGTTTGAATTATTGGCGGAGCGACATTTGCATAAATGATAGATGCCGAAGCGGAACATATTGCCAATAGAATTAAGCCAGCAGCCGTTTTTGTCGATCCGTTTCTCAATACAAAAATGCCGCCGAAAACAAACGCAAGGCTCAAAAATAATCCGCTCACTATGGTTGAAGTTTTCGTATAATTCGGAGATGTGACACTCGCGTTTGCATCAGTTTCACCTTCAATTTCATCAAGCCGGGCTCTTAATTCTTTGATTGCACTTCGCGGAATCGTTAGCGTTGGTTCGTCAACATTAGTGCTCGTCCGCAAAACAAGCCGTGTGCGAAATGCTTTCTCGGGCTTTACGGTCGGTTTTGGCGTTTCAGGAGGTCTGATATCCGCAAATGCGAATGTTGTTGTAAAAACGACTAATAAAATCAAGCTGATATATTTCATATTTTCATCCTTTTGTACTGTATTTCGCCTTATATTCATTGACGATTGTTTCAAATTCACTTCGATCCAAACCTTGTAGGAAACCATCCCGCCAAGTCTCAATCCGTTTGTTTATCTTTTCAGCAGTCGTTTTCATAAGAGTATCGTAAAACTTATTGCCGACCGCTGATTTTAGAAATTTTTCCATTTCAACGGCATACTGCAGATCGACTTCAGGTTCGGGTGCATCGCTTTTTGAAATTGCCTTATCGGCAACATCGTGATTGTATTTTAGAAACGATGCACCCGCAGGTTTTTTGAAGAAAACTACTAATTTATTGATTTCCGCAATCGTAAATTTTGAGTACGATTCCAAAAGTATTTCTTTCGTCCATTTTTTTAAGTCGATACCCTCGCCGATTTTCGAGACAAAAAGACTACTCAATTTTTCTGCTAGTTCCGGAAGATTCTCTTTATATCTTTGCTTTTCTGCCGAAGATAATTTGGCGTCCTGATCTATTCCGTCGGCAAAAGACTTAACCAATTCGTCTCGCAATTCCGAAAATAATTGTCCATTTGCCGATTTAAAGGCATTTTCATAAGACTCCGACGGAAAGCCGTTAATCGTCAGTTGAACGAGTTGATTTACCTGTTTCGATTTATTCAAAAGAGCAGTTTTTTGAGCCAAAACTACCTTTGAACCAATTACAACAAGAGAAATGATAATCGCGATTTGCGATAATTTTTTAATATTCATTACAATCTCCAATTCATAAAATTTAACGTTATCTTGCGACAATGGATTGTCTAAAATAAAATCGCAGTAAATCAATCGAAAAAGGGTCACTGGGTTGTCGGTTTTACCATGCAAGTGTTCAAAGCAATTTTTGTGAATTATTGTGTTTCGCCTCGTAGTTTTTTGCAGAAACTGTAGCCAAACCGCTGAGTATCGTCCTTAAAATCAAGCAAAATTTTTCAAATAAAACCCTTTTTCAAAATTTGCGGTGATTATAACAGTTTTGATAAATTCCGAGCGATGATTTTTCATAAACTTGCGATAAACTTTGGAAAAGTGAAAAAGTTAAAAGTTTTGATTGAATATCAGGTCGCAAAAATTGATAATATCGAAAGCATTTTTAGGAAATCGGTTATTATTGTTTCACTTTTCTACGTTTAGTCATTTTTACTTTAAAATCTTATGAGACCACAATTAAAAAAATTTATGGAAGCAATCGGGAAAGATTCGATTGCAATTATTCCGGCGGCACATGAGCAAACGCGAAGCTACGACACTGAATTCAAGTTTCGCCAAGACAATGATTTCTTATATTTGACTGGTTTTCCCGAGCCGGATGCCGTTGCAGTTATCGCACCGGGCGATAAAAAAGCACCCTACACAATGTTTGTCCGCCCGCGTGATCCCGAAATGGAAACATGGTTTGGAAGACGCGAGGGAACTATTGGAGCTGAGAAAAATTACGGAGTAAATAAAGCGATTTCGATTGAGAAATTTGCCAAAGAATTCGGGAAGCTGATTGATGGCTACGATAAACTTTATTATCGTTTTGGACTGGATAAAGCTTTGGATGAGATGATCTTAGGCTATTTTTCCGGGCAGCGTCATCGCCGGATAAAAACCGCTTATCCGCCGCATACGATTGTTGACCCGACATTGTTGATTGGCGAAATGCGTTTGCATAAAACGCCTGCCGAAATAGAATTGATGCAAAAAGCTGGCGATATTGCCGCAGAAGCACATATTTTAGCGATGCAGAATTGCAAAGCCGGAATGAATGAATCGCAAATCGAATCAATTATCGAGCATCATTTCAGGATGAGCGGAGCGAGCGGTACTGCTTATAATTCCATCATCGGCGGTGGCGAAAATGCGACGATTTTACATTATGTAGAGAATAACCGTCCGCTCAAAGACGGCGATCTATTGTTGATCGATGCAGGCTGCGAATATCAAGGCTACGCTTCCGATATCACACGAACTTTTCCCGTAAACGGTAAATTTACAGAGGCTCAACGCGATGTTTATGATGTCGTTTTAGACGTTCAACTTGCTTGTATAGACGCGACAAAGGTCGGCACGACCGTGAAACAAAGGCAGGATCTGTCAATTGAATTGCTCACCGAAGGGATGAAAAAGCTTGGACTTTTGAAAGGTAAAACCAAAGATTTAATCAAGAATAAAGCGTATATGAAATATTATATGCACGGCGTAGGACATTATTTAGGACTCGATGTTCACGACGCCGGACGCTATTTCACCGACCAAAAAGCCAAGAATTCACGCCCATTTGAAGCAGGAATGGTGCTAACCGTCGAACCCGGAATTTATGTTCCACCTGATGATAAATCCGCTCCTACCAAATATCGCGGAATCGGTATCAGAATCGAAGACGACGTTTTAGTAACTGAAAGCGGAAATGTGAATTTAACGGCGAAAGTTCCGAAAGATGTTGAAACGATTGAGACAATCATGGCAAAAAGATAGTATTGAGTCCCGCCTTTAGGCGGCTTCCCATCTAATTTGAGATCAAATTTATTAAACGATAGCCGCCTGAAGGCGGGACTCAATACTAAAAGACATCCCATTTTTTCCCGTAATCAAGAATGGGATAATTACGCCAAGCTTCAGCAGCTTTTTCTTTGCCTATTTCTTCCAGATATTCTTTTGCATTTGACCATTGCCAATCTTGCCAAAGCTTGCAATAGCCATGATGAACCGAATTATGGAGAACGTAATTGAGAGAGGCGTAAAAATGCCGTTCAGATTTCATCACCCTTTCAAAACAGTTGTGCCAAACCTGTCTGCCACGAAGATTGTCCTCACCATTCCATTTAAAGGAAGTGCGTCCGTGAAATAATCCAATCTCCTTTCGTAAATCCTTGATCTGGTCGGTTTTCAATAAAATGTGATAGTGATTTGGCAAAATGCACCAAGCATAGATTGCTGTGCTGAAGGTTTCACAGATTTTGAGAATTGCTGTTTCGCAGTCGGTCATTCTCTCTGGCGATTTTCCAACTATATGAAGATGCTCATAACAAGCAGCAGTAATCAGATATTGTCTCTCGCCTTCAAAATCGAAATGTGGAGGAGAATGTTTTGGGAAATAGTGCAGACGTCGATAATTTAATGCATCTACCCTTTGATTCTCATCCATTTTTCGCCATAGATACATAGTTTTAGTTTGTTTTGAGTCCCGCCTTCAGGCGGTTATTGTTTAATAAATTTGATTTCAAATTAGAGAGGAACCCGCCTAAAGGCGGGACTCAAAACTTAAGGAGTTAGCCACTTCGTCTCAAGCTCGCTTTTTTCATTCCAAACAAATAACGAGCGGCGATTGCCCATAAAGTCTAATTCCAAACAATCAATTGAATTGATTTTTGACGAAATCACGACAAAATTTTGTTGTCCGATTTCGCTTTCTTCAGGGGTCGGTTCGCGGTCGATGATGTGTTCGGGCATACCTGATGTGGCTTTTTTTGAGATTACGGTCGGTGGTTCGCCCATGTAGCAGCGGCGGCTGAAGGGATGTGTGGCTTTCCATTGTTCGAGAAAAAGTTCGTCGGAATTATGGATTTCGGCGGTGGCTTTTATTCGGAGTTGTAATTTCTGTTCGAAGCTGTAAAAAAGCCACGAAACATTTGGATTTTTTTCAATTTCCGCAATTTTTGGAGAACCGAGATGACTATGAAAAGCCAAACGTGCAGGTTTTCGCCAAAAGCGACGCAAAACTACTACACGCAGATTCGCCTCGCCGTTGCTTTCGGTCGCAAAAACGGGAGTATGCAAAGGATGTTTGCGATCAATTACGGCTAAATCCAATTGCTTCCAAATGTTTTTCAGAATTTCGCCGTGCGTTGAAGGCTTCTCCCAAATTGAAGTCACTTTTCTCACTTTTTCAGTTTCTCAATTACAGCATTCGCAAATTCGGCAGTTTTCGAATTTCCGCCCAAATCTCGTGTGCGAATGTTTCCCTCAGCGTAAACTTCCATCATCGCGTCTTCAATTCGCTGAGCAGCATCCATTTCGCCCAAATGGCGGAGCATCATTAAACCCGACATTAAAAGTGCAGTTGGATTTGCGATTCCTTGACCGGCGATGTCTGGAGCAGAACCGTGAACGGCTTCAAACACCGCACCTTGTTCGCCAATATTTGCACCGGGAGCAAGCCCGAGTCCACCGATTAAGCCCGCACAAAGATCCGAAACAATGTCGCCGTAAAGATTTTCGAGCACCATTACGTCAAATTGTTCGGGTCGCATTACGAGCTGCATACAAGCATTGTCGATAATTTTGTCATCCGCTGGAATTTCCGGAAAACCCTTTGAAACGTTGTAATAGCATTCGAGAAAAAGTCCATCCGAAAGCTTCATGATGTTTGCTTTATGCATCGCGGTGATCTTTTTTCGATTGTGCGATTTGGCATATTCGAAAGCGTATTTAGCAATTCTCGTTGAAGCAACTTCCGTAATAATCTTGATTGATTCAACTACTCCCGGCACGACTACATGCTCAATTCCGGCGTAAAGACTTTCAGTATTTTCGCGAACAATTACCAAATCGAGTTCGGGATAGCGGCATGGAACATTCGGCAGAGCCTTGATCGGACGTACATTTGCGTAAAGATCCAAAGCCTTTCGCAAACCGACATTAACGCTCGTAAATCCTTTTCCAATTGGTGTTGTGAGTGGTCCTTTTAATGCAACTTTATTTCTTTTGATCGATTCAATGGTCGAATCCGGAATCGTTGTCCCATATTTTTCGAGAGCCTGAGCTCCGATGATGTTCGTCTCCCATTCGATATCAACGCCCGAGGCTTCAATAATTCTCACGGTGGCGGCAACGATTTCTGGTCCGATTCCATCGCCCGGGATTAAGGTAATTGTATGTTTCATAAAGTTTTATTCGTAATTCGCTGTAAAATGCTTTGCAATGATAAACTTTACATAATTTACAACGAATTTTTTTGAGTAGCAATGGATAAAGTTTTAATTATTGGCGGCGGTGTGATTGGCTTGAGCATCGCCCGTGAATTAAAGAAAAAAGGTATCAGCGAAATCACGATTCTCGAACGCGGCGAAATCGGAATGGAAGCCTCGTATGCTGCGGGTGGGATGCTTGCCGTTCACGCCGAGACCGACAATTCGGGCGATTTCTTTAATTTTTGTAATGACAGCCTTAAACTATATTCCGATTTTGCGGCAAGTTTGTTTGAAGAAACTGATGTAAACATTGAGCTTGATAAAGCCGGAACGCTCTATTTAGCGTTTACTGAAAATGACGTGAAAGAAATTCGCGAACGTTATAATTGGCAAAAAAAAGCGGGTTTGGACGTTCAACATCTTTCTGCGAATGAAATAAACAAACTCGAGCCATTTGTTTCACCCGATGTTTTGGAAGGCTTATTTTTTCCAAATGATTGGCAGGTTGAAAATCGGCAATTGCTCTTTGCTTTAACGAAATTTGCCGGATTGAATCAAGTTGAAATTGTTGAAAACACTGAAGTTGTAAGGATTTTATCGGAACATGGTAAAGTTACTGGCGTAGAAACAAATTCGCAAAAATACTTTGCCGATCTGGTAATTTTGGCAACAGGAGCTTGGACATCGCTCATCAAAACGGACGGGTTTTCATTGCCAAATATAAAACCGATTCGCGGACAGATTATTAGTTTTCAAACTGCTAAACGTTTGTTTTCAAAGGTGATATATAGTCCGAGAGGTTACTTGATTCCACGGCAAGACGGCAGAATTTTGGTTGGATCGACGAGTGAAGAAGCTGGCTTTGATAAGAGCGTAACGCCGATTGCGACGGATATTTTGTTTGAAAAGGCGTTGGAAATTTCGCCAAGTTTGGTTAGTTTAGAAATTAAAGAAAGTTGGGCTGGTTTGCGTCCTTTTGCATCGGATGGCTTGCCTATTTTGGGTGAAATTGAGGAAAATCTATTTGTCGCAACTGGACATTATCGCAATGGAATTTTACTCGCTCCGATAACGGCGAAAATTATCGTAGAAAAGATTGTAAATAAAGTGAGTTCAACTTATTTTGAAACGTTTAAATCCGAAAGATTTGCGATGGCGAATAACAGATAAATTATGCAGAAAGTTGTTATTAATTCCGGAAAACCAAAAAAAAATCACGTAGTAAGGGTAAACACGCGTGCTAACTTGCGTGTTTCTGCATTTATAATAATTCTATCTTTGGCAAGCAGCATTTTTCCGCAAGCCGCGAGGGTTAAGCCAAATTCCAATGCGAATGAAACTACCTCTGCGAATATAATTGATGAATTAACTCCGGAAAAAATGTTTGAAGAAGCCAATGATTACGCCAAGCTGAAATTCAATGAATTCAACGAAAAGAAGATAAAATTTAGCGAAGCTTTGCGGCTAAAAAGCCTCCGCGAACAAAAGCAACTTGCTGCCAAATATGCTTCAACGATAGCAACGAAGAAGGATTTAAGCGGCGAAGATTTTTATTATTGGGGAATGCTGCATTGGATTGCAGAAAACGCGGATGGTGCATATGAAACGCTTCGGAAATTTTTGACAACGGAAAATCCTTCTATCGAAAAAGCTCAAACTGCTCGGGGTGTTATAGTTATCACCTCTGCACGAAAGCGTATTTTTGTTGACGCGGAAAAGTATTTGCTCGAATATCTAAATAATAAACCGGTAAAACTTCGTGAGCGGGGCGAAATGGAAAATGAATTGGCGATGGCTTATTTAGCTGTCAAGAATTTTCAGCGAGCCGCCTCACATGCCGAAGAAGCCTACCGCTTGGCGAAAGCACTTTTTTCGGAACAAACTTCCAGAGCTCGCGGATTGGCGGAGATACTTGATCGCGGAACAACTCTTTTCGAAATTTACAAAGTAAGTAATAATCAGGAAAAAGCTGATTCAACTCTTGAAGATTTGCGAAAATCCGCTATATTTACACAATCAAACGGAATTTATTTCTATGCGACAGATTCGGCAATTAAATATCAGATTGCCACTAATCGCAAACCGCAAGCTTTGAAAATTGCGGAAAAAATTAAGTCACAGATTGAAAAAGATTTTAGTGAGAAATCAACTCAAACAGAGCTTATCAGTCGTTTTAGAAAGAGAGAAAAACACTATAATCTGCTCGGCGAGATCGCTCCCGAATTGGTAGAAGTAAATACACTCCTTCCTATTGAAAACAAGACCTTGGAATCCTTGCGAGGGAAGGTGGTGGTTTTAGATTTTTGGGCAACTTGGTGCGGACCGTGTTATGAAACGTTTCCCGTTTTGACTGAGTTGTACCAAACTTATCAGAAAGAAGGGCTTGAAATTTTGGGAATAACTCGTTTTTATGGCACGGCTGATGGCGTTCCGGCGGACGAAAAGGCAGAAATAAGCTTTTTAGAGAGATTTAAGGCTAAAGAGCGTTTGCCATATAGTTTTGTTGTGTCGCAAAATAATACCAATCAAATTATTTATGGGGCTGTCGGATTGCCGACCGCAATTATTATTGATCGTCAGGGAATTGTCCGTTATATCGAAACGGGTACAACACCAACTCGTAGTGAAGAAATTCAAACAATGGTCGAGAAACTTTTAAACGAAAAATAAATCTTATTTTCTCAATACTTAACAATGATTAACGAGATAGCACTAAAAAAGAATAAGACTCAAAAATTCTACGACCGCATTGCTGATGTCCATAATTTTACGTTGAAAATTAATGGCTATCGTTCTTCTACCGCGAAATATCTACGATCTTTAGGGTTGGGAATTGATGAAAATTCAGTGGTTTTAGATGCCGGATGTGGAACGGGCTTGGTTACGCTGGCGATGTATGAAGCGGGCTATCGACCAAAAGAAACGATTGCTCTCGATCTCTCATATAAATCATTGGAAGTTGCCCAGGAGCAATTTGAAGAAAATAAAATTACAGCGATGAGGGAAGTTTCTCCGGTACAGGGAAATTTGCTCGCGATGCCTTTTGAAAGTGAAAAATTTGATGTGGTTTTAACTTGTGGTGCCTTGGAATATGTGCCGATTGAAAAAGGGGTCGCGGAATTGGCGAGAGTTTTGAAGAAGGATGGATTATTGGTAATGATGCCTATTCGTCCTTCGTTGGTTGGAGCAGTTTTGGAGATCTTTTACAATTTCAAAACTCATTCATTGGCGGAAGTAAAGCAAGTTTCATTAAAGTATTTTGACATTGTAGGCAATTATAGATTTCCGCCAACCGATCCAATCAGTTGGTCTAAAAGCATCTTTTTACTGCGTAAGAAATAATGTCAAAATCAGCCAACTCCCCTTTGATAATCGCACACAGAGGTGCTTCAAAATTTGCACCGGAAAACACTTTGGCGGCATTTAGAAAAGCGATTGAAGATGGTGCTGACGGGCTGGAATTTGATGTTAGATTCGCGAAAGATGGTGTGCCAATTGTTTTTCACGATGCAATGCTCCGGCGAACAGCCAACCGAAATGTTCGCGTTACCAATTTTACTTCTTCGGAACTGCAAAATTTCGACATTGGTTCGTGGTTTAATCTTAAATATCCCAAAAAAGCCGATTCAAAATTTTCGCTTGAAACGATCCCAACTCTATCGCGATTTCTCGAATTTTTAGGTGATTATAAAGGTCTTCTTTATCTTGAATTAAAGTGCAAAGAAGCTGAATTGAAGCCATTGGTTAAAGCCGTGACTGATATCGTTCGCAACTCAAAACTTTTTTCAAGAATTACGATTAAAAGTTTTAATCTGGAAGCAGTCGCCGAAACTAATAGGCTTCTTTCCGACGTAAAAACCGCAGCTCTCTTTGCTCCCGAAATCATGACAATTCTAAACAAACAATCTCATTTAATCGAAAAAGCCCAGGATTGCGGTGCAAATGAGCTTTCCTTGCATTACTCTCTAGCAACTCAAAAAATAGTTGAGAGTGCTGAAAATCAGGGCTTATCAACAATTATTTGGACAGCCGATCATCCCGTTTGGGTAAAACGTGCCTGCGAAATCGGACTCAAAGCCGTGATAACCAATAACCCGCAAAGATTGCTAGCCAAACGCCACGAATTTTTGAATAAGACTTCAATTTTGATTTGAAGGGAAATATTTATTTGCTTTTAAAAACCTAGTTTTTGACAAAATAACCTTGTCGCGAACGGACGCGTACTTTGTTTGAATTTGGTAAATTGACATTTAATTTAACGTATTTATTTGGCGGAAAATTGCCTTCAGAATAATATTGAACAAGATATTGGGCTTGTAATTCATTGGCTAATTGCTCAAAAATGCTAGTCAAAATAAATTGATTGCGTCGGGCATTAACGGCATTTTGTAATCTATCCTTCAAGTCAATTGGAGCGAATTTAGGCAAAAATGCTGTTCCGCCGGTTTCATCGGCAAATTTTTGCAAGTTGCTTTGCCCGAATTGACTGATCTGGTTTAGTTGATAAGAGCTTCCAGCCGGATTTATTGCGTAGAAAACCGTATCTGCATTTTGCAAAAATCTAACAGAATTAATTTGTTCGGCTCCCCTTATTTCATTGCGTTTTTGTGAGTATATGCTTCTTCGCTCAACCTGAGTCATCGTGTCTATTTTTTTGCCCATCGTCCTCTCTAGCGTAGCAAACCCTCGGCGAACCCCTTCGCTATTTGTATCTTCTCCATCGGAAATGGCGATAATAACTTTTCTGGAACCTTGGGGAGCATTTTTCTGCAAGTAGCTGGCGGCTTCATTTACCGAGTCATAAAAGGCTGTCCACTCTTTTGTGGGTTGAATTGATTTTATCGAAATCTGAGATTTTTCTGATGAATCTCGTCCCTGAATCATATTTGGGACTTCGCCGATTGTAAAAATAGTCGCCCTGTCGGCAGGACGCATTACTTCTTTTAAGAATTGCGAAGCCGTATCGAGTTCAAATTGAAACATTGAATCCGTACTCGCAGAAACGTCAAAAAGCAAAGCGATCTCAAGCGGAACTTTTTCTGCGTCGCTAATTTGAGCTATTTCTTGCGGCTGATTTTCCTCTAAAACCCGAAAGTCTTTTGCTTGTAAACCCAAAACCGGTTGTCCGGTAGCATCCGTCACAGAAACCGGAACCATCACCAAACGCGATTCAATTTTGATAATTTCTCCATCGTCAACAGGTGACGGGGTTGGTTTTGGCGTTGGAGTTTGTGCAAAAATAACCGTAGAAAAAAACGAAATAATAGCTAGAATATGGATAATTTTGTATTTCACGATTTAAGACCTCAAAAAAAGAAATGACCGCACTTTGACAGAGGATGTCCTCAAAAGTCTGATGCGGTCGGTTGGGGTAGTAGTTGTAACGTTTATTGATTGTTTGGTTTAGCAGTCTCAGGAACAGTCGCCGGACGAACTTCAACATTTTGATTCAATCCGCGGCTGGCTAAGATTTTCACTTCAACCCGTCTGTTTTGTGCACGACCTTCGCGTGTAGCATTGTCGGCTACAGCTTGAAGTTCACCAAAACCATATGAAGTGCTGATTCTGCGAAGTGGAATGTTATGCGTTTCCACCAAGTAATCAATCACAGCCTGAGCTCTTCTTTTGCTCAAATCTTTATTCATTTTGGTATTTCCATCAGCTGAAGCAAATCCCGTAACTTCCAAAACATAGCCTTTCAGCGTTAAAGCACTTTGAGCTACTTGGTCAAGATTTGTTTTTGCATCTGGCAATAGAACCGAACTTCCAACTTTGAAATTGATAGTAGAAGTTGATTGAACAACAAAATCATCAATCGCGGAAATTCTTTCATTAGTTGCATTTACACCTGCAACAGCCGCATCAGCGGTATCTTGTGCAGCTTTTGCACCGCCACGAGCCGCATTGGAAACTGCCATCAATTCATCAATCTGACCCGAAATACGTTGAGCATTTTGCTCAGCTTGATCCAAGCGTTCTTCGGCTGGTGCAACACGACTGTCAATTGATTGTGCTACGCGTAAATCATCTTTGCCAAAGCGAACTTTCTGAGCTGCCAAATTTCCCGAATTATCACCTACACCCTCAACATCAAGATTCAAACCTCTGACAATTTGAGTTGTATCAATCTTGCTGCCGCCCCAAAATCCTTTGGTTTTTACGCTGGTAGTTGGCATGATTAAAACGTTTGTACTAACTCCCGTAGCATCACGGACGACAATTCTGTCGGCGTCTCTTGCTACTACTACGCCTGTAATTTTCATTTTTTGACCTAATGAAATGTTTCTAACCTGGGCATCTTGCTTAACTTGACCTTCCGGTTTGGCTTGAGTGTCTTGTTGAGCGATTGCAAATACGCTCAAGATAGCACTCAATGCTATTAAATTTGTAAATTTTACTACTTTACTTAACATATATTTTGGACTCCTTCTAAAACTTCTGTCGCTACTCTTAATACTTTTCGGTAGGACGTAACATCGTGCAATTTTGGTTGCAAAATAACTTTTATTTTTCTTAAAAATGCTGTTTTCGCTCAATATCAATGAATATTCAAAGGGGGAGCGAAAAACCACCTAAAGTACTTATCGGCGATATTTCGGAAAAGTTTCCTCTTTTTTAAAAAATTGTTAATAAAGCTGATTATTCAGGGAATCAATTAATTGCTAAATCGCAAATTGATTAGTTTCCAAATATTCTTTTAAGAACGACAAGAATTTTTCGGCGTCAGCACCGTCAACAATCCGGTGGTCATAAGTTAGTGCAAAATATGCCATCGAACGAATCGCGATAACATCTTCGCCTTCGGCAGTAGTAATTACCTTCGGACGTTTTTCGATTGTCCCGAAACACAAAATCGCTGATTGCGGCTGCGGAATTATCGGAGTTCCAAATAAACCGCCAAACGTCCCGGTATTAGTAATTGTAAAAGTTCCGTCCTGAACTTCATCCGGACTCAGCTTTTTAGTTCTCGCACGATCAGCCAAATCATTGGCTTGCATACACAAACCCGAAAGTGAAAGTTGATCTGCTTTTTTAATAACGGGAACGATTAACCCCCAATCCAAAGCAACCGCCATTCCTAAGTTTACGTCACCTTTATAGACAATCTGATCGCCATTTACCTGCGAATTCACAATTGGAAATTGCCGCAGAGCCTTACAAACTCCCAAAAAGATAAACGGCATAAAGGTTAATTTTGTGCCATATCGCGTTTGGAAATCGTTCTTATTGCGGTCGCGGAATTTGACGATATTGGTCATATCGATTTCGTAAACGCTCGTAACGTGTGCCGCAGTTTGCTTGGAGATTACCATTCGCTCGGCAATCTTTTTCCGCATATTCGACATTGGTTCAATGCGGTCTAGTGCAGAATGCGAAGTCCGGACTGCGGATTCCGTCGGTTTAGTTTCTGAAATTACCTGAGTTGAAATCGGCGTGATCGGCTTGATAAGTAAGTCTTGCGGTTTAAGTGCCGCACCAGTATCGAGATAACTCAAAATATCGGTTTTCGTCACTCGTCCGCTCATTCCCGTTCCCGCGATCCGTCTAAGATCAATTCCATGTTCCTTTGCAATATTGCGAACCAAAGGCGATGATTTTGTTTTTCGTAAGTCTTCAATACTTTGTCCGCCGACGGATGCGGCTTTAACTTGTGGAATTTCAACGACTTCTGGTATCGGAGTTTCAACATCAGCTGGACTTTGGGCTTTGGACTTAGGACTTGGGACTCCAGTTCCTACCAAAGCCAAAACCGTCCCAACTTCAACCGTTTCGCCTTCCTGATAACGAATTTCCAAAAGCGTACCCGCCGCCGAACTTGGTACTTCAGCGTCAACTTTATCGGTAGAAATCTCTAATATCGGTTCGTCTTTTTCGACCGAATCACCAACCTTTTTCAGCCATTTTGACACAGTCCCTTCAGTAATCGATTCGCCCATTTGCGGCATCACGACTTCGGTCGCTTCGCTGGATTGAGGATTTGGGATTTCGGATTTGGGATTCGTTGAAACTTCAACTTTAGGAATTTCGACAATGGGTTCCGGCACTTTGACTTCTTCTACTTTAGGGCTTTCAACTTGACTTTGGACATTAGACTTTGGACTCGAGACTTGCTCTCCCGCTTCGCCAACGACCGCCAAAACCGTGCCAACTTCAACGGTTTCGCCTTCCTGATGGCGGATTTCGAGTAAAACACCCCCTGCCGAACTCGGCACTTCGGCATCAACCTTGTCAGTCGAAATTTCCAAAATCGCCTCGTCTTTTTCAACCGTTTCACCTACCTTCTTCAACCATTTTGAAACTGTGCCTTCAGTAATGGATTCGCCCATCTGCGGCATTACGATTTCAACGCTCATTATAAATCTCCAGATTATGCACTAATAATTTTTTTGAATAATT
>CAVXPU010000001.1:0-14788 GCA_963763855.1 Pyrinomonadaceae bacterium | reverse complement strand
GGCAACGCCTTAAAGTTTCAGATTAAACTGAAATTAGAATTCAAATCGAAGAGCAAATTGCATTTCACGAGGAGTCCCTGCTGATGTAATTTGTCCAAAATTAGTAGCCGTAATACTGGCAAATTGGGTGTTATTAAAGAATCTAGTATTGTTCAAAACATTAAATGCCTCAGCTCTTAACTGAAATCGCATTGTTTCGCCAAATCTTACATTCTTTAGAAGTGCCATATTGGTAACAAACGTTCTCGGTCCGCGAATTAATGCACGACCAATGTTGCCTGTTTGACCAGGATTGACACTAAAGAAAGCTTGTCCGGTAAATGGTGTTGATCCAAAGCCCTGAGAAGCGGTGCTACTATATCGACCAGTTGCTGTATTAAGTGTTTGAAGCAAAATACTTGGGTCAATAAAATATATGTTACCGTTTTGCTCAAACACTCCGCTCAATGCTCTAATCTGATCATTCGTCAAAGCACTTACAGGGGTTTGTCTGCCAGAACGACCGGCACGATTAAGTGTTCCCCGAGCATCAGTAAAGGTAATTGGCGAACCAGTTCCCCATTGAGCAATACCCGAAATTTCCCAACCTCCAACGATTTTATCCAAGATACTCCCTTCATTTAAGAACGTTTTTCCTTTACCAAATGGTAATTGGTAAATACCGTTAAAGTTGAAAGTATGTGCTTGATCAAAATCAGCAAGCTGATAATCCAAATCTTTGTTGTTATTGTCCAAATAAGGTTCAAACAATGCTTGCGATGTTCCAACTGCATTGGTTAAATTCTTCGAAAACGTATAGTTACCTTGTAAATATAACCCTTTCGAGAAACGTCGACGAACTTCCAATTGCAATGAGTTGTAAAAATATTGTCCATCGTTAAGCATTAGATCTACCGCACCAGTCGCCGGATTCGGCAATAATTTGACATACGGCGTAGCCGATGGAAGAGCAACCGTAGGATGGTTATTAAATCCACCAGTGATGAAAGAAACAGCCAAATCAGCAGGAGTTCCGCCGATTAAAGCATTGTTGAAGGTCGTTGCAGACAAACCGCCCGTTCCAACCAATAACGTTCCAGCACCTGCAGATGCTCCGCCAACGGTCGTAGCAGTTGCAGTAGCACTACTTCTAAAGACCGACAGAGCTTGACATCCAACAACCGTAGTAGGGTTACAAAAAGCAGTCCCAGACAAAGTACGGTTTGCTGTAGCTTTCTGAAAATCAGCGAATACACCGTTGCTAAAAATATCAATCTGGTTTAAATCAATACCACGAACCAGATTTTTACTGCGGCTACCAATATATCTAACTTCAAATGCAGTATTACCAAGTTCACGCTGAAATCCAAGACTATATTGATCAATTCTTGGAACTTGTAAATTTGGATCGATTGCAAATACTGTACCAAAATTCCCAGCTACTGCCGCAGAGTTATTTTGCAAATAAGTTCTTGGCGGCGTGATGAATGTTGGAGGATTAATTGGTGACAACGCTCCAGATAAGCGATCATTCAATGTTGTATTGCCAAGAGGTCCAATAGCATTTGAACCTGTTCTGGCAAGCCCAACGTTGCCAGCCGCTGCATTATTGATCGAAGTAACGATTGAATCGTTACCATAAGTTTGGCTATAGCCAGCTCTAATAACCGATTTGCCTTCAGCACCAAAAAGGAATTTCATAAAACCAGATTCGAAATTCGGAGTAAATGCAATCCCAAGTGACGGAGCAAAGTTATTATAATCAGTTTTGTAATATTGATTAGGTTTGCCCGAATTAGCCCCAACCCCTACATAAGTCCCTGTTGTGGAAAGTAATGAAGGAATAACGTTGTTAGGGTCAGAAATCAATGGTTCAAGAGCCAGACCAGTAGCCAATCGCATTCCAGGGAACAACTCATAGCGAAGTCCCATAGAAGCAGTTAAGCCTCGAGCTATTGTCCATCTGTCAGAGAAATAAGCTGAATGATTTGAATATCGGAAAGGTTGGAATAATCTCGTAACCTTAAAACCTGAATTCAAGTCAGTAACATTAAACTGCGACGAACCGCCGTTTACAATTCCACCAAACAATGCCAACAAGGAATTCGCAGTTCCTATTTGAGTGGTATTAATACCACCGACACCGGCGAAATTAGTAGTTGACAATGTTGTTCCAACTAAAGGACTAGTAGTAATTGAACTTGTTCCAACATTGTAAACAGGAACAATTGCTGCGTCATTGTAAGAATCAATTTTGAAAAACTGTAATTGTCCGCCAAATCTGAATGAATGACTTCCAACTACCCAGTCAACATTATCTTGATAGTTAAAACCTTTGGTATTTCGACCTTGACTCAAGAATGTGTTTTCAGGATTCGTTACTGCTAATCCGCTCAAAAAGTAAGAAGGCGTACCGTCTGTACGATTAAAAGGAACTTCACTCGTGAAGATTCCGCCGCGAGCCTCATTAACAATATTACTGCTAAATATGCGGCGATAAGCTAGAACGAAAGTTTTGTTAGTCGATAGTTGAACTACGCCTGGAGTGACGGTAAATTTCGTAGTGTCAGCGTCTGGACGCATATTGCTTTCTGAGTTCCAGCTATATACAACATTTACTGTATCTTTTTCAGTTAAATCAAAGTCTTCACGGGTAGTTATTGTTCGGCGGCGTTGGCTCGAATCACGGTTGAATCCGTAGCCAGCAGTATTTAAACTGTCACCACCAGAGAAATTGCTGGTAGTAGGCAACAAAGAAAGAACTCTTGATTGAATCGTTGGATCAATCACAGTTGAGGCAATATTACTCGCACCAAAAACACTCTGTCCGAAAGCAAGAAGATTCGAAATCGAACAAGTAACAGCTGGGTCTGCGGTTGCCGCCCAAGCTGGACACGTAACGGTTGCTCCATTGATTGTCGTATTAATCGCTGCACCAGTTAAAGCTCTCGTGTACTGAAAAGCACCCGTTCTAGCTGATGGAGTCAAAATCGTGCGGGTTGCAAAAGCTGAAACCGGGTCTCTAATTCCTTCATAAGAAAGGAAAAAGAATGCTCGGTCTTTCAAGAAGATAGGTGCAGTTCCTTCTCCAAATGTCAAAAGTGGAAATTGACCGCTAACTTTGCCACCATACTGGTTTCTGTTTCTGAATGGTCTTGGAATTCCCTTTGGCTGGGTCGGCGAAACAGAGCGGTTATTGAAAAAGTTATTTGCTCCAAAAGCGGAATTTCGATTGTAAGCAAACAAAGCTCCGTGAAAATCTTTCGTTCCACGCGGAGTTACCAAACGAATTTGGGCACCACCATAGCCTTGATCTGCTTCTTGATTAGCAGTGTTAATAGTGAATTCACTTGTGTCATCAACAGACGGTCTACCTGGAGCAAAGTCCGTTGCGTTTGTTCGGATAAAAGTATCCTGAATGTTAATACCATCACGAGTGATGTTGGTTAAAGTTGTTCTCATTCCGTTGATTGAAGTATTTTGAAACGGATTCGAAGCAACACCAGCTTGTAATGTCGTTAAAGAAAGCGGATTACGAGTAATCAAAGGCAACGATAAGATCTGTTGCGGACTAATCGTATTCGACACTTGTGCTGAAGTAGAAGTTACAACGTCAGCTCCAGCGGTGACGGTAACAGTTTCTTGGATGTTTCCGATTTCAAGTGCTGGATTCAATGAATAATCACGACCCACATCGATCTTAACATCGTTAGCCACAAATGTTTTGAATCCATTTGCAGCTACGGTAACCGTATATGTTCCAAATTCAACCTGAGTGAAAAGAAACGTTCCATCATCTTTCGATGTTGTAGTTTGTGTTTTCCCGGTTGTCGTATCTTTTGCAGTAATTGTTGCATTCGGCAAAACGCCATCAGGACCAGAAACGGTTCCGTTGAGACGACCAGTTGTAGTTTGAGCTAAAGCAAAAGTCAAACTCATTAATATCGTCAATGCAATCAACAAAAATTTCTTCATTATATTATTTTCTCCTAAGTTGTAACCTTGTAACCGCTTCTTAAGCCGCATTGCCTTTTCAAAAAATTTGAAAAAGTCAATGTTCAAACCAGAAACAAAGATATCCAAAATCTCTCATGTAATGATCAAAATTTAAAAAGCTTTTTAGGCGGATTTAACTACTAAAAATAAAAGCAAAAGTTGTGCCAAAAAAAAACACACCGGCTTTTTGTAAACTCCACGGAATTCAGACGAGATTGTTTTTCCTTTAATCCAATTAAAACCACAATTTATATGGACATTTAGAGGTATTCTACGGCAAGACGTTTAAATCAATTAATTTGAAACTTAAAATCAAGGTAATTTGTCTGAGCAAAAAGACATCCAGAAATTTGGATTCTTTACGAATTTTAAGTGTTATTTTCTTAAATTTATTACTAAAAAAACTAATTTCTTGATTGAAATATTTCCTGTAAATCATACATATTCAAACTTTTTATTAATCGTCTCGTAATAATTAACAGATTTCAGTTTTGGCTGAAAACAAATGTGACAAAGGGAGTAAGGTTAAAAAATGGCAATGTCTAAAGCGGGAAAAACATTTCTCATTGTTGGCGGAATTATATTCGCTTTATTTTTGGTGGCAATTATTGGGATTGCGTTGATTATTGGCTCGATGGGCGGTGGCGGCAAATCAGTTGCAACCAATAGTGTTTTGGTCTTAAACGTGACGGGAAATTTGCCCGATTACGCACCCGATGATCCAACCGCCAAACTCTTTGGAATGGGCGGCGGGCAGTCTTTTACGAGTTTGCTTACCCAGCTTCGCAAAGCCAAGGTTGACAGTCGCGTAAGTGCGGTTTTGCTCGATGTAAGTTTTCCGCAAATTGGTTGGGGCAAGGCAGATGAACTGCGTGATGCGATTGCTGATTTCAAACAATCCGGCAAGCCAATTTATGCCTACATGGAAATTGGGATGAACAAAGAATATTACATTGCTTCGGCTGCCGATAAGGTGTTTTTACCGCCCTCGGGCGATCTTTATATCAACGGTTTTGCCGCAAACGTGATGTTTTATCGCGGGACATTGGACAAACTTGGAGTTGAGCCCGAATTTATCCAAATCGGGAAATATAAGAACGCACCGGATCAATATTTACGCAAAGACATGTCTGAAGGACATCGCGAAGTAATGAATTCGATCATGGATAATTATTACAATCGCTATGCTCAAGGCATTGCCGATTCCCGCAAGAAGACTCCGGAAGATGTAAAAGCATTGATCGACAATGCTCCTTTTAACGCTGTAAAAGCCAAAGAAGCCGGTTTGATAGACGGAGCAATGTATCGCGATCAGGTTGACGCGGAATTGAAAAAGCAGCTTGGTTATAAAGACGAAGATCAGCTTCGCACTGTTTCGAACAGCGATTATCGCGAAATTCCGGCGGATTCGCTCGGACTCAATAATGGTTCGGAAGTGGCGATAATTTATGCTTCAGGAGCAATCGTGGGCGGACGTTCGGCAGATGGAACATTCGGCGGCGAGCAAACGACCGGTTCTGACACGGTTGTAAAAGCGGTGAACGATGCTGCGGCTGACGATTCGATAAAGGCAATAATTATCCGGGTTGATTCTCCGGGCGGTTCGGCTTTGGCTTCCGATCTAATGTGGCACGCGATTGAAAATGCGAAGGCTAAAAAGAAGCCGGTTGTCGTTTCGATGAGTGATTACGCGGCTTCAGGCGGTTATTACATCTCCTGCAATGCCGATAAAATAGTTGCCCAACCAAATACGCTGACTGGTTCAATTGGAATGTTTACCGGAAAAATGAGCTTCAAAGGTTTGTATAATTGGACCGGAATTTCCAATGAATATATCTTACGCGGGAAGAATGCCGGGCTTTTCCGTGAATCTGAAAAATGGACGCCCGATGAACTCAAAAAGATGAAAGAATCTGCCGATACCGTCTATTACGACAACTTTATTCCGAAGGTCGCCAAAGGCAGAAATATGACGGTCGAAGCGGTTGACGCAATCGGACAAGGTCACGTTTGGACGGGAACGCAAGGGAAAGAAAAGGGTATCGTTGACGAAATGGGCGGAATGGAAAAGGCGATTGAAATCGCGAAAACCTTAGCTAATCTGCCTGCTGACAAAGATGTCCGGCGAGTAGTTTTTCCGGCTCCGCGTCCGTTTTTTGAAACTATTTTCGACAGCGGCACTACCGAAGCAAAAGCTAAACAGCAAAAAGAAGTTTTGATTCAGGCATTGCCGAAGGAACTGCAGAAGGCATATCGTCTCGCATCGATTTATGAACAATTGAATCGCGGAGAAACGATTATGATGTTGCCTTTTGATTTGGACATTAAGTAAACCGAGCTTCTAAATAGTTGAAGAATGAGGAAATGTCTTTTCGGCATTTCCTTATTTTTTGCAAAAATACGTTTACAATTCATCATAATTCAAGGGTGAAAATTATGAAAATGTTAATAAGTTTGGCACTGGTTTTAACTTTTAGTTTAGCTATTTTTGCAGATATACCACCTCTCCCTACGCCTACAAATGACAAAAAGAACCCTAGCGAGCAAGGCACTTGCATTAGCGTAATGCTTTTCACAGGAGGGATTTTTCTGTTAGGACGCTGGCTTATTAAAAAAAATAACATGGCGATTTCCGCACAAGCTACAAAAGCAATTTCTAACATATAATTTCGAGCCGACTCGCAAGCAAACCCATCGCAGCTGCTGATATACCTTATTGGTATTCCATATACTTTTCAGTGCGATTCAAATCTTCTCTAAATCCAAAATCACACTAAACTCCAATGTTTATGGCTTTGGCACACCTCTTGCTTGGTACATTTCCGTGAGAGCCGTAAGTCATTATCTTACAGCACTTTACAAAACTTTACATTTCTTGAAATTCAACTGAGTTGCGGAAATGAAAGATATTCTAAGGAATAGTTTAGGAGAAAAACAATGAAATTCAATACCGTTAAAACAACTTTGGCAGCATCGGCAATTGGCTTGGCAGCATTATTGGGAACAGTTGAAATCAACGCCCAATCGAGAGATCGAGGAAATAATTTTCCGCCCGTCTCTAATCAAAGAAATGACCAACAAAGAATTGAAATAGAAAAACAACGCCAACGTGATGAGCAAATTCGTGCAGAACAACCACGCTCAGAGCAAATTCGTATGGAGCAAATGCGAAATCAAAATGGTCGTGACAGAAACGATTGGGAAAGAAATGTCCGCTTCAAAGTTTATCAAAACGGCAAGGTTTTCATTACGGACCAACGCGGATTGGAAACACTTAAAGAAGCTGTAATGAGCGGCTATGAAAAAGGTTTTCAAGCTGGGCAAACAAACCGCAGAAATAAACGAAGAGGCAATATTTACAGCCAAATCGGCTATCAAAACGATTATTCTCGAAACGTCGGCGGCTTTGGTTATCAGAATCAAGTAGATTCCAAATTGCTGCAATCCTACTTTCAAAAAGGCTTCCAAGAAGGTTTTGAAGATGGATACAACACCAGAAAAATGCGTGGATGGGGACGCGATGACGTGAAGATTTCGAATCACGAATTACGTTCGATCTTGAAATTTGAGAGATTCTAATTAGATCGAATTCGATTCGAAATAAAAAAGCCGGACTTCAATTAATTGAGACCGGCTTTTTCCATTATGAAATGAATAAACTAAATGCTTCTTCTAAATAAATAAGACATTCGAATAAAAAATCTGCGTCCGTCTTGCCGCAAGCCTTCATCAAAACGATTACGAAAATCATTAAACGCACGATAATTGGAATTATCATTGTAGCCAACGTAAAACGCCGTTCCCGGACTCGGATTCCAACCAAAAAGCAATTGAGAATTAATCGTTCCGTCAACCGTTTCGTAATCCATACGGATCCTTGTAAAAATAAATCGGGTGAATTGATACGTTGATTTAAAGGAATAAATATTTGAATCGAAAGCGGTTAGCTTATTATCATTGCGGCGTAATTTTTCGCGTTCGTACCTTAACTCAATGCTCCACGGATCAGTTGGCTGTAAATCGACGCCAAACCCATAACTAAAATTCAAGCCTTTCCCTGGGTCTAATTTTGAACTTCCCAGAAAAGCGGCGGGCGAAACCCTCGGATAACGCTCACTGGCTCCGAAATCAAAATCAAACGCATTAGTAGTGATTCCAAAACCTGCTCCAACGCTGATTTTCTTCCCGAAATTCTTTTCAAATTCTGCATCTACCGTAAATTGATTAGCCTTGCGAAAATCTTCGCCAAAGAAAATTCCCTGCTGAAAAGCGTTGCGTTTTGCTCCGAATTCGTCTTCATAGATTCGGCTGTGTTCAAAATCCGTTCCCGTATTAAAACTAAATTCATTCTGAAAATTCCATTGCGTATTAAAACTCGTGCCTAATTCCTGTATGCGTCCTTGTCCATCAAAGCTAAAATTTGAAAATCCTCGGGTAGTTAAACCGATGAGTTTTTTACTTGGATTCGGTTCAGTTCCGAGCCTCCAGCCGCCAAAAACCGAATGACTATTTGTTTGCCGCGTAAATCCTACATCAGCCCGATAATCTTTGCTTCTTCCGCTGGCACTGATCAAATATCCGCGATTTTTACCTGTGTAATCCCAAGTTACGGTATATGCTGCACCGTTTCCGGTTCGATATTCGTCGTTGTCAATATTCGGGTTATAAAAATTGCGGCGTGAATTTGTTCCAACTGTCTGAAAGCTAAAAACTGTTTGCGGATTGATCTGAAATTTTGCGTCAACGCCGAATAAATTGTTATGTTTCTGCGAACCAAAATGATAAGTCGTGGCAATCAAACCAATATTTGACTGAACCCCAAAATCGCGTTTGAGCCGCAAAACGCCGATGTAGGCTTTAGTATTAGTATCGGGAAAACGGTCAACTGCGGTAAACAATCCGAAAGTATTTTTGCCTGTTTTGCCCGTTAATTTTACGGCGACATCAGGATCGGCGATGTTTCGTGTATTGACAACCTGCAAAGGCGTGCGGAAATAATCAATTCCTTCGAGAAAAAACGGGCGTTTTTCGGGAAAGAAAATAGGGAATCGCTCATTCGCACGAACGACCGGTGCATCGGCTTCGACCTCAGCAAAATCTGGATTAACTGCCGCATCCAAGGTAACATTCGGCGTGATTTGAAATTTAACGGAAACGCCGATGTCTTGCTTTATCGGACGATTCAAAATCCGTGAACCAATCGGCTGTCTTAAATCTGCAATCCGTTCGCCCGTTTCGCTAAGCGTAATGCTTGGAACAATTTCAATCGTGCGGTCCGTTCTGATTTCATTCAATCCGGTGATTTTACCAATCTGCCGCAACGACGAAACATCACGGGCAATCGGCATCCACGAACTATTTTCATCATTAAACCGCGGGATATTCCGCCCCATATTAAAGCCCCAAAACTTTCCTTTTCCGGCACTGTAACGCAAAGACTTGAAAGGAACTTTAACCTCAACCGAATAGCCATCTTCCAGCAAAACGCCTTTCGATTCCATCACCACGTCAACGCTAAAATCAGGACCTTGCTGTGAACCATCAACTAAAACCGAATCTGCCTGAATACCAAAAGGATTAAAAAAGAAAACGTAAGCACGGCGTTGGTCGTTAAAAGTGTCTAAGGTAAAACGAACCCGATCATCAGCAAAAATATCGTCACGTTTCGCAACCGTTGCACGAATCTTATCAGGCTCATCAAAAGCGTGAATCCCAACGTAAAGATTCTTTTCATCGTAGCCAACATAGCCAATCGTTTGTCTGGAAGGAGCAATATTATCGCCCGGCTGGATTTGGATAAAGTCTTTGAAAACAGCGGCTTTTTTCCAAAGTTCATCATCCAATTTCCCGTCAATAACGGGTTCGGATTCAAATTTTGGAAGCGTAATCGGGACGCTCTTTTCAGGCGGCACAATGATTTTCGTTGAAGTGTCTTGGGCAATAATCGAGCTGAAAAATGCTAGAAAAGCTAAAAGATATATTAAATATTTCACAAAAAATGATGACTTAGAATGTTTTAAGAAAAGCTCAAAAGATTAAACGCAAAATATGAGTAAAAGGTTTGAAATCATAATTAGTTTAGGATTTTTGCCTACGAAACACACAAAATAAACGAAATTAAAATTACTTTTTGCTAAATTCCTTTTCGTACTTTTCGTATATTTCGTAGGCAAGATTTCCTATCCAATCTTCTCCAAACCATTCATGTAAGATTGCAAAACTTCAGGAATCAAAATGCTTCCATCGGTTTGCTGATAATTTTCAAGAATAGCAATCCAAGTTCGCCCAACAGCTAAGCCGGATCCGTTAAGCGTATGCGGAAATTCGGTTTTTGCGTTTCCTGCACGCTTAAATCGCATATTCATTCTTCTCGCTTGAAAGTCTCCACAGTTGCTGCAGCTTGAAATTTCGCGATAAGTTTTCTGGCTCGGCAGCCAAACTTCGATGTCGTAAGTTTTCGTCGCACCAAACCCCATATCACCGGTTGAAAGAACGACGGTTCGATACGGCAAACCCAATTTTTGCAAAATAGTTTCAGCATTCGCAGTCAGTTTTTCATGTTCTTCGGCAGAATCTTCAGGCAAGCAAACTTTTACTAGCTCGACCTTTTCAAACTGATGCTGGCGAATCAGCCCACGCGTGTCACGTCCGTAGCTGCCCGCTTCTGAGCGAAAACAAGGTGTGTAAGCAGTATAATATTTCGGCAAGTCTTTTGCATCCAACATCTCTTCGGCGTGATAGTTCGTCACGGGAACTTCAGCGGTTGGGATTAATGCAAAACCGCGACTGTCGGTTAAATGAAACAAATCTTCCGAGAATTTTGGAAGCTGCCCCGTTCCAAACAAAGCTTTTTGATTGACCAAAAAAGGCGGCAAAGTTTCTGTGTAGCCATGTTCACTCGTGTGAACGTCAAGCATAAAATTAATTAAAGCACGGCTCAATCTCGCACCTGCACCGTTAAGAATCGCAAAGCGTGAACCCGTTATTTTTACAGCACGTTCCTGATCTAAAATGCCCAAATTTTCGCCTAAATCAACGTGATCCTTCACCTCAAAATCAAACGTTTTCGGATCGCCCCATTTGCGGATTTCAACGTTTGCAGATTCATCTTTGCCGACCGGAACAGATTCGTGCGGAATATTCGGCAGATTTGCCAAAAGGTCACGCATTTGTGCTTCCGCTTCATCGCGTTGTTTATCAAGCTCGGCTTGTTTGTCTTTAACTCCTGCAACTTCCGCCTTTTTCGCTTCGGCTTCCTCGCGTTTTCCGGCTTGCATCAATGCTCCGATTTCTTTACTTGAGGAATTTCGAATTTGATTAAGTTTATCGGATTCGCCAATCACACGACGGCGTTCAACGTCTAATTCGGCGAATTTATCCAACAATTCAGTCTGGAAATTTCGGTTGTTCAGGGCTGTTCTGACTGTTTCAAGGTTTTCTCTAACGTATTGTAAATCTAACATAACTGGCTAATTGTAAATCGTTAGTGGCTAATTGTGAAACGGGTGTTTTGAGTCCATGTTTCAGAAGGCTATTTACACATGTCGTTTTTTTCTAAAGTGTAATCCGGGATAAATACAAATCTTTTAGTTGGGCTAATCAATAGAGATTCCATTAAATAATTGTAGGAATATAATTTACACCAAAGCATAGCGGTTGATAATTTGCGTCAACATTGCTTTCGGTATAATGCGGTGTCCAGCCGGACATATCTTCGAAAAGACGAATTGCACGAACGGTTTTATCGCCGCAAAGATTAAACCAATGCAGAGTTCCACGCGGCACCCGAATAAGGTCGCCCGCTTCCATTTCGATTGAAACTACGTCTGAATTTTTCGGAGCGATGTGAAAAAGTCCGTGCCCTTTAACGATAAAACGAACTTCATCTTCATCATGCCAATGTTCGCGGTTGAATTTGTTTAGCATCGCATCAAGATTTGGCGTGGTCGGAACAATGTTGATAACATCTGCCGTTACATAACCGCCTTGTTGCTTTAACTTTTCAATTTCGGGTGAATAGGCATCCAAAATCTCTGCTTCGGTAGCATCCGGCGTAACCCTCGCCGAATCCGCGTCCCAGCGTTCGTAGTCAATACCGATAGTTGCCAGATACTTCGTGATTTCGCCAACCTCTTTTAGCGATAAATTTTTATCGGGGATATTTACAATTGCCATATCAAAAAGGATACAAATTTATTTCCAAGATGTGAAGTGTTTGAGAATTTCTGCAACTCCTATTACGCTTTCCGAATCGGCTATATATTTAGCAACTTCGCGGACATCTTTCGACGCATTAGCAGGTCCTGTCGGTATTCCGACAATATTCAATATCGGCAAATCGCCCCGTGTGTCACCGATTGCAAGCATGTTCTCAAGCGGAATATTTGTCTTTTCTGACAGAAATCTCACGCCTGATGCTTTATCAATTCCAATCGGCGTAATGTCAACCGCACTCGCTGAATGGGTAATGTTGATAACGTTTGAATAATTTGAAAGACCATACCTGACTTTCTCAAAAAACTCTGCAATCGGCATTTTTACAGGCGGATTGAGGCTAATACAAACATCTTTCCCATATTCTTTCGCCGCACCGAATTTATCCAAAATCTTTTCCGTTTCTTTCCGAACATCGTGCAAAAAATCTTTAGATTCATCAGTTACAGCAGGATTGAGAAAAACCTTGTTTCGGGCAACATCGTAAAGAAAAGCTCCATTTTCGGCAACTGACGGAAAATTAGGAAAGAAAGCATTAGTCAATTGAGCCACGCATTCAACGTAAGGAATTTGCCGACCCGTGCAGAAAACAAGCGGCGGAAGAGATTTATCCGACATCGCTTTTTGGCAGTAATCAACAATTAGCAAGAAGTCTGACGGATTCATCATTCCGCGATTTGGCGGGGTTATGCAACCTTCGATGTCGGCAACTATTAAATCAACTTTCATAACATTTATTTTTTTAATCAAAAATTATTCTTAGTTTACTATCTCTATCTTCCAGATTTTCCCTGAAAGCCGCTTTTGCTTTTTTCAAATCTTTTTCTGAAAGTGTTATTCCGAACTTTTTTAGTAATGCAAGTCCTGACCAAAAAAGCGGAGGGTTAATCGGGGCGACAGGCAAAATTGTTCCTCTGTCTCCTTCACGCCACTTGCGTTCCTCGTATCCGTAAGCATTCATAGTTGCCTTTTTACCTCGGAAGAGATTGGCAAACTCATCTATTGTAAAAACAAAAACGGATTGCCTTTTAATTTTTTTTACCTTATTTTCGTCATCATAAGTTTTTAACTTGGATAATGGTTTCATTATCCTAAGATTTATGGAACCCATTAAATCAACGGCACCGTATTTTGAATCTAATGCTATACAACCATTGATTGGACCATGCCCTTTACCGCCATACGAAATAGAAATCTCATCACTTCCTAGAGATTCATACCAAGCCCCGCAATGATCTTGGTCTTCTTCTAAGTTAGCTTCCTCTTCTCTGAGATATTTAAGTTTTATTAATATTGTCTCATCTATTCTCGCCTCAACGTCTCGTTCAGAAAGATCAAATCCTTTTATAGACGTAGGAATATATCGGACTTTATCATTGTCAATGTCACTAATTTTCAACTTTTGAAAGCATTCGGTAACAATTACCAATCTTGGCTCAGTCCAATCAGTTTCGGGATATTCTGCGAGTCCGCTTGAAGCACGAAGATACTTACCATGGATAGTTTCTGTAACTCCCTTTCTAGCGACTAAAACAAACGGTTCAAAGTCTCCATAATCTTCGAGGCTGGGTAATTTATACTTTGATTCATCATCAGGGAATTTTTGGTAAATATCTCCTTTCGGTAACCAAAGAACCGTTAAACTACCACCTTGACTGAACCTTGCCGGAAAGTTCAAGACTTCATTGATTTCTCCATCCATAAATTTCTGAATTTCTTCACGGGCAGGATGCGAAGCCTTAGAATCTTTCCCATGACCTTCTATATAATTCCTTGTAGAAACATTGTAAGCAACATAAGGGTTATCAGGAATTTTAACATCAACAATAATTATTGATTCTTCTTTTCCGGTCTCATTATTGATTCTTTTTTCACGTTTTAACAAAATGCTTGCAAGTGCTACTTTCCAAATTGAATTTTTCCAATTTGGGTCTTTTTCGGCATCGTTTATTCGGTCAAGATGTAGGTGAATATCTTTCATATACTCATCATATTCAGGACCAAAATCGTAACCGACATATTTAGGTCTAGAGTTATCAATTTCGTCAGTTTGATTTGTTGAATTTGAGGCAATATCTTTAATTAAAGTTTCTTCAATAGGATTAATCTCAGTTATTTCCAAACCTCCCCACCAAAACCCCCTGCGGGAAGATTTTATATAATGACAATCTTTATTATATTTTGGTTTTTCTAAAGAGCCATTTTCATAAAGTGCCTTACGAATTTTACTAGCTGTTTGAGAAGCATTTTCGTCTGTAAGCCTTTGTTTCAAATCTTCTCCAGAAAAAAGCTGGTTGGGATTTTGGATTAAAAGACATAAAATTTTATAGCAACGTTCAGGGGACTCAAATCTTACTTCAAACTTTCTCGCATTCTTTTTTACCCATAACTTTGTTGAATCTCCATCAATATTGAGTTCAAATTCATTGTCTTTTCCAAATTGTAAGGTCTTTGTTTTCACATTTGTTATTATCCAAATTTTATTGAAATTTTAGCCAACTCCATTTCAACTTTATTATAAATATCGTAATGTCGTTTTTGCGTAAAGTCAGTTTAAAAAGACACACAATTTTACCAGAAAAGTGGTCAATTTTGAATA